>JADJSD010000023.1 GCA_016711875.1 Betaproteobacteria bacterium | reverse complement strand
CCCCAGACGGCGATGTGCACCGTCACGACCATCTCGCGCAGGTAGCTCTTCCACTCCCGGAAGTCGGGCGGGAAGAACTCCGTGAGGAACTTGGCCATGTTGCCCGAGTCCTTCACGAGGTCCAGCGGGCGCACGTCGGCGCCCTTCCAGGCCCAGGCGAGGATCAGGACGAACATGGCCCAGCCGAACGCCTGCGAGAGCGTGCGCTTGCCCGCGCCCGGGGGATCGAGCGCCCCCGGGGGGATCGGAACCGCTTGCGCCACCTACTTCGCCTGCTTGGCGAGCTCGGCGAGCTTCGCGTCGATGGCCTTGAGCTTGGCGTCCTTCTCGGCGGCGTTGAGCGTGGTGTCGCCGCCGACCTTGGCGCGGTCCTTCGCGAGTTCGAGCTGCCGGATGGGGATCAGCTGCGCATCCGTGGAGGCGCGGAAGCCGGCGATGCCCTGCATGCCCTTGAGGACGTCCTTCTCGCGCTGGTCCTTGCCGTAGCCCAGGATGAAGTCCTTGAGCTTCTTCTTGGTGGCGTCCGGGAGATCCTTGCGCCAGACGAGCGGGTCGCGCGGGATGAGCGGCGAAGTCCAGAGGATCTTCACCAGCTCGCGCTTGGCCGGGTCCTTGAGCTTCAGCTTGTCGAGCTCCTCGCTGTTGTTCGTGGCGACGTCGACCTGCTTGTTGAGGACGGCGAGCAGGTTCACGCCGTGGGAAGCCGGGCGCACGACCTTGAAGACGTCCTTGGCCTCGACGCCGCGCTGCGTGAACACGTAGTAGCCTGGCACGAGCGTGCCGGAGGTCGATTGCGGATCGCCGGAGCCGAAGGAGATCTCCTTGCCGCGCTTGAACATGTCCTCGAGCGAATTGAGCGGGCTGTCCTTGTGGGTGATGACGTAGCTGTAGTAGCCGGGCGTGCCGTGCAGGTCGATGAACTGGGCGAACACCTCGCCGTTGGCGCGGTCCACCGCCTCGATCGCGCTCTTGTTGCCGTACCAGGCCACCTGCACCTTGTTGAAGCGCTGCGCCTCGATGATGCCGGTGTAGTCGGTCGAGAAGAAGGCGTTCACCTTGAGGCCGGTGGCCTTCTGCATGTCGTCGATGAACGGATCCCACAGCGACTTGATGGCCGCGCTCTTGTCGGTCGAGATGATGCCGAAGTTGATCTCCTGCGCGAGGGCGCCGGCGGCGAAGAGCGTCGCGGCGAGGCCGGCGAGCGCGCGTTGGAACGTGTTCTTCATGGGTCGTTCTCCTCCTGGGATTGATGCGCTCGGGTTGCGCCTGGGGTTGTTGTCGGGACTTCGGTGAAGGGGGTCAGGCCGTCGCGGCCGCCACCCCGAGGCCCTCGGCCACCACGGGGTCGTTCATCACGGCGTCGATCGTCTCGGTGCCGTCC
Source organism: Betaproteobacteria bacterium (assembly GCA_016711875.1). Lineage (GTDB taxonomy): Bacteria > Pseudomonadota > Gammaproteobacteria > Burkholderiales > Usitatibacteraceae > FEB-7. The sequence goes on along the minus strand of JADJSD010000023.1, from coordinate 452,989 downwards.
AGCATCTCCTCCACGGAGGCGCCGTAGAGCTTCCTGAGCATGCCGGCCTCGAGCGCCGCCGACGGGCCGTCGTAGACGACCTCGCCCAGGCGCAAGGCGACCGTGCGCACGCAATAGCGGCGGGCGAACTGCACCTGGTGCAGGGAGACCAGCACCGTGATGCCCTGCTCGCGGTTGATGCGCGCGAGGATTTCCATCACGACGCGCGCGCTCTCGGGATCGAGCGAGGCGATGGGCTCGTCGGCGAGGATGATGCCGGCACGCTGGACGAGGGCCCGCGCGATGGCCACGCGCTGCTGCTGCCCGCCCGAGAGCGTGCTGGCGCGCTGCCAGGCCAGGTTCTCGATGCCCACCGCCTTCATCGCGCGCCAGGCCTCCGCCTTCTCCGCCTGCGTGAAGCGGCCGATGAGGCTGCGCCACAGGGGGATGCGCGGCAACTGGCCCATGAGGACGTTGGTCATCACGGTGAGCCGGCCCACGAGGTTGAACTGCTGGAAGACGAAGCCCACGTCCGCGCGCAGGTGCCGGATGCTCCGCGCGACCCGTCCGCCCTCCTGCATCACGTGCTGGTTCACGCGGATGGCGCCCGAGCCCGGATCGGCGGCGACGAAGCCCGAGATGTGGCGAAGCAGCGTCGACTTGCCCGAGCCGGAGGCGCCGATGAGGGCGACCATCTCGCCGGGGGCCACCGTGAGCCGCACGTCCTTCAGCGCCTTCTGCGGGCCGCCGAAGGACTTCGACAGGCCTTCGACACTCAGGGCTGCGCCTTGCGTCATCGGGACGGCTCTCCTCGTTCGTGGGGGCTCTGACACGCTTCTGTCATGCCCGCAGCGTAGACTTTGTATGTTGCAGATTGTTGACAATCTACAAACCAAGGCTTTCTAATGTCAAGCACGGAATTCGAAAGTTTGCCTAACCGGCCATGACGACATGACGAAAGCCGCGGCCCGGCCCGGCGCCTCCTCGGCCATCGAGCTGCTGCGCAGCCAGTCCCTCACCTCGCTGGTGCAGCAGGAGCTCGAGCGTCGCATCCTCGCGGGCGATATCCTGCCGGGCGACAAGCTCGTCGAGCAGGAGGTCGCCACGGAGCTCAACATCTCCCGCGGCCCGGTGCGCGAGGCCTTCCGCGCCCTCGAGCAGGCCGGCCTCGTGGTCACCGAGAAGAATCGCGGCGTCTCGGTGCGGCAGGTGTCGCTCCAGGAAGCCGACGAGATCTACGAGGTCCGTGCCGGCCTCGACGAGATGATCGGGCGCCTCGCGGCCGAGCGCGCCGGCGAGGCGGACATCGCGGAACTGAAGACGCTGGTCGAGCAGATGCGCCTCGCCGGCAAGGGGCAGGACGTCGGCGCGTACTACCCGCTCAACATCCGCTTCCACGACCGGCTCGCGCAGCTGGCCGGCAACGGGACGCTCCTGGCCGCCTACCGCCGCCTGATCAACGAGCTGCACCTCTTCCGCCGCGAGACGCTCGCGCGCGGCCACGACGCCTTCCCCACATCGACCCGCGAGCACGCCGCCATCGTCGAGGCCATCGCCCGACGCGACGCCGGCCTCGCGGGCCAGCTGCTGTTCCAGCACGTCATGAAGAGCCGCTCGCGCCTGCACCAGGCGCTCGAGCGCGACGAAACCCTGCCACCGCCGGCCCTCGTCCGGGAGACCACGCCATGAACGCAGTCGCCAAGCCCCCCCAGAGCCCCTCCTTCCGCGCCGAAGGCCTTCGCATCGGCGGAGAGCGCGTGATGCGCGACCGGGTGATCGAGGTGAGGAACCCTTCACCGGCCAGGTCGTGGGCACCGTGCCCAAGGCCACCGTCGAGGACGTGCGCCGCGCCTTCGCCATCGCACGGCCGTACAAGCCGAAGCTCACGCGCTACGAGCGCTCCTCGCTGCTGCTGAAGGCCTCCGCCTTGCTGCGCACGCGGGTCGACGAGGCCTCGGATCTCATCACGCTGGAATCGGGCCTGTGCAAGAAGGACTCGGTCTACGAGATCGGCCGCGTGTGCGACGTGCTCACGTTCTCCGGCATGGAGGCGCTCAAGGACGACGGCCAGTCCTTCTCCTGCGACTTGACGCCCCACGGCAAGAACCGCCGCGTGTTCACGCGCCGCGATCCCCTCATGGGCGTCATTTCCGCCATCACCCCCTTCAACCACCCGATGAACCAGGTGGCGCACAAGGTGGCCCCGTCGGTGGCGACCAACAACCGCATGGTGCTCAAGCCCACGGAAAAGACGCCCTTCTCCGCGCTCTACTTCGCCGACCTGCTCTACGAGGCCGGCCTGCCGCCGGAGATGCTGCAGGTGGTGACCGGCGACCCGCGCGAGATCGCCGACGAGCTGATCACCAACGAACACGTGGAGGTCGTCACCTTCACCGGCGGGGTCTCGATCGGAAAATACATCGCCCAGAAGGCCGGGTACCGCCGCACCGTCCTCGAGCTGGGCGGCAACGACCCGGTCATCGTGATGGAGGACGCCGACGTCGAGGAAGCCGCCTCGCTCGCCGCCCAGGGCTCCTACAAGAACAGCGGCCAGCGCTGCACGGCGGTGAAGCGCATGCTCGTGCACGAGAAGGTGGCCGACCGCTTCGTCGAGATCCTCCTCGAGAAGACTCGCGCCTGGACCTACGGCGACCCCGCGGACCCGGCGATGGAGATGGGCACCGTGATCGACGAGGAGGCCGCGAAGCTCTTCGAGGCCCGCGTGAACGAGGCGGTGGCGCAGGGAGCGAGGCTCCTGCACGGCAACCAGCGCACGGGCGCCCTCTACTCCCCACCCTGCTCGACCGCGTGACGCCCGGCATGACGGTGGTGAAGCAGGAGACCTTCGGCCCGGTCTCGCCGGTGATCCGGTTCTCCACGATCGACGAGGCCATCGCCCTGTCGAACGGCACGGCCTACGGCCTGTCCTCGGGCATCTTCACCAACCGCCTGGACTACATCGCGCGCTTCATCGCGGAGCTCAACGTGGGTTCGGTCAACGTGCGCGAGGTGCCCGGCTACCGCATCGAGCTCACGCCCTTCGGCGGCATCAAGGACTCGGGCCTGGGGCACAAGGAGGGCGTGCAGGAGACGATGAAGGGCTACACTAACCTCAAGACCTTCAGCCTGCCGCAGTTCTAGCCTTCCGGAGACCCCGAACCGACCGAAGTGCAGACGCTCCTCAACCTCCTCGCCAGCGTGGCCCTGCTCGTGTGGGGCACGCACATCGTGCGCACGGGCATCCTGCGCGTCTACGGCGCGAGCCTGCGGCGCGTCCTGTCGAAGAGCGTCTCCTCCCGGGGCTCGGCCTTCATCGCGGGCCTGGGCGTCACGAGCCTGGTGCAGTCCTCGAGCGCGACGGCGCTCATCACCAGCTCCTTCGTCTCGCAGAACCTCATCGCGCTCGCGCCCGCCCTCGCCATCATGCTGGGCGCGGACGTCGGCACGGCGCTCATGGCGCAGGTGTTCTCGCTGGACCTCTCCTGGCTCTCGCCCCTCGCCATCTTCTTCGGCGTGGTCTTCTTCCTGTCGCGCAAGAACACCAAGGCCGGGCAGCTCGGGCGCGTGGCCATCGGCCTGGGCCTCATCATCCTCGCCCTGCAGCTCATCCAGGCGGCGGCGAAGCCCATCGTGGGCGCCGCCGGCACCAAGGTGCTCTTCGGCTCGCTCTCGGGCGACCCGATGCTCGACATGCTGATCGGCGCCCTCTTCGCGATCTTCTCGTGGTCGAGCCTCGCCGTGGTCCTGCTCTCGGCGACCCTCGCCGCCGCGAGCGTGATCTCCGTGCCGGTGGCCATGTGCCTGGTGCTGGGCGCGAACCTGGGCAGCGGTCTGCTCGCCGTGCTCGCGACCTTCGGCGCCGCCGGCGGCGGACGGCGCGTGGCCCTGGGCAACCTCGTCTTCAAGATCGCCGGCTGCATCGTCTTTTCCCTTCTCCTCGCGTGGGTCCTGCAGGCCATCGCCCACTTCGACACCGACCCGCGCCGGCAGGTGCTGCACTTCCACGTGCTCTTCAACCTGTCGCTCGCCGTGGGTTTCATCTTCTTCACCGAGCCCATCGCGGCCCTGGTGACGAAGTGGTTCCCCGAATCGTCCCAGGCCGCGGGCCAGGTGGCGCAGCCCCGGCACCTCGACGAAGGGGCCCTCGCGACGCCCGCGCTCGCCCTCGCCAACGCCGCGCGCGAGACGCTGCGCATCGGCGACACGATCGAGCAGATGCTCCAGGGCGCCATCGAGGTGATCCGCCACAACGACACGGCGAAGGCCGACGAGGCCATCCGCCTGGACGACGACGTCGACCGGCTCTACACCGCGGTGAAGCTCTACCTCACCCAGATCAGCCGCGAGGCCCTCGACGAGAAGGACGGCGCGCGCTGGACGGAGATCATCTCGCTCACCATCAACCTGGAGCACGTGGGCGACGTGATCGAGCGGATCCTCGTGGACCTCAAGGACAAGAAGATCGCGCACAAGCTCTCCTTCTCCGAGGCCGGCATGAAGGAGATCGAGGAACTGCACGCCATGCTGGTGGCGAACCTGCGCCTGGGGTTGTCGGTGTTCCTCACGGGCGACGTGAAGAGCGCCCAGATGCTGCTCGCGGAGAAGGAGAAGTTCCGCGACCTCGAGCGCGCCTACGCCTCGCAGCACCTGGACAGGCTCTCGGGGCAGACGGTGCAGTCGATCGAGACGAGCTCGCTGCACCTGGACATCATCAGCGACATGCGCCGCATCAACTCGTTCTTCTGCTCGACCGCCTACCCGATCCTCGAGCGCTCGGGGCAGCTGAGGAAGAGCCGCCTGCGCGGCACCCCGAAAGCCGAGGCCACCGGGGCGTTCCCGAAGACCGACCTGCCCGCCGGCGCGAAGTAACCTCGCCCGCCGCCACCGGCCGGCTTAGAATGACCGGCACCCGTCCGCGAGGAGCCCATCCCTTGAAGAAGTCCCCCGGCGCCGCCCCCGGCGTCCTGAACGTCGTCGAGGCCATCCGCCGGTCGAACCTCGGCAAGGTGAAGGTCGCCGTCGCAGACATCGACGGCATCCTGCGCGGCAAGTACCTGCACAAGGACAAGTTCCTCTCGGCGGTCGAGGGCGGCTTCGGCTTCTGCGACGTGGTGCTCGGCTGGGACGCCCACGACGTCTGCTACGACAACACGAAGCTCACCGGCTGGCATCACGGTTTTCCCGATGCGATGGTGCAACTCGATCTCGGCACCTACCGCACCGTGCCCTGGGACGACAACGTCCCCTTCTTCCTGGGCCAGTTCGTGAAGGCCGACGGATCGCCCTCGCCCATCTGCCCGCGGCAGGTGCTGCGCAAGGTCCTGGCCCGCGCGCAGAAGCTCGGCTTCGCCCCGATGGTGGGTTCGGAGTACGAGTTCTTCAACTTCGCCGAGACGCCGCAGAGCTGGGCCGCCAAGCAGGGCGTGGGCCCGGAGCCCGTCACGCCCGGGATGTTCGGCTACTCGCTCCTGCGCATGAACCACAAGCGCGAGTATTTCAACGCGCTCATGGACGAGATGGCGCTCTTCGGCATCCCCATCGAGGGGCTGCACACGGAGACCGGGCCCGGCGTCTACGAGGCGGCCATCGCGTTCTCCGGCGCGCTCGAGGCCGCCGACCGCGCCGTCCTCTTCAAGACGGCGGCCAAGGAGATCGGCTCGCGCTTCGGCGTCATGCCCTCGTTCATGGCCAAGTGGAGCGCGCAGTACCCCGGCTGCTCCGGCCACCTGCACCAGAGCCTTTCTGACGGGAAGAAGAACCTCTTCTTCGACGCGAAGGGCCGGAACTCGATGTCGAAGCTCTTCGAAAGCTACCTCGCCGGCCAGGTCGCCTGCCTCATGGAGTTCGCGCCGATGTTCTGGCCCACGGTGAACTCCTACAAGCGCCTCGTCGACGGCTTCTGGGCGCCGGTGAAGCCCACCTGGGGCATCGACAACCGCACCGCGAGCTTCCGCGTGATCGCGGGCAGCCCCAAGGCCACGCGCCTGGAGACGCGCTGCCCCGGCGCCGACATGAACGCCTACCTCGCCACGGCCGCCGTGATCGCCGCGGGCCTCTACGGCGTGGAGAAGGGCCTCAAGCTCACGCAGCCGCCGATCACCGGCACGAACCAGGGCGCGGAGGACATCCCGCGCGCCCCGCGCTCGCTCATCGAGACCACGAGGAACTTCCGCGCCTCGGGCATCGCGCGCGACTTCCTGGGCGACGACTTCGTCGATCACTTCGCCGCCACGCGGGAGTGGGAATGGCGCCAGTGGCAGGACGCCGTCACCGACTGGGAATTGAAGCGCTATTTCGAGATCATCTGAGCCCGCCCCGCCACGCCAGGAAGACCATGACCCTGCACCGATTCAGCTTCCCCACGACCATCCACTTCGGCCCCGGCGCGCGCCGCCTCGTGGGCGACCACCTGAAGCAGCGCGGCCTTTCGCGCCCGCTCATCGTGACGGACAAGGGCCTCGCCTCGCTTCCCCTCCTGGCGGAGTTTCGCTCCCTGCTGCCCGCGCTGTCGGTGGAGGTGTACGCGGGCGTCTTCGGCAACCCGACCAAATCGCAGGTGGACGGCGGCACCGCGGCCTTCAAGGCGCACCATGCCGACTGCGTCATCGGCTTCGGCGGCGGCGCGGCGCTCGACGTGGCCAAGGCCGTCGCGCTCATGGCGGTGCACGAGGGCGACGTCCTCGAGTACGCCTGGGACCACCCGAACGTGCGCCCCATCGTGAACGAGCTGCCGCACTTCGTGGCGCTGCCCACGACCAGCGGCACCGGCAGCGAGGTCGGGCGTTCCTCGGTCATCTCGCACGACACGACGCACGTGAAGAAGATCGTCTTCTCGCCGGCGCTCCTCGCCCGCGCGGTGTTCGCCGATCCGGAACTCACGCTCGGCCTGCCCGCCGCGATCACCGCGGCCACGGGCCTGGACGCCCTCACGCACAACGTCGAGAGCTATCTCTCCCCCGTCTACCACCCGCTGTGCGACGGCATCGCGCTCGAGGGCACGCGCATCGCCGCGCGCGCCCTCGTCACGGCCGTGCGCGAGCCGGGCAACCTCGCCGCCCGCTCGGACATGATGATGAGCTCGCTGATGGGCGCCATCGCCTTCCAGAAGGACCTGGGGGCCGTCCACTCGTGCGCGCACGCGCTGGGCACCGTGGTCGACATGCACCACGGCCTCGCCAACGGGATCATGATCGACCACGTGATGCGCTTCAACGCGCCTTCGTGCGTGCACAAGCTCGAGGAGCTGGCCCGCGTGTGCGGCGTGGGCTCCACCCCCGACGAGTTCATCGGCTGGCTGGGCAAGGTGAAGGCGGACGTGGGCATCCCCGCGAGGCTCGGCGAGAAGGGCGTGGGCGCCTCCCACGTGGCGGCGCTGGTCGAGGTCGCCATCAAGGACACCTGCCACCAGACGAACCCGCGGCCGTGCACGGCCGACGATTTCCGCCGTCTCTTCGAAGGCGCGCTATAGTTTTCGTCCATGGAACCGCTTCGCATCGGTGTCTCCGCCCGACTCCTCTACCCGGACCCCCGGCGCGTCTTCCTGCCCACCAAGACGGTGCAGTACCTCGAGCAGTCCGTCGCCAACTGGGTGATGTCGGGCGAGGTGCTCGCCTTCATGGTGCCGGAAATCAGCCTCGCCTCCCCGCACCTGCCCGCCAACATCGAGGTCTCGGACTACGTGGACGCCCTCGACGGCCTGGTCCTGCAGGGCGGCGCCGACATCGCGCCCGAGACCTACGGCGAGACGCCCATGAACCCCGAGTGGTCGGGCGATCGCATCCGCGACCGCTACGAGATCGCGCTCTTCGAGGCGTTCGTGCGCCAGGGCAAGCCCGTCTTCGGCATCTGCCGCGGCTGCCAGCTCATCAACGTGGCGCTGGGCGGCACGCTTTACCAGGACATCAACACGCAGGTCCCGCAGACGCTCATGCACCGCGACGACAAGCGCTACGAGCACAACTTCCACGACCTGCGCGTGCTTCCCGGCAGCTGGCTCGGTTCGCTCTACCCGGGCGTCGAGGTCGCGCACATCAACACGATCCACCACCAGGCCGTGAAGCAGGTCGGCCGGGGACTCGCGGTGGAGGGGCTCTCCGAGCCCGACGGCATCGTGGAGGCCATCCGCTGGGAAGGCCCGAGCTACGTGATGGGCGTGCAGTGGCACCCCGAGTTCATGGACCCGGCCGATCCCAAGCTCCTCGACGGCCGCCCGCTCCTCGCCGATTTCGTCGCCGCCTGCCGCGACCGCAAGGCCACCGGCCAACCCCGACCCGTCCGCGCGGTGGGAGCCGCCTAGACCTATCTCACCGCACCACGACACGGACGCTCGAGTACTCGCCACTCATCTGTGTTCATCTGTTTCCTCTAACGGCGCTTCGCGACCACGGTTCATCTGCGGTTCCAACGCCTGACCGCGCCCAAGGCGCCAGAAAACAAATGCCTACCCTCAAGATCCTGAACCCCGCCAACGGCAAGCCCGTCGCCAGCCTCCCCGCCGACGACGCGCGCAGCATCAAGGCCAAGTACGCCGCCGCCCGCTCCGCCCAGCCCCGCTGGGCCGCCACGCCCCTCAAGCAGCGCCTGGCGGCCCTCGGCGCCTTCCGCGCCACGGTCGTTCGCAGCACCGAGGAACTGGCCGCCATCCTCACCATGGAGGTCGGCAAGCCCATCACCCAGTCGAGGAACGAGCTGAAGGGCGTCATCGCGCGCCTGGACTTCTTCCTCGAGGAGACGGCCCGCGTCCTGCGCCCGCGCAAGGTCTTCGGCGATCGCGGCAGCGGCATGCTCGAGCTCATCTCGCACGAGCCCCTGGGCGTCGTCGCGAGCGTCTCGGCCTGGAACTACCCGTGGTTCGTGGGCGCGAACGTCTTCGTCCCCGCGCTCGCCACCGGCAACACGGTTCTCTACAAGCCCTCGGAATTCGCGACGCTCACCGGGCTCGCCATCTCGCGCCTGCTGCACGAGAGCGGCATCCCGGACGAAGCCTTCATCCCCGTCGTGGGCGGGGGCGAAGCCGGCGCGGCGGTCGTGCGCCAGCCCGTGGACGGCATCTTCTTCACCGGCAGCTACGCCACCGGCCGGCGCATCGCCGAATCGGTGCGCGGCCGCCTGGTGAAGCTGCAGCTGGAGTTGGGCGGCAAGGATCCCGCGTACGTCTGCGAAGACGCCGACATCGCCGCGGCCGCCGCGAGCCTCGCCGACGGCGCGTTCTACAACACCGGCCAGAGCTGCTGTTCCGTCGAGCGCATCTACGTGAACGAGAAGGCCTTCGCGCCCTTCGTCGAGGCCTTCGTGAAGGAAGTGAAGGGCTTCAAGGTGGGCGACCCGCAGCAGGACGCCACCTACATCGGCCCGCTCACGCGCGCCCCGCAGGTGAAGGTGCTCGAGGCCCAGGTGAAGGAGGCGAAGAAGCTGGGCGCGAAGGTCCTCGTGGGCGGCAGCCGCCCCAAGGGCCCCGGCAACTGGTTCGAGCCCACGGTGCTCGTGGACGTGAACCACGACATGGCGGTGATGCGCGAGGAAAGCTTCGGCCCGATCATCGGCATCATGTCCGTGGCGAACGACGCCGAGGCGATTGCGCTCATGAACGATTCGGACTACGGCCTCACCGCCGGCATCTACACGCCGGACCGCCGCCGCGCCGAGCGCGTGCTTTCGCGGATGCGCGCCGGCTCGGTGTACTGGAACTGCTGCGACCGCGTGAGCCCCCGGCTGCCGTGGTCCGGCGTCGGCCACTCCGGCATCGGCCTCACGTTGTCGACCTACGGCATCGAGGCGTTCACGCGCCCGAAAGCCTGGCACCTGCGCGCTCCCTGACCCCGAGGACATTTCCCATGCGAATCGCCCCCCTGCTTGCCGCCGTCCTGCTCGCGGCCCTTCCCGCGATGGCCCAGGACCGCGACTCCTACGAGTACCGCGAAGGGTATCGCCGCGGATACGACGACGGCTTCGCCGCCGGCTACCGCAAGGCCCTCGAGGAAGGCCGGGGCGCGCCGCCGCCCGCACCCGCCTACGCGCCGCCGCCCGCGCGCCTGGGCCCCATCCGCGTGACGCGCGCCCTCTACGGCAGCACCTCGCGCAGCTGCGACGCCACGCGCTACGTGAAGGGACAGGCCGAGGGCCGCATCAACGCCACGGTCAACGTCTCGAACGACATGTGCGGCGACCCGGCCAAGGGCGAGCGCAAGCAGCTCGAGGTCACCTTCCGTTGCGGCGACATCACCAAGACCGCTTCGGGCTACGAGCACCGCAGCGTGTATCTCGACTGCTCCACCGCCAACTAGGCGGACGGGGTGGAAACGGAACTCGCGGCCGTCGCCCGCACCGCGCTCGTCACGCTGGCGGCGCTGCTGCCGATCACCAACCCGCCGGGCAACGCGCCGATCTTCCTCGCGCTCACGCACGGCATGAGCGACGGTGCCCGGCGCGCGATGGCGCGGCGCGTCGGGCTCAACAGCATGCTGCTCCTGCTGGCCGCGGCGTTCGTGGGCTCGCACGTGCTCGCGTTCTTCGACATCTCGCTGCCGGTGGTTCGCGTGGGCGGCGGCATCCTCGTCGCGGCCACGGCGTGGCGGCTGCTCCAGGCCGAGGGCGAGAAGAGCGGCGACCCGGTGGGCGCCTCACGCCACGTGACGCCCGAGGAGATCGCCGGCCGCGCGTTCTATCCGCTCAGCTTCCCCATCACCGTCGGCCCCGGGTCGATCTCGATCGCCATCACCCTGGGCGCGAGCGTGCCCAAGCAGGGCGTGCCGCTTCTCACCACCTCCGCCGGGCTCGTGCTGGGCATCTGGGCCGCCTCGCTCGCGATCTGGCTCGCCAACCGCTACGCCCTTCGCATGGTGACGGCGCTCGGGCCGACGGGAACGGCCGTGTTCCTGCGGCTCTCGGCCTTCATCCTGCTGTGCATCGGCGTGCAGATCTGCTGGGACGGGCTGAACGAGCTGCTCGCGCCGTGGAAGCCCGCCGGGCGCTAGGCGCCCCGCGCCGCCCGCGATGATCGAGATCGCCGACGGCGACTGCCGGGTGCAGGTGATGCCGGATGCCGGCGGCGCCCTCGCGCGTTTCACCTGGCGCGGCATCGACATCCTGCGCCCGGCGAGCGGGCAGGCCCTCGCCGCGAAGAGCGCCCGCGGGATGGCCAGCTACCCGCTCGTTCCCTACTCCAACCGCATCGGCCGGGGCCTGCTGCGGGCCGGCAGCCGGACGCACGCCCTGCGGCTCAATGCGCCGCCCGAGCCGCACGCCCTCCATGGGGTCGGCTGGCAGCGCGCGTGGCACGTCACCGACACTTCTCCGGCGCGCGTGGCCATGACGCTCTCGCAGGTGCCCGATGCCGACTGGCCCTTCCGCTTCACCTGCGTGCAGGTCGTCGAATTGCGCGGCGATCGGCTGGAAGCGAGCCTCGGGATCACCAACACCGACTCGGTCTCCTATCCGGCGGGGCTCGGGTTCCATCCCTTCTTTCCCGCACCCGCCGGCACCCGGCTGAAGACGGCCTGGGAATCCTGGTGGACGGTGGACGAGACGCACCTGCCCGTCTCGCGCCTGCCGGTGCCGGCGGAGGCGAACTTCCGCGAGGGCCGCGTGCTCGACGGCTGGCGCGTCGACAATCCCTTCACGGCGTGGAGCCGCGAGGCGGTCTTCACTTACCCCACGCACCGCACGCGACTCACCGCGAGCGAGGCGCTGGGCCATGCGATCGCCTATTCGCCGGGGGACGGGACCTTCCTCGCGCTCGAGCCCGTGTCGCACACGATCGACGCTTTCGCGCTCGCGGCGAAGGGGATCGGCGGGACGGGGGCGCGGTATCTATCCGCGGGGGAAACCTGGCGGGTGTCGATGGCGATCGAGGTGGGGGAGTGAGCAGGCCACCATCCTTGGAAACGCCGGAGAAGGCAATGGGAGAGTGATGCGGGCCAAGATCTTTGGAAACGCCGATGAACGCCGATGTCACGCCGATGAACGCCGATAACTTCCAAGCAAGTTCCAGGGACTCCAGAGCCAGCGAAAGTCGACTGCGGCAATTCCGTCATGTCTTTCACTCCGCACGACTATCATCGGCGCTCATCGGCGTGACATCGGCGTTCATCGGCGTTTCCAAAGAATTGCGCTTCCCGCAGCCCCGTCGCCCCACATCCGACATCAAGGCAGCGGACTGCCCCGCGGCCGGATCCGCTCCGGGTCATGGCGCGACAGCGCCGTCACCACGCACGATCGCCCATCCTGCGACGAAAGCAGCGTCCCGATCCGGTCGTGCGCGGCGGGCGCGAAGCCCAACCCGATCCGCCCCCCGAAGGTGGGCGAATCCGCCTCGCTCGTGACCTCCACCGGCGGCACCGACAGCGGCGCCGCCGACTCGACGATCTCCAGGCCCACGAGCCGCGTGGACACGGCGCCGGAAGCCGCCTGCAGCGCGCTCGCCCCGCGCATCGCGGGATCGGTGGACGTGACGAGCCGCGCGAGCCCCAGCGCCGCGGGCAGCCGTGGCTTCGCGAGCTCGCGCAGGAAGAGGATGTGCCCGCACTCGATGCGCAGGCGGTCCGCCGCCGCGAAGCCGGCCTCGCGAAGGCCGTAGGCCGCACCGGCCGCGGCGAGCGCCTGCCAGGCGTCGACCGCGCGCGAATCGTCCACCACGATCTCGTAGCCCAGTTCGCCGCTGTAGCCCAGCCGCGCGACGAGGGCCGGGCCGCCCGGCAGCTCGCGCTCGGCGAACCGGAAGTAGCCCAGGTCGCGCACGGCCTGCGATCCGAGGAGCTTCGCGAGCGCCGCGCCGCTCGCCGGACCCTGCAGGGCGATCACGGCGCGCGGGGCCAGGGGCCGCGCGATCGCGTCGTGCTCGCCGGACACGTCGACCACGCATTCGCCATCCGAAGGGCGGCCGGTGAAGAGCCAGTACCGCTCCGGCGAGAACATCCACACGGTCGCGTCGTTCAGGACCGTGCCGTCCTCGCGCAGCAGCAGCGTGTAGGCGCAGCGTCCCGGCACCAGCGCGCGAAGGTCCCTCGTCTGCAATCGCGCGAGATGGGCCGCCGCATCGCGGCCCAGGATCTCCCACGCGCCCATGAAGGAGAAGTCGAAGAGGGCGCAGGCCTCCCGCGTCGCGCGATGCTCGGCCGCCGGGTCGCCGAAATCCTCCGGCACGGCGCCGCCGCCCGGCAGCGGGGCCAGGCGCACGCGCCGTGACGAGAAATGCGCGGCCAGCCCGTTCATCGCTAGAAGTGTCGCACGAGCAGCCAGGCGCCCACCGCCAGGCAGGAAGCGCCCGCCAGGCGCCGCAGCACGAGGGCGCTCACCGCGTGCGCGAGCCACACGCCCGCCACGACGCCGACCAGTTCGGCGGCCACCAGGCCCGGCACGAGCGGCCACTGGATGGCGCCGGTCGCGAGGTGCGCGAGGCTGCCCGCGCCGGCCGACCACACCTGCAGCACCTGGCTCGTGCCGATGGCCGTCAGCGCGGGGAAGCCGCCGATCACCATGAGCGGCACCGAGAAAAGCGGGCCGCCCGCGCCCGAGAAGCCCGATCCGAAGCCCGAGGCCGCGCCGATGAGGACGAGAAGGCCCGTGCGGGGACCGGACTCCTCGCCCGCGGGACGCGGCTTCGCGGGAAAGAACACGTAGGCGCCCGCGAAGACGATGAGCAGGGCGATCACGCGCATCAGCGTCGGGCCGGAGACGAGGGCGCTCGTCTTCGCGCCGAGGTAGCTGAAGACGATCGCGCTCGCGCACACCGTCGCCGCCTGCCGCCAGTCGATGCTGCCCTTGCGCTGGAAGAGGATCGTCCCCAGGACGCCCGTGAAGATGAACGTGAAGAGCGCCGTGGCGCTCGCCTGGTGCGGGGTGAACTGCGCGAAGGCGGCGAGCGCCGGGATGAGCAGGATGCCGCCGATGCCGATGGCGCCGATCAGGAAACCGACGACGGCCGCGGCGAGGAGGACCTCGGCGCTCGGGACGATCACGGCCCGGCGTCCGGAAGGCGCGGCGGCGCTAGCCGGCGACGAAGGCCCAGAGCGTGCCCGTGATGATCTTGTTCAGGGCGCGCATGAGCGAGTAACCGAGGGTGTGGTCGGCATCGGCCATGGCGAGCAGGTCGGCGCCGTCGAAGGCGAGGGCCGTGCAATCGGTCATGGCGGCGGCCGAGCCGTTGCGCGGCGTGCCCGCCTCGACGAGCGCGGCCCAGCCGAAGACCTCGCCGCGGCCGATCACCTGGGCCGGCGCCTGGCGCTGGCCGACCGCGAACGAGAAGAACACCGAGCCCTCGACCAGCACGTAGAACACGTACGAGGGCTCGCCCACCTGGTAGATCTGCTGCCCGGCGCGGAACTTCACCGGGCGGCAGTTCGATGCCATCCGCCGCCGCTGCTCGTCCGAGAAGCCGGAGAAGAACGCGACGCCCGCGAGGAGCGTGGCGACGTCGCGGTCGGTCGAGGCGGGGGCGGCGGAAGGCACCATGGCGCGCGGGATCACTTCCCCTTGGGGCTCCACTGCATCATCTTGCAGAACTTGTCGAGCTCCTCGGGCTTCATGAAGACCGTGTGCTCCGGGCCCGGGTACGTGCGGCCCTTCACGTCGGCCATGTATTCGCGGTAGCCGTCCTCGAGGATGGGCACGAGGTCGCGATAGATCTTGGAGTGACGCGGCACGTGCTTCTCGTACAGGTGGAAGAGGTCCGAGCCGATGATGTGCACGCCGTCCGAGGTGCTGCCCGAGCCCAGGCTGATGACGGGCACGTCGAGCGTCTCGGCGAGGTACTGGGAAACTTCGGAGGTGCAGACCTCGGTCATGATCGAGAAGCAGCCGGCGTCGACGAAGGCGCGGGCGTCCTCGACCAGTTCCTTGGCCCGCTCGGCCGTCTTGCCCTGGGCCGTGAAGCCGCCCAGCTGCGGCATGCGCATCGGGCAGATGCCGATGTGGCCCTGGACCGGGATGCCGGCCTTGATGATGGCCTCGATGTTGCGGGCATGGTGGATGTTGCCCTCGCACTTCATCACCTCGGCGCCGGCCTTCGCGACGTACTGCGCGGCGTTGTCGACCGACTGCATCTCGGAGAGGTGGAAGCTCATGTAGGGCATGTCGACCATGCGCAGGCCGTACTGCGAGCCCCGCTTCACGGCCTGGGCCATGAACATCACTTCCTCGAAGGAGACCGAGGTCGTGGATTCGTGGCCGAAGAGCACCATGCCGCCGGTGTCCGAGACGCACAGGATGTCGATGCCCAGGCGGTCCGCGACGATCGCGTTCTCGTAGTCGTACACCGCCAGCTGGACGATGGGCTCCTTGTTCTTCTTCTTGTCCCGGAGCATCGGGATGGTGATCTTCTTGCGCTTCGCGGGCGCGGCGGCAGGGGCGGCGGGTTGCGTCATTTGCACTCCTCAGGCGTGGATGTGTTTTCGGGAATCGTGTTTCCGGCCTGTCCCTATTGCAATTTCCGCACCACAATTCTTCCCCTTGCGCTTCAACGAGTTAACGAATCCCGCGGTGTTCCTTCGGGACCGGACCGTTTCCAGGGGAAACAGCGCGGCGCATCAGGCGTCTTCCGGGCCCTTTCCCGGGCGCCCCTGCCGGGGCAGCCCCCAGCGGCGACGGCGGGTCCAGAGCGCCTTGCGCCCGATGCCCAGGAGGCTCGCGAGTTCGAGCTCCGAATACTGGTCCTGGTGCTTCAGGACCGTCTGCCGGATGTAGTTCTCGACGGAGAGCGGGTGGCCGTCCTCGCCTTCCGGCGCCGGCTCCGGCGCGCGCGCGTGGCGGCCGCCATCCAGGTCCGCCCGCGTGAGCGTCTCCTGGTCGGCGAGCAGCACCGCGCGCTCGATCAGGTTCTGGAGCTCGCGCACGTTGCCCGGCCAGTCGTGGGCGTGCAGGAACTCCTTGAACGAGCGGTCCATGCCCGTCACGCGCTTGCCGAAGCGCGCCGCGTAGCGGGCGACGAAGTGCTCGGCCAGCAGGTCGATGTCGCGGCCGCGCTCGCGAAGCGACGGCATCGTGACGTCGATCACGTTGAGGCGGTAGAAGAGGTCCTCGCGGAATTCGCCCCGGCTGCTGGCCGCCTTCAGGTCCTTGTTGGTGGCCGCGACGATGCGCACGTCCACCGGGTGCACCTCGCGCGAGCCCACGGGCCGGACCGTCTTTTCCTCGAGCACGCGCAGGAACTTCACCTGCGTGGCGAGCGGCATCTCGCCGATCTCGTCCAGGAACAGGGTGCCCAGGTGCGCCTCGCGCACGAGCCCCTCGCCGGCCGTCACCGCGCCCGTGTAGGCACCGCGGGCGTGGCCGAAGAGCTCGGCCTCGACCAGCTCCGAGGGGATGGCGCCGCAGTTCACCGTGACGAGGGGGCCGTCCGCGCGCGGGCTGTCGTAGTGCAGGGCCTGGGCGACGAGCTCCTTGCCCGTGCCGCTTTCGCCCAGGATGAGCACGTTGGCGTCCGAGGGCGCCACGCGCCTCACGATCTCCATCACGCGGCGGATCGAGGCGTGCTCGCCGATGACGGGCTTCCTCTCGCGCACCTTGCGCAGGCTGCGCCGCAGCACGGCGTTCTCCTGGCGCAGGCGCCGCTCGCCCAGCGCGCGTTCCACCGCGTGCAGGAATTCGTCGTTCGCGAAGGGCTTGATGATGTACTCGCACGCGCCCAGGCGCAGGGCCGAGATGGCGCTCTCGAGCGAGGAGAAGCTCGTCATGAGGATCACGGGCACGAGCGGGTCGGCGGCCTTCGACTGGCGGATCACGTCGAGGCCGCTGTCGCGGGCGAGCCGCAGGTCCGTCACCACGAGGTCGAAGGCCTCGTTCCCGAGGGACTCCCGGGCCTCCTGGAGCGAGGCGCGGTACGTGACCTCGTAGGGCAGGTCGCGCAGCAGCATCTCGATGCCCGCCCGCATGCCCTCGTCGTCGTCGACCACCAGAATCCGGGGCGATCGCGCGGCGGCGCCGGGAGCGCCTCTCATGCGAAGGGACCGGCGTGACGGGGCAGCGCGATGGTGAACACGGCGCCGCCTTCGGGGTGATTGGCCGCGACGAGGGATCCCTGGTGCTCGTGCACGATCTCGTAGCTGATCGCGAGCCCCAGGCCCGTGCCCTCGCCGCTCGGCTTCGTGGTGAAGAACGGGTCGAAGATGCGGCTCTTCGCGTCCTCCGGCAGGCCCGGCCCGGCGTCGCGGATCGCGATCTCGACCGAGCGCTCGAGCACGCGCGAGCGCACGGAAATGGTCCCCGAGCCGTGCATCGCCTGCGCGGCGTTCAGGAAGATGTTGTGGAACACCTGCTGCAGCTGGTCGACGTGGCCGAAGGTCCAGGCGTCGGCGCACGGCTCGTGGATCAACTGCACCGACTCGCCCAGGCTGTCGTAGCCCAGCAGCACGGCGGCCTCCTCGATGGCGGCGTCGATCGCGAAGAGCGCCGCCGATTCCGTGCTCGCGCGGGCGAAGGCGTTGAGCTTGCGGGTGATGGCGACGATGCGCCGCACGTTGGAGGCGACGCTGCGGATACCGCGCTCCAGGTCCTCGCGCGCGACGTTCTTCTTCGATTGCAGCACCTGCAGCATCGTGTGCATCGCGGTGAGGGGGTTGCCGATCTCGTGGCTCACGCTCGCGAGCATGAAGCCCAGCGAGGCGAGGCGGGCGGTCTGCGCGTGGGCGCTCTCCAGGTGGTGCAGGCGCGTCTCGTCCACCACGATGAGGCAGGCGCCCTTGGGCAGGCGGCGCACCCACACGTGCTCGTGGATCTCCAGGCTCGGCGCGACGCTGCGCGTCACGACGAATTCCTGCTGCACGAGCCACGGGGCGGGCGTGCCGCGCATCGCCGCGAAGTACTCGGGAAAGAGGTGCGAGAGCTCGCGCCTGCCCTTCTCCGGCACGCTCTTGCCGGCGGCGCGCATCGCGTCGTTCACGTAGAGGACGAGCCCGGCCTCGTCCACCACCACCACCGGCCACGGCACGCTGTCCGCGAACGGCATGAGCGTGTCGCGCAGGTTCGGCACCACCGCCATGCCGGCACCGCGCGAACCGCCTTCCGGCGACGCGGGCTCCTCGATGCGGTGGGGAATGCGGGACGACATGGCGGGTGCGGGGAAGACGGGACCGGGCGGCAGGGGAAGCACGCATCTTAACCGCGCGGGCCTCCTTCGGGACGGCCCTCCGGCACGGTTTTCACCGTGAGGGGCAAAGGGCGTCGCTGGCATTGCGCTTGCTGGTGAACCGGTGCGGGCGCCGCCGGCGTCCCGGATGTTTCGCGAAGGACCGCATCCCGGTCCTTCGCGACCCGCCTTCGTTTCGATCGGAAACCGGCCCCCGCTGGACGCCATCCCTCTCCCCGACGGACAATTCACCGGTGCACACGCCTTCGCGGTCGCGGTTCCTTCGCCTCGCCCTCCTCCTCGGCTTCACCCTCGCCCTGCCGGATGCCTTCGCGGCCGATCCGGCGGCGGGCGACTTCGCGATGCCCTGGTGGGGCTGGCCGATCGCCCTGTTCGCCGTGTGCTTCCTGCTCGGCATCATCGCGGTGCCGGCGGGCGTGGGCGGCGGCGTGCTCTTCGTGCCGATCGTGGGCGGGTTCTTCCCCTTCCACCTCGATTTCGTGCGTGGCGCGGGGCTGCTCGTCGCGCTCGCGAGCGCCCTCTCGGCCGGCCCGTCGCTGCTCTCCGGCGGACTCGCGAGCCTGCGGCTCGCCCTGCCCCTCGCGCTCGTCGCCTCGGCCAGTTCCATCCTGGGCGCGATGATCGGGTTCGCGCTGCCCACCCACGTCGTGCAGACGGCGCTCGGCGCAACCATCCTCGCGATCGTCGTGCTCATGGCGAGCGCGAAGAAGTCCGAGTACCCGTCCGTGCCGGCACCGGACGCGCTCTCGGCCGCCCTCGGCATGAACGGCATCCTCGTCGAGGCCGGGACGGGACGGCAGGTTCCCTGGCACGTGCATCGCACGCCGCAGGGGCTCGCGGTCTTCTTCGTGATCGGCATCCTCGCGGGCCTTTTCGGGCTGGGCGCGGGCTGGGCCAACCTGCCGGCGCTCAACCTGCTCATGGGCGCGCCGCTCAAGGTGTCCGCCGGCACGTCCAGCTTCATCCTGTCGCTCGTCGACAGCTCGGCCGCGTGGGTCTATCTCAACAAGGGCGCGGTGCTGCCGATGATCGCGGTGCCCTCGGTCATCGGCATGATGCTCGGCGCCAAGATCGGCGCGCGTCTGCTTCGGGTCCTGCCCGCCGCCGCCATCCGCAAGCTCGTGCTCGGCCTGCTCGCCTTCGCCGGCCTGCGCGCGCTGCTCAAGGGGCTGGGCGTATGGAACTGAACGAAAAGGGGCTGGGCCGGGACCAGCTCGCGTACGCGCGCGTGCTGGCGGTCATCACCCACGCGGGGCTCGCCCTCCTCGTCGTTCTCTTCGGGGCCTACGTGCTGGGGCTCCTCGACCCGCACGTCCCGCACCATCGCCTGCCGGACCTGTGGAAGCTGCCGGCCGGCCAGTTCCTCGAGGCCACCGGCATGGCGCCCGGCTGGGGATGGACGGCACTGCTGCACCGCGCCGACATCCTCACCCTCGTCGGGATTGCCGCGCTCGCCTTCGCCTCCGTTCCCTGCCTCGCGGTGATCATGCCCGTCTACTGGCGGGCGCGCCGGATGTCGCTCCTCGTCATCTGCGCGCTGGAGATCGGGGTGATCGTGCTGGCCGCATCAGGATTGGTGACGGGCGGGCACTAGCGGCGGGCGCGGTCGGCTGGCGGTCGATCACGTCTTCGGTCACGGCGCCACGGTGCGAGGAGCATGGTGTGGGTCGCGTTTTTTTGTTCTTGGACCGAGTCAAGGCATTCCTGGCCTGCCTGCTCGAACCTATGTCGACATAGGCTCCGAAGTCGACGGACGCGACAAGTTCATTCGGTCCAAGAACAAAAAAACGCGACCCACACCATGCTCCGGATGATCGACTCCGGAAGCATTCGCCCATCGACCGCCAGCCGACCGCGCCCGCCGCCAGTGCCGATGGGAGAGGGGGGAAACAAAACGGGGGAGCCCGAAGGCTCCCCCGTCCACCCCCCCGGGCGTCATTCAGGCTGCGGCCAGGTCCCTCGTGTCCAGGTCGCTCACGTCCAACCCCGACGCGCGCTGCGCGGCCTTGATCGTGTTCACGAGCAGCATGGTGACCGTCATGGGGCCGACGCCGCCGGGCACCGGCGTGATGTACGAGGCCTTTTCCTTGACCGCCTCGAAATCGACGTCGCCGACGAGGCGCCCATCGGGCAGGCGGTTGATGCCCACGTCGATGACGACCGCGCCCGTGCGCACCATCGGGCCGGTGATGAGGTTGGGCTTGCCGGCGGCGACGACCAGGATGTCCGCGAGGATGGTCCACTGGGCGAGGTCCCGTGTCTTGATGTGCGTGATGGCCACGGTGGCGTCGCGCTTCATGAGCATGCTCGCCATCGGCTTGCCGACGATGTTGCTCGCCCCCACCACGATCACGTTCTGGCCGGCGATGGGAATGTTGCTGTACTCGAGCATGCAGAGCACGCC
The DNA here is from genome assembly GCA_016711875.1 of Betaproteobacteria bacterium. Taxonomy (GTDB): domain Bacteria; phylum Pseudomonadota; class Gammaproteobacteria; order Burkholderiales; family Usitatibacteraceae; genus FEB-7. The sequence goes on along the minus strand of JADJSD010000023.1, from coordinate 432,527 downwards.
GTAGGGCGTGCACGGCGGGAAGATCGTCTCGCCGGCCACCAGCGAGCCCACGTTGTAGAGGTTGAACCCGTCGACGTCCTTCCTCACGTCGATCGCCTCGAGGAGCTTGCGCGTGTCGATGTGCGCCGGCAGGGGCAGCTGCACCAGGATGCCGTGCACTTTCGGGTCGGCGTTGAGCTGCGCGATGCGCTCGAGCACCTCGGCCTCGCTCGCGTTGGCGGGGAACTCGACCACCTCGGAGCGGATACCCGTCTCCGCGCAGGCCTTCGTCTTGTGGCGCACGTAGACGCGCGAGGCCGGGTTGTCCCCGACGATGACGACCGCGAGTCCGGGCTCCGTGCCGTGGGCGCGCAGGGCGTCCACCTTGGCGCGCCAGTCGGCGCGCACCTTGTGGGCGATGACGTTGCCGTCGATGATCTTGGCGGCCAAGGTCAGGCCCCCGTCTTGCCGGCGAGGCCGGCGGCGATGAAGAAGAACATGCTCACTCCCATGAAGAGGTAACTGGCCGCGTCCAGGCGCCGGACCCATCCGGCCCCGCGCCCGCTGTGCCGCAACCAGATCGCGAGCGCGGAAAGCGCCCCGCCCGCGATGGCGAGGGCCACGATCACCGCGCGCCCCGGGATCCAGTCCATTCAGGCCTTCGCCGAGCGGCGCGCGTAGGCTTCCACGAAGTCGGCGGCCGCCTTGCTGCCGCGCGAGAAGGACTTCATCGCCTCCTCGTGCAGGATGGCGAGGGCCTCCATCTTGACCGCGTTGGCGCGGTCGCTCGTCACCATGTCCGCGAGGCGTCGCGGGCGCGGCACGTCGACCTCGATCACCGCCCGCACCTGGGTGGGGATGTTGGTCATGATGAGCAGCCGGTCGGCCAGGAACACGGCCTCGTCGATGTCCGTGGTCACGAAGAAGTTGGTCCGCCCCGATTCCTCGTAGAGGTTCGCGTAGTACTCCCACATCAACTCCTTGGTCATGGCGTCCAGGCCGCGGAAGGGCTCGTCCAGGATCATGATCTGGGGGTTGTTGATCATCGCGCGCGCGAGTTCCGCGCGGCGCTGCATGCCGCCGGAGAGCTGCGTGGGGTACTTGTGGCGGAACTCGCGCAGGCCCACCTTGTTCAGGAGGAACTCGGCGAACTCGAGCGCCTGCGCGTTGAGTTCGCCCCGGGCCCTCGGGCCGTAGAGGATGTTCTCCCAGGTGGTCATCCAGGGGAAGAGCGCGCTCTCCTGAAAGACCACGAGCCGGTCGCGCGAGGGGCCCTTGATGGGCTGGCCGTCCAGGAGGATCTGGCCCCGGTCGGGAAACTCGAATCCCGCCAGCAGGCGGATCAGCGTGCTCTTGCCGCAGCCCGAGGGCCCGATCATCACCGTCAGCTTGCCGCGCTCGATGGTGAAATCGCAGTCCTTCACGACCTCGCGCGAGAGGTGGGCCTCGCCGTAGCTCTTGCTCACGCCGCGGACGGCGATCTCGCCGGAGGCGACGACGGGGCGGGGAACGTGGTTGTCGGTCATGGTCCTTGTCCTCAGCGCAGCCGCAGCCACGGCGTGATGTACTTGCCGAAGTGGCGCAGCAGCTCGCTCGAGATGAAGCCGGCGATGCCGATCGAGATCATGCCCACGACGATCTGCTCGTAGGAGCCGCCGACGTAGGAGTTCCAGATGAAGAAGCCCAGGCCGCCCCCGGAGGTGCCGCCGGACTGGCTGCCGCCGCCGGAAATCATCTCCGCCGCGACCACCACCTCCCAGGTGATGCCCATGCCGACGGCGGAGCCGACCACAATGGAGGGCAGCGTGCCCGGCAGGATGACCCGCCGGAAGATGTCGGCCTTCGAGGAGCCCATCGACTGCGCCGCCTGGAAGTAGCGCACGTCGATCGACCGGGCCCCGCCCACCACGTTGATCACGATGGTGTAGAAGGCGCCCAGGAAGGTGACGAACGCGATCGAGAGCTCCTGGGTGGGCCAGAAGATGATCGAGGCGGGCACCCAGGCGAGCGGCGGGATGGGCCGCAGCAGCTCGAACACCGGGAAGCCGATGCCGTGCGCCGTCCGGCTCACCGCGAGGGCGAGCCCGAACGGGATGCCGACCAGCATGGCCGCGAAGAAGCCGCCGCCCACCCGGGCGCCGCTCATCCACCAACTCTGCCAGTAGCCCGGGTCGACGATGACCTTGCCCCACGCGACCACCACCTCGGAGGGCGCTGGGATGGCGCCGACCCACGGCAGGTAGTTCTTGTTGAAGCCCAGGGCGCCCAGGGCCTCGCGGAAGCCGGAGAAGGCCTCGGCGGTGATCCAGGTCTTGGAGCGCGAACCGATCTCCCACAGCACGAGGAAGACGAGGATGGAGAAGAGCCCCTTCGCGAGCGCCTTCGAGTCGAACTTGCGCCTGGCCATGCTCAGCCCTCCTTCTCGCCGGACTGGAAGGCCTTCACGGCCTCCTCGTGCACGGCCTCGTTCGTCTCCTCGATCAGCTCGCGGAAGCGCTTCGAGGTGAGCACGCCGTAGTCGCGCGGGTGCGGGATGTCCACGGTGAGGATCTTCTTGGGCTTGCACGGGCGGCTCGTCATGATCGCCACCTTGTGCCCGAGGAAGATGGCCTCCTCGAGGTCGTGCGTGATGAAGAAGATCGTCACCTTGTTCTTGTAGTAGATCTCGAGGAGCGCCTCGTGCATCACGCTCTTGGTGAGCGAGTCGAGCGCGCGGTAGGGCTCGTCGAGCAGGAGCACCTTCGGGTCGTTCATGAGGGCGCGCACGATCTCGATGCGCCGGCGCACCCCCGAGGAGACCTCGCCGGGGAAGTTGTGCTCGACGCCGTTCAGGCCCGCGTCCGCCATCATCGACAGGGCCTTCTCTCGGGCCTCGGCCTTGGAGAGCTTGCCCTGCATGATCGGGCCGAAGGCCACGTTGTCGAGGTTCGTCTTCCACGGGAAGAGCGCGCCGTTCTGGAACACCACCACGCGGTCGGAACCGGGGGTGCTCTTCGGTCTCTCGGTGCTGCAGAGCACCTCGCCGTCGAGCGTGATTCGCCCCGAGGTGATCTCGTGGAAGCCGGCGATCGCGTTGAGGAGGGTCGTCTTGCCGCAGCCGGACGGGCCCACGATCATGCAGATCTCGCCGGCGGCGATGTCGAGGTTGCAGTGGTCGACCGCCATGACGGAGGCCCCGCCCGGGTCGTAGATCTTCACCACGTCCTCGATGCGGATGGCGCCGCGCGTGGGCGCGCCGCCGGGGAGCTTCCCGGGCTGGCCGCTCATCATCGCGCTCCCAGCGCGAGCTCGCGCACGCGCCACTGCATCATGTAGTCGCCCGCGACGCGCACCATCGCGCTCGTCACGTAGCCCACCGCCCCCAGCGTGATCATCCCGATGATGATCGTGGGATAGCGCACCATCGTGTAGGACGTGTTGATCACGTAGCCCAGCCCGTACTGCCCGGACACCATCTCCGCGGCCACGAGCGAGAACCACGAGACGCCCACGGAGATCTGCAGGCCCGTGAACACGAAGGGCAGCGCGCCGGGAACGATCACGTGGAAGAACACCTGCGACTTGCTCGCGCCCAGGCAGTTGGCGGCGCGCGTGTAGGACTCGTCGATCGACTCGACGCCCAGCATGGTGTTGAGGGCGGTCGCGAAGAACGAGGCGAGGAAGGTGAGGAAGATCACGGCCGATTCCGTCGCCACGAACATCACGATGGCGATGGGCACCCAGGCGAGGATGGGGATGGGCCGGAGCATCTCGAAGATCGGGAAGAGGTAGTCCTTCACGCCCTTGGACCAGCCCAGGAAGAGCCCGAGCGGCACGCCGAGCGCCGTGGCGAGCAGGAAAGCCTGCGTCACGCGCCAGACGGAGACGGCGATGTGCTTGTAGTACTCCTCGGTGTAGAGCGAAAGGCCGAAGACCGGGTTGGGGTTGAGCCACTCCGTCACCACCGTCGTGATGCCGGGCATCTCGCGGAAGCGCGGCAGCTTGAACACCTCCACTGCGAGGTACCAGCAGCCGAAGAAGATCGACAGGCCCAGAAGCATGAGGTAGGGGCGCGGGCTCTTCAGCCAGCGCGAGACGCGGTAGAGCGTGACGTTCATGCCCTGCGCGTCGCGGGCATGGAGCTTCCGGTGGATGCCGCGCAGCTGCGCGATGAGGTCCGGGACGGTGTAGTCGCGCGTGATCATCGTGGCGAAGCGGCTCATCACCACGTCGCCGGCGTCCGGGTCGCTCTCGAAGGTCTTGAGGAGTTCTTCGCCGTTGATGCGGATGACGAGGGCGTCCTCGGTGCAGACCGCCTTCGCGAGGCGGTTGGGCACCTTCTCGAGGAGCGCCGCCCAGCCGAAGACGTCGCCCTCGCCCAGGGTCTTCATGGGCCGGCGCGCGTTCACGCCGGGGGCGAGCTCGTGGTCGATCTTGCCGGAGACGACGATGTAGAGGTCGTCGGCCGGGCCGCCCGCCTCGTACAGCGTGTCGCCGGCGCGATACGAGACCTTCCAGCTGATCGCGGCGATCCGGCGCAGCATCGCGTCGGAGACCACCTGGAAGGGCATCGTGGCCTTCAGGATCCCCAGCAAGATGTCCGGGGATACGGGTTGCTTGTCCTGCGTCGGCATGAGTGCGTGATCCTGTGTCGGATTCTCGGGCGGACGAACGCCGTCCCGGGCGGGCCCGCGGGGGGCGCCGTCCGGCAGGGCACCGCCTCCCCGCGGGGAGGCGGTTCACCGGGTGCGTTACTTCGGGGCCTGCGACTCCGGCAGGGTGGACACGTCGCCGACGGGGGCCTTCAGATTGCGTTCCTTCAGGATCTGCTCGGTGAATTCCTTCATCACCGCCTCGGGACGCATCTTCGCCGCGTTGACGCTCTTCATCTCGAAGAGGAACGCGGTCGACTTGCTGAGGTGCTCCATCGCCTCCGGCGTGAAGCCGAAGGGCATGACGAGGCGCGTCTTCACGCCGCCCTCGTTGGGGCCGTACTCGCCGTAGAGCGACTTCCACAGCACGCGCGGGGAGAAGCCCGTGGTCTGCTCGGCGATGCTCTTGGTCACCTCGGCGGCGTTCTTCTCGTCGGCGAGGTAGAGCTGGGCATCGAGCTCGGCGTTGAGCCAGGCCTTCACGATGTCCGGGCGCTTCTGGATGAGGTCGTTGCGCATCGCCAGGAACGCCGCGTCGTTCTCGCCGCTGTTGGCGCCGGAGGCCACGCGCTTGGCGAGGCCCTCCTCCACCAGGCGCGAGGCGGTCGGCTCCCAGATGACCGCCGCGTCGATCTTGCCGGCGCGGAAGTTGCTGGTGATCACCTCGATGTTCTGGTTGAGGTAGTCCTTCGGGTTGACCTTGTCCTTGCGGAAGACGGCCTGCGCGTAGCGGTCCGAGCACGCGCCCTTCGGGGTGGCGACCTGCTTGCCGTCCAGCCACTTGATCGCGGCGGCCGGGTTGGCGAAGGCGGGCGCGTCCTTGCGGGCGAGCATGATGTTGCACATGTCCGAGCCGATGCCGACGGCGGCGACGAGGCGTACGTCGGCCACCTCGGTCTTGGTCGTGGACACGATCGAGGGCATGTCGCCCATGTAGCCGATGTGCTGCTTGCCCGCCAGCATGTTGTTCACGATGATCGCGCCCTGCAGGCCGATCTGGAACTCGACCGTCGAACCCTTCGGCAGGTACTTCTCGTAGAACTTCTTGCTGCGCATCACCACGCCCGACCAGGACTCCGTGTAGTAAGGCTGGTAGCCGACCACGAGCTTCACCGGCTCGCCGGGCTTGCCGTAGTCGAGATCGGCCGCCTGCACCGAGGCGGCGAACATCGCGCCCACGGCGGTGGCCATCGCTGCGAACTTCGAGATCTTCCGGATATTCATGACTTCTCCTCTTGAATCGCGTTTTTTGGAGTGCCATCCGGGCCCGGGGGGGCGCCGTCAGCCTGCGTTTCTCGTTATGGTGGAAATCCGAAACCGATTGCCGCGCCCTCGCGCCTCCTTCGTCCGGGAGACGTCGCCGACGGTCCGACCCTTCCCCTGCCTTGCCTCCCGCGTTGCGCCGCCGCCGGCCGAAAAGTTGCGGCCGCGGCGCCCCCCCGGGGTCTGCTATCGGGCGCCCGGCGCCGCGAGGAACCGGGCGATGAGTCCCGCGAGCCGGCGCATCGCCAGGTAGCCCGAGGCGGGATCCGCCTCCAGCACCGCGAGGGCCTGCTTGCCGTTGATGCGCAGCACGCGCGAGGGCTCGAGCACGCGGGCCGAGGCGATGCGGGTGGGATGCGCGTCGAGCAGCGCCGCCCAGCCGAACACCTCGCCCTTCCTCAGCATGAACCCCGCGGGGCTCGTGCGCTCGTCGCGTCCGATCTGGAACTCGATGCGGCCGGAGTCCAGCACGAAGAAATCGTCGGCCGGGTCGCCGGCCTGGTAGAGGGCGCCGCCGGCCGGGTGCTCCTCGGCCTTGGCGAGACCCTGCAGTTTCGAGAGCGTCGATTCCGACAGGCCCGAGAAGAGCTCGCCGACGTTCAGGGCGCCGCGGGTGCCCACGAAGACCTCGCCGCCCTCGACGAAGACGGCGAAGCGCTCGAGCGGCGCCTCGGCGATGCCGCCCACGGGCTCGCCCGTCTTGATGTCCCACTGCCACAGGTGCTGGTGGCAGGTGAGCACGCAGCCGTCGTAGAAGCCGTCGCACAGCGGCACGTCCTGGTGCGGGCAGATCGCCTGCACGGCGAAGTACTCGCCGCCCGAGTTGGCGACCAGCAGCTTGTCGCCGCCGTCGGTCGTGAACTCCCGCATCTCGTTGGTCGGGACGTCGCTGGCAAGGCAGATTCTCTTGACGGTCATCGCGGCGGGTCGGTCAGCTGAACTTGTCGTAGCGGATGTTCTCCGCGGAGAGCTTCGCCTCGAGGAGGAGGAAGCGGATGGAAGCGTCCACCGCCGGCGGCGGGCCGGCGAGGTAGGCCCGGATGTTGCCGTAAATTCCCGCCATCGTCTTCTTCGCCACCTCGTGCACGAAGCCGCGGTCGAAGCGCAGCCCCGGGTAGCGGGAGGCGAGCGAGGCGGGCACGTCCTCGTCGGAGAGCGCGATCGTGACGGCGAGGTTCTGCGCGAAGCGCGCCTGGAAGCCGGCGAGCTCGTCCAGGTAGAACGCGTCCTTCGCGGTGCGCACGCCGAAGAACACGTGGCCCTTGTACTGGTTGAAGTACGACTCCTGGCAGGCGCGGTCCACGATCGCCATCATGCCCGCGATGCCGCTGCCGCCGGCGATGCACAGCAGGTTTTTCGCGAGGTTCGGGTAGAACGTCGCCTTGCCCAGGGGGCCGAAGAGCGCGAGGGCGCTGCCCGCGCGCTCGCCGGCGAAGAGCCATTCGCTGAACCCGCCGCCGGGCTTCTTCTTGATGACGAATTCCAGGCGCTTCGTGCCGCGCGCGAAATTCACCATCGAGTAGCCCCGCATGCCCGCGACGCCCGGCGTCTCGAGCGCCATGTACTGGCCGGCGTCGAAATCGATGGGCGAATCCAGGTCGACATCGACCGCCGCCACGTCGCCGGGGAGGTGGCGCACGGCGGCGATCTTCCCGCCGACGGCCTGGGGCATGCACACGCCCGGATCCATCGCGTAGACGTACTTGGAGACTTCCGCCGTCACGTTTCCCGCGGCGGCGCACTGGCACATCAGGAACTCGCCCTCGCCCGCCTTCAGGTGCTTCTTGCCCGGCGCCTCCGGCCAGAGATCCTTCAACTCGCCCTCGACCAGGCGGGCCTTGCACGTGCCGCAGGTGCCCGTCGCGCACTCGTACGGCAGGTCGACGCCCTCGCGAAGGCCCGCGAAGAGGAGCTTCTCCCCTTCGGGGGCCTCGAAGTCGTAGGCGCGGTTGCGGGCGCGGACCTGGATGCGCATGGGGCTCCTAGAACGGGATGTGGAAGCCGATGCCGAGCATGCGCGTGTCGAGCTTGATCGTCCGATCGACCAGTCGCGCGCCGTCGTCACCGAGGGCCACGCGGTCGTGCATCTTGCCCACGGCGAAGAGCGTGGTTGTGCCGCCGTCGTTCGTCGTGCGGAAGACCTGCAGGCCCGAGACCACATCGGCGATCTTGCCGCCGTCCTCGAACTTCACGGTGTAGACCGTGACGTGGCGCGAGAGCATCGACTGGTCGCTGTTGTGCTTGGGCAGGTTGTCGAAGAGCAGCTTCATGCCCTTGTGGTCGTGCTCGAGCCAGGTCATGAGCTTCCTGATCTCCGGGCTGTAGGCCGTGATCCGGTACTTGTACGACGCGTCGCACAGGGCGAGGTAGCCGGCGAAATCCTTCTCGTCCATCCGCATCGCGGTGCTGTAGACCAGTTCCTCGACCAGCACGCGCGAGCCGGCGGCGAGGGCGATGTTCTCGATCTGTCCCATGGCTACGCGGCCTCCGTCTTCGCCAGCCGGTTGTCGCCGTACGGGTCGAAGGGCTTCCTGCCCATCCGTTCGCCCCACTCGTGGTAGAAGTGGCGCATCCCGACCTCGTCGTGGATGGTGCTGTTTTCCTCGCGGCCGTGGATCACCCACTTGCTGTCGGTGCGCTCGCGCATCGCGACGCCCTGGCCGTGGACGCCCAGCAGGTCCTCGTGCAGGTTGCGGCCGAACGGGCCCCAGATCGTGTTGTGGTCGCGGACGCGCTCTGCGCGCTGCTCCGGCGTGTCGCTCTTCAGGCCCAGGCCGCGGAACTCGATGATGACCTTGTTGGGCCCGAGCGGAATGGCGGTGTCCATGCGCAGGACGGAGGTGCGCAGGTTGTAGGTCATGCCGGGGAAGATGTCGATGAGGATCCAGCCGCCGGGCGCGAGGCCGGGCCAGCCCACCGCGCGCTCCTGGGACCCGGAATAGGCGTCGTACTTGATCGACATGGAGCCGACCGACGCGTGGCCATTGGGGTACCCGGTGTACTTCCGGTCGAAGTAGCCGGGCTGCATCATCCCGGTGGCCCGGTTGAAGTAGTGCATGTAGTCGTGATAGAACTCGCTGTTGGTGTCGTGCCACAGCTTGTAGTTCGTGTCGACGACGGCCTTGTGGTAGTGGAACACCTCGAGGTCCATGCTCATGTGTTCCTCGAGCATGTCGAGGGCCGGACCGATGTATTCCTTGAGCGTGCACGAGGCGTCGTCGATGTTCACCCAGACGAAGCCGCCGAAGCCCACTTCCGTCCTCACTTCGCGAAGTCCCGCGTCCTTGCACTCGTAGCGGTCCTGGTAGCCCTGCTTGCCGCGCGAGATGTCGATGCACTCGCCCTTCGTGTCGAAGCTCCAGGCGTGGAAGATGCAGGTGATGCGCTTCGCGTTGCCGACCGGCTCGTACAGGAGCGCGTTCCCGCGGTGCGGGCAGATGTTGTAGAAGCTGCGCACTTTCATGTCTTCGCCGCGCACGACGATCAGCTCCGCGCCGCCCGGGTGGTGGAAGGTGCGGTAGTCGAACTTGTTCGGGACCTCGCTCTCGTGGCAGGCGATGATCCAGACCTTGTTGAAGATCTTGTCCTGTTCTTCCTTGAACAGCGCCTCGTCCGTGTAGACGCGGGTGTCGACGAAGTGGGTGTTCGGGAAGGCGGGCTTCTCGAGCCATTCCTGCCTGTTGCGAGCCATGGTGTCCCCTCCTTAGCGTGGGCGGTATTTTTCGCGAAGAATCGGATGCGCGTGAGGCGATCAGGGAAGGCCAGAGCATATTGCGCGCCAACTCCCTGCACAATCTCCAAACCCTCGGATCCAAAGGGCTTTTTCCCGCCAAGGCCATCCGGCCTGTTTCATCGGGAAACGGCCCCGGCGGGGCCGTGTTCCTTCCGCACCACCTCAGCCGACGGCGCGCTGCCCGTGGTAGAGGCGCACGGTGTGCTCGGCCTCGGCGAAAAAGAGCCAACGCTCGGCCAGCAGGCCGGTGAAGGCCGACAGGGCCACGAAGGCGAGGGCCGGCGGGCCGCTCACGCCGACGGTGAGCAGGGCGAGCGGAAGGACGAAGGCGAGCACCAGCACGGCGAACCGCAGGAACCGGGCCTGGCGGCGCGCGAGGCGGAAGAAGAACTCGTCCGTGAGGAAGGTGCGATGGGTGTGTCCGGTGTCCAGCAGGCGGATTTCCTTCTTCCCCAGGGGCAGCGCGTCGGCCATCGTGTGTACGGCCTTTGGCGCGCCGAAGATCACGAAGTACGCCCCCTTCACCGCGAGGGCCGCGGCGAGGAGCGCCAGCGCGAGAGCCACGGGCACCGGGCCGCCGGACTTCGCCGCGATCACGGGCAGGGCCGCGAGCGTGCCCGAGTACAGGCCCAGCGCCACGTAGCCGACCGGCACCAGGCCGTGGTTCCAGCGGGGGATCGTCTTGAGGCAGGCGTAGATCATGCCGGTCGAGTACATGACGACGACCGCGAGCGCGGCGAGCAGCACGCCGCAAATGGCCTGGAGCGCCCCGCCGGTGCCCGACCAGAGCGTCCAGCCGTAGAGCAGCGCCACCGGGTACAACGCTCCCGCGAAGACCGCCTCGCGCGAGAGCCAGGACGTCTTGAAGCGCGAAGCGGAACGCCAGGCGTTCTTCGGGTTGGCCAGGTGGAAAGTCGACGAGCAAAGCCCGGCGGTCGTGAGAAGAAGTCCCAGGGCCAGCATCGGGAGCGCCGTGCCGTCGGGCACGACGCGCGCGGCGAGCAGGCGCAGGAGCGCGAGGATGGCGAGGAGCCCCAGGCCGGCGCCCGAGGAGACGGTGAAGAAGATGACGGACCAGGCGGGACGCATGCGGCTAGCTCCCCTTCCCGGCACCGGCCCAGTCGCGGATGTAGTCGGCGAGCGATTTCTTCGGGCGCGGGGGCTGCATCTTGATCTCCGGCGCCTGGCGCGGCGCGAGGTACTGGTTCACGGGCTTGTAGCCCAGCTTCTCGAGCATCGGCGGCAGCGAACGGCCCTTCGCGGCCCGCGAGACGTCGGAATCGGGGTCGTCGTAGTCGCCGAAGGCGCGCGCATGCGTGGGGCACGCGAGCACGCAGGCGGGCTGGCGGTCGGCCTCGGGCAGGCGCTCGTCGTAGATGCGGTCCACGCACAGGGTGCACTTGCGCATCGTGCCTTCGTCCTGGTCGAGCTCGCGCGCGCCGTAGGGGCAGGCCCAGGCGCAGTAGCTGCAACCCATGCACTTGTCGGCGTCGACGAGCACGATGCCGTCGGGGCGCTTGTACGAGGCGCCCGTCGGGCACACCGTGACGCACGCCGCGTCCTCGCAGTGCATGCAGGACATCGGCACGTTGACCGTCTTGTTCTCCGGGTAGGTGCCGCATTCGTAGTGGCGGATGCGGTTGAGCCAGGTGCCCGTCGCCTCCTTGCCGTAGGCGTCGTAGTCCGGGAGCGGCCCGGCCATGAGCGATTCCCCGTTCCATTCCTTGCAGGCCACCGCGCAGGCGTGGCAGCCCACGCAGGTGTCCAGGTCGATCGCGAGCCCGAGCCTCATCGCGTCACCCCGTCGAACAGGGGCCACACGCCCTCCTCGCCCGGCGCGGCCTTCGTGATCCTCACCTTGAGGTCGTACCAGGCGGCCTGGCCGGTGATCGGGTCGCTGTTGGTGAGGCTCCTCTCGTCGGCCGCCTTGGGCAGGTGCTCGCTGATGAGGTGGTTCAGCAGGAACCCGTGCGTCGATTCGCTCGCGCCCTTCTCCAGGCCCCAGGCGCCGCTTTGCTTGCCGATGGCGTTCCAGGTCCAGACGGTGTTCGATTCCACGCCTTCCATCGTCTTCAGCTGGCAGCGGATCTTCCCGATGCGCGACTCGACCCACACCCAGTCGAGGGATTCGAGCCCGCGGCGCTTCGCCTCGGCCGCGTTCATGTAGAGGAAGTTGCCCGCCATGATCTGTCGCAGCCACACGTTCTGCGTGTCCCACGAGTGGTACATCACCATCGGGCGCTGCGTGATGGCGTGGAAGGGGTACTCGCCATCGTCGGCGCCGTCGCCATCCAGGGGCGCGTACCAGTCCGGCAGCGGATCGAAGTACTTCACCAGCCGCTCCCGGTCGCCGGCCTTCGGCGGCTTCGGGCCCTCGTAGAGGCCCTGCCCCGCCAGGCGGAACTTCTGGATGGGCTCGGAATAGATCTGCATCACGATGGGTTCCACCTTCGGAATGAAGGTGGCCTCGACGGCCTTCACCTGGTAGTCGCGGTTCCAGTGGCGCATCCACTGCTCGCCCGGCTCCCAGTGCTTCGAGAAGAACGCCCCGTTCTCGATGTAGCGCTCCCATTGCTTCTCGTTGGGCTCGCCCTTGAGGCTCTTCTCGCCCTCCTTGCCGCGGAAGCCGGCGAGGAAGCCGATGCCCGGCGCCTTCTCGAAGCGCCAGATGAATTCCGGGTAATCCTTGTACTTGCACGTGCCGTCGGCGTTCGTGAAGGCCGGGAATTTCAGGCGGCCGGCCAGGTCCACCAGCACCTCCTGGAAGGCGCGGACGTCGCGGTCGAGCTTCACCACCGGGTGGCGGATGGCGTCGGCGACGGTGTCGGCCTCGGAGATGGGACGGTCCAGCATCGAGATGGCATCGTGCCGCTCCAGGTACGTCGTGTCCGGCAGCACCAGGTCGGCGAAGCGCACCGTCTCGGAGTCGAAGGCGTCGGAGACGACGATGAAGGGGATCTTGTACTCGCCCTTCTTCGGGCCTTGCGCGTGCTTCGCCCGCAGCATGTCGCGCACCCCGGCGGTGTTCATGGTGGAGTTCCACGCCATGTTCGCCATGTACATCATCAGCGTGTCGATGGGGTACGGGTCGGCGTTCACGGCGTTCGTGATCACCATGTGCATGGCGCCGTGGGCCGCCAGGGGCGACTCCCACGAATACGCGTGGTCGATGCGCAGCGGATTGCCGTCCTTGTCGACGGCGAGGTCCTCCGGCTTCACCGGGAAACCGAGCGGGGTCTTCCCGAGGGGCTTGTCCGGCGCGGCCATCACGGCCTCGTCGTTCTCCGGCAACTGGCCCGGCGGAATGGGGCGCGGGTACGGCGCGCGCGCGCGAAAGTTGCCCGGGCCCTCCAGGGCGCCCAGCAGCATCTGGATGAGGTGCAGGGCCCGGCAGGCCTGGAAACCGTTGGAGTGCGCCGAGATGCCGCGCATCGCGTACATGGACACCGGGCGGCCGACGACCTTGTCGTGCTCCTGGCCCCAGACGTCCGTCCACTTCACGGGGATCTCGATCGTCTCCTGGAAGGCGATCGAAGCCATCTCGAGCGCCAGGCGCTCGATGGTTTCGGCCGGCACGCCGCACTGCGGCCCGGCCACGGCCGGCGAGTAGCGTTCATCGAGGTATCGGCCCGCGGCCAGCGTAAGCACCGTGCGCACCTTGAGGCCGCCGGGCGCATCGAACTCGCCGAAGAGCGAGGGATCGATGCCGGCGCCCAGGCCCCCGACGAAGGTCCCCTGCTTCCGGTCGTGGATGAGCGGCTGGCCGGCCTCGTCGCGCAGGAAGAGGCCGTCCTTCGCGGTGCCCGGCGCGTCGATCACGAGCCACGGGGCGTTGGTGTAGCGGGAGAGGAAGGGCGCGTCGAAGAGTTCGCGCGAGAGGAGCGTGTGCACCATCGCGAGGGCGAGCAGGCCGTCCGTGCCCGGACGGATCGGCACCCACTCGTCCGCGATGGCCGAGTAGCCGGTGCGCACGGGGTTCACGGAGACGAACTTAGCGCCGTTGCGCTTCAGCTTGTCCAGCCCGATCTTGATGGGATTGGAGGAATGGTCCTCCGCCACGCCCCACAGCATGAAGTACTTGGTGCGGTCCCAGTCCGGCGCGCCGAATTCCCAGAAGGCGTAGCCGATGGAGTAAAGGCCCGCGGCGGCCATGTTCACGGAACAGAAGCCGCCGTGCGCCGCCCAGTTGGGCGTGCCGAACTGCTGCGCCCACAATCCCGTGAGGGCCTGCATCTGGTCGCGGCCGGTGAAGAAGGCGAGCTGGCGCGGGTCCGTGGCGCGGATCCGCGCGAGGCGTTCGGCGAGCGTGCCGAGCGCCTCGTCCCACGAGATGGGCTCGAACGCGCCCGCGCCCCGCTCGGACCCGGGCTTCCGGCGCATCGGGCCCGTGAGCTTCGCCTTGGAGTACTGCTTCATGATCCCGGCCGACCCCTTGGCGCACAGCACGCCCTGGTTCACCGGGTGGTCGCGGTTGCCCTTGATGAACCGCACCCGCCCTTCGCGATTGAGCGTGACCTCGATGCCGCAGCGGCAGGCGCACATGTAGCAGGTGGTGCGCTTCACCTCCTGGCCTTCGGTGTCCTCGAAGGCGATGGGCTGGCTCGTGGTCTCGATCATGCGGTCTTTCCGTGGCGGGTGCGGGGTTTCGGGGCGGGAATCAGAACAGGCCGACGACCTTGCCGTCGACGAGGTCGATCTTCGCGGCGGAGGGCACCTTGGGCAGGCCCGGCATCGTCATGATATCGCCGCAGACCATCACGACGAACTCGGCGCCGGCGGCGAGGCGAACCTCGCGCACGTTGATCACGTGGTTGGAGGGCGCGCCGCGCAGCTGCGCGTCCGTGGAGAATGAATACTGCGTCTTCGCCACGCACACCGGGTAATGGCCGTAGCCGTCCTCCTGAAGCTTCTTGATCTGCGCGCGCACCTTGTTGTCCGCGGTCACGTCGCTCGCCCGGTAGACGCGCTTGGCGATCTTGTTCACCTTCTCCCAGAGCGTGTCCTGCTCCTCGTACACGAAGGTCATCTTCGAGGGCTGCTCGCACAGCTCCACCACGATCTTCGCGAGCTCCGCCGCGCCCTTGCCGCCGTCGCCCCAGTGCGTGGCGAGCACGACGCGGGCGCCGAGCTTCGCCATGCGCGAGCGCAGCATCTCGATCTCGGCGTCCGTGTCGCTCGTGAACTTGTTGATCGACACGACGCACGGGATGCCGTAGACCTTCGTCACGTTTTCGACGTGGCGCTCGAGGTTCACGAGGCCCTTGTCGAGGGCGGCGAGGTCCTCGGTGGTGATGGTCTTCAGGTCGGCCCCGCCGTGGTACTTCATGGCGCGCACGGTGGCAACGATGACGGCGCACGAGGGGCGCAGGCCGCTCTTGCGGCACTTGATGTCGATGAACTTCTCCGCGCCCAGGTCCGCGCCGAAGCCCGCCTCGGTCACGACGTAGTCCGCGAGCTTGAGCGCCGCCTGCGTCGCGATCACGGTGTTGCAGCCGTGGGCGATGTTGGCGAAGGGGCCGCCGTGCACGAAGGCGGGGTTGCCCTCGAGCGTCTGCACGAGGTTGGGCGCGAGGGCGTCCTTGAGGAGCACCGTCATGGCGCCGTGGGCCTGCAGGTCGCGGGCGTACACGGGCTTCTGCTCGCGCGTGTAGCCGATGACGATGTTGCCCAGGCGGTTCTTCAGGTCGTCGAGCGAGGTGGACAGGCAGAAGATCGCCATCACTTCCGAGGCCACGACGATGTCGAAGCCGTCCTGGCGCGGGTAGCCGTTGCCGGGGCCGCCGAGC
This sequence comes from Betaproteobacteria bacterium, assembly GCA_016711875.1. Classification (GTDB taxonomy): domain Bacteria; phylum Pseudomonadota; class Gammaproteobacteria; order Burkholderiales; family Usitatibacteraceae; genus FEB-7. The sequence goes on along the minus strand of JADJSD010000023.1, from coordinate 417,135 downwards.
GAGCCGACGATCTCCCGAAGGGCGCGGTCGTTCATGTCGACGACGCGCTTCCACTGGATGCGGCGCACGTCGATGCCCAGCTCGTTGCCGTGGTGGATGTGGTTGTCGATCATCGCGGCGAGCAGGTTGTTCGCCAGGGCGATCGCGGCGAAGTCGCCGGTGAAGTGCAGGTTGATGTCCTCCATCGGGACGATCTGCGCGTAGCCGCCGCCGGCCGCGCCGCCCTTCACGCCGAAGACCGGGCCGAGGGAAGGCTCGCGCAGGCAGATCATCGCCTTCTTGCCGATGTGGTTCAGGCCGTCGCCCAGGCCCACGGTCGTGGTGGTCTTGCCCTCGCCCGCCGGCGTCGGGCTGATGGCCGTCACGAGGACGAGCTTGCCGTCCTTCTTTCCCTTGAGCGTGTCCAGATACTTGAGGGACACCTTGGCCTTGTAATGGCCGAAGGGCTCCAGGTGCTCGTCGCCGATGCCGAGCTTCTCCCCCGCGATCTTCGCGATGCGGGTGAGCGTGGCTGCCTGTGCAATGTCGATGTCGCTGGCCATGACGGGATTCTCCTCGTTGTCGTCTTGTGGGGATGGATGGGAATGGGGTTCAGCCGGTCTCGCTCGCCGCGAGGATGCGACCGCCGCCGAAGCTCGACCGCCCGGCGACCCGGCCGCCCTTGGCGACCATCACGGCGCAATACTTGAACTCGGGGATCTTGCCGACCGGGTCGAGCGCCGCGTTCGTGAGCCTGTTGGCGGCCGCCTCGTAGTAGCAGAAGGCGATGAAGACGGCACCTCGGGGCGTCGCCTCGTCGGCGCGCGCGTAGAGGGCCACCTCGCCGCGGCGCGATCTCACCGTGACGACATCGCCGGGTGCGAGGCCCAGGTCCCCCAGGTCCGCCGGGTGGAACGAGGCGACGGGCTCGGGCTCGAGGGCGTCGAGCACGCCGGCCCGCCGCGTCATGGACCCGGTGTGCCAGTGCTCGAGCTGCCGGCCGGTGATGAGGACGTACGGGTAGAGGTGATCGGGCTGCTCGGCGGCGAAGATGAGGTCCGCGGGAACGAGCTTCGCGCGGCCCGTGGGCGTGGGGAACTTGTCCACGAAGATCATCGGGGTGCCCGGGTGGCCCTCCGTGGGGCACGGGTAGTTCACGCTCGACTCGGCCTCGAGGCGATCCCACGTGATGCCGGCGATGGAGTTCATCCCCTGGCGCATCTCCTCGAACACCTCGCGCGGGTGCGTGTAGGTCCAGGGAAGGCCCAGGCGCTTGCCCAGTTCCACCAGGATCCACAGGTCCGGCTTCGCCTCGCCCGGCGGATCGATCGCGGGACGGCCGAGCTGCACGAGCCGGTCGGTGTTGGTGACGGTGCCCGTCTTCTCGGGCCACACCGTCGCGGGCAGCACCACGTCGGCGAGGTAGGCCGTCTCCGTGAGGAACACGTCCTGCACGACCAGGTGCTCGAGCGCGGCGAGCCCCTCGCGGGCGTGATTCGCATCCGGGTCCGACATCGCGGGGTTCTCGCCCATGATGACCATCCCCTTCATCGTGCCTTCGCAGGCCGCGTTCACGATCTCGACGACGGTGAGGCCGGGCTTGGGGTCGAGCTTCGCGCCCCAGAGCTTCTCGAAGCGCGCGAGGGCCTGCGGGTTGTCCACGCGCTGGTAGTCCGGGAACACCATCGGGATGAGGCCCGAATCGGAGGCGCCCTGCACGTTGTTCTGCCCGCGCAGCGGGTGCAGTCCCGAGCCGGGCTTGCCGATCTGTCCCGTCACCATGGCGAGCGCGATGAGGCAGCGCGCGTTGTCGGTGCCGTGCGTGTGCTGCGACACGCCCATGCCCCACAGGATCATGGAAGCCTTCGACGTGGCATACAGGCGCGCCACCTCGCGGATCTTCGCCGCCGGGATGCCGCAGATGGGCTCCATCAGTTCCGGCGTGAACTTGCGAACGTTGGCGGCGAGCGCCTCGTAGCCGCTGGTGCGATCGCGGATGAAGGCCTCGTCCACGAGGCCCTCCGTGACGATCACGTTCAGCATCGCGTTGAGAAGCGCCACGTCGGTGTCGGGCTTGAACTGCAGCACGTGGGCCGCATGGCGCGCGAGCTCCGTGCGGCGCGGGTCGGCCAGGATGAGCTTCGTGCCGTTCTTCACCGCGTTCTTGATCCAGGTGGCCGCCACGGGGTGGTTCACCGTGGGGTTGGCGCCGATGAGCAGCGCCACCTCGGCCTTCATCACGTCCTTCACGGGGTTCGACACCGCCCCGGAGCTGATGCCTTCCATGAGCGCCGCGACGCTCGAGGCGTGGCAAAGGCGCGTGCAGTGGTCGACGTTGTTGCTGCCGAATCCGGTCCGCACCAGCTTCTGGAAGAGGTAGGCCTCCTCGTTGGAACCCTTGGCGCTGCCGAATCCCGCGAGCGCCCGGCGGCCGTCCTTCTCGAGGATTCGCCTGAGCCCCCCGGCCGCGAAGTCGAGCGCCTCTTCCCACGAGGCCTCGCGGAAGACCTCCTCCCAGTTCGCCGGGTCCAGGGCGAAATCGGCGGTCTTCGTCGCGCCGGGCTTGCGGATGAGCGGCTTCGTGAGGCGGTGCGGGTGGTGCGCGTAGTCGAAGCCGTAGCGGCCCTTCACGCACAGGCGGTCCTCGTTGGCGGGACCGCCGCGGCCCGTCACCTGCACGATCGTGTCGTCCTTCACGTGATAGGTGAGCTGGCAGCCCACGCCGCAGAAGGGGCACACGGAATCGACCTTGCGGTCGACCTCGACGAGTCCCGCGGGGCCGCGCGCGAGGCTGTCCTTCGCGAAGGCGCGCGAGGACAGCGCGCCCGTCGGGCACGCCTGCACGCACTCGCCGCAGGCGACGCACGTGGAGGCGCCCATCGCGTCGCCCTGGTCGAAGACGATGCGCGCGTCGCTGCCGCGGCCGGCGTAGCCGATCACGTCGTTCACCTGCTCCTCGCGACAGGCGCGCACGCACCGCGTGCACTGGATGCACGCGTCGAGGTTGACCGCGATGGCCGGGTGCGAAAGGTCGGGCGCCGGTTGCGCACGCGCCGGAAAGCGGCCCGCCTTCGCCTCGAGGCGGCCAGCCCAGCGGTCGAGCTCGGAATCGGACGTACGGGCCTCGGCGGGCCCGTCGGCGAGCAGGAGCTCCAGCACCATCTTCTGCGAGGCCGTGGCACGCTCGGACTTCGCGCTCACCTCCATGCCGGAAGTCGCGCTGCGGCAACAGGAGGGCGCGAGGACGCGCTCGCCCTTGATCTCCACCACGCAGGCGCGGCAATTGCCGTCCGCGCGCAGGCCGTCCTTGTGGCACAGGTGCGGGATCTCGATGCCGTGGCGCTTCGCCACCTGCAGGATGGGCTCGCCGGCCGCGCCGGTCACGGGCCTGCCGTCGATCGTGAACTCCACGGGCATCGCGGCTCGCTCCCGGGCGCCGTTCGCGCTCATGATCCGCGCCTCGCGCCGGGGCGCAGGCGCTCGATGCGCACGCCGACCGAGCCGGTTTCGGGCACGACGCCCGTCTTGGCCGCCTGGATGGCGACCGCGTCGGCGCCGAATTCGTCGAAGAGGATGTCCGCGACGTCCTCCACCGCCCGTTCGAGGAGGCGGTAGGTTTCGCCGCCCAGTTTCGCGCGCACGCTCGCCGCGACGGCGGCATAGTCGACGGTGTCGGCCACGCGATCCGTGCCGCCCGCCTTGCAGGCGCCCAGCTCGATGTCGATGTCGAACATCAGCGTGCGGGGGGCCTTGCGCTCCCAGGCGGCGACGCCGATGACCGTCTGGACCGCGAGGTCGCGCAGGAATACGGTGACGGGGCCGGTGCGGGGGCGCGACTTCGCGCGCGGCCTGGCGGCGGGGATGACCAGCGGCTCGTTCATTTTCATCTTGGGTAAACCGCTGGAACCACAGATGAACACGGATGAACACAGATGGGTCGTGATCGGCTTTGAGACATCGATCCGGCGGGCATCGCGACTTCGCCTGCAAGAATCGACGCCTCTCGATCAATCACAAGCCATCTGTGTTCATCCGTGTTCATCCGTGGTTCCAACGCCTTTCTCAAACCTCGTGAGGAAAATGCTTCAGCACGCAAAGCACCGGATTCGGCGCCGCCTGCCCCAGCCCGCAGATCGACGCATCCCCCATCGTCCGCGACAGCTCGGTGAGCAGCGGCCCGTCCCACTTCGGGGCCTCCATCAGCAGCGCGGCCTTCGCGGTCCCCACGCGGCACGGCGTGCACTGCCCGCAGGACTCGTGCGCGAAGAAGTGCATGAGGTTTCGTGCCGCATCCGCCGCACGATCCTTGTCCGACAGGATCATCACCGCCGCCGATCCGATGAAGCACCCGTGCGGCTGCAGCGTGTCGAAATCGAGCGGAATGTCCCCCATCGAGGCCGGCAGGATCCCGCCCGAGGCCCCGCCCGGCAGGTACGCGTAGAACTCGTGCCCCTCGAGCATCCCGCCCGCGTATTCTGCGATCAGCTCCTTCACCGTGATCCCCGCCGGCGCCAGGTGCACCCCCGGCTTCCTCACCCGGCCCGAGACGCTGAAGGACCGCAGCCCCTTTCGGCCGTTGCGCCCGTGGCCCGCGAACCACCCCGCCCCCTTCTCCAGGATCTCGCGCACCCAGAAGAGCGTCTCGAAGTTGTGCTCGAGCGTCGGCCGCCCGAAGAGCCCCACCTGCGCCACGTACGGCGGGCGAAGCCGCGGCATGCCCCGCTTGCCTTCGATGGATTCGATCATCGCGGACTCCTCCCCGCAGATGTACGCGCCCGCGCCGCGGCGCAGTTCGATCTGCGGAAGCGGCCCCGGCGGGTCCGCCCGCAACGCGGCCAGCTCCTTCTCCAGCGTCTCGCGGCAGGCGTGGTACTCGTCGCGCAGGTAGATCCAGATCTTCTCGATCCCCACCGCCCACGCGGCCACGAGCATCCCCTTCCAGGAACCGGTGCGGGTCGCGCTCGAGGTAGTAACGGTCCTTGAAGGTGCCCGGCTCGCCCTCGTCGATATTGATGGCCATGTGGCGCGGGCCGGCCTCGCCGCGCACGATGCGCCACTTGCGCCCCGTGGGGGAAGCCGGCGCCGCCCAGGCCGCGTAGGCCCGCGTCCTCCATCGTCTTCAAGACCGTCTCGAGATCGCGCTTGCCGGCGAGGCAATCGGCCCAGAGCCGGTAGCCGCCCTCCTCCCGGTAGCGCGCGTAGCCGATGTGATTCGTCTTCGGGGCCTTCACCAGGCCCTCCTTCACCATCGTGGCCACCTTCTCCGCCGTGGCCCCGCCGAAGGCGTTCTGCCCCACGCTCACCGCCGGGGCCTCCTCGCAGCGGCCGATGCAGGGCACCGGCTGCACGCGCACGTCGCGACCGAGAATCGCGGGAAGCCGCGCGAGCAGGCCTTTCGATCCGGCCAGTTCGCAGGAGAGCGATTCGCACACGCGCACGGTGAGGGCCGCCGGCGCGCGCTCGCCTTCGCGAACCACGTCGAAGTGATGGTAGAAGGTCGCGACCTCGAAGACCTCGGCCTGCGAAAGCTTCATCGCCTCGGCCAGCGCCGCGATATGGGCGGCCGACAGCGCGCCGAACCGGTCCTGCACCTTGTGCAGGTGCTCGATCAGCAGGTCCCGGCTGCGGGGCGAATCGGCGAGGAGCGTCGCGATGGCCTCGCGCGCGGCCGGCTCGACGAACCGGCCCTTGGGCCGGGCGCGAAACCGCACCGGCTTGACCGCAACCTCCGCCATCGTGTCCCCTCTCGTGTTCTCGTGGTCCGGTCGGAAGGCCTGCCCTCGGCGCCGCCGGAAGTTCCAAAACGAAACACGCGCGAGGCGAATGCGCCAGAATGAGGCCACATTGAAACAGGGCGACGGCGCCCCGCGCGGTTCCCGGGGATGTGAGCAAACTTGGTGCCACGGCGCCCCGGCGCCGCCGGCCCGACACGAAAGGCAAGGCGGTCGATGATCCTGAGGGACAAGGTGGCGGTGGTGACGGGTGCGGCCGGCGCGCTGGGTCTCGCGGCCACGCGCGTGCTGCTGGAGGAAGGCGCGCGCGTGGCGCTCGTGGACCTGGACGCGCTTCGCCTCGACAGCGTCTCGCGGTTCCTGCGCGGGGAGCTGGCGCCCATCGCCTGCGACGCGGGCGATCCGGCCGCCGCACGCGCCGCGCTGGACGCGGTGCGCGCGCGGTTCGGGCCGGCCGACGTGCTCGTGAACGCCGCCGGGGCGACCGCAGGCCCGGGCGCCGGCGGCGACGACGCGACGTGGCGCCGCATCCTGGGCGTCCGCCTCGACGGCGCGAGGATCTTCACCCGAGGCGTGTTGCCCGACATGGTTTCGCGTGGCTGGGGCCGGATCCTGTTCGTCGGCGGCACGGCCTCCCTCGGGCCGGTGCGCGACCGGGGCGGACCGGACGCGACGGCCGACGGCGGCCTGGTCGCGCTCGCCGCGAGCCTCGCCCGCGAGGTCGCCGGGCACGGCGTCACCGTGAACACCCTCGCCCCGTCCTTCGTCCGCTCGCCGGCGGACACCGAGGCGCTCACCGAGGCCCAGCGCCGACAGGCGCTCGCGGCCATTCCCGCGGCGCGATTCGGCGAGCCCGAGGAGTTCGCGCATGCCGTTCGTTTCCTCGTCTCCCCGCTGGCCGGCTACATCACGGGCGAGGTGCTTCGCCTGGACGGCGGACTGCACCTGGGCTAGCGGCGCGAGGCGCTAGCGAAGCGTCCGGGCGAGCCAGACCGCCGCGCTCAGCACCACGACCGCGCCCCCCTGGTGCGCCGCACCGAGCGGGATGGGCACCATCGCGAGCAGCGTCGCGATGCCCAGGGTCACCTGCGCGGGCACAGCGATCGCGAGCGTGCCGGCGGCGATGCGCGCCATGCGAGGCGTCGAAGGCTCGCGCAGCACCCGCCAGGCGAGCGCGAGCCCCGCGGCGAGCAGCACGAGCGCGAGCGTGCGGTGCACGAACTGCACCATCGCCATGTTCCAGCCGAAATTGCGCCACCACGGCTCGATCATCCAGGCCTCCGGCGGCAGGACATGACCGTTCATGAGCGGCCAGGTGTTGTAGGCGTAGCCCGCGCGGATCCCCGCGACCAGTCCGCCCGTGAGCGCCATCGCGAAGACGAGCACGGCGAAGGCGAGCGCCGCGCGCGCCAGGGGCGAGGCCCGCGGCGAGCGCGTGCCCGCGAGCAGCCCCGTCGCGACCCACAGCATGCAGGCGTGGATGAGGAGGGCGAGCCCCAGGTGCGCGGTGAGGCGGAACTGGCTCACGCGCGGGTCGTCCACCAGGCCGCTCTTCACCATGTACCACCCCATGGCCCCCTGCAGGCCGCCCAGCACGAAGATGGCCCCGAGCCGCCGGGCGAGCGGCGCGTCCACGCGCCCTTTCGCGAGGAACCAGGCGAACGGCAGCAGGAAGGCGAGGCCGATCACGCGGCCCAGCAGGCGATGGAAATACTCCCACCAGAAGATGCCCTTGAAGCCTTCCACGTCCATGGCGTGATTGCGTTGGCGGTACTCGGGCGTGAGCTTGTACTTCTCGAACTGCAGGGCCCAGTCGGCGTCCGTGAGCGGCGGGATCGTGCCGATGAACGGCTGCCACTCGACGATCGACAGCCCCGAGTGCGTGAGGCGCGTGACGCCGCCCACGACGACCATCGCGAAGACGAGTGCGCAGCAGGCGAGGAGCCACGCGGCCACGGGGCGGCGGTCGGGGTCGGCGGGGATGTGCATGGGGCAGCGGGCAGGAAGGCCGCCATGATACCGCCCCGGAGCGCGCGGGGGCCGTGCCCGGGGGGTATCATGGTCGCATCCCGTCAGACTGAAGGCCCATGCGCAGCGGCGATACCCGGGCGAACGATCCGGACATCCCGGTCGAGCCGTTCCTTGGAAGGCCTGGCCGCCATGGCCGCTAGGCCGCCGTCGGGCGCGTCCGTCGCCCGCACAAGCCGCCACCCGCCCCGCCGGGACCGCGTCGCCGACGCCCTCGCCGAGCACCTGAAGGCCGCGGCCCTCGACGTGGCCGACGACGGCATCGTCATCTCCGACGCCACGCGGCCCGACGCGCCCATCGTCTACGTGAGCCCTTCGTTCGAGCGCCTGGTGGGCTACAGCGCCGAGGAGATCCTGGGCACCAACTGCCGCATGGTGCAAGGCCCCGGCACGGACCTCGACACGGTGCGCCAGATCGCCATCGCCCTGGGCGCCGGGCACGTCTTCCAGGGCGAGATCCTCAACTACCGCAAGGACGGCACGCCGTTCTGGAACTTCCTGCGCATCGCCCCGATCCGCGACGGCGCGGGCCGCGTCACGCACTACGTGGGAACGCAGACGGACGTGACGGAACTGCACCAGGCGCGCGAGCGCCAGCAGGAACTCACCAGCGCCGTGGCCCATGCCTCGCGGGTGCGCACGGTGGCGGCCCTGGGCGCCTCGCTCGCGCACGAGGTGAACCAGCCCCTCGCCGCCGTGCTCGCCAACGCCGAGGCGGCGCTGCGCCTGCTCGAATCCGGCAAGACCGGCGAGGTGCGCGAGGCGCTCGAGTCGATCGTCGCCGACGCGCGGCGTGCCGGCGAGATCATCCTGCGGGCCCGGCGGCTCGTGCGCAACCAGCCCGCGCAGGCCGAGATCGTGAGCCCCGCCGAGGTCGCCGGAGAAGTCCTCGCGTTCATCCGCGCGCGCCTTCGGCATGCCGGCGTCGAGGCGGTCCTCGAGGGCGCGCGGTCGAAGGCGCGCGTGCGCATCGACCCGGTGCAGCTCTACCAGGCACTCCTCAACCTCGTGCTGAACGCCGTCGAGGCGATGGAGGCGGAGCCCGCCGAGCACGCGAGGAAGCTCGTCCTTCGCGTGGAGGCGGCCGGCGATCGCGTGCGCATCCGCGTGGCCGACACCGGCCCCGGCGCCGGCGACGAAGCCCTTGCCCGCATGTTCCAGACCTTCCACACGACCAAGACCCGCGGCACGGGCCTGGGCCTGCTCGTCACGCGCTCGCTCGTCGAGGCGCACGGCGGCCGGCTCGAGGTGACGCGCAACGCGGGCCGCGGTCTCACCTTCACCATCCACCTGCCTGGAGAAAGCCGATGATCGCCGCCGAGGGCGTGAGCCTCTTCATCGTCGACGACGACCCGTCCGTCCGCACTTCCCTCACGCGATTGCTGCGCGCCGAGGGCGCCGACCCCGAATCCTTCGCGAGCGCCGAGGATTTCCTCGCCTTCGCGCCCTCGATCGCCGGACCGGCGGTCGCCCTTCTCGACATCGGGCTGCCGGGCAAGAGCGGCCTCGACCTGCACGCGCGACTGCAGGCCACGCGCCCCGAGGTCGCGGTGGTCTTCCTCACCGGCCACGGGGACGTGCCCGGCGCGGTCACCTCGATGAAGCGCGGCGCCGTCGACTTCCTCCTGAAGCCGGTCGAGGCGGCGACGCTCATCGCGGCGCTCTCGCGCGCGATCGACCGCGCGCGCGCCTCGTGGAGCGAGAAGTCGACGAAGAAGGACATCGCCCTCGCCTACGGCGAGCTCACCCCGCGCGAGCGCGAAGTGCTCACGCACGTGATCGCCGGCAAGCGCAACAAGGTGATCGCCGCCGAGATCGGCACGACGGAGAAGACGGTGAAGGTGCACCGCGGCCGCATCATGGAGAAGATGCGGGTGAAGTCGGTGGCCGAACTCGTTCGCGCCGCCGACAAGCTGGGCATCAAGCCCACGCCCTCGCCCCCGAAGGAGCCGCGGACGCCCTGATCAGGCGGCGGCGGGCCGGGCCAGCCGCTCGAGCCGGGCGAACAGCTCGTCCGGCCTGATGGGCTTCGCGAGGAAATCGTCCATGCCCGCGGCGAGGCACGCCTCGCGGTCCTCCTCCATCGCATTGGCCGTCATCGCGAGCACCGGCGTGCGCGCATGCCGCAGGGCCGCCTCGCGCTCACGCAGGCGCCGCGTCGCCTCCAGGCCGTCCATCACGGGCATCTGCATGTCCATGAGCACGGCATCGAACGTGCGCGACTCGCAGGCCGCCAGCGCCTCCTCGCCGTCGTGCGCCACGCTCACGCGGCAGCCGCGCTTCTCGAGCATGGCCGTCGCCACGCGCTCGTTGATGATGTTGTCCTCGACCAGGAGCACGTGCATCGAGAGGATCTCGCGGGAGCGCGGCCGGCGCAGGGCGAACGCGAGCGCGTCCATGAGGTCGGACGGCGCGAGCGGCGTGCGGACCACGCGAGTCACCCCGCGCGGCGGGATGCCCGCGCCGGCCCCGGACTCCAGCAGGACAATGGGCAGGCGCACGTTCGCGTAGGCCGGCTGGTCGAGGGCCAGGGCGAACTGCGCCCCCGTCATCTCGTGCAGTTCGGCGTCGAGCAGCAGCGCGTCGAAGGGCGCCTCGCCCAGGAGCCGTGCAAGCGCCGTGTTGGCCGAATCCGCGACTTCCACCTTCATGCCCCAGCCTTCGATGAGTCGCTGGAGAGTTTCGCGGTGGCTCTGGGCGTCGTCCACGATCAGCACGCGCCGGCCCGCGAGGACACGCGCGTCGGCCTCGCCCGGCATGGCGGCGGCGCGCGTCCTCACCGCCACCGTGAACGCGAAATCGCTGCCCTTGCCCACCTCGCTCTCGACGCGGATGCGCCCGTCCATGAGCTCGACCAGGCGACGCGAGATGGTGAGGCCAAGGCCCGTCCCGCCGTAACGGCGGGTGATGGAGGTGTCCTCCTGCGTGAAGGCATCGAAGATGTGCGCGAGCTTGTCGGCGCCGATGCCGATGCCGGTGTCGCGCACCGAGGTCTCGAGGACCATCGCCTCGCCTTCGCCGGAGCGCGTCGACACGCGCACCTGCACCTCGCCTTCCTGCGTGAACTTGATGGCATTGCCCACGAGGTTCATGAGCACCTGCCGGTAGCGGCCCGAGTCGCCCACGACCTCCGCCGGTACCCCGGCATCCACCTCGGCGCGAAGCCGCAGGCCCTTCTCGCGCGCCGGCAGCGCCAGCGAGCGCATCGCGTCGTCCACCGCGCGGCGCACGTCGAAGGGCAGCGATTCCACCACGAGCTTGCCGGCCTCGATCTTCGAGAAGTCGAGGATGTCGTTGATGATGACGAGCAGGGCCTCGGCCGAGCTCTTCACGATGCCCACGTACTCGCGCTGCTCGGCCTCGAGGCGCGAATCGAGCACCAGGTTCGACATGCCGATGATGCCGTTCATCGGCGTGCGGATCTCGTGGCTCATGTTGGCGAGGAAGTCGCTCTTGGCGCGGTTGGCCGATTCCGCGGCATCCTTCGCGCGCTGCAGCGCCGCCTCGGTTTCCTTCAGGTCCGTCACGTCCGTCGAGATGCCGATGAACTGCTCGGGCTCGCCGTCCGGGCCCGGCAGCGGCACGATGGTCGAGTTGAACCACTTGAGGCGGCCGTCGGCCGTGCGGTTGCAGATCTCGCCCTGCCACACGCGCCCTTCGATGATGGTCCGCCACAGCTGCGCGTACATCTCCGGCGGGTGGATGCCCGAACTCACCCGGGAATGGCGCGAGCCGATCAGGTCTTCGCGCCGGTAACCGGTGGTCTCGCAGAAGCGGTCGTTCGCGTAGACGATGCGCCCCTCGCGGTCGGTCACGCTCACGATGGCGTGCTGGTCGAGCGCGAACTTCTGGTTGTCGAGCGCGCGGCGGCCCTCCTCGCGCTCGCGCACCAGTTCCGCGACGAGGGCCGACACGACGCCGATGTCGCCCGAACCCACGCGCATCGCATGGCCCGCCGCCGGCAGGAGTCCCTCCAGGAGGCCGCGCAGCGATTCGAGCGCGTCCTGGCGCGCGGCGAGCTCCGTGCGGAGGCGTTCCTCCAGCCGCCAGGCCTCCGTCACGTCGCGCGCCGCGAGCACCCAGCCGCCGGCCCCGCCCCCCGTGCCCGCGATGGCCGAGAGCGTCGTGTCGAGGTAGTGCTCCCCGGTGTCGCCGCTCGCGAGGCGCAGCCGCTGCGAGCGCCACGGCGCGAGCGGCGCGCCCGGGTCGAAGGCGCCCGGCAGGAGCGCGCGCACGTCGCAACCGGCGAGTTCCTCGACCGTGAGCCCGAGCAGGCCCGCGGCGGCCGGATTGGCGTAGGTCACGAGCCCGGCCGCGTCGAGCGCGAGCACCGCGTCCGCGATCGCGGCCAGGGTGACGCTCGCCTGCTCGCGCTCGGATTGCAGGCTCGAGGCCGTGCGTCCCAGCAACTCGAACGTGCGCCGGATCTCGACGGGCGCGTCCGCCGAAAGGTATTTCTTCGGGTCGAGCGTGCCGGCCTGCAGGTCCGCCTCGAAGGCCTTCAGGCGGTCGAGGTTGCCGAGCCATCGGCGCACGGGAATCCAGATGAGGAAGAGGCCCCCGAGCACCGCCGCCGCGCCCGCGCCGAAGGCGATGCGAGCGAACTGCCAGTAGGTGGCGGCGATGTGGTCGGTGTCGAAGATGAGCCGCAGCACGCCGTAGTCGCGTCCGCCCACCGAGATGGTGCGGTTCACGTCGCCCAGCTCGGATTTCACCCAGTTCTCGATGAAGTCGGGTGCCGACGCGGGAGAGGACTGGGGCGCGGCCACCTGGACCTTGCCCCCGATCATGTCGATGAACGCGGCCTGGTGGAACGGCGAACGGGAGATCGCCCGCTGCAGCGTCTTCTCGATCGTGTCGTAGTCGCCAATGATCGCGCTGTCGGTGGTCGTCTGCGCGACCACCTCCACGATCATCGCGCCCGTGATGTTCTTGTCCTCGATGTCCGAACGCACGTAGTACGCGACGAACGTACCCAGTCCCAGCCCGCCGAAGACGAGCAGCGTCACGGTGTACAGCGCGAAGACGCGTACGACGAGGGACTTGGGCAGCAGCGCGAGGAGGCGCTTCACGGCAGGCGGGGCTTGCCTGCGCTAGCGCAGGCTGGCCGGCGCGCTCTGGTAGAAGCGGCGGTAGTTCGCGTACTCGCTGCCGTCGGAGGCGAGGAAGTACGCATCGGCGGTGAGGCCCACGGCGGCGGAGGCCTTCTCCAGCACCTCGCGGCCTTTCGGGTCCTTGTGCATGCCGAAGAACGCGGCGGCGACGGCCTTCACGTCCTTGTCCGGCACCTTGGATGCCGCCATCAGGGCGAGGTCGTAGAACGGGTCGGAGCTCCAGAGGACGCGCAGCTTCTTGTTCTCGCGCTTCTGGTAGCCCTCGAGCAGCTGCGAATTGCCGCCGACGGCCGCCACCTTGCCGGCCAGGAGCTGGGCGAGCGCCCCGTCCTGGTTGCCGCCGAAGACCACGCGCGCGTCGATCTTCTGCGACAGCAGGTGCGCGTAGGGAATCTTGTAGGCGATGAAGGCCTCGGGGCCGGGAAACGCGACTTCCTTGCCGGCCAGGTCCGCGAGGCTCCTGACGGGCGAATCGTCGAAGACCGCGATCTGGCCCTTCACCGGCGGCGTCTGGCGGCGGCCGAAGACCTTCCAGCCGAGCTGCTCGCGCTCCGGGCTGAAGAGGTGGTTGGTGAAGACGAACTCGACTTCCTGCGCGAGCACGTACGCCGTCGTGTCCGCCGAGGTGCGGCCGATGCGAAGCTGCAGCTTCACGCCGCTCTTCTCCGTGACGTAGGCGATGACGGGATTCCAGTACGCCGCGGTCAGGTTGATGCCGTACTGGTTGACGGGCGAGAACCGGTAGCCGTCGGCGGGCGGCGCTGCCACGGCCGCGAAAGCGACGCTGGCCACGGCGCCCGCGAGGAGCGCCCTGAAGCGGATGGACATGATTTTTCTCCGGGAGATCGGGCCGGCCCCTTTCGGGCCGGGTTTGCGGTGCTAACGGATTAACGGCCTCGCCGGAAAAACCTGTAGCGCGGCGCAGGGCGAAAGGGCGCGGTCAGGCCGCCGCCTGCCGCAGGCGCGATTCCAGCGAACCCGCCAGCGCTCGCGCCTCAGCCGCGGGCAGGCGCGCCTCGTCGTGGACGACGTTGATCTCGAGTACCTCGCCGTGGGTGGCCGCGGCCACGAAGAGCGGCTGGTGCCCCATCGGGCAAAGCGCGAACGAAAGGCCGTCCACGCGCACGCCCCCGCGCCCGGCCACCCGGGTGACCGACCCCGCATTCGAGAGGACGCAGGCCGTCGGCATGCGCGCCAGGTACGCCCGGATCCCCTCGATGGCCTCCGGCGTGGGCGGCAGCGTCTCCGCCGGCGGCACGAGCTGGTAGAAGAGGTGCCCGCAGCCCTCGGCCACCTGCCGGCGCAGGTCCCGCGTGAGGTGGCGCGCGAGGGTCCAGAGCTCCGGCTCGGCCTTCACGTCGACGGCGGTCGAGAGCAGCGTCACCGCGAAGGCCGGGGTGGCGTCGTCCAGCGGGCCGGCGAGGTGGCCGCGCAGGTCCACCGGGCTCGTGAGCATGAGGCGCGGGTCGACCCCGCCCGCGAACCGCTCGCGGCAGGCCATGAGCTCCGCGGCGCCCAGGGCGCCATGCACGCTCGCCCCCGCCTCGCGGGCCTTCGCGACGAGCCCGCGCACGACGCTTTCGTCGAGGCGGAAGGAGACGAGCCCGGGCCGGATCGGATCCCCGGACCGCACGAAGCCCGGCAGCGTCTCGGGACGGCGCGCGCCGTCCGCCTTCAGCTGCGCCCGCCAGGCCTGGGCGCGCAGGGCGCCCTCGGGCCCGCGGTACTGGGCCGGGAAGCGTGAAGTGAGCGGCTCGCGCGGCGCGATCGCGGCCGCGCCGCCGTGCGTGCCGATCGCATCCTCGAGCACCTCGCGCAGGAGCCTGAGTCCCGAGCGGCCATCGGCGATGCAATGCTGGAAGACGAGGGCCGCGGCCCAGCGGCCATCGACGCCGTCGTGCCAGAGAGCGCGCACCAGCGGCGCCTCGTCGAGGGCGAAGGGCCGCGCGAGCGCCGCCGCGATGCGCTTGCCCCAGGCTTCGCCCGGCGATTGCCGTTCCAGGGTCACGGCCGCATCGGGCCGGGGCACGAAGGCGAGCGGCCCGCCACCGGGCGATTCGATGGCGACGGCGAGGAGCGGGTGCACGCGCTGCGCGCGCGCGACGGCGTCGGCGAAGGCCGCGGGCGCGAGCGGCCCCTCGCCTTCGGCCATCACGGCGAAGTTCATCGACGAGCAGCGGTCGAGAAACCAGAAGAAGGCTTCGGCGCGATCGAGCGGGCGGGAGACGGCGGCGGTCATGGCGGCATTCCGGTGCGACGAGTATCGCCGCAGCCCGCGCCCGCGATGCTGACGGAGCGCAACAAACCGCGGCGGCCCCGCTCAAGTCGCCGGGCCGGGGGCCGTAAGACACGAACGCCTTTCCTCCGGCACCACCCCGACCCGACGATGGCCCTCCTCGCCCCAGACGACACGCCCACGCTCGCCGGCGAAGTCGCGAGCCGCATCGTGACCGACCTGGGTGTCCCGCCGTGCCCCGCGATCGTGACCGACCTGCTCGAGGAATCGCGCCGCGAGGACCCCGACCTCCCGCGCATCGGCGCGCTCATCTCGCACGACCCGGGCCTCGCCGCGGCGCTCATGAAGACGGTGAACTCGCCCTTCTACAGCGTCTTCGTGAAGGCCACCTCGGTGCAGCAGGCCCTGCTTTTCCTCGGGCTCCGCAGCGCGATGCGCATCGTGACCGGGCTCGCGCTCAAGCACGCGTTTCCCGCCTCGCTCGCCGCCGCGACCGATCCGGTCTGGTCGCACGCCGCGCGGCTCGCGCCGGTGCTGGGTTTCCTCGCCCAGGCGACGCAACGGGCGAACCGGGACGACGCGTACACCTTCGGGCTTTTCCGGGACTGCGGCACGCTGCTCATGCTCTGCAAGCACGGCCTCGCGTACTCGGAGTCGCTGCGCGAACACGGCTTCCCGCATACGCTCACGCTCCTCACGCTGGAATCCGGCCTCGCCGGCACCGACCACGCGCACGCCGGACACGCGCTCGCGACGAGCTGGTACCTGCCCGAATCCCTGTGCCTCGCGATCCGCCACCACCACGACGGGCGTGTCCTCGCCGAGGCGCTGCCGGTCGTGAACCGCGACGCGCGCGCGCTCGTCGCGCTGGGCTTCCTGGCCGACCACATCCTCGACGCGCAGCCCTCGCCCGTGGCGCAGGTCGTCTGGTCGCGCTGGCGAGCGCAGGTGCTGGGCGTGCTCGGCCTCGACGAGGCGGACCTTCCGGGCCTCGCCGAGGGGGCGCTCGCGGCCGCCCGGGACGACTAGCCCTTCAGGCAGCTGCTCATGAAGGCGCGGCGCTCGTCGCCCTTCAGTTCCTTCTTGCCGGCCTCGGTGTTGCAGGCCTTCATCTTGTTCTGCTGGCGGTCCTGCGCGGGGGAATCGGCGCGCGCGACCTTGTCGGCCTTGAGGCAGCGGGCGAAGGCGGTGCTGTGCTCCTCGCCCTTCAGGTGGGCGGTTTCCTTCTTGCAGGCGGCGGTGCGAGCCGTGTCCTCCGCGAAGGCGGCGGGGGCGAACAGGGAGGCGGCGAGGGTGGCCGCGGCGATGGCGATGAGTCGGGTCTTCATGGCGTCCTTTCGAATCGGTGGATTGGGAATGGGGCGTTCGGGCCCCGGCGTTGCGATGCCATGAGACGACGCGGGCGGCCCTTCGCGCGACCGAGAATCGCCGCGGGGCTCGCGGCGATTGACGATGGCAATGCCCACGCGTGGCCCCGAAGTCCATCGCCCGTGCGCGCGCGGCGCTTTGCGGCTATATTTTTCGGCAGACCCGTCCCCGCCATCGACCCGGAGCCTTCCGCCATGTCCCACCCCGAGAATCCCCAGCAAAGCGCCCGCCGCGATTTCTTCAAGTCGGTGGGCCTCGCGGCCGCCGCCACCGCACTGCCCGGTGGCATCCTCGCCTCCGGCGCCGCGATGGCGCAACCTGCCGCGGGCCTCATCACCCGCAAGATCCCGCGCACGGGCGAAGTGCTGCCGGCCATCGGCCTGGGCACCTACCTCACGTGGGACCTGCTGCCCGGCGCGCCGCGCGAACACATCCGCGAGATCCTCAAGCGCTTCTTCGAGGGCGGCGGTCGCGTCGTCGACACCTCGCCCCTCTACGGCACGGGCGAGATCAGCCTGGGCGACTACGCCGCCGCACTCGGCATCACCGAGCAGCTCTTCATCTGCAACAAGATCTGGTCGACGGGCGAATTCCTCGCCGACGACAGCCACGCGAAGAAGAGCTTCGAGCAGAGCCAGCAGCGCCTGTGGCGCGAGAAGCTCGACGTGATGCAGGTGCACAGCCTGGTGAACGTCGACCAGATCGTGCCGGTTCTCAAGAACTGGAAGAAGGAAGGCAAGATCAAGTACGTCGGCGTCACCCACCACGAGTTCCCCTACTTCGGCGCCCTCGCGGGCCACGTGGAAAGGAGCGACCTCGACTTCGTGCAGGTGCACTACTCCATCCAGGCGCGCCAGGCCGAGGAGCGAATCCTGCCCGCGGCGATGGACAAGGGCACCGCCGTGCTCGTGAACATGCCCTTCGAGAAGGCGCGCCTCTTCAAGCTCGTCGAGGGCCGCGCGCTGCCCGATTTCGCGAAGGAGCTGGGCATCGCGAACTGGGCGCAGTTCTTCCTCAAGTGGGTGATCTCGCACCCGGCCATCACCGTCGCGATCCCGGCGACCAACAACCCGGCGCACCAGAGCGAGAACATCGGCGCGCTGAAGGGACCGCTGCCGGACAAGGCGATGCGCGATCGCATGGTGAAGCACATGGAGACCATCCCCGGCTTCGACGCGCTGCAGTCCACGCCGCCCTACCCCGGCAAGGCCTACAACGGCATCATCCGCCGCGCCCAGGCCGCAAGGGCGGCGGCAGCGAAGTAGCGCCGATCCGCGCCGTCAGGCGCCGAGCCGCCAGGCACCGAGCCGCCAGGCACCGAGCCCCGCGTCAGGGGCGAGTGCATCTATGTCCGGCGGCAGCGGGACTGTCGGATGCTCTCCTTTGCAAAGGGACCGCGGGTATGGGACGCGTTTTTTCGACCCGGGCCGAGTGAACTTGCGGTGAGGGATGATCGCTTCGAGCGGTGTCGACATAGGCGATAGCGTGCCTTCCTGATCACCGTGAGTCGGCCCGGGATCGAAAAGAACGCGTCCCATACCCCCGGTTCTCAGGGGCTTCGGATGCAGCACCGCTTCGTCGCGTGGCTTGGCGCCGTTTCCGCGCCTCCTGCCAGCAGTTCCGGCGCTTCGCAGCAGGCGCGTTGACAGCGTGACCAGCGGCACCGAGCGTCGGCGCTTCCGAAGTTGCGGACGGACCGGGGGTGGGGTGATGCGTACTTTCCGGATTGACGCCGACCCACGGTGATTCGACAGGCACGTATTCGCCTATGTCGACACCGCTCGAAGCGATTGTCCCTCGCCGCAAGTTCACTCGGCGGGAATCCGGAAAGACGCATCCCCCACCCTCGGTCCATTGCCGAACTCGCGGTCCTCTTGCAAAGGGAGAGCATCCGACAGTCCCGCTCCCGCCGGACAACGATGCACTCGCCCCTGACGCGGGGCTCGATACGCCGCGCGCCGCTAGTCGCGCAGGTAGCGCGACTCCAGGTGCGCGCGGAAGTGGGCGGGGTTCAACGCCTCGCCCGTCGCACGCCGCATCAGCTCGTCGGTCTCGAAGCGGCTGCCGTGGCGCCAGATGTTGGCCTCCAGCCAGTCGAACACCGGCTTCAGCTCGCCCGCCTCGATCCTCGCGTCGAGGTCGGGCATCGCCTTCCGGATCGCGGTGAAGTACTGCGCCGCGCACATCGCGCCCAGCGTGTAGCTCGGGAAATAGCCGAAGAGCCCCTCCGGCCAGTGCACGTCCTGCAGGCACCCGTCCTTGAAGTCGCCGCGCGTGTCGAGGCCGAGGTACTGCATCATCTTCTCGTCCCACAGCGCGGGAATGTCCTCGGCCTCGATCTCGCCCCCGATGAGCGCGCGCTCGATCTCGAAACGCAGGATGACGTGCGCCGGATAGCAGAGCTCGTCGGCCTCGACACGGATGAGATCGGGCTTCACCTGCCGGTAGCGGCGCACGAGATTCTCCGCGGAGAAGGCCGGCTGGTCGCCCAGGTGCTCGCGGATGATCGGGGCCACGAGGCGCAGGAAAGCCGGGCTCCTCGCCACCTGCATCTCGAAGGACAGGCTCTGGCTTTCGTGGATGCCCGCCGAGCGCGCGCGGCCCACGGGCAGCGCGATCGTGTCCCTGGGCAGGCCCTGCTCGTAGCGCGCGTGGCCCGTCTCGTGGATCACGGCCATGAAGCTGCGCGCGAAATCGTGCTCGTGGTAGCGCGTGGTGATGCGCACGTCGCCCGGCACGCCGCCGCAGAACGGATGCATGCTCACGTCGAGGCGCCCGGCGTTGAAGTCGAAGCCGAGCAGCTTCATCACGGCGAGGCCGAGGGCACGCTGTTTCTCGACGGGGAACGGCCCCTTCGCCTCGAGGGGCGGGTTCGCCGCCTGCTTCGCCACGGCGCGTCGGATCATGTCCGGCAACCACGCTTTCACGTCGCCGAAGATGCGCTCCACGTCCGCGCTTCGCACGCCGGGCTCGTAGGCGTCCATGAGCGCGTCGTAGGGCGTGAGACCTTGCGCCTCGCCCAGGAAACGCGCCGTCTCGCGCGAGAGGCGCACGACTTCGCGGAAGTTGGGCAGGAAACCCGCCCAGTCGTTCCGGCCGCGCTGGGTGCGCCAGGCGTGCTCGCTCTTCGCGCGCGCGAGCGTCATCGCCTCCACGAGCGCCGCGGGCAGGCCGTTCGACTGGCGCCAGCGCCGCCGGATCTCGCGCACGCTCGCCCGCTCGAAATCGCCCAGCGGCTCGCCTTCGGCCGCCTCGATGAGCGAGGCGAGCTTCGGGTCCGTCTCGATGCCGTGGATGACGAGGCCCAGCTCGGCCATCGCCGCCGCGCGCGGCTCGTTGCCGCCGGGCGGCATGTTGACGCTGCCGTCCCACATGCCGAGGGACTGGAAGTGCTCGAGCTGGTGAACGCGCGCGTAGGTGGCGCGAAGCTGGTCGTAGGCAGGGGTGGGAGCAGTCATGGCGACGTCCGGAAGCGGGAAAGGCGCGAATCTACCACTCCCGCGCCCCGGGGAGGCGGCGTATGCTGCCGCGTAACGACAAACGCCGGAGGCTTCGCCATGTCCGAATACCTCGGCCGCCTTTCGCGGCGCCAACTCCTCTGCGCCGCCATGGGCGCCTCGGGCCTGGGCCTGGCCGGCGGCGTGTTCGCCTCGGCGCCGGAGGAAAGCGCGCCTCCGATGACCGGCAGCCCGCCCGAGGTCGACCGGCTTTCCGTGCGCGTCGTCACGGACTCGTACCACCACCTGTTCGAGCCCGGCGGCAATTTCGGCGGCGCCACGGTGCAGCGGTACGCGCGCCCGCCCTCGACGGCGTTGCCGCGCACGCTGCAGAACGAGTGGGGCCTCTCGCTGCACCTGGAGTCCGCGCGCGGCGCCGAGACGAAGCAGGTGCTCGTGGACTTCGGATTCACCGCCGAGACGCTCAACGCCAACCTGGAACTGCTGGGCATCGACCCGGCGAAGCTCGACGCGCTCCTGCTCACGCACGGCCACTACGATCATTTCGGCGGCATGGTCGGCTTCCTCGCGGCGCACCGGGCGAAGCTGCGCAAGGACCTGCCGTTCTACCTGGGCGGCGAGGAGTGCTTCTGCACCCGCGAGACGGGCCCGGCCGCGAGCCCCAGCAACTTCGGCTCCCTCGACCGCAAGGCCATCGCGCAGGCCGGCCTCAAGGTGGTATTCGCCGACCGGCCCTCGCTGCTCGCCGACCACGGGTTCACGACCGGATCGATCCCGCTCGCCTCCTTCGAGAAGCCCGCGCAGCCCTCGCGCATGAAGGTCGGCCGCGTGCAGGACCTCGGCTGCTCCCCCGAGGGGCTGGACCCGGCCAAGCGCACGCTCGCCATCGTCGCGGACGACTTCCGCCACGAACAGGCCACGTGCTTCCTCGTGAAGGGCAAGGGCCTCGTGGTGCTCACCTCGTGCGGCCACCGCGGCATCGTGAACTCGGTGAAGGCAGCGATGAAGGTGGCCGGCACGAACAAGGTCCACGCGATCCTCGGCGGCTTCCACCTGATGCCGATGCCGCTCGATTACGTAAAGAGCACCGTGGCCGCCCTCAAGGAGATCAACCCGGACGTGCTCGTCCCCATGCACTGCTCGGGCAGCACCTTCTACGAGGTGGCGAGGCAGGAGATGCCGGGTCGCGTTCCCCTCACCTCCACGGGAACGCGCTACACCTTCGGCGCGTGATCTTCCGCGCCCAGCGGAATGCCGGCCCGCCCCGGGGTGTTTGACGGGACAGTTCCCGTCAACGCTCCGAGGCCTTCATGCGCATCGCACCCACCGGCTGGTTCCTGGCCGCGCTCGCCGCTTCCCTCGGCGTATCCGCCCAGGACACGGGCCCCCGTGTCACCCGCGACGACCAGACCGTCGGCCGCACGACCCCGGAAGCCTGGTCGATGCGCTATCTCGCGGGCACGACGCTCCTCACGTCCCACGGCGAGACGCCGGCGCTCGCCCCGTGGCAGGGGAACCTCGCCGCAGACCTGGGCCACATCCCGCGGCTGGACGAGGAACAGCGCACCGTGGGCCTGGGCGGCATCAAGACGGAGGACCTGAACAAGTCTCCCGTCTTCGGCCGCCTGCGCGGCGCGGTCGGCCTTCCCGGCGGCTGGGTCGCGGAACTCGCCTGGACGCCGCCGCTGGAGATCCGCGGCTCGAAGGCACGCCACTTCTTCGCCGGCTCGGTCGGCCGGCGATTCATCGACGAAGGCGGATTCTCGCTTTCGGCCCGGGCCATCGGGCAAGTCGGCGAGGTGCGCGGCGACATCACCTGCCCCGGCCGGCTCGCGGGCAACCCGGATCCCGTGCAGAACCCCTACCAGTGCCAGGCACCCTCGAACGACGTGTTCACCGTGAACTACCTCGGCGCCGATGCGACCGCGGCCTGGCGGCGCGGCGATTGGTCGTGGCACGCCGCGGCCGGGCTCGTGAAGACGCGCCTCACCGCGCAGGTGGACGCGCTCATCTTCGACGTGAACGAGCGCACGAAGCTCACCTCCGCCGACACGCTCGGGTGGATCGCAGGCGGGGTGGGCTACGCCATCGACCGGCGCTGGCGCTTGGGCGCCGAGCTGCTCTTCGTTCCCCTCGAGGTCGTGCGGCCGCCTTCGGGCGCGAAGGAACGCGACTCGCTCGCGAGCCTGCGCCTGCTGGCGAGCTACCGGTTCGATTGACGATGCGGGTGGCGGCGCCGGCCGTCAGCTGATACTCTGGGGGGCATACAACGCCCCGGAGAATCCCATGAGCGACATCAACTTCAAGCGCGAGATCGACGCCACCCTCGACGGCGCCATCGACCGTGCCACGAAAGCCCTGGGCACCCAGGGCTTCGGCGTCCTCACCCGCATCGACCTGCACGCGAAGATCAAGGAGAAGACGGGCAAGGACATCGCCCCGACCGTGATTCTCGGTGCGTGCAACCCGAACCTCGCGTACGAGGCCTACAGCGCCAATCCCGACGTCGCGAGCCTCCTGCCTTGCAACGCCGTCGTGCGCGAAGTGGCGCCCGGCCGCATCTCGCTCGAATTCGCCGCGCCTTCCGGGATGATGCGCATCCTCGGCGACGCGAAGCTCACCGAGCTCGCGACGCAGGCGGACGATCGCATCCGCAAGGCGCTGGCAGAAGCCTGACCGCGCTGCCGCCTAGCGCCGCGCCTCGTCCAGGAAGAGCTGGACCTCGCGGAAGAGCTGGCCCCGGTTCTTCTCCATGATGATGGAGTGCGTGCCCTCGCCGATGACGACGAGGCGCTTGGGCTCGGCGTTCACGAGCTTCGGGAAGAGCGACTGCGCCATGTAGAGCGGCGTGTCCGCGTCCCATTCGGCCAGGATGAGCATCGTGGGCACGCGGATGTTCGCCGGGTCGTAGAGCGGCTTGCCGGCGGACCAGTAGTCGCGGCCATCCTGCACCACGCCGTTCGGCGCCCGCACGTAGCGCGGGTTCGCCCGGGCGCCGACCGGGTCCGAGGCGAAGGTCGCGTCGGCCCAGGCGTCGAACCACGCGTCCGGCATCGGGTTCTTGCCCTCCGGGATGCCCGCGCCCTTGCGCTTGCGCGCCGCGTCGATGGTGACGGTGCGGTAGGCGCCGAGAGCCCCGCCCGTGTCCGTGAGCGACTTCGTCTGCCGCAGCCAGACCGGCGCGTAGAGGACGAGCCGGTTCACCTTCTCGTTGTTGCGGGAGGTGTAGAGCGCGGTGATGGCCGTTCCCCACGACCAGCCGAGCACCGTGAGCTTCGGCACGCCGCGGCGCTTGAGGATGAAGTCGACCGCCGCGCCGTAGTCGCGCGCCGCGGTGTCCGTGGTCACGACCGGCTTGCCCTCGGCCGCGGGCCGGTCCATCTCCGCCGGGCGCGAAGACTTGCCGTAGCCGCGCACGTCGACCAGGTACACGTCGTAGCCGCGCTTGGCGATGTAGTCCATCCACGATTCGCCCTCGAGCTGCAGGTCGAACGCCGTCTCGGCCGGGTATGTCGCGCCATGCACGAAGAGCACGATGTTGCCCGGCGTGAAGGTCGCAAGGTCGTCGCGGCGCTTGTTGCGCACGTAGAGCTGCAGGCCCGGGTCGGCCGCCGGGATCATGAATTCCTCGGTGACGATCCGGGCGGTCTCCGGATGGTGCATCGGGTTGTGGTGGGCGCAGCCGGCGGCCAGGAGCGCGAGGGCGCCGGCGGCCAGCAAGGCGGCATGGCGGTGAAGGGCGGTCATCATCGTTGGAGTTCCTCTCGAGGGGAGCGCCATCCTAGGCTTCGCCCCGCACCCGGCGCAACCGGCGCCGCGTTGCCCCGAAATGACAAGCGGGCGATCCTCGGGGATGATGCCCGCCATGCACAACCGATCCACCCAGGCGCTCCTCAACGTCGGTCACGCGATCGACCACATGTTCCTGCTCATCTTCGCCACGGCGGTGACGAGCATCGCCGCCGAGTTCGGCCTGGCGCGCTGGGAGGACCTCATGCCCTACGGCGTGGCGGCCTTCTTCTTCTTCGGGCTCGGGTCGCTGCCCTCGGGCAAGCTCGGCGACCAGTGGGGCCGGCGCCCGATGATGATCGTGTTCTTCTTCGGGATGGGCGTCTCGGCGATCCTCGTGAGCCTTACCACGTCGCCGATCCAGATCGCGTTCGCCCTCGCCCTGCTGGGCGTCTTCGCGTCCATCTACCACCCGGTGGGCATCCCGATGCTGGTGCAGGGTGCGGCGCGGCCCGGCTGGATCATCGGCGTGAACGGCCTCGCCGGAAACCTGGGGCTCGCCCTCGCCGCGGTGGTGACGGGTTTCCTCGTGAAGTACGCGGGCTGGCGCGCGGCCTTCGCGATCCCGGGCGTGGTGAGCCTCGCCTGCGGGGTGCTGTTCGTCCTGTTCGCCACGGCGGAATCCTCGCCGCCCGCGAAGAAGAAGGCCTCCGGTCACCCGATCGCCGGGGTGACGATCGCGAAGCTGCTCTTCGTGATGACGCTCGCCGCGACGAGCGGCAGCCTCAACTTCAACTTCTCCACGAACGCCAATTACGAGCTGCTCATGGACCGATTCCAGGCGATCTCGCGCGACCCCGCGCAGATCGGCCTGCTGCTCGCGTTCGTGTACGCGGCGGCCTCGCTCACGCAGCTCGTCGTGGGGAACCTGCTGGACCGGTACTCGCTCAAGTGGCTCTACCTCGCCATCATCGCGTTGCAGGGCGTCTTCCTGCTGCTCGCGATGGCCGCGGACGGCTGGATGTTCTACGCCGTCCAGTTCCTCTTCATGGCGGCCATCTTCGGGGCGATCCCGTTCACCGACGCGATGATCGTGCGCTTCGTCGACGACACGATGCGTTCGCGCGTGGCGGGGATGCGCCTCACCGTCTCGCTGGGCGCGAGTTCGCTCGCCGTGTGGCTCATCGGGCCGGTGGTGAAGCAGGCCGGTTTCACGACCCTGCTTGGCGTGATGGTGGCGATCTCCGCCATCACGTTCGCGGTCGTGAGCACCCTGCCCCGGACGCCGGCGCCGAAGGCGGAGCGCTAGCGGCCCATCCGCCGGTTGTAGGCCTGCGTGAGCCGTTCGGTGAGGGCCGGGTCGACCCGATCCGGGTCGCGCGAGGTGATCTCCACGCCCACGCGACCGTCGCCGCGCATTCGCACGGCGATGATGCCCTCCGTCTTTCCCTTCGTGCCGCGGATCGTGCCCGTCGCGTGATCGGCGGTGACGAGCGTGAGCCCCACGTCCGTGATGGCGCCGGTCGCGGCCTGCCACGAAGCGGCGAGCGGATCGGGTTCGTAGGTCGCACAGCCGGCGAGCCCGAGCGTGAGCGTGAAGAAGAAGAACCTGGCGAAGTACCGGGCAAGGGACAAGGGACGGCTCCGGGTCGGACGACGGAAAGGGTCAGGCGCGCGGCGTCATTTGCGCGGCGGCGGCGCATCCGGCGGCGGATAGCTCGACGGGGGCACGTTCGGCGGCGCGGGATAGCGGGCCGGCGGCGTCCCCGAGGGCGGGCTGGCTGGCGGCTGCACGTAGACGGGCAGTGTCGGCGCGACGATGCTCGACTTCGAGGGCGGCGGCTGGTTCGGCGGCGGGTAGCGCGGCGCGGCCTCGCCCGGATACGACGACGCGGCCCTCGCGGTGTTGGCGTAGCCGCGCGGCGCCGGCACGCGGTGCCCCCGCGCATACATGCATTGCAGGTAGGCGCCGTCGTAGCCGCGCTGCAGCTGGAAGGACGACATCGACGAATGGCCGCTGCCCGCGATCCCGCCGAGGAGCAACCCCGCGCCGGCGCCGACGGCGGCGCCATGCCCCGCCTGTCCGGTCGCCGCGCCGATAGCCGCACCGGTGGCCGCGCCCACCAGCGCGCCCGACACGGCCGAGGCCGCCGTGGCGTTGTCGGCGTTCTGCGCGATGGCGCCGCCGCTGCTACCCACCACCGCGCCTGCGTATCCCTGGCACTCGGATGCGTCGGCCTGGAACTGCTCGACGCTCATGCGCGAACCCGGCAGGGCCATCACGCTGGGCCCCGTGGGCATCACGGTGCACCCGGCGATCAACGCGCCGGCGGCGACGAGGGGAACGACGAAAAGCCTGCGGGAGATCTTCATGGGGCCCTCATTTCGTCACCTGCGCGGTGGAGGACGGCTCGGGCGGGATCACCTTCACCCATGGCGCGTTGCATTCCTGCACGTAGGGGTAGTAGCCCGCGGGCTCGTTGCAGTAGTACCAGAGGACTTTCGGCGCGGGCGCCGGGACCGGCGAGATCGCGCCGCCCGCAGCCGGCTCGACGTACACCGTCGGCGGCGGCTCGTAGGCCGGGTAGGCCGCGTACGGACCGTAATAGCCGTAGTAGCCGAAATACGGATAGCCGCTCCCGTAATAACCGGCGTACCAGGGCCAGGCCCAGTAGAGGCCGGAGCCGTACCAGCCTCCGTAATAGCCGCCATAGTAGCCGCCGTAATGGCCCCCATGGCGGTTGCCGCCGTCGTGACGACCGCCGTGGTAACCGCCGGCAGGGCCGCCCGAGTGACGCGAGCCCGAGTAACTGCCGGACGGACCGCCCGAATGCCGGGAGCCGGAAGGGCCGCCCCCACCGGAGACGCCGCTTCCGCCACCGCGCGACCCACCGCCCCCGCGGTTCTGGGCGAAGGCGTCATCGGTCGCCACGAGGGCTACGGCTGCCGCGAGCGATACGCAGGCTACGAGGGTTTTCATCATGGCCAACTCCAGTGGATGGTCGCGCCACTTCCCAGTGTGCACCGCCGGCGGCCGGACGGGGCCCCCCGCAAAAAGGACGCGAAATCGGGAGGCCAGGCGAGTTGGACCGCGACGGAGGCAGGAAGTTTGCCCGGCGGCCCCCGGGACTTGCCACTTCCGCGCCCCGGGATTGCCATGATCGGCGGCTAGCCTTTCCCCGTCCTCCCTCACGCCGGAAGCCCCACGCCCATGAAATTTCCCCTCCTCGTCCGTACCGGCGCAGTAGCCCTCGTGGCCGCCGCGATCCTGGTCCCCCTCGCGCTCGTCTCCGGCAAGGTGGCCGAGCGGCGCCAGCGCGCGAACGAAGTCGAATCGACCTTCGCCCGCGAGACGAGCGGTCCCCAGACGGTCGTGGGCCCGCTCCTCGCCCTGGGCTGCGAGGAGACCATCGTCGAGGAACGCGTCGTGAAGCGCGCCGGCCGCGAGGACACGATCGCCGAGCAGAAGACGCGGGCCTGCGCCACGGCGTACTTCCCGCCGCGAACGCTCGAGATCGCGGCGCGCGCGCCCGTCGAAAGCCGCCACCGCGGCATCTACCCGATCCGCCTTTACCGCGCTTCCCTCGCCTACGCGGGCGAGTTCGACTGGCCCTCACCGCCCTCGCAGGAAGGCGCCGTGTCGCGACGCTGGAAGGACGCCTCGATCGTGGTCGCCACCGGCGACGCGCGCGGCATCAAGAGCGTCTCGCCATTGGCGTGGGGCCCGGAGACGCGCGCGTTCGCGGCGGGCCGCGGCGGCGCGGAGGCGGGCTTCTCCCTCGAAAGCTCGCTGGGCGACTACGCCACGATCGCCCCCGCGGGCCGCATCGCGTACCGCTTCTCGCTCGAACTCATCGGCACCGCGCAATTGATGCTGGGTCCGGTGGGCGACACCACGAAGATCCGCATCGTCTCCGACTGGCCGCACCCGTCCTTCGCCGGCGCGTTCTCCCCGGACGAGCGCAAGGTGGGCCCGGAGGGCTTCGAGGCCACGTGGACGACGACGCACTTCGCCACGGGGGGATTCTCCGCGTGGCAGCCCCGCGTGCAGCCGGGCAAGCCGATCCGGTGGGAGAAGGCCACCGGGTTCTCGCTCGCGGACCCGGTGAACGTCTACAGCCTCTCGTACCGCGCGACGGAGTACGGATTCCTCTTCGTGCTGTTCACCTTTGCGGGCCTCGCGCTCGCCGAGGTGACGGCTGGGATCCGGCTGCATCCCGTGCAGTACGCGCTGGTGGGGAGCGCGCTCGCCGTGTTCTTCCTGCTGCTCATCGCGCTCGCGGAGCACCTCGCGTTCGGCGTGGCCTATGGCGCCGCCGCCGCGGCCTGCGTGCTGCTCATCGTGTTCTACCTGCGCCATCCGCTGGGGACGCTCAGGCGCACGATGGCGTTCCTCGGGCTGCTCGCGGTGCTCTACGGCGCGCTCTTCGCGCTGCTGCGAAGCGAGGATCACGCGCTGCTCGCCGGATCGGTGCTCGTGTTCGGGATGCTGGCGGCGGGGATGGTCGCGACGCGCAAGCTGGACTGGGGCGCCGGTGTCCGGACGGCTGGTGACGGCCCCACGCAATGAAAAGGGGCCAGACTCTCGTCTGGCCCCTTCGATAGCAACTGGCGCGCCCGGTAGGATTCGAACCCACGACCCCCTGGTTCGTAGGCGAGATCGCAAGCTATGAAATTCAACCACTTGCAGTGCTTGCCACCAATCCCAACCAACACCATGCGGCTGAGAACAACTAGGCGTGCAGGGCCTCGATCGCCGATTTCGGATCCGACGCCACGATTTTCAGCAGCGCTCGCGCCGGCCCGGTCGGCCGGGTTCGGTGCTGCTCCCAGTTCTGCAAGGTGCGGAGGTTTACACCGATCAGCGTCGCGAACTGCGACTGGCTGATTTGCGCAGACTCACGAATCGCCCGGACATCCGGCTCCACGCGTTCTGTCGCATTGACGCCACGAACAGCCTTGCCAGCCATGTGGCGCTTCATCTCGCGGACGCCCTTGACCAACAGATCGAAATGTTGCTTATCCACGTTTCAGGTCCCTCGTCAGATCCGCGAGCACTTTCACCTGGCTTTGCGTCAGATCGTCGCGCTCGCTCTTTTCGTACCCGTAGACCAGATAGATCTGGTTCCTCGATACCTTCCAGAAGTAGATGATCCTGGAGCCACCACGCTTGCCACGGCCTCGCGCCGCCCAACGTACCTTCCGCAGCCCTCCGCCGCCGGGAATCATGTCTCCCGCATTGGGCGTGACAAGCAGGAAGCTCTGAAATGCCGCAAGGTCTTCGTCGGCCCAGTGTGCCCGTCGAAAGTCGGCAAAAGTCAGTTCGACGAACACCATGGCGGCACTATACGCTGCCAGCGCATACGCGGCAAGCGTATGGCTCGGCATGCACGCCGTGGAAGCCTCGGCGAGTGCGGACAGACTTTCAGTCTAACGATACCCAGAGACGACCTCTGCCGCCAGGCGGCGGACATCATCCCGGTCGGAGCGGCGAACGCACAATTCCGTCGACGCCTCGCGTCGCGAATGGTCGATCCTTGCGGCCGCCAGTTTCACCTCGAGCGCGGAATAGCCGCGGGCATCTCCGAATCCGAAGCAGCAGGAATGTTCCGAAGGGACACCCGGCGCCGCGCAGCGAATGTTGATGTTCAATCGTTTCTGCTCGCGGGAAAGTCTCTCCCGGCTTCGCCGTTCGGCCTCGGCCTCCCCCAGCTCAAGTTCTTCGATTTCGTAGGTGAGCCATTCGGCCTGCTTCCTCGATTCGGCCGAAGGGGGTAGTCCCGCCAGTTCGCGGCGCACGGCCACGAGCAACGGCAGGAAGTTCGCCTCGCGATTTCCCTCGCACCCCCGCGACCGGAGTGGATCGAGGATCCTGCCCATCTGCTCGGCCGGCGGGCGGGTATCGGGCTCCATCACGATCCGCAGCGAGTGCGCATCCGATTCGGGGGATTCCCGCCTTCCCGTCGCGAAGACGCGAACGCCCCGTGTCCGGCCCATCAGGTAAGGACGCAGGTCCCAGGAAAACGCAGGCAGGTCGAAGCGGCCCCGGGCATCCGAGATCGCCACCGCCACCTTGTAACAGGTGCTGAACGGTTGGACGGCCATCTGCAGGTGGCCGTTCCACTCGGCCACGACGATGGCGCCCGCGATCGGTTGCCCGGTGGCCTTGTCACGGACGACGCCCGATTCGGCGAGGCCGGTCCCTGCCGTGCAAGCGACGATGATCGCGATGATCCTGGGGAAGCGGAACATGAGCAGGCCGCGAGAGAAACCGCCCGTGGAATGGATTCCGACCACTCTACCCCGGCAGCGCGGGCGAGGCGCGATGCCCAATGAAAAGGGGCCAGTCTCTCGACTGGCCCCTTCGTGCAACTGGCGCGCCCGGCAGGATTCGAACCCACGACCCCCTGGTTCGTAGCCAGGTACTCTATCCAACTGAGCTACGGGCGCATAAGGAGCCGCGAATTATAACGGTTTTTCCGCGCCCGGGCGAGGTCCGGCCAGCGGCGAACGCTAGCCCCCGCGCAGCGTCTGGACGGTGTCGGCCGCGCGCGTGTAGACCACGCCGCGGCGCCCTTCGTGGGCGATCTGCTCCGGGACGATGAGCCAGGCCATCAGGTCGCGGATCGACACCACGCCCCAGGGCTGGGTCTCGGTTTCCATGACCAGCATGTGCCGGTAGCCGTACTCCACCATGAGGCGCAACACCTCGAGGGTGGATTCGGTCATCGGGACGCTGCGGACATCCGGCGTCATCACGTCCTTGATCGGCGTGGACTTCGGGTCGCGCCCGAGCCGCACCACGCGGCGCATGAGGTCTCGTTCGGTGAAGATGCCGGCGACGGGCTTGCCGGCCTCGCGCACGAGCACGGAGCCGGTGCGCTTCTCGTCCATCAGGGCCACGGCCTCGAACACGGTCGCCGTCGGCGGGATCGTGACGATGCTGGGGCCGGTCTTGGCCTTCATGATGTCGCCGATGGGTCGGTCGATCATGTTGTTATCCTCCGGTTGGGGGAGCGAGCGGTCCGGCCATCCTGCCCCGGCCCTGCCCGCCCTGTCTTATGCCGGATCAAGGAAAGCGACGATGCCGCCCGTAGACCGCCGCCGTATCCTCACCGGGATGGCCGCCCTGGCGGGGGCCGGCCTCCTCGCCCCCTTCGCCCGGGCCGCCGCGCCCCTCGAAAGGCCGATACCCGTCACCGGGGAGCGCCTGCCCGCCGTCGGGATGGGCACCTGGCTCACCTTCGACGTGCCGGCGGGGGCGGAGCGGAACACGCGCCTGCCCGTCCTGCGCGAGTTCTTCGCCGCGGGCGGCACCTTGCTCGATTCCTCCCCGATGTACGGCTACGCCGAGGCCGTCCTCGGCGAGCTGGTTCCACAGGCGAAGCCCGCCCGGGTCTTCAACGCCACCAAGGTGTGGACGCCGGTGCGCGCGCTGGGCGTGAAGCAGATGGAGGAGTCCTTCGCGCACTGGGGCGTGAAGCGCTTCGACCTGATGCAAATCCACAACATGCTCGACTGGGAGACGCACCTCGCCACCCTGAAGGAATGGAAGGCCGCCGGCCGCGTGCGCTACATCGGCATCACCACCTCCCACGGCCGGCGCGAGGAAGCCCTCCTCGCCGCGATGAAACGCGAGCGCTTCGACTTCGTGCAGTTCAGCTACAGCTTCGCCGACCGCGATGCCGAGAAGCGGCTGCTGCCCGCTGCGCGCGATCGCGGCGCGGCCGTCCTCGTGAACCGGCCCTTCGACGGGGGAAGCCTCTTCGGCGCGGTGAAGGGCAAGCCCCTGCCCGGCTGGGCGGCGCAGATCGACTGCGCGAACTGGGCGCAGGTGTTCCTCAAGTTCGTCATCTCGCACCCGGCCGTCACCTGCGCGATTCCCGCGACCTCCAACCCGGCGCACATGCGCGAGAACATGGGCGCGCTTTCCGGGCCGCTGCCCGACGAGGCGCTCCGGCGGCGAATGGCCGCGGACGTCGCGAAGTTCCTCTAGGCCGTCACCCCTCGCACGGCGGCGCCGCGAAGCCCAGCGGGCAGGCGGGCCGGGCCATGCGCCAGTCGGCCGAAGCACGCCGGCTCGTCTCCCGCACCAGTTCGCCGCATCCCGGATGCCGCGCGACGGCGGCCAGGTGGCGATCCACGAGGTCCGCCAGTCTCGGGCAGGGGTTCGCCGCGTGGCGGCCCATCAGGTAGAGCGTCGAGGCGAGGAGGCTGTCCGCGCTCGCGGCGGCGACTTCATCGGAAAGCGGGTGGCGGTCCATGGGGGGCCTTTCGCGTCACTTCGTGAGGATCAGCTTGCCGAGCCGGGTGCGGCGCAGCGCATAGGTCTCGCCTTCGTGGTCGATCATGACCACGGTCGCGTCGCCGAAGAGGGCGTGGCTGTCGAACCGGGGCCGCGCGGGCATCGGTGACGCGTCGTCGCCGGCCAAGGGAGCCGGCAAGCCATCGGGCTTCAAGGGGTTGTTCGATCGCAAGGGTTGCATCGCCAGGGCGGAATGGCTATCATCGTATTGAGAATTGTTCGCATTTGCAAGCAATTCCTTCCCGCCAGCCAGCGCCCTGCCGCGAGCCAGCCTCCCCCGATAAAGCCATTGTCATCAGGGAGATACCCTTGGCCCGCCGAACCCCTCGCCTACTGGCCGCCGCCGTCGCGGCTGCCCTTTCCTCACCCGTTGCCGCCCAGAACGACCCGCCGGGCGCACCCCGGAACGACCCGAAGCCCGAGACGGAACTCAAGCCCGTCACGGTCACCGACCAGCGCGACCGCCTGCCCTCGTACCAGCCCGGCATCACTTCGGTGGGAAAGGTGCCGCAATTGCCGCGGGACATCCCCCAGTCGGTCACGATC
This sequence comes from Betaproteobacteria bacterium, assembly GCA_016711875.1. Lineage (GTDB taxonomy): Bacteria > Pseudomonadota > Gammaproteobacteria > Burkholderiales > Usitatibacteraceae > FEB-7. The sequence continues at coordinate 384,640 of JADJSD010000023.1, read as the reverse complement.
GTCCCCGAAGCGCTGATCCGCGACCGCAACGCGGACAGCTTCCGCGAGGCGCTGCGCAACGTGCCCGGCCTCACCTTCAACGCGGGCGAAGGCGGCCGCATCGGCGACAACATCACGCTGCGCGGCTACTCGGTCGTGGGCGACCTCTACCTCGACGGCATCCGCGACATCGCGCAGTACAACCGCGAGACCTTCAACATCGAGCGCATCGAGGTGCTGCGCGGCTCCTCGTCGATGCTCTACGGGCGCGGCTCCACCGGAGGCATCGTGAACCAGGTCTCCAAGGAACCGGGCCTCATCGACGAGGGCCGGATCTCCCTCACCGGCGGCACCGATCGCTACCGGCGCGCCACGCTCGACGTGAACCGGCGCCTCGGCGAGAACGCCGCCGTGCGCGTGAACGCGATGAAGACGGACGCCGACAGCTTCCGCGACGGCGTCGCCACCGACCGCCAGGGCATCGCACCCGCGATCCGGCTCGGGATCGGCATGCCCGACGAGTTCGCATTCTCGTATTACCACCTGAAGTACGACGACGTGCCCGACTACGGCGTGCCCTATTTCGAGGGCAAGCCCGTGCCGGTGCCCGTCGACCGCTTCTACGGTCTCGCCGCAGCCGATCACCAGCGCGACAGCGCCGGCATCGCAACCGCAGCATGGACCCACCGCTTCGACGCGAAGTCCACGCTGAAGACCGTGCTGCGCTCGGGCGACTACGAGCGCGATCTCTGGGCGGTGGCGCCGCGGCTCGCACCGGGCACCCCGGTCCTCGCCGACGACACCGTCGTCAACCGCCAGCGCCAGGCGCGCGGCGGCGAGGAACGCACCCTCACGAGCCAGACGGACTTCACCACCGAGAGCGAGGCCTTCGGGATGAAGCACCTCGTGCTCGCGGGCCTCGAACTCGCGCGCGAAAAGGCCGAGCGCTGGAACGTCACGGGCGCGGTGCCCAATCCCCCGACCACGCTCGGCCACCCCGATCCCTTCCGCGACCTGCCCGCCGGATTGCAGGAGAACCTCGCGCGAACGGGCCTCGTCGCCTACACCGCGAACACCGTCGGCCTGTACGTGCAGGACACGTTGCAGTTCGCCCGGTCCTGGAAGGCTGTGATCGGCGCGCGCCACGACCGATTCGACGCGGACTACGAGCGCGCGGCGCCCGCCGGCCCGCTCGCGCGGATCGACAAGGTGTGGAGCTGGCGCACGGGCCTGCTGTTCCAGCCCGACGACATGCAGACCTGGTACGCGGCCTTCGGCACTTCGTTCAACCCGTCCGGCGAGCTCTATTCGCTCGACGAGCGCGGCGCCAACACGCCCCCGGAGAAGAACCGCAACTTCGAAGTGGGCGCCAAGTGGGAACTCCTCGACGGAAACCTCTCGCTGCGCGGGGCGCTCTACCGCTCCGAGAAAACGAACGAGCGCAACACCGACCTCTCGGTCAGCGTCGAGCAGAACCTGCTGGCCGGGCGCCGCCACACCGATGGCCTCGAGGTGGAAGCCGCCGGCCGCCTTGCCCCGAACTGGGAGATCTTCGCCGGGGCGGCGCGGCAGCGCGGCACGATCGACGAGGCCACGGGGCAGCAGGCGAACACCCTCGGCAAGGTGCCCATCAACACGCCGGATTACACCGCGAGCCTGTGGACGGTCTACCGCTGGGGCAGCCGCTGGAAATTCGGCGGCGGCCTCGAGGCCGTGGGCCGGCGGTACGGCAACACCACCAACACCGTCGAGGTGCCCGCCTACACGCGCTGGGACGCCATGCTCGCGTACGTGGCGCCGTCGTTCGAGGTCCGCGTGAACGCCCTCAACCTCCTCGACCGCGACATCTACGAGGGCGTGTACCAGGGCCACGTCGTGCCGGGCGCAAAGCGAAGCCTGCAGCTCACCGTCGACTACAAGTTCTGATCCCGGAGGGAACCGCCATGCTGCTCGCCATCCCCGACCTTCTCGATGCCGACGAACTCGCGCGCGTGCGCTCGCTCGTCGAAACCGCCGGCTGGGCCGACGGCCGCGCCACGGCCGGCACGCAATCGGCGCAGGTGAAGCGCAACCTCCAACTGCCGGAGCTCGACGTCGCCGCGCGCGAAGCGCAGGGCATCGTCCTCGCCGCGCTCGACCGCAGTGCCCTCTTCTTCTCGGCCGCCCTGCCGCGGCGCATCTACCCGCCGCTCTTCAACCGTTACGAAGGCGGCATGCATTTCGGCAGCCATGTCGACAACGCCATCCGCACGCACGCGGCGAGCGGCCAGCGCATCCGCACCGACCTGTCGGCCACGCTCTTCCTCGCGGAACCCGAAAGCTACGACGGCGGCGAGCTGGTGATCGACGACACCTACGGGAGCCACGCGGTGAAATTGCCCGCAGGCCACCTCGTCCTCTACCCCGCCACGAGCCTTCACCGCGTGGAGCCGGTGACGCGCGGCAGCCGTCTCGCCTGCTTCTTCTGGCTGGAAAGCCTCGTGCGGGACGACGGCGAGCGCACCCTGCTCTTCGATCTCGACGCCGGCGTCGGAAGGCTCCGCCAGGCGCACGGCGACGGCGAGATCGCGGTCGCGCTCACCGGCATCTATCACAACCTCCTGCGGCGCTGGGCGGTCGCATGAACTGGGAACCGGAACGGGGAGTCTCGGGATTCGCCGCGATCGCGATGCACGCGATCGCGCTCGTCGCGCTGCTCGGGGCGACGCGCTACCGCGAGACGATCGTCGCCGCCGTGCCGCTGCAGGTGGCCCTCCTGGCCGAGGCGAAGCCCCGCACGCCCGACGCCGCGCCGCGCCTGCCGGACATCCGCCTGCAGCCCTTCACGCGCGAACTCTTGCCGATGCCCGAGATCGCGATCGCGGCGCCTGCTTCGGCGGACGCCGTCCCTGCCACGCGCACCGAGCCGGTCGCCGCCGTTTCCGCGCCGCGCGCCGAAAGCGCGCCCGCGGCCCCGCTCGTGCCGCCCGCGTTCGACGCCGACTACCTGTCCAATCCCGCGCCGGCCTACCCCCCGATCTCTCGAAGGCTGAACGAGGAGGGCAAGGCGATCGTCCGCGTCTTCGTCACGCCCGACGGTCGCGCCGAACGCGTCGAACTCGTCCGGTCGAGCGGGCACGAGCGGCTGGACCGCTCCGCGCTCGAGGCCGTGGCCCGCTGGCGGTTCGTGCCCGCAAGGCAGGGCGCCGTGGCCGTGGCCGCCCACGTCCTCGTTCCCGTGCAGTTCGTGCTGAAAAGCTGAATCCCCTTGCGGCGAACGCGATGCGGGCCCCATGCTGGCGCACTCCTCCCTGATCCGCCGGCCATGACCCGATTCTTCCCCTTCGCGCTCGCCTTTTTACTTTCCTCCTGCGCCGTCGCGCCGAGCGCGCCTCCGCGAGCGATCGCCGGCGACGACACCCGGCCCGCACCCGCCATGGCCGTCACCGCCCATCCCCTCGCCACGCAAGCGGCCCTCGACATGCTCGCGCGAGGCGGCTCCCCCGTCGACGCGGCCATCGCGGCGCAGATGGTGCTGGGCCTGGTGGAACCGCAGTCCTCGGGCATCGGCGGCGGCACGCTCGTCATGCTGTGGGACGAGAAGGCGAGGAAGCTCTCCTCGTGGGACGGCCTCGCCGCGGCGCCCGCCCGGGCCACCGCGAGCCTTCGCACCGATGTCGACGGCAAGCTCCTGCCGGGTGGCGAGCCGCTGAGCCGCAGCGGCCGCGCGGTCGGCGTGCCGGGCACGCTGCCCGTCCTGCGCGCGGTCCACGAGCGGCACGGAAGGCTTCCCTGGGCGGATCTCTTCGCGCCGGCCATCGCCCATGCGGAAGCCGGCTTTCCGATCCCGAAGTACCTGCACGGCATCCTCGCGCAGCCCGACGGCGCGGCGAACCACGCCGAGTGGCGCTCGCTCTACTTCGACGGCGAGGGCCGTCCGCTTCCCGTGGGAACGATCGTGCGCAATCCCGCCTACGCGAAGACGATGCAGGCCATCGCCACGCAAGGCCCCGCGGCCTGGCTCGCGGGCGAGGGGGCCCGCGCGATCGTCGCGGCGGCCCGGCGGGGCCTGCGGTCGACCCTCATGACCGAGCAGGACGTGCTCGACTACCGCCCCGCCGAACGCGAGCCGGTGTGCGCGCCGTTTCTCGCCTACCGGGTGTGCACGATGGCGCCGCCCTCCTTCGGCGGCATCCATGTCCTGCAGACGCTGCAGATGACGGCGGTGCGCGCCAACGGGCGCTTCGATTTCGCGGACCCGGCCTTCGTGCACCTTTACGCCGAGGCCGGCAAGCTCGCGCAGGCCGACCGTCGCCGCTTCGTGGGCGACCCCGGCTTCGTGACGGTTCCCGTCGCGACGCTCGCGAACCCGGGCTACGCGATGGTCCGCGCGCTTTCCATCGACCTCGCGCGCGCGAACCCCGATCCGCAGCCGGGCATCCCGATGGGCGGCCTCGCCGCCCTCGAATCCGATGCGAGCGACCCGGTCACCACGACGAGCCAGATCGCCATCGCCGATGCCGCGGGCAACGCGCTCTCGATCACGACGACCATCAACCTCAACTTCGGCGCGCGCCTCGCGCCCGAGGGCGGCTTCGTGCTCAACAACGCGCTCACGAACTTCTCGGCGGCACCGAAGCCCGGGGAGACGATCGCCAACCAGATGGCGCCGCGAAAGCGACCGGTCACCTCCATGTCCCCGACGATCGTCTTCGATGCCGACGGCCGCCCGGTCGTCGTAGGCGGCTCGGCGGGCGGCGGCCCCATCGTCGACTACATCGCCTCGAGCCTCATCGAGATCCTCGCCAACGGGCGCACGCCGCGCGAGGCGCTCGCCGCCGGGCATGTCTCGACGGCGGTGGCCGGCAAGGTGCAACTGGAAAAGGGAACGCCAGCAGAGGCGCTGGCACCGGGGCTCGCCGCCAGGGGCCACGACGTGCAGGTCGTGCCCCTGCTTTCGGGCCTGGGTTTCCTCAAGCGAACGCCCGAAGGCTGGATCGGCGCCGCCGACCCGCGCCGCGATGGCGTGGCGATGGGCCTTCCGGCTCCCTGAGGCCGATCTCACTTAGGCGGCCGAGCCGGCCGCGACAGGGGCCGGACTGTTGCAGCGGGAATTCGACTACCATCGCGTTCGCCCCTCCCGCCCCGAAGCCGCGCTCCCCATGCCCTCCCCCCGCCTGCGCCAACGCCTCGCCGAACCGTCCCTCCTCGTCGCCCCGGGCGTCTACGACATGGTGTCCCTGCGCCTCGCCAACACCTTCGGCTTCGAGGCGCTCTACATGACGGGCTTCGGCGCCGTGGCCTCGCACCTGGGCCTGCCCGACGCGGGCCTCGCCACCTATACCGAGATGGTCGGCCGCGTGAAGGTCCTCGCCTCGCAGGCGAACGCCCCGCTCATCGCCGACGGCGACACGGGCTACGGCGGGCTCCTCAACGTGCGCCACACGGTGCGCGGCTACGAGGAGGCCGGCGCCTCGGCGATCCAGCTCGAGGACCAGGAATTCCCCAAGAAATGCGGGCATACGCCGGGACGCCGGGTCATCCCGACGGCCGACATGGTGAAGAAGATCCGGGTCGCCGCCGAAGCGCGCGCCTCGCGCGACTTCCTCATCGTCGCCCGCACGGACGCGCGCACCACGCTGGGCCTCGACGAGGCGCTCCGGCGCGCCGAGGCCTACGCGAAGGCGGGCGCGGACATCCTCTTCGTCGAATCGCCCGAAAGCGAGGAGGAGATGCGCACCATCGGCCGGGCCTTCGACCTGCCGCTCCTCGCCAACATGGTGGAGAAGGGCCGGACGCCCGTCCTCACGAAACCGGAGCTCGAGTCGATCGGCTACCGGCTCGCCATCTTCCCGGTGACAGCGATGCTCGCGGCGATACAGGCCATGGCGGGCGCCTACGCGCACCTGGCGGCCACGGGGTCGTCGCACGGCGATTCGACGCCGCTCTACGACTTCGGCGAACTCACGAAACTGATGGGATTCCAGGACATCTGGGATTTCGAGAAGCAGCACGCGGACTGACCCGTCCGCGAGAACAACGAGAGGAGAGAGCATGTCCACGAAACGCCTCGCGGCCCTCGCCGCGGCCCTGTTGCTGCCCTTCACCGCCCCCGCGCTCGCCGAGTGGCCCGAGAAGGCCATCCGCCTGGTGGTGCCGTTCGCCCCCGGCGGGGTCACCGACACGAGCGGACGCCTCATCGCCGAAGCCCTATCCAAGCGCCTGGGCCAGAGCGTCTTCGTCGAGAACAAGGCCGGCGCCTCGGGGAACATCGGCACCCACGATGTCGCCGCGGCCGCGCCCGACGGCTACACGCTCGTCCTCGCCTTCGACGGCACGATGGTGATCAACCCGCACGTCTTCGCGAAGGTGCCCTTCGACACCGTCAAGGACTTCGCGCCGGTCGGCAAGATCGGCGACGCGGTGCTCATCCTCGTGGCGCACCCGTCCTTCGCGCACAAGCGGCTCAAGGACATCATCGACGCCTCGAAGGCCGACCCGAAGGGCATCTCGTACGGCACCTCGGGCATCGGCGGCACGCCCCACATCGCAGGCGAGCTGCTCAACATGCGTACCGGCTCGAAGCTCGTGCACATCCCCTACAAGGGCGGCGGGCAGGCCATGGCCGACGCGCTGGGCGGCAACATCCCGCTCGTCTACACCGCCGTCGCCGGCGCCTTCACGCACGTGAAGGCCGGCAAGCTGCACCCGGTGGCCGTCTCCTCGCTGCGGCGCGCGCCGTCGCTCCCGGACGTGCCCACCTTCATCGAGGCGGGCGTGCCGGATTTCGAGGCGAGCTCGTGGGTGGGCATCCTCGCGCCGGCGAAGACCCCGCGCCCCATCATCGACCGCCTCAGCAAGGAACTCTCGGCCGTGCTCACCACGCCCGAGATCGTCGCGAGGCTCGAGACGCTCGGCATCACCGCGACGCCGGGCACGCCCGAGCAGTTCGGCGAGCAGATGCGCCGCGACCTGGAGAAGTACGGCAAGGTCGTGAAGGCCGCGGGCATCAAGGCCGACTGAAGCCACGCGTGGCCGAGCCCGTCTTCGACCGCGAGCATTACCTCGAGGACGAGCTCCGCAAGGTCGTCGGCCGCTTCAAGCCCCGGGAGCCGCTGCGCGTTCGCGTGCGCCGGTGGCTTCTCCTCGCGCTCGCGGCGGAGACGACGGCGGTCGCGCTGTGGGTCCTCCTCGCGAGCGAGTCCTCCCCCTTCGCCCGGCCCAACCCCCCGAAGGCGCCGCCGAAGCCGCCGGTATCCATCCAGCTGCTCCCGCCGGTCTCCCGTTAGGGCATCCCTCGCCCGCAACGCGATTCATTCGCGTCCGCACCTCGGCGGGCACGGTTCAAGAAAGCCGGCGGAACTGCCGAAGCAGCAGGGAATCGTCTCTTTCCCCGGCAGGAGTTCCCGTGTTCCGCTTATCCCGTCTTCCTCTCGGCGTCCGTGTCGCCGGTGTCGGCATCGCCGCGATGAGCGTCGTCATCGTCGCCGCCTTCTCGGCGATCAGCGTGGGCGTGTGGCGCGACGCGAAGACCGAAGGCCACGCGCGCCTTCGCGACGCGGCCCTGTCGCTCTCCGGCCTGGTCGACAGCTTCGACGAGACCGCGCGCCAGAACGCCGACCTGTCGCACCGCTACTTCAAGTCCGCGTTCGGCGGCGCCTGGCAACTCAGGGACGCGGCCGGCAAGCCCGTCCTGCTGCACGCCGGCAAGGCCGTGAACGACGACTTCACGACCGTCGACGCCTTCAGCGGGATCACCGGCGGCGTCGCCACGATCTTCGCCGCCTCCGGCGACGACTTCCTGCGCGTGACCACCTCCCTCAAGAAGCAGGACGGCTCGCGCGCGATCGGCACGCTGCTCGGCCCGAAGCACCCGGCCTATGCCGCCGTGAGGCAGGGCAAGACGTACCTCGGGCGCGCCGACCTCTTCGGCCGCACCTACATGACGAAGTACGAGCCCATCGTGGCCGGCGAGCGGGTCGTGGGCCTCTACTTCATCGGCTTCGACATGTCGGGAATGCTCTCCACCCTCGCGAAAACCATGCAGGATCGAAAGCTCTTCGAGCACGGCGCGATCTACGCGGTGGATCTTCGCTCGGGCGCCGGTCGCGGCAAGGTCTTCGGCCTGCCGGGCGAGCGCAAGCTCGCCGAGGCGCCCGATTCGGCCGCGGCCTTCCTCAAGGCCCTGGCCACCGGCGACTCCGGAAGCATCGAGACCGCGTGGTCCGCGATCGACGGTCACGGCAACGGCCCCTCGCGCGAGGTCGAGTTCGTACGCAACGCCCGCTGGAACTTCGCCGCGGTGGCCGAGGCGGCGACGCCCGACATGATGGGAGCGGCCACGCTCACCCTCGGCAAGCTCTGGGCCGCGGCCCTCGTGTCGCTCGGCGTCCTCGCCGGGACGCTCGTCTGGGTCACCCGCTCGATGGTCGTTCGCCCCATGAGCGAAATGGCGCGGGAGGTCGGGTTCCTCGCGAAGGGCGATCTCACGGTGAGCTGCGCCACGTCGCGCGGGGACGAGATCGGTCGCCTCATGAACGACCTGGACGGGCTTCGCCGGCAGCTCGCCGTGTCGATCGGCGCCGTGAACGCCTCGGCGCAGTCCGTGGCGCGCTCGTCCGAGGAAATCTCGACGGGCAGCCACGACCTGTCGAGCCGCACCGAGCAGCAGGCCTCGAACCTCGAGCAGACCGCCGCCTCCATGGAACAGATGTCCTCGAGCGTGCAGCAAAACGCACTCACCGCGCGCGAGGCGAGCGAGCTGGCGCGCGGCGCCACCGCCGTGGCCCGCAAGGGTGGCGAAGTCGTCGGCGCCGTGGTGAAGACCATGGGCGAGATCCAGGGCTCCTCGCGCAAGATCGGCGAGATCATCGGCATCATCGACGGCATCGCCTTCCAGACGAACCTCCTCGCGCTCAATGCGGCGGTGGAAGCCGCGCGCCGGCGAGCAGGGCCGCGGCTTCGCGGTCGTCGCCTCGGAAGTGCGCTCGCTCGCCGCGCGCAGTGCCAACGCCGCCCGCGAGATCAAGACGCTCATCCAGGAGAGCACGGGCCGCGTCGACGAGGGCTACAAGCTCGTCGAGGGCGCCGGCAGCACGATGGGCGAGGTGGTGAGCCAGGTCGAACGCGTCGCGGCGCTGGTCGGCGAGATCACGAACGCCTCCTCCGAGCAATCCGACGGCGTGAACCAGGTGAACCAGGCCGTCACGCAGCTCGACACGCTGACCCAGCAGAACGCGGCGCTCGTCGAGGAAGCCGCGGCTTCGGCCGACAGCCTCAAGGTCGAGGCGAGGAAGCTCGAGGCCGCCATGGCCGCGTTCCGCCTGGGAAATGTCGCCATCCCCGCCTGACCCGTACGACATTTGACCCACCGCAAAAGGAATGGGACTGGCGCGGCGTAAACAGGCAGTAGTCATGAAACCGATTTCCGCCCTGCGACGAGCCGCAGCGGTCCTGCTCGCGTGCCTTCCCCTGGCCGCCGCGGCCGCGACCCTCTCCCTGGACGGATCCTCCGGCGAACGCACGGTCCAGTCGCTTCGCGCGCTGGTGGATGCCGACGGTACGCTGGGCCTCCCGGACGTCCGGACCCCGGCCTCGGCCGCGCGCTGGCAGGAGATCGACACCGCCCGGCAGGCCGCCAACTTCGGCCTCACCACCGCCACCGTCTGGTTCGCCATTCCGGTGGAGGCCGGGCCCGGCGGCGACGGCCGCTGGCTCCTCACCGTGGCCTTCCCGACCCTGGACCGGGTGGAGGTGTACGTCGGCGATGGCGCGACGGCGCCGCTCGCCGGGGGCGACCTGCTGCCCTTCGCGCTGCGCGCGGTGCCCCACCGGCACCACGTCTTCCCCATCGACCTTTCCCCGGGCGAGGCGAAGACCCTCTTCGTGCGAGTGCGCAGCGAGGGCAATCTCACGACGCCCCTCACGTTCTGGCGTGCCGAGGCGCTGTGGGCGAGCGACCACGGCACCTACGCGGCACTCGGGCTCTATTTCGGGATCCTCGCCGCGCTGCTGCTCTACAACGGCCTCATGTTCCTGTCGCTGCGCGACCCGCTCTACTTGCTGTACATCGCCTTCGTCGCGACCATGGGCCTCGCGCAACTCGCCAACACGGGGCTGGGCAACGAGTTCCTGTGGCCGGGGTCGCCGCGCTGGGGCAACGACGCCATGATGATCGGGATGTCGACCACCGGCATCTTCGCCAGCCTCTTCGTGAGGCGCTTCCTGGCGATGGAGAGCCACAGCCGCGCGATCGACCGCGCGATCCTCGGCACGGGCGTCCTCTTCGCGACCGCCCTCGTCCTCACGCTCGCCGTTTCCTACCGGTGGGGCGCCTACGTGATCAACGGGGGCAGCCTTTCGTTCGCGCTCCCTCGCGGTGGCGGGCGGGACCCGCAGCGCATGGCTGCGCCAGCCCGGCGGCGGCTACTTCCTGCTCGCCTGGACGCTGCTGCTGGCGGGCACCGGCCTGCTCGCCGCGCTCAACGTGGGGCTCGTGCCGAGCAACGCCTTCACGCGAAACGCGTTCCTCTTCGGCTCCGGATTCGAGATGCTGCTGCTTTCCTTCGCGCTCGCGAGCCGCGTGGACCAGTTGCGCCGGGAACGCGAGCGCTCGGCCGCGGAGGCGCTCGAAGCCAAGCAGTCGCTCGTGATCTCGTTGCAGGACAGCGAGCGGCGTCTCGAGGAGCGCGTCCTCGCGCGCACCCGCGACCTGCAGGACGTCAACGCGCGCCTGCTCGACCGGGAGCGCGCCCTGGACCACCAGGCCCACCACGACGCGCTCACGGGTCTCGCCAACCGGCGCCGTCTCGCGGAGGCCTTCCTGCAGGCGGCGGCGCGCTCGCGCCGGACGAAGAACGCCTTCGCCGTCCTCCTGGTGGACCTGGACGGCTTCCGGGACCTGAACGATCGCCGCGGCCACGCCCTCGGAGACCGCGTGCTGGTCGCCGTGGCCGATCGACTGCGCGCCTGCGTGCGGGAGGCCGACCATGCGGCGCGCCTGGACGGCGACGACTTCGTGGTGCTCGTGGAGAACCTGGCTTCGTCCTCGGACGCGGAATTGGTCGCGCAGAAGATCGTGCGTGCCATCGAGCCGCCCATCGCGGGCGACGCGGCGATCCTGCGCGTCTCGGCGAGCATCGGCATCGCCTGCTACCCGGAGCACGGCGAGGACGCGGAGACCCTGCTTCGCCTCGCGGAGGCCGCGATGGTTCGCGCGCGGCAGCGCGGGCCGGGCCGGTGGAACCTCGCCGATCCCCGCAAGCCCGCACGCCCCCGAGAGCTGGTCCGCGCCCCACGGGCATGCGACCGCCCCGGGGACGCTGCAGTCCGGGAAGAAAGACGACTAGGTCGCTTCGGCGCCCCGTCGCGCCACGGCCGCGGCGCAGCTCGCCTGGGCCTCGTCCGAACGCGTGACGGTCGACCCGAGGTCGCGGATGATCCCGTCCTTAAGGTCGTAGATCCAGCCGTGCACCGCCAGTGCCTGCCCCCGCGACCAGGCATCGCGGACCACGGTCGACTGGCACACGTTGGCCACCTGCTCGATCACGTTCAGCTCGCAGAGCCGGTCGATGCGCGCCGGTTCCTCCCCGGCCGCGTCGATTCGCGGCCCGTGCTTCGCGTGCACGTCGCGCACGTGGCAGAGCCAGTTGTCGGCGAGTCCCACGCGCCGGTCGCGAAAGGCGGCCGCCACGCCGCCGCAGCCGTAGTGCCCGCAGACGATCACGTGCTCGACCTTGAGCACGTCCACGGCGAACTGCACGACCGCCAGGCAGTTGAGGTCGCCATGCGCCACCACGTTGGCGACGTTGCGATGGACGAAGAGTTCGCCCGGCGCAAGGTCGACGATCTCGTTGGCGGGCACGCGACTGTCCGAGCAGCCGATCCACAGGTAGCGCGGGCTCTGTTGCGACAGCAGGCGGGTGAAGAAATCCGGGTCGCCGGCCAGCATGCGCTCGGCCCAGCGCCGGTTGTTCATGAAGAGGTGCGGGAGTTTTTCCAAGGCGTGTCCTGGCGGTGTCGTCCGGAGCGTCCGCGAATGGTACCGAGAATCGCCACGGCGCATCGAATCCGCGCCAAACCCCGGGGGGCATGGGCCGTGCACTGCCCGGGTCGCCGCAGTTGATCTGGGCCAAGAAGCGGTCGGAAATCGGTTCGCGCGAAGCCCCTGGCCCACCGGGGGCCCCACCCCCATTAGGATTTCCTGACGACCCTCTTCGTCGCAACCCGGAGATTCCCCATGAAATCCACCCTCACGCTCGTGGCCGCGGGATTGCTGTCCGCCGGCCTCGCCCATGCCCAGGCGCCCGCCAAGGCGCCTGCGCCCGCCAAGACGCCCGCGCCCGCTGCCGCTCCCGCCCCGGCGGCGCCGGCGGCCTCACCGGCGCCCCGGCCGGCCCCGGCCGCGACGCGCTGACGAAGCACAACTGCACGACCGCCTGCCACGCGCTCGACAAGAAGGTCGTGGGACCCGCTTACTACGACGTCGCGCTCAAGTACAAGGGCGATGGCGGCGCGGTGGCGAAGCTCGCGGCGAAGGTGAAGGCCGGCGGGACCGGGGTCTGGGATCCCGTGATGCCGATGCCGCCGAACCCGCAGGTTCCCGATGCCGACATGAAGGTCGCGATCCAGTACATCCTCGCACTCAAGCCGCCGGCGGGCTAAGCCGGCGCCCTGCCCCCGGTCTCAAGAAGTAGGCGACAGCGCCCGATCGGCGTCCCGGACGCCGGTCAGGCCCCGCGCCGATTCGCGCGCGGAGGAAGGCCATCGTCGATTCAGGGTCGGCTTGCATCCCGCGGCCCGGTGGCGCAGCCTTGGGATGAGGGCCGATCGGGCCGGCACCAGCCGGCGGGGCCCCCGCGACCGCCCATGAAGTTCAAGGACTACTACGAAGTGCTCGGCGTGCCGCGCGGCGCGACGCAGGACGAGGTCAAGCAGGCCTACCGAAAGCTCGCGCGCAAGTTCCACCCCGACGTGAGCAAGGCACCCGACGCCGAAGCCCGCTTCAAGGAAGTGGGCGAAAGCCTACGCGGTGCTCAAGGATCCCGAGAAGCGTTCGGCCTACGACCAGGTCGGCAGCCAATGGAAGTCGGGGCAGGACTTCCAGCCGCCGCCGGACTGGGACGCGGGATTCGAGTTCACCGGGGCCGGTGAAGGCGCGGACGGTGATGCCAGCGAATTCTTCGAGGCGCTGTTCGGCCGGCGCGGCGCGGGCGGACCGCGTGCCTCCGCGCGCGCCCGCGGGCGCGACCATCACGCGAAAGTGCGGATCGACCTGGAGGACGCCTTCCGCGGAGCCCGACGGAGCGTCTCCCTTCGCCTGCCCGCGCTCGACCCCCGGGGTCGCGTCACGATGACCGAGCGCACGCTGGAGGTCACGATCCCGAAGGGCATCCGCGAAGGACAGCACCTGCGCCTGGCCGGCCAGGGCGATCCGGGATCGCGCGACGGGCCGCCGGGTGACCTGTACCTGAAATCGCGTTCAACCCGCATCCCCGGTTTCGCGTCGAGGGCCGCGACGTCTTCGTGAGCCTGCCGCTGGCCCCCTGGGAGGCTGCGCTCGGGACATCGGTCACGGCGCCCACGCCGGAAGGGCCCGTGGCGCTCACGATCCCGCCGGACTCGTCGTCCGGCCGTCGCCTGCGCCTGAAGGGCCGGGGACTGCCGGGCACGCCACCGGGCGACCTGTTCGTCGTTCTCGAGGTCGTCCTTCCGCCCGCCGGAACCGCGAAGGCGCAGGATGCCTATCGCGCCATGGCGGCGGCGTTCGATTTCAATCCGCGCGATACCGACAAGGAATGACGACCATGCCGCAAGCCGACAATTCCGCGCTCGCGGGACCGATCGTCGAGGAGGAAGTCCGCTTCACGCTCGTCGAGTTGTGCCGCGCGTGCGAGGCCGAGGAGGAACACGTCGTGGCGTGGGTGCTCGAAGGGGTGCTCGAGCCCGTCGGCGCTTCGCCCGGCGACTGGCGGTTCCGCGGCGACAGCCTGCGGCGCGCGCGGCTGGCGCACCGTCTCGCGCAGGACCTCGGGATCAATCCGCCCGGCGTCGCGCTCGTCCTGGACCTGCTGGACGAGATCGCGATGCTCCGGGCCCGCTCGGGGCCCGGAGAAGGCGCTGCCGGTTAGCGCGGCGCGATCGCCCGGCCGTCCTCGTCGGAGACGACCATCTCCACGCGGCGGTTCTGCTGCCGGCCGGCCGGCGTATCGTTGCCGGCGATCGGGAAGGCTTCCCCATACCCGCGCCACGTGATGCGCTCCCCGCCGACGCCCATGCTCACGAGGGCCGTGCGCACGGAATCCGCACGCCGCTCCGAGAGCGACTGGTTGCTGGCGTCGCTGCCGACGCTGTCCGTGAAGCCCTCGATCATGACGGTGCGCTGCGGGTACTGGCTGAAGAAGTCGGCCAGCTTCTGCACGCTGCGCATCCCGCCGGAGCGAAGCTGCGACTGGTTGGTGTCGAAGAGGACGTCGCCCAGCGTGATGACCAGGCCGCGCTCGGTCTTGATCGCTTCCAGGTCCCGGAGCTGCGCCTCGAGCTGCCGCGAACGTCCCTCGGCATCCAGGGCCTGCTGGCGGGCGGACTGCGCGTCCACGACGGCGTCGCGGGCCGCCTTGCCTTCCGCGGCCGCGCGCAACTGCGCTTCCTGCGCGCTGCGGCGTGCGGCTTCCGCGTTGCGCTGCGAGGCGTCGGCACTTCGCATCGCCGCTTCGGACTGGCGCTGCGCGTTCGCCGCGTCGGCCTGGGCGATCCGGGCTTCGCGGCTGCGGGCCTCGAGGCGCATCGCGTCGCGATCCCGACCGGCATTCGCCACCGCGGTTTCCGCCTCCTTCTGCGAGGCCGTTTCACGGGCGATGGCCACCTGCTGCTTCGCGACATAGGCCAGGTGGTCGACGCGCGCCTTGCTCTCGCCCTTGTTGAAGGCCCCGTTGGCCTCGTCGAGCGAGGTGCCGGCCTGCCGAAGCTCTCCCGCGGCGAGGGTGGCCACCCCGGGACTCGCCTGCGCGTCGCCGTAATCGCGGCGCGCCTCGTCCAGGAGGGAATTGTTGACCGGCATCGACGTGCAGGCCGACAGCACGGCCGCGGCGATGAGCGTGAGGGATAGGATTCGCTTGTTGTTCATGGTCGGTTCCTCGATTCGCGTTCAGGGGCTCTTGCGGTTGATTTCCTCGCGCAGCACGCGAAGGTCCTCGTTCATGACGAGCGCGGCCTTGCGGGCCTTCGCCGACTGCGCCTTCTTCTCGGCGAGCCTCGCGTCGACCTGCGCTTCCTCGGCCAGCCAGCGGGCGGATTCGAAGTCCTCCTTCGCGATGGCGGCGTTGGCGCGGTCCATCTTGTCCTGCGCGGACCTCATCTCGATCGAGGCGTACTCGCCGCCGCCGGCACTGGCGGCGTTGGCGATCGCGGACTTCGAGACGGCCATCTGCTCGGTCGGCGCGGGCGTGCTGGCGCAACCGGCCAGGGCGAGCGACGCGACGGCGATCGCGAGAAGCGTCCGGGGATTCGGCGGGCGGAATGTCGTGTTCATGGTCTTCCTCGGGCAAGTGTTGTCCTGCATCGCGCCCGGCAAAGGGAAGCGGGGCGCATCCGGCGTCGGGGCCGTGTTGGCGGACGCGTGGGATGGAATGGAGAGTGCGGGATCGGGAGGGTCCGCGTCCGTCTGCCACCGCACGCAGGCCGGGAGCACGGGCGCGGCGCCGTCCCGGACGCGGATCGCTCGACAGCACAGGCATGCTGCGTGACACTGCGCCATGAACTCGCCCGCGCCCCCGCCCCCCGGGGCCATTCCCGAATCTGTCGCCGAGACGGCCTGCCGGGACTGCCCCTTGCGGCAGCTGAAGCTGTTCCACGAGCCGACGGGGGAAGAACTCGAGCTGGTGCAGTCGCTCAAGCGCCGCGAGCGACGCCTCGCCACCGGCGAATCGCTGATCCACGAAGGCCAGACCGACGCGCCGCTCTACACGCTGCTGCAGGGCTGGGCCTTCCGCTACAAGACGCTGAGCGACGGCCGCCGGCAGATCCTCAGCTTCCTGCTGGCCGGTGATTTCATCGGCGTGCAGCAGAAGATGGGCGATGCCGCGGCCCACGGGGTCGAGACGCTCACCGACGCGCTCTTCTGCGTGTTCCAGCGCGATGCGCTCTGGGAACTGCACCGGCGCAGCCCGATGATGGGCTTCAACGTCACCTGGCTGACGGCCCACGAGGAGTCGATGGTCGACGACACGCTGCTGTCGGTCGGGCGTCGCAGCGCGGAGGAGCGCATCGCCTCGATGCTCATCCTGCTGTTCAAGCGCGCAGGCGCGCTGCAGCCGGACGCCGGCGCGGGCGGCGTTCCCTTTCCGCTGACGCAGCAGCACATCGCCGATGGCCGGGGCCTTTCGCTCGTGCACACCAACAAGACGCTGCGCAAGCTCGAGCGGCGCGGCCTGCACCGGATAGCCGATGGGCGCCTCTTCCTGCGCGACGTCAAGGCGATGGCGCGATTGGCCGACCTCTACGGCGACGGCCGCCCACCGGCGCGGCCTCTCGTCTGATCGCCGTCGCCGCCCGGCGACGATTCGCGTCGGGGTGCTTGTGTCTTTTGACACGGCTCCCGCGCCCCCCCGGCCCTAAATTGGCGTCCATCGACCCCCCCCGGGGTATCCATTGAGGGCGCCGTTCATGAATGCCACCTGCAAGCCCCCGCCGGACAATCACTTGCTCGCCTCGCTGCCGCCCGAAGTCTCCGCGATCCTGCAACCCCTGATCGAGTCCGTGGACCTGGAGGCCGGCGCGGTGCTCTACGAGGCCGGGACCGTCCAGCGCCACGTTCACTTTCCGGTCACCGCGGTCGTCTCGCTGGCCTCGCCCGTGCTCGACGGTGCCTACGCCGAGGCGGCCGTGGTCGGCGCGGAAGGCGTGGTCGGTGTCTGCGCCTTCATGGGCGGCGGAAAGGCGCTGAGCAGCGCCATCGTGCAGCGACCGGGCCTCGCCTGGCGCATGAGTGCGCGCGACATCGCCGACCTGGCGCGCGACTGCCCGCCCGTCATGCAGCAGTTGCTGCGCTACACCCAGGCGCTTTTCGTGCACATGGCGCAGAACTCGGCCTGCCACCGGCACCACGCCCTCGCCCCGCAATTGTGTCGCTGGCTGCTCCAGCACCTCGATCGCCAGGCGGGCGACGAGATCCGGATGACGCATGAACGCATCGCGGGCATGCTCGGTGTTCGCCGCGAAGGGGTGAGCGTTGCCGCCCTGAAACTGCAGCGGGAAGGCTTCATCCGGTGTGGCCGCGGGCGGATCGAGGTCATCGACCGGAGCGGGCTGGAGAAGCGCAGTTGCGAGTGCTACGGCGTCGTCCAGCAAGCCTACGACCAGCTGCGCAACGGATCGTCGGCCTGGCCGCACGCTTCGTCCGCGGCGAGCCCGGATGGACGAAACCCCGCCGGGGCGGGGTTTCGGGTGACGGCCCGGGGGTCGTCGCGATCTCTGGCGGAGAGAGAGGGATTCGAACCCTCGATGCAGGTTTAAGCCCACATAACGCCTTAGCAGGGCGCCACCTTCGGCCACTCGGTCATCTCTCCGGGCAAGGCGAATTCTACCACCCCCGCCACGCAGGGGGGCGCCGGCTATTTCATCAGGGCGCGCGCGAAGTACGTGTAGATGAAGGCGAAGGTGTAGGCGGTCTGCTGCGGCGTGGTGCCCGAGCCGTGGCCGCCCTCGGTGTACTCGAAGTAGGTGGTCGGGTGACCGTAGGACTGCATCAGCGCCGCCATCTTGCGGGCATGGCCGGGGTGAACCCGGTCGTCCCGCGTGGAGGTGGTGATGAGCATCTGCGGGTACTTCGCGTCCTTCTTCACGTTCTGATAGGGCGAGTACTTCGAGATGAAGGCCCAGTCCTCGGCCTTGTCCGGGTCGCCGTACTCGCCCATCCACGAGGCGCCGGCCAGGAGCTTGTGGTAGCGCTTCATGTCCATGAGGGGCACGGTGGACACCACCGCGCCGAAGAGTTCCGGCCGCTGCAGGAGCGTCGCAGCGACGAGGAGGCCGCCCTGGCTGCCGCCGAAGATGCCGAGCTTCGCGGGCGAAGTCACCTTCCGCCGGATGAGGTCCTCCGCCACGGCGGCGAAATCGTCGTGCGTCTTCTGCCGGCCCTCGCGGCGCGCCGTGAAGTTCCACTGCGGGCCGAACTCGCCGCCGCCGCGCAGGTTCGCGAGCACCCAGATGCCGCCCTTCTCGAGCCAGCCCTTGCCGACGAATCCCGAGTAACTGGGCAACTGCGAGACTTCGAACCCGCCGTAGCCGTAGAGGATCGTGGGGTTCGAGCCGTCCGCTTTCGCGCTCTCGCGCATCACCTGGAAGTAGGGGATCTTCGTGCCGTCCTTCGAGGTGGCCTCGTGCTGGGAGATCCTGAGGCCCGTGGCGTCGAAGAACGCCGGCGTCGACTTCATCTTCTCCCGCGCGTCCGTGCCGCCCTTGGCGAAGTAGAGCGTGGTCGGCGTGGTGAAATTCGCGACGGTCATCTGGTAGTCGTCGCTCTCGCGGCGATCCAGCGCGCTCACCTGGATGGTCGAGTACGGCGGGACGGCAACCTCGCGCGGGACCCACTTGCCGTGCTCGCCGCGCTTCACCTCGTAGATTCGGCTCCTCACGTTGTCCAGCACGTTGAGCAGCACCATCGACTTGAGCACCACGTGCGAGGCGATTCCCAGCCGCCCGAGGGCGTGGCGAGCGCCGTCCGCGGTCCCGGCGTGAAGAGCACCTCGAACTCCCGATCCCCGCCCAGGAAGGCTTCGAGATCGATGGTGAGGAGCGTGCCGGGCTTGAACGCGATGCTCGCGGGCTCCCAATCCTCGCGAAGCCGCACATAGAGCTTGCGCGCAGAGATGCTCTTTTCGGACGACGACGGCAGGTCGAGCTTCGTGTACGAGTCGCCCACCCGGACGAACGATTCCGAGTTGCGCGTGGAGATGGCGCGCGTCATCGATTCGATGCGGTAGCCCTTCTCGTGCTCCACGGACGGCCAGGCGCCCATGTCCTCGGCGGAGACCTCGAAGACGACGGGAGCGGCCGCGATCGCCTGCCCGCGCGCGAGGCGCTTCACCTGCCGCGGGTAGCCCGAGCGCGACATCGTGCCGGCGCCGAAATCGCGTGCGGCGTAGATCGTGTTCCCGTCGATCCAGGCGACGCCGCCCTTCGATTCCGGCAGGCGGAAACCGCCGTCGACGAAGGCCTTCTTCACGGTGTCGAACTCGCGGATCTCGACGGCATCGCCGCCGCCGCGCGAGAGCGAGACGAGGCAGCGCTCGTAGGCGGGGTAGAGGCACTGGCCGCCCTTCCACGCCCATTTCTCGCCCTCGGCCGCCGAGAGCCGGTCGAGGTCCAGGACGGTTTCCCACTTCGGCTCGGCCTTGCGGTATTCCTCGAGCGTCGTGCGGCGCCACAGGCCGCGGGGGTTCTTCGCGTCCTGCCAGAAGTTGTAGTAGTGCGCCCCCATCTTCGCGACCCCCGGGATGCGATCGCGCGAGGTGGTGATGGCGGTGTAGGCGGCCAGGAGCGGCTTGAAGGCCGGGTCCGACTCGATGGCCGGCTGGCTCTTCGCGTTCTGCTCCTTCACCCAGGCCATCGCCTTGTCGCCCGTGACGTCCTCCAGCCAGAGGTAGGGGTCGTCGACGGGGGCCTGGGCGAACGCGAAGGGGGCGGAGGCGGTCATGGCGAGGGCGGCGAGCAGGCGTTTCATGGGCGGACTCTCCCGTTTCAGGGCTTCATCTTCTCTTCGACGGGGGCCTTGTCGAGCTCGAACTCGCGGTGCAGGACGCGCACGGCGAGCTCCATGTATTTCTCGTCGACCACGACCGAGGTCTTGATCTCGGAGGTGGAGATCATCTGGATGTTCACGTTCTCGCGGGCGAGGGCCCCGAACATGCGCGAGGCGATGCCCGCGTGCGTGCGCATGCCGATGCCCACGAGCGAGACCTTGGCGATGCGGTCGTCGCCGACCACCTCGCGCGCGCCCGTGGCGGGCTTCACCTTCTCCTCGAGCACCTGCATGGCGCGCTTGAATTCGCCCCGGTGGACGGTGAACGAGAAGTCCGTGAGCCCCTCGAGCGAGGCGTTCTGGATGATCATGTCCACGTCGATGTTGGCATCCGCCACGGGGCCGAGGATGAGGAAGGCGATGCCGGGCTTGTCGGGCACGCCCCGCACGGTGATCTTGGCCTCGTCGCGGTTGAACGCGATGCCGGAGATGATGGCCTGTTCCATGGCTTGGTCTTCCTCGAACGTGATGAGGGTGCCCATGTCCGTCGAGTTCACGTCCGTGAACGAGGAGAGCACCCGGAGCTTCACCTTGTACTTGCCCGCGAATTCCACCGAGCGGATCTGCAGCACCTTCGAGCCCAGGCTCGCGAGCTCGAGCATTTCCTCGAAGGTGATGGTGTCGAGCCGGCGCGCGTCGGGCACCACGCGCGGGTCGGTGGTGTAGACGCCGTCGACGTCGGTGTAGATCTGGCACTCGTCGGCGGTGAGGGCGGCCGCGATGGCGACGCCCGTGGTGTCCGATCCTCCGCGGCCGAGCGTCGTGATGTTCCCCTTGGCGTCGATGCCCTGGAAGCCGGCCACGACGACGACGTTGCCCTCGTCG
Organism: Betaproteobacteria bacterium; assembly: GCA_016711875.1. Classification (GTDB taxonomy): domain Bacteria; phylum Pseudomonadota; class Gammaproteobacteria; order Burkholderiales; family Usitatibacteraceae; genus FEB-7. Next base: position 364,059 of record JADJSD010000023.1, on the reverse strand, counting down.
AGATCCTTGCGGATGTTCGTCTCGTCGATGGAAAGGATGCGCGCCTTCGAGTAGGCCTCGTCGGTGAGTATCCTCACCTGGAAGCCCGTGTAGCTCTTCGCCTTGAGGCCGAGCCTGTGCAAGGCGATGGCGAGGAGTCCGATCGACACCTGCTCGCCCGTGGAGGCGATGACGTCGATCTCGCGCGGATCGGGTTCGGGGTTCAGCTCCTTCGCGAGGCCGAGGAGCCGGTTGGTCTCGCCGGACATGGCCGAGACCACGACGACGAGCTGGTGGCCTTCCTTCACGAAGCGCTCGACCCGGCGCGCGACCTCGCGGATGCGCTCGGGGCTGCCCATGGAGGTGCCGCCGTACTTCTGGACGATGAGGGACACGGTCGGGAATGCCGCTTGGGGATGCGAGAACGGGACCCGCATTCTACCCCGGCCGCCGCGGCTTGTGCGCCGCAGCAATCGCCGCTAACGCGTGTCGGTCGAGAGCACCCGCAGGTCGTCGGCGAACGCGCTCTTCACGCGCGTCTCGCGCAGCTTCGCGAGGAACTGCACCTTGATCGCGTCGTTGCCGGGCCAGACGGTCTCCAGCCAGTTCATGCCCGCCGCACCGAAGCCCGTGTAAGCGTAGCGGTTCATCTCGGCGGCCACGGCGGAGAGCACGCCCGTGGCGAAGTAGTCGTCCCACTTGAGCTTGTCGGCCGAGCGCTGGCTCTTGATCTCGCGCAGCTTCGCCTGGATCTCCTGCGTGCGGGCCTTGCGCTTGGCGCTCGTGAACTCGCCGCAGCGATCCTTGAGCCACGGGTTCGCCGTGGCCGCGGGCTGCGCGCACACGGGCGGCGGCTCGCCGGGCAGCTTGCCGCGCATGAGATCGCCCGCGAACTGGAACCTGCCCTTGGGCGAGACCTCCAGGACCGCGACCGGAAAATAGGAACTCGCGTAAGGCGCGAAGACGTACGCCGAGGTGTCGTCCGCGCTCACCATCACGGGCGTCTTGCGGCCGGGCAGGTCGACGAAGTCGGTGCCCCCCAGGTTCTTCGCCGCGTAGACGGCCAGGCGCTTCACGGCGGGCTTCACCTTGTAGACGAAGTGCGTCGTGCAGCAGTGCGCGCCGCCCGAGTAGGCGGAGAAGTGCAGGTCGGGCTGGCCATCGCCGTCGAGGTCGCGGCCCAGGGAGTGCAGCGTGAGTCGCGAGGCGGCCTCGATGCCGTCCTTGTCCGTCACCTGCAGGACCGGCTTGCCTTGCCGGAAGACGATGAGCCGCTCCTGCGGGCCGGGCGGATCCTTCGCGTTCGGGATGCGCGCGACGACCGCCTCGAATTCCTGGAACGATTTCCACGAGGCGGCTTCGAGGCCCTGGGATTCGAGCCAGGGCTTCGATTCCTGGGCGGCCACGGACAGCGCCGCGAAAGCGCAGAAGAAGAAAAGGCAAGGGGCGGGGCGCATGGCGTGTCGTGTCTCCATCGGTTCAGGGGATTCTACCGCTCCACAGCCCCGCATTCGTCGTCGCCCGGCGGCGACAGGAAAAGAGTTGGCACAGGGCCTGCGCTCAAGCAGAATCGCCCCTTCAGCGCAGGGATGACCGCTCCGTCGCCGGGGCGTCGGGTTCACCGAACAACAAGGAAAAGAAAAGAGATCCTCCATGAACCGACAGATCCTTCCCGCCCGTTACCTTGCCGCCGTCGCCATGGCCTTCATCGCCCTGGCCGGCCTCGCTCCCCTTCCGGCAGCGAGGGCCGACACGTCGGCGATGGAAGCGAAGACGGACCGCTACATCGTCGTATTCCGGGAAGCGCCGCTTGCGCAATACCGCGGCGGCGTCGCCGGCATCCCGGTTCCCCAGTCGCTGCAGGGCAAGAACCGCCTCGACGTGAAGAGCGCAGGCGCGCGCGCCTACGTGGACTACCTCCGCGGCCGCCAGCAGGAGACCGAGGCGAAGATCGGGCAGGCGCTCGGCCGCACGCTCTCGGTTCAGATGCGCACGCAGCACGCGCTCAATTCCATCGTCACGACGCTCTCGCCGGCCGAGGCCATGGCCGTGAGGAGAATGCCCGAGGTGCTGCTGCTCGATCCCGTGCGCGACGTTCCCGTCGACACGGACGTGGGCCCCGCGCTCATCGGCGCACCCGCGATCTGGAACGGCTCGGCCGCCGGCGCGTCCTTCCCCGCGCAGGGCGAAGGCATGGTGATCGGCATTCTGGACACCGGCATCAATTTCGGCAGCCCTTCCTTCACGGCGGTCGATCCCGTCGACGGCTATACGCACGTGAACCCGCTAGGCGCGGGCGTGTTCCTCGGCTCCTGCGCGGCGGGCGGCGTCGACGCGGGCCGCTGCAATGCGAAGCTCATCGGCGGCTACGACTACGTCTGCGGCGCGCCCACCAATGCCTGCACCACGTCGGGCCTGCGCGAGGAGGACGGCTTCGGCGACACCAACGGCCACGGCAGCCACACGGCCTCGACGGTGGCCGGCAACCGCCGCGACGTCGTCGTCTCCGGCGTCACGCGCCGCATCCAGGGCGTCGCGCCCCGGGCGAACGTCATCGCCTATGACGTCTGCTACACGGTCGTTTCGACGGGCGGCGGCTCGTGCCCCAACACGGCGTCCGTGGCCGCCGTGAACCAGGCCGTCGCGGACGGCGTGGTCGACGCGATCAACTTCTCCATCGGCGGTGGCGAGGGGCCGTGGACCGACGCGGTCTCGCTCGCCTTCCTCAGCGCGACGAACGCCGGCCTCTACGTCGCGACGTCGGCGGGCAACTCCGGGCCGGGCGCGAATACCATGGGGCACCACGAGCCGTGGACGGCCTCGACGGCGGCCGCGCAGCACGGCCGCGCCGGCTTCTCCCCCACGATGGCGGTCACCGGGCCGGCCCCGGTTCCGGCAAACCTCACGGCCATCGCGATGAACGAAGGCGCCGCAGGCACCGCCTTCAGCACGTCGATCCCGGGATCGACACGACTCATCGCAAGCCCGGGCTTCGCGACCACCTCCGACGGCTGCGCCGCGTATCCGGCGGGCACCTTCGCGGGCGCCATCGCGCTCGTGAACCGCGGCACCTGCAGTTTCGCGGTCAAGGTCAATAACGCGTCAGCCGCGGGCGCCATCGTCGTGCTGATCGCGAACAACACCGCCGGCGCCCTCTCCATCTCCGTGCCGGGCACGACGGTCCCGGCCTTCGCCATCCTGCAGGCGGACGGCCTCGCGCTCGCCGCCTTCGCCGCGGCCAATCCGGCGACGGCGACGGCGACGATCCCCTTCCCGGCCACCGTCGTGCCGAACGTGCCGGACGTTCTCGCCTCCTTCAGTTCCCGCGGCCCGGCGGCAGGGCTCGACCTGCTCAAGCCCGACGTCACCGCGCCCGGCGTCAACATCCTCGCCGTCCTCGCGGGCACGACGATCACGGGCTCCGAGCAACTGACGGGCCTTCTGAGCGGCACCTCCATGGCCTCGCCGCACAACGCCGGCTCCGCGCTCCTGCTGCGCCAGCTCAAGCCAGCGTGGACGCCGATGGAAGTGAAATCCGCGCTCGAGATGACCACGACCCGCGCCGTCCTCAAGGAAGACGGCGTCACCGCCGCCACGCCCTTCGACATGGGAGGCGGCCGCATCCGCGTCGACCGCGCGGCCAATGCGGGCCTGGTGATGAACGAGACGCTGGCGAATTTCCAGGCCGCCGACCCGGCGTTGGGCGGCAGTCCCGCCAACCTCAACCTGCCGAGTTTCGCGAAGAACGCCTGCGTGGGTGAATGCCAGTTCACGCGCACGCTGCGCAGCCCCCTGGGCGCCGCGAAGACGTGGACCGCCACCGTCACCGGCCTGGCCGGCACCGTCTCGCCCTCGAACTTCACCGTGGCGGCCGGTGGCACCCAGTCCATCACCGTCACGCTCGACACCAGCGCGATCCCGCCCGACGGGGTCTTCCGGTTCGGCTGGGTGGAACTGCAGCCGCAGGGCGGCACGGCCGACGACAAGCTCACCCTGCCCCTCGCGATCAAGGTGCCGCCGCCGCTGATCACGCTCACGCCGGCGACGCAGGACGTCGCGATCTTCGCCGGCCAGACCGGCAGCGCCGCCTATTCCATCGGCAACGCGGGCGGGTTCTCCCTCGCCTACACGATCGGCTCGACGGGCCAGGGCGCCACGACGGTCACCAACGCCGACAACACGGGCGTGGGGAGCGGCTTCCGCGGCACGTCGTACACCGACCCCGCAACGGCCGGCGCCAATGCCCAGCTCGCCGCCGACGACTTCACGATCGCCGTTCCCACGACGATCACCAGCCTCTTCGCGCAGGGCTTCGTCGTCTCCGGCCTTGCGCTCGACGCCGTCGCCACGAACATCACGTGGGCCATCTATCCGGACAACGGGGCGGGCCTGCCCACCGGCAACCCGATCCAGGGGCCCCTGGGAGCCGAGGCCTGGCAGTACACGGCTTCACCGACGAGCGCCGGCGTGTCGACGGCAGGCAACAACATCTCGCTCGACCTGCCGGCTGCCGGACGGAGCCTGACGCTCGCGCCGGGCCGGTACTGGGTGATGATCTACACGCGCTCCACGTTCGCGAACCGGTGGGCGTGGTTAGGCTCGAACGGCGGTTCCGGCGGCTTCGCGTCGATCACGGTCAGCACGACCAACACCGGCGCCTGGGTGACCAATGCGACCTTCAGCGGCCTCGCGCTGAAGGTCACCGGCACCGTCGCCTGCGGCGCGCCCTGGATCGGCGCGACCACGCCGGCCTCGGGCACGTTGGCGGGCGGCGCCTCGCAACCGGTGAGCACGGCGCTCAGCGCCGCGAACCTCGCCGCGGGCACGTACACGGGCAGCGTGTGCATCAACAGCAACGATCCGGCAACGCCGCAGGCCGCCGAGACGATCCGCCTCACGGTCACCACGCCGCCGGCCGGCACCGCGGCCAAGCTCGCCTTCACGACGGTGCCCAGCGCGAACGTCACTGCGGGCGTCGCGTTCGCGCAGCAGCCCGTGGTCACGGTACAGGACGTCGCCAACGCCACGGTCCCGGGCTTCGCCACGCCGGTGACGCTTTCGGTCGCGAGCGGCGCGGGCACGGTCCAGTGCGACGCGAACCCCGTGACGCCCGTTGGCGGCGTGGCGACCTTCTCCGGGTGCCGCATCAACGGCATCGGCACGGTCACGCTGCGCGCCGCCTCGGGCACGATTCCGGACTCGACGACGAACCCGATCGTCAACGTGGCCGCAGGCCCGGCCAGCCAGCTCGGCTTCAGCACCCAGCCGGGCGGCGGCCCGGGCGGCACGGCGTGGGCGGCTCAACCCGCGGTGACCGTCCGCGACGCGGGTGGGAACACCGTGACGGGCTCGGCGGCCCCGGTCGCCCTGGCGATCACGACACCCGCCGGCGCCACGCTCGCCTGCACCGCCAACCCGCTCGCCGCGACGAGCGGTGTCGCGACGTTCGCTGGCTGCCGCATCGACAAGGCGGGCACTTACACGCTCACGGCCACGAGCGCCGGACTGGGCGCCGCCACGTCGGTGGCGATCACCATCCAGCCGCTCAGTCTGTCGGTGACCAAGGCGGGCGCCGGCTCGGGAACCGTCACTTCCTCCCCGGCGGGCATCGATTGCGGCGCGACGTGCAGCGCCGGTTTCGATGCCGGCACCGCGGTCACGCTCACGGCGTCCCCGGCGGGCGGCTCGATTTTCGCCGGTTGGTCGGGCGGGGGCTGTTCGGGCACGGGCACCTGCAACGTGACGATGGATGCCGCGAAGGCGGTGACGGGTACGTTCAACGGGGCGGGAGCGGCGATCACCCCGAGTCCCGCCTCGCTCGACTTCGGCGGGCAGTCGATGAACACGACGGCACCGACTCAAGCCGTGACGATCACGAACACGGGCGGCACACCGGTGACGGTTTCTTCCGTGACGGCCTCGACGCACTTCGCGGTGACGCACGACTGCGCCACCGTGGCCGTGGGTGCCACTTGCATTGCCAACGTCGCCTTCACGCCGACGGCGGAAGGGAGCCTCAACGGCACCCTCACCGTGCAGTCGAGCGCCGGGCCCGTCACGGTGCCTTTGGCGGGTACGGGCGAGCGCTCGCTGGTGACTCACTACTACCGCTCGATCCTTCGCCGCGCGCCCGATGCCGGCGGCAAGGCCTTCTGGGAAAGCGAGAAGGTGCGGCTGCCTTCGCTCGGCGCCAACGTGAACGAGACCTGGTACGCCATGGCGACGTTCTTCTACTTCTCGAGCGAATACCAGTCCTTCAACCGTGACGACACCGGGTTCGTGACGGACCTCTACAACACCTTCTTCAACCGGTCGGCCGACGGTGGCGGGCTCACCTTCTGGACGGGATTGCTCTCACAAGGGATGCCGCGGGAGGTGGTGCTGGTCTCCTTCATGTTCTCGACGGAATTCCAGACCTTCACGCAGGCGATCTTCGGCAACGTGCAGGCGAGGAAGGAAGTCGACACCGTCGTCGACTTCTACCGCGGGCTCCTGTCGCGCCTGCCCGATGACGGCGGCCTTGCCAGCTGGGTGGGGCAGTTCCGGCTGGCGCAGTGCGCGGGCGCCGGAGCGGTGTACACGACGGTGGAGTCGATCTCGAGCGCCTTCGCCAACGGCGGCGAGTACGCGGCGCGCAATCGAACCAACGCCCAGTACGTAGGCGACCTCTACAACGCGTTCCTGAGGCGTGGCGGCGACCTCGGCGGCGTGCAGTTCTGGATCTCCCAGCTCACCGCCGGCGCGACGAGAAGCGCGATCCGGCAGCAGTTCATCGCGAGCCCGGAGTTCACCAACCGCGTGAACGCCATCATCGCGGAAGGGTGCATTCCCTAGGGAGGGAGAGCCGGTGGCGGAGGGTGTGGGATTCGAACCCACGAACAGCGTGAGCTGTTGCCGGTTTTCAAGACCGGTGCCTTAAACCGCTCGGCCAACCCTCCGGTGCGACGTTAAGTCTTTGTTGCGGCTTGCATTTTAGCCGCATTTGCAGCCGGCGTCGCGCGCGGTCACATTGCGCATTTTTATTGCCCCCGCCTTGAAACCCCGGGGTTTAATCCCTACTCTAATGGTCGGACATTTGTCCGGACCCCTTTTCAGGAGCCACAACGATGCAACCCTCCCCGATGATGACGCCCGCCTCGCCGTCGCAGACGATCGCGCTGGCGCAGAACCGGGTCCTGCGCAACACCTACGCGCTGCTCGCCCTTTCCATGATCCCCACCGTGCTCGGTGCGTGGGTGGGCGTGCAGATGAATTTCTCCTTCTTCGCCGGCAGCCCGGTCATCGGCTTCGTCGCGTTCCTCGCGATCGCCTTCGGCTTCATGTTCGCGATCGAGAAGACCAAGAACAGCGCGATGGGCGTCGTGGTGCTGCTCGGCTTCACGTTCTTCATGGGTCTCATCCTCTCGCGCCTGGTGGGCGGGGTGCTGGGCCTGAAGAACGGCGCCACGCTCATCGGCCTGGCGGGCGGCGGCACGGCGATCATCTTCGCCGTGATGGCCTCCCTCGCCTCGACGATCAAGTGCGACCTCTCCGGGATGGGCAAGGCCCTCTTCATCGGCATGATCCTGCTGCTGGTGGCGGCCTTCGCGAACATCTTCCTGCAGTTGCCCGCGCTCATGATCGCGATCTCCGTGATCGCCATCGGCATCTTCTCGGCCTTCCTGCTGTATGACCTCAACCGGGTCATCACGGGCGGCGAGACGAACTACATCTCGGCGACGCTGGCCGTGTACCTGAGCCTGTACAACATCTTCTCGAACCTGCTCGCGCTGCTGGGCATCTTCGGGGGCGATCGCGACTGATCTCGCGGTTCCGGTTTGAGGGAAGGGGCGGCTTCGGCCGCCCCTTTTTCTTGGTGCGGGAGATGTCGACCTGGCGAGCGAGAGTCTTTGGAACGCCGATGAACGCCGATGTCACGCCGATGGCCGCCGATGATTCCCTCGAGGGCCGGGAAATTCGAACAGTCCGCGATTGGCTTCTTCGTGGTCTTGCCAGTCTGGGTCCGACCGTGGCTAGTTTTCACCAAACCTTATCGGCGGCCATCGGCGTGACATCGGCGTTCATCGGCGTCCAAAGATTGTTGCATCCTTGGACGCCAATCCCGCGCTAGCGGACGAACAGCGCGATCGACTCCACGTGCCCCGTATGCGGGAACATGTTGACCACCCCCGCGGCGACCAGCCGGTACCCCTTCACGTTCACCAGCACGTTCGCGTCGCGCGCGAGCGTCGAGGGGCTGCAGGAGACATAGACGATGCGGGAAGGCCCCTCGAGCGCATCCGGCAGCGCCTTGCAGATCTCCATCGCGCCGTCGCGCGGCGGATCGATGAGCAGCTTGTCCACGGGCCCGAGTTTCGCGAGCGCACCCCCGGCGTCGGTGTAGAGGTCGTACGTGAGGAACGATGCGAGGTGACCCAGCCCGTTCGCCCGCGCGTTCTCCCCGCCGCGCGCCGTGAGCGTGGCCGCCCCTTCCATCCCCACCACGGTCGCGCCGCGCGAGGCGATGGCCAGCGTGAAGTTGCCCAAGCCGCAGAAAAGATCCCCCACGCGCTCGCCCGGCCTCGGATCGAGCAGGTCCACCGCGCGCTTCACGAGCACGCGGTTCACCGCCGTGTTCACCTGCGTGAACTCCGTGGGCCGGTAGCCGATGGCGAGGCCGAACTCCGGCAGCCGGTAGTCGAGCGCCGGCGCATCCATCGGATGGAAGGGATACGCCGTATCCGGCCCCTTGGGCTGCAGCCACCACTGGATGCCGTGGCGGTCCGCGAAGGCGCGCAACTTCGTCGCGTCGTCCTCGGAAATCGGGTCCAGGTGGCGAAGCACGAGCACGGTGACGGCCTCGCCCACCGCGAGTTCCACCTGCGGCATGCGGTCCCGTGCGACCAGGGTCGTGAAGAGCTCGCGCAGCGGGACGATGAGGGCCGAGACCGCGGGCGGCAGCACCTCGCACGAGCGCACGTCCGCGACGTAGCGCGACTTGCGCTCGTGGAAGCCCACGAGCACCCCGCCCTTCTTCGCCACGTAATGCACCGAAAGGCGCGCACGGTGCCGGTAACCCCACGACGGACCGTGGACGGCCGGCAGGATCGACTCGGGCCGCACCTTGCCGATTCGCGCCAGGTTGTCCTCGAGCACGCGTTGCTTGGCAGCCACCTGGGCCCCCGCGTGCACGTGCTGCATGGCGCAGCCGCCGCAGGTGCCGAAATAGACGCAGCGGGGCCTCACCCGCAGGCTCGACTCGGAGAGCACCTGCGTCACCGCGCCGAGGTCGTAGTTGCCGCGGCCGCGAAGGCGCGTGTACGCGACCCGCTCGCCGGTGATGCCGCCTTCGATGAAGACAACCTTGCCCTCCACGTGCGAGACGCCGATGCCCTCGTGGTCGATCGACTCGATGGTGGCGAGGCCGCCCGCCGGCTTCGCGATGCGCTCACTCATCGCCGGGCGCCAGGCATTCGGTGAGCGGGGTCGAGAAGACCTGGCGCGCGATGGGGCTCACGCTGAGGTCGCCGTCCACGGTGTAGGCGACGGAGCCGGCGTTGCCGCGGGTGAACTGCATCGTCATCGTGCCGACGGCCGTGGGCGAGACGGGCGACCAGGCAGGCGCGTCGTAAGCGACCCCTGTGAAGGAGTTGAGCTCCCCGATGTACAGCCCGTCGGAAATGCGCTGGCCGTTCGTCATGGCATACCACATGGGATTGCCCCTCGCGTCGTAGGTGAAGAGCGCCGCGAAGACGATGGGCCCCTGGTGCGCCACGAAAAGCCCCCAGCCGCCGGCGGCCGGGTTCCACCAGAGATCCTGGAAATTCGTGGTCAGGCTGCGGTCGAACGAGGACCAGCGGCACACGGGCGGCAGCGAGTACACCTGCCGCTTGATCTTCTTCGTGATGACCTGGCCGTCGACGAGGTAGCTGAGGGTGGCCTCGGAAGCGCTCGTGAACGTGATCCGCATCTGGCCCGCGAGCGTGGCGAGCGGGGCGCTTCCCGCGGGGCGCGCGTACCGGTAGAGCGGCCCTTTCCACAGGTTGCCCGAATCGCGCTCGCCCACCGACATCACGAACCACGTCGGGTTGCCCTGGCGGTCGTAGACGAACAGCGTGCCGAAGAGCAGGTGCCCCTGGTGCGAGAGGCCCAGGCCCCAGCCCGGCTCGTCGGGGTTCCACCAGAGGTCGGTGTAGTTCTCGCCCACGTTCGCGAGCGAGGCGAGGAACGCGTAATCGCCGGTGGCGAGCGGATCGCGCGTGGCGATGCTGACGTAGTAAGTGCCGGTCTCGAGCGTGCGGGTGAGGCCGAAGGCGACGCTGTCCGCCTCGGCATCGTTCACGCTCTTCAGGGTGCGGCCGGAGGCGTCCAGAAGCGTGCCCACCGTGTCGAGGCCGCCCGACGTGCGCACGGTGAGCGTCGCCCCGCCGCGCGGGATGTCGATGCGGAAGACGTCCACGTCGCCCGGGTAGTCGATGCGCGCCGCGGTGGGCGTGTCGGACGGGTTGGCGGAGGGCTCGAGGAACAGCCGGTAGGACTCCGAGGGCCGGTTGCCGATGTCGTCGGGCGCGCGCTCGATCGCGGCGATAAGGCCGGCGACCTGCGGGTGGAAGATCTCCCAGCGTCCGAAGAGGGCCTCCTCGCGGTCCTGGTTCGCGCAGGAGAGCAGGTTGCCGGAGCGCAGCGTGGAGCCCGACAGCACCCCGCGCAGGCGAAGGCTTCCCCCGGAAAGCGTGAAGAGGCCGGAGCCGCTGGAGCCGCCCTCGGTGACGCCGCGCGTGTAGGAAACGCCGTGCATCGACTGCGGGTAGCCCTTCACGAGCGGCTCGGACGACTTCTTTCCGAGGGCGAACTTCTTCACGTCGCCCTGCGGGTGGCTGATGGAGACGATGTCCGAAGTCGTGGCGAGCGGCGCGGTGTCCCAGCCGGCGTACACCGCACCGGACGGCGCATCGCGGGCGAGCAGGAGCAGCGTCGAGTCGGCCGCGTGGCTCGTGAAGACGAGCTGCGCCCCGCCGCTCACCTGCCTCGGGGTCGCGGTCGCTGCCGCGGCGCCGCAGGTGGGCACCTCGTTGAACCAGAGCGTCGTCACGCTCGCGGCGGCGGCGGCCGTCGCGATGCAGTGATTGGCCGTGACGATGTACGGGGCCGGGAAGCGTTCCGTGTTGATGAGCGTGCCCGAGCACACGCGAGCCTCGGTGCCCTCGACGAAATTGACCAGCACGACGGAATGGCGGCGCTCGGCGATGGCCGCGTCGCGGGCGGCGTCCTCCGAGGTGCACACCACGTCCGGGCTGCACGCCCCGGCGGTGTCCTTGGCGGTGGGCGACACGTCGAAATGCACGATGGATTCCACCACGGGCGCAGAGGCGGGACGCGTGCGCGAGAAGACTTCGACTTCCTGCTGCGCGCCGGCCGTGTAGGCCGTCCACGCCTCGCCCGTCGCGGCCCCGGACCCGTGGACTTCGCCGTCCGAACCGCGCGCGACCATTTCCCCCGTCACGATGCCGGCCGGCAGGCGGATCCGGGCACGCAGGCCCGCGGCTCCGGGGCTGGCGATCGCGAGGCGCGCGACCCAGCCTCCCGCGACGGGTTGCCACTGCGGCGGGGATCCGGCGGGTGAGTCCACCTCCCGAACGCCACCCACGACGCGGCCGCGCGATTCGTCGCGATCGCCCGTCGTCTTGGCGGGCGGGAGGGCGTGCACCGCCCACGCAGGGGCAAGCGGCGCGCGGAACGCGAAGGCGCGCGCATCGGCCCCCGGCGACGCGCGCGAGGACATCTCGAGGGCGAGCGCAGGCATCGCCGCCAGGGCGGCGGCGAGCAGCGCACGCGAAAGGGCCCTACTCGTCATCGTCCACGCTGTCGCATTCGGGACGCAGCGGCGCGAAGGCCTGCCGCTCGATGGACTTCGAGACGCTGATGCCGTTGATCGTGTAGGACAAGGTGCCCGCGTTGCCCTCCGTGAAGTCGACGGACATCGTCCCGACCTCGCGCGGCGTGACGGCCGTCCACGGCGCCGTGTCGAAACGCGGGCCGGTGAGTCGGTAGAGGGCGCCCGACCAGCGGTCCGTCCCGCCGGAGACACGCGCGCCGTTGGTCATGGCGTACCAGGCGTTGCGCCCCTGCTCGTCGTAGTTGAAGAGCGTCGCGAAGAGCACGGTGCCCTGCTGCGTGAAATTGATGCCCCAGCCGCTCTCGGTGGGCTTCCACCAGAGGTCCTGGTAGTTGAAGGCGTAGGAACGGTCGAACACGGACCACTTGCACGTCGTGGCCGGGCTCGCGAAGCGCTGGCGCTCGATGTTCTTCGTGACCGCGACCCCGTCGAGCGTGTAGGTGAGCGTGGCGTTGTCCGCGTTCGTGAAGGCGATGCGCATGGTGCCCACGGCCGCGAGCGTGACGCCGGTGGGGCTCCACGGGTTCGCGCCGAAGGCCGGGCCCGAGGTGCGGTAGAGCGTGCCGGAGAAACTGCCGTCCGGCTGCTCCCGGCCCTCGGAGAGGACGAGCCACTGGGGCGAACCGTCGGCGGCGTAGGTGAAGAGCGTGGCGAACACGATGTTCGACTGCTGGTTGATGTTCATCCCCCAGCCGCTCTCGGACGGGATCCACCAGAGGTCCGTGAAGTTGTCGCCAATCGCCTGGAATTCCAGCTGCAGCTGGTAGGGGCCGGTGCCACCCGACTCCCAGCGGGAGACGGCGAGGTAGTAGGTTCCGGCCGTGACGGAACTCGTGAGGCCGAAGTCGACGCTGGAAGTCTGCGCGTCGTCGTTGTGCTCGAGGCCGGCGCCGTCGCGGTCGAGCAGGAGGCCCACGGTGTCCGTGCCGCCGGAGGAGCGCACGACGAGCACGCCCTTCGCGGGCACGATCACGCGGAAGACGTCGACGTCGCCCGCGTAGTCGATCCGGCCCGACACGGCCGAGGGCGTGGCGCCCAGCGTGACGAAGGTGGCTTCCGAGGGCCGGTTGCCGTGATCGTCCGGAACCGGGCCCGAGGCGCTCAGGTAACCCGCGGCTTCGGGCAGGAACACGTCGAGGCGGTTGTAGACGCCGAATTCGTCGGTGTTGGTGCACGAGAGGCCGCTGCCATTCCTCAGCGTCGTGGCCGACAGGATCGAGCGCAGCACGAGCGAGCCGCCCGCCGCCTGCGTGTACAGGCCCGAACCCGAGGAACCGCCCTCGATGATGCCGCGCGAGAACCGGGTGAGCCACGCCGTCTGCGGCCAGTCGCTGAAGCGGATCTCGCCCGAGATCGTCGCGAGGGCCCACTTGGCCACGTCGCCCGCCGGGTGCGACAGGCTCACGACGGATTCGCCCGAAACGAGCTTGCGCGAATCCAGGCGGGTGACCGTGACACCCGCGGGCGGCGCCGTGCGCATCCTGAGGAGCGTCATGTCGGCATTGGGTTCGGAGAACACGATGTCCATGCCGCCCGATGTCTGCACGCTCGCCGGAATCACGGGGCCCGCGCCGCACGTGCTGTTCTCGTAGAACCAGCGCACCGCGAGCGAGGAGGCCGTCGCCTGGGTGCCGATGCAGTGGTTCGCGGTGAGGAAGTAGTCCTCGCCCGCGCGAGCGCTCTCGACGAGCTGGCCCGTGCAGACGAAGGCGTTCCCGCTGTCCACGAACGTCATGCGCCCCATCGATTTCTTGCGTTCGGCGATCGCGGCATCGAGCGCGGGCGTCCCGGTGGCGCACTGCGCATCCAGCGTGCAGGCGCCGGCCGCCTTGGCGCCCAGCGGACGGTCGAAGTGGACGATGCCCGCGACGCGCACGCGGCCGCGGGGGCCCGCCTCGCTCCGGGCCTCGATGTCCTGCGTGGCGCCGGGCGTCCACGGACCCCAGGCTTCCGTCGTGCCCGCGGGAATGATCATCGTCTCGACGGCGCCGTCGGTCCCGCGCACGCGAAGCTCCAGCGGGCCGGTGCCTTCCAGCGAGAGCCGCGCGCGAAGACCCAGCGCGCCCTCGGAGGCGGCATCGAAGCGCGATACCCAAGCATCGCCCTGGGCTTCCCACGCGAGCGCCGGCAGTCCCTTGGGCGCGGCGCGCACGACGCCCACCTGCAGCTTGGGCGCGGTGAGGGACCCTGCCGAGCCCTCGTCCGCGCCGAGCGGACCCCAGCGGTGCGAAGCCGCCAGCGCCGCGAGCGGGAGCATCGCGGCGAGGAGCAGCGCGAAGCGGATGCCCGTCATGCGCGCCCCGCCAGTCGTTTCAATCCGAGCCATTGTTGCCTCCAGAAGCCCTCGCCGTAGTCGCGGCCGGCGAGCTGGTCGCGGATGCCCGTGGGCGGATATTCACGGATCGGGTTGGCGCTACCGAACAGGTGATCCCACACCGGGAAGAGCACGGCGAAGTTGCAACCGAGGCGCTCCCCCTCGTGCCCCAGTCCGATGGCGTGGTGCACCCGGTGGAAACGCGGGCTGACGAGGATCCATTCCCCGACGCGGCCGAAAGACATCCGCACGTTGGCGTGCGCGAGGCTTTCCACGGCGCGCGACAGGGCCACCATCAGCACGAACTGGCCCGGCGGCACGCCCACCGCGAGCGCCACGAAGGCGAGCGCCGCGTCGGTGAAGACCATGTCGAGCAAGTGGTTGCGATCGTCGGTCCAGAAGGTCATCTCGCGCTGGCTGTGGTGCAGCGCATGCAGCGCCCACCAGAAGCCCAGCTGGTGCTGGGCCCGGTGGATCCAGTACATCACGAAGTCGAGGATCACCAGGTACACGAGGAACGACGCCATCGGGTGAGCGAAGAGAGCCGGGAAGGCGTCCTCGATCTTGGGCGGGATGTATCCCTGCATGCGCAGCCACCCGTCGATGCCGTCGACCAGCGGAAGCAGCATGAAGAAGATCGCGAGCGGCAGGATGCCCAGCCGGACGAGCAGCGTGTAGATGATGTCCACCCGCACGGCGCGGCTGTCCTTCCTCGCCTCGACGGGACGCCATTTCTCCAGGGCCGTGAGCACGAGGGCGAGCACGACGATCTCGACGGCGCCGACGAGGAATACCTCCGTCCAGTCGAAGGCCATCTCGATCCAGGACGTGAGGCCCAGGCGGAAGAGCGCCGGTTGCACGACCGACTCGAAGAGGGTCGCGTGCAGCGTGGCCCAGGCGGCCCAGAGCGCGCCGGCCACCTGGAGCACCAGGTTCTCTAGCGGATCCATCGCTTGTCATCCGTGAGGCGTGCGAAGCAAAGTCCCTTCGCCTTGAGGCCGCCGATCACCTCGTCGAGGCGCGGCCACAGGGGATCGGTGCGCGACCAGATGCCCAGGTGCCACAGGAGGATGTCGCCGTCCTTGATGTCCTTCACCTGCCGTGCCACCAACTTGTCTGACGGATACTTGTCGGCCGGCAATTCATCGCCCGAGAAGCCGGCCGGGCTCCAGCCCGCGTGCGAGAAGCCGCAGGCCTTCGCGAACTCGAGGGCCTTCGCGCTCGTCTTGCCGCCCGGGGCGCGCCAGAGGCCGTCGAAGCCGCGGCCGGTCATCGCGCGAAACGCTTCCTCGGGTTTCCTCACTTCGCCACAGAAGGCCTGCGCATCGAGTACCTCGCCGCCGGATTGCCGGAAGGGCGCGTAGCGAACCTTGCCATCGGCGGTGTCGCCGCCCACGTACCAGTGCCGCCACGTGTGCGAGCCGAAGGCGTGGCCCGAATCCGCGAGCCGCTTCCAGAACGGCGCCCAGGCGGGATCGAGCGAGGTGTCGCCGCGCTTCGTCTTTTCATTGGCGAGGAAGAACGTGGCCTTCACCTGGTGCTTGTCGAGGAGGTCCGCGATCGCCGCGGCCGGTTCCATGTGGCCCGTGTCGAACGTGAGGAAAACCGTGCCCGTGCAGTGCGCCGCGGCCGCGGGGACGGCGGCGGCGAGCGCCAGCGCGAAGGCCGTCCGGCCGGTCATTGCCTCGGCGCGTGGGACAGGAAGAAAAGCCCGTGCGGCGACTTGCCCACCGGGATCTGGTGCACGACCTTCTTCGACTCGAGATCGACGACGGAAAGCATGCGGATCCAGCGCGTGGTGGTCCAGAGCTGCTTGCCGTCCTTCGTGACCTCCATGCAGTCCGGTCCGCCGGGGACGTTGAAGGTTTCCTTCACCTCGAGCGTCTGCTGGTCGATCATCGAGATGGAATTGGCCATGCGGTTCGAGAGGAACACGTGGCGGCCGTCGCCCCTGGCGACGAAGTTGTGCGCGCCCAGGCCCGTGAGGATCTTCTTCACCAGCTTCTTCGTGCGCCAGTCGTACACCTCGACGTGGCTTTCGCCCGTGATGCCGATGAGCAGGTACCTGTCGTCCGGCGTCATCCAGATGCCCGCGGGCTGCTTGCCCGTGGGCAGCTTCCAGATCTCCTGCTGCGTCGCGAGATCGATGGCGATGAACTCGTTCGATTCCTGCACCGTCACGAAGGCGGTCTTGCTGTCGGCGGTGAAGGCGACGTGGCTCGGGACCTTGCCGGTGGGAATGCGCTTGGCAAGCTTGAAATCCGCCGTGTAGATGTCCACGCGGTCCAGGCGGTTCGAGACGGACACGAACCACTTCTTGTCCGGCGAATAGCCGATCTGGTACGGGTCGCTGATGTTGGGCACGCGGCGCAGGATCTCGCCCGTCTTCGGGTCCAGGAAGACGAGGTCGTTGCTCGCCGCGTTGGCGACGATGAGTTCCTTGTTGTCCGGCGTGGCCATGAGGTGATGCGGCTCCTTGCCCACGGGAATGCGCTTCACTTCCTTGCGCGTGGCGGGGTCGACGATGGACACCGTGCCGTCGCCGGAATTCAGGACGATCACCATTTCACCCGGCCCGTGGGCCGCGCCCGTGGCCGTCGCCGCGAAGAACACCGCGAGGCCGATCAATTTTCCAATTGTTTTCATAGGCTTATGATACCATGACCCGCATGGTGCGCCGCTTGATTCCGATCTCCCATTGCAACGTCTGCGGCACGCCCGTGGAGACGAAGATCCCGCCCGGGGACACCCATTCCCGCGCCGTCTGCCCCGCTTGCGGCCACATCCAGTATCAGAATCCGAAACCGGTCGTGGGTTCCGTGCCCGAGTGGGAAGACGGCCGCATTCTCCTGTGCCGCCGGGCCATCGAACCGCGCCGCGGCTTCTGGACGCTGCCGGCCGGCTTCATGGAGAACGGCGAGACGGCCGCCGAGGGCGCCGCGCGCGAGGCGCTGGAGGAAGCCAATGCCCGCGTGCAGATCGGCGATCTCTACACGTTCTATTCGCTGCCGCACATCAGCCAGCTCTACGTGTTCTTCCGCTCGCGCCTCACGGACCTCGACTTCTCGCCCGGCGAGGAAAGCCTCGAGGTGAAGCTGTTCACCGAGCGGGAGATTCCCTGGGAAGAGCTCGCCTTCGCGAGCGTCACCCGCACCCTCGAGCATTTCTTCGCCGACCGGAAGGCCGGGCGATTCATCGCGCGCGCCGGGGACATCCGGCCGCCGGAACGCTAGGCGCCCACCGAAAGCACCTCGTCGTCCGCGACCACGAACACCCGGTCGCCCGCCTTCGGCCGCACCACCGCCGACCCCGTGAACGCCCCGAACGACGGCAGCACGCCCACGCGCGGCCCGAACCAGAAGCACGGCAGGCGCAGCGATTCCCCCGCCCCCCCCGAAAGCCGCACCGCCGGGTGGATGTGCCCGGCGAGCGCGTAGCCGCCGCGCACCGGCTTCGGTTCGTGCACCAGCGCGAAGGGCGCCATCCCCTCCCCCGGGTTCACGCAGTGCATCGCCCACTCGGCCGGCGGATCTCCCGCACGGTCGTCGTGGTTGCCGCGAACCAGCACGATCTCCAGGTCTTTCCTCGCCGCACGCCACTCGCCGAAGCGGGCCAGCGTCCTTTCCGCGCGACCTTCCGCGCTGTGCAGGAAGTCGCCCAGGAACACGAGCCGCGTCGCGCCGAGCTTCGCGATGCAACGCTCGAGCCGGCCCACGTTCTCCGTCGTCGTCCCGGTCGGCATCGGAATGCCCGCGTGGCGGAACGAGGCGGCCTTGCCGAGGTGGAAATCGGCGATGAAGAGCGTGCTCGTGCGTTTCCAGAAGGCTGCGCGCTCGGGGAGCAATTGCAGTTCTTCGCCCAAGATGTCGACTGTGGTCATGGGTGGCATGGATGGCCGGCAGTGGGGAGTGATCCGATCGTTTCAGGGCGGCGCAAGCACGGCCTCTTGCGGGATGGGTGCCCCGGATTTTGGGGCCAGACAACACACGTCAGGCCTCAAAATCCGACCCATCCAACGATTGCCTCCCCATGAACCCGGGAGGCAATCCTGCGACGGCCGCGCCGCCATGAAACGATCGGATCACTCCCCACTGCCGGTCGGGGCGTCGCAAGAGGGTGCGCCGTCAGCACCTGCGAGCAGTCGATGCGCAAGTTGGCGGCGCCACTCGAAGCGGATGCGCCAAACCGCCGGCCCTGTTCCGGGAACGCAACGCAACGGACCGAACTTCGACGCCGCGTCCACGGGCACGGCCGGATCGGGGGTGTGGAATCACTCGTCCATTTCATGGCGGCGCGGCCGTCGCAGGATTGCGGCCGCAGTGCCGCAATCATTGGATGGGTCGGCTTTCGGGGCCTGTCGTGTGTTGACTGGCCCCGAAAGCCGGGGCACCCATCCCGCAAGAGGCCGATGAAGCGCCGCCCTGAGATGGACGAGTGATTCCACACCTCCGATCCCCCATCGATCGCAATCACGACACTCACTCGAACAACTCCGCCTGCGCATCGTCCGCCACCGCCTCGCTGGCCGCATCGAACTCGAGCTGCATCCGCCGCACGCGGTCGGCGAGCTTCTCGCTGGTGAGTTTCTCGCGCAGTCGGGCGACCATGAGGGGAAACGCGAACGGGGTCGGCCGGTCGGGTTGGCGCAGCACCACGGGCGATGAGGAGAGGCGCTGCATGGCCTTCGCGAGCCGGGAGTACTCGAGTTCGCGTTCCAGCACCTCGCGTTCGGCCTGGCCGAGCAGCGGATTGCCGGCATCCCATCGCGCGAAAACCTCGTAGATGAGACCGCTGGTGGCCTGCACCTGCCGGTTGGTCTTGGGCTGGCCGGGGTAGCCCTGGAAGACGAGTCCCGCCACGCGCGCGATCTCGCGGAACTGGCGCTTGGAAAGCTCGGCCGCGTTGAGGCTCGCGAGCACGTCTTCGAGCAGGTTCTCCGGAGAAAGGAGCCCTTCTCGCAGCAACGGCAGCATCTCGAATCGCTCGCGCGACAGCAGCTCGAAGCCGTAGTCGTTGAACGCGAGGCTGAACGAGGCCGGCCGCGTGCGCGCGAGGCGCCAGGCAAGCAGGGCCGAGAGGCCCACGTGCACATGCCGTCCCTCGAACGGATAGAAGAACAGGTGATGGCCTTCCTTCGTCTCGACCTGCTCGACGAGGAACTCGCCGCGCTTGGGGATCCGCGACCAGCGGCCCTGCAACGCGAGAAGCCGCTCCACCGCCCGCATCTCCGGCTCCTTCGCGCGTCCCTCGACGTGCAGTTCCAGCAACTCGCGGATGCCGTCGGAGACCTCGCTCGACAGCGGGCTGCGTCCGCCCTGCCACCGCGGCACGGTGGCCGAACCGGGCTTCGCGGGCCGCACGAGCGCTGTCATGTTCTCCAGCCGGATGAGCTCGAGCATGTGGCCGCCGAACACGAACGCGTCGCCCGGCGAAAGCCACGCGATGAAAGACTCCTCGACGTTGCCCAGCCGCTTGCCGTTGAGGTAGCGCACGTCGATGGACGAGTCCGCCACGATGGTGCCGACGGACATGCGGTGGCGCCGCGCGATGGCGTTGTCGCGCACGACGTGCCAGCCGTCCACTTCCTCCACGCGTCGGTATTCGGGATAGGCCTTGAGCGATTCGCCCCCGCGCACGACGAAATCGAGCGCCCACCGCCACTCGGCGTCGCTGAGGTCGCGGAAGGCGCGGGTCGACATCACCTCGGCCTTGAGGTCCGCCTCGACGAAGCCCTCGCCGACCGCGATGGTGACGAGGTGCTGCGTGAGGACGTCGAGGGGACGGTCGACGGGACGCCGCGCCTCGATGCGCCTCGCGTCCGCCGCCCGCCGCGCCGCCGCGGCCTCCACGAACTCGAGCGCATGCGAGGGCACGCAGGTGACGCGGCTCACCTGCCCGGGCGCGTGCCCCGAACGACCGGCGCGTTGCAAGAGGCGGGCGACGCCCTTGGGGCTGCCCACCTGCAAGACGCGATCGACGGGCGAGAAGTCCACGCCCAGGTCGAGGCTCGAGGTCGCGACCACGGCCTTCAGGCGCCCTTCCTTGAGCCCCTCCTCCACCCACTTGCGCACGTCCGCGTCGAGCGAACCGTGATGCAACGCGACGAGCCCCGCCCAGTCCGGCCGCGCCTCGAGGATCGCCTGGTACCAGATCTCGGCCTGCGAGCGCGTGTTGGTGAAGACGAGCGTGGAGGGCGAGGCATCGAGCGCCGCGACCACGTCATCGAGCATCGCAAGGCCCAGGTGCCCCGCCCAGGGGAATCGGTCCACGTCCGCGGGGATCATCGTGTCGACGACGATTTTCTTGTCCTCCACGCCGGTGACGAGGCGCCCCGGCCCGCCGGCCAGCAGCCGCTCGCGTGCCTCCGGCAGGTTTCCGAGCGTGGCCGAGAGTCCCCAGATGCGAAGGCCGGGATTCCATTTGCGCAGGCGCGCCAGCGCGAGCTCCACCTGCACGCCCCGCTTGTTGCCCAGCAGCTCGTGCCATTCGTCCACGACCACTGCGCGAAGGCCGGCGAGGCGTTCGCGGGCGTCCGCCTGGGAAAGCAGCAAGGTGATGCTCTCGGGCGTGGTGACGAGCGTCGTGGGCATGCGCCGCGTCTGTTTCGCCCGTTCGGCGGGCGTCGTATCGCCCGTGCGAAGGCCGATGGTCCACTCGAGGCCGACGCCCTTCACCGCGCGCTCGAGCGACTTCACCGTGTCGCCGGCCAGCGCCCGCATCGGCGTGAGCCAAAGCACGCGCAAGGGTGGTGCGCCGGTTTCGCCGGCAGCGAGCGACTCGGCGACGGGCCCGAGGAACGCCGCCAGCGTCTTGCCCGACCCCGTCGCCGAGTGCACGAGGCCCGACTCGCCCGCGAGATAGGCGTCCCACACCTCGCGCTGGAAGGCGAAGGCGCGCCAGCCGCTCTCGGCGAACCAGCGCTCGAGCCGGTCGATCACGCGAGCAGCCGCTTTGCCGCGTGGATCGTGGCCGCATGGATGGCGACCGTGTCGTCGATCACCCGACCGTAGCCGCCCGCCATCGCGATCGCGACGGGGATGCCGCGCGCCGCGAGCCGGCCGAACACGAATTCGTCGCGCCGCTCCAGCCCGCGCGTGGTGAGCTTGAGGCGGCCGAGGCGATCGCCTTCGTGCGGGTCCGCCCCCGCGAGGTAGATCACGAGCTGCGGGTTCGATCGCGCGAGTGTCTCATCGAGCCCGCGTTCCAGGTGCCGGAGGTACTCCTCGTCCCCCGTGCCGTCGGCCAGCTCGATGTCGAGGTCGCTCGCTTCCTTCGCGAAGGGAAAATTGCGCGCGCCGTGGATGGAGAAGGTGAAGACGGAATCGTCGCCGCGCAGGATGGCCGCCGTGCCGTTGCCCTGGTGCACGTCGCAGTCGACGATGGCGACTCGCGACAGGCCCGCCTCCGCTTGCATCGCACGCGCGGCGATGGCCGCGTCGTTGAAGACGCAGAATCCCTCGCCCCGATCGAAGAACGCGTGGTGCGTGCCGCCCGCGAGGTTGGCCGACCATCCTTGCACGAGGGCATCGCGCGCGGCCGACAGCGTGGCGCCGGCACTGCGCCGCGATCGCTCCACCATCGCCTCGGACCACGGAAAACCGATCGCGCGGATCTCCTGCGCGCCGAGCGTCCCGTTCACGACCCGTCCGAGATAGTCGGGACAATGGGCACGGCGTATCTGCGCGTCCGTGGCCGCGGGCGGCACGCGGAAATCGTCCTCGCGGAAATCGCCGCCACCCGCCAGCCGCTCGCGCAGCAACGCGTACTTGGCCATCGGGAAGCGATGGCCCGGCGGCAGCGTCAGGACGAAGTGATCGGCGTAGTAGAGCGTCAAGGGCCGATCGGCAGGGGCTTGCCCTCCGAGGCGGCGGGCGGGCGGATGCCCAGGACCTTCGCGAGCGTGGGCGCGATGTCCGCGACTTCCACGCGCGCCTCGCGCCTGCCGGCGCTCACCCAGGCCGGGCCCCACGCCAGGATCGGCACGTGCGTGTCGTACGGGTGCGGGGAGCCATGCGTGGTGGTGCTGCTCGACGAGGAGAACATCCAGTGCGACCGCAGCACGGCCTGGATGTCGCCCGAGCGCCCGGGGTAGTAGGCCTTGCGCACCGCGTCGAGGTAGGGCGCGGGCGGCGTCATCGGATCGAGGATCTGCGCGCGGGTGAAGGCCGCCACGAACCCGGGTTCGGTGAGGAGGACCCGCTTCACTTCGTCTTCGAGCGCGCCGCGGTCCACGCGCCGCTCGGCGATGAGGGCATTGTTCAGGTGGATGGCCTGAGCACTCCAGCCGAGCGCCCAGTGGCCTTCGCCGAACTTCGCCGCCAGCGCCGCGTTCACCTTCGCGAGGGACTGGCTGGCGCTCTGCCGGCCGGCGTCGATGCCCCTCGATTTCGAGAACTCCGGGGCCGGCATGAACCCGTGGTCGGCCGTGAGCAGGACGAGGTAGTTGTCCTTGCCGACGCGCTTGTCCAGGTCGCGGAAGAAGGCGGCGAACAGGTTGTCGAGTTGCAGCACGTGGTCGTGCGAGAGCCTCGACTCGGCGCCCCAGGCGTGGTTGATGTAGTCGTGGCCGGAGAGGCTCACCGAAAGGATGTCCGTCGCGTCGTCCTCGCCCAGGCGTTCGCCCGCGATGGCCGCGCGCGCGAAGTCGAGGCTGAGCGCGTCGAGGAACGGGCCGCGATAGAGATCGTCGTAGAGCAGCGGGCCGGGCTCGTCGAGCGTCTCGCCCATCACGCGAGGCAACTTGCCGCCCTTGGCGAACCAGGGCTGGGCGTCGGGAACGCTCCGGGCATAGGCCATCTCGGGCAGCAGCGGCTTCCACACCGCCTTGAGGTACTTGTCCGCGGGCTTCGCGCCGTTGAACGCGCTCACCCAGGCCGGGTGCTCCTTCATGTAATAGGTGCTCGAGGCGAACTGGCCCGTCTGCTTCATGAACATGTAGGCCGTCCCGGCCTTGCCCGCCGGCAGGATGGCGCCGCGGTCCTTGCCGGAGATGGCGATCACCTTCGAGCGCGCGTCCGCGCCCCGCAGCACGTCGCCGAGCGACTCGGCGATCAGGTTCTTCGGGCTCGTCCCGTCCAGCCGTGCCGTCTTGTGGCCGAGGTACGAATGGGCCTCGTCGCCGGTGTTGTAGACCGCGACACCCTTGGCCGGGTCGCGCCACTCGTTGCCGATGATGCCGGTGCGGTTCGGGTACGCCCCCGTGAGCATCGTGGCGTGGCCCGCGGCCGTCACCGTGAAGCCATGGCCGTAATGCGCGTCGGCGAACCAGGCGCCCCGCTCGAGAAGGCGATTGAGCCCGTCGGGACCGAGCTGGTCGCGATAGTCGGTGACCTGCCGCTGGGGCAGCCCGTCGACCACCAGCAGGACGACGAGCTTCGGCTTCGTCGCGGGCGCGACGGGCGCGGTGACGCAACCGGTGACGAGGAGCGCCGCAAGGACGGCGGCAGGGAAGGCGAAGCGGGCGTTGGGCGGATTCATGGCAAAAGTCTATGCCAAATTCGCCGCGGGATGCCCCTCCCCGGCCTTACGGGGCTCGCGCGCCCGGCGCGAGCACGAGACGGCGCGGCGAGGCGACCGCCTCCCTTGCCGTCGGGATCGTGACGTAGTCGACCGCGGCCCAGCGCTCGGCGAAATTGCCGTACCAGGGCGAGAACCGGTTGCCCGACTGCCCCGTGGAGTGCATGAAGAGCGAGCGATCGAGGTCGGCCAGGTCGTAGATCGCGCGAAGGCTCGCGGCGTGGCGGTTCGCGAACGGGCGCGCCTCGTCCTTGATGTGGGTGTGGCCGACGTTCACCGAATACGTGTCCCCGGGCGTAGCCACCGGCAGGTTGAACCAGCGCGCGAGCTGCGGGACGGTGCCGAAGGGGCGGTGGTCCGAGGCCGCGACGTGGGCCTCTCCCCAGCGCCAGGCCGACTCGGCCCCGTATCGCTTCGCCAGATCCGCGGCCGCCAGGTCCATCGCGCGCGCCGAGCGTTGCGGGCAGGTCTCGACGGCGTCCGTCCCCACGTCGTCGCACCAGGCCGGCGCCGCGCCCGTCATCACCGCGATCATGAAGGCCGCGCGCTGCTCCCAGAAATCGGGGAAGAGGTCCCCCAGTTCGTCCGCGTAGACGAGGCGCGTGAGTTCCCGGTACCAGGCGGCGAATACCAGGGGCGCCGGCGAATCGATCCGCATGACGCCATCCCAGTCGCGCGCGAGCGCGAGGGCACGCCGCCCCGCATCGGTTTCGGGCGTCGCGCCGAGGAAGGTCGGCAGCAGCGCCCTGGCGAGCGCCGACTCGACGTCACCCTGGATGCGGCGCATCGAAGCCACGTCGTGCTTCTCCTGCCCCGCGAGAAGCGTCCCGATCCGGTTCGCGCGATACGGCGGCATCCAGTCGGTCGTCATGAAGGGCTGGAAGCCCGGCGGCACGATGCGGTTGTTGGCCGTCACGAGGGCTCCCGAAGGCGGGTCGACCATCCGAGGCATCCGCTCGAAAGGCGCGAAGCCCTGCCAGTCGTACCTCTCGTCCCAGCCCGGAACCGGCACGCGCCCCATCGCCTCGTTGTCCGCCCGCCGCACCGGCAGCCGGACCGGCGCGATGAGGCCCACGCGCCCGTCCTTGTCCGCGTAGACGAGGCTCTGCTGCGGGGCGTGGAAGTCCTGCAGCGATTGCACGAAATCCGGCGCGTTGATCGCGCGGTTCATCTCGAGTCCCGCGCGGGCCGTCGCGTTGGTCTCGTCGAGCGCGGCCCACGCCAGGGCGAGCACGTAGCCCTTCGGTGCCGAACCGGCGGCGCTCGCCACGGCGTCGGAAATCACCGGTCCGTGGCGCGTCTCGCGCACGATGAAGCTGCGCACCTGCTTGCCGACCATCACCCTTTCCTCCCGCGTCACGAAGGCACGCGGACCCTGCGGCGTGTCGTAGTGGCCGTCGAGCTTCGGCGAGAGGCGCTCGACGAACAGGTCCTGCGTGTCGCCCAGCGTCGTCGTCATCGACCACGCGAGGCTCGCGTTGCGCCCCAGGACCACGTACGGCAGGCCCGGCAGCGTGGCCCCCACGACCTTTCCCTGCGGCGACTCGAGATGCGCGAGGTACCAGATCGCCGGCGCCTGCAACCCCAGGTGCGGGTCGTTGGCGAGGAGCGGCTTGCCGCTGGCGGTGCGCGCCCCGGCCAGCACCCAGTTGTTGGAGCCGTGGGCCTCGCCGGGATCGGGCGAGGCGGCTAGAAGGCGGCGCGCGGCATCCTCGACCGGCGGGTAGAGGGCCCGGAAATCCGGCAGGGGTTTCGCCTCGTCGGCGGGATACGGGCCGAGGAACTGCGCGAGCTGCTCCGGCGACAGCCTGGCCGACAGCCGAAGGCGGGCGAGCTCGCTGCGCCAGTTCCCGGAGAGGTCCCACGCCATCACCAGCATCCAGCCGAGGGAATCCTCGACGCGCCAGGGCTCGGGCTTCACCCGCATCGCGAGAAACTCGACCGGCAGCACCGGCTCGCCGTCGAGGAAGGCGTTCACTCCGCTCGCGTACGCCTCCAGCGAGGCGATCGTGGCCGGATCGAGCTTCTCGGCGATGCGCTCGGCCACGCGTGCGATCCCCAGCGTGCGCATCAGCCGGTCGGTGTCGAACGTGCGCTCGCCGAGAACCTCCGACAGGCGCCCGGAGGCCACGCGCCGCTGCAGTTCCATCTGCCACAGGCGGTCCTGCGCATGCAGGAACCCGAGCGCGAAGTGCGCGTCGCGCTCGTGGGCGGCGAAGACGTGCGGGATGCCTTCGCGGTCGCGAAGGATCTCCACGCGGGCGCCCAGGCCCGGCAGGGCGAGCTCGCCCTCGAGCTGCGGCAGCGACTGGCGAAGGTAGAGGAAGGCGGCGGCAACGAGGACCACCGGGACGCCGACGACGGCCAGGAGGGCGAGGCGGAGGGCGCGCCGGATCACGCGCCGGTCAGCGATTGCGGTTGCGGCGGCTGCCGCGATTCGCGTTGTTGTTGTCCTGGTCGAGCTTGCTTCGGAACTCGTCTTCCTGCTTCTGCTGGTCGCGTTCGACCTGCTCCCGGGCGGCCGCCTCGCGCTCGCGCATCTCCTGCTCCGCCTTCTCCGCCGAGAAGGGTTCGGCGCTCTTGACCGGTTCGGCGACCTTCTTCGCGCCGGGCGGCTCGCCGTGCTCGGCCTCGTAGGTGGCGGCTTCCAGGCGCTTGTGCGCGGCGACGCGCGCGTTCTGGTTGACGGCGAAGATCGCGATGAAGACGAGCGCCATCATGGCGCCTCCGGCGTACTTGCCGATCCGCGCCCAGTCGCGCGGCACCTCGCGCGGTTTCACCAGCGTCTTCACCAGCGTGTCCGGCGCGACCTGCGCCACGAAGGCCGCGGCCTGCCGGTCGATGACGGCCTCCGGCTGCGGCGTGGCAAGGGACGCGTCGTAGGCCGCGCGCGTCTGGTCGTCCTTGAGGATGTCCCACGCTTCGCGGATGGCGTAGATGCCGGCCTTCGCCTCGTCGCCCCCCTGTTCCTCGAGCCGGGCGATGCGGCGCCTGCAGGCCGCGCCGATGATCTCGCGCGGGGCGGCGGGCGGCACGCCCACCAGTTCGTAGAGCGTCTTCTTCATTGCAGGTCCGCGAGGGGGGCGACCTTCATCACTTCCTCGAGGGTGGTGATGCCCTGCGCCACCTTCATGGCCCCGGAGACGCGCAAGGGGCGCATCCCCGACTTGTAGGCGGCCTGCGTGAGCGCGCCCAGGTCGGGCGACTGCACGAGCAGGCGCTTCACGTCGGCGGAGATCGTCATGATCTCGTAGATGCCGACCCGGCCGAGATAGCCCGTGTTGCGGCACTCCACGCAGCCCACGGGCCGCCAGACCTCCGTGGGCGGCGTCGACTTGTAGGGCGCGCACAGGGCGGTCCACATCGCGTGGTCTTCCTCGCGCTGGAAGGGCACCTTCTGCTTGCAGTGCGGGCAGAGCACGCGAACCAGGCGCTGGGCCATCACGCCCAGGAGCGTGGAGGCGAGGAGGTACGCGGGCGCGCCGAGATCCACCAGGCGCGAAACGGACGAGGGCGCGTCGTTGGTGTGCAGCGTGGAGAGCACGAGGTGGCCGGTGAGCGCCGCCTGCACGGCCATGTCGGCCGTCTGCAGGTCGCGGATCTCGCCCACCATGATGATGTCCGGGTCCTGGCGCATGAGGGCCCGCACGCCCGTGTCGAAGGTGAGGCCGATGTCCGCGTTCACCTGCATCTGGTTCATGCGGGGGTCGATCATCTCGATCGGGTCCTCGATCGTGCAGACGTTCACCTCCGGCGTCGCGAGCTGCTTGAGCGTCGTGTAGAGGGTCGTCGTCTTGCCCGAGCCCGTCGGGCCCGTCACGAGGAGGATGCCGCCGGGCTGCTTGATGAGGTGCTGCCAGGTCTCGTGCTCGTCCTTGTTGAAGCCCAGGTCGGCGAAATTGCGCTGCAGCACCTCGGGATCGAAGATGCGCATCACCACCTTTTCGCCGTGGGCCGTCGGCAGGGTGGACAGGCGCAGCTCGATCTCCTCGCCGCTGGGCATGCGCGTCTTGATGCGGCCGTCCTGCGGGCGGCGCTTTTCCACCACGTCCATGCGCCCGAGGATCTTGATGCGAGCCGTCATCGCGACGAGCACCGGGTACGGGATCTGGTAGACCTCGTGCAGCACGCCGTCGATGCGGAAGCGGATGACGCCCACGTCGCGCCGCGGCTCGAGGTGGATGTCGCTCGCGCGCTGGTCGAAGGCGTACTGCCAGAGCCAGTCGACCAGGTGGACGATGTGGTGGTCGTTCGCGTCGAGCTGGCGGCCGGCCTTGCCGAGTTCCACCAGCTGCTCGAAGTTGGTGAGGCCCGAGGTCTGCACGCCGGCCTTCTCGGCGCGCTTCACGCTCTTGGCGAGGTTGTAGAACTCGCCCTGGTAACGCTCGATGTCCGCCGGGTTCGCGATGACGCGCTTGATCGACAGGCGCAGCATCTGCGCGAGCTCGGTCTCCCAGGCGCGCTGGAAAGGCTCGGCGGTGGCGATCGTGACTTCCTTGCCGTTCACCTCCACCGGCAGGATGCCCCGCTTCTGCGCGTAGTCGACGCTCATCACGTCGGTGACGGCGCGCAGGTCGATCTTGAGCGGATCGATGTGGAAGAAGGGCATCGACAGGCGCGCGCCCAGCCAGGCCGTGAGCATCTCGGCGTTCAGCGCGCCATGCGGCGGCACCGAAGAGCGCACGCGAGCCTCGGCGACCAGCGTGATGGGGTGCTTGCCCTGGCGCTGGCTGCGGAAGTCCGCGGCGAGGCGAACGGCGTCCTCGCTGGCGATGCGGCCGTCCTGCACCAGCCACTCGAGCACTTCCTTGAGCTGGAGCTTGCGGTCGACGCCGGGAGCGGCGGTGGGCGCGGCAGGGGCGGTGGCCATGGGGTGAAACTATAGTCGTTTCGCCCCCGGCCGGCCACCGCGCCCGGGGCTATTTCCCCGGGGCGACCATCAGGCCGTTGAACCGGCGCTGCGCCGTCGGGGTCACGACGAGGCCCTTCTTCGCGGCGAAGTCGAAGATGGGGTAGAAGACCGGCAGGAGGGGCTGGTCCGCCATGGCGAAATTGATGGCGCGCTCGAGCTTCGCCTGGCGCAGCTCGTCGTCCATCGTGACCATCGACTCCTGCAGGAGCGAATCGACCACCGGGTTGCTGTAGCGCGTACGGTTGGCGGTGCCGAATCCCTTGGCGGGTGTCGACGTGGCCACGAGGGCGCGCAGGCTGTTGGCGGCCTCCTCGGCGCCGTACTGGGCCGCGAAGGCGCTGAACTCCTGCTTGGAGGCTCGCGTGAAGAACACGGAGCCCGGGAGCGTCTCCACCTCCGCCTTCAAGCCGATGCGCGTCCACATCTGCGCGATGGCCTGCGCCACGGCCGCGTCGTTGGGATAGCGGTCGGCCGTCGCGTGCAGCACGATGCGGAAGCCCTCGCCCCAGCCGGCCTCCTTCAGCAGGGCCTGCGCTTTCGCCGGGTCGAAAGGATCGGGCTTGAGCGACTTGCTGGCGCCGGGGAACTCGGCCGACAGGAGCTGGCTCGCGGGGATGCCGCTGCCTTCCATGACGCGCTTCACCAGCAGGTCGCGGTTCACCGAAAGCGAAAGGGCCTTGCGCACCCGCGGGTCCTTGAGCGGGTTCGAGGCGAGCGGCTTGCCGTCCTTGGCCGTGACGAAGGGCGAGACGTCGCGGGCCGAGTCGAGCGCCACGTAATGCACCAGCGCCGCGGCGCCGCGGTAAAGGCCGAAGCGTCCCTCCTTGCGCAGGCGATCGAGGTCCGCGATGGGCACCGCGTCGATCGCGTCCACCTGCCCCGACAGGAACGCCGCGAGGCGCGTCGGGTCCTTGGAGATGACCTTCTCGGTCACCTTCGCCCAGTGCCCCTTCGGGCCCCAGTAGCGGTCGTTGCGCTCGACCACGAGCCGCTCGCCGTTCACCCATTCCACGAGCTTGTAGGGGCCCGTGCCGATGGCCGCCTTGCCGGAATTGAAGTCCGCCGTCGTCGCGCCCTTCGCGACCTTCGCCGACACGATGAAGACGTTCGACAGGTCGTTGGGCAGCATCGGGTTGGGCGCCTTGGTGCGCAGGACGACCGTGTGATCATCCACCTTCGTCGCCTTCTCGATGCCGCGCGTGTACTGCGAGAACGAGTTGGGCGAATTGGGCACGTTCGGCACGCGCTCGAGCGTGAAGAGCACGTCGTCCGCCGAGAAGGGCGAGCCGTCGTGGAAGGTGACCCCCTTCCTCAGCCTGAACTCCCACGTGAGGTCGTCCACCAGCTTCCAGCTTTCGGCGAGCGCCGCCCGGGGCTTCAACTTCGCATCGAGCACGATGAGCTTGTCGTACAGGTACTGGTGCGAGGAGCCCGTCGGGAAGGCCGCGAAGAAGTGCGGGTCGAGCGTGTTGAGCTCGAGCTTCGTGCCGAGCACGAGGTTCTGGGCGAGGGCCGGCAACGCGAAGAGCGTGGCCGCAAGCAGGCAGAGCAGTCGTTTCATGGGGGTTTCGCTCGAAGGGAACCCGATTGTCCGAGCCCCGGGGCGGCGGCGTCAATCCTGCCGGGTCCGGGGATGACCCCGGACGCTTCCCCGCTCAGTGGCGGAAATCGCCTTTCGACGTGGCGATGACCGTATCGACGAAGGCGGAGCCCGCGCGCGAATCGCGACCGTAGGACAAGGCGAAACCGCCCAGCTCCAGCGTTTCCATGCCCTCGAGGGATTGGACGAGTCCCTCGCGCGTCGGTGACTTGGCCCGCCGCAGCGCCTCGACCAGCACGCGGGCGCTGATGTAGCCCTCGAGGCTGCTGAATGAATACGCGGCCTGCGGATCGAGCTTGCGCAGCGCGACCTGGTATTCGCGCACGATCGCGCGCTCCATGCCCCAGGGGAACGGCACGACCTGGGTGAAGATGAGCCCCTTGGCATCCGGGCCGAGCAGCCGCACCATCTGCTGGGCGCCCGAATTCACCGCCATGAACTGCGTCGTCGCGCCGAGGGCCCGCGTCTCGCGCAGCAGCTGGGAATACGTCGCGAAGGAGCCGTGGTTGAAGACCGCCTCGATGCGCCCGTCCACGAGTTGCTTCGCCAGCGCCTTCATGTCCGGCTTGGACGGCATCGCGAGCGCGAGGGTGAGTTCCCGGCCCTGGGCGGCGAGCAGCTTGCGCACGTTGGCGAGGTGCCTGCGGCCGGTGTCGCTGTCCGAATGGACGAAGGCGATGCGGCCCATGCCGTAGCGGATCGCCTGCTCGATGAGGCGCGCGAACTCGTCGTAGTGTCCGGCGCGAACGGGGAAGACGAGGCGGTGCCCCGGGTCGCGAAGCTCGGGCGAACCGGCCATGCAGGCCACGAGCGGGACACCCGCCTCGACCGCCTCCTTCATCTGCGCCACGCAGGGACCGCCCTCGACGCCGCCGAACAGCGCGACGATGCCGGCATCCCGCGCGAGCGCCTTGGCGTTCGCGCCGGATTTCGCCGCATCGCCCGCATCATCGAGCACCC
Source organism: Betaproteobacteria bacterium (assembly GCA_016711875.1). Classification (GTDB taxonomy): domain Bacteria; phylum Pseudomonadota; class Gammaproteobacteria; order Burkholderiales; family Usitatibacteraceae; genus FEB-7. Next base: position 332,903 of record JADJSD010000023.1, on the reverse strand, counting down.
GGAGCTCGATCCGCCGGCCGCGCACGCCGCCTTCCGCGTTGGCCTTGGCGAGCGCCGCCTTGACGCCGGCGAGCACGGCGTTGCCGTGATCGGCCGCGGCGCCGGTCAGGCTGATCGACTGCCCGATGCGGATGGGTTCCGACTGGGCCCGGGCGGGCAGCGTGGCGTGCGCCGCGAGAAGGCACGCGAGCGCGGCAATGCGAATCGTTTTCATGGGAGGGGCTGGAGGTTCGAGGGACCGACAGGTGGATGCTAGCATCCGGGTTGACTCCAAGGCAGGATTCCCATGACCGCCCCGCGCATCGCCCTCGCCGCCTTCATGCTCGAATCGAACGCCCACTCGCCGGTCGCCACCAAGGCGGAGTTCGAGGCGAACTACCTCTGCTACGGCGGCGACATGGCGGCCGACTGGCGCGGCGAGCACCCGCGCGGACCCAAGACGCAGTCCGGCTTCGTCGCGGGCATGGACGCGACCGGCGATTGGACCCCGGTGCCGCTCATGGGAACGACAGTGGGCGCGAGCGGCCCCATCGACCACCCGTTCTTCCTCGAGGTGGCCGACGGCATCGCCTCGCGCCTGCGCGCCGCGCTGCCGGTCGACGGCGTGTTCCTGTCGCTGCACGGCGCGGCCATCGGCACGGGCGAGGTGGACCCGGACGGCGTCATCCTCGAGCGCGTACGCGAGCTGGTGGGGCCGGACGTCCCTGTGATCGCGACGCTGGACCTGCACGCCAACGTCTCCCGGCGCATGGTGGACGCCGCGAGCGTCCTCGTGGCCTACCGCACCAACCCCCACGTGGACATGCACGAGCGCGGCGAGGAATCCGCGAGGCTCATGCGGGAGATGCTCGCGGGCACGAAAGCCGCGGCGGGGTTCGTGAAGCTGCCGATGATCCCGCCTTCCGTCACCCAGAACACGAAGAGCGGCCCCTACGCGGATATCATCGCGTACGGCCAGTCGAAGATCGACGGTCGCGTGATGAACGTCTCGGTCGTGAGCGGCTTCTCGCTGGGTGACACGCAGAAGAACGGGATGAGCGTCATCGTCACCACGCGCGCGGACCCGGCCCTCGCCGACGGGCTCGCCCGCGACATCGCCGCGCGCCTGTGGACCGAGCGCGGCCGCTACGTGCCGAACCTCACTTCACTCGAGGACGCGACCCGGCTCGCCCACGCCTGCGGGAAGGACGCCGCGAAGCCCGCACTCCTGTTCGCCGACGTCGCCGACAACCCCGGCGGCGGCGGGCGCGGCAACACGATCTGGATCCTGAAGGCCTTCCACGAGGCCGGCGTCGAAGGGGCGCTCCTGGGCATCTTCTACGACCCGGCCCTCGCGGCCGAGGCTCACCGGCTCGGCCGGGGCGCGGCGTTCCGTGCCCGCTTCAACCGAGACGAGACGCACCCGCTTTCCGGCGGCGTCTTCGAGGCCGACGGCGTCGTGGAGGCGCTGCACGACGGCCCGCTCGTCGGCCGCCGCGGGATCTCCGCCGGCCACACCATCTCGCTCGGGCCCATGGCGCTCGTTCGCGTCGGCGGCATCCGCGTGGCGGTGGTGAGCGTGCGCCAGCAGGCGAAGGACATCGCGATGTTCGAGTGCTTCGGCCTCGACGTGGCGAAGGCGCGCTCGGTCGTCGTGAAGTCGCGCGGTCATTTCCGGGCGGCCTTCGACGAGGTGTTCCCGGACGACCGGATCGTGGAGGTGGACGTGCCCGGGCTCACCACACCGGTGCTGAAGCGCGTGCCCTACCGCGACGTGCCGCGGCCGATATTCCCGCTGGACGAGGACTTCGACTGGAAGCCCTGACCGGGGCGCCTTTCGCCGCTAGTAGAGATCGCGGGGGAAGGCCATGAAGAAGACGTCCTCGACGCGCTGCCAGAAATTCCGCGCGGGTTGCATCGACACGCTCTCGCGGTCGTTCGTCCACGAGAGCGAGCCGCGCGCGTCCATGTCCACCCGCCAGGCATTCGCCGGGGCGATGTCGCGCTCGAAGGCGCGCGCGAGCGCCGCGGCCAGCGGGGCGCTTTCGATGAGCACGCCCATCTCCGTGTTGATGCCGGCCGAGCGCGGGTCGAAGTTCATCGAGCCGATGTAGACGCGCTCGCGATCCACCACCATGCCCTTGGAGTGCAGGCCCATGAATTCGCCGCGGGTGGGCGGCGTATCCACGGCCAGGGACTGGATCGAGGCGTCGTGGCGCATCTCGAAGAGACCGTCGGTCACCTCCCGCAGCGGCCTTCGCCACGACTTGTAGTGGCTGTTCACGGCCGGGACGTCGTGGGAAGCGAGCGAGTTCGTGAGGATGCGCGTGCGCACGCCGGCGCGGCGAAGGTCCCGCAGGCCCTCGACGAAGCGCTCCGAGGGAATGATGTAGGCGTTCACGATGAGGAGCTCGCGCCTCGCCGTGCCGCCCAGCCGGAAGAGCGTCTCCATCATCACGTGGCGGATGGCACCGTCCTCGGGCAGGTCCGAATGCACCTCGCTGCGGCCGGCGTGGAGCCGCCCGGCGAGCGAAGCGATTTCCCGCCCCAGTCCCGCGGCGCGAGAGGGATGTTCGCGAGGGACCGGTTGCCCGCGAGTTCCCGGGCCATCCGGTCGCGCGCCGCGTCGGCGGCCCCGCGCTTCATGGGGAGCTTCAGCGCCGAGACCGCCAGCACCCAGTCGCTGTTCCAGTAACGGTCGAACACCGCGGAGGCCTGCCGCGCGACGGGCCCGATGCCGATCACGTCGAGATCGTGGAAGTTGAACGCGGGGTTGAGCCCGAAGTACTCGTCGCCGAGGTTGCGCCCGCCCAGGATCGTCGCCTGGTTGTCGACGATGATCGACTTGTTGTGCATGCGCTGGTTGAGGCGCGCCATCTCCCCGACCGCCTCCCCGGCCCGTCCGACGAGGTCGCGGCGCGTCCAGGGGTTGAACAGGCGCATTTCGACGTTCGGGTGCGAGTCGATGGTGGCGAGCAGTTCGTCGCGCAGGTCGACGGTGGCGGCGTCCCGCAGGAGCGAGTTGAGGTCGTCGATGAGGATGCGCACCTTCACCCCGCGGTCGGCCGCGTCGATCACCCGCTTGATGAGCAGGCGCCCCACGGTGTCGCCGAACCACACGTAGTACTGCAGGTCGATCGTGTGGCGCGCCGAGTCGACGAGCGCGAGCCGCCAGCGCAGGCCGTTCTCGTTGTGGTCGAGGATCTCGAAGCCCGAGACGCCGTCCCCGTTCGACTTCCGCAGCGACTGCTCGATGGCCGCGAATGCCGTGTCGGCCTTCGGGGGCGCGGCGAAGCGGGGCGCGGGGCGCGGCGGGCGCTCGAGGGGCTGGCTCGCGCAACCGGCGAGAACGAGCGCGGCGCAGGCGGCGAGGAGGGCGAGAAGGGGCGGAACGTGTCGTCGCATGGCGGGGGTCGTCAGGGCGGTGGCGGAAAGGTCGGCCCCGTCAGTCGAGGCGAGCGAGGTTCGCGCGCAAGGCCGGTCCCGACGATTTCAGGACGGCGGCGTCCGTCGTGATCCGCCCCAGCCCGATGCCCGGCGAGGCCATGCGCGGCTCCGTCCCATGGCTCGCGGGGGTCGGCCCGAAGAAGATGCAGAACGCGTTGCCGTCGGGCCAGAGCGCGAGTTCGCCCACCTCGAATACGTCGCGCCGCGGCTCGCCCGCGGGCAGCTTCACCGGCAGCGCCCCGTAGTATTCGTCGCCCCACCGGGCGAGGGACAGGGTGAGCGGCAACGAGTCGGCCAGCTTCCGGGCAGCCGGCCCGTCGCCCAGGGTGGCGGCGAGCGAATGCCCGCCGATGGAAATCGCGATGGCGGTCATGCCCGTCCCTCCTCCCAGCTGCGCGGATCCTCCACGGGCTCCAGGTGCGTGAGCACCTCGACGTGGGGCACCTGCGCGCGAATCTCGTTCTCCAGCTTCTCCACGAGGTCGTGCCCCGCGTGCACGCTCATCGTCCCCGGCACGAGCACGTGCACGTCCACGAAGCTCACCTTGCCGGCGGCGCGCGTGCGCAGGCGGTGGTAGTCGCCGCCCAGCGCCCGCACCTGCTCGAGCACCTTCACGATCGCCTCGCGCTCGGCCGGGGGAATCGCCCGGTCCATGAGGCCGTCGAAGGAACGGCGCATGAGGCGAAAGCCCGTCCACAGGATCTGCAGCGCCACCGCGATGGCGATGAGCGCATCGAGCAGCAGCCAGCCCGTGGCCGCGACGAGGCCCACGCCGATGATGACGCCCACCGTGGTCCACACGTCCGTGAGGAGGTGGTGGGCATCCGCCTCGAGCGTGATCGAGCGGTGTTCGCGCGCGCCCTTGAGCAGCGCCCACCCGCACAGCAGGTTCGCGCCGGCGGCCACCACCGAGAGCACGAGGCCGAGACCGACCTGCTCGATGGGCTGCGGCGCGATGAGCCGGGGCACCGCGCTCCAGATGATCGCGGCGGCGGCCACGAAGATGAGCGCCCCCTCGATGCCGCTCGAGAAGTACTCCGCCTTCTCGTGGCCGAAGTTGTGGTCCTCGTCGGCGCCGGAGTGCGCGTAGGACAGCGTGGCGAGCGCCACGAGCGCCGCCGCCAGGTTCACGAACGACTCGAGCGCGTCCGAGAGCAGGCCGACCGAGCCCGTGAGGGAATACGCCATGAACTTCACCACGATCGTGAAGATCGAGGTGACGATGGACAGGCCGGCGTAGAAGATCGGCGAGCGCGCGCTCAATTCCTGCCTTTCGATTGACGGGGACCCGTGGGCGGGGCGCCGATGAGGCCGGCGCCGCGCTCGAGCAGGAACCGCTCGAAGGCCTGCGCGATGCGCGGCAGGCGGCGCGCGCCCAACCGCACCACGTACCACTGCCGCATCACCGGGAAGCCCTTCACGTCCACGATCGCAAGCGTACCGCGATCGACCTCGTTCAGCACGGCATGGGCCGACAGGAACCCGATGCCCAGTCCCGCCGCCACGGCCTGCTTGAGGGTTTCGTTGCTCGCGATCTCCATCTCGACGCCCGGCACCACGCCGCCCTCGGCGAAGGCCTGGTCCATGGCGAGCCGGGTGGCCGAACCGGGCTCGCGGGTGAGGAGCGCCTCCCGGGCGAGGCTCGCGAGTGGCACCCGTCTCCGGGCGGCGAGCGGATGGCCCGGCGCCGCCACGATGACGTGCGGGTGCGGCGCGAAGGCGGACGCGGCGAAGCGCGGCTCCGAAGGCGGATGGCTCATCACCGCGAGGTCCACTTCGTGCGCCGCGAGGCGGCCGAGCAGGTCGTCGCGGTTGCGCACGGTGATGCGCACGCGGATGCCGGGGTGCAGCTCGCGGAAGGCCGCCACGAGCCAGGGGAAGAAGTGGTCCCCCGCATTGATGACGGCCACGTCGAGGAGCCCCCGGCCGAGGGCCTCGAGGTCCGCGATGGCCTCTTCCGCGCCGCGGATCTGCGCGAGCACCTCCCGGGTGTGGACGAGGACGGCCTCGCCCGCCTGGGTGAGCCGCAAACCGCGGCCGCTGCGCTCGAAGAGGGATGCCTTCGCATGCCCCTCGAGCTGGCGCACCTGGATCGAGACGGCCGGCGGCGTGAGGTGCAGTTCCTGCGCCGCGCGCGTGAGCGACAGGTGCCTCGCGGCGCTCTCGAAGACCCGCAACTGCCGGAGCGTGGCGTTTCGCATTAAGTAATCACTTAACTATCAAGTGAGTTGATTTTACTTTCACTTAATGATTTGCGCGAGTAGCGTCGGGGTCGGGAAGAGGAAACGGACCGACGAGGAGCCCCGCCATGGACATGCCCGCACCGATCGACACCCGATTCGCCGGACGCGACGCCCTGAATGCCGCGTTCTGGGACCTGGGGCTTCGCTTCCAGTGGGACCCCGCCACGTGGAATGTCCTGGTGGAACTCGAGAACCTCGAGGACCAGATCGCCTACTACCTCCGGCACTGGCAGCCGCACCTGCTGGGGGTGTACGAGCCGACGTTCCTGGCCCGACTCGTGGCCACGCGCCTGGCGCAGCCCGGGACCCATCGCACCGGGATGGAGGCCTATTCCGGCGACTGCTAGTCCAGCGCGCCGCCGCCTTCGCGGAGGTCGGTGGCGTGGGTGAGCGCAGCCTCGATGGCGGCCTCCACTCCCCGCACCATCGTCGCGAGCGCCATCGACGGCTCGCTCGGCCGCGCGAGCGCCTGGGCGTCGAGCCACGGCACGTGGATGAAGCCGGCGCGCGCATCGCGGCCGCTCGCCGCGAGGAAATGCAGCACGCCGTACATCAAGTGGTTGCAGACGAAGGTGCCCGCCGTATTCGACACGATCGCGGGCACGTCCGCCTCGCGCATGGCCGCAACCATCGCCTTCACCGGCACCGTCGCGAAATAGGCGGCCGGCCCGCCGCTCGCCACCGGCTCGTCCACCGGCGCGTTCCCGGCGTTGTCGTCGATGCGCGCGTCGTCCACGTTGATGGCCACCCGCTCGACCGACATCGCGGCGCGCCCGCCCGCCTGCCCCAGCGAGAGGACCAGCGCGGGTTCCAGCCGCTCGATCTCCCCGGCCACCACCTCGATGGCGGCGCGGAATTCGCAGGGCACCTGCAGCACGTGGATGCGCGTGGCGCCGATGGCCTCGGGCAGGTCGCGGCAGATCTCCCAGGACGGGTTGATGTCCTCGCCGCCGAAGGGCTCGAAGCCCGTGACCAGCACCCGGGCCACCGCCCGCTTCATGGCTGCCTCCGGGGGACGAGAAGCATCTCGACGTGGGGGATGCCGTCCTCGAGGTAGGGCGCCGAATCCGCGACGAACCCGAGGGAACCGTAGAAGCGCTCGAGGTGCCGCTGGGCGCCGATCCGGATGGGCTGGCCCGGCCAGAGATCTTGCGCCCGGCCGAGGGCCTCGACCATGAGAGCCCGACCGAGCCCCGTGCCGCGCACCGGCATCGCGGTGACGACACGCCCGATGGACGGCTCGGCGAACTTGATGCCCGCGGCAAGGAGCCGGCAGCAGGCCACCACCTGGCCGTCGACGCGCGCGAGCAGGTGCCAGCCGTCGACATCCGCGCCATCGATGTCCTGGAAGACGCAGGCCTGCTCGACGACGAACACCGCCGAACGCAGCTGCAGGAGGTCGTGGAGGTCGCGCGTCGACAGCTCGTCGAAGCGGGCGAAGCGCCAGTCCGGGCTCAAGGGGCGGGGCCGGCCGGCGATCGCGCGCTCAGGCCGGCTGCGTCGCGCCCGAGACCCTGGCCAGGTGCAGCCAGGTCTCGACGACGGTATCCGGATTGAGCGACATCGACTCGATGCCCTCGGCCATGAGCCACTCGGCGAGGTCGGGATAGTCGCTGGGGCCCTGGCCGCAGATGCCCACGTACTTGCCCTGGCGCCGGCAGGCCTGGATCGCGAGCGAGAGCATGCGCTTCACGGCCGGGTCGCGCTCGTCGAAGCCCTCCATCACCAGGCCCGAATCGCGGTCGAGCGCGAGCGTGAGCTGCGTCATGTCGTTCGATCCGATGGAGAAGCCGTCGAAGTGCTTGAGGAACTCGTCGGCGAGGATGGCGTTCGAGGGGATCTCGCACATCATCACGACCTTGAGGCCGTTCTTCCCGCGCTCGAGGCCGTTCTCCTTCAGGATGGCGTGGACCTGCTCGGCCTCCTTCAGGGTGCGCACGAAGGGGATCATGAGCTCGACGTTGGTGAGCCCCATCGTGTCGCGGACCCGGCGCATGGCCTCGCACTCGAGCCGGAAGCACTCGCGGAAGCTGCGCGAGATGTAGCGCGAGGCGCCGCGGAAGCCGAGCATCGGGTTCTCCTCGTTCGGCTCGTACTCCGCGCCGCCGATGAGGTTGCGGTACTCGTTCGACTTGAAGTCCGAGAGGCGCACGATGACCTTCTTGGGCCAGAACGCGGCGGCGATGGTCGAGATGCCCTCGACGATCTTCTCCACGTAGAACGCCCTGGGGCTCGCGTAGCCGCGGCTGCGCTTGGCGACCTGCGCCTTCAGTTCCGGCGCGAGGCGGTCGAATTCCAGGCACGCCTTCGGGTGGATGCCGATCATGTTGGAGATGACGAATTCCAGCCGCGCGAGGCCCACGCCGTCGTTGGGCAGCTGGCAGAAGTCGAAGGCGAGCTGCGGATTGCCCACGTTCATCGCGAGCTTGACCGGGATCTTCGGCATGCGGCTCAGGGAGACCTCGACGATCTCGAAGGGAACCTCGCCCTCGTAGATGAAGCCCGTATCCCCCTCGGCGCACGAGACGGTGACCTCGTCGCCGTCCTTCAGGATGCGCGTCGCGTCCTCGCAGCCGACGACCGCAGGCACGCCCAGCTCGCGGGCGATGATCGCCGCGTGGCAGGTGCGGCCCCCCGGTTCGTGACGATGGCCGAAGCGCGCTTCATCACCGGCTCCCAGTTCGGGTCGGTCATGTCGGTCACGAGCACGTCGCCTTCCTTCACGCGCGCCATCTCGGCCACGTCCTTGATGACGCGCACCACGCCCTGGCCGATCTTCGAGCCGATGGCGCGGCCCGAGCAAAGCACCGTGCCGCGCTTGCCCAGGCGATAACGCGTGAGATGGTCGTGCCGGTGCTCCTGGCTCTTCACCGTCTCCGGGCGGGCCTGGAGGATGTAGAGCTTGCCGTCTTCGCCATCGCGGCCCCACTCGATGTCCATGGGGCGGCCGTAGTGCTTCTCGATGGCCACCGCATAGCGGGAGAGTTCCTCCACCTCGGCGTCCGACAGGCAGAAGCGGTCGCGGTCGGCCTGGGGCACGTCGACCTGCACGACGGACTTGCCGGCCTTGGCCTCCTCGCCGAAGACCATCTTGATCGCCTTCGCGCCCAGCCCGCGGCGGATGACGGCCGGCTTGCCGGCGGCGAGGATCGGCTTCGAGACGTAGAACTCGTCCGGGTTCACGGCGCCTTGCACCACCATCTCGCCCAGGCCGTAGCTCGCCGTGACGAAGACCACGTCGCGGAAGCCCGATTCGGTGTCCATCGTGAAGAGGACGCCGGCCGCGCCGCTGTCCGAGCGCACCATGCGCTGCACGCCGGCGGAGAGCGCGACGTCCGCGTGGGCGAAGCCCTTGTGCACGCGGTAGGCGATGGCGCGGTCGTTGTAGAGCGAGGCGAACACGTGCCGGATCGCCTCGATCACGTTGTCGATGCCGCGGATGTTGAGGAAGGTCTCCTGCTGGCCGGCGAAGGACGCGTCGGGCAGGTCCTCGGCGGTGGCCGAGGAGCGCACGGCGAAGCTCGCGCCCGCCCCGCCATCGAGGGCCGCGAAGGCCTCGCGGATCCGGGCGTCCAGAGCCGGCGGCAGCGGCGCCTCGCCCACCCACTGGCGGATCTCGGCGCCCGTCTTCGCGAGCGCCATGACGTCATCGACGTCGAGCGCGTCGAGCGCCGCGTCGATTCGGGCCTTGAGGCCGCTCTCCCGGAGGAAGTCGACATAGGCCTGCGCCGTCGTGGCGAAGCCGCCAGGCACGCGCACGCCCGCAGCCGAAAGCTGGCTGATGAGTTCGCCGAGGGAGGCGTTCTTGCCGCCGACGGTCGGGACGTCGGCCATGCGGAGCGTTTCGAGGGGCAGGACGTAGGCTTGGGCCATGGCGTTTGGGTTCCGGGTGACGTGCCGTCGGTAATTTGCAATTATATCGAACGCTTGCCGCCGATGCTGCGCTGCATCAAACTGTCGGGGTTCCGTCCGACACCCCCGCCGCCCTCTCCCCGAGCCCCACCCGACAAAAATGCCCCATCGTCGCCGCGTCTTCTTCGTCTCCGACCGCACCGGCCTCACGGTCGAGGCCCTCGGCACTTCCCTCATCACGCAGTTCGACGCCATCGACTTCCTGCGCCTCACGCTCCCGTTCATCGACACGGTCGACAAGGCGCGGGAGGCCGTCCAGCAGATGAACGCCGCCCACCAGGACACCGGCAAGCGCCCGCTCATCTTCAGCTCGCTCGTCGACGACGCCATCCGCGCGGAGATCAACAAGGCCGACGGGCTGGTGCTCGACGTGTTCGAGCGCTTCATCGTCCCGCTCGAGCAGGAGCTCGGGCAGAAGTCCCAGCACGCCGTGGGCAAGAGCCACAGCGCCGGCAACGCGAAGGACTACAACCACCGCATCGAGGCCATCAACTACTCGCTCTCGCACGACGACGGCGTGACGCACCGGGGCCTGGAGGACGCGGACCTCGTGCTGGTGGGGGTATCGCGCAGCGGCAAGACGCCGACGTCCCTCTACATGGCCATGCAGTTCGGGATCAAGGCGGCCAACTACCCCCTCATCCCGGAGGACCTGGAGGCGAACCGCCTGCCGCCCTCGCTCATCCCGCTCAAGCACAAGGTCTGGGGCCTCACCATCCAGCCCGACCGCCTGCACCAGATCCGCAAGGAACGCCGCCCGGACTCGAAGTACGCCTCCCTCGAGAACTGTCGCTACGAGGTGTCCGCGGCCGAGAAGCTCATGCGCCAGGCGGACATCCCCTTCCTCGATTCCACCACCAAGTCCATCGAGGAAATCGCCACGACCATGCTCCACGAGGCGAAGCTCGTCCGGCGCGTGTATTGACGCGGTCGTTTGTGCGAAGATTGGCGGCGAAACGGGGCCCCTCGACGGGCCCCGTCCACATCCAAAACGAGCCGAACTCTCCAGGAGGAGAATCCATGAAACCCGTCCGACGCGTCATGCCCGCCTTGCTGCTGTCCCTCTTCGCCGGTGCGACGGCGTCCACGGCGGGTGCCGCCCAGTTCACGGGGGTCGTCGTCTTCGGCGACAGCCTCTCGGATGCCGGCTACTACCGGCCCTTCCTCGCGGGCCTGGGCCTGCCGGCGAACGTCGTCTCGACGCTCGGCCGCTTCACGACCAACCCCGGCCCCGTGTGGTCGGAACTGGTGTCGCAGTACTACGGCTTCACGGGCACCGCGTCGAACGTCGCCGGCGGGAACATCTTCGCGCAGGGCGGCGCCACGGTCGCCACCAACTCCCCGTCCACGCCTCCGGGCTTCGCGCAGCGCCCGGTGAGCACGCAGATCGGCGAATACCTCGCCCGCAACGGGGGCGTCGCCGACTCGGGCGCGCTGCACACCGTCTGGGCGGGCGGCAACGACTTCCTGAACGGCTTCACGCAGCTTTCGCAGGGGCAGATCACCCAGGCCCAGTTCCAGACGCAGTTCCTGGGGGCGGCTGCGGCCGAGATCCAGCAGGTGGGCCGCCTCTACGCCGCGGGCGCCCGCTACGTGGCCGTATTCACCCTGCCCGACATCGGCATCACGCCGTTCGCCCTCGCGGCCGGCCCGACCGCCGCCGCCACCGCGACGGCCGCCGCCGCCGGCTACAACACCACCCTCTTCACCGGCCTCGCCTCCGCGGGCCTTCGCCCGATTCCGGTGGACGTCTTCTCGCTGCTCGCGGAGATCCGCGGCAACGCGGCGGCTTACGGGTTCACCAACCTCACGGGCATCGCCTGCGGCCCCTTCCCGCCGATCACCACCTCGGGCAACTCGCAGTTCTGCCTGGGCTCGAATCTCGTGGCGGCCGGCGCGGACCAGACCTACCTCTTCGCCGACGGCGTGCACCCCACGAGCGGCGCGCACCGCATCATCGGCAACTTCGTCACCTCGCTCATCGAGGGCCCGACCTCGTACTCGCTGCTCGCCGAGTCGCCGCTGCGCACGCGCGCGGCGCACGTCGCGACCCTGCAGGAAGGCCTCACGCTGGGCGAGCGCGCCGAGCAGGGCAAGATCACCGCCTTCGCGGGCTCCACCGGCGGCGACTTCGACATCGACGCCGTGGGCGGCTCCACCGGCATGACGAGCTCGAATCGCGCCATCTCCGTGGGCTTCACCATGAAGGCTTCCGAAGCGGTCACGGTGGGCGTCGGCCTGGGCAAGGCCAAGGCCGACGCGAGCTTCGGCAACGAAGGCGGCGGGTACCGCACCGACGAACTCGCCTACTCCGCGTTCGCGGCGATGAAGTCCGGTGGCTTCTACGCCAACGGCGCGGCCACGATGGCGAGCCTCGACTTCAAGGAAATGCGCCGCAACGTCACGCTCGGCCAGGTGAAGCGCACGACGACGGCGAACACCTCCGGCTCGAACGCCTCGTTCTTCCTGAACGGCGGCTACGACTTCGCGATCGGCAATTTCCAGGTGGGCCCGACGGCCTCCTGGACGAGCCAGAACGTCGAGGTGAACGGCTTCGACGAAGCCGGCGGCGGCGTGGCCGGCCTGCGCATGGCCTCGCAGAAGCGCCGCTCGGAAGTCGGCAGCTTCGGCGTACGCGCCTCGTGGGACTTCGGCGGCGTCATCCCTTACGCGAAGTGGACGGTCGACAAGGAACGCGAGAACGGCGAGCGCCTCGTCACCGCCACGCCCCTCACGATGGCCGCGAGCGGCAGCAGCTACGACCTCCCGGCCTATTCGCTGGATTCGAGCTACACCACCCTCACGGTCGGCGTGCGCGGCGTGATCGGCGGCTGGCTCGGCTACGGCGTCAACTACTCCAAGCTGAGCGGCCGCAGCGGCACGGCGGAAGACTACGTCGGCGGCACGGTCTCCATCCGTTTCTAACCCTGCAGAGAGAGCATCCCCATGAAGAAAATCACCCTCCTCGCGCCTGTCCTCGTCGCTTGTGCCGTGCTGCTGGGCGGTTGCGGCGGCACCGAAGTGAGCCAGACCACGGTCTCGAAGGGCCAGGAACTCACGGACCTCAAGAAGGCCCTGGATTCCGGCGCCATCAACCAGAAGGAATACGACCGCCTGCGCGCCGAGATCATGCGCAAGTAGCCGCAAGGTGACGACGCTCCGCGATGAGGCCGCCTCCGGGCGGCCTTTTCGTTCCCGCCGGGCCCGGCCATGAAGCGGCTGTGCAACGCGACGAACCTCCCCGAGGCGCACCTGCTCGCGGGCTGGTTGTCGCAGCGCGGGATCCGGGTAAGGGTATTCAATGCCAACGCCGCCGGTGCGCTGGGCGAGTTGCCCGTGGATGCGGCCTCGCCGCAGATCTGGCTGGAGGACCCGCGGGACGAAGCCCGGGCCCGCGAATCGCTCGAAGCCTTCCGCCGCGAGGCCTCGGGACCGGGTCGGCCTTGCCTGGCCTGCGGGGAGGAAAATCCGCCGGCTTTCGAGCTGTGCTGGGCCTGCGGAAAATCGTTGCCGCCTTGACCCGCGAAGGGTCTCCCCGGGGCCTGTAATCGGGTAGGCTAGACGGCATCACCCACCCGCCCCTTTACCGCCCGATGAAGATCCCCACGCTTCGCTTCGTGCCTGCCCTGGCCCTCGCCCTTCCGCTCGCCGTCGGACCCGTCCTTGCCGCCGATCCCGCCGCGACGGCCGCCGGTGCCGATCCCGCGAAAATCCAGAAGCTTCGCGAACGCATCCGAACCGACCACAAAGGGCTCGTGAAGGAGAACCTGCCCCTCACGGACGCCGAGGCCAAGGCCTTCTGGCCGGTCTTCGACAAGTGCCACGAGAAGCTCGATGGCGCCCAGCGCCGCTCGAACCGCGCGATCCTCGACTACGTGAATGGCGAGTCCGGAATGACCGACGCGCGCGCGAAGCAGATCGTGTCCGACCTGCTCGCAGCCGAGGCCGACGAGGTCAAGGCGCGAAAGGCCTGCTACGACGGCGCCGCCAAGGTGCTGCCCGGCAAGAAGGCCGCGCGCTTCCTGCAGATCGAGAACAAGATCCGCGCCCTAGACCGCTTCGACGCCGCCGTAGCCGTCCCGCTGGTCCCGTAGCCGCCCCCACTTCGCCCCGGAGGAGAACAACAATGAATCCGACAACAAGCCGCATTTGTCTTCCTGCGCTCGCCATCCTGGCCGCCGCGCTGCCTTGCGCGGCCCTCGCGCAATCGGGCGTGAAGCCGGGTGAGGAAACCCTGATCGTGAGGCTGGGCGCCGTCACCTCCAACTTCGAGACCTACGCCCGGATCGACGGCACCACGAACGGCGGCACGGGAATCGATCTCGAGGGCGAGACGGGGCTCAACGGCGACAAGAGCACGTTCATCATCGGCGGCACCTTCCGCCCCTTCGCGCGGCACCGGTTCGACGGGCTCTACGACTCGGTGAAGCGCAGCGCCTCGAAGAGCACCGAGCGCCAGTTCGTCATCGGCGACGACGTGATACCGGCCGGCACGGTGCTATCCACCGAACAGGAGACGGCGATCGGGTACGTGGGCTACCGCTACTCGTTCCTGAAGACACCCGACATGGAAGTCGCCGCCGGTCTCGGCATCTACGGCGGCAATTTCAAGTTCCGCTTTGACGCGCAGTCGCCCGTGGTCAGCATCGACAAGAGCACCACGTTGCCGCTGCCGGTGCTCACGCTCTCGGGCGATTTCTACCTCACCGAGAACATGACCCTTTCGGCGAGCCTGCGCGGCCTCAAGGTGAAGATCGGCGACGTCGACGGCAGCGTGTTCCAGGCGGGCGTCGCCGCCGAGTACTTCTTCACGAAGAACTTCGGCATCGGCGCCGCCATCGACCGGCTCGACATCGAAGCCGACGTCACGAAGAGCGGCTTCCGCGGAAGCGCCGAGATCAAGACGACCGCCGGGCGCCTCTTCCTCACCGCCCGCTTCTGAGCGGCACCGGAAAGCGAAAGGGCCGGCCTTGCGGGGCCGGCCCCTTCCATTGGCACGGTCGCACCGCCGCTCAGGGCGTCCCGATGAACAGGTAGAAGCGGCCGTCCCGGTCCTTCTTGCTCGTCTTCGAATAGCCGAGGTAGATCGGCCCCAGCAGCGTGTTGGAAGCGAGGTATACGCCGTAGGAATTGACGCCTCCCGTGAGGTTGGGCTCCGTCACGGGGTTCTTCATGTAGCCGGCCTCGTACGACACGCCCGCAAGAAGCGACAGCCCGAGGATCGGCATGGGACGCGTGAGTCGGTACTGGGCTTGCACGGAAGCGAACCCGTAGGCCTCGTTGCCCAGGATCTGCCCGGGTGCGAACGCCGACAGCCGGCCGAAACCGCCCAGGGAGAACCCGTCTGCCAGCGGCACGGCGCCATTCGTCTTCGTTCCGCCCTGGAGGGTACCGAGCAGGATCAGGTCACCGGGCGACCACGCCCCGCCGACCCGTCCCTCGACGCGGCCGTACTTGCCGACGTCGCTGGAGGCGCGCACGGCCTCGAAGTAGTCGAGGTTCAACCGGTATCCCTTCGTCGGGAAGAAGGCGAAATCTTGCGTGTCGAGCGCGAGGGAGGCTGCCGGGCCGCCCAGGTTGCCCTTGGTATTGGAAAAGACCGGCAGGCCCGTATCCAGCGTGGCGCTCAGCTGGCGTTCGAGCCAGCCGAACTTGGCCTGTCCGTACGCGTCGAGATTGACGCCCAAGTCGAGTCCCAGCCGGGTCTGGCGCGTCCGGTACTCCGACACGCGATCGCCGTCGAAATAGATGCCGGCCTTCTGCTGGTCGGTGGCGATGAAGGGCCGCAGGAAATAGTGCTGCCGGTAGTCCAGGGGCTGGTAGAACTCGAGCCCCACGCCCTGGTTGCTGCCGAGCTGTACGGCCGTGAGCAACTCGGCGCCGAAGCTGTTGATCCACGTCTTGCGGTAGAGCGCCCGCAGGTTGTAGGGCGACTCCGAGCGGAAGTCCGAGGACAGGTTCACGCCGAAGCGCAGGTAGTCGGGCCCCCAGGACTTCTCGAGCGGCGTGATCTGGACGATGGTCTTGTCGCGCTCCTTGAGCACCGAATAGTCGAGGCTCTGCAGGTCGCCGCGGCTGTAGATGAGGACGATGTCCTTCTCGAGCGCGCGGGAGTCGAGCGGCGCGCCTTCCTTCTGGCGCACGGAGGCGCGCAGTTCGGTCGGATTCACGAACCGCGTCTCGGCCACGCGCACCTCGTCGACGATGGACGGCTGGGAGGAAGGCGCCAGGCGGATGCCCGCGCGCCATCGCTTGAATTCCTCCGCGGGGACGGAAAGTGCCTTCAGCTGGTCCACGTGCGCGAGCGCCGTCTTGCGGCCGATGCCGGCCGCCTCGACCTGGCGGTTGAAATCCGCCGCGGTGATGTCGCCCAGCTCCGGGCGCATGTAGATGTCCCTGGGGCCCAGCGACGCGACCGACTTGGCGACGTTCTGCTCGGCCAGCAGGTTGACCATCTGCCCCATCACCGAAAAGACGCCCGTCACCTTGTCCGCCTCGAGCAGGGGCGAGCCCACGTTCACCGCGATGACGACTTCGGCCCCGCAGCGATCGCGCACCTCCTGGATGGGCACGTTGTCCACCAGGCCGCCGTCGACGAGCTTGCGTCCCTCGCGAACCACGGGCGCGATCGCGCCTGGAACCGACATGCTTGCGCGCATCGCCGTGGTGAGGTTGCCCTCGCGCATGGCGACCCGCTCGCCCGTGCCGATGTCGGTCGCGATGAGCGTGAGGGGAATGGGCAGGTCCTCGATGCCGCGCTCGCCGAGGTCCGCGCGCACCAGGGCATTGAAGTAGAGCTTGATCTTCTCGCCGGCCACCGCGCCTTCGCGGTAACGAAGCCCGTCCTTGGTGACGCCGAACTCCAGGCCCGAGTAGAACCGGTCGTCGATATCCTTGCGCCTGAGGCTCAGCGACTCGCGCCCGGCGCTGTCGTCGAACATGCTCCCCCAGTCGGTCTTGCCGATGGTCTCCTTCATCTCCGCGGGAGAGACCCCGGCGACATAGGCGCCCGCCGCGAGCGCGCCCATGCTGGTGCCGGCCACGCAATCGAAGGGGATGCGAAGCTCCTCGAGGACCTCGAGCACGCCGAGGTGGGCGCCCCCGCGAGCCCCGCCGCCACCCAGCACGAGGCCGACCTTGGGGCGCGTTTTCGGGGCCGCCTGCGCGAGGGCGTCTCCGATCGGCAACAGCAGGGCGAGGGAACAGGCGAGGACAGTTCGCAGAAGCGTGGCGGGCACGGAGTTCACCGTCGGAAAGGCGGGAACGCCATTTTGCCCGATCTGCCCCGCCGGTTCGCGGCTAGAATCGACTCCTCGAAATCCAGACCCGCGAGCCCGCCATGAGACTCCTTCCCGCCCTCGCCCTCGCCGCCTTCTCACTCGCGGCCTCGGCCCAGACTTCCGTCTCCCCGGCCGCGGCCGCCTGCCCGGACTGCGGCGAGATCCGAACGCTCAAGCGCGTGGAAGGCGGCGACAAGCCGGCCATCCTGCAGGAACGCAAGGGTCCTTCGGGACTCGTCGCCAACATTCCCCTGGACGGCAGCAAGCCGACGGTGGGTTCCTCCACGGAACTCAGCCGCGAGCAGAAGCCGGCCACCGTCACCTACGAAGTCGTGGTGCGCCTCGCTGACGGGCGCCTGCGCCTGGTGGTGCAGGACGACGTCGGCTCGATGCGCGTGGGCGACAAGGTGAAGATCGAACAGGGCCGCGTGGTACCGCGCACGAAGTAGACGCCGCTCAGAGCTTCACGGAGAACGGCGTGAAGTTCGTGTCGCGGTCGTACCAGTCCACGTTCTCCGCGCGCTTGAGCCAGCCGACGATCGCGTAGGTGACGGGGGTGAAGAGCACCTCCACGCCGACCTTCGTCACGAACTGCGCCAGCATCACCAACGGCAGCTTGTCGTCGGGGATGATGCCCGTGCCGTAGAACGCGAGCGGGTAGAAGAGCATCGAGTCGACGCCCTCGCCCACGACGGTCGAACCGATGGTGCGCGTCCACAGCCAGCGCCCGCGCGTGAGGATCTTCATCTTGGCGAGGACGAACGAGTTCACGAACTCGCCGCACATGTAGGCGAACATCGAGGCGGCCGCGATGCGCCACGCCTGCCCGAACGCCACTTCGTAGGCCGCCTGGTTCTTCCAGAAGGGCGCGGGCGGAAGGGCCACCACCACATACGCCATGAACGACGCGAACGCGAGGCCGGCGAAGCCCGCCCAGATCACGCGGCGCGAGCGCGCGTAGCCATACACCTCGGTGAGGATGTCGCCGAAGACGTACGAGATGGGGAAGAAGAGCACGCCCGCGCCGAAAGTGACGAGCCCTACGAGGGGCAGGTCGAGTTGCGCGATCTTGGCGGGCCCGATGAGGTTCGAGCACACCAGGACCACCACGAAGGCGACCATGACGAACTCGTAGTAGCGGTACGGGCGCGGCGGGACATCGGGAGTTTTTGGCATGAGGTGGGCTCCGACTCATCCCGGGGTTTTCGGAACCGCGGGCCGGTCCGGGGGGCGGCGGGCGGGGGTCAGGGGGCTGCGGGGCTACGATAACCGAAAGGCTTTGGAACCGCAGATGAACGCAGATGAACGCTGATGGTTTTCGCGAGGCGCGCGTTCGGGTCATTGCTGTCAGGCAAGGCGATGCATCCCGAAACGACGCTGAAAACGTACCTGAAAATCATCTGCGTTCATCTGCGTTCATCTGCGGTTCCAAAGCCCTTTGCCCGCATCACTCCCCTCGCCTCTGCCGCACCGCCTCGAACAGCGCGATCGACCCCGCGACACCGGCATTGAGCGACTCCGCCCTCCCCGGCATCGGAATCGCGGCCCTCACGCCCGCTGCCGCTTCCACTTCCGCCGAGAGCCCCGCCCCTTCGTTCCCCACCAGGAAGAGCAGCGGCCCCGTGAGATCGAGCGCATAGAGGCTCTCGCCACCCTCCCCGCAAAGCGCCACGCTCGTGCCGGCATACGACTTCACGAAAGCGAGGAGGTCCACGCCCTCGACGATGTTCACGGCGAAGTGCGCCCCCTGCCCCGCCCGCAGGACTTTCGGGCTCCAGGCGAACGCGCACGTGGGCGAGAGCAGCACGTGCTCCACGCCCGCCGCCGCCGCGCTGCGAAGGAGCGTCCCGACGTTGCCCGGATCCTGCACGTCCTCGAGCGCCAGGCAGAAGCGCGCGTCCGGCGGCGCGCGCTTTCCCTCGGGCGTGGGCACCACGGCCATGATCGCCGGCGGCGAGTCGAGCCCGCTCAGCGCATCGAAGAGCCCGTCGGCGAGCTCCATCCGCTCGCACGCGGGAGCGCGGACGAGCAGCACGTGTGCCTGCGCGTCCTCGCGCGATCCGTGCCGCACGAGCAGCGTTTCCGGAACGAGCCCCGCATCCATCGCCGCCGTCACGAGATGCGCGCCCTCGACGATCGACAGGCGCCGCGTCTTGCGCTCGGAGGCCTTGGTGGCAAGACGCACGAGCGCCTTGTAGGCCGGGTTGTCCCTCGAGACGATCGCTTTCATGCCCGGAAGTCCAGGGCGCGCTGGGCGATGACGAGGCGCACGGGCGCGAAACTGCGGCGGTGGATCTCGCAAGGCCCGAGCTGGCCGAGCGCCCGCAGGTGCCCGGGCGTGGGATAGCCCTTGTGCCCCTCGAAGCCGTAGCCGGGATAGCGCGAGGCCATCGCCACCATCTCGGCATCGCGCTCGGTCTTCGCGAGAATGGAGGCGGCCGAGATGGCCGGCACCAGGCGGTCGCCTTTCACGATGGCGCGGCAGGGGACGACGACGCCCGGCGGCACGTGCAGGCCGTCCACGGCGACTTCGCCGGGCGCCACGCCGAGGGCCGCGATCGCGCGGGACATCGCGAGCAGGCTCGCGCGCAGGATGTTGATCTCGTCGATTTCCGCCGGCGTCGCGAAGGCCACGGCCCACGCGAGCGCCTTCTCGCGGATGGCCCCGGCGAGGGCCGAGCGCCGCGGCGCGGAGAGCACCTTCGAATCGGCGAGCCCTTCCACCGGCCGGGCCGGATCGAGGATCACGGCCGCGGCGAAGACGCAGCCCGCGAGCGGGCCGCGCCCGGCCTCATCGACCCCGCACAATCGCGGGTTCGCGGGCACCGGCAAGCGGCGTCGCGGCACGGGATTCCCCGTCTCGAAGATACGGTTCGAGCGCGTCGGCGACGCGCTCGTCGTTGCCTTGCCGAAGGCTCGCATGGATCTCGCGGTAACGCGCCTCCAGCTGCCCGCGGGCCCCCTTGTGGTCCAGCCAGTTGCCCAGGGCCTGCTCGAGATTCTCCGCCGTCGCATTCTCCTGGAGCAGCTCCGGCACGATGAACTCGCCGGCCAGGACGTTCGGCAGCCCCACGTAGGGGAGCAGCGCCTTTCGCATCATGAGGCGGTAGGTGAGTCCCGGGACGCGGTAGGTGATCACCATGGGGCAGCGCGCGAGCGCCGCCTCGAGGGTGGCGGTGCCGCTCGCGACGAGTCCCACGTCGGCGGCCGTGAGCGCGAGGCGCGCGTGGCCGAAGAGGATGGTGAGCTCGAGGCCCATCGCCTCGCGGGCGTAGAGCCGCGATTCGAAGTAGTCGCGCGTCTCGCGCGTCGCGAGGGGCACGAAGAAGCGCGCGCCGGGATGCGTCGCCGCCAGGCGCTGCGCCGTCTCGATGTAGAGATCGGCGTGGGACTCGAGCTCGCTCATGCGGCTGCCCGGCAGCATCGCGATGGCGGGGACCGTGCGGGGCAGGCGAAGCTGCGCGCGGGCGTCCTCGCGGTCCGGGTCGAGCGGGATCTGGTCGGCGAGCGGGTGCCCGACGTAGGTGGCGGCGATGCCTGCCTTCTCGTAGATCCCGGCCTCGAAGGGAAAGATCGTGAGCACGCGGTCCACGGACCGGCCGATGGCCGGCAGCCGCTCGGCGCGCCATGCCCAGATTGAGGGGCTCACATAGTGGATCGCCGGGATGCCCGCGCGTTTCACCCGCGCCTCGAGGGCAAGGTTGAAATCGGGGGCGTCGATGCCGATGAAGAGATCCGGGCGTTCCGCGATGACGCGCGAGCCCACCCGCGAGCGGATGCGCAGGAGCTCCGGCAGGCTTTTCACGACCTCGACGTAGCCGCGCACCGAGAGCTTCTCCATCGGCTCCCAGCTCGTGGCGCCCTCGGAGCGCATCTTGGGGCCGCAGATTCCCTCGAACCGGCAGTCGGGGTGGCGCGCCTTCACGGCCCGGATGAGCGCCGCGCCCAGCAGGTCCCCCGAGGCTTCCCCCGCGACGAGGACGACGCGACGGGTCATGCCGGGCTTCCGGGTTCGCCTGGCACGGCTACCGGACGATGCCGCGGGTGGAGGTGGCGAGGAAATCGGCGAGCGCCTTTACCTCCGGCGACTCGGCCGCCTGCCTTTCCAGCTCCGCCTTCGCCTCGGCGAAGGAGAGCCCCGACTTGTAGAGCGTCTTGTAGGCGCGCTTGATGGCTGCAATCGCATCCGGCGTGAAGCCGCGGCGCTTGAGGCCCTCGCTGTTGATGCCGTGCGGCGCGCAGGGGTGGCCGGCCACCGTGACGTAGGTGGGCACGTCCTGCAGCACCACGGAGGAGACCCCCGCCATCACGTGCGCGCCCACGCGCACGAACTGGTGCACGCCGGTGAAGCCGCCGAGCACCGTGTGGTCGCCGATCCAGACATGGCCGGCGAGCGTGGCGTTGTTGGCGAACACGGTGTGGTTCCCGACCACGCAGTCGTGGGCGATATGGCAGTAGGCCATGATCCAGTTGTCGTTGCCGACGGTGGTCTCGCCGCGGTCCTGCGCCGTGCCGCGGTTGAGCGAGCAGTACTCGCGGATGGTGTTGCGGTCGCCGATCGAGAGCCTCGTGGGCTCGCCCTGGTACTTCTTGTCCTGGTTGGCCTCGCCGATCGAGCAGAAGTGGAAGATGCGGTTCTCGCGCCCGATGACCGTGTGGCCCGTGACCACGCAGTGCGCGCCGATCGTGGTGCCCTCGCCGATCTCCACGTCGCCGTCGATCACCGAATACGGGCCCACGCGCACGCCCGCCGCGAGCTTCGCGCGGGGATCGACCAGGGCGGTGGGGTGGATCGCGCTCACGGCTTCACGGCGACCGGACGCAGGGCGCACAGGAGCTCGGCCTCCGAGACGACGTCCCCGCCCACGCGCGCCACGGCCTTGAACTTGCCCATGCCGCGGGAGAGCCGCAGCTGCTCGACCTCGAAGACGAGCTGGTCGCCGGGGCGCACGGGGCGCTTGAAGCGCGCGCCGTCGATGCCGACGAAGTAGTAGACGCTCGAGCCGTCGTCCTTCTGTCCGAGCGAGAGAAGGCCGAGCATCGCGGCCGACTGCGCCATCGCCTCGATGATGAGCACGCCCGGCATCACCGCGTAGTGCGGGAAATGCCCCTGAAAGAAGGGTTCGTTGGCGGACACGTTCTTGAGCGCCACGATGCGCTTGTTCGCCTCCCACTCGAGCACGCGGTCGATGAGCAGGAACGGGTAGCGGTGGGGCAGGTACTGCTTGATTTCCTCAATCGTCATCGGTTCCATCGGCTTTTCCCTGGCGTGAGGCGGCGCGCGCGTCGTGCGCGATGCGGTCGAGGTGGCGAAGGTGAGCGGCGTTGCGCAGCCACTCGGCGTGGGGCATGAAGGGACCGCCCGAGGTGTACGTCCCGGGCGCGGTGATCGACTTGGTGACGAGCGTCATGCCCGACACCGTGACGCCGTCGCAGATCGTCAGGTGCCCGATGATGCCCACGCCGCCGCCGATGAGGCAGTGCCGCCCGATCGTCGTGCTGCCGGCGATGCCCGCGCAGCCCGCGATGACGGTGTGCGCGCCGACGCGGCAGTTGTGCGCGATCTGGATCTGGTTGTCGAGCTTCACGCCTTCCTCGACCACCGTGTCGCCCAGCGCGCCCCGGTCGATGGTGGTGTTCGCGCCGACCTCCACGTCGTCGCCGAGAACCGCGCGGCCCACCTGGGGGATCTTCACCCAGGCGCCGTTCTCCGGCGCCATGCCGAAACCGTCCGCGCCGATCACCGCGCCCGAATGCAGGATGCCTCGCGCGCCCACGACACAGGCGTGGTACACCGTGACGCGCGGGTGCAGGAACGTGTCGTCGCCGATGACCGCGCCCTCGCCCACGTAGCAGCCCGCCCCGATCGTCGCGCGCTCGCCCACGGCGGCGCCGGCCTCGATCACGGCGAAGGGGCCCACGCAGGCGCTCGGGGCGACGCGGGCCGACGAATCGACCACGGCGCTCGGATGGATGCCCGCCACGACGGGCTTCGCCGGATGGAACAGCGCGACGGCGCGGGCGTAGTAGGCGTAGGGGTTGGCGGCGACGATGCGCGGCAGCGTCGTCGCATCGCGGTCCTTCGGGCCGACGATGACCGCGGCCGCGCGGGTGCCGGCGAGCCGCGAGCGGAACTTCGGGCTCGCGAGGAAGGTGAGCTGCCCGGGACCGGCGTCGTCGAGCGAGGCGATGCCGGAGAGGGGCGCGTCCGCCTCGCCCACGACCTCGCCGCCGAGTCGCTCGGTGATCTCTCGAAGGGTGAGTCGCGGCGTGGCCAAGGGGCTGTTCCTCCGGCGCCGGCTACTTGTCGGCCAGCGCCTTGATGACCTTGTCCGTGATGTCGATGCGGCTGCTCGCGAACACGGCCTCCTGCACGACCAGGTCGAACTTTTCCGCCTCGGCGATCTGGTTGATCGCGCGCGTGGCGCGCTCCTGCACTTGCGCGAGTTCCTCGTTGCGGCGCAGGTTCAGGTCCTCGCGGATCTCGCGCTGCAGGCGCTGGAAGTTGCGGCTCACGTCCGCGAGGATGCGCTCCTTTTCGCGGCGCTGGGCCTCGGGGAGCGTGACGCTGTCCTTCTCGAGCTCGACCTGCAGGTCGCGGCCCTGCTTCTCGAACTTGGCGAGCTCCGCGTTGCGGGCGGCGAACTCACGCTCGAGCTTCTGCTGGGCGCGCTTGGCCGGCCCCGCCTCGCGGAACACGCGCTCGGTGTTGACGAACCCGATCTTGAGCGCCTGTGCCTGGGCCGACTGCGCGCCGAGGACCGTGAGCGCGGCCGCGATGCCGATTCGCCAATTCATCGTCGTCCTCCCTCGCCGCGGCTAGAAGATCCGGCCGAGCTGGAACTGGAACCGCTCGATCTTGTCGCCGTCCTGGCTCTTGATGGGCTGGCCGTAGGAGAACTTGAGCGGGCCTACCGGGGAATCCCAGCTCACGGCGAGGCCGACGGCCGCGCGGATGTCCGAGGCGCTCACCTTCTGGCCGACCCCCCAGACGTTGCCCGCGTCGAGGAAGGCCGACAGGCGCACGCTCTTGTCCTTGTTGCCCGGCATCGGGAAGAGGACCTCGAGGTTGCCGACCGCGCGGCGGTCGCCGCCCAGCACGTCACCGTTGATGTCGCGCGGGCCGAGCGAAGCCGTCTCGAAGGCGCGGACGGAGCCCACGCCGCCGGCGTAGAAGTTCTTGAAGAACGGCAGCGGCTTGCCGCCGTAGCCGTCCGCGTAGCCGAGTTCGCCGTTCACCAGGAACGTGAGCCAGGGCAGGCGTTCGAACGTCCACAGGAACTGCTGCTGCAGCGAGAGCCGGTAGTACTGCAGGTCGCCCGGCGGGATGCCGACCTCCAGCCCGATGTCCGTGAGGCGCCCCTTGGTCGGGTAGACGAGGCTGTCGCGCGTGTCGCGGGCGTAGCCGATGGTGGTGCGCAGCGTGTTCGTGATCTCGCCGAACTGGTTCACGAAGTCCAGGTAGCGCGGCGGGGAGACCGACGGATCGAGCTGCAGTTCGGTGCGCTCGCCGGCGAGGCCCAGGCGGATCGTGTCGAACTCCGTGAGCGGGATGCCGAAGGTGGCACCCAGGCCCGTCGTCGTCGTCTTGTAGGTCGAGACCGAAAGGGACTCCGTGTCCACGTCGCGGCGATAGAGGTCCCAACCCAGGGAGACGCCGTCCGGCGTCCAGTACGGGTTCACGTACGAGAGGCTGTAGATCTTGTTCACCGAGCCGCTGTTCACCTGGAACGCGAGCTGGTTGCCCGAGCCGAAGATGTTGCCCTGGGAGATCGAGGCCTGCAGGGTGAGGTTGTCGGCCTGGGAATAGCCCACGCCGAAGTTGAGGCTGCCCGTGTTGCGCTCGGTGACGGTGATGTTCACGTCGACCTGGTCCTGCGTGCCCGGGACGGCGGGCGTCTCGATGTTCACGTCGGAGAAGAAGCCGGTGCGCTGCAGGCGCTCCTTGGAGCGCGCGATGCGGTCGAGCGAGTACCACGAGGATTCGAGCTGGCGAAGCTCGCGGCGGACGACCTCGTCCTTCGTCTTGGAGTTGCCCACGACGTTCACGCGGCGCACGTACACGCGCCGGCCCGGGTCGACGAGCATCGTGAAGCTCGCCACGCGCTTGTCGCGGTCCAGGTCCGGCACGGGGTTCACGTTGGCGAAGGAATAGCCGTCGTTGCCCAGGCGGTCCGTCACGCGCTTCACGCTGTCGACGACCTTCTCGCGCGAGAAGGTGTCGCCGCTCCTGAGCGAGACTAAGCTTCGCAGCTCGCTCTCGGCCACGATCAGCTCGCCGGCGAACTTGATGTCGCCCATCTTGTAGACCGGGCCCTCGGTGATCGCGATGGTGATGTAGATCTTCTCGCGGTCCGGGGTGATCGACACCTGCGTCGAGTCGATGTTGAACTCGAGGTAGCCGCGGTTCAGGTACCAGGAGCGCAGCGACTCGAGGTCCGCCGTGAGCTTCTGCTTGGAGTACTGGTCGTCCTTCGTGAACCAGGTGAGCCAGCCCGGCGTGGTGAGCTGCATCTCCTTGAGGAGCTGCTTCTCGGTGTAGTCCTTCGCGCCGATGATGTTGATGTCGGCGATGCGCGTGATCTCGCCTTCCTCGATGTCGAACTTGAGGGCGACGCGGTTTCGCTCCAGCGGCGTCACCGTGATCGTGATCTTGGAGGCGTAGAAGCCGCGCGAGGTGTACTGGCGCTTCAGCTCCTTCTCCGCGCGATCGAGGATCGACTTGTCGAAGATCTTGGATTCCTGGATGCCGGCCTGCTTGAGGCCGTCCTTCAGGTTGTCCTTGGAGAATTCCTTGGCGCCCTCGATGTCGATCTGGGCGATGGCGGGACGCTCCTGCACGAAGACGATGAGCACGTCCCCGTCGGCCTCCAGGCGCACGTCGGAGTAGAAACCCGTGGCGTAGAGGGCCTTGATGGCGGCCGAGGCCTTGTCGTCGTCGATGCGCTCGCCCACCTTGACCGGCAGGTAGGAGAAGACCGTGCCCGCCTCGGTGCGCTGGACGCCCTCGACGCGGATGTCCTTCACGACGAACGGCTGGATGGCGAGGGCCGGAAGGCTCGCGGTGAGCGCGCAGGCGACGGCGAGGCGGAGGCGGGTGAGGCGGGAAGGCATCAGGAGATCAGCCCGTGATGAGCCGGTTGATGTCGTTGTAGAGGGCGAAGAAAGTGAGTCCGGCCAGGATCGCGAGTCCCACGCGCTGGCCGATTTCCAGCGTGCGATCCGAGACGGGAGAGCCCGTCACGATCTCGACCGAATAATACACCAGGTGCCCCCCATCCAGCAGCGGGACGGGCAGGAGGTTGAGGATGCCCAGGCTCACGCTCACCAGGGCGAGGAAGCCGGCGAACGAAACCCAGCCCATCGAAGCGGTCTGGCCGGCATAGTCGGCGATGGTGATCGGGCCGGAGAGGTTCTTCCAGGAAACCTGGCCCGTGACCATCTTCACGAGCATCTCGAGGCTGAAGACCGAGAGGTCCCACACGCGGTGCACGGCACGGGGAACGGCCTCGAGGGGCCCTAGGCGCACGGTGGTCTGCATCCGCTCGAAGGCTTCCTTCATCTCCGCGCCCGGCTCGACGCGCAGCAGGCCCGTCCTGGGTGTGGTCTTCCCGGCCCCTTCGGGCACGGCATTGAGGGCGAGGCGCTGGCCGGCGCGTTCCACGTCGAGCGCGATCGGCTTCTCCGGTGAGGCACGCACGCGGGCCGTGAACTCGGACCAGCTCGCGACCGGCATGCCGTCCACGGCGATCACGCGGTCGCCCGCCAGGAGCCCCGCCCGCTCGCCCGCGCCGCCGGGCTGCACGCGGCCGAGCGTGGGGCTCACGCGCGGCACGTAGGGCTTCATGCCGAGCTTCGCGAGGAAATCCTTGTCGAGGTCCTCCGGCGTAAGGCCCGAGAGGTCGAGGCTGCGCGTCGCTCGCCCGCCCGTGGCGCCCTCCAGTTCGAGCGCAACGGAACCACCGCGCACCGATTGCTTGAGCAGGAGCCAGCGCACGTCCGTCCAGGAACCCGCGGCGTTTCCGCCCACCGACAGGACGACGTCGCCATCCGACAGTCCCGCCGCCTGGGCGGCGCTGCCGGCGGGCGGTTCGGCCAGGACGGGCTTCATGCCCGGCAGGCCCGTCACGAAGAGCGCCCAATAGAGGACGAACGCGGCCAGGAAGTTGGCGGCCGGGCCGGCGAGCACGATCGCGATGCGCTTGCCCACGGCCTGCCGGTCGAAGGCCCTCCCCATCTCCGATTCGAGGACGTCGCCTTCCCGGGTGTCCAGCATCTTCACGTAGCCGCCCAGCGGCACGGCGCACAGGGCCCATTCGGTCCGGTCCGGCCCTGTGCGACGCGACCACAGGACGCGACCGAAGCCCACGGAGAAACGCAGCACCTTCACGCCGGCGAGGCGCGCGACGAAGTAGTGGCCGTACTCGTGGACGACCACGAGGAGCCCCACGGTGACGATGAAGGCGAGGACGGTGGTGAATGCGCCGGACATGGACGGATAGTACAGGGCCGGTCAGCGGGCCGGCGGGCCGAGGCGCGAAGCCTCTTCGCGGGCCGCCTCGCGCGCGGTGTGGTCGGCGCGCCAGGCGGCATCGAGCGAAGCGAGGGGTTCGACAGCGATCCGGGCCAGGACGTTCTCGTTCACGCGGGCGATATCCGGGAAGCCGAGCCGCCCGGCGAGGAACGCCTCCACCGCGACCTCGTTGGCGGCGTTGAGGATCGCGGGCGCGGTGCCTCCCCGCGCGAGGGCCTCGTACGCCAGGCGCACGCAGGGAAAACGCCCCGTGTCCACGGCGGCGAACTCGAGCTTCGCCAGGGCCGTGAAGTCGATGGGGGCGACACCGGCCTCGATGCGATCGGGCCAGGCGAGCGCGCAGGCGATGGGCGTTCGCATGTCGGGTCGGCCGAGTTGCGCCATGACCGATCCGTCGCGGTACTCCACCATCGAATGCACGACGCTTTGCGGGTGGATCACGATCTCGAGAGCCTCGATCGGCGCGCCGAAGAGCCAGAAGGCCTCGATCACCTCGAGGCCCTTGTTCATCATCGTCGCGGAATCGACGGAGATCTTGCGGCCCATGACCCAGTTGGGATGGGCGCAGGCCTCGTCCGGCGTGACGCCCGCCAGCTCGGCGAGTGGCTTCGCCAGGAAGGGCCCGCCGGAGGCCGTGAGCAGGATCCGGCGCACGCCCGCGAGTTCCGCCTCGCCCGCCCGGCCGCAGGTGAACCCGCGCGGCAGCGACTGGAAGACGGCCGAATGCTCGCTGTCGATGGGCAGGAGCCTCCCGCCGCCTTGCGCGAGGGCCCCCAGGAAGAGTGAACCGGAGACGACGAGCGCCTCCTTGTTGGCGAGGAGGATGTCCTTTCCGGCGCGCGCCGCGGCGATGGTCGAGGGCAGGCCCGCCGCGCCGACGACAGCCGCCATCACGGCATCCGTTTCCGGCGCGCAGGCCACCTGCTCGAGGGACTGCGCGCCACCGAGCACTTCCGTTTCGAGGCCCTTCGCCTTGAGAACGGCCGCCAGCCGCTCGGCTGCGCCGGCATCGGCCAGGGCCGCGTAGCGCGGCCGGAAGCGTTCGCACTGCGCCGCGAGCTTCTCCACGCTGCCGTGGGCGGCGAGGGCCGTGACCGCGTACTTGTCCGGATGGCGGGCGACGACATCGAGCGTGCTCTCGCCGATCGAGCCCGTGGCGCCCAGGATCGCGAGGCGCTTCATACGAAGGACACCAGGAGGGCCGCCACCGGGAGCGTGGAGGTGAGCGCGTCGACGCGGTCGAGCACGCCGCCATGGCCCGGCAGGAGCGAGCTCGAGTCCTTGCGTCCCGCGCCGCGCTTCATCCACGACTCGAAGAGATCGCCCAGGACCGACAGGGCGACGAGCGCGAGCATGGCGAGGACGGCGAGCGCGCCGCCGTAGGCGCCGAAGAACGGCGAGAGGATGGTGACTCGCGAATAAGCCAGCACGTCGAGGAGGATGCCATAGGCGAGCACCGCGGCGAGCGCGCCCGCGACGCCCTCCCAGGTCTTGCCCGGGCTGATGGCGGGGGCGAGCTTGCGCTTGCCGAAGCGCCGGCCGGCGAAGTAGGCGGCGACATCCGCGATCCAGACGATCGCCGTGATGGCGAGGAGAACCCACGGGCTCGCCGCGCGCAGTTCCACCAGGGCGGCCCACAGGGGCCAGATGACGATCCAGCCCGCGAGGCCCAGCACCCAGGGCGAGGGGCGCAGTTTCATGCGCAGCCACAGGGGGACGGCGAAGATCCAGAAGTACGTCGCGATGACGTAACCGGCCTGCGAGACAGGCGAGAAGCGCGCCGGATCGAACTGCCAGAGGCCCGCCAGGCCCAGGCCTACCGCGGCACCGAGGGCCTGGTAAGCGAGCATCGCCACCGGCCCGAAGCCGCACAGGCGCGACCATTCCCAGCCGGCGAGCAGGGCGAGCACGAGCGCGAAGATCGTCCAGGCCCGGTCGGAGCCGGCGAACGCCAGGCCGAGCACGACGGGCAGGATGACGATCGCGGTGAGGACGCGCGTCTTGAGCATGGGCCCGGCTCGCCCCTAGCCGGCCTTCGGCAGGGGGGTCGCCTTGGCCCGGGCGAGCTGCTCGCTCGTGCGCCCGAAACGCCGCTCGCGGGCGCCGTAGGAGGCGATGGCCTCGTCCAGCAGGGCCCCGTCGAAATCGGGCCAGAGCGCGGGCGTGAAGAAGAATTCCGTGTACGCGAGTTGCCAGAGCAGGAAATTGGAGACCCGCTCCTCGCCGCCGGTGCGGATGAAGAGGTCGGGCTCGGGCGCGTAGGCCATCGAGAGGTGGCGCGCGAGTCGCTCCTCGGTGATCTCGGCGGCGGGATCCTCCGCGCGGCAGCGGTTGGCCGCCTGCAGGATGTCCCAGCGCCCGCCGTAGTTGGCGGCGACGGTGAGCGTGAGCCCGGTGTTCGCCGCGGTGAGCGCCTCGCCGCGCGCCACCATCTCGACGATGGCCGGCTCGAAGCGCGAGAGGTCGCCGATCACCTTGAAGCGGATGCCGTTCTGGTGGAGCTTGCCGACTTCCTGCTCGAGGGCCTTCAGGAAGAGCTGCATGAGGAACGAGACCTCGTCCTCAGGCCGGCGCCAGTTCTCGCTCGAGAACGCGAACAGGGTCAGGTAGCGCACGCCGCGCGCCGCGCAGGCCTTCACGGCCTCGCGCACGGCCTCGACGCCCCGGCGGTGGCCGGCCACGCGCGGCAGGAAGCGCATCTTGGCCCAGCGGCCGTTGCCGTCCATCACGATGGCCACGTGCCGGGGCACGTCGTCCGCCGCGGGGATGCCTTGCGTGCTGCTCTCGAAATCGGCCACGCGAGTTCCCTTTTCGAATGCGCCGGCGCCGGACCCCTCGCGGGGCCGCGGGCGCTAGAGCGCCATCAGTTCCTTTTCCTTCTCCGCGACGAGCTTGTCGATGTCCTGCACGGACTTGTCGGTGAGCTTCTGCACCTCGTCCTGGGCGCGCTTCTCGTCGTCCTCGGACACCTCGTGCTTCTTGAGCATGTCCTTCAGGTGCGTGTTCGCGTCGCGGCGCACGTTGCGCACGGCGACCTTCGCCTCCTCGCCCTCGTGCTTCACGATCTTGGTGAGCTCCTTGCGGCGCTCCTCGGTGAGCGGGGGCATCGGCACGCGGATCATGTCGCCGCTCGTGGCCGGGTTCACGCCCAGATCCGAATCGCGGATGGCGCGCTCGATCGTCTGGACCATCTTCTTCTCGTAGGGCTGCACGCCGATGGTGCGGGCGTCGACCAGCGTCACGTTCGCGACCTGGTTGATCGGCGTGCCCGTGCCGTAGTAGTCGACGCGCAGGTGATCGAGCAGGCCCACGTGGGCGCGGCCGGTGCGCACCTTGGCGAGGTCGTGCTTGAGCGTGTCGATGGACTTCGCCATCTTCTCGGCGGCCTGCTTCTTGATGTCGGCGATTGCGAGAGCCATGGGATCTCCGTCTCTAGGCGTGGACCAGCGTGCCCTCGGGTTCCCCAGGACGACGCGCCTGAGCGCACCGACCTTGAAGATCGAGAACACGTTGATGGGAAGCTTCTGGTCGCGGCACAGCGCGAGCGCCGTGGCGTCCATCACCTTCAGGTTCTTCACGAACGCCTCGTCGAACGTGATCGACTCGTAACGGGTGGCGCGCGGGTCCTTGTTCGGGTCCGCGGTGTAGACGCCGTCGACCTTCGTGGCCTTGAGGACGATCTGCGCTTCCATCTCGCGTCCGCGCAGGGCGGCGGCGGTGTCGGTCGTGAAGAACGGGTTGCCGGTGCCTGCCGCGAAGATCACGACCTTGCCTTCCTCGAGGTAGCGCATGGCCTTGCCGCGGATGTAGGGCTCGCACACCGGCTCGATGTTGAGGGCCGACTGCACGCGCGCCGGCAGGCCGGCGCGGTTCATGGCGTCCTGCAGCGCGAGCGCGTTGATCACCGTCGCGAGCATGCCCATGTAGTCGGCCGTGGCGCGGTCCATCCCCGCGGCGCCGAGCGAGACGCCCCGGAAGATGTTGCCGCCGCCGATGACGACGCCCACCTGCACCCCGAGGTCCGCGACCTCCTTCACCTGCGCCACGATCATCTCGACCGTGCCGCGGTTGATGCCGAAGGCGTCGTCGCCCATGAGGGCTTCGCCGGAGAGCTTGAGCAGGATGCGCGAGTAGGCGGTCGCGGGAGCGGTCATCGTGATTTTCGCGGGAAGGGTCGGGGCAATGTGCGGGATCAGGCCGCGGTCTTCGACATGGCGGCCACCTCGGCCGCGAAGTCCGCCGTCTTCTTCTCGATGCCCTCGCCGACCACCAGGAACTTGTAACCGGTGACCGAGGCCTTGGCCTGGGCGAGCATCTTCTCGACGGTGAGCTTGTCGTCCTTCACGAAGGGCTGGCCCAGCAGCGTGATCTCGCCGAGGAACTTGGCGAGGCCGCCGTCCACCATCTTCGCGACGATCTCGGCGGGCTTGCCCGATTCCTTCGCGCGCGCCTCGATGATCGTGCGCTCGCCGGCGATCACCTCGGGGGAGACCTGGTCCTTCGAGAGGAACTTCGGCTTGGCGAAGGCGATGTGCATCGCGATGTCCTTGCCGATCGACTCGGGGCCGTCGAACTCGACCGTCACGCCGATCTTCACGCCGTGCACGTACTGCGCGAGGCGATGGGAGGTCTGCTGGCGCTCGAAGCGGCGCACGGTGATGTTCTCGCCGATCTTCTGCACGAGCGCCTGGCGGGTCTCCTCGACCGTCTTGTCGCCGAGCTTCATGGCCGAGAGCGCGGCCACGTCGGCCGGGCTGCCGGTGGCGACCAGTTCCGCCAGGGCCTTGGAGAAGGCGGCGAAATCCGGGTTCTTCGCGACGAAGTCCGTCTCGCAGTTCACCTCGACCATGGCGGCGAGCTTGCCGTCGGCCGAGAGGTAGGTGCCCACGGCGCCTTCGGCGGCCACGCGGGCGGCGGCCTTGGAGGCCTTGGCGCCGCTCTTGATGCGAAGGAGCTCCTCCGCCTTCTTGATGTCGCCGGCCGCCTCCTCGAGGGCCTTCTTGCATTCCATCATGCCGAGCCCGGTGAGCTCGCGCAGGTCCTTCACCATGCTCGCGGTGATTTCAGCCATTTTCTTCACTCCAGTCGCATTGCGGATGCGAAAAGGGGCGCCTGGCGCCCCTCGATCGCGGGATTCATTGCCGGGCCGTTCAGCCCTTCGCTTCCTCGGCGTCCTCGACCTCGACGAACTCCTCGGAGCCCGTCGCGGCCGGCGCCACCATCTCGGTGATCACCTGGCTGCGGCCCTCGAGGATCGCGTCGGCGATGCCGCGGGCGTACAGGCGGATCGCGCGGGTCGAGTCGTCGTTGCCCGGGATGATGTAGTCCACCCCGTCCAGCGAGTTGTTCGTGTCGACGACGCCCACGATGGGCACGCCGAGCTTCTTGGCTTCCGTGACGGCGATCTTGTGGAAGCCCACGTCGATGATGAAGAGCGCGTCGGGAACGCCGCCCATGTCCTTGATGCCGCCCAGGGAGCGCTCGAGCTTCTCTTTCTCGCGCGCGAAGGTGAGGCCTTCCTTCTTGGTCAGCTTCTCGACGGAACCGTCGGCGACCATCTGGTCCATTTCCTTCAGGCGCTTGATCGACTGCTTCACCGTCTTGAAGTTGGTGAGCATGCCGCCGAGCCAGCGGTAGTCGACGTAGGGGGCGCCGGCGCGCTGCGCCTCTTCCTTGACGATGTCGCGCGCCTGGCGCTTGGTGCCGACGAAGAGGATCTGCCCCTTGTTGGCCGTGAGCGTGCGCACGAACTTGAGCGCTTCCTGGTACATCGGAAGCGACTTCTCGAGGTTGATGATGTGGATCTTGTTGCGGGCGCCGAAGATGAACGGGGACATCTTCGGGTTCCAGTAACGCGTCTGGTGTCCGAAGTGAACCCCGGCCTCCAGCATCTGGCGCATGGTGATGGACATCTTTGATACTCCTTGGCTTAAGGTTGGCCTCCCCTCGCGAACCCGGCCGGCGGCCAGGACCTTAATAGTGCGAGGGTGCGTATTTGCCCGAGGAAACTCCTGGACAGACCGCGATTATAGCGGGAAAAGGGCCTGTTTATCAAACAGTTCGGGTGCGGCTCGGTGAGGCGGCAGCAGGGAAGCCGGGGGGAGGAGGGGAACTTCATCCGGGCTCCTGGGCGGGCGAAGCGTGGCACCGGGGCGGGTCCCGGAAAAAGGGCCTTGTCACCGGTCCCACCCCAACAAGTTGGGGACCCCCGCGACTGCGGCCCTTATTCCACCCACCCAGGAGGCCGGGGCGCTTCGCTCTCCGGCCCCGGTGCCGCCCGCCAAGGAACGGGAATCCGATCCACCCTCCCACCCCCTCCCTTCATGGGCAAGGCGATAAGCGTGGCCCGCATGCGCCGGCCCCGTCCTGCCCGCCAAGTCGCAGACGCTCGCACCGCGGGCCGGGAAGGTTGGGATTGGGATGGCAATTCCTTGGCGGGCGGCCCCGGGAGCGGAGAGCGCCAGCGGCCCGCTCTCTTGGATGGGTGGAAATCCAGCCGTAGCCGTGTGTTGGCCAGGCGGGATTTCCGGGACCCATCCCGGGGCCACGCTTCGCCCGCCCAGGAATTGCCATCCCAATCCCAACCTTGCCGGCACCGATCGCATCCGAACGCTTGGATTTGCGAGGCGCGGCCCCACCTGCCGCTATAATCGCCATTTGCCCATGAAAGCCCCCTTTTCCGTGGCCATCCAGCCCAAGACCCCCGCCGAAGCCGACAAGATGCGCGTCGCCGGCCGCCTCGCCGCCGAGGTGCTCGACTTCATCACGCCGCACGTCAAGCCCGGCGTGACGACGGGGCAGCTGGACAAGCTCTGCCACGACTACATGGTCGACGTGCAGAAAACCATCCCGGCGCCGCTCAACTACGCCCCCCCGGGCCACCGCCCTTACCCGAAGTCGATCTGCACCTCGGTGAACCACCAGGTCTGCCACGGGGTGCCCGGCGACAAGGTCCTGAAGCACGGGGACATCGTCAACCTCGACATCACCGTCATCAAGGACGGCTGGCACGGCGACACGAGCCGCATGTTCTGCGTGGGCGAGCCGTCGATCCAGGCCAAGCGCCTGTGCGACGTCACCTACGAGTGCATGTGGAAGGGCATCGCGCAGGTGCGCCCCGGCGCCACGCTCGGCGACATCGGCCACGCGGTGCAGCGCCATGCGGAAGCCAACGGCTTCACCATCGTGCGCGAATTCTGCGGCCACGGCATCGGCCAGCGCTTCCACGAGGAACCGCAGGTGGTCCATTACGGCCGCCCGGGCCAGGGCATCCGCATCGAACAAGGCATGATCTTCACGATCGAGCCGATGGTGAACGCCGGCAAGCGCGACATCCGCATGCTCGGCGACGGCTGGACGGTGGTCACCGCCGACCACTCGCTTTCCGCCCAGTGGGAGCACACGGTCCTCGTGACGGCGGACGGCTTCGAGGTCCTCACCGTCTCGCCCGGCATGCCCGCCGTTCCCGCGTTCGTGAAGCCGGCGAACGCTCTCGCGGCCGCGTCGTAGCGCCTCGATGAGCGCGACGGCGCCCGCCGCCCGACGCCCCCCCGCCCCGCCCCCCGAGCGCGACCCCGCCGACGCCCGCCGCTGGCTGAAGGCCCGCCGCGAGGAGCTCAAGACCCGCTACCTCAAGCGCCCCGAGCCGGCGCGCCTGCTCGCGGCCCAGGCCGCGCGCGTCGATGCGCTCCTCGCCCGGCTCTGGAATGCCTGCGTGGGCGATCGCGAGGCGGCCCTCGTGGCGGTCGGCGGCTACGGCCGCGGCGCCCTCTACCCGCACTCGGACGTCGACGTGCTCGTGCTGCTGCCGGACGGCCGCACCCCCGACGCGGACATGGAACGCTTCGTGGGATTGCTGTGGGACTGCGGCCTCGACCCCGGCCACAGCGTGCGCACCCTGTCGGAATGCGTCGAGGAGGCCGGCAAGGACGTCACCGTGGACACGAGCCTGCTCGAGGCGCGGCTCGTGAGCGGCAACGCGGCCCTCGTCGCCGAGCTCGAGGTGCGCCTCGCCAGGCGCCGCAGCGTGCGCGACTTCTTCCGCGCCAAGGTGGAGGAGCAGCGCCGCCGGCACGACCGCTTCCAGGAAGCCGCGTACAACCTCGAGCCCAACATCAAGGAAAGCCCCGGGGGCCTCAGGGACCTGCAGACGGTCCTCTGGCTCGCGCGCGCCGCCGGGCTCGGACGCAACTGGGCAGAGCTCGCGCAGCACGAGATCATCACGCCCCGCGAGGCCGCTGACATCGGCAAGCACGAGCGCGTGCTGCAGGACCTGCGCGTGCGCCTGCACCAGCTGGCGGGGCGGCGCGAGGACCGCGTCGTCTTCGACCACCAGATCGAGCTCGCGCGGCAGCTGAAGCTCGAGGGCACGAAGTCCCTGGCGGCCCCGGACCTGCTCATGCGCCGCTACTACCTCGCGGCCAAGGCCATCTGGCGATTCAACCAGATCCTGCTCGCGAACCTCTACGCGCGCATCGTGCCCCGCGAGGAGCGCAAGTTCCGCGTCCTCGACGACGACTTCCAGCTGGTCGACTACACGCTGGGCCTTCGCGACCCCACGCTCTTCGAGCGCGAGCCGGGCAAGATGCTCGAGGCCTTCAAGCGGCTCCAGGCCGACCGCGGCATCGCGAACCTCTCGGCCGGCGCCCTGCGCGCCATCTCGCGCGCGCTGCCCCGCATCGACAAGGCCTTCCGCGACGACCCGGCGAACAAGCGGCGCTTCCTCGAGATCATCCGCGGCGACCGCCTCACCTGGACCCTGCGCCGCATGAGCCGCTACGGCGTGCTGGGCCGCTACATCCCGGCCTTCGGGCGAATCACCGGGCAGATGCAGCACGACCTCTTCCACGTCTACACCGTGGACGAACACACCCTGATGGTGGTGCGCAACCTGCGGCGCTTCGCGATCCCGCGCTTCGACCACGAGTACCCGTTCCTGTCGAGCCTGATGCAGGAATTCGACACGCAGGAGATCCTCTATCTCGCCGCGCTCTTCCACGACATCGCCAAGGGGCGCGGCGGCGACCACTCGGCGCTCGGAGCCCGCGACGCCGAGCGCTTCTGCCGCGGCCACGGCCTGAAGAAGGCCGACGCCCGCCTGGTCGCGTGGCTGGTCGAGCACCACCTCGTCATGTCGGCGACGGCGCAGAAGCAGGACCTCTCCGACCCCGAGGTGATCAGCGATTTCGCCACGCTCGTGAAGGACGAGCGCACCCTCACCGCGCTCTACATCCTCACCGTGGCCGACGTGCGCGGCACGAGCCCCAAGGTGTGGAACGCGTGGAAGGGCAAGCTGCTCGAGGACCTCTTCCGCTCCACGCGCCGAATCCTTCGCGGCGACACGGCCTACGCGGCGCGCGCGATCGAGGCGAAGAAGGCCGAGGCGCTCAAGAGCCTCGCCCACTACATCGCGGACCCGTGTGCCCACGATGCCCTGTGGAAGCAGCTGGGCGAGGACTACTTCCAGCGCTTCGAGGCCGGCGAGATCGCCTGGCACACGCGCACGCTGTGCCTTCGCCACACGCCGGAGGCGGCCGTGGTGCGCGCGCGCCTGTCGCCCGTGGGCGAGGGCCTGCAGGTGCTCGTCTATGCCCACGACCAGCCCGGCCTCTTCGCGCGCATCACGGGCTTCTTCGAGCGGCTGCAGTTCGACATCGCCGCGGCCAAGATCTACACCACGAATCACGGCTACGCGCTCGACAGCTTCCAGGTGCTCTCGCGGGCCCGCGCCGGCGAGCATCACCGCGACCTCATCGACGCGATCGAGAAACGGTTGCCCGACCGGCTCGCGCCCGAGGCACCTCTCGAGGAGCCCAAGCCCGGCCGCGTCTCCCGCTGGGCGAAGCACTTCCCGGTGAAGCCCAAGGTCTCGCTGGTGAAGCACCGCCGCGGCGAGGGCTGGCAGCTCTTCATGAGCGGCGGCGACAGGCCGGGACTGCTCTCGGCGGCCGCCCGCGTCTTCGTGAGGCACGGGCTCAACCTCGACGACGCCCGCATCACCACGCTGGGCGCCCGGGCCGAGGACACCTTCGAGCTCACCGGCGCGGTACTCGCCACCGAGGAAGGCCGCGCCGCGCTGGTCGCGGAACTCGAGGCGCTCCTCGCCGCTTGAGGGCAGAATGAAGGTCGCTGGTTCGCTGTTTGCTTGAAGCCTTCGCATCCCCACCCCGGAGCCCGCCATGAAGACCGCCCGCCGCGCCCTCGTCACCGCCCTCGCCGCCCTGCCCCTGCTCGCCGCCGGTTCGGCGCTGGCCCAGGGCTATCCCGCCAAGTCGATCCGCCTCATCGTGCCGCTCGCCGCCGGCAGCACGGCGGACATCATCTCGCGCACCGTCGGCGCGGAACTCACGAAGTCCCTCGGGCAGGCGATCGTCGTGGAGAACAAGACCGGCGCGGGCGGCACCATCGCCATGGCGGAGGTGGCGCGCTCACAGCCCGACGGCTACACGATCAGCTTCGCCTCGCAGGGCACGCTGGTGTTCAACCAGGCGCTCTACGCGACCCCGGGCTACGATTCGCTCAAGGACTTCCAGCCCGTCGCGTTCGTGGGCGGCGTCTCGAACGTCATGATCGTGAACCCCGCGAACCCGGCCTCGAAGCCGCTCGAGGTCGTGGCGGCCGCCAAGGCGAAGCCCGGCACGCTCACCTTTTCCTCCGGCGGCAGCGGCACCAGCCATCATCTGTCCGGCGTCCTCTTCGGCCAGATGACCGGCACCGACCTGGTGCACGTTCCCTACAAGGGCGCACCGCAGGGCATCGTCGCCGTGATGTCCGGCGAGGTGTCGATGGGTTTCTTCAACACGCCGACGGTGATCAGCCAGATCAAGGACAAACGCCTGAAGCCCCTCGCCGTCACGAGTCGCACGCGCTCGCCGCTGCTGCCCGACGTGCCCACGCTCGACGAGATGGGCGTGAAGGGCTACGAGGTGAACACGTGGTTCGGCTTCGTGGCGCGCGCCGGCACGCCGCCGGAGATCGTGCAGAAGCTCCAGGCCGAGATCCAGAAGGTGCTGGCGGACCCCGCCATCCGCGAGAAGCTCGGCCAGCAGGGCTTCGAGATCTCCCCGCCGCTCACGCCCGCGCAGTTCGCGAAGATCATCGCGGACGATCTCGCGAAGTGGGTGCCGATCGTGAAGGCCTCCGGCGCGAAGGCCGACTGAGGCCCGCTCAGAGCCCCAGGGCCTCGGCGACGAGGCCGCGCAGCTTCTTCTGCAGCTTCGCCTTCACGGGCGCGTACTTCGCGGCCCCCGCGAGGTTCTTGAGCTCCCACGGGTCCTTCTCGAGATCGTAGAGCTCGTCGAGTTCGCCGTTCCTCGCGCGGTTCACCCAGTGGATGTACTTGTAGCGGTCCGTGCGGACGGCCTTGTAGGTCATGCCCACGAGCCAGGGCATGGCGTTCTCGGCCCAGTACTCCACCAGGAAGCTCTCGCGCGTCTTCCCGCGGGCCGAGCGGAAGAGCGGCAGCATCGACTTGCCCTGGATCTGGGGGCCGGGCTTGCCGCCCGCCAGCTCGATGAACGTGGGCGCGATGTCCTGGCAGATGACCAGGGCGTCGCGCGTGATGCCGGCCTTCACCAGGGGCGGGAAGCGCACGCAGAAGGGCGAGCGGATGCCGTCCTCGTAGGCGAAGCGGCGCTCCGGCCCCAGGCCGTGCTCGCCGAAGAAGTAGCCGTTGTCGCCCAGGAAGACGATGCACGTGTTGTCGAGCTGCCCCTGCGCCTCGAGCGTGGCGAGCAGGCGGCCGACGCCCTCGTCCACCGAGGCCATCATGGCCGCGCGCCGGCGGATCTCCTCCTGGGTGCCGGCCTGCAGCGCGTCGAGCACCTTGCGCGCGGGCTTGCCGCGCTTCAGGTCGAAGCACTCCTTCCACGCGGGTTTCATCTTCACCACCTCGGCCGGCGTGAGCATGTTGGGCGACTTCGGGAAACGCTTGCCCTTGTAGAGGTTCTCGTGACGCGGCGGGAGCACGTAGCCGCCCTGCGCGGAAATGTTGAGCGTGCCGTCCGCGGCCTGCTCCGCGTCCGGGTGCACGGCCTTGTGCGCGAAGAAGAGCGAGAAGGGCTTCGTGCGCTTCTTCTCGAGGAACCCGACCGCCAGGTCGTTCATGATGTCCGTGATGTAGCCCTTGTGCGACTTGTACTTGCCGTCGTGGTTGAGCGTCGGGTCCATGAGCTTGCCGTGGCCGTCGTAGCTCACCCAGGTGTCGTAGCCGGGCCGCGGCATGCCGTCGTTGCCCATGTGCCACTTGCCGATGTGCGCGGTCTCGTAGCCCAGGCGCTGCAGCTCGAGGTGGTAGTTCGGCAGCCGATGGCTCATCGCGTCGCGCGCGACGTTGTCGATGATCCCGTGGCGGCTCGCGTACTGGCCGCTCACGATCGAGGCGCGGTTGGGCGAGCAGATCGGCGTCGTGTGGAAGGCGCGCGTGAACATCGCGCCTTCGTGCGCGATGCGGTCGATGTTCGGCGTGAGCATGTAGGGGTGGCCGCCGGCGCCGAATTCGTCGTGGCGAAGGTCGTCGACCAGGATGACCAGCAGGTTGGGCTTGCGCATGGCGTTCTCGCTTTCTTTCCGGGGGTGCTATTCGGCCGGCTCGCCCCGCCGCGCGAGGCCGAGGCCGCGGGCGTGGTGGCGCAGGTGGTCGGCCACGACCGACTGGATGAACCAGTAGCTGTGGTCGTAGCCGGGATGGCGCCGCACCTGCACGCGAACGCCGGTGCCTTCGCTCGCCGCCACCAGCCGTTCGGGCTGGAGCTGCACGTCGAGAAACTTGTCCGCCTCGCCCTGGTCCACGAGGACAGGCGCCGCGAACGCGGTCGTCTTCACGAGTTCGCAGGCATCCCATCCCCGCCAGGCCGCTTCGTCCGCGCCCAGGTAGCCTGCGAAGGCCTTGCGGCCCCACGGCACCTGCGTCGGGGCCACGATGGGCGCGATCGCCGAGACGCTGCGGTAGAGATCGGGGTTTCGGAAGGCGCTCACCAGCGCCCCGTGGCCGCCCATGGAATGGCCGAATATGCCCTGCCGCGTGATGTCCCCCGGGAAATTCGCCGCGATCACCTCCGGCAGTTCCCGCGTCACGTAGGCGTGCATGCGGTAGTTCGCGGACCAGGGCGCCTCGGTGGCGTCCACGTAGAACCCGGCGCCCAGGCCGAAGTCCCAGTCCTGGTCATCGCCCGGGAAGCGGGGCTCGCGCGGGCTCGTGTCCGGGGCGACCAGCATGAGACCGAGGCGCGCGGCCAGCCGCTGCGCGCCTGCCTTGATCATGAACGTCTCTTCCGTGCAGGTGAGGCCCGCCAGGTAGTAGAGGACGGGCACCGGGCCGTTCGCGGCCTGCGGCGGGCGGTAGACGGAGAAGCGCATCGGGCCGGCGCATTCGCGCGAGGCGTGCCGGTAGAAGCCCTGGATGCCGTCCCAGCAGGCCTGCTCGGAGAGGATCTCGAGATCCGCCACCTCAGTACACCACGACGCTTCGGATCGACTCGCCCTTGTGCATGAGGTCGAAGCCCTTGTTGATGTCCTCCAGGGGCATCACGTGGGTGATGAGCGAATCGATGTCGATCTTGCCGTCCATGTACCAGTCGACGATCTTCGGCACGTCGGTGCGACCGCGGGCGCCGCCGAAGGCCGTGCCCTTCCAGATGCGGCCGGTGACGAGCTGGAAGGGACGCGTCTTGATCTCCTGCCCCGCGCCCGCCACGCCGATGATGACCGACACGCCCCAGCCGCGGTGCGTGCACTCGAGCGCCTGGCGCATGAGGTCGACGTTGCCCACGCATTCGAAGCTGTAATCCGCGCCGCCGTCCGTGAGCGCCACCAGGTGCGCGACGAGATCGCCCCCCACCTCCTTCGGGTTCACGAAATGCGTCATGCCGAATTTCTCGGCGAGGGGCTTCCTGGCCGGGTTCAGGTCCACGCCGATGATCTTGTTGGCGCCGACCAGGCGCGCCCCCTGGATCACGTTGAGCCCGATGCCGCCCAGGCCGAAAACGACGACGTTGGCGCCCGGCTCGACCTTCGCCGTGTTGATGACGGCGCCGATGCCCGTCGTCACGCCGCAGCCGATGTAGCAGA
Organism: Betaproteobacteria bacterium; assembly: GCA_016711875.1. Lineage (GTDB taxonomy): Bacteria > Pseudomonadota > Gammaproteobacteria > Burkholderiales > Usitatibacteraceae > FEB-7. The sequence continues at coordinate 291,441 of JADJSD010000023.1, read as the reverse complement.
CCTTGTCGAAAGGCGCGTCCTCGCGGATCTTCGCCACGGCGATCTCGGGCAGCACGGTGAAGTTGGAAAAGGTGGAGCAGCCCATGTAGTGGTAGACCGGCTCGCCGGCGAGCGAGAAGCGGCTCTTGCCGTCGGGCATCACGCCCTTGCCCTGCGTCGCGCGGATGGCGGTGCACAGGTTGGTCTTGCGCGACAGGCACGACTTGCACTGGCGGCATTCCGGCGTGTAGAGCGGGATGACGTGGTCGCCCTTTTTCACGCTGGTGACGCCCGGCCCCACGTCGACGACGATTCCGGCGCCCTCATGACCCAGGATGGCCGGGAAGATGCCCTCCGGGTCGGCGCCGGAGCGCGTGAACTCGTCGGTGTGGCACAGGCCGGTGGCCTTGATCTCCACGAGCACCTCGCCCGGGCCGGGGCCCGCGAGGTCGACCGTCTCGATGCAAAGGGGCTCTCCGGCCTTGAAGGCCACCGCGGCGCGCGTCTTCATGCGTATTCCTTGGGCGTTGGGGATGGGATACGGGGGTCAGGCGATGGCGAGGCCGTCGTTGAGCTTGAGCCACCCCTTGATGACGCGATACGGGTACCAGATGAAGAGGACGGTGAAGGGCAGCCAGTACAGGATGGCCAAGATGATGGAGATGATGAAGAGGAAGGTGAGCACCGTGCAGATGACGATCCACAGCAGGCCCCACCAGAAGGTGCGCGAGAGCCAGGAGACGTGCGAGGCGAGCACGGTTCCCTGGAGGTCGCTCTTCTTGACCATCCCGATGATGATGGCCACCACCGCGAGGAGCCACATCGTGAACGGGGCGAGCCCGTGCAGGATGTAGAGGATGTGCACGATGCGGGTGTTGCCCTCGGGGTCGCGGGCGGGTGCGGCGTCGTTCATGTCAATCCTCCTGTCGGGGGTCCATGTCGGGAAAAAGCACGTCGGTGAAGCCGAAGAGGCTCATGTCATGCATGCGCATCGGATAGAGAATTCCGTCGAGGTGGTCGCACTCGTGCTGGACGACGCGCGCGTGGAAGCCCTCGGCCACGCGGTCGATCGGCCGGCCCTTCTCGTCGAAGCCGGTGTAGCGCAGCTTGACGCAGCGGCGCACGACGCCGCGAAGGCCCGGCACCGAAAGACAGCCCTCCCAGCCGTCCTCGCCCTCCTGGGAAAGGAAGGTGATGACGGGATTCACCAGGACGGTGAATGGCACCTCCTCGGCATCGGGGTAACGCGGGTTCTTCGCCACGCCGAAGATCACCACGCGCCGGCTCACGCCGATCTGCGGCGCCGCGAGACCCGCGCCGTCCTCGGCCGCCATCGTGTCCTTCATGTCCGCGAGCAGGGCCTCGAGCTCGGGGCCGAAGTCCTCCACGGGCTGCGCCACCTGCGCGAGCACCGGGTGGCCCATGCGAAGCACTTCACGAACCGCCATGGCGCACCACCGCTTTCTCGATGATGCGGCGCACCCGCCCCATCGCGACATCGACGACCTGCCCGATCTTCTCGAGCGAAATGGCCTCGCGGCTGCCCGCGCGCCCGGCCGCCGGGTTGGCGACGACGGCGAGGGCCGCGTAGGCGAGTCCGAGTTCCCGCGCGAGGGCCGCCTCCGGCATGCCGGTCATGCCCACGAGATGGGCGCCGTCGCGGTCGAGCCGGTTCACCTCGGCGGCGGTCTCGAGCCGCGGCCCCTGCACGGCCGCGTAGGTGCCGCGCGGCACGACGCTTTCGCCGGCTTCCTGCGCGGCGGCGAGCAGGAGTTCACGCGTCGGCTCGTCGTAGGGGTGCGTGAAGTCCACGTGCACGACCGGCTGCTCGGCGCCCTCGAAGAAGGTGCTCTTGCGGCCCCAGGTGTAGTCGATGATCTGGTCGGGCACGGCGATCGCGCCCGCCGTGAACTCCGCGGTGATACCGCCGACCGTGCAGACGGAGAGCACCCGCTTCACGCCACGCGAATGCAGCGCCCAGAGGTTGGCCCGGTAGTTGATCTCGTGCGGCGCGAGCGTGTGGCCGTAGCCGTGGCGCGCGAGGAAGACGACTTCCGTCTCGCCCACGTGGCCGTAGGTGAGCGGCCCGGAGGGCTCGCCGAAGGGCGTGCGCACGATCTGCTTGCGATCGATCCGCAGGGTGGCGAACTCCGTGAGGCCGGAGCCGCCCAGGATGGCGAGCATGGCGTTCAGTCCTTGAGGGCGTAGATGGCGGGCAGGTTGCGCCAGAGTCCGTAGGCGTCCATGCCGAAGCCGAAGACGTAGCGGTCGGGCACGCTCACGCCGACGAAATCCGCGGCGACGGGCTTCTCGCGGCCGAGGGCCTTGTCCGCGAACACCGCGGCGAGGACGCGCTTCGCGCCCTGCGCGAGGAGCTTGTCTCGCACCGCCGCGAGCGTGATGCCCTCGTCCAGGATGTCGTCGACCACGAGCACGGTGCGGCCGGCCACGTTCTCGCGCGGCGCGAGGCGCCATTCGATCTCGCGCCCCGAGGTGCCGTTGGCGTAGCGGGTGACCTCGATGGCGCCGAATTCCAGCGGGAAAGCGAGTTTCGGCAGGAGCTGGCCGGTGAAGACCGCGGCGCCGCCCATGATGGCGAGGACCATCGGGAATTCGTCGCGCAGGGCCTGCGTGATCTCCACGGCCATCCGGTCGACGGCGCGGGAGACGGTCTCGGCCGAATGGACGAGTTCGGCCCCCTCGAGGATGCGCTCGGCCCTCTCCCGGGTCACGTCGCGCGCCCGCCGGCCTGCGTCACGCGAGCCAGGTAGTCGCGGAACTCCGCGGCGACCTCGTCGTGCTTGAGGGCGAAGTCGACGGTGGCCTCGAGATAGCCGATCTTGGAGCCGCAGTCGTAGCGCCGGCCCTCGAACTCGTAGGCGTGCACGGCCTCCTCGCGAAGCAGCCGCTCGATGGCATCCGTGAGCTGGATCTCCCGACCCGCGCCGGGCTGCGTGCGGGCGAGCAGGTCGAAGATGCGCGGCGAGAGCACGTAGCGGCCCACGACGCCCAGGGTGGAAGGCGCATCCTGGGGCTTCGGCTTCTCGACGATCCCGGTCATGCGCGCGAGGCGCCCCTTGGCGGGCTTCGTGGAGGCGATGCCGTAGGAAGCCGTGTCCTCGCGCGGCACGTTCTGCACGGCGACGACGCTGCCCCCGTGCTTCGCCTGCAGGTCCGTCATCTGCTTGAGGACAGGCACCGTCGCGTCGATGAGGTCATCGGCGAGGATGACGGCGAACGGTTCGTCGCCCACGAGCTGGCGCGCGCACAACACGGCGTGGCCCAGGCCGAGGGCTTCGCCCTGGCGGATGTAGACGCAGTTGATGCCGGCGGGCAGGAGACCGCGCACCTGCTTGAGGAGCTTCACCTTGCCGGCCGCGGCCAGCTCGGCCTCGAGCTCGTAGGCCTTGTCGAAATGGTCCTCGATGGCGCGCTTGCCGCGCCCGGTGATGAAGATGAGGTCCGTGATGCCGGCGGCGACCGCCTCCTCCACCGCGTACTGGATGAGGGGCTTGTCGACGATGGGCAGCATCTCCTTGGGCGAGGCCTTCGTCGCCGGCAGGAATCGCGTGCCGAGGCCCGCGACGGGGAAGACGGCCTTGGTGACTTTCCGGGTGGGCATGCGCGCTCCTTTGGATCGTTATGTGTCCGGCGCCCCGCGGGCGCCGCCCAGCCTCGCGAGGAAGGCGGGTTCGTCGAGCACCTCGACGCCCAGCTCCCGGGCCTTGTCGAGCTTGGAGCCGGCCTCTTCGCCGGCCACCACGAAATGCGTCTTCTTCGATACCGAGCCGGTGACCTTGCCGCCCGCGGCCTCGATGCGCTCCTTCGCCTCGTCGCGGGACATCGCCGCGAGCGTGCCGGTCAGCACCACGATTTTACCCGCGAAGGCGCCGGCAGCCGCGCGGCGCGCTTCGCCTTCGGTCCAATGCACGCCCGCCGCCCGCAGCATCTCGATGCCCTCGCGGTTGTGCCCCTCGGCGAAGAAGCCCGCCACGGACTCGGCCACGACGGGGCCGACGTCCGGCGCCTCCTGCAGCTGCGCCGCATCCGCCGCCATCAGGGCATCCAGCGTGCCGAAGTGGGCCGCAAGATCCTTGGCCGTCACCTCGCCCACGTGGCGGATGCCCAGGCCGAAGACGAATCGCGCGAGCGTGGTCGCCTTGCTCTTCTCGATGGCCGCCTGCACGTTGGCCGCGGATTTCTCCGCCATGCGCTCGAGCGCCGCCAGCTTCGCGATGCCCAGGGTGTAGAGGTCCGCCGGTGTCCGCACCAAGCCCGCATCGACGAGCTGCTCGACGAGCTTGTCGCCCAGGCCCTCGATGTCCAGGGCGCGGCGGGAGGCGAAATGCAGCAGCGCGGCTTTTCTCTGCGCCGGGCAGACGAGCCCGCCCGAGCAACGCGCGATGACCTCGCCCTCGAGCTTCACGATGGCCGAGCCGCACTGCGGGCACGCCATCGGCATGAGGAACGCATCGCCCGCCTCCCGGGGCCCGGGCTTCGCGACGCGCGCCACCTCGGGAATCACGTCGCCCGCGCGGCGCACCACCACGGTGTCCCGACGCCAGATCTCCTTGCGGCGGATCTCGTCCTCGTTGTGCAGCGTGGCGTTCGACACCGTGGTGCCGCCCACGAAGACGGGCGCGAGCCTCGCCACGGGCGTGATGGCGCCGGTGCGACCGACCTGGACCTCGATGTCGAGGAGCTCGGTCGTCGCTTCCTCGGCCGGGAACTTGTGCGCCACGGCCCAGCGCGGGGCGCGCGCGACGAAGCCGAGGGCCTGCTGGTCGGCGACGCGGTTCACCTTGTAGACGACGCCATCGATGTCGAAGGGCAGCGCAGTGCGCTTCGCGCCGATTTCGGCGTAGAACGCGAGGAGGCCCCGCTCTCCGGCGACGACGCGGCGATCCTTCGCGACGGGGAAGCCCAGCTTCGCGAGGCGATCGAGAAGCCCCGCGTGCGTCGGCGGCGGCTCGAAGCCGTCGGCGGCACCGAGTCCGTAGGCGAAGAACGACAGGCGGCGCGCGGCCGTGAGCTTCGGGTCGAGTTGGCGCAGGCTGCCGGCCGCGGCGTTGCGCGGGTTGACGAAGGTCTTCTCACCCGCCTCGGCCTGGCGCCGATTGAGCGACTCGAAGTCGCGCCGGAGCATCAGGACCTCACCGCGCACCTCCAGCAGGGCCGGGGCCTCCCCCTCGAGCACGAGAGGTATCGCGCGGATCGTGCGCAGGTTGGCCGTCACGTCCTCGCCCTGGCTGCCGTCGCCTCGCGTGGCGCCGCGCACGAAGCGTCCGTGCTCGTAGGCGAGGCTCACGGCGAGCCCGTCGAACTTGGGCTCGCACGAATAGTCGACGGAGTCGGCGGCGAGGGCTTCGCGGCAGCGGCGATCGAAGGCGGCGACGTCCTCGTCCGAGAAGGCGTTGGCGAGCGAGAGCATCGGCACGCGGTGCGTGACCTCGGCGAAGGCCTCGCTGGGCAGGGCGCCGACGCGCTGGGTCGGGGAATCGGGCGAGGCGAGTTCCGGGTGCGCGGCCTCGAGGGCCTGCAGCTCGCCGAACAGCTCGTCGTAGCGCGCGTCGCTGATCTCGGGCGCGTCGTCGACGTAGTACAGGCGGTTGTGGCGCTCGATCTCGCGGGCGAGCTCGCGGGCCCGCGCCACGGCGGCGGGCGGCGCGGACATGCTCAGGCGAACAGCCGGCGCGCGAGCGCTCCGCCGGCGGGGATGCCCTGCGCGTCCATGCGGGCGCTCACCTGTTCGAGCGAGCGGCGGATGGCGGCGATGCCGGCCGGCCCGAGCGGCTTCCGCGCGTCGTCCACCAGTTCGCCGCCGAGCACCTGCGCGAATTCCCCGGCCGTGGCGGCGAGCTCCGCGAGCGCTTCATGGGGCTTCGGGACGAGCGGCACGTCGAGCGCGAAGGTGAGGCCCTGCACCCAGGCCTTGCCGCCGGCATCCGGGTCCGCGAATCGAAGCGTCGTGGAAGAAAGGCCATCCGGAAGGCGCCGCTCGAAGGAACCGTCGCCACGCTCGGCGTAGCCGTGCTCGAGGGCGAGCGCCTTCACGCGCGTGACGCCGAAGGGCGACGCGGGACCCGTGCGGACGTTCACCGCGACCTCGAAGTCGGCCTCGGCGCAGAAGCGGTCGAGCTCCCGCGCGCGTGCCGCGGCGAGGGCCGGGCTTTCGCGCTGCGAAACGCCATTGATCGAGGCGGCGAATCCCGCGACCGTGTCGTTGAAGGCCGCGATCTCCTCTTCCGGCACCGGCCCGGCTCGGCTCGCAAGCTGCAATCCCGCGCGCAATTCCCGCCACGACCCCTGCGGCGTGTCGGAGACCGGCAGCCATTGCTCGTCCACGAGCCCCTCGAGCGCGACCGCCGCGGCGTGGGCGCCGAGCGCATCGAGCAGCGGCTCGAGCTGGTCGACCGTGACCGGCGTGTCGGCCAGGACGAGCGCGACCGTATCGATGCGCGTCGACAGGATGGCGCCGCCCGTGGGCTCGGCCTGCGCGTCGGCAGCCGGTGCGCTCTCGCGCAGGGGCGCGGTGAGCTCGTCGATCGAGCCAAGTGATGGATCGCTGCGCGATTCTTCCGGCACGGCGCCGATCGTGGGCTCGCGGCGGTCGGCCGCGGGATCGAGAAGCGGGTCTGCACTCGGGGCCCGGAACGTGGCCTCGGCGCGCTTTCGCGCCTTGCGCTCCTGCAGGATGTTGTAGCCGAAGACCGCCGCCACGAACACGGCGCCGAGGGCGAGGAGGGCGAGCTGGAGATCAGACATGGTTGCGTGCCGGGACTTTCACGCCGCCGGCGCCTCCGTCAAATTGTGCAAGATTTCGCCTTCAGCGCGTCGGCGCCTGTCCGCATGCGGCTTGCCGTCGATCCCCCGAGGGGGCCCCTCGCCGGGTGCCTCACGCCGCCTGCTTTCGCGCAAACTCCATCGCGGCTTCGATGTCGACTTCGACGATACGCGAGACGCCCGGTTCCTGCATCGTCACGCCGATGAGCTGCTGGCCCATTTCCATCGTGATCTTGTTGTGCGTGATGAAGAGGAACTGGGTCTGCGCCGACATCTGCTTCACCAGGTCGCAGAATCGCTCGGTGTTCGGATCGTCCAGCGGCGCGTCCACCTCGTCCAGCAGGCAGAAGGGCGCCGGGTTCAGCTTGAAGAGCGAGAACACGAGCGAGATGGCCGTGAGCGCCTTCTCGCCGCCCGAGAGCAGCTGGATGGAGCTGTTCTTCTTGCCCGGCGGCTGCGCGAAGACCTGCAGGCCCGCGTCGAGGACTTCCTCGCCGGTGAGCTTGAGATAGGCCTGGCCGCCGCCGAAGAGCGCCGGGAACATCTCCTGGAAGTTCTTGTTCACCGTGTCGAAGGTGCCCACGAGGAGCTCGCGTGTCTCGCGGTCGATGCGCTTGATCGCGGCCTCGAGCGTTTCCACGGCCTGGGTGAGGTCGGTCGCCTGGGCGTCGAGGAAGTTCTTGCGCTCGCGCGACGTGTTGAGTTCGGACAGCGCCGCGAGGTTCACGGGCCCCAGCGCGGCGATTTCCTCGGTGAGCCGGTTGATCTCGGCCTGCATGCCCGAGGAGCGAACGCGCTTCTCGATCTGTTCGGCGAGCTCCTCGCGCGTGGCGCCGGCCTCGGCGAGCTGCTGCGCGTACTGCTCCACGTGCGTGGAGGCTTCCTGCTCCTTGATGCGCAGTTCCGTGATGCGCTCGCGCAGGGGTCCCAACGCCTGCTCGACGGCCAACCGGCCTTCCTCGAGCGCACGCAGTTCCTCGGTGATGTGCTCGAGGCCGGCGCGGGCGTCGGCGAGGGCGCGCTCGCGTTCCGACTTGACGCCGAGGGCGGCGGACAGGCGCTCGCGCACCGTGCCTTCCTCGAGCTGGCCGAGCTCCACCTGCACGTTCTGGCGGTTGAGGGTGAGGGCCGCCAGACGCTCGCCCATCGAGACGGCGAGGCGCCCTTGCGACTCGACCCGCTCGCGGCAGCTGCGCTCGTGGAACACCGCTTCCTGGACCGCCCGCTCGGCGGTGAGAATGCCGGCCCGCGCACCGCCCAGCGCCTCCGCGGCCGCGCGCGCGCCCTGCTCGAGTTCCTGCAGGCGCTGCACGATGGCCTCGATCTTCTGCGAGCCTTCCTCGAGGGCGTGCTGGGCCTCCTGCATCTCGAGGCGCTCCTTGCCCTCCTCTTCCTCGATGTCCGCGAGCTCCGCGCGGATCGCCTCGCGGCGCCGTTCGGCCTGCTCGCTCGACTGCGCGAGCTTCAGGTGCTCGACCTCGAGGTCGTGGTCCTCGCGGCGGGCCCGGGCGAGTTCGTCGCGCAGGCGACGCGCCTCTTCCTGCGATTCGCGAACGAGCGCATCGAGCTGGCGCAGGCGTTCCTCGACGGCGGTGCGCGCCGCGGCGACGGACGGCAGCTTGCCGTGCAGCTCCTCGATCTCGCGCTGGCGCTGCAGCACGCCGTGCAGTTCCGACTGCGGGCCGTGGAACACGACGCCCTGGCGCGAATAGAGGTGGCCGGACTTCGAGACGAGCATGCCGCCCGGCGGCAGGATCCGCGCGAGCTCCAGGCCGTTCTCGCCCTCGGGCAGGATGAAGACGTGCGCGAGCGCGTCCTTCAGGTAGGCGCTCACGCCGCCGCGCGCGCTCGAGACCACGCTCGAAAGCGGCTTCAGGTGCGTGCCGGCCGCGGCGGCATCGGGCGCGCCGCGTTCGACGAACACCGCGAAGCTGCCCGGAGGGGCGTCGCGCAGCAACTCGGCGAGGTCACCTTCTTCGCCCAGGCGCGCGGCGTTGAGGCGCACGCCCAGCGCGGCCTCGACGGCATCGTCCCAGCCGGCCTCGACGTGGATGGCCTGCCAGAGACGCTCGGCACGATCGAGCCCGTGTTCCTTCGTCCAGTCGCCCAGGCGGGAATTGTTGTCGAGCTTCGCCTGCTGCGCCTCGAGCGCCGAGAGGGCCGCCTCGATCTGCGCGAGCTCGCGGGTGCGCTCCTGCAGCGCGTTCTGCTTGGCGAGCCGCTCCTCCTCCAGCGCCGGGAGCCGCGACTCGGCGGACTGGTGCATCTCTTCGGTCTGCGCCAGGCGCCCGGCGAGGGTCTCGCGCCTCGCCTCGAGCTCCGCGAGCTTCTCGGGCTCCGGGAACACGAGGGCCATGTTCTCCTGCTTGAGGCGGTTCTTGCGCGCCTCAAGCTGCGCCAGGAGCTTGAGCGCGTGCGATTCGCGCGTCTCCTCGACGCCCTGCGCCTGTTCGGCGGCGGACATCTCCGATTCGGCCGCGCGCACGTCGGCGGTTGCCTTCTGCGCCCGCGCTTCGGCTTCCGGCAGGCTCGAGCGCACCCCTTCGAGCTCCGCTTCGCGTTGCTCGATGGCGGCGAGGGCGTTCTCGATCTCGCCTTCCCAGCGGCCGCGGTCGGACTGCGCGCCGGCGATGGACTGTTCGACCGAGAGGATCTCGGCCGCGATGCCCTCGAGCTGCGCGCCCATGCGGCGGCGGTTCTCGCCCAGGAAGGCGATTTCCTGCTCGAGCGACTGCACCTCGCCGTTGGCGGCGTAGAGCGCACCTTGCAGCGAGGAAAGCTGGTCCGTCTCTTCGTAATGACGACTGCGAAGGTCCTCGAGGCCGCGCTCGGATTCGCGCAGTTTCGCGGTCTCCTGCTCGAGCAGCACCTGCGCCTTCTGCACCTCGTTGCCGAAGCGGTTCTTCGCCTGCTCCGCCTCGCGCAGCCGCGTGAAGGCGAGCAGGTTGTGGTTGAGCGAAAGCTGGGCCTGCAGGTCCTGGTAGCGGGCGGCCACCTCGGCCTGCTGCGACAATCGCTCGAGCTGAAGGTCGAGCTCGGCGCGGATGTCGCCCACGCGCTCGAGGTTTTCCTTGGTGTCCTGGAGGCGCAGCTCCGTCTCGCGGCGGCGCTCGCGGTATTTCGAGACGCCCGCGGCCTCCTCGAGGAACACGCGCAGCTCCTCGGGCTTCGAGGTGATGACGCGCGAGATCATGCCCTGCTCGATGATCGAGTAGGCGCGCGGCCCCAGGCCCGTGCCCAGGAAGATGTCCTGCACGTCGCGCCGGCGCACGTGCTGGCCGTTGATGTAGTAGTTGGAGTCGCCGTCGCGCGAGAGCACGCGCTTCACGCTGATCTCGCCGTACTGCGCCCACGCGCCGCCCACGCGGCCCATCGAGTTGTCGAACACGAGCTCGACCGAGGCGCGGCCGACGGGCTTCCTCTCCGCGGATCCGTTGAAGATCACGTCGTGCATGTGCTCGCCGCGCAGCTGCTTGGCGGAGGATTCCCCAGCACCCAGCGCACGGCGTCGATGACGTTGGACTTGCCGCAACCGTTGGGGCCGACCACGCCCACGAGCTGCCCGGGAACGGCGATCGCGGTGGGGTCGACGAAGGACTTGAAGCCGGAAAGCTTGAGGGAAGTAAGTCGCAAGGTATTGGTTCTTATGAAGAAACCCCACCAGGCCGCACGGCCGGTGGGGTTGGGGGTTCGCGTACAATGCCCGATTTTACCGGAACGAAATCCCCGCCCCAATGGCCACCCCGAAAACCGCCCGGCTGAAGGCCCTGGGCAGCGGCCCGCGCACCGCCCCCGCCAAGGACCTCGAGACCTTTCCCAACCCGAATCCGGGCCGCGATTACCTCATCCGCATGGAGATTCCGGAATTCACCTGCCTGTGCCCCAAGACGGGCCAGCCGGATTTCGCGACGCTCTACCTCGACTATTACCCCGACAAGGCCTGCGTCGAGCTGAAGAGCTTGAAGCTCTACGTCTGGTCCTTCCGCAACGAAGGGAAGTTCCACGAGGCCGTGACCAACGAAATTCTCGAAGACCTCGTGCGCGCGACGAAGCCGCGCTTCATGCGACTCACGGCGGAGTTCCTGGTACGCGGCGGGATATACACGACGATCGTCGCCGAGCACCGCAAGGCCGGCTGGAAAGTGCCCGAATTCGTGGAACTGGGCGAGCGCCCGCAGGGCTGAAGCAGGCGGCTCGGCCCTACGCGCCCGCCGGACCCACCGTCACCACGAGCGCCGTCGCCTCGCCCTCGAGCGCGCGCCCGCGATGCGGCAGCCGCGCGTCGAAATAGACACTGTCCCCCGGCTCGAGCACGAGTTTCTCGCCACCGCACTGCCATTCCACGCGGCCCGCGAGGACGAACATGAATTCCTCGCCCTCGTGCTCGAAGAAGACGTACTTGTCGATCTGCGACGGGAACGTGAAGAGGAACGGCTCCATCGTCTTGCCCTGCCGGTTGTCCGCGAGGCCCACGTAGTCGTAGCCGAAGGCCGTGCCGCCGCGCACCACGGGCCGGCGCTCGCTCGCACGCACCACCGACATGCCCTTGTCCGGGGAGCCCGTAGGCGCGTTGAGGAGCGCCGTGATGTCGGTCGAGAGCGCCGCCGCGATCCGCGCGAGCGTGCCGATGGGCGGCACCTTGTGCGAGTTCTCGATCTTCGACAGGTAGCCCTTGCTGAAGCCCGTCGCGGCCGCCAGCTGGTCGAGGGTGATGCCGAGTTTCGAGCGCAACTCGCCCACGCGCGCTCCGATCCGCTGCTCGACGGCCTGCTCGCGCTCCGGCGCGCTCTCGCCCGTCATGCCGGGCTCACCACGGGGCCCCTCGCCTCGTTCGCGGCGAGCGCGGTCGAATACTCGAGGATGCGCGCCGTCTCGCGCGCGGCCTCCTCGCCGCAGAATCGGGCGAGCAGGTGCAGGGTCATGTCGATGCACAGCGTGACGCCGCCACCGGTAAGCACCGGCCCGCAGTCGACGAGCCGCGCATCGAGGGCCTTCACCGCCGGGTGACGCTCGGCCAGGATCGCGAGCGGCGAGCGCTCCGCTCCCGTCACTTCCTTCTTGGTCGTGGCGGGCTTGCCGTCGAGGAGCCCCGTGGCGGCGAGGATCATGCCGCCGGTGCAGACGGCGGCCACGCTCGCCCCCTTCGAGAATCGCCGCACGAAATCGATGGTGGCGGCGTCCTTCGATTCCCGGTCCCATCCCGGCCCCCCCGTGATGATGAGGACGTCGGCGGCGGGCGCATCCGTGTAGCCGTGGTCGGCCATCACCACGAGGCCATTGGCGAGCCGGACCGGGCCAGCCTGCCGGGCCACCAAATACATCGACACCGAGGGTGCCACCCGGCGGGCCATGGAGAGCACGCCGTAGGTGGCCAGGTCGATGGGTTCTGTGCCTTCGTAGACGAGGATGGCGGCGCGCAAGGCAACTCCGGGTTTCCTGGGATGGGCCCGGCAGGAAACCCTGCTGAACGGGTTGCAACCCACATAAGATTCATTTTTTCATGGGGTTAGGGAAATGTCCAGCGAGAGTGCTTCCTCACATTTCCGGTCGCCGTTGACAACAAGTTTCCCAATGGGCAATATTTTCGAGCCGGGACGAGCGCGACGAACCGGCCCCGCCAAACCCCGCGCAATGCCGCTTCCGCAGGACCCCGCCATCCACCCTTCGGGAGACGACCATGTCCAGCAAGTCCGACCAAGCCCCTGCCCAGCCCCAGCCCGCCCGCCGGCGATTCCTCGCCGCGGCCGCCGGCGGCGGCACCGCCCTCGCCGGCTTCCCGATGATCGCCCGTGCCCAGGCGCCGATCACCCTGCGCTTCCAGAGCACCTGGCCCGCCAAGTTCCTCTACCAGGAGTTCGCGGTGGACTGGTCGAAGAAGGTCGCGGAGCTCTCCGGCGGCAAGCTCGACATCAAGATGATGCCGGCCGGCACGGTGGTCCCCGGCCTGCAGGTCGTCGAAGCGGTGAGCAAGGGCGTCCTCGACGGCGGCCACGGCCTGCCCGGATTCTGGTTCGGCAAGAACACGGCCTTCGGTCTCTATGGCGCCGGCCCGGACTTCGGCATGGACGCGAACCAGCTGCTCGCATGGGTGGAATACGGCGGCGGCAAGGAGCTCTACGCGGAGATCCAGGCCGCGGCCAAGCTGGAACTGGTGAGCTTCCTATTCGGCCCCGTGCCGTGCGAGCCCATGGGCTGGTTCAAGAAGCCCATCAAGGGCATCGCGGACCTGAAGGGCCTCAAGTTCCGCACCGCGGGCCTCGCGGTGGACATGTTCAACCAGCTGGGCATGTCGACGGTACAGCTCGCGCCGGCGGACATCGTGCCCGCCATCGACCGCGGCGTGCTGGACGGCGCGGAGTTCGCCAGCGCCTCCGACGACCGCATCATGGGCTTCCCGGACGTGGCCAAGTTCTACCTGCAGCAGAGCTACCACATGTCCAACAATTTCTGCGAAGTGATGGTGAACAAGAAGCGCTACGAGGCGCTGCCGGAGGAGCTCAAGACCGTCCTTCGCCTCGCGAGCCACGCCGCCAGCTCGGACATGCAGTGGAAGAGCATGCACCGCATGTCGCAGGATTTCGCCGAGCTGCGCGCCAACCAGAAGGTGAACACCTACCGCACGCCGCGGCCCATCCTCGACGCGCAGCTCAAGGCCTGGGACAAGGTGATCGCCAAGTTTTCCGCCGAGAACCCGCTCTTCGCCAAGGTCGTGGAATCGCAGAAGGCCTGGGCGAAGCGCGTGATGTTCTGGCACAACGAGGTGCAGGTGGACCAGCGCGTCGCCTACACCCACTGGTTCGGCAAGGGACCCGCCGCCTGAGCATCGGTGAACGCGACCCGAGCCGTTTCGACACCCGAGGAGAAAGCATGTCGCACGCCGAAGAGAAACTCGCCGCCCTGGGGCTTGCGCTCCCGGTCGCCGCCGCGCCGGTGGCCAACTACGTGGGCTTCACCGTGAGCGGCAACACGGTGTTCGTGTCGGGCCAGCTGCCCTTCAAGGACGGCAAGCTGCCGGTCACCGGGCGCCTGGGCGCGGGCGTTTCCATCGAGCAGGGTTACGAGGCCGGGCGCCTGTGCGGCCTCAACCTGATCGCGCACCTGAAGGTGGCGTGCGGCGGCAATCTCGACCGGGTGACGCGCGTGCTGCGCCTGGGCGGCTTCGTCGCCTGCACGCCGGAATTCACCGACGCGCCCAAGTGCGTGAACGGTGCCTCGGACCTCATGGTGGCCGTCTTCGGCGACGCGGGGCGGCACGCCCGCGCGGCCGTGGGCGTCGCCTCGCTTCCCGCCGGCGCGCCCGTGGAGGTGGACGGCATCTTCGAGATCGACCCCGGAGTGACCCCGTGAAGCCCGTGATCCGCTACTTCGGCTGGTCGGCGCTCTCGATCGAGACGGACGCCGGCGCCCTCTTCTTCGACCCGTTCTACCGCGACTACTGCGGCGCGAAGTGGTTCGACCTCGAGGACTTCGCGCACGCGAGCGTGGTGTGCGCCACCCACGGCCACGAGGAGCACTACCTCGACATCCCCGACGTGGTGAAGCGAAGCGGCGCGGACGTGATCGGCACCAAAGCCGTCACCGACTATCTCGCCTGGCGCAGCAAGGTGCCGCGCGAGCGGCTGCATCCGACGGAGCCCTTCCACCCCGTCGACGTGCGCGGCTTCCACGTGACCACTTTCAAGTGGCAGCACCGCGACATCAACCTCTGGAAGGCCCTCACCAAGGCCGTCTTCCAGGGCAATGCGACGCAGCTCTCGTGGGCCTGGTCGAGCGCCACCAACGCCCCCTTCTATTCCGACTACACCGGCTTCCACGTCGAGACGCCGGGCTGCCCGAGGATCCTCAACTACAACGAGGGCTTCAACACGAAGATGACGGACGCGGAGATCGCGGAGATCGGCTCGCGACTGAAGACGGACGTCCTGCTCGCGGGCATGCAGCTCAACTTCATGGAGGACGTCGCGCGCGGCGCGAAGGCCCTCGACCCGAAGCTCGTCGTGCTCTACCCGCCGCACGACCACTTCCACCGCATGATGGGCGTCACCTCCTCGCCGTGGCCGGAATTCCAGGCCGCCGTCGGGAAGCGGCTGCCGAACGCGAAGGTGGTGATCGTGGAGCCGGGGGACAGCGTGGACCCGGTGACGGGTGAAGTGACGCGCGGCATGCGGGCCCGCAAGGCCGCCTAGCCTTTCGGCTTTCCCCAGCCGCTCGCGAGGCTCGCCAGCACGATGAGGAGCCCGCCGGCCCAGTCCTGGGGCCGCAGGCGCTCGCCCGTGAGCAGGTACGACGCGACCGCCGCCACCACCAGTTCGAAGAGCAGGATCACGATCGCGCGGTTGGCGGCGACGCGGGACAACCCGTACTGCAACGCGAGGCTCATCGCGAGGAGCGCGATTCCCACGCTCGTCCAGATCGGCCACGTGGCCGCCGCCGCGCGCATCGCCGCATCCGCGGGCGTCGGTGCGAAGGGCAGGAAGGTCACCGCAGCCGCCGTGACGCCGGCCCAGATGGCAAGGGATTTGCCGGCGTCGCTCACCTGCGCGAGACGCCGGACGAGCACGTTGCCGAGCGCGAAGAGGAAGCCCGCCGCGACGCCCAGCCATTCGGCGCGGCTCGCCGGCCAGGGCACGCCGACTTGCGGGTGCCACAGCATCACGCCGGCCCCCGCGAGCGCGACGGCCATCACCACGCCGCCACGCGCGTCGAGCTTCTCGCCCAGCAGGAAGTGCGCGATCGGCACCGTCCACAGCGGCGCGAGGTAGAAAAGCAGCAACACGCGCATCACCTCGCCCTCGAGCACGCCGATCACGTAGGCGAGGTTGCTCCAGCCGATGGCCAGGCCCATCACCGCGCAGGCGAGCGGCGCCTTCATCACGTCGCGCCAGTGGGAGAAGAAGATCGCCGTGCCGACCGCGAGCGCGAGGCCGTAGGTGAGCGCCGAGGACCAGGCGCCGTCGAGCCCCGCCGCGCCCATCAGGCGATAGGGATACCAGACGACGCCCCAGAGGGAGGCACCGACGAGCAGGGACACGACGGGGAGCGAAGGGAGGCGGGACACTTTCGGGCATGATTCTACCTTTCCGCCGCCCCCTCCCATGACCCCGCCCGCGATCCTTCACGTCACCAGCCTCTTCGGCGGCGGCGTCGACAGGCACCTGCGCGACGTGCTCGCGGGCGTCGCCCGGCCGCAGCTCGTTTGGCATGCGGGCGAGGCGGGCGAGGCGATCGAGGAGCCGGCCGCGAAGCGCTTCTTTCCGCTCGCCGCCGGCGCCTTCGCGGCATCCCGCGACAAGCTCGCCGCCTGGCTCGCCTCGCACCGCGTGGGGCTCGTCCACCTGCATGCCCTGGGCGATGCGCCGCGCGAACGGGCCGTGTGGGCGGCGCGTGAACTCGGCGTGCCGCTCGTGGTCACCCTTCACGATGTCCTTTTCCTCGACCCTGCCGCCTTCGAACGCGCCGACCCGCTGGCGGGGGATGCGGCGTGGCTCGCGAAGATCACGCCCGTCCTGCGAAGCGCCGCCCGCGTCATGGCGCCGTCCGTGTGGCTCGCCGAGCTGGCGAGTGAACGCATCCCGGGCCTCGAAGTCGAGGTCATTCCCAACGGGGCGCCCGTCCGGGTGCGCGAGGCGATCGCTCCGCGTGAGGATTTTTCCCGGCAGAATCCCGCTCGCGTGGTCGCGCTGCTGGGCGCCATCGGCCCGCACAAGGGCTCGGACCTCGTCGACGACCTGGCGCTCCAGCTCGCCCCGCACGGCATCGCGCTCGTGGTCGTGGGCTATCTCGACCGGCGGCTCTTTCCCGGCTGGCGATCTCCCGGCTCGCTCTTCGTCCACGGCGCATTCGAGGAAGGCGACGCGCCCGGGCTCCTGCTGGGCTACGGCGCCTCGCTCGTGCTCTTTCCCAACGCCGTGCCCGACAGCTTCAGCTATGCGCTTTCGGATGCGTGGGCCGCCGGCGTGCCCGTCCTCGCCGCGCCCGTCGGTGCCATCGCCGCGCGCATCCGCGAGCACGGCGGCGGGTGGCTGCTCGCCGATCGCTTCGACGCGCCCGCCATCGCGAGAGAGATCGCATCGCTCGTGGGCGGCGACCGGGAAAGCGAACGCGCCCGCGTACAATCTTCTCTCGACGCATCCCCCGCGGCGCGCGTTCCCGCCGTCGATGACATGACCCGTTCCCTCGACGCCCTGTACGCCCGATACGGCATCGAACCGGCCGCGACCGGCGGGCCGGACGCACGCGCGCTCGAGGCGCTCGTCGCGACGAACCTCGACGGCAACCTCTTCCGGACCGAACTCGTGCGCCTGTGCGACGAGATGGCGCAGACGCTCGCGGCGCTGGAGGCGACGAAAGCCCGCGCGAGCGCCTTCGAGACCGAAGCCCGGGGCTGGATCGCGAAGCTCGAAGGCGACGTGGCCGCGGTGCAGGCGCAACTGCGCACGGCGAACGAGGCACGCGACGCGCTCGCGAAGGAAGCCGACGAGCTTCGCCTGAACCGGGAGGCCCTGGGCCGCCTGCCCTCGCCCATCCGACGGCTGCTGCTCAAGCTCGCCTTCGATGCCCGCCGTTGACCTGAGCGTCGTCACGTACCGGCCCGAGCCGGAGTTGCTCGCCTCCCTGCTCACGAGCCTCGCCGAGGCGAGCCCGTCGCTCACGCTGAACCTCTTCGTCGAGGACAACAGCCCGGACGCGGCGCAGGCCGACACGATCCGCGCCATGCCGGAAGTCGCGGTCGCGCCCTTCGCGAAGACCGACGTGAACCGCTCGGGCGAGAACCTCGGCTTCGGCCGCGGCCACAACGCCAACGCGAAGCGCGGCGGCGCGCCCTGGCTCCTCGTCATCAACCAGGACTGCATCGTGGAGCCCGGCGCGCTCGAACGGCTGGTCGCGATCGCCGAGCGGGACGACCCGAAGGTCGCCGCGTGGGAGATGCGGCAGATTCCCTACGAACATCCGAAGGCCTACGACCCGGCGTCCCTCGATTCGCCGTGGGTGAGCGGCGCGGCCACGCTCTTCCGGCGAAGCGCCTACGAAGCCCTGGGCGGATTCGACGACGCCATCTTCATGTACGGGGAGGACGTCGATCTTTCCTGGCGCCTGCGCGCGGCCGGATGGCGCATCACCTACCAGCCGCGGTGCGCCGTCGTGCACCGCACTTACCGCGTGGCAGCCGAGGTGAAGCCGCTGCAAGTCTTCGGTGGCGTGCGCACGAACCTGTGCCTGCGCCTGCGCTACGGCAGCCCGGCGCGCATCGCGCAGGGGTTCGCGATGCTGGCGGGCGAGATCGCCTCGCCGCGGTCCTTCCCCGGCCGGCGCCGCGGATTGGCGGTGGCGGGCCTGAAGGCGCTCGCCGATTCGCCGCGATTCCTCTTCTCCCGCGTGCGAGCCACGACGGCGTTCCGGCCGCAGTTCGTGGGTTGGGGCTACGAGACGCGACGCGACGGAGCCTTTCACGCGTTCCGTTCGGCGCGCGATCGCGAAGGCGAGGCGCGGCCCCGGGTGTCCATCCTCATCCGCACCGTGAATCGCATCGCCTGGCTGCGCGAGGCGCTCGCCTCCTGCGCCAACCAGACCTGGGAGAACCTCGAGGTGGTGGTGGTCGAGGACGGCCCGCCGAATTCCCGCGCCGTGGTGGACGCGTTCCGGGACCGGCTCGACATCGTCTACGAGGCCACGGGCGAGAACGTCGGGCGATCCCGCGCCGGCAACCGCGCGCTCGCCCTCGCCTCGGGCGAGTGGATGGGCTTTCTCGACGACGACGACGTCCTGTTCGCGGACCACATCGAGGTGCTCGTCGGCGCCGCGCTCGCAGCGGGACTCAAGGGCGCCTACGGCCTCGCGTGGGAGACGCGCACCCTGGTCCACGATCGCGAAAGCGCCCTCTACGAAGAGATGGTGCACGCGACGATGCACCGCCAGCCCTTCGACCGCATCACCCTGTGGCACCACAACTTCCTGCCCATCCAGGCGGTGATCTTCCACCGCTCGCTCTTCGACCTGCACGGCGGCTTCGCCGAAGACATGCACCAGCTCGAGGACTGGAACCTGTGGACGCGCTACACGCTCGAGGACGACTTCGTGATGGTGGAGAAGACCACGTCCAAGTACCGCGTTCCCGCGGACAACCGCGGCGCCGCCGAGCGCCAGGCGCTGCTCGACAAGGCCTATGCCGACGCGGTCGAGCGGCAGCGAAAGCTGCGCATCACCGCGACGCCGCACGACATCTCCCGGATGGCGGAGGCGTATTCGCGCGCGCAGTCGCGGCGGCTCACGGCGAGCCAGGACGTGCGGCGGTTCGTGCTGGGGAACCGGATCCTCGGGCCGCTCGCCTCCTTCCGCAAGCCCGTGGTGGCCTGGCTGAAGCGTTGGGGGCTGCTGCGCTGAGGCGGCCCCTATAATGCGTCGATGAGCTCGCCGACCCCGACTCCCGACCTGCCCTTCACCGGCGAACGCTTCGTTCCCGGCGCGCGCGGCGAGATCTGGGTCGAGCACTGGCACCGCTACCACTTCGCCTCGCGCTTCGCCGCCGGCAAGCGCGTGGTCGACGCGGCCTGCGGCGAAGGCTACGGCTCGGCGCTGCTCGCCCGGGTGGCCGCCCACGTCACCGGCGCGGACCTTTCCGCCCAGGCCATCGCGCATGCCCGCGCCACCTACGGGGATCGCCCGAACCTCGCCTTCGTCGAAGCCTCCTGCGACCGGCTGCCACTCGACGATGCCTGCGCGGACCTCTTCGTCACGTTCGAGACCGTGGAGCACATCACCACGCAGGAAGCGTTCATCGCGGAGATCGCGCGCGTGCTGCGGCCCGAGGGCGTGCTGCTGATGTCCTGCCCCAACAAGCTCGAGTACAGCGATCGACGCAACTTCGCCAACGAGTTCCACGTGAAGGAGCTCTACCGGGAGGAACTCGAGCGCCTCGTCGCCGGCCGCTTCCCCCACGCCCGCTGGTACGGGCAGCGGCCGAGTTTCTTCTCCGTGATCGCGCCCGAGCCGAAGGCCGAGCTGGGCCATCTCGTCGAGGTAGGCGAGGAGGATCCTGCGGACGACACGCCCGCGCTCGCGAGCCCGCTCTATTTCCTCGTGGCCGCGAGCCGCTCGGCCGCTTCGCTCGGCATGTTGCCGGCCACCCTGTCGGTCCTCGCGGACCGCGGCGACTGGGTGCACCGCGACTACGAGAAAGTCATGAAGATGATGCAGGACGCCGCGCACCACGGCGAGCGCCTGCAGGCGACGCTCGACGAGCGCGAACGGACGATGGTCTCCACGATGTCGGAGCTCGCGAGAGCGCACGCCGAGATCGAGACCGCGCGCGAACGCCATCAGGCCGCCCAGGCCGCGCGCGAAGCCGAGCGCCGGGCGCATGTCGAGGCCATTGCGCAGCGCGATCACGAAATCCTGCGCCGTCGCGGGCTGCGCTGGTGGCTGCGCCTGCCGTTCGTGCGCCTGGGCCTGCTGGACGAGGGCCGCCGCTAGCCGGGCGCCGTTTCGCGGGATAATCGCGGGATGAACCCGCGCCTGAAGTTCCTCCAGCCCTACCCCTTCGAAAAGCTGCGTGCCCTGATGGCGGGCGTCGCCCCGCCCGCCGACCTCGCGCCCATCAACCTGTCGATCGGCGAGCCGCAGCACCCGACGCCCGCGTTCCTCACGCAAGCCGTCACCGCGAATCTCGCGGGCCTCGCGCGCTACCCGCTCACGAAGGGCCTGCCGGAGTTGCGCCAGGCCATCGCCGCGTGGCTCGAGCGCCGTCACGGCCTCGCGCGCGTCGACCCGGAGACGCAGGTGTTGCCGACGATGGGCAGCCGCGAGGCGCTCTTCGCCATCGCGCAGTCGTTGCTCGATCCCCTCGAGCACGACGCGCTCGTCCTCTGTCCCAACCCGTTCTACCAGATCTACGAGGGTGCGGCCCTGCTCGCCGGCGCGCGCCCCTTCTTCGTGAACGCGACGGCCGACCGCGGTTTCGCCCCGGACTGGAACCACGTGCCCGAGACGGCCTGGAAGCGCGCTCGCCTCGCCTACGTGTGCTCGCCCAACAACCCGAACGGGCGCGTGATGCCGCTCGCGGAATGGGCGCGCCTCTTCGAGCGCGCCGACCGCCACGGCTTCACCATCATCTCGGACGAGTGCTACGGCGAGATCTATTTCGACGAGTCCGCGCCGCCCTTGGGCGCGATGGCCGCGGCCAAGGCGCTGGGCCGCGAGAACTTCGAACGGCTCGTCGTGATGGGCTCGCTCTCCAAGCGATCCAACGCGCCGGGCCTTCGCTCCGGCTTCGCCGCCGGCGACGCGAAATGCCTCGCCGATTTCGCCCTCTACCGCACTTACCACGGCTCGGCCATGTCCAACATGGTGCAGCTCGCCTCGATCACCGCGTGGAACGACGAGGATCACGTGCGGGAGAACCGGCGGCTCTACCGCGAGAAATTCGACGCATTCTTCGGGCTCGTGAACCCGGTGCTCCCGCTCGTGCGGCCCGAGGCGGCGTTCTACTACTGGGCCACCGTCGCGGGCGACGACACCGAGTTCGCCCGGAACCTCTACGCCGCCACCGGCGTGACGGTGCTGCCCGGCAGCTATCTTTCGCGCGAGGCCCACGGCCGCAACCCCGGCCGGGGACAGGTGCGCATCGCGCTCGTCTCGACGGTGGACGAGGCCCGCGAGGCCGGCCGGCGCATCGCCGACTTCGTGAGCCGGGGCTCGCCCGCCGCCGGGAGCGCGTAGTCCTGTTTCCGACGCCGAAGTAGGCAAAACCCTGCAATCGGGCGCCCCGAGCCTTGGTAGAATCCGGGCATGGGTGTTCAAACAATTGCAACCCCGGCCGACGGCGGGGCGGAATCGATCACGGAGCGCCTGGCCGCGGTCGAAGCGCAGCTCGCCGGGCTCGACCGCGAAGGGTTGCATGCCGCGCTCGCGCCGCTGATCGCCGAGCTGGCGCGCGAGCGGCCAGTGCGCGAGGCCTGCGCGGCCGTCTCCCGCTCGCTCGCGCTGGTTCGCCGCCTCTTCACGCTCACCCGCTCGGCGGATGCGATCCCCCTCGCCCGTGCCGCCCACGCCCTGGCCGCCCGTACCGGGGATCCGGGCCTCGAGCGCCGCGCCGCCCGCGCCTGCGGCAACGTGCTGGGCGATGCCGGCGACCTCGTCACGGCCATCGAATACAACCTCGAGAACCTCCACCAGGCCGCCGCCGAAGGCAACCGCGTCGAGATGGCGCTCGCGTGGTGCAACATCGGCGTCACCTTTTCCGCCGCCGGCAACTACGCCCTCGCGGCCCCGGCCTTTCGCCGCGCCATCGAGCAGGTCGAGGACCTGCCCTCGGCCGGTTTCGCCCTCTTCGCGCCCTGCTCCAACCTCGCGAGCGCGAACTACCACCTGCGCGACTTCGAGGAAGGCCTCGTGTACGCGCGCCTAGCCGAGCAGCAGCTCTCGCCGGCCATCCGCCAGGAAGATCCCCAGGCCGAACTGCTCCTGCACCGCAACCTGGTGAACCTGCTGGTCGCCACCGGCTCCGTCGCCGACGCTGAGCACCATGCCCTGGAGGCCGGGCGCCTCGCCCAGGCCATCGGTACACCGCGCGCCGCGGTCGCCGCCGCCGTGGCCCGGGCGACCTGGGAAGTGGCCACCGGCCGCCACGAATTCGCGCTCACGCGGCTCGACAAGGTGATCGAGACCTCCCGGGGCTTCCCGCCACGCTGCGCGAGACGCTCGTGTGCGCCATCCGCGCCGAGGAATCGGCCGGCAATCCCGAGCGGGCGCTCATGCGCATGCAGGAGCTCTCGGACCACATCTACCGCGCCGCCATCGAGCGCGTGAAGAACCGCGTGGAGCTCGAACGACTCTTCCGCGAGGCACCGCCGGAAGGCGATGCGTTCGTCGAGCAGGAAAAGGCCCGCCTCACCGCCCGCATGGAACCGCCCCGCGAACCGGGCGAATGGAAGGCTCTCGAGCGCATGGCCCAGGCCGCCGCCCTGCGGTTCGACCCGACCGCGCGCCACGGCGAACGGGTGGGCGCCCTCACCCAGGCGCTCGCCTCCGCTTGCGGCGTCGATCCGCTGCTCGCCCTGGAGATCGGCCTCGCCTCGCGACTGCACGACATCGGCATGGCGAGCGTGCCCGAGGGCATCGCCGCGGGGCACGCGACGCGCAATCCCGTCGAACAGCGCCTCTACCTGCGCCATACCGAGGCCGGCGCGGAGATGCTGAACGATGCGCACCACTCCCGCCTGCTGCTCGCGCGCGACATCGCGCACTACCACCCTGCGCACTGGGACGGCACCGGGCACCCGGAGCACGTGGGCGGCCGCGCCATCCCTCGCCCGGCGCGCCTGTGCGCCGTGGCGGACACCTACGATGCCCTCGTCTGCGGCGAGGGCACGCAGCCCGCCCTGTTCCATGGACGAGGCGCTCGCCGCCCTCGCCCAGGGCGCGGGCACCCTTTTCGATCCCGAGATCGTCCCGCGATTCGACGCGATGATCCGCGAGCAGGCCGAGGAACTCGGCCTCGACACGCGGGCCGCCGCCGGGGTGGGCGCCTTCGGGGAACTGGTCACCTCACTTCAAGAAGACAGGGGATTTCTATGAAGAAGCAAGCCATCGACATCGATGCCCAGGAACGACAGATGCTGGAGCTGCTTTCGCGCGGCGAATCGAGCCGCGAGATCGCGAAGCACATGGGCTACCGCGAAGGCACGATGCGGGTGTACCTGCACGAGCTCTACCGCAAGCTCGGCGTCGCGAACAAGACGAACGCCGTCATCTGGTACCTGGACCGCATGAAGGACAGCGGCACCGTGGCGGCCCGCGTGGGCAGCGAGCCCGGTGCGCGCGCCGAGGAGGCGTTCGGCGATTTCGCCCGGCGCACCAGCCTCGCGGCCGCGCTCGGCGTGATGGGCGTCTTCATCGGCGGGCACGGCCGCCTCTGGGAAGTCGGCCAGCGTCTCAAGGGCGTCACCCTCGACGCGGCCGCCGACGCCCGCCGCCGCGAATCGCGCCGCATCTGGGAGGCGCTCCTCGCCGGCGACTTCGCCCAGGCGAAGTCGATGGTCGATTCGGGCCGGGCCGAGATCGTCCTGGGCGATTCTCCCTCCGACGGCGTGACGCTCGCGGCGATGCTCGTCATCGGCGGGTACACCAGCCGCGCCGAGAAATTTCTCCAGCACGTCGCCCGGCGCCGCAAGGCCGGGCATGGCGCCACGGCCAAGGAACTCGCCTTCCTGAAGCTCCTGCTCGAGGCGTTCGAGAAGCAGGGCGACGAGCCGCTGGCGGGCGTGCACCACCTGGCTCACGAGACCGGTCCGGCCTCCGGCCTCAAGCACCTCGCGCTCGTCTCGCTCCACTACGCCTGGGCGGCGCGCGGCGACGACGAACGCTCGCAGGCTTCGGCGCTCGCCGTGTGGCAGGAGGCCGAATCGATCCGGGGGCAGCTCGAAGCCATGGGCGAGCGCCCCCTGGGCCGGGAAGCGGCGAACCCGGCGCCGGCAAAGGGTGGACGCGAGCTGGTCCGGGTGGCCATCGAGAAGCTGAAGCCCGTTCGCGTGGACTGAACCGCTGCCGCCCCGGCGGCACACCCGAAAAAAAGGGCCGCGCGAGCGGCCCTTTTTCGTTGCGGCTGCGGCCTACCACGTCTGCGTCATCTCGCCGCCGCCCACCAGCACCAGTTCCCAGTCCGCCAGCAGGCGCGAATCGGGGACTCGATCCGCCGCGGACGAGCCCGGGTCGGCGGGCGAGCGGACTTCGGCGGAACGGTTGGCGGGAAGGGTGGCGGCGAATTTCGTCTTTTCCATGGTGATCTCCTGTGCGCTATGGGTTTCCAACGGGCCGCCCCGACCGGGGCGTGCCCGGATCCAGTATTTCAATAGTTATTTGGCAAATCAATATTTTTAACTATGATGGAGGCATGAACCGACCCGCCGCCCGATGAACACCAGCTACCTGCGCCTCAACAAGACCGTCGGGGAGAACGCCTCCGACCCCCGTGCCTGGCTCGCCTTCGCGCTGGAGGCCTCCGGCGCCTCCCGCTGGGAGATCGCCTTGCCCGGGGACAGCTTCTCGCTCACCGAACTCTGGCAACGCATGACGGGCGACGACGCCGCGACGGCCATTCCCCGCGCGGACCTCCTGCGCCTTCGCGAGCCCCTCTCGGCCCTGCTGGAGGCCGGCCAGGCCGAGTTCTCCTTCGAGTTCAACCATGTCGGTCGCGACGGATTGCCCGCCCGCCGGCGCACCGTGATCCGGCTCGTGGGTGCCGACCCGTCCACCGGACGCCCCCGGCGCCTTCGCGGACTCAATTTCCGGATGGCGCCGGCGGCGGAAGCGCCGCGCCAGCCTCCCGGGGAGCCCGAGGCGCAAGCCATGCGCGATTTCGAGACCTACTGCCTGGGCATCGCGCAGGAAATGCGCGCGCCGGCCCAGGCCGTGACCCGGCTCGCCGACACGCTCTTCGACCGGCACGGCTCCGCGATCGGTGAAGACGCGCGCATCCTCGCGGCCCGCATCGCGGTCGCCGGGCGCGACCTGGAAGCCATGCTGGAGGGACTCACGGCCCTCACGCGGCTCGCGGGCCAGGAGCTCGTGCTCGCGCGCGTGAATCTCGCCGAAGTGGCCCGCGAGGCGTGGAATCACCTCGCCCCGGGAGACCCGGCCCACGCCGGGCGCCTCGAGATCGCCTGTGAAGGCGCCCCGATCGTGCGCGCGGATCGGGCGCTCGCGTGGATACTCCTTCGCCACCTGCTCGCGAACGCCCTGAAGTTCAGCCGCGGCGCACCCCGATCGCCGGTCACCTTCGCCTGGGTCGAAGGCCCGCCCCCGCACTTCGTCGTGCGCGACCGGGGCGTGGGCTTCGACTTCGCGGCCGCGCGCAACCTGTTCGAGCCTTTCGGGCGCCAGCATCCCGCCGCGCAGTTCGAAGGGGCCGGCATCGGCCTCGCGATCGTGCGCCGGGCGGCCGAACGCCACGGCGGCCGCACCTGGGCCGAATCGCGGCCGGGCGAGGGCGCCGCCTTCCACTTCACGCTCCCGGCGGCCTGACGCGGCGGGCAAGGCGCCCCTCGCCCGGCGCAGGGCGTTTCGGCGATACTGTCGGGCTCATTCGCCCGACCCTCGACGAAACGATCCCATGGAAAAGCTCCAGAGCCTCATCGAACAGGCGTTCGAACAGCGCGCCGAACTCACCCCGAAGACCGCCCCCGCTCCCGTGAAGGACGCGGTGCGCGACGTGCTCGCCCTGCTGGACGACGGCAAGCTGCGGGTGGCGGAGAAAGCCGGCGGGGACTGGATCGTGCACCAGTGGGTGAAGAAGGCCGTCCTGCTCTCCTTCCGGCTGCGCGACAACGAGATCATGCAGGGCGGCTACACGCACTACTTCGACAAGGTCGATTCGAAGTTCGCGAATTTCTCCCAGGAGGACTTCGCCGCCGGCGGCTACCGCGTGGTGCCCCCGGCCGTCGCGCGCCACGGCGCCTTCATCGCGAAGAACGTCGTGATGATGCCCTCCTACGTGAACATCGGCGCGTACGTCGACGAAGGCACCATGGTCGACACCTGGGCCACGGTCGGCTCGTGCGCGCAGATCGGCAAGAACGTCCACCTGTCGGGCGGGGTCGGCATCGGCGGCGTGCTCGAGCCCCTGCAGGCCAACCCCACCATCATCGAGGACAACTGCTTCATCGGCGCGCGAAGCGAGGTCGTCGAGGGCGTCATCGTCGGCGAGGGCTCCGTCATCTCGATGGGCGTGTACATCGGCCAGTCCACCAAGATCTACAACCGGGCCACGGGCGAGGTGTCCTACGGCCGCGTGCCGCCCGGCTCCGTGGTCGTTTCCGGCAATTTGCCGGGGGCGGACGGCCGGTATAGTCTCTACTGCGCCGTGATCATCAAGCAGGTCGATGCGAAGACGCGCGCCAAGACGGGCATCAACGAGTTGCTGAGGGGCGACTAGGAAGCACGGCAGCGTCCCCGACTAGGAGAAGCGCACATGTTCATGGAGAAACTCCTGCAGCTGATGGCCGAGAAGAAAGCCTCGGACATCTTCCTGTCGGCCGGCTCGCCCATCAGCATCAAGATCAACGGCCAGATCATGCCGGTGAACCCGCAGGTGATGGACGGCGAATCGACGCGCAAGATCGCCTACGAGATGCTGACGCCGGCGCAGATCGAGCGCTTCGAGAAGGACCTCGAGCTCAACTTCTCCAAGCCCGTCCCCGGCGTCGGCAACTTCCGCGTCAACATGTTCTGGCAGAAGTCGGCGGTCTCCGCGGTCATCCGCTTCGTGACGGCCGACATCCCGTCCACCACCGACCTGAACCTTCCCCCCGTGCTTTCCTCGCTCGTGATGGAGAAGCGCGGCCTCATCCTCGTGGTGGGCGCGACCGGCTCGGGCAAGTCGACGACGCTCGCCTCGATGCTGGACTTCCGCAACCAGATGCAGGCGGGCCACATCCTCACCATCGAGGACCCGGTCGAGTACGTGTTCACGCCCAAGCGGTCGATCATCAACCAGCGCGAGGTCGGCCACGACACGCTCACGTTCCAGGAGGCGCTCCGGAACGCCATGCGCCAGGCGCCGGACTGCATCCTCATCGGCGAGATCCGCGACCAGGAGACCATGCGCATGGCGCTCACCTACGCGCTCTCCGGCCACCTGTGCCTCGCCACGCTGCACGCGAACAACTCGTACCAGGCCATGAACCGGGTGATCAGCTTCTTCCCCCTGGAAGTGCGCCCGATGCTGCTCCAGGATCTCTCGGTGAGCCTGAAGGCCATCATCTCCCAGCGTCTCGTGCGCACCGTCGAGGGCAAGCGCACGCCCGCCTTCGAGGTGCTGCTCGGCACGCGCAACATCCAGGAGCTCATCGAGAAAGGCGAGGTCGGCGAGATCAAGGAGGCGATGGAGAAGTCCATGTCCCCCGGCTCCCAGACCTTCGAGCAGGATCTCTTCCGCCTGGTGCGCACCGGCAAGGTCTCGACCGACGAGGCCCTCGCCAACGCGGACTCGGCGACGAATCTGGGCCTGCTGCTCGGCAACTCCGGGATCATGCCCGCCATGGCCGAGCGCACGAAGAACCCGCCGCCCCCGTCGGCCCGCGGCGGCGGCGGCCCCTCCTTCAGCGAGTTCAAGATCTCCGAGGATTCCGGCGACCGGCTGGGCTGAACCGGCTCGTGAAGAGCCTCGAGGAGAATCTCACGCAGTACGCCGCGGTCCACCGCGACCGGCGCAACATCGCCACCCACTTCGTCGGCATCCCGCTCATCGTCTTCGCGATCGTGCTCGCCCTCGCCACGGCGAGCTTTCCGGTCGGTGCGGTGAACCTGACTGCCGCGGCCATCGCCTCCACCGCCGCCTGCCTCTACTACCTGCGTCTCGACATCGGCTTCGGCCTGGCGATGGCGGCCGTGCTCTTCGCGATGTGCGCGGGGGCGAGCGAGATCACCGCCCGGCTCGCGGATCCGCCGGTGCTCGGCATCGCCGTCCTCGTGTTCGCCGTGGGCTGGGCTCTCCAGTTCTGGGGCCACCGGTTCGAGGGCCTGAAGCCCGCCTTCCTCGACGACATGAAGCAACTGCTCATCGGCCCGCTCTTCGTGGTGGCCGAAGTGTCCTTCTTCTTCGGCGCGCGCGCCTCCCTTCGCCGGTTCATCGAGGAACGCGTCGGGCCCACGCTCGTCCGGCCGGGCAAGCCCTGAGCGTGGCGCCAGCGACCGTCGGCTCGCTCGTCCTCCAGGCCGCCGAGCGCCTGGAAGCCGCCGCCGTCACGTTCGGCCACGGCACCACGAATGCGCTCGACGAAGCCGCCTGGCTCGTGTTGCGGGCCCTGGGTCGTCCGCCCGGCGACGTCGCGCCCATCGCCCACGAAGCCGTCGATGCGAGCGGCGCCCGCGCGGCCCGCGCCCTCGTCGCACGCCGCATCCGCACCCGAAAGCCCGCCGCCTACCTGCTGAACGAGGCCTGGCTCGGCCCCGACCGCTTCTACGTGGACGAGCGCGTCATCGTGCCGCGGTCCTTCATCGCCGAAATGGCGCGGACGCGCTTCGCGCCCTGGGTGAAGGACCCGGCCTCGGTGACGACCGCACTCGACCTGTGCACCGGCTCCGGTTGCCTTGCGATCCTTCTCGCGCGCGCCTTCCCGAAGGCGAAGGTGGATGCCGCCGATCTCTCCCCGGACGCGCTGGCCGTGGCCGCCACCAACGTCGGCGCCTACCGGCTGGGCCGCCGCGTACGGCTCGTCGAAAGCGATCTCTTCGGCGCACTCGGGGGCCGAACCTACGACCTGCTCGTTTCGAACCCGCCCTACGTGAACGCCGCGTCGATGCGCCGCCTGCCCGAGGAATACCGGCGCGAGCCCGCGTTGGCCCTCGCGAGCGGCCCGGACGGCCTGCTGCACACCCGCCGCATCCTCGCCGAGGCGAGGCGCCACCTGAATCCCGGCGGATTCCTGGTCGTGGAGATCGGCCACAACCGCCGGGCGCTCCAGCGCGCGTACCCGAGGCTGCCCTTCGCCTGGCCCGCCTTCGCCGCCGGCGACGGCTTCGTCTTCGTGCTTCCGCGCGAAGCGCTTCCGTCCGGCTGACGCCCCCGGTCGCGAGCGGAAGTCGTGCCTCGAACCGTTTATAATCAGGCCCGTAGGCGGATGCGGGCGAAAGACCCGTGCCGCGATCCCCAACCCGCGCAGAAAGCCCGCCGCGCATGTCGACACCGCTCACGACAGACCCCTCCGCCGCCAGTCCCGCGTCTTCCCTCGAAGCGCTGGAACGCGAGATCGCGATCATGATCGTCGAGGCCCTCAACCTCGAGGTCGCGCCGCAGGACATCGATCCCGAGGCCCGGCTCTATCAGGAAGGACTGGGGCTCGATTCGATCGACATCCTCGAGGTGGCCCTCGTCGTGTCGAAGCGCTACGGCTTCAAGCTGCGGGACGACGACCAGGACAACGTCCGCATCTTCAGTTCGCTGCGGAACCTCGCCCGGACCGTGTCGGAGCGGAGAACCAAGTGACGCCCACCGGGCGCACGCGTGCCGCGCTCGTCGCGGTCGCGCTCGTCGCGGTTCCGAGCGCTTTCCTCGCCCACTACGCCATCGCCCGCGCCGGATCGCCGACGCTAGGCGCCCTGGTAGCCACCTTCCCCCTGGCGGTCATCGCCTTCTTCGCCCTTCGCCGGCCGGGCGCGGGCGGCCCGCGCACGTGGATCGCCCTCGCCGCCGGCGCCCTTGGCCTTTACCTCCTGTGGGGCGCGGTCGAAAGCCATTTCCAGACCCTGTACTTCCTCGAGCACGCGGGCACCAACCTGCTCCTCGCCATCATGTTCGGCCGTACGCTCTCCGGAACCGCGGAGCCGCTCTGCACCCGCTTCGCGCGCATCGTGCATGGAACGCTCACCCCGGAGCTCGCGCATTACTCGCGCCAGGTGACGGTCGCCTGGACCGTCTTCTTCCTGGTCGTCACGCTCGCCTCCTGCGCGCTGTACCTGGGAGGGTTCATGGCCGCGTGGTCCGTCCTCGCCAATTTCCTCACGCTGCCCCTCGTCGCGCTCATGTTCATCGTCGAGTACGCCGTGCGGCGGCGGGTCGTCAAGCAGGGCAGCCCGGGACACATCCTCGACGGCATCGCGGTTTTCTGGCGGCATTCGGATACGACGCGCTTCCAGGCGCCGAACTGACTCCCGCTCGGACGCCATGCTCCCGGTCGCCCCCGTCCGCGCCGCCGAAGCGAGGGTCCCCCTCGTCGGCCATCGCGACCTCGGCGCGGTGGCGGCCTACCGGTCGGGGAGGCCGGTCACCGCGGCGCAGTTGCTCGCCGACGCGATGCGGGTGGCGGCGGCGCTGCCGGAGCGCGGCTCGGCGCTCAACCTCGCCGCCGATCGCTATCGCTTCGCGGTGAACCTGCTCGCCACGGTCCTTCGCGGCCATCCCACGCTGCTGCCGCCCGCCGTGACGCCCAACCTCGTGGACGCGATACGCGCGTACGCCCCTGACGCCTACTACCTCGCCGATGGCGAGTCGGAGCGAATCGACCTCCCGCGCGTCGAGGTGCCGACTGACGGGGGCCGCGCCGCCGACGTCTCGTCCGTGCCCGAGGTCGAGGCCGCCCGCGTCGCCGCGATCGTCTTCACCTCGGGCTCGACCGGTGAACCGCAGCCGCACGTGAAGCACTGGGGAAGCCTCGTGCGCAATGTCCTCGCCGAGGGCGAGCGGCTCGCGGTCGGCGGCCCGGGCCACGTGATCCTCGGGACGGTGCCTCCCCAGCACATGTTCGGGCTCGAATCGACGGTGCTGATGCCCCTCGCGACCGGCGCCGCGCTCACCGCCGAGCGTCCCTACTTCGCCGCCGCGATCGACGCGGCCGCCGCGGCCCACCCACCCGTCCGGACGATGTTCACCACGCCGTTCCACCTGCACAACTGGCTCGAGAACGGCGTCACGCATCGGCTCGAATGCATCGTGTCCGCGACGGCCCCGCTCACCGCCGGCCTCGCCGCGCGCGCCGAGGCCGAGGCCTGCGACCGGCTGCTCGAGATCTACGGCTGCACGGAAACGGGCCAGCTCGCCACGCGAAGGCCGACGCAAGGCACCGCGTGGCAGCCGCTCGCCGACATCCGCATCCACCTTCGCGACGATGCCGCGTGGGCCCAGGGCGGTCACATCGAGGAGCCCACGCGGCTCGCGGACCACATCGAGCTCGAACCGGACGGCCGCGCCTTCCATCTCGCGGGACGCACCGCCGACGTGGTCAACATCGCGGGCAAGCGCAACTCGCTCGGCGGGCTCACGCACCAGCTCCTCGCCATCCCCGGCGTGAGGGATGGCGCGTTCCACATGCCCGAGGAACGCGAGGAAGGCGTGACCCGCCTCATGGCGTTCGTGGTGGCGCCGGGGCTCGACACCGCCACGATCCTCGAGGCCCTGCGCGCGCGCATGGACCCGGTCTTCCTGCCGCGACCGATCGTGCTCGTCGACGCCCTGCCGCGGCGCGCGACGGGCAAGCTCCCGCGCGAGGCTCTCGTGGCAATCGAGCACCAGGTGAAGGGGCTGCGGTGAACCCGTCGGCCGGGGAAGTCCCGCTGGGCATCGCCCCCGACCACCCGGCCTTCGAGGGCCATTTCCCGGGCCGTCCGATCCTGCCGGGCGTGGCCCTGCTCGGCGAAGTCTTCGCCGCCCTCGCGCGAAGCGCCGGCTTCGATCCGCTGTCCTTCACGCTCTCGAGCGCCAAGTTCCTGCGGCCCGTGCCGCCGGGCGAACCGCTCGTGCTGCGTTTCGCGCAGGCGCCGGGCGGCGCCATCCGCTTCGAAGTGCACGGCGAAGCCGGGCTCGTGGCGAGCGGGGCCGTGGCGCCGCGCCGCGCGGAGGGCGCGACGTGAACGACGCCTTGCGCGGGAGCGATGGCGAGGCGGCGGCGCGTGGCGCATGGCGTGAGCGCGAGGAGCGCGGCAGTCCCTTCCTGATCCGCTTCATGGCGAAGCTTTCCCTCGCCCTCGGGCGCGCGCCCGTGCGCCCGCTCCTCTACCTCATCGCCGCCTACTTCTTCGCCACCTCCGGTGCCGCGCGCCGCGAGTCGCGCCGCTACCTCGCCCGCGTCCTGGGTCGCGAGCCCGGCCTCCTCGAGCGCTACCGGCACTTCCTCAGCTTCGCCTCCACCATCCACGATCGCGTCTTCTTCGTCGCCGACCGATTCGAGCCCTTCGACATCCGCGTGACGGGCGCCGGATGCGTGGACGACGCGCCGCCGGGCGAGGGGGTCTTCCTCATGGGCGGCCACCTCGGCAGCTTCGAGGCGGCGCGCGCCTGCGGCCGCGACCGGACGCACCGGCCGGTCACGATGGCGATGTTCGCCGAGAACGCCCGCAAGATCCACGCGGTGCTCGAGGCCATCAATCCGAAGGCCGTCGAAGGCATCGTCGCGCTCGGGCACGTCGACTCGATGCTGCGCCTGGGCGAGGCCCTCGAGGCCGGCTCGCTCGTGGGCGTGCTCGCCGACCGCGCGCCGGAGGGCGAGAAGTCCGTGAGCCTTCCGTTCCTGGGCGCGCCCGCTTTGTTTCCGACCGGCCCCATGCGCCTGGCCGCCGTCCTTCGCCGGCCGGTGGTCTTCATGGCGGGCCTTTACCTGGGCGGCAACCGCTACGAGGTGCGCTTCGAGCCCCTCGCGGATTTCTCGTCGCTGCCCGAAGGCGGCCGGGCCGGGCGCGAAGCGCTCGTGCGCGAGGCGATCGAGCGCTACGCGCAATGTCTCGAGCGCAATGCCCGGCACGCCCCCTACAACTGGTTCAACTTCCATGACTTCTGGGCACCGGCCCCGCCGCGCTGAAGCGCGCCTCGCCCGCTTCGCGGCCGCGCTCGTCGCCGCATGCCTGCCGGCGCTCGCGTGGGGCGCGTGGGATGTCGGGGCGCTCATGGGCCTGCTGGCGAAGAACCCGCCCGGCAACGCGACTTACAACGAGATCAAGCATCTCGCGCTGCTCGACGCGCCGGTGGAATCCTCCGGCGAGCTGCGCTTCGTGCCGCCGCGCTACCTGGAGCGTCGCACCACGGCACCGGGTCACGAGGTGCTCATCGCGGACGGCGATTCGCTCGTGCTCGAACGCGGCGGGCGGCGCATGACGCTCTCGATGAAGGACCAGCCCGAGATCGCCGTGCTGGTCGAGAGCATCCGCGCGACACTCGCGGGTGATCGCGCCACCCTGGAGACGCTGCACGCGCTCTCCGTCGCGGGCGGCATCGAGGGCTGGACGCTCACGCTCCTGCCGCGAACGCCGACCGCCGCGCGCCTGGTCACCCGCATCGACGTCTCGGGCAAGCAGGCGCGCATCCACCGCATCGAGATCCAGATGGTGGGCGGAGACCGCTCCCTGATGATGATCCGCAAGGCCGGCCCGTGAGGCGCGGGGCTTGGGCGAGGATCGCCCTGTGGCTCGCGGGGATCGGCGCCTGCCTCGCCGTGATTTCGCAGGCCCGGTTCGTGGCCGACCTCTCGTCCTTCCTGCCCGAGGCGCCGACCGAACGCCAGCGACTGCTCGTCGACCAACTGAAGAGCGGCGCCCTTTCGCGCATGGTGCTGATCGGCATCGAAGGCGGGACGTCCGAAGCCCGGGCCGACCTGTCGCGGGGCGTCGCGGCCGCGCTGCGCGCCGGCCCGGTGTTCGCCGGCGTCGCGAACGGCTCCACCGCCGGTCTCGAGCGCGAACGCGACCTGCTCCTCGCCAATCGCTATGCTCTCAGCCCCGCGGTCGACCCGCACCGTTTTTCCGTCGCGGGGCTTCGCGAGTCCGTCGGCGAGACGATCGCGCTCCTCGCCTCGCCGCTCGGGCTCGCGATGGGCGCTCTCGTTCCGCGGGACCCCACGGGCGAGATGGGCGTGCTGGTCGAAAGGCTCACCCCGACCGGCGGGCCTCTCGTCCGCGGTGGTGTCTGGGTTTCGCCGGACGGCGAGCGCGCCCTTCTCGTGGCGCGCACCCGGGCCGGCGCGGCCGATATCGACGCCCAGGCCCGCGCCATGGCCGCCGCGCAATCCGCCTTCGCCGCGGCCGCCACGAGCCTGGGGGCCGAAGCCACCGGTGCGCGGCTCGTCATGACCGGGCCGGGCGTGTTTTCCGTGCGGGCCCGCACGATGATCGAGGCGGAAGTGACGAAGCTGAGCTCGGCGGCCACGGCCGTCATCGTCGTCGTGCTGTTGTGGGCCTACCGCTCGTTCGTCGTGCTCGGACTGGGCCTCCTGCCGGTGCTCTCCGGGGCGATCGCCGGTATCGCCGCCGTCGCCCTCGGGCACGGGGTCGTGCACGGCATCACCCTCGGTTTCGGAACCACGCTGATCGGCGAGGCCGTCGACTACTCCATCTACTTCTTCGTCCAGTCGCGGCGCGGTGCGCGAACCGGCGATCCGCACGGCCTCGACGCCTTCTGGCCCACGATCCGGCTGGGGCTCGCGACTTCGATCGCGGGCTTCGCGGCCATGCTGCTGTCGAGCCTGCCCGGGCTTTCGCAGCTCGGCCTGTACTCGATCACGGGACTCGTCGTCGCGGCCCTCGTCACGCGCCACGTGCTGCCCGCGCTCGTGCCGGCGAACCTGGAGGTGCGCGACCTGTCCGGCATCGGACGCCGCCTCCTGGGCGTCATGCAGGCCGCCCGCCCGCTGCGCTTCGCGGTTCTCGCCGCCGCGGTCGCCTCGATCGCGGTGCTGGCGACGCGATCCGTCCCGTTGTGGGACCGCGACCTCGCGAGCCTCAATCCCATCGGCGAAGCCGATCGCGCCCTCGACGCGGAGCTTCGCGCCGGACTCGCCGCGCCCGACGCGCGCTTCCTGATCGCGGCGTTCTCGCCCACGCAGGACGGCGCCCTCGCCGCGGCCGAGGAAGTCGGTCGCCATCTCGATCCGCTCGTTCGCGAAGGCACCATCGCCGGATACGACAGTCCCGCCCGCCTGCTGCCGAGCCAGGCGACGCAGGCGTTGCGCCGCGCGAGCCTGCCGGACGAGGCCACGCTGCGCGCGCGGCTCGCGCAAGCCCTCTCGGGGATGCCGTTGCGCCCGGGCAAGCTGGAGCCCTTCATCGCGGACGTGCAATCGGCCCGCGTCGCGGCCCCGCTCGGGCGCGAGGCCTTCCGCGGCACCACGCTCGACCTCGCCCTGGATGGCATGCTCTATCGCGACGAGACCGGGCAGTGGACGGCGCTCGTGGGCCTGCGCGGCGTCGGCGGCGTCGTCGAACGGGCCCCGCTCGATGCCGCCCTCGCGCGTGCCGGCGTGGCGGGCGCGATGCTCATCGACGTGAAGGCCGAGGCCGACAGCCTGTACGCCGGCTATTTCGAGCAGGCCGTGCGCCTGGGTGCCCTGGGCGTGGCCGCGGTGTGCGTGCTGCTCGCCCTCGCCCTGCGCTCGATCCGGCGAACGGCCCGCATCGTGATGCCGCTCGCCGCGGCGCTACTCGTCGTGATGGCCTTCCACGCGCTCGCCGGCACGCGCCTCACGGTGCCGCACCTCGTCGGCCTCACGCTTGTCGTGGCCATCGGTTCGAACTACGCTCTCTTCGTCGACGGGATGGCCGAGCGGCCCGCCGAGGACAACGCAACCACGCTCGCTTCCCTGGCGCTCGCCAACTTCACGACCGTGGCCAGCTTCGGCTTGTTGGGCACTTCCTCCATCCCGATCGTCGACGCGATCGGCTCGACCGTGGCCGCAGGCGCCCTGCTCTCGCTCATCTTCTGTGCGAGCTTCGCGGGACGGAAAATGTCGGCGGGAGCTCCGACCTGAACGCCGCCACGCCCCCTTCACCCGTGCGCATCCGCATCGAGGACGCCCAGCCGGGCCCGCCGGACGAGTTGCTCGTCGCGCTCCTCACGGGCACGCTCAGCCAGCCCGAGGACTTCGTTCGCGAGCGCTTCGTCCAGGCCGCGCGGGACCGGGGCGTGCGCGCCGAGTTCGCGCTCGTCGGAACGCCGGCCGCCCGCGTGGCCGACGGCACGGTGGCCGACGTGCTCGAGCAATCGCTCTGGGCGCCGGCGCGTGCGCGCGGACGCCGCCGCCTGTGGCTCGCCGGCATCTCGCTGGGCGGGCTTGCCGCCATGGCCTACGCGGTCCGGTATCCGCAGGCGATCGCGGGGCTCGTGCTGCTCGCGCCCTACCCGGGCTCGCGCGACTGGCTTCGCCGCCTGGATGCCGGCGGCGGTCTCGCGTCCCTCGCCGGGCCGCCGCGCGAGCCGCCCGATGCCGAGTGCGATGCGTGGTCCTGGCTCGCGAACGCCGGAAGTCGCACCGATCCGCCGACGTATCTCCTCTACGGCAAGTCGGATCGTTTCGCCGAAGGCCATGCCCGCATCGCCCGCGCCCTCCCGCCCGCGCACGTCGACCCCGTCGAGGGCGCGCACGACTGGCCCACCTGGCGACGGGCCTGGGATCGCTTCCTCGCCACCCGCGCCACGGAACTGGGCGGCGTTCGAGACGAGGCCGGCTTCGCCCCGGTGTCGCCATGAGCCGCGTCCTTTCCGGTCCAGCCGCTTCTTCCCGATGGCGGCCCTCGGCCACCCTCGCCGGCTCGATGGGCCTGCACGGCCTCGCGGGCGCCGGCCTCGCCTTGCAGCCGGAAGCCTGGCCGCTCGCGCTCGGCGTGGTCGCCGCCAATCACGCGGCGCTCACCGCGCTCGGCATGTGGCCGCGCAGCACGCTGCTCGGGCCGAACCTGCGGCACCTGCCCGAGGCAGCCCGGGCGCGCGGCGAGATCGCGATCACCCTCGACGACGGGCCCGACCCGGCGGTGACGCCGCTCGTGCTCGACATCCTCGATCGCTTCGGCGTGCGGGCGACCTTCTTCTGCATCGGCGAGAACGCCCGCCGCCATCCGGACCTCTGCCGCGAGGTCGCGCATCGCGGCCACGGCGTGGAGAACCATTCGGACCGCCACCGCAAGACCTTTCCCCTTCTCGGCCCGGGCGGCCTGCGCGAGGAGATCCTCGCCGCCCAGCGCACCCTCGCTTCGCTTGCCGGGCGCGAACCCCAGTGCTTCCGGCCCCCGGCGGGCCTGCGCAATCCCCTGCTCGATCCGGTCCTGCACGGCCTCGCGCTGCGGCACGTGTCGTGGACGCGCCGAGGCTTCGACACGCGCACGCGCGACCCGCTGCGCGTACTCGCGCGGCTCACGAAGGACCTCGCCGCCGGCGACATCCTGCTGCTGCACGACGGCCACGCCGCGCGCATGGGTGATGGCCGGCCCGTGGTGGTCGAGACGCTGCCCCGGCTGCTCGAGGCCGTGCTCGCCCGCGAGCTCAAGCCCGCGACGCTCGCCGAGGCGCTCGCCCCTTGAGCCGCGACGCTTTCCGCTCGCTCGTTCGCGAGGCCGCCGCGCGTTACCCGGCCGGCGACCGGTTCGCGAGGCACTTCGCCGCGGGCAAGCTCGGCCGCGACCCGGTCTTCCGGTACCTGCTGGAAGAGGGCCTGCTCAAGGACGCCTCGCGCATCGTGGACATCGGGTGCGGCCAGGGCGTGCTCGCCGCCTTGATCCTCGCGGCGCAGGAAAGACGCGATGCCGGGACGTGGCCCGCCGCGTGGCCCGCACCGCCGCAGATCGTCGACTTTCACGGGATCGACATCGCGGCGAAGGACATCGACCGGGCACGCGCCGCGATGGGACCCCGGGCGCGATTCACCGTGGGCGACATGCGTGCCGAGACCTTCGGCCCGGCGGACGCGGTGGTGATCCTCGACGTGCTGCACTATGTCGACTACGCGGCGCAGGACGAGGTGCTCCGCCGCGTGCGCGCGGCGATCGGCGACTCCGGACGCCTGCTGCTACGCGTCGGCGCCCGCTCGGACTCGCTGCGATTCCGCTACACCGAGTGGGTGGACCGGATCGTGATGCGAGTGCGCGGTCACCGGCTCGAGCGTCTCTACTGCCGCACGATCCCGGAGTGGCTCGCTGCGCTGGAGCAGGTCGGCCTGCACGCCCGGGCCGTTCCCATGAGCGAGGGCACCGGGTTCGCCAACGTGCTGCTCGTCGCGCAGCCCTCCGGCTGAAGGCCCGCCCGCGCGTGGCGACTTTGCTACCATGGGCCACGCCCGTCCCCGAACCGAACTTGCAATCCCCTCTCATCACGTCGTTCACGGTCACGAGCGCCCTGGGCCGGGGCCTCGCCGCGACCGCGCGGCGCCTGGCCGCCGCTGAAACCGGGCTCGCCCCCTGCCGTTTCGAGACCGTCGACCTCGACACCTTCGTGGGCGAGGTTCCGGGGATCGACGCCCATCCGCTTCCCGCGACGCTCCGGCGATTCGATTGCCGCAACAACCGCCTGGCGGATCTCGCGCTGGCCACCGATGGCTTCGCCGAAGCCGTCGCGGCCGCCTCGGCCCGCTGGGGCGCCGGTCGCGTCGGCGTGTTTCTCGGCACCAGCACGGCGGGCATCCTGTCGACCGAGATCGCCTACCGCCATCGCGACGCGATCACGGGCGCGCTTCCCGCGGACTACCGCTACCGCGAGACGCACAACACGAACTCGGTCACCGAGTTCGTGCGCGATCGCCTCGGGCTCGCGGGGCCCGCGCTCACGCATTCGACGGCGTGCTCCTCGAGCGCGAAGGCCTTCGCCTCCGCCTGGCGCGCGATCGCCTCGGGCATCGCGGATGCGGCGGTGGTGGGCGGCGTCGACACGCTCTGCCTCACCACCCTCTACGGCTTCCACTCGCTCGGCCTGCTCTCCTCGCGCCCCTGCCGCCCGTGGGACGCGAACCGCGACGGCATCTGCATCGGCGAGGGGGCGGCGTTCTTTCTCGTCGAGCGCGCGCAGCCGGGCCGCGACCCGGCGCCGCGGCTGCTGGGCTTCGGCGAATCCTGCGACGCCTACCACATGTCCTCGCCGCATCCCCAGGGCGAAGGCGCCCGCGCCGCGATGCAGGCCGCCCTCGCCCGCGCCGGCCTCGAGCCGGGCGACATCGACTACGTGAACCTCCACGGCACCGCGACACCCGCCAACGACGCCGCCGAGGACAAGGCCGTCACCGCCGTCTTCGGCGATCGCGTGCCGTGCAGCTCGACCAAGGGCGCGACGGGGCACACGCTCGGGGCGGCCGGCGCCGTCGAAGCGGCGATCGCGCTCCTCGCCCTGGCCGATGGCTTCGTGCCCCCGGGCCTGGGCGTCGACACGCCCGATCCGCAACTGCACGTTCGCTATGCCACGCGAACCGAGCGGCGCGTCCTCCGGCGCGCGATGAGCAATTCCTTCGGCTTCGGCGGATCCAACTGCAGCCTCGTCTTCGGTGCCGCGACCGAGGCCCCGCGATGAGCCTCCTCGCCCGCGTCGCCGGCATCGGCGTGGCCGGCCCCGGTCTCCCGGACTGGGAGTCGGCCCGCGCGGCACTGCGCGATCCGGCAGCCTTCGTCCGATCGCCGACCGCCGTCCCGGTGCCCGAGGCCCTGCCCCCCGTCGAGCGCCGGCGCTGCGGTACCAACGTGAAGCTCGCGCTCGGCGCGGGGTTCGAGGCGGCCCGTCGAAGCGGCCTGCCGCCCGAGGCCTTCGCGACCGTGTTCGCCTCCTCGAGCGGCGATGGCGACAACTGCCATGCCATCTGCGAGACGCTCGCCTCGGAGGACCGGCAGATCTCGCCCACGCGTTTCCACAACTCCGTGCACAACGCGCCAAGCGGATACTGGAGCATCGCCTCGCGCTCGACGCGGCCCTCCGACAGCATCGGGGCCTTCGACGCGAGTTTCGCCGCGGGGCTGCTGGAGGCGCTTACGCGGATCGCCGGCGGCGAGTCGCCGGTGATGCTCATCGCCTACGATTCGCCCTATCCGGAACCCCTGCAGGCCGCGCGTCCCATGACGGACGGTTTCGCGGTGGCGCTCGCCCTGCTGCCCCCCGATGCGACCGGCCTCCTCCTGGGCGCCACGATCGCGAACGAGGCGCCCACCGTCCTCGCGAACGAGGCGCTCGAGGCGCTGCGCCTGGGCGTGCCCGCGGCCCGATCGCTTGCGCTGCTCGCGCTCCTCGCAAGGGGGGACACCGGGACCGCCGCCCTCGAGTACCTCCCCGGCCTCGCGCTGCGAATCGAGGTGTCCCCATGAGTGGCGGCGAACGCGATCGCGGGTGGCTTCTCGCGCACCTGCCGCAGAAAGGCGCGATGAACCTGCTCGAGCGGATCGACCGCTGGACCGACGAGGAGATCGCGTGCACGGCACGAAGCCATCTCGCCACGGGCCATCCGCTTCGCTGCGGCGACCTCGTGCCTTCGTGTGCGGCCATCGAATACGCCGCGCAGGCGGTGGCGGCGCATGGTGCCCTGCTTGCGGGCGACGGGGGGACGGCCGGCGCCGGGTTCCTCGCGAGCGCACGCGCCGTGGACCTGCACGTCTCCCGGCTCGACGACCTGGGCGGGCCGCTCGCCATCCATGCGCGCCGCCTGTCGGGCGATGCGAGCGGGATGCTCTACGAATTCCGGGTCGCCTGCGGCACGGCGCCCGTGGCCTCCGGCCGCCTCGCGATCGCGCTGGGCGCCGCGGGAGTATCCGCATGACCCGCCGGGCGCTCGTCACCGGGGCGAGCGGAACGATCGGCGCCGCGATCTGCCGCGAGCTCGCCGCCCGCGGCTTCGCCGTCATCGTGCACGGCAACCGCCATCCGGAGAATGCCGAACGCCTTGCGCAGTCCCTGCGCGAGAACGGCGGCGAGGCGCAGGCCATCGCCTTCGACGTGACGGACGCCGCGGCGAGCGCGAGCGCGATCGAAGCGCTGCTCGAGGCGGGCCCCGTGCAGGTCCTGGTGAACAACGCCGGAACCCACGCCGACGCGCCCTTCCCCGGCATGAGCCTCGAGCGCTGGCGCGGCGTGATCGACGTGTCGCTGCACGGCTTCTTCCACGTGACCCAGCCGTTGCTCATGCCGATGATCCGCACGCGCTGGGGACGCATCGTGAACATCACCTCGCTCGCGGGCCAGGTGGGCAATCGAGGGCAGGCCAACTACGCCGCGGCCAAGGGCGCCCTGCACGCGGCCACGCGCACGCTGGCCCTCGAGGTGGCGAGCCGGGGCATCACGGTGAACGCGGTGGCGCCGGGCGTCATCGCCTCGCCCATGGCGGACGCGGCGTTCCCGCCGGAGGCGATCGAGCGGCTCGTGCCGATGAAGCGCGCCGGCCGCCCCGAGGAGGTCGCGAGCCTCGTGGGCTTCCTCGCCTCGGACGAGGCGAGCTACATCACGGGACAGGTCATCGGCGTGAACGGGGGCGTGGCTTGACGCCACCGCCGGCGCTCGCCGTGCATGCGACGGAGTCCCTCCTCGCCTTCGTTCTCCTGCAACTCGTCATCGTGATCGCCGCGGGCCGCGCGGGCGGCATCGCCGCGCGCCGAGTGGGCCAGTCGCCGGCCGTCGGCGAGATCATCGTCGGCATCCTGCTCGGGCCTTCGCTCTTCGGCCTCGTCGCGCCGGAGACCTTCGCGTTCGTCTTCCGGACGGCGCCGGCCGAGCCGATGCTGATCCTCTCGCAGGTGGGGCTGCTCCTGCTCATGTTCCAGATCGGCCTGGAGTTCGACTTCTCGCACCTCACCGACGCCCGCCATCGCCGGTCCGTGGTCGCGGTGAGCGTCGCGACGCTCGGGCTGCCTTTCATCCTGGGCCTCGCCTTCGGCTGGCTCACGGCGGGGCGCCTCTCGCCGCAGGCCGACCCGCTCGCGAGCAGCCTCTTCATCGCCACGGCCTTCTCGATCAC
This sequence comes from Betaproteobacteria bacterium, assembly GCA_016711875.1. GTDB lineage: Bacteria > Pseudomonadota > Gammaproteobacteria > Burkholderiales > Usitatibacteraceae > FEB-7. The sequence goes on along the minus strand of JADJSD010000023.1, from coordinate 249,520 downwards.
GGCGCTGCCGATCCTGGGCCGGATCATGATCGAGTTCGACATCGCCCGGACGCCCCTGGGGGTGATCGCGATCAGCGCGGCCGCCGTGAACGACGTCGTGGGCTGGGTGCTGCTCGCGGCCGTGAGCGCGCTCGCGGCCGCGGGCTTCTCGGGCAGCGCCTTTGCGATGAACCTCGGCCTGCTCGCCGCCTTCGTCCTCGCCTGCTGGGTCGTGGCGAGGCCCCTGGCCCGGCGCGCCTACCGCGCGCTCGCGCCACGCCACGGCGACACCTCCGCCCTGGGGGACAGCCAGATGGCGATGCTGCTCGTGCTCGTCTTCGCCGGGGGCCTCGCCACCTACAAGCTCGGCATCTTCGCCATTTTCGGCGGCTTCCTCGCGGGCGTGCTGCTGCACGACGAGCCGGGACTGCTCCCGGGCTGGCGCGCGCGCGTGGGCCAGTTCGTGCTCGTGTTCTTCCTCCCGATCTTCTTCACGTACACGGGGCTGCGCACGGAAGTGGGGAGCCTCGACAGCCCGGAGGCCTGGGGCTGGTGCGCGCTGCTCGTTCTTCTTGCCTCGGCCGGCAAGCTGGGCGGCGCCTACCTGGCCGGGCGGTGGACGGGCCTCTCGCACGGCGAGTCGTGCGTGCTCGGCGTCATGATGAACACGCGCGCCCTGATGGAACTCGTGGTCATCAACGTGGGCCACGACCTGGGCGTCATTTCCTCGCAGGTCTTCACGATGCTGGTGATCATGGCGCTCGCGAGCACGGTGGTGACGACGCCGGGGCTGCGTCGCTGGCTTCCCCGCGCGGGGCTCGCCCGCCCTCCCGCCTAGCGCCGGAGCTTTCTCGCCACGAGCAACGGCAAGCGCAGGAGGAAGCCGAAGAAAAGCCGCGTGTGCATGCCGACCAGCAGGCGGTTGTCGCGCCAGTAGTCGAAATGCGATACCCCGCCCTCGTCGGGACGCAGGTAGCGCACGGGGGCCGGCAGGTTCACCACCGGAAGGCCGCGCCACACGAGACGCACCGCCGCCTCCGGATCGAAGTCGAAGCGACGCATCCAGCGGTTCGCCTCCATGACCGCGACGAGGTCCGCGATCGGATAGACGCGGAAGCCGAAGAGCGAATCGTCGATGCCGTGCCACAGCGTCTCGAGGTTGGCCCACCAGTTGGAGATGCGGCGTCCCTTCACCCGCAGGCTCGGCGCGCTTTCGTCGAAGACCGGCACGCCGAGCACGACCGCGCGGGGCTCGGCGACCGAGGCCGCCATGAAGCGGGGGATGTGCGAGGGGGGATGCTGGCCGTCGGAATCCATCGAGAGGACATGCGTGTAGCCCTCGGCGGCAGCCGCGCGGATGCCATGAAGCACCGCCGCGCCCTTGCCGCCATTGCGCGCGAGTCGCAGGACGCGCAGGCCGGGATCGTCGCGTGCGGCCACCTCGAGCCGCTCTCCCGTGCCGTCGTCGCTGCCGTCGACGACGACCCAGACCGCGTCCCAGAATTGCCGGGCCCCTCGCACCGTCTCGAAGACGCTTTCGCCGGGGTTGTAGCTGGGAATGAGGACCAGGTGCCGGGGCGGGGCGGCGTTCATTCGGGTGCCGCGCGTCCGGGCGCGAGAGCGTCGCCGTCGATCTCGCGGAAGGCCGCCGTCGCACTCCCCTGCCGCGATGCGAGTTCCGTCGCGAAATGGCGCTCGAGCTCGCGCGTGAACGCGCGCACGTCCTTCGGCGGCTCGAAGCGCCGGCCGAGCTCGATCCGGAAGTGGAACGGAAAAGCCGGGCACTCGCGCGGGGACACGCCCTTGCCCAGGAAAGACTTGTCGGCATGGATGAACACCGCCTGCACCGGCACGCCCGTGCGCCGCGAGACCACGCCGACAGCCGCGGTGAAGGGGCCGAACGGCTCGGCCGTGCTGCGCGTGCCCTCGGGGAAGAGCACCAGGTGCCCGCCCAGGTCCAGCTCCGCGCCGGCCTTCGCCGCCAGGGCGAGCAGCGAATCGTTGCTCACATAGCGGGCGAGACGCGCGGCCGGCGCGAGCAGGAAATTGCCCAGGAGCGAGGCCTTCATCACGCAGAAGGCGTCCGGAAGCCGGGAGACCACGAGGACCGCGTCGATCAGCGAGGGATGGTTCGGTGCGACGATGAGCGGGCCCGAGCCCCGCAGCCGGTCGAGGGCCGAAAGGTCGAGACGCAGGGCACCGACCGCCTCCATGATGGCGAGGTAGGCGCGGAACCCCCGCATCGCCCCGCGCCGGCCGACCCGGCGCCCGACGTGCACGGGAAGGACCAGCCCGAGCAGGGAGGCGGCGACACCCCACGCGAAGCACATGACGGCGAGCAGGCCGAGCCCGAAAACCATGATGCCGTAGTTCCGGAGCGACTTCGCAAGGCGGGCGATCGACATGGCGTTCAGCGCGCGGGCGCCGCCTTCCGGTCGGACTGCGCGAAGATCCACGAGAGGCCGATGCCGCCCGCGACATAGCGGCGCGAGTCGACGAGCGGGCTCGGCTCGAAGGCGGCGCCGCGCAGCGTGTCGTAGCGCACGTAGGCGCCCAGCCACCACTGCTCGATGCGGCGCGAGGCGCCCAGGATGAACTGCATCCCCCCGTAGCCGCCCTTCGCGGCGTAGGCCGGGCGCGAGGCGGTGGCCTCGCCTTCGCCCACCGAATAGAAGTAGTCGTTGTAGCGGCGGTCGGTGAAGACGGGGCCCGCCAGCATGCCGACACTCCACCCCTTGAGTCCCGGGACGTCCTCGAGGTCGACGTTCAGGTGGGGAAAGAACTGCACGCCGATGTATTTCGGATGGGACTCGACGGTGACGGCGGCACGAAGCGGCAGGCGCAGGTCGACCTTGGCCCCGCTCGTGCGCGATTTCCACAGGTGCACCTCGAGCGACGGCCCGATCTCGACCGCGGGGCTGAGGCTTTCCATCCCCTCGCGCAGCGCCGAGCGATCGCTGTCGACGGGAAGCGACGCGCCCACGGAGAGCTGCAACTCGACGCGCTCGCTGTCGAAGAGGACGCCGCGCACCCCTTCCCGGTCGGCCTTGAACACCTCGCCGCGATAGACGAAGAACGGAAGGGGAAGCGCATAGGTGCGGCTGCGCGAGGAGCCGCGGTAATCGGGGAGCTCGAGCACGACGCCGCCGAAACCCGCCTCCCACAGCGGCTCTTCGCGGGCCTGGGCGGCCGGCGAGAGCGCACCGGCGAGCGCGGCCAGGGCCAGCACGCGGCGGGCCGTGCGAGCCGTCATGGCAGGACGGGGCCGGCGGCGGGAGCGACGCTGCTCGCCACCGCTTCGATCTCCACCAGCAGGTCGCGGCGGCAGATGTCGGCGCGGATGAAGTGCGCGTCGATGGCCGGCCCCAGCGCCGCCTGCAACTCGCGACGGACGACGGACGCATCCGCGGGGTGGCGCACGTAGACCTTGTAGCTGGCCTCGCGCATCGGAAAGGCGCCGGCACCCACGTGCCGCTCGGCTTCGCCGAAGACCGCCGCCAGGTTGGCCAGCGTCTCGCGGGTCTGCGCCACGACGTCGCCCGCGTGCACCGTGGCGTGACCCACGATGCTCGCCGTGCCGGATACCAGCAGCAGGTGTCCTTCGGGCGTCGGCTGGACGACGGCGCGGGAAAAGGTGGGGCTTTGCGGGCCGTACTGCGTCGGATACCGGTACGCGCTCACCTGGCGGGGGTTCTCGAGACTCGTGCCCGGGCCTTTCGTCGCCACGAACGACACGGTGAGGTGCTCCCCGCGGGTGAAGCCGAGCGCGCAGGCCGCGGGAACCGCGACACCGCCTTGGCGACCGGCGGCTTCGAAGGCGGCGGCGCGCCCGAGGTTGAACTGGCGGTATCGCTCGAGCCCCGCCTCCTCGTCATTGATGCGCGCGAAGTAGTTCCAGAACCGGGCGACGTGGGGAAAGCCGTGCCGCCCGATGGTCGCGAAGAGTTCCCGGTACGCCTGTTCGGCCGCCGCGCGGATGCCGATGCCGCGCTCGGCGACCGAATGCACGCCGAAGAGGAAATCGCCCGTCTGCGCGAGGCGCACGCCGCCATCCACGGCGGTGACCACCGGCTCGCGCGAGGTCCAGACCTCGCAGATGCCGCGACCCGCGCCGGCCAGCAGGTCCTCGGCGGGAACGCTCGCGCGGGGCACCGTCTCCGGCAACTCGTCGGGCAACGCGGGAAAGCCGATCACGCCGACCAGGCACGGGCCGGCGTCCTGCGCCGCGTCGAGGGCGCTTTCCAGGGTGAGGTAGTCGAGCTTCAGCATCGCGGCTCAGCGACCGGCGCTTGCATCCGGCGCGGCGGGCGTGCGGATGTTCTCGGCACGGCGGCGCCAGGCCGCCATCGTCCGGCGCAGGTTGGCGACCGACATCGCGTAGTAGATCGTGCGGAAGGCCGCCAGCGGAAAGCGCAGGCGCGTGTTCCGGAAGATGTCCCCGGCCAGCACGGAGAGCAGCGCGCTCTTCACGTTGAGGACGTTGCGCGGGTTCATGAAGAGTTCGCGCATCGTCGGGTTGGTCACGCGGTAGATGAACCAGGAAAACTCGCGCGGGCCGTGGCGCATCACGCGATCGAACGCGAGCCGGGCCCGCGACTCGCGCGCCGGCTCGCGCAGGCGGGCGGACACGACATCGACGCCCGCGACCGCGCTGTTCATGGCGAGCCACACGCCCGAGGAGAAGACCGGGTCGATGAACGCGAACGCGTCGCCCACCATCACGAAGTTCTCGCCCTGGCAGACCTCCGAGGCGTAGGAGTAGTTGCCGGTCGCCTCCGGTTCCGTCGCCATCCGCGCGTTCGCCAGTCGCTGCGAAAGCGCCGGGCACATCGCGATCGTGTCGCGGAAGTAGTCGGCGAGCGGCTTGTCGCGGGCCTTCATGTAGTAGGGCCAGACCACGGCGCCGACGCTCGTCACGCCGTCCTTGAGCGGGATGAACCAGAACCAGCCGTGGTCGAACCAGAAGATGGTGATGTTGCCTTCGCAGCGGCCTTCGTGCCGCTCGGCGTCGCGAAAATGCGCGTACATGGCCGCGCTCGCGTGGCGGGGATTGCGCCGCTTGGCGCCCAGCCGGTTCGCGAGCAGCGTGTCCCGCCCGCTCGCGTCGATCACGAACCGGGGGCGAATGTCGAGCGCCCCCCGGCCTTCGGCGATGGCGCGGACGACCGGGCGGCGCTGGCGGTCGCCGAGGTCGATCTCCCGCACGCGGCACCGCTCGATCGTCCGGGCCCCGGCCCGCGCGGCGCGCTGGAACAGGATGCGATCGAACTCGGCCCGCGGAACCTGGAAGGCATAGGGCATCGACTTGTCGATCGCGTCGCCGAACTCGAACATGACGCTTCGCCCGTGCTGCGGGGAGACGAACTCGGCGCCCCACTTCACCATGCCGATGGCGCGTATCTCGTCCGCGACGCCGAGCCGCTCGAACAGGGGCATGTTGGCCGGCAGCAGCGATTCGCCGATGTGGAAGCGCGGATGGGAATCCTTCTCGAGGAGCACGACATCGAAGCCCTGTTCGGCCAGCAGTGTCGCGGCCGTCGACCCGGCGGGCCCCGAACCGATCACGGCCACGTCGCATTCCACCGTCCCGGCATCGCTCGACACCGCTTGCTCTGCTTGCAAACTTCCTCCCGAAAGGGGCACCTCGCGCTCGCAGCGCGCCATTGCACCATGCAGCGATAACATATATAACAAACCGGCAATATGCCACAGGCGGTCCCGCATTCGCGGGACGCCACCGGAAGCGAAAATGCGACTTCGAACGAGCCAGGACCGTAGCGCCGCATCGCGACATGCCCCGTCGATGGCGATCCGCCTGTCGATCGGCCTCACGCTCGCCCTGGCCGCCTTCGGCGCCCGCGCCGACGACCAGGCGACCCTCGACAATTGTATCGCCTCGTGGGGAGCGAAATCGCCTTTCGGCAAGGGCACGCCCGCCCATTCGGTCCTTGCGACCGGCGTGAAGGTCTTCGGCCTCGGCCAGGGCACGTCCGGGGATGATCCCGTGACGCAGAAGCCGGCCCTCGTGCTCGTGCGGCCCGCGGTCAACGTGATGGGCAAGAACACCATCCGGCTCGCCAATCCCAACGGCTGGTACTGTTTCCGCTCGAACGTCACCGTCGCCGGAAAGATCGAGATCGAGGCGCACTGCACGGCCCAGATCGCCAGCGCCCGCGAAAGCGGCACCTCGGTGGGCGCCACGGACGAGAGCAACAAGGGCGTCGCCGTCTTCGGCGCGCTTCGCGTCACCCGGTTCGGCTGCCCCTAGAATCGCCTCGGCCGCCCGGTGACGATGCCGTCTCGCGAAGACACCCCGTCGCACTCGCCCATCCGCGCGATCGATCGCTTCTGGTCGGACGAGCGCAGCCGCCGCACGTTCGTGGACCGGATGTTCGACGACGGCGCGCGCGACTACGAGCACGTCGAGCGCCTGCTCGCCCTCGGGTCCGGTTCCTGGTATCGACGCGATGCGCTTCGCCGGGCGGGGCTCGGGCCGGGGATGCGCGTCCTGGACATCGCCACCGGAACGGGGCTCGCCGCCCGCGAGGCGGCGGCGCTGTGCGCCCCGGACGGTTTCGTGATCGGCCTCGACCCGAGCGCGGGCATGCTGCACGAGTCGAGTACGCGCCCCGGCGCCCTGCTCGTCCGCGGATTCGGCGAGCGCCTTCCGTTCGCGGATGCCTCGTTCGATTTCGCCTGCATGGGCTTCGCGCTTCGCCACGTAGCGGACCTGGGCGCGCTCCTTGGCGAGATCCGCCGCGTTCTCGCGCCCGGGGGCCGGGCCTGCATCCTCGAGATCACGCGCCCGAAGTCCGGGTTCGCCAACGGCGCGCTTCGCACCTTCATGACCGGCGTGATCCCGGCCTTCGCCGGCCGTTCCGCCCGGCGCGCCCGCGCGCGCGAACTGATGGATTTCTACTGGGAAACGATCGATGCCTGCGTGAGCCCGGAGACGGTCCTGCGCGAGTTCGCCGAAGCCGGGTTCGCCGGGACGGCCCGCACCGTCACGCTGGGCCTCTTCTCCGAGTACGTCGCGCGGAAGGCCGGACCGGTCGCGTGAAGGAAGCGGCCACCCGCAACGCGGGGCCCGCGGCGCTAGAATGGTGTTTTGACCCCGCACGGGGAAAGCCTCGCCCATGGACCTCGCCGCCCTCCGCAACGACTACGCCCTCAAGAGCCTGGACGAATCCGATGTCGACGCCGATCCCTTCCGGCAGTTCCACGCCTGGATGAAGGAGGCGATCGAGGCCCGAGTGCCCGAGCCGACCGCCATGACGCTCGCGACCGTCGACGCCTCCGGCCATCCCTCGGCACGCATCATGCTGCTCAAGGGGCTCGATGAGCGCGGCTTCGTCTTCTACACCAACTACGCCAGCCGCAAGGGCATGGAACTCGATGCGAGGCCGCGCGCGGCCCTGGTGTTCTTCTGGAAGGAACTCGAGCGGCAGGTGCGCGTCGAGGGCGGGGTCGAACCGGTCACGGCCGCGGAAAGCGACGAGTATTTCGGCGTGCGCCCCCTGGGCTCGCGCATCGGCGCCTGGGCCAGCACCCAGAGCGCGGTGATCGAAAGCCGCGACTGGCTCGAGGCCCGCGTGAAGGAAGCCGAGGTGAAGTACGGCGAGAACCCGCCGCGCCCGCCGCACTGGGGCGGCTACCGCGTGCTGCCCGAGGCCCTCGAATTCTGGCAGGGCCGGCGCAGCCGGCTGCACGACCGCATCGCCTACGCCCGCTCCGCACAGGGCTGGTCGCGCTCGCGCCTTTCGCCCTAGGAATGCGAAGTCCGGCCGTTCACGGCGCCTTCCCCGGCATCGACGCCGAGCGCCTTTCGGACGCCGAGATCGAGCGCTCCATCGACGAGACGCTCGCGGCCCGGAACGCCGCCGAACCCTTCTGGGTGTTCGCCTACGGCTCGCTCATGTGGAACCCGGGTTTCGCCTTCGTCGCGAAACGCGTGGGCACGGTCTACGGCTTTCACCGCAACTTCGGCCAGTGGTCGCGCATCAACCGCGGCACCCCGGAGCATCCCGGCCTCGTCCTCACCCTCGAACGCGGAGGCTGTTGCCGCGGCCTCGCCTACCGGTTGGGCCAGGCGACCACGCGCGAGGACCTCGCGAGGCTCTGGCGGCGCGAGATGACCCTGCGTTCCTACGAGCCGCGCTGGCTCGACTGCCACGCCGGCGCCGAGCGCATGCCCGTCCTCGCCTTCGTGGTGAACCGCGGGTGCACCGGCTATGCGGGAAGGCTCAGCGTCGAGGCGATGGTGCACGCGCTCGCGACCGCACGCGGCAGGGCGGGCTCGGCCGCCGAGTACCTGTTCCACACGCAGTCGGTACTCGAGGCGCACGGCATCCGTGACGAACGCATGAAGCGTCTCGCCGATCGCGTGCGGCACTATCTGTCTCGCGGACCCGCGAGCCCGGCCTGACCCGCGCTACTGGCCCTGCGAGGGGTCGCGAGGCGTTCCTCCTCCCGGGGCCCCGCCTTCACCGGCACCGCGCGGGCGATTGCGCCCGCGACCTCGACGGCCCCGTCGCGCCTTGCCCTGGCCCGGCGTCGGGTTCGCGCCGCCGCCACCGGCCGGCTGGGGAGGCCCGCCTTGCGACACGGCGGGGGCGGCCGCGTTCGGCTGGCCTTGCGCGGGACGCGGGGCTCCCTGCCCACCGCCGCCCTTGCCGCGACGGCGGCGCTTCTTGTTCTTGCCCGGCGCCTGCGCACCGGGTGTCCCGGGAGGACCGCCCGCGGCCGGCTGCGCCGGCGGGCGCTCGGCTCGTGCCTGCATCGGCGCACCGTGCCCCTGGCCCATGGGCTTCTTGCCGCCGGGCTTCTTCCCGCGTGGCGGCTTGCCGCGTCCTTTCTTGCCCGGACCCGGTCCGCTGCCCGCCGGCCCGACCGGTTTTTCCCCCGAAGCCCAGTGAACGCCGCGGTGTCCCGCGGGAAGGCCCATGGTGCCGGTGGCGCGATTGAAGCCCGGCAGGCGCTCGAAATCCGGCTGGCGATCGTCGTCCAGTTCGTCGATGGGGTCGTCCTTGTCGGCGTAGCCTTCCATCAGGAACGCGGGCTGGCGATCGTCCTCGTCGTCGAAGTCGTCCTCGGGCTCGGGCAGGTCGGCGTCCGTGACGACGTTGCCGGGCATGAACTCCTCCTCGCCGTCCTCCTCGCTTTCCGCCTCGCTCTCGCCCATGCCGGCGAAGGCCATGAGATTCGCGACATCGTCCTCGGCGAGATCGCGGCTCATCCCGCGCTTCAGGAAGGCGGGCAGCTCGACCGGGCCGTAGCGAACGCGCATGAGTCGGCTCACCATGAGGCCCACCGCCTCGAACATGCGGCGCACCTCGCGGTTCTTCCCCTCGCGAAGCACGACGTGGTACCAGTGGTTCGTGCCCTCGCCGCCGCGATCCTCGAGGCGGTCGAAATGGCACTTGTCGCCGTCGATGTCCACGCCCTCGCCCGTGAGAAGGCCGAACTGCTCCGGCGTGAGCTGGCCCACGAGGCGCACGGCGTATTCGCGCTCGACCTCGAAGCTCGGGTGCATGAGCCGGTTGGCGAGGTCGCCGTTGGTGGTGAACATGAGCAGGCCGCTCGTGTTGAAGTCGAGACGGCCGACCGACACCCAGCGCGAGTTGCTCAGGCGCGGCAACTTGTCGAAGACGGTGGGACGGCCCTCGGGGTCGTCCCGCGTGCAGATCTCGCCTTCGGGCTTGTGGTAGATCAGCACGCGCGGCAGCTGCTCGCCGAACCGCAGGTGGATCAGCTTGCCGTCGAGCTTCACGCGGTCGCCCGGCCCCACCTGGTCGCCCAGTTTCGCGAGCTGGCCGTTGATGGCGAGGTGGCCCTGCGCGATGAGGATCTCGACGTTGCGCCGGGAGCCGTAGCCCGACTGCGCCATCACCTTCTGCAGGCGCTCGCGCTTGCCCGTGGCCTTGCCGCCCGGGCCCGTCTTGCCGCTTCGCTTCCTGGCGCTCGCCGGGGCCTTGGCCCATTCCGGCACGATGCCGCCGGGCCAGTCGAGGCGCGGCGTGCGTTGGGGTCTATCCCGCATGGGGTTGCTCCGTATCTTCCGGGGGCGCGTCGGCCCCGCTTGAGGGGGGGGTGTCGCTCGGGGGGGCGGCCGCGTCGTCGACGGCCGGCGGTTCGGAGGGCGCCTCGCCGGGATCCGCCTCGTGGGCTTCCTCCAGCAGGCTCTCCTGCATCGGGGCGGCGGGGGCCGCCTCGAAGTTCGCGTCGAGGGTGCTTTGCAGCTCCTCGAGCGCGGGCAGCTCCTCGAGGGAGCGCAGGTTCAGGTCGTCCAGGAACTTGCGCGTCGTCGCGAAGAGCGCCGGGCGGCCCGGGGTCTCGCGGTGGCCGACGACGTCGATCCAGCCGCGCTCCTCGAGCGCCTTGAGGGTGGGCGGCGAGACGGCCACGCCGCGGATGTCCTCGATGTCGCCGCGGGTCACCGGCTGCCGGTACGCGATGATGGCGAGCGTCTCGAGCACGGCACGCGAGTAGCGCGGCGCCTTGTCGTTCGAGATCCGGTCGAGGTAGCGCTGGTATTCGGGCCGCACGCGGAAGCGCCAGCCGGAGGCGACCGAGGTGAGTTCCACGGGCCGGTCGGTCCATTCCTCGCGGATCTCGTCGAGGATCTTGCGCAGGCTGTCGGCGTCCAGCTCGCCGCCGAAGAGGCGCTTGAGCGGGCCGATCGCGAGCGGCTCCGGGGCCGAGAGCAGCGCCGCCTCGAGCACGCGCTTCACGAGGGTGAGGTCGAGGGGCTCGCGCTCGGGCTGCGGCTCGGGCGTCTCGACGGCTTCGAGGGTCTCGTCGTTCATGGTCAGGTCATCGTGAGGGCCGCGCGCTCGCTCTTCATGCGCACGTAGATCGGTTCGAAGGCGCCCTGCTGCGTGATCTCGATGAGCGATTCGCGCGCGAGCTCGAGCAGGGCGAGGAAACTCACCACGAGGACGGGCACGCCCTCCTCGGGCTTGAAGAGGCGGGAGAATTCCGTGAAGGCGCCGTTGCCCAGTTCGCGCAGGATGCGGCTCATGTGCGAGCGCACCGAAAGCTGCTCGCGGGTGATCTTGTGGTGCTTCGTCATCTTCGCGCGGGCGAGGATGGACCGCCACGCCTCCGAAAGATCGCCGATCGCGACGCCCGGCAGGCTCTCGGCGAGGGACTGCTCGATGTAGACCTCCACCACCGAGAAGTCGCGGCCGGCCACGGGGGCCTCGCCCAGGAGCTGCGCGGCCTTCTTCATCTGCTCGTACTCGAGCAGGCGCCGCACGAGCTCGGCGCGCGGATCCTCGGGCTCCGCGTCGTCGTGGCGCTTCGGGCGCGGCAGCAGCATGCGCGACTTGATCTCGATGAGGAGCGCGGCCATCAGCAGGTACTCGGCGGCGAGCTCGAGCTGCTGGGTGCGCATCATCTCGACGTATTCCATGTACTGGCGCGTGAGCTCGGCCATCGGGATGTCGAGCACGTCGAGCGAGTGGCGGCGGATGAGGTAGAGCAGCAGGTCGAGCGGGCCCTCGAACGTGTCGAGGAAGACCGAGAGCGCCTCGGGCGGGATGTAGAGGTCGGTGGGCAGCTGCGCGAGCGGCTCGCCGCGGATCTTCGCGACGGGCAGGGCGAGGTCGAGCCCGGCCTGCGCTTCGGCGGCGATCGGGTCGTTGGCGGCCGCCATCGTCATTTCCTCGCTCCGTAGGCGATCTCGGCGGATGCGCGCGACATCTTGTTGCCGTCGTGGCCCACGCCCGGCACCGTGGCGAGCTGCCAGCCGAGCTTCGCGCCGAGCGTCGTGGACGCGGCGGTCACCGCGCCGAAGAAGTTCTCGCCGCGCTCGAGCCGGGTGGCCCCCTGCTTCATCGAGGCCTCGGCCTTGTCGAGCCGGGAGTCGTTCGGGTCGGTGTCGGCTTCCCCGAGGATCACCCAGGCCTTCTTCTCGAGCGCGGCCTTCAGCTGCGATTCGCCCGCGCCGCCCGGAGCACCCACGAGCGAATGCGGCCACTTGGCCGCCGCCTTGTCGGAGCGCCATTCGGGCATCGTGTACCAACCGGCGTTCGCCATGATGGCGATGGAGGCGCGGTTGCCCGGCAACAGGAACAGCAGGCGGTGCACGAACTGCGCGCCGGCCGAATGCCCGAAGATGCGGTAGTCCTTCTGGCCGTCGCGCATCTCGTCGAAGAGGTGCTCGATCACCGAGTAGCCCCACATCTCCGGGTTCGAGGTGTCGCCCGTGTCGCCCAGGTTGTAGCTCCTGCCGGGCCAGTCCTTCGCGGAGAACTCCGGCGCGATCACGAGGAAGCCGTAGCGGTCCGCGAGGAGCTCCCAGTGATCGCGGTAGTTGGAAGCCGTGCGCGAGGCACCATGCAGCACGAACTGGATGGGGCACGTCGTGTCGCACTTCTTCGGCCGGTACGTGTAGACCCGCATCGGCCGGTCCGCGCGGCCCTTCTTGTCCGTGAACACGAAGCTCCACTTGCCCGAGGGCACCGGCGTCGCCGCCTCGACGAGCCCCGTCAACGCGATCCCGGCTGCGAAGAGCACGGCACCAAGCCGTCGAACTGTCGAGGTTCTATCGGCGTTCATCTGCGTACGATCGGCGTTCATCTGCGTTCCCCGTCCTTGGCTCGCAAAACTCTCAGGAGTAGTTGAGGCCCATGGCCTCGCGCACGTCCCGCATCGTCTCTTCCGCGAGATCGGAAGCCTTCTCGCACCCGTCCTGGATGATCGACCGCACGAGCGAGGGATCCTCCTCGTAGCCGGCCGCCCGCTCGCGGATCGGCCCCAGCTCCGCATTCACCGCGTCGATCACCGGCTGCTTGCACTCCAGGCACCCGATGCCCGCGCTCTGGCAGCCCTTCACCACCCAGTCCCTCGTGTCCTGCGAGGAGTAGACCTGGTGCAGGTTCCACACCGGGCACTTGCCGGGGTCACCCGGGTCCGTGCGGCGGACGCGCGCCGGGTCCGTGGGCATCGTGCGCACCTTCTTCGAGACCTCGTCGGGCTTGTCGCGCAGCAGGATGGCGTTGCCGTAGCTCTTGGACATCTTCTGGCCGTCCAGGCCCAGCAGCTTGGGCGTCTCGGTGAGGAGCGCCTCGGGTTCGGCGAGGATCATGCGCCCCCCGCCCTCGATGAAGCCGAAGAGCCGCTCCTTGTCTCCGATGGAGAGGTTCTGCACGTCGCCGACGAGTTCCCTCGCCTCCGTGAGGGCGGCCTCGTCCCCTTGCTCCTGGAAGCGCGTGCGCAGCAGCCTGTAGAGCTTCGCCTTCTTCGGACCCATCTTCTTCACCGCGGACTCGGCCTTCTCCTCGAAACCCTTCTCGCGCCCGAAGAGATGGTTGAACCGACGCGCGATCTCGCGCGTGAGCTCGATGTGCGAGACCTGGTCCTCGCCCACCGGCACGCCCGTGGCGCGGTAGATCAGGATGTCCGCCGCCTGCATGAGGGGGTAGCCCAGGAACCCGTAGGTGGTGAGGTCGCGGCCGTGCTCGGCGTGCTTCTCCACCGTGTCCTTGTAGGTCGGCACGCGCTCGAGCCAGGCAAGCGGCGTGAAGAACGAGAGCAGCAGCGTGAGCTCGGCGTGCTGCGGGACGCGCGACTGCACGAACAGCGTGGCCTTCGACGGATCGAGGCCGGCCGCGAGCCAGTCGACGAACATGTCCCACACCGTCGACTCGATGACCGACGGGTCCTCGTAGTGCGAGGTGAGCGCGTGCCAATCCGCCGCGAAGAAGTAGCACGGGTACTCGTTCTGCAGGCGCACCCAGTTCTTGAGCGCGCCGTGGTAGTGGCCGAGGTGCATCTGCCCGGTGGGGCGCATGCCGGAGAGGACGCGGTCCTGATACATGGTCAGCGGGTCCTAGAAGCGAAGGAGGGAATAGGCGGCGTGTCGTGCGCTCGCCATGATGGGGCCCAGGATCCAGCCCAGGATCGGGGTGGCCACGAGGAAGAGCAGGATGAACATGCCGTAGGGCTCGAGGCGCGAATAGGAGTACGCGAGGCGATTCGGCAGCAGGCTCGCGAGGATGCGCCCGCCGTCGAGCGGCAGCAGCGGAAAGAGGTTCAGGATCGCCAGGCTGATGTTCCAGATGATTCCGGCGTCGGCCACGCGGATCCAGAATTCCCAGGCCATGCCCGAACCGCCCGCCGCCAGCAGGGCCTTCGCGAGGACGAGCCAGATCACGAGCATCAGGATGTTGGCGCCGGGCCCGGCGGCCGCCACCCAGAGCATGTCCTGCTTGGGCCGGCGCAGGTTCTCGAAGTTGACCGGCACGGGCTTCGCCCAGCCGAACATGAAACCGCCGCTCGAAAGCACCAGCATCACGAGGGGGACGATCACGGTGCCCACCGGATCGATGTGCTTCACGGGGTTCGCGGTGACGCGCCCGAGCATCCACGCCGTGCGGTCGCCGAAGAGCTTGGCGACGTACCCGTGCGCCGCCTCGTGCAGGGTGATCGCGAACACGAGCGGGATCGCGTTGATCGCGATGTAGAGGACGATGTCCTGCCAGTTCATCAGTGCAGCGCCGTCTTCACGAAGCCGAACGGGCGGATGTCGCCCTTGCCCTCGCGCAGGAGCACGGGCTTGTCGCCCGAGATGTCGATCACGGTGGTGACGTCGAGGCCGCAGGCGCCGGCATCGAAGATGCCGTCGAGCGCGTGGTCCAGGTACGTGCGGATTTCCTCGGCGTCGTTCAAGGCCACGCCGTGGTCCGGCAGGATCAGCGTCGACGAAAGCATGGGCTCGCCCAGCTCCGCGATGAGGGCGAGGGGCACCGGGTGGTCCGGGATGCGAACGCCGATCGTGTGCCGCGGGTGCAGCAGGCGGCGAGGCACGTCGCGCGAGGCCTTCAGGATGAAGGTGTAGTTGCCCGGCGTGTTCGCCTTGATGAGGCGGTACTGGATGTTGTCCACCTTCGCGAATTGGCCCACTTCCGAGAGGTCCCGGCACATGAGCGTGAGGTGATGGCGCTCGTCCACGTTGCGGATGCGCCGGATTCGCTCCATCGCCGCCTTGTCGCCGATGCGGCAACCCAGCGCGTAGCAGGAGTCGGTCGGGTAGGCGATCACGCCTCCGGCCTTCATGATTTCGACGGCAGCCCGGATGGAGCGCGGCTGCGGGTTTTCCGGATGTACTTCGAAGAACTGCGCCATTCTCGTGTCTGGAATCGCGCTTCGCCCACCCGGGACGGGGGCGCGCGCCTTCGTTGTCTTTCCCTTAGTTTCCGGCGGCCTTTCCGGCAGCCGGGCTCAACCGGGCGGCTGTACGGCTAGTGCGCCCACCGGGTCCACACGGGGGTGAGCGTCGCGGGAAGCGGCGGCAGCCGCCCCGGCTCCACCGGGCTTTCGCCCGGCCCGTGGTAATCGGCGCCGCGGGAGGCCATGAAACCGTATTCCTCGGCCACGCGTCGCCAGGTGGCGTACTCCTCGGGACGGTGACTGCCCGTCACCACCTCGATCGCCTCGCCACCGAGGCTTTTGAACGATTCCAGAAGGGTCGCACGAGCGAGGGGCTTGAGTCCATAGCGCCCCGGGTGCGCGAGCACCGGGATGCCGCCCGCCGCGACGATCCAGCCGACCGCGTCCTCGAGGGTGGCCCACTGGTGGGCGACGAAGGCGTTCTTGCCCTTCGCCAGGTACTTGTCGAACGCCGCCTGCGTGTCCCGCACGGCGCCGCGGTCGGCCAGGTGCCGGGCGAAGTGCGTGCGGCTCAGGCGATTCTCGCTGCCCGCCAGTTCCAGCGCGGCCTCGAGCGTGCCCGGGATTCCCAGGGCCGTGAGCTTGTCGGCCATCAGCTGGGCCCGGCCCCAGCGGCCGTCCCGCACCGACTGCAACCCCTGGCGAAGCGGAGCCGAATCGGGATCGATTCCGAGGCCCACGACATGCAGCGTCGTCTCGCCCCAGGTGACGGAGATTTCCACGCCGGTCACGAATCCGATGCCCACTCGCTTCGCGGCCGCAGCAGCCTCTTCGAGGCCCTCGATCGTGTCGTGGTCCGTGAGCGCGAGGGCGTCCACGCCGAGGCGCGCGCCCAGTTCCATCAACTGCGACGGCGTGAGAAGCCCGTCCGATGCGGTCGAATGGTTGTGGAGGTCGAAGTTGTCCAAACGCGGAAAAGTTTGAGGAAGCAATTGAAATTATAGCAGAATTCGACTTTTCCCGCCCCGGCACCGCCCCCCTTGGAATCCCGCCCCATCGCCTTCATCGACGCCGGCCGCGACGCGACCGGCACCTTGCTCGACCGGCTTCCCGCCTTCCGGGCGCGCGCGCTCGCCTGCGCACCCGTCCTCGAGCCCCGACTGGACCGTTCCCGGCGGGGGCTCGATACGCTCCTCACCCTCGACCGGCAGGTGGGCGGCACGGGCCGGCTCGGCCTCGAAGGGACGGAAGAACTGGTGGCGGCGCTCCTTGCCGACCTCGCCCATGTGGAGGCCGAGGCGCTTCGGGCCGGGGATGCCGCGCTCGCTGCGGAAAACGCGGATTTCGTGCTGGGAACCGCCCTGTGGGCCATCCGCCACGAAGTTCCGATCGCCGCTCCCGAACCGGTCGTCAACGCCCTCGCGATCCGGGCCAACGGCGCCCGGACGAAATCCGAGCTCTCGGCGGTTGCCGAGCTGATGCAGGGGGTCGCGACCCACCTGGCCCCCCGGCTCGCGCCGGACCTGGAACGATCCAACCCCGAGCGGCCCTGGCGCGTCCTGCACGCCAACCTCGCCATCACGGCCATCCGGACCGAGGACCCGGCCCTCATGGACTTCGCCTTCGACGCCCTGGACGGCGCGCTGCCGGACGAGCGCGCCGGCTTCTACGCGGAAGCGCTCGCTCTCGCCCTGGCCCCCGGAATCGCGCCGTCCGTGCGCGAACGAATCGAGGCGCGACACCTCAAATGGACAGCCGCCCGCTGAATGGGCGAAAATAGCGGATTGATTTTCCGAGGCTTTTGTCCTTCTTGAAGCTGCTCTTCGACCTTTTCCCGGTCATCCTCTTCTTCGTCGCCTTCAAGTTCCAGGGCATCTACGTGGCCACGGCCGTCGCCATCGCCGCGTCCGTCGCCCAGGTGGGCTGGGTGCTCCTCAAGGGGCGCAAGGTGTCGAACATGCAGTGGATGAGCCTCGTCATCATCGTGCTCTTCGGGGGCGCGACGCTCTTCCTGCGCGACGAGACCTTCATCAAGTGGAAGCCGACGGTCCTCTATTGGCTCGCGGGCCTCGTTTTTCTCGGCGGCCTCGCCTTTCGCACGAACCTCGTGAAGGCCGTGATGTCCGAGGGAATCTCGATGCCCGAGTCGGCCTGGACCAAGCTCTGCGTCGCCTGGGGCCTCTTCTTCCTGGCCAAGGGCACGCTGAACCTCTGGGTGGCCTACAACTTCGACACCGACACCTGGGTCAATTTCAAGCTCTTCGGCGGCATGGGCCTCATGCTGCTCTTCGTGGTCGCCCAGGCCTTCTGGATCGCCAAGTACCTGCCGGACGAGGAAGCGAAACCCGAAACCGCCGCGGCACCCGTGGCCGATACGACCAAGACCTGACAGACCGTGGTCGAGGAACGAGCCGTCAACAAGGAAAACAAAATTCTCTACGCGATCCTCTCCGAAGACGCCCCCGGCTCCCTGCAGCGCCGTGTCGGCGCGCGCCCGTCGCACATCGCCCGCCTCGAGGCCCTGAAGGCCGAAGGCCGCCTGGTGCTCGCCGGCCCGCACCCGCTCATCGACTCGAACGACCCCGGCCCGGCGGGTTTTTCCGGCTCGCTCGTCGTGGCGGAATTCGATTCGCGCGAACTCGCGATCGCCTGGGCGAGCGAGGATCCCTACGTGGCCGCGGGCGTCTACGCCAAGGTCACGGTGAAACCCTTCAAGAAAGTGCTGCCCTAGTGGAACTCGAGTGGGCCATCCGCGAGCGCCTCGCCGCGCTCGCTCCCGTCCGGGTGGACCTCGTCGACGAGGACCACCTGCACGTCGGTCATGGCGCCACCGGCGCCCACTGGCAGCTCGTCATCGTTTCGGAAGCCTTCCGGGGCAAGTCCCCCGTCGCGAGGCATCGAATGGTTTATGAGGCCCTGGGCGACCTCATGAAACGCGACATCCATGCCCTGAAGATCGAGGCCTCAACGCCCGAACCGTCCTGAACCCCAAGCCGTCTACGAACCCTAGAAGAAGGAATTCCCCATGCATGCCACCCTGAAGACCCTCGCCGCCGCCCTCGTCGCGGGCACCGTCGCCTTCGGCGCCGTCGCCCAGGACAAGGCCGAGAAGGCGCCCGCCAAGAAGGCCGCCGCCGAGAAATCCGCCGGCGGCAAGCTCGTCGTGAACGGCGTCACCATCCCGCAGTCGCGCATCGACGCGATGAACAAGGAACTCACCGCGACCGGCCAGCCGGACACGGCGGAGCGCCGCCAGGCGGTCAAGGAAGAACTCGTGAACCGCGAGGTGCTCGTGCAGGCCGCCACCAAGCGAGGCCTGGACAAGAGCAGCGAGGTCGCCGCGCAGATCGAAATGGCCCGCCAGGCCGTCCTCGTTCGCGCGCTCTTCGAGAGCGAGGTGAAGGCCAACCCGATCACCGACGCCGACCTGCAGAAGCAGTACGAGGAATTCAAGAAGTCCATGGGCGAGAACGAGTACAAGGCCCGCCACATCCTCGTCGACAAGGAAGACGACGCGAAGGCCATCATCGCAGAGCTCGGCAAAGGCGGTGATTTCGCGAAGCTCGCGAAGGACAAGTCGAAGGACCCCGGCTCCAAGGACAACGGCGGCGACCTCGACTGGGGCCCCGGCGCCCGTTACGTGAAGCCGTTCTCCGACGCCCTCGCCGCGCTGAAGAAGGGCGAGACGACCAAGGCCCCGGTGAAGACGGACTTCGGCTACCACGTGATCAAGCTGGACGACGTGCGCCCCCTGAAGGTGCCGGCCTTCGACGAGCTGAAGGAGCAGTTCCGCCAGCGCGCGCAGCAGCAGCAGATCCAGAAGCTGGTCATGGACCTGCGCGGCAAGGCGAAGGTGGAGGAGCGCTAGCCGCTTCACCCTTCACGCTTCACGAAAAAGGGCGCCCACGGGCGCCCTTTTTCTTTCCGCGAAGCGGCGCTAACGGCAGACGGGCCGGTTCGCGAGGCCGAAGTCCTGCCGCGAGACGCTCTTCACGACCTGCGTGTTCCCCACGTTGTAGGTGAGCGTGCCGCGATCGCCCGAGGTCGGACGGAAGGTCATGGCGCCCACCTCCGTCGTGCGGATCGTCGTCCACGGCTGCGTGAAGTAGGCCGGGCCGTTGGCGTAGTACATGAGGCCGTTGAAGGACCCGTCACCCTGCCGCGTCATCGCGGAGAAGAGCCAGAGGTCGCGGCCGGCGCCGTCGTAGTTGAAGAGCGTGCCGAAGATCGCCGTGCCCTGGTGCGTGAAGTTGACGCCCCAGCCGCTCTCCGAGGCGCCGCCCCACCAGAGGTCCTGGTAGTTGGTCTCGGTGGCGCGCGAGGCCGTGGTCGGCGAGCAGGTCGGCACGGGCGAGGCGAAATCCTGGCGAACCACGTTCTTCGTGACGGTGCGGCCCTCGTAGGTGTAGACGAGTTGCGCGCTCGTGGTGCTGCCGAAGCGCCAGGTCATCGTGCCCACCGACGTCGCCGTGACGGCCGCCGGGTTCCACGGCGCGGAGAAATACGCCGGGCCGCGCGTGCGGAAGAGCTGCCCGGTGAACGAGCCGTCCGGCTGGCGCGCGAGGTTGCTCGCGACGAGCCAGAGCGCCTCGCCGTCGGTCGCGTAGGTGAAGAGCGTGGCGAAGAGCACGTCGCCCTGGTGATTGGTGTTGATGCCCCAGCCGCTTTCCGCCGGGATCCACCAGAGGCCGGTGTAGTTGGGCCCGGCCGCCGAGGCGAGGCTCGCCGTCACGGAATAGGCGCCGGTCGTCTGGACGTCGTACCCGGCGACCTGCAGGTAGTAGCGTCCCGCGCTCACGTTGGCGGCGAGGCGGAAATTGCGCTCCGAGGCCGACGCGTCGTCGTTGAAGGCGACGACCTGCTGCTGCGCGTTGCGAAGCACGCCGACCACGTCCGTCGATCCGGAGGACGTGAGCGTGAGGGCGCCGGCCTGCGCCATGTCGAGGATGAAGTAGTCGCTGTCCCCACCCGATTCGATCGTCCCGGACCGGCTCTGGCCGAGGGCGATCGGCGTGCCCAGGAACGCGAGATCGCTGTGGTCGTCGGTCGGGTCGTAGATCGAGTTGAGCTCGAAGCTCCCCGTCGCGCCCTGGAAGCCCGTGACCTGGAGATAGAAAGTGCCCGGCGCCGACACGTTGAGGTAGAACGCGAAGTTGGTGCCGAAGGCCCCGGCCGGATCGTCGTCGTTGTCCTGCAGGAGCGTCGTGCCGTCGCTCGCGTAGATGCGGCCGAACGTATCGACCGCCGCCTGGCCGGGCTCGGGCGTGGTGTACAGGATCCAGACGCCGGCCTGCGGAAACGTGAACTTGAACCAGTCCTGGTCGGTTCCCGATTCGAGGCGCACCTTGAGGAACGCGTTGTCATACGCCGTCGTCGCGACGGCGGCCGTGGCGGTATTCGGATAGTCGTCGGCCGCGGCGGCGCTCGGGCTGAGCCATTGCTGGACGAGCGGATAGGCCAGCGAGAAGTCGGAGTAGTAGGACTCGCGGGTGCCGCTGCAGGACTGGTTGCGCGGCCCGGCGCTCAGCGTGCCGCGCAGGGTTCCCGCGCCCGAGAGGATCGGCGAGCCGCTGGAGCCGCCCTCGGTGATGCCCGACTGCCAGAGGATCCGGTTGGCCGACACGCGGTAGACGTTCGCTCCTTCCCCGAAGGACACCGGGATCTTGCCCGTCGACGACCCGTTCGAGAGGGCCTTGCGCGCGCCGGCCGGGTGGTGGATCCCGAAGGTCGCGGTTCCGCTCGGCATCGGCGTGCTGCTCCAGCCGAGCAGGACCGTGCCCGCGGGAATCGTGCCGGTGATCTCGAGCAGCGTGAAGTCGTTCTCGAAGTTGGCGCGCAGCAGGCGCGATCCCTGGGAAGTCGTGAAACCCGGCACGTTGCCCGTTCCCCGCAGGGCTGCTCGAAGAACCAGCCGAGCTGGAGGCTCGACGCCTCGCTCGCCGCGCTGATGCAGTGATGGGCCGTGGCGAAGTACCGGCGAACGCCCCCGGTGTCGTTGATGAGCGAGCCGCTGCAGACGTACGAGTTGCCGTCGGCCTTCGTGTAGGTCATCTGCGCCACCGCGCGGCCGGCATTCAGCTGGTCGGCGTTCGTCGAGCACGAGTAGTTGACGTGGCACTCGAGCAACTTGGCCTGCCCGCCCGCGGAGGCGGGCACGAAGGGATCGGCGAAAAGATGCGAGACGTCGTGGACGAGGCCCGTGTCGCCCGTCGGACGCCGGGTGCCGGGCACGAAGAGCTCCACGACCTGCGTGTCGCCCGGTGTCGAGGGCGTCCACACCTGTCCCGGGTTCGCGCCATGGGTCTCGCGGATCCAGTGCGCGGTGAGCACCTGCGCGTTCGCATCGCCGGCCGGCGCGAAGCGGATCTCCATGCCGTCGTCCGAGGACGGCACCACGACCGCCACGCGAAGCCGGAGCGCGCCTTCGGAGCGCACGGTGAACCGGGCGACGAAACCCCCGGCCGCCTCCGTCCAGGCCGGCACCAGGCCCTGTGCGGGAAGTGCGTCGAGATCGGCGCGGCGGGAGATGCCCACCCGGTTGGCGGGTTCTTCCGGCTTGGTGCCCGCGGACTTCGCGCGCAGCGCGGCGGGAAAGCCGAGTTTCACGTCGCGCGCGGCGGACTCCGGCAGCAGGAACTCCACGCGTTCCGGGCCACCGGACTTCGCGCCGGGGTGCACGGCCATCGGAACCTCGGCGGATTGCGCGGCGCCGGCGATGCCCACCGCGAGAGCGAGCGCGAGGGCGACGGGGAAAATCGTGCGTGACATGGTGTCTCCTGGGCAATGCCCGATCGTGGCGGCTGCTCGCGGGCCGGTCTGCTTGCCGCTCCGCGAACGCCGTGTGGAATATGCGCCTTGACCCGGGGGAGCGGCAACGCTCCGCCTGTCCCGCGAATCCCGGACAGCCCGGGCAAGTGAGTGCCTCTCGCGTTCAAACGGAATTGGCCAGCCGAATCGGCCACGGGCGCCCGCCGCGAACGGACCCGCCGGTATGTCCCGCGAAACCCTTTTGCCTCGCGGCCCCGTTACACGGAATGAACGGCGCCATTCCGGCGACCGACACCCGCCAGGAGCCGCCATGAAACGCTTGACCCTTCTCGCCGCCGCCGTCCTCGCCGCCGCCGTCCTGCCCGCCGCCGCCCAGGGCGTCGGAGGCCTCGCGAAAATCACCGTCTACGACCGCACCGCCGGCCGCGAACTCCCCGTCTACTGGAAGGCGGGGCAGGCTTACGTGGCCGGCCAGCCGGGCAACGAGTACCAGGTGCGCGTGCGCAATGCGGCCGGCGAGGACCTGCTCGCGGTGGTGGCCATCGACGGCGTCAACGTGCTGAGCGGCCAGACGGCATCGGTCTCCCAGTCAGGTTACGTGGTGGGCTCGCATGCGGCGCTCGACGTCGCGGGCTGGCGGAAGAGCCTCGACCGGATCGCCGCCTTCTACTTCACCACGCTGCCCGATTCCTACGCCGCCCGCACCGGCCGGCCGGACGACGTGGGCGTGATCGGCGTTGCGCTCTTCAAGCGGAAGGCCCTCCCCGTCGAAGCGTTCCGGGCGCCGCCCTTCGCGAAGGACGAGGCACCGGCATCGCGAGCGCCCGCCGCCCCGCTCGCGGGCGGCGCGATGAACGAATCCCGCGCCAAGGCCGCGCCCGCCGAGAGCCCCCTGGGCACCGGCCACGGCCGCAGCGAGCGTGACGTGGTGCGCTGGACGCAGTTCGAGCGCGCGAGCGAACAACCGGCCGAGGTGGTCACGATCCGCTACGACAGCCACGCCAATCTCGTCGCGATGGGAATCGTCGCGCCGCCGCGCTCGCCGCGCCGTCCCGACGCGTTTCCCGGCTTCGTGCCGGACCCGGTGTCGGCCCATCCGCTCTGGGGCGCCCGGCCGGGCGCTTGAGCCTCGGGTTCGCGACCGGGCGCGGGGGCGTAAACTGCCCGCGTGCCCGAGACCGACGAACAACTCATGCTCGCCTTCGCCGCGGGGGATGCCGGGGCTTTCGACCGGCTCTACGCCCGCCACCGGGGCACGGTGTTCCGCTTCGTCTCGCGCTCGCTCCCGTCGCGGGCGGATGCCGAGGAGGTGTTCCAGGAGGTGTGGATGAAGGCCATCGAGGCGCGCCACCGCTACGAGCCGCGTGCGAAGTTCACGACCTGGCTCTACGCCATCGCGCACAACCACCTCGTCGATACCTGGCGGAAGAAGGGGCTCACGCTCGTGCCCCTGGACGGTGGCGGTGAAGACGATCCCGCTTTCGACCCGCCCTCCGACCCCGGCGACGAGCCCTTCGCCCAGGTGGCCACCCGCGAGGCCATG
This sequence comes from Betaproteobacteria bacterium, assembly GCA_016711875.1. Lineage (GTDB taxonomy): Bacteria > Pseudomonadota > Gammaproteobacteria > Burkholderiales > Usitatibacteraceae > FEB-7. The sequence goes on along the minus strand of JADJSD010000023.1, from coordinate 226,116 downwards.
GCGCGCTTCGTCGCCGCCTTCGAGGCGCTGCCGCCCGCGCAGCGCGAGGCCTTCGTGATGAAGGAGGAGGCCGGGCTCTCCATTGCCGAGATCGCGGCGGCCACCGGCACGGGCGAGGAAGCCGTGAAGAGCCGCGTGCGCTACGCCACCGCGAAACTCCGCGAGGCCCTCGATGGCTGATCCGCGCGACGACAAGGTGAGCGCCGCCTTCCGCGGCCTGCCGCCGCTCGAGCCGCCGCCCGCGCTCGACGACGCGATCCGCGCGGCCGCACGGCGGGCGGTGGCCGCGAAGCCCGCCTCCACCACCCGGCGCTGGGCCATTCCCGCGTCCATCGCCGCCGTGCTCGCGCTCTCCATCGGCGTCGCGCTGCACGTCGAGCGCGAGAAGCCGCTGGTCGTGGACGGCACGCCGGTCCCGTCGGGCAGCGCGGAGTATCCCGTGGCGCAGGCGCCCGCGGAACCGCCCGCGAAGGCCGAGGCACCTATGGCGGAAGCGGTCGCGAAGCCTGCGCCCCCGGCGAGCCGGAAGCCCGACTCCGGGGCGATCCGCGACGAGGCACGGGCGGCGTTTCCGGCCCAGGCTCCGGAGCGCATCGCGCCACCGGCGCCAGCCGCGCCTGCCGCGAACGAGGTCGCACCCCGGTTCGCGCCGGCTCCCGCAGCAGCCGCAGCGAAAGCACCCGCTCCCGCCGCAGCGCCCGCTCCCGCAACGACGATCACCGCGCCGCCGGCAGCGGCCCCGCCCCCGTCACGGCCGGCCGCCATGCCATCCGGAACCGCCGACTCGGCCCGTACCGCATCGTCGGAAGCGGCACCCGCCGCGCTATCCGCCGCACCGATGCGCACCAAGCGAGAAACCGCGGGCGCGAGCGTCGCGAAGGGTGCCGTTGCGCCCACGCCCGAAAGTCGGCTCGAGCGCATCGCGGAACTGCGCGCGGCGGGCCGGCATGCCGAGGCCGACGAGGCGCTCGCTCTTTTCCGGCGCGACTACCCGGATTTCGTCATCGCGCCGGCGCTGTGGGAAAAGGTAAGGGCCCGATGAAGCCGCCGGAAGCGGCGCTGCCGGACGTGGCCGGGGGCATTCGCCTCGCCGCGCGGCTCCTCGCGCTCGCGATGGGGATCGCGACGGCTGGGCTCGTCATCCGGATGGCGGACATGACGGTCGGCACGTCGCTCTTCATGTTGCTCGTCCTGGGATGGTGCGTGTCGCCGTACGCCGCCATCGCACTCGCGTTGCACCGGCCGTGGTCGAGCACGGAAGCGGTGCTCGTCGCCCTCGCGACGACGATCGCCATCGCCGGTCTCGCGGCCTACACCTACATCGTGGCGTTCTTCGTGAAACCCGATCCGCAAGGCGGACTCGTGCTCCTTTTCATCCCGCTCTGGCAGTGGGTCGGAGTCGTCGTCGGGCTGGGCGTCGCGTGGCTCATGGAACGCCGGACGGGACGCGCGCCCTAGAGCAGGCAGGAAAGCCGTTCCTCGCGCAGTTGCTCGAACCCATGCCGTTCATAGAAGCGGCGCGCGCCCGGGTTGTCGAAGTGCGTCGCCGTGTCGATGCGCGTCACGCCCGAATGGCGAAGTTCCTCCTTGAGCGAATCCATCATCGCCGAACCGATTCCCTGCCCCTCGAGGCCCGGACGCACGTTCACGTCGTCGAGCTTCGCGACGAGCGTGCCGCGCGACGTCGAGATGGCGAAACAGGCCACGCAGCAGCCGACCACCTCGCCGCCCCGGCGCGCCATCCAGACGAAGCCCAGGTCCGGCCGCTCGATGAAGAGGTCCATCGCGCGGCGCAGGGCCTCGGGGCCGCCGTCGCCGTAGGCCGCGGACGAATCGAGGTAATGAAGGTCGGACTGCAGGAAGGCGAGGAAGAGCCCGTAGGCGGCATCGCGGTCGGATGCGCCCATGCGGGCGAAAGTGAACGAGTCCGCCCCGCCCACGCTCAGGACGCGACGCCGTAGGCGCCGACTCGCTGCTCGGAAATCGTGAGCGCCTCGCAGCGACGGTCGAGCCGGTCGTAGTCCGCTTCGTGCTCGGAAAGGTACGTGCTGTACGCCTCCTCGCTCGACCACCGGTCGATCGTCACGTACTCGCCGGGACGCTCGTCGTCCGCGAGCAACTCGGTGCCCAGGTAATCCTTCGATCCGGAGAAGAACCGGAACCAGTCGCCCTTCGCCCCATAGGCCTTCACGAACTTCGCCTGCTGGGCCGGGTCGACGCGGTAGCGCCAGATGATGACGTAGGAAGTGCTCATCCGAGCCACGCCCGCGCGTTGCGGAACATGCGCATCCACGGCGAATCCTCCGGCCAGCCGTCCGGGTGCCAGGACATGAGCACCGTGCGGAACACGCGCTCGGGGTGCGGCATCATGATCGTGAAGCGGCCGTCCGGCGTGGTCACCGCGGTGATGCCGCCGGGCGAGCCGTTCGCGTTGTACGGATAGGCCTCGGTGGGCTTGCCGCGGTTGTCCGTGAAGCGCGCGGCCACGAGGTACTGGCAGGCCTCGAGCTGCTTGGCGTCCCTGAAGGTGGCCTTGCCCTCGCCGTGCGCGGTGACGATGGGGATGCGGCTGCCCTCCATGCCCGCGAAGAGGATCGAGGGCGACTTCTGCACCTCCACCAGCGTGAAGCGCGCCTCGTACTGCTCCGAGAGGTTCGTCTCGAAATGCGGCCAGTTCTTCGCGCCGGGGATGATCGACTTCAGGTTCGACACCATCTGGCAGCCGTTGCAGGCGCCCAGCGCGAACGAATCCGTCCGGTCGAAGAAGGCCTCGAACTCGTCGCGCGCCCTCGCGTTGAACAGGATGGACTTGGCCCACCCTTCGCCGGCACCGAGCGTGTCGCCGTAGCTGAAGCCGCCGCAGGCCGCGAAGCCCTTGAAGTCCGAAAGTCTCACCCGTCCCTCGAGGATGTCGCTCATGTGCACGTCGAAGGCCGCGAAGCCCGCGCGGTCGAACGCGCCGGCCATCTCCATCTGCCCGTTCACGCCCTGCTCGCGCAGGATGGCGATCCTCGGGCGCGCGCCCGTCGCGATGAAGGGCGCCGCAATGTCATCGGCCGGGTCGAACGTGAGCTTCGCGTGCAGCCCCGGATCGCCCTCGTCGAGAATGCGGTCGTATTCCTGGTCCGCGCAGGCCGGGTTGTCGCGCAGCCGCTGGATGGCGTGCGTGACCGACGACCAGGCACGGTGCAGGTCGACGCGCTTCTCGGCCAGCACCGGCTTGCCGTTCACGATGACGCGCACCTCGCCCTGCGCGTTCGGGTGCCCGATGACGTGCGACTCGCGTGACAGGCCCGCCTCGCGAAGCGCCTGCATGACGGCGTCGCGCTCGCCCCGGCGCACCTGGAGCACCGCGCCGAGTTCCTCGTTGAAGAGGGTCGAGAGGACACGGTCCGAGAGATTGCCCGCGAGCACGTCGGTCTGGCGCTCGTTGCCGTCCACGTCGAGCTGCCTCGGGTCGATGGCCAGGTTGTCGAGGTAGACCGTGATGCCCGTGCGGCCGGCGAACGCCATCTCGCAAAGCGTCGCGAGGAGGCCGCCGTCGGAACGGTCGTGGTAGGCCACGATCTTGCCGCCCGCATTGAGCGACTGGATTGCCCCGAAGAAAGCCTTGAGCTTCGCGGGGTCGTCGACATCCGGCGCCGCATTCCCGACCTGGCCGTACACCTGCGCGAGCGCCGAACCTCCGAGACGGTTGCGGCCGCCACCCAGGTCGACGAGCACGAGCTCCGTCTCGCCGAGATCCGTCCGCAGTTGCGGCGTGAGCGTGCGGCGCACGTCCGTGACCGGCGCGAACGCCGAGATGATGAGGGAGAGGGGCGCGGTGACGGCTTTCGCCTCGCCCGTTTCCGGGTCCTTCCACGCCGTCTTCATCGACATCGAGTCCTTGCCGACCGGTATCGAGATGCCGAGCGCCGGACAAAGCTCCATGCCCACGGCCTTCACCGTCGCGAAGAGCGAGGCGTCCTCGCCCGGGTGGCCGGCGGCGCACATCCAGTTGGCCGAGAGCTTCACCTCGCCGAGATCCGCGATGGCCGCGGCCGCGATGTTCGTCACCGCCTCGCCCACCGCCATGCGGCCGGAGGCGGGCCCGTCGATGAGCGCGAGGGGCGTGCGTTCGCCGATGGCCATCGCCTCGCCCCGGTGCGTCGCGTAGCCGAGCGTCGTCACCGCGCAGTCGGCCACCGGGACCTGCCAGGGGCCGACCATCTGGTCGCGTACGCTCATCCCGCCCACGGTGCGATCCCCGATGGTGATGAGGAAGGTCTTGTCCGCGACAGTGGGCAGGCGCAGCACGCGATAGGCGGCTTCCTTGAGCTCCATCGGCGCGCTGTCGATGGCCGGAAGCGACCGGGCGACGCTCTTCACGTCGCGATGCATGCGGGGCGGCTTGCCCAGCAGCACGTCGAGCGGCATGTCCACGGGCCGGTTTCCGTAGAGCGGATCGTCGACGACGAGCTGGTGGTCGGCGCGGGCGTGCCCCACCACCGCATGGGGGCAACGTTCGCGCGCGCAGATGCGCTCGAGATCCGCGAGACGCGATTCCGGCAACGCGATCACGTAGCGCTCCTGCGATTCGTTCGACCAGATCTGCATCGGCGTCATGCCGGGCTCCTCGTTGGGAACCTTGCGCAGGTCGAACGTGGCGCCGACGCCCCCGGAATGGGCCAGCTCCGGAAACGCGTTCGACAACCCCCCGGCGCCCACGTCGTGGATCGAGAGGATGGGATTGGCCTCGCCCAACTGCCAGCAGGCATCGATCACTTCCTGGCAGCGGCGCTCGAGCTCCGCGTTGGCGCGCTGCACGGAATCGAAGTCGAGCGACTCGGTGTTGGTGCCGCTCGTCATCGAGGAGGCCGCGCCGCCGCCCAGCCCGATGAGGAAGGAGGGGCCGCCCAGCTGCACGAATACGGTCTTCGCATCGAAGGCGTGCTTGGTAACGTGATGACCCGCGATATTGCCCAGGCCCCCGGCCAGCATGATGGGCTTGTGATAGCCGCGCACCTCGCCCGCCACATCCTGCTCGTAGGTGCGGAAGTAGCCCGTGAGGTTGGGGCGGCCGAACTCGTTGTTGTACGAGGCGCCGCCGATGGGGCCCTCGACCATGATGTCGAGCGCCGTCGCGATGCGGCCGGGCTTGCCGTAATCGCGCTCCCACGGCTCTGCGAGGCCCGGCAGGCGAAGGTTCGACACGGTGAACCCGGTGAGGCCCGCCTTGGGCTTCGCGCCCGTGCCCGTCGCGCCCTCGTCGCGGATCTCGCCGCCGGCGCCCGTGCCCGCGCCCGGATGCGGGGCGATGGCGGTCGGGTGGTTGTGCGTCTCCACCTTCATGAGGATGTGGGTGGGTTCCTCCGAGTACGCCCACCCGCCGTCCCCGCGCGGGTAGAAGCGCTCGATCGAGGCGCCTTCCATGATCGCGGAATTGTCCGAGTAGGCGACGATCGTGCCCTTCGGGTTCAGCCGGTGCGTGTTCTTGATCATCTGGAAGAGCGACTTGTCCTCGTCCTTCCCGTCGACCGTCCACGTGGCGTTGAAGATCTTGTGCCGGCAGTGCTCGCTGTTCGCCTGCGCGAACATCATCAGCTCGACATCCGTGGGGTCGCGCCCGAGCTTCGTGAAGTTGTCGACGAGGTAGTCGATCTCGTCGGGCGCGAGGGCGAGGCCCAGGTCCGCGTTCGCCTTCTCCAGCGCCGCGCGACCGCCGGACTTGAGCCCCACCGCAGACAGCGGCCGGGGCTCGTGGCGTTCGAAGAGGCGCGCGGCCTCCTCGAGACTGCGCACGACGGTCTCGGTCATGCGGTCGTGGATGCCGTGACGGATGCCGTGATCGGCGTGCTCGCGGATGGCCTTGCCGTCCTTCATCGTCACGTGAAACGCGATGCCGCGCTCCAGGCGAACCACCTTCGATAGCCCGCAGTTGCGCGCGATGTCCGTCGCCTTGGACGACCAGGGCGAGACGGTGCCGAAGCGCGGCAGGACGAGATACAGGTGGCCGGTGGGCTCCGACCGCGCGGCGGTGCCGTACGCGAGGATCTTCGCCAGGATCTCGCGCTCGCCTTCGGAAAGCGGCGCCGAGAGCTGCGCGAAATGGACGAACCGCGTGTCGAGGGTGACCGCGGCGGCGAGGCCCGGCTTGAAGCCGGCAACCCGCTTCTCGATGCGGAACGGGGAAAGGGCGACGCTGCCGGGCAGCGTGAGAAGGAGCTGCGCGGGGACGGAATTCATGGCGCGAATTATACCGCGAGCGAACCGCCCCGCCCGGCGGCGCGCCCCCAGCGCAGCAGCACCCGCAGCCGCCGGTACGCGTGGGGATCCACCGCGTCCGGGGGCACCAGCACGGTCCGCGAGAACCTCGCTCCCTGCGGACGCCATCGCACGACGACGAGCCAGGGCGCCACGAACGAGCCGGGCGCCAGCCGGCCGGAGCGGGTCGCGCCCGCTTCGCCCATCGCTTCGACGCATCCCTCGAGGTCGACGACGAGGCGCCGGACGGACCCGCGCCCTTCGCGAAACGCCTCGCGACGGATCGCGCTCACGGCCATGACGACGAGCGCGCTGCCGGCAGGCCATGCCCACACCCACGCCAGGCCCGAGAAGAGCACGCTGGCCAGCGCGAGAGCCGCGAGGCCCGCCACGAAGCGCGCGACGAGCCGGGAAGGCCCGATCGCAATGACCACACGCCAGGCGGGGTCGCTACCCGCCTTCGCGCCGCTATACTTGCTTCGCCCTTCCGTCACCCCCATCTCCCCGCCGTGACCGCCGATACGCCCCTCGCCTGCGAGCTCTCTCCCACCAACGCGCTGCTGCGCATTTCGGGGGACGACGCCGCCGAATTCCTGCACAACCAGTTCACCAACGACGTGAAGGCGCTCGCCGTGGGCAGCGCGCAGTGGAACGGCTGGTGCACGCCGAAGGGGCGCTTCCTGTTCACGTTCGTGCTCGCGCGGGACGCGGCGGGCTACGTGGTCGTCCTGCCCGCGCCCTTCGCCGAAGCGATGGCGAAGCGCCTGCGCATGTTCATCCTTCGCTCCAAGGCGAAGGTCGAGGATGTCACCGGCACACTCGCCTGCCACGGCGTGTGGGACGGGCCGCTGCCCGAAGGCGCGAATCGCCTCGGGGCTGCGCGCGCAATCGTGTTCGGCGAGGCGCCCGCCGGCCGGCCTGCCACCCAGGCCGATTGGGCGCTCTCGCTCATCCGCGACGGCATCGTGCAGGTGGTGCCGGGCACGCAGGAGGAATTCGTGCCGCAGATGGCCAACTACGACCTCATCGGCGGCGTGAGCTTCAAGAAGGGCTGCTACCCGGGGCAGGAGATCGTCGCGCGCACGCAGTACCGCGGCATCCTCAAGAAGCGTACGGTGCACGTGCGCTCGGCCGGGCCGCTCTCGCCCGGCGAGAGCGTGTACAGCCCGGCGTTCGGCGACCAGTCCGCCGGGCTCGTCGCGAATGCCGCGCCCGCGCCGGAGGGCGGCTACGAGGCGCTGGTGGTCGCGCAACTCGAGGCCGTCGCGCAGAAGTCGCTGCACCACGGCTCCCCCGAAGGCCCCGCCCTCGAGATCCTTCCCCTCCCCTACGCCATCAGCTGAAGCGCTTGGGGTTGCCTTGCGCCTTGACGGGTCCTCCGTCGCCATGGAGGGCACGGCGGTTATCAGGGGAACATGGTGTCGGTTGCGTTTTTTCGGTTTTCGGACCGAATGGACTTGCCGTGTCCGTCGACTTCGGTGCCTATGTCGACATAGGTCCGAGCAGGCAGGCTGGAGGCGCCTTGACTCGGTCCGAAAACCGAAAAAACACAACCGACACCATATTCCCCGCACGGTGGCTTCGCTGGACACCCGCACCCCGTCACCGCGAAAGGCGACCCCAAGCGCTTACAGCTTCGCCCTCATCGCGATGTGGGGAATGCCGGCCTCGAGGTATTCGTCACCCTCGACGACATAGCCGTGCCGCGCGTAGAAATCCTTCGCGTGGGTTTGGGCATGCAGGTGGGTCTGCGCGAACCCCCGCCGCCTCGCCTCGTCCATCAACGCGACGAGCATCGCCGCGCCGACACCCCGTCCGCGCCAGGACGCGATGACCGCCATGCGGCCGATGCGGCCGTCGGGAAGCAGGCGTCCGGTGCCGATCGGCTCGCCGGTCGCAGATTGCGCGAGGACGTGCACGCAATCCGGGTCGCGCCCGTCGCGTTCGAGCTCGGCGGGGACGCCCTGCCCCACGACGAAGACCTCGTGGCGAAGGGCGTCGAGCACGGCGGAATCCTCACGCCATTCGACGAGTTTTACGCGGAAGGAAGGGTCGGTGCGCATGGTAGAGTCGCCGCTCCCCGCGATTGTAACCGTCCCCTTGCCCGCCTCGCGCTCCCGCGTCCTCTTCGCCATGCTCGCCCTGTGCGCGGTGTGGGGCTATTCGTGGATCGCGATGAAGATCGGCCTCCGGCACGCGCACCCCTTCGACTTCGCGGCCCACCGGCTCGTGCTCGGCGCGCTGCTGGTCTTCGCGCTGGCCGCCGCCATGGGCCGGCGCCTCACGCTTCCGGACTACCGCCTCGCGGCGATGCTGGGTTTCGTGCAGGTGGCCGCCTTCGTGCTGCTGTCGCACTACGCGCTTCTCGTCGCCGGGCCCGGCAAGACGGCGGTGCTCACCTACACCATGCCCTTCTGGATGCTGCTCTTCGCGTCGATGCTGCTCGGCGAGCGGATGCGCGGCCTGCAGTGGCTCGCGGTCGGGGCGGCGTTCGTCGGGCTCGTGCTCATCGTCTCGCCCTGGCACCTCACGAGCCTGGAAGGAAGCGTGCTCGCCGTGGCCTCGGGCGCGGTGTGGGCCTTCGCCGCGGTGCTCTCGAAGAAGTGGCCCATCCGGGGCGCGGACCTGCTCACCCTCACCGCGTGGCAGCTGCTCTTCGGATCGCTTCCGCTCGTGCTGCTCTCGCTCACGCACGAGCACGCCGGGCCTGCGTGGACCGGCGACTACCTGATGGCGCTCGCCTACTCCACGCTCTTCGCGACGGCGGCGGGCTGGGCGCTCTGGACCTACGTGCTCGCCAACGCCCCGGCGGGCATGGCCGGCCTCAATTCGCTCGGCGTGCCGGTGTTCGCGGTGACGGCCTCGTGGTTGCAGCTGGGGGAGCGACCGACGCCCGTCGAGTTCGCGGGCATGGCGCTCATCGCGTTCGCGCTCGTTTTCCTCGCGTGGAACGGGCTGCGGCGTGCGGAAGCGACACCCGTCGACTGACGCTAGCCGGCCGGGCACATCGCGAGACGCACCGCCTGCAGGACTTCGGCCGACTCGCGATCCTGCACCCACGCGACCACCGCCAGGTCCTCCGCGCGCCATCCCGGCGCGAAGGGACGGCCATAGGAAAGGGTTCGCGCCGTCACCCCGACGGCGCCCATCTTCTCGACGGTTCTGACGACGTGTTCATGCGCGAGCCGCTCACCCTTGTTCTCGCCGGCCCTCACTTCCGTGGCCAGGGCGCCCTGCGTGATCGCCACGTGGAGGTCCGCCGGTGCCGTGACGCCAGGCGCCAGCGCGGATTCCACCTCGACCTCGAGCGCATCGCCGCGACGCGCCATCCGGAGGCGCAACGTGGCGCCGGGCGGCTTCGACCGCGCGCGGCCGAGCGATTCCGCGAAGGCGGTGCCGGAATGCCACTTCAGGTCCCGCCCGTCGAGCAGGACCTGGGGCGTGTACACGATGCGGCCACCACCCGCGCGCACGCGGGCACGCTGGCGCTCGCTCCACTCCGGGCTCGCGAAGCGGTCCTTCCAGCCGAGCGAATCCCAGTAGTCGACGTGGAAGGCGAGCGGAATGGCGGCGCCCGGGCCGACCGGCAGCCTGGCGAACCAGCGGTCGGCCGGCGGGCAGCTGTCGCATCCCTCGGAGGTATAGAGCTCGACGAGCGGTGCGCGTCGGGCGTCGCTCGCGACGCGACATTCTGGGACGCCGGCCGCCGCGGGAATCGCGAACGGCAGGGCGAGGAGCAGGAAAGCCTTCATCGGCACTCCTTCGGGAAGGAATGCCGGTGGGTCGCGCCGGAGCCCGCGTCCTTTCAGCGCGCCTTCTTCTTCGGCGCCACGCGGGCGGCGGCCTTCTTCTCGCCCGCCTGCTTCGATTCGTAGCGCTTCACGCTCAGCAGGATCTCGGCCTTCGCCTCCTCGGGCCCCACCCAGCCCTCGATGCGCACCCACTTGCCCGGTTCGAGGTCCTTGTAGTGGCCGAAGAAGTGCGTGATCTGCGAGATCATGACCTCGGGCAGGTCGCGCGGGGTCTCGATGTTGCGATAGAGCGGCGTGAGCTTGTCGATGGGCACGGCGAGGAGCTTGGTGTCGCCGCCCGCCTCGTCCGTCATCTTGAGCATGCCGATCGGGCGGCAGCGCACCACCACGCCGGGAATGAGCGCGAAGGGGCTGAGGACCAGCACGTCGGCCGGGTCGCCGTCGTCCGAGAGCGTCTGCGGGATGTAGCCGTAGTTGCACGGGTAGTGCATCGAGGTCTGCACGAAGCGGTCCACGAACAGCGCGCCCGTCTCCTTGTCCACCTCGAACTTGATGGGATCGGCGTGGGCCGGGATCTCGATGATCACGTTGAAGTCGTTGGGGACATCCTTGCCGGCGGTGACGCGATTGAGGCTCATGGCGATCTTTCGGGTGGGAGACGGGGGCGACGGCGTGGGGCGCCCGCGATATGGTAGATTTTGGCTGGCACCGGACGTCATTATCGCAAGTTCCCGTTTTGTCAGGCAAAAGAGCCTTTTCGCGGAATGGAGAGATGAACCGTACGCATCCGCTCATCCTCACGCTGGACCAGCACGGCATCCCGCATCGCTGGGTGTCGTGGCAGCAGGCCGTGTGGTACTACGCCAGGGACCGCATCGCCTGGGAGACCGGCCGCGAAGCCTTCACGGTGTGGGGCGGGCGCTCGCATCTCACCGGAGCGCGCTCGAGCATCACCGCCAACTCGATCATCGCCATCAAGGGCAAGGCGCTCGCGATCAAGGGCTTCCGCCAGGTCCCGCCCCTCAACAACCGCGAGCTCTTCCACCGCGATCGCGCCATGTGCGCCTTCTGCGGCGGCGATTTCCCGCCGCTTCGCCTCACCTGCGACCACATCCAGCCGCTCTCGCGCGGCGGCCGCGACACCTGGATGAACGTCGTGACCGCGTGCCGCGCCTGCAACCAGAAGAAGGGCAACCGCACGCCGGAGGAGGCGCGCATGCAGCTGCTCTACGCGCCCTACGTGCCCAATCGCGCCGAGTTCCTCATCCTGGCCAACCGCCGCATCCTGGCCGACCAGATGGAATTCCTGAAGCAGCACGTGTCCGCGAATTCGCGGCTGCACATCGGTTAGCCGCAGAACCCCAGGATCTTCTCCTCGGCCGAGCACGGCTTCGTCGACGGCCGCGGCGCGATCGCCTTCGCCTTCGCCGCGCAGGCGCGGATCTCCCGCGAAGTCGGGCCGTAGTACGCCCAGCCCGGCTGCAGCTTCGGCAGGCTGAGGTCGACTTCCTTCCACTTCGGGTGTCCCTTCTCCTGCAGGGTGGAGAAGTTGTTGCAGAGCGACTTCGCGAACTTCGACAGGTACGACACCGTGCCGCCCAGGTTGAAATCGTACGTGACGAGGTACGCGCCCACCGCGACCGTCGTGAAATCCTCCTTGAGCAGGTGCGGATAGCTCTTCGCCTGGATGTTGGCCGCCGCGTAGACCGTGAGGGGCTGCTTGCTCGCCGGGTGGTTCGGGTCGAACTTGAGCAGCTTGATGTACTTCTGGGCCTCGGGCTTCATGTTCGAGATGAGGGGCGCCGGCTGTCCCGCGGCCACGGTGACCACGTCGACGGACTTGTCGCCGATCAGCTTGAGCAGGGCCTCCTCGTTCGAGAGCCAGCTCGACTGCGCCTCGGGCATCGGGCCGCCGAACATCTGGCGGTAGAGCGTGTGCGTGATGAGCGCCGCGCCGCTGCCGACGATGCCGCCGTTGATCTTCGCGTCCTTGATCTCGTGCAGGTAGTTGATGGGCGAGTCCGCGCGCACGATGAAGTGGATCTCGGTGTTGTAGAGCGGCAGGATCACGCGCAGCGGCCGGATGATGTTCGCCGCCTCGGTGTTGTTCGCCTGCGCGCGGTCGACGAAGGCCTGGAACACGTCCGCCTGCACCACCGCGAACTTCACGCCCGCGTCGTAGCGCAGGTGCTTGATGTTGGCCGCCGAGCCCGCCGAGGGCAGCACCTCGAGGGCGATGTCCGCGTCGGGGGCGACGTACTTCGCGAGGTCCGCGCCGATCGCGAAGTAGGTGCCCTTCTCGTTGGCGGTGACGATCTTGAACTCCGCCGCCGCGAACGCCACGCCCGCGTGAACCGCGAGTGCGGCCGCGAAAGCGGCCGCGGACCTGCCGATGGTCGTGATCTTCATCTAGGGCCTCCCTGGCCTGGTTGCCGGCGCGCACAGCCCGAGGGCTGCGGCCGCCTCCGTGCATGCCTCGGATCGAGGCGGATCCCGTGTGGCCGGCTTTGCGGCCTGCGCAGCCGGCGCGCGTGGCGCCGCTTGCGCATCGTCCTTGAGCGTGCACAGGCCGAGAACGGCCTTCGCCTCGGTGCAGGGCACGGCGGCGCTCGCCCTTTCGCGTTCGGCCGGTTCCTTCGGATCGGCTGCCGGGGCGGAGGCGGCCTGCCGGGCCGCTCGCGACGAGGCCCTGGAATTCGGGCCGGGCGATGCCGGCTTGGCGACGCTCTCCGCCGCCACCGGGCCGCTCGCGGGCGGCGCCGCGGCGGAAGCCGGGGAAGTCGGCGACACGGGGGCCGCCGGGGCGGGTGTCGCGGCCGGCGGGCTCGCGACGATGGCTCCCGATCCGGAAGCGGCGCCATCTGCGGCGGGCGCCGACAAGGTCGACGTGCCGCGCGAGGCGAACCAGGCGATGGTGACGATCAGCACGATGGCCGACGCGCCGGCGATCTTCTCGATGGTCCGGCGCGAGCGCGACGGCGGGGGCGGTTCCGGCGCAGGCGCCGGGGCCTCCCGCCGCTCAAGCGGCGCGTTGCACTGGTAACAGGCGGACGCGGTCTTCTTGTTCACCGCGTGGCATTTCGGGCAGGGCGCCAGGTCCACCTGCGCGCCGCAATGGCCGCAGTACACGGCATCCGGGGGATTGTCGTGATCGCAGAAAGGGCAACGTTCGAGCAGGACCATCAGTGTGTGCCAGGGTCGCCGATCGCGAGGGCCGGCGACTCGTTATCCTTGTCGTGACGGCGGGCCAGCCCTGCCGTGAGCGCATATTGCGCACAGGCGCCACGACTTGGCAACGACCCGGCGGGGACCCTAGGACGCTCCGGCGAGCCTCGACTTGACGGTCGCGCGATCGGGTTTTCCGTTCGCGAGCCGCGGGAGCTCGCGCTCGAAGACGATGCGCGGCAGCTTGTAGCGTGCGAGCCGCGTTTCGAGGAAGGCCCGCAAGTCCGGCTCGGCCGGCCCGCGCAGCACCACCAGCGCGAGCGGCACTTCGCCCCAGCGCTCATCCGGCACGCCCACCACCAGCGCGTCCGCCACGGCGGGATGCGCGAGGAGCGCCTGTTCGATCTCGGCGGGATAGACGTTCTCGCCGCCGGAGACGATGAGGTCGTCGCGCCGCGCGAGCACGCGCAGGTTGCCGCGCGCGTCGATCTCGCCCAGGTCGCCGGTGCGAAGCCAGCCGTCCCGCAGGACGGCCGCGGTGGCGTCCTCGTCATCGAGGTAGCCGCGCATCACCACGGGGCCTCTCACCTCGATCACGCCGTCCGGTGCCACGCGCAGGTCGATGCCCGGCAGCGCCCGTCCCGCGGTGAGCCGTTCGTCGCGACCCGCGCCGGGCCGCACGAGCGTCACCATGGCGCAGCTTTCGGTGAGGCCGTAGGTCGCGATCGCCTGGGGGCAAGCCTCGACGAGCGCGGCGCTCACCGGACCGCCGCCGACCACGGCCGCCTTCACCCGATCCGGAAGGCCCCGCCCGCCCCGCCCCTCGATAATTCGCCGCAGGGTCGCATCGACCACCGAGAGGTGCGTCACCGGCGATTGCTCGACCGCCCGCGAAAGATCATCGGCCGAGAAGGAATCGGGCAACTCGATGCAAGCGCCTGCGCCGAAGCAACGCGCGAGGATGCCGAGCCCGCCCACGTGGAAGAAAGGCAGCGACGCGAGCCAGCGGTCGCCCGGCGCCAGGGGCAGCACGGCGGCGGCGGCCCGCGCGGAAGCGATGCGATTGGCGCGGGTGATCACCGCGCCCTTGGGCCGGCCCGTGGTGCCCGAGGTGAACACGATGGCGGCATCGCGGGGCGCGCCCTCCGGCTCGCTCGCCGCGCCGGTCTCGCCCGGCCGGACGCGTCGCCATTCCTCGAACGACACCCAACGCGTGCCCCGGGGGGCGCGCGCCGCCAGCTCGTCGCTCGCGAGCGCGATCTTCGGACGCGAGAGCCCGAGCTGCCACTCGATCTCGGGATCGGAGAGACGTGTGTTGAGGGGAACGAGCACGGCGCCCGCGCGCTCGACGGCGAGGCAGGCGACGATCCACTCCACCGAGTTCGCGGCCCGCAGCCCGACGCGATCGCCTGCGCCGACGCCGAGCGTGCGCAGCCGTCCCGTCGCCGTCGCCACGCGCGCCGCGAGTTCGCGATAGTCGAGGCTTTCGCCGGCGGCGGCGAGCGCGGGCGCGTCGGGATTCATGCCGTGCGCGCCGGGAATCGCACGCCGAGCCCCGGGCCGGCGGGCAACGCGAGGCGTCCGCCCGCAACGCGCGGCAATCCCTCGAGCGGGGTCTCGCCGAGCAGGTCCGCCGTCGCCAGGCCGTGGGCGCCTTCCGGACCGGGGAGACTCGCCGCGAGGTGCAGCGCGCCCGCGATGCCCACCGGCGTGTCGAAGCACGAAGTGATCGTGACGATGAGCCCGGCCTCGATCGCCGCCACGGCCAGCTCGCGCGTGGGCGTCGGCCCGCCCAGCGCCATGGGCTTGAGAACCAGCGCGTGCACGCGCCTAGCCCTCACCGCGGCCCACCCCGCCTCCCGCGTCCTCGCATCGAGGGCGATCGGAACGCCGGTCCTGCCCAGGGCCGGGCAATCGCCCTCCACCGGATCCTCCGCGTACTCGATGTCGTGGGGCGCGATGGCGCGCAGCACCCGGATCGCGGTCGCCTCGTCCCAGGCGCCATTGGCGTCGATGCGAAGGCGCATCGCGGGCCCCACGACGTGGCGCACCTGCGCGACACGCGCGATGTCGGTGTCGGGCGAGGCGACGCCGACCTTGAGCTTGATCGTCCCGTAGCCTTGCGCGGCGAGCGCCGACGCCTGGGTCACCGTGGCCTCGACGCCCGTCGCGGTGACGAGCGCGTTGCAGGCGACGCCCGGGCGCACGGCGCCGCCCCAGGCCGCGGCGAGGGGACGGCCGGCGCGCCGGCCTTCGAGATCGAGCCGCGCGAGATCGAGCGCGCCCGCGCGCCACGGCTCGCATTCGACGGCGAGCGCCGCCTCCTCGTCATTCGCCAGCGGTTCGAGCGGCGCGGCCTCGCCCAGCCCTTCAAGGCCCTCGCGATCGGCGAGCCGCAGCCACGCCCCGCGACGCACCGTCCACGGCCCGGCCCCCGTCGCCACCGGCACGCGGAAGGCGATCGCGTAGGGAACGAACTCGCCGCGCACGGAAGGGGCGTCAGGGCACGCGCTTGAATTTCGAGAAGTCGGGCTTGCGCTTCTCCACGTAGGCGTTGCGGCCTTCCTGGGCCTCCTCGCTCATGTAGTAGAGCAGCGTCGCGTTGCCGGCGAGTTCCTGCACGCCCGACTCGCCGTCGTAGACGGCATTGAAGGCGCTCTTCAGGCAGCGAAGCGCGAGCGGGCTGTGCTGGAGCATCTCGCGGCACATCGCCACCGTCGCCTCCTCGAGCTGCGCGAGCGGCACGACCTCGTTCACGAGGCCCATGTCGAGAGCCTGTTTCGCGTCGTACTGGCGGCACGTGAACCAGATCTCCTTCGCCTTCTTGGGTCCCACGAGGTCGGCAAGGATGGACGAGCCGAAGCCCCCGTCGAAGCTGCCCACGCGCGGGCCCGTCTGGCCGAAGCGCGCGTTGTCCGCGGCGATGGTGATGTCGCACACGACGTGCAGCACGTGGCCGCCACCGATCGCGTAGCCCGCCACCATCGCCACGACCGGCTTGGGGCAGGAGCGGATCGACTTCTGCAGGTCGAGGACGTTCAGGCGCGGCACGCCGTCGAAGCCGACGTAGCCCTGGTCGCCGCGCACGCGCTGGTCGCCGCCCGAGCAGAAGGCGAGGTCGCCCGCGCCCGTGAGCACGATGACGCCGATGGCCGGATCCTCGCGCGCGTCGTTGAAGGCGGTCGTGAGCTCGGCCAGCGTCTTGGGCCGGAACGCGTTCCTCACCTCCGGCCGGTTGATCGTGAGCCTGGCGATGCCCTCGGCCTTGTCGTAGTGGATGTCCTCGAACGTGCCGATGCGCTGCCAGTCGGCGGCCGGGCGGATGGTGGTGGGGGTCATGGGTCGATGCTCCTCGTGAGGAATGTCTCGATGGCCTGCGCGCACTCGGCGGCGCGCTCCAGGGGTACCGCGTGGCCCGCGCCGGGAACGATCCGGACGGCGGCGCCGGGGATGCGCCCGGCCATCGCGGCCGCGATCGCGGAGAACTTCGGGTCGAGCTCGCCCGCCATCGCGAGGACGGGCATCGCGAGCCGTGCAAGATCGTCGTGGACCGGAGGCTGCTCGCCGGTGCCGAACGCGCGCAGCGCCGCCGCGAGCTTCGCCGGATCCTGCGCCAGCCGCTGCGCGCGCATCGAGGCCCGCAGCGCTTCGTCCATTCCCGCCTGCGTGGCGAAGAGCGGGTTGGCTTCCCACTCGCGGCTGAACGCGGCGATGCCGTCCCGCTCGATCGCATCGGCCAGTGCGGCATCGGCCTTCGCCCGCGCCGCGCGCTCGCTTCCGCTCTCGATGCCCGGGGTCGCGCCGATCAGCACGAGGGCCGCGACGCGATCCGGATGCCGCAGCGCGAGCGACAGCGCGAGGCGCCCGCCCAGCGAATAGCCCGCGAGCGCGCATCGCTCGACTCCCAGCCGGTCCAGCAGGTGAACCACCTCATCGGCGGCGCGCGCGAGGCGCCACTCGCCGGCCGGGCCCGGCGCATCCGTGCCGCCATGGCCCGGCAGGTCGGGAATGATGCAGCGGCGGCGCGGCAGGCGGTTCGCCACCGGCAGCCAGAATTCGCCGGTGCCCGTGAAGCCGTGAAGCAGTACGAGCGGGAAGCGGGGCGCGAGGCCGCGGCGGCGGACATGCCAGGCGAAATGCCCGACCTCGACGCGGTCGGCATGCACGGCCGGAAGTCGCACGAGCATCGTCTGCTCGCGAACGGTTTCCAAGCGGTCGGTTCGCCACTGGATCACCTGGCGCCCTCCCCGTTCGAAGTTCTCGCCGGCGAGCGCCGCCACGGCACCGAGCGAAGGCGCGAGCGCGTGCGCGAGGCCGCAGGCGCGCGAGACGGCCTCGAGATCGCACCCCTGCGGCGTGCCAAAGAGCGGCTCGAAGTGCGCTTCGTGCTTCGCGACGGGCAGATGCGAGAAGATGCCGCCGCCGTCGTTGTCGAGCAGCAGGACCGCGACCGCCGCCGTCGCCTCGCGCAGCGCGCGAAAGCCACCGGCGTCGTGCAGGTAGGCGAGATCGCCCGTGACGAGCAGCAGGGGGCGGTCGGTGCCGAACGCCACGCCGGCCGCCGTGGAGGCGATGCCGTCGATGCCGTTGGCGCCGCGGTTCACGAACACCTCGCACCCGTCGGCCAGCGAGGTCACGTACATCTCGGCCCAGCGGATGGGCATGCTCGAGGACAGGAAGAGCGCGCCGCCCGCGGGCAATGCGGCGCACGCGGCGACGACCGCGGCTGCTTCGGCCGGCGCCCGTTCCGAGAGCGCGCGGGCATCGGCGTCCGCTTCCCGCAACAGGCCGGACCATTCGACGGCAGCCGGATTCACCCGCGCCTTGGCGGCGAGCGTCTCGCACACGTTCGCGACCGATCCCACCACGACGCGGCCCACGATGCCGTCCGGGTCGCGCCGGCGGGCATCGGGTTGGACGGCGACGAGTTCCGGCCGGTGGCGCGAAAGCCAGGTCGCGATCGACTTGGACGTCGGGATGCCGCCCAGGCGCAGGACGAAGTCGGGCGCGAGGGCCGCGAAGGCCTCGTCGCGAAGGAAGAGATCCGCATGGGAGCAGCGCACGACGCCTTCGGGCATCTCGCCGGCCCGAAGTCCCGAGGCGATGTCCGCGAAGACGGGAATGCCGGACTCGCGGGCCAGGCGGAAAACGCCCGCGGCCTGCGAAGCCCGCACGGCCCCCGGACCCGCGACGATGAGCGGCCGCTGCGCGCTCGCGAGGCGATCGGCCAGCGCCTCGAGCACCTCGGTCGCCGGCGCCGGGACGGAATGCATCGGCAAATCCGGAGCGGCTGCCCTGATCGACGGTGCGATCGCGTTCCACCGCGCGTCGAGCGCATCCATGTCGCCAGGAGCGGGCAGCAGGGGCTCGCGCAGCGGAACGTTGAGGTGCACCGGCCCTGCGCCCCCTTCGAGCGCCACCCGGCACGCTTCGCGCGCCTCCCCGGCGGCCGTCGCGAAGTCGAGACCGGCATCACCGGGACAGGGAAGGTCCCGGAAAAGGCGGGCATGCGTGCCGTAGAGATTCACCTGGTCGATGGTCTGCGAGGCGCCCGTGCCGCGAAGTTCCGGCGGACGGTCCGCGGTGACGGCGACGAGCGGCACGCCCGCGAGGAAGGCCTCGGCCATGGCCGGCAGGTAATTGGCGGCCGCCGTGCCGGAAGTGCACACCGCCGCAACGGGGCGCCCCGTGGCCTTGGCGAGGCCGAGAGCGAGGAAGGCCGCCGATCGCTCGTCCACCTGCACGTGCAGGCGCACGCGCGAATCGGCCTTCAGCGCGAACGCGAGCGGCGAGGAGCGCGACCCGGGGCTCAGCACCGCCTCGCGCATCCCGCCGGCCACGAGGCCTTCGACGAGCGCGCGGGCCCAGAGCAGGTTGGCGGGGGCGACGGCGAAGCCGTCCTGCATCACGCCCGCTCCGCGAAGAGGTGGATGAACGACGCCGCCTTGCGCGCCGTCTCGTCCCACTCCGCCGCCGGATCGGAGCCGCGAACGATTCCGGCGCCCCCGAAGGCCGTCATGCGACGGCCCCGCACGATGCCCGAACGGATGGCGACGGCGAAATCCGAAGCGTCCGTGCCGATCCACCCGACGAGCCCCGCATACCAGCCGCGAGGTCGCCCTTCGAGATCTCGGATGAGGTCCATCGCGCGTCCCCGCGGCGAGCCCCCGACGGCGGCGGTCGGATGCAGGCTCGCGACGACCGCGCCGATGCCCGTGCCGTCGCGAAGGCGCGCGCGGATCGGGCTCCAGAGGTGCTGCACTTCCGCGAGTGCGAGGATGCGCGGCGTCGCGGGCGATTCGAGGGATTCGACATGCGGCGCGATGGCCTCGAGGATCTCCTCGAGCACGATGCGGTGCTCGCGGCCGTCCTTCTCGCTCGCGAGGAGCGCCGCGGCGTTGCGGGCCTCTTCCTGCGGCGTCACGCCGCGCACGCTCGTGCCGGCGAGGCAGTCGCACGCGATCGTGGCCGCGCGCTGCGAGACGAGGCGCTCGGGCGTCGCGCCGACGAACGCCGCCTCGCCGGAGAAACGCAGGCAGAAGCGAAGGCCGTGGGGATCGCGCCGGTCCACGAGGCGCAGGAGCTCCCACGCGTCGATGGGTTCGTCGGCCTCGAGGACGATGTCGCGCGAGAGGACGACCTTGCGCACCTCGCCCGTATCGATGGCCGAGAGCACCGCGCGCACCGCGCTCGTCCAGCGGTCGCGGGATTCGGGATCGGCGATGCGCCGCATCGCGATCGGCGCCGGCGCCGGGCACGATTCGCCCGCCGCCTTCTCGAGCCGCGCCAGGAGCACTTTCGCCTCGGCCGGCGGCGTGCCCATCACCAGGACGTCGGCGCGCCCCCCCGCTTCGCGAACGAGGATGCGCGGCAGCACGAAGCGCGCGGCGATGCCCTCGGGCCAGTCCTCGCGGGCGCGATCGCGCGGGTCGAAGGCGATGCCCCCGACATAGCGCACCAGGGAGGGATCGGGCGCGAGGCTCGCGAGGAGCTTGAGCCGTTCGCGGGCGCGTTCGATCGCTTCGAGCGCGGCGTCGGGGCCGGCACCGGCCGGTGCCTCGATGGCGTCCAGCTCGCCGAGCGCGAGCCAGCGCACGCCGCCGTCGTGCGAATCCGACCAGCCGGCCTGCGGCACGAAAGGCGCGTCGGCGCCCAGCCGGGACGGCAACGCGAAGGGATGGGGGCAGTCGATCGTCGCGCGGACGAATCCCGCGGCGAGACCCGGCGCGCGCGCCAGGGTCGACGACAAAACTTCGTCCACGGAGGTCTCGGGGCCTTTCGGCCGTCCGGTCCCGGGCGGGCGCCGGCGGCATTTCTTGGGATGGAGCGATTATAGGCGGCCCCCGGCGAGGCGCCCTGCGATGGGTCAAATCGTCTTTCGCGCCTTCGGGGCCGGGGTCGCATGGCCGTCGCGCCCGATCTCCTCCTGGAGCCATGCCACGAAGGCCCTGGCCTCCGGGCGGCCCGCCGCCTGCGGCGCATAGACCGCGTGCAGGGCCCGGGGAATGCCGGCCCCCGGCCCGAAGAGCCCCACGAGCCGCCCCTCATCGATGAAGGAAGCCACGAGGGAACGCCGCCCGATGGCGACCCCCTGGCCGTGCAACGCCGCGTGCAGCACCTGGTCGTACTGGTCGTAGGTGAGCGTGCCGCCCGGCACCAGCCCCGCGAGGCCGTGGGCCTCCAGCCAGGCCGCCCACGTGAGCCACGGCCAGCGGCCTTGCGGATCGTGCAGCAGGAGCATCACGTGGCGGGCGAGATCCGATGGCTTCGCGAGTGGCGCCGCGGCCGCCTTCAGGTACGCCGGGCTCGCCACCGGCACCATGCGCTCGCCGACGAGGCGCACGGAGCCCTCCGGCTCCCGGCCCGAGGGCACGTCGCGAATGGCGAGGTCGACGCCTTCGCGCGCCATGTCCAGCACCTCGTGCGTCGCCGCGATGCGCACGTCGACGCCGGGATGGGCGGCGCGGAATCGCGCCAGGCGCGGCACGAGCCACAGCGAGGCGAACGACACGGTGGAGGTGACGGTGAGCACGTGGGATCGGGCCGAATCCCGGGCTTCGCGCGTCGCCGCCCGCAATCCCGCGAGCGCCGTGGCCGAAGCCTGGGCATAGGCCCGGCCGGCGGGCGTGAGCGCGAGCGCCTTGTGCCGCCGCTCGAAAAGCTTCACGCCGAGGAACAGCTCCAGCGCCTGCACCTGGCGGCTCACCGCCGACTGGGTGACGAAGAGCTCCGCGGCCGCGAGCGTGAAGGACAGGTGGCGCGCGGCGGCCTCGAAGCCCCGGACGAGGTCCAGGGGCGGCAGGGGACGGTTCGGATTATGCATGCTTGAGAATCATGCAAGACATTCCGGGTTCTCGTTTGCGATGCCCCATCGGTCTCGGGAGAATGGCGCCATTCCGGGAGTATTCTGCATTCCCGCCAAGCATCCAGCAAGGAGACCGCCATGCACCTCGACCTCGACACGCCCCGATTCGCGCTCGAACCGGGCCAGGTCGTCAGCCTCGACGACGCCAGCGGCGCCCTGATCGAGCCGACCGGGGGGCGCCTGTGGATCACCGAGGAAGGCGAACGGAAGGATTTCGTGGTTCGTCCCGGCGAGACCTTCGTCGTCTCGCGTGGCGGGCGCACCGTGGTGCAGGCCGTCGACCCGGCCTGGGTCACCCTTCACGAAGGGGTTCTCCCCTGCGTGGCCAACGACATCTAGGCGCCGGCATGGAATCCCCGGAATCGACGGGCCGCGAACCGCAGGCGACCTTCCCCGGGCCGCGTGCGGCGATCTCCCGGTGGTTCGACGCCCTGCTCGCCGCGATCGGCGACTGGCTCGACGGGCCTAGCCGGACGCCGCTGCCCGATCCAGCAGCATCGCGTCGCCGTAACTGAAGAACCGGTAGCGGTGGTCGACGGCGTGCGCGTAGGCGCGCCGGATCGGATCCACGCCCGAGAACGCGGATACCAACATGAGCAGCGTCGATTTCGGCAGGTGGAAATTGGTGACCAGGCGGTCGACGACCCGGAAATCGAACCCCGGGACGATGAAGAGCCGCGTCTCGGCAGCTCCCGCGCGCAGCTCCCCCGGGCGGGCGGCCGATTCGAGCGCTCGCAGCGTGGTCGTGCCCGCCGCGATCACGCGCCCCTTCCTCGCCTTCGCCTTCGCCACGGCGGCGACCGTGGCCTCGGGAATGCTGTACCACTCCTCGTGCATGACGTGCGAAACGATGTCGTCGCCGCGCACCGGCTGGAAAGTGCCCGCGCCCACGTGCAGCGTGACGCGCGCGGTTTCGACGCCCTTCGCCGCGAGCGCGGCGAGCATCGGCTCGTCGAAATGCAGTCCGGCCGTCGGCGCGGCGACCGCGCCGGGCACGGCCGCATACACCGTCTGGTAGCGCGACTCGTCGTCGGGCCCCGGCCCGTGCGTGATGTAGGGCGGGAGAGGAACCTCGCCGTGCGCCTCGAGCACCTCGAGGACCGTGCGGCCCTGCGCGTGGAAGCGCAGCGCGAAGAGGTCGTCCTGGCGGCCCGTGACCTCGGCCTCGACGCCCGGCGCGAACACGAGGCGCCGTCCCGGCTTCGGCGTCTTGCTCGCGCGCACGTGCGCGAGGGCGTGCCCATCCGCGAGCACGCGCTCGACGAGGGCCTCGACTTCGCCGCCCGTGTCCTTGCGCCCTCGAAGCCTCGCCTTCACCACGCGCGTGTCGTTGAAGACGAACAGGTCCCCCGCCGAGACGAGCCCGGGCAGGTCGCGGAACATCCGGTCGACGATCGCCCCGTCCGCGGCGACGTGCAGCAGGCGGCTCGCGCCCCGCTCGGCGGCGGGATGCTGGGCGATCAATTCGGGGGGCAGGTCGAAATCGAAGTCGGAGAGGCGCACCGGGGAGATTATAATTCCCGCGTCGCTTTCCACTTTCCTCGCCGGGATGGCGGAACCGGTAGACGCAGCGGACTCAAAATCCGCCGGTGGCAACACCGTAAGGGTTCGAGTCCCTTTCCCGGCACCAATCCCGACAATCAAAATTCGGGGTCAGGTACGAAATTGCATCTGACCCTGAATTTTCGGGTGCAATTTCGTACCTGACCCCGAATTTCTCTCACGCGCCTTCGAACACGAGCTTGCCGTCCGCGCCGCGCCGGTACAGCCCGCGCTCCGTGAGCACGCAATCCACCGGAATATCCCAGGACTGCGGCCTCACGGTGTCCATGCGTGCCAGTTCGTAGGTGACGCCGATCACGAACGGGCGCTTCGCGTAGCTGGCGAGCGTGCGGTCGAAGAAACCCGCCCCGTAGCCGAGCCGGTAGCCTTCGCCATCCCAGCCGTTCATGGGCAACAGCACCCGGTCGGGGATGACCTCGCGCGAATCCTTCGGGTAGGGAATATCCATCGCGCCGGTGGCGAGCTCCACACCGGGGTGCCACTCGCGAAAGACGAGAGGCGTACGGGGCGCGACCACGACCGGCATGGCCGTGACGGCACCGCGATCGCGCAGGCGCTTGGCGACATAGCGCGCGTCGTACTCGTTCTTGATGGGCCAGCAGAAACCGACCACGCCCTTCGCGAGATCCGGAACGCGCCGCTCGAGGCATTCGTCCATGCGCGCGCGCCACGCCGCAAGCGTCGCCGGGTCCACCGTCTCGCGCGCCGCCACGAGTCTCGTCCGCTCCTGCTTGCGCCAGACCTTCAGCGCGTCGAGATCGGTTTGCATGCCCGGGAGTGTATCAGCCTCCCGGGGCCGCTCGGTATACACTCGGCGCGAACGGGAGCGGCCCCTCACGCGCCGCGAAGCACCCCAAGGGGAGGCGGCATGCGCAAGGTCCTGCTCATCTTCAGCGAACTCACCGACGGCGACGTCGACTGGCTCTCCAAGGCCGGCGAGCGCATCGCCCTGCCTGCGGGCGAGGTGCTGGTTCCGCTGGGAGCGCGGCTCGACAGCATCTGGTTCGTGCTCGACGGGGCCGTCACCGTGCACACCGCCGACGGCAAGGCCCTCGCGCAGATGGGCTCGGGCGAGATCGTGGGCGAGATGTCGCTCGTCGATCCCGCGCCCACCGCGGTTTCGGTGCGCGTCTCCAGCGACGCGACGTTCCTGTGCATCTCCGACGACAAGGTGCGCGCCAAGACCGCCTCCGACCCGGCATTCGCCGCGCGCTTCTATCGCGCCCTGTGCGTGTTCCTCGCGAGCCGCCTGCGCAGCACGACGCGCCGCATGGGCTACGGCACGAACGACGAGGACGAGCACGCGAAGGACGAGCTCACCGACGACCTGCTGGACAACGTCCACCTGGCAGGGGCCCGGTTCGACCGGATGCTCAAGCGCCTCGCGGGCTAGCGCGTCCATGGCATCGCGCGACTCCTCGCTCTTTCGCAAGACGGCGCTCGATCGCCTCGCCTCGCCCGAGCGGCTCGACGAGCGCCCGCGCGTGCCCGCCTATCCCCGGCCGCTCCTCGCAGCCGCCTTCGTCCTGGCGGCCTGCGCCGCCGCGTTCGCCGCTTGGCTGCGGTAGCGGCACCCCCGCAGTCGGCCCCGGCGGTCCGGCTGCCGGCGACGCGCATCGCGCGCGTGCCCACGATCCTGCAGCTGGAGACGGTCGAGTGCGGCGCGGCCTCGCTCGCGATGGTCCTCGCCCACCACGGCCGTCACGTGCCGCTCGAAGCCCTGCGCATCGACTGCGGCGTGACGCGGGACGGCAGCAAGGCGGGCGGCATCCTGCGCGCGGCACGCGGCTACGGCCTCGTCGCGCGCGGCTTCCGCAAGGAGCCCGCCGAGGTCGCCTCGCTTCCCCTTCCCTCGATCCTCTTCTGGAACTTCAACCATTTCGTCGTGCTCGAGGGGTTCGAGGACGGCGAGGCGGTGCTGAACGATCCCGCCCTGGGCCGCCGGCGCGTGCGCGGCGCGGAATTCGACCAGGCCTTCACCGGCGTGGTGCTCACCTTCGAGAAGGGCCCGGAATTCGAGCCCGGCGGCGAGCCGCCGTCGGTGCTGCGCTCGCTCTCCCGCCACCTCGAGGGCCTGCACCGCCCCGTCGCCCTCGCCATCGTGATCGGTCTCGCCCTCGTCCTCCCCGGCCTCGCGCTGCCCTGGCTCATGGGGCGATTCGTGGACGACGTGCTCGCCGCGAGGCTGCCCGGTGAGGCCGAGACGCTCATCGCGGGACTCGCCTGCGCGGCGCTCGCGCGCGGCGCGCTGGTGTGGGCGCAATCGCGCGTGCTGGGCGGTGCCTTCGAGCGGGCGGCGCTCCAGTCGGCGCAGCGCTTCTTCGCGCACGCGCTGGCGTTGCCGATGGACTTCTACGTGCAGCGCTCGCCGGGCGAGATCGCCTCGCGCGTCGAGCTGAACGAGCGCGTCGCGCACACCGTATCGGCCGATCTCGCGCACCTCGTGCTCGACCTCGTGACGGCGGTGTTCTTCCTGGGCCTCATGCTGCGCCTGGAGCACGGGCTCGCGGCCATCGTGGTCGCCTGCCTGGCGATCGAACTCCTCGCCCTGCGCACCCTCGCCCTGCGCACCGCCGAGATCTCGCAGCGCCTGTCGGTGCAGGCCGGCAAGCTCGCGGGCATGGCCACCGGCGGCCTCGCGAACATCGAGAGCATCAAGGCGGGCGGGCAGGAGGGCGCGCTCTTCGCCAAGTGGCTGGGCCTGCACGCGGGCTTCACCAACGCGATGGCCGAGGCGCAGCGCGTGACGCTCGGCCTGTCGCAGGTGCCGGCGCTCACGGGACTCGCGGCGCAGCTCGCCGTGCTGGGCGTGGGCGCGGTGCGCGTCATGGATGGCTCGCTCACGGTCGGGCAGCTCGTCGCCTTCCAGGTGCTGCTCGCGGGCTTCACCGCGCCGGTGCACGCGCTCTTCGGCGCCGTGCAGGGCGCGCAGCAATTGCGCGGCGACGTCGCGCGCATCGACGACGTGCTCAACCACCCCAAGGAACCGTCGGTGGACGTCACGGAGATGCCGGCGCCGCCCGATGCCGGCGTCCGCCCGCGTTCGCTGGAATTCCGCGATGTCACCTTTGGTTACTCGCGCGGCGATCCGCCGCTCGTGAGCGGCTTTTCGCTGAGGATCGAGCCGGGACGCCGCGTCGCGCTCGTGGGCGCCTCGGGCTCGGGCAAGAGCACGCTCGCGCGGCTCGCGGCGGGGCTCTACGCGCCCTGGAGCGGCGAGATCCTCTACGACGGCCAGCCGCGCGAGGCGTTCGCGCGCGAGGCGCTCTGCCGCGCCGTGGCCTACGTGGACCAGGACGTGGTGCTCTTCGAAGGCACCGTGCGCGACAACCTCACGCTCTGGGACCCGGACACCGAGGACGAGGTGATCCGGGCGGCGGCGCGCCACGCGGCCATCGAGGACGAGATCTCGGGCCGCG
The DNA here is from genome assembly GCA_016711875.1 of Betaproteobacteria bacterium. Classification (GTDB taxonomy): domain Bacteria; phylum Pseudomonadota; class Gammaproteobacteria; order Burkholderiales; family Usitatibacteraceae; genus FEB-7. Next base: position 199,609 of record JADJSD010000023.1, on the reverse strand, counting down.
AGGGCGGACTCGACGCACCCCTGCAGGAAGGCGCGCGCAACCTGTCCGGCGGCCAGCGCCAGCGCCTCGAGATCGCGCGGGCTCTCGCGCGCGATCCCTCGATCCTGCTGCTCGACGAGGCGACGAGCGCGCTCGACCCGCCCACGGAGGCGCTGGTCGAGACGAACCTGCGCCGGCGCGGCACGACGACGCTCGTGATCGCGCACCGCCTGTCCACCGTGCGCGATGCCGACGAGATCCTCGTCCTCGCGAACGGGGCGGTGGTGGAGCGCGGCACGCACGCCGAGCTGGCCGCGATCGAAGGCGGGCATTACGCCGCGCTGGTCGCCGGGGAAGAAGATGACTGATCCGGGCGTCGCCTTCCGCCACGCCGCGCTCGCCGACGCGATGGGACTCATCGCGCCCCGCCTCGCGGTGAAGGGCGAGATGCCCAAGTCGCTGCCCGACGAGGAGAGCGCCGCCGTCGAGGATTGCGCGGGCGCGCTCGGGCTGCGCGCGCGCCGCGTGCTGCTCGACGGGCGCTGGTGGGCGCACGGCGGCCTGCCCATGCTCGCGCGCCTGGGCGAGCGCCGCCGCGTGCCCCGCGACGGGGACGGCCCGGCCCCGCGGGGATGGGTCGTCCTGCTGCCGGGGGCGGCGGGTTACCGGCTGCTCGTGCACGGCGGGCCCGGGCAGGGCGAGCACGCCTGGCCGGTGGACGAGGCCCTCGCCTCGCGACTCGCGCCTTTCGCGTGGGTCTTTCACCGGACCTTCGAGCCGCGGCCCCTGCGCACGCCCGATGTCCTGCGCTTCGCGCTGGACCACGCGCGCGGCGATTTCGCGATGCTGCTCGCGTGCGGGCTCGCCGCCGCCCTCGCCGGCCTCGTGACGCCGGTGGCCACGGGCCGCCTCATCGACAGGGCCATTCCCGCCGGTTCCGGTTCCCTCGTGCTCGCGCTCGTCACGGGCCTCGCGGGCGCGGGCCTCGCCATCATCGCCCTCGAGGCCATCCGCGCCATCGCGGCGATGCGCCTGGAAGCGCGCACCGGCCTCGCCGTGCAGGCCGCCGTGCTCGACCGCCTCATCGGCGCTCCCGCGCGGTTCTTCCGCGCGTTCTCGAGCGGCGACCTCGCGATGCGGCTGGGGGCCGTGAACGCGGTGCAGCGCGAGGTCACGGGCGCAGCCATCGGCGGACTCGTCACCGCCGCCTTTCTCGGCGCGAACCTCGCGCTCATGCTGGCGTACAGCCCTTCACTCACGGGCGCCGCGCTCGGGGTGATCGTCGTGGCGGCGGCGTGTTCCGTCGCCATCGGCGTCGCGCGCGTGCGGGTCGGCCGGCGCATCGAAGCCGCCGACGGCAGGCTCTCGTCGATTTCCTACGAGGCCTTTGCCGGCATCGCGAAGCTGCGCGCCGCGGCGGCCGAGTCGCGGGCCTTCGGGCAATGGCACCGGCGGTACCGAGAATTCCGCGCGCTCAACCGCGAGAGCGCCCATCTCACGAACCTCGAGACGGCGATGCTCGCCATCCTGCAGCCTGCGGCGGCGACGCTCGTGCTCTGGCTCGCCTGGCAGCTCGCGCAGGACCCGGCCGCGAAGGCGCTCTCCGTCGGCCAGTTCGTCGCGTTCCAGGCCGCGATGTTCGCGCTGCTGGGCGGCGTGCATGGCCTCGTCTCGACGGCCCTCGACCTCGCCGCGCTCGCGCCCCTGTGGGAACGGGCGAAGCCCCTCCTGGAAACGGCGCCGGAGGACGGTGCACGCGGCAAGATCCGCCACACGCCCCGCGGCGCCATCGAACTCTCCGACGTGTCGTTCGCCTACCCGGGCGGCCCCGAGGTGCTTTCCGGCATCCGGCTCTCCATCCGGCCGGGCGAGTTCGTCGCGATCGTGGGCGCGAGCGGCTCGGGCAAGTCGACGCTGCTGCGCCTGCTGCTCGGATTCGAGATGCCGACGAGGGGCAACGTGCGTTACGACGGGCTCGTGCTGCCGGCCCTCGACCTGCGCACCTTGCGCGCCGGCATCGGGACGGTGCTGCAAAGTGGAAAGCTCTGGGCGGGCGACCTCTACGCCAACATCGCCGGCGCCGCCAACCTCACGGTGGACGACGCCTGGGCGGCGGCGCGCGCGGCCGGTCTCGAGGCCGACATCGAGGCGATGCCGATGGGTCTTTACACGATGGTGGGGGAAGGCGTGAGCACGCTCTCGGGCGGACAGCGCCAGCGGGTGCTCATCGCGAGGGCGCTCGCGGGCCGGCCGAGCATCCTGCTCCTCGACGAGGCGACGAGCGCGCTCGACAACCTGTCGCAGGCGACGGTGCTCGCGAGCCTCGCGCAGCGCGAGGCGACCCGCGTCGTGATCGCGCACCGCCTGGCGACGGTGCGCGGAGCCGACCGGATCGTGGTGCTGGAGAAGGGGCGGATCGTCCAGGAAGGGACGTTCCGCGAACTGGCCGCCGCGCCCGGCCCCTTCGCCGCGATGCTCGCGCGGCAGGTGCGGTAGGCGGCGGCCCGGGAAGAAGAACTAGTTCTTCTTCGTGCCCGTGCTGGCCTGGGCGACTTGCGTGCCGGCGGCGCCGGTCTGCTCGCGCTTGGCGGTGACGACCACCTTGTCGAGCTTCACGACCTGCTGAGGCTCCTCGCGCTTGGCGGTGACGGTGATCTTGCCGAGCTTCACGACTTCCTGGCCGCCGGCGACCTTGTCGAGATCGCTCTCGGAGAGTTCGCCTTCGGTGTTCACGTTCTTTTTGTCTTGGGTGGACATGGTGAGTCTCCTGTTCCGGTTAGCCGCCTGCGAAAGGCGAGATGAAGATAACACAACGTTTTGACAGTTCCCATCGTAGGGATGGCGAACAGCCGGCGCCGTGTGCGAGTTGGCATGCGGGACACGGAATATTACGCATGAAATCGCGTCCGGCCAGCCGCTGCCGGAAAAACCCTTTGAAGATTATTGGGTTACGAGAACCGTGATGGCGAGCGCATTGGCCGCCACGACCGTCCAGCCCACCTGCTTCAGCTTCTTCGGGGAAAGGGCCAGGCGGTCCAGGACGAGGACGCCGACGAGGGGCAGGCAAGCGGCGAGCGCCACCGCCCGAAAGGCCGGAAGCAACCACGCGAGGGCGAGGGCGCTGGCCAGCGCAAGGGGCGCCGCGAAGGCCGAAACCGGAACCACCCACGGCTTCACGCCGGTGACACGCGACTTGATGGCGTGCACCGCGAAGGTCGCGACCATCGTCGTAACGAACCACATCACGGGCGGGCCCCAGAGGAGCGCGCCTTCCGCGCCACCTGCCGCCGCCACGGGCAGGTGCATGGACGAGAACGCCGCGGCCGCGATCGCCTCCCCCGCGAGCGACTTGAGATTCCTCGAAAGCACCGCGGGAACCAGGCACAGCGCGAAAACGGCGGGCACGAGCGCGAGCCATCGCGCGAAAGCCGGCGCGAGCGCCAGGGCCGCCATCCCGGCGATGGCCCCGAGGATTCCGAGTAACGCGAGCAGCCGGCGCGCCGAGGGCCCCTGCTCTTCCTGGAGGCGCTTGCCCCTCGCGCCCACGAGCACGACGACGGATTCGTTCGCGAAGAAGAGCAGCAGGGCCGCGGCGACGAAAAGGAACGAGGCCCACCCCGGGCTCGCGACCAGCAGGCCCGACAGGAGGGGAAAGCCGAGCTCGGCGTAGGCGCCGTGCTCGCGGGGATAAGGTGCTTGTTCATTGCATCTTCACTATACCGGGGGCGCCCGGCGACGAACCTGCAAAATGTCAAACGTTCGCGCGCGCCCGGCCGGGCCCCGGGACGGCTACAATCCGCCCTCCTCGCCACACCGCCCCGCCCGAAATTCCGCACGATGACCGCTTCCAGCACCGCCTCGCCCGCCGTCCAGTCCCGCATCGACAACCAGATCGCCGCTGAACTCGGCGTGAAGCCCTCGCAGGTGGCCGCCGCCGTGGCGCTCCTCGACGAAGGCTCCACCGTCCCCTTCATCTCGCGCTACCGCAAGGAGGCCACGGGGAACCTCGACGACACGCAGTTGCGCAACCTCGAGGAGCGACTCGCGTACCTGCGCGAACTCGAAGCGCGCCGCGCGGCGATCCTCGCCTCGATCGAGGAACAGGGCAAGCTTACCGACGCGCTCGCGGGGGAGATCGCGGGCGCCACGACCAAGCAGGCCCTCGAGGACCTCTACCTCCCCTACAAGCCGAAGCGGCGCACGAAGGCGCAGATCGCGAGAGAAGCCGGGCTCGAGCCCCTCGCGGACGCGCTCTTCGCGAACCCGATGCTGGACCCGGCGACCGAGGGCGCGAAATACCTGAAGGTGGTGCCCGCCAGCGAGGGCGTGGAGGCGATCAACGTCCCCGACGCGAAGGCCGCGTTGGACGGCGCGCGCGACATCCTGTCGGAACGCTTCGCCGAGACAGCCGCGGTGCTCGAGAAGCTGCGCGCGAAGCTCTGGGACCAGGGCATCCTCACCTCCACCGTCGCCGAGGGCAAGGAAAGCGCGGAGGAAGAGAAGTTCCGCGACTACTACGCCTACTCGGAGCCCATCCGCGCGATTCCGTCGCACCGTGCGCTGGCCTTGTTCCGCGGGCGCACCCTCGGCGTGCTGAACCTCGCGCTCACGCTCGGCGAGGAACTCGAGGCGGTGAATCCCCACCCGTGCGTCGCGATCATCGCCGCGCACTTCGGCATCGAGGCGCGCGGCCGCCCGGCCGATCCATGGCTGATGGAGGCCTGCCGCTGGACGTGGAAGGTGAAGGTGTCCTGGCAGCTTTCCACGGAACTCACCACGCGCCTTCGCGAGGCGGCCGAGGCCGAGGCCATCCGCATCTTCGCGAAGAACCTGCGCGAGCTGCTCCTCGCCGCGCCGGCCGGACCGCGCACGGTGATGGGCCTCGACCCGGGCATCCGCACGGGCTGCAAGGTCGCCGTGGTCGATGCCACGGGCAAGCTCCTCGCCACCGACACCATCTACCCGCACCAGCCCCGCAACGACTGGCAGGGATCGCTCGCGAGCCTGGCTAAGCTCGTCCAGCAGTACGGCGTGGAACTCATCGCCATCGGCAACGGCACGGCGAGCCGGGAGACGGACAAGCTCGCGGCCGACCTCATCAAGGCCATCGCCGCGCGCGAACCCGAGCGCAAGATCCTCAAGATCGTCGTGAGCGAGGCCGGCGCGTCCGTCTACTCGGCATCGGAACTCGCGGCCAAGGAATTCCCGTCCCTCGACGTGAGCCTTCGCGGCGCGGTCTCCATCGCGCGGCGCCTGCAGGACCCGCTCGCCGAGTTGGTGAAGATCGACCCCAAGGCGATCGGCGTGGGCCAGTACCAGCACGACGTGAACCCGTACGACCTCGCGCGCACGCTCGAGGCGACGGTGGAGGATTGCGTGAACGCCGTGGGAGTGGACGTGAACACCGCGTCATCGGCCCTGCTCGCGCGCGTCTCGGGCCTCAACGCGACGCTGGCGAAGAACATCGTCGAATACCGCGACGCCAACGGCCCGTTCCCCAATCGCGCCAAGCTGCGCGAGGTCCCCCGGCTGGGTGACAAGACCTTCGAGCAGGCGGCGGGGTTCCTGCGCGTCGCGAGCGAGGCGCCCGGGGCCAATCCCCTCGACCGCTCCGCCGTGCACCCCGAGGCCTACCCGGTCGTCGAGCGCATCCTCGCCAGGATCGGCAAGGGCATCCGCGACGTGATGGGGCGCGGCGAGCTGCTCAAGGGCCTCTCGGCCTCCGACTTCACCGACGAGAAGTTCGGCGCGCCCACGGTGCGAGACATCCTCGCGGAACTGGAGAAGCCCGGCCGCGATCCGCGCCCGGAGTTCAAGACGGCCACCTTCCAGGACGGGGTCGAGAGCCTCTCGGACCTGCGCCCCGGGATGATGCTCGAGGGCGTCGTCACCAACGTGGCGGCCTTCGGCGCCTTCGTCGACATCGGCGTGCACCAGGACGGGCTCGTGCACGTCTCGGCGCTCGCGGACCGGTTCGTGAAGGACCCGCACGAGGTGGTGAAGGCCGGGATGGTCGTGAAGGTGCGCGTGCTCGAAGTGGACATCAAGCGCCAGCGCGTCGCGCTTTCGATGCGCAAGAACGACGACGGGCGCGAATCGCAGCCGCGCTCCTCGCCGGGCGCGGGCGGTGGCGGGCGGCGCGAGGATTTCCGCGGCAAGCCGCGAAGCGACCCGCAGCCCGCCGGCGCCATGGCGCTGGCGCTGGCGAAGCTCAAGCGCTAGCGGCCCCCCCGGGGACGATCGCCTCAGAAGACGAGCGTCTCGTAGCGCCCCGCGAGCAGGATCGAGGCGCGCAGCAGCAATCCGCCCGCCAGGCCGAGGACCGCGCCGACCGCCACCACCGAGCGGATCTTGCGAACGCCGAGCGAGTACGCCACCGCGCCCATCGGCACCAGCGCGCCGAAGAGGATCACGCCGCCCCAGAACATCGGCGCGAGATCGCCGGACACGAGGTCGCTCGCGCCCATGCGCGCCCCGGCGCTCGTCCCCGAGACGCCCACGTAGACGAAGGCGCCGAGCATCATGAGCTTGATGCTCTCCATGACGAGGGTGAGCTTCATCAGCGTGCGATCGATGGCCTCCTCGATCCAGCCCTGGAGGTGGAACAGGTCCAGCACGTCCAGGACGGCGACGCCGGCGCTGAAGACCCACAGGATGGGCAGGAGCGACGTGTTCCAAAGGGGCACGCCGACGGCCTGCGTGAGCAGGAAGCCGGAGTAGATCGTCACCAGCACGCCGAACGCGGCGACGAGCGCGAGCGGGACGTTGCGCGTCGCCACCAGGGCGGCCGCCTTCGACAGCGTCGCGGCCAGGCCGCCGGACTGCGCCCAGCCGCGCGAGAGCGCGACATGGTGCACGCACAGCAGCAGGGCGAGCACCGCCTGGATCGACAGGAGGGCGATGCCGATCATCATCCACGAGCCCCAGTTGAAGCTGAAGTTGACGATCGCGTGGAAGACCGCCACCGGCAGGTTCCACCACCGGGACAGGTGGGAGAACACCACGACGAGGCCCGCGCCCACGGTGATGAGCGTCATCCAGGCGAGCGGCGCGCGCCGCAGCCAGTAGTACGCGAAGGTGCCCATGCCGGAAAGTCCCACCAGCCAGAGGAACACGGCGATGTCCCAGCCCCAGTGGGCGACGTCCACCTGCGATTGCATGTCGGGAAAGATAGTCATGGCTACACCACCACGAAGTAGTTGGGTTCCGTGCCGCGGGACTCGAGCAGGCGGATGGTCCGGCCCGCGCGAACCCGCTGGGAGATCCGGCTGGCCGGATCGTTGAGGTCGCCGAAGGCGCGTGCCTCGGCCGGGCAGGCCGCCACGCAGGCGGGCGACTGCCCCGCCGCCACGAGCGACTCGCAGGTCTTGCCCATGCACTTCATGGGCAGCCCGGTCTTCGGGTGCTTCCAGCGCACGTTGTACGGGCAGGCCGCGACGCAATAGCTGCAGCCGATGCAGCGCTTCTCGTCGAGCTTCACGAGCCCCGTGGACGCCTCCTTGTACATGGCGCCGAACGGGCACGTGCGGATGCACGGCGCGTTGTCGCAATGCTGGCACTGCACCAGCAGCAGCGACGGCCGGTCGCGGATGTTCAGCTCGACGCGGCGGATGTTGGAAGGCAGCGCGTGCCAGCCCGGGTCCTCGTGCAGGCGCAGTTCGGGCTGGTTGGTCGCGGCGCACGCCACGGTGCAGGCGGCGCAGTTGATGCACCTCGTCGTGTCGAAGAGATGCGCGTAACGCTTGGCTTGTGCTTGGCTCATGGCGATCTCCTAGGCCTTCGCGAGTCGGACGGACACGTTGTTCGCCATGTTGCCGATGACCGGCTCGGCGAATCCCCGGGCGAACCAGTGCGTGTTCACGCCCTCGCGCATGAAATCGAAGCGCGGATCGGCGCCGAGCTTGCCGCGGAAGCCCGCCGAGAAGCCGTAGGTGAAGAGCACCCCGGGCATCACCCGGCGCGTCACCTTGGCCAAGGCGCCGCCCTTCACGCCGTTGTCGAGGCCTTCGAGCACGATCGCCGAGCCGTCCTTCACGCCGAGACGATCGGCATCGACGGGGTTGATCCACACCGAACGGTCGCCCACGAACTTGCCGGGCCAGCCGAACACCGCCGTGCCGGAGCCGTTCGTCGGGTTCTTGCCGCTCACCATCACGAACTCGTCGGGCTTGCCGGGCGCCTTGTAGGCCACGACCGGCGTGTAGCGCGGCAGCGGATCGGTCTTGGCACGCAGCTTCTCGTTGAGCAGGCCGCGAAGGGCATACACCTCGACGCGCCCGCTCGGCGTGTCCAGCGGCTTCGCGTACGGAATCCCCTTGTACTTTTTCTTCGCGATGACGCTGAAGCCCTTCTCGTGCAGGTCCTTCTCGATCTTCGCCGGCGCGTCGGGGTCCTTCTCCGCGGCGCGCTTGAGCGCGGCGCCCAGGCGGGCCTTCTCGATACGGGGTACGCACTCGGAAAGGTAGCGCGCCGGGTCGGCCCAGGCGCTCTCCCAGCCCGCGCGCTCGGCGCGGTCCGGGTAGGCACGGCGAAGCACCTCCATCAGCATCCAGAGGTCATCGCGCGCTTCGCAGCCGGCCGGGGCCGGGAGGATCTTCTCGGAGACCTGGATGGCGGAGTGCATCGTCCACTTCGTCCCCGCGACCTCGGGCCGCTCGAGGAAGTAGCTCGCCGGGAGCACGTAGTCCGCATAGTCGCAGACCTCGTGGGGCAGGATGTCCTGAACCACGAGCAGGTCGAGGGCCTTGAGCGCCTTCCTCACGCGATCGGTGTTGGCATCGCGATACAGCAGTGTCGTCCCGACCGTGAAGAGCGCGCGCACGGGATAGGGCTTGCCCTCGAGCATGGCGGTGTACACCGCGTCGAACGTGCCGTTCGACTCGGGATAGGTGACGGTGTCGATGCGCTTGGTCTCGGCGATCGTCCACGACTTGCCGAGCACGTTCTTCACCTCGCCCGTCTTGCCCTTGAAGCTCACGAGCCCGCCGACGCCGGCCGACCCCGTGAAGCAAAGGCCGCCGGGCTTGTCGAGGTTGCCCACGAGCGCGTTGAGGATGACCATCGAGCGCACGGCGTCGAAATCGTTGCCGTTGCGCGCGTTGTACCAGCTGTCGTCGCACACGCCGCGCTGCGCGGCGAAGTCGCGTGCGATGCGGCGGATGACGTCCGCGGGTATGCCGGTGATGCGGGCCGCTTCCGCGGGTGCGAACGTCGCGCATCGCTCGACGAACTTGTTGAAGGCGGTGGTGACGGGCTGGGGCCCGCCGGCGGCGAAGCGGACCTCGCCGGCGAAGTCGAGCTGCGCGTCGGTCTCGAGGTCGCCCGCGAACGCGGTCGACTTGCCCTCTTCGTCTCGCTTCACGCCGACGAAGGCCGGCGCGCCGCGCTTCGCGTCCCACACCGCATACAGGGTCGCATCTCCCTTCGCCTTCAGGTCGGCCTGCGTGACCGGCATGCCGTCGGCCTTCACGAGGAAGGGCAGCGTGGTGTGCTTCGCGAGGAACTCCGCGTCGAACGTCTTCTCGGCCAGGATCACGTGCGCGAGCGCGAGGCCGAAGGCGGTGTCGGTGCCGGGCTTGATGGGCACCCATTCGGCGCCGGCCATGGCGCCCTCGGGCATGCGCGGATCGACGAAGATCACCGTCGCGCCCTTTTCCTTGGCGAGCGCGAGGCGGTGCTGCGCGCCCATCGAGGCCTGCAGCGTCCGGCCGACGAAGAGCACGTAGCGCGCGTTCTCGTAGTCCGGATCGACCCGGTTGTTGGCGTTGTACGGCGCCTCGAAGATCCAGCGGCGCGCGATCGTGCCGGCCGTCTGGCAGGTGGCCGAGTGATTCACCGTGTTGGGCGTGCCCAGGGCGTAGCCGAAGAACTGCGCGATGGCCGTGAGGTCGTGCGCCGTGAGGGCCACGGCCTTCTCGCCGTGCTTCTCGACGACCGCCTTCAGCTTCGCGGCGATCTCGTCGAGCGCCTGGTTCCATTCGATCGGCTGGAACTTGCCCTCGCCCCGCTCGCCGGTTCGCTTGAGCGGCTTCTTCAGCCGCATCGGGTGGTTCCAGTACCACATCGCCGAGGCGCCGCGGCCGCAGTAACCGCGCTGCGGGTGGGCCGGGTTGGGCATCATGACCACGGAGTTCTCGTCGGGTTGGACGCCCTCCTTGACCATGGCATAGAGGCCGCAGCCCGCGCCGCAGACGAAACAGGTGACGGGCTTCTTGCGAAAGCCCGCCCCTTCCATTTGCTTCACCTGCGCGTCGGTGGGCCAGGCGAGCGACAGGCCGAGGGCGCTGGCCGAGGTGGCCGCGCCCGCGGCCATGAACTCGCGCCGGGTGAACGTGATGGGTTGTGCGTGCGTCATCGATCCCTCCCTGGATGCGACGTCCCCGGATGGGGCACACGCACAAGCTAATTTCAAGGACCTCCGGAAAATTGACCCGAGTCAACCTGTCAGCCCTGGATGACACTTCAGGCCTAGCACCGAAGTCCCAGTTCGGATGCGATCGGTGCGGCACCGAAATTGAACAGCAGCAACCTCCGGAGCCACGCCGTGAAGGGCGAATTGGCAGCCCGCCATCCTCGAGATCGGCGAGGCGTGCCGCGACCCGCAGGGGGAATCGCTCAGCCGGGTTCTCGCAGCAACGCCGCGATCTTCAGCACCGTAGCCCAGTTGCGGGTCGTGGCCGCCCGGCCGTGCTTGCCGAGCAGCGCCGCTCCGGCCTTGCTTTCCAGGATGCCCTCGGCGCAGTGCAGGTACGCCGCGTCGTGACCCACGTGCCAGGCCTCGCGCTTCGTCACGAGCTCGCCCACCGGCGCCAGGGCCTCGAGCACGCTCGCGTGCGGCGCGATGACCGCGATGAGCCGTGAGGGGTCGTCCGCGCGATCGGCGAGCGGATTGCCGGCGATGAGGGCCTCCCATTCCGGCGCGGACTTCACGATGACGAGGACGTCGACACCCATCCGCTCGGATAAGGCCGCCGCGATTCGCGTGGCGTGAGCGGCGGGCGGGGACCGCCCCTTGCTCTCGAATACGGCGTTGCCGCTGTTGAGCAGCGTCTTCACGCGGGAAAAACCCAGCGTCTCGAGCATCGCGCGGAAATCGGCCATGGGCACGCGGTTGCCGCGGCCGACGTTCACGCCGCGAAGGAGGACGACGAATCGCATGCCTTCAGTCTACGGGGTTTCGCGGCCGGGCCTGCTCCCCGAACCTCGCCACGATCTTCTCGCTGGCGAACTCGCGCAGCGCATCCCTGCCGACCCACCGCGCGGCCGGGTCGGTCGAAGCGGCCAGGCGACGGGCCACTTCGACGCAAGGCGCATGGAGCGCGAACCGCCGCTTGCCGATCTCGCGCAGCGCCCAGCTCACCGCCTTCTTCACGAAGTTGCGCCCATCGCCGGCGGCCGCCTCGATGAGGGGCAACGCGTCGATGAACGGCTCGTCGGCCATGCGCTTGGCGTGTACCGCGAGTCCGGCGAGGATCGCGAAGGCCCCGCGGCGCGTGAACTCGTCGCGGCGCTTCGCCCACTGCCGAGCCTTCCCCCACGCGTGAGGCGTGCGGTCGAAGAGCTGGAAGCACGCCGTGTCGCACACCGCCCAGTTGTCGAAGTCGCGCGCCCAGGCATCCATCTGCGCGGGCGTCACCTGCGCGGCGTCCTCGACGATGCAGGCGAGGAGCCGCGTCTCGTGCCATCCCGCCTCCCAGAGCGCCAAGGCGAGCTCGTGATCGCGCCGATGGGCCCGGGCCATGTCGCGGAGCACCGGCATGGACACGCCGAACGCGCGGGCCGAGACGATGCCGAAACGCGCCATGCCCTCGCGATCGCGGGCGCTGCCGAGCGATTCGAGGCGGGCGAGGATCCGCCGGACCCCCTCGGCGGTGCCGGCCTCCTTCGACTCGCGCGATCCCGACTTCACGATGGCCGCCGTTCGGCTGCTGCGATGTCAGCGGGAAAGGGGAGCAGGCAGGCGCCCGCCCATCGGCTTGATCTCGACGGAGGCGAATGTTTCCTCGACCGACTTGGCGTTCTCCAGCAGCGCCGGCAAGCCGCGCGCGTCGGAATACTTCGCCTCCGTGTTGAAGCAGATCTCCCAGCTGTTCGGACCCGGCGCCCCCTTCGGCTTCGCCGCCAGGCAGTAGGGCCCGATGCGGCGCCCGCCGAGTTCCGCGTTGACGGGCGTGCCGATGCGATTGGCCCAGCCGCTCTTGGCGAGATCGAAGGACTGCCCGAGCGCGGCCCACAGGTCGGGCACCTGGCGACGGATGGGCATGAGTTCCACGTCGGCGTCGAAGGAGCCCGCGGCAGCAGCGGGCAAGACCGCGGCCAGAAAGAAGGCGGCAAGGGCAGTTCTCATCAGGGTCTCCGATCGTGATTGGGGGGCCGTGCAGTCGATGCGCTTCGCGATGATCCGTGAGCCCTCGCGCCTGCCGCAAGTTGCGCCGTTCTCACCCGGGCCACGCCACGCATCGGGAGGCCGAAGCGGCTCACGTCGAGGGCACGCCGGCGCAGGACTTCGCACCGAGCGGGTTCGGGCCGTCGCGTTGCGCGAGCCAGGCCGCCAGTCGCCGGGCCTTCGCGAGCTCCCCATCGCCTTCGCCCCCGGGCTCCACCGCGCAGGGCACGAAGACCTCGCGGGGCGTGCCATCGACGTGATGCAGCGTCTCGACGGGAATGCGCGCCACGATGTGCGAGCGGGGTAGCGAGATTTCGCCCAACGCGCCAAGGAGCCTTGCCATCGGGCGCCCCAGGACGGGCGCGCCGCGCGCCGCGTTGAGCCCGATGGCGATTCCCTCGCCCATGCTCCCCGTCCACGGGCCGGCGAGAACGACCACGGAGCCGCGAAACTTCACGCCACGCGGCGCGACGGACTCGGTCCAGATCCGCCGGATGCCGGTCGCGCGGAATTCGGACACCAGCTCGTGGCGCTGGTAGGGCGCGAGGCGATCGACGAACCGCCCGAGGATCCCGCGCGCGACCGTCGAATTGCCGCCGCTCGGCGTATCGCGCAGGTCGAGCACGAGTCCGCGCGCGTCGGCGAAACGATCAAGGGCAGCATCGATGTCCTTCACGAGCGCCGCCTCGCCGAGCGAATTGCGGATGCGCAGGTGGGCGATGCCGTCCTGCATCGACGCCTCGAGCCGATTCGCGGACTTCGGGTGGGCCGGGGAATAGGCGACCGTGCGCGTGGCGCCGCGCGATCGCACGCCGAGCCGCACCTGCGACGCCTCATGGCGACCGGCCAGCGCGATCCGCAGGGCCCAGTCGCGAGCTTCGGCGCGATCGCCATCGAGGAACAGGGGTTCGTGCACGGCGGCGGCTCTGGCGACCGGCACGTCGTCGATCGTGACGATCTCATCGCCCGGCGCGAGGCCCGCTCGCGCGGCGGCCGAGTCCTCGCGTACGTCGGTCACCCGGGCACGGCCGTCGACCCAGGCGGCCATCGCATCGGCCTGCGAAGGCACCAGGCGAGGCGAGGCCATCGTGTTCGTGCCCAGGTGTGCGTGCGAATCGTGGAGCTGGGCGAGGAGTGACTCGAGCGCGCCGATGAAGGCCTTCTCGTCCGAGGCGCGTTCGGCGAGCGGGGCGAAGTGTGCGCACGTGCGCGGCCAGTCGAGCGCCTTCCGGTCGAGGTAGGCATATTCCTCGGCGACGAAGCGGCATAGCGCCTGCGCATCCTCTCGCCGCTCGGCTGCACCCGGAAAGACGCGCGGCTGCGATGCCGCGGGCAGCGCGCAGGCGGCGAGGGCCAGGCCAAGGGCGGCTGCGGGAATCGACATGGGAGCTCCGGTGCGAGGGGCCCCTGGCGGGATCACCGGGCCCGCTCGTATTCTGCCCAGAATTCCTGCGGCGGGAACGCCTCGAACTGCGGCAGCGCGTCGGTGATGGCATGCCACGGCGCGCGCGAGGCCGTGTGGATGTGGACCACGGGCCGCACGCCGGGGTCGTCGTCGAGCGAGCCGGCCGGGATGATCACGTGCTCGCCGCCGTCCTCGAGCACGGGCATGTTCGAGCCGCAGTTCCGGCAGAACGCCCTCGTGTTGCCCGGCGACGAGGCGTAGTTCGCCACCGCGTCGGTCCCCGACAGCCAGCGGAAACCGCCGCCATCGGCGTGCAGGAAACTGCCGTAGGCGGCCCCGTGCGCCTTGCGGCACATGGCGCAGTGGCAGTGGTTGATGAACTGCGGTGTGCCGGCCAGCTCGAACTTCACGCGGCCGCAGAGGCAGGATCCGCGAATCGGTGCGGGCGGAACACCGCCGGGCGGCATGGTTTCGTTCGTGGCCATCGGATCACCCGCCTTTCATCGCGTCGATCGGGGAAGGGCGCATTGTCGCTCCTCTTCCCCGGGTTCCACGCAAGCGGCGCCCCGGACCGGACAGGGGCCCCGCGCCCGCGGGTTCCCGCTCAGCGCCCGAGCCGCCACTCCACGGCGATCGTTCCCCCGTCCACCGCCTTCGTGAGCGAGCCTGCCTGGAACGCGCCTTTCACCGGGCCCCACTTGTCGGGGAACACGCCCTGCGTGAGTTGCACCGGAACCCTGGTGTCGGTCGTTCCGGCCTTGTAGCCCGTGCGCACCGTGTGCTTGTCGAGCATCACGGCCGGGGCCTGGTTGAACCGGTAGAGCACCTGTCCCCCGGCGAGATCGTGCTCGACGTAGACGCCGAGCCAGCCCTTCTCGCCGCCCTCGGCGATCGAGGCCGCGCCCTTGATCGTGCTCTGCGTCGCGTAGGAAAGGTTGCCGCCGTCCTGGATGTTGGCGGTGTAGGCGTCGTTCGCCGTGAAAGAGCCGCTGCACGACTGCGGGAACCAGACCTGCACCGCGCCCTCCACCTTCGGCGCCGCCGGCTCGAATCCGCTTTCGGACATCTTCTGGGCGAGCGCCATCAGGCAGGCCTGGTTGCCCTTGCACTTCGCGGCCTCCTTCTCGAGGGAGGCCATGCCGGGGTCCTTCTGCTTGAGCGCCTTCTCCTGCGCCTTCGAGGGGCCCTCGAGCCCGTACGGACCCACGGGACCCGCCTGCAACAGGCACCGCCCCTTGAGCACGCGGTTCACGGCGCTCGTCGTCTGCGTGTTGCGGCCGTCGACGAAGCGGCCGGTGGTCTTCACCGTGGCGGTGAATTCGAAGACCTGCTTCGTGCCTTCGCGGGCGGCGGTCTGCGCCGACGCGGCGAGGGGGATGGAGAGTGATGCTGTCGCCAGCATCGCCAGGGTGCAACGCTTCATGGGCGCTCCCGCTTGGACTGGAATGAAGCCGGGACGAGCCCGGTCATCCATCCAAACGGGAGGCCACGACCAAACCGGCCAGACGATCGCTTCTGCCTGATCACCCAATAGGCGAAGCACCCTTGGCGGGCGATCAAGGACAAACCGCTCGTGGCCCCCGGCGATTTCGTAGCGACAGCGCCCGGTCCGCCTTATAGCGTCGGTGCGTGAAAACGACGGCCTACTTCGACGCGATTCGGCGGCGCCCCGACAGAAGCGTCATCCAGGACGCCTGGATCGAACGAACCGCCCGCTTCCCGTTGAAGGAACTTGTCCAGTCCGACGGTCGGATTCGCCGCTGGGCTCTCGTGCCGGAGGCCGCCAATCGCCACCTCCGGGTCGTCCTTCTCCCAGACGGCGAAACGGTCCACAATGCCTTCTTCGACCGCAGGTTCATGCCATGAGAATCCGCTACTTCGAGGACACCGACACACTGCTCATCGAGTTCCGCGAGGCAGCCGTGGCGGAATCCCGCGACCTCGACGAGGACACGCTGCTCGACCTCGATGCCGAGGGCCATATCTGCGCCATCACCCTCGAGCACGCCTCGAAGCGCGCGGGCATACCCGAGTTCTCGTTCGAGCGGGTTGCCGCCTGAAATGAAAAGGGCGGCCCGCAGGCCGCCCTTCGCACCGTCCGGAGGCACTAGGCCCCCGGCACGATGATCCTCGACTCGCCCCCGCCCATCTCCAGCATCAGCGAGTTGATCCGCTTCACGAACCCGGCCGGGTCGTCGAGCTGCCCGCCCTCGGCGAGAAGCGCCTGTTCGAAGAGCACGACCGACCAGTCGTCGAAGCGCTTCTCCTCGCCCTTGAGGCGAACGACCGCCGGGTGCTTCGGGTTCACCTCGAGGATGGGCTTCGAGCCCGGCACACTCTGTCCCGCCGCCTTGAGCATCCGGGCCAGGTTGGCCCCCATGTCGTGCTCGTCGGCCACGAGACACGCCGGCGAATCCGTGAGGCGGTGCGTGACGCGCACTTCCTTCACGCGATCGCCCAGGCTCGCCTTCATGCGCTCGAGCACGTCCTTCAGTTCGGACGCCTCGGCTTCGACGGCCTGCTTCTCCGCCTCGTCCTCGAGCTTGCCCAGGTCCAGCCCGCCGCGGGCGACGGACACCAGCTCCTTGCCCTCGAACTCGTGCAGGTGGCTCACCACCCATTCGTCCACGCGGTCCGACAGCAGCAGCACCTCCAGGCCCTTCTTGCGGAACACCTCCAGGTGCGGGCTGTTCTTCGCGGCGTTGAAGGTGTCGGCGGTGACGTAGTAGATCTTGTCCTGGCCTTCGCGCATGCGGCCGATGTAGTCGGCAAGCGAGACGGTCTCTTCCGCGGTGTCGGCGTGGGTGGAGGCGAAGCGCAGGAGCCCCGCCACCTTCTCGCGGTTGGCGTGGTCCTCGCCGATGCCTTCCTTGAGCACGCGCCCGAACTGCTTCCAGAAATCCGAGAACTTCGCCGGATCGTCCTTCGCCAGCGTCTCGAGCAGGCCCAGGATCTTCTTCGTGCAGCCGCCGCGGATGGCCTCGATGTCCTTCGATTCCTGCAGGATCTCGCGCGAGACGTTGAGCGGCAGGTCCGCGGAATCCACCACGCCGCGCACGAAGCGCAGGTACACGGGCAGGAGCTGTTCCGCGTCGTCCATGATGAACACGCGCCGCACGTAGAGTTTCACGCCGTGGCGGCTGTTGCGGTCCCACAGGTCGAACGGCGCGCGCGAGGGGACGTAGAGCAGGTGCGTGTATTCGGTCTTCCCCTCGACGCGGGCGTGGGTCCACGCGAGCGGGTCCTCGAAATCGTGGCCGACGTGCTTGTAGAACGCCTTGTAGTCCTCCTCGGTGACGTCGCTCTTCGGGCGCGCCCAGAGCGCCGAGGCCTGGTTCACCGTCTCGGTTTCGCTTTCCTTCGCGTACTGGCCGTCCGCCCACTTTTCCTTGGGCATGAGGATCGGCTGCACGATGTGGTCGGAGTAGCGGCGGATGATGTCGCGCAGCTTCTGGCCGTCGGCCATGTCCTCCTGGCCTTCGCGCAGGTGCAGCACGATCTCGGTGCCGCGGCCGGGCTTGTCGACCGTCTCGACGGTGTATTCCCCGCTGCCGTCGGATTCCCAGCGAACGCCCTCGGAAGCCGGCAGGCCGGCACGGCGCGTGGTGACCGTCACCTTGTCCGCCACGATGAAAGAGGAGTAGAAGCCCACGCCGAACTGGCCGATGAGGTGCGCGTCCTTCTTCTGGTCGCCCGAGAGCTGCGAGAAGAATTCGCGCGTGCCGCTCTTGGCGATGGTGCCCAGGTGGCCGATGGCTTCGTCCCGGCTCATGCCCACACCGTTGTCGGCGACGGTGACCGTCTTCGCCTCGGCGTCGTAGTCGATGCGGATCTTGAGGTCCGCGTCGCTCTCCAGCAGGTCCGGGGCGTTCAGGGCCTCGAACCGCAGCTTGTCGGCGGCATCCGAGGCGTTCGAGACGAGCTCGCGCAGGAAGATCTCGCGGTTCGAGTAAAGGGAATGGATCATGAGGTGAAGCAGCTGCTTCACCTCGGCCTGGAAGCCTCGCGTCTCGCGGGCGGCGGCGGGGGTGGCGGTTTCGGTCATGGGGCGTCCTCTTGATGGGATACGGAGTTCGCCCTGCAAATGGAGGTGCCGGAGCCCCCTTTCAAGGGCCCCGGCGGGGCGCAGCCTGGGGGAGGGTCAGGCTTTCGGGCCGGGGCCCGGACGCGCTTTCTTGAGCTTTTCCCGCTGCTCGGGGGTGAGCACGGCGTCGAGCTGCTTGCGGGCGGCGAGGCCCGACTCGAACATTTCCTTGCGCATGGCGGCCATGGCGTCGAACTGCTTGCGGGCGGCGTCCTCGTTGAAGCCGTCCTTCTGGGAATCCTGGGCCTTCCAGCGCATTTCCTGCATCGTGCCGTGCATCGCGTGGCGCTTCCGCTGCTGCTCACGCTGGATCTCGGTGACCTTCGTCTGCTGTTCCGGCGTAAGGCCGAGCGTCGCGAGCACGCCGGGCGGGATGCCCTGGCCCATGCCCATCATGCCGCCGCCCTTGCCGCCGTGCATGCCGCCGCCCTTGCCGCCGTGCATGCCGCCGTGCATGCCGCCCTTGCCCTGCGGGCCGCCCATTCCCTGGTGCATCGGGCAATCGCCGCCGGCCATGCCGGGGCCTGCGCCGCGTCCCATGCCGGGACCGCCGCCCATGCCGGGGCCCATCTGGGCGACGGCGAGCGTGGAGATCGTGGCGGCGGCCAGCGCCGCGAGTGCGAATGTGGTCTTCATGGTGCGTCCCTCTTCAGCGTGATGTTCGTGAATCCAATATACCCCCACGGGCATCCGACGGAAGCCCGGAGTTGTATCAGAGTTTGTCCCGCTCCGACCCGAAAGGCCTACGGCGCGAAGCCCAGGCGCCGCAGGAACCCGAGCACCGCCGGCTGCCACGCCGCGGGCATCGCCGTGAAGATGCCGTGGCCGTCGCTGCCCGAGGGAGGCAAGGCGACGAACCGTGCCGCGGCGCCCCGCTCGCGGTAGCCCTCGAACCACAGCCGTGGCCACCGTGGCCCCCAATACCGGTCGTTCTCGCTGTACAGCCAGAGCGCCGGGACGCGCGTCGAGCTGCCGTAGCCCGACATCGTGCGGGCGAGCGCCTCGGCCGAGCACGGCTCCTCGGGGTGGGCGGCCGGGTCGCCCCCGCCGCCGCCGGCGAAATTGACGACGCCGAGGATGCCGGGGGGGTCGCGCGAGGCGAGCGCGAGGGACGAAGCCCCGCCGAAGGATTGCCCCGCGAGCAACCCGCGATCGGGTTCCGCCCAGGGCTGCGCCCGCACCCACCGCAGCACCGCCTCGACGTTCGCGGCGCCCGCGGCGAAGCGCCCGGGGAAATCCATCGCGGCGCAGGGCCCGGCGGCCTCGAGATCGGGACCGCCCGTGACGCCGTAGCCGGCCCGCGTCGGCACGACCACCGCGAAGCCCTGCTCGACGAACCACGCGGCGTTCTGCGTGAAACGCGCGCGGCCGAATCGCTCGCGGGCCTGCGCCGATCCGCTTCGCCCGTGGTTCAGGATGAGGAAGGGCGACCGGGCGCGGGCGTCGTCGCGCCACACCGTGACCACGAGCGTGACGTCGTGCTCCGCGCCCCGCGAGTCCGCGAGCTTCACCGGCAGGCGGACGATGTCCTCGCGCAGCGCGGCCGCCGCATCGAGGGCGGCGATCATCGTCATGCACGCGATGGCGAAATTGCAGGCGAGGCTTTTCATGGGATGGAAACCAGCATGCGCCGGCGGTCGCGACGAGGCAACGGGCGGGCCGCGCTCCCCGCTACAATCGCCCCATGTCCGAACCCGATGCCTTGCTGCTGCCGACCGGCCCCCTGGACCCCGCCTGGGTCGAGCGCGAGTACAACAACCGCGAGCGCGTGCCGGAACACCCGGCCCTCTTCGCGCGCTGGGAGCGGGATTCGGCATTCGTGCGCGAGACCCTTCCCGGGTCCCTCGACCTCCCGTACGGGCCCCACCCGCGCCATCGTTTCGACTTCTTTCCCGCCGGCGACGGTACGCGCCTCCTCGTTTTCTTCCACGGCGGCTACTGGCGCGGCCTCGACAAGCGGTTCTTCTCCTGGCTCGCGCCCTCCTATGCGGCCGCCGGCGTGAGCGTGGCAGTGGCCAACTACCGGCTGTGCCCGGAAGTACGCATCCCGGCCATCGTGGAGGACGCCACGGCCGCCCTGAACGCCATCGCGGCGCACGCGCCTTCCGCGCGGCGGATCGTGCTTTCGGGCCACTCGGCGGGAGGACAGCTCGTGGGAGCGCTATTCACGCAGGGGGCGGATCGCTTCGCGTTCGATTCCGCACGGATCGCGGGGGGCGTGCCCGTGAGCGGGGTGTTCGATTTCAGGGCGATTCCGCTTTTCTCGTCGAATGCGGAGCTGAAGCTGGACGCGGATTCGGCGAGGGCGCTGGACCTGTACGACCGGACGCCCGTGCTGGAGGCGCCGCTCGTCGTCGCCGTGGGGGGAGCGGAGAGCGGGGAATTCCTGCGGCAGTCGCGGCTGTTGGCGAACCGGTGGAAACCGCAGGTGCGGTCGCTGCTGGAACTGCCGACGCTCGATCACTTCACCGTGCTGGATGCGATGGTGGAGCGGGGGCAGCCTTTGTACGAGGCGACGTTGGGGCTCTTCGGGCGGGGTCCGTAGGGCGGCGGCGGGGAGTTACTCAGGCGCGCTTCTTTGGAACGCCGATGAACGCCGATGTCACGCCGATGAACGCCGATAAATCATGCGGTTCGCCGGGCAATTCAATTGGTGGAACGCAAACGCCCGCGGCAGCGATATCCCCATCGCGCTCGACACCAAGCCCTATCGGCGTTCATCGGCGTGACATCGGCGTTCATCGGCGTTCCAAAGAAATGCGTCGGCATCACTCCCCGTCCCCACCTCTCGCGGCAGCATCACTCCCCACCCTCACCTCTTGCGCTGCCAGTGGTAATTCTTCTCCGCCCGCAGCAAGTCCTTCACGGTCGAATACCCCTCCTTCGCGGCCCGCGCGAGCAGCACCTGGAAAAGCTGCGCGGTACACAGCGCATCCGCCAGCGCATTGTGCCGCTCGTAGTGCACGATCCCGAACCGTCCCATCCAGTCGTCCAGCGTCTTGAGTTCCGTCGCCTCGCCGGGAAACATGGACTTCACGAGGTCCGCGGTGTCGATCCACGTCGGCCGCCACTTCACGCCCAGGTGCTTGAGCACCGCCGACTCGATCATCTCCCGGTCGAACGGCGCGTTGTAGGCCACGAGCGGCCGCCCGCCGGCGAAGGCCATGAAGGCCGCGAGGACGATGGCCGGATCCTCCCCCGACAGCTGCGCCCCGTGCCCGATGCCGTGCACGAGCACGTTCGAGCGTTCGCTCGCCTGCTCCGGCCGGATCTCGCGGTAGAAGGATTCGCCCATCGCCACCCGCGTCTCGCGCACGCGCACCGCGCCGATCGACAGCAGCGTGTGGTGGCGCACGTCGAGGCCCGTGGTCTCGGTGTCGAGGACGGTGAACTCCGCGAAGGCGCAGGGCGCCCACGGCCGCGTGACCACGCTCGCGCGCCAGCGCTTGAGCGAGAGCGCCGCCTCCGCCTCGAGGACGGGAGCGGGCCTCGCGAGGCGCCGCAGCCAGCTCACAGGTGGTAGTCGAGCGCGAGGCGCCGCTGCATGCCGCGCGCGGTGCGCAGCGCCTCCTTCAGCAGGCGCCGGTCGAGGTCGTTGAGGCGGTCGGGGTCCACGTAGTTCGTGGGCACCTCGCCCTTCTGCACCTGCGAAGTCTGGTGCCGCAACCGGAAGAGCTGCAGGTAGTGGAAGGCGCTCACCCATCCTTCCGCCTCTTCCTTCGTGAGCCCGCGGCGCACGGCCGCCTCGCGGATGCGCGGCGCGGTGCCCGTGAAGGGCACCCCCTCGGCCAGCGCCATCACGCGCGCCGCATCGATGAAGAGCGTCGCGCCGTTCACCTTGAGGTCGATGGTGCCGGGGTGATCGGCGTCGTCGGAGAGGGTGAAGTCGCGCACGACGCCCAGGGGCGGGCGGTTGGTGAGCGCGTTCTGCGCCAGGGCGCGCAGGAAGATCTGCTGGTCGCGGATGGCCTCCGAGAGCCAGCCCCGCAACCGGTCCGCGAGGCTCGCCTCGCCGTCGAGCGGGCGGAAATCGAAGAAGATGATGGCGTTCAGGATCGCCTGCGGGTCGCCGGTGGCGATCCATCGGGAGAACCGCGCGCGCCATTCGCCTTCCGACAGGCACCACTGCGGGTTGCCGGCCATGATGCCGCCGCGGCAAAGCGGAAAGCCCACCTTGGCGAGCGCCTCGTTCACCTGGGCCGCGAAGGGCAGGAAGCGGGCTCGCTGCGCTTCGCCGTCGCCATCCTCGGGGTCGCGGAAGACGAGGCCGTTGTCCTGGTCCGAGGCGAGGGTCTGCTCGTGCCGGCCCTCCGATCCCAGGGCGAGCCAGCAGAATTCGCGCGGCTCGATGCCGGCCTCGCGCGCCTCCAGCGCGATGACGCGACGCGTGAGGCGGTCGTTGAGCGTCGAGAGGATCTGCGTCACGTGCTCGGCGCTCACGCCCTGCAGCAGCAGGCTCGGCACCAGCGCGCGCACGTCCTTTGCCAGCTGCGCGAGGCGTTCGATGGACTTGGCCACCTGGATCTCGCCGCCCAGGGAGGCGATGCCGATCCGTTGCAGGCGGAAAAGGTCGCGCTCGGAGATCATGCCGGCGATCCTCCCGGCCTCGGTGACCACGATGTGGTGGATGCCGAGCTCGGCCATGCGCATCGCGGCCTGGAAGGCGAACTCGCCCGCCTCCAGCGTCGCCGGGTCCGGCGTCATCACCTCGCGCACGGGCCGGTCGATGTCCGTGCGGGGCAGGGCCACGCGGCCGGCCACGTCGCGCAACGTGACGATGCCCGAAAGGGACTTCTCCGCCCCGCGCGTGAGAATCACCGAACCGATCTTCTCGTGGACCATCAGCTCGAGGGCCGTGCGGATGGGTTCGCCTTCGTCCAGCGTCACCGCCTCGCGCCGGATGGCCTCGCGCAGCGGGCGCTCGAGCGGCTGGCGCTCCTCGCTCGTGGCGATGACGTCCTTCTGCAGGTTGCCCAGGGCGTGGTGCAACAGGTGGGCGATGCGGTGCGTGCAGAAATCGCGGAAGACGTCGCTCATGCCGACCAGCTCGTGGAAGTCCTTGCGCGAGAGCTGGTAGCAGAAAGTGTCGGACGAGGCGCGGTAGGTGCGAGTGGCCGGACGGTTGGCCAGGAGCGCGCCCACCGGGAAGCACTCGCCCACCTGCAGGGCGAGTTCGACCTCTTCGCTGCCGCTGCCGGAGACGACGATGACCGCGCCCTGCTTGATGACGTTGCACACCTCGGGGATCCCGGCGCCGCCGGCGAGAATCACCTCGCCCTCCGGGAAGTAAGCGAGCTTCAGTCGCTCCGCCAGGAACGCGACGTGCGCGTCCTGCATCGCGTCGAAGGGGGCGTGGCGGCGAAGCTGGGCCGTGGTGGCGGCGACGAGGCCGGTGGCGGATGAGGAGGCGGTGCCGGGAACGGAAGCCATGTCTTGATGGTACCCGCGAGCGATGGCGCGCGAATGCGCCGGGTCTGGACAAGCGAAAAGGGCCGGAACCCCGCAAGGGATCCCGGCCCCGGAGCGGCGCGCGTCAGTGCTTCGCGGTGGCCGCCCGGCCGAGGCCGGTGTTGGAGCGCACGTACAGCTCGTCCCAGGTCGAGAGGGCGCGGCGGTCCGTGGTGAGAAGCGAGAACAGGATCACCGCGAGGAAGCCCGCCGGGATCGAGATGAGGCCGGGGTTCCTCAGCTCGAAGAGCGGCTTCTCGAGGCCCACCAGGCTCGTCGTCTGGCCCTCGTACTTCTTGAGGGTGGCCTGGCTTCCGGCGACGTCCTTCTTCGCGCCGGCAATGGCCTTGGCGAACTTCTCCTTCGCGGCCGGTTCCGTCGCCGCGGCGAGGTCACCCTCGAGCTTGGCGATGCGCGCCGGGGCGGCGTCGATGATCTTCTGGGCCGCGGCCTTGATGGCCTTCGGGTAGGTCATGTTGGGCGAGACCATCACCAGGCCGATGGCGGTGACGGTGCCCACCACGAGGCCCGCAACCACGCCCGCCGTGTTGCACTTCTTCCAGTAGAGCGTGAGCAGGATCACCGGCAGGTTGGCCGAGGCCGCCACGGCGAAGGCGAGCGCCACGAGGTGCGCGACGTTCTGGCCCTGCGCGAGGATGCCGATGATGATGGCGAGGATGCCCACCAGCACCGAGCAGATGCGCGCGGCGCGCACTTCCTCGTCCGAGGTGGCCTTGTCGCCCTTGATCACGCCCACCCACAGGTCGTGGGACATGGCCGAGGCCGCGGCGAGCACCAGGCCCGCGACCACCGCGACGATCGTCGCGAAGGCGACGGCGGCCACGAAGGCGAGCATGAGGTTGCCGAGCATCGAGTCCGCGCCGCCGCCCAGGAACTGCGCGAGGAGCGGGGCCGCCATGTTGCCGCCCTTGTCGATCGCGGTGATGTTCGAGGGACCGACCTTCATCGCGGCGCCCAGGCCCAAGAACAGCGTGAGCACGTAGAAGCCGCCGATGATCGCCATCGCCCAGATGACCGACTTGCGCGCGGCCTGGGCGGTGGGCACCGTGAAGAAGCGCATGAGGATGTGCGGCAGGCCGGCCGTGCCGAGCACGAGCGCCATGCCCAGGGACACCTGGTCGATCGGGTTCTTGAAGAGCAGGCCCGGCTCGAGGAAGCGCTGGCCGAGTTCGGTGGCCGTCATGTTCTTCGAGGCGTCGCCCAGCATCGCCGCCACGCGGCCCTGGACGTTGGGGTCGGCGACCGCGGCATCGAGGAAGCCCGGCAGGCTGAAGCCGTACTGGCTCCAGACGAGCGCGACCATGAGGAGCGAGGCGATCACGAGCAGCACCGCCTTGATGATCTGCACGTAGGTCGTGGCGACCATGCCGCCGAACACCACGTAGGCGAGCATGAGTACGCCCACGGTCATGACCGAGATCTCGTAGTCGATGCCGATCAGCGTCTTCACCAGCACGCCGCCGCCCACCATCTGGGCAGTGAGATAGAACGTCGACACGGTGATGGTCGAGATCGCCATGAACGTGCGGACCGTCTTGGGGTCGTTCCGGAAGGCGAGGATGTCGGCCATCGTGTACTTGCCGATGTTCCGGCAGGGCTCCGCGATCACGAGCAGCACCGTGATGTAGGCCACGAGCCAGCCCACGGAGTACATGAAGCCGTCGTAGCCGTAGAGGGAGATGAGGCCCGCGATGCCCAGGAACGAGGCGGCGGAAAGATAGTCGCCCGCGATGGCCCAGCCGTTCTGCAGGCCGGAGATGCCGCCGCCGGCGGCGTAGAAGTCCGCGGCCGTCTTGGTGCGCTTGGCGGCCAGGTACGTGATGTACATGGTGACGCCGATGATCGCGGCGAACACCGCGAACGTGAGGTAGGTGTACTTCGGGTTCACGGCGGTCTGCGCGAAGGCGACGGCCGGGGCGGCGAGGGCGAGGGCCGCGATGGCCCAGCGGGAAATCTTCATGGTCAGGCTCCGATCTTCGCGGCGTCGCGGTTGATTTCCTCGGCCATCGCGTCGAACTGCGCCGCGCGGCGCGAGTAGATGAAGGCGATGCCCCAGGCGACGATGAATTCCGACAGGGCGAAGAGGATGCCGACGTTGATCGGGCCCCACACCTTGATCTTGAAGACGTCCGTCATGTAAGCCGCGCCGAGAGGCAGGGCGAAGTAGTAGACCACCGAGAAGGCCATGAGGCCCCACAGGAAGAACGACTTCTTGGCGTGCAGTTCCTGGAACCGGGGATCGGCTTCGATCGCGGACCAGTTGAGTGTTTGTTGTGACATGGGTTTTCTCCTCCTCCATTGAGAGCCCGGCCAATCTAGGCCCCGAGCCTTGCGTGTGCCTTACGGCCTACGCCCGAACCTTTCGCGAAGCTGACGCATCGAAGCGTTCTCCCTTCCGCACCGTATAATTCGCCTTCCCTTCCCGAGGCATCGCCGTGTCCGCCCAGGACCTCTCCAAGCTCCACATCGACCGCACCGCCAAATCCTTCGGTCCGCGCCGCCGTCCCCGTTGGGTCAAGTGGGCCGTGGGGGCAGCCGTCGTCGCAGCGATCGCCGCGTTCATGGCCTGGCGGGGCGCCAACGCGCCCGTCACCATCGACGTGGCCACCGTCACCACGGCCTTTCCTTCCCAGGGATTCACCCTCCTCAATGCCACCGGTCGCGTCGTCGCGCAGCGCAAGGCGGCGGTCTCGACCAAGGCCACGGGCCGGCTCGAATGGCTGGGCGTGCAGGAGGGCTCGCGCGTGAAGGCGGGCGAAGTCATCGCGCGGCTGGAAAGCCTCGACGTGTCGGCGGCCCGCCATTCGTCCTTCGCGGCCGTGAAGGCGGCCAAGGCCAACCTGGAGCAAGGCGAGGCCGAACGGCGCGACGCGGAATCGGCCCTTCGCCGCGCGCAGGACCTCTACGCGAAGAAGTTCATCGCGGAATCGGCGCTGGATACCGCCAGGGCCCGCCACGAGAAGGCCCTCGCGTCCATCTCGAGCCTCAAGGCGGCCATCGGCGTCGCCGAGGCCAATGCGCGCTCGGCCTCCGTCACCGTCGAGCAGACGCTCATCCGCGCGCCCTTCGACGGCGTGGTGCTCACCAAGAACGCCAACGTCGGCGACATCATCACGCCCTTCTCCTCGGCCACCGATTCCAAGGGTGCCGTGGTGAACATGGCGGACATGGATACCCTCGAGGTCGAGGCGGACGTGTCCGAGGCTTCCATCGGCAAGATCGTCGTCGGCATGCCCGCCGAGATCCAGCTGGACGCCTACCCCGAGGCGCGGCTCGCCGGCGAAGTCTCGCGCATCGTGCCGACGGTGGACCGCAGCAAGGCCACGCTCCTGGTGAAGGTGACGTTCAAGGAGAAGGACGCCCGCGTCCTGCCGGACATGAGCGCCAAGGTCGGCTTCCTCCAGCGCGCCGCCAAGGACGACGAGCGCAAGGCCGTCACCGCCGTGCGCCCCGAAGCCGTCGCGAAGCGCGGCGACAGGAGCGTCGTCTTCGTGCTCGACAAGGAAAGCATCGCGAAGGAGGTGGCCGTGACGGCGGGCCGCAAGCTGGGCGACCTCCTCGAGGTCACCGGCGTGAAGGCGGGGGACAAGGTGGCCCTTTCCCCGCCGGAGAAGCTGCGCGACGGCGGCGCGGTCGCGCTCCTCAAGAAGTGAACGCGACCGGCGGCCCCGGCCGTCCCCTCGTCGTCATCGAGCACCTGGCCAAGAGCTACCGGCGCGGCGACCAGGTCGTCCCGGTGCTGGAGGACATCTCCCTCACCATCCCCGAGGGCGACTTCATCGCGCTGATGGGGCCCTCGGGCTCCGGCAAGTCGACGCTGCTGAACCTCATCGCCGGGATCGACAAGCCGGACGCGGGCACGCTCCTCGTCGACGGCGAGGACATCACGCGGCTGGGCGAGGCGGAGCTCGCGGACTGGCGCGCCTCGCACGTGGGCTTCATCTTCCAGTTCTACAACCTCATGCCGGTGCTGGACGCTTTCGAGAACGTGGAGCTGCCACTGCTTCTCACCTCGCTCGGGCGGCGGGAACGGCGCGAGCGGGTCGAGATGGCCCTGTCGCTCGTGGGACTCGCGGACCGCATGGACCACAAGCCGAACGAACTTTCGGGCGGGCAGCAGCAGCGGGTGGCGATCGCGCGGGCGCTCATCACGGACCCCACGATCATCGTCGCGGACGAACCGACGGGAGACCTGGATCGCAAGAGCGCGGGGGAGATCCTGGGGTTGCTGCAGCGGCTCAATGCGGAGATGGGGAAGACGATCGTGATGGTGACGCACGATTGGCATGCGGTGGAATCCGCTCGGCACGTGGTGCATCTCGAGAAGGGTGAGCTCGTGGATGAGGCGGCGGCGGGGAGTGATGCCGGCCAAAGTCTTTGGAAACGCCGGTGATCGTCAGGGAGTTACCCGGGCGCGCTTCTTTGGAAACGCCGATGAACGCCGATGTCACGCCGATGAACGCCGATAAAGGCAGAACGCGAAGGCAGGCATGTATCGACTCCGGACTCGCCATTGGCCATGAACCATCGATGAAACGGACAGTTCCTGTACTTATCGGCGTTCATCGGCGTGACATCGGCGTTCATCGGCGTTTCCAAAGACTTTTGCGTCCTTGACCGACGCTGCCGACGCTAACCGACGATGTACTACCTCCGCCTCGTCTTCAAGAACATCTTCCGCCACCCCCTGAGGAGCCTCCTCACGCTCACGGGCCTGGTGGTGGCCATCGTCGCGTTCGGGCTCCTGCAGACGGTGGTGAAGGCCTGGTACGCGGGCTCCGAGATGTCCAGCGCCACCCGCCTCGTCTCGCGCAACGCCGTCTCCCTCGTCTTTCCGCTCCCCATGTACTACCGCGACCGCATCCGCGCCATCGACGGCGTCACGACGGTGTGCGTCTCCAACTGGTTCGGCGGCCAGTACAAGGACACGTCGGCCTCCAACTTCTTCCCGCAGTTCGGCGTCGACCACGAGACCTTCTTCGACCTCTACCCCGAGTTCAAGACGAACCCCGACGAGCTCCTCGCCTGGAAGCGCGACCGCCGCGGCGTGATGGTCGGGCGGGGCCTCGCGAACCAGCACGGCTTCAAGGTGGGCGACGTGGTCCCCATCAAGGGCACCATCTACCCGGGCAACTGGGAATTCGTCGTGCGCGGCATCTACGAGCCGAAGGACGACACGATCATCGCGCGCCAGTTCTACTTCCGCTGGGACTACCTCAACGAGGAGATCAAGAAGCGCTTCCCGCGCCGCGGCGACCTGGCGGGCGTCTTCATCGTGGGTATCGCGGACGGCTCGCGCGCGGCGGAGATCAGCGCCCGCATGGACAGCGAGTTCCGCAATTCCCTCGCCGAGACGCTCACGGAGACGGAGAAGGCCTTCCAGCTGGGCTTCATCGCCCAGACCGAGACGATCGTGATGGCGATCCGCCTCATCTCGTTCGTCGTCATCGTCATCATCTTCGCGGTCGTGGCCAACACCATGGCCATGACGGCGCGCGAGCGGCTGGCGGAGTACGCCACCTTCAAGGCGCTGGGATTCTCGCCGGGCTTCGTCGCCGCGCTCATCTTCGGCGAGTCGCTGATGCTGACGGCGCTGGGCGGCGGGCTGGGCATCCTCGCCACCTTCCCCCTCGCGGCGGCGGTGAAGGGGCTCGTGGGCAACATCTTCCCGGTGTTCAAGGTCTCCGGCGAGACGGTCGTGCTGCAGGCGGCGTCGGCGCTCGTGGTCGGCGCCCTCGCGGGGATCGTCCCGGCCATCCGGGCCGCGCGCGTTCGCATCGTCGAAGGCCTGCGGTACATCGGCTGACGCCATGAAGATCCCGGTCTCCTACGTCTTCCGCAACCTCTGGACGCGCCGCCTCACCACGGCGCTCACGGCGGGCGGCATGGCGCTCGTCGTCTTCCAGTTCGCCGCCGTGCTGATGCTGGACGCGGGGCTCAAGAAGACGCTCGTGTCGACGGGCAGCGCGGAGAACGCCATTCTCCTGCGCGCCTCGGCCCAGACGGAGATCCAGAGCGCCGTCTCACGCGACCAGGCCTCGCTCATCGAGACGCTGCCGCAGGTGGCGCGCGGCGCGGGGGGAGAGCCGCTCGTCTCGAAGGAGACGCTGGTGCTCGTCTCCCTCGTGAAGCGCGGCATCGACAAGCCCTCCAACATCGTCGTGCGCGGGCTCCCGGCCATGGGCATCCAGATCCGGCCGCAGGTGAAGATCGTCGATGGCCGGATGTTCAAGGCGGGCGCCTCGGAGGTGATCGTCGGCAAGGCGGTCGCCGACGGCTTCGACGGCACGGGCATCGGGGAGAAGATGCGCTTCGGCGGCCGCGAATGGACCGTGGTGGGCACCTTCGACGGCGCCAAGAGCGGGTTCGACTCCGAGGTGTGGGGCGATTCGGAGCAGATGATCCAGGCGTTCCGGCGCGGGGCGTATTCGTCGGTCATCGCCCACCTGCGGGACGCGAGCGACTTTCCGGCCTTCGCCGCCGCCGTGGCAGCCGACCCGCGGCTCGTCCTCGACGTGAAGCGCGAGCCGGCGTTCTACGAGGAGCAGTCGCGCCAGCTGTCCACCTTCATCAGCGTGCTGGGCATCACGCTGTCGGTCATCTTCTCCATCGGCGCCACCATCGGCGCGATGATCACCATGTACGCGTCGGTGTCGAACCGCACCTCGGAGATCGGGACGCTGCGCGCCATCGGCTTCCGGCGGCTCTCGATCCTCGTGGCCTTCCTGCTCGAATCGATGCTGCTCGCGCTCGTGGGCGGCGTCGTGGGGCTCTTCCTCGCCTCGTTCCTGCAGGCCTTCACCATCACCACGCTCAACTGGCAGAGTTTCAGCCAGCTCGCGTTCGGGTTTCACCTGACGCCCGGCATCGTCGTCTCGACGCTCGTGTTCTCGCTGGTCATGGGGCTGGTGGGCGGGTTCCTGCCGAGCGTGCGGGCGGCGCGGCTGGAGATCGTGGACGCGCTGCGGGCGGCATGACGACGCGGAAGGCGGCCGTCATCGGCACTTCGCGATGCCGCCCGCCGGACGGATAGGACGATTCGAATGGAACGACCTTCGGAAGAATTCAGAATATCGACTCCCGTCAGTATCGGAATCGCGATAGCCCTGTGCGGGGTCGCTGCCGCTTTCTGGAGCGCCATCGGCAAGACCGAGGGATATGCGGCTCTCGGGTCGCTCACGATTGCCGGAGCCTGTCTCCTGTTGGCGGGGCTGGCCTTGTGGTTCGCCCGCAGCCGCTTCGTGTTCTGGCTCGGCCTCGCCGTCGTCCTCGTCCTCGCTTCATGGAAGGGCTAGTTTTGCCCCGGCAGTCTCCGCGAATTGCCTGCCGCTAGAATGCGTCGATGAATTCCACGTTCCGCTCTTCCTCCGCGCGTGGCCCTTCCATGACCGACCGCCTCCTCGCCACTTACCGCGTCGCCGCGCCCCACGAGAGCGCCCGCGCCCGAGCCGAAGCCCTCGCCGCCGAGCAGAGCGTCGAGATGCCCGTCTCCGCCATTCGCGACGAGCGCGTGCTCGCCGAGATCGTCGCGCGAGTGGAAGCCATCCGCCCTGTCGAGGGCGGCTTCGAGGCGGACATCGCGCTCGCTTCGACCACCACCGGCATGGAAGCCTCGCAGCTCCTGAACATGCTCTTCGGCAACTGCTCGCTGCAGCCGGAGGTGACGCTCGAGCGTGTCGCGTTCCCGCCGGGTTATGCGAAGGCGTTCCCGGGACCGCGTTTCGGCATCGCGGGTTTGCGCGAACTCGTCGGAGCCCCCTCGCGCGCCCTCACCTGCTCCGCGCTCAAGCCCCAGGGCTCGACCATCCATCACCTGGCCGGACTGGCTCGCACCTTCGCCCTCGCCGGCATCGACATCGTGAAGGACGACCACGGCCTCGCGAACCAGGCCTACTCGCCCTTCGCCGAGCGCGTGGTCGCCGTGCAAAAGGCCATCGACGCGGCCAACGACGAAACGGGCGGCCGAACCGTCTATGCGCCCACCTTCTCCGGCCGGCCGCGGCAGCTTCGCGAGCAGCTCAAGGCCGCGGAATACGCGGGCGTGAAGGCCGCGCTCGTCGCGCCCATGCTCATCGGCCCGCCCTCGTTCGTGGAATTCCGCGAGGAAGCCGGCATGCCCATCCTCGCCCACCCGGCCTTGGGCGGCGCCTCGCGCATTGCACCGCCCGTGCTGCTCGGCACCCTCTTTCGTCTCTTCGGTGCCGACGCGACGATCTTCCCGAATCACGGCGGCCGCTTCAGCTACTCGCGCGAGACGTGCCTCGCGTTGTGCGATGCCGCCCGTGGCCCGTTGGACGGCCTCGCGCCCATCCTGCCCGTGCCCGCGGGCGGCATGACGGTGGATCGCGTGGACGGGATGCTCGCGGGCTACGGAACGGATACGATGCTGCTCATCGGCGGGGGCCTGCTCTCGGCCGGCGATGCGCTCCTCGAGCGCTCCCGCGATTTCGTCGCCCGTGTCCACGCCTTCGGGAATCACCCATGACCGACCCGCTCGTCCGCAAGCACGATGGCACCTTCCACTGGGAGGGCGTGGACGTGCTCGCCTACAAGCAGGACGGCGCCGCGCCCTTCAAGGACGTGACGCGCCAGGTGCTCTTCGACGACGCGTCGATGGCCACGCAGCTTCGCTACTTCGAAGTCGCGCCCGGGGGCTGGACGACGCTGGAGCGCCACGAGCACGTGCACAACGTCATGGTGATCCGCGGCCGCGGGCGCTGCCTCGTGGGCGAGGCGGCCTGGGACATCGGGCCGAACGATCTCGTCGCGGTGCCGCCACTTGCGTGGCACCAGTTTCGCGCCGCAGATGACGAGCCGCTGGGGTTCCTCTGTCTCGTGAATCGCGATCGGGACCGGCCGCAGTTGCCGCCGGAGGAAATCCGCGGACCGCTGGAAGGAAAGCTCCGCTAGCTTCGGCGCCCGAAAGGCGGCGACGAGCCGCCGCGGCACTGGCAGAATGCGCTCACCGAACGAGCGGCCGCACCGACGGCCCGCCGCCCACGAGGAGAGCACCGCCATGAAGCCCTGGAGCGACACGTATCGCCGTTACGGCATCCCCGCGTCGGTCGACGTCGATGGCCACCCCTCGGTGGTGCACCTGCTGGAAAGCGCGATGCGACAGTACGCCGGCCGCCCCGCCTTCCGCTCCTTCGGCCATTCGCTGACCTACGCGGAGGTCGACACGCTGTCGGGGGCCTTCGCGGCGTGGCTGCAGCACCGCCTCGGCGTGAAGAAGGGCGATCGCGTCGCGGTGATGATGCCCAACCTCCTCGCCTTCCCCATCGCGTGCCTGGGCATCCTGCGCGCCGGCGCCGTGCAGGTGAACGTGAACCCGCTCTACACGCCGCGCGAGCTCGAGCACCAGTTGAACGACGCGGGCGCGGAAGTCATCGTGATCTTCGACGGCTCGACGCCGACGCTCGCGGAGATCGTGGCCCGCACGCCGGTCCGCCACGTGGTGACGACGGGCCTGGGCGACGGCAGCGGCAAGGTGCTGCCCGGGCCGGCCGCGGACGCCCGCCTCGCCGGCACGGTGAAGCTCGTCGATGCGCTCGCCGATGGCGCGGGCCTCGAGCGGCGGCCCGTGGAACTCACGGGATCCGATCCGGCCTTCCTGCAGTACACGGGCGGCACCACGGGGCTTTCCAAGGGTGCGTGCCTCTCGCACCGCAACCTGGTCGCCAACACGATGCAGTTCCGCGCGGTGGTAGGCCCCGCACTCGGCGACGGCGACGACGTGATCGTCACGGCGCTGCCGCTTTATCACATCTTCGCGCTGATGGTGAGCATGGTCGCCTACGCCTCGGCCGGCGCCGAGAGCTGGCTCGTGGCCAACCCGCGCGACATGGAAGGCCTCGTGGACCTGATGAAGCAGGCGCGGCCCACCGCCTTCGCGGGCGTCAACACGCTCTATGCCGGCCTCGCCGCGCACCCGCGCGCGAAGGAGATCGATTTCTCGCGCCTGCGCTTCGCGGTGGGCGGCGGCTCGAGCATCCTGCCCTCGACGGCGGCGCGCTGGAAGGCCGTCGCGGGCAAGGACATCTGCGAGGGCTATGGGCTCTCGGAGACGAGCCCTGTGCTCACGCTGAACCCGCCTTCGCTCGGCGAGTTCACCGCCACCACGGGCCTGCCCGTTCCCGGTACCGACATCGTGCTGCTGGGTGACGACGGTCGCGAGGTCGCACCGGGCGAAGCGGGCGAGGTCTGCGCGAAGGGCCCGCAGGTGATGGCCGGCTACTGGAACCAGCCGCAGGCCAACGAGGCGGCCTTCACGAAGGACGGCTACTTCCGCACCGGCGACATCGGCCGCTTCGACGAGCGCGGGTTCCTGAAGCTCGTCGACCGCAAGAAGGACATGGTGCTCGTCTCCGGATTCAACGTGTACCCCAACGAGATCGAGGCCGTCGCGAGCGCCTTCCCCGGCGTCGCGGAATGCGCGTGCATCGGCGTGCCGGACGAGCGCACGGGCGAGGCGGTGAAGCTCTTCGTCGTGAAGGCGGCCGGCGCGGACTTCACGGAAGAGGCGCTCAAGGCCCACTGCCAGCGCGAGCTCGCCGCGTACAAGGTGCCCCGGAACGTGCGGTTCCTGGACGCGCTGCCCAAGTCGACGGTGGGGAAGATCCTGCGGCGGGAGCTGCGAGGAGTCGCCTGACCCGCGCCCGCACCGGCCCGGATGGCCGGACTACCGAGGCACGCCCCCGAACCGCCCCAGGTCGATCTCCCCGGTCGTGTCGTACGGGATCGTGAGGGAATACGGCTGCACGAGGCTCACCTGCCCGCGCAGCCGATAGGGCCACCGCGAGGGCACCTCCTTCTTCCCGTCGAGGAACTGCCGCAGCACTTCGCGCACGCCGCTGACCACTTCCACCTCGACGGTGCCGGTGCCGTAGCGGGGAACGGTGACGACCTGGTTCGAGACGCCCGTGGCGAAAGGCTTGCCGTTCAGCTCGAGCTCGAAGCTCATTCCGTTCACCGCGATGTCGACGTCGTTCGGGTTCTGCACGCGAACCTGCACGCGGAACTTCTGCTCGAGGAGCCTCAACTCCCGGACCTCGATGGCGGTGACGCTGACGTTCGGCGACTTGAGGCCGTAGAGCGCGGCGCAGGCGGTGACCAGCAACAGCGCGGCCATCGGGAGCCAGGGCAACCCGGGCGGAAAGCGGCGTGCGGCCATTCGCGTCACCTCGAAGGGAAAGGAGCATCCGGCGGACGGTGCGGAAGATCCTACTCCTCGTCCTCCTCGCCATGCGCCTCGCGCACGCAAGCCAGGAGTTCCGGCAACTGCTGCGTCTTCGCGCCCAGGCAGGCGAGCGCCGCGACCGCCAGCGGGTCGCGCGTGGGCCCGGAAGCCGAAGGCTCGGCCACCGGGCCGGCCCGTTCGACCAGCAGGCCCAGCGCCACGAGGACGCGCGCCTCGTGAACCGCCGCGTCCTTCCGGTTCAGCACGAAGGCGATGTCGTGGTGGTTCTGCACGGCCGTCGCGAGGCTCGCCGGCAGGTACCAGCTTTCGGCCATGTAGTACCCGACCGTGGCGTGGTCGACCACGTAATGGCTGCTTTCGGCCCGCAGGAGCGCGGCGTCGTGGGCGACCGACTCGGGGCCCAGCAGCTTCTCGTAGCCGGGATGCCGCCGCGCCATGAGCAGCATGCCGCAATCGCGGAACAGGCCGAAGGTGTACGCCTCGTCGACGTCGACGGCGTCGAACTCGCGCGCCAGCCGCGCCATGCCGGCCGCGAAGCGCGAGGATTCCGTCCAGAGGCGCGTGATGACGGGGTTGCGGTACACGGGGAAGACCTGCTGCAGGAGCAGGCCCGTCACCAAGCGCACGGCCGCGGCGACGCCCAGGTAGGCGATGGCCTGCTGCACGCTCGTCACCTTCGGCCGAGCCCATAGAAGGGCGAGTTGACGGTCTTGAGCAGCGCGGCCGACAGGCCCAGGTCGCTCGCGATGCGCGTGCCCATGGCGGGGAAATCCGGCTCCTCCCGGCGCATCTCCTTCAGGACCGCTGTCAGCACGGCCGGGCAGGGCGGGATGTCGACCTCGTCGACGATGCGCCGGGCCTCCTGCGGGGCAAGCGTGGCGGGGGGGACCATGGTTTCTCCGGCTGGGCCTTCGCGGTCGAGCGCGCGTGCGGACCCACGGAGCGGGTCCTACCCGGTATTACGAACGCCGGGGCGGAATCCTGAGCCCGAAACTCACCCGTGCGAGTAAAGCCCCTGCCCGATCCCGGGCAGTGCCGCCTCGAGGATCGACCCGGTGGCGGACTCCGTCAGCACGAGCGTCGACGTGCCGGGGCGGAAGGCGACGTTGGTCACCGTCGTGCCTACGGGGCTTTTCACGAAGTGCGTCACCTCGCCTTTCGGGTTCACCACGAAGGCACCGCCCAGGCTCGCATGGGCCACGACGAGGCGGCCCCCGGCATCCATCGCGAGGCCATCGGGACCGCTCGCGCCGAAGAACGTGCGGAAGGCGCCCACCTTCGAGACGGACCCGTCCGGCAGCAGCGGCCCGCGCCAGATCGCGTTGGCCCGCGTCGCGGCGACGAACAGCACCTTGCCGTGCGCGTCGAGCGCGATGCCGTTGGGGCTGGGGACGTTGGCCATGAGCACATCGAGCCGGCCTTCGGCTCCCAGCCGGTACACGCGCCCCGTGGGATCGTGCAGCCCGGTCTGGCCCTGGTCCGTGAAGTAGCAGTTCCCGGCGGCATCGAAGGTGAGGTCGTTCACGCCCTTGAGGGACTCGGAATTGCGGTGGCCGAGCACCGTGCCGATTGCACCCGTCCCCGCATCGAGCCGCAGCAGTCCCTTCCGATAGTCCGCGATCCACACGGATCCGTCGCGATGGATCGCGAGCCCGTTGGGCCAGCCACCCGTCGTCGCGACGAGCGTCCAATCGAGTGAAGGCGAGATTCGGAAGACGCGCCCGTGGGGAATGTCCACCACCCACAGGTTCCCGGCACGGTCGAAGGCCGGTCCTTCGAGGAAGCTCGGGATCGGCTCGCCGCCCTTGTTCGCGTCGGCCCAGTCGGAGCGAACCGCTTTGGCGAACGCCGCCGGCATCGCCGTGAGCACGCGGGCCTCGATCACTTCGGGCGCGGTGCCGTCCAGTTTCCACATGGCCTGTCTCCGTCGTCGGGGCGCTACGCGAGCGGCCCAAGGATTTCAAGATTGTGTTCGCCCGGCTTCGGCAACGGCAGACGCAGGGCAAGGCGCGCATCGCCGAACTGGACCGGCAGCGCGGGAATGTGCGTCGTCCTTCCATCCGGCAGCGACTGCTCGATCATCCCGCCCGCATTCAGGTGCGGATCGTCGAAGAGGTCCGAGGGCGTCTGCACGCGCGCGAACGGAAGCCCCGCCTTCTCGCACATCGCCTCGATCGTGGCGCAATCGCGCCGGCCCAGGATCGTCTGCACGAGGGGAATGAGCGTCTCGCGGGCGCGCGAGCGATCGTTGTTGGTGGCGTAGGCCGGGTCGCGCAGCACGTCCTCGCCGAGCGCGTCGGTGAAGAGCTCCCACTGCCGCTCCGTCACCACGCCCACGAAGAGGCTCTTGCCGTCGGCGGTCGTGAAGATGTCGTACACGCCCCAGGCGCGCTTGCCGGCGGACATCGGGATCGGCGGCTTGCCGAGCACCGCCTCCTGCATCATGTGGGTGGACACGAGCCACGCGGCGTTCTCGAAGAGCCCGCCCTGCACGAGCTGGCCCTGGCCGGTGCGGTCGCGATCCCGAAGCGCCGCGAGGATCGCGATGGCGCCGAACATGCCGCCCATCATGTCGTTCACCGGCGCGCCGGCACGCAGCGGCCTGCCCACGGGGCCGGTCATGTACGCGAGGCCGCTCATCATCTGCACCACCTCGTCGAGCGCCGTGCGCTTCTCGTAGGGCCCGGTGAGAAAGCCCTTGAGTGAGCAATAGACGAGGCGCGGATTGGCGGCCGAGAGCGCCGCGTAGCCCAGGCCCTTCGCCTCGAGCGCGCCGGGCCGGAAGTTCTCGATGAAGACGTCGGCGGTGGCGACGAGCTTCTTCGCGGTGGCGATGCCCTCGGGCGAGGCGAGATCGAGCGTCACGCTCTTCTTGTTGCGGTTGAACGACGCGAAGAAGCCCGCGCCCGTGCTCGTGAGGTAGCGCGTGGGATCGCCCTTGCCCGCGGGCTCGACCTTGATCACCTCCGCGCCCAGGTCCGCGAGCACGAGGCCGCAGGACGGCCCCATCACCATGTGCGAGAACTCGACGACGCGGATGCCTTCGAGAGGCAGGGGCTGGGACATGGACGGCGCGCTCCGGGCGGGGTGGGAATTCTACCCGGCGCGCCGCGCGAGCCGCGGGGTGCCGGTCAGGGGATGGGGTCGCGCCTGCGCGCGCGCTCGCCGAGCGCGAAGAGCAGCAACGCGCCGGTGAACGTGCGAAGGAGCGTGGGGTTCTCGGTCTGCAGCAGTTCGATGAGGCGGCCATACACGGCCGGGCTCGCCTGCCAGGCGTAGGACGCGATCGACAGGAGCTGCCCCTCGGTGAGGCGCCGCGCCTCTTCCAGCGAGACGGCGAGCGACTGCGAAGGCGGGCGCAGCAACAATCGCGCGAAACGGCCGTCCGCCAGCGAGGCGAGCGCGAGCGGCCCCGCCACGCCCAGCAGGCAGGCGACGAGCTTCTGTTTCACGCGCACGGGCGATTCGGCGATGAGTCTCGCGACGAGCGAGGGGACGGTGGGCGGCGTAGCCGCACCGGCGGGTTCCACGGGCTTCATGGGCACATCCTCCGTGGGGTTCGGCCCGGTTGGAACGCCGGGTCCGCACGAAAGTTCGCCGCCTCGAGGAAATATCCATGGACTGTCGCGATCAGGCGACGAAGCGCACGGCGACGGGAATGAGCACCGCGCCGAGCACGCCGTGAAGGCCCATGCCGAGGGATGCGTAGGTGCCCGCCTCCGGGTGCACGCTGAAGGCACGCGAGGTGCCGATGCCGTGCGCGGCGACGCCGAGCGCGAAGCCGCGCTGCCACCACGACTTCATGCCGAGCGTGTCCATCGTGACGCGCACGAGGATGGCTCCGAGGATGCCCGTCGACACGGCGAACACCGCGGTGAGCGTGGGCGACAGGAGCGAGCGCTCCGCGATGCCCATGGCGATGGGTGCCGTCACGCTCTTGGCCCAGAAGCCGCCGACGATGGCGGCATCCGCGCCGAGCAGTTTCGCGAGGCCAACCGCGACGACGATGGACGTGGCGCCGCCCGCGAGCAGCGCGGCCAGCATCGGGAACACGCGGCCCCGCAGCGCCACCAGGCCTTTGTAGACGGGCACCGCGAGCGCGACCGTGGCCGTGCCCAGCAGGAAGTGCACGAACTGCGCGCCCTCGAAGTACTTCGCGTAGGGCATGTCGATGGCCGTGATCGAGACGGCCACGAGGACGATCGCGATCAGAACCGGATTGGCTATCGGGTTGCGGCCGCTGCGCTCGTACGCCATCACGCCCAGCTGGTAGGCCGACAGCGTGAGGATCAGCGCGAGGAGCGGGCTGCCCGAAAGGTAGACCCAGATCTCGTGGATGGCCGGGATCGGCGGCGTCATTCCGCGGGTTCCTTCGCGAGCGCGCGCAGCACGAGGGCCGTCACCGCCATCGTCGCCACGACGCTCGCGACGAGGGCCGCGGCGATGGCGAATGCGTGCGAGCGCAGCTGCGGCCAGTACATCACCACGCCCACGGCCGCGGGGATGAAGAGCAGGCCCAGGTTCTGCGCGAAGGCCGTCGCCACGCCGTCGAGCGTCGCCGGCACGCTGCCGCGCCAGCGAAGCCACGCCACCAGCAGCACGAGCCCGACGACGGGCCCGGGAATGAGCGGCAGGAAGAACTTCGCGACGAGCTCGCCCAGCCCCTGGAAGAGCAGGATCTGGACGAGACCGGCGATCATGCGGCGGGACTGCGCGACATCAGTCGGCGCGCACGCCCGCGTCCTTGGCGACCTTGGACCACTTCGCGATCTCCGACTTGATGAAGGCGGCGAACTCCGCGCGCGTGCCCAGGGCCGAGACGAAGGCGAGGGAGTCGAACTTCTCCTTCACCGCCGGCTCCTTCATCATCTTGACGATCTCGGCGTGCAGCTTGTCGAGGATGGCGGGCGGCGTTCCGGCCGGCGCGCCCAGGCCGATCCAACCCACGGCCTCGAAGCCGGGATAGCCCTGCTCGGCAAAGGTGGGCACGTCCGGCAGGAAGGGCGAGCGCTTGAGCGAGGCGATGGCGAGGCCCGTGAGCTTGCCGCCCTGGATCTGCGCGCGCACGCCCGGCACCGCGTCCGACATCATCGGCACGCTGCCGCCGAGCACCTGCGTCTGCGCTTCCGACGAGCCCTTGAAGGGAATGTGGTTCAGCTTGATGCCGGCCACGCCCTGGAAGCCCTCGAGGGCGAGGTGGCTCGTGGCGCCCTTGCCCAGGGAGCCCGCGCCGATGGCGCCCGGCTCCTTCTTCGCGGCCTCGACCAGTTCCTTCAGCGTGCGGAACTTCGTCTGCGGCCCGACCACGAACACCTGCGGCGTGAAGCCGACGTTGGCGATGGGCTCGAAATCCTTGATGGGGTCGTAGGGAAGCTTCGCGTAGACGGCCGGGTTGCTCGCGAACGGGCCGCTCGTCAGCATGATGAGCGTGTGACCGTCCGGCGCGGCCTTGGCGGCCAGCTCGGTGCCGATGAGGCCGCCCGCACCCGCCTTGTTCTCGACGATGAAGGGCTGGCCCTGCGTCTTGCCCATGTGGTCGGCGATGAGGCGCGCGAGGATGTCCGTGGAGGACCCCGCGGCGAAGGGAACGATGATCTTCACGGTCTTGGTGGGCCAGGCCTGGGCGCTGGCGAGTCCGGGCGCGATCGCGAAGGCGAGCGCGGCGGCGGCGAGTCGGATGATTCTCATGGTGTCTCCTCCGGGAGCGTGGGTTGCGGCGGTTCGAATCCGTAGAGTTCGCACGGGTTGGTGACGAGGATACGTCGCCGGGCGGCCTCGCGGGGCGCCCAGTCGGCGAGCACGTCGAAGAGGGCCGCGTCGTCGGGCTTCGCGTCCTTCTCGGTGGGGTGGGGCCAGTCGCTGCCCCAGAGCATGCGCTCGGGCGCCGCCGCGGCGAGCGCCTTCGCGCCCTCGGCCACGTCGGCCCAGGCGGGGCCGCCGGCGCGCGAATCGAGGTAGGGACCGGAGAGCTTCACCCAGGTGCGGCCCGCGTCGAGCAGGCGCCGCACGAGCACGAACGCCGGATGCGAGGACGTGGCCCCGGCCGGCAGGCGAGCGCGGTGGTCGATGACGATCCGGCAGGGAAGGCCCTCGATCATCGCCGCGTTCGCCGCGAGCTGGTCGGCGGTGAGGTGCAGCTGCACGTGCCAGCCCAGCGGCTCGATCCGGCGCGCGAGGGGCTCGATCATGTCGATGGTGCAGACGCCGTGCTGCGGCTCGTGTGCGCTCACGCGCAGGCCGCGGATGCCGGCCGCGTCGAGTTCGCGCAGCTGCGCGTCGCCCGCCGTCGGGTGCAGTACCGCGACGCCGCGCGCGTTGGCGAGTCCGAGCTGCGCCACGGCATCCACCGTCACCGCGTTGTCGGTGCCGTTGGCACGGGGCTGCACGACGACGGCCCGGGTCGTGCCGATGCGCGCCTGCAGCAGGCGGTACTCGGCGACGGTCGCCCGCGGCATCACGGACTGGCCGGGTGCCATAGTCGCGAAGCGCTGGGCTCGGAACCAACAGCAAAGCGCGCGTCGTAGACGTGCAGGTGCGAATCGCAGGCGAGCGGCGGCACCTCGAGACGCGGCTTCGCGGTGCCCGCGCTGTGCCGAACCTCAATGGCCACTCGCGGCCTCCGGCTTCGGCAACGCGCCGTTCGCGAGCAGCGCGTCGATCTCCGGCGCCCCATACCCCGCCTCGGCGAGAAGCTCGTGCGCGTGCTCGCCGAAGAGCGGCGCCGCGCGGGGCGTCGGCGCGGGCACGCCGCCGAAGCGCACCGGCTCGCGAAATCCGCGGAAACGGCCGGCCTTCGGATGCTCGTACGTGTCGATGAGCCCTTCGGCCACGACCTGCGGATGGTCGAACATCTCCTCGACGCTGCGCACGGCGGCGCAGGGCACGCGTTCGCCGAAGCGCGCTTCCCAGTCGAGCGCGGTGCGCGTGGCGAGGGCGGCCCGGAGCTTCGGCACGATCTCCGCGGCGTGCTGCGCGCGCTTCTTCACCGTGTCGTAGCGCGGGTCCGCGGCCAGGTCCGCGAGATCCGCGAGCTCGCACAGGGCCGCCCAGAAGTGCGGCGTGTTGGCCGAGAGATAGAGGCTGCCCTGCTTCGTCGGATGGATGCCCGTGACGCCGCCCGAACGCATGTCCCGCGCCACCTCGCGCGGCTCGCCCTCGGCCCACACGAAACGCGCCGATTGCATCGTGAGCGCACTGCGCAGCAGCGAGACGTCCACCTGCCGCCCCTCGCCCGTGCGGCTGCGCTCGAAGAGCGCGGAGGACACGGCGAATGCCAGCATCGAAGCGGCGTAATAGTCGACCACGGAGCCGTAGAGGATCTGCGGGTGGTCCGCGTCCGGCCCCTGCATGGCGCACATGCCGGTGAGCGATTGCAGCACCTGGTCGTAGCCGGCCTTCTCGCGCAGCGGGCCCGTCTCGCCGTAGCCCGAGAGCCCGCAATAGACGAGGCGCGGGTTCACGGCCTTGAGCGAGGCGTAGTCGATCCCGAGCCGCGGCGGCACCGAGGGCCGGAAGTTGTGCACGAGGACGTCGGCCTTCCCGACCAGGCGTTTCAGCACCGCGAGCCCCGCGGGGTTCTTGAGATCCAGCGCGAGGCCGCGCTTGCCGCGGTTCACGCCGAGGAAGGCGCGGCTTTCCGTGGGCAGCGTCGACGGGTACTTGCGCAGCGTGTCGCCCTCGGGGGACTCGATCTTGACGACGTCGGCCCCGAGGTCCGCGAGCAGCGTGCAGCCGTAGGGCCCGGCGATGTAGCTCGAGAGGTCGAGGACCCGGATGCCGTCGAGGGGTCCCGTCACCGCCCTACTCCACCTTGATGTTGGCGCGGGCGGCGACCTTCTTCCACTCCTCGATCTCCGAGCGGATCGTCTCGGCGACCTGGGCCGGCGTCATGACGTAGGGCTCCGTGCCCTCGCGCGAGAGGGTTTCCTTCAGGTCGGCGCTCGCCAGGGCCTTGTTGATCTCGGCGTTGATCGACGCGGCCAGTTCCTTTGCCATGCCCGGGGGCGCGAGCACGCCCCACCACAGGTCGAACGCGTAGCCCGGCACGGTCGCGGAGATGGCCGGCAGTTCCGGGACGACCGCCGAGGGGCCCTGGCTGGTGACGCCCAGGCCGCGCACCTTGCCGCCGCGCACGTGCTGCATGATCGAGGGCGCGCTCGCGACGAGGACGTCGATGTGGCCGGCGATGGCATCGGCCGTGGCCGGCCCCATGCCCTTGTAGGGCACGTGCGTCATCTGGATGCCGGCCGCGCCCATGAGGAGCTCCGTGGCGAAGTGGTTGGTGCTGCCCTGCCCCGACGAGCCGAAGTTGAGCTTGCCGGGCTTGGACTTCGCGAGCGCGAGGAACTCCGCGAAGGTCTTCGCCGGCACGCCGTTCGAGACCGTGAGCACCATCGGCCCCTTGGCCACCATCGCGATCGGGGTGAAGCCCTTCACGGGATCGAAGGGCAGCTTCGGCTGGATGGCCGCGCCCGTCGTGAACGACGAGGACAGCAGCATGATCGTGTAGCCGTCGGGCGCGGCATTGGACACGAACGCCGCGCCGATGGAACCGCCGGCACCCGGCTTGTTCTCCACGATCACGGGATGCCCCCAGGCCTCGGAGAGCTTCTTGCCGAGGGCGCGCGCGAAGATGTCGTTGGAGCCGCCGGCCGGATAGGGCACGACGAGCGAGACGGTGCGCGTGGGGAACT
Source organism: Betaproteobacteria bacterium (assembly GCA_016711875.1). Lineage (GTDB taxonomy): Bacteria > Pseudomonadota > Gammaproteobacteria > Burkholderiales > Usitatibacteraceae > FEB-7. The sequence goes on along the minus strand of JADJSD010000023.1, from coordinate 156,394 downwards.
TGCCCTGCGCGAGGGCGGGTGAGGCGACGACGAGCGCCGCGGCCAGCGCGGCGAGGGTACGGGCGAATCGCATGGTTCTCCTCCGGGTTCTTGTTGCGGGAATGCCGAACTAGTCCTGCACGAGCCCCAGCCGGCGCGCGACGGCGAGCACCGCCTGCGCGCGCGCGACGAAGGGCGCGTCGATCATCTTGCCGTCGACCGTCCACGCGCCGACGCCCTTCGAGGCGTTCTCCTTCGCCGAGGCGACCACCTTGAGGGAATGGGCGATCTCCGCCTCGGTGGGGCGGAAGACGTCGTTGATGACGGCCACCTGCGAGGGGTGGATGGCGCTCTTGCCGAGGAAGCCCAGGCGCCGGGCCGTCTCCGCCTCCTCGCGCAGGAAGGCGACGTTCTTCACGTCGGCCATGGCCGAGTCGTAGGCGAAGATGCCGGCTTCCGCCGCCGCGAGCTTCACGCCGAGCTGGAAGTGCAGCACGACGCGCGGGTCGTAGCGTTCGATGCCGTAGGGCTCGAGCAGGTCGCCGAAGCCGATCTGCAGCCCCTTCACGAGCGGGTCGGCGGTCGCGATCTCCGCGGCACGCCGGAAGGCGGTGGGCGTCTCGATGTTGGCCATGATGCCGGGCGGCGCGGCGAGACCCATGCCCTTGGCCACGCGGCGGATCACCTCGGCGCAGGCACACACGTGGTCGCCCGAAGCCGGCATCGGCTGGTTCACCAGGTCGAGCCCGGGGCCCGAGATGGCCTCGATGTCCCTTTCGAAGTGCGGCGTGTCGACGCCGTTCACCCGCACGATGATCGTCTTCGCGTGGCCGGGGGGCAGCGAGCGCAGGAACTTCGCGACCTCGTCCCGCGCCCAGTCCTTGCGGCTTTCGTCGACGGCGTCCTCGAGGTCGATGGAGATCGCGTCGGCGTCGCCGGCCATCGCCTTGGCGAACAGCTCGGGACGCGAGCCGGGAACGAAGAGCTTGCAGCGCATGGACGGACCGATTGCGGGAGGGAAGCGCCGATCCTAGGCCTTCGGGGGAAAAAGAAAAAGTGGACATCGGCATCTTCAGACGATAGATTTTCCGTCTTGTGGATACCCGCTTCCTCGAAAGCTTCGTCTTCGTCGCCGACCACGGCTCCATGGCGGAGGCGGCCCGGCGCCTGAACCTCACGCCGGCGGCCCTCGCGCAGCGCATCCGCGCGCTCGAGCGCGACATCGGCTCGCCGCTGCTCGTGCGCGCCGGCCGTACCGTGACGCCGACGGAGGCCGGGGCCCGCGTGCTGGCCCGGGCGCGCGCGTTCCTCCAGTCCGCGCGGGACCTGCGTGCGGCCGCCGTGGACGATCGCACGGCGGGTGAGTTGCACGCGGGCTCCGTGGCGACCGCCATGACGGGCCTCGTCCCGGACATCCTCGCGCGGCTCGCGAAAAGCCACCCGCGCGTCCGCGTGCGCGTCTCGCCCGGGGGTTCGGGCGACCTCTACGAAAAGGTGAATCGCGGCGAGCTGGACGCCGCCATCGTGGTGAAGCCGGAGTTCGCGCTGGCGAAGGCGTGCGAGTGGCGGCCGCTGCGTGCCGAACCGCTGCTCGTGATCGCGCCGGTCGCGCTGCGCGAGCGCGACCCGAACGCATTGCTGGCCCGCGAGCCCTTCATCCGCCTCTCGCGCGACACCGCGGGCGGACGGCTGGTGGATCGCTACCTGCGCCGCGAAGGCATCTTGCCGCAGGAGCGCTTCGAGGTCACCTCGCTCTTCGCCATCACGCGCATGGTCGACCGCGGGCTCGGCGTCGCGCTCATCCCGGACTGGCCACCGCCCTGGCCCGAGGGCGTGCGCCTGCGGCGCATCCCGGTGGATTCCCCGGAACACGCGCGGCAGGTCGGCGTGGTCTACCCGCGCGCGTCGGTGCGCGCGGGGCCCGTGCAGGCTTTCGTCGAAGCGGCGACCGCCGTCGCCGCCGGCACGCTCAGTCGGCCTTGATCTTCGCGTCGGCGATGACTTTCGCCCACTGCGAGATCTCCCGCTTGATCCGGTCGTTCGACTGCTCGGGCGACATCTTCACCGCGTAGGCGCCCTGGGCGAGGAGCTGCTCCTGCGCCTCCGGCATGGCGAGGATCTTCTGGATCTCGGCGTTCAGCTTCGCGATGATCGGCGCGGGCGTGCCGGCCGGAGCCATCACGCCGAAGAGCGAGGCCACCTCGATGCCGGTGACGCCGGCCTCGGCCGCGGTGGGGACGTCGGGCAACTGGGAAATGCGCTCGGCCGTCGTGACCGCGAGCGCGCGCAGCTTCCCGCCCTTGATGAGCTGCAGGGACGCCGGGACGGTCTCGCACATCGTGAGCACCTGCCCGCCGACGAGATCCGCCATCGCCGGGCCGCTGCCCTTGTACGGGACGTGGATCATGTCCGCGCCGATCTTGAGCTTGAAGAGTTCCGCGCACATGCGCTGCGGCGCGCCGGCACCGGAAGAGGCATACGTGAGCTTGCCGGGGTTCGCCTTGGCGTACGCGACGAGTTCCTGCAGCGTCTTCACGGGCAGCGACGGCGTCACCACCCAGACGAGCGGCACCGAGCCGACGACCGCCACGGGCGTGAGGTCCTTGCCCAGGTCGTAGCGGATGGTGCCCTTCTCGAGCGTCGCCATGATGGAGTGCGAGGTGAGCGCGCCCATGAGGAGCGTGTAGCCGTCCGGCGCGGACTTCGCCACCGCCTCCGCGCCGATGTTCCCGCCGGCGCCTCCCCGGTTGTCGACCACCACCTGCTGGCCGAGCGCCGTCGTGAGGCGCTGCGCCATCACGCGGCCGATCACGTCCGTCGCGCCGCCGGGCGGGTACGGGACGATGAGCTTCACGGACTTGTTGGGATAGGGCTGGGCCACGGCGGCCGTGGCCGCCAGGGCGAGCGTCGCCGCGAGCAATCGGAAAGTCTTCATCGGTTTCTCCTCGTTATCGTTGTCTTGTGTGCTGCAGGCGGCGGCTACTTCGAGCCGCCGGCCTTCCAGGCTTCGTACCGCGCCTTGTTCTCCGCATTCGGAGGATAGAGCCCGGGCAGCGAAGCGCCCTTCTCCACTTCGCCCATGATCCAGTTCTCGAGGCGTTCCTGCTCCGGCGCGGCCGCGACGATGTCCGCGACGAGCGCCTGCGGGATGAGCACCGCGCCGTCCTCGTCCACGACCACGACGTCGTCGGGGAACACGGCGACGCCACCGCACGCGATGGGCTCGCCCCAGTTCACGAAGGTGAGGCCGGCGACGGAAGGCGGCGCCGCGGCACCCTGGCACCAGACCGGCAGTCCCGTGCCCTTCACGCCGGCCACGTCGCGCAGCACGCCGTCGGTGACGAGGGCCGCGACGCCCTTCTTCTTCATGCGCGCGCAGAGGATGTCGCCGAAGATGCCGGCATCGGTGACGCCCATGGCGTCGACGACGGTGATGCAGCCTTCGGGCATCGCCTCGATGGCCGCGCGCGTCGAGATGGGCTTGGACCACGATTCGGGCGTCGCGAGGTCTTCGCGCGCCGGCACGAAGCGCAGCGTGAAGGCCGGGCCCACGAGGCGCGGCTGGCCCGGGTTGAGCGGTTTCGTCCCGCGCATCCAGACGTTGCGTAGCCCCTTCTTCAGCAGGAGCGTGGTGATGGTCGCGGTGGTGACTTGCGAGAGGGTGTCGATGACTTGCTTGTCGAGGGGCATCAGCCGAGTTCCTTGAGTCGTTTGTCCTGGCGGGCGATGAGGCGGTCGATGTCCGCGATGTCCGCGGCCGAGAGCTTCGGGCCGGGCTTGCGGATGGCGGCCGACGCGATCGCGCCGCGCTTTTGCAGCATGTACTTGCGCACCGCGAGACCGAGCGCCGTCTGCTGCTCGTAACGGGCGAGCGGCAGGTAGGCGTCGAAGAGGTCGTGGGCGCGCTCGACGTTCCCGCCAGCGTGGGCCGCGACCACGTCGCGCATCATCTCGGGATAGCTGAAGCCGGTCATGGCGCCATCCGCCCCGCGCGAGAGTTCCTCCGGCAGGAAGAGGCCGCCGCCGTTGCCCGACAGGATCGAGATGCGCCGGATGTCGCCGCGATCGCTCGCCGCGCGCATGGCGGCCAGCTTCGAAAGTCCGGGGCCGGGCCAGTCCTCGTGCTTGAGCATCACCGCCTGCTTCAGCGACTTGAAGATGCGCACGAGCACCGGGACGGGAAGCTGCACGCCGCTGTAGGCAAGCGGGTGGTCCTGCACGCACATCGGCACGTCCGGGCCCAGCGTCTCGGCCGCCATCTCGTAGTAGGCGACGGCCTGGTCGTCGGTCTTGACCGCCGCGCCGGGTCCCACCATCACGCCGGAGGCGCCGAGGTCCATCACGCGCTTGCCCAGTTCGCCCATCGCCGCGAAGCCGGGGGAAGAGACGCCCACGATGACCGGCACGCGGTCCTTCACGCGCGCGAGAACCCGCTTCACGTACGCCTCGGATTCGGCCGCGGTGAGCTTGGGCGCCTCGCCCAGGACGCCCAGCACCGTCAGCCCCGTGGCGCCTTTCTCGAGATAGAAATCGATGACGCGGTCGGTGCTCTCGAGATCGAGTCGGCCGTCGTCGTGGAAAGGCGTGACGGTGATGAGATAGACGCCGCGGGCGGTCTCGTCGAGGCGGGGCATGGGGGGTTCCTGTTTCGTGGGGCGAGTCGCTCACGCCTGGGGCGCGCGCGTGGACCATTCTGCCGCGAGCGGTGCCGAAAGGCGAGCAAAGGCGCGTTTACACCGGCTGCGGGGTCGCGCCGCCGCGGGCCTGTATCATCGCGAAGACCCGTCACGGACGCGTCGCCGAGGGCCGCCACGAGAGCGGCCCCGCCATCGAGGAGGTTCGATTCCCATGCCCCACCAGCCCGCGTCGAGCGCCCTGGCGCGCTTCCGCGTGATCGACATGACCCAGGTGCGCGCCGGACCCACGGCCGCGCGCCAGCTCGCCGACTGGGGCGCCGACGTGATCCAGGTGCAGATGCCCGAGCACATGCGCGGCGACGACACCCTGGGCGGCCAGGACGGCTCGGACTACCAGTACACGCACCGCAACAAGCGCTCGATCACGCTGAACCTCAAGGAGCCCGAGGGCATCGCGGTGCTGAAGAAGCTCGCCTCGACGGCCGACGTGCTCCTCGAGAACTTCCGCCCCGACGTGAAGACGCGCCTGGGGATCGACTACGAGGCGCTCTCCGCCCTCAACCCGCGCCTGGTCTACGCGAGCATCTCGGGCTTCGGCCAGACCGGCCCCTACGCCAACCGCCCCGGCTTCGACCAGATCGCGCAGGGCATGGGCGGGCTCATGTCGGTGACGGGCCGGCAGGACCAGGGCCCGATGCGCGTGGGCATCCCCATCGCGGACCTGTGCGGCGGCATCTTCGCGGCCTACGGCGTCACGGTCGCGCTGCTGGAGCGAGAAGCCTCCGGCAAGGGCCAGTGGCTGCACACCTCGCTGCTGGAATCGCTCATCTACATGATGGATTTCCAGACCTCGCGCTGGAGCATCGACGGCGAGATCCCGGGGCAGGCCGGCAACTTCCACCCCACGAGCATCCCGACGGGCGTCTATCGCACGAAGGACGGCCACATCAACATCGCCGTCTTCGGCGGCAAGATTTGGGAGCGCTTCTGCGACGCGATGGGCGCGCCGGAGTGGGTCGCTGACGAACGCTCGAAGACCAAGGCGGTGCGAAGCGTCAACCGCGACTGGCTCAACGCCGAGATCGAGAAGCGGCTCAAGGAGAACACGAGCGACCACTGGATCGAGAAGCTCAACGAGGCCGGGGTCGCCTGCGGGCGCATCAACAACATCCGCGAGACCTTCGAGGAGCCGCAGGTGCAGCACCTGGGGATGCTTCGCAAGGTCGTCTCGAAATGGCAGGGCGAGCAGGTCCTCATGGGCCAGCCCGTCACGCTCACCCGCACCCCGTCCGAAATCGTTCGCGCGGCCCCGCGCCGCGGCGAGCACACCGAGGAGATCCTCTCGGAGGCCGGCTACGGCCCCGGGGAACTCGCCCGCATGAAGGCCGCCGGAATCTACTGATGACCACGACCCTCGTTTCCCCCACCGAGCGCGTGAAAGCCTGGACCGAAGGGCCCGCGCTGCACATCCGCTTCAACAACCCCGCCAAGCACAACGCGCTGTCGGTCGACATGTGGGGAGGCGGTGCCGATCCTCCTCGCGAAGGCCGAGGCCGACGATGCCGTGCGCCTCGTCGTGTTCTCGGGCGAGGGCGTGAAGTCGTTCGTCTCGGGCGCGGACATCTCGCAGTTCGAGGACCACCGCGCCGCGAAAGAGGCGGTAAAGCGCTATGAGCAGATGGCCGAAGCCGCGCTCATGGGCATCCACGACTTCGGCAAGCCCACGGTGGCGGCCATCCGCGGCTACTGCATCGGCGGCGGCGTGAACGTCGCCATCAGCTGCGACATCCGCCTCGCGACCTCCGATTCCGTGTTCGCGATTCCGGCGACACGCCTGGGGCTCGGCTATCGGTTCTCCGCGCTCAAGAACCTCGTCGACCTGCTCGGCCCCGGCCGCGCCAAGGACATCTTCTTCACCGGGCGTCGCCTCGACAGCGCGGAGGCGCTCGCCATCGGCCTCGTGAACCGCGTCGTCCCGCCGGAGGGTCTCGAGGCCCTCGTGGCCGACTACACGCAGATGATCGGCACCGGCGCGCCCCTCACGATCAAGGCCGGCAAGCGCATCATCCGCGAGGTGCTCAAGCCCGACCGCGACATCGACACGGACCTGTGCCGCCAGCTCATTCTCGATTGCTTCGAGAGCGAGGACTACGCCGAGGGCCGCACGGCCTTCATGGAAAAGCGCAAGCCCGTGTTCCGCGGCAAGTGACGCGAACCCCGACAGGAGAGACGACCATGATCCCCCGCCTTCGCCTCGCGATCGCCGCCCTCGCCACCCTCGCGGCCGCCACCGGACCCGCGCAGGCCGCCTGGCCCGAGAAGCCCGTGAAGATCTTCATCGGCTATGCCGCGGGCGGCTCCACGGACGTCGTCGCGCGCGTGATGGCGGCCAAGCTCGGCGAGCGCCTCGGCCAGCCGATCGTCATCGAGAACAAGCCCGGCGGCGCGGGTGACCTCGCGGCCGAGCTCATGATGCAGGCCCCGTCCGACGGCTACACGCTCTTCATGACGACGGTCGCGGTGCACGCGATCAACCCGGGCCTCTACAAGACGCGCAAGTTCCACCCGATCGACGACTTCACGCCGATCGCGATGATCGCCTCCTACCCGATGATCCTCATCGGCTCGACGCAGACGACGTTCCGCACGCCCGCCGAACTGAAGGCCCTCGCGACGAAGACGCCGACCTTCTACGCGTCCTCCGGCATCGGCTCGCCCGGCCACCTCTCGGGCGAATTGCTCGTGCGCGCGCTGGGTACGACCATCACCCACGTGCCCTACAAGGGCGGCTCGCCCTCGGTGCTCGCCGTCATCTCGGGCGAGGCGCAGCTTTCCTTCGCCACGCTGCCGGCGGTGGTGCCGCAGATCCGCGGGGGCAAGGTGCGCGGCGTCGCACTCGCCGCGCGCGAACGCAACTCGGCGGTGCCGGAAGTCCCGACGCTCATCGAGCAGGGGCTCGCCGATTTCGACGTCGGCACGTGGACCGGCTTCGTCGGCCCGAAGGGGCTGCCGGCCGAGGTGGTGCAGAAGATGCACGCCGCCGTCACCGCCACGCTCGCCGACCCGGCCATCCGCAAGCGGCTCGTCGACGAGGGCGCCGAGATCCGCGACATGACGCCCGCCGAATTCGGGTCGTACATGCGCAGCGAGAATGCCCGCTGGACGAAGGTGATCCGCGACGCGGGCGTCGTCCCCCAATAGGCCCCGAGACCATGTCGAAAGATTCCGATATCCCCGGCAAGCCCCCCGCCACCGGCCTCTCGCGCGGCCTCACGAACTACGGCGATGCGGGCTTCTCGCTCTTCCTGCGCAAGGCGTTCATCAAGGGCGCGGGCTACACCGACGAGGCGCTCGGCCGCACGGTGGTCGGCATCATCGACACCGGCAGCGCCTACAACCCCTGCCACGGCAACGCCCGTGAACTGGTCGAGGCCGTCTCGCGCGGCGTGATGCTCGCCGGGGGCCTGCCGGTGCGCTTCCCGACGATCTCGCTGCACGAGAGCTTCTCGCACCCGACCAGCATGTACCTGCGCAACCTCATGTCGATGGACACGGAGGAGATGATCCGCGCGCAGCCCATGGATTCCGTGGTGATGATCGGCGGCTGCGACAAGACGGTTCCCGCGCAGCTCATGGGCGCGGCCTCGGCCGACGTGCCGGCGATCCAGCTCGTGACCGGCTCCATGCTCACCGGCTCGCACGAAGGCACGCGCGTGGGCGCCTGCACGGACTGCCGCCGCTACTGGGCGCGCTATCGCGCCGGCGAGATCGACGAGGCCACCATCGCCGGCGTGAACGACAAGCTCGTGCCGAGCGTGGGCACCTGCTCGGTGATGGGCACGGCGAGTTCCATGGCCATCGTGACCGAGGCCCTGGGCATGTCGCTGCCCGGCAGCGCCTCGCCGCCGGCCGTGACCGCGGACCGCATCCGCGCGGCGGAGCGCACGGGCACGGCGGCCGTCGCGCTGGGCACCTCGAAGATCACGCCCTCGCAGGTCATCACGCCGAAGTCGGTCGAGAACGCGCTGCGTGCCCTCCTCGCCATCGGCGGCTCCACCAATGCCGTGATCCACCTCACCGCCGTCGCGGGGCGGCTGGGCATCCCGGTGGACCTCGCCCGCCTGGACGCCCTGGGCCGCGAGACACCCGTGCTAGTCGACCTGAAGCCTTCGGGCAGCTTCTACATGGAGGACTTCGACGCGGCCGGCGGCGTCCCCGCGCTGCTGCGCGAACTGAAGCCCCTGCTGCACCTCGATGCGCTCACCGTCACGGGCCGCACGCTCGGCGAGGAGATCGAGGCCTCGGGCCCGGGCTTCCCGCAGGAAGTCATCCGCCCGATGGCGAATCCCATCTACCCGCAGGGCGGCATCGCCGTGCTGCGCGGCAACCTCGCGCCCGGCGGCGCGATCATCAAGCAGTCGGCTGCCGACCCGCGTCTCATGCGGCACGAAGGGCGTGCGGTGGTCTTCGAGGACGCGGCCGACCTCGCCGCGCGCATCGACCGCGACGACCTCGACGTAACGGCGGACGACATGCTGGTGTTGAAGCGCATCGGCCCCAAGGGCGCGCCGGGCATGCCGGAAGCCGGGCTCCTGCCGATCCCGAAGAAGCTCGCGCGTGCGGGCGTGAAGGACATGGTGCGCATCTCCGACGGGCGCATGAGCGGCACGGCGGCCGGCACCATCGTGCTGCACGTGACGCCCGAAGCCGCCGTGGGCGGCCCCCTGGCCTACGTGCGCAACGGCGATCGCATCCGCCTGGACGTGCCGGCGCGGCGCTTCGACCTGCTGGTGGACGAGGCGGAAATGGCCCGGCGCCGGGCCGATGCGCCCGTCACCTCGCCCACGGCGCCGCGCGGCTACCGCAAGCTCTTCCTCGATTCGGTGACGCAGGCCGACCTGGGCGTGGACTTCGACTTCCTGCGCCCGCCCGCGCCCTGACGCGAAGCGCTAGTCGAGCAGCTGCGCCGCGTATCGCGCGATCGCGAGCGAGGCCGTGAGCCCCGGCGACTCGATGCCGTAGAGCGCGACGAGCCCCGGCACGCCGTGGGCCTCGGGCCCGTCGATGCGGAAGTCGGCGGCGGGCTCGCCCGGCGCCGCGATCTTGGGGCGGATGCCCGAATAGCCCGGCTCGAGCGATCCTTCGGGCAGGTCCGGCCAGTAGTGCCGGATCGCGGGATAGAAGCGTTCGGCGCGGCGTGGGTCCACGGGATAGTCCATCGATTCCACCCACTCCACGTCCGGTCCGAAGCGCGCCTGGCCGCCCAGGTCGAGCGTGAGGTGGATGCCCAGCCCGCCGGGCTCGGGCACCGGATACACGAGGCGCGAAAACGGCGGACGGCCGCGCAGCGTGAAGTAGTTGCCCTTGGCGAGGTACGCGCGAGGCACCGTCGCCTCGGGCACCCCCTCGATCGCGCGCGCGAGCCCCGGCGCACCGTTTCCCGCAGCGATGACGAGCTCGCGGCACGTGAGGCTCATCGCTTCCTCGCCGCCGAAATCGAGCTCGAAGCCGCCGGCCGGTCGCACCCTTCCACCCGTCATCGGCGTCGCGAAGGCGAACGCGGCGCCCGCGTTCTGCGCGTCGCCCTGCAACGCGAGCATGAGGGCGTGGCTGTCGACGATGCCGGTGGAAGGCGAGTGGATCGCCGCCTCGACGTTGAGCGCCGGTTCCATCGCGAGCGCCTCGGCCTTCGTGAGGCGCACGAGGTCCGTGACGCCGTTGGCGTTTCCCCTGGCGATGATCTCGTCGATGACGCCCACCTGCGCGGGACTCGACGCGACCAGCAGCTTGCCCAGGCGTCGGTGCGCGATGCCTCGCTCGGCGCAGTAGGCGTACAGCATCGCCTTGCCCTCGACGCACAGCCGCGCCTTGAGGCTGTCCGCCGGGTAGTAGAGGCCCGCGTGGATCACCTCGGAGTTGCGCGAGCTCGTCTCGGTGCCGATGCCCTTCGCGGCCTCGGCCACCAGCACCTCGCGGCCGGCGAGGGCCCTTTCGCGAGCCAGGGCGAGGCCGACCACCCCGGCTCCGACCACCACGCAGTCCACGTCGTACGCCATGCTTCCTTCCGGTTCGATGTCTGCCCGGTGCTTGAGGCGGCGGGGCCCCCCCGGTAGGCTTCGGGTCTTGCGGCATTCTAGCCGCCCCGCCGTCCCCCTCCCCGCCCTTGAAGCGCCGTACCCTCTCCGTCTACGACCGCAGGCCCTCGATCGCGCGCTTCGTCGCGCTGTCGATGCTGGCGCACGCGATCCTGATCCTGCTGTTCGCCCAGCCGGGAGGCGGCGGGTCGCAGGACGCGCGGGCGCTCTGGGGCTCGATGAGCGTGACGATCCGCGGGCCCCTGCTCGAGAACCTGGCGAGCGCCCGGCCCGACCGCGAGCGCCCCGCCCGCCCGGGCAAGGCCGCCGCGCCCAGTGAAACGGCCGCACCCGTCCCGCCGCCGGCCCCCGTATCGGCGCAACCGCCCGAGCCCGCCGCGGCCGCGCCCGCCCCACGCGAACCCGCGACGCCCACACCGCCGCTCATGACCGCGCCCTCGCCCACCGCGCCGAAGGTCGAGGCGCCGCCGCCCACGCCCGCGCCGGTGGTTCCCGAGGCGCCGGCCATCGCCACCCCGCTCCTCGAACCGGTCGCGCCTTCGCGCTTTCGCGGCGATCTCGCGCCCAAGGCGCCGATCGAGGCCGTGGTCGTGCCCGAGATCGAGGTCTCGCCGATGAAGCCCCTCGCGCCGAGCCGCGTCGAGCCGCGCCTCGCGCCGACGGTCGAGATCGAAGCAGTGAAGATCCCGGAGGTGACGGCCCCGACGCTTCCGAGGATCGCGCCTTCGCGCGTGGAACCGAAACTCGCGCCGTCGGTGGAAGTCGAGGCCGTGACGATTCCGGAAGTCGCGGCGCCGGCGTTGCAGAAGATCGCGCCCACGCGTGTGGAGCCGAAGCTCGCGCCGCCCGTCGAAGTGGAAGCGGTCACCGTGCCCGAGGTGAGCGTGCCCGCCATGCCGCTCATCACGCCCTCGCGCGTGCTGCCGAGCCTGCCCCCGCCCGTGGCCGTGCAGCCCGTGGAGATTCCCGCGGTGCAGACGCCGCCGCTCCTCGAGCGCTTGCCGCCTTCGCGCGTCGACTCGGCCACGACCCTGCCGCCGGCCGTCGAGGTGGCGCCAACCGCTCCCCCCGCGCGCGATCGCGATTCGACGGGGACGCGGACGGACCGCGAGCCCTGGGAAGCCCCGGGATCGACGCCCCGCTTCGAGATGCCCCGGCGGGAGAGCGCGCCGGAGCTGCCCACCGGGAGCGGGCCGCGCATCGACCTGGATGCCGCGCGGGCACGGGCTCGACAGGTGGGGCGCGAGGGCAGCGGACGCTCGCCCTACGGCTTTCCGATGCCGACGCCGGAGCCCAGGAAGTCGAAGGAGGAACTGGCCCTCGAGGGCGCGATCAAGCCGGAGTGCCTCAAGGCCTACAAGGCGCTCGGCCTGCTCGCGATCGCGCCGATGGTGTGGAACTCGTTCGGGGAAACGGCGTGCAGGTGGTGAGGCTCGCTACCGCTCGCCGCCCACGAGCCTGATGCGCCGGCCGATGGCCTCGGCCGCCGCCGTGTCACCCGCCTGCTCCGCCCGCTGCTTCTGCACCCCGAGCCAGGCGAGAAGCGGACGACGCCAGCCCTGGACAGAGGCCGTGTCGACTGCGATGACGATGCTCGCGGGTGTCGCGCGATTCGTGCGCATCAGGACGCCGGCCGCGACGAGGCGCGCGAAGGGGTCCTCGATGTCCGGCAGGGCCTCGGCATTGCCGAGCGCCACGGCCCGGTGGTGCACGGGCAATCGCGAGATGTCGTCCGAACTCGCCTTGCCGGCGAGCCACGCCGCGTAGGCCTGCTCGTCGAGGGGCGCGTCGGCGCGGATCGCCTCGAAACCCGGGCAGGCGCCGAATTCCAGGCTCGCCACGGCCGCCGCGCACCGCACGAGCTCGGCCCGCGCGACGAGGTCCGCCCGCCCGGCCGACGCGAGACCGCTTCGCGCGCGCGCGAATTCCGCCTGCGCGACGCGCGCGTCGCCCGCGAGGTACGCCGTGCTGTAGCGCTCGAGCGAGCCGTGCGCGTCCGCCTGCCAGGTGGGCGGCGGCTTGCTCGCGCAACCGGCGAACAGCAGGACGGCGGGAACGAGCCAGGCTTTCCTCATGGGAGCTTCACCTCCTTCTCGCGCGAGAAGGGCCAGCGGCGATTGAGATCGTCGACGAGGGCGTTGAGCTTGCGAAGGCTCGCGTCGACTTCGGCGCGCAGCACATCGAGATCCTGCGAGGCCGACTTCGCGTTGCCGGCGATCTTCTGCGCGTCGGCAAGGATGAGGTCCACCTTCTTCAGGCTTTCTCGCGCGTCGGCGATGGCCGCCTTGAGCTGCGCGAGCGAGGCCTTCGCCTCGTCCGCGACGCCGCCTTCGCCCAGCAGCTTCGCGTCGGCCTTCTGCACCGCGCCGTCCAGTCGCGTCGAGAGCTTCTCCAGCGAGGCGAGGAGCGCGTTCGCCCGGTCGATGGCCGAGATCACCTTGGCGGCCTCCGCGTCCCCGCCGAGCGCGATGCCGAGCGCGCCCTTCGGCCCGGAAAGCCTGGCCGTGAGCCCGCGAACGTTCGCGAGGCTCGTGTCCAGGTTGCCGTCCTCGGCGGTGATGCGCTCGAGGTTGCCGAGCAGGCGCTTGAGCGAGGCCACGATGGCCGGCAGTTCCTCCGTGGCGTCGCCGCGAAGGACGGGCCGCACGGCGCCTTCGGGCAGGGGCTTGTCGTTCAGGTCGCCGGTGAAGGCGCGAAGGCGCGCGCCGCCGACCAGGTTGCGCTCCAGCGTGAAGACGCTCGAGGCCCGCAGCCACTTCGAATCCTTGCGCGGCACTTCGATCTCGATGCGCGCCTTGCCGCCCTCGTCGAGCTCGATGCGCTGCACCCGGCCCACGGGAAAGCCGGCATAGGTGAGATCCATGCCCACGCTCACGCCCGCGCCGTCCTCGGCCATGAGCACGAGGCGCTGCGTCTGCTCGAAGGCGCCGCGGCCGTGCAGCGCGTAGACCACGAACGCCACGATGACCATCGCGGAGAACGCCAGCATCGCGAGGGCGCGGCGTTCGTTCGGGGGGCCGGCGGGCAAGGGCTCGTCCATGGGGTTCAGGCGTAGCTCACGGCGACGGCGACGCCTTCGACGAACGCGAGGACGACGAAGGCACGCACGAGGGCGCGTGGTGCCGCCTCGGACACGGCATGCGGCGAGGCCGGCGCGGAGAGGCTCGACCACGCCGGCAGTGCCGCGACCGCCACGGCGAATAGGAGGGACTTGATCGCGAGGCCCCCGAGGACCACCGGCGAGAACACGTTGCCGATGGCGCGCGCGAAGGCGTCCTGCCCCCAGGGCGAGAACCCGTACAGGCTGCCGTAGGCGGCCACGAGCGCCGTGGCGGCGGAGAGCGCCGCGAGGGCGAGGATGGCCAGGGCGATCCCGATGCCCCGGCCCAGCGTCGCGTCGCGGTCCAGGGGCCGGCCCGCCTGCCGCTCGAGGGCGATATCCGTCGCGAAGGGCGCGCCGGAGCGCAGCAGGACAAACAGCGCGACGAAAAGCGGGACGAGTTCGAGCACGACGACGCGCGCGAAGAGTTCTGTGGCGTATTGCGAGAGGCCGAAATCGCGGGCCGACTGGCCCACGACGCGGACCACGATCGCCGCGAGGACGACCGTGGCCGCGAGGAAGACGGGCAGGATGGCGACGGCCGCCTGCGAAACCTGTCGCGCCACGGCGACACGCAACGCAGGCGTCCATGTGGCGGGCAGCAGGGCGGCGGCGAACGCATCGGCGGCGAAGAGAAGCGCTTCGCGTAGGCGCAGGGTCGGCATGCGGCGATCATACCGCGCGATTCTCGTGTCCCGGCGATGCGGGCGTGCCGCGACTCCGCCCGCCCCGCGAACGCCCCGCTCAGTTGGCCTTGATGCCGGCCTCGCGGATGAGCTTGCCGTAGCGTTCGTGCTCCCCGCGCACGAGGGCGCCGAGTTCCTGCGGCGTCGTCGGCGAGACGACGGCGCCCAGGCCCGCGAGCCGCTCCTTCACTTCCGGGTCCGCGAGCGCCTTGTGAATCTCCGCCCGCAGCTTCTCGACGATGGCGGCCGGCGTGCCCTTGGGCGCGATGAAGGCGTGCCACACCGACGCCTCGAACCCGGCGAAACCGGATTCGGCGATCGTCGGGGCCTCGGGCAGCGTCGCGACGCGCTCGGCGGACAGGGCCGCCAGGATGCGCAGCTTGCCCGCCTTCACGTGCGGCAGGACCTCGACGGCGTTCACCGCGACGAGCGGGAGCTGCCCGCCGAGGACGTCGGCGATGGCGGGCGAGCCGCCCTTGTACGGGATGTGGGTGAGCTGGATGCCGGCCGAACGCGCGAAGAGCTCGATCGCCAGGTGCGGCGTGGAACCGCTCCCGGGCGAGCCGTAGTTCACGCTGCCGGGCTTCGCCTTCGAGGCGTCGATCATCTTCCGGAGCGTCGTCAGGTCCGAGGATGCATTGGCGGCGATCACCACCGGCAACCTCGCGACGAGCGTGATGGGCACCACGTCCGCGTTGGGATCGAACGGCTGCTGCGTGTAGAGGAAGGGGTTCGCGGTGAGGCCGTTGGCCACCAGCATCACCGTGTAGCCGTCCGGCGGGCTGTCGATGAGCTGCCGGATGGCGATGTTGCTCGCCGCGCCCGGCTTGTTGTCCACGACGACCGGTTGCCCCAGGCCTGCCGCCATCTTCTGGCCGACCGTGCGGGCCACGATGTCCATCGCGCCGCCGGGGGCGAAGCCGACGAGGATCTTCACCGCCTTGTTGGGGTAGGCCTGGGCCATCGCGGCGGGCGCGGCGCCCCAGGCGAGAAGCGCGGCCGCGAGCGCGGCCAGGGTGCGGGTCATCGGTCGAATGCGGGCCGTCATGTTCGTTTCTCCGGGTGGGGGTGCATCGCTCGCGGTTTCAGGCGGGCAGCTTCAGGCGGCTGAAGACCCGCCTCGCGTTGCCTTCGTAGATCTGGTGGCGGTCCGAGGCGGTGAGACCGGGCGCCGAATCGATGTAGCGCTTGGTGTCGTCGAAGTGGAAACCGGTCTGCGGGTCGATGCCGCGCACGGCGCCCACCATCTCGGAAGCGAAGAGAATATTGTCCACGGGGATCACCTTGACCAGCAGGTCAATGCCCGGCTGGTGGTAGACGCAGGTGTCGAAGAACACGTTCTTCAGCAGGAGCTCGTCGAGCGGCGGCCGTTTCATGTCCTGCGCGAGGCCGCGGTAGCGTCCCCAGTGGTAGGGCACCGCCCCGCCCCCGTGGGGAATGATGAACTTGAGCGTCGGGAAATCCCGGAAGAGGTCCGAGGCGAGAAACTGCATGAACGCCGTCGTGTCGCCATTGATGTAGTGCGCGCCGGTGGCGTGGAAGCACGGGTTGCAGCTCGCGCTCACGTGCACCATGGCCGGCACGTCGAGTTCCGCCATCTTTTCGTAGAGCGGGTACCACCAGCGGTCGGTGAGCGGCGGGTCCTTCCAGTGGCCGCCGGAAGGGTCCGGGTTGAGGTTGCAGCCGATGAAGCCGAGCTCGAGCACGCAGCGCTCAAGCTCGGGAATGCAGTTCGCGGGCGGCACGCCGGGCGACTGGGGCAGCTGGCACACCGGGGCGAAGTTGCGCGGGTAGAGCGTGCACACGCGCTGGATCATGTCGTTGCACAGGCGCGTCCAGTCCTCGCTCGTGTGCGCCGTGCCGAGGTGATGGGACATCGCCATGGCCCGCGGCGAGAAGATCGTGAGGTCCGTCCCGCGCTCGCGCTGCAGGCGAAGCTGCGCGTTCTCGAGGCTTTCGCGCAGCGCGTCGTCGGTGATGGAAAGGTCCGTGGGCGAGGGCGGGGCCAGCCGGGCCGGCAGCGCCTCCACCTGCTTCGCGCGCCAGCCCTCGAGCGCCTTGGGCGCGGTGGTGTAGTGGCCGTGGCAGTCGATGACCATCGGGGCCTTCATGGCGCGTCGATCTCGAGGTTGTCGATGAGCCGCGTGCGGCCGATCCACGCGGCGCCGAGCACCACGAGGTCGCGATCGGCCGGTCCCGGCGGGACGAGCCGCGAGCGATTGCGCAACTCGACGTAGTCGACGCGCCACCCGGCGCCCGCGAGGTCCGCACGCGCGCCCTCGCACAGGGCGTCGAAGTCGCGCCGGCCGGCCGCGATTCCTTCCCGGACCCGGCGCAGGTTCCGGCTGAGCCGGACGGCCTCGGCCCGCTCCTCGCGGCTGAGGTAGCCGTTGCGCGAGCTCATCGCGAGCCCGTCCGCCTCCCGCTTCGTCTCCACGCCGACGATGGCGACCGGGTAGTTCAACTGGCGCACGAGCTCGCGGATCACGAAGAGCTGCTGGTAGTCCTTGCGGCCGAAGACGGCGGTGTGCGGCGCGACGATGTTGAAGAGCTTGGCCACCACCGTCACCACGCCCTGGAAGTGGCCGGGACGGAAGTCGCCGCAGAGCTGGGCGGCCGCGAGCGGCGGCGAGAGCACGATCTCCTGCGCGGACGGGTAGAGCTCCTTCTCCTGCGGCGCGAAGGCGACGTGGCAGCCGGCGGCGGCGAGCCTGGCGCAGTCGTCCTCCAGCGTGCGCGGGTAGCGGTCGAAGTCGCCGCCGGGCTCGAACTGCAGGCGGTTCACGAAGAGGGAGGCGACGATGCAGGTGCCGTGCCTTTTCGCTTCCTCGACGAGGGCGAGGTGGCCGGCGTGCAGGTTGCCCATCGTGGGGACGAAGGCGATGGAGGGCTCTTTCGCGAGCCGGGTTCTCAGTTCTGCAACGGTGTGCACGACATCCATGCTTCTATCTCGTCTCGCTGTTATCGGCGGCCATCGGCGTACCCATCGGCGGCCATCGGCGTCCTTCGCCTTTTGCCCGCATCACGCTCAGAAGCAATGCTCCGGGCCGGGAAACGTCTTCGCCTTGACCTCGCGAACATAAGCTTCGATCGCCGCCTTCACCGAAGGCTGCCCCGCCATGAAGTTCTTCACGAACCGAGCCTTGCGTCCCGGGAAGATGTCGAGCATGTCGTAGACGACGAGCACCTGCCCGCCCACGTCCACCCCGGCTCCGATGCCGATGGTGGGCACCGAGAGCGATTCCGTCACGCGCTTCGCCACCGCCGCCGGCATGGCCTCCATCAGCACCAGCGCCGCACCGGCCGCCTCGAGCGCCTTCGCGTCCGCGACCAGCCGCGATGCCGCATCGTCCGACTTGCCCTGGACGCGATAGCCGCCCAGCGTGTTCACCGACTGCGGCGTGAGCCCGATGTGCGCGCACACGGGGATGCCGCGCTCGACGAGGAAGCGCGTCGTCTCGACCATCGTCGCGCCGCCCTCGAGCTTCACCATCTGCGCCCCGGCGGCCATGAGGCGCGCGGCGTTGCGGAAGGCCTGCGGCGGCGATTCCTGGAAGCTGCCGAAGGGCATGTCCGCCAGCACGAACGCGTTCTGCGAACCGCGCACGACGCAGCGCACGTGATATTCCGTCTCGTCCATCGTGACGGGGAGCGTGGAATCGTGCCCCTGGATCACCATGCCCAGCGAATCGCCGATGAGCAGGATGTCGACGCCGGCCGCGTCGCTCGTCGCGGCGAAGCTCGCGTCGTAGCAGGTGAGCATCGCGAGCTTCTCGCCCGCGCGGGCGCGCTCCTGCAGCTTGGGGATCGTCACTCTCATGGCGGGTGTCCTAGGCCTTGTTGAAGAACTCGCGGCCGCCCCGGATCGTCTTCACCCGCTCCACGAGCAGGTCGAAGTGGTCCGGCACGTCCACGAAGTTGAGGCGTTCGCTGTTCACGATGAGCAGCGCGCTCTCGTCGTAGTTGTAGAAGTAGCGCGTGTAGCTGTCCGAGAGGGCCCGCAGGTAGTCCTCCGGGATCCCGGATTCCGAGGGCACGCCGCGGCGGCGCACCCGGTCGAGCAGCGTGTCCACCGAGGCCTGCAGGTAGATGACGAGGTCGGGCACGGGCGCCTGCGGCTTCACGTGCCCGTAGATGCGGCTGTAGAGGCCGAACTCGTTGTCGTCGAGCGTGAGGCGGGCGAAGAGCGGATCCTTCTGCAGGGCGAAGTCGGACACCGTGGGCTTGCCGAAGAGATCCGGCTGGCGCAGGCCCTCGAGCTGCTGCACGCGCTGGAAGAGGAAGAAGAGCTGCGTCGCGAGCGCGTGGCGCCGCATGTCGCGGTAGAAGAGCGGCAGGAAGGGATTCGCCTCCGGCTGCTCGAGGAGCGTCGCGGCGCCCAGGCGCCGGGCGAGCAGCTTCGCGAGGCTGGTCTTGCCGCATCCGATGGGGCCCTCCACGACGATGTAGCGATGCTTCATGGGGTGTCCGGAAGCCTTTCGATCGCCTGCCCCGCCACGCGTTCCCGGTATTGCGAAGCCGCGCCCAGCCCCGGAATGATCGCATCGGGCCAGACCTCGAGCAAAGGCGCGAGGACGAAGGCCCGCTCGTGGGCGCGCGGGTGCGGGAGGGTGAGCCCGTCCTCGTGATGGGCCGATTCGCCGTAGAGGACGATGTCGAGATCCAGCGTGCGCGGGCCGTTGGGAATGTCCCGCACGCGGCCGTGGGCGCGCTCGATGGCGAGGAGCCCGTCGAGGAGCCGGCGGGGCGGGAGCGTCGTTTCCACCAGGGCGCAGGCGTTCACGAAGGCGGGCTGGTCCGCGTAGCCGACCGGCGCCGTCTCCCAGAGCGAGGAGCGGGCGAGCACGCGCGTGCCGGGCAGGCCGCCGAGTTCCCCGAAGGCGCGGCGCACCTGCGCCCGGGGATCCTGGAGGTTGCTGCCGAGCGCCACGACGGCCCGCCGCGGGGTCATTCGCCGGATTCCGGCGCCGCATCGGGCCCGCCTTCCCCCGCGGGGCGGCGCTTGCCGCGGCGGCGGCGCTTCTTCTTCGGGCCGTCGTCGGCGTGCAGCATGCGCTCGCGCTCGCCGCCCTCCACGTCCTGGAAGCGGGCCCACCATTCGGCGGCCTCGAGCGGGGCGTCGCCCGCCTGCGCCCGCAGCTCGAAGAAGTCGAACGCGGCGCGGAACTTCGGGTGCTCGAGAAGCCGGAAGGGCCGCGTGCCGCCGCGCTGCAGGAACCGCGGCTGCAGCAGCCACAGTTCCTTCATGGTGGCGTCGAACCGGCGCGGGATGGCGAGCGTGCCCCGCTGGGCGTCGAGGGCATCGTGCATCGCCGCGTGCAGGGCGGGCGAGGGCGGCTGTCCTTTCTCCTCGTAGTGCTTCCAGCGGCGCTCGACGCGGCCCCAGAGGAGCGCGGCCAGCAGGAAGGCCGGCGAGACGGGGCGGTCGGCGCGAAGCCGCTCGTCCGTCGCCTTGAGGGCCGCCATCGCGAAGGGGCCGGTATGCGGATCGTCGAGGGCATCGTCCAGAAGCGGCAGGAGCCCGTGGTGCAGGTCGAGCTCGCGTAGCCGCTGCACGCAAGCGACGGCGTTGCCGGAAAGCAGGAGCTTCAGGATCTCCTCGAAGAGCCGCGCCTGGGGCACGTTCTCGAGCAGGTGCTTCAACTCGCGGATCGGCGTGGCCGTCGCCGGGTCGATGGTGAGGCCGAGCTTCGCGGACAGGCGCGCCGCGCGGAGCATGCGCACCGGGTCTTCGCGGTAGCGCGTGGCCGGGTCGCCGATCATCACGAGCTTCTTCGCCTCGAGGTCCTTCAGGCCGTGCTGGAAGTCCCAGACTTCCTCCTTCACCGGGTCGTAGAAGAGCGCGTTCACCGTGAAGTCGCGGCGCACGGCGTCCTCGGCCTGGGTGCCGAACACGTTGTCCGAGAGGACGCGGCCGTGCTCGTCCTGCTTGTCCTTCTTCGGCGCGTCCTCGTCGCCCTCCGGGTCCTTCACGGTGAAGTGGGCGCGGTACGTGGAGGTCTCGACCGTCTCCGCCCCCCACATCACGTGCACGATCTGGAAGCGCCGGCCGATGATGCGCGAGCGGCGGAAAAGGGCGCGCACCTCGTCCGGATGGGCGCTGGTGGCCACGTCGAAGTCCTTCGGGCGCATGCCGAGCAGCAGGTCGCGCACGGCGCCGCCGACGACGAAGGCCGTGTGGCCCGCGCGCTGCAGCTCCTCGCACGTCTTGCGGGCGCCGCGGCTGATGAGCTCCTTGCGGATGGGGTGGCGGTCCGGCCCCCAGATGACGGGCTTGTCGGGAGCCGTCTTGCGCTTGCCGCGCCCGAAGACGCGATTGATGAAGTTGGTGATCATGCGCGCAGCCTCAGGATGGGCCAGCCGCGGTCGCGGGCCTGGCGTTCGAGCGTGGGGTCGGGATCGACGGCGACGGGGTTCGTGACCTTCTCGAGGAGCGGCAGGTCGTTGAGGGAATCGCTGTAGAACCAGCTTTCCTCGAAATCCCCCAGCCGGTGGCCCAGGCCCGCGAGCCATTCCTCGAGCCGGGTGATCTTGCCCTCGCGGAAGGAGGGCGTGCCCACCGCGCGTCCGGTGAGGCGGCCGTCGGGCCCCTCCTCCACGTCGCACGCGATGAGGTGGTCCACGCCCAGGTGCACGGCGATGGGCGCGGTGATGAAGCGGTTGGTGGCCGTGACGATGGCCCGGAGCGCGCCGTGGTGGGCCGCGAGGAGGGCCGGCGTCTTCGCGTGCACGATGGGACGGATCTTCTTCTCCATGAAGTCGCGGTGCCAGGCGTCTATCTCCTCGCGCGGACGGCCGGCGATGGGGCGCAGCTGGAAGGCGAGGTACTCGTGGATGTCGAGGGTGCCCTGCTTGTAGTGGTGGTAGAACCAGTCGTTCTTCTTCTCGAATTCCGCGCGCTCGAGAACGCCGCGCTCGATGAGGTATTGCGCCCAGCAGTAGTCGCTGTCGCCGTCGAGAAGCGTGTTGTCCAGGTCGAAAAGCGCGAGTTTCATCGGGAGGCTTCCGGCGCGGTGCCGGTCAGTTCGGGTTGGAGGGCCGCCTTGAGGAGAGGCACCGTGATCGGGCGACCCGTTTCCACGGAGTGGCGGTCGAGCGCGTCGAGGGCGCGGATGAGCGAGGGCATGTCGCGCCGCGCGTGCGTGAGCAGGTACGAGGCCACCTCGTCCGAGAGGGCGAAGCCGCGGGCGCGGGCATGGGCGTGGAGGGCCTCGCGCTTTTCCTCGTCCGTGAGGGCGAGGAGGCGGTAGGTGAGGCCGGTGGCGAGGCGCGTGGCGAGGTCGCGGCGAAGCGCGACGTCCTTGGGCGCCGCGCCGGCCGTGACGACGATGAGCGCGTGCGATCGCTCGTTGAAGGCGTTGAAGAGCGTCACCTGCCGGGGTTCGGGAAGGCCCTCGACGTCGTCGACGACCAGGGTCCCGGCCGGATCGCCGTCGTAGCCCGCTCCGGTCACGAGGCGCGCGCCGGGACGGGCGGCCGTGAAGGCGCGCGCCAGGTGGCTGCGGCCGGCGCCGGATTCCCCCCACAGGTACACGACGCGCTCGGCCAGGCGGTCGGCCGCGGCCGCGCGCAAGGCGGCCAGCGCCTCGGCGTTGCGGCCGGGAACGAAGTTCTCGAACGAGGGCGAGGGGGCCTGGGTGATGTCGAGGAGGAGCTGCCTCATGGGGGTCTCCACGGGCCGGCGCCGCGGCGGATCGTTCCGCCGCCCGGCTTGGCCCGGGCGCGCCCCGGCGCGAGTGAAACCGCCGGAACGCCCTGCAAGACGAAATGTTAGCACGCGGGAGGGGGCCGGTCCCTGTGGCAGAATCGATGCCTTCGAGAGGAAGAACCATGGCCGTCGTCGCTCCCATCCAGATCCGCTTCGAACGCTTCGACGGCGCCTTTGGCATCGCGCCCGCCAAGCCGCCGCACCATGCCACTGCCCAGGAGAAGCCCGCCCTCGTCGCGCGAATCAAGGAGCGCCTGAAGGCCCTCGACGCCGTGCTGGTCGCGCACTACTACGTCCACCCGGACCTGCAGGACCTCGCCGAGGAAACCGGCGGCACCGTCTCCGATTCCCTCGAGATGGCGCGCTTCGGCCGCGACCACCCGGCGAAGACGATCGTCGTGGCCGGCGTTCGCTTCATGGGCGAGACGGCCAAGATCCTGAACCCCGAGAAGCGGGTCCTCATGCCCGATCTCGCGGCGGAGTGCTCGCTGGACCTCGCCTGCCCGGCGGAGGCGTTCTCGGCGTTCTGCGACGCGCACCCGGACCGCGTGGTGGTCGTCTACGCCAATACCAGCGCCGCCGTGAAGGCGCGCGCCGACTGGATGGTCACTTCCTCCATCGCCGAGAAGATCGTGGGCCACCTGCACGCGCAGGGAAAGAAGATCCTCTTCGCGCCGGACAAGCACCTGGGGGCCTACATCCAGAAGGTGACGGGCGCGGACATGCTGCTCTGGAACGCCGCGTGCGTCGTGCACGACGAGTTCAAGGCGCAGCAGCTCGAGGAGCTCAAGGCGAAGCACCCGGGGGCGAAGGTGCTCGTGCACCCGGAATCGCCCGCGGGCGTCATCGCCCTTGCCGACGCCGTGGGCTCCACCACCGGCATCATCCAGGCGGCCGTCCGCCTGGGCGCGAAGGAATACATCGTCGCGACCGACGGCGGCATCATCCACCAGATGAAGAAGAAGCTGCCGGGCGTCACCTTCATCGAGGCGCCCACCGCAGGCAAGGGCGCCACCTGCCAGAGCTGCGCGCATTGCCCGTGGATGGCGATGAACGGCCTGCACTCGCTCGCCGCCGTGCTGGACAACCCGGCGAAGGAAGTGACGGTCGACCCGGCGATCGGCCTTCGCGCGAAGAAATCGATCGAGCGCATGCTCGAGTTCGCCAAGGCGAACCTGCCCGCGATGAAGGGCAGCGGGGACGCCTAGCGCCGGTAGCGCGCCGCGGCCTCGTGCAGGAACTTCAGCTGCACCTCGTAGTGCTGGCAGTCGTCGCAATCGCCCAGGTGGAACTTGAGCTGCACCGACTCCTCCTCCGTGAGCACGCGCTCGAAGGTGATGGAAATCAGGCGGGCGGCTTCACGGCAGCTCAGTTCGACTTCATCGGCCATGGGTTCCCTCCGATCCGAACCAGTTCGCTTCGAGGCAGGCGCGCAGGGAATTGCGGGCCCGGTGCAGCAGCACCCAGCAGTTGCTCTCGGTGATTCCCTCGGCCGCGCAGATGGCTTTCGTCTCCTCGCCGATCACCTCGCGCTGGAAGAAGACGCGCCCGCCCTGCGGGGGCAGCCGGCCCAGGCAGCGCTCGAACACCGCCCAGAAATCCCGTTGCTCGAGGGCGGTGGCCGGATCGAGCCAGGCCTTCGGCGATTCGCGCCAGTGGCCGGTGTCGTCGAACTGGGCATCGAGCCAGGATTCGTCGCCCGGCGCCTCGTCCGGCGGTGTCTCGAAGACCTGCCGGTCCCGGACCGCGCGGCGCTGGTGGTCCGCGATCTTGAACCGCAGGATGGAAGTGAGCCAGGTACGAAGGCTCGAGTCGCCCCGGAATTCCGGCAGCGACTCGAGGGCGGCGACGAGGGCTTCCTGCACCACTTCCTCGGCCTCGTCGCGGTCGCGCAGCTTGGCGAGCGCGTAGTGCACGAGGTAGGACCGGTGGGTCTCGACTTCGACGGATCGCGGGTCGCAGGTGGCATCGCTCGGCATGGCGCCTGAAGCTTACCACCGGCGGCCCGGAGCGGGCCGGTTGCCGGCGTGGCGTCAGCCCGCCGCGAGCATGTTGAAGGCCTTCAGGAATTCCTCGATCTGCTTCTTGTCGAGCTTGCCCATCTTCTTCGTGTCCATCTTGTCGAACATCTTCTCGACGTGCTTCATGACCTCGGCCTTCGACACCATGCCGTCCTTGTCCGTGTCGCACATCTTCACGAAGGCGTCGGGATTCAGGGCGTCGGCGTGGGCCGCGGGCAGGAAGAAGGCGGAAGAGGCGGCGATCGAGGCGATGGCGAGCGTGCGGGCGATGCGGATCATGGCGAATCTCCTGGGGTGACGGGGTTGGAAAGGGTGCTTGCGGGCGGTCTGTCGCGGCGGCCGGAGCGTCCTTACACCGGCGTCCCCGGGGGCGATGCGGTAGAATTTCGTCCTGAGATTTCCTGCGGACTTCCCCCGTGACCACCACCCCGACCTCCCTCACCTACCGCGATGCCGGCGTCGACATCGACGCGGGCGACGAACTCGTCGAGCGCATCAAGCCCTTCGCCAGGCGCACGATGCGCCCCGAGGTGCTCGGCGGCATCGGCGGCTTCGGCGCGCTGGTCGAGGTCTCGAAGAAGTACGCGAATCCGGTCATGGTCTCCGGCACCGACGGCGTGGGCACCAAGCTCAAGCTCGCCTTCCGGATGAAGAAGCACGACACCATCGGCATCGACCTGGTGGCGATGAGCGTGAACGACATCCTCGTCACCGGCGCCGAGCCGGTGTTCTTCCTCGACTACTTCGCCTGCGGCAAGCTGCACGTGGACATCGCGGCGGACGTCGTGAAGGGCGTCGCGCTCGGCTGCGAGCAGGCGGGCTGCGCCCTCATCGGCGGCGAGACGGCCGAGATGCCGGGCATGTACGACCCCAACGAATACGATCTCGCGGGCTTCGCGGTGGGCCTCGTCGAGAAGGACCGCATCATCGACGGCAAGTCCATCGCCCCGGGCGACGCGGTGATCGGCCTGGCCTCGAGCGGCCCGCACTCGAACGGCTATTCCCTCGTGCGCAAGATCCTCGCCGTGTCGGAGGCCTCGCTCGACGAGCCCTTCGACGGCCGCACCCTGGGCGAGGCGCTCCTCGAGCCCACGCGCATCTACGTGAAGCCCGTGCTGGCGGTGATGGAGAAGATCGCCGTGAGGGGCGTCGCGCACATCACCGGCGGCGGCCTCGTGGAGAACGTGCCTCGCGTCCTGCCCGAGACCTGCGCCGCGCGCCTCGAGAAGTCGCGGTGGGTGCGCCCGGCCGTCTTCGACTGGCTCCAGGACAAGGGCCGCGTGCCCGAGGCCGAGATGCACCGCACCTTCAATTGCGGCATCGGCATGGTGCTCGTGGTGTCGGCCGCGGACGCCGCCTCCGCCGTCGCGATGCTCGCCTCGCAGGGCGTGCAGGCCGCGCAAGTCGGCTCGATCGTGCCTCGCGCGAGCGTCGACGCGCCCACCGTCGTCGTCTAGCCCGGGCGGCGCGTCTCCGGCGCCATCCACCCAATGACCACCGCCGTCATCCTCATCTCCGGGCGCGGCAGCAACATGCGCGCCCTCGTCGAGTCGAAGCCGGGCATCGACTTCACCGGCGTCGTGTCGAACCGGCCCGACGCCGCGGGACTCGCGTGGGCCGCGCAACAGGGCCTCGCGACGCGTGCGCTCGACCACAAGGCCTTTGCGTCGAGGGAATCGTTCGACGCGGCGCTCGCCGCGCAAATCGATTCCTTCCGCCCCGACTACATCTTCCTCGCCGGCTTCATGCGCATCCTCACCGAGGGCTTCATCCGCCGCTTTCCGCGCCGCCTGGTGAACATCCACCCGTCGCTGCTGCCGTGCTTCACCGGATTGCACACGCACCGGCGCGCGATCGAGGCCGGCGTGAAGCTCCACGGCGCGACGGTGCACTTCGTCACGCCCGAGCTCGACCACGGCCCGATCCTCGCCCAGGCCGCCGTCCCGGTGCTGGCCGACGACACGGAAGACTCGCTGGCGGCCCGCGTGCTCGCGCAGGAGCATCGCCTCTACCCGCAGGCGGCGCGCTGGATCGCCGAGGGCCGGGTCCGGTTCATCTCCGACGATGTCGTCCGCGTGGAGGGTTCGGGCGTTGAGGGGGACTGGATCCTTTCCCCCCGGGACTCGCCATGAGACTCGCCTTCGCCTCGCTCGCCGTCGCCCTCGCCCTGCCGGCGGCCGCCCTGCCCGGCCACGTGGAGGCCGAGTACCGCATCACCTCGGGCGGCATGGTCGTGGGCCGGGTGAAGGAGACCTTCGTCCGCGAGGGCGACACCTACCGCATCGAAAGCGTCACCCGCGCCGAAGGCCCCCTCAAGCTCTTCCTGGACGACACGGTCACGCTCCGCAGCGAGGGAAGGGTCGGCCCCGGCGGCCTCGTGCCGCTGCGCTTCGAGCAGCGCCGCGCTCGCGACGCGAGCCGGGACATCCACGCGGATTTCGACTGGCCCGCTTCGCGCCTGCGCTCGGAGTACCGGGGCGAAGAACACACCGAGCACCTGCCCGCGGGCACCCAGGACCGCCTGTCGGTCATGTACCAGTTCATGAACGTCTCGACGCGAGCGAACGAGGTGCGCATTCCCATGTCCAACGGCCGCAAGGTGGAGCACTACACCTACCGCAAGGTGGACGAGCCCCGCCTCACCACCCCGGCGGGCGACTTCGCCACCGTCCCCTTCGAGCGCGTGCTGGACGCGCCGGACGATTCGCAGGCGCAACTCTGGCTCGCGAAGGGACCGATTCAACCTCCCCGTGCGCGTCGTCTTCGTGGACTCGAAGGGGCTGAAACTCGACCAGCAACTCGTGAGCCTCGTCACCCGCTAGCCATGCCCTCCCTGCCCGCCGCCCACCGCCCCGTCGCCTTCGCGCTCGCCGCCTCGGCGCTGCTGCATGGCGCGCTCGTGGTGGGTTACCGCGCGCAGCTCGGGGACGATGGCGAGCCGGAGCTCGCGTCCGTCGCGTATTCCGCGACGCTGGAGGCTGCCATGCCTTCGGCCCCCGTCACCGCGGCGCCCGTCCCGGCGGCCGCCCCGAAGCCGCGCCCCCGGGCGAAGCCGAAGAACGAAGTCCGCCCGGAGGAAACCGTCGCCCTGCTTGCCGACGCGCAGCCTGCGCCCGCCGAGCCTCTCGCCGAGGAGCTGCCGATGGCCGAAGCGCCGCAGCCCCCCATCGAGCCCGCCCCCGAGCCGCCGAAGCCCGAGGTCGTCGCGCTGGCGCAACCGGCCGTGCCGGTGACGACGGATCCAGTCTTCCGCGCCGATTCGCTCCCCTCCCGCCTCACCATCAACTACGCGCTCACCTCCTCGCTCGTCGAAGGCCAGGCGGAGTACACGTGGACGCGCGACGGCGACCGCTACGAGATCAGCGGCACGGCCGAGGCGAGCGGCTTCTTCACGCTGTTCCTCGAGGGCCGCATCACGCAGGAATCGAGCGGCACGGTGACCCCCGAGGGACTTCGCCCCGACCGGTTCACGGAACGCCGAGGTGACACCCCGGAGGAAGGCCTCGCGTTCGACTGGGACGCCCGCACGATCGAGTTCCGCCGGGGCTTCGCGAAGCGCAAGGGCGTGCTGGCCGATTCCACCGTCGATTGGCTTTCGATGATCTTCCAGCTGGCGCACCTGCCGCCCGCCCGCGACGGCACGCCGCTTCGCGTCTACACGCAACGGCGCCTGTACGAATACCGGCTGAACGTCGTGGGGCCGGAGGAACTCGACCTGCCCTTCGGCAAGGCGAAGACGCTGCACCTGCGCCATGAAGGTTCCCGGCCCGAAGAGGCCGTCGACGTGTGGCTCGGCGTCGACCAGCATTACCTGCCCGTCAAGCTGCGCTACCCGGTGGCCCGCGGCCGATTGATGGTCGAACAGACGGCCACCTCCGTCACGGGGTCCTCGAAATGATCGGTTCACTCTCCCGCAACCAGCTCGACGCCATCCGCGGTGCCCTGGTTGCCGTCCTTCCCTCACGCTCCCCCGCCGACGTCGTGCTCAAGTTCTACTTCCGGGACCACCGCCAGCTCGGCGCGCGCGATCGCGCGCTCGTGGCGGACACCGTCTACACCGTGCTGCGCCATCGCCGCGTACTGGAAGCCGTGACGCCTTCGGCTTCGCCGCGCGAGCTCGCCCTCGCCTCGCTGGTCCGGTTCCAGGGGTACGGCGTGGGGCCGCTCGAACCGGTGCTCAAGGCCGAGGAGCACACCTGGCTCGTCGCGCTGAAGGCACGCGATCTCGACCAGTTGCCCTTCGCCGTGCGCGCGGACCTGCCCGACTGGGTCGTGGAGCGCCTTCGCACCCGTTTCTCGGACACGGAGATCCTCGCCCTCGCGCGGAGCCTCGCGAGCCCCGCGCCCCTCGACCTGAGGGTGAACACGTTGCAGGCGCCTCGCGACGCGGTGCTCGCGCGCCTGGAAGCCGACGGCATCGAGGCCGCGCCCACGCGCTACTCGCCCCTCGGCGTTCGCCTGAAGGAGAAGATCGCCCTCAACCGGCACCCGATGTTCCTCGCCGGCGCCGTCGAGGTGCAGGACGAGGGCAGCCAGCTCCTGGGCCTGCTCGTCGAGCCGCGTCGCACCGACATGGTCGTCGACTTCTGCGCGGGCGCCGGCGGCAAGACGCTGCAACTGGGCGCCGCGATGAATTCCCAGGGCCGGCTCTACGCCTTCGACGTGTCGGACAAGCGCCTCGCCAACCTCACGCCGCGCCTTCGCCGTTCGGGCCTGTCCAACGTGCACCCCCAGCGCATCGAGGGCGAGAACGACGCGAAAGTGAAGCGCCTTCGCGGCAAGATCGACCGCGTGCTCGTCGATGCGCCGTGCACGGGCCTGGGGACGCTTCGCCGCAACCCCGACCTGAAAAGCCGCCAGAGCGAACAGAGCCTCGCGGAACTGAACGCCAAGCAGTTCGCCATCCTCGAGGCGGGCGCTTCGCTCCTCAAGGCCGGCGGGCGCCTCGTGTACGGCACCTGCAGCCTGCTCGCGGAGGAGAACGAAACCATCGTGGAAAGGTTCCTCGCCGCGCACCCGGATTTCTCGCTCCTGCCCGTGGGTGAAGTGCTCGGGCGGCAGGGCATCGTCATCCCGGGTTGCGACCGCTACCTGGCGCTCTCGCCCGTGAAGCACGACACCGACGGGTTCTTCGCCGCCGTCCTCCAGCGCGGCGCGTGAGGGCTGCGCTTCTCGTCCTCGCTTTCGCCTTCACGGTGCAAGCCGCATCCCCCTCGGCGGCACGCCCGGAAGGCCGCGCCGCCCCCAACGCCCGCGTGGAGTCGTACTTCACGCCCGGCGACGAAGTCGACCGCGTGGTGACCTCGCGCATCGACGCGGCCCGGCGCTCCCTGCACGTCGCCGCCTACCTCTTCACCCATCGCCGCATCGCCGCGGCTCTCGCCCGCGCCGCGAAGCGTGGCGTCGCCGTCGAACTCGTCGCGGACGCCTCGCAGTACCAGGCCGGCGGCCTGCCGCGCCTTCGCGAACTGGACCGGGCGGGCGTGCGAATCTGGCTGCGCGACGGGCTCGCGGCATTCCACCACAAGGTGGTCATCGTCGATGCCGGCGCCTCCGGGGCGACGGTGCTCACCGGCAGTTTCAACTTCACGCAGGCCGCCCAGGACCGCAACGCCGAGAATCTCGTCGTCATCGAAAGCCGGGAGGTGGTCGCGAAGTTCCTGGCCGACTTCGAGCGCCATCGCGACGCATCCTCGCGGTTACAATGAGCGCCGCATGAGCCCCCTCGAAAAAACCCTCGAAGCCGTCGCCACCCAGCTCTCCGGCACCGCCACGCTCGTCCAGGCGGGCGTGATCGCGACCGGCCTCGCCCTGGGCTGGTTCGTGGGCAACGCGCTTCGCCGGCGCGTGGCCGACCGCGGGGTGTGGGCCTTCGGCGAGGGCGGCTTCGAGCGCGTCGCCAACCCGCTCGTCGCCCTGGCCGCCATGTGGGCCGCGCGCCTCGTCGTGCGCAAGTCGTACGCGACGCACTTCATCGACGTCGCCATCGGCCTCATCGCCGCTTTCGCGATCATCCGCTTCACGGTGTACGTGCTGCGCCACGTGCTGCCGCAGGGCTCCTTCCGCCGGGGGTCGGAGCGCACGATCGCCATCGCCATCTGGGTCGGCTTCGCGCTGCACTTCACGGGCCTGCTGCCGGAGGTGTGGGAAGCCCTCGATTCCGTCGGGTTCACGGCGGGCAAGCAGCGCATCTCCCTGCTGCTCGTCCTGCAGGGACTCACTTCCGTGGCCGTGACGCTCGCCATCACGCTTTGGCTCGCGAGCCTCGTCGAGGGACGCCTGCTCTCGGCGGAATCGATCGAGCTGTCGACGCGCGTCGTCATCGCCAAGGTGGTGCGCGCCCTCGCTTTCCTCCTCGCGATCCTCGTGGCGCTGCCGATCGTCGGCATCGACCTCACGGCACTGGCGGTCTTCAGCGGCGCCCTCGGCGCGGGGGTGGGCCTGGGCCTTCAGAAGATCGCGAGCAACTACGTGAGCGGCTTCATCATCCTGCTGGACCGCTCCGTGCGCATCGGCGACCTGGTCACCATCGACAACCGGCACGGCGTCGTGAAGGCGATCGAATCGCGCTACACCGTCATCCGCAGCCTCGACGGGACCGAATCCATCCTCCCCAACGAGACGCTCATCACCCAGAGCGTCACCAACCACTCCTTCACCGATCCGAAGATGTTCATCAAGGTGAAGGTGAGCGTGGGATACGACTCGGACATCGACCGCGTCTACGCGATCCTCACCGATTGCGCCAAGTCGCAGGCCCGGGTGCTGGCCGAGCCGCCCCCGGCCGCCTGGATTTCGGCGTTGGGCGACAACGGCATCGATGTCGAACTGGGCTTCTGGATCGCCGACCCGGACCAGGGCCAGTCGACCCTTCGCGGGGAGGTGCTTCGCGGCGCCCTGGAAGCCTTCCGGGCCGAAGGCATCGAAATCCCCTTCCCGAAGCGGGATGTCACGGTCGTGACGGGTTCCGTGGCGCCCTGAAAACCCTTGTTTTTCAAGGGCTTTGACTTCCGCCAACCGGCGCCGGGGGCAAGTGCGGTAAAATCGGCGCTCCTACAACAAACCACGACGGGCCCCTCCGACCGGGAGCGGGACCGCACGAGGGCGCCCCACACATGTTCCAAGGCCTGCTGAACCTCCCCTGGTGGGGCGACCTGCTCGCGCTCCTCGTCCTGGTGCAGATCACCATCGCCGGGGTCACGCTCTACCTGCACCGCTGCCAGGCGCACCGGGCGCTGGACCTGCACCCGATCGTGAGCCACTTCTTCCGGCTCTGGATGTGGCTCACCACGGGCATGGTCACCAAGGAATGGGCCGCGATCCACCGCAAGCACCACGCCAAGTGCGAGACGGTCGACGACCCGCACAGCCCGCAGGTGCTCGGCATCAACCGCGTTCTCTTCACGGGCGTCACGCTCTACGTGAAGGAGTCGCACAACCCCGAGACGATGTCCCGCTACGGGCACGGCACGCCGGACGACTGGATCGAGCGCAACCTCTACACCCCCTGGCACAAGCTGGGCGTCGTGTTGATGGCGTCGGTCGATATCGCCCTCTTCGGCCTCGTGCCGGGCCTGCTGATGTTCGGCATCCAGATGGCCTGGATCCCGTTCTGGGCGGCCGGCGTCATCAACGGCATCGGCCACTTCTGGGGCTACCGCAAGTTCCAGACCGTGGACGCGAGCACCAACATCGTTCCCATCGCCGCGTGGATCGGCGGCGAGGAACTGCACAACAATCACCACGCCTTCCCCACCTCCGCCAAGTTCTCGGTGCAGTGGTACGAGTTCGACCTGGGGTGGTTCTACATCCGCACGCTTTCGCTGCTGGGCCTCGCCCGCGCCAAGAAGCTGCCCCCGCGCGTCCGGCTCGACCCGACCAAGTCGGTCGTGGACGCGCAGACGCTCGAGGCCGTGGCGACCAACCGCTACGAGGTCCTCGCCAAGTACGCCAAGTCGATGAAGCTCGCCTGGAACGAGGAAGTGGCGAAGCTGCGCGAGAAGCAGATATTCGCCGACGGCGCCGCCGCCCGCCGCCTGCGCCGTTCGATCACCAAGGGCGTCGCGCCCTCGGCCGAGGCCGAGCGCGAAGCGGTCGAGCGCGCGCTCGCCACGAGCCCGCGCCTCGCGACGCTCTACCGCATGCGCGAGGAACTCCAGCGCACGTGGGAGCGCTCGACGCTCTCCACGGACCAGCTCGTGCAGCAGCTGCGCGATTGGTGCGACCGCGCCGAGGCCAGCGGCATCGAGGCCCTGGCCGAATTCTCCCGGCGCCTTCGCCGCTACGCCGCCGCCTGAGCGTGACTGCGCCCGGGCCGTCCGCCTCGCCGGGCACGGCCCTCGTCTTCGGGGCGAGCGGCTACATCGGAAGCCACCTCGTTCCCGCGCTCGCCGCGCGGGGCTGGCGCGTACGCGCCACGGCGCGCCATCGCAAGGTGCTCGAGGCGAAACCCTGGAGCGGCGTCGAGCTCGCCGAGGCGGATGCGCTCGACCCCGCCTCGCTCCCCACCGTTCTCGCGGGCATCGACGTCGCCTACTACCTCGTCCATTCGATGGCGGCGGGCAGGAACTTCGGCGCGCTCGACCTCGAGGCCGCGGACCACTTCGGGCGGGCCGCGGCTGCCGCGGGCGTGAAGCGCATCGTCTACCTCGGCGGCCTCGTGCCGGAAGACGCCACCTCCGAGCACCTCCTCTCGCGGCGCGACACCGGCGCACGCCTTCGCCAGCACCCCGTGCCGGTGACGGAAATTCGCGCCGGCATCATCGTCGGTCCGGGATCGGCGGCCTTCGAGGTGATGCGCGACCTCGTGCTTCACCTGCCCGTCATGGTGACGCCCAAGTGGGTGCAGGCGAAGAGCCCGCCCATCGCGCTGGGCAACCTGCTGCACTACCTGGCCGAGGCGTCGCTGCATCCCGAGATGGTTGGCGGCATCTACGATTGCGCGGGCCCGGAGACGCTCGACTACCGCACGATGATGTGCGCGATCGCGCGCATCATGGGGCGGCGCGAACCGTGGATCCTTCCCGTGCCCGTGCTCACGCCGGAGCTCTCGGCCTACTGGCTGCGGTTCGTGACCTCGGTGCCCACGAACGTCGCCCGCGCTCTCATCGGCGGTCTCAAGCACGATTTCGGCGCGAACGACGAGGCGATCCGCCGCCTCATTCCCCAGACGCTGCTGGGCTTCGACGACGCGGTGAAGGCCGCGCTGGAAGCCGAGGCCCGCCACACCGTGGTGGCGCGCTGGACCGAGGGCGCCTTCGTTTTCCGCGAGTACCGCGCCGACTACGGGTACTACGCCAAGCAGGCCGGCGGCGAGTTCCGCACGAGCGCCACCGCGTGGTCCCTGTGGCGCGTGGTGCGGGCCATCGGGGGCGAGAACCGCTATTACGCCTACAACTTCCTCTGGTGGATCCGGGAGGTGATGGACTGGATGGTGGGCGGCAACGGCCTCAACTACGGCCGCCGGGACCCGGACGACGTCCGCGTCGGCGACGTGATCGACTCCTGGCGCGTCATGGGCATGGAGCCCGCGCGCAGGCTCACGCTCGTCTTCGGCATGAAGGCGCCCGGGGCCGGCGTGCTCGAGTTCGAGATCGAGGAGACAGGGCCCGACGAACGGCGCATCGCCATCACGGCCTACTGGCATCCCGCCGGCATCTGGGGGCTCGCCTACTGGTGGGCGATGTTTCCGGCGCACCTGTTCCTGTTCGCCGGGTTCACGAAGGCCATCGCGCAGCGTGCGCTCGCCTTCGACGCGAATCCGAAGGCCTGAAAGCAAAAAGCCCCGCCAGGGCGGGGCTCATGCCGGCCAGCAAGGGACGGGAGGCTACTTGAGCTTCGTTTCCTTGTAGGCGACGTGCTTCCGGGCGACCGGGTCGTACTTCTTCATTTCCAGCTTTTCCGGCTTGGTCTTCTTGTTCTTGGTGGTCGTGTAGAAATGACCGGTGCCGGCGGACGACTCGAGCTTGATCTTTTCGCGCATGGCCGTTCCTAGATCTTGATGCCGCGGGCGCGCATGTCGGCAAGCGCGGTGTCGATCCCGTTCTTGTCGATGAGGCGAAGGCCGGCATTGGTGAGGCGCATCGAGACGTAGCGGTTCTCGCTCTCGACCCACAGCTTGCGATACTGCAGGTTGGGCAGGTAGCGGCGCTTCGTCTTGTTGTTGGCGTGGGACACGTGGTTGCCCACGATGGGGCCCTTGCCCGTGACCTGGCAGACTCGAGACATTGTTCTCTCCATGGCCCGCCGACGAAAAGCCGTGGCGGAAAGCCAAACAGTATAGCCGAGCCCGGGCCTGCCGATCAACCTGATTCCGTTGGGATTTTCCCTAGAGGAGGCCCCGCTCCGCGAAGGAGAGCCCGGCCCCCGGCGCGACGATGAAATGGTCCAGCACCTTCACGTCGACCAGGGCCAGGGACTCGGCCAGGGCGCGCGTAAGTGCCTGATCCTGAAAGGATGGTTCCGCAACCCCCGACGGGTGGTTATGGGCCAGGATCACCCCGGCGGCATTGTGGGCGAGCGCTCGCTTGACGACCTCCCGCGGGTAGACGCTCGTCTGGGTGAGCGTGCCGCGGAAGAGTTCCTCGGCCGCGATGACCCGGTTCTGCGCATCGAGGAAGACCACCCAGAAGACCTCTTGCCCCAGGTGCTGAAGGCGAAGCCTCAGGTACGAGCGGACGGCGGAGGGGGAAGCGAGGCTGTCCCGCGCCTGCATCTGCTCGGCAAGCACCCGCCGGGCCATCTCCCGCGCCGCGGCGACGCGCGCCGCCCTCGCCTCGCCCACGCCCCGCACTCGGGCGACATCGCTCGACGAGGCCTCCATCAGCCCGGACAGGCGGCCGAACCGCTCGAGCAAGGCGCGCGAGAGATCGATCGCCGCGAGCCCGGCTCGGCCGTTGTCGAGCAGGACCGCGACGAGTTCCGCGTCCGAAAGGGCGGCGGGACCGCGCGCCGCGAGCCTTTCGCGCGGGCGCTCGGGGGCCGGCCCGGAAACCGGGGCCATGGGAAATTCCCTCTCCATTAGAATGGCTGGATGGAAGAAACCGCGAAGCGCCGCATCCTGCTCGGGATCACCGGGGGCATCGCCGCCTACAAGGCGGCCGAGCTCGCGCGGGCGCTACAGAAGAACAACGTCGAGGTGCGCGTCGCGATGACAGAAGCCGCCACGCATTTCGTCGGCACCGCGACATTCCAGGCACTCACGGGGCGCCCCGTCGCCCTCGACGCATGGGATGCGGGCGTGCCGAACGCCATGCCCCACATCGAGCTCTCGCGCGAAGCGGACGCGATCGTGATCGCCCCCGCCAGTGCCGACTTCCTCGCGAAACTCGCCCTCGGTCTCGCGGACGACCTGCTATCCACGACGTGCCTCGCCCGCAACTGCCCGCTGATCGTCGCTCCGGCCATGAACCGCGAGATGTGGGACAACCCGGCCACGCAGCGAAACGTGGAGCGCCTGCGCGCCGACGGCATCGCGATCCTCGGACCCGCCGCGGGCGACCAGGCCTGCGGCGAGACGGGCATGGGCCGCATGCTCGAGCCGGAGGCGCTGCTCGAGGCGATCCTCTCGCACTTCGCGCCTCGCCGTCTCGCCGGAAGGAAAGTGGTGGTCACCGCCGGCCCCACGTTCGAGGCGATCGACACGGTGCGCGGCATCACCAACCGCAGCTCGGGCAAGATGGGTTATGCGCTCGCGGCGGAAGCCCTCGCGGAAGGCGCGGCGGTGACGCTCGTCTCCGGCCCCACCGCCCTTGCCCCGCCGGCGGGCGTCATTTTCGTGCCCGTGACCAGCGCGGCCGAGATGCTCGCCGCGGTGGAGGCCTCGATCGGCGAAGCGGACCTCTTCCTGTCGGTCGCGGCGGTGGCCGACTACACGCCCGCCCGCCCCTCGGCGAGGAAGATCAAGAAGAGCGACGAGGCCCTGCGCATCGACCTCGAGCCCACCGTCGACATCCTCGCGCGCGTGGCCGCGCGGCCGGGCGCACCTTTCTGCGTCGGCTTCGCGGCCGAAAGCGAGAATCTCGCCGAGTACGCGCAAGCCAAGCGCAAGCGCAAGGGCATCCCGATGATCGTCGCCAATCTCGTGCAACAGGCCATCGGCCGCGACGACAACGAGGTGGTGATCCACGACGACGCCGGCGCCCATCCCCTGCCGCGCGCGGCCAAGGCGCAGGTTGCCGCCGCGATCCTGTCGCACGCCCTCGGGCTCATGGCGTCGCGCCCGCCGCACGCCGCCGTCCGTCCGCTCCAGCAGGCTTCCTGAACCGCCCCCGCCCGCGCTCGCCCCTGCCCGTCATGAAGACCCTCGACGTCAAGATCCTCGACGAGCGCATTCGCGCCAATCTCCCGGCCTACGCCACCGGCGGCTCCGCCGGCCTCGACCTGCGCGCCTGCCTCGAAGCGCCGCTCACGCTCGCGCCAGGGGACACGTTCCTCGTGCCGACGGGCCTCGCCATCCACATCGGCGACGCGGGCTATGCCGCGATGATCATTCCGCGCTCCGGGCTGGGCCACAAGCACGGCATCGTGCTCGGCAACCTCGTCGGCCTCATCGACTCGGACTACCAGGGCCAGCTCTTCGTCTCGTGCTGGAACCGCGGCAAGGAGCCGTTCGTTGTGAACCCGCTCGAGCGCATCGCCCAGCTCGTGGTGGTGCCGGTGCTGCAGGTCGAACTCAACATCGTGGAATCGTTCGACGAAAGCGACCGGGGCGCCGGCGGCTTCGGCTCGACCGGCAAGCACTAGCCGTGCAGGGAATCGTCCTCTTCGCCCACGGCGCGCGCGACCCCGAGTGGGCCCGGCCGTTCGAAGCCATGCGCGAGCGCCTGCGGGCTCGCCGCCCCGAGTTTCCGGTGGAACTCGCCTTCCTCGAGCGCATGGAGCCCACGCTGGAGGGTGCCGTGGATACGCTCGCCACCCGGGGCGTCTCGGCCATCACGGTGTTCCCGATCTTCATGGCGCAGGGTGGCCACCTCAAGCACGACCTGCCGCGGATGATCGAGGCGATCCGCGCGAAACATCCGCGGGTGCCCATCGCCCTCGCGAGCGCCGTGGGTGAAGTGCCCGAGATCGTCGAGGCGATCGCCGACTGGGTCCTGCGCAGCGTCGACTAGCGCCGCGAGCAGATCGACAGGCCGTCGTTCCACCCCATGCGGTACTGCCCGTCGGCCGCGAAGCGCTTCTCGTCCTTGTGCGCGTAGGCGGATTTCTTCGCGCTCTCGCAGCCGTCGATGTAGCCGTCGCGGACCGCGGGCGGGTAGCCGGCGAGGTTGTATTGCGGACGGGGGGCCTGGGTGCGCCGCTCCCGGGCCTGCACCGGCGTTTCCTCGACGGGCTTGGGCGGCGTGCTCGCGCAGGCAGCCGCGAGAAGGGCAATCACAGGGGCGAGTCGGCGCATCGAGGTCCTCATGCGTTATCCTTCGTGCGCACTTCTTGTGGAGATCCTGTTCTTGGACGCCATTCTATCCGCCCGGTTCCCCGGCTTGCGCGCCGCGGTCGCCGCATTCGCCCTCGCGCTCGCGCTTCCGGCGGGTGCGCAGAACGCCTCGCCCGCGAAGCCCCTGCCGGTCGCCACCGTCAAGGTGGCGAACCACGCGCTCAAGGTCGAGGTGGTCTCGACGCCCGAGCAGCGTTCGCGCGGCCTCATGTTCCGCGAGAAGATGGGCCGCAACGACGGCATGCTCTTCATTTTCGATGAGCCCGGCTACCACGCCATGTGGATGATGAACACGCTCATCCCGCTATCCGTCGCTTTCCTGGATGGCGAGGGGCGCATCCTCAACATCGAGGACATGCAGCCGAAGACGCTCGATTCCCACGCGGCCCAGGGCCCGGCGCGCTACGCGGTCGAGACCAACATCGGCTGGTTCGCGGAGCGCAAGATCAAGCCGGGCGACAAGGTCACGGGCCTGCCGAAACCCTGAGCCGGAATAATCCCGCCGAGTCGGTTGTTGATCCGGGTGTCGGCGCGAATTCGCCGCGACATCCGTCCCCCTCGAGAGGAAGAACTTCCCATGAATCCCATCGGCACCCGTTTCGCTCTTTCCCTCGCCGCTTGCGCGGCACTCGTGACCGGCACGGCCCAGGCCCAGTCGAAGCCCGAGGACGACATCCGGTACCGTCAATCCGTGATGAACGTCATGGGCCGCGCCCTGGGACCGCTCGGTGCGATGGCGCAGGGCAAGGCTCCGTTCAACGCCGCCGTCGCACAGAAGAACGCGATGCTGGTCGACACGTTGCTCTCGCTGCCCTTCAACGCCTATGGCCCCGGAACGGACAAGGGCGCGCCCACGAAGGCGGACCCGAAGATCTGGAGCGATGCCGCCCGCTTCAAGCAGTCGTCCGAAGTCGCCCAGAAGGCCGCCGCGCAACTCCTCGCGGCGTCCAATGCGGGCGACGAAGCCCGCTTCAAGGCGGCCGTCGGCGAAGTCGGCAAGGCATGCAAGTCGTGCCACGACGACTTCCGCACGAAGGAGTTCCGCAACTAGCCTCCCCGGCAAGCCGGAATGAAAGAGGGCCGCCCGCGGGCGGCCCTTTCGCATTCGGAAGCGGGACTCAGCCCAGCTTCACGAGAACCGAGACCACCACCGCGGCGACCGCCAGGGACGCGATCAGCCCGGACCACCCGCCCTCCCGACCATCGGTGCCGGCGAAACGCGCGGGCAGCCGCTTCACGCCCGAAACCATGGCCGACACGAGGTTCTCGCGCCAAAGCACGCCGTGCGCGACGATCGCGGCGAGGTGCATCGCGACCAGCGCCGCGATCACCCAGAAATTGGCCTCGTGGATGGCGCCCATGCGGCTCGAGAAGGCGCCGCTCACGAAGCGCGAGAGCGGCCCGGTGAAGCCATAGTCCTCCTGGACGAGGAAGAGCCCCGTCGTCGCCTGCACGCCGAGCGCGGCGACCATGGCGACGACCGACCACCCGCCCATCGGGTTGTGGCCGACGCTCACGGCATACCCACGCGAGGCGAGCGACTTCGCATAGGCCGCGACCGCGCGCGGCCCGCGCAGGAAAGTGGCGAAGCGCGCATGCGTGCCGCCGACGATGCCCCAGACGAGACGAAAGGCCAGGAGCGCGAGGATCGCGATCCCGAAGCGCTTGTGCCATTCGAGCGTCGAGGCACCGAGCACGGAATCGAACTTCCCCGTGACGACGTTGGCCGTGACGAGGAGCGCGAGGCTCCAGTGGAAAAAGCGCGTGGGCAGGTCCCAGACGCGAACGGCGACGAAGGGCTCGTCCGGCGGAACGTTCACCCGGAACCGCTAGTGGAAGAACGGCGTGCGGAAGAGCCCGCCCGAGCCGCTCATGAAGAAGATCATCGGCATCGAGAGCATGAGGTTCACGCGCGAGGCGAGGAACGCGACGCGCCGCGCCTTGGCCTTTTCGCCTTCCGTGGCAGGCACGAGCCCCAGGATCTTCTTCTGGTTCGGCCAGATGAGGGCGAACACGTTGAAGAACATGATCGTGCCGAGCCACGCGCCCACGCCGATCGGGATGTAGGCCTTTTCCTTGAAGAGGAAGGCGTCGTCGAGCTTGGCGCCGAGCATCATCGCGCCCGCGAGCCAGGTGACCACCGCCGCCCAGCGGAAATAGAAAAGCGCCCGCGGCGCGACGTGCTTCGCGATGCCGGCCGCGGAACCGTCAGCCTGCGCGGCCTTGAGGGCGTCGGCTTGGACAAAATTGAAGTAGTAGAGCAGGCCGACCCACAGGATGCCCGCGAGAATGTGCACCCAGCGGCCGATGCCGAACTGGAGGAATTCCGCCGTCACGGCGCCACCAGCGTACGGACGAGGTGATACAGGACGGCGGTGAGGGCCACGCCGAGGATCACCGTGCCGAGCAGGGAATCGAAGGGATTTTTCACGGGGGATGCCACCTTCGTCCGGAGGGAAAACGTGCCGGATTCTAGCACAGCCGCCCCGGATTGACGCGCCGCAACAAGGCGAAATCCCTTTAACTTTTAAGGGGTTAACGCTTCATGCCGCGAGCCGCCCCGACTGCAACGCGACGACGGCTTTCGCCTGGGTGAAATCGGAGGCCGCGCCCGTGGCCACGAGACAGGATGCCGCCAGGTGCACCAGGGGCAGCGGCGCGGTCGTGGTGCGTCCGGCGACGGCCTGGATCCACGGCACGAGCTCGCCGACGCCTGTCGGCAAGGCCAGGGGACTGCCAGCCCCCTCGGCATCGAAATACGGTTCTTCCGCGGCCCCCGTCCATCGCGAGATGCGCGGACGACGCGAAAAATCGCCGGGCCCCGAGTCCGCAGGCCAGTCGAGGAGGAGCGCGTCACCCCCCGTTGACCGGACGAAGGGCAGGATGCGAACCGGCGAGGCCGTCGGCGCGGCGAACGCCAGGCGCAGTGCGCCCATGCCACCCGGGTCGAATGCGAGCGCCGCGCGATGGGCGACGAGCGGCGTGCCCAGGCGGGCGCGAAGGGCGAGCAGGTCCCCGAGCGCGGACGAAAAGAGCGAGGGGGAAACGAATGCGATGCCGTGCTCGCGCAGCTCCCGCTCGCCTTCGGCCAGGGACGCGCAGGGCAGCACGCCGAGGTCGCGCAGCAGCGAGGCGGCGGACGGGCCCGATCGCGACTCGAGCGGTCCGTGCAGGACCACCGGCACGTCGAACCGGCGAAGAAACGCGGCCAGGAGCGCGGCGAAGGCCGCCTCGCCCTCATACAGCCCGTAGACCGGTATCGAGACCGCGCGCCGCGACAGCTCGGGCGACCACTTCGCCGTCCGCGCAGAGAGCGCGCGGTGAAACCCGATGAGATCGTCCGTGGATTCGCCGCCCTTCGCGAGCGCGAAGAGCAACGCGCCGAGCTCGAGCTCGGGCACCGCGCCGTCGAGCACGGCGCCCCACAGCAGGCTCGCCTCGTCGGCTTCGAGCCAGGCAGCGGGTTCGCCGTCCGCCGTACGGGCGCGGTCGGCAAGTCGGCGCAGCAATGGCGAGATCGAAAGCATGGAGACGGGTCCTCGGGTGCGTTGCCAACCGTTAGCAGGACGCATGCCACGACACCCTGAGAGGGCATGTCCGCACCTCGCGGCGGCCGGCGCACCGCGAAGGTGCAATGTTGCGGCGCGTCAATCCCTTTCGGGGGCGCCGTACAATGCGGAAGTGAACCCATCCACGACGCGGCCCTACGACGGGCTCACGCCCGACACCGTGCTCGATGCCGTCGAAGCCGCGGGCTTTCGCGTCGACGGCCGCCAGCTCGCCCTCAACAGCTACGAGAACCGCGTGTACCAGGTGGGGCTCGACGAGGACGGCGGCGGGCCGCTGGGCGATGCGCGTTTCCTCGTCGCCAAGTTCTACCGCCCCGATCGCTGGAGCGACGCGCAGATCCTGGAGGAGCACGCCTTCACCACCGACCTCGCCGAACGCGAGATCCCGGT
Source organism: Betaproteobacteria bacterium (assembly GCA_016711875.1). Classification (GTDB taxonomy): domain Bacteria; phylum Pseudomonadota; class Gammaproteobacteria; order Burkholderiales; family Usitatibacteraceae; genus FEB-7. Next base: position 114,774 of record JADJSD010000023.1, on the reverse strand, counting down.
CATCGCCCCGCTCGCGATCGACGGGCGCACGCTGCACCGGCACGCGGATTTCCGCTTCGCCGTCTATCCGCGGCGGGGTGGGCGCGCGCCGGAACTGGAGGATCCTTCCGTGCTCGAGTGGATGGGCCGCTTCATCGCACGCATCCACGCCGTCGGCGAGACGCAGCCCTTCGTGCATCGTCCCGAGCTGGGCATCGAGGACTTCGGCGTCGCCTCGCGCGACTACCTGCTCGCGAACGGATTCATCCCGCCCGACATCCTCGAAGCGTGGAAGGGCGCGGCCGATCTCGCCATCGAGGGCGCAAGGGCCGCGTTCGATCGCACGCCCGACGCTTCGCGCTTGCGCCTGCATGGGGATTGCCACGCCGGCAACGTCCTGTGGACGCCGGCGGGGCCGCACTTCGTCGACTTCGACGACGCGCGCACCGGCCCGGCGGTGCAGGACCTCTGGATGCTCCTGTCGGGCGATCGCGAGTCGATGGGCGTGCAGCTGCGCCACGTGCTCGCGGGGTACGAGGACTTCCGCGAATTCGACGACCGGGAGTTGAGGCTCGTCGAGGCGCTGCGCACGCTGCGATTGATGCACTACAGCGCGTGGATCGCACGCCGCTGGGACGACCCGGCCTTCCCGATGGCCTTCCCGTGGTTCAACACGCAGCGCTACTGGCAGGACCGCGTGCTCGAGCTGAAGGAGCAGGTCGCCGCGATGCAGGAGCCGCCGATCGTACCGGCGCGCTAGCGCCGCCGCGCCTGCTTCTCCGCCTGCCCCAGCATCCACAACCGGAAGGAATCGGCGGCGGGATGATCCGCGATGTTCTCCGGCGTGACGAGGTAGTAGGCGTAGGGCGTGGGCGCGGCCTGCGGGAATGGCACGACGAGGCGGCCCTCCTCGATGTCCGTGTCGATGAGCGGTCGCAGCAGCAGCGCGACCCCGACGCCTTCAAGGGCCGCCTCGTGCACCAGCGCACCGTTCGAAAGCCGCGGGCCGCGCTCGAAATCGATGCCCTTCACGCCGGCGAAGCGCAGCCACTCCTCCCAGCCGGGCCGCTCCTCGTCGTCCGGTGAGGAGTCGTCGTGGATGAGCGTCTGGAATCGCAGGTCCGCCGGCTTGCGCAGCCCGCCGCCCCGGGCGAGCAATTTCGGGCTGCACACCGGCACGTAGGTCGGGCGGAAGAGCAGGTCGACCAGGTTTCCCGGGTACTCGCCCGTGCCGTAGCGCACCGCCACATGGGCCTCGGCATCCTGGCGGCCGGGCTCGGCGGGCGCGTCCTGCTCGGGGTTGTCGATGGCCTTGAGCGTGCCGGTGATGCGCAGGTCGAACTGCGGGTAGCTGTTCGTGAACGACGTGAGTCGCGGCACCAGCCAGCGCGACACGAAGTTGGGTGGCGCCGAGACCGCGATCCGTCCGCGCTCCTCCGTCCGGCGCGCGGCGGCGAGACCGGCCACGAAGCAGTCGAGGCCCTCGCCCACGCGAGGCAGCATGGCCGCGCCGGGCACCGTGAGTTCCAGTGCCCGCGTCAGGCGGCGAAAGAGCGGCGTCCCGAGGTAATCCTCGAGGATCTTCACTTGCTGCGAGACCGCCGCCGGGGTGACGAACAGTTCTTCCGCGGCCTTCTTGAAGCTCAGGTGGCGGCCGGCCGCTTCGAAGGCACGCAGGGCATTGAGGGGCGGAAGGCGTTCTTTCATGGGGACAGTTTAGCTTTTCTTATTCATAACGCAAGATCTAATCGTTTGTGCCATCTCATGCGGCGGCCTAGAGTGGGTTCGTACCCGCGCGAAGCGGGGAATCCCGGCCCACGAGGCCGTACCCGATGGAGGCAACACATGGACAAGTACGAAGCCGTCAGAGACCAGATCCGCCAGGCCCGCATCGAGCGCAGCGTCTACCTTGCCGACCTGCTTTCGGAGATGATCGTCGATTGCTGGAAGGCCACCCGGACGGTCGTCGACAGCGTGCTCGGCCACGCCCGCGCCAAGCCCGCGACGCGCACGAACGTCTTCACGTTCGACGTCTGAGGTTTCGCGACCGGCGGAACCTGCGGGGCCTCGGCTCCGCACCGGCGGGGAGTACCATGGGGGAAAACAACCTCCCCTGCGCATGTCGTCCCCAGCCCTTCCGCTCCTGTCGCTTCTCGAGACCCGCGTCGTCGGCGTCCTCGTCGAGAAGCAGCACACCGTCCCGGACACTTACCCGCTCACGCTGAACGCGCTGGTCGCCGGCTGCAACCAGAAGACCAGCCGCTCGCCCGTGCTCGAGGCGAGCGAGGCCGAAGTGCAGGCGGCCCTCGACCACCTGAAGTCCCTCTCCCTCGTCGTCGAGTCGAGTGGCGGGCGCGTCATGCGCTACGCCCACAACGCGGGCCGGGTGCTGCAGTTACCCGTGCAGTCGGTCGCGCTCCTCGCCACGCTGTTCAACCGCGGGCCCCAGACGGCCGGAGAACTGCGAATCAACAGCGAACGACTTCACCCGTTCGGCGACATCTCGGCCGTGGAGGCCTTCCTCGCCGAGCTGGCCGAGCGCGCGGCCGGCGCGCTGGTGCGGGAACTCCCCCGGCGGGCGGGCGAACGCGAGACGCGCTGGGCGCACCTGCTTTCGGGCGAGCCGGAAAACGTTCCGCTCGCCGCACCGCTCGCCCCGGGCGGCGCCGATGCCGTCTCGATCGGCGAGATCGCCGCGATCAAGGCGCACGTCGACCGCCTGGAGGCACAAGTCGCCGAGTTGCGTGCCACGGTCGACGCGCTTCGGCGGGACCTCGGCGCTTGAGGTCCCGTACCGGAGGCGTGCGCCGCAGCGTAGGATGGAACACCCGTCCCCGAAAGTTCCGCTTCCATGGCGACTCCCGCATTCGATCCGCGCGTCACCCAGCTCGCGGAACAGATTTTTTCCCAGCTGGTCCGGGACGCCGCGACGCCTTCGCCGACCGATACCCAGGCGCACGACGAGCGGCTCGCCCGGCGCAGCTTCACGCTGTCGCAGGCTTTCCACCGCGTGCTGGACGACCTGAACGCCCAGAACCTGCCCAAGAACCAGGATTTCACGATGAAGGTCGAGGACATCGCCAAATGGTCCACATGAAGCCGGCGCAGGCCGGGGGGCCCGCATGAGCGATGCCGCCGGAAACGACGTGCCCGTGCCGCGCTGGCAATCCCCGCACGGCGATGTCATCGCCTGCACCGAGAAGCTGAAAGTGCTGCGGCACAATCTCGGGGAAATCCGCCAGGTGTCGCAGGACGCGCTCGACGATGCCGTGCTCATGGGCTGCGACCCGGGACAATTCCGCGCCGTGCTCGTCGAGATCGTCTCGACGCTCGAGAGCGCCTATGCCACCCTCCAGGCCCGTGCGCCGAAAGAGCCTTCATGAGCAAACCCAACCTGCTACTCGTCCCCGGCCTCCTGTGCGACAAGCGCCTCTGGCAGGCGCAACTCGACGGCCTGCTGCATGCCGCGGAATGCATCGTCGCCGACGTGAGCACCGCCGACACCGTCGAGGCGATGGCCCGGGGGATCCTCGGCAAGTTGCCCGCCGGACCGTTCGCCGTCGCCGGGCTTTCGATGGGCGGCTATGTGGCGCTCGAGATCGTCCGGCAGGCCGGCGCCCGCGTGAAGGGCCTCGCCCTCCTCGACACCAACGCGCGTCCGGACAGCGAGCAGGCCACGGCCGACCGCCGGCGCATGATGGCCCTCGCCGAAACCGACTTCGAGCGCGTGGTGAGCGCGCTCGTACCCAAGCTCCTCTCGGCCACGCACCAGCGCGACGCGGCCATCGTATCCACCGTGCGTGCCATGGCCCGGGCGACGGGCAAGGAAGCGTACCGGCGCCAGCAGCAGCTGATCATCGGGCGCCCCGACAGCCGGCCGCACCTGGCGGCCATCCGCTGCCCGACGCTCGTGCTGTGCGGCGCCGAGGACGCACTCACGCCGCCCGCGCTCCACGAGGAGATGGCGAATGCGATTCCCGGCTCCCGGCTCGTCATGGCGCCCGGCAGCGGCCACCTCACGCCGATCGAGGCGCCCTCGCTCGTGACGCACAACCTGCGCCACTGGATCTCGGGACTCGGCGGCTAGATCTCCCTCCAGCCCGGCACCAACGGGAAATAGAGCGCGAGCTTCGGCGTCTCGCGCCCGAACGCCCGCGCATAGCGGCTCATCTGCGGCCCGTGCCGCTCGCGCTCGCGATCGAGGAAAGCCTCCTCGCCCGTCCCCTCATGCCGGCTCGTCTTGTAGTCGACGACCCAGCGCTCGCCCTCCGCGGTGAACACGCGGTCCATGACCAGCAGCCGCACGCGCCCCTCGTCGAGAACCTTGACCCGGACCTCGCAGGCCGCGCCGTCGCGCTCGGCGAGGACCCACCGACCGCGCTCGTCGGCGATGGCGCCGCCCAGGACGTCCAGCACGCGGCGCGAAGCGGACTCGCGCTCGGAGGCCGGTACGCCACGCTGCGTGAGATCGGCGGAAACGCGCCGGGCGAGCGCGGCGATGCGCGCGGTGTCCCAACGGGAGAGCCCGTCCTGGGCGATGCGCTGCAACCAGCGGTGTGCGACGGTGCCGACATGACGCGCCGTCTCGCCCGCCCAGCTGAACTCCACCGGCTCGCCCACCGTGTCGAGCTTCGGCGCGGACGCGACGGGCGGCGGTGCGACCACGACGTCCAGCGACCCGGGCCGCAATCGGCGCAGGGACTGCGACGCCGGCGCGATGGCGATGGCGTTCGCGGCCGCCGCCGGCCCGCGGTCCGCGTCGCCGGCGCCGGCAAAGGCCGGCTCGAGCACTTCCCACGCCTTGCCCAGCAACGATCGCGAGGCCGGCGCGCGCGGCGCCGATTGCCCGGGCTTCCCGTCGACACCGACGCGGCCGAGCAGGTGCAGCCGGTGCTCGGCCCGCGTGAGCGCGACGTAGAGAAGGCGCTCGGCCTCGTGCCCTTCCTCGCGGGCATCCAGCGTCCGCAGGTAGTCGTAGGCCGCGTCGCCTTTCGTGCCCGCCGCCGCGATGGGCGCCATGAGCAGTGCGCCGTCCGCCCGGGTCTTCCAGCGAAAGAGCGGCGCGTCGCCGGCGCGCGGCGCGCGATCCAGGCCGGGAACGATGACGGTGGAGAACTCGAGCCCTTTCGACTTGTGGATCGTGAGCAACTGGACGGCGTCGGGCGACGAAAGGTCGGGCGTACCGTAGAGGTCCTCGAGCTGCTCGGCCAGGCGCGCGCTGTCGGCGAGATCGCCGGCTTCCTCGATCGCGTCGAGGCGGTCGAAGAACGTCTCCGCATCCTCGAGCGCCGCTTCGCCGTCGAGGCAGGCCGGCCCACCCAGCTCGATCCAGACGGTTTCCACGCGGGCCCGCAGGCTGGCGCGCAGGCGCGCGGCCAGGGCGCGATCGAGCACGTCCTTCGCACGAAGGGCCCTCGCGCGATCGGACGCCGGCAACGCGTCGATCGTGGCACCATCGGCCAGCGCCTCGCGGACGGTGCGATCGCGATGCGCGCCGAGGACCTGCAGCGCGGCGAGCGTGAGCCCGCACCAGGGCGCCCGCAGCACGGAGAGCCACGCCACCCGGTCCGCGGGATGCGCGAGCGCGCGGGCGAGGGCCACGAGGTCGAGCACGCCCTGCCGTTCGGCGAGCCCTTCGATGTCGACCGCGCAGAACGCGATGCCTGCACCGCGAAGCGCCGGCACGATGCGATCCAGGTGGGAACGGTTCCGCACGAGCACGGCGATCGATCCGCCGGGGCGTGCGCACCGGGCCTCGCGAACGATGTCGACCACGCGCGCCGCTTCCTCGTCCCGGGCGGCATCGGCGTCGTCACCCGCCCAGGCATGCACCTCCACCGCATCGCCGGGCATGGCTTCGTGGAACGCGTCCGACGCGCTGAAGCGGACGGCGCCTTCGCTCTCGTCGTCCTCGCCGGGCAGCACGCGCGCGAACGTGGCATTCACCCATGCCACGATCGCGGACTGCGAGCGGAAATTGGTCGTGAGCGTGAGCGTGGCGAGCGGCACGCGAGGCAATCCCTCGCGCCAGGCGCGCAGGAAGAGGCCCACGTCCGCCTCGCGGAAGCGATAGATGGACTGCATCGGGTCGCCCACCGCGAACACCGTCCGGCCATCGCCCGGTGACCAGCCTGCCGTGAGCGCCGCGAGGAGCGCCCACTGCGTGCGCGACGTGTCCTGGAATTCGTCGACGAGGAGGTGCGACAGGCGCTCGTCCAGCGCGAGGAGCAGGTCCGTGGGATCGTTCTCGTCGCCGAGCGCGCGAACGGCGCCGGCCGCGATCTCGGCATGATCGACTTCGCCGCGCTCGCCGAAGAGCGCGAGCAGGTGCGCGGCCGCGAAGGGCAGCAGCGCCACCACCGCTTCGAGCGCTTCCCACTGCGCGTCGGTGAAGGACTCCGGGGGCAGGCCGCGCAAGTCGGCCAGGGCGTCTCGCAGGAGCCCGCTTCCGGCGAGCCGCTCGAGCAGCGAGGCCATGGCGTCCTTCATCGACTCGGTGCCGCCATCCTTCTTCGTGGCGAAGCCCTGGCGCTTGTCCACCTTCCGGCGCCACACGCCCTTGGCGTCCCGGGTGAGCAGCAGCTCGACGAGCCCGCGCCAGGCAGCCTCGTCCCCGGCCGATTCCGACGGCAGCCGCGAAAGTCCCGCGCAGGCGAGAATGGGAGAATCGGCGCCCAGGCGGGCCAGCTCCCCCGCCGCGTACGCGGCGAGCGCGACGAGCTCGCTCTCAACGGGCTCGAGGCCCGCGCGGGCCCGGCCGGCCATGCGGGCGCGTTCCGCGGCGAACGCCCGCTCGATCCCGCCGCGCTCGATGCGCGAACTCCAGTCGCGGCCCAGCCATTGGTCACGGCGCCGCAACAGGTCCGCGATGAGGCCTGCCGCCTTCGTGAGATCGCCATCGACGTGAACGAGGAGCCGGCGCACCGCGACCGCGCGCTCGCCGCCTTCGGCGATCATCGCGAGCGTCCGGAGCGCCGCTTCGCGGAAGAGATCGGACGCATCCTCGACGAGCGCCGGCTGCGGCCCCAGCCGCGCGAGGAGCGGGAGCTGGCGCGTGAGCGAGGCGTTGAACGAGTCGATGGTCTGGATGCGAAGGCGCGCCGGGTTCTCCGCGAGACGCCAGCCCTGCCGCGCGTCCTGCGCAAGCGCCGCGATCGCCAGCTCGCGCGTGCGCCGCTCGTGGGCGGGCGCTTCGCCGGCCGGATCCGCGCGCGCCGCCTCCAGCGCCGCGAGGACGCGCCGCTTCATTTCGCCGGCGGCCTTGCGCGTGAAGGTGATGGCGAGGATCTCCTCGGGCCGGCGCACGTTCGCGAGCAGGCGCAGGTACCGCTGGATGATGAGCCCGGTCTTGCCCGAGCCCGCCGGCGCCTGGACGATGAAGGACCGCTCCGCGTCGAGCGCCCGCTCGCGCACGTCGGCGTCCCGCACGCGGATGCCGGTCATTCCTCGTCCTCCGGGGCGCCCGGGCCTTCGTCCGGCGCGAGCGCGCCGAGCCGCTCGTGCACGCGGCAAAGCGGATGCAGCTCGCAGTGGCGGCAGCTCGCGAGCCCGCGCTTGGGATCGACGGCCGACTCGCCGCGCGCGAATCGCGTGGCGAGATCGTCCGTGGACGCGCGCCACTGCGCGAGGAGTTCCTCCCACGAGCCCGCCACGCGCGCCACCCCGCGATGCCCTTCCACCGAGGGCACGCCGGGTATCAGGCCCTCCTCGCGGGCGAGGCCCGAGAAGCCGAACTCGCCCGCCTTGAGGCGCGCGAAGGCGACGGCGGCCACGGCGTCTCCCATGGCGAGCGCGTACAGCGGCAGTTGCGGATCGTCGGGACGATCGCCGATCCAGCCCGCGACGCGAGGCGATCCCGACTTGTAGTCGATGACCGCGAGTGCGCCCGAAGCGAGGCGGTCGACGCGGTCGACGCGGCCGGCGATCGTGAGCGGCCCGGCGGCCATCTCCACGCGATCCTCGCGATGCACCACGTCGAACGGCGGTCGGTCGCGATCCACCGCGAGCCACTCGAACGCGACGCGCGCGAGCCGCTCGCGCTCCAGGTCGGCGAGGGGGCCGTCGAGCCGGCCGGGTCGGTCCGCGCGCACGCGGGCGACGGCGATCCGCGCCGCGTTGTCCACGATGGCCGCGAGCGCCTCGCCGGGCATCGCGACCAGGCGCGCATGGCTGCCGATGTCCCGCCACAGGCGCGACATCAGCGCATGGAGCAGCGTGCCGCGGTCGGCGGCATCGAGTCCCGGCTCCGGGCTTTCGAGCGGCTCGGCGCCGAGCCGGTGCTTCGCGAAGGCCCGGAAGGGGCACGCCGCCTGGTCCGCAAGGATCGACGTGCCGCCGCGCACGGCGGCCGGATCGATGGCGGGCGCATCGTCGTCCCGAAGGAACTCCCAGGCTTGCGGCTCGCGCCCCGCGGTGAAGAGCGCAAGCCGCTTCGTGGGCACCGCGGCCGCGCCGAGCGATTCCGGCGCGACCTGGCGGACGCCGCCGACCAGAGCGCTCGGGGCGAGGGCCCGGTCGGCGTCGGCGAGCGCCCAGGAGAAGACGACCTCGCCAGCCGCGCGCGACCAGCCTTCGGTGATGCGCCGGTCGAGCGCCAGGGACAGGTCCGCGCTCGACTGCGGAATGCCCGCGCGCCGCTGCAGGGACACGGGCAGCAAGGGGTGGGGCCTCGGCGCTTGCGGCCACGCGTCGTCCGTGAGGCCGCTCACCCACAGCGCGTCGAAGGGCAGGCCGGCCGATTCGAGCACGCCCAGGATCCGCACCGGGGCACCGCCCGATTCCGGCTGGAACAGCGTGCCGGCCGCCACCTGCCGCAACTGCCGCAGCGCGTCGCGGCCGTCGAGGCGGGCGGTCACGAGCCCCAGGGCGCCGAGCCGTCCGAGGGCCTCGCGCCATTTCTCGAGCGTCTGGAACTCGCCCGAGTCGAGCGAACGCTCGCCGGGAAACCCTGCCGCGGCAAGCCGCGCTGCGAAAGCCTGCGCCCATTCGTGCGGCACCGCGGTGCGCGGGATCCGGGGAAGGGAAGCAACGGCCTCCAGGCGCCGGTCGAGGTCCGGACACGCGGGCAGCGGACGGCGCTGCGGCGTGCGCGCCAGGAAATCGCGCAGTGCCGCGAGATCGAGAAACGGGGGCCCCTCGCGACGCAGCGCCGCATCGAGGCGGGCCCGTGCATCGAGCTCGCGCTCAGCCCCGCCCAGGAAAGGCGAGCGAAGCAGGCGGCCGACCCGGGCGAGTTCGACGGGACGGCTCGCGAACTCGAGCCAGCCGAGGGCGAAATCGACGAGCGGCCGGTCCGTGAGCGGCTCGCCCAGCGACAGGTCGAACAGGCGCTCGTCGCCCAGCGTGCGCGCGAAGATGCGTTCGATGAGGCCCCGGCGTTCGCGCAGCTGCGGCACCACGATACCCAGGCGGCCCGGACCGGTCGAGGGTGCCGCGGCGAGCCGGGCCCGGGCCCAGAGCGCTGCGATCTCGATCTCCTCCCGGGGGGACGGAAGCGCGACTTTCGCGACGGCGCCACCCGCGTCCACCGGCGAGGAGGGAACCACGTCGATCCCCGCCGCGCGCGCGGCCTGCAGGAGGCGGCGCTGGGCGGGCACCAGGATGTCGAAAGCGTGGAGGACCAGCGTTTTCGGCCGGAGCGCCCGGTTCGCGTCGATGAGGCGCACCGCCCGGCTCACGAGCCCGGCGGCGTCGATCCAACCTTCCCGGTCCAGGCGCCGTTGCCACGCCGCGGCCCAACGGGCGAAGGCCTGCGCGTCGATGGAATCTTCCCACGCGCCCAAGGCGCCTTCGAGGTCCCAATCGCGGGCGAGTGCCCAGGCCTTCCTCGCCTCCCGAGCCAGCGCCGCCGTGCCCACGAGCACGGCCGCCGACGGATCCGCCGCCACGATTTCCTCCCAGCCGAGCGCCTCCTGGTCTTCCGACAAAAGGGAAGGCGCGGCATCGCCATCGTCGAGCGTGCTCTCCTCGTGCAGGCGACGCACCCAGTCCTCGATCGGCAGGATGTCCGCGGCAGGCCAGCTTTCGAGCCCTTCCGCGGCCCGCGCGGCGTCGTATCCGGATTCGAGCGATTGCGCGAGCCGGCGATTGGGCGTGAGGACGACGAGCTCCCCGGGCGCGGCGCCCCGCAGGCGCGCGGCGAGTTCCGCGGGATCGAGCGGGACGGAATCCGGGAAGGTCATGCCGCCAGCATGCGCGGCGGGTGGCTCAGGCGATGAGCCCGGTCAGCCGAACTTGGCGAGCAGCTGCGCCGCGTGTTCCAGGCGCTTGTCGACCGAGGCCTTGGCGTTGGCGCCGGGCTGGGCCGGGTCGTAGGTGCCCTGGATCGCGCAGGCGAGCACGTTGAAGAACGCCTTGTCGAGCGCCCGGCGGCTGGCCGAGAGCTGCTGAGTGACCGCCTCGCAATCGGCGCCGGAATCGATCATCGCCTGGATGCCCCGCAACTGACCCTCCACGCGCTTCAGGCGGAGGATGAGGTCGCGCTTGTGGGTCTGGTCCTTGATGGTCGCCATGGTCGGTCTCCCTTTCGGTCCCTGTGACTATACGGAACGGGGTATGCCGGCGCAACCGGGCAGCCCGCGCCCCGTCTTGCAATTCCGCGGAACGGGCGCTACTATACCCCCTAGAGTATCTACCCCCGAGGAAATGCCATGACCACCGAACGCCTCGTGCGCCTCTTTGCCGGCGCTTTCGTCCTTCTCTCGCTCGCTCTCGGCGTGGAGGCGAGCCCCCTTTTCGCGAGCCGCCAATTCCTGTGGTTCACGGCCTTCGTCGGCGCGAACCTGCTGCAGAGCAGCTTCACGGGGTTCTGCCCGCTCGAGTCGATCCTCGCGCGGCTGGGCGTGAAGCGCGGCTGCGGCGCGGCCTGAGCGACCGGACATGGACACGACCCCCGAGCACTTCCTCCAGGTGGCCTGCCCGAAGTGCCTCGCCGGCAACCGCGTCGATGCGGCCCGCCTGAGGGACGGACCCAAGTGCGGTCACTGCTCGACGCCCCTGCTCGACGACACCGTCGTCGAACTGGACGAGCCCTCGTTCGACGCCTTCATCGCGCGCACCGAGGTGCCGGTGCTGGTCGATTTCTGGGCACCCTGGTGCGGCCCCTGCCAACAGATGGCCCCCGAATTCGCGGAGGCCGCGCGGCGGCTCGCGGGCCGCGCCCGGCTCGTCAAGGTGAACACCGACCAGGCTCCCGCGCTGGCCGGGCGATTCGGCGTACGCTCGATACCGACGCTTCTCCTCGTCGAGAAAGGCAGCGAGGCCGGCCGGCTCACCGGCGCACGCTCGGCGGCCGACCTCGAGCGCTGGGTCACGACATCCTGAGGGTTCCATGAAGCCGGTCGCCTTTGCCTTTTTCGCCGCCGTCCTCGTCGCTTCCTGCGGCGAGGCCCCCGTTCCCACCCCGCCCAAGGCCGCCGGGCCGCTCGCCACGGGCACGGCAGAGCTCAGGGAGGTGGAACTGTCGCTTTCGGCGGAAGCCGTGGTCGAGGCCGTGCGGCAGTCCACCGTGTCGGCCCAGGTGTCCGGACGCATCGTCGACATCCGCTTCGACGTGGGCGACCGCGTGCAGAAGGGCGATGTCATCGTGCGCATCGACGAGCGCGCCGCGAGCCAGGCCGTCGCGGCCTCCGAGGCCCAGGCCCGCGAGGCGGAGGCCGCGATGGTGAACGCCCGCGCCCAGCTCGAACGCACGCGCCAGCTCGTGCAGCAGCGATTCGTGAGCCAGGCGGCGCTCGACAAGGCCGAAGCGGATTTCAAGGCGGCCGAATCGCGATTCAAGGCGACGCTCGCCGGCGCGGGAGCCGCGGCCACCGAACGCAGCTTTTCCACGATCATCGCGCCGTACAGCGGCGTCGTTTCGGTGCGGCACGTGCAACTGGGCGAGATGGCCTCTCCCGGAAAGGCGCTGCTCACGGGCTTCGACCCGGGCAGCCTGCGGGTCGTGGCGACGGTCGCCTCGGCCCGCGTGCCCGCTCTTCAGGCCGGGGCGAAGGCGCGCATCGAGGTCCCTTCGCTGGGCCGCTGGGTGGACGTGCGTGCCGTCACCGTCGTTCCCTCCGCCGACCCGCGAACCCACACCACGCAGGTTCGCCTGGAGCTGCCGCCGGACGTCGCGGGCCTCGTGCCGGGGGTATTCGCCCGGGCCCACTTCGTCACCGGTCGCGCCGCGCGCCTCATGGTGCCGCGCGAGGCGGTGCTTCGCCGCAGCGAGGTGACCGCCGTCTACGCGGTCGACGAGAAGGGCGTGTCCGCCCTGCGGCAAGTGCGCCTCGGCGAGGCGGCCGACGCGACGGGCATCGAGATCCTCGCGGGCCTGAAGCCCGGCGAGAAGGTCGCGCTCGATCCGGTGAAGGCCGGGCTCGCCGCCGGCCCCGGCGCCTGAGCGGCCAGGGACCGACGTGGAGAACCTGGGCATCTCGGGGCGCATCGCCCGCTACTTCCAGTCCTCGCAGCTCACGCCCCTCGTCGCGCTGGTCGCCCTCCTGCTCGGCCTCTTCGCGGTGGCGGTGACCCCGCGCGAGGAGGAGCCGCAGATCAACGTGACCATGGCGAACGTCTTCATCGCGTTCCCGGGCGCATCGGTCGACGACGTCGAGTCGCTGGTGACGATCCCCGCCGAGCAGGTGCTCGCCCAGATGGAAGGCGTGGAGCACGTCACCGCGGTGACCCGTCCCGGGATGTCGATCCTCACCGTGCAGTTCAAGGTGGGCGTGCCGCGCATCGACGCCATCGTGCGGCTGCGCGACACCATGAGCGCCAACCGGGACTGGGCGCCGCCCGAGCTCGGCATCCTCGAGCCCGTGATCAAGCCGCGCGGCATCGACGACGTGCCCGTCGTGAGCCTCGCCCTCTGGAGCTCGGACCCGGACAAGGGCGCCTTCGAGCTGGAGCGCGTCGCGCACGCGATCGAGTCGGACCTGAAGCGCGTGGCCGGCACGCGCGAGGTCCAGACCCTCGGGGGCCCGGGGCGCGCCGTGCGGGTCCTCCTCGACGCCGACCGCCTCGCCGCCCACGGCGTGACGACGCTCGACGCGCGAAACGCCCTGCGCCTGGCGAACGCCTCCCTGCCGACCGGCAAGCTCGTGCGCGAGAACCGCGAGATCGTGGTCGAGACCGGCAATTTCCTGGAATCGGCCGCCGACGTGCGCTCGCTCGTGGTGGGCGTCCAGGCCGGCAGCCCCGTCCATCTCGGCGACGTCGCCGAGGTCATCGACGGGCCGGACCAGCCCGTGCGCTACGCCTGGACGGGAACCGGGCCCGCCGCCGGCGCCAGGGGACTCGCCGCCACCGGCGAACGCCCGGCCGTCACGATCCAGGTGACCAAGAAGCCCGGCGAGAACGCGGTCGACGTCGCCTCGCGCGTCCTCGAGCGCTTCGAGGCACTGCGGGGCACCGTGATCCCGGCGGACGTGCACGCCACCGTCACGCGCAATTACGGCGCCACGGCCGACGACAAGGCGAAGAGCCTCATCCGCAAGCTCATCTTCGCGACGCTCTCGGTCATCGCGCTGGTCTTCGCGACCCTGGGCCGGCGCGAGGCGCTCATCGTGGGGCTCGCGGTCGTGCTCACGCTCGCCGCCACGCTCTTCGCCTCGTGGGCCTGGGGCTTCACGCTCAACCGCGTCTCCCTCTTCGCCCTCATCTTTTCCATCGGCATCCTGGTGGACGACGCGATCGTCGTGGTGGAGAACATCCACCGGCACCGCGGCCTCGCCACAGGCCCGCTCGCCTCGATCATCCCCGGGGCGGTGGACGAGGTGGGCGGGCCCACCATCCTCGCGACCCTCACGGTGATCGCGGCGCTGCTGCCCATGGCGTTCGTGTCCGGCCTCATGGGGCCGTACATGAGCCCGATCCCGATCAACGCGAGCCTGGGCATGCTGATCTCGCTCGCCATCGCCTTCACCGTGACGCCCTGGCTCGCCCTGCGGTTCCTCGCCAAGGGCGCGCCGGCGCACGCCTCGCGGCTCGACGAGCGCATCGCCGCGTTCTTCACGGCGTTGCTCGCCCCCTTCCTCACCGCGCCGAAGGCCGCGCGCAACCGCCGCCGTCTGGGCGCCGGCATCGCCCTCGCGATCGTCGTGTCCGTCGGCCTCGCCGGCGTGAAGCTCGTCGTGCTCAAGATGCTGCCCTTCGACAACAAGTCGGAGTTCCAGGTGGTCGTCGACATGCCGGCCGGAACGCCGGTGGAAGTGACGGCCGCGGTGCTGCGCGAGCTGGGCGCCCACGTGGCCACGATTCCCGAGGTGACCGACTACCAGGCCTACGCGGGCCTGGCCGCGCCCATCAACTTCAACGGCCTGGTGCGCCAGTACTACCTGCGCGCGCTGTCCGAGCAGGGCGACCTGCAGGTGAACCTCGTCGACAAGTCGGCGCGCGCGAGGAAGAGCCACCAGATCGCCAGCACGGCCCGCCCGGCGCTCGAGGCGATCGGCCGGCGCTGGAACGCGAACGTGAAAGTGGTCGAGGTCCCGCCCGGCCCGCCGGTGCTCTCGCCCATCGTCGCCGAGATCTACGGCCCCGACGAGCCCGGCCGCATCCGCGTGGCCAAGCGCGTGCGCGAAGCCCTCGCCGCGACGCCGGACATCGTGGGGCTGGACGACTCGGTCGAGGACCCGGCCCCGCGCCTGCAGGTGCGCGTCGACGCCGGCCGCGCGGCGCTGGCGGGCATCGCGCGGCAGGACGTGGTCGAGACCGTGCGCGCCGCCCTCGCGGGCCTCGACGCGACGCCGCTGCACGACGGGCAGGCCAAGTACGGCGTGCCGGTGCGCATCACCCTGCCGCCGCACAAGCAGGGCGAGCTGGACGAACTCCTCAAGCTCACGCTGCGCGCGGCGGATGGCTCGCTCGTGCCGCTGTCGGAGCTCGTGCGCGTCTCGCGCTCGGACCGCGAGCGAGCGCGCTACCGCAAGGACCTGCTGCCGGTCGTATACGTGGTCGCCGACCAGGCCGGGCGCACCGACAGCCCGCTCTACGGCCTCTTCGCCTCGCGACCGGGCGTGCGCGAGGCAGTCGCCGCCGAGGGCGCGGCGCCGGGCGAGTTCTTCATCCGCCAGCCTTCCGACCCGTATCGGCAGTACGCCGTGAAATGGGACGGCGAGTGGCAGGTGACCTACGAGACCTTCCGCGACATGGGCGCCGCCTACGCCGTGGGGCTCGTGCTCATCTACCTGCTCGTCGTGGCGCAGTTCCGCTCGTACCTCGTGCCGCTCGTGATCATGGCGCCCATCCCGCTCACCGTGATCGGCGTGATGCCCGGCCACGCGCTCCTGGGCGCGAACTTCACCGCCACCTCGATGATCGGGATGATCGCGCTGGCCGGCATCATCGTGAGGAACTCGATCCTCCTCGTGGATTTCGTGAACCTGAAGGTGGCCGAGGGCGTGGCGCTGCGCGAGGCGGTGATGCTCTCGGCCGCGGCGCGCGCCAAGCCCATCGCCCTCACCGCGCTCGCCGCGATGATGGGCGCGGGCTTCATCCTGGACGATCCCATCTTCAACGGCCTCGCGATCTCGCTCGTCTTCGGCATCCTGGTGGCGACGGCCCTCACGCTGGTCGTGATACCGGTTCTCTACTACGCCGCCTTCCGCGGCCGACTCGAGCCGTCCGCCGAGTAACTCCCGGCGTTACAATGGCCGCTTCCAGGCCTTCCGGAGCACAATCATGGAAGAAGCCCTGCTTCTCGCCCGCGCGCAGTTCGGGCTGAACATCGCGTTCCACATCCTCTTTCCGAGCCTCACGATCGCCCTCGCGTGGATGCTGCTCGGCTTCCGGGTCGCCTACCACCGCACGCGCGACGACCGGTGGCTCGCCACCTACCGGCTCTGGACCAAGATTTTCGCCCTCACCTTCGCCATGGGCGTGGTGACCGGCATCGTGATGTCGTTCCAGTTCGGCACCAACTGGCCCGGCTTCATGAACAAGGTCGGCGCCATCGCCGGCCCCCTCCTGGGCTACGAGGTGCTGACGGCCTTCTTCCTGGAGGCGACGTTCCTGGGCGTGATGCTCTTCGGCATGAACCGCGTGCCGCCGTGGGCTCACATCGGCGCGACGGCCCTCGTGGCCGTCGGCACCTCGATGTCGGCCTTCTGGATCCTCGCGCTCAATTCCTGGATGCAGACGCCGGCCGGCCACGTGCTCGACGGCCAGCAATGGATCGCGCAGGACTGGTTCGCGGTCATCTTCAATCCGTCGTTCCCCTACCGGCTCACGCACATGATGATCGCCTCGGGGCTGACGGCCGCGTTCGTGGTGGCGGGGCTCTCGGCGTGGCGGTTGTTGAAGGCCCCCTCGGACGCGGGGGCCCGCAAGACGATGCGCGTCGGGCTGCTGGTCGCGGCGGTGCTCGCGCCGGTGCAGGCGGTGGTGGGCGATTTCCACGGCCTCAACACGCTCGAGCACCAGCCGGCCAAGATCGCGGCGATGGAGGCCATCTGGCACACGGAGAAGGGCGTGCCCCTCGTGCTTTTCGCGATCCCCAACGCGAAGACGAGGACCAACGACTACGCGATCGAGATCCCGTACGGCGCGAGCCTCATCCTCAAGCACGATCCGCAGGCCGAACTGAAGGGTCTCTCGGAATTCGCGCCCGACCATCCGCCGGTGGCGCCGGTGTTCTTCGCCTTCCGCATCATGGTGGGCGTGGGCGTGCTCATGATCGCGCTTTCCTGGTTCGCCGCGTGGGTCACGCGCCGCGAGCGGTCCGCGCCCCGGTGGCTTCTCTGGACGCTCGCCGGCTTCACGTTCTCCGGCTGGGTCGCCACGCTGGCCGGCTGGATCGTGACCGAGATCGGCCGGCAGCCCTGGCTCGTGGCGGGCGTCCTGCGCACGAGCGAGGCCGTGGGCGAGATCTCTCCCGGCCAGCTCGGCGCGAGCCTCGCGGCCTACTCGCTCACCTACGCGGGCATGTTCGTGGCCTACATGGTCGTGCTCACGCACATGGCCGGCAAGGGTGCGCAGGCGGTGACGCCGCCACCGGAAGCCCTCGCCCCGTCCGGCGCGCCGCTCGGCGCCGCGGCCGACTGAGGGGGGACGCCATGGACCTTCCGCTGATCTTCATGGTGCTCATGGGCGTCTCGGTGCTCGCCTACGTGGTGCTCGACGGTTACGACCTCGGGGTCGGCATGCTGATGCCCGCCGCGACGCCCGCCGAACAGTCGGTCATGGTCTCCTCCATCGGGCCGTTCTGGGACGCGAACGAAACGTGGCTCGTGCTCGGCATCGGCATCCTGCTCGTCGCCTTCCCGAAGGCCCACGGCGTGGTGCTGGGCGAGCTCTACCTGCCGGTCGTCGCGATGCTGGTGGGTCTCATGCTGCGGGGCGTCGCCTTCGAGTTCCGCATGAAGGCGCAGGGCTGGCACCGCGAGCTGTGGAACTGGCTCTTCTGGGCCGGGTCCTTTCTCGCGTCGTTCTCGCAGGGATTCATGCTCGGGCGCTATGTCACGGGCTTCGAGGACGGGATCGGCTACCTTTTCTTCGCCGGCGTCGTGGGAGCGAGCGTGTGCGGCGGCTACGTGCTGCTCGGCGCCACCTGGCTCGTCTACAAGACCGAAGGTCCGCTGCAGGCCAAGGCGCTGACCTGGTCGCGTTGGGGGCTCGCCTGGGTAGCCCTCGCGGTCGCGCTGGTGAGCCTCGCGACGCCGCTGGTGAGCGAGACCGTGCGCGCGAAGTGGTTCGACTTTCCCCGAACCCTGGCGCTCATGCTGCTCCCGGCGGCCTGCACCGCGGCGGGCGCCTGGGTGTGGCTCGCCTCGGGGAAGATCCGCCGGGGCACCGCGGGAATCGACATCCAGCCCTTCGCCGCGGCCGTCGCGATCTTCGTGATCGCCTTCCTGGGCCTCGCCTACAGCCTCTTTCCCTTCGTGGTCATCGACCGGCTCACGATCTGGGAGGCCGCGGCGCACCCGTCGTCGCTCAAGGTGGTGCTCGCGGGCGCGCTCGTCGTGCTGCCCTTCATCGTGGGCTACACGGCGGTCGCGTACTACATCTTCCGGGGGAAGGCTCGCGGCGGCTTGTACGACTGAACACCGCCATCAATCACGGCAAGGCGCGTGGCGGAGACCGGACACCTGCCCGCCGGCGTTGAGCGGCGGCTTCGCCGTCCGCTCGAACGACGTTCCCGCTGCCCCGCTACTTTTCGATCAACCCCTTCTTGTCCTTCACGCCCTTCCACTCGTCCGCATCCGCCGGCGCGTCCTTGCGCTCGACGATCGGCTTCCAGCCCTTCGCGAGCTCGGCATTGAGGGCGATGAACTCCTTCTGGTCCGCCGGCACGTCGTCTTCGGCGAAGATCGCCTCCACGGGGCACTCGGCCACGCACAGGGTGCAATCGATGCATTCGTCCGGGTCGATGACGAGCATGTTGGGACCCTCGCGGAAGCAGTCGACGGGGCAGACGTCCACGCAGTCGGTGTACTTGCACTTCACGCAGGATTCGGTGACGACGTAGGTCATCGGGAACGAGCCTTTCGAAAGACGGGGGTTCGGAAACGTTGAACGGAACGCGCGATTTTACCAGATCGTTTTCACCGGGCCTGACCGGGATCAACCCCTCGCGGCGAGGGTCTTTTTGCGCGCGGGCCCCGGTTGAGCTACGATTTGCTCCCATCCGAGTCGCCACCGCCCCACCCCTTTGCGGCGGCCATGCGCCGACTCCCATCCCGACCCCGAGGCCACCCGTGAGCGACCACATCATCCACGTGACGGACGATTCCTTCGACCAGGACGTGCTGAAGAGCCCGACCCCCGTTCTCGTCGACTACTGGGCCGAATGGTGCGGCCCCTGCAAGATGATCGCGCCCGCGCTCGACCAGGTCGCGCAGGAGTATGCCGGGAAGATGAAGGTGGCCAAGCTCAACATCGACGAGAACCAGGCGACGCCGCCGAAGTTCGGCATTCGCGGCATCCCGACCCTCATGATCTTCAAGAACGGCAACGTGGAAGCGACCAAGGTCGGCGCGCTGTCGAAATCCCAGTTGAACGCGTTCATTGACAGCAACATCTGAATCCCTATAGGCTTTCCCCCGAGTTCCTGGCTCGCCCTTCCGCAGCACCCCCACTTCCGCATCACCCCCCCGCAGCCAGGCCATCCCCTTCGTTTCACGGCACTTCCGGGCACGCCTGCGCCTCGCGCGAGCGGCCCCTCCCACCCTAAAGAAGCCACGCCCGCCGCATGAACCTTGCCGACCTGAAGCTCAAGCACGTCTCCGAACTCCTCGAGATGGCGACCGACCTCGAGGGTGCCAACCGCCTGCGCAAGCAGGAACTCATCTTCGCCCTCCTCAAGGCCCAGGCGAAGAAGGGCGAGGCGATCTTCGGCGACGGCACCCTCGAAGTGCTGCAGGACGGCTTCGGGTTCCTTCGCTCGCCCGACACGAGCTACCTCGCCGGCCCGGACGACATCTACGTCTCCCCCTCCCAGATCCGCCGCTTCAACCTGCACACGGGCGACACCATCGAGGGCGAGATCCGCACCCCGAAGGATGGCGAGCGCTACTTCGCCCTGGTGAAGGTGGACAGGGTGAACGGGGAGCCGCCCGAGAACGCCAAGTCCAAGATCCTCTTCGAGAACCTCACGCCGCTGCACCCGGACAAGCCGCTCAAGCTCGAGCGCGAGATCAAGGCGGAGGAGAACCTCACGGGTCGGGTGATCGACATCATGGCGCCCATCGGCAAGGGCCAGCGCGGCCTCATCATCTCGCCGCCCAAGGCCGGCAAGACGGTGCTCATGCAGCACATGGCCCACGCGCTCACCACGAATCACCCGGATATCGTCCTCATCGTGCTGCTCATCGACGAGCGCCCGGAGGAAGTGACGGAAATGACGCGCTCGGTGCGCGGCGAGGTGGTCTCCTCCACCTTCGACGAACCGGCCACGCGCCACGTCCAGGTCGCGGAAATGGTGATCGAGAAGGCCAAGCGCCTGGTGGAGCACAAGAAGGACGTCGTGATCCTGCTCGACTCCATCACCCGCCTCGCCCGTGCCTACAACACCGTCGTTCCCGCCTCCGGCAAGGTGCTCACCGGCGGCGTGGATTCCAACGCCCTGCAGCGCCCCAAGCGCTTCTTCGGCGCCGCCCGCAACGTGGAGGAAGGCGGCTCGCTCACGATCATCGCGACGGCCCTCATCGACACGGGCTCGCGCATGGACGACGTGATCTACGAGGAATTCAAGGGCACGGGCAACATGGAAATCCACCTCGACCGCCGCGCGGCCGAGAAGCGGGTCTACCCGGCGATCAACGTGAACCGCTCCGGCACTCGCCGGGAGGAACTGCTGATCGCCGCCGATGTCCTTCCCAAGGTGTGGATCCTCCGGAAGCTGCTTTACGGCATGGACGAGCTCGAGGCGACCGAATTCCTGATCGACAAGCTCCGGGCCACCAAGAGCAACGACGAGTTCTTCGGCTCGATGAAGAAGGGCTGAGCGGCGCGAAGCCGAGCCGACGGGAAGGACCGGCGCCCCGTTCCGGTGCGGAAACGGGCCGCAAACCCCTGTTTGGCATAGGATTTGCGTAAAACTGCCAATTTTGCGATAATCGACGTTTCCCGGCAGCCGGGTTGCGATTCCCTCCCCCCGGCGCCCCGCTTGAGCGAGAAAGGCGCGTAAGACCATGAAAGAAGGCATTCACCCCAACTACCGCGAGGTCGTGTTCCTGGACACGAGCTGCGATTTCGGTTTCGTGACCCGCTCGACGGTGGCCACGAGCGAGACCATCCAGTGGAAGGACGGCAAGGAGTATCCGGTCTACAAGATCGAAATCTCCGCCGAGTCCCATCCTTTCTACACGGGCAAGCAGAAGATCGTCGACACCGCCGGCCGCGTCGACAAGTTCAAGAAGCGTTACGCCCGCAAGCCCGCCAACCCGGCTTGAGGATCGTTCCGGCCCGGCGCCTCGCGCGCCCCGCCCGGACGCAATACCGAAAAGGCAGCCCCGGCTGCCTTTTTTGTTGGCCCCGCTACAATAGTCCCTGGCCCATTCGCCCCGCCGTGGAAAGCGCATGAACCGCGTCGCCGATCCTCGGGTCGACTCCTCTTCCCGTCTTCGCATCGCCTACGACGGCACCGCGACGCCGGTGAAGACGGCCCTTTTCCTGGTCGTCTGCCTGGCGTGGCTGTTGCCGGGCCTCGTCGGGCACGATCCCTGGAAAACCGACGAGGCGGTGGCGTTCGGCGTGGTGTCGGAGATGCTGGCCTCGGGCGATTGGGTCGTGCCGCGCCTCGCCGGCGAGCCCTTCGCCGAGCGGGCGCCGCTCTTCTTCTGGGTCGCCACCCTTTTCGCCAAGCTCTTCGGCGGTTTCCTCGCCGCCCACGATGCGGCGCGCCTGGCCTCCGGCTTCTTCATGGCCGTCACGATGGGCGGCGTCTCGGTGGCGGCCGTCGCCCTGCACGGCCGACGGGCAGGCCGCATCTCCGTCCTGTTGCTGATCGGCTGCCTCGGCCTGCTCATCCGCGCGCACGAGATGAACACGGACCTGGCGGGCCTTGCCGGCCTTTCGCTCGGCCTCGCCGGGCTCGCGCTCGCCGCACCGCGGCCGGTGGCGGGCGGCATCCTGGCCGGGGCCGGCCTCGCCGTCGCCTTCCTGGGCGACGGCCTCGCGCCCGCCCTGCTGCTCGCCGCCGTCTTTGCGGCCCTGCCGTTCGCCGGCCCGAAGTGGCGCACCCGCGACTACGCCTTGGCCGTCGGCCTCGCGATCGCGATCGCCCTGCCGTTCGCCGTGAGCTGGCCCCTCCTCCTGTGGCAGCGATCGCCCGACACCTTCACGCAGTGGTTCGCGGCCTCGGTGGCCACGCGCTGGTCCGGCGGCATCACGCGCGGGGCGCTCGCCGACTTCGCCTACTTCCCGAAGATGCTCACCTGGTACGCCTGGCCGGCCCTGCCGCTGGCGGCGTGGACGCTGTGGCGCGCCCGCCGGACCCTGGCCGCGCGCGAGGACCTGCGGCTCGCCCTGGTCGCCGCCGCGGTCTTCCTCGGCCTGCTGGTGCTCGTCGCCGAGGCGCGCGAGGTGAACGCAATGCCGCTCCTGCTGCCTCTCGTCCTTCTCGGGGTGGCCGAACTCGACTCGATGCCGCGCGGCGCCGCGAGCGCCCTCGACTGGTTCGGCGTCACCACCTTCGCGCTCTTCGCCATCGCGATCTGGGTGGGCTGGGCCGCCGCCATGACCGGCAGCCCGGCCGCCGTCGCCCAGTGGATCGCGCGCGAGATCCCCGGTTTCCGCTACCCGTTCCGGTTCGTGCCTTTCGCGCTCGCGGCGCTCCTCACCTGCATCTGGGTGGTGGTGGTCGCGCGATCGCTGCGCACCACGCGGCGGGCCGTCGTGAACTGGAGCGCCGGCATCACGATGGTCTGGATGCTCACCATGACGCTGGGACTGCCGCTCGTGGACCAGGCGCGCAGCTACCGGGGCGTCTCGGCCGAGCTGAAGGCCGCGCTCGGCAGCCCGGCGTGCACGATCGGCGCGGGCGTGGGCGACGCGCAGCGCGCCCTCCTCGACTACTTCATCGGCCTGCGCCTTTCGCGGCCCCAGTCGCGCGAGGCCAGCGCCTGCGACACCCTTCTCGCGCAGCAGGTCACGGGACGCGAATTGCCCGTCGACGCCACGGTCTGGCGGGAAGCCTGGCGCGGGTCGCGGCCGGGTGACCGCAGCGAGTCGTTCGTGCTCTACCGGCGCCCGCGCTAGGCACCCGCGGGTCGCTCGCGGTATATCCATCCGCGGCGGGCCATCGCCTTCTCCGCCTCCACCGCGAAGAACACGACGCTCGAGAGCGCGAGGCAGAGCGCGAGTTCCGTCGCGCCGAGCGGCTGCGTGTGGAAGATCCCGTTGAGCGCCGGCACGTAGATCACGGCGAGCTGCAGCGCGAGCGTCGCGGCGACGGCGAGCGATAGCGCGCGGTTCGAGCCCAGCCCCAGGGCGAACAGGGAATCGCGCTCGGAACGGATCGCCAGCACGTGCCCCAGCTGCGAAAGCGCCAGCACCGTGAACACCATCGTCTGCCCGTGCGCGTTGCCGTCGGCGAGGGCCCACGCCTGCGTCGCGATGCACACGCCGCCCATGAGCAGGCCCACCCACGCCATGTGCTGCCAGAGCCCCCGGGCGAACACGCTCTCGTCCGGCGGACGCGGCGGACGCCGCATGAGTTCGCGTTCGGCCGGCTCGAAGGCGAGCGCGAGCCCCGGCAGGCCGTCGGTCGCGAGGTTGATCCAGAGGATGTGGATCGGCAAGAGGGGAATGGGCATGCCCAGGAAGGGCGCGAGGAAGATCGTCCAGATCTCGCCCAGGTTTCCGGTGACCGCGTAGCGGATGAACTTCCGGATGTTGTCGTAGATGCGGCGGCCTTCCCTCACGGCGGCGACGATCGTGGCGAAGTTGTCGTCCATCAGCACCAGGGCCGAGGCCTCGCGCGCGACGTCCGTCCCGGAAAGCCCCATGGCGATGCCCACGTCGGCCTGCTTGAGCGCCGGTGCGTCGTTCACGCCATCGCCCGTCATCGCCACGATCTCGCCGCGCGCCTGCAGCGCCTCGACGATGCGGATCTTCTGCTCGGGGCTCACGCGCGCGTAGACGGCCGTGCGGGCCGCGCACGAGACCCGCTCGTCGGCATCCATCTTCGCCAGCTTCGTGCCCTCCATGACCGCCTCGCACTCGCCGAGGATGCCGAGCCTTCTCGCGATGGCGCGCGCGGTCACCGGGTGGTCGCCCGTGATCATCACCGGGCGGATGCCGGCCGCGAGGCATTCGCCAACCGCGGACTTCGCTTCCTCGCGCGGCGGATCGGCGAGGCCCACGAGGCCCAGCAGCACGAGGCCGCGTTCCGACTGGTCCGGGCTCGCCGACTCGGGCCAGGCCTCCCAGTGCCGCGAGGCGACCGCCAGCACCCGGAGCCCCTCGGCGGCGAGGCGCTCGGCCTCGGCCACGACGAAGTCCGCGTCGATCGGCACCTCCCCTTCCGGCATGGCGATGAAGTCGCAGCGCCGGATCACCGACTCCGGCGCCCCCTTCGTGATCGCGACCACGCGCTCGTCGTGGCGGTGCACCGTGGTCATGCGCTTGCGCTCGGAGTCGAAGGGCACTTCGTGCGTGCGCGGATGGCGGCGCTCCAGTTCGGTCTTGTCGAAGCCCGCCTCGCGGGCGTGCGCGAGCAGCGCCGTCTCGGTGGGGTCACCCTGCTCGGCTCCGTCGTCCGCGATCGACGCGTCGTTCGACAGTGCCAGGGCCGTGGCGAGGCGCAGCCACGGCTCGCCCGCGGGCCACGCCGATCCGATCGCGTGCCGCCCACCCGCCGCCCAAGCCGCCTCGACGCGCATGCGGTTCTGCGTGAGCGTGCCCGTCTTGTCGGTGCAGATCACCGTGACCGAGCCCAGCGACTCGACCGCGGGCAGCCGCCGGACGAGCGCGTTTCGCGAGGCCATCTTGCCCGCGCCCAGGGCGAGCGCCACCGTGACGACCGCCGGGAGGGCCTCGGGTATCGCCGCGACGGCCAGGCTCACGGCGGTGAGGAACATGATCGCGGGCGCCTCGCCCCGCAGGAGCCCGGCCGCGAAGACGATGGCGCAGATCGCGAGCGCGCCGAGCGCGAGCCGGCGCCCGAACTGCGCGAGCCGGCGTTGCAGCGGCGTCTGCCCCTCGGAGGCGCTGCGAAGCAGCTCGGCGACGCGGCCCAGTTCGGTCGCCATGCCCGTCGCCGCCACGACGCCCCGGCCGCGCCCGTGCACGACGATCGTCCCCTTGTAGGCCATGTTCGTGCGGTCGCCGAGCGCGGCGTCCCCGGCCTCGATGCGGCGCACCTGCTTCTCGATCGCTTGCGACTCGCCGGTGAGGGCCGACTCCTGGATGCGCAGCTGCGCTGACTCGATGAGGCGCAGGTCCGCCGGAACCAAGTTGCCCGCCTCGAGGAGGACGATGTCCCCGGGCACGAGGTCCGGGGAGGCGATCTCGACGGGGTGGCCGTCGCGCAGGACGTGCACGTGCGGCGTGGCGAGACGGCGAAGCGCGGCCATCGTGCGCTCCGCGCGGTACTCCTGCGCGAACCCGATGACGGCGTTGAGGACCACGATCACGACGATCGCGATCGAATCCTGCGGCTCGCCCACCACGCCGGCGACGACCGCGGCGGCGAGCAGCACGAGGATCATGAAGTCGGTGAACTGCCCCGCGAGCATGAGCCAGGGCGAGCGCGAAGGCGCGACATCCAGCTCGTTGGGACCGTGGCGTCCCAGCCGGGCGAGGGCTTCCGAGGAATCGAGGCCACGCTCGGCATCGCTGCCCAGGCGCTCCATCGCCTGGGCGCGGGCAATCCGGTGCCACCGCTCCGCGGGGGGCGCGGCGTTCGGGGCCCGCGCGCCGGTTTTCATGGCCCTTTCAGACTGCCATCTCCGAAGCCCCCCGGGTTGACCGGGGGCAAGGGACCGGCGGGCGGTGCCGGGAGAGCCTAGGCGGAGAGCCTCCGGTCGAGCAGCTCGATCCAGTGCGACACCGGGCGGGTCGCGCCGGTCTCGATGTGCAGCAGGCACCCGATGTTCGAGGTGCAGATCTCCATCGGTGCGCCGGACTCGAGTGCCTTCACCTTGTTGGCGAGCAGGCGCCCCGACAGCTCCTCCTGCAGGATCGAGTAGGTGCCCGCCGACCCGCAGCACACGTGGGCATCGGGCACGGGCGTGAGCGTGAATTCCGCCTCGCGCAGCACCGATTCGACGATGCCCTTCTGCTTGAGACCGTGCTGCAGGCTGCACGGGGGATGGTAGGCCACGGGGCCGTCGACCGGGGCCATGCCCGCGAGCAACTTCGCCAGCGACGCCTTCTCCTGCGCGATCACCTCGCCCACGTCCTTCGCGAGCGCGGTGATGCGCGCGGCCTTGGCGGCATAGGCCGGGTCGCCGGCGAGCAGGTGGCCGTACTCGTGCACCATCGTGCCGCACCCGCTCGCGGTGACGACGATCGCCTCGACGCCGGCTTCCACGTGGGGCCACCACGCGTCGACCTGGCGGCGCATGCGATCGAGCGCGGCCGCCTGCGCGTTGAGGTGGTATTCGATGGCGCCGCAGCAGCCGGCCTGCGGCACGCTCACGAGTGAGATGCCCAGGCGGTCGAGCACGCGCGCGGTGGCCGCGTTGATGTCCGGGGCGAGCGCGGGCTGCACGCAGCCGTCGAGCACGATCATGCGCCGCTCGTGCCGGGCCCCGGGCCAGGGGCCCGCCTTGCGCTCCGGCGGCACCTGTTTCGCGAGCTTCCCGGGCAGCAGCGGCTTGAAGAGCCGGCCCATCGCGATGCCGGCCTTGAAGACCGGGCCCGACAGGAACGCGAAGCGAAGGAGCGCGCGGTAGGCGTTCTCGGCCGCACCGCGCGGCGCCTTCTTCTCGACGAGCTCGCGCCCGATGTCGACCAGCCGCCCGTACTGCACGCCGGAGGGACACGTCGTCTCGCAGGCGCGGCAGGTGAGGCAGCGATCCAGGTGCAGGCGCGTGCTTGCGGTGACGGGCGCCCCCTCCAGGGCCTGCTTCATCAGGTAGATGCGCCCGCGCGGACTGTCGAGCTCGTCGCCCAGCAGGTTGTAGGTGGGGCAGGTGGCGAGGCAGAAGCCGCAGTGCACGCATTTGCGCAGGATCGCGTCGGCTTCGATGCCTTCGGGCGTGTCCTTGATCCAGTCGGCGAGATGGGTCTGCATCAGGAGAAGAGCGTGATGCCCTCGCGCGCGAGCGCGCGGGAGACCGCGGGTCGCGTGGCCAGGCGGTTGAGGAAGGCTTCGATGTTCGGGAGCCGCGTGGCGGGCGGGTCGAGCCAGCGCCCCAGCGCGCGATCACGGCGGAAATACAGGTCCGACAGCACGGGCTCGCGGGCGCCGGACCACCAATCGCCGGCGAGCGAGGCATCCTGCTGCGCGAACCAGGCGGAGATCTTGCGCGCGCCGTGGGACTTCACCGCGGCCTGCACCGGTTTCTCGTCCGAGAAGTCGCCCTCGTGGAAGAACCGGTTGAAGAGCGGATGCACTTCCGTGGCAAGCGTCGCCACCTGCTCCATCGTCTTCGCCCGCGCCCAGGTGCCGGGCTTCGGGAGGAGTGCGTTGTCGCCGTGGCGATCGAGCAGCCACTCGACGATCGCGACGCATTCGGTGAGCGTCCCCTCGGGGGTGACGAGGGCGGGCACCTTGCCCTTCGCGTTGATCGCGCGATAGGCCTCGCCGCGCTGCTCGCCGGCGGCGAGATCCACCTTCACCGACTCGAAAGTCGCGCCGATCTCCTCGAGCACCATGTGCACGAGCAGGGAGCAGGAGCCCGTGCCGTAGTAGAGCTTCATCGTCATCAGAAATTGTCCATCCGGCCGGGATTGAGGATGCCGGCGGGATCGAAGGCCTCCTTCAGCCGGCGGTGGATCTTCGCGATCGCGGGGGCGAGGGGGTGGAAGACGCCAGCCGTGCGCTCGCCGCCGCGGAAGCGCGTCGCGTGGCCGCGCGCCTTCTGCGCCGCATCGCGCATGGGGCCGAGTTCCGCCTCGCCGCGCAGCCATCGCTGGCCTCCGCCCCATTCGACCAGTTGCGGCATCGTGAGGCCCAGGGGTTCGGCCGTCTGCGCGACCGAGAGCCGCCAGAGCGGGGCGTCCCCGCCGAAGAAGGGGAGCGCCTGCTCGCGAAGCGATTGCCAGTAGTCCGCGCCCTCGGGCACGTCGGCGCCGCCCAGCTTCGCGCGCGCAGCCGCGACCGCGCTGGCGGCGCCCGACAGGCGCACGCGAAGCACGCCGGATTCCCAGGCCGTCGCCGAGAGCGGCAACGGCTGGCCGGCCCACCGGTTCACCGCCTCGATCATCGCGGCCTCGTCCATCTCGAACGCGAGCGTCGCCTCGGCCGCCGGGCGCGGCAGCACCTTGAAGGACAGTTCCGTGAGGACACCGAGGGTGCCGAAGGCGCCGGCCATGAGGCGCGAGACATCGTAGCCCGCCACGTTCTTGATGACGCGCCCGCCGAAGGACAGGTCCTCGCCCTTGCCGTTCACGATCCGCGCGCCCAGGACGAAGTCGCGCGCGGCTCCCGCGTAGGGGCGGCGCGGGCCGGAGAGGTTGCAGGCCACCGTGCCGCCGATCGTGGCCGCCTCGCCGAAACGCGGCGGCTCGAACGGCAGCATTTGGCCCTCGGCCTCGAGGGCGCGCTCGATGTCCGAGATCCGCGTGCCCGCCCTGACCGTGAGGACGAGTTCGCGCGGCTCGTAGGCCACGATGCCGGCATAGGAGGACAGGTCGAGCGGCTCGCCGGCACCGGTCGCACCGAGGAAATCCTTGGTGCCTCCTCCGCGAATGCGAAGCGGGCTCTTGCGGGCGGCATGCTCGCGCACGCGCTCGGCGATCTGGGCGATGAAATCGGACATGGCTCTAGAACCGGGGGATGTCGGGTCGGGGAACGCGCCCGGCGCGCACGTGCATGCCGCCCCACTCCGCGCAACGCTTGAGCGTGGGGACGGCCTTGCCGGGATTGAGGATGCCCGCGGGGTCGAAAACGCGCTTCACGTCGTGGAACGCGGCGATCTCGCCTTCGCGGAACTGCAGGCACATCTGCTTGAGCTTCTCGAGGCCCACGCCGTGCTCGCCGGTGATGGTGCCGCCGTGGTCGATGCACAGTTCGAGGATCTTTCCGCCGAGTTCCTCGCTGCGCTCGAACTCGCCGGGCTTCGTGGCGTCGTAGAAGATGCACGGGTGCATGTTGCCGTCGCCGGCGTGGAAGACGTTGCCGATCGTGAGCCCGTACTCGCGGCCGAGCGCGTAGACGGCCTCGAGCACCTCCGGCAGCGCGCGGCGCGGGATGGTGCCGTCCATCGTGTAGTAGTCGGGAAGCACCGAGGCCAGCGCGGCGAAGGCGCCCTTCCTCGATTTCCACAGCTTCGCCCGCTCGTCGTCGTCCTTCGCGACGCGCACTTCGGTCGCGCCGGCGGCCGCGAGCAGCGCCTCGACCTGCCCGAGCGCCTCACCCGCCTCTTCCCTCCCGCCGTCCACCTCGACCAGCAGCAGCGCGTCGGCCTTCGGCAGGCCGAGGGCCATGTAGCGTTCGCACGCGTCGATCACGACGCGGTCCATCATCTCCAGGGCCGCGGGCACGAGTCCCGCACCGATGATCGCACCCACGGCCTCGGCGCCCGCCTTCACGGTGTCGAAGGCGGCGAGCACCGTCTGCGTCGACTCGGGGCGCGGCAGCAGCCGCAGCGTCGCGCGCGTGATGAGACCCAGGTTGCCCTCGCTCCCCGTCACGAGGGCGAGCAGGTCGTAGCCGGGCGCATCGAGCGCCTCGCCGCCGATCTCGAGGAGCTCGCCCTCGCCGTCGACCAGGCGCACGCCCAGCACGTTGTGAACCGTGAGGCCGTACTTGAGGCAATGCACGCCGCCCGCGTTCTCGGCGATGTTGCCGCCGATGGTCGAGACGACCTGGCTCGAGGGATCGGGCGCGAAATGCAGGCCCGCCGGTCGGGCCGCCTCGCTCACCTGCGCGTTGGGAACGCCCGGCTCCACGACCGCGAGCCGCGCGGCCGCGTCGATGCGGACGATGGCGCGAAGGCGCGTGAGCACCGCGAGCACGCCGTCCGCATGCGGGATGGCGCCGCCCGAGATGCCGGTGCCCGCGCCGCGCGTGACGACCGGGACGCCGATCGGCGCGAGCGCGCGGACCAGCGCGATCACCTCCGCCTCGCTTTCCGGCAACACGGCGGCGAGCGGCGTCTCGCGCACCTGGATGTAGGCGTCGGTCTCGAAGGCCGCGAGACACTCCGCCTCCGCGACCACCGACAGCGGCGGGCGCACCGCGCCGAGCGCGGCGAGCACGGTGCCGCGCGAAGCGGGCGAGGGAGCGAGGGTCATCTAGAAGCGCGGGATGTCGGGGTGGGGCAACTGGCCGCGCGAGACGCGCATGCGCCCGTACTCCGCGCAGCGGTGAAGGGTCGGCACCGCCTTGCCGGGATTGAGCAGGCCCGGCGGGTCGAACGCGGCCTTCACCGCGTGGAACTGCTCGAGCTCCGCGGTGCGGAACTGCGCGCACATCTGGTTGATCTTCTCGACGCCCACGCCGTGCTCGCCCGTGATGGTGCCGCCGACCTCGATGCTCAGCTCCAGGATGTCGCCGGCGAACTCCTCGGTCTTCTCGAACTCGCCGGGGACGTTCGCGTCGTAGAGGATGAGCGGGTGGAGGTTGCCGTCGCCGGCGTGGAACACGTTGGCGCAGCGCAGGCCGTAGTGCGCCGACAGTTCCGCGATGCGCCGCAGCACCTTCGAGACCGCGCCCCGGGGAATGGACCCGTCGATGCAGTAGTAATCCGGCGAGATCCGGCCCACGGCCGGGAAGGCGGTCTTGCGCCCGGACCAGAACTTCAGGCGCTCGGCCTCGGAGCCGGAGACGCGGAACCCCGTGCTGCCCGCGTTCCTCATCACCTCGGTGATCTTGCCGATCTCCTCGGCGACCTCTTCCGCCGTGCCGTCGGATTCGCACAGGAGGATGGCCTCGGCCTCGAGGTCGTAGCCGGCGTGCACGTAGTCCTCGACCGCCGCCGTCGCCAGCCTGTCCATCATCTCGAGGCCCGCCGGCACGATGCCCGCGCCGATGACCGCGGCCACCGCCTCCCCCGCCGCCTCCACGCTCGCGAACGACGCGAGCACCACCTGCGCCACCTGCGGCTTCGGCAGGAGCTTCACGGTGACCTCGGTGAGCAGGACGAGCAGGCCCTCGGAACCGGTGATCGTGGCGAGCAGGTCGTAGCCGGGCGCGTCGAGCGCGTCGCAGCCGATCTCGACGGCGTCGCCCTCGATGGTGAGCGCGCGCACTTTCTGGATGTTGTGCACGGTCAGGCCGTATTTCAGGCAGTGCACGCCGCCGGAATTCTCCGCCACGTTGCCGCCGATCGAGCAGGCGATCTGGCTCGAGGGATCCGGTGCGTAGTAGAGGCCGTGGGGAGCGACCGCCTCCGTGATCTGGGCATTGCGCACGCCGGGTTGCGCCTTCGCCGTGCGCGAGGCGGGGTCCACCTCGAGGATGCGGTTGAACTTGCCCATGGCGAGCAGGATGCCGTCCGCGAGGGGCAGCGCGCCGCCGGAAAGCCCGGTGCCGGAACCGCGCGCCACGACGGGCGTGCCGGTCTCGCGCGCGACGCGAAGGACAGCCGCGGCCTCGGCTTCGGTGGCGGGCAGCGCCGCCACGAGGGGCGTCTGGCGGTAGGCCGAAAGCCCGTCGCATTCGTAGGGCCTCAGGTCCTCCCCGCTCACGAGCACCGCGCCGGCCGGCAGGCACTCGCGCA
The DNA here is from genome assembly GCA_016711875.1 of Betaproteobacteria bacterium. Classification (GTDB taxonomy): domain Bacteria; phylum Pseudomonadota; class Gammaproteobacteria; order Burkholderiales; family Usitatibacteraceae; genus FEB-7. The sequence continues at coordinate 83,539 of JADJSD010000023.1, read as the reverse complement.
GGCGGCCGGCCACGTCGGCACGACGCGTTTCAAGGGGGGCCGCGGGAGGCAGGGCGAGGGCGTTCATCGGCTTCGTCTTGGGGCGGAAACGGTTTCTCTCCTACGATAGCATGCGGTTCCCACCCCCCTTTTGAATGGCGGTATCAGCCCCATATTCGCCCGATGGACCCCACCGTCACCCAGGCAATCGCCGCCGTCCTCGTGCTCGTCGGCCTCGCCGGCACCGTCCTGCCGGTACTGCCCGGCATCGCCTTCGTGTTCGGCGGGCTCGTGCTCGCGGCGTGGGCGGACGGATTCGTGCGCGTGGGCGGGATCACGATCGCGTTCCTGGGCGTGCTCACGGCGGTGGCCATCGCGATCGACTTCGCGGCCTCGGCCTTCGGGGCGAAGAAATTCGGCGCCAGTCCTCGCGCCGTGATCGGGGCCGGACTCGGCGCCCTGGTCGGGATCTTCTTCGGGCTTCCGGGCCTGGTGCTGGGCCCCTTCGTCGGTGCCGTCGTCGGGGAGCTTTCCGCCAATCGCGAGTTGCGGCAAGCCGGCAAGGCGGGGCTCGGTACCTGGATCGGGCTGCTGCTGGGGTCCGTCGCGAAGATCGCGCTCGCCTTCCTGATGGTCGGCATCTTCGCCGTGGCGTACGGGCTGGGCGCCTAGGTCGGGGCCGCCGTCGCCGGTCGTTTCGCGAAGGCGGCGATCCGGCGCCGTGCAGGCTTCTCGAAACCATGGTAGGACGCGGTCGCGACCAGCAGCAGCAGGGCGAAATAGGCCACGAAGATCAAACCGTGATGGCTTTCGGGCCGGGCGAGGCCGGCCAGCGTGAAGGCGGCCGCCAGGGGCAGGTGCCAGAGGTAGACCGAGTAGGAAATGTCGCCCAGCCACGTCGCGAAGCGGGTCGCCGAGAGCTTCCAGAAACCACGCGATGCGATCGCGCAGGTAACCAGCGCGGGAAACGCGAAGACCACGAGCAAGCCGTCGAGCGGAATGCCCGACGGACGGGCCGGCATCCGGGCAAGCAAAAGGAGCACGGCGAGCGTCGCCACAGCCATGCCCGCATCGCCGAAGCGGCGGGGCCCCGGGGCATCGCCGAGCAGCCGGGAGCAGGCGACCCCCAGGAAGAACCCGCAGGCCGTCCGCACCAGCGCGGGCTCCAGCCAGCCGCCATAGCGGGTCGCGCCCCACCAGGCCTCCTGTCTCGTGACGACCAGCGCCGCTGCCACGGCCGCGATGGCGAGCGACACCACGAGGACGCGACCGCGAAGCGCCAGCAGCAGGACGCCGAACGCCGCGTTGATCCAGAACTCCGTCGAGATCGACCAGCTGGGCAGGTTGTACGAATAGCCGGCCTGCAGGCCGACCTGGTTCAGCAGCGTCGCGTTCAGGAAGAAGTGCCAGGCGTCGTTGTTCTCCTTGCTGAAGCCGAAGTAGCCCAGTCGCAGCTGCATCAGGCCGTAGATGCCGGTCACGACGACGAGCGTGAGGACGTGCAGGGGCCACAGGCGAGCGATGCGCCGGACGAGATACTCGCCGAGGTCCCCCGGGCGCTTCACCCGCGCCCGGTAGGTGTACGCCAGGACGACGCCCGAGATGACGAAGAACAGGTCGACGAAGATGAGGCCGTTGCGATAGACCGGCAGCAGCACGTCGAGCAGCACGTGGTAGCCGATGAAATACGGGAAGTGGAACAGGACGACGCCGATCGCCGCGATTCCGCGCAGGAAATCGATCGGCAGGAGCCGGGCGGTTCCGGGGTCCGCCGCCGTTCCCGGCAAGGCGCGTGCGGGCGCCGCTTCCCCCATCAGGACATGACCGCGAGCTGCTGGTTCGCGGTCTCGAGGCGCTCCACGAGGGTGTTGAGGAAACGCTCGTCGAACAGGCGCCGCACGCCGAGCGAGGCGGCGCGAAGATCCTCGGCGCGGATCTTCACCACGATGCAGTCGGAGGTCGTCGTCACCGTCGCCGAGCGGTGGGGCGACCCCTCCTTCGCGAGATAAGCCATCTCGCCGAAGCAGTCGCCGGCCGCGAGCACGTTGAGGGTGCGCTTGCCGCGGGTGACGCGTACATAGCCGCCGGCGAGAACGTAGAAGGAGTCGCCGTGGTCTCCTTCCTTGATGAGAACCGTGTCTGCCGCGAACTTGCGCCACTTCGACAGGCGCAGCACCTCCCACAGCTCGTTCTCGGGGAAGTCGCGGAAGAACGAAAGGCCGCGAGCCACGCTGAAGCGTTCCGTGTCGCTCTGCTCGCGCTCGCCCGATTGCTTGGTCTTCTTCCAGACCTCCGCGAGATCCTGGCCGAAGGCCTCCCAGGTGAGGTAACGCGCCTCCGGGTCCTTCGCGATGGCCTTCATCACGATGGCCTCGAGCTCCGGCGACACGCCCTCGCGGTGCGCGCTCGGCGGCGACGCATCCGTGTTCACGATCTGGTAGATCACGCTCATGGTGTTGGCGCCCTCGAAGGGCAGGCGCCCGCACAGCAGGTAGTACATGACCACGCCGAGGGCGTAGATGTCCGTGGAGGCGCCGGCCTGCGTCGCGCCCGTGACGAGCTCCGGCGCCATGTAGGCGGGCGAGCCGACGTTCGTGATGATGGTGCGGTCCGAGACCTTGTTGATCGAGGCGCCGAAGTCCGCGATCTTGATGTCGGTGCCGTCGACGTGCAGGATGTTGCCCGGCTTGATGTCGCGGTGCGTGAGGCCGAGCGTGGCGGCGAAGGCGAGCGCGCGCACGCACTTGAAGATGATCTCGGCGATTTCCGCGGGGGGCAGCAGGGCGTCGGCCTCGCAGAATTTCTCGAGCGTGCCGCCCTCGACGAACTCCATCACGATGTAGCTGAACTTGTCCTCGACCACCGCGTCGTAGATCTGCACGATGTGCGGATGGTTGAGCTTGCCCGCGAGCGCCGCCTCGTTCAGGAACATGCTTCGGTAGAAGGCGCCGTCCTCGGAATGCCGGAGGGCCTCGGGGAAGGCCACCTTGATGGCCACCTGGCGCTTCGTGAACGGGTCCGTGGCGAGGTACACCTTGCCCGACGCGCCGCGTCCCAGTTCACGCAGGACCTGGTACTTGCCGATCGCTTCCATGGCTGGGTGGGCTCTTTCGCGCGAGGGAGAACGGGCTCCGGACGCCCCGATTATCCCGTAAGCCGCGCCCGGCACCAAGGGCGCCGGGCGACGGATATTCGGCAGGGGTCCCCCGAAACCGGGACAAATCCCGCCAATGACAAGGGGAAAGCGGTTGCGCCCCGCTTTCCCCCCTTCGAACCCGCGGACCGCCCGGGGCCTAGAAGAGGCCCGAGATCTTCCCCGTGTCGTCCACGTCGATGGCGCAGGCCGAAGGCACCTTCGGCAGGCCCGGCATCGTCATGATGTCCCCGCAGACCATCACGACGAACTCCGCCCCCGCCGCCAGGCGCACCTCGCGCACGTTCACCACGTGCCCCGAAGGCGCCCCGCGCAGCTGCGGGTCCGTCGAGAACGAGTACTGCGTCTTCGCCACGCACACCGGGTAGTGCCCGTAGCCCGATTCCTGCAGCCGCTTGATCTGCCCGCGCACCTTCGAATCCGCCGTGATGTCCGCCGCGCCGTAGATCTTCGTGGCGATGGCCTTCATCTTGTCCCACAGCGGCAGGCTCTCCTCGTACACGTACTTGAAGTCGTTGGGCTGCTCGCACATCTTCACCACCGCCCGCGCGACGTCCGCCGCGCCCTTGCCCCCCTCCGCCCAGTGGCGCGCCAGCACCACCTGCGCGCCGTGGTGGGAGAGCTTGTCCATGAGCAGCTTCACCTCCGCGTCCGTGTCCTCCGTGCGGTGGTTGATCGACACCACGCACGGCAGGCCGTAGTTGTTGCGGATGTTGTTCACGTGCCGCTCGATGTTGGTGATGCCGCGCTCGAGCGCCTCCAGGTTGGGCTTGCCCAGCTCCTTCACCTCGATGCCGCCGTGGTACTTGAGCGCCCGGATCGTCGCCACCAGCACCACGGCCGCGGGCTTCAGGCCCGCCTTGCGGCACTTGATGTCGATGAACTTCTCCGCCCCCAGGTCCGCGCCGAAGCCCGCCTCCGTCACCACGTAGTCGCCCAGCTTGAGCGCCGTCCGGGTCGCCAGCACCGAGTTGCACCCGTGCGCGATGTTGGCGAAGGGTCCCCCGTGGATGAAGGCCGGCGAATGCTCGAGCGTCTGCACCAGGTTCGGGGCCAGCGCGTCCTTCAGGAGCGCCGCCATCGCCCCGTGGGTCTTCAGGTCCCGCGCGAGGATCGGCTTCTGGTCGCGCGTGTACCCGCACACGATGTTCCCCAGCCGCTCCTTCAGGTCCTTCACCGACATCGACAGGCAGAAGATCGCCATCACCTCCGAGGCCACCACGATGTCGAAGCCGTCCTGGCGCGGGAAACCGTTGGCCGGCCCGCCCAGCGACACCGTGATGTCCCTGAGCGCCCGGTCGTTCATGTCCATCACGCGCTTCCAGGCGATGCGCCGCACGTCGAACCCGAGCTCGTTGCCCTGGTGGATGTGGTTGTCGATCATCGCCGCCAGCAGGTTGTTCGCCAGCGCGATGGCGTTGAAGTCGCCCGTGAAGTGCAGGTTGATGTCCTCCATGGGCACCACCTGCGCGTAGCCGCCGCCGGCCGCCCCGCCCTTCATCCCGAACACCGGGCCCAGCGAGGGCTCCCGAAGGCAGATCACCGCCTTCTTGCCGATGTGGTTGAGCGCGTCTCCCAGGCCCACCGTCGTGGTCGTCTTGCCCTCGCCCGCGGGCGTGGGGCTGATCGCCGTCACCAGGATCAGCTTGCCGTCGGGCTTGTCCTTCAGCGTGTCGATGTAGTCGAGCCGGATCTTCGCCTTCGTGCGCCCGAAGGGCTCCACGGCACTCTCGGGAATGCCCAGTTTCGCGGCGATCTCGCCGATGGGCTTCATGGTCGCCTTCTGGGCGATCTCGATGTCGGACATCATGGGGCGCTCTCCTCGTTCGTTCGTGGGACGCCACGGGTGCCGGCTCGGCCGCCCGAAGCGATTGCCCCGGAGTATAGGAAGCGGCCAAAATGCGGAGCCTTGACTCGGGTCAAGGCCCGACCCAACCACCCGGAGGCGCCCATGCATCCCCACGAGAGCCTCATCCGCGAGTTCTACGCCGCCTTCGCGAGCCGCGACGCCGAGACCATGGCGCGCTGCTACCACGACGACGTGTTCTTCACGGACCCCGCCTTCCCCCGCCTGCACGGCGAGGAGGCCCGGAACATGTGGCGCATGCTCGTCGAGCGCGGCAAGGATCTCGTGATCGTCCTGGACGAGGCCTCGGCCGACGAGTCGGGCGGCCGCGCGCACTGGACGGCGACCTACACGTTCTCGAAGACGGGCCGCAAGGTCGTGAACCGCATCGAGGCGAAGTTCGCCTTCCGCGACGGGAAGATCGTGCGCCACTACGACCGATTCTCCTTCTGGAAGTGGTCCTCGCAGGCCCTCGGCCCGGCCGGCCGGCTCTTCGGCTGGTCGGCGCCGCTCAAGTGGGTCGTCCGCAGGCAGGCCGCCGAGCAGCTCGCCCGCTTCAGCGCCAGGCGTGCCGGGTGAGCGACGGGGACGAGGCGAAGGGCTTCGCGCTCGTGCGCCGGATGCCGGTCAGGCGGCCTTCGCCGGCGGCCGGCGCAGGATGAGGACGTTGCCCGCGACGGATACGGCCACGCCCGCCAGCGCGAGCAGGCTCCAGCGGTAGCCCTCGAACAGCGAGGAGACCCCGAGCGCCACGATGGGAATGATGACGCCGGTGTAGCCGGCCCGCGCCGCGCCCACGCGCCCCAGCAGGTGCAGGTAGCTGCCGAACGCGAGGATGGAGCCGAAGACGGCCAGGTAGACGAGCGAGATCACGTAGGACGCGCTCGCCTCGAACGCGAAGGGGCGCCCCAGCGCGAGCACGATCGCGAGATTGGCGACGGAGCCGTAGAGCATTCCCCACGCCATCGTCTGCCAGATCGGAATCGCCTCGCGCTGGTTGCGGTGTGCGGCCATGCTGCCGAACGAGGAAATGACAACGGCAGCCGTCGCGTAGAAGATCCCGGCGCGCGTCCCGGCGCCGGCCTCCAGGCGGGCGAACTCCGGCCAGAAGACGAGCACGATGCCGGCGAGGCCGAGGGCGCCGCCCAGCGCCACGCGGCGCGACATCGGCTTGCCGAAGAGCACGCGCATGAGAAGCAGGTTGATGAGCGGGCTCGCGGAATAGCCCACGGCCACCACGCCCGAGACGAGGGTCTGCTCCGCGTAGTAGGTGAAGACGTAGCTCACGCTGAACATGAGCACCCCCTGAAGGGCCATGCCGGCGTGCTGCGAGGCCGTGAAGGCGAGCGGAAGGCCCTTCGCGCGGCACCAAGCGAAGAGCAGCGCGGCGGCCAGCACGAACCGGTAGAGAACGCTGACCTCGGGCGCGACCGACCCCAGCTGGAAGGTGATCGCGATCCAGGTGGAGCCCCAGATGGCGACGCAGGCGGCGAAGAGCTGGAGGACGCTCAACGGGGCACGGGCTCCGTCACTTCGCGAGCCCCAGCTGGCCCAGCACGTACGAGTAGGTGAACGCCGTGTCCTTGAGCGCGTCGTAGCGCCCCGAGGCACCGCCGTGCCCGGCCTCGAGGATGGTCTTGAGGATCACGACATTCGCGTCCGTCTTGAGCTCGCGCAGCTTCGCGACGTACTTGGATGCCTCCCAGTACGGGACCTGGCTGTCGTTGAAGGACGCCTCCACCAGCATCGCCGGATAGGCCTTGCGCGCGAGATTGTCGTAGGGGGAGTACTGGCGGATGACCTTGTAGTCCGCCTCCTTGTTCGGGTTGCCCCACTCGATGTACTCGAGCGTCGTGAGGGGGAGCGAGGCGTCCAGCATCGTGCTCACCACATCGACGAACGGCACCTCGGAGACCACCGCCTTGAAGAGGTCCGGCCGCAGGTTCGAGACGGCGCCCATGAGAAGCCCGCCCGCGCTGCCGCCCTGGATGACGAGGCGGTCGGGGGCCGTCCACCCCTTGGCGACCAGGTGCTCGGCGGCCGCGACGAAATCGGTGAAGGAGTTCATCTTCTTGCGGAGCTTGCCCTCGTCGTACCAGAGCCGTCCGCGCTCGCCGCCGCCCCGCACGTGGGCGACGGCGTAGATCACGCCGCGATCGAGGAGCGAGAGCCGCGTCGAGCGGAAGCTCACGTCGAGCGCATAGCCGTAGGATCCGTAGCCGTACAGCAGCATCGGACGGGGGCCTTCGCCGCGCAGCGACTTCTTCCAGACGAGCGAGACGGGGATCTTCGTGCCGTCCTTCGCCGGGGCCATCACCATCGCCGACTCGTAGTCGCCGGAATCGAAGCCTCCCAGCACGGGCATGCGCTTCAGGAGCTTGCGCTCGCGCTTGCCGACGTCGTAGTCGAAGGTGGAGCGCGGCGTCACGTAGCTCTGGTAGACGAACCGGAAGCGCCGGGTGTCGTACTCGGCGTTGGCGCCCGCGCTCGTCGAGTAGACGGCCTCGGGCATGTCGATGTAGTGGTGCCCGCCCGTGGCGAAGTCGGTGACGCGCAGCTTGAGGACGCCGTCGTCGCGTTCCTTGGCGACCCAGAAGTCCTTGAAGACGTCCACGTCCTCGAGCATCACGAGCTTGCGGTGCACGAGGACCTGCTTCCACTGCGCGGGCTTCGGGTCCGCGACCGGCGCGCGCACGAGGCGGAAGTTCTTCCCCTTGTCGTTCGTGCGGATCCAGAACTCGTCGCCGTGGTGGTCGAGGTAGTACTCGTGGCCCGTGCGGCGGCCGGCGATGCGCCGCGGCGCGGACTGCGGGTCTGCCGTCGGGATCACGCGCACCTCGGACGTGTCCTTCGAGGCGCTCACCAGCACGACGAAGGCGTCGCTGCGCGTGGCGCCGACGCCCAGGTTGAACAGCTCGTCCTTTTCCTCCCAGACGAGCGCGTCGTCCTTCGCGCCGAGCGCGTGGCGGAAGGCGCGGTCCGGGCGCTTCGCCGCATTCTGCTGCGTGTAGAAGAGCGTGGCGTTGTCGGCGGCCCAGGCGATGCTGTCGACGCGTTCGAGACGGTCTTCGAGCAACCGGCCCGTCGAGAGATCCTTCACGAAGACCGTGTATTCCCGGTAGCCCGTGAAGTCGGCGCCGTAGGCGAGGTAGCGGCCGTCGGGGCTCACTTCCCAGAAGTCGACGCCCGTGTACGACTTGCCCTTGGCGAGCTCGTTCACGTCGAGGATGACTTCCTCGGGCGCCTTCATCGTCCCCTTGCGGCGGCAGTAGATGGGGTACTGGAGCCCTTCCACCTCGCGCGTGTAGTACCACCAGCCGCGCTTGAGGTACGGGACGCTCTCGTCCGTCTCCTGGATGCGCGCGAGCATCTCCTGGTAGAGCTTCTCGCGGAATCCCGCGAGCGGCTTCGTCACCGCTTCGGTGTAGGCGTTCTCGGCCTTGAGGTGCGCGAGGACCTCCGGGTTGTCCTTCTCCCGCATCCAGAAGTAATTGTCGACCCGCCGGTCGCCGAACTTCGTCATCACCTTCGGCACCTTCTTCGCGACGGGCGGGTCGGGCAGGTCGGCGGCGGATCGGGCGGCGAGCGAGAGGGTCATGGCGAGGAGGGCGAGGAAGAACGGCATGGGATGCCCCGGGGGCGAAGGAGGGCGAATTATAGCCGCGCGAGTCTCCCCGCCCCGGGGCGCGTAAACCTTTGTAACAGCGTCAACGGCCGGTGTCCGGGCGACGTTCTTGGCTTCGTGCGGGATGAATCCGCACCCCACGTCCCGACCCAGGAGATACGAATGAACCCCAGGATCCTCGCTTCCGCCATCGCCGCCCTCGCCTTCGCCCTGCCTGCCGCCGCCCAGACCGCCACGCCCCGCGTCGACCAGCGCCAGGCCAACCAGGAAAGGCGCATCGACCAGGGTGTCCAATCCGGCCAGCTCAACGCGACGGAAGCCGCCCGCCTCGACAAGGGGCAGGCCAAGGTGGAAAAGATGGAGGAGAAGGCCAAGGCCGACGGCACGGTCACCAAGAAGGAGAAGGGCGTCCTTCACCACGCGCAGGAGAAGCAGAGCAAGCGCATCTATCGCCAGAAGCACGACAGGCAGGTGGCCCCGCCCGCCAACGGCTCGGGCGGCTGATCCGCGGGCCGGGGGCGGTGGTAACCTAGCGGCTCACCCCCCCCGTTTCCCGCCATGTTCGCCGTTGCCGCACCTTCCGCCGTCACGAAGCCCGAGGCCTACGCCGAACTGCTCGCGCAGGCCCGCGGGCTGCTTTCCGGCGAACGCGATTTCACGGCCAACAGCGCCAACCTCGCCGCGCTTCTTTTCCATTCGCTGGAAGGTCTCAACTGGGCGGGCTTCTACTGGCTGAAGGACGGCGAACTCGTCCTCGGCCCCTTCCAGGGCAAGCCCGCCTGCGTGCGCATCGGGCTCGGCAAGGGAGTTTGCGGAACCGCGGCCGCCTCGCTCCGAACCGTGGTCGTTCCGGACGTGCATGCCTTCCCGGGGCACATCGCCTGCGACAGCGCCTCGCGCAGCGAGGTCGTCGTCCCGGTGACGGCCGGCGCCCGCCTGATCGGCGTGCTGGATCTCGACAGCCCCCGCCCCGCGCGATTCGACGAGGACGATGCCCGCGGCCTGGAGGCGATCGTCGCCGTTTTCGTGGAGTGCACGGACCTTCACTAGGGGGAACCCGGTGACCCTGCGCTCCCTCCTCGTCGACTTCAATTCCTACTTCGCCTCGGTCGAGCAGCAGGCCGAGCCCCGGCTTCGCGGCAAGCCCATCGGCGTCGTGCCCATGATGGCCGACACCACCGTCTGCATCGCCGCGAGCATCGAGGCCAAGCGCTTCGGCGTGAAGACCGGCACGAAGGTCGGCGACGCGAGGAAGCTCTGCCCGGAGATCGAGTTCGTCCTCGCGCGCCACGCCGTCTACATCGACTACCATCACCGCGCCGTGGCGGCCGTCGATACCGTGGTGCCCGTCCGGGAGGTCCTGTCGATCGACGAGATGGACTGCGAGCTCACCGGCCGGTGGCGGGAACCCGAACGGGCACTCGGCCTCGCGCGCAAGGTGAAGACGGTCCTGCACGAGGCGATCGGCGAGTGCCTGCGCACCTCCATCGGCATCGGGCCCAACACGTTCATCGCGAAGACGGCCTCGGACATGGTGAAGCCGGACGGCCTCGTGGTCATCGAGCAGCGCGAACTGCCCCAGCGCCTCTTCGGGCTCTCGCTGCGCGACCTCTCCGGCATCGGCAAGCAGATGGAGAAGCGCCTCCATTCCCACGGCATCAACACGGTGGAGCAGCTTTGCGCCCTCACGCGCGAGCAGGCGCGGGCGGTCTGGGGCGGCGTGGGGGGCGAGGTCATGCACGACCGCCTGCGCGGGGAGGCCGTCGCGGGCCGCGACAGCGACACCCATTCCATCTCCCACTCCAGCGTCCTCGCACCCGACAAACGCAACCCCGAGGACGCCTTCGCGATCCTGAACCGCCTCACGCAGAAGGCCGCGGTGCGGCTTCGCAAGGCGGCCTTCTACGCCTCGCGCCTCACGATCGGGATCAAGTACCTCGACGGCGGCCGGTGGGACGCGGACATGCGGCTGGTGGACACGCAGGACACCGTCACCTTCCTGCACGCCCTCGAAAAGCTGTGGTCGGGGCGGCCGAAGACGCGGCGGACGATCCTGCAGGTGGGGATGGCCTTCTCGGAGCTCGTTTCCGAGGCGGGGCATACCGGGTCGCTCTTCGCGTCGGAGTCGAAATCGAAGAACCTGTATGAGACGCTGGACAAGCTCAATGCGCGGTTCGGGAAGCAGGCGGTGTACTTCGCGTCGGCGCACAAGGCGCGGGACCGGGGGGGGATGCATATCGCTTTCAATCACATTCCGGATCCGGAGACCGAAAAGTAGGACCGCTGACGTCCAAGGGGAGAAAAGGCTTTGGAACCGCAGATGAACCGTTGTCGCGAAGCGCCGGCAGCAAACACGGATGAACACAGACGCAGGGTAGGGGGGCGTCGCCCTGGCGGATGAATCAATGAAGAACAGCGTCGTGATCATTACCGGAGCGTCGAAGGGCATCGGCGCGGAGCTGGCGAGGCAGATGGCGGCCAAGGGCGCGCGGCTCGCGCTGGCGGCGCGGGACCGCGAGGGGCTCGATCGCGTGGCGGCCGAATGCGCCGCGCTCGGGGCGAAGGCCGAGGCCGTCGTCACCGACGTTTCGGTGGAGGACGACTGCCGCCGCCTCGTCGAGCGCACGGTCGCCGCCTACGGCCGGATCGACACGCTGGTGAACAATGCCGGCGCGACGATGTGGGCGCGCTTCGAGGACATCGGCGACATGGCCATCCTCGAGCGGATCATGAAGGTGAACTACCTGGGCGCCGTGTACTGCACCCACCACGCCCTGCCCCACCTGAAGGCCTCGAAGGGCCGCCTCGTGGGAATCGCGAGCCTGGCGGGGCGCACCGGCGTTCCCACGCGCACCGGCTACGCCGCCAGCAAGCACGCGATGATGGGCTTCTTCGATTCGCTGCGGATCGAACTGGCGGATGCCGGCGTCACCGTCACGATGGTCTGCCCCGGCTTCGTTTCGACCGGCATCCGCGAGAACGCCACCGGCCCGGACGGCATGCCCATCCAGGTGAGCCCGGTGAAGGAAGGCGAGGTGATGTCGGTCGAGGAATGCGCCCGCATGACCCTGAAGGCCATCGAAGGCCGGCGGCGCGAGTTGGTCATGACGGCTCGCGGTAGAATCGGCCTTTTCCTCAAGCTGGTGGCGCCGGGGCTCGTCGACCGCATCGCCCGCCGCGCCATCGAAACGGGACGCTAGTGGACCTCTCCGTCTGGATCACCTACCTCCTCGCGACGATCATCCTGTCGGTGTCGCCGGGGCCGGGCGTGTTCTCGAGCCTCGCGGCCGGCCTCAACCACGGCTTCCGCCGGGGCCTGTGGAATGCCGTCGGGATGCAGCTCGCCAATTTCACCCTCATGGGATTTGTCTCGGTGGGCCTGGGCGCGATCCTGCTCGCGAGCGAATCGCTCTTCAACGTCGTGAAATGGGGCGGGGTCGCCTACCTCGTGTACCTCGGCGTGACCACGTGGCGCGCCGAGCCGCACCGCTTCGACGAGCGCGCCGACGCCCCGCAGGGCAAGGACGCGCGCGAGGTCTTCTGGAAGGGGTTCCTCGTCAACATCACCAACCCGAAGGGCATCATCTTCTACGCCGCCGTGCTGCCGCAGTTCATCGACGTGGCACGGCCGGCCTTCGCGCAATACGCCATCCTCGGGGTGACCACGCTCGTCGTGGACCTCGTCGTGATGGCGGGCTACATCGGGCTCGCCGCGCGCGTGCTCGCCGTCATGAAGGACCCGTCGCACCTGCGCTGGGTGAACCGCATCCTCGGCGGCGCGTTCGTCGCCGCGGGCCTCGCGCTCGCGGCCTTCCGCCGCGGCCACGCGGCCACCCCGTAGCACCCCGCAGCACCCCCTACAACGAGAGAGGAGCAACACCCATGACGATCAAGGTCGGCGACCGCCTGCCCGAGGGCACGGTCTCGGAGTTCATCGAAGTCGAGGGCAACGGCTGTTCCATCGGCCCCAACACGTTCAAGGTGGAAGAGGCCACGAAGGGCAAGAAGATCGCGATCTTCGGCCTGCCCGGCGCCTTCACCCCCACCTGCTCGGCCAAGCACGTGCCGAGCTACCTCGACAACCTCGCCGGCCTGAAGGCGAAGGGCGTGGACGAGGTGTGGTGCTTCGCCGTCAACGACGCGTTCGTGATGGGCGCGTGGGCCCGCGACCAGAAGGCGGTCGGCAAGATCCGCTTCATGGCGGACGGCAGCGCCGACTACACGAGGAAGCTGGGCCTCGAGCTGGACCTGAACGCGCGCGGGCTCGGCATGCGCTGCAACCGCTTCTCGATGCTCGTCGATGACGGCGTCGTGAAGACGCTCAACGTCGAGGGACCGGGCAAGTTCGAGGTCTCCGACGGCGCGACGATGCTTTCGCAGGCCTGACCCGCAGGATCGATTCCGCAGCAAAGGGGGCCCTCGCGGGCCCTCTCTCTTTCACGCGAAGCCCCCACGAAAAAGGAGAATCCCATGGATTTGCAGGCCCTGTACGAATCGGCCAAGCCCGCCCTCGTGGCGATCGGTCTCAAGGTGCTCGGCGCGATCGTCATCTACATCGTCGGCCGCTGGCTCATCGGCATCGTCGGCACCCTCATCCAGAAGGCCCTGGAGCGCCAGAAGGTCGAGCCGACCGTCATCCGGTACATCGGCAACACGATCGCCGTCGCGCTGAACGTCCTTCTCGTCATCGGCATCCTCGGCTACTTCGGCGTCGAGACGACCTCGTTCGCGGCCCTCATCGCGGCGCTCGGCATCGCGGTCGGCGCGGCCTGGTCCGGCCTGCTCGCGAACTTCGCGGCCGGCGCCTTCATCCTGGTGCTGCGCCCCTTCAAGGTGGGCGACTACGTGCTCGCGGGCGACGTCGAGGGCACCGTGCGCGCGGTCGGGCTCTTCAGCACCGCCATCGACACGCCGGACAACGTGCAGACCTACGTGGGCAACGGCAAGGTCATGGGCGGGACGATCAAGAATTACTCCACGAACCCGTACCGGCGGGTGGAGCTCACGGCGCAGCTGAACCACGCCGTGGATCCCCACGACGCCATAGCGCGGCTGAAGGAATCGCTCCCGAAGATCGCCAACGTGGTCGCGGAGCCGAAGCCCGATGTCGCGATCCTCGCGTTCAACGAACGCGGCCCGGTGCTCGCGGTGCGCCCGTTCGTGCACACCGACCACTACTGGCAGGTGTACTTCGACACGAACCGGGTGATCCGGGACACGTTCGGGTCGGCCGGCTACCCGGTGCCCGAAGCCCACCTGCACGTGCGGCAGCAGGCGGCCTAGCGCCGGCCGCCCGCCACCAGCACGAGCACCAGCACGACGAGCACCCCGAGGGCGAGGAAGCCGATCTTCCACCAGGACTTCGGGCTCTCGCCCGAAACCTCGCCCGTCTGCCCGTTGATGAGGAAGCGGTAGGCCTTGTCGCGGTAGCGGTAGGCGGAGATCCAGACCGGCAGCAGCACGTGCTTGAACTTCACGTCGTCGTAGCGCGTGGAGACCGAGTGGACGCGCTGCTGGTCGCCGCCGATGTCGCGACGCACCAGGGTGCCGATGGTTCCGTCGATGGCGGTCTTCGCGACCGGGAATCCCTCGCGGAGTCCCACCTGGTAGGCCTCGGCCTGGAAGCCGCTCACGAACTCCGGCTGGTAGGGCACGAGCCCCTTCAGGTTGAAGCGCGTGACGGAATCGGAGATGCCCGGCGGCAGGCCCTTCGAGGCCGGCACCAGCACGTCGTCGTGGAAGTGCGCCACGTGCCCCGAGGCCGCGCTCCAGCGCGTGTGCTTCACGCGGCGGGTCTGCGTCACCGACTCGCCCTTGTCGTTCTGCGTCGTGTACGTCTCGTTGGTGTAGTAGTCGTCGCCGCGCTCGCCCCGGTAGTCGCTTTCGGTGTGGCAGTCGTACGTCCAGTACGGCAGGTACACACCGCTGAGGCCCGCGTCGCTCTGGGCGTAACGCTTCAGGTCATTGGGCGCGAGCCACAGGCCCTTAACCCAGCGCCGGAAGCTCTCCTGCGCGCTCGCCTTCCCCACCTGGAACGGCACGATCGACTTGGGCTTGATGCGCCGGCTGGCGTAGCTCTTCGAGACGATCGCGGCGCCGCAGAAGGTGCAGTGACCGGCGAAGAGGTTCCCGGCGAGCGTCTGCTCCGCCCCGCACTTGCCGCACTTGACCTCCTCGACCTCGGCCGCCTCCATCTTGCCCTCGAGGGCCTTGAGGTAGGTGGCGAAGTCGAGTTCCTCGACGCGATCGTCGTTCTCCGCGATCGCGTTCTTCGTGCCGCAGTACTCGCACTGCAGGTCGCGGGTGCCGGGCGCGAACGAGAGCTTCGCCCCGCACCCGGTGCAGGGGAAGGTCTTGATGAACGCGTTCTCCGGCCGCGTGGGCTGGAGGTCCGACTGCTCCATCAACCCGCCGGCGGAACCGGGGGCGGCATGTTGGCGAAGAGCATCGCGAGCTCGGGCACGTCGCCGGCCTTGGACCACTGCGCCATGCCGGCCTTCCAGACGAGCGAGGCGCGCGTGAGCTGGCCGCTGGCGGCCTGCTGCGCGAGGGCGTTCGCATCGAACGGGCCGGCCTGCTGGCCGTTCACGGCGACGTGGAAGGACACCGACCCGGGAATCGGGGGCGGCATCGCGGCGCCGGCCGCCGGCGCGCCGCCGAGGCCGATTCCCCCGGTGCCGCCCGTCATCGCGTTGACCATCTGCGCGCCCATGGCGAGGCCGGCGCCCAGGCCCACGCCCGCGCCCGCGGCGCCGCCGGGGTTGTTGGCGGCATCGCGGATGGCCGAGGCCGTCTCGTATTGCGTGTAGGCCTGCAGGTTGCCGATGGCCGCCATGGCGCCGCGCTTGTCGATGGCCTTCTCGACTTCCTCCGGCAGGCCGATGTCCTGCACCTGCACCTCGACGAGCTCGAGGCCCATCGCGAGGAAATCGCCCGCGAGCCGGTCCTTCAGGCGGTTGCCGAGCTCGGTGACCTTCGCCTCGAGGTCGATGACCGGGATGCCGATCTCCGGCATCACCTCCTTGATGCGCAGGCCGATCTTGCCGCGCAGGTTCTCCTGCACCTCGGCGAGCGTGAAGCGGTTGTCGGTGCCGACCAGGTCCTTCACGAACGTGCCGGCATCCTTCACGCGGATGGCGTACAGGCCGAAGGAGGTGACGCGCACGACGCCGAATTCCGGGTCGCGCATCGTGGCGGGCCCGGGCGTGCCCCACTTGAGGTCCGTGAACTTGCGCGTCGAGCAGAAGTAGACCTCGGCCTTGAAGGGGCTGTTGAACCCGAACTTCCAGCCGCGCAGCGTCGCGAGGATGGGCATGTTCTGGGTCGTGAGCTCGTGCGTGCCGGGCTGGAAGACGTCCGCGAGCTTGCCCTCGTTGATGAAGACGGCGACCTGGCCCTCGCGCACGACGAGCTTCGCGCCGTACTTGATCTCGTTCTGGTAGCGCTCGAACCGGTAGGCCAGCGTGTCGTTGGTGTCGTCGAGCCACTCGACGATGTCGACCAGTTCGCCCATCAACTTGTCCCAGAGAGCCATGTCGATTCCTTTCGTCTCGCGCCGTCGTCCCCGCGAAGGCGAGGGACCCAGCCGCCGGGTTCCCGCCTGCGCGGAAACGACGAGGCCCCGTTGAGCGGGGGCAGCGGCAAATTGAGCGGGTAAGGTACCCTTGATGCCCCCCCGATTCAATATCGATTATTCACCATGGCCGCCACCGTCTCCCAGTTGTGGGTCTATCCCGTGAAGAGCCTGAAGGGCATCCGCCTCGAAGCCGCCCGCGTCACCGCCCGCGGACTCGCCCACGACCGCCGCTTCGTGGTCGTGGATCCGGACGGTTGCTTCCTCACCCAGCGGGAACATCCCGCCATGGCCACCGTCTGGACCGAAATCGATGGAGGCGAGTTGCGCCTGTCGGCGCCTGAGTTCGACGAGGTGAAGGTGCCGCTCGAGCCCGTGTCGGGGGATCCGCTGCAGGCGGAGGTCTGGAGCAGCGTCACCCCGGCGATCGCCCCCTCGCCCAAGGCCGATCGATGGCTCTCGGAAGTCCTGGGGCGGGCCTGCCGTCTCGCGTACATGCCCGAAAGCACCCGGCGGGAGTCGGACGCGCGCTACGCCGGGCCGGGAAAACTCGTGGGTTACGCGGACGGCTACGCCCATCTCGTCGTCTCGGAGGCCTCGCTCGCCGCCCTGAACGCCCGCCTGCCGCGACCTGTCTCGATCGACCGGTTCCGGCCCAATATCGTCCTGGCGGGCCCGGGCGCTTTCGAGGAGGACGCCTGGACCGACTTCACCGCCGGCACCGCGCGCTTGCGCATGGCGAAACCCTGCGGCCGCTGCCCGATCACGACGACGGACCAGTCGACGGGCGAGGTGACGGGCCCGGAGCCCCTCGCGACCCTGGGCGCCTGGCGGCCGAGCGAGGCGTTCGGCGCCCGATTCGGCATGAACGCCGTGACGCTCGCGGAAGGTGACCTGCGCGTGGGGGACGAAGCGCGAAACCCCGGATGATAGGATCCCGCGAAGAGATCGCCCCGATGAATGCTTCCCCCGACGCCACGCCGCTCATCCCGGCTCCGCCTGCCTACCGCCTCACCCGCCGCTTCTCGATCGCCGCCTTCGCGAGCGTCGTCGTGTTCGCCGGCGCGCTCGGTTGGGTGCTGTCGGGCCTGCTCCACGATCGCCTGCTCGCACGGGACGCCGAGGTGACCAGCGAGTTCGTCCAGAGCATCGTGCGCGTCGACGAGACGGCGACCTTCTTCCGGCAAGGCGGTGCCGTCTCCCCGGCGCTCGAGGATTCCTTCCGGCATTTCGCGCAGATGCCCGACGTGCTTCGCGCCAACGTCTACACGCCGGAGCGGACCGCGCTCTGGTCGAGCGACCGCAACCTCCAGGGGCGCAAGTTCGAGCACAACGACGAACTCGACGACGCCCTGGCCGGCCGCCTCGTCTTCAAGAGCGGTTACGTGAGCAAGGAAGAACACAAGGCGGCCAACGCCTTCGCCGGCGGGCCCGCCCGCCGTTTCGTGGAAATCTACGTGCCCGTGCGCGACACGGCCGGACCGGTCGTCGGTGTCGTCGAGCTCTACAAGACACCCGATGCGCTGTTCCTCGCCATTGCGGGCGGCCAGCGCACCATCGCGATCGTCTCCGCCCTCGGTGGCCTCACGCTCTTCGCCGTCCTGCTCGGCATCGTGCGCCGGGCCGACCGGATCATGCAGGACCAGCAGCGGCGCCTGCTCGAGGGCGAGCGCCTGGGCGCGGTGGGCGAGATGGCCGCCACGGTGGCCCACGCCATCCGCAATCCCCTGTCGTCGATCCGCACCTCCGTCGAGGTCGCCGTCGATCCGGGCAACGCGGATTTCCGCGAGTCCGCCGAGGACATCGTGACGGAAGTCGACAGGATCGAGGAGTGGATACGCCAGCTCCTGGTGTTCTCGCGCCCGGGCAGCATCGCGCGCGAGACCCTGGACCCGAACGGCCTGGTGAAGAAGACGCTCTCGACGTCCTCGCGGGACGCGTCCCGGGTCAACGTGAAGGTGGAGCTCCGCCTGGCCGACCCGCCGCCGTCCGCGCGCGGCGACGGCATGCTCGTCGAGCACGTGCTCGTGAGCCTCGTGGGCAATGCGATCGACGCGATGGCGGCGGGCGGCACGCTCACGGTGACGACGCGGGCCTCGGGCGCGGGCTGCGAGATCCTGGTCGCCGACACCGGGCCGGGCATCCGGCCGAAGGACCTGCCGCGCGTCTTCGAACCCTTCTACTCCACCAAGACCCGCGGCACGGGCCTGGGCCTCGCGCTCGCGCGTCGCCTCGTCGAGCGCATGGGCGGCACGCTCACGCTCGCGAACGGCGAGACGACCGGCGCCGTCGCCCGCCTCCACCTGCCCGCCTGAACGCCCATGTCCCTCGCCATCCTCGTCATCGACGACGAACCCACGCTGGTCAAGAACATCCGCGTCTACCTGGGCCGCGAGGGCCATGAGACGGAGTCGGCCGGCAGCGCCGAGGAAGGCATCGAGCGGCTCGAGACCTTCCAGCCCGACGTCGTGCTGCTCGACTACCACCTGCCGGGCATCGACGGCCTGGCCGCGCTCTCGCAGATCCGCGCGCGGCGTCCCGACGCCAAGGTCGTGATGATCACCGGCCACAGCAGCGTGAAGGTCGCCGTCGACGCCATGAAGGCGGGCGCCTACGACTACATCGCCAAGCCCCTGGTCCTCGGGGAGCTCAAGCTCCTGCTCGACCGCGCCGCCGGCCACGATCGCGTCGAGCAGGCGCTCGGCTACTACACGCGCCGCGAGGCGCGCGGCGCCGGCATGGACGCCATGGTGGGCGAATGCGCCGCCATGATGGACCTCAAGTCCACCATCGCGCGGCTGCTCGAGTCCGAGGCCCGGATGACCGAGGGCACGCCCCCCGCCGTGCTGATCTCGGGAGAGACAGGCACCGGCAAGGAACTGGTCGCGCGCGCGATGCACTTTGACGGCCCGCGCGCGAAGCAGCCCTTCGTCGAACTCAACTGCGCCTCGATCCCGACGCACCTGCTCGAGGCCGAGCTCTTCGGCCATGAGCGCGGCGCCTTCACGGACGCGCGAACGCGCCGCGCCGGCCTCGCCGAGGCGGCCCACGGCGGCACGCTGTTCCTCGACGAGATCGGCGACGCCGATCCCTCGGTGCAGGCGAAGCTGCTCAAGCTCATCGAGGAGAAGACCGTGCGGCGACTGGGCAGCGTGCGCGACACGCGCGTCGACGTGCGGATCGTCGCGGCCACGCACCGCGCGCTCGAGGACGGCATCAAGGACGGCACCTTCCGCGCGGACCTCTATTACCGCCTGCGCGGCGTGCAGCTGCGCGTGCCCCCGCTTCGCGAACGCGGCGACGACATCGTGCGGCTCGCGCGGCATTTCCTCGCCGAATACGGCCAGCGTTACGGGCGACCGTCGATGCGCTTCTCGCCGCAGGCCGAGACCATGCTCCTCGCGCACGACTGGCCGGGCAACGTGCGCGAGCTGCGCAACGTGGCCGAGGAGGCCGCACTCCTCGGGCGCTCCGATTCGGTCGGTCCCGCGGAACTCGGGGCCTTCGCGGCGGGCCCGCGCGCGGCCGTGCCGGCGGCGGTCGTTCCCGCCGACATCCCGGACGAGGGCATCGACCTCGAGCAGGTGGAGCGCCGGCTCGTCGAGCTCGCGCTCGCCAAGGCGGAGTGGAACGTGACCCGCGCCGCGAAGCTGCTCGGGCTCACGCGCGACACGATGCGCTACCGGATCGAGAAATACGGGCTCGTCGGGCCGGCCTCATCGTCAGTCGCCGCGCTCGAGAAGCGCCCACAAGGCAAGTACGACCCAGCCGGCCATGAATGCCGCCCCGCCGACCGGGGCCAGCAGGCCGAGCGAAACCGCGGCGAAGGCCAGGCTGTAGAGCGAGCCGCAGAAGGCGGCGATGCCGGCGAGAAGCAGCGCCCCCGAAGTCGCGAGGAGCCGCGAAGGGGCCGCGCCCCGCGCGAGGATTCCCACCGCGAGGAGGCCGAGGCCGTGAACGAGCTGGTACTGGACGGCCGTCTGCAGGAGCCGCGCGGCCTCCGGGTGGGGTGCGGACTTCGCGGCATGGGCGCTCACCGCGCCCAGGGCGACGCCGCCCGCGAGCACCAGTGCGCCCGCGATCACGAAGAACCTCGCGGTGCCGTTCAAGGGCGCGCTTGCTCGGCCGCCTTGTGCGGCTTCAGCAGGAAAGCCGCGAGGGCGGGCAGCAGGAAGAGCGCGCCCAGCATGTTCAGGAAGAACATGAAGGCGAGCAGAATGCCCATGTCGGCCTGGAACTTGAGCGCCGACATGGCCCAGGTGCCCACCCCGAGGGTCATCGTGACGGCGGTGAAGACCATCGCCGTGCCGCGCTCCTTGAGGGCGTCGAAGAAGGCGTCGGCGAGGCTCTTGCCTTCCTCGAGGTGCACCTCGATGCGGTCGTAGAGGTAGATGCCGTAGTCCACGCCCACGCCCACGCCCAGCGCGATCACCGGGAGCGTCGACACCTTGAGGCCGATGCCGAGCATCGGCATGAGCGCCTCGCACAGCACCGAGACGAGGGCGAGCGGGATGAGGATGCACAGCGTCGCGCGGAAGGACCGGAACGTGATCATGCACATCACGAGGAGCGCGCCGAAGATGGCGAAGTTCATCTCCCAGCGCGCCGAATCCACCGCCTCGTTCGTGGCGGCCATCACGCCCACGTTGCCGGTGGCGAGCTTGAACTCGAGCTTGGGCGTGTTGTGGGCCTGCGCGAAGTCCTTCACGTTCGCCACGAGCGAGGCGATGGTCTCGCCCTGCTGGTCGGTGGTGAAGACGAGCACCTGCATGGCGCTGCAGTCCGGGTTGAGGAGCCCGGTCGCGGTGTCGATGGGTGTCACGCTCTGGGCCATCACCTGCGGGTCGCGCGGGAGCTGGCGCCACTTGAGGTTGCCCTCGTTGAAGCCGGCGTTCACGCCCTTGGCGAGGCCCGGCAGCGAGATCACCGACTGGGTGCCCGGCGCGTTCTGCATGAACCAGTCGAAGCGCTCGATCACGCTCATGATCTCGTACTGCGTGCACGCGCCCTGCACGTCCTTCGTCTGCGCCACCACGCCGAGCGTGTTGGTGCCCATGGCGAATTTCTCGACGATCTTCGCGTTGTCCGCGTTGTAGCGCGAGTCGGGGCGAAGCTCCGGGACGCCGATGCCGTAGTCGCCCACCTTGAGGTTGTGCGCGCCCACGATGCCGACGGCGAGGATCACGCCCGAGATCGCCACGATGACGGTGGCGCGCCCGCGCTCGACGCCGCCCGAGGCCGCGCGCCAGACGCGCTCCACGCGGCTTTCCTGGTAGGCCTCCTGCGTGGCCGCCGAACGCGTGATCGTGATGTGCGAGAGCATGATCGGCAGCAGCATCTTGTTGGTCACGATCATCCAGGCGACGCCGAGCGAGGCCGTGATGCCGAGCTCGCGCACGATGTCGATCGGGATGAGCATGATCACCGCGAAGCCCAGCACGTTGGTGAGGAGGGCGAGCGTGCCGGGAATGAAGAGCCTCGCGAACGAGCGCTTGGCGGCGGTGAGGCTGTCGGTGCCCGCGACCACTTCCCGCTCCCAGGTCTTGGTCATCTGCACCGCGTGCGACACGCCGATCGAGAAGATGAGGAAGGGCACGAGAATCGAGAGCGGGTCGATGCCGTAGCCCAGGATCGGCAGGGTGCCCAGGAGCCAGAGCACCGGCATCATCGCCACCACGAGCGCCACCGCCGTGAGCTTCAGGTCCTTCACGAACCAGAGCATGAGCGCGGCGGTGATCGCGAAGGCGATGCCGAAGAACGTGAGCACGCCGCGCGCGCCCTCCCGGATGTCGCCCACCGCCTTGGCGAACCCGATGATGTGGACGGTGTGCTTGTCGCTCTGGTACTTGGCCCGGATCTCCTCGAGCTTCTGGGAAAGCTCGAAGTACTTGAGCTTTTCGCCCGTCTGGGGGTCGATCTCCAGGAGGCCCGCGGTCACCAGGGCGCCGGTGAAGTCCGTGGCCACCGTGCGGCCGATCTCGCTCGACTTCTGCACGTTGGAGCGCACCTGCTTCAGGTCGGCGTCCGTGCCCTGGAAGGTGGCGGGGATCACGTTGCCGCCGGCGAAGCCCTCCTCGATCACCTCGATGAAGCGGGTGTTGGGCGTGAAGAGCGACTTGACGCTCGGCCTGTCGACGCCGTTCAGCAGGAACAGGTCGTCCGTGATGCCCTTCAGCTTCGCCATGTACTCCTTGTTGAAGATGTCGCCGTCCTTCTGGACGATCGCCACGGCGATGCGGTTCGCGCCCCCGAAGACCTTTTCGTAGTCGCGGTAGACCTGCATGTAGGGGTGCTTGAGCGGCACCATCTTGTTGAAGCCGGCATCCACGGTGAGCCGCGAGGCCGAGGCCACGAAGATCACGGTGAGCACGCCGAAGACGACGAGGAGGACCCGGCGATTGCCGAAGACGAAGGCCGAGACGGCCTGGATGATCGTGGTGAGGTTCATGGCGCCGTCCCTATTTCTTGTGCGTGGGCAACGGCACTTCGCTCGCGCCGGTCTCGCCGAACAGCAGGATCGTGTTGGGCGCGCCCATCAGGGGCTTGGCGTAGGCCTTGGTCACCCCGGTCGCGAGCGGGCCGAAGGACTGGCCGTTGTCGCGGGAGACGAGGACCGTGCCCCCGGAACCGGCCACGACGAGGGTGCCATCCGGCAGGCGCGTGCCGCCCATGAGCGTCGCCGTGGAGGCGTTGTCGATGGGCTTCCAGGTCTTGCCGGCATCCAGGGTGCGGAAGAGGCGCCCGCGAAGGCCGAAGGCGACGAGCGAGCCGTCCTCGGCCACGACGCCGCCGAAGAGCGAGCCCTTGTACGGCGAGGGAACCGGCGCGAACGTCTTGCCGGCATCGGAGGACAGGAGGATCGTGCCGGCCTCGCCCAGCACGACGATGCGGCCGTCGGCAAGGGCCAGCATCGCGTTGAGGTGCTTGTCGTCCTCGATCGCCTTGCGCGGGTTCCATGTCTTCCCGCCGTCGGAGGTCTCGTAGAACGCCCCGTAGGCCCCGATCGCGAACCCGCGGTCCTTGTCCACGAAGTGCACGTCGAGGAGCGGGCGCTGCTCGCTGGGCGCCGAGAACTGCTGCACCCAGTTCTCGCCGCCGTCCGTCGTGGCGAGGATGACCGAATCGTGCCCGACGGCCCAGCCGGTCTTCGCGTCGATCATCTCGATCGCGGTGAGCAGCGGCGCCGGCGGCGACTTGGCGCGACGCCAGGTCTTGCCCTCGTCGTCCGACAGCACGATGTAGCCGCGGTCGCCCACGGCGACCACGCGGCTGCCGCGGCGCGTGGCATCGACGATCATCAGCCGCTGCATCGTCACCTTCCCGAAAGGCGCGACCGACGACGACGGAGCGGGGTCGGCCCCCGGCGCCGGGCCCGCCGCGAGCGCGAATCCCGCGCAGGCGAACGCGCAGGCAAGCGTGAATCGGCTGCTCATGCCATCTCTCCCCAATGAAAAGGGGGCAATCCCGGCTGGCGGTTCGACCCGCCCGGAACTGCCCCCGGCCGCCCCGATCCCGGGACGGGGCTAGCGATTGCCGAGGCCGCGCAGGCTGTTCGGGTTGTAGTCCGCGCCCGAGCGCTTGATCGCCTCGTAGATCTTGGTCTCCTCGTTGCGCAGGCCCATCGCGATGTACCGGCCGGACTGCAGGTCGTTGTGCACTTCGATCGTGCCGAAGAACATCGGGACGTTGTACCAGTTCTCGCTGTGCTGCTCCGAGAAGCGCCAGAGTTCGCCCCGGCCGTCGTACTTGTCGCTGGCGAGCGGGGCCCAGCTGTCCTCGTCGAGGAAGAACACGCGCTTGGCGTAGATGTGGCTCGTCCCCGGCTTGAGCGTGGCTTCCACCACCCAGACCCGGCGCAGCTCGTAGCGCGCGAGGTCCTGGTTGATGTGGCCGGCCTTGAGCACGTCCGCGTACTTGAGATTGGGCGCGGTGAGGCGATAGGAGTTGTACGGCATGTACATCTCCTTCTTGCCCAGGAGCTTCCAGTTGTAGCGGTCCGTCGCTCCGTTGAACATCCCGAAGTCGTCGTTGGTGCGCAACCCGTCGGCGGCCGTTCCCGGGTTGTCGTAGGCGACGTTCGGGGCGAGGCGCACGCGGCGCTGGCCGGGGTTGTAGGTCCAGGCCGAACGCGGTTCCTTCGCCTGGTCCACCGTCTCGTGCACCAGCAGGATCTGGCCCGCGAGCCGCGCCGGCGCCGTCGTCACCTGCAGGTAGTTGAGGATCTTGTTGGGCTCCCGGTCCTTCACCGCCTTGCTGCAGTTGCCGTACTGGTTGTCGTATTCGTACTCGAACTTGACGATCGCGTAGTCGCCCGTGCGGGTGACGGCGGCCTGGGCCCAGTTCTGCGCGAACGTGTCGCCCTTGTAGCGCAGCGTGGCGTTCCAGATGGCCTCGTTGCCGTCCTTCGGGATGGGGAAGGGGATTCCGCCCGTGCAGCCGACGACGCCGTTGCCCCCGGGCGCCAGCTTCGCCTTGGCCGCGCATTCCTTCGTCTCGGTGTAATGGCAGGCCGGGAACGCCGCCGTGCGCCGCGTCGGGAACACGATCATCTTGTAGTCGGGATACTTCTTGAGCATGGCCATCTGGCCGGCCGTGAGCTGGTCCTTGTACTTGTCCACGCTCTTGGCGTCGATGGTGAAGAGCGGCTTGTCGCTGGGGAACGGATCGGGATACTGCCCGCCGGGCTTGAACCCGGCCACCGGCTTGGTGATCCCGCCGTCCCAGGCCGGGATGGTGCCGGCGGCGTTGCCGGCCTTCTCCGCGCCGATGGGGGTGAGCGTCGTGCCGAGCTTCGCGAGATCGGCGGCCGACAGTTCGGCGGCCACCGGCAGCGCGAACGCGGCCCCCGCGATGAACAGGGCCAAGGCTTTTGTCTTGTGGGCGTACATGGGGTTCTCCTCCTCCGTTATTGGTTTGTGCGCGCGGGGGCGGCGGGGCTCGGGGCCCCGCCAGTCCGCTAGAACGAGTAGCTGACGCTCAGCGAGTAGAAGTCGCGGTCCTTGAGCGGGTTGGCGCCCGAGCAGTAGCTGGCGCTCTGGCCCGGCGTCACGCTGCTGCCGGCGGGCGGCGCATCCGTGCCGCAGTAATTGCGCCCGCCCATGTAGGCCGTGTACTGCATGTCGACGAGCCACTTGCGCTGGTAGTCCCAGGCGAGGCCCAGCGAGGCGGACTTCACGCCCTCGTTGAAGGTGGGGCTGGTGCCCTTCACGTCGTGCGACCAGGCGAGGCGCGGTGACAGGTTGCCGCCCAGGAGCGCGTTGTTGTACTCGAGGCGCCCTAGCAGGCGGTATCCCCAGGACGACGTCGTGACGAAGCCCGTCTCCTGCACCGAGAAGGCGGAAGAGAGCGTGGCGCCGAAGGCCGTCACCGGCAGGAAGTTGGCCGGGCCGTTGAACTTCACGTCCTTCGGCAGGCCGTGGAAGTACGTGTAGCCGGCCTCGCCGACCACGACGAGCTGCTCGGCGCCCAGGACGCTCGGCTGGCTCTTAGTGCCGGTCATCTGGAACTGGCTCGCCTTCACGCGCTTGTAGCCCTGGATATAGGAGCCGTCCGGCACCAGCGCAGCTGCCGTCGCGCCCGCGGGCGCACCGGGAATCTGCGTGAAGCCGGTGATCGTGTTCGGCAGGCCCAGGGCCGCGAGCAGCAGTTCCGGCGTCGTGTACTGCAGCGGCAGGTTGGAGCGGTACGAGTACTCGCCCTGCAGCGCGATCCCCAGCGGGCCCTGCGTGTTGAAGCTGAAGCCGGTGAGGCGGATGTCCTCCGGGAATTCCGCGAAGTACGTCGCCGTGCCCGTGTGGCAAAGCGAGCGCAGCGCGGCCTGGGCGCAGATCGGGGCGATGAGCGGGCCGCCGGTCAGCACGGACGTGGGCGTGCCCTTGATGCCGGAAAAGAGCGGGATCCGGCTGTGGTAGTTCATGTAGTAGACGCCGAACTCGGTGTTGTTGAGTTCCGTCGCGAGGTAGCGCAGCGCGAGACCCCACTGCCCGTTGTCGCTGGGGCTGCGGTCGGCCGCGCGCGGAGCCCAGACCGAAGCGGCCGGGTCGTACGGACCATAGAGAGCGGCGGCGGCGCCGCCGAGGGTCGGCACGACCGGCGGGACGGGGTTGGACGGCGGCGAGTTCTGGTCGCGACGGCGGCCGAAGGAGAGGATCACGCGATCCGAGTCGTCCGAGGCGAAGTCGTTGTTCGAGAAGTACGTGCCGCGCGGGTCGATGCGGATCTTGTCGTGGTTCGTGAGGTAGAAGCCTTCGAGGCTCGCGTTCTTGGTGAGCTCCTGGTTGGCCCACAGGCCCGTGGTCGGCAGGAAGGCTTCCTTGATCTCGGAGCCGGGAATGCGCAGCTTCGAGAGGTCGACCGGGTTGATCACGTTGATGCCGTTCGGGATGAAGGTGCTCTCGCCCCAGCTGATCACCTGGCGGCCCGCGCGCACGCGCAGGTTCTTGCCGAAGGGATCGAAAGCGCCGAAGACGAACCCGTCGAGGCCCTGGAGATCCTTGCCGACCCGGTCCTTGGCCGTGGGCCCGAGCTTGTCGTTGTTGGCGTTCTCGAAGTCGTAGTACGCGGTGCCCCGGCCGAAGAAGCCGAACTTGCCGTACTTGAGCTCGAGATCGCTCGTGGCCTTGACGAGGTTCGCGAAGGCCTTGTTGCGCTCGTAGTTGAGGTTGCCGTCGTCCTCGTTGACGGAGCGGGACGTACCCCCGTTCGCGATGCCGATGAGGTTCGATTCGCGCGAACCGGCGCGCACGGAGATGCCGTAGGACAGGGTCGTGTCCAGGCTACCCGTGATGCCGTTGTCGTAACCGAACTGGAAGGCGAAAGCGGGGCCCGCCGACGCCAGGGCAAGCGCGATCGCGAGGGGCTTCAGCGTGGGTCGGAAGGCGGGGGTCATGGGGCCGTTTCTCCTGGTGGTGTCGTTGTGTGCGCACCCTCTTTTCCAGAGGGCGGAACTTCGTCGGCTATTGTCGTGAATCAGGGGGGAAAAGACAATGCGGCGGTGCAGCGTAAACCCCCGGGGTTCCCCGGGGGGTACGCGTGAACGCGACAGGCGTCGCGCCTATTCGCGGATCGTGGTCGTTCGGTAGCCCGGGTCGGCCGTGATGGCCGCCTCGGTGAAGGGCAGCGTGATCCACTGCTTGGCGGCGTAACGCGCCGTCTGGTCGGCGAAATTCGGCGAGGCCGGATTGGTCGACTGCGAGTACGCGAGGAAGGCCTGGGCGGTCGGCCCCGCGTCCGTGAACTGCACGGTCTGGATGTAGCTGGTGCCCGTCGTCACGACGTAACCCAGCCCCGGCACGAGCGTGGTGCTGATCTTGTTGTAGATGCCGAGGTAGTCGCCCTCCCCGCCGTGGATCGGCACCGGCGTCGCGCCGCGCAGCGTGAACTGCACCGCACCGAGCGGCGCGTCGATGGCGAGCCCCGCGCCGCGGATGCGATCCCCCGCCCCCTTCAGCGCGGCGACGAGCGCGGTGGCGACCGTCGCGTTGGAGACCGCGAAGCCGCGAGGCGTGTTCACCGGGTCGAGGTAGTTGAAGGGCACCTGGTACACGTTCGCGATGTTGCGCGCGGTGTTGAAGAACTCGCGGAAGAGGTGCGCGCCGCGGCTGGTGAGGTCGTACTTGCGGTCCCACGCCGACAGCACGCCGCACTCGGCCTGCACGGCCGAGGCGGCCGGCAGGGCGCAAAGGGCCGCCACGTCCGCCATGAACAGGTCGGCCGTGTAGCTGCGGTTCGAGAGAGCGAGCTGCTGCAGGTTCGCGAGCGTGAACTTGTTTCCGGCAAGGCCGTCGGTGCCCGCGAGCCGCGCCTGCGCCTGCGTGATGCCGATGCGCGTGCGCATGTTCTGCTGGCCGGGGACCAGTCCCATGCTGGCCGGGATGCTCCAGCGATACAGGTCGACGGCCGGGTTGGCGAGCCAGTAGCTGTCGTTCGAGTTCTGGACGAAGTCGCGGCGCTCCAGGAACGGCGCGTTGCCACCCGGCATGAGGCCGGGCTGGGGCGCGGCGCCATCCTCGTCCCATTCGCAGAAGGACCGGGAGCCGTCGAGCACGGGCGGGCCGTTCAGCGAGAAGACCACGGCGAAGGTCACGTCCGGCGTGCAGAGCGACTGCTTCTCGCGCGGCAGGTTGGGCGTGGTGCTGATGTCGCCGTAGAAGGCGTTGCCGTCCTTGTCGGTGGCGGTCGTGTTGACCCAGGGAATGCCGACGATCGACTGCAGGGCCTGCTTGATCTCGCCCGTGCTCTTCGCCTTGTTGATGGCGCGCCACTGGTCGCCGAGGCGCCAGTTGTCGAGGTTCACCTCGCGCATCGCGTAGGCGTTCGTGCGCGTCCACGGGATCGGCAGGGACGTGCTGGTCATCACCGGGCCGAAGTGCGTGAGGTAGAACGTGTTCGACTTGGTCGTGAGCGTGCCGTCGGCATTTTTCACCTGGACGCTCACGGTCTTCGTCGTCATGTCGCGCGTCTGGCCGTCGTACACGTACTTCGTCGGGTTCGACGGGTCGAGCTTCAGCTGGTAGAGCGTGAAGTGCCAGTTGGGCGTGTCGTTGGTATGGCTCCAGGCGACGTCCTTGTTGAAGCCGATGTTGATGAGCGGGAAGCCCGAGAGTGCGCCGCCCATGACGTCGATCTCGTCGGGGATGGTCACGTGGAACTGGTAGAAGCGCAGCGTCCCGCTCCACGGGAAGTGCGGGTTGCCCAGGAGCATCCCGCGGCCATTGTCGGTCGCCTCGGAGCCGAGCCCCACGGCGTTGCTGCCGAGCTGGCTGCGGAAGGTGCGCCAGTATTCCTGGTCGAACCCGGGGATGCCGGCGTCGGATCGCGGCCCGAGCTGCTCGCCGGACTTGAACGCCGCGGCGGCGGTGGCGGACGGCGGCTTCGCGGCCACCATGCCTTCCATGAAGTTGTTGGTCGAGGCCTCGAGCAGGTAGCGGCGCACGAGCCGCATCATGTCGACCTCGTCGATCGGGCGCACCCAGGCCGCGCCCGCGCAGGCCGCCGGCAGGTTGGCCGCCCCGGTGTCGCGCAGGTAACGGTTGTAGCCGGCCGCCCAGCCGCGGAACGCGGCCTGCAGCTCGGGGCTCATGCTCGCGAGGCCCGCGCGCAGCGGCGCCGGGTCGGCGTTGTAGAGCGTGTAGTAGTAGTCGGAGATGAGGTTGTTGCGGCCGTAGGGCGTCGTTCCCGACTCGCCGAAATGGCGCGAGCGCTCGCCGCGGACGGTGACGAACTCGTCGGCGATCATGCAGAAGTTGTCCTGCGAGAAGGCGTAGCCGACGCCGTAGCCGATGCTGCCGTAGTCGGCGGCCTTCACGTGGGCGATGCCGAACGAGGTGCGCCTGACTTCCGCGCTGTAGGTGGTGGTCTGGGCCTGAGTGACGACGGGCATGGCCGACGCCACCAGCGCGGCGAGGATCGCCGCCCGGTTCCAACGGGTCTTCATGTTGCTCCTCCTTGCGGTTGTTCTGCCTGCCCCGGTGGTCTTGGCCGCCGGGATCCTTTTGCCACTATAGCCCGCCGCCCCCGCTTCGGGGCGCCGGCCCTGCCTAACGCATCGCCTCGAAGAGCCCCGCGGCACCCATGCCCGTGCCGATGCACATGGTCACCATGCCGTAGCGGCCCTTCGTGCGGGCGAGCCCGTGCGCCATCGTCGCGGCGCGGATGGCCCCCGTGGCGCCGAGCGGATGGCCCAGCGCGATGGCCCCGCCCTGGGGGTTCACCCTGGCCGGGTCGAGGCCGAGTTCGCGGATGACCGCGAGGGCCTGCGCCGCGAAGGCCTCGTTCAGCTCGATCCAGTCGAGGTCCTGCTGGTTCACGCCCGCCAGCTTGAGGACCTTCGGGATGGCCGCGATCGGGCCGATGCCCATGATCTCGGGCGGCACGCCGGCCACCGAGAAGCCCGCGAACCGCGCGAGCGGAACCGCGCCGTGGCGCTTCATCGCCGCCTCGCTCATGAGCACCACCGCGCCGGCGCCGTCCGACATCTGCGAGCTGTTGCCCGCCGTCACGGAGCCGCGCGCGGCGAAGACCGTCTTCAGCTTGGCGAGGCTCTCGAGGGTCGAGTCGGGCCGCGGCCCTTCATCGGTGTCGGCCACCCGGGTGCGGGTGACGACCTGCCCGGTGGCGAGGTCGGGCGATGACGTCGAGACCTCGTACGGAAGAATCTCGTCCCGGAAGCCGCCGGCGGCGATGGCCTTCGCGGCCTTCTGGTGGCTCGCGACGGCGAAGGCGTCCTGGTCCTCGCGCGAGACCTTCCACTTCGCCGCGACCTTCTCGGCCGTGATGCCCATGCCGTACGCGATCGCGACGTTCTCGTCCTTCTCGAAGACCGCGCTGTTGAGCGCCACCTTGTTGCCCATCATCGGCACCATCGACATCGATTCGGTGCCCGCCGCGATCACGATGTCGTCGTCACCGGTGCGGATCCGATCCGCGGCGAGGGCGATGGCCTGCACGCCGGAGGAGCAGAAGCGGTTGATGGTCATGGCCGGCACGCTGTCGGGCAGGCCCGCCAGGAGCACGCCGATGCGTGCGACGTTCATGCCCTGCTCGCCCTCGGGCATCGCGCAGCCCACGATGACGTCGGCGATCTCCTTCGGGTCGAGGCCGGGCACCTTCGCGATGGCGCCCTTGAGCACGTGCGCGAGCAGGTCGTCCGGGCGCACGGTGCGGAACATGCCGCGCGGGGCCTTGCCCACGGGCGTGCGGACGGCGGCGACGAGGTAGGCGTCCTGGATCTGGCGGGTCATGGAGTGTCCTTTCGGAAAGATGGCGGTTTCGGTTTCAGGTTCAGGTCCCGGCCGACGGCGAGGTGGCTGGCGCGCGGACGAGCGAGGAAGGAAATCCCGCTGCGGCGGCGAGCCGGGCGGCGTAAGGTCCGGCGAGCGATTCGCCGCGCAGGCTGTCGCCGAGGAGGACTTCCTCGCCCGAGGTCATCTCGGCCCGGATCTCGAAGACGGGCACGTCGTTCACGGTGTACGAAAGCACGGGACGGATCGCCTTGATCGAATCGCGCCGCAGCTGCCACGACTTGCGCCCGAACAGGCCGGATCTGTCCACGGCGATCTCGCCGGTGCGCGCTCGCACCTCGAGCGTGCCGACGAGAAAGGCCACCGCGCCCACGTCCACCAGCGATGCGACGAGGAGAAGCAGGATGGCGCCCGGGCCAGGGCCTTCGTCCAGGACCATCACGAGACCCGCCATCGTGAGGAGGCCGCCCACGGCCAAGAGGATGATGGCGGGCGTGAGGCGTCGCCGGCGCGAGAAGCGCACCGTGAGGACGCCGCCCTGCAGGGTCGTCGTGGCGATGGCCGAGGGCAGGTCGCCGCCGTTCGGCACGAAGCCGCCCGCCTCGCGCATCGGCGTATCGACGAACCCCCGCAAGGGCGCAGCCTTCTCCCGGGGTTTCGGGCGCCTGCCGGACACGCGCGCGACGCCGACCTTGATGGCGGTCGTGGTGGCGCCCATCGCGCCCCAGATGAGGAATACGCCCACGAACGGGAAGAGCAGCACGAAGAGGCCCGCCCACTCCCGGGACGCGAGGACGTCGGGCAGGACGAGAAAGCTGATGAGGAACGACATGCCGCTCCAGATGACGCCGAAAATCCAGAGGAAGACGGCGCCGGTGCCCGTATTCGGCAGCGTGCCGTCGGCCTCCTGCCCGCGCGCGAGCGCGAGCGCCGCGAAAAACGCCATGAGTCCCGCGATGCCCAGGCCGAACGCGAGCAGCCCGTAGAGGATCGGCACGTGCAGCGGCAGGCTGCGGTCGAACACGGATTCGGCCGGGTTGTCCGGGTTCACCCAGACGGACAGCGAACGGCCCGAGGCTTTCGCCTGCTGGAGCGTGTCGGCGATCTCGGTTCGCCACTCGTCGATGTCGTCGTTCTCCGTGAGGCCCCCGAGCGCGAGCCGGCGGCCTTCGTAGGCCCTGCCTTCGAAGGTGTATGCGATGTGGCTGCTGCCCGGGGCGCCCGGCGCCGTGCCGAGGGGTCCGGGGCGCACTTCCGCCTTCACGAGAACCCAGTCGCGCACCCGCTGCGCGTCCACGAGCGTCTTGCCGGCCACCCACGCGGCGAATCCGCCCGCCCCGAGGAACGGCAGGGCGAGGAGCAGGCAGGCGACGACGCCGAGAGCGCGGCCCATGGCGCGCTAGTTGCGAAGCGGCTTGCCGGTCTTGAGCGTGTGCACGATGCGCGCCTGGGACTTCCCGCTCTTCGCGAGCTCGACGAAGTGGCGCCGCTCGAGGTCGAGCAGCCACTTCTCGTCCACGAGGCTGCCGGGCTCGACAGCCCCGCCGCACAGGATGGTCGCGATGCGCGTGCCGATCTCGTCGTCGTGCGCCGAGATGAAACCGCCCTCCTTCATGTTCACGAGCATCATGCGCAGCGTCGCGACGCCGGTGTCGCCGAGCACCGGGATGCCCGCCGGCTCGAGCGGCGGGCGGTGGCCGGATTCGACCATGGCGCGTGCCTCGGCCTTGGCCACGTAAAGCAGTTCGGCCGGGTGGAACACCACCACGTCCGTGGCCTTGAGGTAGCCCATTTCGCGGGCCTGCATCGCGCTCTTCGACACCTCGCCCATGGCCACCTGCTTGAACAGGCGCCCGAGTTCGGGGAAGGCGTCGCCCCCCCGGGCCCACGCCTGCGCCTGCTGCGCGAGTTCCTTGAGCCCGCCGCCGGCCGGCAGCAGGCCCACACCGACTTCGACGAGTCCGATGTAGCTCTCGAGCGCCGCCACCACGCGCTGCGAGTGCATCACGAACTCGCAGCCGCCGCCCAGCGCGAGGCCCTCGACCGCCGCGACCGTCGGCACGGCGCAGTACTTGAGGCGCTGCGAAGTCTTCTGGAAGAGCGCCACCATCGTCTCGAACTCGTCGAACTTCCCGGCCTGGAGCGACTCGAGCGCGGCCTTGAGGTTGGCGCCGACGGCGAAGGGCGCCTCGTGCCAGATGACGAGGGCGTCGTAGTTCGCCTCGGCCTCGTCCATCGCGCGGTTGAGGCCCAGGAGCACCTCCGTGCCGAGCGAATGCATCTTGCTCTTGAAGGACACGATGGCGATGCCGTCGCCCTGGTGCCACATCCGCACGCCCTCGTCCTCGAAGATCGTGGTGCCGCGGCTCGGGGACTTCTCGCCCAGCACCGTCTCGGGGAAGAACTGGCGGCAGTAGACGGCGAGGCCCGAGCGCGGGTGCATCTTCCCGTCGGTCGCGGAATACGAGCCGTCCGGCCCGTGCACGCCCGCGCGACCGTCGCTCACCCACGCCGGCAGCGGCGCCTTCGCCATCGTCTTGCCCGCGGCGATGTCCTCCGCGATCCAGCCGGCCACCGCCTGCCACCCCGCGGCCTGCCACAGCTCGAAGGGACCGCGGCTCCAGCCGAAGCCCCAGCGGATGGCGAAGTCGACGTCGCGGGCGCAATGCGCGACCTCCGCCAGGTGAACCGCGCAGTAGTGGAAGAGGTCGCGGAAGATCGCCCAGAGGAACTGCGCCTGCGGGTGGCTCGAGGCGCGCAGCTTCGCGAACTGCGCCGCGGGCGACTTCTCCTTGAGGATCGCCTGCACCTCCTCGGCGATCGCGCCGGCGGAGGGGCGGTAGTCCTGCTTCGCGAGATCCAGCACGAGGATCTCCTTGCCCTTCTTCATGAAGATGCCGCCCCGGGTCTTCTGGCCGAGGGCGCCCTTCGCGATGAGCGCGGCGAGCCACGCCGGCGCCTGGTAGTGGGCGTGCCACGGGTCGGCCGGGAGCGTGTCCTGCATCGTCTTCACGACGTGGGCCATGGTGTCGAGGCCCACCACGTCCGCGGTGCGGAAGGTGGCGCTTTTCGCGCGGCCGATGGCCGGGCCCGTGAGCGCGTCCACCTCGTCGAAGCCCAGGCCGAAGGCGAGCGTGTGGTGCATGGTGGCGAGCATCGAGAAGACACCCACGCGGTTCGCCACGAAGTTGGGGGTGTCCTTGGCGCGGATGACGCCCTTGCCCAGCGTGGTGGTGAGGAAGGTCTCCAGCGCATCGAGGATCGCCGGGTCGGTCGCCGCCGTCGGGATGATTTCCACCAGGCGCATGTAGCGCGGCGGGTTGAAGAAATGGATGCCGCAGAAATTCGGGCGCAGCTTTTCCGGCAGGACTTTCGACAGTTCCGTGATCGACAGGCCCGACGTGTTGGACGCGAAGATCGCGCCGGGCGCGATGTGCGGACCGACCTTGTCGTACAGGGACTTCTTCCAGTCCATGCGCTCGCTGATCGCCTCGATGACCAGCTCGCAATCCGCCAGGAGCGCGAGGTGCTCGTCGTAGTTGGCCGGGCGGATCGCGTCGGCGACGGATTTCGTCGCGAGCGGCGAGGGCTCGAGCTTCCTCAGGGCGTCGATGGCCTTCCTCGCGTTGGCGTTCTTGTCCTTGCCGTCGGCGGCCAGCTCGAAGAGGAGGGGCTGCACGCCGGCATTCGCGAGATGCGCGGCGATCTGCGCGCCCATGACACCGGCACCGAGGACGGCGGCCTTGCGGACGATGAATTTCGACACGGATGGTTCTCCTGGAGCGGGCCCTTCGGACGGGGCGTTGGGATGGAATGCGGGTTCAGGCGCGCTCGGTGCCTCCGGGCACCGGGCGGGGGCGGCGTTCGGCGTCGATCGCCACGTAGGTGAGCTGGGCTTCGGTGACCTTCACGGTTTCGCCGCGGCCCGTGCGGCCGCGCTGGGCGTAGACCTCGACATCGACGGTGACGGACGTGCGGCCGACCTTCGACACGCGGGCGTAGAAGCTCACGAGGTCGCCCACGAAGACGGGTTCCCGGAATAGGAACGAGTTCACGGCGACCGTGACCACCGGGCCTTCGGCGCGCTCCACCGCAGGGACGCTGCCGGCGAGGTCGACCTGCGCCATCACCCATCCCCCGAAAATGGTGCCGTGAGCATTGGTGTCCGCGGGCATCGGGATGATGCGCAGGACAGGCTGCTCGTCAGGGGGGAGCTGGGCGGTCATGGGATTGGGTTTCAAACGGGCGTTTGAATTCTACCCCAAGCGCCCGGCCGGGGGGTCCTAGGCGCCGTGCCCCTTGTAGAGGTCGGCGAGCCGGTCCTTGTAGCGCTCGAGGATGACGCCCCGCTTCGGCTTGAGCGTCGCGGTGAGCAAGCCGTTGTCGACCGACCAGCGCTCCGTGAGCAGGGCCACCTTGCGCACCTGCGCATAGCCCGGAAAGTCGTGCAGGCGCTCGGCGATCCGCGCCGCGACGAACTTCTCGGCCTTCTCGCGCTTCTCGCCCGAAGGGTCCGCGACGAGGCCCTGGTCGCCCGCGATGCGGAACCACTCCTCCATGTCCAGCACGACCAGCGCCCCGAGGTAGGGCTTGCCTTCGCCGACCACCAGCGCCTGCTCCAGCAGGGGATCGAGCTGGATGGCGAGTTCCATGTCGACCGGCGGCACCTTCTCGCCGTTGGCGAGGACGATGATCTCCTTCACGCGGCCGGTGATGTACAGGCGACCGTTCTCGAGCTTCGCCTGGTCGCCGGTGTCGAGCCAGCCGTCGGCGTCCAGCACCTTCGCCGTCGCCTCGGGGTTGTTCCAGTAGCCGAGCATCACGTTCGGCCCCTTCACCTGGAGCACCGAGTTCTCGCCGAAGCGCACCTCGATGCCCGGCAGCACCTCGCCGATCGAGGCGGGGTCGTTGCGTGCCAGGCGGTTCACGCTCACCACGGGCGCGGCCTCGGTGAGCCCGTAGCCCTGGCAGATGGGCAGGCCCAGGCCGATGAAGGAACGCGCGATGGTCGGATTCAGCGCGGCGCCCCCGCTCACGGCGAGGCGCAGGCGACCGCCGAGGCGCTCGAGCAGCTTCGAGGCGACGAGGGTCTTGAGGAGCGGCCAGAGGAGGAAGGCCGGCTTCCAGCCGCCCCGCCCCTGGTGCCACTCGAAAAGCGACCAGCCGGTGCGATGCGCGAACTCGAAAAGCGAGCGCCTGAAATCGCCGGCGTCCTTCAGCTGGCCCTGGATGGCGGCATGAAGGCGCTCGTAGATGCGCGGCACCGAGAAGATCACCGTGGGCCGGACCTTCCGGAAATCCTCGGCGAGTTGCGGGACCGAGCGGGCGAACGCGACCTCCGCCCCGGCGAGCATCGTGAGGTAGTAGCCCCCCGTGCGCTCGAACATGTGGGACAGGGGCAGGAAGGAGAGAAAGACGTCGTCGGTGTAGACGTCGAAAGCCTCGAGCCCGGCCTTCGCGTTCTGCAGCATGTTCTGGTGCGAGAGCATCACGCCCTTGGGGCGCCCCGTCGTGCCTGAGGTATAGACGATGGTGGCGAGCGAGGTGCCCGCGACCCCGGCTGGCGGTTCCGTCGACGGGCGCTCGGGCAGCCAATCCTCCAGCGAGCGCACGCGATCGTCGGCGGCGCCCTCGGGTCGCTTCACGGTGACGATCCGAGCGACGCCCGGCATCCGGTCTCGGACAGCCTCGAGGCGCTTCAGCGCCTCCGAGCCCTCGACCACCAGGACCTTCACGCCCGCATCGTTCAGGCAATAGGCGATGTTGTCGGGCCGGTCGTCCACGTAGAGCGGCACCGTGACGAGCCCGGCAGCGCCGGCCCCCTGGTCGAACCAGATCCAGTGGCGGCAGTTCTTGAGCATGATCGCCACGCGATCGCCCGGCACGAGCCCCTCGGCCTCGAGGGCGGCGCGCACCCGGCCGGCCTGCTCGGCGGTCTCGCTCCACGAGTACGCCTGCCAGAGCTGCTCGCGCGCGTCGTACTCGCGGTAGGCGACGGCGATGGGCGACAGGGCGACACGCTTGGCGAACGCGACGGCGAGCGTGTCCCCCTCGTGGACTTTCACGTACTGCTGTTCGCGGACGGGCAAGGACGACTCCTGGGGCGTGGCGCCGGGGGACCTCTCGAACGGGCGCGATCGATGGTAGCAGAGCCGCGCCCTCAGGGAGGCGCGCCGCTGCCCTTACCGATCTCGCGCTGCATGAGCACGCTGTCGACCCAGCGTCCGTGCTTCCAGCCGGCCGCCCGCAGGATGCCGACCGGCCGGAATCCCAGCCCGGCATGCAGGCGGATGGAGGCTTCGTTGTCGCTGCCTCCGATGACGGCCACGAGCTGGCGGGCGCCCGCGGCTTCGCAATCGGCGATGAGGCGCGCGAGCAGCGCCCGCCCGACGCCGGCCCTCACGCAGGCCGGATCGACATAGATCGAATCCTCAAGCGTGAAACGGTAGGCGAGGCGCGCGCGATAAGGGCCCGCGTAGGCATAGCCGGCAACCCGCCCCCCCAGCTCCGCGACGAGCCAGGGCAACCCCTTCGACCGGATGGCCTCGAATCGCTCGCGCATCTCGGACTCGTCCGGCGGTTCCGTCTCGAAGGAGGCGGTGCCGGAGCGCACGTGGTGGGCATAGATCGCGGTGATGGCCGGCAGGTCTTCCGGCCGGGCGTCGCGCAGGAGAGGGGTCATCCCGCCACTCTAGCGCGCAGCCACGCGATCGTCTCCGCCCAGAGGTCGGCGCGACTTGGCGGGAGGAAGTAGCCGAAGTGGCCGATTCGCTCGCGGCCGCGTTCCCGCGGCGCGACGTGGCGGCGCTCGACGGCGGCATGCCGGTAGAACCCGTGCAGGTCGTCGACCGCGGGCTTCGTGATGATGGCATCGTCCTCGAACGACCAGCCCAGCATCGGGACGCGAAGCGCGTCGTACCGCGCCCGCATCGCGGGGCCTTCCGCGAGGACGTATTCCGGCCGCGTGCTCCAGTGCCGCCACTGCCACGCGACGCCCGCGGGGAGGTCGCCCACCATGCGCAGTCGCTTGCCCGGAAAATAGCCGAAGAGCGCGGTGAGCAGCGGCAAGGCGACGAACCAGAAGAAGCGCACGCGACAGGGCATGCGGTCGTTGTGCCGGTACCACCCCACGCCCGCCGTGACGGTGACGATGCCCGCGAGCCCCGCGCTTTCGGCGGCCGCCCCGAAGAGCTGCCCGCCGAGGCTGTGACCGAGGGCGAACGCCGGGAGCCCCGGGGCCGCCCGCCGTGACTCGCGCAGCATGGCGTCGAGATCCCGCTCGGCCCAGGTCACCAGGTCGGCCTCGAAACCCCGCAGCCGTGCGGGCGCCGAAGCGCCCATGCCGCGCCAGTCGAACGTGAGCACGTGGATGCCCTGCATGGCGAGATGGCGCGCGAAAGGCTCGTAGAAATCCTGGCGCACGCCCATGGCGCCCGCCACGAGCATCGTCGCCCAGGCCGTGCCCTCGGCCGGGTAGCGCGTCACCGCCAGCTCGACACCGTCCGACGCCTTCGCGATGTCGCGCAGCTCCACGATCCGTCAAGATGGCCGGCGGGGGGAGACCCACATGGCGATCGTCGCGCGGCAGACCGTCCCGCCGGCCGCGTCGCGGATGTCGACCGTCACCGGGACTTCGCGCGCGGGCCCCTCCGCGATCTCGCCCACCGTCGCCACCGCCTCGATGTCCGTGCCGGCCTTCTTCACGTACTCGACCGTCATGCCCTTGGGCAGCCAGCGCATGGACTGCGGGATCGTGATCTCCGTCATCGTCCCGGCCGCCAGCTCCGCGAGGTTGCACATCGCGATCGCGTGCACCGTGCCGATGTGGTTCGTCACCGCGCGGCGCTTCTTCATCGACACCCGTGCGAACCCCGGCCGGAACTCCTCGAACCGCGGCCGGATGCTCCCGAAGTACGGCGCCTTGAAGCAGATGATGCGCGAGAAGATCGCCTTGCCGAAGGGCAGGCCCTCGCAGCGCTTCCACATCGCCCATGCGGCATTCAATTTACCGCTCCCCGCATTCATCGGCGGCCATCGGCGTAGCATCGGCGTTCATCGGCGTCTCCGGAGAATTGCGCCCGCATCACTCCGGGATCGCGTTCCATCCCGTATCCGGCACGAACCGGTCCCCGTGCTTCACCCGAAGCTCCGCCATCGCCTTCAGCCACGATTCCTTCCCGCGCTCGTGGATGGCCGAGATGGGCCCGCCCCGGTGCGGCGCGAAGCCCGTGCCGAAGATGACCCCGGCATCGCAAAGATCCGCGTCCGCCACGATCTTCTCGCGCACGCACGCCACCGCCTCGTTGAGCGCCGGCAGCACCAGCCGGTCCGCGAGCGGCTTCAGGTCCACCGAGCCGCTGCCGTTCGACTTCTGCGCCTTGCCCTTCGACCATGTGTAGAAGCCCTGCCCCGTCTTCTTGCCCAGGCGCTTGGCTTCGATGTTCTCCCGCAGCTTCTTCGGGATGGGCGTGCCGGGCTTCTGCAGCTCGTGCCCCACCGCCCAGCAGATGTCGAGGCCCACCATGTCCGCGAGCTCGATGGGGCCCATGGGCATGCCGAAATCCTTCGCCGCCGCATCGATCGCCTCCGCCGGGATTCCCTCGTCCAGCATCAGCATCGCTTCCATGAGGTAGGGCGAGAGCACGCGGTTCACGAGGAACCCCGGGGCGCTCTTGCACGGCAGCGGCAGCTTGTCGATCTGGCGGGCGAAGGCCTGGCCCGCCTGCATCACCTCGGGCGAGGTCTGCGGCCCCTCGACGATCTCCACGAGCATCATCTGTGCGACGGGATTGAAGAAATGCAATCCCACGAGACGCTCGGGCCGTTCGAGCACGCCGGAGAGCTCCTGCAGCGGGATGCTCGAGGTGTTGGTGGCGAGGATGGCCCCTTCCTTCATCCGGGGCTCGAGCCCGGCGAAGAGCTTGCGCTTGATCTCGGCGTTCTCGACGATGGCCTCGATGACGAGATCCGCCTTCGCGACGCCCGCGCCGGCCACGTCGGGGATGAGCCGGTCCATCGCCGCCTGCACGAGGTGCGGCTGCTTCAGGCGCTTCTTGTAGAGGGCGTGTGCGCGCTGCACGGCCGGCGCGATGCGATCCGGGGCAAGATCCTGCAGCGTCACCGTGATGCCCTTCAACGACGCCCAGGCGGCGATGTCGCCGCCCATGGCGCCGGCGCCGATGACGTGGAGGTGGCGCACCGTTTCGCCCCCGGACTGTTCGACCTGCCCCACCTTCGGCGGGGACCCCCGCCCCATGGCCTTCATGCGGTCCTGCAGCTTGAACAGCCTGATCAGGTTTCGCGTGGTCGGGTGCGCGAAGAGGCTCGCCATCGACGCCGGGTGCGACTGCGGGATGTTCCGCACGTCGCCGCCGAAATCCTTCCACAGGTCGATGATGGCGTACGGGGCCGGGTAGTGATCCTGCCGGGCCTTCTCCGCCACTTTCTTGCGCGACATCGACGCCACGAGGCTCCTCACCACCGGCCAGTCGGTCACGGCGGCCATGAAGGGCGGCTTGTACGGTGCGGGCGGGTTGGCGAGCAGCATGCGAACGGCGTTGGCGAAGTGGCGCTTCTGCGTCACCGCATCCACGAGCCCGAGCTTCTTCGCCCGGCGGCCGTCCACCGAGCGCCCGGTGAGCATGAGATCCAACGCGTTTGCCGCGCCGATGAGGGGCACCATCCGCTTGCAGCCGCCCCAGCCCGGCACGATGCCGATGAGCACCTCCGGCAGCGCCATGCGCGTCTTCGGGCCGTCGTCCATGAGGCGGTAGCGGCAGGCCAGGGCGAGCTCCGTGCCCCCGCCCATGCAGAACCCGTGGATCATGGCGAGCGTCGGGAAGGGCAGCGCGGCGATCCGGTCGAACACCTCGTTGCCGAGGTTCGTGAACGCCATCGCCTGCTCGGCGCTCGCGATCGTCGTGAACTCGTCGATGTCCGCGCCCGCGGCGAAGCCGTTCTCCTTGGCCGACAGGATGGCGAGGCCCTTGGGCGGCAGGGCCGCGAGGTGTTCGGCCACCTGGCCGAGTTCCCGCAGCGCTTCGGTGGAAAACGTGTTGGTCGCCGAGCCCGCGCGATCGAACCACAGCCACGCCAGGTCCTGCGCGTCCCGTTCCAGCTTCCAGTGCTTGAGATCCATGTCGTTCTTCTTTCTCGGCTCAGGCGCGGGCGAGGGCCGGCCGTGGGGTGTCCGCACGGCGGATGTGGAGGGTCTTCTCGACGCGCGCGACGACGTCGCCGCGCTCGTCCGTGATCTCGACGGCGTACGTCGGCTCGTGCTTCCCGCCGCCGGAAGTGGCGGCCACGGCCTCATCGACCATGGAAGGCGTCACCTCGAAGCGGGCCGTGAGCGTGCCGCGGCCGGGCTTGAGGAAGCGCACGCTGCCCGCCTTGTCCCAGACCACGTAGTCGCGCCCGAGGCGGCGCAACAGCAGGATCATGTAGAAGGGATCGGCCATCGCGAAGATGGATCCGCCGAAATGCGTGCCCACGAAATTGCGGTTGAGCAGCCTCGCGCGGAGCTCGACCTCCGCCGCGCTCCAGTCGTCGGCCAGGCGCGTGACGCGGATGCCGGCGGCGCGGAAGGGCGGCCACGCGTTCATGAGGTGGCGCGTCCACGCGGGGCCCAACGCCACGCGCGCGAGGAAACCCTGGGCCATGGCGCTACGGCCGCTCGAGCAGCATCGCCCCGCCCTGCCCGCCGCCGATGCACAGCGAGGCGACGGCGCGCTTGCCGCCCGTCCGCTCGAGCACCTTGAGGGCGTGCAGCACGACGCGGGCGCCCGAAGCGCCGATGGGGTGGCCCAGCGCGATGGCGCCGCCGTCCACGTTGAGCTTGCCGCGATCCAGGCGACCGAAGGCCTTGTCAAGCCCGAAGTGCTCCTTGCAGTACGCGTCGCTTTCCCAGGCGGCGAGGCAACCGAGGACCTGCGCGGCGAAGGCTTCGTTGATTTCGGCGGCGTCGATGTCGTCCCACGTGAGGTGATTGCGCTGCAGCATGGGCGTGATCGCGTGCACCGGGCCCAGGCCCATCTCCGCCGGATCCAGCGCTCCCCAGTTCGCGTCGACGATGCGCCCGAGCGGCGTGAGGCCGTATTCGTTCACGACCTCCTCGGCGGCGATGACGAGCAACGCGGCGCCGTCGGTGATCTGCGAGCTGTTGCCCGGCGTCACGTTCCCGTAGGTGCGGTCGAAGACGGGCTTCAGCTTCGCGAGCTTTTCCACCGCCGAATCCCGGCGCACGCCGTCGTCCTGGGCGTAGACCTTGCCGTCGGCGCCGTAGATGGGTTCGACCTCGCCGTAGTGCCCGTTGTCCTGGCCGAAGGCGACCCGGCGATGGGACTCGACGGCGAACTCGTCCATCATCTGGCGCGTGATGCCGAAGCGCTTGGCGACGATCTCCGCGGTGGATCCCATGGAGAGCTTCACCACCGGGTCCGTCAGGCCGCGAAGGATCGCGATGACCGGCGCGAGGTTCGCGAGGCGGAACTTCGCCGCCGTGGCGGCCTTCTGCCCGAAGGACTTCGCGGCGTACCAATCC
Organism: Betaproteobacteria bacterium; assembly: GCA_016711875.1. GTDB lineage: Bacteria > Pseudomonadota > Gammaproteobacteria > Burkholderiales > Usitatibacteraceae > FEB-7. Next base: position 41,082 of record JADJSD010000023.1, on the reverse strand, counting down.
GCGAGCCAATTCACCATGGCCGGCCCGAAGAGGAGCGGCGCGTGGCTCATGGCATCCGTGCCGCCGGCGAGCACGAGGCTCGAGCGGCCGGCGATGATGTTGAGATACGCCGAATCGAGGGCCTGCATGCCGGAGGCGCAGTTGCGCATCACCGTCCACGCCGGCACCTTCTCGCCGCAACCCAGGCGCAGCGACACGACGCGGCCGATGTTGGCCTCGTCGGCCGACGGCATGGCCGCGCCGACGATGACCTCGTCGAACGCGGTGGCCTCGAAGGGCTGGCGCGCGACGAGGGGGCGCCCGCAGGCGACGGCGAGATCGGAGCCCGTGAAGGGCCCCAGGCCCTTCCTCGCCTTGAGGAACGGGGTGCGCGCCCCGTCGACTACATAGACACGGCGCGCGGCCATTGCTTCGTCTCCTCGTTCTTCTTGCGGGACAGGTCGTTCGGGAAATCGTCCACCATGATCACCTCGCGGCGCAGGCGGTCCGTGCGCGCGAGGTGCTCGAACTCCGCGAGCGTGATGAGGCCCTGCTTCACGGCGGCGTCGCGGCGCTCGACGGCGGTGCGCTGCGGGAGCTTGCCTTCCTTCTGGGCCGCTCGCAGCTTCGCCTCGATCGGATCGGCCTTGATCACCGCTTCCATCGCGAATTCCATCCGGCCGATGACGTCGTCCTCCCGGCGCGGCAGGTACATGCCCGCGGTGAGGCGATCGCGCGTGGCGCCCGGCTCGATCATGAGCTTCGCGACGCGGCTCACCCACTTGTCGTGGGGCGCGGTGAGCGTGAGCCCCTTCGGGAAGACGAAGCGGCGCATGAGCCAGGCGACGGGCCGGCTGGGGAAGTTGGCGAGCACGCCGTCCATGGCCACCTGCAGCTTGAAGGAGCTGTCGTACATCGCCCACGTGAGCAGGGGCACGTCTTCCTCCGGGCAGCCGTCGTCGTGGAAGCGCTTCACGGTGGCCGACATCATGTAGAGGTGCGAGAGGATGTCGCCCAGGCGCGCCGAGAGCATCTCCTTGCGCTTGAGGCTCCCGCCGATCACGAACATCGACATGTCGGCCAGCATCGCGAAGGCCGACGAGAAGCGCGTGAGGATCTGCAGGTAGCGCTTCGTGTGGCGCGAGCCCGGCACCGGGACGCCCTTCCCGCCCGTGAGGCCCAGCCAGAGCGATCGGGCCGCGTTCGAGATCGTGAACGCCACGTGGTTCCAGAAGGCTTCGTCGAAGGCGCGCACGTCGTTGGTGCGCACCGCCATCATCTCCTTCAGCACCCATGGGTGGCAGCGGATGGCGCCCTGCCCGAAGATGATGAGCGAGCGGGTGAGGATGTTGGCGCCTTCCACCGTGATGGCGATGGGCACCGTCTGGTAGGCGCGGCCCAGGTAGTTGTTCGGGCCCATGCAGATGCCCTTGCCGCCGTGGATGTCCATGGCGTCGTTGATGACCGAACGCATGCGTTCGGTCATGTGGAACTTGCAGATCGCCGAGATGACCGAGGGCTTCTCGCCCAGGTCCAGCGCGGCCATCGTGAGGCGCCGCATCCCGTCCATCAGGTAAGTCGTTCCGCCGATCCGCGCCAGGGGCTCCTGGATGCCCTCGAAGTTGCCGATGGGTGTCTTGAACTGCGAGCGGATGCGCGAATAGGCGCCGCTCGCGCGGGAGGCCACCTTGCCGGCCGCCATCGACATGGAGGGCAGCGAGATCGAGCGGCCCGCCGCGAGGCACTCCATGAGCATGCGCCAGCCGGTGCCGGCCTGCGCCGCGCCGCCGATCACCCAGTCGATCGGGATGAACACGTCCTTGCCGGTCGTCGGGCCGTTCATGAAGGCGCTGCCGAGCGGAATGTGGCGCCGGCCCGTGTTGACGCCGGGATGCGAGGTCGGGATGAGGGCGAGCGTGATGCCGCGGTCCTCTTCGCCGCCCAGGAGCTTCCCGGGGTCGTACAGCTTGAAAGCGAGGCCCAGGATCGTCGCCACCGGAGCGAGCGTGATGTAGCGCTTTTCCCAGGTGAGGCGGATGCCGAGGACTTCCCTGCCCTCGTGCGTGCCCTTGCAGACGATGCCGAAGTCGGGGATGGACGCCGCGTCGGAACCGGCCTCGGGGCTCGTGAGCGCGAAGCAGGGAATCTCCTGTCCCTTGGCGAGCCGCGGCAGGAAATGGTTCTTCTGCGCGTCGGTGCCGTAGTGGATGAGGAGTTCCGCCGGCCCGAGGGAGTTCGGGACCATCACGGTGACGGCGGCGGCGCCGCTGCGCGTCGCGATCTTGGTGACGATCTCCGAGTGCGCGAAGGCCGAGAAGCCCAGCCCGCCGTAGGACTTCGGGATGATGATGCCGAGGAACCCCTTGTCGCGGATGAACTGCCAGACGTGCGGCGGCAGGTCCATGAGTTCGTCGCTGCTCTCCCACTCGTCGAGCAGGCCGCAGAGTTCCTCGGTGGGGCCGTCCACGTAGGCCTGTTCCTCGGGGGTGAGCTTCGCCTGCGGGTAGGCCAGGAGCTTCTCCCAGCCGGGCCGGCCCGAGAAGAGATCCGCGTCGAACCAGACGCTGCCGGCCTCGAGCGCCTCGCGCTCGGTATCGGACATCGCCGGCAGCACCTTCTTGAACACGCCGAAGAGCGGGCCGGTGAGCACGGCTCGACGCACCGGCTTCAGCGCGCCCAGCACGCCCAGGAGCGCCACGGCGACCCAGGCGGCACCCACGAGCGCGAGCGGCGTGGCGGTGAACCACGTGAGCCAGGCGGCGCCGGCGGCGAGCGCCGCGGTCCAGGCAAGCGCGCCGGCCCGGTGGTACGCGAGGGCCCAGGCGACGGCGATCACGATCACGACCGACAGGATGGCTGGAATCATCGTCTTCTCCTTCCGTTGGGCCGCCCCGGGCTGGGAGCGGCAGGGTGCGGCTAGTCGCCCGAGACGAGCTCGAGCTTGCGGGGATCACCGAGCGGCGCCTTGAGGCCGGCGGCCAGGAAGGGCGCCAGGCGCTGCAGGAGCATCTCGTCGTTGTCTTTCTCACCCGGGGCCACCTGCGCCATGAGCTTGAGCGCGTCGGTGCCGGCCAGGGTGTAGGAAAGCGCGCCCATCACGAAATGCAGGCGCCAGGTGAGCTCCTGCCGCGTGAGGTGCGGGAGGCTTCTCGCAGCTGAGCGGCCTGGCGCCCGCCTCGCGCCGGTAGCGCTCGAGCAGGTCGATGCGCTCCTGGTTCATGGGGTCGAGGCGGCGCGTGAGCACGGCCTGGAAGAGCTCTTCCTTCGTGCCGAAATGGTAGTTCACCGCCGCGAGGTTCACGCCGGCGGCGCCCGTGAGCTGGCGCAGGCTGGTGGCCTCGAACCCGTGCTCCATGAAGAGCGTCTCGGCGGCGTCGAGGATGCGCGTCTTGGTGTCCTGCGAGAGGGCATCCATGGCGATCGAGCGGCGGGCGGGGCGCGGCGTGGGCATCGGGCGGCGATTCTCCGGGCAGGGGATGTGGCGCGGGCGTCGGAACCGTGTCAAACGCACGATTCAAACGCCCGTTTGAAACTATCGTAGGGCCCGTGGCGGGCGGCTGTCAAATCCCCGGCGCCCTTGCGACCGGCTACACTCGCCCGCGCCATGATCCGAACCGCCCTCGCCGCCGTCCTCGCCCTTGCCGTCGCCCCGGCCTCCGCCCTGCTGCTCCGGCCCGACCGGGACGACGCCGAATACCTCGATCTCGCCACTCGCTACCCCGCCGCCGTCCGCCTCGACGCCCCGGTGGGCGGCGGCGTGCTCATCTCGCCGCGGTGGGTGCTCACGGCCGCGCATGTCGTCGAACCCGTGCGGGCGGCCCCCGGCCGGGTGAAGGTCGTCGTCGCCGGAAAGGCCCGCGAGGTGCAGGCCGTGTACGTCCACCCGGACTGGAAGCGCGGCGGCGCGGCGGACCTGGCCCTGCTGCACCTGCGGATACCGATCGAGGATGTCGAGCCCGCCAACGTCTACCGGGGGACGGACGAGGCGGGCCAGACGGTGCGCATCGTCGGTCACGGCGCGTCCGGGCGCATCGGCGAGAAGGCCACCGTCACGCCCGCCGACCGCAAGCCGCGCGCGGGCGTGAACACGGTGGACCGGATGGATCCCCTCGCCCTCGGCCTGAAGGTGAAGGGGTCCGACGAGGCTTCCGACCTGCAGGGCGTGTTTTCCGCCGGCGATCGGGGCGGTCCGGCCTTCATCGAAGTGGAGCGGGAGGCGTTCCTGGTCGGCATCGGCGTGGCGACGCAAGACGCCAGCGGGGACGGGATCCCGGGCAATGCCGGCGACTGGGACGTCTTCGTTCGCGTGTCGGCGTTCCGCGAGTGGATCAACCAGGCCACCGCGAAGGCGGCGGCGGACGAGGCGGCGGAGGCCGTCGGCGATACGGAGAGGCGCTAAGCGCGGGCCGGTCCCATTCGATCGCTAAGCGCGGGCCGGTCCCATTCGATCGCTAAGCGCGGGCCGGTCCCATTCGATCGCTAAGCGCGATCCAGCGCCTGCCCGAGGTCCCAGAGGATGTCGTCGAGGCTCTCCAGCCCGATGGACAGGCGCACCATGTCGGGCGGCACACCGGCCTTCACCTGGTCGGCTTCCGACAGTTGCCGGTGCGTGGTGGAGGCCGGGTGGATCACGAGCGACTTCGCGTCGCCGATGTTCGCCAGGTGGCTCACGAACTGCAGCCCCTCGATGAACTTCACGCCCGCCTCGAAGCCGCCCTTGATGCCGAACGAAAGCAGCGCGCCGGCACCCTTGGGCAGGTAGCGCTTCGCGAGGGCGTGGTACTTGTTGCCCTCGAGGCCCGGAAAGTTGACCCAGGCCACCTTCGGATGAGCCTTGAGGTACTCCGCGACGCCGACCGTGTTGGCGCAGTGCCGGTCCATGCGCACCGGCAAGGTCTCGAGACCCTGCAGAAGCATCCACGCGTTGAAGGGCGAGATCGTGGGCCCGAAGACGCGCAGCACCTCCATGCGCGCCTTCATCGTGAAGCCGAAGTCGCCGAAGGTCTCGTAGAAGCGGACGCCGTGGTAGCCCGCCGAGGGCTCCGTCATCGACGGGAACTTGCCGTTGTCCCAGGGGAACTTGCCGCTCTCGACCACCACGCCGCCCATCGTCGTGCCGTGGCCGCCGATGAACTTGGTGGCCGAATGCACCACGATGTCCGCGCCGTGCCGCAGGGGGCGACACAGGTAGGGCGAGGCGGCCGTGTTGTCCACGATGAAGGGGACGCCGGCCTCGCGCGCGACGGCGCCCACGGCCTCGATGTCGATCACGTTGAGCGCGGGATTGCCCAGCGTCTCGGAGAAAATCGCCTTGGTGTTCGGGCGGATGGCGGCGCGGAAATTCGCCGCGTCGTCCGGGTCCACGAACGTGGTCTCGATCCCGAGGCGGGGGAAGTTCACCGCGAACATCGAGTGCGTGCCGCCGTAGAGGCGCGAGGACGAGACGATGTGGTCGCCCGCCTGGCAGATGTTGAGGAGGGCCACCATCTCCGCGGCCTGGCCCGTGGCGGTGGCCACGGCGGCACGGCCGCCCTCGAGCGCCGCCATGCGCTCCTCGAACACGGCCGTCGTGGGGTTCGACAGCCGCGTATAGACGTTGCCGAAGGTCTGCAGGTTGAAGAGGCTCGCGGCGTGCTCCGCGCTGTCGAACACGAACGACGTGCTCTGGTAGAGCGGCACGGCGCGCGCGCCCGTCTCCCGGTCGGGAATCTGCCCCGCGTGCAGGGCGAGCGTCTCGAACCCGAACTGGCGGTCGGCCATCGGCTACTTCGGCGCGTCGGAGGACTTCTTGGTCCGGTCCAGCACCGTCATCGCGGTGGAAACGAAGGTCGACACGTCCGTGAGGTTCGCCGGGACGATGAGGGTGTTGCCGGTCTTGGCGAGCCCCGCGAAGGCCTCGACGTACTTCTCGGCCACCTTGAGGTTCGCCGCGAGCATGCCGCCCTCCTCGCCGATGGCCGCGGCCACCTGCCGCACCGCGTTGGCGGTGGCCTCGGCCACGGTCGTGAGCGCGAGCGCCTCGCCCTGCGCCTTGTTGATGGCGGCCGTCTTGTCGCCCTCGGACTCGAGCACCTTGGCCTGCTTGGCGCCGTCGGCGATGTTGATCTCCTGCTGGCGCTGGCCCTCGCTCTTCGCGATGAGCGCGCGCTTCTCGCGTTCCGCCGTGATCTGCGCCTGCATCGAGCGCAGGATCGCTTCGGGCGGCGTGAGGCTCTTGATCTCGTAGCGCAGCACCTTGATGCCCCAGGTGCGCCCCGCCTCGTCGAGCACCGAGACCACCTTCTGGTTGATCTCGTCGCGGCTCTCGAACGTCTTGTCGAGCTCCATCTTGCCGACCTCGCTGCGAAGCGCCGTCTGCGCGAGCTGCGTGATGGCGAGCACGTAGTCGCTGGTGCCGTAGCTCGCGAGCTTGGGATCGACCACCTGGAAGTAGATGATGCCGTCCACCGCGAGCTGGGTGTTGTCCTTGGTGATGCACACCTGCTCGGGCACGTCGAGCGGCACCTCCTTGAGCGAGTGGCGGTAGGCCACGCGGTCGATGAAGGGCACGATGAGGTTCAGGCCCGGCTGCAGGGACTCGTGGAACTTGCCCAGGCGTTCGACGACCCAGGCGTTCTGCTGCGGCACCACGCGCACGCCCTCGATGATGAACACCACGATCATCGCGATGAGGAACGTGGCGACCGTGACGCCCACGCTCTGCGTCGTGAACGCCGCGGCGATGGCGAGGATGAAGGCGACGAGGACTTTCCAGAACATGACGGTCTCCCTGGGGGTTGCGTTAGGCGGAAGCCGGCGACTCGCCCACGAGGAGCGTGTTGCCGTCCTGCCCGGTGACGTAGAGCGTGGCGCCCGCCTCGGGTCGGCTGCCGTCGGCGATCCGGGCGTCCCACGAGGCGCCGCGGTACTTCACCCGGGCCATGCCGCCGGCGGCATTCGTCCAGGTCTCGAGGACCACGGGCTGGCCGAGGTCCAGCAGGTTGTCCTTCACGCCGGCCTTCTGGTGCCCCTTGTGCCACTGGCGCACGAGGCCGGTGCCCACGAGCGCGACCGCGCAGGCGCCGACCGCCTGGAGCAGGACGGCGCCGCCCAGCCAGGCGACGAGTGCCCCGGCGAAGGCGCCCGCGCCGATGACGAGCAGGTAGAAGGTCCCCGTGAGCAGCTCGACGATGACGAGGAGGAATCCGGCGATGATCCAGGCGAGATACGGTTCCATGGGGCCTTCGGCGGGTCGGGGTATCGGGGTCGGGGGAATTCTACGGGACGGGCGCGCCGCTCGTGTGACGGATCAGGCGGGCCGCTTGGCGGAGATGACCTTGGTATCCACGCCGCACCACCCGAGCCCCCCGAAGAGCCGCGCGTGCTCGATCTTCACGCAGCGGTCCTCGACGACCTCGAGCCCGGCGGCCTCGGCAGCCGCGCGTGCCGCCGGGTTCGTGACGCCCAGCTGCATCCACAGCACCTTCGCCCCGATGGCGATGGCCTCGTCGGCCAGGGCGGGAATCTCCTCGCTGCGGCGGAAGCAGTCGACGATGCCCACGGGTTCCGGAATGTCGCGAAGGGACTTGTAGCACGTCTCGCCGAGCACCGACTCGTATTGCGGGTTCACGGGGATCACCCGATAGCCGTGCTCCTTCATGTACTTGGCCGCGAAGAAGCTCGGGCGGTACCAGTTGGCGGACAGCCCGACGACAGCGATCGTCCGGTGATCGCGCAGGATGCGGCGGAGCGTGGTGATGTCGTCCATGGGATCCGTGCGAAACTCGGGATGTGATCCGGATTCTAACCCCGATGCGTTTTCCCTCGCCCTTGCCGCCGCCGCCTGTTCGCGACCGGCCTGCCGGCCGCGGCGGCCAACCACGACACGGTCGTGCCCTCGCTGGGCGCCGGCCCTTTCCGCATCGCCTGCTCGAACGTCGCGCAGGATGCGCAGCTCATCGCGCAGTCCGGGTCGCTCGCGACGGATTTCTGGGAGGGAAAGCCCCTCGACGGCCAGCCTCGATACATCACGCAGGTGCTGACCGCGCCCGAAACGGCCGTGCGGGTCGATGTCGCTGTGCCGGACGTCTCCTCCCTCTACCCCCAGTTCGCCGGGAAATCGGTTCCGCACGTGGCGATCGTGTGCCACCCCACGCCCGCCTCGAACGCGGACCCGGACTACGTCCTTCCGGGCACCTCGGGGGCCCGGGTTCCCCGCATGCAGCCAGCGGGCCTTGCACCGAAACTGATCGGCGCGGCCGAGTACTTCGACACGCTCGGGATGCGCGGCGATGGAAGGAACGGGACGGCCCGGCTTCCGCTGCTCGTGTTTTCCCATGGCCTCGGCGGAAGTCCCATCAGCGCGGGCTACCTGCAGGCGATGACGGACCTCGCCTCCTTCGGCTTCGTGGTGGGTGCCGTCTTCCACGGCGATCCGCGCTTCTCGCGAATCCGCATCGAGAACATCGAGGACGTCGCCTTCGTCTTCACGAACTTCAACCAGTTCGTGGAAATGGAACTGATGCGGCCGCTCTCCCTCAAGGCCTTCACGGACCACATCCTCGATCACCCGGGCTTCTCGCCGGGCATCGATCCGGGCGCGATCGGCGCCTTCGGCGCCAGCATGGGCGGGCAGGCGACCATGAACCTGCTCGGCGCGAAACTCTCGACGAGCCTGGGGCTCGCCTGCCGCGAGACGGCTCGCGATCCGCGCATCAAGGCGGCCGTCGGGCTCGTCCCCTATGCCGGCCAGACCTTCCTGCCGTCCTTCTGCGACGACCAGTCCGGCGCCGACGAAGTGACGCGGCCCTATCTCGCCATCTCCGGCACTGCCGACTCGACCGCCCCCATCAAGATGGCGGAGCAGGCGCTGCAGCGCTTCCGCGGAACGCGCTACCTGCTGGCCCTGGAGGGCGTGAAGCACGAGTTCACGCCCGACATGCGCGGCGACGTGATGACCTGGACCGTCGCGTTCCTGCATGCCTACGTCGGCGGGCCGCTCGCCACGTCCGTCACCTCGGGCGACGTGGCTTCGCGCACGGACCTCGCGAAGCTCTTCCGGATGGCGGCCGTGGAAGGGGGGCCGTCGGAGGACCTGCGCCTCGACGTCCACCTGAGCGCGGCGCCCCGGATCAATGGCGCGCCACTCGTCGAGTTCCACCACGACGGCGCCGACCGTTATTACCTGGCACCGGGGGAAGAGCGCGCGGCGCAGGTCGACGCGGGAGCTGTCGGCCCGGGCTGGGAGCGAACCGGGCTCGTGATCAAGGCGGCGTCGCTCGCGAGGCCGCCGCGGCCCACCGGGCGAGTGCCCTCCGCGGCAGTGCCGGCGTGCGCCTTCCGCATCGTGAACGCCGAAGGGCCGGAATCGTGGTTCTTCACGACGAAGCCGGCGGAGTGCGAGGCGGTGAAGGCCCAGCCGGGCTGGCGCTACGAGGGCACCGGGTTCCATGCCGGCCCCGTCGACGCCGCAGGACGGTGCCCCACCGGCCAACTCGTCGTGCATCGCGCCTACAACCGGGGTGCGGCGCGCGGCGCGCCGAACCATCGCTACACCAGCAGCGACTCGACGCTACGCGAGATGGTCCGCCGCGGCTGGGCCGACGAGGGCCCGGCGATGTGCGCCCTACCCTGAGGCGGCGCCTTCGGCCGGCGGGGCACCGGCGGCCAATCCCGCGCGGGCGGCCCACCACGCGGCCGCCATCTCCTCGCGCCACGGCCGCGCGAGCACCACTTCCTGGAGGACTGCCGCCACCTCGGCGATCGTCACGGGCCGCGACTCGCGATCCTTCGCGAGACAGCGCACCACCAGCGCATCGAACGACGGCGGCACGTCGGGCGCACCCGCTTCCGAGGGCGAGCGCGCCGGCGTGTTGAGGACCTGGTTCACGAGATCGTGGTCGCCGGCCGCCTCGAAGATGCGCTTGCCGGTGAGCAGAAAGAAGGCCACGGCGCCTAGGGCGTAGATGTCCGCCCGCGCGTCGGCATCGGCCGGGTTGCGGATGCGCTCGGGCGCCATGTAGAGCGGCGTCCCGAGCATGCGCGCGAACTGCGTGAGGTCGCGCGTATGGTCGTTCTTCAGCTCCTTCACCAGGCCGAAGTCGAGCACCTTGAGGAAGTCGTGCTGCCCGCCGAGGCGGCACACCATCAGGTTCTGGGGCTTCACGTCGCGGTGCACCAGGCCTCTCTGGTGGGCCTCGTGCAGCGCTCCGCAGGCCTGCAGCAGCAGGTGCGCGGCGCGCGAGGCGGGCATTCGTCCCTCGCGGGTCACCAGCTCCTCGAGCGTGAGGCCTTCGAGGTATTCCATCGCGTAGTAGAACGTGCCGTCGCGCGTGCGCCCGTAGTCGTAGATCTCGATCGTGTTCGGGTGGGTGAGGCGGCTGGAGAGCTGCACCTCGCGCTCGAACCGGGTGACCATCTCGTCGCTCGCGAGCGCCGTCTTCAGGACCTTCACCGCCGTGGGTCGCTTGAGGAGCGAATGGTGCGCGAGATAGACGCGGCTGATGCCGCCCTCGCCGATCTCGCGCTCGAGGGTGTACTGCCCCACGCGCCGCGCTTCCCGCTGCTTGAGTCGCAGGGCCCACAGGCCCGAGGCGAGGGCCGCGAGCACGGCGGCCGCCATGAAGCCCATGAGCAGGCCGAACGCCGTCTCGAGGTATCGCAGCGGCGCGTAGGCTTCCGCGGCGTCGATCTCGACCACCACCGCCATGTCCTTGCCCGGCAGCCATCGCCATGCGCCGATGACGTCGGCCCCGCGGTAGTTGCGGTAGGGGTCGAGGATCGCCCCCTCCCGCGCCGCGCCCGAGGCGGCGAGATCGATCGCCTGCTGCGCCAGTTGCGTGCGCGGCCGGGGCTCGTCGCCTCCCGGCACGAATCCCGCGACGACGTCGCCGCCCGGATCGCGGATCTGCGCCTGCAGGATGCCGTCGCCGTCCGCCGGCACGAGGCCGCCGCGGCGCAGGTCGCCGAGGTACCGGCTCTGGGTGAGCATGAGGCCCGCTGCGTCCATGGCATAGGACTCGCGTGTCGACTTGGCGAGGTCGGCCGCGAGGAGCTTCGCGAACCCGTCCCGGGCGCGGCGCCCGAAGCCCAGGGCCGCCACGACCTGCCCATCGGCGTCGCGCATCGGCGCGAGCACCCAGACGAGGGGATCGCGGTGGGGCACCTCGCGCGCCGCGCCCACCCGCGCACTTTCGGCGAATGGACGAACGAAGACCGTGCGTCCCTCGAATACCGGGGCCATCAGGGTCGCGAACTCGCCGCCCGCCACCGTGAGCCCGCAGTATTCCTCGTGCAGGGAGGCGAGGATGTCGCCGTTGCGGCCGATGAGGTTCATCGCCGCCATCTCCTCGAGCTTGAGGAAGGGCGTGATCTCCGCGGCGAGCGCGTTGCCGCAGGGGCGAACGGCAGGCGCGGGTGGCATCCGTGCCCTCGGCGAGCCGCGCGAGCGCCACCGCTTCGGCTTGCACCTGCCCCGTCACCGACCAGCGTTCGGCCGCGCGCTTCTTCTCCTCGAACCACAGCGTGAGGACCTTCGACTCGGACTCGAGGTAGGACGAGAGGCCCGCCGCACGCAGCTCCCGGAGAGACCCTCGCACGTTCTCGTAGGACCACCAGCCGAGCGCGGCGAGGGCGGCCGCGGCGATCGCCACGAGGGCGACGAGGTTCCAGTAGCGTTCCCTCGCCTCCTCCGCGGGCAGCAGCGGCGGCGGGCGCTGGAGCGCCGGGAGGTTGTCGGGGATGGGGCGGAATCCCGTTCCGGGCTCGGGGGCGGCCATCGACGCATCATACGGGCGCCGGGACCCGGAAGAAAAAGGCCGCGCCCCAAGGGGAGCGGCCTTCTGGCGAAGCGGCGATGCCTAGAACTTGTAGGACACCATGCCGTAGACGATGTGGTTGCTGAAGTTCGGGTTCGCGAGATAGCCGTTCAGGTAGCTGTCGGCGCGGCTCGCGGCCGTGATCACGTAGCGGTACCCGTCGTAGGCGGCATCCTTGTACGTGTACTTCTCGTAGGCGTAGCCACCCGTCACGCTCCACTGCTTGCTGAGCGCGTAGATGCCCTTCACGTTGAGCGAGATGCGCTTGGAGTCGTCGTAGTTCCCGATCGGCTGCGGATACGTCGCGGCGGCGATCAGCGGGGGCGCGGAGAAATCGACCGCGCCGTCCGTCTTGTAGTGCACGACCGAGCCCTTGATCATCAGCTTGTCGGTCGCCGGGACGTCCACGGACACGCCGAAGGCGTAGTTCTTGTCCTTGTTCGTGCCGGTCCAGTTGTAGTTCGCCGCCGTATCGGCCGTGGCGGGCTCGTACGCGCCCGGCGCGGTGGCCGAACCGACGACGCGGTGCTTGGAGGCGTACTCGACCCGTTCCTGGTCGACAAAGGCCGAGAAGCGCGCGGAGGCCGGATCGCCGTACGAGACCATGAAGTAGTACTCCTTCCGGTCGTCATTCAACCGGCCGAGCACCTGGCCGCGGTACGTGTTCTCCTTGCGGGTGCCTTCGAACGACAGGTCGAGGAACTCGACCGGCGTGTAGTCCAGGGTGAGCTTCCAGTTCTTCTGGTCGAGGTCGGTGACGTCGTAGGCCTTGAGGAAGCGGTTCCAGTAGGCCACGTCGTTCGCGTTCACGCCGTCGCTGCCGAGCAGGAAGTTCGAGTCGCGCTTGAGGTCGGTGTACTTCAGGCGCGCCGAGAGGCTGTCGAGGGAGGTGTTCTTCCACTCGGCGAACCACTTCTTGTCCTTCGAGCTGTCGAAGTCGAAGCGGGTGCGCTCCATGTCGACGTAGTCGTAGCCGGCGCCCAGGCGGTTGGTCTTGCCCATGCGGAAGAAGGCGTCAAAGCCCCAGTTCTTCTTCTTGTACGAGAAATGCTCGTTGTCGAAGGGACCGCCGGCGCCCGCGGGCGCAGCGGACAGGAACTCCACCAGCGTCGACTTGTCGTCGCGCTTGGCGTAGTTGTAGTAGAGCCGCGTGTCGAGACCCTTCGCCGGCGCGGAGGCGAGGGCGAGGGTGAACGTCTCGTTCTCGACCTTGCCGCTGTAGCCGCTCACGTTCGGGCCGGTGGTCACGCTGCCGCCCGTCGCCGTGCCGAGCGCGGAGGTCGCAAGTCCCGCACTGCTCTTCAGCTCGTCCGAGGTGAAGCGCGCGGCGAACGTCGAGTTGAGGGCAGCTTGCGGATGGTGGCGTTGCCGGCGATGCGCGAGTACTTGTTGTCCGGGGGCAGGTACGTGGGGTCCAGGCCGTTGCCCCAGTAGCCGTTCTGCCAGGCGAAGCTCTCCTGTTCGTTCTCGAACTTGCTGGTGAGCCACGAGAGCGAGAAGTGCATCGTCTTGGTGCTGAAGCCGCCTTCGATGCTGGCGTTGCGGGTCTCGTAGTCCACCGGGAAGGCGAGGTCGACATAGCCGTTGCCCGGGCTCATGCCCTGCGACGAAGCGCCGACCTTGGTGCCGGTCGTCTTCACGCGGTTGCCTTCGACGCGCACATACCAGGGGTTGAGCGCCTGCAGCTCGAAGCCCACGGCGTCGTCGCGGCGCTTGTAGGAGACATCGAGGTTCGTCCACAGCCCCTGGTTCAGGAGGGCAAAGTTGGAAGGCGGACGCTGCACTTCGCTGCCCGGGTTCGCGTACGGCGTGCGGCCGTTGAACAGGAAGTTGTGGCGCAGGCTGTCGGACGAGAGCCAGTACTTGAACGTCTTGTCCGCGCCGCCCTTCAGGCCGATGTACTGGTCGTCGCGGCCGATGTTCTCGCCGAAGAGGTCGAACCAGTAGGAGCTGCCGCGGCCCTTCACGTCGACGGCCGAGAGGCCGCCGCTCGAGAGGTCCTTGTACTCGTTCAGCTTGGAGGCGTCGACGACGTCGTCCTTGTTGCGAGTATTGATGACGCCCGCGGAGACCGTTCCCTCGACCTTGAAGTCTTGGGCGATCGCCGGCGCGGCGACGAAGAGGTTTGCGACCAGGATGGAAATAAGGCGCTTGTTCATGATCGTCATCCCCTTTAGCGGATCAGGTACTTGCCGCGGCTCGACGGCGCGTTGGAGCCGTGGATCGCGTTGTGGCAGTTCAGGCAGGAGCGCGAGACGAAGCGCGAGCTGGCCGCGGTCGTGCCGCTGTCCGGGTTCACCGTGCCGTCAGGCTTGATCCACGCCTGGTTCTGGCCGTAGTAGGCGGTCGGGTGACGGCCCTGGACGTGGCAGTCCTGGCAGAGGTTCGGCACCTTCTCGTTCAGCAGCTTGTTGTGCGAGGAACCGTGCGGCGTGTGGCAGGAGAGGCAGTTTTCCTCGACCGGCGGGTGCCCGAACACGTACGGACCGCGCTTGTCGGCGTGGCAGGAGAAGCACTGCTGGTTCACCGTCTCGTGCTTGACCATGGCCTGCGTGAGCGAGCCGTGCACGTTGTGGCAGTCGGAGCACTTCACCTTGCCTTCGAGGATCGGGTGGTGCGAGGGCTTCATCGTGGCGTTGCGAACCTGCTTGTGGCAGGTGCCGCACATGTCGGCCTCGATGGGGCGCTGGGTCGTCGTGAACGGCGCGGCGGCGACGGCCTTCGCGGACCCGTGGATGTTGTGGCAGTTTGAGCAGGCGACGTCGTTCTTGGCGTGCTTGCCGGATTCCCAGAACGCCAGGTGGCGGTTGCTGGAGTGGCAGCTCATGCAAGCCTCGCTCTTCACGTTGGCCGTCGTGGCCTTGGCCATCGGGTTCTTGGCCAGCGGCTTCTTGCCCTTGGCGGCCACGTGCTCGGTGGCGTCGCCGTGGCAGTTGGTGCACGCCGTGCCCTTGGCGTCGTTCTTGCGGCCGTGAGGAGTGGCCTTGATGGAATCCTGGCTTTCCTCGTGACATTTGCTGCAGACCGGCTCGGCGCCCTGGGCGCTGGCCGGAACGGACCAGAGGAACGAAAGCGACAGGGCGCAAGCCGTGGCGAGCGCAGCCGCAAGACGATGATGCATTTTGCCTCCCGATGCGCCTTCCCGTTTGGGGGAGGAAAGGCGCGAAGTTGATCGTGTGCTGCGTGTTCGACGGGTCCTGCCACCAGGCCTGGAAACCTGCTTCTCCTGCGGTTTCCATGCCCGCCGGTGCCCGACCCTGCAAGGATACGACGCAGCTTACCGACGCCCGTGCTTCTCACTTTTGATACGAATCAACCGCGCAGGAGGCTCATCGGCGCGTCGACACGCGCGGCGTTTCAGAGGGGATGAGGGTTGGCGAGCCCGGGCGGATGCACGACGGGGTATCCCCCATCATGGGACCAAAGGGCAACAAATGATATGGCCAGGCGATCTGGCCGGAGAGGTGGGCCCGGCTGGATTCGAACCAGCGACCAAGGGATTATGAGTCCCCTGCTCTAACCGTCTGAGCTACAGGCCCTTTTTTGAAACGACAATGCCCGCGCGGTGCGGGCATTGTACGGGCCGGCGCCGGGCGCCGGATGTTACATGCACCGTTACAGTGCGTCAGCCTTCCCCTTCGAGGAAGCTGCGCAGCTTTTCCGAACGCGACGGGTGGCGGAGCTTGCGCAGCGCCTTCGCCTCGATCTGGCGGATGCGCTCGCGCGTCACGTCGAACTGCTTGCCGACTTCCTCGAGCGTGTGGTCGGTGTTCATCTCGATGCCGAAGCGCATCCGCAGCACCTTGGCCTCACGCGGCGTAAGGGAATCCAGGACGTCCTTCGTGGCCTCGCGCAGGCTCGCGTAGAGCGCGGAATCCGAGGGAGCGAGGCCCGCCTGGTCCTCGATGAAGTCGCCCAGGTGGGAGTCGTCGTCGTCGCCGATCGGCGTCTCCATGGAGATGGGTTCCTTGGAGATCTTGAGGATCTTGCGGATCTTCTCCTCGGGCATTTCCATCTTGATCGCCAGCGTCGCCGGATCGGGCTCGTTGCCCGTCTCCTGCAGGATCTGGCGCGAGATGCGGTTCATCTTGTTGATCGTCTCGATCATGTGCACCGGGATGCGGATGGTGCGCGCCTGGTCGGCGATCGAGCGCGTGATGGCCTGGCGGATCCACCACGTGGCGTAGGTCGAGAACTTGTAGCCGCGGCGGTATTCGAACTTGTCCACCGCCTTCATGAGGCCGATGTTGCCTTCCTGGATGAGGTCCAGGAACTGCAGGCCGCGGTTCGTGTACTTCTTCGCGATGGAGATCACCAGGCGCAGGTTCGCCTCGATCATCTCGCGCTTGGCGCGGCGGGCCTTGGCCTCGCCGGTGGACATCTGGCGGGCGATCTCTTTCAGATCCTTGATCGGGATGCCGACTTCCTTCTGCAGGCTGATCAGGGCTTCCTGCTGCTCCATGATCGCCGGCTTGAAGCGGTCGAGCGCCTTGGCGTAGGCCTTGCCGGAGGCGATTTCCTCGCCGACCCACTTGAGGTTGGTCTCGTTGCCGGGGAAGACCTTGATGAAGTGCGCGCGCGGCATGTTGGCGTTGCGCGTGGCGAGTTCCATGATCTCGCGCTCGTGGCCGCGCACGCGCTCGACGAGCTGGCGAAGGCCGCTGCAGAGGTGTTCCACCTGCTTCGCGGTGAAGCGGATGGCGAGGAGCTCGTTGGAGATCTGCTCCTGGAGGTCCTTGTAGGCGCGCGAGCGGTAGCCCTTCTCGGCGAGGAGCTTGCGGGTCTTCTTGTAGATGCGGCGGATCTTGTTGAAGTGGACGAGGGAGTCCTGCTTGAGCTGCTCGAGGTCGGCGCTCGCCATGTCGGCGTCCTCGTCGCCCTCGTCCTCCTCGATCTCCTCGAGTTCCTCTTCCTCGCTCAGCTCTTCCTCGACGACCGCGTCGTCGGCGGCGACGAGGCCGTCGACCAGCTCGTCGATGCGCATCTCGTCGCGCTCGATGAGCCGGCCAGATCGAGGATCTCCTGCATCGTCGTCGGGCAGGCGGAGATCGCCTGCACCATGTGCTTGAGTCCGTCCTCGATGCGCTTGGCGATCTCGATCTCGCCCTCGCGCGTGAGCAGCTCCACCGAGCCCATCTCGCGCATGTACATGCGCACCGGGTCGGTCGTGCGGCCGAATTCGGCGTCGATCGTGGTGGAGAGGGCCTGCTCGGCCTCCTCGATGACGTCTTCCTCGGCGATGGGCGCGGGGGCTTCGGCCATGAGGAGGGCCTCGGCATCCGGCGCCTCGTCGAACACGGCGATGCCCATGTCGGCGAGCATGGTGACCACGCCCTCGATCTGCTCGGCGTCGGTCATGTCGTCGGGCAGGTGGTCGTTGATCTCGGCGTACGTGAGGTAGCCGCGCTCCTTGCCCAGGACGATCAGGTTCTTCAGGCGCTTCTTCTGCGCCTCGATCTCGGCGATCTTGAGCTCGGCCTTTTGCTCTTTGCTGGAGTTCTTCAAGCGCTTAATCTCCGAGGATGTGTCCGGTCTGGGGAACCAAGCATTTTATCATCGTTTGGGCGTCGCATCGACCCCCGGCCCGGCGCCCTTGGCCGCGCTCTGGCGGGCCTGCAGGTCGGTCCACTCCGTGCGTTCCTCGGCGGTGAGGAGCCCGGCGGCCCAGCGGGCCTCCAGTTCGGCCTTGCGCCGGTCCGATCGGGCGCGGGCCAGCCGCTCCTGCAGGCCGTCCAGCTCCGAGGCGAGGTCCAGGTCGGCCCCCTCCATTTCATCGAGGACCCGCCCCCGTCCCAGGGCGGATTCGATCGCCGGATAGTGGTCGGACCCTTCGAAGCGGGCGCTCACCTGCCCGAGCGTCAGCCCGGCCGCGGACTCCCGCGCAAAGGCGATCAGCGCCTGAAGCGCCTCGCCATCGGCCGAATCGGTGCCGACGAGGTCCGGGTCCAGCGTGGCGGCGAGGTCCGGGCGGCGAAGCACGCGCTCGAGAAGCTGGGACTCGACCGTGGCGGTCCGGCGCGGGGAGCGGACCGGCGGGGGGGCGTAGGTGCCGCGCGGGGATTCCCGGGTGGGCGTCGCCAACCCCAGATCGGCGGGGGAGAGCCCGGCCATCTCGGCGACGCGCCGCCGGAGCATGGCGCCCAGGGCCGGCGCCTCGAGGCGGGCCAGGTGAGGCTCAGTTCCGCCACGAACCGCGCGCGGCCTTCTTCCGTTCCCATGTCGACGTTGGCGGCCACCTCGCCCACCAGGAACTGCGACAGGGGCTTCGCCTGTGCGAGCGCCTCGAGGAAGCCTTCCTTGCCCCGACGGCGCACGAAGGTGTCGGGGTCGTCTTCGGCGGGAAGGAACAGGAAGCGGACGGTCTTGCCGTCGGCCAGCACGGGCAGAGAGACCTCGAGGGCCCGCCAGGCCGCCTTGCGGCCGGCGTTGTCGCCGTCGAAGCAGAAGACGACGTCGTCGGCCAGCTTGAGGAGCTTCGCGACATGCATGGGCGTCGTCGCGGTGCCGAGGGTCGCCACCGCGTTCTCGACGCCGTGCTGGGCGAGCGCCACGACGTCCATGTAGCCCTCGACCACGATCACGAGGCTCTCGTCGCGGATGGCCCGCCGGGCCTGGTAGAGGCCGTAGAGCTCCCGCCCCTTCTCGAAAAGCGGCGTCTCGGGCGAATTGAGGTACTTGGGCTCGCCATCGCCGATCACGCGCCCGCCGAAGCCGATCACGTTGCCGCGCGCGTCGAGGATCGGGAACATGACGCGTCCGCGAAAGCGGTCGTACCGGCGCGACTTCTTCGCGGGCTCGCCCTCGCCCGCCTCGCCCGGATCGGAATCGATCACGAGGCCCGTGTCCTTCATGACGGGCGCATCGTAGTCCGGGAACACGGCCTGCAGCGACTGCCACGCGTCCGGCGCGTAGCCCAGGCCGTAGCGCGCGGCGATCTCGCCCGACAGGCCGCGCCGCTTGAGGTAGTCGATGGCGGCGGGCGTCTTCTTGAGCTCCGCCCGGTAGAAGGCCAGCGCCTCGACCATGCGCTCGATGAGCCCCTTGGCCTGCGTGCCCGAGGGGCGCCCGGGGGCGTTGCCGCGCACTTCCGGCACCTCGAGGCCGACTTGCTGCGCGAGCTCGCGAATGGCGTCGGGATAGGAAAGCCCCGAGTACTCCATCACGAAACCGATGGCGTTGCCGTGCACGCCGCAGCCGAAGCAGTGGTAGAACTGCTTGGACGGGCTCACGTTGAACGAGGGCGTCTTCTCGTTGTGGAACGGGCAGCACGCCTTGAAGTTCGTGCCGGCCTTCTTCAGGCGCACGTGCTTGTCGATCACGTCGACGATGTCGACGCGGGCGAGCAGGGTCTGGATGAAGTCCGGAGGGATCATTCGCGAGGCGGCTTTCGGGTCCTGCGCGGTTTCCCCCGATGCGCCCGGGGGCAGCGCGCGCCGCGGGGGGCGCGACCACTCACGACCGGCCTCAGCCGGAGAGCTTCGCCTTCACGAGCGCCGAGACCTTGCCCATGTCGGCCTTGCCGGCGACCTGCGGCTTCACGATCGCCATCACCTTGCCCATGTCCGCCGGCGACTTCGCGCCGGCCGCCGCCACGGCCGCGGTCACGATCGCGTCGAGCTCGGCATCGGGCAGCTGCTGCGGCAGGTAGCCCGAGAGGATGGCCATCTCGGCCTTCTCCCGGTCGGCGAGGTCCGCGCGGCCGGCCTTTTCGTATTGCTCGACGGAATCCTTGCGCTGCTTGAGCATCTTCTCCACCACGGCGACGACGCCGGCGTCGTCGAGCGTGATGCGCTCGTCGACCTCGCGCTGCTTCACGGCGGCGAGCAGCAGGCGGAGGGTGGCGAGGCGCTCGGCCTCGCGCGCCTTCAGGGCGGACTTCATGTCCTCGTTCACGCGTTCGCGAAGCATCATTGGCGTCGATCTCCAGAAACGACTGCGGCGAGCGGGGCAACGGGGCCCGGCTCGCCGCGGAAAAACCCGTGCCGGGGCCGGACTAGTAGAGCTTCGGCGGCAGCATCTGCGCGCGCATGCGCTTGTAGCGGCGCTTCACGGCGGCCGCGTGCTTGCGCTTGCGCTCGGCAGTGGGCTTCTCGTAGAACTCGCGGGCGCGAAGTTCGGTAAGGAGGCCCGTCTTTTCGACCGCGCGCTTGAAGCGGCGAAGCGCAACGTCGAAGGGCTCGTTTTCCTTGACTCGGATGGTCGGCATGTCGTGGGAAAGTCCGGTAAGTAAGAATTCGGGAGGCGGAAAACCCTGCATAATATCAAAGTTTTGCGCCCGAGGAAACCGGGCGTTTCCCCCCTCCCGCCTGCCCGCCCGTGATCACCCTCGGCATCGAGACCTCCTGCGACGAGACCGGCGTCGCCCTCTACGACGACGAGCGCGGCGTGCTGGGCGAAACCCTGCACTCGCAAGTGGACCTGCACGCCCTCTACGGCGGTGTCGTGCCGGAACTCGCCTCCCGCGACCACGTCCGGCGGTTGTTGCCCCTGCTGCGCGAGGCCCTCGATCGGGCGCACTGCACCCTGGCGGATGTCGACCGGATTGCCTACACCCGCGGGCCCGGGCTCGCCGGCGCCCTGCTGGTGGGCGCCTCGGTGGCCTCGGGCCTCGGCCTCGCGCTCGGCAAGCCCGTGGTGGGGATCCACCACCTCGAGGGGCATCTCCTGTCCCCGCTTCTTGCCACCCCCGGCCGGACTTCCCTTTCGTCGCGCTGCTCGTCTCCGGCGGTCACACGCAACTCATGGCCGTCGAAGGCGTGGGCCGGTACCGGCTGCTCGGGGAGAGCGTCGACGACGCGGCCGGCGAGGCTTTCGACAAGACCGCCACGCTCCTCGCGCTCGGGTACCCGGGCGGCCCGGCCCTCGCCCGCCTGGCAGATCATGGCGACCCCGGGCGTTACGCCTTCCCGCGCCCGCTGATCGCGAGCGGCAAGCTCGATTTCAGCTTCAGCGGCCTCAAGACCGCGGTGCTGCACTGCGTTCGCGGGAGAACGCTCTCGGAAGCCGACAAGGCCGACGTGGCCGCCTCTTTCCAGGCGGCCGTGGTGGACGTTCTCGCGGCCAAATGCCTGCTCGCGCTCGAAAGGACGGGATACGCGCGGCTGGTGGTAGCCGGCGGCGTGGGCGCCAACCGGGCCCTGCGCGAAAGGCTGGTCCGGGAAACGCTCGCGGCCGGCGCGACGGTGCATTTCCCGCCGGTCGCCCTGTGCACCGACAACGGCGCGATGATCGCTTTCGCGGCGGCGCTCAAGGCGGGATCGGGCGCCCCCGCGGAGCACGGATTCGCCGTCAAGCCACGCTGGGCGCTAACCGAAGCGTGAGCACCCGGCGCTAGTCGGCGCCCCGGCGGTAGGCCCGTTCGGCATCCGCGAGTTCCTCGAGGGCCTTGTCGAGTTCGGCGTCGAGCTTCTTCTGGCGATCGTAATAGGCCTCGCCGGGAACCTGCGCGGCGCAGAGCATGAAGGGGCGGCCTTGCGAATCCGAGGAATTGCGGCAACTGGACCTCGGCGGCGACTGCCCCGCCTTGAGGGGAGCGAAGCGCTGCTGGATCACCTGCATCTCGTCGGGCCCCGGCTCGCCGCCTTCGGCCTTCGCCTTTCGGGCCGCCTCGACCTTGTCCTGGGCCGCGCGCAGCGCCTTCGCGAGCGCCTCCCGGTTGGCTGTCCGGTCGGCGCCGTAGGTCGACGACCCGGAAGTGGACGGCGTCACGACCGGCGGCCGCTTGAAAGGCACGCGGTTCGATTCCGTATCCGGCTCGAGGCGAATCACCTGCCCGTCGAAATTCTTCGGGGCGTGATCCGAATAGGTGATGCGGCCGTCCTTCGCGATGAGCTTGTAGAGCACCTGCTGGGCCGACGCCGCGCCGGCCCCGGCGAGCAGGACGGCGACGACGAGGGTCGCCGGGACTCTCATCAATCGATCGCGGCCTGCCGCGCGGCCTTCTGGGCACGGTCGAGGTTTTCCTCGGCGGCCTTCACGGCGTCCTCGAGCCCTTTGATGCGCTTCTGGTAGGCCTCGGTCGGCACCGGGCGCGCGCCGCCGCCCTTCTTGCCCATCCAGTCCAGTTCGCCTTCGAGGGGCTCCTGCCCGTCCTTGAGGGCCTTCTTCGCCTCGTCGAGGGCGTCCTGCGCCTGCACCTTGGCGTTTTCGGTCTCGAGGCGCCGGGCCTCCTGCGGCGTGAGCGCGCGCGGCTGGAGATACTGCGGCCGTTCGTTCGGCTTCGGGAAAACGGCCAGGTTGGCGCGCGGATCGATCTCGATCTTCACGATGCGCCCGGGATAGTCCTTCGGGGCCGACTGGGCGTACGTCACCTTGCCGTCCCGCGCGATGAGCTTGTAGATCACCTCGACCTTGGCCGGCGCGGGGTAGTTCTGGGCGCAGGCGGCGAAAGGCAGCGCCGTCGCCAGGGCGAGCGCGAGGATCGGAATTCTCTTCATGGCGGTCTCTTTCCTAGGCGGCGGCCGCCTCGGGGCGGGCGCAAACGGGGCACTGGGGATCGCGCACGAGCCGCACTTCGTGCCAGCGATTGGCACGCGCGTCGAACATCGCGAGGCGACCGGCAAGACTCTCGCCGATGCCGGCGAGCACCTTGATCGCCTCCAGGGCCTGCATCGTGCCGACGATGCCGACGAGCGGCGCGAAGACACCCATCGTGGCGCAGCGCTCTTCCTCGGCGGAGGCATCCTCCGGGAAAAGGCAGTGATAGCAGCCCGAGGCGCCCGAGCGAGGGTCGAACACCGACACCTGGCCGTCGAAACGAACGCCGGCGCCGCTCACGAGGGGGCGGCCCGCCGCGACGCACGCGCGGTTGATCGCGTGGCGCGTGGCGAAATTGTCGGAGCAGTCGAGGACGACGTCGGCCGAGCGGACCAGCGCGGCGAGGCGTTCGCCCTCGAGCCGTTCGGGCACGGCGCTCACGCGCACGTCGGGATTCACCGTGGCGAGCGTCTCGCGGGCGGACCGGGCCTTGTTCGTGCCGATCGCTCCCATGCGGTGGACGACCTGCCGCTGCAGGTTGGTGAGATCCACGGTGTCGCCGTCGGCGACCGTCAGGTGCCCCACGCCGCTCGAGGCGAGGTACAGCAGGGCACTCGAGCCGAGCCCGCCCGCGCCGATCACGAGCGCATGCGAGGCGAGCAGGCGCTCCTGCGAATCTTCGCCGAAGCCGTCGAGAAGCAGGTGGCGGCTGTACCGAAGCCGCTGGGTGTCGTCCACGGCCGGGGGCGGCGGTCCCGCCTACTTCGCGGCCGCCGCGGTGGTGACGGGCAGGCCCTTCAGGTGGTTCACCGCGGCGATGAGTTGCAGGTCTTCCTTCTTCACGGCGGCTTCCATGCCGTCGCTCTTGGCGGCGGCACCGGCATCCGGCTCGGCCTTGGCGGCGGGTTTGGCCGCGGGCTTGGCCGGAGCGGGCTTTTCCGCCGGCCTCGGGTCGCCATCGGTCTTGCGCCGCGTTCGCGGCGGCCTTCTCGGCGTCGCTTTCGAGGTGGCGCTGCAGGTCCGCCTCGCGGGTGAAGAGCTTGGAGTCGACGGTGGCGTCCTCGACGACGAGGTCGGGCACGATGCCCTTCGCCTGGATCGAGCGGCCGTTCGGCGTGAAGTAGCGGGCCGTGGTGAGCTTCACCGCCTGGTTGTTGGGCAGCGGCAGTATCGTCTGCACCGAGCCCTTGCCGAAGGTCTGCGTGCCGATGATGGTGGCGCGCTTGTGATCCTGCAGGGCGCCGGCGACGATCTCGGAGGCCGAAGCCGAGGCGCCGTTCACGAGGACGACGAGGGGCACGGTCTTCGCGGCGGCCGGGAGCTTGGCGAGGTAATCCTCGCGGAAGGTGCCGCGCACGTAGTTTTCCTTGCTGGCGGTGAGGCGCATCTTGGCGTCCTCGGTACGGCCGTCCGTGTAGACGACCAGCGCGTTCTTCGGCAGGAACGCCGCCGAGACGGCCACCGCCGAATTGAGGAGCCCGCCCGGGTTCATGCGCAGGTCGAGCACGAGGCCCTTGATGTCGCCGTTGGCCTGCTTGTACAGGTCGTTCACCGCGGCGACGAGGTTCTCGCCCGTGTGCTCCTGGAACTGGGTGACGCGCACCATGCCGTAGCCCGGCTCGATGAGGCGCGCCTTCACGCTCTTCACCTTGATCACGTCGCGCTTGAGCTTGTATTCGAGCGGCTGGTCGGCGCCCTTGCGCAGGACCGTGAGCAGCACCTCGGTATTGGGCTTGCCGCGCATCTTCTTCACGGCGTCGTTGAGGCTCATGCCCTTCAGGCCCACGCCGTCCAGCTTGATGATGAGATCGCCCGCCTGGATGCCCGCGCGGTGCGCCGGCGTGTCCTCGATGGGCGCGACGACCTTCACGAAACCGTCCTCGCTGCCCACCTCGATGCCCAGGCCGCCGAACTCGCCCTGCGTGCCGACCTGGAGGTCCTTGTAGGCGTCCTGGTCGAGGAAGGCGGAGTGCGGGTCGAGGCCCGTGAGCATCCCGTTGATCGCTTCCTTGAGGAGCTTCTTGTCCTCGACGGGTTCCACGTAGTCGTTCTTGATGCGGCCGAACACTTCGCTGAAGAGGCGAAGGTCGTCGACCGGCAACTGCAGGGAGGATGCCTGGCGGTCCGCGCTCGCGGAGAAATGCAGGCTCGCCGCGATGCCGAGCGACGCGCCGAGTACCACGAGTGCGACCTGCTGGAGCCTGTTGGCCATCTGACGCCACCTCACCGTGAACGAAACACGAAGATCCCCTCCCGGCTTACGCCCGGAGGGGCCGTCCGGATGCACCTACCGCGCCACCCACCGCATCGGGGTCGAAGGGGCGACCGTCCTGACGCAATTCGAAGTATAGACCCGATTCCTCGGCCCCCCCGGAAGCCCCGACCTGGGCCACGGGATCGCCGCCCTTGACCGTTTCGCCGACCTGCTTGAGCAGGCCTTCGTTGTAGCCGTAGAGGCTCATGTAGCCGGCCCCATGGTCGAGGATGAGCAGGTTGCCGAAGCCCCGGAGCCAATCCGCGTAGACCACCCGCCCGTCCGCGACGGCCCGGACCAGCTCGCCCGTGGCCGAGCGGATGAAGAGGCCGCTCCACTTCGTGCCGCCCTCTTCCCTCGGACTGCCATACCGGTTCATGAGTTCCCCCTTGACGGGAAGCCTCAGCCGCCCCTTGAGCGAGGCGAATGCCTTCGAGGCGGCCGAAGCGTCCGCGACCTCGTCGATGGTCGATCCCTTCTTCTTCGGCGGCGCGGTCTCTTTCCCCGGCGCGGGCTCCTTCTTCGGCGCGGGCTTCGCCGCCAGCGAGCGCGCGATCTCCTCCACCAGTCGCGTGAGGCGCTGCTCGTCGCGCTTGAGCCGGCCGATCTCCCGGCGCCCCTGGGCGATCTGGCCGGAAATGCGCTTGAGGACCGCGGCACGCTCCGCGCGGTCCTTCTCCAGTTGCGCGGTCTCGCGCACCTGCGCGGCCTGGTTCTCGGCGAGCTCGGCGCGTTGCCTCACGCTTTCGGCCTCGAGGGCCGCGACCTCCTCCACGCCGCGCTTGAGCGTCGCCAGCACGTCGGCCCGCGAGCGCTGGATGTAACCGAAGTAGGCGAGCTGGCGCGAGAGCGTGGCCACGTCGCGGCCCTCGAGCAGCAGGCGCAGCCTGTCCTGCCCGCCCTGCTCGTACTGCACGCGCAGCAATTTCTCCGCGAGGGCCTGTTCGCGGGCGATCTGGGCGCGTGCGAGGCCCCCTTGCCGCGACAAATCGGCGATGCGCTCCGAAATCGCCTTTCGGGATTGCGAGAGATCCCAGAGGGCACGGTTCGCCTCGCTCACGGCCTTCTCCGAAGCCTTGAGGGCATCCGCCGCACCGCCACGGCTTTCCTCGGCCTCGGCGAGCTCCTTCTGCAGGCGGTCGATGCGCCCGCGCAGCGCGCGCAGGTCCTCCTCGGAGGGTTGCGGGGCGCGGGGCGCCGCCGACGCGGCGAGCATGAAGCCCGCGAGGATGGCGGCCGCGAGGCGCCGCCCCGGCATCGGCTAGCGCGCCTTGCCCTGGTTCGCGACGGCCGCGGCCGCCTTCGCGATCGCCTCGGCGTCACCGAGGTAGTAGTGGCGAAGGGGCTTCAGGGAATCGTCCAGCTCGTAGACGAGCGGAACGGCGGTCGGGATGTTGAGCGAGACGATGTCCTCGTCGCTCATGCCGTCCAGGTGCTTCACGAGGGCGCGCAGGCTGTTGCCGTGCGCCGCCACCAGCACGCGTTCGCCCGCCGACACGCGCGGGGCGATTCGCTCGTTCCAGTACGGCACGACGCGCTCGACGGTGTCCTTCAGGCATTCGGTGCGCGGCACGCGGTGGCCGACCGCCGCGTAACGCCGGTCGTTCGCGGCTTCGCGCGGGTCGCCGGATTCCAGGGCGGGCGGCGGCGTGTCGTAGCTGCGCCGCCACACCAGCACTTGCGCCTCGCCGAACTGCTGCGCCATTTCCGCCTTGTTCAGGCCCTGCAGCGACCCGTAGTGGCGCTCGTTGAGCCGCCAGTCCTTCTCGACCGGCAACCAGAGGCGGTCCATCTCCTCCAGCCCGAGGTTGAGCGTGCGGATGGCGCGCTTGAGCACCGAGGTGAACGCGAAGTCGAAGTCGTAGCCTTCGGCGGCGAGCAGGCGCCCGGCGGCACGCGCCTCCTCGACGCCCTGCGGCGTGAGGTCGACGTCGGTCCAGCCGGTGAAGCGGTTTTCCTTGTTCCAGGCGCTTTCGCCGTGGCGGATGAGGACGAGCTTTTTCATGGGAGCGGAGTCGGGGCGGAAGGGGCGCGACGAGCGGGATTCGCTCGTCTCTCATGGTACCAAACGCGCCCGCCGGGCCGCGCCTTCCGCTACACTCGGTCGCCTGCCTCGAAACCCGTCGCCTTTCCTTGAACCGCTCCCGGCTCCACCCCGACGCCCGCCGCGAATTCCTCGACGGCTGCCGCGACATCGCGCCGGTTCTCGTGGGCACGGTTCCTTTCGGCTTCGTGGCCGGCGTGGCGGCGGTCGGCGCCGGCATGTCGCCCCTGCAGGGCATCGCGCTTTCCCTGTTCGCGTTCTCGGGCATCGCGCAACTGGTCGTCGCGCAGCTGGTGGCGGTGCAGTCGCCGATCCTCGTCACGCTGCTCGCCGCGTTCGTCGTGAGCCTGCGCTTCCTGATGTACAGCGCCGCCCTCTCGCCGCACCTCGCCCATCTCACGGTGCGCTGGCGGGTGCTGCTCACGTACCTCATGACCGACCAGGTCTTCGGGATGGGCGTGAAGCGCTACGGCGACCCCGGCGATCGCGGGCACCGCCACTGGCACCTCTTCGGCATCGGCATCACCCTGTGGGCCTTCTGGCAGGCCTCCGTCGTCGCGGGCGCGATCCTCGGCGCGCAGGTACCGGCGGCGTGGTCCCTCGACTTCGTCGTGACGCTCTCGTTCCTCGTGCTGCTCGTGCCCGCGGTGCGCACGCGCGCGGACATCGCCGCGGCGGTCGTGGCGGGCGCGGCAGCCCTGCTCGCGGCGGGGCTGCCCTATCGGCTTTCGCTGGTCGTCGCCTCGCTCGCCGGCATCGCGGCCGGCGTGGCCGTCGAGTGGAGGCATCGCCGATGAACGATTCGCTGGTCTGGCTCGTCATCGTCGGCTCCGGCGTCGTCACCTTCCTCACCCGGGCGTCTTTCATCCTTTTCGCCGACCCGCACAAGTTCCCCCACGGGTTCCGCGTCGCCCTCGCATTCGTGCCGCCCGCGGTCCTGGCGGCGATCGTCATCCCGGGCCTCGTGAGCCCGGCGGGCGGCATCGACTTCAGCCTGGCGAACCCCCGCTGGATCGCGGGGCTCGTCGCGATCGGCGTGGCCATGCGGGTGCGCAACGCGCTCGCCTCGATCCTCGCCGGCATGGCGGCCCTCTGGATCCTGCAGGCGCTCGCCCGCTGAGGCGGTTCGCCCGGCGACCCCGCCGGCTGGTAAAATCGTCCTTTTGCCCAATCCTCCCCGAAGGGCCCATGGCCGATTTCCTCGTCAGCAACATCGCCCTCGTCGCGCTCTTCCTCGCGAGCGGCGCCCTGCTCATCTGGCCGGAGATTTCCCGGTTCGCCGGCGGCGCCTCCGCGCTCGGCACGCTCGAGGCGACGCGCCTCATGAACCAGGCCGGCACCCTCGTGCTCGACGTACGGGAAGCGGACGAGTTCGCCTCGGGCCACCTCCCGAAGGCCCGCCACATTCCGCTCAAGGAGCTGGGATCGCGCGTTGCGGAGCTCGCCAAGTTCAAGGACAAGCCGGTCATCGTCACCTGCCGCTCGGGGGCGCGTTCGGGTTCGGCCTGCAACGTGCTGAAGAAGGCCGGCTTCACGAACGTCCACAACCTCAAGGGCGGCGTGCCGGCGTGGCAGCAGGCGAGCCTGCCCGTCGAGAAGTAGCGCGATGGCCCGGGTCTTCATGTACGCCACGGGCGTGTGCCCCTACTGCGTGATGGCCGAACGGCTATTGCGCGCCAAGGGCGTCACCGACATCGAGAAAGTCCGCGTGGATCTCGACCCGGCCCGCCGCGAGGAAATGATGGCCCGCACGGGCCGCCGGACCGTGCCCCAGATCTACATCGGCGAACGCCACGTCGGCGGTTTCGACGATCTCTCCGCCCTCGACCGCCAAGGCGGTCTCGATCCCCTGCTCGCCGCCTGAATCGCGGCGCGCCCCACCGAAGAAGGAAAAGCGATGAGCGACCCCCAGAACCAGCCCGTCTTCTCGATCGAGAAGCTCTACGTGAAGGACATCTCCCTCGAGGTGCCGAACGCCCCCCAGATCTTCCTGGAGCGCGAGGGCCCCCAGGTCGACATCCAGCTGCACCACGAGTCCGCGCCCGTCGAGGACGGCGTGTTCCAGACGCTGCTCACGGTGACGGTCACCGCCAAGATCAAGGACAAGACGATGTTCCTCGCCGAGGTCGGCCAGGCCGGCATCTTCGTGATCCGCAACGTCCCGCAGCCGGACCTCGACACGGTGCTCGGCATCGCCTGCCCGAACATCCTGTATCCGTACGCGCGCGAGGTCATCTCCGACATCGTGACGCGCGCCGGCTTCCCGCCGGTGGTGCTGAACCCGGTCAACTTCGAGGCCCTCTACCAGGCCCAGAAGCAGGCCGAGTCCGAGCAGGCCGCCCCGGCCATCCAGATCGCGCACTAGCCGCCATGCGCGCCGCGTTCGCCGTCGTTTTCGGTTGCCTGCTGGCGACCGGCGCGGGCGCGGCCGAATTCCGTTCCCTCGGCGATCGCGCGGCGATCCTGTACGACGCGCCTTCGCTCAAGGCGGACCGCCTCTTCGTCGCGAGCCGCGGCCATCCCTTCGAAGTGCTGGTGAAGCTCGACCAGTGGACGAAAATCCGCGATGCCGGCGGCGAGGTGGCCTGGGTCGAGAATCGCGCGCTGGGCGACCGTCGCATGGTCCTGGTGAACGTCCCCGTCGCGGACGTGAGGGCTGCGCCGAACGCGCAGGCGGCCCTCGTCTTCGAGGCGTTCCGGCAGGTGATGCTGGAAGTCGTGGAGCCTCCCGCCGACGGGTGGGTGAAGGTCCGCCACCGCGACGGCGCGCTCGGCTTCGCCCGGGCCGCGCACCTCTGGGGCGTCTAGGCCCGCCATGAAGATCGCGGTCCTCGGCGCCGGCGCTTGGGGATCCGCCCTCGCGATCTCGCTTTCCGCGCGCCACGCCATCACGCTCTGGTCCCGTCGGGCTTCCGACTGCGATCGGCTCGCCGCCTCGCGCGAAAGCGCCTACCTGCCGGGACTCCGGATTCCCGTCGGCGTCGCGATCGAGCCCGACCTGGCAATCGCGGCATCGGGCTGCGACCTCGTGCTCGTCGCCACCTCCACCGCCGGACTTCGCGAAACGGCTGCGGCGGTCGGCGCGGTGCGCGGCGAGGCGCCGCTCCTGTGGGCCTGCAAGGGATTCGAAACGGCGACGCGCCAGTTGCCGCACCAGGTGCTCGCCGAAGTGCTGCCCGGATGGACGCGGGTCGGCGCCTTGTCCGGTCCCAGCTTCGCGCTCGAGGTTGCCCGGGGACAGCCCACCGCGCTCACGATCGCGGCCGCCGACGCGGGCTTCGCGGCCGGGACGGCCTCCCTGCTCAATTCGCCGCGGCTTCGCATCTATTCGAGTGGCGACCTGGTGGGCGTGGAACTGGGCGGCGCCCTCAAGAACGTGATCGCCATCGCCGCCGGCATTTCGGACGGCCTGTCGCTCGGCCGCAATGCCCGCGCGGCGCTCATCACGCGCGGCCTCGCGGAAATCGTGAGGCTGGGCACGGCGGTGGGGGGGCAGGCCGAGACTTTCATGGGACTCACGGGCCTGGGCGACCTCGTGCTCACCTGCACCGGGGATCTTTCGCGCAACCGCGACGTCGGCACACGGCTCGCGCGCGGCCAGGGGCTCGAGGCCATCCTGGCCGAACTGGGTCACGTGGCCGAAGGCGTGCATTCGGCCCGTTCCGCCCGCACGCTCGCGCACGAACATGGCATCGAGATGCCGATCACCGAGGCCGTCTGCTCGGTACTCTTCGAGTCGCTCGCGCCGGCCGAGGCGGTCCAGCAGTTGCTCGCACGCGACCCGCGCCCGGAATAGGGCCGCGCTACTCGGGACTGCGGCGCTGCGCGCCGATAGCCACCCTTACCGTATCGCGCACGCGGACCTCGACCTTCGTCTTTCCGTCGTCCTCGACCGACCAGGGCAGCGGCAGCGTCTCGTTCTGCACCGTGATGAAATGCGTTCCGGTCGCGACGAAGTCGAACTCGAACCGGCCCTGGGCATCCGTGCGCGAGACATAACGGCCATCGAGCGTGACGGTGACGCCGGGCGCTCCGGCCTCGCTGGCCTCCTGGGCACCGCTGCGGTTCGCGTCCAGGAAGACCACGCCCTCGACGCGACCGCCGCCGCCCTGCGAAGGGCCGCCCAGCGGCATCGCGCGGCTCCCGCCCCGATCCTCGTAGCGGACGACGAGATAGAGCGTTTTCGTCTGGGTCTGCAACGAGATCCGGTCCGGCGGGGGCGCGAGGGGGTCGATGGGCACCAGCTCGCGCTGGCGACCGTCGACATAGACGTAGTTTCCCTCGATCGACCAGTTGGACGTCACCTGCCACGCGAGGCTCACGTTGGCGCTGGAGGTGCGCTCGCCTCCCTGCCGGTGCTCGGTGGTGAGCGTGCCGCCGAACAGGGCGCGGGCGGAAACCGGGATGGAGAACGAGGCGGAGGCGCCCCAGAGCGTGCCCCGCTGGCCGTCGAGCTTCTCGCGGCCGCCGGTAAGGCTGGTGTTGAGCACCCAGCCGGAGGGCAAGTTCCATCCGTGGTCCACCGTGAGCCGGTTGGCGTCGTCCCCCTGGCCGCTGGAACTGTCGAACCGCAGGCCGGTGTTGCCGTTGTCGTGCGTCCAGCGGGCGTCCGCGAACCCCGAGCCCGCGTTGCCGTTGTACCGGCGCACCGCACCGCCCGCGCCGAGCGACAGCGTGCGGCTGTAGCGCCAGCGGCCGCTGCCCGAGACGAGAATGCCCGTATCGGCCTCGCCTTCGACCGACCGCAGCAGGTCCACGCTGCCTTCCGAGGACCATTGCCGGCTGCGCCACGACCCACGCGCGAATACGCCTTCGATGTCGCTCGCCATGCCTTGTCCCGACCACGTGAGGCCCGGGTCGAGTCGATAGCCGCCGAAACCGTACAGGGCGCCCGGCGCGCGCCATTCGCCGTCGACCCAGAAGCCCCGGCGCGTATCGCCCGTCTCGCTCGAGCGGGCATTGACGGCGTTGGCCTGGATGCTGAGGTCCGTCCACTGCCGGCGCACGACGGCGAGCGTGGAATCGCTGTCGATGAAATCCTCGGGACGCGTCGGATTGTCGAGACGCGCGAGCCCGTCCGTGCGCGCGTGGCGGCCAGCGACGGCCCACGATCCCAGGGCAGCCTGCGCGCCGAGCGTCTCCACGTTGCCCGCCTGCTTTCGAAAGCCGGCGACCGGATATCCCTCCAGGCGACCGGCCTCGCCGGCGCTCGCCTGCAACTCGATTCCGCCGGCCGCCCTTCGCCAATCGGTGGCCGCGCCGCGCACCACCTGCGTCGGCAGGAAGATGCGCGAAGGCTGGCGCATGAGGGTCGTGCCTGACGGCGTGGTGACGCCGATGTCGGTGTTGGCCAGCCAGCCGCCATCCAGGGGCAACGCGCGCTGGCGAAGGGTGACGGCGCTTCGCTTGTCCTCCCCGTCCAGGTAGGCATCGAGGGAGAGCGTGCCGTAGTTGGGCGTTTCGAGGATCGCCGTCGCCCCGCCACCGAGCGACAGTTCGCTGTTGTTCTCGGGCCGGCTGCCCAGGCGGGTCTCGAGCCGCAGGTACCTGGGCCAGCCCCCTTGTCGTCATAGCGGCCCCTGCCGGCGCTTTCATCCACGTCCGGGGCGAGGCCCTCGATCACGCGATCGACGTATGCCGGCGCCGCAGCCTTGGCCGGATCCCCCTTCGCCGCGGCCTGCGCCACGCGCGTGGACACGTATCGCTCCTGGGCCGGCGCCGGGCCGGTGAGCGCGAACGCGATCGAGGCGAGCCCCGCGGCGATCAGGGCAGGAACCGGTACTCGACCGTTTCGCGCTTCTTGCCCCATTCGAGGGTGCCCTTGATTGTGATGGGGTAGCGGATGTCGGGGAGCTTTCGCCCTTCCTCGGCCACCGGACGGATCGCGACCTCGCGGTCCATCCCCGGCATGACCGGCAGGTTCTCGGGCGCCATCTCGAACTCGTTGCCCGCCGCATCCTTGCCCGTGAGGAAGCCGTCGAGCCGGCCGTGCGCGTTGCCCTTGTTGCTGACGGCGAGCACGGGCAGCTTCGCGCCCTTGATGTCGCGAACGCCCGCGGGGGTCACGACGAGAACCGGCGCGGCCTCCCCCACCTTCACGTAGACGATCACCCCGACTCGGCCCGAAACGGGAACGCTCAGATTGGCCCCTTCGACATTGGCCGGTTCCTGGCCCTCGACCATGAGCGCGAAGCGGCATTCGCGCGACGCGGTACCCGGCGGCACGCTCACCTCGAATCGGAATCGGTACTTGCCGTTGGGCGGAATCGTGAGATCGCGACGCTCGATGGCCACCCACGGACGGCAGCTGTCGGGCGCCAGTTCGTCCATGAATTTCACGCTGTAGTCGCGCTGGAACTCCCAGTCGTTGGTGCTCACGCGATACTTGCCGGCCACCGTGCCGACGTGATGGAACTCGAGCACCTCGCGCCGGGTCTTGCCGGGGCTCGATGGTCAGGTCGAAGCGAGACGGGGCGAGGAAGGCCGCGAAGCCCTGCGCGCCGGCGAAACCGGGGGCGGCCAGGGCGGCGGCCGCGAGGGCGACGGCCAGCCCGTGGCGACCGGCGCCGCGCGAACGTGTCGGTTCCAGACTCGGGCTCATGTTCAGGGCGTGTCCAGCTCGAAGTGGAACTGGATGCGGCGCACGTCCTCGGCCAGTTGGCGGGCGTCCGTCGTGAGGCGCACCTGGATCGTGTCGTCGAGATACGGCCCCGGAATGGCGCCGGAATAGACGACCACCCGCTCGCCCGAGGCGAGGCGGCCCGGAAGCAGGCGGCCGTGGGTGGTCCACTCGGCGCGCACGGTCGAGCTGCCATCGGGCGGCAACGCCATGTAGATGTTGCCCTGCCGCCCGGCGTAGGCGCGCGTGTCGATGCGCACGTTTACCCTGATGTTCATGTGCAGCGTGTTGATGCCCGAGCGCAGCGCCTGGCTCCCACTGCCAGGTGGCATTGGGGGGGATCACCTGGCTCGCCGAATCGTCCAGCCGGACGGTTGCCGCGAGCGCCGGGAGCCGCCGCCAGCGCGCAGGCGGCGGCGAGCAGGCGGATCGGGGGGCGCGCCGCACGCGCTCATGGGGTGACGAGCGTGTAGGTCACGCGTCCCGTGTACGTGCCGGACGGGCGCACCGCGGTGTTGGCATAGGCGAACGTATGGCAGTTTTCGCGCAGCGTGCCTTGCGTCACCGTGGTGAGCGTCTGCGTGCCGCCATTGAAGGTGCCGGCCGGAATCGCATTCGGGTTCGCATCGCCACCCAGGGCGGAGACGGTCCAGCTGATCTCCGTGAAGGGGATCGCGTCGCCGTCGGCGTTCACGAGATTCGCCGGGGAAGTCACTTGCAGCGTCGCGGTACCCGGGTCGGCCGCGACGCGACGCTGGTAGGCGGCGCCGACGTAGACCTGCGCGGGCGGGGCGCAGACCGTGAAGTTGTCGTAGGGGCTCACGGACTGCGTGCTGTTGCTGGTCATCGCGACCGGCGTGCCGCTCACCACCTGGGCCGGGGTGGGCGGTGGCCGTCACGGTGTTGATCGTGGCGTTGTTGGCCCAGAAAGCGCCGCTGTTGCCCACGGCGAGAAAGACCCGCCGAGGATTGTTCGTGCCGAGGCCGGTGATGATCCAAGCCTGGGACGCCAGCGGAAAAAGCGAAAGCCCCGCCAGGAGCAGGGCACGGAATTGGCGAGGGGAACAGGAAGCGGGTCGTGGCACGTTCATGGTCTCGAGGTTGGGCGCGATGGGGCTCCCTTTCCAATCGCCGCCGCCCTTTCATTATGGCACCGGGGCCCCTTTCGAGGGGCCCCGGTGCGGGACGGGACTGCCTTAAGGCATGGTCACCGTGTAGGTGACGCGGCTGTTGTTGGCGTTCACGCCACCGTACGTGCCGGGCGGGACGACGGCCGCGTTGGCGTACGCGAAGGTCCAGGTGTCCGTCAGGTTCGTGACCTTGGTGCCGATGTTCGGGGTGATCGTGACCGGGGCGCTCGTGCCGCCGTCCACGAAGGTCGGGTGCGTGATGGTGGCGCCCGTGCCCGTGATCTGGGTGAACGAAATGGTGTCGCTCACGCCATTGCTGAGGGCGCCCGTCGTCGCGGCGGTGAGGTCGATGTTGCGCGTTGTTGCCCACCACGCGGACGTTGAACGAACCCGGGGCGGCCACGGAACCGGCGCCGACGCTGGCGGCCGGGACCGTGATGGTCACGCCGTCGATCGTCGTGTTGTCGGCGAGCAGCGTGCCGGTGCCGACCTGCAGGAAGAGCACCTTCGGGATCACGACCTGGAAGTCGAGGCGGGCGCGGGCGCCCGGCGCCAGGGTGTTGGCCCCGGTGACCACGTTGGACTCGGCCGAGGCAAGAAGCGGAAGCGCCATCGCGACGGCGAGGGCCAGCTTGGTGAGGTTCGAGGCTTTCATCGTTTCAATCTCCTGTTTGCAAGCGCGTTGGTTCGTCAATATGGGGCACGGATCCCTTTCCGAGGGTGGTTCCGGCGTCACCGCCGGTTTGACCACCAAGTTCCCCATCCACGACGCCATTAGGCGCCGGGATGCCCTGCAAGTATGTGAATGGCCTCACAATTATGCGGCAATTGCCGGCTCGGGCCATTTCATCCGTAGGAATTTCCCCTACAGGGCGAAGTATCCGCCGGCGTGGCCTCGTTTTCTTGACCTAGGTCGAATTCCCCTGCTAGCCGCCCCCGGGATAGCCAGCCCTTCGCCAGGCCTCGTACACCGCGACGGCCACCGCGTTCGACAGGTTGATGCTGCGGTTGCCCGGGATCATGGGCAGTCGGATGCGGTCCGCCGGGGCGAATTGCGACAGGACGGGCTCCGGGAGCCCGGCCGTCTCAGGGCCGAAGACGAGGACATCGTCCTGCGCCAGGTCCGACTCGCCCAGCAGCCGCGAGGACCGGGTGGTGAAGGCGCGCAGGCGGCGCCCGGCCAGCGCGTCCCGGCAGGCGGCCCAGTCGGCGTGCACCCAGACGTTTGCCCGCAGTGCGTAATCGAGCCCCGCCCGCTTGAGTTGCCGGTCCGCCATCGAGAATCCCAGCGGCTCCACGAGGTGAAGCGGCGTGGCCGTATTCGCGCAGAGACGGATGACGTTGCCCGCGTTGGGGGGGATCTCCGGCTGGAAAAGGACGACGTCGACCATCGGTCAGGCGTCCCGGCCTGGCGGCGGCGTCCGTGCCACCACCCAGCCACCGACTTCCCGGGCACCCGCGCGCCGCAACTCGCGGGCCAGCGCCTCGAGGGTCGCCCCCGTGGTGGTGACGTCGTCGACGAGCACGACGCGAAGGCCCTCGACCCCTGCGCAGCGGAAGGCTCCCCGCAGGTTGCGCTCCCGGGACTTGCGGGGGAGCCCGGTCTGCGGGGGCGTGTGTCGCACCTTTCGCAGAAGCGCCGGATGCCAGGGGACGTCCAGTTCGCGGGCCACGCGCTTCGCCAGTACTGCCGCCGGATTGAATCCGCGCTCCCGAAGGCGCCGGTCGGAGGCCGGCGACGGCAGGACGAGATCCGCGGGGCGCCGGCGGCGACGCCTGTGCGAGCGCCGTTCGGAAAATCCCCACGGCGTCCAGGTCGCCCGCGAACTTGAAGCGCTGGACCAGCCGGTCCAGCGGGAACCGGTACTCGAAGGCGGCCACGAGCGCATCGAGCGGGCGACGGCGGCACGGGCACGGACCGCCCGGGCCGGGAACCGCCAGGGAACGTGCGCACCCGGGACACAGGGAGCCGGCACGGGGCACGAGGTCCTCGCAAGAAGAGCACAGCGGTCGCATGCCCGCATTGTCGAGGCAAAGCAGGCAGTCGCGCGACCGGAGCAGCGCGGTCGCGCCCGTTTCGCCTAATTTTTGGGCAATCGTCCGGGTCGATCGCCAGAGCGCTTTGACAGGGGATGAAAAATCCTGAATCATCAGCAACTTGCACCTATCCTTTTCCGAAAGAGCTTCCTTGGACCACGCCGCCGCCGTCGCCTTCGCACCCCCTGCCGACCCCCGCACCCGGGCCTTGAGGCAGGAAGCGCTCGCACTCCTCGACCTTCCCTTCAACGATCTTCTTTTCCGCGCGCAGACAGTCCACCGCGAAAATTTCGATCCGAACCGCGTCCAGCGCTCCACGTTGCTGTCGATCAAGACCGGCGGCTGCTGAGGATTGCGGCTACTGCCCCCAGTCGGCGCGCCATCCGGCCGGTGTCGAGAACGAGCCGATGCTCGCCGTCGACGCCGTGGTCGAGGCCGCGAAGGCGGCCAAGGCCCATGGCGCATCGCGCTTCTGCATGGGAGCGGCCTGGCGCGGGCCCCCGAAAGCACGCGACCTGGAGCCGGTGTGACATGGTGCGCGCGAGGTGAGAAGCTCGGTCTCGAGACGTGCTGCACGCTCTGCATGCTCAAGGACGGGCAGGCCGAGCGGTTGCGCGACGCCGGCCTCGACTACTACAACCACAACCTCGACACCGCGCCCGGAGTTCTACGGCAGAGATCATCACCACGCGCGAATACCGCGACCGGCTCGACACGCTCGAACGCGTGCGCGACGCCGGCATTCACGTATGCAGCGGCGGCATCGTCGGCATGGGCGAGTCCCGGGCCGAGCGCGCGGGCCTCCTGGCGCAACTCGCGGGCCTGGATCCGCAGCCCGAGTCGGTGCCCATCAACCAGCTGGTGCAGGTGGAAGGCACGCCCCTTGCCGGCACGGAAACATTCCCGTGGACGGAGTTCGTCCGCACCATCGCCGCCGCACGCATCCTGATGCCGAAGAGCTTCGTGCGCCTGTCCGCGGGCGCCGCACCCAAAGATGCACGAGGCCGTCCAGGCGCTCCGCTTCCCTGGCGGGCGCCAACTCCATCTTCTACGGCGAGAAGCCCTCCTCACGGGCAACCCCGAGGTCGCGCGCGACGACGCGCTCTTCGCCGCGCTCGGCATCGCCCCGGCCTGACGTTGGGCGCCTTCGCGGGCATCGCGCGCATCCGGCGCGATCTCGACGGGCTCGCCCGAGAGGGGCTCCTGCGCGAAAGAACGCGTACGCCTCGATTCGCCGCAGGGCCCACCGTCCTCGAGGGGCGGGCGACGCTCGCCAATTTCGCCTCCAATGACTACCTGGGCCTCGCGAACGACCCGCGCGTGATCGAAGCGGCTCGTACGCCCTCGGGCGGTACGGGTTCGGCGCGGGCGCTTCGCCCGCTCGTCGTCGGTCACCGTAGCGCGCGCACGCGCGGAGGCCGAGCGGCCTTCTTTGCCGTTTCACCGGTCATCCCGCGCGCCCTTCTCTTCGCGAGCGGCTACGCGGCCAACCTCGGCATCCTGGCCGCGCTGGCCGATCGCGAGTCCGCCGTGTTCGCCGACCGGCTGGACCACGCGTGCCTCGTCGACGGCGCGCTGCTTTCGCGAGCCGGCTTCCATCGCCACCCTCACGGCGACCTCGCGGTGCTGGAGCGGCAGCTCGCCGCCTCGACGGCCCGCCCGCCGGCTCATCGCGACGGATGCCGTCTTCAGCATGGACGGCGATCTCGCGCCGCTGCCGGAACTGCTCGCACTCGCAGAGCGTTTCGACGCCTGGCTCGTCGTCGATGACGCTCACGGCATCGGGGTGCTCGGACGGGGCCGCGGATCGCTCGCCCATTTCGGCATCGCCTCCGAGCGCATCGTGTACATGGCGACCCTGGGCAAGGCGCTCGGTGGCTACGGCGCCTTCGTGGCCGGGGCGCCCGAAGTCATCGAGTGGCTGATGCAGCGGGCCCGCCCCTACGCTGTCTCTCGACCGCCCGGCCGCCCGCCGCCGCCGCGGCGATGGCGGCGTTGGCCATCTTCGCGGCCGAGCCGCGAGCGCCTGGAACGCCTTCGCACGCTCGCCGATTTTCCGCGACGTCGCGAAGGCCGCGAATCGCCGGCTCTCGCCGGCCGCCATCCAGCCGGTCATCGTCGGCGATCCCGTGCCGCCCGTGGCCTTTGTTCGGCGCGGCTGCGGGAGCGGGGTCACCTCGTGCCCGCGATCCGCCCTCCCACGGTGCCGGTGGGCACCTCCCGCCTCCGGATATCGCTTTCCTCGGAGCACTCCGCGGCGCGGGGTTCGCCTCGCTCGTGCGCGATCTCGCCGAGACTCCTCGCCGATCGTGACGCTGCACCGTCGACCAAGTTCGGGCGCGGGTCGGACCTCGTGTCCTGCACGGATGGGCGCTGCACGGCGGCGCCTGGTATCCGTGGGCTGCACCGCCTCGCTGCCCGCTTCGCCTTCACGTCATCGACCTGCCCGGCCACGGCCACTCGCGCAGACTCGCTTTCACCGATCTCGGATCGCTCGCTGCGCAGGTCGCCCCCGCCGTGCCGAAGGCAGCGCGGTGCGGCTGGTCGCTCGGCGGCCACGTGGCGATGGCGTTCCGCCGAGTGTCGCCCCGCTCGGCATCCGCGCCCTGGGCGCTCGGCGTGGCACCGCGCTTCCTCGTGACCGCGATGGCTGGATTTCCGGCATCGCGCCCCGCGGTGCTGGAAGGTTTCCGGCGGACTTGTCCGCGATCGCGCCGCCACCGTCCGCCCCTTCCTCGCGCTCAACGCGCGCGGCCAGGCGGCCCGGATGCGCCACGTGATTCGCCAGCTCCAGGCGATGCGGTGACGGCAGACCGGCGCGCCGCGGGCGTCGCGCTCGCCGCCGGTCTCGACGTCCTGCGCCCAGCTGGACATCCGCGCCCTTATCCCGGCAATGCTGGCCCCCGCGGTGGTGGTCCAAGGCCACCGCGACGCACTCGATCACGACCGGTGCCGCCCGCAATGGCTGGCCGACCGCATTACGGCAACGCGCTTCGTCGCCACCGGTCACGCCGCGCACGCTGTCCTCCTCACCCATCGCCGACAGCGCTCCTCGATCGCCCTCGCGTCTCATCGATGAATGAACCCGCGCGACTCCCGGTGCGATTGCCCGCCAAACGCGAGGTGCGGCAGTCGTTCGACCCCTCGGCAATCACCTACGACGACCACGCTATCCTCCAACGGGAGAGATCGGCGGTCGTCTCCTCGAACGCCTCGACTCCTGCGTCAGGTCGAGCCGACGCGCGTCGTCGACCTGGGCAGGAGACCGGCTACGCGACGGAAGACGCTCGCAAGCTACCCGGGTGCCGCCCTCGTCGCCCTCGACCTCGCCCATGACGCTGCTCGTCCGTGCGCAGCAAGGCCTTCGCCCTCG
This sequence comes from Betaproteobacteria bacterium, assembly GCA_016711875.1. Classification (GTDB taxonomy): domain Bacteria; phylum Pseudomonadota; class Gammaproteobacteria; order Burkholderiales; family Usitatibacteraceae; genus FEB-7. Next base: position 1,375 of record JADJSD010000023.1, on the reverse strand, counting down.
GGGCTCCGGCACCTGTTCGGCAAGGCGTCACCGGCACTCGTTTGTTTGCGCCGACGCGGAGTCGCTGCCGCTCGCGGTTCGCACCGTCGACTCGCTCTTCTCGAACCTCGCCATGCAGTGGTTAGACCGGACGCGCTCGCCAAAGAGGTCGCGCGCGCTCAAGCCTGGCGGGCTCCTGCTCTTGTTCACCACCTTCGGCCCGGATACGCTCAGCAGTTCCGCGCCGCGTTCTCCAGGCGGCGGCCGACCGGGCCCGCACGTCAACGGCTTCGTCGACATGACCATCGGTGACGCCCTCGTTCATGCGGGCCTCGCGGACCGTGTGATGGACTAGGGAGATCGTCACGATCAAATACGAATTACTCAAGCCGCTGAATATCCGCGCGAACTCAAGGCGTATCGGCGCCGTAGCTTCCCTGCCCGGCACGCACCACCGGCTGACGGGCAAGCCCGCTGGCAACGCATGACAGAAGGCGTACGAGCGCTTTCGCCAAGTCGGCCGCCTTCCGGCCACGTTCGAAGTCGTTTCGGTCACGCGTGGAAGCCGTTGCCGCCCAAACGGAAGCTCGTTGATGGCCGAGCAGATCGGCACTCGAATTCGCCCCGAGGGCCAAGAGATGAGCGGCTTCTTCGTCACCAGCACGGACGCGGGCGTCGGCAAGACCCTCGTCGCGTGCGCGCTAGTGGTGGCGCTGCGGAAACCTGGCCTGGCGCCGGCATGATGAAACCGGTCGCCGCCGGCGCCATCGAGGTGGCCGGGGGCATCGCCGTGAACGAGGACGCTGGCGCTCATCTGGCACTGTCCGCCCTTCGGTTTCCGCGGCACGCTCGCCAGCGAGTCCGCACTCTTCTCGCCGGGCCGCCCATTGCGCCGCACATCGCAGCGCAGGGCGAGAGCATCGCGGTCGACATGGAGTGCTACCATCGCCTGTCGTAACGCTGCCCCGCGGGCCGACGCTCGCGCTCGTCGAAGGGCGTCGGCGGCTTCCTCGGTGCCGATGTCAGGCAACGGCCCTCGACACTGGCCCTGATCGATCGCGCGCCTTCGCCTGCCGGTCGGTCCTCGTCGTGGCTATCGGCGGGTTGTCCGAATCACGCGCTCCTCACGGCTGAAGCCATCGTGCGCGCGGCCTGCCCTTCACCGGATGGATCGCCGAGTCTCGTCGACAGCCCGCGATGGCGGTGCGCATGAACGCCTATGCAGAAAATCTGTCGACACTGGACAACTTGCTCATGGCCGCCGCTCCTCGGCGAAGTGGGGATGATTTCCAGCCCCGACCCCTGCTGGGGCTGCACGCATGGCTGCCGCAAGCAAAGACCTTGAAAGCACTTCACCTTCGAAAGGAATCAAAATGAAAAAAGTGGTCAAAGCTCG
>JADJSD010000022.1 GCA_016711875.1 Betaproteobacteria bacterium | reverse complement strand
CGGTCAACTGCGGCGTGGCGACGATGGTGTCGGTCACGGAGCAGGCCGAGGTCAAGCTGGGCGAGGCGGTCGTCGTTCCCGGCTCCGGCCCCGGGCCTTTACGGCGCGGCCCTCGCGAAGGGGCGCGGGGCACGGCTCGTGATCGGCCTGACAACCGAGGTTACGCGGCGCGAACTGGGCCGGAGTTCGGCTGCGACCACGTGCGTTCGATCCTCGTCGATGTCCGAGGCGGATCTCGTCAAGGCCGTAAGGCCCCGTGTGGCTGGAAGGCGCGGATGCCGTCATCGAGGTGTGTGCGGTTATCCTGAGGTGGCGATCCCGGGCCTGCAGATGCTGCACCGGCGGTCGCTTCTTGTCTTCGGCGGCACTGTGAACCCGGGCTCGACCGTGTCGATCGACGCGAACATGGTCCTCCGCAAGCTCCTCACGATCCGCGGCGTGCACAACTACCACCCGAGGCACTCCTCATCGAGGCGCTTGATTTCGTCCACGGCAACCGCGAGCGCTTTCCGTTCCATGCGCTCGTGGACGGTAAGGCTCAGCTGAAGTCGGGCAGGCCGGCAGAAGGACGCGGAGGACCGCAAGGTCCTGCGCGCGGCCATCGTGCCCTGAGCGATCCGGGGCGTCACGAAAGCGAAGCATCGCGGTTCCATCATGAGGGGCGGCCCGGCGAATTCGCCGGGACCCCCCCGCCAACCGGAGGAGAACCGACATGAAGCAACCCATCGACAAGTCTCGCGCAGGCGCGCTCGCGCTCGCATTCGCCCTCCTTGCCTCCCTGGCCGCGCTGCCGGCCGCCGCGGCGGAGCTGCGCGTCGGCGTCGCCTCCCACGTGCGCTCGCTCGACGTGAACGAGGCCACGGGCAACAACGAGGCGCAGATGCTGCACAACCTGTTCGACACGCTCATCGAGCGCGAGAACTACACCGCGCCGCTCAAGTTCGTGCCGGGGCTCGCCCTTTCCTGGAAGATGGTGGCGCCGACCACGATGGAGCTCAAGCTGCGCGAGGGCGTGGTGATGCACGACGGCAACGTGATGGACGCCGGGGACGTGAAGTTCTCCCTCGAGCGGGTCTTCGCGCCGAAGGACCCGCGCTTCCGCGCCTCCAACGGACGCTTCTTCTACAACTTCAAGTCGGTGGACGTCGTGGACAAGTCCACGGTCCGCATCCATACGACGAAGCCCGACCCGCTCATGGAGACGCTGCTGTCGGCCCGCAACGCCGGCATCACCTCGCGCAAGTACGTGGAGAGCGTGGGCCTCGACAAGGCGGGCCTGAAGCCCGTGGGCACCGGACCCTACAAGGTGGAGTCCCTCAAGCCCAACGAGGAGGCGGTCCTGGTGCGGCATGACAAGTTCTGGGGCCCGAAGCCGCCCTTCGACAAGATCACCTACGTGCGCATCCCCGAGGTCGCGGCGCGCATCACCGCGCTCGTGAACAAGGAAGTCGATTTCATCACCAACGTGCCCCCGGACCAGGAAGCGGCCGTGAAGCGCGTGAAGGGCTACCGCATCGTGGGCGGGGCGCTGCCCATCTTCCACGTGTGGGTCATCAACATGAGCCACCCGCAGATGGCGAGCCCGGACCTGAGGAAGGCGCTCAACCTCGCCATCGACCGCGAGAAGCTCGTGAAGGCCCTGTGGGGCGGGCGTGGCAAGGCGCCCAAGGCGCACCAGTTCGTGGAGTACGGCGAGCCGATGTTCATGCCGGACATGAACTACTACCGCTTCGACCCGGAAGGCGCCAAGGCCCTGCTGAAGAAGGCCGGCTACAAGGGCGAGCCCATCGAGATCACGTTCTTCCCCGAGTACTACCTCTACGGCGACCTGGGCGCCCAAGTCATCGCCGACATGTGGAAGAAGGTCGGCATCAACGTGAAGCTGCAGCAGACCGAGCCCTTCTTCGGCACCGGCGACCACACGAAGGTCATGATGCGTCCGTGGTCGAACCCGATGTACTACCCCGATCCCATGGGGGCCTTCGACACGCACTGGTCGGAGAAGAGCTGGGTCACCTCGCGCGGCCTGTGGAAGCCCACGCACCCCGAGTGGAAGGCGACCTACGAGAAGGCGCGATTCGCGACCGACGCGAAGGAGCGCACCGGCGCCTACCGGAAGCTCCAGGAGCTCGCGGACCTCGAGAGCGGCTGGATCGTCCTCTACCAGCCCTACGAGGGCTACGCGATGCGCGACGACATCGACTGGAAGATCCCGACGGCGCAGCGCCCGTACGAGCTCACGTTCCGGGCGGGGCAGGTCGCGATGAAGGGCAGGTAGGGCAGCCCCGGCCCTCGCGTCCGTGCTCCATTTCATCCTCTGGCGGACCGGTCGCGCGATCGCGACCGTCCTGCTCGTGCTCGCCGGCTGCTTCGCGGCGATCCGCATGGCGGGCTCGCCGGTGGACATCCTCTATCCCGACGGCGCGACGCCGGAGCAGATCGTGGAGATGGAGCGCGAGTGGGGGCTCGACAAGAGCCTGCCGGCGCAGTTCGCCATCTACCTGGGCAACCTCGCGCGGGGGGACTTCGGCGTGAGCATCATCGAGCGCCGGCCGGTGACCACGGTCTACGCGGAGCGCCTCCAGCCCACCCTGCAGCTCGCGGGCCTCGCGCTGCTGCTGGGCACCGCCGTGGGCGTGCCGCTGGGCGCGCTGGCGGCGCTCAGGCGCGGCCGCGCGGAGGCGCGCGCGGCCATGGGCATCGCCTTCATGGGCTACGCGGTGCCGCACTTCATCATCGCCATCCTCCTGATCCTCGTTTCGGCTACCACCTCAACTGGCTGCCGAGCACCGGCGCGAAGACGCCGGCCCACTACGTGCTTCCGGCCATCACGCTCGCGCTGCCCCTCATCGCGGCCCCGGCCCGCCAGATGCGCAGCACGATGCTCGACGTCGCAACGAGGATTTCGTGCGCACCGCCCGCGCCAAGGGCCTGCTGAATCGCGCGTGATCGGGCTGCACGTCATGCGAAACGCCATCCTGCCGCTATCACGGTGCTAGGCCTCGAGGGTGGCCGGGCTCATCAACGGTTCGCTCATCGTCGAGACGGTGTTCTCCTGGCCCGGCCTGGGCAAGGTGCTCACCGGGTCGGTGTCGCGTCGCGACTTCCCGATCCTGCAGTTCGGCGTCATCGCCTATTCGTTCGCGGTGGTGGGCGTGAACCTGGTGGTGGACCTGCTCTACGCCGCGGTGGACCTGGGGGTGAGGGTGAATCGTGAGCGGCGCCGCCGCATCTCCGTCGCCGGCGCCCTGGATTCGCGCTTTCTCGCGCCGGCTCGCCTGGCGGCGCATGCCGCTGCGCCATCCGGGGTGCATCGCCGGGTGCGATCCTCATCGCGCCTCGCCGCCACCTTTCGCCGGGTCGATCCGGCACGACCCCGTGGCGACGGACATCCTGAACAAGCTCCATCCGCCCTCTTCCTGGAGGGGTACGACGGCGAGCACCTGCTGGGCACGGACCAGCTGGCCGCGACCCGCTGGCGCGCTCGCCGCATGGCATCCGCGTGAGCGTGGGCATCGCGTTCGTCGGCGGTCCTGCCATCGGTTGCCTGGTGAGCACCACCGCCGGGCCCGGTCGCGGGGCTTCGGGCGGCTTCGTGGATCGGGCCATCATGACGGTGGTCGACATCTTCATCACGGTGCCCTTCCTGCTGCTGGTACTCGTGGGCATCGCGGCGTTCGGTTCGGACATCCCGGTGCTCGTGGTGCTGGTGGGCCTCGCGCGGTGGGAGAGCTACGCGCGCGTGGTGCGCGGCCAGGTGCTGCAGGTGCGCGAAATGCCGTACATCGAGGCGAGCCGGGCGCTGGGGGCCTCCACGGCGTGGATCGCGTTCCGGCACGTGCTGCCGAACATCGCCTCGCCCCTCATCGTGCTGCTCACGCTCAACTTCCCGTCGATCCTCCTGCTCGAGTCCTCGCTCTCGTTCCTGGGCATCGGCGTGCAGCCGCCCACGGCCTCGCTCGGGCGCATGGTGGGCGACGGGCGCGACCACCTGGTGTTCGCGTGGTGGGTGGCCGTCGCCCCGGCGATGGTCATCGTGATGATCACCTTCATCGTCCAGATGCTGGGCGACTGGCTCCGGGACGTGCTCGATGTCCGCGTCGACGACTGAGCGCGCCGCGCCGGCCCTCTCGGTGCGCGACCTGCGCGTGCACCTCGCCACGGAGTCGGGCGAGGTGACCGCCGTGCAGGGCGTGAGCTTCGACGTGCGCGCGGGCGAGACCGTGGCAGCTCGTGGGGAGTCCGGCGCCGGCAAGTCGATGACGGCGCTCGCCGTGATGCGCCTGGCCGGCAAGGGTGCGCGCGGGGAGGGCGCCCGGCTGGAGGGCGAAGTCTGGCTCGAGGGTCCCGAGGGCCCCTTGGAAGTGCTCGGCCTGCCCCTCGATCGCCTGCGCGCGATCCGGGGCCGCGCGATGTCCATGGTGTTCCAGGAGCCGATGACCTCGCTCAACCCGGTCATTCGCGTGGGCTGGCAGATCGCCGAGTCGCTCGTGTCCACGAGAACCCTCGTGCCCGCGGCCGAGAAGCGCGCCCTGGACTGCTCGCGCTCGTCGGCATCCCTGACCCTGCCGCGCGCAGCCGTGCCTTTCCCCACGAACTGTCCGGCGGCATGCGCCAGCGCGTGATGATCGCGATCGCGCTCGCCTGCCGCCCGCGGCTGCTCATCGCCGACGAGCCCACCACCGCGCTCGACGTCACGGTCCAGGCGCAGGTGCTCCAGCTCGTGCGAAACCTGCAGCGAGAGATGGGCATGGGCGTCCTCTTCATCACGCACGACCTCGGGTCGTCGCGCAGGTCGCCGACCGCGGCCGTGATGTACGCCGGCCGTATCGTGGAGGAAGCGGGCGTGTACGTGCTTCGCCCGCCGCGGCATCCCTACACCGCCGGGTTGCTGCGCTCGATGCCCCAACGCGGCGGGCGCGGAGCCGGGGGCCATGGTGAAGCCCATCCCGGGCTCCATGCCGAACCTGCGCCGCCTGCCGCCGGGCTGCGCCTACCACCCGCGCTGCCCCGAGGCCGTCGAGGCGACCTGCGCGTCCGCGTTGCCCCCGCTCGAAACGGCGGGGAACTCGCGCAAGGTGCGCTGCGCCCGCTGGGCGGACATCGCGGGGAAGGCCGCATGAGCGCCTTGCCGAAGGACCTCGTGAGAGCCGAGCGGTTGTCGGTCGCCTTCCCCGTGGGCCGCCGCTGGTGGCGCCCGCGCATGCTGCGCGCCGTCGACGACGACGATCAGCCTGGCGTGAGGGCGAGGTGCTCGCGCTGTGGGCGAATCCGGCTCCGGCAAGACGACGCTCCGGCGTGCGCTCATCTCGGCTGGTGGAGCCGACCTCGGGCGCGTGCGTTTCGGCGAGCACGACGTGACGGCGATGGCAGCTGGCCCGGGTGCTGCCTGCGCCGGCAGATGCAGATCATCTTCCAGGACCCGTTCGCTCTGCTCGACCCGCGCATGACCGTGGGCGACATCGTGGCCGAGGGGCTTGGGTCATCCACCAGACCGGCGACCGGGCCTCGCGCCGCGCCCGCGTGGCGAGATGCTCGCGCTGGTGGGCCTCGACCCTGACCACGCCGACCGCTATCCGCATGCGATGTCAGGCGGCCAGCGCCAGCGTGGGCATCGCCCGGGCGCTCGCCGTGAACCCGCGCTTCATCGTCGCGGACGAGGCCGGTGTCCTCGCTGGACGTGTCCGTGCAGGCGCAGATCATCAACGTCCTCGCGGAGCTGCGCGCGCGCTGGGCCTCACGATGCTCTTCATCTCGCACAACCTGGGCGTGGTGCGCCTGATCGCCGACCGGGTGGCGGTGATGTACCTGGCCGCCTGGTGGAGATCGCCCCACGCGCGCGCTCTACGAGACGCCGCGGCACCCGTACACCCGCGCTCCTCGCCAGCGTGCCCATCCCGACCCGGCCGTGCGCCAGTCCCTCGACCTGCTGCGCGGCGAATGCCGACCGGCATCGACCGCCCTTGGGGCTGCGTCTTCCGCACCTGCTGCCCGTTCGCGGCGCCGGCGTGCGCAGACGGTGCTCCCGGTCGCCGAGGCGGGGCCGGGGCACCCTGGCGGCCTGCATCCGACTCGACCGGAGAGCGCGCCGACCGGTCCCGCCTGGAGAACCCCTGATGGCTGACCGACCCAATGTCCTTCTCGTGATCATCGACCAGTGGCGCGGCGACTCGCTTGGCTGGCTCGGCCACCCCAACGCCGTGACGCCTAACATCGATGCCCTCGCCGCGCGCGGCGTCACGTTCACCCGGCACTACGCGCAGAGCTCGCCCTGTGGACCGAGCCGCGCGTCGCTCCTCACGGGCCAGTACCTGATGAGCCACCGCGTGACGACCAACGACACGCCCACCGCCGCGCACCTGAAGACGATGCCCTATTTCGCGCGCGAACTCGGGTACGAGCCGGCGCTCGTGGGCTACACCACGACGGTGCCCGACCCCGCGTCACGCACGCCAACGACCCGCGGTTCACGACGAACACCATCGCGAGCGGCTGGAACATCGTGCGCGACTTCGAGGGCGACCGGCTGCATTACCTCGCGTGGCTGTCGGGGCAGGGCTACGAGATTCCCGGCGCCTACGAGGACCTGTTCCGCCCGGGGCCGGGCCGCGAGGACGACGGCCGCTTTCCGCGCTCGCCGGTCGCGAAGGAACATTCCGAGACCGCGTGGTGCGCCGACGGGGCACTGGACTACCTGCGGATCCGCCGGGGCAAGCCGTGGTTCATGCACCTCGGCTTCTTCCGCCCGCACCCGCCCTTCATGGCGCCCGCGCCGTACGACCGGCTCGTCGATCCCCGCGACACCCTCCCGCCCGCGCGCGGGGCCAGCGTCGAGGCCGAGGCCGCCGTGCACCCGCTCACGCGCATGCTGCTTTCCACCATCAAGGCGAAGACGGCGGTGCGCTACATGGACGGGCTCGCCTCGGAGGTGCCGCTCTCCGAAACCGCCAAGATGCGCGCCGCCTATTTCGGGCTGCTGGCCGAGGTGGACCACCACGTGGGGCGCGTGGTCGAACAGTTGCACGAAACCGGCCAGCTCGAGAACACGCTCATCGTCCTCACCTCGGACCACGGCGAGCAGCTGGGCGACCACTACCTGGTGGCGAAGCGGGGCTACTTTCCCCAGTCGTACCACATCCCCTGCATCGTCGTGGACCCGCGGGCCGAGGCCGACGGCACGCGCGGGCGCAAGGTGAGCGCGTTCACCGAGAACATCGACGTCCTGCCGACCCTCGCCGACTGGCTGGGCGAGCGGGCCCCGCGGCAATGCGATGGCGCCTCGCTCCTGCCCTTCGTGCGCGGCGAGGGCCCGTCGCGCTGGCGCGACGCCGCCCACTGGGAATACGACTTCCGCGACACCGCGGGCGGCAAGGCGCACGAGATCCTGGGCATCGACCGCGACGACTGCAGTCTCGCGGCGATGCGCGACGACGACTACGCCTACGTGCATTTCGCCGGGCTCGAGCCGCTGCTCTTCGACCTGCGGAGCGACCCGGGCTGGCTGGTGAACGTGGCCGAGCACCCGGCCCACCGCGAAGCCGCCCTTAAATACGCGCGGCGCATGCTTTCCTGGCGGTTGCGGCACGCCGACCGGACGCTCACGGGATACGGCATTTCGAAGAAAGGACTGGTGGAATCGCGATGAAAGCCTGCACGAGATCGATCCGGCGCCTCGGCGCCACCCTGGCGGTCGCGTTTCCCCTCGCGGCCGGCGCGCAGTTGCTCGCCTCCGGCGATCCGACGGAGGCTTCCGCCGTGCTGTGGACGCACGTGGACGAGGCCGGTGCCTACCGCTTCGAGGTCGCGGAGGACGCGCACTTCGACGTCCTCGTCGCACGGGCGCCGGTGCGCGCCACCGCCGCCACGGGCCTCACGGCCCAGGCCAACGTGAAGGGGCTCAAGCCCGAGACGCGCTACTACTTCCGGCTCGTGACGGCCGCCGGCGCGCCGTTGCCCGCGAAGGCGAGCTTCGCCACGGCACCGGCACCCGGGCAGGCGCGCCCCGTGAAGATCCTCTTCGGCGCCGACCTGGGCGGGCAGGGGTACGGCCGGCTGCGGCCGGGCACGGGCCTCAAGGTCGACGGCTGGCCGATCTTCGTGCCGATGCTCGCCGAGCGCCCGGATCTCTTCCTCGCGCTGGGCGACATGGTCTACTCGGACCGCGGACTCAAGGCCGAGGCGCCGGACAAGGCCTACCCGAAGGGCAACGACTACCAGATCCCGAAGCCCGGCCCGGGCTACGCCTCGAACCTCGAGGACTTCCGCCGCGACTGGCTCTACCACCGGGACGACCGGCACTACGACCGGTTCCTGAAGGCGACTCCTCTCGTGGCCACCTGGGACGACCACGAACTCGTGAACGACACGGGCTGCCCGGAACTGTCGAAGGGGCCCACGCGCGAGGAACTGGCGCGCGACCCGCGCCTCAAGCAGGGCGACCCCTCCCGGCCGTACGGCGAATTCGTGCCCTGGGGCCCGAAGGACGGCAAGGGCCGGCGCAAGTCCGTCTTCCACAACCCGGTGATCTGCCGAGCCGGACGCCAGGCGATGTTCGAATGGAATCCCGTCGCCGTGCTGCCCGATTCCTCGGGGACGTACCCGCGCCGCCTCTATCGCACCGTGCGCTGGGGCCGGCACGCCGAGGTCTTCATGCTCGACTCGCGCTCGTACCGCGATCCGCGCTACCGCGAGGACACCGAGGCGAAGCCCAAGACGATGCTGGGCGCGGCGCAGAAGCGCTGGCTCCTCGAGGGCCTGGCGAAATCCGACGCCACGTGGAAGATCATCGTGAGTTCGGTGCCCTTGAGCCTCGAAAGCGGCGGCGAACGCGACATGCAGGGCCGCGTGTACCGCGATTCGTGGGCGCCCGCGGGCGAGGGCAACCCCTACGGCTACGGGCGCGAGCTGCGCGAGATAGCCACCTTCCTGCGCGAGAAGCGCATCGCCAACGTGCTCTTCCTCACGGCCGACCAGCACTTTTCCAACCTGTTCGCCTACGACACGGACGGCGACGGGCGGCCCGATTTCCACGAGGCCAACATCGGCGTGCTCCGGGCCGGCCCCTTCCCGGGCAAGCAGGCCATCGACCCGATGCTCGGACCCACGCGCGTCTATACCGATGCCGGCAAGGCCGCCTTTACTTATGGCGCGGTGATGATCGACGGCGAGTCGGGCGCGCTTGCGGTGACCTACCACGGTGCGGACGGTGCACCGATCCCGGGCGCGAAACTGGCTCTGGAGCCCGTCCGCGCGAGATAGCGCCCGCGCGACGTTGCGGCGACGTGCATTCCGGCGATAATCGCGTGTCGGCGCCGCGAACCGTCGCCGCGCGCCCCCATTCCCCCCAGGAGAATCCCATGCGCCTTTCCCTCCGCAAGCTGGTTCCCGCCGTCGCCGCCGCCCTCGCCTTTTCGGCCGGTGCCGCCTGGGCCCAGAAGACAGAGCTGCTCGTCTACACGGCCCTCGAGACCGACCAGCTCAAGGCCTACACGGAGTCCTTCCAGAAGACGAACCCGAACATCGACCTCAAGTTCGTGCGCGACTCCACGGGCGTCATCACCGCGAAGATCCTCGCGGAGAAGGCGAACCCGCAGGCCGACGTGATCCTGGGCGTGGCCGCCTCGTCGCTCGACATCTTCAAGGCCGAGGGCCTGCTCGCCCCGTACGCGCCGGTCGGCTTCGACAAGCTGAACCCCGTCTACAGCGACAAGGGCAAGCCGCCGGCGTGGGTCGGCATGGACGTCTTCGCGGCCACCGTCTGCTACAACACCGTCGAGGGCAAGAAGAAGAACATCCCGAAGCCCGAGTCCTGGGCGGACCTCGCGAAGCCCGTCTACAAGGGCCAGATCACGATGCCGAACCCGGCCTCGAGCGGCACGGGCTTCCTCGCGGTGTCGGGCTGGCTGCAGGGCATGGGAGAGGCCGCCGGCTGGAAGTACATGGACCGGCTGCACGCGAACGTCGCGCAGTACACGCACTCCGGCTCGAAGCCCTGCCGCCAGTCCGGCGCGGGCGAATTCGTGGTGGGCATCTCCTTCGACTTCCGCGGCAACGACGTGAAGCAGAAGGGCGCCCCGGTCGAGCTCGTCTTCCCGAAGGAGGGCCTGGGCTGGGACATCGAGGCCGCCGCCATCGTGAAGACCACGAAAAAGATGGACGCGGCGAAGAAGCTGCTGGACTGGGTGGCCACGAAGGAAGCGAACGAGGCGTACGCGAAGAACTTCGCCATCGTCGCACACCCGGCGGTCAAGCCGGCCCTGCCGCACCTGCCGGCCGATCTCGAAAAGCGCCTGGCGAAGAACGACTTCGCCTTCGCCGCCAAGAACCGCGAGAAGATCCTCGCCGAATGGCAGAAGCGCTACGACGCGAAGAGCGAGCCGAAGAAGTAGCCTCGCGTGTCCGTCTCGCCGCCCGACTACCTCGTCCTCGAGCACGTCCGCAAGGAATTCGGTTCCTTCGTCGCGCTCGGGGACGTGAGCCTCTCGGTTCGCGCCGGCGAGCTGCTGTGCTTCCTCGGCCCCTCGGGCTGCGGCAAGACGACGCTGCTTCGCATCATCGCCGGCCTGGAGACGCAGTCGGCCGGCCGCATCATCCAGGGCGGCAGGGACATCTCGCTCCTGCCGCCCATGAAGCGCGACTACGGCATCGTGTTCCAGTCGTACGCGCTCTTTCCCAACCTCACCATCGCGCAGAACGTGGCCTACGGCCTCGTGAACCGGCGCGTGCCGCGCGCCGAGCGCGACCGGCGCGTGGCCGAACTCCTCACCCTGGTGGGCCTGCCGGACAGCGGCCCGAAGTACCCGGCCCAGCTGTCGGGCGGGCAGCAGCAGCGCATCGCCATCGCGCGCGCCATCGCCACCTCGCCCGGCCTCATGCTGCTGGACGAGCCGCTCTCGGCGCTGGATGCGCGGGTGCGGGTGCGGCTGCGCGGCGAGATCCGCAGCCTGCAGCAGCGCCTGGCCGTCACCACCATCCTCGTCACCCACGACCAGGAGGAGGCCCTCACCATGGCCGACCGCATCGTGGTCATGAACCACGGCGCGATCGAGCAGGTGGGCACGCCCTTCGAGGTGTACCGCAATCCCGCCACGCCGTTCGTCGCGGATTTCGTGGGCAAGACGAACCTGCTGCCGGCCGCCGGGGCGGGTGAAGGGCGCGTGCGCATCGGCGACCAGCGCTTCGCCTGCGAGTTCGACGGGGCCTTCGCGAAGCGGACGGATCTCAAGGTGTTCTTCCGGCCCGAGGACGTGCAGGTGCGCGGCGTGGGCGGCGAGACGCCCAATTCCGCCGCGGCCGTCGTGCAGGGGCTCGAGTTCCTGGGCTCCTATTCGCGCCTCACCCTGCGGCTCAACGGCATCGACCAGGCGCTCATCGCGGACCTATCCGTGAACGACCTGGCGGAATTCCGGGTGAAGCCGGGCGACACGCTGCGCGTGGCGGTGCCCGTCGACCGCCTTCGCGTCTTCGCCGCGGGCCCGGAGTAGCCGCGCGTGGCGACGACGCCGGAACCCGCGTTCGGCACGGCCCTGCCCGGTGCGTCGTCGCTCGTGGGCCGCATCCGCGCCCCGCGCCTTCGCAACCACTGGTCGGATCGCATCGGAATCGCGCTGCTGGTGCTGGCGGGTGCGGGCCTCGCGGTGTTCTTCCTCGCGCCCCTCGTCACCATTCTCCTGAAGGCCCTGCAGGACCGTTCGGGCGCCTGGGTGGGGTTCGCGAACTTCACCACGTACTTCCAGACGCCGGCACTCGCGCAGTCCATCTGGAACAGCCTGTGGGTGTCGGTGATGGTGACCGCCATCGTGATCCCGCTCGCGTTCCTCTTCGCCTACGCCCTCACGCGCAGCTGCATCCGGGGCAAGGCGCTCCTTCGCAACATCGCGATGGTGCCCATCCTGGCGCCCTCGCTCCTGGCGGCCATCTCGTTCATCTTCTGGTTCGGCAACCAGGGCATCGCGAAGGCGCTGCTCGGGGACGCGCAGATCTACGGCGCCAAGGGCATCGTGCTGTCGCTGTGCTTCGCCACTTTCCCGCACGCGCTCATGATCCTGGTGACGGCGCTCTCGCTCACGGACGCGAGGCTGTACGAGGCGGCCTACGCGCTCGGCACGCCGCGCTGGCGGCGCTTCCTCACCATCACGCTGCCCGGCGCCAAGTACGGCCTCATCAGCGCGGCGATGGTGGTCTTCACCTACGCGCTCTCGGACTTCGGCATCCCGAAGGTGATCGGCGGCAACTTCAACATGCTCGCCACGGACATCTTCAAGCTCGTCATCGGGCAGCAGGATTTCGGCAAGGGCGCCGTCGTGGGCATCCTGCTGCTCGCTCCCGTGGCCATCACCTACGCCGTCGACACCTGGGTGCAGCGGCGGCAGTCGGCGCTGCTCACGGCGCGCTCGGTGCCCTACGTTCCCAAGCCCTCGCGCGGATTCGACTGGCTGATGAGCGCCTACTGCTGGCTCGTCGCAGCGCTCATGCTCGCCATGATCGGCATGGCGGTCTTCGCCTCGTTCGTGAAGTTCTGGCCGTACGACTTCACGATGTCCCTGAACCATTACCGCATGGGGCTCGTCGAGGCCGGCATCTTCGAGGCCTACGTGAACAGCGTGACGCTGGCGGCCTTCTGCGCCACGTTCGGCGCGGCGTTCGTCTTCGGTGCGGCCTACCTGCTCGAGAAGACGCGCGGGGCGGAAGGCTGGCGTCCCTTCGTGCGCCTGCTCGCGGTGCTGCCCATGGGCGTGCCGGGCATGGTGCTGGGGCTGGGCTACATCTTTTTCTTCGTGCAGGAATCCAACCCGCTGCACTTCCTCTACGGGACGATGGCGATCCTCGTCGTGAACACGATCGTCCACTATTACACGTCGTCCCACCTCACCGCGGTCACGGCCCTCAAGCAGATCGACAACGAGTTCGAGGCCGTGTCGCAGTCGCTGCGCGTGCCCTTCTGGGTGACGTTCCACCGCGTCACCGTGCCGGTGTGCCTGCCGGCGCTGCTCGAGATCAGCCGTTACCTGTTCGTGAACGCCATGACGACCGTATCGGCCGTCGTGTTCCTCTATTCCCCCAAGACCACGCTCGCCTCGGTGGCCATCGTGAACCTGGACGAGGCGGGGGACATCGGCGCGGCCTCGGCCATGGCCACCCTCATCGTCGTCACCTCGGCGCTCGTTTGCGTCGCCTACTACTTCCTGCAGACGTGGCTCGACCGCCGCACGCAGGCCTGGAGACAATCATGATCCTCGGACAAGAACCCATCCTCCTCACCCCCGGCCCCCTCACGACCTCGCCGGCCACCAAGCAGGCGATGCTGCGCGACTGGGGCTCCTGGGACGCGAGCTTCAACGCGATCACGGGCTCGATCTGCAAGGACCTCGTGGACGTCGTCCACGGCGCCGGCACGCACGTGTGCGTGCCCCTCCAGGGCAGCGGCACCTTCTCCGTGGAGGCCGCCATCGCCAACGTGGTGCCCCGGACGGGCAAGGTGCTCGTGCCGCAGAACGGCGCCTACTGCCAGCGCATCCTCAAGATCCTGGGGTATCTGGGCCGCGCGCACGTCGCGATCGACATGCCCGAGGACCAGTACCCGACCGGCGAGATGGTGGAAAAGGCCCTGGCCGCCGACCCCTCCATCACGCACGTGGCGCAGGTGCACTGCGAGACGGGCACCGGCATCCTGAACCCGCTCGCGGACATCGCCGCGGCCTGCGCCCGCCGCAAGGTGGGCCTCATCGTGGACGCGATGAGCTCCTTCGGCGCCCTCGAGATCGACGTCTCGAAATACCCCGTCGACGCGGTCGTCGCCGCCTCGGGCAAGTGCATCGAGGGCGTGCCGGGCATGGGCTTCGTCATCGTGAAACGCGATGTGCTCGAGAAATCGCAGGGCAATTCGCATTCCCTGGCGATGGACCTTTTCGACCAGTGGACGTACATGCAGAAGACGACGCAGTGGCGCTTCACGCCGCCCACGCACGTGGTGGCTGCTTTCCGCGTGGCGCTCGACCAGTTCCTCGCCGAGGGCGGGCAGCCCGCGCGCGGGGCCCGCTACGCGAAGAACTGCGAGACCCTCGTCGAGGGCATGGCCTCGCTCGGCTTCCGCCCGTTCCTGCCGAAGGCGATCCAGGCGCCGGTGATCGTCACCTTCCACGCGCCGGGAGACCCCGCCTACGGGTTCAAGGATTTCTACGAGCGCGTGAAGGCGCGCGGCTACGTGCTCTATCCGGGCAAGCTCACGCAGGTGGAGACCTTCCGCGTGGGCTGCATCGGCGCCATCGACGCCAACGAGATGCGCAACGTGGTTTCTGCGGTATCGCAAACGCTGGCCGACATGGGCGTGCGTAAAATGGAGCCCCTCAAGGCGGCCGCCTAGGGGCGCCCCAGAAGGGTGCGCCGGCTTCCGCCACAACCCCGTCCCACCCACACGGAGCATCCATGAAGATCGGCGTCCCCAAGGAAATCAAGAACCACGAGTACCGCGTCGGCCTCACGCCCTCGTCCGTGCGCGAGTTCGTCGCGCATGGCCACGAGGTCCTCGTCGAGACGAACGCGGGCGCCGGCATCGGCGCGGGCGACGCCGTCTACCGGAAGGCCGGCGCGACCATCGCGGCCAACGCGGACGAGGTGTTCGCGGCCGCCGACATGATCGTGAAGGTGAAGGAGCCGCAAGCCGTCGAGATCGCGCGGCTTCGTCCCGGGCAGGTCCTCTTCACCTACCTGCACCTCGCGCCGGATCCGGAGCAGTGCAAGGGCCTGATGGCGAGCGGCGCGGTGTGCATCGCCTACGAGACGGTGACGCAGCCCGGCGGCGGGCTGCCGCTCCTCGCGCCGATGTCGGAAGTGGCCGGGCGCATGGCCGTGCAGGCTGGCGCCCACTCGCTCGAGAAGGCGCACGGCGGCATGGGCGTCCTGCTGGGCGGCGTGGCGGGCGTTGCGCCGGCCAAGATCGTGATACTCGGCGCCGGCGTCGTCGGTTCCAACGCCGCGCAGATCGCCGTGGGCACCGGCGCGCAGGTCGTGGTGATCGACCGCAGCATCGACGCGCTCCGGCGCATCGACCGCCTCCTGGGCGCGCGCGCGATGACCGTCTTCTCCAATTTCGACAACATCGAGCAGCACGTGCGCTCCGCGGACATGGTGATCGGCGGTGTGCTCATCCCGGGGGCCGCGGCGCCCAAGCTCGTCTCGCGACAGCTCGTGTCGGAGATGAAGCCCGGCGCCGTCGTCGTCGACGTCGCCATCGACCAGGGCGGCTGTTTCGAGACCGCGCACGCCACCACGCACGCCGATCCCACCTACGTGGTCGACCACGTCGTGCACTACTGCGTGGCCAACATGCCCGGCGCCGTGCCGCGCACCTCCACGTTCGCGCTCAACAACGCGACGCTGCCCTTCACGCTGCAGCTGGCGGAGAACGGCTGGAAGGCGGCGCTCGCGGCCAACGCCCACCTGAAGGCCGGCCTCAACGTGTGCGCGGGCAAGGTCACCTACCGCGAGGTGGCGGAGGCGCTCGGCCACCCGTTCCACGAGCCGGACGCGGTCCTCGCGTAGGCGGGCCGTGGGCACGCGCTTCGATCTCGCCATCGTCGGGGCCGGCATCGTCGGCCTGGCGCACGCGCTCGCGGCCGCGCGACGGGGGCTTCGCGTCGTCGTCGTCGATCGCGATCCGCGGGCCTGCTCGGCCTCCGTGCAGAACTTCGGCTTCGTCACGATCACCGGGCAGGAGCCGGGCGTCACGCGCGAACGGGCGATGCGTTCGCGCGACGTCTGGGCCGAGGTGGCCCCGGAGGCGGGCATCGCGATACTGCAGCGCGGCGCGCTCGTCGTCTCGCGCCGCCGCGAGTCGCGTGAACTGCTCGCGGCCTTCGCCGCCGCGCCCGATGGCGAGGGTTGCGAGTTCTACGATGCCGTGCACGCGCGCCGCCGCTGGCCGATGCTGGCCACGGGGCTCGAGGGGGCGCTGCTCAGCCCCCACGAACTGCGCGTCGAGCCGCGCGAGGCGCTCCCGAAGCTGGCGGCCTGGCTGGCCGAACGGCACGGGGTGGAATTCCACTGGGGCTTGTCCGCCGGCATGGTGGAACCGGGCGCCCTCGTGCACGCGCAGGGGCGCATCGAAGCCGATGCCATCGTGGTCGCCGCGGGTGCGGCGCTTCGCGCGCTGGCCCCCGCCTTGGCGCGCCGCGTGAATTACCGGGCCTGCCGCCTGCAGATGATGCGCACGGCGTCCCAGCCGCCGTCGTTCCGCCTGGACCACGTGCTCATGTCGGACCTGAGCCTCGTGCGCTACGGCGGCTTCGCCCGCATGCGGCCCGCCAAGGCGCTCCGCGCGAGGCTCGAGGCCGAGGTGCCTTCCGCCCTTGCCGGCGGCGTGAACCTCATCGTGGCCCAGGGCGCGGACGGTTCGCTGGTCGTGGGCGATTCGCACCACTACGACGAGGCGATCGAGCCCTTCGCCTCGGAGTCCGTGGACGCGCTCATCCTGGACGAGATGGATGCCGTGCTCGACGTGCCGCGGCCGGGCATCACGGAACACTGGGTGGGCGTCTATCCGGTGGCGGACGTCACGCCGCTCCTGCGCGAGGCATTGGCCGACCGCGTGATGGCCGTCTCCGTGACGAGCGGCACCGGCATGAGCACGGCCTTCGCCATCGGGGAAGAAACGGTTTCGGGCCTCTTCGGGCCCTCGGCATGACCCACCCCGGGCTCGACGTGCCGCCTTCCGAGTGGGTCGCCCGATGGGCGAGCCTCATCCGGCCCGGCGGCGCCGTGCTGGACCTGGCTTGCGGAGGAGGGCGCCACGCCCGGTATCTCGCCAAGCTCGCCTTCGAGGTGGATGCCGTCGATCGCGACGCGAGCCTCTTCGCGGACCCGCCGGCCGGCGTGAGCCTGCGCGAGGCGGACCTGGAAGCGGGCCCCTGGCCCTATGCCGGGCGGCGCTTCGACGGCATCGTCGTCACGAACTACCTGCACCGGCCGCTGCTTCCCAAGCTCGTGGATTCGCTCGAGCCCGGCGGGGTGCTGGTCTACGAGACCTTCGCCCGCGGCAACGAGCGCTTCGGCAAGCCTTCGAACCCGGATTTCCTGCTCGCGCCCGGCGAACTGCTCGAGGCCGTCCGCGGACATCTGCGGGTCGTGGCCTACGAGGACCGGGTGGTCGACACCCCCCGCCCGGCGGCCATCCAGCGCCTGTGCGCCCGACGCGAGGACGCCCCGGCCCCGGCGGGGGGCCATTGAGGGTAAAATCGCGGTCTCTCCCGACCGCTTTCGCCCCGAACAAATGCTCACCGGCAGCCTGGTTGCGATCGTCACGCCCATGCAGGCGGACGGCGCCCTCGACCTTCCCCGCTTCGAATCCCTCATCGACTGGCACATCGCCGAAGGTACCGACGCCCTCGTGGTGGTCGGCACGACGGGCGAATCGCCCACCGTCGACTTCGACGAGCACTTCCGGCTGATCGAGACGGCCGTGAAGCACGCGGCGGGGCGCATTCCCGTCATCGCCGGCACGGGCGGCAACAGCACCCGGGAAGCCATCGAACTGGCGGCCTTCGCGAAGAAGGTCGGGGCGGACTATTCGCTTTCGGTGGTGCCGTACTACAACAAGCCCTCGCAGGAAGGCCTGTTCCTGCACTTCAAGGCCATCGCCGAAGCGGTGGACCTGCCGATGATCCTCTACAACGTCCCGGGCCGGACGGTCGCCGACATGGCCACCGACACGACGCTGCGCCTCGCGCACGTGCCGGGTATCGTCGGCATCAAGGACGCCACAGGCAACCTGGACCGCGGCGCGGATCTCCTGCGCAGAAAGCCCGCGGACTTCGCCGTCTACTCCGGCGACGACGGCACGGCGCTCGCGTACATGCTGCTGGGGGCCTCCGGCGACATTTCCGTCACCGCCAACGTGGCCCCGCGCGCGATGCACGAGATGTGCGCCGCCGCGCTCGCGGGCGACGCGAAGAAGGCCATCGCCCTCAACCAACGCCTCATCCCGCTGCACCAGAAGCTCTTCGTCGAGGCGAACCCCATCCCCGTGAAATGGGCGCTCGCGAAGATGGGCCGCATCGGCGAGGGCATCCGCCTGCCGCTCACGCCGCTCGCCCCGGCCTTCCACGACACCGTCGCCGGCGCGCTGCGCGAAGCCGGCTGCCTCTCCTAGATCCGGAAAGAATTCCCATGACCCGCATCCGCCCGCTCGTCCTCGCCGTGCTGACGCTCCCGCTCCTTGCCGGGTGCGGCCTCTTCGGCGGCGGCAAGTCCGACGAGTACCAGCGCACGAAAAGCACCCGCGAGCAGCCGCTCGAGGTGCCGCCGGACCTGACCTCGCCCACCTACGACGACCGGTTCGCGATACCCGACCCGAAGGCCTCGACGAGCTTCTCGACCTACCAGCAGGGCCGCGCGCCCGGCACCGCCGGCAGCGGGCCGGTGAACCTCGGCGTACTGCCGCCAATCGCGAACGCGCGCGTCGAGCGCTCGGGCACGCTTCGCTACGCGGTCGCCAAGGCCGAACCCGGCCAGGCCTGGCCGGTCGTGCGCGAGTTCTGGCTGGACCAGGGCTTCTCCATCGCTCGCGAGGATGCCGCCGCCGGTGTCCTCGAGACCAACTGGCGCGAGAACCGCCCGCCCGTCGAGACCGGACGGCATCCGCGGCCTCGTGAGCCGCGCCCTGCCGGGCATGTATTCCTCCGGCGAGCGGGACCGTTTCCGCGCGCGCATCGAGCGCGGCAGCGAGGCGGGCACGGTGGAGATCTACGTGAGCCACCGCGGCCTCGAGGAAGTCTTCACCAGCACGCTGCAGGATGCGACGCGCTGGGTGCCGCGTGCCGGCGGCACGGATCGCGGCCTGGAAGCCGAGATGCTCCAGAAGCTCGTGCTCAAGCTCGGCGAACCCACCCGAAGGTCCGATCCGGTGCGCACCGCCGACGCGAAGCCCGGTCCGGCGGGCGTGGCCGGGACGAGCCCGGGCCGCGGCGCGGCGCCGGTGGCTACCGGCGCGCAGAACGCCGTCCTCCAGAACGCCGGCGCCGGCCCGATCGTCCTCAACGACGGCTTCGACCGCGGCTGGCGCCGCGTCGGCCTCGCGCTCGACCGCGTGGGCTTCACCGTCGAGGACCGCGACCGCTCCAAGGGCATGTACTTCGTGCGCTACATCGACCCGGACGCGTCGGCGACGAGCAACGAGGGCTTCCTCGACAAGCTCGCCTTCTGGCGTCCCGCCGAGAAGAGCTCGGCGCCGCAGTTCCGCATCGCGGTCGTGGATGCCGGCGGCAGCGCGACGAACGTCACCGTGCAGGATTCGAAGGGGGCCAACGACACCTCGGCCACCGGCAAGCGCATCCTCTCGCTCCTGTTCGAGCAGCTGAAGTAGCGGCGCGCTTGGGCCTGCGCTTCGCCTCGCTCGGCAGCGGCAGCTCCGGCAACGGGACGCTCGTCGAGTGCGGGCGGACCCGCATCCTCATGGATTGCGGGTTCAACATCGCCGACACGACCGAGCGCCTCGCGCGGCGGGGCCTCGCTCCCGCGGACCTCACGGCCATCGTCGTCACCCACGAGCACACGGACCACCTCGGGGGCGTGCCCCGTTTCGCGAAGCGCCACGCCATTCCCGTCTACCTCACCCGCGGCACCGCCCTCTCGCTGCCCCTCGATTTCCCCGCCTCGCTCGTGCGTTTCATCGATCCGCACACGGCCTTCGCGGTGAACGACCTGCAGGTCGACCCCGTCGCCGTGCCGCACGACGCGCGCGAGCCCGTGCAATACGTCTTCTCCGACGGCGCGGTCCGGCTGGGGGTGGTGACGGATCTGGGGTGCACGACGCCGCACGTCGAGGAAAAGCTCACCGGCTTGGACGCGCTCGTGCTCGAGAGCAACCACGATCTCGGGATGCTGCGCGCCGGCTCGTACCCCTGGCCGCTCAAGCAGCGCATCTCCGGGCGCTTCGGGCACCTCGACAACGCGCAGTCGGGCGACCTGCTCTCGCGCCTCGACCGTTCGAAGCTCAAGCACCTCGTCGCGGCGCACCTGTCGAAGGAGAACAACACGCCGGAGCTCGCGGTGGCCGCCCTCGCGGGCGCGGCGGGGTGCGAGCCGTCCTGGATCGGCGTCGCCTCGCAGGAGACGGGGTTCGACTGGCGGGAAATCTGAAGGGGACAGTCCCCTTCAGCAGTCCCGAGGGACAGACACAAAAAAGCCGGCCCTCGGGCCGGCTTTTTCTTGCCGCGAAAAGACCCGGATTACTTCTTCGGGGCTTCGGCGGGCTTCGCGTCGGCCTTGGGGGCTTCGGCGGGCTTCGCGCGTCGGCGGCGGGGCGCGGGGGCGGGGGCGGCAGCGGGCGCGCCAGCGGCGGGCGCGGCGACCGGGGCTTCAGCGGGCTTCGGCGCTTCGGCGGGCTTCGGGGCCTCGACCTTGGGGGCTTCGGCGGGCTTCGGGGCTTCGGTCTTGCCGCAGGCGACGACGCCGGCAGCCAGGAGGGCAGCGAGGAGGTAAACGGGCTTCATTTTCAAAATGTCCTTGGAATGATGTCGAAAATTTGATCAATTTTTCGCGTGCCCGGGCGGCCGGATGGTGCGATGCAATACACCCTCAAACCGCTCGAGGCAACACGCAATTGTATCACTTCCCGGAAATCGTGGCCAACCCCGCTTCCGGCAAAAAGTCCTGACGGTTCAAAGGCCAAGCGTCGTGGCGCTCACGGCCGGCTCGGTCAGTTCCCAGATCTCGCCGAAGCGGTGCACGAGCCCGTGGACATCGGGCGGGGAGTGCAGTGCAACAACGGAGCGGGGATGATCCTGGTGCAGCAGGTGCCAGGCGCTGTGGTCGTCGGCGATCACGAAGGGGTCGCGCGCATTCAGGGCCTCGCCCACCGTGCGGTGGATCTCGATGGCGGAGGGAAACTCGCGCAGCAACGCGATGAGGCGCGGCTGCGCGCGCACGAGCCCCTCGGGTTCATGCAGCGCGATCCGGATGCGGTGCATGCGCCCGGCGAGCAGGAGCTGTCGCAGGGCCTCGATGCGAGCGGGGCTCTCGTAGCCGCGCAGCTCGAGGCGGTCGTCGAAGATCGCGAGTTCGCGCGTCGCGGTGGCGATCACCTGGTCGATGGCCTCGCGTGCGTCCTTCAGGCCGGTGAGCGTCCTGTGGTCGCGCGCGGGGTGGGGGTCGGGGGTCGTCATCGGGGCCTTCCTCCTCGTTCGAGTCGCACGATGCCGTCGCGATACCACGCGTGCAGCAACTCCCGCACGGCCCGCGGCGCGCCGGCCACCGATTCCAATCTGCGCCCGTCCGCGAGCCGGCGCAACCACGGCGCGCAGGCTTTCGTCGCCTCGACGCACTCGCCGTTCAGGAAGAAGGCGCCGCGCGAGTGGGCGAGGCGTGCCTTGCCTTCCAGGGCGACGGCGCGCTCCGCGATGGCGGCCTCGAATCGCGCGAGCGACAGGGGGCGTGCCCGGGGCTCGAAGACCACGTGCGACTTGGGCTCGGTGAGGTAACGCCCGGCGAAGGCACGCACCTCGGCGTCGTCCCACCGCAGGCGCTCCAGCACCTTCGTGACGTGGGTGACGAGCGCCTCGGGGATCTCGCCCGCGCTTCTCACGGCGCCCTGCCCGGGGTCCGCGTAGCGGCCCTCGAGCGCGAGGCGCTCGCCCAGGTGGTCGAGGAAGCCGGCCGCGAACTCCTGGTCCGTGGGCGCGCGAAAACCCACCGACCAGGTCATGCACTCCGTCTCGGCGATGCCGTAGTGGGGCACGTCGGGCGGCAGGTAGAGCATGTCGCCGGGCTCGAGTACCCATTCCTCCTCGGCCTCGAAGCGCGCGAGGATGCGCAGGTCGAGGCCCGGCACGAAGTCGACGTCGCCGGGCCGGGCGATCTTCCAGCGGCGCCGGCCTCGCCCCTGGATGAGGAACACGTCGTAGGAATCCACGTGCGGGCCCACGGTGCCGCCGGGCACCGCGTAGCTCACCATGAGGTCGTCGATGCGCGCGCGCGGCAGGAACGTGAAACGCTCGAGGAGGCGCTCGGCCTCGCGGGAGAAATGCTGCGTGTCCTGGACCAGGACGGTCCAGTCGCGCCGGGGCAGGCGGTCGAGGCGCGCACGCTCGAACGGGCCGTGCTCGCAGCTCCAATAGCGCCCCTGCTTCCTCACGAGGCGCGACTCCGCGTCGGGGTCTCCGGCCAGGCGAAGCACTTCGTCCTTCGTGAGGGGTTCGCGGAAGGCGGGGAAGGCGCCGCGCACCAGGAGCGGTTCCTTCTGCCAATGGCGCGCGAGGAACGTGCGGGTGTCGAGGGGCCCCGGTATCCGGGGCGATACGTCCGCACTTCGCCCCGCGGCGGGTGTGGTCTTGCGTGCCATGAAATTCCGATAGAATCGGCCGGACCGTCGAGGACAGACATGTTACAGGTTGGACAACCCGCACCGCCGTTCTCGCTGCCGGACGCGAGCATGGAGATGATGTCTCTCGCGAGCTTCCGCGGGAAGAAGCATGTCGTCCTCTATTTCTACCCGCGGGACGGCACGCCCGGCTGCACGATCCAGGCGATCGACTTCAGCGACCGCGAGCCGGAATTCGCGAAGCTCGACACCATCGTGTTCGGCATCTCTCGCGACGACGTGCTCTCCCACCAGAGCTTCCGCGACGAGCAGGGCCTGTCGGTGCAGCTGCTCGCCGACACCGAGGCCGAGGTCTGCCGCCTCTACGACGTGCTGCGCGTGAAGACCGTCGACGGCCGCGAGAAGGCGGGCGTCGAGCGGTCCACCTTCGTGATCGACAAGAAGGGGGTCCTGCGGCACATCCTGCGCGACGTGAACCCCCGCGACCACGCCGATGCCGTGCTCGACTGCGTGAAGGCGCTCGATGGCCGGTCGCGTTGAGGCGGGCGCGGTCGTCACGATCGCCTACGAGCTGCGGGACGCCGACGGGGCCCTCCTCGACGAGGAAGGCGCGAGCGTCGCATACCTGCACGGCGGCTACGGGGGCCTCTTTCCCAAGGTGGAAGCCGCGCTCGAAGGCGCCGGCGTCGGCCACGAACTCACGCTTACCCTCGAGCCCGAGGACGCGTTCGGCGATTACGACGCGACCCTCCTGCGCGTGGAATCGCGCGATGCCTTTCCCGAGGTCCTCACCGAGGGCATGCGCTTCGAGGGCGTGCCCGGGGACGAAACGCAGGAAGGCGACGGGCGCATCTACACGGTGACGGGCATCGCCGACGAGCAGGTGGTCGTCGACGGCAACCATCCCCTCGCCGGCGAGCGCGTGTGGTTTCACTGCAAGGTGACGGACGTGCGCACCGCGACGGGCGATGAGCTTCGTCACGGCCATGCCCACGGCCAGAACGCCCCTGAGGACGACGCACAGGACGGCGACGAAGACCGGCGCTAGTTCGGCGCGGAAGGGCCCATCGGCTCGACGCGGAAAAGGTCCGGGTCGCCCGGATCCACGGTCACGCGCACCCAGCCCACCTGCGGGCTCCCGAAGGTCTCCAGGCGCCGCAAGTTGCCCACGCGCGAGCCCGTCTCGTCCCGGAAGGGCCGGTCGAAGCGATAGGTGTGCGATTCGCCGTGGACGAACAGCACCGGGCGCGCGAGGCGCTTCGCGTCGGCCGCGACGCGCGCCTTGATCGGGTCGTAGACCTTGCCCGCGTAGTCCGCGAAAGGGTTCATCTGGGTCGCGATGACGAGGCCGCGCATCCCCTCGGTGCCGGCGAGGCGGAAGGCGCGCTCGAGCCAGGCGAGGTTGGCGGCCTCGCGGCAGCGCTGCTCGGCGTCGTTCGCGGCGTCGAAGCCCCGGTTGTCGTTGCTGCCCACCACGTGGATCGTCGCGAACACCACCTTCGCCTTCGTCCACAGGCGGTTCTCGGGCAGGGCGGGGCACACGCACGCGCTCTTCGATCGCTCGGCGCAGGCTTCCTGCACCGCGAGCGGCATGCGGGTGCGGCCGAGCGAGAAGGCGTCCGCGAAGAACACCTCGCGCACCTTCGCCAGGCGCTCCAGCGGGTCGCGCCGGCCGTTCGAATCGCGCCGGCAGTCCGTCCAGTCGTTGTCGCCCGGCGTGAGCACGAAGGGGTGGCGCGAGGCGTCGAAGCGGCGCTTCCTGTCCGCGTAGAGGTCGTCGGCGCAGTTCGTGCCCCCGCCGGCCATGGTGTCGCCCACGTGCACGACGAAGGCGTGCGGCTCCGCGGAGATGCGCCCGAGCATGGCGTCGAACTCCAGCTCCTCGCGCGCGTTGTAGGGCGCGTCGCCCAGCACCGCGAAGGTGAAGGTCTCGGGGTGCGGGGGACGCACCGCGCAGCCGGCCGCGATCGCGAGGAGGGCGATCGCCGTGACGATTCTAGTCATCGAGTTGCTTCCTGAGCGCGTAGACGAGGTCGAGCGCCTCGCGCGGCGTGAGCTTGTCGGGGTCGACGGCCGCGAGGGCCTCGACGACGGGATGCGGCTCGGGCGTGGGCGCCGCCGCGGCGGGCGCGAACAGGTCGGGTTGCGCGCCCTCGGGCCGCAGGTGCGTCTCGAGGTGCGCGAGGTGCTTCCTCGCCGCGCGCACCACTTCCTTCGGGATGCCGGCGAGGTGCGCCACGTGGATGCCGTAGGACTTGTCCGCCGGCCCGCTTTCCAGGCGGTGCAGGAACACGATGCGATCCTTGTGCTCCACGGCGTCCAGGTGGACGTTGGCGATGTTGGGCAACTCCGCCGCCAGCTGCGTGAGCTCGAAATAGTGCGTCGCGAAGAGGGCGTAGCAGCGCACGCGCTCGGCCAGGTGGCGCGCGATGGCGTAGGCGAGGGCGAGGCCGTCGAAGGTGGACGTGCCGCGGCCGATCTCGTCCACGAGCACGAGGCTGCGCGGCGAGGCGTTGTTGAGGATGGCGGCGGCCTCGGTCATCTCCACCATGAAGGTCGAGCGCCCGCCCGCGAGGTCGTCGGAGGCGCCGATGCGGGTGAAGATGCGGTCGAGGGGTCCCAGGCGCGCGCGGGCCGCGGGGACGAACGCGCCGCAGTGGGCGAGAAGCGCGATCTGCGCCACCTGCCGCATGTAGGTCGACTTGCCGCCCATGTTGGGCCCGGTGATGAGCAGCAGCTGGCGCGAGCGCGAGAGCTGCGCGTCGTTGGGGATGAAGTCCTCGACCTGGCTTTCGACCACCAGGTGACGCCCGCCCTCGATCTCGATCGTGTCCTCGCCCGTGAAGGCCGGACGCGCGAGGCGAAGCTCCTCGGCGCACCGCGCGAGCGAGGCCAGGGCATCGAGCTCGGCGGCGGCTTCCCCGATCGCCTGCAATCGCGCGAGCTGCCCGCGAAGCCGCCCGACCAGCGCCTCGAAGAGGGCCTTCTCGCGGGCGAGGGCGCGTTCCCCCGCGGCGAGCGCCTTGTCCTCGAAAGCCTTGAGCTCGGGCGTGATGAACCGCTCGGCGTTCTTCATCGTCTGGCGACGCCGGTAATCCGCCGGAACCTTGCCCGCCTGGCCCTGCGTCACCTCGATGAAGAAGCCGTGCACCTTGTTGAATTCGACCCGCAGGTTGGCGATGCCGGTGCGTTCGCGCTCGCGCGTCTCCATCGCCAGGAGGAACGTGCCGCAATCGTTCTGGATGGCGCGCAGCTCGTCGAGTTCCGCGTCGAAACCGTCCGCGATGACGCCGCCTTCGCGCACGACCGCCGCGGGTTCCTCCTTCAGGCACGCTGCGAGATCCGACTGGACGTCGTCCGCGGGGGCTAGCGGATCGGCCAGGCGCGCGAGGGCGGGCGAGCCGGCGGAGCGCAGCAGGGCATGGAGCGCGGGCAGCGTCGCGAGCGTGTCGCGCAGCCCCGAGAGATCGCGCGGCCGGGCCGTGCCCAGGGCCACGCGCGCGGCGATGCGCTCCACGTCCGACCAGCCCGCGAGCGCGGCGCCGGCAGCCGGGTGGCGAAAGCGCGAATCCGCGGCGAGGAGGGCGTCGATGGCGTCATGCCGCTTCGCGAGCACCGTGGTGTCGCGCAGCGGGTGGTGCAGCCAGTGGCGCAGGCGGCGGCTGCCCATCGCGGTGCGGCAGCGGTCGAGGAGCGAGAAGAGCGTGGGCGAGTCGGCGCCCGCGAGCGTCTCCGTGATCTCGAGGTTGCGGCGCGTCGGGCCGTCCATCTGCACGAATTCGCTCTCGCGCTCGACGGCGAGGCCCGTCACGTGGGGCAGGGCGGATTGCTGCGTGTGCTTCGCGTAGAGCAGGAGTGCGCCGGCCGCACCGAGTGCGGGCGCGAGGCCCTCGACGCCGTAGCCCGAGAGATCCGCCGTGCCGAACTGCCGCGAGAGTTCGCGCACCGCGCTCGCCGAATCGAAGTGCCACGCCTCGACGCGCTTCACCGCGGGCCGGGTGCGAAGCTGCGGGGGATCGAAGCCGTCGGGCACGAGGAGCTCCGCCGGCTGAAGCCGGTCCAGTTCCTGTTCGAGTTTCGCGGCCGGCACTTCCGTCACGCGCAGCCGGCCGCTCGCGAGGGAGAGCCAGGCCAGACCCGCGACGCCTTCCATCTCGCACGCGGCGACGAGGAGGCTTTCGCGCGTGGCGGCCAGCAGGGCGGAATCGGTAAGCGTGCCGGGCGTGACGACGCGCATCACCTTGCGCTCGACGGGCCCCTTGGACGCGGCCGGGTCGCCCACCTGCTCGCAGATCGCCACCGATTCGCCCAGGCGCACGAGCTTCGCGAGGTACTGCTCCACCGCGTGAAAGGGCACGCCCGCCATGCGGATGGGCTGGCCGCCCGAGGCGCCGCGCGTGGTGAGCGTGATGTCGAGCAGCTTCGCGGCGCGTTCCGCGTCGCCGTGGAAGAGCTCGTAGAAATCGCCCATGCGGTAGAAGAGCAGCATGTCGGGGTACCCGGCCTTGAGGGCGAGGTACTGCTGCATCATCGGTGTCTGAGAAGCGGCAGCCTTCGGCTGCTCGGGAGTCTGAGAAGCGGCAGCCTTGGGCTGCTCGGGGAGTGTCGAGGTCATCGCGTCGTGATGCCGGGCTACTTGATCACCAGCAGCGCCTTGATTCGCGCGCGGACCTCCAGCACGACCGCCTGGGGAACGGTTCCCTTCTTCTTCGCGCGGCGAACCTTCCAGTCGAGCGATTTCACCTGGTCCGAGAGCACGACGCCGTCCTGCCCCTCGAGCCGGGTTCGCACCTCGAAAGGGTAGCCCTTGATCCGGGTCGACAGGGGGCAGCAGAGCATCAAGCCCGTCTTGCCGTTGTAGAGCGCGGGGCTCATCACGAGCGCCGGGCGATGCCCCGCCTGCTCATGCCCGGCTTGCGGGTCGAACTCGAGCCAGACCACGTCGCCCACGTCGGGCACATAGGCCCGGCTCGCCACTACAGCGCTTCCTTGCCGACGGGAGCGCCAAAGGCGACTTCATCGTGGACGTTGGCGCGCGTGATGGCCGCCACCAGGTCCTCGAGCCTGAGATCCGGCTTGTCGGCCGGTTCGATGACGATGCGCCCCTTGGTTGCCTTGATCGTCACGCGCTGCTCGATGTCGAACGACGCGATCTTCATGACGGTGGCGTTGATTCGAAGGGCGGGGCTGTTGCCCCACTTCCTGATGACGGCCTCCATGGGCTTGCGGCCTCCCTGCGCGCGAAATGTAGACACATTGTATAAACAACGCGCGGGCCGGTCAACTTCGCCGGCCCGGGTTTCGTCGCGACCGCGTGCAGCGCTTGGGTGCCGCCCGCGGCTATCG
This sequence comes from Betaproteobacteria bacterium, assembly GCA_016711875.1. Lineage (GTDB taxonomy): Bacteria > Pseudomonadota > Gammaproteobacteria > Burkholderiales > Usitatibacteraceae > FEB-7. The sequence continues at coordinate 215,212 of JADJSD010000022.1, read as the reverse complement.
GGCGGTGCGCTTTCCGGTCTTCTTCGCCGCGACCTTGCGGGGCGCGGCCTTCTTGGCCGCCTTCTTCACCGCCTTGACCGCCTTCTTCACCGTCTTCTTCACGGCCTTCAAGGCGGGAGGCCGGGTGCCCGAGGCCTGCTTGACCGCCCGCTTCGCCGCGCGCTTCACCACGGCGGCGGCGCCGCTCACGGTGTCCTGGACGGATTTCACGGCCGATGCCGCCGCCTTCCGGACCCGCTTCTCGATGGGACCCTGTGCGGCCTCCTTCTCGGCCTTCGACTTGTGGCGCAGGTCGGCGGAATGGGCCCGCTTGTAGGTCTGGATGTCCTTGAACTGCCCGCTTTCGTCGCGGACGGCATACAGCTTGGTTCCGGTGCTGCTTCTCATCGTGGTGCGGCGCGTGACCATGGTCTCTCCTTTTCGGTCAGGATGGCCGGCGGTGCGTCTTGCCGGATTCAGGGTTTCGGAATTCGCCTCGCTAGGCGGCGCCCTTCTCGATCGGACCCGGCCCCGATTCGACGAGCACCACCAGGAATCGGCCCGGGGCCGTGTCGCATCCGACCGTCGCGTCGAGCGGGCCCTTCGTGCCGGCGAGGGCCGAGGGCGGAAGCAGTCCGCGGCAGGCTGAAGGGGCGTGCGCCACCTGCGAGACGAGCTCGCCCAGCGCGGCGGCGGCCGCAGGCGCGAGTCGCGAGGCGAGGGAACGCCCGGGCAGTTCGTCCGCGGCAGCGCCGAACAGGCGCGCCGCCGCGGCGTTCGCCTCCAGCACGACCAGGCCGGCGTCGACGGCGAGGTAGGCCACCGGCGCGAGGTCGTAGAGCGCCGCGTAGCGTCCGAGCGAAGCCTCGGTCTCCACGCGCGCGCGCCGAAGCTCCTCGTCCTGGAGCTCGAGTTCCACCTGGTGGACCTGCAGCTCGTGCAGCAGCGCGAGCGCGTCGGGCGCCGTCTCGGCCGAGGAAGCCAGCTCGTACAGCACGGCGAGCGCCTTCAACGGGTTCGACCGGGCCGCGATTTCCGGATGATCGGCCGTCAGGCGGGACAGCGCGTGCAGGCGCAGTTGCGCCTGGGGATCGGGGCCGGCGAGGGAGTGGGTCATGGCGCTTCCGGTGAAGGGAGGGGAGAGCAGGCGGTGTTCAAGGCTTGGCACGCAGCCGGGATTCGAGTTCCTTCGCGGCCGTGATGTCGATCAGCGTGATGACGACGCCCTGGATCACGTTCGAAAGCGTCCGGTAGGGCTTGATGCGGACGAGGAACCAGAGCGCGTCGGTGGTCTCCACCTGCTTCTCGATGAAAGTCAGGGTGCGCAGCGTCTCCTTGGCGTCGTCGTACAGGCCCGGGTAGACCAGCGTCGTGGAGAGGTCCGTGAGCGGCCGCCCGATGTCCGCTTCCCGCAGGTTGACGATGCGCTTGATCTGGTCGGTATAGCGGCGCACGTTCAGGTCGCTGTCGAGGAACAACGTGGCGATCTCCGTGCTGTTGAGCAGGTTCTGCATGTCGCTTTGCGCGAGCTCCAGGGCATCGAGCTTCAGGCGCAGCTCGCCGTTGAGCGACTGCAGCTCCTCGTTCATCGACTGCGATTCCTCCTTGGAGGAGGTCAGCTCCTCGTTGGCCGCCTGCAGCTCCTCGTTGGTGGACTGCAGTTCCTCGTTGGCCGCCTGGAGTTCCTCCGCGGCCGCGCCCATCTCCTGGCGCAGGGCGCGCACCTCGGCCTTCCAGCGATCGATCTCGCCGGCCACCGTCGGGTCCCCCGCGGGCTTGCCGGGCTCGTCCGTGATCCGATGGGGCACTTCGTCGCGGCCCGGGTGGAAGACGATCATCACCAGGCCCGCGAGCGCCCTGGGCTCCGCGAGCGGCTGGATCGTCACGTCGATCGTCCCCGGGGCTTCGCCCTCGAGCCGCAGCCCGCGCAGGGACACCGGGGCCTTCGCCTGGAGCGCCTCGCGCAGCCCGACGACGACCTGCGCGCGAATCGACGGCTTGGCCATCACGTGGACGTTCCAGTTCGCCTTGCCGGAGGCGGGCTCGAGGAACCGGCCGACGCTGCCGTGGATGTAGACGACGTCTCCCTCGGCGTTCACCAGCACGGCCGGCGGCGCGTGGTCCTTCAGCAGCGCCTGCTCGGCCAGCGATTGGAGGTTGGCGGGCGGGTTGCCGGATGGGGGGGGCACATTGCTCTCCTGGGCGGGCCTGCCCCGGGAACGGGGAAAGCCGGTGGGGAAATCGACCATTGCCGTTCGGGGGGAATTCTCGTTGCGCCAGTAGAGCCGCGACTTCGGGCTGATGGGCGTGTACTGCGCCTGCACGATGCCGAGCGACTCGGAGCTCCCCAGCAGCAATGCGCCGCCGGGGCGCAGGCTGTAGCTGAAGAGCGGCAGCAGGCGCCGCTGCAGCCTGGCGTCGAAATAGATGAGGAGGTTGCGGCAGGAAAGCAGGTCGAGCCGCGTGAACGGCGGGTCGAGGATGACGTCGTGCTGGGCGAAGAGAACCATCTCGCGCACGCCCTTGTCGACCAGGTAGCCTTCCCCTTGCGGTGCGAAGAATCGCGCCAGGCGCTCCTCGCCCACGTCGGCCGCGATCGAGCGCGGGTAGCAGCCCTTTCGGGCGGCGGCGATCGCGTCCGCGCTCAGGTCGCTCGCGAAGATCTGCAGCGTCCTCGGGACGCCGGGCAAGGCCTCGGCCACCTCCCGGAAGATGATGGCGAGCGAATAGGCCTCCTCGCCCGTGGAGCATCCGACCACCCACGCCCGCAGCTTCGCCCCTTCGGCCGCGCGGGCGACCAGGACGGGCATCACGTCGCGCTTGAGTTCCTGCCAGACGCCCGGATCGCGGAAGAAGCTCGTGACGCCGATGAGGACTTCCTTGAAGAGCATGTCCAGTTCGTGCGGGTTGCGCTTCGCGAAGTCCGCGTAGGCAGCGGTCGTCGGAATCCCGTGCACGCCCATCCGGCGCTGGATGCGGCGGCGCAGCGTGCTGGTCTTGTAGTCGGACAGGTCGTGCCGGCGGTGCTCGTGCAGCAGGGCGACGACCGCCTCGAGCGCCGCGTGGTCGTCCGGCGCGCCGTCGGCTTGCGCGGGCGGGACGCGCTGGCCCGTGGCCACGCGAAGGATCTCGCCGGCCATCGCGGACGGGAGCGCGACGATGTCGACGCACCCGGCCGCGATGGCGCTGCGGGGCATCGAGTCGAACTGCGCCGACTCCGGCTCCTGCGCGAGCGTGAGCCCACCCTGGGACTTGATCGCCTGCAGGCCGAGCGTTCCATCCGACCCCATGCCCGAGAGCACCACGCCGGCGGCCTGTTCGCCGTGCTCGCGCGCGAGTGACGAAAGCAGACGGTCGATCGGAAGCCGGTGGCCCCGCGGCTCGGCCGGAGGCTCCAGGTGCAGGATCCCGGCCGACAGCGTGAGGTCGCTGTTGGGCGGAATGACGAAGACGGCATCGGCTTCGAGCGGCATCCCCTCGGCCGCCTGCCTCCACGGGCATCGGGGTCGACCGCTGCAGCAGTTCCACGAGCATCGCCTTGTGCGTCGGGTCCAGGTGCTGCACGACGACGAAGGCCATCCCGCTGTGGGCGGGCACGCCGGCGAGAAATTCCCCGAGCATCGCGAGCCCGCCCGCGGAGGCGCCGATGCCGACGACGCGGAAGGCGGTCATGGCCGCCCCGCCTGCGTGCCCGGCAGGCATCGCGCGAACGCGCCATCCGGCAGCGCCGCGAGGAGCCGGTTGGCCTTCGGTCCTGCAATCGTATCCATCGGGGTGGGGGCCCAGGGACGAGCGAACGGCCTCGTAGACCCACTGTAGCACCCCGCGATGCGATGAAACGGCGGCTCTTGTGCGCCAGCGCAAAAGGGCTCGCGAGCTCCCGGGGCTATCATGAGCTTGGGGAAATTCGATACTTGCCGAACAGGCGCCGCCGCGACGTGCCCACAGGCAGCCGGTGGCCGACCGGTCGGATACGCGTACCACCGGAACGAGGCGATCACGCCCTTGAAGAACGACGACGAAGAACCGGACGCGACGGGTTTGCGCCATCGCGCCGAGCGATCGATCGCGCAATCGGCGGCGACGGCCCCGGCCTTCGCGGGCGATACCGTGGCGCTGCTGCACGAACTGCAGGTGCACCAGCTCGAGCTGGAGATGCAGAACGAAAGCCTGCGGCAGTCGCAGGCCGAAACGGAGGCCGCGCGACAGGCGCTGGAGACGCTCAACGCGCAGCTCGAGGAACGGGTGATCGCGCGCACCGCGGAACTCGCCGCCGCCCGCGATGCCGCCGTGGCGGCCAGTCTCGCCAAGAGCGACTTCCTCGACCGGATGAGCCACGAGCTGCGCACGCCGCTCAACGGGATCATGGGCATGGCCGAACTCGCGCGTCGCCGCGCGACGGATCCGGGTCAGGAGGAACTGCTCGTGAAGGCCCTGCGCTCGGGGCACCATCTCCTCGGCCTCATCGAGACGCTCCTCGACCTGGCGGACGGCGAGGCCGGCCGCCTGAAGCTCGTTCCGGCGCCCTTCCCGGTGGCCCGCTCTTTGGATGAGGTGATCGGGGAAATGGCCGGGCCGGCAGGCGCCGCGGGCATGACGATATCCGTCGAGGTCGATCCGTCGTTGCCCGTGACGCTGGTCGGCGATGCCGGGCGGATCAAGCAGCTGCTGCGGATCTTCATCGGCAATGCCATCAAGTTCGCGCCGCCCGGTCGCATCACGGTCCGCGCCAGGATGCGCGAGGACGGGCCTTCGGGATGCCTGCTGCGGCTCGAGGTCGCGGACGAAGGCGTCCCCCTCGCGCCCGCGCAGTGCGCGCGGCTGTTCGAGCCGTTCACGCAGGCCGACGAGTCATTGACCCGGGAACACGGCGGGGCCGGCATCGGTCTCGCCCTGTCCCGGCACCTCGCCCGGCTGATGGGAGGAGAGGCCGGCGTCACGGCCGGGGAAGGCGTGGGCAATGTCTTCTGGGCCGACGTGCGATTGCCGGTCGCGCAACGGCCCTGAGCGTACGTCCGGGGGATCGACGCGCGAATCGTCAGGTGTCGTCGCGAAGCGGCGGGCGCGCCGACACGTACATGTGCCAGACCGCGACGAACAGCGCCGCGATCGCCGGGCCCAGCACGAAGCCGTTGATGCCGAACACCGCGATGCCGCCGATCGTCGAGATCATCGCGAGGTAGTCGGGCATGCGCGTGTCCTTGCCCACCAGCACCGGCCGCAGGACGTTGTCGATGAGTCCGATCGCGAAGACGCCCCACAAGCCCAAAGCGAAGGCCTTTCCGGGTTCGCCCGAGGCGAGGAGGAACAGCGCCACCGGCGCCCAGACGATCGCGGCGCCGATGGCCGGCAGCAGGGAGACGAGCGCCATCGCCGCCGCCCAGAGCAGGGCGCCGCCGATGCCGAGGGTCCAGAAGGCGAGGCCCCCCAGCGCGCCCTGGATGGCGGCCACGAGCAGGTTGCCCTTGACCGTCGCCCGGAGCACCGTCGTGAACTTGTCGAAGAACGTGCGCGTGTGTTCCGGCCCCAGCGGGAACGCCCGGCGCACGTCGCGCGCGAGCCCGTCGCCGTCGCGGATCAGGAAGAACGCGAGGTACAGGGTGATGACCAGGTCCGCCACGAACTCGAAGGTGGTGAGCCCGATGCCCAGGGCCTGCGTGGCGATGAGCTGGCTTGCGAGGGAGAGCGCCTCGACCAGGCGGGCCAGCAGCGCGTCGAAGTTCGCGAGGCCGAAATACCCGAGAACGGCCAGGAACCAGGCCGGCAACGCGGCGAAGTGGCCGCGCAGGGTTTTCGCGACATCGAGCTCGCCGGATTCGAGCCTCCCGTAGAGCGCCGCCGCCTCGCTCGCGAGCGAGGCCATGACGAGCGCGAAGGGAAGGACGACGGCCACCAGCACGATGGCGAGCGTGACGAGTGCGGCGAGCGTGGACCGGCCGCCCAGCCGCTGGCGCAGGTGCCGGAACGGCGTGCGGAACACGAGGGCGATGATCGAGGCCCACAGGATCGTGCCGTAGAACGGCGCGAGGACCCACGCGAAGGCGAGCGACACGACGGTGAGCGTGAGCAGGATGCCGCGGGTATCCAGCTGGTCGGGCGCGTCTGCATCGGGCATGGTCATGGTGCCCAGCATGGCGTCATTCGACCCGGAATTCCGTGCGGTAGCGTACGTCCGCCGGCCGGCCCCCTAGAGCATCTGGTTCATCAGCCGGTCGAGCCGCGTGCGCGCCAGGCGCGTGATGAGCCGCCGCACCGGCGCCGGGTAGCTGGCGACATCCTCGAGTTCCGTGCTGTGCGCGATGCGCCGCGTATGCGCGAGGATGCGCTCCAGCTCGGCCCGGTGCTGCCGCACGAGCAGGCCGTGGGGGTCGCGTACGAGCAGCCCGTTCTCGAGGTCCATCCGCCAGGCCCGCGGGTTCACGTTGCTGCCGGTGAGGAGCGCGAGGTTCTCGTCGGCCAGCAGTCCCTTGAGGTGGTACGTGTGGTTCTCGTGCCGCCACAGGTGCACGTCGAGGAGCCCGCGGTCGATGGCGCCCTGGCGCGACTTGCAGTAGCGGCGCAGGTTGCATTCGTACAGGTAGGGCAGCGCCCCGATGGCCGTGAACGGTTCGTCCGGCGGGATGTAGAAGTCGTTCGCGACCTTGTCGCCCACCACGATCGTGACGTGGCATCCCTCGCGCAGCTTCGCGTCGAGCGCCTTGCGCACCGGCCCCGGAAGGTTGAAGTAGGGCGTGAAGAGCACGAGCCGGCGCTTCGCCTGGCCGATGAGCCTGAGGATCGCGGCGTTGAGCGCGTTGTCCCGGACGCCCAGGCCCAGGAGGGGCGTCACGCCCACCTCGCCGGGGCGGATGGTGCCCGCGGCCAGGGGGTAGCGGGTGCGCACGAGCACGCGCCGGAAGGCGAGGATCGCGCGGCGAAGCTGCGCGATCGTCGGTACGGCGCCGTCGAGGGGATGCACGGCCGGGCTCACGCGGACCACGTGAAGCAACAGACTCGCGAGGCTGTCGGCCAGGTGGCGGTCCTGCAGGACGTGGTAGCGGTCCAGGCGGTAGCGATCGCCGCGGTGCAGGTAGACGTCGTTCAGGCTGGCCCCGCTGTAGAGGACCGCGTCATCGATTATGAAACCCTTCAGGTGCATCACGCCCATCATCTCGCGCGTCTGCACCGGCACGCCGTAGACCGGGACGCCGGGTCCCTGGCGCTGCGCCATCCTGCGGTAGAGGGCGGCATTGCCCGCGCTCTTGCCCGCGCCGATGAGGCCGCGCTGGGCGCGGTGCCAGTCCACGAACACCGCGACCTGCAGGCCGGGACGCGCGGCCTTGGCCGCGTAGAGCGCCGCGAGCACTTCGCGGCCGGCTTCGTCGTCCTGCAGGTAGAGAGAGGCGATGAAGATGCGCTCGCGGGCGCGCGCGATCAGCCCGAGGAGCGTTTCCCGGTAGGCGGCGGGACCCTTCAGCGTGAGGACGCCCTCGGCGGCGACCGGCAGGCACGGCAGGTCGTCCAGGGCGGGCATCGGCTCGGCGCGGCCGCTCAGGCGCCGCAGGGTTCGCGCGAAGGCCGATGCCCTCCGGGGGGCGGGCGAAGTCTTTCCACAGGCCGAACTATACCGGTCGCCATCCATCGCGATGCACGCGGGGTCGTCGTGGGTGCGCTGCCGCACGGTGAGCGCCTCGGGAGCCCGGCTACTGTGGGCGCTGGAGTCGCGGGACCGCCCCCGGGCGACACGCGTCGGAAGACGACGCGGCGCGGCCTCCAGCACCCCCCCGCATGAATCACAGGAGAATGACCATGGATCAAGTGACACGGTTTACGAATTCGCCCGTGAAGGCCTCGAGCATCATCGGCACGGACGTGGTGAACGCCAAGGACGAGAACCTCGGCGACATCAAGGAAGTCGTGATCGACCCGAATACCGGCAAGGTCGCGTACGCGGGCGTGTCGTTCGGCGGCTTCCTCGGCATGGGCGAGAAGCTCTTCGCCGTCCCGTACAGCGCGCTCGTCTACAGCCTCGAGAAGAACGAGTACGTCCTCGACATCTCGAAGGAACGCCTGGAAGCGGCGCCGGGATTCGACCCGGACCACTGGCCGTCGATGACCGACGAGAAGTGGAACCGCGACGTCTACAAGTACTACGGCCGCTCGCCTTACTGGGAGTGAGTCTCCTTCGCCGGGCCCGCTCGCCGGGCCTGGCGTTCGCATCCCCTCCCGACCCGTGAGGCCACCGGGAACGAATCGAAAGGCCGCGCCATGGAAAGAATCATCGCCGCCCGCTTCAACACGACGGCCGAAGCCGAAGTCGTTGTCGCCCGCATGCCCGATCTCGATCCGGCCGACATCTGCATCTTCCTGAACAGCCCGCCGGGCCAGCACGGCATGCAGGAACTCGGTGGCGACGAGCAAGAGGATCCCGAGACTCGCCAGGCCGGCGCCTCTGCGGCCGGTGGTTCGGCGGCCGCGGCACTGGCCGCCGGTGCCGTCGGCGCGCTGGCCGGACCGGTGGTGGCGATCGCGGCGGCGGCGGTCGGCGCCTATTCGGGATCGCTGGTCGGCGCGGCTGCCGGCATGGGAGCCGAACCCGGCAACGGGCCGGCCGACGAAAGGCGCCCGGGCGGCGTCATGCTGGCGGTTCGAATCGCCTTGCCGGGCCACGAAGATCGCGTGATCGCCGCCCTCCGGGCGGAAGGCGCCCTGGACATCGAAAGCGCGGAGGGGGAATGGCGCGACGGCGATTGGATCGACTTCGACCCGCTCGCCGCGCCCCGCCTCATCGCGCCGGCGCCGGACGATCGATAGCCGCAAGACCCGCCGCGGCGGGCGACGGGAAGGCGAGGTCCGCTTCCCGGATGTTCGCCACCGCGCCTTGCATCACCCCGCGCACGATCGCCGTCTCCTCCGGCGTGCGCGTCTCGACCAGCAGGACCACGTGCCCGTTGGCCACGGCATCGCTCGCCATCGTCGCGCGGCGGCGATCGCGGCGATCGGCCCCCGCCGTCGCGCTGCCGTCGGCCAGGAGTTGCATGCGTTCGCGGGGGATGCGGCGCTCGAGCAGGGCCGACACCGCCCCGCGGCCCTCGGCCGGATTCTCGAAGAAGCCCGAAACCTGGTGGCGGTAGACTGTCATGGTTCGCTTTCAGTGGGGGTGGCGGGTGCGGGTGAGCCGAAGGCCCGGCCGATGGGTCAAGGTAGGCCCGGTCTCCCGGCCCGTCTGTGCGACGGCGAACCCAGCCCGGGACGCGGATATCTGTTCGCCAGCGTACAGATGGCGCGGCCCCGCGCCGGGACAATGGCCTTCCCCCGTCCCGCAAGCGAGAATCACACCCCTTGATCCCCTCGACGCCGGCGTTACCCGATAGTCCTCCCGCAACCCTCCAGGCCCAGGTGGAATCGGCGCGGGCCGTCCTCGCGCGGTTGCTCCAGGAAGTGGTCGTCGCGGAAAGCCGAAGCGGGACAGGCGAGGCCGCGCGTTCGCTGGCCGCGGACGAGCAGATCGTCGCGACGGCGCTTCGCGAGCGGATCGAGGCGGACCGTGCCGCGAAGACGCTGGCGAGGACATCGCGTTCGGCCGAGCGCGATCCGCTCACGCAGTTGCCGAACCGGGTCCTGCTGCTCGATCGCTGCGCGCAGGCGATCGCCGCCGCGCGGCGCGACGGCGGCCGGTTCGCGCTGCTGGTCCTGGACATCGAGGGCTTCGCCCGGGTGAACGCGAGCCTCGGACGCCCGGTGGGCGACGACGTGTTGAAGCTCGTGGCCCATCGCCTGGTTTCCGCCGTGGGCGATGCCGATACCGTGAGCCGGCAGGACGGCGACGATTTCGTGGTCCTCGCCACCGGGCTGCGCGAGCCTTCGGACGCGGCCCGCCTGGCGAGCATCCTGGTCACGGCGCTCGGTGCCCCGAGCCGCCGGGGCGATACGGTGCTGCGCCTCACCGCGAGCATCGGCATCAGCCTGTTTCCCGATGACGGCGGCGACGGCGAGCGGCTGGTGGAGGCCGCCCTGGCGGCCTTGCAACGGGCCAAGCGTCACGGCCGGGGCAGTTTCGCCTTCCACGGCGGGGCGGCGGCCTTCCAGGGAATGCTGTCGCTGCCCCCGGTCGCCGCCGCCAGGAGACCGATCGTGCGCCGCGAGGCCGTCGCCGGGGAACTCGAGCGGCGCCACGCGCTGCTGCGCGCGGCGAACGAAAAGCTGGTGATCGCCGCGCTGGACGCCCGCCTGCTGCAGGAAGCCGCGGAGCGGGCGCAGCGGCGGCAGGCCGCGTTCATGGACCTCGTCGCCACCGAGCTCGGCAACCCGCTCGCCCCCATCCGGCAGGCGGCCGCCATGCTGGGCGGCCCGCGCGTGGAAGAGCCGCTGATGCCCCTGGCCAAAGCCATCATCGAGGAGCAGGTCGAGCGCATGGCGCGCCTGCTGGGCGCGGTGCGGGAAGTCTCGAGAGCCGATGCCTTCGCGGTCGACTTCAATCGCCGCCGGGTCGACCTCACGCGCGTCGTGAACGCGGCGATCGAGGCCTGGCGGCCGGCGATGGACACGCGACTGCAGGTCTTCACCGTCGCGCTGCCGGCGGGAGGGGCCTGCGTCGTGGGCGACGCGTCGCGGCTGCAGCAGGTCGTCTGCAACCTGCTCGACAACGCGTCCAAGTACACGCCGGATTTCGGCCAAGTATGCCTTTCGCTCGAGAACGCGGGCGGCGACGTGGTGCTGGAGGTTTCCGACAGCGGCATCGGCATCACGCCGCTCGCGCAGGCGAGCCTCTTCGAGCCTTTCGCGCAGGACACCCATGCGATCGGCTTCAATGGCGTCGGCGTCGGCATCGGGCTCGCCGTGGTGCGCGCGCTCGTCGAGGCGCACGGCGGCACGGTGTCCGCGACGAGCGAGGGCCGCGGGCTCGGCAGCCGGTTCACGGTGCGCCTGCCCCGGGCCGAGGTGCCGCCGAAATGACCTCCGCGAGCGAACCCCGCCGCAACCAGCTCCTCGCCGCGCTGCCCGAAGCGGAGTGGGATCGCTGGCGGCCGAGCCTCGAATGGGTCGAGCTGCCGCTGGGCCAGGTCCTCTACGAGTCGGGAGCGACCCTGAACCACGTCTATTTCCCGACCACCGCCATCGTCTCGCTGCTCTACGTGATGGAAAACGGCGCTTCGGCCGAGATCGCCGTCGCGGGCCGCGAGGGGCTCGTGGGGATCTCGCTCTTCATGGGCGGCGGCTCGACACCGAGCCGGGCCGTCGTGCAGAGCGCCGGCGAGGGCTACCGGATGCGGGCGCAGACGATCAAGAACGAGTTCGCGCAGTCCGCGCCGGTGATGCACCTGCTGCTTCGCTACACGCAGGCGCTCATCACGCAGATGACGCAGACCGCGGCCTGCAACCGCCACCATTCGGTGCAGCAGCAGCTGTGCCGCTGGCTGCTCCTGAGCCTCGACCGCCTGGAAGGCAACGACCTGCGCATGACGCAGGAGCTGATCGCGAACATGCTCGGCGTGCGCCGCGAGGGCGTGACCGAGGCGGCGCTCACCCTGCAGAAGCAGGGGCTCATCCGCTACCGCCGCGGGCACATCGAGGTCCTCGACCGGCCGGCGCTCGAGAAGCGCACCTGCGAGTGCTACTCCGTCGTGAAGCGCGAATACGAACGCCTGCTGCCCGCGGGAGTCTCGCATTAAGCCCGCGATCGCCGGCATCCGCTCGGAACTGGGCGCGCTGCTCGCCGAGCGTGCCCTGGCCGGCCGGTACGCCACCGCCGCGTTCGACGTGTCGGGGCAGGCGGCGAACACGCTGCTGCACGACGGCCACGCGTGGAAGCACTTCTCGCGCACCGCGCCCGCGGCCACCCGCCGGGCGATCGCCGCCGCGGCCTCGGAAGGCGCGACGCTCTTCGTCCACGCGAGCTTCGCGTTCGTCCACGCGCAGGAGCGCGGGACCGTCCTGCCCGAGCCCCTGCGCTCGCTGGCGCAGGCGATCCTCGCGCGGGAAGCCGAGGTTCTCGCCGGCCCGGTGCCGGCGTGCGTCGTGCGGCTCGGCTACCTCTACGGCCCGCACAGCGCGGACCTGCGGGCCTACCGCGGCGCGTTCCGACTCGGACGGCCGTACTGGGCCGGTCCCCCGGACGCGCCGCAGTACCACCTGCATCAGCTCGACGCCGTCTCGGCGCTCCTCGCGGCGGCCCGCGCGCGCAATGCCGGCAGGACGTTCCATGCCACCGACGGGCATCCGCTGCCGTTCGCCGGGATGATGGATGCGTTCGCGCACAGGGTCGGTCGCGCCGATCCGCGGCACCTGCCGCTCTGGCTCGCCCCCGTCGTGGGATGGCTCGTCCGCGAGGAGCACCGGCAGCAGGTGGCGCTGCCGATGCCGGCGGGGTCGCTCGCACCGGGCATTCCCGGGTGGGCGCCGAAGTTCGCGAACACCCGCCAGGGACTCGACCAGGTGCTCGCCGATTGGGCAAGCGAATCGGGCGAGCGCGGGCGAAAAGCCGGTGCCGGGAGACGCCCATGACGGCCGTTGCCGCGCGCGGAGAGCACCGCGAGCCGCGGGATGCCTCGGACCGCTTCGCCTATGCCCTCACCCGGCTTCTTCGCTTCTTCGCCGACGTGTTCTTCGCGCGGCGCTACGGCCATCGCGCCGTGATCCTCGAGACCGTGGCCGCGGTGCCCGGCATGGTGGGCGGGACGCTTCGCCACCTCGGGTCGCTGCGGCGCCTGGAGGGCGATCGCGGCCGCATCCGGCTCCTCCTGGACGAGGCGGAGAACGAGCGGATGCACCTGATGGTGTTCATGCAGATCGCGCGGCCCACCGCGTTCGAGCGGCTGCTGGTGCTCCTGGCGCAAGGCGTCTTCTACAACGCCTTCTTCGCGCTCTACCTCCTGTCGCCGCGGACCGCGCACCGCCTGGTGGGCTACTTCGAGGAGGAGGCGGTCTTCAGCTACACCGAGTACCTCGAGGGCGTGGATTCGGGCGTGCACGAGAACGTCCCGGCGCCCGAGGTGGCGATCGCCTACTGGAAGCTCGCGCCGGATGCCCGGCTTCGCGAGGTCATCCTCGCGGTGCGCGAGGACGAGGCCGGGCACCGCGACGTGAATCACGGGCTGGCCGACGATCCGGCCTGAGCGGCGCTCACGCGCCCTACTTGCTCGGATCCGTCTTCCCGCCGCCCTTGAACGCCGGGCTCGAATGGTCGTTGTTCTGACCCGGCACCGGCGTGGGCGCCTGCGCGCCCTTCGGGACATCGGGTGCGACTTTCGGGGCGTCGGTCGAAGCCGGGGCGGGCGTCGTCACGCGGTCCGGGACTTCCGTTTTGCCGCATCCGGCGACGAGGGCGAACGCGAAGGCTGCGGCGAGGAGCGTGCGGGCGTTCATCGCGGTGCTCCCGGGGCCGGCGTGGCCTGCCGGTCCTGTGCGAGAAGGCCGCGGGCCGTTTGCAGGTCGGCGCGATACTGCGACTGCGCCTGGGCGTCGCAGGCGGGGCGGCCCGCGCCGAGCGCGCGGCATTCGTTGAGCGACTCGGCCAGCGAGGCGCGAATGCCCTTGGCTTCCGCCTCGTACTTCAGACGCGGCGTGTCGGCGGGAATCCTCCAGCGCATCGGGTCGCCTTTCTCGGCGTTGATGCCGACGTGTTCCTCGGCGGTGGCGGCGGCGCCGGCCATCGGGGCGGCGAGCGTGAAGGTGGCGGCAAGGGCCAGTGCGGCAGTTTTCATGGGACCTCGATTCGATAGGGCGCCGATTGGCGGGACACCGGTGGCGTCCCGAGGCGTATGCGAGCATCGCGCAGCCCCTGGCCCGCGTCCGTCTGGCAGCGCACACAGATGCCGGCGAAGCCTGACGCCGCGCGAGATCGGATGCGCCGCGCGTTTGACCGACGCGGTTGTGGCCGGTGGGCCGAACGTGCATTGTGAATGCGGTTTCGCTCCCACGCGATCGAGCGCTTTCGAGCGCCCGGCCGCGGTCCAGGAGGACCCCATGATCGAAGACATCGGAAAGCTGCTGGCCACCGGCGGGTTCCTGCCGCACGGCTACTGCATCAGCTGGTCGCCGTGGCTCGTCACGACCTTCGTGGTGAGCGACGTCGTCATCTTCCTTTCCTACTTCTCGATGCCGATCGCCATCGCCCACTTCGCGCGGCGGCGGGCGGACTTCCCCTACAAGTGGCTGCTGTGGCTCTTCGCGGCGTTCATCCTTGCCTGCGGCTCGACGCACCTCATGGGCGCGATCGTGCTGTGGAAGCCGATGTACGCGCTCGACGCCGTCCTGAAGGCGATCACGGCGGGCATCTCCCTCGTCACCGCCATCGCGCTCTGGCCGCTGATCCCGCGCGCCCTGAGCCTCGCGAGCCCCGACGAGATGCGCCGGGCCAACGAGCGGCTGCAAGCCGAGATCGCCGAAAGGAAACGCGTGGAGGAGGACCTGCGTCTCGCCAAGGAGGCGGCCGAGGACAGCCTCGTGAAAGAGCGCGTGTTCCTCGCGGCGATCGTCGAGTCCTCCGGGGACGCGATCATCGGGATGTCGCTCGATGGCCGGGTCACCACCTGGAACCGCGGCGCCGAGGCGATCTTCGGGTACGGCGCGGACGAGATGGTCGGGCAGACGCTCGCCCGGATGATCCCGCCGGAGTTCGCCGGCGAGGAGGAACGCCTTCTCGAGGCGGTTCGCCGCGGGGAGGCGGTCAAGCCCTTCGAGACCCGGCGGATCCGCCGCGACGGGTGCGCCATCGACCTGTCGATCGTCGTTTCGCCGATCCGCGATGCCTGCGGAGGCATCGTCGGGGCCTCCAAGGTCGCGCGCGACATCACGAAGCAGAGGCGCTCGGCCGAGGCGCTGGCCCAGTCCCGCGCCCTGCTGCAGGCGATCATCGACGCGGTCCCGGCCCGCGTGTTCTGGAAGGACCGCGACCTGCGCTACCTCGGGTGCAATCCCGCCTTCGCGCAGGACGCGGGCAAGTCCGGTCCCGACGAAGTCGTCGGCCGGGACGACTTCGCCCTGGCCTGGGCGCGCGAGGCCGAGGCCTACCGTGCCGACGACCGCGCGGTGATCGAGTCGCGCAGGCCGAAGCTGGGCTACATCGAGTCGCAGACGGACGCCGACGGCCGCACGCGCTGGATCCGCACCTCGAAGGTCCTCCTGCACGACGAGCGCCGGGAGGTGAAGGGGATCCTCGGCATCTACGACGACGTCACCGAGATCGTGCGAGCCCAGGCCGAGATGCGCCTGCAGGGCGAGATCACGGCCCGCGCCGCCGAGGCGGTCAACCTCGTGCGGGTCTCGGATCGCACGGTCATCTACACGAACCGCCGCTTCGACGAGATGTTCGGCTACGCGCCGGGCGAACTGCTGGGCAAGCCGGTCGACGTGATCGTCGCGCCCGACGCCGAGACCCGGGCGAGGATCCTCGCGCGCATCGACGAAGCCCTCGACCGCGCGGGCCTGTGGAGCGGGGAGCTCCTCCACCGGCGCAAGGACGGGACGGCCTTCTGGTCGTCGCTCAACCTCTCGCGCTTCGAGCACCCGGAAAAAGGCACGCTGGTCATCTGCCACCAGTCGGACATCACCGACCGCAAGGCGGCCGAGGCGGCGCTGCACGAGCTCAACGAGCAGCTCGAGGCGCGCATCGCGGAGCGCACGCGCGAGCTCGTCGAGGCCAAGGAGGCCGCGGAGGCGGCCACCGTGGCCAAGAGCGCCTTTCTCGCCAACATGAGCCACGAGATCCGCACCCCGCTCAACGCGATGACGGGCATGGCGCACCTCATCCGGCGCGCGGGCCTCACGCCCGAGCAGGCGCAGCGCCTCGACCGGCTCGAGGATGCCGGCGAGCACCTGCTCGAGATCGTGAACGCCGTTCTCGACCTCTCCAAGATCGAGGCGGGCAAGTTCACGCTGGACGAGGCCGAGGTCCGGGTGGACGTGATCCTGGGCCACGTCGCCTCGATGCTGCGCGAGCGCGCGCAGGCGAAAGGCCTCGACCTCGTGACCGAGTTCCACAGCCTGCCCCGCGGTCTCGTGGGTGATGCCACGCGCATCCAGCAATCCCTGCTCAACTTCGCCTCCAACGCGGTCAAGTTCACCGAGCGCGGCCGGATCACGCTGCGGGTCTGGGCCGCCCTCGAGGACAGCCACGGCGCCCTGCTGCGCTTCGAGGTGCACGACACCGGCATCGGCATCGACGCGCCGACCCTGGCGAGGCTCTTCGCTTCGTTCGAGCAGGCCGACAATTCCACGACGCGCCAGTACGGCGGGACGGGCCTGGGCCTCGCCATCACGCGTCGCCTGGCGAAGCTCATGGGCGGGGATGCCGGCGCCGAAAGCACGCCCGGCGCGGGCAGCACCTTCTGGTTCACCGCGCGTCTCGCGAAGGGCGCCCCGGGCGCAGCGGGCGCGCCCAGGGGCGACGGCGTACCGGACGACGACGCCGAGGCGCACTTGCGGCGAGCGCACGCCGGCAAGCGCATCCTCGTCGCCGAGGACGAGCCGGTGAACCAGGAGATCACGCAGCTGATCCTGGGCGAGGTCGGCCTGGCGGTCGACGTGGCGCCCGATGGCCGGGCGGCGGTGGAACTCGCGAGCCGGACGGACTACGCGCTCATCCTAATGGACATGCAGATGCCGCATCTCGACGGCCTGGCGGCCACGCGAGCGATCCGGGCGCTGCCGCGCGGCGGGCGCGTCCCGATCGTGGCGATGACGGCCAACGCCTTCCAGGAGGACCGGCGCCGGTGCTTCGAGGCCGGGATGGACGATTTCGTCCCGAAGCCCGTGGACCCGAAGCGGCTGTTCGCCGTCCTGCTCCGGTGGCTGGACCACCCGCGCGCCTGAAGGCGCCTACAATCGTCCGTGCCCCTTGACCTAGCGCAGGGCCGGGGGCGGGTGGACTGCCTACCATCGGTCGGATGGCACGTGCGGACGCGCACGGGGCCGGAACGCGAAGGAGATTCCATGGACGTCCCCACGCCCGCGATCCTCGGGCGCGTCGAGCTGGTCAACCGCACCATCCTCATCGTGGACGATGCGCCGGAGAACCTCACGGTGCTGGGCGAGGTGCTCGCGCCTCACTTCCGGGTGCGGGCGGCCAATTCGGGCAGCCGGGCCCTCAGGATCGCCGCGAGCGAACCCCGGCCGGATCTCGTCCTGCTCGACATCATGATGCCGGAGATGGACGGCTACGCCGTCCTCGAGCGCCTGCGCGCCGACCCCGCCACGCGCGACCTGCCGGTGATCTTCGTGACGGCCATGGACGCCGTGGCCGACGAGGAAAAGGGCCTGCAGCTGGGCGCCGTCGACTACATCACCAAGCCCATCCAGCCGGCCATCGTGCTCGCGCGCGTGCGCGCCCACCTGGAGCTCAAGCAGGCGCGCGACTGGCTCAAGGACCAGAACGCCTTCCTCGAGGGGGAGGTGGCGAAGCGCATGCGCGAGAACCTCGAGGTCCAGGACGTGAGCATCCGGGCCCTGGCGCGCCTGGCCGAGGTGCGCGACCCGGAGACGGGGAACCACCTGCTGCGAACGCAGGGCTACGTGCGCACGCTCGCGGAGCACCTGCGCGCGCACCCGCGGTTCGCCGCGGCCCTCACGCCGCGCATGATCGGCATCCTCGCGAAAAGCGCGCCGCTGCACGACATCGGCAAGGTCGGCATCCCCGACCACATCCTGCTCAAGCCGGGCAAGCTCACCCCCGAGGAATGGGTGGTGATGAAGACCCACGCCAAGCTCGGCAGCGATGCCATCGAGGCGGCCGAGCGCGACGCGGAGCACGCCATCGAGTTCCTCGCGACCGCCAAGGAGATCGCCCACTGGCACCATGAGAAGTGGGATGGCAGCGGCTATCCGGACGGGCTCGCGGGCGAGGCGATCCCGCTGAGCGCCCGCCTGATGGCCCTGGCCGACGTCTTCGACGCCCTCATCTCGAGGCGCGTCTACAAGGAGCCGATGGCGGTCGAGAAGGCGACGCAGATCATCATCGAGGGCCGGGCGACGCACTTCGACCCGGCCGTGGTCGACGCGTATCTCGCCGAGCAGGCGACCTTCATCGACATCGCCCGCCGCTACGCCGACACCGACGAGTCGCTCATCGCGAAAGCGGCCTCGCTCGGGCCGCGGCCCGGCTGAGCGCGGCGCCGGTCGCGGGCGAGGCCATGGCGAAAGGCGCGTTCGGCGAGCTCGGACTGCGGCAGCGGCTGGCGGCCTTCTTCGCCGCCTGCGCGCTCGCGCTCATGGCGGGCATCGCCTACCTCGCGCTCGCCGACCGCGATCATGACCTCCGGGTGGCGAGGGATCGCCTGTCCTTCGCGGTCAGGGAGATCGCGGCCCGCCAGCGCCTCGCAATCGAGCACGCCTCCGTCACCCTCGAGGCCGCCGCCCGTGGGCTGCGCCACGATGCGGGCGGCCGACCCGATTGCGCGTCGGTCGCCCTGACCGTGCCGGGGCAGGGGCCGCTGCGCCTGCTCGATGCACAGGGCAACCGGGCCTGCGGGCCCGCCGGCAGAGCGCAGTCTGCCTCGAGCTTCTCGCGCGAGCGCGCGCTCGTCGCGACCGACCTGGTGATCGGGGACTTCACGGCCGGGGCCGCCGCGGGCGAATTCGCCTTCTCCATCTACCGGCCCGTGCGCGATCCTTCCGGGAAGCTCCAGGCGCTGCTCGTCGCGCCGGTGAGCCTCACCGGCATCGAGGGCACGCTCGGGACCGTGGGCCGCGACACGCTGCGGATGGCCCTGGTCGACGAGGCCGGCATCGTCATCGCGAGGCACCCCGATCCGGACGGGGTGGTGGGCCGGGATATCTCGGGGACGCCGGCCTTCCAGGCCGTGCGCGCGCGCCGGGCCGGCGCAACGATCCTCGGGGGCATCGCGGATGGCCCGACGCGCGTCTTCGCGTACGCGAGCCTGGGACGTGTCGGCGGCCAGGAGCTCACTCTCGTCTCGAGCGACATTCTCGACGCCGTGATCGCGCCGGCCCAGCGCCGGCTGCAGGCGGTCCTCCTCGTCGCGTTCGGTCTCACGTCGATTTTCTTCGGGCTGCTGTGGGTGGGTACCGATGCCTTGCTGCTGCGGCCCCTCGTGAAGATCACCGGGGCCGCCAGGCGCGTGGGCACCGGCGACTTCTCGGCGCGGGCGGGGCTTCCGGGCGCGGCGGGAGAGATGGGCCGCCTGGCCCGCGCGTTCGACGACATGGCGCAGTCGCTGGAATCGATGAAGGCGACGGCGGGCACCAATCGCGCGCTGCGTGCGCTCGTTTCGGCGCGGCGCGCCCGCGTGGACCTGCCGGACCGCGAAGCCGTGGTGGGTTCGATGCTCGCGGCGTTCGTCTCGTCCGGCGGCTACCGGGGGGCCTGGGTGGGCTTCGCGGCGCCGGCCGCGGACGCATCGATCGCTCCCGCGCTCGCGCGGGGCGTCATCGAGGGCGCCGATGCGCCCATCGACATCGCCGGTTTCGAAGGCTCGCGCCGCGTGGCCGACGCGCGTGCCGGCGTCCGTCTCGCGGTGCCGCTGCTCGACGGGAAGCTGCCGCTCGGCGTGCTCGTGGTGTCCCATGCCGACCCCGAGGCGTTCGAGGACGACGAAAGCCGTCTCGTGGAGGAAATGGGCGCGGATCTCGCTCGCACGCTGGTGGCCTTCCGCGACCATGCCGGACTCGTCCAGGCCGAGGACGCGCTCGCCGAGAGCCGCCGCCAGCTCCTGGAGGCGCAGCGCATCGCGCGGATCGGCTCGTGGCATGAAGGCCCTGAGCCCGGGGCGTTCGTGGCCTCGGACGAGTTGCTGCGCATCTTCGGGGCGGATCCCGCCGCGCCGCCGGCGAGCCTCGCGGCGCTCACCGCGGGCATCGCGGCCGGCGAGCGGCCCGGCGTCCTGGCGGCTCGCGCGCAACCCGGGCCCTACCGGGTGACCTATTCGCTGCCGGCGAGCCGGCGCGTCGTGGAGGAAAGCGGCGAATCGCGCGAGACGCCCGAGGGGGCGAGGTACACGGTCGGCGTCGTGCAGGACATCACCGAGCCGCACGCGCTGCGCGTGGCGCTGCGCGAACGCATGAAGGAGCTGCGTTGCCTCTACGAAGTCTTCCGCGACACCGAGTCCATCGACCGCCCGGTGGCGGAGGTGCTCGCGGCCGTGGCGTCCCGGATCCCGCCGGGATGGCTGCATCCGGAGCTGGCGTCGGCCCGCATCCGCCACGGCGATTTCGAGATCGCGACCCCGGGGCTGCGGGAGGATCGCATCGCGCTGCGGGTCGCGTTCGTCGCGGCGGGCCGCGAGGGGGAAGTCGCCGTGGCCCATGCCGGGCCGGAAGACGCGAGGCAGGACGAGAGCTTCCTGCGCGGGGAACGCGAACTCCTCGAGGCGATCGCCAAGCGCCTCACGGAATTCATCGACCGTCACGCGCAAGCGCTCGCCACGCGCGCCCGCGAGGCGGTGCACACGGCCATCGTGAGCCAGGCCCGCGAGGCGATCGCGCTGGTCGATCCGGACAGCGGCGAGATGGTCGAATTCAACGAAGCGGCCTGGCGATCGCTCGGCTACACCGAGGAGGAGTTCGCCGGCGTGCGCTTCCTCGACCTGGACGCGGGCCTGGGCGCCGTTTCGCTGCGGGAAGGGCTCGTGCGGCTGCGACAGCCCGGCGGCGCGCTTGTCGAGACGTGCCTTCGCCACCGCAGCGGCGCCGTGCGCGACGCGCGCCTGAGCGCGCGGCCCATCGAGGTGCAGGGGCACGCGTACCTCGCCGTGCTCTGGACCGATATCACCGAGGCGAAGCGGGCGGAAGGCCAGGTGCTGCGCGCCAACCGGGACCTGCGCGCCATCGTTGACGCGACCCGCTCCATCGTGTTCGCCCAGAGCGAACCGGAACTGCTCGAGGGCGTCTGCCGCAGCGTGGTGGCCTCGGCCGGTTATCGCATGGCGTGGATCGGCTATGCCGAGGACGGCGAGGGTCGCCCGGTGCGGCTGCGCGCCCACGCCGGGGTGGGCGAGGAACATGTCCGCACCGCGCGAGTCTCCTGGGCGGAGGACGACTGGGGCCGCGGCCCGGTCGGGCGCGCCATCCGGGAGCGCCGCCCGGTGTCGGCGCGCTACCTGGTGAGCGACCCGTCGTTCGCCCCCTGGCGCGAGGACGCCCTGCGTCACGGCTTCGGCTCCTGCATCGCCTTGCCCCTGCTGGGGGAGGGCTCGCGGGCGGGCGGGGCGCTCACGATCTTCGCGGGCGAGCTCGACGCCTTCGACGACGAGGAGATCGCGCACCTGGGCGGCATGGCCGACGCCCTGAGCTTCGGCATCCGCGCCATCCGCGACCGTGCGGCGCGCGACGAGGCGCGGTCGGTCGCCCAGGACGCGGCCGCCCGCCTGGCCCACCTGCTCGACGTGAGCCCGGTCGTCGTCTACTCGCTGCGGCCCGGCCCCGCCGGCTACGAGACGACGGACGTGAGCGACAACGTCGAGCGCGTGATCGGGTACCCCAAGCGCGAGGTGCTGCTGCCGGATTTCTGGTCCGGTCACGTGCATCCCGACGATCGCGACGAGGCGATCGCGCGCAGCCGCTCCCTGGTGGACGAGGGCGACATCGAGCACGAGTACCGGTTCCGCCACCAGGCTGGCCACTACATCTGGATCCACGACCGGCTGCGGGTCGAGCGGGACGCGGCCGGCCGCGTGGTCGAGCGGGTCGGCTCCTGGCAGGAAGTCACCGCGCAGAAGGCCGCCCAGGCCGAGATCGGCAAGCTCTCGGCGGTCATCCAGCAGAGCCCCAACGGGGTGATCATCACGGATACCGAGGCGAACACGGTGTACGTGAACGAGGCGTTCATCCGGCACACCGGCTATTCGCGCGAGGAGATGATCGGGCGCAACCCGCGCATCCTGCAGTCGGGCCGCACGCCGCGCGCGACCTACGAGGCGATGTGGGGCGAACTCGCGGCCGGCCGGCCCTGGAAGGGCGAGTTCGTCAACCTGAGGAAGAACGGCGCGCCGCAGGTGGAGGTCGCGAACGTCGCGCCGCTTCGCGATTCGGCCGGCCGCATCACGCACTACGTGGCGGTCAACGAGGACGTGACCGAGCGCAAGAACGTCGAGGAGCAGCTCAGGAAGCTCGTGCTCGCCGTCGAGCAGAGCCCGGAGAGCATCGTGATCAGCGACCTCGACGCGCGCATCGAGTACGTGAACGAGGCGTTCGTGCGCCACTCGGGCTATTCGCGCGAGGACGTGATCGGGCAGAACCCGCGGGTGCTGCAGTCCGGCAGGACGCCCCGGGCGGTCTTCGAAGACATGTGGGCGGCGCTCTCGCGCGGCGAGCCGTGGAAGGGCGAGTTCGTGAACCGCCGCAAGGACGGCACGGAGTACGTGGAGTTCGCCATCATCGCGCCCATGCGCCAGCCGGACGGCCGGATCACGCACTACATCGCGATCAAGGACGACATCACCGATCGCAAGCGCATGGCCGCCGAGCTCGAACGCCACCGCGGCCACCTCGAGGAACTCGTGAAGCACCGCACGGCGGCACTCGCCGAGGCGAGCGCGCGGGCCGAGGCGGCCAGCATCGCGAAGAGCGCGTTCCTCGCCAACATGAGCCACGAGATCCGCACGCCGCTCAATGCCATCATCGGGCTCGCCCGGCTCGTCCAGTCCTCCGGACTGGGCGCCGAGCAGGTCGCCCGCCTGAAGAAGATCGATGCGTCCGCGCACCACCTGCTGTCGATCGTGAACGACATCCTCGACCTGTCGAAGGTGGAGGCGGGCTTCCTCGCCATCGAGCGCGTGGACTTCGACCTGATGGAGGTCGTGCGCGAGGCCTGGGGCACGGCGAGCGCCCGCGCCGAGCAGAAGGGCCTGGAGGCGACCGTCGAGGCCGCGCCGGGCCTGCCCGCCGGCGTGAGGAGCGATCCGCTGCGCCTGAGCCAGATCCTCATGAATCTCGCGACCAACGCCGTGAAATTCACCGAGTCCGGCGCGATCCACCTGCGCCTGAGCCCGGAGCCCGGCGAGCGGTTCGCGGTGCGCTTCGAGGTCGAGGACACCGGCATCGGCATCGGGCCGGAGCAGCGCGAGCGCCTCTTCCGGCCCTTCGAGCAGGCGGATGTGTCCACCACGCGCCGCTACGGCGGCACCGGCCTGGGGCTTGCCATCTGCCGGCGCCTCGTGGAAGCCATGGACGGGAGCCTGGGCGTCGAGAGCCGTCCCGGCGAGGGCAGCACCTTCTGGTTCGTCCTGCCGATGGGCCGCGCCACGGGGGAACTCGTGCCGTCGGCCGGGCCGGCGAAGTCGATGCCCGGCAGCGGACGGGACCCCGAGGGCACCCGCATCCTGCTCGTGGAGGACGATCCGATCAACCAGGAGGTCGCGCTCGAGATGCTGCGGATGGCGGGATACGCCGTGGATCTCGCGGGCAACGGCGCCGAGGCCCTGGAGCAGGCCCGCGACCGCGACTACGATCTCGTCCTCATGGACGTGCAGATGCCCCTGATGGACGGCTTCGAGGCGTCGCGGCGGCTGCGCGACACGGCGCGACACCGGGCCACGCCGATCGTCGCCATGACGGCCAACGTCTACCGCGAGGATCGCGAGCGAGCGCGTCTCGCGGGCATGAACGATTTCGTCGCGAAGCCCGTGGACCCGGAGGTGCTCTTCGAGGCCGTCAGCCGCTTCACGGGCACGAAGCCACGCGCCGAGGAACTCTCGGTTGCGGCGCCCAGCGCGCAGGCGGCCCTGCGCGAACGCCTCATGGCCCTCGAGGGCCTCGACGTCGTCGCGGGCCTTCGCTCGGTGCGCGGCAACTGGACGAGCTACGTGCGGATGCTTCGGCTCTTCGCCCGCGAGCGGGCGCGCGAGGCGGGAACCCTCGCGCCCCTCCTCGCCGCCGGGCGGCGGGCGGATGCCGAGCGGCTCGCGCACACCGTCAAGGGCGTGGCCGCGACGCTGGGTGCCCGTGACCTGAGCGCGATCGCCGCGCAACTCGAGCGGCTGCTGCGCGAGGGCGAGATGGACGGGGAAAGACTCGCGCCGGTGGTGGCGCGATTCGAGGGCGCGTGCCGGCAGGTCGCGGACCGGCTCGACGCCGTGCTGCCCGCCGCAGAAGCCGCCGCGGCGGCCCCGGTCGATCCGGCGCACGCGCGCGCCGCCGTGAGCGAACTGGAGGCGCTTCTCGCCGGCGACGACGTGCGCGCCGGCGCCTACTTCACCGAACATGCCTCGCGCATCGCCGCGGCCCTGGGCCCGGTCGCCGAGGACGTGGGCCGGCGCATCGCCTCGTTCCAGTTCGACGAGGCGCTCGCCCTGCTCCGGAATGCCGAGCGCGAGGGCGAGGCGGGGATCGCGACGTGAGCCCGACCGAAGCGCCGCGTCCCGGCGCCGACCTGCTGGAAGCCTACCGCCAGTTCCCGACGGCGAGCGCGCTCCTCGCCCGCGACGGCTCGGTGGCGATCGCGAACAAGCGCTTCGCCGCCCGCTTCGGCTCCGAGGGCATCGCGCTCGCGAGCTGCCAGGCGGCCATCGCGAGTGCACGCGCCCGGCCCGAAGGCTGGTGCGACGTGATGGTCGCCGCCGAGGGCGCCGAGCTCGCGGCGCGGGCCATCGCGCTCACGAACCGCGTGCTCCTGGTGGTGGAGGACGCCGGCGAGGACGTGGCGGCGCAGGAACTCGCGGCGCTGCGCGAGCGCCTGGCGCGCCTGGAGAACGACACCGCCACGGACTACCTCACCGGCGCCTGGAACCGCGCGCACTTCGACCGGGTGATCGGCGTGGAGATCGCGAGGAGCGAGGAAAGCCGCCGCTCCGTCGCCCTCGTGCTCATCGACATCGACCACTTCAAGCAGGTGAACGACCGCTTCGGCCACGCGGCGGGCGACAGCGTGCTGCGCGAGCTGGTGGGGCTCATCCGGATTCGCGTGCGCGCCTCGGACGTGCTCTTCCGCTGGGGCGGCGAGGAGTTCGCGCTCCTGGTATCCGGGGCCGGCTACCGCGGCGCGGGAACCGTCGCCGAGAACGTCCGGCGTGCGGTGATCGCGCACGATTTCGAGGGCGTCGGCCGGCTCACGGTGAGCGCGGGCGTCGCCGAGCACGACGCCGGCGAGGACGCGGCGGCCTGGTTCGCGCGCCTGGACGCCGCGCTCTACGAGGCCAAGCGGGCGGGGCGCGACCGCGTCGTGATCGACCGGCGCGGGGCCTCCGACTCGTGGGCCCGGCAGGGCGGGGGAGCGGCACTGCACCTGCAATGGATGGAAGGCCTGGAATGCGGCGATCCGGTGATCGATGCAGAGCACCGGGAGATCTTCCGCCTGGCCAACGCGCTCATCGACGCCGCCTGGGGCATCCGCGGCGCCTCGCCCCGGTTCGCCGGCGCCCTGGACGACCTCATCGAGCACGTCGCGATGCATTTCGCCGACGAGGAGGAAATCCTCGCCGCGCGCGGCTACCTGCAGCTCGAGGAGCACCGGCGCGCGCACGCGGGCCTGCTGCGGCGCGCGCGCGAGATGAGCGTGCGGGTCGAATCCGGCGACGTGCGCCCCGGGGACGTGGTGGAGTTTCTCGTGCAGGACGTCGTCTCGCGCCACATCATCGCCGTGGACCGAGCCTTCTTCCCGCTCTTCGCGCCCGGCTAGTCGGGCAGGCGGAAGTCGCGTTCGCGGAAGAGCCGGCGACAGGCGGCCACGGCAAGCGCGTCGTAGTGCGTTCCGGCGCCGCGCTCGAGCTCCGCGAGCGCGGCCTCGATGCCCAGGGCGGGCCGGTAGGGGCGGTGCGAGACCATGGATTCCACGACGTCCGCGACGCCCACGATGCGCGCCTCGATGCCGATCGCCTCGCCCGCGAGGCCGTCCGGATAGCCCGAGCCGTCGATGCGCTCGTGGTGGTGGCGCACCACGTCGGCGAGGGGCCAGGGAAAGTCGAGGTGCGCGAGCAGGTCGTGGCCCACGGTCGTGTGCGACTTCACGAGCTCGTACTCCCAGTTCGTGAGCCGGCCGGGTTTCACCAGGATCTCCGCGGGCAGCGACACCTTGCCCACGTCGTGCACCTGGCCCGCGAACCGCAGCCCCTCGCAGCGGTTCTCGTCGAAGCCGAGCTCCACGCCGATGCCCGCGGCGAGCGCGCCCACGCGCCGCTCGTGGCCCGCCGTGTAAGGGTCCCTCGCCTCCACCAGCCGGGAGACGAGGTCGATGACACCGCGCTGGGTGGTCTTCAGGGTCTCGATCTGCTCGAGCAGCTTGCGGTTGACCGCGTCCTGGTGGCGCGCCGCGAACTCGCCCTCGGGCAGCGTCCGGGGCGCGGTGCGTTCGGCGCCCACGAGCTTCGCGAAGGCGTCCTCGAGGGCCTCGGGCGCGAGCGGCTTCTGCAGGAAGAGGGCGGCGCCGGCGGCCCGCGCGAAGCGCTCCTCGTCGGGCTTCACGTAGTTGGCCGAGTAGAAGACGAAGGGGATCTTCGCGAGCAGCGGATTCTTGTGCCACTCGTGGCACAGCCCGAAGCCGTCGAGTTCGGGCATGAGCACGTCGGACACGACCAGGTCCGGCGGGTCGGCGCGCGCCAGGGCGAGCGCCTCGCGCCCGTTCACGGATTCGGTGACCGAGTGCCCCGCGGCTTCGAGCACCGTGCGCAGGAGATAGCGGTCGTTGGCGTGGTCGTCGACGATCAGGATGCGGGCCATGGCTACCCTTCCGGGATGGTGGCGGGATTGTCGCCCATCGCGGTCGACGGGAGGGGCGTGCCGGCGGGACCGGCGGACGGCAGGGTGAACCAGAAGCGGCTGCCCTCGCCGACGCGGCTGTCGAATCCGAGCTCCCCGCCCATCGCCATCACCAGGCGGCGCACGATCGCGAGACCCAGGCCCGTGCCCTCGCGCGCCGGGTCGGGGTCGAGGCGCGAGAAGGGCCGGAAAAGCGAATCGCGCCCTGCCACGGGGATGCCGATGCCCGTGTCGGCGACCGTGACGCGCAGCTGCCCGGCCTCCCGCGAGGTGATGACGGTGACCGCGCCCCGGTCGGTGAACTTGAGCGCGTTGGCGACCAGGTTGTCGAGCACCTGGCGCACGCGGCGCGGATCGGCGCGAACGCGCGGCTCGCCCGGCGTGCGATCGAGGGCGAGGGCGAGGCCGCGCAGGGCCGCGTCCGGCGTGAAGGCCTCGAGACAGTCCTGCACGAGCGCGTGCATGGCGAAGTCCTCGCGGGCGACCTGGAACTCGCCGGCCTCGATCTTGGAGAGATCCAGCACGTCGTTGATGAGCTGCAGCAGGTGCTTCGAGGACGCCTGCACGATCGAGAGCTGCTTCGACTGCTCGGCGTTCAGGGGGCCGGGCAGGCCGGCGAGGAGCACGCCGGTGAAGCCGATGATCGAGTTGAGCGGCGTGCGCAACTCGTGGGAGACGGTGGCGAGGAACAGGCTCTTCACCCGGTCCGCCGCGAGGGCGCGGTCGCGGGCGATGGTGAGCTCGCGCGTGCGTTCGGCGACGCGGTCCTCGAGCACGCGGTTCGCGTCGGCGAGCCGCTCGCGCGCGCGCACGAGTTCGGTCACGTCCACCGAGATGCTGCCCACGCCCGAGACGGCGCCGCCGGCGTCGCGGACGGGGAACTTGGCCGACTGGTACAGGTGCCGGCCATCCGTCCCCGCGTGGGTCTCCTGGAAGCGCATCGGCTCGCCGCTCGCCAGCACCTCGAGGTCGTTATCGCGCAGCACCCCCGCGATGTCCGCGGGCATCAGGTCCTCCCGCCGGCTTCCCGCAATGCGCTCGAGCGGCTGGCCGATGACCTGCGCGTAGGCCCGGTTGCCGAGCACGCAGCGGCCCTCGCGATCGAAGATGGAGACGACCGCGTCGGTCGCGTCGACGATGTCCTGCACCAGGCGCATGGCCGCCTCCAGGTCCTTGCGCGCGGCGAGGTGGTCGAGCGCGAACGAGATGTCGAGCGCCATCTCGTCGAGGGTCCTCACGACGTCCTCGTCGAAGTAGCCCTTCTCGGCCGCGTAGAGGTTGAGCGCGCCCACCACGCGATCGGCCAGGCGGATGGGAAATGCCGCCGATGCCCCGACGCCGGCGCGCGCGGCCGCCGCTTGCCAGGGGGCGAGGGCGGGATCCGCCGCGAAGTCGTTGGCGATCATGTGGCGCCCGGCCCGGATGGCCTGGCCCGAGGGGCCGCGCGAAAGGGGGTCGCCCCCCTCGGAGCGCACGCGCACCTCGTCCACGTAGCCGCGGTCGTCGCCGAAACGGGCGACGGGCTGGAGCACGTTGCGCTCGTCGAGCAGGCCGATCCAGGCGAAGCGCATGCGGCCGCGCTCGACCGCGTGGCGCACGATGTTCGCGAAGAGCTCCTCGCGGCTGCGGCAGCGCACGATGGCCTGGTTGGTCTGCGAGAGCAGGTCGTAGAGGTCCCGCAGGCGCGCGAGGTTCCCCAGGTGCTGCACGCGTTCGGTGGTGTCCTCCACCGTCGCGATGAAGTGCTCGACGCTCCCGTCGGGCTCGCGGATGGCCCGCACGTCGATCACGGCGTGGATCACGTGCCCGTCCTTGTGCAGGAAGCGCTTGTCGAGCCGGTAACCCTCGATCTCGCCCGCCAGCACCCGGCGGAACTGGGCGACGTCCTTGTCGAGATCGTCGGGGTGCGTGATCGCGGTCCAGGCGAGTTGCTCGAGTTCCTCGCGCGGGTAGCCGAGGATCTGGCACAGGCGGTCGTTGAATCGCACCCACTTGCGGGACCGCGCGGACGTCACGGCCATCCCGGTGAAGGGCATCGAGAAGAAGAGCGAGGCCCAGTCGCGCTCGCGGCGCTGCGCCTGGTCGCGCTCGGCGAGGGCGGCCCGCTCGCGCGCGGCGGCGGTGGCCGCCTGGGCGCGCCAGGCGAGCACCCCGCCCAGGAGCGAGGCGGCGAACACGAGCATCGCCCCGTACGTGGCCAGGCGCGTGGAGGCGCCCGCCAGGGAGGCGACCTCCTGGCGGTCGATCTTCGCGATGACGGTCCACGGGGTGCCGCGCACCGGGCGCAGCACGGCCTGCACCGGCTCGCCACGGTAGTCGTTCCCCTGCACGACGCCGACGCGGCCGCGCGCGGCCATGGCGGCGGGGAGGTCCGCGCGGGAGGCGAGGACGAGGGGCCCGGTCCCGGCCGGGCGGTGGCGCAGCGTGCCGTAGAAGGTGATCGACGAGCCGGCGGCAGACGTGAGAATCGTCTCGCCCGACCGGGTCTCGATGGGCGAATCGGTGATCAGGGGATAGAGGTCACGCGCGGGATCGGACCGGAAGACGAGGCACAGCGCGATGGTGCGGCCGTCCGCCCGGGAAACCGGCGCGGCGAAATAGAGCGCGTCGCGTCCGTCCTCGTGCAGCAGGTCCGAGTGGGCGGCGCGGCCGCGCTCGATCGCGAGGGTGCAGGCCGCCGTCGCCGGCGGGGCGGACGGCGGGAACACCCCGGTGCGAACGAGGGCGGCGCTCTCGCCCGGGACGAAGACGGCGCCCCCCTCGAAGCCGGCCTCGGCGCTCGCGCGGTCGAGCCAGGCCCAGGGCAGCGAGCCCATGTCGCCGGAGGGGGCCCGGCCGTGCGCCGGGAGTTCGGCGGTGTTCACCGAGGCGGCGAGGGCGGCGGCCAGGCGCATCCGGGCGGCGAGAAACAGCTCGACCTGCGAGGACTTGCTGCCGGCCATGGCGGTGAGTTGCCGGTCGATTTCCTCCGCCGCGCGCTCATCGGCACGGTAGGTGGAGACGAGCAGGACGACGCCCGCGAGGATGCCGGCAACCAGGAGCGCCAGGGGCAGCCGGCCGTCGACGGGGGTTGCGGAAGCCGGGGGCGGTGCGGCGGCGCCGCGGGCGAGCATGGCGTAAAGGACCAGGGCCGTGACGCCGACGAACGCGAATCCCTTGACGGCACCGAGCCAGGCGATCTCGCCCGCGTCGGTCACGAGGAGCCCGAGCGCGAGGTCCGAGAACGCGATCCACGCGAGCCCCAGGGCCGCGTAGACCAGTGCGATTCTCAGGGGACGGGACAATTGCATCGGTTCGCCTCGAAAGCCAAGGTGGGACGAGTCTATTCCCGTAGGCGCCGAACCCCTTGACGTGGCTCAGCCCGGGCGGGCCGGGCGCCCTGTCCCTGCCCGTATAATTGCGCGGGTCGACCTACCGGACTGCACCCCGCCTGCCGATGCCCGCCTCCCCCTTCGCCGCCCCCGACGACGTCGTGCCCGGATCCCCGCGCGCCTGGGCCGTGGCCGCGCGGCCGAAGACCCTGTGGATCGCCGCGATCCCGGTGGCCGTGGCCACGGGCCTGGCCTGGCTGCACGGCGCCACGATCCTCGGCTGGGTGACGGCGCTCGCGCTCGCGGGGTCCCTGATCGTGCAGGTGCTCTCCAACCTGCAGAACGACGTGGGCTATACCTCGCGGGGCCTCGAGACGGGCGGGCGCGTGGGCCTGCCGCGCGCCACGGCCCGGGGATGGCTCACGCCGCAGGCGGTGCGCCGCGCGATCGGGGCCGGGGTGGCCCTGTCGGCCCTCATCTGCGTGCCGCTCGTGGCGCATGCCGGCTGGATACCCGCGGCCATCGGGCTCGCCTCGACGGCCGGGGCGCTCGCCTACATGGGGGGGCCGAAGCCGATCGCCTACACGCCTTTCGGCGAGGCGACGGTGTTCGTCTTCTTCGGGCTGGTCGCGGTCCTCGGCACCTACTACCTGCATGCGGGCTCCGCGGGTCCCGACGCGTGGCTCGCCGGGGCGGCCGTGGGCGCGCACGCGGCGGCGGTGCTCGCCGTGAACAACCATCGCGACCACGAGCACGACGCGCGGACCGGGAGGCGGACCTTCGCGGCGACCTTCGGGCCGCGCGCATCGGCCACGCTCTATGCCGTCGCGATCTGGGTGCCCTTCGCGATCGTGGCGGCGATGGCGGTGCTGCGCGCGAGCCCGGGGCTCGCCGCGCCCCTGGTCCTCGTGCCCTGGGCGGCACGGCTGCAGCGCGATTTCGGGGCGGCGTCGGGGCTCGCCTACAACGCGATCCTCTTCCGCACGGTGAAGCTGGAACTCGCCTTCGGGCTCGCGTTCACGGCGGGCGCCGTCGCGCAGCGGCTTCTCGGGGACTGAGGCGCGCGGCCCCTAGCGGGCGTTGATCGCCGCGAGCAGCGTCGAGAAGAGCTTCGCGTTGGCCGCGACGACCCGGCCGCTCTCCAGCCAGCCTTCCTCGCCGGCGAAATCGCCGATGAGCCCGCCCGCCTCGCGCACGAGGAGCGCGCCGGCCGCCATGTCCCAGGGCGAGAGGCCCATTTCCCAGAAGCCGTCGATGCGCCCGGCGGCGACCCACGCCAGGTCGAGCGCGGCGGCGCCGGGCCGGCGGATGCCGGCCGTCTGCTTCGCCACCGAGGCAAACATGCGCAGGTACTCGTCGAAGTTCGCGAACTCGCGGAACGGGAAGCCCGTGCCGATGAGGGCGTCCTCGAACCGGTCGTTGTTGCTCACGCGGATGCGCCGGTCGTTCAGGAAGGCGCCGGCGCCGCGGGTGGCGGTGAAGAGCTCGTTGCGGTTGGGGTCGTAGACGACGGCCTGCTGCAGCACGCCCTTGTGCTTGAGGGCGATCGACACGCAATACTGCGGAAAGCCGTGCAGGAAGTTGGTGGTGCCGTCGAGCGGGTCGATGATCCACACGTGCTCGGCCTCGGCGGCCGACTTGCCGCTTTCCTCCGCGTGGAAGGCGTGGCCGGGGTAGGCGTCGCGCAGGGTGCGGATGATGGCCTGCTCGGCGGCGACATCCACCTCCGAGACGAAGTCCGCGCGCTGCTTGCGGTGGACCGTGAGCCGGTCGAGGTCGAAGGAGGCGCGGGTGATGATCGAGCCGGCCTTGCGGGCGGCCTTCACGGCCGTCGTGAGCATCGGGTGCATGGCAAAGAGCGGGGCCTTCAGGCGCCTTGCGGGCCTCGGCCGAAGTGTTCGTGAGGCAGAATTATACGATGAAGGCGACTTTCGACCCCGCGCGCGTGGCGGTGGTGCTCGTGCGGCCCAGCCACCCGGGCAACATCGGCGCGGCCGCGCGCGCCATGAAGACCATGGGCCTTGCGGATCTCGCGCTCGTGCGGCCGCGCCACTTTCCGCACGCCGAGGCCGACGCGATGGCCGCCGGCGCGAAGGACGTGCTCGAGCGCGCGCGCGTCTTCGACGAGCTCGCCCCGGCGCTCGCCGACCGCGAACTCGCCGTGGGGTTCAGCGCCCGCCGCCGCGACCTGTCCCACGCGCCGCGCGAGTGGCGCGAGCTGGCGCCGGAGGCGCTCGCCACGCCCGGCCGGATCGCGCTCGTCTTCGGCAACGAGACCTCCGGGCTCTCCAACGACGAGCTGCTGCGCTGCCAGCGGTTCGCGACCTTCGCCACGAACCCGGACTACGGCTCGCTCAACCTCGCGGCGGCGGTGCAGCTCGCGGCCTATGAAGTGGCGCTCGCCGCCCGTGTCTTCGCGCCGGCCACGGCGGGGCTGCGCGCACCGGCGAGCGGGGCCGACCTCGAGGGCCTGCACGCGCACCTGGCCGAGGCCCTCGTCGCCTGCGGCTTCCTGGACCCGGCGAAGCCCGGACGGCTCGACGAGCGCATGCGCCGCCTGGCCTCGAGGCTCTCCCTGGAGCGCGAGGAAGTCGACCTGCTGCGCGGCATGCTGCACGCGCTCGCGGCGAGGAACGGCGGCCCGCCGTCTCAGTGAGGGGCGGGCTCGCCCTGGGCGACGCGGCGCACCGGGAGCTGCCGCGCGAGAAGGGCCATGGCCGCCACGAGCACGGCACCGGCGACGAACGGCGCCTTGGGTCCGTGCGTCTCGGACAGCCAGCCCCCCACGGCCATGCCCGCGCCCAGGCCGCTCACGATGAACGTCGACGACCACGTGAACGCCTCCGTGGCGTAGCGCGCCGGGGCCAGCCGCGACACGAGGACCGACTGGCACGCGATGCTCGGCGCGATCGCGGCGCCGGCGATGAACGCCGCGATGCCGAAGGCGAGGGGGCCATCGACGAAGGCGTGAAGCGCGAGGGGCACCGACATGATCGCGAGCGTCGTCGCGAACTGCCGCTCGAGGGGCGCGCGGAGGTTGAGCCCGCCGAAGAGCGTGCCGCCCAGGGCGCTGCCGAAGGAGTTGGTGGCGAGCAGGATGCCGCCGAGCGCCGGCAGCCCGAGGAAGGTCGCGTAGGCGGGATAGCCGACCTCGAGCTGCCCGAAACTCATGGTGAGGCCGAAGGACGCGCCGAAGACGAGCAGCAGGTGCGGGTCCGTGAGCGGGCCCAGCAGGTGGCGTTCGACCGGGGGCTCGGGCTTGAAGTACTTGAGAGCGGGCGAGAGCACGAAGACGAGGAAGGAGGCCACGATCACGCCGATCGACAGCGCGAAGGCGGCGGTCGCGTTCGCGATCGCGATCACGCCGGCGACGATCGTCGGGCCCAGCGTGAAATTGATCTCGATCATCACGGCATCGATCGAGAAGGCGCGCCGCCGGTCGTCGTCGCGGGTGAAGCGCATGCGCCAGAGCGTGCGCGTGAGCACGGTCATGGGGGTGGCGAAGAGGCCTGCCATCGCCGCGGCGAGCGCCATGGCCGTGAAGCCCGCGTCGTGGCGTGCGGCGACGAGGATGCCGAGGTGGGACAGCCGGGCTCACGATGCCCGTGACGGCCAACACGGCCCGGGGACCGCGCCGGTCGATGAGCCGGCCCTGGATCGGGGCCCCCACGGCCATCGCCACGAAATAGACGCCCGAAATGCTGCCTGCCAGGGCAAAGGAGCCCATCGATTCCCTCAAGCACATCAGCATGGAAAGCCCTACCATTCCGATGGGCATGCGCGCGAGCACCGAGACGGCGACCAGCGTCGTCACGTCGGGCAGGCGGAAGAAGTCGCGGTATCGGGCGGCGAAGCGGCGCATGGGCGAAGGCGGAACCCGGGTTGGCAGCGGCGGGTCCAATAGTTGATAATTTTACTCGGAGAAACCGCCGGCCGCCCGCCGGCTCCTCCGCGAGGAGCGTTCGAGAGCCATGTTCGACAGGATCCGTGAAGACATCCGCTGCGTTTTCGCCCGCGATCCCGCGGCGCGAAGCACGTGGGAAGTCCTCACGTGCTACCCCGGGTTCCACGCGCTCCTCTTCCACCGGCTGGCGCACGCGTTCTGGGGCGCGGGCTTCAAATGGCTGGGCCGCCTCACCTCGAACATCGCGCGCTTCCTCACCGGCATCGAGATCCATCCGGGCGCCACCATCGGCCGGCGCGTCTTCATCGACCACGGCATGGGCGTGGTGATCGGCGAGACCGCCGAGGTCGGCGACGACTGCACGCTCTATCACGGCGTGACGCTGGGCGGCACCTCGTGGAACAAGGGCAAGCGCCATCCGACGCTCGGCAAGGGCGTCGTCGTGGGCGCCGGTGCCAAGATCCTCGGTCCCTTCACGGTCGGCGACGGCGCGAAAGTGGGCTCCAATTCCGTGGTGGTGAAGGCGGTCCCCGAGGGCGCCACGGTGGTGGGCATCCCGGCGCGCATCGTCGAGGACCATACCGCCGCGCGCATGGCCTTCGATGCCTATGCCGTGAGCGGCAACCTGGACGACCCGCTGAACCAGGTGCTCACGACGCTCGGATCGAAGACGGATGACATCGACGGCCGCCTTGCCGAACTGGCCGCGCGGCTGGCGGCGCTCGAGGGGCAGGCGGCCGACAAGCCCGCGGAGCGCGACCTGCGCCTCGCGACGCCGGCGACTCGTGCGGGCAATACTTGACTGATTTGATCAGGTTTCGTTTATACTTGAGCAATAAAGTCGGGATTGTCCCGACTCCCCCCCGACGAGGTGCCCGATGAGACTCACGACGAAGGGAAGATTTGCGGTCACCGCGATGCTCGACCTGGCCCTGCATTCGACCAAGGGTCCCGTCACGCTCGCGGGCATCAGCTCCCGCCAGCGCATCTCGCTGTCGTATCTCGAGCAGCTCTTCGGCAAGCTGCGCCGGCGCGGCCTCGTCGAGAGCGTGCGCGGGCCGGGCGGCGGGTACCACCTCGCCCGCGACGGCGCGCTCATCACGGTCGCGGACATCATCAACGCCGTCGAGGAGACCATCGACTCCACGCAGTGCGGCGGCCGCGAGAACTGCCACGACAGCCAGCGCTGCATGACGCACGACCTGTGGGTCGACCTGAATGCCACGGTGCACGGCTTCCTCTCGCGCGTGACGCTCGCGCAGCTCGTCGAGAAGCAGCGCCTGCAGCCGGTCTCCGTGATCGCCCCGCCGCGCAACCGCGCCTCGCGCGCCGCCGGCCCCACCATCGCCGTCTAGGAACGACGCACCGCCCGAAGAGCGACCGCCATGACCGACAACAAGATGCCGATCTACCTCGACTACTCGGCCACCACGCCGGTGGATCCGCGCGTGGCCGAGAAGATGATTCCCTGGCTCGTGGAGCGGTTCGGCAATCCCGCCTCGCGCAGCCACGCCTACGGATGGGACGCGGAGGAGGCGGTCGAGAACGCGCGCGCCGAGGTCGCGAAGCTCGTGAACGCGGACCCGAAGGAAATCGTCTGGACTTCCGGGGCCACGGAGTCGAACAATCTCGCGCTCAAGGGCGCGGCGCACTTCTACGCAGGCGAAGGGCAAGCACCTCGTCACCGTCAAGACCGAGCACAAGGCCGTGCTCGACACCGTGCGCGAACTCGAGCGGCAGGGCTTCTCGGCCACCTACCTCGACCCGGAGCCCGACGGTCTCGTCGACCTGGACAAGTTCCGCGCGGCGCTGCGCCCGGACACGACCGTCGCCTCGGTGATGTTCGTGAACAACGAGATCGGCGTGATCCAGCCGATCGCCGCC
The DNA here is from genome assembly GCA_016711875.1 of Betaproteobacteria bacterium. Taxonomy (GTDB): domain Bacteria; phylum Pseudomonadota; class Gammaproteobacteria; order Burkholderiales; family Usitatibacteraceae; genus FEB-7. Next base: position 179,512 of record JADJSD010000022.1, on the reverse strand, counting down.
ATGGGCGAGATCTGCCGCGAAAAGGGCGTCATCTTCCACGTCGACAGCGCCCAGGCCACGGGCAAGGTGCCCGTCGACCTGGCGGCCCTCAAGGTCGACCTCATGAGCTTCTCGGCCCACAAGACCTACGGCCCGAAGGGCATCGGCGCGCTCTACGTGCGCAGGAAGCCGCGCGTGCGCCTGGAGGCGCAGATGCACGGCGGCGGCCACGAGAAGGGATTCCGCTCGGGTACCCTCGCCACGCACCAGATCGTCGGCATGGGCGAGGCCTTCCGGCTCGCGCGCCTCGAGATGGCCGCCGAGAACGAGCGCATCCGCATGCTGCGCGACCGCCTCCTGGCCGGCCTCAAGGGCATGGAGGAGGTCTACGTGAACGGCGACCTCGACCACCGCGTGCCCCACAACCTGAACGTGAGCTTCAACTTCGTCGAGGGCGAGTCGCTCATCATGGGCATGAAGGAACTGGCGGTCTCCTCGGGGTCGGCGTGCACCTCGGCCTCGCTCGAGCCCTCGTACGTGCTGCGCGCCCTGGGCCGCAACGACGAGCTCGCGCACAGCTCCATCCGCTTCACGCTCGGCCGCTGGACCACCGAGGCCGACGTCGACTTCGCGGTGAAGCTGCTGCAGGCGCGCATCGGCAAGCTGCGCGAGATGAGCCCGCTGTGGGAAATGTACAAGGAAGGCATCGACCTCAATACCGTCCAGTGGGCGGCGCACTAGGCAACCGGAGAGTCACCATGGCATACAGCGACAAGGTCATCGATCACTACGAGAATCCCCGCAACGTCGGCTCGTTCGCCAAGGACGAGGAGGGCGTCGCCACCGGGATGGTGGGCGCGCCGGCCTGCGGCGACGTGATGAAGCTGCAGATCAAGGTGGGCCCGAACGGCGTCATCGAGGACGCCAAGTTCAAGACCTACGGCTGCGGCTCGGCCATCGCCTCCTCTTCCCTGGTGACCGAATGGGTCAAGGGCAAGACGCTCGCGGAGGCCGCCACCATCCGCAACACGCAGATCGCCGAGGAGCTCGCGCTGCCGCCGGTCAAGATCCACTGCTCGATCCTCGCCGAGGACGCCATCAAGGCCGCCGTCGCCGACTACCGCAAGAAGTACGGCGAGGACGACGCGGCCAAGCGGGCGGCGGATTGACCATGGCCGTCACGCTGACCGAACGCGCCGCGGACCACATCCAGCGCTACATCGACAAGCGGGGCAAGGGCATCGGCCTCAGGCTCGGCGTGAGGACGACCGGGCTGCTCCGGCATGGCCTACAAGATCGAGTTCGCCGACGGCCCGCAGGAGGGCGACGTCGAGTTCGAGTCGAACGGCGTGCGGGTCCTCGTCGACCCGAAGAGCCTCGTCTACCTCGACGGCACGCAGCTCGATTTCGTGCGCGAAGGCCTGAACGAAGGCTTCAAGTTCTTGAACCCCAACGAGAAGGATCGCTGCGGGTGCGGGGAGTCGTTCAACGTCTGATCCCCGGCGCGCTCCGACCTCGGCGCCGGCGCGGGCGTCCCCCTGGCCGGGCGCCGCGCTTCCATGAATCCCGAATTCACCCGCAACCACTTCGAACTGTTCGGCCTGCCGGTCGCCTTCGCGCTCGAGCTCGAAGCCCTCGAGCGCGCGTACCTCGACCTGCAGTCGCGCGTGCACCCGGATCGCTTCGCCTCCGCCGGTGAAAGCGAGCGGCGCGTCGCCATGCAGTGGGCCACGCGCGCCAACGAGGCCTACCGCACGCTGAGGAACCCCCTGGACCGCGCGCGTTACCTGCTCGGGCTCAAGGGCTTCGACACCGGCGAGGAGTCCAATACGTCGATGCCGGCGGACTTCCTCATGCAGCAGATGGAGTGGAGAGAAGCGGTCGAGGCCGGGCGCGCCGGCGACGACCCCGCCGCGCTCGAGGCCGTGCGCGGCGAGCTGGCCGCGGCCCGGCGGGAAATGCAGGCCCTGCTCGCGCGCGCCCTGGGGGGCGATCGCAATTACGAAGCCGGCTGCTCGCTGGTGCGCAAGCTCCGATTCCTCGACCGCCTCGAGGAAGAGATCGACGACGCGCTCGAGGCGGCGAGCGAAGGGCGGCCATGAGCCTGCTGCAGATTTCCGAACCGGGCGAGTCGCCCGAACCGCACCAGCGGCGCCTCGCGGTCGGCATCGACCTGGGCACCACGCACTCGCTCGTCGCGACGGTGCGCAGCTCTTCGGCCGAGGCGTTGCCCGATGGCGAGGGGCGGGTGCTGCTGCCCTCGGTCGTCCGATACCTGCCCGACGGCGCCGTCCACGTGGGCGACGACGCGAAGGCGCGCGCCGGCGACGACCCGGCCAACACCATCGTCTCCGTGAAGCGCTTCATGGGCCGGGGCGTCGCCGACGTGGCGAAATTCGGCGCGCTGCCCTACCGGTTCGTGGACGCGCCGGGCATGGTCGGCATCGAGACGGCGGCGGGCCTTCGCTCGCCGGTGCAGGTCTCGGCCGAGATCCTGCGCACGCTGCGCGAGCGGGCCGAGCAGACGCTCGGCGGGGAGCTCTTCGGCGCCGTCGTCACGGTGCCCGCGTATTTCGACGATTCGCAGCGACAGGCGACCAAGGATGCCGCGAAGCTCGCGGGACTCAACGTGCTGCGGCTGCTCAACGAGCCGACGGCCGCGGCCATCGCCTACGGCCTGGACAACGCGTCGCAGGGCACCTTCGCGATCTTCGACCTGGGCGGGGGCACGTTCGACCTGTCGATCCTCAAGCTCACCCGCGGCGTGTTCGAGGTGCTCTCGACGAGCGGGGATTCCGCGCTCGGCGGGGACGACTTCGACCAGGCCATCGCCGTGCACTGGCGCGTGCACCACGGGCTCGCCGACGCCTCGGGCAAGGACACTCGCCGCCTGCTGGTCGCGGCCCGCCAGGTGAAGGAGGCGCTCTCCACGCAGGAGGAGGCGGGTGCCGACGTGACGCTCTCGTGGGGCCAGCAGATGCACCTGAAGCTCAGGCGCGCCGAGTTCGAGCACATCACCGCCGCGCTCGTGCAGAAGACGCTGGGCCCCACGCGCAAGGCGCTTCGCGACGCGGGCCTCAAGCCGGCCGACGTCGACGGCGTCGTGCTCGTCGGTGGCGCCACGCGCATGCCCCACCTGCAGCGCGCCGTCGAAAGCTACTTCGGGCGGGAGCCGCTCAAGGACCTCGACCCGGACCAGGTCGTCGCGATCGGCGCCGCCATCCAGGCCAACGCGCTCGCGGGCAACCGCTCGGCCGACGACGACTGGCTCCTGCTCGACGTGACGCCGCTGTCGCTGGGCCTCGAGACGATGGGCGGGCTCGTCGAGCGCGTCATCCCGCGCAACTCGACGATCCCCGTGGCGCGCGCGCAGGAATTCACCACCTTCAAGGACGGCCAGTCGGCGATGGCGATCCACGTGGTGCAGGGCGAGCGGGAACTCGTGTCCGATTGCCGCTCGCTCGCGCGGTTCGAACTGCGCGGCATCCCGCCGATGGTCGCGGGCGCGGCACGCATCGCGGTCACCTTCCAGGTGGATGCCGACGGCCTGTTGTCGGTCTCCGCGCAGGAAAAGACCACCGGTGTCCTGGCGTCCGTGGTCGTGAAGCCCTCGTACGGGCTCACCGACGACGAGGTGGCCCGCATGCTGCGCGAAGGGTTCGACCACGCGCAGGCGGACCGCGATGCGCGCCTCCTCGCCGAGCAGCAGGTCGAGGCCGCCGCGATGCTTTCGGCCCTGCGCGCCGCCCTCGCCGCGGACGGGGATCTCCTCTCGCCGGCGGAGCGCGAAAGCCTCGAGGCCCGCGCCGCCAGCCTCGAGCGCGCCGCCCAGGGGACGGACCCGCGTGCGGTGAAATCGGCCGTGGAAGCGGTGAACCGGGCGAGCGAATCGTTCGCCGCAAGGCGCATGGACCGCACGATCGCCCGGGCGCTCGCGGGCCGGCACATCGGCGAGGTACCCACCTCGTGACTCGCGTCACCGTCCTGCCCCACGACCCCCTGAGCCCGAAGGGCGCGGTCCTCGAGGTCGAGCCCGGCGTCACGCTGTGCGACGCGCTCCTGGCGAACGGCATCGAGATCGAGCACGCCTGCGAGAAATCCTGCGCGTGCACCACCTGCCACGTGATCGTGCGCGAGGGGTTCGGCGCGCTCGAGAGCGCGAGCGAGAAGGAGGACGACCTCCTCGACAAGGCCTGGGGGCTCGAGATGACCTCGCGGCTCGCCTGCCAGGCCCGGGTGGGCACCACGGCGCTCACCGTCGAGATTCCGCGCTACACCATCAACCACGCGTCCGAACTCAAGCGCTGACGCCAGCCCTCCGGAGGAACCGATGAAATGGACCGATTCGCGCGAGATCGCCATCGCGCTCGCCGACAAGCTGCCGGACGTGGACGCGAGGACGGTCCGGTTCACGGACCTTCGCGACTGGGTGATGGGGCTCGAGGGGTTCGACGACGAGCCCGGGCGCTGCGGGGAGAAGATCCTCGAGGCCATCCAGATGGCCTGGATCGACGAGGCGGACTAACCCACCCGGAACACGCCGGAAACGAGCAAAAAAAAGGGGCAGGAGAACCTGCCCCACAAGGCGCACTCGTTGGTCCCGTCGCCGGGATCTGATTCCTCCGAACGGCGACGTACCTCAATGAACTGTCTTGCAAGGTCGATGCCAAGTCCACCGTTCCCTTTGTAATCAGCCGGTTAGCAATTTCCGGCCCCAGGGGAGGGGATCGGGGTCCGACGAACTGCGTCGCTCGGCAACGACGGGAATGCGGGTTACAGCTGTAACTCCTTGATTTGACGGAAATGCACCTTGTCGCCAATCGGCGACAGAGTGACGGGGAAAATCGCGCTACTTGGCCTCGCCCTTGAACATCGAGGCGTCGATGCCGTGGCGTTGCAGCAGCTTGTAGAACTCCGTGCGGTTGCGCTGCGCGAGTCGGGCCGCCTGCGTGACGCTGCCGCGCGTGAGCTTCATGAGGCGCGTGAGGTAGTCGCGCTCGAAGCGCTTTCTCGCGTCCTCGAACGAAGTCATCTCGTGCATCTCGACCTGGATCGCCTGCTCGACGAAGACGGCGGGGATGATTTCGGTCGGACACAGCGCCACGGACTGCTCCACCACGTTGAAGAGCTGCCGCACGTTGCCCGGCCAGCGCGCCTTGGCGAGCAGCTCCAGGGCGTCCGGGGCGAAGGCCGGCTTCTCGCGGCCGTAGCGTGAGGCGAGCTTCTCGAGGAAGTGGCGGGCGAGGAGGGCGATGTCCTCGGTGCGCTCGGCGAGCGAGGGCAGGCGCAGGCCGACCACGTTCAACCGGTAGAAAAGGTCCTCGCGGAAGCCGCCCGAGTCCTTCTCCTTGGCGAGGTCACGGTGGGTGGCCGAGATGATGCGCACGTCGAAGGGGATGGAGCGCGAGGCGCCGATGGGGCGTACCTCGCGGGTCTCGATCACCCGCAGGAGCTTCACCTGCAGCGCGAGCGGCATGTCGCCGATCTCGTCGAGGAAGAGCGTGCCCTTGTCAGCCGCGACGAACAGGCCGCGCTGGTCGGCGATGGCGCCGGTGAAGGACCCCTTGGTGTGGCCGAAGAGCTCGCTTTCGAGGAGCGTCTCGGGGATCGCCCCGCAGTTGATCGCGACGAAGGGGTGATTCGCCCGGTTGCTCGAGCGGTGGATGGCGCGCGCCAGGAGTTCCTTGCCCGTGCCGCTCTCGCCCTGGATGAGGACGCTGGCGTCGCTCGCGGCCACGCGCTGGGCCTTGGAGAGCAGGTCCTCCATGAGCGAGGAGCGGGTGACGATCTCGTCGCGCCAGAGCTGGCCGGCGCCCGAGCGCACCTTGCCGCCGTGCAGCGACAGGGCGCGCCGGATCTGGCCGAGGAGCTCGTCGGGGTCGTAGGGCTTCGTGAGGTAGCCGAAGACGCCGCGCTTCACGGCCGCCACGGCGTCCGGGATCGTCCCGTGCGCCGTGAGGATGATCACCGGCAGGCCCGGATAGGAGGCCTGGATCTCGTGGAAGAGGGCCATGCCGTCCATGCCGTTCATGCGCAGGTCGGTGAGCACCAGGTCGGGGCGGGCGGCGCCGATGGCCGCGAGGGCGCGCGCCCCGCTGTCGACGGCGTGGACGGCGTAGCCGTTTGCCTTGAGCCGGATCGACAGGAGCCGGAGCAGGTCCGGATCGTCGTCAACCAGCAACAGGGTCGCATCTCCTGGGGTCGGCATCGGGGTGGCGGGGGTCCTAGCGGGGGCGGCGAGCGGGATCGTCAGCATGTTTGCGGTTCGAGAGGCTCTTTTCCAGGTTGGTGAGCGCCTCGAGCTTCTGCTGCAGGCGGTCGGCCCGTTCCTGCTGGGCGTCGGCCCGCTGCTTCTGGGCGAGGGTTTCGCGGCGGTCGTCGCGGGATTTCGCGGCGGCCGCCGTAGCGCTCTCGCGGAGCTTCCGGCGTTCGAGCACCAAGCCTTGCAAGAACCCTGCCATCGCCCGCATTTCCGGTGCCGACGGCGGCGTTTCCCGGAGGACCGGGGTGAGCCGTGCCAGGATCTCGGCGTCCTCGGCCGCGGGCCAGACCGCGAGGGCGAGGGCCGCCTCGAGGTTGGCGAGGTCGGAGGGCGCGGTGTCCGCGGCGCCACGCGAGCGGGCGACCTCGTTCGCGAGCGCCACGTCGTCCATCGCCCGCACCCGCGCGAGGGCGGCGAGCAACTGGTCGGCGGGCGAGAGCTTCGGGGTCGCCGGTGCGCGCGAGAAGATCGGCGTCGAGGTGGGCGAGGTGGCGCAGCCGGCGGCGAGCGCCGACACCGCGAGCGCGACGAGCAGCTTCCTCATGCGGCCTCCTCCTCGCTTTCGCGCTTCCTCGGGATGCGGATGCGGAAGCGGGCGCCGGGCCCGTCCAGGACCTCCACGCGGCCCTTGTGGAGCGTCACGTACTCCTTGACGATCGAAAGTCCCAGGCCGCTGCCCTTCACGGCCGAGATCGGCGCATCGGTGCCGCGATAGAACGCCTCGAAGACCTTGTCGCGTTCCTCCGCCGGGATGCCGGGCCCTTCGTCGGCCACCTCGAAGACCGCCTCGCCGCGGTCCTTGTAGAGCTTCACGCTGACGAGGCCCCGCTCGGGCGAGTACTTCACGGCGTTCGAGAGCAGGTTGTCGAGCATCACGCGGATCTTCTCCTCGTCGCAGTAGGCGGTGACCGTCTCGCAGTTGAAGTCGACGCGGATGCTCCTGGCCACCATCGCGAGCTTGCGGTCGTTCACGACGCGCTTCACCACGTCGCGCAGCTGCACGATCCGGGCTTCGAGGTAGGAGGCCTGCGCGTCCACCGCGCTGTAGTTGAGCAGGCCCTCGATGAGCTTCCTCAGCTCGATCGAGTTCTCCTGGAGGATCTGCGCGATCTCGCGCTGGTCCGCGTTGAGGTTGCCCACGACGCCGGACGACAGCAGGTCCGAGCCCTCGCGCAGCGCCGTGAGGGGCGTCTTCAGTTCGTGGGAGACGTGCTGCAGGAATCGGGTCTTCTGCGCCTCCAGGGCGACGAGCCGTTCGCGCAGCCAGTCGAGCTGCTCGCCCAGGCGCACCATGTCGCCCGGGCCCTCGATCGCGATCGGACGGCCGAACTCGCCGTCTCCCAGGCGCTTGATGCTCGCGCTCACCTGGTTGATGGGCTTCGCGATGAGGAAGGTGAAGCTCGCGATGAGCAGCACCACCGTCGGGATCATCGCCACCATCAGCCAGAACACGGCCGCGCGCGATTTCTCCGCCTGGGCGCGAAGGCGCTCGATGCCCTCGTCGATCACGCCGTCGCCCAGGCTCACCAGCGCCTGCGTGCGCTCCGAGAGGGTCGCGAAGCCCGCGCCGAGCTGCATCGAGAGCTCCGCCGTGGGCGCGGACTTCTCCACCATCGTGGCGAGCTCGCCCTCGAGCGTCGCGATCCGCCGGGCCTCGGCGCGCTGGGCGCCGGAAAGCGGCATCTCCTCGAGCGTGCGCAGCGTGCCGAGAAAGGTCGCCCGGTTGTCGCGCCAGGCCTCGAGGAAGGGCGGCTCGCCGGCGACGGCGTACTGGCGCGCGGATCGCTCCAGCGACGCGAGGTTCGTCGTGAGCGCGCGGCTCGCCTGGGTCACCTTCACGGCCGACAGGACGGCCTGCTCGGACAGGGCGGCGAGCCGCTCGAAGGACACCGCGTTCGAAAAGAGCGCGAGCACGAGCGGCGCGGCCACGATCGAGAACCCGATGAGCAGCAGCGACAGGAAGGAACGCGGATAGGTGAGGCGCATCGCGGCCGATTATCCTCCCCTGCCGTCTCGAGAGGCAAACCGGCCCGGCGACCGTGCTAAAGTCCGTGCGTCGGCCCGACTGCCGGCGCCGCCTTCACGGGACCCTCCATGGGCTACGAATCCGAAGCCACCCAGTTCCTGCGCAGCCTCCTCGACGGCCAACCCGAGCTGAAGTCCCAGCGCGCGCGCAATCGCGCGACCTGGTGGGACAAGCCGCAGGATCTCGAGACGCAGAAGGATCGCGAGGACGCCCGCGTCGGCACGACGGGCTACGCCTACTTTCCGCGCCCCCGGACGCCGGGCCGCTAGGGAAAGAGCGCGAGCACGCCCTCGAGCCCGCAGTGGCTGAGGGCGTAAGTGGCCTCGCGCCGCACGACAGGCTTGGCGTGGAACGCGATGCTCGTGCCGGCCTCGGCCATCATCGCCAGGTCGTTGGCCCCGTCGCCGATGGCGATCACCCGGTCCTTCCCGATCGCGAGCGCCCCGCGCAGCCGCGCCACGTGGGACGCCTTGCCCCCGGCATCCACGAGCGGGCCCGTGACGCGGCCGGCCAGCCGCCCGTCCTCGATCACCAGCTCGTTCGACCAGGCCTCGTCGAACCCCAGCCGATCGCGCAGGCGGTCGGTGAAACAGGTGAAGCCGCCGGAGACGAGCAGGGTCGCGAGGCCCGAGCGCTTCGCCGCCGCCACGAGAAGTTCGGCGCCGGGCGTCAAGCGCAGTCTCTCGTGCCAGACGCGCTCGAGCACCGACTCGGGCAGCCCCGCGAGCGCCTCGACGCGGCGCCGAAGGCTTTCGGGCCAGTCGATCTCCCCGCGCATGGCCGAACGCGTCACCGCCGCCACCTCCGCCTTGCGGCCCGCGAAGTCGGCGATCTCGTCGATGCACTCGATCGTGATCAGCGTGGAATCCATGTCGATGGCGAGCAGGCCGAAATCCGCGAGGCGGCGGCCGTCCGGCACGAATCCCCAGTCGAGATTCGCGCGCTCGCCATGGGCCGCCACGGCCTCGCGGGTCGAGGGGTCGGCCCCTTCGATGCGGAAGGCCTCGTCCGTGATGCGCCGGATCTCGCGGCCCGAACACAGCCGGGCGAGGGCCTTCAGGTCGCCCGTGGCGATCTCCGGTGCCTGCACGACGAGGTGGAAGCCGGTCATGGCGCGGCGAGCCGCTTCAGGAACTGGCGCACTTCGGCCGCGCGGGCGGCGAGGTCCTCGATGCGCACCTCGATGCGCACGCGGTCGGGGCCGGGCAGCCGGTAGCGATTGCCCGACTGCACGAGCGCGATGATGCGCCGGCCGTCGACGGGCGGGTCGGGGACGAACTGGATGAGGATGCCGCTCGCGCTCGCGTCCACGCGCTGGACGCCCAGCGGCGCCCCGAGGATGCGCAGCCGGTGGCACTCCACGAGGACGCGCGCCGGGTCCGGAAGCCTGCCGAAGCGGTCGACGAGTTCCTCGGTGAGGCGCTCGAGGTCCTCGGGGACCTGCGCGCTGGCGAGGCGCTTGTAGATGACGAGCCGCTCGTGGACGTCGCCGCAGTAGTCCTCGGGCAGGAGCGCCGGCGCGTGCAGGTTGACCTCCGTCGCGACGGCGAGCGGGCGGGAGAGATCCGGCTCCTTGCCGCTCTTCAGGGACTTCACCGCGTGCTCGAGCATCTCGCTGTAGAGCGCGAAGCCCACGTCGTGGATGCCGCCGGACTGCGAATCGCCCAGCACCTCGCCGGCGCCGCGGATCTCGAGGTCGTGCATGGCGAGGTAGAAGCCCGCCCCCAGGTCCTCCATCATCTGGATGGCCTCCAGCCGCTTCTTCGCGTTGGCGGAGAGCGCCTCGTCGGGCGGCGTGAGGAGATAGGCGTAGGCCTGGTGGTGCGAGCGGCCCACGCGGCCGCGCAGCTGGTGCAGCTGGGCGAGGCCGAATCGGTCGGCGCGGTCGATGAGGATGGTATTGGCCGTGGGCACGTCGATGCCTGTCTCGATGATGGTCGAGCACAGCAGCACGTTGGCTCTCTGGTGGTAGAAGTCGCGCATCACGCGCTCGAGGTCGCGTTCGCGCATCTGGCCGTGGGCCACGGCGACGCGCGCCTCGGGCAGCAGCGCCTCGAGGCTCTCGCGCCGGTTCTCGATCGTCTCGACTTCGTTCCAGAGGTAGTAGACCTGGCCGCCGCGCTTCAACTCCCGCATCACCGCCTCGCGCACGAGGCCGGCCGAATGCGGGTGCACGAAGGTCTTGATCGCGAGCCGGCGCTGCGGCGCCGTGGCGATCACCGAGAAGTCCCGCAGGCCCTCGAGCGACATGGCCAGTGTGCGGGGGATCGGCGTCGCGGTGAGCGTGAGCACGTCCACCTCCGAGCGCAGGCGCTTGAGCGCCTCCTTCTGGCGCACGCCGAAACGGTGCTCCTCGTCGATGATCACGAGGCCGAGGTTCCTGAACTCCACGCCCTTCTGGATCAGCTTGTGCGTGCCGATGGCGATGTCGAGCGTGCCGTCCGCGAGGCCGGCCACGGCGGCGGCGATTTCCTTCGGGCTCCGGAAGCGCGAGAGCTCCGCGATCTTCACGGCCCAGGCGGCGAACCGGTCGCTGAAGTTCTGGAAGTGCTGTTCCGCCAGGAGCGTCGTCGGCACGAGGATCGCCACCTGCTTGCCGGCGGCGACGGCGACGAAGGCAGCGCGCATCGCGACTTCCGTCTTGCCGAAGCCCACGTCGCCGCAGACGAGCCGGTCCATCGGGCGCCCGGCCGTCATGTCCGCGACCACCGACTGGATGGCCTGGGCCTGGTCGGGCGTCTCCTCGAAAGGGAAGCCGGCCGAGAAGGCCTCGTAGTCCTGCGCCTTCAGCGGGAAGGCGAAGCCTTTGCGGGCCGCGCGGCGGGCGTAGAGGTCGAGGAGCTCGGCGGCCGTGTCGCGCACCTGCTGCGCCGCCTTCCGGCGCGCCTTCTCCCACTGCCCGCTGCCGAGCCGGTGCACGGGCGCGTCCTCGGGCGAGGCGCCGGTGTAGCGGCTGATGACGTGCAACTGCGCGACCGGAACGTAGAGCTTGTCGCCTCCGTCGTAGGCGAGGTGCAGGAACTCCGTCGGGCCCTCGCCCAGGTCCATCGTGACGAGGCCCATGTACCGGCCGATGCCGTGCTGGCTGTGGACGACGGGGTCGCCTTCCTTCACCTCGGCGAGGTCGCGCAGCATCCCCTCGGCGGTGGACTTCGCGCGGGCGTCGCGGCGGCGTCCCTGGCGCACCTGCGTGGGGTAGAGCTCCGCCTCGGTGAGGACCGCGAGTCCCTCGGCGGCCGCGACGAAGCCGGAGGCTACCGGGCCATGCGTGATCGCGAGCGCATCGCCGCCCGCGGCGAACGCGGACCAGTCGTCCACCGCCACCGGGCGAAGGCCGTGCTCGCGGAAGAAGTCCTGCATCGTCTCGCGCCGTCCGGCGCCTTCGGCCACGACGAGCACGCGACCGTCGAAGCCGCGGGCGAATTCGGCCAGGGGGCGCAGGGGTTCGGGCGATCGGCGGTCGACGCCCACGGGTGGCGGCTCCGTGGCCGCGAGCACCGGCACGCCCGCGGGCGCCGGGCCGGCGGCGGCGCGACGCAGGTCCGTCCGCTCGAAAGGCTGGAGCGCGACGAAGAACTCCTCGCCGGACAGGTAGAGGTCCGCAGGCGGCAGGAGCGGGCGGTCGCGGTCGCCGCGCAGGAATTCCCAGCGGCTCTTCAGGTCGCGCCAGAAGGCCTCGGCGCCGCCGGGCACGTTCTCGTGCAGGACGCAGGCGGCGTTCGCGGGCAGGTAGTCGAAGAGGGTGGCCGTGGACTCGAAGAAGAGGGGCAGGTAGCACTCGGCGCCGGCCGGCACGACGCCGTTGGAGATGTCCTTGTAGGCGCGGCTGCGCGTGGGGTCGCCTTCGAAGCGTTCGCGGAAGGCGGCGCGGAAGCGCGCGCGGCCCTCGTCGTCGAGCGGAAATTCGCGCGCGGGCAGCAGGCGGATCTCGGGCACGGGGAAGATCGAGCGCTGCGTGTCGACGTCGAAGGTGCGGATCGACTCGATCTCCTCCCCGAGGAGATCCAGGCGGTAGGGCACGCTGCTGCCCGTGGGGAAGAGGTCCACGAGGCCGCCCCGCACGCAGAATTCCCCCGGCACCATCACCTGCTGCACCGCCGCGTAGCCGGCCAGCGCGAGCTGGGCCTTCAGGGCGGTGAGGTCGAGGCGGGTCTTCTGCTTCAGGAAGAACGTGCGGCCCGCCAGGTACGAGCGCGGCGGCAGGCGCTGCAGCGCCGTCGTGATCGGGATGATGCCGACGTCGCAGCGGCCGGCCGCGAACTCATGCAGCGTCGCGAGGCGCTCGGAGACGAGATCCGGGTGGGGCGAGAAGGGGTCGTAGGGCAGGGTCTCCCAGTCCGGCAGGCGGTGCACGGCGAGGGAGGGATCGAACCACGCGATCTCCTCGCGCAGGCGCTCGGCGTCCTGCGCGGACTCGGCGACGACGAAGACGGGGCGACGTTCGCACGCGAAGCGCGCGAGCCACAGCGCATCGGACGAACCCGCCCGGCCGACGGCGGGACGGGTCACGGCCGGGGGTTCAAGCGACGACGACGGGAATCTTCCCGATCTTCGCGCGCCATTCGGCGGGGCCGGTCTTGTGCACGGCGTTGCCGCCGGCGTCGACGGCCACGGTCACGGGCATGTCGACCACCTCGAATTCGTGGATCGCCTCCATGCCGAGGTCCTCGAAGGCGACGACGCGGGCCTTCTTGATCGCCTTCGAGACGAGGTAGGCCGCGCCGCCCACGGCGATGCAGTAGGCCGCGCCGTGCTTCTTGATGGACTCGATCGCCACCGGGCCGCGCTCGCTCTTGCCCACCATGCCGATGAGACCGGTCTTCGCGAGCATCGGCTCGACGAACTTGTCCATCCGGGAGCTCGTGGTCGGGCCCGCGGGACCCACGGCCTCCTCGCGCACCGCGTTCACCGGGCCGACGTAATAGATGAAGCGGTTGGTGAAGTCCACGGGCATCGGCTCGCCCTTGGCCATCATGTCGACCAGGCGCTTGTGGGCCGCGTCACGCCCGGTGAGGAGCTTGCCGGAGATGAGAAGCGTCTCGCCTGACTTCCACGTGGCGAGGTCGGCCTTGGTGAGCGCGTCGAGGTTCACTCGGCGGCTCGTCTTGAAGTCGAGCGCGAGCTTCGGCCAGTCCGAAAGGTCCGGCGGGGTGAAGACCGCGGGACCGGAGCCGTCGAGCACGAAGTGCTGGTGGCGCGTGGCGGCGCAGTTGGGCAGCAGCGCCACGGGCTTGGAGGCCGCGTGCGTCGGGTAGTCGTTCACCTTCACGTCGAGCACGGTGGTGAGGCCGCCCAGGCCCTGCGCGCCGATGCCCAGCGCGTTCACCTTGTCGTAGAGCTCGAGGCGCAGTTCCTCCGCGCGGCTCTTCGGACCGCGGGCGATGAGGTCCTGGATGTCGATGGGATCCATCATCCCCCACTTGGCCAGCAGCATCGCCTTTTCCGGCGTGCCGCCGACGCCGAGCGAGAGGATGCCGGGGGGGCACCAATCCGCGCCCATCGTCGGGACGACGGAAAGCACCCAGTCCACGATCGAATCGGAGGGCAGCATCATCGCGAACTTGCTCTTGTTCTCGGAGCCGCCTCCCTTGGCCGCGACGATGACGTCGAGCTTGTCGCCGGGGACCAGCTCCACGTGCACGACGGCGGGTGTGTTGTCGCCGGTGCTCTTCCTCTTGCCGTCCGGATCCGAGAGCACCGAGGCCCGCAGCGGGTTGTCCTTGTCGGTGTAGGCCCGGCGCACGCCCTCGTCGACCATCTGCTGGAGGGTCATGCCGCCTTCCCAGCGCACGTCCATGCCGACCCGCACGAAGGCGATGGCGATGCCGGTGTCCTGGCAGATGGGCCGGTGACCTTCCGCCGACATGCGCGAATTGATGAGGATCTGCGCCATCGCGTCCTTCGCGGCCGGGGACTCCTCGCGCTCGTAGGCCTTGGCGAGGCCGCGGATGTAGTCGGCGGGGTGGTAGTAGCTGATGTACTGGAACGCGTCGGCGACGGACTGGATGAGGTCTTCGTTGCGGATGGTGGCCATGGCGGGGTGCTCCGGGGGGCGTCGCGGGGGCGCGGCGAGAGATCAATTTTATCCCACGGCGGGGGACCGGCCGGCCTGCGCGAGGTCAAGGCCGGCGCGAAGGCCGTGGGACGCAAGGCCTACGTCAGTGGGCGGGCGGCTTCGGCCCGTGGGGCATGATCCGGTCGCAGGCGGCGATGGCCATCGCCGAGAGCAGGAAGGCGATGTGGATCGCCGTCTGCGCGATGAGGACCTTGTCGGTGTAGTTGGCCGCGTTGATGAAGGTCTTGAGCAGGTGGATCGAGGAGATGCCGATGATCGCCGTGGCGAGCTTCACCTTGAGCACCGAGGCGTTCACGTGCGAGAGCCACTCGGGCTGGTCGGGATGCCCCTGCAGGTCCAGGCGCGAGACGAAGGTCTCGTAGCCGCCCACGATCACCATGATCAGAAGGTTCGAGATCATCACCACGTCGATGAGCGCGAGCACCACCAGCATGATGACCGTCTCGTTGAACTTGGGCGGCGCGTGGCCGATGACGGTGCCGGCGGCGTCCTTGATCTCCGGCAGGCTGTAGCCGACGCTCTCGATGAGGGCGCCGAGCGCCGCCTTGTTGCCGAAGGCGGCCTCGACCAGGTGCACGAGCTCCACCCAGAAATGGAAGACGTACACGGCCTGGGCGACGATGAGCCCCAGGTAGAGCGGCGCCTGCAGCCAGCGCGTCCAGAAGATGAAGTTGCCCAGGGTCCGCAGGGACTGATGGCGGGGGGGGCGGGCGGGAGGGGCCATGGTCGGAAGGGTACTGTCGGGTAAGGCCGGATCCGGCGGAGGCGCGATTCTACCCGGTCGAGCGTGACGTCGCGATGGCAGGCGAAATGTCCCGGCGCAGGATCTTGCCGTTCTTGGTGCGCGGGAAGTCCTTCGCGAGGTAAACGGCCTTGGGTGCCTTGTACGCCGCGAGGTGCTCCTTGCCGTAGGCGAGCAGCTCGTCCGGCGCCACGCCGCGCCCCGGGTGGGTGATCACGTAGGCCACCACGAGCAGCTTGTCCTTGCCGGCCGCCTCGCCCACGCAGGCGCAGTCCGCGACGGCGGGGTGGCCCTTGAGGACGCGCTCGACCTCGTAAGGCGAGACGCGGTAGCCGAAGCTCTTGATGATGTCGTCCTTGCGGCCCAGGAACCACAGGTACCCGTCGGCGTCGTAACGCGCGTAGTCGCCGGTGAAGAACCAGCCGTCGTGCTTGAGCTTCGCCGTTTCCTCCTCGAGGTTCCAGTAACGCAGGAAGAGTCCGGGATCCGATTCCGGGATGCAGATCATCCCCTCCTCGCCGGCCGGCACTTCCGCGAGCGTCTCCGGGTCGAGCAGGCGGATGTCGTGGCCGGGTTGCGGGAAGCCCGCGCTGCCGGGCCGGATGGGGCGGAACTTGCTCTGCGAAAGGTAGTAGCTGAATTCGCTCATGCCCACCGCCTCGAAGATGTCGAGGCCGAAGCGGTCCTTCCAGAGGCCGAAGACCTCGTCGGAGAGGTGCTCGCCCGCGCTCATGCAATGCCGGAGCGTCGTCACGTCCGCCTTCGTGAAGGCCGTCTTCTGCAGGATCTGGCGGTAGATGGTGGGCACGCCGATGAAGATGGTGGCGCCGTGCTTCGCGATGAGCCGGGGCCAGGTCTCGGCGTCGTTCTTCCCCTCGTGCGCGATGACCGTCTTGCCGTGGAAGAGCGGGTCCATGAGGGCCGAGCCGAGCACGTACGTCCAGTTGAACTTGCCCGAGTGGACGATGCGGTCGCCCTGCCCCGCGGGCGAGTCGCCCACGTGGTCTCCGTGCTCGAGAAAGCTGAACCAGTAGGTGGCCGCCGGCGTGCGCCCGACGAGCGAGCGGTGGCCGTGCAGCACGCCCTTGGGATAGCCCGTGGTGCCCGAGGTGTAGACGAGGTAGGCGGGATCGTCGATGGCGGTGTCCGCGGCCGGCTCGCACGCGCCGATGGCGGCGAGGGCGCTTTCCAGGTCGATCGCCGTCACCCCGGGAACTGCGTCACTTCGCCGGCGCCGGAGAGGAGCGCGTAGTTGAGCGATTCCTTGCCCGCGAGCTTCGGTCCCATCGTGCTCCACGCGGCCTTGTCGATCACGATGACGCGGGCGCCCGAATCGTGGGCGAGGTACTCGACTTCCTCGGCCGTGAGCAGCGTGGAAGTGGGCACGCTCACCGCTCCGCGCTTCATCGCCCCCAGGAAGGCCGTCGGGTAATCGATGGAATTGGGCAGCCGGATGAGCACGCGCTCGCCGGCCGCGATGCCCAGGTCGCGCAGCAGCTGCGCGAAGCGGTCCGTGCGGGCGGCGAGTTCGCGGTAGGTGATGGCGCTCGTGCCCAGGCTGTCGTCCTCGACGATCATGGCGACGCGCTCGGCCGCCGCGGTGCCCAGGTGCGCGTCCGTGCAGGCCACGCCGATGTTGAGGCGGGCGGGGATCGACCACTGCCAGGCCGGGAAGGGCGTGAAGGCGGCGGTGCGGGCGTTCACAGGATGACCCCGTACGGCCAGTTCTCGCGCACCACCTGCGCCGGCAGTCGCTTGAGCACGTCCATCGCGAATTCCGTGTCGGCTGCCGACAGGGCGTGCAGCGCATGGGCGCGCAGCAGCGTCTGCAGCGCCTTGCCGAACATGGGCGGGTCGAGCATCTCGCCCTGGAACTTGATGGCGCCGCCCAGCAGGGCATCGGCCTCGACCGCCGCCTTGAGGATGGCGATCTTCGTCCGGATTTCCGTGGGCGAGGGCGTGAAGGCCACCTTGCACGGGTGGATGTGGGACGGGTGGATCACCTGCTTGCCGGAAAGCCCGAGGGACGCCTCCTCGCAGGCATGGCGGTAGACGACGCGCGATTCCTCGTCGCCGTGCAGGTCGAGCCAGCGGCGCACGTCGTCGGGCTCGACGAAGTTCTCCGGCATGGTCGACTGGCCGATGAGCGTCTCCACGCCGCCGATGACGCCCTTGCCGGCGATCCGCGCCTCGAAAAGGATGTCGTGGAGGTAGAACTTGAGTTCCTCCGTCCAGTGGCGCGGCGTGATGTGGATGCCCATCGCCTTGGAGAAGTCGTGGATCCCGAAGACGACGTGCTTCACGGTCGGATACTGCATCAGCTCCGGCGCGATCTTGAGCGACTTGGGGTGCTCGATGATGGGCTGGATGGTGATCCGGTGGTTGAGGCCCACCAGGACGGCCGAGAGGTCGCGGATCTCCGGGGCGCCGTAGGCCTCGCCCGCCTTGGCGAGCATCACGACGTCGAAGTAGTCGGCGAGTTCGCGCACCAGCGCGAGGTCCTTCTCGTATTCGTCCGTGCGGAACGGGTTGATGCGCACGGCGATCTGCACCTCGCGCTTGCGCGGCAGGTTCGGCAGCTCGCGCCGCAGGAGCTCCCGGCTCATCTCCTTCTGCCGGCAGCCGTCCTCCAGGTCGAAGAGCAGGGTGTGCGAGGTCGTGTTCCAGGCGTGCTTCTTGAAGCGCTGCGCGGCCTGCTCGAGGTCCTCGTAGATCCCCAGGGACGGGGCGTACTTCACCGGCGGGTAGTACATCTGGATCCCGGGCCAGTAGTCGCCCAGGATCTCCGGGGCGGCCGGCGCGGCGTTGGCGAGGGGCAGGGGGGCGTTCATGGGTTCTCCCGGGAGGTGGGGCGGGCGCGTCAGCCGGCTGTCAGCCGCCGGTGGTGGAATCCACGCTAGCACCAGTTGCTGCAGTGCGTCAACAGTCTTATATAAGATATCAGACTGGCTGCCTCCGTCAGGGTTTTCCCGGGGGGCGACGGGCGCGCCGGCCGAGGGGGCTGTGCTATAAAAAAAGACCCGGGGCGGGACAAGCCCCGATGCCCAGAACGAGAGGCGGGCCGCGAGGCCCGCGCATCCGAAGACCGAGAACGATAGGAGGAGTAACCGACATGTCGAACATCGAATCCGTGCTGCAGGAAACGCGGATGTTCCCGCCGTCCGAGGCGATGGTGAAGCAGGCCAACGTCTCCGGCATGGCCGCCTACCAGGCCCTCTGCGACGAGGCCGAGCGCGATTTCGAGGGATTCTGGGCGCGGCTCGCGCGGGAGAACCTGCTGTGGTCGAAGCCGTTCACGAAGACGCTGGACGAATCCAACGCGCCCTTCTACAAGTGGTTCCACGACGGCGAGCTGAACGCCTCGTACAACTGCCTGGACCGCCACCTGGCCACGCAGCCCGACAAGATCGCGATCATCTTCGAGGCGGACGACGGCAAGGTCACGAAGGTCACCTACAAGCAGCTCTACCACCGGGTCTGCGAGTTCGCCAACGGCCTGAAGGCCCTCGGCATCCAGAAGGGCGAGCGCGTCCTCATCTACATGCCGATGTCCGTGGAAGCCGTGATCGCGATGCAGGCCTGCGCCCGCATCGGGGCCACGCACTCGGTGGTGTTCGGCGGCTTCTCGGCCAAGAGCCTGCAGGAGCGCATCAGCGACGGCGGCGCCAGCGCGGTGATCTGCGCGGACGGCCAGTTCCGCGGCGGCAAGGAAATCCCCCTCAAGCCGGCGGTCGACGAGGCCATCGCCATGGGCGGCTGCGAGACGATCCGCAACGTGGTGGTCTACCAGCGCTCGGGTTCGCCCGTTTCCATGACGGCGCCGCGGGACAGGACGTGGGCCGAGGTGGTGAAGGGCCAGGCGCAGGACTGCGAGCCCACCTGGGTGAACGCGGAGCACCCGCTCTTCATCCTCTATACCTCGGGTTCCACCGGCAAGCCCAAGGGCGTGCAGCATTCGACGGGCGGCTACCTGCTGCACGCGCTGCTCACCATGAAGTGGACGTTCGACGTGAAGCCGACCGACGTCTACTGGTGCACGGCCGACGTGGGCTGGGTGACCGGCCACACTTACATCACCTACGGCCCGCTGGCCGCCGGCGTGACGCAGGTCGTCTTCGAGGGCGTGCCCACGTACCCGGACGCCGGCCGCTTCTGGAAGATGATCCAGGACCACAAGGTCAGCATCTTCTACACGGCGCCCACGGCGATCCGCTCGCTCATCAAGGCCGGCGGCGACCTGCCCAAGAAGTACGACCTCTCGAGCCTGCGCATCCTGGGCAGCGTCGGCGAGCCGATCAACCCCGAGGCCTGGATGTGGTACTACGAGACGGTCGGCGGCTCGCGCTGCCCGATCGTGGACACCTTCTGGCAGACCGAGACGGGCGGCCACATGATCACGCCGCTGCCGGGGGTGACGCCGCTCAAGCCCGGCTCCTGCACGCTGCCCCTGCCGGGCATCATGTGCGCCATCGTGGACGAGGTCGGCCACGACGTGCCCAACGGGCAGGGCGGGATCCTCGTCGTGAAGCGCCCCTGGCCCTCGATGATCCGCACCATCTGGGGCGACCCGGAGCGCTTCAAGAAGAGCTACTACCCCGAGGAGCTGGGCGGCACGCTCTACCTCGCCGGCGACGGCTCGGTTCGCGACAAGGAAACCGGCTACTTCACCATCATGGGTCGCATCGACGACGTGCTGAACGTCTCCGGGCACCGCATGGGCACGATGGAGATCGAGTCGGCGCTGGTCGCCAACACGAAGCTCGTGGCGGAGGCCGCGGTTGTGGGCCGCCCGGACGACCTCACGGGCGAGGCGGTGGTCGCGTTCGTGGTCCTGAAGGGCGCGCGCCCTTCGGGCGAGGAGGCCAAGGCCCTCGCGAAGGAACTGCGCGACTGGGTGGCCAAGGAGATCGGCCCCATCGCGAAGCCCAAGGAGATCCGCTTCGGCGACAACCTGCCCAAGACGCGCTCGGGCAAGATCATGCGCCGGCTGCTGCGGGCGCTCGCCAAGAACGAGGAAATCACGCAGGACATCTCCACCCTGGAGAACCCGGCCATCCTGGAGCAGCTGAAGCAATCGATGTAGGAACCGCGGGCCCGGCGGGGACGGGGCGTGCCCCGTCCCCTTTTCTTTTGACGGCCGTCATCCCCGCCGGGCCGCATCGTGCAAGACTCGCGCGCATGAGCTCCCGACCGCCCCCGCCCCTGCTGCTCGCCGCCACGATGGACGTGCTGCGGCGCCACGCCCCGTTCAACGCGATGCAGCAGGATGCCCTCGAGCGCCTCGCCGGCGCGCTCAAGCTGCGCTACTTCGCGCGCGAGGCCACCATCCTGTCGCCGGAGAGCGGGCCCATCAACGCGCTCTTCATCATCCAGCGCGGCGCGGTGAAGGCCGAGGAAACCTCGGGCGTCTCGCTCAACAACCTGGCGGGCACCTTCACGGAGGGCGAGTGCTTCCCGGTCGGCGCGCTCATCGCGCGGCGACCGACGCGCCTTCGCTACACGGCGGCGAGCGACACGTTCCTCTACGTGCTCGACGAGGGGGCGTTCAACCAGGCGCTGGAATCGAGCGCGCCCTTCCGCGCCTACTGCACGAAGCGGCTCGCGGCGCTGCTGGAACTGTCGACGCGCGGCACGCGCGAGGCCTACGCCGGACGGGCGGCCAACGAGCTCACGATGGCCTCGCCCCTTCGCACGGCGCTTCGCCGCGCCCCGGTGACGCTGCCGCAGGGCGCGAGCGTGCGCGAGGTGCTCGAGCTCATGAAGGCGCGCCGCATCGGCTCGGTGGTCCTCACGAACGCGGACGGGTGCCCGGCGGGCATCTTCACCCAGACGGACGTCCTCGACCGCGTGGCGCTCGCGGGCCAGTCCCTCGATCGGCCCGTCGAGGAGGTCATGACGAGGAATCCCACGTCGCTGCCCGCCTCGGCCGCGCTCAGCGAGGCCGCGCAGCTGATGGCGCGACGCGGGTTCCGCCACCTCCTCGTCCTCGAGGGCGAGATGCTCGCCGGCGTCATCTCCGAGCGCGATCTCTTCGGCCTGCAGCGGCTCTCGATGCAGGGGCTGCGCAAGGAGATCGCGCAGTCCGGCACCGTCGATGCGCTCGCCTTCGCCGCCCGGGAGGTGCGCGGGCTCGGCACCGCCATGCTCGCGCAGGGCGTCGCCTCGGAGCAGATCACGCAGTTCGTCTCGGCGCTGAACGATGCCGTGACCGAGCGCGCCCTCGAACTGGCCGGGCGAAACCACGACATGGCGGCGGTCGGCTATTGCTGGATGGGCCTGGGAAGCGAGGGACGCAACGAACAGACCCTCGCCACGGACCAGGACAACGCCATCATCTTCCCGGACCCGCCCGCCGGGGAGCGCGAGGCGCTTCGCGCGAAGCTGCTCGCCTTCGCCGACGAGGTGAACCGCACGCTCGACGCCTGCGGTTTCCCCCTGTGCAAGGGCAACATCATGGCGAGGAACCCGCAGTGGTGCCTCGCCCTGCCGGAATGGCTCGACCGCTTCGACGACTGGATGCGCAATGCGGACCCGGAGGCGCTCCTCAACGCGACCATCTTCTTCGATTTCCGCGCGCTCCACGGCGATGCCGCCCTCGTCGATCGCCTGCGGGAGTTCCTGCTCGGCAAGGTGAAGGACCGGCCGGCGTTCCTGCGCCAGATGGCGGCGAACGCACTGCAGGTGCGCCCCCCGCTGGGGCTTTTCGGTGACATCGTGGTCGAGAACGACGAGGGGGGCACCATCGACCTGAAGCGGCAGGTGTCGCGGCCGTTCGTGGACTGCGCGCGGATCCTGGCGCTCTCCTCGGGCGTCGCGGCGGTCTCGACGGTCGAGCGCCTGCGCGGCGCGGGCCCGCGCATCCGCATGAGCGAGGACGACGTGGCCACCGCCATCGACGCCTTCCAGTTCGTGCAGATGCTGCGCCTGCGCTCGCAGGACAGCCTCGAGCGAGGCTTGGGCACGACGGAGCCCAACCGGATCGATCCGGACACGCTCAACAGCCTCGATCGCCGCATCCTGCGCGAGACGTTGCGGCAGGCGCGCAAGCTCCAGAATCGCGTCGCGCTCGACTACCAGCTCTAGGCCCATTCGCTTTGGCTCCCGCCTTCTGGCCGTTCCGCGGCGTTCGCCCCTCGCTCGACCCGGCGGTCAGCGAGCGCCTGCGGCACTGGAAATCGCTGCGCGAGTACGACCCGTCCCGGCCGGCCAAGGCCGGTCGTTGGGTGGTGGTGGACGTGGAGTCGAGCGGCCTCGATGCGGGCCGGGATGCGCTCATCGCCGTGGGCGCGCTCGCCGTCGTCGACGGCGCCATCGACCTGGCCGACAGCTTCGAGGCGGTGCTGCGCCAGGACGCCCCCAGTTCCGTCGAGAACATCGAGGTCCACGGCATCGGCGGCACCGAGCAGACCGAGGGCGAGGCGCCCGACGCGGCGCTCGCCGATTTCCTCGCCTTCGTGGGCAAGGATCCGCTCGTCGCCTTCCACGCGCCCTTCGACTCCATCATGCTGAAGCGCGCCATCGACCACCACCTCGGCGTCGCGTTCAAGCGCCCCTGGCTCGACCTCGCCGACATCGCGCCGCTCGCCTGGCCGAAATACGCGAGCCGCCTCGAGGGTCTCGATGCCTGGCTCGAGCAGTTCGCCATTCCCGTCGCCTTCCGGCACCGGGCCATCGCGGACTGCCTCGCCACCGCCCAGCTGATGCTGCGGGTGCTGGAGGAAGCCCCGGTCATCGGCGCGCCGACCGCCGGGCGGCTCCTGGGGCTCTCGGGGGCCAGCCGCTGGCTCACCTGACGGCGGCGCGGGCGTTGACAACGCCCGGCGCGGCGCTCTCTACTACGGGCGGAACGCGGGTTCCCCCGCCGAGAACGCCATGGACAAGCCCATCACGCGCGCCCACCGCATCGCCTGCCTCTTCCTGCTGGGCCTTTTCCTCTTCAACTACCCGATGCTCGCCCTGTTCAACGTGAGCCAGACCGTTTTCGGCGTGCCCGTGATGTATGCCTACCTTTTCGCGGCCTGGGCGCTCGTGATCGCGCTGGCGGCGGCGGTCATCGAGGGTCGCGGCTAGGCGGGGGACGCGTGCTCGAAGGCTGGTTCATCGTCGCGAGTTCCTTCGCGTACATCGGGCTCCTCTTCGCGATCGCGTGGTACGCGGACCGCCGGGCGCTCGCCGGGCGATCGATCATCGCCAACCCCTGGGTCTACAGCCTGTCCCTGGCGGTTTACGCGACGGCCTGGACGTTCTACGGCTCGGTGGGGCGCGCGGCCACCGACGGCGTGGGCTTCCTGCCGATCTACATCGGGCCGACGCTGCTGCTGCTCGTGGGCTGGTTCGTGCTGCGCAAGATGATCCGGATCGCGAGGCTCACGCGCACCACCTCGCTCGCCGATTTCGTCTCCTCGCGCTACGGCAACAGCGCCCTGCTCGGCGGGCTCGTCACCGTCATCGCGGTGGTGGGGATCCTGCCGTACATCTCGCTGCAGCTGAAGGCGGTGTCGACCAGCTTCCAGGTGCTCCTGCAGTACCCGCAGATCGTGATGCCCCCGCCGGCGGGCTCCCTGCAGGTGATGCAGGACACCGCCTTCTACGTCGCCCTCTTCATGGCGCTCTTCGCCATCGCCTTCGGCACGCGCCAGCTCGACGCCGCCGAGCGGCACGAAGGCATGGTCGCGGCGGTCGCCTTCGAGTCCCTCGTGAAGCTCGTGGCCTTCATCGCGGTCGGCGTCTACGTCACGTTCTTCATGTACGCCGGGCCCGGCGACATCTTCACGCGGGCGGCGGGCCGGCCGGACCTCGACGTGCTCCTCGCACCGTTCGGCGGGGCCGCGGGCGGCTACGCGAGCTGGGCCTGGCTCACGGTGCTCTCGATGCTCGCCTTCGTGTTCCTGCCGCGGCAGTTCCAGGTCGCGGTGATCGAGGTCACGGACGAGCGGCACCTGAAGCGGGCGGCGTGGGCCTTTCCGCTCTACGTCCTCGCGATCAACGTGTTCGTGCTGCCGATCGCCTTCGGGGGCCTGCTGCGCTTTCCGGAAGGCGGCGTCGACGCGGACACGTTCGTGCTGACCCTCCCGATGGCGATGCACAACGAGGGGCTCGCGCTCTTCGTGTTCATCGGCGGCCTGTCCGCGGCCACCGGCATGGTGATCGTCGAGACGATCGCCCTGTCGACCATGGCGTGCAACAACCTCGTGATGCCGATCCTCCTGCGGGTCCGGATCTTCCGCCTCACGGAACAGCGCGACATCTCGAGCCTGCTGCTCGACATCCGCCGGGCGGCCATCGTCGCGATCGTGATGGGCGGCTACTTCTACTACCTGCTGGCCGGCGAGGCGTACGCGCTCGTCTCCATCGGCCTCATCTCGTTCGCGGCCGTGGCGCAGTTCGCACCGGCCGTGATCGGCGGACTCTACTGGAAGGGGGGCACGGCGCGCGGGGCACTGACGGGCCTCACGGCCGGCTTCGTCGTCTGGTTCTACACGTTGATGCTGCCCGCCTTCGCGAAGTCGGACTGGCTCGCGGTCGAGCTCCTCGAGCGGGGGCCGTGGGGCATCGAGCTGCTCAAGCCCACGCAGCTCTTCGGGCTCGCGGGCCTCGACGCCACGACGCACGCGATGCTCTGGAGCATGATCTTCAACGTGGGCGCCTACGTGCTCGTCTCGATGCTCGGCAGCCAGCGCGCCGGCGAGCATGCCCAGGCGACGCTATTCGTGGACGTCTTCCGCCAGACGGGCGAGCCCGGCTCGCGCTGGCGCGGGGCCACCTCGTCCTCGGCGCTGCAGGCGCTCGTGGGCCGCTTTCTCGGTCCGGCGCGAGCCGCCGAGCTTTTCGCGGCCTACGCCAAGAATCGCGGGGTGGAGCGCATCGACGAGCTGGAAGGCGATCGCGACCTGGTGCGGTTCGCGGAGCTCCAGCTGGCCGGAACGATCGGCGCGGCCTCCGCGCGCACGATGGTCGCCACGGTCGCCCAGGAGGAGCCCCTCGAGATCGAGCAGGTGATGACCATCATCGACGAGGCCTCGCAGCTGCTCGCCTACAGCCACCGGCTCGAGGAAAAGCAGGCGGAGCTCGAGTCGGCCACCCGGGACCTCCAGGGGGCCAACGAGCGCCTGAAGGAGCTCGACCGCCTGAAGGACGATTTCATCTCGACCGTGACGCACGAGCTGCGCACGCCCCTCACGTCGATCCGCGCGTTCTCCGAGATCCTGCACGACACCCCGGATCTCGATGCCGCGGAGCGCCAGCGCTTCCTCGGGCTCGTCATCAAGGAATCGGAGCGCCTCACGCGCCTCATCAACCAGGTGCTCGACCTCGCGAAGCTCGAATCGGGGCTCGCCGAGTGGCGAAGCGAGGAGCTGGACCTTCGCGAGGTGGTCGCGGACGCGGTGAGCGCGACCAGCGCGCTTTTCAAGGCGAAGGGCGTCGCGCTCGAGACGCGGCTCGTGCCCTCGCCGCTGGTGCTGGGCGACCGGGACCGCCTGATGCAGGTGCTGCTCAACCTGCTCTCCAACGCGGTCAAGTTCTGCACGCCGGGCAGCGGCAAGGTGATCGTGCGCCTGGCGGGCGACGGCAGCACCGTCCGGGTGGAAGTGGCGGACAATGGGGTCGGCATCAGTCCCGAGCACCAGAACGTGATCTTCGAGAAATTCCGCCAGGTCGGCGATCCCATGACCGAGAAGCCCGCGGGGACGGGCCTGGGCCTCGCCATCTGCCGGCGCATCGTCGGGCACCTGGGCGGGCGCATGGGCGTGCAGAGCGAGGTGGGCCGCGGTTCGGTCTTCTACTTCATCCTGCCGGTGGCGGCGCCCGGGGAACGGCTAGCGGTCCATGGTTGATCCGCATCCCGGGCCCGCCCGCGTCATGATCGCCGAAGACGAGTCCAGCATCCTGCTGTCGCTCGAGTTCCTGCTGCGCAAGGCGGGCTTCGACACGCGGGTCGCCCGCGATGGCGAGGAGGCGCTCGGCGTTCTCACCGCTTTCCGGCCCGACGTGGCGCTCCTCGACGTGATGCTCCCGCGCCGCAGCGGGCTCGAGGTGTGCCGGTTCATCCGCGCCGAGCCCGCCCTGGCCGGCATGCGCATCCTGCTGCTCACCGCCAAGGGCGGTCGCCAGGACCTCCAGAACGGCCTGGCGGCCGGTGCCGACGAGTACCTGACCAAGCCGTTCTCGACGCACGAACTGCTCGAACGCGTGAAGGCGCTCGCCGCCGGAAAGGGCCCCGCTTGAACCCCGTCGAACCGACCGTCTACGTGATCGACGACGACGAGTCGATCCGCGAACTGCTCGTCTGGCTGATGCGCCGGAACCAGATCCGCGCCGAGGCCTTCCCGAATGCCCGCAGCTTCCTCAAGGCCTACCGGCCCGAGGTGCCGGGATGCCTCATCCTCGACCTGTACATGCCGGGGATGAGCGGCCTCGAGCTGCAGGTCTACCTCCGGGAGGCGGGAATCGACATGCCCGTGATCTTCCTGTCGGGCCGGGCGGACGTGCCGAAGGCGGTGCACGCCGTGAAGAGCGGGGCGATCGATTTCATCGAAAAGCCCTTCGATTACAAGAGGATCGTCGAGCTCGTCGGGGAATGCCTCAGGCGCGATGCCGCGTCCCGCGGCGAGAGGATGCAGTCCCGGCAACGTGCGGAACGCCTGGCCACCCTCACGCAGCGGGAGCGCGAGGTGCTCGAGCGGGTGGTCGCTGGCAAGGTGAACCGGATCATCGCCGAGGAGATGGCGATCTCGATCAAGACGGTCGAGGCCCACCGCGCACGGATCATGGAAAAGCTGGCGGTCGATTCCGTGGCCGAGCTGGTGAAGGCCACCCTGGGCGCCCGGCGACCCGATCGCCTCCCGCCGGCCGAGGGTTAGGGTTTCCCCCTATTGCCGGGTATTGGACGAAGGCCGTAGCATCCGGCACGTTAAGGAGGAGGGTACCCAAGAAGAACAAGCGGCCGGCGCCTCGGACTCCCCGTGAGAGGGAGCGCGGGGCGCCAGAGCAGCGAGCGAGGCCCGGCCGGGTCTTGCGCCCTCCGCGTGTCTGGAACGGCTGACAAAAGGAGGACTCGATGCAACTGACGCAGAATCACATCGACTATTGGCACAAGAACCTGCGGCTCACGGCGATCCTGCTCGTGATCTGGTTCATCGCGACGTTCGTCGTGATCTGGTTCGCGATCCCGTTGGCGGAGATCAAGATGTTCGGATGGCCCCTCTCGTTCTACATGGCCGCCCAGGGCTCGCTGATCGTCTACGTCGCCATCATCGGCTTCTACGCACTCAAGATGCGCAGCTACGACAACGAACACGGCGTTCACGAAGGGGAGATCGAATAATGGCCGTCAGCCAGAAGTCCTTCACCCAGCAGCTCAAGAAGTACTACACCTTCTATACCGGGGGCTTCGTCGCCTTCGTCGTGATTCTCGCCATCGCCGAGAAGATGGGCGTGCCGAACAAGTGGCTCGGCTACTGCTTCCTGTTCTTCACGATCCTGCTCTACGCGGGCATCGGCATCATGAGCCGCACGCTGGAGGTCGCGGAGTACTACGTCGCCGGACGGCGCGTCCCTGCGCTCTTCAACGGCATGGCGACCGGCGCGGACTGGATGAGCGCGGCCTCCTTCATCGGCATGGCCGGCACGCTCTACCTCACGGGATTCCAGGGCCTGTCGTTCATCATGGGCTGGACCGGGGGCTACGTGCTGGTGGCGCTGCTCCTCGCGCCCTACCTGCGCAAGTTCGGCCAGTTCACGATTCCCGACTTCCTCGGGGCGCGCTACGGCGGGAACATCGTGCGTTCGATGGGCGTCATCGCAGCCATCCTTTGCTCGTTCACCTACGTCGTCGCGCAGATCTACGGCGTCGGCATCATCACCAGCCGCTTCACGGGCCTGGAATTCGGCATCGGCGTGTTCGTGGGTCTTGCCGGCATCCTGGTGTGCTCGTTCCTGGGCGGCATGAAGGCCGTCACGTGGACGCAGGTGGCCCAGTACATCATCCTGATCGTGGCCTACATGATCCCGGTGGTCTGGCTCTCCGTGAAACACACGGGCATCCCGATCCCGCAGATGGTCTATGGCACGGTGCTCGAGCGCGTGACGGAGCGCGAAAAGGTGCTCACGAATGACCCGGGCGAGAAGGCCGTCCGCCAGATCTTCGCCGACCGCGCCAAGGCGGCTGACGACAAGATCAAGGGCCTGCCGGGCAGCTACCAGGCCGAGAAGGACGCCCTGTCGAAAAAGGTCGAGGACCTCAAGACGGCCGCGGCGTCCAAGATCGAAGTGGATGCGGCGGAAAAGGCGCTCAAGGAGTTCCCGGCGACGCCCGATGCGGCCAAGGCCAAATGGGCGGCGGAGAAGGGAGCAGCGTCCGGCCGTACCGGCCCGCCGCAACCGCACGCGACACCTTTCCCGGGCAAGGACGAGGCTGCCCGCGATACGACCCGGCTCAACTTCATCGGGGTGGTCTTCTGCATGATGTTCGGCACCGCGGCGCTTCCGCACATCCTGATGCGCTACTACACGACGCCCTCGGTCCAGGAGGCGCGTGTCTCGGTGTTCTGGTCGCTCTTCTTCATCTTCCTGCTGTACTTCACGGCGCCCGCGCTCGCGGTCCTGGCGAAATTCGACGTGTACACGCTGGTCGTTGGATCGAAATTCGCCGAGTTGCCAACCTGGGTAAACGCATGGCAGTCAGTAGACAAGACACTGCTCAACATCACGGACATCAACAAGGACGGCATCGTGCAGCTGGCCGAGATCGTGATCGGCGGTGACCTGATCGTGCTGGCGACCCCGGAGATCGCGGGCCTGCCCTACGTGATCTCGGGCCTGGTCGCGGCCGGCGGCCTCGCTGCGGCGCTCTCGACCGCGGACGGCCTGCTGCTCACCATCGCGAACGCGCTGTCGCATGACCTGTACTACAAGATGATCAACCCGAACGCCTCGCCGGCGGTTCGCATCACGGTGTCCAAGTTCCTGCTGCTGGGCGTGGCCATCATCGCGGCGTACGTGACCTCGCTCAAGCCCGGAAACATCCTGTTCCTGGTAGGAGCGGCGTTCTCGATGGCGGCGTCCGCGCTGTTCCCGGCGCTGGTGATGGGTATCTTCTGGAAGCGCGCCTCCAAGTGGGGCGCCATCGCCGGCATCGGAGCGGGACTGGGCGTGTGCCTGTACTACATGGTCCACACCTACCCGACGTTCATCCAGTGGTTCGGCACGACCCCGATCCAGAAGTGGTTCGGCCTCGATCCGATCTCGGCGGGCATGTTCGGCGTTCCCGTCGGCATCGTGACCATCTTCGTGGTGAGCCTGCTCACGCCGGCTCCCGACAAGGAGGTCCAGGAACTCGTTGACCACGTTCGCTACCCGAACCTGGCCGGCGATATCGATACCCGGGGCACCTGAGTCCCGGAGCACCGTGGCACAATGGGGCCCACGCCAAGCGGCGTGGGCCCTTTTCTTTTCCTGTCCCCTCGATCGATGGAACCCGAACTGCTGATCCGCGCCATCAAGGCGCTCCTGGAAGTGGCGGGATTCGCCTATCTTGGCCAGGGTCTCGTGGCGATTTTCGCGGGCGCCAGGCGCGACGCGAACGTGGTATTCCAGATCTTCCGGATCATCACCTCGCCGGTCGCGCGCTTCGTTCGGCTCGTGACGCCGCGGTTCGTGCCGGACCGGCACATCCCCTTCGTCGCCTTCGGTTTGTTGCTCTGGGCCTGGATCCTGTGCCTGGTCGCCTTGGCAAGGCTCAAGTCCGGCGCCTGAAGGCGCGATGCTTTTTCGCTACTTCGCCCGCGAGATCCTCACCACGAGCGCGTTCGTGCTCGCGGCGCTCCTCGCGCTTTTCGGTTTCTTCGACCTGATCAAGGAACTGGACGACCTGGGCCGGGGCAACTACCGGCTCACGGCGATGATCGCTTACGTGCTGCTGTCGCTGCCTTCCCATGCCCACGTCCTCATGCCGGCCGCCGGGCTCATCGGCACGCTCTTCGCCCTCGCGCGCATGTCGGAGCAGTCCGAACTCACGGTGATGCGCTCCTCGGGCATGTCCATGAATCAACTTGCCCTGAACGTGGCGGGCGCAGGGATCGTGGTGGCGCTTGCGACGACCGTCGTGGGCGAGTTCGTCGCGCCCTACGCCGAGGATGCGGCGAAGAGCCTGCGGCTGAAGGCCACCACCTCCATCGTGGCCCGCGAATTCCGTTCCGGGTTCTGGGTGAAGGACGACCGCAGCTTCGTGAACATCCAGGACGTCACGGCGGACACGACCCTGCTCAACATGAAGATCTACGAGTTCGATGCCTCCTACCGTCTCACGGCCATCAGCCGGGCGGAGAAGGGCATCTACGAGGGGCGCAACCGCTGGAGCCTCGCGAACGTGGAACTCACGCGGTTCGAGGGCGAGCGCGCGATCCTGGAGCGCCTGCCGAAGGCGACGTGGAATTCGGTGCTGACGCCCGACATCCTGTCGGTGCTGAAGATCGTGCCCGAGCGCATGTCCGTGATGAACCTCGCCTCGTACATCGACCACTTGCGCGACAACCGCCAGAAGACGACGCGCTACGAGATCGCGCTGTGGCAGAAGGTGCTCTACCCGGTGGCCGCGATCGTGATGATGGTTCTCGCCATCCCGTTCGCCATCCAGCCGCAGCGGGCGGCCGGCACCGGCGCCAAGATCGTGCTGGGCATCCTGCTCGGGCTGGGTTTTCACTTCGCCGGCCGGCTCTTCTCGCACGTGGGCCTGCTGAACGACTGGCCGTCGATGCTTTCGGCGGGCCTGCCCACCGCGATCTTCCTGGCCATCGCGGCGGCCGGGATCGCCCAGGCCGAGCGTCGCTAGGGCCGCGCGGGGCCCGAGGCCGACAGGCGGGTGCGGGCAAGGCGGTCGTGCAGGAACTGCCGGTCGCGATCGAGGAATGCCCAGAGGAAGCCCACGCCCAGCGCGGCAATCCCGGCCAGGGCGAACAGGTAGCGACGGATCGCAGTAGGCCGAGTCACCGGGCCGCCCTCCAGGGATTCCAGGCGGATCCGCCAAGTCTTCATCGCGAGGGTCTGGCCGCCGTGGGTCCAGAACCATACGAAATAGGCGCCGACCACGGCAAGCACGAAGGCCTGCATCAGGTGCCTCCGCCAGCCGCTCGTCGCATCGCCGATGAAAGCAAGGAAGGGGAAGCCCGCGACCAGCACCAGCGCGGCCAGGATGAGCAGCTCGTAGATCGCGCAGGCGAACCGTCGCGCCAGCCCCGGCGAGTGCCAGTCGTCCGGCACCTTCACTGCGGGGGCTTCGGGGCTTCCGGCGCGGCGCGCCGTTCCAGCCAGCGTTCGCGAAGCTCGTGTTGCTTGGATGGGGGCAGCTTCTTCATGCCCTGGAAGGTCTCGCGGGCGGCCTTGCGCTGCGCCGGCGTCATCGAGGCCCAGTCGCGGATGCGTTCCTGGAAGCGTTCCTGCTGGATGGGCTGCATCTTCGGATACTGGCGGGCCGCCGACTGCAGGCGCTGCTGCTGGTAGCCGGGAAGCTTGTCCCAGTCCTTCTGGAGGGGCTGCAGGACAGCGCGGTCCTGCGGCGCCAGGTGGCCCCACGGGGTCGGGGGTGTCTTGGGCAACTCCTTGGACGCGTCCTTGGGCGCCGACGCCACGGCCGGGAGAACCGCGAAGGCGAGCGCCGCGAGGCCCGCGGTCAGAAGTCGCCGGAGGCGCTCTTGAGCCACGCGTCGAAGTCCTTGTCGAGGAAGGCATCGATGGGAAGCTCGCCCGTGAGGAGCTGCGCGTCCAGTTCGCCGATGTCCACTTCCGGGTTGAGCACCTTGGCGGCCAGGGTCGCCAAAAGAAGAACCAAGGGGAGCCACAGCAATACCTGCTGGAGGACTCCGTACTTGAGCGTCTGTGCCGTGCCGGCTCCCACGCTCACCAATCCGAAGAGGCGGACCGGTTCGCGGTAGGCGTCGAGCGCCCGCAGGCGCGCGGCCTTCAGCCGGGTGGCCTGAAGTTCGCCGGTCTCGCCGGCGGTGCGCTCCAGCCAGGGACGGATCCTTGCGCCAAACTCTTTTTCGTTCATAGGCTTACACCCTTCGCTTTCAGGGCTTTCGCCAGTGCGTGGGTTGCCCGGGAGCAGTGCGTTTTCACGCTGCCTTCCGAACAACCCATGGCCTTGGCGGTTTCACTGACATCCAACTCTTCCCAATAACGCAGGAGGAAGGCTTGGCGTTGACGCTCCGGTAGCGCCTTTACGGCATCTTCGATGAGTCCCATGACCTGGGATTGCTCCAACCGCTCCGCCGGCCCTGCCGGGACGTTGCCCAGGTCCTCGATCTCGAAGGACTCGAGGGGGTCGGCGTCGTCGTCCTCGCCCCCCAGCCCGAGCGCCGACAGGAGCGTCGTCCAGGTGGAGCGCACCTTTCCCCGCCGGTAGTGGTCCCGGATGGCGTTCTGCAGGATCCGCTGGAAAAGCAGGGGCAGCTCCGCGGGCGGCCGGTCGGCGTATTTCTCCGCGAGCTTGAGCATCGTGTCCTGCACGATGTCGAGCGCCGCCTCGTCGTCCTGGACGGAAAAGACGCACTGCTTGAAGGCGCGGCGTTCGACCGAGGCGAGGAAATCCGACAGTTCTTTTCTGGTGGCCAGGGGGGCTCCTCCCCGGGGAGCGCCGCCATCGGCGCCTTCCCGGTGCGGGCCGTTTCCGCCCGCTGGCCGCGACTATAGCAAAGGGCCCGTGCGGGCCCGCCGACGCGGGGTAAGGGCCTTATCCCGAATGCGGCTTGACCAATCGGGACCGCCCGGCTAATGTTCTAGGTTCCCCTTCAAAACCTCGCGAAATTACAAGGCCTTATGGAACTCAAGCTCCCCCCGCTCGCGGAAACCGGCGAAACCCTCACGGGCGCCGAGATCGTCGTCCGCTGCCTCAAGGAAGAGGGTGTGGAGTTCGTATTCGGCTACCCGGGCGGGGCGGTCCTGCACATCTACGACGCCATCTTCGGCCAGAAGGCGTTCCACCATATCCTCGTGCGCCATGAGCAGGCTGCCCTGCACGCGGCGGACGGCTATGCCCGGGCCACCGGCCGTCCCGGCGTTGCCCTGGTGACGAGCGGCCCCGGCGTCACGAACGCCGTCACGGGAATCGCCACGGCCTACATGGACTCGATCCCCCTGGTGGTCATCACCGGCCAGGTTCCCACGCGCGCCATCGGCGAGGACGCCTTCCAGGAATGCGACACGGTCGGCATCACGCGGCCCTGCGTGAAGCACAACTTCCTCGTGAAGGACGTGAACGAACTCGCGATCACGATCAAGAAGGCCTTCCACATCGCGACGACCGGGCGGCCCGGGCCCGTGCTCGTGGACATCCCCAAGGACGTCTCGGCACAGACGGCCCGGTTCCACTATCCGGACAAGGTCCACCTGCGTTCCTACAGCCCGGTCGTGAAGGGCCACAGCGGCCAGATCAAGAAGGCCGTCCAGCTGCTCCTCGAGGCCAAGCGCCCGATGATCTACGTGGGCGGCGGCGTGGTGCTCGGCGAGGCGAGCGCGGAGCTCACGGAGCTCGTGCGCCTGCTCGATTACCCGTGCACCGAGACCCTCATGGGCCTGGGCGCCTTTCCCGCCTCGGACAAGCGCTTCGTCGGCATGCTCGGCATGCACGGCACCGTCGAGGCGAACATGGCCATGCAGAACTGCGACGTGCTCCTTGCCGTCGGCGCGCGCTTCGACGATCGCGTGATCGGGAACCCCTCGCACTTCGCGGCCGGCAACCCGACCCGCAAGATCGTGCACATCGACGTGGATCCCTCGTCGATCTCCAAGCGCGTGCGCGTGGACGTGCCGATCGTGGGGCACGTGAAGGATGTGCTGGTCGACATGCTGGCCCTGATCAAGGGGGCCAGGGAAAAGCCGGACGCCACGGCGCTTGCCGCCTGGTGGGACCAGATCGGCACCTGGCGCGCCAAGGATTGCCTCAAATATGACCGCACGGCGGCGATCATCAAGCCGCAGTACGTGATCGAGAAGCTCTGGGAGATCACGAAGGGCGACGCGTACATCACCTCGGACGTCGGCCAGCACCAGATGTGGGCCGCGCAGTTCTACCGGTTCGACAAGCCGCGGCGCTGGATCAATTCCGGCGGCCTGGGGACCATGGGCGTCGGATTGCCGTACGCCATGGGCGTGAAGCTCGCCTTCCCGGATGCCGACGTGGCCTGCGTGACCGGCGAGGCTTCCATCCAGATGTGCATCCAGGAACTGTCGACCTGCAAGCAGTACCACCTGCCGGTCAAGCTCGTGAACCTGAACAACCGTTACATGGGCATGGTGCGACAGTGGCAGGAGTTCTTCCACGGCAACCGCTACGCCGAGTCCTACATGGACGCACTCCCGGATTTCGTGAAGCTCGCCGAGGCCTACGGCCACGTCGGCATGCGGGTCGACAAGCCCGGTGACGTGGAAGGCGCCCTCCGCGAGGCCTTCAAGCTGAAGGACCGGCTCGTCTTCCTCGACATCATCACCGACCAGACGGAGAACGTCTTCCCGATGGTGCCCGGCGGCAAGGGCATGTCGGAGATGATTCTCGCCGAGGACCTCTAGCCCCCGATGCCCGCGCGCCGGCAGGGCCGGCGCGAATCGCAGAACCTCCCCGGCTGCCGCCCCGCGCGGCGGGCCGGGACTCTCCAAAGCCCAACCGACCATGCGCCACATCCTCTCCATCCTCGTCGAAAACGAAGCCGGCGCGCTCTCGCGCGTCTCGGGCCTGTTTTCCGCCCGCGGCTACAACATCGAATCGCTCACCGTGGCGCCCACCGAGGACGCGACGATGTCCCGCATGACGATCGTCACCACCGGCTCCGACGAGATCGTCGAGCAGATCACCAAGCAGCTGAACAAGCTGATCGACGTGGTGAAGGTGGTCGACCTCTCGGAAGGCCGCCACATCGAGCGCGAGCTGATGCTCGTCAAGGTGCGCGCGGCCGGGAAGGATCGCGAGGAGATGAAACGCACGGCGGACATTTTCCGCGGGCGCATCATCGACGTCACCGACAAGTCGTACACCATCGAGCTCACCGGCACCACGGACAAGCTCGATGCCTTCCTCGAGGCGCTCGACAAGGGCGCGATCCTGGAAACCGTCCGCACCGGCGTCTCGGGCATCGGCCGGGGCGAATGGGTGCTCAAAGCCTGATTTCACGCTCAAAGACATCGAGGAACAGAACATGAAGGTCTATTACGACAAGGACGCCGACCTCTCGCTCGTGAAGGGCAAGAAGGTCACGATCATCGGCTACGGCTCCCAGGGCCACGCGCACGCGCAGAACCTCAAGGATTCCGGGGTCAAGGTGACCGTGGGCCTGCGGGCCGGCGGCGCCTCCTGGGACAAGGCGAAGAAGGCGAAGCTCGACGTGAAGGACGTGGGCGCCGCCGTGAAGGGTGCCGATCTCGTGATGATCCTGCTGCCCGACGAGAACCACGCCGCCGTGTGGGCCGAATCGATCGCCCCGAACCTCAAGAAGGGCGCGGCGCTCGCCTTCGCCCACGGCTTCAACATCCACTTCGGACAGATCCAGCCGCCGAAGGACGTCGACGTCATCATGATCGCGCCGAAGGGCCCGGGCCACCTCGTGCGCTCGACCTACGTGCAGGGCGGCGGCGTGCCGGCGCTCATCGCCGTGCACCAGAACGCCACGGGCAAGGCGAAGGATGTCGCGCTCTCGTACGCCTGCGCCATCGGCGGCACGCGCGGCGGCGTCATCGAGACCAACTTCCGCGAGGAAACCGAGACCGACCTCTTCGGCGAGCAGACCGTGCTGTGCGGCGGCATCGTGGAACTCATCAAGGCGGGATACGAAACGCTGGTCGACGCCGGCTACGCCCCCGAGATGGCCTACTTTGAATGCCTCCACGAGACCAAGCTCATCGTCGACCTCATCTACGAGGGCGGCATCGCCAACATGAACTACTCGATCTCCAACAATGCGGAGTACGGCGAGTACGTGACGGGCCCGAAGGTGATCGGTCCCGAGGCGAAGCAGGCGATGAAGGACTGCCTCGCCCGCATCCAGAACGGCGAGTACGCCCGCGACTTCATCCTCGAGAACCGGGCCGGGGCGCCGACGCTCAATGCCAAGCGCCGCCTGCTGGCCGAGCACGAGATCGAGCAGGTCGGCGAGAAGCTGCGGGCGATGATGCCCTGGATCCGCAAGAACAAGCTCGTCGACCAGAGCAAGAACTAGCGGAGCCGGGCCGTGGCGCACTATCCGCACCCGATCATCGCCCGGGAGGGCTGGCCGTACCTCGCGGCGACGACGCTCGCCGCGCTGGTGGCGAGCGTCTTCCTGGGCTGGTGGTCGCTGCCGTTCTGGCTGGCGGCCCTCTTCGTGCTGCAGTTCTTCCGCGACCCGCCCCGCGAGGTGCCGACGGGCGGGGGGATCGTCCTTTCGCCCGCCGACGGCCGCATCGTGCAGGTGGGCGACGCGAAGGATCCCTATCTGGAACGCGACTGCGTGAAGATCAGCGTCTTCATGAACGTGTTCAACGTGCACTCGAACCGCTCGCCGGTGGATGGCACGGTGGAGAACGTCTGGTACTTTCCGGGGCTCTTCGTGAACGCGGACCTCGACAAGGCCTCCACGGACAACGAACGCAACGCCGTGCACCTGCGAACCGCCGACGGCCACGACGTGACGAGCGTCCAGGTGGCCGGACTCATCGCGCGGCGCATCCTCTGCTACGTCGGCAAGGGCGAGCGGCTCGCCCGGGGCCAGCGCTACGGCTTCATCCGCTTCGGCTCGCGCGTCGACGTGTACCTGCCGCGGGGCTCGCGTCCGCGCGTGGCGATCGGCGACCGGGTGTCGGCCACGACCACGGTGCTCGCCGAATTTCCGCGTCCCTGAGGATCGGGCCATGAGCGCTCCGGGCGGGCGAAGGCGCCCCACGTTCATCGAGCCGTTCCGCAAGCGCGGCATCTACCTGCTGCCCAACCTCTTCACGACGAGTGCGCTGTTCGCGGGCTTCTACGCGATCGTGCAGGGGATGAACCACGATTTCGAGCGGGCTGCGATCGCGATCTTCGTGGCGGCCGTGCTCGACGGGCTCGACGGGCGCGTGGCGCGGCTCACGGGAACCCAGTCGGCGTTCGGGGCGGAGTACGACAGCCTCGCGGACATGGTGTCCTTCGGCGCCGCCCCGGCGCTCGTGATGTACGAATGGGCGCTGCGCGACATGGGCCGCATCGGCTGGATCGCGGCGTTCATCTACTGCGTCGGTGCGGCACTGCGCCTCGCGCGCTTCAATACGCAGTTGTCGGTGGCCGACAAGCGCTGGTTCACGGGCCTGCCGAGCCCGGCCGCCGGGCTCCTCGTCGCGGGCATGATCTGGGTGCTGAACGACTACCAGGTGAAGGGCGGGCAGGTGAAGTGGTTCGCCGCCGCGCTCACGGTCTACGCGGGCGTCACGATGGTCTCGAACGTGCGCTTCTACAGCGGCAAGGATCTCAACCTGCGCAGGGCCGTGCCTTTCTGGATGACGCTCGTCATCGTGGTGGCGCTCATGCTCATCTCCATCGAGCCGTCGCACGTGCTCTGGGGCATCATGGTCGTGTATGGTTTTTCGGGCTACGTGCTCTGGGCCGTCCAGCGCGTCCGCACGGAGGCCCAGGAGAAGCAGTACCGGGGCATCCGCGAAGCCATCGAGGCGGGCGACGTGACCGCGCTGTCGCGCATGCTGCTGGAGACGCCGCCCGATACGCCCGTCGGGGGAGGTCGCACGCTTCTCATGGTGGCGATCGAGGAGGCCAACCTGCCCGCCATCGAACTCATGATCGCCCGCGGCGCGACGCTCGAGCGCAGGGACGAGCGCGGCATGACCGCGCTCGGACTCGCGGCGGAAATGGGCTTCCGGGAGGCGCTCGAGGTTCTCGTCGCCGCAGGCGCCGATCCGAACGTCCCGGACAACGCCGGTCTCACCGCGCTCGACATCGCCGAGGAGCACGGTTCGCACGACCTGGCCGCGATCCTGCTGAAGGCCGGGGCCAAGCCCGGACGCGAAATCGCGCCCCCGGCGCCTTGAGTTGCGGCATCGGGACGCTGTGCTATAGTCGCTCCATGAATACCGTCGCGCTCCCCGCCGACAACCTGCTTCGCCTCGCGGCAGGCCGCCCCGGCCTGCTGCTGCGCCCCGCGCGCTAAATACACCCCCCCCAATTCGGCAGTCGAGACGCCGCCCTCCCGCAGCGAGGGACGGCGAGATCCCATCCCCCGTTCCGGAGAACATCATGCAGGACCAACTGATCATATTCGACACCACCATGCGCGACGGCGAGCAGAGCCCCGGCGCCTCCATGACCCGCGAGGACAAGGTTCGCATCGGCAAGCAGCTCGAGAAGCTGAAGGTGGACGTGATCGAGGCGGGATTCGCCGCCGCGAGCCCCGGCGACTTCGAGGCGATCCGCGCCGTCGCCGAGGCGGTGCACGACTCGACCATATGCTCGCTCGCCCGCGCCAACGAGAACGACATCCGCCGGGCCGGCGAGGCCGTGGCGCCGGCAAAGCGCAAGCGCATCCACACGTTCATCGCGACCAGCCCCATCCACATGAAGCTGAAGTTGCGCATGTCGGAGGACCAGGTGCTCGAGGCGGCGGTGAAGGCGGTCAAGCTTGCCCGTGAGTACACCGACGACGTCGAGTTCTCGGCGGAGGACGCGGTCCGGTCCGAGACGGATTTCCTGTGCCGGATCTTCGAGGCGACCATCGCGGCCGGTGCCCGGACGATCAACGTGCCCGACACGGTCGGCTACAGCATCCCGGAGCGCTGGGGGCACCTCTTCCGCACGCTTCTCGAGCGCGTTCCCAACGCGGACAAGGCCGTCTGGTCGACGCACTGCCACAACGACCTGGGCATGGCGGTCGCCAATTCCCTGGCCGCGGTGATGAATGGCGCGCGCCAGGTCGAGTGCACGATCAACGGCCTGGGAGAGCGGGCGGGCAATGCCTCCCTCGAGGAAATCGTGATGGCCGTGCGAACGAGGGCGGACCTCTTCACCTGTCGCACGGGCATCGACGCCACGCAGATCGTGCCCGCCAGCAAGCTCGTGTCGACCATCACGGGCTACCCGGTGCAGCCCAACAAGGCCGTCGTGGGCGCAAACGCGTTCGCGCACGAGTCCGGCATCCACCAGGATGGCGTGCTCAAGCATCGCGAGACCTACGAGATCATGCGAGCGGAGGACGTGGGCTGGGGCGCGAACCGGCTCACGCTCGGGAAGCTCTCGGGGCGCAACGCGTTCAAGTCGCGCCTCTCGGAACTGGGCATCACCCTCGCTTCGGAAGAAGCGCTCAATGCCGCTTTCGCCAAGTTCAAGGAACTGGCCGACAAGAAGCGCGAGATCTTCGACGAGGACCTGCAGGCCCTCGTCTCCGACGAAAGCGTGACGCCCGAGCACGAGCGGTTCAAGCTCGTCTCGCTCGTGGCGCATTCCGAGACGGGCGAGCAGCCCTTCGCGCGCGTGGTGATGGCGGACGCGGGCCGGGAGTTTCGTGCCGAAGCGCGTGGCGCAGGGCCGGTGGATGCCGCCTTCCAGGCCGTCGAGGACATGGTCCACAGCGGCACCGACCTGCTGCTCTATTCGGTCAACAACATCACCTCGGGCACGGACTCGCAGGGCGAGGTGACGGTCCGCCTGGCCAAGGAGGGGCGCATCGTGAACGGCATGGGCGCGGACACGGACATTGTGGTGGCTTCGGTGAAGGCCTACCTCAGCGCGCTCAACAAGATGGGGGGAAAGGCCGAGCGGATGAATCCCCAGTATGGCGACGAGACCGCGGCGCCCTGAAACCTTCCGCAGGCCATGAAAAAGGGGCGGCCACGGCCGCCCCTTTCGCTTGTGCGTCCCGTGCGGACGGCTATTTCTTCTTCGGTGCCGGGGCGGCGTCCTGCTTCGCGATGATCTTGTCCTTGATGTCGTTGTAGACGTTCTCGGGGACGATCTTCTTGTCGAGCAGCTCGTTCTTGCCCTTGTACGGACGACCCTTGATGATCGCGTCCGCGCGGGCATCGCCGACGCCCTTGAGCTTCACCAGCTCGTCGCGCGAGGCGCTGTTGATGTCGAGGGGCGCCTCCGCCTTCTTCTCGGCGGCGGGGGCGGCTTTCTTCGGCTCGTCCTTGGCAAAGGCGGCGCCCGAGGCGGTCAGCAGGGCGATGGCGGCAGCGGCAATGAGTCTCTTCATGGATTCTCCTTGGGAGGTGGGGTGGCGGAGCATTCGCCTCGGGAATTCTAGCCTCTCGCAGGTTCCGGCGCATGTCCCGCCCGGCCTGCAAGGAAGTCGCCCCGCAGAGACTTCCGCATTGCCCGCCTATTCAACAGCTTGCCTGCGCCGAGCCGCCAGCCTGTCGCTCGTGCCCGACCCATCACGGCGGCAAGGCGAGGAAGGGGTTCGTGCAAACATTTGATTTTAAAGGTTTGTTCGCGCCGATCGCAGTTGGCACGAAAGATGGATCAAGAAGGCGTCTTCACCCATTGAAGGAGAATCCCGATGCGATACCCCGATGGCCTTTTTGGCCGCAAGGATGCCCCGCGAGTCCCCGGTACGCCGTCCCCGCAGGCGACGCCCGCCGCGCAGGCACCCGCGCTGTCCACCGTGCCGCGTCCCCCGGCCCAGCCGGTGGTCCAGCCGATCCCGGAGCCCGCGAACCGTCCCGAGGAGACCGCGGGTTCGCGCCTCATCGTGGGCCCCAATATCAAGTTGAAAGGCGTCGAGATCGACGATTGCGACACGCTCGTGGTCGAGGGCCGGGTCGAGGCGACGATGGTCAGTCGCGCGCTCCAGATCGCCGAGAGCGGGTCCTTCCGTGGCAACGTCGATATCGAGGTCGCCGAGATCCGCGGTGCTTTCGACGGCGAGTTGACCGTTCGCGGCCGCCTCGTGGTGCACGCGACCGGACGGATCAACGGCAAGGTGCGCTACGGGAAGCTGCTCGTGCAGGAGGGCGGGGAACTGTGCGGCGACGTGGGCACGCTCGCCGAGAAACCGGCCGCTTCCGCGCGGGCGGGCTAGCGCCGGCAGGTCTCCTGCGGACCGGGAGGCCTAGCCCTGGCGCGCGAGTTGCGCCGCGAGGCCGATGTAGCGCGCGGGCGTGAGGCCGAGCAGTCTGTCCTTCGCGTCCTGCGGCAGCGGGAGCGCGCGCACGAACGCCTGGAGTTCCTCGCGCGTGATGCCGCCCTTGCCGCGCGTGAGTTCCTTGAGTTTCTCGTACGAACCCTCGATGCGGTGCGCGCGCATCACGGTCTGCACCGGTTCGGCGAGAATGTCCCAGCAGCCCTCGAGATCCGCGGCGAGGCGATCCGGATTGGCCTCCAGCTTGCCGAGCCCGCGCAGGCACGAGTCATAGGCGAGCAGGCAATACCCGAACGCGACGCCCATGTTGCGAAGCACCGTGGAATCGGTGAGGTCGCGTTGCCAGCGCGAGACCGGGAGCTTTTCGGCGAGGTGGCGCAGCAA
Organism: Betaproteobacteria bacterium; assembly: GCA_016711875.1. Classification (GTDB taxonomy): domain Bacteria; phylum Pseudomonadota; class Gammaproteobacteria; order Burkholderiales; family Usitatibacteraceae; genus FEB-7. The sequence continues at coordinate 137,965 of JADJSD010000022.1, read as the reverse complement.
CGCGTTCGCGAGGCCCAGGTTCCCCTCCGAGTTCTCGAAGTCGATCGGGTTCACCTTGTGAGGCATCGTGGAGGAACCGACCTCGCCGGCCTTCACCTTCTGGCGGAAATAGCCGAGCGAGATGTAGCCCCAGATGTCGCGATCGAGGTCCAGGAGGATCGTGTTGAGTCGCGCGAGGGCGTCGAAGGCCTCGGCCAGCGCATCGTGCGGCTCGATCTGGATCGTGAGCGGGTTGTAGGCGATTCCCAGGCCCGTGACGAACCGGCGCGCGAAGGCCGGCCAGTCGACGCCGGGTACGGCGACGACATGGGCGTTGAAATTGCCGGTCGCCCCGTTGAGCTTTCCGAGCATCTCGACGGCGCCGAGCTTCGCACGCGCGCGCTTGAGGCGCGCGGCGACGTTGGCCATTTCCTTGCCGAGCGTCGTCGGCGTCGCGGGCTGCCCGTGTGTCCGCGAGAGCATGGGCAGGTCGGCATGCTCGTGCGCGAGGAAGTCCAGCCGCGCGATGATCGGGTCGATCGCCGGCAGCAGGACCTGCGCGAGTCCGTCCCGCACCATGATCGCATGGGAGAGGTTGTTGATGTCCTCCGAGGTGCAGGCGAAGTGGATGAACTCGGCGGCCGAGGACACCTCCGCATTCGCGGCGAAGCGCTCCCGCAGCCAGTATTCCACGGCCTTCACGTCGTGATTCGTGGTCGACTCGATCGCCTTCACGCGTTCGGCGTCGGCGAGCGAGAATCCGGCGGACACCGCATGCAGTTCGGCGAGCGTGGCTGGCGAGAAGGGCGCCAGGGGCGTGAACGACGCCTCGGCGGCAAGCGCCTCCAGCCAGGCGATCTCGACGCGCACGCGGCAGCGCACGAGGGCGAACTCGCTGAAGTGGTCCTGCAGGGCCCGGGTCTTCGCGGCGTAGCGGCCGTCGAGCGGAGAAAGCGCGGTGAGGGGATGTGACATCGCGCCGATTTTATCATGGGCTCCCGCGGCGTCAGGCCGGTGGCGGGGGCGGTGATATACTCGGCAGCCCTCAGAGCCCGCCCACGACAGACACGGAGAAACCGGGATGAAGCTCCTCGCCTCGAAAACCAGCCCGTACGCGCGAAAGGTGCGCATTCTCCTCGCGGAGAAGCAGATCCCGTTCGAGCTCGTGGAGGAAAGCGCCTGGAACGCGGATTCGACCGTGCCTCGATTCAATCCGCTCAACAAGGTGCCGGTGCTGGTGCTCGACGACGGCACCTCCCTCTACGATTCCTCGGTGATTGCCGAGTATCTGGATCCGCTCGGAGCGCCCGTCTTCATCCCGCCGTCGGGCCTCGACCGCGCCAAGGTGCGCCGCGACGAGGCGCTGGGCAACGGCATCACGGATGCCGGCCTCGCGATCTACCTCGAGCGAAAGCGCGTGGCGACGTTGCAGGATCCGGCCTGGATCGCCCGGCAGAAGAGCAAGGTGGAGGCCGGCATCGCCGCGCTCGAGCGGGAGTTGGGCGGCAAGGCCTACCTTCACGGCGATGCGATGACCCTCGGCGACATCGCCTGCGCCTGCGCACTCCTCTGGGTGGAGTTCCGGATGCCCGAGTTCGCCTGGCGGCGCAGCCACGCGGCGCTCGGCCGCTGGATCGAACGTCTCGAGGCGCGCCCTTCGTTCGCCGAAACGCGCCCGCCCGCCTAGCCGGTCAGGCGATCACGCCGCCCCCGAGGCATTCCTCGCCCCGGTAGAGCACGGCCGACTGCCCGGGTGTCACGGCCCACTGGGGCTCGCTGAAATCCAGGTCGAACCCGGATCGGGTCACGCCGCCGATGCGGCAGCGCGCGTCCGCTTGCCGGTATCGCGTCTTGGCCGCGAGCTGCGCTTCGTCGGAAGGCGGTCCGTTACCTTCGATCCAGTTCGCATCCTCGGCGTGCAGTCGGCGCGAGAGAAGGCGCGTGTGGTCCTTGCCTTGCACCACCACCAGCGTATTGCGATCGAGTTCCTTGGCAACCACGTACCAGGCCGATCCGTCCCCGTCCTTCCGGCCACCGATGCCCAGGCCCTGGCGCTGCCCCAGCGTGTAATACATGAGCCCCAGGTGCTCGCCCAGGCGGCGCCCACGGTCGTCGACGATGGGACCGGGTTCGCGGGGAAGGTATCGCGAAAGGAACTCGCGGAAAGGACGCTCGCCGATGAAGCAGATGCCGGTCGAGTCCCGCTTGGCGTGATTGGGAAGGCCGGCCTCCCGCGCGATCTCGCGTACCCGCGTCTTGCGAAGGTGCCCGACGGGAAAGAGCGAGCGCGCCAGTTGGGCCTAGGTGAGCCGGTGAAGGAAATAGCTTTGATCCTTGGCCGGAGCCAGCCCCTTCAGCAGCACGTGACGTCCTTCGCGCGCCTCCACGCGCGCGTAGTGGCCCGTGGCGATGCAGTCCGCACCCAGGGCCATCGCGTGGTCGAGAAAGGCCTTGAACTTGATTTCGGCATTGCAGAGCACGTCGGGATTCGGCGTGCGGCCCGCCCGGTATTCGGCCAGGAAGCTCGCGAAGACCCGCTCGCGATACTCCGCGGCGAAATTGACTGCCTCCAGGTCGATGCCGACGCGTTCGGCCGCCGACGCGGCGTCGATGAAGTCCTCGCGGGTGGAGCAATACTCGCCATCGTCGTCGTCCTCCCAGTTCTTCATGAAGAGGCCCGTGACGTCATGCCCATCGCGCTTCAGCAGGAGGGCGGCGACGGCGGAGTCCACGCCTCCGGAGAGGCCGACGACGATTTTCATGGGCGGGAGGATAACCGAGAGGGCGGCGGAAACGAAAAAGGCAGGGCCTCGCGGCCCTGCCTTCGACGCGACCGGGAATCCCGGATTACTTCTTGGGCGCGTCGGCCTTCGGGGCTGCGTCCTTCTTGGGGGCCTTCTTCTTGGCCGGCTTCTTCTTGGCGGGCTTCGCGTCGGCTTTCTTGGCCTCGGCGGGCTTGGCGACTTCCGCGGCCTTGGCCGGCGCTTCCGCCTTGGCAGCGGGAGCGGCTGCCGGCGCGGGGGCGGCCATGGGCTTCGGGGCTTCCGCCGGCTTGGCGGGAGCCTGGGCGAACGCGCCCAGGGAGGCGGCGGCGAACACGACGGCGATCAGCGTGGTGAGGTTTTTCATTCGGGTTCCTTTTTGGATGGTGGGGGGAACGCTTCGACTGCGCTGGAGGCCAGCCTCGTCGATGACTATAACGCCCCCGTGGACTCGCCGGTTGACAGGGGCCTCAGAGGCCCGCAGGCAGCGACGACGGTGCTTCCCGCCAGGCGCCGGGCGCGAGCCCCTCGAGCGTCCAGGGACCGACCGCTTGCCGAACCAGCCGCAGCGTAGGCAAGCCGACCTTGGCCGTCATGCGGCGCACCTGTCGATTGCGGCCTTCCTTCAGGCGAATCTCCAGCCAGCTCGTCGGAATGGCGGCGCGGAACCGGATGGGCGGGTCCCGCGGCCAAAGGCCTTCGGGCTCGGCGATGGCCCGCGCCCCTGCCGGCCGGGTCACGAAATCGCCAAGGTCAACCCCCTGCCGGAGTGCATGAAGTTGGGCAGCGGTGGGCAATCCCTCGACCTGGACCCAATACCGCTTCTCGAGCTTGTGGCGGGGATCGGCGATGCGGGCCTGGAGGCGACCGTCGTCGGTGAGCACCACGAGGCCCTCGCTGTCGGTGTCGAGGCGCCCCGCCGGGTAGACGGCAGGCACCGGCACGTAGTCCTTGAGCGTCGTTCGCCCGGCCACCGCGGTGAACTGGCACACCGCGCCGAACGGCTTGTTCAGAAGTATGAGTTGGGTCAAGGGATCGGGGGGGAGCTTTGCTACAATTGCGCGATTTTTCGCATTTGCCGGCCCTCGGCGCCTGCGCGCCGCCTACGAGAAGACCCCACAGGAGTCCCCCATGAGCAAGATCAAGGTCAAGAACCCGGTAGTCGAGATGGACGGCGACGAAATGACGCGGATCATCTGGCAGCGCATCCGCGAAAAGCTGATCCTCCCCTACCTCGACATCGATCTCAAGTACTACGACCTGGGCATGGAGTACCGGGACGCGACCGATGACAAGGTCACGGTCGAATCGGCCAACGCGACGAAGGAGTACGGCGTCGCGGTGAAATGCGCGACCATCACGCCGGACGAGGCGCGCGTCAAGGAATTCAACCTGAAGCAGATGTGGAAGAGCCCCAACGGCACGATCCGCAACATCCTGGACGGTACCATCTTCCGCGAGCCGATCGTGTGCGCCAACGTGCCGCGCATCGTGCCCCACTGGAACCTGCCCGTCGTCGTCGCCCGCCACGGCTACGGCGACGTGTACCGCGCCACCGAGATCAAGTTCGACGGTCCTGGCACCATCAAGCTCACCTTCACGCCGAAGGACGGCAGCGCGCCGATCGAGCGGGAAGTCTTCCAGGCCCCCGGCGCGGGCATCACGATGTCCATGTACAACCTGGACGAGTCGATCCGCGGCTTCGCCCGGGCCTGCTTCAACTACGCGCTCAATCGCAATTACCCCGTCTACCTTTCGACCAAGAACACCATCCTCAAGGTGTACGACGGCCGTTTCAAGAACCTCTTCCAGGAGATCTTCGATACCGAGTTCAAGGCGAAATTCGACGCGGCGAAGCTCACCTACGAACACCGCCTGATCGACGACATGGTCGCCTCGAACCTCAAGTGGAACGGCGGCTATCTCTGGGCCTGCAAGAACTACGACGGCGACGTGCAGAGCGACACGGTGGCGCAGGGCTACGGCTCGCTGGGCCTCATGACTTCCGTGCTCACCACGCCGGACGGCAAGACGGTCGAGGCGGAGGCCGCTCACGGCACCGTCACGCGCCACTACCGCATGCACCAACAGGGCAAGCCCACGTCCACGAACCCGATCGCCTCGATCTACGCGTGGACGCGCGGGCTCCAGTACCGCGGCAAGATGGACGGCACGCCGGATGTCGTGAACTTCGCGCTGGCCCTCGAAAAAGTCTGCGTGGACACGGTCGAGTCCGGCAAGATGACCAAGGATCTCGCGACGCTCATCCGCCCCGATCATCCGTACCTCACCACCGAGGAGTACATGGACGCGGTCGACACGGAGCTCAAGCGCCGGATGGCCTGACGGCCGGCACGAGGCAGGCGAAGCAAAGAAAAAGCCCCCGGGACGCGAGCCCCGGGGGCTTTGCAATTCGTGGCGAGGGCTCTTAGGCGGCCTGTATGTTCGACGCCTGCTTGCCCTTGGGGCCTTGCGTCACCTCGAAGGAGACCTTCTGGCCTTCCTTGAGGGTCTTGAAACCCTGCATCTGGATGGCGGAGAAGTGGGCGAAGAGATCCTCGCTGCCGTCATCCGGCGTGATGAACCCGTAGCCCTTCGCATCGTTGAACCACTTGACGGTACCGGTTGCCATTGCCTTGCATACCTCTCGGTAGGAACGGGTGGAGGCCCGCACATCGTTCGGATCCAAGCCCGCAAAAGCCGAGCGGCGATGCGAAATCCTTGAAGCCAAACTCCAAGGCGCCTTTTACTCCACCTTGGGAACCCGCGTCAATAGAGCGCTGTCCACTCTGCCGGAGGCACCGAAACAGGGCGCCGGCGGGGGCGATCGGAGCGACTTTCTGCCCGGGGTCTTGAAAAAGGCCGTTCAGTTGTCCATATTGACTCTCATCCGCAGCGGTATTTTCCGCTTCATCCCGCGCCTCCAGGCATGCCCAGCAAGTCCAACGGCTCCACGCTTCTCAAACCGAGCGCGGCCAAGACCAAGCCGCCGCCGATGTTTCAGGTCGTCATGTATAACGACGACTACACCCCGATGGAATTCGTCGTGGAGGTATTGCAGGTGTTCTTCGCACTTCCCAGCGAGCGGGCGACCCAGGTGATGCTCAAGGTCCATACCGAGGGGCGGGGCGTGTGCGGAATCTATCCCCGGGACGTCGCCTCCACCAAGGTGGAGCAGGTCACGGCATACTCGCGACAGCACCAGCACCCGCTGCAGTGCGCGATGGAGGAAACATGATCGCCCAGGAGTTGGAAGTCAGCTTGCACATGGCCTTCGTCGAGGCCAGGCAGAAGCGCCACGAATTCATCACCGTCGAGCACCTGCTGCTCGCGCTTTGCGACAACCCGTCCGCCTCCGAGGTGCTGAAGGCGTGCGCGGCCAAGATCGACGAGCTGAAGAAGGCGCTCGCGGACTTCGTGATGCAGCACACGCCCACCGTCGCCGGCACGGGCGAGGTCGACACCCAGCCCACGCTCGGCTTCCAGCGGGTGATCCAGCGCGCCATCCTGCACGTGCAGTCCTCCGGCAAGAAAGAGGTCACGGGCGCGAACGTGCTCGTCGCCATTTACGGCGAGAAGGACTCGCACGCGGTCTACTTCCTGCACCAACAGGGCGTCTCCCGCCTCGACGTCGTCAATTTCATCTCCCACGGCATCACCAAGAACCCGCAGGCCGGCGCAAGCCGGGAGGAGGGCGAAGGCGAGCCGGAAGGCCAGGAAGCGCCGGGCGCCGGCGGCGCTCTCGAGAGCTTCACGCAGAACCTCAACCAACTCGCGATCGACGGCAAGATCGATCCGCTCATCGGCCGTGCCGCCGAACTCGAGCGCGTGATCCAGATCCTGTGCCGCCGCCGCAAGAACAACCCGCTGCTGGTGGGCGAAGCCGGGGTCGGCAAGACGGCCATCGCCGAAGGGCTCGCCAAGCGCATCATCGACAACGACGTGCCCGAAGTGCTCGCCAAGGCGCAGGTTTTCGCCCTCGACATGGGTGCGCTCCTCGCGGGCACCAAGTATCGCGGCGACTTCGAGCAGCGACTCAAGGCGGTGCTCAAGCAGCTGGTCGACAACCCGAATGCGATCCTCTTCATCGACGAGATCCACACCCTCATCGGGGCGGGCAGCGCCTCGGGCGGAACGCTCGACGCTTCGAATCTCCTCAAGCCCGCACTTTCCTCCGGTGCGCTCAAGTGCATCGGTGCCACGACGTACAACGAGTTCCGCGGCATCTTCGAGAAGGATCACGCCCTCTCGCGGCGCTTCCAGAAGATCGACATCAACGAGCCTTCCATCCAGGAGACGGTCGAGATCCTTCGCGGACTCAAGTCGCGATTCGAGTCGCACCACGGCGTGAAGTACACCGCCAACGCGCTGTCGACCGCTGCCGAGCTATCGGCCCGCTACATCAACGATCGCCACCTGCCTGACAAGGCGATCGACGTGATCGACGAGGCGGGCGCATTGCAGCGCATCCTGCCGAAATCCAAGCAGAAGAAGGTCATCGGCAAGCCCGAGATCGAGGAGATCGTCGCCAAGATCGCGCGCATTCCGGCGAGGAACGTCTCGAGCGACGACCGGGCGGCCCTGAAGACCCTCGACCGTGACCTGAGGGCCACCGTCTTCGGTCAGGACAAGGCCATCGAGGCCCTCTCCGCCGCCATCAAGATGGCGCGCTCGGGGCTGGGCAATCCGCAAAAGCCCATCGGCAGCTTCCTCTTTTCCGGGCCCACGGGCGTCGGCAAAACGGAAGTCGCCCGGCAGCTCGCCTTCATCATGGGCGTGGAGCTCGTGCGCTTCGACATGTCCGAATACATGGAGCGCCATGCCGTCTCGCGGCTCATCGGCGCGCCGCCCGGCTATGTCGGCTTCGACCAGGGGGGGCTCCTCACCGAGGCCATCACCAAGCACCCCTATTCGGTGCTCCTGCTCGACGAGATCGAGAAGGCCCACCCGGACATCTTCAACATCCTGCTGCAGGTGATGGACCATGGTTCGCTCACCGACAACAACGGGCGAAAGGCCGACTTCCGCAATGTCGTCATCGTGATGACCACCAACGCCGGCGCCGAGGGCCTGTCGAAGAACTCGATCGGCTTCTCCTCGGACAAGCGCTCGGGCGACGAGATGGCCGAGATCAAGCGCCTCTTCACGCCCGAGTTCCGCAACCGGCTCGACGCGACGATCTCGTTCGCGGCGCTGGACGAGCAGGTCATCCTGCGCGTAGTCGACAAGTTCCTCATGCAGCTCGAGGCGCAACTGGCGGAAAAGAAGGTCGAGGCGCAGTTCACCGAGGGCCTCAAGAAGTACCTGTCGAAAAACGGCTTCGACCCGCTCATGGGTGCGCGTCCGATGGCCCGGCTCATCCAGGACACGATCCGCCGCGCTCTCGCCGACGAGCTTCTCTTCGGCAAGCTGGCCGGAGGCGGCCGCGTCACCATCGACGTGGATGCCGACGGAAAGGTGAAACTCGACATCGCCAGCAACAGCGCACAGCCCGCAGAGCCCGTCGAGTCGGCCTGAGCGAATTTCTCCCGGCGTCCCCGTCCTTCGCCGGCCATACCCCTTTCGGTGCTGCCGCCGCCAAAGGTGGTATAGGCGCATCCGAGGCGCTTGCGCTATGCTCGTCGCTCGATTCCGTGCGTCCATAATAGCCAGGAGGAGAATCGCCATGATTCGCATCGCGCTCGCAGCGGGCCTGTCGGCCACTGCTTTTCTCGCGGGGGCCCAGCAGCCCCCGGCATTCGCCCCTTCCAACCTAACGCCGATGGGCGTGCGCGCGCTCGCGGCCAACTGCGCGGCCTGCCATGGCACGAACGGCCGCCCCGCGCCGGGTTCCACGCTCGAGGGCCTCGCCGGCCGTCCGAAGCAGGACCTGCAATTGGCCATGAACCAGTTCAAGGCCGGCAAGAAGCCGGCAACGTTGATGCACCAGATTTCCAAGGGCTATTCCGAGGCGGAAATTGAAGCGTTGGCCGACCACTTCTCGCGCCTGGCGCGCTAGGCAACGGAGGACATCACATGAAGATCCAAAGACGGGATTTCCTCAAGGCTGGAGTGGCCGGCGCGACGTTCGCGGGGCTGGCGGGATGCGCGGGCTTGCCCGGCGGTGCGCCCAAGGCGCGCGTGGTCGTGATTGGCGGCGGTTTCGGCGGTGCGACCGCTTCGAAGTACATCCGGATGCTCGACCCTTCCATTGAGGTCGTGCTGGTCGAGCCGAACGATGTGTTCGTCTCCTGTCCCATCTCGAACCTCGTGCTGGGCGGATTCAAGACGATCGGCGACATCACGACGCCCTACACGGGTCTCGAAAGAAGTCACGGCGTGCGGATCGTGCGCGACATGGCGGTGGCCGTCGACCTGGACCGCAAGCAGGTGCGACTCGCCAAGGGCGACCCGCTGCCTTTCGATCGGGTGATCGTGGCGCCCGGCATCGAGTTCATCGACGGGGCGATTCCCGGTCTGAAGTCCCCCGAGGCGCAGACGCGCATCCTGCATGCGTGGAAGGCCGGGCCCCAGACGGTCGACCTGCGCCGCCAGCTCGAGCAGATGCGCGACGGCGGCGTGTACGTCCTCACGGTGCCCGAGGCGCCGTATCGCTGCCCGCCCGGGCCCTACGAGCGCGCGTGCCAAGTGGCCGCGTACTTCAAGGTCGCGAAGCCCCGGTCCAAGGTCCTGCTCCTCGATGCGAACGGCGATGTCACCTCGAAGGGCCCGCTCTTCAAGAAAGCCTGGACGGATCTCTACAAGGGCATCGTCGAGTACCGGCCCAACAGCAAGGCCGTCGACGTCGACGTGAAGACGAGCACCGTGAAACTCGAGCTCGAGGACGTGAAGGGCGACGTGCTGAACGTCATTCCGCCCATGAAGGCCGGCCGCATCGCGGACCCGTTCATCACCGCGAACAAGCGCTGGTGCGAAGTCGATTGGCTCACGTACGAGTCCCGGGTCGCCAAGGGCGTTCACGTGCTGGGAGACTCGTTGCAGATCGCGCCCCTGATGCCCAAGTCCGGGCACATGGCCAATGCGCACGGCAAGGCCTGCGCTGCAGCGGTCGTGGCGCTCCTCAACGGGGAGGCGCCCAACCCGTCCCCGACCCTGACCAACACCTGCTACAGCTTCGTTTCGGACAAGCTGGTCGTCCACGTCGCCTCCGTTCACAAGTACGACGAGAAGGACCGCACCATGAAGACGGTGCCCGGGTCGGGCGGTGTGTCCTCCGCCATGAACGAAGTGGAAGCGGACTACGCCCTCAACTGGGCTGCCAACATCTGGTCGGACGCGCTCGCCTGATCGCCCTGGACCTTCCGGCGCCGAAAGGGCCGCCTCGGGCGGCCCTTTCATTCGGGGGCCGCGGAACAATGGCATCCGCTCCGATGTTGTCTGCGTAGAATGCGCGTGAATCCCGAAGGCACGAAGGCCAGGTTCCCGGCGCGCGTCCGTCGCCACGGCAGGCGCGCCCGTTCGCGGTGGCCGCAGTGACCGGCAGGCGCGTTCTCGTCCTGTTCGCCGACGAATGGGATCGCGCCGCCATCGAGCGACGCGCGGACGGCACCCGCTACCATTTCGAAGGTTTCGACCTTTTCCGCTTTCCGGAGAACGCGAGACTCTTCACGTTCGACGCACTCGCCTTCTCGAGCCGCCTCGCCCGCAAGTACCGGCGCATCGGCATCGACGCGGTGGTCACCTCGGAAGAGCAGTTCGGGCCGGTCGTGGCCAGCCTGGTGGCGCGCGAGCTTGGCCTCCCGCACAACCCGATCGGTGCGGTCATCACCGCGCAGCACAAGTACTACGCGAGGCGCGCGTTCCAGGACCGCTTGCCGGACGCCAACCCCGCCTTCGGCCTCATCCCCCGGGATTTCCGCCGCACGGGCGAAGTGCCGCTACCGTATCCGTTCTACGTGAAGCCGGTGAAGGCCGCCTTCTCCGTGCTCGCGCGCCGCGTGGCCTCCTGGGATGAACTCGAGCGCCACGCCCGCTTCACGTGGTGGGAGCAGGCGATCATCGAACGGCTCGTGAAGCCCTTCGGGGACGTGATGCGTGCCCATTCGCCTTGCGAGGTCGAGCCCTTCAGCATGCTCGCCGAGGAGATCGTCGACGGCCACCAGGTCACCGTGAACGGCTTCGCCCGCGAGGGACGCATCACGATGCAGGGCGTCGTCGATTCGATCATGTACCCGGGCACGGACCAGTTCCAGCGGTTCCAGTACCCCTCGCGGCTGCCGCCGGCGCTCCAGGCGCGCGCCGAAGAGACGGCCGCACGCGCGCTCGCGGCCGTCGGGTTCCGGCACGGGATGTTCAACGTGGAGTTGCGCGCGTGCCCGGCCAGCGGGCATCTGAAAATCATCGAGATCAATCCACGAGCCGCCGGCCAGTTCTTCGATTTCTTCGAGCGCGTGGACGGCTACAACGCCTTCGCCGCGCTCGTCGCGCTGGAGGCGGGCGAGGAGCCCCGGATCCGCCGGCGCGAGGGCGATTCGGCCGTCGCCGCTTCGTTCGTGATGCGCGACCTGGCGGGCGAGGGGCTCTCGCGTTGGCCCGGCGAGGCCGAAATCGAGGCGCTGCGTCGCCGTCATCCGGGGGCGATGGTCATGGTCTACCGCAAGCGCGGGGCCGACCTGCGCCGGGAGATGAAATGGCTCGGTACCTACCGCTACGCCGTGGCCAATCTCGCCGCGCGGTCGTCGGAGGAACTCTTCGCCGCGTACCGCCGGCTCTTCGACGACATCGACTTCCACCCCGCGCGGCATCGGGCGCCCAGCGTCGAGCAAATGCTGGGCGAGTCCCCCGGCGACTAAGGGTTCGGCGCGGGCGTCTCCATCCAGGCCGGGTCGAACGCGGGGTTCGCGAGGGCGGTTAAGACGTGGTCGCGCCAGGCGCCACCGATGAAGAGGTAGTCCTTCGCGAGGCCTTCCTTCGCGAACCCGAGGCGCGCGAGCACGCGGATGCTGCGCTCGTTCTCCGGCACGTGGTTGGCCATCAGGCGGTGCAGCCGCATCTCGTCGAACGCGTGCGTTACGACGGCCCGCAGGGCCTCGGTCATCAGCCCGAGACCTTCGTGCCGCCGGTCGACCTGGTAGCCCAGATAGGCCGCCTGGAAAGGCCCGCGGACGATCTGCGTCACGTTCGCCGTGGCGACCGCGTTCGACGAGTCGCTTTCGCGGAGAAAGACGACCCACCGCGCGGACTCTCCCCGTTCGAATTCGGCGGCATGACCCGGCAGCCGCTCGGCCCACCAGGACAGCGTGTGTCCGCCCGGAGGCGGAGGCGGCGACCAGCGGGCCAGGTGCGACTCGAAGTTCTCGGCGAAGAATCGTGCGAGGGCGGCCTCGTGGCCGGGCCGGGCGATCTCCAGGCGAAGGCGTTCCGTCTCGAGCCGGTCGGCGGGCACCGTCGCGCTCAGGCCGCGAACACGCGCCAGTGCTGCGCCCAGCCCTCGGTCGGCGAGCGCCGGAATCCGCTCTTGGCGAAAAGGTGCCAGCGGCCGATCACGTAGGCAATGAGCGTATTGGCATAGGCGTTCACGTCCCAGTCGGGGGGCAACTGGCCAGCCGTCACCGCGAGGCGGCCGCTCTGGCGAAGGCTCGCCTCGAGACGGTCCACGAGCTGGTTCACCCGTTGCTGGAGGCGATCGTCCTCGTTCACGAGCGCATCGCCGGTGAGCACGCGTGTCATGCCGGGATTCTTCTGGGCGAACCCGAGCATGGCGACGATCATCGCCTCGACCTGCTTGAGCGGGTCCTTCTCGTCAGCCTGGATTCGGTTCACGAGGCCGAAAAGGCTCTGCTCGATGAACTCGATGAGCCCCTCGTACATCTGCGCCTTGCTCGCGAAATGGCGGTAGAGAGCCGCCTCCGAGACGTCCAGGCGCGCGGCGAGCAGGGCCGTGGTGACCCGCTCGGCCTTCGGCTCCTCGAGCATGGACGCGAGCGTCTGCAGGATCTGCGCCTTGCGCTCCCCCGTCTTTGCCATCGTGGTTTCCCTGTTCAGCGACGCGAGCCGAGGATCGACCCCAGCACGCCGCGGATGATGCGTCGCCCGACTTCGCTGCCAATGGCGCGCGCCGCGCTCTTGGCCGCGGCCTCGAGGGCCGTCTCGCGTGTCCTCGCCTTCGATCCCTGGTCACCCGTGCCCGGCAGGCCGAGCTTGTCGAGCCAGCCTCCGCCCTCTGGCGCCGGCGGAACCGCTTCCCCCTGCGCCCGCTCACCGGCGCGGCTCGCGAGCTGCTCGCTGGCGGATTCGCGATCGATGGCCTTTTCGTAGTGCCCGGCAACCAGCGAAGAATCGATGACGCGGCGCCGCTCGTCCGCCAGGAGCGGGCCGATGCGCGAACGCGGCGGTATGACGAGCGCGCGCTCCACCGGATGGGGACGGCCCTTCTCGTCGAGAAAGGAGACCAGCGCCTCGCCGACCGCGAGCTCGGTGATCGCCTTCTCGACATCGAGTTCCGGATTGGTGCGGAACGTGGTCGCGGCCGCCTTGACCGCCTGCTGGTCGCGCGGCGTGAACGCCCGCAGCGCGTGCTGCACGCGGTTGCCGAGCTGGCCGAGCACCGTGTCGGGCACGTCGAGCGGGTTCTGCGTGACGAACCAGACGCCCACGCCCTTGGAGCGCACGAGGCGGACGACCTGCTCGATGCGCTCGAGCAGTTCCTTCGGCGCGTCGTTGAAGAGCAGGTGCGCCTCGTCGAAGAAGAAGACGAGCTTGGGCTTGTCGGGGTCGCCGACCTCGGGCAGCTGCTCGAAGAGTTCCGACAGGAGCCACAGCAGCATGGTGGAGTACACGCGCGGGCTCGCGAGCAGCTTGTCGGCCGCCAGGATGTTGATGACGCCCTTTCCGTCGACCGTCTGCATGAGGTCGCCCAGGTCGAGCGCGGGCTCGCCGAAGAACTTCTGGCCGCCCTGCGATTCCAGCGTGAGCAGGCCCCGCTGGATCGCGCCCACGCTCGCGGTCGAGATGTTGCCGTACTGCGTCCGGAATTTCGCCGCGTTGTCTCCCGCGAATTGCAGGAGCGAGCGCAGGTCCTTCAGGTCGAGCAGCAGGAGTCCGTTGTCGTCCGCGATCTTGAATACCGCCGCGAGAACGCCAGCCTGCGTCTCGTTCAGGTTCAGCACGCGGCCGAGCAGGAGCGGCCCCATCTCGGAGATGGTGGCGCGCACCGGGTGACCCTGGTCGCCGAAGACGTCCCAGAACGCGACCGGGTAGGCGGTGGGTACATGGTCCGCGATCCCGAGCTGCTTCACGCGCTCCGCGACCTTGGCGTTGCCGCCTCCCGGTGCGGCAAGGCCGCCGAGGTCGCCCTTCACGTCGGCCATGAACACCGGCACGCCGATGCCGCTCAGGTGCTCCGCGAGGGCCTGGAGGGTGACGGTCTTGCCCGTTCCGGTGGCGCCCGCGATGAGGCCGTGGCGATTGGCCATGCCCGGCAGGAGGCCCGAGTTGACGTCCGATTTCGCGACGATCAGGGGGGGAAGCACCGGGGGCGGCTCGAGCGGGGAAGGGAAGCCGGATGTTACCATTACGACCTTCGAAACTGAATTCAAAAGCAGGACTCATGGCAGGCCACAGCAAGTGGGCGAACATCCAGCACCGCAAGGGGCGCCAGGACGCCAAGCGCGGCAAGATCTTCACGCGCCTCATCAAGGAAATCACGGTCGCCGCCCGCATGGGCGGGGGCGAGCCCGACATGAACCCGCGGCTGCGCCTGGCGGTGGACAAGGCCTACGAGAACAACATGCCCAAGGACAACGTCGAGCGCGCCATCAAGCGCGGCACGGGCGATCTCGAAGGCGTGAACTACGAGGAAATCCGCTACGAGGGCTATGGCATCGGCGGGGCGGCGGTCATCGTCGACTGCATGACCGACAACCGCATCCGCACGGTGGCCGAGGTGCGGCATGCCTTTTCGAAGAACGGCGGCAACATGGGCAGCGAAGGCTCGGTCGCGTTCCTGTTCAAGCACTGCGGCCAGTTCCTCTACGCCCCGGACACCGACGAGGGGAAGGTCATGGAGGCCGCGCTCGAGGCGGGTGCCGAGGACGTCGTCACGCACGAGGACGGCTCGGTCGAAGTGCTCTCCGGCCCGAACGATTTCCCGGCGGTCAAGACGGCGCTCGAGAAGGCCGGCCTCAAGGCGGAGCTGGCGGAAGTCACGATGAAGCCCGGCAACGAAATCGCCCTTGCCGGCGAGGAAGCCGCGCGCATGCAGAAGCTCCTGGACGCCCTCGAGTCGCTCGACGACGTCCAGGAGGTCTACACCAACGCCGCGATCGACGAGGCCGGGTGATCGCGGCCGGGTCCGGCGGCCAGGGGCAGCGGGCGCGGGTGCGCATCCTCGGCATCGACCCGGGGCTTCGCACCACGGGCTTCGGCGTGATCGGGCGCGAGGGCTCGCGGCTCGACTACGTGACGAGCGGCTGCATCAAGTCGGATGCCAGCGAAGGGCTCCCCGAGCGGCTCAAGTCCATCTACGAGGGGCTCGCCCAGATCGTGCGGGAGCACGGGCCGGCCGAAGTCGCCGTGGAGAAGGTCTTCGTCAACGTGAACCCGCAGTCGACGCTCCTCCTGGGGCAGGCGCGCGGCGCGGCCATCTGCGCGGCCGTCATGGCGGGCCTGCCGGTCTACGAGTACACCCCCCAGCAGGTGAAGCAGTCGGTCGTGGGCAAGGGCTCCGCCCGCAAGGAGCAGGTGCAGGAGATGGTGAAGCGCCTCCTCGCCCTGGCCGGCTACCCCTCCACGGATGCCGCCGACGCGCTCGCGTGCGCCATCTGCCACGCGCATGGCGCCTTCGGGCTGGGTGCCCTGCCCACGCGCGATCTCGCACTGCGCCGCGGGAGGCTCTCGTGATCGGACGCATCGCGGGAATCCTCGCGGAGAAGAACCCCCCCCAGGTCGTGGTGATGGCGCACGGCGTGGGCTACGAACTGGACGTGCCGATGAGCACGTTCTACAACCTGCCCCGCACCGGCGAGGCGGTCGAGCTCCTCACGCACCTGGTGGTCCGCGAGGACGCGCACCTGCTCTTCGGCTTCCTCACGGCCGGCGAGCGCATGGCATTCCGGCTCCTCCTTCGCATCAGCGGCGTCGGCCCCAAGGTGGCCCTGTCGGTCCTCTCGGGACTGTCCGTCGACGAACTGGCCACGGCGGTGGCGACCGAGGACGCCTCCCGCCTCACGCGCGTGCCCGGCATCGGCAAGAAGACCGCCGAGCGCCTCGTGCTCGAGTTGCGCGACAAGCTGGCTTCGGCGCTGCCTTCCGCCACGCGCGCGACGACGAGCTCGGGATCGGATGTGCTGAGCGCGCTTCTCGCCCTTGGCTACAATGATCGCGAGGCGCAGGCCGCCATCCGCGGCCTCGCCCCCGACCTCGCGCTCGCCGACGCGATCCGCCAGGCCCTGAAGCAGCTCGCCAAGCCGTGATCGAGACCGACCGCCTCATAGCCGGCACCCCGACTTCGCCCATCGAGGAGGGCGAGGAGAGGGCGCTTCGGCCCAAGCAGCTCGCGGAGTACGTCGGCCAGGTGAAGATCCGCGAGCAACTGGACATCTTCATCAAGGCGGCGCGCGCGCGCGGCGAGGCACTCGACCATGCGCTGCTCTTCGGCCCGCCCGGCCTGGGCAAGACGACCCTCGCGCACATCATCGCCCGCGAGATGGGCGTGAACCTGCGCCAGACCTCGGGGCCGGTGCTCGAGCGGCCGGGCGACCTGGCGGCTCTGCTCACGAATCTGGAGCCGCGCGACGTCCTCTTCATCGACGAGATCCATCGCCTCAATCCCGTGGTGGAGGAGATCCTCTACCCGGCGCTGGAGGACTACCAGCTCGACATCATGATCGGCGAGGGGCCGGCCGCGCGCTCGGTGAAGCTCGACCTGCCGCCATTCACGCTCGTGGGCGCCACAACGCGCGCCGGGATGCTCACGAACCCGCTGCGCGACCGCTTCGGGATCGTGGCGCGCCTGGAGTTCTACAACGACGAGGAACTCCAGCGGATCGTGACGCGCTCCTCGGGGCTGCTCTCGGTGCACATCGAGCCGGCGGGCGCCCGCGAGATCGCCCGCCGCTCCCGCGGCACGCCCCGCATCGCCAACCGGCTTCTTCGCCGCGTGCGCGACTTCGCGGAAGTGAAATCCGACGGTCGCGTGACGGCGGAGGTCGCGGACATGGCCCTCCGGATGCTGGACGTGGACGTCGTGGGCCTCGACCTCCTCGACAGGAAGCTCCTGCTCGCCATTATGGAGAAGTTCGGCGGGGGTCCCGTCGGCGTGGAGAACCTGGCTTCCGCCATCGGCGAGGAGCGCGACACGATCGAGGACGTCCTCGAGCCCTACCTCATCCAGCAGGGGTACCTGCACCGGACGCCCCGCGGGAGAATGGCCACGGCGCTCGCCTACAGGCACTTCGGGCTGGCCGGCGGGCCGGCGCCGGCAACCGGAGGTCTCTTCGAATGACGCGCATCGCCGTGAAGCCGCGCCTGCAGCCCGCGCTCTTCACCTATTCGTTCCCGGTCCGCGTGTACTTCGAGAATACGGACGCGGGCGGCGTGGTCTACCACGCGGAGTACCTCAAGTTCATGGAGCGGGCCCGCACCGAATGGCTGCGATACCTGGGCTTCGACCATCAGGCGCTCGCCCGCCAGCACCGCATCGTGTTCGTGGTGACGGCGGTCGCGGTGGATTTCCAGAGAGCCGCGCGGCTGGACGACAATCTTGCGGTGAGCGTGCAACTCGAGTCGCTCGGCAAGGTCCGATGCGTGTTCGCCCAGGAAATCCGGCGTGAGGACGACCTGCTCGTGAAAGCCCGCATCACGGTCGCCTGCGTGACCGGGGAGCAGTTCAAGCCGGTGGAGATTCCCGAGGCGCTCCGCCGGAAGATGGAAGCCTCGATCTAGAAAGGCGCGCATGGCCGTCACCCAGGATCTCACCATCGTCGCGATGATCGTGAACGCGAGCATCGTCGTGAAGGTCGTCATGGGGCTGCTCGCGCTCGCCTCGCTCTATTCGTGGACCTACATCTTCCTCAAGCTCTTCGCCATCGGACGGGCGAAGCGCCAGGCGGACGCCTTCGAGCGCGAATTCTGGAGCGGCACGGACCTCGTGGGCCTCTACCAGCGCGCCGCGGGCGGGCGCTACGTCGCTGCGGGAATGGAGCGCATCTTCGAGGCCGGCTTCAAGGAGTTCCTGAAGCTCAAGGGGCGAGCGGGGGCCGACGTGAGTTCCCTCATGGACGGCACGCGCCGGGCGATGAAGGCGACGCTGCAGCGGGAGCTGGACACGCTCGAATCGCACTTGTCGTTCCTCGCCACCGTCGGTTCGGTGAGCCCGTACATCGGCCTGTTCGGGACGGTGTGGGGAATCATGAACGCGTTCCGGGGCCTGTCGAACGTGGCGCAGGCGACGCTCGCCCAGGTGGCGCCCGGCATCGCGGAGGCGCTGGTGGCCACCGCCATCGGCCTCTTCGCCGCCATCCCCGCGGTGATCGCCTACAACCGCTTCACGCACGACATCGACCGGCTGGCAGGACGCTACGAGAGCTTCATGGAGGAGCTCTCGAACATCCTGCAGCGCCAGGCGCACCAGCCGGAGCGATAGATGGCAAGGCGCCGGCGCGCGATGGCCGAGATCAACGTCGTGCCCTACATCGACGTGATGCTCGTGCTGCTCATCATCTTCATGGTGGCCGCCCCCCTCATCAATCCGGGCCAGATCGACCTGCCGCAGGTGGGTTCGAAGCTCGATCCCGCGGTGGCCCCGATGGAGGTGCGCGTGCGGGCGAACGGCGACCTCGCGGTGGTCGACCGTTCGAAGTCGGCCGACGAGATGCGGGTGAACCGGGTTCGCCTGCTCGAGATCGTGCGTGCGGCCCAGCAGGCCCACCCGAACCAGGCCGTGGTCATCGCCGGCGACAAGGCCGTGCGTTACGAGGAAGTGCTGAAGGTGATGGACCTGCTCCAGCAGGGGCAGGTGAAGCGCGTGGGCCTTCTGGCGCGCCCCGCGCAATAGGCCCGGCGTGAGGGACGAAGGCCCGCCGTCCGAAAAGCCCCGCCAGCCGGGACGCATCCGGGCCGTGCTGCTTGCCCTGGGGGTTCACGCCGCGTTCTTCGGGCTCATCGTCTTCGGCGTCTCCTGGCAGAACCGCCCCGCGCCGCCACTCGAGGCGGAACTCTGGAAGGACCTGCCCCCGGTGAAGGCCGCGAAGCCGGCGGAACCGGCTCCGGCGCCCGAGCCCCCGGCACCCGAACCGCCGAAACCGGAGCCGCCCAAGCCCGCTCCGCCCAAGCCCGAGCCGCCCAAGCCCGAGCCGGCCAAGGTCGAGCCGCCCAGGCCGGATCCGGCCATCGCGGAGAAGCGCGAACGAGAGAAGAAGGAGCAGGAAAAGCGCGACCGCCTCGAGCGCGAGAAGAAGGAAAAGCTCGAGAGGCAGAAGGCCGAGGAGACCCGGCAGAAGGCGCAGGAGGCGAAGAAGAAGCGCGAAACCGAGGAGGCCGACCGCAAGCGCAAGGCCGAGGAGGAGAAGGTGCGCGTCGCCAAGGCGAAGGCCGACCTGGAGGCCAAGGCCGCCGCGGAGGCCGTCGCCGCCGCCCGACAGACCGAGATCAACCAATGGCGGGGGCGCATCCGGGATAAAATCCGGGGCAGGGCGAACGTTCCGGATACGGTGACCGGCAAGCCGGAGATCGAGGTACGCATCACCCTGCTCCCGGGCGGGGAGGTCCTGGACATCCGGATGGAGAAGTCGAGCGGCAACAAGATCTACGACGATGCCATCCTCCGGGCCATCCGAAGTGCCTCGCCCTTGCCGGTGCCACCCGCCAATTCGGAACTTTTTCCGCAATTTCGCGACCTTAGATTGAAGATCGAACACGAACGCTAGTCCGGCCCCCGCCGGAACCGGCCGCCCCGCACCCATGAAACGAATCCTGCTCGCCATCCTCCTCGCCGCCTTCGCGCTCGTCGCCCGGGCGCAGCTCACCATCGACATCACCACCTCGGGCGGCAAGCAGATACCGGTGGCGATCCTGCCTTTCGCGGGCGAAGCGTCTCAGCCGCAATCCGTGAGCTCCGTGATATCGGCCGACCTGGGCCGCACGGGCCTCTTCCGCCTGGTGAATGCCGTGGGCGTGAGCCCGCTGCCCACCGAGCCGTCGGAAGTGAACTTCGTCGACTGGCAGTCCCGCTCGGCCGAGGCCCTCGTGATCGGCAAGATCCAGTCGCAGGCCGACGGGCGCGTGGAGGTCCGCTTCCGGCTCTTCGACGTGGCCAAGCAATCGCAGCTCGCGAGCTTTTCGTATGTCGTCGCCCCCGCCCAGCTACGTGCGACAGCGCACCGAATCGCCGACGTGATCTACGAGAAACTCACGGGCGACAAGGGCGTCTTCTCGACGAAGATCACATACGTGGTGAAAAAAGGCACGCGATTCGAGCTGCAGGTGTCGGATGCGGACGGTGCCAACGCCCAGACCGTGCTCGCCTCGAACGAACCGATCATCTCGCCGGCCTGGTCGCCCGATGGCAGTCGCATCGCCTACGTGTCGTTCGACCAGAAGAAACCCGTGGTTGTGATGCAGAACCTCGCGCAGGGGACGACCCGCGTGATCGCGGCTTTCCGGGGCAACAACAGCGCGCCGGCCTGGTCGCCGGACGGCTCGACCCTGGCGGTCACGCTCACCCGCGACGACATCGCCCAGCTCTACCTCATTTCGGCCAACGGCGGCGAGCCCCGACGCATCACGACCACGCCGGCCATCGATACCGAGCCGGCCTTTTCGCCGGACGGGAAGTGGATCGCGTTCACCTCGGACCGAGGAGGATCCCCGCAGGTCTACCGGATGCCGGCCGAGGGCGGCGCCGCCCAGCGGCTCACGTTCGAGGGCACTTACAACGTGCGCCCGCGCTTCAGCCCCGACGGCAAGTCGATCGCCTTCGTGCAGCGCGATGCGGGCCGTTTCCGGATCGCCCTCCTCGAACTGGCCACCGGCCAGGTGACCGTCCTCACCGACGGCAACCTCGACGATTCCCCGACCTTCGCGCCCAACGGCAAGATCATCCTGTACGAGGCTTCCGTGGGCGGCCGCGGGCAGCTCGCGGCGGTCTCGAGCGACGGGCGCGTGCGCCAGCGGCTCGTTTCGTCCGCCGGCGACGTGCGCGACCCGGCATGGGGGCCGTTGCCGACCAACTGAGCGGGGCGCAGAATCCTGCAGATGTCCATTCCGTAACGAGCGTCAATCCATGAAGGAGTATGCCGTGAAGAAAGTCATGCTGAGCCTTGCCCTCGCCTCCCTGCTCGCCGCCTGCGGCAGCCAGGAAGTGAAGAAGGATGTCCCCGTTGCCGACCGCACCACCGGCACGCAACAGCCTGCGCAGACCGGGGCAGCCTCCACCACGACGCCGACGCAGCAGCCTGCCATCGCGGCCAACCCGCTCAAGGATCCGGCGAACATCCTCTCGAAGCGCAGCGTGTATTTCGACTTCGACTCGAATGCCGTGAAGGACGAGTTCCGCCCGGTCGTTCAGGCGCACTCCAAGTACATGGTCGACAAGAAGGACTCGAAGATCCGCATCGAGGGCAATTGCGACGAGCGCGGAAGCCGCGAGTACAACCTCGCCTTGGGCCAGCGGCGCGCCGAGTCGGTGAAGAAGACCATGACCGTGCTGGGCGTTTCCGAGGCGCGTATCGAGACGGTGAGCTTCGGTGAGGAAAAACCCGCCAACGCCGGCCACGACGAGGCCGCGTGGGCGCAGAATCGCCGCGCCGACATCAAGTACGCGGGTGAATAGTCCGGGTCGCCTCGCGGCGGCGATCCTGTTCGCCGTCGCCGGCACCGCGCACGCGGGTCTCTTCGATGACGACGAGGCCCGCAAGCGCATCGAGGAGATCCGCTCGGAGCAGGCGAGATCCGTCCGCGAAACCGCCGAGCGCATCGGCCGGCTCGAGGAGTCCGTGCGCAACCTCGGCGTCGTCGATCTCCTGCGACAGATCGAGCAGTTGAATGCCGAGATGGCCAGGATCCGGGGCCAACTCGAGGTGCTGGGCAACCAGAACGAGCAGATCCAGAAGCGCCAACGCGACTTCTACCTCGACATCGATTCGCGGCTGAAGCGGCTGGAGGGCGGCGCCGCGTCCGCGGCTCCGGCAGGCGCGGCGCCGGCCGCTGCGGCGGGCCCCGTCGTGGAGACGCCCCCGGCGAAGGCGCCTTCCCGCGACGACCAGGCCCGCGAGGTGAAGGCGTACGACGCGGCGTCGAACCTTTTCCGCAAGAACGATTTCGTCTCGGCGGCCGAGGCCTTCGGCGCCTTCCTCAAGGATCATCCGCAAAGCGCCCTCGCGCCGAACGCGCTGTACTGGATCGGCATCTGCCACGCGAACACGCGCGACTTCAAGAACGCGCTGGCCGCGCAGGAATCGCTCCTGGCCCGGTACCCGCAGTCGCCCAAGGCCCCGGATGCACTCCTCGCCATCGCCGCCATCCAGTCGGAACAAGGGGATTCGGGCTCGGCCCGCAACACCCTCGAGGACATCATCGCGCGCTTCCCGGGCTCCGAGGCGGCCGGCAAGGCGCGCACGCGGCTCTCGGCGCTTCGCCGCTAGGGGGCCCGGGTGGCCCGCGCCGTCGTCCTGGTTTCGGGCGGTCTCGATTCGGCCACGGTGCTCGCCATCGCGCAGGCGGATGGCTGGACCTGCCACGCGCTCTCCATCGACTACGGGCAACGGCACCGTGCCGAACTCGCCGCCGCGGCCCGCGTGGCACAGGCCCTGGGTGCCGAGAGTCATCGCGTGGTCAGCGTGGGTCTCGGCGGCTTCGGCGGGTCCGCCCTCACGGACCTCGCCATCGGCGTGCCTACGCAGCCGACGACGGGCATCCCGGTCACCTACGTCCCGGCGCGCAACACGGTGATGCTTTCCCTCGCCCTCGCCTACGCCGAAGTTGTCGAGGCCGATGCGATCTTCACGGGTGCCAATGCCGTGGACTATTCGGGGTACCCCGATTGCCGGCCGGAATACCTCGCGGCCTTCGAACGCATGGCCAATCTCGCGACGAAACTCGCGGGGGAAGGGCATCCGCTCGTCGTGCGCTCTCCCATCGTCGACCTGGCGAAGGCGGATATCGTGCGGCGTGGGGTGGCGCTCGGCGTGGACTACGCGCTCACGGTGTCCTGCTACGACGCCGATGCCGAGGGCAGGGCCTGCGGGCGCTGCGATTCGTGCCGCCTGCGGCGGGCGGGATTCGCGCAAGCCGGGCTGGCCGATCCGACGCGTTACCGGGCTGTGTCCTGAGCCCGTACACCCAGGTGGGTAATGTCCTTACCCTTCGGAGGGATGGGCGGTGTGCCCCCCCCTCCTATAATGGCGCGCATAGCCGGGAGGGCCCATGAGCACAGCCGCAAGTCTCACATCCACCGTAGTCTGGGGCGGTTTTGCCATCGCCTTCGTCGTCGGCGCCGTCGCTCAGCGAACCAATTTCTGCACGATGGGCGCGATCTCCGACATCGTGAACATGGGCAGTTGGGGCCGGATGCGCATGTGGCTGCTGGCGATCGCCGTCGCCCTCGCCGGAGCATCCGCCCTGCAGTTGTCGGGTTCCATCGACCTGTCCAAGTCGATCTACGTGCGTCCGAGCCTGCCTTGGTTGTCGACGCTCCTCGGCGGCTTCCTCTTCGGCATCGGAATGACGCTGGGATCGGGATGCGGCAACAAGACGCTCGTGCGCGTGGGGGGAGGGAACCTGAAAGCGCTCGTCGTCCTGGCGTTCCTGGCGATCTCGGCCTACATGACGATGAAGGGCCTGTTCGGCATCTGGCGCGTGACCTGGCTCGATCCCGTCGCGATCGACCTGGGTTCTCACGGCCTGGCCGGGCAGGACCTGCCCTCGTTGGTGACGGCCGCCTCCGGCATCGAACGCGCCAGCGCGTACCTGGGAGTGGCTGGGGCGGTCACGGTCGGATTGCTCGTGTTCGTCTTCAAGGATCGTTCCTTTCGCAGCCAGACCGATCACATCGTGGGCGGCGCGGTCATCGGGGCTGCCGTCGTGGCCGCCTGGTACCTGACCGGACATCTCGGATTCGCCGAGAATCCGGACACGCTCGAGAACACCTACTTCGGTACCAACAGCCGGACGATCGAGTCGCTTTCGTTCATCGCGCCGGCCGCCTATCTCCTCGAGATCCTTCTCCTGTGGAGCGACAAGTCGCTGGCACTTTCGTTCGGCGTGGCGCTCGCGCTCGGCGTGATCGCCGGATCCGCGGCATACGCGATCGCCACGCGGACCTTCCGCTGGGAAGGCTTCGTCTCGGCGGAAGACACGGCCAACCATGTTGTCGGCGGCATCCTGATGGGGTTCGGCGGCGTGACGGCCATGGGCTGCACGGTCGGGCAGGGCATCACGGGGCTGTCGACGCTCGCGGCGGGGTCCCTGATCGCCGTCCTGGCCATCGTGGCCGGCTCCTGGGCCACCATGAAATACCAGTACTGGCGCCTCGAACAGGAAGGATGACGCCTCGGTCGGTTTGACCCGGGTTCGCCCGAAAAGCTATAATCGCCGCTTTCCCCGGGGCGTTAGCTCAGTTGGTAGAGCAGCGGACTTTTAATCCGTTGGTCGGCGGTTCGAATCCGCCACGCCCTACCAACGCATCCGCGGGTAGGGCCCTCGGGGAACCGGGAATTCCGGGCTGTTAGCTCAGTTGGTAGAGCAGCGGACTCTTAATCCGTTGGTCGAAGGTTCGAATCCTTCACGGCCCACCAGAATCGCAAAAGGCCCGGGCAACCGCCCGGGCCTTTTTGCCTTTCGCGCCTCTGGCGTCGATTGCCGGTGTCGGGTGGCTCCGGAAAGGACGGAATGACCATTTTCGAGCCGTGGATTCGTGAATTCGGCGTCGACCTCCTGGCGATGGCCTTCAGTGCGGTGCTCATCGCGGCGTACTACCTGTCCCTTCGCCGACGTTCGAAGCGGGACCCGACGCTCACCATTCACGGCCTGAACGAACTGGCTCGCGCCCACTGGGTGGCCGGCGTCATGGCGAATTCCGGCAAGGATGTCATGGCCGTGCAGACGCTACGGAATTTCGTCATGGGCGCCTCCCTCATGGCCACGACGGCGGCATTCCTGATCCTGGGGACCCTCACCTTGTCCGGACAGGCGGAAAACATCGCCCACAGCTGGCATGCCGTCAATTTGGCGGGCTCGAGCAGCGCCGGGCTTTGGGTCGCGAAGGTCGTCCTGCTGCTCGCCGATTTCATCGTCGCGTTTTTCGCCTTCGCGATGGCGATCCGGCTCGCCAACCATGTCGTGTTCATGATCAACGTGCCGGGACCGGCCCCGCATCCGTTGCTGGCACCCGAGCAGGTCGCGCGGCGACTGAACCTCGCCGGCGCGCATTTCGCCACGGGCATGAGGGCGTTCTTCTTCGCGGTCCCGCTGGTCTTCTGGCTCTTCGGTCCTGCGCTGCTCGCCATGGCCACCCTAGGGCTGGTCTTCGCCCTTTACCGGCTCGACCGGAATCCCGCAGCCTGAGGGCCGTCGGCGCGAGGACATCCCCTTCCGGGGAGCGGCATCCCCCATCGGGGTGATGGACTTCCCGCGGCGCATGCGCCGAAATCACGACGCGGCTATTCCGCCCGCGCTTCCCGCAAGCCATCGCCATGCCATCGCGCAACGCATCGGGCACCACCGAGGTCAAGAAGACGACGTGCTACATGTGCGCTTGCCGCTGCGGCATTCGCGTGCACCTGGAAGGCGACCGGATCCGCTACATCGACGGCAATCCCGACCATCCGCTCAACAAGGGCGTGATCTGCGCCAAGGGCAGCGCCGGGATCATGAAGCAGTACTCGCCGGCGCGGCTGACGCAGCCGCTGCGCCGCAAGGCCGGGGCCCCTCGCGGTACGGGCGAATTCGAGGCGATTTCCTGGGACGAAGCCTTCACGATGCTCGAGAAGCGCCTCGCGGAAATCCGCGCCACGGATCCGCGCCGTTTCGCGTTGTTCACGGGCCGCGACCAGATGCAGGCACTCACGGGGCTCTTCGCACGACAGTTCGGCACGCCGAATTACGCGGCGCACGGCGGATTCTGCTCGGTCAACATGGCGGCCGGCATGATCTACACCATCGGAGGGTCGTTCTGGGAGTTCGGCGGCCCCGATCTCGACCATGCCCGGCTCTTCCTGATGCTCGGCACCGCGGAGGACCACCATTCCAACCCGCTCAAGATCGCGATCTCCCGGTTCAAGCGGGAGGGCGGCCGGTTCATCTCGGTCAATCCGGTCCGCACGGGTTACTCGGCGATCGCGGACGAGTGGGTGCCGATCCGCCCCGGAACCGACGGCGCCCTGCTGCTCGCCCTCATCCGGGAACTCATCGCCGAGGACCTCGTCGACCATGACTTCCTCGCCCGCTACACCAACGCGGGCCAGTTGGTGAACCTCGACGAGGCAAGCGACGAGGAAGGGCTCTTCGTGCGGGCCGACGTGCCCGGACCGGAGGGCAGCTTCGATGCGCCGAACCAGCTGTGGTGGGACCGCCTGAGCGGCAAGGCGGTGCTCACGCACGCGGAGGGGGCCGAGCCCTGCCTGCTGGGCGCCTTCACGCTCGAGGACGGCACGCCCGTCAAGCCGGCCTTCCAACTCCTGGAGGAGCGCGTGCGCGAATGCACGCCGCAGTGGGCCGAGGCGATCACGGGAATTCCCGCAGCGACCATCCGGCGGCTGGCCCGCGAACTGGGCGTGACGGCGCGCGACCGGAAGGTCGAGCTGCCGATTGCCTGGACCGATTCCTGGGGACGCGAGCACGCGAGCGTCACGGGCAACCCGGTCGCTTTCCATGCGATGCGCGGACTCGCCGCCCATTCGAACGGCTTCCAGAGCATCCGTGCGCTCGCGATTCTCATGACTCTGCTGGGCACGATCGACCGGCCGGGGGGGTTCCGCCACAAGGCGCCGTATCCCCGCCCGATCCCGCCCTGCGCAAAAACGCCGAACACGCCGCTCGCGGTGAAGCCCGGCACACCGCTCGACGGCCTGCCGCTGGGCTGGCCCGCGGAACCGGACGACCTCTTCGTCGACGAGGCCGGCGAGGCCGTCCGCATCGACAAGGCGTTTTCCTGGGAGTATCCGCTGGCCGCGCACGGGATGATGCACAACGTCATCACCAACGCCTGGCGCGGCGACCCGTATCCCATCGACACGCTGTTCATCTTCATGGCGAACATGTCGTGGAATTCGACGATGAACACCGACGGCGTTCGCCGGATGCTCAACGACCGGGACGACCGCGGCGAGTACCGGATTCCCTTCCTCGTGGTGGCCGACGCCTTCCAATCCGAGATGACGGCCTTTGCGGACCTCGTCCTTCCCGACACCACTTACCTCGAGCGCCACGATGTGATGTCGCTTCTGGACCGTCCGATCTCGGAATTCGACGGGCCAGTGGATTCAGTTCGCATCCCGGTGCTGCCGCCGACGGGCGAGTGCCGACCCTTCCAGGAAGTGCTGATCGAACTGGGCGGACGCCTGCAGCTGCCGGCCTTCGTCACGAAGGAAGGCGCGCGCAAGTACCGGGACTATCCGGACTTCATCGTCCGTTGGGAGACGGAGCCCGGCTCGGGCATCGGATTCCTCTCCGGATGGCGAGGCGCGGACGGCAGCAAGTCGCTCAAGGGCGAACCCAACCCGCGGCAGTGGGAGATGTACGCGAAGAACGACTGCGTGCACCACCACGTGCTGCCCCCGGGCCTGCAGTACATGCGCAACTGGAATCGCGACTACCTCGCCTGGGCAAAGGACAACCGGCTGGTGCGCTTCAGCGACCCGATCCTGGTCCACCTGTATTCGGAAGTGCTCCAGAAGTTCCGGCTGGCCGCGCGGGGCAAGGGCGCGTCGCGCAAGCCACCGGAGCGCCTGCGCGCGCGCATCGAGACGTATTTCGACCCGCTGCCCTTCCACTACGAGCCGCTGGAGGCCGCGGCCACCGACCGGGAACGCTTCCCGCTCGCGGCGGTGACGCAGCGCCCGATGGCGATGTACCACTCGTGGGATTCGCAGAATGCGTGGCTTCGACAGATCCACGGCCACAACAGCCTGTTCGTGAATCCGCGCACGGCGGCCGCACGGGGCATCGCCGATGGCGATCCGGTCTGGATCGAGTCGCCGTGGGGCCGCGTGCGTGCCTTCGCGAAATTCACCGAGGCGGTGGAGCCCGGCACCGTGTGGACCTGGAACGCCATCGGGAAGGCACCCGGGGCCTGGAACCTGGACCGCGACGCCGAGGAGTCGCAACGCGGCTTCCTGCTCAATCCTCTCATCACCGAGGAACTGCCGCCCGACGCGGCGGGTACGAGGGTATCGAACTCCGATCCGATCACGGGCCAGGCGGGCTGGTACGACGTGCGCGTGCAGATCACCCGTGCCACGGAGGCACCGGGCCCCGGTCTCGCGCCGATGGTCGCCTATCCGGGCATGGCGGCCCCGGCGGCGATGCTCGACTATGGCGCGAACCGGTCGCGGCGATGAGCCGCCTGCACTTTGCGATCGCGCTGGGGGCGCTGGTGGGCGGGATGCTCCCCCAGGAGGCCCTCGCGGTCGCGGCACCCGGAATGCCCGTCGCGGGTGCGATGTCGTGGTGGGTATGGCCCGTCGCCCTTTTCGTGGTCTGTTTCGCCCTGGGCATCGTCGCCGTGCCGGCCGGCGTGGGTGGTGGGGTGCTATTCGTTCCCATCGTGAGCGGGTTCTTCCCCTTCCACCTCGACTTCGTCCGCGGTGCGGGGCTGCTCGTCGCCTTGGCGAGTGCGCTGGCCGCCGGACCGCCCCTTCTGCGAGGCGGGCTTGCCAGCCTGCGGCTCGCCTTGCCGCTCGCGCTGCTCGCCTCGGCCAGTTCCATCGTCGGGGCGCTTGCCGGCCTGGCCCTGCCGGCGTCGACCGTCCAGGTCGCGCTCGGCCTCGCGATACTCGGCATCGTGGTGATCATGGCGGCGGCCAAGCGCTCGGAGTATCCGGAGGTGAAGGCCGCCGACCGGCTCTCGATCGCGCTGCGAATGCATGGCGTGTTCGAGGATCGCGGCGGCCGTCAGGTCACCTGGCAGGCCCATCGCTCGCCCGCGGGCCTCGTGATCTTCCTGGGGATCGGCGTGCTCGCCGGCATGTTCGGCCTGGGGGCGGGATGGGCCAACCTCCCGGCGCTCAATCTCGTCATGGGCGTTCCCCTCAAGGTGTCCGCCGGTTCCTCGAGCTTCATCCTGTCGCTCGTCGATTCCTCCGCGGCGTGGGTCTACATCAACCAGGGCGCCGTCCTGCCCATGGTAGCCGTGCCCTCGGTGATCGGCATGATGCTCGGGGCCCGTATCGGCGCGCGGCTCCTGGGCGTCCTTTCGGCGACCGTGGTGCGTCGTCTCGTGCTCGCGCTTCTCGTGCTGGCGGGCTTGCGCGCGCTGCTCAAGGGCCTGGGCGCCTGGAACTGATGTCCGTCCCCATCCTGCGTTCACCATCCTGGAGATTCCGATGCGATCGTTGACGTGCCTGCTGGGCGCCTGCGCCCTCGTCCTTCATGGCGAGGCTTCGGCCGCGCCCGTCTTCATGTCCGCGGATTGGGCGCGAGATGCGTGCGCCGCCTGGAATGCCGACGCGACGCTCGGGAAGAACCTCTTCGACTCCGGCTGGGCGGCCAACACCAAGAACCGGGGCTACAAGCTCCTGCGGGTCGCCCGCCGGGACTGTCCCTCGACGGGACCGAAGGCGGAAATGCGCATCGAGCCGAAGGACGGGCGCGCGACCTGCTCGCAGAGCGTGGTCGCCGGCAGCGCGCCGCTCGACACGGATGCCGACTATTTCATGACGGCCGACACGGCTCGCTGGCTCGAGATGGGGCGCGCGGAGTACGGCCCGATGAAGGCGATGATGCTGGGCCGCCTGAGCTTCGACGGACCGATGGGCGAGGCGATGGGCAACATGGGTCCCTTCGAGGGCTTCCTGCAACTGGTCGGCAAGGTGCCGGGCGACACCGGTTCGTGCCCGAAATGAGCCGCACGGGGCCCGCCGATCCGGTCCAGGCACGCTATGCCTCGTGGCTGGAGTGGGGCACGCGCGCGGGGTTCGCGCTGCTCGTGGCGGGCTTTGCGGCCTACACGACCGGTCTCGTGCCCGCGCACGTTCCGGTCGACCGCCTGCCGTCCCTCTGGGGCTTGCCGGCCACCGAGTTCCTGGCGCAGACCGGCATCGGTGCCGGCTGGGGCTGGATCGGCCTCATTCGAGGCGGCGACATGATGAACCTGGTCGGCATCGCCTGGCTGGCAAGTTGCTCGCTGCCTTGCCTTGCCGCGGTCGCGCCCCTGTTTCACGCGCGCGGGGACCGCGTTCACGCGTGGATCTGCGCAATCGAGATCGCCGTGATCCTCCTTGCGGCGTCGGGCTTGCTGGCAACCGGGCACTGATGCCCGCCATGACTGGGAGAAGAGAATGGGATACGTGATCGACGGCGTCGAGCGGGAAACCGACGCCGAGGGCTACCTCAAGGAAGCGGATTTCAGCGATGCCGCGGTGGAAGTCATCGCGCAGGCCGAGGGCATCGCCCTCACGGACGGGCACCGGACGGTCATCGCCTACCTGCGCGAGCGATACCGGGAGGATGGCCACACGCCCAACTTCCGCCACATGCTGAAGGACCTGTCGGAGCAGGCCGGCCTCGACAACAAGGCGCTCTACGACCTGTTCCCGCTGGGTCCGGCCAAGCAGGGCGCGAAGGTCGCCGGACTGCCGCAGCCCTACGGCAAGGGCGGCTACTAGCCGTTCAGGCGAGCGCGAGCCGCGCCGGGTCCAGAGGCGCGGTGCCACCGGCCGGTTCGCGGGCGAGCCCGAGCGCCACGCGATTCCAGTGGTCGCGGCCGGCTTCCACCGCCGCCTCCAGCGGGGCCCAGTCGGCCTCGTCGCGCAACGTTTCGTAGGCCGACTGCAACCGCGGAAAGAGCTCGCGACGCAAGCCGCCGAACGTCGCGAACCAGAAATGCGCGGAGGGCATCGATCGCTTCCCGACGATGGCGGGCAGGGTGACGAGGCAGTCGGCCAGCAGGTCGCGGACGGCGCGCGCGAGGCTCTCGCCTCGGCGATCCTCCAGTCGCCCGAAGTACGCCTCCCAGAGCGGGCCGAGTGCGAGTCCCGCCTCGTGCTCGCCCAGTTCGTGCAGCAGCAGCGTCTCGCGTTGCTCGCGGGCCAGCTTCGCCAGCGCGCCGGTCCGGTCCGCCTCGTAACCGTAGGCCCGGAGCGTGGCGCGCATGGCGCCCGCCTCGTGGCCGCGTCCCCAGGCCTCGGCACTGCTCCACAGCCACCGTTCGAACGCGTCGTGGCGCAGGAAGATCGTGTCTCCCGCCAACGCGGCCGGCGCCGCGAGCACGTCGCGCGCGATTTCGCGACCGATCTCGAAAACGTGCACGGGCCCGCGCCGCGATTGGCCGGCGAGGCAACCCAGGAAGAACTGCGGCTTGCCGAAAGGCCCCTGCAAGGCGCCGTAGGCCCAGCCGAGCGGCACGAGAGTCGCGTTCACGGCTTCGGTGTCGAAAGGACCGACCGTCCCGCGACCCAGTGGAAGGCGCTCGTACGCGCCGTCCTCGAGGTCCCGCCAGCGCGCCTCGCGACAGGCGATCCATTCCCGCACGTGCGCGCGATCGGGTTCCGTCGACAGGGGAAGGCCGCTTTCCCAGCGGCAATACTCGCGCATTGCAAGCAAGTAGTTGCACAGGGTCATCTCCTGCGCGTGCCGCGCATCGGAGCGGTCGCAGTTGGCCTGGACGACCTTCGCCAGCCGTTCGATCGCCGGCGTCAAGGCCGCTCCGGTCGCTCGCCCGAGCGGCGGCGGCCTTGCCAGGTGGCCATGGCCGGCACGAGTGCCGCAAAGGGAAGGTCGACCAGCGTCTCCCAGCGTTCGCGGGCCTGCGCCAGGAGTCCATGCAGGTCGTCGGGGCGGGGACGCCCGAGCGCCTGCGCGAGCGCGAGCGCACCCCCGCACTGCAGGCGCATCGCCTGCGCGTGGGCCAGCGCGCGCGACGGGGGCGGCAGGCGAAGCGCGAAGGCGCCGCGCTCGCGCAGCAGGGCGAGGAGCAGGGCGCAGTTGCGGTGGGCGACGGGTGATGCGCAGGCGATCGCGTCGGTCTCGCCACGGGATCGGCGCCTAGCCAGCGAGCAACCGGCCTCTCCCGCCAGGACCGCCCGGCCGAAAGCGCAGGGGGCCGGGGTCTCAGTCATCCTCGGCAATGTGCGGACGCGGCTCGCGCACCTCGGTGAGCAGGAGCTCGGCGGCGAACGCGTCCTCGGCGAACATCACGCGGACCTGGCAACCCGGGTCAAGCGACGCCCCGGCCCGAAGCGCCTTGGCGGAAGCGGAGGCTTCCCGGAAACTGTCGAATGCCGAGACGCGCTCGAGCCGGTGGAAGGCGAACACCTTGTAGACGAAGTAGGGCATCGGGGCACCTTCAGGGAACGTAGCGCCTGGCCGAACGCCGGCGACCGGGACGCGATTTCTGGATGACCACGCCGCGGACCGCGGCGAGATTCGTGATCGGGAGCGCCGGGTACCGCGGATCGAGCGCCCGCAGTTCCCAGGCCCCGCCCACGGCCACGAGTTGGCGAAAGACCCACTCGCCGCCGGCATGGGCGATCACGAAGGAGCCATCCTGCGCGAGTCCCTCGGGTTCGATCACGATCACGTCGCCTTCGTCGAACTCCGGCTGCATGGCATCGCCGAGGACCATGAGCGCGAAAGGCTCCGCACCGCTGCAGTCGCCCGCGGGGGAGGCCCCCGCCTCGAGGATCGGGATCACGCGACGGCTCGCGCCGGCATCGGCGTCGCTCATCGCTCGAGGACTTCCGCGTGCAGGCGCGAGGGCGTCACGCCGGCCAGCCGGAAGGCGTCGGATGCGGCGGCGACGAATGGCGCGGGACCCGCGACGAAAACATCGCAGGCGCCGGCATCCGCCTGCGCGCTTGCGGCCCACCGGTCGACGAGGCGCTCCGCGCCGGTCGCGGGATCCGGATCCTCCAGGCCGTGGTAGGCGAACCGGTCCAGCGAATCGGCCCAGGACCGGCACAGGTTCGCCAGGTAGTGCCCGTCGGCACGGGTGGCGAGCCAGAGCACCGCGCAGGACGTCGCCGCTTCCGAGGCGAGCGCGTGTTCCACCAGGCTCTTGACCGGCGCGAATCCGAGGTCGCAGGCGGCGAACACCAGCGGGCGTGCGGTCGACACGTCGAGGGCGAACCGGCCGTAGGGTCCCGTGATCGTCACCGTGTCCCCGACCCGCAACGCGCCCGCTTGCAGGCGCTGGGCTACGGGGTCGGGCGGGTCGAGCCCGACGTGGAACTGGATGTTGCGGTCGTCGCAGGGGCAACTGGCGATCGGGTGAAAGGCGCTCGCGTCGCCCTGGGCGCCGGTCGACCCGATGCGCACGCCCTGGCCGGCGAGGAAGCGAAGCCGCGCGGTGCGCGGCGTCTGCACGTGCAGCAGCGTCGTGGCGGGTGCGAGCGGCGTCACGGCGCGCACCGTCGCGACGACCTGCTGCACGGGAATGTCGGCGGGACCGGCCGCCACCAGCGCCTCGATGCGCACGTCCGTCACCGGCGCGTTGCAGCACATCAGCACGTGCCCCTGGGAACGCTCGGCCTGCGAGAGCGGGTAGTCGTGATGGCGCACCTGGCGCACCTCGCCGTCCAGCACCCGCGCACGGCAAAGCCCGCAGCTTCCGTTCCCGCATCCGTACGCGAGGGCGAGTCCCGCCTTGAGCCCGGCTTCGAGCAGGGTGTCGTGCCCCTCGGCGAAGTACTCGTGGCCGCCGGGCTGAAGGACGACGTGCGGGCTCACGACACCCAGCATCGCGTCGAGCACCTCGAGGCGGCCCGCGGCATCGATCGCGAACAGGCGGGCCAATTCGTCGTCCGTCCAGGCGAGCAGGGCGGCCGAAGGCGGATGGTCCGCGGCCGCATGCCCGAGCCGTTCGCGAAACGCCTGCACGAGCGCGTGATAGCGCTGGAGGTGGCGCCGGGCATCGGCGAGCTCCTGGGACTGGGCGAAGACCCGCTGGGCAAGCACTTCCTGGGAAGGCAGGGTTCGTTCCCGCACGCGTCGGCCAAAGGATTCCTCCTGGATGCGGGCGACCCGCTCGAGGTCGCCGTGCGTGACCCATTCGACATCGGGAAAGACCCGTTGCAGTTCATCCGCCGTGACCATCCCTTCGACGCACGCGAGCGTTCCCTCGCGCACTCGCCGCTGCAACGCACTGCGGTGCACGCCGACCAGCCGCGCAGCTCGGGCGATCGTCAACCGGTGGGCCACTGCAGGACTCCTTTGCGGGGCGGGGGCGATCGCGAGGAGTTTAACCGACCTCCGGCACGCGGCACCCGCGACGGCGGCGCTATGAGGAGCATTACCCACTTGGGGGGTGGCATCCCCCCATCGCGGGTATGGATTACCCCGGCTCGCGGGAGCCAAAGTCCGCCGAGCGTCCCCGGCCGGGGGCACGCGCTTGCGGCCATGCGCCAGGAGAAAGCGATGGACTTCACCAAGGAACTCGACGCGCGGGGACTGAACTGCCCGCTGCCCATCATCAAGACCAAGAAGGCCCTGGGCGACCTGCAAAGCGGCCAGGTGCTGAAGGTGCTCTCCACGGACGCCGGATCCGTGAAGGACATGCAGGCCTTCGCCTCGCAGACCGGCAACGAGCTCCTGGGCTCCGGGGCCGAGGGCAAGGAATACGTGTTCTTCCTGCGCAAGAAATGATCCCCCCCGCCCCTCGGCATTCCGGAGAACATCCATGACCCAGAAGCGGATGGCGATCATCGCTTCCAAGGGCACGCTCGACATGGCGTACCCGCCCTTCATCCTCGGCTCCACCGCCGCGGCCCTCGACTACGAAGTGCAGATCTTCTTCACGTTCTACGGGCTGCAACTGCTGCGAAAGGACCTGTCCGACGTGAAGATCAGCCCGCTCGCCAATCCGGCGATGCCCATGCCCGTCCCGATGCCGGTTCTCGTCTCGGCGCTCCCGGGCATGGAGTCGATGGCGACGATGATGATGAAGCAGAAGATCAAGTCGAAGGGCGTGGCTTCGATCGAGGAACTGCGCACCGCCTGCGTGGAGGCCGGCGTGAAGTTCATCGGCTGCCAGATGACGGTCGATCTCTTCGACTTCAGCCACGACGATTTCATCGACGGCATCGAATACGGCGGCGCGTCCACCTTCCTGCAGTTCGCCGGCGAGACGGACATCTGCCTGTTCGTCTAGCGACGGCGCCACACCCTCCCGGCGCAGGCCGGGAACGACGCAAAGCCTCTTCTTCACCCCATTCGCAGGAGAACCCCGTGAACCACCGCAAGTTCGTGAAGGGCGCAATGATCGTGGCGTTGCTGTCGATTCCATCCGCGGCACTGGCCACCAACGGCTATTTCTCGCACGGCTACGGCATGAAGGGGAAAGGCATGGCCGGTGCCACCGCGACCATGGCGCAGGATGCCTTCGCCGGCGCGAACAACCCGGCGAGCGGCGTGTGGGCCGGAGGGCGACTGGACCTGGGGGTCGACTGGTTCAGCCCCCGGCGCAAGGTGACGCGCTCGGGCAGTGGCGGGGGCGCGCTCGACTTCAGCGCGGACAGCGACAGCACGAATTTCTTCGTCCCGGAAATCGGCTACAACGCGATGCACTCGGCCGATGTCGCCTACGGGATCACGGTCTACGGCAACGGCGGCATGAACACCGACTTCCCGGGCGGGCAGCTCAACTGCTCGCCATTCGGCGGCCCCCCGGTGGCGAACGGCCTGTGCGGGCTCGATCGCCTCGGCGTCGACCTGTCCCAGCTGATCGTCGCGCCGCATGCGTCATGGCGATTCGCCTCGGGCCATTCCGTCGGCATCGCGCCGCTCTTCGCCTACCAGCGTTTCGAGATGAACGGCGCGCACCTCTTCACCCAGCTCTCGCAGAGCCCCGGCGACGTGACCAACCGGGGCTACGACAGCTCGACCGGGTGGGGCGTGCGCGTCGGGTACCTGGGCAAGCTCTCGCCCGGCGTCACGATCGGGGCGGCGTACGCCTCGAAGGTGCGCATGGGCGAGTTCGACAAGTACAAGGGACTGTTCGCCGAGAACGGGGCCTTCGACATCCCGGCGCACCTGACGCTGGGCGTGTCCTTCGAACCCGCGAAGGACGTCCTCGTGGCCGTCGACTGGGAGCGCATCGAGTACACGGGCGTGGCGTCGGTGAGCAATCCCAGCACGAACCAGGCGCCGCTCGGGTCCTCCAACGGCCCGGGTTTCGGTTGGTCGGACATCGACGTCTGGAAGATCGGCGTCCAGTGGAAGGCGAGCCCCGCCCTCACGCTGCGCGCGGGCTACAACCGCTCCGAGAACCCGATCCAGCCGCGCGACGTGACTTTCAACATCCTCGCGCCCGGCGTCGTGAAGGACCACCTCACGCTCGGCTTCACTCTGGCCCTCGACAAGGACAGCGAGCTGACCATGGCCTACATGCACGCGTTCTCGAACGCCGTGGAGGGGGCTTCCTTCTTCAACGCCTTCGCGCCGGGGATGGGCGGGAACGAGAAGATCGAGATGTACCAGAACTCCCTGGGGATCGCCTGGGCGAAGCGCTGGTAGTGCCGGGTCAGGCCGCCTCCGGCGCCAGGGCGCTGCGCCAAGCGCTCTCGGTGCCCGCGATGCGGTCGTAGTACCGCGCCCGGAAGAGCAGGCGCGACCCGGCGCCCTGCCCGAGGGCCGAACGGTCGTGCAGGACGTTGTTGCACACGATTCCCATCCCGGGCTCGAGCCGCACCCGGAAGGTGCCCGCTGCGTCCTCGTCGAGTTGCCCGAGCAGGTATCCGGCGGCCTCCCGAATGGCGGGATCCTCCTTCCACGCGATGCTGCGCGTTCGCGCGGTATAACGCATGTGCAGGTCGCCGGTGCGCTCGTCGAGCGAGAACACCGGGCCGGTGCAGGCGGGGCGGGCGATGCCGTCTTCGTCCTCCCGTGCGGGAATGGTCATCGCATCGGGGGCGAAAAGCGCCTCGGCCCAGGCCGGTTCGCGTTCGCGCAAGGCGATGTAGGCCATCTCGTGGTCCGCCACCCGGTTCTCCCCGCCGCTGCCGGCGCCCCGTACGCAGTGCAGGATCATCGCGCGGATCCGCTTCGCCGGTTCGTTGTAATAGCCGTCGGTATGCCAGCGGATCGGCCGGTCCGTGTAGGGGATGAAGCCGGCGCCGGCCTTGCCCGGGTCGACGCGGATCGCGGTGATCGCGTCATCGTCGGCAAGCAGGTTGGCATCGAGGGCGTGCAACCCCAGGCGGCGGCCGAGTTGCCGTGGCAACGCCTTGTCCTCGTCGGGAATGCGGCTCGCGTAGATCGCCATGTTGGCGCGCCGGCAGCTTCTCACGATCGCCGCCAGTTCCGCCGCGGTGGGATCGCGGGGGTCGCGCACCTCCACGACGAGTTCGTCCCGGCTTGCCGGCGCCGAAGCGAGCTTCGCGTCGCGCCATCGCCGGTAGGCGCCGTCGTCGCCCGTCCGGAAGACGGCCCTGGCCTGTCGTGCAAGGGCGTCATTCACCGGAGGTCCCCGTCGCGCGCCGGCGCCGGCCGGGGCCGGTGTCGTGAAGGTCGGCGAAGGCCTTCGCGAGGGTCGCCGCCGCTTCGGGCGCCTCGATGGCCATCACCTGGTCGTGGGTCCAGCGCTTGTCCTTGTCGTCCATGATCGCCGCGATGCGGGTGGCGAAGTAGCGCAGGAAAGCGAAGTCCGGGCCGGCCGGGCCGTACCCGAATTCGGCGTATTCCGCGAGGGCCTCGTTCACCCGGGCGACGAACGCGGCCTTCACCATGCCCGGGGCGGGGACGCCGAGCAGGTCGGCGTAGTTTTCCTCGAGGGTCTCGCCGCACCGGTTGCCGAGGGCGGTCATGAAGGCGAGGGCGCCGGCCTCGTCGAAATGGCCGTGCGCATGTCGCCAGGCGACCTGCACGCAGTACGCGAGCGTCTCGGCGAGGAAGGCGAAGTAGGCCGGCCCGGGGTCGATGTCGAAGCCGGCCTTGCGCATCCGCTTGAGCGAGTTCTGGGCAACCTTCCAGGCAATGAAGGCGATGGCACCCGCGACCTCCTCGGGAGACTTGGGCCGGCCCGGCCGGAACCAGTGGCTCTTGACGCGCATGAGGGGTGAAGCGGTGCCCGGCGTCAGGTCTTGGCGATGAAGAACTCGACCACGCCCGCGCCCGCCTCCACGGTCGCCACGAGCCTGAGCCCGGTCGCCGCGGTCCAGTCGGCGATGTCGGCCCTCGTCCCCGGGCAGTTGCTGACGAGCTTCAGGATCTCTCCCGGGCCCATGGCCTTGATGAACTGCTTGGCCTCGATGATGGGCCCGGGACAGGTCACGCCGCGCATGTCGAGCACCGCGTTGGCGACGATCGACCCGGCGCGGCCCTTGCGCAGGTAGTAGGCGGTGACGCCGTTGTCGAGGTCTTCGGCCAGGAGCAGTTCGTTGCCGGTCTGGCGGCACCAGGCCACGAGATCGTCCCGCGTGCCGGCGCAATCGGACAGCAGCCGCAGGACCTGCCGCTCGCCGAGCCCGTCGACGACCTCCTTTGCGCCCAGTATGGGACCGGGGCAGGTGAGCCCGGCGAGATCGAGGGTCGCATCGGCTTCGGGAACGGGGACGGGCTGGTGGGTCATGGGAGGCTCCGGGTCAGTCGGCCGTGTGAATGGTCTTGTGGGGGGAGAGGATGCCGCACCCGACGTCGCGCATGAGCCCGAGGCCCTGACGTTGGAGGGCGAGCGAGTGCTCCGCCGCCAGTTCGTGGACGGCAACGCTCCAGGCAGCGATCTCGCGTCCGTCCCGGGTGATGCGCGTGCGGCGGCCGCAGAGCAACCGGCCCTTCACGGCCAGGCGGCCGAGTTCCCGGCCGAGCGTGTCCACGAACGCGATCTCGTCCTCGTCGCCCGTGGTCACGCGAGGCGAATAGACCGTCGCGGAAGGCTTGAGCCGTCGGAACGTGCCATGGCCGATCCGGACCGCCGTTCCGGCGAGGTCGAGGCTCGCCCCTTCCAGGTTGCTCGCCGCGCATAGCTTGTCACGCGGCATCCGGATCACCAGCTTGGTGCGCCGCGACACCAGCAGGGAACCGTCGGCGCATCGAGTACCCCGGACCGGGTGGATGCCCGCCCGGGGCTCAGCAGCCAGCCACGGGACGAAACGCAGGACTTCGCGCAGCAGCGCGATCTCGTGTCCCGCGGGCAGGCAGGAAGCGTCCAGGTCGAGGATCACGTCGACGATGTCGGTGCCCGCACTGCCCGTGGGGCAGGCGCCACGAGCGACGTCGGGCGGTATGCCGGAGTCGGTCAAGGCGGGTTCCCCGCCCGGGCCGCCGACCAGGCTGCCATCGCGTCCGCCCATTCGCTCGCGGTGGCGGCGTCGATGTCGAAGACGGTGAAGCGCTTCGCCTCGCGGATCCTGATCCGGAGGAACTCCGGACCGCCCGTCTCGAAGGCGACGCCCTGCAGCTCGATTTCCTGGCCTCCCAGCGGGACGGTGAATTTCGCGACGGGTTCGAGTCGGGGCATGGCTTGCGGGACCTGTGGAAGTTGCCGGCGGTCTTGCCGACCCTGACCGGGTCGAAGCGGCGCACGGCGAGTGTCGACCTCCCGGCTCCCGGCGTCCATCCCCCCGCGTGGACGACGGCCATACCCCTTTCGGGTAGTCCTGCCATACCCGTCGAGAGGATGGCGATGACGGATGGGCGTCCGTAGCATCGGTCCACCGTCGGGGTGCGGACCGCCCCGCCCAGCCAAGCGGCCCCGGGCCCGCGATCGGAAGGAGCGACATGGACAAGTCAATGCACCCCACGCCGATGCTCGACGAGCTCGAGAGCGGCCCCTGGCCCAGCTTCGTCACGGGCCTGAAGCGCCTGGCCGGCGAGAACCCGATGGTGGTCGACCTGCTCGGGCAACTCGAGACCTCCTACCGGACCCGCAAGGGGTACTGGAAGGGGGGCACGGTGAGCGTGTTCGGCTACGGCGGCGGCATCATCCCGCGGTTCACGGAGCTCAAGGACGCCGATGGCAAGCCCCAGTTTCCCGATGCGGCGGAGTTCCACACGCTGCGGGTGATGCCGCCCGCGGGCATGCACTACTCCACCGACGTCCTGCGCAAGCTCTGCGACAGCTGGGAGCGCCACGGCTCCGGCCTCATCGCGTTCCACGGCCAGAGCGGCGACATCATGTTCCAGGGCGTGCGCTCGGAGAACGTCCAGGCCGCCTTCGACGAGATCAACGAACTGGGCTTCGACCTGGGCGGCGCCGGCCCCGCGGTTCGCACCTCCATGTCGTGCGTGGGTGCCTCGCGGTGCGAGCAGTCCTGCTACGACGAGGGGAAGACGCACCGCACCGTGATCAACAGCTTCCTGGACGACATCCACCGCCCGTCGCTGCCGTACAAATTCAAGTTCAAGTTCTCCGGTTGCCCGAACGACTGCATGAACGCGATCCAGCGTTCGGACATGGCGGTCATCGGCACCTGGCGCGACAACATCCGCACCGACGAGGCGCTTGCGCGCAAGTACTTCGCCGCGCACGGCCTGAACGACCTGGTGAACGACGTCGTGAACCGCTGCCCGACCAAGGCGATCCGATTGGTGAAGGCGGCGGAAGCCAAGGCCGGCCCCTCGGTCTCGATGGTCAAGGTCTCCGACGAACACGCGCTCGAGATCGAGAATCGCGACTGCGTGCGTTGCAT
Source organism: Betaproteobacteria bacterium (assembly GCA_016711875.1). Lineage (GTDB taxonomy): Bacteria > Pseudomonadota > Gammaproteobacteria > Burkholderiales > Usitatibacteraceae > FEB-7. The sequence goes on along the minus strand of JADJSD010000022.1, from coordinate 97,509 downwards.
GCACTGCATCAACGTCATCACCGGCGGGCTGGCGCCCGGCGCCGACAAGGGGGCGACCATCCTCGTGGGGGGCAAGCGCACCCTCAAGATCGGCGACCTCATGGGCACGGTGGTCGTGCCCTTCATGAAGCTCGCGACGGACGAGGATCGCGAGAAGCTGGTCGACCTGGCCAAGCGCATCGTCGATTTCTTCGCCGAGAACGCGCTCGAGCACGAGCGCATCGGCGAGACCATCGAGCGCATCGGCCTGGTGAACTTCCTCGAGGGCGTCGAGCTGGAGATCGACGCGAACATGGTCGCGACCCCGCGCACCAACCCCTACGTGCGAACCGACGGCTGGGACGAGGAAGTGGCCCGGATCAACGCCAAGAAGTCGCAGGCGGCCTGAGCCACCGTCCCCCGAGGAGAGAACCCGACCATGGCCACTGCCACCGCAACGCCCCGTCGCGCGATCGAAAGCGGCGTCCCCGACAACACGCCGTTCCTGCACCCGGTCCTCAAGCGCAACTACGGCAACTGGAAGTACCACGACCGTCCGCGTCCCGGCGTGCTGCACCACGTCTCGCATTCGGGCGAAGAGGTCTGGAGCGTGCGCGCCGGCACCCAGCGCCAGATGGACGTGCACACCATCCGCACGCTTTGCGACATCGCCGACCGCTTCGCCGAGGGGCACGTGCGCTTCACGATCCGCTCGAACATCGAGTTCATGGTGGGCGAGGAGAGCAAGGTCGCGCCGCTCATCGAGGCCCTGACGAAGGCGGGCTTTCCCGTCGGCGGCACGGGCAACTCCGTGTCGATGATCGCGCACACGCAGGGCTGGCTCCACTGCGACATTCCCGGCACCGACGCCTCGGGCGCGGTGAAGGCGCTGATGGACGAGCTCTACCACGAGTTCATCCGCGAGGACATGCCCAACCGTGTCCACCTGTCCACGTCGTGCTGCGAGATCAACTGCGGCGGACAGGCCGACATCGCGATCATCATCCAGCACACCAAGCCGCCGAAGATCAACCACGACCTCGTGGCCAACGTCTGCGAGCGCCCGGCCGTCGTGGCCCGGTGCCCGGTGGCGGCCATCCGCCCGGCGCTCGTGAACGGCAAGCCCTCGCTCGAGGTGGACGAGAAGAAGTGCATCTGCTGCGGCGCCTGCTACCCCCCGTGCCCGCCGATGCAGATCAACGACCCGGACAATTCCAAGTTCGCGATCTGGGTGGGCGGGAAGAACTCGAACGCGCGCGGCAAGCCCACCTTCATGAAGATGGTGGCCTCGGGCATTCCCAACAACCCGCCGCGATGGCCGGAGGTGTCGGAGATCGTGAAGAAGATCCTCTATACCTACAAGGAGGATGCGCGACCCTGGGAGCGCCTGTCGGACTGGGTGGATCGCATCGGCTGGCCGCGCTTCTTCGAGAGGACGGGGCTGCCCTTCACGAAGTACCTGATCGACGACTGGCGCGGTTCCCGGGCGAGCCTCAACGCCTCGGCGCACATCCGGTTCTGATGCCGGGGGCACGACCGCGATGAAATTCGGCATCCTCGTGAACGAGGGACCTTACCAGCGGCAGTCGAGCGATTCGGCATGGCAGTTCTGCCAGGCCGCGATCGCCGCGGGGCACGAGGTCCAGCGCGTCTTCTTCTACCACGACGGCGTGAACAACGCGACGAAGCTCACCGACCCGCCGCAGGACGATCGCCATATCGTGAACCGGTGGACCGCCCTGGCGGAGCAGCACGGCGTCGACCTGGTGGTGTGCGTCGCCGCCGCGCTTCGCCGCGGGATCGTCGAGGAGAACCTCGCGAAGGGTTTCCGCATCTCCGGGTTGGGACAACTGGTGGAGTCGGCGATCCAGGCCGACCGGCTCGTGGTTTTCGGCGACTGAGGGGCACCCGTGAGCGAAGGCGTCAGCAAGAGATTCATGTTCGTGAACCGCAAGGCTCCCTACGGCTCCGTGTATGCCCTCGAGGGACTGGAAGTCGTGCTCATCAGCGCGGCATTCGACCAGGACGTGAGCCTCGCCTTCATCGATGACGGCGTCTACCAGCTGCTGCGGGGGCAGGACACGAAGGCGGCCGGCATGAAGAATTTCTCGCCGACCTACCGTGCGCTGGAGGGCTATGACATCGAGAAGCTCTACGTCGAGCGCGAGTCGCTCGAGGCGCGGGGCGTCGCCGAGGCCGACCTGCTGGTCGACGTGAAGGTCCTCGGGCGCGAGGAGATGGCCGCCCTGATGGACGAGCAGGACGTGGTGATCGGATTCTGACGGCGCCGCCACCGCGCGCGCCCCGAACGGAGGATGCCTTGCTTCACATCGTGAACAAATCGCCCCATGAACGCAGCACGCTGGCGGCCTGCCTCGCGCACGCCCGCGCCGGGCATGCCGTGCTCCTCATCGAGGATGCCGTCGTCGCGGCGACCCGGGGCTCGGCGGCGACGCTCGCGGCATTGCCGGCCGGCGTGTCGCTGTACGTGCTCTCGCCGGACCTGCAGGCGCGGGGCCTCGCCGGCCAGCTGGCCGAGGGCATCACGGCCGTCGACTATCGCGGCTTCGTCGACCTCGTCGCCGCGCAGCCGCGCGTGCAGTCCTGGCTGTAGTCGGCCGCCCCCACGAACAACCGAAGGAGAGACCATGGGCATCGAAGTGAACGGCAAGACGTACGAGACCGACGAGGAGGGATATCTCACCAACCTCGGGGAATGGAACGAGGACGTGGCCGCGGCCATCGCGGTCGAGGAGAAGATCGACATGACCCAGAACCACTGGGAGGTGGTGAACTTCCTGCGCGAGTACTACAACGAGTACCAGATCGCCCCGGCGGTGCGCGTGCTCACCAAGGCGATCGGCAAGAAGCTCGGGCCCGAGAAGGGCAGCAATTCGTACCTGTACGAGCTCTTTCCCTACGGCCCGGCCAAGCAGGCGTGCAAGATCGCCGGCTTGCCCAAGCCCACGGGCTGCGTGTAGCCCCGGCGAGCCGGAAGCGGGCATGGCGGCGGCCTCCGTCCTCTTCGCCGCGCTTTTCTATGCGGCCACCGCGGTGCTGGTCGTCGGCCTCGCGCTGCGCATCCGGCTGTACGCCGGAACGCCCGCGCCCCTGAAGATCCCCACCACGCCCGCGCCGGTGACGCGTGGCGGGGTGGCCTGGCGCCTGGTGCGGGAAGTGGCTCTCTTCGAAAGCCTGTTCAAGGCGAGCTTGTGGACGTGGCTTTTCGGCTGGGTCTTCCACGCGGCGCTCGCGCTCGTGCTGCTTCGCCACCTGCGCTACTTCGTCGATCCGGTGCCGGCCTTCCTCGCCTTCGTGCAGCCCTTCGGCATCCTGGCCGGCTTCGCGATGGCGGGCGGGCTCGCGGGGCTGTGGGCTCGCCGCTTCCTCGTTGACCGCGTGCGCTACATCTCGACGCCCTCGGACCACCTGATGCTCGCCCTGCTCCTCGCGATCGCCGGAACGGGCCTCGCCATGAAGTACCTGGCGGGGACGGACGTGGTGGCCGTGAAGTCCTTCTTCCTGGGACTGCTGGCCCTGGACCCGCAGCCGCTGCCCTCCGATGCGCTCCTCTACGCGCATCTCGCTCTCGTCGCCGCGCTGATGCTCGTGTTTCCGTTCTCGAAGCTCCTGCACGCGCCCGGCCTCTTCTTCAGCCCCTCGCGAAACCAGGCCGACGACCCGAGGGAGCGGCGGCATCTCGCGCCCTGGGCGGCGCGGCTGGAATCGGACCGCAAGCCGTAATGGCCGACGTCACCGCCCCGCCGCTGCGACCCTTCCCGGTCGCGCCCCCGGTCGTCCCGGACGCGATGGCGGCCTCGAAGCCGTACGTCGCCAACGAGAAGATGCAGGAGGCCCTGGGGTTCCCCGGCAGCCTCGTCGACGACTGGCACGATCGCGCCATCTCGAAGATGGGCGAACTCCTCGGGAACTACCGGTCGCTGCGCGTCTACCTCGACGCCTGCGTGCATTGCGGCGCCTGCTCGGACAAGTGCCACTACTTCCTCGGGACGGGCGATCCCAAGAACATGCCGGTGGCCCGGCAGGATCTCATGCGCGGCGTCTACCGCCGGCATTTCACGGTTGCCGGCAGGCTCTTCCCCAAGCTGGTGGGCGCCACCGAACTCACGAAGGACCTGCTGGACGACTGGTACAAGTACTACAACCAGTGCTCCGAATGCCGGCGCTGCTCGGTGTTCTGCCCCTACGGCATCGACACGGCGGAAGTGACGATGGCCGCCAAGGAGATCCTCGACACCGTGGGTTACGGGCAGAAGTACTCGAACGAGATCATCGGAAAGGTGCACCGGATCGGCAACAACCTGGGCCTGCCCGGACCGGCGCTCGAGGACACGCTGCTCGGCCTGGAGGAAGACACGAAGGAGGAGACCGGCGCGGACGTGAAGTTTCCGCTCGACCAGAAGGGCGCCGAGGTGCTCCTGGTCACGCCCTCGGCCGATTTCTTCGCCGAGCCGCACGTCGAGAGCCTCATCGGCTACGCCAAGGTGTTCCATCAGGCGGGCATCTCCTGGACGCTTTCGTCGCACGCGTCGGAGGCGGGCAATTTCGGCCTCTTCATCGGCAACTACGAGCAGATGCGAACCATCGCGCTCCGGATCCGCGAGGCCGCCCTCGAACTGGGCGTGAAGCGCATCGTCGTCGGCGAATGCGGCCACGCCTGGCGCGTCGCGTACAGCTTCTGGAACACGCTCGCCGGCATCGGTGCCGGGGCCGACGATCCCTTCGCGAGGCTGCTGCAGTCGCAGCTCGATTCCCGGTACCGCCAGCCCACCCACATCTGCGAGCTCACGTGGGATCTCATCGAGCGTGGCGCCCTCGTGCTGGACGCCGGGGCGAACGACCATCGCATCGTCACCTTCCACGACTCGTGCAACGTCGCCCGCGCCTCGCGAATGGGCGATACGCCGGGCGGGCAGTTCGAGATACCGCGCGCGATCGTGCGGGCGGTGTCCAACCGCTACGTCGAGATGCGCCCCGGCACGACCCGCGAGGCGACCTTCTGCTGCGGCGGGGGCGGCGGGCTGCTCACCGACGAACTCCTCGACCTGCGCGTGAAGGGCGCGCTGCCCCGGATGGAGTCCCTGCGCGAGGTCGCCGACGGCCAGGGCGTGAACTTCATGGCCACGATCTGCGCGATCTGCAAGGCGCAGTTCACCAAGGTGCTGCCCTACTACGGCTTCGACATGAGCATGGTCGGCGGCGTGCACCAGCTCGTCAGTACCGCGATTCGCCTGGGCGCGAAGTCCTAGCCGCGCAATCACCCCATACCCGGAGGCACCCCTTGTCCACCCGACCTGCCGACAGCGATTCCAGCACCAAGCTCACTTTCCGTCGCTATGCGGACGGCGATGCGAGCCCGCCGGAATGGCGCGAAGTGATCTTCCAGGCCTCGTACACGCACAAGTGCCCGACTTACATCCAGTCCACGCCGCCGTGCCAGGGCAGCTGCCCGTCCGGCGAGGACATCCGAGGGTGGCTGCAGATCGCGCGCGGCACCGAGAAGCCTCCGCAGGGCGTCCCGTGGCAGGAATACGCCTGGCGTCGCCTCACGGAGGCGAACCCCTTCCCCTCGGTGATGGGCCGCGTGTGCCCCGCACCGTGCGAGACCGGCTGCAACCGCAACGAGGTCGAGGACCACGTCGGCATCAATTCCGTCGAGCATTTCCTGGGCGAGTACGCCATCGCGAAGGGGCTCGCCTTCAAGCGCCCCGAGGTTTCCACGGGCAAGAAGGTCGCGGTGATCGGCGGGGGCCCCGCGGGCCTGTCGTGCGCCTACCATCTGGCGCTCAAGGGACACAGCGTCACGATCTTCGACGAGCACGAGCACCTGGGCGGCATGATGCGCTACGGCATCCCGGGCTTCCGCACGCCGCGCGAGGTGCTCGACGCGGAGATCCAGCGCATCCTCGACCTGGGGGTCGAGGCGAGACTCAAGTGCCGCATTGGCACCGATGTCACGATGGAGGATCTCCGGCGCGACTATCAGGCCGTCTTCCTGGGCATGGGCGCGCAATCGGGCCGCGCGCTTCCGGCGCCGGACGCCGAGGCGCCCAACGTGGTGACGGCCACCTCCTTCCTGCGCGCTTTCAACGATGGACGCCTGCGCCACGTCGGCAAGCGCGTCGTGGTGGTCGGCGGCGGCGACACGTCGATCGACGTGGCCACCGTCGCTCGCCGCCTGGGCCACATCGAGCACGCCAAGCCCACCGACATGGAGCGCGCGATCGCCGGGCACATGGCCCACGATGTCGCCAAGGTCTCGGTGGCGCAGGGCGCGGAGGTCACGCTCACCTCGATCTTCGCGATCGACACCATGCAGGCCAACAAGCACGAGATCGAGCAGGCGCTCGCCGAGGGAATCGCCATTCGCGGCGGGCTGGCCCCGGTGGGCATCGTGCGCGGCCCCGACGGCCGCGCCACGGCGCTGCGCGTGGCGCACTGCCAGGCGAAGTTCGCCGGCGGCAAGCTGCAGATCGAGATGAAGCCCGGCACCGAGGAGGACATCCCGGCCGACCTGATCGTCTCGGCCGTGGGCCAGGCCGTGGACTTCGCGGGCCTCGAGGAGTTCGACTCGGGCAAGGGCATGGTCGCGACCGACCGCAACTACCAGGTGCCCGGCAAGCCGGGCGTCTTCGCCGGCGGCGACGTCCTGCGGCCCCACCTGCTTACCACGGCCATCGGCCATGGCTCGATCGCGGCGGACGGGATCGACCGGTACCTGGGCGGCGAGGAGCCCGAGAAACGGCCCAAGATCGACGCCCACCAGTTCGACCTGATGCGCAAGATGATCGAGAAGGGTCTCACGATCACCCAGGCGGCCGGGCCCATGCACGGCACGGATGCCTCGAGCGCGGCGGTGCACAACTACGACAACCGCTCCGAGCGCTACGTGATCAAGCACGAGGAGCTCTTCCTGGGCCACTTCGGCTACACGCCGCGGGTGAAGCGCAACGTGATCACGCTGAGCAGGGAGAGCGCCCTCGGCAACTTCGAGGAGCGACTGCAGCCCCTGCTCGAGGCCCAGGCGGTCGAGGAGGCCAGGCGCTGCATGAGCTGCGGCCTGTGCTTCGAGTGCGACAACTGCGTCGTCTACTGCCCGCAGACGGCCGTCTTCAAGGTGCCGAAGTCGAAGTCGACGACGGGCCGATACGTGGACACCGACTACAACAAGTGCATCGGTTGCCACATCTGCAGCGACGTGTGCCCGACGGGCTACATCCAGATGGGGCTTGGCGAGTGAGCCTGAAGCCCGCACCCCGGGAGGGCGCGTGCGCGTGATGGCCGCGGGCCTGCTGGCGCTCGCCCTGGCCGGTGCGGCGTGGGCGGGATCGCGCGCGCCGGTGCTCGACGCGCCCCGGGGCGAGAAGTGCGTCGAGGACGCCGCCACGATGCGCCGCAGCCACATGGACTTCCTGAGGCACCAGCGTGACGAGACGGTTCATCGCGGCATTCGCGGCGCCCGCCACAGCCTCGCCGGATGCGTCGAATGCCACGCCAACGCGAAGGACGGCGCCGTGCTCGGCTCGCCCTCGCATTTCTGCCAGGGGTGCCACGCCTATGCGGCCGTGAAGCTCGACTGCTTCGAATGCCACGCGAGCCGCACCCGCGCGGCGCAGGCGGGCCGGCAGGCAAGATCGCCATGAACCCCATCGATACGAGCCGGCGCGCGTTTCTCGGGCGTACCGCGGCGTTCGCCGGCGTGGCGCTCGCCCCCGGCGTCCTGCTCTACGAGTTCGCGGCCGCACGGGAGGCGGGACAGGAGGCAAGCGCTGCCGTGCGCTGGGGCATGCTGGTCGACACGACGCGCTGCGCGAGCGGATGCACCGCGTGCGTGGACGCCTGCAATGCGGAGCACGGTGTTCCGAAGGCATCGCGCCCGACCGACGCGCAGTGGATCCGCAAGGTGGAACTCAAGGACCTGCGCACGGGCGCCGTGCGCTCCGCGCCGGTCATGTGCCAGCACTGCGCCGAGCCGCCGTGCGTGGACGTCTGCCCGACCGGCGCCTCGTTCAAGCGGGCCGACGGCATCGTGCTGGTCGATCGTCACACCTGCATCGGCTGCCGTTACTGCATGATGGCTTGCCCCTACAAGGCGAGGAGCTTCGTGCACGAGCCGACCACGGGCCAGAAGACGGACACGCCGCGCGGCAAGGGTTGCGTCGAGAGCTGCAATCTCTGCGCGCATCGCGTCGACCGGGGAGAAAAGCCCGCGTGCGTGGATGCCTGCTCGGCGGCGGGGCACCGCGCGATCGTCTTCGGCGACCTGAACGACCCGTCGAGCGAGATCGCCCTGCGCGTGCGCTCCGTGGCCACGTCGCAGCTGCGCGCGGACCTGCGCACGGACAACGGCGTGCGCTACCAGGGACTCTGATCGTGGCCGCCCGTCCCGCACTCGCGCATTCGGCTCCCGCCTGGCCCACTGGCCCGGCGCCCCGCGGATTCACGGCGCTCGCGGCGGCCGGGGCCGTCGTGCTCGCGCTCGCGGTCGGCGCGGCCCACTACATGGAAGAGCGGGGCCACGTCGTGACCGGGATGGGCAACGAGGTCGTGTGGGGCTTGCCGCACGTGTTCGCCATCTTCCTCATCGTGGCCGCCTCCGGTGCGCTCAACGTGGCTTCGGTCGGATCGGTTTTCGGCGTGGCAGCCTACAAGCGACGGGCGGCCTTGTCCGCGTTGCTCGCCCTGGCACTGCTCGTCGGCGGCCTGCTGGTGCTCGTGCTCGACCTCGGCCGCCCGGAGCGGCTCGTCGTCGCCGCCACCCACTACAATTTCCGTTCGATCTTCGCGTGGAACATGATCCTGTACAACGGATTCCTCGCGATCGTCGCCGGCTACGTCTGGGTGAACCTGGAGCGCCGGTTCGCGTCCCTCGCGACGCCCGTGGGTATCCTCGCCTTCGTCTGGCGCATCGTGCTCACCACCGGAACCGGGTCGATCTTCGGCTTCCTGGTGGCGCGGCAGGGCTACGCGTCGGGCCTCGTGGCACCGCTCTTCCTCGCGATGTCCCTCGCCTGGGGATTGGCCGTCTTCCTGCTCGTCCAAGGCGCGCTGGCGCGCTGGCACGGCGCGCCGGTGCCGGAGGCTTTTCGCCTTCGCCTGCGGCGTCTCCTGGGCGTTTTCGTGGCCACGGTGGCCTACCTCACCGCCGTCCTCCACCTGACCAACCTGTACTGGGCGAAGCAGGCCGCCTTCGAGCGCTTCATCCTGGTCGACGGCACGCCGTACGCATTCCTCTTCTGGGCAGGGTGGGCGGGGCTCGGTACCGCCGTCCCGCTGGTGCTCGTGTTCCATCCGCGATTGCGCGGTCCGCGCGCCACGGCGATGGCCGCGCTCGCGGTCATCGCCGGAGCCTTCGCGCAACTCTACGTATTCATCATCGGCGGCCAGGCTTTCCCGCTGGAAATCTTTCCCGGCTACGCCGCCTCGAGCGACTTCCGCGACGGCGCGATCGCCCCTATGTCCCGAGCATTCCGGAAGCGCTTCTGGGCCTGGGGGGATTAGCCCTCAGCTACCTGATCGTCCTGGCCGGGGCAAGGCTCTTCGACGTCGTGGCGCGAGAGGGCGAGGCACCCTGCACGGACGAGGCGGGCTGAGGCGCCATGCCCGGGATCCTGCTCTCCGCCGCCTGGAAGTCTTCCGGGAAGACGACGATCTCGATCGGGCTCATCGCGTCCCTGGCGGCGCGCGGCATCGCGGTGCAACCCTTCAAGAAGGGTCCGGACTACATCGACCCCATGTGGCTCGGTGTCGCGGCCGGGCGCGCCTGCCGCAATCTCGATCCGCGGCTGCAGGGAGCCGGTCTCGAAGGCTATTTCGCGCGCCACGCCGCAGGGGCGGGATTCGCGTTCGTCGAGGGCAGCCTGGGCCTGCACGACGGATTCTCGGCCGACGGTTCCGACAGCAACGCCACGGTGGCCCGCCGGCTCGGCCTGCCGGTGATCGTCGTGCTCGACAGTCGCGGCCTCACGCGCGGCATCGCCGCGATCCTCAAGGGGCTTCAGGTATTCGATCCGGCGGTCACGATCGCCGGCGTCATCCTCAACCGGCTCGCCAGCCCGCGCCACGAGGGCAAGCTCCGCGACGCGATCGAGCGCCATACCGACATTCCGGTTCTGGGCGCGCTGGCCGAGCAACCGGCATTGAGCCTCGTGGAACGGCATCTCGGGCTCATGCCGAGCAACGAAGCCGCCGATCCGGCGCGCACCGCCCAGCGGTTGGCCGAAGCGATCGGCCGCGCCGTCGACGTCGGGGCGATCGAGTCCATCGCGCGGCGCGCCCGCATGCCCGCGAAGGTCCCGGGGTCGCGCAAGGTCTCGCGCCAAGCGGATGGCCCCAGGGTGGCCATCGCGCGCGACCGGGCCTTCGGGTTCTACTACCCCGATGATCTCGACGCGCTCGAGGAGGCCGGCGCAAGGCTCGTCGAGATCGACATGGTGAGGGACCGGGGGCTGGGAGGCGCCGATGCGCTGTTCCTGGGCGGGGGCTTTCCGGAGATGATGGGCCGTGCCCTCGAGGCCAACACCGCGATGCGCGAGGCCGTCCGGTCGGCGGCCGAGCGCGGCATGCCGATCTATGCGGAGTGCGGCGGTCTCATGTACCTCGCACGGACGCTCAGCCACGACGGGGAAACCTGCGCGATGGCGGGTGTCCTGCCCGTGGATGTGGCCATGCATGCGAAGCCGATTGGCAAAGGCTACGTGACACTCGAGGAGACGGACCACCATCCCTGGCCACGCGGCGGTGGCGAGATCCTCGCCCACGAGTTCCACTATTCGAGCGTCGAGAACGCCGATCCGTCGCTGCGCTTCGCCTACCGGGTAAAGCGCGGGCACGGCGTTTGCGGTGGATGGGACGGCATCGTTCACCGCAACGTGCTGGCGTCCTATGCCCACTTGCGCAGCGTGGGCGGCGAGGACTGGGCGCGCCGGTTTGTCGCCTTCGCGCGTTCCGTCGCGGCACCGGCCGCGCGCCCGGGCCGGGTCGCGTGATCACGCTCACGCCGGCGGCGGCAAGCCACATCCGGGGCCAGGGGGTCGCGGGCGACCCCGTGCGGCTGCGCGTGGCGGCGAAGCGCGAGGACACCGGCCGGATCGCGTTCGGAATCGGCTTCGACGAACCGCGCTCCGGCGATGAGCAGTTCGCGTGCGACGGCGTGGTGCTGCTCGTCGCGCCGGCGAGCCGGGAACTGCTCGAGGACGTGGTCATCGACTATCTCGAGCTCGAGCCGGGCCAGTTCCGCTTCGTGTTCGCGCGGGCCGACGAACCATGAGCCGGGCCTCCGGTCCCGGTCGCGACGCGGCCCCCGGCGTGGTGTACCTCGTGGGAACGGGCCCGGGCGACCCGGACCTGCTCACCGTGAAGGCCCTTCGGCTCATCGGCCAGGCCGAGGTCGTGCTCTACGACAATCTCGTTTCGCGCGAGATCATGGCGCTCGTGCCCGGCACGGCCGAGCGGGTGTACGTCGGCAAGCAGCGGGCCCGGCACACGGTTCGGCAGGAGGCGATCAACACGCTGCTCGTCCTGCACGCGCGTCGCGGCAAGCGGGTGTTGCGCCTGAAGGCAGGCGATCCCTTCGTGTTCGGGCGAGGCGGCGAGGAAATCGAGACCCTGTCCGCGCAGGGCGTGCCGTTCGAGGTGGTCCCGGGAATCACGGCGGCGCTCGGCGTCGCGGCTTATGCCGGCATCCCGCTCACCCACCGCGATTACGCGCAATCGTGCGTTTTCGTGACGGGGAACCTGCGTGACGGATCCATCGATCTCGACTGGGAGGCGCTCGCGCGACCCCGCCAGACGGTGGTGATCTACATGGGGTTCGCGAATCTTCCGGCGCTGTGCGGGGCGCTCGTGGCCCACGGCATGTCGCCTTCGATGCCGGCGGCCATCGTGCAGCAGGGCACGACGCCGGGCCAGAAGGTCGTCACGGGAACGCTCGCGGACCTGGCCGAGCGCGCCACGGCGGCGGGGCTCGCGCCGCCGACACTCATCATCGTGGGCGACGTCGTGCGGCTGCGCGGGCGGCTCTCGTGGTTCGAGCCTGGCGGGGACGCTCAGCCGCCGGCGGAGGCCTTGCGCTCCACGGCATAGACGGCCGCTTCCACGCGCGAGCTGACGTTGAGCTTGGCGAGGATGTGGCGCACGTGCAGCTTGACCGTGTCGTGGCTGATGTCGAGCGCCTTGGCGATGCCCTTGTTGCTCATGCCCTGGGCGATATGGGCGAGAATTTCCAGCTCCCGATCGGTGAGCGCCCGCGAAGCGGACTCATCGCGGCCCCGAGGCGCGCCGAGCAGGTGGGACAGCTTGGCGGCCATCGCGGGGGCCACCACCAGTTCGCCGCGAAGCGCCCGGCGGATCGAATCCACGACGTCGTCCGGGTCCATGTCCTTCAACAGGTAGCCGCGCGCGCCGGCTCGCAATGCGCTGGAGAGGTCCTCCTGCGAATCGCACATCGTGAGGACGAGCACCGGCGTATCGATGTTCTCCTCGCGTAGCCGCTTGATGAGGGCGAGCCCGGGCATGGCGGGCATGCGCAAGTCCATGATGGCGAGGTGCGGCTTGTGCTCGCGCAGGATGGCGATGGCCTCGTCGGGGTCCCCTGTCGCGCCCACGACCTTGATGCCGGCACGGTGCCAGAGCAGTTCGGCCAGACCCTTCCGGCAGAGCCCGTGATCGTCGATCAGCGCGATGCGCACGGGCTCGCTCATGGCGGCACCCGGCCCGGAACGGGAATGTCGAGGCGGACGCTGGTGCCCTTGCCGGTGCGGCTGCGGATCTGCAGGCGCGCACCGATGCGCTGGGCGCGCTCGCGCATGATCGACAGGCCGTAGTGCCCGCCTTGCCGAAGGGCGCGGCGGCGACCGTCCGCGGCTCCGCGCCCGTCGTCGGCGACGCTGATGCGATACCCCTCGGGACGGCGTTCGATCACGATCGATGCGTGGCGGGCGCCGGCGTGCTTGATGACGTTGGCGAGCGCCTCCTGGACGATGTGCAGGATCTGCGTCTCGTGTTCGCCCGGCAGGCGGAGGTCCGGGATGCGGTTGTCGATGCGCAGCGCGATCCCCGTCCGGTCCTCGAAAGTCCTTGCCGTCGTCTCGAGGGCGTGCAGCAGCCCCAGCGGATCGCCCGCCTGGCGGAAATGCGTGATGAGTTCCCGCAGGCCGGCGTGCGTCTCGCCCAGCACGTCATTCACGTCCGTGAAGTACTTCATGGCCCGCGAAGGATCCGGCTCGTGGATGACATCGTGCAGCAGGCTCATCCGCATGCGCATGTACGAGAGGTTCTGCGCCAGCGCGTCGTGGACCTCGCTCGCGAAGCTCTGGCGCTCGGCCATGAGGCTCGCCTGCAACCGCTCGTGCTCGTGCTGCGTGCCCTCGAGCACGAGGTCGAGCAGTTCGGTCACCGGCGTGAGGATGGCCGAGAGATCCGCCGGCAGGGCGGTGCGCTCGTCGAAGAAGAGATTGAACACCCCGATGGCGCGGCCGCGGCAGTGCAGGGGCACGGCGAGCATCGGGCCCAGCCCGGTCGACTGAAGCGCCTGGCCCATCCGCCGGAGGCAGGCGGCGGGCGCCGTCGTGAGCCGCAGGCTGTCGGAGCGCAGCGCCTCGCCGCACAGGCCGCAGCCGATCTCGACCTCGCGCTCCTGGTCCAGGACCTCCGGGGAGAGCCCGGATGCGCAGACGAGGCTCATGTGGCCATCGTTCCGCAGCACGAGCCGGATGGTGCCGGCGCGCGCACCCGTCAGGGCGATGATCGCCCCCATGCCGCGCGAAAGAAGCGGATGCAGGGAGCCCCCCGACTCGAGCGCGGCGGCAATCTCGGCGGGCACCCCGGCCAGAGCCGAAGGAACCTTGTCGGTCGGGGCCGGGCTGGTCGGCGCGGCCACCTGGGTCAACTCGATCTTCACGCTCCTCCTGGGATGCGGTGGACGCCGGTGACCTCGAACGGGGCCCGGCGTTCCTCTAGGGGAAATTCTACCGGCAATCCCGCCCTTGCAGCAGTCCCGCGCGTCAATTCGACCGAAGACGTACCGCCAGGCGCGGACGATCACCCATTTGGGTAGGTCGCCCCTCCGTCTTGGTAATGGACAGTCCGGCAGGCCGACTGCGCTAATACCGCCATCCTTCCTGCCGCCGGCGCCGCCGATGACCCAACTCGCCCTCGTGATCGACCTCAATGTCTGCGTCGGTTGCCATGCCTGCGTGACGAGCTGCAAGGAATGGAACACCTCGGGGGAGGCCGGACCGTTGCCCGACCTGAATCCCTACGGCGCGGGCACGATGGGCACCTTCTTCAATCGCGTCCAGACCTGGGAAGTCGGGGAGTTCCCGCTCACCGAGACCGTCCATTTTCCGAAGTCCTGCCTGCACTGCGAAGAGCCGCCCTGCGTCCCGGTGTGCCCGACCGGCGCGTCGTACAAGCGCAAGGAGGACGGCATCGTGCTCGTCGACTACGACAAGTGCATCGGCTGCAAGTACTGCTCCTGGGCCTGCCCGTACGGCGCCCGGGAACTCGATGCGTCGCAGAAGGTGATGAAGAAATGCACGCTTTGCGTGGACCGGATCTACGACGCCGGGCTCTCCGAGGCCGACCGCAAGCCGGCCTGCGTGAAGGCCTGTCCCACGAACGCGCGCCTGTTCGGCGATGTTCACGACCCGCAGTCCGAGGTCTCCGTCGCGATCCGGGAGCGCGACGGCTACGCGCTGATGCCGGAGTGGGGAACGCGCCCCGCCAACCAGTACCTCCCGCGGCGCAGGACCGGGCCGTCCTTGCCATGAGACCCGCGTACTCCGTCATCCTGCTGACCACGCTCATCGGTGCCGCCCAGGGACTGTTCGCGGTTCTCTTCGGACTCGAACTGGCCGGTCGCGCGGGACTCTTGCCGGCTCCCGGCCATGGATTCCTTGCCATGGGGGCGCTCGCGAGCCTCGGGCTCCTGGGTGCCGGACTCGTGGCGTCCATTTTCCACCTCGGGCGGCCCGCACGCGGCTGGCGAGCCTTTTCGCAGTGGCGAACCTCCTGGCTTTCCCGCGAGATCCTGGTGCTCCCGGGCTTCGGGATCGCCGCGCTGGCGTACGCGGTGCTGCATGGCATGGGCGCGACGACCCCCGGGGGCGCGCAACTCGTCGCCGGTCTCCTGGGGACGATCCTCGCGCTCGCGCTATTCGTCTGCACCGGCATGATCTACGCCTGCCTGCCGTTCCTGCGCGAGTGGCACAGCCCGCTGACCGTGCTCAATTACCTGCTGCTGGGGCTTGCCTCGGGCTCGACGCTGGCCGCCGCCTTTTCGGCCGCGGCCGAACCGGCGCTGGCCGTGGCGACCTCGGGATGCGCGCTTGCGATGACGCTGGCCGCCTTCGCGGGGCGCGCCGGTTCTCTCGTCCGCAATGCGGGCCTGCATCCGCCCAGCACGCCGCAGTCGGCCATCGGCGTGAAGCACGCCCGCGTCGTCCAAGTCACGCAGGGGTTCACGGCCCAGGCGTACAACACACGCGAGTTCTTTCACGGGCGCAGCCCCGGTGTGCTGGCGGGTGTGAAATGGGGCTTCCTCGTCCTCGCCTTCGCCTTGCCCGCCGCGATCCTGGTGGCTGGCCTGGGCCGGCCCGCGGCGGGAACGATCGCCCTGGCCTTCGCGATCCAGTTCGTCGGCCTGCTGGCCGAGCGCTGGTACTTCTTCGCCGAGGCGAAACACCCGCAGAATCTCTACTACCAGTGCGTCGCCTGATTCGCCCCGCGCGGTGACGGCTTCTCACCAACGGGCGTAGAGGATGCCGCCTTTCACGCGATGTTCGAAGCGGTTGAGGGGGCGGTTGCCCTTTTCCACGCAAGCGCCATCGGCGATGTCGAAGGCCCACCCGTGCTTGGGGCACGTGAGCCGGCCGCCTTTCAGCGCGAGATCGGGGATGTCCGTCACCTGGTGCGGACACCGGGTGTCGTAAACCGTGAGGGACTTTCCCTCACGATGCACGAAGACGTTTCGGCCTTCGCACTCGATTCGCTTCGTCCCCTTCGCCGGCAGGTCCCGCGTCGCGCACACGCGGTGCCAGTCGGCGGGCGCACCCAGGGTGGCCGGCCGGAACTCGGGGATGTCCATGCTCAGGATGATGTCCACGGCCCAGACGATCTTCGCGAGGCCCAGGGCGGGAAACGCGCACAGGAGCGCATCGAGCACCTCGTTCGCGCTGGCGCCTTCCCGCAGGGCGCGGGTGAGGTACTGTCGCAGTCCGTTCTCGGTCTGCGCGTGGACCTTGGTGATGACGGAAATGAGGTTTCGGGTCTTCGGGTCCAGGTGCGTGCCGGACTGCTTGAGGAAGGCGAGATAGGCCTTCATGGCATCGGGACGGACCCGCACGAGATAGTTGAGAGCGTCGCTCATGGGCGTTTTCTCCGGGGTTGTGACGAGTGTAGCAAGAACGCGCTTCGTGCAGGTTGGGCATGCGAGCCCGTGAAGCGATGCGCTCTCGCCGTTGCACCGATCCGGAAGCCTTCGCCTGCCTCGATTGCGGCCGCGGGCGCGGCCGGCCCGTCAGGGCGCGGGGTTGATGCAGAACGCGCCGAGCGCGGTATCGGCCACGCCCAGGGCCTGGAGGATACCCGCGACCGCGAGCGCGACGAGCGCCAGGCCCACGAGGCGGCGAGGCAGTTTCCCCGGCATCCAGCGGCTCGCCTTTCCGATGAGCCAGCCGGCGCCCACCAGCGCGGGCAATGTGCCTGCCCCGAATGCCAGCATCACGCCGGCCCCTGCCAGCGGCGAGCCGCTCACGAGCGCGAGGGGCAGTGCCGAATAGACCAGCGCGCAGGGGGCCCAGCCCCACAGCGAACCCAGGAGAAACCGCTTCGGGGCCGTGTCCGCCGGTCCCAGCCGGCGCCCTGCGGAACGGGCGCGGTCCCACCACGCACCCGCCAGCCTCGACTCACCTCCCGGCAGGAGGGAAATCCCGGCGATCCGAAGACCCGTCAGGGCCAGCACGAGAGCCCCTAGGGCGAAGACAAGGCCCTGGGCGCGGGCCGAGCCCAACAGGAGGGCGGGCGTCGCCCCCAGGGCCCCGGCAATGGCGCCAGCGGTTGCGTAGGAGGCGAGCCGGCCGGCGTGCATCGGTAGGGCCGCGTGAAGGCCGGGGGACCGAGGGGCGGTCGGAACAGGGGCGAGCGGGGTGAAGGTGGCGGCGACGAAGCTGCCGCACATGGCTGCGCAGTGCCCGGTCCCGAACAGGGCGAGCAGGAGGGCGCTCAGGACGAGCGGGCCCGTCATGTCCGGCCTAGATGATCTTGGAGTACGTGGCCCGCGTCTGGTCGGACCGCAGGTACTTGTCGAACACGGCCGCGATGGCGCGCACGAAGAACCGGCCCTTCACGGTGACGCCGATGCGGCCCGGTTCGCGTTCGACGAGGCCGAGATTCTCGAACTCCGCGAGTGCCTCGATCTCCGGCGCGAAGTAACGCGCGAAGTCGACGTCGTGCGCCGCGCCCATGCCGTCCATCGAGACGCCGAACTGGCACATCAGCGCGACGATCACGTCGCGGCGCAGCAAGTCGTCCGCGGAAAGCTCCAGCCCCTTGATGACGGGCACGTGCCCCTCGTCCAGGGCCTGGTAGTAGGCCGGGATGTCCTTGGCGTTCTGGCTGTACGTCGGCCCCACCTTGCCGATGGCCGAGACGCCGACGGAAAGCATGTCGCCGTCGGGCCCGACGGTGTAACCCTGGAAATTGCGCGTGAGCGTGCCGTGCCGCTGGGCACGGGACAGTTCGTCGTCGGGCAGCGCGAAGTGATCCATGCCGATATAGACGTAGCCCGCGCGATTGAAGAGCTCGATGGCGCGAGCCATGATCGAGAGCTTCTCCGAGGCGCTCGGAAGGTCCGCGTCGAGAATGCGACGCTGCGGCTTGAAGCGCTGCGGCAGGTGCGCGTAGCTGTAGAGCGCGATGCGGTCGGGCCGGAGATCGAGCACGCGCTCGACGCTGTCCGTGAAGCTCGAGACGCTCTGCTTGGGCAGACCGTAGATGAGGTCGACGTTGAGCGACTTGAAGCCGTGCGCCCGCGAGGCCTGGATCACGTCGCGCGTCATCTCGTAGGGCTGGATGCGGTTCACGGCCCGCTGCACGGCCGGGTCGAAGTCCTGCACGCCGAAGCTGGCCCGGTTGAATCCCAGTTCGGCGAGCAGGCCGATCGTGTCGGGCGAGCACGAGCGCGGGTCGATCTCGATCGCGTACTCCCCGTCGGGCAGGAAATCGAAGTTCGAGCGGAGCATCTCCCAGACGATGCGCAACTCGTGGTTCGCGAGGAACGTCGGCGTGCCGCCGCCCCAGTGCATCTGGCGGACCTGCTTCGCCTCGCCCAGCATCGCGGCCTGCATCGCGACCTCGAGGCCGAGGTAATGAAGGTAGCGCTCCGCCCGCGACTTGTCGCGCGTCACGACCTTGTTGCACCCGCAATAGAAGCAGATCGTGTTGCAGAAGGGCAGGTGCACGTAGAGCGAGAGGGGCGCGCGCGAGCCGCCGACGGCACGCATGCGCATCGCCTGCTCGAAGGACTTGTGGTCGAAGGCGTCGCCGAACCGGTCGGCCGTCGGATAGCTCGTGTAGCGCGGGCCGAGCTTGTCGAACCGGCGCACGAGGTCGAGGTCGATCTGGGCGGGCAGGGACTGGGGCAGGGGCGCCGCGGAAACGGGCGCCGGGGAGGCGGCTGAGAGCATGGATCGCATCTTCCGTCAACGACGTCATGGGGAATTGACGCGGATCAAGGGTCGCCGGGCGCTTCGGTGCCGTCTACAATGCGATCCATGAATGTGCCCGCCATTGCAACGCTCACGCGCCTGCGCACCGCCTGCTCGCAATGCAACCTTCGCGAACTGTGCCTGCCGGTCGGACTCAATGCCGACGAGCTCAATTCGCTCGACAACCTGGTCTCCACGCGCCGGAAGATCCGCCGGGGCGACAGCCTTTTCTACGGCGGCGAACCGTTCTCCGCCCTCTACGCCGTGCGCTTCGGCTTCTTCAAGAGCACGCTCACGAGCGGCGACGGGCGCGAGCAGGTGACGGGTTTCTACATGGCGGGGGAACTCCTCGGCATGGACGGTATCGGGACGGACCGCCACACCTGCACGCTCACCGCGCTGGAGGACAGCGAAGTGTGCGTGATGCCCTTCGCGCGCGTCGAGGAACTCTCGCGGCGCTTCGAGCCGCTGCAGCGCCATTTCCACAAGGTCCTCTCGCGCGAGATCGTGCGCGACCAGGGCGTGATGATGCTGCTCGGGTCGATGCGCGCGGAAGAGCGGCTCGCCGCCTTCCTCGTGAACCTCTCGCAGCGCCTCACCACCCGCGGCTTCTCCGCCTCGGAATTCGTCCTGCGCATGACGCGCGACGAGATCGGTTCCTATCTCGGCATGAAGCTCGAGACGGTGAGCCGGCTTTTCTCGCGATTCCAGGAGGACGGCATGATCGAGGTGCACCAGAAGCACGTGCGCATCATCGACATCGCGGGCCTTCGGCGCGTGATGGCCCAGGCCCACAGCGCGAACTAGCGTTCGCCCGCCCTGTTGCGGTGCAGCAATCCCGTTGATCCCGGTCAACCGGGTGCCGGGCTGCGGGCGTACCATGAATCCGAAGCTGTTCCGATTCCGTTCCAGAGGAGGTACACCATGTTCCGACGCATCCTCTGCGCCACCGACGGATCCAAGCGTTCCGCCCACGCCGTGAAGACCGCCGCCGCGCTCGCGCACGGGTCCGGCGGCACGCTCACCCTCGTCCACGTCACGCCCGACTACCGCACGCCCTACTATCCGGACGGCGTGATGATCGACTGGCCGAGCGAGAAGGACTACAAGCGCGACTGCAAGGCTGCCGCGGAGAAGGTTTTCGAGAAGGACGCCGTGCTCGCGCAGAAGGAGGGCGTCGCGGTCGATACCATCCACCTCTTCGGCGATTCGCCGGCCGACGAGATCCTCGCGGCCACCAAGCGGGCGAAGGCCGACCTGGTCGTGATGGCCTCGCATGGACGCAAGGGGTTCGAAGCCCTGCTGCTCGGCAGCGAAACGCAGAAGGTGCTCGCGCGCACGCAGGTTCCCGTCCTCGTGGTGCGCTGACATGGTCGCCAGGCACGCCGGCGGCGAGGCGAAAGCCTCGCCCCTTTCCCCTGCCGAACGCGAGGAGTTGCGCGTGAGGCTCGTGTCGCTTCGCGCCCGGGCCGAGGCGGCCGTCACGCGCACGCAGGGGGAACTCAAGGGCGAGGACGCCCAGCTTTTCCGCGACCTCGGTCCCACTGGCGACTGGGCCGTGGCCGAGGCCGAGTTCGAACGCGACATGGCCGGCGCCGCCCAGGCGCGCGATGTGCTCGCCCTCGTGAAGGCGGCCGAACAGCGGATGCACTCGGGCGACTACGGCTCGTGTGAGGATTGCGGTGCGGCGATCGGCTACGCGAGGCTTTCGGCCTCGCCGGCGGCGATCCGCTGCGTCGCCTGCCAGGGCGCGCGCGAGCGTCCGGGCCGCGGTTCCCTTTCGCGCTGACCCCAGAACTCCAACGACTCCGCAATGAACAACGAAACCCTCACGCGCGCGGCTGCGCGCTTTCGTGGCGCCCGCACGGATCCGCCGCCGGCATCGGTCGGAATCTCCAAGACGACCCACCCGCTGCATCCCCTCTTCTCGCCCAAGTCCGTCGCCCTGGTCGGGGCGAGCGGCCGGCCCGGCTCGCTGGGCCAGGTGGTGCTCGCGAATCTCAAGCAGGGCGGCTTCAAGGGCCCGATCCTCCTGGTCAATCCGCGCCACGACAAGCTCGGCGAGGATCCCTGCTACGCCTCGCTCGAGGCACTGCCCGAGCGCGTCGACCTGGCCGTCGTGACGGCACCGGCCGCGCAGATGCCCGACATCGCCGCGCAGGCGGCCCGCGCCCGCATTCCCGCGCTGCTCATCCTGTCCGCGGGGTTCGGCGAAACCGGCCCCGAAGGCGAGGCGCTGCAGAAGCGCACGGTCGATGCGGCCCGCGAAGGGGGCGTGCGCATCCTGGGCCCGAACTGCGTGGGCCTGCTGCGTCCCTCGATCGGCCTGAACGCTTCCTTCGCCCGCACGGCCTGTGCGCCGGGCGGCATCGCCCTCGTGTCGCAGTCCGGCGCGATCTGCACGGCGCTCGTCGACTGGGCCGCGAGCACCCGGGTGGGCCTCTCGAGCGTCATTTCGCTCGGGACGGGTGCCGACGTCGACTTCGGCGACGTGCTCGACTACCTGCTGTTCGACCCGAAGACGGAGAGCGTCCTGCTGTACGTGGAAGGCGTCCACCAGGGTCGGGCCTTCATCAGCAGCCTGCGGGCGATCGCGCGCGCGAAGCCCGTGATCGTCCTCAAGGTCGGCAAGCACGATGCGGGCTCGAAGGCCGCTCGCTCGCACACCGGCGCTCTCGTGGGCAACGATGCGGTGTTCGACGCCGTGCTCGCGCGTTGCGGCGTGGTTCGCGTGAAGAGCTACCAGAACCTTTTCGCCGCAGCCCGGGCGCTCTCGTCGCGGAGGAAGCCCCGGGGCGACCGGCTCGCAGTCGTCACCAATGGTGGCGGCCCGGGCGTGCTCGCCGCGGACGCGATCGCGGCGCACGACCTGCATCTCGCCCAGCTCGCCCCGGAAACCCTGGCCCAGCTGGACGCGTTCCTGCCGCCCTACTGGTCGCGCGGCAACCCGATCGACGTGATCGGCGACTCCGACGGGCCGCGCTTCGCGAAGGCCGCCCAGCTCGCGATCTCCGATCCGGGGGTCGACGCCGTGCTGACCGTGTACTGCCCGACGGGCATCTCGACGGCGGAAGGTGTCGCCGACGCGCTGCTGCCGGTCGCGAAGGACAGCAACAAGCCATTCCTGACGGCCTGGCTCGGCGAAAGCGGCGTGATCCCCACGCGCCGACGCGTGGAAGCCGAGGGCATTCCGGCATACCGAGCGGCCGAAGTGGGAGTGCAGGCCTTCGCCGCGCTCGCTTCATACGTGAAGAACCAGAAGCTGCTGCTCGAGGCGCCGCCGCCGCGGGCGACGACGACGGAACACGACATCGCGGGCGCCGAGCGTATCCTCGATGGCGCGCTCGCCGAGGGCCGCACCCTGCTGAACGAGGTGGAGGCGAAGGGGCTGCTCGCGTGCTTCGGCGTGCCGGTGCCGCCCTTCGCGATCGCGACGACGCGCGAGGAGGCCGTGACGGCCGCCGAACGCATCGGCTACCCCGTCGTCCTCAAGATCCTCTCCGAGGACATCACGCACAAGTCCGACGTGAACGGCGTGCGCCTGGACATCCGCGACGCGCAGTCCGTCGGCAGCCAGTTCGACGACATCCTCTCGACGGTCGCGGTCCGCAAGCCGGAAGCCAAGGTGATCGGCGTGCTGGTGCAGTCGATGGTGACCCGCCGGCACGGCCGCGAGCTCATGATCGGCGTCACGACGGACCCGGCCTTCGGCCCGGCGATCAGCTTCGGCTCGGGTGGCGTCGCCGTCGAACTGCTGCGCGACAACGCGGTGGGCCTGCCGCCTCTCAACGTGGGCCTTGCCGGTGACCTCATCGACCGCACGCGCGCGGCGCGACTGCTCGGCGCCTACCGCAACGTGCCCGGCGCGAGCCGCGAGGCGCTGATCGACGTGCTTCTGCGCGTCTCGGACCTCGTGTGCGCGCTGCCCTGGGTGCGCGAGATGAACATCAATCCGCTCCTGCTCGATCCGGAGGGCGCCATCGCGCTCGACGCGCGCGTGGTTGTCGATCCGGAGCGGCGTCGGCTCGACAGCCGCTATTCGCACCTCGCGATCCACCCGTATCCGGCGGCCCTGGAGGCGATCGAGAAGCTGCGCGACGGGACGGAAGTGACGCTGCGCCCGATCCGCCCGGAGGATGCCGACATGGAGACGGCCTTCATCACGGAGTTGTCCGACGAGTCGCGCTACCTGCGCTTCCTGTCGCTGGTGCGCCACGTGACGCCGGAGATGGTCGCGCGGTTCACGCAGATCGACTACGACCGCGAGATGGCGCTCATCGCCACCCGCCGCGAGGCGGACGGCCAGGAAGGCATCATCGGCGTGGCGCGCTACGTGCGCGACCCGAACCCGGCGAGCGCGGAATTCGCGATCGTCATCGCCGATCGCATCCAGAGGAAGGGTCTCGCCTCGAAGCTCATGGGACGCCTGCTCGCCCATGCGCGCTACGCGGGCATCATGCGCATCCGCGGCATCGTGCTCGCTTCCAACTCCTCCATGCTGGAGTTGATGGCGCGACTGGGCTTCGAGGTCTTTCCGGATGCGGAAGACCCGAGCCTCGTCGACGTGGTGAAGATCCTCTGGCGGCGCGCCGGAACCGGGAACCCGTCAGTTGCAGCAGCCGGGTTCCTCGCGCTTCGGGCAGCCTTCAGGCCGCTGCGCGGAAGGCAGCGGACAGCGGTTCACTTCCCAGGGCGAGCGCTGCAGGAAGCAGGTGAGGAAGCTCGAGGCCGAGCCCATCGCCCAGAAAACGAAGAACCCGACCGAGTAGATCGCCATCCGGCTCGCCTCCAGCGGCTCCCCGAAGAGATGCATCTCGGTGGGGTCGAAGAACGAGAAGAAGACGAACTCCATCGCGCAGGCGACGAGGAACGCCGGCCACAGGATCCAGGCGACGCGTTGCGTGAGCATGGTCATGCCTCCTTGTCGGGCCCGGCAAGCCTAGCGGACACCGGGCTCGAGGCGCGCCGGTGCGGCCACGCGGGGATCGTACGAGGCGGAGATCCGCCAGTCGGGCGTTTCGACGATGGCGCGCCAGAGGGCCGGCGGGAGGGCAGGCACGGGTGCCTCGTAGGCCGAGTCGGCCCCCCTCGCGAGGAAAACCACGCGGTCCTCGGAAGCTCGCGCCGGATGCGCGAAGCGCAGCGAGAGACGATCCGGCAGCGCCTGCGAGGATCGCAGCGTGACGCGAACGCGTCCTTCGGACACGACCAGTTCGCCGGCGAGTCCGAGGCTCGTTGCCTGCGCTTCGCGGGCGAGGGTCCGGTTGATGGAGAGTCCCTGCTTGTAATAGTCGTCCGCCACGAGGCCGTCCGCGCCCGAGAACGCGATCCAGGCGGTCGCGAGGCCGGCCACGACGACCGTGCCCGGACCGGCCATGAGCAGCCACGGCCAAGGTTCGCGATACCAGGGCTTCACGGGGGCCGCGGGCGGCTTGGGGAGTGTCATCGCGTTCAATTCTGCTCCTTCTTGGGCGAGAGGAAGGCGGCCTTCTCGCGCACGTGGATGCCGCTGCCGTCCTCGGCCGTGACATTGAACCAGATCTTCTGCGACCCGCCGGCCACGGAGCCCGGCGGTACGCGAAGGCGGATCGGAAAGGCACGCGTGCCGGCCGCCGGCATCTCGACGAGCGCGTCGGACGCCACGTAAAGGCCCTGAAGGCCGTCGACCGTGATGCGATAGCGCCGCGGAACCTCGGTGGCGTTCATCACCTGGAGCCGATAGACGTTCTCGAACTCGCCGTTTTCCACCTCCCGCACGATCGCGCCCCGGTCGCGGATCACGTCCACCTTGAGGGGAACACGCAGCATGAGCGCGGTGACGCCCGCCACCACGACCGTGGTGAGGAGGGCGATGTAGACGAGCGTGCGGGGGCGCACGAAGCGCTTCACGATGCCGCCCAGGTCCAGGTGGCCTTCGATGGCGTTCTCGGTGGAATAGCGGATGAGCCCTCGCGGGTAGCCCATCTTGTCCATCACCTGGTCGCAGCCGTCGATGCAGGCGGCGCAGCCGATGCACTCGTACTGGAGGCCGTTGCGGATGTCGATGCCGGTCGGGCAGACCTGGACGCAGATCTCGCAATCGACGCAGGCACCGAGCCCGAGCGCGACCGGGTCGGCCTTCTTGCCCCGGGCGCCTCTCGGTTCGCCTCGGGTCGTGTCGTATGCGATGACGAGCGTGTCGCGGTCGAACATCGCTCCCTGGAACCGGGCGTACGGACACATGTACTTGCAGACCTGCTCGCGCATCCAACCGGCGTTGCCGTACGTGGCGAATCCGTAGAAGCAGATCCAGAAGGTCTCCCACGGACCGGTCGAGAGGCTGAGCACCTCGGCCCCGAGTTCGCGGATCGGGGTGAAGTAGCCGACGAAGGTGAAGCCGGTCCAGAAGGCGAGCGCCACCCAGACGGAATGCTTGGCGGCCTTGAGGCCGAACTTGCGGGCGGTGAGGGGGCCCGCGTCGAGCTTGGTGCGCGCTCCCCGGTCACCCTCGATCTTCCGCTCGATCCAGAGAAAGATCTCCGTGTAGACCGTCTGCGGGCATGCGTAGCCGCACCACAGGCGGCCGGCCACGGCCGTGAAGAGGAAGAGCGAGATGGCGCAGGTGACCAACAGCAGGGTGAGGTAGATGAAGTCCTGCGGCCAGAAGACGATGCCGAAGATGTAGAACTTGCGCGCGGCAAGGTCGAAGAGGACCGCCTGGCGGTCGTTCCAGGGCAGCCACGCGAGGCCATAGAAGACGACCTGCGTGATCCAGACGAGCGCCCAGCGCCAGCCGGCGAACCAGCCGTGCACTGCGCGCGGGTAGATCTTCCGGCGGACCTCGAAGAGCGCCTGCTCGGCTTCCGGGCCGGCACCGGCCGGAACCGGTCGCAGAGGCAATACGGGGGCGCCCTGCGCCCCCGGCTTGTTTTCGGCCACGGGGCTGGCTTACCTCATCACTTCGGCGCGACCTGGGTGCCGGAAAGCCCCCAGACGTATGCCGCGAGGATCCTGGAGCGTTCCGGGCCGAGGAAGTCCTTGTGCGCGGGCATGCGGTTGGCGCGGCCCTTGTCGATCGTCTCGCTGATCGTCGCGAGGCTGCCGCCGTAGAGCCAGGTCTTGTCGGTGAGGTTCGGGGCGCCCAGCTGCGGGTTGCCCTTGGCTTCCGGCCCGTGGCAGGCGGCGCAGACGGCGAACTTGGCCTTGCCGGCTTCCGCGAGCTTCGCGTCGTGCGTCGAGCCCGAGAGGGACAGGACGTAGTTCGCGAGTTCCTTCACGCCGTCCGGGCCGCCCACCGCGGCACCCATGGGGGGCATCACGCCGTTGCGCCATTCCATGATCGAGGCGAGGATCACGGCCGGGTCGCCGCCGTAGAGCCAGTCGCCGTCGGCGAGGTTCGGGTAGCCCTTGGCCCCGCGGGCGTCGGATCCGTGGCACTGCGAGCAGTAGGTGAGGAAGAGCCGTTCGCCCATGGCACGACCTTGCGGATCCTTGGCGATGGCGGGGATCTCCATGGCGCCGTACTTGGCGAACACCGGGCCGTACTGCGTATCGGCACTGGCCTGTTCCGCCTTGTATTGCCCGGTGGACGACCAGCCGAGCATGCCCTTGAAGGTGCCCAGGCCGGGGTACAGGGCCAGGTAGAGCAGGGCGAAGACGATCGTGATCCAGAAGAGCCACATCCACCACTTGGGCAGCGCGTTGTTGTATTCGGCGAGGTCCTCGTCCCACTCGTGACCCGTGGTGCCGACCGCCTGGCCGGGGATGCGCTTCTGGTGCTGCATGGTGAGCAGCACGGCGCAGCCGATGATGGAGACGATGGAAATGCCGGCGATGTACAGGTTCCAGAAGCCGTCGACGAAGTCGCTCATTGCTTGTTCTCCCGGGGGGCGTCGTGCGAGGGGTCATCCTCGTCGAGGGGCAGGCGCGAAGCCGCGTCGAAATCGGCGCGGCGGCCGGAGGACCACGCCCAGGCCACGATGCCCAGGAAGGCGATCATCGCGAGCACGGTGATGGACGTGCGGATGGTGTTGATGTCCATGGCTACCTCCGCGACTTGATGACGGTGCCGAGTTCCTGGAGGTAGGCGATCAGCGCATCCTCCTCGGTCTTCCCGGCCACGGACTTGGGCGCCTGGTCGATCTCGGCGTCCGTGTAGGGCACGCCGACGCGGCGAAGCGCGCGCATGCGGGCGGGCATCTCGTCGGCGGCGACAGGCGTCTTCGCGAGCCACGGGTAGCCGGGCATGTTCGACTCGGGCACGAGGTCGCGCGGGTTGCGCAGGTGCGTGCGGTGCCAGTCGTCGCTGTAGCGGCCGCCGACGCGGGCGAGGTCCGGCCCGGTGCGCTTGCTGCCCCACTGGAACGGATGGTCGTAGACGAACTCGCCGGCCACGGAATAGTGGCCGTAACGTTCCACTTCCGCGCGGAACGGACGGACCATCTGCGAGTGGCAGTTGTAGCAGCCCTCGCGCAGGTAGACGTCGCGCCCGGCGAGCCGCAGCGCGTCATAGGGCTTGAGGCCCGAGACCGGTTCCGTCGTGGATCGCTGGAAATACAGGGGGACGATCTCGACCAGGCCGCCGACGCTCACGAGGAGCACGACGAGGATGGCCATGAGACCGGTCTTCTGCTCGATGATGTCGTGGGTGAGTTTCATGGCGTCCCTCTCAGTGCGCGTGGGCGGGGGCGTCGAAACCCGAGCCGGCGGACACCGCCGGGATCGTGGCCTCGACGGCCTTGCCGGCGCCGATGGTCTTCACGACGTTCCAGAGCATCACGAACATGCCGGAGAGAACCAGCACGCCGCCGGTCAGGCGGATCACGTAGTACGGGTACGTCGCCTTCACGCTCTCGACGAACGTGTAGGTGAGGGTGCCGTCGTCGTTCACGGCGCGCCACATGAGGCCCTGCATCACGCCGGCGATCCACATCGAGGCGATGTAGAGGACGATGCCGATGGTGGTGGTCCAGAAGTGCAGCGTGATCGCCTTCACCGAATACATCTCCGAGCGGCCGAAGAGGCGCGGGATGAGGTAGTAGAGGCTGCCGACGGAGATCATCGCGACCCAGCCGAGCGCGCCGGAATGCACGTGGCCGACGGTCCAGTCGGTGTAGTGCGACAGGGCGTTCACGGTCTTGATCGACATCATCGGGCCCTCGAAGGTGGACATGCCGTAGAACGAGAGCGAGACGATGAGGAACTTGAGGATCGGGTCCGTGCGCAGTTTGTGCCAGGCGCCGGAGAGCGTCATGATCCCGTTGATCATGCCGCCCCACGAGGGCGCGAGCAGGATGAGCGAGAAGACCATGCCCAGGGACTGTGCCCAGTCGGGCAGCGCCGTGTAGTGCAGGTGGTGCGGGCCCGCCCACATGTACGTGAAGATGAGGGCCCAGAAGTGCACGATCGACAGGCGGTAGGAGTACACCGGGCGCCCGGCCTGCTTGGGCACGAAGTAGTACATCATTCCCAGGAAGCCCGCCGTGAGGAAGAATCCCACGGCATTGTGGCCGTACCACCACTGCACCATCGCGTCCTGGACACCCGCGTAGGCCGAGTACGACTTCAGGAATCCCGCCGGGCTCTCGATGCTGTTCACGATGTGCAGGAGAGCCACCGTGAGGATGAAGGCGCCGAAGAACCAGTTGGCCACGTAGATGTGCTTGACCTTGCGCGTGGCGAGGGTCCCGAAGAACACGATGGCGTAGGAGACCCACACCACGGCGATCAGGATGTCGATGGGCCATTCCAGCTCGGCGTATTCCTTGCCGGTGGTGAAGCCCAGGGGCAGCGTCACGGCGGCGAGCACGATGATGAGCTGCCATCCCCAGAAGGTGAAGGCGGCCAGCGGCCCGCCGAAAAGGCGCGTGTGACAGGTGCGCTGGACGGCGTAGTAGGAAGTCGCGAAGAGCGCGCTGCCGCCGAACGCGAAAATCACCGCGTTGGTGTGCAGCGGGCGCAGGCGCCCGTAGGTCAGGAACGGGATGTCGAAGTTGAGCGCCGGCCAAGCAAGCTGCGCGGCGATGATGACCCCGACGAGCATCCCGACGATGCCCCAGATCACGGTCATCACGGCGAACTGCCGTACCACCTTGTAGTTGTATTGCGTGTCGTTCATCGAAGGCTCCCTGGAAACTGGCGCACGCCCATGGACGGACCCGGTCCGGCGTACCTGACCGGACTATATCGGGGGGGGTATCGCCGGGCTTGATTCAGGTCAAAACCGGGAATATCCCCGCGCGTGGGAATTCCCCGGGCGGGCGAACGGCGGGCCGGGAGCTGCCGCTAGGGGGGGGGCGGGGCGTCCTCGTCGCGGACGACGGACCGGCTCTCGTGGTCGAGCTCGTCGAACTGGCCGGCCGAAATGGCCCACCAGAAGATCACGCCGATCACGAAAACGATCGCCAGGCTCACGGGAATCAGCAGGTAGAGAATGTCCATGGGTTCAGGCACTTCCCGGCCGGAGAGGGGCCGGCGGGCCGCCCCGCAGGAGCCGCAGGGCATTGCCCACGACCAGCAGCGACGAGATCGACATGCCCAGGGCCGCGACCCACGGCGTGAGTTGCGCCGTGAGCGCCAGCGGAAGCATCACGAGGTTGTAGCCGATGGACCAGGCCACGTTCTGGCGGATGATCCGGCGCGTCCGGCGGGCGAGCGAAAGCGCCTCGCCCACCGCTTCGAGCGAGGGGTTGGCGATCACGAGGTCCGCCTGCGACTGGGCGAGCGCGGCGCCGCCGGCGAGGGCGAGGGAAACCTGTGCCCGCGCGAGCACCGGCGCGTCGTTGATGCCGTCGCCGATCATGGCGACGACGGCTCCGGAGGCGGCGAGGGCCTCGACGAAGCGCGCCTTGTCTTCAGGGCCGGCACCGCTGTGCCGTTCGGCAATGCCCAGCTCGGCGCCCACGCGATCCACCACGGCACTGCGGTCTCCGGACAACAGGACCACTTCCAGACCGTCCTTTCGCAGGCGCTCGACCAGCGCGGGGGCTTCCGGCCGGAGCGAATCGTCGAATCGGAAGGCGGCCAGCCAGGACCCCTTTTCGGCCATGGCGGCCAGGGGCTCGTCGCTGTCGAGGGGCAGCGGAAAGGGCGATCCGGCAAGTTCCGCGCACCAGGCCGGCGAGCCGACCCGCACGACCGTCTCCCCCATCCGGGCTTCGACGCCCGCCCCGGCCAGGGGGCGCAAGTCCGTCATCGTCGGCAGCGTCACGCCGGCGGGACGCGCGGCGACGAGGGCGTGGGCGACCGGATGGGACAGGGCGCCTTCCAGCGCCGCTGCCATGGCGAGGCAGCCGTCGCGATCCCGGGCTCCGAGCGTGTGCACTTCGCGCAGCCGCATGCGGCCCGTGGTGAGCGTGCCGGTCTTGTCGAAGACGACGTGCGTCGCCGAGGCCAGGGCTTCGATGGCGCGCCCGCTCGTCACCATCACGCCGATGCGCGAGAGGGCATTCACGCAGGCGGTCACCGCGACGGGCGTGGCGAGGGAAAGCGCGCAGGGGCAAGTGACCACCAAGGTCGCGACGGCCACCTCGAGTGCCTTCGACGGATCGATAGCCAGCCACGCGAGCGCGCCGAGGGCCGCGAGAGCGATCACGATGCCCACGAAGGCGGTCGCCACGCGGTCCGCGAGGAGGGCCCAGCGCGGCTTCTGCGCGGAGGCGCGTTCCATCTGCCGGCGGATGAGGTCGACCGTCGCGGCGCCGGGCTCGCGCTCGACACGGGCCTCCACGGGCGAGGCCAGGTTCACGCTGCCGGCCAGGACGAGATCGCCGGAGGATTTCTGGACGGGATAGCTCTCGCCGGTGAGCAGCGACTCGTCGAACTCCGACCGTCCCGAAACCACGCGCGCATCGGCGGGTGCGGCTTCGCCTGCAGGAATCGACACGAGATCGCCGGGCGCGAGCGCGGCCGGGTCCGTCTCGGTGCGATCGCCACCCGAGAGCTTCCAGGCGCGCCGCGGCAGCAGCTGCGCGAGCGAATCCGCGGCATCGACGGTGCCCGCGAGCGCGCGCGACTCGAAGTAGCGGCCGCACAGGATGAAGAACACGAACATCGTGATCGAGTCGTAGTAGACCGGACCGCCGCGGAAGGTCCCGTGGACGCTGGCCACGAAGCTCACGACGACACCGAGCGCCACGGGAAGGTCCATGCCCGGCTGGCGGGTGACGAGACCATGCCAGGCGGCGCGGAAGATGGGGCCGGACGAGAAGAGAAGCACAGGGACCGTGAGCACGAGGCTCGCGATGTCGAGCAGGCGCTGGATGTCCCAGCTCATGTCGCCATCGGTCGCCATGTAGGCGGGCACCGAGAACATCATGATCTGCATCATGACGAAGCCGGCGAGGCTCATTCGCCACAGGGCGCGCCTTTCCTCCACGCGCCGCATGCCCCGGGGGTCGAGCCCCGGCGGGCGGGCCCGGTAGCCGGCCCGCGCGATCACGGCCGCCAGCGTCTCGGCCGGGATCGCCGGATCGTGCCGGATGCGCACGCGGCGCGAGGCGAGGTTGAGGCTGGATTCGGCCACCCCGGGCAGGCGCGCGAGTGCCGATTCGACCCGGGTCACGCAGGCGGCGCAGGTCACGCCCTCGACGTCGAAGACGGTCTCGTTCGGCTCTTCAGGGGCCGGTGCCAGGGGCGCGGCCGGGGCGTTCATGGAACCCGTGAGCCCATGCACAGCCGCGCAGCCAGCGCAGCAGAACGGCAGGCGGCCCCCGTCGGGGACGTCCTGGAAGACGGGGTAGGGCGCCGCACGCCCGCAATGGGCGCAAGCCGGCACCGCCGGTGGGAGGGCATCGGGCACGCCTCGAGTCTAGCCCATGGCCCCGGGAGGCCGTTGAGCGCAGTCAACGCGGGGGACGGGCCCGCTCCAGCAGGAGGAAGCGCAGGGGGAAGGCGTTGCGTTCGTCCGGGACGCGCTCCCCGAGGAGCGTTTCCTTCCAGTCCCGCGGTTCGAGGTCGGGGAAACGCGTGTCGCCCTCGATCGCTTCGCCGATCTCCGTGACGTAGATCCGGTCGGCGCCCGGCAAGGCCTCGGCGTACAGTTGCCCGCCGCCGATGACGAAGACCTCGTCCGCGTCGGCCACCGCGCGCCAGGCCGCCTCCAACGACCCCACGACCTCCGCGCCCGCGGCGGGGAAGTTCGCACTCCGGGTCACGACGATGTTCCGCCGGCCGGGCAGGGGACGGCCGATGGATTCCCACGTGCGCCGCCCCATGATGACGGGCCGGCCCAGCGTGGTTCGCTTGAAGTGGGCGAGATCGGCCGGCAGGTGCCAGGGCATCCCGTTGTCCCGGCCGATGACGCCGTTGGCCGCGCGGGCCACGATGAGGGAGCGGATCATGGAATCAGACGGCGATCGGGGCCCGGATGGCGGGGTGCGGATCGTAGCCCTCGAGCGTGAAGTGCTCGTACCGGAACGCGAAGAGGTCGGCCACGGAAGGATCCAGCCGCATCACCGGGAGCGTGCGCGGCTCGCGGGAGAGTTGCTCGCGCGCCTGGTCCAGGTGATTGATGTACAGGTGCGCGTCACCGAACGTGTGGACGAATTCTCCCGGCTTGAGGCCTGTCACCTGCGCGACCATCATCGTGAGAAGCGCATACGAGGCGATATTGAAGGGCACGCCCAGGAAGATGTCCGCGCTTCGCTGGTAGAGCTGGCACGACAGGCGTCCGTCGCAGACGTAGAACTGGAAGAACGCATGGCAGGGCGCCAGGGCCATTTTCGGGATCTCGGCCACGTTCCAGGCCGACACGATGAGGCGCCTGGAGTCGGGACTCGACCGGATCTGCTGAATGACCTCGGTGAGCTGGTCCAGGCGCCGCCCGTCCGGTGCCGGCCACGAGCGCCACTGCGCCCCATAGACCGGTCCCAGTTCGCCCCGGGCGTCGGCCCATTCGTCCCAGATGGTGACGCCGTGGCGCCGAAGGTAGTCCACGTTCGTCGAGCCCTGGAGGAACCACAGGAGCTCGTGGATGACGCTCTTCAGGTGGACCTTCTTGGTGGTGAGCAGGGGAAAACCCTCCGCCAGATCGAAGCGCATCTGGTAGCCGAAGACGGAGAGGGTCCCCGTCCCGGTGCGGTCGGTCTTGCGCGCGCCGTGCTCGAGCACGTGGCGCATGAGGTCCAGGTAGGCTTTCATGCGGACCTTCAGGATACCGCAGGCCGGCCGCCTCCGCGGACCCGCGGGCGCGTCAGCCGCGCTGGGCGATGAGCGTCCAGAGCTTCGCGAGATCGGCCGCGCCGTCCGTGCCCTGGACGGTCTTGAGCGTCTGCACCGCCCGCGCCTTGGCGCCGCCCTGGAGCTGCGCCGTGCCCAGCAGGAGCTTCGCGTCTTCCGGACGCTTGAGGCCGCCCTTCTTGAGGCCCTCTTCCATGAGCGCAAGGCCCTTCTGCGCGGCGCCCTCGGTCACGTAGTTGTAGCCGATGCTCACCAGGGCATTACCGGACTTGTCCGCGGCGGCTTCCTTCTCGGCCTGCGCGCGAGCGGCCAGGGATTCCGACGCCGTCTTGTCGGCGAGGTCCTTGAGCCGCTTGTGCCGCTCCGCGTCCTTGCCCGTGCCGAGTACACCGGCCGCGTAGCCCTTGTCGACGATCTTCTTCGCCTCGGTCGGGAAGCCGGCCTGGAGCGCGAGCTGCGTCATCTCGAGGTAGTCGTTGGCCGAATTGATGTTGCCGGTGGCGAGCTTGAGCCGGTAGATGTCGAGGGAGAACCGGTCGGAGAAGCCGTTCTTCTTCTGCACGCGGTTGAGGAGGTCCGTCCAGTATTCCTTCTTCGGGTAGTGGAGGACCAGGCGCTCGATCGCGGACACGTAGCCCTGGTTGTCCTTCTGCTTCAGGTAGCAGTTGGCGAGGATCTGGAGTTCTTCCTCCGTGGCCTTGCGCCCGTTCCCGTCGCTCTCGCCGACCGTCTTCGAGACGGAAGCGCAATCGTTGCCCAGGAAGTAGGACTGCACGAGCAGCGTGCGCATCGACGGATCCGTGCCGCCTTCCTTCTGGTAGCGGGCGGCCCACGTGGCGGCCTTCGGGTAGTCCTTGCCGCGGTAGTAGAGCCCGGCGACGGCCTGCATCATCTTCAGGTTTTCGCCGGCCGGAGACTTGCCCGAGGCGATCACCGCCTCGAACGCCTTGGCGGCGGTGTCGTTGTCGCCCGCGGTGGCGGCGATGCTGCCCTTGGTGCGCTGGATCGTGTAGTTCTCGAACTGCGTGCGTCCGGATACGGCTTCGGCCTCCGCCACCTTGGCGAGCGCCTCCCTGTGCTTGCCGGATTTCGAGAGCGCCTGCGCGGCCTGCAGGGCCTTGCCCACGTCGGCTCGGACGGTCTCCTGCGCGAGGGCCAGGGGTGCGGCCGCGAGCGCGGCGGCGGCGAAAGCGCCGGCCAGGATTCGGCGGACGGAAGCGGTATTCATCATCGGGCGATTCTCCGGTTTCCGAAAATGCACCGGGGCCGCGCCGGCACGGCGCGGCCCCGGGATCGTGTCACATCAGTCGATGAACTGTTCGGCGCCGACCAAGCCGATCTTGGTGATGCCATGGCTCTGCGCCGAGACCATCACCCCCGCCACGTGCTTGTACGTCACGAGCTTGTTGGGGCGCAGGTGGAATTCCGGCTGGTTCGGCATCTGGGCAGCGACGATGAATTTCTCGTCGAGCGTCGGCCGGTCGGCGACCGTCTCGCCGTTCCAGATGATCGTGCCGTCGAAGTCGACTTCGATCACGATCACGACGGGAGGCTCGGTCGGCGGCGGGGGATTGCCCACCGGCATGTTGAGCTTCACCGCGTGCGTCTGGATCGGGATGGTGATGATCAGCATGATGAGCAGCACCAGCATCACGTCGATGAGTGGCGTGGTGTTGATGTCGACCATCACTTCGGGGTCCTTGCTGCCGCCGCCGGAGCCTACGTTCATGCCCATGGGGGTTCCTTGTCGCCTCGGCTAGAGCGCCCGGGCGGGCGGTTCGGTGATGAAGCCGATCTTGAGGATCGAGGCGCGCTGGCAGGTCGCGACGACGCGGCCCACGAACTCGTAACGCGATCCCTCGTCGGCGCGGACGTGCACTTCGGGCTGGGGGTTCATGACCGCGACCACCTTCAGCTTCTCGAAGAGCGCCTTCTGGTTGGGCACGAACTCGGTGCCCCAGAAGACGTCGCCGTCCTTGTTGATCGAGATGTTGATGTTCTCGGGCTTGGTCTGCGTGGGAAGGTTGCGTTCCTTCGGCAGTTCGAGCGGCACCTGCTGGATCACGACCGGGATGGTGATGAGGAAGATGATGAGCAGCACCAGCATCACGTCGACGAGCGGCGTGGTGTTGATGGCCGACATCACCTCCTCTTCCTGGTCGGATTCCTGTCCGACGGTCATGCCCATGGCATCAACCCTTGGCGCCGGCCTTCTTGCCCGCCCCGCTCACGAGGACCAGGTGCAGGTCCGCGCCGAAGCTGCGCAGGTGCTCCATCGCGACCTTGTTGCGGCGCACGAGCCAGTTGTAGCCGAGCACCGCCGGCACCGCGACCGCCAGGCCGAAGGCCGTCATGATCAGCGCCTCGCCCACGGGGCCGGCCACCTTGTCGATGCTCGCCTGGCCGGCGATGCCGATGGCCGTGAGGGCGTGGTAGATGCCCCACACGGTGCCGAAGAGGCCCACGAACGGCGCGGTCGAACCGACCGTCGCGAGGAACGCGAGCCCGTCCTGCAGGCGGCTGCCGACGTTCTCGACGGCGCGCTGGATGGACATCGTGACCCACTCGTTGAAGTCGATCTGCTCGAGCAGCTTGCCTTCGTGGTGCTTGGTCGCCTCGATCCCGGATTCCGCGATGAAGCGGAACGGGCTGTTTTCCTTGAGCGTGCCGATGCCGTCCGCGACGGAGCCGGCGGACCAGAAGTTGGCCTTCGCGCTCTTCGCCTCGTTGTAGAGCTTGTGCTGCTCGTACACCTTCACGAACATGATGTACCAGGATCCCATCGACATGATGACGAGGATGACGAGCGTGCCCTTCGACACGAAGTCACCCTGCTTCCAGAGCGCCTCCAGGCCGTACGGGTTCTCGATCGTTTCCTTTTCCTTGGCCGCGGCCGGGGGCGGCTTCGGGGCATCCGCGGGCTTGGCCTCGGCAGGCTTCGCGCCGTCGGCAGCGGGCGCCGGGGCCTGGGCATTCGCGCTCGTGGCGAACACGAGCGGTGCCGCCGGCGCGCAGGCGATGAAGATGGCCGCGAGCAGCGCGGGCAGACGGTTGATCAGGTGCATGTCGATTCCTCCAGTTTCCGGGTGATGTGCTGCACGAAAGGGGGCGCGCGGACCTGGCTAGTCCGTGAGCTTGAAGTCGATCTCGACCTCGCCGATGAAGCCGACGGGCTCGGGCGCGAAACGCCACTGCGAAAGGGCGCGGGTGACCTCGCGGTCGAAGACACGCGGCGGCGAGGCGGAAATCACGCGCACCTCGGAGACCGTGCCATCGGGGCGGACCATCAGGTGGACGACGACGCGACCGCCCTGGATGCCGTCCTTGATGGCCTGGCGGGGGAACACCGGGCGAACGGCATCGCCCCCGGGGCGGACGTTCTTGCGAACGACGGGGCCGGTCGGAGCGGGGGGGGCGGGCGGGGCAACGCGGGGGGCCGGACCGGGCGGCGGACGCTCGGTCGTGACCGTCGTGATCGTCTGTGCCTGTTGCTGCACCGGCACCTGGATGTTGATTTCCGGCGGGGGAATGAAAGGCGGCGGCGGCGCGGCGAGCTTGGGCGGCGGCGGCGGCGGCGTATCCGGGATGACCTTCTTGACCTCCTCGATGATCTTGGTCTCGATGGGCGCCTTGATCACCTCGACGACCTTGCGGGCGAGGCCGGTCACGAGCGCATAGCCCACGAGGACGTGGAGCAGGCCGACCATCATGATGCTCGGCAGGTGCTTCGAGGGACTGCTCTGCGTCTCTCTGTAACTCTTCATCTGACCAACCTCCAGGCCATTTCTGTGACGGCGCGGCTTGTGGCCTTGCCGTGAGGCAACGGTCGCTCACCGACGGCTCGCGCCGCATCTGAATCCGCGGGTAACGGAACCCCTCCCGATCGAGCGGCGCCCGGGTGGAGGCGCCCCAGGGAAGGTCCATTTCGGCAGCCCGAGATTCTATGGGATTCGGGGTCCGATTTCCAGCTTTGTCTGAATTCCGTAAGGAATATCTGGTAACACCCATTCCCCGAAAAAACAGGGGGCTCCGAAGAGCCCCCTGGGGAATGGCCTGGCTTTGCGGCTACTTGAACGCGTAGCGCAGGTTCATGTAGTACGTGCGGCCGTGCGCATCGGTGTAGCGCGGGTCGTAGCCGACCTGGAACGTCTGGCCCTGGTCGGAAGCCGGCGGGTCGCGGTCGAGGACGTTGCGAACGCCCAGGACGACGCCGAGGCCCTTGAAGCCTTCCCACGTGCCTTGCAGGTCATACGTCTCGTAGCTGCCCACGCGGCGGGTGTCGCTCGCATCGCGGTAACCCATCGAGAAGTTCTGGCCCAGCGTGGCGCCCCAGGCGCCGCTGCGCCAGTTGATCGTCACGTAATGCCGCCAGCGGGTGATCGCACCGTTGTCCGCCGAGAAACGGCCGACGTTGTCGATGTACTCGCCTTCCGCCTGCTGCTGATAGCGGTAGTGGATGATGTACGTGCCTTCACCCTTGAGGGTGATCTGGCCCGCGCCCGTCGGGAAACGCATCGAGCCGGAAAGATCGATCCCGTTCACGTTGTACTTGCCGAGGTTCTCCTGCACCTGGATCACGAAGTCGATCGGGCAGGGGGTGCCGGCCGGGGTGGGGGCGCCCGGCAGGTCGCCGCGGCAGGAGCCGTCGGCGTTGCGGGTCGTACGGACGAAGCGGCCACCGGCATTCAGCGGGTCCGCGCCACCGTAGACATCGAACACCGTGGTGTCGCCCAGCGCGCCGATGGAGTTGCGTCGGCGGATGTCCCAGTAGTCGGCACCGAACGACATGGTGTTCGAGGGCTCGAAGATCACGCCGACGGTCCAGTTCTTCGACTTCTCCGGCGTGAGCGCGGTGTTGCCGCCCAGCTGGTTCTGGAACTGCGCGTCGCATTCGAGGCCGGCGTTCACGAAGCCGCCGATCGGGTTGGAGCCCGGGCAACGGATCGGATCGTTGTGCACGTCCGCTGTGTTCGAGAGGAAGCGCGGCAGGAAGAGGTCGGACAGGGTCGGCGCGCGGAAGCCCGTGCTGTAGGAGGAGCGGACCAGCACTTCCTTCGTCGGCGTCCAGCGGATGCCGACCTTCGGGTTGGTGGTGCTGCCGAAGTCGCTGTAATCGTCGTAGCGGACGGCGAATTGCGCCTCGAGGTTCTTCAGGATCGGAACCGACACTTCGCCGAAGAAGGCCTTGATGGTGCGGTCGGCCTGCGTTGCGGGAAGTGCGCCGCCGCCACCGAGGATGTCGCCGGAGAAGAGCACTTCCTGCGGACGATCGTTCAGCTCTTCCTTGCGATGCTCGAAGCCAAGGGCGAGGCCCACGGGCCCGGACTTGAGGTTGGCGATTTCCTTCGAGATGCGGCCATCGAAGGTCGTGACCTTGGCCTCGGACTCACGAACCTTCTCGAGGATCTTGGCTTCGTTGATCAGTTGCTGCCCCGTGGCGTCCTGCGGGTTGCCCGAGAAGACGTCGATGTTGCCGGTGGCGATGTTGCGCTTGAGGATCGATTCGCGCACCCAGCCGTCGATGTAATTGTCGGACACTTCCGACTTCGATTGGGTGAAGGCCGTGTTGTAGTCCCAGTTGAAGAGGATGCCCTGCAGGCCCGCGACCAGGCGGCTCTCGTCGGAATCCGCGCGGTTCGTGCGCAGGCCACCGTCCTTGAGGCGCCAGGCGATGGGTAGTGCGCCCGTCGGACGGATGGTCGCGCCACCCGGGGCCGTGAAGGACGTCGGGTAGTAGCGGCCACCGGCCGGGTACAGGAAGGGGCCATTGCCGGTGAAGTCGTTGACCGGCGCTTCGGAGGACGCGAAGGTCACTTCGTTCTGGCTCAAGTGGTATTCCAGGAACGCTTGATGATCGTTCGTGATCTGGAACGCCGCACGGCCGAAGAAACCCTTGCGCTCGGAAGGCGGGTAGATATCGAGGACCGAGGTGAAGTCATAACGGCAGTTGGTCTGGAGCGGCGCGGGGGCACCGGTCGCCGCGTTGATCCGGTACGAGCCGGCCGACGGAATGCAACCGTTGGCCGAAGTGACGTTGTAGTTCACCCCGTTGAACACGAAGTTGGCCGGGAAGACGTTGCCCGAGGTCTGGGCGAAGCCGAGGTCCGGGCGAATCGCGGTGCCACCGAACTGCGTGCGCTGGCTGGCCTTGAGGGGCGTGTCCTTCTGGTAGTCGAAGGAGGCGAGGACGTTGAAGCGGTTCTTGTTGATGTCGCCGAAGCCGATGGTGCCCGAGTACTTGCGGGTATTGCCGCCGCCTTGGTCGGTCATCGTGCCGTAGGCCGAAACCTCGGCGCCGGTGAAGTCCTTGCGCAGGATGAAG
Source organism: Betaproteobacteria bacterium (assembly GCA_016711875.1). GTDB lineage: Bacteria > Pseudomonadota > Gammaproteobacteria > Burkholderiales > Usitatibacteraceae > FEB-7. Next base: position 58,323 of record JADJSD010000022.1, on the reverse strand, counting down.
TTGATCACGCCGCCGATCGCATCCGTGCCGTAGATGGCCGAGGCGCCGTCCTTCAGCACTTCGACGCGCTCGACCGCCGCCAGGGGGATCTGGTTCAGGTTGACCGTGCCGCCGCCCGACGCGTTGAACGCGTAGTTGGAGACGCGCCGGCCGTTCAGCAGGATGAGGGTGTTCGTGCTGCCCAGGCCGCGCAGCGAGGCAGCCGAGAGGCCCGGCGTACCGGAGTCGCCCACGCCCTGGCCGATGGAATAGCCACCGGCATTCGAAGCCGAAATCTTGTCGAGGAGCTCGGCGGCGGTGGTCACGCCGGACTTCGCGATTTCGTCGCGGGTGATCACCGTGACGGGCAGGGCGCCTTCGCCCTCGATCCGCTTGATGTTCGAGCCGGTGACTTCGATCTTGTCGATCTTCTGGGCGGGCGCCTGGGCCTGCGCGCCGGTGGCCGCCAGGGACAGCGCCACGCCGGTCCCCAGCGCGTGTACCAGCGCCATGGACAGCTTTTTCATTTTCGGATTCATCAATTACCCCCAGGTGAAAAAATCGGTTTTAAATCAGCGATTTGGATTTTGGAACGCCTGCTCATTGATAAAACGCAGGCGTGGCTAACGGCGGGATGATAGCCATTCGCCTGTGAAATATCCAACAATTTATGCGGTTCTTGTCGCGTTTCTGCAACGGAACGAGACCATACGTCGCCAAGGGGAACGCCCCATGAAAAAGGGGGCCCGAGGGCCCCCCTTTGAGGACGATCGTCCCGCTCTCCGGAAGCAACCGGAAAAGCGGGAATCGGCTTACATCTTGTAGTTGACGCCCAGGCGGACCTGGCGGCCGACCACGCTGTACTGGCTGAAGTCGTACAGCGTCGTGGTGCTGAAGCCCGGGTCGTACGGGGGCTTGGCATCCTCGGCGTTGACGATCGAGGCGGACAACGACAGGCTCTTCGACAGCGTGTAGCGGGCGAAGATGTCGACCGAGCGGTAGTGCGGGATGCGGTCCGGGAACGTGCCGTTCTGGAACTGCGGATCCTGCGCGGTGAAGAACGAGCCCGGCAGCAGTTGTTGCTGGTAGCCGCGAACGTAGTTCATCTGCGCCGTGAACGACCACGGGCCCGTGTCCCAATCCTGCGCGAAGGTGTACTTCGTGCGCGGATAGGTGTTCGTGCAACCGTTGGTGCCCGCGCACTCGACGCCGTCTTCCTTGTAGGAATCCATGTACGCGAGGGAAAGGCGCGACGTGAACTTGCCCACGCCGGTGCTCATCGCGGCGCGCGCGTCGAGGTCGATGCCGCTCGTCTTGTGCGAGTTCGCGTTGGTGTAACCGGAGAGCACCGTGACGATCGCGTTGTTGTTGTTGGGATCGCGGATCACGTTCGGGCCGCCGGCGTTCACGATCGACTGGAAGCTCGGGGCCGCGACGATGTTCTTCCACTCGATGTTGTAGTAGCTCACGCCGACGCTGGTGTCACGCAGCGGCTCCCACACGAAACCGGCGGTCCAGCTCTTGGACTTCTCGGCCTCGAGGTTGGGGTTGCCCGCGAAGACGCCCGAGATCTGGGTGATCTGGTTGTTCAGCGGGTCCGTGACGCTCGTGAAGAACGTCGCGACGGAGGGCGAAATTTCCGGCAGCGTCGGGGCGCGGAAGCCTTCGCCCCAGTTGGCGCGCAGCAGCAGGTTCGAGGTCGGGCGGATCTTGATGCCCGCCTTCGGAACCGTGGAGGAACCGTAGTCGCTGTAGTTGTCGTGCCGGAACGCGAGGTTCGCCTCGATCATCTGCGTGAAAGGCAGGGAGATTTCGGTGAAGACCGCGTAGTTGCGGCGGCTGCCATCGGTTGCGGTGATGCCCTGGCCGAGGATGTTGCCCGAGGTTGCGGTCGCGTCCGGACGATCCGACAGCTTTTCCTCGCGCCATTCGGCTCCGACCGCAATGCCGATCGGGCCGCCGGGAAGCTTGCCGAATTCCGTCGAGCCGCGGGTGTCGATGAACTTGAGTTCGGACTCCGACTTGCGCGGGAACGTGATGCTGACGCTGTCGCGCACCGCCTGCGTGTTGGTCGACGGCCTGTCCAGGTTGTACGTCGCCGACGTGGAGGTCGGGATCGGGGGCTGGGGCGTCGACGGCACGCCGAACGCCGCGCTCGTGCCGGAGAGCGTCATCCGGTTCTGGTTCTGCGACTCCACCTCGTTCTTCGAATAGCCGACGGCCGAATCGAAGTCCATGGAGAAGGCCGTCCAGTTCAACCCCGCCAGGAAGCGGGTCGAATCCGAGCTGATGTCGTTGTTGCGGGTACCAAGGTCGGCCTGCACGCCGGTATATCGGGCGTTGGAAGTGAACGGGTTGCCCGAAACGCCGGGGGCGAAGTTGATGTTGTAGGTGAACGGGCGCAGACCGGCGGAGGTCTGGGTCAGGCCCGTGGTGCCCGCGAAGAAGGGCGCCTGGAACGTCTGGAACGTGTCGACGGTGCTCAGGCCGACTTCCGCGTAGGCGCGCATCTTGTCCGAGATGTCGAACGTCGCGCGGCCGAGGAAGCCGATGCGCTCCGTTTCCGGCAGGGCGGTGAACTGGTCCGCGAAGTCCTTCGAGCAGAACGTGTTGCCGGGGATGTTGAAGGCCGTGTTGCCGAGCGGGGCGGCGATGAGGCCGCGAGCGACCGCCTGCGGGCCGGTGAGGACCGTGCCGGGGCACTCGGAAATGGCGCGGAAGTTGGCGGTGAGCGCGTTGGTCGCGGACAGTTGGCGCCAAGTGCCCGCACCGGTGAGCGATTCGTTGTTGCGTCCACCGGGGTAGCCGCGCATGTCGCGCGAATGGCCGAAGTCGGTCTCCGAGAAGAGGAGCAGGTCGCGCTTGAAGTAGTCCAGCGTGCCCATCACGTTCCAGCGGTCCTTGGCGAGGTCGCCCATGCCGCCCGTGATGTTGAAGCGCACGTCGTTCTTGCCTTCGAACTCGCCGTAGCGGGCGCCCAGCTCGATGCCCTTGTAGTCCTTGCGCATGATGACGTTCACGACGCCCGCGATGGCGTCGGAACCGTACACGGCCGAGGCGCCGTCCTTCAGGATCTCGACGCGCTCGACGGCCGACGACGGGATCGAGTTCAGGTCGACGAACGTGTCCTGCAGGTTCTGCGCGAAGCCGTAGCCCGCGACGCGGCGGCCGTTGATCAGGACGAGCGTCGACTTCTGGCCGAGACCGCGGAGGGAGATGCCCGAGGCGCCCGGCGCGAAGCTGTTGGTGAAGCTCTCGCCGAAGCTGCCGGAGTTGGCGGGGAGGTTGCGAAGCGCGTCAGCGATCGTGGGCTGGCCCGAGCGTTCGATCTGCTCGCGCGTGATCACTTCGACGGGCGCGACGGTCTCGGTATCGACTCGCTTGATGTTCGAGCCGGTGACTTCGATCTTGTCGATCTTCTGCGTCTGCTGGGCGCTGGCGCCCGTCGCGACGATCGACAGCGCCACGCCGGCGCCCAAGGCCTGGACCAGGGCGGTCGCCAGCTTCTTCCTCTTGATTTCTTTCATGAATTCTCCCGGTGGAGTGTAGGGCAGGAAACGAAATTATTCGCGGGCTGGTGGCCCGTGGGTGCGAATCTGCGAAGAATAGCGACACCCGTTACAAACTGCCAGAGCATATTTCAGTTTGTGGCAGCCCTGCAACACGCCTTTGGGGTGATTCACCGGAAAATGGGGGCCGAGGACGCACCGGGGAGGTGCGCTGCCGTCGAGGGCGAAGCGCCATTGGGGTACCGGGACGAACAGGCGCCGGTACACGCGCGGGAGAAGCGGGAGAGGCGGCAGAAGCGGCGGCCGCTACCAGGCGATCGTGACGCGGGTGCCGCCCAGGGGCGAGTCCGTGACAAACGCATCGCCGCCGTGCCATCGCGCGACCTGCTTCACGATGGCGAGCCCGAGCCCGAACCCGCCGGAGGCGCGGGCGCGGCTCGCGTCGAGGCGGGCGAAGGGCTCGAACACGCGGTCGCGATCGGCAGGGGGTATGCCCGCGCCGTCGTCGTCGACATGGATCACCGTGAGCGTGCCCTCGTGGCCCACGGAGACTTCGATACGGTACCGGGCATGGCTCAGCGCATTGCGCAGCAGGTTCACGACAGCGCGCGCCATGTACCGGGGCTCGCACCGGAGCGTTTCGAGCCCGATGTCGGGGCGGATGGCCGCGGCGTGGTTCTCGACTTGCGCGGAGTGGCGCGCATCGGCAAGCACGTCCTCGAGCCAGGGACCCGTGGGCACCGCCTGCACCCGGATATCCGGCGTGCCCCGCTCGAGCTTCGCGTAGTCGAGGAGCTCGGAGGTGAGCTCGTCGAGTTCGGCGATGTCCTTCTCCATCAGCGCCAGGTAGCGCTCGCGCGCGGCCACGTCGGGCTCCTCCCGGGCGAGCGAATGGCTGAAGCGAAGTCGCGCGAGGGGCGTACGCAGTTCGTGCGACACCGCGCTCGTGAGCGCCTGGTGCGACTGGAGCAGGGCGTGGATGCGTTCGGTCATACCGTTGAAGGCGTCGGCCAGCGGTCGCAGGGCCGAGCCGCGACTGGCGCGCACCTTCGCGTCGAACCGCCCGGTTCCGACGCGGCCGGCGGCGTGCGTGAGGCCGGTGATGTCACGCCAAAGCGGGCGGACCCAGAACCCGACGAGAATCGCGACGATGGCGAACTCGGTGGCCCAGTTGACGGCGTACGTGACCAACCGGATGCGCTCGTTGTCGGGGCCGGGCAGTTCGAGCACCAGGGCATGGCGCCCGTCGCCCAGGCGGCGCGCCAGCAGGAAACCCCCGCCCGGCCGGTCCAGCGAGACGATGGCGCCCTCGTCGTAGGCAAGCCGCTTCGGTTCGGGAAAGCGCGACTGCTCGGGCAACGCGTCGGCCGGCTCGAGACGGGCCGGGAAGGCGAAGCCGGCCGAGATCTCCCGGAATTTTCGAGGCCTCGCCTCGGGCGGCACGGGCGCAAGCGCCGCCTCGACCAGGTGGAAGGTCGGCTGGAACCGGCTGCGGAAGTCGTAACCCGCGACCATTTTCCGGTAGACGTAGTCCATGAGGTAGGACTGGACCAGGAACGACAGCGCAAGCGTCGCGATCAGCACGCCGTACAGCTTGAGAAAGAGCCGGACCAAGGGCTTTCGCGCGCTACCAGGGCGTCGGGCTGAACAGGTAGCCGACGCTTCGGATGGTCTTGATCCGTTCGGTGCTTGCCGACAGGTCGCCGAGTTTTCGGCGCAAGCGGTAGATGCGGCAATCGACCGAGCGGTCCGAACCGTCGTAGTCGAGGCTCCGGAGCGACTGCAGGATGTCGTTGCGCGAGAGCACCTTGCCGGCGTGGCGCGCGAGCAGCAGCAGGACGTCGAACTCGGAGGTGGTGAGGTCGACCGGCTTTCCGGCGAGCCGCACCTCGCGCGAGGCCGTGTCGATCTCGAGGCGGCCGAAGGCGAGCGCATCGCCCGGGCCCGGTCCCCGGACGCTCATGCCCGCGCGGCGCAGGACCGCGCGGATGTGGGCGAGGAGGACTCGCGGCTGGAAAGGCTTGGGAATGAACTCGTCGGCGCCGAGTTCGAGGCCGAGAACCCGGTCGAAATCCTCGTCGCGTGCGGTGAGGATCACGATCGGGATCGTCGCCCCTCGCGAGCGAAGCTCCCGGCAGATGGAAAAGCCGTCCTTGCCCGGGAGCATGACGTCGAGCACCAGCAGGTCCGGCTGGAGGGCGCTAGTCCGATCGACGGCGGCCTCGCCGTTCGGTTCGCAGTAGACCTCCAGCCCGTTCTTCGACAGGTAGTCGAGGACCAGGGCCGCGAGCCGCTCGTCGTCCTCGACGAGCAGCACGCGGGGGCGAGCGTCACCGGCTGCCACCGCGCCGTCCATGCCGATCGCTTCCGGGGCGTCGATCGCCGCGTCTCCTATTTGAAGGCGTACTTCAGGTTCAGGTAGAAGGTGCGACCGTGCGAGTCCGTGTAGCGCGGGTCGTAGCCCACCTGGAACGTCTGTCCCTGGTCGGAGGCCGGCGGGTCGCGGTCGAGGACGTTGCGGATGCCGGCCACGATCCCGAAGCCCTTCCAGCCATCCCACACGCCTTGCAGGTCGTAGGTCTCGTAGCTGCCGACGCGACGCGTGCCGCTGTTGTCGGTGTAGCCCAGCACGTAGTTCTGGCCCAGGGTGGCGCCCCAGGGTCCGCTCTTCCAGTTGATCGTCACGTAGTGACGCCAGCGCGTGATGGCGCCGTTGTCGGACGTGAAGAGGCCGACGTTGTCGAGGTAGGGGCCATCGGCCTGCTGCTGGTAGCGGTACTGCGTGATGTAGGTTCCCTCGCCCTTCAAGGTGAGCTGGCCCGCACCCGTCGGGAAGCGCAACGTTCCGGAAAGGTCGAATCCGCTCAGGTTGAACTTGCCGAGGTTCTGCTGGCCCTGGATCACGTAGTTGATCGAACAGGGCACGTTCGAGGGCGTGGGCGAGCCCGCGAGGTCACCGACGCAGGTGCCATCGGCATTGCGGACGTTGCGCAGGAAGCGGCCCCCGGCGGTGAGCGGATCGGCGGCCCCGTAGACGTCGAACACCGTGGTGTCACCCAAAGCGCCGATGGAATTGCGGCGTCGGATCGACCAGAAATCGACACCCAGGGAGGCGAGGTTCGACGGTTCGACGACGAGCCCGAGCGTCCACTGGCGCGACTTCTCCGGGGTGAGCGTGGGGTTGCCGCCCAGCTGGTTCTGGAACTGGGCGTCGCACTCGAGCCCGGCGTTCACGAACCCGCCGATCGGCGTGGAATTCGGGCAGCGGATCGGGTCGTTGTGCGGGGCCGCCGTGTTCGACAGGAAATTCGGCAGGAAGAGGTCGGAGAGCGTCGGGGCACGGAAGCCGGTGCTGTAGGACGAGCGGACCAGCACGTCCTTCGACGGAGTCCACCGCAGCGCGACCTTCGGATTGGTCGTGTTGCCGAAATCGGAATACTTGTCGTGGCGCAGGGCGAACTGCGCCTCGAGGTTCCTCAGGATCGGAACGTTCAGTTCGGCGAAAAGGGCCGTCACCGATCGGTCCGCCCTCGTCGCCGGCAGCGCTCCACCCCCACCGAGGATGTCGCCGGAGAAGAGGACCGCTTGCGGCTGGTCATCGAGCTCTTCCTCGCGGCGCTCGAAACCGACCGCGAGGGCGATCGGCCCGGCCTTCGTCTCCAGCAGTTCGCGCGAGAGGCGACCGTCGAAAGTCTTCACCGTGGCCTCGGAGCGGCGGACGGTCTCCAGGATCTTGGCGCCATCCACCAGCGCCTGGCCGGTCGCGTCCAGCGGCCTGCCGGAAAAGACGTCGACGTTTCCGGTGAGAATGGCCTGTCTCAGGATCGACTCGCGCACCCAGCCGTCGATGTAGTTGTCGGTGACCTTGGAGCGGCTCTGGCTGTATGCCGTGTTGTAGTCCCAGCCGAGGACCACACCCTGAAGGCCGGCGACGAGGCGGTCTTCTTCCGACTCCGCCCGGTTGGTGCGAAGACCCCCGACCTTCAGGCGCCAGGCGATCGGCAGGTCGCCGGTCGGACGGATCACCTCGCCCGTCGGCGTCGTGAACTGGGTGGGGTAATAGCGCCCGCCGGCCGGGTAGAGGACAGGGCCGGTGCCGTTGAAGTCGTTCACCGGCGATTCCGATGACCCGAAGGTGACTTCGTTCTCGCTGCGATGGTATTCGAGGAAGGCCTGGTGGTCGTTCGAGACCTGGAAGGCCGCGCGGCCGAAGAAGCCCTTGCGCTCGGAAGGCGGGTAGATGTCGAGAGCCGCGGTGAAGTCCTGCCGGCAGAAAGGCTGCGTCGCGCTCGGCGCGCCCGTGGCGGCGACGATGCGGTAGGAGCCCTGCGAAGGCAGGCAGCCATCCCTCGCGGTCACGTTGTACTGGTTGCCGCCGAAGACGAAGTTCGCGGGCGCGGTGTTGCCCGAGGTCTGCGAGAAACCCAGGTCCGGACGGATGCCGGTGCCGGCGAAGCTCGGGCGCTGGTCGGCCTTGAGGGGCGTGTCCTTCTGGTAGTCGAAGGAGGCGAGGACGTTGAACCGGTTCTTGTTGATGTCGCCGTAGCCGAGGGTGCCCGAGTACTTGCGGGTGTTGCCGCCGCCCTGGTCGGTCATCGTGCCGTAGGCCGAAACCTCGGCGCCGGTGAAGTCCTTGCGCAGGATGAAATTGATCACGCCGCCGATCGCGTCCGTGCCGTAGATGGCCGAGGCGCCGTCCTTCAGCACCTCGACGCGCTCGATGGCCGCCAGCGGAATCTGGTTGAGATTCACCGTGCCGCCGCCCGATGCGTTGAACGCATAGTTCGACAGGCGCCGGCCGTTCAGGAGAATGAGGGTGTTGGTGCTGCCCAGGCCGCGCAGGGACGCTGCCGACAGGCCCGGGGTCGCGGAATCGCCGACGGCCTGGGCGACGCTGTATCCGCCGGCATTGGAGGCGGAAATCTTGTCGAGGAGTTCGGCAGCCGTCGTCACGCCGGACCTCGAGATCTCGTCGCGGGTGATCACCGTGACGGGCAGCGCGCCTTCGCCCTCGATCCGCTTGATGTTCGAGCCGGTGACTTCGATCTTGTCGATCTTCTGCGCGGGCGCCTGCGCGAGGGCAGGGCCGGACGAGGCGAAGGCCGATGCGACGGCGATGGCCACCAGCGTGCGGTGGTTCCTGGACGAACGGAAAGCGACGGTCATGGACTCGATTCCCCCTGATGGTCGGACTGTGGACGCAATCGACGGATACCCGCCGGTCGAATCGGGCCGATGCTACGCAAGCAGGGGGATCGTTCTGTAGCCCTTTGTCGCGGATTGTTGTGGGGCTTCACCGGATGTTTCCGCGAGCCACGGAAGTCGTGGCGGGACCTTCCCGGGGGAGTCACGGGCACGACGGGCATATCGGGCGGACGCCGGAACTGCTATAATTTCGCGGTTTAAAGGATCGAGATGGGCGGCAGCGCCCATTTTTCATTTGTGAAGCCGATAACGGATCTCGAAGGCTGGCTTTCCGAGCTCCTGGGCGCCTTGGGCTACGAACTCGTGGACCTGGAGACCTCCCGTGGGGGGCTGGTGCGCGTGTTCATCGACAAGCCGGAGGGCATCGACGTCGAGGACTGTGCGCGGGTGTCCAACCACCTGTCGCGAGCGTTCGCCGTCGAGGAAGTGGCTTATGAAAGGCTGGAAGTGTCCTCGCCGGGGCTCGATCGCCCGGTGAAGCGCGTGGAGGATTTCGCGCGCTTCTCGGGGCGCAACGTGACCGTGAAGCTCAAGTTGCCGAAGGAGGGCCGCCGGCGTCTCGAAGGGCGGCTTGCCGGCGTCGAGGGCGGCGAGGTCCAGATCGATGTGGAAGGCAAGCGCTGGTCGGTCGCGATGACGCAAATCGACCGGGCCCGGCTGGTGCCGGACGTTTGAAGCGAGAGGGGCTGGAGATGACGAAGGAAATCCTGCTGCTGGTCGATGCGCTTTCGCGCGAGAAGAACGTGCCCCGGGACATCGTGTTCCTGGCGCTCGAGATGGCGCTCGCCTCGGCCACGAAGAAGCGGTTCAAGGACGAGGTCGACGTGCGCGTCGAGATCGACCGCGAATCGGGCGAATACCGTGCCTTCCGCCGCTGGACGGTCGTTCCCGACGAGGACCACGAGGAGCCCGCGCACCAGGTGGCGATCACGGATGCCCTCGAGGAGAACGCCGAGGCCAAGCTGGGCGACGTTTTCGAGGAGCCGCTCGAGCCCGAGACCTTCGGCCGCATCGGCGCCCAGGCCGCCAAGCAGGTCATCCTGCAGAAGATCCGCGACGCCGAGCGCGAGCAGATCCTCAACGACTTCCTCGAGCGCGGCGAATCGCTCGTGACCGGCACCGTGAAGCGCGCCGAGCGCGGCAACCTCATCGTCGAGTCCGGGCGCGTCGAGGCCCTGCTGCCCCGCGACCATCTCATCGCCAAGGAAAACCTGCGCGTGGGCGACCGCGTCCGGGCCTACATCGAGCGCATCGACCGCGCGGCGCGCGGCCCGCAGCTCATCCTCTCGCGCATCGCGCCGGACTTCCTCGTGAAGCTCTTCGAACTCGAGGTGCCCGAGATCGAGGAGGGGCTCCTCGAGATCAAGGCGGCCGCCCGCGACCCGGGCCTTCGCGCCAAGATCGCCGTCAAGTCGAACGATCCGCGCATCGACCCGGTGGGCACGTGCGTCGGCATGCGCGGCTCGCGCGTGCAGGCCGTGACGCAGGAACTCGCCGGCGAGCGCGTCGACATCATCCTGTGGTCGGCCGATCCGGCGCAGTTCGTGATCAACGCCCTGGCGCCCGCCGAGGTGAGCTCCATCGTCGTCGACGAGGAGAAGCACGCCATGGACGTGGTGGTCGAGGAGGACCAGCAGGCCATCGCGATCGGCAAGCTCGGCCAGAACGTGAAGCTCGCCTCGCAGCTCACCGGCTGGGAACTGAACATCATGACCGTCGCCCAGCGCGAGGAGAAGGCCGGCGCGGAAAGCAGCACGCTGCGCGCGCTGTTCATGGAAAGGCTCGACGTCGACGAGGAAGTCGCCGACATCCTCGTGAACGAGGGCTTCACCTCGCTCGACGAGGTCGCCTACGTGCCGATCAACGAAATGCTCGAGATCGAGGCCTTCGACGAGGAGACGGTGAACGAACTGCGCCGGCGCGCCCGCAACGCGCTCCTCACGGAGGAGCTCAAGCGCGAGGAGACGGTCGAGGACGCCGTCGGCAGCCTCGAGAGCATGGAGGGGATGGACGCGCCGACCGCGCGGCTGCTCGCCTCGAAGGGCATCACCACGATGGACGCGCTCGCGGACCTCGCCACGGAGGAGCTCATCGAGCTCACCGGCATGGAAACCGAGCGCGCCAGCCAGCTGATCATGACGGCGCGCGCGCCGTGGTTCAAGGAGACGGCGCAGGCCTAGTGGCGCGCCGACCCGGGAGAGCGATACCTATGGCCAAGTCCAACGTCGCCCAGTTCGCCGAGGAGCTCAAGCTCACGGTGCCGCGGCTCATCGAGCAGTTGCAGGCCGCCGGCGTGAACAAGAAGACCGCGGAAGACGCGATCACCGAACAGGACAAGACGCGCCTGCTCGACTACCTGCGCGAGGTCCACGGCAACAAGGACGAGAAGAAGAAGATCACGCTCACGCGCAAGCAGACCTCCGAGATCAAGCGCGCCGACGGCACCGGCAAGGCCCGCACCATCCAGGTCGAGGTGCGCAAGAAGCGCACGTTCGTGAAGGTCGACAAGCCCGATGTCGCCGTGCCGGTGGAGCCGGAAAAGCCCGTCGTGGCCGCCGCCCCGGTCATCGACCAGGAAGAGGCCCGCAAGCGCGAAGAGGAAGCCCGCCGCCAGGCCGAGCTCGCCGCCCGCCAGGCCGCCGACGCGCAGGCCCGCACCAAGAAGGCGGCCGTCGCCAAGGCCAAGAAGGACGAAGCGGACGCCGCCACGGCCACTGCGGCAGCCGAAGCCGCCCCTGCCCCTTCGGCGGAAGCCGCGCCCGTCGATGGCGAGGCCCCGAAGAAGAAGCGCGTGATGCGCAAGAAGGACGAGGAGCCCGCCACCGAGGCCGAGGCTCCGGTGCTCGTGGAAGTCAAGGCGGAGGAGCCCGCGCAGGCCGCCGCGACAGACAAGCCGGCCGAAGGCGCGAAGCCCGCGGCCGAGGGAACGCTGCACCGACCGGCGGCCAAGCCGGACGACAAGGACAAGAAGGCCGTCCGCAAGCCCGCGAAGCCCGCCTCCTCCTGGGCGGACGAGATGGCGCGCCGTCGCGCGATCAAGACCCGCGGCGACGCGGGCGGAGCCCGGGGCGGCGGCTGGCGCGCCGGCGCCCGCGGTTCGCGCCACCGCGACGAGGATTCGGCCACCGGCTTCAGCGCCCCGGCCGAGCCGAAAGTGATCGAGGTGCTGGTCCCCGAGACCATCACCGTGGGCGATCTCGCCCACAAGATGGCGGTCAAGGCCGCCGAGGTGATCAAGACGATGATGAAGATGGGAACGATGGTGACCATCAACCAGGTGATCGACCAGGAGACGGCGATGATCGTGGTCTCCGAGATGGGCCACGTGGGCAAGCCCGCCCCGCTCGACGATCCCGAGTCCTTCCTCGCCATGGCGGCCGAGGGAGAGACGGAGCTGGTGCGCGAGACCCGCCCGCCCGTCGTGACGGTGATGGGCCACGTCGACCACGGCAAGACCTCGCTCCTCGACAGCATCCGCAAGGCGCGGGTGGCCTCCGGCGAAGCCGGCGGCATCACGCAGCACATCGGCGCCTACCACGTGAAGACCTCGCGTGGCGTCGTCACCTTCCTCGACACCCCGGGTCACGAGGCCTTCACGGCCATGCGCGCCCGCGGCAGCCAGATCACGGACCTGGTGGTCCTGGTCGTCGCGGCCGACGACGGCGTCATGCCCCAGACCATCGAGGCCATCAATCACGCGAAGGCGGCCAAGGTGCCGGTCGTGGTGGCCGTGAACAAGATCGACAAGCCCGAGGCGAATTCGCAGCGGGTGAAGCAGGAATTGCTCGCGCAGGGCGTCGTGCCGGAGGAATTCGGCGGCGAAACCCAGTTCATCGAGGTCTCGGCCAAGACCGGCCAGGGAATCGACCAGCTGCTCGAGGCGATCCAGCTGCAGTCGGAGGTGCTGGAACTGCGCGCGGTCGTGAACGGCCCGGCACGCGGCATGGTGATCGAGGCACGCCTGGACAAGGGACGCGGTCCCGTCGCGACGCTCCTGGTGCGTTCCGGCACGCTCAAGAAGGGCGACAACGTCCTGGCAGGCGCCGTGTTCGGCCGCGTGCGCGCGATGACGGACGAAGACGGCAAGCCCCTGAACGAGGCGGGCCCGTCCATTCCCGTGGAGATCCAGGGCCTTCAGGAAGTGCCCCGCGCCGGCGACGAGATGATCGTCCTCAACGACGAGAGGAAGGCCCGCGAGATCGCGCTCTTCCGCCAGGGCAAGTTCCGCGACGTGAAGCTCGCCAAGCAGCAGGCGGCCAAGCTCGAGAACGCCTTCGACCAGATGGCCGATGCTGCAGTGAAGAGCTTCGCGCTCATCATCAAGGCGGACGTCCAGGGTTCCTACGAGGGCCTCGCGCATGCGCTCGCCAAGCTCTCGACCGAAGAAGTGCGGATCAACATCATCCACACGGGCGTCGGCGGCATCACCGAGTCCGACGTGAACCTCGCGCTCGCCTCCAAGGCGGTCATCATCGGGTTCAACAGCCGCGCCGACGGTGCCGCGCGCAAGCTGGCCGAGCATTCGGGCGTCGACATCCGCTACTACAACGTCATCTACGAAGCCGTGGACGAGATCAAGCTCTCCCTCACCGGCATGCTCGCCCCGGAGCGACGCGAGTCGATCCTGGGCTCGGTGGAAATCCGAAACGTCTTCAAGATTTCCAAGGTCGGTACGGTCGCCGGCTGCATGGTGACCGACGGCCTGGTGAAACGCGGCTCGTCGATCCGGCTGCTGCGCGGCGGCGTGGTGATCCATACCGGCGAGCTCGATTCGCTCAAGCGCTTCAAGGACGACGTGAAGGAAGTGAAGCAGGGCTTCGAGTGCGGTCTCTCGCTCAAGGGTTTCAACGACCTGCAGGTCGGCGACGTGGTCGAGGCCTTCGAGATCGTCGAGGTCGCCCGGACCCTCGCCTAGGACCCCGGACGGGTCCCGGGTCCCGATGAGCACCGCGCGCCTCGCCCGCATCGCCGACCAGATCCAGCGCGAGCTGGCGGAGCTGGTGCGCCTGGAAATGCGCGACCCGCGCGTGAAGCTGGTCACCCTCACCGGGGTGGAGCTTTCGCGCGATCAATCCCACGCCAAGGTCTTCTTCACCACGCTCGGTCCGGCCGAGGACGTGGCGGCCTGCATCGAGGGACTCTCCCGCGCTGCCGGATTCCTGCGCGTGGGCCTCGCCCACCGGCTGTCGACCCGTACCGTGCCCGAGCTGCATTTCGAATACGACGACTCGATCGAGCGCGGCGTGAAGCTCTCGCGCCTCATCGACGAGGCCGTCGCGCCGCCTCCTGCATCGCCGCCTCCCGCCCCTGCGCCGACTCGCGCGCCGCGCCGCAAGCGCACCGCGGGCTGAAGGCCGGCCGCCGTGCCCGCCGTTTCTGACGGGGTGCTCCTCGTCGACAAGCCTGCCGGAGTGACCTCGACCCGGGCGCTCGGCGCGGCCAAACGTGCCCTCGGGCTGCGCAAGGCCGGGCACACCGGCACACTCGATCCCTTCGCAACCGGGCTCCTGCCCCTTGTGTTCGGCGAGGCCACCAAGTTTTCCCGATTCCTGCTGGATGCCGACAAGACCTACCGGGCGAAGCTGCGGCTGGGCTACACCAGCACGACAGGGGACACGGAAGGCGATATTTCGGCTTTTGATGGCATTTCGCCTACGATAGATGCCGTTTCGCCGGTTTTGACGGGGCTTCTGGGGCCTTTGGACCAGGTTCCTCCGATGCACTCCGCGGTGCGGATCGACGGGCGGCGGTTATACGATCTGGCCCGGCAAGGCGTCGAAGTACCCCGCCAGGCTCGCCGCGTGCAGATCTACGAGCTGGATTTGCTGTCGTTCTCCGCCGATCTTCTGGAAATTTCGGTGAAATGCTCGAAGGGCACCTATGTCCGCACCCTTGCCGAGGAGATCGGGCGGCGCCTCGGATGCGGCGCCTATCTCATCGGGTTGCGGCGTACGGCGATCGGGCGCTTCGGCGTCGATGAGGCCTTGGAGCCGGATGCGCTTGCCGCCTTGGGTGAGGAGGCGGCCCGTGAACGCCTGCTGGCGCCGGAGGTGCTCGTCGAGTCGCTTCCGGTCCTGGAACTGGGTGAGGAGGGCGCCCGGGCTCTCTGCAATGGCCAGGAATGGCCGGTGGATTCGCAGGGCGTGGAGGGAGAATGCGGCGTGTTCGGTCCCGGGCATCGGTTCCTGGGCGTAGGCCGGTTGACGGCCGGAAGGCTTTCAGCGGCGAGGCTCATGCACACGGGGCACGGATAGGCCCCTGATTCCGCTTGAGTTTGGGGCCCGAAACTTGCTAAAATCCGCCTTTCACCGAATCAACAGTCTATTGAAGGGCCAGCGAGGCCCGGGAGAGAAGAGAGCATGTCCGTCACCACCGCCGACAAGGCGAGCACCATCACCGAATTCCAGCGGGCCCAGGGCGACACCGGCTCGTCCGAGGTCCAGATCGCGCTGCTCACGCGGCGCATTAATGGTCTCACCGATCATTTCAAGGCCAACACGAAGGACCACCATTCCCGCCGCGGCCTGCTGCGGATGGTGAGCCAGCGTCGCAGCCTGCTCGACTACCTGAAGCGCAGCGACCTCGATCGGTATCGCAATACGATCGACCGCCTGGGCCTGCGCAAGTAGGCGGCGCCAGCCGGTCAGGCGAACCCCGCGTCGACTGCCCTCCACGGGCCTTCGCGGGGTTTTTCACTTCCGGCTCCGGTTTCCCGCCTTTTCCCTCCGGCTTTGCGCGGTCCCGCCGCGGCCCCTGACGGGCCCGGCCGCCGCGTCCCCACTTCCCAAGAGGATCCAATACCGTGAAATCGATCAAGAAGACCTTCGCGTTCGGGCGCCACCAGGTGACGCTCGAGACCGGCGAGATCGCCCGCCAGGCCGACGGCGCCGTGCTCGTCACGATGGACGACACCGTGGTGCTCGTGGCCGTCACCGCCCGCAAGGACGTGAAGCCCGGCCAGGATTTCTTCCCGCTCACCGTCGATTACCAGGAGAAGACCTACGCCGCGGGCCGCATCCCGGGCGGCTTCTTCAAGCGCGAAGGCCGTCCCTCGGAGAAGGAAATCCTCACCTGCCGCCTCATCGACCGGCCGCTGCGCCCGCTCTTCCCGGACGGTTTCTACAATGAGGTGCAGGTCGTCGCGACGGTCCTGTCGATCAACCCCGAGGTCGATTCGGACATCCCGGCGATGATCGGCGCCTCCGCGGCGGTCACGCTCGCGGGCATCCCCTTCGACGGCCCCATCGGCGCCGCGCGCGTGGGCTACCTGGACGGCGAGTACATCCTCAACCCGACCAAGACGGAGCTCGAGAGCTCCAAGCTCAACCTCGTGGTGGCCGGCACGGCGCAGGCCGTGCTGATGGTCGAGTCCGAGGCGAGCGAGCTGTCGGAAGAAGTCATGCTCGGGGCTGTCGTCTTCGGCCACGAACAGATGCAGGCCGCGATCCAGGCCATCAACGAACTCGCCGACGAAGGCGGCCGCGACGACTGGGACTGGGCGCCCGCCGCGACCGACGCCGCGCTCGTCGAGAAGATCCGCGCCATCGCCGAGAAGGACCTCGATGACGCCTACCGCGTGAAGTCGAAGGGCATCCGCTCGGAGAAGCTCGACGACATCAAGAAGCGCGTGCTCGACGCCTGCGTCGTGAGCGCGGACCCGCCCGCCGACGGCAACGTCGTGCGCGGCATCCTGAAGGACATGGAATCGAAGATCGTCCGCGGCCAGATCCTGAGCGGCGAGCCGCGCATCGACGGCCGCGACACGCGCACCGTCCGCCCGATCTCCATCCGCCCGACGCTCCTGCCGCGCGTGCACGGCTCGGTCCTCTTCACCCGGGGCGAGACGCAGGCGATCGTCGCCGCAACGCTCGGCACCGGCCAGGACGAGCAGCGCATCGACGCGCTCACGGGCGAGTACACCGAGCGCTTCATGCTGCACTACAACTTCCCGCCGTACTCGACGGGCGAGACCGGCCGCGTCGGGGTCCCGAAGCGCCGCGAGATCGGCCACGGCCGCCTCGCCAAGCGCGCGCTCGTCGCCGTGCTGCCCTCGCGCGAGGAGTTCAGCTACACGCTGCGCGTCGTCTCGGAGATCACCGAGTCGAACGGTTCCTCGTCGATGGCCTCGGTCTGCGGCGGTTGCCTCGCGCTCATGGACGCGGGCGTGCCCCTCAAGGGCCACGTCGCCGGCATCGCGATGGGCCTCATCAAGGAAGGCAGCCGCTTCGCCGTCCTCACGGACATCCTCGGCGACGAGGATCACCTCGGCGACATGGACTTCAAGGTGGCCGGCACCGACAAGGGCATCACCGCGCTGCAGATGGACATCAAGATCAACGGCATCACCAAGGAAATCATGAAGGTGGCGCTGGATCAGGCAAAAGAAGGCCGCCTGCACATCCTCGGCATCATGAAGTCCGCCGTCCCCGGCCCGCGCCACGAGCTGTCGACCTACGCGCCGCGCGTCATCAAGATCAAGATCAACCCGGACAAGATCCGCGACGTGATCGGCAAGGGCGGCAGCGTCATCCAGGCGCTCACGCGCGAGACGGGCACCACGATCGACATCGAGGACGACGGCACCATCTCCATCGCCTGCCTGTCGCACGAGGCCGGCGAGGACGCCAAGCGCCGCATCGAGCTCATCACCGCGGACGTGGAAGTCGGCCGCGTGTACGAGGGCCCGGTGATCCGCCTGCTGGACTTCGGCGCGATCGTGCAGCTGCTGCCCGGCAAGGACGGCCTGCTGCACATCTCGCAGATCGCCCACGAGCGCGTCAACGCGGTCTCGGACTACCTGAAGGAAGGCCAGATCGTGAAGGTCAAGGTGATGGAGGCCGACGACAAGGGCCGTGTGCGCCTGTCGCGCAAGGCGCTTCTCGAGCCGCCGGCCCGCCGCGAGGAATCGGCACCGGCGTCCGAAGGCGGCACGCCGGCGCAGTAGGGCCGGAAGGAATTTCGCCCCGGGCGTTTGTGGGGGAAGCGAGGCGGCGCGTATAATTCGCGGGCGCCTCGCGATGAGGCCCGACGGGGTGTAGCGCAGCCTGGTAGCGCACTTGCTTTGGGAGCAAGTTGTCGGGGGTTCGAATCCCTCCACCCCGACCCCTCCCGCCCGGCAGGCATGAGCATCGCGCCCGTAGCTCATCCGGATCAGAGCACCGGCCTTCTAAGCCGGGGGTAACAGGTTCGAGTCCTGTCGGGCGCGCCAGAACAGTTTCAACGGTGGCTGTAGCTCAGCGGTAGAGTCCTGGATTGTGATTCCAGTTGTCGTGGGTTCGAATCCCATCAGCCACCCCATCTCGCAAGGCCCCCGGTTTCGACCGGGGGCCTTTTTCATGGGGCCACGCATCGACCCGTTCAGGCCGCCGCGAGCCGGTTGCGCTCCAGCCACCCGTCGACCCGCCGCACGGTCTCGTCCACGGCGGCCGACCTGAGGCCCTGCTGCGCGGCGACGAGTTGCACGAGCCGGTCGACCCGCTCGATGTTCCTGGCGCCGGCGGCCAGGGCGCGCGCCGCCGAAGAGGGGCTCGCGAGCGAGCGCGCCGCATTCGCGTACTTCTCGTAGGGCACGAGGTCCGAAGGCGCGGCGCCCAGCTTCCCGCACAGCGCCACGACCCACTCGTACATGGCGCGCGAGGCCTGCGGATCGCCATGCACGGCATCGCGGATCGGCTGCACCGTGTCGTCCAGGACGCAGCGGTAGTTGCCCGCGAGCAGCATCGCCCACTTCGCGAGGGGCACGAACACCGAGTCGTGGACCTTGAGCTTCACCGGCAGCGCGATGCGCTCGCCGCCGGCGTCGAAACGCGCGGCCTCGATGCCCGCCTCCAGCTCGCGCAGCATCACGGTGGGTGCCTCGTCCGGGAAGCGCGCCGCCTTGAAGTTGGTGGGCAGGCGCACCTGAAGCACGTTGACCGGCTCCTCGGGAGGGCGGAAGGCCTGCGGGTCGGGGCTGCAGAGCGTGAGCGAGCGCCCGTCGAATGCGTCCCATACCGTGGGATCGGTGTAGGCCGCGCGGCAGCCGTCCGCATCCACGCCGGGCAGTCGGCGCAGATAGGGCAGCGGCGGCATGTTCATGATGGACAGGCAGGGCACGCGCGAGGATCCGACGGCCGAGAGCAGTTCGCGCACGCCGGGCGAGCCGTACTGCGGTTCCTGCATCGCGAGGCCCACGAGATCGAAGCGCGCGGGATCCAGGTTCGCCGTGCCGCAAGCGCGAAGCGCTCCGGGCTGATCGCCCGAGCGCACCTCGACGAGTCCTTCGCGGTCCTTCACCGGCAGGCGCACGATCGCGCCGTGCTCGTTGATGAGCTTCGCCTCGGCGGGCAGGCACACCAGCGTGACGTCGTGCCCGGCGGCGGCGAGCTTCACGCCCAGCAGCGAGCCGTACGACGCGCCGAGGATCAGGATCTTTCGTGCGGTCATGGCGTTTCTCCTCTCGTTATGTGTTTTCGGTGTCCGTGCACGCGAGTCCCGAGCCGTGCCGGAGAGCGCCATCCTAGTCCCGCAGGCGCGGCCGATTCTCCACTGGACGACGCAGCCGCTGTTACCGACGCGGTGTCAATGCGGCCGGACGCGGCCATCGCCGGGCCCGGAGCGGATGGCGCGCAAATTGCACGATCGGCCCGGTGGCGAACGCGCCAGAGCTCGGGATCGGTCCGCGCGGATTGCGCTCGCTCAAGGCATGGCCGGCGCAACCGGCCTACCTTGCTTCACGACAATGCGACGGGAGGGCGGCACATGAAGTCAAGCAAGCGGCTGGTGGCCGCATTCGCGGTGGGGCTCGCGGCCTGCCAGTCGTTGCCGGAGCCCTCACCCGCCGACAAGGCGAAGGTGGTCGCCGAGACGGATTGGAACCGCGCGACGTCGGTGAAGATCGACCTGCGCGACGCCGGCTTTTCGCCGCCGCAGCTCAACCTGGTCGCGGGCAGGCCGTACCGACTCACGATCACGAACGTGGGCGCCAACAACCATTACCTGAATGCACCCGAGTTCTTCGGGAGTATCGCCACGCGCCGCGCGGAGGTGCCGCGCCACGCGGAGGTCTACATGAGCCGCATCGACCGCGTGGAGGTGTTTGCCGCCGGCGGCTCGGTGGACCTCTGGTTCGTGCCGCTCGCCAAGGGCCGTTTCCGGGCCCATTGCCACCTCGGCAATCACGCGGAGATGGGCGTCGAGGGCCTGATCGTCGTCGAGTAGCGTCTCGGGGGCGGGGGCGTCAGCCCTCGACCACCACGGTGCCCATCATGCCGCCCGCCGCGTGGTCGAGGATGTGGCAGTGGAACATCCACTCGCCGACGTTCTCGGCCACGAAGGCGATGTCCGCGCTGCCCCGTGCGTCGATCATCACGGTGTCGCGCCACTCGCGCAGCCGCGTCTTCACGTCGTTGAGCGCCAGCACGCGGAAGAAGTGCCCGTGCAGGGGGATGGGGTGCTCGTAATCCGTGTTGTTCATGAGCTTGAGCGTCACGTGCTCGCCCCGGCGGAAGCGGAAGAGCGGCTCGTGCATCATCGCGTGCTCCTGCTGCGTGGTGTAGTTCATCGTCCAGGCGAGGCCGTGTTTCTTCATGATGTCCTCGACGCGCAGTGCCTTGCCGTCCACGCGGCCGATGGCCGGTTCGCCGCCGATGCCGCCCTCGAACACCAGGTAGTGGTCCGTCGCCTTCGCGACGTCGGGTTCGGCCAGCCGGTTCGGGGCGATGGCCGCGGGACGACCCGGCGGCTTCGCGCGCACCGGGCGCCCCACGCAGGCGAGAGCCACGAGCGCTTCGCCGCCGCCGCGTCGGTCGGTCACGACGCGCCTGCCGGCGGCGTCGGGCACGTCGATCACGAGGTCGGTGCGCTGACCCGCGCCCAGATGCAGGCGGCCGTCGGGAACCGGGTGGGGCTGAACGGCCTGGCCGTCGTAGGTCACGATCCAGGGGGCCAGCCCCCCGAACTCGAGGACGAACGCGCGCGCGGAAGCGGCGTTCAGCAGGCGGACCCGCACGCGCTCGCCCGGGCGCACGTCGATCGCGCGGTTCGCACCGGCCGCCGTCCCGTTGAGTGTGACCACGTTGCCCAGGCGCCCCTCGGAGCCGAAGTCACGCACGCGGCCGAAGTCCTCCACCTGCCGGTTCGCCTTGTCGAGCTTGAAGTCGGCGAGCACCCATTCGAGTTCGCGATCGACGCGCGGCGGCTTCGCTTCCTCGACGACCAGCATGCCGTACAGGCCCCGGGGCACCTGCTCGAAGCTCGACTGGTGCGGGTGGTACCAGTAGGTGCCCGCGTCGATCGCCGCATAGCGCACGGCGAAGCTGCTGCCGGGCAGGATGGGCGGCTGCGTCACGTTTGGCACGCCATCCATCGCATTGGGCAGGCGAAGGCCGTGCCAGTGCACCGTGGTCGGCTGCGGCAGGCGGTTCGACACGAGGACTTCGACGGTGTCGCCCTGGCGGTAGCGAAGCGCCGGGCCGGGCGAGGTGCCGTTGAACGCCCAGAGCGTGGTCTCGGGCCCCTCGTCGCGGATGCGTCGCTGGCAGACGCCGGCCGTGAGGGGAATGGCATTCGCGCTCGCCACGATCCGCGTCGACGCGAGAGCTGGCGCCGGGGTCGTGCAGATCGTCTCCCAGGCCGCCGGTGCACCGGCTCCGGTGGGCACGGAGGGCAGGGCGAGGGAGCCGAGCGTGGCGCTGGCGGACTGGAGAAAGCGGCGTCGCGAGACGGTCATCGTGGGACTCCCCGGGATTCGGCGGATTTCTGCCAGGCCGGTCCGTCATCGTTCGCGCGGCCGCGGTCGTGGCAGGTGATGCAGGTCGTGAGGAAGAGGGAGCGTCCCGCGCGCTCTCGCGCCGACAGGGCGCCGTCGGGCGTGTCGATCGCGAGCTCTGCGCGCGCGAATGCGAAGGCCGCTTCGTAGCGTTCGTGGGCGGGCCATCCGTTCTCCGGCGTGTGATAGCGCGTGTTGGGCGCGCGACGGACGACGAACTCGTCGTGCACGAATGCGGTAACGGCGGAGATCTCGCGCTCGCGCAGCGTTCCCGCGAACGCCTTCATCGCGGTGCCCGCGACACCCTGGCGAACGGCCCTTTCGATGCGGGCGGGCGGCAGTTCGGCGGGGTTCATCTCGCTGAAGGCCCTCGGCCGGGTCGCGAGCATCGTCGCGGCGAGCGTGCGCGCGTCGCCCGAGTAGCCGTGGCAGTAGTAGCACCGGAAGTTGTAGACGGCCCGTCCCTCCTCGCGAAGGTCGGACGCCGGGGCCCCGAAGAGCGTCGTCGGAAGCGCCGCGATCGACAGGAGCGCGAGGGTCCGCCTCATCGCGCCGGGTCCGACGCCTTGCCGCCGTGCGCGGACGTCCCGGAGACGCCCGTGGAAACGGCGAGGAGCGCGAGCCGCACGTATTCCGCGACGGCTTCCAGGTCCGCGGGAGAGAGCTGCTGCGAGAACCCGGGCTTTCCCACCGAGGGCTTGCCGACGGCGGCGGAGGCGATGATGCGCTCCCGCGAAAGCCCCTTCATCTTCGTGAGGTCCGGCGCGGCCGGCGCGCCGGTGGCCGCGACGGCCGCCGCCTCGATGCCGCGACCGGTGCCGCCATGGCAGCTCGCGCAGAAGTGGCCGTAGAACACGCGTCCCCGGCGCGCCGCGTCGTCGCCGGATTTCTCGACGTATTGACCGCGTACGTACCGCGCGAGCGCTTTCGACTCGGCGGGATTCAGCTGCGTCTTCCAGCCGACCATGGCGGTGCCGGCCTTGCCCTCGCGGATGATCGCGTCCATGTAGTCGATGGTGAGGCGCGCGCGCAATCGCGGGTCGGTGAAGTTGGCGGGCGGGGGCACGAGGCTGTTGCGCGCGCGGCTGCGGCCGTCTCCCTGGTCGCCGTGGCAGACGGAGCAGTAGTTGTGGTAGAGCAACGCCGGATCGATGCGGCCGTCGGGGTGCTTCTTCCGGTCGCCCGCGAGCGCGCCCGTGGCGGCGAGGGCGAGGGCCAGGGCGAGGGCGGCGTATCGGCGCGGGCGGGACATCGGCGAGTCCTGTGCAAGGGGCGGATCGCGGGCCGATGCAAGATTCAGGCCTCGCGCGCAGGTGGGCATGGCGATTGCTCGGGCTCTTCGCGACGGCCTGCCGATCCCGCGGGCCGAAGGATCCCGCCCGCGATGAATCCGCTGCGTTGCCTCCGAGCTTTCGTCCCGCTTGCCGCGGCCGCGATCCTGTGCGCGGGTTGCATCCAGGCGCCCGTGGCCCCCACCCGGGCGCCCGGCGGCGACCTCGTCTTCCCGCCCCCGCCGGAGGAGGCCCGCTACGTCTTCGAGCGCACGATCTACGGCAGCGGCGATGTCCAGCCCGTCGATGCGTCGACCGACCTGCGCCGGATGGTCACCGGCGAACGCGGAACGAGCGAGGGCCTCAGCAAGCCGTACGCCGTCGCCGTGCATCGCGGGCGCGTGTTCGTCACGGATTCGGCACAGCGCTACGTGCGGGTGTTCGACTTTCCCGCCGGCAAGTTCTACAAGATCGGCGAGGAGGATCCCGGCCGCATCGTGAAACCCCTTGGCCTCGACGTGGATGCGGCGGGCACGCTCTACGTGGCCGACGTGAGCGCCCGCGACGTCAAGGTCTTCACCGCGGAGGGCAAGTACCTGCGCTCGATCGGCGGGCCGAAATGGTTCGACCGCCTGTCGAGCGTCACGGTCGATCCCGCGGGCGAGCGGCTTTACGTCGTCGATATCGGCGGCGTGAGCTCGACCAATCACCGCGTGCGCGTGTTCGACGCCCGGTCGGGAGCGCACCTCTCGGACATCGGCACGCGGGGGGCGGGGCCGGGCGAGTTCAACCTGCCGCGCGACCTCGCGATCGGCAAGGAAGGCCAGCTCTACGTCGTCGACGGCGGCAATTTCCGCGTGCAGGTGTTCTCGCGCGACGGGAAGTTCCTGCGCAGCTTCGGCGCGCTCGGCAAGCAGTTCGGCCAGTTCGCGCGCCCCAAGGAAGTGGCGACCGACACGGCGGGCAACGTCTACGTGGTCGATGCGGCCTTCGGCAACTTCCAGATATTCAACGCGGAAGGCGAGCTGCTGCTCTTCGTCGGCGAACGCTCGGAGCGCGACGGCCCGGGCAAGTACATGCTGCCCTCGGGCATCTACGTGGACGAGGACGGCCGCGTGTACATGATCGACCAGTGGTTCCGGAAGGTCGACGTCTTCCGGCCCGTCACCCTCGCGAAGAGCGCGGGCTGGTTGCAGTCGCCCGCGAAGGCGCCGCCGGCCAACGCACCCGCGCCGGCCCGCTAGCGTCTTGATTCCGGGAAACGGACTTCTCCCCGGCGGGAAGGAAGCCTCGCGCATTTGATCCAACGCAAACGAACGAGGCTCGCGCCGCCGGATTCGGGCGCCGGGCGCTTGGCACGGTTGGTGCATTGCCGGTTCGACCGCGATCGTTTCGATTCGCCGCCGCGGTGACCACGAACC
This sequence comes from Betaproteobacteria bacterium, assembly GCA_016711875.1. Classification (GTDB taxonomy): domain Bacteria; phylum Pseudomonadota; class Gammaproteobacteria; order Burkholderiales; family Usitatibacteraceae; genus FEB-7. The sequence goes on along the minus strand of JADJSD010000022.1, from coordinate 34,190 downwards.
ATCCAGGAGAGGGAACCATGAAAACACCGCAAACCACGTCCGGCGCGAGACGCGCGCTCGGCATCTTCCTCTGGGTCATCGGCACGATGAGCCTGGGCGTCCTGCCGGTCGAAGCCGGCATCGCCAACACCAAGCACAACCTCAGCCCCTCGAGCGCCACCGGCAACAACAAGGTCGCGGCAGCGGGCGGCACGGACGAGATCTGCGTCTTCTGCCACACGCCGCACGCCGCGGACACGACGGCCCCCGTTCCCCTGTGGAACAAGCGCCTCACGACCGGCGCCACGTACACGACGTACGCCACGCTCAACTCGAGTTCGATCGACGGCGAGATCCTCCCGGTGGGCTCGATCTCGCTCGCTTGCCTGTCGTGCCACGACGGCACGCAGGCCATGGACAACATCATCAACGCGCCGGGATCGGGCGGCTACGACGTGACCGGCGGCGGGACCAACGGCCTGGGCTTCACCTGGTCCGGCACGCGCGTCGACGCGGACGGCAAGATGACCAACACGGCCACCTCGCTCTCCATGCTCGGCAACGACCTGAGCAACGACCACCCGATCGGCATCAAGTATTGCGGTGGCGGCCCCACGTCGGCCAACCCCACCGCGCCCTGCGTGGACCCGGACTTCGTCGCCCCCTCCTCCGGCACGGTGAACGGCAACCAGGTCTTCTGGGTGGACACCACGGGCGGCACGACTTCGCGCAACAAGACCGACATGCAGCTCTACACGCGCCTCTTCGCCACCGGCAACGGCCCGTCCGTCGAGTGCGGCAGCTGCCACGACCCGCACGTCGAGAACGGCCAGACGAATACGGGCCTGCCGACCTCCGGCCAGACCTTCCTGCGCGTCTCGAACACCAACAGCGCCGTCTGTCTCGCCTGCCACGTGAAGTAAGGCACGCGCCGCGATCGCCGTCGAAAGGGCCGGGCGCTTCCGCCCGGCCCTTTTTTCATTGGAGAGCCGTCCATGCGTCTTGTCCCGATCCTTGCCGCGCTCGTGCTGTTTCCGGCCACCGTGACGGGCGCCGAGCCCGTGGCCACCGCCACCGCGACGGCTGCGGCGCCCGCGCACGTCCCCCGCACCGAGGTTCTGCCTCCGGTGGCGAAGGTGAACGGCCGGGAGATCAGCGCGGCCGAGTACGAACAGGCGCTCATCGCCCTCGTGCGGCAGCGCTACTACCACCGCGCGCCGCCCGAGGCGGAGATGGGCGCCGTGCGGGTCGAGGTCGTGGATTCCCTCATCGACCTCATCCTCGTCGCCGACGAGGCGAAGAAGCGCGGCATCGAGCCCGACGCCGCGCAGGTCGGCCGCGAGCTCGAACGCATCGAGGCGCGCTTCCGCAAGATGCCGGGCTGGGAGCAGATGCGCGCGGCGCAGGTCGCCCGGTGGCGGGCCGATCTCGAGGAGCGCTCCCGCGCCGAGATCCTGGAGCGTCGCGTGCGCACGGACATCGCGCCTGCCGAAGCCGAGGTGAGGGCCTTCTACGATCGCAATCCCGGGCTCTTCACCGAGCCCGAGAAGGTGCGCCTCTCCGTGATCCTGCTGCGCGTGGATCCGTCGGCCGGAAAGAGCGCGCGCGACAAGGCGCGCGAGGAAGCGGCCGCCATCCGCACGCGCCTCGCGAAGGGGGCGGATTTCGCCGAGATCGCGAAGATCCACTCCGGGGATCCCTCCGCGGAAATGGGCGGCGACATGGGCTTCGTGCACCGCGGCGCGCTGCCCGAGCCGGTGCAGGAAGTCCTCGACAAGCTCGCGGACGGCGAGCTCTCGCAGCCGCTCGACGTGCTCGAGGGCATCGCGATCGTCCGCGTGGGCGCACGGCAGCCGGCGGCGCTGCGTCCCTACGAGGCCGTCACGGCGCGGGCCCGCGAACTGCAACGTCGCGGCGCCTCCGATGCGGCGTGGAAGGCGACCGTCGCGCGGCTGCGAGCGGCCGCATCGATCGAGGTCAACACCGGCCGCTATCCCGACCTGGCGGCGGCTCCCGAGACGGCGCAGGCGTCCGCGCCGCGGTGACCCGCGAGCGGCCCCGTCGGGCTCCCCTCGCGGCGTTCGTCGCCGCCTGCTGGGCTCCCTTCGCGGCTGCGGCGCCTCTCGCACTCGAGACCGAGTTCGCGAGCCTCGAGCCGTCTCGCGATCCCGTACGCTGGCTTCTCGCGCAGGCCGCGCCGGCCGCGACGAGAGCACCGGCCGCGCCAGCCCCGCCCGCGGCGGAGCCCGCGACCGGCCCCTCCTGGTCGGCGCGCATCCTGCCCTTCCTCGATTCCGGCGAGCCCGTGGGGTTCGCCCCGGCCCGCTGGGGCGGCACGCTCGCCCTCGAGCACCTGGACCAGCGTTCGGAAAGCGCGAACCGCCGCTACTCGGACGCCGCGTCCGTCTCGCTCACGGCGGCGAGCTACTTCTGGCAGCCCTGGTTCGCGCAACTGCGCGGCAACCTCACGCTGCTCGCCGACGTCGACAAGGCGAGCGGGGGCGCCGACGTCGGGGCGGGCGAGGGCGGCTCCACGCGGGGGCTTTCGCTCTCCGGCGGGGGAAGCGTCACGGTGTTCCCGAACAGCCGCTTTCCGTTCCACGCCTCGATCGATTCGACGGACAGCCGGGCCACGGGCACGTTCGCGCCGAGCGACTACCGCAACACGCGCGCGAGCGCGCGCCAGTCCTGGCGCGATCCGCTCGGCGCGGAGAACCTCATCGGCACCGCGGACTTCAGCCGGATCGATTCGCGCTCCTTCGGGCGCGATACGGTCTTCGCGCTCGATGCCCGGTACCTGCGCACCGCGGACTCGTGGCGCGGCGACGGGGCCTTCAACTGGTCGCGCAATCGTCGCGAGGCGGGCGAAGGCACGGACATCCTTCGACTCTACGGGACGCACCTCTACACGCCGGATCCCGACCTGTGGGTCAACTCGCTCGCGAGCTACACGGAGTCCGACCTCGCCATTCCGTCCGGCGGCGTGGATCTCACGCAGCGCATCCTGCAGGCCAACTCGCAGGCCGTCTGGCGACCGGCGGCCGACGAGCGCTTCGCGTTCACCGGCGGCGGGCGGGTCTTCGCGAACGGCTTCGAGCAGGCGGGCGTGCGCGACGACGCCTACTCCGTCTCCGGCAACGCGGGGTTCTCCTTCGCGCCGACCGAGGAGGCGACGGTGCAGGGCTCGGCCGTTGCCACGCACCTCACCGCCGACGGCAGCCAGCGCGACCTGCTCACCTTCGAGTCGCTCGGCGCGAACTGGACGCCCCGCCCGTTCGAGCTGGGTCTCGCCACCTGGTCGCCGGCACTCGCCGTGCAGGCCTCCCACGAGACCGGCTCGGAGGATGGCGACCGCACGCAGGCCACCGTGCAGGCGGACCAGCAGTTCTCGCGCGCCATCCCGATGGGCACGGCGGCGACGATGCACCTGGTGCTCGCGCAGGGCGCCGGGCTCATCGACGATTCGCTCATCGGGCGCACGACGGTGCTGCGCTACAACGGCACCGCGGGCCTCCGGGTGAACACGAGCGAATCGTCCGACGGCTACCTGAGCGCGGGGTATGGCGAGTCACGGGCCACGGGCGCCATCGAGGAGCGCTTCAGGCTCGCGAACCTCCAGGCGAGCGGGCAGCTGCGGTTCGGCCAGTGGGACCTGCTCACCGCCAACGTGACGGCGCAATGGATCCGGGCGACGCGCGCCCTGGAGGGCACCCGGGAGGCGAGCCGGCAGGTGTACGGGGGGTTCACCTACCAGCACACGAAGGTGTTCGGCGTGCCCCGCCTGCGCTACCTCGCGAGCGCCACCTGGAACCAGGGCTTCACCGATTCGCGGCTGCTGGGCGACGCGGACGCGCTGCGCGAGAACACCACCCGGCTCTTCGACCAGCGGCTGCTCTACGACATCGGCCGCCTCGAGATCCGTCTTGGCATGCGGATTGCAAAGACGGACGGGCGCGACGATCGCCAGGTCTACCTGCGCGTCGCCCGCCAATTCGGCCAGTTCTGAGAAAGGCTTCCCGACGATGGAAACCAACCTGTCCAACCGAGTGCGCGCCGCGCTCGTCGCGCTCGCGGGGCTCGCCCTGGCGCTCGCGCTCGCGCCGGCGCCGGCGCACGCCGAATACGGCGACGTGGTGATCAACAACCACTCGGACGCCGCCGGCGTGCGCCCGGTCGTCTTTCCCCACTGGTTCCACCGCGTGCGCTTCCGCTGCAAGGTCTGCCACAGCGACCTGGGCTTCAAGTTCCAGGCGGGCGGCAACGACATCAACATGGTGAAGATCATCGACGGCCAGTTCTGCGGCGCCTGCCACAACGGCAACGTCGCGTGGTCCGTCGAGAACTGCGACCTGTGCCACTCCGGCAAGCCGGGCACGCCCACGCAGGTCCACGAGAGCACCATCCAGAAACTCGTGGGCACGAATGCGCCGGCCGCCGCGGCACCGGCGCCCGCGGCGAAGCGGTGAGGCCATGAAGACGATCCTAATTGCCGTCTCGCTTGCGCTGCTTTCCCTCGTCGCCGGCGCGCAGGACAAGGGCACGGGCAAGGCCACCTACGAGAAGACCTGCGCGCTCTGCCACGGCGCGGGCATCGCGGGCGCTCCGCGGTTCGGCCAGAAGGCGGAATGGGCCGAACGCACGAAAGCCGGCAGCGAGAAGCTGCATGCCAGCGCGTTGAATGGAACGGCGAAGGGCATGCCCGCCAAGGGCGGCAGTCCCTCGCTTTCCGATGCCGATGTGAAAGCGGCCGTGGACTACATGGTCGCCGCCGTGGGAGGCGCGAAGGCCGAAGCCAAGGCGGAGACGAAACCCGGAGCGAAGCCCGAGTCGAAGGCCGCGTCGAAGGTGGCGCTCGCGCCGGCAGCCGCCGGTGCCGACAAGGGGGCGGGCAAGGCCGCCTACGACAAGACCTGCGCGCTTTGCCATGGTCCCGGGCTCGCCGGGGCACCGAAGTTCGGCAGCAAGGCGGACTGGGCCCCGCGCCTGAAGGCGGGCACCGCGAAGCTCCATGCGAGCGCGCTCAAGGGAACGCCAGCCGGTATGCCGGCCAAGGGGGGCAACCCCGCGCTTTCCGATGGCGACGTGAAGGCGGCGGTGGACTACATGCTGGCCGCGGTCGGCACCGGTGGCCAGGAAAGCGCCGCGGCACCGCCGCCCGCTCCCGCGCCCGCCAAGGTCGCTGCCGCCGCGCCGGTCGCGGTCGTTCCCGCACCGGCCTCGCCCGTCGCGCCCCCGGTCGTTCCGCTCGCGGTACCCGCCGCCGCGCCGCGCTCCTCGGCCGCCATCGATCCCAACGCCTTCAACCGGCTGCTCGCCGCGCCGGGCAAGCGCAACGCCCCGCCCGCCGAGGACGGAATCCACGATCCGGCCAACACGGGCACGCACGCGCTCCAGCCGCCGCTCACCGCCCTGGGCGGGATGAATCCGCTCGGCGCCGGCAACCGGGTGAACTGGGTGTCGTCGCTCGAGGCGGGCAAGATCAAGCCGCGCTGGGACCGCGACGACCCGAACGCGAACGCCGTGGTGATGGACCTCAACATCGTGCGCGAAGTGAAGGGCTCGATGCCGGACGTCGTGTACCCGCACAAGCAGCACACCGAGTGGCTCGACTGCTCCAACTGCCACCCGCAGATCTTCATCCCGCAGAAAGGCGCCAACCAGATCAGCATGGCCTCGATCATGCTCGGCCAGAAGTGCGGCGTCTGCCACGGCAAGGTGGCCTTTCCCGTCTCCGAGTGCCGGCTGTGCCACTCGAAGAAGAAGGACAACCAGGCGCCGGCTGCGGCCTTGGCGGGGACCAGGCCGTGATACTCGCCGCACGCCTCGCCTGTGCGCTCGCGGCCTTCTCCGGCGCGTTCGCGTTCGGGCAATCGCCTGTGCCGGGGCCCGAACGCCGCGCGTACGAGCAGAAGGAATCGCTGGTGCGGCGCCTGGTGCTCGACTCGCCGGCCGAGCAGCGGATCCAGGCGAGCGGCAACGAGGATGCGCGAATGCACTTCGCGCAGGCCCGGGCCCAGCACGCCCGCGCCGTGGCGCTCGCCGAATCGGGCTCGCTCAAGGAAGCCGAGACGGCGCTGAACGCCGCCATGTGGTCCGTGGGCAATGCGCACCAGCTCGTGCCGGATGCCGCCGCGCGCGCCGTCGACCAGCGCGTGCGCTACGCGAGCCTCGCGCGGACCGTCGAGACGCTCGCGGGCTCCTACGAGGCGAATCTCGCGAGGGCGAAGGGCTTGCCGCGCGGCTCGCCCGTGAGCGACGCGAGGCTCGAGGCTGCGCGCGCCCGCGTGGAGGAAGCCCGGGCGCTCGCGAGTTCGGAGCGCGACGCGCAGGCCGTTGTGGCCCTCGAGAAAGCCGAACGCGAGTTGATGGCGGGCCTCAACGGCCTGCTCGGATCGGCCACGATCCGCTACGCGACGAAGTTCGAATCGCCGGATGACGAGTACGCCTGGGAACTCGAGCGCAACCGGTCCTATCGCGAGCTCGTCCCCGTCGCGCTCGCGGAACTCAAGCCGCGGCGCGAGGCCGTCACGCTCGTCGAGCGCTACGTCGCCACCAACCGCACCCACCTCGCGGATGCCGAGCGCCTGGCGGGCTCGCGGCAGTTCGGCCCCGCCATCGACGCGCTCAGGAGCGGCACCACCTTTCTCCAGGCCGCCCTCGCGGCGGCCGGCCTCGTCATGCCCAAGGACGCCGGAGCCTCACCGCCATGAAGACACTTTTCCTCGCGGCCCTGTTCGCGTTCGCCGCCACGGCCTCGGCCCAGACGGTCGACCGCGTCCAGCTCGAACGCCGCATCGCGGCGGTCGAAACCCTCATCGAACGCTCCTCCGCCGCGAAGCAGATCGAGGCGGGCGGCAATGCCGCCGCGCGAGCCCATCGCGAACGGGCGCGGGAGATCCACCGCAAGGCGGCCGATGCCTGCCGGTCCGGCGATCTCGAGGGGGCCTCGCGCCTGCTGCCGCAGGCGAGCCTCGCGATGTTCGAAGGCGTGCGACTTTCCGGTGCCGAGACCGTGGTCGCGGACAAGCGCCGCGCGGATTACGACGCGCGCCTCGAGAGCGCCAGGTCGCTCGCGGCGGCGCAGCGTCGAATCGCGCTCGAGAAGAAAGGCGTCTCCGGTGCGGCGGAGACCTCGAGGACCATCGACACGCTCATCGCCCAGGCCGAGCGGGAAGCGGGCGCGGGCGACCTCGAAACGGCCCGCGGCACGCTCGAGCGCGCCTACCTCGTCGCGAAAGCCTCCATCGGCTCGATGCGCGGCGGCGACACGCTGGTGCGTTCCCTCGATTTCGCGACCAAGGAGGAGGAATACCGCTACGAGGTGGACCGCAACGACACGCACCGCATGCTCCTCATGCTCCTCGTCTCCGACCCGGCCAAGGCCGCGAGCGCGCAGGCGGCCTCCGGCAAGGCAAAGTCGCTGCGCGACGAGGCGGAACGGCGGGCCGGCGCGGGGGCCCACGCCGAGGCCGTGGGCCTGCTGGAGGAATCGACGAAAGAGCTGGTCCGTGCCATCCGCGCGGCCGGCATCTACATCCCCGGGTGAAGCGCTCGCGGCCGTGGACAACGCTCCTTGCCGGGTTGCTGGTGCTCGCGGCGGCGGCCGCCTGGGCGCAGCCCGACCTGCGCCGCTGGATACCGCTCGCCAAGGACGGCCTGCACGACCCGGCGAGCCCCGGCACGCGACAGTTGCAGGAGCCTCGCGATGCCCTGGCCCGTCTCGCCCCCGATGGCGCCGGCAACCAGGTGCGCTGGGTGCAGGCGCTCGAACGGGGGGAGATCGTCCCGCGCGCGAATCTCCTCGAGGGCACGGAGGTGCGACTTCGCGAGGACGACATCCTGCTCAACCTGAACGGCGGCACGCCGATCGTGCGATTCCCGCACCGCGCACACACCCTCTGGCTCGATTGCAGCAACTGCCACGAGACGCCGTTCATCTCGAAGGCCGGCGCCAACAAGCTGGACATGCGCCGTATCCTGCAAGGCGAGCAATGCGGCCTTTGCCACGGCGCGGTTTCCTTTCCGCTCACGGAATGCAACCGGTGCCACAGCGTGCCGCGCGCTTCGCGGGGCGGTGGCCCAGCGCCGGGGTACGCGCCCGTGCCGCCGAAGGCCGGACCGTGAATGCCGCCGTCGTGCGCATCGCGCTCCTCGCCGCGTGCCTCGCGGCGACGGCCATCCCCGCGGTCGCGGAGTACGGCGACGTCGTGCTCAACCACCGCTCCGAGGCCGAGGGCGTGCGCCCGGTCATCTTCCCGCACTGGTTCCACCGCATCCGGTTCCGCTGCAAGGTGTGCCACTCGGAGCTGGGCTTTCGCATGCGCGCCGGCGCGAACGTGGTCACCATGAAGGAGATCGTCGAAGGAAAGTTCTGCGGCATGTGCCACAACGGGCAGATCGCCTGGGCCCCGGACCGCTGCGACCTCTGTCACTCGGGCAAGCCCGGGCTCAAGCCCGGCATCCAGGGCGGTCACTCGACGCTGGGGCCCGGGTTGTGGTGAGCCCCGACCACCTCGGTCGGGCCACGCTCCGCCGCCTGCTGGCGGCGGCCCGTGCTCGCCGCGACCGCCTGCGCGGCGCCGGCGCCCTCCGTCCTGCGGCTCGACGCCGAGCCCGGTCGCGCGATGCGCACCTGGCCGCATGCGCCCGAGGTGCCTCGCTACCGGCAGGAGGGCGTCCTCATCGGCGAGCTCAACTACGACGCGCCGGGATCGGGCGGCAAGAGCGGCTGGCGCACGGCGCTCGAGTGGGTCACGGGCCTGGGGTTCGGCGAAGCGCGCGAGGAACTGCTGCGCCCCTCGGCGGGGGCGGCCGAGGGATGCGGACGCATCGTCGTGGCCGATCCCGGGCGCGGCGGCGTCTTTTCGTTCCGGCCCGAGGGCGGCCTCGACGTCTACGAGTACGCGTTCGGGACGAAGCGCTTCGCATCGCCTACGGGCGTCGCATGCGGCGCGGGACGCTCGGTCTTCGTCGCCGATTCGGCGCTCGGCGCGGTCATCGAGCTCGATGGCGAGGGCCGCACCGTGCGGCGCATCGGGGAAGGGCAGTTCGGTCGCCCCACGGGTCTCGCCCTCGACCGTGAACGCGGCGAGTTGTACGTGGCCGACACGGGCGCGCACGAGATCCGCGTGTTCGATGCCGCCGGGCAACCCCTGCGCCGGTTCGGCCGGCGCGGCGAGGCCGAGGGCGAGTTCAACTACCCGACCCACCTGTGGTTCCGCGGAGGCGATCTCTACGTGGCCGACACGATGAACGGCCGCATCCAGGTCTTCGCGCGGGGGCAACCCCGCCCGCGCCTCGTGCTCGGCTCGCGGGGCCTGTACGTCGGGCAGCTCGTGCGCCCCAAGGGCGTCGCGACCGATTCGGCCGGCAACATCTACGTGATCGAGTCGTACCACGATCACCTGCTCGTATACGACCGCGAGGGCCGGTTCCTCCTGCCCATCGGCGGCCTGGGCCGCGGGGAAGGGCAGTTCTACCTGCCCTCGGGACTGTGGATCGACGAGCGCGACCGGGTCTACGTGGCCGACATGTTCAACGGGCGCGTCGTGGTCTTCCAGTTCCTCGGGGGGGATGCCGATGGCGAACCCTAGCGCCTTGCGCGCGCTCCTCGCGGCCGTCTCGGCGCTCGCCGTGCTCGGCGCCACGTCGGCGCTCATCGGGGCGGCCGGCATCTCCGACGTGCGGGGCACCAAGCACAACCTCTCGATCTCGGGCCCGGGCACCGTGAAGAGCACCAGCGAGAACCAGGTCTGCGTCTTCTGCCACACGCCGCACGGCGCGACGCCGGGCGTGGCCCCGATCTGGAACCGGCGGCTCGGCACCACGACCTACACGCCGTACGCATCGTCCTCGCTCGACGCGCAGGCCATCCAGGGCGCTCTCGAGCAGCCCGGCGGCAGCTCGAAGCTGTGCCTGTCGTGCCACGACGGCACGGTGGCGATCGGCAACGTGAACGTCCTGAACGGCGTGGGCTCGGCCACGGTGCAGGGTTCGGTCTCGATTCCCATGACGGGCACCGGCACGGGAGGCGTGATGCCTGCGGGAAGCGGCGCGAACACGGGCTTCACGCGCAACCTCGGCTCCGACCTCACCAACGACCATCCCATCTCGGTCTCCTACACCAACGCGCTCGCAGTCCGCGACGGGGAACTGCGCGTCGTGGACGCGAACCAGCAGTACCCCGCCGGCGGCGCGGTCCTGGGCGTGCGTCACTCCGGCTACCGGCCCGAGCTGCCGCTCGAGCCCACCGGCGCGGGCGGCATCGGGCAGGTGCAGTGCGCGACCTGCCACGATCCGCACCGGCGCGAGACGGATCTCTCGAAGGGGAACCAGAAGTTCCTGCGGCAGAACCGCTTCCAGGAGGCCACGCCCACGGCGGTGCACAACCCCGCGAACGACATCCTCTGCGTCTCCTGCCACGACAAGAACCTCGCGGGGGGCACGTGGGCCTACTCGGCGCACGCCAACCCGCTCGTCGCCACGCAGGCCTACACCGCCGCCGCGGCGGCGCAGCGCGATTTTCCCGCGGGGCTGCCGGTGTGGCGCGCGGCGTGCCTGAACTGCCACGACACGCACACGGTACCGGGCTCGCGCCGGCTCGCGCGCGAGGGCACCGACAGCGTGGCGGTGCCGAAATCCGGCGGCGCCTCGGCGATCGAGGAAACCTGCTACCAGTGCCACACGAGCGCGGCGCAGAGCGTGATCACCCCATCGACGACGGTGCCGGACATCCGCACCGACTTCCAGCTCGCGCGGCGCATGCCGATCCGCTCGGCCGACCAGAACGCCGGCAGCGAGGTCCACGACATCTCCGCCAACTTCGCCGACCCGGGCTTCGTCGATTGCACCGGCCCGGCGAGTGCCTGCGGCAAGGACTTCCTCGAGCCGCGTTCGAAGCTGGGCGTGGGCAACACGGCGAACCGGCACGCGGAGTGCACCGACTGCCACAACCCCATCGCGTCGTGAAGTTCCGCACCTTCACCGGCAATCCGCCCGGCTCGCTCGCCGGCACCCCCGATGCCGCCGGCACGCACAACCGCGCGGCGGTGGCCGGGACGGTCGTGACGAACATCGCCTCGGGCGTGCTCCGCGGCACCTGGGGTATCGAGCCGGTCTACGGCAGCGCGAGCTTCCAGACCCTTCCCTCGGGCTACGTCGTGAAGCGGGGCGATCCCGGCGCGAGCGTGGACACGAGCGCGAGCGCCCCGTACGTGACGCGCGAGTACCAGGTCTGCCTCAAGTGCCACTCGGACTACGGCTTCTCCGACAACAACGTCTACCCGCTCGGCACGCGACCGCCCGTGGGCTACCCCGGCGGCACGCCCTTCGGCACCAACAACCTCGCGCAGTACACGAACCAGGCCAAGGAGTTCCAGGCGCCCCTCACGCATCGGGGCGAGACGACCACGACCGACTCCGGCGCCGCCGGCGCCTATGCCATCAACAACCACCGGTCCTGGCATCCGGTCGTCGACGCCACGGGACGCACCGGCACGGTCCGCGGCAACGGCACCAACATTTCCGCCCGTTGGCTCTCCCCGTTCAGCAACGCGGTGGGCACGCAGACGATCTACTGCACGGATTGCCACGGCTCGAACACGGGCGCGGCGACGATCCAGCCGGCGGGAGGCGAGAACGGCAGCCCGTGGGGGCCGCACGGCTCGTCCAACAATTTCATCCTGAAGGGCACGTGGAACAATGCCACGGGATCCGGGCAGCAGGCCACGGGGCTGTGCTTCAAGTGCCACGACTACAACGCCTACGCGGGCGCCGGGGGACAGCGCACGGGTTTCTTCAACGACCCGGGCGACCAGGGGCGCGGCGACCTGCATGCGTACCACGCCGACAAGATCGGGAGGATGCGCTGCAACTGGTGCCACGTCGCGGTGCCGCACGGGTGGAAGAACAAGGCCTTCCTCGTGAACCTGAACGACGTGGGGCCCGAGGGCGGGCAGGCGGCCGGCACGCAGGTGCGCAACAACACGACGGCCGCCTACAACAACGGCCCCTACTACATGAACGCCGTGCTCAAGGTCCGGCGCTTCGCGCCGAGCGGGCTGTGGCGCGAGAGCGACTGCGGCTCGGCGGGCGCGCCCGGCAACGGCAGCTCGGGCCGCGACTGGATGCGCGACTCCAGCGAGAACTGCCAGAACGCGCCATGAACGCGACGACGATTCCCTGCCATGAGGGCCCGGTCCGGCGCCTGCTTCGCGAGGCGGGATCGACGCGCCTCACGCTCGTGCTGCTCGCCGTGGTGGCGCTCGCGGTGATCGCGCACGCCCGGATCGAGGGAGGGCTGGCAGGCCCGCTCGCGGCGGCGTTCGCCCTGGCGGCCGCCAACCTGGGGGCGGCGCTCCTCGCGAACGAGCGGCTTCGCGCGGACCTGGCGCTCTTCGTGTTCCACCTGGCGCTGCTCGTGCTCCTCGCCCTCGCGGCCCTGGGGCGCCTCACCGCGCTCACCGGCACCCTCGAGCTGGCGCAAGGCGAGGTGTTCGACGGGCGCCTTCTCACGCAAGAGTCCGGGCCCCTGCATCCGGACGGGCTCACGCGCCTGCGCTTCGTGAACGACGGCTTCACCATCGCCTACGCGGAAGGCTGGCGCCGCGGCAGGACCTCGAACGACGTGCGCGTCTTCGGCCACGACGGCCGGGCCACGCGCCACACGATCGGCGACATCGAGCCGCTCGTGCTCGACGGCTACCGCTTCTACACCACGCCGAACAAGGGCTTCGCGATCGTGATGCGCTGGGTGCCGAGGGGCGGGCAGCCACCCGAGCGAGGGACGGTGCACCTGCCTTCCTATCCGCTCAACGAGCACCGGCAGGCGCAGTCGTGGCGCATTCCCGGCACCTCGCGCGAGGCGTGGGTCATGCTCGACCTGGACGCGCCGGCCATCGACCCGTCGCGCGCCTCGACCTTCCAGTTGCCGGGGGCCCACCGGCTCGTGTTCGTGACCGGTGGCGAAAGGCGGGAGCTTCGGCCCGGCGACAACTTCGCGGTGCCGGAGGGCGTGCTCGTCTACGAGGGGCTCACCGCCTGGATGGGATACAAGGTCTTCTACGATCCGACGCTGCCCTGGCTCCTCGCCTGCGCGGGCGTCGGCGTGCTCGCCCTCGCCGCGTTCTTCTGGCGGCGCTTCGTGCGCGAACGGGGGCCGGCCTGATGGAAGCCCAGCTCCTCGGCGCCGCGGTGGCGGGCTACGGACTCGCGGGCTCGCTCGCCGTCGTGGCCACCGTGCTGTGCCGCCGGCTGGAAACGGTGATCGTCGGCTTGCTGGCCGGCGGCCTCGTCGCGCATACCGCCTCGCTCGCCCTGCGCTGGGATCGCGTCGGGCACGGCCCGTTCATCTCGATGTTCGAGGTGCTCTCGAGCAACGTGTGGAGCCTCACGCTGGTCTTCCTCGCCGCGTACCTGCGCGTGCGCGCCGTGCGGCCGGCGGCGGCCGTGGCGCTGCCCTTCATCTTCGTGCTCATGGCGTGGATGCTGGTCACGCACCCCGACGACGGCCATTTCCCGGCCACCTACCGCACGCTCTGGCTCTACGCGCACGTGGGCTTCGGCAAGGTGTTCCTGGGCTCGCTCCTCGTGGCCGCGGCCGTGGGCGTGCTGATGGTCTCGGGGCCGCCGGGGGCACGCGCGCTGCGGGCGGGCGGGATCGCCGACGAGGTCCGGGCCGAGCACCTGGCCCTTCGATTCCTCGCGCTCGCCTTCGTCTTCGAGTCGCTCATGCTCGTGACCGGGGCCATCTGGGCGCAGGACGCCTGGGGCCGCTACTGGGCGTGGGACCCGCTGGAAACCTGGTCCTTCCTCACGTGGCTCGCGCTCGCGGCGCTGCTGCACGCGCGCTTCACGCTGCGGCTCGCGCCGCGCGCGACGGCGATCGCCATCGCCGGGGTATTCGTGCTCGCGATCCTCACCTTCTTCGGGCTGCCGTTCGTATCGACCGCCTTGCACAAGGGGGCGATATGAGCACGAGCCGGCGCGACGTCCGGATGCTGGGCGTGCTCATCACCGCGAGCCTCGTCGCGCTCGGGGGCGCCGGCATCGCGCTCCTGCCGGGATCGACGCCGGCAGCGGGCGGCCCGCCCGCCGCGCATGCGGAAGACATCGACATCGCCTTCCGCCAGGGGGTCGCCCTGCTGCAGGCGCGGCAGCACGGACACGCGATGCAGGCCTTCCATCGCGTGCTCGCGTTCGCGCCCGCCATGCCGGAAGCCCATGCCAACATGGGCTTCGCGCTCGCCGGACTCGGACGCCATCGCGAAGCCCGCGCCTACTTCGAGGGCGCGCTCGACCTGCGCCCCTCGCAGCTCAATGCCTACTACGGGCTCGCCGTGGCGGCCGAGGCGCTGGGCGATCTCGACACCGCGCGTGGCGCGATGCGCACCTACGCGCATCTCGCCCCGGCAGCCGATCCGTTTCGCCGTCGTGCCGAGGCCGCCCTCTGGGAGTGGAGCGAAAGGAAGCCCTCGCCGTGACCGCCTTCGTCCTCACCGTGGTGACCGTCGCCCTCGGGGCGGCGCTCGTCGTTTCCTGGCCGCTGCTTCGCGGGGCGCGCATGCCCCACGCGCCCTGGCTCGCTGCCGCCGGCATCCCCGTGATCGTCGCCGGCGTCTGGTTCGCGCTGCGCGAAGCGCCACCCGGACCTACCCCGTCCCTGGGGCCCGGGCTGGCGACGCCGCGCCCGGGCGTCGACGACGGCGAGGCGTGGATCCGCCGCGCCCGTGGCTTTGCCGAATCGGGCCGGTTCGCCGATGCCGCGGCATCCTACGCCGAAGCGGCCCGCCGCCTTCCGCCGAGCGCGTCGATCCTCGCGGAGCGCGCGGACACGCTCGCCATGGCGCAAGGGCGTCGCTTCGAAGGCGAGCCCGACCGCCTCATCGCCGAGGCCCTCGCGCTCGACCCGCGGCACGTGAAGTCCCTCGCCCTCTCGGGGACCTCCGCCTACACGCGCGGCGAGTTCGCGATCGCGGCGCGCCAGTGGCGCGCGTTGCTCGCGGTACTACCTGCCGGCGGAGAGATGGCGCGGGAGGTCGCGGAGCGGCTGGCGGATGCCGAGCGACGGGCCCGTCCCGGACGCTAGGCGCATCCACGCCTCCGGGCGGCATGGTTTAGACTCGCAATCGGTTTCATCGGGGAAGCAATCATGGGTAACGGAAGGGCCTTCAAGTCGCTCTGCGGTCTCGCCTTCGCGCTGGCGAGCGCCGGCGCCGCCGGTCAGGACGGTGCCGACGCCCGTCGTCTCGCCGAGGAGACCCGCAAGGTGGCGGGCGACCTGGTGGCGCAGATCCGCGGGGAGCTCACGAAGGAACTCGAGTTCAGCGGGCCCATGCGCGGCGTGATCGTCTGCAAGTACACGGTGCCGGAGATCTCGTCGGCGATGTCGCGCAAGACCGGCTGGCGCGTGACCCGCGTCGCGTTGCGACCGCGCAATCCGGCTCTCGGCAGCGCCGACGCCTGGGAACAGAAGGTCCTCCTCGATTTCGAACGGCGTGCCGAGCGCGGCGAGAAGCCCGATGGCCTCGAGCACGGCGAAGTCGTCGCCGAGCCCGGCGGCCGCTACTACCGCTACATGAAGGCCCTGCCGCTCGGGCCGCTGTGCGTCTCGTGCCACGGGGCTCCGGACAAGCTCACGCCGAACCTCAAGGCGCTTCTCGAGACCGAGTATCCCCATGACCGCGCCACGGGCTATGCCGTCGGCCAGATCCGCGGAGCGGTCACGATCAAGCGCCCGCTGTGAGCCGCGCGCTTGCGCTTGCCTTCGCAGTCGTCCTGCTCGCCGCCTGCGCGCCGCCGGCGGCGGAACGGACGTCGCTGCCGCGCTGGCAGGGAGAATCCCTCGCCGACGGAGCGGTGCTTCGATACGAGGCGAGCGAAGGCCTCGTGCTGGTGAACGTGTGGGCCACCTGGTGCGAGCCCTGCCGGCGCGAGATGCCGAGCCTGGAGGCCGCCCACCGCGCGCTCGCGCCCAAGGGCATCCGCGTGGTGGGCATCAACATCGATCGCGACGCGCTCCTCGCCTGGGAGCACGTGCGCAAGCTCGGTCTCACCTTTCCGAATCTTTCCGATCCCGCACAGATAATCGCCCGCGAGGCGCTCGGCGTCGCCAGGTTGCCCACGACGCTCGCGATCGGCCGCGACGGCCGCGTGCGCTGGCGCGACGAATCCGCGCGCGATTGGTCCGAACCCGCGCGGCTCGCGATGATCGAGCGCTCGGCCACGGCAGGAGCGCCCTGATGCCGGCTTCCGGGCCCCTCGAGGTCGTTCCGCCGCCACAGCCGGCCTCCCCGGTCGGCACGCTCCGGGGGCTCACCCTGCGGGCCAAGGCCGTTCTGCTCTTCGTGGCCTTCGGCGCCTTCATCGCGTTCACCCTCATCTCGGTCGGCCAGCAGCGCGGCCGTCTCATCGCGATCGCCGAGGACCTCGAGCGCCTGCACGTGGTCGAGTCCACCCTCGCGCGCGTCTCGGCGGCCTCGGCCGCCGCGGTGCTCAAGATCAACGACGACGGCGCGTTCGCGGAGCCGCGTGAAGTCGCGCAGTCGGTGGCCATCGAGATCGAAAGCCTCGGCCCGGGCCTTCGCGTGCTGGGCGAGCTCTTTCCGGGCGGCCCGCAGCTCGCCGCGCGCCTGGAGGACCGGCTGGCGCGGGCGCGGACGACTTCCTCGCGCGCGGACCTCATCGACCTTCGCTCCGAAGTGAACGTGCTCGTCGCGCGGCTCGGACAGTCGGCGGTGGAGCTGCGCGCCCGCAAGGACCGCCTGTGGGAAGGCTACCGCGCCAAGTACGACGAGATCACGCTCTCGCTCGTCGCGATGACCGGTGCCGGTCTCGTCTTCTTCGGTGCGCTCACCGTGGTGTTCTTCACGCGGCTGGCCGGCGACCTTCGCCGCCTGGGCGACCAGGCGATCGACGTGGTGCGCGGCCGGCGCGAGCCCATTCCCGTCACCCGAGGCGACGAGGTCGGCCGCCTGATGGATTCGGTGAACCGCATGCAGGAGATCCTGCGCGAGCGCGAGGGGGCGCTCGAGGTCACGCGCCAGCAGCGCTTCCACCAGGAGAAGATGGCCGCCGTGGGCTCGCTCGCCGCCGCCGTGGCGCACGAGATCAACAACCCCATCGCCGCCATCCAGGGCGTGGCCGAGTCGATCCGCGGCAACTGCGAGAACTCGCGCTGCGGCAACCTCGGCAACCACTGCCACCCGGACATGATCCTCACCCACACCAAGCGCATCGCGCAGATCACGCGGCAACTCGCCGACCTCACCTCGGCGCGTTCCGTCGAGGCGGAGTGGGTGGACCTCAACTCGCTGCTGCGCTCGACGGCGAGCTTCGTGAGCTTCGACCGGCGCCTGCGCCATGCCCGCCTCGACCTGGACCTCGATCCGGCGGTGCCGGCCGTCTGGTCCGTGCCCGATCACATCACGCAGGTGGCGATGAACCTGGTGCTGAACGCCGCCGATGCCATCTCGGAGGTCGCCGGGGGCGAGGGCCGCGTGGCGATCGCGACGCGGCCGAACGGCGGGTTCGTCCGCGTCGAGGTGAGCGACAATGGCGCCGGCATGGAGCCCGAGGTGCTCGCCCGGGCCTTCGAGGAGGCCTTCACCACCAAGCCGGCGGGTCGCGGCAGCGGCATCGGCCTCTTCATGTGCAAGACCCTCATCGAGCGCGCGGGCGGACGCATCGCTATCGCCTCGCGTGCCGGCGAGGGCACGCGGGTTGAAGTCGACCTGCCCACGCGCGAACCCTAGGAGATCGACTTGAGCATGCGCCAGATGAACGTGCTGGTGATCGACGACGAGGCGGCCGTGCGCCAGATCGTCGCCGACATCGTCCGCAACGCGGGCTACACCGTGGACACCGCCTCCGGCGCGGCCGAGGGCGCATCCCGGCTCGTGCGCGGCGGCATCGACGTGGCGCTCTGCGACATCCGCATGCCCGACGGCGACGGCATCACGTTGCTGCGCAACTGCCGCGATTCGGGCATCGACACGGTATTCGTCATGGTGACCGCCTTCGGTTCCATGGAGACCGCGGTGGAGGCGCTGCGCGCCGGCGCCCACGACTTCGTCTCGAAGCCGGTGAACCGCGAGGAACTGCTGCACCGGCTCGCGCAGATCGAGGCCATGCGCGGCCTTCGCGAGGAGAACCGCGCGCTCAGGAAGAGCGTCGGTGGCCCGGGCGCCAACCGGTTCGTCTTCTCCTCGCCCGCGATGCTCGAGGTCGAGCGCCTGGCCGGCAAGGTCGCGCCGACCGACAGCACGGTGCTCGTCACGGGCGAGAGCGGCACCGGCAAGGGCGTCCTCGCCCGCACGATCCACGAGCGCAGCCTGCGCGCGCAGAAGCCCTTCATCGCGGTGAATTGCGGCGCCATTCCCGAGACGCTGCTCGAGAGTGAGTTCTTCGGCCACACCAAGGGCGCGTTCACGGGGGCCGACCGCACGAGGAAGGGCCTGTTCCTCGAGGCCGACGGCGGCACGCTCTTCCTGGACGAGATCGGCGAGTTGCCGCTGCACATGCAATCGAAGCTGCTGCATGCCATCGACGAGAAAAGCGTGCGGCCGGTCGGGGCGGAGATCGCGCGGCGCGTCGACGTGCGCATCATCGCGGCCACGAACCGCGATCTCTCCGCGATGGTGGCCGACGGCCGCTTCCGCGAGGACCTGTTCTTCCGCATGAGCATGTTCCGCATCCACGTGCCGCCGCTTCGCGAACGCCCGCGGGACCTGCGCGACCTCATCCGGCACCTGCTCGATGCGGGCCCGGCCGGCGGGCGCCGCCTCACGGGCCTCGACCCGGCGGCGGAGGAGCTCCTGCACGCCTACGCATGGCCGGGCAACGTGCGCGAGCTCGAGAACGTCCTCAACCGCGCGAGCATTCTCGCGGACGGGGAACGCATCACCCTCGCCGACATCCCGGCGGAGCTCTCGTCCCGGGCGTCGCTTGCCGGTGGCACACCGGTTGCTTCGGGGGTGGTCGGGGACTTGCGCAGCGAGCTTCGCCGATTCGAGGCCGGCATCGTCTACCGCACGCTCGATGCGGTCTCGGCAGACCGTCGCCAGGCCGCGCAGCGCCTGGGGATCGGCCTGTCGAGCCTGTATCGCAAGCTCGAGGAGTTCGAGCGGGAAGGGCTGGGCCGCGAGGCGGATTCCCGCCCGAGGGACAACTAGCGGGGCGCGCCGGCGGCTTCCGGCCCGCTTCGAGGGAACCGGATGCCGATGCGTTTCGCCGCCCGCCTCGCGGGATTCGTCGCCTGCCTCGCCGGGCTGGTCGCCTGGTCCGGGCCTGCCGAGGACTACGCCGCCGGTGATCGCGCCTATCGCCGCGGCGACGTGCGCGAGGCCATCGTGAAGCTGCGGCCCGCGGCCGACGCCGGCCACGCGAAGGCGCAGGCGCTCCTGGGTGCCATCCTCGACGCTTCGGAACAGGACGAGGAGGCCGTGCGCTACCTGAAACTCGCGGCGGCCCAGGGCGATCCGGACGGCATGGTCCTGCTCGCCTCGATGATGGGCATGGGCGAGGGCACCGCGAAGGATCCGGCCGGCGCGCGCCAGCTGATGGAAAAGGCGGCGCTCGCCGGCAAGCGCGAGGCCGTCGTCGCGGTCGCGGCGGCCTACCTTTCCGGCGGCTACGACCTCGGCCCGGCCGAGCGCGCCTCGCCCGAGGCGCTCGCCTGGCTCCGGCGAGCGGCGCAGGCGGACCACGTGCCCGCCATCGACCGGCTCGCGCTCGCCTACCGCAAGGGCGATTACGGCCTCGCGCCCGACGAGAAGCAGGCCCTCGACTACGAGGCCCGATCGAGGGCGCTTCGCGGAATTGCCGACGGCGGCAGGAAGGCCACGCCCGCCCGCCGCGCGGTGATGCCGAAGGTGCCCGGTGCCTAGGGGTGCCGTCGCCGCGATCGCGGCCGCGTGCGCCTTCGCCTTCGCGCCGGCAGCGGTTTGCGCGGACCTCGCGCGCGGCGGCCAGATCTACGCGCTGCACTGCGCCACGTGCCACGGGCCGGCGGGGCAGGGCGGCATCCCGGGGGCGCCGAGGTTCAACCGCGGCGAACGCCTTATGCAATCCGATTTCACCCTGCTCGCGACGGTTCGCCGCGGCCGCAACGTGATGCCGGCCTTCGGCGGCGTGCTGCGCGATCGCGAGATCCTGGACGTGATCGCCTACGTAAGGACCCTGCAACGATGAACCGGACCTTCGCCGCGCTGGCGGCTTCCCTGCTCGCCCTGGCCCTCGCGCCTGCGGGTGCCCTCGCCCAGCCGGTTCCGCCCGCGAAGGGGGCGGCGTCGGTGACCGGCACCGTCATCGATCCCCGGGACCGCGATTTCACGCATTTCCGCGTGGGCAACAAGAACGTGAAGAGCCTGCACGCGGAGGGCAGCGTGCTCTGGGTCGGTACCTCGGGCGGAGTCATCCGCTACGACACGAAGGCCGAGGACTTCAAGCTCTTCGACGTGAAGTCGGGGCTGCTCTCGAACGGCATCTTCCACGTGAGCCGCATCCAGGGACGCATCGCGCTGGGCACCTACGGCGGCGGGCTCTCGCTCCTCGACGAGAAGACGGGCCAGTGGGAGAACTACAACGTGCCCGAGGGCCTGGGCGACGCCTTCGTGTACGACGCGCTGCAGGCGAAGAACGGCGACCTGTGGATCGCCACGTGGTCCGGCGTGAACCGCATCCGCGGCGGCGCGCTCAAGGACAAGTCGAAGTGGAGCCTGCACACGGTCGACAGCACGAAGGGCGGGCTCATCAACGACTGGGTGTACGCGCTGGCCGAGGGCAAGGACGGCATCATCTGGATGGCCACCGAGGGCGGACTCGTCCGCTTCAAGGACGGGCAGTGGACGAACTGGAACCACTCGAAGGGGCTGGGCGCGCCGTTCGACAAGGTGAAGGGCGACATCGCGTTCAAGAGCGACCCGTCGAAGGTCTCCCAGCACCATGCGAAGCAGAAGCAGGAAATGGGGCTCGAAGGGGTCGACGTGGCCTACAACCCGAATTACATCGTGGCCCTCGCGGTGGATCGCGACGGGGTGGTGTGGGCGGGGACGTGGGGCGGCGGGCTTTCCCGCTTCGACGGCAAGGCGTGGAAGACCTACACCACGGCCGAGGGCCTGCCGGGCAACCACGTCTCCATGCTGCACGTCGACCGCGTCACGGGAGCGCTGTGGGTCGGGACCAACAACGGGCTCTCGCGCCTGGAGGGTGGCAGGTTCCGCCGCCTGGGCGTCGAGGACGGCCTCTTCGCGAACACCGTGTTTTCGATGGTCACGACGGCGGCGGACGGCATCTGGGTCGGCAGTTTCGGGGGCGTCGCGCACATCCGGAACCCCCGGCCGCACTGACGGGCGCTCTCCCGGATTCGGGAAAAACCCGCCGGCCCTTCGCAATCCCGGGAACGGCGCCGGCTAGCCCTTGGGGCGCATCAGGCGCTGGCGTTCGCGCTGCCAGTCGCGTTCCTTCTCGCTTTCGCGCTTGTCGTGCTGCTTCTTGCCCTTGGCGAGGCCGATGTCCATCTTCACCCGCCCCTTGGCGTAGTGCAGGTTGATGGGCACGAGGGTGTAGCCCTTCTGCTCGACCTTGCCGATGAGCTTGGCGATCTCCGGCGCATTCAGCAGGAGCTTTCGCTTGCGCGTGGGATCGGGCTTCACGTGCGTGGAGGCCGTCGGCAGCGCGCTCACGTGCATTCCGATCACGAAGGTCTCGCCCTTCATGAGCACGACATAGGCCTCCTTGAGCTGCGCCCGTCCCGCCCGGATCGCCTTCACCTCCCAGCCCTCGAGCACGAGCCCGGCCTCGAAGCGCTCTTCGATGAAGTAGTCGTGGAAGGCCTTGCGGTTGTCGACGATGCTCATGGGACGGGGAGGCGCGCTTTCGGGCCCCGCGGGGAGCGAGGCGTTCGCATTCTACCGGCCCGGGGCCGTAAAATGCCGCTCCCATGCCCGTCGTGTCCCGCAAGGTCATCGTCGAGCTGCCTGCCGAGGCGATGTTCGCCCTGGTGGACGGCGTCGAGGCCTACCCCGAATTCCTGCCCTGGTGCGCCGGCGTGGAGGTCTTCGGCCGCACCTGCGCCGAGACGCACGCGCGCATCGACATCGATTTCCACGGCCTCAGGAGCCACGTGGCCACCCGCAACCGCAACGAGCCGCCCGAGTGGATCCACCTCGCGCTGGCCGACGGCCCGTTCGAGCATCTCGCCGGCCACTGGCACATCCGCCCGCTGGGGCCGGGGGGCTCGTCGGTCGAGTTCCATCTCGAATATGCATTCACCAGCCGCGCGATGGAGAAGGTGCTGGGCCCGGTCTTCGGCCACGTGGTGCAGACCCTCGTCGAGCGGTTCGTGGAGCGTGCGGAGGCGGTGAAGGCGGGCGGAGCGTCCCTGCCCGCTCGTCCCTTCATTCCCGCGATCGTGCCGGTCGTGCCCGTTGCGCAGGACGTGCCCGTGACGCCCGAGGCGCCGGCCACCCTTCCGCCGGTCGTCCCGCCATGAGGATCCTCGTCGCGGCTGCGCTGTCGGTGCGCCAGGAGGTGATCGCGCTGGACCTTCCCGAAGGTGCGACGGTGGGGGAGGCGATCGCGCTCGCCGGCGTGGCCACGCGCTTTCCGGAGCTCGCCGGGGCCGAGGCGGGCCTGTGGGGTCGCGTCGTGCCGCCGGCCCGCGTGCTGCGCGAGGGCGACCGCGTGGAGATCTACCGGCCGGTGAGCGCCGATGCGAAGTCGATGCGACGCGAGAGGGCGGCGCTCAAGCCTTCGCGTCGATCTCGAAGCGGACCTTGATCCAGTCCGCGCCCTTCTTCGTCACGCGATTCAGGCGCAGCGGATAGCGGGTTCCGCCGGCAAGCAGCCGGAAAGCCTTGCCGGCGCTGAAATCGGCGGCGCGAAGCAGCAGGCCGTCGCCCTTGCCGTTCGGGTCCGGGCCGGGCAGGAAAAGCGCCTCCACCGGGTCGCCACCGGCCACCGGCGCGAGCATCACGCGCAGGGGCCGGAAGGAAAGCACCTCGACGCCCGCGAGCATCTCGCCGCGCACGCGGTTGGCGAGCTTCCTCACGACGGCGCCCACGATCCAGCCGCCGTGTTCCTGGTCGCGGATGGCGACGAGCCCGTTGAGCAGCACCTCGTCGGCCGCCCCGCGGTCCACGAGGAGGCCGTACCCCTTGGAGGACAGGTCGTTCACCCGCCAGGTCTGCAGGTCGGGATCGACGACGGCCGGCGTGCCGGCCGTGGCCTCGATGGCGGTGAGCGAGAGCCCGGACGGGCTGATCTCCACCATCTCGGCCGCCGGGATCGGGGCGGCGGTCGGCGTGGCCGCGGGCGCATCGCGCGGGGCGCGGGCCTTCGCGAACACGCGCTCGGTGCCGACGACGACCTCGACCTCCCGGTCCTCGAAGTGCGTGCGCTCCTCGATGCGGTTGTCGGCGCCGGCGATCATCGCGGCGTACAGCTTCTCGATGATGGCGAGCAGGGCCACGTGCTCCTCGAGCGGGAAGACCGCGCCCGCGCCGTGCCCGGCGTAGAGGCGGCCGTGGCGAAGCCCGGACTGCACCTCCTCGATCTGCGCCTTGAGGCCGTCGGCGCGCACGTAGCGCACGGTGTCGCCGTGGCCCTCCTTGCGCATGAGGGCTAGGCCCGCGTCCGCCTCGAGATCGACGTAGAAAAGGTGCAGGCGCGAGGAGTACTCGGCGTCGAGCGAGTAGTCGCCGCACCACGAGGCGAACCAGCCGTCGGCGATCTCGAGCTGCACGCGCGAGAGGTTGCCGGCGTTCACGAGGTCGAGCACGAGCGTGCGCAGGTAGAGCGACTGCACGGACGGCTTGAAGCTCGGCTGCGAGGGGTGCAGCACGAAGGGCACCTGCGAATAGCCGTCGGCCTCGGCGAGCGCGTAGAGCGCGTGCAGCTGGCGCCACGGCACCGTGCGGCCCGGCGCGTTGAGGAAGCAGCCCCACTTCACGAAGCAGTGGATCGTGTTGAGCGCGAGGCCCGTCACGCGGAAGAGCGTCTCGACGTCCTCGCGCGAGCGCGCCCACCCGTCCCGGTTGCGCAGGAAGCGCTGGAACCCGTTGGCCGCCTCCAGGCAGATGCGCTGCACGCTCTGCGCGAACTCGCGCTCGGCCTCGGCGAGGTGGCCCCCGGCGCGCAGGAACTCGAGCTGGTCGTAGAGCAGCAGCGTCTGGAAGTGTTCCTCGATCGCCGTGAGGCGGCGAAGCCGCTCGACGGTGAAGGCTTCCCCGTCGCGGCCCGCCTCGCGCACCGCGGCCAGGAAGAGCGCACGCACGCCGGGATCGCGCACGGTCTTCGCCTGGAGCAGGCGCTCGATGTCGACGGGGTAGGCGGAGGGGTCGGGTTTCACGGCGGGCTCTTCAGGCGACGTTGAACATCTCGACCTGCTTGAGCGCGGGCATCGGGTTGGGGATCAGGTCCGATTCGCCCAGGCCCGCGTCGGCGAGCAGGGCGCGGCGAAGCTCGCCGGCGAGCGCGTCCGAGGTGAAATCCATCGGCGCATTGAGCCAGTTCTCCGCGAGCGGGTCGAAGGTGATCGCGCGCGCCTTGGCCGCGTTCGGGTAGCCGATCGTCTCGAGGCTGTTGAAGGCGTCGTCGCGATAGAGCGGATTCTGCGGGTCGATCTCGCGGCCGATGTACTGGACCTTCCGCCAGTGGTCCGTCGTGCCGTGGTGCTCGCGGGAAGCGCGCGGCCAGCGCCGCGAACTCGCCGGAGAGGTTTTCCAGGCGGAAGATCTCGAAGAGTGCGAGCCAGGGCTTCTGCTGCGCCGGGTTCTCCTCGAGGGCGAACTGCAGCAGCTCGACCGCCCGCGGGAGGGCGCCGTCCTCGTAGAGCAGGCGCGCGCCCTTCACGACGGAATCGGGATTCGCGATGTCGAGCGCGCCGTTCGCGATCTCCGGGAATCGCTCCTCGAGGTAGCGCCGGCGAAGCACCTGCGGATCCGCGCCGGGAATGCGCGTGGTGAGTTCGGCGTCGGAATCGACTTGCGGGCGCGCAGGCGCGGGCTCCTCGGGCTCGAGCATGCCCTCGGGATCGAGGATCTGCGACGACGGGCCTTGCTCGTTCATCACCGTGGCCGCGATGAATTCCCGCTCGCGCTCGGCGGCACGGCGCCGCGCCGAGGGGCGGTTGCGGCGCCGGATCACGAGGAAGGCGAAGAGGGCGAGTCCCGCGGCAGCCAGGGCGATGAGCCCCCAGGCCTGCATCGAGAGCGCCGGCATCGGTGTCGGTGTCGGGGTCGGTTCGGGCTTCGCCGCCGGAACGGCCCTGGGCTTGTCCGGCACTTGCGCGGCGGGCGCAGGCTCGGCTTTCGGTGGCGCGGCGGTCGGCGGCGTTTCGACGGGATTCGCTTGCGCAGGCGGCGGCGTCGCGGCTGGTGCGGTGGCCTCCGGCACCGGGGGCTTCGGCAGCGTCGCGGGCGGGGTCGCGCCAGGCGCGACCGGCATCGAGCCGGAAAGGCGCAGCTGCATCTCCGCGACCCGGTTCTCGAGCTGCCGCAGGCTGTTGCGCATCTGCAGCAGCGCGGAGACCTGGTCGTCGGCATCGAGGAGCGTGAGGCGCTCGCGCAGTTGCGCGCGCGTGCGGTCGTCGATGTCGCGGCTGCGGGCGAGATCCACCTCGCCGGACGACAGGCGCAGGACGAAACCGTCCGTCCGGCGGGCGGTTTCGTCCTTGCGCGGCGGCGATCGCTTGCGTTCCCGCGGGGCGGCGGTGCTTTCGGGAGCGGGCCTTTCGCGCTTCGCCTTTGGCGGGGGCGCCGGCGACTCCGCGGCGGGTGTCGCGCCGGCGGTGGCCCGCGGCATCGAGCGATTCGCCACGGAGCGCAGGTCGGGCAAGGCGACGGCGGTTTCCGGCGGGATCGGTTCGTCGGGCCGAAGGCCCGCGAGGGACGGGTTGGCCTCGCGCAGCGCGGCGACGTAGGCATCGCGTGCCCGGCGGTTCCTCGGATAGACCGCGCCGGCGAGACCGGCGAGCGTGTCCCCGGCGATCGAGCGCAGCCCCGGCGCGCCCGCATCCGCGGGCGATTTCGCGGCGGCGGCGCGAGGCGCCTGCACGGGCGCGACGACCGGCGGCGCGACGGCGCTCACGGGGCGAGGGTCGAGAAGGAGCGGGTATTCGCGCGCGACGAGCCCGCCGCCCGGGCAGGAGGCGTGCATGCGAAGCACCATGGCCGGCTCGTTGAGCGGTTGCGGCGTGCGCACGTGCAGCTTCGACCCGCTCTCGATCGTGAACTGCGCGCGCGTCACCGTGGGCAGCCCGCCGGGCAGCGGGCGGGGCAGGTAGAAGCAGTCGGCGGAGAGGGAATCCTCCGGGCCCGCGGTGATCGTGATCACGAGGTCGAGCGGTTCGCCCAGCGCGGAGCGAAGGTCGGCCTCGCCCAGCCCGAGGGCGAGGGCCGGCGACACTGAGGCGGCGAGCAGGGCGGCTAGGAGGCGGCTGCCCGGGGGCGTGTGCGACATGGTGCTTTGTGGTTCTTGGTATCCCGGGGTGCGCCCCGGTTCGTGTTCACAGGCCCTTGCAGGCCTCCTCGACGTTCTGCCGGCCCTTGGCCTTCGCGGCATCGATCTGGTCCTGCTCCATGAAGACGCGCTCGCCCTTGGCGTCGAAAGTGACGAAGCGCCCGCCGGCCTCGATGCCCTTCAGGTAGGAGCGGGCCTGGTCGCATTCGTCCTGGCGCTGCTTCGTGTTCCTGGCGAGGTCCTCGGCCTTCTTGGCCGACTCGCGCGACTCGACGCGCGCCTTCTCGAGGGCCTTGTCCTTTTCGCGGGCCGACGGTGCCGGCGTGGCGGGGCCGGGGGCGACGTTGATCTGCTTGGATGCACCCGCGGGCGGCGGCTGGTCGGAATACTGGACCTTGCCGTCCTTGTCGACCCACTTGTAGAGCTGTGCCGAGGCGAGCGGGGCGACGAGGATGACGAGGGCGGCGAGCGCGAATCGTTTCATGGCGGTCTCCTTCGGGAACGGACCCATCATTTACGGCCGGTCCGGGGCATCACTTGACGGCCGGATAGGCCAGTTGCTCGAGGCCGAGCTGCGCGAGCTCGCTCGCCCGCCGGGCGTGGCTTGCGGTGGCGGCATCGTCGCGGGCCGCCGCCGAAGCGCGCGCCGCGACGAGGGATTCCCACGCCTTCTGCCAGAGCGCGCGGCGGGCGCGGGCGCGCTGGATGTCGGTTTCCGCCTGCGCCAGGAGGGCCTTCGCTTCCTCCGAAGCAGCGGTCGGGTCGACGGCAGGCGGGGCCTTGGGTGGCTCCGGGGCGATCGCCACCGGCTCGGGAGCCTTTACTGGCTCGGGCACGGCGCAGCCCGCGAGGGCCATTGCCAGCACCGCCGCCCCGGCCACCGGGCCCGCCGGGCGGACCCAAATCCACAATTTTTCAAGCATTTAGCTAACCTTACCGAGAATCCGCTGGAGCGTCAATCCGAGGCAGGCCCGGCAGGCCCGGTTTGGCGGGGGTGAGAGCGCCCGGTATAATCGACTTTTGTATCGAGGCATCGTTCCCCATGCGCGTCATCCAGAAAGCGCTCACCTTCGACGACGTACTGCTCGTCCCGGCGCATTCGACCGTCCTTCCCCGCGAAGTCAGCCTCCAGACCCGCCTCACCCGCTCGATCGAGCTGCACATCCCGCTCACGTCCGCCGCCATGGATACCGTCACGGAAGCGCGCCTCGCCATCGCCATGGCGCAGGAAGGCGGCATCGGCATCCTGCACAAGAACCTGCCGCCCGAGGCGCAGGCCGCCAAGGTCGCGAAGGTGAAGCGCTTCGAAAGCGGCGTCGTGAAGGACCCGATCACCATCTCCCCGACCATGACGGTGCGCGAGGTGTTCGCGCTCACCCGCAAGCACCGCATCTCGGGCCTGCCGGTCCTCGAGGGCAAGCGCGTCGTGGGCATCGTCACCAACCGCGACCTGCGCTTCGAGACGAACCTCGACCAGCCGGTGAAGAACATCATGACCCCGCGCGACAAGCTGATCACGGTGCGGGAGGGCGCGAGTCTGGAGGAGGCCAAGGCGCTCATGCACCGGCACCGGCTCGAGCGCGTGCTGGTGATGAACGGCAACGACGAGCTGCGCGGCCTGATGACCGTGAAGGACATCCTCAAGTCCTCCGAGCACCCGAATGCGTGCAAGGACCAGCAGGGGCGCTGCGCGTCGGCGCAGCGGTCGGCGTGGGCGAGGGCACCGAGGAGCGTGTCGAGATGCTGGTCGAGGCCGGCGTGGACGTGCTGGTGGTCGACACCGCCCACGGCCACGCGCAGGGCGTGCTCGATCGCGTGAAGTGGGTGAAGACGCGCTACCCCAGATCCAGGTCATCGGCGGCAACATCGCCACGCGCGAGGCGGCCAGGGCCCTGGTCGACCATGGCGCCGACGGCGTGAAGGTCGGCATCGGCCCGGGCTCGATCTGCACGACGCGGGTCGTCGCGGGCGTCGGCGTGCCGCAGATCACGGCGATCCAGAACGTCGCGGCCGCGCTCGCGGGCACGGGCGTGCCCTGCATCGCCGACGGCGGCATCCGCTTTTCCGGCGACGTGGCGAAGGCCCTCGCGGCCGGCGCCTCGTCCGTGATGCTGGGCAGCCTCTTCGCCGGCACCGAGGAAGCCCCCGGCGAGATCGAGCTCTACCAGGGCCGGTCGTACAAGTCCTACCGCGGCATGGGTTCCCTGGGGGCGATGCAGAAGGGCTCCTCGGACCGCTACTTCCAGGATGCCGAGAACAACGCCGACAAGCTCGTGCCGGAGGGCGTCGAGGGGCGCCTGCCGTACAAGGGACCGGTCACCGCGATCGTCCACCAGCTGATGGGCGGCCTTCGCGCGAGCATGGGCTACACCGGCTGCCGCTCGATCGAGGAGCTGCACACGCGCGCCGAGTTCGTCGAGATCACCTCCGCGGGAATTCGCGAGTCGCACGTGCACGACGTGCAGATCACGAAGGAAGCTCCCAATTACCACATCGAGGGATGACGGCCCCTTGCGATCGCGCCCCCCCCCCCCCCCCCCCCCCCCCGGCGGCGGACAAGATCCTCATCCTCGACTTCGGCTCCCAGGTCACCCAGCTCATCGCGCGCCGCGTGCGCGAGGCGGGCGTCTACTGCGAACTGCACCCGCACGACGCCGACGAGGCCTTCATCCGCGCCTTCGGCCCGAAGGGGATCATCCTGTCCGGCAGCCATGCCTCGGTGACGGAAGAGGCCCCCCCCGCGGCCGATCCCTACGTCTTCCGGGCCGGCGTCCCGGTGCTCGGCATCTGCTACGGCATGCAGACGATGGCCGCACAGCAGGGCGGCACCGTCGAAACCGGGAAGGTCCGCGAGTTCGGCTATGCCGAAGTGCGGGCGCGCGGGCATTCGACGCTGTTCCGCGACATCCAGGACCGCGCCAACACCGAGGGCCACGGCCTGCTCGACGTCTGGATGAGCCACGGCGACAAGGTGACGGCGCTTCCGCCGGGCTTCAGCCGTGATGGCCTCGAACGAGGCGTGCCCCATCGCCGGCATGTCCGACGCGGCCCGGAACTTCTATGCCGTCCAGTTCCATCCGGAAGTGACGCACACCTGGCAGGGCAAGGCCATCTACTCGCGCTTCGTGCACGAGATCTGCGGCTGCGAGCGGCACTGGAACATGCCGGAGTTCGCCCTGCAGGCCATCGCCGGATCCGCGAGCAGGTCGGCGCCGACGAGGTGATCCTCGGCCTGTCCGGCGGCGTCGATTCCTCGGTGGCCGCGGCGCTGATCCACAAGGCGATCGGCGACCAGCTCACGTGCATCTTCGTCGACACGGGCCTGCTGCGCCTGGGCGAGGGCGACCAGGTGATGGACACCTTCGCCGAGCACATGGGCGTGAAGGTCGACCAGGTGAACGCCGCGCCGGAGTTCTTCCGCGAACTGGCGGGCGTCTCGACCCGGAGCAGAAGCGCAAGATCATCGGCCGCGAATTCGTCGAAGTTTTCCAGGCCGAATCGAAGAAGCTGGCCAATGCAAAATGGCTCGCCCAAGGCACCATCTACCCGGACGTGATCGAGTCCGCGGGCGCGAAGACGGGCAAGGCGCACGTCATCAAGTCGCACCACAACGTGGGCGGCCTGCCGGAACGCATGCACATGAAACTCGTCGAACCGCTGCGCGAGCTGTTCAAGGACGAGGTGCGCGCGCATCGGCGTGGAGCTCGGCCTGCCGCGCGAGATGGTGTTCCGCCACCCGTTCCCCGGACCGGGACTCGGCGTGCGCATCCTGGGCGAGGTGAAGCGCGAGTACGCCGAGTTGCTGCGCCGCGCCGACGCGATCTTCATCGACGAGCTGCGCGCCACGCGCGACGCGAGCGGGACGTCCTGGTACGACCTGACGGCGCAGGCGTTCGCGGTGTTCCTGCCGATCCGCTCGGTGGGCGTGATGGGCGACGGCCGCACCTACGAGCACGCGGTCGCGCTGCGCGCGGTGCAGACGACGGACTTCATGACGGCCCACTGGGCGCATCTGCCATACGAACTGCTCGGGCGCATCTCGAGCCGCATCATCAACGAGGTGCGCGGCATCAACCGCGTGGTCTACGACGTGACCTCGAAGCCTCCGGGCACCATCGAGTGGGAATAATTCGGCGTCTTTCACGGTCTATCAGCATCTATCGAAAAGTTACTGTAACTGATTGATATATAATTGTTACGTCTGTCGAGATGTATCGAGATCTATCGGGGGGATGCCCTTCAATCTGACGGTAAATCTGACGGTAAAAATTCTAGGCACGAACCCTGAAAAATTTTTACCGTCAGCTAGAAAAGGCGATTGACGGTAAAAATAAGTGCAATAAATATAAATAAAACAATAAGTTAACTAATTAGTTGCGGCTCTTTTTTCGTGACGGTAAAATTCTCACGCAAGGAGGGCGCTGTGATGCTGTCAGATGGGATGTTGAGAGGCCTCAAACCTAGGGCCACCACCTACAAAGTCGCCGACCGGGACGGGATGTACGTGACCGTCTCGCCCAAAGGCACGATCACCTTTCGGCTCGACTACCGGCTCAATGGCCGGCGCGAGACCCTGACGGTCGGCCGCTACGGAACCAAGGACGGGATCTCGCTGCTCATGGCGCGCGAGCGCTGCACGGAAGCGCGCAAGGCGATCGCCGAGGGGCTCTCACCCAGCCAGGAAAAGCAGCGCGAGAAGCGCCGCATGTCCGAGGCCAAGACCTTCGAGAGTTCACCAACCGCTGGCTCGAAGAAGCCAGGATGGCGGAGAGCACCAAGTCGATGCGCAAGAGCATCATCGACCGGGACATCATGCCGGCGTTCCGAAATCGGCTGATGGCCGAGATCGGGCCGGAAGACCTGCGCAACCTGTGCGCCAAGGTGAAGGAGCGCGGCGCGCCCGCGACAGCAGTGCACGTCCGCGACATCGTCAAACAGATCTTTGGGTTCGCAGCGCTGCACGGCGACAAGGCGCCCAACCCGGCCGACGAGGTCGGCCCCTCGTCGATTGCGACATTCGTGCCAAAAGATCGGGCGCTGTCGCCGTCGGAGATCCGCGTCATGCATCGCGTCCTCGATGTCACCACGACCCTGCCCACCATCCGCCTGGCGCTGCGCCTGATCCTGCTCACGCTCGTGCGCAAAAGCGAGCTCATCGAGGCGACCTGGAACGAAGTCGATTTCGAGAACGCGGTCTGGACGATCCCGAAGAGCCGCATGAAGGCCGGCAAGCCGCACAACGTCTATCTCTCCCAGCAGGCGCTCGACATCATGATGGCGCTGCGCACCTGTGCCGGCGGCTCGCGGTTCCTGTTGCCCTCGCGCTACGACGCCGATCGCTGCATGTCGAAGGCGACCCTCAACCGGGTGACCCAGGTCGTGGTCGAGAAGGCCAAGGAATCTCGCCTACCGCTGGAGCCGTTCACCGTGCACGACCTGCGACGCACGGGCTCCACCATCCTGAACGAGCTCGGCTTCAACAGCGACTGGATCGAGAAGTGCCTCGCCCACGAAGACGGGCGCTCATCGCGCGGCGTCTACAACAAGGCCGAGTACGGTGAGCAGCGGCGCCACATGCTGCAGGAATGGGCGGACATGATCGACGCGTGGGTGGCGGGGAGTCTCACACGCCGACTCTGTTGCCGCCGACGATGAAGGTAGTGACGACGACGGCGCCGATTTGAGGCGATGATGCCCGCCGATCGGCTACTCTTCGGACTTGAGCTAACCGATCGTCAGATGGCCGTCGGGGACGTTGTCACGCATCCGGAATATGGCGAGGGAACGCTACGGGGCGGCTGGGAAGGTCACTTGCAAGTTGACTTTCCATCAGGTGCGGTCTCGTTCTCCGACCACGATGACGTGTGCTTGATCGAAAGCCCGCGGCCCCATCACTGGCAACTCGTTTCCCGTGCAGAAGTTGACGCGAACTTAGCCGAGTTCCAAAAGCGGCGGCGAGACGCGCTCACCCACGTTAGGACGCTCTTTGCGACTAACTTTCTCGGCGCCGACCGCCTATTCAATCAAGCTTCACCTGAGCACCTCACGTTCAAGGAATACGAGGAAGAGAAAATCCGCTTCGTTCAGCGGTGGATGGAAGAAAATTTGCCATCGCAAGGCACCAAGCCTAGGCCTTTACCTGACGAAGAGCAGGCCTTAGCAATCGCGACCGTTGGTTGTCACGTCCAGCTTTCGGCGCGGGCGGGTAGCGGGAAGACTGAAACAGTTGCCAACCGGGCGGTGTTCCTTCAAAGACACTGCGACATCGCGCCAGCCGAGATGTTGCTGCTAGCCTTCAATCGCGATGCTGCAAGAGAGATGGCCGAGCGGCTTAAGTCGAAGCTCTGCGGTGCCTCGTTGCCGCATGTAATGACGTTTCACGCACTTGCATACGCATTGGTCCCTGGCGCAAAGACGCTCCTTGTCAACGCGGCGGATGGAAGCGACCAGAGCTTGAATGAAGAATTCCAACAGGTCCTCTTGGATGCTATGCAGCATCCACAATTCGAAACTGCGCGTCCGGCGCCTGATGTTGGCACACTTCCGAGCGGATTGGACTCCATTATACGAGGGGACTCCACCTCGACCGTGACGAGATGCTGGCCTTTCGCCGTGGCTTAGTAAGTGAAACGCTGCGTGGCGATTTCGTTAAGTCGTTCGGTGAAAAGTCATCGCCAATTTCCTCTTCGAGCACGATGTGCCTTACGAGTACGAACGAAGCCATTGGGCAAGCGGTCGAAACTACAGACCAGATTTCACGCTTCCGAAGGCAGGCAATATGTCGCGCGGGGTCGTCATCGAGTACTTTGGCCTAAAGGGCGATCCAGACTACGACGAGGTGTCAGCACAAAAGCGTTCCTACTGGCAAAAGAAGGAAGACGGGTGGATCTTCATTGAGGTTAGTCCTAACGACTGGCGTGGCGATCAGGCTGCCTTGGAACGCATACTTGTCACGCAACTTACCGAGGGGCGTGCCCTCCGTCGCCTGTCCGAAGACGAAATTTGGGAGCGTTCGAGGCGGCGATCCGTCCTTCGGTTCAACAGTGCCGTATCAGGGTTCGTTGGACGAAGCAGGAAGCAGTGGCTCGAACCAAACGATCTACGAGACCGTGCATCGACACATGACTTTTCCGTTGAAATAGAGCGGTGGTTCGTTGAACTAGCAACAGAGTTGTATGACCTGTACTTGCAGCGTCTAACAGCAACGA
Organism: Betaproteobacteria bacterium; assembly: GCA_016711875.1. Lineage (GTDB taxonomy): Bacteria > Pseudomonadota > Gammaproteobacteria > Burkholderiales > Usitatibacteraceae > FEB-7. The sequence goes on along the minus strand of JADJSD010000022.1, from coordinate 546 downwards.
ACAAAGACGACTTCGACGGCCTTTTGCAGAAGGCTGTGACGCTGGTCGCTTGCGGGGCTACGCGTTTTTCCCGAAAGGCGGGTGATGGAGACCTAAGACGGTTGCGTTTCCTGTTCATCGACGAGTTTCAGGACTTTTCTGAACTGTTTATGACTCGTCGAGACAATACGTACTTTTAACCCGGATGTTCAGATCTTCTGTGTTGGTGATGACTGGCAGGCTATCAATCGGTTTGCGGGATCGGACCTGAAGTTCTATCGGTGCTTCCGTACTGTCTTTGAGTCTTCACAGCAACTGCAACTTACAACTAATCGTCGATCTACTCGAAGCGTCGTAACGCACAGCAACGCGCTGATGCACGGCCGCGGGATGGCAGCGCGTGCGGCAGCGCGCGCTGAGGGACGCGTAGCCCAGGTCGACCTAAGCCGATTCGTGCCCTCATCGTTGGAGGAGTCTCTCTTAAGTCTTCTCTGCTAACTCCGGTTGTGCTGCGCATTGCTGGTGCTGAGCTTGCTTCAGGCAGGTCGGTGGTTTTGCTTAGCGCTC
>JADJSD010000021.1 GCA_016711875.1 Betaproteobacteria bacterium | reverse complement strand
CGCGAGGCCGCGCAGCACCAGCACGGCGCCGGATCGCTCGGTCTGTTCGGCCAGCAGTCGGAGCGTCGCCTTCGGTAGTGCCAGCGTCACGAAGATGCGCAGCGGGATGTCTCGCTTCGGCGTCGTCCCAGTCTGTCGCACGCCGGTCCCGTCACGCGCCAGGGCCTCGATGTCGAGGCCGGGCTTTGATCCTTCGATCAATGGGGGTCGCGGGATCGCCTGGCTACGCAGTTGCTCGGCACTGGGAAACGGCGTCTCTCGTCGGGCTCTGGCGATATCCTCGGCCGTCGGCCAAGTGGGTGTCTGCGCGTGCGTCGGCATCGCAATCACGACCAGCGCTGCCATCGTGACGATTGGATCAATACGCACTGGCACAGCAGTTCCGCTTCCTGAACAGCATCACACTGAAATCCCTCACCCGCCACCGGGAACTCCTTGCCCGCGCCCCAGAGGACCGTGCTGCGACCCATGGATGGCAGCACTTGCCCGGACCGGCCATCGTGTCCGGGATCGGGTAGACGAGCTGGTCTTGTAGTGGGCCCGGTCGAAGGGAGCGGTCGGGGGTAGGGACCGCACATGCCCAAAGGGTCCGGCGGAGTCCAGGGTGAGCAGTTGCCGGTGCTCTTCCCGTCATGCGCTGGGCGAGCAGCATGGCGGCCTCGCACGCCACCGATGTGGGTGGCGTGTCCCGTCATCGGGTAGATCGAGCCTGGCAACCCGCACACCAGAAGAGGTCCGGGATCGGGAAGCCCGCCGTGGCGGCGACACAGTCTGCCGCGCAGGCAGCCTTCGCCACGGGATTGGCGAAGAGCACCGCTTCCGGTTCGAGGATCGCGGTCAGTTCGTCGTCCGACCAGAGCGGATCGAGTTCGGTCACGTAGGCGATGTCGAGGCCGCCGGGCTCGAGGCAGGGGAAGTCCAGCACCACTTCCAGCCAGGCCAGGATCGGGTTCACGTACCAGTGCACCTGGTAGAAGCTGGTGCGGGTCTGGCTGTCGTGCATGACCTGCGCGCCACGGGGGGCGGGCAGCGGCACATCCAGTCCGAAGCCCAGGCCCACCATGCAGAACGGCACCCGGGTCACATCCACCATCCGCACCGGTTCCCAGAAGCCCACCGTGAGACCCAGCTTCGGCGGGTTCGGGCAGAAGCACACCGGCACGTCCGGATTGCCGATGTCTTCCTGGCCGTCGGCCAGGATCGGGACCGACCGCAGCGTCAGCGGAAACAGGCAGCGCCAGCAGATGTCGGTGAGCGGATTGGCGAAGCGGCCGTGGCAGGTCAGGCTGTCCGCGCTTCCACTCAGAGGGACGAGCATGAGCAGGGCGAGCACGATCGCCCGGAGGTTCTCAGCGCACTTCATCGACGCGCAGTCGCAGACCGTCCTGCGACACCAAGGCGGGAACGTGACGTATGCCCAAGCGAGCGACGAGCGCTCCGCCCTGGTCGAAGAAGACCGGGCGCTTCCACCGGCGGATCAGGTCCAGCAGGCCGGCGACGAGGATGGGTTTGACGATCTCGCCCCGGGCGAAGCGCTGTTCCACCTGCCTCACCTGCGCTGCGTCACGACCATCGAAGAAGACCACCGGCGTTTGGAGAGCGAGACCGTGCCGAGCGCATTGAGGCGCGTGCCCGGCGCGACGATGACGCGACCCTCGGCATCCGTCACGGGCTGAAAGCTGATCTCGATGCTTGATCGACGAAGAAGGTTCGTGGCCCGTGCGGGTGCGCGCGATTCCAGGCACGGGCGGCGGCGTCTCGACGTTGCGCGTACACGTTCCGTCGCTTCGGCGCTGCAGGTGTGCGGGAGCCTGCCGTTGCGTTGTGCCGATTCGAGCTGACCCCGGATCACGGCGAGCAGGTCGGGTTCGGCGATCGCGTACACGGGACCGATCACGCCGAGGTGCTCGGCGCATGCAGGACGAGCGCCGGCGAGGAGCAGGAGCACGGCGAACTTGCCGGCGGTGGCGCACCGCTCAGAACAGCGCATACGCCCGTCCGATGATCTGGGTGCGGTCGATCCAGCCCGTGCGCGCGTAGCGCGAATCGAGGCTGTCCGGGTGCGGGGCGTGGACGTAGAAGCGTCCCACCGGGATGACGCCGTCGGGACCGACGTCGAGTGTCTGGCCCCGCTTGCCGATCCGCTTTGCGATGGAGACAACTCGCCGTTCAGGAAGCTGCGGCCGTAGCGCTGCACGGTATCGCCGGGCACGCCTTCGAGGTGGATCTTCACGAAAGTGGTACCCCTGGGACGGTCCGCCGCCGATCCAGCGGAAGGCGACGTACTTTCGCCACGGTGGGGCCGTTCGCCCTTGTGGATCAGGAAGACCGACTCCGGCAGATGGGCGAGACGTTCACGCCGAACGTGAACTGCACCTGGAAGAGCCAGGCCGCGAGGACGGTCAGGGTCCAGCCCGTGGCGTGCCGACGAATCCTGTCTCGGCCCATCACCATGTCACAGCCCCAATCGCCGTCGCACATCGGGGGTGAGATCCCGGGCGGGTGGGAACGATCCGATCAGGGCACCGCGCGCGAGGACGAGGCAGCCGCATTCCTGTGGCAGTGCCTTGAGAACCGTGGTCAATTCGGTCGCGAAGTCCGCTGCCTGCCTGAGGTGCGCGACTCGTTCGGCGTCGCTGGCCTCGCGCTTGACCAGCAACGTGGCGATCTGGGATTCCTTCAGGCGATAGAGGCTCGCCGATGTCGAGGGTGCCGATGTCCGGTGCCGGGCGTGCGATCAGGACGTGGTAGATCACCGTCGTCCCCGTCGCGATGGCGGTTGCGAGGCAGATCGTTCCGACGATGGACCGGGCGCTCATCGCAGAGTCCGTTCATGCAGCACGGCGTCGATGGCCTCCGAGACGCTCATGCCTTGTCGGCGCTTCGCTTCGATAGCCTGCCAGTCCTCGGCGCGGCTGCTGAAGAGCAGCAGGCTGTGGGGATCGACGATCAGGCCGGCTACACCGCTGCCGGCCGGTGAGTGGATGAAGACCTCTGAGTAGGCGCCCTGTTCGGTGCAGCGACAGCAGCAGGCGCTTCATGCCGTCGTCGAGCGTGAGTTGGCCGAGCCGGTCGAGGCGTTCGATGGCTTCCGAGGCTTCTGGCGGAGCAGGAAGAGCCAGTCGGAGTTGGAGAGCGGGCCTGTGCGGCCGGCTTCTCCGTGTAGTCCTCCACGGACTGGGTGGCGGGCATGAAGGACCCGCGGTACTGCGGGCGCGGCGGTAGCCGGCTCGATGAACTCGGCGCTGGCGCCGCGGAGAGCGGGGGCAGGTCCCAGGCCTCGTCGATGATCACGATCTTGGCCCGGTCGCGGGAGAAGTACATCGCGGGTGATGCGAACCATGACGATCAGCAGCACGACCGTCTGCGTCCTTCTTTGCCTTCAGTTCCTCCAACTCCAGCACGACCCAGGTCACTGTCGAAATCGATCGGCGTACCTTCATTGCCGAACCAGCGGCCGTAAGTGCCGTCCTCGGTGAAGGTGGAGCATGGCGGCGAGATCTCGAGTCGCCGGTCATCGTCCGCGCTGTCGGGATCGAGGCGTCCTGTCGCCAGCCGGCGATGAAATGTCGGTGACCGTCATGGCGTCCCTTCTCCTTCCAGACCGTCTTGATGGCGGCGGTGAGGGTGGAGCTCTGGGGCGCATTGAGCGGTTCCCGCGGCGAGACCATCTGCGCCAGCAGCGCGAAAGCAGCTCCATGTCTTCGTCGATGTCCTCCACCTGGGCGAAGGGTTCAGCGACAGATGCGAGTGTTCAGAGAACTCGATGAAGCTGCCGCCGACATGGCGGCACGCCTTCTCGCAGGAACGGCCCACGTCGATGATCCAGCCCCGCGCCAGTGCCGAGGTAGGACAGCGCGATCTCGTTCAGCGCAGCGTAGCGACTTGCCCGAACCGGACGTGCCGGCGATGGCGACGTTGTAGTTGCCGGCGGGTTGTCGTAGACGTCGACCGGCATCAACTGGCCCGCGGCGGCTGCCGAACATCAAGCACTGGCGTTGCCGGTGCCGGGGCCATTCGGCGATCCAGCGGCGCCAGGTGCACGGCATTGCCCGAGGTCTTGGTGCTGACCCGCTTCATGCGCTTC
>JADJSD010000020.1 GCA_016711875.1 Betaproteobacteria bacterium | reverse complement strand
TGGAGAACGGCGCTTTGGCTAAGTAGAGCGCTTTTCGGTCGCCCACCTTCCAGTTCGACCCTATCGTCTGGACGATCTGGCGGCGCTGAACTGGGGTGCCATTCCTCAAGGATTCAGGCGCATTCCGTGCGAAGTCGAGGACGGCATCGAATCGTCCAAGCAGCTCGGCCGGTGTCGCCTGTGGCCGCTCCAGCTCGACCTTGATCGCCGCCTGCCGGTCGCTGAGTTCATCCCGGCGACGCACGAACGTCTCGTCATCCACCAGGCCACGGGGTCGGAGCGTGAGCAAGTTCTCACTCTCGACCATGGCATCCTTCAACGCGCGCTGACCGGATTCCCGAGACACGCCCCTCTGGGCCAGTTCCTGCCCGAGGGAATGCTCAAGGTGCCGTCGGACCCACCACGCCACTCCATCCGGAATCCGCATGCGCCCAACTGCGCCACGACCTGCTCCTCGTACAGTTGCTCGGGCATGGTTGGCTCAGCACACTTCGCGTCTGCGCCACGGCGATGGCAGCGGTAGTACACGTAGCGTCGGCCCGACGGCTTGATGTGCTGCTCGCCGACCATTGTCCGGCCGCAGTTGGCACAAGAAAGCAGCCCTGAGTAGGCAAACTCGTGCTTGGAGTTCCCATTGTGCCCGGCGCGGCCGAGAAGTTCCTGCGTGCGAAGGAAACTCTTCCCGCGTGACCATCGCGGGAATGCGCCCTTGATAGGTCTCCGACCAGACCTGAGACGAATGACGCCGGTGTAGAAGTGGTTCGAGAACAAGTCGTAGAGCTGCCTGTGCGACAAAGGGGCGTCGCCTCGCCGGGCGGTCCTTCGAGTTCTAAACTGCCACTGGTCGTTCAGGATTCGCAGCACTTGGCTCGGGCGCATTGATCCGGAGAGGATCAGGTCCCACGCCCGCCGGAGCATGTCGAATCGCTCGGGGTCCTTGATGACGGTCTTGTAGGCGCGGTCTCGAGGTAGCCGACGGGGAGGCCGAAAGTTGGGCCATCCGCGCTGAAACCGGGCCCGATTGCCGCGCTTCACGTTTTGGCGCAAGTCGTCGATGTACTTGGTCGCCATCCCGAGCTCGAAGTTGCCAAGGAAGCGGTCGTTTCCATCGGCCGTGTATGTCCGGTCGGTGGTGATGACACTGGGCAGCTTGCCGTCGGCGAGGGCCTGCAGCACTTGGCCCGTGTCAAAGTGGTTTCGAGCGAGCCGATCCATCTTCCAGCAGAAGACGCCGGCGATCTCGCCACGATGGATCCGCCGCATGAGGTCGCCGAACACCGGGCGGCCAGGCGCCTTCGCCGAGTGGGCCTCCTCGAGGACTTCGGCGACTTCAATGCCACGACGCAGCGCCAGCTCCTTGAGCTCCTGGATCTGGGAACCGATCGAGAGGACCTGCCGATCCTCGGATTCTGAGGACTTGCGAGCGTAGATGAGGTGGACGCGTGAGGGCATAGCTGCCTACTCAGTAATTCCTTGCGACCGAGAATCCGTCAAGCAGCGCTAGGACCTCGGAGGCCCGTTTCCAAGCCTCTTCGGGGCTCATTTCATCGCCGCACTCCCTGTGGATAAGTTCGCGGAACTCATCGACGTCGGCCCGTGTGAGCGCGAAGGCGAAGCGAGCGGGCTCGGCGTCCTGACCTGCGGAAGCCAGGAGTTGACCGGAGGTAGGACCGGCGGTTGGGGACGTGTGCATGCCCACACCCTGCCACCCTGTGGACAACTCGGGAAGGAGGGCGGACGCGTCAAACACGCTTCGCGCGAGTGGTCAAGCGCCACTTATCCACAGGCTGGGGCGAAAACGGCGCGTGACCCCATCTTGGCAGGATTCTATTAGCCTGTAGAGTGGCGGCATGCCGATTCAGCAGACCCCACGACTCAACCAGCACCCGTCGCGCCACCCGAACCAGATCCGGAGCTACCGGATCGCGGCCGGCCTCAGCCAACGCGATCTCGGCGCTCGCATCGGGCGAACGCGTTCCGTCGTGTCCGCATGGGAGCGTGGGCGCTACCTGCCATCGGTGACCAACCTGTTCCTTCTCGCAAGAGCCCTCGACACGCTTGTCGAGTCGCTCTACTGGGGCCTCTACACGCAGGCCCGCAGCACATTCGCGGAGGATGTCCAACCGCATACATGACGAGCGTCGCGCAACTTCACGACGCCCTGATTGGCGGGCTGCTCGCCGTGCCCGAATTTCGGAGCAATGTCGGCGACGCCGTCTGGACGTATCTCGCACTTCTCAAGGCCGCCAACTTCAACGGCGTGGTCAGCAAGCGCTCCGACCAGATCGCCGTTGCGCTGACGATCGACGAGCCGTCATTGCTCGCCGATCTCGCTCGCCTCTCCGACCTTGGACTTATTCGCCCATTGAACCCGGCTCCGTACCTTGTCATCCAGCTCGCAATGTGGCCTGGCAAGGTGGACCCGCCACGCGCGATTGCCCCTGGTGCGAGCAGCGAAACGCCCGTCGCTCATAGTGAGGTTCCCGTCGGCAGCAGCGCAGCAGCTGCAGCTTCAGCTTCAGCAACAACGCCGGAGGTTGGGGGGCAGGGGGAAGGAGGCGATCTACTTGGCCGCGTTCTCGCCGAACTCGGCCCGGAGGCGGACGCCCGAGATGCGCGAGCTTCTGCCAGCGCATTCCGCAGAGACCGTTCGTCGCGCTCTCGAGCGTGTCGAGGCGACGCCCACCCGCCAGATTCGACGATCCAGGACGGCTCTCTTCCGCTTCCTGCTTACAAAGCTGAACCAACCACATCGTGACCATCTCTAGCCCCATCACCATCACCCTCGACCGCCGCCTCATCGAGCATCCGCAGGCATTTCACCTGCGACGCATGCGCGCGGGAATCTGGCTCTATCTCGAGTTGTTGGCGCGGCAGCCCGCCGGCGCTGACAGCTTCGAGGTAGAGCCAGCGACGATCGGTGTGGAGATGGGGCTTCCCGAGGGGACCGTGCGCTCATGGCTCGGTCACCTCCGGAAGGCCGGCTATCTCGATGCCGAGCGGCTCAACGGCCATGTGCGCGTGACCATTCGTCGCGTCGAGGCGCTGACACCGCCGCCCACCCAGCCCAACAGCTGCCCGCAGACCCCTCTCGGCTGTTCACCGTCGCGAGCTTGCAGAAGGCGTTGGGGGAGACGGGCGACGACGAGCCACTGCAGGCCGCGCTCAACCTCTACCCGGATCGCGTCATTCAGCGGGCGCTCGCCAGAACGATGGCCGTCCCGGCGGAACGAATCCGCCGATCACGAACCGCGCTTTTCATTTATCTCCTCAAACGCCATGCGCAAGACACCTGAGACCATCCTCGCCCTCGATCCCGGACTCCGCGAACTCGGCTATGCCGTCCTCGTGGGACGCCGACTCGCCGCCAGCGGCGTGCTCAACCTGAAAGACTCGCCGCGCCGGCGGCGACTCGCGGTCGCCCGCGAGCACATCCAGCGATTGACGAACGCGCACCAGCCGACCGCGATCGTCGTGGAGAAGACACACCCACATTCGTTGCCCTGGCTAAACGACCTGCACAAGCTCACCCGAGAGGTTCGGCGCATCGCCGCGCAAGGTCAGCGACGTTCTCAGGATACGCACCTCAGACCGCTCGCAAGACGCTTGTCGGGAACGGCTGGGCTAAAAACCAGAGGTTGCCGTGGCCGTCGCGCATCGCTTCCCACAACTTCGCGTGCACCTCACCCAGGATCGCCGCTGGAAGGAGCGGTACTGGTACAACCTCTTTGACGCAGTGGCGCTGGCGCTCCATCACCAGCGGTCACCGCAACCGCCCTCCCGCGGCCGGTAATCCGGCCGAAGTCTGCGATTCCGCCTTGCCGGAACGCCGCTGTCCTCATGGGGTCCGCAGGGAACCCACCACGGGCAGCCCGGGAGGGCATTTGAATACCTGTCACGAACCACCGTCATGCAACACAACACCATCCTAGGAATCGATCCCGGCACCAAGGAGATGGGACTCGCCATCATCCGCGACCGCGAACTCATCTCTTTTGGCGTGCATACGCTCCGCAACGGGCATCGGCCGCACGATCTCGTCGGCCAAGCGCGGCGCATTGTCCTCGCGGCGATCGAGGAGTACGGCCCGCAGGTTGTCGCGATCGAGAAGCCCTACATGCTCCCGACGAAGCGCGCGGCGATCCTTTCGGTGATCGAGCAGGGAACTGCAGGCAGGGGCCGAGGATCTCGGTCTGCGTGTCGTCGAACTGACGCCGGAGCAGATCCGCCAAGTCGGTCGTTGGGAATCCCCGGGCGACCAAGATCGACGTGGCGGAGGCGCTGGTCGCCGGAGACTTTCCTCAACTGGCCGACCTGGTGCCGAAGCGACCGGCGCGCGCGGCGCTCGGATTGCGGCCCGGGAAAATACTGGCTTCACATGTTCGATCCGCTGGGACTGGCGGTGGCGGTGGGAGGATGCTCAATCCGATTCCGGAGGCGACGGACACGCGCGACGCCACTCTCGGATAACGCAGAGCAGTTCAGCGCGGTTGCGTTGGTCTGACGCGCCGCAGCCCAACTTTCTGCTGGGTCGGAGAGGAATGGGCGATATTGCTCCGCCATGGGAGCGTTCTTGGTGTTCCCCGTAAGGGAGCGTTGGTGTCTGGCGCCAGCCCTGAGAGGCACGGATGGACGTTGTCGGCAGGAAAGTCCTGGAGGACTTCAAACGGCGGCACCCCGATGTTCAGAGCCAAGTCGATGCCTGGTTGCTCGAGGCCGAGGAGGCCCGATGGGTCACGCCCCACGCGGTCACTGACCGGTACCCGACGGCCAGCGTCCTGAGCGGAAATCGCGTGGTCTGCAACATAAAGGGGAAACTCCCTACCGGCTTCTCGTACGGATAGGCCTACCGGCACGGGACATTCTCGTGGTCATGGCCGGGACGCATGCGGAGTACGACCGGTGGGGTCTCTAACGTGAAGGAGAGAGCCGTGCTGAAGATCATCAAGACGAAGGACGACTACGCCGCCGCCCTCGCTTCGATTGATCGCCGACCGCGCTCG
>JADJSD010000019.1 GCA_016711875.1 Betaproteobacteria bacterium | reverse complement strand
GAATGGATGGCTCGAAGGTCCCGGTCCTATTCGCGCCGGGTGTCCTTTCGCACGAGAGCCATGCCGCATTTGGGGCAGTCTCCGGGAGTGGAGGAAGTGACGTCCGCGTGCATCGGGCAGACGTAAGTGGCCGTCGGGGCACTGGGCGCCGCAGGCGTGCTGTTCCCATCCGTCATCGCGGGCGCGGGACCTGCGAGTTGCCGCGCCGCCATCGCGCGCCACTCCGGAATCGCCGCGAGACGCTGCACGAGCGCTTCCATGAACGCGCGGTCATTGAGCAGGGCATCGGCCAGCATCGCTCGCCCGTGCTCGTCCGAAAGAACCCGATCAATGCTCTGCGCCAGTTTCTTCTCTGAACCCGAAGGCTTGGCGGCATGACTGCCTTGCATCGTCGAGTGATCGTGCCCGCCACCACCCATGTTCATGCCGCACTGGGCGCCGGCGGGCGCCACGCCAGCAACGAGCGCGGCCAGGATTCCGCTGACGAACACCATGACCGCAAGGCAACGGCTCAGGACCTGCATGAAGGTTCTCCTCCTGTTGCGAGCACCGGATTGCCGGCGTTCGTGGTGGACTTCGCTACGGATCCCGACGGACCCACTTGACGCTCGATCAGCAGAATCACTTCCTCGCCTCGCCTCGCGCTCACGCGAGGGGCTCTGACAGGACAGCGGATTCCGAGTGGACCGCTCCCTCGGCCCACTCCGGCCCCGCGGGGCCTTCTGTGACTTCCTTCCGCCGCCACAGGTAATAGATTGCCGGGTAGACCAGCAGCTCGAGCGAACGAGGTCACCGAGGCCGCCCACCATCGGCGGCGATGCGCTTCATGAGATCGGAGCCCGTCTCGGTGAGCCACCCAGATTGGCAGCAGGCCCATGAACGCCGCCGCCACCGTCATCGCCTTGGGCCGCACGCGCTTCACCGCACCGTGGATGATGGCTTCCACGAGGTCGCCCGCCGTGCGCAGGTGCCCGCGTGCCTTCGCTTCGGCGTGCGAGAGATCGAGGAAGAGCAGCATGAAGACGCCGGTCTCCGCGTCCAGACCCGCGAGCGCGATCATGCCGACCCAGACCGCGATCGAGATGTTGTAGTGCAACAGAAAGAGCAACCATATCCAGCGCCCACCATCGAGAACGGCACAGCCAGCATGACGATGCTCGACTTGAACACCGACTTGGTGTTCATGAACAACAGGCCAAAGATGAGCAGCAGCGTCAGGGTATGATGAACTTGAGCCGCTCCTTCACGCGGATCATGTTCTCGTACTGCCCGCTCCACGTGACCGCGTAGCCGGTGGGCGTCTGACCTGCGCCGCCACCGCCTGCTTGGCCCGCTCGACGTAACGGCCGACGTCGGTCTTGGAGACGTCGAAGTCGACGTACACGTAGCCGGACAACAGCCCATTCTCGTCGCGAATCATCGACGATCCCTCGACCAGGCGCAGGTCCGCGATCTCGGACATCGGGATCTGTCCCTTGCCGCTCGGCAGCGGGAGCAGCACCCGCCGCAGTGCGTCAATGTCCTCCCGGTAGTCCCGCGCGTAGCGCACGTTGACGCCGTAGCGCTCCCTACCCTCGACCGTGGTCGTCTGGTTGTCACCGCCGACGGCGGTCATGACCATCATGTTCGCGTCGTCCACGCTGAGGCCGTAGCGGGCGAGGTGGTCCCGGTCGAGCACGAAGTCGAGGAAGTAGCCGCCGGCGACGCGCTCGGCGTACACGCTGCGCGTGCCGGGTACCTTCTGCAGCGCGGACTCGATGTCGATCGCCGTCTTCTGGATCACCTTTAGGTCGGCTCCGCTCACCTTGATACCCACGGGCGTGCGGATGCCGGTGGACAGCATGTCGAGCCGCGCCTTGATGGGCATCGTCCAGGCGTTGCTGATGCCCGGGAGCTGGAGCGCGGCGTTCATCTCGTCGACAGCTCCTCTTCCGTGATCTTGTCCCGCCAGAACGGCCGCAGCGGCTCTGAGCTACCCGGGCCCAGCTCGAATTCCACCTGGGCTTCCACGCCACTGCGACTCGGGCTTGAGCAGGATCGTGGTCCCATCATGGAGAAGGGCGCGGATCCGTCGAAATGTCCGCGCGCCTCGCCTTGCCGAAGATGCGGGCACCTCGGGGAACGTGAGTAGGATCTTGTCCTGCACCTGCAGGACCTTCGGGCCTCGGCGACCGACATGCCGGGTTGGTGGCCGACGGCATGTACAGCAGCGAGCCCTCCCGCATCGGCGGCATGAACTCGAGCCCAGCGATAGGTAGACCGGCACGGCCGAGGCGACCAGCAGGACGCTGGCGAGGATCGTCGCCTTCGCGTGACGCACCACGAACCGGCACGGCCCTTCGTAGATCCTGTGCAGCACGCGGCTGATGGGGTGCCGCTCCTCGGAATAGTAGCGGCCCACCAGGACCTGCGTCGCCAGCCACGCCAACCATTTCGGCTTGAACGTGAACGGCTCGCTGCGCGCGAACAGCATCCGCATCGCCGGGTTGAAGGTGATCGCCAAGATGGCGGCGATTGCCATCGCGAAGTTCTTCGAGAAGGCCAGCGGCTTGAACAGGCGGCCCTCCTGGTCCACGAGCGTGAACACGGGCATGAACGCAACTGGCGATGACCAGCAGCGAGAAGAAGACCGACGGGCCCACCTCGAGCAGCGCCTCGAGGCCGGACCATGTAGAAGTCCCTCCTTCTCTTCCTCCCGCCTGCCACCGGTAGATCTTGTTATAGGCGTTCTCCACCTCGATGATCGCCCCGTCCACGAGCACACCGATCGAGATAGCGATGCCCGCCATGGATAGCAGGTTGACGTTCAGGCCCATCAGGTACATGGGAATGAATGCCAACGCGACACTCACGGGGATCGTGAGGATCGGCAACGGTCGCCGACGGGATGTGCCAGAGGAACAGCAGGATGATCAGCGAGACGATGATGATTTCCTCGATGATCTTGTTCCGAACCGTGTGCACCGCACGCCCGATCAACTCGGAACGATCGTAGGTGGTGATCACCTTGACGCCCGGCGGCAGCGAGCTGCCGTTGTAGTCGGCGATACCGCGCCGCATCTCGGGCCCGAGCGCAACAGTGGCGACATCCTTCACCTGGATCGGCGTGCCGTTGCGGTCTTGAGCACCAGCTTCCGAGGTCCTGCGTGGACTTCACGTAGCCGCGGCCACGGATCATGTACTCACGCCCCAGAGCTCCACGAGCACGTCCGCCGACGTCGTTGTTGCCGTGGCGCACCGCCTCGACGACGGCGTCGAGCGGAAGCCCGTAGGCGGCGAGACTCGCTGGGTTGACGGTGATCTGGTACTGGCGGACCTGCCCGCCCACCGTGGCCACCTCGGACACGCCGGAAACGCTCTGGACCGCGTAGCGCAGGAACCAGTCCTGGTAGCTGCGCAGTTCGTCCGTCGAGTGCTTGCCCGAGCTGTCGACGAGCGCGTACTGGAAGACCCAGCCGAGGCTGGTGGCGTCGGGCCCCAGCTCGGTCTTCACGCCCGCCGGCAGGCGCGAGGAGATCTTGGAGAGGTACTCGAGCACGCGGGTGCGCGCCCAGTAGATGTCCGTCCCGTCCTGGAACACCACGTAAACGTAGCTGTAGCCGAAGTCCGAGAAACCGCGGATGGCCTTGACCTTTGGCGCACCAAGCAGCGAGGTGATGATCGGATACGTGACCTGGTCCTCGATGATGTCGGGGCTGCGGTCCCAGCGCGAGTAGACGATCACCTGCGTGTCCGAGAGGTCCGGCAGGGCATCGAGCGGAATGCGGCCCATCGTCCAGACGGCGATCAGCAGCGCCACCAGCGTCGCGGCGATGACCAGGTATCGGTTCTCAGCGGAGAATCGGATGATCCTGTGGATCATGGCTTCTTCTCCGTCATGGCCGCGAGCGAGGCGCGCAGCTGGGACTCGGAGTCCACGAGGAAGTTGGCGCGCGTCACGACCTGCTGGCCCGCCTCGAGCCCGCTACGCACCTCCACCTCGCTGCCGTTGTGCGCGCCGAGCTGCACTTCCCGGGGCGAGAACTTGCCGTCGCCGAGCGCGATGAAGACGACGTCCTTCGTGCCCGAGCGAATCACGGCATCCGCCGGGATGCGCAGGCCCTTGCGATCGCGACCTTCCAGCACGACATCCCCGTACATCTCCGGCTTGAGTTCCATGCCGGGGTTCAGAAAGTGCATGTGCACCTTCGCCGTTCGTGTTGCCGGGTCGAGCAACGGATCGATGAACGCGACGGTGCCGCGGAAGTTGCGGCCCGTGTAGGCCTTCAATGACAGTGCCGCGGGCATGCCGACGCGCACAGACGCCAAGTCGCCTTCATACGCGTCTGCCATGACCCAGACCTCGCCGAGATCGGTGATCTCGTAGGGCGTGTCCCCGGCGTTGACGCTTGCTCCCTGCACGACGCTCTTCGCGGTGACCACGCCGCTGATCGGCGAGTAGAACGTCAGCGCTTTCGATGGCGAGCGCGTCTGCTCCAGGCGCCGGATCTCTTCGGCCGGCACGTCCCACAACTCGAGCTTGCGCCGAGAGCCTTCCACCAGGGAGGGACCGCTGTTGTCGGTGGAGCCCGCCTTCGCGAGAGCGTCACGCGTCTGCAGGGCGAGCACGTACTCGTTCTCGGCGGCGAGCAACGACGGACTGTAAAGCGAGAAGAGCGGCTGGCCACGGTGTACTGGCCGACCCACGAAGTCGACGTACAGCCGTTCGACGTAGCCCTCCACCTTGACGTTCGTCTTGCGCACGCGCGTCGGATCGACCTCGACACGTCCTACAGTGCGCCAACTGCCCGAAACCGACCCGCGAGTCACTGGTGCGATCTGCAGTCCGATCAACTGCTGGCGCGCCGGGTCGATGGTCACCGTGGCGAGGCCGTCGACCGACGACCCACCACCTCGCGCCTCGTCCTCGTAGACCGGGACGTAGTCCATGCCCATCTCGTCCTTGCGGGGCGTGGGCGATGTCTGCTTGGGATCCATGGGTGAGCGGTAGAAGAGGATCTTGTGGGCAGCCGTTCCCGCAGCGGCCGCCTTCGCCTGTCCCTTCACTTCGACCAGCTTCATCCCGCAGATGGGGCACTCGCCCGGATGCTCCGAGGTGATCGTGGGATGCATCGGGCACTGGTAGAGCGGCTTCTTCGCGGAAGCCGATGCGCTGACGTTTGCGGCCTCGCGCTTGTGCATCGCCATCCAGGTTAGGCCCACACCCAGCGCCACACCGGCGACGAGCAGCACGATCGCCATGGACACGAGCCGTGCCGTCGGCTGCGACGCCGCCGGGCGCGCCGCGCCCCCCGCGTCTGTCCCAAGTTTGTTGGCATCGTTCTTCATGATTCCCTCCGGGCTACATCTTCGGCATGGCCGACGAGGTGGATCCCGCGGCTGCTGCGGGGGGAGCGCTGCCGGTGCGCGCGGAAGCCGTGCCCATGCCGCTGCTGCCGGACATGGACGCACCTCCAACGCCACCGAGCGCCGGACCCGAGACCGGGTCGAGACTCACTTCATGCTGGGCGATGTCGATTCGTTGGGCCGCGACGACCGACTCGTAGAACCCGACCAGGTCCGTCAGGTAACCGCTCAGGGCTTCGAGCACGGCAGCGAAGGGCACCTTGCCCACCTTGTACTGGGCCATGGCGCTCGAAACGGTCGCGTCCGACTGGATGAGCACACCCGAGCGATAGAGGCGGTTCGTCTGGAGGAGTGCGGTAAGCATCGCGCGCCGCTCCTCCAGCCGCTGGCGGACCAAGCGCCGGATCGTCTCGGCGCTGCTCTCTGCCGCCTGCCCGCGCAACCGATACTCGCGGACGGCCTGGGACTGCTTGCTGCCCGCCCAGAGCGGTAGCGGTACCGACACGCCCGCCTGCCACATGGGCTCGAACGCGCCACCACGCGGCATCAAGCCACCGCTCACGGTCAGGTCCGGGAAGTAGTCCTTCTTTGCGAGCGACACGAGGGCGCCCGACTGTTCGGCCGCCAGCCGCGCCCTTTGCAGTTCCGGACTGCGGGCTTCGGCGTCAGCTTCGGCGGTGGACGAATCGGGTAGCGGCGGGTCCGCGATGTCCCCGAGCGACACGGCGGTCGGGATCGGCCGGTCGAACGCACGCCCCACCGAACGATTCAGAACGGGCGACGCCGCCGGTCTTCCGCCACAAGCGCCCAGCGCTGCTGCTGGAGCCGGCTCCTTCGAGTTGCGCCCGTAGGATGTCGGACTGGGCTCCCTGCTGCTCTCGTACCGCGAGCGCGAGAGACCCTCCGCCTGGATCCACAGGGTTTCGAGCGTGCCGAGGATCCGGAGCTGGTCTCGCACGAGCAGCAGGTCGAGGTAGCCGCGCTCGACCTCAGACTGCACGGATAGACGAGCGCGATCGAGATCGGTCCCTGACTGTTTCGCTCCCAGCGACTGCGCCCGCGCCCGGAGCCCACGCTTGCCGTACCAGGGGAATGTCTGCGCCGCTACGACGGACCAGTAGCTCGTCTCCATGGTCCCGATCTGGAGACCCTTGAAGCCGTCGTTCTGAACCCCGAGCGAGAGGACGGGATCGGGCAACGCACGCGCTTGCGGTACCCGAGCCTGGTCCGCCTGCGTTGTCGCCTGCGCCTGCGCCAGTTCGGGCCGGTTCGCAAGGGCGTCACGCAGCAGCCCTGCAAGCACGGAGTCCCGTCCGAGTTCCGCACCGCCCGAGGCCGCGCTCGCCGGCTGCACGAGCGCGACCCCGAGGGCGAGGGCGAAACCAAGGGCGTTCCTGAGCAGGCCCCGAAATGCCTGCTTCCGCCCGATACCTGGAATGCTCATCGCGTCCTCCTTGCTACTCGACGATCAGGCTGCCGGCGATCATGTCCATCGCGCAGGCGTAACGGATGGCGCCTGGCTTCCGCGGCGTGAAGCGGACTTCGGACCGGCTTGTTGAGGCGGCAGCGGCTTGATCCCGAACTCGCTGACGACGATGTCCGTCGCACAGGTGCGCTCGACGGTGCGGGTGACCACGAGGCGCACGGGCTGGCCGGCTTTCAGGTGAACAGAGGCCGGCTCGAAGCC
>JADJSD010000018.1 GCA_016711875.1 Betaproteobacteria bacterium | reverse complement strand
GACGGCGATTGGGCAGTGAAGCCACCGTGCTGCGGGAGGGGCAGCGCAGCTTCGCGGGTCGTCGTGAGGTTCCCGGAGGCCGTGCGCTCCGACCCCGCTCACTTCGAGAACCTGATGGTGACGGCCGAAGATGGCCAACGCGTACCCCTGAGCCAGCTCGCTCACATCCGGGTGGAGGAAGGCCCCGCCCAGGTCAGTCGCGAGAGCGGCCAGCGGCGAATCGTGATCGAGTGCAATGTCACCGGGAGAGACATGGGTTCGTTCGTGGCAGATGCCCAGAGCGCCGTGGCGCGCGAGAGTCACCTCCCCCCGGATACTTCATCACCTGGGAGGCCAGTTCGAGAACCAGCGGCGCGCGATGGCGCGACTCTCCATCGTGGTGCCACTGGTGGTTCTGCTGATCTTCCTGCTGCTCTTCACCAGCTTCAGCTCGCTGCGCAATGCCGTCCTGATCGTGCTCAACATCCCGTTCGCCCTGACTCGGCGGCGTCGCTGCACTGTTCATCTCGGGACAAGACCCCGGTGTCGCAGCGTCGGTCGGGTTCATCGCCCTGTTCGGCGTGGCGGTCTTAAATGGTGTTGTGATGGTGTCCTACTTCAATCAACTGAGGCGGGAAGAGCCACCCCTTGAGGACGCCGTCCTGCGCGGGGCGAGTTGCGCCTGCGGCCTGTTCTAATGACGGCGCTCGTCGGTGCTCTGAGGCTGATTCCACTCCTGATCGCATCCGGGCCCGGCTCGGAGATACAGCGCCCGCTGGCTTCAGTGGTCGTCGGCGGGCTCGTCACCTCCACTCTGCTGACCCTGTTCCTGCTGCCCATCCTCTACCGCTGGCTCGAACGGCGGGACGTCGAGTTCTAAGGGAGTTGCCCATGAAGCGAGTCGAGGCGTACATCCAGCCATTCATGCTCACACGAGTGATGCACGAGCTGCGCGAAGCGCACGTCCATGGCCTCACGGTGTCTGACGTGAGAGGCTTCGGGCGCGAGAAGGACGAGAGCTACCCGCACGACGCGTCCGACTACGCGGTCGATTTCACTCCCAGGTCAAGCTCGAGATCCTCTGCCGGGATTCCGACACCGATGGGCTCGTGGCGGCACTGGTCCGAGGTGCGCACACCGGCCGGCGGGGTGATGGCAAGGTGTTCGTGACCAACGTCGAGGCTGTGGTCAGTATCCGCAGTCGAGAAGCGGGTGACGAGGCCATTTGAGCGCACACTTCCGAGGCACGCCACTCGATGACCGATAGCTTGGGCTCGCTACGTCTCAAAGTCCACGGCCTCGACTGCGCGGAGGAGGTGGCCGTGCTCCGCCGCGAGGTGGGGCCCGCTGTCAGGGGAAGGCTGTCTTTCCTTCGACCTCTTGAGCGGCATCATGACCGTGACATCACCACCCCCTGCGGCCGTCGTCATGGCTGCCGTAGCGGACCGGGATGCGTGCTGAGATCGTGGTCGAGGCAAGGCATACGAGCGGGCTTCAGATGCACGATGAGCGCCGCGAGCGAAACCTGTTCGCTTTGCTGAGCGGGCTGTTCGCGACCGCGGGTTTCGCAACGCACGCGCGTTGCTCGCCGGCGGGGTGCTCCAGGCGTTCGGGCGGGAGGGTGTCGGGCACAATCACGCGGTACCCATCGGCTCCCTGGTGCTCTACCTGATCGGAATCGCCGCCGGGTTGCGATTCGTCATTCATAAGGCCTGGGTCTCCGCCGTTCGCCTGCGTCCCGACATGAACCTGCTGATGGCGGTCGCCATCATTGGAGCGATCGCTCTTGGCGAGTGGTTCGAGGCGTCGAGCGTTGCATTCCTGTTCGCCCTCTCGCTGGCGCTCGAAGCCTGGAGCATTGGCCGGGCGCGGCGCGCCGTTGCGGCCCTGCTTGACCTGAGCCCGCCGACTGCACGGGTGAAGCTACCTTCGGGCGATCGGGGTCATTCCCATTGAGGACGTCTCGGTGGGGGCGATCTTCGTGCTTCGTCCGGGAGATCGCGTCCCCCTCGACGGCGTCGTCGTGGCGGGTTCCAGTGCGATCAATCAGGCCCCGATCACGGGTGAGAGCATGCCGGTGTTGAAGGAGCCCGGCTCAGAGGTGTTCGCCGGTACTATCAATGGCGATGGCGCGCTGGATGTCCGCAGCACCCGAGCGGCCGGCGACACGACACTCGCCAAGATCATCCGCCTCGTGCGCGACGCTCAGTCGAAGCGAGGAGCGGCCGAGCAGTGGGTCGAGCAGTTCGCCCGCCGGTACACGCCGACCGTCATGGTGCTGGCGCTTTTGTTCGCGCTGGTCCCGCCGCTGCTGTCCCCGGAGGCTGGAGCATGTGGCTCCTACCGTTCTCTCGTGCTGCTGGTGATCGCCTGTCCCTGTGCGCTCGTGATTTCGACCCCAGTGAGTATCGTCGCGGCGCTTGCTTCTGCAGCCCCGGGCCGGGTTGGTGAAGGGCGGGCTCTTCCTCGAGATCCCCGCACGTCTCAAGGCGATCGCGTTCGACAAGACCGGGACGGTGACCGAGGGGCGACTCGAGGTCACCTCGGTCGAACCACTGAACGGCCACACGGAGCGGGAGTTGATCGAGCGCGCTGGGGCTCTAGAGGGGAGCTCGTCCCATCCGCTAGCCCGCGCCGTCATGGCACATGCGGCCAAGCTAGGGGTCGCCACGGCTGCCGCCGACAGTATCGCCCTGGTTCCGGGCAAGGGTGCGACGGGCCGCATCGATGGCCGGGAGTTCTGGGTCGGTTCGCACCGCTACCTGGAGGAACGCGGCGGGGAAGCGCCCGGAAGTGCACGCGATGATCGAACGACTATCCGGCATCGGCAGCTCGGTCGTCGTCGTGGGCAACGAGCGTCACGTTTGTGGGGTGATCGCGCTGTCTGACCGCCCACGCGCCGAAACCCGGAGTGCTGGACAGCCTGCGCCGGCTCGGGATCGAGCGGCTGGTGCTGCTCACCGGCGACAATCGCGGCACCGCCGAGCGGTGAGCCGCGAGTTTACTTCGACGAGGTGCGCTCCGAGCTTCTACCCGGAGGACAAGGTGTCGGCCATTCGGGAACTGGTCGAGCGGTATGGCTCCGTCGCCATGATTGGGGACGGCGTCAACGACGCTCCGGCGATGGCGACCGCGAGCCTCCGGGATTGCCATGGGTGCAGCCGGTAGCGATGCCGCCATCGAAACCGCAGACGTTGCCCTGATGTCTGACGATCTGTCGAGACTCCCATGGCTCGTTTCCCATTCACGGCGCACTGTGGCGATCATGCGGGAGAACATCACGTTCTCGCTGCTGGTGAAGGTAGTCTTTGTCATCCTCACGTTTGCCGGCCGGGCGACGTTGTGGAGCGCGATTACAGCAGACATGGGGGCCTCGTTGCTCGTGATCCTGAATGCGCTTCGTTTGCTTCAAACCAGGTCGGCGGTTCCAGTCCGGCCGATCTAGTGAAAGTGCCGATCGTCGGCACAGGGCTCGTGTTGTCTTTCGCGCGGTGTCACACTTCACTGCCAAGTCGCTTGGCCGAGGCCGCGCCAAGTCCCGCTGGAGGATTGCAACATGGCTGAACAGGAACACTGGGCTGCTGTCTACAGCCAGAAGTCCGCCGAGCGCGTGAGCTGGTACCGCCCACATCTCGAACGATCCATTGCCTTCGTAGAAGGCGCTGGCCTGGCAAGGATGCCGCCATCATCGACGTTGGCGGAGGCACGTCGACGCTCGTTGACGACCTGCTGGATCGTGGATATTCGAACCTGAGCGTCCTCGACATCTCATCGACAGCGATCTCCGGCGCGAAACAGCGCCTGGGTTCGCGGGCCACAGCCGCGACGTGGATCCTCGCCGACATCACGCGTGTCGAGCTTTCGGAGCACCGATTTGATTTCTGGCACGATCGCGCGGTCTTTCACTTTTGCGCGACATCGAAGCGCGCCGCCGCTATGTGTCGGCCGTGCGCCACAGCCTGAAGCCGGGCGGCCACATCGTCGTGGGGGCCGTTGGCCCTCAGGGACCTGAGAAATGCAGCGGCCTCGAAGTCATGCGGTACAGCGCGGACGAACTTCACAGCGAGTTTGGTTCCCCGTTCCAGAAGGTCGCTAGTAGCGAGGAAGTCCACCTGACTCCGTGGGGCAGCGAGCAGGAGTTCGTGTACTGCTACTGCAGGATGGTGGGCTGACGCCTCACTACCCGAGGGGGACCGGGGCACGCTTCCGAGCGATTGCTTTGAAAAGCCTTCTTCATCTGATTGAACGGTCCGCCGCCAGTACCGATGTTCCGGGAGGGCGAAGTCCCCCTGGATGGGATGGGACGACCCCCATCGCTCGCGTTCGAGGGGATCATCCGCGCGGGATGGTGGTGGCATGAAAGCGGCGTCTCTCGTGTCCTGACCAGAGTGCCTCAAGCGCTCATTCGGGTTCCCAAGCCGCACCGCTTTCGCGCGGCGCGAGTCGGCCAAGTGCCAGATGTGCCATTTCCGTCTTCCCGAGCTCAATGAGGACGAGCATTCTTCCATCCGCCGCGGCCTTCGCGAGGAGCGCGGGGGGGGGTGACACCGCAGACGGGGATGATCATGGGGACGCGAGAGGCTGGGAAGCCTCCGGTCACCTCCACTGGTCGTCCGCTGGACGGGGCCCTACCACCGGAGCGGCAGCACTGGCTGACCGTCATGGGGCATCACACCGACGAGGGCGCAATCACGAAAAGCCCGCATTTCGGCTCGGGGATGATCGACGGCTGAATCGGTGGCCCACTCCATCAGCCCTGGTCCGGCCTCGCGAAAATCGCGCTAGATATCGAGGGCGGATGGATGGTCCTGTGGTGGATCGGCGGATTGGACTCCTGATCGTGCTGGTCTGGGCTCGCGAAGGGGCGAAGCGGCAAATAGGGGCGGTGGTCGGCCGGTCGCACGCCTGAGGGCTCCGCACGACGCATGCAGTATGCCCCGGGTCGCGTCAGGCCCTTGTGACTTCCTACATCGGCACTGCGGAACGAGCATTCAGAAACCGATAACAGACTTGACTATCTGTCGCTGGAGAGACAATGCTGTCGGAAGTTGAATCTCCATGGAGGTACCGGTCGGATGAAGCTCTTGCTCAGGCTGCGCGTGATGCTGACTCTGTTCGTAGCGGTGTTGATGCCGCTCGAGTTGAGTCATTGCGCGTTCATGCCCCTGCAGGCAGCGGCCGTCGCCGCTGTGGCCGACCATCACGATGAAAGCGATAACGACTGCTGCCCCGAGTCCGGACCGTCGCACCAGCCGACGTCCTCATCGGATGCCTGCTGCTGCGGCAACATCCAGCTTCCGGTCGCAACCTCGCCTGCCTCGGTTTCCCTTGACGCCCCGGCGTCGGCCTCTGCCTCATTCGCCGTAGTGGCGATGAGTGCGGCGACCGCCAATGCTCAGAGCGTCTTCGTCCGGTTGGAACCGGATGCCCGATCGGCCTCTCCGCCCGATCCCTCGACTGCGCCGCAGTCGCCTCGCAGCCCTCCTTACTCCGCCTAGCATCCCGTTCTGGTCCTGACGTAGGACAAGGCGCGCCATTTCGTTGGTGCGCGGGAATGCGAGTCAGGTGCCTCGGTGCCCTGACGGAAAGGCGGATATGGAATGTCTTCACGGCTGACGCATCGCCTTGCGGCGGTCGCGTGTACTGCACTCCTCGCGGTCGTGCTACCCGGTCGCTCCACGGCGGGATCTGGCCCCGAGAAGTTCGCGTTGGTGTCCCGAGCGGGAGCAGCGAACTGGTTGCCCGCGGATTCACTTACGCTTCATGCTGCGCTCGGCATCGCGCTCACGACCCACCCTGATCTTCGCGTGGCCGGAGCGGATCTGGCCGTCGCCCACGCCGAGTCGGCGTTCGCGAGGGTCCCGGCATTCAACCCCCAGTTGGAGTTCCAGGCCGCCCGTGGCGGTCAATCGCTGGGATCCGGCTCCGAGGGGACCCTGGATCTCGGCGTCAGCCAGGAACTGGAGTTGTGGGGCAAGCGTGCCGCGCGCGCCAATCGGTAGCCACCTCACGCTCCTGACCAGTGCTGCCGAGTGGCGCGCCAAGGTGCAGCAGATCGAATCGGATGTCCGCGCGCGGTTCGAGCGTGCTCTGTTCCTCCAGGACCGCGTTACGCTCGGGGACGAGTTGGCTGCCCTCGACCGTCGCGTCGTACTTGCCACGCAGGCGCGCGTGCGCGATGGCTCGATCACGCCCGTCACCGGGCGCCTGACGGAGCTCGACCTGCTCCGGCTGGAGGTGCAGGGCCGGCGCGTACGCAGCGACCTCCGGCAGGCGCTGGTCGCCCTTGGACTCGCGATCGGACGGGCGCTTCCCGACTCAACCCGGCTGAGCGGTGCTGTCGAGGCGGACTCTCTGCAGGCACCGGAGGACTCCGTCGTCGCCAAGGCCCTGCGCGTACGTAGCACCGGAGAGGTCCTGCGCCACAGGATCGCCGAGCGGCAGGCCGAGCTCGTGCTGGCCGAACGCGAGGCGCGACCGAACCTGACACTGGGGCTCGGGTTGACGAGGGACCGTCGCTCGTTCTCTCGCGGTGACTTCAGCGGCGATCCGGCAGTCGTGGGTGGCATCGCAGGAGCCAGCTCCACGGACAACCTCTGGACTGCCCGCATCAGCGCCCCGCTGCCCCTGTGGCAGAAGAACCAGGCCGGACGTGCGCGCGCTGCGGCGGAGATGGGTCGCAGCAAAGCGGAGTACGACCGCTATCAAAATCAGACGCAGTTGGAGGTGCTGGGTGCCGTGGGGCGATTCGAGGATGCCGCGGGCTCTACCGGCTCTACCTAAAGCGATCGACGCGCGTGCGGCAGGACCTCGTGCTCATTCATGAGGCCTACGTCGACGGACGCATCTCGCTCGATTCCTATCTAACGGAGAAGGGGCGACTCGTGGAAACGCTGCTCGGGCAACTGGAGGCGGGCGATGCCTACTGGGACGCCCGTGGTCAACTGGAAGCAGCGGTCGGCCTCGACCTGGCTCACCTCAACGTGGGAGGTGCCCGATGAAGCTCTGGACTCTGCTACTGGCGCTTCTGTTGCCGACGGCGGCCCACGCCGCCAATACGAAGGATGCCCAAGGGATCGGAGACGCTTCGATCTCTGCTGGTCAGATGCTGACGGTCCATTCGGATCGTTACGAAGTGGTGCTCAAAGAGCAAGCCGCTGCGCCTGGTCTCAAAGACTCGCTGGACCTGTACCTCAGCGACTTTCGAACGAACGCGCCAATCGCGAACGCCACGATTGCACTGAGCCTTCGCTCCGACAGCCGAGAGCTTTGGACAGGCTCCGCTAGAGCGACCCCGCGAGCAGGGATCTTCGTGGTGCCATTTGCGGTTCCGGCGGATACCGGTTCCTTCACGCTCCTACTCACGATTCGCGCCGCCACGGGGGAGGAGGAGCGTTTCGCGCTGTCAGGGTTCGAGGTGAGCCGTGAACATGCGGACGCCGCCCATCCGTCGCGGGGTGGATTCCCGTGGATGTGGTTGATCGGAATCGCGGTCGTGCTGTTCGCGGGGATGCTCCTCTTGGCGCGCAGACGTGCGACGGCCGTCACAGCGGCGATCATCCTATGCCTAGTTCTCCCGCCTTCCGCCCGTGCTCACGAGGGTCACGACGATGCGCCGACCGCATCTGGAGCGCCGGTCGGTCCCGGCGCGCAGGTCTACGTTGCCGGGAGTCGCGGTTCCTTATGGGGATCCGCACCGAGCCGCTTGCACGCCAGCTGGTCCAGAGGCGTCTGAGCGTGCTCGGTCGTGTTGCTCCGCGAGGGGCGGGGAAATCGAGATCGTGGCGCCGCAGTCCGGACGCATCTTCTTCGACGGTGGCCTGGCGCCTGTGCTGGGACAGAGCGTAACCAAAGGCGGGGCGGTCGCCCGGCTCAGGGTGGTCGATGACCTAACTCTCCGTGCGCCGATGACCGGTGTCCTGACGGGGGTATTCGTGGTGAACGGCCAGCTGGTCGAGGCGGGGCAGAAGCTCATGACCTTGCTCGATCCCTCGGTCGTCTGGGTGCACGCCGATGTTTACGAAGCCGACATCGCCAGCGTGCAGAGCTCCACACGCGCCGTTGTCACATCGCAGAGCATGCCGGACCTAGCGCTGGCCGGACGGCGCGTTGCGCTGCGAGTCACGCAGGGCGAAGTGCCCGGCGCGATCGAAGCGTGGTTCGAGGTCCCCAATCCGGTGGCCGCCTGCGCATCGGGCGCTCGTGGACGTTGGCATCGAGCAGGGGGCGTGCAGCCGATGCTCGTGCCGTCACGCAGCGCCGTGTTCGAAAGGATGGCCGCAAGCTGGTCTTCGTTCACACCGGCCCCGAACGATTCACCGTGCGTGAGGTTGTGCTCGGCGCGAGCCTCGGCGCTCGCGTGGCCGTGACGGGCGATCTCGCAGCCGGCGACCGGGTGGTCGCCATGGGTGGTTATCCCTTGCTAACGGCCCCGGTCGTCGGCGTTGGCAAGTAGGGGGCGCCGCCATGCTCGATCGCATCATCCTGTTTGCGCTGCGAAACCGATTGTTCGTCATCGCTGCCGCTGTGCTGCTTCTGATCTACGGCGGCATGGTCATCCTAAAGCTGCCCGTGGATGTTTTCCTGACCTCAACCGTCCCACGGTGACGGTGCTGAGCGAAGCACCGGGGTTGGCGCCGGAAGAAGTCGAGACGCTGGTCAGTCTTCCCATCGAGACCACGCTCAACGGCGCGCCGGGAGTGGAGCGCGTCCGCTCGACCTCGGGCATCGGCCTGTCGGTGGTGACCGTGGAGTTCGCGTGGGGCACCGACATCTATCGCGATCGCCAGCTGGTGGGCGAAAAGCTCCAGCTCGCCGCCGAGCACTTGCCCAAGGGCGTTGCGCCGGCGATGGGGCCAGTTTCCTCGATCATGGGCGAGATCATGCTGCTGGGGCTGGAGCACCGACGGCACGACGTCGCCGATGGAGATGCGCACGCTCGCCGACTGGGTGGTGCGGCAGCGGCTACTGACCATTCCCGGAGTGTCGCAGGTCATTCCGATCGGTGGTGGCGTCAAGCAGTACCAGGTGCGCGTCAATCCGCAGCGGCTCGCGGCGCTGGGGCTTTCGCTCAAGGAAGTCGAACTGGCGGTGGGGGCGAGCAACCAGAACACGACCGGCGGCTACCTCGAGGCGCAGTCGCAGGAGTACCTGATTCGCAACCTCGGCCGTCTGCGAAATCCGGAGCAACTCCTCAACACCGTCGTCGCGACGCGCAACGGTGTGCCGGTGCTGCTCAAGGAGGTCGGCAGCGTGGGCGTCTACACGCGCGTCAAGCGTGGCGACGGCAGCGTGGATGGCAAGCCCGCTGTGATCATGTCGATCCAGAAACAGCCAGGCGCCAGCACCATTGATTTGACGCGTCGGGTTGAGGCGGCCCTCGACGAACTGCGCCCGTCGTTGCCAAAGGACGTGCGCATGCGTCCGCTCTTCAAGCAGGCCAGCTTCATCGAGGCGGCGATCCGCAACGTGGAGGAGGCGCTTCGCGACGGAGCCATTCTGGTGCTCATCGTGCTGTTCCTCTTCTTGCTCAACTTCCGCACCACCGCCATAACGCTTACCGCCATCCCGCTCTCGTTCGTCACGGCCGCGGTCGTGTTCCACATCTTCAACATCTCGATCAACACGATGACGCTGGGCGGGCTGGCGATCGCCATCGGGGAACTGGTGGACGACGCCATCGTCAATGTCGAGAACGTGTTCCGGCGATTGCGGGAAAACCGGCATGCCGCGGCGCCTCGCCCGGCCCTCGAAGTGGTGTACAAGGCATCGTCCGAGGTCCGCAACTCCATCGTCTACGCGACCATCCTCGTCGTGCTCGTGTTCCTGCCGCTGTTCGCATTGAGCGGCATCGAGGGGCGGTTGTTCGCGCCGCTGGGCGTGGCGTATATCGTTTCGATCCTCGCCTCGTTCGTTGTCTCGCTCACTATCTCGCCGGCGCTCTGTCTGTACCTGTTACCGAATGCCCGCGTGATGGCGGAGGAGAAGGACTCGTTTGTCGTGAGGCACCTGAAGCGGTGGGACACTCGACTGCTGCAGTTCACCCTGCCGCACCCGGAGCTGGTCATTGGCGGGGCAGTGGTGCTCGTACTGGCCGCGGGTGCGTTGGTTCCGCTCATGGGCCGCGAGTTCCTGCCGCCGTTCAACGAAGGAACGGCGACCATCAACGTCATTGCCGCGCCGGGCACTTCGCTCAGTGAGTCGAATCGCCTCGGCACGATTGCGGAGCAACAGTTGCTGAGGGTGCCTGAAGTCATCTCGACTGGCCGGCGTACCGGCCGCGCCGAACTCGACGAGCACGCCGAGGGTGTGCACTACACCGAGATCGATGTCGACTTCCGGCATTCCAAGCGCAGCCGCGAGGTGGTGCTGGGTGACATCCGCAAGCGCTTGGGAGAGATCCCCGGCGTGTTCTCGAACA
The DNA here is from genome assembly GCA_016711875.1 of Betaproteobacteria bacterium. Taxonomy (GTDB): domain Bacteria; phylum Pseudomonadota; class Gammaproteobacteria; order Burkholderiales; family Usitatibacteraceae; genus FEB-7. The sequence goes on along the minus strand of JADJSD010000018.1, from coordinate 4,151 downwards.
TCGGCCAGCCCATTTCTCACCGTCTCGACCATTTGCTATCGGGCGTACGGGCGCAGATCGCGGTCAAGTTGTTCGGCAACGACCTTGACCTGCTGCGCGCCAAGGCGGCCGAGATACAAGCCGCCATGGGCACGGTTCCTGGTGTCGTGGACCTGCAGACGGAGAAGCAGGTGCTGGTGCCACAGGTCCGCATCGAGGGCGACCGGGTGGCGCTTGCTCGCTACGGGCTCAACGTGGGCGATCTGAACGAGGCGCTGGAGACCGCACTCGATGGCCGCGTGGTGTCGCAGGTCCTCGAGGGCCAGCGGACGTTCGATTTGCTGGTCCGCTTTGACGACGCCTCGCGGGGAAGCCTCGAAGCCATTCGGAACGCGCTCATTGATACGCCGTCGGGCGCGAAGGTGCCGCTGTCGGCGATCGCCACGATCGAGGAGTCGCGCGGACCAAACGTCATCCAGCACGAAAACGTCCAGCGCCGCATCGTCGTCTCGGCCAACGTCAGTGGCCGCGATCTGGGCCGCGTCGTTGAGGAAATCCAGAAACAGGTCGGAGCGCAGGTCCCGCTGCCAACCGGGTATTTCGTCACCTACGGTGGGCAGTTCGAGAGCCAGCAGTCGGCGACGCGTCTGATCGGCATCCTGAGCCTGTTCTCGCTCGCGGCGATGTTCCTCGTTCTGTTCGCGCACTTCGGTCGGTGCCAATAGTGCTCCAGATCCTGCTCAACATCCCCCTGGCGCTGATCGGAAGCGTCGTGGCCATCTTCCTCACCGGCGGCACGTTCTCGGTGGCTTCGCTCGTTGGGTTCATCACGCTGACCGGCATCGCCTCGCGGAACACGATCATGATGATCTCGCTACCTGCACCTGATGAAGGACGAGGGAGAGAAGTTCGACATGAACATGGTCGTGCGCGGATCGCTCGAGCGCTTGGTCCCGGTGCTAATGACCGCGCTGACTGCGGGACTGGCGCTGATCCCCTGGTGATGGCCAAGGGAGACCGGGCAAAGATCCTCTACCCGGTGGCTACGGTCATTCTGGGCGGACTCATCAGTTCCACGCTGCTCGACATGATCGTCACCGCCGGCGGTGTTCTACCGTTTCGGACGAAAGTCGGCCGAGAAGTACCTGGCTGGAGCTTCGGAAGAGTCGTAGGGCCGCGCTCGATAGTCGAGCGTGGCGTGTCCTGTCATGAGGAGCAAGGAGAGTGGGATGAGCCTGAACCTGTGAAGTGGACTGTGGCCGTGGCGGCGTCAACGGTGCTCGCGGCGATGGCTGTGGTGGGCTGCTCGTCGAACAAGAGCCAGTCGGACGCACCTGCAGCATCGTCTCAGCCTGCACCTGCGGCTGCTCCGAGCGCCGGTGGGGGCTGAACGCGAGATGGCCGCTGACATGGTGATGCCGGCCGGCACCATCGCCGAGATCTGGACGCAGATCTCCGGCGAACAGACCAAGCTGACGGCCACGATCCAGAACGGGCAGCTCAAGGATGTCCACCGCCTCGCGTTCGCGATCCGCGATCTCGTCGTGGCGCTGGCGGACAAGGCCAAGGCGACCTCGCCGACGAGCACGGCGAAGCTCGATGGCATGGTCGCGCAGGTCAAGGAGTCCGCAGCCAAGCTCGACGGCTCGGCGACGCGGGCAACCTGGGCGGCACGCAGGCCGAGTACGCGAAGCTGGAGACCGTTCTGGGTGCCATCAAGTCCGTCACCGGCGGAAAGTAGTGGTCAGCGTCGCGCACGAAGCGGACGCCATCCTGGAGGAACCCATGACGCCCCCAACGCCATGCCGCACGACGCGCCCACCGCATGAACTCGTGCGGTGGGGTGTCGTGATGTTGATAGCCCTGATGCTCTCCACGGCCGCCTTCCGGCCAGACGCCGGCGCGGCGACCGCGGAGGGAATGGCTGGACTGCCGGCTGCGACACCACTCGCGTCTCCGGCGCCGATGGGCAGCCGCGAGCCGGTGCTCGCGGCGATGCCGCACGGCCGGTTCGCGATGAGTTGGCTCGAGCCCGCGGGTGTCGAGCGCATGGCGCTTCGCTTCGCGATCTTCGACGGCAAGGGGTGGTCGAAGCCGTCCACCATCGCCGTCGGCGACTCGTTCTTCGTGAACTGGGCGGACGTGCCGAGCATCCGCCCGCTCGGAGGCGATCGGATCGCGGCCCACTGGCTGTGGCGAAACGGCAGGGAACTTACGCGTACGATGTGCGCGTGAGCCAGTCCGCAGACGGCGGCCGCACCTGGAGCACGCCCGTCACGCCGCATCGGGACGGCACGGCGAGCGAGCATGGGTTCGTCTCGCTCGTCGCGGACACAGGCGGCGTGCTGGCGGTCTGGCTCGATGGCCGCAAGACCGGGGGCCCGACGAGGAAAGCGCCAGGGCCGATGCCGGACATGACGCTGCGGGCCGCCTCGATCGCGTGAGTGATGGCCGACTCAGTACGTGAGGCCGAACTCGACAGCCGAACCTGCGACTGCTGCCCCACCGCGGCGGTCATGACGGATCGGGGTGTGCTCGTCGCCTACCGCGACCGAAGCCCCGATGAGGTGCGCGACATCTACCTCACCCGCCGCGAAGCGGGTGGCTGGACGCCGCCGCAACCTGTTCACTCCGACAACTGGCGCATCGCCGGGTGCCCCGTGAACAGCCCGGCCCTCGCCGCACAGCACTCGCACGTGGCGATCGCGTGGTACACGGCCGCGGCGGACTCGCCCCGCGTCTACGTTGCGTTCTCGGACGACGCGGGCCAGCGTTTTGGTCCGCCGGTCCGGATTGACGAGGGTAGCGCGATGGGCCGGGTCAGCGTCGCGCTTCTCGCCGACGGCTCCGCGCTCGCGACCTGGCTGGAATCCAGCGGCCACGACGCCTTGGTTTCCGGACGCGGCGCGTCTCCGTCTCCGGGCACCCGGCGCCGCCATAACCGTGGCGCGGACGTCGGCGGCGCGTTCAGCAGAGTGCCCGCGTCCTGACGTCGGGGACGGACCACACTGATTGCGTGGACCGAGGCTGGCAAGTTACCTCAGGTGAAACTCGCGACACTCGAGGCCAGGTGAGCACATGATTTGGCAAGGAAGAACGAAATGAACGAGGCCCTGACGGAGACCATCTTCCGTGACCCTGTGTGCGGGATGCAGGTCAAGGAGACGTCGCCGCACCGGCACGTTCATGCGGGTGTGGAGTACCGATTCTGCAGCGCGGGCTGCCTCGCGAGGTTTCACGCGGAGCCTGAGCGCTACCTCGCGAAGCCCGGGTCGGCTCCGCGCCCTTTCGCGGGGCATCCCGCTGCGCCCAATGGGGCCGGTGCGATCCACACTTGTCCAATGCACCCGGAGGTTCGACACGCCGGTCCCGGCACGTGCCCGAAGTGCGGGATGACACTCGGGCCCGTAGAGCCGGTTGCAGTCGCTTCCAACACGGAGTGGGTGTGCCCGATGCATCCGGAGATCGTCCGCGATGCACCGGGGTCATGCCCCATCTGTGGTATGGCGCTCGAGCAGCACACCGCGACGCTCGAGGTGGAAGCGAACCCAGAACTGGCCGACATGACCCGGCGATTCTGGGTCAGCGTGGCCCTCACTGCGCCACTGCTTGTTGCGGTGATGGTCGACATGCTCCCTAGCCGTCCCGTCGAGCACGCGCTCGGGATCACGCTCTTCGCCTGGCTGCAGTTCGCGCTTGCCACCCCGGTCGTGCTTTGGGCGGGCTGGCCGTTCTTCGTGCGGGGCGCTCAGTCGGTCGTGATCGGGCCGAACATGTTTACGCTGATCGCGCTCGAGGGTATCGGTGGCGTACACGGGAGAGCGTTCTGGCGACGGTCGTACCGCAGTGGTTCCCGGGCGCATTCCGGGAGCACGGTGGGCGCGTCGCTACCTACTTTGAAGCGGCCGCGGTCATCGTCACGCTCGTTCTTCTCGGGCAGGTGATGGAGCTGCGGGCCCGCAGCAGCACGAGCTCGGCGATTCGCGCGCTGCTCGGTTTGTCTCCCAAGACCGCCCGGCGGATCGGACCCGACGGCACCGAAACCGACGTGCCGCTCGACCAGGTTGTGGTTGGCGACAAAGCTCCGCGTGAGACCGGGAAAAGGTCCCTGTGGACGGCCTCGTCGTGCAGGGGCAGAGCTCCGTCGATGAATCCATGGTATCGGGTGAGCC
>JADJSD010000017.1 GCA_016711875.1 Betaproteobacteria bacterium | reverse complement strand
GCCTGCTACGGGGTCCTCATTCGTCACCCCATCGGAATTCATGAGCCCGTACTTCTCAGGCCAACGTTGTTAACTGAGGCGATCGGCCACTGCGAAGCCGCGATAAAAGCTGACCCCAGCTTCGTCGACGCCCGCGCCGCGCTGGGGCTTGCCTACGCGCTCAAAGGAGATCAAGGCTCGCCGAACAGAACCTGGCGAGCGTCAAGGACTCACCCGGCGTTCCTTCCGCTATACTCACTCGGTAAGTTCTGGGTGCTCAGCCGCTACTATGACCCGAACCTGGCAGCGGAGACGCTCCAGAAGGTCGTGAACGCCCCCCCGGCTTCTTGTTGGCGCGCGGATATCTCGGAGACACATACAACAAGATCGGGCGGAGCAACGAGGCGCTGGCTGTGTTTCAGGGCTACCTCGAGATCCTCCCGTCCAATCCCTGGGTGCTCTCTAGAATCGGCTACACATACTCGAGGCTCGGCGATCACAAGCAGGCCCTCGAGTGGACCAACAAGTCGCTGCGCCTGACCCCCTCCGACTCGGAGATCTTGCTCGAGATGTCCGGCCGGATGGTCGACGCGGGTCGCAACGAAGACGCGCTGGCGATTCTCAAGGGCATCGTCGCCGACGGTTCGGCGCGGGGCGGTTCACCTGCGCATTGGCTATATCCTCGTTCTCCTCGGCCAATACGCCGCCGCCGAGCAGTCTCTGGTCAGGGCGATCGAGACCTCCACCGCGCTCGGAGAGTGGAGGACGCGGGGCGGGCGCGCTACGATCTGGCCAAGCTGTGGATGAGGCTGGGCGCCCCGGACAACGCGCTCCGCCAGCTACAGTTCGCCATCGACGAAGGCTACCGAGACACCGACAAGTTCAGCGTCGATCCCGGCATGAAGCCGCTGCTCGAGAATCCTCGGTACCAAGCGATGGTCCAGAGGCCCCTGAGTGGTGGCCCTGAGTACATCGCGCCTTTCCCGGTCAATCCCGAGAATGGTGATGTCGCGCTGGCCGAGTCACCGACGAGGGTGCCGGTGATCCCGTTCTGAGTTGGGGAGTAGGCTCGGGCGCTCAGGCCAACATGACCTGGACCGAACGTTGAGCGGAGCCCAGCTGCACTGGCGGCCTCCCGTCTCTGGCGACCAGACTGACCCGTGCAGGGTATATACACCCCAGTCGTCTCCGCCGATGCCCGGCGCCAAATCCCGAAAAATGATGATCATCGGCTCCTCGGGCGTCGTTTCCTTCGCCATGCTCCCGCCAAGAACCCCAAGACTCCAATCACATCAGCTTCCGCCCGTCGAACACGGAGTACGCTCGGGTTCTCCTCTACGTGCGTCAGCGGCAGCCTGGTGATGCTCGTCGGGCCAACCAGCTGCGGCAAGACCACGCTCGTGACCAGCTCGCCAGCGAGCTGGGCCGTCCCGATCACGATCTCGGGCTCTGGCCAGACGCGCAACGACCTCGTCGGCAGGTATCTCTCCTGTCGGGTGAGGGGACCACGGGAAGACGGACCCTTGACCCGCGCCATTAAGGCCGGCGCGATCTTCTACGACGAGATCGGGGGTGCAGACGATAAGCGCCCTGGAGATCCTACACCCGCTGCTAGATCACCGGCGTGTACTCGCGACCGAAGCTCTCGGCGAGATCCCGCGGCTCCTGGGTTCCAGTTCATCGCCGCCTACAACCCAGGATACGGCGCCTTGGCGCGGCGTTCACACCGGCGTTTCGCCAGCGCTTCGCGTACGTTCGCTGAGCTACCTGGAGGAGGCCGCGGAGCGTTCGCTCCTACTCTCCGAGTCGACGCTGACGTCCGAAGACGCGGACTTCCTCCTCGCCGTCGCGCGCATCACGCGCTCCAGACTGGATGGCCGCCTTCGAAGAGGCCGTCAGCACGCGACTCCTGCTGAATGCGGCCCCGCACCTCGCCTCAGGGATGTCACGCCGCGACGTCCTCAACGATCTACTCCTTGGGCCGCTTACGGACGACCCGGGGACCATTGCGATAATTATGGAGACGCTCCACGCGGCGGGCGTGCTTGAGATGGAGCAGCTGGACGGACTCGAAGCGCCAGAGCCGCGCCGACTCCCCATCCTGACGGACAATGACTTCTTCGAGGATGACGGCTCCGGGCGATGAGGCGCGAGACGGCAATGAGGCCGACGTAGAGCGACTCCGCCGCCGTCTGCCGGCTGGCGCCATGAGGACTGCCTTCGAAAGATGGTGGTCGACGTCTGGCGAAGACAGCGCCCGTGACATCCTCGCGCCCCGGTGGATTCGGCTCTGCCGGAAGCATCGCCGCAGAGCGGAGCCGCAGATCCTCTACCGGTTCTTTGCCCTCCTCGCCGAGGTCGAGGTCGGACGCGTGCCGAGCGTGCCGATGACCGCAGCGCTCTTTCGTACGGTGATCCGCTTCCCAGAGACCGAAGCCTGGATGGAGCTCGAGGCCCTCGTCCGAGCGTCGTCCTCACCCGAGGCTCTCAATTCTGGCTGGCGCTTCCTGCATCAGCGCCTACAAGAGGGCCGGGCTCGCCGTCACGCCAGTCGCGTGACGTTCGACGACGCCCACGACCTCCTTGTTCGCGTTGCCGCTGCCCTCGAGGGCGGCTCGGAACCGACGTTGCTGCGCGCGGCGCCGGACGCGGGAAATGCGTTCACGGCGTCGACGGACGGGGAAGCAAAGTCACGCTCCCCCGCCGCGATTGAACTTACCCCCACCGAGAGCTGAACCTGTGGGTTCGTCCGCCTCCTCGGACATGAGCTGGAGCACATCGCTGGCGGTTCGTTCGTCGTAGAGGGTGAGCCTGCCGAAAGCAGGCACTCGAACGCAGGCTGGCGCCGCGTCGCCAAACCTTCGAGCAGAACGCGGCGTCATGGAGCGGCGATGTCCATGTCAGAGCGATCCGCGCCGCAGGTGGGCAGCTCCCCGAGTTCTTTCAACCGTCCATGCCCGAGCTCTCGCGCGTCTTCCTCCACTTCCCGTCGCCCGACGCATTCCACGGCCTCTACAACCTCGTGGAGGACGTGAGAGTCGAGCAGAGGCTCGCGGAGAAGTACCCCGGCGTTGGACGCATCGCAGAGATCCTGCATGGCTACGAGGTCGCGGCGACGCGCTCACCGGTACTCGAGACTCACCACCGGAACTTTCTGCGCGCGCTCCAGGGCGCGCAAACGGATGGACGGTTGCGGGCTACATCGGCAAGGCCTATCGACGAGCATGCCTAGAGCTCGGGCTTCTGCTGGACACACTCAGGGCGGACCTGCGCGGCGCGGTGGCAATCCGTAGCCTCATCGCCGCCGCAGACATCTACGCCATCCTGGAGCGGACGACTCAGCACCGCTCCGCGATCGATCAGGAGCTGCACAGGAACGCCGGCGCTGCCGTGGAGATGGTCATCTACAACCGCCAAGCCGGAAGCCCGGAGTTCTTCGACAAAGAACGTTCGGTCGCCGTCGAGTATCCCACCGCAAAGGAGGGCGTCCCTGCGGGAGGTAGGTGGCAGGCCTATCCGGAATACGATGCTTGGCGTGAGGTTCTGGTGCAGGAAGCCGCCAAGGTTCAGGAGATCAAGTGGCGCCCGACGCGCAAGCCCACAGCGCTGGTCTCGATGGACGTATCCCATGCCACGCTGCCTGCGGCTCGGCAGATCGAGTCGGCAAGACGAAGACTCTCATACGCCAACTCCGGGCTTGAGCTCGAACCGAGCCGGACGCACGACTTCCTCGTGGCAAGGTGGGCCGGCGCCCGAGGCGACGACCGGGTGTTTCAAAACAGGGAGGTCCAGCACGTGGCCGGCACGGTGACCTTCGTGATTGATCTCAGCGTTTCGATGATCCATGAGCGCGCCTTGACCGGGAACGGAGCGCGCTGGCCCGAAGCGGTATCCTTCGCGCGAGCTTCCGCGGGAGTGCTCCAGCGGGCTGGCTTCCGCGCATCCGTCTACGGGCGCACGATAGCGGGCCAGGTGAAGTTACGCTGCACGAAGTGCGTGGCCTCGACCATAGCGATTCCCGAGCCTCGATCGAGTCGCTCCATTCACTCGGCTTCGGTGGGTTCCGACATGGGGCGATAGTCCGGCACCTGGACGCGCGGATGCGTACGCTGGGTGGTCGGAACACGATCGTGCTGCTCACGGACTGCGGCAGCCACTATGTCACAAAGGGTCTTGAGCCGCTCCTTCGCGGGTTCACTCGCTCCCACTGCGCGACTTGCGAGCGACAGCGGCGATGTGCGGACGAGCCGCGAAAGCCTCGGATCGCGATCGGCTCGGGTATCACGGCCCGCAACGTCTACTACCCGACATTCTACGAGATGGAGGATCTCGCCGACGCACGACGGAGCGCTGTTACACCGGTCATGCTGGTCCTCCTCGACACCGAGTATACGAAGCGGCGCCTCGACCTAAGCCTTGGTGCAGGAGGCTGGGAGACGCTGTCGATCGGACCGACGCCTC
>JADJSD010000016.1 GCA_016711875.1 Betaproteobacteria bacterium | reverse complement strand
GGTCGAAGATCCGTGGCGTGCTCGTCACGCCCGAGGGCGGCAGCGGGCCCTTTCCCCGTCGCAGTGATGGGGGGCGGCTGGTGCTACGTGAAGGAGAGATCGTGCTGCCCCCACTACGCCGAGGCCATCGTGAAGGCCGGGGTGGCCTGTGCTCATGTTCGACTACTGTGGCCTGGGCGAGAGCGAAGGCGTGCGCCAGCACATCGATCCGTGGGGCCAGGTGGAGGGACTACAAGAACGCCATCAGCTTCGTGATGAACCAGCCTGAGATCGACCTGAAGCGTCGGCATCTGGGGCATCTCCTGCGGGGCGGCCACGTCGATCGTCGGTGCGACCGACCCGCGCGTGAAGTGCATCGTTTCCACGGTGCCGGTCGTCGAAGGCTGAGACCATGCGGCGCTGTCACGGCGAGCGCAAAGCTCGTCAGCTCCTCGACCTCGTGATGCAGGATCGCGTGCGCCGGTCGGCGGGCGAGCCGAGCGCGATGATGCCCATGTCCCACTCCGATCCCGACAACAACCTCTCGAGCTGGCCATTCCCGCACGTCTACGATCTTCATGAAGATCAAGCAGACCGAGGCCGCTGCGGCACGAGCATCACAACACCATCGAGTCGATGGAGATATGCTTCTGTACGACACGCTCGCGTACGCGAAGCGCATCCTCAACATCCTGACGCAGGTCGTCGTCGCGGAGCAGGACAACATCACGCAGTGGGACCTCGAGATCCAGATGTACAACACCATTCCGGCCGGCAACAAGGAACTGGTGGTGCTCGAGAAGGTGAACCACATGAGCCTCTACTCCACGCGCAAGCACCTGGAAAAGGCTTCGGCGCACCATGCGCGTTTTCTGCGCAAGCACCTCATCGAGGAGTTCGACACTTCCGAGTGAGGCTCGTGCACCGGGACGCGGCGGCCTCCCGGCCCGCTGCGTCCCGCTGATCCGACCGATCCGGCCACTGCTCCCAGACGGCTGTCGTGGACGCCACGCTTCTCATCCAGTCCGCCCTCGCCGGGCTCACGAACGGGTTCGTCTACGCGCTCGTCGGGCTCGGGCTGTCGGTCATCTTCCGCGGCACCAAGATCATCAACGCCATGCAGGGCGAGTTCGCCCTGATCGGCGGCATGGTGTCGTACGTGATGCTGGAGAACCTCGGAGCGCCGCTCGCGCTCGCCAGTCTCGGCGGTGTCGCGATGGGCGGCATCGCCGGCTTCGCGATGGAGTTCGTGCTGGTCAGACCCACGCGCCGTCGCGGCGCGAGCGAAGAGGGGTATCTGCTGTCACGCTCGGCACGGCGTTCGCCATCTCTGCCGCGGCGCTGTACTTCTTCGGGCGCGATGCGCACCTGTTGCCCGGCATCGGCGGCGAGGAGGAAGCCTGCTGCTGTTCGACGCCGCCATCCGCATTCACGCGGTCTGGCTGATCGCGATCGCCTCCTGGTGATGGGGCGCTCTGGTTCTTCTATCACAGGACGCTGATCGGACTGTCGATGATGGCGGCGTCCATCGATGAATCGGGTGCGGCGACCGTCGGCATCAACGTGCCCTGATGCGCACGCTCACGTTCCTGCGGGCGGTCTCGTGGGCGGCCCCTGCCGGAATTCTCGTCTCCGCTCATCACGCTGCACTACGAGATGGGGCTGCTGCTCACGCTCAAGGGGTTCGCGGCGGCCATCCTCGGCGGCCTCGCCAATCCGTTCGGTGCCGTGGTCGGCGGGTGACGCTCGGTATCGCCGAATCCGCGGCGGTGCTGTACTTCGCGTCCGGCTACAAGGACGTGGTTTCGATGGTGATCCTCATCGTCATCATGATCGTCATGCCCCAGGGAATGCTCCGGCGCGGCACCCGCAAGGGCGGCTGATGGCGGCGCCCGCCCTCGACGATCGACGCACGCCGGGCTGGCCCCGGAGCGCCGACCGCTGTGCTCGTCGTGGGGGCCGCGTTGCCGTGGGTTGCGTCGCGCTCCATCCTCGACGTGCTCGTGTTCACGGCCCTGTATGCCATCGCGGGTCTGGGTGTCTCGTTCCTGCTGGGGCAGTGCGGCATCGTTTCGCTCGCGCAGAGCGTCTTCTACGGCATCGGTGCCTATGCCACGGCCTACTGCACCACGCAGCTCGGCTGGGGCGCATTGGCGGGCATGGGGCTCGGGGTGCTGGTCAGCGGTGTCATCGCAGCTGCGGTGGGGTGGCCGGTGCGGCGACTGTCCGGGTACTTCCTGGCGCTCGGAACGCTGGCCTCGCCATCATCGGGCACGTGCTGTTCCTGGAGTGGGACGGCATCACGGGTGGCACGCTCGGCATCGGTGGCATCCCCGATCGACGTGCTCGGCTGGAAGCTCGACACCCGCAGAAGTTCTACTGCCTCGTCTGGATCGTGACGTTGGTCGTCCTGTGGCTGCACGCCAACCCGCTGCGCTCGCGCACGGCTTCGGCATGCGGGCGATGCGCGACGCCCTGGCGGCTGCCGCCGTGATGGGGTGGACACGCACGTACTCAGGGCCAAGATCTTCGTGTTGAGTGCCGTACTGGGATCGGTGGCCGGCAGCCTGTTCGCGCACTACGTGTCGTTCGTCGGCGTCGACAGCTTCCGGGGTCGACCGCGCGATCAACTTTCTGCTGCTCGCGGTGCTGGGCGGGGCGCGCACCATCGTTGGACCGGTGCTCGGGCGCTGTTCATCACCGTCATGCCGCATGCCCCGTCCACCTTCGGCGATGTGCACGCGATGCTGTTCGCCGGGTGCCTGGTGCTCGCCGTCATCTTCTTGCCGGACGGGCTCGCGGGCATCCTGCAAAGCAGCTCGCCCCGAGGGACTGACGAACCGCCTCCGCGCTCCCCGTTGGTCGCTGTCCCCCTCGGGGGCGTGGTCAGTGGCTTCGGGCGGCCGGGCGCCACTAGGATGAAACTGCCCCCACGCTCCCGCCGGTCGCTGCCCCCCGAGGGGGCGTGTCAGTGGCTTCGGGCGGCCGGGCGCCACTTGAGGAACCACCCCCCACGCTCCCTTCGCTCGCTGCCCCCGGGGGGCGCTCAGTGGCTTCGGGCGGCCGGGCGCCACTGATGAATCACCCCCCACGCTCCCGTTGGTCGCTGCCCCCTGAGGGGGCGCGTCAGTGGCTTCGGGCGGCCGGGCGCCACTGACATGACCGCGCTGCTGTCCGTCCGCGACATCCGCCGCTCCTTCCGCGGGCTGCATCGTCCTCAAGGGCGTCAGCTTTGACGTGGAGGCGGGCAGTCCTGACCGGGCTCATCGGACCGAACGGCGCCGGCAAGAGCACGCTGTTCAACCTCGTCTCCGGATTCCTGCGCCGGACGCTGGAAGCGTCGAGTTCGATGGCCTCGACATCAGCCGGCTTCCCGTGCAGCGGCGCAGCGGGTTGGGCCTCATCCGCATCGTTCCAGGACACCTCAGGTCTTCCCGCACCTCACGGTGCGAGAGAACCTGATGGTGGGGTGTTTCCGCGAAACGGCAGGCGGCGTGGTCAGCGGGCTGCTCGGTCTTCCTGCTTCGCGCCGCACGACCGAGACGATGCGGGCTGCCGCCGATGCCGCGTGTGAGACGTTCGGACTGACGCCCCTCCGCGATCGGCGTGCCGGGGATCTTCCGGGCGGGCAACAGCGTCTAGTCGAACTGGCGCGCGCTGCCGTCGCGAAGCCGCGGCTGCTGTGCCCTAGACGAACCGTCGTCCGGCCTCAACACCGAGGAGGTCGCGCAGCTGATGGCCATGCTCCGCGTCTGGACGCGGACGGCATGACGCTGTTGCTCGTGTCGCACGACATGGAGTTGATGACCATCGCTTCCACCATTCACGTGCTGTGCTTCGGCGAGATCATCGCCGGCGGTGCGTTCGACGCGGTGCGCGAGGACCCCCGCGTGCGCGAAGCCTATCTGGGAGCCTGAGCGATGCTGGAGATCGAGGGCCTCGAGGCGGGATACGGCGGACTGCCGGTGCTGCGCGGCGTCACCGCCTCGATGGGACGCAATGAAGCGGTGGCCGTGATCGGCAGCGAAATGGCTCCGGCAAGTCCACGTTCGTGAAGGCGCTGTGCGGACTGGTCCCGACGACGCGCGGCCGCATTCGACTGGAGGGCCGGGAGATCCATGGGCTGCCGGCGCACGAGCGCGTGCGGCACGGCATCGCAGTCGTGCTGGAGGGACGCAACCTGTTCGGAGAGCTGTCCGTGCGCAACAACCTGCGTATCGCAGCCGCACATGGGCTGTCGATGCGCGGCGCGAGCGCCCGGTTCGGCTTCGATCAAGTGCTGGATCTGTTTCCGTTCATGCGTCACCGACTCGATGCGCCCGTCGAGCTGCTGAGCGGTGGCGAGCAGCAGATGGTGGCGATCGGGCGTGCCCTGTTGCTGAATCCGGATCTGCTGGTGCTCGACGAACCCTCCACCGGTCTGGCGCCC
>JADJSD010000015.1 GCA_016711875.1 Betaproteobacteria bacterium | reverse complement strand
CCGCCTCAGCCGTCGAGAACTGCGCCTGGTGACCGGATCGGGTACGGCCCGGGATCAGGCCGCAGACGCGCTCGCCCTTCTTTGCGGTTGGTCGGGAGGACGGCATGAAAATCGAGCGCGTGCGCCCCAAGAACTTTGGTGGCGTTGATGAGGCAGAGGTCTCGTTTTCTTTGACCGGTGCGACGCTGATTCACGGTCCGAATGAATCCGGTAAATCGACCCTCGCGGCCGAATCGACGTGCTATTCGATCACCGCGACGATAGCAAGAAAGAGGAAGTCCGAAACACAAAGCACGTCAATCGCGACGTCGGCGCCGAGGTGGAAGCCGATGTCGAAGTGGTCCCTATCGGTTCACCTATTCAAGCGGTTCCACAAAGACAAAGAGACCGTGCTCACCATCCACGCGCCCAAGGCCGAGAGCCTATCCGGGCGCGAGGCGCACGACCGCGTGCTGCAGATTCTCGACGGCAGCGTCGACACTGGCCTCTGGCAGGCGCTTTCGGATCCTGCAGGGCGGAATCTGGAAATGCCTGCGCTGCACGACCAACGCGCCTTGTCCGAGGCGCTGGATCGCGCCGCCGGCCAAGCCAAATCAGGCGACAAGGAAAACGCGCTCTTCGAGGCGGCCTACGCGGAATACGGTCAGTACTACACCGAAACCGGCAGGGAAAGGGAGATACCGCTCGGTCAGACGCGCACGCGGGCGGCAGAGGCGACCGCAAAGGAGCAGGGGCTGCAGAGCGAGCTGAGCGTGCTGGAGGCGGATGTAACCCGCCATGCCTCTCTGGAAAAATCTCTCGCTACATTGAAGCGGGGGCTCGCCGGACTGGATGCCGCATTGCCAAGGCCCAGGCGACCTGGGACACCGTGTCAAAGCTGGCTGACGGTGTAGAGCGAGCGCGCTCCGCAAAGCAACTCTCCGACCAGGCCATGCGGACGGCGCAAAGTGCGTTGCAGCAGCGTAATGAACTGATCGATCTAGTGGCGGCAGCAACAAAGAAGGTGCAGGTCGCCACGTCCCAGCACGGCAAGACAACGACAGCATTGGACAGTGCCACCAAATCGCTGAACGAGGCTCGCACGAAGCGCGATGCGGCGACTGCTGCAGCCTCCCAATGCGACGCCGAGGAATCGGTTCGGCGCGCCGACTTGGAGTTCCGCGAAGATGAGTTCGAGCTAGTTCGAATGCAGGAGCGGCTTCAACACGTCAACACCGCGGACGATGCGGCGTCTCAAGCCAGCGCGGTCGTATCCGCAACCAAGATCACCGAACAACTGCGGACGAAGATTCGGAACGCAGAGATTCGGTTAAAGACCGACCAAGGCATTCTGAACTCCGCTTCGCCAAAGTTTAGTATCACCGCGCTGGAGTCCGTGCCGATCACCTTTGACGGCGAGGCGCTGATCCTTAACGCCGGGCAGACTCGGACGATTTCCGTGAACGAGACCGTGTCCGCAACAATCGGCAGCGCCGCGGCAGTTTGCGTCGAACCAGAAACGAGTGCCGACGCACTGAAGCAGGCGGTGGCGGACGCGGAAAGTGCTCTTGCGACGGCATGTGCGCAGGCAGGAGTCGCCAATGCGGGAGGAGGCAGAAGCAGCATGGGCCTCCCTCCTCGACGCGAGGCGAACGCTGGCTGATCGGGACCGCATTGCCAAAGAGCACCTGCGCGACCTGACGCGGGAGGAACTTGGCAAGCGAATTCAGACCGCGAAGGCGAAGATCGGCGCGTATGAGGCGAAGAGGACTTCAGAAATCGCCCTGCCGTTGACCTCCGACGAGTGCAAGGTCTTGCTGACTTCGGCGACGACGGCCGCGGCTGAGGCAAGTGCCGCCCAGAAGAAGGCTGAGGCAATCTTTGGGGAAGTTCAGGAATATCACACTCGATGTCGCGAGGAGCATGCGCGAAGCTCGGCGACGCTCGAAAGGGAACAGCAAGACCACAAGAACGCAGTCGGGCGTCTCGAACAAGCATGCGCTCAATCCGGCGACGCGGCGCTGGCAAGCGCGCTTGAAGCGGCTGAGGCAAGCGCGAGAACGGCTTCTGCAAACTTCACCGCAGCCGAGAACCAGCTAGAAGGTGCCGACCCCGATTCGGCAAAGTCCATGTTGGAAACCGCAACCGCCGCAGCGAAAAGGGCGCGAGAGCAATTCGACGCCCAGGATCGCGAGCTGATCGGTCTGCGAACAAAGCTCGACCTCGTCGGGGACAAGGGGCTCGCCGAGGCGTTGGCTGAGGCAGAGCGCGCAGCTTTGAAGCCAAGGATTTCCTGGCGCGATTGCAGCGACGGGCATTAGCCGCCAAGCTACTCTACGACACCTGGGCACCGAAAGGCAGGCCATGCGGATGGCCTACGTTGCCCCGCTTCGAGACGGCATTGAGCGTCTCGGGCGCCACGTGTTTGGGCCTACGTTTCGGGTCGACGTCGACGAACGGCTGCAGGTCGTGAGCCGCACGGTCGATGGCGTTACGGTTTCCGTCAAACAGCTGAGCACCGGCGCCAAGGAACAACTGGGGGTTCTAGTACGCCTCGCAGCTGCGTCGATGGTGTCAAAGGAAGGTGGCGTTCCTCTGGTGCTCGACGATGCGCTGGGATCGACTGACGAGGGACGGCTCGAGGCCATGGGCGCTGTGCTACGAGTCGCAAGTCAGGACACGCAAACAATCATTCTCACCTGCGCACCCGAGCGGTACGTTCACGTCGGAGCGCAAGCTTCTGTAGCAATGGAACACTGACTCGAGTGCCGGCTTTTGCTCGGACCGTCTGAACCGATGGTATTCACGCGCGAAGTCGAGCGAGCGCTCGGCCGTGTTTGGGCCGACTGGTGTCACAGCTGTAAGGCGGCCGGCTAAACACATTGCCCTCAACCAGATCTCCCCACTGATTAGCTCTAGATTTCAGGCAGAGCGGGAAACCTTGACACGCTACTGCCGGGTTATTCTGAAGGTCCGCATTGGGTCGGAAGCGGTAGTTCGACGTTACTCCGTTGAACCTATTGAATCCCACATTTGGCGCAATTGCTCCCCAACCTCTCGCTTAGAATCATTGGCTATGTTGGTGTAGCGTCCCTTTATCACCAGCCTACCGGCGCACACCCCGCAGTTCTTCAGGCGTCGCCGGGTGCCCCATGCGCGCCGGTTCTCACAGGATTGAGTCCTTTCACCTCGGCTTCACTTGTGATGCGAGAAGTAACATGCCAATTATCAACGATCTGTTTCCAAGCATCTTCAGCATCGCAGGCCCTCAGGACCAATCTGCTAAAGAAGTTGTGCTACGCCTTGGCCGCTTCTACAACGGCACACCCATGGGGGAGGCAAGGTTGCAGAGAGAGGCCGATATCTGGAGTGGATTGGCAGAGGGCAGGGTCATGCTCCCCCACGACCGTGACAATCTTGGGTGGTGGGGAGAACCTCCAATTGAGGTGGACTCTCGCTGGTGCTCGATGTCGCATAAGCTGATGCAGGGACTCTTTACCGACATTGGCAACAGCGACGTCCAAGATACCCGTGAGCATCCTGACATGCCTCAGTTAGTGCTAGCACCTCTCAAAGCCACGAAAGGCTTCGAAATTCGGAGCACTAATTTCATTCTCCATTTTTGGGTTCCTACGTGGTGCGAGTTTTGGATGATGATGGTTACGGACTCTGCTGTGATTCATTCGCCCACGAAGTGGATTTGTGACTGGGAAGAAATGGACCGCGCATGGGACACGCTGGAAAACATCTGCTTTAAGGACATTAGATGCGGCGAAGGCGGCGAGCAATGATGGACTTCGCTAGCGTCTTTTCGAAAAGCGTTTACGCTTGCGGTTGGCATTTCTGCTTCTGGCATTTGAAAAGCCCCCCTTCGGTTCATTTGCGTCTGTCGCGGCCTAGGACTTGCTAGTTGATAACCAGGTGCCATGGCAGGTCGGGGAAATGCCTTCCATTTGCTAGAGCCCAGATCCGTGGCCGATAAGTACGCCAACTTCGCTGACTTAGCGCGGGTCGAGGCCTCGGACGCATACGCCATTCGACTGCGGAACATGGGCAGCCATGTGGTAATCGCAGCGCCCCATGGCGGAGCCATTGAACCGGGTACGTCAGAGATTGCCATCGCTCTCGCGAGTGAGGACCTTTCGTATTACCTCTTTGAAGGTCGGAAGCCGAGTGCTAACTCTGAGCTTCACATCACAAGCAGCAACTTCGACGAACCACATTGCCTACAACTGGTCACCACGGCAATTGTTGTGTTAGCCATTCATGGCGAGGCGCGTAATGATCCCGTCGTGTTCCTAGGTGGTCGCAATGTCGACCTGGCAGCGACTATGGGAGAAACGCTCACCGGTGCTGGTTTCGTCGTCGATACTCACGCGAATCCGGCGCTGCAGGGCCGCGACCCGTCTAACATCGTCAACCGTGGCTTGGCCAGAGCGGGTGTCCAACTCGAAATTTCGCGCGGGCTACGGAAGCAGTTCTTTGTGTCTCTTCAAAGCGCGGGGCGCGCGCAATCAACGCATCTACTCGAACAGTTCACTCTTGCGGTACGGGGCGCGCTGCGCAGCAGCGGATTCTTACCTGTCTACCCTGCGGACAACTAGCGGCGGGCTTCGTCAACCGTTGGCTGCTTCGCATGTCCATTGTTCGTCCGACCTTTGGCTTCGGGTTTTTGGCAGACCTCGCTTCGGAAAGGGCCATTGGCCGGCGTCAAAGCGATCGGATCGTTTATTCTGTGCATCCACCCGCTCAACGAGCCGACCATGAAAAATTCCACGACGAACCCGAGCCGCCGCCTCGCCCTCGCCGCGCTCCTGGGTCTCATCGCATCGCCCCTCGTCGTTCCCCAGCGTCCGCCCAGTCCTTCCCCGACAAATCCCTCCGCCTCATCGTCCCCTTCCCCGCCGGCCCCACCGACATCGTCGCCCGCCCCCTCGGTCAACTACTCTCTGAATCCCTGAAGCAACCGGTAGTCATCGACAACCGTGGCGGCGCCGGCGGCTCCATCGGCGCGGACCTCGTGGCGAAGTCTCCCCCCGATGGCTACACGCTCATCATGGCCACCGTCGGCACCCACGCCATCAACGGCAGCCTCTACAAGAAGCTCCCCTACGACCCGGTCAAGGACTTCACGCCCATCGCCCTGGTCGCGAGCGCCCCGGTGGCCGTGGTGGTGAACCCCGCGCAGCCGTACAAGTCCATCGGCGACCTGGTCTCCGCCGCCAACGCGAGCCCCGGCAAGGTGTCCTTCGGCTCCGCGGGCTCCGGCACCCCGGGCCACCTCACGGGCGAGATGTTCGCGGCCAGCGCCGGCGTGAAGCTCCAGCACGTCCCCTACAAGGGCAGCGCCCCGGCCGTCACGGACCTGCTCGGCGGCCAGATCCCGATGATGTTCGACCCGCTGCAGTCGGTGATCGCGAACGTGCGCGCCGGCAAGCTCCGGGCCCTGGCCATCAGCAGCACCAAGCGCTCCCCGTTGCTGCCGGATGTGCCCACGCTCGCGGAGGCGGGCCTGAAGGGCTTCGAATCGACGGCGTGGTGGGCGGTGTTCGCGCCGGCGGGCCTGCCAGCGGATGTCACCGCGAAGCTCAAGGCGGAAGTCGAGAAGATCGCCCGCTCCGACGCCTTCCGCGAGAAGCTCGGCAACCTGGGCGTCGCGCCCGTCACGGATGCCGTGAACCTCGCGGATTTCCAGAAGGCCGAGATCGTGAAGTGGGGCAAGGCCGTGAAGGATTCCGGCGCGCAGGTCGACTGACCGCGCCGGCAGTCCCTGGCGTGGCAGGGCGGCCGCTCGCGCCGCCGCCCTTTCGAGCGCCGGCTAGGCCTTCGTCCACTCCATCCACCAGTTCTCCTCCCACGTCTTCCCGCCGTCCTTCGACACCGCCTGGTGCCACCGGCAGGACGTGGGCGTGATGCGGTCCCACACGCCGCGCGAGATCACCTTCTTCCCCCCCTCCGTTTCCTCCGCGGTGAAGGTGCCCACGCCATTCTCGAAGTGACCGGTAGCCCGGGCGTGGTCAGCACGCCGCTCTTCGCGTTCACCCAGAAGTCGTTCCACAGGCGCTTCTCCACGTCCAGCAGCCGAAGGCCCATGCCGCTGAAGTTGCGTTCGGGAATGCGCAGCTCCTCGATGCTGCCCACGCCGCCCAGGATGCTCCAGCAGGTGGCCTCGCCCTTGAACGTGATCCACTCCTTCGCGCCCGGGGGCTTCTGGCGGTGGCTGATCTTCCAGTTGCCGTTCAGGAAATCGAAATCGCCCGGCTTGCCCGGGGCTTGGCGGAGCGGCCGCGGCGAGCGGGCTGGAGGCGGCCTGTGCGGCAAGGGCGAGGCCCGCCATGGATTGCAGCGCGGTGCGGCGGTCGGGGCGGTCGGGTTCGTGGGCCATCGTCGTCTCTCCGGGGGTTCGTGGAAGGGTGAGGCGATGATGGGGCGGGCCACCTGACAAACCGTGTCAGGATTTCAGGCTAGCATGGCGAATGCGTGCCAGCCGGCTCCTGTCGATCCTCATCCTGCTCCAGCACCGTGCCCGCCTCACGGCCGAGGCGCTGGCGCAGGAATTCGGCGTCTCCGAGCGCACCATCTACCGCGACATCGACGAGCTGGGCGCGGCGGGCATCCCCGTCATCGGCGACCGCGGGCCCGGCGGCGGCTTCCGGCTGCTGGAGGGCTACCGCACGAAGCTCACGGGCCTCACGCCGGACGAGGCGGAGACGATGTTCCTGGTGGGCCTGCCCGAGGCCGCGAACCAGCTGGGGCTGGGCGAAGCCTCGTCGCGGGCGGGCGGAAAAATGCTCGCTTCGCTTCCGGGCAATTCCGCCGCCCTCGCCTCGCGCCTGGCCACGCGGTTTCTCGTCGACCCCGTGGACTGGTACCGCGCCGCCGATGCCGTGACGCACCTGCCCGCCCTCACGCGCGCCGTGCTCGACCAGCGCACGGTCGAGATCACCTACGAAAGCTGGACGGGCGTGAAGCGCCGCACCGTGGACCCCATCGGCCTCGTGCTGAAGGCGGGCACGTGGTACCTCGCGGGGCGCACGGGCGCGCGGATGCTCACGTTCAAGGTGACCGGCATCCGCGACATGACGGTCCTTTCCCGTTCGTTCGCCTGGCCCGAGGGCTTCGACCTCGCGCGGCACTGGCGCGATTCGCTCGAGCGGTTCGAGGCGGGGCTTAGGCCCGGCACGGCGACATTGCGCCTAACGGCGGAGGGCCGGCGCCGCCTCGCGGAACTGGGGCGCTACGCCGCCGATGCCGTGGCCGCCGCGGGCAAGCCGGACCGCCAAGGCCGTGCGCGCGTCACGTTGGCGATCGAGAACCCGGAGCAGGCCGCGCGGCTCGTGCTGTCCCTGGGCGAAGAGGCCGAAGCGCTCGGACCGCCCGAGGTCCGCGAAGCCGTGCGCGCGCTCGCCTCGCACATGGCGCGCACTCACCATTCTGTCGACAAGGAGAAACGATGACCGAACCCGCCCCCTGGACCAGCCGCCACGACGAGATCCTCGCGGCCATCGCGGCGAACCCGCCCGACCGGCGCTTCCATTACCCCATCCGTCACGGGACGATGCGCGTCGGGATCTACGCGCCGCGCGGGGCCGACCCGCAATCGCCGCACGACCAGGACGAGCTTTATCTCGTGATCCGCGGCACGGGCCACTTCGTGAAGAACGCGGAGCGGATCGCCTTCTCGCCCGGCGACGTGCTCTTCGTCGAAGCCGGCGCCACCCACCGCTTCGAGGATTTCTCCGACGACTTCGAGACCTGGGTGGTCTTCTGGGGGCCGAAGGGCGGGGAACGCTGAGGTGGATCGTTTATCCTGTTCGTCCATCCCGCATCGTGAATCTCCCATGAATCCCATCCTCGCCACACCGGCGACTCGAACACCATGAAACTGAACGACCAAGAGAAAGCCATGCTGGCCGGCGACCTGGGCGAGGTACCCCAGCTCGCGATGCAACACCAGGTGAAGGTGGGCACGTTCTTCGGGGCGGAGGACATGGTCCCCGTCACGCAGGCCCACATCATGGCGGATACCGAAAGCCTGGGCGAGGCGGGCGTGCGCTGGCTGGAGAGGCTGGCCACCACCACCAGCCCGGGCGATCGCACCGTGCGCATCCCCACCATCACGGACCCGCGCGGCACGGATTTCAGCAAGGCGAAGCAGCTGAAGCAACAGGACTGGATGCTCGCCCTCGAGCGCCGCGCCATCGACGCCTTCGTGAAGCTGGGCGTCTCCATGACGGACACCTGCATCAACTACCAGACGATCCAGGCGCCCACGCGCGGCGAGCACGTGGCCTTCGGCGACACGGGCGTGGTCATCTACTCCAACAGCGTGTGCGGCGCGCGCAGCAACTTCGAGGGCGGCCCCTCGGCGCTCTCCGCGGGCCTCACCGGCCGCACGCCACGCTACGGCTACCACCTCGATTCGCACCGCCGCGCGACGCTGCACGTGCGCACGGACTGGACGCCCGTCACCCTCAACGACTGGGGCGCGCTCGGCGGCGTCATCGGCAAGCTCGCGGGCAACTACTGGGCCGTGCCCGTCGTGGAGGGCCTCGACCGCGCGCCCACCTCGGATGAGCTCAAGCACTTCGGCGCGGCAATGGCGAGCTTCGGCTCTTCCGCCCTGTTTCATCTCGTCGGCATCACGCCGGAGGCCTCGCGCCTGGAAGACGTGGCGGACGCGAACCTGCCCGGCTACCGCGTCACGCAGAACGACATCGTCGCCCTGCACCAGCACTACGCGGTGGAGAAGGACGTGGACGTGGTCGTGTTCTCCGCGCCGCAGCTCTCCTCTACGAGCTGCGCTCGCTCGCGCAGCTGTGCGTCGGCCGCAAGTTCAGGATTCCGCTGCTCGCCACCACCAGCCCGCAGGTGAAGCCCGACGCGGATCGCTTCGGCTACACCGCGAGCATCGAGGCCGCGGGCGGCACCGTCTACTCCGGCATGTGCTTCTACCAGAGCTACGCGCGCGAGATCGCCGAGGCCAACGGCTGGAAGCGCCTCGCCACCAACAGCGCCAAGATCGTGAACATCCTGGGCGGCTACGGCTACGTGCCGATGCTCGCCACGATGGAGGAATGCGTCGCGGCGGCGGAAACGGGGAGGCTCCCATGAGCAAGCTTTTCATCGCCCGCCACGCGATGGGTGTCGCCGTCACCGGCGAGGCGCTGGTCGCCCACGACGGCTTCTCGGCTCGTTACGATCTCAACCGCATCGACGGCGTCTTCTCCCGGCCGGCGCACAAGCTGGCGGGGCAGTCGTATGTCGGGAAGGTCCTCGTCCTGGATACAGCCAAGGGCGGCGTCGCGAGCGCGTGGATGCTTCACGAGATGCGCTCGCGCGACAAGGCGCCACTCGCGATCGTCTTCAACACCGTGAACCCGATCCTGGCGCAGGGCGCGGCGCACGGTGACATCACGATGCTCGCCGGTTTCGACGAGGACATCACCGCCGCGATACCCCATGGGGCGCAGGTGGAGATCGATCCGGAGACGAAGACGATCCGGGTGTTGTAGGCAAGTGGGGGTACGGAGGGCTCGAACATGAACGTGAACCGCATTCGTTCCACCCTGATCTTCGCGTGCGCTTCGCTGGCGCCGCCCTGGATGTCAGCGCCGGCATTGGCCCAGGACCAGCCCGTCTCCATCTTCATCGTCCGTCACGCCGAATCGGACAACAAGCTGCCGACCGTTCCGCTCACCCGGAAGGGCATGGAGCGAGCCGCGCTGCTCGCGCCGACCGTCCGCGGCATCAAGTTCACGCACCTGTTCGCGTCCCACACCACCCGGGCCCGGCAGATGCTGGAGGAAGTCTCCGCGACATCCCGCCTCCCGATCGTTCAGTTGCCCACACCGGGCTCGACTCTCGATGGCCAGGTGGTCAACGACCAGACGACGAGGCGCGCGCCCATCGAGCCCATCTCGGACGCCCTGCTCAAGCTCCCGCCCGGCAGCGTCGCCCTGGTCGCCCTCAACAGCGAGAACATCTACGCGATCCTCAACAAGCTGGGCGTGCCCGTCGCGAAAGCGGGCCAGGGATGCGAGCCAGGAAGCACCTGCGTTCCGTGCACCGACAACAGCTGCTATCCGAGGGACGAGTACAACCACCTCTGGCACGTCGTCCGCGTGCCGGGCAGGGCCGAGCCCGTCGCGTTTGCCGAACTGCGATACGGCGAGGGCTGGAAGCCGGCGAATCCGTAGTCCTTGCTCGCCGGTCTTGACGAGGACATCACCGCTGCGATTGCGAACGGGGCGCAGGTGGAGATCGATCCGGAGAAGAAGACGATCCGGGTGGTGTAGACGCCTGGTTAGCGAAAGGCACTGCTCGATGAACGCCTCCAGGACACCTGATGCCGCCCCGTTCGCGGCCAGCCCGGGCGGGCTATCCACCCTCCAACGCCGGAAACAGGTCGATGACCTCGCCGTCGCCAAGTTCCCGTTCGAGCGAGGCGACCTGCCCATCGACCGCTACCAGCCACGTTTCGCCGCGCGCGCCGAGCAGGAGCAACAAGTCATGGATCGTGGCCCCATTCCGGAGCGTCACAGGTTCATCCGGGCGATGATCGGGGAGCTTTGCACGCAGTTCACCGTGAAGCTCGACCCGCACGCAGATATCACCGTTCATCGCTTCAGCGAATCCATCGCCAGCAGGAGCCTCTCCGCGGTAATCGGAAGGGAACGGCACCTTGCCCCCGTGGCCGCCGCGATGGCATTCGCGATTGCCGCGGGCGGCTCGATGGCCGGCGGTTCGCCCACGCCCTTGGCACCGAAGGGCCCGACCTCGCTGGGGCTTTCGATGAGGATGGACCGGATGCGCGGCACGTCCATCGCCGTCGGCATCTTGTAGTCGGTCAGGTTCGGGTTCATGACGCGTCCGTCCGCGTAGACGATCTCCTCGCTCAGTGCCTGGCCCAGGCCCTGGGCGACCCCTCCCTCGATCTGGCCCTCGATGTAGGTGGGGTTGATGGCGAAGCCGACGTCCTGGGCCACGACGTAATCGTGCACCGTCACCTCCCCGGTTTCCGGATCCACGGAAAGGTCCACCGCATGCGCATGGAAGCTGGGGGGGTCCTCGGCGAGGACCTGCGCCGCCCCGGTCAGGGCGCCAGTCCCAATCTCCGTGCAGCCCGTGTTGAGCACGACCTTGCCGTCCGGATTCACCTTCACGTACACGCCCGAAGATCCCGAAGTCGTCGTCCACCAGCCGCATGCGATTCCTTGGCGCGGCCCGGCGCCGGCTTGCGGTCGTGCCATCCGATGGCCTGTGCCGCCTGGCGCAAGCACGCTTCCAGGCTCACGCTCGTCACCACTTGTCCATTTGCCGCCATGTCGCCTTCGCGCAGCGCGTTGCGCAGCCGTAGATCCACCGGATCGATGCCGAGGTCCGCCGCGATGATGTCCATCTGCGACTCCATCGCGAAGTTGCCCTGGGGCCCCGACGGCGCGCGGAACGATCCCGTCGGCGTCTTGTTCGTGTAGATCGACAGGCCCTCGAGGCTGACGTTCGGGATGCGATAGGGTCCGGCGATCATGAGGTGGGCGCTCGAGGCCACGCCCACGCCCGAACCGGAGGTGGCGCCGGTATCGACCAGGATCCGCCCCTGGTGCGCGAGGATCGTCCCGTCGGCGGCGACTCCGGTCTTCAGTTCGACCACCACCGGCTGCCGTGGATTCGCGGCAATGAGCTCCTCCTCGCTCGTCGTGATCATCTTCACCGGCCGCCCGGTCTTGCGCGCCATGACGGCCACGTAGTGCTCGACGCCCAGCCGCAGCTTGCCGCCGAAGCCACCGCCGATGGTCGTGCCGACGACGCGCACGCGCGACGGCAACACCCGGAAGATCTCCGCGAGCGTCGCCTGGGCCTCGAAGGGGAGCTGGGTGTTGGACCACACGACGAGTTCGCCCCGCTCGTCCCAGGCGGCGAGCGCGGCACGCGGCTCGGTATACCCGGGATGCACGAGGCTCGTGACGAAGCGGTTTTCGAATACACGCGCGGACCGCCCAAAGCCTTCCTCGACATTGCCAAGGACGAGCCGCGCGCGATTCGAGACATTTCCCTCGCGCTTGAGGATCGGCATCGCCTGGTAGGACTGCCATCCCGCGTGCACGAGCGGCGCGCCCGGCGCCAATGCCTGCTCCACGTCGTGCACGGCCGGGAGCTCTTCATACTCGACCTCGATCGCAGCGGCCGCGCGCTCGGCTTGCGCGAGCGTGCCTGCCGCCACGCCGGCCACGGGCTGGCCCACGTACAACACGTGCCCGCTGGCGAAGACCTCCATGTCCTTCACGAAGGAACCGTAGCGCTTCGCCGGCACGTCGGCTGCGGTGACGATCCCGCGCACGCCCGGCATCGCCAGCGCCTTCTCGACATGGATCGCCCGGATGCGAGCATGCGGATGCGGGCTGCGCACCAGCTTGCCGTGCAGCATGCCGGCCATCGCCTGGTCCACCCCGTATCGCGCGGCGCCCGTCACCTTTCCCACGCCGTCGAGGCGCGCGAGACGCTTGCCCACCGTGCGATGCGCGCTCATGCGCCCCCCTCGGCGAACTCGCCCCGCGCGACGGCAGCCACGGCGTCGACGATCTTCTGGTAGCCCGTGCAGCGGCAAAGGGTGCCCGCAAGCGCCTCGCGAATCTGCCTCTCGTCCGGCGTCGGATTCTCGTCCAGCAGCGCCTTCGCGTTCAGGATCATGGCGGGGATGCAGTATCCGCACTGCACGGCCCCATGGGCGATGAAGGCCTTCTGCAACGGGTGAAGCTCCTGCCCATTCGACAGGCCCTCGATCGTCAGCACGTCCCGCCCACGGCACTGCGCGGCGAGCAACGTGCAGGAGTTCACCGCCATTCCGTCGATGAGCACGGTGCACACCCCGCACTCGGCTTCGAGGCAGTTCGTCTTCGTGCCCGTCAGGCCGAAATGATCCCGCAGCACTTCGAGCAACGTGTCCGAAGGCTCGACCTGCGTCTCGTAGGACTGCCCGTTCACAGTCAATGCGATCGTGATCTTCATGTGGCATCGCTCGACGCGCGCTCGACCGCCATCGCCACGGCGCGCGCCACCAGGGTTTCGACGAGGCGACGTCGATAGGCCGACGAAGCCCGCACGTCGCTCAGGGGCTCGCAGACGCGTGACGCCACGTGTCCCGCGGCGCGCAGCACGGCGGGGTCCGGCCGCGCGTCGCAAAAGCCCCTCCGCCTCCCGCACGCGGATGGCGGTCGGTGCCACGGCCCCCAATGCGATGCGGGCGTCGGTGCAGCGACCGGAGGCGTCCAGGGTCACGGCAGCGGCGACGGCCACCAACGAGATCTCCATCGCGCGGCGGCGACCGAACTTGATGAAGGCAGTGCCTGAGCGCGGGGGCATCGCTCCGAACGACACGTGCTCCAGCACTTCTCCGGGTGCTCGCAGCGTGCGGCCCGGCCCCTGCAGGAACGAGGCCAGGGCCAGCTCGCGTGCTCCTCCGGCACCGCGCAGGCGCACCGTCGCGTCGAGCGCGAGAAGGATTGGCGCGAGGTCCGCGGCGGGCGAGGCGTTGCACAGGTTGCCGCCCAGCGTGCCTACGTTGCGCACCTGGTGCCCACCGACCACCTCGGCGCTCTCCACCAGCGCGCGCAGCGCGCCTCCGAAGGCCGGGTGCCGCTCCATGGCCCGATGCGTGGCCAATGACCCGAGTAGCACGCGCGTGGCACCCACGTCGATCGCGCCCAGGCCGGTGAGGCGATGCAAGCTCACCAGTCGCTGCGGCGAGCGCCGACCGCGGCGCATCTGGATCACGAGGTCCGTGCCACCCGCGACGAAATTCGCGTCGGCGCCGAAGCGGCCGCCCAGGGCCACCGCCTCGTCCAGTGTCGCGGGATCGAAGAACTCAAGCATCCTGCCGTTCCTTCACGTCCAAGGGAACCTGCTCGCCGGGGCCGAACCACACCGGCGCCGTTCCCCGGCGGAAGAGCCTGGCGCGTCCCGAACCGGTTACGTTGGCCATGCCGGCCTCGACGCGGATCGCCGTGCCCTCCTCAATGCCCAACACCGCCTGCGCGTTCATCGCCAGGAACTCGCCGATTCGCATGTCGCGCGTCTCGCTACCGGCGGCCATGGCGATGTCCGTTTCCTTGTAGTGCGGGTTGATGACCCACGGCACGAGTCCCATCGCATCGAAGCGCGTGGCACCCACCACGTTCCAGTCGTTCGTCGCCAGGATGCTCGGCCCCGCGATATTGGTGCCGGCGCTCGTGCCGACGTACGGCAGCCCCTCGCGCACGCGCCGCGCCAATGGCTCGACAGCGCCGAGCGCGTGCAACCGCGAAATCAGCGCGTAGGTGTTGCCGCCGCTGGAAAACACCGCCTCCGCATCGGCGATCCGCCGCGTCAGGTCGCCATCGGCGCGTGCGTGCTCGACCGCGATACCCACGGGCGCGAGCGCCAGCCGCGCCTTCTCGCACTGCGCATCCTCGTCGCCCAGGCGGGCAGCGGTGATGTAGCTCACGCGCCGCACGCCGCCGAGGAATCGCGCCACTTCCTCCCGGCAATGGGCAAGGAATGGATTCCCGGAATTGCTGGCGAGGAGCAGGCGGATCACGGCTCGAGCCACTCGCCGCGAAACAGGCGCGCGTCCTCCGGCCGCCAGCCGAGAACCACTTCGTCGCCCGGCACGCTGTCGATTCCACTGCCCACCGGAACATCGACCCGCACCGGCTTCCCGTTGGCCAATTGCACCTGGTACCTGTTCCCGGTGCCGACGAAAACGCTGCTCAGGATCCGCCCGGGGAGCGCGTTCATGCCATCGTCCGTGGCGAAGGCCGCCGGGGCGAGGCGCAAGTGCTCCGGGCGAACGAGGATCTCGACCGGGCCCGCTTCACGCCGTCCCCGACGCAGAAAGCACCCGGGCAGGCCGTCGAGCTGCAGCTCGCCGCCTCCGAAAGCCGAGCAGCGTGCCGGGAAAAGAAGTTGGCCACGCCGATGAACTCCGCGACGAAGCGATGGGCGGGATGGTCGTAGACGGCGCGCGGCGTGTCCACCTGGAGGATCTTTCCCTTGTTCATCACGGCGATCCGGTCGGAGAGCGACAACGCCTCCTCCTGGTCGTGCGTGACGAACATCGCGGTGATGCCAACCTCGCGCTGCAGGCGCCGGAGCTCGAATTGCATATCCGCCCGCAATTGCTTGTCGAGCGCGGCAAGCGGTTCGTCGAGCAGCAGCACCGACGGGCTGATCACCAGCGCGCGCGAGCGCGACGCGCTGCTGCTGCCCGCCGGAGAGCTGGGCAGGATATCGCTGGCCGAGGCCCGTGAGCTGCAGCTTGGCGATCACCTCGGCGACTCGGCGCGCGATCTCCAACGCGGGCACGCCCCGGGCCTTCATCCCGAATCCGATGTTTCTCTCGACGGTCATGTGGGGGAAGAGCGCGTAATCCTGGTAGACCATCCCGATGTTGCGCTGGTTGGGCGCCATGCCGAGCACCGAGCGCCCACCCACGAGGATGTCGCCTTCGAAGGGCTGCACGAATCCGGCGACGGCTCGAAGCGTGGTGGTCTTGCCGCAACCGCTGGGGCCGAGCAGCGACAGGAACTCGCCCTTGCGCACGTCGAGGGAGAGGTTGCGAACGGGCGTCGTATCCCCGTACGCGACGGAGATGCCGGAAATGCGGACGTCGACTTGCGACATGGAAGCCTTCAAGTGAGCCGGTTGATGCCAACCAGACGATCGGCGACGAGGACGAATGCGGTGGTGCCGACCATCATCAGGGTGGCCACGGCGGACACCGTGGGATCCAGGCGCGACTCGATGTAGAAGAAGATCTCGACCGGGAGGGTGCCTCCGTCGGTGCAAAGGAAAGCCGTTGCCGTGAAGTTGTCGAACGACACCACGAAGCAGAAGAAGACCGCGACGAACACGCCGGAGCGGATCTGCGGCACCGTCACCTGCAGCACGCTCTGCAGCCGGGAGGCGCCCAGCCCCATCGCCGCCTCCTCGAGGCGCGGGTCGACCCGCGCGAGGCTCGCCCGCACCACGCGCGTCGCGTACGGCAGCGTGATGAGCGCGTGCAGCACGAGCAACCGGCCGAACTGCGGCCACCCGTCCAGCTTGACGAAGAACACGAGGAAGGCGGGACCGATGATCACCTGCGGCACGATGAGCGGCGACATGAGAATTCCGTCGACCAGCTCTCGCCCGCGGAACTGCAGCCGGCTGAGCGCGAACGCCGACAGCGTGCCGAAAGTGATCGCGATGGCGCTCGATGCGACCGCGAGCGTCACGCTCAGGAGGAAGCCGTGGGCGAACTCCCGCTGCCGGAACACGTTGGCGAACCACCGCAGGGACCATCCTTCCGGCGGGAAGACCGTCGCGGTGCCTGCGTTGAATGCGGTGAAGACGGTGATGACGAATGGCGCCACCATGAGGAACAGCGTCACGGTGCCCACCGCAATGAAGGTGTCGCGCACCGGATCGCGCGTGGCCCGAAGGTTCATCGCCCGTGTCCGGCCGCGAGTCGGCTTCCCAGCGAGTTCACCACGACGATCACCACGATGCTCACCACGAGCGTGATCGCCGCGGCGGTGGCCGCGACCGGGTAATTGAAGCGTCCCACCGCCTCCTCGTAGATCACGTTGCCGATCATGCGGAAGGAGCCACCACCCAGGAGAGCCGGCGTGAGATAGGCCGTGAAGCAGAAGACGAAGACGAGCACGAGGCCGCCCACGATGCCCGGCGCGCTGAGCGGCAGGGTGATCGAGAGAAGCACTCGCCAGGGGCCGGCGCCCAGGCCCAGCGCGGCTTCGTCGTAGCGGCGGCTCACGTTCTGCAACACGGCATTGACCGGGAACACCATGAGCGGCAGGGCGGAGGCCACGAGCCCGATGGCGACGCCCAGCTCGTTGTACATGAGCTTCGCCGGGGTATCGATCACGCCCGAGGCGAGCAACAGGCGGTTCACGATGCCGTTGTTGCCGAGAACGAGCATGAGCCCGTACATCTTGACCACGTAGATCGAGAAGAACTGGATGGCGAGCGCGAGCGTTGCCACGGTGGCGAAGCGTGGCGTGCCGCGGCTCATTCCGTATGCGATGGGATACCCCAGCAGCAGGC
>JADJSD010000014.1 GCA_016711875.1 Betaproteobacteria bacterium | reverse complement strand
CGGGCACCAACCACCTGGTGCCGAAGCATCTCCCGCCCCGGCACGTGGAGGCGCTGCTGGCGGGGCTCGTCCCGTCCCGGCCCGGCGCGAAGCGAAAGGTGGCGCGGAACTCCTGAGCGGGAGCGGCATCCCACGCTTCGTGAAACGCGCCGGGATACTCGTCATCGTCGTGGCCGCCTCGGTGGCCGGTTGCTCGGGCGGCGGCGGGAGCACGTCCGGCTCCGTCACCCCGCCTCCCCCGGCCCCGGTGCTCACCGCCATCAAGGCGCTGGAATGCGTGGCGGACCTCGCCCGCGCCTTCGTCACGCAAAACGTCGAGCCCGTCTCGCAGGTCTACCCGACCATGCCGAACGAGTGGCCACGACCTCGTGGTGCGCTACCTCGGCGCCGACTCGATCGCCGCGACGCCTGCCTTTCGACTACGGCCGCTTTCCGGCTGATTGGCCCGTGGCCTCGCTCCGGGGCCAGCCGATCATCGGTTCTCACGGTGCCTGAGCCCCGCGCGCCCGGGCAGCGGGCCCGCTCGGCGGACGCCACGCCCGACACGAGTTCGGCCTTCCAGCTCCACTGCGCCGATGCGGGCTCGTACCTGACACCGCCACCTTTGCGCGGCGCGACGTCATCGGCGTGGCCCCACGCGTCTCCGGATCCGCCTTCAACAATCCGGTCGCCGCAACCGGTCTTCGAGGCCCGCTGCCGGGCGAGTTCATCCCGCAGGCGAACGTGGAGATCCCGCGGCTCTGCGGCACCGTCCCCGCCGGCACGGCGCTGGCCCGCGAGCCCGTCGGGCAGGTCTCCCTCTTCGCCTACTTCCGCGACCGGACGACACGCAAGGTGTTCGCCCTCCTCGTCGCGATCTTCGACAATCGCTTCGGCACGGTCGACCCTTACGTCCCCTTCGTCGCCCACGACACGCAGAAACGCCTTCGCCTCGCAGCCGCTGGGGTCCCTCCACGTCGCCCTATTTCCTGCGCGCCGACGATTCGCAGTCCTTCACCGGGACGCCCTTTGCCGGGCTTCGCCCCTTCAGGCCCGCCTCACGCAGCCGCACTTCGCGCGCATCGTGGCCGACGTGAACGCGTGGTGCCGCGACCACGCGGCCAGCGCTTCGCCGCGATGCGCCGTCCGCCGAGGCGCCCGCCTTCAGCACCTCGCCTTTCGACTACGAAATCACGGACTTCGGGATGCTGCACGAAGTGTTCCCCGGCCAGCCCGCCGGCGATCTCGCGATGGGCGTGCACGTGTCCGGACTCGGCGCCTGGCGCGTGCGCTAGCACCCGCCCCGCCCCCCGAGGAGGCCATGCTGAAGATCGCGAGAGTCCTTCCCGCCCTGGCCTTCGCCGTCCAGGCTTCGGCCTTCGCCTCCGCCTATGTCGATGAGGCCCAGTGCTTCCGACGGGACGGCCGGCTCGCGCACCTTCACCCGCCAGCTCTTCTGAGCCCGCGCCTCAGTTCCCCGAGCGGATGTTCCGTTCCTTCGCGATCTTCCCGTAGACGGCGGACTCGCTCTTCAGGAACGCGGCGAATTCCTCGGGGGTGTTGCCCTCGCCCACCACGCCCTGCGAGAGGAGCTTCTCCTTCACGGCCGGCTCGCGCACGATCTTCGCGATCTCCTTGGCGAGGCGGTCGATGGCCTCCGGGGGCGTCTTCGCCGGGGCGAACAGGCCCATCCAGTTGGTGAACCGGTAGCCCTCCATGCCCTTGATCTCAGCGACGGCCGGCACGTCGGGCAGCGTCGGCGAGCGCTTCGTGCTCGTCACCGCCAGCATCTTCAGCTTGCCCGCCTTCGTGGGCTGCACGACGGGCGGCATGCCGACGATCCCCAGGGCACCTGTCCGCCGAGCACGTCCGTCACGGCCGGGGCCGCGCCCTTGTACGGCACGTGCAGGATCGAGATGCCCGCGAGGGCGTTGAGCGACTCGCCGGCGAAATGCATGGTGCTGCCGCCGCCCGGCGTCGCGTACGAGTATTTCGAGGCGTCCTTTTTCGCGTCGGCGATGAGCTCGGCAAGGTCCTTCGCCGCGACCGAGGGGTGCGCGAAGATCGCGAGCGGCGTCTCGCCCACGAGCGTGATGGGCGTCAGATCGCGCGCGGTGTCGTAGGGAACCTTCTGCCCCGAGACCGGGCCGACCACCACCTCGGCCGGCGAGGCGAGGAGGAGCGTGTAGCCGTCCGGCGCGCTCGAGGCCACGGCCGCCGCGCCGATCGCCCCGCTCGCGCCTGCACGGTTCTCGACGACCACGGGTTGCCCGAACACCTCCGACAGGCGCAGTCCCACGGTGCGCGCGACGAAATCGACGCCCCGCCCGCGGGTGTGGCCACGCTGATCTTGATGGGCTTCGCCGGCCAGGCCTGCGCGAGCGCGAGGCCCGGGGCCAACAGGACCGCAGCCGCGAGCGCGGCACCACGTAGCAGTTTCATCTCCGGTTTCTCCTCAGGTCTTTTTCTGGAATGGGTGCTACTGGAAATCGGCCGCGAACCCGGGCGCCGGGGTGAACCCCAGGTCGCCGCGGGCGATGACGGCCTCCCGGCCGCCGTTCGCCTCGAGCAGCTCGGCCTGCCGCGCCTTGGCGCGGCGGTCGACCTCCTGCGGGTCGCAGATCGCGAGCAGCTTCGCCTTGCACTCGGCCACGATGCGGGCGTGCGAGGGATCCGGCGCGAGGTCCTTCGTCTCCTCCGGGTCCGACACCAGGTCGAAGAGTTGCGCCGGGTACTGGCGTAGTGCACGTACTTGTACCGGCCCACGCGGATCATGAAGGCGCCCGTCGTGGAGCCCATGCCGTGGTATTCGGAGAGCACGGTGCGATCCGGCTGAAGCCCCGGCGATCCTCGCGAGGTCGTGGCCCGGATGCGTGTCCTTCGCGGACGCGAACGGGACGCCCGCGCTCGAGGATGAACGGATAGGCGTCCACGTGGCTCACGGGCGTGGCGACGCGCTTGCCCTCGGGGATGCCGGGGCCGGCGATGATGAGCGGCACCCGGGCGATCTCCTCGTACATCGTCGACTTGCCCCACAGGCCCCGCGAGCCCAGGTTGTCGCCGTGGTCGCTCGTGTACATGATGCGCGTGTTGGCCATGAGGCCCGCCTCCTCCAGCGCCGCGAGCACCTTGCCGATGTTCTCGTCCACATAGCGCACGAGGCCCAGGTAGCCCGCGAGGGCGCGTTTCACCTGCTCCGGCGAATCGAAGTAGTCGTCGTAGCAGAACGAATTGCGGTAGTCCTCCACGTAAGGATGGTGCGGCCGCTCCTCGCGCGCGTAGAGCTTGGGGATGCCGAGGTCCCGGTTCCAGAACCGGTAGAAGTGCTCCGGTGGCGCGGTGAGCGGGAAGTGCGGCGCCACGAACGAGACGAAGAGCACCCAGGGCTTGCCGTCGTCCTTCGGGCCTTCCTCGCGCAGCCACACCTGGGCCCGCGAGCAGATCTCCTTGTCGTAGAAGGTGTACGGCGACTCGCCCGGCCCGGCCATGGCCGCCATCTTTTTCGCGCCGCCGCGCCGGGGCAGGTCGTCCCGCACGAGCCCCATGAGGTCGCCCTTGCCCTCGATGATGTGCATCGGGACCTGTTCCTCGGTGAAGCCGTGGTCCTCGCCGGGCAGGCGGAAGTGTAGCTTGCCGATGGAGACGACGCGATGGCCGCGCGCGCGCAGCTCGTGGTGCCAGCTCTTCACGGTGCCGTCGTAGGCGTCCGCGTTGTCCCAGAAGCCGATCTGGTGGATGTACTTGCCGCAGGCGAAGCCCGCGCGCGCGGGGATGCACACCGGGCTCGTCGTGTAGGCGGCGTCGAAGCGAGTGCCGCGGGCGGCCAGGCGGTCGAGGTTCGGCGTCTCGGCGACCGGATGCCCCTCGTACCCGGTGACCTTGGGGTTGTGCTCGTCCGACATGATCACGAGCAGGTTCTGGCTTGGCACGGCATCTCCTCGGGAAGGGGGGGCCTATCTCTTCATTGCTATATAGTTACGAAAAACGACCGGCCGCGTCAACCCGTCCCGTCCGCGCTATATTCCGCCGATCCGCATGCGAACCCCGCCCCCTTCCGCCACCGCCGCCGATCCGCAGGGCCTCGCGACCCGCCTGGGCCGTTTCGCCCGCCCGGGCCTGCCCAAGTACGTGGCCCTGCGCGACGCCGTGGTGGACGCGGTCAACACGGGCCAATGGCCCGCGGGCACGCGCCTGCCGAACGAACAGGACCTCGCCGCGCACCTGCCGATCGCCCTGGGCACCATCCAGCGCGCCCTTCGCCTGCTGGTGGAGGAAGGCATCATCGTGCGGCGAAGCGGCCACGGCACCTTCGTCGCGCCCACGGCCATCGGCGCATGAATTCCCGCTGCACTGCCGCTTCGTGGACGACTCGGGCCACGACTACCTGCCGGTGCGCTCGCAGTTCCTCTCGCGCGCCGAGGTCACGACGCGGGGCCCGTGGACCGAGGTCCTGGGCGCCGGGCGCATCCTCATGATCGAGCGCCTCATGCACATCGGCGACGAGTTCCGGCTGGTGAGCCGCATCTACGTGCGGCCGGACGTGCTGCCGGTCTTCGCGGAGCTGCCCGCGAGGAAGCTCGACGGCGAGAACTTCAAGGACATCATCTGGCGGCACGCCGGGCAGGCCATCGGCGCGGTGCAGCAGTTCCTGTCGGTGACGCGCCTGCCGGACGACGTCGCGAAGCAAGTGGGCGTGAAGCGGGGCACGACGGGCAA
Organism: Betaproteobacteria bacterium; assembly: GCA_016711875.1. Classification (GTDB taxonomy): domain Bacteria; phylum Pseudomonadota; class Gammaproteobacteria; order Burkholderiales; family Usitatibacteraceae; genus FEB-7. The sequence goes on along the minus strand of JADJSD010000014.1, from coordinate 11,522 downwards.
TCACCTCGAGGCGTTCGCGTGGTCCGCGGGCGGCACGCCCCTTTATTTCCAGGAGTTCTTCATCCCGCCCCACGGCCGGCGCATGCACCTGCCCTCGAGCGGGCGCGACCCGGGACTGCTCGCCGACGCCCCCTGAATCCGGCGTGCCGGGATCAGCGCGGCGCGGCCGGGAGATTGCCGCCGGAGGCCGTGGCGGTGCGCGCGGCGTCGCGCCGGACCATCTCCCCGGCGATCGCCCCGAACTGCTCGCGCAGCTCGTGCTCGATGAATTCCTTCGAGAGGATCGCGCCGACCAGGAGCCCCGGCTCGATGTCCACGCGGTAGGTGAGCCGCGTGCCGCCCTGGTCCGGCGCGAGGCGGATCGTCGACTGGTAGGGCTTGAGCGTGCCGCGAGTCTGCACCGCGGCGATGCCCGTGGGCGGCTCGAGCTCCAGGCGCCGCTCCATCGTGAAGTCGAACGAGAGCGGCCCGAACTGCGCGATGCCCACCTGCTCGATGGTCACCACGGCGCCCTCGCGCCGGAGCACCCGGCTCGAGCGCAGGTTGGGCACCCAGCGGGCCATCGAGTCGAAGTCCGTCATGACCTCCCACGCGAGGGCGGGTGGCACCGGGATCACCATCTCGGATTCGCACGCGTACCCCTCGCCCTTGGGGACGACGGACAGCCGGCGCATCGGTGGCTCCGCCGCGAGGGCGGGCACGCACGCGAGCAGCGCGGCGGCGAGTAGGAGGGCGCGTGACACGGACGGAAAACGATCCGGCGGGTTCTTGTATTCCGGGATTCTGGCACAGCCGGGCGCCCGTCCACGGACGCCCCCGGCCTTCGAGACAGGGGCCGACCGCCGTGGTATACAGAACCGGCACGACGCCCGCGATGCGACACCGAGGCGCTCGGCAACGAGGTCCAACCACCAGAACAGATTTCGGGAGGCGGCACATGCGGGAAGGCATTCGTCGGTTCGCAGTATCCGGTTTCATTCGTTCCCTGCTGGCGTGCCTCGCGCTCGCCGTCGCGCCAGCCGCCCTCGCCGCCACGGAGCTCACGGTCTACACGGCGTACGAGAACGACGACCTGAAGGCCTACAAGGCCGCCTTCGAGAAAGCCAACCCCGACATCACCCTCAACTGGGTGCGCGATTCCACCGGCGTGGTCACCGCCAAGCTCATCGCCGAGAAGGAGAACCCGCGCGCCGACGTGGTGTGGGGCCTCGCGGTGACGAGCCTGCTCGTCCTCGAGGACATGGACCTCCTCGCGCCCTACGCGCCCAAGGGCCTCGAGAAGCTCTCGCCCAAGTTCCGCGATCCGGCCAACCCGCCCAAGTGGCTCGGCAACTCCGGCTGGATCTGCGCGATCATCTTCAACGAGGCCGAGGCGAAGAAGAAGAACGCGCCCAAGCCCGCCACCTGGAAGGATCTCGCCAACCCCGCCTACAAGGGCCAGGTCGTCATGTCCCATCCCGCTTCCTCGGGAACGGGCTTCATGTACGTCTCCGCCTGGCTGCAGCTCTACGGCGAGGCCGAGGGCTGGAAGTTCATGGATGCGCTGCACCAGAACGTGGCGCGCTACATGCACTCGGGGTCCGCGCCCGCGGCCGTGGCCGCAAAGGGCGAATACCTCATCGGCCTGGGCTTCGACGTGCGCGGCTCCCGCCTGAAGGAAGAAGGCGCGCCCATCGACGTCATCATGCCGAAGGACGGCCTGGGCTGGGACATGAATGCCATGGCCATCATCAAGGGCACGAAAAAGGCGGAGGCCGCCCGGCGCCTCATGGACTGGGGCGTCACCGAGGAAGCCAACCGGCTCTACGGGTCGACGCGCGCCATCGCCGCCATTCCCGGCTTCGCGAAGCCGCTGGCGCACCTGGACAAGAACATGGACGAGCGCATCATGAAGCAGGACTTCGCCTGGGCGGCCAAGAACCGCGCCCGCATCCTCGCCGAGTGGGAGAAGCGCTACGGCTCGAAGGCCGATCCGCAGAAGAAGTAGCATCCCCGCCCGCCCGGCGGCCCGGCTCCCCCCCCTCGGCGCCGGGTCGCCGCGATTTCCACGACCCCCATGTCCTCCGCACCGCTTCCCGCTCCCGCCGCCTCCGCGGTCGACTTCAGCGCCCTGCGCATGAAGGGCCTCACGCTCGCGATCGCGGCGTTCCTGGTGCTGGGCCTCGCCGTGCCGCTCGCGTTGATGGTCGTGAAGAGCCTGCAGGACGCCCGCGGCCGCTTCGTCGGCCTCGCGAACTACGCGCTCTACTTCTCCAGCGCCGCGCCGATGGAATCGATCGCCAACACGCTGGTGATCGGCGTGGCGAGCACGGCCGTCACGATCCCCCTCGCCTTCCTCTACGCCTACGGCATCCACCGCTCGTGCATGCCCCTCCAGGGGCTCTTCCGCGGCATCGCGTTGATCCCCCTCCTCACCCCGAGCCTGCTCTTCGCGCTCTCGCTCGTGCAGCTCTTCGGCAACCAGGGGATCCTGAAGGACCTTCTCATGGGCCAGTCCATCTACGGGCCCATCGGGATCGTGATCGGCATGACCTTCGCGCACTTCCCGCACACCTTCATCGTGATCAGCACGGCGCTCGGGCTCGCGGACCGCCGCCACTTCGAGGCAGCCGAGTCCCTGGGCACGAGCCGCCTGCGTGTGTTCCTCACGATCACTCTGCCCGCGGCGAAGTACGGCCTCACCAGCGCCTCGAGCGTCTCCTTCATGCTTTCCATCACGGATTTCGGCATCCCGAAGGTGATCGGCGGCAACTTCAATGTGCTGGCAACCGACATCTACAAGGAAGTCGTCGGCCAGCAGAACTTCGAGATGGGCTCGGTGGTGAGCGTGCTGCTGCTCGCGGCGGCGGCGCTCACGTTCCTCTTCACGCGACTGGTCCAGCGCAGGCAGGTTGCCATGATGTCCGGCCGCGCCGTGCCCTACGAGCCCGCCCCGCGGCGCGCCTTCGACACCGCGGTGTTCCTCGCCTGCGCGGCCATCGCGCTCTGCATCGTCGGCGTTCTCGCCGTGGCCGTCGCGAGTTCCTTCATCAAGTTCTGGCCCTACAACCTCGGCCTCACGCTCAAGCACTACAACTTCGACCTCGCGGCCGGCGGCGGCTGGCAGGCGTACCGCAACAGCCTCACGCTCGCCACCTGCACCGCAGTGGCGGGGACGATCATCGTGTTCCTGGGCGCCTACCTCGTCGAGAAGAGCCGCGACCTGCCGCGCGTGCGGCAGTTGATCCAGGCGCTCGCGGTCACCCCGATGGCCGTCCCCGGCCTCGTGCTGGGCCTCGCGTACATCTTCTTTTTCAACAAGCCCGGCAACCCCCTCGGCGTGCTGTACGGCAGCATGACGATCCTGGTGCTGGTCACGATCATCCACTACTACTCCGTCACCCACTTCACGATGCTCACCGCCCTCAAGCAGGTCGACCCGGACTTCGAGTCGGTTTCCGATTCCCTGCAGACGCCGCGGTACCGGACGCTCTGGCGGGTGACGGTCCCGCTCACGATGACCGCCATCCTGGACGTCTCGGTCTACTACTTCCTCGCCGCGATGACGACCGTCTCGGCCGTCGTCTTCCTCTACTCCACCCACACGAGCCTCGCGTCGGTCGCGGTGCTCAACATGGACGACGCGGGCGAGTTCGCGCAGGCGATCGCGATGGCGGTGGTCATCTCGGGCACCTGCGTGGCGGCGCGCGTCCTGCACTACCTGCTCACGCGCGGCCTGCACCGGCGCACGCAAGCCTGGCGGGCCCCGTGACCGCGCGCCCCGTGGTCGTCGTCGGCGCCGGCATCGTCGGCGTGTCGTGCGCGTCGTACCTGCGTCGCGAGGGCCACGAAGTGCTGCTGCTCGATCGCGACGGCCCCGGCGAGGGCACCTCCATGGGCAACGCCGGCGCCCTCAGCCCCGGGAGCTGCATCCCCATCGCCATGCCGGGCGTGTTCGGAAAGATTCCCGGCTGGCTTTCCGACCCGGAGGGCCCCCTCACGATCCGGCCCGCCTACTTCCTGCGGGTCTTTCCCTGGCTCGTGCGCTTCACCCTCGCCGCGCGGCCGGCCCGCGTGGCGAAGATCGCCGACGGGCTGCGGGCGCTGCACCGCCATGTGTACGACTGCTACGCGCCGCTCGTGTCGAATGCCGGCTGCGGCGACCTCATCCACCGCTCGGGCACCCTCAATGTGTATCGCAGCCGGAAGGCTTTCGAGTCGAGCCGTTCGGACTGGAAGATCCGGACCGACCGCGGTGGCGAGTGCCGGCCGGTGCAGGGCGGGGAGCTGCGCGAGATCGAGCCGGCGCTCGCCCCGGAATTCACCCACGCGATGCTGATCCCGGACCACGGCTACGTCTCCAACCCGTACCGCCTGGTGCAGGTGCTCGCAGCGCAATTCGTCGCCGACGGCGGTCGCATCGAGAAGCAGTCCGTCCGTACGCTGGCGCGCGGCCCGTCGGGCACCCTGCGCGTGGTGCTCGAAGGCGGGCGGGAGATCGAGGCGGACCGCGTGGTGGTCGCGGCGGGCGCCTGGTCGACGCCCCTGGTCGCACCCCTGGGCGTGCGCATCCCGCTCGAGACGCAGCGCGGCTACCACGTGACGATCCAGGACGCCGGCGTGACCCCGCGCGTTCCCGTCGCGGTTTCCGAAGGCAAGTACTACGCGACGCCGATGGAAGGCGGCCTGCGGGTCGCGGGCACGGTGGAGTTCGCCGGCCTCGAGGCGCCGCCGAATTTCCGCCGTGCGCGCCGCCTCCTCGAACAGGTTCGCGAGCTCTATCCGGCCGTACGCACGGAGAAGTTCACCGAATGGATGGGGCACCGCCCTTGCCTGCCGGATTCGCTGCCCGCCATCGGGTCGCCGCGAGGGTTGCCTGGCCTCGTCGTCGCCTACGGGCACGGGCACAACGGCATGACGAGCGGTCCGGTCACCGGCCGCCTCGTCGCCGATCTCGTGGCCGGCCGCAGGCCGTTCATCGATCCGTCGCCCTATTCGCCGGACCGCTTCTGATCGCGATGGGCCCTTCCCTGCCGGACGCGGCGCCGCGATGACGCTCGAGCCGCTGCCCCTCGCCCTCGTGCTCCTGGCGGCGCTCATGCACGCGGGCTGGAACCTCATCGCGAAGTCGGGCGACGACCGCCTGGTTGCCATGGCGATCATGAAGGTGCCCAACATGGCCGTGGCCCTCGGCATCATCGCGTGGGCCGGGCTCCCCGCGCCGGAGAGCTGGCCGTACCTGCTCGCCTCCTGGGTCGTGAACTGCACCTACTTCTACTTCCTCATCAAGGCCTACCGCGGCGACCTGAGCCTCGCCTACCCCGTGGCACGCGGCCTCGCGCCGCTCATCGTGCTCGCGATCTCGGCCATCGTCGCGCGCGAGATCCCGACCCTGCTCGGCATCGCGGGCGTCACGCTCATCTCGGCGGCCATCTTCGCCCTCGCCTGGCGTCGCGACGCGTCAAAGCACCACAACGCGACCTCATGTGGGCCTGCGGCGTGGGCCTCACCATCGCCATCTAGCACGGTGATCGACGGGCTGGGCGTGCGCCGGGGCGGCAACGCCATGGGCTACGTGGCCACCCTGAGCTTTCTCACCGGCGTCGTCGTGTGCGCCGTGGCTTACGCGAAGCGCGGGCGCGCGGTGACGGTGGCGGTGCGCCGGCACTGGAAGCACGGGCTCGCCGGCGGCACGCTCATGCTGCTCGGCTATACGATCGTCGTGCACGCGATGACGCTCGCGCCGATGGCGCAGATCTCGGCGCTGCGCGAAAGCAGCGTCATCTTCGCGGCGATCCTCGGGGTGATCTTCCTGAAGGAGCCGTTCGGCGCCCGGCGCGTCGTCGCCTCCGCCGTGGTGGCCTCGGCATCCTGCTGCTCGCGCTCGGGCGCTAGCCCTGCCGCAGCTTGCCGGCGCGCGCGTGGCCGCGCAGCGCCTGCGGAACGCCTCGCCGTACGGATCGATCGCCCCGAAACGCTCCGGACGGAAATCCGCGAGGTCGGCCGCGGGCGCCTCGCCCAGGACCACGCCCGCGAGCGCCTCGCCGATGCCACCGGAGGCCGACACGCCCGTGCCGCAGCAGCCGCCGGCCACGAAGAAGCCTTCCTGCGGCCCCGCCCGACCGATGAGGAAACGACCGTCCGGCGTGTAGGTCGACAGGCCCGTGATGTGGTGCGCGAGCGGCAGGCGATCGAGGTCCGGGATGTACGGGCGAAGCGCCGGCGCGTTGTCGGCGAGCACCGTGAAGTCGTCGTCAGGATCCGTAAGCGGGAAGTCGGCAATGTCCGCCGGCAGCCGGCGCGCGTCGTAGGTGCGCGATCGCGGCTCCTGCACGCCCAGCAGCAGGCCGCCCACCTCGGGCCGTGCGTAGGCCCGCGCATCCGGCAGGTACACGATGGGATGCTCGCGCGGCCAGTCCGGCTGCGGCGCGGTGATCCAGTAATGGCTGCGCACGGGCGCCGTACCGAGCGCGTGCCCGGCACCTTCCGCGATGCCGATACCCCACGCGCCGGCCGCGTCGACGACCGCCCCGGCGTGAATGTTCCCCGTGCTCGTGCGTACGCCCGTCACGCGGCCGCCGGCGATGAGCAGGCCTTCCACGCCGGTGCGCACGAGGAAGCGGACGCCGAGCGCTCGGGCCGCCCGGGCATAGGCGCTCGCGAACTGGTAGGCGTCGACATAGCCGTCGTCCTCGACGTACGAGATGCGGCGGGCTTGCGAGGCGTCGAGCCACGGGACCAGCGAGCGGGCGCCGGAGGCATCGAGGGAACGCACCGCGACGCCCGAGTCCGCAAGCCAACCGTCCATCGTGGCGAGCTCGGCCGCGCGCTCCTCGCTGGAGGCGACCCGCACGCTGCCGACCCGGCGGAATCCCACGGGCTCCCCGAGCCCCGCCTCGAGTTCCGCCATCGCTTCGCGGGTGCGGCGCACCAACGCCAGGGTGGGCGCATGCAACCGCCCGCGGGCGACGAGCCCCGCCGAGCGCGAGGTGGCGCCGGAGCCCAGGTCGTTGCGCTCGAGGACGACGACGTCCGGCTGGCCCTTGCGCGCCAGGTGCCAGGCGATGCTGCAGCCGAGGATGCCGCCGCCCACGATGACGACCGCAGCCGTGGGCGGCAGGACGGCACTCACGGATCGAAGACCCGGATGCGGTCCCCAGGATGCGAACCTGCAGCGGGCTGCCTCCGCGCAGGCCCCGGTCGCCCACGCTGTTGAGCGTGAGGAACATGGTGATCGGCTGTCCCAGCCCGGGAATCGCGATGGTCGCCAGGCAGTAGGAGCCGTGGAAGTCGACCTTCTCGATGGTCGAATCGACGAGCTCGTCCGTCGGGGCGGCCATCCAGCTCGGCACGACGTCCTCCGGACGCAGGAAAAGGCGCACCGCCCGGCCTGCCTGCCCTGTGGCGCCCGCGCACGGGACGATGCGCTCGCCGATGCGAAGAAGCCCCGGGGCCTCGATCACGGCACCGAGCGTGTTGGCCTTGCCGACGAAGTGGGCCGCGAAGGGCGTCGCCGGCTCGCGGTAGACGGTGAGCGGGCTGCCGACCTGGTTGATCACGCCGTGGTTCATCACGACGATGCGGTCGGCCATGGTGAGGGCCTCCTCCTGGTCGTGGGTCACCATGATGGTCGTGACGCCCAGCCGGCGCTGCAGGGCGCGGATCTCGTGGCGCAGGTGCGCGCGCACGATCGCGTCGAGCGCCGAGAGCGGCTCGTCGAGCAGCAGCAGGCCGGGCGAGGTGGCGAGGGCCCGCGCGAGGGCCACGCGCTGCTGCTCGCCGCCGGACAAGTGATTGGGGTACTTCGGGCCGGCGCCGGGAAGGCCGATGAGCTTCAGCAGTTCCGCCACGCGCGCCTCGATGTCGCGCGCCGGCATGCGCCGGTTCACGAGGCCGTAGGCGACGTTGTCGAAGACCGTGAGGTTGGGGAAGAGCGCATAGGACTGGAAGACGATGCCGTAGTCGCGCTTCGTCGGCGCGAGGGCCGAGATGTCGCGCCCGCCCTGGCGGATGGTGCCCGAGGTCTGTTTCTCCAGGCCGGCGATGATGCGCAGCAGCGTCGTCTTGCCGCAGCCCGAGGGGCCGAGGAAACAGACGAACTCGCCCTGCTGGATCTGGAGGTCGATGTCCTTGAGCGCCACGAACGCGCCGAAAGTCTTGCGGATGCCCGAAAGGACGAGGTACGGCTCCGGTGCGGCGGCCGGAGCGAGGGCCGAAGGGGCCGGTGCGGTCGCGCTCATCGGTGGGTCATGGGCCAGTCGCCTCGGGTCCGGAAATTGAAGGCGGCACCGAAGTGCCGCCTGGGCCCTCAGGATAGAGCCCGGACCCCCGGTTGTAAACGCGGGGATAATGACGGCGCCCCTTCCCGTCCGCCCCCGCATGCGAGTCCTCGTCCTCGGCGCCTACGGCTTCATCGGCATCGCCCTCGCCCGCGCGCTGCGCGCCGCGGGACACGAGGTCACGGGGCTGGGGCGCGACCCCGCCATCGGCCCGCGCGTGCTGCCTTCCATCGCCTGGGTGTGCGCCGATCTCGCGCGGCTGCGCACGGCCGCCGACTGGGGCCCCCTCCTCGCGAACGTCGACGCCGTCGTGAACGCGGCCGGCGCCCTGCAGGACGGGCCGCGGGACGACCTCGAGCGCGTCCATCACGTCGCCATCGCCTCGCTCGCCGAGGCGTGCGCGGCCGCGGGCGCGATCCGCCTCGTGCAGGTTTCCGCGCCCGGCGCGCGGGCCGACGCCACGACGGACTTCATGCGCACGAAGGCGCGGGCGGAGGAAGCGATCCGGCGCAGCGGCGGCGACTGGGTGATCCTGCGTCCCGGCCTCGTGCTCGGGGCGCAGGCCTGGGGCGGCTCGACGCTCCTGCGGTCGCTCGCGGCCTTCCCCGTCGTGCAGCCGATCGCCCTGCCGGACAAGCGCGTGCAGTGCGTCGCGCTCGACGACGTGGCGCGCGTCGTCGTCGAAGCCGCCGAGGGCTCCATTCCCTCGCGAACCGCGTACGACGTCGTGGAGAACGCGCCCCACCCGTTGCGCGAGGTCGTGTCGAGGATCCGTGCGTGGCTGGGCGTGCCGCCGCCGCGCGTCGTCGTCGCCTTTCCGGATGGGTTCGTTTCCCTCGTGTCGCGCCTCGCCGACGCCTTCGGACACCTGGGCTGGCGCTCCCCGCTTCGCACGACGGCCGTGCGCGCGCTCGAGGCCGAGGTGATCGGCGATCCCGCGCCCCTCGAGGCCCATCGCGGCCGCCCCCTCGCGAGCCTCGACGAACTGCTGGCCGCCCGGCCCGCGGGCGCGCAGGAGCGGGTGAGCGCGCGCCTGCAGCTCCTCCTGCCGGTGCTCGTCGCCACGCTCGCCGCCTTCTGGATCGCCTCCGGCGTCATCGGTATCGCCGACGTGGAGCGCGCGGCACGCACCCTGCGCGAGAGCGCCATGCCCGTCCCGTTGGCGAAGGCGGTCGTCGTCGCCGGCGCCCTCGTCGACGTCGCCCTGGGGCTCGCCGTGCTCCGGCGCCCCTGGGCGCGGGCCGCCTGCCTGGGCATGGTCGGCGTGTCCGTCCTCTACCTCGCCGCCGGCACGCTTCTCACCCGGCTTGCGGCCTCGACCCGGCTCGGCCCTTCGTGAAGGTCGCCGGCCGCCCTGGCTGCCGTCGTCGCGACCGCCCCTGCTGGAGGAACGCTGATGCTGGACGGATTCGGTGGCTTCACGTGATCGGCGCCACGGTGCTGCTCGGCACCGGCCCCGGGCATCGCCTTCTTCATGCTGATGGCGCACCGCACGAACGACGCGAAGGTGGTGGCGCACACCGCGGGCGTCGTCGTGATCGCGGACTTTGTCTTCACCGCCACCCGCGGTGATCGCTGCCCAGCCCGTCACCGGCGCGTAGCGCTGGCGCACCTCGTCTGGCCCGTCCTTTCGGGGTGGGTGGCGCTCTCCTGGTGCTCTACGTCGTCACCGGCTTGTGCTGGCTGCCGGTGGTCGCCCTCCAGCTTCGCATGCGGGATCTCGCGCGCCGGGCCGAGCGCGAGGGCACACCGCTGCCCGCCGCGTACCACGCCCTCTTCCGCCGCTGGTTCCTGCTCGGCATCCCGGCGTTCGCCGCGGTGCTCGCCATCGTGTGGCTCATGGTTGCAAAGCCTTCTCTCGCGCCGCGATGACACCCGCGCCACGGCCCTACACTCCCAAGCACTCCCCCCCCACCGCGCCCGGCCCCACCCACGGAGGAGAAATTGAATCGTTTCCCGCTTCGCCGCGCGCTCGTCGCCGCGGCCCTCGTCGCGCTCGCGCTGCCCACGGCGGCCCTCGCGCAGTCCTTCCCTACCCGCCCCATCAAGATCATCGTGCCCCTCGCCGCCGGCGGCACCGGCGACACCCTCGCGCGCACCATGGCCGAGGCGATGACGCGCGAGCTCGGCCAGCCGGTCATCATCGAGAACAAGCCCGGGGCCGGCGGGCTCGTGGGCGCCGAGGCCGCGCTGCAGGCGGCGCCGGACGGCTACACGCTCCTCGCCGTGAGCCCGGCCCTGGTCATCAACCCGCTGCTGCACGCGGACAAGAAGACCTACGACGCGGTGAAGAGCTTCGACCCCGTCACCGTCATGGCCAACACCCACCAGATGATCGTCGCGCACCCGTCCACCGGCTTCAGGACCACGCGCGACCTCATCGACTACGCGAAGAAGAACCCCGGCAAGCTCAACTACGGCTCGGCGGGAACGGGCTCGGCCACCCACCTCAACATGGAGCTGATGCTCTCCATGGCCGGCATCGACGTCGTGCACGTGCCCTACAAGGGCTCCACGCAGGCCCGCCAGGATGTGCTCGCCGGGCAGGTGCAGCTCGCCTCCGACGGGCTGCTGCCGCTGCAGCCGCTCATCAAGGACGGCCGCCTCAACGCGATCGGGATCATGAGCAGCAAGCGCGCGCAGAGCAACCCCGAGATCCCCACCATCGGCGAGACGGTGAAGGGCTACCACTCCGACACCTGGTACGGCGTGGTCGCGCCGGCCGGCGTGCCGAAGGACGTCCGCCGCAACTGCGCCGCCGCCGTGAAGGGGCTCCACCCGGCCCGCCACGCGCGGGCGCGCGCGAACCTCGGCGCCGAGATCGTCGCCAACTCGCCGGAGGATTTCCGCGCCCTCATCGAATCCGAGCACCGCACCTGGTCGAAGGTGGCTCGAGGGACCTCGCCGGAAAGCTCAAGTGAGGCCGCGCCACCACGCGCCTGCGCGGGCTCGTCGCGCGCGGGCCCACGCTGTACGTCCTGGCTGCTACAACGCGATGAGCGCCAAGGTGCTTTCGCGGAACGCGGGCTGAGGCGATCTACATGACCGGCTACGGCACGTCCTCTCCCCTCACCTGCGCTTACCCGACGTGGGACTCACCACGATGGGCGAAATGGTGGCGAACGCGCGCTACATCGCCGAGGCCTCGGGCCTGCCGGTGATCGCCGACGCCGACACGGGCTTCGGCAACGCCATCAACGTGATCCGCACCGTGCGCGAGTACATCGGCGCGGGCGTGGCGGGCATCCACCTGGAGGACCAGGT
>JADJSD010000013.1 GCA_016711875.1 Betaproteobacteria bacterium | reverse complement strand
GAGCAGGAAGTGCAAACTGGACTTCCAGATCTCTGTCCCGCCATTCCAGTTGTCATACCCCTGTCTGTTCCGAGGTGGCTGGGTAGGCCCTGACGACTCGTGCAGCATCTCCGACTCCTTCGGCTTGAAGGAGAGAGTGCACCGTCGCCAGTACTTGCTCGAGTTCCTCTTTGTTTTCCATGGGGCATTCCCTACCCTTGAGCGACACAAGAGGCCAGCATGTAAAGTCGCTGGCTTTACCAACTCTCCATGGAAACTCGGCCTGGAGGCGCCGCAACCCGACTGCTTGACGAGAATCTCCTCTCATTTCGAACGGGTACATCGGGTAGGGCCAGTGCCCGGCTACCAGCTGAGCATTCGGTTCATCACGGGCGTCTAGCGCCAACAGCGTTTCGTGGTTGAAGTCCAGTAGACGATGCCAATTCAAAGATTCATCGACCGTGACAGGTCGCCAGATGCGAGCGACCGTTTGGAGGCCTTCAACAGTCGCGAATCCGAGCGACTGCAGTGCATTGATTACTCGAAAGGCGCGCATCGATGAAAGTTGTCCCGCTTGCGGCGGAAACATCCGGTGACCACCAGAAATGGTTTCCATTGCTGTCGGAAACATAGTCCACGTAGAACATTTCCTCACGCAGCGCTAGGATCCAGTTTCGACGATCCAGTCGCTGCCGTTGGGGCCATCGAGGTAGTGCTGGGGAACGCGAACGACTCAACGGCCTCCCGGATATGCGTGTATTCCATCGTGCGCCAGCTGCACGCTTCGGCATAGATTCCCTTGGCCAGATGATCGCCTGCCTTGCTCAGATGTCTTACAAGTCTCTCCGAGGGATGGCGAGCGCGCAGCGCGGCGTCCAGAAGGATCAGGTACTTCCCTGACTCCTCGTTTGCAGAGCGACTCGAGAACTTGGGCCGCGCAAACGTTTCCCAGCCTTAACCGTGTCCATGCCTGAACGAGTCGGGCGGCGTTCCCATGGATCGCCGTGAGACCCTCGGCTAACTCGCCAAAGAATGCTTCGTCCGGTAGATGTGCGAGATCGGCGAAGGCTCGTACGCGGTGTGTAGGTTCGGGAGAACTCATATGCAGATCTTAGGGGACGTTGCCGGTTGTGTCCGCTGCGCGGGTGACCACGACGCGCGCCGCAGACACGCCCTCCGGGGTCAGCGACAGCTTCAACACTGCAATGTTTTTCGTGTCCGCGATCACGTCGCGGACAAGCTGGACATACTTGTCGTGTGAGGCTGGGACCAGATTGCTGTCTATGTCCCATGCCGAGAGAGCGCCGGCCAAATGATCAGGGGGCTCAGAAGTCGTCGTACCACATTAGGTCGGCATTTGGAGTGAGATCGGGCCCAGCTCGGAAGCAACTCCACTCCCGACGAATTGGCTTCAAGGACTCGGAGATTCCGTGGGCGGCTTCGCTTAGTACAATCAGAAAATTCCGTCGCCGAAGTCGACAATGGCGTCCCCGATCGGAGAACCACCCAATTAGCTTGGCGCCGGCCTCACGGATGAGGAGCGCGCTGATTAGTCCTAGCACGGTGCTAACAATCAGTTGGTCGCCGAATAGGTTGACGTTGAAGCCGTTCGACAGCGACTTCTGCTGGAACGCGCGCGCATTTGACCGATTCTGCCTGGCGACCTTGATTCACCAGATGCGTCACGATTAGTTCGATGGCTTCGCGCGCCACGACTAGAGCCCTTTGCCCGCCGCCAGTGTGATCCACAAATACCTGACGCGACCGATCCAAAACTACAACGAAGTGGAATCGACGTGATTCACGCAGGTAGGCGATGCCCGCCGGCGAAAGCGCCTTGATCTTCTTCAAATCCGCGGCAAGCCTTGTACTGCCTCCCCGCGCAGCATCGAGAACTCGGCATCGTAGGGAATCACGGTGAAAGCAATTGCGTCGCGCGATCTTCCCGAGTCGCCAATGCAGTAGTCGCACGTCACCATCCATTTGGTGATCCCACTGTGGGCTTCGAGGAACGCCCAAAGTTTGCGACCGCGCCCTTCTCGATTGTTTCGAGCAAGACCTTGGCTATTTCAGTCTGTCCGTTCACGAGGTTTTGCTGGGGATTGGATCTGGCAGAGTGACCCAATTTTATGTTGTATACAGCAAAAGGCAATTTTCTCGGCTCGGAGCAGTGCTCCGCGTTGAACTTACTTGAGTGGCCGCAGTGCCGAACAGATCTTCGAGGGGATAACTGGAATGACCCCGGTTTTCGAACATGGAAACGGAGGTAGCCTGACAGGCCCGAAACACCGAGATCATTCCAGAGACATCCAATGAGACGCCAAGGTACCCCCGTCAGCCGGGAGACGCTGTACGAAGAGGTCTGGAGCGACCCGATGACCGTCGTCGCGCCCCGCTATGGCCTGTCCGACGTGGGCCTGGTCAAGATCTGCAAGAAGCTCGGCATTCCGGTGCCGCCGCGGGGCTACTGGGCGAAGGTCAAGGCTGGTCGCCCCACGCGCAAGGAGCCGCTCCCTGACATCGCCTCCGGCGCGCGCGACCTTTCGGGGCCGATACCGCTCACCGAGCAGGAGGCGGCCGCGCACGCGCGCGTTCGTGACACCCTCCAGCAGACCGGGAACGCCAGTTCCCCGTCATTAATGCCCGCCGAGCTCGTCGACCCACACCCGCTCACGAAGGCCGCGGCTGAGCGCTTGAAGCGGCGCGACGGATGGGTTCACCCGGCCGGCGTGCGAAGCGCGCCAAGGGAAGTCCTCGACCTGCAGGTCACGAGGAACACCCTCGACCGCGCTCTGCGGCTGATGGACACGCTGCTCAAGTCGCTCCAGCCCAGCGGCTTCACGGCGCGGGTGGACGAGGAGAAGGGGCAGACTCTTCTGGTAGGCGGCAGCACGACGTTGACGATTTCGATCGTCGAACAGGTCAAGCGAACCGGGCATACCCCGACACGTGCGGAGGTGCGGGCACGGGACCGGTACTACGACTCCTTCCGAGTAAGCGGCAGCGTCGAGTATCCGCACATCCCGCAGTTCGACTGGCACCCCAGGTGCGACGCAGCGATCCAATCCTCGATGCGCCGGAGCCGGAAGCCCCGAGTTACTGGCACTTCTGAGTCCGCCCTATCAAGTCGCTCGGGCCTCGCACTGCCGAAACTATTCTCAGTCCCTCTTGGCCGCAATCAAAGCTGCTTGCTGGCGCTGCCGTGAATCTGTGCCAATCGGAGACCTAAGTGGCTGCCTGTTACTTACTTAGGATCCCGTCGAGGGCCTGCCCCATGTTGTACGTGGTAGACAAGAAGTTCAGTCTTGGTCGCAACGCCGAACGGAGAAATTTCTCCAGGCGCGCGGCTACGTAACGGTCCGGCACGCCCACAGTCAGCAGGTGCAGGGAGAGAGAAATCTCAATGGCCTCGGCGTAGGTTGAAAGTGACGCGAAGGTTCGAACTTTCTTGGGAAGTGTCCCCGAACCACCCGTCCGGCCGAGGATCGAAATGCGATGGGATTCGCTCCGCAAAGCTGCGGCTTGTTGCCTTGCCCACGTACCACGGTTCACCCGAATCATCGAAGAAGATGTAGACCCCCAGTAGGTGGAGATGACAGCTCCGCAAGGTCGCGAACCGTGACGCAGCCAACCTCCTTCTTCTCGTGCTGGCGCAATAGCTCAATGGTCTCCGCACAGTTGTGTGCGCGAAGTTGGTCGACGTGAAGGGCGAACTCCGGTAGACGAGTCTGCCGGATGTCGTCCGGTCGCGCCTCAGGGTCAGTGTTGGACATCATGGTGGACCGGCAGGAAAAGGCTATGGAGACAGTTCTGCGGCAGGCTGAGACCATTTCTGCGGAGTGGATTCAGGGGTCCTCCGCTGCGAAATGCGAATCTGGACATGTCGATGCTCATTGCGTAACCACGCCGCAGACTACCAAAGGCTCTTCAGCCAGCGAATGAAACGACCCCACAGGTTCTTGCTCTGGAGGCGGTTGGAAGTGCGCCTCCTGGGTGTTTCGGTCAAAGGTTTGAACCTGACGAATTTCGTTTGTCCGTCATTGTCCCGGCCCATTCGACGCGCCCGCCTCGTATCCAGTAATGCGACTTGCACGGCAGGCTCCAGCTTCCGATCGAGGGATGCAGCGAGGGCGCGTCTCCACGAGTCGTAACGGTCCATGCGTACGGCTTGAGCGGCGTCACGACCTTGGCTCCGCAGCCGCAACAACACAGATGAACTGCAGTGCGGTATTTGTCGGAGACGTAGAGCACACCTTCGCGAATCTGAGCCGGAAGCAGTTCGACTCTCTCAAGATGAATGCGCTCAGCTCGGGGCATCGCTCACCGCGTCCTCGTTGAGCAACATGTTCGAAGCGATCGTGTAGGCGTTGAAGCGCTCCTGCTTGCGGTCCACGTAGAAGCCTCGAAGCTTCTTCCAGCGCATCACGGCAAGTACCGCGTTCAAGCAATTGAGGTCTGCAATCTGGATGTTCTTGTCGTCCTCGTCGTTGTGATCGGTGGCCGCAAACGGAACTCGTGCCCTCGCAGTCTCACGGCCTTCCGGAAGGCTTGTCGTCACACGAAGGTTTCCACCCACGGACTCGTCCTTTACGAAGAGGCCCATGCCGACGTCGATGAAACCGATGCCAAACTCTTCCAGCTTCTCGACGATAAGTTTCTTCCCCTTCCCGGCCTCGGCGCACAGGAAGACGAAGTTCATGTTGCGCAGCAGCTCAGGTTGCCGGCATCGATGTACTCGGGATGGGCGATTATCTTCAGGTGCAGGCGCGAGTAGACGCCATGAAAGTAGTCCGCCTTCAGGGGTTGCTTGCCCAGGTCTTCCTTCGCGATGGCGCCCGGCGCCCGGAAGGCGTTGTGGGAAGAGAACGTGTCGCCGTCAAAGATGTGGATTTCCTTGATCGGACACTTCGAGAGCAAATCAAGCACGTACGAACCGGTGCCACCTAGTCCAACGATCGCGATCCGGTCTGCGGCGAGTTTGCGCGTGACCATGTTGATCTCAGCGCGGGCCGATGCGGTATCCATGTAGGCGAAAGGCGAATCCTCGTCTTCCGACTCGCACACGCGTCGCGTTAGAGGTGTTGCTTCCGGATCGAGCACCTTCGCGGGGCTAGAGATTGCGGAGGCGTAGCTGTGGACCTTTTCGTAATAGTCGACGTACTGGGCGCGGCCTCCCACCTTCATCGAGAATGTGTGTGTTCACCGTGAGCCGGTCGCTAATACGAACGTCGGCGGTCTCGTTTCGCAGGACCTCGAGGGGCCTGCCGTCGTGTTGGCAAGGGAAGCTGCCCGCGAACATCATCTTGTGAGTATCTGGGGCGTTCGCCGTCTCCCGTTCATGCTGAGCGTTGTAACGAGGATACCGTCGTAGGCGACCTTCCCTGCGAATTCACGTAGGGATGTCGCGCGCGATCAGGTGCGCGCGTGAAATCGATGTTGTATCCAGCGTCGCGCAGGCGTCGAAACGGCTCGTTAAGATCGATTAGTTTGCGTGACATCGAACGAGGTGTGATTCTTGATCGTCACCTTCCGCCTGCCGCCAGCGTACCCGCGTGGGGCTTGCTCGCCGCGTGCTCGAAGACCACGAGGAACGAGACGCTGCCCGTCCGTGGGGTGGCCCGGAAATGCGATTTGAGTCACCTGCTCGTACGTCATCACCTCCGAGCTCACGTTGTGCTCGGTCATGTTGACGATGATCTTGAAGTCCTTGCCCTTGTCATCGTGGGACATTGCGGTTTCTCCTTACGAGGCTTGCTTCTTCTTGCCGAGATCGCTCTGGATCAGGTCGTTGAGCGAGTCGATCCCCTTCTCCTGAGGAAGTTTCCGAGCTCCATGTCGCTGCGCACGCCGAAGTCGCGGTTGTATTGCTTCTCGATGGTGCCCATATGGGTATCATCACGCTTGTCGCGTAGCTGGCCATCCTCGTTGCGGGAGCGCTGGCCGCGCATTCCTTCTGCATCTTTCATGGCATTACTCCTTTCAGGTTGGTTAAGTACGACTACGCGACCGCGCACGCGGGCGGCCGCGCACGGAGAGGTTTGCTGCCTTGAAGCGGTTGAGCACGGTGCGCGCCATCTCGTCGTAGACCATCCCCTTGTTGAGCGGATCCGCGATGGTCCGATCAACGCGAAGGGCTGCGGGTTGAACGACTGGTCCTTTTCGATCCCGTGCCGGGTGAGCAGCTGTACCTTGAGGCGCCAGCGGTCACCGAGCTCGCCTTTCTTTTCCGAGGTCTCCGTGGTACGTGCGCACCGGTGCCCATTTGCGCAGCTTGGCGATCTGGTAGCTCTCGTAGAGCAGCCCCGGATTCTTGTGCTCGGGGGGCACCAGGCCCGTGAAGCCGGTTTCACCGTGCCGTCGCGACTTGCGGTTGCGGTACACGCCGAAGTGGGCATCAATGCGGGTCTCGCAGTACTCGCTGCCCCACCGATCCCCGCGCGCCGGCGCGAACGCCACCGTCATCCAGATCTCGCCGAACATGCGGCCGTTCTTTTGCAGTGACTGCGGATACGGGAAGTCATCCCACTCGAGGTAAAAGCCCGGACGCAGGGCGTCCTCGAAGCGAGGGTCGAGGAATGCGGCGTGCATTGCAGGCAATACGGCACCGGTGCCGGAAGTCCGAACCCGAAGAAGTTCTCTTCGCCGTCGGGCACGCGACCGCCGTTGCGCGGATCGCGGGCGTGGTGGGAGAAGCGCGCGCGCCAGTACCGGCGTTGGCGTCGGGTGATCTGGTGGTAGACCTGGGCCAGGGTGCGGGCGACGAGCGGTGTCGCGAAGCTCGTGCCCAGATTCTCGGCCGAGCCGGTCCCGCTCAACGGGCGAATCCCTGTCTGGTGGGTCGCGTCGGCGAGCAGGCGCCGCCGAAGTGCACGAGATCGGGCTTGATCATGGTTCGGTCCAGCGCCATGACGGGAGAAGGACGAGAGCTGGTTCTGGCCGGCCCCTTGTCGCGATAGTCGACGTGTGAGATGGCGCCCACCGTGATCCCAAGCACGCTGTCCGCCGGCGTGGTGATGCGGCCGATCTCGAGGTGGGCATCCTCCCGTGGGTACGACATGAGCGGCGGGTTCACGTAGTTGCCTGCGCTGATGACGAAGGAGACCTTGTACTTGTCCTGGAGGTCGTCAAGCTCACGGGCGAACTCGGAGAAATCATCGAGCGAGCAGACTTCGTTGCTTCCAAGCGAAAGGTTCCAGACCTTGAATTCGTTGGCGTGTTGCTGGAGCGCGCCCTCGAGCGCGATCAGCAGGTCTTGCTCTCCGATGGTCTCCGTGTCGCCCGCGGCAGGATCGTCGTTGGGCATGACCTGCAGGTCGAAACAGCGCACGGAGCGTCGTCGATGGCGGCCAGCGTGGGATTGAGGGCCGAACCCCAGCAGATGAGGCCGGCCACGAAGGTGCCGTGGCCGTCATTGCGATATTGCGGAGCCACGCGATTCGCGTCCGACCACCCAGCCGTTCAATGCCGGAATGGCGCTCGTGATGCCGCTGTCCACCACGACCACGACCGGTACGTCGCCGGCGACGTCGCCGCGCTCGACGAGCTTGGGCAGTGCGCGCGTATTGGCCATTTTCGGACGCAGGGTCCGGATCAACGGCATGCTCGCGATTGAGCGCACCGAGACCAGCGGAGAGTGCCTCGACGTCTTCGACGCTCTTGCACTCGGCGCCGTAGACCATGCTCGCGGGCGAGTACCCTCCACGTACGGGCCCGATGCCGCGCTCCTTGCACGCGTGCTCGGAAGTTGACCACGAGCTTCGTCTGATCGGGGTCAGGGCCGAGACTGAAGAGCCGAACGCGCGTTCGAAACCCGTTCTTCGTGCGCGGGCTGTTGCGCAGCAGGTCAAGCGCAGCTACGCCGCGGACGAAAGCCGGCGTAATGGCTTCGATAGTCTCGACGCTGGAGATCTCTTTCACCACCAGTTCGGAGGTTCCGTTCAGAATCCGCTGCTCGAGGGCCTTGAGCCCATCAGGTGTGGCCTTTACGAAGAGCTCACCCAGTTTTCCCGCACCCACGATGGGGCAGGTCTTTTCGCTGAAGAGGTCGTCTGGGCGATGACTCTTGGCGGAGGCTTCGGGAAGGAGCTTCACGCGCACCGGCGCGGCGCCAGTCGTCTTCACCTGAGCCTTCACCGCCTCGGTGACTGCGGACACCTGTGTGGCGAGACCCTTGCGAAATTTGGGATCGACGTTGCGGAGGGTTTCGGCGGTGCGCCGCCGCCGGAGACGCGGCTTCTCCTTGCCCTGGTCGGGCAAGATCCAGCTTGATCGGCAGGCGATCGGCGGCGACCTTATTCTTGGGTTCCACGGCCACGGTTGTCTCCCTTTACGTGCCGATAGGCGGTTGCCTTCGACACGCCGAGCAATTGCGCGAGCGCTGCATGGCTGTAGAGCTTCTGATCGCGGTTGCGCAGAGCCTTCGCCAGTTCGTCGTTGCCGAGTCCCCGCAAGGACGACAGAAAGCGGCGCTCCGCGCCTTCCCCGATACCGACGTTCTGCAGCACCTGGAACGCATCGCTCAGTTCGGGCTTCGTGCCCGTCATGGCGCTACAGCGCCGCAGGCGCGTGCCGACCTCGCGGATGTCCGAACCCGAAAAGCCTTCGGAGAGATCGACGAGCAGTTCCAGGTCGCGCTTCTCGATCTCCTGCGGGCGCATGAAGTCGCCCCACAACTGCGCGCGAAGCTCGCGTGACGGATGTCCGAGTTCCAGTCGATAGCCGAAGCGGCGCCACACGGCCGCATCGAGCAATTCCTCGTGGTTGGTCGCCGCGACCACCACGGAGTGGGAACCGAGCGCGTCCAGGTTTTGGATGAAGCTATTCACGACGCGCTTCAACTCCCCCAACTCCTGGCTGTCGCCGCGCAGCTTCGCGATGGCGTCGAACTCGTCGAGGAAGAGAACGCAGGGTGTGCGCGCGGCAAAATCGAATAGCGCGCGGATGTTCTTCGAGGTACTGCCGAGGAACGAGGAAATCAGGCCATCCAGGCGAGCCACGTAGAGGTCGAGGCCCAGTTCGCGCGCAATGTGGCGCGCCACACGGCTCTTGCCCGTGCCAGGTGGCCCGTACATGAGTAGCGACAAGGAGCCCGCGCTGTCCGCGTCGTCGATCTGGGCGTAGCTTTTTGCGACCGCCACGAACTCGTTCACGACATCCCACTGGTCGGGCGACAGCGCCACCGGAGGCTCGTCGAGCTCCTTCACGCGCGCCTTCTCGATGAGGGGGAAGCGGCTGTCGGCGTCGACCGGGACCGAACCGCCGAAGCGCACGTCGTTCGGGCGGAGCTGGTGGTCGGCCTCCGCCAAGAGCTTTCGCAGCCGCGCCGCCGTGGGAGGCCTCGCCCTGCTCCTCCAGCTTCTCGGCGAGGAAGGCCGTGTAGTTACGCACCTTGTCCACGTCGAGACGAAGTGCGCCATTGACGATACGGATGACCTCATTCATGAAACGAAGATCTGT
Organism: Betaproteobacteria bacterium; assembly: GCA_016711875.1. GTDB lineage: Bacteria > Pseudomonadota > Gammaproteobacteria > Burkholderiales > Usitatibacteraceae > FEB-7. The sequence continues at coordinate 6,638 of JADJSD010000013.1, read as the reverse complement.
TTTCATGAAACGATAATGAGGATTTGGGAAACGATTGTCAACCCCGGTGGCCGTTTCCTCAAGGTCGCCGCGTTGACCCGGCCCGAGATAGCAGCTTTTGTTCCTTGCTAATCAGACCTCTATGGACCTCGGGCCTCAGGGCACCCCGTCGCCGGAAAGGTCACCCGATCGATGCCCGCATTCGAGGCCGCTGTAGCCCTAGCGGCTGTTGGTCCACTTCGATCCGCAGGTAATGGGCCACAAGGCCGTGCGCGCGTTGGCCGGCCCTCTCGATCACGGCACCTCGTCGAACACCAACCGAAGCCACCGGGCGGCGTTGCGCTATTGGGCGGCCTGAGGCGGCAATTGGGGCGGGTAGCTACACTTTTCCTGATGCTAGAGGGTCAATTCCGCCAGATTTTTGCTACCCTTCATGTTACCCAGACCCGTGTAACACCCGCTTCAAGGTTTTGATTTAATTGAGGTTCGGCAATGGCCAGTGGCCTCCCATCAGCCACCCCATCTCGCCAGGCCCCCGGTTTCGACCGGGGCCTTTTTCGTCGGCGACTCGCGTGCCCGTTCAGGCCGCCGCGAGCCGGTTGCGCTCAGCCACCCGTCGACCCGCCGCACGGTCTCGTCCACGGCGGCCGACTTGAGGCCCTGCTGCGCGGCGACGAGCTGCACGAGGCGGTCGACCCGCTCGATGTTCCGGGCGCCGGCGGCCAGGGCACGCGCGGCCGAGGACGGGCTGGCGAGGGACAGCGCGGCATTCGCGTACTTCTCGTAGGGCACGAGGTCCGCGGGCGAGGCCCCCAGCTGCACGCAAAGCGCGACGACCCACTCGTAGACGGCGCGCGAGGCCTGCGGGTCGCCGTGCACGGCTTCGCGGATCGGCTGCACCGTGTCGGCGAGGACGCAGCGGTAGTTGCCGGCCAGCAGCATCGCCCACTTCGCGAGGGGCACGAACACCGAGTCGTGGACCTTCAGCTTCACCGGCAGCGCGATGCGCTCGCCGCCGCCGCCGTCGAAGCGGGCGGCCTCGATGCCGGCCTCGAGATCGCGCAGCATCGCGGTGGGCGCCTCGTCGGAAAGCGCGCCGCCTTGAAGTTGGTGGGCAGGCGCACCTGCAGCACGTTGACCGGCTCCTCGGGCGGGCGGAACGCCTGGGGGTCGGGGCTGCAGAGCGTGAGCGAGCGCCCGTCGAACGTGTCCCACACCGTGGGGTCCGTGTACGCCGCGCGGCAGGCGTCGGCATCCACGCCCGGCAGGCGGCGCAGGTAGGGAAGGGGCGGCATGTTCATGATGGACAGGCATGGCACGCGCGAGGACCCGACGGACGACAGCAACTCGCGCACGCCCGGCGAGCCGTACTACGGTTCCTGCATGGCGAGGCCGACGAGATCGTAGCGCGCGGGATCGAGGCCTTCGGTGCCGCACGCGGCGAGCGACCCGGAGGTCGCGAGAGCGCACCTCGACGAGGTCATCGCGTCCCTTCACCGGCATCCGGACGATCGCGCCGCGCTCGTTGACGAGCTTGGCTTCGGCGGGCAGGCACACCAGCGTGACGCCATGCCCGGCCGCGGCGAGTTTCACGCCCAGCAGCGAGCCGTACGACGCCCCGAGGATCAGGATCTTTCTTGCGGTCATGGCGGTTCTCCTCTCGTTGTGATTTTCGTGGTCCGTGTACGCGAGTCCCGACGCCGCACGGACAGGGGCATCGTATGCCGCGAGGCGGATGCCGGTGGTCCACTGCGGCACGAAGCGGCTGTTACCCGTCGGGGCAATTGCCGGGCGCAGGGCATTCCCGATTCGAGACGCGTTTCCCGCGTGCGCGGCGCAAGCGCCCCCATTCGTTGATGGCGGTCAAATGACGGTTGTGTTTCAGGTCACAAAACGCGCGGCCCGCAACTTGCACTGGAATATTGAGGTCCCTTCCGGGACCGCCGCCAGGGAAAATGTCGTGTCAGTGACCGCCATGAGGCTGCCCGGCCTCGACAAAGGGAAGCGTTGCCGGCGATGCCGGACACCGCCAGCCGAACCGCGCACGGCCCCGCACGGGTCAAGCCATTCCGTCTCGTCCGCTACTTCGCGATCGCGGCGCTCGCCGCGTTCGTGCTCGTGACCGCACGATCGCACTCTTCGAGGCGCGGCAGGGCGGGTTCTTCAAGGTGCAGGAACGCGAAGGCGCGTTCTTCAACGCGACGCAGGCCGAATTCGCGCGCAAGCAGGAGGCCGCCGCCCTGCGCGACCTGCTCGCGATCCACGGAGTCCGGCAACGTGAACCTCACGCGCCTGTTCGCCAACGCGCTCTGGGAACGCGATTTCGCGCCCTTCGTCGCGCGCGCGGCCTCCGTTCCGGTCGACGCCTGCCGGGCGATGGAGGACGCGAAGGACTCGAAGGGCAAGAGCGTGCCGACGCCCGCCAAGAAGGCCTGCTTCGCCGAGGCGGGCCGCGCGATCATGGCGCTGCCCGGCTTCCGCGAGCTGGACGCGAAGGTCATCGACTCGATGAAGAAGAGCACCGTGTTCGGGTGAAGGTCTTCGACCTTCGCGGCGTCACGATCTACTCCTCGGAGCACGCGCAGATCGGCGAGGACAAGCTCGCGAACGCGGGCTGGCGCCGCGCCCTCGAGGGCACGCCCGCCAGCGAGCTCACGCACCGCGACAAGTTCAGCGCCTTCGAAGGCGTGGTCGAGAACCGCGACCTCATCTCGAGCTACCTGCCCGTGCTCGGCCCCGGAACCGACCGCATCGTCGGCGTCTTCGAGGTCTACTCCGACGTGACGCCGTTCCTCGTCCAGATCAAGGGCACCTCGAAGGACCTCGCGACCGCGGCCGCCGCCAACCGCGCGAAGGTCGAGCAGGTTTCCGCGGAGAACCAGCGCCAGGTGGAGATTCCGGGATCGCCCAGTTCGCGACCCTGCTCGCGGTGTTATTCGTGCTCTTCGGCGCGCTCTTCCTCATCGTGCGCCGGGCCGACGGCATCATCGCGGCGCAGGAATCCGAACGCGACCAGGCGCACCAGCAGCTCGCGCAGTCCGAGAAGATGGCGGCCCTGGGCCAGATGGTGGCGGGCGTCGCGCACCAGCTGAACACCCCGCTCGCCTTCTCGCAGAGCAACGTGGCCCTCGTGATCGACCGGCTCGGCGACTTCGAGCGCCCGCTGGCGGTGGCGACGAAGATGTCCGAACTCGTCAGGCAATCGCGCGAGGACCGTATCGTCCTCGACGTGGCGCGCGCGCGCGGGCAGCTCGAGTCGATCGAGGCGACGCCCGCGGACGTCGGCGCCATGAAGGAGATGCTGGGGGACGTGCTCAAGGGCATCGGGCAGATGTCGGAGCTCGTCGTCCACATGCGCGACTTCACGCGGCTGGACCGCGCGCGTGTCTCGAGTTCGACGTGAACGAGGGGCCTGAAGAGCGTCGTCTACCTCGCCAAGAGCGTGATCCCCAACGCCATCGAGGTGGTCGAGGCCTACGGCGAGGTGCCGCAGATCGTCTGCACGCCCTCGCAGCTGAACCAGATCTTCCTCAACCTCATCATCAACGCTTCCCAGGCGATCGAGGGACCGGGCCGAATCACGGTGTCGACGCGCGAGGAGGCCGGCCGCGTCCGCATCGACGTCGCCGACACCGGGTCCGGCATCCCGGCGGCGATCCTCGAGCGGATATTCGAGCCGTACTTCACGACCAAGCCGGAAGGCGTCGGCACGGGACTCGGACTCAACGTCGCCCGCGACATCGCGCGGGCACACGGGGGCGAGATCACCGTGGCGAAGCACGCAGGGCGAGGGCGACCTTCCCGGTCCGCCTGCCGCTCGAGACAGGCGAGCCTCCCGGCCAGCCGGCCTGACCGGCTCCCGGCGCACGGAAGGAAAACAACAACCATGAACATTCCGAAGAAGGGAACGATCCTCTGCGTGGACGACGAGCCTCACGTGCTTCGCGCGCTCCAGTGGCTTCTGCAGAAGGAATTCGAGGTGCACACGGCGTCCTCGGCCGGCGAGGGCCTCAAGCTGCTCGCCCGGCACGACTTCGACGTCGTCCTGAGCGACCAGCGAATGCCCGGCGTCACGGGCGTGGAGTTCCTGCACGAGGTGCGCAAGTCCTCGCCGCGGGCGATGCGCATCCTGCTCACCGGCTACTCGGACCTGGAGGCGATGGTCCGCTCGGTGAACGAGAGCGAGGTCTACCGGTTCGTCACGAAGCCCTGGGACATCCGCGAGTTGCCGCGCCTCATCGGCGAGGCCGTGCAGATCGCGCGCCTCGCGCCGGTGGTCGAGGCCGACGCGCCGACCGTGTCGCCGGCGCTCTCTCCCCTCGGCGTTCCCACCGGGTCCGCCGAAGTCCCGGCCAGCCGGACGACGCGGGTGCTGCTTCGCCCCGACGAAAGCGTCCTCCTCATCGAGGACGACGAGGGCGTGCGCGATACGGTGCGGGAAGTGCGCGGTCCCGCCGTCCCCATCCGCTACGCGGCGAACCTCGCCGAGGCGGTGCAGGCCCTCGCCGAGAACCCGGCGAGCGTCGTCATCTCCGACGTGCGCGTGGGCAAGGTCGACGTGACGCGGCTCATCCGGCTGCTCAAGGCGAAGCACCCGGAAGTCGTCACCGTCGTCTTCAGCGGCGTGCAGGACGCGAAGGTCGTGATGGACCTCATCAACCAGGGTCAGGTCTACCGGTTCATACCCAAGCCGTTCAAGCCCGGGTTCATCCGACTCGTGGTCGACTCCGCGATCCGACGCCACCGGCAGCTGGCGCTGATGCCCGAGGCGCGCAAGCGCTTCGGCGTGGAGGCCGCCGGCGAGGAGGCCGAGAAGTCGCTCGAGCGGGATGTCGCGCAGTCGGCGCTCGGCCTGCGGCTGGCGCCGACGGCCGCGGGGGTGCCGGTCGCCGCCTTCGGCCCGGGCACCGGAAGCGAGGAGCAGGGGTTCATGCAGCGCATCTCCGGCGGCTTCCGGCGCCTGTTCGGGGCGTGAGCGCGGAGAGAATCGGGCGGATGGCCTCGCCTTGCGTTCGCTCAAGGCCGGGGCGGGCCATCCGGCCTAACGCTTCACGACGACACAAACGGGAGATCGGCGCCATGAAGTCCGGCGAGTGGCTGGTGGTCGCACTCGTGGCGGGGCTCGCGGCCTGCCAGTCGCTGCCCGAGCCTTCGGGCGCGGAAAAGGCCCGCGCGGTCGCCGAGGCGGATTGGGCCCAGGCCACGGCGGTGAAGATCGACCTGCGCGACGCGGGATTCACGCCGCAGCAGCTCAATCTCGTCGCCGGCCGCCCCTACCGGCTCACGCTCACGAACGTGGGGCGTCAACAACCATTACTTCAACGCGCCCGAGTTCTTCGCGAGCATCGCCACGCGCCGCGCGGAGGTGCCGCGCCAGGCCGAGGTCTGCCTGGGCCGCATCGACCGCGTCGAGGTGTTCGCGGCGGGCGGCGCGGTGGACCTGTGGTTCGTGCTCGCCAAGGGGCGCTTCCGGGCCCACTGCCACCTCGGCAACCACGCCGAGATGGGCGTCGAGGGCTGATCGTCGTCGAGTAGCGCCCGCCGGAAGGAAGCTTCAGCCTTCCACGATCACGGTGCCCATCATCCCGCCGGCGGCGTGGTCGAGGATGTGGCAGTGGAACATCCACTCGCCGACGTTCTCGGCCACGAAAGCGATGTCCGCGCTGCCCCGGGCGTCGATCATGACGGTGTCCCGCCATTCCCGCAGCCGCGTCTTCACGTCGTTCAGCGCCAGCACGCGGAAGAAGTGCCCGTGCATGTGGATGGGGTGCTCGTAATCGGTGTTGTTCAGGAGCTTGAGCGTCACGTGCTCGCCGCGGCGGAAGCGAAAGAGCGGCTCGTGCATCATCGCGTGCTCCTGCTGCGCGGTGTAGTTCATCGTCCAGGCGAGGCCGTGCTTCTTCATGATGTCGTCGACGTTCAGCGCCTTTCCGTCCACGCGGCCGATGGCCGGCTCGCCGCCGATGCCGCCTTCGAACACGAGGTAGTGGTCCGTCGCCTTGCCGATGTTGGGCTCCGCCAGCCGGTTCGGGGCGATGGCCGGGGAGCGCCGGGCGCCTTCGCGCGCACCGGGCGGCCGGCGCAGGCGAGCGCCACGATCGCCTCGCCCCCGCGGCGCTGGTCGGTCACGAGGAAGCGCTTGCCGGCGGCGTCGGGCACGTCGATCACGAGGTCGGTGCGCTGTCCGGCGCCCAGGAGCAACCGGCCGTCGGGAATCGGGTGGGGCTGAACGGCTTGGCCGTCGTAGGTCACGATCCAGGGGGCGAGCCCCCCGAACTCGAGAACGAACGCGCGTGCCGATGCGGCGTTCAGCAGCCGGATCCGCACGCGCTCGCCCGGGCGCATGTCGATCGCGCGATTCGCCCCGGTCGCCGTTCCGTTGAGGTCACCACGTTGCCCAGGCGGCCCTCGGAACCGAAATCGAACCCGGCCGAAGTCCTCCACCTGCCGGTTCGCCTTGTCGAGCAAGTCGGCGAGCACCCGTTCGAGTTCGCGATCGACGCGCGGCGGCTTCGCCTCCTCGACGACCAGCATGCCGTACAGGCCCCGGGGCACCTGCTCGAAGCTCGACTGGTGCGGGTGGTACCAGTAGGTGCCCGCGTCGATCGCGGCGTAGCGCACGGCGAAGGTGCTGCCCGGCAGGATGGGCGCCTGCGTCA
>JADJSD010000012.1 GCA_016711875.1 Betaproteobacteria bacterium | reverse complement strand
GGCGAACTGCTTGAGCATTTCCAGTGGCTGACTGAGGAGCAGAGCCGAGAATTGCCGGAGTCAACCAGGAGTGCCGTCGCAGATGAGACCGCAGACGTGCTGCTCTATTTGGTCCAACTGTGTATGGCACTGGATATCGACCCCGATCGCCGCGGCGCAAGACAAGCTACGGATCAATGCCGAGAAGTACCCCGTGGAACGTTCAACGGGCACGAGCAGGAAGTACGACCAGCTCTGAGTGCTATCCGCGCCAGGAGTCCTCCTTTGATCATCTACCAAGCCAGTAAGAACCAATTCCTGCACCACGCGCTGCGGGACGACATCGAGGACATCGTCTGCCGCCATTTTCATGCTGCTACAGGCCACGGGGCGGGGCCCTCTGAGGTCCAAGCCTGGAAGCACTCACTGCTCGAAATGGCGAAGGTACTCCAGGACGAGGAGATCTCCGCTGACGCCAGGTCGCGATCGAGTACCAATTGCCCCAAACCTCCAAACGCATCGACTTCGTGATCGTGGGCGAAGATGTCGAGGCGCGCCCCAAGGTCGTCATAGTCGAGCTAAAGCAGTGGTCTGAGTCGAGACGCAGCGAGAAGGACGCCATCGTGTGGGCGCGTCGCGGCGGTCGAGCAGGTGAGCGGGAAGGCCCGCATCCGTCTTACCAAGCGTGGTCCTACGCGGCCTATTTGCAGGACTTCAACGCAGCGGTACAGGACGAGGCCATGGCATTGCAGCCTTGCGCCTACTTGCACAACCACCCGCGCAACGGGGAGATCGACCATCCGCACTACCAAGAACACATTGCCCGTGCGCCGCTCTTCTTAGCCCGTGAACGAGGCAAGCTTCAGGCATTCATTAGGAATCACGTGCGTCACGGTGACCGACGTGGCGTGCTCTATGCAATCGAGAACGGGCGGATCCGGCCATCGAAGATGCTAGTCGACAGTGTGGCCGGTATGCTCCAGGGCAAGACGGAGTTTGTGATGATCGACGACCAGAAGGTCGTCTACGAAACTGTGCTGTCCTTAGACGCGAAGGCACACCATCGCAAGCAAGTTGTCATCATTCAAGGCGGTCCGGGAACGGGCAAGTCGGTTTTGGCCGTTAACCTGCTGTCAGCGCTACTGGCCCGTCATCGCAATGCCCGTTACGTCTCAAAGAACGCCGCCCCACGGGCGGTGTACGAAGCCAAACTAACCGGTACTTTCTCTAGGACGCGGATCAGCAACCTCTTCAGTGGATCCGGCGCCTTCGTCGATGATGCACCTGACACCTACGACACGCTGATCGTAGACGAGGCGCATCGCCTGAACGAGAAAAGTGGTCTCTACCGTAACTTGGGCGACAACCAGATTCGCGAAGTTATCCGCGCTGCTCGCTGCACTGTGTTCTTTATCGATGACGATCAACGAGTCACGATTCATGACATTGGCCACACGGAAGAACTACGTCGCCGAGCTGCCGAGTTTGATGCTGACGTCACGGAACTAGAGCTCACGTCGCAGTTCCGCTGCAATGGATCCGATGGCTATCTTGCGTGGTTAGATGACGTACTTGGTATCCGCGAGACCGCCAACTCGACTCTGGACACGCGAGACTATGACTTCCGGGTCTTTGACAATCCGGCGGAGTTGCACGCGCTAGTCGAGTTGAAGAACCGGGCCAATAACCGCTCGAGGATGGTCGCCGGCTACTGCTGGAAGTGGCCCAGTAAAAAAACTCCGCTGGCCTGGGACATCGAACTTGAGCCCTTTGGCTATCGCCGCCGCTGGAACTTGGATAAAGACAGCAGCCTGTGGATCGTGACACCGGGTTCAGTAGAGCAGGTGGGCTGCATACACACGTGCCAAGGGCTGGAGCTGGACATAGTTGGCGTGATCATTGGACCCGATCTGGTATTCAGGGAAGGCCAAATTGTGACCGATGCGAGCAAGCGTGCTTCATCAGATCAGTCAGTCAAGGGTCTGAAGCAGATGATCAGGTCTAATCCTGATGGCGCCCGAAATCTCGCCGACCGTATTGTCAAGAACACCTACCGTACCCTTATGACGCGCGGCATGAGGGGTTGCTACGTCTACTGTGTTGACGCTGCTCTGGCAGAACACTTGCGGTCACGCATTCGCACTGGACTATCAGATGTGGGAGCTAGTCCTACAGCGGAACCGGTGACGGGTACACCCGCCGCGACCAATGTCCTCCCTTTCCGTCGGGTGTCCATCGCCGAACGTAAGTCAGGCGTTTCGGCTCTGCCTGTCGTTGATCTGCGCTTCGCGGCGGGAAGCTTCTCCGATTTCCAATCGATTGAAAGCGCAGCCGAGGAGTGGATCGCTCCACCGGACTGGCTTCGTCCCCAAAGGGGCATGTTCGTCGCACAGGTCGTCGGCGAATCTATGAACCGGCGCATCCCAAATGGCGCTTGGTGTCTGTTCAGAACGTCCCCTGAGGGTACACGCGAGGGTAAAGTCGTTGTCGTTCAGCATCGCGACATCGCCGATCCCGACACAGGCGGACGCTTCACCGTAAAGGTCTACAGCAGCGAGAAGGTGGCGACAGAAGACGGTGGCTGGCGCCATCAACGGGTCACCTTGAAGCCGGATTCGGATCGACCTGAGTACCAGCCAATCGTTGTCGAGCTGAAGGATGAGCAGGAGGAAGTGCAGGTGATTGCCGAGTGGCTTATGGTGCTGCCATCGTGAGGGGTAGGTCGAATTGGGGTCCGTGGGAAAATGCGACGCGCAGTTGCGCACCCGGCCGTTACATCGACTTGTGCAATCGACAAGAGATCTTTCTGTACACGGTCCCCCGTCGAGAACGTGCACGCGGGTGGTGCGCGCCAATCTGTCGTTCCGAAGGAAGATCCGTAGAAATGGTGCAGACGTGAGGCCCCTGCTCAGCCCTCGACGTCGCCCAGGCTCGACCATCCGCGAAAAGCTCCTGCACGAGTGCGACGTGCACACGCTCCTTCGCCTGCCCACGGGCCTCTTCTACGCGCAGGGCGTGAAGGCGAACGTGATCTTCTTCGACAAGAAGCCCGACGCCGAGATGCCGCGGACCCGCAAGCTCTGGATCTACGACCTGCGCACCAACAAGCACTTCACGCTCAATACCAGCACCCTGAAGCGCGAGGACCTGGACGAGTTCGTGGCGCTCTACAACCCGAAGAACCGCCACGACCGCAAGGCCACCTGGTCCGCCCAAGCCCCCGAGGGCCGCTGGCGCGTCTACGGTTACGACGAGCTGGTGGCCCGGAACAAGGCGAGCCTCGACATCTTCTGGCTGCGGGACGACTCCCTGGCCGATTCGGACAACCTGCCGCCGCCGGATGTCATCGCGCAGGAGATCGTGGAGGATCTAGAGGCGGCGCTGGAGCAGTTTCGGTTGATTGCGGATTTGGGCGGCGACGCTGCCAAGGAGGTGCCGTGAAAGGCCCGAACCACATGAACAACCGGAATACGATCTGATCGTCGCCAAGGGCGCTCGCATGTTGAAGGTGTCGGTGAAAGGCAGCCAGGACGGAAGTTGGGGACTGACCCAGTCTCACCTGAAGAAGGCGGACTACCACGCGGCCATCGACACCTGGCTCAAGCGGCACAAGGAGCGGACCATCCTTTGCTTCGTGCAATTCAAGGACGTATCACTGGATCAGTTGCCCAAGGTCTACCTCGCCTCGCCACAGGAAGTCGCAAGCGCCTGAGAGACTGGGCAAAGGGCCGCGGCGACACGATCCTCTACATGCACCACGCGTGGTCCGGTCGAGCTCAGGGGTGCAGGGGACGGTTGAGAGAATTCCTGATGCCTGGAGTTCTCAGCGGCCAGGGTCGAGGAATTGTTGGCCAAGATCGACAAGTGAAGGATCCCGCCTTTACTCCTTGCCCGGTGCATGGCTCGGAGCACCTGATCCCCATTCGAAGCTGGCAAGAGATGCACGTCGAGACCCTCGAGACCGGCGTGGAGTTTGACGCCTTCTGGTATCAGCGGGTGCACGCCGGCGTCGCCTACTTCTTTCTCTGGCTGGGTGTACCGCGACAGACGGTGCTCGCCATCTGGGATGAGGGAATCCTGACGCACATCGAATGCCGCATGTCCGGGGACATCGCTACTCCGGACCGCGATTCGATGGAAGCGACGGCGGCGGTACAGGAAGCCTCGAACGGCCGGCTTTGTGATCGGCCCACTGGAAGCGAGCGCGGCTTGAACTACGATCCACACCCGGAACGCGAAGCGCGCGTTTCAAGTGCGATGACCGCCATCGCCGCGCTTCTGCCGCTATCGCTCGACAAGACTCACAAGCGAGAACTCCTGAGTGTGTGCATCTGGAAGATCACCGAGGCCGACGGCAAGTGGAACCTGCGATTCCGCAGCGAAGCGGCGATGGCCAAATCGGGCAGCAGTGATCTTCGCCACGAGCACATCTATACCCGCAAGCATCTCGTCGATCGACTTCTGGATGGTGAATCTGTCGAACTTGTGATGGCCCATACGATAGCGTGCGTTGTGACGGCTGCCGAGGCGACAGCGCTCGACGGAATTCCAGCCGACATCCAAGGCTGGGCGCGCTATCGTAAGGCGCGCATCCGAGTCCGCGATCTTGGCATAGGTGATTGGATTGCCTGATAGCCGGGGTCTGGAGACAATCTCAGTGTTCGCCCTCGGCAAGGAGAAATCATGAAGAAGCCTGCACGAAGGAAGGCCGCCGAGACCAATGGAGTGGTGCGCGAGTACTTCGAGCGCGTCGATGGCGCCGTACTTGATCAATACGCCACAGTGGTCAAGTCCCTCATACATCGGCATGCCGGTGTGTATGCGCTCTACAAGGGTGAGCGGCTGTATTACGTCGGACTGGCCAAGAACCTGATGGGCCGCGTGAAGGCCCATCTCAAGGATCGACATGCCCGCAAGTGGAACAAGTTCAGTGTTTACCTCACACCCGACAATGAATTGATCAGGCCGCTGGAAGCCCTCGTGTTGCGCGTCATGAATCCCGTCGGCAATCGAGTCAAGGGCAAGCTGAAGGGGGCCAAGGATATCGGTCGGACCCTGAACGTGAGAATGAGCGATGCGGACGCAGATCGCAGGGCGCGGCTTGTGGGCGGCCATGTTGCCCGGCGCCGTCGAAAGACGAATCTCGGCGCAGTGCGTGGGTCGCTGGGGCTTGCCGGCCTGCTGGATCGCCGCCTAAGCCTTCGAGGGACGTACCGCGGAGAACAATTTCGCGCTTCACTTCGGAAGGACGGAAAGATCCAGTTCCGCGGAACGATCTACACGTCGCCCACAATGGCGGCCAAGGCAGTAGTGAAGCGGGCCGTCAGCGGATGGAAGTTCTGGCACTACCGAAACAGCCGCGGGGGTGTGGGTGCCCCTCCAAGAATTGCGTGACTAGCAGGCCATGAGATTCTGGCTGGGCGTTACGGACAAGTCCTGGTTCCTCCAGCTACGTGCTGCAAAGCCGGATGAGGTGAACTTCTGGCAGCCCAGTGCAAAGCCAGCCGCCGGATTCCTCGAGCCCGGTACCCCCTTCCTTTTCAAGCTCCACTACCCCGACAACGCGATCGTGGGTGGTGGTTTCTTCACGCGTTTCAGCGTGCTTCCCGCAAGATTGGCTTGGGAGTCGGAGAGTTGAACGGAGTAAAGAGCTACGCCGAACTCCGGCGCCGCGTCGAGCATTACGCCAAGGAGCGACTGACGGGTGATCCGCCTATCGGTTGCAATGTGCTCTGCGAGCCGTTCTTCTTTCCGGAGTCCGACTGGATTCCGGCACCCGAATCCTGGTCTCCGAATATCGTTCGAGGGAAGACCTTCGACACCTTGACGCACGACGGCAGGACCTTTGGTCGCGGTTCGAGATCGCATCGGCAAGGTGCCGGCGGATCTGGCTGGTGAAGCCGAGGCCGAGCGGTATGGTCAGCCCTTCCTGACGAGGGCCCGGCTGGGGCAGGGTACCTTTCGCGTACTCGTAACGGAAGCCTATGCGCGGCGATGCGCGATTACCGGCGAGCGGACGCTTCCTGTTCTCGACGCGGCGCACATCAAGCCCTACAGCGAGGAAGGCCGGCACGAGGTGTCGAACGGGCTGCTGCTCAGGAAGGATCTTCACCGCCTGTTCGACGACGGGTACATCACGGTAACGCCGGACTACCGGGTGGAGGTCAGCCGTCGCATTCGCGAGGAATTCGAGAACGGCAAGGAGTACTACCGGCATCACGGCAACCCGCTTGCGGTCCTCCCCGAAGCGGAGTGGGAACGGCCTTCACGCGACTATCTGGACTGGCACAGCTCGATCGCCTTTTTTGCCCGCTGACGGTCTCTAGGCGACCTTCGAATTCCTGAGCTGCGTCGCAGGCACGGCAGGCTCGCGATGCAAAGGGGAGAGGTCAACGAGACCCGCGCAGGCCGCGTTGAGGGAAAGGTCCGCATGTCCTTCGCAATAAACCCAACCGTTAGGTTAAAATGCCTACGCTGTTCCACGTCGGCGCCTGGCGCATCGTCATCTACCCGAACGACCATGAGCCTGCGCACCTGCACGTGGTCGGCCCGGAGGGTTACGCGAAGTTCGCGATCGGACGAAGCCCCGGCGATGTGTCCCTGTTGGAAGCAAGCGGCGTCCCCATCCCCATCCTGCGCCGGATATCCGCGCAGATCATCGACCGCCACGCGCAGTGCCTCGAATCCTGGAGAGCCATCCATGGCCACCAAGTCGCAGATCGAAAACGCCGTTGATTCGCACTTCCCAGCGGCAGCCGCGCGAGGTGCGGCACTCCGCCAACGCGGAGATCTCGCCAAGTCGGCGACCTACGACGCCCGGCGCAAGCGCCTGCAGATCGAGCTCGTCTCGGGCAGTGCCGTCGCCATTCCCGTTTCGCAGGTCGAAGGGCTGGCGGATGCCAAGGCCGCGCAGATCCAGGCCGTGAAGGTCGTGGGAAGGGGCTACGGGCTCCATTGGCCCGCCCTCGACCTGGATCTCGCCGTCCCGGACCTGCTTGCCGGTTGCTTCGGCACGCGCGCCTGGATGAGCGCGCTCGGAAGAAAAGCCGGGCAGGCGACGTCGGAGGCCAAGGCGGCTGCGGCGCGTGAAAACGGACGCAAGGGCGGGCGGCCGCGGAAGGTCGTCCCGTCGGTGCCAGTTGGACGCGCGTAACGGCTCTTCCACGTCCAATGGCCATACCAAAATTGGGCATCAAAAACCCTTGCTTGGGTATTGAGCGGCGACAGGCCAAGTCGATCTGACCCACGTCAGTCATCCCGTCGTCGAGTCGGCGCGTTGAGAAAGTGCGGGCGCCATTGCCCGTGCTAAACATAATGTTTGTACTCGGCGTCGGTGATTCGTTCCTTCGCCTCCGCGGAAACGGAGCGCCTTCTCTCCGCTTCGAGGCTGGCCATGCGCACGACGTCGAAATCGTCGACTACCACTGACCGCAGGAAGAAGACCGTGCGGATCGGGCTCCCTTCCATTCACCCCGGTGCCTTCCTCGCGGAGGCACTGGCGGAGCTGGGAACCTCGCAAGCGGAATTCGCCCGTGCGATCGGCGTGTCGCCCATGCGCGTATCGCACGTGGTCAAAGGCTCGCGGCCGGTGACGGCGGAGCTGGCGCTGCTCTTCGGAAAGGCCTTCGGCCAGTCGCCGCAGTACTGGCTGAATCTCCAGGCCCAGTTCGACCTGATGAGAGCGGAACAGTCGATCGGCTCCCGGCTGGTCTCGGTCAAGAAGATCGGTTCACCTTAGTTTCCCGAAGCGATCCGGCGTCGCAATGCGTCACGGTCCATGCCCTCCACTGCCTCGCGTATCGATGCCGTGATCGCGGCACGCTTTGCCGCCCGAGGCACCTTGGAGGAGAGCTTTCCACTGCTCGTTTTGAGGTCGGTGAGACTCGCGTGGTCCAGCGCCCGTTCCACGGCGCGGCCGATCAGCGCCCAATGCCCCACCCTCGCCATCCGCCCCATCCGCACGCGGGCGGACAATCGCACGGCCCTTCGCGAGATCGAGGGCCTGATGGGCGTTCGCATTTCTGGCCCGCTTCTTGCAAAAGCTCTCCGGCAATCCCCCGGCGGGAAAGCGAGCGCGTGCCCACACCGGGCACGCCGACAGGCGATCTCCCGCCATTTCAGGCTTGCGTCGCGGCAGCCCACGAAGCCGCCGGCGACCCCAACCGGAGAGGGCCCATGGCACGAAAGGCGAGGCAGGAAGCGGACTTGGAGCTCGTCACGCTCTACGAAGTCGGCAAGATCCTCACCGAGTCGCTCGACCTGCAGCGGACCTGCCGCGACACGCTCAACGTCCTCGCCGCCCACCTGGGCATAGAGCGCGCCGTCGTCGTCGTGATGCACGAAAACGGACACCTGCACCTGTTGAGTGCGGTCGGGCTCACGCCGGAAGAGGCGTTGCAGTGCCGCTACGCGCCCGGCGAGGGCATCACCGGCCGCATCTATTCGGCCGGCACGCCGGTCGTGGTGCCTGACATTGCGAACGAGAAGCTGTTCCTCGACCGCACCGGCGCACTCGCGCGCGCGAAGAAGAACAAGCAGGTGATGGCGATGCTCGGCGTGCCGCTCAAGATCGGGCGCCGGACGGTCGGCGTGCTCACGGTCCACCGGCTGGCGGACGGCGGCGGCCGCAGCTTCAACGACGACCTGCGCCTGCTCAGCATGGTGGCCCACCTCATGGGCCACGCCCTGTCGCTCAACCGCAAGGTGACCGAGGAGCGCTCGCTCCTCGAGCGCGAGACGAAGCGCCTGCACCGCGAGCTGCGCGGCACGCGCTTCGCGCCGGACAATGCGATCGGCACGTCCAAGCGCATGCGCGAGGTGTTCGCCGAGGTCGAGCGGGCCGCCGCGGGCCGCTCGACGGTGCTGCTGCGGGGCGAGAGCGGCACCGGCAAGGAGATGATCGCGCGCACGCTGCACGGCCTGTCGCCGCGCAAGGACGCCGCCTTCGTCGCCGTCAACTGCGCGGCGCTCTCCGAGACGCTGCTCGAGACCGAGCTCTTCGGCCACGAGAAGGGCGCGTTCACCGGCGCGGCGGGCGAGCGCAAGGGCCGCTTCGAGCTCGCGCACGGCGGCACGCTCTTCCTCGACGAGATCGGGGACATCTCGCCCGCCTTCCAGGCGAAGCTGCTGCGCGTGCTGCAGGAGCGCGAGTTCGAACGCGTGGGCGGAACGAAGGTCGTGAAGGTGGACGTGCGCCTCGTCTGCGCCACCAACCGCAACCTCGAGAAGATGGTGGCCGCGGGCGAGTTCCGCGCCGACCTCTATTACCGCATCAACGTGATCAGCATCTTCCTGCCGCCGCTTCGCGAGCGGCGCGAGGACATCCCGCCGCTCGTGGCGCACTTTCTCGAGCGCTTCAACCGCGACAACGACCGCGAGCTGCGCGTGAACCCGGACGCCCTGAAGGTCCTGGTGAACTGCTACTGGCCCGGCAACGTGCGCGAGCTCGAGAACTGCATCGAGCGCACGGCGACGATGACCCGCGGCAACACCATCGAGGTGCTCTCCTTCCCCTGCCACAACGACCGCTGCCTCACGCAGACGCTGCACGACGTGCACAAGGACGACGCCGTGGCGCCCGCCGCGAGCGTGCCCGTGTCCGCCATCGAGAAGCCGCGAGCGAAGGAAGCCGCGACGACGCCCGTGTTCGGCGAGATGAAGCCCGAGGGCGAGCGCGACCGCCTCGTCTGGGCCCTGGAGCGCAGCGGCTGGGTGCAGGCCAAGGCCGCGCGCCTGCTCAACATCACGCCGCGGCAGATGGGTTACGCGCTGCAGAAGCACGGCATCGAGGTGCGACGGTTCTGACCCGGGGCAGGACTTACGACGGCGAAGGCAGCAGGGATCTCGCCAGGGCCTCCCGCTCGTGCACGCACTCGCTCTCGACCAGGGCGCCCAGTTCCGCGGCCGAGTTCACCTCCTCGGGCGACCAGGCCAGGCACTGCCCGCGGATTTCCTCCAGGAACAAGGCGAAGGACGTGCGGGGCGAGATCCGCCCGTTCTCGTCGGCGACGTGCGCGCGGCCGGGATCGCCACCCCACCGGATGGTCTGGTTTCGCTCGCGGCGGAACCAGGCGAGCGTGAGCGCCGGATCCTGGCGGGCCGTCACGAACAGCACGCCCGATATGCCGTCGCCCCAGTCGGCCACGCCCAGGTCGTGGACCAGGTTCTTCGTGAAGCAGGGGGAGTGCCTGCCCGCCTGGGCGCCGCGCCGCCGATCGAGTTCGCGGATGCGTTCGTTCGACGGCGTGACCCCGACGGTCTGGATCGCGCCGTCTGTCACGAGGGCGAATCCGTCCGCGCCCGCGACTTCGAGGAGGTCCGCGGGATTCGCCTGCCGCACGAGGTCCTTCACCGACCCGCGCCGTATCGCATCGACGAGGTTCTTGCGCCGGACCCAGAGCGCGTACTCCCGCTCGCCGCGGCGCCCCACGATCGTCGCGCCGATCAGCGCCGCGAGGTCCTCGCACAGCCATTCGAGGGCATCGCGTTCACGCGGCCCGAAGCGCTTCGGGCCGCGCACGTGCTGGCACGACACGAGTCCCCAGAGGCGATCGCGCACGACCAGGGACCCCACGAGCGTTGCCCGTACCCCCATGTTGCGCAGGTATTCGAGGTGCACGGGCGAGACGCTGCGCAGGCTGACGGCGCCCAGGTCGAACGAACGGCCGTCTGCCGTGGAGACCAGCGCCGACGGTTCGTAGTGCACGTCGGGCAGGTGGCGGATCCCGCCCGTGCGGAAGAGCTCCCGGGCCTGGCGGGGAATGTCGCCCGCCGGATAGTGGAGCCCGAGATACGATTCGATCCCGGGCGCGCAGGCTTCCGCGATCACCTCGCCGTTCCAGTGCTCGTCGAAGCGATAGATCATGACGCGGTCGAATTCCGTCAACGAACGAACCACCTGCGCGGCCCTGCCGACGACGGCGTCCAGGTCGTCCAGCCGGCGAAGCTCCGCGATGTCCAGCCGGCATCGGTAGAGCAGCGTCTGGAAATCGGCATAGGCCGGCTCGTCCCGCTCGAATTCGACCAGCAGCTGCCCCGTGCCGTTGGGGATCGTCTTCGCCAGGAGCGGAATGCCCTTCACGGAAAGCGGGATCCGGTTGCGCGCACCGTCCTGCAGCGCCGACATCAAGGCAACTTGCGCCTCGGTGCCGAGCAGCTCGCCCAGCGTTCGTTCGGCGAAGCTCGCGGCGGGCCGGCCGAGCAGTTCCTCGCACGATTCGCTCGCCGCGAGGACCAGGCCCGTGTGCACCTGCACCACGAGCAGCGCGCCGTGAGGCTGGATGGTGCCGGGGAAACGGATGGGCTCCGTCTCGCAATTCGTCAGGTCGACGGAGCCGGGATCGGTTTGGGCCATTTGCTGAAGGGCGGTGGCGGATGACGGGTGGCGCCTTGCGTGCCGGCACCGATGCCGGGAAGGCAACGGGGCTGGCCGGGCGAGCCAGTTTCGTACAGCGCCCCGGCGTCCCGATTGACGACCATCAATGACGCGGCCTTCCCGAAAACGAACGCGGGGTCCCGTGTTGTCGCGTTTGTCGCATCCCTGACGAGCGCCCGGCCGACCCGCGCCGTTTGTCCGCGTCCCGACGCGCGCCCTGCGCACCCGGAAGTTCATAGCGTGCTGATCGGAAAGCGCTTTCCGGCGTGGCATGGAACTCGCTATGGCAATGCCCGAGCACCTCCGTCCGCCGCTTCTGCCATCCGGGGATCCATGAACGCACCGACAAGTTACATCCGCCTCGACGACCTGAAGTCCCGGCGCGACGCGATTGCGCACGCCGAGCGCGGCGACGCCTCCATCCGCCAGGGCGCCTTCGTGGCCGCCTGATCCCCTTTCCCCTCCCGCTCAAGGAAGATTTCCATGGCTCTCGAGATCAACGCCTCCACCTGTTCCGTCTGCACCGCCTGCGACCCCGTTTGCCCCAACAGCGCGATCCGCATGAAGGGCGGCATCTACATCGTGCTGAATCGACAAGAAAAACCGTCGTTCTGTCGCCAGCGGCCTTGTCGGCATTGTGCGAAGTCCGACAGGCGCGAGGCGGATTTCTGGCGGTCCTTTCGGCCGCTATTCGGGCGATCGGACGGGCGGTCGGCTCACTAAGGTGGATGAATCGCTGACCTCTCCCATCCCCTCCCCCGGGGCAGAAAGGATTTGATCGTGATCTCGCTTCGCAATCTTCCCATCGGCACGCGCCTCGGCGTGGGCTTCGGCGTCGTCATCCTCGGCATCGTCGGCGTGGGCATCGCGGCCTTCATCGCGCTCGGCGGCGTGACGACCGCGCTCGAAGAGCTCACCCACAACTACATCCCGAAGGTCATGGCCGTGCAGGACGCGCAGGACAACACCAACACGGTGGCCCGCGCCGTCCGGAACATCGCCCTGTTTTCCGACGGCAAGATCCGCGCGGCCGAGGCCGAGCGCATCGTGAAGGCGCGCGCCGAGAACAACGAGATCTTCTCGAAGTTCCAGAAGGAGATCACTTCGCCCAAGGGCAAGGAACTCCTCAAGGAAGCCGAGGACAAGCGCGGCGCCTACGTGAAGGCGCTCGACCGCACCCTCGCCGCCTTCCAGAACGGCAAGGACGCCGAGGGCAAGGAACTGCTGCTCGGCGCCCTGCGCGAAGCCCAGAACGGCTACATGACGGCCTTCGGCGCCCTGGGCAAGTACCAGGAAGAACTGATGAAGGAAGCCGACACGGCGGTCGACAAGGCCATCGCGATGGGCAAGATCGAGATGGGCGTCGTCGCGGCGCTCGCCATCGCGCTCGGCGTCTTCCTGGGCTGGTGGATCGCCCGCTCCGTGACACAGCCCATCGGCGAGGCCGTGAAGGTCGCCGAGACCATCGCCGCGGGCGACCTCACGAGCCGCATCGAGGTGACGAGCACGGACGAGACCGGCCGCCTCCTGGAGGCCATGAAGAAGATGAACGAGAGCCTCGCGAAGATCGTGGGCGAGGTGCGCCATGCCTCCGACAACATCGCCACCGGTTCCACGCAGATCGCCTCGGGCACGCAGGACCTCTCCTCGCGCACCGAGGAGCAGGCCTCGAACCTCGAGGAGACGGCCGCCTCGATGGAGGAACTCACCGCGACGGTGAAGCAGAGCGCCGAATCGGCCCGCCAGGCCAACCAGCTCGCCGCCAGCGCCAGCGCCGCGGCCGAGAACGGCGGCCGCGTCGTGAGCGAAGTGGTGAAGACCATGGAATCCATCACGGAGCAGAGCCACAAGATCTCGGAGATCATCACCGTGATCGACGGCATCGCCTTCCAGACGAACATCCTCGCGCTCAACGCCGCGGTGGAGGCGGCGCGGGCCGGCGAGCAGGGCCGCGGCTTCGCGGTGGTGGCCGGCGAAGTGCGCAACCTCGCGCAGCGCGCCGCCCAGGCCGCCAAGGAGATCAAGAACCTCATCAACGTGAGCGTCGAGCAGATCGAGTCGGGCGGCCATCTCGTGCACACCGCGGGCTCCACCATGGGCGACATCGTCGACCAGGTGAAGCGCGTGAGCGACCTCATCGGCGAGATCACCGCCGCGAGCGTCGAGGAAGGCACGGGCATCGGCCAGATCAACGACGCCGTGGTGCAACTCGACCAGGTGACGCAGCAGAACGCCGCGCTCGTCGAGCAAAGCGCCGCCGCCGCCGACAGCCTGCGGCACGAGGCCAGCGAACTGGCGAGGGCCGTCTCGGTCTTCCGCGTGAACCTGGCCGCCGGCGGGTTCGAGCGGGCCCCGGCGGCCGTCGCGCAGGCCGCGCCGCCCAAGGCCGCCCCGGCGAGGAAGCCGGCGGTGCGCAAGTCCCCCGCGGCGCCTGCCGCGAAGCCGGCACCCTCCGCGCAGGTGCCCAGGACCAACGACGGCGGTCCCGGAAGCTGGGAAGAATTCTGACCGGGCGAGGAGTCACCTGAGACGGCGGGCCCCCGGGCCCGCCGTCTTCACGTTCATGGCGGCGGCCGTCCGGGCCCCGAGGCCATCCCGGCCCGGTTGATGGGCGTCAACCCGCCGTCAGGTGAGTCTGGAATGATCCCGCGATGGCTACGAGCGTCCAGACCGACCTACCCTTGCTGAAAGTGCGGGGCCGCGCCGCGCTGCCCATCGTCCAGGGCGGCATGGGCGTGGGCATTTCCGCGCACCGCCTCGCCGGCACCGTCGCTTCCGTGGGTGGCGTCGGCACGCTGTCCTCGGTGGACCTGCGGCGCCACCACGAAGATCTCATGGAGGCCACGGGCAAGTCCCGCGACAAGGACGAGATCGACCGGGCCAACCTGGTCGCGCTCGACCGCGAGGTGAAGGCGACCCTCACGCTCTCCGAAGGCCGCGGCATCGTGGCCGTGAACATCATGCGCGCCGTTTCCGAGTACGCGTCCTACGTGCGCCAGGCGTGCGAAAGCGGCGTGCACGCGATCGTCGTCGGCGCGGGCCTGCCGCTCGACCTGCCCGATCTCACCGCGAACCATCCGGACGTCGCGATCATCCCCATCCTGTCGGACGCGCGCGGCATCGCCGTCCTGCTGAAGAAATGGCTGCGCAAGAATCGCCTGCCCGATGCCATCGTCATCGAGCATCCGCGCTGGGCCGGCGGGCACCTGGGGGCCGCGAGGATCGAGGACCTGGGCGACGCCCGCTTCGAATTCGAGCGCGTGCTGGAAGACACCCTGAAGCTTTTCGACGAGATGGGCATATCGCGGGAGAAGATTCCCCTCATCGTCGCCGGCGGCATCGGGACGCCCGAGCGCGTGCGCGAACTCCTGGCGATGGGCGCCTCGGCCGTGCAACTGGGCACCGCCTTCGCGGTGACGCAGGAAGGCGACGCGCACCCCACCTTCAAGAAGGTGCTCGCCGAGGCGAAGCCGGAAGACATCGTGGAATTCATGAGCGTCGCGGGCCTTCCCGCGCGCGCCGTGAAGACCCCCTGGCTCGCCCGCTATCTCGAGAAGCTCCCCGCCCTCGAGCGCCGCACCAAGCCCCGCGCGGACTGCACGCTCGCCTTCGACTGCCTGCAGCATTGCGGATTGCGCGACGGGCTCGCGAAGGCCGGGCAGTTCTGCATCGACCTGCAGCTCGCCGCGGCGCTCAAGGGCGACCTCGAACGGGGGCTTTTCTTCCGGGGCGGCGGCAAGCTGCCTTTCGGCGAGAGCATCCGCCCGGTGCGCGAGCTCATCGACTACCTGCTGAACGGCCGCACGACGCAGGCGGCCTGAGCTGCCCGGGCCGTCAGGGGGCTGCGGGCAGCGCGCTCGCGCCGGGAGAGTCTTCGCCGAACCGGCCGTGCGGCCAGCTTGCGCCCGTAAGCGGTTGAGCCTCGCCGGTGCCCATCGCGCATTCGCCGGACCGGGCCCGCGCGAGCGAGGCCGCGTAGAGGTCGAGCACGATCCAAGCCACTTCGCCGATGATCAGTTGCTGCTGTGGGCGGCTGAGGGCGTGCATGCGGTTCTCCGAACGCGATATCGAAAAGTACGATGCCGCCATGCGCCGTGTTTGATCGGCGTCAGAGGATGGTCCCACCAAACACGCGCCGTCGTTATGCCCCGGGGAGCATAAAGTTCCGCGTGTTCATCCCTGCCGGTTGGGAATGTCGAGCCGATTTCGGTCATTCGCCCCGGCCCGGTATCGAAAGCCGCGGGGCGGCCCGATCGTGGGGGCGGCCGGCGGGCTTCGAGATCCTTGTATACAACGGAAGTGTGCGCTAGGATGACCCGCATCCGCCCATGGCCACCTCCCCCGAAATCGCCCAACGCATCGTCGAGGCCATCCTCGCGCAGAAGCTCGCGCCCGGGGAACGCCTGGGCGAGCAGCCCCTCGCCGATCTCTTCGGCGTGAGCCGCACGCTGGTACGCGAAGCGCTCACGCGGTTGGCGGCGCGCGGCATCGTCACCGTGACGGCACGTCGCGGCTGGTACGTGATCGAGCCCTCGGTCGCCGAGGCCCGCGAGGCCTTCGAGGCGCGCGAGGTGATCGAGACGGGCCTGCTGCGCCGGCTCAAGAGCCTGCCGCCGGAAAGCC
Source organism: Betaproteobacteria bacterium (assembly GCA_016711875.1). Lineage (GTDB taxonomy): Bacteria > Pseudomonadota > Gammaproteobacteria > Burkholderiales > Usitatibacteraceae > FEB-7. The sequence continues at coordinate 44,965 of JADJSD010000012.1, read as the reverse complement.
TGAAGCGCCTGAAGGGCCACGTCTTCCGCGAGCGCCAGGCCATCCGCGACGGCGACGTGGGCACGCGCACCTACCTGCTGGGCGACTTCCACGTCTGCCTCGCCGAGGCCATGGGCAATGCGCTGCTGGGCGATGCGCTTCGCGACCTCACCGCGCGCACCGCCCTCATCTCCATGCTGTACCAGTCGAGCCACGAGGCCGAGCAGTCCTGCCGCGAGCACGAGGCCATCGTGGCCGCGCTCGAGAAGGCCGACATGCGCCTCGCCGAGCGCCTGATGCACGAGCACCTGCGCGCCGTCGCCGCCGGGCTCGACCTCGGCAAGGCCGCCGACCCCCTAGAGAAGCTGCGCGAGGCCCTCCAGCCCGTAGCGGCCGACAAGCAGTCCCTCGGAGAGAAGCCCCCCCGGCGCCGCAAGCGCGCGCCTCTTCCGCCATCCCCAGCCATCCAGGAGACTCGCTCATGAAATTCCTTCGACTCGCGCTCGCGGCCTTGGCCGCGTTCTCGCTCGCCTTTTCCGTCGCCGCGCGCGCCGATGCCCTCGCCGACATCAAGAAGGCCGGCGTCCTCAAGGTCGCCGTCCCGCAGGACTTCCCGCCCTTCGGCACCGTGGCAGCGGACATGAAGCCGCAGGGCTACGACATCGACATGGCCGAACTCCTCGCGAAGGAACTCGGCGTGAAGATCGAGCTCGTGCCCGTGACGAGCGCGAACCGCATCCCGTACCTCACGACGAAGAAGGTGGACCTCGTCATCTCGAGCCTGGGCAAGAACCCCGACCGCGAGAAGGTGATCGACTTTGCCGCCGCCTACGCGCCCTTCTTCAACGGCGTCTTCGGCCCCGCGGACCAGAAGGTCACGAAGATCGAGGAGCTGGCCGGCAAGACGCTCGGCGTCACGCGCGGCGCGGTGGAGGACCTGGAGATCTCCAAGATCGCCCCGGCCACGGCCACCATCAAGCGCTACGAGGACAACAACGGCACCATCTCGGCCTTCCTGTCGGGCCAGGTGCAACTCGTCGCCACCGGCAACGTGGTGGCCGCCGCGATCCTCGCGAAGAACCCGCCCAAGCGTCCCGAGGTGAAGTTCCTCATCAAGGATTCGCCCTGCTTCATCGGCCTGAACAAGGGCGAGCCCGCACTCCTCGCGGCGGTGAACGCCGCGGTCGCCAAGGCGAAGAAGGACGGGCGCCTCGACGGCATCGCGAAGAAGTGGCTCGGCGCCCCGTTGCCCGCCGGCTTCTAGCCGCAGACTGACCGGAAGGCGGCGGTCCCGAACGGGTCCGCCACCGCCTCCCCATGGCTTACCAGTTCGACTTCGTCGACGTCTTCAAGTACACGGACGTCCTCGCCCGCGGCGTCGGGCTCACCGTCACGCTGATCGGCGTGGGCGGCACGATCGGCATCGCGGTCGGCATCGCCGGTGCGTGGGCGCGGGGATACAGCGGCAACCGCGCGCTGGAATGGCTCGTGGCGGGCTACGTCGAGGCGATCCGCAACACGCCCTTCCTCGTGCAGCTCTTCTTCATCTTCTACGGGCTGCCGAGCCTGGGCGTGCGGCTCACCGAGGTTCAGGCCGCGCTCCTCGCGATGGTGGTGAACCTCGGGGCCTATGCCACCGAGATCATCCGCGCGGGCATCGAGGCCGTGCCGCGCGGCCAGCGCGAGGCGGGCGCGAGCCTCGCCATGACGCGGATGCAGGTGTTCCGCCACGTCGTGCTGCGGCCGGCGCTGCAGAAGATCTGGCCCGCCCTGTCGAGCCAGCTCGTCATCGTCATGTTCGGCTCGGCGGTATGCTCGCAGATCGCGGCCGAGGAGCTCACCTACGCGGCCAACTTCATCCAGTCGCGCAACTTCCGCGCCTTCGAGGTGTACTTCGTCGCGACGGGCCTGTATCTCGTGCTCGCGCTGCTGCTGCGGCAGGGCATGCGCTCGCTCGGCGGCTGGCTCGTCTTCGGGAGGCGCGCGTGATCGAGTTCACCGGGTGGGACATCGTCCGCAACCTCCTGCTCGCGGCGCGCTGGACGGCGGCGCTCTCGCTCGTGGCCTTCGCGCTCGGCGGCCTCGTGGGCCTCGCCGTCCTCTTCGCCCGCGTCGGCCACGCGAAGCCGCTGCGCTGGGGCGCCGTCGCCTTCATCGAGGTGTTCCAGGGCACGCCGCTCCTCATGCAGCTCTTCCTCGTGTTCTTCGGCCTGCCGCTCGTGGGCATCGATACCTCGGCCTGGTTCGCCGCCTGCCTCGCGCTCACGCTCTGGACGGCCGCCTTCCTCGCGGAGATCTGGCGCGGCTGCGTGGAATCCGTGCCCAAGGGGCAGTGGGAGGCTTCGGCCAGCCTCGCCATGAACTACCTGCAGCAGATGCGCCACGTCGTGCTGCCGCAGGCGCTTCGCCTCGCGGTGCCGCCGACGGTGGGCTTCTCGGTGCAGGTGGTGAAGGGCACGGCGCTCGCCTCCATCATCGGCTTCGTGGAGCTGTCGAAGGCCTCCACGATGATCACCAACGCCTCGTTCCAGCCGTTCACGGTGTACGGCGCCGCGGCGGCCGTCTACTTCCTGCTCTGCTTCCCGCTGTCGGCCTGGAGCCGGCGCCTCGAAAGGACGCTGCATGTCGCTCATCGAAATTAGGGACCTGCACAAGCGCTTCGGCGATGTCGAGGTTCTCAAGGGCATCGACCTCGACATCACCGCGGGCGAGGTGGTCGCCATCATCGGCAAGAGCGGCTCGGGCAAGAGCACGCTGCTGCGCTGCATGAACGGCCTGGAATCCCACGAGGCCGGCAGCATCACGGTGGGCGGCAAGGTCCTCGCTGCAGGACGAGGAGCACCTGCGCGCGCTGCGATTGGAGGTCGGCATGGTCTTCCAGCAGTTCAACCTGTTCCCGCATCTCACGGCCGGTCGCAACGTGATGCTCTCGCCCATGGTGGTGAAGGGCATGACGGAACACGAGGCGAAGCCCATCGCGCAGAAGGTGCTGGCCCGCGTGGGCCTCGCGGAGAAGTTCGGGAGCTTCCCGGACCAGCTCTCCGGCGGGCAGCAGCAGCGCGTCGCCATCGCGCGGGCTCTCGCCATGAACCCGAAGGCGCTCCTGTGCGACGAGATCACCTCGGCGCTGGACCCGGAGCTGGTGAACGAGGTGCTCGCCGTGGTGAAGAGCCTCGCCGCCGACGGCATGACGCTCGCGATGGTCACGCACGAGATGCGCTTCGCGCGCGACGTGTGCGACCGCGTGCTCTTCATGCACAAGGGGCGGATCCACGAATCCGGCCCGCCGGAGGAGGTCTTCTCGAACCCGAAGACGCCGGAACTGCAGCAGTTCCTCGGAGCGATCTCGTGAGCGCCCTGCGATTCGGCACCGGCATCCTCGCGCGCCACGAGGCGCTTGCCGCGATCACGGAAGGCGAGGGCTGCCTCACGCGCACCTATCTCACGGCGAAGCATCGCGAGGCGGGCGAGCTCATCGCCGATTGGATGCGCGAGGCCGGCATGGCGGCGGGCTTCGACGCCATGGGCAACCTGGTGGGGCGCTATGCCGGCGCCACGGCCGATGCGCCCGTGCTCATGACGGGCTCGCACATGGACACCGTCGTGGACGCCGGGAAGTACGACGGCAGCTTCGGCATCCTCTCCCCCATCGCCTGCGTCGCGGACCTGCACGCTCGCGGCAAGCGCCTGCCCCACGCGATCGAGGTGGTGGCCTTCGGTGACGAGGAAGGCGTGCGCTTCGGCGCGACGCTCCTGGGCAGCCGCGCCATGGCGGGCCGCTTCGACCCGAAGGCGCTCGCGGCCACGGACAAGGACGGCATCACCCTTGCGCAGTCCATCCGCGACTTCGGCGGCGACCCGGACGCGATTCCCGACCTGAAGCGCGATCCGGCGAAGGTCGCCGCCTTCGTGGAGACGCACATCGAGCAGGGACCGGTCCTTCTCGATGAGGGCCTGCCCCTGGGCCTCGTCACGTCCATCGCGGGCTGCACGCGCGTGAAGGCCAAGGTGACCGGTTTCGCGGGCCATGCCGGCACGGTGCCCATGACACTTCGCAAGGACGCGCTCGCGGCGGCCGCGCAGATGGCCCTCGCCGTGGAGCAGCATTGCGCCGCGCGGGCCGACCGCCTCGTGGGCACCGTGGGCAAGTTCGCGGTGGACGGCGGCGGCGCGATCAACGTGATTCCCGGCTCCGTTTCCTTCACGGTCGACGTGCGCTCCGGCGATGACGTCGAGCGGCGGCTGGCGGCCGAGGCCCTGCGCGCCGATTGCGAGGACATCGCCGAATCCCGGGGCGTGGCGCTCTCGTGGGACCCGTTCTTCGAGCTTCAGGCCGCGCCCTGCGACCCGCGCCTCATGACGCTGCTGGGCGAGTGCATCGCGCGCGCGGGCGTGAAGGTGCGCTCGCTGCCGAGCGGCGCCGGCCACGACGCCATGGAGATGGCGAGGCTCGTACCCGCCGCCATGCTCTTCGTGCGCTGCGGCGCGGGCGGGGTGAGCCACAACCCCGCCGAAACCCTCGACGAGCGCGATGCCGACATCGCCACCGCCGTCCTGCTCGATTTTCTCGAGCGATTCCAACCCTCCGGAGCCAGACGATGAATCCCGCCGACGCGGCGCGCCTCGACGCCCAGGTCGAGGCCACCTTCGACGATTCGGTGAAGTTCCTGGCCGAACTCGTGAAGCACCCCACCGACACCCCGCCCGGCGACAACGCCGCCCACGCCGAGATGACGGCCCGGCTGCTGGAAGCGCGCGGCTTCGCGGTCGAGCGCCATCCCGTGCCCGCGGCCCTCGTGAAGTCGCGGGGCCTCGCGGCCGTCACCAACCTCATCGTGCGCCACCGTTTCGGCGACGGGCCGGTCATCGCGCTCAACGCCCACGGCGACGTGGTGCCGCCGGGCGAGGGCTGGTCGCATCCGCCCTATGCCGCCGAGATCGCGGACGGGCGCATGTTCGGCCGGGGCGTCGCGGTGTCGAAATCCGATTTCGCCACCTACGCCTTCGCGCTCGAGGCCCTGAAGAAGCTCGCGGCCGGGGGCCTGCCGCTCGCGGGCACCGTGGAGCTGCACTTCACCTACGACGAGGAGGTGGGCGGGGAACTCGGCCCGGGCTGGATCCTCGCCCAGGGCCTCTCGAAGCCGGACTTCGCCATCGGCGCGGGCTTTTCCTACGCGGTCATCACCGCGCACAACGGCTGCCTGCACCTGGAAGTCACCGTGCGCGGCGAGTCGGCCCACGCCGCCGTGCCTGAGACGGGCGTCGATGCGCTGAAGGCGAGCGTCGACGTGATGACGGCCCTCTACGCGCTGGGCGAAGGCTTCGCGGCGCGCAAGTCCGGCGTGCCGGGCATCGGCTCGCCCACGATCAACATCGGGCGCATCGAAGGCGGCATCAACACGAACGTCGTGCCCGACCGCGTGCGCTTCTCGCTCGACCGCCGCATGATTCCCGAGGAGGACCCGGTCGCCGTGGAAGCGCAGATCCGCGACACGATCGCCGGGGCGCTCGCCGCGCATCCGAAGGCGAAGGTGGAGATCAGGCGGCTCCTGCTCGCGCGGGCGCTGAAGCCCCTGCCGGGCCTGCCGAAGCTGGTGGAGGCGCTGCAGGAGGAAGCCGCGCGGGTCTTCGGAGCCCGGCCCCCGGCGCAAGGCGTGCCGCTCTACACCGATGCACGCCTGTACGGCGAAGCGGGCGTTCCCATCGCGCTCTTCGGCGCGGGGCCGCGCACGATCCTGGAGGCCAACGCCAAGCGGCCCGACGAGAACCTGGTGCTCGAGGACCTGCGCCGCGCCACGAAGGTGGTGGCCGGCGCCGTCGCCCGCCTGCTCTCGCCCTAGACGGAGTAGGTCACGCCCCGGCGGTCCGCCATCGCGCGACCGAGCGCCTCGAGATCGCGCGCGTCCAGGTAGCGCTTCGCGAGATCCGGGATCGCGCCGTCCTCCAGCGGGATGTGCGTCGCGTAGATTTCGCGGAAGGCGTTCACGTCCGGAATCGGGAGGCTCTTGTGCAGCCCCTCCGCGATGCCGTGCAGGGGCTTGCGCAGGCGCGCCCACGCGGCCTCCATCGCCTTGTGGTCCGCCACCAGCTGGGCGCGCAGGGCGGCGAATTTCTCGCGATCGGCGGTGTCCGTGATGCGCGAAGCGATCATCGGGAAAAGATCCCGGTCCTCGTCCTCGTGGTGGTGCGGCCCGGATTTCTCGAAGTAGCGCAGCACCGCCTGCGCGGCGCTCGTCGCCTCGGCGTCCACGCCGTGGTGCGCGACGTGCGTGGCGAGCTTCTCCAGGGTCTTCAGTTGCTTCTCGATGCGGCGATGGCAGCCGATCCACATGCCGATCGGGTCGTCGAAGCCGGCGGGCGTGTCGAAGAGGTTCATGGGGCGGCAGTCTAATCCCGGACCCGTGACAATAGGGTTGCGGTGCAGCAACGCGTGTTTCAGGCGAAACGGTCGGCGATGACCACATACCGGTAGGGAGTACCCGGCGCCACGGCGTCGAACGGCCAGCAGGTGATGAGCGTGAGTTGCGGCGAGTCGGCGGCCTCGAGCACGCGCGTGTCGCCCTTGTCGACCACGGCCACTTCGCGCACGCGGTAGCGCGTCACGCGGCCCTTCGCGTCCTCGATGGCGATCTCGGCCTGCGGATCGAGATCGCGCAGGAAGGCGAAGTGCGTGTCGCGATGCGCCACGATCACGCTGTTGCCCGAGCCGCCCGGCATCGCCGTGCCGTCCACGTGCCCGGGCCCGAAGGCGAGGGAACGCCCGCTCGTTCCGGCGAGCACGAAGAGCTCCACGCCGCGCGAGGGCACCGTGAGCCGGGCGACGGGCCGCGTGTCGGCCCAGGGCCACGGCTGGCGCGACTCGCCCTTCAACGCCGACGCCCAGGCGCCCGCGATGAGGTGCTGGGCGAGCGCGGCCTTCGCCTGCACATAGCCCGCGGCGCCCAGTTGCCACACGGCGAGCGCGGCGAGCAGGATCGCCACGGGGATCGTCCAGCGGCGGCGGGGGCGCCGGGCTTTCGCGGCATCGCGGGCGATTTCCTCCTCGCGGGTGAGCACGCGGCCCACGAGGGCGAAGCTCGAGGGGCCGTCGACCCGGAAGGCGCTCATGCGTTCCTCCGGTCGGCGGGTGCCGCGCGGCCCAACCACGTCACGAGGCCGGCGGCGACGAGGGCGATGAGGCCCAGCAGCAGGTGCAGCGTGGTCTCCGCATCGGTCTGCGGCAGTTCGCCGGGGCCGGCATTCGGCGCGGACGTCCTCACCATCGCGACGCGCGGGTCTCCCGTGGGCGACGTGGGGGTCACGTCCACGGCCACGAGGCTCGTGTAGCGCGAGACGAGGCGGTGCTCCATCGCCACCTTGAGCACGGCGGGACGGATGACGGCCTCGTCGGCGCCCAGGCGCAGCTCGTCCATGAGGCTCGCGATCTTGGCCCTGGCCCAGAGGGCGCCCACGCCGGCCGGCTGGGACGAAGCCGCCGGCGTGAGCGCCACGCTCCAGGGTTGGTTGCCTCGCAGGCCCGAGACGATCACGGTGCCGGCCAGGCGCGGGGCGGCGACGGCCACGACCACCGGCTCGCCGCGATAGAGGTCCGGGACGCGCGCGGGGAAGGTCTCGACGGCCGAGCCGTCGGGCCACTTCACCGTCACGTCGCGAAGCACCGGCGAGTCGATCTTCGCGAAGAGCTTCGTCATCTTCTCGTTCACCTCGCGGCCGTCCGCGATGTACGTGAAGGTGCCGCGGCCGAACTGCGCGGCCTTCGCCATGAAGTGCCCGTTGGGCGCGGAGCCGATGCCGACGGTGAAGAGGCGCGTGCCGCCCAGCTTCTGCGCGATGAGCTTGAAGAGCGCGTCCTCGTTGCCCACGGCCCCGTCGGTGATGAAGATCACCTGGCGCAGGACGCCGGGGCTCTCGCGGCCGTTGAGGGCGAACGAGAGAGCGCCGGCCATCTCGGTGCCGCCGTCGGCCTTCAGGCGCGTGACCCAGTGGCGGGCCGACTCGACGTTCGCGGCGGTGGCGGGCAGCGCGTCGGGCCACATCGGGCGCGTGATGGAATTGAACTCGACGATGTTGAACCGGTCGCGGGAGGCGAGCGTCGTGAGGCCGTAGAGGAGCGCTTCCTTCGCCTGCTGCATCGAGGCCCCCTGCATCGAGCCGGACGTGTCGATCACGAACACGGTCTCGCGCGGCATGGCGTCCATCGCCTTGTCGCCCGCGGCGCTTCCGGGCGGCGTTCCCATGAGGAGGGCATAGTCCGTGTCCCCCAGGCGCTCGCCGTAGACGGCGGCCTGGGGCTCGCGGCCCGCCTGCGGGGCGAACACCAGCTCGAAGTCGCGGTCGGCCTCGCTCTGCTCCTTCTGCAGGTAGACCTTCGTGCGGTTCGCGGACGCCTTCTCCGTCCACGTGTCGTGGTACGAGGTCGCCACCTTGGCGAGGGGTACGGCCGAGTCGATCGTGACCGTGATGGAGACGGGGTTCACGGCCCCGGTCGACGCCGGCGCGTAGTCGGGATGCAGCAGGGGTTCGACGTCGGCGTCCGAGACGGTGCCGGACTGCGCGGCGGCGGCGAGGAGGGGCTCGACGGTCTTGGGCTCGTCGGGGAGGGCCGCGCCGGTGGGCACGTAGCGCCGCGTGACGGCGAGCGGGAAGCGCAGCCGCACCTCGCCCGATTCCCAGGCGAGCGTCTGCTGGTATTCGATCACCACGCGCACGATCTCCCCGGGGCCGATGTTCGCCACGGCGTTCGTGAAGAGGTTGGGGCGCTGCTGCTCGACGAGCGCGGCCTTGCGGCCCTCGCTCACGGCCTTGGCGTACTCGCGCCGGGCCTCGCCCTTCTCGCGGATCTGGCCCTCGAGGATCCGCTCGCCGATGCGAAGGCGCATGCGGTCCACGGCGGCGTTCTCGGGCAGCGGGAAGACGTAGACGCCTTCCACCCAGTCGGTGCCCGGGTTCTGGAAGGTCTGCGCGACGCGGGTGCGGGCGATGAGGCCGGTCACCTGGATCGCGACGTCGGTCTCGACGGTGGGGGCGGCCTCGAAGAGGCCTTCGGTGCCGGTGCGAAAGAGCAGGGTGCCCGCCTTCGCGTCGTTGATCTTCACCTGCGCCTGGGCGTTGGAGGCGAGCAGCAGGGCGAGCGCCGCCAGCACGAGGCTCGCTACCACGCCCCCCAGCACCGCCTTGCCCGTGAGTTCCAGGAAATCCGCCAGCGCCGAATCGATGCCACGCCGGTATCCGCCCGTTCCCGCCTTCATGCCCGTCCCTTTCTTGTTTTTCGCCGACCCATTCGGCAGGATCGATTCCGCGCCCGGGCGAGGGCGCCAACCGGGGGGCAAAGGGGAAAGGCGGCGAGCAAATGTGGCAACAAGATGGCAGGGGCCGCGCGGGGGAGCGCCGGCAGGCGGATTTCCGCGATAATCCGGCCATGCCCCGACGCATCGCGCTCGTCGAAGACGACGCCACCATCCGCCAGAATTACGCCGACGCCCTCGCGCGGGCCGGCTACGAGGTCCAGGCCTTCGCGGACCGGCCGCAGGCCATGCGCTCGCTCGCCACGCGCCTGCCGGACCTCGCCCTCATCGACATCGGTCTCGCCCATGAGATCGACGGCGGCTTCGCGCTCTGCCGCGACCTGCGGGCGATGTCGGCGACGCTGCCGATCATCTTCCTGTCGGCGCGCGATTCGGACATCGACATCGTGTCGGGCCTGCGGCTGGGCGCCGACGACTACCTCACCAAGGACGCGAGCCTGCCGCACCTGCTTGCGCGCATCGCGGCGCTCTTCCGTCGGGTCGAGGCGGCCCGCGAGCCTTCGAAGGACGACGAGCGCCTGGTCCGCGGCGCGCTGGAGCTGGACGCGGCCCGCATGACGGCCCTGTGGGGCGGCAAGGCCGTCGACCTCACCGTCACCGAGTTCTGGATGGTGCGCTCGCTCGCGCGCCACCCCGGCCACGTGAAGGACCGCGACACGCTCATGCGCGACGCGGAGATGGTCGTCGACGACGGCACCATCACCTCGCACGTGAAGCGCATCCGCAAGAAGTTCCTCGCGGTGGATGCGGCCTTCGACGCGATCGACACGGTCTACGGCATGGGCTACCGGTGGAAGGAGGCGGCTTGAGCTTTCGTTGCCGGCTGCTCGCCGCCTGCGCCCTCTTGCCGGCCCTGGCGTCCGCCGATTCCCTCCAGTTCACCGCCCAGAACGATTCCGGGTTCGGCACGGACCGCGGCTACACGAGCGGCGTGCGCCTCTCGCACCTGGGGGAGACGCGCGTGCCCGATGCGCCGCGCTGGGAGCTGGGGATCGTCCAGCAGATCTTCACGCCCGACACGAAGGTCGATCCGCAGGCGCTCGCCGGTCGCCCCTACGCGGGGCGGTTGCTGCTCTTCGGTGCCCGGCATTCGGGCAACGACGGGCGGCTCGACACGCTCGAAGCCTCCGCCGGCGTCACCGGCCCCTCGGCGCTGGGCGAGGAGGCGCAGGACTTCTTCCACCGCTTCATCTCGTCGCCCGCGACCGATTGGTCCCGCCAGCTGCACGACCGGTTCGACGGCTCGGTGGGCGCCACCGCGACGCGCCGGCTCCCCGTCTCGGACACGATGCCCCTCGCTCTCGCGGGCCACGCGGGCGTGAGCCTGGGCACGGTGGCGAGCCACGTGCATGCCGGGGCCGAGGTCCGCTGGGGGGCGGCCGGGGCGCCCTACAGCGAAGCCCTGCGCCTCGCTTCCACGCCCGTGACGAACGCCGGCAAGGCGCTCGGGTTCGCGGCCTTCGCCGGCGCCAGCGTGCGTGGCGTCCTGCGCAACCGGCTCCTCGTGCGCAATGCGGGCGATCCGGGCGCGGACCTCGATCGCGAGAATGCCGTGGCGCGCTATGCCGCCGGCGCCTCGTGGTCGGCGGCCTGGGGAACGACGAGTTTCGCGCTCGTGCAGGAATCGCACGAGCTCGCGCGCCAGCCCTACACGATGCGCTTCTGGTCGCTGTCGTTCGCCCTGCCGCTGGACTAGCCGCCTTGGGCCCGCGGTTTCCGCACGGCATCCGCTGGCGACTCGCCCTCGCGGCGCTCGCGCTCCTCGCCATCCCCGTCCTCGCGCTGCAGTTCATCGCGCGGATGGAAGCGTTCCTGCGCGCTTCGCAGGAGCAGGACATCGCCGTCACCGCGCGCGCGGTGGCCTCGGCGCTTTCCGATCGCGAGGCGCTCTTTCCCAAGGGCGGGCCGCCGGACGACCCGGAGGCCGACGAGCGCCGGCGCATCGTGGGGCTCTTCGCCGCGGCCGATCCCGATGCGGCCGCGAGCCTGGGACGCGCCTACGCGCCCAGCGAGGAGATCGAGCGCTTCCTCGACATCATGGGGCGGCGCGCCTCGCGCCTGTGGGTGGTGGATGCGCGCTCGCGGGTGCGCGGCCTTTCGGGCACGCTCAAGGAGCCGCCGCCGGCCCGCGCCGTGAAGACGCGAACGCCGGTCGCCGGCTGGATGAAGCCCGTGATCTCGCTCGTGGTGTCGGCGCCGCAATTGCCGGCGGGCGACGAGACGCGGCCCGTGCGCGCGCAGATCGACAAGGCGCTGATAGGCGTGTCGTCGACGACCTGGCGCGGCACGAAGGACCGGGAGGTCGCGATCCTGTCCGCGGCGCAGCCCGTCTTCGTGGGCGACGACATCGTGGGCGCGGTGGTGGTGGAGGAGACGACCGCGTCCATCCAGCTGCTCAAGGAATCGGCGCTCGAGAACCTGATCGCCGTGACGCTCGCGGTGTGCCTCGGTGTCTTCGGCGCACTCCTTTTCTTCGCCACGCGGCTTGCCACGCGCATCCGGCGCCTGCATGCGCAGGCCGAGACCGCCATCGACGCGCAGGGCCGCATCCGGGGCGCCATCACCGTGACGGGTGCGAAGGACGAGATCGGCGACCTGGAGCGCTCCATGGCCGCGGTGCTCGAGCGCCTGGCGGGCTACAACCGCTACCTGGAACAGATGGCCGGGCGGCTGTCGCACGAACTGCGCACGCCGGTGGCCGTGGTGCGCTCCTCGCTCGACAACCTGCGGGCCGAGCTGCCGACGGATGCGCCGCGCGTGTACCTGGACCGGGCGGGCGAGGGCGTGGAGCGGCTCTCGCGCATCATCTCGCGCCTGTCGGAAGGAACGCGCCTCGAGAAGATGCTCGAATCGGCCGAGCGGGAGGCGTTCGACCTGGCCGCGGTCGTTCGCGGCTGCGTCGAGGGATACCGGGCGGCGTATCCGGACCAGGCTTTCGAGGCCGCGGTGCCGGCCGGGTCCCTGCCCGCCCACGGCGTGCCCGATGCCATCGCGCAGCTCCTCGACAAGCTGGTCGAGAACGCGCGCGACTTCGCGCCGGCTGGCACGGCCATCCGCGTCTCGCTCGAGCGGGCGGGGGGCTTTTGCCGCATCGCCGTGGAGAACGACGGGCCGGCCATCGACCCCGACCTGTTGCCGCGCCTCTTCGATTCGATGGTGAGCGTGCGGCCGGAAGGCCAGTCCCATGGCGGGCACCTGGGCCTCGGCCTCGCCATCGTCCGGCTGGTGGCGGAGTTCCACGGCGGCAGCGTCCGCGCCCGCAACCTTCCCGCCGGGCGGGGCGTGCGCTTCGAGGCCGACTTCCCCGGCGGCTGAAGGGGACGCACACCTTCACCCCGATTGAAGGGGACGCACACGTTCAGCCGTCCTGAAGGTGTGCGTCCCCTTCAGCCGTCCTGAAGGTGTGCGTCCCCTTCAGCCGTCCTGAAGGTGTGCGTCCCCTTCAGCCGTCCTGAAGGTGTGCCTTCAGCCGTCCTGAAGGTGTGCGTCCCCTTCAGCCCCTTCAGCTAGAATTCCCCTGTCTTCCACGCTCCCATCGGACGCACCGTGGCCCGCATCCTGCTGCTCCTCGTCATCGGGTTCGTGATCTACGCCCTGTTCCGCGGCTTCTTCAAGTCGCAGCTGAAGGACAAGGGCAAGGACGAGCCCCCGGTCGCGCGCCCGGGCGGCGACGCGAGCCCCGACGATCTCGTCGCCTGCGCCGTGTGCGGCGTGAACATGCCCCGCAGCGAATCGAAGGAAGAAGGCGGCCGCGTCACCTGCCGCGACCCGAAGAGCTGCAAGCACGCCGGATGAGCAGCACGGCCCCCGCCCCGGCCTCCCTCGCGCCCCCGAAGAGCGCCGAAGGGTCGGCGCTCGCGGCCATCAGCGACGACGCGGGGTGGAAGTCGCTGCTCGTCTTCGCCGTCTACCGCGTCGCGCTGTCCCTGGTCCTCGCGTCGGCCTACCTCTTCGCCAACGGCATCTTCCAGCTGGGGAGCCAGTGGCCGGGCCTCGCCATCGTGACGCTGGCCGCCTACGCCCTCTTCTCGGTGCTGCTCCTCGTGCCCGCGCTGATGCGCGAGCCCTCCATTCCCCTCCAGGTGACGGCCGCCGTCTTCCTGGACGTGGTGGCGATGGTGGTGCTCATGCACACGAGCGGCGGCGTGCGCTCGGGCCTGGGCGTGACGCTCCTCATCTCGCTCGCGGGCGCCGGCCTCATCACGCGCGGCCGCCTCGTCTTCTTCCACGCCGCGGTGGGCGCGCTTTCGATCCTCCTGGAGCAGACCTTCCAGGTCTTCCGCTACGACGCGCCACCGGCGGACTTCGTGCAGGCCGGCCTCACCAGCATGGCGCTCTTCGCGACCGCGGGCCTGGGCTGGACGCTCGCCCGCTACGCGCGCACCAGCGAGACGCTCGCCGAGCAGCGCACCATCGACCTCGCGAACCTCTCGCAGATCAACGAGCTCGTCATCCGCGACATGCAGGACGGCATGCTCGTCGTCGACCCGGAAGGCACCATCCGCCAGCACAACCCGCGCGTCGTGCAGCTGCTCGGGCCCATCCCGGCGGGTTCGCGCCCGCTCCTGGCGGATTACTCGCCGGACATCGCGCGCCTGCTGGCTGATTGGCGCCGCGGGCCCGAGACGGGCCTCCTGCAGTTCCAGGCGCCGCGCTCCCAGGCCGAGCTGGCGCTGCACTTCGTCGCCATCGGCACGGGCGACCCGCCGCCCACGGTGGTGTTCGTGGAGAACGTGGGCCGCATGCGCGAGCAGGCGCGGCAGATGAAACTCGTGGCCCTGGGGCGCCTCACCGCTTCCATCGCGCACGAGATCCGCAATCCCCTTTCCTCGATCAACCACGCCGCGGAGCTGCTGGCCGAGGGTGCCGCGGGCAACGCGGGCGACGAGCGCCTCACGCGCATCATCCGCGACAACGTCCACCGGCTCGATCGCATCGTCGAGGAAGTGCTCTACCTCAACCGCCGCGACCGTGCCGAGCCGGAGGCCATCGAGCCGCGCGGCTGGCTCGCGCAGTTCGCCGAGAACTGGCGCGTGGGCGAGAAGGCGCCCGCCGACGTGATCGCGACCGAGGTGCGCACCGTGCAGCACCTGCTCTTCGACCGGCAGCACCTCGACCAGGTCATGTGGAACCTCGTGCGCAACGCCTGGCGCCACGGCACGCGCACGCCCGGCTCCATCCGCATCGGCATCAGCCCGGGCCTCGCGCTCGGCACGCTGGCGGTGGAGGTCTCGGACGACGGCCCGGGCGTCGCGCCCAAGGACGCCGCGCACCTCTTCGAGCCCTTCTTCACCACCGAGGCCCAGGGCACGGGACTCGGCCTCTACATCGCGCGCGAGCTGGCCGAAGGCAACGGCGCGCGCCTCGAATACATCGAAGGCGGGCCGGGCGCCCGGTTCCGCCTCACCGTGAAGGGAGCCTAGATGGCGAACCGCGCAGTCCTGGTTGTCGACGACGAGGCGGACATCCGCGAACTGCTGGTCCTCACCCTTTCGCGCATGGGCGTGGACGCCGACACCGCCTCGAGCGTGGCCGAGGCGAAGACGGCCCTCGAGGCGCGCAGCTACGACCTCGCGCTCACCGACATGCGCCTGCCGGACGGCGAGGGGCTCGACGTGCTGCGCCACATCGCGGAGCACTACGGCAACACGCCCGTCGCGGTGATCACCGCCTACGGGTCGACGGAGAACGCGGTGGCGGCGCTCAAGGCCGGCGCCTTCGACTATCTCTCCAAGCCCATCAAGCTCGACCAGCTGCGCCCGCTCGTGATGAGCGCGCTGAAGCTCCCCCGGCCCGTGCACCAGCGCCGCGTCTCCATCGGCGAGACCGCTTCGCCCGGCACCCCGCGGCTCATCGGCGAATCGGCGCCGATCCTGCGGGCGCGGGAGATGATCCAGCGCCTCGCGCGCTCGCAGGCGCCCGTCTACATCACGGGCGAGTCCGGCAGCGGCAAGGAAGTGGCCGCACGCCTCATCCACCTGGGCTCGGCCCGGGCCGCGGAGCCCTTCGTCGCGGTCAACTGCGGCGCCATCCCCGAGAACCTCATGGAGAGCGAGTTCTTCGGCTTCCGCAAGGGCGCCTTCACCGGCGCGGACAGCGACCGCATCGGCTTCCTGCAGGCCGCGCAGAAGGGCACGCTGTTCCTGGACGAGGTGGGCGACCTGCCCCTCGCGATGCAGGTGAAACTGCTGCGCGTGATCCAGGAGAAGAAGGTCCGCCGCGTGGGCGACACGCAGGAGGACGCGATCGACGTGCGCATCATCTCGGCCACGCACCGCAACCTCTCGCAGCAGGTGGACGCGGGCGAGTTCCGCCAGGACCTCTTCTACCGCCTGAACGTCATCGAGCTCAAGATGCCCTCGCTGCGCGAGATTCCCGAGGACGTCCCGCGGATGGTCGAGGAGATCATGGGGCGCCTCGCGCGCCAGTCCGGCAACCCGCGGCCGGAGTTCACCGAGGAGGCGATGCTGGCCCTTCGCCGCTACGACTTTCCCGGCAACGTGCGCGAGCTCGAGAACATCCTCGAGCGCGCCATGGCCCTGTGCAGCGACAACGCCATCCGGGAGACCGATCTGTATCTCACGCAGGCCACGCCGCGCGAGAAGTCCGCGGCCGCCGCCGACGGCGCGGTGGGCACGCGCGGCCTGCCGCTGCACGACTTCCTGGACCAGGTGGAGCGCGAAGCCATCATGAAGGCACTGGAGGCCACGCGTTACAACAAGACGGCCGCGGCGAAGCTGCTCGGGATCACCTTCCGCAGCCTGCGCTACCGGCTCGATCGGCTCGGCATCGACTGAAGGCGCGCGCGATGCCGATTCTCGACATCGAAGTGGTCACGCGCCCGGGCGAACGGCTTGCCGACGGGTTGGCCTCGGCCCTGGCCGACGCGCTGGGCGAGGCATTCGGCGCCGGGCAGGGCCGCCTCTGGGTGCGCCTTCGCGAACTGCCCGCGCAGCGCTACGCCGAGAACGGCGCCGGCGGCGATCGCTTCCATCCCGTTTTCGTCACGGTGGGCGAGGGCACGCCGCCCGAAGGCGAAGCGCTCGCCGAGCGCCTCTCTCGCATCACCGAATGCGTCGCCCGGCTCACCGGGCGGCCGGCGGACACCGTGCACGTGATCCTCGAACCGGCGCTTCGCGGCCGCATCGCCTTCGGCGGAAAGCTCTCGACATGACGATCGCCGTCCGGGTCCTGGATGCGCAGGCGGCCACGGACGCCTTGCCCGGGCTCGCCGCCCTGCTCGCCGATGCGGTGAACACCGGTGCCTCGCTCGGGTTCTGGGCGCCGCTTCGCCCTTCGCGCGCGCTCGCCTACTGGCACGACGTGCGCGCGGAAGTCGAAGGCGGCAGCGTGCTGCTCCTGGTCGCGGAAGACGCGGGCGGCGTGGCCGGCAGCGTGCAACTGGAGCTGTGCGGCAAGGACAACGGAGCCCACCGCGCGGAGGTGCGCAAGCTCATGGTGCATTCTTCCCGGCGAAGAACCGGGGTGGGCCGCGCGCTCATGCAGGTGGCCGAGGACGAGTCGAAGGCGAGGAACCGAACGCTCCTCGTGCTCGATACGCGCACGGGCGACGATTCGGAATCGTTCTACCGCGCGCTCGGCTATTCGCCCGCGGGCTCCATCCCCGGCTTCGTGCGCGAGGCCGACGGCACCTCGAGCCCCACCACGTATTACTACCGGCACCTCGCGTGATCGAGCTGCCGGGCGAATCCCCCATCGTGCCGCGCTTCCTCGCGGACATCGCGGGCGTCGTGGCCGGCGCGCGCTTCGTGCCTTCGCCTCACCACGACGAGCGTCCGTCCGAGGCGCCGATCGACACGCTCGTGATCCACAACATTTCGCTGCCGCCGGGCGAGTATGGCGGGCCCGAGGTGGAGGAGTTCTTCCTCGGCCGCCTCAATCCCGCCGCGCATCCGTTCTTCGCGGGCATCGCGGCGATGCGCGTCTCGGCGCACTTCTTCGTGCGGCGCGGCGGCGAGGTGGTGCAGTTCGTCCCCTGCGAGCTGCGTGCCTGGCATGCCGGCGTGTCGACGTGGAAAGGCCGCGAGAAGCTGAACGACTTCTCCATCGGCATCGAGCTGGAGGGCACGGACTTCGGGCCTTACGAGGACGCGCAGTACGAGGCGCTTCGCGACCTCACGGACGCCCTCTTCGAGCGCTACGGCGAACTCGAACTGGTCGGCCACTCGGACATCGCGCCGGATCGCAAGACCGATCCGGGCCCGCATTTCGACTGGATGCGCTACCGCGCCTCGCTCGAGGTCGCCTGATCAGAAGCGGTCCGTGAGCAGCACGCCGATGCCCCCCACCGTCTGGCGGTGGTTGTAGTCGAGCAGGTTGTAGCCGTAGCCCGTGAAGACCTGCGCATAGCCCCGAAGCGCACCGTAGAGCGGGAAGCTCCAGTCGAGCTGCGCCGCTCCGTACCCCGACGAGAAGTTCTGCCGCGCGAGCAGGCCGAACTGGTGGCGGCCCGCCTTGACCGTCGCCACGAGGTCGCCGTGCCCCATGTACTTCGTGATGTCGGGGTTGTCGTCGTCCTTGGCGTCTTCCTTGAAGCGGTACCAGGGACGGATCGCGAGCGTGAAGGGACCGCGCTCGAAGCCGAACTCCGCGTAGACGCGGTTCCAGCTGCGCGAGAGCGGCTCGGAACGGCCGTTCGACTGGTGCACGAGGCCCAGGTTGAGGGTTCGCCACTTGAGGCCGAGCACGTCAACGTCCGTGCGCAGCGCGAGGATCGCCTCGGGCTCGTAGTTGGTGTCGCGGAAGGGCGCCGAGACGTCGCCGTTGTACACCTGCCAGAAGCTGCGCTGCGTGTAGCCCACCCACAGGTCCGCGCGGTCGGCGACGAGCCCTTCCAGCAGCTTCGACTTGAAACTCAGCTGGAACGCGGCTTCGGTCGGTTCGACCGGGGCGCTGCCCGGCTGCACGAGACCGGCGCCGGCGAGCGCATCCAGCGTCGCCTGGTAGGGTGCCTTGTTCACCGAATCGGTGTGCGTGAGCGGCAGCAGGTAGTTCTGCCGGTGCGGCCGGAAGGTGAAGGGCGGCGCCTTGGCGCCGGCATCGAGCTCCCAGCGGCTGCCCAGATCCGAGGCCGACGGCGTGGCGTTCGCGATGAGGGGCGCGGGACTCGCGGCCGGGGCGGGGACGGCGGGCTTCGCCGCGGGCTTTCGCCCGGCGGCCGCGTCATAGCAGCGAAGGCGCGCGGCATCGTCGTCGAGGGCCGTGCAGGCGGGGTTGGCGGTGGCGGTCGCGGCAGCGGCAGTGCAGGCGACGGCCACGAGGCGCAGGGTGGCGATGGTCATGATGTCGGGCTTCTTCCGGTGGGTATCGACCCGGCCAGTATACGGAGGGGATCGGCCCCCATGTCGGGTGGTGCGGGCAAGGGCGCTTCTATAGAATCACGCCTTCCATCGGACTTGCCGGTCGCCGCCAGAGCCACCCCGGACCGAGCCGCCCCGTCCACCCGCCGATTCAGCGGAGCCTTCCATGCGATTCACCTCCCGCCACAACTACGTCCTGTCCGCGGCGCTCGCCGCGGCCGTGCTCCTCGCCGCCTGCTCCGAGAAGGCGCCGCCGCCCAAGGCCGGCCCCGCCGAGGTCGGCGTCGTCACCGTGCAGCCGCGCGATGTGCCCCTCGTGTACGAGCAAGTGGGCCAGACGGCCGGCTTCCGCGAGACGGAAGTGCGCTCGCGCGTGGCGGGCATCCTGCAGAAGCGCCTCTACCAGGAAGGCCAGGCGGTGAAGGAAGGCCAGGCGCTCTTCCAGATCGACCCGGAGCCTTACAAGGCCGCGCTGGACCAGGCCAAGGGCGCGCTGCGCCAGCAGGAGGCCACGCTCGAGAGGACGCGCGCCGACCGCGAGCGCATCGAGCCGCTCTTCAAGGAGAATGCCGTCAGCCGCAAGGATTACGACGACGCGAAGTCGGCGTTCGACCTGGCCCAGGCCTCGGTGGATTCCGCGCGCGCCAAGGTGCGCGAGGCCGACCTGAACGTCGGCTACACACTGGTGACCTCGCCCATCGCCGGAATCGCGAGCAAGGAGGCGAGGAGCGAAGGCAGCCTCGTGGCGACCTCCGGCGACGCGAGCCTGCTCACCACCGTGGCGCAGCTCGACCCGCTGTACGTGAACTTTTCCTATTCCGAGACGGAGAAGCTCGAGCTCGACGACGCCGTGAAGGCCGGCCGCGTCGTCATCACGCCCTCGAAGAAGGTCGAGGCGCGCGCCAAGCTCGCCGACGGCCGCGATTTCGCCGGCGTGGGCTACGTCGATTTCGCCGACAGCCGCGTCGACCCCAAGACCGGCACGATCCGCGCTCGCGCCGAATTCCCGAACCCGAAGGGCGAATTGCTGCCCGGCCAGTTCGTGCGCATTGCCATCACGCTGGGAACGGCGAAGAACGCGATCCTCGTGCCGGAGCGCGCCATCACCCAGCAGCAGGCCACGCGCCTCGTCCTCATCGTGAACGACAAGAACGTCGTGGAACCGCGCCCGGTGCAGCTCGGCCGGCGCGTGGGCAGCGACATCACGATCCTCGCGGGCTTGAAGGGAGGCGAGCGCGTGGTGGTGGACGGCCTCTTCAAGTCGCGCCCGGGCACCGAGGTGAAGCCCGTGCCGGCCAAGGCCGGGCCCGCCGCGCCCGTACCCGGCGCGCCGCCGGCCGGCGCTCCAGCCAAGGCGCCCGCCGCGGCGCCCGCCGACGCCACGAAGAAGAAGTAGGGCGGGCCCCCATGTTCTCCAAGTTCTTCATCGAACGCCCGATCTTCGCGAGCGTCATCTCGATCATCATCCTGCTGGCGGGCGCCGCCTCGATCCGGGTGCTCTCGATCGAGCAGTACCCGAACCTGCTGCCGCCCGTGGTCTCGGTGGCGGCGCGCTACCCGGGCGCCTCCCCGGACGTGATCTCGCAGACCGTCGCCGCGCCCATCGAGCAGCAGGTGAACGGCGTCGAGAACATGATCTACATGCAGTCGCAGGCCGCGAGCGACGGCTCCATGGCGCTCAACGTGTACTTCGCCATCGGCACGGACCCGGACCAGGCCACGATCAACGTGAACAACCGCGTGCAGGCGGCCTTGCCGATCCTGCCGGAGGAAGTGAAGCGCCAGGGCGTCACGGTCAAGAAGAAGTCCACCTCCATCCTGGTCTTCGCCGCGGTCACCTCCACCAATCCCGCGCACGACCCGGTGTTCATGTCCAACTACGTGGACCTGAACGTGCTCGACGAGCTGAAGCGCATTCCGGGCGTGGGCGAGGCGGCCATCATGGGCGCCAAGGACTACGCGATGCGCGTGTGGCTCAGGCCCGACCGCGTCGCGCAGCTCGGCCTCACGCCGGGCGACGTCGTCTCGGCCATCCGCGAGCAGAACGCGCAGTTCGCCGCGGGCCAGATCGGCGCCGAGCCCCTGAAGAACCCGGTCGATTTCACCTACACGGTGACGACCAAGGGCCGTCTCGAGGAGCCGGAGGAGTTCGCCGAGATCATCATCAAGTCGAACCCGGACGGCTCGCGCATTCGCGTGAAGGACGTGGCGCGCGTCGAGATCGCCGCGCGCGACTATTCCATCGAGCCGCGCGTGAACGGGCAGCCGGCGACCCTCATCGCCGTCTACCAGCAGCCGGGCGCCAACGCCATCGCCGTGGCCGACGCGGTGTACGCCACGTTCGATCGCGTGAAGTCGAACTTTCCCGAGGGCATGACGTATTCCGTGCCCTACGACACGACCAAGTTCGTGCGCATCTCGATCGAGGAAGTGGTGCACACCCTCGTCGAGGCGGTGATCCTCGTGTTCCTGGTGGTGTACCTGTTCCTGCAGAACTTCCGCGCGACCCTCATCCCGTCGCTCGCGGTGCCGGTGTCGCTCATCGGCACCTTCGCCGGCATGTACCTGCTGGGCTTCTCGATCAACCTGCTCACGCTCTTCGGCATGGTGCTCGCCATCGGCATCGTCGTGGACGACGCCATCGTGGTGCTGGAGAACGTCGAGCGCATCATGAGCGAGAAGAAGATCGGGCCGAAGGAGGCCTCGATCCAGGCGATGAACGAGGTCTCCGGCGCGCTCGTGGCCATCGTGCTCGTGCTGTGCGCGGTGTTCGTGCCGGTGGCCTTCATGGGCGGCTTCACCGGCCAGATGTACAAGCAGTTCGCCGTGACGATCGCCATCTCGGTGTCGATCTCCGGTGTCGTGGCCCTCACGCTCACGCCGGCCCTGTGCGCGCTCATTCTGAAGCCCGGTCACCACGAGCCCAACGCCTTCTTCCGCGCCTTCAACCGGGGCTTCGACAAGCTGACGGGCGGGTTCACGGCCGGCGTCACCTTCCTGATCAAGCGGGCCATCGTGGCCTTCGCGCTCTTCGCGGGCCTCATGATCGCGATGGGCTGGCTCTTCAAGGTGGTGCCCACCGCCCTGGTGCCGGACGAGGACCAGGGCTTCATCATGGCCGCCTCGTTCATGCCCGATGCCGCCTCGTTCAGCCGCGGCAACGCGACGATGCTCGCCACGGAAGCCGTCTTCCAGCAGTTCCCTGAGACGGCCTACCAGGTGGCGCTGCCGGGCTTCGACCTGCTGTCGGGGTCCATCCGCCCCAACGCCGGCTCCATCTTCCTCACGCTCAAGGACTGGGGCGAGCGCAAGGGACCGGGGCAGGATTCGTTCGCGATCGCCAAGCGGGCGCTCGCCGCCAACGGGGCCGTGAAGGAGGGCGTCATCGCCGCCTTCAACCCGCCGCCCATCACGGGATTGTCGACCACGGGCGGCGTCGAGGCGTACCTGCAGAACCGCAGCGGCGCGGGCTCGCAGGCCATCGGCCTGCAGGTGGCCGCGGTGATCGAGGCGTCGAAGTCGAGGCCGGAGTTCGCCTCGATCCAGTCCACCTTCAAGCCGACCGTGCCGCAGATCTACCTCGAGGTGGACCGCGCCAAGGCCAAGGCCATCGGCGTGCCGATCAACAGCGTGTTCGACGCGCTGCAGGCCACCTTCGGCTCGCTCTACGTGAACGACTTCAACAAGTTCGGCCGCACGTACAAGGTGCAGATTCAGAGCGAGGCGGATTTCCGCGCGCACCCGGACGACATCCGCAACGTGTTCGTGCGCTCGCAGGGCGGGGACATGATCCCGCTCAACGTACTCGTGAAGGCGGCGCCCGTCACGGGGCCGGAACTGGTCGAGCGATTCAACGTGTTCCCTGCGGCCAAGCTCCTCGCAAACCCCGCCCCGGGCTATTCGTCGGGGCAGGTGATCGCCGCGCTGGAGGAAGTGGTGGCCGAGCACACCACCCAGGACTACTCGCTCGCGTGGACGGGCAGCGCGTACCAGGAGAAGGCGGCCGGCGGAACGGCGATGATGGCCTTCGGTTTCGGCATCCTGATGGTGTTCCTCATCCTGGCGGCACAGTACGAGCGCTGGTCGCTGCCCTTTGCTGTCATCACCGCGGTGCCCTTCGCGCTTTTCGGCGCCATATTCGCGGTGTGGGCCGTGGGGCTCACCAACAACGTGTACTTCCAGGTGGGCCTCGTCACGCTCATCGGCCTCGCGGCGAAGAACGCCATCCTCATCGTGGAGTTCGCGGTGATGAAGATGGAGGAGGGGCTGTCGCCGGCGGAGGCGGCCATCGAGTCGGCGAGGCAGCGCTTCCGCCCGATCGTGATGACCTCGCTCGCGTTCATCCTGGGCTGCGTGCCGCTCGTGCTTTCCTCGGGCGCCGGCGCGGCCAGCCGCCACGCGCTCGGCTGGCCGGTGATCGGCGGGATGCTCGCGGCCACGTTCATCGCCATCTTTTTCGTGCCGCTCTTCTTCAAGCTGATTATCGGCAAAGGCGACAAGAAGAAGGCCGCCCCGGCGGAGGTGCCCCATGCGTAAGTGGCTCCCGCTGTCGGCCCTGGTCCTCGTCACAGCCTGCGCGCCCAACTACACCCTGCCGCCCACCGCAACGCCCGATGCGGTCCGTCCCGGCGGCGAGATCGTCATCGCGAAGGATTGGTGGAAGGCCTTCGACGACCCGGTGCTGCAGCGTCTCATCGACGACGCCTTCGCCGTGAGCCCCACGCTCGAGCAGGCGGTGGCCCGCGTGAATGCCGCCGAGGCCCGGCTGGGCATCTCGCGCTCGCAGCAGCTGCCCACGGTCAACGCCAACCTCAACGCGTCGAGGCAGCAGCTCTCCACCGAGACCAATCCGCAGTCGCCGGGTTCCTTCAGCATCTACCAGGGGAACCTCTCGGCCTTCTGGGAACTCGACCTCTGGGGCCGGGTGAGGAACGAGGTGGCCGCTTCCCGGGCGGATCTCATCGGGGCCGAGAGCGGCCGGGAGGCGGTGCGGCTCACGCTCGCCTCGCGCGTGGCACAGACGTACTTCCAGATTCGCGCGCTCGACGCGCAACTGGAAACCACGCGCCTTACGGTTTCGTCCCGCGAGAACTCCTACCGCCTGCGGGAGAAGCGCTTCGTGGGCGGCATGACCTCCGAGCTGGACCTGCGCCAGGCCGAGTCGGAGCTCACGAGCGCCCGCGCGCAGATCCCGGACATCCTCACGGCGATCAGCAGCTCCGAGGGCGCGCTGGCCGAGCTGGTCGGCACGAGCCCCAAGGACCTCTTCGCCACCGGCGCGCCGCGCGGCAAGTCGATCGACGCGATTCCCGTGCCGCCCGCGGTGCCCGAGGCGCTGCCTTCGGACCTCCTGGGCCGCCGTCCCGACATCCGCGAGGCCGAGGAAGGCCTTCGCGCCACGCAGGCGCGCGTGGCCGCGGCGCAGGCGGCGTGGTTCCCGAAGATCGGGCTCACGGGCGCGTTCGGCGGCGAAAGCCTCGCGTTCGGCGATCTCTTCAAGGGGCCGGCGCGGGCGTGGTCCTACGCGGGTTCGCTCACGATGCCGCTCTTCAATTCCGGCCTCACGGCCGCGCAGGTGGAGCTGGCGTCGGCGAACGAACGCAATGCCGCCGCGAACTACCGTGCCGTCGTGATCCGGGCCTTTTCGGACGTGCGCATCGCCATCGTTTCCAAGCAGCAGGCGCTCTATCGCGCCAGCGCGCGCGAGCAGACGGTGTCGGCGCTGCGGCGGCAGGTGCGGCTCGCCAACCTGCGCTACGACAACGGCTATTCGAACTACCTCGACGTGCTGGATGCCGAACGCGCGCTCTTCTCCGCGGAGCTTGCGCTCGCCGACGCGCGTCGCCAGCACCTGTCGGCCGCCGTCGATCTCTACCGCGCCCTGGGCGGCGGCTGGACGGCGCCGGAGAGGTAGCGAAGATCGGAAAATCGGGGTCAGGTACGAAATTCAATCTGCCCCCGATTTTCCCCAGCCCGTCCCGACATTTCGGGGACAGGTTGAATTTCGTACCTGACCCCGAATTCGCCGAATTCGGCGAAAGGCCTCATTTCTTGCGAGGACGACCCCTTGCCCGGGGTGGGCCGATCAGGCCGAGGCGCGAATCCACGTCTTCTACGAATGCCGCGCTTCCCAGCGGGCGCGAGGCGGCTAGCCTTTCGCGGATTGTGTCGAGCGTCCCTTGCGGCATGCCGGCTTCGCAGAGCGCCCGGTAGCACTGCCCCCTCGAAACCGGCGAGTTCGCCAAGGCGAGATAGGCCGGATTGGCTACCAGCGGCGCCAGCGGTTCCATCCCCGCATTGCGCCGATAGCTGGACCACGGATAGTCGGCCGGATGCCGTGCCAGACCGGCGCGCACGGGATTGAGGTCGATGTACCGCATGCAGGTGACCAGATAGATGTCGTCCTGCACCAGCGAGGAGCGGAACCTGCCTTCGAAGAGCGTGCCGGTACGTCCCCAGCGCAGGTTCATGAGTCGCGCGAACTTGCTGCCGGTGCGATGCATGAACGCCGACACCCCGTGTTCCCGATGGGCTGTCGCCAGCAGGTGCACGTGATTGGACATGAGCACGTACGCGTGCAGGTCCATGGCCGATTCTTCCAGGTGGTCCTCGACGAAGCGAAGGAAGATCATGCGGTCCGCATCGTCGCGGAACATCGTGGAGCGATTGTTTCCGCGCACGACGAGGTGCTGGGGGCAACCGGGCAGGTCGATGCGGGGAAGTCTGGCCATTTCCCCATAACGGGGAGCATGGCATCAGGTGGACAACGAAAATCGGGGACAGGGACAATTTCGCACCTGACCCCAAATTATGCGGCCCGGTCCTATTTGGCCATCGCCTCGTCCAGCAGGCGACCTGCCACGATCATGCCGGGAATGATCGTGCCGCCGAAACGGCTGCAGACCGGGACGATGCCCGGATCCGGCGCCGGCGGCGACGACAGGCCTTGCACGATCTCTTCGGCAGCCCGTGACATGGCTTCATGCACGCGGGATGCGCCGGCGAACAGCGTGCCGTCGTCGTACCGTTGGCGGATCAGCGTCACGGCCAGCGCCAGGAAGGCGGGCCGATGGACGAAGTGACGATACAGGCTCTGCACAACGCGGACGCCGCCGGCCGGTGCAGGGCCGCCCACCTTGGCGAGCAGCTCGGCCATGTCGGGCGACAGGCTGCGGACATCGCCCATCGCGACCAGGGGGCCCGGCGCCGGCGGTGGAATCCAGGGCCGTGACGGGTATGGCCGGGACGCGCCGCGCCCCGCGGCGAGGCTCAGCAGGCACAGTACGCTGAGGAGGTTCTCCGGATTGGCGCGGTTGTACGCCGCGAGCACGGTTGCGATCTCGTCACGTCCCGTATTGTCCACGCCGAGTAGGGCCAGAGCGGGCCGGGAGATGGGGGCGATCGGCTCGATCGGTGCTTCCTTCGCGATGCGCCAGGCGGACTCCTGCAACTGACCGCTTCGCCAGGCGGGGGCCAGCGCGTCCCACGTCCATTCGAGCGCACCGGGCAGGGTGGCCAGGTGGCGGAAGATCAGGGCGACCATCGGCACGCCGCCGAGATACCGGATCTCCTCGTAGATCGAGGCTATTGCACCGTTCGCCTCGTCTTCTGGCAGCTCAGGCAAATTCGGGGTCAGGTACGAAATGGTCCCTGTCCCCAATTTCATTCGCTCAGGAATAATTCGGGGACAAGGACCATTTCGTACCTGACCCCGAATTAGGGTTCACTGCAGCTTGATGTTGTTGCGGCGGGCGACGTCGCCCCAGGTGGCGTGCGTCTTCTTCGCGAAGGCGATCCACTGCTCGCGCGGCATGTTGTCCACGGCGAGGCCGGCCTTCACGAGGCGATCCTGCACCGCCGGGTCGTTCATCACCTTGGCGAGGTCGCGCGAGACCTTGGCCACGATGTCCGCCGGTGCGCCCTTCGTCACCACCACGCCGCCCCAGCCTTCACCGGAGAAGCCGGGATATCCCTGTTCGGCCACCGTCGGAACGTCCGGCAGTTGAGTCGCGCGTTGCTCGCCCGTCGAAGCGAGCGCGCGCAGCTTGCCCGCCTTGATGTGCGGCAGGTTCGGGCCGATGCCGTCCACCGAAAGCTCGATCTGGCCGCCGAGGAGATCCTGCACCGCCGCGGCGCTGCCCTTGTACATCACGCCTTGGATATCCACGCCCGCCACCTGCTTGAAGAGCTCGCCGGTGAGGTGCTGCGTGGTGCCCGCGCCGGGATACCCCCAGTTGAGCTTGCCGGGATTCTTCTTCGCCGCTTCCACGAGGTCCTTCACCGTGCGATAAGGCGACTTTTCCGTGGCCACGATGATGAGCGGATTGCGGAACACCGGGCCGATGTACGCGAAGTCGTTCATCGGGTCGTAGGGGATCGAGGCCATGATGGCCGGGTTCACCACCAGCACGGCGCTCGTGCCCATGGCGAGCGTGTAGCCGTCGGCCGGCGCGTTCTTCGCCGCCACCATGCCCGGGATGCCGGCGCCGCCGCCGACGTTCTCGACCACGACGGACTGGCCCCATTCCTTGCCGAGCGCCTCGGCGATCACGCGCGCGGCGAGGTCGGTGGCCTGGCCCGCGGGGAACGGGACGATCAGCCGGACGGGCTTGGTGGGGTACTGCTGGGCGGCGGCCATCGTGCCGAAGCACAGGAGCGCGCCGGCGACGGCTGCGCGAGCGATGCGTGACAGCATGGTTGATTCCTCCTCGTTGCGGTTTTCAGTCCCTCAGGCCGTGACCTGGGGGTTGTTGGGATTGTCGGCGCCGGCGCGCATCACTTCTTCCCGCGTGCACCCGGTGCCCCGGTGGCTTTCGACGGGAATGGCCAGTCGCGAGCCGATCTCCTTGGCCGCGGCGATGACCTCGGCCGACTTGAGGCCGGTTTCCACGCCCATCTCCTCCAGCATGGTAACGAGGTCTTCCATCGGATAGTTGCCGACCTTGCCCACGCTCGTCGGGATGGCCATCCCGCCACCGATGCCGCAGATGGCGCCTTCGAGCCAGTGTACGCCAGCGTCCATGGCCGCCACGATGTTGGCGGTGGCCATGCCCGAGAGGTTGTGGATATGGAAACCCAGCTCGATATCGGGGTACTTCTCGTAGAGCCGGCGGAAGAGCCGGTTCACGTGCGCCGGGTCCTCCATGCCGATGGAGCCGGCGAGGTACTGCCGCTTGATGCCCGCTTCGCGGAAGCGGCCCACCATGGCGATCACGGCCTCTTCCGGGATGAGGCCCTCGTACGGGCACCAGAAGGCCATGCCGAGCGCCATGACGAACGGGATGCCCTCGCGCTCCGCCAGCCGGAAGGACTGGATGTTCTGCTCGATCGCCTGCTCGTTCGACATGTTCTGGTTGTGGTGCGTGTAGGTCTCGCTCACCGTGATGAGCCCGAGCATCTCGCCCACCTTCGCCTCGATGGCCCGGTGCGCGCCGCGCACGTTCGGCGCCTGGCCCCGGTACACGACGCCTGGCTTGCGACGGATGCGCGCGAACACCTCCTCGGCATCGCGCATGTTGGGCACCACCTTCGGGTGGGCGAAGCTCGCCACCTCCACCACGGGCACGCCGAGGTCCGTGAGGCGGTCGCACAGCCACACCTTTTCGTCCGTGGGGATCCACTTGGGCAGGCTCTGCAGGCCGTCGCGCGGGGCGACGTCGACGACGAGCATCTTCTTCGGGATGTGCATGGGTCAGGTCCGGGGATCGAGGCGGTGGAAGGTGGCGACGCGCTTCTCGGCCACCCACGGCGTGGTGGTCTCGTTGAAGCGCAGGTAATGGTCCGTGGCGAGGTGGGCGCGGAAGGCCGCCTCGTCATCGTAGATCTCGTAGAGAAAGATCGCGGCGCCGTCGGCCGTCTCGCAGACGTCGAACTGGCGGCAGCCGGGCTCGTTCTCGCGCGAGGCCCGGGCGTTCGCGACCATCGCGGCTCGGAAGGCTTCCCGGTGCTCCGGCTTCGCGGCGAAGTGCACGGTGACGACGAAGCTCATGGCAGATCCTTCGCCGCGGCCGGGAGCGCTTCCAGCGTGGCGCGGGTCATCTCGTCGAGACCGGCGCCGCCGCCGATCTCCATCGGCACGGTGCCCGCGGCGAGCGCTGATTCCAGCGCCCGTTCGAGGAGCCGTGCCCGGCGCTCCAGAGAAGGCTCCGAATGCCGCACGGCGAGCCAGTCGAGCATCATCGCGGCCGACAGGATCATCGCCGACGGATTGGCCTTGCCCTGGCCGGCGATGTCCGGCGCGGTGCCGTGGGCCGGCTGGAAGAGCCCGTGCGCATCGCCGATGTCCGCGGAAGGCGCCATGCCCATCCCGCCGATGAGGCCCGCGCCCAGGTCCGAGAGGATGTCGCCGAACATGTTCTCCGTGACGAGCACGTCGAGCATCCAGGGCTTCTTCACCATGTTGAGCGCCATCGCGTCCACGTAGGCGTAGTCGGCCGCGACCGACGGGTGATCCCGCGCCACGTCGTCGAAGACCTTGCGGAAGAACGCCATGGAGGCGAACACGTTCGACTTGTCGACGCAGGTGACGGTGGCCTTGCCGCGGCGTTCCTTGCGCCGCTCGGCGATCCGGAAGGCGAATTCGCTCACCCGCGCCGTGCCCTTGCGGGTGATCTGCATGGTGTCGTAGGCCTCGGCGTCGTCCACCATTCGCCCGCGGCCGCGCGCGTAGAAGAGCCCCTCGGTCTGCTCGCGCACCAGCACGAAATCGACCTGCTCCGCGCGCGGGTCCGCCAGCACGCGCGGCAGGCCCGGGAACCAGCGGATGGGACGCACGCCCGCGTAGAGGTCGAAGGCCATGCGCAGGTCGAGCTGCGGGATGGGCTCCGTGCCGTCCGGGTAGCGGATGTCCGGCCACCCCATGGCGCCGAAAAGGATGGCGTCCGCCTTGCCGCAAGCCGCTAGCGTGGCGGCGGGCAGGGCCTCGCCGTGGTCGCGGTAGTGGAGCGCGCCGGCCGGCCAGTTCGTGCAACGAAGCGCGGGGCCGCCGGTGAGCGCCTCGGCCGCGGCGAGGATCGCCAGGCAGGCGGGCATCACTTCCCGGCCGATGCCGTCGCCGGGCAGCACGGCGATGTCGAGTGCTTGCGTCATGCGGGGGGGAATCCTTCGAAGGTGGCGAACTGCGAGGGGGGCGCCCGGTCGGTGACGAGGCGGTTCTCGGGCGCGTCCGGGTCCGCGTGGCCCAGGGCCATGCCGCAGATGACGATCTCGTTCTGCGGGATGCCGAGCTCGCGGCGCAGGACGGCGTGGAAGTCCGCGAAGGCCGCCTGCGGGCAGGTGTCGAGCCCCATCCCGCGCGCGGCGACGACGAAGGTGCCGATGAAGATGCCCAGGTCCAGCCAGCTGCCGATCTCGAGGTCCTCGTCGAGCGTGAAGACGAGCCCCACGGGCGCGCCGAAGAACTCGTAGTTGCGGCGCCGCTGGTCCGCCATGGCCTCGACGTCGCCCCGCGCGATGCCCATGAGCCCGTAGAGGTCGAAGCCGACCTTGCGCCGCCGGCCGAGGTAGGGCTCGCGCCAGCGGACCGGGTAGTAGTTCCATTCGCGCTGGTGGGCCTCGGCGCCGTCGGCATCGAGCGCGGCGAGCACCGCGCGGCAGAGGCGATCGCGTACCTCACCCGCGACCGCGCGCACCTTCCACGGCTGGATGTTGGAGCCGCTCGGCGCGCGCGAGGCGGCCGCGAGGAGCGATTCGACCGTCTCGCGCGACACCGGCGTGGGCAGGAAGGCGCGGACCGCGCGCCGGGTGGCGATCGCCTCGTCCGTGGGCAGGGAAGCCATGGAAATTGACCTTTATCCGTTTGTCCGTACAATAGCCTCCATGACCAAGGTCGTCAACCTCGCGCGGCACCTGCGCCAGCAGATCGAGCAGGGCCGCTACCCCGTGGGCAGCGCCATCCCCACGGAGGCCGAGCTGCAGCGCCGCTTCGACGTGAGCCGCCACACGGTGCGCGAGGCACTGAGGGATCTCAAGACCCAGGGCCTCGTGAGCGCGCGGGCGGGCGTGGGCACCGTCGTGCGCGCGCAGGCGCCGGCGGCGAGCTTCGTGCACGGCATGGGAACGCTCGAGGAAATCATCCAGTTCGGCGAGGCCACGCGCATGAAGATCCTGGGCCACGAGAGCGTCGAGGTGGACGAGGCGCTGGCCGGGGAGACGGGCGCGCGAACGGGCCAGGAACTGGTCCTCGTCTCGCTCCTGCGCTTCCGGCCGAAGGAAAGGCTGCCGGTCGGGCACCTGAAGGTCTACCTGCGCCCGGAACACGCGGAAGTCATCGGCGAGATCGAGAAGGGCCACATTCCGGTGCTTCGGCTCGTCGAGCGGCGCTACGCGGTGGGCATCAAGGAGGTCGTGCAGCGCATCAATGCCGTCTCGCTCACGCGGGCGCAGGCCGCCACGCTGTCGGGCAAGGCCGGCCAGCCCGCCCTCAAGGTCACCCGCCATTACCTCGACGGCCAGGGCCGCCACCTCATGGCCACGGTCGGCCTGTATCCCGGCGAACGCCTCAGCCACAACACCCGGCTGCGCATCCAGCCGGCCTGAACGAAAGGATTCCCATGAAGCTCCTCGCGGGCGTGCGCGTCGTTTCCGTCGAACAGTTCGGCGCGGCCCCCTACGGCTCGATGTTCCTTGCGGACCTCGGCGCGGAAGTCATCAAGGTCGAGAACCTCGCCACCGGCGGCGACCCGGCGCGCAAGACCGGCCCGTTCTTCCTCGGGGAGAACGACAGCGAATACTTCCAGACCTGGAACAGCAACAAGAAGAGCGTGACGCTCGACCTGCGCGGCGACGAAGGCAAGGCGGCGCTTCGCAAGCTGGTCGCCACGGCCGACGTGGTGCTCAACAACCTCCGGGGCGACCTGCCCGCGAAGATGGGGCTCGACTACGCGGCCCTTTCGTCGGTGAAACCCGCGATCGTGTGCGTGCACATCTCCGCCTACGGGCGCGACAACGAGCGCACGGCCTGGCCCGGCTACGACTACCTCGCGCAGGCCGAGACCGGTCTCATGGCCCTCACCGGAGAGCCCGACGGCCCGCCCACCCGCATCGGCGCCCCCTCGATGGTGGATCACACCACGGGCCTCACGGCGATGGTGGGCCTGCTCGCGGCGCTGGTGCACGCGCGTTCGACGGGCAAGGGCTGCGACGTGGACACCTGCCTCTTCGACGTGGGGCTCCACCAGCTCGGCTACGCCGCCCTCTGGTACCTGAACGAGGGCTACGTGCCCGAGCGCCAGCCGCGCAGCGGCCACTTCTCACTCGCGCCGGTGCAGACGCTGCCCACCGCGGACGGCTGGGTCTTCGTGATGTGCCTCACGGAGAAGTTCTGGTCGGCCCTGCTCGCGGTGATCGGTCGCGAGGACATGGCCTCGGACGCGCGCTTCTCGACAGCCAAGGCTCGCAGCGAAAACCGCACGGCGCTCACCGCGGAGCTGGACCGGGCCTTTCGCGCCCAGCCCACGGCCTACTGGCTCGGCAAGCTCGGCGGCGTGCTGCCCATCGCCCCGGTGCACGACCTGCCTGCCGCACTGGGCAGCCCCTTCGTGGCCGACCGCCTCGTCGCGAACGTCCCGCACCCCGCGCGGCCGGACATGCGCATGCTGGTGAATCCCATCAAGATCAACGGCCAGCGCCTCGCGCAGGCGGCCTGCCCCGCCGCCGGGGCCGACAACGAATCGGTGCTGGGCCGCTGATTCGGGGACAGGTGAATTTGGGGACAGGTGAAAAATTCACCTGTCCCCAATTTCACCTGTCCCCAGCCGTGCGGTGAACCAGAAGGTGCTGCCCTTGCCGGGCACGCTCGCGTAGCCCATGTCGCCCCCCATCAGCAGCGCCAGGCGCTTGGCGATGGCGAGCCCCAGCCCGGCGCCGCCGTAGCGCCGCGAGGCGCTGTCGTCGAGCTGCTGGAAGGCCTGGAAGAGCTTCGCGCCCTGATCCGGGGCGATGCCGATGCCGGTGTCCGTCACCTGGAAGCGCAGGAGCACCGAGGCGCCGTGTTCCCCGGCGACCTCGACCGAGGCGCTCACCTCGCCCGCATCGGTGAACTTGATCGCGTTGTCGAGGAGGTGGGCCAGCACCTGTTCGAGGCGAAGGGCGTCCCCGCGGAACGTGCGGTCCCGGAGCCCCGCCGGAAAATGGCAGGCGAAGCCCAGGCGCTTTTCCTCGAGCCGGGCGACGAAGCGCTCGTGGATCGACCGGCACAGCGTGGTGAGCGGGAAGGGCTCGTTCGCGAGCGGCAGGCTCCCGGCCTCGAGCTGCGAGAGATCCAGGATCTCCACCAGCAGTTCCGTGAGCCTGCGGCCCGAGCTCTCGATCTTGGCGAGGAGGTCCTCCTGCCTTTCCGTGAGCCCCGTGCGCTTCAGCAGGATCGCCATGCCGAGGATGCCGTTCAGGGGCGTTCGCAGCTCGTGGCTCATGTTCGTGAGGAAGACGCTCTTGGCGCGGTTGGCGGCCTCGGCGGCGTCCCGCGCGAACTCCAGTTCGAGCAGGCTTCGGCGCAGCTCGTCGGTGCGCGCTTCCACCAGGCTCTCGAGCTTCTGTTCGTGGAGCCGGCGCTCCGTCACGTCCGCGTAGGAGACGAGATAGCCCACGCCCGGCATCGGGATGACTTCCACCTCGAGCATGCGCGTGCCGGCTTTCGCATGCCGGATGTATCGCGCCGGCGATTTCGCGGTGCGCAAGGCGTGGGATCGCTCCAGCGCCTGCTCGAAGGGCTCGCCGCCGTAGTCGCCGCGCGCGTGGTTGAAGCGCACGACGTCCTCCAGCTCGGTGCCCGGGCGCAGGAACCCGGGCGGGTACTCGAGCAGTTCCTCGAGACGTGCGTTGTGCCAGATGTTCCGGCCATCCTCGGCGAGCATGAGGAGTCCGTTGGGGCTGTGGTCGACGATGGCCTGCACCAGGACGCGCTCGCGTTCCAGGGCGGCCTTGGCATCGCTGAGCGCCACCGTGTCGGCGATCTGCCCGATCAAGAAGGACTCGACGCCGATGCGCACCACCTTGCCCGTGATCATCGTCTTGCGGATCTCGCCGTCCTTGCGCCTGAAGCGGGCGACGAGGTCGGTCACCGCCTCGCCGGAACCGACGCGCTGCAGGAAGCGGACGCGCTCCTCGGGATCGCCCCACAGGTCGAGATCCTGCGTCGACTTGCCGATGACTTCCTCCCGGGCATGGCCCGAGATCGCGACGAAGGCGTCGTTCACCTCGACGATCGCGCCGTCGGAAAGGCGGGCCACGACGATGGCGACGAGGCTGTGGTCGAACACGGCGCGGTAGCGATCGAGGCTGCCCTGCAACTCGCCTTCCGCGCGCTCGCGCCTTTCCGTTTCGAGGGCGAGCACGCGTTCGCGCGCCTCGCGCAGTTCGGCTTCCTGCCGCAGGCGTTCGGTGAGGTCCCGCACGACGCCGACATAGAACCGCCGGTCGCCATCCTGCTTCACCCCGACGTGGATCTCCACGGGCACGAGCGTCCCGTCCTTGCGGCGGTGGCGTCCCGCGAGCTTTCCGACGGCATCGGCCGGCATGGCCCGCCATTTCGCCTGGGCCCCGATGGCGTCGTAGTCCGCTTCGATGTCCAGGACCGACATGCGAAGCAGTTCTTCGCGGGAAAAGCCCGTGAGCGCGCAGGCCTGCCGGTTGACGGCGACGAAGCGTCCGTCGTCGCCGTGCACGAAGATCGCATCGGGCAGCCTCTCCTCGGTCAACGAGAGGGGGAAGCAGTCTTCGCGGCCATCCTGCAGGGTCGTCATCCTCGGGTCCCGGGGCGGCTCACGGGCGGCTGTCGCGGCGAAGCCGCACGGTGAACCAGAATTCGCTTCCCCGCCCCGGTTCGCTCTCGAGGCCGATCTCGCCGCCCATCACGCCCACAAGGCGCTTGGCGATGGCGAGTCCCAGGCCCGCGCCGCCGAAGCGACGCGTGGTGCTGTCGTCGACCTGCTGGAAGGCGCTGAAAAGCCGCGCCTTGCCCCGTTCCGCGATGCCGATGCCCGTGTCCTTCACCCCGAAGCGCACGAACACCGCGTCTTCGTCCGCCGAAGCGACGGTGATGCCCACGCGTACCCCGCCCTCCTCGGTGAACTTGATGGCGTTGTCGACCAGGTGGTCGAGCACCTGCGTGAGGCGCTGCATGTCGCCGCGCAGCGATAGCACGGCCACCTCGGGTGCGAGGTCGACGTCGAGCGTGAGGAGCTTCGCGCGCAGCTTCATCGCGTGGCGCTCGGGCAGGTCCCCGAGCAGGCTTCCCAGCCAGATCGGCTCGTCGGCGAGCGCGATGCGACCGGACTCGAGCTGCGAGAGATCCAGCAGGTGCGCGAGGATCTCGCCCAGATGGCGGCCGGAGCGTTCGATCTTGGTCACCATGTCCGACTGCCGCGGCGCGAGTTCCGTGCGGTTCAGGAGTGCCGCCATGCCCAGGATGCCGTTGAGCGGGGTGCGCAGCTCGTGGCTCATGTTGGCGAGGAAGACGCTCTTGGCGCGGTTGGCGGCCTCGGCGTCGGCGCGCGCCTGGTTGAGCGCCGTGATGTCCAGCAGCAGGCCGACCAGGACGGGCAGTTCCCCGAAGGTCGTCCGCCGACCGGCCACGAGCACCTCGAGGATCTCGCCGGATTTCCGGCGCAGGCGCGAGGCCATGCCCGTGACCGCGACCCCGGCGGCCATCATGTCGAGGAAATGCGTGCGGTCGTTCAGGTCGATCCAGAAGCCGAACTCGAGCGATGTCCGGCCGACGACGTCCTTCGCCTCATAGCCGGTGATGGCCTCGAAGGCGGGGTTCACCTGCACGATGCGGCCGTCGTCGGCGCGGTTCACGATGATGCCGACCTGGCTCGCCTCGAAGATGGCCCGGTAGCGTTCCTCGCTCGCGCGCAGATCCTCCGCCATGCGCTTGCTTTCGGTGATATCCGTGAAGGTGACCATGCCGGCGTCCGGCGCCGTGCCGCCCGCGAAAAAAAGCGGTACGGAGTCGATGCTGATCCAGCGCCGCCCCGACTTCGGGTCGTCGATGCCCATGACCTGGTCGTGGAGCGCCACGCCCGTGCGGGCCGACACCACCACCGGATGCTCCTCCCCGGGCCAGGGGGTGCCGTCCTCGTGCACGGATCCCCAGCGCGGGTCCATCGAGGTGCGGCCCCGGAGCTGGTCGAGCGACAGGCCCAGGATGCGTTCGGCGGCAGGGTTGGCCGCGATGATCCGTCCCGCGGGGTCCTGGACGATCATGCCCTCGGTCATCGAGGAGAGGATCTTGTGGAAGTGGTGCTCCGTGCGGCGCAGGGTCTCCTCGGCCTGGGCGCGCTTGACGGTCTCGGCGGCGAGCAGCCGGGCGAGTTCGTCGGCCGACGGCCGATTCCGACCGGGCGAGCTGGCTATCCCCTCGTCTTGCGTTTCGTACACGGCGCTCTCTGACGGGCCCCTTGATGCCCCCATCGTAGGCAGGGCCATCCCGTGCCGACCCCGAATGGATCAAATACCGCGCGCGAGGGGTGACATTTTTTGCGTCCTTGGGCGTTCGCCCCCTTGCGCTTCCGGCCAACTTGCGAGTGACGGATTTGTTGCCTTTTTCTTACGCAGCATCCCTGCCCAAATCCCTGATTTTCCGGACCAAAAAATAGTTCCGCGCAAGGCTTGCGTTGCCCCGCCGGCTTTACTAGACTTTGTGGCCTTGCTGGATCCTTGGCACTAGATGTTGTGGATCAAGCGGTGAATAACGTGTGGGCAACCTTGGGGGTTGCCCCGGCTTATTCACAATCGAATCAGGGCCTTGGGTTATCCCCCGCCAGGCCCTCCCCGCACAGCGCCTCCCACCCGGGTCTTCGTGAGCCCGGCGGACCCAATAACAGCTTGAAAGAGGAGAGGAATCCCATGCGACTGGCTTCCGACATCGATCCCGCATCGCCCCTGCCCAACCCCGCCCTGCTCGAGGGCGCCGGCGACAGCGGCTCGGCCGAAAAGTACGCCGACTACAAGGTCATCCGCCGCAACGGCGCGGTGGTCGGTTTCGAGCCGGACAAGATCGCGGTGGCGGTCACCAAGGCTTTCCTTGCCGTGGCCGGCGGCACCGCCGCGGCCAGCGCCGGCGTGCGGGAGAAAGTGCAGCTCGTCACCCAGTCCGTGGTGAACGCGCTCGTGCGCCGCCATCCTTCCGGCGGCACGTACCACATCGAGGACATCCAGGACCAGGTGGAACTCGCCCTCATGCGCGCAGGCGAGCACCAGGTGGCCCGCTCCTACGTGCTCTATCGCGAAGAGCGCGCCCGCGAGCGTTCCAAGCGCGCGCTGGAGGCCGCCGAGGCCCGCAGCCCGAAGCTGGGCGTGATCGTGAACGGCGCCAAGGTGCCGCTGGACCTGTCCATCCTGGAAAGGCTGGTCGCCTCCGCCTGCCAGGGCCTGGGCGATGCGGTGGACCCGAAGAAGATCATCGACGCCACCCTGCGCGACCTCTACGACGGCGTGCCCATCGAAGAGGTGCACAAGTGCGCCATTCTCGCCGCGCGCATGCTGATCGAGCAGGACCCGGACTACACCTACGTCTCCGCGCGCCTGCTGCTGCACACCATCCGCCGCGAGGTGCTCGCCGAGGAGGTGTCGTTCGAGCAGATGAACACCCGCTACGCCGAGTACTTCCCCATCTTCATCCAGCGGGGCATCAAGGCGGGCCTGCTCGACGAGAAGCTGGGCACGTACGACCTGAAAAAGCTCGGCGAGGCGCTCGCCCACGAGCGCGACCTGCAGTTCGACTACCTGGGCCTGCAGACGCTCTACGACCGCTACTTCCTGCACATCCACGATCACCACATCGAGCTGCCGCAGGCCTTCTTCATGCGCGTGTCGATGGGGCTCGCGCTCAACGAGGTGAACCGCGAAGAGCGCGCCATCGAGTTCTACAACGTGCTCTCGACGTTCGACTTCATGTCGTCGACGCCCACGCTGTTCAATTCGGGCACGCAGCGCTCGCAGCTTTCCTCCTGCTACCTCACGACGGTGGCCGACGACCTGGACGGCATCTACGAGGCGATCAAGGAAAACGCGCTGCTGTCGAAATTCGCCGGCGGCCTGGGCAACGACTGGACGCCGGTGCGCGCGCTCGGGGCCTACATCAAGGGCACGAACGGCAAGAGCCAGGGCGTGGTGCCTTTCCTGAAGGTGGTGAACGACACCGCGGTGGCCGTGAACCAGGGCGGCAAGAGGAAGGGCGCCGTCTGCTGCTACCTCGAGACCTGGCACCTGGACATCGAGGAATTCCTGGAGCTTCGCAAGAACACCGGCGACGACCGCCGCCGCACCCACGACATGAACACGGCCAACTGGATCCCGGACCTGTTCATGAAGCGCGTGATGGAAGGCGCGGAGTGGACCCTCTTCTCCCCCAGCGATTGCCCGGACCTGCACGACAAGTTCGGCAAGGCCTTCGAGGAGGCGTACACGCGCTACGAGGAAAAGGCCGCCCGCGGCGAGTTGAAGCTCTTCCGCAAGATCCCGGCCCTCACCCTGTGGCGCAAGATGCTCTCGATGCTCTTCGAGACGGGCCACCCCTGGATCACCTTCAAGGACCCGTGCAACATCCGCAGCCCGCAGCAGCACACGGGCGTGGTGCACAGCTCCAACCTCTGCACCGAGATCACGCTCAACACGAACGCGCACGAGATCGCCGTGTGCAACCTGGGCAGCGTGAACCTGCCCCGCCACCTGAAGGACGACGGCCAGGGCGGCAAGACGCTGGACCACGCGAAGCTCAAGCGCACCATCGCGACCGCCATGCGCATGCTCGACAACGTCATCGACATCAACTACTACGCGGTGAAGAAGGCGCGCGACTCCAACTACCGCCATCGCCCGGTGGGCCTGGGGATCATGGGCTTCCAGGATTCGCTGCAGGACCTGCGCGTGCCCTACGCCTCCAATGCGGCCATCGAATTCGCGGACCGCTCGATGGAAGCGGTGTGCTACTACGCGTACTGGGCCTCGACGGAGCTCGCGGAAGAGCGCGGCCGCTACTCCTCCTACGCCGGCAGCCTCTGGGACAAGGGCATCCTCCCGCAGGACACGCTCAAGCTCCTGCTCGAGCAGCGCGGCGGCTACGTGGACGTCGACCAGACCGAATCGATGGACTGGTCCGGCCTTCGCGCCCGCATCAAGCAGCACGGCATGCGCAACAGCAACTGCGTGGCCATCGCGCCCACGGCGACCATCAGCAACATCATCGGCGTGTCGGCCTCGATCGAGCCCAACTACCAGAACCTGTACGTGAAATCGAACCTCTCGGGCGAGTTCACCGTGGTGAACAACCACATGGTGCGCGACCTGAAGAAGCTGGGCCTCTGGGATTCCGTGATGATCTCGGACCTGAAGCACTTCGACGGCTCCATCGGCAAGATCGACCGCGTGCCGCAGGAGCTGCGCAACCTCTACGCCACGGCCTTCGAGGTCGAGACCCAGTGGCTGGTCGAGGCCGCCGCGCGTCGCCAGAAGTGGATCGACCAGGCGCAGTCGCTCAACATCTACATGGCCGGCGCATCGGGCAAGAAGCTCGACGACACCTACAAGCTCGCGTGGCTGCGGGGCCTCAAGACGACCTACTACCTGCGCACGCTGGCCGCCACCAGCGCCGAGAAGTCCACGGGCAAGGGCGGCGAGCTGAACTCGGTGCCGGCCCATGGCGGGCTTTCCGGGGAAGGCGCGGGCGAGGGCTCTTCCGACGCTGCGGGGAAGTTCTGCTCGATTGATAATCCGGAATGCGAGGCTTGCCAGTAGACCCCGGCCTCATCGGGTAGCGCCAAAGCGGCCGGGACCCCCCGGCCGTTTTCATTGGCGCCCCCACTTGACCCCCGACAACCGCGCGCTGCGATCCCGGCGTAGCGTGAAAGTGTCAGGAGGCCGATGCCATGACCGCGAAGCTCGTCACCGCGCTCGCGAAGCGGCTGGATGCGGCAGGCGACACGGAAGTCCTCGAAACCCACATCTCGTGGGTGATCCTCGCCGGCCCCTTCGCGTACAAGCTCAAGAAGCCCGTGGACCTGGGCTTCGCAGACCTCACCACGCTCGAATCGCGAAGGCGATGCTGCGAAGAGGAACTGCGGCTCGGCCGGCGCACGGCGCCTTCGCTCTACCTCGCGGTGATCCCCATCACGGGCTCGCGGCTCGCACCTCGCATCGGCGGCGAGGGCCCGCCCATCGAGTGGGCCGTGCGCATGCGGCGCTTTCCGCAGGCCGCGCTGCTCGATCGCCTTGCCCACTGGCGCGCGCTGGATGCGGGCCTCGTCGATTCGCTGGCCGAAGTCGTCGCGACATTCCACGGGGCCATCCCGAAGGCGCCCGCGGCATCGCCCTTCGGCACGCCGGAGGAGATCCGCGCCGAGGCCGAGGGCAATTTCACCGGCATCCGCGATTACGCGGGCGCCTTCATCGGCCGCGATCGCCTCGGGCCGCTGCACGCGTGGGTGGTACGCGAAGGCGAGCGGCTGGAATCGCACTTCGCCCGCCGCCACGCCGGGGGATTCGTCCGCGAATGCCACGGCGACCTGCACCTGGGCAACGTGGCGCTCATCGAAGGCAAGCCCGTACCCTTCGACGCCATCGACTTCGACGAGCGGCTCCGCTGGATCGACGTGACGAGCGAGGTGGCCTTCACCGCGATGGACCTGGAGGCCCACGGCCTGCACCGCCTCGCGTACCGCTTCGTGGATGCGTACCTCGCGATCACCGGCGACTACGGCTCGCTCGAGGCCTTCGCGTACTACCGCGCCTACCGGGCGCTCGTGCGCGCCAAGGTGGCGGCGATCCGCTACGCGCAGTGCAACGAGAACGTGGACGCCTGTGCGGCCGCCGTGATGGACCTGGAGCGGCACCTGGCGCTCGCGGAAGAAGCGCTACGCCCGCCCGGGGGCGCCCTCATCGCGATGCACGGCCTGCCGGGGTCGGGCAAGACCACCTTTTCGCAGGACCTGCTGGAGTCGCTGGGCGCCATCCGCATCCGTTCCGACGTGGAGCGCAAGCGTCTGCACGACCTGCCCGCCGAAGCCCGCACCGGATCGGCTCCCGGCGAAGGTCTCTACGACCGCGAAGCCGACGATCTCACGCAGTCCCGGCTGCTGGAGGCCGCGCGCGTCGTGCTGGAGGCGGGTCGGATCGCCATCGTCGATTCGACGGGCATCCTGCAATCGAGCCGCCACGCGATGCGCGAACTCGCCCGCGGCCTCGGCGTTCCGTTTGTCCTCGTGGGCCTCAGCGTTCCCGAGACGACGCTACGCGAACGCATCACCGCCCGTGCGAAGGCCGGCAAGGACGCCTCCGAGGCCGGCATCGCCGTGCTCGAACGCCAGATGCGAAGGCTCGAGCCGCTCACGGCGGACGAGCTGGAAGACACGGTGATCGTGGAGGGCGCGCGCGGGAAGGAAGCCTTCGCCGCGGCGATCGAAGCGATCCGCGCGAGGATCGCGTAGGCGCTTCAGTTGTGCAGCGGGTCGAGCTGGCGTTCCACCGCCGAGAAGGCGTCGCGCACCGCCACGAAGACATCCTTGTCGTGGTGCCGGTTGACGACGCAATCGGGCGCGCCGGCCACCGCCACGTCCAGGCGCACCTCGAAGCTGTGGCGCGTGCCGGCGCGGTGCGTGTCGGCTTCCACCGCGATGCGGCAACCGGTGATGCGCGGGTTCCGGTCCTCGAGCTTGCGGGCGAGCTCCTCGATGCGTTCCGTGAGGGCCGGCGAATGGGCCATGTGGCGAAGCTGGATCTGCGGGGTTCTCATGACTTGTCCTCGGTTCATCGTTCCCAGGTCGCGCGCACCCGGTTCTCGCCGGGCGAGAAGTCGAGCGCGACGGCTCCCTTGAAGGCGGACTTGAGCGCCTCGGCGATGTTGCGGGCGAGGTGCGGGTCCGTCGTGGTGATCACGGTTTCGGCCGGGCCGCGCTCGTCGAACGCGATGATGCGCTGCAGGGGATGCTCGGCCTTCTCGTGGGTTTCCCTCGCCACCACGCGCGCGAGGATCTCCGTGCGGTGCTCGGCGAAGAACGCGCCCTTGAGCGTGAGCCAGCCGCCGGGATAGTCGTCGACGATGCGGCGGCAGGCGGGGCATTCGGCCTGGGCGGCTTGCGGGGGTGCCTTCTCCCAGGTCCACCGCCCGGCGAGGTAGGTCGCCTTGCACTTCGGGCAGGTGGCGGGATCGGCGAGCTTGCGGTCGAGGCGATAGGCATCGCCGGGGCCGGAGTCGAACGTCGGTGTGTGCCGACGGTTGTCCATTCCAACGCGAGGCGTTTTCATGGGGGCCCTCCTTCAGATTCCAGCCTAGGCCCTTCCCGGCCCCTCGCGTTGACTCGGATCAACGGGAAGCGAACCGCGCGGCGGCGCGTCCAGCCAGCGCTGCAGGCGACGGGCGAGCTGCTCGGGGTCGAAGGGCTTCGCCACGAAGTCGTCCATGTCCGCCTCGAGGCAGCGTTCGCGGTCGCCTTCGAGCGCGCTGGCGGTGAGCGCGATGATCGGCACGCGCGGCAACCCCGCCGAGCGCTCGTGCTGGCGGATGCGCGCGGTGGCGGCGAAGCCGTCGAGCACCGGCATGTGGCAATCCATCAGGATCGCGTCGAAGGTCCCGTCCATCGCGAGCCTCACGGCCACGGCGCCGTTCTCGGCGCAGCTCACCTCGAGCCCGTGCGCTGCGAGGATGTCGCGCGCGATCTCGAGGTTGATCTCGTTGTCCTCCGCGACCAGCACGCGGCCCGCGAGCCGGGCCTTCGGGGCTTCGCTCGGCGGCGGCGCC
Source organism: Betaproteobacteria bacterium (assembly GCA_016711875.1). Taxonomy (GTDB): domain Bacteria; phylum Pseudomonadota; class Gammaproteobacteria; order Burkholderiales; family Usitatibacteraceae; genus FEB-7. The sequence continues at coordinate 2,627 of JADJSD010000012.1, read as the reverse complement.
GGGGTTGCCTTCGCCTCCGGCAGCTCGATCGTGAACCAGAAGAGGGAGCCTTCGCCCGGGTGGCTCGTGAGCCCGATCTCCCCGCCCATCAGCACGACGAGCTCGCGCGAGATGGCGAGGCCCAGGCCCGTGCCGCCGTGGCGCCGCGTGGCGGAATCGTCCACCTGGCGGAAGGGCTCGAAGAGGCGGGCCTGGTCATCCAGCGCGATGCCGATGCCGGTGTCCTGCACTTCGAAGCGCAGGCGCGGCGGGTCGTCGGGGGCGACCGGCGGCACGCGGTTCACCGAAAGCGAGATGCGCCCGCGCTCGGTGAACTTGATCGCGTTGCCCACGAGGTTGTTGAGAACCTGCGTGATGCGCCCGGCGTCGCCGAAGACCCACGTGGGCACGTCCGCCGCGACGCGCATCGTGAGGGCGATGCCCCGGGCCTCGGCGCGCAGGGCGAAGAGCGAGAGCGTCTCGCCGATGGTGCGGCGCAGTTCGAAGGGCTGGCGCTTGAGCTCGAGCTTGCCCTCGGACACCTTGGAGAAATCGAGCACGCCGTTCACGACCGTGAGCAGGTGCTCGCCCGATTGCAGGAGCGAATCGACGCGGCGGCGCTGGCCGTCGTCGAGCGGGGTGCGCGCGAGCAGGTGCGCCATGCCCAGGATGCCGTTGAGCGGCGTGCGGATCTCGTGGCTCATGTTGGCGAGGAAGCGCATCTTCGCCTGCCCCGCCGACTGCGCCGCGACGAGGGCGGCCTCGCGGTCCGCGGCGATGCGCGCGTTCTCGAAGCGAAGCCGGAGCAGTTCCAGGACGTTGCGCTCGCCGACCGCGGAGTTGGTCACCATGATCACGAGGAAGGCGAAGACCATGATGCCCAGCAGCACGCTGAAGGCCTCGCCGTGCAGGGGGATCCAGATCGAGGCCGGCAGCAGCGTCGGCACCGTGAGCGCGAGGAAGGCCGCGCGGGAGCTGGCCAGCGAAAGCAACCCCACCGAGGCCGTCGCGATCACGCTCACGGCCCCGATCACCTCGTGGTCCGGGCGGTTTCCCGGCAGCAACAGCCAGCCCATCATCCCCCAGATGATTCCCGCGACGAGGGTCAGGGCGACGAAGCGCGCATGCCAGAAGCGCGCCTCGGCCGCCGTGGGCTTCGCGCGCCGGTAGGCGAGGACCAGCAGGTAGCGAATGAGCGAAACCGCGTTGTTGGCGATGAGCCAGGGAATGAGGATCGAATCCGGCGTGACGGACCGGAAGACGGAGAAGACGACGATCGAGAAGACGACGGCCGTGGCGAGCGTTCGCGGGACGAGCCGATAGAGCAGCGCGACCCGCTCGGCTTTCGCGAGTTCGTCGATGTCGATGCTGCCTTTCGTGCGCTCGCCCTTGTCCATGGACCGGTCCGTGGCCTTCCGGAAATCCCGCGGCGGTGACTAACTTTCGCGGGTCGTTTTCCCCATCGTCCGGCCCCGCCCCGGCCGCGGGGTTGTCTGCGATCAACGGGGGTGCAATGCCCCGTTCGGGGGCCGGTAGAGGAGCTTATACCGGGTTATCCACAGGTTATCCCCCGAAACCCCAAGATGTCCACCCGTCAAGCCCCGCAAAGCCCCATATCTTGTGCTTTTTGCCTTGACCGGGGAGGGGCCTTGAGGCATTCTTTTCGTCGGTTCGGAGGGTGCTCCGCCCGCCTTTCGACGAACGAGGAGGTGTGCCATGGCCGTTCATGAACACATGACGCTTCTCGAAGACCTCAAGCGCTCGGCCTGGGCGCGCACCACCCCCGTCGGCGGCCATGCCAGCGCGTGGGAATTCCGCAAGGACAAGCTGGGCAACCTGGTCCGCTATGCGGACTTCGGCAACCGCAAGAGCCCCTTCGGTTGGGAGCTGGATTTCATCGTCTCCCGCGCGCTGGGCGGGTCTTCGGATCCGGAAAACCTGCAGGCCCTGCACTGGCGGGCGACGGCGGCCCGCAGCGACAACGTGCCGGCCGGCCTCGCAGCGGGGCTGAAGGCGGCCTAGCCGGAAAGTTTTGCAGTGTTGTTTTGATGTGGCAGCAGATGAGGTGAAGCCACCCACCGCCCCCCCGGGACCCACTCCCCCGGGGGGTGCGGCAGGGGGTTCATCCCGCGCAGGACCCAAACACAAGAAGCGGTGCCCTCCAGAAGGCGCCGGTGATCAAGGAGCCAGAGCAATGCTGAGTTTCGAAGACGACGTGCCCGCCCCCACGCTGGGACTCCAGATGGTGAAGCCTTCCGCCGCCCCGGCCCCCGCGGCCGAACGCGTGCAGGAGATGGGCGTCAACGGCCTCTTCACCCGCGTGAAGGCCGAGGACAAGCGCGTCATCAACGCGAAGACGGACGTGAACCAGCTGGTCCCCTTCAAGTACAAGTGGGCGTGGGAGAAGTACATCGCGGGCTGCGCCAACCACTGGATGCCGCAGGAAGTGAACATGAACCGCGACATCGCCCTGTGGAAGGACCCGAACGGGCTCACGGACGACGAGCGGCTCATCGTGAAGCGGAACCTCGGCTTCTTCGTGACGGCCGATTCGCTCGCCGCCAACAACATCGTGCTGGGCACCTACCGCCACATCACGGCGCCGGAATGCCGCCAGTACCTGCTGCGCCAGGCGTTCGAGGAGGCGA
>JADJSD010000011.1 GCA_016711875.1 Betaproteobacteria bacterium | reverse complement strand
CCAGTTCCCGGCCTCACCGTTCCACTGCTCCATCGCCGTCTTGTTGAGCAGCCGGACTGCGCCCCTTTCAGCGATCGCTCGCGGTCCGAGATCAGCCGCCCGGCGGCGTCCGGAAATGTCGTCACCCACCATGACACTTCCCTTCACGGTCATGTCGATCCAGGTTTGAATGAACGCCCACGTGGGCCGGCCGATCCGATTGTTCTGGAGTCTGACTCGCCGCCAGAATTCCTTGACATCCCAGGATTCCAGTTCCGGACGAAGCGCCACCATCTCGTCCGTCCATTCCAGAAGCCGGTCCCGAAAGTCGGCCATGCTTTCTTCATTCTGCTGGGCGTGGGCGATCAGCGCGTTGTAGACCAGCGCCGCACCGTGCATGACCGCCGAGAAGCGCCGGGCATGGTCCAACTCATTCCTTACCGAAGCTGGAAGGCGAGCAACGCCTTCGTACTCCCACGGAAAGCCCGACAGATTGAGTTGACTATCCGCGCCAATCAGGCACGCCAGCATGGTTCCGCCCGCCTTGGCCAGAATTCGCTCCTGCAAGTAGCGAGCCTCCTCAAGCTCCAGCGCAAAGGAGGCGGTTTTGGGGAAGTCCTCCGCGGCTGCGGCAACGCGGAATGCCATGGGCGGACTGCCCCTCCGGAAAGCGCTTCATCGTCGCCTTCGCGGTCGGACGTCCTAGCGGCCTGGCTGAAGGCCTTGAAGAAGCGGTGGTAAGCCGCCTGCGCCGCTGGGTGGCGGCGGATGCCCCATTCGAAGAGTCCCTGCCAATAGACGTTGCTCGGCAAACGCTTGAGCGTGCGGCGCGCCTCGATGCCGATGACACCCTCGATGTCGTCGCTATCGGCCAGCCGGTCGATCAGGTCCAGCCTCCGCCTTGCGGGGCGAGCCGGGCGATATCCGCCGAAGACGCCTCCCCTTCTCAAGCGATCGATACAGCCAAGGCACGAAGAGTGGAAATAGCGCGCCCGGTCTGGATCGTGCTGATGCCGGGAAACAGCGCATCCGAGGAGGGCATCCCGGACCGTGCCGATACCCAGCTCATCCCGCGTTGTCCGATCCCGAAACTGGTCGACGAGATCGAGAGCCCGTCTCCGGTCATGCTCGGAGTAGTCGAGCCAGGTAAACGTGCTTGCCACGGTGCGCTCCCTTTCCACCAGCCGCCTCTGGTAACCGGACAGCTTGGGTCGTTGCTGGCTCAAGGCATGAGCCTACTTGTTGTGCGCTCCTCAGTGCCCTGCATGTCTTTGGTTGCGGACCGCTTTCGTGCCCTTGCAATCCATCCGAGAACGACGCCGCCAGGATTCCAGTCGGCATCGCGATCATGCCGATTCCCGCAATGGCGGTCAGTCCGGCAAACACCTTTCCCAGCGGTGTCTGAGGAACGGCGTCGCCATAGCCAACCGTGGTGAGCGTGGAAACGGACCACCACATCGCCCGAAGGATGCTGCCGAACACCTCCGGCTGTGTGCCACCCTCCACCACATAGAGTGCCGCGGAGGAGATGAGGATCATGGCGCCAGCCAGCATCACGGCGAACAGCAATTCGTAACGGCGATCTGCGATCGCCGTGATCACGAGGCGCATAGCCTCCGAATAGCGCGCCAGCCGTGAAAGGGCCAGAAGACGGAAGACCCGCACCACCCGGAGCACCAGCGACTCCGAGCCGATGGCACCGAGCAGAAAGGGTAGAAGCGCCAAGAGGTCCACCAGAGCGAAAAAGCCCGTGGCGTAGCGAATACGGCCACGAAGCCCGGCGAATTCCGGCCGGCATCCGCTGGACCATATTCGCGCCAAATACTCCGCCAGAAACACCACGCCCAGGAGCAGCTCGATGGTCTCAATGCCATCGGAGACAGCGGGTGGCAGGCTGGGTTCGGTACCGATGACCGCGAGAACAACCGGCAGGACAATGACTACTGCGCCAATGCGCTGCGTCGCGGTGAGCCCCGTTCGAGTGGCACCATGGAGTTGCAAGAAGATGCGTTCCTGAAGGCCCACAAGCCGTCCCCTCGCTGCTTACGCACTAACTTTCACGCTCACCGGCGCGCGCGGCTAGGCGGCTGATCAAGCGAGGCGATCTCGCGCGCGTCCGGCACGGCGTGCTGTTGGCTGGCACTTGCATCGTCATCGTAGCCGTCGCCAAACGAGCGTGCAGGTCGCACCGTTTCTTCAATGACTCGAGGGCCATACTTTTGAGCAATTAGCCTCTCACGATAAAGGTAGTAGGCGGCATCACAAACGCGGGACGTATAGTAAGCGTTGAAACCGCCGCCCACTATTGCACCGGCGATCGGGACGCTCTGCGCTAGCTTAGCTTTCGTAAGGCGGATGCCGACGCCATGCGCGATCTGCTTGAAGACCTTCACGAGCGCATGCTTCTCTAGTTGTTTCCACGCCTTCTTTTTTGCGACATCTTTGGAAATTCTGACAGGTTGAGCCATCGCTGCTGACTTCGCGGCATCGTTGGGGCTTGATGTCAATCCCAAGATGTTCATTGCAAACAGCCGCTCTTGCTGCAGGGAGACGTCGAAACCACAGTAAGTCGCATACTCACCAATGGCTCGAAGGTTCAGTGTCACGAGTGCGGGTACGTCAGCGACAAGGCCTGGGAGCCCAGCAGCCCCCGTCGATGCCCCTTCCACCAGCGCTAGGCCTTGTACTTGCTACCGAGCCATCCAATGGTTCGATCGATATGCTCGAGATCAATTTCAGCAATATCAGTGGCTCCGCATACATTGTGGCCATCCTTGCGATACTCGGCGTAGATTGCATCCGGCCTTACTGACCATTGAGCTGCGTCGTTGGATACGCTCACAATGCCTTGAACTGCAGCCTTGATCGCATGACCGAGTCCAGGCGTGGCCATAACGAGGTCGCCAGCTTTGTCCAATGGCCAGTTGACGATGCGCATGGTTTGCCCAAACCAACCTAGCTGAGGGTTCTTCCAAGCATGAATCTCAGCCAGGCATTTTTCCTCGTATGGCGTTGGACTTTTTCGCAATGCCCCTCCGTCGAATAACCGTCGCGATTCGTAGTGCCAGCTAACTCTAGTGTTGTCGGACGCCGAGCGCATGCTAGGCCAACAACATCCCATTGTCCGGCTTCACTCTTGAAAGCACAAAGAGGTGGCGCTTCGCTCGTGTCGCCGCCACGTGCAGCAAGGATCGCTCTGCCGTCTCCGTTTCATGAGACACCCCGGCATCGTCATCACGGGAGAAGAGTTCCGAATACTTCCCCACGCCCCTGTACGACGAAAGCGATCACCACATCGAACTCAAGTCCCTTGATGCGATGCATGGTCGCAACGCGAACACCTGGTACAGAGGAGTCGTCCGGCGTGGTTCGCTCCAATCTCAGCGTTGCGATACCCGCCGCTCTTAGCTTTTCATCGATCGCATCTACATCTTCATTGGTACGAGCCGCAACGCAAACCTGGCGAGAATCGATCGAATCTTTCGCGAGTTGCTTCAGGATCTTGGAGGTGTGCTTGATGTCATCGCCGAGCGAGGCGGACTCCAGAACATCCGGGGATCGCCGTGCGTCAATGATCGATATCCGCGCAGCGACTCCGCGTTTCCGTCCAGATCATCGATTGCGCACCCTTCCAGCTGGGCGCATGCCCAACGGCGAATTTCATCCGAGGTTCGATAGTTCACCTTCAGATTACGGCTTCGACCGCGCACCTCGATTCCCAAGCGGCTCAGCACCACCTTGTGGCGATAAATCCGCTGGTGCGCATCACCGACGACGAACAAGTCGTTGGCCGCGGATGGTACTGCCGCCCTTATGAGCTCAAATGCGGCCGCGCTGATGTCCTGAGCTTCGTCGACAACCATCGCGCGAATTCCGAGCTCGGTAGCGTGGTCCGGAATCAGGCGACGCGCATCTCGAAACGCTTCTTCCTGTTCGCGCAGGTTGGACGCATGCAGCTGAGCCCGGTACTCGGCAAAGACCGGCCAAATCGACCTTCTTGTGTCGCGACTCAGCTAGCCACCACGACCCAGACGACTGGCCCGCATGTAGTCGTCCGCCGTCTCGCAGCTTTGAGGAAGGACTACACGCTCGTACTCGGCTCTCATGAATTGCTGCGACAAATCCAATGCCACCGGCATGGCGCTCATTGCCGCCTGCCAGTAACGGCGCTTGGCGGATTCGTCGTAAAGCAGCTCTGGCTTGTAGCCAAAGCGGCGCAGCAAGGAAGAGGCCCATTGGTCCAGTTGACGACCAGGATCTTCTCAAGCTCTTGAGGCGTGCACAGCAAGGCAAGCTGCTGGCGTATGTCGTCTGCCAGCGTCTTGGTGAACGTCGTGAACACGACAGGACGACCAGGCAGCGAGGAGTACTGTCGGGCTAGCCGAGCCGCTCGGTGCATGGCGACGACCGTCTTGCCAGTCCCTGCGCCCCCCGTAACCTTTGCCGGACCCGCCCAGTCGCGTTCGACTAGCTTTCTCTGGCTCGGGTGAAGAAAGACCCGCCATCGCTCCAGCGGCGCGGCCAGCAGGGCATCCAGATCGCTGTCGTCAGTCAGCAGAACAAAGTGGCGCCTTGTCGTGTCGCGCTCGAGCGCAGCACCAAAGTCGGATGCATCGACAGTCTCGGGTGCATCTTGATCGGCGATGATCTTGTCGTACGGCTCGCCAGCGGCAAACATGAAGAGAGACTCGAACGCCTCATCCGGGAGGCTCATTTCCATCGCCTCCAATTCGGCGTCGGACGCGATGGCTCGAACATTGGCCAACATCTCGTCAGGTACGCCAAGTCGTCGGATTTCCCTGTCCTTGAGACTGGCGAACAGGCCGGCCGGCTCGGATTTCGCCGCCTTGCCACCTTTGGGTGCTTCGCCGGAAACCTGTTCCGCGGCATAGATCTGAATGCTGCCAACGTCAGGGTGAATGGCGACTCGGTGTCGCCGCGCCCACTGATAAGCGTCGTCGTGTCGATCCACCCACAGCAGGCAATAGACATTGCCGACGTCGGGTTTCAGCACAATGCCCCGAATGTTGTCGTTTATGCGAACCGACCGCATGTTCGGATCGCCTGCGTCGCGGATGCGCTCGTAGTTGGTGCCTGTGCTCATGGGGTTCTGTCGAAACTTGGCCACAAATGACAGGACCGCCTGTTGCTGGTCGCGCGGGATGGTCGCGAAAGACTTGAGAAAGTCATCCGACATCGCGATCTTGGGTGCCAATGTCACAGCTGTGCTCCCTTGAGGATCTTGATCAACTCGGCCGGAACCGGCCCTTTCGTCACCACGAAGCAAGTCCAGCCAGCCGCGCTGAGCGCAGTCTTGGCGTCCGACCCGGGCATCAGTACAGCAACCTTGCCATGCACCCAAGCCAGCTCAGCTTCTGCAATGACACACGTCCGCTTCCATCCAGGAGCTCGAATCCGGCCACTGGCGCCGCCAGCCCGGCCCCGGCAAGGGCGACCGTCCAAGATCGCGCCTCTTGCATCACCAAGCCCAGCACGTCATTCCAGTCGGAGGAAAGTCCAGCGGCATCCAAATGCAGGGCTGGCGCGTGCTGAAGGGCCTCTAGTCCAGGCATTTCGGCAGTACCGGCCCACGCGTGCCTGAGCGGCAACAGCAAGTTCAGGCACTGCCACATTTGCTGCCACCGGGTAAGTCTCTCCGCGTCCGGTATGGCACCCGGCGTCCACTCGCACACTAGAACGGGCTCGTGCTCGAGGGCTCCGCTTCCCCCCAATAGGGCCTTAAGGTGAGCTGGTTCACTTCCGACGGCGAACCACACAGCGGAACCGATTTGCCTGAAGCCTAGACGACTTTTATGCAGATCAGGCAGCAGCGAGAGCTCACCAAGCCGGTGCCAGAAGGTTCCTCGCCCTGCCGCTTCATGTGCAGCCACATCACCGGGCGGCATGACCATGCCCATGGTCAGGGCAAATGCAAGCTTGCGCATGTCCTCATGGCGCTACGCGCCGAGCCTTTGATGCAACTGCATGAAAGGCGAGAACGACTTGAATGCGTTGATTGCGTTGGACAAGCCCTGTGCTTCACAAACCTTTGACACAACATTGGCCGAGCCATCAATCAGCAATGTCGGCCAAGGCGACGGCGTCATCGAATTCTTGCCCTGAAGTGCACAATCGATGTCATCCCAAGTCAAGGTCCAGACGGAGAACTTGCCACTCTTCGAAATGGCCATCCGCTTAGCCAAGTCTTCCGGAATCGAGTCCTTGTGGAACTGCCACCCATCGAGGAAAACAGCGATGGGTTGGTCTTCCACCCCATCATCCGGCCAGAGGACAAAGTCAGGCTTGCTGGCCACGACAACGCCGTCGCTGTCGTTCAGGCTTACTTGCAACTCCATGCGCCAGCGCCGCTCGCCCGCCTGCAACTGATAGCCCGGCTTGCCCTTGAACAGGACCTCCGTCAGCACGTATCGAGCGCCATCATATTCGCGGCGCAAAGCCTCGATGAATCGCTTCTCCAACGGACTGCCAAGAAGCTGGTTGCCGGATTGCACATCCGACAGATTGGTCACCTTCTTCAGAAGCCCCTTACGCTGAACAATCTCGCCCAAAAGTCGCTGCGCGGTCCGTCGTGAGATCGACTCCCGGTCGTAGCTGTTGCGGAAGGCGTAGACGCAGCGATAGCAGCCATCCGCGTCGGCGTCCTGATTGCATGTGCATTCGTTCAAGGTCTGGAGCGCCTGCTCCAGCACTTCCAAAAGCGGCTCCGGCGCCCGCATCAGTTCCTTGAGATAGCCCGTTCCACCCGGCACGCTGTCGTAAACCACGAGGAAGCAACGCGGCAGGTCCTGGCCCGCGGCCATGCGGACGTCCAGCGCGATCCGCAAGTGGTCCACAGCGCCACGGAAGCGGCGTGTCAAACCCACCTCCAAGGCCGACACAAAGCTCAGCAGCCGCTCCTGTGTCTCGCCATATCCCACCTCTGGCAGGAACAGCCGTATTCCTTCGCTGACGAACTCCCTATACAGAAACACGCACTGCTCTGCCGACACCTCAGGAATCTTGGGCGCTTTGAGCAATACGGCGCATGGTTTCGGAACTGCTCTTCCGCCTTGCGTCGCCGCTGGATGGTTCCGCACTCCGGGCAGATGCTGAACCCGGGCCGGTTCATTTCCGTCCCGGCGATGGTCATCGGCGACGCGTCGGGTGCCTGCTCGCCGAAGTTCACTTCGCGAAAGGTCACCTTGTCCAGAAACTCGAAACCGAAGGGGAAATCCGGCTTGTCGATGGCGTATGCATCACGTACCGCTTCTGGCGGACTATCAACCAACGCCTGGCGTACATAAAAGCCACGCTGGCGCTCGTCCGAATCGTCGGCGATGCGGCTGTCCTGGTCCAGCGTACGTGCGAAGACGGTGGTGAGCTTGAGCATTTCCTGCACGCGACCGTTATCGCGCCACATCGTGTCGCCGCAGCGTGGGCAGTTCGCATGATGGTCACCCGAGGAGAGCGGTTCGGCATACGAGCACTGCCGACAGAATCGCCAAGCTTCCGGCTTGCTCTTGGAGACGTCCACCTGATTCACCACGACCCGCCGCCCCTCGGCATAGAAGGTGTTGTTGGGCGCCAGTTCGGTGATGGCCGACGCGCTCGGTCGCTCGTATTCGTAGGTCTCTGGGGCGGGCGGCGGCACGCCAGGCTTCATCTCCCGAATGATGATCGAGCGGAGCAGTACTCCTTGCTCCGGGAATGCGTAGTTGGGAAGCAAGCCCTCGTCCGTGAGGACGTTAAGCGTTGCCTTGCCTTCGATGCTGCCGATGAGCCGCGACAAGGCCACGCGCTCCTGCGTAAGGCGCGCCAGTTCGGCCTCGTCATCCTCGCCGCGAACGGCCAGCGCCTGCAGCCTTTCAATCTCCTTCTTAGTGCGCTCGCCCTGCCGCCTGAATTCGTCGACATCCTTGGCGATGCCATTGAGCTTGTCGACGATCTTCCAGCCAAGAGATCCGGGTTGATCCTTGCTCCCATTGATGAATTTCGACAGCCAGGCCTGCGTCGACTCGGTCAGTGGATTGCGATCCGCTTGATTGAAGAGTCGAATGAAGCGGTCCAGCAGTTCACCGCGGTTTTCTTCCACATAGTTCAGCCAGGGGTATGGAAACTTCGACATGGCCTGCCCGCGGATGGCATTGAACACCGCGCGAATCTCTCCGGGTATGACCGCGGACTTGCCCGATTCCCGCACCCAGCAATCCAGCGTGAAAGCCGTCAGCTGCCGCTCGAGGACTGCCGAGGCGTTCAAAAAGACACCGGGCGCATCCACGCTCCCGGCGAGCATTTCCTTCGGGTCGTGCCAGAAGTAAAGGTCATGTGGCCGGCTGGCAGCCATGGTCATCAATAGCGCATTGCCCGTACTACGACCGGCACGACCCGCGCGCTGAACGTAGTTGGCCTGAGCGGGAGGCACCGAGCAGAGCAAGGTCGCTGACAGGTCGCCGATGTCGATACCCATTTCGAGCGTCGGCGTGGCGGAGAGTACGTTGGTGCCGCCCGGCCGGTCACTGTTTGACTTGAAATCGCGTTCCACCCGTTCGCGTGTCTCGCGAGGCAGCAGGCCCGTGTGCTCGTGGGCAACGACACGCTGGATCTCGGCCTTCAGGTAAAGCTTCCGGTAGAAGTCACCCCATCCGCCGTCACGCTCGAGCTGACCATTGCATCCGGTGCGGCGGCACGGCTGGCCGTCCAGCGCCTCGTCTTCCCCGGAGAGGACCTCGCTGTGGCAGGCACCGCACCGCCACTTGCTTCCACCCAATTGCACGAGAAACCGCGAAGGCTCCAGGCCCCAAACCCGGATCTCGTTCCTGCTCTGGGCCACTTCGAAACCAGCGAGCCCAGCAGCGCCAAGCGCCTCCAGCGCCAGGCGGTAGACATCGAGCACGACCTGATCGACGCCCAGCGCCATTCGATTGAGGCTTGGTAGCGCCTTAAGCGCCCAATCCTTGAATACCTTGGACTCATCACGTTCTACGCTCGTGCAGGAACCGTACTCCGGCAGCGTGAGGAATCTGGGTGGCCTGGGACCGGAAAGCATCTTCTCTTGGCTCGCATTCCGCCGGTAGGCTTGCGGATGACAGCCGATCTTCGCGTAGAACGCCAATCCCGGATCGCGCCACGCCCCCAAGCGCTGCATTTCGCCAATCAGCCCTCGTAGAAACAGGGATGACTCCCCTGCGGACAATCCCCTCAATGCGTCGACCCGTTCACTCAACCGCTCTTGCAAGCCACCGACTGCTTGGGCAAGGACTTCTTCGTCCGGGACCACGCACGCCGTGCCAGTGGCCACGAGAGTACGACCCACATGCGCATCCTGACCAAACTCGGCGTTCACCACCCAAGGCAGTACCTGGGCCAGCAAATCGGGCACTTGGCTGCCCGCGGGGAGCTTTCCTTCGGCCATCAGCGTGTCCATGTCGCGCAGCCAATGCAGCTGCGGTGGCAGGAAGTTCGCAACATAGTGTTCGATGCCTTGGGCCGCCTGCCACTTCTCCGCAAAGGCTTGGGGCAGCTGAGCCAGCGTCAACTTCGCGCCAGTGGAATGGGCGTCCGCAATGGTCTGCGCCAACGCTGGGCGCAAGTTCAATCGCCAGGTACGTGCGGACAGGAAGCCGGCCCTGTGCGCTGCGTCCTGTACTGAGTCGGAAAACGCGATCAGCTTCTTGTCTTGATTGAACCCGCTGCCAAACAACTGACCGAGCATCACTGCCGCCAGACTGGCCGCTTGGGAGCCCACAATGGTTAGCGTGTTGCGGCCCCCGCAGTACGGGCAGTTGTGGCTGGACTTGGTGAACGGCGCGCCGTTTCGTCGCCCCTGCGTAAGGTTCGAAGTGATGTCGACCGATAGCAGAGTCTCGTGCCCGCAATGGGAGCAGCCCTTCTGGGCGATCGCGTGCAGGCTGCCGCAGCGGGCGCAAACCTGCTTCCGCTCGAAAATGCGTCGGTCTGCTGACTCTGTCGCAGGAAACAGAAAGCGCGTCGAGACGTCTTCTCCAAAGAATGCGCTATAGAACTGGCGCAAGTCTCGCTGTACCTGGTTCGGGCTTGTCGTTGGCAGCGTGGCGCCCCAGCCAGTGGCGTGGCAGTCGCGGCAATGGACGACCGGAAGGTGAAGTTGCTCCTGGTCGGCCTTGCCCAGGTCATCGTGGTGGCGAAGCGTCGGCTGCGCATCAACCAAGGCGACCATGCGACGCAGCTCGCGCTGCCAGATTTCCACCTTCACCTGAAGAAAGAATTCCTGCGGGCCGGCCTTGCGTGCATGAGCCACAAGAGCAAGAAGGCTCGAAAGCCAATGCAGCGCAAACCTCTCACTCGGCAATGCGCCTTTGTGTTTGGGCAGGCGTCGGTGCAACAGAGCACGCAGGTCATCGACCGGGACGGACTTCGGCCCGAGCCGGTCCAGATCCCGGAGCAGGTTCTGGAAAGCAAAATGACTCTTCAGCCGACGCCCCAGACCCTGGCGCCATTCGACGACCTGAACATCTGTCTACCAATACCCGCTCACCGAACCACAGCTCGAATTGGGCGCTGATGTATTCAGCGAGCGTCGTGTAGCTTGCTGGATCCAAGCGCGCTTCGTCTGCCGGCTGCGGGCTAAGCGTGTGCTCGACTACGGCATCGGCCAGATAGTCACCTACCGCAATGCGATCCTCGCCTATCACCGCGTCGGCATCTACTTCCTCGCCGAATACGTCGCGGGCAAAGTCCAGCAAGGAGTCACCCGCGCCATCGCCCAGTGTGGCCGAGGTGCCCACGCACACGAGTTGCCCGGGTGCGGCGCCCAGACGGCCTTTGAGCCGGCGGATCAGGCACGCGAGGTCCGTACCCTGGGCGCCATCGAAGGTGTGCAGCTCATCCACCACGAGGTAGCGCAGGGTGTCCGGTTGCTGCTTTGCCCAGAGCGGGCCGTCCGCCGCCCGAAGCAGCAGAAAATCCAGCATCTTGTAGTTGGTAAGCAGAATGTCAGGCGGGTCCGAGCGCAACGCGTCGCGGTCGGTGATGACCGTGAAGGTGCCGGGTTCATCCGCCAGTTCCTTGACGACGCTGGATTCCACCGCTGGCGTGTCGCCGACATATAGGCCCGCCCGCAGACCCCCGAGAGCCGGGGTCGTAACGATGGTCTTGGCCACGCGCCCGGCCTGGTCGGTGGCCAGTGCATTCATCGGGTACAGAACGATGGCCTTGATGCCCGACGTACCCAGGGCGCGTTGTTGCCGGCAATGCTCAAGGATGGGGTAAAGAAAGCACTCCGTCTTGCCTGAGCCCGTGCCGGTGGCCACCAAAGTTGACCTTGCATCCTCGCCGCTCAGACGGGCGAAGGCCCGTGCCTGGTGCGCATGGGGCTTGAAGTCAGGCGACAGCCAAGGGAAAGCGGGCTGGCCGCCAGAGGGCCCGGGTGTAAAAGGCAATGGAACCGTGAGGTACGGGCCTTTGAAGACGTTGCTGCGATGCGCGAGAAAGCGCTCCAGCAAGCCGATGAAGCCGGGTGTGGTAGACGGGAACGCCGTTCGCAGAAAGTCGGCAATGCCTTGCGTGACTTGCTGGGCGACGATGAGTGGCTGCATTCGTCTATGGCCCTCGCGTCAGTGCCCGGGCTTGGAAGAGCCGGCGCGGCGTACTTCGGGTGCGGACTCGTGCTCTTCGAAGATCTCCTGCTGCACCAAACCCGGAAACGATTTCTTCAAGAGGGCAAGGAACTTCTCATCGGTGATCGTTTCGTAGGTCAGATCCTTGAAGATCACCTTGACCGTCGGTTGGAAGAATCGGTCGCCAATGTTGAACGCCTGCGACAACTCCGCTTCGATTGCCGAACGAAAATCGTCCTCGGTCGGTGTCAACGTCAGCGAGTGTTTCATCAACCTCGCTGGTGGGCGCTGCATCACACCCGGCAGCAGCGCCTTGGTCATGCCCTTCACTGATGCTTCGATGGCCTGATCCAGTTTCTCTTTTACCGCCACGGTGTAGTCGGCGACGCGGGCCTTGAACCACTCCACGCGAGTATCAAAGGCTTGGCGACGCATCTTGGAGATGAGTTGCCCGTGCCCAGTTATAGGCGTCAGAAAATCGGTGTAGATCTTCTTGCGCTCTTCATCAATGGCCAACTCCGAATAGTCCACCAGGACGGGTTGGCCCTGCTTGTCCAGACGGGGTTCGCCCGTGTCCGGATCGGAATCGGGGATCTGAACAACTAGTGACTCCTTGCCCTCCAGCAGGGAAAAACTATTGCGAAGCCGCACCTCCAGTGTTCTGTCGCTTCCCACCAGCAGGTCGGTCGGAATCTGGACGCGTCGCGCCGTGAGTTTGTAGCCAGCCACTTCGAAATCCACGTATTGCAGCTGGGTGACCGCGTCCAGGCTGATCGCGTTGGGCTGGTCAGCTCGGTCCGACCCAGCCTCGATCAGCAGGGGCGTCGGCGAGTACACCCAGATCTGGTCATCAGCCACCAGCACCCCCAGGCGCAGGCCCGCCTGGTAGCGAATGGGTAGCAGCTGGGCGGTGGCCAGCGCCTGCAGGTCTTTGAGCCCCTCAACCGTGCCGTAGCCCAGGCGGCAGACCTCCGGGTCGGCATCAATGATCACTGTAAGTGCTGGGGGCTGCGGCCGTTGCATGGCTGCCTTCATCGCGCCGACAATTTTCTCGGTAACGCCCGGTGCGATGTAGACGAGGCGCTTCCGGCAGTGCGCGACGGCCTGGGCCAGCGTTTCATCATTGATGACAGTGAACGTGGACAAGTCTGCTGCCTCCCTCAATGTCTGCCGTTCTCGACGACTTGCAGGACTGCGGCACTTCTATTCCGGGACTTTCACCCGCCAAACCTGCGGCGTGAAGTGTTCGTCTGGAATCAGGTTCATCGGATCGTGAATCTCCTGCACGGAAGCCTCGCCCTCCCCGAGACTTACACGGTAGAGCCAGGCGTGCCGTCCCTTCGCCAACAGCACCTCGCGTTCGCGTGCGGAAATGAAGATCTCGCCGCTCTGTCCGGCAGTCGACTTTACTTCAATGAATCGCTCATGCCCCGGCCATGTCGATTCGATGTCGTACCCGGCACCAACGTCGTCGAGCGCAATGTGCCGCACGAAAGGATCGGGTTCCGGCATCCCAAGGCGCTCAGCCGCGCGCGTTCGTAATCCAGCGCCACCTGCTCGCCCCTTTGGCCGGTTGCGGAACGACGGTCAAGCTGAGCAAGAAGATCGTCCGGAGATACTGGCGCGCGCCTGGCTTGCCGTCCCGCGGATTCCTGCGGCGCATCCTCGGCAACGCCCGCCGTCGTACTCACAGCCAGGCAGGCAGCCAACAGTGCCCGAAGTTGCCCTGGACGCACTTCTACACGCAAAACCGGTGCGAGGGCCGGATCAAGAAACGGCACACGCCCGTCGCCAAGAGTATTGACGATGGACATCCCCGCACCTTCGTAACGCTCCGCTACATCGGCATCTGGCACTGCGCTTCTAAGTGACCGACCATCCGGGCACTTTTCGCGTACGTACAGGGTCAGGCGATGCTTGTTCAGTCTCACGCCTATTCGAACGTCTTGGTGCGCTGGAAAGCGGAACGCCAGGAAGGGACCCTTCCCCTGCCCGTTGTCCACGTCTATCTCGCCTTCAAGCTCGTCCTCGATCAAAGCGTAATCGGCAGCGACCGGTCCATCCACTTCCACACGACGGGGTTTGCGACCCTTGATGTCAACATATGCCAAGGCGAGTGCCCTCACGAAAGATTTGGATAGTGCTTGGTCAGCGCCGAGCGCATGAAAGCTCGAGTCTTCTCTCTTGCGGGTGTGTCAGGCAAGGTGGCGTAGTGCTTGAACCACTCCCACTCACTCTCCATTTCGGCCCCGATCTTGCGCGGAAATTGCCTCTTGCCACCCTTGATGAGGCAAACGCAACCCTCGACATTGATACCTGTAGGCATTCCACCATAGCCCCCCACCACATCGGCCAAGCCGAACCCGAGTCCGGCCATATCGAGCTGGCGGCGAATAACGGTCACGTCGGCATCGATCCAGTACGCACTGACGATAATTGCCAAGCCGCCGGGCTGAAGTAGTTGCGAGATGCCTTTCAGGTAAGAGCTTCGGTCACCCACGCCCAGCGGCATGGAATCAATGGCAGTGACCAACTCGAACCGTTTGTCGGTTTGCCAGGGAACAGCACCACGAACAATCGAAACGTCTGCTCGGCCTGCGAACCTAACTTGGGCTGCGGCTACGACGTCATTGACGGGCTCTATACCCACGACGTGCACACACAGCGCATCGGCAATGAGGTCCGGTGCCACGCCAATGTGGCAACCGACGTCGAGTACAGGACCGGACAGCCTTAGCCGTCGGTACATGGCGCAGGCCATAGCTACGGCATCCAGCAGGTAGTGCCGGCGACCGGAGGTGATGATCCCGCAAAGCTCAGGTTCAACCATCGCCGCATACACGTGCTGCTCAAAAGAGCCGTCCTTCTTTTGACGCGCCAAGTCCGCGCCAAACGCCGCCAGCCCGTTCGTCCGCACCGCACTTGGCGGCAATGACTCCAGATACTCAAGCAGGAACGCCCGCGTGTCGACAAATTCGATCTGCCAACGGTCAACCAGTGCACGGTCAATGCGCTGGAGCTCGTCTGGTGGCAGCGCGATGTTTCGCTTCTGCTTGCCCAACTCAGCCAGTGCCAGGTCGCGTGAATGCACAAGTTCGGACAAGTTCTGAAATCCTTATATGGAGTGACGGGGCACTTTCAACTTCAAGCGAGTGAAGCGATCGTTGCTGAAGCGTCGTCTCCGGGTCCTTCCCTAGACTCGAAGTGCGCCCAGGCGACGCGATAGTCGGATTCGCGGTCCGCCAAGGCAAAGGGGGCAACGTATTGAATGATGCGGTCCACCGGGCCGCTTGGCAGCGTGTCGTCGCGCACCGGGCGCTCGATCAACGTTCCATCCGGAACTTGCGGTTGGCCAATTTTGGGCTGCAAGTCCTGCCAACCAAGGCGACGGGCTTCGGTGCGGCCGTCGGGAAACCGCAGCGTACACGTGCGGTCGTTGCGTCCGGCCTTCCGCGGCAGACCCACGCCTACTAGACCTTTGCTCGAGGTGAAAACGATGCGGCCGCGAGCGTCGTACCAAGTGTCGCGCTCGTACTGGCGCATAACTGGAAACTGCACGCGGTAAATTGTCAGAAGTTCATCAAGGGTCAAGTTCAACGATTGCGCGATAAGTACATCGAGCTCTAGCAACGCTTGTCGTCTAGCAAAATCGCTTCGGAGGCCGTTCGTCCGCCGCCAATTCGAGGTGAGCTCGCCAAAGAAGTGGGCGGGAAGTCGACTGTCAGTACTCGCCCAGCGGTCTTGCCTGAATTCATTTCGCCAGCCTTCATTCCACAACCGGGCGTAGTTTTCGTCAGACAATTGAGCGCCAACACTCGACACTCGACAGCATCGCAACGTCCGACAAACGGAAATTGAAAGTTGTCGATTAGCTCAGCTCGGAAGTTTCCCTTTCCAGTTGTCTTGACGTAAAAATCGAACAGAAGCGATGTAGACACCGCACAAAACCGGATGAGAGTGGTTTGACTAGCAAACGCAACGCTAAAGCAACCATCGATGTGCACAACTTGAGGAGGAAAGATAGCCGGTGTTGCAGTCCGTTCGCCCGATTGACTCAGCATCTTTCGAAAGACAAGACGATAGTGGGAAGTAAATGAGCTACGCTTAGTTGCTCCCTCAATGATCCAGTCAACAACGGGCACGCGCGATGCAAATGTCTGCGAATCACACGCCGGAACATAGTTGCTCCGTGGAAGAAAATCATCCGGTATGTACTCAAGATCGATTACATCGTATGCCTTGTTTGAGTTGCACAATCTTCGCGGCGTCTTGCTTAACGGGTTTCCAACGTACAGGTGGGGGCCCGACACAATGAAGTCTGTCGGGGACTTTATGAACCCCGTTTGACGACGAATTGTTCCGTCTCGCTGAGCCGCCGTCTCATCAAAGCACACGGTCGTTGAATATGCTCCGCCGCGATTGGCAAGTCGATTCGACTCTTTCGCAAGCCTTTTAAGGGCGGCTACCAATTCACGACTATGAACTGCAGGTAATCGAGCTTGTTCGACCGGTGTGCCATGCGCGTCGTATAGGCGAGCGAACGTCTCGAGTAGGCTTCGATTGACTACAACGACGCGATTCGCATGTCCGTCCGTATTCCAGCCACCCTCTTGCCGTTTTATCCCTGGGGTTGGGCCGCCTCCTGGATGCGTGAGGCATGCATCAACGGTCGCCGGAACGAACAAGTTCGCAATGGTTCGAAAGTGCGGCTCACTATGCGTTTTGCCATATATGTTGATGCTGTATGTCGTGAGGTTGTGCACCTCGGCAAACAGCCCGTGCTCGTTGATGAACTGGTAATGTGCGCGCAAGCGCGGGTAGACCGCTGCGCGTAGCTCGCCTGCTCTAGGATCGTCATAGATTCCTTCTGGATGCAGCAATGCCTGGACTTGAAAACCTGCGCGCCATGCGACGGGGAGGAAGCACTTGTAGAGATTGCTCTGTTGCCCCCTGAGGAGCGGAAAGTTCTGCAGGGCATTGAGAAATGCGCCAAGCCCTTCCGTTGATACACATTCCGCCAGGTACTCTGGTCGTGCTGGCGGGGTTGCGCTAAACAGCGTGTCGCGTTGATCCGCGGTCTCCTTTGCGCTCAGTCTCCGAATGGCGAACCGAGGGTCAAAGTCTGAGAGTAGCGCCTGCTCGTTCCACTCCACTTTGATCCATGGGGGATTGCCGAGCACTAGATCAAACCCTCCGCGAGACTTGAATCGGTCGGCGAAATCCAGCTCCCAGTGGAAGAAGCGCTGTGTCTGCGCCACTCGGGACGCTGCGTTCAACGTCGGCAGCGCGGTCACCAGCGCGTCGATGTCCACCTGCCCGTAGCGGTCCCGCTCGGGCGTAAAGTCCAGCGTGCTCTGCGGCACGGTCTCGGGAAAGAGATCAGCGGACGGCAGAGACTCTGCTAGCGTCGCGCTGCCCAATAGCAGCGTTTCCAGCACGAACCACCACTCCTCCTGGGTTGGCAGGTGGTTGGCCTGGTCCAGCGGCCAGAACCACAGCGCGCACCACAGGTCCATCGCCAGCTTCAGCCGCCGGTAGGGGCTGGCGTTCTTCACCTGTTCCGACAGCATCTCGCGCTGAAAGGTGGCGTCTTTCTGCGCGGTGGTGGTGGGCGCGCGGTTTGGCGCTGGATCGGGCCAAACATGCAACTCGTCGCTGGTGGCCTTGCGCACCCGTGCCAGCTCTTCGGCGTGCTGCTGCCACAGCGCTTCGGCCGCCACGGTGAGCGCCCTAACGCGGCGAATCTCATCCCCGTCAGCGGCTGGATGAACGCAGTCCGCCAGCGCTTGAAGGCCTCCACTGCCGCTGGCTCGAGCGCTTTCACCACCTTATCGGTGCAGGTGGCCATGCCATCGGCCGGCAGCAGGAAGTGGAAAACATCGGCATCGGTGGGCCGGGCCGTCATCTGCATGGCGCGCGGCACGGCGGCGCGCCAGTCGTGTTCGGGCACGCCCTTCTCGCCCCGGCCCGGGGTGAGCTGCGCCACCGAAAACACGTCGCGCCGCGCGCCCACCAGCGAGTTGCCGGTACGCAGTTGCATGCCGAACCAGGGCACGTGGCTGCCCTTGAAGATGGCGTTCAGCCACAGCGACACCTCGGCCAGTTCCACCGCCACCGGGTTCAAGTCCACACCGAACACGTTGTTGTCGGCGATGAACATCTTCACCCGCTGCTTCTCTGCCGTGTACTCGTCGTGCGGGATGGTGCGGCCCAGCTCCTTCTGCTTTGCCTGCAGGTAGGCCTCGGCCAGCTGGTTGATGGCTTCATTCAAGAACGCCGCGCTGCCCATGGCGGGCTCGCAGACAGTGAGCTTCAGGATGTCGTTAGCTGTATTGCAGGTAGACAGCAACTCTTTCAGCGCGTGTTCGACCAGGCATTTCGTCAGCACCTCGGGCGTGTAGTACGAGGCCGACTTCTCTCGAGCCCGGCCAGCCAGGCGGTAGATGAAGCTGCCCTTGGGATGCATGCGCGGCTCGCCGCCGAACAAGCGCTCGGCGTCGGCGTACTGATCAATCTTGCTGGCGGGGACGAAGTAGGCCGCGTCCAGCGGGTCGACCTCCGCGTCCTTCTTCTTTTCGGCCTCGCGGGTAGTGGGCTGGTCGGCGTCCTCAAGCGGGTCAGGGGCGGCGGCCTCGTCGTTGCCACCCCCATTGTCACTGTCGGCCTCGCTTTCCTCGCCATCACCCGCACCCGGTTTCTCCTTCTTGCGCTTCGGGTCTGGCCGCACCTCGTACAAGTCGTCCTCGGCGAAGAAGCCGCGGAAGGACAGCAGCGACTCGTACACCGCGCCCAGCTGGTTGATGCCCAGCGTGCCGTAGCTGATGCGGCCCCGGCCGCTCTTGCCGCCCTTGCCACCGCCCTCGCGCGACAGAGACATCAGCCGGACGACCTTCTGCAGCACCTTGTTGCGCAGCTTCACGCTGCCCAGCAAGGGCGTCTGCCTGGGGTCGAACAGGTGCCCTTGCAGCGGGGCGATGGTGAAGCCGTTGTCGAGGACCTGGTCGGCGCTGCCCAGCAACTCATCCTGGATTTCACCGAGGGGCCCGCCTTGGGCCGCGCCTGGGGAAGCCTTCCCAGATCAGCGAGAAGAGCTGCTTCAGGCTCTCGTGGAAGTAGGTACCTTCCTGCGATTCGGCCGTGGTGAGCGGCATTTGTTCCAGCTCACGCAGGTGCTCCAGGCTGTAGCCCTTGAGGTACGCCTCGGCGCCGATGGGCGCGTAGCCCAGGTCGGGCCGCGCCTCGACGTAGAAGAGGAACAGCAGCCGGTACATGTAGCGCAGGCATTCGCGGCTGAGCTGGTCGGCCAGGTCGATGTCGTTGCGCTCGAAGACCTTTTCCTTGGCGACCTCGCGCTTGTAGCGAATGGCCTCGTTGCCAATAAGCTCGATGCACTCGCGCAAGGCGTACTTCAAGTCGGTGGAGACCTCGAAGGCGTGCTTGTGGGAACTGTCGTCTAGGGTGTCCAGTAGTGCGGTGCCGCCAGAAGGCGGCAGAACAGATTCGGCGCCAGCCAACGCTGCAAAGGCGCGGAACTGCCGCTCGTCGCGCGGACCGAATAGCTCGGGCAGGTTGAAGCTGAGCAGGGCCTTTCGGCCCCACTTGCCCCGCTCGATCAGCAGCCAGGTCTCGTGGTGGACCAGCAGCACCCAGCGCGGCGGCGTGTCGTCCGCGAACACGGCCTTGGTGAGCGCCTCTTCCCAATCGGACAGGACCGGCCTTCCGTCAGCACCCAAAGGCGCGCACTGCAGCGGATGGGCTTCCTCATCTCCCGCAGCGGCCGGCGACGCCACAGCCGCAGCAATGACAAGAAGCGGGTGGGCATTGGCGTCGCGATACACGCCCAGCACCGGAAGCCCTGAGCGTCTGCCAACTCCAGCGTTTGAGGCGACAGTTGGTAGCCGATGGCCTGCAGCAGTGGCTGTACCAGGTCGACCAGCAGCGGCAGCCGGTCCGCTGCCTTGCGCTCGGCGAGAAATCGCTCGCGGGCGCGGAAGTAGGCGGCCCCGCCAGTTGTACGAAGGCGAGCAGCGGGGCTGGTAGCGCCCTCGACTTTCCATCGGTCGAAAAGCGGCTTCAGGTCGCGCTCGACCACCTCGTCCAGATAGTGCTGGCTGTAGAACTCGTTGGTGTTCTCAAGCCCGGTAATGATGGCTCATGGCGACGGGTTGCTGAAAGCACGGCGACAATGGAGATCTGGCCACGGTCGTCAAGCTCAAGCGTGTCCCTCACCCACTTCTGGCAGTTCTTGA
The DNA here is from genome assembly GCA_016711875.1 of Betaproteobacteria bacterium. Taxonomy (GTDB): domain Bacteria; phylum Pseudomonadota; class Gammaproteobacteria; order Burkholderiales; family Usitatibacteraceae; genus FEB-7. The sequence continues at coordinate 103,607 of JADJSD010000011.1, read as the reverse complement.
AGAGGTCGGCAGTGTCGCTTTCACGTTGCTTGCGGCGAACCGCATTGACCTGCTCAATTCCTTTGGCGAAGTCTAGCTCGAGTTGGGCGAAGTGCTTCCGCTCCAGGCGCCTTGAGCTTGTCCAGTTCGATGTCCATGCTGGCGCGGCAATCGGCGTCGAAGGCCTGCCTTGATAGGCTTGAGGTGACGCTCGGCGGCCTGAACAACATCGGGCAATGCCGCCTGAATGTGCGTCTTGTCGATATGCCGTCCATCATTGGCCAAGGGATCGGCGCCAAAGCCCGTGCGGCTCAAGACTTCATCCAATGTCAGCACGGCCTGCGGCTTGCCCTGTGCATTCAGGTGAACGCCGATCCACTGGGTAAGCATGGTCTGCCCACGACGGTTTGGAGCCTGGGCCAATACCAATACGATGGCCTCGGCAGCGGACAGTCCCCGCTTCACCCGGACGAGCGGGGCGCTCAATCGACCGAACAGGCCCATCAACTTGAAATCCAGCCACTGGCAAGCGGGTGCAGCGGCCACAGGTAGTTCACCTGCGGCCAAGTGTTGGCATCGCGCGCTTGTTTGATGGCCGCTTCAACCACGGACTTGTCGGCGCTCAGCGCCAACTGGTTGTCAGCCGGGTGCATTTCGCGGGCCATTTCTCGATCCAGCAGCACGGCGAGATCCTTGCCCGGCTGAAAGATCAACTTTCGCTTGGCGTCGTCGCTTTGCACAGGGTTGTACTCCTGCGGCGCGGCATTGCGGAGCCAGGTAAGGGCGTCCCTGACATAGGTGTAGTCGTCACCAAACAGGCTGGGCGTGCTGGTAGTCGGCGCGGATGTAGGCGCAGGAGGCGCAGCGGTGGCAGCTTGGTCCCCCGAAGCGGTATCGGCCTGAGCGGCCGCCCAAAGCGCCTCAAAGGGATCAACATCCCCTTTGGCCAACTGCGCCGCAAACGCCTCCGCAGCGAGGTTGGACTCGATCGCTTCCGCGACCTTGGCCACCTCAAGATCCTCGTCGAAGAGTCCCATGAATGCGGACGGATCGCCTATATTCTTGGCGGCCTGCTCGTCCTTGTCGATCAGGATTTCCAGATATCGCAAGTCTCCGCGGACACGTTCGTGCTCGGGCAGAGTGAGCATGTAGCCGATTTTCGGCACCTGCAGTTGCCCATATCGATCGATCCGGCCGTTGCGCTGCTGGAACACCATCAGCGACCACGAAATGTCGAAGTGGATGAGTCGGTGGGACTGGTAGTGGAGGTTCAGGCCCTCGGACGCGACATCCGAGGCGATCAGGAGGCGCAATGGGGTACTTCCACTGCCGAATGCCTTGACGGTGGCCTGGATATCCGTGTCGGGCAGCTGTCCGTGCAGCACCGCAACAGCTGCTTCATTCAAGCCCAGCGCCTTGGGCAGTTCAACTTGCAGGAACTTGAGCGTCTCAATCCGCTCTGTGAAGATCACCAACCGGTCCGACGGATTACGCCCATCCCATTTCCAATGGGCACCGGAATGCAATTGATCAAGCAAGTTCTGAAACTTACTGAACTCTGCCAGTCCAACGGCGGATACCAGGTCATGCAGCTCGCTGAGGGCAGCGATGTCTGGGATGGGCGGCATCCTTGGCCTTCAGCTTGCGCAATCGCTCGTTGATCGTCTGCAGGCATGCGGCCGGGGATGAGAACAGCGCCTTCTCCAATGTGGTGCGGAAAAGCATCGCGCCTTCCCGCTGGTGGCTGGCGTCGGTGGCCAGCTTGAGATTGGCAAGGCAGCTGAAGGCCGCGTTCTCCGCAGCGCTGGCTGGCCGTTCCAGCCGGAACACCTCGCGCTCTGGAAAGTCCTGCCGCATCTGGTCCTTGACGTCCTTCTTGAAGCGACGCACGAAGAGGTGTGCCACATCGTCGCGCGTGTAGTCGGCGCCGGCTGGCAGTACCGTCGGATCGAGCATGCGCATCAGGCTGGCAAAGCTGTCCCGCTTCCCGTTGTGCGGGGTAGCCGTCAGCAGTACCAGCGCGTCCGACCTCGAGGCCAGAAGACTGGCCAATCGATTGCCCTGGGTACGATTGCCCTTATATGAGACGTTGTGGGCTTCGTCGATGATGATCAGGTCCCACCAGGCGCTTTCGAGGTAGTGGCGGTATTCACTGTCCCGCTTGAGCGTGTCGACCGAGATGATGGTGCGGTCGTAGTAGTTGAATGGGTTGTGGTTGGCCGGAATCTCGCGCCGGATGCGCTGGATTCCCGCCGAGTCCAACCGGGTGAGCGAGATGGTGAAACGGTTCCAGAACTCCTGTTGGAACTGCAGCATCATGCTCTTGGTCGTGACCACGAGCACCCTGCGGGCGCGGCCCCGTCGCATCAATTCGGCCGTGAGGATGCCGGCTTCAAGCGTCTTGCCCAGACCAACCGTGTCCGCAATCAGCAGACGGGGGCGTAGCTGGCGCAGTACTTGATGGGCTGGTACCAACTGGAAGGGAAGCGCGTCCATCACCGCTTTGTGACCCTGCACGATGGCGTCGCCCTGAAGCGCTGACTGCCTGAGCTTTGCCTCGACGTACAGGCGTGATGCGATGAAACCTGGGGAGTCGTCGAGGACCAGCTCCGTCTTCGCTGGATCGATTAGCGTCACTTCTTCCAGCTGAGACAGGAAGAGCGCGCGACGATTGCGAACGGTCTCGGAAACACCGATGCAGTTGAGCTGCCAGCCGCCGAGTTGGCAGACGTCGGCGTTCTGGACGATCCACTCCTCGTCACGGATTAGGGCTCGGGCGCCGGGGGCGGGGGCTTGCTTCAATTGCATGTGATCAGTTGCTCCAATTTAGCGAGGTTCATTCAGGAACGGCTTTCGCTATTTGGCATAGAGCTCATCGCGGTCCGGTCGCTCAATCATCCTGTACGCGTCACTCGCAAGAAAATTCTCGATGTCCTTGGATGGAATGATCGTTCCGAGCGAGTCCCGGTCAAACGTCAGACCGTACGCAACGCTCATGCGATGAAATGCTGAGATATCGATCCCGGACGAATTTGAGGGCAGTGGCATGTCGATCATCTGAAATCCACCCCTTGATGCGCGATTCGCCTGGGACACAGCTCTTTGGTAAATCTCGGATGCCGCTCCTCCGCCCGTCAGAAAGCAGGGCAATCCATCGATCCATGCCTGAGCGAGTGGGGTGCGCATCGCCTTGGTGTATGTGATGACCCCAAACACCACGTCATCGACCTCCCTCGCAAACGAATCGTCGGCGCGCTTCAATTCCTCGGCCTTTTCCGGAAAGGCCTCGCGGACTGCCTCTCCCGCAGGAATGGTTTCCAGGTCGTCCCATAGACCGGCGCCCAGAACCTCCGCCCTCCTCGCCATCAGGAAGTGGCCTCCCAGCGGTTTCACCCTTCCTGCGAATATCGGATAGCGATCGGTAAGTTCACCCGGGTTTCGGTGCACATTGAAGGTCACTACGTCCACGGTGCCCGCACCACAATCCACGAGCAGATGGAGCCCTTCCCTGCGCTGGGGAGATCGCGTGTAGCCCGCAATTTGCGCCACAAACTCCGGAACGATGGACAGCGAATCCAGGCCTTCCGTGTTGAACGGGCGTTTGAGATCGCCTTCGATCAATTCTCCGCGGGTCTTGTCGATATCGCCTAACCGGCTGAGGCGCCAAGCCAAGTGCCCGATGAACTCATACAGCTCCATCCGGACCTTGTCGTCCCAGGCATCAGTTGGGCACCCGATATTGACTTCCCAGACGATCTCCCGCCCCTCGCAGAGCGCTGCCTGATGGTGGAAGAACCACGCTCGGGCATATTTCATCACCCATGCAAGGAAGATGGATGCGGCCAATCGGCGATCGGCCGATTCAGGCTGGCCCGGTAGAAAGGGAAGCTTCCAAGTCGGACAAATATCCAGCGGACTTGGAGCAGCGCCCCAGGAACGTCGCCCCGCCATGAAGCACTGAAACTACTCCAGGCAAAAAGTAGCGTTCGCCTGACAACGTGACACCAGACCAGTCGACAAGGAACACTGTGCCGGCCGCGTTGATGGCCACTTTGGTATAGGCCGTTCCGAAGTCAATCCCTACACGAACGGTAAGCGCTCGCCCACCCGCGAACCCGGGCGGCTGAAGCTTGCATCCAAGATCAATCCATTCATCGGGATGTTTGTAGTGTTCAGGCTTGCCGAGAGGCCGAAAGCCGCTTGTTTCAAAGGAGGTGACTGCAGGTGCTTCCTTCGCGGTCGCACTCGGCGCAGGCAAGGGCGGATTCAATGGCTGTGACGGAGTACTTTGAGTCTTGGTGGCACTCTGGGACTGCGCGACGGCAGCACGCGGAGGAAGCTTCGCTGCGATTGCCTTCGCCCTTTCAAGGCTTTCGACCTGCGCCTTACCACGCGACTTCCAATGCTTGAGCTGGTCACTAAGCGACCCCATGGACATTCTCCTTACCGTACCTTTATGAGTCCTGCGCACACGAAGTTCTTGTCCGCCGCGATCTTCTCAGCCTGTTGAATGCGATCCCGCCTGAGCGCCATTCTGGCTTGCAGCTTGTCCATTTGCCCCTGTGTAGCCTTCGCCAGCGCGCTTCGATTGGCCGCCAGATGGGCCTGAACGGTGGCGTGAAGCCGCGGGACGCGCCGCTCGAGATGTCGCTCAATGGATTGAATCTGGAGACGCGCCCTGTCCGCATTCTCGTTGCGCTTCCGCGAAAGGACTGAGTTGAATCGCAAGGTCAGGCTGTCTTCAGCTGACTCGAAGCGCGTGCAAACAAGAGCGGCATCGACGCTTGCGGCGGGAGCCAGCCAGTCCTTCCCGGCAAGTCGCGCCCTCTGGAGCAATACGTCCCCGACCTCCTCCGGCAGTTCTTCGCCAGTCTCAAGCGAAAGGAACGCGGTCGAGAGGACTTCCTCTTCACGAACGCCGCGAAACAGCCAGCTGCGGGTATAGAAGACGAATGTCCCCCTTCGGGACGTCAGGTGCAGCTTCCACCGCTACTGCAACGATCGGATAGAAGTGCTCGTTTCGCGCCCTCAGGTCTTTCGAAATGAACCGGATCAATGGGTGGAACTGATGGATTATTTCTTCCCCAGGCTTGGCGCGTTCGCTGATCCGGTTCAGAAAGCGGCATTTGCGTGACTGGCCGTTGGATAGACTGGTCTTTCCGGTCAAGCGCTCCACAGAAAGGAACTCATCGAGGTGAGTGGCCATGGCGTGTGACAGCTGAAGCTCGACGAAATGCGGGTCATTTCCGACTTGCCGATATCGATGTCCAACTGAGAAGCGCTCAAGGTAATCCGAGACGTAAGCCATCAAGTCGGCCTCCGTCACGCGTTTGGCAAGTTCCTGTGCCCCCTCGACCTTCTCCATCACTCGCTGGCCGTGGGCCATCATATGAGGCGCATTTCTCTCAACTCTTCGCGCTGAACACGGACTACCTCGAGGGCCTTGGCCGTCTGCGCAATCTGTGCCTCCTCCTCTTCAGCCGTTAGCGGACGAATCAACAGCTCGGCCTCCAACTTGCGGATGGCATCCCCCACAATCGCCTCGGCCTCCCCCAGAGCCTCCTCAAATATCTTCAGGCGGTCAAAGAGGCGGGTGACGATTCGCTCGTCAATCGTATTGGCGAAGTACAGGTTCCAAATGTGAATCAGTTCGGACTTTTGCCCGAGCCTGTCGATACGGCCTATACGCTGTTCAATGCGTGTCGGGTTCCAGGGAAGGTCATAGTTCACGAGAACGCGACAGAACTGAAGATCAACACCTTCCGCCGCAACTTCGGTCGATATGAGAAAGCGATGCTTAGTGCTATCGCGGAAACGATCAATCACATCTTGCTTCGTATCCGTTTCGCCTCCCCACAGGATCATCGAAGGCAGCCCTTCCTTGTCCAGCCTGCGCTTCAAGTACGCGGCGGTAGCCCGGAAGGTGGTGAAGACGATGATCTTTTCGCTGTCGTGCGTTGAGAAGTACTCCCTTGAGACGGAGATCAACCGCGAGAACTTCGAATCGTTCCTTTCAAGTTCGGCAACGTCGATGCTCGATGCCACGACCCGCGAAAGAATGTCTCGAAGCGGAGCTTCTGGCAGCGTATCCTCCTCGCCATCGATGGACTCCAGCGAGTCCTCGAGCAATTCCTCGGCGGCCTGGCCATGTTCGTGCCACGCGCTCGCAATGGCAGCAGGACAGGAGGTGACTTGGCGCTGAGGCATTGCCAGCAGGAACCCATCACTAATTCCCTGGCTCCATGCATATTCCCTAGTGGTTTCGGTGACCGCTTCGTAGATCTTCCGCTCCAATTCATTCATGGTCACAGGTTCGCGCCTTACCTTGCGAACTATGCGACGCAGGTGAATGTCTCGCTTGCGAGTACGCGTGACGGCATGGCCCAGCAGGTTCATCTTCTCGAGAAGATCCGCCAGCTCAGCGCGGTAGGAGTCCTTCGAGAGACGAGCCTCCGTAGGGGGATCATCAAGAATTGCCTTGAGCTGCAATGACTCACTGAATGTCTTGTGCAAGGCGATGGCATCCAGCCGGGACAAGATCGCGTCTACGCCGACGGACTTGTTCAGCACCGCATCGCGGGCCTCGACAAGGGGCTTGTTCGCCTCGATCATCCGCTGAAAGTCGTCCAAGCTCGAAAAGTGATCTGGATCCAACAAGCGGAGAAGATTGAAGAGGTCCTCGTTCTTCAAATTGATCGGCGTGGCCGAGAGCATTAGTTGGTACGCCGAAACATCCCGAAGCAGGTCCGCAAGCTGCCAGGACGCTGTTTCAGTGTTCCGCATGTAATGCGCTTCATCGAAGATCACCATATCGATGATGGGTTCGCTGTCGGCGTTTGAATGCAGATAGTCCGCAAGCTGCCAGCGAGTGCTTAGCCGGACAGGCTTCTTGGCGGTTGGCGACCATTCCTTGGGCGGTCGGGCGGCCTGGTAGCTGAGAATCCAGGCCTTACCGTCGCCGGAGTGATCGGAGTTCGCTAGTTCATCCTGAAAGTCCTTGGCATCCACGATTCGGGCAACCACACCGAATCGGTTACGGAGTTCATCGCGCCACTTTTCCCGAAGCATCGCCGGGCAGATGACGACGAGGCAGCGCATGTCGAAACGAGCCCGAAATTCGGTCCAGATGAGCCCGGCTTCGATCGTCTTGCCCAAGCCCACCTCATCAGCAATAAGCAAGCCGTTGGTGGGTGAATCAAGCAGGGTGAGCAGGGGGCGGTACTGGTGGGGGTAGAAGTCCGTATCCGTGATGCCCATCGCATACACGAGATTGGCCAACCGGCCCGAGAGATGTGTAGGTGAGATTTCGCCGGAGATCCGCCGCTCGTCCGTACATGCCGCGCTTGACGATCTCGTACGGGTCCTGCTTGTCGGCGTTATCCAGCGGCTGCAGTTCATCTTCGCGCACAAAGTCCGTCAGCCCGTCCGACCAACGGATTTGATATGACGTGCCGGATGGCCGTACTCGTGGCTGAGCATTTGTAACAACCCCTTCTCGAGACGGGTTGTCGATGCTTCGTACGGCTGTACCTGGTGTAAGCGCCATGGGTCGTTGATTCTTGTAGTGTTCAACTCACTGCTATCGGCAGTTGAAAATCTCGCTACTCACGAACACCGGCAATCTCCAAGGGCCGGTACCTGACTCATTTCTATAGGCTCTCGACGCGAGCGGAACCTCAATGACCTGGCTACGAATGTAGCCCACGACGAGACCGCGCTAGCCGGCCATGATACGAACGGCCTTGCCAGCTACTGGCATGACGATCCAGGCTGACTGCAATGGCTTCCCTGTCGCCCGAACCAACGCCTCGCTGTAGGCCGCAAGCTGTCCCCCGTATCCGGCAAGGTTGCCTTCCGCAATGCCCTTTGTCGCCAACGTCGACTTGTGGTCCATCAGCACCCAACCATCGGCCGCGTGAATCACAAGGTCCATTCGGCCTCCTACTATCTGGCCATCGCCCGTGACTTCTTGGACCGGGGTCTCTACCAAGCAATCCGCACCTTTCCAAGACTCACGGACCCATTTCCCAACTGCAATAACCTGCCGGTGCAGCTGGCGAGCCTCGACTGATTCCTCGAGTCCGAGCTGCTTCAGGGTGGTCGTTACGCTTTCGAGGTTGATTCCACCCGACTTCGAATTTACGTGCGCCGCCAAGCACGCATGGACGGCATCACCCAACCTGGCGCGGTCCTTAACCTTGGCTGTGTTCATGGCTTCGCCGATCTCGACTGTCTCCACGATCACCGCATCGACGGCCTTCGCGGAGGATGGGCTGACCCGAAGCGGAAGTTTCTGCGTTCGCGTACTGGCCCCCTCAAACCAGACGAGGTCCCTTGCTGCCCCGATCTGTCCAAGCAGCGGGCCGGCGCCCTCGCCGAGAACAGATTGCCGGAACGACACACTGAGCCCATTGCCCAAGGCGAGGTTATCGCCCGAAGCATGCTCAAGCCACTTGCTGAGCCCCACGGTCTCCATCCATTCGCCCACCGGCTTCTTACCTGTCCTTGCCAGCACGAGCACATCCCTTGCCCGAGTGAAGCTCACATAGAGCAATCGACGGTCCTCGTCCTCCGCGGCCTTTCGTGAGGCAAGGCCCTTCGGAGACGCCGCGATGCGGTCCGCCACCTCCACCTTTTTGCGGGCACCAAACGGCCACGGCCAGTAGTGGATGAACCGGCCGTCGAGCGGGTTGGCCACGTCGATCGGCCCCGTCGACTCGGCCTGAACGGACCAGAGCCGTTCGCGGATGTCCTTGGCGAGGTCCCAGGCAACGACGATCGGCCACTCCAGCCCCTTGGCGGCGTGGTGCGTCATCACCCGCACCGCGTCGATGGAGGGCTCGGGCAATTCGTCCTGTTCGTACTCGCCGAGCTCTCCGAGCCAGAGGACGAAGCCGGAGAGGGTGGCAGGGCCGTGGCCCGTCCGCATCTCGCCTTCATATTCCGATGCCAGCTCCAGCAGGCGGTCCAGGTTCGCAAGGCGCAGGCGCGCGTGGCCTTCGTCCTGCTGCCACTGCAACACCCGCGTGGCGAGACCGCACTGGGCAATCACCGCCTCCACAGCCTCCCTCGGGGAGAGAACGCTGACTTGCCCGCGCAGCGCTGCGAGCGTGGCGAGGATCGGGTGGACGGCGAATCCCCTCCTGGGCGACCACCTTCCATTCGTGGGGAGGCAGACCCTTCTCCAGCCACGCGAGTCGCTCGGTGATCCAGGCTTCCGGTTCCGCACAATCCGCCAGTGAGACGATCTCGGCCGTAGCAAGCGTGTCGTACTCGTCCACCAGGCGCCGGAGGCATGCGAGGGCCAGCACGACCTCCGCCTTCCCGCACAGGCCCGGCTGGGAGGTGGAGCAGGGCACGCCACGTTCGGTCAAGGCGGCCGCGATGGAAAGCACCGTGGCGTTGCTTCGCGCCAGCACGGCGATGTCCGCGTATCGTGCGGGCCGCGGCGTATCCGAACCTTTGTCGCAGACGAGCGTGCCCTCGGCCACCAGTTCAGCCACGCCGGCGGCGATTCCCGTCACTTGTAGTTCCTGGTTCTTTCCCTCGACCAGCCAGTCGATGACGGCGGGCGCGCCTTCGTAGTCCTTGCGCTGGGGCTCCAGTTCCACGAGCTTGCGGTCGAGGCCGGGGAACGTGTCCCCGAACACGGCGTTCACGAATTGGACGAGCGAAGGCCGCGAGCGCCACGAACGAGACAGCACCTCCGGAACCACGCCGGCCTTCGGCAGCGAGTCGATCACGGCCGACATAAGCTCCGAATCGCTGCCACGGAAGCCGTAGATCGCCTGCTTCACGTCGCCCACCCACACCACATGGCGGGCGCACTCGGCCAGGCGCGTGAAGAGGGCAAGCTGGATGGGGCTCGTGTCCTGAAACTCGTCCACCATCAGCAGGTCCAGTTCTTCCTCGATCACCTCCTTGACCGAAGGCAGGTCCAACACCTGGAGGAGCTGCTGTTCCTGGTCCACGAAGTCGATGCCGCCGATTTCCTTCTTGATGGCGGCGTAGGTGGCGAGCGTGTCCGCGGCCAGCTCGAACATCAACTGGAGGTAGCGGCGGATGTCCCGGTGCAGACGCGGGTGCTGCGCAATGGCGCTGGCGGCGGCCTGCACGGCCTCGGCGTGGGCGAAGAGTGCCTTTTCGGGCCCAGTGTCCTCGTCGGCGAGCTTGGCCCACACGGACCAGGCCAGGTCGCGGCTGAGGTGGTCGCGCTCGGCCTTCAGCAGGAGGGCGAGGTAGTCGCCCGTGTTCTTTCGTCCCGACTGCGCCTTGACCAGTTCCTGAATGGCGGCAGGCAACGCCACGGCCAGCTTGGCGTCGAGATCTTCCTTGGTAGGCTTTCCGAAGTGGGCCAGAAGGCTGTCGGCGTTCTTGTCCCCAAAGGTCCTCAGCGCGGCTTGATCGATTCCATTGGAGCGAGCCTGCGCAACAAGTGAGCGGAGGTCTGAGCGCCACGGAATCTCGTCGCTGCCGAAGGACTTGTCGGCCAAACCCAGCCGACCTGCGAGGGACAGTAGCTCTAGAGGCGCGGTCCCTCGAGCGCTGCATCCATCGCCCGTGCGAGGTGCGCCCTTGGCGCTATCGTCCTCCAGCACGCGCAGTTCCGTGGGCATGCCGGCTTCGAAGGCGAAGCGCTCGAGCAGCTCGCCGCAAACCGCATTCACCGTGCCGATGCGCGCCTGTCCCATCTCGTGGGCACGCGCAACGGACCCTTCGCCGATCAGGTGGGCGCGAACGCGCTCCCGCAGCTCCGCGGCCGCCTTGCGGGTGAACGTGGTGGCGATCACCCCGCGAGGGCGCGCCCGGTTCGAAGCCAGCTCCTCGCCCAGGATCTGCGTGAGGCGGTGCGTCTTGCCACTACCCGCGCCGGCGCTGATGAAGCGGATCTTCGCGCTCATTCGCCCGCCCCCATCCGTCGAGAAAGCGGTACCGGTTGTAGGCTTGGTAGAGCGGCTCAATGGCAAGGCCGAGGGGCGGGCCTTTCACGCCATCGTCGGGCTCGAGGTCTTCACGCACCACCTCGATGGCGCCGGCATCCAGCTGAGTCCGGCGCCAGCGCCACGCGTCCACCACTTGCTCCCAGAGCTCTGACGTATCCCCGGCCGTGGCTGCACCCCGTTGCCCGGCGAAGAGCTCGTCGTCGCGGGTTAGCAAGTCCCGATCACGCAGGATGTAGTACGCCACCGCGGGCCAGCGCCCGGTCTCGATCTCCACGAGCTTGCCGTAGATGGCCAGCTGGATGTGCTTCTTCTCGACCACCTTCTTGGCATACGCGCTTTTGCCCCATTTCATGTCCACGACGCTGGTCGGGCCGGCCTCGTGCTCTACGTGCAGGTCGATGAAGCCCTTGAGCTTGCCGAGGCGGTGTCCCCCTTCCAGGTGCTTCTCCGGCACCACGCGTACTGCGCCCGTCCTGCGAAGCCGCGCGTGAAGATCGACGACCGCCTTTCGCAGGCGCTGGCGCAATGCTTCGAGGTCGCTTCGGCGGCCGGGCATGAGGAGGATCGCGCCCTCTTCGGCCACCACGTCGTCGAGGCACGCGTCGACCCACGCGGCGACTTTCCCTTCATCCCAATCGAGCGAACCGGGCGTGAGGTAGAGGCGTTCCACCACCCGGTGCGCAAGCTGGCCGAGAAGTTGGCTCTCACCGGGAAGCTCGAGCAGCGAGGAGGGGCGGATGCGCGCCGCGTAGCCCAGCACCCAGCGGTTCGGGTCAAAGATCAGCTGCTCGAGGCTGCTGAAGGACTCATGTTCCGGCCCCGGGATCTTCGTGCCCTTGGGCAGGAACCACCAGCGCCGGCGCTCGCGGCGCGGCTTGAAGGGGACTGCAGCCGTCCTTCCCTTGGCCGCCGGCTCCGTCAGCACGGATTCGATCTCCCGGATGGGAGCGTTCTCGATGAGCGCGTTCAACTGGATCCACAGGGGATGCAGTTCCGCTCCGGCGCGGGGAAGCATCAGCGTGATGCGCTTCCTCGCTTGCAGGACGGGGACGAGCCAGCTACAGGCCTGCGAGGCCAGCCGCACTTCGGCGCCGAGGAGGTCCGCGCCGCCAGCCTTCAGCTCGTCCGCTTCCTTGGCCGACCACGGATCTGTGCCGGGGATGGGGATGCTCCCGAGTTGCCACCAGATCACGTCGTCGAAGACTTCGAGCGCCGCCCGGGATCGGAGATCACACAGCGAGAGCCGGCCTGCGCGCCGCGGTCCGGATTGCGGTCGCCAGAGCCGGTGGCCTGCGACACGAGGCGATCGAGCTCCGCCGCGCTCACCATCGCCCGGCCTTGCGACTGGAAGATGCGAAGCGCGTTCGCGAGGGCAGAGGCCTGCGTGAGGGCGCCCGAGGCGGCCTCGGCTACTGCCGCGTCTTCGTCCTGCGCGCGGAAGCGGAAGAATTCGGCAACCCGCGTCGCCCGCTCGATGACCACGGAAATGGGCGCGCCCTTGTTGGGGTCGTGGCTCGCGGATTCGATCCAGTAGGCAATTTCCGCGCGCAGCTTCGCCTTGCCCTCGGCGTCCTCTTTCACTTCGAGGATTCTCTCGATGCACTGAATCCACTCTTCGCCGCCGGTGCCGGGGGAGGAAGCAACCCGAGCGGCGAGACGGCGGCGCGCGAAGCCCGGAATGGGGCCGTCCGGCAGCGTGAGGAAGGCGAGAAGCGCGGCGAAATCCAGCGGCTGCCACAGGAGGCGAAGCGCGAGGGGCAGGACCTGGAGCGCCGGGCGGGCCGGGGAAGACGGCGACACACCTTCCTGCGCGAGGTCCGTGGAGGCGAGGGTGGCGTCCGCGATGCCGCCTTCCTGCTCCACGACGATGAGGATGTCATCACCGGCCTGCCTCAGCTCTGCAGCAAGCCATGCCGATGCGGCGAGCGTCGTTTCCCCACGGACCACGCGCACGCTTCCGTCATCTTTCCACACAAGGCGCTTGGGCTTGCCCCCGCCGGCGGAGGAAACCAGCACATCCTGCAGCGCGCGGAGGAATGTGCCTCCGGCGGCTGCAGGCTTGGGCTCATCGACCACCGACATCGGCAGCTTTGCAAGCACGCGGCGCCACAGGGCCGTGTGCTCCTCGGGGCAGTCGTAGAGCAGCACCGTCTTGATGCGCGGATCGCGGTCATCGAGCGCGGCTTCGATCTCCGCGAGACGCTCCCCGATGCCGGGTGCCACCCGTCCGCGGGCCAGCTGCTCGACCGCCGCCATATCGGCGATGCGGCTCTTTCCGGCAGGGGACTCGCCCCGCCATCCGGCCTCGTTCCAAGTATCCCGCCAGCGGAGGAGCGTGCTTGCGGTGCCGATCTCGTCGACGGCAAGGCTACGTTCGTAGAAACGCTGGCCGTTGGCGGCATCGCGGAGGCCGGCCGCCATCTGGGCGACGCGCTCGACGTTCGCGACCCGCGGATGGACGATTCCCAGCTGGGCCTCAAGGAGAGACATGAAGCCGAGTGGGCCTACGTACGAAACCCCCAGGCTGTTGGTCGGCCGCCAGCCGCGCTGGCCGTCGAGCGCAAGGCCGAAGTGGATGACTTGGCCTTCGAAGGTCATCGAACCGCCTCAGCTTCATCGGCATTGCCGACGTGCACGAAGGCGTTGGCATCCAGAACCGGCTCGCCGCTCCACCGGTAGGCCACGAGCGCCCCGCCCTTGGCGATGCTGTAGTCGAGGCAGGCCGCGTGGGGCGTCAACGGCGCTGGCGTGCCGCGAAACCAGTAGTGGCCGAAAAAGGTCGGCTTGGGGTCGAGCGGGATGCGCGCGTGGGCCGGGATCGGATCGCGGGGAAGGGACTCGCGGTCCTTGTCCGACAGCATGGCGGCAGATCGGAAATCAGCGGCGTCTGAATCCCACCAACGGACGCGGACTCGATGGCGTTTGTGGGCCGTCCTTGTCGAGGAAGAAGTGCGGAGCGGGCAGCGGCACTTCGATCCCCTTGGCGATCGCCTCAGGGCCTTGAACGGGCTGGGCTCAGGTCGATCCTTCTCATCGGGGTCATCCGGCTCCGTCGCAAGGTGCGGAAGGATCTCCGGTGTGAGGTAGCGGCCCTCGCGAAGGTGACCGGAAAGGTAGTCCATGTGGGATGCGTGCCAGCAGGCGTGCACGACTCGCAACCCGGGCAGGTCCAGCCACAACGGAAGAGTCATGAACCAGTCGATGACTTCCTGGTGCTGGTCGGGCTTTCCCTCAACCTCCGCAAGGAAGGCAGCGTGCTGCTTTGAAGTTCTTGTCGCCCCACTTCGGGCTATTGTGGGGACGGAGGAATTCGTCCGGATTCGCAGGATCCGGCGTGTGCCAGGCGATGGCGTTGAACTCGTGGTTTCCCATCACCGCCAGGGCGGCACCGCTCTCCACCATGCGGCGGGCGATGTCGACCGTGCGCAGCTGCTTCGGCCCTCGATCGATGAAGTCGCCGACGAAGATCGCTTGCCGATCCGGGTGGCGCCAGCATCCCTGCGACATCCGGTAGCCCATCTTGTGGAGAAGCGCCTCGAGGGCTTCTGCGTGCCCGTGGATATCGCCGATGATGTCGTAGCTCATGGCTCAATTCTGGCAGCGGCGGGGCCATGGGCATGAGCCTGAGTATCATCCCTTGAGCCTGTGATACCCCAGCGCCAGGCAACGGCATGCTCCGGACGGCAGGGATTCGATGGCCAAGCTCATCCCCTTCTCCCCAGGCGTTCGCTTCGCATCCCGGTTCGGTCCGGGAAATCGAAACGTTAAATTTGCTTGCTCACGAGCTTCCAGATGAATACCGGATATTGCACGGTGTTCATTGGACGCGCATCAAGTCCCGCTTCACTATTTTCGGCGAGGTGGACTTCGCCGTTATCGCTCCCTCCGGCCGGCTGCTGCTGATCGAGCAGAAGGCAGGCGCCTTGGTCGAGACCGCCGACGGCTTGGCCAAGGAGCACCCGCGCTAGACCAAGTTCGTCGCCCCCAGATGATCCGCTCGCGGGCGAGCTGATGGCCAAGTTCGGAGAAGCTGCATCGGGGCGCTCGCTGAAGGTCGAGTCGCCCTCTTCTGCCCCGATCACACGGTGGCTTCCCTGAGAGCTGCCGGGATCGATCCCGACCGCATCGTCGATGCGACCCGGCGGGACAAGCTGGCGGCCGTCATCCAGGAAATCCTCCCCCTCGACGAGCCCCCCTCGCCCCTGGCCGACACGGTCTGCCGCTTCCTCGCCAACGAGATCCAGCTGGTCCCCGAGATCGGCGCCACCGTCGGCGAGGCCCAGACCCTGTACACGCGCCTTTCGGGCGGCCTCGCGGAGTGGGGCCGGCGCCTGGACTTCACGCCCTTCCGCCTGCGGGTGGTGGGAACGGCGGGCTCGGGCAAGACCCAGCTCGCGCTCGCGGTCTACCGCGATGCCGTGGCCGCCGGGCGCCGTCCGCTCTACGTGTGCTTCAACCGCCCGCTCGCCGACCACATGGCGCGGGTGGTGCCGGAGGCGGGATGGTCGGCACGTACCACCAGCTGGGCGACCGGCTGCTGCGATCGCGGGGAACGGTGATTGACTTCACGAAGCCGGGCGCGTTCGCCGAGCTGTCCGCGGCCTCGCGGCGGCCGATCCGGGCGAGGGCTGGCGCTTCGACGAGCTGATCGTGGACGAGGGGCAGGACATGGAGGGCGAGTGGGTGCCGGTGCTCCTGCGGCTGATGAAGCCCGGCGCGCGCGCCTGGTGGCTCGAGGACCCGATGCAGAACCTCTACGCCCGCCCGCCCGTGGCGCTGCCCGGCTGGACGGTGCTGCACGCCGACACCAACTACCGCAGCCCGCGGGACATCCTCGCGAACCTGAACCGCCTGCTCACCCTGGACCGGCCGGTGGAGGCGGGATCGCCCATCGACGGGTCGGAGGTGGAGTTCCTTGCCTACCCGGATGCCCGGGGCCTGCTGGACCAGACCCGCGCCGCCATCGACCTCGCCCTCAAGGCCGGCTTTCGCAAGGACATGATCGCGGTGGTGTGCTTCCGGGGCGGGAGGGCTGACGGTGCAGGACTTCGATCGGCTGGGGCCGCATTCGCTCAGGCGCTTCACCGGGGCGTACGACGGGGAGGGGCGGCCAGTCGTGACGGAGGGGGAGGTGCTGATCGACTCCGTGTACCGGTTCAAGGGGCGGTGTGCGCCTTATGTGGTGCTGACGGAGGTGGACTTCGAGGCGCTAGGGGAGATCGAGACCCGCAAGCTCTTCGTGGGGGCGACTCGGGCGACGATGAAGCTGATTGTCGTGGCTTCTGAGCGGGCGATGGGGGTGTTGATCGGGCGTTTGGACGGGGCGTAACCGCCCCCGCGGCCCGGCTGGCCTCAGGCCCGGCGCGGCTCGCGTGTCAGCAGCGAAAGGAATGCCGGGTTCACGAACAGCTTTTCCCGACCCGCCTTCACCTCCCGCAGCACCCCCCGCTCGGCCATCGCCTTGAGGTACTCCGCTGCGGTTTGCCGCTTCGCGAGGCCGGCGTCGACCACGTTCTGGATGCGGCAGTAGGGCTGGACGAATGTCAGCTCCACGAGCTCGCGCGAGTAGATCTTCGGCAGGTCCGCCTTCACGGTTTCCGCCGTCCGGCCCATCAGCTGGCGGATCGCATCGATCTTCGCTGTGGTCCATCGGGCGGTATCGGTCACGCCATCGAGCATGAACAGGACCCACGATTCCCAGGCGCCCTCCCGCGTCACGCCGATGAGCCTGGCGTAGTAGTCCGCGCGCCGCCCCAGGATGTATCGCGACAGGTACAGCACGGGCAGCGAGAGAAGCCCCTGCTGGACCAGGATCAACTGGTTCAGGATCCGCCCGGTCCTCCCGTTGCCGTCCGTGAAGGGGTGAATGGCCTCGAACTGGTAGTGCGAGACGGCCATTCGGATCAGCGGATCGATGTCACGGCCCTCGTGCACGAAGCGCTCCCAGTTGGCGAGCTGCTTGCGAAGCAGGGCCTCGCCGACCGGCGGCGTGTAGACGATTTCGCCCGTGAGTCCGTGGGTGAGCTTCGTCCCCGGCACGCGCCGGACCTTCATGTCGACTCCCTTGATCGTGGAGCAGACCGTCTCGGCGATGACGGTGCCGACCGGCCGCTTCGCCAGCGCCTCGACTCCCCGGCGAAGGGCCGTTCGATAGCGAAGCGCCTCTTTCGTCGCCGGGTCGGCTGCGTCCTCCGATTCGGCGTGGCGGAACAGCGCATCGGACGTGGTGACGATGTTCTCGATCTCGTTGCTCGCCCGGGCCTCCAGCAACGGGATCGTGTTGATGAGCACAGCGGGATTGGGAATGAGCACGCAGGCCTGGTCGAGCGCGGCCAGGGCCGCTCTCGCCTCGATGCAGGCTTTCAGCTGGGGGCGCGTCTCCACATCCGCTTTGGGCGGGAGGGGGGGCAGGTCGTTGTGGGGGCGCTGCGGGTCGAATGCCGGCATGGAACGCATCTCCTCGTCGCCGCTGGCCGATCGGGACGATCTGTCGAGGGAATCGACACTTCATCATAATGTGTCGAAAAACGGAAGATATTTCGACATGAACTGCGCGGGGGTATTGCACGCCGACACTTGGTTGGCGTCGAGGACGACCCTCAACGCTTGGCGGGCCTGCGGCGGGGGACGGTGACGAAAAGCTCGGATCGATGGGTGAAGGCGGCCATCGCGGGCTCCAGGCAGAGCCCCGTATGGCGGAAGTCCAAAAGGCCCGGGAGGGCCGGACTTCGGTCCCTGATTCTCAAGGGGGAAATGGTCGGGGTGAGAGGATTCGAACCTCCGGCCTCTACGTCCCGAACGTAGCGCTCTACCAGGCTAAGCTACACCCCGAGGACGAAACGGGCGCCTGCATCAGCGCCCGTCGAGACAACCCGCCGAATCAGAACTTCCGTTCGACGGAGAAGTGCGCCAATTGTAGCAGAGAGTCCTTGCACGCGGAATCCGCCAGGGGCGCGATGCGGTCCATCGCGGCCTTCGACTCCCGGCGGGCACACTCCCGCGTGTATTCCAGGGCGCCCGTACGGTGCACCGCCGCCACGATGCGCTCCAGCTCGTCGCGCCCGCCCTGCTCGATGGCCGTGCGGATGAGGGCCCGCTCGTCCGGCGTGCCCACCTGCATCGCGCGGATGAGCGGCAGCGTGGGCTTGCCCTCGGCGAGGTCGTCGCCCAGGTTCTTTCCCATGTCGGCAAGGTCGCCGGAGTAGTCCAGCACGTCGTCGATGAGCTGGAAGGCCGTGCCCACGCGCATGCCGTATTCGGTGAGGGACGATTCGACTTCCGGGCTCGCGCCGGCGAGGATGGCGCCCACCTGCGTGGCCGCCTCGAAGAGGCGCGCGGTCTTGTAGCGGATGACGCGCAGGTAGCTTTCCTCGTCCGTGTCCGGGTCGTTCACGTTGAGGAGCTGGAGCACCTCGCCTTCGGAGATGACGTTGGTGGCATCGGCGATGACCTGCATCACGCGCAGGTTCCCGGCCTCGACCATCATCTGGAAGGAACGCGAATAGAGGAAGTCGCCGACCAGCACCGAAGCGGCGTTGCCGAACTCGGCATTGGCGGTCTTGCGGCCCCGGCGCAAGGTCGACTCGTCGACGACGTCGTCGTGCAGGAGCGTGGCCGTGTGGATGAATTCGATGACCGCGGCCATCTCGTGCCGGGTGTCGGAGCGCACGCCCAGCGCGCCGGCCGACAGGAGCAGGAGGGCGGGCCGGATGCGCTTGCCGCCGGCATCGACGATGTACTGGCCGATGGCCCGGACGAGCGCCACGTCGGAGTGCAGGCGGCGGCGGATGACTTCGTCCACCCGCACGAGGTCGTCGCGAATGGGGGCCCGGATCGAGTCGAGGCTGACGGGGGCGACGGAAAGGGTCAAGGCGGGCGTGTTCCGGAGGGTTCGGGGGCCTTGCCGGACGCGGGGCCCCTTGCAGTCAAGTCTTTGACGTTGCTTGGAATTTCGCGTATTATAGCCGGTTCGCAGTGCAAAAGGCTGCGGGAAGTCAAACCAAAACAGGAGTTCCAAGAGCTATGTACGCGGTCATCAAGACCGGGGGCAAGCAGTATCGCGTGTCGCCCGGGGAAAGCATCAAGGTTGAAACCATCGAAGCCGACGTGGGTTCCACGATCGTGCTGGACCAGGTTCTCATGGTCGCCGATGGCGAAGCGGTCAATGTCGGCACGCCTCTCGTCGCCGGCGCAAAGGTCTCGGTCACCGTGGTCTCCCACGGTCGCGGCCCCAAGGTGCACATCTTCAAGATGCGCCGCCGCAAGCATTACAAGAAGAGCCAGGGCCACCGGCAGAACTACACGGAAATCCGTGTGGATGCCATCAACGCTTAAGGGATACCGACATGGCACATAAAAAGGCAGGCGGCTCTTCCCGAAACGGCCGCGATTCCGAATCGAAGCGCCTGGGCCTCAAGGTCTTCGGCGGCGAAGTCGTCCCGGCCGGCTCCATCCTCGTGCGCCAGCGCGGCACGCGTTTCCACGCGGGCCAGCACGTGGGCATCGGCAAGGACCACACCCTCTTCGCGATGGCCACCGGCAAGGTGACCTACCGCAAGCAGGGCCCGAAGCAGCGGAACACCGTGAGCATCGAGCCGGCGCAAGCCTAAGGCTCCTTTCTTGCGAAGAAAGAGCCCCGTCTTCGCACGGGGCTTTTTTCTTTCCGGCGCGTCATTTTTTCAAAAACCCGACGGCGCTTCGCGACCACGAAAGTCATGCCCGACCTCGCCCTCTTCATCGCCGCCAGCGCCCTGCTCGCCCTCGCCCCGGGGCCCGACATCGTCACGGTCCTCGCGCGCGGCATCAGCCAGGGACGGCGGGCGGGGTTCGCGGCCGCCCTCGGCTTCGCGGCCGGCTGCCTCTTCCACACGGCCCTGGCCGCCCTGGGCGTCGCGGCGCTCATCCGCTCCTCGCCCGTGGCGTTCGACCTCGTCCGCTATGCCGGCGCCGCGTACCTTCTTTGGATCGGCATCCAGGCCATCCGTCACCGCGAGGCCATTTCGATGCAGGCGGCGGGCGGCGGCGCGGGCCTCGCGACCATCTTCCGCCAGAGCGTCATCGGCAACGCGCTCAACCCGAAGGTGACGCTCTTCTTCCTCTCGTTCCTGCCGCAGTTCGTGGACGAGAAGGCCGGTGCGGTCGGCTTTCAGATGGCGATCCTCGGCGCGGTCTTCATGGCGGTGACGGTCGTCGTCTTCGGCGCGGTCGCCTTCTTCTCCGGCTGGATCGGCGAGCGCCTGCGCGCGCGCCCGGCCATCGCCTCCCGACTCAACCTGTTCGCGGGCCTCGCCTTCATCGGGCTGGGAATCCGCGTCGCGCTCCCGGACTGACACCGACATGAAATTCTTCGACGAAGCGCGCATCGAGGTCATCGCCGGCAGCGGCGGCAACGGATCGGCTTCCTTCCGGCGCGAGAAGTTCGTGCCGCGCGGCGGCCCGGACGGCGGCGACGGCGGGCGCGGCGGCTCCATCCTCGTGGTGGCCGACTGCAACCTCAACACGCTCATCGACTACCGCTACACGCGCATCTTCCGCGCGAAGGACGGCGAACCCGGCCGCGGGCGCGACTGCTTCGGCAAGGGCGCCGAGGACATCGTGCTGCGCGTGCCCGTGGGTACCGTGATCCGCGTCGCCGAAACGGGCGAAGTGCTGGCGGACCTCGCCACCGACGGGGCGGAAGCGCTCCTCGCGAAGGGCGGCAAGGGGGGGCTGGGCAACCTGCACTTCAAGTCGAGCACCAACCGCGCCCCGCGCCAGTTCACGCCCGGGGAGCCCGGCGAGCAGAAGCACCTCGAGATGGAGCTGCGCGTGCTGGCCGACGTCGGCCTCGCCGGCATGCCCAACGCGGGCAAGAGCACGTTCGTGCGCGCCGTCTCGGCCGCGCGCCCGAAAGTGGCGGACTATCCCTTCACGACGCTCAACCCGAGCCTGGGCGTGGTGCGCGTGGACATGAACCGGTCCTTCGTCATCGCGGACATCCCCGGCCTCATCGAGGGCGCGGCCGAAGGCGCGGGCCTGGGCCACCAGTTCCTGCGCCACCTGCAGCGCACGAAGCTCATCCTGCACCTCGTGGACATCGCGCCCTTCGACGAGGCCACGGACCCGGTGAAGGAAGCCAAGGCGATCCAGAAGGAACTGAAGAAATACGACGAGTCGCTCTTCGCCAAGCCCCGGTGGCTGGTGATGAACAAGCTCGATCTCATCCCCGAGGCCGAGCGCGAGAAGCGCGCCAAGGCCTTCGTGAAGAAGCTCGGCTGGAAAGGCCCGTGGTACCTCGTGTCGGGCATGACGGGTGAAGGCACGAAGGAGCTGTGCTTCGCCATCATGGAACACGTCGAGACGCACCGCCGTGACTAGCGAACTGGCCGCCTGCCGCCGCGTGGTGGTGAAGATCGGGTCGAGCCTGCTCACCAACGAGGGGCAGGGCCTGGACCGCGGCGCCATCGCCGACTGGGCGCGGCAGATCGCGGGGCTGCGCGCGCGCGGCCTCGAGGTGCTGGTGGTCTCCTCCGGGGCCATCGCGGAAGGTCTCAAGCGCCTGGGCTGGACGAAGCGCCCGAGCGCGGTGAACGAACTGCAGGCCGCGGCCGCCGTCGGCCAGATGGGCCTCGTGCAGATGTGGGAGTCGTGCTTCGCCGAGCAGGGCCTGCACACCGCGCAGGTCCTCCTCACGCACGAGGACCTCGGCGACCGCCGCCGCTACCTCAATGCGCGCACCACGCTCAAGACGCTGGTCGCCCTGGGCGTCGTGCCCGTCATCAACGAGAACGACACCGTGGTCGTCGACGAGATCCGCTTCGGCGACAACGACACGCTGGGCTCGCTCGTCACGAACCTCATCGAGGGCGACGCCTTCGTGATCCTCACGGACCAGAAGGCGCTCTACACCGCCGACCCGCGCCGCGATGCCGCCGCGACGCCCGTCTCCCGCGCCGAGGCGGGCGACCCCGCGCTCGAGGCGATGGCCGGCGGCGCCGGTTCCGCAATCGGCAGCGGCGGCATGCTCACCAAGGTGCTCGCGGCCAAGCGCGCGGGTCGCAGCGGCGCCCACACCGCCATCGCCTGGGGACGCGAGCCGGAAGTGCTCACGCGCCTCTTCGCGGGCGAGGCGATCGGCACGCTTCTCGTCGCCTCGACGCAGCCCGTCGCCGCGCGCAAGCAGTGGCTCGCCGATTTCCTGAAGCCCGCCGGGCAGCTCACGCTCGACGCGGGCGCGGTGAAGGCACTCACCGCAGACGGCAAGAGCCTCCTCGCCATCGGCGTGGCGGCGGTCGCGGGCGAGTTCGAGCGCGGCGAGGTGGTGGGCGTGCTCTCGCCCGAGGGCCGCGAGATCGCGCGCGGCCTCGCCAACTACGACTCCGCGGAAACCGCGAAGCTCCTGGGCCGGCCTTCCTCGGAAATCGAGTCGATCCTGGGCTACGTCGCCGAGCCCGAGCTGATCCACCGAGATAACTTGGTGGTCCTGTAGTCCCGCGACGCGCGGTCTATACTCCCCCGTGACCACACACCCCGGGAGAGCACCGTGAACATCGTCGAACGCGCGAAGAACATCATCCTGCAGCCGCGAGCCGAGTGGGAGAAGATCGACGGCGAGACGCACACGGTGCAGGGCCTCTACACCGGCTGGATCATGATCCTGGCGGCCATCGGGCCCGTCGCGGCGTTCATCGGCCATTCGTTCGTGGGGGTGGGCGCATTCGGCATGTCCTACCGCATGCCGATCCTGAGCGGAATCGCCTTCATGATCGCGAGCTACGCGATGGCCCTGGGAATGGTCTACGTGTTCGCGCTCATCATCGACGCGCTCGCACCCTCGTTCGACGGCACGAAGGATTTCGCGCAGGCCTTCAAGGTCGCGGCTTTCGCGCCGACCGCCAGCTGGCTCGCGAGCGTCTTCGGGATCCTCCCGGCGCTCTCGATCCTGTCGATCCTGGGGCTCTACAGCCTCTTCCTGCTGTGGCTGGGCCTGCCCCGGCTCATGAAGGTGCCCGAGGCGAAGGCCGCCTTGTACACCGTCGTGGTGATCGTCGTGGGCTTCGTGCTCGCGCTCGTCGTCGGCACCGTCACCGCCTACATGGGGTTCGGGCGCGCGATCGGCTGATCGCGGCGGTTTCAGCCCCCGGCAGGAACGATGATGGGGGCAGGCGGCCGCGGGCGCGGCTTGCGGCGCCGCCCGTAGGGGGAGTGACCCACCGGACGGCGCGCGTCCACGTCCAGGAATCCCGAAAGCTGCTCCAGCGCCTGGCGGTAGACGTCGCGCTTGAAGTCGATGACCGTCTCGAGCGGGATCCAGTATTCGTGCCAACGCCACGCGTCGAACTCGGGATGGCCGCTCGCCCGCAGCGACACGTCGGTGTCGCGGCCGGTGAGGCGAAGCAGGAACCAGATCTGCTTCTGGCCCTTGTACGTGCCGCGCCACTCGCGCTTCACCCAGTGGGTGGGCACGTGGTAGTGCAGCCAGTCGCGCGTGCGCCCGAGGATCTCGACGTGCGCGGGCTTGAGGCCGGTTTCCTCCTCGAGCTCCCGGTACATCGCCTGCTCGGGGGTTTCCCCCTCCTTGATGCCACCCTGGGGGAACTGCCAGGCGTGCTCCTTGATGCGCTTGCCCCAGAAGACCTGGTTGCGCGGATTGACGAGCACGATGGCGACGTTCGGGCGATATCCGTCCCGATCGATCATGGCAGTCACCATCCGAATCATTGAGTTGGACCCATTCTTCCACAGTTTGCGAGTGCCTGCCAGCCGGCCCGGGATGCCCCGGGGCGTGTAGAATGACGCCTCGCAAGCCGATGATTTGATTCTGAAAACCGCATTTCGCCCCACCCGTCCGGAGAGTCCATGCGCGCCAGCCAGTTCTTCCTCGCCACCCTCAAGGAAGCCCCCCAGGAGGCCGAGCTTCCCAGCCACAAGCTGATGCTGAGGGCCGGCCTCATCCGCAAGCTGGGCAGCGGCCTGTACTCCTGGATGCCGCTGGGCATGCGGGTGCTGCACAAGGTCGAGCGGATCGTCCGGGAGGAGATGGACCGCGCCGGCGCGCTGGAAGTGATCATGCCGCCCATCCAGCCGGCCGAACTGTGGCAGGAGACGGGCCGGTGGGAACTCTACGGCCCCATGATGCTGCGGGTGAAGGACCGGGCCGAGCGCGAGTTCTGCTACGCGCCGACGGCCGAGGAAGTCATCACGGACATCGCGAGGAAGGAGCTGCGCAGCTACCGCCAGCTGCCCGTGAACTTCTATCAGATCCAGACCAAGTTCCGCGACGAGATCCGCCCGCGCTTCGGCGTGCTGCGGGCCCGCGAGTTCTCGATGAAGGACGCGTACTCGTTCGATGCGGACGAGGGCGGCATGCTGAAGTCCTACCAGAAGATGTTCGATGCCTATGTCGCCATCTTCACCCGCCTGGGCCTCACCTTCCGCCCCGTCTCTGCGGATACGGGCGAGATCGGCGGCAGCGCGTCCCACGAATTCCAGGTGCTGGCCGATTCGGGAGAGGACCTCATCGCCTATTCGGACGCTTCCGACTACGCGGCCAACATCGAGAAGGCCGAGGCACTCGCACCCGCCACGCCGCGCGCCGCCGCGACGGAGCCAATGAAGAAGGATCCCACCCCCGGCACGTCCACCTGCGAGGGCGTCGCGAAACTCTGGAACCTGCCGCTCGCGCGCACGGTGAAGGCGATCCTGCTTACCGCCGATGAGCGCGTGCACATGGTCCTCATCCGCGGCGATCACTCGGTGAACGAGATCAAGGTCGGCAAGGTCGCGGGCCTCAAGGGCTGGCGCTGGGCCACGGACGCCGAGATCCTCGCGGCCGCCGACGGCCCTGCGGGCTACCTCGGCCCCGTCGGGCTCGACCGGTCGAAGATCACGGTGATCGCCGACCGCACGGTCGCCGCGATGAGCGACTTCGTCTGCGGCGCCAACGAGAAGGACTTCCACTTGCGCGGCGTGAACTGGGGCCGCGACTGCCCGGAACCCGATCTCGTCGCGGACATCCGCAACGTGGTCGCGGGCGACCCCTCGCCCGACGGCAAGGGCACGCTCGCGATCGTGCGCGGCATCGAGGTGGGCCACGTGTTCGCGCTGGGCCGCAAGTACTCGGAGGCGATGGGCGCCACGTTCGCGGCCGAGGACGGCACGCAGAAGGCCTTCGAGATGGGCTGCTACGGGATCGGCGTCACGCGCATCGTGGGCGCCGCCATCGAGCAGAACCACGACGACAAGGGCATCATCTGGCCCGATCCCATGGCGCCCTTCACGGTGGCCATCATCCCCATGGGCGCGGGCAAGAGCGAGGCCGTGAAGAGCGCTTCCGAAGCGTTGCACGCGGATCTCGTGGCCGCCGGCATCGAGGTCCTGCTCGACGACCGCGGCGAGCGCCCGGGCGTGATGCTCGCGGACCAGGAGCTCATCGGCATCCCGCACCGCGTCGTGATCGGCGATCGCGGGCTCAAGGACGGCGTGGTCGAGTACCAGCATCGCCGCGATGCCGAGGCGACGCGCGTGCCGCTCGCCGACGTGGCGGCCTTCGTGAAGGCGAAGCTCGCCCGATGACGGACCGGCCCGGCGCCGCGGCGCTCGTGCAGGCCGAAACGCACGAGACGGCGCGGCTGCGCCTGCGCCTGTATGCCGAGCGCGACCTCGATCCTCTCGCGGCGATCTACGGCGACGCGGCGCAGATGCTGCATATCGGCGAGGGCAAGGTGCTCTCGCGCGCGGAGACCTGGCGTGCGATCGCCGCTTCGCTCGGCCACTGGGCGCTGCGCGGCTACGGCATGTGGGCGATCGAGCTCAAGGCCACGGGCGCGTTCGTCGGCCGGGCGGGCTTCATCGACCCGGAAGGCTGGCCCGAGTTCGAACTGGGCTGGCAGGTGGCGCGCGAGCACTGGGGTCAGGGCTACGCGCCGGAAGCGGCCGCTTTCGCGCTCGACTTCGCGCGCACCCGCCTGGGCCGCAAGCGCGTCGTGAGCCTGATCCGCCCCGGCAACGCGCCTTCGATCCGGGTCGCGGAGAAAATCGGGATGGCGCCCGATGGCCGCATCGAACTGCTGGGCGGCCCCGTCATCCGCTATGCGGCGCGCTTTCCTTAGCGCGATCGCGGCGATCGCCCTGGCGCCCGGCCTCGCGGCGGCCGGCGCCCAGCAATACGAGCAGCTCTCCGCATCCGTCCGCGCGAGCCTCGCCAAGGCCGTTTCCGACACGTCGCCGAGAGCCCCGGTCGACGCGTCGACGGACGCGTGGGTGAAAGCCGTGACGCCCGGCGTGGGCGCGCGCATGAAGGACGACAAGGCGGCGCGCGACCTGGTGCATCTCGTGCACTACGAGGCGCTGCGTGCCGGGCTCGAGCCGCGCCTCGTCCTCGCCCTCATCGACGTGGAAAGCGCGTTCCGCAAGTACGCCGTCTCGACCGCCGGCGCGCGCGGCTACATGCAGGTGATGCCGTTCTGGGTGAAGGAGATCGGCGCGCCGGACCAGAACCTCTTCCATCCGCGCACGAACCTGCGCTTCGGCTGCGTGATCCTGCGCCACTACCTGTCGATCGAGGGCGGCAACCTCTACAACGCGCTGGCCCGCTACAACGGGAGCCTGGGCAAGGCCGGCTACCCGGAGCGCGTGCTCGACGTGATGCGCGCGCGCTACACGCGCTAGGACTTCGGCGGCGGCGGCCTCCATTCGATATCAGGGAATACGCACGACGACGTGTCGGCCGCGACCGCCTGCGACTTGCCGCCGATCCCCTAAGGGGCCCCTCGTCGGGTGTCTTGGCGGTCTACAATCTGTTCGAGGCTCTTGCGGGTGACGGTCCCCAGGCGGTCGTAGACGCGCTTGCCCGCGGGATCGAACACGAGCGTGGTGGGCAGCCCCTTCACCTTGCCGAACTGCTTCTCGATCCGGTCGTCGCCGAGCACCAGCGGGTAGGCGTGACCCACCTTCTTCGCGAACTCGATCGTCTTCGCCTCGCCCTCGACATCGAGCGCGATGCCGATCACCACGGCACGGGCGGCGTGGGCCTCCTTGAATTCCGCGATCTCCGGGATCTCCTTGATGCAAGGCGCGCACCACGTCGCCCAGAAATTCACGACCACCCACTTGCCCTTGAAATCGGCCAGCCGGTGGCGCTTGCCCTCGGCATCGGTCACGTCGAACGCGAGCGCGCCCGGCGCCGCCCCGAAGGCGAGCACGGCTACCAAGGCAATGCGCGTGAAAAAACCTTTTGTTCTCAAATGCATCGGGCTCGTCTATCCTTGGTCCGGGAGGGGTCGTGCCGAGGCCGAGAAGGCCGGGCGAGTCAAAAACCCTTACAAAACAAAGCTTAACACAACATGGCTCTCGACATCTCGGTGCCGACGGAACGCCTGGCGCCGCCCAGGGACCTCGAAGTGCGCCCCAAGCAGGCGCGCGCGTGGATCGAGGCCCTGCCCCTCAGCCAGAGCGCCGTCGCGGCCCGCACCATCGCGAACCACCTCGCCGCGTTCAACCGGTCGAAGATCGACCTGGACGACCGCGCGCAGCTCGTGGAGATCTACCGTCCCGTCGCCCACGTGCTCCTCGACGAACTGGACGCCATCTACGGCCGTTCGCTCCTGCCGCTGCCGCCCAAGGCCCGCGAGGCCCTCGGTCTCGCCCGGGAGCTCGCGACCGAGCTGGCCAACGCCTACAAGATCCTGCTCGTCGAGAAATCGGGCAAGCTCCTCGCGTTCGGCGCGAAGAAGCAGATTCCCGGCTACACGTTCGGTGCGATGGAGCACCTGGTCGCGCTCATGCGCACGAGCTACCGCTCCTACACGCCCATCGCCGACGGCGTGTGGCGCGAGATCAACCAGCTGTACCTGCACGCCGAACGGGAGGGCTTCCTCCAGGAGCCCGCCGATGCCGAGCGCAAGCGCAGCGTCTTCGATCTCTATACCGAGACGCTCCTGGTCGCGCTCACGGACCCGTACCGGCTCCTGCCGGGCGACGTGGACAAGGTCACGCAGACGATCCGCGGCTACCCTCGCCTGGTGACGCTGGGCCAGGCCCGGCCGTCCACCTCGCCCTCGGGCCATTTCCTCGTCCCTTGCGACACCGACAAGCCGCCCAAGCCGTTGCTGTCGGCCAACGACGATCCGGGCGGCCCCAACTGGCGCCTCTTCGACACGAACCCCATCGTCGACCGGATCCGCCAGCTGCGCCAGGCCGTGGCCGCGGGCAACGTCTCGGCCGCCACGAGCAAGGCGGTCGGCCCCGAGATGGTGGCGCTCCTCGCGAAGCTCGTGGCGCTCTGGGGGGACCCGCCCAAGCGCACGTCCCGCCGCGACCCGATGGACACCAACGTCGCCATCTGCGCGGGCCTGAAGGCCATCACCCATTTCCTGAGCGTCGACGTCTATTCCGAGGAAGTGAAGGAAGCGGCGAAGATCGCGAAGGGCATCACCATCCCGCTCATCTCGCTGCCCGACGACGAAGCCTCGCGCGGCATGAACGTGAACGAGTGGGAAGTGGTGAACCAGAGCGCGGGCGGCCTCAAGGTGCGCCGCTCCGGCAGCGCCGCGCAGGCCATCACGGTCGGCGAGGTGATCGGCATCCGCTCGATGGGCAAGACCGCGTGGACCATCGGCGTCGTTCGCTGGCTCACGAGCCTCAACGAAGGCGGCATGGAGTTCGGCATCCAGTTCCTCGCCCCCGCGGCCCACCTCATCGCGCTGCAGCCGACGATCGCCTCCATCGGGCCGGTGCGCACCGCGCTGCTGCTCGCCGAGGACGCGGGCTTCGAGTCCGCGGACGTCGTGCTCGCCCCGCCATCGACCTTCAGCGACCTGCGCGAATACGAGCTCGAGGACAACGGCCTCGTCTCGCGCGTGCGCGCCACCTCGCTCATCGAGAAGACCGGCCGCTTCGAGCTCTTCCACGTCGCGCCGTCCTGAGGCCTAGCGCGCCGCCTCCCGCGCCGCGGGCAGCGCGAGCGCCCACCCGGCCTGCGATTGCACCACCACCCCCTCGCGCTCGAGCCGGGCGAGCGACTCGTCCACGACCTCGGCCGGCAGGTTGGCGGCCTTCACGAGTTCCTCGTGCGAGAGCGGCCCGCCCCCCGCGAGCACCAGCGCCCGGCCCGTCTCGAGCGCGGCGCGAAGCCGTGATTCCAGGTCCGCCTGGCGCCGCCAGCTCCCGCCCGACCAGTAGGCGAGCGAAGCCGTGAACTCGGCCCCGAAGAGCACGACGAGCCACGAGAGGTACACCCACAGCAGGAAGATCGGGATCGCGGCGAAGGTCCCGTAGACCAGGTTGTACGTCGGCACCAAGCGAACGTACTCGGCGAAGACGGTCTTCATGACCTCGAAGGCCACGGCGGCGAGGATGCCGCCGATCGCCGCGTGGCGCCACGGGACGGCGCGGTTCGGGAAGAACCGGTAGACGAGGAAGAAGGCGGTCGCGCTCACCGAGACGGGCACGACGCGCAGGATCGCCTGCTCCACCGGGCGCGACAGGTTCACCTGGTCGAGCGACACCGCGACGAGCCACGAGGTGGCGGCGAGCGAGGCGCCCATGAGCACCGGCCCCACGGCGAGAAGCGCCGAGTAGCCGAGCGCCGACTGCCAGAACCTGCGGCGGTTCCTCACGCGCCAGATGGCGTTGAGCGCCTTGTCGATGGTGAACAGGAGCGCGAGCGCCATCGCGAAGAGGCCCACGAGCGCGATCGATCCCAGGCGCCGCGCGTTGCCCGAGAACTGCTGCATGTACACCGTGATGATCTTGCCCGCGATCTCGGGCACGAGGTTGACGAGCAGGAAGATCTTGATCTGCACCATTACGTCCTCGAAGAACGGCAGCGAGGACAGAAGCGCGACGACGATGGTGAAGAGGGGCACGAGCGACAGGAGCGTCGTGTAGGTGAGGCTGCCGGCGACCTGCGGGCAGCGGTCCTCCCCCCAGCGCCGGAAGACGAAGGCGAGGAAACCGAGATGTTCGCGCAGGATCGGGAGGAGGCGTCTCAAGCGGCGGGTATCATAGCACCGCCTCCGAACGCTCCCTTCCCGCCATGGCCGACATCCTCATCCTCTACTACAGCGCCCGAGGTTCCGTGCACCAGCTCGCCGACGTCCTGGCGCGCGGCGTCGAGTCCGTGCCCGGCATGCGCGCGCGGGTTCGCACCGTCCCGCGGGTCGCACCCGTCACGCAGGCCGCCGAGCCGGCGGTGCCGCCCGAGGGCGCGCCGTACGTGGAGCCGAAGGACCTCGCCGAATGCGCGGGCCTCGCGATGGGCTCGCCCACCCGTTTCGGCAACATGGCCGCGCCGATGAAGCACTTCGTCGATTCCCTCGCCGGCGAGTGGACCCGCGGCACCCTGGAGGGCAAGCCCGCGGCGGTCTTCACCTCGTCCTCGACGATGCACGGCGGCCAGGAGACCACGCTCCTCACGATGATGGTGCCGCTGCTGCACCACGGCATGGTGATCGTGGGCCTGCCCTACTCCCTGCCCGACCTGCACTCGACCCGGGGCGGCGGCTCGCCCTACGGCGCCTCGCACGTGGCCGGCGCCGCCGGCGACCTGCCGGTGAGCGACGAGGAGAAGCGGCTCGCCTTCGCCCTGGGCAAGCGCCTGGCGGAGACCGCCGCGAAGCTTTCGCGATGAGCGCGCGCGCCGCGCTCTTCGCCGCCTGCGCGTTGTGGATCGCGCTGATCCTGCTGGGGCTCGCGTGGGAATTGCGTCTCGCACCGCTCCGGCCCGGCGGCTCGTGGCTCGTGCTGAAGGTCCTGCCCCTGCTCCTTCCCCTGCGCGGGCTGCTGCATGGCCGCCGGAAATCCTACCAGGGCGCCTGCCTGCTCATCTGGCTCTATGCCGCGGAAGGGGGGCTTCGCGCCTTCTCGGACCCCGGCCCCTCGGCGCGGCTCGCGCTCCTCGAGGTGGCGATCTCGGTGGCGTTCTTCGCCGCAGCGGTGCTCTACCTGCGCGCGACGCGCGGCCCGGCGAAGGCCTAGCCCTCGAAGAACCGCGCGCGCTCCGCCTCGGAGGCGAGGTACACCTCGCGCAGGAAGTACACGAGGCACGCCGTGAGCGCGGCGATGGCGAGCACGAAGAGCGCCGCCACCGTCTTGGCGAGGTCCACCGACACGAAGGCGCCCAGGAAGGCCGTGCCGATCAGCAGGCATACCAGCAACGCGGAGAGCACGGCCGCGGAGATCGAGCGCAGGACGTACTTGATGCGGATGGCGAGCGTGGTGAGCTCGCGTTCCATCGAGGCTCGCGTCTCGCCCTCGAAGGCAGGCAGGAGCTCCTCGAGCTTGCGGCGCCGGTCGATGGCGCGCCCCAGGCGCCCGGTGAGCGCGTTGATGAGCGTGCCGATGGCGGTGAGCAGGAACACGGGGGCCACCGCGAGCTGGATAGCCCGGGTGATGTCGAAGACGTGCGAATCGAGGACGGGCATGGGCCCAATCTAGGCGCCGCGCGAGGCGCGCGTCAAGCGGGCTTGCCCCGCTTCGCCTTCGCCCAGGCGAAGACGAGGGGCAGCAGGCTCACGACGATGATGCCGACGATGATGAGCGAGAGGTTCTGCTTCACCCACGGCAGGTTCCCGAAGAAATAGCCCGCGTAGCAGAGCGAGCCGACCCACAGGACGGCCCCGGCGACGTTCCAGGCCGTGAACTTCGCCCGCCCCATCTGCGCGAGGCCCGCCACGAAGGGCACGTAGGTCCGGATGATGGGCAGGAACCGCGAGACGACGACGGCCGCGCCGCCGAAGCGCTCGTAGAAGGCGTGCGTGCGGTCCATGTACTCGCGCTTCACCCAGCGCGAGCGTCCCTCGTCGAAGAAACGCCGGCCGAGCCAGCGGCCGATGGCGTAATTGACGGTGTTTCCCAGGACGGCCGCGATGACGAGCGTCGCGACGAGCAGGTGCACGTCCATGCCCCCCAGCGCCGCCAGGGCGCCCGCGACGAACAGGAGCGAATCGCCCGGCAGGAAGGGCGTCACGACGAGGCCGGTCTCCGCGAAGATGACGGCGAAGAGGATCGCGTAGATCCACGGACCGAAGTCCCGGACGAGGGCGCCGAGGTGAACGTCGAGCCGCAGGACGATGTCGACGAGCCCGGTGAGCAGCTCCATGCGGAGGCGACTAGGGAACGACGACCTCGGCCGTCTTCTTCTCGGGCTTCACGAAGTCCTCGCGCGAGGCGCCGAGGTATTTCGCGAGCGGCGCGGCCACCAGCACCGACGAGTAGATGCCGAAGCAGATGCCGATGGTGAGCGCGAGGGCGAAGTAGTGCAGGCTCGCGCCGCCGAAGAAGAAGATCGCGAGCACCATCATCTGCGTGGAGCCGTGGGTGATGATCGTGCGGGAGATGGTGCCGGTGATCGAGGCGTCCATCACCTCGTCCACGCCGGCGCGGCGCATCTTCTTGAAGTTCTCGCGCACCCGGTCGAACACCACCACCGATTCGTTCACCGAGTAGCCCAGGATCGCGAGGACGGCCGCGAGCACCGGCAGGGAGAACTCCCACTGGAAGGCGGAGAAGACGCCCAGGATGATCACCACGTCGTGCAGGTTCGCGATGATGGTGGCCACCGAGAAGCGCCACTCGAAGCGGAACGCGAGGTAGATCATGATTCCCAGGCACACCACCAGCAGGGCGAGCGCGCCGTCGGTGGCGAGTTCCTTGCCGACCTGGCCGCCCACGAACTCCGTGCGGGTGAGCTTCGCGGTGGGGTCGACGGACTTGAGGACCCCCATCGCGGCCGTGCTCTGCTTCTGCATTTCCTCGTTCTGGACGCGCGGGTCGGGGTTCGCCTTGAGCGGCAGGCGGATCAGCACGTCCTGCGAGGAGCCGAACTTGATCACGTTGATGTCGTTGAATCCCGCCTTGCCCAGCGCGTCGCGGATGCGGTCGGGCTGGGCCGCCTTCTCGTGGGTGACCTCCATCACGGTGCCGCCGGTGAACTCGATGGAGAAGTGCAGGCCCTTGGTGGCGAGAAAGCCCACGGCGATGAGGAACGTGACGAGCGAGATCACGTTGAACACCAGCGCGTGGCGCATGAAGGGGATGGTGCGCCGGATCTTGAAGAATTCCATGGTCGGTTCCTTAGTGTCCGAAGGGTCAGCCCGGGCCGGTCAGGCCGGCGCGTCCTTCTTGTGCCAGTCCGTGTTGCCGATGGACACCTTGGCGACCTTCTTCTTGCCGCCGTAGATGAGGTTCACGATGCCGCGCGAGACCATCACCGCGCTGAAGATCGAGGTGATGATGCCCAGGCAGTGCACGACCGCGAAGCCGCGCACCGGGCCGGAGCCGAAGGCGAGGAGCGCCAGGCCGGCGATGAGCGTGGTGATGTTCGAGTCGAAGATGGTGTCGAAGGCGCGCTCGTAGCCCGTCTGGATGGCCATCTGCGGGCTCATGCCGCTCCTCAGCTCCTCGCGGATGCGCTCGTTGATCAGCACGTTGGCGTCGATCGCCATGCCGAGGGTGAGTGCGATGGCCGCGATGCCGGGAAGCGTGAGCGTCGCCTGCAGCATCGACAGCAGCGCCACCAGGAAGAGCAGGTTCGCCGCGAGCGCGAGCACCGAGACGACGCCGAAAAGCGCGTAGTAGATGATCATGAACACGCCGATCGCGATGAAGCCGTACTTCACCGAGTTGAAGCCCTTCTCGATGTTCTCCGCGCCCAGCGAGGGGCCGACGGTGCGCTCCTCGATGATGTCCATGGGGGCGGCCAGGGCGCCCGCGCGAAGCAGCAGGGCGATGTTGCGGGCCTCCTGCGAATCGCCGATGCCGGAGATCTGGAAGTTGTTGCCGAACTCCTCCTGGATCACCGGCCAGAGCAGCACCACCGTCGAGTTGCGCTCGACCAGCATCATGGCCATGCGCTTCTTGAGGTTGTCGCGCGTGGTCTGGCGCATGATGCGCCCGCCCGTGTCGTCCGTCCGCACCGAGATGATGGGGCGGCCGTCGCGGCTGTCGAAGCCCGGCTGCGCGTCCTTGATGCGATCGCCCGTGATCACCACGGCCTTCTTCACGACGACCGGCGTGCCGTCGGCCTCGAGGAACTTGTCCGTGCCGAAGGGCGCGGGCTGGTCCTTGTAGGAGAAGAAAGCGTCCTTGCCGGGGCCGGCGGCGTGCTCCTCGGAGACGAGGCGCACTTCCAGCGTGGCCGTGCGGCCGAGGATGTCCTTGGCCCGGCCCGGGTCCTGCACGCCCGCGAGCTGGACGACGATCCGGTCCGCGCCCTGCTGCTGGATGATCGGCTCGGCGACGCCCAGCTCGTTCACCCGGTTGCGAAGGGTCTGGATGTTCTGCTGGAGGGCGAGTTCCTGTTCCTTCTTCACCACCTCGGCCTTGATCGTGGCGACGAGCGGGGCCTCGGGGCCTTCACCGTCGCCGCGGATCAGCAGGTCCGGCATCTCCTTGCCGACGAGCGCGAGCGCCGCGGCGCGCTGGTCGGCCTCGCGGAAGCGCAGGATGATGCGGTCACCCTCGCGCACGAGGCCCGAGTAGTAGATCTTCTTGTCGCGCAGCAGCGAGCGGATGTCGCCCAGGTAGCGCTCGACGGACTTGTTGGCCGCCGCCTTCATGTCCACCTGCAGCAGGAAGTGCACGCCGCCGCGCAGGTCGAGGCCGAGGTACATCGGCTTCGCGCCCAGCGCCTGCAGCCACTTGGGGGTGTTCGACTGCAGGTTCAGCGCGACGACGTAACCCGGCGGCACCTTGGCGGCCAGCGCGTCGCGCGCCTTGATCTGCGTGTCGGTGTCGGCGAAGCGGAAGGTCGCCTGCCCATCCGCCGATTCCACGCCGGCGATCGCGATGCCCGCGGCCTTCACCGCCTGCTCGAGCCCCGACTGCATGGCCGCATCGACCTTGTTGCTCGCGCGGGCGCCGGAGACCTGCACCACCGGCACCTCGCCGAAGAGGTTGGGCGCCGCGTAGATCGTGCTCACGACGAGCGCGAGGACGATGAGGACGTACTTCCAGACCGGGTACTTGTTCATTCGAAGGGCCCTGCGGGTGAAACTACTTGTTGTAGGTGCCCTTGGGCAGGAGCTGGTTCACGGCCGGCTTCTGGACCTGGATCACGACGCCGTCGGTCACTTCGAGGCTCACGTAGTTGTCGTCGATCTTCGTCACCTTGCCGACGATGCCGACGGCGACGACCTCGTCGCCCTTCTGGAGGGCCTCGAGCATCGTCTTGTGCTCCTTGGCCTTCTTCATCTGCGGCCGGATCATGAGGAAATACAGGATCACGAACATCAGGACGATGGGCAGCAGGCCCATCAGGGTGTCGCCCTGCGAGGCGGGGGCGCCGGCTTGGGCGTAGGCGGTACCGATCATGGGGGTCTCCGAGCTTTTTTCCGTGTCGCGGCAAGGGCTTACCTTGCCGACCAAACGTGCGATTCTAGCACGCGGGCGGGGGGCGATTCGACCCTACGTGCGGCCGGGAAACGGGGAATCAACCCCCGGGCGCATCGCCTTCGGGCTCGCCGCGGGCCCTTTCGTCGCCGAAGCGGGTCCGGAAGTCCTCGAACCGACCTTCCTCGACGGCCGTCCTCGCCTGCCCCATGAGCCACTGGTAGTAGTGCAGGTTGTGGAGCGTGTTGAGCCGCGCGCCCAGGATCTCGTTGGCCCGGTGCAGGTGATGCAGGTAGGCGCGCGAGAAGCCGCCGGCGCAGGCGGGGCAGGCACAGGTCTCGTCGAGCGGGCCCGTGTCGTCGCGGTGGCGCGCGTTCTTGATCCGGATGTCGCCGAAGCGCGTGAAGAGCATGCCGTTCCTCGCGTTGCGGGTCGGCATCACGCAATCGAACATGTCGATGCCGGCGGCGATGGCCCCGACGAGGTCCTCCGGCGTGCCCACCGCCATCAGGTAACGGGGCTTGTCCCGCGGCAGCTTCGGCGCCGTGTGCGCGAGGATGCGGGCCATGTCCTCCTTGGGCTCGCCGACGGACAGGCCCCCGATGGCGTAGCCGTCGAAGCCGATGTCCTCGAGCCCCGCGAGGGATTCGTCGCGAAGCGCCTCGTGCATGCCGCCCTGCACGATGCCGAAGAGCGCGTTGGGGTTGCCCTCGTGCGCGCCCTTCGAGCGCGCCGCCCAGCGAAGCGACAGGCGCATCGACTGCGCCGCCTCGTCGAGCGGGGCGGGGTACGCCGTGCACTCGTCGAAGATCATCACGATGTCCGAATCGAGCACGCGCTGGATGCGCATCGACTCCTCCGGCGTGAGGAAGAGCCGATCGCCGTTGACGGGGGACCGGAAGGTGACGCCCTCCTCGCTCACCTTGCGAAGCGGCCCCAGGCTGAAGACCTGGAAGCCGCCCGAGTCGGTGAGGATCGGGTGCGGCCAGCGCATGAAGCCGTGCAACCCGCCGTGCCTCGCGATCACCTCGAGCCCGGGCCTGAGCCACAGGTGGAAGGTGTTGCCGAGCACGATGTGGGCGCCGAGGGCCTCGATTTCCTGCGGTGTGGCGGCCTTCACCGTGCCGTAGGTGCCCACCGGCATGAAGGCGGGCGTCTCGACCTTGCCGTGGGCCAGCGTGATCGTGCCGCGGCGGGCGGCGCCGTCGGTGGCGTGAAGGGTGAACTTCACGAGCGCCAGTGCGGGGGAAAGGTCTTGTCGAAATAGGGCAGCGCCTCGATGCGTGCGGCCCACTCGGCGATGGGCGGCGGGAGGATGCCCGCGAGCCCCGACTCCGGCTTCTTCGCGCCGATGCGCTTCACGTACGCGATCTCGGGATAGAGCGCGAAATCGGCGGCTGTCGGCGAATCGCCGGCGAGAAAGCGCCCCTTGAGTTCGCTGCCGAAATAGTCGAGTTCCTCCGCGAGCTTCTTCCGGCCCGCGTCGAGTTTCGCCATGTCGGGCTGCTCGCCCGGGCCCCGGGTGTAAAGCTCCTGGTAAATCGGCGTGAGACCCTGGTCGTCGAGGTGGTTCTCCTCCTCGCGGATGAGCCGCCGGATGCGCGCGCGCTCCTGTGCCGAGCCGGGGTAGAGCCTGCGCGCGGGGGCGATCTCGTCGAGGTACTCCAGGATGGGCAAGGACTCCCACAACGCGAACCCGTCGTGGACGATCGTGGGCACCTGGTGGCGCGGATTGATCGCGACGAATCCGGGCTTCATCTGGTCCTTGTCGCTGAACGAAAGGACGGTGAGCTCGTAGGGCAGGCCCAGGTGCTCGAGGGCGAGCCAGACGCGCCACGCGTAGGGCGATCCGTGGCCGTGGAAGAACTTGAGGGACATCGATCTCTCCTTGGGAAATGGGGGCGGGGTCAGTCGCCGAGCCGGAAGCCGTCCAGCGGGACGGCCGGCTCGCGACCCGCGATCAGGTCGGCGATGACGTGCCCGGCGGCGAGCGCGAGCGTGAAGCCGAGCGCGCCGTGGCCCACGTCCAGCCACAAGTTCGCGAGCGGTGTCGGGCCCAGGATCGGCGTACCGCGTGGCGTGGCGGGTCGAAGGCCGCACCAGGGCCGGACGTCCTTCCAGTCGCTCGCGAGCGGGAAGGCGGCGCGCGCCTCGGCGACCAGTTGCTCGACGCGCTCCGGGTCCAGCTCGGCCCGGCGCCCGGCGAGGTCCGCCATGCCCGCGACGCGAAGCTCGCCGCCCAGCCGCGCATAGACCACCTTGCGCTTGAAGTCGGTGACGCTCACCTTCGGCGCACCACCCTCGTGGGTGACGGGCACCGTGAGCGAGTAACCCTTGAGGGGATAGACGGGAACGCGGATGCGCAACGGCTTCAGGAGTTCGGGCGCCGCCGTGCCGAGCGCGAGCACGAAGGCGTCCGCGGCCACTTCGCCTGCGCTCGTGGCGACGGCCGCCACGCGCCCTTCGCGCACGACCAGCTTCCTCACGTCCGCGCCGAAACGCCAGTGGACGGGTTCCGGCCCCGCCGCCATCAGGCGTTCGAGCTCGCGGCAGAACTCGTGGCAGTCGCCCGCGTCCTCGCTCGACGTGAAGATGGAGCCGGCGATTCGCGGGGCCATCGCCTGGAGCGCGGGCTCGAGAAAGATGGTCTCCTGCGGCGACAGGGCGCGCTGCTCGCAACCCAGCGATCGCTGGAAGTCCATGAGGCGGCAGGCGGAATCGAACGAGGCCGGATCCGCGTGCACCACGAGCTTGCCGTTCTGAACGTAGTGGAACTCGATCCGGTGCTCCGCCACGAGCGAACGCATGAGGGAGCGGCTGTGAAACGCGAGCCGCAGCAGCCTTTGCGTCGTGAGATCCGACTGCCTCTGGTTGCAGGCCGCGAGGAACGCGAGGCACCAGCGCCACTGGTCCGGGTCCCATTCGGGCCGGAATCGCAGGGGGCTGTCGCGACGAAGGAGCCACGGCGGGATCTTCGGGATGACCGAGGGGCTCGCGAGGGGGGCGACGTAGCTGTAGGAGAGCTGGCCGCCATTGGCGTAGCTCGTCTCCAATGCGACGCCCGCGTTCCGTTCGAGCACCGTCACGGCGTGCCCGTCCCGCCACAGCGACCAGGCCGCCGCGACGCCCGCGACACCCGCACCGAGAACGACGACTTTCATGGCGTGAGAGTCTACCCAAGATTCGGTCGCCGACCGACCGCTCCACCGGAACACGCGCTCCGGCGCGACGCGAATCGGCTTCGACGACGCGGCGCAGCCTTGGCTGAAAGGTCGATTGCGCGGCTCGGGGGTCGGGCGTAGCGTCAATGGAAGCGGTCGGCCACGCGCCGCTCGCCGCCCGGGCCATCGGCATGGGCCCCGGGTGACGTTGGCGAGCGCGGGCCGCGCCACCCGACTCACGTCACCCCTCCAAGAGGCCCGCCATGAATACGCCCAAGCCGCTGTTCACCGCCTTGCTGTCGTTGGCCATCGTCTCGCAACCCGCTTGGGGGTCGGGCAATGCCCTGTCGGATCCGCTGCTCGCGGTGGACCGTTACCGGGCCTCGATCGTCAACCGCGTCGTCGTCACATGGTCGCCGGAACTGGCCGGCCGGGGCCTCACGCCGGAGCGGTTCGGCGAGCGCATCCACGCGCTGCGTTCGGACCAGTTGCTGGCCGTCTCCCTCATGTCCTCGCTTTCGGACGTGCTGGCGGTGGCGGACCCCGAGGCGGCACCGGAGGCGGGCATGATCGGCTACGTGCCGATCGCCCCGTGCAGCGCCAGGGTCGACACCGGCGTTCGCGACTGCGACCTTCCCGGCGATGCGTTCGCGTTGTTCGTGATGGACGCCTCCGGGTCCGCCTCGACGGTGCGCGTCGGGTCGACGGCATCCGGGCCCGCGGGCGAGGTCGACGTGCTGGGCTACTTCACCACGGGCACCGCCGCGGTGATGGTGGCCGTCCCGAAAGCCAACGTCATCACGGGCACCGGGGCGTTCGCCGGGGGAGGCGACCTGAACACGGCCAGCGGCGACTACGCCGTGGCGGCCGGCGGCTACGCGAACACGGCCTCCGGGTTTCGCAGCGCGGTCGGCGGCGGAGTGAGCAACGCGGCGACCACGGACGTGGCGACGGTGGCCGGCGGCGGAAGCAATACGGCATCGGGCTTCGCCGCGACGATCGCCGGCGGCTATGGCAACGCGGCCGGAGGCGGGTCCTCGTTCGGGTCCATCGGCGGGGGGCAGTCCAACCGGACGAACGGGCTGCACGCGACGGTCGCCGGCGGCAACGCGAACACCGCGGGCGGACAGGAATCCTCGGTGGGCGGCGGGTACCTGAACTACGCGACGGGGTTCCGGGCGAGCGTGGTGGGCGGCGCCGGCAACGTGGCCTACGGGGAGAACGCCAACATCGGCGGGGGCTTCAACAACCAGGCCGGGGGCTACGCCTCGTACATCGGCGGCGGGTACTTCAACAAGGCACTGGGAGTGCGCTCCTTCGTCGGCGGCGGCAGCTACAACACCAATCACGGTCCCTACGCCACCATCGGCGGCGGCGGGTCATCGTCGAGCGCGATGGGAAACATCGCGACGGTCGCCGGGGCGACCATCGCGGGCGGCCAGAACAACAAGGCCGGTGCCCTCACCGATCCGGTCGGGTGCCCCGGCCTGCCCAGTTTCGCGACCCATGCCACGGTGAGTGGCGGCCTCGACAACGTGGCCGCGGGCACCTACGCGACCGTCGGCGGCGGAAACGGCAATGCCGCCAACGTGTTCAGCGAAATGGGCGCCTGCGGAGCCAGCACCGGGTTCGCACCCACCGTATCGGGCGGCATGTTGAACCACGCGACGGGCAGCTATGCCGCGATTGGCGGCGGGTGGAGCAACGTGGCGAGCGGCGCTTGGGCGACCGTCCCCGGCGGCTACTCGAATGCCGCTAGCGGTTACAACACCTTCGCGGCGGGAAGCAACGCCAAGGCCACGTTTGGCGGCACGTTCGTCTGGGCCGACAACAACTCATTCAACTTCGCCTCGACGGCCACCAACGAGTTCGCCGCCCGCGCCACCGGCGGTGTGCGCTTCGTGACCGCGATCAACGCCTCGACCGGTGCCGTCACCGCGGGTGTCGGCGTCGCGGCCGGCGGCGGGTCCTGGACGAGCCTGTCCGACCGCGCGGTGAAGAAGGACGTCGCCCCCGTCGACGCGCGGGCCGTGCTCGCCAGGGTGGCGGCGATGCCGCTCTATACCTGGCGATATCTCACGGAGACCTCCGGCGCCCTTCACCTGGGCCCGATGGCCCAGGATTTCCGCGCGGCCTTCGCCCTTGGCGACAGCGACCGCACCATCACTACCATCGATGCCGACGGTGTCGCCCTGGCCGCCATCCAGGGGCTTCACGCACTGCTGCACGAGCGCGACGCGGAACTCGCGAGGCTGCACCACAAGGCCGACGAGGTCGACGTGCTCAAGCGCGAACTGTCGGCGATCAAGGCGAAGCTGGGCCTTCGCTGAACGGGACCCGGAATGAAAACGCCCCCCGGACCGCAGTCCGGAGGGCGTCGATGAAGCCCGCGCCGGTTACAGCAGGGGAACGATCAGCAGCGCGACGATGTTGATGATCTTGATGAGCGGGTTCACGGCGGGGCCGGCGGTGTCCTTGTAGGGATCGCCGACCGTGTCGCCGGTCACCGCGGCCTTGTGGGCTTCCGAGCCCTTGCCGCCGTGGTTGCCTTCCTCGATGTACTTCTTGGCGTTGTCCCACGCGCCGCCGCCCGTGCACATCGAGATGGCCACGAACAGGCCCGTCACGATGGTTCCCATGAGCATGCCGCCCAGGGCCTGCACGCCCGCGTCCTTGCCCATGAGGAAGCCGACGATGAGAGCGACCGCCACCGGCGAGAGCACCGGCAGGAGCGAGGGGATCATCATCTCCTTGATGGCGCCCTTGGTGAGCATGTCCACCGCGCGCGAGTAATCGGGCTTCGCCGTGCCTTCCATGATGCCCTTGATCTCGCGGAACTGGCGTCGCACCTCCTCCACCACGGAGCCGGCGCAGCGGCCGACCGCCTCCATCGCCATGGCGCCGAAGAGGTAGGGGATCAGGCCGCCGGCGAACAGGCCGATGATGACCGCCGGGTTGGAGAGGTCAAAGGTGATGTGCCGGCCCATCTCGTCGAGCTTGTGGGTGTAGTCGGCGAAGAGCACGAGGGCGGCCAGGCCCGCGGATCCGATGGCGTAGCCCTTCGTGACGGCCTTGGTGGTGTTGCCCACCGCGTCCAGCGGATCCGTCACGTTGCGCACTTCCTTCGGCAGTTCGCTCATCTCCGCGATGCCGCCGGCGTTGTCCGTGATCGGGCCGTAGGCGTCGAGCGCCACGATGATGCCGGCCATGGACAGCATGGAGGTCGCCGCGATCGCGATGCCGTACAGGCCCGCGCAGGTGTACGCCGCCCAGATCGCGAGGCAGACCGAGAGGACCGGCCAGGCCGTCGAGCGCATCGACACGCCGATGCCCGCGATGATGTTGGTCGCGTGGCCCTTGGTCGAGGCCTCGGCGACGTGCTTCACCGGGGCGTACTCGGTGCCGGTGTAGTACTCGGTGATGTAGACCATCAGCGCGGTGAGCACGAGGCCCACGACGCACGCGCCGAAGAGCCCGTTCACCGTGACGTTCGGGTAGACGCTCGCGACGTCCTTCATCATCCAGCCGGTCACGAACCAGAAGGCCACGAGCGAAATGGCACCCGCGACGCCCAGGCCCATGTAGAGGGCGTTCATGATCTTGCCGCCCTGGGACGTCTTCACGAAGTAGGTGCCGATGATCGAGGCGACGATCGAGACCGCGCCCAGGACCAGCGGATAGGTGATGGCGTTGCCGACGACGCCGGGGCTCGGCATCAGCAGCGCGCCCAGCACCATCGTGGCGATGATCGTCACCGCGTAGGTCTCGAAGAGGTCCGCGGCCATGCCGGCGCAGTCGCCCACGTTGTCGCCCACGTTGTCCGCGATCACCGCGGGGTTGCGCGGGTCGTCCTCGGGGATGCCGGCTTCCACCTTGCCCACGAGGTCGGCGCCCACGTCCGCGCCTTTCGTGAAGATGCCGCCGCCCAGTCGCGCGAAGATCGAGATGAGGGAAGAGCCGAAGGCGAGGCCGATGAGGGGCTTCGCGATGTCGCTCATCTTGGCGCCGTGGGGCGCCGAGCCGATCAGCAGCATGAAGAACGCGGTGACCGACAGCAGGCCCAGGCCGACCACGAGCATGCCCGTGATGGCGCCGCCCTTGAAGGCGATGTCCAGGGCCGGGCCGATGCCTCGGCGCGCGGCCTCGGCCGTGCGCACGTTGGCCCGCACCGACACGTTCATGCCGATGTAGCCCGCGGCGCCCGAGGCGATGGCGCCGATGGCGAAGCCCAGGGCCGTCATCCCGTCGAGCGCGAGCCAGATCGCCACGAAGAGCACGGCGCCGACGATGCCGATGGTCGTGTACTGGCGGTTGAGGTAGGCCTTGGCGCCGGCCTGGATGGCGGCCGCGATCTCTCGCATGCGGTCGTTTCCGTCCGGCTGGGCGAGGATCCACTTGGCCGTCAGCGCGCCGTAGACGAGCGCGATGGCGGCGCAGGCGAGCGCCAGCAATAGTGCAGTGTTCAACATCGGGGGTCTCCTTAGTCTTCGAAAGGTCTGGCTGTGTTTTAGCGGGTCCGCTTCAGGCGCCGGTTGGCGCTCAGGCGGCCTTCGTCTTCTTGCGCACGGCCGGGTTCTTCAGCCGCACGTAATCCGGCAAACCGTCCACGAAAGGCGGGAACGCCTCCCCGGCGATGAGCGGCAGGAGGTAGTTCCGGCATTTCGCCGTGATGTGGAAGCCATCCGGGGTGATGAAGTCCCGGGGCATCTTGCGCTCGACATTGGCGACGTCCTCGAGCTTCGCGTGGCCGATCATCCAGCGGTACGGCCGGCTCGAAACGCGAACGATGGTGGGCATCACGCCTGACAGCCCGCTGACGGCGAGCTCCACCGCGGCCTTGCCCACGGCGTAGGACTGCTCGAGGTCCGTCTTCGAGGCGATGTGGCGGGCGGAGCGCTGCAGGTAGTCGGCCACGGCCCAGTGCTGCTTGTACCCGAGCTTCGCCTGCACGAGGTTCGCGATCATAGGGGCGACGCCGCCCAGCTGCGAGTGGCCGAATGCGTCCTTCAGGCCCGACTCCGAGAGGAACTTGCCATCCGGGCCGTGCAACCCCTCGGAGACGCCCACGGTGCAGTAGCCGAAGCGCTTCACGCAGTCGGCGACCTTCGCGAGGAAGGCCGACTCGTCGAACGGGATCTCGGGAAACAGCAGGAGGTGCGGCGCCTGGCCGGGCTTGTCGCGGGCGAGGCCGACGGCGGCCGTGATCCAGCCGGCGTGGCGGCCCATCACCTCGAGCACGAAAACTTTCGTGGAGGTGCGCGCCATCGATTCCACGTCGAGGCCCGCCTCGCGCATGCTGGTGGCGACGTACTTGGCCACCGAGCCGAATCCGGGACTGCAGTCCGTGATCGGCAGGTCGTTGTCGATCGTCTTGGGCACGTGCACCGCGACGAGCGGGTAACCCAGCTCGGCGGCAATGCGCGAGACCTTGAGGCAGGTGTCGGCCGAATCGTTGCCGCCGTTGTAGAAGAAATAGCCGATGTCGTGCGCCTTGAAGACTTCCACGAGGCGCTCGTACTCGTGCCCGCCCTTTTCCACACCCTTCAGCTTGTAGCGGCAGGAACCGAACGCGCCGCCGGGCGTGTGCTTGAGCGCGCGGATGGCCGCGGCGCTCTCGCGGCTGGTGTCGATGAGGTCTTCCTCGAGGGCGCCCAGGATGCCGTTGCGCCCCGCGTAGACCTTGCCGATCTTCGACTTGTGGCGGCGCGCCGTTTCGATGACGCC
Source organism: Betaproteobacteria bacterium (assembly GCA_016711875.1). GTDB lineage: Bacteria > Pseudomonadota > Gammaproteobacteria > Burkholderiales > Usitatibacteraceae > FEB-7. The sequence goes on along the minus strand of JADJSD010000011.1, from coordinate 59,491 downwards.
GGCGGCACTCGCGTTGATCACCGCGGTGACCCCGCCGGACTGCGCGTAGAAAGCGTTGCGGGGCACGGTGTGGCTCCTAGGCAAGCGCGGCGAAGACGCGGTCCCGGACGGCCTCGACGGCGCCGAGCCCGGGGATCTTGTGATACCGGGGCGCCTTCGCGTCGCCCGCGGCCGCCCAATTCGCGTAGTACTCGACGAGGGGCTCGGTCTGGCTGTGATAGACCTCGAGACGCTTCTTCACCGTCTCCTCCCGGTCGTCATCGCGCTGGATGAGGGCCTCGCCGGTCGCGTCATCCTTGCCTTCCGCCTTGGGCGGGTTGTAGCGCAGGTGATACGTGCGGCCCGAGGGCAGGTGCACGCGGCGGCCCGACATGCGGTCGATGATGACCGCGTCCTCCACGGCGATCTCCACCACGTGGTCCAGGTCGACGCCGGAGGAACGCATCGCCTCGGCCTGCGGGATCGTGCGCGGGAAGCCGTCGAAGAGAAAGCCCTTCGCGCAGTCGGGCGCCTGGATGCGCTCCTTCACGAGGCCGATGATGATGTCGTCGGAGACGAGATCTCCGCGGTCCATGACCGCCTTCGCGGCGAGCCCGAGCGGCGTGCCGGCCTTGACGGCGGCCCGGAGCATGTCCCCGGTGGAGATCTGCGGGATGCCGAATTTCTGCGTGATGAAGCCGGCCTGGGTGCCCTTGCCGGCCCCCGGCCCTCCCAAGAGAATCAATCGCATCGACCTGCCCCCCAAAGAGCGGTTCTTAGTATGGTGTGGTCGCCCTGGGCGACCCCGGATTATCGCCGTTCGCGGGAACCCGGGTCAAACCTTCCGGCGCGTCAGTTCCCGCCGGCGAGAACGGCCCTCACGCGCGCCAGGTCCTCGGGGGTATCCACCCCCGGCTCGACCGGTTCGCTCCAGAAGGCGAGGGCGATGCGGTGCCCGTGGCCCAGGGCGCGCAACTGCTCGAGGGCCTCGAAGCGCTCGGCCGGCGTCTGCGAGAGGCTCGCGTACTGCCGCAGGAAAGCGACGCGGTAGGCGTAGATGCCGATGTGGCGATAGGCCGGGAAGTCGGGCGGCAACACGCCCTTCGACTGCGCGAACGCATCGCGGGCATAGGGAATGGGGGCGCGCGAGAAATACGTCGCGTAGCCTTCGGTGTCGAACACCACCTTCACGACGTTGGGATCGAAGAAGGTCCGCGCCGATCCGATCGGGTGCACGGCCGTCGAGATCGACGCCTTGGGCCGCAGGGCCAGCTCGCGGGCCACTTCCCGGATGAGGCGCGGGTCGATGAGGGGCTCGTCTCCCTGCACGTTCACCACGATGTCGTCGTCGGCGAGGCCGAGCAGGTCGACGGCCTCGGCCAGGCGGTCCGTGCCGCTCGGATGCGTGGGCAGCGTCGTGCACACGCGCCAGCCCAGTCGGTCCATCGTATCGGCGATCTCGCTCGCATCGGTGGCGATCACCACCTCGAGGGCGCCGCTTTCGGCCGCCCGCTCCGCCACCCACGCCACCATGGGCTTGCCGCCGATGTCGGCCAGCATCTTGCCCGGCAGGCGCGTCGATCGAAGCCGCGCCGGGATCACCACGCGGAAGGTGAGCGTCTTCACGGCAGGGACGCCCTCAGGGCGTTTCGTCGGGACCGAGCTTGCGCGCCTCTTCCTCGAGCATCACGGGGATGTCGTCCTTCACGGGAAAGGCGAGGCGGTCGGCGCGGCAGATGAGTTCGTGCGCCTCGCGGGCATGCACGAGGGGGCCCTTGCAGATCGGGCAGACGAGGATTTCAAGGAGCTTGGCATCCATCAGCGCGCTCTCGCGGTGGCGATTCGTTCTCGGAGGAAGGCGTCGAACTCGGGGGCGAGGATCGCCTCCACGCGCAGGAACCACAACCGCGAGTCGGCGAATGCCAGGCATTTTACGGCATCCTTCTCGGTCATGACGACGAGTTCCGCGCCGGCGAAGCGAAGATCGGAGGCCTGGTAGAGGTGGTGGTCGGGAAAGGGATGCTTGTCGCAGAAGACGCCCAGGCGCTCCAGGTGCGAGAAGAACCGGCCGGGATTGCCGATGCCCGCCACCGCGGCCACGCGACGTCCCCGCGTGGCGAGCGCGAACGCGGCGGGCTCCGACTCCTCGCCGGACAACGAGACGAAGCGCTCGCGCCCCAGGGTCATCGCGAACTGGCGCGGTGCGTTCACCCGATCGGAGGTCCCCCCATTGACCACCGCGGCGTCCACCTCGGCCAGGCGCGAGGCCGGCTCGCGCATCGGGCCCGAGGGCAACGGCAGCCCGTTGCCGAAGAGCCGCTCGCCGTCGACCACGCAGATCTCCACGTCGCGCGCGAGCGCGTAGTGCTGCAGCCCGTCGTCCGAGACGATCACGTCGACCTCGGGATGGGCGGCCAGGAGCGCCCGCACGGCGGCGGGGCGGTCCGGCGAGAGGTACACCGGCACGCCGGTGCGCCGCGCGATGAGGACGGGCTCGTCGCCGAAGAGCTCGGGCGTCGCGACACCCGGCAGCACCCGGACGACGCCGCGTGGGTCGCCGTCCACGGGCGGCACGCGCCCGTAGCCGCGCGAGACCACGCCGGGGTTGCGCCCCTGGGCCGAGAGGATTTCCACGAGGGCGACCACGAGGGGCGTCTTGCCCGTCCCGCCCGCGGTGATGTTGCCCACCACGATGACTGGCACCGGGGCTCGCCACGCTTTGAGGATGCCCGCGCGATAGAGCGCCCGGCGCAGCGTCGTGACGAGGCGGTAGGCGAGCGCGAGCGGCAGGAAGACGAGCGCGCCGCCTCCGAGCCGCTGCCATTCCGATTCGAGCCAGGCGCTCATGGGCGAGCCGTCCGACGCGCGGGGGCGCGAGAGCCTACTTGCGGCTCTGCGTGGTGAACGAGATGTGCGGGTAGCCCGCGAGGCGCGCCGACTCCATCACGTTCACGACGGACTGGTGCGTCGCGGCCGCGTCGGCGCTGATGGCGATCACCGGGTCCTTGGCGCCCTTGGCGGCCTCCTGCAGGCGCGAGGCGAATCCGGCCGGGTTGTCGAAGGGCGTCGTCGTGCCGTTGATGGCATAGCGCCCGTTCGCGTCGACGGCGATCGAGAGGATCTGGGGCTTGTCCGCCGACTTCTCCGCCGAGGCTTCCGGCAGGTTGATCTGCAGCTCCGCGTAGCGGCTGTACGTCGTCGTGAGGAACAGGAAGATCAGGATGACGATCAGGATGTCGATCAGCGGAATGAGGTTGATCTCGGGCTCTTCGCGCGCGCGCCCGCGGCGGAAGTTCATGCCCGGCGCTCGCCCCGGAGGATCTCGACGAGGCGGATGGCCTGGCTTTCCATCTCCACCACCAGCACGTCGACGCGATTGCGGAAGTGGCGGTAGAAGATCACCGCGGGAATGGCGACGCCGATGCCGAAGAGCGTGTTGTAGAGCGCGACCGAGATGCCGTGCGCGAGCTGGGCGGGGTTGCCGCTGCCGCCGCCGGGCGCGGTCGAGCCGAAGATCTCGATCATGCCCACGATCGTGCCGAACAGGCCCATCAGCGTGGACACGGTCGCGATCGTGCCGAGCATGTTGAGGAAGCGCTCGAGCTCGAGGCCCACGGCGCGTCCGGCATCCTCCACCGCGTCCTTGATCACCTCGCGCGGGCTTTTCTCGTTGGCGAGGGCCGCGGCGAAGATGCGCCCGTTGAGGGGGCCGTCCTGCAGGCGCTGCAGGAGTTCGGGCGTGACGCCCTTGGCGCGGTACTCCTGGATCGTGCGCGGAAGCAGGTCGCGCGGCGCGACGAGCGAGGTCCTCAGCGACCAGAACCGCTCGCCGATGATGGCGAGTGCGACGACCGACGTGAGGAGGATGAACCAGATCGGCCAGCCGGCCGCTTCGATGATCGACAGCACGCGCATCCCCTCGTTGAATTGGGCCGAACTTTATCATCTTGGCCGTCCGCGTTCCACAAGCACTAGTGTCGGCCCGCCCGACCGGGCACAAGCGCGCCAAAAAAAACGTTCGCGAAAGTGCCCGGCTTGCAAGTTGGGAAGGGCTGTGGCAAGCACCCCGGAATCATCCACAGAGCCTGTGGATAACCCTGTGGGCGCTTTCCGGAGCGGTTCGGCAAGTCGCGCTCCCGTAAGGCTTTTTTTTCTTTCGCTCATTTTTTGAGCGGGCACCGTTCCCTACGGAAAATCAAAGACTTACCGTAATTCCGCCCCTGTCAATAGGTGAGCGCATCGACTCCCCTGCCCCGGCGCTCGTGTCACTTGCGTGACGGTGGATAGACGCCTCCGGGGAACACCTTTACGATGCCCCCCGATGCCTGCCCCGCCCACTCCCGGATCTCCCCCGTTGACCGTCACGGAGCTCAACCGGCGCGCCCGGACGCTCCTGGAGGACGGTTTCGGAGTCGTCTGGGTCGCCGGAGAGCTCTCGCGGGTGACCCAGGCGCCGTCCGGCCACTGGTATTTCGTGCTCAAGGACGAGGGCGCCGCAGTCGACTGCGCCATGTTCCGGGGTCGCGCCCAGTACCTCGACTTCAAGCCGGAAAACGGCGGACGGGTGGAAGTGCGCGCCCGCGTCGGCCTTTACGAACCGCGGGGCGCTTTCCAGCTGAACGTCGAGCAGATGCGCAAGGCGGGCCTGGGCGCCCTCTTCGAGGCGTTCGAGAAGCTCAAGGCGAAGCTCGCCGCCGAGGGTCTCTTCGACGAGGACCGCAAGCGGCCGCTGCCCGAATTCCCGCGCGCGATCGGCATCGTGACCTCGCCGTCCGCGGCGGCGCTGCGCGACATCCTCGCGACGCTGCGGCGCCGCGCCCCGATGATCCCCGTGATCGTCTATCCGACCCTGGTGCAAGGCGAAGCGGCGCCGGGACAGGTCGTCGCGGCGATCGCGGCGGCCAACCGGCGCGCCGAGGTCGACACGCTCATCGTCGCGCGCGGCGGCGGCAGTCTCGAGGACCTGTGGGCCTTCAACGACGAGCGCGTGGCGCGCGCCATCGCCGGCTCGGCCATTCCCGTGGTGAGCGGCGTGGGCCACGAGACCGACGTGACCATCGCGGACTTCGTGGCCGACCATCGCGCCGCGACCCCGACGGCGGCCGCGGCGGCGGCAAGCCCGGACGGCGAGGCCATCGCGGCACGGCTCGCGGTGCAGGCGCGCACGCTGTCGCGCGCCATGTCCCGCGCCATCGAAGGCGCGATGCAGCGGCTCGACCTCGCCTCGCGCCGTCTCCTCAAGCCCGGCGAGCGACTCGCGAAGAGCCGTGCGGACCTGGCGGACCTGGCGCGCCGCCTCGGCGGGGCCGCCCGCGCCTCGCTTCGCTACGACACGCTCGCGCTCGCCGCCCTCGCGCCCCGGCTGCGGTCCGTGGCGCCCGATCTCGCCGGCGAGCGCCGCGGACTTCGCAGGCTCGCCTCGCGCCTCGCACCCGCCGCCGGCCGGCTTCTGCGCGAACGCGAAGCTCGTCTCGCGGCGGCACGGGCGAGCCTCGCGCATCTCGATCCCGCCCAGGTGCTGCGCCGCGGCTACGCCCTCGCCCGCCTGCCCGACGGCCGCGTGGTGAGAACGGGCGCCGCGCTCGCGGCCGGCGAGCGCCTCTCGCTCACCTTCGCCGAGGGTGGCGCCGAGGTCACCGTCGATCGCGCGACCGGGGCCGGGGACACCTCCTCGTAATCCGGCGCCGGGGGTATAGTGACCGGCCAACCCGGAGGAGAAAACCATGGCCAAGAAAGCCAAGCCGAAAGCGACGAAGAAGCCCCGCGCCGCCATTCCCGCCGTCTACAAGGTCATCGAGATCGTCGGCACCAGCCGCACCTCGTGGGCCGACGCGGCGAAGAACGGGATCGAGAGCGCCTCGAAGAGCCTGCGCGACCTGCGCGTGGCGGAAGTCGAGAAACTCGATGCGAAGGTCGAGGGCAGCACGCTCATCTACCGCGCGAAGCTCAAGGTCAGCTTCAAGTACCACGGGGACGACTGAGGCTCAGGCCAGGAAGGCCTCGGCCCGGGCCAGCGCCGAACGCGCGAGGCCCGCGTCGAGGCAATCGAGCCGCTCCACATCCGTCATGCCGCGCAGCCACGTGAGCTGCCGCTTGGCCAGTTGCCGCGTGGCCGCGATGCCGCGCGCCTCCAGCGTGGATTCGGGCGCGAGCCCCTCGAGGGTTTCCCACACCTGCCGGTAACCCACGGCTCGCAGGGCCGGAAGCTCCGCGCCGAGCGGCCAGCGCTCGCGAAGCCCCCGCACCTCGTCCACCAGTCCCGACGCCAGCATGGCGCGAAAACGCACGGCGATGCGCTCGTGCAGCACGGCCCGGTCCGACGGCTCCAGCGACAGGCGAAGTGCCCGGAACGGCGGCGGCTGGCGCTCGCCTTCGGCGAGGTGCGCCGAGAGCGGACGTCCCGAGACGAGGTGGACCTCGAGTGCCCGCTGCACGCGTTGCGAATCGTTGGGCTCGAGCCGCGCGGCCGTCGGCGGATCCACGCGGGAGAGCTCCGCGTGCATCGCCGGCCAGCCGATGTCCTTCGCCTTCGCGTCGAGTTGCGCGCGCACGGCGGGGTCGGCCGCGGGCAGCGCGGCAAGGCCCCGCATCAGGGCACGTTCATAGAGCATCGTGCCCCCGACGAAGAAGGGCACGCGGCCGCGCGCCGCGATCTCGCCGGCCACCCGCAGCGCGTCCTCGCGGAATCGCCCGGCCGAATAGGGTTCGGGCGGATCGACGATGTCGACGAGATGGTGGAAGAAGCGCGCTCGCGTGGCGGCATCGGGCTTCGCCGAGCCGATGTCGAGCCCGCGGTACACGAGCGCCGAATCGACGCTCACGATCTCCACCGGCAGGCGAGCGGCGATCTCGAGCGAGACGGCCGTCTTGCCGCTCGCCGTCGGGCCCAGCAGGAAGATCGCCCGCGGGAGCGCGTCCATGGGGCGCCCGCCTAGCGCCCGCGCAGGAAGAGTCGGTCCAGGTCCGCCATCGGCAGCTGGATCCACGTGGGGCGGCCATGGTTGCAGCTCCCCGCGCGCTCGGTCTCCTCCATCTCCCGCAGGAGCGCGTTCATCTCCGGCACGGTGAGGCTGCGGTTGGCGCGCACCGCCGCGTGGCAGGCCATGGACGAGAGCAATTCGTTGCGCCGCTCGACGAGCGCCCGGCTCGCGCCGAATTCGCGCATCTCGGCGAGGACGGAACGCAGGAGCGCCGGCACGTCGAGATCGGCGAGGAGAACGGGGACCGCTCGCACCACGAGGTCGCGCGGGCCGCCGACGCCCACCTCGAACCCCAGGTCGGCGAGGGCCGCCTTCGAACGCTCGGCTTCCTCGACTTCTTCCGCCGTCGCGGGAAGCGCGACCGGCACGAGCAGCGGCTGCGAGGCGAGCGCGCGCGCATCCAGGGCTCCCTTGAGCTTCTCGTACACGATCCGCTCGTGGGCCGCGTGCATGTCGACGATGACGAGTCCCGCGGCGTTCTGCGCCAGCACGTAGACGCCGTGCAACTGCGCGAGCGCATAGCCGAGCATCGGCGGCCCGTCCGGCGCCGCGAAGGCGCCCGGGGGCTCGACGCGGCGCTCGTCCGCCACGGCCTGCGCGAAGAGCGCCTCGTAGCGGCCGGCGGGCTGCGTCACCGAGAGCGAACCCTGCGAGAACGCGGGCCACGCGCCGGGCGGCGGGGCGTTGGGGCGCGGGGCGCGACCCGCCGGCCAGGGGCGAGGCGAGAGCCTTCGAGAGCGCATGGAAGACGAACTGGTGGATGGCCCCCGCGTCGCGGAAGCGCACCTCGCTCTTGGCCGGATGCACGTTCACGTCGACGAGGCGGGGGTCCGTCTCGAGGAAGAGCACGTAAGCCGGGTGGCGATCGTGGTGCAGCACGTCGGCGTAGGCTTCGCGGATCGCGTGGGCCACCACCTTGTCGCGCACGAAGCGCCCGTTCACGAACAGGTACTGCGCCTCGCGCGTCGCGCGCGTGAAGCCCGGCGCCGCGACGAGACCGGTGAGCGAGACCGCGGCGCCGCGCGCCTCGACCTCCACGGCGGTGCCGGCGAAGTCCTCGCCCACTACGCCGCTCGCACGGACCCTCGCCCCCGAAGGCGCGAGATGCGCGACGCGCCGGCCGTTGTGCGTGAGCGAGAACGCCACCTGCGGGCGCGAGAGGGCGAGGCGCGCGAAGGCGTCGTCGCACCGGCCGAACTCGGTGGCCTCGCTCTTCAGGAATTTCCTGCGGGCCGGGGTGTTGAAATAGAGCTCGTCCACTTCCACCGTCGTCCCGGAGGCGAGCGCCGCGGGTTCGACCGGAAGCAGCGTGCCGCCTTCGCAGGCAATGCGCCAGGCGTGGCGCTCTCCGGCGCGGCGGCTCGCGATCGCCAGGCGCGAGCAGGCGGCGATGGAGGCGAGCGCCTCGCCACGGAATCCGAGCGTGGCAGCGCTCTCCAGGTCCTCGAGGGTCGCGATCTTGCTCGTGGCGAAACGCGCGAGGGCGAGCGGAAGGTCCTCGGCCGAGATGCCGTCGCCGTCGTCCGCGACGCGGATGCGCCGCATGCCCCCTTCGACCAGGTCCACGGCGATCGAAAGCGCGCCCGCATCGAGGCTGTTTTCCACCAGCTCCTTGAGGGCGGAGGCCGGGCGTTCAACCACCTCGCCGGCGGCGATCTGGTTCACCAGGAGGTCGGGCAAGGCGTGGATCAGGCCCATGGGCGGGCGCGGGCGGGCCGGGTGCGGGGGATCAAGGGAATTTTTGGCCGATAAATCAACGCAATGGTACACTTTCCTTGGCACCAGACGCGCCACCGATTCCCCCTTCGCCAGGCGCGCGCCCCGGAGTCGCATGACCCCTCAAGAGTCGTCCGCGCCTTTCCCCGGAGCCGCACCTCCGGCCGCGAACACGGTTCGAGAAGAACAGGTTCGCCTGCTCTTCCGGTTCTCGCTGGTGGGCTATCTCGCGACGCTGCTCGTCGTTTTCATCCTCGGGGCCATCCTGTGGGAACAGCTCGCGAGCGCCGCCCTCTTCGCCTGGTTCGTCGCGATCGCGCTCGTCACCATCGCGCGCTACGGGCTCTACAAGTCCTTCGTGGCGCGCGACCCCCCGGCCGCCGACCTGCCGGTGTGGGAGAGGCGCTTCCTCGCGGGCACGCTGCTCGCGGGCCTCGCCTGGGCCACGATCGGCACCGTGCTGCTGCCCGACACCGTGCACCTGGCCGAGCGATACAGCGTCGTGATGCTGGTGTCGCTCCTCGTCACCGGCGCGGTCGGCTACTACGCCCCCCACCCGTATGCCTACAAGATCACAGCGTTCCTGGGCCTCGTGCCGGTCGCGCTGGTGCTGGGCAGCTCGGGCGACCGCGCGCAGATGTTCCTCTCCGGCGCCATCCTCATGCTGGCCGGCGTCCTGCCCTTCGTGCACGAGAAGGTGAATCGCGCCCTCGTCGACTCGCTCGCGCTGCGCCGCGAGCGGGCGGTGCTCACGCTCGAGCTCGACGACGAGCGCTCGCGCCTGCAGCAGGCGAACGAGGCCCTGGCCGACGAGATGCTCGGCCGCCTGAAGGCCCAGCAGGCGGAACTCCTCGCCGCCCAGAAGCTGCGCATGCACGTCGAGCGCACGCCCCTCGCCGTGATCGAGTGGGACCGCGAGCACCGCATCACCGCCTGGAACCCGGCCGCCGAGGCGATCTTCGGGTTCACGGAAGACGACGCGCGCGGGCGCCTCGCCACCGAGCTCATCATCGGCCCCACGGGCCGCGAGGGCCTCATCGCCATGTGGCGCGAGCTCGAGACCTCGCGCGACGGCACCAAGATCACGCTCGACAACGTGACGCGCGCGGGACGCTCCATCCACTGCGAGTGGTACAACACGCCGCTCGTGGATCCGGGCGGGCGCGTGGTGGGCTACGCCTCGCTGGTGCAGGACGTGACCGAGCGGCTCAACACCGAGCGCACGATCCACTACATGGCGCACCACGACGCGCTCACGGGCCTGCCCAACCGCCGCCTCATGCAGGACCGCCTGAACCAGGCGATCATGCAGGCGCGGCGCAAGCAGCGCCACGTCGCGGTGCTCTTCATCGACCTGGACCGCTTCAAGCTCGTCAACGACACGCTCGGCCACGACAGCGGCGATTACGTGCTCAAGGACGTCGCCCGGCGCCTCGCCTCGTGCGTGCGCGAGGTCGACACGGTCTCCCGCGAAGGCGGCGACGAGTTCGTGATCGTGCTGCCGGACCTCGAGAAGCCCGAGAGCGCGCGCATCGTCGCCGAGAAGATCCTGCGCGAACTGGCCAAGCCCATGGACATCGGCGGCCAGGAGGTGCACGTCACGCCCTCGATCGGGATCAGCCACTACCCGAACGACGCGACCGACGTGAATCACCTGCTCAAGCACGCCGACACCGCGATGTACCAGGCGAAGGACGCCGGCCGCAACACCGTGCGCTTCTTCACCGGCGACCTGAACTTCCTCCTTGCCAAGCGGCTCGAGGTGGAAGTGCGGCTGAGGAAGGCCATCGAGAACGAGGAGTTCTTCCTGCGCTACCAGCCGCAGGTGGAGATCGCCACCGGCCGCATCACCGGCATGGAGGCGCTGCTGCGCTGGAACGACCCGGAGCGCGGGGAGATCCTGCCCAAGGACTTCGTCTTCGTGGCCGAGGAGCTCGGCCTCATCGTGCAGCTGGGCGAATGGGCGTTCCGCACGGCGTGCCGCCAGCTGCGCGTCTGGGCCGACGAGGGCATCGCGGACGTGGCGGTGTCGGTGAACATCTCGCCGCGCCAGTTCATGTCGCGCCACCTCGTGCCCTCGCTCCTCGCCATCGTTCGCGAGACGGGCGCCGACCCGCACCGCATCGAGCTCGAGATCACCGAGACGATGATCATGCGCAACCTCGACCAGTCGATCGAGGTGCTGCGGCAGCTGCGCTCGGTGGGCATGCGCGTGTCGGTGGACGACTTCGGCGTGGGCTACTCGTCGCTCGGGCAGCTCGCCCGCCTGCCGGCCAACGCGCTCAAGATCGACAAGTCCTTCGTCTCGCAGGCCGTGGACGATCCCTCGAGCGGCTCGATCACCGAGGCCATCATCGCGATGGCGCGGCGCCTGAAACTGCGCGTGACGGCCGAGGGCGTGGAGACGCGTCCGCAACTGGAGTTCCTGCGCGCCAACCAGTGCGACGCCTTCCAGGGTTACCTGTTCTCGCGGCCCGTCACCGCGCTCGAGGCGACCGCGATGCTGCGCGCGCAGCAAGCCGGCCCGCGCGCGATCAGCGCCTAGACGCCCGGTCGTCCGGCGAGGGGCCCCTCAGGGATTCTGCGCGATCTTCGTCCGCGCGAGCGGCGGGTTCTGCGCGAGGTAGCGGCGGATGCCCATGAGCAGCGCGTTGGCCATCTTGTCCTGGTAGGACGCGTCCTTCAGGCGCCTTTCCTCCTCGGGGTTCGAGATGAACGCCGTCTCGACCAGGATGGACGGGATGTCCGGCGCCTTCAGCACCGCGAAGCCGGCCTGCTCGACCGCCTGCTTGTGCAGCGTGTTGATGTCGCCCAGGTGGCCCAGCACCGCCTTGCCCAGCTTGAGCGAGTCGTTGATGGTCGCCGTCTGGGACAGGTCGAGGAGCGTCCTCGCGAGCACCGGGTCCTTCACGTCGAGGTTCACGCCGCCGATGAGGTCCGACTCGTTCTCGCGCTTGGCGAGCCAGCGGGCGGCGGTCGAGGTCGCCCCGCGGTCCGAGAGCGCGAAGACCGACGAGCCGCGCGCGTGCGGCTGCACGAAGGCGTCCGCGTGGATGGAAACGAAGATGTCCGCCTGGACGCGCCGCGCCTTGGTGACGCGCTGCGCCAGGGGAATGAAGTAGTCGCCGTCGCGCGTGAGGATCGCGCGCATGCCGGGCTCCAGGTCGATGCGGGCCTTCAGGCGCTTGGCGATGGCGAGCGTCACGTTCTTCTCGAGCGTGCCACCGCGGCCGCGCGCGCCCGGATCCTCCCCGCCGTGGCCGGCGTCGATCACGACGGTCACCATGCGCGTGACGCCGGGCTTCGCCTTGTCCGCGGTCTTGCCCGCGGGCCTTTCCGCAGTTCTCTCCGGTGGCTTCTCCGCGATCTTCTCCGGGACCTTGTCGGGTGCCTTCTCCGCGACCTTGTCGGCGGCCTTCTCGGGCGGCCTCAGCACGAGGACGGGCAACTCGGGCGCAGGCGCGGACGGCTCCGGAGCCGCGGGCGATTCGGTCACGGGCGCCTTGGCGATCTCGCCGATCGGATCGGGCTTCACCAGCGCGAGGAGCGGGTCGCGAGGCTTCTCCGGATAGATGTCGAGCACCAGGCGGTGCTTGTAGACGCCGGCCGGTGCGAGCGGAAAGACCTGCGGCTTCACGGCGGTCTTCAGGTCGAACACGACGCGCACGACGTTCGGGCGGTTCCGCGCGACCCGCACCTGCTTGATGTACGGGTCGTCCTCGCGCACCTTCGAGACGATGCTCTTTAGCTCGTCGCCCAGGTCGACGCCCTCGAGGTCGACGACGAGGCGCGCCGGGTCCGGCACGAAGAAGAACTGGTGGCGGATGGGCTTCGCGGTCTCGAAGGTGACGCGCGTGTATTCCTCGGCGGGCCACACGCGCGAGGCGAGGATCGCCTCGGCGGCGCCGGCGAGCGGCGCGGCGAGGAGCCCCGCGAGAAGCACTACGCCGGCGAGGAAGGCGCGAGCGAAGCGAGCAGCTTCTCGCCCGCCGGCGAGCGGGCGACGAGCGTCGCTACGCGCCCCGCATCGACCACCGACAGCGTGATCTCGAGATCCGCTGGCGGCAGGAACCCCGAGGCCCGCTCCGGCCACTCGATGAGGCACACGTTGCGCCCGTTGAAGACGTCCCGGAAGCCCGCTTCGATCCATTCCCGTGGGTCCTGGAACCTATAAAAATCAAAGTGATAGAAGTCTAACCTAGAAACTTCATAAACTTCAACCAGCGTATAGGTAGGGCTTTTGACGCTGCCGGCGTGGCCCAGGGCGCGCAGTAGCCCCCGCACGAGGGTCGTCTTGCCCGCGCCCAGCTCACCCGAGAGCGTGACGACGAGGCCGGGCGGGACGTGGGGCGCGAGCGCGGCGCCCAGGGCGAGCGTCGAGGATTCGTCGGCGAGGGGAAAGGTTTTCACGGGCAGGGGCGCGAGGGGGTTTACCATGCGGCGCATGAATGCGACCGCCCCGCCGCCGGGGCTCTCCGAGCGCATCCGCGCGTGGGGCGCCGAACTCGGTTTCGGCGCCGTCGCCATCGCGGGCACCGATCTCGCGCCGGAAGAAACGCGGCTTCTCGACTGGCTCGCGAAGGGACGGCACGGCGACATGGATTATATGGCACGGCACGGGACGGCCCGCTCGCGTCCCGCCGAACTCGTGCCGGGCACCGTGAGCGTCATCACCGTCCGGCTCGACTACTGGCCCGATTCGGCGCGCGACGCCATCGACCTCCTGGAACGCCGGGAGCTCGGCTACGTCTCCCGTTATGCCCTGGGACGGGACTACCACAAGGTGATGCGCGCGCGGCTGCAGGATCTCGCGGACCGCATCACCGAGGAGATCGGCGAGTTCCCGCATCGCGTGTTCACCGACAGCGCGCCCGTCATGGAGGTGGCGCTCGCTGCGCGCGCGGCCTGGGCTGGCGCGGCAAGCACACGCTGCTGCTCACGCGCGACGCCGGCTCCCTGTTCTTCCTGGGCGAGATCTACACCGGTCTCGCGCTCGAGCCGGACTCACCGGTCGCGGAGCATTGCGGCACGTGCACGGCGTGCCTTGGCGCCTGCCCCACGGGCGCCATCGTCGCGCCTTACGAGCTCGACGCGCGCCTGTGCATCTCGTACCTCACCATCGAGCACCAGGGATCGATCCCCGAGGGCCTGCGCCCGTTGCTGGGCAACCGCATCTACGGTTGCGATGATTGCCAGCTCGCCTGCCCGTGGAACAAGTGGGCGCGCGCGGCGGCGCTTCCCGATTTCGCCGAGGTGCGCAACGGGCTCGACGGGGCTTCGCTCGCCTCCCTGTTCGCCTGGACCGCGGTCGAGTTCGACGCTCGCCTCGCGGGTTCGGCCATCCGGCGCATCGGCCACGAGCGGTGGCTTCGCAACATCGCGGTAGCGCTGGGCAACGCGCCGCGCTCCGACGCCGCGCGTTCGGCGCTGCGCAGCCGCGCGAATCACCCGAGCGCGCTCGTGCGCGAGCATGTCGCCTGGGCGCTCGCGCGCCAGGAGGCCTGAAAATCGGGGACAGGTGAAAAAGGGGACAGGTGAAAAAGGGGGCGCCCCCTTTTACCCGGCCTAGAGCGAGACGAATGACCTCAGCGCCGACGCCAGCTTATCGAGCGAGGCCTTCTGCGCGTACATCATGTGCCCGGCCTCGTAGTAGCCGACGCTGAAGTTGCCGCGAAGCGCCTCGGGAAGCGCCAGGTGGTCGAAGGTGTAGTCGCTCGCGAAGTGCGGCGTCGCGAGGTCGTAGTAGCCGTTCGCCACCAGCACGCGCATGTGCGGGTTCATGGCGAGCGCCTTGCGCAGCGTCTCGCCGATGGAGGCGTAGCGATTGGCGAAATCCCGCCAGCCCCACTTGAGGTACAGGCCCTTCAGCACCTCGTAGGGCGCGTCCGACTCGAACGCCAGCGTGCGGCGGACATAGTCGTTCATCGTCGCCGCGAAGGCCCCGTAGATTTCCGAGAAGCCCGGGTCGAACTCGCTGTGCTCGCCGGCCGCATCGCGATCGAAAGCCGTGAAACGGCTGTCGAGCCGGCCCACGGTGCGCCCCTCCTCGCGCAGCAACTCCTTGCAGAAGCGGTGGATCTGCACGCGCAGGTTCGTGCGCTCGACGTATCCGGGCGCGAGGCCCGTGTACGAGGCCACGCGCTTCGCGATGGCTGCCCGCTCGGCCGCAGGCAGCCGCGCCCCCTGGAACAGCGCTCGCGCGTACTCGCCGCCCGCGAAGGCTTCCACCTCGTCGAGGAGCCCGCGAAGGGATTTCGCCTGCAGTTCGGGCGAGAGGCGCTTGTGGTACCAGGCCGTCGCGGCGTAGGTCGGCAGGAAAAGCACCGGCGGCAGGTCGTTGCCGGTGTCGAATCGCAAATGCGAGAAGTCGAGCGCGCACGACACCAGCATGATCCCGTTGAGGTACAGGCCGCAGCGCTCGAGCAGGTGCCCCGCGAGGCCCGCGGCGCGGGTCGTGCCGTAGCTCTCGCCGATGAGGTACTTGGGGCTCGACCAGCGCCCGTAACGCGAGCACCACAGCCGCACGAATTCGCCGACGCTCTCCAGGTCCCGCTGGTATTCGTGGAACTCGTCGACCTTCTCGCCCTCGGCCATGCGGCTGAAGCCCGTGCCGACCGGGTCGACGAAGACGAGGTCCGAGCGGTCGAGGAGCGAGAACTCGTTGTCCACCAGCCGGCCCGGCGGCGGCGGCGCGCGCCCCTCGTCGTCCAGCAGCACGCGCTTCGGCCCCAGCAACCCCAGGTGCAGCCACACCGAGCTCGAGCCCGGCCCTCCGTTGAAGGAGAACGTGACCGGCCGCGCGCCCGGCTCGGCGCCATCGAGCGTGTACGCGACGAAGAACACGCTGGCCCGAGGCCTGTCGACTTCGGCCTTGCCGTCCTTGCTCGATTCCTCGCGCAGCACGAGCGTGCCGCAGGTGGCGGTGTAGGCGATCTCCCGCCCGCCGAGGATCATGCGGTGCCGCGTGATGGAAAGGCGGTCCGTGGGCGGGGCGGGTTCGGGCTTCTTCCTGTCGTCGGTTGCGTCGGCCATGGTCGGTCTCCTCGGGAACCGACGCATGGTACCCGATGCCGTCAGGCGCTCCGTGGGACGGAGGCGGTCGGCGCGTCGGGGTCGAACCGGCGCTCGGCGAGGAATGCGGCCATGTCGGCCGCGGGCATCGGGTGCGCGACGAGGTAGCCCTGCATCTCCTCGCAACCGCGCTCCAGCAGGAACTGCACCTGGGCCTCGTGGTCGACGCCCTCGGCGATGACGGTGATCCCGAGGTTCCGCGCGAGGTCCACCACCGCGCCCGTGATGGCCGAGGCGTCGGCGTCGCCGGGCACGTCGCGCACGAACGTGCGGTCGATCTTCAGCTTGTCGATGGGCCAGCGCTTCAGGTGCGCGAGCGACGAGTGGCCCGTGCCGAAATCGTCGATCGCGAGCTTCACGCCCAGGGCCTGCAGTCCCTCGAGCGTGCGCTTGAGATCGGGCGTCTCGGCGACGAGCATGCCTTCCGTCAATTCGAAGGCGAGCCACGCGGGCTCGAGGCCCGTCTCGGCGAGGACCTTCTGGACCTCCTCGACGAGGTTCTTCTGCTTGAACTGGATGGCCGAGAGATTCACGGCGATCGGCACCTTCGGCAATCCCGCGTTCTGCCACAGGCGGTTCTGGCGGCAGGCGGTGCGCAGCACCCACGCCCCGATCGGCATGATGAGGCCGCGTTGCTCCGCCACGGGAATGAAGTCGTTCGGCATCACCATCGCGCCGTCGGCCTGCGGCCAGCGCACCAGCGCCTCGATGCCCACCAGCCGGCCGGTGTCCACGCGCACCTGCGGCTGGTAGTGCAGCACGAAGCCCTCGTCCCGGATCGTCTCGCGCAGCCGCGCCTCGAGGGAGAGCGTGTTGAAGGCCGCCTGCGAGAGCCGCTGGCTGAAGAACTGGTAGTTGGCCCGGCCGCGGTCCTTGGCGAGATACATGGCCGCGTCCGCGTTCATGATGAGCGTATCGGCATTGTTGCCGTCGCGCGGGAAGACGGCGATGCCGATCGACGGGCTCACGGTGAGGCTCTGGCCCTCGACCATCACCGGCTCGCACACCGCCGCGAGGAGCTTTTCGGCCACCGCGACGGGTGCCTGCTCGCTGTCGAGATCCGGCAGCACCACGAGGAATTCGTCGCCGCCCAGGCGCGAGACCACGTCCACGCTGCGCAGGGCGTCCTCGATCCGGCTCGCCACCACGCGCAGCAGCGCGTCGCCCGCGGCGTGGCCCAGCGAATCGTTCACCGTCTTGAAATTGTCGAGGTCCAGGAAGATCACGCCCACCTTCGAGTCGCGCCGGCGGGCCGAGGCGAGGATGAACTCGAGGCGGTCCATGAGGAGCGTGCGGTTGGGCAGCCCCGTGAGCACGTCGTGGTGCGCGAGGAACTGGATGCGGGCCTCGGCTTCCTTGCGGTCGCTGATGTCGCGCACGACCGTCATGCGGTACTGCTGCCCCTTGAAGGGCATCACCTTGCCCGTGAACTCCACGGGCACGCGGCGCCCGGTCTTCGTGAGCAATTCCCCCTCGTACGGGCGCTCGAAGCCCATGCGGATGTTGTTCATCACGAGGTCGCGGCCGTCCGGCGGCACGAAGGCGAGCACGGGCTGGCCGACCATGTCCTCGTACCGGCAATCCGCCAGGCGCAGGGCGGCGTCGTTGCAGTCGGTGATGATGCCCTTGTCGTGGAAGACGATGCCCTCGTGGGTCGCGTCGGAGAACTTGCGCAGCCGCTCCTCGCTTTCGCGCACGGCCTGCTCGGCCAGGCGATGGCGCGTGATGTCGCTGATGAGCACGAACGCGGCGATGGCCTCGCCCGATTCCGACAACTGGGGCAGCAGGTTCACCTCCAGCACGCGCGGCGTGCCGTCGGCCGCCTTGACGGGACGCTCGTAGGTGACCGTCTCGCCCTTCACGACGCGGTCGATGTGCGGGCCGATCTCGGCATAGCCCTCCTCGCCGATCACCTCGCGAACGGTGCGCCCGACGATGGACTGCTCGTCCCAGCCCCACATCCGGGCGTAGGACTTGTTGGCGAAGATGCAACGAAGGTTCTCGGCGGCGAAGTAGGCGATGAGCACCGGCACGTTGTCGGCCAGGGTGCGGATCTCGCCCTCCTTGGCGCGCGCCGACAGTTCGGCGTCCCGCCTTTCGCTGATGTCGTGACAGGTGCCCAGGTAGCCGGCAAGGCGCCCGTCGTCGCCCGAGACGGGCTCCGCCGACAGGTGCACCCAGCCGTACTCGCCGTCGGCACGGCGCAGCCGGAATTCCGATTCGAGTCGCCCGCGCAGGCCGAACGCCTCCGTCCACAGGCGCCCCAGGCCCGGCCGGTCGTCGGCATGGACCGACTCGAGCCAGCCGGGGCCGCGCTCGCGCTCGAGGCTGCGGCCCGTGTAATCGGCCCAGGATTGGTTCACGAACGTGCAGCCGCCCTCCGCGTCCGCGCACCAGACGAGGCTCGGAAAGGCGTCGAAGAGCGCCGCATGGGCCGAGGGGTCGTCGAGGATCTCGGCGACGCTCCTCAGGCGCGGGTCGGCGGGCTTCACGGCCATGGCAGTCGGGTGGGACCGGGGTTCATGCGGGAAAAGTTAGCACGGGCTCCAGAAAGCCCCTGTGCAGCGCAGCACAAGGACAATTGCAATCGAAACCAACACGTGGACTGCTAGAATCATTCCCAAAAAACCGACCGCTGTCAGCAGTTCCGTTCATCCCCGAGGAGTCCCCATGACATTTCCCCCGGCCCGGCGCATCGCGCTCGCCCTCGCCGCCACGCTCGTCCCCCTTTCAGCCCTGGCCGACACGGTCACGGTCGTGACCTCGTTCCCGAAGGAACTCACCACGGCCTACAAGAAGGCGTTCGAGGCCAGGTACCCCGGCGACAAGCTCGAGATCCTGAACAAGAACACGGCCGCCGGCATCGCGTACGTGCGCGAGCAGCCCGCGGGCTCGCGTCCCGAGGTCTTCTGGGCCTCCGCGCCGGATGCCTTCGAGGTGCTCTCGAGCGCGAAGCTCCTCGCGAAGATCGGCCCGGGCAATCCGGCCATTCCCGCCAAGGTCGGCAACTACCCGGTGAACGACCCGGAAGGCTTCTACCGGGGACAGGCCCTCGCCGGCTACGGCCTCATGTGGAACACGCGCTACCTGAAGGCGAACAACGTCCCGGAGCCGAAGGAGTGGGCGGACCTCGTGAAGCCCGTGTACTTCGGCCACCTCGCCATCTCGAGCCCGTCGCGCTCGGGCACCACGCACCTCACGGTCGAAACGATCCTGCAGGGCGAGGGCTGGACCAAGGGCTGGGCGCAGATGCTCGCCATCACCGGCAACTGCGCGGCCATCACCGAGCGCAGCTTCGGCGTGCCCGACGGCGTCTCGAACGGCCAGTTCGGCATCGGCCTGGTGATCGACTTCTTCGGCCTCGCCGCGAAGAATTCCGGCATGCCCGTCGAGTTCGTCTATCCGTCGGTCACCGCGATCGTTCCGGCCAACATCGCGCTGGTCGACGGCAGCAAGAGCCCGGAAGGCGGCAAGCGCTTCATCGAGTTCACGCTCTCCGAGGAAGGCCAGACGCTCCTGCTGCAGAAGGAGATCAGCCGCCTGCCGGTGCTGCCCTCGATCTACGCGAAGGCCCCGGCCGGCTACCCGAACCCCTTCGGCGGGAAGATCCAGGCCAAGGTGAACTTCGACTCGAACCTGTCGGAATCGCGCTATTACGTGGTGCTCTCGATGTTCGACCAGATGGTCACCTTCCGGCACAAGGAGCTCGTGGCCGCGACGAAGGCCATCCTGGATGCGGAGAAGCGCCTCGGCGGCAAGCCGAGCCCGGCGCTCGAGGAAGCCCGCAAGCTCGTGCTCACGCCCGTCGTCGACGAGAAGCAGGCCGCCGACAAGCAGCTTCTCGCCCTCTTCAAGGCCAAGAAGACGGACGCCGAGGCCTCCAAGGCCAAGGCGAAGGTCGAGGAGGAGTGGGCCACCAAGGTGAAGGCCAACTACGCGAAGGCGGTCGAGCTGGCGAACGGCGCCAAGTGACGCCCGCTTGACCCGCACGTCCCCCGCGGTCGCCGCGGTCGCCCTCGCGATCGCGGCCTTCCTCGTCGCATTCCTCATCGTCCCGGTGGCGGCGGTGGTGGTCACCGCCTTCGCCGACGGCCAGGGCGGCTTCACCCTCGCGCACTTCGCGGCGTTCGCGCAGATCTCGCTCATGCGGGAGTCCTTCGCGAACAGCCTGTACGTGGCCGGCCTGACGGTCGCCTTCGCCACGCTCATCGCCGTGCCCCTCGCCTACCTCACGGTGCGCTTCCAGTTCCGCGGCGCGATCCTCATCCAGACCCTGGGCGTGCTGCCCCTCGTGATGCCCGCCTTCGTGGGCGCCTCGGCCATGCAGCTGCTCTTCGGGCGCTCGGGGTCCGTCAACCTCATCCTGAAGGACGCCTTCGGCATCACGCTGCCGCTCATGGAAGGCCTCAACGGCGTCATCTTCGTCGAGACGCTGCACTACTTTCCCTTCATCCTGCTGAACCTCTCGGCGGCGCTCGCCAACATCGATTCGTCGATGGAGGAATCGGCGCAGAACCTGGGCAGCTCCGGCTGGCGGCTTTTCTCGCGCATCGTCTTTCCGCTCGCGCTTCCCGGCTACGTGGCCGGCGCCTCGCTCGTCTTCATCAAGGTGTTCGACGACTTGGGAACGCCCCTGGTGCTCAACGTGACGAACATGCTCGCCCCGCAGGCGTACCTGCGCGTCACCTCCATCGGCATCGAGGACCCCATCGGCTACGTGATCTGCGTGATCCTCGTCGTGTTCTCCATCGCGGCGATGGCGGGCTCGTGGTGGTTCGTGAAGCGGCGCGACTACGCCGTGGTCTCGCGCGGCGGGGCCATGGCACCGCGCCGCCGGCTCACGCCGTGGCAGGGCGTCCTCGCCTACGGCTGGATCGCGGCGGTGCTTTTCCTCGTCCTTTCGCCGCACCTGGGAATCCTGCTGCTCTCGTTCTCGAAAGTCTGGAGCTTCACCGTGCTGCCGGAGCAGTTCACGCTCGCCCACTACGCGACCGTGTTCGAGGATTCGACGCGGATGATCTGGAACACCTTCCTCTACTGCGGCCTGGCGGCGCTCTTTGACGTGATCATCGGCACCGCCATCGCCTACATCGTGCTGCGCACGGCCCTGCCCGGCCGCCACCTCCTGGATCACCTCGTCACCGTGGCGCTCGCGATGCCGGGCGTCGTGCTGGGCATCGGCTACCTGCGCACCTTCCGCGGCATCGAACTGCCCTTCGGCGGTGGCGCGCTCACGGCGAGCTGGCTCATCTTCGTGCTGGCCTACGCGGTGCGGCGCCTGCCCTACGCGCTGCGATCGTGCATGGCGGCGCTGCAGCAGGTGCACCCCTCGCTCGAGGAGGCCGCCGAGAACCTCGGCGCCAACCGCTGGCGCACGATCCGGCGCGTGGTGGTGCCGCTCATGGCGGGCGGCATCCTCGCGGGCTTCGTCACCAGCTTCATCACCGCGGCCGTGGAGATCTCCGAGACGATCCTGCTCACCAGCCGCGAGAGCCTCGCGCCCATGTCCTACGGCATCTATCTCTACATGCAGTCGATCGCGGGGCGCGGCCCCGGCGCGGCCCTGGGCGTCATCGCCGTGGTGCTGGTCGCCGTGGGCACGTACCTGTCGCATCGCTTCGTCGCGGCCAACGCGCCGCAGAACCCCACGGGAGGCAAGCCATGACCCCGGTCGGCGTCGACATCCGCAACGTCGCGCTGTCCTTCGGCACGACCCAGGTGCTCAAGGACATCACCGTCTCCATCGAGCCCGGCGAGTTCTTCGCGCTCCTCGGCCCCTCGGGCTCGGGCAAGAGCACGCTCCTTCGCCTCATCGCGGGCTTCAACCAGCACAGCCACGGCTCCGTGCTCGTGGGCGGCAAGGACGTGACCGGCACGCCGCCCTGGAAGCGCAACGTCGGCATGGTGTTCCAGAACTACGCCCTGTGGCCGCACATGACGGTCGAGCAGAACGTCGCCTTCGGCCTGGAGGAGCGCAAGTTCCCGCGCGAGAAGATCCGCGAGAAGGTGGCCGCGGCGCTCGAGTTGGTGGGGCTTTCCGCCCTCGGCAAGCGCCGCCCGGGCCAGCTCTCCGGCGGCCAGCAGCAGCGCGTGGCCATCGCGCGCACGCTCGCCATCGAGCCGCAGGTGCTCCTGCTCGACGAGCCGCTGTCGAACCTGGACGCGAGGCTGCGCGTGCAGACGCGCCAGGAACTGGTGAAGCTCCAGAAGCGCCTGGGCATCACGACGATCTTCGTGACGCACGACCAGGAAGAGGCGCTCACCACCTGCCACCGCATCGCCGTGATGGACCAGGGCGTCATCCAGCAGGTCGGCACGCCCATCGAGCTCTTCGACCACCCGGCGAACCGTTTCGTGGCGCAGTTCGTGGGCTCGGTGAACCTCTTCCCGGGCCAGTTCCGGCGCGAGGGCGACCGGCTGCGCTTCGCGTCCACCCAGATCGGGGAAGTGGACCTCCCCCGAACCTCGACCTGCCGTCCGAAGGCAGCGACCTCGCCTTCCGGCCGCACGCGGTGCACTTCGATGGCGACGGCCGCACGCCTTCCGAGGGCGCGTTGCGGCTGGACGGCGCCGTCGAGGGCTCGGAGTTCCTGGGCGAATTCCTGCGCTACGAGATCCGCGTGGGCCAGGCACTCGTCACCGCCGACGTCCCGCACGAGCGCGGCCGCTTGCCGATCGCCGCGGGCACCCGCGTGGGCCTTTCCGTCCCCGCCTCGGAACTTCGCTTCGTGAGTGCGTAGAATCGCTTCCGAGAGGAGGTACCCCGTGCCGTTCCGACCGTTCGTCCTGCTGCTGATCGCCCTCGCTGCCCTGCCCGCCGCCGCCCAGGTCTACAAGTGGACCGGGCCCGACGGCCGCACCCATTACGGCGACCGCCCGCCGGATGACGCCAAGCTCAAGGATGTGAAGGTGGGCCTGCAGTCCCATGCCGGCCCGGCGCAGGTGGACAACTGGACGGAGGTGATCCGCCGCGCGCCGCCTCCCACCACGGTCGCTCCGGGCACCATCGCCATCACGATGTACTCGGCCGAATGGTGCCCCGTGTCCAAGCGCGCGCGCGCCTGGTTCGCGCAGAAGGGCATGGAGGTGCGCGAGATCGACGTCGAGGTCGCCGAGGACGGCATGCGCGAGTTCCGGGAGTTCGGCGGGCGCACGCTGCCGCTCATCATCGTGGGCGACATGCGCATGCGCGGATTCGATGCGGCGGCGATGGACAAGATCCTCGCGCCGCCGGGACGCGCCAGGCCCTGAGCGGCGCTAGTTCACGGGCCCGTAGATGAAGTTCAGCGCGTCGCCGAACGAAGGGCCGTCCATCGGAATGTGTGCGAGGTTGTAGTTGAGGTTCGCGAGGCGAAGTCCCTCGTAGCCCCGACCGGCGAGAAAGTCGTGGAGCATCGTGCCCTGGACCGCGTTGGGGCCGACGCCGGCCCCGGCGATGACGAGGCTCACCGGAAGCAGGCGACTGCGGTCGCGCATCGCCTGCTCCATCCGCACCGGATCCTCCAGGGACGGAACATACCGGCCGTCGGGCGTGTACCAGAACGAGCCGTCCCCAGAGACGATCGAACTGAAGAAGCGGGCTTCGGGGCGCTCGAGATAGAGGGCGTAGAGCGCAAACTGCCCGCTGAGCGAATGGCCCGAAAGGGTGCGTTTCGCGCCGTCGACGCGCCAGCGCGCCTCGACGAAGGGAATGAGCTCGCGGGTGAGGAACCGGTGGTAGGCCTCGGCGCCGGGCATCGTGAAGTCGACGAACCGCCGCGCCGACGACATCGCCGCCACGTTGACGAGGATCGCCCGCCGCCGCGATGCCTGCAGCACCGACGTGAGCGTCGTGAAGCGGTACTCGCTGTCCGTCGCGTAGATCGCCGGGAGAAGCGGGCCGGCGGCGTCGTAACCGGCCGGAAGCCAGACCTGCACGCCATAGGTCATGCCCGTCTCGACGGAAGCGATCTCGAACGCCGTCGAAACGGCAGGAGGCCCCCCCGGCGGGGTCGATGAGGGACCTGCGCCGCCACCGCCACCGCCGCCGCAGGCGGCCAGCACGGACACGAGGGCCGCAAGAACCCACGCCCGACCCCTCGCCGCCATGCCATAGAATGTCATCGCCCCATACTACCCGACCTCCATGACACCTCTCGCCCGTCTCGCCCTCGCCTTCGCCCTGGCCGCCGCGCCGGCCGTGGCCGCCCCGCCCATCGAGCGCGTGAAGCTGCCCGCCGGCTTCGAGATCACGCTCTTCGCGGAAAACGTGAAGGACGCGCGGTCGCTCGCCCTGGGGGAGAAAGGCTGGCTCTTCGTCTCCACGCGCTCAGCGGGCAACGTGTACGCGATCCGCCACGATGGCAAGAAGGCCCTCGAGACGGTCACGATCGCGAGCGGCCTCAACATGCCCAACGGCGTGGCGATGAAGGACGGCAACCTCTACGTGGCCGAGGTGAACCGCATCTGGCGCTACGACGCGATCGAATCGCAGCTGCCCCGCGCCCCCAAGCCCGTGCTCGTCACGGACAAGTACCCCGGCGACCGTCACCACGGCTGGAAATTCATCCGCTTCGGCCCGGACGGCTGGCTCTACGTGCCGGTGGGCGCGCCCTGCAACGTGTGCGACCGCGAGGAACCGTATGCATCCATCACGCGCATCAAGCCCGACGGCAGCGCGATGGAGGTCTTCGCACGCGGGGTGCGCAACACTGTGGGCTTCGACTGGCACCCGGTCACGAAGGAGCTGTGGTTCACCGACAACGGCCGCGACATGATGGGCGACGACATCCCGCCCGACGAGCTCAACCATGCGCCGCGGGCCGGGATGCACTTCGGCTTTCCCCACTGCCACGCCGGCGAGATCGCCGACCCGGATTTCGCCAAGGGGAAGAAGTGCGCGGAGTTCACTCCGCCCGCGCAGAAGTTCGGCGCGCACGTGGCGGGCCTGGGGATGCGCTTCTACACCGGCGCCATGTTCCCGGCCGAGTACGCGAACCAGGCCTTCATCGCCGAGCACGGCTCGTGGAACCGCTCGAAGAAGAGCGGCTACCGCGTGATGCGCGCCAAGGTGGAAGGCGGCAAGGTCGTCGAGCACGCGGTGTTCGCCGAGGGGTTCCTCGACGCCGCCGCCGACAAGGCCTGGGGCCGCCCGGTGGACGTGCAGGTGATGCCCGATGGCGCGCTGCTCGTCTCGGACGACCACGCGAACGCCATCTACCGCATCGCCCTCAAGGGTCGCTGAAGCCGGCGGCCATGTCCCTGTCCCGGCTTCCCGGGATGGCCCGCGAGCGGGGCGGGCGCTAAGCTACGGGTTCGGCCGGCGTCCGCCGGCCCATGCCGAGGCTCTCCGTATGCGTGCTCGCACCCGCTCCGCCCGTCCTTCGCGCCCTGCCCTGCGCCTCATCGCCACGGCCCTCGCCCTCGCGGGGCTCGCCTCCCCGGCCCTCGCCAACGACGCTGAAGTGGTAAGCCTCGCCGGCAAGGGCGAGGCCCGCGAGACGGGCTCGGGCGACTGGCGCCCGGCGATGGTGAAGCAGAAGCTCAAGGGCGGGGCCTTCGTGCGCACCGGCGACAGCAGCACCATGGCGCTGCTCATGAGCGACCAGACGCAGCTGCGCCTCAACCAGAACAGCATGCTGCAGATCAAGGAGTCGGCGGCCGGCGCCCCGACGCGCCTCGAGCTGAAGGGCGGGCGCGCCTGGATGAACAGCAAGGCCAAGGCGGGGAACGTCGTGATCGACACGCCCAACGCCACGGCCGCCATCCGCGGGACGGAGTGGGAGCTGGAAGTGGATCCTTCCGGCAAGACGATGCTCGCCGTCCTCTCCGGCACCGTGGAGCTGTCGAACCCCCAGGGCAGCGTGACGGTGGGCAGCAACGAGGCCGCGGTCGCGGAGCAGGGCAAGGCGCCCGTGAAGGTGGCCCTCGTGAACCCGAAGGACCGCGTGCAGTGGGTCAACGCCTACGCCGTCGATCCGCGCCGCTACGCCGAGGCGGCCAAGGGCTCGCCCGCCGTGCGCTCGGCGCTGGATGCGATCGCGCAGGGCGACCTGGCCGGCGCCCGCCGCGAACTCAACGCCGAGAAGGCCCGCGGGACGCGAACGCCCGCCGTCTACGGCCTCCTCGCCGACCTGGACCTCGTCGCCGGCGAGACCGCGCGCGCCCTCGCGACGTTGGGCGAAGGCCTCGCCGCCAACCCGCGCGATCCCGAACTGCTCGGGCAGCTCGCCACCACGCAACTCGTGGCCGACAAGGCCGACGAGGCGAGGAAGACCGTCGCCCAGCCGCGCAGCGCCGAGACCGCGGGCATCCTCGTGGCCGAAGGCGAGGTGGCCCGCCGCGACGGCGACATCCCGAAGACCTTCACGGCCTTCACGCGCGCCACGACGGCCGCCCCCGCCGATGACCGCGGCTGGTTCGCCCTGGGCCGCGCGCAGAACGAGCGCGAGGACACGACGCCCGCCCGCGCGAGCCTCGCCAAGGCGATCGAGCTCAACCCGGCCGGCGCTGGCTACCAGGGCGAGCGCGGCACGCTGGAGACCTTCGCCAACCGCTTTGGCGAGGCGCAGGCCGCCTTCGACAAGGCCCTCGCCGCCAACCCCGCCGACTACGTCGCGCTCACCGGCCTGGGCCTCCTGCGCATCAAGCAGGGCGACGCCGAGGGCGGCCTCGAGGCCCTGCTTCGCGCCGGCGTGCTCGAGCCGCGCTATGCCCGCGCCCGCACGTACACGGCGGTCGCCTACTACCAGCTCGGCCGCCACGCCGACGCCATCGCCACGTTCAAGGACGCGGCCGCGCTCGACGACAAGGACCCGCTGCCGTACCTCTTCCTCACGCAGGTCTACACGGACCTCTTCCGGGCCGGCGACGCGGTGGATGCCTCGCGCGAGGCGCTGAAACGCCTGCCGTACCTCAAGTCGCTCAACCAGGTGGCCAACAACCAGCAGGGCACGACGAACCTGGGCTACTCGCTCGCGTTCTTCGGCCTGGAGAGCTGGGCCCTGGAGGTCGCGCAGCAGTCCTACAGCCCGTACCTCGCCTCGAGCCACCTCTTCCTCGCCGACCGGTATTCGGGCGAGTACAACCGCAACTCCGAGCTGCTGCAGGGCTTCCTCACGGACCCGACGGCCTTCGGCGGCAGCAACCGCTTCTCGACGCTCATGCCGCGCACGGGCGCCTACGGCACGCTGGGCGCCACCTACAACCGCGACGACGACCGCCTCACGAACCCGTACATCCGCCTGAACGGCCTGGCGGACGTCTTCGGCCGCAGCGCCTGGTACCTCGACGTGGAGGGCGCCAACGGCACGACGGCCAACCGGAACACCGCCCCCGACGGCACGACGACGAGCCTCACGGGCGACCGCCGCGCCGAGCTCTACGCCGTGGGCCTGGGCAGCGCGCTCACCGAGAACCTGGGCGTCTTCGCCTATGCCACGCGCTTCCGCGACAACGTGGTGCTGCGAGACGACAGCGCCACCTTCGGCTCGCAGGACAAGGACCGGATCGATCTCGGCCTGCGCTACCGCTTCTCGCCCACCTCGATGACCTGGCTCAAGGCCGGCCGCACGCGCGAGGAGCAGGTCTTCGACAACTACGTAATCTTCAGCGCGGACCTCAACTCCGCCGCCGCCGCGAACTCCGGCTTCAAGTTCCGGCCCGAGGACATCCAGGCCCGGCACTCGATGGACTTCACGCCTGCCGATCACTTCTCCGTCGGCTTCGAGCGCGCCAAGGACCGGCGCTCCGGCTCGCTGCAGCAGGTGGGCGTGTTCGATTCGTCGGTCGGCCTCGTCGGCTACGGCCAGCAGGTGGACCAGGACGCGCGCGTCGAATCGAAGCAGGGCTACGCCTCGTACGTGCGCGACATCGTCCCGGGTCTTTCGGGCCAGGCCGACATCTTCTGGCAACGCTTCGAGCAGCGCATCGACCAGTTCACCACGACGGTGCTGCAGTTCGGCGGCGCGACGATCCCCTCCTTCGACCAGCAGGGCGGCGAATCGACGAAGACGGAATGGAACCCGCGCTTCGGCCTCGCCTGGACGCCGGGGCGCTACGGCGTGCGCGCGGCTTGGCAACGCTGGCTGCAGCCCGTCTCCACGAGCACCATCGCCCCCGTGGCCACGGCGGGCATTCCCCTCGACGACCGGCTGGTGGCCTCCGGCGGCAAGGGCGAGCGCTCGGCGGTTCAGGCCTTCCTCGAGGCGGGCAACGGCACGCACTTCTCGCTCGCCTACGACAACAACAAGGTGACGAACCTGGGCAAGCTCGGCTTCCGCATCCCGGTGCCGCAGATCCAGTTCGTGGAGCTGCTTCGCAACGCCCAGCTCGTGAACGTGAACAACTCGGACCTGCTCGAAGGCACGCCGGATTTCGACGCGGGCCGCGTGGAGACGGGCGCCATCGCGTTCAACCACATGCTCTCGCGCGAGTGGTCCGTGGCGGCCCGCTACGCCCACACGAAGAACCGCGCGACGATCTTCGTGCGCGACGATACCGGCAACATCGTGAGCGACACGAACGACGCGCGCGTGCCCTTTGTCCCGAAGAACCTCGGTACGATCGGCGTCACCTGGGTCTCCCCGTGGCGCGTCTACCTGAGCGCGATGGCCGTGTACCGCTCCGAGCGCTTCGCGGACCGCGAGAACACGCTGCGGCTTCCCACGGACACGACCGGCACGGTGGCGGTGTTCTGGGAGACGCAGGACAAGCGCCTCATCCTGGGCGCGGGTGCGGGCAACCTCGGCAGCAAGACGGCGAGCGAATCGTACGTCATCGACGCGCGCTACCGCTTCTAGCGCGTGTCGAAGCTCTCGCCCGACGACCCGGACTACGGCACCACCGCCGGCTGGCGGGCCTGGTTCGGCGCGGGCCGCCCGTGGCCCGTGCTCGTCGCGGCCGCCGTCGGCATCCTGCTCTCCGTCTGGGGTGCCTGGCGGTCGCTGGAACTCAAGGGCTTCGACGTCCTCACCGTCCTCACCGCGCCGGGAGAAGCGAGCCTGCCCATCACGCTCGTCGCCATCGACGAGGAGTCGATGGGCGCCCTCGGGCAGCAGTGGCCCTGGCCGCGCAGTACGCACGCGAAGCTCCTCGACAAGCTGAAGGAAGCGGGCGTCTCGCTCGTGGCCTTCGACGTCGTCTTCTCGGAGCGTTCGCGGGATGCGGCCGAGGACGAGGTCTTCGCGAAGTCGATCAAGGACTTCGGTGCGCCCGTGGTGCTCGCCGCCGCGCTCGAGTACCGCGAGACCACGCACGCGCGCCAGTGGGTGCGCGCCGATCCGATCAAGGCCTTCCAGGAAGCCGGCGCCGTCACGGGCCTCGCTTCCGTGCAGACGGACCCGGACGGCGTGCTGCGCCGCATGCCGGTCTCGCAGGGCGCGTTCTGGCTCGCGGCGGTGACGGCCTTCGACCGCGCCAACCCCGGCATCGCCAGGAACCTGTCGGTGACGGAGAACGACCGCATCCGCTACCTGGGCGGACCGCAGACCTTCACGACGATCCCCTATCACCGGCTGCTCGATCCGGAGAAGCTGCTCTCGCCCAACTGGAAGGAAGTGCTGGAAGGCAACATCGTGCTCGTGGGCCGCGTGATCACGACCGCGCCGGAGCTGAACCTCGTCGAGCAGGACATGTTCTTCACGCCGTTCACGGCGAGCACCGGCCAGCTCACCCCGGGCGTGGAGACACAGGCCACGATGATCGCCAACATGATCGCCGGGGAGTCGCGGCGGGAAGCCCCGCGCGCCTACGGCATCGCGCTCGTGCTCCTGGCCGCCTTCGCCGCGGGCCTCGTGATGCGGCCGTGGCATCCGTGGAAAAGCGGCGCCCTCGTCATCGCCCTCGCGGCAGGCGTGGCCGGCGCCTGCTACGCCCTCTTCCGCTGGCAATCGCTCTGGGTACCCGGGGGCGCGGCCATCGCCACGCTCGCCCTCGCCTACGTGAGCGAAGGATCGCGCAGCTACGTGGGCGAGCAGGCGCGGCGCCTCGCCCTTCGCCGCGCCTTCGCGAGCTACGTGTCGCCGACCCTCGTCGACGAGATCCTCGCGGACCCCTCCAAGCTCAAGCTGGGCGGCGACCGGCTCGACATCACCATCGTCTTCACGGACCTCGCGGGCTTCACGGGCGTCTCCGAGAAGCTCCCCGCGGAGCAGGTGGCCGCCCTCCTCAACCGCCATCTCGGCGAGATGACGGACATCGTGATCGCCCACGGCGGCACGGTGGACAAGTTCATCGGCGACGCGGTGATGGCCCTGTGGGGTGCGCCGCTGCCGGACCCGCAGCAATCGCAGCGCGCGCTCGAGGCCGCCGTCGAGATGCAGGCCGCCACCGCGCGCTTCGCCGCCGAGCTGGCCGCGGGCGGCGGGCCGCCGCTGCGCATGCGCGTCGGGCTGCACCGGGGCGAATGCATCGTCGGCAACCTCGGCGGCAATGCGCGCTTCGAGTACACCGCCATCGGCGACGCGGTGAACCTCGCCTCGCGCCTGGAGGGCGTGAACAACGTCTACGGCACCGGCATCCTCCTGAGCGACGCGGTGGCGAAGGCGCCCGGCGTCACGATGCCGATGCGCCCCGTCGACCGCGTGCGCGTGAAGGGCCGCAGCCAGGCGGTTCCGCTCTACACGCCATGCACCGACGCGGCGCTCGTGGCGAAGACCGAGGCGGCGCTGGCGGCCTGGAGCAGCGGGGATTGGCACGGAGCCCGCGCGCGCTGGAGCGAGATCGCGACGGGGTGGCCGGACGACCCGGTCGCCCGTGTCTTCCTCACGCGTCTCGAGTCGTTCTCGATGCCTTCGGACTGGGATGGCGTCACCACCCTCGAATCCAAATAGGCGAGAATGCGCCGGAGAGGAGAGACGACATGAAACTCACGCCCGACCAGATCGCGCAATTCGACCGCGAAGGCTACCTGTTCTTCCCCGGCCTCTTCAGCGCCGCGGAGACGAAGACGCTCACGGACGCGGTACCCGCACTCTACGCCCGCCGCGAGGCCTACAACGTGCGCGAGAAGGGCAAGGAAGCGGTGCGCACCAACTTCGCTGCGCACATGGTGAGCGAGCCCTTCGCGCGGCTCGCCCGCCACCCGCGCATGGTCGGGCCCGTCGAGGATCTCTTCGGCGAGAAGCTCTACATGCACCAGTTCAAGATCAACGGCAAGGCCGCCTTCGACGGCGACGTGTGGCAGTGGCACCAGGACTACGGCACCTGGTTCAACGACGACCAGATGCCCACGGAGCGCGCCATGAACGTGGCGATCTTCCTGGACGACGTGACGGAGTTCAACGGCCCGCTCATGTTCATCCCGGGGAGCCACAAGAAGGGCGTCATCGAGGCGAAGCACGACCTCACCACCACCAGCTACCCGCTGTGGACGGTGGACAACGCGCTCATCGCGCAGCTGGTCGAGCGCGCCGGCGGCAAGAACGGCGGCATCGTGAGCCCCAAGGGGCCGGCGGGTTCGATGATCCTCTTCCACAGCTGCCTGGTGCACGCTTCGGGCAGCAACTTGAGCCCCTTCCACCGCGTGGCGGTGTACCTGAGCCTGTGCGCGGTGAGCAACCATATCCGCCGCTTCAAGCGGCCGGAATACATCGCGCACCGCGACTTCACGCCGATCGAATGCCTGCCGGACGATTGCCTGCTGAAGGACTATCCGGTGGAGGTGCCGTGGAAGAACGGCGTGCCGGCGAGCGCCTACGAGACGTCGCTCGACCCCATCGTGCTGGCGGCGGCGATCAGTTCGTAGGAATGCTGCCTCGCGGCATGGACCGCGTTGACCCTCAAAGCGGGAGCAACCCTAGGCCGCGTCCTTCAAGGGGATGATCTCGACGCCGGATGCCGTTCGAAAGTTCGCTTCGGCCACCTCCAGGTCGTACTGGGCCTGGAGATTCATCCAGAGCTGCGGCTCGACAGCGAAGAATCGCCCCAGGCGGATGGCGGTATCGGCCGACAGCGCGCGATTGCCCGCGCACACCTCGTCGATGCGCCGCTGCGGAACCCCGATCGCCTTGGCTACCCGATAGCGCGTAAGCCCCAGGGGCTCGATGAAGTCCTTGAGGAGAACCTCGCCCGGGTGCACGGCCGCAAGCCGGCGACCGGAAAGCAGGTTGCCGAATTTCGTAGTCCCGATGTCAGTGCGCTTGATGGTCATCTCGCCCATTCCCTAGTGATAGTCGACGATCTCGACCTCGAAGGCATCCCCTTCTTCCCAACGAAAGCAGATGCGCCATTGGTCGTTGATCCGGATGCTCCACTGGCCCTTTCTTTCCCCGCGCAATGCCTCGAGCCTGTTGCCGGGCGGGACGCGAAGACTCTCCAGCGACAATGCCGCGTCGATCAACTTGAGCTTTCGCCTGGCCGTATCCTGGATGGCCGGCGGAAGCCGCCGACTTGCAGGCCGGAGAAGACGGCGGCGGTCACCTTGTCGGCAAAGGTCTGGATCACCGGTCGATGCTACCGCTACGCGCTAGTACCGTCAAGCGGTAGTACCGTCAAGCGGTAGTACCGGAATCCTCGTTGGATGTCACCTTGTGAATGCCGCCTAGGCGTCGCGAGCCGCGGCGATCAGCTCGTAGGAACGCTGCCTCGCGAGCGGATCGTGCGTCCAGGTGTTGACCACGATCTCGTCCAGCGCGAAATCGGCCGCGAGGGCGCGCAGCTTCGCCACCACCTGCTCGCCGGTGCCCACGATCGCGCGTTCCCGCAGGCGCTGGATGATCGCCCGCTCCGCTTCGGTGTAAGGGTGGGCAGCCGCCTCTTCGGGTGACAGGAGCGACGTCCGCAGGCCCTTCTCGAAGCCCACGCGCCAGTGCTCGCGCGTCATCAGCAGGCGCCTCGCCTCGGCCTCGGTTTCGGCGGCCAACGCCCACACGCAGATCGTGGCCATCGGCTGCGGATGCCGTTCGCTCGGCTGGTAGTTGCGCCGGTAGAGCGCGAGCGCCTCTTCCGTGCCGCGCCCATCCGTGAAGAAATACGCGTACGCATAGGGAAGCCCGAAGTGCGCGGCGAGCTGAGCGCCGTAGTCGGAGCTGCCCAGGATCCAGATCTCCGGCGTCGTGGGGCCTTGCGGGTGCGCCCGGATCGGGCGGAAGGGGTGCCCGGGCGGCAGCGGTTCGCCGCGCAGCCACAGGCCCAGCTCCTGGACCTGGATCGGAAAATCCTCCGCCGCCTGCGGGTTGGGATTGAGCGCCATGGCGGTCAGGCGGTCGGAACCCGGCGCGCGGCCGAGCCCCAGGTCGATGCGCCCGGGCGCGATGGCCTCCAGCACGCGGAACTGCTCGGCCACCTTGAGCGTGGCGTAGTGCGGCAGCATGACGCCGGCGCTGCCGACGCGGATGCGGGAGGTGGTCGCCGCGATGGCGGCCATGAGCACCTCTGGCGCGGTGCCGACGATGCTGGCGCTGTTGTGGTGTTCCGACACCCAGTAGCGGTGGTAGCCCAGCGCGTCGCAAAGCTTCGCGAGCGCGAGGGATTCGCGAATGGCGTGGTCCTGCGTCTTGTCCGCGGCGGCGGGCGACTGGTCGAGGACGGAAAGCTTGAGGGGATTGGGCATGGAGACATTGTCCCCCAACCGCGAGGCCCGCTACGAAGGACGCTCGCTCCGGGCCTGCCGCGCGGCCGGCTTGCGCAGCTTGCGCTGGTACGAATCGCGTTCGCTGAACGCGACGATTCGCCTTCCCCGGTACGCGGCATAGTCGTCGATGAAAGCCTGCGTGCTGGCGTAGGGCCCCGCAATGTGTCCGGGTCGCTTGGAATCCGCGAAGAAGTAGCGCATGCCGTCCCGCTCGAACGACACGACCCAGTGGCGGCGAAGCGCATTGCCGGACAGGTAGAAGGGATCGAACTCGATCATGACGTACACGGGCCGCGATTTCGGATCGACGAGGCGAAGGGTCTCCACCGCGAAGCGCGCGAGATCCACGCAGACGCCCGTCGGGCTGGCGAAGAAGGCGTCGGGGGCGTGGATCGCTACGGTGGCGCCCCGGGCACGCTGGGTTTCCGACAATTGCATCGCGCGATCCCGGTCGTACTCGAACTGCGCTCCGATCCACTCGTTGATCTCCTCCGCCGTCCGCCACTTCGCCACGGCGTCCGCGTAGGTTCCGGCGACTTCGCCGCTCGCCTTTCTCGAGACGCGGAGCTCGGGGGCGTCCGATGCGGGGTCCGCAGCCGGCGGCACCGCCGCGCAGCCGATGAGCACGATCCCGATTGCCGACGCGGCGGCCGCAACCCGGGCCAGGCGAGATTTCATGCGAACGATTGCACCACGCGGCTCACGAAGCCGGCCGAGTGCGCTCCGTCCAGCCAGCGCGTGACGACCACCGCATCGTGATCCGGATCGATCCACACCGTGTGCCCGCCCGCACCGAACATGAACCAGCTGGCGCGCGAGGCATCGGCGTAGAGACGCCCGTCGGCGTTGAGCCACGTGAGCCAGCCGTAGAACTGCGCCGTGGCGCAGGGCGTGTGCATGCGCCGCACCCACTCGGCGGGAAGGAGCTGCCTTCCCTCGTGCGCGCCGCCATCGAGCAGCAACTGGCCGATGCGCGCCTGGTCGCGGGCGCTGATGGAAACGCCGCCGCCCCAATGCGTGCCGCCGGGGACCGACTGGATGCGCTTGCCGCCCGACTCGACCCACGCGTCGTCGTAGCCTTCCCAGCGGAAATCCCGGCCGCCGCCGATCGGCTCCAGCACGCTTTCGAGGAACACTTCCGGCAGCGGCTGCTTGAAAAGGTGCAGCAGCGCGAGCGAGAACTGGTTGATGCGCACGTCGTTGTATTCCCAGTAGCCGCCGGGCGCGCGCAGCGGGCGCGGATCGCCCTTCTTGCCCTCAGGCGGCTTGGGGTCGTGGGAGACGCGGCGGTAGTGCTCCACCTGGTCCGGCATGCCGAAGCACTCGCCCTGCCACTCGCTCGTCTGCGTGAGGAGGTGCTCCCAGGTGATGGCGCGGTTGTGCGCGGAATCGAAACCGATGCCGGGCAGGCGGTCGCCGACGCGTTCGGCGGGATCCAGCAGGCCGCGCGCGTGCGCGATGCCCGCGAGCAGCGCGAGGTAGGTCTTGGCCACGCTGAAGGTCTGGTCCGCGCGGTCGGGCTCGCCCCAGGCGGCCACTTCCTCGCCGCGCACGCGGATGACGCCGGAGACGCCGCCGCGCGGGTGCACGGGGCCGCGCAGGCGGTTGAAGGGCGGCGGATCGTCGTGGTGGACGCCCCATCGCGAGGGGTCGGCGCCGGGGTCACGCGG
Organism: Betaproteobacteria bacterium; assembly: GCA_016711875.1. Lineage (GTDB taxonomy): Bacteria > Pseudomonadota > Gammaproteobacteria > Burkholderiales > Usitatibacteraceae > FEB-7. The sequence continues at coordinate 24,524 of JADJSD010000011.1, read as the reverse complement.
CCAGGGGATCTCGTGGGACTGGGAAAAGGCGATCGCTTCGTCGAATTTGTTCATGGCGTCATGATAGTCCGCGTGATCCGCATGGGTCGGATGAAGGCCGGCAATCGACTTCCGTTCATGCTCGCTTGCGCCGCAGCGACTGCGCCGGCCACTGCGCCGCCACCAGCAGCCCCGCCATCAACCACATCGGCGCCGCCACCACGAAGGCGCTCGCCAGCAACCCGAAGCCCACCGGCATCGCCACCGTCGCCACGTTGACGGTCAGCATGCGAAGCCCCAGCGCCTGCCCGTGGCGTTCGCGCGGCGTCACCTGGTGCAGCGTGCTCAGGATCATGGGCTGCACCGAACCCAGCGCGATGCCCAGCAGGGACGACCCCAGCACCATCCCGGCCGTGCCCGGCAGCCACGCGTAGACGGCCAGCACCACCGTCGCGAGAACCATCGCCGAACGCAGCGCCTTCAGCTCGTCCAGGTGGCGGGCGAAGCGCACGATGGCCAATCGCACGAAGGTGGCCGCGACGGCGAACGAACCCAGCACCAGCCCGATGCTCGAGGCGCTCAACTCCTTCGCGTGCCCGACCACGGGCACCACGAACGTGTGCACGTCCCAGCAGGTCGAGAGGACCACGTTCACCAGCAGCAGGTTGCGCAGCGGCCCCTCGCGCAGCAAGTGCCAGGCGGGGGGCGCGGCCGCGGCGTCGTGATGGGGGGCCGGCGGATGGCGCGGCACCTGCCGGGCGAGCGTCCACGCGACGATCGGCAGCAGCACCGCGAAGGCGAACGTCCACCGGAAGCCCGCCGTGTCGATGAGGATGCCCGCGGTGATCGGCGCGATCGCGTTGGAGAGCGCCGGGGCGAGCGAGATCCAGCTGAAGATCCGCTTGAGGTCGTGCGGGGATTCGGTCATGAGCCCCGCCTCGCGCTGGATCGCCACGGCGGCGGTGCTGATGGCGCCGCCGGTCAGCAGGCACCCGATGGCCACGGTGGGCATCGAGGGGTACGCGAGCACGATCACCGACCCCGCGAGGCCCATCCCGACCCCCACGGCCACGGGGCGATGGAAGCCGTACCGGTCGGCGAGCCTTCCGGCCCACATCGACATCGCGATGGGCGCGACGGCGAAAAGGCTCAGCAGCACGCCGACGGTCCATTCGCCGTAGCCCTGGTCCAGGGCCCACAGCGTGGCGGTCACGCGCGTCACGGCCATGCACGCGTGCACGGCGATGAGCGTCGCGACCACCCACGGAAGCGCGTGCAGCAGGTTCCGGGGCGGGCCGCCTTCGCTCATCGAGGCATCTTGCCGCTACCGCGCCGCATGCGAATGCATCGGCTCCCCGGGGATTTCCATCCGCGCCACGAGCACGCTGCCGGTCTCGGATTCGGTGATGTAGAGGTCGCGGTTGTCCTTGCCGCCGAAGGCGACGTTCGTCGTCATGTGCCCGGCGCAAGAGTCGATGCGAAGCAGGGGCTCTCCCCGCGGCGAGAACATCCACACGCACCCCATGCCGGCGTGGGCGACGAACAGGTTGCCCGCCTGGTCCACGGCCAAGCCGTCGGGGCCGGAGCCGCCCGACATCTGCACGAAGTTGCCCACGCGCGTGATGCCGCCGTCGGGCAGCACCATACCGCGCCAGATGCAGTTGCCGCGCGTGGCGGCCACGTAAAGGAAAGTCTCGGCCGGGTTCATCACGATGCCGTTGGGACTGGGCACCGTGTCCATCAGGCAATCCATCCCGCCCTCCGCCCTCATGCGGAATACGCGCCCCGTAGGGTCCTGCAGGCCCGATTGCCCCTGGTCCGTGAAGTACAGGTCCCCGTTCTTCGCGAAGAAAAGGTCATTGGGCCCCTTGAAGCGCTCGGTGCGATAGCGCGCCGCCACGGCCGTGAGGGTGCCCTTGGCGGGGTCGAGGAGCAGGATGCCGTGCTTGTGGTCGGCGACGAAGATCCGTCCGTCGCGGTGGATCTTGAGGCCGTTGGGCTCGCCGTCGCTCTCCGCCACGATCGCCACCTCGCCTTGCGGGCTCACGCGGTAGAAGCACCCGAAGGCGATGTCGACCAGGTACAGGTTCTCCTCGCGGTCGAACGACGGCCCCTCGATGAAGCAATCCGTCTTCTTCGTTCCCTTGCCCGCGGCGAGGCGCTCCTCGGAAAGCTGACCGGGGCGGCGCATCGAATCGGGGATGCGCGCGAACACTTCCGTCTTCATCACTGGGGGGGCGGCGAACACGGCGGGTCTCCTCGTGGGCTCGCGAGTCAGATGGGAAGCTCGACGTCGAGCAGCAACGCGTGCTGCTGGGCGCCGTACACGTCGGTGTCGCCCACGGCCCCGGAAGGAATGCGCCGCGGGATGGTGGCCTTGAACGCGAGGGCGGGCGGGTATTCGGTGAAGAGCACTTCGCTTTCCTTCACGCCGTAGAGCCTCGCGACGAGCGCCGGGCAAATCACGCCGGTCGCGCGCACCTTCTCGAAGGTATCGAGGTCGTTGAACATGATGTCGAGCGTCAGTTCGAAAGGCCCGGCGTTCTTGCTCTTGCAGGCCTTGGCGATGTCCTTGATGCGGGGCATGGTCGGTCTCCTCAGGCCTCGACGTCTTCGTACTCGATGGGGAACATCGCCGTGGGCGAGCGCGTCTGGACGACGTGCTGCATCGTGAACTGGTAGATGGCACCGCGCTCGATGTCCGAGGGCGAGAACGGGAAGGCCATGTTCCCCTCGCGGCACAGGCGCCCGGGGAAGTCGCTGTGCAGCAGCGTCACGCGCACCAGGCCGATGGCGGCGTTGGCGATCTCCTGCGACTGCCCCACCACCTCCGCCAGGATGCCGATCTCGTGCGAGACGCGGTCCTTCGCCGGCTCCCACTCGCCCATCACGCCGTCCTTGCCGTACAGGCGGAAGACGATCCGGTAGGCGTCCTTCGCGATGCCGAGCGCGGCGATCTTGGTGTGGGAAGCCGCTTCCACGCCCGCGATGAACGAATCGAGCTGCCCGATGAGGCCGGGGTCGCGCGTGCCGGCGAAGGTGAAGGCGCTGTAGCCCACCTTTTCCACCGCCTCCAGCTTGATGCTGTGCGGGGCCGGGATCCACTTCATGCCGGAGACGCGCACGCGCCGGTCCGTGAGCACCTCCATCACGCAACCGCTCGTGTCGAGGGTGCCGCCGGGCTCCTTGAGCGTGATGGGGCTCGAGTTCTCGTGGAGCATCTGCACGCCGATGGAAAGCGGGGTGCAACGCAGCTCCGGGTTGGCGGGCTCGGCCTCCACGCAGTCGTCGCGCACCGTGACCACGAGGCAATCGTGCTTCTTCGGGATGGCCGCGTTGCAGGCGCACTCCAGGAGCTTGCCGGCGAACCAGGCGGGCGCCTCGGCGATGCCGTGGTGCGTCGCGAGCGCCACCCAGGGCGAGGGGTCCGTGCCGCGGCCGGCCAGGATCACCTGCGCGCCGGCGGCCAGCGCCTCGCGGTGCGGCTCCGGGCCCATCATGCCGACGATGCGCTCGGCGCGATCGATGGTCGCCTCGTCGAGCGGCGCGGCGGTGCCGAGCGGGTGGATGCGGCCTTCGGCAAGCGCCTGCTTGAGCGACGCCTTGTCCTGCTCCGAATGAATGAGGGCCATCTTGAACCGAAGGCCGTCCTCCTTCGCGATCTCGCGCACGAGCGCGGCGGTGGCCTGCAGGTGCGGCTCGCCCCCCGCCCCGCCCGCGGTGCCGATCATCATCGGAATGCCCGCGCCGATGGCCTCGCGAAGCAGCAGGCGCAGGTCGCGCTTCATCACGAAGGTCGGCACGAGCGTCTTGCCCGATCCCAGGTAATGGGGGCCGGGGTCGGAGCTGCCGCCGTCCACGCCGATCATGTGCGGCTTCGCCTTCATTGCGGCGACGAGGGAAGCTTCCGGAAAGCCGTAGCCCAGGATCCCGCTCACCGACACCATGCGCACTTCGTTGGCCATGGCCTTCGCTCCTACTTGAGCGTGATGTTCCCGCGCTTGATGATGCCCGCCCACTTCTCGTTCTCGGCTTTCACGAATTCGCCGAAGGCCTTCGGGTCGGAGCCGATGGGCTCCACGCCCATGTTGTCGAACTTCTGCGCGAGGCCCGCGTCCTTGAGGGCCGCGGCGAGGTCGGCGGAAATCTTCTGCACGAGGGCATCGGGTACGCCGGCCGGCGCGAACATGCCGTACCAGAGCTCGACCGTGAAGCCCTTCACGGTGTCCGACAGCAGCGGCACGTCGGGCAACGCCTTCGAGCGCGCGCGGCCGGTTGTGGCCAGCGCCTTCACGCGATCGCCCTTCACCATCGGCAAGCCCACAGGCAGGCCGGGGAAGTAGGCGTCGACGAGGCCGCCCACCAGGTCCGCCATCGCCTGCTGGCCGCCCTTGTAGGGCACGTGGACCATGTCGATGCCGGTGAGCGCCTTGAGGAGCTCACCCGCCATGTGGTCGGAATTGCCCGTGCCGGCGGAAGAGAAGTTCATCTTGCCGGGATTGGCCTTCGCGTACGCGATGAATTCCGCCACCGTGTTCACGGGCAGGTCCTTCTTCACCGCGAAGATGTGCGGCATGGCCGAGACCTGCCCCACCGGGCGCAGGTCCTTGAACGGGTCGTAGTTCAGCTTGGGGTAGAGCGCGGGGCTGATGGCGATGGCGCTCGTGGTGACGAGGAGCGTGTAGCCGTCCGGCGCCGCCTTCGACACGTGCTCGGCCGCGATGTTGGCGCCCGCGCCCGGCTTGTTGTCGACGACGACGGGCTGGCCCCACTTGTCGCGCAGCCGCTCGGCCACCAGGCGCGTGAGCGTGTCGATGCTGCTGCCCGGCGCGAAGCCGATGGTGATGGTGACGGGCTTCGTCGGGAAGGCCTGCGCGTGGACGCCGCCCGCGAAGGCGAGCGCGGCGGCGGCAAGGATCAGCTTGAGCGGTTTCATGGGGTTCTCCTCCGGATTGCTTTCGTTGTGTGTCGCTAGAGCACGAGTTGTTCGAGCGTGAAGTCGGCCAGGCCCGCCAGGCCGGCGACGCGCGCCAGGTCCGCGAGCGTGTCCGCAGGCAGCGCGAGGCCGGCCTGCCGGTTGCGTTCGTCGGCGCGTGCCTCGATCTCACCCGGGTAGAAGATGGCCTCGTGGCCCGGCGCGAGGGGCACGGACTTGAGCTTGGCGATGTATTCCTCCATGCGCGCGTCGAACTGCTCGCGCGGCTGGAAGCGCGTGACGTCGAAGGCCGCGAAGAAGTGCCCCGCGCGGCTGGGGTTCACCGGGTCGTAGGGGCCGTGAACGCCGTCGAGGAAACCGCTGCCGGAGAGCACGCCCGCGAGCATGTCGACGATGACGCCGATGGCGTAGCCCTTGTGACCCGCCATGGGCAGGATGTAGCCCTCGAGGGCCGCGGCCGGATCCGTGGTCGGGTTCCCGTCCTTGTCGAGCGCCCAGGTGTCGGGAATCTTCTCGTGCCGCTGGCGGGCGAGGTACACCTTGCCGCGCGCGACGCCGGAGACGGCGATGTCCATGATCATCGGCGCGTGGCGACCGGCGGGTGCCGCGACGGACCACGGGTTGGTGCCGATCAGCTTGCCCAGCCCCCCCCAAGGCGGCATGTTGGGCCCGCCGTTGGTGGCGAGGATCGCGACGCACCCTTGCCGCGCGATCGACCCGGTGTAGTACATGCAGGTGCCGAAGTGTCCGGAGTTGCGCACGGACACGACGCCCACGCCGTGGGCTTTCGCGCGGCGCACCGCTTCCTCCGCCGCCTGCCGCGCGATGACCTGCCCCACGCCATCGTGGCCGTCGATCACGGCGATGGCGCCGGCATCCACGACCGTTTCCGTTTTCGTCACCGCCTTCATCGCGCCGGTGACGAGCTTGTCGTAGTACCAGCTCGTGCGCAGCACGCCGTGGGACTGGTGGCCCCACAGGTCCGCCTGCACCAGGGTGTCGGCGAGGAAATCGGCGTCGCCCGCGGGAACGCCCGTGCTTCGGTACACGCGGCTCACGAAGGCGCAGAGCCGCTCCGGCGAAATGCGCCGGGCCGCGGCCGCTTCAGCGCTCGGGGCTGTCATGGCGGTCCGTCAGTCGACCTTGATCCTGTTTTCCTCGACGAACTTCTGCCAGTACACGAGTTCGCTGCGGAACATCTTGTCGAACTTCTCCGGCGAAAGCTCCCGCGGCTCGAAGCCGTCGGAGGCGAGCTTGTCGACGAACGACGGCTGCGCCATCGCGCGGCTGATGGACTGGTAGAGGCGGTCCACGACGGCCTTCGGCGTGGCCGGGGGCGCGAAGACGCCGAACCAGTTCACGAGGTCGTAGCCGGCGAGCGTCTCGCCGATGGAGGGCGTATCGGGCAGTTGCGGGATGCGCTTGGCGCCGGAAGTGGCGATGGCGATGACCTTGCCGGCCTTCACGTGCGGGATGAGCCCGGGCGCGGTGCCGAAGGAGGCGTGGATCTGGCCACCCAGCAGATCGGCGAGCGCGTTGCCGCTGCCCTTGTAGTGCACCTTCGTCACGGTGATGCCCGCGCTCTTCTCGAGCAGCTCCACGGCCAGGTGCGAAAGCTGGCCCGCGCCGGCGGTGGCGATGGTGAGCTTGCCGGGGTTGGCTTTCCCGTAGGCGATCATCTCCTTGAAGTTCTTGAACGGCGCGGACGGGTGCGCGGCGAGGAGCTGCGGCGCAATGGACATGAGTGCCACCGGCGTGAGCTTCGCCGTGTCGTACGGCAGCTTGTAGAGCCACGGGTTGCTGGTGATGGCGCCGTTGGCGACGAGGAGCGTGTAGCCGTCCGGCGCGGACTTGAAGACGGAATCGGTGCCGATGATGCCCGACGCGCCGGGCTTGTTCTCCACCACGACGGAGGTCTTCAGGTCGCCGGACATCTTCTCGGCGAGCATGCGCGTGATGGCGTCGGAACCGCCGCCCGGCGCGAAGGGGACAACGATGCGGATGGTCTTGTTGGGGAAATCCTGGGCGGGGACGGCGAGCGGCAAGAACGCAGCCGCCGCGCACAGCATCATGCGGGCAATCGGGGTCATCGACTTTCTCCTCGGGTGTTTCGACGCGGGCGCTACGGTCGGCGCCGCGGTCCCGGACTGGCTTCCGGGACCCTCGATGATAACCGCCCCTCAGCCCCGGGCAGCCGCGGTATCAGGCACCCTGACCCAGCCTTCCATGATCCGGCGCGCGCTGCGGCTCATCACCGCCTTCGTGACGAGCCACTGCCCCTCGCGCTCTTCGACATCCGCGCCCACCGCCAGCACCCCGGACGGATGGCCGAACACGGTACGGGAGGGATCCGCCCCGGCCTTGAGCGTGCGGTGCACGACCGTCCCGGGAATCGCGGCGGCCACGGCGATGGCCACGGCGCCCGTGCCCGTCATCGCGTGATGCAGCACGCCCATCGAGAGGATGCGCGCGGTGATGTCGAGATCACCTGCCCTCACCGGCTTGCCGTCCGAGGCCGTGTACGACTGCGCCGGCGAGACGAAGCACAGCTTGGGTACGTGCAGTTTCGTCCGGGAGGCCTCCTCGACCGTGGCCGCGATGCCCATCGCGACGGCGCCTTGCGCCCGGACTGCCTCCAGCCGCGCGAGGAGCGCCTTGTCACCGTTCATGTCGCCCTGCATCTCGGTGCCCTTGAGGCCCAGGGCCGAGGCGTTCACGAAGACGTGCGGGTTACCCGCGTTGATGAGGGTCGCCTCGATGCTTCCGACGCCCGGCACTTCCAGCACGTCCAGGAGCCGGCCCGTGGGGAACATGGCGCCGCCCTCGCCGTCTTCGTCCCCGCCACCCGGCTCGATGAACTCGATGCGGATTTCGGCCGAGGGGAAGGTGACGCCATCCAATTCGAAGTCGCCCTCCTCCACCACCTCGCCTGCCTTCACCGGGACGATCGCGTTGATCTTCTTGCCGATGTTCGCCTGCCAGATGCGCACGAGCGCGGCGCCATCCGCGGGCGCGGCCACGAGTCCCGCCGAGATCGCGAAGGGGCCGACGGCCGAGGTGAGGTTTCCGCAGTTGCCGCTCCAGTCGATGAAGGGGCGGTCGATGGCCACCTGGCCGAAGAGATAATCCACGTCGCAATCCGGGCGCGTGGATTTCGAGATGAGCACGACCTTGCTGGTGCTGGAGGTCGCGGCGCCCATGCCGTCGATCTGCTTGCCGTAGGCGTCGGGGCTGCCGATCACGCGCATCAGCAAGCGGTCGCGGACGGCGGGGTCGGCGGGCAGGTCGTCCTTCACGAAGAAGACGCCTTTGCTCGTGCCGCCGCGCATGTAGACGGCGGGGATTCGCAGTTGGGTCACGGTCAGGCTCCTACTTGTAGAAGGCCTCGACCTTGCCCTTCAACTTGATGAGCAGGGGATTGCCGTGGCGGTCGACCGTCTTGCCGGCGGGCACCTTGATCCAGCCCTCGCTGATGCAGTACTCCTCGACGTCGAAGCGTTCCTTGTCGTTGATGCGGATGCCGATGTCGTGCTCGAGGATCGCCGCCACGTAGTGCGGGCTCTTCGGGTTGACGGCGAGGTGGTCGGGCAGGGGCGGGCGTTCGGCGGTGTCGGTCATGGCGGATGGAATGGAGGCGTAACCCGGGAATCTAACCCATTGTCGGCCCAAAGGTGTACGCGAGCGCGGCCGGCCGGGGGGATTCCGCGGTCGATGTGCTACCTTCGACCGACCTGCGCGCCCCGCGCGCGCGTCGTCCCCGGGCTCGTCGAGCCGCGTTGGAACCCTCTCACCTACAAGCACGAGATCACGAAATGCGTACCGCCGTCGACGCCCGCCATTGTCGTTTGCCGCGCCTGCTGGCGATCTGCCTCGCGGGCGGGGCGATCGGTGCCGCATCGCCCCGGGCGCTCGGCGACGACCTGAGCTTCGAAGCCGCCCGCTCGCTGCTCGCGACGAGAGCCGACAACATCAAGGCGGCCCAGGCCAACCTCCAGCGGCAGGAATTCGAAGTCACGGCGGCCGACCGGCTCGGCTACCCGGAGTTCGTGCTGAACGCGACGCAGGTCTACGGCCGCAAGCGATTCGACCTGAGCGCCCTGCCGGTCGGGATCGATATCTACAACTACGACTTCGACGGACCGCGCAGTTCGCTGCTGATGACCTGGCCCCTCTACACCGGCGGCAAGATCGATGCGGTGCAGAAGCTTCGCGAGGCCGAGCTCACGGGCGCCCGTGCCGAACTCGCGCAAACCGAGGAGCGCCTCGATTTCCAGCTCGTCGCCCGCTATTTCGGGCTGCGCCTCGCGAGCGTCGTCGAGGGATTGCGGGCGTCCCAGCTCGAGCAGGCCGACCGCCAGTTGGCCCGCTCGCGCCGCTTCGAGGCCCAGGGGCAGGTGAGCGCCGTCGAGCGGCTCTCCGCGCAGGTGACGCGCGACGAGGGGGCGCGGGAACTGGTGAAGGCCCGGCGCGAGCGGGAGTCGGCCGAGGCCGCCCTCGCCCGCATGCTGCGGGAGGCCGGCGTGCCGCGCCCGACCTCGCCGCTCTTCGTCATCACCTCGCCGATCGAGCCGCTCGCCGCGTGGCTGGGCGAGGCCGAGATCCGGAACCCGACGCTGGCGCTCATCAAGTCGAAAGGGCAGGCCGCGGACCAGGGCATCGCGGTCGCGAAGTCCGACCGGATGCCGCAGGTGTTCGCGTTCGGGCAGTACAACCTCATCACCAAGCACCTCACCCCGATCGAGCCCAACTGGATCGCCGGCATCGGCGTGAACCTCAAGCTCTTCGGCCGCGAGGATCACGCCGCCACCATCGGCTCGGCCCAGGCCCGCAAGGCGCAGGTCGATGCCCTCGAGGCCGAGGCGGTCAACAGCATCCGGGGCTCGGTCGAGACCGCCTGGCTGCGGGTGGGCCAGGCCCGCGAGCAGTTCCTGTTGTTCGATTCCGCCGTGGAACTGGCCCGCGAGAACCTGCGCCTGCGCGAGCGGGCCTTCGAGGAAGGGCAGTCCGTGACCCTCGACGTGAACGAGGCCCGCAACAGCCTCACGCGGGCCGAGACCGGACGGGCGCAGATCGCCTACGAGTTCGTCGTCGCGCTCGGCGCCCTGCTCGAGGCGTCGGGCCAGATCGGGCGGTTTCCCGAATTCATGAAACGCGCGGAAGTGAGACTCTAGCCATGGCTACGGATGGAAAACCAACCCGGGTCGGCATCGCCGGCGTTCTTGTCATCATCGGCGTGCTCGCCTTCATCGGCTGGGGCCTGTGGCTCGCCTATCACCCCGCGCCCGTCCCGCTGCAAGGCCAGGTCGAGGCCCAGTCCATCAACATCTCGCCCAAGATCTCGGCGCGGATCGAGAAGATCGCGGTGCGCGAAGGCGAGGCGGTCGCGGCCGGCGCGGTGCTGGTCACGCTGGACAGCCCGGAGCTGCGCGCGAAGCTCGCGCAGGCGGGCGCGGTGCAAGATGCGGCCGACGCGAAGCGCGACCTCGTCGACCTGGGCGCGCGGGCCGAAGACATCCGCGCCGCCAAGGCGATGTGGGACAAGGCCGCCGCCGGCGCCGATCTCGCCGACAAGACCGCCCAGCGACTGGGCGCGCTGCACAAGGAAGGCCTCATCTCCCTGCAGCGCAACGACGAGGCGCAGACCAACGCCCGGGCCGCGCGCGAGACCGCGATCGCCGCCAAGGCGCAGTACGACGCGGCCCTCACCGGCGCGCGTCCGCAGGAAAAGGCCGCCGCGCGAGCGGGCGCGCTGCAGGCCAAGGCCGGCGCCGCGGAAGTGGACGCGGCCGCCCTGGATCTCGTCCTGAAGTCGCCGCGGGCCGCGGAGGTCGACAAGGTCGTGCTTCATCCGGGCGAACTGGCCGCCGCCGGCTTCCCGATCGTGACGCTGGTCGACCTCGCCGACCTCTGGGTCGTCTTCAATATCCGCGAGGACGACTTCGCCGGCGTGAAACTCGGCGCGCGCCTCGAGGGCATCGTGCCCGCGCTGGGCGATCGCCAGGTCAAGTTCGTCATCGACACGATCCGGCCGCGCGGGGACTACGCCACCTGGCGCGCCACGCGACAGTCGAGCGGCTACGACATCCGCACGTTCGAAGTGCGGGCGCGTCCGCAGGCGCGCATCGAAGGGCTTCGGCCCGGCATGTCGGTGCTGGTGCACAGCCGCTGACCATGCCCGCCGCCGGCCTTCGCGCCGTCGTGTCGCGCGAACTGCTCCACCTGCGCCGGCAACCGTGGGACCTCGCGCTGCTCATCTGGTTTCCGGCGGCGACGCTCGCGTTGATGCTGTGGCTCTTCAGCGCGGGGGTGCCCACGGCCCTGCCGATCGCGGTCGTGGACGAGGACCATTCCGTCGCCTCGCGCGACCTCGCCCGCCGCATGGCGGCGATGCGCGGGCTCGCCATCACCGCGCGACCCGCGAGCCTGGAGGCCGCCTTGCCGCTGGTGCGAAGCGGCGGCGTCTACGGTGTCGTGCACATTCCGGCGAACTGGGAGCGGGACCGCCTGCGCAACGCACCGCAACCGGTCGTCCTGTACGACAACGCCCAGTTCTCGCTGGTGGCGGCCTCATCGGCAACGACGTGCGCGCGGCCGTGACGTCGTTGGTGATCGAACGGGCCGTGGCCAGCGAAGCCCGCTTCGGCGGCGGCCTTGCGCAGGCGGGCGCCCGGGTCGGCGCGGTGCAGGCGGAACTTCGTACCCTGTTCAATCCCGCCCTGTCCTACGAGGCCTACCTGGGCGGCATGCTGCTGCCCGTCGCGCTGCACCTGTTCTGCGTCATCGCGGCCGTCTCCGCGCTCGGGCGGGAATTCCGCGACCGCACCGTCGAGGCCTGGCTCGCCAGCGCGGGCGGCAGCCTCACGTCGGCCGTCGCCGGCAAGCTCGCGCCGGTCTCGCTCGTCTTCATCGTCTTCGCGCTGGCACTCGTTTCCACGTTCGCGGGTTGGCGGGGCTGGACCCCCGCCGGCAGCCTCGCGCTGTGGATCGTGGCCATCGCCGTGCTGGTGATCGACTCGATCGCCGTCGCCGTCATGCTGGTCGGGCTCTCGCGCAACCTGAGGCTCGCCCTGAGCCTCACGGGCATCTACGTCGCGACCGGGCTCGCCTTCAGCGGCTTTTCCTTTCCGCGCGCCGCGATGAGCCCGGTCGCGCAGTGGTGGGGAGGCCTCCTGCCCTTCACCCACTACCTGCCCGTGCAACAGGGCCAATGGCTCGGCGGCGCCAGCGCGGGCGCCTGGGCGCAGGGGATGGTGCCCCTGCTCCTATTCATCGCCGTCCCGCTGCTGGTGGGCCTTCCGTTGCTCTCCCGCGCGGTGCGCCAACCGCAGAGCTGGGGCGGCCGATGACACTCTGGCGCGCGTTCTCCGAAACGGTCCGCGCCGCGCTTCGCGATCGGGGGCTCGTGATCCTGTTCGTGGCCGCGGTCCCGGTCTATTCGTTCTTCTATCCGATGGCTTACGACACGCAATCGGTGCGGCACACCGCGCTCGTCGTGGTCGATCTCGACGCGAGCCCGATGTCCCGCGAGATCGTGTCGCGGCTCTCCACGGTGGCCGCCATTCGCATCCGTGGCGTTGCCGCTTCCGTGGAGGAAGCCCGCGACGCGCTGGCCGCCGGCGAGATCGCCGGTATCGTCGTGGTGCCGCCGGATTTTTCCCGCGATGCGACGCGCGGCACGCCGACCGCCGTCTCCGTTTTCGGCACCGGGGCCTTTCCCGTCCAGGACAGCGCCATCCTGGGCAGCGTCGGCGTCGTGGTGCAGGGCGTGGCCGGCGAGATCTCCGGCGCACGCCTTGCCCGGCAAGGCGCACCGGCGGCGGCCCTGCTGCAGTCGTCGCACGCAGGCCCGGCGTTCATCAGCCAGCCGCTCTTCAACCTGACGCGCGGCTATGGCGGCTACGTGGTCGCCGCCGTGGGGATCCTGATCGTGCAGCAGGTGATGCTGATGGCGATCGCCTCGCTCGTCGGAACCTGGATCGAAGCGCGAGCGGGGACCCTGTTCGGCCCGCACGCGACGCCGACCCGGGCGTTGATCGGCGCCATCGCCGGCTTCGCCCTGTTCGTCTTCCTGGCGCTGCTTTACTTCATCGGCTTCGCGTTCTGGGCCCAGGACGTGCCGCGAGGCGGCAACCTCGCGGGGGCGATCGCCTTTGCCGCACTTTCGGCGCTCACCATCGCCAGCCTGGGCATCGCGCTGGGCGCCTGGTTCGCCGATCGCGAGCGCGCCCTCCAGGTGATGCTCGCCACGTCCGTGCCGTTCCTGTTCATGGGCGGCATCGTCTTTCCGCGCGAGGCGATGCCCGAGCCGATCAACGCCCTGGCGCTGCTGATCCCGACGACGCCGGGCATCTTCGGCTTCGTGAAGCTGAACCAGATGGGGGCCACGTGGAGCGAGATCCGTCCGGAATTCCTCAACATGACGATCCTCCTGCTGCTCTACGCAAGCGCGGCAGGGTGGGCGGTGCTCGCGCGCCGCAACCGGAACGGCGCGCCATGAATTCCGGCGCACGCACCGCGTTCGTCCTGGCCGCACTGTTGCTCGCCGGCTGCGCGACGCGGCCGGTGAATCCGCCGCTGGCGCAGTTCGATCGCCATTACGGATACCGCGTGTCGAACTGGCAGGCGGAGCGCGGCGACCCGGGGTTCGGCCTGGTGGTCGCGATGTCGGGCGGCGGCACGCGCGCGGCGGCGTTCTCGTTCGGGATCCTCGAGGAATTGAAGCGCACCGCGGTACCCTCGCCGCGGGGCACCGCGCCCCTGCTCGACAAGGTCAATTTCGTCACCGGCGTCTCCGGCGGCAGCTTCACGGCGCTCGCCTACGCGCTGCACGGAGACCGGCTGTTCGAGGAGTACGAGCGGCGCTTCCTCAAGCGCGACGTGCAGGGCGACCTGGCCGCGATGGTGCTCAACCCGACCACGTGGCCGACGATCCTGGGCGGCAGCTTCACCCGCAGCGACATGGCCGCCGAGTACTACGACCGGATCCTGTTCGAGGGCGCCACGTTCGGGGACCTGCGCAGCCGCGGCGGCCCGTTCGTGAACGTCGCCGCGACCGAAGTCACCACCGGGGCGCGGATCACCTTCAACCAGAGGTCGGTTTCGACAACTACGCGGGAATGTGCGGCTTCGACCTGCGCGAGAACATGGTGCGGGCGTTCGGGTCGGAGGTGGCCAATGCGAAGGCGGGCCGGACCAGCCTGCGCGATCGCGAACTCGCCGCGCTGCAGGACAGCGAGGCGCACCGCTACCTGCACCTGGTCGACGGGGGCCTTTCCGACAACGTGGGCCTGCGCACCGTGCTCGAGGGCCTGGAAGTGGCGATGGCGAGCGAACGATTCCGGGCCCTCACGGGGTTCGACAAGCTCAAGCGCTTCGCGGTGATTTCCGTCAACTCGCTGGCCGACACCGAGAACGACTGGGGCAGGCGCGAGGAGCCGCCCGACGTGCTGTCCCTGCTGGTGCGCGCCACGGGGGTGCCGATCGACCGCTACAGCTACGAGCAGATCGAGCTGCTGCGCGACTTCGTGGGCGCGATGCGGCGCATCCAGGGCCCCGACGGCCAGCCGCTCGCGATCGACTTCTACGCGATCGACATCAACTTCGACTCCATCGAGGACGCCGCGGAAAAGCGGTACTTCCGCAACCTGCCGACCAGCTTCGTCCTGACCGACGAACAGGTCGATCGCTTGCGCGCCATGGCCGGGCGTCTCCTGCGCCAGTCGCCCGAATACCGGCGCCTGCTGCGCGATCTCGGGGCTTCCGCGAAGCCGGACTAGTCCCCAGGCGGCCGGTCGGGCGCGAGCAATTCGCCGAGCTCCCGGTCCTTGTCCGCCCACATCTCGGCGATCCACGCCTGCACCCCCGAGCGGAACTCGGGGCCATTCGCCTTTTCACCGCCAGCGAGGTTCGGCGGAATCGGGCGCGAGCGCACGCGGACCACGACTTCCGCCATCCGGCCGCACATGAGGTCCCAGAAGGTGGGCGTGCCGCGCGGGTAGGCGATGGTCACGTCGAGCAGGGCCTCGAAGTCCTCGCCCAGGGTCGCGAGCGCGACGGCCATGCCGCCGGCACGGGGCTTGAGGAGGTGCTTGTACGGCGAGCCCTGGCGGGCGTGCTTCGCCTTCGTGAAGCGCGTGCCCTCGACGAAGTTGATGACCGAGGTGGGGATCAGCTTGAACTTCTCGCAGGCGATGCGCGTGGTCTCGAGGTCGCTGCGGCCGCCCTTCTTGCCGCGCTTCATGAAGGGGAAGTCGAGCGCCCACCACGCCAGGCCGATCACCGGCACCCAGATGAGCTCGGCCTTGAGGAAGAACTTGAGGAAGAGGATGCGGCCGCGGAAGGTGCGCTGCAGCACGAGGATGTCGGCCCACGTCTGGTGATTGGCGCTCACCAGGTACCAGCCCTGGCGGTGCAGGCCCTCCAGCCCCTGCACGTCCCAGCGCGTGTTCCCCACCGCGGCGATGATGAGGTCGTTGAACGCCACCCACTGGATCGCGATGGCCGTGAGGGCCCGGTCGCACACGCGCCGCACGGGGCGCACCGGGACGAGGAGCTTCACGAGGGAGAATGGGATCATCGCCGCGAAGATCACGACGACGTTGAGGCCGACGGCGAAGGAGGCGACGGCCCCCTTGAGCGATTGGACGATTCTCATGGCCGCCCAGTGTCGCCGACGGCGGCCCCGCGCGGCGATGAGGCAGGTCAAGGGCAGGAAATATATTTCGGCCCTCGCCCCCCTCGCGCCCGTTGTGGCACGATGGCCGCCGCGGCCCGAAGCCGCCCCGGAGGATACCGATGGAACAGAAATACGCAGCCCCCGTCGATGCGGTCTTCGCCCTGCTCACGGACCCGAAGTTCCTCGAAGCCCGCTGCCTCGCCCTGGGCGAGCTCGAGGCGACGGTGAAGGCGAAGAAGTCCGGCAAGGGCGTCGCCCTCGTCATGACGCGGCGCGTGAAGCGGGAGATGCCCGGCCTCGTGGCCAAGGTGCTGCCCTCCGAATCCGACATCCGGTTCGACGAGACGTGGAAGCCCGAGGGCGACGGCTGGGCCGGCACGCTCGCCATGACGGTCGCCGGCGCGCCGGTCACGATCTCGGCGGAGTTCTCGCTGCAACCCTCGGGGAAGGGGTCCGTCTACCGGATCGCGCACGTGGCCCGATGCCCGATCCCGCTCGTGGGCGGCGCGGTGGCCAAGTTCTCGCAGGGGCAGGTGGAAGACGGCTGCGCCGCGGAATTCAAGTACACCGCGGACCACCTCAAGAAGAAGAAATAGCGGGGCCGGGCCGGCTTCAGGCCGCCCGGATCGCGACGGGCCGGGCGTCCTCGAGTTCCTCGTCGAGGAGACCGTGGAACGCCTGCGCGAGGTCCCGCGTGCCGTCCCAGGCGGCAAAAGGCAGCGCGAGCCCGTGCTGCCGCAGCTTCAGGCAGAACTCGAAGTCGCAGGCCTCCGGGCACGCGCGCCGCACCGGCACGTAGTCCTCATTGGCGGCGATCCGCTCCTCCGGCGTGTGCGACAGGCGAACGCCCCCCGCGTCGTAGACCACCCGGTGGATGGCCCCGTCGCGCCCCAGGTAGACATGCCAGGTGTGCAGGTCCGCCGTGACGCCGAGCACCAGCGTCCGCGGCGCGGGATCGGCGAGGTCGATGCCCGTGATCACGTCCGCGACCAGGGGCGAATCCGACTTGAGCAACTTGAGTTCCTTGGGCGTCATGGGTGCGTAGGGCTCCTGGAACCTACGCTACGCGGCCGCGGCCGCGGCGGAAGCCCGAAAAGAGGCGGATTCGGGCCCCAATTCGCCGGCCGGTGACGGGCCCGTGGCGCTTCGGGCCGGCGAATGGTGTCGCGCCCCGCTAGCCGATATCGAACTTCACACCCTGCGCCAGCGGCAACGCGCCCGAATAATTGATCGTATTCGTCGCGCGGCGCATGTAGGCCTTCCACGAATCGCTCCCCGACTCGCGCCCGCCGCCCGTCTCCTTCTCGCCGCCGAAAGCCCCGCCGATCTCCGCGCCCGAGGGGCCGATGTTCACGTTGGCGATGCCGCAGTCGCTGCCGGCCGCGGACACGAAGCGCTCGGCCTCCGCCAGGTCGCGGGTGAAGATGCTGGAGGCGAGGCCCTGCGGCACGTCGTTCTGGATGGCCACCGCCTCGTCGAAATCGCGGTACGGGATCACGTGCAGGATAGGGGCGAAGGTCTCGTGGCGCGTGACTTCGCCGGCCTCGCCCCATTCGCAGATCGCGGGCTCGGCGTAGAAGGCCTCCCCGAACCCGGCGAACTCGCGCCGCGCGCCGCCGGTGACGGTGGCGCCCTGCGAACGCGAAGCCATCAGCGCCGCCTGCATGGCCTCGAACGCCGCACCGTCGATGAGCGGGCCCACGAGGGTGCCGGCCTCGAGCGGGCTGCCGATGGGCAGGCTCGCGTAAGCGCTCTTGAGGCGCGCGAGCAGTTCGTCGCGAAGCGAGGCGTGCACGATGAGCCGCCGCAGGGTCGTGCAGCGCTGGCCGGCGGTGCCGACGGCGGAGAAGGCGATGCCGCGCACGGCGAGGTCCAGGTCCGCGCTCGGGGCGACGATCGCGGCGTTGTTGCCGCCGAGTTCGAGGATCGTGCGGCCGAAGCGCGCCGCGACGCGAGGCGCCACGAGCCGGCCCATGCGCGTGCTGCCCGTGGCGCTCACGAGCGGGACGCGCGGGTGGTCCGCCAGCGCCTCGCCGGCCGGCGCGCCGCCGATGACGAGTTCACCGATGTCCTGCGGCAGGTCGGGGAACGCGGCAAGCGTCGTTTTCCAGATCGCGTGGCAGCAGAGCGCGGTGAGGAGCGCTTTCTCGGAAGGCTTCCATACGACCGAGTCGCCGCACACAAAGGCGAGCGCGGCGTTCCAGCCCCACACCGCCGCCGGAAAGTTGAACGCGGTGATGACGCCCACCACGCCCAGCGGATGCCACGTCTCCATCATGCGATGGCCGGGGCGTTCGGAGGCGATGGTGAGGCCGTGGAGCTGGCGCGAGAGGCCGACCGCGAAATCGCAGATGTCGATGATCTCCTGCACTTCGCCCAGGCCCTCGGAGCGGATCTTGCCGGCCTCCAGGGTGACGATCTCGCCGAGCGCCGCCTTGTGCGCGCGAAGCCGCTCGCCGAATGCGCGGACGACTTCGCCCCGCCGGGGTGCCGGCACGAGGCGCCAGGCGAGGAAGGCTGCATGGGCCCGCTCGACCGCCCCCGCCACGTCGGCCGGGGACTGCGCCTTCAGCCGCGCGATCGCCTCGCCCGTGACGGGCGTGCGCACGACGAGGTCGCCGCCCTCGTGCGCCGGCAGGTCGACGCCAAGGGACTTCGCGAGGCTGCGGGCGCGCTCAGGCAGCGTGCCGGGCGGGGGAAGCGTCATTCGCGGACTCCGAGTGGTTGTTGCCTTCGCCCGCATAGTGCCTGCCGAAGCGGTTGGCGAGGAAGTCCTCGAGCGAGGCCTGCTCCTGGCGCACGAAGCCCTTCGCCGGGAGCTTGCCGTCCCGGTGCAGGTCCACCATGGCGCAGATGCCGGCGGCGGTGGTGAGCTGGATGGCCGAGAGGAGCTTGCCGTGCACGCGGCCGGCGTACACCTTGCGCACGAACGTCTCCTGCGTGAGGCGCCCGCCCTTCCAGCCCGTCACGGTGACGAAGACGAGCACCACGTCCTGCGTGGTCATGGGGATGGCGGCCTCGAAGACGTCCTTGAGCACGCCGCGGTTCTGCGCGAGGCGCAGGTCGCGCACGAGCATCTTCACGATGTCGCGGTGGCCGGGGTAGCGCACCGTCTTGTAGTCGAGGTTCTCGACGCGTCCCGCGAGCGTCTCGCAGAGCGTGCCCAGGCCGCCGGAGGTGTTGAAGGCCTCGTACTGCACGCCGTCCAGCGAGAACTCCTCCACCTGCTCGAGGGCGGGCACCTCGCGCTGCACGCCGTCGAAGATGGCCTCGCACGGGTTGCAGTACTCGTTGATGAGGCCGTCGGTGCTCCAGGTGAGGTTGTACTTGAGCGCGTTGCTCGGGAATATCGGCAGGGCTCCCACGCGCATGCGAACGTCGCGCAGCCTGTCGAACCCCTTCGCGGCGCCGTACGCGGCGATCGAGATGAAACCGGGGGCGAGGCCGCACTGCGGGACGAACGCCGTGCGCGCGCCTTCCGCCAGCCGCTTCACGACGCGCGTGGACTCCACGTCCTCGGTGAGGTCGAAGTAGTGCACGCCGGCCTCGAGCGCGGCGCGCGCCACGGTGGGCGTCAGGTAGTACGGGCAGGCCGAGATCACGGCGTGGTGTCCCGCGAGCACCGGGGCGAGCGCCGCCACGTCGCCGATCTCGCACGCGACGGTGCGAAGCCCCTGTGCCGCGAACGCCTCGAGGCGAGCCGCGTCCTGCTCGACGATCGTCACCTCGTAGTCGCCCGTCGGGACCAGGAGTGCCACGATGGCCTCGCCGATCTTCCCCGCGCCCGCCAGCACCACTCTCGTCTTGGCCATGGTCATGTCCTCGATTTCGAAGGGGCGACTCTAGCAGCGGGCCTTGTCGGTTTGTAGCCCATGAAATGACGTAATATCGGCAACAGTACGTCATAATGACGGCATGAAGCGACTATCCGTAGCACTGGACGATTCCGACAAGCGCCTCCTCGCCCTGCTGCGGGAGGACGCGCGCCTTTCCACGGCCGCCCTGGCCCGAAGGCTGGGCCTCGCACGAACCACCGTCGTCGAGCGCCTCAATCGCCTGATGACCCGTGGGGTCATTTCGGGCTTCACCGTGCGCATGAACCCGCGCTACGAGGCGCGGCTGCTTCAGGTGCACGTGCTGCTGGACGTGGACCCGAAGAAGTGCGAATCCGTCGTGGCCGCCCTCCGGGCGATGCCGCAGGTGAAGGCGGTTCACGCCATCAGCGGCGCGTTCGACAGCTTGGCGTTCGTGGAGGGCGAGACGACGGAGGAGATCGACGGGGTGCTCGATGCCATCGGCCACATTCCCGGCGTCGGGAAGACCCAGAGCTCTCTCGTGCTCTCGGTCAAGTTCGACCGCCAATGAGGGCATTGCCCGTTGATTCCCTGATCTTCGTCAAACCCGCCCGCGCCTCGGACACTAGCCTCGTTTTTTCAGGAGGACCGACATGTACGCGGCGAGGATCAGCGAGGTAATGGACCGGAAGCGGCGGCTGGTGGCCGCGCGGGAAACGTCCGTCGCGCGGGCCGCGAAGCTCATGGCGAAGAAGAACGTGGGTGCGATCATGGTCGTCGAGGACAAGCGCCTCGTGGGCATCTTCACGGAGCGCGATGCCGTGTTTCGCGTGATCGCCGAAGGGCGCGACCGCGCGCCACGCGCCTGGACGAGGTGATGACGCCGCAGCCGGCGACCGTCACGCCCGAAGAGACTTTCGGCAGGGCGCTGTTGCTGATGTTCGAGGGCGGGTTCCGGCATGTCCCGGTGGTGAAGAACGGCGAGCCCGTGGGGATCGTCTCTTCGCGCAGCGCGCTGGATCCTGACATGGAGGAATTCGTGTCCGAAACACAGAGGCGCCTTTCTCTGCGCTGAAGCCCGGAACGCCCGCCGATTCTTGACGCGAGTCAAGGAACCGCGGACGGGCACGGCGCCAACATCCGTCACCCCGCCGCAAACGCCGGGGCCATCGCATGCCGGATCCTCCACGTACCGGCAGCCCTGCGCATCCTTCGCGGTGCGCCACGGTCCCGACGAGCCATCCTCGGGACGTCCGGTCGGGGCACGAACCGCTCCCCGATTCGTCGCCTTTCCGGCGATAGCGGCGACCCGGCATTTCTGGGCGCCCGACGTCCGTGCCGATGTCACCCAAAGCTCCGTCCGCCCCGGCACGGATCCGCCACCGAGAAAGGCCGCGACGACGGCCGCATGGGGAGACCATTCATGTCATCCGCTCGCCGAACGGCGGGGGCCACCGGCCATCGCGCCGGATCGTCCCGCCTGCTCCGCGCCGCCGCCTGCGGCGCATTCGCTCTAGCCACCCTCAGCGCCGGGCTCGTCGAGGCCCGGATCACCCGGATCGAGATCACCTCGCGAACGCCCGCCTACGGCGGCTTCGAGTTCGAGGCGGTCGGCGCCTATGAACGCGTCGTGGGCGTCGCCTACGGTGAGGTGAACCCGGCCACGCGCCTCAACAACATGATCGTGGACATCGGGCTCGCTCCCCGCAACGCCCGCGGCAACGTCGAGTACTCGTTCGACTTCTACATGCTGAAGCCCGTGGACATGGCCAAGGGCAACCGGCGGATGATGTACGAGCCTCCCAACCGCGGCGGCAAGACCTTTGGCGCGTTCAACCGCTCCACTGGCGGCAACGACCCCGGCGCATCGACCAACCCGGCCGGCACCTTTCTTGCGCCGCGCGGCTACACGATGGTCTTCAGCGGATGGGATTTCTCCGCCGGGACGAACGGCGCCAACTTCAACGCGACCATCAAGCTGCCGCTCGCGAAGAACCCGGACGGCTCGACGATCACGGGTCCGTCCTATGAGTACATCGTCATGGGCAACTCGACGACGACGGGCTACACGCTGAGCTACCCTGCGGCAAGCCTCGACAAGGCTGGCGCGCGCCTCACGCAGCGCGCCCGCCTCGACGACACGCCCCAGGTCGTACCCGCCACGGGATGGGAGTTCGTCGATCCGACGCACATCCGCCTGCTGCCCGAAGGGACGACGTTCAAGGCCCACGACATCTACGAGTTCTCGTACACCGCCAAGGACCCGACGGTGAACGGCCTCGGGATGGCGGCGGTGCGCGACTGGAACTCGTTCCTGCGTTACGCCGACGCGGACGATGCCGGCACCGCCAACCCGCTCGCCGGCAACATCTGGTACGTCTACACCTACGTGCTGTCGCAGCCGGGGCGCCTGCTCAACGACTTCCGGCTCCTGGGCTTCAACGAGGACGAGTCCGGCCGCAAGGTATTCGACGGCATGCTGCAGTGGATCGCCGCAGGGGACGGGCTCAACCTGAACCTGCGCTTCTCGCAGCCAAACCGCACTCAGCGCAATCGCCAGGACCAGCTCTTTGCCGAGGGCATCTTCCCCTTCGCGCACCAGAAGACGACGGATCCCCTGACCGGGAAGACCGCTGGCCGCTACGACCGGTGCCTGGAGACCAACACCTGCCCGCTCGCGTTGGAGGTCTATTCGTCCAACGAGTACTGGGTGAAGGGTGCCTCGCTCTTCCACACCAATCCGGCCGGCACAGCGGACCTGGCCGACCCGCCCTATGCGCGCTATTACCTGATGTCGAGCAACCAGCACGGCACCGGAAACGGCGCCTCGCGCGGCAATTGCCAGCAGTTCGGCAACCCGCTCAACGCGAACCCGGTGCTGCGCGCGCTCTGGGTGACGCTCGACGACTGGGCGAGCCGGGGCATCGAGCCGCCGCCGAGCGAGATCCCGAAACTCGCCGATGGCACGCTCGTCGCGCCGCTGCCGCAGGCGTCCGCGGGATTTCCCGTCATTCCCGGGGTGCAGTACACGGGCCTCAAGTCCACGCGCTACCTGCTCGACTACGGCCCGCAGTTCCACCTGGGCATCATGACCGTGAACCCGCCCGTCACCACGACACCGTTCTTCGACAACCCGGCCAACGGCAAGATCTACCCGACCTTCGTGCCGAAGACCGACGCCGACGGCAACGAGATCGCCGGAATCCGCCTGCCCGACGTGAGCGTGCCGCTGGCGACTTACACCGGGTGGTCGCTGCGCTCGACGGCCAATGGCGGTCCCGACGGCTGCGAGGGGTCGGGGCAGATGATTCCCCTGCCCAAGACGGCGGCCGCGCGGGCGGCGAGCGGCGACCCGAGGCGATCTGTGGAAGAGCGCTACTTCACGCTGTCGGGGTACTACTTCCAGCGGCTGTGGAAGATCAACGACATGCTGCGACAGCGCCTGATGCTCGACGAGGATGCGCCTGCCGAGTTCACGCGCGGACTGCGCGACGCGGCAGCCCTCCTGAAGTAAGCCGGGTTCAGCGGGTCCAGGGCGGCGCCATGGCTTCCAAGCCGTAGCGCCGCACCGCCTTGCGCGACTTCTCGGCATCGACCCCCGCCAGCGCGGCGACGGCGATCGAGTGTCGATCCACCTCGAAGAACCGCCTGAGGTTCGCCCGCGTGTCGCTGCGCCCGAAGCCATCCGTCCCGAGCGCCGTGAAGCTGTCCGCGATCCAGGGCCGCACGAGGTCCGCCACCGCGCTCACGTAATCGCTCGCCGCGACGACCGGCGCGCCCGACTTCGGCAACTGGCGCGCGATCCAGGGCACCGGCCCCGCTCCCCGGAGCCGCGTCTCGCGTGAGGCCGCCATCGCCTCGCGGCGAAGCTCGGTGAAGCTCGTCACCGAGAACACGTCGGCGGCGACGCCCCAGTCGGCGGCGAGCAGTTCCGCCGCCGCCAGCGCCTCGCCCAGGATCGTGCCCGCGCCGAGCAAACGCACCTTCGCGCCCGCAGTCTCCCGCACCCGGTGCATGCCGCGCAGGATGCCCTCGCGCGCGCCCTCGGGCATCGAGGGCTGCGCATAGCTCTCGTTCATCATCGTCACGTAGTAGAAGACATCCTCGCGGTCCTTCAGCATGCGGCGCATGCCGTCCTCGAGGATCACAGCCAGCTCGTAGGCGTACGCCGGGTCGTAGGAGCGGCAGTTGGGGATGGTGGAGGCGATGAGGTGGCTCGTGCCGTCCTGGTGCTGCAGCCCCTCGCCGGAGAGGGTGGTGCGCCCCGCCGTCGCCCCCAGCAGGAAGCCGCGCGAGCGCGAGTCCGCCGCCGCCCAGATGGCATCGCCCACGCGCTGGAAGCCGAACATCGAGTAGTAGATGTACATCGGCAGCATCGCGACGCCATGCGCGCTGTAGCTCGTCGCCGCCGCCACCCACGAGGCGATGGCGCCGGCCTCGTTGATGCCCTCCTCGAGGATCTGGCCGTCCACGGCCTCCTTGTAGAAGCTCAGCTGCTCGCGGTCCTCGGGCTGGTAGAGCTGGCCGAGCGGCGAATAGATGCCCACCTGCCGGAAGAGGTCCGCCATGCCGAAGGTGCGCGCCTCGTCGGCGATGATGGGCACGATGCGCCGGCCGAGGGCCGGGTCGCGCAGGAGCGAGCCCACCATGCGCACGAAGGCGACCGTGGTCGACATCTCCTTGCCGGCGGCCTCGAGCGCGAACTTCGCGAACGCGCCCGCGGCGGGCGTCTCGAGCGCCGGGGCGAGCGCGCGGCGCTGCGGCAGGTAGCCGCCAAGCTTCTCGCGGCGCGCGTGCAGGTACTGCATCTCGGGCGATTCGCGCGGCGGGCGGTGGTACTCGCAGCCTTCCACCTGCGCGTCCGTGAGCGGCAGCGAGAAGCGCTCGCGGAAGGCGGCGAGCTCCTCGGTATCGAGCTTCTTCTGCTGGTGGGTCGTCATGCGCCCCTGCCCCGCCGTGCCCATGCCGTAACCATTCTTCGTCTGGGCGAGGATGACCGTGGGTTGCCCGGTGTGGCGCGCGGCATGCCAGTACGCGGAGAAGACCTTCACCGGGTCGTGGCCGCCGCGGCGCAGGCGGTCGATGTCGGCGTCGGAGAGGTGCGCGACCAACTGCTGCAACTCCGGGTACTTGTTGAAGA
>JADJSD010000010.1 GCA_016711875.1 Betaproteobacteria bacterium | reverse complement strand
GGAACCCCAGACTCGACTCGCCTGAGAGGTAGCGTCACGTAGAGCTGGGTCATCAGGTTTCCTGTCCGCCAACCGCTGGCGATGAGCCCGCCGAACGGCCCCTGGACGCCTTCCGCGCGTCGACGTGGAAATCCTGTGGGGTCATACAGCCTCTCCGGAAGCCGATGATCTCCTCCGCGCTCACCCCACGGTCCCGCATTCGAACACGGGGTCCACCGCGTAGTCTCGAACCAGCGAGAGCCCGGCGAAGTCTCCAATGCGTGGCCCCCCGGTTGTGTTCCTTCACGAGCTTGGTCCACTTCGTGGTCTCGGCACGGATCTGCTCGTTGAACTTGTCCGTCGGCGCGTACGACACCACCGCACCGGTGTTCACGATGCGCTCCCGAACCGCGGGAACCTCGAGCGCCTTGGCGATCTCCGTGTTGAGGCGGCTCACGATTTCCGCCGGCGTGCCCGCCGGCGCGACCACGCCGTACCAGACGCTCACCTCGTAACCGGGCACACCCAGTTCTTCCGCGATGGTGGGAATGTCGGGGGCTTGCGGGGCACGCTCGGGGCTGCCAACGGCGAGCGCCCTCACCTTGCCCCCCTTGATGTGGGGAAGAGCCGCCGGAAAGGTCAGGAAACAGCAGGAAACCCTGACCGCGATGGTGTCCGGGTGATGGCGGTACTGAAACTCTTTGTACGGACGTCCTGGATCTCGAGACCCCGCATTGCCTCGGATCAACTCCATTTCGAGGTGGCTCGGCGAACCTTGCCCGACGTGCCGTAGCTCAATTTCCCCGGGTTGGCCTTCGCGAACGCCATCATGTCCTTCATGCTCTTGAACGGCGAATCCGCCGAGGTCACGATCGCCATCGGCTGAATGGCTACGCGCGTCACCCCGGTGAAGTTCTTGACGGGGTCGTAGCTGGGCGTGGCCTGCAGCGCCGGGCTCACCGTCAGCGTCGTCGGCGCCATGAGGATGGTGTAGCCGTCAGGCGCCGCCTTCGCCACGAGGTTGGTTCCGAGTGCACCGCCGGCACCCGCCAGGTTCTCGACCACCACCGTCTGGCCGAGTTGTTGGGTGAGTCTCTCGGCGAGGATCCGGCCGACGATATCGGCGCCGCTGCCCGGGCCGTACGCGACGACCATCTTGATCGGCTTGGTGGGATAGGCCTGGGCAAGCGCGGCCGTGGCAGCCAGCGCGCACGAGGCGCCCAGAAGCGCCGTTCGGATGAATTTCAGCATGGACGTTTCTCCTCCGCGATTTCGTTGGTCAGATGCGTTCGATGATGGTGGCCGCGGCCATGCCGTGACCGATGCAGAAAACAGTGAGCCCCAGGGTGCCGCCCGTGGATTCCAATCCCGCGAGCGTCTTGGCAAGCATTCCCGCCCCGGTGGCGCCGAGCGGATGCCCGTGGGCGATGGCGCCGCCCCACGGGTTCACACGCGAGGGATCGACGCCGAACTCCCGGGCCCAGGCGAGCGGCACGCACGCAAAGGCTTCGTTGATCTCGATCCAATCGATGCCCGACAGCGAGACCCGGGCCCGCTCCAGGGCGCGGTGCGTGGCGGGGATGACTCCGTCCAGTTGCATGACGGGATCGGAGCCGACCACGACGCGGGCCCGGAAGCGCGCGCGCGCCCTGAGCCCGTCCGCCTTCACCGCGTCGCTGTCCCCGACCAGGATGGCGGCCGCGCCGTCGGTCATCTGGCTGGCGTTTCCGGCCGTGATGCGCCCATCGCGGTCACGGAAGATCGGCTTGAGGGACGCCATTTTCGCCGGATCGACAGAGGAGCGGATCCCTTCGTCCGAATCGAGCGTGAACGGCTTGCCATCCGGAGCGAGGCCCGCGACCGGGAGAATCTCGCGGTTCAGACGATCCCGGGTCGCCGCGTGCGCGCGCGCATGGCTTTGCGCCGCGAAGGTATCGAGCGCCTCCCGGGAAAGCTCCCATCGTTCGGCGACCCGTTCGGCGCTTTCGCCCTGGTGGATGAGCTCGTGCCGGGCGAGCAGATCCGGGTTGAGGAACGTCCAGTCCTTGAAGGGGGCCCCCAGCGTGACGTCGAGGAACATCGGCACGCGGGTCATGCTCTCGACGCCGCAGCCAATGGCGTATCGGGCGTCCCCCGCGCCGATTTCCTGCGCGGCGATGTTCACGGCCGTCTGCCCGGAGCCGCACATGCGATTGAGCGACAGGGCGGGCGTGCCAGGCGGCAGCCCCGCGAGCAGCCATGCCAGGCGCGCGACGTTCGCCGCCTGCTCGCCGGCCTGCGACACGCAACCTGCCACGACGTCTTCGACGCGATCCGGATCGACGCCGGATCGCTCGACCAGTCCCGTCAGGGCCGTGGCGAGCAGGGCGTCGGGGCGCAATTCGCGGAAGGCGCCTCCCCGCTTCGCGAACGGTGTCCGGACGGCTTCGACGATGACAGGTTCGCCCATGCAGGTTCCTTCTCTCAGGGTTGCGTCGCCGGGGCGGCCGGCATCGCGCGTGCCACGCCGTCGGCGAGGAGCTTCGCCACTTCGGGCCCGCCCAGTCCCAGTTCCGCTTCCAGAATGGCAGCGGTGTGCTCGCCCAGGCGAGGAGGGGACGATAGACACTGGGTTTCGCCGTCGATGGCGACGGCGTTTCGCACCAGCGGGAATTCCCGGCCCTCGGCGTTGACGGCCGTCTGGATGAGCGCGTTGTGAAGCACCTGGGGATCGCGCACCAGGGCCGGGTAATCGTTGATGGGCGCACACAGCACGTCGATCGCGCGCAGGGCCTCGATCCATTCGGCGGACGTTCGCTTCGCGAAAACCGCGGACAACTCGCGACTGAGCGCGTCGCGGTTCTTCTGGCGCTCGCCTGTACCGGCGAAGCGTGGATCGTCCGGCAACGCCGCGAGTCCGAGCCCTTCGCAGAAGTCCCGCCACTGGTGATCGAACACCGTGAAGTTGATCTGGCCGTCCCGCGTACGCACGGCACCCGAAGGCGCGATGAGAGGGTGCTCGTTGCCCAGTCGCTTCGGCGGATCGCCGGTCAGCAGGAACTCGGTGAGCGGGGGCGCCTGGAAGGCCACGATTGAATCGAGGAGTGATACCCGGACGTGCCCGCCCTTTCCCGTCGTCGTGCGCGAAAACAGGGAAAGCAGGATTCCGCCGAAGGCATTTGCGCCGGCCAGCATGTCGGAGACGACGTTTCCGACGCGAAGCGGACCCCCGTCACGCTCGCCGATGATGCTCATCAGCCCGCCATAGGCCTGCATGATCGAGTCGCCCGCAGGCAATCTGACATTGGGCCCGGAATCGCCGAACCCGGTGACGGAACAGTAGACGAGTTTCGGGTTCACTTGCTGGAGGGCCGCGCACCCCAGTCCCAACCGGTCCATGACCCCGGGCCGGAAGCTCTCGACGACGACGTCGGCGCGCCTCGCCAGATCCCGCGCCAGATCGACCGCCGCGGGCTTGCCCAGGTCGAGGCAGAGGCCGCGCTTGTTGCGGTTCACCGCGACGAAAGTCCCGGACAACCCCGAGCCGTCCTGGGCGCCCATCGTGCGCGCCCAGTCGCCTCGCGGCGGCTCCACCTTGATGACATCCGCGCCGTGGTCTCCCAGGAGCTGCGCCGCATACGGTCCGGCCACGCCCTGCCCGAAATCGAGGACCCGCAGGCCCTCGAGCGGCACGTTCACTGGATGTCGCCCTTTCGCATCATGAACGAACCCCAGAATTCCAGCGGCGTCTCCCCTTTCTGGTTCATCACGCTGATGCGTACCGTGAGCACGCCGCGCTTGCCGTCGGACGTGTCCTTCATGCCCTCCACCGTGATCTCGCAGTGCAGGGTGTCGCCGATCCGCACCGGCGCGGCGAACTTGAAGCGGTCCAGCCCCAGCGCCGCCAGCGTGTACTTGCCGAGGATGTCCTCCAGCATGCCCGCGGCGATCGAGGCCGTCATGAGCCCCGGAAAGACCCGCGTTCCGAAGATGCTGTGCTTCTTGCAGAACTCGTCGTCGATGAAAAGCGGGAGCTTCAAGCCGGCGAGGCACGTGTAGTTGACGAGGTCCGCCTCGGTCATGGTTCTGGCATAGCTCGTGAACTTCTCGCCGATCGAATACTCTTCGTAGGTTTTCTGCGCCAAGGCGTTCTCCTGCTCGTGGGGTCAAGGAAAGGGTAAGGCGGGTCGTCCCGCCAGTAGCGCGGTGGCCCGTTGCCCGGCCTCCCGCAAGGCCGCTTCGAGAAAATCCTGCCGCGCCTCGATTCGGTCGGAGGGGCCTGCCAGCGTGATGCCCGCGACGACATCGCCGTCCGCCCCGAATATCGGGACCGCCATGGCACTTGCGCCCGCCACTCTCTCCGATCGCGTTCGCGACACGCCCTCGCGGAGGACCGAATCCATTTCCTGCTTGAGCCGGCTCCGACTCACGAGCGTGTTAGGCGTGAATCGTCTCAGCACCGACCCGCGCAGATAGGCATCGCGGCGGGGCCTTGGCAGATGGGCGAGGAGAACCTTGCCGATCGCGGTGCAGTAGAGTTCGCGACGCTCGCCGAGGGAAACGGTGTACCGAACCGGGTTTGCGCTTTCGACCTTGTCGACGTACATGGCCATGTCCCCTTCCGGGGCGAGCACTCCGATGAGCACCGTTTCGCCCGTCGCCGCCACCAGGTCGGACACGATCGGTCGCGTCAGGGACGCCAGGTCCGAGCGCGAGGCCACGTGCAGGGCAAGTGAGAGCATTCGCGGCCCCAGCAGGTAACGCCCCCGATCGTCCCGGGACAGATAGCCCGCCTGCGACATTCCCGCGAGAAGCCCGACCAGGCTGGTCTTCGGCGCCTTGGCCGACCGTGCCATGTTGGCGAGCGTGTCTCCCTCCCGGCGATTCGCGAGGTGGTCGAGGATCGCGAAAATGCGGTCCACGGACTGAGGCGCGCCGGGTCGCGGCACTGAAGAGGACGTTGCGGCCATGGTGTACGTATATTCGTACGCTATTCGCGCATAAGAATGCGGCCGATCCTCGGCTCGCGCAGCCCGCCTGTCAAGCCATCTTCAATGTTCGCGAGAGGGTGCGAGGACCTACCCGCTCGCCGTGAGTCATTCGCGCCGCGGAGGCGATGCCATGGTGAAGCGTTGCGATCCGCTCACCGCCGCGTGACGAGCGCGACGCCCGCGCAGGCGATCGCGATGCCGGCCCCCGTGAGCGCCGTGGGCACCACGCCGAAGAACAGCGCCTCGAGCGCCACCGCCACGACCGGCGTGAGGTACAGCATGCTCGTCACCCGCGTCGCCTGCCCGCGCCGCATGAGCGTGTGCAGCGCGCTCACCCCGAAGATCGACGAGCCGATGACCAGGTAGGCGATCGAGAGCGCGAGCGACGCGCTCCAGCGCACGGGAAAGCCCTCGATCGCCAAGGCCGCGGGCGCGAGCACGGCGAACGAGGCAGCGAACTGCACGAGGGCCGCCGAACGCAGGTCCGCGTGCGGGCAGAAGGTACGCTGGTAGAGCGTGCCCGCCGTCACCGCCGCGAGGGAGATGAAGATCCCCGCGAGGCTTCCCGCCGTGACCGAGCGCACGTCGACCTTGTGCCACACGACGAGCGCCACGCCCGCGAGCCCGAGTGCCACGCCGGCCCATTGCCGCGACCCCAGCCTCTCGCCCAGGAAGCGCGAGGAGACGACCGCCGTGACGAGGGGCTGCATGGCCAGGACGAGCGCCGTGACGCCCGCCGTCATCCCGAGGTACTGCGCATAGTGGCTGCCGCCGAGGTTCACGGCGTGCATGAGCAGGCCCGCGACCACGACGTGCGCCCACTCGCCCCGCGACGAAGGCCAGCGCGGCCGGAGCCACAGCATCGCCGGCACGAGCAGCGACAGGCCGAACGCATAGCGAAGCGCCAGGAAGGTGAAGGGCGGCGCGTCCGCCAAGCCCGCCTTCGTGGCGACGTAGCCCGATCCCCAGACGAGGACGAAGTACCACGCGAGCGCAGACTCGAAGGCCGGCGCCCGCGCGAAGCCGGCCCATCGGTCCTTCAAGGCGGCCCCGTCAGTACCGCGCGTGCCCCGGCGTGCGCGGGAACGGGATCACGTCGCGCACGTTCGCGAGACCCGTGACGTAAGCCACCGTGCGCTCGAAGCCCAGCCCGAAGCCGGCGTGCGGCACCGTGCCGTAGCGGCGCAGGTCGCGATACCAGCCGTAGGCGGCCGGGTCGAGCCCGGTGCCGGCGATGCGCGCGTCCAGGACGTCGAGCCGCTCCTCGCGCTGGCTGCCGCCGATGATCTCGCCGATGCCGGGCGCGAGCACGTCCATGGCCGCGACCGTGCGGCCGTCCTCGTTGAGGCGCATGTAGAACGCCTTGATCTCCTTCGGGTAGTTCATGAGGACCACCGGCTTGCCGACGTGCTTCTCGGCGAGGTAGCGCTCGTGCTCGCTCTGCAGGTCCATGCCCCACGACACGGGGTACTCGAACTTGTGCTTCGAGCCCTCGAGCACCTTGATCGCCTCGGTGTAGTCCATGCGCACGAAGTCGGCGTTCACCATCGATTCGAGCTTGGCGATGACGCCCTTTTCCACCCGTTCCTCGAAGAAGGCCATGTCGTCGGCACGCTCCTCGAGCACGGCCCTGAAGACGGACTTGAGCAGGCCCTCGGCCAGGTCGGCGTCGTCCGCGAGGTCCGCGAAGGCGATCTCCGGCTCGATCATCCAGAACTCGGCCAGGTGGCGGCGCGTGTTGCTGTTCTCGGCGCGGAAGGTGGGCCCGAAGGTGTAGACGTTCGTGAGCGCCATGCAGTAGGTCTCGACGTTGAGTTGCCCGGAGACGGTGAGGAAGGATTCCCGGCCGAAGAAGTCCTTCGCGAAATCGACCTTGCCCTCGGGCGTGCGCGGCAGGTGCGTGAGGTCCAGCGTGGAGACGCGGAAGAGCTCGCCCGCGCCTTCCGCGTCGCTCGCCGTGATGATCGGGGTGTTGATCCACAGGAATCCGCGCTCGTGGAAGAAGCGGTGGATGGCCATCGCGAGCGTGTGGCGCACGCGCGAGCACGCGCCGATCACGTTGGTGCGCGGCCGCAGGTGCGCCACCTCGCGCAGGAACTCCATCGTGTGGGGCTTGGGCTGGATGGGATAGGTGTCGGGATCGTCCACCCAGCCCACCACGCGGATCTCGTCGGCCTGCATCTCGAAGGGCTGGCCCTTGGCCGGCGAGGGAACGATCCGGCCCACGGCCTCCACGGCGCAGCCCGCGGTGAGGCGCTTCACCTCCGACTCGTAGTTGGCGAGCCTGCCTTCGGCCACGACCTGCACGGGATGGAAGCAGGAACCGTCCGAGACGTGCACGAACGACAGGCCCGCCTTGGAGTCGCGGCGCGTGCGCACCCAGCCTCGCAGGGTGACGGGTTCGTCGGCCGGCGACTGGCCGGAGAGGATGGCCTTGCAGGAAAGGGCGGTCATGGCGGAAGCTGTGGGGAGAGGTTCGATACCGCAATTCTAGAGGAAGCCATGCGATCCGCCCTTGCCGCCCTGCTGTGCCTTGCCGCCTCGCCCGCCGCCGCCACCTATCCCGTCGAGATCGACGCGAAGACGAACGGCCTCGCCATCGAGGTGAAGGCCTCGGCCGGCACGCCGCTCGTCGTCACCTTCGTGAGCAAGGAAAAGGCGAACGCGACCTGCAAGGCCTCGATCGCCACGGGCCTCGACACCCCCGTCACGAAGACCGTCACGGTGAAGGGCGGCAAGAGCACGGCCGTGCCGTTCAACCTCCGGTCCGCGCCCAACCGCGTACGCGTCATCGTGGTGTGCACGCCGCCGGCGGTCAAAAGCGAAGCGAAGACTTGATCTCCACGCGGCGTCCGTAGGTCCCGCCAACGCCCTCGCCCCAGAGGAGCCCGCCGCCCAGCAGGATGAGCGTCCAGTCTCGCGAGACGGCCCAGCCGCCTTCGAGTTCCGCGACGGCGCCGGTCTTGCCATCCTGCGTCCAGTCGATGTTCGGCTTGGCGACCAGCTTCGCGAAATGGCCGGCCGGGTGGTCCAGGCGCCAGTCCCATTCGAACTTGGTCAGGTGGGTGTCCTTGCGCGCCGCATCGCCACCGAACGAGACGGCCTGGCTCGCCTGCAGCGAGGTCGAGGCCTGCGTGCCGCCGGGCCCCGCGCCCAGCGGCCAGCGAGTACGCACGCCGGCCTGCCACTGGTTCTTGCCGGTGCCCAGCGAATCCGGGTCGGCCGTGGGAAAGGCCAGCTCCACGTAGCTCGTGAAAGCCCGCCCGCCGACCGTCACCGCCCGGAAGGCAAGCCGCGCCTTCACGTCGCCCAACCGGGGATCGAACGCGTCGCCTTCGAAATCGGTGTCGGCGTCGGGAAAGGGCAGCTCGAGCCGCGCGAAGGCGAAGGGCCCCTCGAGCACGCGCTCGATCTTCACCTGCGTGCGCGTCGACTCGTCGGCGGTTCCGCGACCGGTGTTCTGGCGCTTCAGCTCGACGAGCCAGTCGCGCGTCCCGCCCGGGGCCTGCGCACCCGCCGTCCCGGCATGCGCCGCGACGGCGACGATCGCCGCCGCCGCGCGGCGCGCGGTCACCGGGCCGCTCCGCTCACGGCGAAGGCATCGAGGCGACCTGCTCGCCCCGCTCGAAGATCACCTGCGCCCGGCCCACGAGCAGCGGATCGACCGAGCCGATGATGTCGGGTTCCTTGCGCGCATAGGGAAGCTTGTGCAGCAGGTAGCGCATGGTGTTCAGTCGCGCGCGCTTCTTGCAATCGCTCTTGATCACGATCCACGGCGCGTCCGTGGTGTCCGTGTGGAAGAACATCGCCTCCTTGGCGCGCGTGTAGTCGTCCCACTTGTCGAGGGAGGCCTTGTCGATGGGCGAGAGCTTCCAGTGCTTGAGCGGGTGCACCTCGCGCTCCTTGAACCGGCGGCGCTGTTCCCGGCGGCTCACGGAGAACCAGAACTTGAAGAGATGGATGCCCTGGCGCACGAGCATGCGCTCGAACTCCGGCGCCTGCCGCATGAACTCCTGGTATTCGTGCTCCGTGCAGAAGCCCATCACGCGCTCGACGCCGGCGCGGTTGTACCAGCTGCGGTCGAACAGCACGATCTCGCCGGCCGTCGGCAGGTGCTCGACGTAGCGCTGGAAGTACCACTGGCCGCGCTCCTCGATCGGTGGGCTTCTCGAGCGCCACCACGCGCGCGCCGCGGGGGTTCAGGTGCTCCATGAAACGCTTGATGGTGCCGCCCTTGCCCGCGGCATCGCGCCCCTCGAAGAGCACGATGACGCGCTGGCCCGTGTCCTTCGCCCACGCCTGGAGCTTGAGCAGTTCCACCTGCAGGCGGTACTTCTGCCGCTCGTAGCTCTTGCGGGAGAGCAGGTTCTTGTAGGGGTAGCCGCCTTCCTGCCAGTTGTCGGCGAGCTCGCGGTCCGCGGCCCGGCGCGCGAGATTGTCCAGGCCGCGCTGTTGCTCGAGCACGGAGCGGAGCACGCGCACGGCATCCGACGGGCTCGTGCCTTCGAGGAGGTCGCGGATCGCGCCCACCGTGCTCTCGTCGGCCGCCGCGCCGGCCTGCTCGACGGTGAACGCCTCGATCGCGGCGGGTTCCAGCACGGGGGGCGTGTCCCCCTGCGCCGTGCGGCGCGGTCCCAAGGCGCGCCCGGAAGCCGGGCGGGCGCGCTTCGCCGTGCCCGCCCCGGTGGTCGCGGAAGGGGCGCTCTTGCGGATCCGCTTCGCAGCGGGACGTCGTGTCGTGGCCATGGCTCGGCTCGCGGGGGGTGAAAAGTCCATCTTCGCGCAGCGCGGCCCGCGCGGCCTGATCCGCGTCAACGCGGACTAATCGGCGGCTGCCCCCCCGGGCAGCACCGACTCCACCGGCACCGGCCCGCGGCCCGACCAGCGGTCGAGCGCGAGGTAGATGACGGGCGTGATGTAGAGCGTCACGGCCTGCGAGAGCAGCAGGCCGCCCACCACGGCGAGGCCGAGCGGCTGGCGAAGCTCCGCGCCCGCGCCCAGGCCCAGGGCGATCGGCAGGGCGCCCATGAGCGCCGCCGAGGTCGTCATCATGATCGGCCGGAAGCGCAGCAGGCAGGCCTCGTGGATGGCCGCGGCCGGGGCGAGTGAGCGCGTGCGCTGCGCCTCGAGCGCGAAGTCGATCATCATGATCGCGTTCTTCTTCACGATGCCGATGAGCATCAGGATGCCGATCACCGCGATGATCGAGATGTCCATGCCGAAGAGCCACAGCGTGACGAGCGCGCCCACGGCGGCCGAAGGCAGTCCCGCCAGGATGGTGATGGGGTGGATGTAGCTCTCGTAGAGCACGCCCAGCAGCACGTAGATCACGAGGAGCGCGCCGATGATGAGCCACACCTGGCTCGACTGCGAGGCCTGGAAGGCGGCCGCGTCGCCGCCCCATCCGGTGAGGATCGAGGCAGGCAGGCCCGCCTCGGACTTGAACCGCTCCAGCTTCTTCGCGGCCTCGCCCAAGGAGGCGCCGGGCGCGAGGTTGAACGAGATCGTGATGGCCTGCAGCTGGCCCTGGTGGTTGATGGACACCGGGCCCACCTTGCGCTCCACGCTCGCGATCGAGGTGAGCGGCACCAGGGCGCCGCCCTTGGCGCGCAGGTGGATCTTGCCGAAGGCGCTCTCGTCCACGCGGTCGTTGGTGCCGGCCTGCAGGATGACCGCGTAGGAGTCGGTCGCCGTGAAGATGGTGGAGACCTGCCGCTCGCCGAACGCGCTGTAGAGGGCGCTGCGGATGTCCTGGACCTGCACGCCCAGCGCGTTCGCCTTGTCCCGGTCGATGCTGAGCTGCGCCTGCAGGCCGCGCAGCTGCGAATCGCTCGTCACGTCGCGGTAGGCCTCGTCCAAGCGCATGAGGGCCATGATGCGGGTGGCGCCTTCCTGCAGGCCGCGATCGTCCACGCTCTTCAGGACGAACTGGTAGCGCGCCTTGCTGATGCGCCCGCCGAGGCGGAGGTTCTGGATGGGATTGAAGTAGACGGCGACCCCGGGAATCTTGCGCACCTCGCGCCGCAGGCCCTCGAGGACCTTGTTCATCGGCTCGCGCTCGCGCAGCCCCTTCAGGTTGATGAAGAGCCGGCCCTGGTTCGAGTCCGAGGCGTTCACGATGACCGACAGCACGGCCGGGTGATCCCCGATGGTCTTGCCGACCCGCTGCAGCAGGTCGGCCATCGCCGGAAAGGAGATGTCCTCGACGGCTTCCACCGTGACCGAGACCTGCCCCAGGTCCTCCTGCGGGAAGAAGCCCTTGGGCATCGTGACGAAGAGGGCGACCGTGGCGACGAGGCTCGCCCCCGCCACCGCGAACACGCCGCCGCGGTGCACGAGGCACCACTCGAGCGTGCGGCCGTAGAAGGCGAGCGTCGCGCGGAAGAGCCGCTCGAACCACGCCGTCCAGCGCAGCGACGGGTCGTCCTCGCGGGTACGGTGCAGGAACCGCGCCCCGAGCATCGGGATGAGCGTGAGGGAGACGCCCGCCGAGACCAGGATCGCGAGCGTCACCACCACCGCGAACTCGTGGAAGAGCCCGCCGATCACGCCCGGCATGAAGAAGATGGGGATGAAGACCGCCACGAGCGAAAGCGAGATGGAGACGATGGTGAACCCCATCTCCTTCGAACCGCGGAGCGCCGCGCGCATCGGCGTCTCGCCCTCCTCCACGTGCCGCATGATGTTCTCGAGCATCACGATGGCGTCGTCGACCACCAGGCCCACGGCGAGCGTGATGCCCAGGAGCGACACGTTGTCCAGCGTGTAGCCCATCGCCTTCATGAGCGCGATGGTGCCCAGCAGCGAGATCGGCAGCGAGAGCACCGGGATGAGCGTCGCCGTCGGGTGGCGCAGGAAGAGGAAGATCACCAGCACGACCAGCCCGATGGTGATCGCGAGCGTCACCTTCACGTCGTGGATCGCCTCGCGGATCGACTGCGAGCGGTCGTTGCGGATGGTGAGCTTCACCGAAGCCGGCATCTGGTCGACGAGGCCCGGGATGGCGGCCTTGATGGCGTCCACCGTCTCGACGGTGTTGGCGTCCGGCTGGCGCTGGATCGACAGCGTGATGGCGCGCTCGCCGTTGGCCCAGCTCGCCGTCTTCTCGGATTCGACGCTGTCCTCGACGTCGGCCACGTCCTCGAGGCGCACCACCTGCCCGCCCGGCAGGGTGGCGACGATGATGCGCGCGAACTCGGCCGCCTTCGACATCTGCCGGTTCGCCTGGATCGTGAGCGATTGCCGCGGGCCTTCCAGGGTGCCCACGGGCGTGTTGGCGTTGGCGGTGCGCAGCGCCGTCGCGATGTCCTCGAGCGTGAGGCCTCGGATCGCGAGCGCGTCCGGCCGCGCCTTCACCCGCACGGCGAAGCGCTTCTGCCCGTTGATGTTCACCTGCGCCACGCCCGAGAGCGTCGAGAGCGTCGGCGAGATGAGGTTCTCCGCGAAGCCGTTGAGCTCCGACAGCGGCATCGACGGCGAGGTGAGGGTGACGAAGATGATGGGCGCGTCCGCCGGGTTCACCTTGCGGTAGGACGGCGGGTTCGTCATCTCGATCGGCAGGTTCCTCTGCGCCCGGAAGAGCGCGGCCTGCACGTCGACCGCCGCCTTGTCGATGTCGCGGTCCTGGTCGAACTCGAGCGTCACCTGCGTGTTGCCGAGCGTCGACGAGGAGGTGATCACGCTCACGCCCGAGATCGTCGCGAACTGCTTCTCGAGGGGCGTCGCGACCGACGAGGCCATGTTCTCCGGGCTCGCGCCCGGCAGGTTCGCCGTCACCTGGATGGTGGGCGTGTCGAACTTGGGCAGCGCCGCGATGGGGATCAGGTCGTAGGCGATGAGGCCGGCCACGACCAGCGAGGCCGAGAGCAGCACCGTCATCACCGGACGGCGGATGAAGGGCTCGGAGAAGTTCACGGCGCTTTCGTCTTGCCGTCGACGGGAGGCGCGCCGCCGTCGGCGCCCTTGCCCTTGCCGCTCTTGCCCGCCTTGCCTTCACCGCCGCGGCCGTCCCCGACGGAAACGAGGCTTCCGGGACGCAGGTTCTGTGCGCCCTCGACGACGACGCGGGCGCCGGGGTCCACGCCGGTGATGGCCGCGAAGCCCCGGTCGATGTGGGCGACGACGACCGGCTTCGCGCTCACCTTGCGCTCCTCGCCGATCACGTACACGAAGCGGCTGTCGGGGCCGGTCTGCACGGCCTGCACCGGGACGACGGAGGCGCCCTCGAGCGTGCGCGGCGAGAGCGCGACCGAGACGTACATGCCGGGCCACAGGCGCGCGTCGCGGTTCTCGAACTGCGCCTTGGCGCGGATCGTGCCGGTCGTGGTGTCCACGGCGTTGTCCACGAAGTTCACGCGCCCCTTGAGCTGCCGGGCATCGTCGTCGACGGTGATCGAGGCTTCGACCGGTCCGGCGGCGATCGCCCTCGCGAGGCCGGGCAGTTCCTTTTCCGGCAGCGTGAAGGCGACCTGGATGGGGTCGATCTGCGTCACCGTGACCAGCACCGCGCCGTTGGGCTGCACGACGCTGCCCGGGCGCACGCCGATGGCCCCGGTGCGGCCCGCGAAGCTCGCGCGGATCTGCGTGTAGGCGAGCGAGACCTTCGCCGATTCGGCCGCCGCGCGGTCCACCGCGAGTTGCCCCTCGAGCGAGGCGACCTGGTTCTCGGCCGCGTCGAGCGCCGACTGGGCGATGAATTTCTGCGCGAAGAGCTGCTTCTGGCGCTCGAGCGTGCGCTTCGCGTTGGCGAGGTCCGCGAGGTCCTTCTGCACCTGCGCCTCCGCCTTCTTCACGTTGGCCTCGTCCGCGCGCGAGTCGAGGGAGACGAGCAGGTCGCCCTTGTTCACGTTCTGCCCCTCGCGGATGTGCACCTCGCGCACGGTGCTGGTCACCTGCGCGCGCAGGTCGACCGACTGGATCGCGACCACCGAGCCGTTCACGCGCAAGGTGACCGGGACATCGCGCTTCTCGACGACGGCGGCGGTGACGGGCACGGCCGCGGGACCGGTCTTGGCGGCGGCCTGCGGGCTCTTGTCCCGTGCGAGCCACCAGGCACCCAGCGCGGCCAGCACCAGGAAGGCGACGATGACAAGGGCGGGGAAGCGGCGGCGGCCGGCGGGGGAGGGGGTCGGCGATGCGCTCATGGCGCCCATGATAGCGCTACCGTCCCGCGCGGCCCGTCACTCGAGGTAAACGGTCGTTTCAGCGCGATTCGCCTATCGACAGCCCGATTCCGAGGTAGCTGTCCTTGTGGTTGTAGTCGATGAGGCTCTCGGCGTACCCGTGGTAGCCCTGCACGTAGGCGCGCGCGCTGTCGACGCAGATCCACGCCGGCCAGGAATCCCGGCACAGGGGCGCGGAGAGGTCCAGCTGGATTGCCCCGCGGTTGCGGGCGCCGGTGCGCAGCGTATGCCGCCCCGTGGCCGTGAGTTGCATGCCGTTCGCGAAGACCCGGGAGACCTGCAGGTCCGCGCGACCGTAGTAGTCCTCGATGTCCGGGTTGTCGTCGATGCCGTTCTCGCGCAGGCGCGTCCATGCGCGCAGGGTGACGAGCGTCGAACCCTTCTCCGCGCGCACGAAGGCGATGGCGCGGTTCCAGCTGCGCGAGAGTTCCCCGCCCTGCCCGTTCGAGTTGTGGTTGAGCGAGAGCCCGAAGTGCCCCACGCGCCAACCGGCCCAGTCGAGGCGCGGCGGCTCGTAGGTGTAGATGAGTTCGGGCTCGTAGCTCGACTCGCGGAAGGGACGCGAGGCGTCGCCGTTCCAGAGCTGCCAATGGGAAACCTGCGTGTAGCCGAACCACAGGTCGTGGCGACCGCGATCGTCCTTGGGCCAGAGATGGCCCTTGAACGAGAACTGGAACTTGGCCTCGGTCGCCTGGCGTTCCGAAGGCAGGAGCACGGGCGTCGCGCCCTCGCCCGCCCGCACGGCCACGAGGCTGGGGTTCTTCGCGCGGAAGGCGGGCAGGAAATAGTTGCCGTGGTACTCCCCGGCGTGCCAGGCCGAGCGCTCCTTGGCGTCGCCCCACAGGCGGCGGAACTGCGAGGCCGAGGCGCCCCTGTCCAGGCCGAGGTCCGTGGTGGGCATCGTGCGCGCCGCAGGCTCGGCGGGCCGCGCGGGCGCCAAGGGAGCGGGCGCCAGCATCGACTCGAAACAGGCCTTGCGCTCGGCGGCACGATCGCCGGGAAAGCGCTGCACGCAGGCCTCGAGCGCTTCCGCCGTGGGCGCGGCGAACGCGCCCGGCGCGATCGCCCCGAGCGCGATCGCCGCGAGCACCTCCCTCAAGGCGCGGCGGCCACCACCATCGCGGTGGCGACGGTGACGCGCTTGGCATAGGGCACGTGCAGGAACTCGTTGGGGCCGTGCGTTCGATTTCGGGCCCAGCACGCCAGTGACGAGCATCTGCGCGTTCGGGAACTTCACGCCCAGCATGCCCATGAAGGGAATCGTGCCGCCCTCGCCCATGTAGGCGGCGGGCTTGCCGAAATTCGCCATCGAGGCGGCGTCGAGAGCCGCCGAGAGCCAAGGCGCGGCCGGCGGCGCGTTCCAGCCGGTGGCGGCCGAATCGCCCTCGAAGACCACGCGCGCGTTGTAGGGCGGATCCGCCTCGAGTGTCCCCTTCAGGTGCGCACCCGCGGCGGGGCCATCGACGAGCGGCGGGATGCGCAGCGACAGCTTGAGCTTCGTGAAGGGGCGCTGCACGTTGCCGGCGGAGCCCGTGGGCGGAAGTCCATCGGCGCCCGTGACCGCCAGGGCCGCGCGCCAGGTGCGGTTCAGCACCAGTTCGGTCGGATCCTTCGTCACCGGTTCGGCGAAGAGCGAGGCCGTGCCGTGGTCGTCGCAACACGCCGCCCACGGGAAACGCTTCCAGACCGAATCGCCCAGGATCGCCGCCGCCTGCTGCGCCTGCGCGAGGCGGTCGGCGGGAATGTCGCAGTTGAAGGCCGCGGGCTTCACCACGCCCGTGCGCGAATCGTCGATGCGATCGAGCACCTGCCGCGCGATGCGGAAGGACGAGGGCACGATGCCGCCCGCGTCGCCCGAGTGCACGCCTTCGTCGAGGATGCTCACCTCGAGCGTGCCGTTCACGAGGCCGCGCAGCGAGGTCGTGACCCAGAGCTGCTCGTAGTTGCCGGCGCCGGAGTCCAGGGCGACGACCAGCGCCACCTCGCCCATGCGCGGCGCGAGGAGGTCCAGGTACGCGGGCAGGTCGTAGCTGCCGCTTTCCTCGCACGTCTCGATAAGGCCCACGCAGCGCGGCCGGGCGATGCCTTCCGCATCGAGGGCCATCACGGCCGCGAGGGCCGCGAAGACCGCGTAGCCGTCGTCCGCGCCGCCTCGACCGTAGAGCTTGCCGTCCTCGAAGACGGGGATCCAGGGGCCGAGTCCCTCGCGCCAGCCCGTCATTTCCGGCTGCTTGTCGAGGTGGCCGTAGAAAAGCACCGGGCGCTCGTCCGAGGCGCCGCGGGTGGCGGGAATGTCGAAGAAGAGGACCGGCGTGCGCCCGGCGATGCGCACGATCTCGAGCCCGAGGCCCTTCACGCCCTGCGCTTCCACCCACCGGCGCGCCTGCTGGATGGCCGCCTCGATATGCCCGTTCTTCTCCCAATCCGGGTCGAAATGGGGACTTTTGGCGGGCAAACGCACGTATTCGACGAGTTGCGGGACGATTTCGGCATCCCACTGGCGGTCGATCCGGCGAGCGAGGGCCTCGTGGTCGATGGCGGAAAGGTTCGGGCGGGCGGTCATGGCGGGGTCTTTCGGGAGCAATGCGCCATTCTACGCCCCCCCACGCGTAGAATGGCGGGTTACCCGATTCGAGGCAGTCCCCATGAAGCTCACCGACCTGCACAAGAACGCGGCCCTCAAGGCCGAGAATGCCGTCCGCCACGGCGGCGTGTCCGATCGCTACGGCAAGGGCGTGGCCCAGATGCCCGACCGCAAGGAACAGCGCCGGCTCGACGCGGCCGCCGGCCTCGTTCCCTTCGCGTGCAAGCTGCACGGCGACCTGGTGAAGCAGCTGCGCGATCGCGCCGAAGCCGCCGGCGAGGACATCAACCAGACCGTCGATGCGCTCCTGCGCGCCGCGCTCACCGCCCCGGCCGACAAGCCCAGCAAGAAGAAGTAGCCCGATGGCCCTCAAGGCCACCATCTTCAAGGCCGAGATCGTCGTCTCGGACCTCGACCGCGGCCACTTCGCCACGCACGCGCTCACGATCGCCCGCCACCCGTCCGAAACCGACGAGCGGATGATGGTGCGTGCTCGCCTTCGCGATGAACGCCGACGAGCGGCTCGGAGTTCGGCCGCGGCCTGTCGAGCGAGGGCGAAGCCGACCTGGTGCTCACGGACCTCACCGGCGCCATCGACCTGTGGATCGACGTGGGCCTGCCGGACGAGCGCGAGATCCGCAAGGCCTGCGGGCGCGCGAAGCGGGTCGCGGTGTTCGTCTACGGAACTGGTGCGGAGATCTGGTGGCGCCAGAACGGCGAGGCGCTTTCGCGCCAGAAGAACCTCGATGTCATCGCGCTGCCCCCGGAGATCACGCGCGCCTGCGCGAAGCTCGCCGCGCGGAACATGAAGCTGCAGGCCACCCTGCAGGAAGGGCAGATCTGGCTGTCGGCAGGTGAGCATTCGCTGACAATCGAACCCTCCTGCCTCCATTCCGCCGACCGCGGATAGCGCAACCCCCCTGTTTCAAATGGCTTTCTAAAGCCCGGCGCATTCGCGTCACCGCCCCGGGAAGCCCTCCCTTCTCCGAATATTTGGCGCGGCTCCTCGGCCCGACCTGTTTGCAACCGTAAACACGTTGCCTACCAGATCGGAAGGGTCCCCATGAAGCGCTTCACCACGTCGATCGCCGCGGAGCCCAGCGCAACAGCCCTACATGTTCATGCAGCTGCGCGACGTGACGCTGGGCACGATACTCTGGCAGGAATTCGTCTACGCCGGCGACCCGTCCAAGTTCTTCGCCACGGGCAGCGGCTGGTTCTACACGAACTGGCGCAACACGGACGTCGTCGTCCCGGACTCGTCTCTCGGCCACACGCTCGAGATCGACGTGCTCGCGGCCGGCTGCTCGCAGGGCGTCCACGGCGGCTACGTGCTCTTCGACGCCTTGGTTCTTCCGTCGTCCCGCCGTCGGGCACCATCCAGCTGCCCCAGCTGCACCTGTCCACGACGAGCCCTGGGCTACAACACGCCGGTAAGGCATCGCCGCCGTCTCGCAGACGGTGGTGGGCAACACGGCACGGCCGACCTGCAGCTCGGCACCACGATCTCGGGCGCCAACGCATCCGACTTCTCCGTCACCTCCGGTGGCGCGGGCAATGTCGCGGGCGCCCTTGTCGCCCCGGGCGCCTCGTGCAACCTCGTCGTGGACTTCACGCCCGCCGCCACGGGCGCGAAGTTCGGCTGGCTCACCGTCACGTCGAACGACACGTCCGGCTCCGTCGCCTTGCAGGGCAACAACGGCATCCTCACCGTGACGCCCGCCAGCGCGGACTTCGGCAGTGTCGCGATGGGCGGCACGAGCGCCACCGTGACCTTCACCGCCACCAACGACGGTTCGAGCAACCTCACGCTCGGCAGCTTCAACCTGAGCGGCGCGAACGCGGCGAGTTTCGCGGTGACGGGCGGAACGTGCACCACCGGCGCGACGCTCGCCCCGGCGGCTTCCTGCACGATCACCCTCACCTTCTCGCCGGCGGCGGGCGGCGGCTACTCGGCCAACCTCACGGTCAGTTCCAACGCCACCAATGAGACGGTCGCGCTCACCGGCACGGGCTCGCGGTCGCGAACGCCCTGCGGCGCCGCGCACCTCGCCGCGGTGACTTCGGCCCCGGCCAGCCTGCTCTGCACTTCCGGCACGGCCGGCGCGGTCTCCTCGGCCAACACCTCCTACGACTGGACCTGTGCCGGCATCGGCGGCGGCTCCAGCGTCGCCTGCTACGCCCCCGCCCAGTACCACGTGGGCTCGAGCATCGCGGCCGGCAGCGGCACGATCACCCGGTCGCAGGACGTGGCATACAACGCGCAGCCGCAGTTCACCAGTCACGCCGGCCGCGGGCTACTCGCTCCAGTCGGTCAGCGGCTGCGGCGGCTCGCTCTGGCAGCGGCACGACGGCCCCGGTCACGGCGGCCTGCACGGTGAGCGCTTCGTTCCTCGCGAACGTCGCGCCCGTGGCCCAATCCGTGGCCATCGCGCCCAACGCCGTGGCGACCCCGCGCTTCGGGAGCGGCGTGGCGGGCACGTACGCCTATCACGATGCCGACGGCGACCTGCAGGACACGGGCGCATCGGGCTCCGCCTACCGCTTCATCCTCTCCGACGACGCGACCCTCGTCACGGCGGGCGACAACGTCGTCGTGGCGAGCGGCGTCTACCGGCGGCGTCACGCGCAACTACGTGATCCAGGCCGGCGACGTCGGCAAGTACCTCTTCTACTGCGTGACCCCGAAGGCCGCCACCGGCGTCGC
Organism: Betaproteobacteria bacterium; assembly: GCA_016711875.1. Classification (GTDB taxonomy): domain Bacteria; phylum Pseudomonadota; class Gammaproteobacteria; order Burkholderiales; family Usitatibacteraceae; genus FEB-7. The sequence goes on along the minus strand of JADJSD010000010.1, from coordinate 969 downwards.
CTCGGGCGTCGAGGCCTGCTCGGTCGCCTCCGCCGCCGTCGAGAAGGCCCCGCAGTCCATCCCCTTCGGCACGATCCCGGCCGGGTCGTCTCCGGCAGCGGCACGGTCTCGGTCACCGGCGGCGATTCGGGCATTGCCGTCGTCCTCGCGAACACCACGCCGGCCGTCTGCAGCCTCGCGGGCAGCACCGTCACCGGCATCACGGCGGGCAGCTGCATCCTCACCGCCAACCAGGCCGGCAATGCCGCGTACCACGCCGCGCCGCAGGGCACACTCACCTTCACCATCGGCAAGGGGGACCAGGCCATCGCGTTCGCCCCGGCCCCGACGGTCACCGTCGGCACGAGCGGCAGCGTCGGCGCGACGGGCGGCGCCTCCGGCAGGCCCGTGGTGTTCTCGAACGTGACCCCGGCCGTCTGCGCGCTCTCGGCAACACGGTGAGCGGCCTCGTCGCGGGCACGTGCGTCATCGCCGCGGACCAGGAGGCACCGCCGACTGGAACCCGCTCCGCAGGTCCTGCTCCAGGTCGCGGTCGGCCGTGGCGCGCAGGTCATCACCTCGCCCCCGATGCCGACCATCACCCTGGGCACCCACACCAAGGCGAACCGACCGGCGGCCCGTCCATGTCCCCGGTCACGCTCTCGACCCTCACGCCGTCGGTCTGCGTGGTCGAGCGTAAACGCGGTGCGCGCGATCGGTCCGCGCTGCACCATCGTCGCGACGCAAGGAACGGCGACGACAACTACCACGCCCCGGTCTCGGTGACGCAAACGGTCATCATCGACCGGCTCGACGCCCGGGCTCGCGCTCGCCGCGAACCCCGCGCCGGCCAGGTACCGCTCGAAGGTCACGTTCTTCTTCGAGGCGACAGGCAGCTACCAGGAAGTCACGGGCGAGGTGGGCTTCAACTACGGCGCGAGACAACGTGATCCCCGGCTGCGCCAGGGTCACGCCTCCAAGGGCAAGGCC
>JADJSD010000009.1 GCA_016711875.1 Betaproteobacteria bacterium | reverse complement strand
CACGGGCTACGGCGGGCTCCTCAGCGTGCGCCACACGGTGCGCGGCTACGGAAGACGGCGCCTCGGCGCAATCCAGCTCGGGGACCAGGAATTCCCAAATGGGGCATACGCCGGGACGCCGGGATCATCCCGACAACCGACATGGTGAAGAAAGATCCGGGTCGCCGCGAAGCGCGCGCGCCTCGCGCGACTTCCTCATCGTCGCCCGCACGGACGCGCGCACCACGCTGGGCCTCGACGGGCGCTCCGGCGCGCACGAAGGCCTACGCGAAGCGGGCGCGGACATCCTCTTCGTCGAATCGCCCGAAAGCGAGGAGGGATGCACCATCGGCGGGCCGCTGACCGCACGCTCCTCGCCAACATGGTGGAGAAGGGCCGGACGCCCGTCCTCACGAAACCGGAGCTCGAGTCGATCGGCTACCGGCTCGCCATCTTCCCGGTGACAGCGATGCTCGCGGCGAGACAGGCCATGGCGGGCGCCTACGCGCACCTGGCGGCCACGGGTCGTCGCACGGCGATTCGACGCCGCCTACGACTTCCGGCGAACTCACGAAACTGATGGGATTCCAGGACATCCGGGATTTCGAGAAGCAGCACGCGGACCGACCCGTCCGCGAGAACAACGAGAGGAGAGAGCATGTCCACGAAACGCCTCGCGGCCCCTCGCCGCGGCCCTGTTGCTGCCTTTCACCGCCCCCGCGCTCGCCGAGTGGCCGGAGAAGGCCATCCGCCTGGTGGTGCCGTTTCGCCCCCGGCGGGGTCACCGACACGAGCGGACGCCTCATCGCCGAAGCCCTCTCCAAGCGACTGGGCCAGAGCGTGTTCGTCGAGAACAAGGCCGGCGCGTCGGGGAACATCGGCACCCACGATGTCGCCCGCGGCCGCGCCCGACGGCTACACGCTCGTCCTCGCTTTCGACGGCACGATGGTGATCAACCCGCACGTCTTGCGAAGGTGCCCTTCGACACCGTCAAGGACTTCGCGCCGGTCGGCAAGCAGATCGGCGACGCGGTGCTCATCCTCGTGGCGCACCCGTCCTTCGCGCACAAGCGGCTCAGGACATCATCGACGCCTCGAAGGCCGACCCGAAGGGCATCTCGTACGGCACTCGGGCATCGGCGGCACGCCCCATCGCGGGCGAGTTGCTCAACATGCGCACCGGCTCGAAGCTCGTGCACATCCCTACAAGGGCGGCGGGCAGGCGATGGCCGACGCGCTGGGCGGCAACATCCCGCTCGTCTACACCGTTGTCGCCGGTGCCTTTCACGCACGTGAAGGCCGGCAAGCTCCACGCGGTGGCGGTGTCCCTCGCTGCGGCGCGCGCCGTCGCTCCCGGACGTGCCCACCTTCATCGAGGCGGGCGTGCCGGATTTCGAGGCGAGCTCGTGAGGGCATCCTCGCGCCAGCGAAGACCCCGCGCCCCATCATCGACCGCCTCAGCAGGGAACTCTCGGCCGTGCTCACCACGCCCGAGATCGTCGCGAGGCTCGAGACGCTCGGCATCACCGCGACGCCGGGCACGCCCGAGCAGTTCGGCGAGCAGATGCGCCGCGACCTGAGAAGTACGGCAAGGTCGTGAAGGCCGCGGCATCAAGGCCGACTGAAGCCACGCGTGGCCGAGCCCGTCTTCGACCGCGAGCATTACCTCGAGGACGAGCTCCGCAAGGTCGTCGGCCGCTTGAGCCCCGGGAGCCGCTGCGCTCGCGTGCGCCGGTGGCTTCTCCTCGCGCTCGCGGCGGAGACGACGGCGGTCGCGCTGTGGGTCCTCCTCGCGAGCGAGTCCTCCCCCGCCCGGCCCAACCCCCCGAAGGCGCCGCCGAAGCCGCCGGTATCCATCCAGCTGCTCCCGCCGGTCTCCCGTTAGGGCATCCTCGCCCGCAACGCGATTCATTTCGCGTCCGCACCCTCGGCGGGCACGGTTCGAGAGAGCCGGCGGAACTGCCGAAGCAGCAGGGAATCGTCTCTTTCCCCGGCAGGAGTTCCCGTGTTCCGCTTATCCCGTCTTCCTCTCGGCGTCCGTGTCGCCGGTGTCGGCATCGCCGCGATGAGCGTCGTCATCGTCGCCGCCTTCTCGACGATCAGCGTGGGCGTGTGGCGCGACGCGAAGACCGAAGGCCACGCGCGCCTTCGCGACGCGGCCCTGTCGCTCTCCGGCCTGGTCGACAGCTTCGACGAGACCGCGCGCCAGAACGCCGACCTGTCGCACCGCTACTTCAAGTCCGCGTTCGGCGGCGCCTGGCAACTCAGGGACGCGGCCGGCAAGCCCGTCCTGCTGCACGCCGGCAAGGCCGTGAACGACGACTTCACGACCGTCGACGCCTTCAGCGGGATCACTGGCGGCGTCGCCACGATCTTCGCCGCCTCCGGCGACGACTTCCCTGCGCGTGACCACCTCCCTCAAGAAGCAGGACGGCTCGCGCGCGATCGGCACGCTGCTCGGCCCGGAAGCACCCGGCCTATGCCGCCGTGAGGCAGGGCAAGACGTACCTCGGGCGCGCCGACCTCTTCGGCCGCACCTACATGACGAAGTACGAGCCCATCGTGGCCGGCGAGCGGGTCGTGGGCCTCTACTTCATCGGCTTCGACATGTCGGGAATGCTCTCCACCTCGCGAAAACCATGCAGGATCGAAAGCTCTTCGAGCACGGCGCGATCTACGCGGTGGATCTTCGCTCGGGCGCCGGTCGCGGCAAGGTCTTCAGCCTGCCGGGCGAGCGCAAAGCTCGCCGAGGCGCTCCGATTCGGCCGCGGCCTTCCTCAAGGCCCTGGCCACCGGCGACTCCGGAAGCATCGAGACCGCGTGGTCCGCGATCGACGGTCACGGCAACGGCCCCTCGCGCGAGGTCGAGTTCGTACGCAACGCCCGCTGGAACTTCGCCGCGGTGGCCGAGGCGGCGACGCCCGACATGATGGGAGCGGCCACGCTCACCCTCGGCAAGCTCTGGGCCGCGGCCCTCCTGTCGCTCGGCGTCCTCGCCGGGACGCTCGTCTGGGTCACCCGCTCGATGGTCGTTCGCCCCATGAGCGAAATGGCGCGGGAGGTCGGGTTCCTCGCGAAGGGCGATCTCACGGTGAGCTGCGCCACGTCGCGCGGGGACGAGATCGGTCGCCCTCATGAACGACCTGGACGGGCTTCGCCGGCAGCTCGCCGTGTCGATCGGCGCCGTGAACGCCTCGGCGCAGTCCGTGGCGCGCTCGTCCGAGGAAATCTCGACGGGCAGCCACGACCTGTCGAGCCGCACCGAGCAGCAGGCCTCGAACCTCGAGCAGACCGCCGCCTCCATGGAACAGATGTCCTCGAGCGTGCAGCAAAACGCACTCACCGCGCGCGAGGCGAGCGAGCTGGCGCGCGGCGCCACCGCCGTGGCCCGCAGGTGGCGAAGTCGTCGGCGCCGTGGTGAAGACCATGGGCGAGATCCAGGGCTCCTCGCGCAAGATCGGCGAGATCATCGGCATCATCGACGGCATCGCCTTCCAGACGAACCTCCTCGCGCTCAATGCGGCGGTGGAAGCCGCGCGCGCCGGCGAGCAGGGCCGCGGCTTCGCGGTCGTCGCCTCGGAAGTGCGCTCGCTCGCCGCGCGCAGTGCCAACGCCGCCCGCGAGATCAAGACGCTCATCCAGGAGAGCACGGGCCGCGTCGACGAGGGCTACAAGCTCGTCGAGGGCGCCGGCAGCACGATGGGCGAGGTGGTGAGCCAGGTCGAACGCGTCGCGGCGCTGGTCGGCGAGATCACGAACGCCTCCTCCGAGCAATCCGACGGCGTGAACCAGGTGAACCAGGCCGTCACGCAGCTCGACACGCTGACCCAGCAGAACGCGGCGCTCGTCGAGGAAGCCGCGGCTTCGGCCGACAGCCTCAAGGTCGAGGCGAGGAAGCTCGAGGCCGCCATGGCCGCGTTCCGCCTGGGAAATATCGCTATCCCCGACTGACCCGTACGACATTTGACCCACCGCAAAGGAATGGGACTGGCGCGGCGTAAACAGGCAGTAGTCATGAAACCGATTTCCGCCCTGCGACGAGCCGCAGCGGTCCTGCTCGCGTGCCTTCCCCTGGCCGCCGCGGCCGCGACCCTCTCCCTGGACGGATCCTCCGGCGAACGCACGGTCCAGTCGCTTCGCGCGCTGGTGGATGCCGACGGTACGCTGGGCCTCCCGGACGTCCGGACCCCGGCCTCGGCCGCGCGCTGGCAGGAGATCGACACCGCCCGGCAGGCCGCCATTCGGCTTCACCACCGCCACCGTCTGGTTCGCCATTCCGGTGGAGGCCGGGCCCGGCGGCGACGGCCGCTGGCTCCTCACCGTGGCCTTCCCGACCCTGGACCGGGTGGAGGTGTACGTCGGCGATGGCGCGACGGCGCCGCTCGCCGGGGGGCGACCTGCTGCCCTTCGCGCTGCGCGCGTGCCCCACCGGCACCACGTCTTCCCCATCGACCTTTCCCAGGCGAGGCGAAGACCCTCTTCGTGCGAGTGCGCAGCGAGGGCAATCTCACGACGCCCCTCACGTTCTGGCGTGCCGAGGCGCTGTGGGCGAGCGACCACGGCACCTACGCGGCACTCGGGCTCTATTTCGGGATCCTCGCCGCGCTGCTGCTCTACAACGGCCTCATGTTCCTGGCGCTGCGCGACCCGCTCTACTTGCTGTACATCGCCTTCGTCGCGACCATGGGCCTCGCGCAACTCGCCAACACGGGCTGGGCAACGAGTTCCTGTGGCCGGGGTCGCCCGCGCTGGGGCAACGACGCCATGATGATCGGAATGTCGACCACCGGCATCTTCGCCAGCCTCTTCGTGAGGCGCTTCCCTGGGCGATGGAGAGCCACAGCCGCGCGATCGACCGCGCGATCCTCGGCACGGGCGTCCTCTTCGCGACCGCCCTCGGCCTCACGCTCGCCGTTTCCTACCGGTGGGGCGCCTACGTGATCAACGGGGCAGCCTTTTCGTTCGCGCTCCTCGCGGTGGCGGGCGGGACCCGCAGCGCATGGCTGCGCCAGCCCGGCGGCGGCTACTTCCTGCTCGCCTGGACGCTGCTGCTGGCGGGCACCGGCCTGCTCGCCGCGCTCAACGTGGGGCTCGTGCCGAGCAACGCCTTCACGCGAAACGCGTTCCTCTTCGGCTCCGGATTCGAGATGCTGCTGCTTTTCCTTCGCGCTCGCGAGCCGCGTGGACCAGTTGCGCCGGGAACGCGAGCGCTCGGCCGCGGAGGCGCTCGAAGCCAGTAGTCGCTCGTGATCTCGTTGCAGGACAGCGAGCGGCGTCTCGACGAGCGCGTCCTCGCGCGCCCGCGCGCCCTGCAGGACGTCAACGCGCGCCTGCTCGACCGGGAGCGCGCCCTGGACCACCAGGCCCACCACGACGCGCTCACGGGTCTCGCCAACCGGCGCCGTCTCGCGGAGGCCTTCCTGCAGGCGGCGGCGCGCTCGCGCCGGACGAAGAACGCCTTCGCCGTCCTCCTGGTGGACCTGGACGGCTTCCGGGACCTGAACGATCGCCGCGGCCACGCCCTCGGAGACCGCGTGCTGGTCGCCGTGGCCGATCGACTGCGCGCCTGCGTGCGGGAGGCCGACCATGCGGCGCGCCTGGACGGCGACGACTTCGTGGTGCTCGTGGAGAACCTGGCTTCGTCCTCGGACGCGGAATTGGTCGCGCAGAAGATCGTGCGTGCCATCGAGCCGCCCATCGCGGGCGACGCGGCGATCCTGCGCGTCTCGGCGAGCATCGGCATCGCCTGCTACCCGGAGCACGGCGAGGACGCGGAGACCCTGCTTCGCCTCGCGGAGGCCGCGATGGTTCGCGCGCGGCAGCGCGGGCCGGGCCGGTGGAACCTCGCCGATCCCCGCAAGCCCGCACGCCCCGAGAGCTGGTCCGCGCCCCACGGGCATGCGACCGCCCCGGGGACGCTGCAGTCCGGGAAGAAAGACGACTAGGTCGCTTCGGCGCCCCGTCGCGCCACGGCCGCGGCGCAGCTCGCCTGGGCCTCGTCCGAACGCGTGACGGTCGCCCCGAGGTCGCGGATGATCCCGTCCTTCAGGTCGTAGATCCAGCCGTGCACCGCCAGTGCCTGCCCCCGCGACCAGGCATCGCGGACCACGGTCGACTGGCACACGTTGGCCACCTGCTCGATCACGTTCAGCTCGCAGAGCCGGTCGATGCGCGCCGGTTCCTCCCCGGCCGCGTCGATTCGCGGCCTGTGCTTCGCGTGCACGTCGCGCACGTGGCAGAGCCAGTTGTCGGCGAGTCCCACGCGCCGGTCGCGAAAGGCGGCCCGCACGCCGCTGCATCCGTAATGCCCGCAGACGATCACATGCCGCACCTTGAGCACGTCCACGGCGAACTGCATCACGGAAAGACAGTTCAGGTCGGTGTGGACCACCACGTTGGCGACGTTGCGGTGCACGAAGAGTTCGCCCGGCGCAAGGTCGACGATCTCGTTCGCCGGCACGCGACTGTCCGAGCAGCCGATCCACAGGTAGCGCGGGCTCTGTTGCGACAGCAGGCGGGTGAAGAAATCCGGGTCGCCGGCCAGCATGCGCTCGGCCCAGCGCCGGTTGTTCATGAAGAGGTGCGGGAGTTTTTCCAAGGCGTGTCCTGGCGGTGTCGTCCGGAGCGTCCGCGAATGGTACCGAGAATCGCCACGGCGCATCGAATCCGCGCCAAACCCCGGGGGGCATGGGCCGTGCACTGCCCGGGTCGCCGCAGTTGATCTGGGCCAAGAAGCGGTCGGAAATCGGTTCGCGCGAAGCCCCCGGGCCCACCGGGGCCCCACCCCGCGGATTAGGATTTCCTGACGACCCTCTTCGTCGCAACCCGGAGATTCCCCATGAAATCCACCCTCACGCTCGTGGCCGCGGGATTGCTGTCCGCCGGCCTCGCCCATGCCCAGGCGCCCGCCAAGGCGCCTGCGCCCGCCAAGACGCCCGCGCCCGCTGCCGCTCCCGCCCCGGCGGCGGCACCCGGCGGCGCCCTCACCGGCGCCCCGGCCGGCCCCGGCCGCGACGCGCTGACGAAGCACAACTGCACGACCGCCTGCCACGCGCTCGACAAGAAGGTCGTGGGACCCGCTTACTACGACGTCGCGCTCAAGTACAAGGGCGATGGCGGCGCGGTGGCGAAGCTTGCGGCGAAGGTGAAGGCCGGCGGGACCGGGGTCTGGGATCCCGTGATGCCGATGCCGCCGAACCCGCAGGTTCCCGATGCCGACATGAAGGTCGCGATCCAGTACATCCTCGCGCTCAAGCCGCCGGCGGGCTACAAGCCGGCGCCCCTGCCCCCGGGTCTCAAGAAGTAGGCGACAGCGCCCGATCGGCGTCCCGGACGCCGGTCGGGGCCCCCCGCGCCGATTCGCGCGCGGAGGAAGACCATCGTCGATTCGGGTCGGCTTGCATCCCGCGGCCCGGTGGCGCAGCCTTGGGATGAGGGGCCGATCGGGCCGGCACCAGCCGGCGGGGGCCCCCGCGACCGCCCATGAAGTTCAAGGACTACTACGAAGTGCTCGGCGTGCCGCGCGGCGCGACGCAGGACGAGGTCAAGCAGGCCTACCGAAAGCTCGCGCGCAAGTTCCACCCCGACGTGAGCAAGGCACCCGACGCCGAAGCCCGCTTCAAGGAAGTGGGCGAAGCCTACGCGGTGCTCAAGGATACCGAGAAGCGTTCGGCCTACGACCAGGTCGGCAGCCAATGGAAGTCGGGGCAGGACTTCCAGCCGCCGCCGGACTGGGACGCGGGATTCGGAGTTCACCGGGGCCGGTGAAGGCGCGGACGGTGATGCCAGCGAATTCTTCGAGGCGCTGTTCGGCCGGCGCGGCGCGGGCGGACCGCGTGCCTCCGCGCGCGCCCGCGGGCGCGACCATCACGCAAAAGTGCGGATCGACCTGGAGGACGCCTTCCGTGGAGCCCGACGGAGCGTCTCCCTTCGCCTGCCCGCGCTCGACCCGCAGGGTCGCGTCACGATGACCGAGCGCACGCTGGAGGTCACGATCCCGAAGGGCATCCGCGAAGGACAGCACCTGCGCCTGGCCGGCCAGGGCGATCCGGGATCGCGCGACGGGCCGCCGGGTGACCTGTACCTGGAAATCGCGTTCAATCCGCATCCCCGGTTTCGTGTCGAGGGCCGCGACGTCTCCGTGAGCCTCCCGCTGGCCCCCTGGGAGGCTGCGCTCGGGACATCGGTCACGGCGCCCACGCCGGAAGGGCCCGTGGCGCTCACGATCCCGCCGGACTCGTCGTCCGGCCGTCGCCTGCGCCTGAAGGGCCGGGGACTGCCGGGCACGCCACCGGGCGACCTGTTCGTCGTTCTCGAGGTCGTCCTTCCGCCCGCCGGAACCGCGAAAGCGCAGGATGCCTATCGCGCCATGGCGGCGGCGTTCGATTTCAATCCGCGCGATACCGACAAGGAATGACGACCATGCCGCAAGCCGACAATTCCGCGCTCGCGGGACCGATCGTCGAGGAGGAAGTCCGCTTCACGCTCGTCGAGTTGTGCCGCGCGTGCGAAGCCGAGGAGGAACACGTCGTGGCGTGGGTGCTCGAAGGGTGCTCGAGCCCGTCGGCGCTTCGCCCGGCGACTGGCGGTTCCGCGGCGACAGCCTGCGGCGCGCGCGGCTGGCGCACCGTCTCGCGCAGGACCTCGGGATCAATCCCCCCGGCGTCGCGCTCGTCCTCGACCTGCTGGACGAGATCGCGCGGCTTCGCGCGCCCTAGTCTTTCGGCGTGGCGGCCGCCGGCGCTCCCGTCCCGCCCGATGACTTTAGGCAAATCGGGGGCCGGCGCCCATACTGGGCATTCACGGGTCTCGCTTCCGCACCCGCCGCCCTCCCCCATGAGAGCTCCTCGCCGCCGCCATGACCCTCCGCACCGCGCCCTCAGAGCGCCGGGACCGGATCCGCGCGCTGTTCGAGGAATACATCGAGATGTACGCCTCGCGCGACGACGGGCTCACCGGAGCGTTTCAGCGAAGAATTCAGCGGCTACACGGGCGGTGGCAGTTTCCTGGTGAAGGACCGGGTCGAGTGGGTGCGCATCACGCGGCAGGATTTCGCGCAGGTGCCCGGCCGCATCGGCATCGGAAATGCTCGACCTGACGATGCAGGACCTGGCGGAGGACATCGTGATGGTGACCGCCTTCTTCCACATCCACCTGCCCGTCCCCGATCACCCCTGTCGAAGGAGGTCGCGCGGCTCGTCCTCGTCTTCCGCGAAGAGCGAGCGGACTGGAAGATCGTGCACAGCGGCATTTCCATCCCCTACCACCTCGTTCGCGACGGCGAGGTCTATCCCCTCGCGGTCCTCGAGGAGCGCAACCGGGCCCTCGAAATCCTCGTCGAGGAGCGCACGCGCGCTCTCCACGAAAGCCAGGCGCTCTATCGCCAGCTGACGGAAGACACGATGGACGTGCACTGGAAGGCCGATCGCGACCTGCGCATCACCTACATCAGCCCGGCGGACGAGCGGCTGCGGGGCTACGCGGCCGCGGAGGTCGTCGGGCGCCACGTCTACGAGATGTTCACGGAAGAAGGGGTCGAGACCGTGAAGCAGGTGATCCGCCGGAGCACGGAGGCGGGCCTGCAGACCGCGCCGGTCGGATTCCTCACGTTCGAGGTGCCGCACCGCTGCAAGGACGGCCGGGTGCTCTGGGGCGAGGTGATGTCCAAGCCCGACCGCGATGCGCAGGGCAGGATCGTCGGGTATCACGGCATCACGCGGGAGATCACGGCGCGCAAGCTCCTGGAAGACCGGGTGCATGATCTCGCCTTCTACGATGCCCTCACCGGCCTGCCCAACCGGCGATTGCTGCTCGATCGGCTGGCCCAGGCCCTGGCGGCCGGCAAGCGCAGCGGCCTGAACGGGCGCTGATGTTCCTCGACCTGGACCGGTTCAAGGCCCTGAACGACGCCCACGGGCACGAGGCGGGCGACCTGCTGCTGGTCGAGGCCGCCTCGCGCCTGAAAGCGTGCGTGCGCGAGATGGACACCGTGGCGCGCTTCGGCGGCGACGAGTTCGTGATCCTGCTGGGCAACCTGGACGCGGACCGGGACGAATCGACGGCCCAGGCGGCGCGGGTCGCCGCGAACATCCTCGCCGCGCTGGGAGAACCCTATCGCCTGGCGCTCCCGCAGGAGGCGGGCCCGCCCGTGTGGGTGCAGCATCGTTGCACGGCCAGCATCGGCATCGTCGGGTTCGCCCCGCACCACACGAACGCGCATGACATCCTGAAGTGGGCCGATGCCGCCATGTACCGGGCCAAGGGCGGCGGACGGGAAGCGATCCGGTTCCATGAGGAACCGGATGGGGCCGTAGGCGGCGAACGGCCCTTCCCGGCAGATCCCGTCGTCTAGCGCGGCGCGATCGCCCGGCCGTCCTCGTCGGAGACGACCATCTCCACGCGGCGGTTCTGCTGCCGGCCGGCCGGCGTATCGTTGCCGGCGATCGGGAAGGCTTCCCCATACCCGCGCCACGTGATGCGCTCCCCGCCGACGCCCATGCTCACGAGGGCCGTGCGCACGGAATCCGCACGCCGCTCCGAGGCGACTGGTTGCTGGCGTCGCTGCCGACGCTGTCCGTGAAGCCCTCGATCGCTGACGGTGCGCTGCGGGTACTGGCTGAAAAAGTCGGCCAGCTTCTGCACGCTGCGCATCCCGCCGGAGCAAGCTGCGACTGGTTAGTGTCGAAGAGGACGTCGCCCAGCGTGATGACCAGGCCGCGCTCGGTCTTGATCGCTTCCAGGTCCCGGAGCTGCGCCTCGAGCTGCCGCGAACGTCCCTCGGCATCCAGGGCCTGCTGGCGGGCGGACTGCGCGTCCACGACCGCGTCGCGGGCCAACTGGCCTTCGGCGGCCGCACGCAACTGCGCTTCCTGCGCGCTGCGGCGCGCGGCTTCCGCGTTGCGCTGCGAGGCGTCGGCACTTCGCATCGCCGCCTCGGACTGGCGCTGCGCGTTCGCCGCGTCGGCCTGGGCGATCCGGGCTTCCGCGGCTGCGGGCCTCGAGGCGCATCGCGTCGCGATCCCGACCGGCATTCGCCACCGCGGTTTCCGCCTCCTTCTGCGAGGCCGTTTCGCGGGCGATGGCCACCTGCTGCTTGGCGACATAGGCCAGGTGGTCGACGCGCCTTGCTCTCGTCACGGGCGAGCACCGTTGGCCTCGTCGAGCGAGGTGCCGGCCTGCCGAAGCTCTCCCGCGGCGAGGTGGTGCCCCGGGACTCGCCTGCGCGTCGCCGTAATCGCGGCGCGCCTCGTCAGGAGAATTGTTGACCGGCATCGACGTGCAGGCCAACAGCACGGCCGCGGCGATGAGCGTGAGGATAGGATTCGCTTGTTGTTCATGGTCGGTTTCCTCGATTCGCGTTCAGGGGCTCTTGCGGTTGATTTCCTCGCGCAGCACGCGAAGGTCCTCGTTTCATGACGAGGCGCGGCCTTGCGGGCCTCCGCCGACTGCGCCTTCTTCTCGGCGAGCCTCGCGTCGACCTGCGCTTCCTCGGCCAGCCAGCGGGCGGATTCGAAGTCCTCCTTCGCGACGGCGGCGTTGGCGCGGTCCATCATGCCTGCGCGGACCTCATCTCGATCGAGGCGTACTCGCCGCCGCCGGCACTGGCGGCGTTGGCGATCGCGGACTTCGAGACGGCCATCTGCTCGGTCGGCGCGGGCGTGCTGGCGCAACCGGCCAGGGCGAGCGACGCGACGGCGATCGCGAGAAGCGTCCGGGGATTCGGCGGGCGGAATGTCGTGTTCGTGGTCTTCCTCAGGCAAGTGTTGTCCTGCATCGCGCCCGGCAAGGGAAGCAGGGGCGCATCCGGCGTCGGGGCCGTGTTGGCGGACGCGTGGGATGGAATGGAGAGTGCGGGATCGGGAGGGTCCGCGTCCGTCTGCCACCGCACGCAGGCCGGGGCACGCGCGGCGCCTGCCCGGGCTCGGATCGCTCGACAGCGCACGGCATGCTGCGTGACACTGCGCCATGAACCCGCCTGCCCCTCGCCCTCCGGGGCCGCTGACGAATCCGTCGCCGAGACGGCCTGCCGGGACTGCCCGTTGCGGCGGCTGAAGCTGTTCCACGAGCCGACGGGGAAGAGGCTCGAGTTGGTGCAGTCGCTCAAGCGCCGCGAGCGACGCCTCGCCGCCGGCGAATCGCTGATCCACGAAGGCCAGACCGACGCGCCGCTCTACACGCTGCTGCAGGGCTGGGCTTTCCGCTACAAGACGCTCAGCGACGGTCGCCGGCAGATCCTCAGTTTTCTCCTGGCCGGCGACTTCATCGGGGTCCAGCAGAAGATGGGCGACGCCGCCGCCCACGGGGTCGAGACGCTCACCGACGCGCTCTTCTGCGTGTTCCAGCGCGATGCGCTCTGGGAACTGCACCGGCGCAGCCCAGGGATGGGCTTCAACGTCACCTGGCTGACCGCCACGAGAGTCGATGGTCGACGACACGCTGCTGTCCGTCGGGCGGCGCAGCGCGGAGGAGCGCATAGCCTCGATGCTCATCCTGTTGTTCAAGCGCGCGGCGGCGTTGCAGCCGGACGCCGGCGCGGGCGGCGTTCCCTTTCCGCTGACGCAGCAGCACATCGCCCGATGGCCTGGGCCTGTCTCGTGCACCAACAGACGCTGCGCAAGCTCGAGCGGCGCGGCCTGCACCGCATCGCCGACGGCCGGCTCCACCTGCGCGACGTGAAGGCGATGGCCCGGTTGGCGGACCTCTATGGCGACGGCCGCCCACCGGCGCGACCGCTCGTCTGATCGCCGTCGCCGACGGGCGACGACTCGCATCGGGGTGCTTGTGTCTTTTGACACGGCTCCCGCGCCCCCCCGGCCCTAAATTGGTGTTCATCGACCCCCCCGGGGTATCCATTGAGGGCGCCGTTCGCGAATGCCACCTGCAAGCCCCGCCGGACAATCACTTGCTTGCCTCGCTGCCGCCCGGAAGTCTCCGCGATCCTGCAACCCCTGATCGAGTCCGTGGACCTGGAGGCCGGCGCGGTGCTCTACGAAGCCGGGACCGTCCAGCGCCACGTTCCACTTTCCGGTCACCGCGGTCGTCTCGCTGGCCTCGCCCGTTCTCGACGGTGCCTACGCCGAGGCGGCCGTGGTCGGCTCCGAGGGCGTGGTCGGCGTCTGCGCCTTCATGGGTGGCGGAAAGGCGCTGAGCAGCGCCATCGTGCAGCGACCGGGCCTCGCCTGGCGCATGAGTGCGCGCGACATCGCCGACCTGGCGCGCGACTGCCCGCCCGTGATGCAGCAGTTGTTGCGCTACACCCAGGCGCTCTTCGTGCACATGGCGCAGAACTCGGCCTGCCACCGGCACCACGCCCTCGCCCCGCAATTGTGTCGCTGGCTGCTCCAGCACCTCGATCGCCAAGAGGGCGACGAGATCCGGATGACGCATGAACGCATCGCGGGCATGCTCGGTGTTCGCCGCGAAGGGGTGAGCGTTGCCGCCCTGAAGCTGCAGCGGGAAGGCTTCATCCGGTGTGGCCGCGGGCGGATCGAGGTCGTCGACCGGAGCGGGCTGGAGAAGCGCAGTTGCGAGTGCTACGGCGTCGTCAGCGAGCCTACGACCAGCTGCGCAACGGATCGTCGGCCTGGCCGCACGCTTCGTCCGCGGCGAGCCCGGATGGACGAAACCCCGCCGGGGCGGGGTTTCGGGGTGACGGCCCGGGGGTCGTCGCGATCTCTGGCGGAGGAGAACATCCCGCAGCGCTAATGGGCTCCAGTCAGAGGTTCGCGATTGTGATACCCGGAAGGGATACGAACATCGCTAAAAGCCTCTTCACTCAAGACCTTACGCCCGCGGCTCGGCAATCTGCCGTGGAAGACGTTGATGAAGTAGTGCCAGATTTCATGCAGACACCAGTGCGTCCGCGCGATGCTCGGCTCTTCCGCGTTCGACCCGAAGCGAGCGATGGGCAAGGGTGAGAGATGATTCATGTTCACCCTCGCAAATCTGCAATCTCGGTGAGCCGTCTGGCGACCTCGTCTACATAGCGCGAGGGCACCATGCCACTCGCCTCCTTGAATAATTCACCAATTCTCACGCCATCGAAGATGCCGTTCGCTACCAGAAGTGGCGAGGCCTTTGGCTTGAGCGGATGCACTTCTCCGGTATCGACCGCCATGTGCTCGAACTTGCCCGGATGCTGCCACGTGAGCGCGTGCGGGGTGGTGTCCTTGTCGTAGTGAACTGGAATCCGACGACAACATCGCCACGACCGAGCCACACCACCAGTTCGCAGGTGGCGGCATAGAACCATCGCCGGCGCGGCTCACCTTTGATTTGACGAGGCTCGCGGATTTCGCGCATGACGGCCGATGTCTTCCTCACGGGGTGACGCCCGAGGACGAGGACCGAACATTCCCTGGTATCTGCATGAGGCCCTTACAGTCGACTGGCACTTGTGCCATTGGCTTACGACGGCGCTTCGAACAAGGTGTACGAAACTGTCACCGTATCCAGTTCCCCGGAAGACGACCGGCATGAGCCGCTTCTCGCCCGCCGCCAGTGTCTGGCTCGTAAAGCAGAAGCACTCCAGCTTCTCGATCCACCGTGCCGCAACCGCAGGCGCTGTGTTCATGATCGCGTTCACGGTTACCGGCCTGTCGAGGGTGTTCTCGACCTGGTAGCGCACTGTGGCCAGCGCGCCCGGATTCAGCTGGATGGAGCGCTCCAGTGCCTCGAATCGCCAGGGCAGATTCGACCTCGAAGCCACGAACTCCACAGTGACCTTGCGCGAAGTGTCTACTTGCGTATTGGCGTTGGACACGACGCGGGACTGCGTGATCCCTAGCGCATCGCAGATCTGGCGATACATGGGAACCATCAGGTAACTGACGCCCCCCATCATCACCACGATCACCAGGAGCTTCGCGAGCAGCCGCTTGTTCTGCCGTTCCAGCTCATTGGCGAGCATATCGCCTCCGGTCGGGGAAGGAGTCGGGCAGGCCATTCGAGCCGCGACCTACGGCGTCCTCGTGCGCGACTTTCCACCGGTCGTCTTCGAGGACCCAGTATTGACGCTTGCGCACGCGGGTGGAGAGGGTTGCTCGATCGATAGTCCTGATCGAATGTCACGACCACTAGCGGCTCGGTGCCAGGGTCACGCAGAATGCTGAGTGACCCAAGTTCGACCTTGATCCACGACTTGCCTGCGTTCACCAGCCGCTTGCGCGCCTTCCATGCCGCGAGGTCCATGCCGTCGCTGCGGAATGTTCGCGAATAGTGGGCGAGGTAGTTCTCGGTATTGCGGCTTTCCCAGTCGCTACGCCATTGTTCGAGTGTCCGGTGGAACTTGTCACTTTCCTGTTGCAGGACTTCAGGAGCAATCCACTCGATTCGGTCGACGATGACGACAGGTGTACCGCTGCCGGACCCGCGGAGCAGATCGGCGATTTCGCCGTTGGCAAGGGCCACGCAACCATCGGTCGACAGTGGGCCGCGCGCGTAATTGTCCGACGGTACGCCGTGGAGCCAGATTCCGTTTCCGGTTCGCCCGAGCCGGCGATCCCACTCATTGGGATAGCTGATGGGAAAAGCACCCCAGCCGTACAGGTCAGGCAATCGCGTTCCCGGAATGTGGGACGAGACGAAGTAGATGCCGACGGGCGTCTTCTTGTCACCTTCTCGCTCCTTCGCAGTACCCAGCCTGCCGATGGCGGTGTAGTAGTCGCGCACCGAGCGCGGCGCTCCGCCCTGCTCATCGTAGAGAAAGACGCGCGACCGGCTTGCGTCGACGACAATGGCATGCTGTCCGGTAGCCAGCCGCATCAGGTTGCGAGGCACGTATCCGGCGGGCGGCGGGTCCCTGCGGTTACGATCCCGGGCGCGATACTCCGCACGCAATTCCGCGAACGGTTCCGAATCCGCACCTGTCGGCCCCGGTAGCATGGCGCGACCTGCTCGGGCGAGCAACAGGTCGCCGTGCAACATGTGCGCCATACGGAAGTTTGGATACTTCGAAACAAGCTGGTCCACTTCCCGAATCGCGGCGTCGGGCTGGCCGCCCCTCCATGAGCTCGAGTGCCCGATGGAGTTGGCGCTCCGGGTTGTCCTGCAAAGGTTCGCCACTCAAGTCTTGTCCTTGCGCAGCAACTGCGGACAATGAAAGCGCAAGGTACAACACGGCATGCCGAAGAAGCGAAGGCGACGTTAGAGTCAGCATTTCCTGCGCTCGTTCGCGGCCTGATCTGGAAAGCGGGGCATCGCGTCTGTCCGAGGGGATTGGTCGCTTCTCATCAGTCACCCATCTCTTCGGTTCCGTGTCATCGCCCTTCCTCTGACCGGGATCGTCGGCGCGTTCCTCCTGCGCTCTTCCCGTACCAGCTTTCGGTGCCCATTGGGTGGTCCACCAGACGATTCCCACCGCAATCAGGAGAGCAGCCAACACTTCCAGAAATACCCATCCCACGTCAGATTCCCTCTCAGTAATCGCTGATGGCATCGCAAGATGTGTAGGAGGCTTCAAACCCCACGCCTCACGAGTTCAGGAGGACTCGCAGGTCCGAAGTGATCTTGTCGCCTGCAGTGCCGTACGGGGCATGAGGCGTAGCCGGCCCTTGGTGTCGAAGACCAACGACTGCGCGGAGTGGTCGACGGTGTACGACTCCGGCGTCTTCCCTGGGCGCTCGGCAGCGTAGATCTTGAAATCCTGCGTGACCTTTGCCAGGGCCGCCGCGTCACCGTAAAGGCCCAGGAAGCCCGGGTTGAACGCGGGTACGTAGTTGCGGAGGAGCCCCGGGGTATCGCGCTTCGGGTCCACGGTCGCGAACAGCACCTGCACCCGCGCTCCGTCCGGTCCCAGCAGCCTTACCGCCTGCGCCATGTCCGAGAGCGTCGTCGGGCAGACGTCCGGGCAATGGGTATAGCCGAAGAAGAGCGTTACGACCTTGCCGCGAAAGTCCGCAAGTGAGCGTTCCTTGCCGTTGTGGTCGGTCAGCCGGAAGTCGGGACCGAGGTTGGAGCCAGTGATGTCGACACCATTGAAGGGCGTCTTAGACCCGGGCAAAAAGCTTGTCGCAGGCCCGCAGTCAGGAACGTCGCCAGCGCCAGGCCGAGAAGCGCGCGTCGCTTCACCACCTGCGCTGGTGCTCCGGCAAGACTACGGAAGTGAGTTTGCAGCGTCATGGATAGGCGCCTCGCAATTCCGCCTTGACTAGTGATTGCAGCTCTTCGAGCCCGAATTTGGGGAGAGGCCGTCCGTTGACGAAGAACTCCGGAGTCTTGGTGACGCCCAAGGCGCGGGCATCGGCCATGTCGCGCTCCATGCGTTGGGCGATGTCTGCCCCACCGATGTCTTTGCGCAGCCGCTCGAGATCAAGTCCGACTCTCCCAAGAGCGTTCCAAACCAGGTCCGCACGGACTTCGTGATTTACGGCCCATTGCTCCTGCGAAGCGTAGAGCGCCTCCAGTGTCGGCAGGTACTTGCCTTGACTGCGGGCGGCCTCGAGCACCTTTACTGCGTGTTCCGATCCCTTGTGGAAGGTGACATGGCGAAGTGCAAGCCGGATCTTGTCCGGATTTTCCAGCATCAGTTTCTTCACGTGGGGGAAAAATGCGGCGCACGTTTCGCATGCTGGATCGAAGAACTCCACGATGTGCACCTTGGCGTCCGGATTGCCGAACGTCGGTGACTGTTCGCTCGCCAGCGCTGGCTGATTCTTGGCGACTGTAGTCTGCGCAGACTGTGCCTTCTCACCCTTGTAGAACAGGGCCGCCCCCGCGAAGGCGAGCAATAGGGCGACCACCGCACCAACAAAGATACCGATTCGGTTGAAGCGACTCACCGGAGGCGCCTCAGGCGCCTGCGGTTCCTGGTTGGCCGATGTCCGTTGGTTGCGCTTGGACGTTCTACTCATGTGAGGCTCCGTTTGCGCGCCACGATCAGCAGCGCGTTCATGACAGAAAAGGCGACGAAAGACAGCAGCGGAATGTTCACGAACCCAAGCCACTGGATCTGGACTTCCGAGCAGGGCACCCCCTTGCGAGCAGGGCTTCAGCCCCTCGGGAATCACGCCTGCAACGAGTAACACCTGAAAGAAGGCAATTGCCCAACCGCCAAGCGCGAGCGGCGAGGCGTAGCGAATGATCTTCGCGTCAAAGGGAAAGAGCCCAAGTGGCAGGATCAGCACCAGGGGAACATGAAGAGGTGCGCTGATACCAGCAGAGGACGCAGGGCGGCAGCTCCATGATCTCGCTGAAGAACAGGGCTCCCAGCGTCGAGAGGCTTGCGATCGCCCAGCAGCCGAAAACGAGCATCCGGCGGACTCGGATGAGCGTTCCGTCACCTATTGCCCGTCCAGACGTCGAAGTTCGATGGGCGCGTTGCAGTCACTCGCATTGATGAAGACCGGATCACCTACTTTCAAAGCGAAGTCCTCTGAAACGGGCACGGTACGCCAAGTGTTACGTCGATCGCGCCGATACTTGATGGTGGCGTATCGCGTCGTCGAAGACGTCGCCGAGGAAGGCTGTTTGCACTTCTCCGCCACCTTTTCCGCGAGGGTGACACCTTCACCCATTTCGACGATCGTTCCCTTGCGCCACCCTTCATCCCAGGAATGGGATGGGTCGTAGCCCGCACCGGCACAGCCGGTCAAGATTCCCGCTGCAACAATAGCGGCAACGCCAACGTGAGTCTTCATGATCCGCTTTCCCATGCTCTGTCTGGCTCGTACGCAAATCGGGAGTCGGGCGAACGAGTCAGTGCTTGTGTCCCTTGTGGTCCTCGGCCTTGTCCTTCTGCCGAGGCGCGAACCTTGCCTGCTCGGTCTTGCCACCTGCCGTTACCGAAAGAACGACCTTGGTGTCATCCGTGATGGTGAAGTTGCCCACTCCCTTGAGCACACCCTTCCCGGAACCACTCAACTTCACCGTTTCCTTGCTTTTGCCGGAGAGGACCGTCGCGGAGCCCGCGACGTCCGGCCATTCGATGGCCTTGCCCTTGTGGTCGGTGACATAGAGGACGAGCTCCTTGTCTTTTGCCACTAGCTCAAGGTCGAAGCTGACCGTTTCTCGTACCTGACCGCCGTACTTGGGATGCTCCTCGGCGGCGATGGCCGACGTGATGACGAGGACAGCTGAGGCGGCACCCAGGAATGACGCAATTTTCATGAACTTCTCCATTGTTGGTAGTTGGAAACACTCTGAATGACTAGACATGGGGCCCGCCTATGACTACCGCCTTCGAGATATCGATAACCAGAATCCATCCGGCAATCCGCTGCCCGGTGCGCGCCGTGCGATCAATCAGGGCAACCAACGGCTCCACCTGGTCGTCCTCGCAAAGCAACTCAAGGCGAACTTCGTCGATCACGGCTTCGCCGAGCTGCAGCGAGTACCTCTGCTCGGCACTGTCCACCGGCTTCAGCAGGCTTTGGACCGACGTTGCGTTGATGTTGCGTACGCCGAGCAGGTGGCACTCGACATCAATCCCGACTCTTCAATGGCGACAATCACGTCGGCAATGCGATTGCTATGCACGTAGGCTTTGATCTCTTTCACGCGGCATCTCCTTCTCGGGTGCGTGCTTGTTCGCGACGGGTCTCCAACCACTCGTAGAGCAAAGGCAACAGGAGCAGTGTGAGGGCCGTCGAGGTGAAGAGCCCCCCCACGACCACGGTGGCCAGCGGCCGCTGAGTCTCCGCCCCCACGCCGCTCGAGATCAGCATCGGCACGAGACCGAGGATGGCCACCGAAGCGGTCATGAGCACGGGTCTCAGGCGCAACGCGACCCCTTGCCGGACCGCATCCCGGACGCTGTAGCCCTGGTGTCGCAAGTCGTTAAGAAACGTCACCAGCACGATGCCGTTGGGCATGGCCACGCCGAACACGGCGATGAATCCGATCGCCGAGGAACGGAGACGAACTGGCCGGTGACGGCGAGCCCGAATACGCCGCCAATTATGGCCAAGGGCACGTTGGCGATGATGAGGGGTCGCGTGCGCCCACTGAGTTGAAGGCCGTGTACAGCAGGATGAAGATCAGCCCGATGGTGAGCGGCACGATGATCGCCAGGCGATTCAGGGCGCGCTGCTGGTTCTCGAAGGCGCCGCCCCACTCTACCCAGTAGCCCTCCGGCAGCTTCACCTGTGCCTTCAGCTTCGCGTCGGCCTCCTTCACGAAACCATCGACGTCGCGTCCCTTCACATCCATCTGGATCACTGCATACCGCTGGAGCTGCTCGCGCCGGACGAACGTGTAGCCTTCGTCCGTCTCGATGCTCGCCACGCGCGACAGCGGAACCAACGCGCCGCCGGGACCGCGCGGCGGATGTTGCCGATGGCACGCAGGCTGTCCCTCGATGCCAGAATCCAGTCGCACCTGGATATCGAACCGGCGTGTGCCGTCAATGAGCGTGCTGACCGCCTTGCCTCCGATGCCGGCCTGCACCATTTCCAGGATGTCGTCGGCACTGATGCCGTAACGCGACGCAGCCTGCCGGTCGACCTTTACGACGATCTGCGGCTTGCCCTTGTTTGCCTCCAAGGATAGATCCGCCACACCGGGCACCGCGCCCAGCACAGGCTTGATCTGCGCGCCCAACCGATCCGGACTTCAAGGTCGGGGCCATAGACCTTCAGGGCGAGGGTCGCCCGAACCCCGGAGATTAGCTCCTCAACGCGCATCTGGATGGGCTGCGTGGCGGCCACGACCACTGTCGGCATGGCCTCCTCAAGCGTTTCCTGCATGGCTGCGGACAATTGCGCCATGGACATGCGTTTGGGCCATTCCGATTCCGGTTTCACATCAACCAGGACCTCCATGTAATTGGCATCCGTCGTCTCCCCCTTCTCGGCGCGGCCAATGGTGGCGAGAACCGACTTCGTTTGTGGGTAGCTTTTCTTGAGCACATCATTCATGCGCTGCGATACACGTACGGATTCCTCCAGCGAGGTAGAGGGAATGCCGGTGACCCGGAACATGATGGCGCCTTCCTGCAGCGTCGGCATGAACTCCTTGCCGAGAAACGGAAAGGCCGCCAATGAGATGACGAGAAGGACTGAGGCGCCACCCACGACCAGGCGCTTTCGCTCAAGGGCCCAATCCAGGATCGGCAGAAAGACCCGCTTGGCGCGCGCTACCAGCCAGGTGTCTCGCTCCTCCATCGGCTTCAGGATGAGGGATGAAAGCACCGGGACGAGCGTCATGGTGAGAAGAAGGAGCGGGCCCGCCATGGCGAACGTAATGGTGATCGCCATGGGCTTGAAAGGCTTCCCCTCCAGTCCGTCAGCGAAAAAAGCGGCGGGAACACGACGATGATGATGAGAATCGCGAAAGCGATGGGATTCATGACCTCGCGCGCCGCTTCGAGAATCACATGGGTGCGATTGACTGGGGGTCCCCCGACCTTGTGCGCCAGCAGTCGAAAACTGTTCTCCACCATCACCACGGCTCAGTCCACCATCATGCCTATGCCGATGGCAAGTCCCGAAAGGGACATGAGGTTGCCGAGAGTCCGAAATACTGCATGAGCATGAACGCGATGAGCATGCAAAGCGGCAGAGTCACGATCACCACGATTGCCGAGCGGGAGTTCGCCCAGAAACAGGAAAAGCACCACGGCAACCAGGATGGAGCCCTCCAGCAAGGCGCGCTCTGCCGTGCTCATGGCCTTGTCCACGATCTCCGTCCGGTCGTAAACGGGGTTGATGCTCACGCCCGCGGGCAACGACTGCTGGGCAAGTGCGAGCTTAGCTTTCACGGATTCGACAACGTTTTTGGCATTCTCGTTGATGCGAGCCAATGCGATGCCGAGCGTGACTTCCTTGCCATCGCGAGTTACCGCGCCGAAACGCAAGCCCGGACCTTCCTTGACCTCGGCCACGTCATGCACGTGGATTGGCGTCGCCTCCCGCTCGGTTACGACGATGTCTCCAATTTCCTCAGCCGTGCTGACCAGTCCCAAACCACGTACCAGGAACTGCTCCTGCCCGAGGTTTACGAACTGCCCGCCCACCTGACGGTTGTTGGCAGTAATCGCCTCCATCACGGCCTTGAAGGTCAACCCATACTTGATGAGCTTGTTGGGGTCGATCTGCACCTGGAACTGCTTCTCGAACCCTCCCCAGGAGGTCACGTCGTCCACACCCGGGGCGGTGCGAAGCATCAGGCGCACGTTCCAGTCTTGAATGGTGCGCAGATCCATGGCCGAAAGCTTCTGATCGGCCGACTCGATCGTGTACCAGAACACCTGCCCCAGCCCGGAACTGTTTGGCCCAAGCTCGGGCTCCCCGTAGCCTTGCGGGATTCTCTCCTTCGCCTCCTGGAGCTTTTCCCCGACCAGTCGTCGGGCAAAGTAGATGTCGACGTTGTCCTTGAAGTACACGCCGACGTAGGAGAGTCCGAAGAGGGAAATGGAGCGGATGTATTCCACGCCGGCCAGCCCCGCCATGGAGGTCTCGATGGGCGACGTAAGCAAGCGCTCCACGTCCTCGGCAGCAAGACCGGGGGACTCGGTGTAGATGCTGACCTGGTTTGGCGTGACGTCGGGAAAGGCGTCCACGGGCACCTGCTGGAACGCACGCACGCCGAAGACCACCAGAAGGACAAAGCCCACCAGCACAAGGACCTTGTAGCGCAAGGCCGCATTGACGATTTGATTGAGCATGGTCGGGTCAGTGCGCGTGGCCTTCGCCGATCTGCGACTTCAGCGACCGGGCCTTCAATGCATAGGCGCCGCCCACCACCACCAACTCGTCGACCTTGAGGCCGGCCTTGATCACGACTCGCCCCTGAAGGCGCTCGCCCAGCTGCACGGCGCGCGGCTCGAAGCCGTCATGGTCTTCAATGAAAACCGTGGGCTGTGCGGAGATAAGCACGACAGCCTCGTCGGGCAACACGATGGCCTTCGACTTGCCGGAGGTCTGGATGGCGGCGGTGACGAACATCTCCGGCTTCAGGCGGCCGTCGGAATTCCGAACCTCGATGCGGCCCCGGATGGTGCGCGTTTCCTTGTCGAGCGTGGCTCCGATAAAGGTGAGCTTTCCAGGGATACGCTCCGTTGGGTACGCGGCGGCGGTCACCATCGCGCTATCGCCTACCTTGATGCGGGAAAGGTCCTTCTCCGCGAGATTCGCCTCGATCCAGAGGACGGACAGGTCGGCAATTCCGAAGAGGGGCTTATCTGGCTGCGCCAGTTCACCCAGAACGGCCTTCTTCTCGATGATCGTGCCGGCGAAGGGTGCCGTCAGCGGAAACACCGAGACATTGTCGCCATTGATTCCAATCCCGAGCATTTGCACCTTGTCGGCTGCGGCTCGCAAGGCCGCCCGAGCCTTTTCATGCTCAGCCCTGGCGCGCAGGAAGTCCTTTTGGGAGACGATCTGCTCAGCCTGCAACCGTTCTGCGCGTTCCAGATTGGACTTGGCGACCCGCGCTTCGCTTTCTGCCTGCACATAGGCCGAACGCGCCTCGCCCACTTCGATGCTGTCGAGGCTGGCTAGTACCTGACCCGCGCGCACCTGATCACCAAGATTGGCGCTCACGTTGACGATCTTGCCGGGCACCCGCGGCGCCAGGCGGGCGAGGCGGTCCTGGTTGGCCTGAATGGTGGCGGTCACCACCAATTGGTCGGACACCTCCTGCTCCTGCACGGGCTCGACACGAATGCCGGCGACTTTCAGTTCCTCGTCCGACAGCTTGATGGCCTGGCCTTCCGTGTGAGCGGCTTCGGATCCCTTCTCGTCATGCTTGTCGCCCTTGGCAGGCGCAGACTTATTGGCGGACTTGGTGGTTGCGCCCTTGTCCGGCGTGGCTGCTTCCTTGCTATCGCATCCGGCCAGAACAAGGGAGACGGCACCGAGAAATGCGGCCAACGCAAGACGCAATGCCGGGGATTCGTTCAAAGACTGCTGCATGGGGTGCTCCTGAAGAATTCGAGAATGGGGGGTCATGACGATTAGCGAGCAGCTGACTCTGCTGCGCTGCCGGCAATTTGATCGAGGGCGATGCGAGTCAGGCGCAACTCGGTGATCGCCTCTAGGAGGTCACGGCGGCCATCGAGCAGCTGCCGGTTGACAAGAACCTGCTGAGGCACGCCGATTTCGCCCTCGCGCAGAGACTGCTGCGACAGGCGCTGGTTTTCCTCGAGTGCAGGCAACACAGCGTCGCGTAAGTTCTGCACGCGACTCCTGAGACTCTGGTAGCGATGCCAGAGTGCGCGCACATTGGCGCCTTGGCCCCTTTCGAGGGCCTGCCGCTCGGCCTGCGCGCGAGCGAGGTCAGCCTGCGCTTGCGCCACATTGCCGCTATTGCGCTTGAATAGCGGCAACGGCACGGAGACGCTGAGAAGCGTGATGTTCTCGCGGAAGTCTTGCGGGCCCTCGCGTCCCACGCCGAGTCCTACGGTGATGTCCGGAATGCGCGCCGCGAGTTCGAGATCGAGCTTGCTTCGCGCCGCCGCTTCCTTGGCCTGAATTGCTTTCAGTTGCGAGCGTTCGGCGGCTGTTTCGAGCAAGCGCTCTAGCGCTGGCACTGTCGCCCTGGATTCGAGATCACCGACAACGTCCGGGAGAGTCGCTGGTGGCCATTGCAAGAGTTCGCCCAGTTCGACGCGGGCCTGCAGGAGTTGGTCCGTCAACGCGGCAAGCTGGTTACGGGCGCGCCCTGCTTCGATGAGCGCCACATTGCCATCCAGCCTGCTGTCCTCGCCGGCTGCCACGCGCTTACCCGCGAAGCTGGATGTACGCTCGATCAGCGTAAGCGAATCGCGCTCGATGCCAATTCTGGCCTGCAAGGCGAGAACCTGCACAAATCGCCTCTCAACATCCGCGCGCACCTCTCTTTCGGCTTCCTGCGCGAGCAGCTGTGCGGAAATGAGCTCCTGTCGCGCCGCTTCGCGCGGATGGCCATGCTGCCCGGCGATCTCCACGGCCTGGGTGATTCCGGCACCCCATTCGCGGTTTGTGGTCGCACCCAGATCCGAAGGCGGCAACTTGCGGCGCAGGCCTTCGGCATTCAACTCCGGGTTGTTCCACAAGAGCCCGCGCGAATCCTCGGCATGGCCTTCTGCCGAAGTCACCGCGGCACGTGCGGCTTTCAGACTGATACTGTTCTGCTCCGCAAGAATCCAAGCCTCGTGAAGCGTGAGCGGCTTGGCCGGAGTAACCGGCATTTCTGAGCCCTGAGCCTGCACCGCGGCGAGCCAGAGCAGGCAGGTGATCCCAAGCAATTTCTTCATCGTGTCCTCAATCGAGCTCTGGCCAAGAAGCGCCAGCGGATATCCAGTTGGAATCCGGCGAGAGGACGCCGCGCTTAGGTCAGCGCGAGCGTATGAAGGTGGGAGGCTCGCCGGGGCTTACGCGCCGAAGGCGAGCGGAGGGCGAAAAGGGTTTTCTGGAGGGTGCTGCGGGAAGGAGTCGTGCAACTGGAACTGGGGGCTTCCCCCTGTTTCCGCAATCGACGTCGAAGCATCCACAACCACGGCACTGGCGCACAGGTGGTGACACATCGGGCAGTCGAAGTCGCCAGGAACGCCCGTCTTGTTTCCTGTCCGTGTCGGCTGTCTTGTCCACGCTTTTCTTATCGTGGTGCCCCAGGTGTGTTTGCGCAGCGGGAGGCGTTTCATGCTGGCAGTACTCCGCCACAGCAGCGAAACTCCACTGCAGGGGAGGACAAACAACACGATGATGGCCAGGAGACGTCGCATGAGGCAGGAGTTCAGTGCTCGTTCAGTATTGCGGCGGGAGACATTCGCAAACGCGTTCGTGACGGCGGCGTACCAAATTCAATGCATACCCATCGACCTCGACCGCGCGGCGGCACTCTACCAGAAAAAATGCCCCTACAAGCTGTCCGACTAAGTGCATCAAGCTCACCCATTGAGCTTGGCGATAAGGGGAAGCAGAGTCTTTTCCAGCACTTCCGGAGTAATGGGGCCGATCTGCTTGAAACGGATCACGCCCTGCTTGTCGATCACGAAGGTCTCCGGAGCACCGTACACGCCATAGTCGATGCCGACCTTGCCTTCAAAATCCCACACCGACAGTTGGTAAGGATCGCCATTCTGCTGCAGCCAGCGCTTCGCGTCGGCACGCTGGTCCTTGTAGTTGAGGCCGACGATGGGAGCGATGCCCCGGCGACTCATGTCGTTCAGCACGGGGTGCTCAATCTTGCAGGCGGGGCACCAGGATGCCCACACGTTGAGCAACCAGACCTTGCCCTTCATCTGTTCCGGCGAAAACGTCACCTGTGGATCGTGGAGCTGGGTCAGAGTGAAGACGGGCGCCGGCTTGTCGATGAATGGGGAGGGGACCAGTCGCGGGTCCCTCGTGAGGCCGATCCCCAGGAAGATGCAGAGGACGACGAAGATCCCCAGCGGAACAATGTACTTGAGCGCCTTCATTGTCTCGGTCCCCTGTTGTCGTCGCCACGGTGGATCCCATGGCCGCACTGGCTGTTTCCGCACGTCCTCATTCCGTCACCATCAGGTAGATTCCCAAGCCGACCATCGCCGCGCCGCTGATGAGCTTCAGCCAGCGACCTTCTTTCTCTGGAGGCGGCGGTGGGACAGGGGTGGTCACGCCGATGGACAGCACGATCATGTCGTCGAACATGTAGGCCGTGTTGTAGAGGAGCAGGTAACCGTAGTCGCTGGCGGTATCCAGGTTGCGTAGCGTGAGGATGCGCGTGAAGAGCGCCGGAAATCCGGATGTGCAGAGGAACTCGACGACCTGGACCAGCAGCCCCAGGATGATGACGCCGACGATTGCGGCCGGAAGGCTCTTCGCGTGCAAGATGGCCCGCATGCGCGCGTAGATGCCCGGCTTGGACTTGTCGGATATCGACAGGGAAAAGCCGACGCCAGGTGCCACGAAATCCTTGAGATTAATCAGGCCGGCGAAGATGGCGATCAGGGCGACGATGATCTGGGAGGCGCGCGATAGGCCGATCAGCAGGAACAGGTTGAGCCACGCCGCCATGAAGACGAAGTACGCCACACCCTCCACCAGGACGAATGTCCCCGCGATGGCGAGCATGCGCTTGCGGTCGTTGAGCGTGGAGAGCAGCGAGATCATCAATATCAGGACCCAGATCGAGCAGGGATTCAGACCATCGAGCAGCCCCATGGCGACCGTGAAGGCCGGCAGGCCCACGTCCTCGAGCGTCACCGTCCTGCCGAAGAGGGTCACCTCGAAGGCGCCGGCTTCCTCCTCCGCCCTGCACGTAGAGCCCTCCTGCGCCGCGCAACTTTCTCCCTGCACTCCACCCGCCCCGGGTTTGATCGCCAGTCCCTGCAGTGCGCCTCGGATCAGCTTGTCCGTCGACGCCTCCGCCGAGAACCCGAAGATCAGCTGCCCGTTCACGAAGAAGGCCGGCACGCGCGCATTGCCCGCCTTCTGCTGTTTCGCGATTGCCTGCAAGCGATCGAGCGCGGCGGGCTCCTTGAGGACATCGCGGATGACGATGTCGAGGTCCGGCCTCTCCTTGGCGAGGCCGCCCAGGAAGACCTCGGCCTTCGCGCAATGCGGGCAGCCTTCGCGGACGAACACCTCCATGACTTGCTTTCCCGCGCTGGCGCTCGCCGCTCCTCCTGCCTGCGGGGCGTTCGCCATAGCAGGAGCGGACGCGATCCAGGCCATGCACGCCACAAGGAGGCAGCCGGCCCAATGGGCGAGCCGTCGTGCAAGGTCCGGGCCGCGTTCCCGCCGGTGCGAGCGGCTCATTTGTAGGCTTTCGCGATCTCGTCGGCGACCAGGCGCTGCAGTTGCTGCCGGCCGAACGTCTGCATCTGGCGACCGTTGACGAAATACTCCGGTGTCTTGGTCACTTTCAATTGGGCCGCCTCGATGCGGTCCAGCGTCATGCGCTGCTCGACCTCCGGCGCCTTCATGTCGGCCGCAAGCTGCTCGAAGTTCACTCCCACGCCGGCAATTGCCTGCCGGGCGAGCGCGGGCTCGACCGTGTGATTGATGACCCAGCGCTCCTGGGTGGCCAGCACCGCCTCCAGCGTCTGCCAGTACTTGCCCTGCTTGCGGCTCGCCTCGAGAACCGCGACGACGTAGTCCGACCCCTTGTGGAATGCGACGTGCCGGACCGACAGCCGGATCTTTCCCGGGTTGTCGGCCATCATCTGCTTGACCATGGGGTAGAACGCGGCGCAGGTCTCGCATGCCGGGTCGAGGAACTCGACGATGTGGACCTTGGCGCCAGGGTCGCCGATCGTCGGAGCATGCCGGCTCGCGAGCTCCGGCCGACTTGCCGCTGATGGCGACTGCGAATACAGGAATGTTCCCGCCACGATGGCCAGCAGAAAGGCGGCCGCGGACGTGAGGAGAACCTTCCTTCTGCCCGTCGGGCGGGATTGCGGCGTCGATTGCGGTTCCTGCGGTGCCGTCGGCTCGATGTTGGTCGCTCTGGACTTCGATTTCTTGCTCATCACAATCTCTCTTGGTTCTGGCCGCACGCAGCGACCCTCCGCACGTCAATCTGGCGACGTGGGCAAACGGCGGGCCTGGAACATGGCCGGCGATCGATGGTGAATCGACACTTACGCTTGCGTCACATCCGGGCCGATGTTCGCGGCCGGCGGCCCACGATCGGCCCTTTCAATCCCTCAGGCGAGGGACGAGGGCGGCGGCCGTTGCGGTTTGTCCGGGATGTGGTTCGGGGCGCGACAGGGATGAGTACTGGTCCCCTGGGTGCCGGCAATCACGCCGACCGTGGAAGGAAGGTCTACGAGGGCATTGATGCCAAGACCATGACAATCGGTGCAGTCCGGACTGCATTGGACTTCGGTTGGTTCACTGTGTGCGCAGCATTCATGGCCCGCAACGCCCACTGCCGCAGGCCCGAAGTCGTCGACTTGCAGCGCCACCTGAACGGCAGCCGCTTCGCCTTGCTCGCACAGCCGAGGACTGCGCTGCCCAAGCCCACTGCAGGGGTAGCGCGACGAGCAGCAAAATGGCGAGCGCCCTGTTCACGATGGAGTGGCTTCAGACATTCAGCAGTCGACCGATCGCAGTTGAATCAGGGCGCCCGGGACGTGCGGGAGAGTCGATAAGGTGCGATTGTGCCCGTGCATCACCCTCGCCTCTTGATCGCCCGCAAACGATGGCGCCGTGCGCCTCCTGCGGCCCCCGGGGTCCAGACCACTCCAGGAGACACGAGCGCCGCGTCATGCCTTTTCGCCAATTTTGCTTGCTCGTAGCAAGCGCAGTCCGTTGAACACGACAATCAGGCTTGCACCCATATCGGCGAACACGGCCATCCACATGGTGGCGGCTCCGAGCACCGCCAGGACGAGAAACACCGCCTTGATTCCCAGGGCCAGGACGATGTTCTGCCACAGGACCGCATGCGTCCGGCGCGACAGGCGGATGGCCTCCGGGATGCGGCGCAAGTCGTCATTCATGATGACGACATCGGCGGCCTCCATCGCGATGTCGGTGCCTGCCGCCCCCATGGCGATCCCGATGTCGGCGCGAGCGAGCGCGGGCGCATCGTTGATGCCGTCGCCGGTCATCGCGATCGGTCCGTGGCGCTCTCGCAGCTCCGCGATGGCTGCCAGCTTGTCCTCAGGGAGTAGGTTCCCGCGCGCATCGTCGATGCCAGCGAGCTTGCCGATGGTTTGCGCAGTCGCCGTGTTGTCGCCTGTGAGCATCGCCGACTTCACGCCGAGCGCATGCAGCTCCGCGAGCGCCTGCCGCGAACTTTCCTTGATCGTGTCCGCCACGGCGAAGATCGCGAGTACCCTGGTCTCGGAAGCCAGCAACGTGACGCTGCGCCCCTGCTCTTCGTGAACCGCAAGCCGAGCCTCGACCTGAGCGCTGCACAGGCCGCGATCCTCGATCAACCTGTGGTTGCCGAGGACCAGCGTGCGCCCGTCAACCCGGGCCTCGATGCCGCGTCCCGGCAGCGCAGTGAATCCCTGCAACAAGCCATTGCCCTTTTCCAGCCCGGCCGTGATGGCTTTCGCGACAGGATGATCCGAGTGTCCGGCCAGGTCGCCGGCCCAGCGCAACACAAGGGCATCCGGCGAGTCGGATGGCAGGATTTCCGTCGCCACGAGCCTGGGCTTGCCCTCGGTGATCGTGCCGGTCTTGTCGAAAGCAATCGCCTTGAGGTTGCGCGCTTCCTCGAGGTAAATGCCGCCCTTGATCAGGATGCCGCGGCGCGCGGCGGCGGCCAGCCCGCTGACCACCGTAACGGGCGTGGCGATGACCAGGGCGCACGGGCAGGCGATGACCAGCAGGACGAGGGCCTTGTAGAGCGCCTGTGACCAGGTGAGGTCCAGGAGCCACGGCGTGAGCACGGCCACCGCGACCGCCAAGGCGAATACGGCAGGCGTGTAGATCGCAGCGAACCGGTCGACGAACTTCTGCGTGGGGGCGCGCTCTCCTGCGCTTGCTCGACCGCGTGGATGATGCGCGCGAGCGTGGTGTTGCCGGCTGCAGCCGTGACTCAGTTCCAGCGTTCCGACCTGATTGATCGTGCCCGCATAGACCACATCGCCTTCCGACTTGTCGACGGGAATGCTCTCGCCGGTCACCGGTGACTGGTCCACCGCGCTCGTTCCCGACGCCACGACTCCGTCGAGCGCAATGCGTGCGCCGGGCTTCGCCCGGATGAGGGCATCGACAGGGACTTCCCGCGCGGGAACCTCCAGCCAATTCCCGTCTGCCTGGCGCATCTCGGCCGTATCCGGCGTCAGGTCAAGAAGGCCCTTGATGGCGTTTCTTGCCCGGTCCACGGCCCGTGCCTCGATGAGTTCCGCGATGGCATAGAGGGCCATCACCATGGCCGCTTCCGGCCACTGGCC
This sequence comes from Betaproteobacteria bacterium, assembly GCA_016711875.1. Lineage (GTDB taxonomy): Bacteria > Pseudomonadota > Gammaproteobacteria > Burkholderiales > Usitatibacteraceae > FEB-7. Next base: position 1,103 of record JADJSD010000009.1, on the reverse strand, counting down.
GATCAGGAAGGCGCCGGTCACCGCAACGCTCATGAGCGCATTGATGTTGAGGCGCCCTTGGCGCAGTGCCGCCAGTCCCTTGCCGAACATCGAGAATCCGGCCAGCCAGATGGCTCCTGCCGCAAGCGCAATCCCCAAGACCTCGAATGCCATCGCTCGTGGTGCCAAGAAGTCGACCAGCTCCGCGGCGATTGCCAGCGCCAGCGCGAGGCCCAGGCGCCACAGTCCTTCGGAAGGATGATCATGGTCATGCTCATCCGAGGCGGCGGGCGCGACGGGTTGGGGATCGAACCCCGCACGACGGATCGCGTCGAGCGCCAACGGAATGACGGCGGCCGACGCATCGATGGCAAGGGTCCGCGCCTCCAATCGAAACTCGAGCCCCTTCACGCCGGATACCTTTTCGAGCGCGCGGCGAATGTCGCCTTCCTCCGAGGGGCAATCCATCGTCGAGATCCGGAAGACTCCCTTCCGGAGGCGAGCTCGGCCACGGCCAGGGGAGCATCACCGACCGGCGCGGTGGCGCAGCCGCCATGGCAACCGCAGGCTTCCGGGGGGGCGGCCGGTGATACAGCAGGATCTGCACGCGCGCTCATTGAGGTCTCCTGGATACACCCGCATTGGAAACCCTGAAGCCGCTAGAGGGTCAAGCGCCTATAATTGCCGTCATGGTCGCCAGTCTGGAGCCGTCGAAGCGGAGGTGGGCAAGGATGAAGATCGGTGAGCTGGCGGGCCTGACCCGCACGCAGGTGGAGACGATCCGCTATTACGAGCGCGAGGGCCTGTTGCCCGAGCCGGACAGGTCGGGAGGCAACTACCGGATCTACGGCGAGTCCCATGTCGAGCGGCTAGCGTTCATCCGCAACTGCCGAAACCTCGACATGACGCTTGACGAGATCCGGGTGCTGCTGCGCTTCAGGGAATTGCCCGATGAGAACTGTGGCGAGGTCAACGCGCTTCTCGACGAGCACATCGGCCACGTGGCCGAACGCGTGGAAGAACTTCGGCAACTGGAGAAGCAGCTCAGGAGCCTGCGCGACACGTGCCGGATCACGCGGGACTCAGCGCACTGCGGCATCCTGAAGGGACTGACGGAGGGCGCT
>JADJSD010000008.1 GCA_016711875.1 Betaproteobacteria bacterium | reverse complement strand
GGCAACGGGTACCTCGTAAGGAATGCGTGCTTCGAGGATCTTCCGCTTCGCGCGCACGAGGCGCTGGGCCGTGGTCGACTCGGGCTCGACGAAGGCCCGCGCGATTTCCGGCGTCGTGAGCCCGCAGAGCGTCCGCAAGGCGAGCGCAGCCTGGGCCGCGCTCGCCAGTGCCGGATGGCAGCAGGTGAGGAGGCCGCAGTCGCTCGTCTCCCAAAGCGGTCCTCGTCGCGTGTGTCGGGCTCCGGTGCGGGAATCGCATCGAGCCGGTCATCGCCGTCATGGCGGTCTCGCTGCCGCCGGCGCAGCCGATCCACGGCCGCATTTCGCGCGACGGTCGTGAGCCAGGCCACGGGCTGCGAAGGCAGGCCGTCGCGCGGCCACGTCTCGAGCGCGCGGGCGAAGGCGTCCTGCAGGGCATCCTCGGCAAGACCGAAATCGCCGTCGAGCCGGCGGATGAGGCCCGCGAGCAGCCGCGGGCCCTCCCTGCGTGCCAGCTCGTCGACGATTCGCCCGAGCATCGCCGCCGCTATTGCGGCACTTCGTTGAGCGGGCGCACCTCGCAGGTGCCATGGCTGGCGCCGGGGCACTTCGCCGCCCAGCGCAGGGCCTCGTCGAGGTTCGGCACGTCGATGAGGTAGTAGCCGCCCAGCTGCTCCTTCGTCTCGGCGAAGGGCCCGTCGGTCGTCACGACTTTTCCGCTGCGCACCCGCACGGTCGTCGCCGTCGACACGGGCTTGAGTTCCGAGCCCCCGCGCAGCACGCCGGCCTTGGCCAGCTGCTCCGTGTAGTCGATGTACTGCCCGTAGGCGGCCTTCAGGGCGGCCTCGTCCAGCCCGGCCCAGGCCTGCTCGTCCGCGTAGATGAGGATCATGTACTCCATGGCATCGCTCCTTGGTGTGAGTCCCGGATCGGGACACCTGCCTGACGCCCGCGGGATGCCGGAATCGACATTCGCCGCGCGAAATTTCCGCGGCCAGCATACCGGGAAGCCGTGCCGACGGCGTCGTACACTCGCGGCATGGCGATGAAGTCGACCGGGGGTGGCCCTGGCGGTGCGTCCAAGGGACGCGGGGCGCCGGGCAATCCCGAAGGACGGTTCGAGTCGACGGCCCGCGAGGCCGTGGACGACGGCTGGCCGACCGACCGGGACACGCTGCCGGCTCGTCCCCCAACCGTCGTGACGGTCGAACGCGCGAAGACCGTGCTCTCACGCCACGACTCGCCCGACCTGAATTTCTCCCAGTCCGTGAACCCGTACCGCGGCTGCGAGCACGGCTGCATCTACTGCTACGCGCGTCCTTCGCACGCGTATCTGGGCCTTTCGCCGGGCCTGGATTTCGAGACCCGCCTTTTCGCGAAGGAAGGTGCTGCGGACCTGCTGCGCGCGGAGATATCGAAGCCGGGGTACCGCTGCGAACCCATCAACATCGGCTCCAACACCGATGGCTACCAGCCCGTCGAGCGCGAGCGCCGGATCACCCGCGCGCTCATCGAGCTGTTCCGGGAAACCTCGCATCCCGTCGGGATCGTGACGAAGAACGCGCTCGTGGAGCGAGACCTCGACCTGCTGGGACCGATGGCCGCCCTGGGCCTGGTGGCCGTGTCGATTTCCGTCACGACGCTCGACAACGGCCTTGCCCATCGCATGGAGCCCCGGGCGAGCGCGCCGATGCGACGCCTGGAAGCGGTCAGGCGGCTGGCCGGCGCCGGCGTTCCCGTCGGCGTGAACGTCTCGCCGGTGATTCCCTTCCTGACGGACCACGAAGTCGAGCCGATCATCGCCGCCGCGGCGCAGGCCGGGGCGACATGGGTGAGTTGGACGCTCGTCCGCCTGCCGTGGGAAGTGAAGGATCTTTTCCGCGAGTGGCTCGAGACGCACGTCCCGCTCAAGGCGGCGCACGTGATGTCGCGGGTGCACGAGATGCGCGGCGGGAAGGACAACGACCCGCGTTTCGGTACGCGCATGACCGGTGAGGGCCTCTTCGCGGACCTGCTTCGGCGCCGCGTCGACAAGGCGAGGCGCGGGCATGGCCTGGACAAGGGCCAGCCCTCACTCGACACCACGCGATTCGTCCGGCCCTCGCCGGCCGGGCAGGGCCGGTTGTTCTAGGCCGAACCGGGATCGACGATCGCGCGCGCGAGCCGTTCGAGCGTGAGCGGCGCGGAGCCTTCGGCCTTGTTGTTCGCGATGATCCACACCGGATCTCCGCGCGCGGCGGCCTCGCGCGCCAGCGTGGCGATCGAGGCGCGCGTGGCCGGATCCTCGTCGACGAGGCGGTCGAAAGGCGCGTAGCGCGACTTCGCCTCCTCGTAGGCATAGCCCGCGTGAAGATTCCAGCGGATGACGAGGGGGCCGGGACCCAGCGAGGTGGCCGCTGCGGCCTGTATGTCCACCGGCGGCATGCGGGCATGAACGCCCAGGCACAGGCGCGCACCGGCGGATTCCAGCGTGCGCATCACCTCGGGCGCGAGCAGTTCCCGGTCGCGCAGTTCCACCGCGTAAAGGGGGCCTCGCGGCAGCGCCGCCAGGAAGCCCGCAAGCCGATCTGCGAAGGCGGCCGGCTTGCGCGTGATTGCGCGGCCCTGGGGCGGGAACTGGAAGACCAGAGGGCCTGCGCAGGCACCCAGACCCTCCATGCAAGGACCGACGAACAGGTCGGCGGCGGCCGAGGGGTCGAGGTACTCCGGGCTCGGCTCGCGCGACTCGTAACGGAATCGCGACGTGAACATCTGCGGCGCCTTGACGAGGAAGGTGAACCCGGGCGGGACCTGCTCGGCCAGGCGGCGGTACTCGTCTGCCGGGATCGGCGCATAGAACGTACGGTCGAGGCCGACGGTCCGCAGCAGCGGATGTCGCGCGTAGGTGGGGAGCCCGTCGCGCGAGAGCACCGGCGGGGGCAAGGGGCGTTCATACACGACCCCGGTCCATCCGGCGAAGGCCCAGGAAGAGGTTCCGAGTCGTATCGGCTGCGGCAGGCGGCTCGCCAGTTCGACGAGCTGCGCATCGCGCTCGGCTGGCGAAGAGGCCTTCGCGGCGGGGTCGGGTTCGGCGGCCGGGCCGAAAAGATCGAGTTGCGGACTCAAGCGATCGGATGAAGGGGGCGGACCCGCGAAAAAACGCGGCCGGAGCCGCTCGGGCGAGGGAGGACGATGGTATTCTCTTGCCCCGTTTGCCGCCGGGAGACACAATCTCCCGCGCCGGCCGCCGTGCCCCAAAGCACCCCTTTTGAGGAGCCTCAGGATGTCCGCCGCACCCCTCTCGCTGGAAGACAAGTATACGCAGGCTTCCGGCCGGCTTTTCCTCACCGGCACCCAGGCGCTCGTGCGGCTCGCGATGATGCAGCGAGAGCGCGACCTTGCCGAGGGGCTCAACACCGCCGGCTTCATCTCGGGCTATCGCGGTTCCCCGCTTGGCGGCTTCGACCAGGCGCTCTGGCGAGCCCGAAAGCATCTCGAATCGCATCACGTGTTCTTCACGCCCGGCGTGAACGAGGAACTCGCGGCGACGGCGGTGTGGGGCTCCCAGCAAGTGGGGCTCTTTCCCGGCGCGAAGTACGACGGCGTCTTCGGCATGTGGTACGGCAAGGGCCCGGGCGTCGATCGCTCGGGCGACGTCTTCAAGCACGCCAACGCGGCGGGCACAGCGAAGCACGGCGGGGTTCTCCTCGTCGCCGGCGACGACCACGCGTGCAAGTCGTCCACGCTGCCGCACCAGTCGGAGCACGCCTTCGACGCGGCCATGATCCCCGTGCTCTATCCCACGGGCGTGCAGGAGATCATCGAGCTGGGCTTGCACGGCTTCGCCATGTCGCGCTACTCGGGCTGCTACGTCGCGTTCAAGACCATTTCGGAGACGCTCGATTCCTCGGCGTCCATCGAAGTGGATCCGCACCGGCCGGTCATCGTGCTGCCGACGGATTTCACGGTGCCCGCGGCCGGGATGAACATCCGATGGCCCGACGCGCCGCTCGAGCAGGAACTGCGCCTGCAGCACGACAAGATCTACGCGGCGCTCGCCTACGCGCGCGCCAACCGCCTGAACCGCATCACCATCGACTCGCCGCACCCGCGCCTGGGCATCATCGCCTCGGGCAAGTCGTACCTCGACGTGCTGCAGGCCCTCGAGGACCTGGGCATCGACGAGTCCCATGCCGCCGAGATCGGCATCCGGCTATTCAGGGTGAGCCTGCCCTGGCCCCTCGAGCCCAACGGGATCCGCGAGTTCGCGCAGGGCCTGGACGAGATTCTCGTCGTGGAGGAAAAGCGCCAGCTCATCGAGTACCAGATGAAGGAGCAGCTCTACAACTGGCGCGACGACGTGCGCCCGCGCGTCATCGGCAAGTACGACGAGCACGGCGAATGGGAGGAGCACCGCGCGGAGTGGCTGCTGCCCGCCGCGGGCGAACTCACGCCGGCCATGATCGCGCGCGTCATCGCGAAGCGCATCGGCAAGTTCTACACCTCGAAGATCGTCGAGGCGCGGCTGGGGTTCCTCGAGGCGAAGGAGGCCGCCCTCGCGCGCCCCCGCGCCCGCGCCGCGCGCATCCCCTACTTCTGCTCGGGCTGCCCGCACAACACGTCGACGCGCGTGCCGGAGGGCTCGAAGGCGCTCGCGGGCATAGGCTGCCACTACATGGCGACCTGGATCCGGCCCGAGCAGACGATGACATTCACCCAGATGGGCGGCGAAGGCGTGCCGTGGGTCGGCATCCAGCCCTTCACCGACACGAAGCACGTCTTCGCGAACCTGGGCGACGGCACCTACTTCCATTCGGGCCTGCTCGCCATTCGCGCGGCGGTCGGCGCCAACGTCAACATCACCTACAAGATCCTCTTCAACGATGCCGTGGCGATGACGGGCGGGCAGCCCGTGGACGGCCTGCTCACCGTGCCGATGATCACGCGCCAGGTGGCCGCCGAAGGTGTGAAGCGCGTCATGATCGTGACCGACGACGTGGGCAAGTACCGCGGCGTGCCTGACCTCGCGCCCGGCGTGACGGTGAACCCGCGCGAGGACCTCGATGCCGTGCAGCGCGAGTTGCGCGAGATATCCGGCGTGACCGTGCTCGTCTACGACCAGACCTGCGCCGCCGAGAAGCGCCGGCGCAGGAAACGCGGCAAGTTTCCCGATCCCGACAAGCGCGTCGTCATCAACGAGCTCGTCTGCGAGGGTTGCGGCGACTGCAGCGTGAAGTCCAACTGCCTGTCCGTCGTGCCGGTCGAGACGGAGTTCGGCCGCAAGCGCGCCATCGACCAGAGCACGTGCAACAAGGACTTCTCGTGCGTGAACGGCTTCTGCCCCAGCTTCGTCACCGTGGAAGGCGGCCGCCTGCGCCGCCGGAGCGCGGTGGCGGCCGGTGCGTGGCCGGCGTTGCCCGAGCCCGTCCTCCCGTCGCTCGATCGTCCCTGGGGCATCCTCGTCACCGGCGTGGGCGGGACAGGCGTGGTCACCATCGGCGCGCTTCTCGGTGTCGCGGCGCACATCGAGGGCAAGGGAATCGCCTTGCTGGACATGACGGGTCTCGCGCAGAAGGGCGGGTCCGTCTATTCCCACATCCGCGTGGCGCGCAGTCCCGCGGACATCCACGCGGTGCGCATCGCCGCGGGCGAGGCGAGCGCCGTGATTGGCTGCGACATGATCGTGGCCGCCTCCGACGAGGCCATCGCCAAGATGCAGTCGGGGTTCACGCGCGCGGTCATCAACTCCGACGTGGCGCCCACCGGCGCCTTCACGAAGGACCCGGACCTGCACATTCCCGGGCGCGACCTGGCCGACACCATTCGCGAAGCGTGCGGCCCGGATGCCGCGGACTTCATTGACGGCGGCGCGCTCGCGACGGCGCTTCTGGGCGATTCGATCGCGACGAACCTCTTCATGGTCGGCTATGCGTGGCAGAAGGGGCTCGTGCCCATCGGACGCGAGGCGATCGAACAGGCCATCGTGCTGAACGCGGTGACCGTCGAGGCCAACAAGGCGGCCTTCGAGTGGGGCCGTCGGGCGGCGGTGGATGCCGCCGCGGTCCGCCAGGCGGCGGCACCGTCGCAGGCTCGTCCCGAGAGCCAGCGGATGTCCGGAAGCCTGGACGAGGCCGTCGCGCGGCGGCGCGATTTCCTCGTGCGCTACCAGAACGATGCCTACGCGGCGCGATACGTGTCCGCTATCGACCGCCTGCGCGCCGCCGAGTCGGCGAAGGTGCCCGGCTCGACCGCGCTCGCGACGGCGGCGGCTCGCTATCTCTTCAAGCTCATGGCCTACAAGGACGAGTACGAAGTCGCGAGGCTTTACACGGATGGCGACTTCGCAGCCCGCGTGGCCTCGCAGTTCGAGGGGGACTTTCGCCTCGTGATGCACCTGGCGCCTCCCATCCTTTCGAAGGTGGATCCTGCAACGGGTGAACCCCGCAAGCGCACCTTCGGACCGTGGATGCTGCGGGCGATGCGGGTGCTCGCGGCATTCAAGGGCTTCGCGGCACGGCGTTCGATCCCTTCGGGCGGTCGGAGGAAAGGCGGGTCGAGCGGGCGCTCATCGACGAATACGAGGCGACGCTCGCGCAGATCGCCGAGCGCCTGTCGCCGGACACCCTGGAGATCGCGGTGGAACTCGCTTCGGTTCCCGAGCGAATCCGGGGCTACGGCCCGGTGAAGGCACGGCACCTCGAGGAGGCCCGGGGGCGACGCGAGGCGCTGCTCGCCCAGCTCCACGACCCGACCCTGCGCCAGAAGTCGCGTCCGGACATTCCCATCAAGGTCGCCGCCTGAGCGTGGCGTACTGCCCGGGTTTCAGCGCCCGGGCAGCCCCGGCCACGACAAGGAATAGCCGCCGCTTCCGATCGTCACCGTTCCCGGCATTCCGAAGGGCAGGGTGAGCTTTCGCGCGACGTGCCCGAAGGGCAAGCCCTCGAGCACCGGGCAGCCGGCGATTTCGCGCAGCGTCTCCACCACTTCCGGCATCGCGTAGGCGTAGCGCTGGGTGTTCGTGGGCATACAGTCGGAGAAGTCGCCCAGGAGGATCGCGCGCTGCTCGCGCAACACGCCGGCATGCGCCAGCTGCAGGAACATCCGCTCGACGGCGTAGGGTTGCTCGCCGATCTCCTCGAGATACAGGATGCCGTCGCGAACGCGCGGCAGGTACGCCGTTCCCACCAGGTGCGTGAGGAGCGACAGGTTGCCGCCCCAGAGCGTGCCGCGCAGGCGGGCCGGCGCGGCGTGGGGCTCGGCCTCGACGGCCACCGTGTCGCCCGTCCCGAAGAGCGTCGCCTCGAAATGCGCGCGCATGAAGGCATCGGGCTCGCCGTCGCCGAAGTCCACGCCCACCATGGGGCCGTGGAAGCTGGCGAGGCCGGCGCGTGCGAGGGCCGCGCAATTGAGCGCCGTGAAGTCGCTGAATCCCACGAGCGCCTTGCGGGCCCGGCGCACGCGCGGCCAGTCGATGAGCGGCAGGATGCGCGAAAGGCCGTAGCCCCCGCGCGAGGCGATGAGGACGTCGAGCGAGGGGTCGTCGAGCAGGCGATGGAAACCTTCGGCGCGGTCGGCGTCGCTGCCCCCGAAATAGCGCCATTCGAGGAGCGCCTGGGGCGAGGTCGACACGCGGTGGCCGCGTGAGGCGAGCCAGGCGGCGCCGGCGGCGACCTGGCCTGCGTTGGCGCGGCCCGACGGGGAGAAGATGCCGATGCCGACGCCCCGGCCCGAAGCGGGGGTAAGGGTCTCAGGCACGGCTGCGGTGAACCTCTTCGAACGCGATGCGATTGCCGTCGGGATCGCAGACGACGAACTCGCGCGGGCCTTCGGCGCTCTCGCCGGGGGGGCGCACGACGTGGTCCCCGGGGGGGATGAGCGCGAACCGGCGGACCACGTCATGGATGTCCAGGCGCAACTCCGGCCGGGTGTCCGCTTTCGCGCCTTTCGCCCGCTCCGCGAGCACGACTTTCACCGCGCCGCCCGACAACACGGCGCAGCGCGGCTCGGCCTCGTCGCCCCACTGGGCCACCACCGGCCATCCGAGCGTGTCGCGGTAGAACGCGAGGGAGCGCTCGAAGTCGGACGGATGGATCACCAGGTGGTCGAAGCGGTCGATCATCGGCGGCTTCAGGCCCGGGCCTGCGCGTCCACGACCGCGACGGCCGTCATGTTGATGATGCGCCGCACGGTCGCCGTGGCCGTGAGCACGTGCGCCGCCTTCGACACGCCGAGCAGGACTGGGCCGATGGTGATGCCGTCGCCCGCGGCCGTCTTGAGCAGGTTGAAGGCGATGTTGGCGGCGTCGAGCGTCGGCATGATCAGCAGGTTCGCCTCGCCCTTCAGGCGGGAGTTCGGGAAGGCGGCGAGCCGCACTTCTTCCGACAGGGCCGCGTCGCCGTGCATCTCGCCTTCGATCTCCAGGCCCGGCATGCGCGCACGGATGAGCGCGAGGGCCGCCCGCATCTTCGCGGCCGAGGGTGCCTCGCTCGTCCCGAAGTTCGAGTGCGAGAGGAGGGCGGCCTTGGGCACCAGGCCGAAGCGGCGGATCTCCTCGGCGGCGAGCTGCGTCATCTCGGCGACCTGCTCGGGCGTGGGGTCCGGGTTCACGTAGGTGTCGCAGATGAACACCGTGCGCCGCGGCAGCATGACGATGTTCATCGCGTAGTAGTTCTCCACGCCGGCCTGGTGCCCGAGCACCTGGTCCACGTAGTGCAGGTGCAACCCGTGGGTGCCGAACGTGCCGCAGATCATGCCGTCCGCCTCGCCCCGGTGGATCATCATCGCGCCGATGAGCGTGTGGCGGCGGCGCATCTCGATCTTCGCGTACTGCACGGAGACGCCGCGGCGCTCCGTGAGCCGGTGGTATTCCGTCCAGTATTCCCGGTAGCGCGGGTCGTACTCCGGGTTGACCACGTCGAAATGCTCGCCGAGCTTCAGGCGAAGGCCGAAGCGCTCGATGCGCTTCTCGAGCACGTTCGGGCGCCCCACGAGGATCGGGCGGGCGATCTTCTCGTCGACCACCACCTGCACCGCCCGCAGGACGCGTTCGTCCTCGCCCTCGGCGAAGACGATCCGCTTGGGCGCGGCCTTCGCCGCGGCGAAGATGGGCCGCATGATGAGGCCGGAGTGGTAGACGAAGTCGTTGAGGCGGTCGACGTACGCGTCGAAATCCCGGATCGGGTTGAGTGCCACGCCGCTGTCCATCGCCGCGCGCGCCACGGCGGGGGCGATCTTCACGATGAGGCGCGGGTCGAAGGGCTTCGGGATGATGTAGTCGCGGCCGAAACTCAGCTGGCTCTCGCCGTACGCCATCGCGACGACGTCCGACTGCTCGGCCATGGCGAGGTCGGCGATCGCGTTGACCGCCGCGAGCTTCATCGGTTCGTTGATCGTGGTGGCGCCCACGTCGAGCGCGCCCCGGAAGATGAACGGGAAGCACAGGACGTTGTTCACCTGGTTGGGGTAGTCCGAGCGGCCGGTCGCCATGACGGCGTCGTCGCGCACGGCCTTCACTTCCTCCGGCAGGATCTCGGGCGTGGGGTTCGCGAGCGCGAGGATGAGCGGGTTGGCCGACATGCGCTTCACCATGTCGGGCTTGAGCACGCGGCCGGCCGACAGGCCGAGGAACACGTCGGCCCCGTCGATGATCTCGCCGAGCGTGCGCGCGTCCGTCCGCTTCGCGTAGCGCGCCTTGTTGTCGTCCATGAGTTCCTTGCGGCCCTCGTAGACGACGCCCGCGATGTCGGAGACCCAGATGTTCTCGACCGGCAGGCCGAGCGCCACCAGCATGTCGAGGCAGGACAGGGCGGCCGCACCGGCCCCCGACACCGCCAGCTTCACCTTCGCGATGTCTTTCCCGACGACCCGCAGTCCGTTGACGATGGCCGCCCCCACGATGATGGCCGTGCCGTGCTGGTCGTCGTGGAAGACGGGGATCTTCAGCCGCTCGCGCAGCTTGCGTTCGATGTAGAAGCACTCGGGCGCCTTGATGTCCTCGAGGTTGATGCCCCCGAAAGTGGGCTCGAGCGCCGCGATGACCTCGATCAGGCGGTCCGGATCGGGCTCGTTCAGCTCCAGGTCGAACACGTCGATGCCGGCGAACTTCTTGAAGAGGACACCCTTGCCTTCCATGACCGGCTTGGCCGCGAGCGGCCCGATGTTGCCCAGGCCGAGCACGGCGGTGCCGTTCGTGACCACCCCCACGAGGTTCCCGCGGGCGGTGAGGTTTCGGGCTTCGCCGGGATCGGCCTGGATCGCCTCGCAGGCGGTCGCGACGCCCGGCGTGTAGGCGAGCGAGAGGTCGCGCTGCGTGGCGAGAGGCTTGGTGGGCGCCACCTCGATCTTTCCGGGGCGCGGCAGTCGGTGGTAGTCGAGCGCGGCTTGCTTGATGTCGTCGAGCATGATGCTTAAGCCCTTGAGTAGCCTTGGAATTTATCGCAAGTCTAGCATGAAGCCCCGGGGCTTCCGGTGCCGGGGGCTTGACGAAACGCGGCGATACAACTAAACATGTCGACATGTTTCCGGGGCGTGCCCCGAGAGGTCGCGATGAACCGCAACTACTTGAGAGCCATTCCGCGCGAGTGGCGAAACCTGTCCCGCGTCTTCTCCGCGCTGGGCGACGAGCATCGGCAGCGCATCCTCCTCACCTTCGAACCCGGCGAGCGCCTCAACGTCGGCCAGATCGTCGAGGTCTCGACGCTGTCGCGCACGACCGTCTCGCATCACCTCAAGGTGCTTCGCGAGGCGGGCATCCTGCAATCGGAGAAGATCGGCAAGGAGGTCTGGTTCTGGCTCGACAAGGCCTTCCTCGTCGGCGCGCTGGAGGCGGTGACGGGGTTCCTGAGGGAACGCACGTGAAGCGCCGCGATTTCCTGCGCGCCGGCGCGGCCGGTGCCATCGCCTCTGCGCTCACCGGCTGCAAGTTTCCGCCCTATTCGCTCGAACACGGCGTCTTCAACCGGTGCGCGGCGCCCGGCGGGCATCCGGTCATGCGCGAATCCCTCGTGCGCGCGGCGTGGGACGGCCTCGATCCTTCCCGGGTCTGGGACTGTCACGCCCACCTCTTCGGCAACGGGCGAAGCGGCGGGGGATCTACCTGAATCCGGAATTCGACCGCCCGTCTTCGATCGCCGGACGCGTGCGCCGGGCGATGTTCTTCAACGCGGCCTGCGGGGGCGAGGACGAGGAGAAACTCGATGGCGAGGTGGTGGCTCGCATCGGCCACCTCGTCGACGAGTTCCCGGCCGGCGCGAAGGTGATGCTGCTCGCCTTCGACCACACGCACGATCCGGACGGCCGGCGCCGCGACGACCTCACGACCTTTGCCGTTCCCGACGCCTATGCCGCGCGCGTGGCCGCGTCGCGTCCCGGGCGCTTCGAGTGGATCGCCTCGATCCATCCTTATCGGCGCGACGCGGCCGAGGCGCTCGCCCGCGCGAAGTCCGGTGGCGCGCGGGCGGTGAAGTGGCTGCCCCAGACCATGGCCATCGACCTGGGCTCGTCGGCGGCGAAGGCCTTCTACGCGCAGCTCAAGGCCGCCGACCTGCCGCTCATCGTGCACGTGGGCGAGGAGCAGGCCGTGGAAGGCGCGGCCCGGCACGAGCTGGGCAACCCGTTGATGCTGCGCCACCCGCTCGATGCCGGCGTGCGCGTGGTCGCGGCCCACTGCGCCTCGCTCGGCGAAAGCCCCGACCTCGACGCGGATCCGGATCCCGCGAAGGCGCCGTCCGTGCGCAACGTCGACTTGTTCGCCCGCCTCATGCGGGACGAGAGGTACCGGGCGCTCCTTTTCGGCGATTTGTCGGCCGTCACGCAGGCGAACCGGGCCGACGTGCTGCCCTCGATCCTCGAGGCGAGCTCCTGGCACGGCCGGTTGCTGAACGGCTCGGACTATCCGCTGCCGGGCATCATGCCCATCTTCTCGGTTCAGGGCCTCGTCCGGCAGGGCCTGCTCGACGAGGGGAACGTCCCGGTGCTCAAGGCGCTTCGCCACGTGAATCCGCTCGCCTTCGACTTCGTGCTCAAGCGGTCCCTGCGGTGGAAGGGCGCGGCGATCCCCGCCGGGGCCTTCGAGACGCGCGGCTTCTTCGATCGCCGCACGGCGGGGGCCTGAGCCATGTCGGAACGCGGCCAGTTTTCCCTGCTGCGCGAGCGCCGCTTCGCGCCGCTCTTCTGGACCCAGTTCCTGGGCGCGGCGAACGACAACCTCTTCAAGTTCGCCTTCACGCTGCTCGCCACCTTCCACGCCGCCGAGTGGGGGGGCATCGACCCGGGCACGGCCGGCTTCGTGATCGGCGCGATCTTCATCGCCCCCTTCGTGCTGTTCTCGGCCACCTCGGGGCAGCTCGCGGACAAGTACGACAAGGCCACCGTGATCCGCTTCGTGAAGAACTTCGAGATCGCGGTGATGGCAATCGCGGCGGCCGGTTTCCTCGCGAAGAGCGCGCCGCTTCTCTACGCAACCGTGTTCCTGATGGGCCTTCACTCCACGCTCTTCGGCCCGGTGAAGTACGCCTACCTGCCGCAGCACCTGAGGGACGAGGAGCTCACCGGCGGCAACGGCCTGGTCGAGATGGGGACCTTCGTCGCGATCCTGGCGGGCACGATGGCGGCGGGCCTGCTCGTGAAATCGGGCCCGTCCGGCGCGTCGCTCGTCGCGTTCACCTGCCTCGCGGTCGCCGTGCTGGGACGCGTCGCCGCCGGTTTCGTGCCGGCTTCTCCCGCGCCCGAGCCGGGCCTCGCGATCAATTGGAACCCGGTCACGGAGACCTGGCGCAACCTCGCCATCGCCGCGAAGGACCGGGTGGTCTTCCACTCCCTCCTGGGTATCTCGTGGCTGTGGTTCTTCGGCTCGATCTTCCTCACGTCCTTCACGCCCTTCACCAAGGACGTGCTCGGCGGCGACGAGAACGTGGTGACGGTGCTGCTCGCCGTGTTCTCGGTGGGCATCGGGCTGGGCGCGCTCGCGTGCGAGCGCCTCTCCGGCCGCAAGGTCGAGATCGGCCTGGTGCCTTTCGGCTCGATCGGCATGACGGTGTTCGCCGTGGACCTCTGGCTCGCGAGCCGCGGCCTCGCGCCTTCCGGCGTGAAGGACGTCGCGGCTTTCGTGCGCGAGCCCGCCTCGATGCGCGTGATGGCCGACCTGTTCCTTCTCGCGCTCTTCGGCGGTTTCTACTCCGTGCCGCTCTATGCGCTCATCCAGAGCCGGGCCGAGGAGAGCCACCGCGCACGCATCATCGCCGCGAACAACATCCTCAATGCCGTCTTCATGATCGTCGCCTCGCTCATGGCGACGGCCCTCCTCAAGGCGGGGCTCACGCTGCCGGAACTCTTCCTCGTCGTCGGAATCATGAACGCGGCGGTGGCGGCCTACGTGTACGGGCTCGTTCCCGAATTCCTGATGCGGTTCCTGTGCTGGCTGCTCGTGCACTCGGTCTACCGCCTCGAGAAGAAGGGGCTCGAGAACATCCCGGAGCGCGGACCCGCGCTCGTCACCTGCAACCACGTGAGCTTCGTCGATGCGCTCGTGATCTCGGCGGCATGCCCGCGGCCCATCGTGTTCGTGATGGACCATCGCATCTTCCGCATCCCGGTCCTGTCGTTCGTGTTCCGCACGGGCAAGGCCATCCCGATCGCGCCGGCGAAGGAGGACCCGCGGCTCCTCGAGGAGGCCTACGAGAAGGTGGCGAAGGCGCTGGCCGAGGGCGAACTCGTGGGCATCTTCCCGGAGGGGCGCATCACCGACACGGGCGAGTTGTACCCCTTCCGCGGCGGCGTCGCACGTATCGTGGAGCGCACGCCGGTGCCGGTGGTGCCCATGGCGCTCAAGGGCCTGTGGGGCAGCTTCTTCAGCCGGCGGGGCGGGGCGGCCATGACCCGGCCTTTCCGACGGGGGATCTTCAGCAAGATCGGCTTCGAGGTGGCGCCTGCGATGGGCCCTTCCGAGGCGACTCCGGAGAGGCTTCGCGAGAGGATTCTCGCGATGCGCGGGGACTGGCGCTAAGGGAGGGCGCGCGGGGGTGCGTGATAAGCTTGGTGCATCCGCTCCATACTGCCTGAATCATGTCCGGCAACACCCTCGGCACCCTCTTCACCGTCACCACGTTCGGCGAGTCGCACGGCCCGGCCATCGGCTGCGTCGTCGACGGCTGCCCGCCGGGAATGGCGCTCTCGGAAGCCGACATCCAGCCGGACCTCGACCGCCGCAAACCCGGCACCTCGCGCCACGTGACGCAGCGCCGCGAGGGCGATGTGGTCGAGATCCTGTCGGGCGTGTTCGAAGGCCGGACCACCGGAACGCCCATCGGGCTCCTCATCCGCAACGAGGACCAGCGCAGCAAGGACTACGCGAAGATCGCCGGCGAGCTTCCGGCCCGGCCACGCGGACTACACCTACCTGCAGAAATACGGCATCCGCGACCCGCGCGGCGGCGGGCGCTCGTCCGCGCGCCTCACCGCGCCCGCCGTCGCCGCCGGGGCCATCGCGAAGAAGTGGCTCCGCGAGCGCCACGGCATCGAGGTTCGCGGCCACCTCACGCAGCTCGGCCCGCAGGAGATCGCATTCGAAAGCTGGGACGCCGTCGAGAAGAACCCGTTCTTCGCGGCCAACGCGAGCCTCGTTCCCGAGCTCGAGGCCTACATGGACCGGCTGAGAAAGTCGGGCGATTCGTGCGGGGCGAAGCTGCGCGTCGTCGCGACGGGCGTCCCCCCCGGATGGGGCGAGCCGCTCTACGGCCGCCTCGACGCCGACATCGCGCAGGCCATGATGGGCATCAACGCGGTGAAGGGCGTCGAGATCGGCGCGGGTTTCGCCAGCGCCGGCCAGCTCGGCACCGAGCATTCCGACGAGATGACGCCGGAAGGGTTCCTGTCCAATCATGCGGGCGGCATCCTGGGCGGCATCTCCACCGGACAGGACGTGGTGGTGTCGATCGCGATCAAGCCCACGTCGAGCATTCGCCTCACGCGACAGACGGTCGACGTGACCGGGCAGCCCGCCACCATCGAGACGCACGGGCGCCACGATCCCTGCGTGGGCATCCGGGCAACGCCCATCGCGGAGGCGTTCCTCGCCCTGGTCCTCGCCGATCACGCCCTGCGCCACCGCGCGCAGAACGCCGACGTGGCGACCTCGTCGCCGCGCATCCCCGCGCAGGCGCCGGATTCGGCGCGCCGATCGGTGCCGCCGACGCTGGATCCGGACCCCGACGAAGCCTGAGGGGGCGGGCGCGGGCCTGCAGCGGGTTATAATTTCCGGCTCGCTCCCACGCCGTGCCGGACCATGACCGCACTCACGCTCTACGACAAGCTCTGGCGTTCCCACCACGTCCACGAAGAAACGGACGGGACGGCGCTCATCTACATCGATCGCCACCTGCTGCACGAGGTGACGAGCCCGCAGGCATTCGAAGGACTCGCGATCGCCGGGCGGAAGCCCTGGCGCATCGGCTCGGTGGTGGCCACGGCCGACCACAACGTGCCCACGAAGGGGCTCGAGCACGGCATCGCCGACCCGATCGCGCGCATCCAGGTGGAGACGCTCGACCGGAACGCGGTGAAGTGGGGCCTGCCGGTCTACTACCCCATGAGCCACCCGCGCCAGGGCATCGTGCACGTCATCGGGCCGGAACTGGGTGCGACGCTGCCGGGAATGACGGTCGTCTGCGGCGACTCGCACACGGCCACGCACGGGGCCTTCGGGGCGCTCGCCTTCGGCATCGGCACGAGCGAGGTCGAGCACGTGCTCGCGACGCAGTGCCTGCTCGCCAAGAAGTCGAAGTCGCTGCGCATCCGCGTCGAGGGCGCGCTGCCCGCGGGCGTCACGGCCAAGGACATCGTCCTCGCGATCATCGGGCGGATCGGCACGGCCGGCGGCACGGGCTTCGCGATCGAGTTCGCCGGCTCGGCCATCCGCGCGCTCTCGATGGAAGGCCGCATGACGGTGTGCAACATGGCGATCGAAGCAGGCGCGCGCGCCGGCATGGTCGCGGTGGATGCGAAGACGATCGAGTACCTGCGCGGGCGGCCCTTCGCCCCGCAGGGCGAGGCGTTCGACCGGGCCGTCGCCTACTGGCGCACGCTCGTCTCGGATGAAGGGGCGCATTTCGACCGCGAGGTGGAGATCGACGCGGCCACGATCCGCCCGCAGGTGACGTGGGGCACGTCTCCGGAAATGGTCGTGCCTGTCGACGGTCGCGTTCCCGATCCGTCCGACGAGAAGGATCCGGTGAAGCGGGAGGCCATCGAACGCGCGCTGGTCTACATGGGCCTCGACCCGCGCACGCCCATCACGGACATCGCGATCGACAAGGTGTTCATCGGCTCGTGCACGAATTCGCGCATCGAAGACCTGCGCGCGGCGGCCGCCGTCGTGAAGGGGCGCCGCGTCTCGAGCCGCGTGAAGCTCGCGATGGTGGTGCCGGGGTCGGGCCTGGTGAAGCAGCAGGCTGAGAAGGAAGGGCTCGATCGCGTCTTCCGCGATGCCGGATTCGAGTGGCGCGAGCCCGGTTGCTCCATGTGCCTGGGGATGAACGACGATCGCCTTTCGCCGGGCGATCGCTGCGCATCCACGTCCAACCGCAATTTCGAAGGCCGGCAGGGCGCCGGCGGACGCACCCACCTCGTGAGCCCGGCAATGGCGGCCGCGGCGGCGCTGGCCGGTCACTTCGTCGACGTCCGCACCCTTTCCTGAAGACGACCCCATGGACAAGTTCACCCAGCACGCCGGGATCGTCGCGCCGCTCGACCGCGAGAACGTCGACACGGACGCGATCATCCCCAAGCAGTTCCTCAAGTCGATCCACCGCTCGGGATTCGGCCCCAACCTGTTCGACGCGTGGCGCTATCTCGACACCGGCGAGCCCGGCATGGACCCGGCCACGCGTAAGCCCAATCCGGATTTCGTGCTGAACCAGCCGCGTTACCGGGAAGCCTCCGTCCTCCTGGCGCGCAAGAACTTCGGCTGCGGCTCCTCGCGCGAGCACGCGCCCTGGGCCCTCCAGCAGTTCGGCTTCCGCGCGATCATCGCGCCTTCGTACGCAGACATCTTCTTCAACAACTGCTTCAAGAACGGGCTGCTTCCGATCGTGCTGCCGGATTTCCACCTCGACCACCTCTTCCAGGAGGTGGCGGCGCACATGGGATATCGCCTCGCGATCGACTTGCCGGCGCAGACGGTGACCACGCCCTCGGGGCAGGTGATGCGCTTCGACGTCGAGCCCTTCCGCAAGGAGTGCCTGGTGAACGGCTGGGACGACATCGGTCTCACGCTTCGCCGTCAGGACGCCATCCGGGCGTACGAGGAAAGGCGTCGCGCGGCCGAGCCTTGGATCTTCTCGTGAGGCGCGCATGAAGATCGCCCTGCTCGCCGGCGACGGCATCGGCCCGGAGATCCTGCGCGAGGCCGTGCGCGTGCTGGAGGTCTTGCGCGGTGAAGGCCTCAAGGTCGAAACGGAGGAGGCGCCCATCGGCGGCGCCGCCTACGATGTCGCGGGCGACCCGCTGCCGGCGGCGACGCTCGCCCTGGCGAAAGCGGCGGACGCCGTGCTGTTCGGCGCCGTCGGCGGTCCGAAGTACGACGCGCTGCCGCGGGACAAGCGCCCGGAGAAGGCAATCCTGGGCCTTCGCAAGGAGTGCGACTTCTTCGCGAACCTGCGCCCGGCCACAGTGTTCCCGGAACTGGCGGGCGCATCCACGCTCAAGCCCGAGGTCGTCTCCGGCCTGGACATCATGATCGTGCGCGAGCTCACGGGCGACATCTACTTCGGCGAGCCTCGCGGCATCACGGGCGAGAAGGGCTCGCGCATGGGCTTCAACACGATGCGCTACACCGAGGCCGAGATCCGGCGCATCCTGCACATCGGCTTTCGCACCGCGCGCCAGCGCGGCAAGCGCCTTTGTTCCGTGGACAAGATGAACGTGCTCGAGACCACGCAACTCTGGCGCGACATCGCGGACGAGATGGCTCCGGAGTACCCGGACGTGTCGCTCTCGCACATGCTGGTCGACAACTGCGCGATGCAGCTCGTCAGGAACCCCCGGCAGTTCGACGTCGTGGTCACAGGCAACATCTTCGGTGACATCCTCTCCGACGAGGCCTCGATGCTCACCGGCTCCATCGGGATGCTGCCCTCGGCCTCGCTCGACGCGGACGGCAAGGGTCTCTACGAGCCGATCCACGGCTCCGCCCCGGACATCACGGGCAAGGGCATCGCCAACCCGCTGGCGCAGATCCTCTCGCTCGCGATGATGTTCAAGTACACGTTCGGCCGTGCCGACATCGCCGCGAGAATCGAGGGCGCCGTGCGCAAGGCGCTCGCCTCGGGCCTGCGCACCGCCGACATCGCCGTGGCCGGCGAGAAGACGTGCTCGACCGCCGACATGGGCGCCGCGGTGATCAAGGCGCTCTAGATTTCGACAGCAAGGCGGGTCCTCGGAGGCGACCCGCCTCCGGCTCCCGACAACAGCCCCGAGAAAAGCAGACGAGAACGGCAATGACGACGAGGATCCAGGCAGGCATCATCGGGTGGCGCGGCATGGTGGGCTCCGTGCTGATGGAGCGGATGCGCGCCGAGGGCGACTTCGAACTCATCGACCCGGTGTTCTTCTCCACTTCCGCCAAGGGCGGCGAGGGGCCGGACATCGGGAGACCGACGGGTACCCTGCTCGACGCGAACGACATCGCCGAACTCGCGAAGCTGCCCATCCTCATCACCTGCCAGGGCGGGGACTACACCAAGGCGGTGCACCCGAAACTGCGTGCAGCCGGGTGGAAGGGGTACTGGATCGACGCGGCGTCCGCATTGCGCATGCAGGAGGGCGCCGTCATCATCCTCGACCCGGTGAACCGGCCGGTCATCGACGCGGCCCTCGGGGCCGGCGTTCGCGACTACATCGGGGGCAATTGCACGGTGAGCCTGATGATGATGGCGATCGATGGCCTGCTGAAGGCGGACCTCGTCGAATGGATCACCGCCATGACCTACCAGGCTGCCTCCGGCGCCGGCGCGCAGAACATGCGTGAACTTCTGCAGCAGATGGGCGAGGTGCACCTTGCCGCGAAGTCGCTGCTGGACGACCCCGCCTCGGCCATCCTCGACATCGACCGCGAGGTGGCCGGAACGCTGCGCGACGATGCATTCCCGACTACGCACTTCGGCGTGCCGCTCGCGGGGAGCCTGCTGCCCTGGATCGACACGGACCTGGGCAACGGCCAGAGCCGCGAGGAATGGAAGGGCCAGGCGGAGACCAACAAGATCCTCGGCAAGGCGATGGACGTGCACATCCCGGTCGACGGCATCTGCGTGCGCGTGGGCGCCATGCGGTGCCACAGCCAGGGCCTCACGATGAAGCTGAGGCGCGACCTCCCGTTGGGGGAGATCGAGTCGATCCTTGCCGGGGCCAACGACTGGGTGCGCGTGGTTCCCAACAACAAGGGCGACACGCTCTCTCGCCTCACCCCGACGGCGGTCACGGGCACGCTGGACGTCCCCATCGGCCGGCTGCGCAAACTGTCCATGGGGCCGCAGTATCTCGGTGCCTTTACCGTGGGCGACCAGCTTCTCTGGGGCGCGGCCGAACCGCTGCGCCGCATGCTCCGGATCATCCTGGCGAGGGGGCTCTGAGGGAGCGCCGGACCGCCAGACGCCCGCCGGGTCTCGGGGAAAAAGTAGTTGAAAAATGCTTCACTTAAGCGATAATGTTGTGATCCGGGTGAGATTGAAACAGCAAGTCGTTGAAAATTCGACGATTTCCACGGATTCCCGGGGTGGGAGAGGGCACACAATGCTGGGGAAAATGAGAACGGGAGTGGCCATCGCGCTGCTCCTCGGCGCATCCATCGCGGCCCAGGCGGCCGGACTCGGCCGGCTTTCGGTGAACTCGGCGCTGGGTCAGGTACTGGCGGCTGAAATCGAGCTGCTGTCGCTCCAGCCGGGCGAATTCGAGGTGCTCAGCGCCCGCGTGGCCTCTCCCGAGGCCTATCGCGACGCCAAGATCGAATACACGTCGGCACTTCGCCTGCTGCGGTTCTCGGTCGAGAAGCGCGCCGGTGGCCAGCCCTACGTGAAGGTCACGAGCATCGCGCCGATCAACGAGCCGTTCCTGGACGTGCTCATCGAGGTGACCTGGCCGAGCGGGCGACTGCAGCGCGAGTACCCGATCCTGCTCGATCCGCCGGGCTTCAACGATGCCCGCGCAGCCGCGACGCCCGCACGCCCTGCGGCGACGCCCGCCGCTCCCGTTGCATCGGCACCCCCGTCGCCGCCCGCCGCGACGACCCCCGCCGTCACCGGAACACCCTCCGCGAAGGCCGAGATGGCCGCGCCGAAGTCGGAGGCGGACAAGGACAGTCGAAAGGTCGAGAAGGGCGACACGCTGAGCAAGATCGCCGGTACCGTGAAGCCGGCCGAAGTCAGCCTGGAACAGATGCTCTCGGCGCTCTATCGCGAGAACAAGTCCGCGTTCGTCGACAACAACATGAACCGCCTGAAGGCCGGGCAGATCCTGCGCATTCCCTCCGCCGAGGAAGTGGGCAAGATCTCCGGAAAGGACGCCAACCAGGAAGTGAAGGCCCACGTGGCCAACTGGAAGGCCTACCGCGAAGGGCTCGCCGGAGCGGTTTCCGCAGCGCCGGCGAAATCGGATGCTCCCAATGCCGGCGGCGGCAAGGTGGCTTCGGCGGCCGTTGCGCCCCCGGCGCCGCCGGCAGCCGAATCCAAGGACACGCTCAAGCTTTCCAAGACCGAAGGCGGCAAGGCTGCGGCCGGCGGCAAGGGCGGCGCCCAGGACAAGGCGAATGCGCTTCAGGAAGAGGTCATCGCCAAGGACAAGGCCCTCAAGGAAGCCCAGTCCCGCGTGACCGATCTCGAGAAGCAGATCAAGGACATGCAACGCCTGCTCGACCTGAAGGGCGGCGCTCCCGCGAAGCCCACGGAGCCGGCGAAGGTGCCGGACACGAAAGTCGCCGCCGCCAAGCCCGCCGAGCCGGCCAAGGTCGAGGCGCCGAAACCCGCCGAAGCCGCCAAGCCTGCCGACGCGCCCAAGCCCGCCGAACCGCCGGTCGCCGATGCCGGCAAGCCTTCCGATTCGGCCAAGCCGGTGGATCCGCCCAAGCCGGCCGAGCCCAAGCCGGCACCGCCCAAGAAGGCTGCCCCACCGCCGCCGCCGCCCGAGCCGACGCTCGTGGAAACCGCCATGGAGAACCTGCCCCTGATCGTCGGTGGCGCGGGTGTGGTCGGTTTGCTCGGCTTCGGAGGCGTGATGCTTGCCCGTCGCCGCAAGCAGACGTCCGATCCGGGCCCCACCAGTTCGCTCACCAGCGCCTTCCCGTCCGACCTGAAGCCCAATACCTCGACGGGTGGCAAGGCCGGTGGCGGCCTGGTGGATACGGGGAACAGTTCCTTCCTCACGGATTTCGACAAGACCGGCCCGGGCACCATCGACACCGATGAGGTCGATCCGGTCGCCGAAGCCGAGGTCTACATCGCCTACGGACGCGACGCCCAGGCCGAGGAGATCCTCAAGGAAGCCATGGCGCGCGACAAGAGTCGCCATGAGATCCCGCTGAAGCTCCTCGAGATCTACCACGCCCGCAAGAGCGCGACCGCGTTCGAGACGGTCGCCAAGGAGCTGCGCGGCGCCGCCGGCGAATCGAGCCCGGTCTGGCAGAAGGCCGCGGCGATGGGGGCGCAAATCGACCCGACGAACCCGCTCTACGGCGGCGCTCCGCCTGTGGAGGCGGTCGCGGAGGCGGCCCCGGTGGCCAAGCCGGATCTCGATTTCGACCTGGACTCCTCGCCAGGCGTGTCGGCCACGGCGCCGGCCGCAGGCGAGATGGCGAGCTTCGATCTCGACCTCGGCACCCGGGCCCCCTCGGCAAACGACCTGCCGGTCACGAATGAAGTCCCCGCACTCGACTTCGACCTCGCACCGCCGGCCGCCGACATCGATGTGCCGCTGTCCAGCGAGCCCGCCAAGGATGAGAAGCCGTCCTTCGACTTCGACCTGTCGAGCCTCGACCTGCCCGCCACGCCTTCGGAGGCCAAGGCGCCGGCGCCAGCCGCGGACCTGGACCTGGGGCTTGCCTTCGACCAGACCATCAAGACCACGGCGGACCAGACCGCCCCGTCCCTCAGCCTGACGGACCTCGACCTCGGCGATGCCGGCGACGGAGCCGGCGGCGATGCCGTCTCGACCAAGCTCGAACTCGCCAAGGCCTACCTCGAGATCGGGGACAAGGACGGCGCGCGCGAGATCCTGCAGGAAGTGGCGAAGGAAGGATCGGCGGCGCAGAAGGACGAGGCGCAGAAGCTGATCGCCTCGCTCTGACACTTTCGCGGTAGCAAGTCGTTTGATCGGCGGGGCATTCCCCCGCCGATTTCTTTCCGGCCCCCCATGCGAATCGCCCTCGGACTCGAGTACGACGGCGCGGCCTTCTGCGGCTGGCAGCACCAGCCCTCCGGGTGCGCCGTGCAGGATCATCTCGAGACCGCCCTGTGCCGCTTTGCCGACCGCCCGGTCGCGGTGACCGCCGCGGGGCGCACCGATGCCGGCGTTCACGCGAGCGCCCAGGTCGTCCATTTCGACACCGATGCGCAGCGCGACGACGTCGCCTGGGTGCGGGGGCCGAACACGTTCCTGGATCGGCGCGTGCGCGTCCTGTGGGCGCGTGGCGTGGCGGAGGACTTCCACGCGCGATTCAGCGCCCGGTCGCGAACCTACCACTACCTGCTGCTGGACGATGCCGTCGCGCCGGGCATCCTGGCAGGGCGGGTGGGCTGGTTCCATCGGACGCTCGACGTGGCCGCCATGGTTCAGGCGGCGAATCGGGTGCTCGGCGAGCATGATTTCAGCGCTTTCCGCGACGCGCAATGCCAGGCGAAGTCGCCCGTGAGAACCCTGACCGTGGCCGCCGTAAGGCGCCGCGGCCCGCTCGTCGTTTTCACGTTCGAGGCCAACGCCTTCCTGCACCACATGGTGAGAAATCTCGTGGGCGCCCTCGTCTACGTGGGCGCAGGCCGGCAGCCACCGGACTGGATGGGCGAACTGCTCGGATCGCGCGACCGACGGCTGTCGGCGCCGACCTTTGCTCCCGACGGGCTCTATCTTTCGGGCATCGCGTATGATCCGGCGTTCGGGCTGCCGCCTTTTCGCCCGAACCCGCTCGTGTCGCCCGAATGAATCCCCATCGCACCCGAATCAAGATCTGCGGACTCCGTGACGCGGCCTTGGCGTCGGTCGCCGCCGAGGCGGGCGCCGATGCCGTGGGCATCGTCTTCCACCCGCCGAGCCCGCGTCATGCGAGCCTGGAGGAGGCGAGGGCCGTTGCCCTGGCCCTGCCGGCCTTCGTGCAGGCCGTGGGACTCTTCGTGAACGTGCCCGAGTCGCGGGTACGCGAGGTGCTCGCCGCGGTGCCCCTGTCGATGCTGCAGTTCCACGGCGACGAGGAGCCCGCGTACTGCGCCGGATTCGGGCTTCCCTGGCTCAAGGGCATCCGGGTGGGTGCGGGGACCGATTTGCTAGAATGTCGTCGTCGTTTCGCCGAGGCAACAGCCCTCCTGCTGGATGCCAGCGTGCCCGGGGAATACGGGGGCACGGGCGCCTCGTTCGATTGGTCTCTCGTTCCCCGCGGCCTCGCCTCGCGGAGCGTGCTCTCCGGCGGGCTCACCCCGGCCAACGTGGGGACGGCCGTGGCGGCCGTCCGGCCGTGGGCGGTGGACGTGTCGAGCGGTGTCGAAGTTTCCCGGGGCGTCAAGGATGCCGCCCTCATCCAGGAATTCGTGAGGAGTGTCAAAGATGCAGATGCGCGCACCGCGGGTTGAGCGCGATCCGGCCGCTTCGTGGGACTTTCCCGACGAGCGCGGCCATTTCGGTCCCTATGGCGGGGTGTTCGTCGCCGAGACGCTGCAGGCGGCGCTCGGAGAACTGAAGGACGCCTACGAAGCGGCGCGGCAGGACCCCGCCTTCCGTGCGGAACTCGCGTACGAACTCGAGCACTACGTGGGACGGCCGAGCCCGGTCTATCACGCCAAGCGCCTGTCGGACGAACTGGGCGGGGCGCAGATCTACCTGAAGCGCGAGGACCTGAACCACACCGGGGCCCACAAGGTGAACAACACCGTCGGCCAGGCGTTGCTCGCGCGCCGCATGGGCAAGCGCCGCGTAATTGCGGAAACCGGCGCGGGCCAGCATGGTGTGGCCACCGCCACCGTGGCGGCGCGATACGGCATGGAATGCGTCGTTTACATGGGCACCGAGGATGTCGCCCGGCAGGCGCAGAACGTCTACCGGATGAAGCTCCTGGGCGCGACCGTCGTTCCCGTCTCGAGCGGCTCGCGCACCCTGAAGGACGCGCTCAACGAGGCGATGCGGGACTGGGTGACGAACGTGTCGAACACCTTCTACATCATCGGCACGGTCGCCGGTCCCCACCCTTACCCGATGATGGTGCGCGACTTCAACGCGGTGGTCGGCAAGGAATGCGTCACGCAGATGCCGGCGCTCGCGGGCCGCCAGCCCGATGTGGTCCTTGCGTGCGTGGGCGGCGGTTCGAACGCGATGGGCATCTTCCACGCCTACATTGCGCACGCCGGAGTGAGGCTGATGGGAGTGGAGGCGGGTGGGTTGGGCATCGAAACGGGCAAGCACGCCGCGACGCTCTCCGCCGGTTCGCCGGGGGTGCTGCACGGCAACCGCACCTACCTCATGCAGGACGAGAACGGCCAGATCACGGAGACGCACTCGATCTCCGCGGGCCTCGACTACCCCGGGGTGGGCCCGGAGCACGCCTGGCTCAAGGACACCGGCCGCGCCGAATACGTGTCGATCACCGACGACGAGGCGCTGGCGGCGTTCCACGTCTGCTGCCGCACCGAGGGCATCATCCCGGCGCTCGAGTCGAGCCATGCGGTCGCGCAGGCGATGAAGCTCGCGCCGACGATGGCGAAGGATCGCATCCTGCTCGTGAACCTCTCGGGCCGCGGCGACAAGGACATGCACACGGTGGCCACGGCCTCGGGGCTCTCGCTTTGAGCCGCATCGCCGCGGTTTTCGCGAAGCTTTCGGCCGATGGCCGCTCGGCGCTCATCCCGTTCGTGACGGCCGGCGATCCCTCACCCTCCGTAACGGTGGCGATGCTCCGGGCGCTCGTGAAGGCGGGGGCCGATGTCGTGGAACTCGGCGTGCCGTTCTCCGACCCCATGGCCGACGGTCCCACCATCCAGCGTTCCTCCGAGCGGGCCCTTGCCGCCGGCATGACGCTCGCGAAGGTGCTCGATGCGGTGGCCGAGTACCGCCGCGAGGACGACCGGACGCCCATCGTGCTCATGGGCTATGCCAATCCGATCGAACGCATGGGTCACGAGGCATTCGCCACGCGGGCCCGGGCCGCGGGCGTGGACGGCGTGCTCGTGGTGGACTATCCGCCGGAAGAGTGCGAGGACTGGGCGGCCGCGATCTCGGGCGTCGGCATCGATCCCATCTTCCTGCTCTCGCCGACCTCGTCCGCCCAGCGCATCGATGGCGTGAGCCGCATCGCGAAGGGCTACATCTACTACGTGTCGCTCAAGGGCGTGAGCGGCGCCTCGAACATCGACACCACCGACGTGGAGGCGGCCATCGCGCGCATCCGGGCGAAGACGAACGTGCCCGTCGGCGTCGGTTTCGGCATACGCGACGCCGCGACGGCCGCGCGCATCGCGGGGTTCGCCGACGCGGTCGTGGTCGGCAGCCGCCTCGTCGAGGAGATCGAGCGCTCGAGCCCGGACGAGGCGCCGGCACGCGCCGGTGCGGTGCTCGCGGGATTTGCCGACGCCGTGGCCGCGGTATCGCGCAAGGCGCCCGTCGCATGAGCTGGTTCAGGAAGCTCCTTCCGCCCAAGATCAAGCGCGAGGAGGGCCAGCCGCACAAGAAGGCCGTGCCCGAGGGGCTCTGGAGCAAGTGTCCCTCGTGCGAGGCGGTGCTCTACTTCACCGACCTCGAGAACAACCTGCACGTGTGCCCCAAGTGCGGCTTCCACAACCGCCTCTCGTCGCGCCAGCGCCTCGACGCCTTCCTCGATGCGGAAGGGCGCGCGGAATTCGCGAGCGAGGTGGTGCCGCTCGACCCCCTCAAGTTCCGGGACAGCCGCAAGTATTCCGAGCGCCTCGTCGAAGCGGAGCGGGAGACCGGCGAAACGGACGCCCTCGTGGTGATGCAAGGCGCGGTGAAGTCCGTTCCCGTGGTCGTCGCGGCGTTCGAGTTCGGGTTTCTCGGCGGATCGATGGGCTCGGTGGTCGGGGAGCGCTTCGTGCGCGGCGTGCAGGCGTGCTGCGACGAGAAACTGCCGTTCATCTGCTTCTCCGCGACGGGAGGCGCCCGCATGCAGGAGGGCCTGCTCTCGCTCATGCAGATGGCGAAGACGACCGCCGCGCTTCACCAGCTCGCGGCGGCCCGCCAGCCCTTCATTTCCGTGCTCACCGATCCCACGATGGGAGGGGTGTCCGCGAGCTTCGCGATGATCGGCGACGTCGTCATCGCCGAGCCCGGCGCCCTCGTGGGCTTCGCCGGCCCGCGCGTCATCGAGCAGACCGTCCGCGAGACCCTGCCCGAAGGCTTCCAGCGGGCGGAGTTCCTTCTCGAGAAGGGCGCGATCGACATGATCGTCGACCGGCGCGAAATGCGCGACAGGGTCTCGCGCCTGGTCGCGCTCCTGAAGCGCGAAGGCGCGCCCGAGGCGTGAACGGCGCGGCTCCGGCAGCCGGATCGTCGCTCGACGCCTGGCTGGATCACATCGGCCGGCAGCACCCTTCCGCGATCGACCTGGGGCTCGATCGGGCACGCGACGTGCTCGCGCGCATGGGGCTCGCCCGGCCGCCGGTCGTGATCACCGTCGGCGGCACCAACGGCAAGGGGTCCGCGACCGCGATGCTCGAGAGCATCCTGCGGGTCGCGGGATATCGCACGGGCCTTTACACCTCGCCCCACATCGTCCGCTACAACGAACGCGTGCGCCTGGACGGCGACGAGGCGGCCGATGCCGATCTCGTCGCGGGCTTCGAGGCGGTGGAGCGGGCACGTGGCGACACGTCGCTCACCTATTTCGAGTACGGCACGCTCGCGGCCTTCGAGGTATTCGCGCGAAAGGGCGTGGAGGTCGCCGTCCTCGAGGTGGGCCTGGGCGGCCGGCTCGATTGCGTGAACCTCCTCGATGCCGATTGCGCGATCGTCGTGAGCGTGGACCTGGACCATCAGGACTGGCTCGGCGACACGCGCGAAGCGATCGGCTTCGAGAAGGCCCACATCTACCGCGGCGGGCGGCCGGCCATCTACGGCGAGGCGTCGCTGCCGGCGACGGTGAAGGCCCATGCGGAAGCGATCGGCGCGCACTTGCAGGTGGCCGGCCGCGACTACCGATTCGTGCGTCACGAGGGCCAGTGGGATTTCGTCGGGCGCCGCGGGGCGAAGCGGGCGCTGCCGATGCCGGCGCTGCGCGGGCCGTGGCAACTGGGCAACGCGAGTGCGGTGCTCGCCGCTCTCGATGAACTCGCCGATCGCCTGCCGGTCTCGATCGGGGAGGTGAAGCGGGGCCTCACGGGCGTGCGACTGGCGGGGCGGCTCCAAGTGCTGCCGGGGCGTCCGTCGGTCGTGCTCGACGTCGCGCACAATCCGCATGCGGCCCGCGCGCTCGCCGAGGGACTCGGCGGCATGGGTTACGCGCGCGAGACGATCGCGGTGTTCGCGATGCTGGTCGACAAGGATATCGACGGGGTCGTCGCCGCGATGGCCTCCCGTGTGGATCGTTGGCACGTGGCCACGGTCGCGAGCGAGCGTGCTGCCGGTGTCGACCGCCTGGCCGACGCGCTGGCCCGTCAGGGGCTCGAGGGACGGGTGCGTCGCTTCGCGACGGTGCCTCTCGCCTACGAAGCCGCCCTTCGGGAGGCGTCCCCGGATGATAGAATTCTCGTTTTCGGCTCCTTCCTCACCGTCGCCGACGTGCTGAGGTTGCCGCGATGATTCCGCCCTACCATGCCGAGCGACCCCACCGCCGAGCAGGCTGAAGTCCGACGCAAGGGACGGCAGCGCCTCGTCGGCGCCGTCGTCCTCGCGCTGCTTGCCGTCGTCTTCGTGCCGATGGCCCTCGATCCCGAGCCGCGTCGCGATCGTGCCGAGCCCGCACTCGCCATTCCGTCGAAGAACGCTCCCCCGGCTTCCGTGGTGCCCTCGCCGGCGCCGGCGGTCGTGCCGGCGCAGCCGGCCGCTCCCACGCCGGCTTCCGACTCGAAGCCAGCCGAGCCGCCCCCGGCCGATGCGGCCAAACCCGAGCCGGCGCCCGCGAAGCCCGTTGAAACCGCCGCTGTAAAGGTCGTCGAGCCCAAAGCGGCCGAACTGAGGGCGTCACCCCCGGCGACGAAGCCGGCCTCGGCGCCCGTGGCGAGGGCCGAGTCGGCGACCGTGCCGAAGCTCGAGGGATTCGCGGTGCAGGTGGGCGCCTTCCGGGAGGACGCGAAGCTCCAGGACGCCCGCGGCAAGCTCAAGGCCGCACGCATCGCGCACTACACGGAGCGCATCGCGGTCGAGGGCGGCACGCTCACGCGCCTGCGCGCGGGACCCTACCCGACCCGCGAGGCCGCGGAGAAGGCCGCCGCCGCCGCGAAGAAGGCCGGCATCGAAGGTCGCGTGGTGCCGCTTCCATGAGGCCTTGCGCGGGCCGTCCGTCGACCCCATGTAACGGTTCGCGCGGCAGCCACGCCCGCCGCCAATGCGCATACACTAACGCCGGGCCCGTGCCCGTCGCCTGAAGGACGATCGAAATCCATGTGCGGAATCGTCGGAGTCGTCGCCCGTAGCCCCGTGAACCAGCTGCTGTACGACGCGCTCACGGTGCTTCAGCACCGCGGCCAGGACGCGGCGGGCATCTGCACGGCAGAGGGTCACAGCTTCCACATGCACAAGGGGCGCGGCCTGGTGCGGGACGTGTTCCGAACGCGCGACATGCGCGGCCTGGCGGGCACGCTCGGCATCGGGCATTGCCGCTATCCCACCGCGGGTTCCGCGTCCTCGGAAGCGGAGTCGCAGCCGTTCTACGTGAACTCCCCGTTCGGCATCGTGCTCGGGCACAACGGCAACCTCGTGAACGCCGACGAACTGCGCCAGATCCTCTTCCAGGAGGACCGTCGGCACGTCAACACCAACTCGGATTCCGAGGTCCTGCTCAATGTCCTGGCGCACGAGCTGTCGGACGCCTGCGACGGGGGTATCCGGCTCACGCCGGACGCGATCTTCAAGGCCGTGGCGGGCGTGCACCGCCGCGTGAAGGGCGCCTATGCCGTGGTTGCGATGATCTCGGGCTACGGCCTGCTCGCCTTCCGCGATCCCAAGGGCATCCGCCCGCTCATCATCGGACGGGCGGACACGGAGAAGGGCGTGGAATTCATCGTGGCTTCGGAGAGCGTGGCGCTCGATTCCCTCGGCTTCAAGGCCATGCGCGACGTGGCGCCCGGCGAAGCGATCCTCGTCGACCAGAGCGGCAACCTCTACAGCCGCCAGTGCGCCGAGGCGCCTTCGCTCAATCCCTGCATCTTCGAGTACGTCTACCTCGCGCGGCCTGACTCCGTCATCGACGGCATCTCCGTCTACGAGAGCCGGCGCAACATGGGCAAGAGCCTGGCCGATCGCATCCTCGCCTCCGGCCACGCGCCCGAGATCGACGTGGTGATCCCGATCCCGGATTCGAGCCGCCCGAGCGCCCTCGAGGTGGCGGCCAAGCTGAAGAAGCCCTATCGCGAGGGCTTCATCAAGAACCGCTACATCGGGCGCACGTTCATCATGCCGGGGCAGGAACTGCGCAAGAAGAGCGTGCGCCAGAAGCTCAATGCGATGGCCGTGGAGTTCAAGGACAAGAACGTGCTGCTCGTCGACGATTCCATCGTGCGCGGCACAACCAGCCGCGAGATCGTGCTCATGGCGCGCGAGTGCGGCGCGAAGAAGGTCTTCTTCGCCTCGGCGGCGCCGCCGGTGCGCTTTCCCAACGTGTACGGCATCGACATGCCCACGAGGGGCGAGCTGATCGCCACGGGCCGCAGCGAGGACGAGATTGCCGAGGCCATCGGCGCCGACGCTGTCTTCTATCAGGACCTGCCCTCGCTCGTGGCCGACGTGCGCGCCTGCAATCCGGCGGTGAACGGCTTCGACAGTTCCTGTTTCGACGGTGTCTACATCACGGGCGACGTCTCGAGCGACTATCTCGCCGGCATCGAGGCCTCGCGCCAGGACGGCGAGTCGAGCCCGGGCACGCGACTTTCGAGCTACCAGCTCGACCTCGGCCTCCAGGCCGTCGACTGAGGGCGCGATGAGCGACGACTGGCGTCCCGATACCCTGGGCGTGCGGGCCGGGGGACTTCGCAGCAGTTTCGGCGAGCATTCGGAGAACCTCTCCCTCACGGCGAGTTTCGTCTTCGGAAGCGCTGCCGAGGCGGCGCGCAAGTTCGCGAACGCGGAACCGGGCAACATCTACTCGCGCTTCACGAACCCGACGGTTGCGATGTTCCAGTCGCGCCTCGCGGCCCTGGAAGTCGCCGAGGCCTGCGTGGCCACCTCGACCGGCATGGCGGCGGTGTCGACCGTCGCGTTCGGCCTGCTCAAGGCGGGCGACCATATCGTCGCGGCGCGCGGCGTGTTCGGCACCGTGGTGCCGCTCTTCAACCAGGTGATGGCGAAGTTCGGCGTGGCAACGACCTGGGTCGATCCCACGGATCTCGACGCCTGGCGCGGTGCCATCCGGCCGGAAACGAAGCTCCTGTTCGTCGAGACGCCTTCCAACCCGGTGTGCGAGATCGCCGACATCGCCGCGCTCGCGGAGATCTCGCGCAAGGCGGGCGCCGTGCTCGCCGTCGACAACTGCATGGCGTCGCCGGCGCTGCAGCGGCCCATCGAATTCGGTGCGGACCTGGTGGTGCACTCGGCCACGAAGTATCTCGACGGCCAGGGGCGCGTGCTGGGCGGCGCCATCGCCGGCCGCAAGGATCTCGTCGAGGGCCCGCTCTTCGGTTTCGTGCGCACGGCGGGCCCGGTGCTCTCGCCCTTCAACGCCTGGGTCTGCCTGAAGGGCATGGAGACGCTGCGCCTTCGCGTCAACGCGCAGTCGGCCTCGGCCCTCGCGCTGGCGCGCTGGCTGGAGTCGCATCCGGCGGTCGAGCGCGTGAACTATCCCGGCCTCGAGTCCCACCCGCAGCACGCCCTCGCGATGCGCCAGCAGAGCGCTGCCGGCCCGGTGCTTTCGTTCGTGGTGAAGGGTGGCCGCGAAGCCGCCTGGCGCGTGGTGGACGGGTCGAAACTGCTGTCCATCACCGCGAACTTCGGCGACACGAAGTCGACCATCTGCCACCCGGCGACCACCACGCACGGCCGCCTCACGGCAGCCGAGCGCGAGGAGGCGGGCGTGGTGGACGGACTCCTTCGCCTTGCGGCGGGCCTCGAGGACGTGGCTGACATCCAAGCGGATCTCGAACGCGGCCTGGGCCGGGCCTGACCCGGACGGGCCGATGAAGGTCCGTCACGCCGTTCGCGCGGCCGTTGCGGTCTTCGTCTTCCTCGTCGCCGGTTGCCTGGGCGATTCCGGCCGCCTCGACGGTCCCGACGCGCCCCGGTTCGTGAAGCCCTCGCGCGAACCGCGCCTTGCCGTCGTGCTGGGATCGGGCGGGCCGCGCGGGTTCGCGCACATCGGGGCACTCCTCGCCCTCGAGGAGGCCGGCATCCGGCCCGACCTCGTCGTGGGATCGAGCGCAGGCGCCCTCGTGGGCGCGCTCTATGCCTCGGGGAAGTCGCCGGGCGAACTGCAGTCGCTGGCGAGGGACGTGAACGTCCTGGAGTTCTTCGAGGTGCGGATGGTGACGGGCGGCCTCGCAACGGGGCGGGCCCTGCAGGACTACGTGAACCGTCACGTCGAGGGCCGGCCCATCGAGTCCTTTCCCATGGCCTTCGCCGCTGTTGCCGCGATCGACGGCACCTCGCGGCCCGTCGTGCTCAACGCGGGCAACGCGGGCGGCGCGGTGCGCGCCTCGAGCGCGAGCCCCGGCCAGTTCGAGCCGGTGCGCATCGGCGGTGAAGCCCTCGTCGATGGCGACGAGGCGAGCCCCGTCCCGATCCGCGTTGCGAGGCAACTGGGCGCGAAGGTGGTGATCGCCGTCGATGTCTCCGCGTATCTCGCCACCACGCCGCCCGGCGCTCCCGCCGAGTGGGTACGCAAGGACGAAAGGCGGGCGGCGCAGGTGCGCGCCGAGGCGGACGAGGCGGACGTCCTGGTGCATCCCGACATCGGCTATTACGCGGGGCACACGGCCGAGTACCGTCAGCGCGTGATCGCCGTCGCGGCTGCCGCGACGCGTGCGAAGCTGCCGGAGATCCGCGCGGCGATCGCGCGAGCGGGTGCCGCTCAGTCGAGCCGGGCGGCCTCGATGCCCGCGGCGGAGACGGCGAGGTAGCCGCCGCCTTCGTACCAGTCGGGCAGTACCCACCGCACGCACTCGCGACCATCCACGCGGTGCACGTGGCGAGCGGGACGGTGCGTATGGCCATGGATCATCAGGTCGCAGCCCGAGGCCCGGAACGCGGCTTCAACGGCTTCGGGCGCCACGTCCATGATCGCCTCGGCCTTTCCGCCCTTCGCCGTCTCGCTGCCCTGGCGCATGCCGCGCGCGAGCGCGAGGCGTTCGGCGAGCGGGCGGGCCAGGGCGGCGGCCTGCCAGCGCGGATCGCGCACCTGCGCGCGGAAGGCCTGGTACGCGGCGTCGCCCGTGCAGAGCGTGTCGCCATGCAACAGGACGGCCCGCACACCGGGCAAGTCCACCACCGTCGGGTCGTCGATGAGGCGAACCCCCGTCGCTTCGCTGAAGCGCCGACCCACGACGAAATCGCGGTTGCCGTGCAGGAAGGCGGTGGGCACCGCGCGGGCGGCCTGGCGCAGCAGGTCTCCCACGCGCGATTCGAAAGGCAACTCGAGCGTGTCGTCGCCCGCCCAGGACTCGAACAGGTCGCCCAGGATGTAGAGCGCAGAAGCGCCCGGCAATGACTGCGCGACGAAGCGCTCGAAGAGGCCCGTCGTCTCCGGCCGGTCCTCGGCGAGGTGCAGGTCGGAGATGAAGAGCGCGCGGCTCAGAGGCACTCGGCCTTCTCGATCACGACCGCCTCGAGGGGCACGTTCTGGTACATGCCGGCGTTGCCGGTGGCGACCTTGCGGATCTTGTCGACGACGTCCGTGCCCTCGACCACCTTGCCGAACACGGCGTATCCCCAGCCCTGCGGGTTCTCGCCGGAGTAGTTGAGGAAGTCGTTGGCCTTCACGTTGATGAAGAACTGGCTCGTCGCGGAATCGCGCACGCCGGTGCGGGCCATGGCGACCGTGTAGAGGTCGTTCTTCAGGCCGTTGGCTCCCTCGTTCTTGATCGGGTCCTTCACGGGCTTTTGCTTCATGTCCTTCGTGAATCCGCCGCCCTGGATCATGAAGCCGTCGATCACGCGGTGAAAGATCGTGCCGTCGTAGTGGCCGGCCTGCACGTAGTTCACGAAGTTCTCGACCGATACGGGCGCCTTGGCCTTGTCGAGTTCGAGGGTGAGGGCGCCGTGGTTGGTGGTGAGCTTCACTTTCATGGGAGCGGTTCCTTTCAGTTTGTCCGTGCACGCGGCGGGCTTGGCCGCGTCGTTCTTGGTTTGGGCGGCCGCCGGAAAGGCGATCGGGGCGAGGCAGGCGAGGGCGAGGGCGGCGAGGCGTCGGCGGGGCAGGATCATGGCGGTTTGCATGGAGGTCAGGAGACGACGGTTTCGAAAAGGATGCGCCAGCGGCCGCCTTCGCGGGACCAGTACTGGCGCTTCTGGGTCCGGTTCGCGAGGTTCGAGGACTTGTAGTCCTGCTCGAAGGTGACCACGAGCGTGTCCTCGCCTTCGGCCAGGCCGAACAGGCTCAGGTTCGCGACGCCGACCTTCACCCAGGACTTGCCGGCGTTCACCTTGCGCTTGTGCGCGCTCCAGGCGGCGAGGTCCTTCCCGTCGCCCTTGAACTGCCGCGAGTAGTGGCCGAGGTAGCGGTCGGTGTCGAGGCTCTCCCAGTCGGCGCGCCACTGCTCGAAGGCGGAGAGGAAATCGCGGCGGCTCACGGCCCAGCGCTCGGGCTCGACCCACTCGACCCCGGAGGCGATCACGACCGGCGTGCGGCCGACGTCGACGTATTTCGCCAGGCGCTTCAGGTCCTCGTTGGCGAGGACGATGCAGCCGTCGGTGGCGCGCGGAGGCCGGCTGTAGGTCTCCGAAGGCGTGCCGTGCAGCCAGATGCCGTATCCGCCCCGGCCGTTCTGGCGGTCCCACTCGTTCGGGTAGCTGATGGGAAAGGCGCCGGGGCCGTAGAAATCCGGCAACTTCTCCTTCGACGAGACGATCGTGTAGACGCCGAGCGGCGTCTTCTGGTCGCCCTCCTTCTGCTTTTCCACGCCGTTCTTGCCGACGCTCACGTAGAAGTCGGTGACGAGCCGCGGCGCACCCGACGCATTGGAGAAGATGAAGAGGCGAGAGCGCGTCGTGTCGACGAGGATCGCATGCTGGTGCGTCGGCGCGAGCTGCAACACGGGCAGCGGAAGGTAGTCCGCGGGCGGGGCCTCGAGGAAACGCTTGATGCGCGCGCGCGCCTCGTCCTGCAGGGGCGCCGTGCGCGAGAGCGAAGCGACGTTGACCGCCGGGCCGAACGCGACCGGGTTGCCCGCGCGCGCCATGAGCAGGTCGCCGCGGATCAGGTGACCCAGGCGGAAATTCGGGGCCCGGGAGAGGATGTGGTCGATCTCGCCCAGCGCGTGGGCGATGCCGTACTGGCTCAGGCCCGTGATCGCGCGCACGAGCGCGGCCTCGATTTCGTTGGGGAAGACGGCGGCCTGCGGCTCGCTCGCATCGTCGTCGGCCAGGGCGGGCGCGACGGCGAACGCGAGGACGAGGAGGGCGACGGCCGCGAACGGCGGCGCGAGGCGCCGGGGGAGCTCGCGCGCGATCACCCGCCCACGCGCTCCTGCTTGATCAGCCAGCGATCGCCCGACTTCACGAGCTTCATCGTCTTCGTGGTGGTGGACTTGAGCGCGTCCGAGCGGTAGGCCTGGCGCACGACGGCCACCGCTTCGCCGCCGGAGACCTTGACGGACTTGATGGTGAGCGCGACTTCGATCGACTTCGGGCGTTCGATACGCTCTTCGCGCTGTTTTTCCCATGCGGGACGCGCCTCGCCCGCGGGCGTCTCGAAGTCGGGCGCGTAGGCGGCGAGATACCCCTTCACGTCTTTTGCGCTCCACGCCTTGGCCCAAGACTCGAGCGCGGCCGTGACGGCCTGCTTGTCATCCCCGCTGGCCGCCGGCCTGGCCGGTTCGCCCTTCGCGGGTTCGACCTTTGCCGGTTCGCCCTTCGGAGGTTCGACCTTGACCGGTTCGCCCTTGGGAGGCTCGGCCTTCGCCGGCGCGCCCTTCGCTCCTTCCGCCTTGGCGGGATCGGCCTTGGCCGACGCCTTCGCGGACTCCGGCTTCGTGCCCCGTTTCTCGGCGACGAAGATATCCTTCACCATCGAGAGCTTCACCTGCGCGGTGGCGTTGTTCTTGTCGAGTTGCAGGGCGCGATCGTAGGCGCGGCTCGCGAGCTGGGCGTAGATGTCGCCGAGATTCTCGTGTGCCGTCGCGTAGCTCGGGTGGGTGTGGATCGCGAGCTCGAGCGCCGACTTGGCCTTGTCGTAGTTGCCCAGCGAGGCGTAGAGCACGGCGAGGTTGTTGTACGGCTCGGGCAGTTCGGGGAAATCCTCGGTGAGGCCGGTGAACACCTGGATGGCCTCCTGCGTCTTCTTCTGCTCGGTGAGGACGAGTCCCTTCAGGAAGCGGCCCTGGGGTTCGCGCGGCTGGACCTTCAGGTAGGCATCGACTTTTTCGAGGGCGGGGCCGAGCTTTCCCTGCTGGTAGAGTTTCTGGGCCTCGCGAAGGTCGTCGGCCGGGGCGCCCACGGCGGTGCCGGCGAACGCGAAGAACAGGATCGCGGCGGCGAGGGGGAGGCGCAGGGCACGGGGCAGCATCGTGTTATAATTTGTTGAATTTAATGGAAAACACATTCTACCAACCTTGGGAGGCCTTCACAATCGGCTTCCTGCGCGCCAGGTCCTCCCGGGCCCGGGTGCGACGCGCCTTCTGGAGCCGCTCCAGCGCTTTGGCCGTGCGTTTCGCGTGTTGTTCCTCGCCCGCCCGCTAGCCTCCTGTCCGCCCCGTCCGTTGCGACGGGCAACTCCCCGAACGCCCGATGCCGCACGATTCGGCCCCCCGAGACCATGACGCTTGCCATCCACAATTCCCTGTCGCGCCGCAAGGATCCCTTCGAGCCCCTCGTTCCCGGAAAGGTGGGCCTCTACGTCTGCGGTCCGACCGTGTACGACTCCATCCACGTCGGAAACGCCCGCACCTTCTCGGTCTTCGACCTGGTCGTGCGGTGGCTGCGCGCGACCGGATTCGAGGTCACTTACGTGCGCAACATCACCGACGTCGACGACAAGATCATGGAGCGTGCCCGGGAGCGGGGCATCGGCATCGAC
This sequence comes from Betaproteobacteria bacterium, assembly GCA_016711875.1. Lineage (GTDB taxonomy): Bacteria > Pseudomonadota > Gammaproteobacteria > Burkholderiales > Usitatibacteraceae > FEB-7. Next base: position 110,468 of record JADJSD010000008.1, on the reverse strand, counting down.
GAGCTGACCGAGGCCACCACGGCGAACTTCCGCGCCGACTGCGCGCGCCTGGGATTGCTCGCGCCGGACGCCGAACCGCGTGCCACGCGCTACATCGGTCCCATGCTCGATCTCGTCGCGCACCTCGAATCGAAGGGGCTGGCGTACCGGGGCGCCAATGGCGACGTGTTCTTCGCGGTGCGCGATTTCCCGGGATACGGCAAGCTCTCGCGTCGCAACCTCGACGACCTGCGTGCCGGCGAACGCGTGGCGGTGGATACCGCCAAGCGGGATCCGCTCGACTTCGTGCTCTGGAAGGCGGCGAAGCCCGGCGAGCTCTCGTGGCCTTCCTCGTACGGTGCCGGGCGCCCGGGCTGGCACCTCGAGTGCTCGGCCATGGCCGGGCGCGAACTGGGCGCGACCATCGACCTGCACGGCGGCGGCTGGGACCTGCAGTTTCCCCACCACGAGAACGAGATCGCGCAAAGCGAAGGCGCTTCGGGCAAGCCGTTCGTGCGCGTCTGGATGCACGCCGCGTTCCTCAACATGGGCGACGAGAAGATGTCCAAGTCGCTCGGCAATTTCTTCACGGCGCGCGATGTCCTCGACCACCTCGACCCCGTCCAGGGCGGCGAGCAGCTGCGGTTCTTCCTGCTGCGGGGCCACTACCGCAGCGAGGTCGCCTTCTCGCGCGAGCATCTCGACGAGGCGGGCACCACGCTTCGGGGTTTCTACACGGCCCTGCGCGAGGTGCCGCCCGTCGCCGTCGGGATCGACTGGTCCGACCCGCACGCCGCGCGCTTCCGTGCCGCCATGGACGACGACTTCGACATGCCCGTCGCCCTCGCGGCGCTGCACGAATTGCGGGGGGAGGTGAACCGCGGCCGCTCGCCGCAGCTTTCCGGCCTGCTGAAGGCGCTGGGCGGGACGATCGGATTCCTCCAGCAGGATCCCGAGGCCTTTCTCAAGGGAGGCGTTTCGGCCGGCGGCGCAAACAGCGGGCAGCCCGATGTCGAATCACTCGTCGCCGAGCGGACGGCAGCCAAGAAATCCAGGGATTTCGCCCGGGCCGACGCGATCCGGAAGGAACTGGAAGCGGCCGGAATCGTGCTCGAGGACAAGCCCGGCGGCCTTACGGAGTGGCGCAAGAAATAGCTAGCGAACGAACTTCTGGTCCCGCGAGATGATCGTGAGGTCGACGAAACGAGAGCCGCTGCGATTGTCCGGCCCGTACGTGACCTTGAAGCCGCCCACGTCGTAGGCGTCGAGCGATTCCATCGCCTTCATGTAGCTTTCCCGAGTCAGGTTCCTGCCCGCGCGCCGCAGGCCCTCCACGGCGACCTTTGCCGCGATGTAGCCCTCCAGCGTGCCGAAGCCCGGCTCGCCCTTGGCGGCGTCGATGAGCGCCCGGTATTCCTTCACGACGGGCACCGACGAATCCCACGGGAAGGGCACGACCTGCGAGATCTGGACGCCGCGTCCTTCCTTGTCGAGTTCCTTGGCGAGGGCCTTGCTGCCGACGAACGAGACGTTCCAGAAGGTGGGGTTCGAGCCGGCGGACTTCATCTCCTTGATGAAAGCCGCGCACGACTTGTAGGCGCTGATCATCACCACCGCCTGCGGCTGGGCCTTCGCCATGGTTGCCACGGCGGCTTTGACCTCGATGGTGTTTCGCTCGACCGTCCCCTTGGCGGCGATCTCGAGGCCGCGCTTCTTGAGCGCCCGCTCCACGCCCGCGAGGCCGGCCTGGCCGTAGGCGTCGTTCTGGTAGAAGACCGCGATCTTGTTCACGCTCATGGCGGTGAGGTGCTGGACGATCGCTTCCGTCTCGTCGTAGTAGCTCGCGCGCACGTTGAAGACGTACTTGTTCACGGGATTGCGAAGCAGCTCGGCGCCGGTGAAAGGCCCGACGAAGGGCACTTTCGCCTCGGTGAAAATCGGCATCGACGCGGCCGAGGTCGGTGTCCCGACGTAGCCGAAGAGGGCGAAGACCCTGTCCTCGTTGATGAGCTTCTTCGTGTTTTCGGCGGCCCGCGTGGACTCGTAACCGTCGTCCAGCGTCTTGAGCACCACCTTGCGGCCGTTCACCCCGCCCTTCGCGTTGATCGCGTTGAAGTAGAGCGAGGCGCCGAGCTGCATGTCCTTGCCGAGTTCCTGGGCGGGACCCGACAACGCGACCGATTGCCCCAGGACGACCTGCGTGTCAGTGACCCCCTGCGCGTGCGCGGCGAAGGCGGTGGCGAGGGCAATCGACGAAAGGATGCGTCGCATGCGGTTTCTCCCCGGTTCTCGGTCTTGGTTCGCCCCATGATAGCGCGCACCGGCCGGGCGGGGGAGGGTCGGGCGACGGGCGGGCGTCACCGGCCCCCGGGCGGTTCCCGAGCCGGCCGGCCCTGGCCCGCCCGGCCCTAACCCGCGAAGAAGGTCCGGACCTTGTCCATGAACGACTTGGCCCGGGGGTTGTGACGGTCGCCGTCCTTGCGGTTGATCTCCTCGAGTTCGCGCAGGAGCTCGCGCTGGCGATCGGTGAGGCGCACGGGCGTCTCCACGACGATCTCGCACAGCAGGTCCCCGGGGGCCGAGGATCGCACGCCCTTGATGCCCTTTCCGCGCAGGCGAAGGACCTGGCCCGTCTGGGTTTCCGCGGCGATCTTCACCTTGGCCTGGCCCTCGAGCGTCGGGATCTCGATCTCGCCGCCCAGCGCCGCCGTGGTGAAGCTGATCGGCATCTCGCAGTGCAGGTCGTCGCCGTCGCGCTGGAAGACCGGGTGCTGCTTGATGTGGATCTCCACGTAGAGATCGCCCGGGGGGCCGCCGTTCACGCCGGCCTCGCCCTCGCCGCCCAGGCGAATGCGGTCGCCCTCGTCGATGCCCGCGGGGATCTTCACCGAAAGCGTCTTGTGGTGCTTCACGCGGCCCGCGCCCTTGCAGGCCGTGCAGGGATCCGAGACCATCTTGCCCGAGCCGTGGCACGTGGGACAGGTCTGCTGGACCGAGAAGAAGCCCTGGGACAGGCGCACATTGCCCTGGCCACCGCAGGTCGAGCAGGTCTTGGGATGGGTGCCGGGCTTGGACCCGGTGCCATGGCAAGTCTCGCAGCTGTCGAGGGTCGGGATGCGGATCTTGGTCTCGGTGCCGCGCGCGGCCTGCTCGAGCGTCACCTCGAGGTTGTAGCGCAGGTCGGCGCCGCGGTAGACGTTGGAGCGCCCGCGCGCGCCGCCGAAGATGTCGCCGAAGATGTCGCCGAAGGCTTCCGCGAACCCGCCGAACCCCTGCTCTCCCGCCCCGGCCCCCATGCCGCCCATCTGCGGGTTCACCCCGGCGTGGCCGTAGGCGTCGTAGGCACGCCGCTTCTCCGGCTCCGAGAGCATCTCGTAGGCTTCCTTGGCCTCCTTGAACTTGTCCTCGGACTCCTTGCTGTCGGGGTTCCTGTCGGGGTGGAACTTCATGGCGAGCTTGCGATAGGCCTTCTTGATGTCCTCCTCGGAGGCATCCCGGTTCACGCCCAGCACTTCGTAGTAATCGCGCTTCGTCGCCATGGTCTTCCCGAATCCTTGAATGCGGAAAGGGGTGAAGGGAGCCTTGCGCTCCCTTCACCCCTCGTTTCGATCGAGGGCCCTCAAGCCGGCTTCTTGTCCTTCACCTCGGTGTACTCCGCGTCGACGACGTTGCCGTCGTCCTTGGCGCCCTTCGGCGCCGAGCCGGGGGGGTCGCCACCCGGAGCGCCGCCAGCCGAGGCGCCGCCACCGCCCTGCGCCGCCTGCTCGGCATAGACCTTCTCGCCGAGCTTCTGCGCCGCGGTCGAGAGCGCTTCCGTCTTTGCCTCGAGCGTCGCCTTGTCGCCTTCCTTCAGCACCGCCTCGAGCTCCTTGGCCGCCTCGTCGATCTTCGCCCGCTCGGCGGCGTCGAGCTTGTCGCCGTGCTCGGCCAGCGACTTCTTCACGGAGTGCAGCAGCTGGTCGGCCTGGTTCCTCGCCTGCACCGTCTCGAGCAGGCGCTTGTCCTCGTCGGCATGGGCCTCGGCGTCCTTCACCATGCGCTGGATCTCCTCCTCGGCGAGGCCGGAGTTCGCCTTGATGGTGATCTTCGCCTCCTTGGAGGTCGCCTTGTCCTTGGCGCTCACGTGCAGGATGCCGTTCGCGTCGATGTCGAACGTCACCTCGATCTGGGGCATGCCGCGCGGGGCGGGCGCGATGCCCTCGAGGTTGAACTGGCCCAGGCTCTTGTTGCCCGAGGACACGTCGCGTTCGCCCTGCAGCACGTGGATCGTGACGGCACCCTGGTTGTCCTCGGCGGTGGAGAACACCTGCTGCGCCTTGGTGGGCACCGTGGTGTTCTTCTTGATGAGCTTGGTCATGACCCCGCCGAGCGTCTCGATGCCGAGCGAGAGCGGCGTCACGTCGAGGAGCAGCACGTCCTTCACGTCGCCTTGCAGCACGCCGCCCTGGATCGCCGCGCCGACCGCCACGGCCTCGTCCGGGTTCACGTCCTTGCGCGGCTCCTTGCCGAAGAACTCGCGGACCTTGTCCTGCACCTTCGGCATGCGCGTCATGCCGCCCACGAGGATCACGTCGCCGATGTCGGAGACCTTCACGCCCGCATCCTTGATCGCGGTGCGGCACGGCTCGATCGTCTTCTCGATGAGGTCCTCCACGAGCGCCTCGAACTTGGCGCGGGTGATCTTCATCGTGAGGTGGGAGGGCGCGCCGTTCGCCATGGCGATGTACGGCTCGTTGATCTCCGTCTGCTGTCCCGAGGACAGCTCGATCTTGGCGCGCTCGGCGGCCATCTTCACGCGCTGCAGGGCGATCGGGTCCTTCGAGAGGTCGATGCCCGACTGCTTGCGGAATTCCTCGACGATGTAGTCGATGAGGCGCTGGTCGAAGTCCTCGCCGCCCAGGAAGGTGTCGCCGTTGGTCGAGAGCACCTCGAACTGGTGCTCGCCGTCGATCTCCGCGATCTCGATGATGGAGATGTCGAACGTGCCGCCGCCCAGGTCGTAGACCGCGATCTTGCGGTCGCCTTCCTTCTTGTCGAGTCCGAAGGCGAGCGCCGCCGCCGTGGGTTCGTTGATGATGCGCTTCACGTCCAGGCCGGCGATGCGGCCCGCGTCCTTGGTGGCCTGGCGCTGCGAGTCGTTGAAGTAGGCGGGCACCGTGATCACGGCTTCCGTGACCGGCTCGCCCAGGTAGTCCTCGGCGGTCTTCTTCATCTTGCGCAGGACTTCCGCCGAGACCTGCGGCGGGGCGATCTTGCGGCCGCGGGCCTCCACCCAGGCGTCGCCGTTGTCGGCCTTGGCGATGGCGTAGGGCATCAGGTGGATGTCCTTCTGGACTTCCTTCTCCTCGAAGCGTCGGCCGATGAGGCGCTTGACCGCGTAGAGGGTGTTCTTCGCATTCGTCACCGCCTGGCGCTTGGCCGGGGCCCCGACGAGGATCTCGTCGTTGTCCGCGTACGCGACGATGGAGGGCGTCGTGCGCGCGCCCTCGCTGTTCTCGATGACCTTGGGCTTGCCGCCCTCCATGATGGCCACGCAGGAGTTCGTGGTGCCCAGGTCGATGCCGATGATCTTTGCCATAGTCGGTATTCCTCGATGTCGCGTTTTACGGTCTTGCCATACAAGTAGGGGTCGGGACGGCGTTCTTCAAGCGGCCGGGGGAGCTTCGGGCGCCGCGGCGCTGCGCTCCCGGGCGACCACCACCAGGGCCGGGCGGATCACGCGGTCGTGCAACCGGTAGCCCTTCTGGACCACGGCCACCACCGTGCCCGGCGGTTCGTCCGATTCGACCTGGCTGATTGCCTGGTGCAGGTGGGGGTCGAAGCGATGGCCGGCCGGGGCGATTTCGGCCAGGGCCGCCTTCTCGAAGGCCGCGGCGAGTTGCCGGCCCGTGATGGCCACGCCCTCGCGCAGGGATTCGGCCGTCGGCGCCTCGATCGCCAGGGCGGCCTCGAGACTGTCGCGAACCGGCAGCAGCGTGCCCGCAAAGCCTTCCAGCGCGAACTTGTGGGCGCGGGTCACGTCGTCGGCGGCGCGCCGGCGGATGTTCTCGGTTTCGGCCTTGGCGCGAAGGAAATCTTCCTTGAGGCGCTCGATCTCGGCCCGGGCGGCCGTGAGTTGGCCTTCCGGACTGGCGTCACCGGCTTCGGATGAAGGGGGGGGCACGACGGCTTCGGCCGCGCCATTGGGGGTTTCCGACATGTCTTTCTCCCTCGAATCGCGTCTTTGCGGGCTGAAATGGGGACCGGGCGGCGTTTTTCAACCCCGATCGGGGGCTTTCCGGTCCGGGCGAGACGATTTGGAGCTCAGTTGACTCAGGTCAACCGATTCCCGAAGGCGGGAACGAAACTCGCAGCTGAATGCATTCCGTCACCCCAGCCCCTGGAGAACCCATGAAAAAAACGACTCTCGCCCTTCTCGCCGCCGCCGTCGCGGGCACCTTCGCCCTGCCGGCCGCCGCCGCCGAACCGAACCCGTGGATGGTGCGCGTTCGCGCCCTCTACCTGGAGACGGCCGACAAGTCCGAGGCCATCCCGTCCCTTGGGGTCGCCGCCAACGACATCACCGTGAACAGCAAGTGGTTCCCGGAAGTCGACATTTCCTACTTCTTCACCAAGAACGTCGCGGCCGAGCTCGTTCTCACCTATCCGCAGAAGCACGAAGTGACGGTGGAAGACAGCGTCCTGGGCGGCCCGGTCAAGATCGGCACCTTCAAGCACCTGCCGCCGACCCTGTCGCTGCAGTACCACTTCAACCCCGATGGGGACTTCCGCCCGTACGTGGGCGCGGGCGTGAACTTCACCTTCATCATGAGCGACAAGCTGTCGATCCCGGGCGTGGGCGACCTCAAGCTCGACAGCAACAGTGTCGGCGCCTCCTACGGCGCGGGCTTCGACATCAAGCTCGCCAAGGCCACGTACCTCAACTTCGACCTGAAGAAGGTCTACATCGGCAGCGACGTGAAGCTGAACGGTACCAAGGTGAGCGCGGTCAAGGTCGACCCGCTCCTGTGGTCGGTGGGCCTGGGCTGGCGCTTCTAGGCCACGCGGCAAGCGGCATCCGGAAGGCCCGGGGGAGTTCCCCGGGCCTTCGTCATTTCTTGCCGCCCACGAGCCAGCTCACCAGCAGGGTGATCAGGCTGTAGAGCACGGACCCGACGAGCGCCGCGACGAAGCCGCTCACCGTGAACCCCTTCACCACTTCGGCCACGAGCCAGAACATCAGCGCGTTCACCACGAAGAGGAAAAGGCCCAGCGTGAGGATCGTGACCGGCAACGTGAGGATCACGAGGATCGGACGGACGACGGCATTGACGAGGCCCAGCACCAGGGCCGCCACGGCCGCGGCGAAGAAGCCATCGACACGCACGCCGGGATACAGGTAGGCGACCGCCAGGAGCGCGAGCGCGCTCAGGAACCACCGCAGGAGCAGCGAGCCCATGGATTTCCTTTCGTGGGAGGGGTTTAGCGGGAGGCGCCCAGCGCCTTCGCGCGGGCAGCCGATTCGCGGCCGGCCGCCTGCGCCGACCCCGCATCCCAATCGGCCGACACCCAGCCCTGCAGGTTCTCCAGCGCGACGATCGTGAGCGCCGTCATGAAAGCCGGGTTGTCGTTGGTCGTCGGGATGTAGTGATATTCCTTGCCGCCCGCGTGCTGGAAAGTCTCGCGGCCTTCCATCGCGATCTCCTCGAGCGTCTCGAGGCAATCGGCGGCGAAACCCGGGCAGATGACATCCACCCGCCCGGTGCCCTGGGCGCCCAGTTCGGCGAGCCGGTCGGCCGTGTAGGGCTTGAGCCATTCGGCCTTGCCGAAGCGCGACTGGAAAGTGATGGAGGTCCGCTCGTCGGACCAGCCGAGCGCCTCCGCGACGAGGCGACCGGTCTTCAGGCACTCGCAGTGGTACGGGTCGCCCTTGTCGAGGCTGAAGCGCGGCAGGCCGTGAAAGCTCATCACGAGGCGGTCGGGCCGCCCGTGCTTCATCCAGTAGTCGTTCACGGCCCTGGCCACGGCCGACACGTACGCCGGGTGGTCGTGGAAGTGCTTCACGACGCGGATCGCGGGCACGTTGCGCAGCCTGGCCAGGGCTGCGCCCAACGCGTCCATGGTGGAGCCGGTCGTGCTGGCGGCGTACTGCGGGTAGAGCGGCAGCACGAGCACCTGGTCGCACCCCTCGGATCGCAGCTTCGCGAGCGCCGAGGCGATGCTGGGATTGCCGTACCGGCAGGCGCCCGCGACGGCGAGGGGGCTCTTCACCCGCTCGCCCAGATAGCCGCGCAGGAGCTGCACCTGGCGGTCCAGGTAGACGCGAAGGGGCGAGCCTTCCTTCGTCCAGACCGACTGGTACTTGGCCGCGCTCTTGCCCGGCCGCACGCGCAGGATGACCCCGTGCAGGATGAGCCACCACACGGGGCGGGGAATCTCGACGACGCGGGGGTCCCAGAGGAATTCGGCGAGATAGCGCCGGACCGCGGACGCCGTGGGCTCGTCGGGAGTGCCCAGGTTCACGAGGAGAATGCCCACGCGCGAGGGCGTGCCGTGGGCGTACGGCGGTTCGGGAAGGGGGGGCACTGTGTTACCTGGTTGACGGCTCGTTCCGCGAGCGCTTGTTTTCCATGACGGCTCGTTCCTCGACCACGGCTAGTGCTGCGAAAGCGCGGACGAGACGAGCTTGGCGGTGATGTCGACGATGGGGATGACGCGCTCGTAAGCCATGCGGGTGGGGCCGATGACGCCCACCGTGCCGACCACCCGGCCGTCGACCTCGTAGGGGGCGGTCACGATGGAGCATTCGTCGAGCGGCACGAGCTGCGAATCGCCGCCGATGAAGATCTTGACGCCCTCGGCGCGCTCGCTGTCGTCGAGGAGCTTGAGCAGCTGCGCCTTCTTCTCGAAAAGGTCGAAGAGCTTGCGAAGGCGCGCGCGGTCCGAGGCGAGGTCCTCGTATTCGATGAGGTTTCTCTCGCCGGCAAGCACGACGCCGTCCGCGGGCTGGCGAAGCGCCTCGCCGCCGGTATCGATGGCGGCCTTCATGAGGCCCGAAATATCGCGGTGCAGGTCGAGCAGCTCGTTCCTCACGCGACTCGTGATGTCCCCGAAGTCGAGGCCGGCATAGTGCTGGTTGATGGCCTGTGCGGCCTCCTGCAGCTGGGCGGCGTTGTAGGCGCGGTCGGTGACCAGCACCCGGTTCTGCACCTCGCCGTCCATCGCGACGATGATGAGGAGCACGCGGCGCTCGGACAGGTGGATGAACTCCACGTGCCGCAGCGACGAGCGGCGCCGCGGCGCGATCACCACCCCGGCGAAGTGGGTGAGTTCCGAGAGCACCTGCGAGGCCGCCGCCACCACGCGGTGGGGGTCGTCCGGCATGAGCGTGTCCTCGATCTGGGTGCGCTCGACCTCCTCGAGCGGCCGCACCGTGAGGAGCGTGTCGACGAAGAACCGGTAGCCCTTGGGCGTCGGGATCCGGCCGGCCGAGGTGTGCGGGCTCGAGACGAAACCCATCTCCTCGAGGTCCGCCATCACGTTGCGGATGGTCGCGGGCGAGAGTTCGAGGCTGGAGGCGCGGGCGAGCACGCGCGAGCCCACGGGCTGCCCGTCGGCGATGTATCGCTCGACGAGGATCTTCAGCAGGGCCTGGGCGCGTTCATTGAGCATGCGGGCCATTGTACAAAAAATCCTTCGCGGGCTTCCGGGTGATTCGCCTTCGATTCCGGCGAAGGCCTATGGTCTAATGGCGGCCATGTCCCCAGCGTTCAAGACCGTGGCGGTGGTCGGCAAGAGCGACGCCACGGTCCTTCCCGACAAGCTCGACCAGGTGATGGCGGTGCTTCGCGAGCACGGCGCGACGGTCCTCATGGACAAGCGCACGGCCGAAGCCTCGCGCACGCCGCCGGACGAAGCCCTCGACCTCGAGCGCCTTCCCGAAAGGGCAGACCTCGCCATCGTCGTGGGCGGTGACGGCACCCTGCTGTCCTGCACGCGCCTCATGGTGGCCCACGGGGTGCCACTCATCGGGGTGAACCTGGGCCGCCTGGGGTTCCTCACGGACATTCCGGCTGGCGAGGTGGCCGAGCAGCTCTCGCCGGTGCTGCGCGGTCACTACGAACGCGAGGAGCGCCTCATGCTCGCCTCGCGTGTCTCCCGCGCGGGGCAGGAAGTCGTCGCCACCCACGCCATGAACGACGTGGTGGTGAGCCGCGGCAGCTCCGGCAGCATGATCGAGTTCGCGGTGCACGTGGACGGCGAGTTCATCTACAGCCTGCGGGCCGACGGCGTCATCGCCGCCTCGCCCACGGGAACCACGGCATACGCCTTGTCGGCCGGCGGGCCGGTCCTGCACCCCTGCCTCGCGGCGATCGCGCTCGTGCCCATCTCGCCGCACACGCTCTCCAACCGGCCGATCGTCCTTCCCGGCGACAGGCGCATCGACATCGTGCTCGTGCGCGGGCAGGGCGCCTGCGCCAATTTCGACGTGCAGGAGTCCTTCGAGCTCGAGCCCGGCGACGTCGTGGGCGTCGCGGCCGCGGCCAAGCCGGCAGTCCTCCTGCACCCCCCCGGCTACAGCTATTTCTCGATGCTGCGCACGAAACTGCGCTGGAACGAACGGAACGCCTGAACGGCGCACCCCGGCGATGCTGACGGCGCTCCTGCTGCGTGATTTCGTGATCGTCGATTCGCTCGAGATCGAGCTCGCCTCTGGCTTCACGGCGCTCACCGGCGAGACGGGCGCGGGCAAGTCCATCCTGGTCGACGCCCTCGGGCTCGCGCTCGGTGCGCGGGCGGACGCGGGGGTCGTGCGGCCGGGGGCGGAACGCGCGGAAGTGAGCGCGGAGTTCGACGTCGCGAGGCTCGCCCCGGCCCGCGACTGGCTCGCGTCATCCGATCTCGACGACGAGGGGGCTTCGGCCTGCGTTGTGCGCCGCACGGTCGACCGCGCCGGGCGCTCGCGTGCCTTCGTGAACGGTCGCCCGGTCACGGCGGGGCAACTCCGGGAGCTCGGCGAGTGCCTCGTCGACATCCATGGCCAGCACGAGCACCGGTGGCTCACGCAGCGCGACTACCAGCGGCGCCTGCTCGATGCGTTCGCAGACGCCGAGACCCTGGCGGCCGGCGTGGCGCGGCTGCACGGCGAGTGGCGGCGGGCGGCGGCGGCACGCGCCGCCCGCGAGGCGGCGGCCGAGAGCGCCGAACGCGAAAGGGCCCTGCTGCGCGACGAGATCCGCGATCTCGAGGCGCTCGCCTTCACGCCCGAGGGATGGGTGGACGAGCAGGCGGAGCACCGGCGCCTTGCTCACGCACAGGAACTCATCGCCGGCGCCCGCGAATCCCTCGACCTGCTGGACGAGCAGGAAGGTTCGGCCGCCACGCTGCTTGCGAAGGCCGCCGCGCGTCTCAAGGAGGCCGCTGCGGTCGATCCGATCCTCGCCGATGCCGCGCGGGACACGGAAGCCGCTCTCGCGAACGCGGGCGAGGCGACGCATGCCCTGCGCCGCTACCTGCAGCGCATCGAGGCCGATCCGGCGCGGCTCGACGCCCTCGAGCGCCGCCTGCGGGCCGTGCACGATGCCGCCCGTCGGCTGCGGGTCGATCCCGCTCGTCTCGCCGACGCCCACGCCGAGCGCCTCGCGCGGCTGGAGGCCCTGGGCGGTGACGCCAGCCATGAGGCCTTGGTGGCCCAGGAAAAGGAAGCCGAGCGCGCTTTCCGGGAGGCGGCGAAGGCGCTCACGAAGGCCCGTTGCATGGCCGCGGACAAGCTGGCCGAGGACGTGACCCGACGCCTGCAAGGGCTCGCCATGGAAGGCGGCCGCCTCGCGGTGGCCCTCGAGACGCTGGCCGAACCGACCGCCGCCGGCCTCGAATCGGTGGAATTCCAGGTGGCCGCCCACGCGGGGCAGCCCCTGGGCCCGGTGGGGAAGGTCGCCTCCGGCGGCGAACTCTCTCGCCTCGCGCTCGCGATCCAGGTGCTCATGGGGGGGCGCGCGGGCGTGCCCACCCTGGTGTTCGACGAGGTCGACACCGGGATCGGCGGCCGCGTGGCCGAAATCGTCGGCACGCTGCTCGCCGAGCTCGCCCGTCACCACCAGGTGCTGTGCGTCACGCACCTGCCGCAGGTCGCTTCGCGGGCGCGCCACCAGCTGCGGGTATCGAAATTCTCCGGCCCGAAGGGTACCCTCGCTGCGGTGGAGCCGCTGGATGCCGAAGGGCGGGTGGAAGAGGTCGCCCGGATGCTGGGCGGAGCGAAGATCACGCAAACCACGCGCAAGCACGCCGAGGAAATGCTTGGCGAGGCCGCCGCCGCGGGGGGCGGCAAGGGACGCGGGGCAGGGCGAGGCGCGCGATAGCGTCGTCGGTCACGGGGGAAGGGGAGTCGCATGGAGGTCGCGGGGGGCAAGACGGCGCTGGTGCTCGCGGGTGGCGGCGCGCGCGCGGCCTATCAGGTCGGCGTGCTGCAGGCACTGCGCGAGATGCTGCCCGATCCGCGCGTGAACCCGTTTCCGATCATCGCGGGCACTTCGGCCGGCGCGGTCAATGCCGGTGCGCTGGCGTGCCACGCCGACGACTTCGGCCACGCCGTCGACAACCTGCTCGAGGTCTGGCGCAACTTCGAGCCGCGCCACGTCTACCGGGCGGATTTCGCCGGGGTCTTCGCCAACAGCTCGCGCTGGCTCTTCGGGCTCTTCTTCGGGGCGTGGCTGCGCGACAAGCGCATTTCGCTCCTGGACAACCGGCCCCTGGCGGCGCTCCTCGAGAGGAAACTGGAGTTCGACCGCATCGCCTCCAACATCGCCGGCGGCTCGCTCGATGCCCTCGCCATCAGTTGCTCGGGCTATACCTCGGGGCAGAGCTGCAGCTTCTTCGAAGGAGCGCCGCACCTGGGCGGCTGGAAGCGCTCGCAGCGGGTGGGGCTTCGCACGCGCATCCGCGTGGAGCACCTGATGGCCTCCGCGGCCATCCCGTTCATCTTCCCGGCGCAAAAGCTCAACCGCGAGTTCTTCGGCGATGGCTCCATGCGGCAGATCGCCCCGGTGAGCCCGGCGCTGCATCTCGGTGCGGACCGCGTGGTGGTGATCGGCACGGCGAAGATCCGCAACGACGCGCCCGACCGCACGCGCGGCGACCTCTACCCGACCCTCGCCCAGGTGGCCGGCCACGTGATGAACTCGATCTTCCTCGACAGCCTCGCGGTGGATATCGAGCGGCTCGAGCGCATCAACCGCACCATCAGCGCCGTGCCTGCGGCGCGGCTGCGCGAGATGGGGCTCACGCTGCACCACGTCGACGTGCTGGTGATGACGCCCTCGGAGCCGCTGGACGTCATCGCGCTTCGCCACGTGAGAAGCCTGCCCGCGCCCATCCGGTTCCTGATGCGCACCATCGGCGCGATGCGCCGCGGGGGCGCCAACCTCGCGAGCTACCTGCTGTTCGAGCAGGGCTACTGCCGCGAGCTGATCGCGCTGGGCTACCACGACACGATGAAGCGCCGCGACGAGGTCGAGGCCTTCCTCGGCGGCGCCATGTGCCCGGTGCCCGGCGCCTACGCGCGCACCGTGAAGTTCTTCGTGCCCCAGAAAGCCGACGCCGCGCCCGCCGCGGGCGCCTGACGATGGCCCGACCCGAACCGCACGCGCTCGCCGACTACCCGCATACGCAGGTGGTCACCACGCGCTGGATGGACAACGACGCCTACGGGCACGTGAACAACGTCGTGTACTACTCGTACTTCGACACGATCGTGAACGCCTGGCTCATCGCGAAAGGCCTGCTCGACGTGGAGAAGGGCAACCCGATCGGCCTGGTGGTCGAGACGGGCTGCCACTATTTCGAGCCGCTCACCTATCCGGAAACCGTCACGGCCGCGATGCGCGTGGCCCACGTGGGAAATTCCAGCGTGCGCTACGAGATCGCGCTCTTCGGCGAGGGACGGACGCGGGCCGCCGCCCAGGGGCATTTCGTGCACGTCTACGTCGACCGCGCGACCCGCCGGCCGGCGCCGCTGTCCTCCGCCTGGCGGGAACTTTTCGCTTCGATCGCGGCGAGACAGGCGCCGTGACGGGCGGCGGCGCTAGCCGCCCGCCAGCACGATCCGGCTCCCCAGGCGGGCGGTGAGCCACCGCCCGATGGCGGCCACCTCCTCCTCGCACACGGAGTGGGGCATCGGATACTCGTGCCATTCGGGCCGGATGCCCCTCGCCTCGAGCGCTTCCCGCGACGATTGCGCGAGGGACAGGGGAATCACCGGGTCTTCCGTGCCGTGGGCCATGAAGACCGGGATCGACGCGTTGGCGTCCGCGGCTTCCCGGGGCAGGTTCTCGGCGAGCGGCAGGTAGGTCGACAGGGCGAGGATGCCGGCGAGAGGCTCGCCGTGACGCAGGCCCGTGTGCAGCGCGATGGCGCCGCCCTGCGAGAACCCGGCGAGGACGATGCGGCCCGCGGCGATGCCGCGCGAGAGCTCCTGCTCGATGAGCGCCTCGACGCTCGCCTGGGATTCGCGGATCCCGCGCTCGTCCGGCAGCCGGCCGATATCCGACTGGACGATGTCGTACCAGGCGCGCATGCGGTAGCCGTTGTTGATCGTCACCGGGCGCACCGGCGCATGCGGGAAGACGAATCGCACGACGAGGTCCTCGGGCAAATCCAGCTCGCGCACGATGGGCACGAAATCCCATCCGTCGGCGCCCAGGCCGTGCATCCAGATGACGGTGGCGGAGGGCACGGGGCCCGTCGTGAGTTCGATTCGCTGCAGGGCTTCCATGCTCAGGCTTTCGGTTGTCGGATCGCGTTCTTGGGTCGGAAGGCCTTCACCACGTCCTCGCGGGTTTCGAGGTAGGGGCCCTGGATGAGGTCGATGCAGTAGGGCACCGCGGCGAAGATGCCGGGCACCAGCGGCTTGCCGGCGTCGTCCCGGAGCCCTTCGAGCGTCTCGCGGATGGACTTGGGCTGGCCGGGCAGGTTGAGGATGAGGGCGCGGCCGCGGATCACGGCCACCTGGCGCGAGAGGATCGCGGTGGGCACGAACGCGAGCGAGATGCGCCGCATCTGCTCGCCGAATCCCGGCAACTCGCGATCACCCACGGCGAGCGTGGCCTCGGGGGTCACGTCGCGCGGCGCCGGGCCCGTGCCGCCGGTCGTGATGACGAGGTCGCACTTCGCCTCGTCCACCAGCTCGCGCAGCGTGGCCTCGATCACGGGCTGCTCGTCCGGGATGAGCCGCCGCTCGAAGGCGAGGGGGTTCACGATCGCGCCCGAGAGCCACTGCTCGAGCGCGGGGATGCCCTCATCGCGGTAGACGCCCTGCGAGGCGCGATCGCTCGTGGCGACGAGCCCGATGCGGGCCGGGTCGTGCGCGCTCACGGCGGGGGCCCCGAGTCGTTCTTCAGGATGGCGTTCACCAGCTGGAAGAGCTCGCGGTAGCGCTTCGGCGAGCGCTCGGCCTCGCGTTCGGCCCGGGCTTCGGTCGCGAGGCGGCGCAGCTTCACGGCGTCGGCCGACGGATATTCGGCGACGAAACGCTCGACGCCGTCGGGATCGGAGAGCATCGCCTCGCGCCACGTCTCCGCCCGGTGGAAACGGGCGGTCTCGCGCGTGGCCGGCGCCTTGAACGCCTCGAGTTGCGCCACGAGGGGTCCGGCATCCAGGTGGCGCATGAGCTTGCCGATGAACTGCATCTGGCGCCGCAGCGCCTCGTGCTTGGTGATCGAGCGGGCGGCCTCGACGGCCTCGCGCAGCCTTTCGGGCAGCTCGACCTTCGCGAGCTGCTCGGGCCGCAGTTTCGTGAGCGCGATGCCGACGGCCTGCAGGTCGTGGCTCTGCCGTTTGCGCTGCGTTTTGCTGATAAGATTCGCGTCTTCCATCGCCTCGAAAACCGCCAGGGTGCCGCGCGCCGCGGGTGCGTTTCACGCGCCCGGCAGAGTGTAGTTGTTTTGGCCTCCCCGCGGTGGTCGACCTTCCCGGATTCCCCGCCATGCCCGACACGCCCATCGCCACCGCGCTTCCGCTCGACCGTCCCGCGCTCGAGGCCGCCTGCCTTCGCGTCCTCGAGATCGCCCGGGCGCGCGGGGCGAGCGATGCCGAGGCCGAGGCGTCGGCCGCGGTCGGCCAGTCCGTCACCGTGCGCCTCGCCGAGGTCGAGACGGTCGAATACAACCGCGACAAGGGGCTCTCGGTCACCGTCTACTTCGGGCAGCGGCGCGGCAACGCCAGCACCTCGGATGTATCGGAAGCCGCGATCGCGCAAGCGGTCGATGCGGCCTGCGCCATCGCGCGCCATACCGCACCCGATCCCGCTGCCGGCCTGCCGGACGACGATCGCCTCTATCGCGGCAGCGCCCCGGATCTCGACCTGTGGCACCCGTGGCAGCTCGGCGTGGAGCCGGCGATCGAGCTCGCGCGGGCCACGGAAGCGGCGGCGCGCGCCGTCGACCGGCGCATCGCCAATTCTGAGGGCGCGACGGTGTCCTCGTGGGATTCCGATTTCGTCTTCGCCAACTCGCGCGGCTTCCTGGGCGGTTACCCCGGCTCGCGGGCGAGCATCGGTTGCGGCGTCATCGCGGTCGAGGGCGACGCGATGCAGCGCGACGCGTGGTACGCGTCCGAACGCGATCCCGCGCGGCTCGAGTCCGCCGAGCGGGTCGGCCGTCGCGCGGGTGAGCGGGCCATCGCCCGCCTGGGCGCCCGGCGCGTTCCCACGGCGGAAGTTCCCGTGCTTTTCGAGGCGACGGTGGCCGGCTCGCTCATCGGGCACCTGGTGTCGGCGGCGAGCGGCTCGAGCCTGTACCGCCGGTCGTCCTTCCTCGAGAACGCGGCGGGCAAGGCGATCTTCGCGCCGCTCGTGAACCTGCACGAGGACCCGTTCAAGCCCGGCGGCATGGCGAGCGGCTGGTTCGACGCCGAGGGCGTGGCGACGGCCGCGCGGGATATCGTGAAGGACGGCGTGCTCACCGGCTATTTCCTGTCCAGCTACTCGGCGCGCAAGCTCGGCCTGCCCACCACGGGCAACGCGGGCGGCTGCCACAATCTCGACCTGCGTCCCGGCGACGAGGACTTCGCCGCCTTGCTTCGGCGCATGGACCGGGGCTTGCTCGTGACCGAGCTCATGGGGCAGGGCGTGAACCCGGTGACGGGCGACTATTCGCGCGGCGCGGCCGGCTTCTGGGTGCAGGGCGGAGAGATCCGCTTCCCCGTCGAGGAAGTCACCATCGCGGGCAACCTGCTCGCGATGTACCGGGGCATCGTGGCCGTCGGCAGCGACGTGCTCGTGCGCGGATCGCGCTCGACGGGATCCATCCTCGTCGATCGCATGACGGTCGCGGGTCACTAACCCTTTTCGCCGCAAGGAGACGCGCCATGAAACGCAGGAAATTCCTGAACGCGG
This sequence comes from Betaproteobacteria bacterium, assembly GCA_016711875.1. Lineage (GTDB taxonomy): Bacteria > Pseudomonadota > Gammaproteobacteria > Burkholderiales > Usitatibacteraceae > FEB-7. The sequence continues at coordinate 93,121 of JADJSD010000008.1, read as the reverse complement.
CGGGCGGAGGCCTCGCCGGCATCCTGGCGGCCGGCGCCGCGCCGGCTCACGCACAGGGCGCGGCAGAGGTGAAGTGGCGCCTCGCGTCGAGCTTTCCCAAGAGCCTCGATACGCTCTTCGGCGCGGCGGACGCGATGGTGAAGCGCGTCGCGGCCGCCACGGGCGGGAAGTTCCAGATCCAGATCTTCGCCGCGGGCGAGATCGTGCCGGGCCTGCAGGTGGCGGACGCCGTCCAGAACGGCACCGTGCAGTGCGGCCACACGGCGCCGTACTACTACGTGGGCAAGGACCCGACCTTCGCGTTCGGCACCGCCGTGCCCTTCGGCCTCAACGCCCGCCAGATCAACGCGTGGTGGTACGCCGGCGGCGGCGAAGCCCTCATGAACGAGTTCTTCCGGGACTTCGGCTTCCGCGCGATGCTGGCGGGCAACACGGGCGCGCAGATGGGCGGCTGGTACCGCAAGGAAATCAAGTCCGTCGCCGACCTGAAGGGGCTCAAGCTGCGCACTGCCGGGATGGCGGGCGAGGTGCTTTCGCGCCTGGGCGTGGTGCCGCAGCAGCTTGCCGCCGGGGACGTCTATTCCGCGCTCGAGAAGGGCACGCTCGACGGCGCCGAGTTCGTGGGCCCCTACGACGACGAGAAGCTCGGCCTCGCGAAAGTGGCGAAGTATTACTACTACCCGGGCTGGTGGGAAGGCGGTGCGGCCCTCGCCCTCATCGTGAACACCAAGGCGTGGGAGGCGCTTCCGAAGGAGTACCAGGCCGTCCTCGAGGCCGCGGCGGCGGAATCGAACTCGCTCATGCTCGCCCGCTACGACGCGGCCAATCCGCCCGCGCTTCGCAAGATCGTCGCGGCCGGCGGGCAACTGCGGGCCTTCCCCCGGCCCGTGATGGAGGCGGGTTACAAGGCCACGCAGGAGCTCTTCGCCGAGATCGGTGCGAAGAACGCGAAGTTCCGCAAGGTGCACGAGCACATGGCGAAGTTCCTCGAGGACCAGGTGCTCTGGTTCCGTGTCGCCGAGTCGTCCTTCGACAACTTCATGGTGACCGGCCGGAAGGCCGATCCGAGGAAGTAGCGCCCGCTACTTGCGCTCTAGCAGCTTCTGCAACTCCTCGTCCGGGTTCGCCGGCCGGGGCTCTTCGGCCGGGATCTCGATCCGCACCTTGTCGGGGTCGACCTTGCGCGAGTCGTCGAGGAAATACGTCACCTGCTTCGGGAAGGCGATCACGAGCGCCACCAGCACCAGCTGCAGGCCCACGAAGGGCAGCGCGCCCCAGTAGATGTCCGAGCTGCGCACCTCCTTCGGTGCGACGCCCCGCAGGTAGAAGAGCGCGAACCCGAACGGCGGGTGCATGAACGAGGTCTGCAGGTTCACGCACAGCATCACGCCGAACCACACGAGTGCCGCATCCTCGCCCACCACCGGCGCGAGGACGACTTTCGCCACGGGCGCGAGGAGCGGCACGATTATGAACACGATCTCGAAGAAATCCAGGAAGAACGCCAGGAAGAACACGAAGAGGTTCACGAAGATCAGGAACCCCCAAACCCCGCCGGGCAGGCTCGTGAGCCAGTGCTCGAGCCACGGGCCGCCGTTCACGCCCTGGAACACGACCGAAAAGCAGGTGGAGCCGATGAGGATGAACACCACCATCGAGGTGATGCGCATCGTCGCCTCGAAGGCCTTGCGGATGAGATCGCGCAGTTCCGCGATGCGCACGGCCCTCAGGCCCAGGTACGCGGCGGCTCCGTATCCCAACGCGATGGCCACCTGGAAGGCGGTCGACTTGAACGCGGCGAGCCCGATGAGGGCCGCGATCCCGCCGGCGAGCAGCAGCGCCTGGAAGGCTCGGCGCCCGCTTTGCCCCAGTTCGCGGTGGCGCAGCACCGCCAGGAGGATCGCGCCCACCGCGCCCATGGCGCCGCTCTCGGTCGGCGTCGCGAGCCCGAGCGCCAGCGTTCCGAGCACCAGGAAGATGAGCGCCGCGCAGGGCAGGATTCCCCACAGGCACTTCACGACGAGGGCGCGGCCGCGCAGGGTGCGTTCCTCCTTCGGGACCGGCGGCAGCCAATGCGGCTTCACGATCGAGAGCACGAAGGTGTATGCGACGAAGAGCCCCACCTGCAGGAGCGACGGGCCCCAGGCGCCGAGGTACATGTCGCCCACGCTCTTGCCGAGCTGGTCGGCGAGAACGACGAGCACGAGCGACGGCGGTACCAGCTGGGTGATGGTGCCGGAAGCCGCGAGCACGCCCGTCGCGTACCGCATGTCGTACTTGTAGCGGATCATCACCGGCAGCGAGATGAGCGCCATCGCGATCACCTGGGCCGCCACGGTGCCGGTGATCGCGCCCAGGATGAAACCCACGAGGATCACCGAGTAGCCCAGGCCCCCGCGTACCGGGCCGAACAGCTGGCCCATGGCGTCCAGCATGTCCTCCGCCAGGCCGCACTTCTCAGGATGGCACCCATGAAGGTGAAGAAGGGGATCGCGAGGAGCAACTCGTTCGCCAGGATGGAGCCGAAGATCCGGCCGGGTATGGCCTGCAGGAAGGCCGCATCGAAAAAGCCCAGCTGGATCGCCACGACGCCCGAGGCGAGGCCGAGTGCCGAGAGTGAAAAGGCGACCGGGTACCCGACGAGCATGAACACCACGAGTCCCGCGAACATGAGGGGCGGGAACCAGTCGATCGGGATCACTGCACGGGCCTTTCGTAGCGCGGGGCGAGGCGCTCCTCGCCCCGCAGAACGGCCATGCGCTTGATCACCTCCGCGACGCCCTGCAGCGCCACGAGCACGAAGCCCGCGGGCAGCAGGAGCTTCACCGGCCAGCGGATGAGGCCGCCCGCGTTGGTGCTCGCCTCCTGCACGTCCCACGACTGCAGCAAGAAGGGCCAGGCGAGCCACGCGATCGCGAGCATCGAGGGGATGAGGAAGAAGACGGTGCCCAGGAGGTCCAGCCAGGCCTTGCCGCGCTCGCCCAGGTGCATGTAGACGATGTCCACGCGCACGTGCTCGTTGAGGCGAAGGGTCTGCGAGGCGCCGAGCATCACGATCCCCGCGAATAGGTACCACTGGATCTCCAGCCAGGCGTTCGACGACAGGTCGAACGCGTAGCGCATCGCGGCGTTGGCGGCGCACACGAGGCAGGCCGCGAGCACCATGGCGTTCGCGACCGTGCCGAGCCGGTCGTTCATCGTGTCGATGGCCCGGGCGAGCCGGAGCAGGGCGTTCAATTCGGTTTGCGCGTGCCGGGATTGGGGGGCCTCCGCAAGATAGTCGCGCGAGCGCCGGGTGGCAATTCCCGGACGGCGTCCCGCAGGGGCGCATGATAGAATCCGCCACGCTTTCAATCACTTCGCAACCGCGTCGCGGAGCTACCCCGACGCCTGCCCCCACCATGTTCGCCGACTCGCAGACCCTCGCCGCCACCGATCCCGAAATCTGGCAGTCCATCCGCGACGAATTCCGTCGCCAGGAGGACGGCATCGAGCTCATCGCCTCCGAAAACTACGCGAGTCCCGCCGTCCTGGCCGCCCAGGGCACGGTGCTCACGAACAAGTACGCGGAGGGCTATCCCGCGAAGCGGTACTACGGCGGCTGCGAGTATGTCGATGTCGCGGAGCAACTCGCCATCGAGCGCGTGAAGACGCTCTTCGGCGCCGAGTACGCCAACGTGCAGCCCCATTCGGGCTCGCAGGCAAACCAGGCCGTTTACATGGCGATGCTCAAGCCGGGTGACACGATCCTGGGCATGTCCCTCGCGCACGGCGGGCACCTCACCCACGGTGCCTCGGTGAACCTCTCCGGCAAGCTCTTCAACGCGGTCGCCTACGGACTGGGCGCCGACGAGGCGATCGACTACGACCAGGTGCGCGCCCTCGCGCTCGAGCACCGCCCGAAGATGATCATCGCCGGCGCCTCGGCCTACGCGCTTCGCGCCGACTGGAAGCGCTTCAAGGAGATCGCCGAAGACGCCGGCGCGTTGCTGATGGTGGACATGGCGCACTACGCGGGCCTCGTCGCGGCGGGCCTCTACCCGAGCCCCGTGGGCATCGCCGACGTGGTGACGAGCACGACGCACAAGACGCTTCGCGGCCCCCGCGGCGGCATCATCCTGGCGGGTGCCCAGCACGAGAAGGCGCTGAACGCCGCCATCTTCCCCTCGATCCAGGGCGGCCCGCTGATGCACGTGATCGCCGCCAAGGCCGTCGCCTTCAAGGAGGCGCTGGGGCCCGCCTTCAAGGCCTACCAGGCGCAGGTCATCGCCAATGCCGACGCCATGGCGCGCACGCTCACGGAGCGCGGACTGCGCATCGTCTCCGGCCGCACCGAAAGCCACCTGTTCCTCGTCGACCTGCGCGCCAAGCGCGTCACCGGCAAGGACGCGGAGGCCGCCCTCGGCAAGGCCCACATCACCGTGAACAAGAACGCCATCCCGAACGATCCGGAGAAGCCCTTCGTGACGAGCGGCATCCGCATCGGCTCGCCCGCCATGACCACCCGGGGCTTCGGCACCGGCGAGGCCGTCCAGGTGGCGAACCTCGTCGCGGACGCGCTCGAAGCCGCGGCCGACGACGCGAAGCTCGCGGCCCTCGGCGAATCCGTGACGGCGCTCTGCCGCCGCTTCCCGGTCTACGGGCCGGCGATGCGCGCGAGCTACGGCGCCGCGTGACGGCCGGGGAGCGCGCGACGTGAAGTGCCCATTCTGCGGCGCCGAGGACACGCAGGTCATCGACTCGCGCGTGAGCGAGGAGGGCGATTCGATCCGCCGCCGCCGCCGCTGCCAGGTTTGCGCCAAGCGCTTCACCACCTACGAGACGGCCGAACTGCGCATGCCGCAGATCGTGAAGACCAACGGGCAGCGCGAGGATTTCTCCACCCCGAAGCTGCGCACCGGGTTCCAGCGGGCGCTGCACAAGCGCCCGGTCACCACCGAGCTCGTCGACGCCGCCATCCAGCGCATCGAGCAGAAGCTCCTCGCCCTGGGCGAACGCGAGATCGACTCGCGCCGGCTCGGCGAGCTGGTGATGGAGGAGCTGAGGAAGCTCGACAAGGTCGCCTACATCCGTTTCGCCTCCGTCTACCGCAGCTTCTCCGACGTCGAGGATTTCCGCGACGTCATCCGCGAAGTGCGGGAGAAGTGACGCGGCGCCCTCCGCCTTGTCGGTCCCGCCGCTCTTCACCGCCACCGATCACGCGATGATGTCCCGCGCGCTCGCGCTCGGCGCGCGGGGGCTCGACACCGCCACGCCGAACCCGAGCGTGGGCTGCGTCATCGCGAAGGGCGGGCGGATCATCGGCGAGGGCTGGCATGCGCGCGCCGGCGAACCCCACGCGGAGGCCGCCGCGCTCGCCGCCTGCCGGGAGAGCCCGGCCGGTGCCACGGCGTACGTGACGCTCGAACCCTGCAGTCACCACGGGCGCACGCCACCGTGCGCCGAAGCGCTCGTGCGCGCGGGTGTCGCCCGGGTGGTCGCCGCGCTGGAGGACCCCAATCCGCTCGTGGCCGGCTCCGGCCTTCGTCGCCTGGGCGAGGCCGGCCTGCAGGTCGAGAAGGGCCTGCTCGCGCTCGAGGCGGGGCAGTTGCATCGGGCCTTCCTCGCGCGCATGTCCCGCGGGCGGCCCTGGATGGTCCTCAAGGCCGGGGCCTCGCTGGACGGCCGCACCGCGCTCGCCAGCGGCGAGAGTCGCTGGATCACGGGTGAAGAGGCCCGGCGGGACGTTCACCGCCTGCGCCGCCGGGCGTGCGCCGTGCTCACCGGCTTCGGCACGGTCCGGGCGGACGACCCGGAACTCACCGTGCGCCACGTGCCGTGCGAGCGCCAGCCGCGGCGCGTGGTGATCGACAACCGGCTCGAGCTGCCGGACGACGCGAGGATCCTCCGGGGCGAACCGCCGCTCGTTCTCACCGTGAGCGGCGATGGCGCGGCCCGGGCGAGGCTCGAGGCGAGAGGGGCCGAAGTGCTGGTCGTGGGCGCGGAAGGCGCCAAGACGGACCTGGCCGCCGTCGCCCGCACGCTCGCCGCGCGAGGCTTCAACGAAGTGCTCGTCGAGACGGGACCGAAGCTCGCGGGTTCGCTCCTGCGCGCCGGCGTCGTCGACGAGATCGTCCTGTACCTCGCGCCCTCGCTGCTGGGCGACCTCGCGCAGGGCCTCTTCGCGCTGGGCGAGCTGGCCTCGCTCGGCGAGCGCCTGAATCTCGCGGTGACCGACGTGCGCGCCGTGGGGCGCGACCTGCGCGTCATCGCCCGACTGGAGACCTGACATGTTCACCGGCATCGTGACGGCCGTGGGCCGCATCGCTTCGTCGACCCCCGCCGGAGACGGCGCGCGACTTCGCATCGACGCGCCCGGCTTCGGCATGGACGACGTGGGACTGGGCGATTCCATCGCGATCCAGGGCGTCTGCCACACGGTGGTCGCGAAGGATGGCGCGGGCTTCGAGGTGGACACCTCGGCTGCGACGCTCTCGGTGACCCAGGGGCTCGCGGCCGGCCGCCCCGTGAACCTGGAGAAGTCCCTGCGCCTCGCCGATAGGATCGGCGGCCACCTCGTGAGTGGCCACGTGGACGGCGTGGGCACCGTCATGGCCTTCGACGACCCGGGGGCCAGCTGGCGGCTCGAGGTCGAGGCGCCGGCGGAACTGGCGCGCTACATCGCGAAGAAGGGCTCGGTCGCCATCGACGGGGTGAGCCTCACGGTGAACGGGGTGCAGGACGCCCGGTTCGAGATCAACGTGATCCCCCACACGCGGGCCGTGACCACCCTCGGCGGCCTTTCGACGGGCTCGCGCGTGAACCTCGAGGTCGACATGACGGCACGCTATCTCGAGCGCCTGATGGCCGAAAGGTCGTAGGCGTCGGGGCCCCACGCGCGCCGAAATGCGTCTTCCTCCGGCGGGCGGGCCCGCCTTCGGGCAAAATGGAGGGCCGAGAAGCGGAGATTTCCCCGTGACCGTCAGCCCCACCCCCGAAATCATCGACGAGATCCGCCACGGGCGGATGGTCGTGCTGGTGGACGCCGAGGACCGCGAGAACGAGGGCGACCTCGTCCTCGCCGCGGACTTCGTGACGCCCGAGACGATCAACTTCATGGCCACGCACGCGCGCGGCCTCATCTGCCTCACGCTCACCGAGGACCGTTGCCGGCAGCTGAACCTGCCCCTCATGGTGAGCGACAACCGGTCGCCCCACGGCACGGCCTTCACGATGTCGATCGAGGCGTCCACCGGCGTCACCACGGGCATCTCGGCCGCCGACCGCGCGCGCACGGTGCGCCTCGCCGTGGCGAAGCACGCGAAGCCGACCGACATCGTCCAGCCCGGACACATCTTCCCGGTGATGTCGCAGAACGGCGGCGTGCTCGTGCGAGCGGGCCACACCGAGGCCGGATGCGATCTCGCCGAACTCGCCGGGCTCACCCCCGCCGCGGTGATCTGCGAGATCATGAAACCCGATGGCGAAATGGCACGCCTGCCCGACCTGCTGGAATTCGCGCAGGACCACGGGCTCAAGACGGGCACGATCGCGGACCTGATCCGCTACCGCAGCCTCAACGAGAAGCTCGTCGAGCGCGTGGCCGACCGGGCCATCTCGACGCCGTACGGGCCATTCCGCCTGTGCGTGTACCACGACAAGAGCGCCGACGAGCTGCACTACGCCCTGGTGAAGGGCGAGCCCTCGCCGGAGCGCCCGATCCTCGTGCGCGTGCACGAGCCGTTCCACTCGCTCGACGTGTTCGATTTCGACGCGAGCCGCCACGCCTATTCGGTGCAGGACGCGATGCGCCTGGTCGCGCATCACAAGGAAGGCGTGATCGTGCTGCTGCGTCGCCACGAGCGTGCCGGGGAGATCCTCGAGCGCTTCTCGCCGGCGCTGGTCGAGGCGCGGGCGGTGCGCAAGTGGGACCCGAAGCTGCACGGCGTGGGCGCGCAGATCCTGCGCGACCTGGGCGTCGGCAAGATGCGCGTCCTCGCGCGCCCGAAGCGCATCCCGAGCATGGGCGGCTTCGGTCTCGAGGTCGTCGAATACCTGTCCCCCGAGGACGCCACGAAGGTGAAGGCCGTATGACCGCCATCGATCCCGACATCCGCGGCGAAGGCATGCGCATCGGCATCGTCTGGAGCCGCTTCAACGAGAACATCGTCCGCGAGCTCCTCACCGCCTGCGACCGGGAGCTGGTGAAGCTGGGGGTGCTGCCCGAGGACATCGACGTGGTGAGCGTGCCCGGCGCCCTGGAGCTGCCGCTCGCGCTGCAGGTGCTCGCCCTCGAGCGCAAGGCCTTCGGCCGCCGCTACGACGCGCTCGTCGCGCTGGGCGCCGTGATCCGCGGCGAGACCTATCACTTCGAGGTCGTCTCCAACGAGAGCGCGCGCGGCATCCTGGACGTGCAGCTCGAGACGGGCGTGCCCATCGCGAACGCCGTGCTCACCACGAGCACCGAGGCGCAGGCGAAGGAGCGCGCCGACGTGAAGGGCGCCGAAGCCGCGCGCGTGGCCGTGGAAATGGCCAACCTGCTCAAGGCGGTGGCCGGATGAGATCCCCCCGCCGGCGCGCGCGCGAGTTCGCGCTGCAGGGCCTCTACCAGTGGCAGCTCACGGGGCAGGGCGCCGGCGCCATCGGCCGCGACCTCGCCGAGCTGGAGGACCACGAGGCCGCCGACCTCGCGTTCCTCGAGCGCGAGCTCGCGGGCGTGATCGCCTGCGCGGACGAGTTGCGCGCGCTGCTCGAGCCCCTGGCCGATCGCAAGTGGGAAGAGGTGAGTCCCGTCGAACGGGCCATCCTGATGATCGGCGGCTGGGAACTCCTGCGCCTGCCCGAGGTGCCTTACCGCGTGGCCATCAACGAATCGATCGAGCTCGCCAAGCGCTTCGGCGGCGCCGAGGGCCACCGGTACGTGAACGGCATCCTCGACCGCGCCGCCGCGCAGCTTCGTCCCGACGAAGTCGCGGCCGGTCGCACGGCCGAAAGAAAGCCCCGCCAGAATACGGGCCGCGCCCCCCGCGCGGTCCTCGACAAGAAAGCCGACGCATGAGCCCGCACGTGACCCCCGAATTCGAGCTGATCGCCCGCTATTTCAACCGTCCCGCCCGCAACGCCGTGCTCGGCGTGGGCGACGACTGCGCCCTCGTGGACGTCGCGAACGGCATGGACCTCGCCTGCTCCGTCGACACGATGGTCGCCGGCACGCATTTCTTCCCCGACGTCGATCCGGAAAACCTCGGGCACAAGGCGCTTGCCGTGAACCTCTCGGACATGGCGGCCATGGGCGCGATGCCCTACTGGGCCCTGCTCGCGCTCACGCTCCCCGCGGTGAACCACGAGTGGCTCGAGAAGTTCGCCAAGGGCTTCTTCGACCTGGCCACGGAGTTCGACGTGTCGCTCATCGGCGGCGACACCACGCGCGGCCACCTGTCGATGACGGTCACGATCATGGGGGAGGTGCCCGCCGGCGCAGCCCTCAAGCGCAGCGGAGCCCGCGCCGGCAACGACATCTGGGTATCGGGCACCGTGGGCGACGCGGCCCTCGCGGTGGCCCACCGGCACGGCCGGCTCGTGCTCGAGGCGGACGACTACCACGAGGCCGTGATGCGCCTCTACGAACCCACGCCTCGCGTGAAGCTCGGCCAGGCGCTGCGCGGACTTGCAACCAGCGCCATCGACATCTCCGACGGCCTGCTCGCCGACCTCGGACACATCTGCAAGCTCTCGAAAGTGGCGGCCACGGTCGAGCTCGAGGCGATCCCCGTCTCGTCCATCGGCGCGAAGCACCTGGGTTCCAAGGAGGGGCTTTCGGCCATCGTGGCGGGCGGCGACGATTACGAACTGTGCTTCACCGCGCCCACCAACGCCCGCGAGAGCATCGAGGAACTCACCGACGTCCTGGGCGTGAACCTCACGCGGATCGGCCAGGTCGAGAAGGGCAGCGGCGTGAAGCTGCTCGACGAGTCGGGCCGCGCCGTCGCTCCCGATGCCCGCGGATTCGACCATTTCCCGCCGGCCTGACGTCCGATTCCTCCTCGCGCACCCCGCGCACTTCATCGCGCTGGGGTTCGGCGCGGGGCTCTCCCCGGTGGCACCCGGCACCGCGGGCACGGCCGCCGCGCTGCTCGGCTACTTCGCGCTCGCGACTTTCCTTCCGCCCCTCGTCATCGCCTTTCTCGCCATCCCGCTTTTCTTCGTCGGGGTCTGGGCCTGCGGCGTGGCCGGTCGAAACCTCGGCGTCGAGGACCATGGCGCCTTCGTCTGGGACGAGATCGTCGCGTTCCTGCCGCTCGCGGCGCTCGCCTCCTCGAGCCTTGCGCTGCAGGCGCTGGCGTTCGCGCTCTTCCGCTTCTTCGACATCTGGAAGCCCTTTCCGATCCGGCAGTTCGAGAAGCGGGTGCGGGGTGGCTTCGGCGTCATGCTCGACGACCTGCTGGCGGCCTGCTATGCGTACCTGTGCTTCGCCCTCATCGTCCTCTTCGCCCACCGACCGCTGGGACTCGCCTGATCCGCAGGAGAACCGCATGAACGGCTGGCCCTATCCGCGCCTCATCGCCCATCGCGGCGGCGGCTCCCTCGCGCCGGAGAACACGCTCGCGGCCCTGAAGCTCGGCGCCTCGCTCGGCTACCGGGCCAGCGAGTTCGACGTGAAGCTCTCGCGAGACGGCGTGCCTTTTCTCCTGCACGACGCGAAACTCGAGCGCACCACGAGCGGCACGGGCATCGCCGGCGAGTTCGACTGGCCCGTGCTCGCGGGGCTGGACGCCGGTGCCTGGCATTCGCCGGAATTCCGCGGAGAGCGCCTCGCCCGCCTGGACGAAGTCGCCCGGTTCATCGCCGGAAGCGGACTCATGGCCAATGTCGAGATCAAGCCGACGCCCGGCCTCGAGGCGCAGACGGGACGCGCGGTCGCCCGGGCGTGTGCGGAACTGTGGGCCGGCATCCCGGTGCCGCCGCTGCTTTCCTCCTTCGCGTACGAATCCCTCGCGGCCGCGCGCGACGAAGCCCCGCACCTGCCGCGAGGCTGGCTCATCGAAACGCCGGCCGAAGCCGATTTCGGACGCTTGGACAGGCTCGAGGCCGTCTCCCTGCACTGCTCGCACAAGGCGATCAGTCCCGAACTGCTGGCCCGGGTGCATGAGGGCGGTCGCCGGGTGATGGCCTGGACCGTGAACGACGCGGAACGGGCCGAGCGCCTGCTGGGTTGGGGAGTCGATGGCCTCTTCACCGACAACCTTCGAGCGTTCGCGGACCGCTTCCAGTCGTTCCTTTAGCACCTAGAAACATCAGTCCTTTGCAGGCTGTTCTTGAGGTCGCTTTGGAGGAAGTGTTGCCAACTGCCTGATTCCGTGATTATTATGGGGTTCATCTCCTGTCATGCTGCCGACATCCCGGTCCGGCAGTCTGGAGTTCCCGATCCGGAAGGCACCCGATGGCTCGCATCGCGGTCTTCAACCAGAAGGGCGGCGTCGGCAAGACGACGACGACCCTGAACCTCCTGGGCGCCATCGCGTCGCGCGGCGGCATTCCGATGGCGATCGACCTGGATCCGCAGGCCCACCTGTCGGCCATCGCCGGGGTGTCGCCGCAGTCCTCCGATGCCAGCGTCTACGCCTTCTACCGTGACGCCCGTGCCCTTTCGTCGCTCGCGGCGGCTTCGGGCCTGGGCTGGCCCATCATCCCGGCCCACATCGAGCTGGCGAAGGTCGACAGCCAGTTCGGCAAGGGGCCCAATGTCCTCAACCGCCTGCGGATCGGCCTTGCGCGGGACGGGATGGGGGAGGCGGGCTCGGTGCTCATCGACTGCTCGCCCATGCTGGGGGTGCTTTCCCTGTCCGCCATCTTCGCGGCCGACCGGGTGCTCGTGCCCGTCTCCGCGGATTACCTCGCGGTGAAGGGGGCGTTGCAGGTCGACCGCACGCTCAACGCCCTGGCGCGAGTGCTGGGGCGGCGCATCGAGCGGCGATACGTGGTGACGCGCTTCGACGCTCGCCGGCGAATGTCGTGGGACATCCTGGAGACCTTCAAGTCGCGCTTCGGGCCGGATCTCGCCGAGACTCGCATCTCGGAGAACGTCGCCATCGCCGAAAGCCCCTTCACCGATCGCGACGTGTTCGCGCACGCGCCGGCGAGCCGGGGTGCCGCGGATTACGCGGCCCTTCACGATGAGTTGGACGCCGCTGGTTTCTTCGGCTCCCGCGTGGAAGCGCCGCGCGAAATCCTGGCTGCCGTGGCCTGAGGCCGGCCTAGTCCACGCGCCGATTCTCGTCGGCGATGAGGGAGATCACGCCCTCGAGGTCCGTGGCATCGCCGGCCGCCGATTCCCGAAGCTCTCGCGTCTCGAGCACCACGCAGTGGTGGTAGACCTGCCGGAGTTTCTTCTCGGCCTCGGCGAGATCGCGCCCCTGGATGGCGAGGTTGTCGACCACCGAGCCGCCGCGGGTCCGGATGCGAAAACCGAATTTCTTCATGTCGACCGCCATGGTCCCTCCCGGGATTGAGCCCGGGAAAGCCGTCTAGGCGGCGAGGTCCCGGGGCACCGCGAGCTTGGCCTCGAGATCGCGAAGGGCCGTTCGCAGGCCCTCTTCCACCACCGGATGGTAGAAGGGCATCTCGAGCATCGAAGCCACCGTCATTCTGTTCGCGAGGGCCCAGGCGAGCAAGTGCCCGATGTGCTCCGCGGCCGGCCCGGCCATCTCGGCACCGAGGAAACGCCCGGTGGCCCGGTCGGCGTAGACGCGCAGGTGGCCGCGGTTCTTGAGTATGACCCGCGAGCGGCCCTGGTCGGCGAACGAGACCTCGCCGGCCTCGAACGTGCCCGGCGCGAGCTTCGCGAAGCCGCTTCCCACGATGGCGACTTGCGGGTCCGTGAAGATTGCCGAGAGGGGCGCCCGGCGGTGGCCCGGCGCGGTGCCGGCGGGATCGGCCGCGTTGTGCCCCGCGATGCGGCCCTCGTCGGCCGCCTCGTGCAGCAGCGGGATGTCGTTGGCCGCGTCGCCGGCGATGAAGATGTTCGTGCCGTCGATGCGCAGCGTCTTCGTATCGTGGACCGGGACGCCGGTGGCGTCGAGGGCGATGCCCAGCGACTCGAGACCCAGGCCGTCGATGTTGGGGCGACGCCCGGTGGCGGCGAGCAGGTAGGAAAAGCGCTCGACGCGTGGCGAGCCGTCGAGGGCCCGATAGGCGACCTCGACTTCATCGCCGACGCGGGTGACGCGCTCCACGTGCGCATCGGGATCGACATAGAGCTCGGTGGAGATCGCGGCGAGGAACGCGTCGCGGACCACGGGGTCGGTGAGGGGGCCCACGCGGCCGCCGCGGCCCAGCACGGCCACGCGAACGCCCAGCCGCGCCAGGGCCTGCCCGAGCTCGAGGCCGATGACCCCGGGGCCGAACACGACCACGGAGGCGGGCAGGTCGTCCCAGGAGAAGACGTCGTCGTTGACGACGAGGCGGTCGCCCGCGGCCTTGAGCAGGGCGGGCACGGAGGGGCTCGAACCCGTGGCGATGACGACGGACTTCGCCTCGATCCGGGTGTGTCCGTCCACGTCGAGGGTATCGCGGCCGGTGAAGCGCGCGCGTCCCACGACGCGGTCCTCGGGGGGGATGCCTTCGACCCCCTTCAGGACGAACCCGACGAAGCGGTCGCGTTCGCGTTTCACGCGGCCCATGACCTCGCGGCCGTCGATGCGCTTCGCGCCCTCGACATGCACGCCGAATGCCGGCGCGGCGTCGATCGCATGGGAGGCCTCGGCGGCGGCGATGAGCAGCTTGGAGGGCATGCAGCCGACGCGGGCGCAGGTGGTGCCGTAGGGGCCGGCCTCCACGATCGCGGCGCGGGCGCCGCGCGCGCGAGCGGCCCGGTAGGCGGCGAGGCCGGCTGTGCCGGCACCGATCACCGCGACGTCGACTCGGAGCGTCTTCATGGTCTGCATTCCTCGGTTCGTTCTGGAAAGAAAGCGGGGCGGCCCGGTGTGTCGGGCCGCCCCCGGGACGCCTTACGCCGCGAGCTTGCGGCCCGCGGAGAAGTACGCCTCGAGGTCGTCCGCGCCGCCGATGTGACGGCCGCCGATGAACACCTGCGGGGCGGTTCCGCGGCCGGAGACCGCGCGCACCGTCGAGAAGGTGATGCTCTTCCCGAGCTGCACTTCCTCGTAGGCCACGCCGTTCGCCTCGAGCAGCGCCTTGGCGCGGGCGCAGTGCGGGCAGCCGGCCTTCGCGAAGATCACGGCGGGCTCCGGCGCCTTCGTGGCGGGGGACAGGTAGGCGAGCATCGTGTCGGCGTCGGAAACCTCGAACGGGTCGCCTTCCTTCTCGGGCTCGATGAACTGCTTCACGATCGTGCCGTCCTTCACGAGCATCGAATAGCGCCAGGAGCGCTTGCCGAAGCCCAGGTTCGACTTGTCGACGAGCATGCCCATCTTCCCGGTGAATTCGCCGTTGCCGTCCGGAATGAACGTGACGTGGGGCGCGTCCTGGTCCTTCTGCCACTCGCTCATCACGAAGCCGTCGTTCACGGACAGGCACACGATCTCGTCGACGCCGAGCTTCGAGAAGGTCGCGGCCAGCTCGTTGTAGCGCGGCAGGTGGGTCGTCGAGCAGGTCGGGGTGTAGGCGCCGGGCAGCGAGAACACGATCACCGTGCGGCCCTTGAAGATCTGCTCGGTGGAGACGTCGCGCCACTCGCCTTCCTGGCGGGTGCGGAATGTGACGGTGGGGACTTTCTGGCCTTCGCGGGGGCTGAGCATGGGGATTCCTTTCGGGGTGGATTGATTGGCGACAGGGGCGATATTGGGCGCCTACGATTGATTCGTCCAATTGATTATGAATATAATGGCCATAGCCATCACCTATCGGACAGGCCATGACCCTCACCGAACTGAAGTACGTCGTCGCCCTGGCGCAGGAGCGCCATTTCGGTCGCGCGGCCCAGAAGTGCTTCGTCACCCAGCCCACCCTTTCGCTCGCGCTCGCGAAGCTCGAGGACGAGCTGGGCGTGCTCCTCTTCGAGCGCAACAAGAACGAGGTGATCGTGACGCCGATGGGCGAGAGCATCGTCGAGCAGGCCCGGCGCGTCCTGGACGAGGCGGGCAAGATCCCGTCCCTCGCCAAGGGCAGCCAGGACCAGCTGGCCGGGGCGCTGCGCCTGGGCGTCATCCCGACGATCGGGCCCTACCTGCTGCCGGAGCTCATCCCGATCCTTCGCCGCAAGGCGCCGGCCATGCCGCTCATGATTGAGGAGAACTTCACCGGCAATCTCGTGCCGATGCTCCGCGACGGGGAGATCGACGCGGCCCTCATCGCGCTGCCGTTCACCGTGCCGGGCGTGCTCACGCGCGCGCTCTACGAGGAGCCTTTCAGCGTGGTGGTACCCGAAGGGCACGCCTGGGCGAAGAAGAAGCGGGTCAGTCCCGACGAACTGTCTGGCGAGAACCTGCTGGTGCTGAACGCGGGGCACTGCTTCCGTGAGCAGGTGCTGGAGGCCTGTCCCGGGCAGTCGAACACGGCCAACCCGGAAGGGCGGTCGGGCAGTTCCCTCGAGACGATCCGCAACATGGTCGCCTCCGGCCTGGGCGTGAGCGTGCTCCCGGCCATGGCGCTGCAGGCGAAATACGGGAACAAGCTGGTGAAGGAGATCCCCTTCACGGAACCGGCGCCCTCGCGCAAGGTGGCCATCGCCTGGCGCGCGAGCTTTTCCCGCCCGAAGGCGATCGAGGCGCTGGGCGCGGCCGTGCGCGAGATGAAGCTGGACGGCCTGAAGCGCCTCGCGGCCTAGCCGGCCCGGCCGGCTAGGCGAGGTCCTTCACGAGTGCCGCGCGCGTCGCGGGGGCCACCGGCTCCTGCGAGGCACGGTACTCGGGGTGGTCCACGCCGATCGAGAGCGACACGCCGTACTTGAGCGAGGCGGCCATCTCGTCCGTGAGCTCGAAGCGCACGAAGTGCACGGAGGACGTCTTCTGCTCGTTCTCGCGCTCGAGGTCCTCGTCGGCGATCGCGAACACCTTCGCGCAGCCCTCGACCTGCACCCACAGGCGGTCCTCGATGCCCTTCATTTTCGCGAGGGCGACACGGCGTTCCTCGATGTCCTCGTACTCGATGAGCATCGTGGCCTTGAAGTTGCGTCCGTCCGGCACGAGGGGGTTGTAGGCCTCGAGTTCGTCCTGGATGCCGGATTCCTCGAAGGTCTTCTCGATGCGCAGCATCTCCTGGATCTGGTAGCGGATCGTGAGCTCGTCCTCGAAGAGGAGCGTGACGTGTTCGCCCAGGTGCACGGACCGGGGCTTCTTGTGCTCGAGCACCTTCGCGCGGAAGTCCTTGCGGGACTTGGCGTAGGTCTCGAGGGTCATGAGGGATTCGCGGGTGATCTTGGGCATGGTAGTCGTCATGGTCTCAATCGATTCGTGGAACCGCAGATGAACCGTGGTTGCGAAGCACCGTCACGAACAGGACCCATCGACACCGATGGTTCGTGGCGGCGTTGGCGGTGTGGGTCAATCCGGCAAGCCGTAGGCCATTCGCATGAGCGTGAGCGGGTGCTTCAGTTCGGCCTTGCCCTTCGTCTCGCCCATGCCCTGCTCGATGTGGCGGCCCCCGAGCTGGCAGTCGGAACTGATGAAATCGGGCGCGGGATCGGCCATCTGCCGGAAGACCGGACGCCCGATCTTCATCGCCATCGCGTGGAATTCCTTCTTGCAGCCCCACGTGCCCGAGTGGCCGGAACAGCGCTCGACGGTATTGACCGTCGTGCCGGGCACGAGTTCGAGCGCCTCCCGCGTCTTCTGCCCCACGTTCTGCACGCGCGAGTGGCAGGGGATGTGGTACGAGACCTGGCCGAGGGGGCGCTTGAAGTCGGTCTTCAGCAGGCCTTCCTTCTGGCGCATGACGAGGTATTCGAACGGATCGACCATCGCGGCCTTCACGGCCTGGACGTCGGCGTCCTCCGGGAACATGAGCGGCAGTTCCTGCTTGAACATCAGCGTGCAGGAGGGAATGGGCGTCATGATCGCGTAGCCTTCGCGCGCGAGCCTGGCAAGTACGGGAATGTTCTTTTCCTTGTTCGCGGCCACGGCGGGCAGGTCGCCCAGCTCCAGCTTCGGCATGCCGCAGCAGGCTTCCTTCTCCACGATCACGTAGGGAACGGCGTTGTGGTCGAGAACCTTCAGCAGGTCGTGGCCGATGCCGGGCTCGTTGTAGTTGATGTAGCAGGTCGAGAAGATCGCGACCTTGCCGGTGGACTTCGGTCCGTCCTTGACCGGATGGGGGGCGCTCGGTTTCGCGTGGCCGCGGAAGGTGGCGCCGGCGTAGGAGGGCACCCAGGCGTTCCGGTCCACGCCCAGCACGCTTTCCATGACGCCGCGGCTCGCGGGGGCATGGTTGAGCGCATTGGTGACTTGCGTGACGACGGGGATGCTCGCGAGCTTGCCGAGCGCGTCCGTCGAGGCGAGCACCTTGTCCTTGAGGGGCACCTGGCCGCTCGCGAACTTGACCGCCTTGGCGCGCAACATCAGGTGCGGGAAATCCAGGTTCCAGGGGTGCGGCGGGACGTACGGGCACTTCGTCATGTAGCAGACGTCACACAGGTAGCACTGGTCGACCACTTCCCAGTATTTCTCCTTAGGAACGCCGTCCACCTCGCCCGAGGGGCCGTCGTCGACGAGGTCGAACAGGCGCGGGAACGACCCGCACAGGCTCACGCAGCGGCGGCACCCATGGCAGATGTCGAAAACCCGCTCCATTTCGGCGAAGAGTTTTCCCTCGTCGTAGAACTCGGGATTTTTCCAGTCGATCGGATGCCGGGTCGGCGCCTCGAGGCTGCCTTCTCTCACGCTCATGACACTTTCGTCCTAGGGAGGCTGCGAAAAAAGAAGGGGCGGTCTCCCGCCCCTTCGTCCGTGCTGCCGCGGGAATAGCTCTCCGCTCGTGCGTCAGTCCGTCAGGGCGTCCAGGGCCTTCTGGAAGCGGTTGGCGTGGGAACGCTCGGCCTTCGCGAGCGTCTCGAACCAGTCGGCGATCTCCTCGAAGCCCTCGTCGCGGGCGCTCTTCGCCATTCCGGGGTACATGTCGGTGTACTCGTGCGTCTCGCCGGCGACGGCGGCCTTCAGGTTCTGGCGCGAGGATCCGATGGGCAGGTCCGTCGCGGGGTCGCCGACCTGCGCGAGATAGTCGAGATGGCCATGGGCGTGGCCCGTTTCGCCTTCCGCGGTGGACCGGAAGAGGGCGGCCACGTCGTGCTGGCCTTCCACGTCGGCCTTGTTCGCGAAATAGAGGTAACGGCGGTTGGCCTGCGACTCGCCGGCGAACGCGGCCTTGAGGTTGTCGTGCGTCTTCGTGCCCTTCAGGGATTGCATGCATGCCTCCTGGTTGTGGCGGACGGCCGGGCCGTCCATCGGGGTTGATCCTCGTAAGACAAGCTTAGGCTCGCCCCCGGGAGGCGTCCAATTGATTGTTCCGATTCGGGCGATTGGCGGCGCCTATCGAGTGCGCGACCAGGCGGGCGGCTGCGGCCGCGGATCCGCCGGGCGCGCGTTCACGTCGACCTCCAGCGTGGGGCCCGGATCGTAGGCGAGGCGTGTGGTGAAGTCGCGCCCGTGGTAACGGTAGCGCACGTCGTACCCGGCGATCTCCTCGCGTGCAGCCTCGACGATGCGGCAGCGGCGCGCTTCGCGCGTGACGGGGTAACGGACGTCCTCGTAGCGCGTTCGCGCGTAGCCCGGCTGGCGCTCGGCATCGTGGCCGATGAGGCCGCCCACGAGGGCGCCGGCCGCCGTGGCGCGATCGCGCCCGCCCGAGCTGTTGCCGAACTGGTGGCCGATGACACCCCCCACGATTGCGCCGACCAGGGCGCCGGCGCCCGGGCTCCCGTCGTGCGCGTACGCCGGTTCGCGGTGCGCGACGCGCCTCGTCTCGTAGACCGTGACCGGCTTGGTCCAGCATTGCTCGCGCGGCACGGACACGCGCTGGTAGACGGGCGTGACGGCGAGCACGGTGGCGGTGTCCCGGTAGGGACGGGCGGAGGCGGCCTGCGGGAGTGCGACGACGGCGGCAACGAGGACGGCGAGGGCAATCGGCTTCTTCATCGGGTTCCTTCCGGTGGGCGGGCATGTCCCCGCACTTCCGAAAACGCCGGCCCGCGTGGCGACGTTGACGGCGGGGCGGGCGGGGCTGTAACCGATTGCAACCGGACGCTGAAGGAAACCGTCGCGCGAAAGCGACAAAGCGTGACGGCGAGGCGCCGGCGCCGGGGCACACTGTGCCGATCGCGATTGCCCCCGGAGTGAACCCATGCGAGCGCTCCCGAGTTCCGTCCTCGCCGTTTGGCTTGCCTTCCTTCCGTGTGCCGCCCTGCCGGCCGCCGCCACGACGGCGGACACCGCGGAACTCGCCGAGCGCCTGCTTTCAGCGCTGGGCGGGCGGGCCGCCTGGGCCGCGGCGCGGGCGACCGTGAACGATTCGCGCCAGGACTGGGACGGCGATCCTGCCGTGCTGCGCGTGGTGATCACGATGGATTTCGAGCGCCCGCGGTGGCGGATCGAGACCCGGGGCGACGACCTGCACCTCGTGCGGGTCGTCGACGGCGATCGCCATTGGCGCCTCACCCGCGAGGGCGCCGTGGCGCCCGTTTCGGAAGCGACGCTCGCCGCCGACCGGCGTTGGTATGCGGGGCACGTGTACCGGACGCTGCACCGCATCGCCCGTCGCGACCCCGCCCTGCGGCTCGTGACCGGCGCCGACGGGCGCCTCGAGGTGCACGAGGGCGGCGCGCGCCTGGTGTGGTTCCGGCTCGATCGCCGCGGCCAGCCTTACCGCTACGGCGCGCACGACGACGAGACCGGATCGATCTTCGGTCCCTGGGAACACGCGGAGGGCGGCATCCGCCACCCGGTATGGGTCTCGCGCGATGAAGGCCGGTGGCGCGCGATGCTGGTGCGGCTGGCGGTGAATCCCCGGCTCGACGACGCGATCTTCGCGCCGCCGTCCGGGTGGCCGGCGCCTACTTCAGCCGCGCCTCGATGAGGCGAGCCGCCTGCATCGTGTCCACTTCCTTCGCGTTCTGCTCCCGCGCGAAGGTGACGGTCACGAGGAGCTTGCCCTTCCGGAACATCGCCGACTTGTTGGCCTGAAGCCAGAAGGCGCTGTCGCCCACGCCTTCGATCCACTTCACCTTGCTGCGGTAGATCTTCTCGAGGTTCTCGCGCTCGTACTGGAGCTCGTTTTCCGCGGCGTACTGCACCTCGCGCAGCGTGATCACGATCACGGCCGCGCGCCGGGAGTCCTCGAAGGCGCATTGCGAGGGATTGCCCGACTTGCGCGGCGACACCTTCGAGGCCGTCCCGGCCGCAATCGTGTTGATTTCCTCCATCGTGATCACGGTGCAGGCGTCGGGCGGCGCCGCGTAGGCGGATGCCGAAAGGCAGAAGGCGAGGACCGGCAGGAGCCGTCGGACGTTCGTCATGGCAAGTTCGTCTCTTGGAATGGAGCGTTATCGTAGCGCAAGGAAGGCGACGAGCGACGCGGCGGCCGCAGCGAGGGCCCAGGCCCAGCCCGGAAAGGCGCGGCCGGGAGGCTCTCCGGTGACGGTCGCGGAAGAGATCGCCGCGACTTCGGCCGGCGCTTCGGTGGCGAGCGCGGCACCGAAGCGCTCGAAGAAATCGTCGGCCATCTTGCGAGCGGCGCCATCGATGAGGCGCTGGCCCACTTGAGCGATCTTCCCGCCCACCTGCGCCTGCACGGCGTAGTCGAGCCGGGTCCCCGCGCCCTCGGGCGTGAGCGTGACGCGGGCCGTTCCCTTGCCGAAGCCGGCGGGGCCGCCCTGCCCGTCGAAGGCGAGGGTGTAGCTCTCCGGGGCCACGACATCGGAGAGTTTCAGCCGGCCCTTGAACTTCGCCTTCACGGGGCCGATCGCCGCGGTCATCGCGGCCTCGTACTCGTTCTCGCCCGTCGGGACGATCGACTCGCAACCGGCGATGGAGGCGCGCAGCCGCTCCGGATCGTTCAGGGCCTTCCAGGCGTTCTCGCGGTCGACGGGCAGCAGGCGGGAGTTCTTGAGTTCCATGGTCAGGCAGCGTGTCGCACGGGCTCGGGGTGCGAGAGCGCGCGGGCGAGGTCGGTGAGGGTGTCGATATTGTGCATCGGCCGGAAGGCGTCCACGTGCGGGCGCATGGCCCGGATCCCGGAGGCGGCGGGCTCGAAGCCGTGGTAGCGCAGCAGCGGATTGATCCACACGAGCCGGTGGCATGCGCGGGCCAGGCGGGCCATTTCCTCGCCCAGCCCGTCGGTATCGTCTCGCTCCAGGCCATCGGTGAGGAGGATCACGCACGCATTCTGGCCGAGCACGCGGCGGGACCAGCGCCAGTTGAATTCCCGCAGGCACGCGCCGATGCGGGTGCCGCCCGCCCAGTCGGGCACGGCGTCGCACACGCGCTTCACGGCCTGGTCCACGTCGCGGTCGCGCAGCGGGCGCGTCACGTTGGTGAGGCGCGTGCCGAAGAGGAAGGTGTGCGTGCGCGCCCGGTCCCGCGCGAGGGCGTGCAGGAAGTGCAGGAACATCCGCGTGTAGCGGTGCATCGACCCCGAGATGTCGCACAGCACCACCAGGGGCGGGGCGCTCTCGCGACGCCGCTTTCGCGGCAGGCGCACGAATTCGCCGCCGTCCCGGGCGAGGCGCCGCAGGGCCGCGCGCAGGTCGGGTGTGCCGCCGGCAGGGCTCGGGCAGAAGCGGCGTGTCGTGATCCGCGGCACGGGAAGCACGAGCCGGCGGATGAGGGCGCGGGCCTCGGCCCATTCCGCGGCCGTCATCTGCTCGAAGTCGAGGCGGCGCAATCGCTCCCCGGGCGAGAAGGTGAGCGTCGCGTCGATTGTCACTTCGTCGGGCGCATTCTCGCGGGGCGGCCTTGCGCGGGAGGGCAGCAAGGCCTGCGCGACCCGAACGCTCACGTCCGCATCCGGAGAGGGCGTGCGGCCGCGCACCTTGGGCAGGAGCAGGCTCATCATCTTTTCCTCGAGCGCCGGGTCGCGCCAGAAGACGTCGAAGGCCTGGTCGAAGACGGCCTGCTGCTCGTGCCGGGTGAGGAAAAGCGCCGAGAGCGTGGCGTGCCAGTCGGCGCGCCGCTCCACGCCGGCGATCGCGAGCGCCCGCGATGCCTCGATGACCTTGTCGGTGCCGAGGGGAATGCCCGCGCCGCGCAGCACGCGCGCGAAATGCAGGACGTTCTCGACGAGGCGGCCGGCCATGGCCCGGTCCCTCAGGCGCCGACCCGGGCGCGGATCTCGCGCACGAGGGCGGCGGCCTCGCTACCCTGCAGGCGCGCGATGTCGTCCTGGTACTTGAGGAGCACGCCGAGCGTGTCGTCCACCGTGGCGGGGTCCAGCGCCACGGCGTCGAGCGCCATGAGCGCGCGCGTCCAGTCGATGGTCTCGGCGACACCGGGCGACTTGAAGAGATCGAGGCCGCGCAGGCGCTGCACGAAGGCGACGACCTCGCGCGAGAGCGCCTCGGCCGCCTCCGGCGCCTTGCGGGCGAGGATCTCGAGTTCGCGCTCCGCGCTCGGGTAATCCACCCAGTGGTACAGGCAGCGGCGCTTGATGGCGTCGTGCACTTCGCGCGTGCGGTTGGACGTGAGCACGACGAGCGGGGGCACGGGGCTTGCGATCGCCCCCAATTCAGGGATCGTCACCTGGAAGTCGGAGAGCACCTCGAGCAGGTAGGCCTCGAAGGGCTCGTCGGCCCGGTCGAGTTCGTCGACGAGCAGCACCGCCGGTGGACCGTCGCGCCCGGCTTCCAGCGCCTTGAGGATCGGCCTTTCGACCAGGAATTCGCGCGAGAAGAGATCCTTCGCGAACGTGCCGCCGGCCGCGGTGCCCGAGGCCTCCGCGAGCCGGATGGCCAGCATCTGTCTCGGAACGTTCCATTCGTAGACCGCGCTCGAGACGTCCAGCCCCTCGTAGCATTGCAGCCGAACGAGGGGGCGTCCGAGCGTCGCGGCGAGCACCTTGGCCAGTTCCGTCTTGCCCACGCCGGCCTCGCCCTCGAGGAACAGGGGACGACCGAGGCGCAGTGCGAGGAAGACGGCCGTCGCGAGCCGCCGGCCCGCGACGTACCCGCCCGCGGCGAGGAGTTGCTCGACCTCGTCGATGCAGGCGGGTGTCACGGGGCGCGTCAGCCGGCCGCGGCCACGGCGCGGGCGGCGAGCACGGACACGAGGTGGGCGCGATACTCGGCGCTCGCGTGGATGTCCGAGGTGAGGTCGTCGGAGGCGACCGCGATCGACTTCACGGCCTCCGGCGACCAGCGCTTCGCGAGGGCCTGTTCCATTTCCGCGACGCGGAAGACCCCGGCGCCGCCGGCGCCCGTCACCGCCACGCGCACGCCGGCCGCCGTCTGCGCGACGAACACGCCGACGAGCGCGAAGCGCGAGGCCGCATTCTTGAACTTCACGTAGGCGGCCTTCGCCGGCACCGGGAACTCGACCGCGGTGATGACCTCGCGCGGCTCCAGCACCGTCTCGTAGAGGCCGATGAAGTAGTCGTCGGCCGCCAGGCGCCGCTGCGAGGTGACGATCGTGGCGCCAAGGCCGAGCACCGCACCGGGGTAGTCCGAGGCGGGGTCGTTGTTGGCGAGCGATCCGCCGAGCGTGCCCATGTTGCGTACCTGGCGATCGCCGATCCCTCCGGCGAGATCGGCGAGCGCGGGGATGCGCGATCGGACATCGGCGGAAGCGGCAACCTCGGCGTGACGCATCATCGCCCCGATTCTCACCGTCGCGGCGTCGGCCCGGATGCCACGCAGTTCCGCGAGGCCGGCCAGGTCCACGACGTCGGAAGGCTGCGAGAGGCGCAGTTTCATTCCCGCGACGAGCGACTGCCCGCCGGCGAGGTAGCGGGTGTCGTCCCCATCGCCGCCCAGGGCGGCGGCCAGGGTGTCCGGCTTGTGGTACTTGAAGGCGTGCATGGTGTTCTCCCTAGGCCCGGGCCGCGCGGGCGGCGCGCCAGACGCGTTCCGGCGTGGCCGGCATCTCGATGTCCTTCACGCCCAGCGCGTCGCACAGGGCGTTGATCACGGCGGCCGGCGCGCCGATGGCGCCCGCCTCGCCGCAGCCCTTCACGCCGAGGGGATTGTGCGTGCAGGCCGTCACGCGCGTGTCGACCTTGAAGTTCGGCAGGTCGTCGGCGCGCGGCATGGCGTAGTCCATGTAGGTGCCGGTGAGGAGCTGCCCCGACTCCCGGTCGTACACGCAGCCTTCGAGCAGCGCCTGCCCGATGCCCTGCGCCAGGCCGCCGTGCACCTGGCCCTCGACGATCATCGGGTTGACGATGTTGCCGAAGTCGTCGCAGGCGGTGAAGCTCACGATCTTCGTGGTACCGGTTTCCGGGTCGACCTCCACCTCGCAGATGTGCGTGCCGGCCGGGTAGGTGAAGTTGGTCGGGTCGTAGAAGGCGGTTTCGTCCAGGCCGGGCTCGAGCTTGTCGAGCGGGTAGTTGTGCGGGACGTAGGCCGTCAAGGCCACCTGCGCGAAAGGCACGTGCTTGTCCGTGCCCTTCACCGTGAACCGGCCGTCCTTGAACTCGACGTCCGTGTCGCTCACCTCCATGAGGTGCGCGGCGATCTTGCGGCCCTTGGCCTCGATCTTGTCGAGCGCCTTCACGATGGCCGTGCCACCGACGGCGAGCGAGCGCGAACCATACGTGCCCATCCCGAACGGGATGCGGCCCGTGTCGCCATGCACGACGTCGACGTCGTCCACGCCGATGCCGAGACGATCCGCGACGACCTGCGAGAAGGTCGTCTCGTGGCCCTGGCCGTGGCTGTGGGAACCGGTGAACACCGTGACCTTGCCCGTGGGATGCACGCGCACTTCCCCGGCTTCATAGAGACCGGCTCGCGCGCCCAGGGCGCCGGCGATGTTCGAGGGCGCGAGGCCGCACGCCTCGATGTACGAGGAGTATCCCAGCCCCCGCAGCATGCCGCGCTTCGCCGCTTCCGCCTTGCGCGCCGGGAATCCGGCCACGTCGGCCATCTGCATGGCGCCGTCGAGGCAGGCGTCGTAGTCGCCGATGTCGTACGTGAGCGCGACGGGCGTCGCGTAGGGGAAGGTGCGGATGAAGTTGCGGCGGCGGATCTCGTCCTGCGAGAGCTTCATCTCCCGGGCGGCCGTCGCGACGAGGCGCTCGACGACGTAAGTGGCCTCCGGGCGGCCGGCGCCGCGGTACGCGTCGACGGGGGCCGTGTTCGTGAAGACGGCGGTCACCTGGGCGTGGATGGCCGGCGTCGTGTACTGGCCCGCGAGCAGCGTCGCATAGAGGATCGTCGGGATGCAGGAGGCGAACGTGGAGAGGTAAGCGCCCATGGATGCCTTGGTGTCCACGCGCATCGCGAGGAACTTCCCGTCCTTGTCCAGCGCGAGCTCGGCCTTGGTGAAGTGGTCGCGGCCGTGCGCGTCGGAAAGAAAGCTCTCGCTCCTTTCGGCCGTCCACTTGATGGGGCGCCCGACGAGCTTCGAGGCCCAGACGCACATCGTCTCCTCGGCGTACAGGTAGATCTTCGAACCGAAGCCGCCACCCACGTCGGGCGCGATGACGCGCACCTTGTGTTCCGGGAGGCCCAGCACGAAGGCCGTCATCAGCAGGCGCTCGACGTGCGGGTTCTGGCTCGCCACGTAGAGCGTGTAGGAATCATCCGACTTCGCGTACGAGGCGTTGCAGGCCCGCGGTTCGATGGCGTTCGGGATGAGCCGGTTGTTGATGAACTCGAGCGTCGTGACATGCGCCGCCCTGGCGAACGCCGCATCCGTGGCTGCCTTGTCCCCCAGGGCCCACACGTAGCAGACGTTTCCCGGCGCCTCGGCATGCACGGCGGGCGCGCCCGCGGCGAGCGCATCGCGCACATCGACCACCGCCGGGAGCGGTTCGTAATCCACCTCGATGCGCTCGGCGGCATCCTTGGCGGCCAGGAACGTGTCGGCCACCACCATGGCGACCGGGTCGCCCACGTGGCGCACCTTGCCCTGGGCGAGGAGCGGGTGCTTCGGCTCCTTCATGGGCTGGCCATCCGTGCCGGTGATGAGCCACCCGCAGGGCAGGCCGCCGACGGCGTCCGGCAGGTCCTTGCCGGTGTAGATCGCGAGGACGCCGGGCATCTCGCGGGCGCCCGCGAGGTCGACGCCCCTGATCGCGGCGTGGGCGTAGGGCGAGCGCAGGAAATACGCGTACGACTGGCGCGGCATCACCACGTCGTCGGTGTACTGGCCGGAGCCGGTGAGGAAGCGGGCGTCCTCCTTGCGCAGGACGGACTTGCCGATGGTGAGGTCGGTCATGGAGGCCTCCTATCCGGCGTTGGCGAGGCCGGCTTTCACGGCCTTCACGATGTTGTGGTAGCCCGTGCAGCGGCAGATGTTGCCGTCGAGCGCCTCGCGGATCGTGCTCGTCGGTCGGGTCCTTCACCTTCCCGGCGAGTTCGACCGCGGACATCACCATGCCGGGGGTGCAGAAGCCGCACTGCAGGCCGTGGTGCGCCTTGAAGGCGGCCTGCATCGGGTGCAGCGCATCGCCGTCCGAAAGGCCCTCGATGGTGGTGACCTTCGCTCCCTGCGCCTGGACCACGAGGAGGTTGCAGGCCTTCACGGCGCGCCCGTCGAGAAGGACGGTGCACGCCCCGCACTGGGCGGTGTCGCAGCCCACGTGGGTGCCGGTGAGCGAGAGGTGCTCGCGCAGGAACGTGACGAGCAGCGTGCGCGGCTCGACGTCCGCGGTGACGGCCTGGCCGTTCACCGTGAAAGCTACGGGATTGCCCATCGGTTCTCCTCCTTAGGCGTGGCGCTTGGGACTTTTCGGAATGGGTACAGCGGCGGCGGGTCGCCGGATTCTAATCCGAATGCCGTTCGCGCTTTCGGTGCGGTGCAGCAATCGCCGCAGCGGGGCGCCGTTGATCTAGCGCAATCGCCTCCGGGATCGATGTTCTAGGCTCGGTCACAAGGTGGCGCAATCCCGACTGCCGCTCCTCACGACCCCGATGTCACGCCCCGGCTCCGACGACGACCTGCTTCGCAGCGCGCGCAACGCGGTGGCTTCGCCCACCGTGCGCGAGGCCGTGCGCGACGTCGCCCTCACCGCCTTGCGCAGCCGGCAGCTCACGGCGGCGCACATCGCCGCGGTCGCGAGGACGATCGGCGAGGGCATCGGCAGCGTCGACGTGACGCCGACGGCGCCCGTGCGCGACACCTATCGCAGCGCGTGGCAGGGCCTCGAGGAGGCGGTGGGCCAGGCGTTGCACGCCCTCGAGGTGGGGGCGCGCGAGTTCGCCGAAGGACGCGCCACGCTCACCCAGGAAGAACGCGAAACGTTGCTGGACGAGATCGGCCGGATGGAGGAATCCCTCGCGAGCGGCTGGAACCACCGCAAGCGCATCCCCGATTCGCTGAGACCGCGCATTGCGGCCGTGACGGGCCACCTGCGCCAGGCCGTCGCGACCGATCCCGCCGTCGCGAGCGGCCGGACCCGGGATGCGCGACGCGTGCTTTCGGTCGTGGCGAGTGGTGTCCTGCTGCGCCCGGAAGGCGCGCGGGATGAGCCCCCGCCGGGCTGAAAGAAAAGGAGGCAGCGCAAGGCTGCCTCCGGGAAGGCCGCGCGCGAAGGCGCGGCGAGAGGAGACTGAAAGGTCAGGCAGCCGCGCCCAGCATGTCCATCCAGGTCACGTTGCGGCGGGTGGGGCGATCGGCGGCTCGCCGACCCGTGCTGCGGCCGGCGGCGTTCGGGTGCAGCTTCTGGAGCGTGCGCAGCTGTTCGATGTCGGCGAGCCCGATTTCGCGCTGGGCCACGGTGATGAGCCCGGCATCGGCGAGGGCCGAGAAGGCGCGGCTCACGGTCTCGAGCGTGAGGCCGAGGTAGCTGCCGATTTCCTGGCGCGTCATCGGCAGCGTGAAGCGCTCGGCGGCGTGGCCGGCCTTGCCGCAACGCTCGGCGAAGAGCGCGAGGAAGCGCGCGACGCGGGCCTCGGCGCCCAGCGTCCCGATGAGCGAGCGCAGCGCGTGATCCGTCACCAGTTCACGGCTGATGGCCCGGTAGATGAGCTGCTCGAAGTCGTCCAGCGACCGGCCGAGGTTCGCGATCGAGCGGAACGGCACGACGACCACCTCGGCGTCCGTGAGGGCGACCGCGTAGGACGCATGGCGGTGATTGCACAGGCCGTCGGCGCCGACCAGGTCGCCCTGGAGGGGAAAGCCGAGCACGAGCTGGTTGCCCGTCTCGTCGGCCACGAAGGTCTTGAAGAAGCCCTCGGCGACCACGTACAAGGCCTCGAACGGTTCGCCCTGGGACGTGAGGCGCTGGCCGGCCTTCAGGCGGCGGTGCAGGAACGTCGTGTCGACCTGGCTCGCGCCGGTGACCTCCGGAAGGCGCAGCAGGCGGCAGGCTTCGGCCAGGGTGGATCGATGGGCATCCGCTTGGCTCGGGGCTCGGACGGTGCTCATGGGCTTTTCCTTTCGGGTGGACATCGGGGGATTCAGTGGACCAGGGCGCGTCGGCAATCGGCGCCCCAGGCGGAAAGGATGTCGCGCACGCGGGCGAAGTCCGCGGACTTGTCGAGGAACACCTCGGCGCCGGCCGCTAGCGCGGCCTTGCGGTAGGGTTCGGCGGCGAAATTGGTCATGACGATCACGCGCATGTTCGGCAGCTTGGCGCGAACCGCCCGCAGCACCTGCAGGCCGCTGCCGCTGGGCAGCTGGAGGTCGAGGATGAGCGCGTCGGGCGGCGCGCTGGAGAGCGCCTCGATGGCCGGGGAGACATCCTCGGCAGTTCCGACGATCTCGAGGTCGCCCAGGCCCTCCAGGGTGCGCAGGAGGCGTTCGCGGACCGGGATGGAATCCTCGACGATGAACAGGTTCATCGCGGGTTCCGG
The DNA here is from genome assembly GCA_016711875.1 of Betaproteobacteria bacterium. Lineage (GTDB taxonomy): Bacteria > Pseudomonadota > Gammaproteobacteria > Burkholderiales > Usitatibacteraceae > FEB-7. Next base: position 64,245 of record JADJSD010000008.1, on the reverse strand, counting down.
GAGAGAGGGCGTCGAGACATGACCGCAGTATCGCGGGCGACACGGCCGCCGGGTATCGGCCACGGCTGATTCGCGCTGTAGGACCCTGCCTCGCCTGAGGGGTAGGACGATTCCTACCCGGCAACCGGTTCAGCCGGAGGGAGAGTCGGGGGACAGGCGGTGCCGGATGGCGTACCGGACGAGATCCGCGACGGACTGCGCGTTCATCTTCTGCAGGATGCGCGTCTTGTGGGTGCTGACCGTCTTCACGCTCAGGTGCAGCTGGCCGGCGATCTCGGAAACCCCGCGCCCGCCCACCAGGAGCTGGAATATCTCGAACTCGCGGTCGGAGAGGTGCTTGTGGGGCTCCTCGTCGTTGCCGGGCATCACGTCGAGGGCGAGTTGCTCGGCGACGTTGGCGCTGATGTAGGGGCGGCCTTCGGCGATGCGGCGGATGGCCGACACGAGCTGCGAGGGGGCGCTTTCCTTGGTGAGGTAGCCCTGGGCCCCCGCGCGGATCGCCCGCACGGCGTACTGGTCCTCCTCGTGCATGGTGAGCACCAGGATGCGTAGCCGGGGCGCCTCGTCGCGCACCTGCTTGATGAGCTCGATCCCGCTCTTGCCGGGCATGGAGAGATCGAGCAGGAGCAGCTCGAACCCGCCGGCCCGCACCCGTTCCATCACCTCGTGGCCGTTCACGGCCTCGCCGGAGACCTCGATGCCATCCTGGCCCTCCAGGATGCGTCGCAGGCCCTCGCGGACGATGGTGTGGTCGTCGGCGATGACGACGCGCGTGCTCATGAGCCGGCCTCGGCCGGGATCGGCAGGCGCACGTGGATGGCGGTGCCCCGGCCGGGGTCGCCGCGCATCTCCACCGAGCCCGCGAGGATGTAGACGCGCTCGCGGATGCCCACCAGCCCGAACGACCCCTTCTTGCGCAGGTCGTCCGGCGCGATGCCGCGGCCATCGTCCTGCACGTCGAGGTGGATCTCCGGCCCGATGGCGCGCACGTGCACCCGCACGTTGCGCGCCGCGGCGTGGCGCCCGGCGTTGGTGAGGCTTTCCTGGACGATGCGGTAGATCTGCGAGGCGAGGGGCTCGGCGATGTTGGCCGAGAGCTCATCGACCTGGAGGTCGACGTCGAACCCATGGCGCCGCGCCGTCTCCTCCACGAGCCACTCGAGGGCGGCGGCGAGCCCCAGGTCGTCCAGCATGAGCGGGCGAAGGTCCGCCGAGATGCGGCGCGTGGCCGCCACGGTGCTGTCGAGCACGGATCGCATCGCGACGAGGGTGCGCCGCACGCGTGATTCGTCGGCCGGCGTGTTGGCCTCGAGCCAGGCGAGGTCCATCTTGAGCGAGGTGAGGTTCTGGCCGAGCTCGTCGTGCAGCTCGCGCGAGATGCGGCTGTTTTCCTGCTCGCGCGCCGTGCGCGAGGCGACCGAGAGCTCGCGCAGGTCCTCGCGGGCCTGGGCGAGCTCGCGCTGCGTTCGCTCGCGGATCGATACGTCCCGCAGGATGACGGTGAAGATGCGGCCATGCCCCAGGCTCGACTGGGAGATCGACGCGTCGATCGGGAACTCCTCGCCGCCCTTCCTCTTCGCCGAGACGATGCGCTGGGACATCATCGGGCGGCTGGAGATGCCGGTGTGGCCGAACCCGTCGACGTGCGTCGGGTGCCTCTCGTGGAAGCGATCGGGCATGAGCATCGTGAGCGGCTGTCCCATCACCTCGCCGGCGCCGTAGCCGAAGATGCGCTCGGCCGCGCGGTTGAACAGGGTGATGCGCTGCGCCTCGTCGATGGAGATGATCGCGTCCATGGCGGAATCCACGATGCCCTGCAGGCGCAGTTGGCTCTCCTGCGCCCGCTCGGCGGCCTCGTGCAGCTCGTGGATGTCGGCGACGGATCCGATGACGCGGGTCGCCCGGCCATTCGCGTCGCGCCCCGCGATCCGTGCGGTCCAGCGCACCCAGCGCCAGGAGCCGTCGCGGGCGCGCATGCGCAGCTCGATGCGCGTCGAGTCGGCCGCCCCGCTATCGATGTCGACGAGCCGGCCTTCGTAGCGCGCCCGGTCGTCGGGGTGGATGACCGCCTTGGCGTCGGCGGGGCGGTCGGCGGTGGAGGCGTCGTAATCCCACTGTGCGAGCAGCTCGGGGGAGCGGTAGACGCTCCCGGCGACGAGGTCGCGGTCGAACACGCCGAGGCCGGCGGTCACGGCGGCTTCATGCCATCGGTCGATGGCCGCGTCGTCGGCGTTCGGGGGGGGTGTTTCCTCGGTCATCGCGCCCGAAGGATAGCAGGGCTCGGGGCCCGGTGAATCCGCGCCCCGGCGGACGCTTCGGCGCGCTCTTCGCGCAGCCCCGGGGCGCCGGGGTTCAGATCTCGAATGTCTCGCCCGCGCGGGGCACGGCCACGGGCCAGCCGTAGGCGGAGGCGAGCGCCTGAGCGAAGAGGCAGGCGGTCTGCTCTTCGGCGTGGACGATGAAGGCCCGTTCGGGGGCGGCTTTCAGTCCCGCGGCCCAGGCGAGGAGGGCGCGTTGGTCCCCGTGGGCGGAGAGCCCTCCCAGCGTGAGGATGCGGGCGCGCACCGGGACCGTCTCGCCGAAGAGCCGCACGCTGCGGGCCCCGTCCACGAGACGGCGCCCGAGCGTGCCTCCCGCCTGGAAGCCGGTGAAGAGCACCGCGCACGCCTCCCTGGGCAAGTTCGCGCGCAGGTGATGGCGCACGCGGCCGGCATCGCACATGCCGCTCGCGGCGATCAGGATCGCGCCCGAGCGGATTCGCCCGAGGGCCATCGATTCCTGGGGCGTGGCGGTGAAGCGAAGGGAAAACGGGAGGCGCCCCTTGCGCAGGCGTTCGGCGAAGCGGCAGGCGTCGTCGTCGAGGACCTCCTGGTGCAGCAGCGTCACGTCCGTCGCCTCGCGAGCCAGGGGCGAATCGACGAAGACGCTGAGCGGAGGCAGCCGGCCGCTGCCGCAAAGCCGGTCGATGAGCACGAGAAGATCCTGCGTGCGCCCGAGCGCGAAGGCCGGCACCACGAGATTGCCCTTCCCCCGGACGATCGTGTCGTCGATCGCCGTCACGAGTTCGGTCACGGTCGCCTCCATCGACTTGTGCAGGCGGTTGCCGTAGGTGGCTTCCATCACGAGGACGTCGGCCGGCGGGGGCCGCTCGGGGTCGTGGACGATCGGTCGCGCGGGCTGGCCGAGGTCGCCGGAAAAGACCAGCCGCCGCTCTCGCCGCCCCTCGCGCACCTTCAGTTCCACGATCGCGGAGCCCAGGATGTGCCCGGCGTCGAGAAAGCGCAGGCGGACGAGAGGATGCGGCCTTACCTCGACCCTGTAGGGAATGGCGTTCACGAGACGCAGGGCGCGCACCACTTCCTCCATGCCGTAGAGGGGCGGCGCGCCGCGTTCGCCCCGCCGGCCGCCATGGGCGGCCTCGCGCCCCTGGATGTGCGCGCTGTCGCGCAGCATCACGGGCAGGAGGTCGGCCGTGGGTTTCGTGGCATAGACGGGCAGGCGCGGGGCGCGCGCGGCGAGGCGCGGCAGGAGGCCGCAGTGGTCCAGGTGCGCGTGGGTGATCACCGCGAAGTCGAGCGTCGCCGGGTCGAAGGCCGGGAAAGCGCGGTTCTTGGCCGGGGCCTCGCGGCCTCCCTGGAAAAGGCCGCAATCCACGAGGAAGCTCACGCCTTCGGCGTCGACCCGGAAGCAGGAACCGGTCACCTCGCGCGCCGCGCCGAAGAATCGAATCCTCATGCGTCCGATGTTACGCCGGGCGCCGACAGGCGGGTTTGATCCCTCGGCCGAGGCCTCCCAGCCCCATTGACCCATGTCAACCGGGGTAGAGCTCCCATGGCACCTTGGGCACCGATGGAAGCCATGCGGGATCGCGCCTGTCCACAAGGCACGCGTCGCAGCCCCGATCCGCGGGGCGGTCCGCCGATGGCTCGAATCCGGGACCCTGCAATGAAAGCGATTGGAATCACGTTGCTCCTGGCCGCACTGGGCTTCCTGCCCGCGGCCCACGCGGCCGGCGCCGACGAGTGCATCGAGTGCCACGCCAAGACCACGGAAAAGACCGCCTCCGGCAAGAGCGCCAAGGTCGATCCGGAGGCTTTCGGCGGATCGGTCCACGCGAAGGGCAAGAAGAAGTGCCTCGCCTGCCACGAGGAGATCGAGAACCCCGACAAGGCGCCCCATGGCAAGGTGAAAGCGGTCGACTGCGCCTCCTGCCACGACAAGGAGGCCGCGGAGTACGCGACGACCATCCACGGCAAGGCGAAGGCGGGCGGCAAGAGCGCCGCGGCGACCTGCGTCGACTGCCACGGCGCGCACGACATCCGCAAGTCGGACGATCCCAAGTCGAAGGTCCACAAGGTCAACATGGACGTGACCTGCGGCGCCTGCCACGGCAACGACGCGATGATCAAGAAGGAGAAGATGCCGGGCGGCAACGTGGCGAAGCTCTACCACGACAGCATCCACGGCGAGTCCGTGCACGGCAAGGACAAGTCCAAGGCGCCCACGTGCACCAACTGCCACGGCGCGCACGACATGCGGCCGAAGTCCGACCCCGAGAGCAACGTCGCCAAGGGCAAGATCGTCGAAACCTGCGGCACGTGCCACTCGAAGGCCAAGAAGGCCTTCCTGGGCAGCGTCCACGGCAAGATGAAGTCCCAGAACGTGAAGGCGGCCCCCGACTGCACGGACTGCCACGGCGCGCACGGCGTCCAGAAGCACGACCTGCCGAAGTGGCAGGTGGACGTGGTCAAGGAATGCGGCGACTGCCACCTCGACTACATCAAGACCTTCCGGGACACGTACCACGGGCAAGTGACGGACCTGGGCTACGCGCGCGTGGCCACCTGCGCGGCCTGCCACGGCTCGCACGACATCCAGAGGAAGGACAACCCCGAATCCAAGATATCGGAACGCAACCTGCTGGCCACCTGCCAGGGTTGCCACCCGAAGGCCAACGCGAACTTCGTCAAGTTCGAGCCGCATGCCGACAAGCACAGCCTGAAGAGCGGACCGGCCCTCTACTACACGACGAAGTTCATGCAGTTCCTGCTGGCGGGCGTGTTCAGCTTCTTCGGGCTGCACACCTTGCTCTGGCTCTACCGCTCGATCAAGGTCGTCTCCGCGCGTCGCGCGGGCCGGACCGAGGAGAAATCCTGATGGCTGCCACGTCGATTCCCGCCGCTGCGGCGGTGCCCAAGCACAAGTACTACCAGCGCTTCGACCGCATCGACCGGGCGATGCACGCCCTGCTGATGATCACGTTCATCGGCTGCACGATCACGGGCTTGCCGCCGCTCTTCGCGGATCACGCCTGGGCCGTGTCCCTGGCGAAGCTCCTGGGCGGCTTCAGCGGTTGCGCCCTGATCCACCGCGTCTGCGCCGCCATCATGATCGTGGTCTTCGCGGGGCACGTGGTGCGTGTCTTCGTGGAGGCGGTCACGAAGAACGGCATCCTCGGGACGCTCTGGGGCCCGAAATCGATGGTGCCGCAGCCGCAGGACATCATCGATGCCTACCGGCACGTGCGCTGGTTCGTCGGCGCCGGGCCGCGTCCCACGTTCGATCGCTACACGTACTGGGAGAAGTTCGACTACTGGGCGGTCTTCTGGGGCATGTTCATCATCGGGGGCTCGGGTCTCATGCTCTGGTTCCCGACCGTGTTCTCGCAGGTGCTGCCCGGCTGGATCTTCAACATCGCGACGGTGGTGCACGGCGAGGAGGCGCTCCTCGCGGTCGGCTTCATCTTCACCATCCATTTCTTCAACGGGCACCTCCGGCCCGAGAAGTTCCCCATGGACCTCGTGATCTTCACCGGGCGCATTCCGGAGCACGAGCTCAAGGAGGAGCGGACCAAGGAATACGAACGCCTCGTGAAGGAAGGCGGGCTCGCGGCGATCGAGGCCACGCCCCCGTCGAACCTCGCGAAGTACTTCGGCTGGTACGTGGGGGGCACCGCGGTGATCCTGGGCACCCTCACCATCGTGTTCATCGTCTACAGCGTCATCCTCTAGGGACGCTGCGCGGGCTATCATGCATGCCACGGGACCGGTGACACCGGTTCCGTGGCATCGTCGCAAGTGCGGCACGGCAAGGGGCCCGGGATAGCTCCGGACAGCCAATAAAAGGAGAATCGATCGATGAAGTTTTCACTGGGCAAGCGCACCTTCATGGTGGGCGGCATCACGGCCGTCGCCGCCGTCCTGATCGGCGTCGCGGTCGCGACCGTCGCGGGCATCGCGGGGTGGGAGTATTCGAACAGCAACCACTTCTGCGCCACCATGTGCCATGACGTGCACCCCGAGGAGATCCGGGCGCACGCCACCGGCTCCCATGCCCGGGTCAACTGCGTCGAATGCCACATGGGGCGCGTCTCCACCCTGAAGCTCATGGCCCTCAAGCCCACGCACATGAAGGAACTGTGGGGCATGATCGTCGGCTACGAGCGTCCCCTGCACTCGAGCACGCTTCGCCCGTCGCGCGAGGCCTGCGAGGGATGCCACTGGCCTTCGGCCGAGCACCACGATTCCATCGCCACGAAGGTCCGCTACGGCACCGACCCGGAAAGCAGCGAGGCCAAGACCACGCTCGTGCTCCACACGGGCGTGGGCGCCGTGCGCGAATCCTCGGCCAAGGGCGTGCACTGGCACGTCATGAACGAGGTCGAGTTCGTCTCGCTGGACCCGCAGCGCCGCGAGATCCCGTGGGTGCAGGTGAAGCGCCCGGATGGCACGAAGGTCACTTACATCGACGCCGACTCGAAGGCGACGGCCGCCCAGATGTCGGGCGCCGAGAAGCGCACGATGGCCTGCTACGACTGCCACAACTCGGCAGGCCACCCCTTCGAGAACCCCGAGTTCCTGGTCGACGAGCTGATCCGAACCGGCAAGATCGACCGGGGCCTCCCGGCCACCAAGTCGCGCGCCATCGCACTCATCACCGCGAGTGAAAAGGTGAACGGCAAGACCGAGGAGCGTGCGGCCGCCATCGACAAGCTGCTGGCCGAATCGGCGGCCAAGGCGGCCACGCCCCCGGAGATGAAGCCCAAGGAAGAGCTCTTCAACAAGGCGATGAAGGAACTGCTCGTCAACGTCTCGTTCCAGGAGAAGGGATTCAGCTGGAAGTCCTTCCCCGACCACCTGGGCCACACCGACACGCCGGGCTGCTTCCGCTGCCACGACGGCAAGCACTACAACGAGAAGGGCGAATCGATCCGGCTGCAGTGCACGCTTTGCCACAACCTGCCCAAGGTCGTTCGCGAGAACGGCGACGGCAGCGTGGCTTCGCTCATCCCCGAGAAGGTGGGCATCGACCCGCCATCGAGCCATTCGCGCCCCAATTTCATGCACACGCACGCGGACGACATCGGTCCGAACTGCGAGAAATGCCACGGCAACGTGAAGTTCGGCCGCAAGGGCGGCGGGTTCTGCTCGAACCCGGCCTGCCACGGCCGCACCTACCCGGGCTTGAACCTCACGGTCGAGCCACCGAAGCCCGCCGAGAAGAAGGCCGGCATCGAGACCCGCCGCCCCGGCTGAACCGGCGCGGCATCGCGTTCAAGGCGTCCCCGGGGATGGGCCCCGGGCGCCGAATCGAGAAGGAGCTCTCATGAAGAAGTCGCTAGTCGTCCTGGGCATGACCACGGTCTTCGCCCTCGGTCTTTCCGGTCCCGCCGTCGCCGACGAGGCCACCTTCAAGTCCGCGGGCTGCGCCAAGTGCCACGACCCGGAGAAAAAGAAGAAGGGTGCGCCGTCCATCAAGGCGATGCAGGAGAAGTTCAAGGGCGACAAGGGCAAGATCGGCGAGCTGACGGCCGTCCTGGTGAAGGGCAAGGACCACCCCGAGGTCGACGCGAAGGAACCGGAAATCAAGAAGGCGATGGTGTTCGCGATCGGCGCCAAGTAGCCGCGGCGGCAGGGCCAAAAAAAACGCCGGCGCGAGCCGGCGTTTTTCATTCCGGGCGTGCCGGAACTACATCGCGAGGATCCACTTCGCCAGCGCCTTGGCGTCGTCGGGGCTCTTCGACTTGATGGGGTCATGGTCTTCCTTGCCGACCTTGCCGCCCTTCAGGATGAACTCGGCGAGCTTCGCCTCGGCGTCGGGCTTGCCTTTCATCTTCTTGGCGACTTCCTTGTAGGACGGGCCATCCTTGGCCTTGTCGACGGCGTGGCACTTGAGACAGTTGTTCTTCTTCGCGATGGCCTCGTCGGCGCAGGCGATGGCCGGGGCCGCGAGTGCGGCGGCGAGGGCGAGGGGAAGGACAAGACGCTTCATGGGGGATCTCCTGAGTCAGTGGGCGTGCGGGCCCGGTATTGTTCCACAACTGGAGCGGGCGGGCCAACTCCCACAACGGCCGACCGCGGACTCCGGTTGACGTTACCGGCGAGGCGGTTCGATCGGTGCCCTACCGCACCGGCCCTGCCGGCCCCGGGTTCCATCATCCTTCCTCACGCATGGATCGACGGAGAAGCACCGATGAAACGCCTGCTGGCAATGATTTTCACCGTACTCGCGACATGCCTCAGTTTCGCGCCCGTGGCCCGGGCGGCAAATACCTGGGGCACCGACTACAGCGACATGTGGTGGATACCCTCCGAGAGCGGCTGGGGCGCCAACATCGCGCACCAACGCGAGGTCGTTTTCATGACGCTCTATGTCTACGGGCCCGACAGCCGCATGCGCTGGTACGCGGCGACGAACATGCAGTCCCGCGGCGGCGCCAGCGCGTCGGTCTTCGACGGCGACATGTACGAGTTCGCCGGCCCCTACTTCGGTGCCGTGCCTTTCAATCCCCAGAATGTAAACGCACGCCGCGCGGGCTCGGCGACCCTCACATTCAACTCGGTCAGCCAGGGCACGCTCAACTACTCGATCGACGGCGTCCAGATCAGCAAGCCCATCCAGCGCCAGACGTTCCGGGACAACAATATTTCCGGCTCCTACGTGGGCAGTCAATCGAGCACGGTCAGCGGTTGCGGTGCCACCAACGGGATCCGGGTGGATGGCGGGGCCACGGTCGTTTCCCACGCGCCCGACAACGTCGTTTCCATCACCACCAGTCTCAACGGAGCGGCGACCTGCATCTACTCCGGCAACTACCTCCAGAACGGGCGCCTCGGCGAAATCACGGGTTCCGTGACCTGCTCGGAAGGCGCGAACGGCAGTTTCTACATGTCGGAGATCGAAGCCGGCTACCTGGGATACATCGGCCGGTTCGCCACGAGCCTCGGCGGAAGCTGCACCGAGTCGGGCACGATGGCCTGGCTGACCCGATAGCGCAGCCGACAGCAATGGGAAGGGGGCCCGGATGTTTCGGGCCCTCTTTCTCATCCGGGACGGTGAGTTGGCGACCGCACAGACCACCGCGCGGCCCGGCCTCCATCATTGGCCTCCATGAACGCATCGACGGAGAAGCAACGATGAAACGCCTGCTTGCGACAATCTGCACCGGCCTCATGCTGGCCTGGGCGCCGGCCATCCAGGCCGCGAACACTTGGGGCACGGACCTGAGTGACATGTGGTGGATTCCGGCCGAAAGCGGATGGGGCGCCAATATCGCCCACCAAGGCGAAATCGTCTTCATGACGCTTTATGTCTACGGTGCAGACAGCCGAGTTCGTTGGTACGCCGCGACGGCGATGCAGTCGCGAGGCGGTGCCAGTGCGTTCACGTTCGACGGCACGCTCTACGAGTTCGCGGGACCCTACTTCGGCGCCGGCACCTTCTCGCCTTCGGACGTGGGCGTCCGTCCGGTCGGAACGGCGAATCTCACGTTCGGTTCGACGGCGCAAGCCGTGCTGGCCTACACGATCGACGGCGTGGCCGTCAGCAAGTCGATCCAGCGCCAGACGTTCCGGCAGAACAACCTGTCGCGAACCTACGTCGGGGTGCTCTCGACGACGGTGAGCGGATGCCTCTCGGGCAATGGCCCGCGCGAGTCGGCAGGAACGGCCGTCGTGTCCCACGCGCCCAACAACTCGTTCACCATGACGACGAGCCTCAATGGGGGCGGCAGCTGCAATTACGTCGGCAACTACATCCAGAGCGGGCGAATGGGCCAGGTCACGGGCACCGTCTCGTGCTCGGATGGCGCACGCGGCACTTTCGGCATGAACGAGATCGAAGCCGGCTACCTGGGGCTTCTCTCGTGGTATTCCGCGAATTTCGGCGGTAGCTGCACCGAGACCGGCTCGCAGGCCTGGCTCACGCGCTGACGGTCGCGCGCAACCTGCCAATGGAAAGGGCCCCGGTCGAACCGGGGCCCTTTTTTCGCATCTGGTGGGTGGTACTGGGATCGAACCAGTGACCCCTGCCGTGTGAAGGCAGTGCTCTACCGCTGAGCTAACCACCCGGGAGTCGCGCATTTTATCCGAATTCGGTCCCGGAGGCACGGGGCGAGCGTGCCGGAAGCCGTAAAATGCCGGGCTACCCACCCGAATTTCGCCCATCCATGATCCGCACCCGCTTCGCTCCCAGCCCCACCGGCTACCTGCACATCGGCGGCGCCCGCACGGCGCTCTTCTGCTGGGCCTACGCGCGCCGCCACGGCGGGAAGTTCATCCTGCGCGTCGAGGACACCGATCGCGAGCGCTCCACGCAGGCCTCGGTGCAGGCCATTCTCGATGGCATGGCCTGGCTCGGTCTCGACTGGGACGAGGGGCCGTTCTACCAGATGCAGCGCCTCGACCGGTACCGCGAAGCCGCCGAGCAGCTGCTGCGCGAGGGCAAGGCGTACCGCTGCTATTGCACGAAGGATGAACTCGACGCGATGCGCGAAGCGCAGTCCGCCCGCGGCGAGAAGCCCCGCTACGACCGCCGCTGGCGCGATTCGACCGAAACGCCGCCACCCGGCCGCGAGGCAGTCATCCGGTTCAAGAACCCGCTCGAGGGCGAGGTCACCTGGAACGATCTCGTGAAGGGTCCCATCACGGTGTCGAATGACGAGCTCGACGACCTCGTGATCCTGCGTGCCGACGGCGTTCCCACCTACAATTTCGGCGTCGTGGTCGACGACCTCGACATGGCCATGACCCACGTGATCCGCGGCGACGACCACGTGAACAACACGCCGCGCCAGATCAACCTGTATCGCGCGCTCGGCGCCGACATGCCGGCCTTCGGCCACATGCCGATGATCCTGGGCTCCGACGGGCAGCGGCTTTCCAAGCGGCACGGTGCGGTTAGCGTGCTGCAGTACCGCGACGAGGGGTACCTGCCCGACGCCCTGGTCAACTACCTGGCCCGGCTGGGCTGGTCCCACGGCGACGAGGAGGTCTTCTCGCGCGAGCAGCTCGTCGCGTGGTTCGACCTCGAGCACGTGAGCCGTTCGCCGGCGCGCTGGGATCCGGAGAAGCTCAAATGGATGAACGGCGAATACCTCAAGCGCCTGTCGCCGGCGGAACTCGTGGCGGACATCGCGCGGCGCAACCCCGCGCTTCACGACGAGATCGTGGCAGCCATGGACCCCGTCGCCATGACCGAAGTGGGGCAGGGCAGTTGGTCGCTCGTGGGCGAGCACGAGGCGTTCCTGCACGAGCTCGCCCAGCCCGTCGCCCAGGACAGCACCATCGTCCCGCAGTATCTCGACGTGAAGGGCCGCGGCATCGTCGCGGACCTGGCGGTGCATCTCGATTCCGTCGAGTGGCGGCGTGAGGCCATCGGCGCGGCGCTCAAGGAATTCGTGAAGTCCAGGGGACTCAAGATGCCCGAGGTGATGATGCCGCTGCGGGTGGCGCTCACGCGCAAGACGCAGACCAAGGCCATCGACGCGATCGCCGCTGCCCTGCACAAGCCCGTCGCGCTCGAAAGGCTGCGGCACGCCGCCCAAGGGTAACGGACGGCTTGGCAACCGCCGGGGTCCCCCGGTATAATCATTGGCTCTGTTGGGGGTATAGCTCAGCTGGGAGAGCGCTTGCATGGCATGCAAGAGGTCAACGGTTCGATCCCGTTTACCTCCACCAACCGAACAAGAGAATCAAGAACAACGCTTCACCCGACCGGAAGCCCTCGTGACTTCCGGTTTGTTTGTCCCCATCGTCTAGAGGCCTAGGACACCGCCCTTTCACGGCGATAACCGGGGTTCGAATCCCCGTGGGGACGCCAGTAAATTCAAGGGCTTACAGAAATGTAGGCCCTTTTCTTTGGCATGCGGCAGTTGTGTGGCAAGGTGGCCATGGACTGACGGCGCGAAGCGGACTTGTAGCCGTTGGGCCAATTACCCGAAGATGTGAGATCCAGCGCCAAGCCGCTACGGTGCCGTCGAAACCCACACCCCGAAGGACGACATGAATACGCGCCGCCTCCTGTTGCTCGCCCTTCTGCCGCTCACGTTCGCCGCCACCTCCGTCGGAGCCCAGGATTACCCGAACAAAGCCATCCGCATCCTTGTCGGCTTTTCTCCCGGAGGTGCCGCCGACGCGGTCGGCCGCATGCTTCAGGCGCCCCTCTCGAAGGCCCTCGGCGTTCCCGTCGTTGTCGAGAACAAGACCGGGGCCAGCGGCCTTATCGCCACGACAGAGGTCGTGAAGGCCACACCCGATGGCTACACGCTCGGCGTCATCGTGAGCACGCACGCTTCTTCACCCGCGATCCGCTCGAACATGCCGTTCGACCCCGTGAAGGACGTGGCGCCCGTGGCGCTCATCGGCAAGATTCCGCTCGTGATCGGCACGCACCCGTCGGTGAAGGCGAACACGATCCAGGAGTACGTGGCGCTGGTGAAGTCGCTGCCCGAAGGCCACAACTACGCGACCGCAGGGGCGGGCCTCGCGCACCATTTTGCGGGTGAGCTCTTCGCGCGGCGCGCGGACATCAAGCTCGTGCACACGCCTTATCGCGGCGCGGGTCCCCAGATGGTCGACATGATCGGCGGCCAGATCCCGATGGGCATCGCGGCCGTGCCGACCATCATCAAGAACGTCGAGGCGGGCAAGCTCAAGGCGTTGGCCGTCACCAGCGCAAGGCGCGCGCCCAACATGCCGAACGTGCCGACGATCGCGGAGAGCGGCTATCCGGGTTTCGACGTGAGCGAGTGGTACGGCGTGGTGACCACAGCCGGCACGCCGCGCGCGGTCGTCGAGCGCCTGGCGAAGGAAATCGACATCATCATGCAGTCGCCGGAAGCGAAGAAATGGATCGAGAACAACGCGATCATCCGCGACATCACGACACCTGACGACTTCGCCGCCTTCATCCGAAACGAAGTGGAGAAGCTGGCCAAGATCGCCAAGGACGCCAACATCAAGGTCGACTGATGCCCGGGACGGGGCTCACGATCTTCGACAGGATCTGGGCCCGGCATCGCATTCTGGAGAACGTCGCTGGCGAAGCGTTGCTCTACGTCGACCAGCACTTCCTCAACGAAACCTCGTTCATCTGCTTCCAGGAGCTGGAGCGGTTGGGGCGCACGGTGCGCCGCCCGAAGCAGTCATTCCTCGCAATGGACCACACGGTGCCCACGCACCATCGCGAAGCCGGGATCCCGAACGCCGAGAACCGGGAGGCGATCGAATACCTCGACCGCTTCGCGCGCAAGACGGGCATGGCGTACATAGGCGTGGACGATCCGCGCCAGGGCATCGGTCACATCGTCGCCTCGGAGATCGGACTCACGCTGCCGGGCATTCTGATCGCGGGTGACGATTCCCACACGACGACCAACGGTGCGATGGGAGCCCTGTCGCTGGGCATCGGCCTCTCCGAGGTCACGCATGTGCTCGCCACGCAGGCGCTCTGGCAGGCGCCGTACAGGAAACTGCGCGTCACCTTTTCGGGCAGTATGGCGCTCGCCGTGGATGCGAAAGACCTCGTCCTCGAGCTCATCCACCGCATCGGTGCTGCGGGCGCCATCGGGCACTTCGTGGAGTTCGCCGGCGCGGCAGTGTCTGCGCTCTCCATGGCGCAGCGCATGACGATCTGCAACATGGCGGTGGAAGCGGGGGCGCGCGCGGCGATCATTGCGCCGGACGAGACCACGTTCGCGTACCTGAAGGGTCGTCCGCTCGCGCCACAAGGGAAGGACTGGGATGTCGCGGTGACGGAATGGCGGGCGCTTCGCACCGATGAGGAAGCCGTGTTTGACCGCGAAGTGGAAATCCCCGCCTCCGAAGTCGCTCCGACCGTGACCTGGGGCACGAGTCCGCAGGATGCGATTCGCGTCGATGGCAGGATCCCCGATCCGAAGGACGCAGGCTCCGCGCAGGAGAGCGCGCGCGCGGAAGCCGCCCTCCATTACATGGGCCTCGCGCCGGGCATGCGCGTGACCGACATCGCCATTGACCAGGTCTTCATCGGCTCGTGCACCAACGGCCGGCTCGAGGACCTGCGCGCCGCGGCCGCCATCGCGCGCAACGGCCGGGCCGTCGTCCCGGCGATCGTGGTGCCTGGCTCGCAGGAGGTGAAGCGGGAGGCGGAGAGCGAGGGGCTGCACCTCGTCTTCCGCGCGGCGGGCTTCGAATGGCGCGAGCCCGGCTGTTCGATGTGCCTCGGCATGAACGGAGACCTCGTCGAAGGAGGCAAGCGTTGCGCCTCCACCACCAATCGCAACTTCATGGGTCGCCAGGGCAAGGGCGCACGCACGCACCTGATGGGACCGGCGATGGCAGCGGCCGCGGCACTGACAGGCCGCATCAGCGACGTACGCACGCTGCTCGAGCGGGCCTGACGCGTGGAACCCTTTCTGCGCATTGAGGGAATCGCCGTACCGTTCGACCGCGCCAATGTCGATACCGACCAGATCATCCCCGCGCGCTTCATCATGAAGCCGCGCCAGTTCGACTACAGCAAGGTGCTCTTCCACGACCTGCGCAACGGCCCGGCGGCCGAGCCTGGATTCACGCTCGACCGGCCCGAGTACCGAGGAGCGAAGATCCTGGTGACCGCGGAGAACTTCGCCTGCGGCTCGGCCCGCGAGCAGGCGGTCTATGCGCTGCAGGACACCGGCATCCGCGCGTTGGTCGGCCCGAGTTTCGGCGGCATCTTCTACACCAACTGCATCAAGAACGGCATCCTGCCCGCGATCGTCGATGCGACGGTCGTCTCGGCCCTGTGTGCGGCACTCCTGCGGTCTCCGGGCAGCGTGCTGGCCGTCGATCTCCCGCAGCAGACGATCGCCACGAACGACGGCAAGTGGTTCCCGTTCCGAATCGGCGAAGGCGACAAGGCGCAGTTGATGGGTGGCTGGGACGACATCACGCGCACGCTGGAGCACGAGCAGGCGATCCTCGCACACGAACGCGCCACCGCCGCGACAGCGACGTGGACGCGCCCGTCGTTCGACGAGGCGATCGGCTTGCGGCGGCCTATTCCCTTCGCCAAGGCCAGGGATGAACGCTGAGGCGGGAGAAGTCGTCCGCATCTCCTTCGCTGAGCTGGTCGAGTTGCTCTCGGCGATCTTCGCGCGGCATGGTGCGCCGGCGCACCTGGCCGCAACGCTCGCCGCGAACTGCGCGATGGCCGAGCGCGACGGCGCTCACAGCCACGGCGTCTTTCGGATTCCGTTCTATGTCTCCACGCTGCGCAGCGGTTACGTCGATGTGCACGCGGTGCCGGTGGTCGAACAGTTCTCGCCCTCGCTCATCCGCGTCGACGCGCGCAACGGCTTCGCGCAGGTGGCCCTCGCCGCCGCCGCGGAAAGCGCCGTCGCCAAGGCACGGGCCGGCGGCATCTGCCTCGTTGCCATCCGCGCGTCCCACCACCTTGGCGCCCTCTGGATCGACACGGAAGCCTTCGCCCGCCAGGGCCTCGTCGCCATCGCCTTCGTCAACGGCATCAGCCGTGTCGCCCCCTTCGGTGGTCACATGCCCTTCTTCGGCACCAACCCCATGAGCTTCGCCGCACCACGTCAAGGGACGGATCCCATCGTGTTCGACCAGGCCTCGAGCGCCATGGCGTTCGGTGACGTGAAGCTCGCGCAGATCGAGGGGCGCGAAGTGCCGCCCGGCACCGGCGTCGACCGCGACCACCGGCCCACCACCGACCCGGCTGCGATCCTCGACGGCGGCGCGCTCTTGCCCTTCGGCGGCTACAAGGGCTCGTCGATCTCGATGATGGTGGAATTGATGGCCGGTGCGCTCACGGGAGGCGCGTTCTCGTTCGAGGTGGATCGCTCGGCGTTTCCCGGCGCGCAGACCTCGAAAAGCGGGCAGTGCCTGATCATCATCGACCCGTCGAAAGTCGCCGCAGGCGATTACGCCTCAAGGGTGGAAGCGCTCATCGAGGGGCTCAAGGCCGCGGGCCAGGAGCGGCTGCCCGGGGAACGCCGATACGCCAATCGGCGGGAAGCGGAACGCCACGGCATTCCCCTCGCAAGGAAAATCCTCGCCGAGCTTCACTCCCTGCGAGACGCCGCCGCGTAGCTCATCCGTACTGCGGCGGCAGGTGGAGCCCGGCATCCTTCTCCTCCGCCCGCCGCAACACCTCCACCGCCGCGGCGAGGTCCTCGATGCCGAGCCCGTTCACGAACACCGCGATTTTTTCGTCCGCCGAACGCCGTGTCACCGCGTTGCCGGACGCGATCTCCCCAAGATCCGCATCGACGCGCGAAACGGACGTGAACGACGCTTCGTGCTCCTTCGCGTGGAAAAGCGCCTCGCGATCGTCGGAGAACACGAGGTCCATTGCTGACACTGCCGCATCGGAGACGTAGCAGTCGCGATCGAGCGATATGTAGAGGCTCCCCGGGGCGAGCAGTTCCGGCACGATGGCGCAGGAACGCGCCTTCGCGATCGGCCCCGAACTCATGACGATGTCGGAGCCGCGTACGGCCGCCTCGGGGGTGTCGACAATCTCGATCTCCACGCCGTAACGGCCCGACATCTCCTCGAGATAGCGACTGCCGTGCCCGGTGTCCGTGTCATACGCCTTGCAGCGCCTGATCGTCGGCACGACTTCCTTGAACGCCTGGAGTTGGAGCCGTCCCTGCACGCCGCAGCCGAGGATCCCCACCGAAGCCGCGCCGGGCCGCGCTTCGCGCCGTGCGAACAGCGCACCCACCGCAGCCGTGCGTATCGCGGTCAACCAGCGCGCATCGATGATCGCCACCATCCGCCCGCCCGCGTCCTCGCAGAGGATGTACATACCTTGGATCGACGGCAGGCCGCGTGCCGGGTTGGTCGAGTCGCCCGCCTGGAACTTGCAGCCCGCGAAGCCCAGCGGGGGGATCGAGCACACCATCGAGTTGAACCAGCCGCCCTTGTCGCGATAAAAGAAGGTCATCGGCGGCGAGACCACGTGCCCGGCGGCCTTGTGGCGGAAGGCTTCAGCGATTACGTCCGCGATGCGGCCGATGGTGAGACCGAGGGCCTCGAGATCGGATGTAGTGAGGTAGCGCGGGCCGCTACGAGCGGCGGTCTCTGACGTCACGGGGGGCTCCGGTTGAGGACAATCCGATTCTGCCCCACCTTGGACCCCGGACGCCTCGGGAACTTCGAGCGGACGCCGATTCCCGCCATGGCTGCTTGATTGACCGCGAAGCGCTACTGGCCAACCGCTTTGGCGAAACCGTTCTCGATGACCGGCTCAAACGCCGGGCGCCGGGCAACCAGGCCAGTGGTGCGGTCTTCAGCCGACGGCGGTTCATCCCATGAGGCTGATGCTGAGGCTGCCGTCGAGATGTCGATGATGACCCCTGCCTTTCGGAGGACAGAATCGGCGAGAGGGGGAGGGCATCGCGGGTCCAATTCAAGGTCTGCAAGCTTGCCGGGGCTTCTGTAACCTGTTGACAACAAAAGCCTTACCGTCCGCTGTGAAGACCGGGATAAGTTCGAATCCCCGTGGGGACGCCAATTCAAAGCCCTGATCTCTCAGGGCTTTTTCTTTTCTGCGGTTCGGGCTGGCGTGCTGGCCTTGCCCGCGAAGCGGCTACTTCGTGCTGGGGACGATCACGACCGTGTCACCCGGCTTGCCGGTCTTGCCCGGCATGCCCTCGGCGCCCGGGGCACCCGTGGAACCGGGTGCGCCCGTCGAGCCGGTGGAGCCCGTCGCGCCGGTCGCGCCGGTTTCGCCCTTCGGCGCTTCGGCGCCCGGGGCTCCGGTCGCACCGGTGGGGCCGGCCGGTCCGGGAACGGGAACGGCGACGACTGCGGGTGCCGGCGTGGTGATGACAGTGGGGCGCTCGCAACCGCTCAGGGCAAGGCCGGCGGCGAGGGCGGCCAGCAGGATGGAAGGGTTCATGGGGATTCCTTTCGGTTGTGCATCGGCCAACGGGCGCCCTAGGGTCCCGGATACGCTGGGACCGCGGGGCGCAACAGGTACATGCCGAAAGGAATACGCGAACGCCGGGGTAATCACCGTACGGCGCCACGCATAGCGGGTATGGCGGCTCCCGGCGAAAGACCCGTCAGTCGGGCTTGATGTTGGCCGCCTTGATCACTTTCGCGGCCTTCTCCATTTCCGTCCGGATGTGCTCCGCGAACTCCTCCGGCGTGCCGGCCACGACGATCACGCCCGCGCCGGAGAGCTTCTCGGCGATCTCGGGGAGCTTCAGCGCGCGTACGACCTCCGCGTTCAGTTTCGCGAGGACATCCTTCGGCAGGTTCGCGGGCGCGACGAAGCCGTACCACGCCGCGTACTCGTAGCCCGGAACGCCCGACTCGGCGATCGTCGGCAGGTCCGGGAGCATGGGAAGCCGCTTCGAGGAGCCGGTGGCGAGGCCCTTGAGGCGCCCGGCCTTCACCGGAGGCAGGGCCGTGGGCATGACGTCGATTTCCGTCAGCACGTTGCCGCCGAGCAGGTCCGGGTACGAGGCCGCGCTGCCCTTGTAGGGCACGTGGTTCATGTCGATCCCGGCCATGAGCTTGAAGTACTCCATCGCCAGGTGCTGCGACGAGCCGCTGCCGCCGGAGGCGTAGCTGATCGTGCCCGGCTTCGCCTTGGCGGCGGCGATGAGTTCCTTCACGCTGCTCACGCCGAGCGAGGGATGCGCCACGAGGAGCATCGGCGCCGACACGGCCAGGGTCACGGGCGTGAAGGACTTCACCGTGTCGTAGGGAATGTCCTTGTAGAGGCTCTGGTTGGCCGCGTGCGATCCCGGCGAGGCGATGCCCATCGTGTAGCCGTCGGGCGGGGCCTTGGCGACCAGGTCCGAGCCGATCATGCCGTTCGCGCCGGGCTTGTTCTCGACGACGACGGGCTGGCCGAGGCGCTTGGCGAGTTCGGCGCCCACGAGGCGGGCGAGGAGGTCCGTGGTGCCGCCGGGCGAGTAGGGCACGATGATCTTGAGCGGCTTGGCGGGCCAGGCTTGCGCCGTGGCCGAGGCCGGCAGGGCGAGCGCGAGGATCGCCGCAGCGGCCCGCGCGAGAATGGATGTCTTCATGGCGAGTTCCTCCGGGAGTTGGATTGACAGGAGCGGGGTTGCCGAGGCACTCTACTCCTATATAGGACTAGAGCTCAAGGGGGGTCACCGTGATCGTCGAGGAACGCATCTACACCGCGCTGCCGGGCAAGTCTCTGGAGTACGTCCGGATGTACGAGGCCGAGGGGCTTGCCATCCAGCGGCCGATCCTGGGCAAGCTCGTGGGCTACTTCACGAGCGAGATCGGCACGCTCAACCAGATCGTCCACCTGTGGGCCTACGAGGACCTCGCCGACCGGGCCGCGCGCCGCGCGACGCTGCTTTCGGACCCGCGGTGGAAGGCCTATTCGGCCAAGGTGGTCCCGCTCCTGCTGAACCAGGAGAACCGGATCCTCGTACCTGCTCCCTTCTCCCCCTGGGCCAACGGCCCGGCGTACTGACCCCTGCCTTCCGGAGACATGCCCCATGAAGATCACCGACGTCATCGCCCACCAGCTCGTCGTCAAGGTCGACGAGCCCTTCACGTCCGCGCGCGGCCAGTACTACAAGACGAAGGGTGCCTGCGTCGTCGAGATCGTGACCGACTCGGGGCTCGTCGTCTGGGGCGACTGCTACGGCCCCGCGGCGGTCTCGCGCAGCATCATCGAGTCCGTCTACAAGCCGGCCCTCATCGGACTCGACCCCTTCGACGTCGAGCCGATCTGGGAAATGCTCTACAACAAGATCAAGGACTACGGCCTCTCGGGCATGACCATCTCCGCCATCAGCGGCGTGGACATCGCGCTCTGGGACATCATCGGCAAGGCGCTGGGGCAGCCGGTGCACAAGCTGATCGGCGGTTCCTTCCGCAAGAAGGTGCAGGCCTACGCCACCGGGTTCTACTTCAAGAACTTCGATCGCATGAACGACGAGGCGGTCGAGGAGGCCCTGGGCTACCAGGCGCAGGGCTTCAAGGCCATCAAGATGAAGATCGGCCTGGGCAACCACAGGAAGGACATCTCGCGCGTCGAGGCCGTCCGCAAGGCCGTGGGTGACGACATGGAGATCATGGTCGACGCCAACCATTCCTTCACCGTGCCGCAGGCCATCACCATCGGCCGCGAACTGGAGCGCCTGGGGGTGAGCTGGTTCGAGGAGCCCGTCTCGCCGGAGGATCTCGACGGGTACGTCGAGGTCTCGCAGGCCCTCGACATGGCGGTGGCCGGGGGCGAGAACGAGTTCACCAAGTACGGCTTCCGCCGCATCCTCGCCGCGCGCGCGATGGACATCGTGCAGCCCGACGTGTGCGCCGCCGGCGGGATCACGGAGTGCAAGAAGATCGCGGCCCTCGCGCAGGCAAGCGCCATCGCCTGCGTGCCGCACGCCTGGGGCACGGCCATCGGGTTGGCGGCGACGATCCACTACCTCGCCTCGCTCCCCGAGACGCCGATGTGCCTCTTCCCGATCTCGCCGCTGCTGGAGTACGAGCAGACCTTCAACCCGTTCCGCGACCAGCTCGCGAAGGAGCCCATCACGCACAAGGACGGCTACGTGGACGTGTGCGAGCGGCCGGGCCTGGGCGTCGACGTCGACCGCGCCATCCTCGACAAGTACCGGGTGAAGTAGCGTGGCCACCGCCCGTCCGACAGTCCTGCTCACCAACGCCATCGATCCGAGCGGCGTCGAGATCCTCGCGCGCGTGGCCGACGTGGTGGTCGCCCCCGACGCGAAGCCCGATACCCTGAACCGGATGGTGCTCGACGCGGACGTGCTCATGGTCCGGGCGTTCCTGCCCCCGAACATCTTCGACGGCGCCCACCACCTGCGCGGCGTCGTGCGCCACGGCGTGGGCCTCGACATGATCCCGATGGAATCGGCGACGGCGAAGGGCGTCCCGGTGGCCAACGTGCCGGGCTCCAACGCCGAGGCCGTGGCCGAGCATGCCATCGCCGGCATGCTCCTCGTCGCGCGCCGGATCCACCGCATGGACCGCGTGCTTCGCGAGGACGGCTGGAACGCGAGCCGCAAGCACTCGGACGAATCCACGGAGCTCTTCGGCCGCACCCTCGGCATCGTCGGCATGGGCAACGTCGGCACGCGGGTCGCGGAAATCGCCTCCGCGGCCTTCCGCATGCGCGTGCTCGGCACCGCCTCGCGCAGCAAGCCCGCGCCCGCCTTCGTGGAGGTGTCGACGCCGGAGCGGATCCTGCGCGAGAGCGACTTCGTGGTGCTCGCCTGCCCGCTCACCGACGCGACGCGCCACCTGGTGAACGCCGAGCGCCTGGCGACGATGAAGCCCGGCGCGGCGATCGTGAACGTCGCGCGCGGCCCGGTGACGGACGAGCGCGCGCTCGCGACGGCGCTCGCCGAAGGCCGCCTTCGCGCCGCCGTCGTCGACGTCTACGAAGAGCAGCCCATCCCGCCGGGCCATCCCTTCCTCGCGCTCGAGAACATCATCCTCACGCCCCACGCCGCCGGCATCACGCAGGAGAGCATGAAGCGCATGAGCCGGGGCGCGGCCGAGGAGGCCGTGCGCCTCGTCGCCTTCGAGCGCCCCGCCAACCTGTGCAATCCTTCGGTGTGGGACGCCCATCTCCAACGCCACCGGAAGCAGCCATGAGCGCGCACGACTTCACGATCGCCGACGTCACCGCCTTTCCCGCGTCCTTCCCGGTGAAGAAGCCGGTCACCTCGGCATCGGGCGAGCGGTGAAGCGCGACGCCGTCCTCGTGCGCGTCACGACGAAGGGCGGGCTCGTGGGCTGGGGGGAAGCGCACCACGGCCGCTGCCCGGGCGCCATCGCGAAGCTCATCGACACCACGTTGCGCCAGCTGGTGGTCGGCATGGACGCGACCGACGTGAACGGCGTGTGGTCCCGGATCTACAAGATGCAGTTCGCGAGCCACGGCATGGGCACGGCGGCGTGCCTGGCGATGAGCGGCATCGACCTCGCCCTCTGGGACATCCGCGGCAAGGCCACGGGATGGCCCGTGTATCGGTTGCTGGGCGGAAAGGCGCGGGACATCCCGGCCTACGCCGGCGGCATCTCGCTGGGCTACCAGGAGCCCGCGGAGCTCTGCGACGAAATCCGGGGGCTTCTCGAGCGCGGGTACAAGGCCGTGAAGCTGCGCGTGGGCGATACGGTCGCCAACGACATCCGCCGCGTCGAGGCGGTGCGCAAGGCCTTCCCGGACCTCGTGCTGCTCGCCGACGCCAACACGGCCTACACGGTGAACGACGTGCGCGCGGTGATGCCGGCCTTCGAGGCGGCGGCCATCCGCTGGCTGGAGGAGCCTTTCGCCCCGCAGGACCATCGCAGCTACGCGCAGGCGGCCAGGTTGGGGCGCGTACCCCTCGCCGCCGGGGAGAATCACTACACGCGCTGGGAATTCACACGCCTCATCGAGGATGGCTCCGTCACCATCCTGCAGCCGGACCTCTCGAAGACCGGCGGCATCACGGAGGCGCTTCGCATCGCCGCGCTCGCCTCGGGGTGGAAGCTCCCGGTGAATCCGCACACGCTGCTCACAGGCGTGAACATGGCCGCGAGCATCCACCTGCTGTGCGCCATCGACAACGGCGGCTACTTCGAGGCGGACGTGGCCGCGGAGAATCCCTTCCGCGACGAGATGTGCAGCCCGCCTTGCCGGGTCGATGCGAATGGCAACGTTCGCCCGCACGAAGGGCCGGGCTCGGTGTCGCCATCGACGAGAGGTTCCTCGCCGCCTACCCGCTCATCGAGGGGCCGGCGTACGTATGAGCAAGGACGACGGGGAGGCGGCTATCCTCCACGGGCTGATGCGCGGGCCGGACACCGGCGTTCCCCGCTACCTGCGCCTGAGGAATGCGCTCGCCGCCTCGATCGCCGAGGGCGCCTGGAAGGCCGGCGAACGCATTCCGGCGGAGGAGCGGTTCGCGAGGGCCACGGGCCTCAGCCTGGGCACGGTGCAGAAGGCCCTGAGGGCCCTGGCCGACGACGGCCTGGTGGTGCGTCGCCACGGCTCCGGTACGTTCGTGTCCGAGGGCGAGACGCCCATGAACGCGCCGTTCTACCACTGCCGCTTCCTCGACGACGAGGGGCGCCTGCTGCCCATCTTCTCGAAGTTCGTCTCTCGCCGCAGCGTTTCGGGCGCGGGACCCTGGCAGCGTGTCCTGCCGCCCGGCGACATCGCCTGCATCGAGCGGACCTTCTCGATCGACCGCGAATTCCTGATCTACACGCACCTCTATTTCGACGCACGGCGCCTGCCCGCGCTCGCACGGGCCAGCGCCGCGAAGCTCGACGGGGCCAACGTGAAGGCCCTCATCGCGAGCGAGCACCATGTCTCGCTCGCGCGTTTCGTCGAGACGATGTCGGTGAAGGCGTTCCCGGACGCGGTGTGCGAGGCGATCGGCGTGAAGCGCCGGACCTCGGGCGCCGTGCTCGAGATCGCCGCGTACGACCGGAAGGGCGAGGCGGTCTACCTGCAGGACCTCTTCGTTCCGCCGTCCCCGCGAAGGCTCTTCATCGCGAGCTAGGCGCTTGCGGGACGCACGTCGCCATCCGGGTCCTCGACGTGCCGGAAGCGACGGCCGCAACCTGGCGCGAAACTCAGCGCTCGGGGGCCAGGACGATCGGCACCACCTGGCCGCTGCGCCCCGGCACGACGAGGTGACGAGAGCGATGAACGGGGCGCCCGGCGGCTTCGATCGCCAGCTCGTATTCGCCTTCGGGCAACCCCTGGAACGTGAAGGCCGAGGCCCACGCCAGGTCGCGTCCGTCGAGCAGTTCCCGGTAGGCATCGTCCAGGGTCATGTCCCGGCGGGGCGAGAGCGTGCGATCGACGCCGGGACCGTGCAGGCGGATGCCGAGGATGCGGGGCGCGGCGTGGGCGGCGAGCAGGGCGCCGGCCGGTCGGGCGCGATCCTCGCCCACGTAGCCGTTGAGGCTCCCCTGCGGGCGCAGCCGGAAGGACAATGCGGACGGTCCCCCGGTGCCGATGCTCACCGATTGCCGAGGCGGCTGCGCCAAGAAGCCGTCGGCCAGCACGCCGGCTTCATAGGGTCCCGGCGCCAGTGCGCTCACGCTCGCGCCTCCTTCGGCGGCCGAAATCGCCACGGCGATCGACTTGCCGGGGGGATCGAGAGGTCGAAGCACGAGCAAGGGTATTCCCACCCGTGGCTCGGTGCCGTAGTCGAGTCGCACGTCGAGCCGTCCGCCCGCACCGGTCGCCTCGTCGCGCGCGAGCAGCCCCTGCAACTGGGCCGTCACCTGGGGCGAGACGAGGATGCTCACGTGGTCCTCGTCATAGCCGAAGATCGTCCGCGCCTCTTCCTGGGCCGCGCGCCGCAACTGGCTCGCGAGCGTGACGGTGCCGTCGTTGTTGGGTCGCCAGAGGCCCGGGGCGCCGCGATGGCCGAACAGCAGGCTGTAGTCGACGTGCGCCGGCAGCCGGCGGTCGAAGAGCGAGCGCATGAAAGGGCCGTCGGGGCGCATGTCGTGCCACGACGGCACCACCGCCGGCGAGAGCCTCACGCCGCTTTCGGCCGTGACTTCCCCGGCCCAGGGGGTGGAGAGCGTCACGAACCGGCGTACCTGCGGCAGCTGCTCCCCGTTGTCCAGCAGGAGCCGGCGCGCCACGAGGCCGCCCATGCTGTGGGCCACGATCTGAAGCCGCTCGAAACGGTAGCGCAACTGCAGGTTCAGCAGCTTCCAGTAGAGCAGGTGGGACATCGATTCGACGGGGGCCCCCGACGGGTAGAAGTACAGCCAGGCCTGGTAGCGGCTGCGATCGAGGTGCGCGATCTGGTGGCGCCAGTCCTGCGGCGAGCCGGCGGCGCCGTGCACGAACAGCACCGGCGTGCGCGAAGGGTCGTAGGGCTCGACGAAGTGGATGTTGCCGCCCTGGCTGCGGAAGAAATCCAGCGGTTCCCAGTAGCCGTCGCGTCCGCGGGCTGCCGAGAAGCGGTCGGCGTCGAGGTCGATCGGTGCGCCGGCCTGCGTGCTGTGGCGAGGTGCCGGCTCGAGGCGCGGCACCTCGGTCGTGCCGTCGCCCAGCACCATGTCCAGCCCCCCGATCATGCCGCTGCCCGCGGCCGCCACCGGGCGTCCACCGGCATGGCGGGCGGCAGGCTCGCCCTCGTCGAACAGGCCGTTGCCGTTTCGATCGGCGAAGGCGAACAACACATGTTCGCCGCGCGGCACGATCAACTCGTAGCCTCCGTGCTCGTGCAGCCGGGTCTGGTGCGCCAGGCGCAGCTGGGGCCCGCCCCGGGTGTAGGCACCGACGACGATGGGCCCATCGGCGTGGGCGCCCGTCTCGACGCGACCGACCAAGACGGTGGACGCGTCGTACTCGCGGGTCTGGCTTTCGAGCTTGGCCAGGGTGCAGCCTCCCGCCATCAGCGGGGCGACGAGGGCGATGACGAAGTGGCGGCGCACGGACGGGGGAGGCGATCGCCCGGGAAGGGTGTGGATCGATCATGGCCCGGGACCGCCGCACACCGCAATGGGACCGTCGTTCTTCACGCGAGGCGACGGCGCCCCAACGCGGGCCCGGGCCTCACAGGGCGATCGTCGTCCCCTCGGTCCCGGGCGTCACCGGGAATTCCGGCCGGCCCGCCTCGATCGCCTCGGCCATCATCCGGTCGATGTCGGCGTCCGTGTGGGCCGGGTCGTGGTGGAACGGTACGAAGTGCTTCGCGCCCGCGAGTGCGCCGAAGGCGAAAGCCTGTTCCAGCGAGCTATGGCCCCAGCCGCAGTGGCACGCGTACTCCGCGGTGCTGTACTGCCCATCATGGATGAGAAGGTCGACTTCCGCGGCCAGGTCCGCGCCAGAGGTCCACGCCCGGGGCAGCGACGGAAAGCGCAAGGCGGCGAGGGCGGGCTCGTGGTCGGGCAGGTAGGCGAGGGCGGCGCCGTCCGGCCGGGTGATCCGGTAGCCCACGGTGGGGCCGGGGTGGCACACCAGGGCCGAACGGACGCGGAACTCGCCGATGTCGCTCTCGCCGGCGGGGACTTCGTGGAAAGTCAGGCGGCAGGGCAGTTCGGAGAGGTTCACCGGGAAAAGGGGCGGGGACAGGTAGCGCCGCAGGCGCGCCTGCAATCGCAGCGTGGCGCTCCCCGGCCCCCAGAGGTGCACGTCGAGATCCTCGCGATAGAGCGGCGCGAAGAAGCCCAGCCCCTGGATGTGGTCCATGTGCAGGTGAGTGAGCAGGATATCCACCCGTCGCAGCGAGACGGGAAGGCTCGCCCCGAGCCGGCGGATCCCCGTGCCCGCGTCGAGCACGAGCAGCGTGCCTTCATCGCCGAGGACGCTCACGCAG
Organism: Betaproteobacteria bacterium; assembly: GCA_016711875.1. Taxonomy (GTDB): domain Bacteria; phylum Pseudomonadota; class Gammaproteobacteria; order Burkholderiales; family Usitatibacteraceae; genus FEB-7. The sequence continues at coordinate 37,673 of JADJSD010000008.1, read as the reverse complement.
GAGGTGTTTCCTCCGTAGCGGGCCGTCTCGGGACCGGGAGAGGCGATCGAGCCCCGCGTCCCCCACATGGTGACCTGCACCTCAGACCTCCCAGAAGATCATCACCACGCCCAGGAAATCCCGCTGCTCCCCGATGAGCGGAATGGCCGTGATGATGACGTGCAGCCATTCGCGTTCCCGGCACTGCATCCACACCGTGCGGGAGACGGGCTTGCGCTCGCTGATCGCGAGCATGGTGGGCCGGTCCTGCATGGCGATGGGGTGGCGTTCCTCGTCGGCGATGGCGAAGAGCACGCTCCACTCGTCCGCCCGCATCTCCCCCGTTTCCTCGAAGCGCTGGTCGAGGATCAGCTCGGCGGATTCGTTGAAGAAGATGAGCGTGCCCTCGGGATCGACGATGAGGATGGGCATCGCCATGCTGCCGGCCAGTTGCCGGGCGAGGATGATCTGGACGGGCTTCACCGTCACGACGTGCTGGGTCGCGGTCATGCCCCAAAATGGCGGATCCCGGCGTGCCTGTCGGTTCGCAACCGCACAAAGGCGGCGGCCCGTTACCCCGGGAACCCGCGCGAGCTGTGCGGCAGCGTACGGACGGCGTGCGCCGATCGGCGCCAGTATCGCCCCATGGATGCCAGTACCCGGTGGCTGCGCGGCCTGCGCGAGGTCGCGGGGGCTTCCCTGAATGCGTGGATCGATCATCGGCCCGGCAGCAAGGGCGCCGCCCTCGCGTTCTACACGCTGTTCGCGATGACGCCGATCCTCTTCCTCGCCATCGCCGGCGCGGGATTCTTCCTCGGCGCCGACGCGGCGCGGGGCGAGATCATTGCCCAGGTCGAGGCCCTGGTGGGACGAAACGGGGCCCAGGCGGTCCGGGCCCTCGTGGCCGATGCGATGGACCCGGCGACCAGCCTCGTGGCCACGCTGGTGGCCACCGTGCTGCTGCTCGTCGCGGCGGCGAGCGTCTTCGTCGAACTCAAGGGCAGCCTCGACGAACTCTGGGGCGTTCCCCCGCCGACTGGAAGGGCCGTCGTCGAATTCCTGCGCACGCAGCTGCATTCCTTCGGCCTCGTGCTGGTGCTCGCGAGCCTGCTGCTCGCCTCGCTTCTGCTGAGTGCGGCGATCGACCTGGTCGAGCGCTACGCCGGCGGTTTCCGGGGGATGCCGATCGCGCTGCTGGGAACCCTCTCGTCGTCCGTCGCCTTCGGCGCCATCGCGTGCCTCTTCGCGGTGATCTTCAAGTCGCTGCCGGCCTGCCCGCTCTCTTGGGGCGATGCCTGGATCGGCGCCTGCTTCACGACCGGACTCTTCGCCCTGGGCAAGTACGCGATCGGCTTCTACCTCTCCCACAGCAGCGTCGCTTCGGGCTTCGGCGCGGCAGGCTCGCTCATCGCGCTGCTGCTCTGGGTCTTCTACTGCGCGCAGGTCTTCTTCCTGGGCGCGGAGTTCACGCGGCAGTACGCCCTGCGGTTCGGCAGCCTTCGGGCGCCGGCGGGAGACGAATGATGGGTTCGACGAGGACGGAAATCGATTCGCTTGGCGCCATCGAGGTGGCATCGGACCGGCTCTGGGGTGCGCAGACGCAGCGTTCGCTCGAGCATTTCCGGATCTCGCGCGAGACGATGCCCGAGGAACTCGTGCGGGCGCTCGCCGCGGTGAAGGCCGCGTGCGCCCGCGCGAACCGCGACCTCGGGTTGCTGCCGGAAGGCATGGCACTCGCCATCGTCGCGGCGGCCGAGGAAGTGCAGGCCGGGCGGCATGCCGCCGAGTTCCCGCTTTCCGTCTGGCAGGCGGGCTCCGGGACCCACAGCCACATGAACATGAACGAGGTCCTCGCCAATCGCGCCTCGGAACGATTGGGCGGCGGTCGTGGCGCCGGCCGCCTCGTGCACCCGAACGACCACGTGAATCTCGGCCAGTCGTCGAACGACATCGTGCCCACCGCCATGCACGTCGCCGCGTTGCTCGGGATCACCGGGGCGCTGCTGCCGGCGCTGGAACGCCTGCGCGAAGCGCTCGCGGCGAAGGCCGTCGAGTTCGAAGGCATCGTGAAGATCGGGCGGACCCACCTGCAGGACGCCACGCCGATCACGCTGGGGCAGGAGTTCTCCGGCTACGCCGCGCAACTGGAGCACGCCGGAGCCTGCATCGAGGCTTCGCTGCGATCGCTGTACCCCCTGGCGGTCGGCGGCACGGCGGTCGGCACGGGGCTCAACACGCATCCGGCGTTCGGCGCCCGGGTCGTGGCCGACCTCGCGCGCACCACCGGCCAGCCCTTCGTCGAGGCGCCCAACCGCTTCGCCGCCCAGGCGGCCCATGACGGCTTCGCCGCCGCGCACGGCGCGCTCAGGACGCTCGCCACGGCCCTCGTGAAGATCGCCAACGACGTGCGCTGGCTCGCGTCGGGACCGCGCTCGGGGCTGGGGGAGCTGCGCATCCCCGCGAACGAGCCGGGAAGCTCGATCATGCCGGGCAAGGCCAATCCGACCCAGTGCGAGGCGCTCGCGATGCTGTGCGCGCAGGTGATGGGCAACGACGTGGCGATCGGCATCGGCTGCGCGTCGGGCGCCTTCGAGCTGAACGCCTGCAAGCCGCTCATCGCGAACGCCTTCCTGCAGAGCGTTCGCCTGCTGTCGGACGGGATGGACAGTTTCGAGCGCCATTGCGTGCGCGGCATCGAGGCCGCCCCCGCGCGAATCGCGGACCTGCTCTCGCGCTCGCTCATGCTGGTGACGGCACTCGTGCCGCGGATCGGCTACGACCTCGCCGCGAAGATCGCCCTGCGGGCGCAAGCGGAGGGCACCACGCTTCGCGAGGCGGCACTCGCCCTGGGTGCCGTCAGTGCCGAGGATTTCGACCGCTGGGTGCGGCCCGCCGACATGGTGGGGCCCCGCGCCTTGCGCCGAGGGGCCGGCCCTAGCGGTACCTCGCCTCCACCAGGTCGATCTCCCGCACCAGCTTCCGGGAAGCCTCGTCGGTGAGCCGCGACTGGCGCGCGAGGTCGAACACGGTCTCGCGTTCCGCGTGCAGGCCGGTCATCAGCAGCGCCTTCTCGGCCCGTTCCCCCTGGCGTCCGCGGCCGCCCGCGGCGCCGGACGGCCCGACAAGGTCCACGCGCTTGCGGTAGCGTTCGATCAGCGAGGCGGCCGCGATCGCATACGCGTCCACGTCCGGCGCATCTCGGGGCACGGCCCGCAGCGCCGCCTCGATCGCGACGATGGCGGCGAGGGCCGCTTCGCTTCGGGCGGCTTCCTCCTGCCGTCGCGCGGCGCTGTCGTTCGGCAGCGCGAGGCCCTTCAGCAAGGCCGGCAGCCCGATGCTCGCCGCCACGAGGGAGAGCAGGATCACGGACGCGGCGAGGAACACGGCGAGGTCACGCGCGGGAAAGGGCGCGCCGCCCGGCAGGGCGAGCGGCAGCGTCATCACGCCGGCGAGCGTGATCGCGCCGCGCACCCCGGCGAGCGACATGGCCGCCACGAGCCGCCAGGGCGGCGTCGCGGCCGCCTCGCCGCGGCGCCGCGCGGCGTACATCGTGAGCCGCAGCGACGTCCAGACCCAGGCGAACCGCAGTGTCGCAAGCCCGAAGCTGATCGCGAGCGCGTAGCCGGCGAGCCACCACGGGTTGCCGTGCCCGCCCTCGCGCACGGCGGTCATCGCGCCCTCGACGAGGCCGGGCAACTGCTCGCCCAGCAGCACGAAGACGACGCCGTTCAGCGCGAACTGCATGGCATTCCAGACGGCGGCGCGGTCCACGCGCGTGGTGGCGGGGGCGCGGCCCGTGAGCTCCACGTAGCTCATCGTGATGCCGGCGGCCACGGCCGCGAGGATTCCCGAAGCGCCCACGACGTCGGCGATCAGGTACGCGCCGAAGGGCAGGAGGATGCTCACGAGGATCGGCGAGCCGGCTTCCTCGCCGTATCGGCCCGACAGCGCCATCTGCAGCGACGTCACGGCGAGCGTGAGCGCCACGCCGCAGCCCACGCCGGCGCTCACCACCCAGAGGAACGAGCCCAGCGCGCCCCAGGGCGAGAAGACGCCCGTCATGGCGACGCCGACCGCGAAGCTGAAGCACACGAGGCCCGAGGCGTCGTTCAGGAGTGCCTCTCCCTGCAGGATATGCAGCAGCCGGCGGGGAATGGGCGTGCGTTTCGCGATGGACGAGACGGCCACCGGGTCGGTCGGCGAGAGGATGGCGGCGAGCGCGAAGGCGACCGCGAGCGGCATCGCGGGAATCATCGCGTGGATGAGGAACCCGATCCCGAACACGGTGAAGACGACGAGGCCCAGGGCCAGTTCGAGGATCGTCGCCTTGTCGCGCAGCAGCCCGACGTTCGGGATGCGCCAGCCGTCGAGGAAGAGCAGGGGCGGCAGGAACAGGAGGAAGAACACCTCCGGGTCGAGCGTGAGGCCCTGCTGGAACACCCCCGTGATCAACGCGCCCAGGCCGATCTGCAGCAGGGGAAGGGGCAGCGTGAAGGGCAACACCCGCACGAGGAAGCCGCTCGCCACCACCGCGAGGAGCATCGCCAGGATCAGGATGACGGTCTGGATGGCGATGACCTCCCGGGTGCATGGTCGGAGCCGCGCTCAGTCCTTCTTGTCGCGGCCCTTGCCCTGTGACTCCGCCGGGTTGCCGCGGTCGTTGCCCTGGGATTCCAGGCGATTCCCGCGTTCGTTGCGCGGCGTGTCCGGACGGTTGCCGCGATCGTTGCCCTGCGAATCCGGACGATTGCCGCGATCGTTTCCGCGCGGGTCCGGACGGTTGCCGCGGTCATTGCCCTGCGAATCGTTGCGCGAATCGCGGCCGCGGGGGCCGTTGTCGGGCCCGCCCGGCGACACGCGCGGCTGGAAGTGCTGCTGCGTGATGCTCTCGCGAGGCTGGTACGAGTAGTTGCGCGTGCGGATCTCGCGCTGCCGGTCGTAGGAGCCGGGGTAGCGATCGCCGCTGTATTGCCGCTGGTAGACTGGAAGCGGTGCGGGTCTCGGGGTGTTGTTGCGATTCCACTGGTTCCAGCCGGCGCGGCTCCTCTCCCAGTCGCGGCCCCAGTGATCGCCCCAGCGCGGCGGGGCGTCGGCTCGCCAGCCGCGGAAATAGGTGGGCGGCTGGCGGTAGTAGCGCACCGGCACGCGCAGGACGTAGAGCGGAACATAGGCCGGCTGGACGCTGACCCAGGGGCCGTTGTACCAGCTGCTCGCGTACCAGTTGTCCTCGCGATAGACCCAGTACTGTCCGTCGTAGAAGAAGTAGTTCGAGTCGCCGCGCGGATCGTAGTACACGGGGTACCCGGGCACCCGCACGAGCGACGGGTAGGCGTTCAGGTTGATGCCGATGCTCACGCCGGGCACGCCGATGCCGATGCTCACCTGCGCAAGGGCCGCGGGAATCGGGGCGAGAACCATCGAGAGCGAAAGCGAGAGCAGCAGGCGGCGCATGGATGTTCCCGGGGAGGTGTGCAGGCTTTGAAAGTAGCGCGCCGCCGCGCGACGGGTCGGTGCGGCTGCGAACATTGCGCCGGCGTTGCCGTCCCCGGTCAATGTTCGCCAGCGTACCGACGCACGCACCGCACGCCGACCAGACTGGCTGGCATTCGATCCGCAATGCACCCCTTGCCGAGGAAGCCATGACCGAACCCCTTGCAACGCCTGAAGTGGACCAGATGCGCCAGCGGGCCCGCGACCACATCGAGGAAGGCGCTGTGACGGCCGGCTACGCGGCCGATCGCCAGGTCGTCCTGCAGCGACTCGACGAGGCCCTCGCGACCGAGCTCGTGTGCGTGCTGCGTTACCGCAGGCACCATTTCATGGCCCGGGGAATCCTGTCGCAGGCCGTCGCCGAGGAGTTCCTCGTGCATTCGAACGAGGAACTGGGCCATGCCGACCTGCTCGCCGGGCGGATCGCCCAGCTCGGCGGCGAGCCGGATCTCGCGCCCACGACGCTCGCCTCGCGCAGCCACGCGGAATACCGGGAAGGGACCACGCTCTCGGAGATGATCAAGGAGAACCTGGTCGCCGAGCGCATCGCGATCGACAGCTATCGCGATTTCATCCGCTACCTCGGCGACAAGGATCCGACCACGCGCCGGCTCCTCGAGTCGATCCTCGCCATGGAAGAGGAGCATGCGGACGACCTGACCTCGCTCCTGCGCGTGATTCCCCAGATGGCCGTCCCGGCGGCGGGGCAGTCCCATTGATCGGCGTGACCTGCTCGGGCCTGGCGAGATCCGACTTGGCGGTCCCGGGGGGAGAAGCCCCGACCGACCAGCCCTCCCGCGAGGAAAGGAAGCCGCCGATCCCTGGCGCCAAGGAGCAAAAGGTCGCGCGCCTCCGGAAGAAGGCGGGCGCGTCCGGGCGCCGGGACAGCGCCGCTTAGTGGCGGCTGGCCTCGGCGGGCACAGCGAGGACGTCGTATCCCGCGTCCTTCAGGGCGAGGACCAGGTCGCCCGTCGATGTCCGGCGTTCGTCGAACTGGACCGTCGCCTCCCCGGTCTCGAAGGACACGTTCACGGCGCTCACGCCCGCCACGGCGCCGAGCGCGTGCGTCACCGCGCCGATGCAGCCCTCGCAGGTCATTCCTGTTACGTTCACTCGTTCCGTGCGCATGGCGACACCGCTTTCAGCTGGGGGGATCGCCACCATAGCCCCCCGGGAAACGCGGGTCGGTGCGATGGCGTACGCAGGCCTCCGGGAACCTTCCGCCGGTTGAAGGGCTCTATGGACAGAGCGCCGAATAATCCATATTTGTTGAAAATTAGGTATTTGGGCTTGTTTCTTGAAGTGAATTCACTAAACTTGCGCCGGAAACCGCCGTATAATTCCGCCATGACCCTGATTCGCCACCTTCCGCTGGCCGCCGCATTCGTCGCGGCCGTTGCCGCCTCGCCGCAGGCACGGGCGGACATCTTCTCGTTCACGGACGAGCGGGGGGTCGTGCATTTCACCAACATTCCGGGGCTCGACAAGCGCTACAAGCTCATCCGGCGCGAAGCCGGGTCGGCGATACCGCGTTCCGGCAAGGCCTGGATGCCTTCCGAAGCGGACATCCGCCGCTTCAGCAGCATCATCGACGTGGCGGCCAAGTCCCACGGGATCGAGCCGGAACTGGTCCAGGCGGTCATCACGGCCGAAAGCGGTTTCAACCCGAACGCGATCTCGCGGGCCGGCGCCTCGGGGCTCATGCAGCTCATGCCGGACACCGCCCGCCGCTACGGCGTGCAGAACATATTCGACCCGGTGGAGAACATCCACGGCGGGGTGCGCTACCTGCGCGACCTGCTCGCCATGTTCAAGGGCGACATGCGGCTCGCGCTTGCGGGCTACAACGCGGGCGAGAACGCGGTCATCCGGGCGGGAAACAACATCCCCCCCTACGCGGAGACGCAGAACTACGTGCCGAAGGTGATCCAGTACTACAACCGCTTCCGCGCGAAGCCGGGCTGATCCGGGCGCTTTTCCCATGAAAAAGGGCCGCCCCCGGGGCGGCCCTTTCCATTCGGGCGGCGGGGACTTCAGTCCGCCGCGGCGATGCCCTGGCGGGCGTTGTCGGCCCGGTCTTCCTCGAGGCGCTCCTCGAAGCTCTTGTGGCGCCGCGCGAGGAGGGTGTAGGCCGTGGGCACGACGAAGAGCGTGAGGAGGGTTCCCAGGAGCAGCCCGCCCACGATCACCCAGCCGATCTGCTGGCGCGATTCCGAGCCGGCGCCCGAGGCCAGGGCGAGCGGCACGGCGCCCAGCACCATGGCGCCCGTCGTCATGAGGATGGGGCGAAGGCGAAGCACGGCGGCTTCCTCGACCGCCTCCACCACGCCCTTGCCCTGGGCCTGCATCTGGTTGGCGAACTCGACGATGAGGATGCCGTGCTTGGTGATGAGGCCCACCAGCGTGATGAGGCCGATCTGGCTGTACACGTTGAGCGTGCCGCCGGAGAGCTTCAGGGCGAGCAGGGCGCCCGTCATCGACAGGGGCACCGTGAGCATGATGACGAAGGGGTCGATGAAGCTCTCGAACTGCGCGGCGAGCACCAGGTAGATGAAGGCGAGGGCGAGGACGAACACGAAGTAGATGTCCGTCGAGGAATCGCGGAACTCGCGCGACTGGCCGTTCAGGTCCGTCTGGGCCGTGGGCGGGAGCACCTTCTTCGCGGTGGCGTCGAGGGAGGCCAGGGCCTGGCCGAGCGTGTAGCCCGGCGCGAGCGTGGCCGAAACGGTCACGGCCCGGATGCGGTTGAAGTGGTTGAGGCTCTTGGGCGCGACGCTCTCGCGCACGGTCACGAGGTTGGAGAGCGGGATCATCTCGCCCGACTTGCCGCGCACGTAGATGTCGGCGATGTCGCCCGGGGTCTTCCGGTCCGAGTCGGCCACCTGGACGACGACGTCGTACTGCTCGCCGTCGCGCTTGAAGCGCGTCACCTGGCGCCCGCCCAGCATCGATTCGAGGGTGCGGCCGACGGCGTCCACCGAGGCGCCCACGTCGACGATCTTGTCGCGGTTCACGGCGACCTTGATCTCCGGCTTGTCGAGGCGCAGGTCGGTGTCGAGGTTCGTGAGGCCCGGGTCCTTCGAGGCCTCGGCGATGAAACGCTCGAGGAGGCGCGCGAGGTCCTCGTAGGGCGCCGCGCTCATGATCACGTACTCCACCGGGCGGTTGCGCGGCGACTGGCCGAGCGAGGGCGGGTTCGTCGGGAAGGCGCGCACGCCCGGAATCTGGGCGAAGCGCGGGGCGAGCTCCTGCGTGATCTCCTGCTGCTTGCGGGTGCGCTCCTCCCAGGGCTTGAGGCGCAGGATCGCGAGGCCGTCGGACACCGTCGGGAAGCCCGCGAGCGCGTTGAACTTCTGCATCTCGGGGATCGTGCGATAGATGTCCTCGACGGCCTTCAGGTTCTGCGCCGTGTAGCGGGCGGTCGAGCCCTCGGCCGCCGTCACGAAGCTGAAGACCACGCCGCGATCCTCGGTCGGGGCGAGCTCCGAGCGCAGGCTCGTGAAGAGCAGGTACGAGGCCCCCGCCACGACGAGCGCGGCGGCCACCACGTAGCTTCGGTGGTGCAGGGCCCAGCCCAGCGTGCGCCGGTAGTTCGCCGTGAGAGCGTGGAAGAAGTTCTCGATGGCGTTGTAGAGGCGCCCGTGCTTCGTTTCGTGCCTGAGGAGCTGCGAGCACATCATCGGCGAGAGCGTGAGGGCCACGAAACCGGAGACGAGCACCGCGCCCGACAGGGCGAGGGCGAACTCGATGAACAGGCGCCCTGTGCGGCCCGTGGCGAAGGCGAGCGGCGCGTAGACGGCCGCCAGCGTGAGCGTCATCGCGACGACGGCGAAGGCGATCTCCTTGGCGCCCGTGAGCGCGGCGTCCAGGCGCGCCATGCCGTTCTCGAGGTTTCGGTAGATGTTCTCCAGCACCACGATCGCGTCGTCGACCACCAGGCCGATGGCGAGCACCATGGCGAGCAGGGTGAGCGTGTTCACGCTGAATCCGAAGGCGTACATGAACGTCGCCGCGCCCACGAGCGAGACCGGGATCGTGACGAGCGGGATGATCGTCGCGCGCAGGTTGCGCAGGAAAACGAAGATCACCAGCGCCACCAGGACGATCGCCTCGACGATGGTCGAGAAGACGGCCTTGATCGACTGCTCGATGAACACCGAGGAGTCGTACATCAGCTCGAGCTTCATGCCCACGAGCGTCTTGTTGATCTCGTCGATCTCCTTGCGCACGGCCTGCGAGAGCTCGAGCGGGTTCGCGACCGCCTGCTTGATCACGCCCAGGGTGACGGAGGTGCCGCCCATGAAGCGCGTGATGACGCGTTCGTCCAGCGGGCCCACCTCGACGCGGGCCACGTCCCGCAGGCGCACCGAGTAGCCCGAGACGTCCCTCACGATGATCGACTCGAATTGCTGGGGCGTCTGCAGGTCCGTGAGGGAGAGGACGGAGAACTCGCGCTTGTCGCTTTCGATCCGGCCCGCGGGGATCTCGACGTTCTGGCGGCGAAGGGCGTCCTCCACGTCCTGCACCGTGAGGCGGTAGGCCGCGAGCTTGGCGCGGTCCACCCAGATGCGCATGGTGACCCGGCGCTCGCCGAAGATGCGCACGTCCGCGGCGCCGGGCAGCGTGGACAGCCGCGGCTTGATGTAGCGCGAGGCGTAGTCGGAAACCTCGAGCGGGTTCTTGTCGGGCGCGGATGCCGCGATCCACAGGATGGGGAATGAATCCGCCTCCACCTTGGCGATGACGGGTTCGTCCACCGCCTCGGGCAGGCGGCCTCGCACGCGGGCGACCTTGTCGCGCACGTCGGCGGCGGCCGAATCGGGGTCGCGCGTGAGGCGGAAGCGCACGGTGATCTGCGAGCGCTCGGCGCGCGAGGAAGACGTCATCAACTCGACGCCCTCGATGCCGGCGAGCGAATCCTCGAGCACCTTGGTGATCTGCGACTCGACGACCTCGGCGCTCGCGCCGGTGTAGACCGTCTCCACGGAGACCACGGGTTCGTCGATGCGCGGATACTCGCGCACGGACAGGCGCTGGTACGAGATGAGACCCACCAGCAGCACCACGACGGAGAGCACCGTGGCGAAGACGGGGCGCTTGATGCACAGCTCGGGCAGCGTCATGGCGCGGTCCTCGGGCGGCGCGGGCTACGAGCCCTTGCCGGCGGCGGGGGCGGTCTCGGCCTTGCCGACGGGCGATGCGGGAACGGGGGGAGAGGCGGGTTCAGCGACCTTGAGCATCGCGCCGTCGCGGACCTTCACGACGCCGGCGGTCACGATGCGGTCCTGGGCACCCAGTCCCGCGAGGACCTCGACCTTTCCGTCTCGACGCTGGCCGATCTCGATCTTCTGGCGCTGGGCCCGGCCCTCGACCACCTTGTAGACGAACTTGTCGTCGCCGACGGGGAAGATGGATTCCTCGGGGATGACGAGACTGTCGCGCACGTCGCTCGTGAGCAGGCGGACGCGGGCGAACATGCCGGGGCGCAGCTTGCCGTCGCTGTTGGAGACCTGGGCGCGGATCACGATCGAGCGGCCGGCCGCGTCGATGAGCGGGTTGATGGCGAGGACCTGCCCCGGCCAGGTCCTGTCGGGCATCGCGTCCAGCGACAGTTGCAGCGCCTGGCCGGCGCGCACTTGCGAGAGGAACACCTCGGGGATGCGGAAGTCGACCTTGAGGGGATCGATTTCCTCGAGATTCACGATGTCCTGGCCTTCCTTCACGTAGTCGCCCAAGCTCACGGAGCGAAGGCCCACGGTGCCGCTGAAGGGGGCGCGGATCTCGGCTTTCGCCAGGCGGGCGGCTGCCAGTTCGGCGTCGGCCTGCGCGACCTTGAAGGCGTTCTCCGCCTCGTCGCGCGCCTGCCCGGAGATGAAACCCTTGGCCCGCAGGTCCTCGGCGCGTTCGAACTTCGACTTGGAGAGCACCAGGTTCGCGCGGGCGCGCTCGAGGTCGGCCTTCTGCACGGAATCGTCCAGGCGCACCAGCACGTCGCCCTTGGTCACCCGATGGCCCTCGCGGAAGGCGAGCAGCGCCACGCGTCCGGCGATCTCGGGACGGACGATGACGGTTTCTTCCGACCGCAGGCTCCCGACGGTGGTGAGGGACTGGGGAAGCCGCATCGGGGTCGGGCGCTGGGCCTCGACCGCGATGCCGGCGGAGGCCCGCCCGGACCCTTGGCCGGAGCGCCGGCCGGAGCGGGCGAGGGGGCGGGAGTGCCGCTGCGCGTTCCGGCCCAGTACGACAGGCCTCCGACGGCGAGCACGGCCACGACGGCTCCCGCAATGAGGTTGGTTTTCATGAGCGCGCGGAAAAAGCGGAATTATGGGACTTCGGCAGCGCTCTGGCGAGGCGCCGCGCGAGGGCTATGCAGGGTACCGACCGCGATGGCGGACGGGAGTTCACCCGGACCCCGCACCGGACGACGGGCGGGTAGGGCTCGCTTCAGGCGGGGATGTCGGGAACCAACTGGCGCTGAAGCATGAAGATCTGGTCCTTCAGCATGAGCTTGCGCTTCTTGAGCCGCTTGAGCTGCAACTCGTCGTGAAGGGGATTCAGTTCCAGGGCTTCGATGGCGCGGTCGAGGTCGCGGTGTTCGAGGTTCAACTCGTTGATGCGGCGCGTGATTTCCTCGGCATTCTCCGCGATGGTCGGCATGGGTCTTATTCCTGACGAAGAATATGGTATTCACCTTACTCCCAGAAGGCGGAATTGGCTAGTCTTGACGACTGTGAACCACCGCATTGCGGGCAGGCCGCGATCGTCGCAGAATGGCCGGATTGCCCCACCAGAGGGCGGCACCCGCACGAGGCCCGACGGGAATCGGCATGCGCTACCGGAGAAGCGAATTCGATGTCACCGACCGGATCAACACGACCGATCCGGTCTGCGTGCGCCTCGAGGTGGAGCGGCTGCACGGCGCCCTCTATCCCGGCGCATCGCCGGGTGCCCTCGGGCATGTCTTCGACGACATCGCCGCCCGCTACCGGGGCGAGCACCCGGCCTTCGACAAGTGCGATACGGCCTACCACGACCTGCAGCACGTGCTCGAGGTCTCCCTCGCCATGGCGCGCCTGCTGGACGGTTACGAACGCTCCCGCGGCGACGGACCGGCCTTCGGCCCGCGTCTCTTCCAGTTCGGCGTGATCTGCGCGCTTTTCCACGACGTGGGCTACCTGCGCCGTCGCGGCGACCGCCGACACCGTCGCGGCGCAGAATACACGCGCACGCACGTGACCCGCGGTGGCCGCGTGCTGCGCGAATACCTGATGGGTTGCGGGATGGCGGAATTCGCCGGACCGTGCGCGGCGGTGCTTCACTTCACCGGCTACGAGCGCCCCATCGCGTCGATCCGCCTGCCTCACCCGATCTTCCGGCTCGTCGGCAGCCTGCTGGGGGCCTCGGACATCATCGCCCAGATGTCGGATCGCTGTTACCTCGAGAAATGCCATGAGCGCCTCTACCCCGAGTTCGTCGATGGCGGCATCGCCAGGCGGCGCACGGAAACGGGCGAGGAAGTGCTGTTTCACTCGCCCGACGACCTCATCCGCAAGACGCCGTCCTTCTTCGTCGGCGCGTCGAAGCGGCTCGAGCACGACCTCGGCGGCGCCCACGGCTATGCCGGTGCGCACTTCGGCGGCGAGAACCTGTACTGGGATGCGGTGGAACGCAACATCCGCTTCGCGAAGAAGCTGGGTGAGGGGCCCGAGGTCGTCCTGCGCCGGCGTCCCCCCGCGATGACGGGCTGACGGCGCTCCGGCGTACCAGGCCGGATCGGCTTTGACGGTCTCGGGGTCCACCGCGCCCAGGCGAAGGGTGGGGCTGTCCCGGGCCGAGCGCGGGCGAGCCGCCGATCCGCTTCCCTTTGCGGCGTGACCGGGATCAATCGTCGCATCGGAATTTCCACGAGAATCGAGCGATGTACGTTGCCGAGCGGGTCCGGGAACCACTTGGGCCGCTTGTCACGATGCGCCTATCGCGATGAAGCCGATTTCCCCAGCACCCCTCGACGCAAGGTTCCGTTGCCTCATCGGCGATGAGGAGATCGGAATCGAATCGGCGTCGGGCAACCCGCAACGGCTGCTGGGTTTCGACGCGCAGGCATTCCTGCGCGGAACGGTCGATCTCAGGACGCTGGTTCACGCCGACGATGCGGATATCGCCGCGCGGTTGTTCGCGCCGCAGGCGACGTCGAATCGCCAGGTCGTCAATCTGCGCCTGCGCCAGGCCCATGGCCGGATTCGTTGCGTCAAGTGCAGTTACGAAAAATCGGTGTCTGCGGCGGGCGTCATGCTCGACCTGCTGCTGGAAGACGCCAAAGGCTTGCCGCGCACGCTCGACGATGCGGCCGCCATGGCGAACTTCCGGGCCATGATGGAGAACACCGACGATTTCATCTATTTCAAGGATCGCAACCACGTCATCACCGGCGCCAGCCAGACGCTGGTGGCCCTGTGCGATCCGGCGGAACACTGGACCGACCTGATCGGCCAGACCGACTACGACGTGTTTCCCGAGGCCTACGCCGACATCTACTACAAGCTGGAAAAGCAGGTGTTTGCCGGGGTCGAGGTGGCGCACGAGGTCCAGGAGTACCTGTCCAAGGAGGGCCGCAAGGGCTGGGTGGACAACCGCAAGTACCCCATCCGCAACGCCGCCGGCGAGATCGTCGGTCTCTATGGCATCGCCCGCGACATCACCGGGGTGAGGCAGGCTGAAGCCGAGATGCGGCGGCAGCGTGAAGCCTTTCAGCTGATACTCGACTACGCGCCGATCGGCATCTGGCTGCAGGACGGCAAGGGCAAGCTCGCCTTCGTCAACCGGGCTTTCTGCCAGGCCACCGGCATCGCCGAGGAAGACTATCTCGCCGTCGATCATTACGCCGATTTGATCCCGCAGCCCTTCAGGCCGCAGTGGCTCGCGTCGGACGCCGATGCGCTGGCCAGCCCGGACGCCAGCGTGACGTACCCGCGCCTGCCCCTGGCCGATGGCAAGGTTCATGACCTGCAGGTGATCAAGGCCATCAAGCGGAGCGAAGCGGGTGAGCCGGTGGCGATCGTCGGTCTCAGCCTGGACGTGACCGAGCAGTTGCGGCAGGAAAGCCTGCTGAAGGCGAGCGAGCAGCGCTTCCGCTCCCTGTTCGAGCAGGCGCCCAATATCGCGGTGCAGGGCTACGATGCCGGGCGCAAGGTGGTCTACTGGAATTCGGCCAGCGAAGCGCTCTACGGCTACAGCGCCGAGGAGGCGTTGGGGCGGCAACTGGAAGACCTGATCATTCCCGGCTTCATGAGGCAAGGGGTCATCGATGGCGTGGCCGCCTGGATCAGCGGCGGGCCGGCCATTCCCCCGGGCGAACTCGTCCTGCGTCGCAAGGACGGCACCGACGTCAGCGTCTATTCCAGCCATGCGTTGCTGATGAACGCGAGCGGCGAGCCGGAGATGTACTGCGTGGACGTCGCGCTGACGGAGCTGAAGAAGAAGGAAGCGCAGCTGCAGCAGCGCGAGCAGTACCAGCGGGCCCTGCTCGACAACTTCCCCTTTGCCGTCTGGCTCAAGGACACCGAGAGCCGCTTCCTGGCCGTCAACCAGGGGTTCGTGCAGTTGTTCGGCCAGCGCAGCACCGAAGAACTGGTCGGCAAGACCGACTTCGACATCGCGCCGCCCGCGTTGGCCGAAGGCTATCGCGCGGATGATCGGGAAGTCCTCGCTTCCGGAAGCAAGAAGAACGTGGAAGAGGAGATCATCGATGCCGACGGGAACCGGAAGTGGTTCGAGACCTACAAGGCGCCGGTCCTGGACGAAACCGGGACCGTGGTGGGCAGCGTCGGCTTCGCCCGCGACATCAGCGAGCGCCGGGCGACCGCCCTGGCCCTGAAGGAGATGTCGAAGGCGCTCGCCACGTCGCGTGACTTGCTGCAGCAAGTCATCGACACCGCGCCG
Source organism: Betaproteobacteria bacterium (assembly GCA_016711875.1). Lineage (GTDB taxonomy): Bacteria > Pseudomonadota > Gammaproteobacteria > Burkholderiales > Usitatibacteraceae > FEB-7. The sequence goes on along the minus strand of JADJSD010000008.1, from coordinate 22,265 downwards.
ATCCGCGTCTTCTGGAAGGATCGTGACTGCCGCTACCTGGGCTGCAACCCGGCATTCGCCCGGGACGCGGGCATGGACGCGCCCGCCGACCTGATCGGGTTGGAAGATTACGCGATGGCCTGGGCCGCGCAGGCCGACCTGTATCGTGCCGATGACCGGCAGGTGATGGAGTCGGGCCAGCCACGCATCGATTTCGAGGAACCCCAGACGACCCCGGACGGAAAGCCGCGCTGGTTGCGTACCTCCAAGGTGCCGCTGCGCGATGCGGCGGGAAACGTGACCGGGGTGCTGGGACTCTACGACGACATCACGGCGCGCAAGCAAGTCGAACTCGCGCTGGCCCGGGAGCGGCTGTTTTCCGCCGAGACCATCGACGCGCTTCCTGGCGTCTTCTACATCTTCGATTCCAACGGCCGCTTCCTGCGGTGGAACAAGCATTTCAAGGAAGCGACCGGCTACGGCGACGACGAACTGGCGACGATGCGCGGGCCGGATTTCTTCTCCGGACCGGATCAGGAACGCATTGCGGCAGCCATGAAAGCGGTTTTCCGGGATGGCAAGACCAACGTCGAGGCCCTGTTCCGGGACAGAAACGGGCGAGGCGTCCCCTACCTCTTCAGCGGCACCCGCATGGTGCTCGATGGCGAAGCGTACCTGCTCGGCGTCGGTATCGACATCACCGAGCGCAAGCGCACGGAGGCCGAACTGCAACTCTACCGCCACCACCTGGAAGAGCTGGTCACGACACGAACCCGGGAGCTGGCACTGGCCAAGGAGGCTGCCGAAGCCGCCAACATCGCCAAGAGCGCCTTCCTGGCCAACATGAGCCACGAGATCCGCACGCCCCTCAACGCCATCGCCGGCATGACCCACATCCTGCGCAGGAGCGGGCTGTCCCCGCAGCAGACCGACAAGCTCGACAAGATCGAAGCCGCCGGCAGTCACTTGCTGGAGACCATCAATGTCGTGCTCGACCTGTCCAAGATCGAGGCCGGCAAGTTCGCGATGGAGGACGCGCCGGTTCGGGTCGAAGCCCTGCTCGGCAACATCGCCTCGATGCTGGGGCAGAAGGCCCGCGACAAGGGGCTTCGCTTCCACACGGAAACCGCCTCGTTGCCCCGCAACCTCCGCGGCGATCCCACGCGCCTGCAGCAGGCATTGCTCAACTATGCGGCCAATGCGATCAAGTTCACCGAGACGGGCGACATCACCCTGAGGGTGAAGGAAGAGGCGCAAACCGACGAGACCGCCACCCTGCGCTTCGAGGTGGAGGACACCGGCATCGGCATCGCTCCCGAGACCCTGCCCAAGCTCTTCGGCGCCTTCGAGCAGGCCGACAGTTCGACCACGCGCAAGTACGGCGGCACCGGCCTGGGCCTGGCGATCACCCGCAAGATCGCCGAAGCGATGGGTGGAACGGCCGGCGCGACCAGCTTCGAAGGCAAGGGCAGTACGTTCTGGTTCACGGCGGTCCTCCGGAAGGCCCGGGATTGCGTCGAGGTACCCACCCGGGGCGAATTCGAAGCCGCCGAGCACGCCATCGTGCGCGACTATGCCGGCCAGCGCGTGCTGCTGGCGGAGGACGAGCCGATCAACCGGGAAATCGCCCAGATCCTGCTGGAGGATGTCGGTCTCAGGATCGATCTCGCCGAGGACGGTCGGGAGGCCGTGGAGAAGGCCCGCTCGGGCAACTACGCCGTGATCCTGATGGACATGCAGATGCCCGTGCTGGACGGGCTGGATGCGACCCGGCAGATCAGGCAATTGCCGGGCCACGCGGCGACGCCCATCCTGGCGATGACGGCGAATGCCTTTTCCGAGAACGAGGATCAGTGCATTGATGCCGGGATGGACGACTTCATTTCCAAGCCGTTCACCCCGGAGGTTCTGTATGCGACCTTGCTGCAGTGGCTGCGAAGGGGAGGGGGCGGCTTCACGTCGCGGGCGTCGTGAAGCGCTTCAAGCTCCCCTTGGCAAAAATGGCGCCCCGAAGACGAATCGAACGTCCGACCTGCCCCTTAGGAGGGGGCTGCTCTATCCACTGAGCTACCGGGGCGCGGGTTGCAGTGGAGCCGCGATTATCGCATTGCCGGGGCGTCCGGCAGCACCTCGGACTTGCGCCGCCGCCACTGCAGTCCGAAGACGAGCGCGATCAGCAGCCACGCGGGCACCGTGAACATCTCCTTGCCCGGTTGCTCGAGCCGCGTCTCCACGCCGACCACGCGGTTGTTGTCGGCGATGTCCAGCCCGACCTTCTCGGCCGGGCTGTCGAAGACGACGTCGGCGATCATCGTCTTGCCGTCCTTCTCCTCGAGCATGACGCCCGCCGTGGCGAGCGCTTCCTTGGCGTCGCCCTTGCCGCGGGGAAGGAGGAAGGTGCGCTCCTGGATGCGGCCCTTCTTGTCGTCCACCTCGACGCGCAGGCGGATGTTCTCGCCGGGCTTCAATCCCTTGATGGCCTCGACCGCCTTCGCGGGCGGCTGCACTTCGAACGGCGGATGGAACTGGTCGCGCAGGTAGCCTGGCCGCAGCAGGATGAAGGTGGCCAGCAGCAGGAGCGCGCCTTCCCACCAGCGGTTGCTCACGACGAACCAGCCCTGCGTCGCGCTCGCGAAGACGAGGCAGGCGATGAGGCCCGTGACCACGACCCAGGCCAGGTGCGCCGGAGATCCGATGTTCATGAGCAGCAGCTCGGTATTGAACACGAACACGAAAGGCAGGATGGCCGTTCGCAGGTTGTAGACGAAGGCCTGGATGCCCGTCTTGAGCGGATCGGCCCCCGACAGGCCCGCGGCGGCAAAGGCCGCCAGGGCCACGGGCGGCGTGGTGTCCGCCATGATCCCGAAATAGAACACGAAGAGGTGGACGGCGACGAGCGGCACCTCCACGCCGTGCGAGGCCGCGAGCTTCACGATCACCGGTGCGAGGAGCGTCGAGACCACGATGTAGTTCGCGGTCGTGGGCAGCCCCATGCCCAGGATGAGCGAGAGCCCGGCGGTGAGCAGCAGGGCGAGCAGCAGGTTGCCCAGCGAGAGCACTTCCACCACCTCCGCGAGCACCTGGCCGATGCCGGTCACCGACACCGAGCCGACGACGATGCCCGCCGTCGCGGTCGCGATCGCGACGCCCAGCATGTTTCGCGCGCCGGCGTGCAGGCTCACGTAGAGGTCGTCGAACCCGCGCTTGAGCTCGCCCTTCGTCGGCAGCTTGCGGAAAAAGGCGATGAGCGGCCGCTGGGTGGTGAGCATCACGATCATCACCGCGCAGGCGTAGAAGGCGGCGAGACCCGGCGACTGTTCGAGCACCATCAGGCACCACACGAGCACGTAGATGGGCAGGATGTAGAAGAGGCCGGCGAGCACGGTGGGCTTCGCGAGCGGCAATTCGTCGAGATTCTCGGTGATGTCGCCCGAGGCATCGGGATAGCGCGCCGAGGCTGCGACGCCGGCGACGTAGGCCGCGAAGACGAGTGCGCCCACGAAGAGGCTCCCGCCCAGTTCCCCGAAGACGCCGGGGATCCAGGCGGAGAGCCAGTGGGACAGCTGGACCGTGATGACGAGTCCGGCGATCGCGAAGGTCCAGTTGACGAGCTTGGAGGTGAACGGCGAATGCGGGCGCTTCAGGCCCTTCATGCCCAGGCTCACCGCCTCCAGGTGCACGATCCACAGGAGCGAGATGTACGAGAATACGGCGGGCAGGAATGCGTGCTTGATGATCTCCGTGTACGGCAGGTTCACGTACTCGACCATCAGGAAGGCCGCCGCGCCCATGACGGGTGGCATGAGCTGCCCGTTGATCGAGGAGGACACCTCGATCGCGCCCGCCTTCACCGGCGAGTAGCCCACGCGTTTCATCAGCATGATGGTGACGTTGCCGCCCGTGAGGACGTTCGCCACCGAGGAGCCCGAGATGATTCCGTTGAGCCCGGACGAGAGCACGGAAGCCTTGGCTGGCCCGCCGCGCAGGTGGCCCATGAGCGAGAAGGCGACTCGCGTCATCCAGTTCCCGGCGCCCGCCTGGTCGAGCATGGCGCCGAACAGCACGTAGAGGAACACGAACTCGGCCGACACGCCCAGCGCCACGCCGAAGACGCCCTCGCTGGTGAGCCACATCTGGGAGGCGGCCCGGCCGAGCGAGGTTCCCTTGTGGGCGATCATGTCGGGCATGTACGGCCCGGCGAACATGTAGATGATGAAGATGATCGCCATGATCGTCATGGGCCAGCCCAGCGCGCGCCGCGTCGCCTCGAGCAGCAGCACGATTCCGGCGACGGTGACCACCAGGTCGAGCGTGGTGGGCGAGCCGGGGCGGGTCACGAGCTCGGCGGAGAAAACGAACAGGTAGGCCGAGCAGGCGGCCGCGATGACGGCGAAGACCCAGTCGTAGGCCGGCACGTAGGCGCGCGGGCTGCGCCGCCCGCGCGGATAGATGATGAAGACGAGGAAGATCGCGACCGCGAGGTGGATGGCGCGCTGGCCCGTGGAGTTGATGACGCCCCAGCCGAGCGAATAGGGGATCGGCGAGGCGATCCACAGCTGGAACAGCGACCAGACGACCGCGACGTTCAGGAAGAGCGACTTCGTGAGGCCCGACGGGCGGCGGCCCCCGGATTCCACGGCGACGACGTTCTCGAGGATCTTCGCGCGATCCTCCTCGCTCAACGCGGGTTGCGGTTCGGCCATGGCGTTCTCCCTGTCTTCCGTGCGTGTCTTCTTGTTGTGCCGGTGCGCCAGAAACACGACGGGCGCCCCGCGCTGGGGCGCCCGTCTTCAGGCTGTCGTGCCGGGGGTGACCACGATTACTTCATCAGGCCCTTTTCCTTGAAGTACTGCACGGCGCCCGGGTGATACGGCACCGTGTTGCCCGTGAGCATCTCGGCCGCGGTGAGGTTCTCGAGGGCCGGGTGGAGCTTCTTGAAGTCGTTCAGGTTGTCGAAGACCGCCTTCACGATGGCGTAGGCCGCCTTGTCGGAAAGCTTGGTCGAGGCGACGATGGTCGCGCGCGGGCCGAAGGTCTTCGTGTCGGCGTCCGAGCCCGTGTACATCTTCCCGGGGATGGTGGCGGACGGGTAGAACGAGTTCGACTTCATGAGCTTGTCGATTCCGGGGCCGGTCACGTTCACCAGGGTCGAGGCGCAGGTCGTCGAGGCTTCCTTGATGGAGGCGTTCGGGTGGCCCACGACGTACGTGAAGGCGTCGATCTTGTTGTCGCACAGGGCGCCGGCCATCTCGGCGGGCTTCAGGTCCGTGGCGAGCTTGAAGGAGGCGTTGGTCATGCCCGTTTCCTTCATCACCAGTTCCGTGACCGAGCGCGTGCCCGAGCCCGGGTCGCCGATGTTGACGCGCTTGCCCTTGAGGTCGTCCCAGCTCTTCACGTTGGCGTCCTTGCGGGCGACGACGGTGAAGGGCTCGGCGTGAAGCGCGAAGAGGGCGCGCAGGTCCTTCGAGGGCTTGCCCGCGAACTTGTCCTCGCCCTTCATGGCGTAGTACTGGGTGTCCGACTGGGCGACGCCCACGTCGAGGTCGCCCGAGGCGATGGCGTTGAGGTTGAAAACCGAGCCGCCGGTGGACTCGACCGTGCAGCGCAGGCCGTGGTCCTTGCGGCCCTGGTTCACGAGACGGCAGATCGCACCGCCGACCGGGTAGTACACGCCGGTGATGCCGCCGGTGCCGAGGGTGACGAAGTTGTCCGCCGCGCCTGCAGGGGCGGCGAGAATCGCGGTGGTGGCGCCGGCCAGGATGGCGGCGAGGGCCTTGAGTTTCATGGCTTGGAGCTCCTCTTGGGGTTTTGGCCTGAATTCGGGGGATGGAATTTCCTCAGGTGCTCAAAGTGTCTCACGACGGGCGCGCCGGGCCAATGGGTCGCGGGGCGGCTGGTACACTGCCGCGCGTTCCCGACAACCGTCCCGGCATCCCCATGGAATTCGTCCTCATCGGCGTCCTCGTCTTCTCGGCCCTCCTGGTAGGCGGGCTCGTCCTGGCCCAGTCGGGGGAACCGCCGGCGCGCGGCCGCGAGGCGCCGGCCTTCGACCTGCCCGACACGCAGGGCCGGCGCCACACGATGGCCTTGTGCCGCGGGCGGCGCACGGTCGTGTTCTTCTTCCCGATGGACGACACGCCGGAATGCCTGGCCTTCGTCGCCGCCTGCAAGGATGCGCTGCCGCGAATCGAGGCGACCGGCGCCCGCTTGCTCGCGGTGGCCGTCGCTTCGCCGCAGGCCGTGAAAGCCTATCGGGAGGCGCAGGCGATCCCTTTCCCGGTCCTCGCGGATGAATCCGGTCGCGCGGCCAAGGCCTGGGGCACCCTCACGAATTTCGGCCTCTACAAGTTCGCCAAGAAGCTCGCGGTCGTCGTCGATGCCGGGGGCCGCGTGGAGCGGGTCTGGCGCGATGGGGTGGGCGCGTCCCACGTCGAAGAGGTCGTGGCCACCCTGGAGACCCCTGCCGCGTGACCCGCCGATTTGGGTATCGGCGCGCCGGTCGGCTATAATCGCGCCCTTCGACGAGCCCACCGGAGAGGTGGCAGAGTGGTCGATCGCGTCAGACTCGAAATCTGAAGTACCCTCCGGGGTACCGTGGGTTCGAATCCCACCCTCTCCGCCAGTTGTTCCGAGAACGCCCCGCTCCCTGCGGGGCGTTTTCATTGGCGCGTCCGATTCACGCGTCCTTCGTGCCGCTTATTGCGCGATCGAACATCCCCCGGCAACCCTAAAGTTGGTCCCGGAGGCTGCCGTAAGAGCCTCAGGCGCGGACCGCGCGCGCACGGCTTCGCCCGATCGCGCGCACCGGCACTCTTTCACCCGTAACCCCTGCGACACCCAAATGGTGAAGCAGGTCACCCATGAAAGCGCGGGCATCGCACTAGAATGCGCCACCTAACGTTCACCGGACTGATGGATTCCTTGAGAACCACCCTGGCTGGCGGTGTGCCGAATCGCGCACCCGACCTGACCACCGCGCAGTTCGCGGTCGCAAGAACGCAGTTCCCCCCCAAGGCGCCCGCACCCGCCCCCAAGCCCACCTGCAACGTCTACTTTGCCTGGGACGATGCCTTGAACGACGATTTCGAGTGGGAAGCGCCGATCGTGAAAGTCGGTGAGCTGGCCCGCCGCGCCGCCGCGCAGCCGGCCGACAGCCCGCGTCGCGAGCCAGCCTGCGCTTCCGACGACGAGCGCGCCGCGACAGGGTCCGCCCCGGCCGTCTCGCCGGTGCCCTCGAGCGCGCCGGGCAGTGCGCGCATCCGCGAACGCTACTACGCGATCCGGTTTCCCGGCGCGCCGGCGCTCGCGGCCGATGCCGACGTCTCCGGCCTCATCAAAGTCGCGCGCCTTTTCTTCGAGGATGGCGACTCGCCGAGAGCGGTCGAACTGCTCGATTGCGCCGCCGCCGTCCTGCCCGGTGAGGCGCGCCTGCGACTTGCCGCGCTCGAGATCCTGTTCCTTGCCCGCGACGGCGAGGCCTTCGTGGCTGCCGCGCGCGCCTTCCGCGACCGCTTCCCGGGTTCCGAGCACTGGGCCGCCATCGAGCGGCTCGGCTGGCGATTCGCGCCGCGCGAGCGCCTCTTCGCGGGTGGCCGCCCGAAGGACAAGGCTGACGACGCGCATTTCGGCGCTTGGCCCGAGTCGCCCAACTGGATCGAGGCCCCCTGGGACCTGACTTGCGAGGTACTCGCCGTTGAGTTGCGCGGCCGGGTGCTCGGGACGGCGAGGCCGTCATGATTCTCGAACCGACCACCGGTTACCGCAGGCGCGATTCCGACCGGCCCCTCGAAAGCGCGCCCGACTCGCCCCTGCGCTCCGATGGGCGCAAGTCCTGGGACAAGCTGTTCACCTGGCTTCGTCGCGAGGCTTCCGAAGGCGAACCGCGTGCCGCGGCCCGGGAGATCCTGGACCAGTACCGCCGCTTCATGGCTGCGGTGGGCGACGAGGAGGGCGAACTGCTTTCCAACCCGCTCCTCTGGAACGAAGACGAGGCTGCGCGGGGGCACTGGATCGAAGGTGCCTTCCACGAACTCTCTCGCGCCGCCGCGAGCGCGCTGCAACGCTTCGCCGATGCCGCCGCGAACGCCCCGGGCGATTCGCGCGTGGCCGAACTCGCCGCGGTGGCGCTGTGCGCCTGCACCGCCTCGATCAAGTGGGCAGAAATCGCCGGCTCGGGCCGCCGTGCGGCCTCGATGGCCGAAGTCCACCGCACCTGGAAACTGGCCCGCGACCTGGGGCTCGACGAATCCACGCCCCCGGTCCCCGCCGATGGCGGACTCGAAGTCGCCCTTCCGGTCAGGGCGCACTATGCGCGCGCGCTCATGCTCGAGGCATTCTGCCGGGGAAACCTCGGTCGCCAGCAGGTCGTCGTGCTCGACGCCTGGCTCTGGGCATGGTGCGCCGCCTACCGCCTGTCGGATGGACCCGCCGCCGGCGCGCTGCTGGCCGTGGACGCGGGCGGGTCGCGGGGCCTTCGCGCGCTCGCCGATGGCGAGAACCTGCACGGCCAGGTGCTCGTGATCGAGCCGATGGCGGAGCAGATCGAGCACGTCGTGAGCGAATTCCAGGCCGGCCGGATCTTCCCCGGCCACGGGCTGTCGACGACTTTCCGGCTCGAAGTGCACGTCGGATTGCTCGACACGCTTCGCGCCTTCCTCGCCGTCGCGCGCAAAGGCCTCGCCCTGCGACAGCGCCGCGAAGGGTGCGAGGAACTGGTGGATGTCTTCGTGGGCCTCACCGAGATCCTCGCCAAGGCCGCATCGGCCGTGAACACGAGCCGCAGCCCGTCGCGGCCTGCGCAGGGTGCACCGGGCATCGACAGCCAGTACGAGATATCGCGCCGCACCCTGCGTCTCGTGGACGAAAGCGAGAGCGGGCTCGGCCTCGAAGGCGACGAAGGCGCGCAGCCCCTCGAAGTCGGCACGCTCCTGGGTCTCATGCGCGACGACGGTTCTCCCGTCGTCCTCGCCGAGGTGGCGCGCCGCGTCTCGCGGCCCGGCCATCCGACGCGCTTCGGCGTGCGGATCCTCGCGCGCGCGCTGCACCGGCTCGAGATTTCGAAGGGCGATGGCCGCGGCCCCACGCAGGCGCTCTATCTCGCCGGCACCGATTCGTCGGGGCGCCAGGATTCCGTTCTCGTCGCGCAAGGGGACTTCGACCCGCTCGCCGACTATGAAATCCGCTTTCCCGACCGCGTCTACCGCGTGAATCTCAATCGCGTACGCCACCAGGGGCGGGGCTGGCTCCTCGCGGGCGTCGAAGTGGCCGGGGAGAGGGTCGAAAGCGCCCCGATCGCACCACCGGCGGCCAAGGCGCCGCTCACGCTCACCCTGGCCGACTAGCTTCCCGCAGCCGGCCAGGAATCCCTTGCCCGGGGTTTCGGCAGGCCGTTTTCGCGCGCGCTCTGAAGTATCTTGCCTAACGTCATGAAATCAGGAGAAAATCCGGTTTCAAAAACTTTTTTGACGGAAGGCCGATGGCTGCCGGCAACGGGCACGAGCGGGAAACGGTCCGACGCATCCTCGAATCGGCGGCGGCGGAGTTCGCGCGCCACGGCTTCGTCGCGGCCCGCATCCGCGACATCGTCGACGCGGCGGGGGTGAACCTCGCGTCCGTCAATTACCACTTCGGCGGCAAGGAAGGGCTCTACCGCGCGACGATCGCGATGCTGGCCCGTCGCGCGCAGGAAGAAGTGCCGCGCGAGTCGGCCGAAGTGCGGCGCCTCGCGCCGGAGGAACAACTGCGCATCTTCACGCGGGTGATCCTCGAGCGCTTCCTGGGCGGTGCCCAGTCTTCCCCGATGGCGCGCATCCTCGCCCATGAACTGCTGGACCCCACGCCGGCGTTCGACGAACTGCTGCGCGACGTCGCCGGTCCCCAATTCGAAAGGCTTTCCGACATCGTGGCGCGCCTCCTGGGGCCGCGAGCCAATGCGGATGAGGTCGCTCTCGCGAGCTTTTCGGTGACGGGGCAGTGGGCTTTCTACCTGTTCGGACGCGCCGCCATCGAGCGGCTGTACGCGGACCTCGTCCGGGACCCGGCCGTCATCGATCGCCTGGCCCGGCACATCGGCGACTCGGCGGTGGCCGCCCTGCGCGCCCGCCGCCTCGAGATCGAGGCGCCCGCCCGGGAGGGGAGCCTGCCACGACCGGTGGCCCGAAGGACGGCCGAATCGATGGCGAGCCCGGTCGCCGGGGCGCATCGGAAGGCGGCGGTGAAAGCGCCATCCAAGAAGACCTGAATGGCGTATGGCTATATAAGGATCTGATTCGAAAAGGTTTTAGGGGCTCGGCGGGCATTCCCCGGTGGTTGTTGCAGGTGTAGGGTGAGATGTCCGGTTTTGTTAGATTTTTCATAGGGTTAAACCCACCGCGACGGCAGAATCGCGGATATCCACTTCGAAGCGGGCACCAGATCCGCCATTCACGCCCGGGGCCGAGCCCCGAGAGGGAGTTTCATGAGAGGGAGAATCGCCGCAGGTCTCGCCGCGCTCGCCGTGGCGGGAGGCCTTGCGACCCAAGCCGTCGCGCAGCCGGCCGCCAGCCCGCTGGAATCGCGCCTCGATGCGCGAAAGGTCGTCGTCGAGGCCGGGACCGAGCGCCTGGTCGATGCCGCCGATGCCAAGCCGGGTGACGTCATCGAATACGTCGCCACTTACCGGAACAACGGGCGCGAGGCCATCCGTGACCTGCAGGCCACCCTGCCGATTCCGCTCGAAACCGAGTGGATCGCCGGAAGCGCCCGCCCCACCGGCGCGCAGGCGAGCCTCGATGGCAAGTCGTTCGCGGCCCTGCCCCTCAAGCGGAAGGCCGCGAAGCCCGGCCCGTCCGTCGACGAGGACGTGCCGCTTCGCGACTACCGCGCCCTGCGCTGGCGGCTCGCCGAGCTCGCGCCCGGCAAGGCCGTCACCTACACCGCCCGCGTGAGGGTCGTCGATGACCGGGCGCCCCGCGCCAGGGAGCCGTCGCGATGAAGTCCCTCCTCCCCCCGAATCGCATCCCGGACCGGCGCCTTGCCGGTCTTGTCGCAATTGAAAACCCGTCATCCCAGCCTGCCGTCCGTCGAAAGGAGAACCGCATGAACCCCTCCAACCCCGCCCGAAGGCTCGCCGCGATCGCTCGCGGAGCGTTCTTCGCGCTCGTCGTCGTCGTCCTCGGCGCGCTTTCGCCCCTCGCGGGCGAGGCGCTGGCTGCGCCGGCCGCCGGTACCGTCATCGGCAACCAGGCGACCGCCACGTACCGCGACGCCGGCAACGTGGTGCGCAACGCCACGTCGAACCTCGTGCAGACGACGGTCTCGCAGGTGAAGAGCTTCACCGTCGCGGCTTCCGGCTCGCGCACGGCGGCGCCGGGGCAGACGGTCTACTACCCGCACGTCATCACGAACACGGGCAACGGCACGGACACCTACACGTTCGCCGGCCCGGCGACGGGCGGCACGTTCACGCATTCGCCGGTGGCCTACTACATCGACGCGAACGGCGACGGCATGCCGGACAACTTCACGCCGCTCGCGACCAGCGGTCCCGTGTCCGCCGGCTCGCAGTTCCGCTTCGTGGTCGCCGGCACGGTGCCCGCGGGCGCGGGCCTGGGCGCCACCGGCACGATGACCGTCTCGGTCACCGACGGCCTCACCACCGACACGAGCAACGTCGACACCACGACGGTCGCCGACTGTGCGCTCAACGTGACCAAGTCGATGAGCCTGCTCGCGGGCGCCTCGCCCGCCGGCCCCATCGTCGTCACGCTCTCCTACACGAACACCGGCACGGTGGCCTGCTCGACGGTCGAGATCCGCGACGTGATCCCGGCCGGCATGACCTACGTGGCGGCCTCGGGCCTGTGGAGCGGCTCGGGCTCGGCGCTCACGGACGCGATCGGCGGCGACCCGGCCGGCATCGCGTACGATTTCGGAAACACCGTGGCCGGCCGCGTCACGGCCCTCATCGGCACCGTGAACGCCGGCACCTCCGGTACGCTGCGCTTCAGCGTGAACGTGAACGCGGGCCTCTCGCCGACGATCCCGGCCAACCAGGCGCTCACGACGAACACCGCGACCTTCAGCACGAACGGCGGCCCGTTCAGCAACACCAACTCGGTGCTCTACTCCGTGCTGCAGACGGCCGGGGTGACGGCGAGCGATTCGCCCCTGCAGCCGGGCGACACGACGGCCAACGACATCGTCGAGGTGCCGGCCGCGAGCCCGGGCGCCACGGTGCTCTTCAACAACCGGATCACCAACAACGGCAACGGCATCGACTCGTTCGACATCGCGCTCGCGGGACAGGCGGCGTGGCCGGTCGGCACGACCTTCTCGCTGCTGCAATCGGACGGCGTCACCTCGCTCATCGACACCAACGGCAACGGCACGCCCGACACCGGCCCGCTCGCTCCGGGCGTGACGTACACCGTCGTCGTGCGCGTCACCCTGCCGCCGGTCGCGGGCACGGGCCCGTTCGACCTCGTGAAGACGGCCACCTCGCGATTCAACCCGGCCGTCTCCGACACCGTCACCGACCGCCTGCTGGCGATCACCGCCAACACGGTCGACATCACGAACAACACCCCGCGCACCGATTCGACGCCGGCCGGCACGGCCGCGGCGGGCAACGCGGCGACGACGGGCTTCGGCGTCACGGGCGCCGCGACCATCGTGACCAACACCGTCACGCCGAGCGATTCCGCGCCGACGGTCACGCGCTTCCAGGTCTTCGTGAACAATACGGGCGGCGTGGCGGATTCGTTCAACCTGTCCGTGGCGGGCGTGCCCGCCGGCTGGTCGGTGGTCTTCCGGGCAGACGGCGGCGCGGGCAACTGCTCGACCGTGGGAGCGACGCTCACCAACACCGGCACCATCAACGCCGGCGCCAACCGCCTCATCTGCGCCGAGGTCACCGTCCCGGTGACGACTTCCGGCAACGCGGCGCCGGGCACCTTCCCGCTCGACATCTCGGCCGTGTCGGCCGTCTCCTCGGTCGGCGACATCATCCGCGACGCCGTGGTCGTGAACGCCTTCCACCGCGTGACGCTCACCCCCAACAACTCGCAGCAGACGTACCCGGGCGGCGCGGTCACCTACAACCACACGATGTCCAACACCGGCAACGTGTCGGAGACGATCAGCTTCGCGGCCCTGTGCCTCACGGACACCCGCGCGGCCCAGGGCTGGACGTCGGCCGCCTACCTCGACGTGAACGCCAACGGCACGCTCGAGATCGGCACCGACACGCTCATCACGTGCGGCGCGACGACCGACACCCTGAATGTCGGCCAGACGCGCGGCGTCATCGTGCGCGTCTTCGCCCCGGGCAGCGCCACCTCGTCCGACCCCGCCAACGTCACGACGCTCACGGCGACGTACAACGCCGGCGCGAACACGACGACGGCGACGGATTCGACCACGGTCACCGACGGTCTCACGCTCCTCAAGCGCCAGCGCACGATCAACTGCGACGGCACGGGCGCGGGCGCCTACCAGACCTCGGCCCTCGCCGCGGGCCCGCTCACGGCCCCCGGCCGCTGCATCGGCTACGAGGTCACCGCCACCAACACGACGGCCGCCAGCGTCACCCTCGTGGTGATCAACGACCTCGTGCCCGCCAACACCCTCATGCATTACCTGTGCGGGGCGCCGGCGACCACCGTGGGCACCATCGCGGGCACCACGCCCGCGAACGGCGCCACCGGGACGGTCTCGGCCACGGTCGGGACGCTCACCTCCAGCCAGTCGGCGGTCCTCACGTTCTGCGTTCGGATCGATCCTTGATGCCGGTGTCACTCCACCCGGCCGGGCCAGCCTCCCTTCGGCCTGCCGGGTGACTTGGGGAGGCGTCTCGCGACGCCTCCGTTTTTCGATGAGCCCCGTTCCCGTCGGGACCCATCGAAAAACGACAACCGACACCGACGAGTGAGCAAGACCACCGTGACCGAGCGCATCCTGGCGATGCTGGGCCGGGCGAGCCGATGGCTCGCCGCAGGCACGGCCGCGCTCGCGCTCGCCGCGGGGGCCGCGCCGCCGGCGGGCACCACGATCTCCAACCAGGCGGCTTCCACGGCGCTCGTGGGCGCCACGCCCGTGGGCAACGTCTCGAACACCGTGACGCTCGTCACGTCGGCGCCGCCGGCGGTGACGGGTTCCTTCCTGCTCACCGCCTCGGACACGAAGCGGGCGGCGCCGGGCGCGACGGTGCTCTTCCGCCACGCGCTCACCAACACCGGGGCCGTCGCCGACACCTACGCGCTCGCCGTGGTGGACCTGCCCGGCACGTTCAACGCGAGCGGCTTCGCGATCTACGCGGATGCGAACGGCGACGGCGTGCCCGACAGCGCGACGCCCTTCGCCGGTCCGGTCGCGCTCGCCCCCGGCCAGACCTTCGCCTTCGTGGTCGAGGCGATGGCGCCTTCGAACGCGGCGGGAGGCTCGCAGGACCGCTTCGAGGTGCGGGCCACGAGCCTCGCAGTCGGCGCGCCGCCCGCCCAGGTGAACGTCGACACGATCACGATCGTCTCCGTGCCCGTGCTGCCGCAGGACGGCCTCTCGATCTTCAAGGCCTTCTCGGTGAACGAGGGCGCCTCGCCCTTCTCGCCGGTGAAGGTGACGATCCGCTGGTCGAACAGCAACCTCGCTACCTCGGGCAAGACGAACTTCACGGTGGTTGACGCCATTCCGGACGGCTTCGAGTACGTCCGCGGCAGCGCGCGCTGGAGCGGGGCCGCCGCTGCGCTCACCGACGCCGCCGGCGGCGATCCCGTGGGGGTCGACTACGACTTCGGCAACTCCGAGCCCGGGGCCGTGAGTTTCCGGCAGGCGTCGCTCGCCGTCTCCGAGAAAGGCGAGATCACGTTCGATCTCGCCGTGAAGCCCGGCCGCGCGGTCGGCGAAGTCCTGCGCAACGTCGCGCGCACCCTCTGGACCGATTCGCGCGGCACCCAGACGCCGTGGCTCGACACCAACGAAGTGACCTACCGCGTGACGGGCACCATCGCCGTCACGCTCGTCGGCGAGACCATTCCCCTGGCGGAGCCCGGCTCGACCGTCGTCTTCCGCAACGTGCTCACGAATACCGGCTCGACGCCCGCGACCTTCGAGATCACGCTCGGCCCCGGCGATTTCCCCGCGGGCACGACGTTCGCGCTCTTCGCGCCGGATGGCACCACGCCGCTCGCGGACACGAACGGCAACGGCACGCCGGACACCGGCGTCGTCGCCCCGGGCGTCCGGCGCGTGATCGTGGTGCGGGCCGTGCTGCCGACTTCCACGCCACCGGGCGCTTACCGCATCACCAAGATCGCCACCGCCGCGAGCAATCCGGCGGCGAGGGCCTCCGACGACGATCGCGTCGCGGCCGTGTCGGTCGCCTGCCGCGTGATCATCGAGCCCGACATGACGGGCCGGGTCGGCCGCGGCGCCTCGATCGACTACCCGCACGCGATTCGCAACACGGGAAACTGCGTCGAGGAGATCACGTTCCCGACCGGCGGCAAGTCGCTCGCGAAATCGGATTCGGTCGCGGGCTGGTCGTCGGCGCCGTTCCTGGACAACCCCGCGGCGGGCCCGGCATCGCTGGTGGGCCTCATCGACGCGACCGACGAGGCGATCACGACGGCCACGCGCTTCACGCTGCAGCCGGGCGCGTTCCGCACGCTCCTCGTGCGCGTCACCGCGCCCGACACGCCCTCGCCGGAAGTGAACCTCACGACGAGCCGCGCGGTGGCCTCGCGCAGCGGCCCGATCTCGGTGACGGACCGCACGACCAACGACTTCCCCGGCGGCGGCGGCGGCATCGACGACGTGATCCGCAACTACACCGATACCGGCTACCGCGTCGAGACCATCTGGGGCGTGATCGGCCGTGAGCTCTACCTGCGCGCCGATGCCCGCTCGTGCAACGCGCGGCCCGACGCGATCGAGACCCGTACGATCCTCGTCACCGGCCCGGGCGGCGAGCGCGAGGAACTCGTCGCGACGGAAACCGGGCCCGATACCGGCATCTTCGTGGCGACCCCCATCCCGGTGACGAATCCGCCCGCCGTTGCGCTCGACCGTCGCCTGCAGGGCCGCGCGGGCGACGTGTTCGAGGCGGAAATCCTGGGTTGCGGCAAGCGCATCTGGACCCTGGTCACGCTCACGGAGCCCCGGAGCATCGTCTTCGACAGCCGCACGAACCAACCCGTGACGGGCGCCGTCGTGACCCTGCTGGAGGCATCGGGCGGCATCTGCTCGACCTCGCGCGCCGGGGTCGGCTCATTCGCGGGCGCGCCGGGCCAGGGCTCGCCGAACCCCGTCACCACCGGCTCCGATGGCCGCTTCGATTTCCCGATGGTCGGCGCCGGCTCGTACTGCCTGCGGGTCGATGCCCCCAACGGCTATCGCTGGGTCTCGAGCGTCCCGTTCCCGAGCTTGCCCCCCGGCCGCAACCTGGTCGTCACCGGTGCGACGAGCGGGGGCTCCTACGGAGATCCGTTCGCGATCGGCCCGACGGCCGGCCCCGTGGTGGTCGACGTGCCGGTGGACCCCACCGCGCTCTCGGGCCTGTTCGTGCAGAAGGCCGCCTCCCGCGCGAGCGTCGAGGTGGGCGAGTTCGTGGACTACACGGTTCGCGTGAAGAACGGCTCCGGCCTCGGGCTCACGGGCGCGGACGTGACGGTCACGGACGACCTGCCGCTGGGTTTCGCCTACGTACCCGGGACGGCGCGTCGCGCGAACGCCTCGCTCGCCGAGCCGCTGGGCAAGCAGGGCCCGCGCCTCGTCTTCACACTCGGCCGCCTGGCGGCGGGCGAGGAAGCGGAGCTGCGTTACCGCGTGCGCGTCGGCCCCGGCGCATTGCAGGGCGACGGCGTGAATCGCGTGCAGGCCGAGTACCGGGGCGGCGGGCAGACGACGCTCTCGAACGTCGCCACCGCCAAGGTGGAGGTACTGGCCGGGGTCTTCACGGACCGCGGCTACATCCTGGGCCGCGTCTACGCCGACTGCAACGCGAACGGCGTGCAGGACGGGGGCGAGCCCGGCGTGCCCGGCGTGCGCGTCTTCCTCGAGGACGGCACCAACGCCACCACGGACGGCGAGGGCAAGTACAGCTTCTACGGCATCCGCAACCGCACCCATGTGCTCAAGGTGGACGGGACGACCGTTCCCCCGGGCACGCGCTTCGCCGCCTTCTCGCAGCGGCACGCGGGCGACGGCGCGAGCCGCTTCGTCGACCTGAAGGCGGGCGAACTCCACCGTGCCGATTTCGCCATCGCGACCTGCACCCCGGCCCTCGAGGCGGAGGTGCGCGCTCGTCGCGAGGCTGCCGAGAAGATGGCGCAGAACGCCGAGAAGCTCGTGGGCCAGAAGCTCGAGACCGAGCGCACGCCGGTCACCGATCCCAAGGCGCTGCCCGCCACCGGCGTGCTGGGCATCGCCGGGAACGCGAACCCGGCCGTCGCGCCGGCGCAATCCGGGTTCCTGCCGATGGTGGCGCCGGCCGCGAAGCCCGTCGACAACAAGGCGCCGCTGCCGGCCGGATCGATGGCCACGCCACCCGCGCCCCTCGTGGACCTCGAGCAACTCGTGCCGGGCCTCGACGGAAAGCTCGGCTTCATCGAGCCCGCCGACGGCGCGACGCTCGCCTTCACGCAGGCGACCGTCCGGGTGAAGGGCGTGGCCGGCACGACCTTCCGGCTCTTCGTGAACGGAACCGAGGTCGCCGCGAACCATGTCGGCAAGAAGTCCGTGCTCGAGGACAGGCAGGTGCAGGCCTGGGAATACCTCGGCGTCGACCTGAAGCCCGGCCCGAACGCGCTCGCCGTCGCGATGATCGATGCCTTCGGCAACGAGCGCGGCCGCGAGTCGATCGCGGTCGTCGCGCCGGACCGGCTGGCGAAAGTGGAGATCGAGCTGCCGCCGGGCGGCGCCATCGCCGACGGCCGCACACCGGTGCGCGTCCGGGTGAAGCTGCGCGACGCGGCCGGTGTCCCGGTCACGGTGCGTACGCCCGTCACGCTCGAATCCGACCTCGCGCAGTGGCGCGTCGACGATCTCGACCCCACCCAGCCGGGCGTGCAGGCCTTCATCGAGGGCGGCGAGCGTGTCTTCGAGATCGGGGCGCTCTCCCAGCCCGGCCCGAGCCGCGTCCGGGTTTCCTCGGGCACGCTGCGAGGCGAGGCCACGATCGACTTCCTGCCGGAACTGCGCCAGATGATCGCCTCGGGCGTGATCGAGGGCGCCATCAACCTGAGGAACGTGAACCCGAACGCGCTCGTGCCGACGCGCTCCTCGGACGGCTTCGAGCAGGAGATCCGTCACTTCTCGCGCTCGTCGGGCGACGGCAAGCTCGAGGCGGGCGCCCGCGCCGCCTTCTTCCTCAAGGGCAAGATCAAGGGCGACTACCTGCTCACCGCGGCCTACGACTCCGACAAGGACACGAAGGAGCGCCTCTTCCGCGACATCCAGCCCGACGAGTTCTATCCGGTCTACGGCGACGCGAGCCAGCGCGGATTCGACGCGCAGTCCACCTCCAAGCTCTACGTGCGCGTGGACAAGGACCGCAGCTGGCTGCTCTACGGCGACTACACGACGCAGACGACGATCGAGGCCCGCAAGCTCGGTAACTACCAGCGCTCGCTCACCGGCGGCAAGTATCACTACGAAAGCGACCGGGTGTCGGCCAACGTCTTCGCCTCGAAGGATTCCACGCGCCAGCAGATCGACGAGATCCGGGCCAACGGCACCTCCGGCCCGTACACGCTATCGTCGCCGGGCGGCCTCGTGAACAGCGAGCGTATCGAGATCCTCACGCGCGACCGGAACCAGCCCTCCATCATCGTGCAGTCCGTGCCGCAATCGCGCTTCACGGACTACGAGATCGAGCCGCTCACCGGCCGCATCCTCTTCAGGGCGCCGGTCGCGAGCGTCGACGCGAACCTGAACCCGGTCTCGATCCGGGTCACCTATGAAGTCGAAAGCGGCGGGCCGGATTTCTGGGTGGCCGGCGTCGACGGCCAGGTGAAGGTGACCGACCGCATCGAGGTGGGGGGCATCTACGTCGACGACCGCAATCCCTCGGACCCGATGAAGCTCGCGGGCGTGAACGCCACCGTGAAGCTGGCCGAGCGCACGTACGTCTTCGCCGAGGCGGCGCAGACCGAGCGCGAGCTCACCTCGGGCAAGGGACAGGGCACGCGCCTCGAGGTGAAGCACGAGTCGAAGGACCTGCAGGCCAACGCCTATGTGGCGCGCACCGACGCGTCCTTCGACAACCCGGGCTCGTACCTGTCCAAGGGGCGCAGCGAAAGCGGCGGCAAGGCCGCCTGGCGCGTCGACGAGAAGACCCTCCTGCGCGGCGAGGTGCTGCGCACCGAGGACGTCACCACGAGCGCCGTGCGCGACGGCCTCGCGGCCTCCGTGGAGCGCACCTTCGACAACCGGATGGCGGTCGAGGTGGGCATTCGCCACGCGCGCGAATCGAACGGGCCGGCGCTCCCGACCGGCACGGGCGACCTGCCGGCCGGCGGCCTCGTTCCCGATCACGTGACCACCGCGCGCGCGCGCCTCACCGGCCCGGTGCCGATGCTCGCCGGTGCCTCGATGTACGCCGAGGGCGAGGTCGACATCGAGGACGCCGACCGGCGCATCCTGGCGGTGGGCGGCGACTACACCCTGCCCAACAAGGGCAAGTTCTACTTCCGCCACGAGTTCGTGTCCTCGATCACCGGGCCGTACGGGCTCAATTCGCGCGAGCGCCAGAACACCTCGGTCTTCGGGGTCGACACCGAATACATGAAGGACGGCCGCGTGTTCAGCGAATACCGCGTGCGCGACGCGCTCTCCGGCGGCGACACGGAGGCCGCGATCGGCCTTCGCAACACGTGGATGCTCGCCGAGGGCCTCAGGCTGGGCACGAGCATCGAGCGCGTCCAGGCCGTCGCCGGCGCCGGCACCAACGAGAACACCGCCGTCGCCTTCGGCCTCGAGTACACGGCCAACCCGCTCTGGAAGGCCTCCACGCGCCTCGAGCTGCGCGATGCCACGGTTTCCGACGGGCTGCTGCACACGGTCGGACTCGCCGCGCGCCTCGCGCCGGACTGGACGCTGCTCGCGCGCAACACGCTCTCGGTCCAGCGCAACAAGTCGACGGGGGAGGGCGCCACCGCGACGACGGGCGGCGAGCACGTCATCGACCGCCTGCAGGCGGGCGTCGCCTGGCGCGACACGCAGAAGAACGACAAGGATGCCCTCGCGCGGATCGAGATGAAGACCGAGAAGGACACGACGCAGCCGGGCATCGAGCTCAAGCGCACGACCGAGATCGTGTCCCTGCACGCCTCCTGGCAGCCGCGCAAGCCGTTCCTGGTCTCGGGCCGCTATGCCGCCAAGTGGACGGACGACCGCACGCAGGGCCTCGCGACGAAGTATCGGGCCCAGCTGGTGGGCGGGCGCTTCACCTGGGAGTTCGCACCGCGCTGGGATTTCGGCCTCGCCGCGAGCGTGCTGATTGGCGAAGGCGCCGGCTCGCGGCATCATGGACTGGGGATCGAGGTGGGCTACCTGCTTTCCGACAATCTCTGGGTCTCGGCGGGCTACAACGTCTTCGGCTACAAGGACGAGGACCTCGCCGCGGGCGACTACACCGTGAAAGGGCCGTACCTGCGGCTGCGCTACAAGTTCGACGAGCAGCTCTTCGATTCCTGGGGCCGGGCGCGCCCGCCGGCGGACACCGCTTCGCGCCCCGAGCAGGCGGCGAGCCGCTGATGCCATGAAATTCCTCCGCTCTCTCGCACGCGCCGCGCTCGCTGTCGTTCTCGTTGTCGCCGCCGGCCTCGCGGCGCCCGCGCTCGCCCAGGTGTGCGCCGTGCCCGGCTCGAGCGGCCCGGGCTCGATCTCGGGCATCGTCAACACCTACTACCCGGGTACGGCCGCGACGCTGTCCTCGGGTTCGACGTCCGTCGCCGTCGGCTCGGCCGATCCGCGCGGGTCGCTCACGGCCGTCGCGGCGGGCGACCTGCTGCTGGTGGTGCAGGTGCAGGACGCCTCCATCAGTTCGACCAACAGCGCGGCCTACGGCGGCAGCGGTGGCGGCGCGGGCTACACCGCGCTCGGCTCGGCGGGGCAGTACGAGTACGTCATCGCGACCGGGCCTGCCGCGGCCGGTTCGATCCCGGTCGCCTCGCCCCTGGTCAATACCTATCGCACGGCCGCGGCCACCTCGACGAGCGGCCAGAAGCGCTACCAGGTCATCCGCGTGCCGCAGTACTCCTCGGGCGTGCTGCTCGGCGGCACGGTGACGGCACCGCCCTGGGACGGCACCACGGGCGGCGTGGTGGCCTTCGACGTCGCCGGCAACCTCAACTGGAACGGCCAGTCGATCGACGTGACCGGTCGCGGGTTCCGGGGCGGTGGCGGGCAGTGCTCGAACGCCAACGGGACGGGCACGGCTGTCGCCAACACGGACTACCGGCTGGCGGTCGGCACGGGCACGATCAACCTGGGCGGCACGGGGTCCGTTCCCGACGGCGCCAAGGGCGAGGGCGTGGCGGGTACGCCCATTCTCGTCTTCACCCCGACGACGCCCGGGAGCAACGCCGCAGGCACCGTGAACAACACGGGGGGCGCCGACGGCACGACAGGCGGCTATCCCTCGGGCAGCTTCGGCCGCGGCGCGCCCGGCAACGGCGGCGGCGGGGGCACGGACGGCAATCCCACCGCGAACGACCAGAACACAGGCGGCGGCGGCGGCGGCAACTTCGGCATCGGCGGCAAGGGCGGGTTCGGCTGGACGCCGGGGACGCCGCCGGGCGTCGATGCGGGCGGCTTCGGGGGCATGTCGGTGCCATCGGCCGCCAACCGGCTTTTCCTGGGCGGTGGCGGCGGTGCGGCCACCAGCAACAACTGCACGGGAACGCCCGGCAACGCCGCGGCGAGTTCCGGCGCGGCCGGCGGCGGCCTGGTCTTCGTCCGGTCCGGAACGACTTCCGGCGGCGGGACGATCAATGCCCGCGGAACCGACGGCAACTCGACCATCGGCAACGACGCCTCGGGCGGCGGAGGCGCCGGCGGCAGCGTGCTCGTGTTCGTGAACAATTCCGGCGGCGCCATCGGCGCCACCATCAACGTGCAGGGCGGCGCGGGCGGCAGCAACTCGGGCGGCGGCGCGCCCCACGGGCCGGGCGGCGGCGGCAGCGGCGGCTTCGCGATCATCTCCGGATCCGCGACGGTGAACATCGCCGGCGGTGCGGGCGGCACGACGGCCACGAGCCCTACCTCGACGGCGGACTACGGCTCCTCGTCGTCGGTCGGCGGCTTCCAGA
>JADJSD010000007.1 GCA_016711875.1 Betaproteobacteria bacterium | reverse complement strand
GCCTTCGACAAGCACAACAGCTGTAACCCTGTTCCGACTGCGGCTAAGCGCCGCGTGCCAGGTGCCCGGCTGTAAGCGTGCCTGGTGCCGCTACCTCGCGCCGCTCCGGCGTTCCGACGATCCGAAACGGACGGCCATCTCGACCGAGATCCGCGAGGGATGCAAAATGGCGGGCCTTCATCCATCGGTGTCGCACCAAATCGAAGGTTTCGTGGGGGAATAGCAGGATCTCGGCGGGCTGGATCATGCAGGGGAGCCTAATCGGTGGGCGGGGCCTGTGCGATGCGGTCGCGCGAATGTGGGCAACCTGTGGAGTACCGCTAAAATCGCCCGATGGCCACCTACCGAATCCTCGCCCGCATCGTGGAACTCGGCCCGCGTGAACATCTCGTGACTGTCTCCGCGCTCGCGGAGGACAAGGACAGCACCGAAGTTCGAATGGCCTCGCTTTCCACGGCAGCCGAGGCGCGCGAGCGGAAGGACTTTCTCGTGATGAGTCTAGCGACCGAACTGCGGGCGCTAGGGCACGTGACCGTTGGGATGGTGGAGTGATCTGCGTCAGAGCAATCCAAATCGACAAACTCCACTAACGACACGTCCGAGCTTGAAATCGCGCACCCCGTTTGGATTTCGACCGAGAAGTGGCCACCGAACTTCGCCACCTCCCAGTCGAAAGAATCAACTCTACGAAGCGACGGCCCCTTTTTCTACCGAACTTGCCAAGGCGCTGGCGTAATGAGGCTCTCTCGGCCAAAAGCCCCATTAACGCCACCGTCAGAACCGGCTCACTTCGGTATTCGTCTCGCAGTTCTTCGTCCGAGACAAATTTCCGAAGCTTTTGGGAGTGCGCAAGTTTTGCGACCGCGACTTCACCAAAGACTTGCAAAACAGTTTCCTGCACTTGCTCTGCATAAATATCCGCGTATTGATCCTGATGGTACTTGATGCTCTCGACAAGGACGGGTGCTTCCTTATTGATCCACACCACTCGGGCAGTCTCGTCCCACATCGCGATATGCCATTCCTTCTCAAAATCATCTTTACCGGTGAATTTGTATTCCGGAACATCAACAGGAACGTTTCTCTCAACGCCTACTCCGTCCCCGCCTGCATATGCCTTCGGCACCAATTGCTTGAATACCTTGCTTCTCTTGTGTCGACTATATGGACGGACGCCCTTCCTCTATCAGAGCCTCGACCGTCCCCTCCGTAGGCGAAGCAGCTGGGCCAGCCTGCTCGGATCTTGGCTTCACCATAACTAAGCTGCTTCATGTTCCATCGGTCACCGAACTTATCCTGAAGCCGCTTTCGATACTCATCATCTTTGATTGAGCCGCCTGCTCGCCGCGGCTCGCCATAATCGCTTCATGAATTGCTTCGGGCATTTCCTGTGCAAATTCTGCACCCTAATCATGAAGCGGAGGCTCCGCCCCCTTTTCGCCGTCTCCAGTAAATAGCAAGCGATTGCGAGACTGATCTGGATGAACACCCCACCGTTCAAAATCTGTGCGGTAGTGCAAAGGCTCAAGGATGACCGTTAGATTCTGTTGAACTTTACTTTCCACCACGCCAAACCACCTGAACTGCACCTTGCCGGAGTTCAAGTGAAACAGCTCATCCTTGTAGCGGATCGCAATATACCCACCCTTCCTGGCGTAGGAATCAACATGAGGTCGATCTCCCTCCCAGAGATACCACCAACGGCGACTCGTCCTTCATCGAGCTGGAGCATGTCGCATGCCGCCAATTTTCCATTCGTCGCTTTGACGTCGGTAAGGAAATACCTTGCACCGAGAATTTGGCGATTATTGGGACGCCGCGCGTCATCCCTTTCACCGGGGGTCAGCGGCCATTGGTTCTTTTTCTCGCTGCGAAGCTCGACAACTCGAACTTCGACTTTTGAGAGATCCCAAAAGCGCGAATTCAGGTAGACGGACAGACCTTTGATTGCCTGTTCGTCTGCAGCAGTATTCCCGATGATGGTATCCGGATTGTCGCCGCCCAATAGAACGACAATCGTCCCATTGGTCGTGAAGCCAAGGGGGCCGCATCGCCGACCAATCGACCTCCCCAACAGCGTCCCAATCAATGTCATAAGGGTCGATTACAGAAGTGACCACCTTCAACACCGAACTCAATAAGTTCGCAATCTCCCGATTGGGGTTCAAGGACGATGTGAATCATCGATGCCTTGCCATCCTTGTAGGAAATGACAACAACACCGTTTGGATTCCAGGGGAGTGCGGCAATCTTCGCGCCGACGCCAAAATTGTCGTGAACGCCACCAATCTTCTTGGCGCCTTCACCTAGCGTGGAAAAGAACTTGAGAAGTTCATCGCGGCTCATGCCAGAGCCGTTGTCGATAACGGTTCGGCGGTATACGCCGAATCTCTCGACTGCTTGCCACTCGATTCCAAACTCTACTTGGGTCGCGTTTGCTTCTAGAGAGTTTTTCAAGAACTCCCGCGCCCATTGGTAGGGTCCGCACGCTTCAAACATGCGCGTAATGAAATGAGATGCACCGGTAATCTCTACCTTCATGGTCGTGTCCTTTTTACGCTAGGTTTTACTAGAGAGTTACCCGCGACAAGTGGCCTACGGATATGGCGTTTCCGACATAGCCTCTGCTCTGGTCTTGGGAGACAACGGAAAGCTGGAGTAGCTGATAGGGCTTGTGGCATTCCTCCTTCTAGGTTGGGCTGGAAACCTCTGGGATTCGTGCTTGAAACGCTACAGAACGATCGTTCTGCCGTCAAGTGTTTTCTGGCGTACTTTGGAGTAAATTGGTGCCTAGCGGAGATCGGGCTGGGACTGTTAATCCGCAGGTCCCTGGTTCGAGTCCAGGTCGGGGAGCCAAGAATCAAGAAAGGCCTGCCGTTTCCGGCGGGCCTTTTCATTGGCGGCACGGGTGATTGGCCGCCTTGCCTTGGGCCGACCAGAATGCGGCCAAGGACCCCCTAGGCCGGTTCCGGCACGGAAGGCAGCCCGGCAAGTGCCATGGCAAGCTCCGCCTGGTCGTAGTCCAGGTCCTTCAGCTTTCCGCCGAAGTAGTCGATGTAGGCCTGCATGTCGAAGTGCCCGTGCCCGCACAGGTTGAACAGGATCGCGCGCGAAACGCCCTCCTCACGGCACTTGATGGCCTCGTCGATCGCCCCCCTCACTGCATGATTGGCCTCGGGCGCCGGCACGATGCCCTCCGCCCGCGCGAATTGCACGCCCGCCTCGAAACACGCCGTCTGGTGGTAGGCGGTCGAGGTGATGAGGCCCAGTTCCTGCAGGTGCGAAACGAGCGGCGCCATGCCGTGATACCGCAGGCCGCCCGCATGGAAGCCCGGCGGCGTGAAGGTCGATCCCAGCGTGTGCATCTTCGTGAGCGGCGTGAGATGCGCGGTGTCCCCGAAATCGTAGGCGTACTTGCCGCGTGTGAGGCTCGGGCACGCCGCGGGTTCCACCGCAACCACCCGGATCTTCCTTCCGCCGCGCAGCTGGGCACCCAGAAAAGGGAACACGATTCCGGCGAAGTTCGATCCCCCGCCCGTGCAGCCGACGATCACGTCCGGGTAGTCGTTCGCCAACTCGAGCTGAGCCTGCGCCTCGATCCCGATCACAGTCTGGTGCAGCAACACATGGTTCAGGACGCTGCCGAGCGCGTACTTGGTGTCATCGCGCTGGGCGGCCACCTCAACGGCCTCGGAGATTGCGATGCCCAGGCTCCCGGGATGATCAGCTCGCTTGGCGAGGATGTCCCGGCCCGACTGGGTCTCGCTCGAGGGCGAGGCGACGCAGCGAGCACCGTAGGTCTCCATGAGGGCACGTCGATACGGCTTCTGGTCATAGGACACCCGTACCATGAAGACCTGGACATCGATTCCGAAGAGGGAACCGGCAAACGCGAGAGAGCTGCCCCACTGCCCTGCCCCGGTCTCCGTCACGAGCTTCCTGACGCCGGCCTCGCGGTTGTAGAACGCCTGCGCCACCGCGGTGTTCGGCTTGTGGCTTCCGGCAGGCGAGACGCCCTCGTACTTGTAGTAGATGCGCGCCGGCGTCTGCAACACCCTTTCCAGGCGCCGGGCACGATACAAGGGCGTCACGCGCCACTGCTTGTAGACGTCCCGCACCGGGTCCGGGATCTCGATCTCGCGCTCCAGGGAAACTTCCTGCTGGATGAGCGCCATGGGAAAGAGCGGGGCAAGGTCATCAGGGCCCACAGGCTTCATCGTGCCAGGGTGCAGCACGGCGGGTGCGGGCCGCGGCAGGTCGGCCTGGATGTTGTACCAGGCCTTCGGGATGCGGGTTTCGTCCAGGAGGTACTTGACCGTGTCGTTCATGGCTCGCTCCGGTGCGGTGTTCGTGTCGGGTATGACTCGTCACGCTAGCGACGCCGGGTGGGCGGCCCCTTGACGACGATCAACCGATGTCGCGTGTCGGGTGCCGGCAGCGGCGGCGGCGATTGCGTCTTGCCGCTGCGCCCTCGACAATCGATCTGTGCCCGCGCTCACGCGGGTGCCCAGACGAGCGAACCATGATGCGCACCTTCCCGCTGCAGGTCCATATTTCGACCCTTTTCATCGCGATGATCCTGCTGGTGGGCGGCGCCATCGGCGGCATCGGCTACCTGCAGACACGCGACCTCGTCGACAGCACGGCACGCGACTTGACCGAACGACTCGGCCGCGAGACACAATCCCGGCTGCAGGGCGTTCTCGCGACCGCCGGCATGGCCACCAGCCTCATCGCCCGCACGCCGATCGCGGAGGCAGGGGGCCTCGCGGAGCGCCTGGGCCGCGCGGCCCTCGCCCGCGAGGCGCTCGAGAGATTTCCCGCCCTCGCATCGATCCATGTCGGCTACGGCAACGGCGATTTTTTTCTCGTGCGGCGCCTGCGCTCGGCCGAGGAGCGGCAGTCTTTCCGGGCTCCCGAAGGCACGGACATCGTGGTACAAAGCATCGAAGTCCGCCCCCCCGGGGCGGCGCGAGGCCGGTTCGTGTTCCTCGACCGCGAGCAGCGCGTGCTGCGCGAGGACGATCGCCCCGACTACGCGCGTGGCTTCGATCCCAGGACGCGCGATTGGTACCGGCTCGCCCTTGCTTCGCCCGACGCGGTGATGACGCCCGCGTACCGCTTCTACACTAACCGGAAGGTCGGCACGACCGTGGCGCGGCGGATCGGCGGCAACGTCGTGGCCGCCGACATCCACCTCGAGACGCTGGACGCCTGGCTCGCCAGCCGCCTGGTGACTGCCGCGAGCGAACTGGCGCTGGTGGATGCGACCGGCAAGGTGATCGCCTATTCGGGGGGCGAGCGCTCGCGGGCGAGGGCCTCGCCCGGCGAAGTGCCGGATCTCGCCACGTTGCGGGAGCTCGATTCGCCCGCCCTCGCCCGTTTCGGGGCGGATTCCACGGTGGCCTCCGCCGACCCGGCAACGGTGCGCTACGAAATGCCCGACGGTGCCTGGCAGGTTTTCGTGCGGCCCATCGTCCTCGAAGGGGGCGGGCCGCTGCGGATCGTGGCGGCGATACCCGAGCGCGAACTTCTCGCCGGGCCGCTCAAGCTGCGCGAAACCTCGCTTCTCGTGACGCTCGTGGTGATCCTCCTCGCCGTTCCGGCGACGTGGTTCCTCGCGCGCGCCATCGCGCGGCCCCTGGAAGTGCTGGCGTCAGCGGCGGAGGCCGTTCGCCGCTTCGACTTCTCGCGCCCGATGGCGACCCCGTCCCTCGTCCGGGAGGTGAACGACCTCGGCTACACGATGGAGGGCATGAAGTCGACCATCCAGCGGCTGCAGGACATCAGCCGGGCGGTGGCCGGCGAAGACAAGTTCAGTCGACTGCTGCCCCTCGTCCTGCGCGAGACACTGCGCGCGGTCCGCGCCGGGTCGGGCGTCCTCTATCTCTCGGATCGCGACGGCCTCATCCCCGTAGCCTCGATGCGAGCCGGCAGCGAGGAACTCGTGCCGCAGATCCTCCTGATGCCTTTCTCGGACGTGGGGCCGCCGCTTGAAAAGGCGCTGCGCGAACGCGTGCCGGTTAGGGGGGCCGTCACGCCGGCGGACATCGAGACCGCCGGCCTCGAGGACCTTCTGGGGGACTGGCGCCCCTTCGAGGGCATCGCCATCCCGCTGGTGAGCCGCGGGCAGGAGCTCGTGGGCGCGATGCTCGTGCTGCAGGAGCACCCGTCGGACGAAGCGCAGATGGCCTTCCTGCAGGCGCTATCCGGCATTGCCGCAACGTCACTGGAGGCACGCGAGCTCATCCAGTCGCAGAAGGAGCTCTTCGAATCCTTCGTGAAGCTCATCGCCTCGGCCATCGACGCGAAGAGCCCCTACACTGGCGGGCACTGCGCCCGACTACCGGAACTCACCAAGATGCTCGCCCGCGCCGCCTGCACGCAGGGCGAGGGGCCGTACCGGGATTTCCGCCTGGACGAGCGCGATTGGGAGGCGCTGCACGTCGCCTCCTGGCTCCACGACTGCGGCAAGATCACGACACCCGAGTACGTCGTCGACAAGGCGACGAAGCTCGAGACGATGCACGATCGCATCCACGAGGTCCGGATGCGCTTCGAGGTGATGAAGCGTGACGCGCGCATCGAGGCGTTGGAAGCACGCGCCGGGGGCGAGGAAGAGGCCGTCGTCGGGCATCGCCTTTCGGAGGCGCTCGCGGCGCTCGACGACGACTACCGCTTCGTCGCGCGGTGCAATCTAGGCGGCGAATCGATGTCGGAGGCCGACGTGGACGAACTGCGACGAATCGCGGGCCGCACGTGGCTGCGAACGCTCGACGACAGGCTCGGGATCTCGCAGGAGGAGCTCGACCGCAAGTCGCGCGCTCCGGCCCCGGGCCTTCCGGCGCTCGAGCAGGCACTCGCGGACAAGGCGGAACATCGCATCGCGCGGGGCCCGCAGGAAAGGCTTCCCGGCCAGCAAGCCTGGGGCTTCCGCCTCGAGGTGCCCGAGCAACTCTTCGACCGCGGCGAACTGCACAACCTCGCCATCCCGCGCGGCACCCCTTACGCCCGAGGAGCGTTACAAGGTCAACGAGCACATCATCCAGACGATCGTCATGCTCTCGCAGCTGCCCTTCCCCAAGCACCTGCGCGACGTGCCCGAGATCGCCGGCGGCCACCACGAGCGGATGGACGGCAAGGGCTACCCAAGGGGGCTGCGCGGCGAGCAGATGAGCCCGGCGGCCCGAATGATGGCGATCGCGGACATCTTCGAGGCGCTCACCGCGATCGACCGGCCCTACAAGCGGGGCAAGACGCTTTCCGAGTCGCTCCGGCTCATGGCCGGAATGCGGGACAACGCCCACATCGACCCGGACCTCTTCGAGATCTTCCTGCGCTCGGGCGTCTTTCGCGAGTACGCCGTGCGGTTCATGCGCCCGGAACAGATCGACGAAGTGAATATCGAGGTGCTCCTGCCCAGGGCGGCCTGAACGTCCTTCCGGCGGAAGGCGGCCCGGTGGGGCCGCCTTCGAATTTCTTGAACCAGTTCATGTCTCGGTTCGTGGCCCATCACCAGAATGGGGTCACGATGAGCCCGCCGTCCGGGCGCCCCACGACCAACCGGAGAGAGAAAGACATGTCTGCCCCTCGCCGCCGCGCCGTGACCTTCGCTGTCGCCGTGCTTGCCCTCGCCGTCAATACCGCCTTCGCCCGGGACTAGAAGCCCGACAAGGCGCGCCAGATCTACCTCGAGCGATGCGCGGGTGCCACGGCGTGCTTCGCAAGGGTGCCACGGGCAAGCCGCTCACGTCGGACATCACCCTCGAACGCGGCACGAAATTCCTGAATGTGTTCATCAAGAACGGCTCGCCGGCCGGCATGCCCAACTGGGGCACCTCGGGCGACCTGAACGACGCCGAGGTGGATCTCATGGCCCGCTACGTCCAGCAGACGCCTCCGACGCCGCCGCAGTTCGTGATCATGAACGGTGACACCCTCGAGCCACTCAAGGTCGTCTGCACCCACGGCATGACCGTGGACACGCAGGAATACCATCCCGAGCCGCGCGTGGCCTCCATCGTCGCCCCGCGGCTGGGCGGCACGCGGCCATTTCGGCACCACGCGGTGACGACCTGGCCCGCAACCCGCGCATGAGGCCTGTCGCGGGTGGACGCAAGCGGTGGCATCAACTTCATTCCTCCCGGTTGGACGACCCTGGACTTCGCCGCCTGGTTCAAGCCGTCCCCTCGGTTGAAGTCGCCGTGGGGCTCTACAACCTGTCCGACGAGAAGTACTGGCTCTGGAACGACGTGCGCGGGCTCACCGGCGTGACCGCCTCTTTCGACCGATACACCCAGCCCGGCGAAATGTGGCGATCAACGTCCGCTGCGCGTTCTGATCCGGAGCGATAGAATCGGTGGCTCGCGTCCAGAAGGAAGCCGCCACGAGAAGAGCCGTCATCGCACTCTTCGCCACCGCCCTGCCCGTCCTGGCGACCGCCGCGCCGTCAGCCGACGAAGGCAGGAAGCTCGTCGAATCAACGAAATGCGAGAAGTGCCACCAG
The DNA here is from genome assembly GCA_016711875.1 of Betaproteobacteria bacterium. Classification (GTDB taxonomy): domain Bacteria; phylum Pseudomonadota; class Gammaproteobacteria; order Burkholderiales; family Usitatibacteraceae; genus FEB-7. The sequence goes on along the minus strand of JADJSD010000007.1, from coordinate 8,406 downwards.
GACAAGGTCTACGGCCCGCTCGGCACCGTTTACGTGCGCAAGGATCGCAAGGTGACCACGTGGCCCAAACTCAAGGCGCAAGTGGCCCTTTGCAACTCGGAATTGAACCTGGGCCTTTTCCCCGAGGACGAGGAGCACATCGCCGCCTTCCTCAACGGCGCGTACTGCAAGCTGCCCCTCAAGTAGCCCGGTCAGCCCGTCCGGGCCACTGCCGACGCCGCTTCGAGCGAGGCTTCGAGATAGGCCGAATAGAAATCCGGCAACAGCATGCCGACGAGCGGCGGCGCGGTGGGTTCGCCGGAGGGCGAGAGGAAATGCACGACGGGCGCCATCTTCACGCCCCTCTCGCCGGCGTGCCGGGCGTGGGTCGTCGCCTCGCCCGAAAAGCCCACCAACGCCTGGCCACCGTTCACGTCCACTTGCCGGATGATGAGCTTCGCCGCCGCCCCGGGGTCACGCAGCATCGGTGCCAGATGGGACCGGCGGATCTCCCTCGCAATACGGGCAGCCCGGCAGGCTGTAGAGGACGACGATCGGAATCCGGGCCTGGCGGGCGCGACGTCCGTCTTCGCCGAAGTCGCGGGCGAGCGGCAGCGCGATCTGCGGCGGGGCGGCGCGCACCGCCTGGCCCACCGCGAGCGCACCCATCGCCAGGATCGCATCGCGCCGTTTCATCGGGCCAGGGATTCCTTTTCCATGAGCAGGTACGTTCCGTAAGCGTTCACGCGATTGGCCGCTTCGAAGGCCGGCAGCGCGGAATAGCGGCTCCAGTCGGTGCGCTTGTAGGCTTCCTCGAAAGGCACGAAATCCTCGACCGCCTTGCCCATGGCCTGGCGCAGGAACGTGAGGTAGTCGCGCGTGAGCACGAGATCCTTCGAGGGGTCCTTGGAGACCTCGCCGTGGCCCGTGACCATCAGGCGGGGCTTCAGCGCGATCAGCCGTTCGATTCGCACTAGCCACGCCTTGCTGTCGGCCTCGCCCACGAAGGGGATGCGCCCGGTGAAGAGGATGTCGCCGGAAAAGACGACTCCTTCGTCCGGCACCACGATCACAAGGTCCTCGGGCGAATGGGCCGGGCCGAAATGCTGGATCTCGAATCGCTTTCCGCCCAGCACGAAGCGCGCGTCGCCTTCCAGCCAACGGTCGGCCTCGAGAAGCGGCGTCGTGTCGGTGACCCACGGGAACAGGTCCCGGGCCCGCTGGATCCGCCGCCGCTCGGCATCGCCGCTCACGAAGTACTCGCGTGCGCCGACGTGCGCCCAGATGTCCGCGCCGGCCTTCCGGAACGGTGCGAGCCCGTAGAAGTGGTCGGCGTGGTAGTGCGTGACGATGACGCGCTTCACCGGCTTGGGCGTCACCTTGCGGATCGCCGCCAGGAGTGCTTCGCCCAATGCGGGCGAGCCGAGCGCGTCGATGACCACGACACCCTCGTCCGTCACGACGAAGCCGGCGTTCGAGTTGTAGCCCTCGTTCGCGGCGTTCGCCATGCCCGGCTGCCCCTGGACGAACCAGACCCTGTCCGTGACCTTGACGGGAACGACCTTCGACTTGAGTTCCTGGGCCGATGCGAAAGCCGACGCGGCGGCCAGGCGGCGGCGGCGAGACGAAGCGCGGGGCGCATCAGGCGATTCCGCGTTGCCTTCCATGCCGACGAGCTTCGGCAGGTTGAGCTTCACCGGCTTCACCGTCTTCACGTCTCGCAGGTATTTCGTTACCACGTCCCAGACGGGCTCGCCCTGCGCACCCTCGGCGACGGGGCCCAGCCGGCCACCTTGTACTTCTTTCCGGCATCGATGGGCTTGCCGGCCAGCCGCATGTCGGAAATCCGGCTGCCCATGCCGGCACCCGGCGTGCAGGTGTAGGTGAGTCCGCCCACCCGCACCATGTCGCCACCTTGCTGGTAGTAGGGGTCCGGGTTGAAGAGGTTGTCGCAGACGTCCTCGAGGATCGTCTTGATCATCTCGCCCGTGAACTCGTTCACGGTCGTGTAGGGATAGGTAATCGCGGTCCAGTCCATCACGTGATCCATCGTGATCGGCTGGCCCGGCAGCAGGGTCGTGCCCCAGCGAAAGCCCGGTGAGAACGCCATCTCGGCTCCCTTCACCTTCATGAGGGCGTCGAGGATGACCTGGTCGACCGTGCCGTTGAAATTGCCGCGGCGATAGAGCAGCCCCTCGGTCACGGCCAGCTTCTGCGCGAGCTTCGCCTCGTGCGGCCCGCGGATCCTCGCGATGAGCGAGGCCATCGTCGCATCCGGCTTGATGAGGTTCGCGAACACGGGAAGCAACCGGTATTTCCAGCCCGAGATGCGCCCGCCCTTCACGTCGAAATCGAGCACGCCGAGGAACTTGCCGTTGCTGCCGGCGTTGGTGACGAGCGTGGTGCCCGCCGCGTTCCTTACCTCCACGGGTTGCGGCACGCCGTCGTGCGTATGGCCGCCCAGGATGGCGTCGATGCCGGTGACGCGGGATGCAAGCTTCAGGTCGACGTCCATGCCGTTGTGCGAGAGCAGGACGACGACCTGGGCCCCCTTGCCGCGGGCCTCGTTCACCTGCTTCTGCAGCTCTTCCTCGCGGATGCCGAAGGTCCAGTCCGCGACCATGTACCGGGGATTGGCGATCGGCGTGTACGGAAAGGCCTGGCCCACGATGGCCACCGGGACCCCGTTGATCGGCCGGATCACGTACGGCGAAGACGGCATCGCCGAAATCCGCCGTGACGACGTTCTGCGCGACGAAATCCACCTTGCCCTTGAAGTCGTTCTCGACTATCTGCTTGACCCGGTCCTGGCCCAGCGTGAATTCCCAATGGGCCGTCATGACGTCGACGCCGAGCTGCAGGCACGCATCGACCATGTCCTGGCCCTTGCTCCAGAGCGCAGTGGCGGAGCCCTGCCAGGTGTCGCCGCCGTCGAGCAGGAGCGCCCCCGGCCTCGACGCCTTGAGGTTCTTCACCAGCGTGGCGAGGTGGGCGAACCCGCCCACCTTGCCGTAGGCCTTCGCCGCCTTGTCGAAATCCAGGTAGCTGAACGCGTGGGCCTCGGCACTGCCGGCCTTGACGCCGTATGCCTGAGCAGCCGGTCGCCCACCAGGTGGGGCGCTTTCCCGGAGGGCCCGCGATCCCGAGGTTCACGTTGGGCTCGCGGAAATAGATCGGCAGGAGCTGCGCGTGGCAGTCCGTCATGTGCAGCAGGCTGACATTGCCGAACGTGGGGAAGTCGTAGAGCTTCGAACCTTCTCCCGCGGCAAGCGCGTCGCGGGAAGCGATGGGCAGGCCCGCCGCGGCGGCGATGGCGAGGACGTTCAGGAATTCGCGGCGGTCCATGGCTGTCGGGTTCCTAGAATTCGAGGGAGTCGGCGATGGCCTTGATGCCGGCCCTGGCGCACACCTCGTCCGCGGCGCCGCCGGGCGCACTCGATACGCCGATGCCGGCGAGAATGGAACCACCCGCCTCGATCATGACCCCGCCCCCACCGCGACGACACGCGGCAGGTTGCGAATGCCCGCGGCTTCCTGCCCCGGTGCGGTCAGCTTCACGAGATCCGACGTATGGGTACGGAAAGAAACGGCTGTCCAGGCCTTGTTGGTCGCCGTTTCGGGCGTATGCGCCCCGGCGAATCGATCGCGCAGCACGGCCTGCACGAGTCCCGAGCGGTCCACGATCGCCACGGCGACCTGGTAGCCGTCGGCGCGGCACTTCGCGAGCGCCGCGGTGGCGGCCTTCATGGCTGACTCCGGCGTGAGGGCCTTGATCGAGAAGGTAGCGGACTCCGCTGCGGGGCGCTGAACGATGCGGCAAGGGCGACCGAGGCGGCGAGACGGACAATTGCATTAGTCATGGCATGTTCCTTCGCGTAAAGGGCGGGGTAGCTCCCGCCCTGGGTGGAAATACTTGTTGACCGGGGAATCCGGCGACATGAGCAACGCCACGACGTGGCGCAGTTGATCTTCGGTGAGAATGCCCGCGTGGCCGAATCGCGGCATGCTCGAGCACGCCGAGAAGGCCTGCGAGTTGTAGACCTTGCCGTAGGCGTAGCGCTGGATCTGCTCGCCGTACCCGCGCAGCTTCGCGAAGTTGTAGAGGCTCGGTCCGATCGTGCCGTGGAGACTTCCCCTTCGTGAGCTGGTGGCAGGCGTAGCAGTTGCCTCCCGCCGGCGCCTTGGGATCGTCGCTGAACTGCTTGCCCACGCCGGACTGGGCGATGCGCTCGCCCTGCTTCCAGTCTCCCAGGAGCTTGCCGTCGGCCGGGTACTTGATCAGCGCCTGCTGCGCCTTCTCGAGCGCCTGCGCCGTCTCGCGGGGCATGACCTTTTCCGCGACGTATTCGCTGCACAGGCGCTGCATGTCGTCCTGGTCGATGCGGTCGAGCTTGGCCTGCCCCTTTCCTGAAGGACGCCTTCATCATGGCGATGGCGTTCGTGCGCAGTTCGTCGGGGCCGGGGGTGGTGGCGCAACCGGCCAGCGCGAGGACCGCGGCGGGGATGGCGAGCATCTTGATCGTCTTCATGGTCGTCTCCCGGTCAGCGCTTGATGGCCGGCGCGTCGAACGTGCCGCCGTTCGAATTCTTGGCGAGGAACATCGTCAACGCGATCGACGCGGGCGACGGAATTCGAGTTCCGGAAAGCGCTGCTGCCGGAAGCAATCCAGAAGGCGCCACTGGAAGCTGCGGACCTCACCCTGCGACGACCCGGTAGGCCGGCCAGCTCGTGTAGGCCTTTTTCGCGTCGCGCGGGTTCAGGAGGTTGGGCAGGTCCTGCGGGCGGATGCGCTGGTTGTTCACGCCGTGGCACGTGGCGCAAGAAAATCGTACGGGCCGCCGCGGTGGAAGAAGATCTGCCTGCCGAGGTCGTAGGCCTCGACCTCCTTCGGGTGCGTGCCGGCGACCTTCATCGGCAGGCCGCGCGATTCGGAGGTGACGAACGCGACGAGCGCGTCCATGGCGACCTTCTTGCCCGGACCGCCGTACGGATCCTTCTTCGCCTGCTCGGGCGTGAAGCCCTGCAGCATCACCATGCAGGAGAACGAGGCGGGACTCGAGGTCCTCGACCTTGTTCGTATCGGCGAAGTACTTGGGCAGGACGGTATAGGCGCCGCGCACGATGCCCGGCCCCAGCCCGAGATCGCATTGCTCGAGCGACGCGTTCTTCGGGCCGCGCTTTTCCTTCCAGATCGCATCGCCGCGGGCTTCCCAAAGCTCAGCGGGGTTGCCGTCACCGAGCGCGGCGCGGTAACGCTCGATCTCCTCGATGGCGCTCTTTGCTGCGCGCCGACGCCGGTGGCCGCCAGGGCCGCGGCAGCCAGTGCGGCGCGAGCCGCTTTCTCCCAGGTCTTCCTCATGCTTCTCCTCCGATCCATTTTCTTGGGTGGTGCGCTCGAGTCCGGCTAGGGCTTCAGGTAGACGAAGCCCTCGGTCGTCTGGAGACGGCCGATCTCGGCCACGCCCGACGGGACGATGGTCGCCTGCGGGATGACCTTCTCGGGTCGATTCCTCGCGAGACGAGGCGTGTTGCTGCAGACCCGGAACTCGACGCCCCGGGCTTGAAGCGTGTCGACGGTGACGTCGAACGGATTGCCGTTCTTGTCCTTCGCGCCGTCGAGGAGGAAGTCGATGCCGGGGCCGTGCGTCACGACCACGATCTGGCCTTGGGGCTCCGCGTCGAGGTGGTTGCGGATGTTGCGAAGGGACGGTACCGCCTTGTCGATGCCTTCGTTCACGTGATAGACGACCTTGCTGGTCGCCGCGCCCTGGGCGCCTCGACCTCGTCAGCGTTGGCCGTGACGCAGCCGCCCGCGAAGCGCGAGCAGTGACGCCAAGGCCACCTTCCCAGGACCATTTCATCGGACTTCCTCCCCTGATTGTTGGAATTTTGGTCGGCGGGACGGGCCTGGCCCGCCGGTGCCTACGAAATGGTTGCTTCGTCCGTGCGCTTGTCGCCCTTGTTGTCGACCCAGGTGACGCTCACCTTCTCGCCAGGCTTGCCGCCCGTGAACGAAGGAGAGGAACGGGTTCTTCGAGACCGCCGGCCCCACTCGCCGCGAGCACCACCTTGCCGTTGTGCGTGGCCGAGACGTTCTGGATGAAATGGGCCGGGATCGCCGCACCCTTCGCATCCCTTGCGTTGACCCGTCTCCATCTCGTGGCTCATCAGGACCTTCACTTCCACCTTGTCGCCGGACATCGCGGCCCGGATCTTCATCGGATCTGCCATGGTTTCTCCTGGTGTCAGCCGCCGCAGCCCCGAGGGTGACCTTGCTTCCTTGGTCGTGTAGTAGAACTTGCCGTCGGCCTTCACGAGCGCGACCACGTTCGAGGTCTGGCCCATCTTGGCGCGCGTCGTGACGCTCGCCCTCCGTGCCGCCCGGGGATCGAGAAACTGGCGACGAGCATGTTGGGGATTCTTCTCCACGAGCAGCGCAACCTGCTGCGTCTTCGGGGCTTGCTCGAGATCGTGAAGGGGACGACCGCGCCGTTTTCCGCGATGTCCGGGGAGTTGATCACGATGTCCTTGCTCTCCGTGGCGCCCGCGCCGCCCAGGGCCTGACCGTGTCGTTCATGTTCCTGGTGTCGAAGGCCGCCTTGTTCCAGGCTGCGCCCTGCGCCCAGGCGCTGCCCGGCGAAGAGCCCGCGGCGACCGCGAGCCCCATGACAGCCATGCCACCGGTGCCTGGAGCACCTGCCTGCGTCTGCTGTTCATCATTTCCCTCCTTCGGTTCGGACTTGGGTTGTCATGCTTCTGGTCTCGTTGTTGGGCGAACGCCGCCCGTGGCCGATGCATGGCCTGGCAATTCTACCTTCTCCCGTGCAATCTCAGGCGCAACGCTCCGGCGCGTCTATAGCCGGATCGGGTAGCACTCCCAAACGGGTAGGGCGGCGGAAACCTACGGGCGCCCGAGACGATCCACGAACCAACGCGCCGGCGTCCGCATCCGACGGCCGGGTGCGGCGGCATCGGAATCGGCCCCAAGTGCCCACGCCCCCGCCTTTACCTTGGCCGCGAGTTTCGACTCGGCGCCCGCTTCGCCCTTGTCCTTGGCGGCGATCTCCTGGTAGCCCGGACCGACCCCACGCGCTTGTCGGCGGCGTGGCACGCCATAACCTTGGACTGCGCGCAGCGCGAGCGAGGGGCTCACCGCGCTGCCGCCGCCGGCGCTGCCTTCCCGTCGGAGGGTGTCGATGCCGCGTGCCGGGCCCACCGGCCGGTTCTGTTCCTTGAGGTTGCCGTGGGCGCCCTTGGCGTGCTCGGGCGGCACCGAGGCCACGGAGGCCGACACCGGGCAGTCCTTGGCTGCAGGCCCGTTGCGCACGTCGGGCTTTCTCCTTCACGTCCCACGGGCCATGCTCGCGCTGCATGCCGTTCCGGTTGGGCATGCGCTTCTGCACCCCGGCGATCGTCTCGTTCGACAGGACGAAATCGGCCGGCACGATCTCGGCGAGGTTCAGCAAGTACGAGCACCGAAAGTGGACCTCGTCCGTCGAAAGCGACTTTGGGCGCATTCCAGGGCATGGCGCGATTGGTCCAGTCCCGCAGCGTCGAGATCGTCGCGACCTTCATGAAGGTCGTGCGGGAAACGTCGCCCGTCACGAGGGTCTTCACGCGACCGGCCTCGATGTCCGCCTGATCGTGCGCCGCCGACGAGCGGCGCGAAGACCTCGTTCGACTCGCCGAACGTGCCGTGGCAGGCGGTGCACTTCGCCTCCCGAGCACCTCGCCCCTTGGCCACGCTTCCGAGCCCTTGGGCGAGCCCAGCGAAGTCGGGGCTTACGTCGATGTCCCAGGCGGCGGTCTCGGCCGGCGTCTTGGCACGCCGATGCCGGGGAAAGGAGCCTGGGCCGCCACCGGCAGCGCCAGGGCGATCGCCATCGCAGCCAGAAGAAGACCTGGGACATTGCCCACCTCGCCGGTCTCGGACACCTTCCAGGACTGGATGGCGTTGTTGTGATAGATGGAGCGCGTTCCCGCGGACGGCGCGCAACTGGTTGATCTTAGGCTGGACGTAGCCCGTGTCGTCGATCGCGAGGACTGGATGACGGCGGGCCTGCCGTCCACGTCCGGTCGATGGAGAACCGCGTCAGGCACTTGGAGAGCACCGGGCCCTCCAGCCGGGCCGACCGCCAGTTGCGACCGCCGTCGAACAGGAACGTCCACGCGTTTCCCCTGCCCGGCCCGACCAGGCGAGCCCGGTGACATTTATGGCTGGCAACGTCGACAGCGTCTGGCCGCCGGAGAGCGAAGGTGACGACCGACTTGCGCTCCTGGATCGACGTGTACTGGCGTATTCCGTCAGGCATAGAATTCGGTAGTGCACGGCCTCGTCCTTCGTGGCCCGTTCCTCGTCGCCGATCTCGATTCGCCGCAGGTATGACCCACGACACGCTTTCTGGACGCCCGGCACCACGGGCGAA
>JADJSD010000006.1 GCA_016711875.1 Betaproteobacteria bacterium | reverse complement strand
TCCGGCAAGGCATCTACGATCCCGAGGTGCTCGTCGATGTGTCCGGCATCGAAGAGATGCGCGGCGTCGCCGTCCAGGACGGTTTCCTGCGGCTGGGAGGCGCGACGCCGCTCGCGCAGGTCGAGGCGAGCGATCTGGTGCGCGCGCACCTGCCGGCGCTCGCCGAGTGTCTCGGCGACCTCGCCACCCCGCTTGTGCGCGAGGCGGCAACCGTCGCGGGCGACCTGTGCCAGGAAAAGCGCTGCTGGTTCTTCCGCAGCCGATTCCCCTTCTGGGCGTTTGGCGGCGCCACGTGCCCGTGCTGCAGTGCTGGGCGACAATCGCCATCACTCGATCCTCGATGCGCGACGCTGCGCGGCGCCGTGCCCGGCGGATCTGGTGCCGATGCTCCATGCCCTCGATGCCAGAATCACCATCGCGGGCGCGGTGGTCGCCGAAGCATCGCCATGGACCGGCTTTACCGCTGGTCGGCCTCACGTCGCCGCGCCGGACGAGGCCATCGTGCATGTCGACATTCCCTGGACCGCTCCTGCACCTCGGCCTTCCGGAAGTTCGCCTTGCGTCGCGGCGATTTCTGCCGAAGCGTCGGTCGCCGTCCGCGTGCGCCGTGAAGCTGGCGAGATCGTCGAGGCCCGCGTGTCGATGGGCGCCGTGTCGCCCTTCCCAGCACGTGCCGGGGAGAGCGAGCGGCTCTTGCTCGGGCGCCCGACGGCCGAGGCCATCCGCGAGGCCGCCGAAGCCACAATCCACGGCAGCCTCCCGCTCGCCCACAACCGGTCCAAGACCCACCTGCTGGTCGCGATGGCCGAGCGCGCCATGCGCGGCGCCGTCGCCTGAACGAGGAGTTCCCATGGATGCCCCTTCGCTTCCGCAATCCCCCGTCGCCGACTACCTGCGCGTGTTCGCCGATGATCCGGAATGGGTCGACACGCTCCACGCGCGCATCGCCCGCGTGGAAGCGGGCCGCCTGGAGCCGCGCCTGCGCGAGCTGGTGTACGTGGTCGGCTACCTCCTCGCGCGCCACGGCGAAGCGGCCCGTTGGCACCAGCAGCGTGCGCGTGCGCACGGGGCCAGCGACGACGACTTGCGCTTGCTGCTGCGAATCCTCGACTTACCGGGGCCTGAAGGGCTTCCAGGATGCCCAGAAGCTCCTGAGCCTTTGGCGCACCGGCAACTTCCCGGAGGTGAAGCCGCCGCTGGAGGGCACGCTTGCCGAGACATACGCCGAGATCGTGGGCACGCGCAAGTACGTGGCCAACGGCTTTCGGGTCCATTCCGCGGACGGCGAATGGCTGCGCCTCTACCTCAGGCGCCCGACGCGATACGCAACGCGCCGCGCTCGCTGACGAAAGGCTCGTGCAACTGCTTTCCATGGCGATCACCCTGGAGAACCACGGCTACTCCGGCAACTGGAACGACGGCTGCGTCCAGGTCCACGAGGACAAGTCCCGGTCGCTAGGCACGACTCAGGACGAGGTGCTGGAAGTCGTGCAGGTCCTCGAGATCTGCCACTCGGTGGCCACAGCTTGGGAAGGCGCGCGCTACCTCGGGCTCGGCGCGGACCCGGCATGAGCGGCATGCACGCACAGGCGACGCTCGGCGGCTCGAGTCGCTGGAGCCCGGGATCTGCTCTCCTAGGCTCGCGATTGCGCGCGCTCGGCCCACGGCAACGCCGTCTCGCATTCCCGCAAGGTGTTCATTCCCCTCACAAAGCTTTGCCGCGATTCGTGCAGCTACTGCACGTTTTCACAGGGGCCCAGGCAGGTTCCCGCACCCTATCTCGCCATCGACGAGGTGCTTGCCATCGCGCGCGCCGGGGCTGCCCGCGGCTGCCGCGATGCCCTCTTCACGCTGGGCGACTGGCTTCGGAAGCGCGCTTATCGGGTGGCCCGGAGAAGCGCTCGAGTCCATGGGTTTTTCCAGCACGGCCGAGTACGTCGGCCATGCCTGCCGGCGCGTGATCGAGGAGACCGGCCTGCTTCCCCACGTCAATGCCGGAGTGCTCAGCCACGACGAGATGGCCGCACTTCGCGCGGTCAGCGTGTCGCAGGGGGCCCACGCTGGAGAGCGCCTCGGAACGTTTGTGCGCACGGGGGGGGCCGCACCATGGTTGCCCGGACAAGCAGCCGCGCGCGCGCCTCGGCGCGATCGAAGCCGCGGGACGCCTCGCGATCCCCTTTACCACGGGCATCCTCATCGGCATCGGCGAGACACGCCTCGAGCGCATCGAAGCCCTGCTCGCGATCCGGGACCTGCACGAGCGGTACGGCCACGTACAGGAAGTCATCGTGCAGAACTTCCGCGCCAAGCCGGCAACGCGGATGGCGCAAGCGGTGGAGCCGGCCTTCGACGAACTGCTCTGGACTGCCGCGGCATCGCGCCTCGTCCTGGGCGGCGAAATGAACATCCAGGTGCCGCCGAACCTGAGTGACGCGCGCTATCCCGAGAGTTGCTGCGCGCAGGCATCAACGACTGGGGGTATTTCCCCCGTGACCCCGGACCACGTGAATCCGGAGGCGGCGTGGCCCCAGCTCGACGCGCTTGAACGCGAGACCGCGGCGCGCGGCTACGAGCTGGTGGAGCGGCTCGCGGTGTATCCGGCCTATGTGTCCGAGTCGCGACGATGGCTCGACCCGTCGCTGGCATCCCGGGTTGCGCAGGCATGCGACAGCGCCGGGTTTGCGCGCGAGGACCGGTGGATCTGCGGCGAGGTCGCCACGGTTCCGCGCGCCACTGCGCGATCCCGCATCCGCGATCGCTCCCTTGACGCCCTGCTGGGAAGCATCCTCGCGGGCGACGCGCCGGGTAGCGAGGCCATCATTCGCCTGTTCGAAGCCCGCGGCTCCGGCGTGGACGACGTGTGCGCGGCGGCCGATGCGCTCCGACGCGCGGCCAAGGGCGACACCGTGACCTATGTGGTGAACCGAAACATCAACTACACCAACGTATGTGGCTTCGCGTGCCGCTTCTGCGCCTTTTCCAAGGGCACGCCGAAGCACGGCCGGGACGGGGTCTACGACCTGTCCCTGGACGAAGTCGCACGCCGCGCGGCGGAGGCGTGGGACCGGGGCGCCACCGAAGTGTGCATGCAGGGCGGGATTCACCCGGCGTACACAGGCGAGAAGTATCTCTCGCTGCTGCGTGCGGCCAAGGAGGCGGCCCCCCGCCTGCATGTACACGCCTTTTCACCGCTGGAGATATCGCACGGCGCGGCCTCTATGGGCCTCACGGCCGCCCAGGTCCTCGAGCGTCTCCAGGCCGCGGGCCTGGGCAGCCTCCCGGGCACCGCCGCGGAGGTCCTCGATGACGACGTGCGCCGGCGCATCTGCCCGGACAAGCTCGACAGCGCCGAGTGGCTGCACGTGGTCGAGAGCGCGCACGCCGTCGGACTGCGCACCACCGCCACCCTGATGTTCGGCCACGTCGAGCATCCGGCCACCTGGGCGACGCACCTCATCCGCCTGCGGGACCTGCAGCGCCGCACGGGCGGCTTCACCGAGTTCGTGCCGCTGCCGTTCGTACACATGGAAGCGCCGCTGTCGTTGCGCGGCGAGGCACGGCATGGCCCGACGTGGCGCGAAGTGCGGCTCGTCCACGCCGTGGCGCGACTCGCCCTTCATCCGATCCTTGCCAACGTGCAGGCGTCGTGGACAAAGATCGGGCCGGCGAACGTGGCCACGCTGCTCGAAGGCGGTGTGAACGACCTCGGCGGCACGTTGATGAACGAGAGTATTTCGCGCGCAGCAGGCGCTTCACACGGCCAGGAACTCGCCCCCGCGTCGATGGAGGCGCTCATCGCCACGGCCGGGCGCACGCCGCGCCAGCGCACCGCCCTCTACGGCACGGCGAGCGCGGCCCGTCGTGCGGCCAGCTTCGACGCCGCGCCTCTCGCCCCGCCCGTGCAGACGCCGCTGCGGCGCCGAATGATCGCCCACCGGGTATCCGGCCCGACCATGCAAGGAAATCCCATCTGATGAAGTTCGGCTACAAGGCTTCCGCTGAGCAATTCGATCCGTCTACGCTGTTGCGCTTCGCACGGCTTGCCGAAGACTGCGGATTTGATTCCGTGTTCGTGAGCGACCATTTCCAGCCCTTCAAGCACACCGGCGGACATGCGCCGTTCGCGCCTGCCTGGCTTGGCGCGCTGGGTGCGAGCACGACGCGGATCGTGATGGGCACCAGCGTGCTTACCCCCACGTTTCGTTACCACCCATCGGTCGTCGCGCAGGCCTTTGCGACCCTCGGGGCGATGTTCCCCGGTCGCGTGATCCTCGGCGTGGGCACCGGCGAGTCGATGAACGAGGTGCCCACCACCGGCATGGAATGGCCCGAGTTCAAGGAACGCTTCGCGCGCCTTCGCGAGGCGATCGCACTGATAAGGCGGTTGTGGTCCGAGGACCGCGTGAGCTTCGAAGGCGTGCACTACCGCACCCGGAACGCGACCATCTACGACAAGCCGGGAGCGCCGGTCCCCATCTACGTCGCCGCCGGCGGCCCGATGATGGCGAAGTTCGCGGGGCGCGAGGGGGACGGTTTCATCTGCACGAGCGGCAAGGCGCCGGAGCTGTACAAGGATGGGCTGCTGCCCGGCGTGGCGGAAGGCCTGAAGGCGGCCGGACGCACGGAGAAGGACATCGACCGCATGATCGAAATGAAGGTGTCGTTCGATCCCGACCGTCAGCGCGCGCTCGAGGACACGCGCTATTGGGCGCCGCTCGCGCTCTCGGCCGAGGAAAAGCTGTCCGTCGAGGATCCGCTGGAACTGGAGCGCCTGTCCGACGCGCTGCCGCTCGAGCGCACCGCGAGTCGCTGGATCGTGTCGAGCGATCCCGACGAGCACGTCGAGCGTATCCGCGCGTACGTCGATCTCGGGTTCCGGCATCTTGTCTTCCACGCCCCCGGAACGGACCAGGAGCGCTTCCTCCGGCTTTACGGTGAAACGGTGCTGCCGCTGCTGCGCAGGACTTTTTCCTAGGGGGGCCTCTGCATGGCGAATTCCAGGCGCATCGAACTTGTCCCGCTCACCGGCATCCCGCCGGTGCATGCCGGCGACCGCCTGGCAAGCCTCATCGACCTGGCACTCCGGGCGCGCGCGCCCGCCTGCGCGGCGGCGACATCGTCGTGGCGGCGCAGAAGATCGTGTCGAAGGCGGAAGGGCGGCTCGTCCCGCTGGATTGCGTCGTGCCCGGGAAGACCGCCCTGCGCGTCGCGCGCGAGGTGCTCAAGTACGCGCGCCTCGTCGAGCTGATCCTGTCCGAATCGCGGCGGATCGTTCGCAAGCGCCCCGGCGTGCTCATCGTGGAGCACCGGCTCGGATTCGTGACCGCCAACGCGGGCATCGACCAGTCGAACATTCGCGCGCCGGGCGGCGCACCCTGCGCGCTGCTGCTGCCCGCCGACCCCGACCGCTCCGCGCGCCGGTTGCGCCAGGCGCTCGTCCGTGCCCACGGCGCGAAGGTGGGCGTGATCATCAATGACAGCTTCGGGCGAGCATGGCGGCAGGGAACCGTCGGCATTGCCCTCGGAGCAGCCGGGGTGGCGTCATTGCTCGACCTGCGCGGACGCCCGGATCTCTTCGGCCGCACCCTGCAATCCACGATCGTCGGGCACGCGGACGAGATCGCTGCGGCAGCCTCGCTCGTCATGGGCCAGGCTGGCGAAGGCGTACCGGTCGTCATCGTTCGCGGCGTGGCCCCGCGCGGCCGCCCACTGCCCGCGCGACGGATCGTGCGGCCGCAGCACGAGGACCTTTTTCCGGTGACGGCGCCGGTCCTGGCGCTCTCCGGCGGCATTGGCGGGGCCAAGCTCGCGCTGGGACTTTCGCGCGTGCTGCCCGCGGGCGCGTTGACCGTCGTCGCCAACACGGGCGACGATTTCGAGCACCTCGGCTTGCGTATCTGCCCCGACCCCGACACGCTCATGTACGCGCTTGCCGGCATCGACAACAAGGAACTGGGCTGGGGCCGTGCCGCGGAAACCTGGAATTTCATGGCGGCGCTGGAGTCGCTCGGCGGTGAGACATGGTTCCGTCTCGGCGACCTGGACCTCGCAACCCATGTCGAGCGCACGCGGAGGCTCGCGCAAGGCGAGACACTCGGACACATCACGGCGGACTTCTGTCGCCGCCTGGGAATCACGGCGCACGTAGTACCGATGACCGACGCCGACGTGCGCACGCAGGTGCCGCGGCGACGGCCGATGGATCGATTTTCAGGACTATTTCGTGCGCAGGCGATGCGAGCCGGTCGTCGAGGAACTGCGCTTCACTGGCGCGCAAGGCGCGAAGGCCCATCCTGCCTTCATGCGGTCGCTGGAAGGTCCGTTGCGAGCCATCGTCATTTGCCCGTCGAATCCCTTCATCAGCATCGGGCCAATTCTCGCCCTGCCCGGCGTGCGCGAAGCGATGCGTGCAAACGGCGCCCCCGTCATCGCGGTTTCACCCTTGATCGGCGGGCGCGCGATCAAGGGCCCCACCGCGAAGATGATGGCGGAGCTCGGCATGCCCCGCTCGGCCGAGGCGATCGCCGCGCACTACCGCGGGCTCGTCGATGTCCTCATCGCCGACGATGCCGACCGGGGCACCGGCGTGTCGGAGACGCCCGTGATCACGTTCGAGTCGACCTTGATGATCACGCTAGAGGACCGCGAACGCCTCGCGCGCGCGGTGCTCGGCTCGGCGGACCGCTACCGGGCCGCAAAGAACCGGGAGAACTCATGAATGCCGCCAAAGTCTGGGCCCTCGTGCCCGTGAAGCGCTTTGCCGGCGCGAAGCAGCGGCTGTCTGCCCGCCTGGACGCCGAGCAGCGCGCCATGCTCGCGCGTGCCATGCTCGAGGACGTTCTGGACGCGCTTTCGCGCACCAGCGGCCTCGCGGGCATTGCAGTCGTGACGGTCGACGACGACGCATCGAGCGTAGCTCGGCGCCACGGCGCTCGCGTCATCGCCGACCATGCCGAGCACGGGCATACCACGGCAGTCGTCAGCGGTGCCGCACAGCTCGCGAGAGACGGCGCGACGGCGGTCGTGACCATGCCCGGAGACATTCCGCTCATTACCGCCGATGAGGTGACGGCGGTGATCGCGGCGGCGGAACACGATCGCGGATTCGTGATCGTCCCTGCGCACGATCGCCGGGGTTCCAATGCGATCCTCGCCACCCCGCCGGGCGTCGTCCCACTGCAGTTCGGCGACGACAGCTTCCTGCCGCACCTCGAGTCGGCACGACGTTGCGGCATCGAGCCCGTCGTGCTGCCGCTGCCAGGCATCGGCCTCGACATCGACCATCCGCAGGATCTCGTCCTGCTGCTTCAGCGGCCTTCGCGCACGCGCGCGCAAGCGTTGCTTGCGGAAATGCCGGAGGCGACTTGCAGGTAGGCATCGTCGGACTGGGTCGCATGGGCGCGAACATCGCGCGCCGCCTCTTGCGCAAGGGGCACCATCCCGTGGTCTTCGATCGAGACGCCGCCGTGGTCCAGGCGTTGGTGGCGGAAGGGGCGACCGGCACGTCAAGCCTGCAAGACCTGGTTTCGCGGCTGGCCGCTCGACGAACCGTCTGGGCAATGCTGCCGGCAGGCGAGGCGACCGAGTCGGCCATCTTGGCGCTGCGCGACATGCTCAGCGCGGGCGACACGATCATCGATGGCGGCAACACATTCTGGAAAGACGACTTGCGCCGCGCGACGACCCTCGCCCGGCACGGAATCCATTACCTCGACGTCGGCACCAGCGGCGGTGTCTGGGGCCTCGAGCGGGGCTATTGCCTGATGGTCGGTGGCGAGCGCGAGGAGTTCGCGAGGCTCGAGCCCATCTTCGCGGCACTGGCTCCGGCGGGCGAGCCGCCCGCGACGCACCCCGTCGACGACATGGATCGTGCGAGATGCGGCTACATCCATGCGGGCACGCATGGCTCGGGCCATTTCGCGAAAATGATCCACAACGGCATCGAGTATGGCCTGATGCAGGCGTACGCCGAGGGATTCGACATCCTGGCCAACGCCGCGCATCCTCGGCTCGATCCGGCCCATCGGCTTGAACTGGACGTGGCCGCCATCGCCGAGGTGTGGCGGCACGGCAGCGTGATCACGTCCTGGCTGCTCGACCTGACGGCGGAGGCGTTCGCGAAGGACGCGTCGCTCGATGCGTACTCCGGACACGTGGAGGATTCCGGCGAAGGTCGATGGGCACTGCTTGCGGCCATCGAGGAAGCCGTGCCCGCCGAGACGCTCTCCTCGGCGCTTTTCGCCCGCTTCCGTTCGCGTGTCGAGCACACGTTCGCGGAAAAGGTACTCTCGGCAATGCGACAGGGATTCGGCGGGCACGTCGAACCGCGCTCTCCGAAGGAGCCATGAAGATCCTTGTCGCCGCGGACGCCGGGGAGCATGCGCGGTTGGCGGCCGAAGCACTGCTCGGCGCGATCGAAGGCCGTGCCGGTACCCTGTCGATATGCCTCCCAGGCGGTTCGACGCCAGGCGCGCTCTATCGCCTGCTGAAGGAGCCTCCGTATTCGGGGCGCATGCCGTGGTCGCGCACGCACTTCTTCCTGTCGGACGAGCGCTACGTACCCGACGTGGCGCCGGAGAGCAACCTGCGGATGCTGCGCGGCCTGCTCGATCACGTGCCCTTGCCGGTCTCGAACGTGCATGGCGTTGACACGTCGCTCGGCTCCCTGGAACTTTCGGCCGATGCGTTCGGCACCGACATCGCTCGCCGCCGCACGGCGAAGGCCCAGGCGCCGCTTTCGGACATCGCCGTGCTTGGCGTGGGCACGGACGGCCACACCCCGGCGTCGCTGTTTCCCGGATCGCCCGCACTTGCGCAGATGGAGCGCTTCGCGGTGGCGGTCGCGACCGCAAGCGTCCCGCCGTTTTTGCCTCGAGTCAGCATGACGCTGCGAGCACTGGCCTCCACGCGCAGCGCGCTGTTTCTCGCTCGCGGCGCCGAGAAGCGCGAGATCCTGAATGCCATCAAGTCGGGCAATTCGCTTCCCGCGCGCCAATTGAGCGAGATGACGCACGCAACCTGGTTACTGGACGAGGCACTGGATGGATGAACCTGCAGCCGTGGCCCCTGCAGCAATACGGGCTACACACCCTCTCAATTGCGGGATAACCTCCTCGCGCTCGACTGGCATCCCGATTCCCACGCAACCGGGCTACCCGTCGTCGGAAAGGGAGTTGTGCTTCTACCAGAGCTACGCGCGCGAGATCGCCGAGGCCAACGGCTGGAAGCGCCTCGCCACCAACAGCGCCAAGATCGTGAACATCCTGGGCGGCTACGGCTACGTGCCGATGCTCGCCACGATGGAGGAATGCGTCGCGGCGGCGGAGACGGGGAGGCTGGCATGAGTCGCGTATTCACGGCACGGCACGCCATGGGCGCCAAGGTGACCGGAGAGTCGCTCGTCGCGAAGGACGGCTTCTCCGCGCGCTATGACCTGAACCGCATCGACGGCGTCTTCTCCCGGCCGGCGCACAAGCTGGCGGGGCAATCGTATGTCGGGAAGGTTCTCGTGCTCGATACCGCCAAGGGCGGCGTCGCGAGCGCGTGGATGCTGCATGAAATGCACTCGCGCGAGAAGGCGCCGCTTGCCATCGTGTTCAACACCGTGAACCCGATCCTGGCGCAGGGGGCGGCGCTGGGCGATGTGACGATGCTCGCGGGGTTCGACGAGGACATCACCGCCGCGATCCCGCACGGCGCGCAGGTGGAGATCGATCCGGAAGCGAAGACGATCCGGGTACTCTAGGATCGTCTTTCCCGTACTCGTTCGTCATTCCCGCGTGGGCGCGCATCCAGACCAAGCCATGGTGTCCCACTTCATCCTCTACGTCCGCGACCAGGCGGCGTCCTGCGCGTTCTACGAGCGGGCACTCGCCTTCGCGCCTCGCCTCGACGTCCCCGGCATGACCGAGTTCGCGCTGCCCGGCGGTGGCGTGCTGGGTCTCATGCCCGAGGATGGCATCCGCAGGCTCCTCGGTGACAAGATCCCGGATCCGGCACAGGCTTCCGGCATCCCGAGGGCCGAGCTGTACCTGCTCGTCGAGGATCCGGCGGGCCATCACGCTCGCGCGCTTGCCGCCGGGGCACGTGAACTCTCCCCGCTGCAGGCTCGCAACTGGGGCCACGTCGCCGCCTACAGCCTCGATCCGGATGGGCACGTCCTCGCGTTCGCAAGCCTTCCCGCCGAAGGCAGGGCAGGCTGAGAGGGCGTCACGGCCGGCGCCACGATCCGGCGGCTCAACGGCCCGCTTCCGCCGTCGAAGCGAGCACCCGCTGGGCTGTCTTCCGCGCCTTCCGCACGTGGTCCATCGCGGCCTTGCGCGCCGCCTCGGGCTTTCGTGCCGCCAGGGCCGTATACATGGCGCGCATCTCCTTCGCGCTCTGCACCGCCCGGCCGGGGTCGGACATCGAGCGCGAGCGCAGCAGGCTGATGCGCGCGTTGAGTCCGTTCAGGAAGTCCTCGATGACCCGGTTGCGGCAACCGGCCAGCATCACGTCGTAGAAGCGGCGCGTGGAGGTGACGAGCACCCGGGCGTTGCCCTTCTTCACCGCAGCGTCGAACTCGGCGAGCGCCTCGCGCATCGTGCGCAGCGCCTCGTGCGTCGCAAGGCTCGCGAAGAGGAACGCGGCGTGGCCTTCCAGCAGCTCGCGCACCTCGTAGATCTGCGAGGCTTCATCCCACGTCATGTCGGCCACCGTCGGGCCCTTGAAGGGGACGATCTGGATGAGCCGCTCGGCTTCCAGTTGCCGCAGGGCTTCGCGCAGCGAGGCGCGGCTCACGCCCAGGTCCTCGCAGAGCTTCGCCTCGACGAGCTTCTGCCCTGGCGCCAGGCCCCCCGTGACGATGGCTTCGCGCAGGTTCTTCACCACGTGCTCGCGCACGGGCGCCACCGGCAGCGCGGCGGCGGCGAGGGGCGAAGGAGCGCTCATCGGGCTTGTTCCGCGAGGAAGGGAACCACGGCCGCGAGAAAGGCCTCGGGCTGGTCATCGTGAACGTAATGTCCGGCGCCGGGAATGTCCACCCGTTGCAGGTTCGCGTTGGCCGCGACCATGGCAGCGGCCGTGGCGGGCGAGAGGTAATCGGAATCGCCACCTCGTACGAGGAGGCCCGGGCAGCGGATGGCCTTCACGCCCGGCCAGAGGTCGGGCACGCCGCGGCCCGGCGCGGGGGCGAGGCGCGCCGCGGCAATGCCCGCCTGGTCGTGCCGCCACACGAAGCCGCCCTCGCCTTCCTCGAGCGAATGGCGAACCCGCGAATCGACGGCCTCTTCCGTCACGTTCGGGCGGATGGAGCGCCAGAAGGCCCGGGCTGCATCCCGGTTGTCGAAGCGCATCGGCGTTCTCATCAGTTCGGCGTTGATGGCCTTGCCGCGCTCGCTGTTCGTCGAGGCGCCGGGGCCGGCATCCTCCAGCACCACGCTCGCCAGCCGGTCCGCGTTTCCCGCCGCATACACGAGCGTGTTCGTGCCGCCCATCGAGTGGCCGAGCAGGTGGAAGCGATCGAGGCCCAGGGCGTCGACGAACGCGGCGAGGTCCGCCACGTACCGGTCCGTGTAGTAGTTGCCCTGCGGGTCCCAGTCCGTCAGCCCGCGGCCGCGCTGGTCGAGGGCGACGACGTCGAAGCGGCCCGCGAGCGCCTCGGCCAGCGGTTCGAACGTGCGCCCGTAGCTGCGAAGGCCGTGCAGCGCCACCAGCACGGGCGCGCCGGGCACGCTCCAGCGAACGTAGTGGAAGCGATGGCCCTCGAGCGTGATGAAGTGATCCGTTCCGCTCATGGGGGATCCGCTCAGGGCGCCTTGGGCCCGCCCAGGCGCGCATGCAGGCGCCCGCGCGTGGAGACGGCGAAAAGGACCGCCACCTCGTCGGGGTTCGGCGCGTCGTCGAGGTGCACCGTGACGGTGTCGTAGTGCGATCGCACGTACAGCTCGTCCTTGTGCGCGAAGGGGATGTCGATGGGCGTGCCCGGGCCGCCGCGCTTGCCCGTGGAGGGGATCCACGCCTTGGCCCCGCCGAGCGCGTCGCGCACCGGGTTCGCGAACGTGCTCGTGAGGAACGCGTTGCCGTGCTCGTACTCGCCGGCGACGCCCACGAGGCAGGCCTTGCCGTAGCCCTGCACGGGCGTCCCCGCGAGCGCCTCCAGGAGGCGGCGGCCGAACTCGACGCCGAGCGCCGCCGAGCCGTCCACGATCTGCGACAGGTCCTCGCTGAAGCGCCCCGCGTAGGGGTTGGCGATGACGGCGGCGACGACCACCTTGCGAAGCGGCGCGCCGTCGGCGAGCACGCCCGTTTCGTTGGCGAGCGTGTCGCTCACCTGCGTGATCCACTTGCGGATGTGGTACCGGCCGAAGTTGGCTTCTTTCATGTAGGGGAGTCCCGGGTTCGTGTCTTGTCGTCAGTCGATCGTGATCTTCGCGCGGCGGATCACCGCGCCCATCGTCTCGTGCGTGCGTTTCCAGATGGCGGCGTGCTGCTCGGGCGTGCTGCCCACGGGCTCCAGGCCCAGCTCCACCATCTTGGCCTGCACGTCCGCCCCGGCGACGATCTTCGCGACCGCGTCGGCCACCTGAGTCGTGATGGCCGCAGGCGTCTTCGCCGGCGCGAAGATGGCGAACCACCCGGATTCCTCGAGGCCCGCGACACCCAGTTCCTTGAAGGTGGGCACCGTGGGCATCGCCTTCGATCGCGCGGCGCCGCTCACGGCGAGGGCGCGCAGCTTGCCGGCGGATACGGGCTTGGCGACGGCCGCCACGGTGAGGAAGGCGCTCTCGATGTGGTTGCCCAGGATGTCGGTGACGGCCTGCGCGCTGCCCTTGTACGGCACGTGCAGGAGGGGCACGTTCGCGTTGGCCGCGAGCACCTCGCCCAGGATATGCGGCGTCGAACCCGCCCCGAACGTCCCGTAGCTCATCTTGTCCTTGCGCGCGGCAGCCAGGTACTGCGGGAAATCCTGGATGGGCGAGGCCGTGTTCACCACGAGCGCGAGGGGCGTGTTGGCCACCACCGTCACGGGCGCGAAGTCGCGGAAGGGATCGTAGTTCACTTTCTTCGACACGAGCGGCGCGATGGCGTGCGTGGAAGAGCTGCCGAAGAGGAGCGTGTAGCCGTCGGCCGGCTTTCGAGCGACGTTCTCGCTCGCCACCGCCCCGTTGGCGCCGGGCTGGTTGTCGATGACGACCGTCTGCCCGAGCGCCGTCTCGAGCTTGTTGGCGATGAGGCGCGCCAGGATGTCCGTGCCGCCCCCCGCGCTGAAGGGCACGACGAGGCGAATGGGGCCGGCGGTCGGGTAGGCGGGCTGCGCCTGGGCCGTAAAGGCGCTGGCGAATCCCGCCGCAAGGAGCAGCGTGGCAAGGCAATGGCGGCGCGAGGGCATGGCGGGCTCCGGGTGGGCGGCGGGGATGACGGCCAGATTGTCTGACAATATGACGAAAGTCAAACCCGGTCCCGCGCCACGGAAGAAGATCCCGGGCAAGTCGCCCGCCTGCCTCTTCCGGCAGCTCCTGGAGTTCAGGACGACCTTATCGCGATCGCGGCATACTTGGGCACCCAATCGCCGTGACGGCCACGGCCCGACAAGGAAAATCACCATGGCGCGCAAATCCCCCGACCGGATGGCGAACGTGCCCCAGCACCTCGAAGGCGCCTGGAGCCGCGCCTGGTTCGACCGCATGATCGGCGCGGAGATCGAGCGCAGCGTCGCAGACCGGCAGCCGCTCACGCTGGTCCTGCTGGACCTCGATCACTTCCGGGCGCTCAACGAGCAATACGGCCAGGCGAAGGGCGACACGGTGCTCCAGGAAATCGTGCCCGTGATCCAGGGCCGCATCCGCGCCTCCGACCTGCTCTTCCGCTGGGGCGGCGAGGAGTTCGCGGTGCTCGCGAGCACGCGCGGCCACCGCGGCGCCCGCACGCTCGCGCAGGACCTGTGCCGCGCGGTGGAATCGCACGACTTCACGATCGGCGAATCCGTCACCGTGAGCGCGGGCGTGGCCGAGCACCTCGTGGGCGAGGCGCCGGCGGATTGGCTCGAGCGCCTCGATGCCGCGCTCTCGGAGGCAAAGTGGCAGGGCCGCAACCGCGTCGCGGTGGATGCGCGCGGGCAGTCGGACGACTGGGCGAAGGAGGTTCGCAGTGGCTTCCAGCGCTTCGAATGGCGCGAGGCGAACGACAGTGGCGACCCCGGCATCGACGCCGAGCACCGGGAATGCTTCGGGCTCGCCAATACGCTGCTCGACCGGCTGTCGACGATGGGGGCGGATCGCGAGGAGCCGCTCGCCGCCATCGACGCGCTCCTCGAGCACGCGGCCACGCACTTCGCGCAGGAGGAATCGGTGCTGGAGCGATGCGGCTACGCGGACCTGCCGGAGCACGCGCGGGTCCACGCGGGCCTCCTCAACCGGGCCCGCCGCGTCCGCGACGATTTCGCCCGCGGCAAGGCGGGCGTGGCGGAGGTGGTGGAGTTCGTGGCGCGCGACATCGTCTCGCGCCACTTCTTCACCGTCGACCGGGCCTTCTTCCCGCTCCCCGATCCGTCCGTCGCGAACGCGCCTGCGCCGCCGCGGCGGTGATGCCGGCGGGTGCGTCGCGCGAACTACGGCACGCACCCTTCCGCGATGATCGCGTTCACGCGGTTGGTGAACTCCGGGCTCGCGATGAACTGCTGGCGGATCGCACTGCGCGTGGCGCCGCCTTCGAGCTGCGAGATCCAGAACTGCACGCCGCCCAGGTCGCCGCCACGCCTCAGGAACGCGTTGTAGAGATCGCCCACGTATTGCGCGTTGCTGCGGTTGCGGCTGGCGTATTCGGCACCGCCGGCGAAGATGCTCGAGATCGACTCCACCGTGTTGTAGACCGAACCGGCCCCCGCGCATTGCGCCGAGCGGAACTGGCCCACCCACCCGGCCAGCCCTCCATCGTCGGGAAGCCGCGAGAGCAGGCCCCGGTAGAAGTCGACCACCGTGTCCACTTCCTTCCTCGCCTGCACGTTGCCGAATATGGCTTGCGTGAAGGTCTGGAACTCGGTCGAGAACATGAAGGAGACCAGCACCACCTCGCGCGGCATGCCCTGAGCCAGGAGTCCCGTCCAGAAGGTGAGCCCGCCGCCATCGGCCGGCCGGTTGAAGAAGGTGTTGTAGAGGTCGGAGACGAAACCGGCGTCGTCGCGGTTGAAGGACTGGTACTCGCTCGAGAAGTAGAAGAACGTCGCCATGGCGTACCAGGTCTCGTTCACGTTGGCCCCGAGAGACGGCAACCTGACCTTCTCGCTTTCCCAGAAGGCCTTGCCGCCGGCATCCGGGCGCGCGGCGAAGAATCGAGCGGTAGTAATGCGTGACGAGCGAGCGCTCGCCCGTTCCCGCGAGCGGAACCAGGACGGAGCCGGCGCTCGACTGCAACGTGAGCGTGCCGTTGAGGCTCCCCTCCACCGTCGGCGTGAACGCGACGTTCGCCGTGCAGGAGGCCCCTGCCGCCACCGTCGCGCAGTTGTGCGTCACCGCGAAGTAGGTCGATGCCGTCACGGACGAGACCGTCACCGGCGCACCGCCCGTGTTGGTGAACGTCACCGCCTGCGAAGGCGCCGTCGTGTTCATCGACTGCCCGCCGAAGTCGAGCGACGCGGGGCTCGGCGAGACGGCGACGCCGGCGCCGGCCACCACCAGGAAGTCCTGCGGGAACGATTCCGCCGGCTCGTAGGCATCGTTCCCGGCCTGGTCCGCCCTCAGCCGGCAGATGCCGGCCGCCAGGCCCGTGATGGTCGTGCCGTTGGTGCCGGTAGCCGTGCAAATGGCCGGCGTGAGCGAGGTGACGATCACCGGGTTGCCCGATTCGCCGCCATACGTCGTGACGACCGTGGAAACGCCTACCGTGAAGGTGATCTCCTCCTCGATGAAGGTCTCCTGCAGGATCTTGAAGACCGTGATGTCAAAAGCCTGCGTGGCCGCGGGTCCCGCGCCGTTCGAGGCGGTGAAGGTGCCCTGGTAGCGCCCCCCGATCGTCGGCGAGCCCGACAGAACGCCCGTCACCGCGTCGAGCACGATGCCCGGCGGCAGCGTGCCGGCCGTCACGGCGTAGGTGGGCGGCGGCACGCCGGTCGCGACGAGCGTATGGGCGTACGCCTGCAGCGCCGAGACGCTGGGCGCCGGGCCGCTCGTGAACGCGGCGGCGGACGGCTTGGGCGTCACGCTCGCCGTGGGCGCCGACGACGGCCCCGACCCCAGGGCGTTGCGCGCGGTCACCGTGCACGTGTAAGCGGTATCGGGCGCGAACCCCGTCACCACCGCGGGCGGGCGCGTCACGACGGCGGAGACGGCGCCGCAGGCCACGGTGAAGTCGAGGATGGGCGAGTAGCCGTCGTTCGGCGCGGCGAACGCGAGCTCGAGGCGGTCGAAGCTCACCGTCACCGCGGTGACGACCGGGGCGCCGGGCGCCGTGGGCGTGGGGAAGCTCACGCGTCGCGTCTTGTTCCCGCCCTCCTCCGTGAAGATCACGCTCCCGTCCGCATCGACCACGATGTTCGCCGGGAAGTTGGTGCCTGCCGTGGCCGAGGGCACGCCCGTGCCGCCGTTGGTGGCCGTGCCGATGCCCGCCACCGTGTAGATGAGTCCCGCGGGCGTGATGCGGCGAATCCGGTGCTCGCCCATCAGCGTGACGAAGACGTTGCCCGCCGCGTCCACCGCGAGCCCGCGCGGGGTGTCGATGGATTGCCCCAGCGCCGGCGTGCCGTCGGGCGAGGTGCCTCGCGCGCCGTTGCCCGCGATCGTCGTGATGATGCCGGCGACGCTCACCTTGCGAATGCGCGAGGTGTTGATCTCGCCGAAGTAGATCGTGCCCGCGGCATCCACAGCCAGGGCCTCCGGCGTGTTGATGCCCGCCGCCGTGGCCGGACCGCCGTCGCCGGTGAATCGGAAGTCGCCCGAACCCGCGACCGTCGAGATCGTGCCGTCGGGCGTCACGCGACGGACGCGGTTGTTGTTGGCGTCCGTGATGTAGACGTTGCCCACCGTGTCCACCGCGACGCCGCGGGGCTCCCAGAGCTGCGCGGCCGTGGCGGGCCCGCCGTCGCCCGAGAAGCCCGGGGCGCCGGTGCCCGCGAAGACCGAGGCGATGCCGGCCGGCGTGATCTTGTGCACGCGGTTCGAGGCGCCCGTCGCCGCGTACACGTTGCCCGCGGCGTCCGTCGCGAGCCCCCAGAGCCATCCGCCCAGCCCGCTCGCGAACGTGGTGACGATGCCGTTCGGATCGATGCGCCGGATGCGGCCGTTGTCGAACTCCGCGACGTAGACATTGCCCGCTGCGTCACGGGTGACGCCCGTCGGCCGGCCGTTCTGCGTCGTCGTGGCCGCGACCCCGTCCGCGCCCTGGCCCAGCACCCCGTTCCCGGCCACCGTCGACAGGATCGGCACGCCCGGCACGGAGGGCGTCACGTTGAACGAGCGCGACACGGGCGGCGCCGGATCGAAGCTCGCGTTGCCCGCTTGCGTCGCCTGGATCATGCAGGTGCCCGTGAGGCCCGTGAGCGTCACCGTGCTGCCGTTCGCGCCCGTGGTCGTGCACACCTTGTTCGTCTGCGATGCGAAGACGACGGGGTTGCCCGAGCCGCCCCCCGTCGCGCTCACCGTGAAGGGCGCGGCGTTGGACGGCTGGTCGGTCGGGTTCGGGAACGCGATCGACTGCGCGAAGAGCGCCACCGCGATCGCGCGGGGCGCCGAGCTGGCCCCGGCGTTGGGGGCGGCGCCGCCGTTGCCGCTCCACTGCGCGACGAGCTGGTGCGGGCCCGGGGCGAGCGAGCTCGTGACGCAGGTCGCCCGTGCATCGATGGGCGAGAGAGGCGCGACGGCCAGGTTCGCGCATCCGCCGATCGGCACGCCATCGGCGAGGAACGTGACCGTCCCCGACACGGGCGCGTTGCCCGTGACGATGGAATCCATCGATACGGGGGAGCCGGCGGGTACGCTGGGCGCGGCCGAGATCGAGGCCGCGTTGGCGCGGGGAACGAGGACCGGCGCGGACAGCACCGAGGCGACCGCGCCGCCGGCGGCCTGCACGACGAGCGTGCATGCGTAGGTGTACCCGGGGTTTCCCGGCACGGCGATCGGCGAGAAGCTGCCATTGGCGATGCCCCCCGGCCCCAAGGCCGACGCGCACTGGGCGACGAACTGCTGGATCTGCTGGGCTCCCCCGACGGTGGCCGGGGTGAACTGGATGAGGAGCGAGTTGCCGTTGGGTGTGACGGAGGTGATCAACGGCGCGTTGGGAGCGCCCAGGAAGCGGCGCACGCGGTTGTTGGCGAAGTCGCCGATGTGGACGATCGTGTTCGCGTCGCGCGAAAGCGCGAGCGGGTTCGAGATCGCCGCGCCCTGCGGGGGGCCGCCGTCGCCGCCGAATCCCGCCGTGCCGTTGCCGGCGGCCGTTCCGATCGTCGGCGTCGAGCCGGGGAATTGCGTCACGCTGCGGATGCGGTTGCCGACCGAGTCCGCGATGTAGACGTAGCCGGGCACCGCGAGCACGGCCTGGGGCCCGTTGAGCTGCGAATCGATGGCGAGGCCGCCGTCGCCGCCGGAGCCCGCGACGCCCGTGCCGGCGAGCGTCGTGATGACGCCCGCCGTGTCGACGCGGCGCACGCGATGGTTGTTGGTGTCCGCGATGAAGAGATTGCCCGCCGCATCGAAGCTGAGGCCCGTGGGCAGGTTCAGGCGCGCCTGGCTCGCCGCCAGGCCATCGCCACCGTAGCCGCCGGCCCCGAAGAAGGTGCCGATCGGGGTGTTCATGACGCCGTTCGTGCCAACCCGGCGGATGAGATGCCGCGAGTCCGAGATGAAGAGATTGCCGGCGGCGTCGAAGGCGAGGCCCGAGGGGTTGCAGACGGCGGCCGTCGTCGCCGGGACGTCGTTGACGAGCGTGGTCGTGCTGCAGGTCCCGTTGCCTGCGATGGTGCTGATCGTGCCCGCCGGCGTCACGCGGCGCACGCGGTGGTTGCTGGCATCGGCGATGTACAGGTCGCCCGAGGGGCCGATGGCGAGCGCGCGCGGGAAGTTCAGCCGAACGGACGTGGCGGCGCCCTCGCCGGTATAGCCCGCGACGCCCGTCCCGGCCCACGCCGTGATGACACCCGCGGGGCTCACCCGGCGCACGCGGTGGCTGTTGAAGTCCGCGATATACGTGTTGCCGGAGGCGTCGTGCGCGATCGCGATGGGCCCGTTGAGCGTCGCCGCGGTGGCCTGCCCGCCGTCGCCGCCGCTGCCGGCCGTGCCCGTGCCGGCGAAGGTGGTGATGAGGACCTGCGCGCCGGCGTCGGCGATCGCCATCGTCGCGAGGCCGAGGCCCAGGGCGGCGAGGCGGGTCCATCCGGATCGAATGCGTTTCATGGCGTCCACTCCCGGTTCGTCGGGCGGCACGTCGCGACGGCGCGCGGCCTGCCCTGCGGCGACCATACGGAGGCGCGCGGCGCCGCGAGCGGGGCCGGCGCCCGGACCGGGCGCGTTTAACGGCGGCTTAACGCGCGGGAGGGGTCAGGCGAGGTCTTCGAGGGCGCCGCGGGCCTCGGCGGCGAGGGCGGCCACCTCGCGCGGCGCGGGCTCGGCCGCGTGCGGCGCCTCCCCGCAGGCCGCGAGGAGCGCCTCGGCATCGCGGCGGATGGCGATCGTGACCTCCGGCGCCACCGCGATCGCGCGGGCCCAGCCGAGCACCGTCTCGCGCATCGCCGGCTTCACCTGGAGGCACAGCCGCGCCGCGCTCACCACGGCGTCGGCGAGCACGTGGGCGTAACGGCGCTCGCCCGCCGAGTCGAGCACGATGAGCAGGTGGCGCGCGGCCTCGGCCGGCTCGCCCAGCTCGATGGCCGCCTGCGCGAGCACGATGCGCGCGTCGAGGGCCGGCAGCACGTGCCCGTCGCGCTCGGCCATCTCGAGGGCCTGCCGGCAGGGCTCGCGCGCTTCGTCCGCGTGCCCGAGGCGAAGCAGCGCGTCGCCCGTGGACATGAGGTTGAGCGCGATGAGGTTGCGGTCGCCGGCCTTGCGCAGGTGGCCGAGCGCCTCGCGGTAACGCTCGAGCGCCGTGGCGTGTTCGCCCTGCCGCGTCGCCACCACGCCCAGGTTGTGCAGGCCGCGCCCCACGTTGACGGTGGAGCCGATGGCGCGCCAGTTCTCGAGCGCGGCGCGGTAGCCCGCCTCGGCGGCGACGTGATTGCCCAGGTGGTTCTCCGCGAGGGCGAGGTTGTTGTACGCGGCGGCCACGAGCGAGGGGCGGCCCACCTGCTGGGCGTACGCGAGCGCGCGCCGCTCGCAGTCGCGGCCTTCCTCGCGCCGGCTCGCCTGCAGGCGCGCGAGGCCCAGCACGCGGCAGGCCGAGGCGCAGGCCGTCGCGTCGCCCGTGCGCTCGGCGTGGCCGAGCGCGTCTTTCGCCGCGCCCTCGGCCTCGTCCAGGCGGCCCAGGAGCAGCAGCGCGAAGGCCTTGGCGGCGTGGATGCGCGAGGCGAGGAGCGGCTCGGAACGCGCTTCCGCGAGGGCGCCCTCGAGCGTCGCGAGCGCTTCGGCGTTCATCGCGCAGAAGCGCTGGAAGAGGCCCAGGTAGTACGCGGCGTGCGCGAGCGCGAGGCGGTCGCCCGATTCGCGCGCCGCCTGCATCCACGCGGTGGCCGCCGCGATGCCCTCGTCGTTGAGGCTGCGGCCTTCGAGGAAATCGAACCACGCGGGGGCGGCCGCGGCGAGCGCGTGCAGGCGACCGGCCTTCGCGGCGGAGGCCCACGCCTCGCGCAGGTTGGCGCTCTCGCGATCGATGCTCGCGAGGGCGTCGGCTTCCTCGGGCCCGTCCAGGCGCGGCGCGATCTCGCGAAGCCAGCCGAGGTAGAACGCGTCGCGGCGCTGGATGACCGTGTCGCGGCGCGAGGCCGTGGCGCAGCACGCTTCCCACGCGAACTGGCGCACGACCTCGTGCAGGTGCCAGCGGCCGTCGCCGGCGCGCGCGAGGAGCGACTTGTCGGCGAGCGAGCCCAGCACGGCGGGCGAGGCCGAGGCGATGCGGCCCGCGGCCTCGCTCGGGAAGGAGCCCGAGAGAACCGAGATGCCCATGAGCGCCTGGCGCGGCTCTTCCGTGAGGCGGTCCCACGAGTACGCGACGACGGCCCCGAGCGAGCGATGGCGGCCCGCGCGGTTGGCGTGCGGGCTTTCGAGCGAGGCGGCGCGTTCGCGCAGCCCCGCGAGCAGGTCCGCGGGGGTGACGCTGCCCATCCAGCCGGCGGCCAGCTCGATCCCCAGCGGCAGGCCCTCGACGGTCGCGCAGATCCTCGCGACTTCCTCGCCGTGCGCGGGCAGCGAGAAGCCGGCGTGCACCTGGCGGGCGCGCTGCACGAAAAGCCGCACCGCGGCGCTTTCGCGCGCGTCGGCCGCGCCGTCGTGCGGATAGTCGAGGCCGCGCACCTCGTGCACCCATTCCTCCTGCAATCCCAGGGGCTCGCGCGAGGTGGCGAGCAGCTTGAAGCGCGATCCCGTGCCGGCGAGCAGCTCCGCCACCTGGGCGGCGATGGAGGGATCCTCGCCGTGCGCGATGAGATGCTCGAGGTTGTCGAGCACCACGAGGGCCTGGCGGCGGCGGAAGTAGGCGGCGAGCAGGTCCCGCGGGCGCGCGGCGCCGGCCGGCTGCAGGCCGCATGCGCTCGCGACGGCCTGCGCGAATCGCGAGGCGCTCGCCACCTCGTCCAGGGCCACGACGAAGGTGCCGTCGCCGAAGGCATCCTCCATCCGCTCGGCGAGCGCGAGGGCGAGGCGCGTCTTGCCCACGCCGCCCATGCCGTGCAGCGTGACGAGCCGGCAATCGGGATCGCGCAGGCGATCGGCGAGCGTGTCGAGATCGGCCTCGCGGCCCAGGAACGAGGTGCCGGCGGCGAGGCGGGCGGGCGGCGGCGGGGCCGAGGCCCGCTGCCCGAGTCGCTCGGCCAGCTGCGCCATCGCGGCCGTGGGGGTGGCGCCCGCGGTCACTGCCAGCGCGCGGCGATACGCGTCGAATTGCGCCAGCGCGCGGTCGGCGCCGGCGTCCTTGGCGAGCCACGTCATGAGGAGGCGATGCATGCCCTCGTCGGCGGGTTCGCGGGCGAGCCACGCGTCCACGAGCGAGCGGGCGCCGGTGGCGTCGCCCCGTGCGCGCCGTGCCTGTGCGCATGCGAGCTGCGCCTCGTGGGCCAGGGCCTTGAGCCGGGTGCGCTCGCCGAACACCCAGTCGAAGAATTCCGGCGCCTCCTCGCCGTCCACGCCCTCGAGGAAATCGCCGCGGTAGGCTTCCACCGCGCGCTCGAGCGAATCGGCGTCGGCCCTGGCGCAATCGGCGACGAAGCGGTCGACATCGCTTTCGATGCGGACGGCTTTCGACGGTGCGATCGTGTCCCGCCGCACCTCGAGCGCCGAGAGCACCGCGGGCGGCAGCTTGGTGAGGGCCACGCGCAGGCTGCCCAGCGCCTTGGCCGGGGGGGCGGCGCCCCAGAGCAGCGCGGCGAGCCTCGTCCGCGGCTGCGGCACCCCGCCCTGCAGCACGTAGGCCGCCATCCAGAGCGCCTTGCGCGACCCGCAAGCGAGCGCCTTGCCGCCGCGCTCCATCGAGAGCGGGCCCAGCATCCGGATCGTGAGCGCTTCAGCCATGGGCGATTCTCGCAAATTCCCGGCCCGGTGCCGGCACGATCGTGAACGCCCGGAGCGGGGCTTAACGCGGCGATAACGAGCGCCTGGCGCCGGAACGGCCCCGTGAGAAGGCGCCCCGGCGCCACTCGGCCCACAAGCCGGCGGCGCCAACCACGAAGGGCAGCACGAGCAGGAACGCGAACTCGGGCGTCAGCGCCCGAAGCCACTCGACCAGTTCGACTAGGAGGTTCATCGTCCTGCCCTCGAGGCGGAGACGGCCGCCGGGCCTACAGCAGCTTGAAGAAGAGGATCGCCACGAGCGTGGGCACCAGCGCCGCCGTGAAGAGCCCCCAGGGGTGGATCGATTCGTCGGAGAAGTGCCCGCGCAGGATGGCGAACCCGGCCGGGTTGGGCGCGTTGGCGATCACCGTGAGCCCGCCGCCCGTCACCGCACCCGCCACGAGCGAGTACTTGAACTCGTCGCTCAGGCCGTCGACGAGCGAACCCAGGTAGGTGAGCGCCGCGTTGTCCGTGATGGCCGTGAGCGCCGTCGCGCCGTAGAACACGGCGTCGGCGTTCATGCTCCGCAGCAGCGGCGCGAGCCACCATTGCTGCAGGCCGCCCAGCACCACCAGGCCCGCGAGGAAGTAGCCCACCAGCAGCCCCTCGCGCAGGATGATGCGGTCCTGGTACTGGGGATAGGCCGTGGCGAAGCCCAGGAAGAGCAGCAGGAGGCAGGAAGAACACCGGTGGTGCGCAAGGCGACGACCGTCGCGAGGAGCCCCACGTGCAGCCCCAGCACCACGCGCGGCAGCGACGGGCGGGCGGGCTCCGGCGCGAGCGTGAGGGCCTTGAGCTCCCTGCGGAAGAACACCGTGACGATCGCGGCGTTGATGAACACGGCCGCCGTCGCCCGCCACCCGAAGGTGGTGAACATGAACGCGCTGTCCCACCCCCACGTGCTCGCGACCATCAGCACCGGCGGCGCGGCGAAGCTGGTGAGCGTGCCCCCGATGGAGATGTTCACGAAGAGCGTGCCCACCGTCGCGTAGCGCAGGCGCGTCGAGAGCTTCGCGGCGAAGAACCGGTCGCGCAGGATGAGCGCCGCGAGCGTCATGGCCGCGGGCTCGGTGATGAGCGAGCCCAACAGCGGCACGAACGCGAGGAGCGAGAAGTACATCGCCTGGGGCGAGGCGAGTGGCAGGAACCTCGCCACCGTCCGCGTGGTGGCCGAGGCGATCTCGATGATCGGGCGGCTTCCCGCGATCACCATGATGGCGAAGACGAAGAGCGGCTCGGTGAAGTTGCGCGAGTCGAGGTACTGCGTGGCCGATTCCTTGCCCGCGATGAGGATCATCACGAGGATCAGCACGCCCGCCCACGCGCCGAACACGATCTCCACCTCGCCCAGCAGGTGCCAGATGCCCGCGTGGTCCGGCGTGCGGTGGGCCAGGCGCTCGAAGTACTTGGTCGAGAAGGTGTGCACCAGCGCCAGCGCGAAGACCACCGCGCCGATGGTCTGCAGGAGCGTCGGGCCGGTCATGGCGCCGCCCTTCGCTCGTCGCGGGCCTGCCGCTCGATCTCGTCCCGGAGCGCCCGCCGCGTGCGCCGCCAGTAGAACGGCCCGGCGACGGCGAGGACGAGCGGGAAAGCCACGATCACGCTGGCGAGGCCGGAGCCGACGAGACCCGGCATCGAGGCTGCGATGCCTCTCGACGCCCACGCGACCAGCACGACGGCCGCGCCCAGGCCCGCCAGCTCGATCCAGTCGAAGGGCTGGTGGCGGGCGCGTTCGAGGAGCTCCGGCCGCCGTTCCGGCGCGATGCGGTGAAGCTCCGGGTAGAGAAGCAGCGAAGGGGAGGTCACCCTCCGGAGGGTAGCGAGCCCCCGCCGCCCCGGAAATTGGCGGCTTCCCGTACGGGGTTTTCCTTAGGGTCAGCCCCGGTTCAGCTGCCGCAGGAGATCGACGATGTTGCGCGCGCCCAGCTTGTCGAGGATGCGCGCCTTGTGCACTTCCACCGTACGCGGGCTGATGCCGAGCCTCGCCCCCACGTCCCGGTTGTGCAGGCCGAGGAGCAATTGCTCCAGCACCTCGCGCTCGCGGGCGGAAAGCGCCTCGAGCCGGCGCTGGCGCTGCCCTGCCTCGCGGCTCGTCACCAGCCGCTCGCGCTCGCGCTGGAAGACGGCCTCCACGGTCGAGACCAGTTGCTGCGCGTCGAAAGGCTTCTCGAGGAAATCCACGGCCTGGTTGCGGAAGGCCTCGCGCGCCGAGGCCACGTCGCCGTGCCCCGTGACGATCACCACCGGCAGGCGCACGCCGTCGGCATTGAGGCGCCTGAGGAGCGCGAGCCCGTCCATGCCGGGCATGCGGATGTCCACGATCGCGCAGCCTGCCCAGTCGGGCTTCGCGGCGGCCAGGAAATCCTCCGCGCTCGCGAAGGCGGCCGCGCGGTGGCCCCGCAGGCTGAGCAGCAGCACGAGCGAATCGCGGATGGCCGCGTCGTCGTCGACCACGTAGGCCGCCAGGGAGGGCACAGGCTCATTCATCGGCCGCATCCCCCGTGGGCATCGAGAAGTGGAACACCGCGCCGGGTCCGGGCTCCACCCACAGCCGCCCGCCGTGGGCCTCCACGATGGACCGGCAGATGACGAGCCCCATGCCCATGCCCGCCGGGCTGCTGGTGGCGAGCGGCTCGAAGAGGCGCGCCCGCATGTCGGGCGCGATGCCCGGCCCGCTGTCGCGGATGGTCACGACGATCGAATCCGCCTGCACCCGCAGGGCGACGTCGATGCGGCGCGGGCCGTCGTACGACTCGAGTGCCTCGAACGCATTGGCGAGGAGGTTGCGCAGGACGATCTCGACCTGCATCGGGTCGGCGAGCACCGCGGGCGACTCGCCGATGGCGATGCGCAGCTCGATCCCGTGCACGCCCGCCTGGTCCCGGTGCGCCTCGACGATGCGAAGGAGCAGCCGGTCCAGCCGCGTGGGCTTCAGGTCGATCGCGCCGATCCGGAAGAAGTCGCGCATGCGCCGCACCACCTCGCCCGAGCGGCTCGCCTCGCGCTCCAGCCCGTCGAGGACGCCCTGCATCTTCCCCGGCATGGCGGTCGGCGCATCCGCGAGCTGCCGCGCGCTCGAGGCATAGGCCATGAGGGCGGTGAGCGGCTGGTTCAGCTCGTGCGCCATCGCGGCCGCCATGCGTCCCGCGGCCGCGAGCTTGAGCGAATCGCGCAACTCCTCGCCCAGGCGCGTGCGCTCGTCCACGGTGGCACCCAGGAGCAGCCCGGTGACCGCGATGGCGATCATCACGGCCTGCAGGTCGTACACGACCGACGTGGGATACGCCGCGTCGAAGATGGCGACGACCACGCCGGCCTGGATGAGGCCGATGGCGACGCTCGCGCCGCCCAGGCCGTGGCGCGTGGCCACCCACACCACCGGCAGGAAGAGCACGTAGAAGTACTTGATGTGCTCCTCCGGCGTGCCGCGCAGGGCGAGCCAGAGCATCGCCGCGATGGCGGCGAGCTGCACGAGGGCCAGGCGATCCCCCGCCATGTGCCTCAGGCCGGCGCGCTGGCGCGGATCGGCGAGCGTGAGGATGAGCGGCAGCGTCACCACGATGCCCACCCCGTTGCCGATCCAGAACTTGAGGAGCGCCGCCGGTGCGTCGGCGATGCCCGCGGCGCCATTGGCGACCAGCGTGCCGATGTAGATGGCGCCGGTGAAGAGCATCCCCGCCGCCACGCCGGCGAAGAGGCGATAGAGGTCCCCCCGGGCGGCCATCGGGAACCGGGGGCCGTGCCGGCCGAGGAGCCACTGGGCCGTCGCCGCGAAGCCGAGCGAGAGCGCGAGGGACGAAAGCGCGATGGCCGGCAGGTGCGCCGCATCGGCCCCTCGCACGATGAGTTCCGAGGCCACCACGGCGAGGAGCACCGCCGGAAGCCACCGCTGGCCGAAGAACATGAGCATCGCGATGGCGAGCGCCGGCTGCGGATTCCAGGGGGTGACGCCGAATGCGTTCGTCGCGTGGATGTAGCTCAGCCAGTCCAGGAAGACGTAGAGCGCCGTGAAGGCGAGGAACCCGGCAGCCGTCGCGCCCCCCCCGGGCGCGGGCAAGGGCCCGGGCACATGAAGGCGATCCATGAGATGCGTCGTGGCCATGGCGGGATTGTCCGGCCAATGACACGCAACCACCAAGCCCCGTCTTACTTCATCCGGTAGCCCGCGTGGCAGGCCACGCATTGCGCCGTCACGATCGCCAGGGCGCCGAGCGCCGGCTTCACGTCACCCGTTACGCCCGCGTTGGTCGCCTCCACCGCGAAGCGGCTGGCGCTGCGGTGCATCTGCGTGCCGATCGACTGCATGCCCTCGGGCATGAACTTCGCCACGTCGTGCGCGCCGTGGGCCTGGAGGGAGGTCATGCCCAGGCGCGCCTCCGCCACCTGCGATGCCTTGTCGGTCGCGCCCGTCGCGAGCGCCTGCTGGATCTCCTGGAGGGCGAGCAGGTGGTCTCGCATGTTGGCGAGCGTGTGCGTGCGAAGCGGCTCGGGGAAATCGACGGCCACCCGCGCGTCCGGTGCGGGCGCGGCGTGGCCGGCGTGGTCGTGGCCGGGCATCGAGGCGCAGCCTGCAGCGATGAAAACGATGAGTGATGCGGCGAGGCGGGCGGTCACGGGCATTCCTTGCGGGTTCTCGAGGGAGTCGAGCGTACCCGCGAATCGCACCGGGCAGCTATCATCGGCCCACCATGAACGCCCCCGCCGCCTCGCGCAACCGCTACGACCTCGCCGAACTGTCCGGCGCGTTCGGCGACCTGGGCACGCTCGTCCCCTTCCTGGTCGCCTACCTGGCCATCGTGAAGATGGACCCGGTGGGCGTGCTGCTGGGCTTCGGCGGCGCGATGGTCGCCACCGGCCTGTGGTACCGCACCCCGTTTCCCGTGCAGCCGATGAAGGCCATCGGCGCGGCGGCGGCCACGCAGGCGGCGGGCATCGCGGCCGTGACGCCGGGGATGGTGGTGGGCTCGGGCCTCGTCACCGGGCTCATCTGGCTCGTGCTGGGCGCCACCGGGCTCGCGAAGAAGGTGGCCGGGTGGATCCCGCGGCCGGCGCTGCTGGGCGTCGTGCTCGGCCTGGGCTTCAGCTTCATGCTCGAGGGCATCCGCTTCATGTCGGCCGGCGTGTGGGTGGCCGCGCCACTCCTCGCCTTCGCGCTCCTCGCCAACGCGCGGCTCGCCGTCATGCCGATCCTGCTCATCGCCGGGGCCGTCATGGCCGTCGTGCAGGACCCGGCCGTCGCGCAGCAACTCGCCGCGGTTCGGCCGGGCTTCAGGCTGCCCGCCTTCGCCTGGCCCGCGCTCACGATGAACGACCTGTGGCTGGGCGCGGTGCTCCTCGCCCTGCCGCAGCTGCCCCTCACCTTCGGCAACGCCCTCGTCGCCATCAAGGACGAGAACAACCGCCACTTCCCCGATCGCCCCGTGGCCGAGCGCGGCATCGCGATTTCCACCGGCCTCGCCAACGCCTGGACGAGCGCGGTGGGCGGCGTGCCCGTGTGCCACGGCGCGGGCGGCATGGCCGGGCACATGAAGTTCGGCGCGCGCACGGGCGGCGCCACGGTGATGGTGGGCGCGCTGCTCGTCGTGCTGGGCCTCTTCTTCGCGGATTCCGTGGGCGTGCTGCTGCGCCTCTTCCCGCCGCCGGTACTGGGCGTGATCCTCTTTCTCGCCGGCGCGGAACTCGCCCTTTCCAGCCGCGAATCGGGAAACGAGCGCGTGGGGCGCTTCGTGCTGCTCACCACGGCAGCTTTCACCGTGATCCACGTGGGCGTGGCCGTGGTCTTCGGCATCCTGGCATACCACGCCTCGAAGCGCGGCTGGCTGCGCCCTTAGGCGGCCACCCGCCGCCGCGCTCCCCGGGGCCGGGCGCCCGGCCTACCGGATGAAGCGCACCTCCTTCGAGATTTCCGCGATGGCCGGCACCTTCAGCCGGTTGAACTCCGCCTTGTTGGTCTCGAAGAGGTTGTTGCCGTGCGTGTCGATGGAGATGATGAGCGGGCCGAATTCCTTCACGCGGCAAACCCACAGCGCCTCGGGCATGCCCAGGTCCAGCCACTCGACACGCTCGATTTTTTCCACCTGCGTGGCCGCCAGCACGGCGCAGCCCCCGGGGAACACCGCATGCAGCGCCTTGTTCTCCCGGCAGCCTTCCACCGTCTCGGGCCCCATGCCGCCCTTGCCCACGATGAGCTTCACGCCGGTCTCGCGGATGAAGTCCCGCTCGAAGCTTTCCATGCGCATGGAGGTCGTGGGGCCGATGGAGATGATCTTCCATCCGTCGCCGTCCTTCACGACGATGGGGCCGGCGTGGAAGATGGCGTTGCCGCGCAAGTCCACCGGCAGCTTCTGACCCAGCTCGATGAGCCGGCGGTGGCCGACGTCGCGGCAGGTGACGAGGAGTCCATCGAGGTACACCACGTCGCCCGCGCGCAGGCCGGCGATGTCCTCGTCCCTGATGGGTGTGGTGAGGATCTTCTTCACAGGACGGCTCCCCGGTGCGAGAGGATCTCGTAGGCGAGATCCGGTTGGATGCGGATGGTGCCGCGGCGATGCGCCCAGCAACCCACCGAGACGCCCACGCCGATGGTGGAGGGATGGCGCGCTGAGGCCTCGATGTGCACGCCCATCACGGACGAACTGCCCGACATGCCCTGCGGGCCGATGCCCACGTCGTTCAGGCCCTTCTCCAGGAGCGCTTCCATCTTCGCGGCCTGCGGGTCGGGGTGGTGCGAGCCGATCGGGCGCAGGATGGCGCGCTTGGAGAGCGTCGCGGCTGTTTCCACGGACGTCGACACGCCCACGCCCACGAGCAGCGGCGGGCAGGCGTTCACGCCGTAGGAGGTGATCACGTCGAACACGAACTGCACCACGCCCTCGTAGCCGGCCGCGGGCATGAGCACCTTGGCGGCACCGGGCAGGCTGCAGCCGCCGCCGGCCATGTACACCTCGATGGTGCAGGTGTCGTCGTCGGGCACGATCTCCCAGTCGATCCACGGGATGTTGGTGCCGGTGTTCGTGCCGGTGTTCTTCTCGACGAAGGTCTCCACCGCGTTGTGGCGCAGCGGCGCGTCCTTCGTGGCCTGGCGCACCGCGTCACCGAGAATGGCCTTCAGCTCGCCCAGCAGCGGAAAGCCGGCGCCGGCGCGCACGAAATACTGCAGGGCGCCGGTGTCCTGGCAGCAGGGCCTGTCCAGCCGGTCCGCCTTCTCCAGGTTGTCGAACATCGAGTCGTAGACCACCTTGGCCAGGGGCTTCGTCTCGCGCGCGCGCAACTCGGCGAGCTTGTCGAGCACGTCCTGCGGCAATCGCTTGCCGACGTAGCCGGTGAACTTCGCCATGATGTCGGTGAGCTGGCGCGCGGCTTGCTCCTTGTCGGGCGCCAATGCCGTCCCCGATGCCGATGCGGGCATGTTCATGCGTTCTCTCCAGTCGGGAAGGAGGGGTGGCGTCCCGCCGGTCGCGGGCGCGCCACCCCGGGGAAGGTCAGACCTTGCCCATGAACATCAGGTACGGGTAGGTCACGCCCAGGAACACGGCGATGAAGATCACGCCGAAGACGGCGCCGAGCGTCCAGTATTCCTTGCGGCTGATGTAACCGCAGCCGTAGTAGATCGGGCTCGGGCCCGTGGCGTACGGGGTGAGGATGCCCATGAGGCCGAGCGTGCCGAAGAGCAGCAGGCCCAGCGTCTTCATCGGCATGTCGGGCACGGCCATCGCGGTGGCGAGCATCACGGGCATGAGGGCCGTGGTGTGCGCCGTGAGCGAGGCGAACATGTAGTGCACGAAGTAGAAGATGAGCACGAAGCCGATGATGAGGGCGCCGATGGAAAGGCCCGCCATCGAGGCGGCCATGGCCTTGGCGAACCACGCGAGGAAGCCGACGTTCGCGAGGCCGCCGGCCAGCGCGACGAGCGTCGCGAACCACACGAGCACGTTCCAGGCCGTCTTGTGGCCGCTCACGTCCTCCCAGGTGATGACGCGGGTGAGGATCATCAGGCACAGGCCCATGAGGGCGACGGTGGTGGCATCGAAGCGCTTGCCGCCGAAGATCCACAGCATCAGCGCCATGATGGCGAGCGAGGCCATGATGATCTCGGGCATCGTGATCTTGCCCATCTTCTCGAGCTCGGCGCCGGCCCACTTGGGCGCGTCGGCGCTTTCCTTCACTTCGGGCGGGTAGATCACGTAGACGAGCCAGGGCACGAGCAGGAAGAGCAGGATGCAGGCGGGTGCCATGGCGACGAACCACTCGGTCCAGTCGACCGTGAGCTTCGTCGTCTTCTGCAGGATGTCGATCGCGAGGAGGTTCGGCGCGAGCGCGGTG
This sequence comes from Betaproteobacteria bacterium, assembly GCA_016711875.1. Classification (GTDB taxonomy): domain Bacteria; phylum Pseudomonadota; class Gammaproteobacteria; order Burkholderiales; family Usitatibacteraceae; genus FEB-7. Next base: position 260,367 of record JADJSD010000006.1, on the reverse strand, counting down.
AGGAACATGCTGCTCGTCACGCACGTGGTCGCCATCGCCGTCCACATCAGGTAGCTGCCGATCTTGCGGCGGCCCGATTCGGGCGTGCTGCCGTAAAGGGGCGGGATGTTCTTCAGGATCGGGAAGATGATGCCGCCGCTTCGCGCCGTGTTCGACGGCGTGAAGGGTGCCACCGCGAGGTCCGCGAACGCGACCGCGTAGCCCAGGCCGAGCGTGCGCTTGCCCAGCAGCTTGATGAGCAGGAGCGAGACGCGCTTGCCCAGCCCCGTCTTCTCGTAGCCCAGCGAGAACATGTAGGCCGTGAAGATGAGCCACACCACGCCGTTCGAGAAGCCGCCGAGGGCGAACTTCAGGCCGTCGGCCAGGACCACGGGCGCGCCGGCCTTGGCGGGCACCATCATCATCGCCGAGGCGAAGGTGACGCCGATGAGGCCGATGGCGGCGGCCGGAATGGGCTCGAGGATCAGGCCGGCGATGACGGTGACGAACAGCGCGAAGTAGTTCCACGCGATCGGCTCGAGCCCGGCGGGCGCGGGCGAGAAGTAAATGATCGCGCCCAGTGCGAGCGGGGCGACGGCTTTCCAGTCGAGTTTCATCTTCTTGGCTCCTTGGTGGTTCGATCCCCAGCGGGGTGCGCCTTTTCCAGCGCCGCACGCCCGGTCACCGGGAGTCCTGCACAAAGCGGGCCAGAAAAAATCATGCGATGAATCAAGCGTTTGATTTCGCGCAGTCGGTCCGTGGAACGTCCATGTTCCAATCGGTTTCAGGACGTTTCGTTCCGTTTCGACAGGCAAGGACCATGGCCACGATCGCATTGCTCTCCCTCGACGCCGGGATGCTCGAACTGGCGCGTGAAACGCTCAAGGGCCGCCACGAGGACGTGCGCATCACGAAGGGGCTCATGGGCGAGGCCGTCGAGGTGGCCCGCGGCCTCATGGCCGAGGGCGTGGAAGTGGTCATCTCCCGCGGCGCCACGGCGCGCCTGGTCGCGAGCCGGCTGCCGGATCTTTCCGTGGTGGACATCTCCACCTCCGCCGTCACCTTGATGACCGCGATCCACAAGGCGAGGGCCAAGTCGCGGCACATCGCGGTCATCGCCTTCCCGCCCATGTCGGCGGGGGCGCTCGAGATCGGCCACATGCTGGGCGTCACCGTCACCCTGCACGAGCTGCACCGCGAGGAGGACATCGCGCCCGCGGTCGAGCAGGCCCGGGACGAGGGCGCGGGCATCATCGTCGGCGGCTACATCACGGCGGAGATCGCGCGGAACATGGGCATGGCGTGCCAGCCCGTGGAGGCGGTGGCCCAGGGCATCCTCGCGGCCGTGGACGAGGCCAAGCGCATCGTCCGCGCCCGCGCGGTGGAGCGCGCGAAGGGGCAGTTGCTGCGCGCGGTGGTCACCGGCAGCGAGAACGGCGTGCTCGCGGTGGATCGCGAAGGCATCGTCACGGTGATCAACCCCCGGGCGGCGCGCATGCTGCGCGTGGGCGAGGAGGACGCCATCGGCCGGCCCGTCGCGGTCCTCTGGCCGCGGCTCGCGCTCGAGCAGGTGCTCGCGAGCGGCGCGGGAGAAGAGGGCCGCATCGAGCACCTCTTCGACCAGGACCTCGTGTGCGACACGATCCCCATCCGCGTGGACGGCGAGACCGTGGGGGCCCTCGCCACCTTCCACGACGTGCGCCAGATCCAGCGGCTGGAGGCTTCCGTGCGCAAGCGCATCCTCGCGACGGGCCACGTCGCCACGGCGCGCTTCGCGGACATCCTGGGCCGCAGCCCCGCGCTGCACGAGGCGCTCACGCTCGCGGAGGACTTCGCGCTCACGCAGGACACCGTGCTCATCCAGGGCGAGACGGGCACGGGCAAGGAGCTTTTCGCGCAGGGCATCCACAACGCGAGCCCGCGCCGCGAGGGCGCCTTCGTCGCGGTGAACTGCGCGGCGCTTCCGGGAAGCCTTCTGGAGAGCGAACTCTTCGGCTACGTGCCCGGCGCCTTCACCGGCGCGAGCCCCAAGGGCAAGGCGGGCCTCTTCGAGCTGGCCCACGGCGGCACGATCTTCCTGGACGAGATCGCCGAGATGGACCCGACCACGCAGGGCCGGCTGCTGCGCGTGCTGCAGGAGAAGAAGGTGATGCGCCTGGGCAGCGACCAGGTGATCCCGGTGGACGTGCGCGTCGTCGCCGCCACCAACAAGAACCTGAGGAAGCTCGTCGCCGACGGGCGCTTCCGCGACGACCTCTACTACCGGCTCGACGTGCTGCAGCTGCGCCTGCCCGCGCTGCGCCACCGCCGCGAGGACATCGCGATGCTGGCCGCGAAGTTCCTCGCGCAGTCCCACCGTTCGGGCGAGGGGCCGAAGCTCGCGCCCTCGGCCGTGCGCGCGCTCGAGCAGCACGAGTGGCCGGGCAACGTGCGCGAGCTGCAGAACGCCATGGCGCGCGTGGCGGCGACGGTGCGATCGGGCACGCTGACGGCGAAGATCGTGAACGGGCTCCTCGAGGACGCGCCCCCTGCGGTCGATCGCCTCGCGCTCTCGGGCGAGGCGGAGCGCGTGCGCAAGGCGCTCGAAGAATCCGGCGGGCGCGTGGCCCGCGCCGCGCAGAGCCTGGGGATCAGCCGCGCGACGCTGTGGCGCCGGATGCGACGGCTGCAGGACGCGCAGCGCGGGGCCTGAGGCCGGCCATGCGGCCAAAGGCCCACGGCCCATCCGGGTTTGCCGCCGATCAAGCGCAACAGGCCGGCAGCAGCGACAATCGTCGCGTGCGCAAACTGCTCGCCTGCCTGCTGCTCGCCATCGTGCCCCTCACGCCCTCGTGGGCGGGCGTGGCCGTCGATTGCTCGAGCGACACCGTCGTCCAGGCCGCGGCGCAAGCGGCCGACCACGACGAATCCACCGAGCCGGCCGGTTGCTGCGGCGATGTCGAGACGCGCGACGTGCAATGCGGCTCGGATTGCTCCAACTGCCATGGCCTGGGGCTCACCGCCCTCACCGGCCTGCCCGTGGGCGTCGGCCTGCTGGAAACCGGGGCCGGCGACAGCACGCACCCCTGCCGCATCACCTCCCCGGTGCCGAGCGAACCGCTGCGACCGCCATCCGGGCCCGCTCCCTGAGGATCGCCCCGGCCGGCCCTTGCGCTTCGCACGCCGACGGCCATCGCACGAACCGCATCGAACGGGCTGCCCGCGCGGCCCGCACCAGGAGCATTCCATGAGCAAGAAATCGAAGTCCCGTCGCGCCGAGGCCCCCGAAGCCGCCGCGCCCCCCTCGGCCACCGGCAAGATCATCGCCGGCATCGCCGTCGTCCTCGTCATCGCGATCGTCGCGGTCATCGTCCTCGTGCTGCAGGGCCCGAACCCGGCACGCAATCCGGCGCTCGAGAGCGCCCACGCGCCCATGATCGGCGAGCCGGGCGCGAAGGTGCACGTCGTCGAGTTCCTGGACCCCGCCTGCGAAACCTGCGCCGCGCTCTATCCGTTCATCAAGCAGCTCATGGCCGAGAACCCGGCCCGCATCCGCGTCTCCATCCGGCTCGTGCCGCTGCACCGCGGCGCGGACCAGGTGGCCGCGATGATCGAGGCGAGCCGCCTGCAGGACAAGTACTGGCCGGTGCTCGAGACCCTGCTCGCCACGCAGGACCTGTGGACGGTCGATCACGTCGCGCAGCCCGCCCTCGCGCGCAAGGCCCTCGCGAACGTGTCCCTCGACTGGGCGCGCCTCGAGGCGGACATGAAATCGCCGAAGGTGCTCGAGAACCTCGCGAAGGACCGCGAGGACGCCTCCGCCCTCAAGGTGACCAAGACGCCGGAGTACTTCGTGAACGGCCGCCAGATGCCCACCTTCGGGCGCGAGCAGTTGAAGCGCCTGGTGCTCGACGAGATCTCGAGGTCCTACTAGATGAGACGCTTCCTCGCATTCCTCACGGCCGGGCTGCTCTCGCTGGCGGCTTTCGCGAGCGGGCCCCCGATGCCACCGGCGGGTGCCGGGCCCACGATGGAGGTCTTCGTGCGCGAAGGCTGCCCCCACTGCGCCAAGGCCGAGGAGTTCCTCGCGGTGCTCGGCCGGGAGAAGCCCGGGCTGCGGATCGTCATCCGCGACGTGCTGAAGGAGCCCGAGGCCCTCGCGCGGCTGCAGGAGATCGCGAAGGCGCAGAACGTCTCCACCGCGCGCGTGCCGGCCTTCTTCGCGGGCGGCCAGCTCATCATGGGCTTCTCGGAAGATGCCTCCACCGACAAGCTCATCCGCTCGGCCCTCGCCGGCCAGGCGGTGAAGCCCGGCGGCGACACGGCGGGCTCCACGAGCTGCGCGGCGCAGGACGCCTCCACCTGCCGCATGGAAACCGAGGCGCCCGCCAACGGCGGCTTCGAGGTCACCGTGTTCGGGCGCACCGTCACGCTCGACGACGTGGGCCTGCCCGCCTTCACGTTCATCATGGGCCTGCTCGACGGGCTGAATCCCTGCTCGATGTGGGTGCTGATCCTCATGATCTCGCTCCTCGCGACGCTGGGTGACCGCAAGCGCATGCTCGCCATCGCGGGCACCTTCGTGCTCGTGCAGGGCATCGCGTACTTCGTCTTCATGGCCGCGTGGCTCAACCTCTTCCTGCTGATCGGCCTGTCGCGCGCCTCGCAGGTGGCCGTGGCCCTCATCGCCCTCGTGGCGGGCGCGATCAACATCAAGGACTTCGTCGCGCCGGGCAGGGGATTCTCGCTGTCGATCTCGGACAAGCAGAAGCCCGGCATCTACGCGCGCATGCGGGGCATCCTGCACGCCGAGAGCCTTCCGGCCGCGATCCTGGGCGTGATCGTCCTGGGCCTGCTGGTGCAGGTGGTGGAATTCATGTGCACCTCGGGCTTCCCGGCGCTCTTCACGCGCATCCTCACCCTGCGCAATCTCGACCCGGCGAGCTACTACGGCTACCTGCTGCTCTACGACGTGGCCTACATGCTCGACGACGTCATCGTGCTCGCCATCGGCGTCACCACGCTCTCGAACCGACGTCTGCAGGAGAAGGAAGGCCGGCTGCTCAAGCTCCTCTCGGGCCTGGTGATGGTGGCGCTCGGCATCTACCTGTTCGTGGCGGATTGAGACCGGGCTACTCGTCGGCGACCAGCCGGTAGCCCACGCCCGTCTCGGTGAGGAAGTGGCGCGGGCGCATCGGGTCGGCCTCGAGCTTGTCGCGAAGGCGCTTGAGATAGATGCGCAGGTAGTGCGTGTCGGCCTGGTGCGTCGGCCCCCACACCTCCGAGAGCAGCTCCCGGTGGGAGACCACCATGCCCAGGTGCCGCGCGAGGCAACCGACGAGCCGGTATTCGATGGGGGTCAGGTGAACCTCGCGGCCCTCGCGCAGGGTGCGCCTCGCCTCCAGGTCCACGACGCAAGGCCCCAGGCGCAGGGCGCTGCCCCCCGTGGGCGCACGTGCCCGGTGCCTGAGCGCGACCCGCACGCGTGCGAGCAGTTCGCCGATGCCGAAGGGCTTGGTGACGTAATCGTCGGCCCCGGCGTCGAAGGCCTCCAGCTTCGCGTGCTCGCGCGAGCGCGCCGAGAGCACGAGGATGGGCATCTCGGACCACTCGCGGATGCCCTTGATCACCTCCAGCCCGTCGAAATCGGGCAGCCCCAGGTCCACGATCGCGAGGTCCGGCTTGTGGCTCGAGGCGTCGATGGCGCCGCGGCGCGCGTTGGCGGACTCGACGACCTTGTAGCCCTCGACGCCCAGGGCCGCGTGCAGGAAGCGGCGGATCTCCGTGTCGTCCTCCACGAGCAGCACCGTGGCGAGGTAGTCGCTCATCTCACGGGCCCTCGGCCTCGCTCGGCGAGGGCGGTTCGGCCTCGAGCGGCAGCGAGAAGCGGAAGGTGAGGCCACCGCCGGGCGTCGCCTCCGCCCATGTCCGGCCTCCGTGCAGCGCGACGATCGCCCGGCAGATGGCGAGGCCCAGGCCCATGCCGCGCCCGCCCGCCTCCGCCGCGCCGCGCTCGAACTTGGCGAAGATGCGGTCGCGGTCGAGCGGCCCCAGGCCCATCCCGCAGTCCTCGACGCTCACCACCAGCTGGCCCGCGTCCCGCTTCGCACGCAGGCGCACCACCGTGCCCGGCGGCGTGTGCCGGGCGGCGTTGTCCAGCAGGTTGCCCAGGGCCTGTTCGATGAGGACCGCGTCGACGCGCACGAGCGGCAGGTCCGACGGGATCTCGACCAGCACCCGGTGCGTGGCGAGGCGGTCGGCGAGGCGGTCGAGAAGGCTCGCGGCGATCTCCGCGATCGAGGCCCAGTCGCGGTCGAGCTTCGGGGCGCCCGTCTCGAGCCGCGTCATTTGCAGCACCTTGTCCACCTGCTCCGAAAGATCGCGGGCCTGCGCGAAGAGGCTCCGCGCGAGGGCTTCGCGTTCCGCGGGGGCCAGGCGCTCGCCGCCCTCGGCCAGCGTCGACGAGGCGCCCGCCAGCACGGCGAGCGGCGTCCTCAGGTCGTGGGAGATGGAGGCGAGGAGCGTGCTCCTCACGCGCTCCGTCTCCGCCTCGATCGCGAGCCGCGCCCGGGCCTGGGCCTCGTCCTGGCGCTTCTCGGTGAGGTGGGAGATGACGAGCGCCACCGCGAGCATGATCGCGAACGTGAGGAGGTACTGCGCGTCGTTCACGGTGAGCACGCCCTGGGGCGGCACGAACACGATGTCGAAGGCGAGGACGCTCAGGAGCGCGCAGGCGATGGCCGCGCCGCGCGTGAACTTGAGCGCCACCACGACCACGGCCACGAGGTACACCATCGCGACGTTCACGATGTCGAACCGCGGCGTCATCGCGAACCCCGCCAGGGTGCAGAGCGTGACCCCGGCGGCGGCGCTGGCGTAGCCGATCCACGGACGGACGGGTTCCATGGGGCTACTGTAGCGAAAGCCGGCGTAAACGCGGCGTAAAGATACGGGGCGAAAGCCGCCGCGGCGGGGTCGGCGGGGCCCAGAGTGCGCCCCTGTGCCACTCGACCCGCATCCATGAACGACACCGCCGCCGCCCTGCCCGCCCACCTCGCCACGGGCCCCCACGCACCGCCCCGCCAATCCACCGCCGCGCTCGCCCTCCTCGCCCTGGGCGTGGTCTACGGCGACATCGGCACGAGCCCGCTCTACGCGGTCAAGGAGACCTTCAACCCCGCGCACGGCATCCCGTTCGCGCAGGCGAACGTCCTGGGCGGCCTCTCCTGCATCTTCTGGGCGCTCATGCTCGTGGTGACGCTCAAGTACGTGACGCTCGTGCTGCGCGCGAGCAACCGCGGCGAGGGCGGCATCATGGCCCTGCTCGCGCTGGCCCTGTCCGCCGTGGGCGAACGGCCGCGCCTTTCCGCGACGCTGCTGGTGGCCGGCGTCTTCGGCGCCGCGCTCTTCTACGGCGACGCCGTGCTCACGCCCGCCATCTCCGTACTCTCCGCGGTCGAGGGCCTGGAGGTGGGCACGCAGGCGTTCAAGCCCTATGTGGTGCCGATCGCCACGGGCGTCATCCTCGCGCTCTTCCTCATCCAGCGGCACGGCACCGGCGTGGTGGGCCTGCTCTTCGGGCCGGTGTGCGTGCTGTGGTTCGCCGCCCTCGCGGCCGGCGGGTTGTGGAACATCGCGCGAACGCCGGAGATCCTCGCGGCCCTGAACCCGATGCACGCCCTGCACTTCGTCACGGCCCACGGGGTCGCGTCCTTCGTGGTGCTGGGCTCGGTGCTGCTCGCGGTCACGGGCGCCGAGGCGCTCTACGCGGACATGGGGCATTTCGGCAAGCGCGCCATCCGCGTCGCGTGGTTCGGCCTCGTGGCGCCGGCGCTGGTGCTCAACTATTTCGGGCAAGGCGCGCTGCTCCTGGCCGACCCGAAGGCGATCGAGAACCCGTTCTACCTCGCCTATCCCGAGTGGGCGCTGTACCCGATGGTGGCCCTCGCGACGGCCGCGACCGTCATCGCCTCGCAGGCGACGATCTCCGGCGCGTACTCCATGACGCAGCAGGCGATGCAACTGGGTTTCCTGCCGCGCATGCAGGTGCACCACACGAGCTCGAAGGCGATCGGCCAGATCTACATCCCGGCCGTCAACTGGATCCTTCTCGCGGCGGTCGTGGCGGCCGTGATCGGGTTCGGCTCCTCCACGAAGCTCGCGTCGGCCTACGGCGTGGCGGTGATGGGGACCATGCTCGTCACCACGTTCCTCACCTTCTTCGTGATCCGCTTCGGCTGGGGTTACCCGCTCGCGCTGTGCGTGGCCGCCACCGGCGTCTTCGCCTTGGTGGACGCCACCTTCTTCGCGGCCGCCATGCACAAGGTGGCGGACGGCGGCTGGTTCCCGCTCGCCCTGGGCGCAGTCGTCTTCGCCACGATGATGACCTGGCGCGGCGGGCGGCGCTCGCTCCTCGCCCACCTGCGCTCGGCCTCCATCCCGATCGCGCCGTTCCTCGATTCGCTCTTCCAGTCGCCGCCGCAGCGCGTGGAGGGCACCGCGGTCTTCCTCACCTCGACGCCGGACGCCACGCCGCACGCGCTCCTGCACAGCCTCAAGCACTACCGCGTGCTGCACGAGCGCAACGTCTTCCTCACCGTGGAGTTCCGCGACGTGCCGTGGGTGCCCTTCGAGGAGCGCGTGCACTGCGAGCGGCTCGGCAACGACTGCTGGCGGGTCGAGGTGCGCTACGGCTTCATGAACCGGCCCGACGTGGGCGCGGCCCTCGAACTCGCCGGGCCGCAGGGGCTCGAGCTCGACCCGTCGCAGGTCTCGTACTTCCTCTCGCGCGAGAAGATCCTGCCCCTCGCCGAGGGCAAGGGTCTCGCCCACCGCTGGCGCGACCGGGCCTTCGCCGCGATGGCGCGCAACGCCGGCTCCGTGACGGATTACTTCAACATTCCGACGAACCGGGTCGTCGAGCTGGGGACGCGGGTCGAGCTCTAGCGCCGCGGGGCCGGGGCGCTTCTCGCGCCCGGCTCCTTCGCGAGCCACTTGAGCAGCATCGCGTAGAGCTCGGGCGGCTCCACGGGCTTGGCGAGGAAATCGTCCATGCCGGCCTCGGCGCAGCGACGCCGGTCTTCCTCGAACGCATTGGCGGTCATCGCGAGGATCGGCACCGCTTCGCGCCCGGGCAGCGCCCGGATGGCCCGCGTGGCGGCGAGTCCGTCCATGACGGGCATGTTCACGTCCATCAGGATGAGGTCGATGTCCTCGGAGAGCTTCTCGATCGCCTCCCGGCCGTCGTTCGCCACGACGACGCGGATGCCCGTGCCCTCCAGCAGCGCGAGCGCCACCTCCTGGTTGGTCTCGTCGTCCTCGGCGAGGAGGATGCACGCCCCGGCGCACAGCCGGCGCAACTCGGCCGCGCCGCCGGCGGGAACCTCGGCGCGGACGATATCGACCGGCCAGCCGCGCTCGAGCCACGCCGTGAACCAGAACGTGCTGCCGGCGCCTTCCACGCTCTCGACGCCCGCCACGCCGCCCATGAGGGCCGCCAGGCGCTTCGTGATGGCGAGGCCCAGGCCCGTGCCGCCGAACCGCCGCGTCATCGTCTCGTCGGCCTGCTGGAAGTCGCGGAAGAGTCCCGGGAGGCGATCGGCCGGGATCCCCGGGCCGGTGTCGGTCACCTCGAAACGCAGCAGCAGGCGTTCGCCCTCGAACCGGTCCGCCCGGCAACGCACCACGACCGAGCCGCTCTCCGTGAACTTCACCGCGTTACCGGCCAGGTTGATCAGGGCCTGCCGGATCCGCGTCGGGTCGCCCCGAAGCCAGGCGGGCGCCCCGTCGCATTCGATGCGCACGGCGAGCCCCTTGATATCCGCCTTCTCGCCGACCAGGGCGCGTACCTCGTCCAGCACCTCCGGCAGCGAGAAGTCCACGTGCTCGAGCACGAGCTTGCCGCCCTCGATCTTGGAGATGTCGAGGATGTCGTTGATGACCTGCAGCAGGTGCTCGCCGGCCATGCCGATCTTGTCGAGCCGCTCGCGCTGCTCCCCGGTGAGCTTCGAGCGCCCGAGCAGGTGCGCGAAGCCCAGGATCGCGTTCATGGGCGTGCGGATCTCGTGGCTCATGCTGGCGAGGAAGGCGCTCTTCGCCTGGGTCGCGGTCTCGGCCACGCGCTTGGCCTCGAGGATCTCGCTCTCCACGAGCTTCTGTTCCGTGATGTCCTCGGTGACCCCGATGGCTCGCGTGGGCTTGCCCTCCGCGTCGTGGGCGGCCTGGTAGCCGACGTCGCGGACCCAGATCCACCGGCCGGCCTTGTTGCGCAGGCGGTACTCGGCCCGGAATTCCGCGGCCCGCTCCTCGAGAAAGCGCGAGAAATGCTCCTGCAGGCGCGGCAGGTCGTCCGGGTTCACGAGATCGCGCCAGCAGGCCGTGCCGCTGGCGTATCGCGCCTTGAGCTCGGCCGCCTCGAAGCCCAGCAGCGAAGCCCAGGTGTCGTTGGTGAAGAGGTCGCCCGTTTCGCGCCGCCACTCCCACAGGCCGAGGGTCGCGCCGCGCATCGCGAGCTCCAGGCGCTCCTCGCTTTCGCGCAAGGCATCTTCCGATTCGCGCCGCAGCGCCACCTCGCCCCGCAACCGCCGGTTCCAGATGGCCACCGCGAGCAGGGCGCCGAGCAGCCCCGTGGCGACCGGCAGCAGCCACGTGAGCAACGTGCGAAGCGGGATGCCGCCCTTGTCCGCCTGCAGCGAGGATTCGAAGAGCTGGTACTCCATCAGCGAGACGGCGTAATAGGCGTGCCAGCTCTCGTCCAGCTCCGATCCCACGCGCCGGCTCGCGGTGAAGTAATCCGCCACGGCCTGCTTGAGCGCCTCCTCGCCGGTGGGCACGGCCCAGCCGACACGAACCGGTTCGTCCACGGCGAATAGGATCGCGAGCTTGTCGAGGTCGCCGCGCACCCAGCGGAAGGCCGACTCGCTGCCCACGACCGTGAAATCCGCCTGCCCCTGGGCCACGCGCACGAAGGCTTCCGCGGTAGGCACGTGCGTGACCGCGACCGGGTTGCGGGCCAGGGCAGTCGCGTTCTGCTGCGCGATCCAGCTGTCGTAGGCGGTTCCCTTCTGCACGGCCGCACGGCGGCCGGCGAGGTCGGCGGGCGAGACGATCGCCGATTGCAGGGCACGGTTCGCGACGACCACCTTGCGTGCCCGGTAGAGCGGCACGAGATCCATCTTGGATTCGCGCCAGGGCACGATGTGCAAGTCGTTCGGATAGAGGTCGCAGGCGCCGACGGCCAGGAGCGCCGGCGCGTAGCTCGCGTCGCGCTCGACCGTGCCGTCGGCGGCGCGGAACTGGTCGTCCCAGGCGGGGAGGCCGCGCACTTTCGGCGCGACGCCCAGGTGTCGCGCGAACGCCTCGGCATTGCGTTGGTAGAACGGGGCGCTGGAGCCGGCCACGCAGATGCGAAGCTCGCCGCTGGCGCGGATCTGCTCGAGGGAGCGGGCAGCCGAAATGCCGGCCGGAAGCAGGCCACCCGCCAGGCAGGCCACCAGAACGAGGGACCGCAGGTTCACCGCAGGGGTCCTCCCACTCAACCCGGCACTCATGGCGCCGGTTCGCCACCTATCTTGCGCACCGCGCAAGCGCCCTGCCAAGCCGTATTGCGCGCCCGGGCGCGCGCAATCGTGGCCGTTTGACCTGCGTCAGGCTTCCCGCATCGGCGACGGGCAAGCCGATCGCTCGGCCGCGGACCCCGTCGTCCTCCTTGCCCTACTTGATCGGCCCGCCCGTCCCCAGCCCGACGCGTTGGGCCTCGGTGTCGAAGATCGTCTTCACGTCGATGTTGGCGAGGTTCACGTCCGGTCCGAACTCGGCGAACACCATCTTCTTCATCGCCTCGATGTCGCAGCTGCGCACGCCCGCGATCCACGGGCCCGGCAGCTCGATCATGATCTTTTCCATCGGCAGGTTCTTCTTGATGATGTCGAGCGTGGCCTCGCGCACCACGCCGTCGTCCACCAGTTCCGCCGCTTCCACCAGCACGAGGCTCGACCCGGCGTCGAGGCACACCTTCGCCTGGTCGATGAGGAGCGCCGGGTTGCTCATCGTCTCCTTCGAGCCCACCTCGCCGAACACCTCCAGCCCCGCCTTCACCGCGCCGGCGATCTGGCTGAACCGCTGCTTCTCCGTGAGCGGCACCGTGTTGTCCGAGATCTCGATGGTGGTGAAGCCCAGGGCGAGCGCCTCGTCGTAGAACGCCGGCAGCGCCGCATCGCCCATCGTGGCGAAGACGTACTCGTGGAACTGCCCGCCGATGAAGGGCTTGATGGCCTTCGACTGGTAGAGCTTCAATTTCCGCATGAGCACCTCGCGCGGGTAGAGGCGCGCGGTGCCCGTCTTGATCTTCATGAGGTCGATGTAGGGCGCGGCGATCTCGAGCACGCTCTCGACGTAGGCGAGCGGCAGCCCGTCGTCGATGATCATGCTCATGCCGGTCTTGCGCGGCTTCGCCTGCGTGCGGCGGCCGTCGATGGGGACGAACCCGAAGGGCGTGCTCATGGCTTTCCTATTCCGGCTGCAGGCCCGCCAGCTTGAACATCTTCGCGAATCGCTCGCGCTCCTCCGCGAGGAACTTGCGGAAATCCGCCGTCTTGCTGCCGACCGGGTCGATGCCGATGCCGCGCAGGCGGTCGGCGACATCGGGCATCGCGAGCACCGCGGCCACCTCGGCCTGCAGCTTCGCGACGATCTCCGGGGACAGGTTCGCCGGCCCCAGCAGGCCCATCCAGTGGTTGGCCTGGAAGCCGGCCATGCCCGGCGTCTCGGCGACCGTGGGGATGTCCTTCGCCCAGTCGAGGCGCTTCGGGGTCATCACCGCGAGCGCCGTGATGCGCCCGGACTTGATGTGCTGCATCACCGGCGCCATGCCCAGGATCGCGTAGGGCACCTGGCCGCCCAGAAGGTCGTTGGTAGCCGGGCCCGCGCCCTTGTACGGGATGTGCGCGAGGTCGATGCCCGCGAGGTTGTTGATCCATGCGCCCGCCAGGTGCTGCGAGCTCGCGTTGCCCGCGGTGCCGTAGCTGAGCTTGCCGGGCTCCTTCTTCGCCTTCGCGATGAGCTCGGCGAGCGTCTTCACGCCCTGCCCCGGATGCGCCATCAGCACGAGCGGCGTGTCGCCCACCTGCGTGATGGGCGTCAAGTCCTTCACGGGGTCGTAGCGCATCGCCTTGTACACGCTCGGCGCGATGACGATCTCCGCCGGGGACGAAAAGAGGAGCGTGTGGCCGTCGGCGGGCGCCTTCACGACGAACTCCGTGCCCACCATGCCGCCGCCGCCCGGCTTGTTCTCCACGATCACCGTCTGGCCCAGCCTCGGGCCGAGCTTCTCCGCGACGATGCGCGCCATCGTGTCGTGCCCGCCGCCGGGGGCGTAGGGGACGACGAGCGTGACGGTCTTCGTGGGCCAGGCCTGCGCGTGAGCGGCGCCGGCGAGGATCATCGAACAGGCGGCCAGGACGGAAGCCAGGTGTTTCATCGCGGTGCGCATGGGAACTCCAGGTCGGGGGTCAACGGGAAGCCGATACGATAACCGAGAAATCCCGGTCGGCAGCGGCGGCGGCGGCCGCAGCCTCGATGTCACGCCACCGAAGCCGCGAATGGTCAACGGCCCTGCGGGGTGTGGTGTCGCATTTTTCCGGTTTTCCCGGGCGACTCACGGTGATTGCCACGGCGACACCCCCGCCTATGTCTCGACGCCCGAAGGAAGCGAAGACGACGGCAAGTTCACTCGCCCTGGGGAAAACCGGAAAAATACGACCCACACCCCGCAGGGCCGATCCCGAAGCCTCAGAAGCCGGGGTACGAAAAGCGCGAAGCCTAGGCGGCCTTCCGCTTGCGTCGCACGGCCTTCTTGCGCTTCGGCGCGACGGTCTTCTTGGCGACCTCGGCCGCGTCGCGAGCGGTGGTCCCCGCCGCCTCCACCGCGCGCCCCATCGCCTCGGCCGCATCGGTGCCGGCCTGCTTCATCATGTTCCAGGCCCACATCGCGGGATTCGAGGCTTCCTCCTCCGCCTCGACGCCCTCGGCCGGCGGCGCCTCGGGATTCTCCATCGCCGCGCGCACGCGCTCGCCGCCCTGCACCATCTGGCGCTGGTACTCCAGGCTCTTGATGGACAGCTGCAGCATGTTGAGGTTGGCCTTGAGCCAGTGCTCCACGACCTCGAGCTCGCGGATCTTCTTCTCGAGTTCCTCGGCATCGAGCACCGGGAACATGAGCGACTGCAGGGGATAGGCCCCCGGGTTCACCATCTTCTGCCACAGGTCGAACATGTCCTGCGGGGTGACGGGCTTGGCCATGCGTCCTCCGGTTACTTGTCGTGCTTCGCGATGAAGTCGCGGATCTTCGGGTAGATCGTCTCGCGGTACTTGCGGCCCGAGAAGATGCCGTAGTGGCCGCAGGCGGGCGCGGTGAAGCGCTCCTTCGCCGCGGCGGGAATGCCGCGGCACAGCCCGTGGGCGGCGTGCGTCTGCCCCGGGCCGGCGATGTCGTCCAGCTCGCCCTCGATGGTGAGGAGCGCGCTGCGCTTGATGGCCTGCGGCTTCACGAGCTCCCCGTTCACCTCGAGCAGGCCCCGCGGCAGGAGGTGCTGGTGGAAGACGCGCTCGACCGTCTCGAGGTAGTAGTCGGCGGGCAGGTCCATCACCGCGTTGTACTCGTCGTAGAAACGGCGGTGCGCGTCGGCGCTGTCGCCGTCGTTCTTCACGAGCTGGTGGTAGTACTGCACGTGCGAGTCGATGTGGCGGTCCGGGTTCATCGCGACGAAGCCCGCGAACTGCAGGAAACCCGGATACACGCGGCGCAGGAAGCCGGGGTAGCGCATCGGCACGCGCTGGATCACCTTCGCCTCGAACCAGGACATCGGCCGGTACTGGGCGAAGTCGTTCACGGCCGTCGCGCCCTTGCGCGTGTCGATCGGGCCGCCCATCATCGTGAGCGAACGCGGCACCTCCTCGCCGGCCGCGGCCATGAGCGAGACGCCCGAGAGCACCGGCACCGTGGGCTGGCACACGCTGATCGCATGGACGTTCGGCCCCACGAAGCGGATGAATTCGCGCACGTAGTCCACGTAGGTGTCGAAATGGAACTCGCCCGCGGCGAGCGGCACTTCCTTCGCGTCGATCCAGTCCGTGATCCACACGTCGTGGTCGACGAGCAAACGCCCCACGGTGTCGCGAAGGAGCGTCGCGAAATGGCCCGAGAGCGGCGCGAACACCAGCACCTTGGGCTGCGGCGGCGCGCCCTTCTTCACGAAGTGCAGCAGCTTGCAGAAGGGCTTCGCGAGTTCGAACACCTCGTAGACCGGGAATTCGCCCGCCGTCGTAGCGATCGACGCGTAGCCGAACGCCGGCCGCTCGTAGCGCTGCGTGAGGCGCGTCATCAGGTCGAAGGCGGCGGCGGCGTTCTTCGCGCCGGGAATGCTCGAAAGGGGACTGTCGGGATTTCCGTAGGCCTCGTTCGCGTAGCTCGCGAGGGCCCGCCACGGCTCGAGGGATGCGCGCTGCCAGTCGTACAGTTGGTAGAGCACTGGGGGGATGCCTCCGTCGGGGAAATGCTGCGTTGCGGCATAGTGTATCGGGTTTCTGACGCTTGAAATCCCGGCGGACGGCATCCCCGCGTGAGCCCACGCCGCCATCTGGTACGCTCCCCTTCTCATCGACGAGAACCCACGCCATGCCCGCCGAGGACACGCGGCTCGACGCGCGAACCCACCCCTTGTACCCGCCCCTGGAGCCCCACGCCGGCGGCTTCCTCGACCTCACGGCCGGGCACAAGATGTACTGGGAATCGAGCGGCAACCGGCGGGGTTTGCCGGTCCTCTTCCTGCATGGCGGGCCGGGCGCCGGCGCGAGCCCCGTGCATCGGCAGTTCTTCGACCCGGCCGTCTTTCGCGTCGTCATCTTCGACCAGCGCGGCGCCGGGCGTTCGACGCCGCTCGGCGGGCTCGAAGCCAATACCACGCAGGACCTCATCGAGGACATCGAACGGCTTCGCCAGCACCTGGGCATCGACCGCTGGATCGTGTTCGGCGGCTCGTGGGGATCCACGCTCGCCCTCGCCTACGCGCAGGAGCACCCGGACCGTTGCATCGCCCTCACGCTGCGAGGGATATTCCTGGGCCGCGCTTCCGAGATCGACTGGTTCCTCTACGGCATCCGGCAGGTGTTCCCCGAAGCGTGGCGCGATTTCGCGCATTACCTGCCCGAGCCCGAGCGTCACGACCTGCTGGAGGCCTATCACCGGCGACTGCAGGACCCGGATCCGGCCGTCCACCTCCCGGCGGCAAGGCGGTGGAGTTCCTACGAGGGCTCGTGTTCGACGCTCCTGCCCAACTCGGCGTTGGTGGCGGACTACGCGTCCGATCGCGTGGCGCTGGGCCTCGCGCGCATCGAGGCGCACTACTTCCGCCACGGGATCTTCCTGCCCGAGAACCATCTCATCGAGAACATCGGCAAGCTGGAAGGCATCCCGGGAACGATCGTCCAGGGACGCTACGACGCGGTGTGTCCGCCGGCGAGCGCCGACGACCTGCACCACGCCTGGCCCGAGGCCGACTACTTCATCGTGCCCGACGCGGGGCACTCGGCCTTCGAGCCGGGAACGCGCGCGCGGCTCGTGGCGACGATGGATGCGCTGGCGAAGAAGTTCGGCTAGCTAGCGCTGCGCCATCAGGTACGCGACGTCCGCCGCGTAGCCCCGCACCTTCTTCTGGATGTGTTCGCGCTGCGTGGCGTCGAAGGTGGCATCGAGCGCGGCCATCATCGCGAAGGATTGCTGGTCGCGCTGGCGCATCTTCTCCAGGTAGGCGGGGCTTCGCCAGGCGTCCGTGTCGAGGACGAGCCGGTGAACGCCCGCGGCCATCGCCTCGCGGCCGGGCCGCGCGCGCAGGAGCTTCAGCAGTTCGCCCTGGCGCTTCTGCCGGTCGGCCAGCCAGTCGTCGGTCACGTCGGGCATGGCCTTCACCCGCGTGGCGACGAGCTCGCGCTGCGCGGGCGTGAGGCGGCCCGTCCAGTCCTCCAGGCGCTCGACGATTCGCTTCGCGCGCTTCTCGGCGCGTTCCTTCGGCGAGCCGCCGCCGGCCTCGGCGAACATCTTCTCGTTGTCCTTGTCGAATTTCTTCTCCAGGTACGCCACCTGCTCGGGCGTCACCTGCAGGAGGAAATCCGTCATGTCCGGCAGCATCTTCTGCGCCGCGCGCCGGTAGAGATCGCGCCCGCCCAGGTAGGCCCAGCGCGCGTCGTCCTCGCGGATGCCGCGCGAGAGGCGCACCGCGATCTCCTGCAGGAAGCGCTCGTATTCCGGCAGCTCGCTCGCCCGGTGCCACGCGATGAGGCGCGCGGCACGTTCCTTCACCCAGTCCCTCTGCCCGTCCTGCAGGTCGAACCAGTCGTCGACCATCCACGCGATGGCCGGGGGCGCGTTCGTGTAGGCGACGCGCGCGACCGAGCAACCCGCGATGGCGATCGCGAGCAGGGCGAGAAGCGCGAAGCGAAAGGTGCGGTTCACCAGGGAACGGGCTTCTTGTCCCGGTAGAAATGACCGGTGGGACCGCTCGCCGGCAGGAGCGCGAGCCAGACGGCGGTCTCGGCGCCTTCTTCCACGGAACGCGGCGCATCGGCGCCTCCCATGTCCGTGCGGACCCAGCCCGGGCTCAGGGAGTTCACGAGGATGCCGGATTCCTTCACCTCCGCGGCGAGCGTCGCGGTGAAGGCATTGAGCGCGGCCTTGGAGGTCCGGTAGGCCGGGCTGCCCGAGCCCATCTTGGAGATCTGCCCCAGGCCCGAGGACATGTTGACCACGCGGCCGTAGCGCACCTTCTCCATCAGCGGCACCACCTCGCGGCACATGCGCACCGCGCCGAAGAGGTTGGTCTCGAAGGTCTCGCGCCACAGGGCGGTGCGGGTGTTCGTGACCTTGGCCTCCGGTTCCTCGGGGTACACGCCGGCGTTGTTCACGAGGATCGACGGCACGCCGAATTCCTTTTCGACGAAGGCCACGAACCGGCGGACGCTCTTCGTGTCGTTCACGTCGAGGGCGTGCGCGACGGCAAGCTCCCCGCCCTTGAGGGACTTCGCCGCCCGGTCCCCTTTCACGGAATCGCGTGAACCGAGCACGACGCGCACGCCCTCCTTCACGAGCTGGCGGGCGATCTCGAGCCCGATACCCCGGTTCGCACCGGTCACGATGGCGGTCTTGGTCGACATGTGTCTCCTCTGGGCGACGAAAGGGATGTCGCCGGCTGTTATGATAACGGTCTGGCGCCCTGAAGCATTCCCCATGCCCAAGTTGCTGCGGGCCGTGCGGCTCGACGATTCCGACGATCACCTCTTCAAGACCCACGGCGCCGCGCGCGAGGGCGAATGGGTCGTCTCCGGCGGTTACGCCGTGTGCGACTTCGCCCGGGCCCCGAAGTGCGACCCGCGCTGCTACTGCGAATCCTCCTTTCTCGCGCTCGAGAGCCGCCGGCGCTGTTCCATCGCGGAGGTGGTCGAGGTGAGCGACGCCGATCTCGAGGAGCGCACCGACCAGCTCGCGTGGTTCCTCGTGAAGGGCTGGGGCGCTCCCTCTTGGGAAACCGCCCGTTCCCTGGCCGAGGAGGAAATCCGCCACACCGCGGAGGTCTGCGAGACCCTCTCCCCCGAAGTCTGGATCACCGTCAAGCGGACGCCGCAGGAGATCGCCGGCACGGTGGACGAGCAGTACGCGGTATACGACCGCCTGATGATCGGCGCGCACAGGCTCTGAAGGCGCGTTTTCCCGACTCGGGCGATAATTCCCCCTTCGCCGCAACCATAACGACAACGACATGACCTACGCCGCCCTCACCGGCTGGGGCAAGTGCATGCCCCCGTCCGTGCTCTCGAACGCCGACCTGGCGACCTTCATGGAAACCGACGACGCGTGGATCACCTCGCGCACCGGCATCAAGGAGCGCCGCATCTCCCACGTGCCGCTCACGCAGCTCGCCCACGTCGCCGCCGCGCGCGCCCTCGCCTGCGCGGGCCTCGACGCGAAGGACGTGGATCTCATCGTGCTCGGCAGCTGCTCGTACGACGAGCAGGTGCCCAACGCCGCCTCGGGCGTGCAGCAGCTCCTGGGCGCCACGAACGCCGCGGCCATGGACGTGAATACCGCGTGCACCAGTTTCCTGTACGGCCTTTCGACGGCCAACGCGATGATCCGCACGGGCGTCGTGCGCAACGCGATCGTGATCGGCGTCGAGGTCATCTCGCCCTTCATGGACTGGTCGAACCGCAACGTGGCCGTGCTCTTCGGCGACGGCGCGGCGGCCGTGGTGCTGCAGGCCACGGACGAGAAGCTCGGCGTGATGGGCGAGAAACTCGGCTGCTACGCCGATTCGCGCCACATCCTGCGCGTGCGCGGCATGGGCGCGGCGTACGCCAACCGCGGCGTGCCGGTCGGCGACACGAGCTGGGACTTCGACGGCCAGGAGATCTTCAAGAAGGCCGTGCACGGCATGGCCGACGCGTCGGCAGCGGCGCTCGCCAAGGCGGGCCTCGCCATCGCGGACATCGACCTCGTCGTGCCGCACCAGGCGAACCTGCGCATCATCGAGTTCGTCGGCAAGCGCATCGGCGCCACGCACGAGCAGGTGTTCCTCACGGTGGAGCGCTACGGCAACATGTCCGCGGCCACGGTGCCCGTCGCCCTCGTCGATGCCATCGAGGAGGGTCGCGTGAAGCCGGGCGCGCGGGTGCTCACGCCCGCCTTCGGCGGCGGCCTCACGTATTGCGCGCACGTGATCCAGTGGGGCGAACGCACGACCCCGCTCGGCGCCACGGACGTCGACCTGCCCCCCGCCGGAAAGTCCGCGCTGGAGATGGTGCGGGACATCATCGCGGCCAAGAGCCCGGCGGGCCGTTCGGCCGCGGGCCTCGCCGCGCCCCTCACCACGCCCTGAAGGCCGACATGCTAAGGATCTGGGGACGCATCACCTCCGTCAACGTGCAGAAGGTCGTCTGGTCCGCGGACGAGATGGGGCTCGCCTACGAGCGCATCGACGCCGGCGGCGCCTTCGGCATCACGCAGTCGCCCGAATACAAGGCGATGAACCCGAATTCCCTCGTTCCCGTGATCGAGGACGACGGTTTCGTTCTGTGGGAATCGAACGCGATCGCCCGATACCTCGCCGCGAAGCACGCCGCCCGGGGCTTGTGGCCCGAGGACCCGAAGCTGCGCGCCGACGTCGACCGCTGGATGGACTGGCAGGCCACCACCTTCACGCCCGCCATGCGCGATGCCTTCTGGCAGCTGGTCCGCACGCCGGCCGACAAGCGCGATGCCGCCGCCCTCGCGAAATCCCTCGCCGACTCGGAGAAGGCCGCCGCGATCCTGGACGGGCACCTCGAGGGGCGCGCCTTCGTCGCGGGAGATGCCTTCACGCTCGCGGACGTGGTGAACGGCTGCGCCGCGCACCGGTGGTTGCTGCTGCCTTGCGAGAAGGCTCCCCGGCCGAACATCGAGCGCTGGTACGCCTCGCTCAAGGCGAGGCCGGCTTCCGGGCAGGTGACGTCGCTCGCGCTTTCCTGAAGCGCGGCCCGCTCAGCGCGGGCGCAGGATGAGCTGCGTGCAGCGAAAGAGCGCGATGGGCTTCGTCTCGCCCGCGCGGCGGCACACGGCATCCCAGAGTTGCGTCGTTCCGCCCAGGTGCACCGCGGTCGCCTCGCATTCGACGAAGCCTTCGCGCGCCGTGCCGAGAAAATTCGTCTTGAGCTCCACGGTGGTGAACCCGCTCGCGCCTTCGGGCAGGTGGGCGATGCAGGCGTAGCCCGCGGCGGTGTCCGCGAGGGCGACGAGGCTTCCCGCGTGCAGGAAGCCGTTGGGCGCCATCAGTTCGTGTCGAACCTCGAAGCGCGCGAGGAGGCGCCCTTCACCCACCTCGAGGATCTCGATGCCCAGGTGGTCCGGCAAGGTTCCCCGGGCGAAGGCCTTGAACGACGCGAGGTCGCATTCGGGACGGTATTTCATGCCGGGAGCCTAGCGCGAAGCGCGCGGGGCGGCCAATGCGCTCGCCACCGGCGGACGATCCGCGGGCGCTTTCAGGAGCGACGCGATGGCCGCCACGTGCACCGCGGCCGTGAGGGGCACGCCCACGAGCGGGATGAAGGCGATCGGCAGCGCCACGACGTTTTCCATGAGCGGCGTGCCGAGCACGGTATGCGTGAGCCCCGTGCCCACGGCCACGACGAAGTCCGCGAGCCCGAGGAACTGGAAGGCGAGGTGCGCGCGCGTGCCGGCCTTCGCGGCCACGAGCGCGATCGCGGCCACCCCCACTCCGATGTCGCCCCAGCCGGCGGTGAGCGCGAACGAGGCGGGCAGCAGTCCCTGGGAGCCTGCCGCGAGCAAGGCGAGGCCCGCCGGCAGTCGCCAGGCGTTGAGGGCGGTGAAGACGCGCGGATCGACGCCTCCCAGCCACTCGCGGATGCGCGCGTCCCAACGAACCGCGCTCACGGCCACGGCGATGGTCGCCACGACCAGTGCGGCGATCACCGCGGTCGGCAGGCGCGAGAGGGAGCCGCCGGCCGCCGCGAGCGCGACGCCGGTCGCCCAGAGAATCGTGGCGAGAAGCACGGCAAGGCGGGCGTCGGCATACGGATGCATCGCGGGTTTCGTTTCCATGCGGCCTCCGGGCTAGAGGATCGGGGCGGGGCCGGGAAACGCCGACCACGCATCGGGCTTCGGGGGCGGCGCGAAGAAGACCTCGCCGCGGATGAAATCGAGCGCATCGCGCGCGACGGACCCACTGCGCAGGATGGCGTTGTGGCCCAGGCCGTTCGTGCCGCTGAAGCGCGCGTCCGGCCAGGCCCTCGCGAGCGCGAGCCCGTGGGCGATCGGCACGTCGCGGTCCTTCGCGTCGTGGATCACGAGCGCACGCGTGTCGAGCCGCTCCACGCTGGCGGGCAGCTCGAGGGCGCTCCACGCGACGCCAAATCGCTGCTCGATGCGCTCCTGCATCCCGCGGCGCACGCGTTCCGGCAGCCCCAGGAGGCGTGCGAAGCGCCCCGAATAGCCGATGAGCGAGGAAGGCGGCGCGACGAGGACCACGCCGTCCGCCTGCCCGCCCGTCGAGAGCCAGCGCGCGATGGCCGCCGCGCCGAGCGAATGGCCGATGACGCCGGTGACCGCGATGCCGCGCGCCTCGAGCGCGCCGGCGACCGCGCCGAGCCCGCGAGCGAACGCGACGAGCGAGGACTCGCGCCCTTCCGAGTACCCGTGCCCCTCGTGATCGAACACCACGGCCTGCAGGCCCGCCGCGAGCGCCGCGTCGACGAAGGCCGCGCCCTGCGCGCCGCGCCCGCCCCAGCCGTGGCTGAACACGATCGCCGGGCTCGCGGCCTCGCCGAAGCGCCACGCCGCGAGTCGCCCGCCGGCCGAGGGCACGACGAAGCGTTCGCCCTTGGCGAGGAACGCGATCTCGCGCTCGCGATGGGCGTGCCGCGGCGGCGTGAGGAAAAGGCGCGCCGCCTGCTCCACCGCGTGCTCCGCGCCGCGCACGCGGGCGAGCGCGAGGGAGGCTCTCACCCGCACCAGTGACAAAATGTTACGAACGATCGTGCTATTAATGCGCGGCAGGACGGCGGACATGGAACCTCCGGGGCGATCAGCGGCGGCGGGCCGCGGGACGGGCTGGGGCGTACGAGGCGACCAGGCGCCCGAAGGCGGCCAGGGCGCGGGCACGGGCCATGTCGTCGCCGACGAGGCGGCCCGTGTGGTAATAGGCGAGGACGATGCCGTAGAGCTCGAAGACGAACTGCCGCACGTCGGTGTCGGCGGCGAGTTCGCCCGTCTCGACCGTCATCTGCACGGCGCGGGCCAGCTCGCGGGCGAGGGTGCGCTGGCGGTCGGCCACCGCGTCGCGCATGGCGCCGGGAATGTCGTCGTATTCGGCGCTGGCGGCCTGGATCGGGCAGCCGCCCTTGAGGCCGGCGCGCTCCGTCCAGCCGAGGAAGCGCTCGACGATGGCCGTGAGGCGGGCGAGGCCCCGCGGCGCCTTGAGGGCCGGCAGGAACACCGTCTCGGTGAAGCGGCGCGCCGCCTCGTCGAGCGCGGCCACCTGCAGGTCGCTGCGCGAGCCGAAGTGGGCGAAGAGCCCGCTCTTCGACAGGCCCGTGCGCTGCGCGAGCGTGCCGATCGTGAGCGACTCGAACCCCGCCTCGCTCGCCTGCTGCACGGCGGCCTCGAGGATCTGGGCGCGCGTCTCCTCGCCCTTGCGGGCCTTCTGGACGGCGGTCGACGGGGTGCGTTCACGGATCATGGACGCAGAATAGTACGACCGTTCGTTTTCTGTCAACCCTCATCCCGCGATACCATCGCCCGCATGGACCTTCGACGCCACGACCTCAACCTGCTCGTCGCGCTCGAGGCGCTGCTCGACGAGGCGAGCGTGACGCGCGCCGCCGCCCGGCTGAACCTCAGCCAGTCCGCGGTGAGCGCGACCCTCGACCGCCTGCGCCACACCTTCAACGATCCGATCCTCGTGCGCGCCGGCAACCGCATGGAACTCACCACGCTCGCCCGGCGCCTGCAGGGCCCGCTCAAGGCCGCGCTCGCCTCCATCCAGGCCACCCTCGACGTGCCGCGCGAGTTCGACCCCGCGAAGTCCCCGTTCCACGCCCGGCTCGCGCTTTCGGACTATGGCGGCCTCCTCATCCTGCCGGCGCTGCACCGGCTGCTCCGGAAGGACGCGCCCGGCTTCACGATCGAGGTGCTGCCCAAGAACAAGGACGACATCCTCACGCGCCTGGCGACGGGTGACGTCGACCTCTCCACCGCGGCCGAAGCGCCGAAGCGGTCGGGACTTTTCTCGATGCCGCTCGTGAACGAGCGCTTCGTCGTCGCCGTGCGCAGAGGCCATCCGCTCGCCGAGCGCAAGCTCACCATCGCGCGGATGCTCGAGTTCCCGCACGTCACCGTGACCGCGCACGGCACCACCGACGCCATCGTCGGCCGCGCCTTCAAGGCCCACGGCCACGAGCGCTGCGTGATGGTGACGGTGCCGGTGTTCTCGAGCGCCATCGCCCTCGCCTCGGAATCGGAACTGGTGTCGATCGTGCCCGAGCGCATCGCCACGTGGCTCGAGAAGCGATTCGACCTGGCCCTCCTCGAGCCGCCGCTCGACATCCCCGGCTACACGCTGCACCTGTGCTGGCATCTGCGCACCGAGCACGATCCGGCGCACCAGTACCTGCGCCAGCGGGTCCTGGATGCGGCCAACTCCGGCAATCGACGGCATCGATAACCGGATTCCGGAATATCCATTGGACGCATGTAACACCCCCCATTACATTGGCGGGGCGTGACGGAGGTACTCTGCCCCCCGGCTCATCGGGGACTGGAATCCGGCAGGTCGCGCTCGACTGCCGGATGTGCGGAGTTAGAGGGCTCCCGATTGGGGGCCCTTCTTTTTTGCAGGATTCGCCTTCAGCGTTGCCCGACGATGCGCTGGAAGGTGACGAGCATCCCGGCCGTCGCGCCCCAGATGAAGCGCCCGCGCCAGGGCATCGCCCAGTACTTGCGCAGGCGGCCCCGGTAGTACGCGCTTTCGTGGCGGTGGTTCGCCTCGTCGAGCAGGAACGCGAGCGGCACTTCGAACACGTCGGCCACCTCGCGCGGATCGGGCGAGTACGCGACCGGCGGCTCGGCCCAGCCCACCACCGGCCGCACGCGGTACCCCGTCGAGGTGTGGTAGTCCGGCAGTTCGCCCAGGACCTCGATGGCGTCCGGATCGATTCCCACCTCTTCCTGCGCCTCGCGAAGCGCCGTCCGCGCGGGCTCTTCGTCGGCTTGCGCACGGCCGCCCGGAAAGCTGATCTGCCCGGCATGGTCCGCGAGGTCGGCGGTGCGCTGCGTGAAGACGACCACCGCGCCGCCGGGACGGTTCACCACCAGCAGCAAGACCGCCGCCTGCGTGAGCGAGGGGTTCGCGGCCGCCTCGCGCTGCTTCTCGATGTCGTCCGCGGTGAGAAGCGTCTCGACGGCGGGGCGCAACGCGAGCCGGCGGCGGATCTCGCCGGGGCCGAGGACGGGGAAGACGGGTTCGATGCGGGTGAGCACGGCGCGAGTATAAGATGCGCCCACCATGATCCTCCATGACTATTGGCGCTCGTCCGCCGCCTTCCGGGTGCGCATCGCGCTGCGCCTGAAGGGCCTCGAGCCCGAGCGCCGGTTCGTGCACCTCGTCCGCGGCGAGCAGCGCGCCCCCGGGTACAAGGCGCTCAATCCGCAGGGCTTCGTCCCGATGCTGGAGGACGGCGCGCTCCGGCTCACGCAATCCCTCGCGATCCTGGAATACCTCGAGGAGACGCATCCGCAGCCTCCGCTCCTGCCCCCGGAGCCCGCCGCACGCGCCTGGGTGCGCGCGCTCTCGCTCGCCGTGGCCTGCGACATCCACCCGCTCAACAACCTGCGCGTGCTGGGCCACCTGAAGCGCGAGCTCGGGGCGGACGAGGACGCGCGCAATCGCTGGTACGCGCACTGGATTCACGAGGGCCTCGCCCCCGTCGAGGCGATGCTCGCGGCCCGGCCCGGCCCGGGGCCCTTCTGCCTGGGGGCCGTTCCCTCGATGGCGGACGCGTGCCTCGTGCCCCAGGTGTTCAACGCGCGGCGCTACCGCGTGCCGCTCGAGCCCTACCCGCTCATCCGGGCGGTCACCGAAGCCTGCCTCGCCCTGCCGGCCTTCGACCTTGCGCAGCCCGCGAAGCAGCCCGACGCCGAAGCCTGAGGACGCCGGGCGGGAACCTTTCGGCCCTGCCGGCGCAATAGCCGGTGGATGGACACGAAAACGACGATGGCCCCCCGAGACATGCAACCCGAGTTGACCCTGCTTTCGCGCCTTCGCCAGGGCGACGAGGAGGCGTTCGCCGAGCTCTATCGCCGCCACAAGGATGCCGTGTACCGTTTCGCGCTCCTGTGGACGGGCTCGGCGGCGACGGCGGCCGACGTGACGCAGGAGGCCTTCCTCGCGTTCATCGCCAAGCCCGGGATGTACGACCCGGCGCGCGGCTCCTTCGCCGGGTGGCTGTGCGGCATCGCGCGCAACTTCGCGCGCAAGGAAGCGGGCCTTCGCGAGGACGCGACCGACCCCGGCGACCTGCTCGCCGATCACGCCCTCCCCGAAGCCTTCGTCGAGCATGCGACGCCCGAAGTCCGTCTCCTCGCGGACGAGCGGGCGGACCAGGTGCGCGCGGCCCTCGCCGGCGTGGCGCCGCACTACCGCGACGTGCTCGTGCTGTGCGAGCTCTGCGACCACTCCTACGCCGAGGCCGCCCAGGCCTGCGGCATCGACATCGGCACCGTGCGCTCGCGGCTCTCCCGCGGCCGCGCGCAATTCGCCCACCAGCTTTCGCGGCTGGGCCTGCTCTCGGGCTCGCCGCGCGTGAAGGAGGCCTCATGAACACCCCGCAAATCCCCCCGCTTTCGGCCGTCGAGCAATCGCGGCTGGAGGATCGGCTCGCCGAGCTGCGCTCGGCCAGCGCTTCGCTCGAACCGCCGCCGGCGATCGAGGCGAAGCTGCGCCAGGCCTTCCGCGCGAAGGCCCGCGCGGGATCGAGCCGCCCGCGGCTGTGGTGGCTTCCGCCCTTCGCGCTCGCCGCCACGATCGCCGGGGTGAGCTGGCTCGTGCGCGGCCCCGCCGACCTGCCGGCGCCGGTGGTCACGCCCGCCCTGGCCTCGCTCGACGATGGCGGTCCCTTCCTCGCCCTGCGTCCGCTTTCGCGCATCGCACTCGAACCCTCGGCCACCGTGGTGCGCACGGAATTCCCGCGCGTCTACCTCGCGCAGCTCGGGCTGCCGGTCTCGCCCGAACGCGCCGGCGAGCCGGTGCAAGCCGAGCTCCTCTATTCCGCCGACGGCGAAGCGCTTGCCGTCCGGCTCCTGGAAACCGACTGACCCCCCAAGGCCCGCCATGACCCCGACCCCGATCGCCCTGCTCGTCTCGAGCCTCTTTCTCTCCGCCCATGCCCTCGCGGATGCGCCGGCCGCCGATCCGCCCGGCGTCGTCGTCCTCCACGACATCCACACCCACCTCGCGCAGGCCGAAACCGGCAAGGCGACCGCCGAGGCCTGGCGTGCCTGGGGCGACGACCTGCGCGCCTCGCTTTCATCGATGTACGGGGACCGCTTCATGGGCGCGAAGCGGGTGTCGGGCGCCCCCTATTCCGCCGACGTGTCGACGGAGAACAACCAGCCGCTGCCGGACGGCAACGTGATCTCGAAGAAGACCACGGGCCGCGTCTTCCGCGACAATGAGGGACGCACGCGCCAGGAAACGCTCGTCGGCGGCGTCGCCAAGTCGATCCAGATCGCCGACCCGGTCGAGAAGAAGTCCGTGATGCTGCTGCCCGGATCGAAGAAGGCCGTGAACATGCCGTTCGCGATCCACGGCAAGGATGATCGCCGCGAGCTCCAGGTGTTCAAGTCCGGCGGCCGCGAGATCCGCATCGAGAACGGCAAGGTGAGCGTCGACGGCAAGGAAACGACGGGCACGGTGGAACTCGTGTCGGGCAACAAGACGATCCGCGTCGAGAACGGCCGGGTCACGATCGACGGCAAGGAGCTGAAGGCGCCCGTGCCCCCGGTGCCTCCCGTGCCGTCCGCCACGCCCACCGGATCCCAGAGCGTCGTCGAGACCGAGACCAAGGACGGCGTGCGCCGCGAGACGGTGCGCGTGCAGGTGGTGAGTTCGAGCCACGAGGGTGCGCCCGCGGACTTCACCTGGAATCTCGCGCCCCTGCCGCCCCTGCCGCCCACGCCGCCCGTTCCGCCCGGGGGCAGCGTTTCGTCGAGGTCGAAGGCCACGACCTCGAGCCTGGGCCAGAAGGAATTCGACGGCGTTCGCGCCGAGGGCACGATGCGCCAGCAGGTGATCCCGGCCGGCGAGATCGGCAACCGCAACCCGATCACGGTGACGACGGAATCCTGGTATTCGCCGGAGCTGCAGGTGACGGTGTATTCGCGCCACAACGACCCGCGCCGCGGCGAGACGATCTACCGGCTCTCGAACATCCGCCGCGCCGAGCCGGCGGCCGACCTCTTCAAGGTCCCCGAGGAATACGCGACGCGCAAGAGCGCCACCCCTGCGGCACCGCGCTCGCCGGGCTAGCGCCGCTTCACGGGCTTCGCGAGGCTGAACTCGCGCTGGAGCACGGGCTTCTCGCCCGGCTTCGCGTAGGCCTCGGCGATCACCATCCCGCGCGCGTCGTCGGGCCGGATCACCACCTGCCGCCCGGCGCGTGCATCCGGGGCCATCGCCCGGAACGCCACCCCTTCGGGCCACAGCGGCGGGCCGCCCCGCCCGGGCTGGGCGATCTCGGACATCGGTGCGCTCTCGGGGCGCTCGGCCGCACCCATCGAGGAAAAGAGGAACTCGACGAACTCGCTGGGCGTGCCGGATTCGGCCGTCGCCGAGTACATCGAGCGGTTCACGTAGCGGGGGATGCCAGATAGCCCACGACGCCGATGGCGCTTTCCAGGTCCGGAACCGACGGCGGAGCGCTCCTGCCGCAGGCCGCGGCGAGCACGACGACGGACACGATGGCGAGAATGCGCTGGCGCATGGAGCTGCCCTCCCGGTTCGCGACGGACCCATTCTGCCGCGTTCCGGTGAACGGGCGCTAGAAGCGTGAGCCCGGCTCCGTGAGGAAAGCCTCCTCCTGCGCCGTGCTCGTCCGGCCGAGGGCCGCGTTCCGGTGCGGGAACCGCCCGAAGCGCCGGACGATGACGCGATGCTTCTCGGCCCACGTCACCATGCCGCGCGTCTCCTCGAAGGCCTCCAGCGCTCCCATGAGTTCAACGCAGCGATCCTGTTCCGCGATGTCCTCCGCGTGCTCGAAGGGCAGGTAGGCGAAGAGCCGCTCGACCGGCATGAGCGCCTCATCCCACCGTTGGTCCACCATCAGCCGCGCCGCGCAGAGCGCACGCTCGTCCTGCGAGAAAGCCCGCGGGTCGTCGCGGTAGAGGTTGCGCGAGAACTGGTCGAGCACGACGATGAGCGCGAGGAGCCCTTGCGGCCCGGCGGCCCACCGGTCGCACTCCCCCAGGGCGGCGCTCGCGTGCAGCGCGAGGAAGCGCCGGCGGATCTCCCCGTCGAAGGCGGCGTCCTTCGCGAACCACTCGCGGCGGCTGCGGCCGTGCTCCGGGGACCCGGGCTCGCCGAACCAGAATGCCAGCACCCCGGCGGCCTGCGGATCCATGTCAGGGACGCGAGTTTCCCGCGACCTTGCGCGGGACCTGGCCCGCGTTGCGGCGGGTGGGCTCGTCGCCGCCCGCGACGCGCTTCCTGCCGCGGCGCTTGGCCGGCGGCGGGCGGAAGATCTGCCGGAAGGCCATGAACTGCTCGCGCCAGCTCAGCCGTTCCGAGGAAAGCGCCTCGAAGAACGTGGCGATGCGCTTGGACACCACCACGGTGTAGAGCCCCAGGATCATCGTCGGGACGAAGATGAGCATGAAGATCCAGAATTTGTTCCAGCTCGGCAGGTCGGCATGGCTGAAGAGGTTCATGCCCAGGAACCCGGTCACCACCGTCCCCACCATGCCGCACGCGGACACCACGGTGAGCCGCATCGCGTTGTCGCTCGCCTTCCTCGTGCGCTCGGCGTCCAGGTACTGGTTGATGTCCTGCGCCTCCTCGCGCACCTCCGAGTAGAGGCTGTCGCTGCCCAGCTGGTGGGTCCATCGCCCGTAGAGGTCCGCCGCCAGCACCTGGTTCGAGATCTCGTGGAACCAGTAGCGGTGGTTGAAGCGCAGGAAGAGCTCGAGCGCCTCGCGCACGTTGCGCTTGAAGTCGCGCACGCTTTCGTAGTCGCCCACGCGCAGGCGCTCCACCGCGATGGAGAAGCGGTTCGACAGGTTGAGGAGCGCGCCCTTGTGGAAGTTGGCGATGAGGCCGATCTGGAAGAACTGGTGGCGGAAGCTCGCGACCAGGTCGGTGCGCGCGTCCTCGTGCTTGGCGATCATCGCGAAGGCGACGCCGCAGAAGAGGTAGCGCGTGTTCATGAGGCTCGCGGGCCCGTGCGGGTCCCAGTACCGGTCGTAGCAGTGCTTCTCCTCGAAGTCCGCGAGGAACCCCGCGGCGAAGGGCAGCGTGTCCGAGGGCCCCCACTTGGCCGCGAACCCGATGCGCGCGAAGTCGCCCCGGGTGAGCCGGTGCGGGTCGTCGAACGACAGGTAGCTCATGATGGGGATGCGCTTGTTCTCGATCTGGTAGTACTGGATCATGCCCGCCGCCCAGGTACGCGGGCACGAGCGGCTGCATGAGGTATTCCCAGTGCAGCGAGAGCGGCGTCTGCTTGATGTCGCGCACGAGCGAGACGTACTTGTCGCGGTCGCCGTAGTCCGAGGCCGCGAGGAGGTTCCCGTCGTGGCCGAGGAACTCCACCTGGTACGTGCAGTGCGCCCCCTGCCCGGGCGCGTCCCAGTACGGGGGATACGGCCGGCCGAAGCGGTCCAGCACTTCCACCGCGATGTCGAGCGGCAGGTCCTTCGCGCTGACCTCGAGCGCGACGAGCGCGATGTCCACGTCGTAGAAGAAGACGAGCCGCGCCCGCTCCACCGCGAAGTCGATGGGCGCCACCCCGTCGGCCAGGCGCACGCGCGCCTTGGCGATGTCGTCGCGCCGGAACATGTGCAGGCTCGAAGGCGTGTGCGCGTCGGCTTCGCCGAAGCCGTAGAGGAAGCGCTGCACGTAAGGCAGGAAATACACGAACTCGCGGTAGCCCTGCTGGCAGGTCGCGTCGTCCACCAGGAGGTTGTCCTTCACCTCCCGCCACGGGCCCGGATTGGCGCGCAGCACGTCCCAGTAGCTGGCCGTGGCCGATTCGCGCCGCATCCGGCGCAACTGCACCGGCCAGAGCAGGATGTGGCGGAACTCGCGGACGACGGGTGTCTGCATGGCGACGGCCCCTCAGGGGCAGTTGTAGTGGGGGCAGCGGTGGATCTCGATGGAGGCGTGCGCCACGGCGGCCACCGGCCCCAGGCGCGCCCGGTACTTGGCCGCCTCGAGCGGCTCGCGGGCGACGATCGTGAGGGCGCAGGCGTAGCGCTCGCGGCCCACGCGCCACACGTGCAGGTCCGCGATCTCCGCGTCGCCGTCGCACTCGATGGCGCGGCGGACGTCGGCGACGACGGGCGAGTCCATCTCCCGGTCGAGCAGCACGCGCGAGGATTCGGCGATGAGCCCCTTCGCCCACCATCCGATCACGACCGCGCCCACGATGCCCATGGCCGGGTCCAGCCAGGCCCAGCCCGCATAGAGGCCGGCCGCGAGGGCCGCGATGGCGAGCACGGAGGTGAAGGCATCGGCGAGCACGTGCACGTAGGCCGAACGCAGGTTGAGGTCGCCGTGGCGGTGGCCGGCGTCGCCGCCGTGAGCGTGTCCGTGCCCGTGATCGTGTCCTCCCAGCAGGAGGGCCGACGCCAGGTTCACGACGAGGCCCACGAGGGCGACCACGAGCGCCGGGACATAGTCGATGGGCTCCGGGCTCACGAGACGCCGGATGGATTCCACGACCATCGCGACAGCCACTACCGCGAGCAGGAGCGCGCTCGAGTAGGCGCCCAGCACCTCGGTCTTCCACGTGCCGAAGGTGAAGCGCGCATCCGACGACCATTGCCTGGCGAGCCGGTAGGAGATGGCCGCGATCCCCAGCGCCGCGACGTGGGTGCCCATGTGCCAGCCGTCGGCCGTGAGCGCCATCGAACCGGTGATCCAGCCGCCGACGATCTCGGCGACCATCGTGACCGCGGTGATCGCGACGACGATCCAGAGCCTGCGCTCGCCGGCGACATTGCCGTCGTCGAAGGCGTGGACGTGGCGGAAGTCCGAGAGATCGTGGCGCGCCATCGGCGGGCGATGCTCGCTCAGGGAGCGGCTTCGACCGCGGGGCTGAAGCCCGCGCGCTCGATGGCGGCACGCACGCGCTCGGCGGAGAAGGCCGTCTCGACCTTCACCCGCTTCGTGGCGAGGTCCACGTCGCACGAGGCCTCGGGATCGAGGGCCTTCACGGCTCCGGTGATGGTGGCGGCGCAATGGCCGCAGGTCATGTCGCTGACGGTGAACTCGATCATGGCGCGTCTTCCGGGTGCGGGAACAACCGGAATTATGCCTCTCCCCGCGAATGCCCGCGCCGGGACTAGCCGGCGAGGTCGGGCCCGATCACGGCCCGAAGCAGCGTCTCGCCCTCGTCGTATCCGTCGTGGATGCGGCTCGAGAACCACCAGAGGGCGCCCTTCTTCACCGGGATGTCGCCCCCGTGGCCCGTGAGCAGCCGCGCGGCAATGCGCCCGAGCGTGGGTTGGTGGCCCACGACGATCACGTTGTCCTCGCCCCCCGGCCAGCCGATGTCGCGCAGCAGCGCCTCCGGTGTCGTGTCGGTGCCGAGCGCGGGTCGCGTTTCGTACGGGCGGCCCAACGCGTCCGCCGTCTGCCTCGTGCGCACGGCCGGGCTCGCGTAGACGACCCAGCGCCCTTCGAGCCGCGGCTCGAGCCACTTCGCGACGCGGGCCGCCTGCTTGCGCCCCTTGTCGGTGAGCGCGCGCTGCGTGTCGGCGAGCCCCGGTTCGGCATCCGCATGGCGCCAGAGGACGAGTTGCATGTGCCTCACTCCGCGACCTGGAAAGCCGGGACGCCGAAGCGCCAGAGCAGGAACGCGTAGATGTCCGCGAGCTCCTCCTCCCGCTGCGCGCGCGTCGATCCCTGCCCGTGGCCACCCTCTCGCTCGACGCGCAGCAGCACCGGCTTGCCGCCGGTGGCGGCGGCCTGCAGCCGCGCGGCCATCTTGGCCGCCTGCCAGGGATCCACGCGCGGGTCGTTGAGGCCCGTGGTGAGGAGCACCGCCGGGTAGTCGGTGCCGTCCTTCACCCAGTGGTACGAGGACATCCCGAAGAGCGCGTCGAACCCCTCGCGCGTGGCGACGGAGCCGAACTCCGGGATGTTGGCCGGGCCGTTCTGCGAGAACTCCATGCGCAGCATGTCGAGCACCGCCACGCGGGGCACGACGGCGGCGAAGAGGTCGGGGCGGCGAACCATCGCGCCGGCCGAGGGAATGCCGCCCGCGCTCGTGCCCTGGATGGCGAGGTGCCGCGGCGTCGTGAAGCCGTACTGGATCAGGAACTCCGCGACGGCGATGAAATCGAGGATCGTGTTCTGCTTGGTGGCCTTGTAGCCGGCGCGATGCCATTCCTCGCCGTATTCGCCGCCGCCGCGCAGGTGCGCGATGGCGATGATGCCGCCGCGCTCGAGCCAGGCGAGGCGCGTGGGATCGAACGTGGGCGCCATCGAGATGCCGTAGGCCCCGTAGCCGATGAGGAGGGTGGGGTTGTCCGCGGAGAGCATCGTCGTCTTGCGGTACAGCAGCGTCACCGGGATCTTCACGCCGTCGTGACTCGGGGCGTAGAGGCGCACCTCGTCCATCGCCGAGTAATCCGCCGCCGGGGCGGGCTGCAGGCCCGTGTTCTTCAGGTTGCCGGTGCGCGCCTCGACCGCGATCACGGCCGGCGCCTCCATGAAGCCCTGCGTGCGCAGGATCGCCCCCGGCCGTCGCGGGTGCGTGACGATCTGCGCCATGGCGACGTCGAAGGCCGTCTTCACGAATTCCGGCGTCTTCGAGGCGGCGACGCCGAAGTTCAGTCGCTCGAGCCGCTCCAGGCCCCCGACGGTGGTGCGCAGGTACAGCGCGTCGGCCGCGAGGGACATCGAGACGATGACCGAATCGCCCTGGGGCACGGCCACCTTCGCCTTGGCGATCTCGGGCTTCGACGCCTTGAGCACGACGATGCGGTGCCGCGGCGCGCCCTTGTGCGAGAGCAGGTAGATGTCGTCCTTCCACGCGGTCATCGCGGTGACGCCGTCCTCGAAGGTGACGATGCGCGTCCAGCGAGGCGATCCGGCGGCCAGGTCCTTCACCGGGCTCTGGTAGAGGGCGATCTCGCGCGCCACCCCGTTGCGGGCGATGGCGTAGGCGTAGTTCGAATCCTCCGGCACGACGAGGGACGGGTAGACGAACTCCGGCACCTCGCGCGCGCCGCCCACGCCGGAGGCGAAGACGATCTCGTCCTGCGCGGCCGCCCGCCCCATCACGTGGCGATACAGACGGATGCCCGCGTTGCGCTTCGCCACCTCGCGCTGCCCCTCGGGGACGCGCGCGTAGTAGAAGGCGTTGCTGTCGTGGTGCCAGCCGAGCTGGGCGTTGAAGCGGGCGCGGTCGATGGCGACGCCCGAGTCCTTGCCGCCGGCGACCTCCAGGACGCGAAGGGTCGCGTCCTCCGTGCCGCCGAGCGCCACGCCGTACGCCACGCGGCGCCCGTCGGGCGAGGCGTGGTACCAGGCGAGGGCGGCGCGACGAGGCGCGGCGTCGAACTTCGCGGGATCGACCAGCACGCGCTCGGCGCCCGCGAAGCCGTCGCGCACGCACAGCACCGGCGTCGCCCGTCCCGGCGCGAGCTTGAGATAGAACACCTTGCCGTTCGCGATCGCCACGGACGTGATCGAGACGTTCGCGGCCGAAAGCTCGCGGATGCGGGCGAGAAGCGCCTCGCGACCGGGAATGCGCGCGAGCTGCGCGCGGGCGTACTCGTCCTGGGCCTCGAGGTGCGCTTTCGCTTCGGGGGAGGCCATGTCCTCCATCCATCGATAGGGATCGACCACCTCGACCCCGTGGTGCGTTTCGCGCACTTCGCGCACCGGCACGATCGGCGGGCCGGCGCGCGCGAAAGCCGACGGCGCCACGGGCGCCGTCGCGGCCGGCCGGGGTGCCTCCCCCGGCGGGGCCTGCGCGAACGCGGGCGCCGCCGCCAGCGCGGCGAGAAGCACGGCAAGACGGGTGATGCTCATGGGACGAGATCCTCGGATCGGGCAGCGAATTGCAGGGAGGCGAGGCGCGCGTAGAGGCCCGCCTCGCGGACGAGCTCGTCGTGGGTGCCGACGGCGTCGACGCGGCCGTGATTCATGACGACGATGCGATCGGCGGATTTTACCGTGGCGAGGCGGTGCGCGATGATGAGCGTCGTGCGGCCGCGCATCAGGCCCTCGAGCGCGAGTTGCACCGCGCGCTCGCTTTCGGCGTCCAGCGAGCTCGTGGCCTCGTCGAGCAGGAGGATCGATCGATCCGCCAGGATGGCGCGCGCGATCGCCACGCGCTGCCGCTGGCCGCCCGAGAGCTTCACGCCGCGCTCGCCCAGGGGCGTCTCGAACCCCTGCGGCAGGCGCTCGGCGAACTCCAGGCAATAGGCGAGCCGGAGCGCCTCGCGTACCTCTTCGTCGCTCGCCCGGGGACGCGCGTAGCGGACGTTGTCGGCAAGGCTCGCGCCGAAGATCACCGGCTCCTGGGGTACCAGCGCGATGCGCTCGCGGATGCGCGCCGGGTCCGCCTCGCGCGCGGCCACGCCGTCGATGCGCACCGTGCCGGAGGTCGGGTCGTAGAAGCGCAGGAGCAGCTGGAACACCGTCGTCTTGCCGGCGCCCGACGGTCCGACGAGCGCCACGCGCTCGCCCGGCCGCACCACGAGGTCGATGCCGTCGAGGGCCGCCACCTCCGGCCGCGCAGGGTAGCGGAAGACGACGGACTCGAGCGCGATGGCGCCGGTGGGCGGAACCGGAAGCGCGACCGGCGCCGCCGGGGCCACGATGCCCGGCTTCGTGTCGAGCAGTTCCATCAGCCGCTCCGACGCACCGGCGGCCCGCTGCAATTCGCCGTAGGCCTCCGCCAGCACGAACGTCGCGTTGGCCATGAGCACGGCGTAGAAGATGAAGGCCGTGAGCTCGCCCGCCGTGAGGCGCCCGGCGAAGACGTCGTTCGCGCCGACCCACAGCAGCATGCCGACGGCGCCGAAGGCGAGGACGATGACGGAGGCGATGAGCGCCGAGAGGAAGAGCGAGCGGCGCGAGGCGGCGGCGAAGACGGCATCGGCCCGGCCGCGGAAGGCCTCGCGGTCCGCGCCCTCGTGCCCGTAGGCCTGCACCGTGCGGATCTCGTGCAGGGTCTCGTCGACCTGCGCCGAGACGTCCGCCACGCGGTCCTGCACGACGCGCGCGAGCTTCCTCACCCGCACGCCCAGGACGCCGATGGGCAATACCACCGCGGGCAGGCACGCCACCGCGAGGAACGACAGCTTCACGCTCGTGAGGAAGAGCATCACCGCGCAGCCGGCGAGCGTGAACGCCATGCGCAGGGCGTAGAGCAGCGTGCCGCCGATCGCCGACTCGATGAGCGTCACGTCGTTGGTGAGCCGCGAGACCGTGTCGCCCGTGCGCGTGCCCTCGAAGAAGTCGGTGGAGAGCGAGAGGATGTGCCCGTACAGGCGCGTGCGCAGGTCCGCCGTGAAGCGCGCGCCCACCCAGTAGACGTTGTAGACGCGGATGAACGTGACCGCGCCCAGCACCGCGATGAGCGCGACGAGCGTGGCGAGCGAGGCGTTCAGCAGGTCGGCGCGGCCCTTGGCGAAGCCCTCGTCGATGACGCGGCGAAGGCCCTCGCCGATGACGAGCACCATGCCCGCCGAGATGAGCATCGCGACGAAGGCCACGGCGAGCCGGGCCCGGTAGGGCCGGAGCATCGCGAAGAGGGGACGAAGCCGCCCGATGCCGGCCTTGCCGGCCGCGGGCGCGGGACTCGCGGCCAATCCGCCTTCAGCCGCCGCGGCGAAGGATGGGCTTCGCCACCGAGCCGCTCACGTTGAAGCCGCCGCGGTCCTGGGCCACGTTGGAGCGGATCTCGACGGACAGGCGCCCGCCGAGCGCGCCGTTCGCGCCGATGTCGATGTTGCCCCCGCCGCGCAGGACGCCCCCCAGCAGGTTGAGCGAACGGTACGAGAGGCGACCGTCGGCCGCGGAGATCTCGCCGGTGAGCTCGGCGAACTTGGTGACGCCCGCGCGACCGGCGGCATCGGGCGACTGCATCGCCGCGACGAGGTCGGCGTTCGAGACGGAGCCGTCGCTCAGGCGGAACTTGCCCTGCACGCGCGGCGCGGCGAG
This sequence comes from Betaproteobacteria bacterium, assembly GCA_016711875.1. GTDB lineage: Bacteria > Pseudomonadota > Gammaproteobacteria > Burkholderiales > Usitatibacteraceae > FEB-7. The sequence goes on along the minus strand of JADJSD010000006.1, from coordinate 223,423 downwards.
GAGCGCGGCGACCGTGGGCGATTCGGCCGTGATCGCGAAGTTGCCCTCGATCTTGCCGGTGACCGCGATGTCCTTGGTGAAGGCGGGCATGAGCTGGTCCGCCTTCACGCGGGCGAGCGAGAGGTCCGAGACGATCTTCACCGTGGGACCGAACGCGACTTGCAGCGTGCCGTTCACCTTGCCTTCCATCGCGTCGGCCTCGAACTCCGGGACCGTGAGGCCGGCCGCGTTGATCACGCCCTTGGCACGCACGTCGCTCACCGGGATGGGCGCGCCCAGCGGCAGCTGCCAGTTGCGGGCCGTGAATTCCACCTCGAAATCCGCGCCCTGCGGGCGGACGGTCGCATTCCACTTGCCCTCGCCCGCGAGCTGGGCCTGGCGGAACTTGCCGTCCTTGGCGAAGGCGAGCGTCGCGGCGAAGGGCTTCAGCTCCGGCTTCACGTCGAGCTTCACTTCCTTCAGGCGGATGAGCTCGATCTCGGCGGCGGCGCTCTTGCCCTCGGGGTTGCCCCACGAAAGGATGCGGCGCGTCGCGTCGGCCGAAAGCGTGAGCGAATCGAATTCGAGCGCGTTGATGACGACGCGGTCCGACAGCAGCGCGCCGATGTCGAGGTACACCCGGCCCACGGGCGCCTTCACGTCGAGGAGCTTGCCGATGGTGAGCTGCTCGATCTTCAGGTGCGGCGAGGGAATGAGCGTGAACTTGAGGTTCGAAATCGACACGACGTCCTCGTGCAGCCAGCCGCCGATGCCCTTCTCGAGCTTGTTCGCGAAGCCGCGCAGCGGGATCACGTGCAGCAGCAGCACGCCGATCACGATCACCGCGGCGAGGCTCACGAGGGCGTTCTTCACGAGGTTGCCGCGGCGCTTCGGGCGGCGCTTGGCGGGCGTGGCCGAGGCCGGGTCGGCATCGGGCTCGACCTTCGTGCGCAGGATGTCGGCGATCTCGCGCGCCTTCTTGTCCTGCTCGGCCCGCTGGCGGTTCTCCTCGTCGATCTCCGCCTGCTCCTTGGCCTGCATGTAGGCGCGGGCCTGGGCCTTGCCCTCGAGCTCGGCGCGGCGCGTCATGTCGCCCTCGAGCTCGGCTTTCACCTTCTCGCGCGTGGTCTCCTCGACCGTCTCGCGGGCGCGCGCCTCGATCTTCGCGCGCATCTCGGCGGCCTCGCGCGCCTTCTTTTCCGACTCGATCTCGCCGGAGAGCTCGCGCTCGCGGCGCTCGCGTTCCTCCGCCTCGACCAGGGCGCGGGCCTCGGCCTCGAGCTTCGCCTTGCGCTCGGCCTCGATGCGGGCCGTGGCCTCGGCGCGTTCCTTCGCGACGCTCGCGGCCGCCTCGGCACGCTCCTTCGCGACGCTTGCGGCCGCCTGGGCACGCTCCTTCGCCACGCTGGCCGCAGCCTCGGCCTTCTCGCGGGCCGCGGTGGCCGCGGCCTTCTCGGCTTCGCGGGCGGCTTCCTCCGCTTCCTCGCGCGCCCTGGCTTCCATGCGGCGCAGGCGCCGGGTCTCTTCCTCGGCCTTCTCGCGGGCGGCCTTTTCGACCTCCGCCCGGGCCTCGGCCTCGGCGCGCAGCTTCGCCTCCGAATCGGCGCGCTCGCGCGCCGCGGCTTCGGCGACCTTGCGGGCCTCGAGCTCGGCCTGCTGCAGGTTCGCGCGTTCCTCGCGCAGGCGCTCCTCGAGTTCCGCCTTCGCGGCGAGGCGCGCCTCGGCCATGATGGTGGCCTGCATCTCGGCGCGCGCCTTCTCCTCGATCTCGTCGCGCAGGAGCGTTTCCATTTCCGCCCGGATGCGGCCCTCGATCTCTTCCTTGAGGCGGGCCTTGAGTTCCTTCTCGGAATCGACGGCGGCGGCGGCCTGCTTCTTCGCGGCCTGCTCGGCCTCGGCGCGCGCCCGCGCAAGGGCCTCGGCTTCCGCCTCGGCCTTGGCACGGGCTTCGGCGAGGGCCCTGGCTTCGGACTCGGCCTTGGCGCGGGCTTCCTCGAGTCGCGCGGACTCGATTTCCTCGCGCTTCTTCGCTTCCGCCGCGGCCTTGGCGAACTGCTCGGCGACGAATCGCTTGCGCTCTTCCTCCACCTTCACCTTCGCCTCGAGCTCGGCCTTGGAGCGGGCATTGGCTTCGGCCTGCGCACGCGCGCGAAGCTCGGTAAGGCGGCGGGTTTCCTCTTCTTCCTTCGCCTTGGCTTCGGCAGCGGCCTTCGCCTGCGCTTCGGCGACGGCTCGCTTGCGGGCCTCTTCCTCGCGCGTCTTCGCCTCGAGCTCGGCCCGGGCGCGTTCGGAGGCTTCCTTGGCGCGGCGCGCCTGTTCCATCGCACGCTGCTCGGCTTCGGCGCGGGCCCGCGCCTCGGCTTCGGCCGCGGCTCGCGCTTCGGCCTCGCGCTTGGCCTTTTCCCGCGCGGCGATCTGCGCCGCCTCGCGCGCCTTGTGGTCGACCTGGTTCTTCTCCTGCTGGCGGACGAGCTCGCTGATGTCGTTGGCGGCCGCGGCGACGACGCGCTGCGTCTGGCCCGGGAGCTTGCCCGGGGCCGTGAAGTCGAAATCGTCCTCGCCGAACGGGTCCGGGTCCTTGCGGGTGGTGAAGACGCGCGCGTAGCCGTCCCGGATGAGGGTGCTGATCGCCTTCTCGAGCGAGGGCTTTTCGTATTCGCCCTTCTCGAGGATCTCGGCGAAGGTGGACTTGCCGTCGACGAGCTTGAGCACCTTCATCAGGTCGCGCGACAACGAGGCCGATCGCTGGTTGACCTGCGTGATGCCCTTCGCGGTTTTCGTGAAGACGGTGGTGTTGTCCATCCGGTTGCCCCGTGTGTTCTTCTTTGGCGACGCGCGGCGGCGCGGGATGGCCGCCCGAGACAGGCTGGAACCGGCGCTGCGCGTCGCAACCCCGGGGTGGCCAATAATGGCATGAATTCAGGGTCTTGAAAAAGGATTCGCCCCCGCCGTCGCCTCGAGGTGACAAAATTGGTTACATCTCGCGTCGTCCACCCGGGGCCCTCGTGCGTTTAAGCGGTGAGGATCCGGCGCACCGCCGGGGATTCGACGCATCCGGAGAACCGCCCATGAAACGCCTCGCCGCCTGCCTCTTCGCCCTCGCCCTCCTGCCGGCCGCTGCCGCCGATCCGCCCGGTCGCGTGGGGCGCCTCGCCTGGATCGAAGGCGAGGCTCTCGCGTTCACCGACCCCGAGACGGGCTGGGAAGGCGCCCGCGTCAACACGCACCTCACGAGCGAGAACTCGGTGTGGACGGAACCTCGCTCGCGCCTCGAGGTGCGCGCCGGCTCCATCGCCCTTCGTCTCGAGGAAACCTCGCAACTCGACATCGCGCGGCTCGACGACAACGAGCTTCGCGCCCACCTGGCGCGCGGCAGCCTGTCGGTGCGCGTGCGCTTCTTCGAGAAAGGCGAGTCGATCTTCATCACCACGCCCGAGGCGCGCTTCCAGGTGCGCGGCAACGGGCGATTCCGCGTCGACACGGACGTGGGCCGGGGCGAATCGCGGCTCACGGTCTTCGCCGGCAGCGCCCGGCTCGAGGCGAGCGGCGGCGCGGTCATCGTCGATACCGGCCGCACCGTGGTCGTGACCGGTGGCGAGCGGCCGTCCTACGAATTCGAGACCGCGGTCACCACGGGCATCGACGAATGGGCCCTCGCGCGCGACGAACGCTTCACGGAGGGCCAGGCCTCGCGCTACGTGTCGCCTCGCATGACGGGCTGGGAAGACCTCGACAGCTACGGCGCCTGGCGCGACGAGCCCGAGTACGGCACCGTCTGGTACCCGACTCGCGTGGAGGCGGGCTGGCAGCCCTACCAATACGGCCGCTGGGACTACGTGCGCCCGTGGGGATGGACGTGGGTCGACGACGCGCCCTGGGGCTACGCCCCTTTCCACTACGGGCGCTGGGTCAACGTGCGCGGTCGCTGGGGCTGGTACCCGGGCCGCTACGATCCGCGCCCGGTCTGGGCCCCGGCGCTCGTGGGCTGGGTGGGCGGCTCGGGCTGGAGCCTCACCGTCAATTCCGGTCCCGTCGGCGTGGTGGGCTGGTACCCGCTCTCGCCGTGGGACCGCTACGACCCCTGGTACCGCGTGAACCCCACTTACGTGACGCACGTGAACCGGGTGGTGATCGTCGATCGCCGCCCGCCGCACGGCGGCGGCCACTACCGCGACCACGTCACCGTGGCCACGCGCGACGTGTTCGGCTCCCGCCGTCCGGTGCGCGACTCGATGACGCACGTGCCGCGCGAAGTCGTGGCCCGGCAACCGGTTGTCTCCGGGGGCGCGGTGCTTCCGCCGGCCAACGTCGTCCGCTCGCGCCCGGGCGCTCCCTCGCCGGGCGGCTCTCCCGGCCCGTCCCCCCTGCGGCCGCCGCAGGGCGGCTCACCGGGTAGCGGAAGGCCCGGCGCAGGCCCGGGCCCGGCGCCCTCGGCGCCGAACGTCATCGCACCCGCACCGTCCGCGCCATCGGGAAGGCCGGCGTTCCGTCCGCGGGACGAGGGGCCCTCGAGCCCCGCACCGTCCGGCTCCTTGCCTGTGCCCGCGCCGAACATCGCGCCACCGGCGACGAACGCGCCGGCCCGGCCCGCGTTCACCCCGCGCCCGCAGGTGCCGGTCGAATCGACCCGCCCCTCGGCACCGGCCTCTCCCGCCGCACCGTCCGCGCCGTCGGCACCCGCGTCGCCGTCGGTCCCGTACGCGCCCCGCGTGGCGCCTCGCCCCGAGATGACGCCGCCGTCGCAGGCGCCTTCCGCCTCGCGGCCCCAGGAGCCGGCGCGTCCGGCGGAAGCGCCCGTGTATCGCCAGCCCCGCGGCGCGCCACCCGAGGCCACGCGGGCGAAGCCGGAAGCGCCCCGCGAAGCCAGGCCCCCCCGCCAGGAAAACGCGGCGCAGCCCGCGAGGCCTCCCCGCCAGGAAAACGCGCCGCCGCCCGCGAGGCCGGCCGAGAAGCCGGTCGAGAAACCGGCCCAGACCACGCGTCCGCAGAAGGACGACAAGCCGCCCAAGGAATCGGGAGGCCGGGAACGCTAGCCGGGGGCGGCAGGGCTGGAGTGGTAGCCTTGCCGCCATGAATGCCTCCCGCGGCCACTGGGCGCTCGCCATCGCGGGCGCTGCGATCCTCGCCATCACGATGGGGATCCGCCAATCGCTCGGCCTCTTCGTCTCGCCGCTCAACACCTCGACGGGGCTGGGCATCGTCACGATCAGCTTCACGCTCGCGGTGGGGCAATTCGTGTGGGGCGCGGCGCAGCCGGCCTTCGGCGCGCTCGCCGACCGCGTGGGCAACGTGCGCGTGATCGGCGCCGGCGCGGTGCTCCTCGCCGCCGGCCTCGTCGGCACGACGCTCGTGGATTCGAGCATCGGCCTGCTGCTCTTCCTGGGCATCCTCACCACCGCCGGCGCCGGCGCGGGCAGCTTCTCGATCCTCATGAGCGCGGCCGCGAACCGCCTGCCGCCGGAGCGCCGCTCCACGGCATCGGGCTTCATCAACGCGGGGGGCTCCTTCGGGCAGTTCGTGTTCGCGCCGCTCTCGCAGGCGCTCATCGCGGCTTTCGGCTGGGTCGTGGCGCTCTGGGCGCTCGCCGCCACGGCGCTCGCGACGATCCCGATGGCCCTCGCCTTCCGCGAGACGCCGGGTGAAGCGAAGCCCGTGCATGCCGCGGGCCCCTCGCTCGGCGCCCAGGTGCGCGAGGCCTTCCGCGACCCGAGCTACCTGTGCCTGCACGCGGGCTTCTTCACCTGCGGTTTCCACATCGCCTTCCTCGTCACGCACCTGCCGGGCGAGGTGGGCCTTTGCGGCCTGCCGGCCTCGGTGGGCGCGGCCTCGCTCGCGATCATCGGGCTCGGGAACATCGCCGGCAGCCTGGGCGCGGGCTGGCTCGGCCAGCACTACCGGATGAAGTGGATCCTCTTCGCGATGTACGCATCCCGCGCCGTCGCGATCCTCATCTACCTCGCCCTGCCGAAGACCGAGGCCACGTTCTATGCGTTCGCGGTGGTGCTCGGCATGACGTGGCTCGCGACGGTGCCGCCCACCGCGGGGCTCGTCGGCAAGCTCTTCGGGGTGCGCTACCTCGCGACGCTCTTCGGGTTCACGCTGCTCTCCCACCAGGTGGGCGCGTTCTTCGGCGCGTGGCTGGGCGGCCTCGCGATCGACCGCACGGGCAGCTACGACTGGATGTGGTACGCCGACGCCGCGCTCGCCTTCGCGGCGGCGCTCGTGAACCTGCCGATCCGCGAGGCGCGCGTCGCGAAGCCGGCCTAGGGAAGCTTCCTCGCGAGCGACTCGCGGCCGCCCTGCACCAGCGTGAACGCGTCGACCCGGCCGTCGGCGCCGCGGCGGAACACGAGCTGGGCGTCGATCGCGCGGGCGAAGAGGCGGTCCTTCGCTTCCGCGAACACCTCGATCGGCCCCTGCCCCGTGGCTTGCGTGACGAGCCGGCCGCCCTCCCGCCTCACCGCGAGAACGAATCCCGGCCGAAGCTCGTAACGGCCGACGTACTCGTCGAGCAACGCCTCCTCCAGGGCAATCGCGATTCGCTTCGCCTTGAGAGGCATCGACGGATCGACCAGGAAAAGCGCGAGGTCTTCGAAACTGGCGGGGCTGTCCGCCACCACGAAGGCCGCCCGGCGCGCGGTCGGCGAGAAGGCGAGCATCGTGTGGAAGCCCGCCGTGCCCCCGTTGTGCCAGAACAGCTTGCCCCCGGGCCGCGGCACGATGTTCCACGCATAGCCGACGCCCCCGCCTCGCGCGTTCGCGAAGAGCGCCTCCTGGGAGCGACGGATGGCGGCCTCGAGCGGGCTCGCACGCCGGCCCGCAAGGGCCTCGGCGAGCCTCATCATCTCGTCCGTCGTCGCGCGGATGCCCCCGACACCGGCAAGCGCCGGGACGAAGTCCCAGGCGCGCACCGGGCGCCGCGCGGGATCGTGGCCCTGCGCCAGGCGCTTCATCGCCCCGGGTGAAAGGCGCACCGCGGATTCTTTCATGCCGAGCGGCCCGAAAAGTCGCTCCTTCACGAGCGACTCGAAGTCGCGTCCCGACCGGCGGCCCAGCAGTTCCGAGAGCCAGAGGAAGCCGAAGTTGGAATACTCGTAGCCGCTGCCCGGCGCTCGCGCGAGCTCGGTGCGGGCGAGCGCCTCGTAGAGCGCCTCGACGCCGAAGTCAGAGTACGGATCGGTCGCATCCTTCGGGCTGAAGCCCGGCGGCATCCTGGGCAGGCCGGAGGACTGCGAGACGAGATCGCGAAGGCGGATGTCGCGATCGTCCTTGCGGGGCAGCCTGGCATCCTTCGGCGCGATCGAGGCCGCCGTGTCGTCGAGCCCCACCTCGCCACGCTCGACCATGTCGGCGAGGACGAGGCCGGTGAGTGCCTTCGAGATGGAGCCGATCTCGACGAAGGCATCGGCCGTGAGCGTCGGCGCCGAGGCGCCTTCCGTGCACGCGCGGGCGACGACCGTCTTCTCGCCCGCGAATCCCGCGATCGCGCAGACCGGGAGCACCTCCGCCTCGAGGCGCTTTTGCAGTACCGCTCGCAGGTTTTCCTCGGTGGAGAAGTCCTGCGCGAAGCCCGGCGAGAAGGGCGTGAGCGAGGCCACCGCGACGGCAATCCAGCAAGAAAGGGTCTTCATCGCGGCATGCTAGCAGCGCGTCGGGACGCCCCGTCACGCCCGCCCGCCCGGGGTGACAATCAGTAACAAAGAGCAAGCGCCTTCACATTGCCCCGCGCCGGATGCGGGGGGCACACTTCGCGGCGTGATCGAGGCCGGCATGAAGAAGCCGCGACACGCCACCTTAGGAGATGCCATGAGAATCGCTTCCGTCCTGCTTGCCGCCGCCACGCTGGGCGCCCTGCCGGCCACCGCGGATTGCACGTGGGAATGGCTGTGCAACGGCGAGGGTGCCTGCAAGCACATGCCCATCTGCGACTCGGTGCTCGAGATGCCGCCGCCCAAGCCGAGCGTGCAGCCGCCCGCGATGCCGCCGCTCGCGATGCGCCCGCACAAGATCGCCGGCAACCTCAACAGCGCGCTCACCTGCGAGCACATCATGCGGCAGGGACGCAGCGGCCGTTGGTACTGGGCGGAGGCCTGCTACTGCCAGGACAAGTCGAAGTCGATCGACCCGTCCAATCCCTTCGCCAACATCGTCCGCTGCGACGGCGGACCGCCGGTGGCCGGCCCCGCGCCGAAGTAGGGCCCGATCAGGCCTCGCCGGATCCGAAAATGTCCGGCGGCGCGGGCTTGGCCGATGCCGGCGCCGCGATGCGCCGGCCCGTGAATTCCTCCTCGATCGATTCCTTGTAGTACGTCCCCGGCGACGGCGAGGTCATGAGCCGCCGGTGGATCTCCGGGGAGATGTTCGCGTATTCGAAGGTGCCGGCCGTCGTCTCGACGACGAGCTTGCGGTTCCTCTCGTCGTAGCCGGCGGACCGCACGCCCGTCCCGTTGAGCCGCTTCATTTCCATTCGAGTCTCCTTGCCGTCGTCAGCCGCCGCTCGCGGGAGGCGCAGCGGGCGGCTCCTCGCGAACGGCCTCGAGTTGCACGACGATGCGCACCTCGTCGGCCACGAAATTCGAGAAACGGGTGAGTCCGAAATCGCTGCGCTTCAGGGTGGCCGTCACGTCGGCGCCGCAGGTCAGGCGCACGAGGAAGGGCAATCGCGTGCAGGCGAAGCGTTCGACGGTGAGCGCCACGGGCCGGGCCACGCCGTTCATCGTGAGCTCGCCGCGGGCGCGGCGCGGCTCGCCCTTCTCGAAATCGACCTGGCTCGCGCGGAAGGCGATCCGCGGGTGCTTTTCCGCGTCGAAGAAGTCCTCGCCCTTCAGCACGCCGTCGAGGGCCTTGTTGCCCGTGCTCACGCTCGCGGTCTCGAGGGCGAGTTCGATGCGCCCGGTGCCGGCCTCGCGGTCGATCTCGATGCGCCCGCTCGTGCGATCGAACCGGCCACGCTGGGTCGAGATGCCCAGGTGCACCACCTCGAAGGCCGGAAAGGTGTGGCCCGGGTCGACGTTGAAGGTCTCGGGCGCCGCGAAGGCGGCCGGCGCGCAGAATGCGAGCGCCGCCGCGAGGAACCTCACGAACCGCCCGCCTTCGCGCCCCACAGCTCCTTGAGCCGCTGGTCGCGCCCGCAGCCGTTGCGGTAGAACTTGTACTTCACCGGGTTCTTCACGTAGTAGTCCTGGTGGTAGTCCTCGGCCGGGTAGAACGTGCCGGCCATCTCGATCGGGGTCACGATCGCCGCCTTGAAGGGCTTCGACTTCTCGAGCGCCGCCTTCGAGGCCTCCGCCGCCTGCCGCTGTGCGGCCGAGTGATAGAAGACCGTCGTGCGGTATTGCGTTCCCGCGTCGCAGAACTGGCGGTCCTTCACCGTGGGATCGACGTTGAACCAGTACACCGCGAGCAGCTTCTCGTACGAGACCTTCGACGGATCGTAGGTGACCTGCACCACCTCGGTGTGCCCCGTCGTACCCGCGGAGACCTCCTCGTACTTCGGGTTGGCCTTGCTGCCCCCCATGTAACCCGACACGGTGGAGATGACGCCGGGAAGGGCGTCGTAGGGCGGTTCCATGCACCAGAAGCAGCCGCCGGCGAAGGTGGCTTTCTCGAGGGCCGGCTTGGTCGCGGGCTGCGCGTGGACGGCGCTCGCGAAAGCGAGGAGCGCGAGGAGGAACGGGAATCGCATGGCGGGCCTTTCGGGTGGCGGGTCGGAAACCCATGGGTCGCGCGGGGAGGCGCCGGCCTTTCAGCCGGACGGTTCGCGGGATCGGGAGCCGTAGTTTACTGCCGCCCGGAATGAAAACGGCCCGCCCCTTGGGGGGGCGGGCCGTGCCAGCGTCGCCGCCGGCTCCCCGGTCAGAACTCTTCCCAGTCCTTCTCGTTAGACGGGCCGGCGGGCGGCGCGGACAGCGCCTTCGATTCCGACGGACGCGCGGTGGCGGGCTTCGCCGCGTGCGGGGCGCGGGAGGCCGGCTTGGCCGAACCCCGGGCGGCGGGCTTCGCGACCGGCGGCTTGACGGCCGCCACCGGTTCGCGCACCACGGCGCTCGTGCCGTTCACGCGGAAGATCGAGACGGCCTTGGCCAGTTCCTCGGCCTCGTGCTTGAGGCTGTCGGCGGCGGCGGCGCTTTGCTCGACGAGCGCGGCGTTCTGCTGCGTCACCTGGTCGAGCTGCACCACGGCGTCGTTGATCTGGCCGATGCCGCGTCCTTCTTCCTGGCTCGCGGCCGTGATCTCGCCGATGAGGTCGCTCACCTGCTTCACCTGGCGGACGATCTCGTCCATGGTCGTGCCGGCCGTGTGCACCAGCTGGCCGCCGTTCTCGATCTGCTCGACGCTCGCGCCGATGAGGGTCTTGATCTCCTTGGCGGCCTGGGCGGCGCGCTGCGCGAGGCTGCGCACTTCGCCGGCGACCACCGCGAAGCCGCGGCCCTGCTCGCCCGCCCTCGCGGCCTCGACCGAGGCGTTGAGCGCGAGGATGTTCGTCTGGAAGGCGATGCCGTCGATGACGTTGGTGATCTCGGCGATCTTGTGGCTTTGCGACGTGATGGACTCCATCGTCTTCACGACTTCGCTCACCACCTGCCCGCCGTTGGCCGCGGCGGCGCTCGCGTTGGCGGCGAGCTGGTTCGCCTGGCGGGCCGATTCGGCGCTCTGCTTCACGGTGGCGGTGAGTTCCTCCATCGAGGCGGCCGTCTCCTCGAGGTTCGAGGCCTGCTCTTCCGTGCGCGAGGACAGGTCCTGCGTGCCGTTGGCGATCTCCGAGGAGCCCGTCGCGATGGAGTCGGAAGCATGGCGCACCTCGCCCACGATCTTCGCGAGGCTCTCGTTCATCTTCTTCATGCTCTCCAGGAGGCGGCCGGTCTCGTCCGTGCTCGTCACCTCGATGCGGCTCGTGAGGTCGCCCGCGGCGATGGTCTCGGCGACCTTCATGGCCACGCCGAGGGGACGCGTCACGGACCGGGCGATCCACCAGCCCAGGAACGCACCGAGCAGCGCGGCGACGAGGCCGACCACGCCCATCTGGATCTTGCCCATGGCGATGGCACCCTCGACCTCCTTGTCGGCCTCCTTCATGAGTTCCTGCTGGAACTTGCCGAGGTCGCCGAAGGCCTTCTGGTAGGCGGACTGCGCCGGGCGCAGCGTGCCGAGCAGCAGCTCACGCCCTTCGACGTCCTTGCCCGCGGCGAACGCCGCCAGCGTCCTGTCAAGCGCGTCGGCGTACGGCTTGCGCGATTCCTCGGCGGCCTTGAGCAGCTGCTTGCCGCGCGGCGAGACGATCTCCTTCTCGAACTTCGCGAAGATCTCGTTGTTGGCCTCGCGCGCCTGCTTGATGCGCGCGACTTCCTCGGACTGGATCTTGGCGTCCTTGAAGAGCGCGACGTTGCGGATCGAACGCGCCACGACGTTCGTGTTGTCCTGCGCATCCTGGACCTGCAGGACCTTGGGCAGGTAATTCTCGGCGAGGTGATCGTATTCGGTCTTCACGGTGCTGAGCGCAAGGAATGCCGCCGCGCCGACGCCCGCGATGCCCAGGATGACCACGCCGAATCCCGCGCCGAGGCGGGTGCCGATGGGAAGGTTGTTCAAGGAGGCCACGACAGTTTCCTTTCAGTGTTCGTGAGGCGGACCGCGGGGGGGGGGGCGGATTCAGTGGACGCGTTCGGAGAGGTTCAGGCTGCACGAACCGATGAGATTCTCGATGTCGATGAGGATCAGCATGCGTTCGTGCTCGCCGTCCTTCATCGTGCCGATGCCGGTGATGAAGCCGGCGTCGACGGAGGAGGCGAATTCGGGTGCCGGGCGGACGGCGCCGGCGGGAAACTGGATCACGTCGCTCACCGAATCGACCACGACGCCCACGACGCGGTGGGCCACGTTGAGGACGATGACCACAGTGAACTCGTTGTAGTCCGCGCGATCGAGCGCGAACTTCAGGCGCAGGTCGACCACGGGCACGATCACCCCGCGCAGGTTCACCACGCCCTTCAGGTAGGCGGGCGAATTCGCGATGCGGGTCGGCGCCTCGTAGGAGCGGATCTCCTGCACGCGCAGGATGTCGATGCCGTATTCCTCTTCGCCGAGCTTGAGGCTCAGGTATTCGCCGGCGGCGGCGACGGGCGCGGCGACCGGAACGGCACGGGGGGCCGGCTCGGCCACGATCGAAGGCGGAACGGGGGAAACAATGGCGGTATCCATGGGCGGCGGGAACTCGGCAGGGTCCGCGACAGGCGGGTTTCACCCCCCTGTAACGGACGCGCCGAGGCCGACTTGAGGGCCAGCCGGATTTCGTTTCCCGGCCGGGGTTGATGCCGATCAACCGATTGCGGCACCCGGCCCGTCAGGCGTCGGCGGATCCCGACATCCCGAGCTGTCGGTCGTGGCGGCGGCGCAGGACGAGCTGCGCGACGAGCGCGCCCACGAGCGCCAGGAACATGTCCCATTGCGTGTCCCACACGTCGCCCTGCGTGCCCAGGAAGGCCTCCGCGGCCTCGCCCGTGGCCACCGCCACCCACCACTCGATGAATTCGTAGCAGGCGCTGATCGCCAGGCACACGCACGAGACGAGGAAGAAGAGCCACCGGCCCGGCCCGAGAACCCCGCGGCGCAGCAGGATCTCGCGTGCCACCAACGCCGGGACGAATCCCTGCGCGAAGTGGCCGACGCGGTCGTAGTAGTTGCGCGCCAGGCCGAATTCGTCGCGCAGCCAGTTGAAGGCGGGCACCTCGGCATAGGTGTACTTGCCGCCGACCATGAGGATGACGGCATGGATCGCGATCAGCGTGAGCACGAGCGGCGTGAAGCGCCAGCGCGGATAGGCGATGGCCAGGGCAACCGCGGCCGCCATCGCCGGCGCCACTTCCAGCAGCCACGTGAGGCGATCCTTGGGCAAGACGCCGGACCACGCGAGGACGGCGGCGCACGCGGCGAGGAGCGCCAGGTGCAGGCTGCGGGAGGCGGTCACGGGGCTCACGGGCCGCCCCACAGCCACGCCGCGCCGCGCACGCCGCCCGAATCGCCGTGCACGGGCGGCAGCAGGCGCGTGCGCACCGAATCGGAGAACACGTGCGGTCCCCAGGCGGCGGGAACGCGTTCGTACAGGCGGTCGATACGGGAAAGCCCGCCGCCCAGGACGATCACGTCCGGGTCGACGATGTTGATGACGACGGCGAGGGCCCGGGCCAGCCGCGTCTCGTAGCGGGCGAGCGTGGCGTCGCAGCGTACGTCGCCGGCGCCCGCGCGCCGCGCGATCTCGGCGGCGTCCAGCCGTTCGCCGGTGCCGCGCACGTGATCCGCCGACAGGCCGGGGCCCGAAAGATAGGTCTCGACGCATCCGCGGCGGCCGCAGTAGCAGGTGGGCAGGGGCACGTCGATGTCGCCCGGCGAGGGCAACGGGTTGTGCCCCCATTCGCCGGCGATCGAATTGGCCCCCTCCAGCCATCGCCCGTTCACGACGAGGCCGCCGCCCACCCCCGTGCCCAGGATCACGCCGAAGACGGTGGGCGCGCCGCGACCGGCACCATCGATCGCCTCCGACAGGGCGAAGCAGTTGGCATCGTTGGCGAGGCGCACCTCGCGGTCCAGGGCCGCCTCGAGATCCTGCTTGAGCGGCCTGCCATTGAGGCACGTGGAATTGGCGTTCTTCACGAGCCCGGTCACCTGCGACAGGGCGCCGGGCGTGGCGACGCCCACGGTCCCGCGCGCCCCGAGTTCCGCCTCGGCGCCGGTCACGAGCGAGGCGATCGCGGCGACGGTGGCGGCATAGTCGCCCGCGGGCGTGGGCACGCGCCGGCGCAGGCGCTCGGCGCCCGCGGCGTCGAACGCCGCGATCTCGATCTTGGTGCCCCCCATGTCGATGCCGATGCGCGTCATGTCCGCCGGGACTATAGCCCAATCTTTCAGCTGCAATTCCCCGCGTGACCGCTGCAACCCCCCGTGTGACGCGCTTCACAGGGATTCCGGCGCCCCGGGCCGATAGTGGGTCCACAAGCAGTGAACAACCCCGCAAGCGCGCACATTGGCGCCGGGACGGATCCGGGGGATACACCCCGGTCCGGACCGCGCCCCCTTTTTCGGCCTCGCCGCCCGGACAATACGCTTTGCGTATATTGTCCTGCTGATGTTTTCGGCAATATCATGAACGCATTGCGTATAGGAGTGCGACCATGAAAAGCCAGCAGGACCGCCTTCGCGAGGCCATGAAGCGCCTCGCCCTCACCCGCAACGACTTCGCCGCCCGCCTGGGCGTCACGCGCCGCGCGCTCGACACCTGGCTCCTGCCCGACGGCTCGAAGGAGCACCGCGCGATGCCCGCGATGGCGGCCAAGGTCCTCGCGGAACTGCCGGGCGCGAGCGCCCTGCCCGCCGGCCTGCGCGAGCGCATCACCCCGCGCGGCAAGCCCCACCTGCTTTCGGTCGAGCAGTTCGACCGCGCCGCCGTGGAGGACCTGCTCGCCGTCGCCGAGGCCATGGAACCCATCGCACGCCGCACCAAGGTGACGCGCGTGCTCGAAGGGGCCGTGCTCGCCAACCTCTTCTTCGAGCCCAGCACGCGCACGCGCAGCTGAGCTTCGCCACGGCCTTCTGCCGGCTGGGCGGCTCGGTGTGCGACACCACGGGTTTCACCTTCTCCTCGATGGCCAAGGGCGAATCGATCGAGGACACGAGCCGCGTGATCGCGGGCTACGCCGACGCGATCGTCGTGCGCCACCCGGACCAGGGCTCGGTCGCGCGCTTCGCCAAGGGCGTGCACGTGCCGGTGATCAACGGCGGCGACGGCGTGGGCGAGCACCCCACGCAGGCCCTGCTCGACCTCTACACGATCCGGCGGGAGTTCGCGCGCCTGGGCAAGAAGGTCGACGGCGCGCACCTCGCGATGGTCGGCGACCTGAAGCACGGCCGCACGGTCCACTCGCTCATCCGCCTGCTCTCGCTCTTCAAGGGCCTCACCTTCACGCTGCTCGCCCCGCCCTCGCTCGAGATGCCCGAGGACCTCGTCGCGCACGCCGAGGCCGCCGGCCACAAGGTGCGCCGCGCGAGCTCGCTCAAGGAGGGCCTCAAGAAGTGCGACGTGCTCTATGCGACGCGCATCCAGAAGGAGCGCATGTCCGGCGAGGCGCTCGAGCACTACCCGATCGACTTCCGCATCGACAAGAAGCGCGTCGACGCCCTGTGCCAGAAGGACACGATCGTGATGCATCCGTTGCCGCGCGACGGCACGCCAGGCTCGAACGACCTCGCCACGGACCTCGACAACGATCCGCGCCTCGCGATCTTCCGCCAGACGGACGCGGGCATCCCGGTGCGCATGGCGGTCTTCGCGGTGCTGCTCGGGGTCGAGAACCTCATCGCCGGAAGCCTCCGGGACGCGCCCTGGATCTCGCCGCCGCGCATCGGCGCCGGCGACGCCCCGTTCCATCGCCTCACCTAGGCCCCCCGTTGCGCAGGCCGCGGGCGGGGCGGTCCCGCGACGGAACGCGGTAGAGCCACACGGCGAGGGCGACGCCCATGACGGCGAGCCCTCCCTGCACCCACGGGTTCTTCACGAAGAACACGATGGAGGCCGTGAGCGTCGCCGACATGAGCCCGATCGCCCAGAGCTTCGCGCGCCACGGGATGGCGCGGTGGCGCTCCCACTCGCCCACGATCGGGCCGAAGGTGCGATGCGTGAGAAGCCAGTGGTGGAAACGCGGCGAGGATCGCGCGAAGCACGCCGCGGCGAGCAGCATGAAGGGTGTCGTCGGCAGCACGGGCAGGAAGATCCCGGCGACGCCCAGCCCCACCGCGAGGAACCCGCACGCCAGGAGCAGGTAGCGCACGGCCGCCGAGCCGTGCACGCGCGAGGCGGGCGCGCTCTCCCCGGGCGGCTCGTCCGGTGCAATCGACATGCGAGAATGCTCCCATGAAAGCGCTCATCGTGCTGACGATCGTGCTCGGCCTCGCCGTGGACCAGCTCTGGCCCGGCCCGGGCCAGCACCTCGCGAGCGCCGGCGCGTGGGCGGTATTCATCCTCATGTGGGCCAGGAGCCGGGCGGGCGAGCGCCCCGCGCTCCTCGCCTGCCTCGCGTTCGCGACGGCGGGCGAGGTGTTCCTCTCGCTCGTGTGGGGGCTCTACGACTACCGTCTCGGCAACATCCCGCTCTTCGTCCCGCCCGGGCACGTGCTGCTCTTCTTCCTGGGGATGCAGCTCGCGGCGCGGATCTCCGACCGGGGCGCCTGGGCCATCGCGGCCCTGGCCGTGCCGATCGTCGGGACGCTGGCCTGGCTGGGAAAGGACACGCTGGGGCCCTTGCTCCTCGCGCTCTTCCTCGCGTGCATGGCCGCCTCGCCCTCGCGCCGGCTCTACGCGACGATGTTCGTGCTTTCGCTCGCGATGGAGCTCTACGGGACCTGGCTCGGCAACTGGACCTGGGCGCCGGCGGTGCCGTACCTCGGGCTCGCGACGCTCAACCCGCCGGTGGCGGCGGGCGCGTTCTATTGCGTGCTCGACTTCCTGGTGGTGTCGACGGTCGCGATGCGGGGCCGCTACCCGGCGAGGCCCATCGTGACGCCCAGCACGCCCTCGCACCAGGCCGCGGCCTGCAGCGCGCGCTCGTCCTCGCGGTAACGCCCGACCACCTGGAGCCCCAGGGGCAGGCCCTTGGGGCCGCGCCCGCTCGGCAGCGTGATGGCCGGCAGGCCGGAGAGGGTCCATAGCGAGCAGAACGTCGGATCGCCCGTGCTGCCGAGGCCTTCCGGCGCCTCGCCCGGGGCGGGAATCGTCACGATCGCCTCGCACCCGTCGAAAAGCGTGTCCAGCCAGCGCCGGTAGTCGTCGCGGCGGGCGAGGTGCTTCACGTGCTGCTCGGTGGTGATGCGCTTGCCTCGGTCGAGCAATTGCAGCAGCGGTGCCGAGAACTGCAGGCGGTGGCGCGACTCGAGCGAGGCAAAGCCGCGCGAGGCGTCGTAGTCCATGATCGCCTGCACGACATTCCATGCTTCATTGAAGGCGGGCGGCAGGGGCACCTCGCGCACCTGGGCGCCGGCGTCCTTGAGGGTCGCGACCGCTTCGGTGAAATTGGCTTGCTGCGCCTGCGTGGCGAGGGACCACTTGGGCGTCTTCACCACGGCCAGACGCGGCGGCGACGCCAGCCGGCCGAGGGGAACCGATAGGGTGCGCATGCCGGCGCGGATGCCCGTCGCCTCGTCGCGCGGATCGATGCCCATGAGGCAGGCGCCGAACCAGGCCGCGTCCTCCACCGACCGGGCGAAGACGCCGACGTGGTCGAGGGTCCCGCTGAAGGGGAAGACGCCGTCGCGCGAGATGGCGCCGAAACTGGGCTTGTAGCCCACCACGCCGCAGAAGGCAGCGGGGCGGATGATCGAACCGAGGGTCTGCGTGCCGATCGCCACCGGCACGAATCCCGCCGCCACGGCTGCCGCGGAGCCGCTCGAGGAACCCCCGGGCGTGTGGGACGGATTCCACGGATTGCGGGTCTTGCCGGGGTGGCGGAAAGCGAACTCGGAAGTGACCGTCTTGGCGTAGACGATGCCGCCCAGGGCCTCCAACCGCCGCACCAGGCCGGCCGAGCGGGCGGGCACGTGCCCCGCGAAGACGCGCGAGCCCATGCGGGTGGGGATTCCGCGGGTTCCGATGATGTCCTTGACCCCCACGGCGATGCCGTAAAGGGGCAGTTCCTTCAGGATGCCGCCGGAGCGCTCCTCGGCTTCGGCCGCGGCCCGCGCCGGCTCGAACCACTCGAAGGCCTGGATGCGCGGCTCGAGTGCCGCGACGCGCTTGTTGAGGGCTTCGACGTAGCCTTGGACGGTGAGGCGGCCTTCGCGAAAGGCGGCGTGAAGGGCCTTCAGGCCCAGGGCGTGGGGTTCCATGCCCGCTATTCTGCCGGGGGATGCCCCGGCGGGCCAGCTTTCCCGTTCAGCCGAGGGCGGCGAGGAGGGCCTGGACTCCGGCCCCGGCAACGATCTCATCGTCGCTCGCCTTGACGCCCGAGACGCCGATTCCCCCGATGACCTGTCCTTCGACCTCGACCGGAAGGCCCCCCTGGAGGAGGGCGAAGGCGGCGCCGGCCCCGGGTACCGTCGCGAAGGCCGGGCGGGGGCCGTTCACCATGTCCTCGATGACCCGGGTCGGCCGCTTGAAGGCGACCGCCGCCCGGGCCTTGCCCAGGGCCGTGTCCACGGAGCTGGTCTGGGTGCCGTCCAGCCGGATCGCGGCCACGAGATGGCCACCGGAATCCACGACGGCGATGACGACTTTCCAGCCGTTCTGGATCGCAGTGGCTTCGGAGGCCGCCAGCGCAACGCGAGCGGCTTCGAGGGTGAGGACACGCTGGACAGGCAGGGTCAGTGGCATCGCGGGCTTTCGGCGGCGGACGATCAAGCCGTCGATGATAGCGAAACCGGCCCGGGAGCGTGCTCGCGCGCCTCTTCGCGCAGGCGCGCCAGTTCGGCGCGACGCTCGTCGAAGCGATCGAAGGAGGCGAAGGCTTCCTCGCACAGCGAAAGCAGTTCGCGACCCATCGGGGTGGGCTCGACCCGCCGGCCGCGCGTGTGCAGCACGGGCTCGCCGATGGTGTCGTTGAGCTTGCGGATGAGGCAGGAGACGGTCGGCTGGGCGAGCGAGAGCTCTTCGGCGGCGCGCGTCACGCTGCCCAGGCGGACACAGGCCTCGAAGGCGACCATCTGGGGGAAAAAACCGTGGCGGAAGTAGCGTCGGAGGCGAGAGCGGGGCATGGCGAAGTTCCTTTCGTCATTTCTTCGGTCTGTCGATTCCGCGTCGTTTCCGGTCCCGGAAACGGCGCGGCCTTTGCCCCGGTCAAGGCAAAGGCCGCTGGATTCTCGAGCGGACCGATGCCAGGAACTGGCAAAGGTCTCGCTAACAGACGAAAGGCCTCGAGGCCTCGCGCTGCCGGATGGGCCGGGGCCGAAGCCCGTATTGACGACCCAACCGTAAAAGCTACTCCCCTTTGAAGGGCACGCATCGTTTTCGCAATGCGCGCATTCGTTATAAAGGCAACGATTCGCAAATGCAATCGCGCCCGCATGAAAAATCTCAATGGCGCAATTGTGATTTTCCATCCGCCCGACGGGATCCGTTTCGATAATCCCTTCATCTCGAAGGCATTCCGATCGCGTTAGCCGGATCGGGGCGCCCAAGGGGGAGTAGCCCTTTCGTCCCACGGTCGTCATCCCGGAGCTTCCACTCCCGGCCGCGGGGTGGTGATCGTCGCCACCGGGCGAGACCCTTGCCGGGCCGGCAAGGGCATCCGTCCCCGCCCGCCCGCGAGCGGACTGCCCACGAACCAGAACAAGGGGGACACCCGGGATGGAGCTCTTCACGCCGGAATTCTTCACGGCCCTCGCGGCCATCATCGTGATCGACCTCGCCCTCGCCGGCGACAACGCGATCGTCATTGCCCTCGCGGCGCGAAACCTGCCGCCTCACCTGCAGAAGCGGGCCATCCTCTGGGGCACTTTCGGCGCCATCGCCGTGCGTGTCGTCATGACGATGGCGGTGGTATGGCTGCTCGGCATCCCCGGTCTCATGGCCGCGGGCGGCGCGATCCTCGTGTGGATCGCCTTCAAGCTGCTGAAGCCGCAGGAAGGCGAGGGCCACGAAGTGAAGGCCGCCGCCACCTTCTGGGGCGCCATGCAGACCATCGTCATCGCGGACGCCGCCATGGGCCTCGACAACGTGCTCGCGGTCGCGGGCGCGGCGCACGGCTCTTTCGCCCTCGTCGTGATCGGACTGCTCATCAGCATCCCGATCGTCGTGTGGGGATCGACCCTGATCCTCAAGTGGGTCGAGAAGTACCCCTGGATCGTCCAGGTCGGCGTCGCGGTGCTGTGCTGGACCGCCGCCCAGATGATCGTGAGCGAGCCGCTCTTCAAGGAGTACTTCGACACGCACGCGATGGCTCGCATCGGCGTCTACGCCTTCGTGTTCGCTTCCGTCTTCGGCCTGGGCTTCCTCTTCCAGCGCCGCCGCAGCACCACGGCCGCGCAGGCCGCCTGACCCCTCGTCGATCAGAAAAGGAAAAGCCCATGAAACGCATCCTGGTTCCCGTCGATGGCAGCGCGCAGGGTCTCGCGGCGGTGAAAGCGGCGGTCGCGGAATGCCGCGGCAACGTGTCCCGCATCGATCTCGTGCACGTCGCGCCCACCCTCAATCGCCACGTCTCGCGCTTCGTTCCCAAAGCCGAACGCGACGGCTGGCGCGAGGAGCGCGCGCGCGCCGCGCTCGACCCGGCCCGCCGCCTCGTCGAGTCCGCCGGCATCGCCTGCAACACGCACGTGACGCGCGGCCCCCTCGTCACCGCGCTCGCCGACACCGCTCGGCTCCTGGGCGTGCAGGAGATCGTGCTCACGGCGACGCGGCGCGGCCCGCTCGCGCAATTCCTGGCGAATTCCCTCAGCACGCGGCTCATCGAGAGAACCTCGGTGCCGGTGCGCGTCGTTCCGACCTCGGCCGCCTCGCCTTTCGAGCGCATGGCGGTGCCGACGGGCGTCGCGGCCGGCTTCGCGCTGCTCGCCTTCGCGATCGAGGACTAGACCGCGACCCCTTTCCGGCGCAGGACCCACGCGGAGCCCCTCCCAGGGCACCTGCCAACCTTGGCATTGACGAGGGGCGCCCGCGGGCCGGGTTTTTCCTCGGTGTCTCGTGGCCGGCGGCAAGCGCCGCCGGCGGCGAGACCTTCGCGACCGGCAACCCTTTGTCGGAAAAGGCTTTTCGGGGAACGCTTGACCGGGATCGTCCACGATTCCTGAACTTGCCCGAGAATGGCGCATCCAACCGCGCCATGGCCACGATGTTCCCCGACCTCCTCGATCGTTTCTCGCCCCGCCAGATTTTCGCTTTCATCGCGGCGGCCTGCTTCGGCCTCATCGGCTTCGGCCTCGTCCTGCAGCACCAGGTGGGGCTCGAGCCGTGCCCGATGTGCATCCTTCAGCGCTACGCCTTCGTGTCGATCGGCCTCGTCGCCCTCATCGCCGCGCTGCACGGGCCGGTACGCGTGGGCGTGCGCGTCTACGGCGTCCTCGTCGGCGCGCTCGCCATCGCCGGCGGAAGCGTCTCGGTTCGCCAGTCGATGCTGCAACGCTTCCCCAAGCCGGAACTCGCGGCCAATTGCGGGGCGGATCTCGACTTCCTCCTCGGCAACTTCCCGCTCGCGCAGGCGCTTCCCCGGATCTTTTCGGGCACCGGCGACTGCGCCAAGGTGGAATGGAGCCTGCTGGGCCTGTCGATCGCGGAATGGGCGTTCGTCTGGTTCGCGATCCTGCTCGTCACCGCCTTCTGGCTCGCCTTCGTGCGCCGCCCCTCGGCGGCGTGATTCGCGCCGGGCCCCGCGTACCGGGCCTGCCATAATCGGGGGCATGCGCCCGCTTCGCCGATCCTTCCTCGCCCGGGCGTTCGCGCTGGCGGCAGCGGGCTTCCTCGCCCCGCGCAGCCCCGCGGCCCTCGCCGCGCGGCGCTTCAAGGCGCCGCCCTTCTCGCTCGGCATCGCATCGGGCTCGCCCACCGCCGAGGGCATCGTCCTGTGGACCCGGCTCGCCCCCGAGCCCTTGGGTGACGGTGGCCTGGGGGACGAATCGATCGAGGTGCGCTGGGAGATCGCGCACGACGAGAAATTCGCGCGCCTGGCGCGAAGCGGCACGGCCCGGGCCGAACCGGGCCGGGCCCACGCCTTGCACGTCGAGGTGGCGGGACTCGAGCCGGCGCGCGAGTACTTCTACCGGTTTCGTGCGGGCGGCGAAGCAAGCCCCATCGGCCGCACGCGCACGGCACCCTCCGCCGGCGCCGACATCGCCGGCCTGCGCATCGCGCTCGCCTCCTGCCAGCAATACGAGCAGGGCTGGTTCACGGCGCACCGCCATCTCGTCGCCGACGCTCCCGACCTCGTGGCTTTCGTGGGCGACTACATCTACGAATCGAGCTGGGGCCGGGAACACGTGCGCAAGCACCATATCCCGGAGCCGAAGACGCTCGCCGCCTACCGCCAGCGCTACGCGCAATACAAGACGGACCCCGACCTGCAGGCCGCCCACGCGGCCGCGCCCTGGCTCGTCACCTGGGACGACCACGAGGTCGCCAACGACTACGCCAACGACCGCGGCCAGGATCTCGACCCGCGCTTCCTCGAACGCCGCGCCGCCGCCTACCGCGCGTTCTTCGAGCACCTGCCCATCCGCCCTTCCGTCCTGCATCCCGGCGGGGAAGTGCGCCTTTACGGCGCCCACGGCTGGGGCTCGCTCGCCAGCTTGCTGGTGCTCGATGATCGCCAGTACCGCGCGCACCAGGCCTGTCCGCGCGCCGGGCGGGGCGGCAGCAACACCGTGGGCCCCGCGTGCGAGGACCGCGAAGCACCGGGACGCACGCTGCTGGGCGCCGAGCAGGAGCGGTGGCTGGACGCGGCGCTCGCGGAATCGAAGGCGCGCTGGAACATCATCGTGCAGCAGACGCTTTTCGCGACCGCCGGCCGGGACACCGGGAAAGGCCGCCTTCACTGGACCGACGGCTGGGACGGCTATCCCCACGCGCGGGCCCGGCTGCTCGATTCGCTCGCGCGGTCGAAGGCCGCCAATCCCGTGATCCTGGGCGGCGACGTGCACGCGAACTACGTGTGCGACGTGCACCGCGAGGCGGGCAGGCCCGACACGCCGATCGTCGCCTCGGAATTCTGCGGCACTTCCATCACCTCGCAGGGCCCGGACACCAAGCGGACGAACGCCGTGCGCGAGTCGAACCCTCACATCCACTTCGCCGACGGCACGCGGCGGGGATACGTGCTCCTCGACTTCAAGCGCGGAGTGGCGACGGCGAAACTGCGCGTGGTCGACTCCGTGAAGCAGCCCGATGCGGGCGTCGCGACGATCGCCTCGTTCGCCGTCGAGGCCGGCCGGCCCGGCGTGAAGCCCGCCTGAAGCGAAAACGCCGCGAAAGTTTCGCGGCGTCCCGTCCTGCCGTCGACCGCAGGCCCGTCAGATCTTCAGGATCTTCATCGCCTTCGCGAGCGTATCGACCGACTCCTGGTGCTTGCCGGCCTTGTGAAGGCTCTCGCCCTCCTCGCGGAACTTCTTCACGTCCTTCATCTGGGCCTCGGTGAGCTGCGGCTTCTTCGCGAGGGCCTCGTCGATCTTCTTCATGTCCGACGGGCAGTGGAAGGCCAGGGCGGAACCGGCGAACAGCATCGTGGCAACGGCGGCGGCGAAACGCTTCATGGAATGTCCTCTCGGCTGATGGGGAATCGGGAATCGCACGACGAGCGGCGAGTCTAGCGGAAGCCCGGCGCCGTGGCGCGTGCGACCGAAGGTCACCGCCCCGCTCAGGCCAGCAGCGCGCGCAGCCCGTCGTAGAGGAGCTTCGAGCCCACGACCGCGAGCAGCGTGTAGGCCACGCGGTAGAAGGTGTCCTGCGACAGCCGCCTCTGGAGCCGGATGCCGAGCAGGATGCCCACGGGCGCCAGCGGCGCGAGCACGAGCGAGGTCGCGAGATTCCTCGCGTCGAAAAGACCCAGCCAAGTGTAGGGGACCAGCTTCACCGCGTTGATCACCGCGAAGAAGATCACCGTCGTGCCCACGAGCACCGCCTTGTCGAGCCTGAGCGGCAGGAGGTACACGCTGAGCGGCGGGCCACCGGCGTGCGAGATCGTGCTCGCGAGCCCGGAGATCGTCGACCAGAAGAGGCCCTTGGCGCGCGAGGGCGCCGCGGCCACGGGCGAGGCGAGACCCGAACGCACGCGGTGAACGACGAAGGCGAGGGCCATCGCGCCCAGCATCGCGCGGATCATGGCATCGCTGAAGTAGCGGAAGGTGAGCGCGCCCAGCACGGTGCCCCCGATGCCGCCCGCGAGGAGAAGCCCGAGATGGCGCCGGTCGAAGACGCCGCGATAGGCGAAGAGTCCCACCGCATCCATCACGAGCAGGATCGGCAGCAGGATGGCGGCCGCCTGCGGCGCGGGCACCGCGAGGGCCACCAGGGGCGTCGCGATGATGCCCAGCCCCGACCCGAGCCCGCCCTTCGAGATGCCCATGATGAGCACCGCCGGGACGGCGAAGGCGTAGAAGAGCGCCGAGTCGATCACGCGCCGAGCGCGCGCAGGTCCGCGACCGGCTCCGCGAAGAGCTTCCCGTTCGCCTCGAGACGCAGGATGTCGTCGGCCACGTCACCGGGGTCGCGCAGCTCGCCCGCGGCCTTCAGCTGCCGGAAGCGCTCGACGTCGACGAACTCCTCGGGGCTGCTGCTCCGGATGATGCCCTGCATGGCGGTGTCGATGACGCCCGGGGCGAGGCTCACCAGTTCGACGCCCGTCCGCGCCGCCTGCGCCTCGAGCGCCGCGACGCGCGTGGCCATGTCGAGGCCCGCCTTCGCGGCGCAGTAGGCGCCCCAGCCGAAAATCGGCCGGCGGCCTGCCCCGGAGGAAATGTTGATGACGCGGCGGCGCTTGGCGAGGGTCGCCGTCGCCTGCAGGAATCGCCGCATGAGCACCAGGGGCGCTACCAGGTTCACCGACAGGTTCGCCGCCAGTTCGCCGGCATCCACGCGGTCCAGCATGCCTACGGGCGAGACGACACCCGCGTTGTTCACGAGCACGGCGCGCTCGTAGCGGCGGTTCGCGAGGCGCGCCTCCAGCCGGTCGAACGCCGCCTCGAGCGCGGCGATGTCGGCGAGATCCACCTGCAGCTGGGCACCGCCCGCGATGGGCCCGTCGGCGGCGCGGCCCAGGGCGATGATCTCGTTGTCGGTCTGCCGGGCGATGCGCTCGACGAGCGCCGCGCCCAGGCCCTTGGTATGGCCGGTGACGATGAACAGGTTCATTCGGGTCGAAGGGAACGCGATGCGCCCATTCTAGGCGCATGCCTGCGTCCGGCGTTGACCCCGCCCGGGTCGCCCCGCAGAATCGCGCTCCATGAACGCCCTTCCGTTTTCCGCTTCGCGCACGCTGGCGGCATTCGTCCTGGTCACCGCGCTCCCGCTCGCGAGCCCCGTCGCCCGGGCGGCCGACGCCATCGCCCTCCTGCCGCCGGTCGATGCCGCGCACGCGCTCTCGGGCGAGAAGCTGCTCGAGGCGCTTCGCCGCGGCGGGTTCGTGCTTTTCGTGCGCCACACCGAGCAGACCGACGGCCGGCAGAACGACTGCAATGCCACCGTGCTCACGCCCGCGGGAATCGCCATGGCCCGCCGGCTGGGCGAGACGCTTCGGCGCGCGGCGGTCCCCGTGACCCCGCCCGTCAGTTCACCCATCTGCCGGGCGCTGCACACGGCGCAGCTCATGGACCAGGGCGATCCGGCGATCGACCGGGCGCTCATGCCCAACCTGGAGCGCGAACAAGTCGAAGGACGCGACCGCCTTTTCTCGACGCCGCCCCCCGCGGGCCGCAATGCCGTCATGATCGGCCACGTCGTCGGCGGGGAAGCCGGCAGGCAATTGAGCACGGAAAAGGGCGGGATCATCGTCTTCCGCCCCGACGGCGCGGGCGGCCGCACGGTCGTCGCGCACGTGCTGCCCGCCGAGTGGACCGGCTGGTCGCGCTAGGGACCGGTGGCGGCGCGGTATCATCGGCTGCCATGGAAGACAAACCGAAGTCCCCTCGCCGCGAAACCCTCGCCGCGCAGGGCCTGGGCCGCATCGCGGCGCCCTACCGCGAGATCGTCCCGCCGATCCACGTCGCCACCACCTACGAACGCGGTCCCGACGGCGCCTATCCCGGCGGTCGCGTCTACTCGCGTGCCGACAATCCCACCTACGACACGCCCGAGTCGCTGCTCGCCACCCTCGAAGGCGGGCGTGGCGCGATGCTCTTCGCCTCCGGGCAGGCGGCCTCGGCCGCGGTGTTCCAGAGCCTGCTGCCGGGCGCGGTCGTGCTCGCGCCACGCAACATGTACTGGGCCCTGCGCGGCTGGCTCGTGAATTTCGCCTCTCCGCGCGGCCTGCAGGTCTCGTTCTACGAGAACGCTTCGGTCGACGATCTCGCGCGCCTCGCCCGCGAAAGGCGTCCGCAACTCATCTGGGCCGAGACGCCGGCCAACCCCACGTGGGAGGTGACGGACATCGCGCAAGCGGCGGCGATCGCCCGCGAGACGGGAGCGCGACTCGCCGTCGACTCCACGAGCGCCACGCCGATGCTGCAACGGCCGATCGAACTCGGTGCCCACCTCGTCATGCATTCGGCCACGAAGTACCTCAATGGCCATTCCGACGTGATCGCGGGCGCGCTCGTCACGGCCGCCGAGGACGACTTCTGGGGCACGATCCGCACCGCGCGTTCCGGGGGCGGCGCGGTACCGGGACCCTTCGAAGCCTGGCTCCTGCTTCGCGGCATGCGAACGCTGGCGCTGCGCGTGGCGGCTTCGTCCGCGAACGCGATGGCGATCGCCACGCGGCTCGAGGGTCACCCGCAGCTCTCTCACGTGCTCTACCCCGGGCTTCCCGGCCATCCGGGCCACACGGTGGCCTCGCGCCAGATGCACGGCGGCTTCGGTGGCATGCTGTCGCTGCGCCTGAAGGAGGGCGAAGCGGCGGCTCGCCGGTTCACCAACCGCCTCAAGCTCTTCAAGCAGGCCACTTCGCTGGGCTCGGTCGAAAGCCTCGCCGAGCACCGCGCCAGCGTCGAAGGGCCGGCCACGCTGTGTCCCGTGGACCTCGTCCGCCTGTCGGCCGGCATCGAGCACGCGGACGATCTCGTCGACGACCTCCTCGAGGCGCTCGCATGAACCCCACGCTGTGGAACCAGGTCGACGACTACTTCGCCGGCGAACTCCTCGACCGCGACGCGGCGCTCGCGACGACCCTCCAGGCGAGCCGGGAGGCGGGGCTGCCGGACATCGCGGTGTCGGCCACGCAGGGCAAGCTCCTCAACCTGCTCGCCCGCGTGCAGGGCGCGCGCAACATCCTCGAGATCGGCACGCTCGGCGGGTACAGCACCCTGTGGCTCGCGAAGGCGCTGCCGCCGGGCGGGCGAATCGTCACGCTCGAGGCGGACCCGAAACACGCGGAAGTCGCGCGCGCCAACCTCGCCCGCGCCGGCTACGCCAACCAGGTCCAGGTGCGCCTGGGGGCGGCGCTCGACACGCTTCCCGAGCTCGAGACGGAGCGCGTCGGACCTTTCGACCTCACCTTCATCGACGCCGACAAGCGCTCCAACACCGAGTACTTCGAGTGGGCGCTCAGGCTGTCGCGCCGCGGCAGCCTCATCATCGTCGACAACGTCGTGCGCGAGGGCAAGGTGCTGGACGCCGCGAGTGAGGATCCCTCGGTCCAGGGCGTTCGCCGCCTCGTGACGCGCATGAGCCTCGAGACGCGCGTATCGGTCACCGCCATCCAGACCGTCGGGCACAAGGGCTACGACGGCTTCGCGATCGCGCTCGTGGTCGCGTGAGCGCCGGGCCCATGATCGTGATCGCGTGAGCGCCGGGACGAAGACCAGAATTTTCATCGTCGGTGCCGGCTACGTCGGCACCCGCACGGCGCAACTCCTCGGTGAGCACGGCCACAACGTCTCCACGGGCCGTCGCTCCGCCGCGGGCGTTCCGGGCGCGTACACGATGGACGCGATGCGCCCGTACACCTTTCCCGACGCCCTGCGGGAAGCCGATTGCGTGATCTACACCGTGGCGGCGGACGGCTTTTCGGAGGACGCCTACCGAAAAGCCTACGTGACGGGCCTGGCGAACACGGTGCATGCCCTTCGCGGCACGCGCGCCAGGCGCCTCATCACCGTCGGCTCGACGGGCGTCTACGGGCAGGAGGACGGATCGATCGTGGACGAGGATTCGCCGGCGCAGCCACGGGGCTTCTCGGGCCGGATGCTGCTCGAAGGCGAGGCGGTCGCGGCCGCCTCGCCCCTCGAGTCGACGACGATCCGCTTCTCGGGCATCTACGGCCCGGGTCGCGAGCGCCTCGTGAAAATGGTCCGGTCCGGCGCTCCGGTCGGCGAAGGCGCGCGCGCGGCGATCACGAACCGCATCCACCGCGACGACTGCGCGCGCGCCCTGGTGCACCTCGTGGAGCGGCCGGCCGTGGCGCCCCTCTACCTGGGCACCGACGAGGCGCCGACCGCCCTGGGGGAGATCCTCGACTGGATCGCCCACCGGCTCGGCCTGCCGAGCCTGCCCGTGGGTGGTTCGGACGCGGACTCGCCGCAGCGCGGCGGCAGCAAGCGGCTGTCGAGCGCGCGGCTGCGTGACGAGGGCTTCGCCTTCCGCTACCCCACCTACCGGGAAGGCTTCGCGGCCCTCATCGACGCGGGCGCCTGAGGGGTCCGGGACCGGCGGTTTATTTGAGCGCGCGCAAGCGTCGCCCCCCCGTCCGTGCCAGAATCGGGCCGCCACCGACTCCCGAAGAGGACGAAAACCCTTGGCCAAACCCAACTACGCATTCGAAAAACGCAAGCGCGAGCTCGAGAAGAAGCAGAAGAAGGAAGAGAAACTGCAGAAGAAACGCGAAGCCAAGCAGGGGAGCGAAGGCGCCCCCGGCGAGGCGCCGCCCGGCGAGCCCGAGGCTCCCCCGACCTGACGGGCCGGAACCGCCCGCATGAGACAATGCGGGATGTATCCGGGCGAACGCTTCAACGGCTACACGCACCTGGGCGGCGCGCTCCTCGCGACCGCCGGCGCGGCCGTCCTCGTCGTCCTCGCCTCGCTGAAAGGCGACCCCTGGCGCATCACCGCGTTCGCGGTCTACGGCGCCTCCCTCGTCCTCCTGTATTCCGCCTCCACGCTCTACCACTCGACGCGGGGGCGGATGAAGGCGGTGTTCCGCAAGATCGACCATGCGGCCATCTACCTGCTCATCGCGGGCACGTACACGCCTTTCGCGCTGGTTACCCTGAACGGCCCCTGGGGCTGGGCGCTCTTCGGGCTGGTGTGGGGACTCGCGGTCGTCGGCATCGCCCAGGAACTGCTCTTCGCCCGCGGCGCGCGGGTTCCCTCGCTGGTGATCTACCTCGTGATGGGGTGGTCGGCGATCGGGGCCGTCGTGCCGCTCGTCGAATCGCTCGGCTGGGCGGGACTCGCCTGGGTGGCCGCGGGGGGCGTCATCTACACGGTCGGCATCGTCTTCTATGTCTACGACAAGAAGGTGCGCCACTTCCACGGCATCTGGCACCTCTTCGTGATGGGCGGCAGCGCCGTCCACTACGCCGCCATCGTCCGCTTCATCGCCTGACCTAGAGCACGTCGAAGGTCCACGCGCCCTTCACGAACACCTCGCCCTGGCGCCGCTTCGCGCCGGCGTCGGCATCGAGCGAGCGCCCCATCGTCGCCCCCACGTAGACCGTGAATCCGATGCCCCGGCGGTGCCCGTACACGAGCGAAAGCGTGTCCGAGCTCTCGCGCGAGGACACCGCCTCCTCCCACAGCGACGGCGCGCGCCGCACCCAGTTCGCCTGCCAGATCGTGCGCACGCTGTCGCGCGCGGTGAAATGCCAGATCGCGAGCACCTGCTGGGCCCGCTGGGCGAGAATGCGCTTCGAACCTTCCACGGCCTCGCGGCTGTCGATGAAATCGTTGTCGATGCGGTACTCGAGCTCCGCGCGCGGGTGCGGGCGAAGGTTCGCCATGAGCATCGCGTAGACACCCTTGCCGATGCGGTTGCTGGCGACGTCCACGCGGTCGCCGAAAGCCACCTCCGAGTAGAGCTTCGAGAACCAGCCGCTGGGGTTGCTCTCGACCTGCAGGTAATACTGGTCGCGTTTGCGCAGGCCCCCGCCCTCTCGCACCGCCACGAGGTTGTTGGGGCGGACCTCGAGGTAGACGTTCGTCGCTCGCGGCAGGCCGAAGAGCACGCCCAGGTTGTTCTGCTGGTAGATCACCTTGCCGTCGCGGTCGGTCTTGTACTCGGCATTGAGGTAGGGCGAGACTTCGTTGAAGGGCCCGGCGTCGAGAAAGCGGCGTTGCGTCTCGCTGTAGAGGGTGCGGTAGCCGTTCTGGCCGAAAAAGCCGTTGTCGGCGCGAAAGCCCGAGCCCACGTCCTCGACCGCGAGGAGCTGGCGCCAGAGCTTGCCGCTGAAGCTCCAGTCCGCCCGCGCCGCGTGGTCGCTCACCCGCGGCCCCTTGGCGAGGCTGTCCGGCGCCGTCGTGGTCGCCGATTCCAGGTACTGGGCACGCAGGCGGTGATCGTTCGTCGGGAACCACGTCACGTCGGGACCGAAGACCCGGTTGGCGCCCCCGCCCTCGTAGGAGCGGTCCGTCGCCACCAGCCCGACCGTCGTCCCGCCACCGGCCTGCCAGCGCAGTCGTCCGGATGTCGCGAGCGACTTGCGGTCCTGCGCGATGAACCCGGTGCCCAGGGGCCCGGGCTGGAGCACGAGGCCACCGCCGTCGTCCTTCGCCGTGAGCACCGTGTAGTCGAGCCCCTCGCTTCGCTGCGTGAGACGCGCGCCCCAGGCCGGATCGGTGACCGTGCGCGTGTAGATGGCGTTCTGCGGCCCCTGCAGGATGTCCGCGCCCTCGAGGAAGAAGGGCCGCTTCTCGTTGTAGAAGAGCGCGAACTGCGTGTTGCCGGCGAGCTGCGGCGTATCGAGCTCGACCTGCGAGAAATCGGGGTTGACCGTCGCGTCCACGACGATGTCCGCGCGCGGACGCCACTTCACGTCCACGCCGGGCACGACTTCGCCGTCGCTTGAACGCCCCTCGGGCCCGCGATCGCGCGTGCCCCGCACGGTGAGTTGCGGCGTGACGGCCAGGTGACGGGTGGAAGGCAGGTCGTCGAGGCCGGTGAGCGGCAGGTTCAGGCACAGGAAGCAGTTCGAGTCGCGCGGCAGCGGGCTCGAGGCGATGCGGAAGCGCTGCTCGCGCGGGTAGTTGCGGAAGACGAGGATGCTCCACACGGCACTCGGCGGGTCCGTGTAGCGAAGCGACGAGAACGGGATCCGGAACTCCGCGGTCCAGCCTCCCTCGAATCGGCCGGTGGCGACCTCCACCTCGAAATCGGGCGAGAAATCCTCGTTGCCGGTGTCCTCGTTGTAGAGCCCGTCCGCGATCACCCCGCGCGGGTTCGCCCGCACGAAATGCGCGAACTTGCGCGTGCCCAGGGGATCGACGAAAAGCACGACCATGTCCTGGTCGGCGAAGACGTTGTCGCGCCGGGCGAAAGGCGCGCGGATCTGCCCGGGATCGGGATCGTGGGCCCGGATGGCCGCGTACAGCGCGTGCGCGTCGTACGCGAAGCGCGCCTCGGTGCGAACGCCCGCCGCCACCTTCTCGCGCGGGGAGACCTCGAAGAACTCGTCGTGGGGCTTCGCCCGGGACCAGGCGGCGTCCGACAGGTCGCCGTCCAGGGTGATCGAATCCCCCGGGGCGAGGCGCAGCACCTCGATGGCCGCCGCCGGCCCTGCCAGGATCGCCAGGAGGACCGCGCCCACCGCTCCGATTTTCATCATTTCTTCATGGACTTGGAGTGTGCGCGCAGCGTAGCCGCCGGGGCCGGCCCAAGGCAAGCGGCCCGCGACGGAATACGCCGCCGGCAGGATGAAATGCAGGCCGGCCTCGCGGATCCCTCCCCGGGTTGTGCGGTGCAGCATGAGAGCGTATAGTCGCCCCCCACTCGCACCGGGTTTCCCGTCCGGTGCCGGAGCGCGACTTGAGCAGTGCCGTTTCGCCGCTTCACCCGGACCCGGCCTCCCGCCGGGCCCTCGCCGCGATGGCCGTCGGTGCCCTCGGCGTGGTGTTCGGCGACATCGGCACGAGCCCGCTCTACGCGTTCAAGGAGTGCTTCAGCGCCGAACACGGCATCGCCCCCACGCCCGAGAACGTGAAGGGCCTGCTCTCGCTCATCACCTGGTCCATGGCGTGGGTGATCGCGTTCAAGTACCTCTTCGTGATGATGCGCGCCGACAACAGCGGCGAAGGCGGCATCCTCGCGCTCCTCGCCCTCGCTCTTCGCGGGCTGCAGGGCAAGCCCCGGCAGCGCTGGTTCGTGATCATGATCGGCATCTTCGGCGCGGCCATGTTCTACGGCGACAGCATGATCACGCCGGCGATCACGGTGCTCTCGGCGGTCGAGGGGCTCGCCATCGCGACACCCGTGTTCGGCCATGCGGCCGTGCCCACGGCGATCGCGATCCTCGCGCTCCTGTTCTTCATCCAGCGCAAGGGCACCGCGACCGTGGGCATCCTCTTCGGGCCCGTGATGGTGCTGTGGTTCCTCGCGCTCGGCACCATCGGCGTGTGGCGCATCGCGCAGAACCCGGCGATCCTCGCCGCCGCGAGCCCGCACCATGCCGTCGCGTTTCTCGTCGCCAACCCGCTCCTGGGCTTCCTCGTTCTGGGCGCGGTGTTCCTCGCGCTCACCGGCGGCGAGGCGCTCTATGCCGACATGGGGCATTTCGGGCGACGGCCGATCCGCCTCGCCTGGTTCGGCCTGGTGATGCCGGCGCTGCTGCTCAACTACTTCGGGCAGGGCGCGTTCGTGCTCGCCAATCCCGCCGCGGTGAAGAACCCGTTCTACCTGATGCTCCCGGAGTGGGGCGTGCTGCCGATGGTCGCGCTCGCCACCGCGGCGGCCGTCATCGCC
Organism: Betaproteobacteria bacterium; assembly: GCA_016711875.1. Classification (GTDB taxonomy): domain Bacteria; phylum Pseudomonadota; class Gammaproteobacteria; order Burkholderiales; family Usitatibacteraceae; genus FEB-7. The sequence continues at coordinate 190,934 of JADJSD010000006.1, read as the reverse complement.
TCGCAGGCTGTCATCACCGGCGCCTTCTCGATGACGCGCCAGGGGATCCTCCTGGGCTACATCCCGCGCCTCGCCATCACGCACACCTCCTCGCGCGAGATCGGGCAGATCTACGTGCCCTTCGTGAACTGGACGCTCTTCGCGGCGGTGGTACTTCTGGTGGTGGGCTTTCGCACCTCCGATCACCTCGCGAACGCCTACGGCATCGCGGTGGCCGCGACCATGGTGATCGAGTGCGTGCTCGCGATGGTGGTCGCGCACCGCCTGTGGAAGTGGTCGCCGCTCGCCACCTTCGGGCTCATCGGCTCGATGCTGGCGGTGGACCTCGCCTTCTTCGCCTCCAACGCGGCCAAGTTCCTCTCGGGCGGCTGGTTCCCGCTCGTGATCGGCGCGGCGATCTTCACCGTGATGGTCACGTGGAAGCGCGGCCGCACCCTGCTTTCGCGCAGGCTCGCCGAACACGGCATCCCGCTCGAGGACTTCGTGAGTGCGCTCACGGCCATGCCGCCCGATCGCGTCTCCGGCACGGCGATCTTCATGACGGGCACGCTCGAGACCGTCCCCCTGGCGCTGCTGCACAACCTCAAGCACAACAAGGTGCTGCACGAGCGCGTCGTGTTCCTCACGATCGTGACGCACGACTTGCCCGTGGTGCCGGTCGAGGACCGCGTGCAGTTGAAGCGCCTGGCCGACGGCTTCTGGACCGCGGAGGCGTGGTACGGCTTCAAGGAACAGCCCGACATCGTGCAGGTGCTCGATTCGTGCGCGCTGCGCTATGGCCTCGCCTTCGACCCGATGGACACCTCGTTCTTTCTTTCGCACGAGACCGTGGTCGCGGGCGACCGGCCGGGCATGGCGCGCTGGCGCGACAAGCTCTTCGCGTGGATGAGCCGCAACGCGACGCGCGCGACCGATTTCTTCAACATTCCCATCAACCGCGTGGTGGAGCTGGGCACGCACGTGGAGATCTGACGCCCGCCGCGTCCCGCGAAGCCGGGTCAACGCGCGGCCCCCCCGGCGCGTTATCCTACTCGTGAGAATCGCGGCCCCGAGGCCGCGACAAGACCAGGAGAACACTCCATGAACACCCCGAACCCGAGCGGCGAAGTGCCCCGCTCCCGCGCCCATCCGGCGATCATCGTGGCGGCCATCGCCGTCGTCGTCTTCGCCGCCGCCGGCACGGCTTCCGTGATGGGATGGCTGCCGGCCGGTGGGGCCACGCCCTCGCCTTCCGCCGCTGCGCCGGCCCCCGCACCGGTTCCTGCCCCGGTCGCCCAGGCACCCGTCCAGGCCCCGGCCCCGCGCCGGCCCCGGCGGAGCCCTCACCGCCGCCGCCCGCACCCGCTCCGACGCCGGCGCCCGAACCCGCGCCCGCCCTCGTACCGGCCCCGGCCCCCTCGCCGGCTCCCGCGCCTGCGCCCAAGCCCGCTCCCAAGCCGGTCGCCAAGCCCACGCCGGCGCCCGCGCCGGCACCGGCGCCCAGGTCCGCCTACCCCTCACCCGGACCGTCGACGCCGAGCTACGCTTCGGCTCCGCAGCCCCAGTCCGCCCCGCCCGCGCCCCCGCCGGCGCCTCCCGCCCCGCCGCCTTGCTACGACTGCGGCACGGTGAGCTCGGTGCAGGCCATCGAGAAGAAGGGCGAAGGCAGCGGCGCCGGCGCGGTCGTCGGCGGCATCCTGGGCGGCGTGCTCGGCCACCAGGTGGGGTCGGGTCGCGGCAACACGGCAGCCACCGTGGTCGGCGCCCTCGGCGGCGCGCTCGCCGGCAACGAAATCGAGAAGAACAGGAACACGACCTCGCACTGGGAAGTGCGCGTGCGCCTGGAGGACGGCACCCACCGGACCGTCCGCTTCGACCAGCAGCCGTCCTGGCGATCGGGCGACCGCGTTCGCGTCGAGAACGGGCGCATCGTCCCGCGCTAGCGGCTCAGGTTCCGCGGCATGCCGAACGGCCGACTTGCGTCGGCCGTTTCACTTGGGCGGCAGCGGCGGGAGGTCCGTGCCTTCGGCGATGAAGCGCAGCGTGCCCGCCGATCCGTCGAGCTGCATCGTGTTGGCCTTCACGTGCACGCTCGTCGACGAACGCAGCACGGCGAGGATCCTGTCCTCGATCGTCATGAGCACGGGCTCGCACATCATCCGCGCGGAAGCGATGGAGGAGAACACGATCGCCCCCGCGCCCACCGCGTCCTGCACGTAGCGGCCCATGACGCGGTTGCAGCCGCCGAAACCGGTGACCGCGCCGTCGCCGAACTCCAGGTACGGAGGACGCTCGAGCTTGCGTTCGGTGACGAGCATCCATTTGGTGCCGGTGAAAGGCAGGGGCGGCGGCTCGCGCTTCACCGGCGCGAATTCGCATCCGGCCAAGGCGAACAACACGGCGAGGACGATCGGGGCGTGGCGGTTCATGGCGGGTGCTTTCACTTGAAGAGGAAGTCGGCGATGCCTTCGGCGAGGAGGTCCGCGATGCCGGCGGAGGACTGCATGGGCGAGATGTCCCGCGTCCAGGGGCTTTTTTTCTCCGGCTTGCGGTGCGTGGCGATGAGCGCGTCGAAGGCGGCGCTGATCTCGTGCGGCTCAGGCCGCGTGCGCCGCCGGTCGGTTTCCGACAGCCCGGCGAGCGCCTTCTCGACGGCCTCGGCATCGAGGATGGAAATGGGCGAGCGGCAGTAGCCGCAGGCCGGGTCCTTGCCGAGATCCACCGGCGCACCGCATCCCGAGCACCGCACCTGCCTCACCGTCGCGCGCAGCCGCTCGACCTCGATCGGCGAGAGCGTGCGCACGAACTGCTTCTCGCGCAGGAACTGGAAGAACGTCGTGAGCCGGCCGTGGCCCTTCGGGCAGCGGTGGTAGTTGATGCGGTTGGTCTTCTGGAGATCCTGCGTGAACACGAGGCGCGTGGCGCAGGACGGGCAGCTCATCGCGTCGGCGAGCGCCCGCGCGGGCTTGTCCCGGTGTTCGTGGATGAGGCGGAAGAGCTCGATCACCGACTTCGGGGCGAGCGAGGTGCTCTCGAACTGGTCGAACCAGATGGCGTGGCAGTCCCAGCAGATGTCGAGGATCAGCTCGCCCGTGGTCGTGCGCTGCAGGGTGAGCTTTTCCATGCGCGACTTGCAGGCGGGACAGGAGCGGGGGGCGGGCATCGTCGAGGGAACGCGGTGGCAGGGTGGAGACAGGTTACCGGCGGCGGGGAGCCGCGGCAAACGGGATCAGGCGAATTCGTCCGGGGGCCGGGGCAAGGGTCGTGCGCGCCCGGGATGCTCCTCGAACCACTTGCGCAGCAGCTTGTAGATGTCCGGATCGAAGTCGGGCAGGCGCCGCGTGCGGGCGAGCGAGAAGGCCTCGTCCTCGTCGCGCGCGGTCCCCAGGTGCCGCCAGCGGTCCACCACGTGCGCCTCCTCGATGCCGCGCGCGGTGTCGGTCTCCACGATCGCGACCGGCCCGTCGAAGGGCCAATCCGCGAGACGCCAGGGCGCGAGGGCCGTGGCCAGGCGCGTGTGATGCGCCTCGGGGTTTCCTCGCCCATGCAGGCGCCCCGGCACTTGCGCACCTGTCGCGCGAAGCAGGGTCCGCCGCGCTTCTCCCAGCCCATCAGGCGCCAGCAAAGCCCGTGCTCGCCGGCAAGCCCCTCGAGCAGCTCGCGCACGCCGCGCGGCGAGCCGAAGGGGCCGTAGAGGGTCTCGGCACCCGGCCCGCGCTCGTCCCAGTCCACCTCGTCGAACTTCACGATCTCCGGCGGTTCGCGCAGCGACGGCAGCCTCGCGAGGCACGTGGTGCGCCGGCGCCGGAGCAGCGCGTTGTGCAGCGGCGTTGCTTCCTTCACGAGGCGCGATTCGAGCAGGAGCGCGCCCAGTTCGCCCGCCGTCTCGATCCAGTCGAGCCGCCGGATCTCGGCGGACAGGCGCATGTCGTTGGCGTTGCGGTAATCCGCCGAGAAGTGCGAACGCACGCGTTCCTTCAGGTTGACGCTCTTGCCGATGTAGAGCGGCAGGTCGTTCACGCCGAAGAAGCGGTAGACGCCCGCCCCGTCCGGCAGCCCCTCGAGCGCCTCGGCCGGGAGCTGGGGCGGCAGGCTCGGGATCTTGAGCAGTCGCCGCACGGCCGCGCCGATCTCCTCGCCGCTCTTCTCGCGCTCGATGACGCGCAGGAATCGCACGAGGGCACGCGTGTCCCCCAGCGCGGAGTGGCGGCCCGTGCGCGAGGCCGGGTCCGCGGATTCGTCTGCCGGGTCCGCGAGGCCGTGCCGCTCGATGAGGGCATCGAGGCTGTGGCCGACGGCATCGGGATAGAGCCTTCGGGACAGGCGCACGGTGCACAGCACCTCCGCCGTGAAAGCGACCCCGATCCGCGCGAACTCGTTCTTGAGGAATCCGTAGTCGAAGCGCGCGTTGTGCGCGACGAAGAGGTGACCTTCGAGGCGCTCGAGCACTTCCCGCGAGATGCGCGCGAAGGTGGGCGCGCCGCGGACCGTGTCGTTCGTGATGCCAGTGAGCGCCTGGATGTCCTCGGGGATGGGGCACTCGGGATCGACGAGCGTGGACCATTCCTCCACCACCTCGCCGTCGACCACGCGCACGATGGCCACCTCCGTCACGCGGTCGCGAAGGGCGGTCGTGCCCGTGGTCTCGAGGTCGACGAAGGCGACCGCGTCGGCAAGGCGGGTCAAGGCCGCCGGCCCCTCACGCGCCGGGAAGCGATTGCGGGGACGAGAAGGCCTTGCGCCGCCTCACCGTCACCTCGACGTGCAGCCCGAGGAAGTCGCCCGGGGCGCCGAACCACGATCCCGTGAGCGGGGCCGCCTGGGACGGATCTCGCGCCACCGCCACGCGGATGAGACTCGCGCCGCCGAAGAGGGAATTGGTCGGATCGAAGGGCACCCAGCCCGCGCCGGGCAGGTAGACGTGCACCCACGCGTGCGTCGCGCCGGCGCCCAGCAATTCGCCCACGTCACCGTCGACGGCCGGGTCGTAGAGGTAGCCCGACACGAAACGCGAGGCGATGCCCATGCGGCGTGCGGCTTCCATCAGCAGGAGGGCGAAGTCGCGGCAGGTGCCCGACCCCAGCCGCAACGTCTCGTCGGGCGACTGCGTACCCTCCTGGTCGCGCCGCTGGTAGCGGAACTGCGCCTTGATGGCATTGGTCATCGCGACCAGCGTCTCGCGCGTGCCGGGCCGGCCGGGCCCGAAAAGGAAGGGCCGCATCCATTCGTGAAGCCGCCCGTCCGGGTCGCCGTAGTGCGGGTCGAGGAGCGCGGCGAGATCGCGCCTTTCCTCGGCCGTGTAGTCGAACGGCCATTGCGCGGCACGCGGCTCGATGGGCAACTCGAGATTGGGGATGCCCGCGTGATCGATGACGAAGCCGCAATCCACCCGGAACCGGTCCGCGGACCAGCGCGGCTTCACGAGCGCCACGGAATTGGAGAAGACGTCCTGGATCCAGTGCACGTCCGCCTCGGGCGACACCGTGAGCGAGTCGTCCAGCACGCGGATGTCGTGCCCGGCGCGCGGCCGGAACATCAGGCGATGCTCCCCGAACGAGACCGGGTTGGCGTACCGGTACTCCGTGACGTGCCGGACCTCCAGGGTCCAGCTCACGGGGATTCCTCGTCCGGCACCGCGTCGAGGGCGTGGCGCTTGAGGGCCTCGAGGCTCACGAAGTCGAGGGCGCGCTCGTGGGTCGCCGCGAGGACGATCGGCGGCGCGCACCCGGCCTCGTACGCCTCCTTCCACCGCAGCACGCACAGGCACCAGCGGTCGCCGGGCTTGAGCCCCTTGAACCGCCACTGGGGCCGGGGCGTCACGAGGTCGTTGCCGCGCTCCACGCTGAAGTTGAGGAACTCCACCGTCATGCGCGCGCAGACGACGTGGGTGCCCGGATCCTCCTCGCCCGTGCGGCAGGAGCCGTCGCGGTAGAAGCCGGTGATGGGGTCGAAGCAGCAGGCGCGAAGCTCGCCGCCCAGCACGTTCAGGTTGAGGGCCATGGCCGACGGAAGAGGGAATCCAGCGTCGATGATAAAATACTTCCTCGACGCACCGTCGCTATTCCCGCAGCCGGCGTTTCCGACCGGCCTTCCGCCATGGCCCGCTCCCGCAGCAAAGCCGCGCCCCGACTCACCCGGGACGCCGAACGCCTCATCGCCCTCGCCAACGGCCTCGCCACCTCCGGCAGCCTCACGGAGGACCGTTTCTGGGAAGCCGAAGTCTCGGCCCTGGTCGAGAAGCTCCTCGACCACGGCAACGATGTCCCGCTCGACGGCGCACTCGACCACCTGTGGCAGACCAATTCCGGCGCCTACGACGTGCTCATCGAGCGCATCGAGGGCATCTCGGAATCCGTCACCGTCATGCAGGGCGATCTCGCCTGGGACGCGCTCCTCGTGGCCGCGCCCGTGGTGGCGTGGTCCAAGTACGCCATCGCCTCCGGCCCCATCGCCCGGGACGATGCCGATGCCCTGCGCGCCCAGCTGCAGGGCCACGTCCTCGCCGACGGCACGCGCCTTTGCCTGGTGCCCTATCTCTACTCGGTCGACCAGCTGCCGCGCCATTTCTCGGAGCTGCGGCGCCTTACCGCGAAGCTGGCCGACGCCGCCGTCAGCGGCGAGATCCCGCGCATCGACTTCGCGCGCATGCCCGAGACCGCGCAATTGCTCTCCGACGCGCGCTTCGTCATCGCCGCCGTCGCGGCGCCGCGCGGCAAGGCCGTCTTCCGCTGGCAGGAAGACGCGAGCGGCCACGCCGGGCGCACCACGAGCCTCGAGCAGTGGATCACCCAGGCTCGACCCACCGTGGCGAAGCTCCTGCCCGGCTGCGTCTTCGAAAGCCTGCTGCCCGACGCCTACTACGTGAACTGTCGCGAGGCGGACCGCCGCGTGCGTCCCTACGGCATCCGCGCGGGCGTCGCCATGCTGGAGACCGCCATGGGGGCCGACCCTTCGCAGCTGCGGGCCGTCATCGCGAGCTTCGGCGAGGAACGCATCGACGAATATCGCGTGGGCCTCACGCTGGGCGGGGACTCCCACGTCGCCCACGGCGTCGTCTGGCCGCTCTACGGCCGCGAGGACGACACGGCGCGGCCTTCTCCCCTGGACGACCTGCTTGCGGAACTCGCCCAGTGCGGCGTCACGGACGTGAAGCGCCTGCCCGGCACCTTCGAGCCGGACTACTGCGACGACTGCGGCGCGCCGCTCTTCGCGAGCCCGGAGGGCGAACTGGTGCACGCCGAACTGCCCGACGAAGCCGAGTCTCCGGCCGCCCACTTCCACTGAACGCTGGGTCAAGAATTGGGGACAGGTGAATTTTTCACCTGTCCCCACTCCGACGACGGGGACTGTCCCTCGTGGACTGTCCTGTCCAACTCCCCGATACTTGAGGGATGGACGCCCTTTCCGAAGTCCTGCGCCTGGCCCGGTTCACCGGCTCCGTGTTGGCGGATGTCTCGTCGCGGGGAAGCTGGTGCGTCTCGATTCCGGCGAGCGGCGTTCGCGCCTGCGCCCACCTGGTGCTCGAAGGCCGCGCGCAGGTGCACCTGGGCAGCGGGGAGTTCGTGCACCTCGAAGCCGGCGACATCGCGTTTCTGTCGGGAGGGGCCGCCCACCTCATCGGGTCCGATCCCGAAGCGCCTGCCAAGCCCCTCGCCTCGCTCATTCGGGCGACGGCCCCGGGGGATCCCGCGCCCGTGTCGCTCGGGTCTTCGGGCTTTCGCGCCCGCTGGGTGCCGCTCGCCTTTTCGTGGGAACACCACCTCGGTGCCTCGCTCTTCACGAGCCTGCCGCCCATCGTCCACGTGTCGCTGCGCGGGTCGGCCCCCCTCGAGTGGTTCCGCGATTCCCTCGGGCTCGCGCTCACCGGATCCGACGCGCCGCGCTCCGGCGCCGAGGCCACCCGCGCGCGGCTGGCGGAGGTGGTGCTGATCGAAGCCCTGCGCCGCCACATCGAGACGCAGCCGGCCGGCGGCACGGGCTGGCTCGCGGCCCTGGGCGATCGCTACGTGGGCGCCGCGCTCGCGCTCGTGCACGGCCGGCCCGGCGAGGACTGGACGGTGGAAAAGCTCGGGCGCCAGGTGGGGCTTTCGCGCTCGGCGCTCGCCGAACGATTCACGAACCGCATGGGCGAGCCGGTGATCGCTTTCCTCACGCACGTGCGGCTTCAGCTTGCCGCCGAAGAACTGGTCGCCACCCCGCGCTCGATCGAATCGGTGAGCGAGGATGCGGGCTACGAGTCCGTCACCGCGTTCTCCCGCGCCTTCAAGCGCGCCTTCGGCAAGCCGCCGTCCGTATGGCGGGTGCGGGCGCGGCGCAAGCGCTGATCGGCTAGCCTGCCACCACGCGATCCCGGCCGGCTTCCTTGGCCTTGTAGAGTCGACGGTCGGCCAGGGCGACGAGAGCCGCCGGGTCGGCGGCGGGCGATTCGCGCGACGTCGCGATTCCGATGCTCAGCGTCACCACCAGCCCCGGCGCCACCGTGCCCCAATCGAACCTCGCGACGGCGACGCGCAGCCGCTCGGCAACTTCGACGGCGCGCGCGAGGTCCGCATCGGCCAGCAGCAGCAGGAACTCCTCGCCGCCCCACCGCGCCGCGAGATCCCGCGCACGCGATCCCTGCCGCATCAGGTGGGCACATTCGCGCAGCACCCGGTCTCCGGTCGCATGGCCGTGGCGATCGTTGATGCCCTTGAACCGATCGATGTCGAGGAAGAGCAGCGCGATCGGTGCGTTCCCGGGATCGGCCAGCGCGTCGGCCAGCGCCCGTTCCCCCGCACGCCGGTTCGCGAGCCCCGTGAGCGCATCCTCGTCCGCCAGTCGCGCGAACTCCGCGGTGACGCGGGACATCTGGGAGCGCAACTGTCGCTTCTCCAGGTCCATCGTCGCCGCCGTGTCGGAAATCCCCTTCTCGAGCGCACGGGCCGCCTTCACCGCGGCCAGCGCTTCGCGCGGCTGGTCGAGCGCTTCATGGGCCGTCGCGATGGCGTCCCACACGTCCCGCTGGAACTGGACCGAACCGCCTTCCAGGTGACCGAGCGCCTCGCGCAGCGCCGCGATGGCGGCCTCGTGCCGGCCCTGCGCGAGGTGCGCCTTTCCGATGGATCCCTTGGCTGCGCCCATTTCCGTCCGAAGCCCGGCTTCGGCCAGCCGGGCGAAATGCGCCTCGAGCCGCGCGATGCCCTCGTCGTGGCGGCCCGCCTTCACGAGCAGCGAGCCGCAATTGGCTTCGGCGAGAAGGGCGAGGCGACGGTTGCCCGCCGCGGCGGCATCGCGCACGAGCGACTCCAGCTCCGGCAGCATGGCCCCGCAACTTTCGCGGCGCGCCGCCTCGTCCTGCGGAGCCGCGTCGATACGGCGGGTGCACGCGTTGATCCACGAATTGCGCGACGCCAGTCGCTCCGCCTCGGGGGCGTCCGCCGGCAGGATCTCGATCGACCGCCGGATCAGGTCGAGCGCCTCGTCGTGGCGGCCCAGGATGGAACAGACCACCCCCATGCGCCGAAACAGGCCGTGGCGCAGCCGGTCGTCCTCGACGCCCTCGAGCAGGGACTCGGCCTCGGTGAAGCAACCCAGGGCAGCGCCGTGACCATCCACGCGCTGGTGGGCCGCGCCCGCGAGGAGGGTCGCCTCGGCCTGCGCGCGCGCATCGCCGATTCCTGCGGCGAGCACACGGGCCTCCAGCGCGAACTGGAGCGCCGGAACCGCCGAACCGATCACGCCGTGGCACCGCGCGATGAAGAGGAGCCAGTCGACCCGTTCGCGACCCGACTGCCCCGGGAGGCGGGCAAGCGCCTCGACCAGGGCCGCCTGGGGATCGCCGCCGTCGAGCTGGCGGTTGAGCGCGGCAAGGTCCATGGGAACGGAAGGTCGTCGCGGGACGCTAGGGAGCGAGCGCCCGGTAGAGAAATGGCAGCGACACATCCATCCGGTAATCGATGTCCGAGTGGTTGTCCTCGAACTCCTCGTACGTGTGGCGGATGCCGGCTTCGGCCAATCGCTTCGAAAGGATCCGCGAGCCGTAGTGGATGTGGTACTGGTCCCGCGAGCCGCAATCGATGTAGATGCCGCGCAGGCTCTTCAGCGCCTTCACATGCTTCGCGACCATGTGGATGGGGTCGTGCTTCAGCCAGCGCTTCCACGCGTCCTCGAGCCGCTCGCCCGTTTCCAGGTTGAAGGGCAGCCGGAACCCGTTGGGCGCCTTCGGGTCCGGGTCGTAAGTCGCGGCCATGCAGATGTTCATGAGCGCGTGCCCCTCCGCGCCGGATAGCTTCGGCCGCTTCCACACCGAATCCAGGAACGCACGCACGCGGCCGTCGTCCAGGCCCTTCGCCACGCCCTTCTCGGCCTTCTTCACGTCGTAGGCGCCGGGGGCGATCTTCTTCGGGCGGTACTTGGACAACTCCCCCAGCGTGTTCGGCCAATCGTGGTGGTAGACGAAGTCGAAGTACGCATCGCCCGAGTGGTCCGCGATGGCCCCCCACGTGTCCGCGTGCTTCATGCCGTGGACGATGGCGCCGTAGCCGCCGGAGCTCTTGCCGAAGCAGCCGCGATGGTCGCGCGAGGCGAGCGTGCGGAATTCCCGGTCCACGAAAGGCACGATCTCCTTCGTCAGGTAATCGGCATAGTCGCCGATGGCCGAGGAGTTCACGTACTGGTTGCCGCCCAGGGCCGTGAAGCAGTCGGGGAAGACGAAGATGGCCGGGCCCATCTTCTTCTCGTGAATGAGGCGGGCGGCGCGCTCGGGGACGTTCTCGCCGAAGTTCTTCCAGGCGATGTGCGAAAGACCCGAGCCGGTGAAACCGACCATGTCGACGATGACGGGGAAGCGGCGGCCGCGGCCCTTCGTCGCGCCCTCGTCGTACTCGGCGGGGAGCCACACGGCGAGCTTGCGGACATGCGGGTCACCCAGGGGGTTGCCCTTCAGGACCTTCGAGACGTGCTCGAGGACGACGGTGGTGCCGGGTTTCCACTTCGGGCGCTTGAGGGCCATGGTCGGGGCTTCGGGTTGGGTGAGGTGGGTAATTAGACGATGGGGAGTGAGGCGGGCGCAAATCTTTGGAACCGCAGATGAACGCAGATGAACGCAGATGAACGCGGATGAATCCCAAAGCTTGTGTTTCGATCACGATAATTTCCGGCGTCTCCGTGCTCACGGACATTCCCGCCAGCCAAGTTCAGACACTTTCCCGGGTTTTATCTGCGTTCATCTGCGTTCATCTGCGGTTCCAAAGATTTGCGCCCGCCTCACTCCCCCTGCACGCACCACGCCCCCGAATCGTTAGAATCCCCCTTGCACCGTCCCTAAACGGAGACCCCCATGAGCCCGAACCGGATCATCCTCGCCGCTGCCGCCTTCGCCGCCTCGCTTTCGGCCGCCGACGCCCTGGCGTTCAACTGCTACGTCGTCATCGACAAGGACCAGAACGTCGTCTTCCGCGCCACGCGGCCTCCTTTCGGCATGGATGGGGACGACTGGAGGAAGGGGCAGGACGACCTGCGTGCGAAGAACCAGCACCTGCGCTGGACGTTCACCCCGGATTGCTTCCCGCAGATCACGGAGGTCCGCAAGGCCTACGCGACTACGCGGACGGCAGAGGCGGTCTTCGACCCGTCCGTCGTCCTGGGCAACACGCAGGAATACATGACCGCGACCGGCCGGCCCACGTCCTCGTCGGGCGGGTACTCGCGGTAACGCGGCAGGCAGGAAAAAGGGGCGCCGAAGCGCCCCTTTCGAACACACCGCGAGGAGAAAAGCCTACGCGTTCACGCGCCGGCGATACTCGTTCGTGCGGGTGTCGATCTCGATCTTGTCGCCCGTCTCGCAGAAGGCCGGCACCGGCACTTCGTACCCGGTGGAGAGCTTCGCGGGCTTGAGCACCTTGCCCGAGGTGTCGCCGCGGACGGCGGGCTCGGTGTAGATGATCTCGCGCACGAGCGAAGTCGGGATCTCGATCGAGATCGCGCGCCCGTCGTAGAAGGTCACCTGTCCGGGCATCCCCTCCTCGATGTAGTTGAGCGCGTCGCCCAGGCTTTCCTTCTCGATCTCGTACTGGTTGTACTCGCCGTCCATGAACACGTACATGGGATCGGCGAAGTACGAATAGGTCACGTCCCGCTTCTCGAGCATCAAGAGATCGAACTTCTCGTCGGCCTTGTACACCGTCTCGGTGTTGCTGCCGCTGAGCAGGTTCTTGAGCTTCATCTTCATGGTGGCCGAGTTGCGGCCACCCTTGTTGTATTCGGCCTTCAGCACGACCATGGGGTCCTTGCCCACCATGATCACGTTGCCGCTGCGCAATTCCTGAGCGATTTTCATGAATGTGTCCGTCCTTCTCTACCCGGGGGCCCCGGCCCCGCGCGGAAAGCTCCGGGCGGGGGTGGGGAATTCGAAAAAGCCTTGCATTTTAGCACTTTAGGGTCGAAAAGCGCCAGCCCCCGGACGTGCCCATCGCTCGCCGGGGGCGATGGGGGCCCGGCCGGGAGGGAAAGCGCCCGGGCCCTAGGGCGGGACGCCGGCGCGCAGCTTCGGGCCGAGCGTCGTGGCGAGCCGCCCCTGCATCGCCTCGACGAAGCGGCAGAGGTAGGCCCGGGTCTCGCGCGGGTCGATGATGTCCTCGACCGCGAAGGCCTCGGCGGTGAGAAGGGGCGAGGCGAGCTTGCGCAGGTCGGCCTCGATCTCCTTCAGGCGCGCGGCCGGATCCGGCGCGTTCTCGATCTCGCGCTTGAAGGCCGCCGCCGCCCCGCCCTCGACGGGCAGCGAACCCCACTCGGCCGAGGGCCAGGCGATCTTGAAGTCCAGGCCGTTCTTGTCCGTCGTGCCCATGCCCGCCATGCCGTAGCACTTGCGGATGACGCAGGTGAGCATCGGCACCGTCGCCTGCAGCGCCACGTACACGGCGCGCATGCCCTCGCGGAGCGTGGCGGCCTGCTCCGCGGCAAGGCCCACCATGAAGCCGGGCACGTCGACGAGGAACACGATGGGGATGTGAAAGGTGTCGCAGAGCTGGATGAAGTGCGCCTGCTTGCGGGCCGCCTTCACGTCCATGGCGCCGCCGTTCACCATCGGGTTGTTGGCGATGATGCCCACGACGTAGCCGTTCAGCCGGGCGAGCGAGGTGATGACGGCGCGCCCGCAGGTGGGCTGGATCTCGAAGGCCGAGTCGCGGTCCACGATCATCGCGACGAGCTTGCGCATGTTGTAGGGCTGCCGGCGTTCGCGCGGGACGATGGTGAGCAGGCCCTCGTCGGCGCGGTCGGGCGGGTCGTCCGACTTCACGGCCGGGGGCAGCTCCCAGACGTTGCGCGGCATGTAGCTCAGGTACCGGCGGATCATCGCGAACGCGCCCGGCTCGTCGTCCGCGGCGTTGTCGATGGTCCCGGCCGTGTCGACCGCGATGCCGGCGCCGCCCAGCGCTTCCTTGTCGATCTTCTGGCCGAGCGAACGCTCCACGACCGGCGGGCCGGCCGCGAACACCTGGCTCGTGCCCTTCACCATCACGCTCCAGTGCGCGAGGATGGCGCGCCCCGCGGGGCCGCCGGCTGCCGTGCCCATCACGGCGCTCACGACCGGCACCTCGGCCATGAGCTGCACCGACCGCTCGAACCCGTGAACGCCGGGAAACACCGTGTAGCCGCGGCGGGTGGCCGAGGCCACGCTGCCTCCCGCGCCGTCGATGAGGTTCACCAAGGGAATGCGGTACTCGTGCGCGAGGTCTTCCACGAAGCCGCCCTGCCCGCCCTTGCGCCGGTCGCTGCCCCAGCTCGTGCCGCCGCGCACCGTGAAATCCTCGCCGCCGATGGCGACGGGACGCCCGTCGATCTTCGCGAGGCCCATCACGTAGGGCGCGGGCACCACCTTCCGGAGCTGGCCGTCCACGTAGGCGCCCTTGCCGGTGAGCTTGCCCACTTCCTGGAAGGAACCGGCGTCGGTGAGGCCCGCGATGCGCTCGCGCACCGTGAGCCGGCCCTGGGCGTGGTGCTTGTCGATGGCTTCCGGCCCGCCCAGCGCGTCGGCGAAGGCGCGCCGCGCCGCCAGGTCGTCCGCTTCCGGCTTCCAGCTCACGGCCTCAGACCTCGACGACCGCGAGCACCTGGCCCTCGGCCACCGGCTCGTTCTCCTTCACCTTCAGCTCGAGGAGCTTGCCGGTGCACTCGGCGAGCACCGGGATCTCCATCTTCATCGACTCGAGGATCATGATCGCGTCCTCCTCGCCCAGCAGGTCGCCCGGCTGCTTCACGATCTTCCAGACCGCTCCGGTGATCTCGGACTTCACTTCCTTCGTGGCCATGCGGGTTCCTTTCAGGTGGCGCGGATGATGCCGTCGCGCTGGAGCACGTCGAGTTCGTCGTTCGTGAGGCCCGCGACTTCCTGCAGCACCCGGCGCGTGTCCTGCCCGACCTTGCGGCCGGCGTGGCGGATCGAGGCGGGCGTCGCGGAAAGGCGAGGCACCGGCGCGGCCACCGTCACCGTGCCCATGTCGTCGTCGGGGATCGTGGCGAGCATCCCGCGCGCCTTGTAGTGCGGGTCGCCGAAGATGTCGGCGATGGTGAAGATGCGCGTGGCGGGCACGGCGGCCTCGTGGAGCGTCTTCTCAAGCACCGCGAGGTCCTGCCCGGCCGTCCAGCGCGCGATGAGGTCGTCGATGGCCTCGTGGTTGGCCGAGCGGTCGACGGCCTTCGCGAAGCGCGGGTCCTCCGCGAGCGCCGGCTGGCCCATGCACTCCACGAGTCGGCGGAAGATCGCGTCGCCCATGGCCGTGATGTGGATGAACTGCCCGTCGCGGCTCACGAAGAGGTTGTTGGGCGTGCTGTCCGGCAGGCGTGAGCCCGTGCGCATCGCGATGGCGCCCAGCTTGTCGTAGGCGGGCACGTGCGGCTCCATGAAGCTGAAGGCGCATTCGTAGAGCGCCGCGTCCACCACCTGACCGCGGCCCGTCTTTCCCCTGGCGAGGAGCGCGAGCGTCGCGCCGAAGGCCCCGTAGAGGCCCGTGATGCAGTCGGTGAGGGAAACGGAGATGCGGGCCGGCGGCCGGTCCGGGTCGCCCGTCACGTGGCGCAGGCCGCTCACGGCCTCGCCGATCACGCCATAGCCCGCGCGCTGGCCGTAGGGGCCGTCCTGGCCGAAGCCGCTGATCCGCACCATGACCAGGCCGGGGTTCTCCGCCGAGAGGCGGTCGTAGCCCAGGCCCCACTTCTCGAGCCCGCCGGGGCGGAAGTTCTCGATGAGCACGTCGGACTTCGCCGCGAGCTTGCGCGCGATCTCCTGCCCGCGGGGCTCGCGCAGGTCCAGGCACACCAGCGACTTGTTGCGGAAGATGCTGGCCGCGTAGAGCGACTTGCCGTGGAAGCGCTTGCCCATCGTGCGCACGGCATCGCCCTCGGCGGGCTCGATCTTGATCACCTCGGCGCCGAAGTCCGCGAGCAGCCTTCCGCAGAAGGGGCCGGCGACGGTCGAGCCGAGCTCGAGCACGCGGGTGCCCGCGAGCGGTCCTTCCGGCGGCGAGATCGGGGTCGTCATGCGAGGAGATTGTGGCGAGGCCGGCGCGCTTCGTCAACAAAAGTGTCTGCACAAGTGTTGACACTTTGCGGGCCGGGGCGGTAGCGTTCGCCCACCCGCCCGAAGGAAGCGACACCGCATGGCCGCGAAGAAGGCTCCGACGACAGCGCGCCGCAAGGCCGTGCCCGCCCGCCCGCGAGGCGGCGCGAAGGGCCGCGCCTCGGCCAGCGTGCCGGACCTCTTCCAGGTGCTTCGCGGCCGCATCGCCTCGCAGGCCATCGCCCCGGGCGCCAAGCTGCGCGAAACGGAACTCGCGGCGGAGTTCGGCGTTCCCCGCACGCGCATCCGCGACGCGCTCGCCGCCCTGGAGCAGCGCGGCCTCGTCGTGCGCGAGCCCAATCGCGGCGCCGTCGTGACGCGCCTGGACCTCTCGCAGGTCTTCCACATCTACGACCTGCGAGAAGCCCTCGAGGGCCTCGCCGCGCGCCTCGCCACGGAGCGCATGCCGCCCGAGCACTGGCAGAAGGACGTCGCCCTGTTCAAGGGCCCGATGAAGGACCTCATCGCGCAGGGCGACCTCGACACCTACATCGAGCAGTACGAGCTGCTGCGCCTTCGCATCATCGAGGCCGCGGCCAACCCCGTGCTCGCCGAGATGCTAGACATCATCTACGAGAAGACGCAGGTGCTCATCCGCCGGATCATCATCCTGCCCGGCCGCGCCGAGATCGGCCGCGGCCAGCACCTCGCCACCCTCGAGGCCATGCGGCGCGGCGACGCGGCGGAAGCCGAGCGCCTTCGCCGCGAGGGCCTGCGCACGGCCAAGGCCACGCTCGAGAAGTACCAACGCTACGTCCTCTAGGTTCCCATGACCGCCCCGACCCCGACCGATCCCCTCCGCGAGCGCGCCGAGCGCCTCGAGGCCGACTACGCCCGCCGCCAGGCGGCCGCGCTCGCCATGGGCGGGCCTGCGAAGCTCGCCAAGCGCGCGGCCCCCGGCATCCTGGACGCGAGGGCGCGCATCGACCGGCTCTTCGACCCCGGCACCTTCATGGAGACCGGCCTCTTCTCCACCTCCGCCAACCCCGCGGACCGCGACAAGTCGCCGAGCGACGGCAAGATCGCCGGTTTCGGCAAGATCGAAGGACGCGAGGCGGCCGTGGTCTCCAACGACTTCACCGTGATGGGTGCGTCGAGCGGCGCCACCAACGGCCGCAAGATCGCGCACGTGCGCAAGGTGGCCACGGACCGCGGCATGCCCGTCGTCTTCCTGGGCGAATCCTCGGGTGCGCGCATGCCGGACCACATGGGCTCGCGCGGCATGGGCTCGCTCCTGGGCGGCGACGGCCTGCAGTACCGTCGCATGCGCGAGATCCCGTGGGCCTCGGCGACACTGGGCTATTCCTACGGGTCGTCGTCCTGGTACTCCGTGCTCTCGGATTTCAACGTGATGCGGAAGGGCGCGGTGCTCGCGGTCTCGAGTTCCCTCCTCGCCTCCCTCGCCATCCGCGAGGAGGTCGACCCGCAGGAACTCGGCGGGTGGCAGCTGCACTCGGAAGTCACCGGCTTCGCCGACCAGGTCGTCGACACGGACGAGGAGGCGCTCGACGCCATCCGCAGGTTCCTCTCGTACCTGCCATCCAATCACCACGAGGCGCCGCCCGTCGCGGGCATCCCCGCGGGCTCCGGCGCGCGCATGGCCGACGTGCTGCGCCACCTGCCGGCGAGCCGCACGCAGGTCTACGACATGCGCAAGATCGTGCGCGACATCGTGGACGAGGGCAGCTTCTTCGAGCTGAAGCCGCGCTTCGGCAAGGTCGCCGTCACGGGCCTGGCCCGCCTGGCCGGCCGCACGGTGGGCATCCTCGCCAACAACCCGCTCTACAAGGGCGCGGCGATGGACACCGAGGCCTGCGAGAAGATGACGAGCTTCATCGTGCTGTGCGACTCGTTCAACATCCCGCTCGTGATCCTGGTGGACACGCCCGGCTTCGTGATCGGCACCGACGCCGAGCGCCGCCGCGCCCCCGGCAAGATCATGAACATGATGAACGCGCTCGCCCTCACCACGGTGCCCAAGCTCTCCGTGGTGATCCGCAAGAGCTACGGCCAGGCCTACCTCAACATGGGCGGCGGCAAGAATTCCGACGAGTTCGCGGCGTGGCCCACGGCCGAGGTGAGCTTCATGGACCCGGCCTTCGCCGTGAAGATCGTGCACGGCGTGGACGCGACGGACCCGCGGTTCCCGGAGCTCCTCGCCGCCATGAACAAGGACAACGAGGTCTGGGACATCGCCTCCATCTACGCGGTGCAGACGGTAATCCGCCCGCAGGAGACGCGCGATTACCTCATCCGCATGCTCGACGTGCACCAGCTGCGGCACACCGGCGGCGTGGGCCAGCACCTCATGCGCGCCTGGCCGACGAGCTACTGACTATGGCGCTCTTTTCCAAGGTGCTCGTGGCCAACCGCGGCGCCGTCGCGGCCCGGGTGCTGCGCTGCCTCAACACGCTCGGCATCCCCTCGATCGCCGTGTACTCCGAGGCGGACCGCGGCGCGCCCTGGCTCGAGCTCGCGGGCGAGACGGCGGCCATCGGGGGCGCCCCGGCGCGGGAGAGCTACCTCAACGCCGACCGGCTGCTCGAGACGGCTCGCCGATTCCACGCCGACGCGCTGCACCCCGGCTACGGCTTCCTCTCCGAGAACGCGGCGTTCGCCACCCGCGTCGAGGAGCAAGGCATGCGCTTCATCGGCCCGGCCCCGCACTGGATCGACGCCATGGGCCACAAGACGCGGGCGCGTGAAATGGCCGCGGCGAACGGCCTGCCCGTCGGTCGCGGCTCGGGCGTGCTGCCGGCCGATCCCGCCCTGATCCTCGCGGCGGCCGAAGCCATCGGCTACCCGGTGCTCGTGAAGCCCGCGGCCGGCGGCGGCGGCATCGGCATGCTGCCTGCGAAGACCCCGGCCGACCTCATCGCCGCCGTCGAGCGCGCCGCTTCCATGGCGGAGCGGGGCTTCGCGAGCCGCGAGGTCTACCTCGAGCGCCTCGTCGAGAAGCCGCGCCACGTGGAAATCCAGCTCGTGGGCGACCGGCACGGGAACGTCGCGCACGTCTTCGAACGCGACTGCTCCGTGCAACGCCGGCACCAGAAGATCATCGAGGAGGCCGCCGCGCCGAACCTCGACCGATCGCAGGTCGATCCCCTCCTCGCGAGCGTCGCCGCGACGATGGGGCGCCTGGGCTACGACAACCTGGGCACCGTCGAGATGCTGCTCGCGCCCGACGGCGAGTTCCGCTTCCTCGAGATGAACACGCGCCTGCAGGTGGAGCACGGCGTCACCGAGGAAGTGACGGGCATCGATCTCGTGGCGGCCCAGCTTCGTTCCGCGGCCGGCCAGCGACTCGCGGAAATCCTGCCCGAGGCCCCGACGCTCACGGGCCACGCCGTGCAGGCGCGCGTCTACGCGGAGGATCCGAAGCGCTTCCTGCCCTCGCCGGGAACGCTTCGCGAGTACACCCCGCCGCGCGGGCCGCACATCCGGGTCGAGACGGGTTATTGCGCCGGCCGGGAAGTCACGCCGCACTACGACCCGCTCCTCGCCAAGGTGATCGCCCGGGGGGCGACGCGCCGCGAGGCCATCGACCGGCTCATCGAGGCCCTGGGCGCCTTCCGCGTCGAGGGAATCAAGCACAACATCCCGGCGCTCTGCGCCATACTCGCATCCGAGGAATTCCGCGAAGGCCGGGTGCACACCGGCCTCGCGGCCGAAGTCGTCGCCCGGACGCCCGCCGAGGCGAAGCCGTGAACAACCAGAAGGCACAAGGAGGAGAGATGAAAGCGAAATCCTGGATGGGCGGCCTCGCCGCGATGCTCGGCCTCGCCCTCGCCGCGCCCGCGGCGGCCGAGGTGTCCGACCTGAAGATGATGTCGCAGTACGGCATCGGCTACATGCAGCTCACGCTCATGAAGCACGACAAGCTCGTCGAGAAGCACCTCGCCAAGGAGGGCCTCGCGGCGACGAAGGTGACCTGGGCCACCATGGCCGCGGGCGCCGCCGCCAACGACGCGCTGCTCTCCGGGGGCCTGCACTTCGCCGCCGGCGGCACCGGCCCGGCCCTGATCCTCTGGGACCGCACGAAGGGCAACCTGAACGTGCAGGGCGTCTCGGCGCTCTCCTCGATGCCCAACCTGCTCGTCACGCGCGCGCCGCACGTGAAGACGATCCGCGACTTCACGGACAAGGACCGCATCGCCATGGCGGGCGCGGGTTCCTCCGTGCAGACCACCTACCTGCAGATGGCGGTGGCCAAGGAGTTCGGCATCGACAACTACAAGAAGCTCAGCCCGTTGATGGTGAACCTGCCGCACCCGGAGGGCCTTCGCGTGATGCTCTCCGGATCCGGCGAGATCCAGTCCACCTTCACCTCGCCGCCCTTCCAGAACACGGCCCTCGAGACGGCCGGCACGCGGGTGGTGCTCAACTCCTACGACGTGATGGGCGGGCCGAACACCTTCCTCATGGTGTGGGCGACGAAGAAATTCCGCGACGAGAACCCGAAGACCTTCAAGGCCGTCGTGGCCGCGCTCAAGGAAGCGACCGAATCGATCAACGCGGACAAGAAGCGCGCCGCGGAGGTCTACGTGAAGGAAGGCGGCGGCAAGGAGTCGGCGGACAGGATCCTGAAGATCATGAGCGACCCCCAGGTGTTCTACAAGATGGCGCCGGATCGCATCCTGCCTTACGCGCAGTTCATGCACCAGGTGGGCACGCTCAAGAACAAGCCGGAATCGTGGAAGGACCTCTTCTTCCCGGACATCCACGACCAGGCGGGAAGCTGATTCCCGCATGAGCGCCGTGCCGGCCCAGCCCCTGCTTCGCGTCGAGGGCGTCACCCTCCAGTACAAGACGCGCGAGCACCTCGTCACCGCCACCTACCGGGTGAGCTTCGACGTGCATCCGGCCGACCGCTTCGTGCTGCTGGGCCCCTCGGGTTGCGGCAAGAGCACGCTGCTGAAGGCCGTGGGCGGGTACCTGAACCCGGTGGAAGGCACGATCCGCCTGAAGGGCGTGGAGGTGGTGAAGCCCGGCGCGGACCGCATGATGGTCTTCCAGGAATTCGACCAGCTCCTGCCGTGGAAGACCGTCAAGCAGAACGTGATGTTCGCGCTCGAGGCCTCCGGGCGCCTGAAGGGCAAGGCGGCCGAGGAGCGGGCGATGGCCTACATCGAGAAGGTGAACCTCACCCGCTTCGCCGACAACCTGCCGCACACGCTCTCCGGCGGCATGAAGCAGCGCGTGGCCATCGCGCGCGGCATGGCGATGGAGCCGGACATCCTGCTGATGGACGAGCCCTTCGCGGCCCTGGACGCCCTCACGCGCCGCAAGATGCAGGACGAGCTGATGCAGCTGTGGGAGGACACGCGCTTCACCGTGCTCTTCGTCACGCACTCGATCCCCGAAGCCGTGCGCATCGGAAACCGCATCCTGCTCCTGTCGCCGCACCCGGGGCAGGTGAAGGCCGAGCTGGGCAGCGACGGTCGCGACGAGGTGGATCCGTCGACGGGCGTGCGCCTCTCGGACCGCATCCACCGCATGCTCTTCTCGGGCCAGGACGTCGAGGAGGACGCCGTCCACCATGCGTGAGAGCGCGCCCGCCCGCCCGGACTTCGTGCGCGAGCAGGTGGCCGAGCACGACTTCAGCGTCGTCAACAAGCCGCTCACGGCCTGGGACAAGGTCTACGGCAGCGGCTTCGTGAGGAAGGCGTTCCTGCTGGCCGTTCTGGCCGGCATCTGGCAGGCCTACGCGAGTTACCTCGGCAATTCCCTCGTGCTGCCCACGTTCACGGAGACGCTGCAGTCCTTCTGGAAGCTCGTGGCGAGCGGCGACCTGCCGAAGCGCGCGCTCGTGTCGATGAAGGTGCTGCTGCAGGGCTACGCCATCGGACTCGTCCTCGCGCTCGTGGTGACGGTGCTCGCGATGACCTCGCGCCTGGGCAACGACCTGCTCGAGACGCTCACGGCCATGCTGAACCCGCTGCCGGCCATCGCGCTGCTGCCGCTCGCGCTCATCTGGCTGGGCCTGGGCAACGCCAGCATCGTCTTCGTCCTGGTGCACGCGGTGATGTGGCCCATCGCGCTCAACACGCACTCGGGCTTCCAGGGCGTCTCGGCGACGATGCGCATGGTGGGGCGAAACTACGGCCTGAGGGGCCTCGCCTACGTGGCGAAGATCCTCATGCCCGCGGCCTTTCCGCACATCCTCGCGGGCCTCAAGATCGGCTGGGCCTTCGCCTGGCGCACGCTGATCGCGGCCGAACTCGTGTTCGGCACCACCTCGGGTTCCGGGGGGCTGGGCTGGTTCATCTACGAGAACAAGAACGTGCTCGACATCCCGGCCGTGTTCGCGGGGCTCTTCACCGTGATCCTCATCGGCCTGGTGGTGGAGAACTTCGTCTTTCGCCTCATCGAGAACCGCACGGTGCGCCGCTGGGGCATGCAGCACTAGCCGTTCAGCCGACGAGCACGTTGTCCGCGAAATCGACGAGGGCCGTGGCGAGATCGGCATGGGTGCACAGGCGATGGCACCACTCGCGTGTGGCATACGCGATGATCTCGCGCCGCGCGTCGAACGCCGGCCAGGCCGTGGCGAAACCCTCCCCGCGGTTCCATGCATCCCAAAGGCCCGTGACCGCGGCGGCATGCGCGCGGTCCATCCCCGCGGTGTAGCGCGAGAGAAAGGCATCCAGCTTCACGCGGTGGGCTTCGTCCGCCTGCGGGTAGGGCTGCCACACGAAGGGCTTCGCCGCCCACTGCGCGCGCACGAAGGAATCCTCCCCCCGCACGAAGTTGAGGTCCGAGGCCCAGAGCAGCTCGTCGTAGCGGTCCTGCGGCAGGAACGGGATCGCGTACGCGCGCACGCCCCCCTTCGCGCCGGACGCCCGTCCCTGCCAGGCCGCGAGCGCCGCGGAGGCCACGCCCTCGGGCGCGACGACCCACACGGGGCCGGGATGGCGCGAGAGCGCGTCGAGCAGCCCGTCGTACGGCGCCCCGGCATAGCCGAAGAGACTCACCGCCAGGGCCTCGGGCGGCGGGGGCTCGACGCCGATCGATCGCCAGAAGGCCTGCCGGGCGCCGAGGTCCGACTGGAACTGGTCCCGGCGAACCAGGAGGCCGCGCTCACGCAGCAGCCCGCCCGTGCGACCGGTGAATCCCGGAAAGAAGAAGTGCCGCGTCAGGGGAGCGAAGCGCGGATGCGGCGAGGGCAGCGCGTGGCTGTCCTCCACCCAAGCCTCCGCGCTCAGGTACTCGAGGTTGATCCAGCGCGGATGCGGCTTCGCTTCCGCCATCGCCGCGACATAGGGTTCGGGCGTGTCGCAGCCGAAAGTCTCGAGCACCACGTCGGCGATGCCCTCGGCGCGCCAGTGCACCGCGTCGGGCTGCCAGCGCCGGACCTCGACGCCGTCGACGAACTGCGCGTCGGCGCCCGCATCCGTTTCCGGATGGAGCTTCGCGAGCACCGTGAGGTCGTCGAGCCAGAGCCGAACGCGCTTGCCATGCTCGCGCGCGAGGCCGCGCGAGAGCCGGAAGGCGACGCCGGCATCGCCGAAATTGTCGACGATGCGGCAGAAGACGTCCCAGTGCGACCGTTCGGACATGTTGCCATTCTAGCCTCGCGCCGGGGCGCTAGGCGGCGGGGAGCGCGGTGCGTTCCTCCTCGGCGATGCGGGCGATGTAGCGGGCGAAATCCGGGTCCTCGCCCTTCAGGAGCAGCGGCAAGCGCCGCGCGAAATCCTCGCGACGGCACCATTCGCGCATCCAGTCCTCCCACGAATTCCAGCGCCGCGCCTGCTCCGGGGTCATGTCGGGTTCCCACGCCACGAGGTACGCGCGCTCGAAGAGGCCGATGAGCATGTCGTAGATGATCGCGAGCCTCTCCTGCTGTTCCGGCGTGAGGTCCGGCGTGTCGCGGCGCGTGCGCAGGTGCAGGTCCGCGTTGGCGAGGACCACCTCGAGGAAGTCGTTGTAGGCGTCGGAGAGCTGCTGCCAGCTTTCCTCTTCCTCGTTGCGGCGTTCCTTGCGCTGGTCGACGAGGATCGAGACGACCGCGAGCGGCAGGCCCACGACCGTCACGATGAAGGAGGCGATCTCCCAGGTTTCCTTGTCAAGCAGGTTCATCGCCGACTAGCCGCCCAGGGCGAGGTAGAGATCCACCACGGCATCGCGGCGTTCGCGCTCGGCGGCGATCGCTTCCAGCCGGACCAGCAGCAGCTGGCGCTCCGTCTCCAGGTATTCGAAGAGGCTCACCGCGCCACCTTCGTGCCGCAGGCGGGCGAGCTCGAGCCCCCGGGTGAGGATGCGCTCGCGCTCGCGTTGGGCCCGAAGCGCCTCCCGCGTGGCGCCCTGCGCGACGAGGGCGTTTCGCGTCTCGCGGAAGGCGTTGGCGATGGCCTGCTGGTAGGCGAGCGCCGCCTCCCGCGTGCGGGCGTCGGCGAGGTCCACGCCCGCCGCGATCTGCCCGGCGCCGTACACCGGCTGCAGCAGCCCGGCGGCGAGGCTCCAGGTGCGGGCCGGCCCCGTGAAGAGATCCGAAAGCTGCTGGCTTTCGCCCCCGAAGAAACCGGTGAGCGTGATCGACGGGAAGTACGCGGCGCGGGCCACGCCGATCCGCGCATTGGCGGCCTTGAGGCGTTCCTCGGCCTGGCGAAGGTCCGGGCGTCGCAGGAGGAGATCCGGGGGCAGGCCCGCGGGCACTTCCACCGCGGCCGGCGTCGCGATCGGACCGCGGGCGACGCGAGCCTCGAACACCGCGCGAGGGCTGCGGCCCGCCAGCAGCGCCAGGGCGCCCTCCTGCGCGGCGAGGTTGCGTTCGACCTGCGGCACGAGGGCCTCGGCGCCGGCCACGTCCGATTCCACCTGGCGCAGGTCCAGCTCGGAAACCACGCCGGCGTCGAAGCGATTCTTCTGCAGCTCGAGTCCCTTGCGGCGGCCCTCCAGCGTGCGCAGCGCCACGGCCCGGCTTTCGTCCAGCGCGCGCAGGTTGAAGTAGCCCCGCGTCACCTCGCCCACGAGCGAGGCGCGGATCGCGTCGCGGCCGGCTTCGGTCGCGGCGAGGGTCGGCACGGGCGGCTTCCGTCGCCCGGCGGTACTTGCCCCAGAAATCGAGCTCCCAGGACGCGCGCAGGACCAGGCGGTTCGTATTGGACTCGATCGACTCCGGCGGCGGCGGGAACGACCCCTTCTCCGACGAGCGGTCGCGCGAGCGGTTGCCCTGGATGCCGACGGCCGGCAGCTGTTCCGAGCGCGTCACGGTGAACTGGGCGCGCGACTGCTCGATGCGCTGCGCAGCGGCGGCCAGGTCCCGGTTCGACGCGAGCGCCTCGTCGACAAGGGCATCGAGCGCCGGGTCACCGAAGACGGTCCACCAGCGCTCGGCCATCGCGGTGGCCGCAGGGTTGGCGACGAGCTTTTCGGGCAGTTCCACCGCGGGCCGTTCGTAGTCCGGCCCGATCGCGCAGCCGGCAAGGGCGAGAGCGATTGCCGCGACGAGGGGTTTCACGGGCGTTCTCATGTCATGCCCTCCGTACGCGGGGTGGGTCTCGAGGGCGTGTGCGGGGCACCCGAGACCATCGTGTGCCGGTGGTGCGCGACCTCCGACTTGATCTCCTGCGTCGAGCGCGGCTCGCCGAACTTGCGCTCCATGATGAGCTTGAAGAAGAAGGGCACGAAGAAGATGGCGAGGAAGGTGGCCGCGAGCATGCCGCCCATGACACCCGTCCCCACCGAGTTGCGCGCGCCGGCGCCCGCCCCCGTGGACAGCACCAGCGGCAACACGCCCAGGATGAACGCGAGCGAGGTCATGAGGATGGGCCGGAAGCGAAGCCGCGCCGCCTCGAGCGCGGCGGCCGAATACGACAGCCCCTCGCCGTGCTTGAGCATGGCGTACTCCACGATCAGGATCGCGTTCTTGGCCGCGAGCCCGATGAGCGTGACCAGGCCGATCTGGAAGTACACGTCGTTCGCGAGCGGCGGGATGCCGAAAAGCCCGCGCACCGCGCCCAGGGCCCACACCGCCGCCAGCGCCCCGAAGGTGCCGAAGGGCACCGCGAGGAGGATCGACAGCGGCAGCGACCACTTCTCGTACTGGGCGGCGAGAATCAGGAACGCCATGAGCGCGCCCAGGGCGAGGGCGAGCATCGACGTGCCCCCCGATTTCTTTTCCTGGAACGACGCCCCGCTCCAGTCGAGCGTGAACCCCGGGGGCAGCACTTCCTTCGCGACGCGCTCCATTTCCGCGATGGCCTCGCCCGAGCTCACGCCCGGCGCGCCGTTGCCGAAGAACTTGGCCGCGGGCAGGTTGTTGAATCGCTCCATCGTGCCCGGCCCCGACGAGTATTCGATGCGCGCGAGCGACTTGAGCGGAATCATCTCGCCCTTGTCGCTCTTCACGTACACGCTGCCCACGTCCTCGGGGCGCTTGCGGTACGCGGGCTCCGCCGACAGCAGCACCTGCCAGGTGCGCCCGTAGCGGTTGAAGTCGTTCACGTAGTACGAACCCATCGTCGCCGAAAGGGTGGCGTAGAGCTCCTGCAACGGCACGCCGAGCGCCTTGGCCTTCTCTCGGTCCACGTCGACGCGAAGCTGCGGCACGGCGGGGCGCCAGAGCGTCTGCAGCGGCGTGAGCTTGGGGTTCGCCATCGCGGCGGCCTGCAGCTGCTGCACCACCTGCGCGAGGCGCTGCGGGCCGCCCTCGCCGTTGTTCTGCACGTAGAACTCGAAGCCGCCGGTGTTGCCCAGGCCGAAGATGGCCGGTGGCGGGAAGGCGAGCGCGAGGCCCTCCTTGATGTGGGCCGTCTTCATGTAGAACTCGCCCACGAGCGCGCCCACGGGCACGGGACGCTCGTCCCAGTGCTTCTGGGTGACGAAGATCGTCGCCGCGTTCTCGCGGAAGGTGCCGCCGAGGAAGTCGAAGCCGGTGAAGGCGACGACGTACTCGTTGTACGGGTTGGTCCTGATCGCGTCCACCACCTCGCCCACGACCTTGTCCGTGCGCTCGAGGGAGGAGCCGTCCGGCAGCACCACGGCGCCGATGTAGAAGCCCTGGTCCTCGTCCGGCACGAGGGAGCCGGGCGTCGCGCGCCACAGGCCCGCGGTGATGGCCACCATGCCGGCGAAGAGGAGCGTCGCGAGAACGCCGCGCCGGATCATCCAGGCCACGCCGTTCTCGTAGCGGTCCGTCACGCGGCCGAACCAGCGGTTGAAGGCCTGGAAGAAACGGCCGGGCTCGTGCTTGGCGCCCTTCAGCAGGATGACCGAGAGCGCCGGCGTGAGCGTGAGCGCCACGACGCCGGAAATGACGACGGCGATGGATATCGTGACCGCGAACTGCCGGTAGAGCTCGCCCGTGAGGCCGCCCAGGAAGGCGATCGGCACGAACACCGCGCACAGCACGAGCACGATCGCGATGACGGGGCCCGTCACCTCGTGCATGGCCTTGATGGCGGCCTCGCGGGCGGTGACGCCCTCCTCGCGCATGATGCGCTCGACGTTCTCGAGCACGACGATGGCGTCGTCCACGACGATGCCGATGGCGAGCACCATGCCGAATAGCGTGAGCGTGTTGATGGAGTAGCCCAGCAGCAGGAGCCCGGCGAACGTGCCGACGAGCGAGACCGGCACGGCGGCGAACGGAATCAGCGTGGCGCGCCAGTTCTGCAGGAAGATGAACACCACCAGGAAGACGAGCACCATGGCTTCGGCCAGGGTCTTCACCACTTCGCGGATGGACACCTCCACGAAGCGGGTCGTGTCGTAGGGCACGGAATAGGCGAGGCCCTTCGGGAAGCTCTTCGCGGCCGAATCCACCGTCGACTTCACGGTGGCCGCCACGTCGAGCGCGTTGGCGCCCGGCTGCAGGAAGACGCCCACGAGCGTGGCCGGCTTGCCGTTCACCTTGCCGATGAACGAGTAGTCCTTCGAGGCGAGCTCGACGCGGGCGACGTCCTTCAGGCGAAGGCGCGAGCCGTCCGGGTTGGCGCGCAGGATGACGTTCTCGAATTCCTTCGGGTCCGTGAGGCGGCCCTTGGTGGTGACGTTGTAGACCACCTCCTGCCCGCCGCCGGTGGGCGGCTCGCCCACCTTGCCCGCGGCGAACTGCGCGTTCTGCTCGCCCAGGGCGCGGATGATGTCCGAAGGCGCGAGCTTCAGCTGCGCGAGCCGGTCCGGGCGCACCCAGATGCGCATCGCGTAGTCCTTCGCGCCGAAGATCTGCACGTTGGTGGTGCCCGGCACGCGCTTCAGTGCATCGAGCACGTTGAGCGTCACGTAGTTCGAGGTGAAGAAGTCGTCGTAGCGGCCGTCCGGGGAGTAGAACGCGAGCACCTGCAGGAAGGCCGAGGAGCCCTTCTCGACGAAGACGCCCTGCCGGCGCACCTCTTCCGGCAGGCGCGGCTCGGCCTGCTTCACGCGGTTGTTCACGTTGAGCGCGGCCTTGTCGACGTCCGCGCCGATGTTGAAGGTGACGTAGATCTCCACCACGCCCGAGGAGGACGAGGTGGAGTTCATGTAGAGCATGTCCTCGATGCCGTTGATGGCGTTCTCGAGGGGCGCGGCGACCGTCTGCTCGAGCGTCTCGGCCGAGGCGCCGGGGTAGACGGCGCGCACGAGCACCACGGGCGGGGCGATCTCCGGGTACTGGGCGATGGGCAGCGATCGCATGCCGGCGAGGCCCGCGATCACGATGAAGATCGACAGGACCGCCGCGAAGATCGGGCGGTCGATGAAGAAGCGGGAGAACATGGCGGGGGTGCTCCCTTACTTCTTCTCTTGGGGCTTCGCGTCGCCCTTGGCTTCGGGCTTCGCGTCGGCCTTCTTCGGGGCTCCGGGAGCGCCGGGCGGGGGCTGGTTCGGATCGCCCACCTGCACGGCACCGCCGGGGAACACCTTCATGAGCCCGTCGACGATGACCTTGTCGCCGGGCTTGAGGCCTTCGAGGATGATCCAGTCCGTGCCGCTCCACTCGCCGACCGTGACGGGGCGCGGCTCGGCCTTCGACTCGGCGCCGAGCACATAGACCATCTTGCCCTGCGGACCTTCCATCACGGCGCGCTGGGGGACCGCGATGGCATCGGGACGCACGGCGCCCTTGAGGATGGCGCGAACGAACTGGCCGGGGCGAAGGCGCCCGTCGGCATTGGGCATTTCGGCGCGCGCGTCGGAGGTGCCGGTGCTGCCGGAGACGCGCACGTCCGAAAAGGCGAGGCGCCCGGGCTTCGCGTAGGTGGTGCCGTCCTCGAAGCGCAGGACCACCTCGAACTTGCCGTCCTTCGGGAGCTGGAGCTTGCCGGCCGCGGCGTCGCGTGCGAGGCGCGTCTGCTCGGATTCGGAAAGGCCGAAATTCACGTACATCGGGTCCGTCTGCGTGACGGTCGTGAGGAGCACGTCCGGCCCGGAGACGAGGCTGCCCTCGCTCTTGAGCGCGCGGCTGGTGACGCCCGGGATGGGCGACTCGACGCGCGTGTAGGTCACGTTCAGCTTCGCTTCCGTGAGGCGGGCCTTCGCGGCCTTGAGCTGCGCCGCGGCGATCTCCTCGGCGGAGACGGCATCGTCGTATTCCTTCTGCGAGACGGCCTTCGTCTCCCACAGCGGCTTGTAGCGCTTCGCGTTGCGCGAGGCCTGGTTGAATTGCGCCTCGGCGGCGACGGCATCGGCTTCCGACCGGGCGAGCGCGGCCTCGAAGGGCACCGGGTCGATCGTGAAGAGGGACTGGCCGGCCGCGACGCGGGCGCCCTCCTCGTAGTTGCGCTTGTGCAGGATGCCGGTCACGCGCGCGCGCACCTCGACTTCCCGCGAACCGGCCGTCTGGGCGGGGAACTCGAATTCGATGGGACGGGCGGCGGGCTTCACCTCCTGCACCGCGACGACGGCGGGGGGGAAGCCACCGGGAGGCGGGCCGCCCTGGGGGCCGCAGGCGGCGACGAGCGCGGCGGCGCTGAGGGCAAGAAAAGGGGACGGCGATGCGGCGGGCGGGCACAAGCATGGGGGTTCCTCGTGGGAAGGCTCCGGCCGGACGGGTGTCGGCGGGGCGGGTGTCACGCAGCACTTACATACAACGGTGGATGTATGCTACGATACATACAGCCGTGCATGTATGTCAACAGAAAAGACACGGCGCTCGTTACAGTTTCCGTCACCAGGAGAAACCGGATGGCGCGCCGGACGAAGGAAGCAGCGCAGGAGACACGCGGCAGCATCCTCGATGCGGCCGAGACCGTCTTTCACGAAAAGGGCGTGGCCCACTCGTCGCTCGCGGAGATCGCGCAGGTGGCGGGCGTCACGCGCGGCGCCATCTACTGGCACTTCAAGGACAAGGCCGATCTCTTCGAGGCCATGATGGACCGCGTCACCCTGCCGCTCGAGGACATCCTCGCGGCCGCGGGCGACGGCGTGGCGGCCGATCCGCTCGCCCTCCTGAAGCTCTGCACCACGGACGTGCTGCTGCGCACCGCCCGCGACAAGCACCTGCAGCGCGTCTTCGACATCGCGTACCACAAGTGCGAATACGTGGGCGACGCGGCCAATGTCCGCGAGCGCCACATCGCGAGCCAGCAGGATTGCCTTCGCCAGATCGAGAAGGGCTTCAAGGCCTGCGCGGCGGCCGGCGCCCTCCCCCCGGGCCTCAATGCGAAGGAAGCCGCCCTGGGCGCGCTTTCCCTCGTCTCCGGGCTCATCGCCAACTGGGTGCTCGACCCGAAGAGCTTCTCGCTCGAGCGCCACGCCGCCAGCCTCGTCGATACCTACTTCCGGGGCCTCGCCACCCTCCCCGCCCCCAAGGCCGCTCGCCGGCCCCCCGCACCCCGCCGCAAGAAACCGTAACGCCGGGTTACCGCCGGGCCCTTGACTTCGGCCCGGCCGTCATGTCACCTTCTGGTTACATATGGTCCCGCCCCTCCAGCCCGACGAGATGGATGCCGTGTTCGCCGCCCTCGCGAGCGAGCCGCGCCGGCGCATCCTCGACGTGCTCAAGCGCGAGCCCGGCGCCAACGTGAACCGCGTGTGCGCGTTCTTCGACGACATGGGGCGCGTGGCGGTGATGAAGCACCTGGCGGCGCTCGAGGGCGCCAACCTCGTCGTCTCCGAGAAGGCCGGGCGGGAGCGGCTCCTGTGGTTCAACCCGGTGCCGATCCACATGATCTACGACCGCTGGACCACCGAGTTCAGCGACTACTGGGCGGGGCGTCTCGCGCGGATGAAATACACGCTCGAGAACGCCCCGGTGCCCATCACGGCGAGGAAGGGAGGCAAGCGTGGCTGAGGGGAAGAAGGCGGTATTCCGCATCGTCATCAACGGCTCGATGGAAGCGGTGTACCGCGAGCTCACCAAGACCGGCGAGCCCCAGGGCGCCGTGTTCAACTCCATGCTCACCCTCGGCGGCGCCGGCACGGGCCTCGTGCGCGGCCGCAAGATGCAGATGCGCACGGTGAGCGGCAAGTACGCCGTCGTGCGCGGTGAGGTGATGGAAGTCGACCCGCCCCGGCGCTTCGTCCACACGCACCAGTTCACCGCGCACGGCGATCCCTTCTGCACCGTCGTCTACGACCTGAAGAAGGTCGAGGGCGGCGTCGAGGTGACGCTCACCGTCGACAACATCCCGGCGGGCACGAAGACCGAGAACGAGATGATGAAGGGCGGCGACTTCATCCTGAAGAACCTGAAGGCGATCGTGGAAACGGGCAGGCCCCCGTTCGGAACGCGCCTCATGTACGCGATGTTCGGGGCGCTCGAGTTCGTGCTGCCCGCGAAATCGAAATCTGAAAACTGGCCACTCGACTAGGAGAATTCCATGGCGAACACCGTCGATGCCGCGATCGCCACGATGATCGCGAACTACGAGAAGAACACCGGCAAGCCCCTCGAGGCGTGGGTCGCCCTCGCGCGCAAGGAGAAGCTCGCGAAGCACGGCGAGATCGTGAAGTGGCTCAAGGAAAAGCACGGCCTGGGGCACGGCTACGCGAACCTCGCCGCCCAGCGCACGCTCGCGGGCGAAGCCCCGGAGCCGGCCGGCGAGGATCTCGTGGCGGCCCAGTACGCGGGCGCGAAGGCAGCGCTCAAGCCCGCCTGGGACAAGCTCGCGAAGGAGATCGCGAAGTTCGGCGCGGACGTCGAGTTCTCGCCCAAGAAGGCGTACGTGAGCCTTCGCCGCAAGAAGCAGTTCGGCCTCGTGCAGCCCTCCACCGCGGACCGCCTGGACATCGGCATCAACCTGAAGGGTGTCGCCGCGAAGGGGCGCCTGGAAGCCTCCGGCAGCTTCAACGCCATGGTGAGCCACCGCGTGCGCATCACGAAGGCCGCCGAGATCGACGGCGAACTCATCGGGTGGCTGCGCGCCGCCTACGACCAGGCCTAGGAGAAACCATGAGACATGCCCTCGCCACCCTGCTTTCCGCCCTCCTGCTGGCCACCCTGCCCACTTGCGTCGCGGCGCAGGGCGCCGACCCCGACCGCACCCTCGTGAAGCGCGTCGTCGTCAAGGCGCCGATCGACGCGGCCTGGAAGGCGTGGACCACGACGGACGGCATCAAGTCGTTCTTCGCGCCCGACGCCCGGATCGAGGCCCGGCCGGGCGGCCCCTTCGAGGTCTACTTCAACCCGTACGCGAAGCCGGGCCTCAAGGGCGCCGACGACATGGTCGTGCTCGCCGTGCAGGAACCCACGATGATCTCCTTCACCTGGAATTCGCCGCCGCACCTGGCCGAGGTCCGCCCCCATCGCACCAGCATCCAGGTCCGCCTGAAGTCCCTTTCGGCCAACGAGACCGAGGTGCGCCTGGTCCACGGCGGCTGGGGCGAGGGCGGCCAGTGGGACCAGTCGTTCAAGTACTTCGACGGCGCCTGGAACAACGTGCTCGCCAATCTCCAGAAGCGCTTTGCCGAGGGGCCGGTCGACTGGACGGAATTCCTCAAGCGCATGAAGGCCTACCAGGACACGGTGGACGCCAAGGCGGCAGGCGGGAAACCCTGAGCGGGGCCCGGACCGGCCTGCCGGGCCGTTTCGCGAAGAAACTTCTCTAGGTCCTTGATTCATGTATCATTGCTCCTGCGGTGAATCAGTCGACTAGCTGTAACTCATGTGCCGCCGGGTTCCCGGCGCGCTCTTGCGGTCCCGGATAGCCTCCCTGTTTCGCACGCGGTTCGCGGGCCAAGCCCGCAATTCATCACATCAATTTGTAAAGGAATCAGACATGGCAACCGGTACCGTCAAGTGGTTCAACGACGCCAAGGGCTTCGGCTTCATCACCCCGGATGGCGGCGGAGAAGACCTCTTCGCGCACTTCTCGGAAATCCAGGCGGCGGGCTTCAAGTCGCTCAAGGAAAACCAGAAGGTGGAATTCGAGATCAAGCAGGGCCCCAAGGGCAAGCAGGCGACGGCGATCAAGCCGATCTAGGCCGCTCCCCTCAGCAAAGAAAACGGCAGCCTCGGCTGCCGTTTTTCTTTGGCGTCACGGTTTGTTGCGGTTCTCGATTCCGGCGCGGCGCCGGAATACACTCGCTCTCCCACCCTCCGGAGAACAAGGACCATGATCGGCTACGTGATGCTCGGCACCAACGATTTCGAACGCGCCAAGGCCTTCTACGACGCACTCCTCGCGGAAGTGGGCGCCAAGCGGCTGATGGATTTCGGCACCAGCATCGCCTGGGGCGTATCAATGGAACAGCCGGGGCTCGCCGTCGGCATCCCGTACGACAAGAAGCCCGCCACGGCCGGCAACGGGACGATGGTCGCCCTCGCCGTGAACTCGAAGGAAATGGTCGACCGCGTCTACCGGAAGGCGATGGAACTCGGCGCGAAGGACGAGGGCCCCGCCGGGCCGCGCGGCGAAGGCTTCTACGCCGGCTACTTCCGCGACCCGGACGGCAACAAGCTCAACGTGTTCTGCATGGGTTGATCCCCCCCGAGGGGCTCAAGTCCGTCGGCGCGCGGCCGTTGAAGAAGGTACCGGCCGCGCGCCCCGCCGGGGCGTGGGCACGGCAATCGAGACATCCATGCCGCCCGTGAACCCACCCCAGCCTTCGCGGCGCCGCTTCACGCGCGTGCCGTTCCACACCCAGGTCACGCTCGCCTGCGAAGGCATCCCGCGCGACTGCGTCCTCATCGACATCTCGCTCAACGGCGCCCTCGTCGAGGACGGGACGGCGCTCGACGCGCCGCCCGGAACGCCCTGCGCGCTGGCCGTCCACCTGGGCGACGAAGAGCACATGATCCGCATGGCAGGCGTGGTGGCTCATGCCACCGACGGGCGCCTGGGCATCCAGTGCCTGGAGATCGGGCTCGACAGCATCACCAACCTGCGCTGCCTCGTCGCCCTCAACGCGGGTGACGAAAGCCTGCTGGAGCGCGACCTCGCCTCGTTGATCGAGTCCGCCTGAGAGCGGCGCGTTCAGTTCACCGTCGCACCCGAGGCCTTCACGGGATCGAAGCCCGGCACCTTGCAGCGCGCGGGGCTGATGGCCTGGGAGCTGCTGATGGTCAAGAGGAGCGTGTCGCCGTCCTTCCGTGCCTTGGCCGCGGCCTGCGGGACGATCATCGCGATGGCGCGCATGGGGTATCCCCGTGCCTGCAGGGGCGGCGCGGCGACGGCGGCGAAGATCTTCTTCATTTTCGAATTCTCCGGGAGGTGGGGCGGAAACTCATTCTGGCGGCGGCGGAACGTCGCCCGCGAGGAGTTCGGTGTCCTCGTGCGAGTAGGCCGGGCTGCAGGCGCACAAAATGACGAGCGCGGCTTCGGCACCCGCCTGCGCGCAGTGCGCCGTCCCCGGCGGGATGCCGAGGGAATCGCCCGGCACGACGGCATGCCAGCGCTCCGCGATCCACACCCAGCCCGTGCCCGCGGTCACGTGGTAGATCTCCTCGGTCGCGCGGTGGCGGTGCAGGAGGGTTCGGCCGTTGGCGGGAATCGTGGCCTCGGCGAGGCTTTGCGCGCGGTTGCCCTGCACGGACGGATGCATCAACTCGCGGATGAGCGAGCCGTCCTTGGTGCGGTAGGGCTCGACGGCGTCGCGGGCGCTGCGCAGGTCGCCGGGTTCCACGCGGACCTCCTCAGGGGGGCGGGATCGCGCCCTTGCGCTCCACGATCATCCCGTACATCTCGGGTTCGCGGTGCCGCGCGAAATTGAAGGTGGTGTTCTTGTAGGAGAGCGTGCGGTCGAGGTCGCAGCGGGCGATGGCGAGCTCGTCGCCCGTCGTCGTGCAGGCCGCCACGATCTCGCCCGAGGGCGCGGCGACGATCGAGTTGCCGATCTGCTCGACGCCTTCCTCCCTGCCGGCCTTGGCGACTCCCACGACCCAGGTGCCGTTCTGGTAGGCGCCCGCCTGCATCACGAGTTCGTTGTGGAAGTGCGAGAGCGCATCGTGGTCCGGCGCGGGCGGATTGTGCACCGGCGTGTTGTAGCCGATGAGGATCATCTCCACGCCCTGCAGGCCCATCACGCGGTAGGTTTCGGGCCAGCGGCGGTCGTTGCAGATCGCCATGCCCACGAGGCCCGTCACGCCCGCCGCGAGCTCCACGCGGAAGACGGGCCAGCCCAGGTCGCCGCGCTCGAAATAGCGCTTCTCCAGGTGCTGGAAGGCGCGCCACGGTTCGTGCTCCGCGTGGCCCGGCAGGTGGATCTTGCGGTACTTGCCGACGATGCCGCCCCGGCGGTCCACGAGCACCGCCGTGTTGAAGCGGCGAACGCGGCCATCCTCGTGCGCCAGTTCCGCGTAGCCGAGATAGAAGCCGATGCCGAGCGTCCGGGCTTCCTCGAAAAGGGGCTTCGTCTCCGGGCCGGGCATCTCGCGCTCGAAGAAGGCGTCGACCTCCTCCTGCCGCTCGAAATACCAGCGTGGAAAGAACGTCGTGAGCGCGAGCTCGGGAAAGACGACGAGGTCCACGCCGTGCCTTTTCGCTTCGTGCAGCATCGCGACCATCCGAGCCACGACCTGCGTTCGCGTTTCCGCTCGCGCGATCGGCCCGAGCTGCGCCGCGCCGACGGTGACGACCCGGCTCATGCGGCCAGTTCGACCAGGCTCTGAAGCAGGACGTTCGCGCCGGCTTCGAGGTCTTCGGGCTCCGTGTGTTCGGCGCCGTTGTGGCTGATGCCCTTCACCGAGGGAACGAAGATCATCGCCGACGGGCACATCCGCGCCAGCATCTGCGCGTCGTGGCCGGCGCCGGAGGTCATGTCGCGGCAGGAAAGGCCCAGGGCCCGGGCGTGGCGCGCGATGAGGTCCGCGACGCCGTCGTCGAACTTCACGGGCTGGAAGCGCGCCAGGGACTTGGTGGTGATGGTGACCTTCTCTTCCGATGCCAGGCGCACGAGAAAATCCGCGAAGCGCTTCTCGGCCTTCTGCAGCAGCTCCTCGGACGTGTTGCGGATGTCCACCGTGACGAGCGCACGCGCCGCGATCACGTTGATGAGGTTCGGGTGCAGGTTCGCCGCGCCCATCGTGCACACCTGGCTGCCGCCCATCTCCCTCGCGATCGCGCGCAGTTCCATGCCGATGGCCGCCGCGCAGTAGCCTGCGTCCCGCCGCAGGTGCATGGGCGTGGTGCCCGCGTGGTTGGACTGCCCGACGATGGACACTTCCTGCCACGAGATGCCCTGGAGATTCCTCACGGCGCCGATGGTGACGCCCTCGATGTCCAGGATGGGGCCCTGCTCGATGTGCAGCTCGACGTACGCGTGCGGCTCGAACGCCGGCACGGGGGCGTCGCCGCGGTAGCCGATGCGGTCCAGCTCTTCGCCATAGCGCTTGCCGTCGATGGCGACCGTGCCGTAGGCCTCCTCGAGCGTGAGCCCGCCCGCGAAGACCATGGAGCCCAGGATGTCCGGGTGGAAGCGCGCGCCCTCCTCGTTCGAGAAGGCGGCGACGACGAGACCCCGGCGGGTCTTCACGCCGGCATCGTTGAGCGTCATCGCGACTTCCAGCCCGCCCAGCACGCCGAGGTTGCCGTCGTACTTGCCGCCGGTGCGCACGGTGTCGATGTGCGAGCCCGTCATCACCGGCGCGGCGGAAGGGTCGGTGCCCGGGCGCAGCCCGAAGATGTTGCCCACCGGGTCGATCGAGACCGTGAGCCCGGCCGCCTTCATCCAGGCCACGAGCTGGTCGCGGCCCTCGCGGTCCTCGTCGGTGAGGGCGAGGCGGCAGCAGGCGTTGTCCTTCCAGCCGATCCGGGCCATGGCCGCCAGGCGATCCAGGAGGCGCATGCCGTCGATGCGGAGGGTGTCGATGCGATCGGGCGTGGCGGGGGTCATGCGAGTACCTCCTCGGCGCTGCGGCCGACGATCGTGCGGTAGATGACGGGATCCGTGTCGCCCTCGCTGCCGAGGATGAGCACGCGGGAATTCGGCTCGAGGTCCAGCGCCGAGCGGATCGCGGGATCGCGCGCAGCGGCGATGAGGGCTCCCAGGCCCGCCCCGCCCGTCTCGCCGGAGACGACCGCGGGGTCGCTGTCGGTGGGATTCGCGAGGCGGCGCATGGCCGCGAAGGCGTCCTCGTCCCCGATGGCGACGGCGACGTTCGCACCCCCCGACAGGATGGGCCACGCGAGCTCGGACACTTCACCGCAGGCGAGCCCGGCCATGGCGGTATCGAGCGCCCCGCCCACGACGACGGGATGACCCGCCTCGAGGCTCCTGTAGATGCAGTCGGCCTCCAGCGGTTCGACGACGACGAAGCGCGGACGGCGTTCGCCCCAGCGGATCCAGAAGTGGGCGCACATCGCGCCCGCGAACGCACCCACGCCGGCCTGCACGAGCACGTGCGTCGGCGGCACCTCGCCGAGTTGCGCCGCGACCTCCTCGGCCATCACGCCGTAGCCGTGCATCACGTCGGTGGGGATGGCGGTGTAGCCCGGATAGGAGGTGTCCGAGACGACGGTCCAGCCGTGGGCGGCCGCCTGCGCCGCGGCGTGGCGAACCGCGTCGTCGTAGGTGCCCTTCACCTCCACGACCTCGGCGCCATAGGCGGCGATGGCGTCGCGCCGGCCCTGCGAGACGGTCTCGTGCACGTAGATCACGCAGCGGCACCCGAAGAGGCGCGCGCCCCACGCGACCGAGCGGCCGTGGTTGCCGTCCGTCGCGCAGGTGACCGTCTCTTTCGCGACGAGAGCGGCATGCCGGCCGTCCACGAGTTCACCACCGGGTACGTCGCGCCCGAGGGCCGCGGCCACCTTCGCGCGCAGCACGTTCGCGACGGCATAGGCGCCGCCCAGGGCCTTGAAACTCTTCAGGCCGAAGCGCGATCGCTCGTCCTTGTACCAGAGCCTGGCGAGGCCCATCTCGCGCGCGAGGGCGGGCAATTCGACGAGGGGTGTGGCCGCGTAGCCCGGCCAGCGGGAAATCCCGGCGAACGCGGCGGCGAACCCTTCGGCGTTCAGGCCGCGCGAGCGCGCCGGGCCGTACGGCTCGGAAGGAGGGGCGGCGGCGGGGTTGCGAAAGGCGCGGGCGGAGGAATTCGGGCGGAGCGTCATGCAGCGGGAGTCGGACCGGAAGCGGGATCCGTCATGATACTGCCGGGCCGCAGGTGGCAGGCGACGAGGTGGTCCGGTGCGATGGCCACGAGGGGCGGCTCCACTTCGCGGCAACGCGCCTCCACGTAGGGGCAGCGCGTGTGGAACCGGCAACCGGAAGGCGGGTTGATCGGGCTCGGCACGTCGCCGCCCAGCACCTTGCGCGCGCGCCGCAGGCCGGGCGATGCCACGGGCACGGCTTCCAGCAGCGCCTCGGTGTACGGATGCGCGGGCGCGGTGAAGATCGTCCGCTTGGGCGCGATCTCCACGACCTTGCCCAGGTACATCACGGCCACGCGGTGGCTGATGTGCTCAACCACGGCGAGGTCGTGCGCGATGAAAAGGTAGGAAAGGCCCAGCTCCTCCTGCAGGTCCATGAGCAGGTTGATCACCTGCGCCTGCACGGAGACGTCGAGCGCCGAGACCGGCTCGTCGCAGACGATGAGCTTCGGGTTCACGGACAGGGCGCGCGCGATGCCCAGGCGCTGGCGCTGCCCGCCGGAGAACTCGTACGGGTACTTCACGAGCTGGTCGGGGCGAAGTCCCACGCGTGCGAAGAGTTGCGCGACGCGTTCCTTGCGCTCGCTGCCGGTCATCTCGCCGAAGTTGCGCAGCGGCTCGGCCACGATCTCGCCGGCGCGCATGCGCGGGTTGAGCGAGGCGTACGGGTCCTGGAAGACGGCCTGCAGCTCCTTGCGGATGATGCGCATCTCGCCCGCGTTCAGGTCCGTGATCTCGCGACCGCGCCACTGGATGCTGCCCGCGCTCGGGTCCTGGAGCCGCAGGATGAGCTTGCCCGTGGTGGACTTGCCGCAGCCCGATTCGCCGACGAGGCCGAGCGTCTCGCCCTCGCGGATCCAGAAGCTCACGCCGTCGACCGCGTGCACCTTGGGCGCGCCGGCGGCGAAGAGGCCCTGGCGCGTCGGGTAATACTTGCGCAGGCCCTGCACCTCGAGAAGTGCGTTGCCGGGCGTCGGCAAGGTGGCCGGGGCCGGGACGCTCGCCGTTTCGCTCATGCGGCCTCCGGCTTCGGGCGTCCCGACTCGAGGAAGGCGCCCGCCTCCCAGCAAGCGGCGCCGTGCCCCGGCAGGTACTCGTGCATCGGCGGCACCTCGGCGCGGCACCGGGCGGTCGCGTGCGGGCAGCGCGGCGCGAAGAGGCAGCCCGCCGTCTCCTCGCGCAGGGACGGCACCATGCCCGGGATCTCGACGAGGCGAAGCCGCTTTTCCTGCACGAGCGAATCGCCCAGGTGTGGCATGGAGCCCAGCAGGCCCCGCGTGTAGGGGTGCAGCGGACGCTCGAAGATGCCTTCGACCGGCGCTTCCTCCACCTTGCGGCCGGCGTACATGACGACCACGCGGTGCGCCATCTCGGCGACCACGCCGAGGTCGTGCGTGATGAGGACGATCGAGGCGCCCGTCTCCTCGCGAAGCAGGCGCATCAGGTCCAGGATCTGCGCCTGGATGGTGACGTCGAGCGCGGTGGTCGGCTCGTCGGCGATGAGCAGGCGCGGCCCGCAGGCGAGCGCCATCGCGATCATCACGCGCTGGCGCATGCCGCCGGAGAGCTCGTGCGGGTACTGCGTCATGCGCCGGGCGGGCTCGGGAATGCGGACCTGCCCGAGGCATTCCAGCGCCCGCGCGTTCGCCGCCGCGGCATCCATGCCGCGGTGCACGCGAAGGGTCTCCGTGATCTGCCGGCCGACGGTGAGCACCGGGTTGAGCGAGGTCATCGGCTCCTGGAAGATCATCGAGATCTCGTTGCCGCGGATCCTGCGCATCTCCGGCTCCGGCAGCTCCACGAGATTGCGGCCGGCGAAGTCGATGCGGCCCTCGACGATCTTCGCGGGCGGCGTGGGCAGCAGGCGCAGGATCGAGAGCGAGGTGACGCTCTTGCCGCAGCCCGATTCGCCCACGATGGCGAGCGTCTCGCCGGGGTTCACGTGGAAGGAAACGCCGTCCACGGCGCGCACGACGCCGTCGCGCGTGAAGAAATGCGTGCGCAGGTTCTCGACCTTGAGGAGCGGCTCGGTCACAGGCGCCTCGCGAGACGGGGATCGAGCGCATCGCGCATGCCGTCGCCCAGCAGGTTCACCGACAGCACCGTGAGCGACAGGAAGATGCCGGGGAAGAGCAGGATGGTGCCGGCGATCTGGATGAGGCTGCGCGACTCGGCCATGATGTTGCCCCAGCTCGGGATGTTGGGCGGCGTGCCGGCGCCGATGAACGACAGGATGGCCTCGGTGATCATCGCGGAGGCGCAGATGTAGGTGGCCTGGACGAGCAGCGGGGCCACGGTGTTGGGCAGGATGTGGCGAAGGAGGATCATCGGCACGCGCGTGCCCGAGGCCACCGCCGCCTCGACGTAGGGCTGCTCGCGAAGCTGCAGCACGAGGCTGCGCACGAGCCGGACCACGCGCGGGATCTCCGCGATGGCGATGGCGGCGATCACGTTCGTGAGGCTCGCCTTGGTGAGCGCGATGAGCGCAATGGCGAGGAGCACGGAGGGAATGGACATGAGGCCATCCATCACGCGCATCACGATGGCGTCCAGCCAGCGCACGAAGCCCGTGACGAGCCCGATGGCCAGGCCGATGAGCGTCGCGACGAAGGCCACCGCGAGGCCGACCGTGAGCGAGACCCGCGTGCCGTAGATCACGCGGCTGTAGACGTCGCGCCCGAGCATGTCCGTGCCGAACCAGTACTCCGCCGACGGGGGCTTCAGGCGCCGGATGGGGGAGACGTCCGTCGGATCGACGGTGCCCAGCCACGGGGCCAGCACGGCGACCAGGATCATGACGAGCAGCGTGACGCCACCGGCGATGGCGGTGGGGTGGCGGCGCAGCGCGGCGCCCAGCCGCCGCCAGGCGGTGCCGGAATTCACCGGCGTCACCACGGGCGGGCTGGCGGGATTGGCCTCAGCCATGGGCCGCGTTCAATAGCGGATCCTCGGGTCGAAGAACACGTAGCTCAGGTCGACCAGCAGGTTCACGAGGACGTAGACGGCCGAGAAGAGCAGCGTCACGCCCTGGATGATGGGGTAGTCGCGGCGCAGGATCGCGTCGACGACGAGGCGGCCGATGCCGGGAATCGCGAAGACCGTCTCCGTGACCACCACGCCCCCGATCAGCAGGGCGATGCCGATGCCGATGATGGTGACGATGGGCACGGCCGCGTTCTTGAGCGCGTGGCGCACCAGCACCGTGCCGGGCGCGAGGCCCTTCGCGTGGGCGGTGCGGACGTAGTCCTGCGAGAGGACGTCGAGCATGCTCGCGCGGGTGATTCGCGCGATGAGCGCCATGTAGGTG
This sequence comes from Betaproteobacteria bacterium, assembly GCA_016711875.1. Taxonomy (GTDB): domain Bacteria; phylum Pseudomonadota; class Gammaproteobacteria; order Burkholderiales; family Usitatibacteraceae; genus FEB-7. The sequence continues at coordinate 149,602 of JADJSD010000006.1, read as the reverse complement.
AGGCCCAGGGCCACCGACGGCAGGATCATGTGGCGCAGGAACGGCCAGAAGCCCTCCTTGAGCGGCGTGTAGCCCTGCACCGGCAGCCACTCCAGCTGCACGGCGAAGAGCAGCACCAGGCCGTACGCGAGCACGAAGACCGGCACCGAGAAGCCCACCACGGAGACGGCCATCACCACGCGGTCGATCCAGCCGCCGGCGCGCGCCGCCGCGATGACGCCCAGGGGCACGGCGAGCGCCACGGCCACCACCAGCGTGCACAGGGTGAGCGCGAGCGTGGGCTCGAGCCGCTGGCCGATGAGCGTGGTGACCGGGAGCCCGGTGAAGATGGAAGTGCCCAGGTCGCCCTGCGCGAGGGCCCAGAGCCAGGTGCCGAAGCGGATGAAATAGGGCTGGTCGAGACCCAGGCGCGCGCGGATCTTCGCGATGTCCTCTTCGGTGGCGATGTCGCCGGCGATGATGGCCGCCGGGTCGCCCGGGCTCAGGTAGAGCAGCGAAAAGACGAAGAGCGCGACCACCCCCATGACGGGGATGGTCGCGGCGAGACGACGCAGGGTGTAGCCGAGCACAGCGCGTTACCGGCGGAGCGGAAGCGCGATTACTTCTTCTCCACGTTCCACAGGAAGGTCACCGGGCTCTTGATGATGCCGGGGATGTTGCTGCGATACGCCGTCGGGATGATGAGCTGCGCCGTCGGGATGTAGGGGATCGTCTTCCAGCCCTGCAGCTGCAGCTCCTCGGCGGCCTTCTTCTGGTCCGCGAGGGTGGGGGCGTCGAACCACTTGTCGCGCAGTTCCTCGAGCTTCGGGTCGTTGGGCCAGCCGAACCAGCTCTTCTCGCCGGCACCGCGCAGGGGCGAGTTGAGCGCGGGGCTCACGATGTCCGGACCCACGAACCACGTGTGCAGGATGCTCCAGCCGCCCTTCTCCACCGGCTCCTTGGAGGCGCGGCGCGTGATGACCGTGCCCCAGTCGCTCGCGGCGAGCTCGGCGTTGATGCCGATCTTCTTGAGCAGGTCGGCCGTTACCAGGGCCTGCGAGTGGACGATGGGCTGGTCCGTCGCGTCGAGGATGATGACCTTCTCGCCCTTGTAGCCCGATTCCTTGACCAGGGCCTTGGCGCGCTCGAAGTCGCGCTTGCCGGTGAGGACCGTGGAGCCCGCGCTGTTGGCGAGCGGCGTGCCGCAGGTGAAGAACGAGGCACAGGGCTTGCCGTTCTTGGGGTCGCCCGCGATGGCGATGGCGTAGTCGTTCTGGTTGACCACGGCGAGGACTGCCTCGCGAAGCTTCACGTTGTTGAACGGGGGCTGCAGGTGGTTGAAGCGCAGCAGGCCGATGGAGCCCAGCGGATCCGTGTTCTCGATCTTCACGTCCTTGTTCTTGGCGAGGAGCGGGATCAGGTCCGGCGGCATCTGCTGCCACCAGTCCACCTCGCCCGCATTCAGCGCCGCGGCGGCCGTGGCGGAATCGGGGATGTAGATCCATTCCACGCGGTCCACCTTGGCGACCTTGCCGCCGGCGCCCCAGGACGGCGCTTCCTTGCGCGGCACGTAGTCGGCGTTCTTCACGAACACGACCTTGTTGCCCGGCACCCACTCGGCCTTCACGAACTTGAAGGGGCCGGAGCCGATCGATTCGGTGACGGGGGTGCTCGCGTCGGTCTTCGCCATGCGCTCGGGCATGATGAAGGGCACGTTGGAGGAAGGCTTCGCGAGCGCGTCCAGGACGTACGGGAAGGGCTTCTTGAGCTTGAGGCGGAAGGTCTTCGCGTTCACGGCCGTCCAGGAATCCGTGAGATCGCCGAGCTTCTGGCCGAACACGTCGCGCTTGGCCCAGCGCTCGATCGAGGCGATGCAGTCGGCCGAGCGCACCGGCGCGCCGTCGTGGAACTTGAGGCCGTCGCGCAGCGTGAAGGTGTAGGTGATCTTGTCCGCGGAGACCTCGTACTTCTCGAGCATCTGCGGCTGGATCTGGAACTTCTCGTCCACGGCGAGCAGCACGTCGAACACCATGTAGCCGTAATTGCGCGTGATGTACGCGGTGGTGACGATCGGGTCGAGGATGCGCAGGTCCGCCTCGGGGATGAACTTGAGCGTCTTGCCCGATTGCGCGAGCGCCGCGCCGGGCAGGAGGAGACAGCAACCGAGGACGGCGGCGGCGAGTTGCCGGCCGGAAGCGATGCGGGGGAATGTCATGAGTGCGACCTTTCGATGCCAGGGGAACGGTGAGAGCGGGCGGGCCGGTGGGAGCCCGCCTCGCGAGTCTAAGCAAGGGACATACCAGCGACAAGATACTCCGATTGCCAAGGGGCCCGGCAAGCCCGACACTGGCCCCTCCCGCAATCGACCCCGCCCATCATGGTAGACCTACTCCTTCGCGGTGGCACCGTCGTGGACGGCACGGGCGGCCCGCCCCGGCGCGCCGACGTGGCCATCACCGGCGATCGCATCGTGGCCGTGGGCGAGGTGCCCGCCACGGGCTCGGCGCGCGTCCTGGACGTCGCGGGGCTCGTCGTCGCCCCCGGCTTCATCGACGCCCACACCCACGACGACCGCCTGCTCTTCACGGACCCGGGCATGGCGCCCAAGCTGAGCCAGGGCGTCACGACCGTCGTCGTCGGCAACTGCGGCATCAGCCTCGCACCGCTCGGGCGGCGCGAACCCGTGCCGCCCCTGAACCTGGTCGCGGGCGGCGACGGCCCGTTCTTCGAATCGCTCGCCGACTACTTCGCCGCGCTGGAGCGCGACCCGCCGGCCATCAACGCCGCCGTGCTCGTGGGCCTCACGACGCTCCGCGCCGTGACGATGGCATCGCTCGATCGGGAGGCCGACGCGGGCGAGATCGAGGCCATGCGCGCCCACGTGGCGCAGGCGCTCGCGGCCGGCGCGCTGGGTGTCTCCACGGGCACCTTCTACGCACCCGCCCGGGCGGCCACGCGGGACGAGGTGCTTCGGGTCCTCGAGCCTATGCGCGGCACCGGCGCGGTCGTCGCCTCGCACATCCGCGACGAGGGCGACCACGTGATCGATTCCCTCGACGAGGTGATCGGCATCGCGCGCGAACTCGGCATCCGGCAAGTCGTCTCGCACCACAAGGTGCAAGGCCGCACCAACTTTGGGCGCTCGCGGCAAACCCTGGCGCACATCGACGAAGCCGCCCTCGGCGCCGACGTGTGCATCGACTGCTATCCCTACGCGGCATCCTCCACGGTGCTGCGCATCGACTCCGCCCGGCAGGCCTCGCGCGTGCTTGTCGCGTGGTCGCAGGCCCTGCCCGACTGCGCGGGGCGATTCCTCGACGACCTCGCGCGCGAATGGGGGCTCGATCTCGAAGGCGCCATCGCGAAGCTGCAGCCCGCTGGGGCCATCTACTTCAGCATGGACGAAGCGGACGTCGAGCGCATCCTCGCGCACCCCGGCACGATGATCGGATCCGACGGCTTGCCGCACGACCGGTTCCCCCATCCGCGGCTCTGGGGCGCCTTTCCGCGCGTGCTCGGGCACTACGGCCGCAAGCGGGGCCTCTTCTCCCTCGAGACGGCCGTGCGCAAGATGACCGGGCTCACGGCGGAACGCTTCGGGCTCGAGGGTCTCGGCTTCGTGAAGCCCGGCATGCGGGCGGACCTGACGATCTTCGATGCCGACACGGTGATCGACACCGCGACTTTCGAAAGCCCCGTCAGCCCGGCGCGCGGCATCGAGCGCGTTTTCGTGGGCGGGCACATCGCGTGGGAGTGCGGCGCGCCGACGGGATCGCGAGACGGCGTGGCTTTCAGGCGCCGCGCCTGACGCCCGGTTCGGTCACCGGGTCCGGCGGGGCGGCGCCGGCTTCGCCTTGCGTTCCTTCGCGCTCGCCGCCCGCTGTGCGCGGTAAGCCTCGAGTCCCTCGCGCCCGGCCTTGCCCATGGCGACCAGGGTCTCATCCCAGTCCTTGCGCCGCTTCCGGAGCGCCTCGACGATCGACTCGGCGATCACCAGGTTGCGGTACCACTTGGCGTTGGCCGGAACCACCGTCCAGGGCGCGTGCTTCGCCGCCGTCTTCGAGATCGCGTCCTCGTAGGCCGCGGTGTAGTCGTCCCAGTGCTCGCGTTCCTTCCAGTCGCCGGGATTGAGCTTCCACGCCGTCGCGGGCGACTCTTCCCGCTCGAGGAGCCGCTCTTCCTGCTCCTTCTTCGAGATGTGCAGGAAGTACTTGAGGACGATCGTGCCGTGCTCGGTCAGCAGTTCCTCGAAATCGCGGATGTGCCCGAAGCGCTCGCTCCAGACGGCCGGGGGCGCGAGGCCATGCACCCGGACCACGAGCACGTCCTCGTAATGCGAGCGGTTGAAGATCGAGAATTCGCCCGCCCGCGGGGCGTGACGGTGCACGCGCCACAGGAAGTCGTGCTGCCGCTCCTCGGGGGTCGGCACGCCGAACGACGTCACGATGACGCCTCGCGGGTTGAGGCAGCCGACCACGTGCTTGATGGCCCCGTCCTTGCCCGCGCTGTCGCGGCCCTGGAGCACCACGAGCACGCTGTTCACCTTGGCGCCGAACATCGCGTCCTGCAGCTCGAAGAGCTCCTTCTCCAGGGCGGCGAAGCGCTTGGCGGCCTTCTCGCGCGTCATGCCCTTGGGCGGCTCGGCGGGAATGTCATCGAGGCGGACCTTCGCCCCGGGCTTGTCGAAGACGTTCAGGGTCATGGGTATCTCCTGGTGGTGGTGTCGTCCGCCGGGTCCGCGAACCCGGTGACCGACTTGAGCGAGCCCGGCAGCACGCGGCCCGCGCGAGCGCGCGAACCCCGCGCCGCCTCGAGATCGGCTCCGGTGACGGTGACGACCGTGACCTTGTCACCGCGGCCCTTGCCTCGCACCTTCACGGGCCCGGACACGGAGCGCACGCCCACGAGCGCCTCGCCCTCGTGAAGGCGCATGAGGATCACGCCCTTGCCACCGCCGGAGAGCGCATTCACTTCCTCCAGCGGGAAGACGAGGAGGCGCCCCTGCGCGGAGAGGGCTGCGACTTCCTTCGTATCCGCCTTCGTCACCACGGGCTCGAGCACGCGCTCGCCCTCGGGCACGTTCATGAAGGCCTTGCCCGCGCGCTGGCGCGTGACGAGATCGCCCAGCTGGCAGCGAAGCCCCTGGCCGCCGCTCGAGGCGAGCAGCAGCGGCGTTTCGGCCGGGCCCGAGAGCACGCCCACGATGCGTGTCCCGGCCAGCTCCACGAGCGACGTCGCGGGCACGCCGTCGCCCTTGCCGCCGGGCAGGTCCAGGGCGCGCACGCAGAACGTGCGGCCATTGGCCCCGACCAGCACGATCGGGTGGACCGTGCGCGTCTCGAGCACCGCGAGCGCGCCATCGCCTTCCTTCCAGGAGAGCGTCGTCGCGTCGATGCCGTGGCCGGTACGCGTGCGCAGGAAGCCGTTCCTCGAGCAGATCACGGTGATCGGCTCGTCCGAGAGCGATTCGACCGGCGCCGCGGCCGCGCGCTCGGCGACCTCGATGGTGGTGCGCCGCGCGTCGCCGAATTTCTCGCCGTCGGCCATCAGTTCCTTCACCGCGAGCTTGCGCCGCGCGCCCTCGTTCGCGAGAAGCTTCTCCAGCTCCGCGTGCTCGGCTTTCAGTTCCTTGATCTCGCGCTCGATCTTGATGCCCTCGAGCTTCGCGAGCTGGCGAAGGCGGATCTCGAGGATGTCCTCGGCCTGCCGCTCGCTCAGCGCGAAGGCCTGCATCAGCTCGGGCCTGGGTTCGTCCGAATTGCGGATGACCTTGATCACCTTGTCGATGTTGAGGAAGGCGATCATGCGGCCGTCGAGGATGTGCAGCCGGTCGACGACCTCTCCCTGCCGGTGGGCGAGCCGACGCTCCAGCGCCACGAGGCGGAAGGCCGCCCATTCGCGGATCCAGTGCGCGAGGCCCGCGAGCTTCGGCCGGCCCTCGCGGTCGATGGCCACCAGGTTCACGGGCGCGTTCTGCTCGAGCGAGGTGTGCGCGAGGAGCAGGTTCATGAGCTCCTCGGGCGTGACGCGGGAGGTGCGCGGCTCCAGGACCAGGCGTACGGGGTGCTCGCGGTCCGAATCGTCACGCGCCGTCTCCAGCACGCCGAGCACGGCGGCCTTGAGTGCCTGCGCCTCCGCCGAAACGGACTTCTTCCCGGCGCGCGGCTTCGGGTTGGTGAGCTCCTCGATCTCCGAGAGCACGCGGGCGGCGTTGGTGCCCGGCGGCATCTCGGTGATGGCGATGCGGTACTGGCCGCGCGCGAGATTCTCGCGGACCCACTTCGCGCGCACGCGGATGGCGCCGCGGCCCGTCTCGTAAGCCTTCGCGATCTCCTCGGGCGCCGAGATGATCTGGCCGCCGCCGGGGAAATCCGGGCCGGGAATCGACGCGAGGATCTCGGCGTCGGCGGCCTTCGCGTTGCGTAGCGCCACGGCGGCGGCTTCCACCACCTCGCGCAGGTTGTGCGGCGGGATCTCCGTCGCCATGCCCACCGCGATGCCCGAGGCGCCGTTCAGCACCGCGAGGGGCAATCGCGCGGGCAGCAGGCGCGGCTCCTCGAGCGAGCCGTCGTAGGTCGGGATGAAGTCGACCGTGCCGCGCTCGAGCTCCGCGAGCAGGATCTCCTCGGCGAACTTCGTGAGGCGCACTTCCGTGTAGCGCATGGCCGCGGCGCCGTCGCCATCGCGCGAGCCGAAGTTGCCCTGGCCCTGGATGAGCGGGTAGCGCAGGGTGAAATCCTGCGCCATCCGAACGGCCGCTTCGTACACCGCGGAATCGCCGTGCGGATGGTACTTGCCGATCACGTCTCCGACGATGCGCGCGGACTTCTTGAACGGCGCGTCGTGGCGGTTGCCCAGTTCGCGCATGGCATAGAGGATGCGGCGCTGCACGGGCTTCTGGCCGTCTTCCACCGCCGGCAGCGCGCGGCCCTTCACCACGCTCATCGCGTAGGCGAGATAGGCGCTTTCGGCGAACTGGGCGAGGGGCATCTCGCCGTCGCCCGAGGCGGCCGGGGCGGCGGGCATGCCGGGCGGCGGCGGCGGGGCGGCCGGGGGATCGGCCGAGAACAGGTCGGGGGTCTTGTCGTCGGGCATGGTTCGCTTAGACATCGGCTTCCACCCGGTTGCCATGCTCTTCCATCCAGCTGCGGCGCGAGGAAGCCTCGCCCTTGCCCATGAGGAGCGTGAACATGCGGTGGGTGTCGGCCAGGACGTCGGTCGTGACGGTGAGGGGAAGGAGGCGGCGCGTGTCCGGGTTCATCGTGGTCTCGCGCAGCTCGTCGGGGTTCATCTCGCCCAGGCCCTTGAAGCGGCCGACGTGGATGGCGCTCTCGCGCACCTTCTCGTCCGCGAGCTTCACGAGGATGGCGTCGCGCTCGCCTTCGTCCAGCGCGTAGAGGCGACGCTCGGGCCGGCTCTTGCCCTGCGCTTCGACTTTCACGACGTAAAGCGGCGGCTGGGCGACGTGGATGTGGCCGCGCGCGAGCAGGCCCGGGAAGTGGCGGAAGAAGAGCGCAAGCAGCAGTGTCTGGATGTGCGAGCCGTCGACGTCCGCGTCGGCCATGATGATGACCTTGCCGTAGCGCAGGTTCGCGAGGGCCTTCTCGGCATCGCCCACCGCATGGGGCTCGATGCCCAGCGCCACCGCGATGTCGTGCACCTCGTTGTTGGCGTAGATCTGCGTGGGGTCGACCTCGAACGTGTTGAGGATCTTGCCGCGCAGCGGGAGGATCGCCTGGAAGTGGCGGTCGCGGCCCTGGCGCGCGGAGCCGCCGGCCGAATCGCCCTCGACGAGGAAGAGTTCGTTCCGCGAAGTCTCCTCGCTCTCGCAGTCGGTGAGCTTGCCCGGCAGCACCGCGACGCCGGAGCCCCGGCGCTTCTCGGCGGCCTTGCCGGCCTTCTGCCGCGCCACGGCGGCCTTGATGGCGAGCTCGGCGATCTTCTTGCCGTCTTCCACGTGCTGGTTGAGCCAGGCGTCCAGCGGATCCTTCAGGCGCGAGGCGACGAGCTTCACCGCGTCGCGCGAGGACAGCTTGGTCTTGGTCTGCCCCTGGAACTGCGGGTCGAGCAGGCGCGTCGACAGCACGAAGCGCAGGGGCTTCCACACGTCCTCGGACTGCAGGTTCACCCCCCGCGTGAGCAGTTCATGGTGCAGGCAGAATTCGCGCACCGATTCGAAGACGCCGCTCTTGAGTCCCGATTCGTGCGTGCCGCCCTCGACGGTGGGGATCAAGTTCACGTAGGACTCGCCGCCCCCGCCGCCCTCGCACCAGGCGATCGCCCATGAGGCGCCCTCGCCCTCCGCGAAAAGCGCGTCGCCCGCGGCCACGAAGGATTCGCCCACGACGATCGGGCTCACGAGGCCGTCCTCGCCGGCGAGCTGCTCCTGCAGGTAGGCCGCCATGCCGCCCTCGTACTTCCACTCGAGCGTCTCGCCCGAGGCCTCGTCGACGAGGCGCATGCAAAGGCCCGCGAGCAGCACGGCCTTGGCGCGCAGCAGGTGCTCGAGCTCGGGGCGGCGGATGCGGTCCGTGTCGAAATACTTCGCGTCGGGCCAGGCGCGCACCCACGTGCCGGACTGCTTCGCGGGCGCGGAGCCGGTCTTCTGCAGCTTCTCGACGACGAAGCCGTCCTCGAAGGCCATGGCCCAGGTGGCACCCTCGCGGCGCACCTTCACCTCGAGCCGCTTCGAGAGCGCGTTGGTGACCGAGACGCCCACGCCGTGCAGGCCGCCGGAGAACGCATAGGCGCTGCCGCCCGTCTTCTTGTCGAACTTGCCGCCGGCGTGAAGGCGCGTGAAGACGACCTCGACGGTTGGCACCTTTTCTTCCGGATGCGGGCCCACGGGAATGCCTCGGCCGTCGTCCTCGACGGAGACGGAGCGGTCGGCGTGAAGCGTCACGGTGATCGTCTTCGCCGCGCCGGCGAGGGCTTCGTCGGCGGCGTTGTCGATCACTTCCTGGATGATGTGAAGCGGCGTGTCGGTCCGGGTGTACATCCCGGGCCGTTCCTTGACGGGCTCGAGGCCCTTCAGGACACGGATGGAGGCTTCGTCGTAGCGGGGGGAGGCCATGCGGGCTTTTCTTCGGGCGAATCCGCCATTTTACCGTTTCGCGCCGCCCCTCGATGCCTGCTGGGGACAGGTGAATTTGGGGACAGGTGAAAATTACACCTGTCCCCAAATTCACCTGTCCCCGATTTCTAGCGCTGCACGTCGATCACTTTCACGCGCACCTTGCGTTCCTTCTTGTCGCGCTGGACGGTGAGCTCGGCGGTGCTGTCGATGCCGGCGCGGTCCAGCTCGGCGGCGAAGGTGCCCATCGCCTCGACGGGCCGGCCGTTCACCGCGATGATCACGTCGCCTACCTCGCCCGTCTTGCGGTCCACGGGGCGAAGGCCGGCCTCCGCCGCCGGCGAGCCGCGCATCACGTCGGCGACGACCACGCCGGTGAGCCCCGCGCGCGCGACGATCATCGGATCCACCGCGCGGATGCCGATTCCCGGCAACGCCGCCTTCCCGCGTGCGATGAGCTGGGGAACGATGCGGTTCACGAGGTCGACAGGAATCGCGAAGCCCACGCCCGATGAGCCTCCCGAAGGCGAACGGATGGCGGTATTCACGCCGACGAGCCGCCCGGCGCTATCGAGAAGCGGTCCGCCGGAGTTGCCCGGGTTGATCGCGGCGTCCGTCTGGATCGCGCCCGAGATTTCGCGGTACTCGCTCGTGGGCAGGTGGCGGTCGAGCGCGCTCACGATGCCCGTGGTGAGCGTGCGCGACAAGCCGAAGGGATTGCCGATGGCGAACACCGACTGGCCCACGCGCAGCTCCTTCGAGGAGCCGACGGGGATGGGCCGCAGGTCCCTGGGAACCTGCGAGAGCTTCACCACGGCGAGGTCGTAGTCGGGCGCGACGCCCACGAGGGTCGCCGGGATGCGCTGGCCCGCGTCGAGTTGCACCGTGACCCCGCGCGCGCCCTGCAGCACGTGGAAGTTCGTGACCACGTGGCCCTGCGAGTCCCACACGAAGCCGCTGCCGGCCCCCTTCGCGACCTCGGCCGTGAAGAAGCTGGTGCGTTCCAGCCGCTCCGTGGTGATGTACGCCACCGAGGGCGCGGCGCTCTCGAAGAGGCTCGTGAGCGCCTGCTCTTGCGCCAGGAGCGGGCCCCGCGGCGACACGGGCCGGGATTCCGGCGAACCGCCCTTCTGCGCGAACGGGGAGAAGGCGGCGGCCGCCGCGACAAGCGCGGCGACGAGGATGATGGGCTTCTTCATGGGAGCTTCCGGCAGGGATCGACCTCACGCCAGATCGTGGCGGGAAGCCCCGAGTTCAAGCCCCCGTCAATCGAGCGGGGTCGATGCGAAGACCGGCAAGCCTTCGGCGGCCGCCGAGTACCGGGCCAGCGCCGGAAACTTCCAGGCCGGCAGCAGTTCGGCGTTGTAGTACTGCGCGAAGCGCCAGGCGACGGCCGCGGCGACGTCGGCCGCGTTCGGCTCCGGGCCCTGCAGCCACGGCCTCGCATTCCCCACGGCGTCTTCGAGCACGGAGAAGGCCGCCGAGGCCTGCCCCAGGGATCGCTCCGCCCACGGTTCGTGGCGCCGCTCGGGCGGGCGTTGCTCGCGCTCGTACACCAGCGCGACGCACTTGTCGCAGCCGGCAAGCGCGTAGCCGATGAGCCGCAGCGCTTCGCGCCGCTCGAGGCCCCCGGGCGGCATCAGGCGGCGGTCCGGCGGCACCCGCGACTCGAGATAGTCGAGGATCAGCGTCGAATCCATGAGGGCCACGCCGTCGTCGCACACGAGCGTCGGCGCCTTCACGACGGGGTTCACCTCGCGGAAGGCCTCGAAATGCCTGAAGACGGAGACGGGCCGGTGCTCGAAGTCGATGCCCATCAGCTTCATCGAGATGGCGACGCGGCGCACGTAGGGGGAATCGAGCATGCCGACGAGTTGCATGGGCGGCCTTTCGCGGGTCGGAAGCCGGCATTGTGCCGCGAATGGCCCGGCCGGGAACACGGGGATAATGATGCGATCCCCCATCCCTCCCGACACGACATGAGCGCCCTGCCCCCCTGCCCCCGATGCGGTTCCACGTTCACTTACGAAGACGGCGAGCGCTTCGTCTGTCCCGGAGTGCGCCCACGAATGGGACCGCGCCGCGGCCGCCGACGCCGCGCCCGCCGGCCTCCTCGTGCGAGACTCGAACGGCAACGAACTCCAGGACGGCGACTCGGTGACGGTGATCAAGGACCTGAAGGTCAAGGGCTCGTCCCTGGTGGTGAAGGTCGGCACCAAGGTGAAGAACATCCGCCTGGTGGAGGGCGACCACGACATCGACTGCAAGGTCGAGGGCATCGGGCCCATGAAGCTCAAGTCGGAGTTCGTCCGGAAGGCCTAGCGGTCCCCGGGCTCGCCGCCACCGCCGCGTGACGAGCGCGACGCCCGCGAAGGCGATCGCCATGCCGGCCCCCGTGAGCGCCGTGGGCACCACGCCGAAGAACAGCGCCTCGAGCGCCACCGCCACGACCGGCGTGAGGTACAGCATGCTCGTCACCCGCGTCGCCTGCCCGCGCCGCATGAGCGTGTGCAGCGCGCTCACCCCGAAAGATCGACGAGCCGATGACCAGGTAGGCGATCGAGAGCGCGAGCGACGCTCCAGCGCACGGAAAGCCCTCGATCGCCAAGGCCGCGGGCGCGAGCACGGCGAACGAGGCAGCGAACTGCACGAGGGCCGCCGAACGCAGGTCCGCGTGCGGGCAGAAGGTACGCTGGTAGAGCGTGCCCGCCGTCACCGCCGCGAGGAGATGAAGATCCCCGCGAGGCTTCCCGCCGTGACCGAGCGCACGTCGACCTTGTGCCAGACGACGAGCGCCACGCCCGCGAGCCCGAGTGCCACGCCGGCCCATTGCCGTGACCCCAGCCGCTCGCCCAGGAAGCGCGAGGAGACGACCGCCGTGACGAGGGGCTGCATGGCCAGGACGAGCGCCGTGACGCCCGCCGTCATCCGGAGGTACTGCGCATAGTGGCTGCCGCCGAGGTTCACGGCGTGCATGAGCAGGCCCGCGACCACGACGTGCGCCCACTCGCCCGGCGACGCAGGCCAGCGCGGCCGGAGCCACAGCATCGCCGGCACGAGCAGCGACAGGCCGAACGCATAGCGAAGCGCCAGGAAGGTGAAGGGCGGCGCGTCCGCCAAGCCCGCCTTCGTGGCGACGTAGCCCGATCCCCAGACGAGGACGAAGTACCACGCGAGCGCAGACTCGAAGGCCGGCGCCCGCGCGAAGCCGGCCCATCGGTCCTTCAAGGCGGCCCCGTCAGTACCGCGCGTGCCCCGGCGTGCGCGGGAACGGGATCACGTGGCGAACGTTCGCGAGACCGGTGACGTAGGCCACCGTGCGCTCGAAGCCCAGCCCGAAGCCCGCGTGCGGCACCGAGCCGTAGCGGCGCAGGTCGCGATACCAGCCGTAGGCGGCCGGGTCGAGCCCGGTGCCGGCGATGCGCGCGTCCAGGACGTCGAGCCGCTCCTCGCGCTGGCTGCCCCCGATGATCTCCCCGATGCCCGGCGCGAGCACGTCCATGGCCGCGACCGTGCGCCCGTCCTCGTTGAGGCGCATGTAGAACGCCTTGATCTCCTTCGGGTAGTTCATGAGGATCACAGGCTTGCCGACGTGCTTCTCGGCGAGGTAGCGCTCGTGCTCGCTCTGCAAGTCCATGCCCCACGACACCGGATACTCGAACTTGTGTCTCGATCCCTCGAGCACCTTGATCGCCTCGGTGTAGTCCATGCGCACGAAGTCGGCGTTCACCATCGATTCGAGCTTGGCGATGACGCCCTTTTCCACCCGTTCCTCGAAGAAGGCCATGTCGTCGGCGCGTTCCTCGAGCACGGCCTTGAAGATCGACTTGAGCAGGCCCTCGGCGAGGTCCGCGTCGTCCGAGAGGTCCGCGAAGGCGATCTCCGGCTCGATCATCCAGAACTCGGCCAGGTGCCGGCTCGTGTTGGAATTCTCGGCGCGGAAGGTGGGCCCGAACGTGTAGACGTTCGTGAGCGCCATGCAGTAGGTCTCGACGTTGAGTTGCCCGGAGACGGTGAGGAAGGATTCGCGGCCGAAGAAGTCCTTCGCGAAGTCGACCTTGCCCCTCGGGCGTGCGCGGGCGGCGTGAGGTCCAGCGTGGAGACGCGGAAGGGCTCGCCCGCGCCTTCCGCGTCGCTCGCCGTGATGATGGGCGTGTTGACCCACAGGAAGCCGCGCTCGTGGAAGAAGCGGTGGATCGCCATCGCGAGGGTGTGCCGCACGCGCGAGCAGGCGCCGATCACGTTGGTGCGCGGCCGCAGGTGCGCCACCTCGCGCAGGAACTCCATCGTGTGGGGCTTGGGCTGGATGGGATAGGTGTCGGGGTCGTCCACCCAGCCCACCACGCGGATCTCGTCGGCCTGCATCTCGAAGGGCTGGCCCTTGGCCGGCGAGGGAACGATCTGGCCCACGGCCTCCACGGCGCAGCCCGCGGTGAGGCGCTTCACCTCCGACTCGTAGTTGGCGAGCTTGCCCTCGGCCACGACCTGCACGGGATGGAAGCAGGAGCCGTCCGAGACGTGCACGAACGACAGGCCCGCCTTGGAATCGCGGCGCGTGCGCACCCAGCCTCGCAGGGTGACGGGTTCGTCGGCCGGGGACTGGCCGGAAAGGATGGCCTTGCAGGAAAGGGCGGTCATGGCGGAAGCTGTCGGAGTGAGTTCGATACCGCGATTCTAGAGGAAGCCATGCGATCCGCCCTTGCCGCCCTGCTGTGCCTTGCCGCCTCGCCCGCCGCCGCCACCTATCCCGTCGAGATCGACGCGAAGACGAACGGCCTCGCCATCGAGGTGAAGGCCTCGGCGGGCACGCCCCTGGTCGTCACGTTCGTGAGCAAGGAAAGGCGAACGCGACCTGCAAGGCCTCGATCGCCACGGGCCTCGACACCCCGTCACGAAGACCGTCACGGTGAAGGGCGGCAAGAGCACGGCCGTGCCGTTCAACCTCCGGTCCGCGCCCAACCGCGTACGCGTCGTCGTGGTGTGCGCGCGCCGCCGGCGGTCAAAAGCGAAGCGAAGACGATCTCCACGCGGCGTCCGTAGGTCCCGGAACGCCCTCGCCCCAGAGGAGCCCGCCGCCCAGCAGGATGAGCGTCCAGTCTCGCGAGACGGCCCGCCGCCTTCGAGCTCCAGGACGGCGCCGGTCTTGCCATCCTGCGTCCAGTCGATGTCGGCTTTGGCGACCAGCTTCGCGAAATGGCCGGCCGGTGGTCCAGGCGCCAGTCCCATTCGAACTTGGTCTGGTGGGCGTCCTTGCGCGCCGCATCGCCACCGAACGAGACGGCCTGGCTCGCCCTGCAGCGAGGTCGAGGCTGCGTGCCGCCGGGCCCCGCGCCCAGCGGCAGCGAGTATGCACGCCGGCCGGCCACTGGTACTTGCCGGTGCCCAGCGAATCCGGGTCGCCGGTGGGAAAGGTCGGTCCATGTAGCTCGGAAAGCCGGCCCGCCGACCGTCACCGCCTGGCAGGCAAGCCGCGCCTTCACGTCGCCCAACCGGGGATCGAACGCGCCTTCGGAATCGGTCGGTCGGGAAAGGGCAGCTCGAGCCGCGCGAAGGCGAAGCGGCCCCGAGCAGGCGTCGATCTTCACCTGCGGTGTCGACTCGGCGGTTCCGCGACTGGTGTCTGGCGCTTCAGCTCGACGAGCCAGTCGCGCGTCCCGCCTGGCAGCGCCCCGCTGTCCTGGCATGCGCCGCGACGGCGACGATCGCCGCCGCCGCGCGGCGCGCGGTCACCGGGCCGCCCGTCATGGCGAAGGCATCGAGGCGACGTGCTCGCCCTGCTCGAAGATCACCTGCGCCCGGCCCACGAGGAGCGGATCGAGCGCGCCGATGATGTCGGGTCCTTGCGCGCATAGGGAAGCTTGTGCAGCAGGTAGCGCATGGCGTTCAGTCGCGCGCGCTTGCAATCGCTCTTGATCACGATCCACGGCGCGTCCGTGGTGTCGGGTGTGGAAGAACATCGCCTCCTTGGCGCGTGTAGTCGTCCCACTTGTCGAGAGAGGCCTTGTCGATGGGCGAGAGCTTCCAGCGCTTGAGCGGTTGGCCCTCGCGCTCCTTGAACCGGCGGCGCTGCTCCCGGCGGCTCACCGAGAACCAGAACTTGAAGACGTGAATGCCCTGCCGCACCAGCATGCGCTCGAACTCCGGCGCCTGGCGCATGAACTCCTGGTACTCGGCGTCGGTGCAGAAGCCCATCACGCGCTCGACGCCGGCGCGGTTGTACCAGCTGCGGTCGAACAGGACGATCTCGCCGGCCGTCGGCAGGTGCTCCACGTAGCGCTGGAAGTACCACTGGGCCGCGCTCCTCGATCGTGGGTTTCTCGAGCGCCACCACGCGCGCGCGCGGGGGTTCAGGTGCTCCGTGAAACGCTTGATGGTTCCGGCTCTTGCCCGCGGCATCGCGCCCTCGAAGAGCACGATGACGCGCTGGCCCGTGTCCTTCGACCCACGCCTGAGCTTTGAGCAGTTCCACCTGCAGGCGGTACTTCTGCCGCTCGTAGCTCTTGCGGGAGAGCAGGTCTGTAGGGGTAGCCGCCTTCCTGCCAGTTGTCGGCGAGCTTCGCGGTCCGCGGCCCGGCGCGAGATTGTCCAGGCCGCGCTGTTGCTCGAGCACGGAGCGGAGGACGCGCACGGCATCCGACGGCTCGTGCCTTCGAGGAGGTCGCGGATCGCGCCCACCGTGCTCGTCGGCCGCCGCGCCGGCCTGCTCGACGGTGAACGCCTCGATCGCGGCGGGTTCCAGCACGGGGGCGTGTCCCCCCGGCCGTGCGGCGCGGTCCCGGGCGCGCCGTGCCGGGCGGGCGCGGTTCGCCGTGCCCGCCGCCGGTGGTCGCGGAAGGGCGTTTGCGGATCCGCTTTGCAGCGGGACGTCGGTGTCGTGGCCATGGCTCGGCTCGAATCGGGGGTGAAAAGTCCATCTTTCGCGCAGCGCGGCCTGCGCGGCCTGATCCGCGTCAACGCGGACTAATCGGCGGCTGCGCCCCGGAAGCACTGACTCCACCGGCACCGGCCTGCGGCCGACTAGCGGTCGAGCGCGAGGTAGATGACGGGCGTGATGTAGAGCGTCACGGCCCGCGAGAGCAGCAGGCCGCCCACCACAGGCGAGGCCGAGCGGCTGGCGAAGCCCGCGCCCGCGCCCAGGCCGAGGGCGATCGGCAGGGCGCCCAGCGAGCGCCGGAGGTCGTCATCGTGATCGGCCGGAAGCGCAGCAGGCAGGCCTCGTGGATGGCCGCGGCGGGGCGAGTGAGCGCGTGCGCTGCGCCTCGAGCGCGAAGTCGATCATCATGATCGCGTTCTTCTTGACGATGCCGATGAGGATCAGGACGCTGATCACCGCGATGATCGAGATGTCCATGCCGGAAGAGCCACAGCGTGACGAGCGCGCCAACGGCGGCCGAAGGCAGTCCCGCCAGGATGGTGATGGGGTGGATGTAGCTCTCGTAGAGCACGCCCAGCAGCACGTAGATCACGAGGAGCGCGCCGATGATGAGCCACACCTGGCTCGACTGGGAGGCCTGGAAGGCGGCCGCGTCGCCGCCCCATCCGGTGGGATGATCGAGGCAGGCCCGCCTCGGACTTGAACCGCTCCAGCTTCTTCGCGGCCTCGCCTGGAGGCGCCGGGCGCGAGGTTGAACGAGATCGTGGATTGCCTGCAGCTGGCCCCGGTGGTTGATGGACACCGGGCCCACCTTCGCGCCCACGCTCGCGATCGAGGTGAGCGGCACCAGGGCGCCGCCCTTGGCGCGCAGGTGGATCTTGCCGAAGGCGCCTTCGTCCACGCGGTCGTTGGTGCCGGCCTGCAGGATGACCGCGTAGGAGCCGGTCGCCGTGAAGATGGTGGAGACCCGCCGCTCGCCGAACGCGCTGTAGAGGGCGCCGCGGATGTCCCGACCTGCACGCCCAGCGCGTTCGCCTTGTCCCGGTCGATGCTGAGCTGCGCCTGGAGGCCTGGCAGCTGCGAATCGCTCGTCACGTCGCGGTAGGCCCCGTCCGAGCGCATGAGGGCCATGATGCGGGTGGCGCCTTCCTGCAGGCCGCGATCGTCCACGCTCTTCAGGACGAACTGGTAGCGCGCCTTGTTGATGCGCTCGCCGAGGCGGAGGTTCGGATGGATGGGAGTAGACGGCGACCCCGGGAATCTTGCGCACCGCGCCGCAGGCCTCGAGGACCTTGCGCATCGGCGCGCGCCTCGCGCAGCCCCTTCAGGTTGATGAAGATGCGCCCTGTTCGAGTCGGAGGCGTTCACGATGACCGACAGCACGGCCGGGTGATCCCGATGGCCTTGCTGACCTGCTGCAGCAGCGTCGCATCGCCGGGGAAAGGAGATGTCCTCGACGGCTTCCACAGGTGACGACGAGACCTGCCCCAGGTCCTCCTGCGGGAAGAAGCCCCTTGGGCATCGTGACGAAGAGGGCGACCGTGGCGACGAGGTCGCCCCGCCACCGGCCAGCACGCCGCCGCGGTGCACGAGGCACCACTCGAGCGTGCGCGGCAGTAGAAGGCGAGCGTCGCGCGGAAGAGCCGCTCGAACCACGCCGTCCAGCGCAGCGACGGGTCGTCCTCGCGGGTACGGTGCAGGAACCGCGCCCCGAGCATCGGGATGAGCGTGAGGAGACGCCCGCCGAGACCAGGATCGCGAGCGGCCACCACCACCGCGAACTCGTGGAAGAGCCCGCCGATCACGCCCGGCATGAAGAAGATGGGGATGAAGACCGCCACGAGCGAAAGCGAGATGGAGACGATGGTGAACCCCATCTCCTTCGAACCCGCGGAGCGCCGCGCGCATCGGCGTCTCGCCCTCCTCCACGTGCCGCATGATGTTCTCGGGCATCACGATGGCGTCGTCGACCACCAGGCCCACGGCGAGCGTGATGCCCAGGAGCGACACGTTGTCCAGCGTGTAGCCCATCGCCTTCATGAGCGTGATGGTGCCCAGCAGCGAGATCGGCAGCGAGAGCACCGGGATGAGCGTCGCCGTCGGGTGGCGCAGGAAGAGGAAGATCACCAGCACGACCAGCCCGATGGTGATCCCGAGCGTCACCTTCGTCGTGGATCGCCTCGCGGATCGACTGCGAGCGGTCGTTGCGGATGGTGGAGAGCTTCACCGAGCCCGGCATCTGGTCGACGAGGCCCGGATGGCCGCTTTGATGGCGTCCACCGTCTCGACGGTGTTGGCGTCGGCTGGCGCTGGATCGACAGCGTGATGGCGCGTGCTCGCCGTTGGCCCAGCTCGGTCTTGTCGGATTCGACGCTGTCCTCGACGTCGGCCACGTCCTCGAGGCGCTACCCGCCCGGCCGCCCGGGAGGGTGGCGACGATGATGCGCGCGAACTCCGGCCGCCTTGACATCCTGCCGGTTCGCCTGGATCGTGAGCGTTCCCGCGGGCCTTCGGGAGTGCCCCACGGGCGTGTTGGCGTTGGCAGGGTGCAGCGCCGTCGCGATGTCGTCGAGCGTGAGGCCTCGGATCGCGAGCGCGTCGGCCGCGCCGTCACCCGACGGCGAAGCGCTTCCTGCCCGTTGATGTTCACCTGCGCCACGCCCGAGAGCGTCGAGAGCGTCGGCGAGATGAGGTTCTCCGCGAAGCCGTTGAGCTCCGACAGCGGCATCGACGGCGAGAGGTGAGGGTGACGAAGATGATGGGCGCGTCCGCCGGGTTCACCTTGCGGTGGACGGCGGATTCGTCATCTGGATCGGCAGGTTCCTCTGCGCCCGGAAGCGCGGCGGCTGCACATCGACCGCCGCCTTTGTCGATATCGCGGTCCTGGTGAACTCGGAGCGTCACCTGCGTGTTGCCGGAGCGTCGACGAGGAGGTGATCACGCTCACGCCCGAGATCGTCGCGAACTGCTTCGAGGGGCGTCGCGACCGACGAGGCCATGTTCTCCGGGCTCGCGCCCGGCAGGTCCCTGTTCACCTGGATGGTGGGCGTGTCGAACTTGGGCAGCGCCGCGATGGGGATCTGGTCGTAGGCGATGAGGCCGGCCGACCAGCGAGGCCGAGAGCAGCACCGTCATCACCGGACGGCGGATGAAGGGCTCCGGAGAAGTTCAGCGCTTTCGTCTGCCCGCATCGACGGGGCGCGCCGCCGTCGGCGCCCCGTTCCTCCCGCTCTTGCCCGCCCTGCCCTTCACCCGCCGCGGCGGCTCCCCGACGGAAACGAGGCTTCCGGGCCGCAGGTTCTGTGCGCCCTCGACGACGACGCGGGCGCGGGGTCCACGCCGGTGATGGCCGCGAAGCCCCGGTCGAGGTGGGGCGACGACGAGCAGCTTGGCGCTCACCTTGCGCTCCTCGCCGATCACGGCCACGGAGCGGCTGTCGGGGCCGGTCTGCACGGGCCTGCACCGGGACGACGGGAGGCGGCCCTCGAGCGTGCGCGGCGAGAGCGCGACCGAGACGTACATGCCGGGCCACAGGCGCGTCGCGGTTCTCGAACTGCGCCTTGCGCGGATCAAAGCCGGTCGTGGTGTCCACGGCGTTGTCCACGAAGTTCACGCGCCCCTTGAGCTGCCGGGCATCGTCGTCGACGTGATCGAGGCTTCGACCGGTCCGGCGGCGATCGCCCTCGCGAGGCCAGGCGATTCCTTTTCCGGCAGCGTGAAGGCGACCTGGATGGGGTCGATCTGCGTCACCGTGACCAGCACCGCGCCGTTGGGCTGCACGACGCTGCCCGGGCGCACGCCGATGGCCCCGGTGCGGCCCGGCGAAGCTCGCGCGGATCTGCGTGTAGGCGAGCGAGACCTTGGCCGATTCCGCCGCCGCGCGGTCCACCGCGAGTTGCCCCTCGAGCGAGGCGGCCTGGTTCTCGGCCGCATCGAGCGCCGACTGGGCGATGAATTTCTGCGCGAAGAGCTGCTTGGCGCTCGAGCGTGCGCTTCGCGTTGGCGAGGTCCGCGAGGTCCTTCTGCACCTGCGCCTCCGCCTTCTTCACGTTGGCCTTCGTCCGCGCGCGAGTCGAGGAACGAGCAGGTCGCCCTTGTTCACGTTCTGCCCCTCGCGGATGTGCACCTCGCGCACGGTGCTGGTCACTTGCGCACGCAGGTCAACCGACTGGATCGCGATCGCCGGAGCCGTTTCCGCGCGGTGACCGGGACATCGCGCTTCTCGACGACGGCGGCGGTGACGGGCACGGCCGCGGGACCGGTCTTGGCGGCGGCCTGCGGGCTCTGTCCCGTGCGAGCCACCAGGCACCCAGCGCGGCCAGCGCCCGGGAAGGCGACGATGACAAGGGCGGGAAGCGGCGGCGGCCGGCGGGGAGGGGTCGGCGATGCGCTCATGGCGCCCTGATAGCGCTCCGTCCCGCGCGGCCCGTCACTCGAGGTAAACGGTCGTTTCAGCGCGATTCGCCTATCGACAGCCCATTCCCGGGTAGCTGTCCTTGCGGTTGTAGTCGATGAGGCTCTCGGCGTACCCGTGGTAGCCCTGCACGTAGCGCGCGCTGTCGACGCGATCCACGCCGGTCAGGAATCCCGGCACAGGGGCGCGGAGAGGTCCAGCTGGATTGCCCCGCGGTTGCGGGCGCCGGTGCGCAGCGTATGCCGCCCCGTGGCCGTGAGTTGCATGCCGTTCGCGAAGACCCGGGAGACCTGCAGGTCCGCGCGACCGTAGTAGTCCTCGATGTCCGGGTTGTCGTCGATGCCGTTCTCGCGCAGGCGCGTCCATGCGCGCAGGGTGACGAGCGTCGAACCCTTCTCCGCGCGCACGAAGGCGATGGCGCGGTTCCAGCTGCGCGAGTTCCCCGCCCTGCCCGTTCGAGTTGTGGTTGAGCGAGAGCCCGAAGTGCCCCACGCGCCAACCGGCCCAGTCGAGGCGCGCCGGCTCGTAGGTGTAGATGAGTTCGGGCTCGTAGCTCGACTCGCGGAAGGGACGCGAGGCGTCGCCGTTCCAGAGCTGCCAATGGGAAACCTGCGTGTAGCCGAACCACAGGTCGTGGCGACCGCGATCGTCCTGGGGCCAGAGATGGCCCCTGAACGAGAACTGGAACTTGGCCTCGGTCGCCTGGCGTTCCGAAGGCAGGAGCACAGGCGTCGCGCCCTCGCCCGCCCGCACGGCCACGAGGCTGGGGTTCTTCGCGCGGAAGGCGGGCGGGAAATAGTGCCGTGGTACTCCCCGGCGTCGGACCAGGCGCTCCTTGGCGTCGCCCACAGGCGGCGGAACTGCGAGGCCGAAGCGCCCTGTCCAGGCCGAGGTCCGTGGTGGGCATCGTGCGCGCCGCAGGCTCGGCGGGCCGCGCGGGCGCCAAGGAGCGGGCGCCAGCATCGACTCGAAACGGGCCTTACCGCGCTCCGCGGCGCGATCGCCGGGAAGCGCTGCGCGAGGCCTCGAGCGCTTCCGCCGTGGGCGCGGCAGACGCGCCCGGCGCGATCGCCCCGAGCGCGATCGCCGCGAGCACCTCCCTCAAGGCGCGGCGGCCACCACCATCGCGGTGGCGACGGTGACGCGCTTGGCATAGGGCACGTGCAGGAACTCGTTGGGGCCGTGCGCGTTCGATTTCGGGCCCAGCACGCCAGTGACGAGCATCTGCGCGTTCGGGAACTTCACGCCCAGCATGCCCATGAAGGGAATCGTGCCGCCTTCGCCCATGTAGGCGGCGGGCTGCCGGAATTCGCCATCGAGGCGGCGTCGAGGAGCCGCCGAGAGCCAAGGCGCGGCCGGCGGCGCGTTCCAGCCGGTGGCGGCCGAATCGCCCTCGAAGACCACGCGCGCGTTGTAGGGCGGATCCGCCTCGAGCGCTCCCCTTCAGGTGCGCACCGCGGCGGGGCCATCGACGAGCGGCGGGATGCGCAGCGACAGCTTCGTCGTGAGGGCGCTGCACGTTGCCAGCGGGCCCCTGGGCGGAAGTCCATCGGCGCCCGGTGACCGCCAGGGCCGCGCGCCAGGTGCGGTTCAGCACCAGTTCGGTCGGATCCTTCGTCACCGGTTCGGCGAAGAGCGAGGCCGTGCCGTGGTCGTCGCAACACGCCGCCCACGGGAAACGCTTCCAGACCGAATCGCCCGGATCGCCCGCCGCCTGCTGCGCCTGCGCGAGGGGCGGTCGGCGGGAACTGTCGCAGTTGAAGGCCGCGGGCTTCACCACGCCCGTGCGCGAATCGTCGATGCGATCGAGCACCTGCCGCGCGATGCGGAAGGACGAGGCACGATGCCGCCCGCGTCGCCCGAGTGCACGCCTTCGTCGAGGATGCTCACCTCGAGCGTGCCGTTCACGAGGCCGCGCAGCGGGTCGTGACCCAGAGCTGCTCGTAGTTGCCGCGCGCCGGAGTCCAGGGCGACGACCAGCGCCACCTCGCCCATGCGCGGCGCGAGGAGGTCGAGGTACGCGGGCAGGTCGAGCTGCCGCTTTCCTCGCACGTCTCGATAAGGCCCACGCAGCGCGGCCGGGCGATGCCTTCCGCATCGAGGCAATCATGGCCGCCAGGGGCCGCGAAGACCGCGTAGCCGTCGTCCGCGCCGCCTCGACCGTAGAGCTTGCCGTCCTCGAAGACGGGGATCCAGGCCGAGTCCCTCGCGCCAGCCCGTCATTTCCGGCTGCTTGTCGAGTGGCCGTAGAAGGCACCGGGCGCTCGTCCGAGGCGCCGCGGGTGGCGGGAATGTCGAAGAGAGGGCCGGCGTGCGCCCGGCGATGCGCACGATCTCGGGCCGGGGCCCTTCACGCCCTGCGCTTCCCCCCACCGGCGCGCCTGCTGGATGGCCGCCTCGATATGCCCGTTCTTCTCCCAATCCAGGTCGAAATGGGACTTTTGGCGGGCAAACGCACGTATTCGACGAGTTGCGGGACGATTTCGGCATCCCACTGGCGGTCGATCCGGCGAGCGAGGGCCTCGTGGTCGATGGCGGAAAGGTTCGGGCGGGCGGTCATGGCGGGGTCTTTCGGGAGCAATGCGCCATTCTACTGCCCCCCGCACGCGTAGAATGGCGGGTTACCCGATTCGAGGCAGTCCCCATGAAGCTCACCGACCTGCACAAGAACGCGGCCCTCAAGGCCGAGAATGCCGTCCGCCACGGCGGCGTGTCCGATCGCTACGGCAAGGGCGTGGCCCAGATGCCCGACCGCAAGGAACAGCGCCGGCTCGACGCGGCCGCCGGCCTCGTTCCCTTCGCGTGCAAGCTGCACGGCGACCTGGTGAAGCAGCTGCGCGATCGCGCCGAAGCCGCCGGCGAGGACATCAACCAGACCGTCGATGCGCTCCTGCGCGCCGCGCTCACCGCCCCGGCCGACAAGCCCAGCAGAAGAAGTAGCCCGATGGCCCTCAAGGCCACCATCTTCAAGGCCGAGATCGTCGTCTCGGACCTCGACCGCGGCCACTTCGCCACGCACGCGCTCACGATCGCCCGCCACCCGTCCGAAACCGACGAGCGGATGATGGTGCGCGTGCTCGCCTTCGCGATGAACGCCGACGAGCGGCTCGAGTTCGGCCGCGGCCTGTCGAGCGAGGGCGAGGCCGACCTGGTGCTCACGGACCTCACCGGCGCCATCGACCTGTGGATCGACGTGGGCCTGCCGGACGAGCGCGAGATCCGCAAGGCCTGCGGGCGCGCGAGCGGGTCGCGGTGTTCGTCTACGGAACTGGTGCGGAGATCTGGGTAGCGCCAGAACGGCGAGGCGCTTTCGCGCCAGAAGAACCTCGATGTCATCGCGCTGCCCCGGAGATCACGCGCGCCTGCGCGAAGCTCGCCGCGCGGAACGCGTGAAGCTGCAGGCCACCCTGCAGGAAGGGCAGATCTGGCTGTCGGCAGGTGAGCATTCGCTGACAATCGAACCCTCCTGCCTCCATTCCGCCGACCGCGGATAGCGCAACCCCCCTGTTTCAAATGGCTTTCTAAAGCCCGGCGCATTCGCGTCACCGCCCCGGGAAGCCCTCCTTTCTCCGAATATTTGGCGCGGCTCCTCAAGCCCGACCTGTTTGCAACCGTAAACACGTTGCCTACCAGATCGGGAAGGGTCCCCCATGAAGCGCTTCACCACGTCGATCGCCGCGGTCGCGGCCCTGTTGCTGCTCGCGATGCCGATGCTGTCGCATGCCATCTTCACCAATGGCGGCTTCGAAAGCGCCCTCCCCCTCGACAACTCGGGACCCTGGAAATTCGAGAAGGGAACCACGGCCGCGCTTTCCGGCGCGGGTCCGTTCAACGGCTCGAGCCTGAACCTCACACCGGGCAACGGCCGCACGCTCACCTCGCGACTGGGCAGCGCGACCGTGGCCAACACCCTGAACGCCATCCAGTCGCCGCGGCTGGGGTCGTACTCGGTCATCGTGAACTCGAACAACACGAGCGACCACGGCAACAGCAACAACTACAACCGCATCAAGCAGCAGGACACGGTCACCAACGCGGACCGCGACGCGACCGACGGCCAGCTGCACATCCGCTTCGCCTGGGCGGCGGCCCTCGAGGCCGCGGGCCACAGCCCAGCGCAACAGCCGTACATGTTCATGCAGCTCAAGGACGTGACGCTGGGCACGATACTCTGGCAGGAATTCGTCTACGCCGGCGACCCGTCCAAGTTCTTCGCCACGGGCAGCGGCTGGTTCTACACGAACTGGCGCAACACGGACGTCGTCGTCCCGGACTCGTCTCTCGGCCACACGCTCGAGATCGACGTGCTCGCGGCCGGCTGCTCGCAGGGCGGCCACGGCGGCTACGTGCTCTTCGACGCCTTCGGTTCTTCCGTCGTCCCGCCGTCGGGCACCATCCAGCTGCCCCAGCTGCACCTGTCCACGACGAGCCTGGGCTACAACACGCCGGTGGGCGTCGCCGCCGTCTCGCAGACGGTGGTGGTGAGCAACACGGGCACGGCCGACCTGCAGCTCGGCACCTTCACGATCTCGGGCGCCAACGCATCCGACTTCTCCGTCACCTCCGGTGGCGCGGGCCAATGTGTCGCGGGCGCCCTTGTCGCCCCGGGCGCCTCGTGCAACCTCGTTGTGGACTTCACGCCCGCCGCCACGGGCGCGAAGTTCGGCTGGCTCACCGTCACGTCGAACGACACGTCCGGCTCCGTCGCCTTGCAGGGCAACAACGGCATCCTCACCGTGACGCCCGCCAGCGCGGACTTCGGCAGTGTCGCGATGGGCGGCACGAGCGCCACCGTGACCTTCACCGCCACCAACGACGGTTCGAGCAACCTCACGCTCGGCAGCTTCAACCTGAGCGGCGCGAACGCGGCGAGTTTCGCGGCGACGGGCGGAACGTGCACCACCGGCGCGACGCTCGCCCCGGCGGCTTCCTGCACGATCACCCTCAACTTCTCGCCGGCGGCGGGCGGCGGCTACTCGGCCAACCTCACGGTCAGTTCCAACGCCACCAATGAGACGGTCGCGCTCACCGGCACGGGCCTCGCGGTCGCGAACGGCGCCTGCGGCGCCGCGCACCTCGCCGCGGTGACTTCGGCCCCGGCCAGCCTGCTCTGCACTTCCGGCACGGCCGGCGCGGTCTCCTCGGCCAACACCTCCTACGACTGGACCTGTGCCGGCATCGGCGGCGGCTCCAGCGTCGCCTGCTACGCCCCGCGCCAGTACCACGTGGGCTCGAGCATCGCGGCCGGCAGCGGCACGATCACCCCGTCGCAGGACGTGGCATACAACGCGCAGCCGCAGTTCACCGTCACGCCGGCCGCGGGCTACTCGCTCCAGTCGGTCAGCGGCTGCGGCGGCTCGCTCTCGGGCAGCGTCTACACGACGGCCCCGGTCACGGCGGCCTGCACGGTGAGCGCTTCGTTCCTCGCGAACGTCGCGCCCGTGGCCCAATCCGTGGCCATCGCGCCCAACGCCGTGGCGACCCCGCGCTTCGGGAGCGGCGTGGCGGGCACGTACGCCTATCACGATGCCGACGGCGACCCTGCAGGACAAGGGCGCATTCGGGCTCCGCCTACCGCTTCATCCTCTCCGACGACGCGACCCTCGTCACGGCGGGCGACAACGTCGTCGTGGCGAGCGGCGTCACTGGCGGCGTCACGCGCAACTACGTGATCCAGGCCGGCGACGTCGGCAAGTACCTCTTCTACTGCGTGACCCCGAAGGCCGCCACCGGCGTCGCCTCGGGCGTCGAGGCCTGCTCGGTCGCCTCCGCCGCCGTCGAGAAGGCCCCGCAGTCCATCACCTTCGGCACGATCCCGGCCGTGGTCGTCTCCGGCAGCGGCACGGTCTCGGTCACCGGCGGCGATTCGGGCATTGCCGTCGTCCTCGCGAACACCACGCCGGCCGTCTGCAGCCTCGCGGGCAGCACCGTCACCGGCATCACGGCGGGCAGCTGCATCCGCCGGGGGGGGGGGGGCCCGCGAGGCACACCTCACCGCCAACCAGGCCTCGGGCAATGCCGCGTACCCCACCCGGGCCGCGCCCGCAGGGCACACTCACCTTCACCATCGGCAGAGGGGGACCAGGCCATCGCGTTCGCCCCGGCCCCGACGGTCACCGTCGGCACGAGCGGCAGCGTCGGCGCGACGGGCGGCGCCTCCGGCAGGCCCGTGGTGTTCTCGAACGTGACCCCGGCCGTCTGCGCGCTCTCGGGCAACACGGTGAGCGGCCTCGTCGCGGGCACGTGCGTCATCGCCGCGGACCAGGAAGGCACCGCCGACTGGAACCCCGCTCCGCAGGTCCTGCTCCAGGTCGCGGTCGGCCGTGGCGCGCAGGTCATCACACTGCCCCCGATGCCGACCATCACCCTGGGCACCCACACCACGGCGAACCCGACCGGCGGCCCGTCCACGTCCCCGGTCACGCTCTCGACCCTCACGCCGTCGGTCTGCGTGGTCGAAGGCAACGCGGTGCGCGCGATCGGTCCGGGCGCCTGCACCATCGTCGCGACGCAAGGCGGCGACGACAACTACCACGCCCCGGTCTCGGTGACGCAAACGGTCATCATCGACCGGCTCGACGCCCGGCTCGCGCTCGCCGCGAACCCCGCGCCGGCCAGGTACCGCTCGAAGGTCACGTTCTTCTTCGAGGCGACAGGCAGCTACCAGGAAGTCACGGGCGAGGTGGGCTTCTACTACGGCGACAACGTGATCCCCGGCTGCGCCAGGGTCACGCTCTCCAAGGGCAAGGCCGAATGCGCGACCAACCGCCTGCCCGTCGGCCAGCGCCCGGCCACGGCCCGCTACGGTGGCGACACCAACTACAAGGCGGGCCACGCGCCGGCCCAGGCGATGGTCGTGAAGGCCACCAATCCGGGCTCGCGCGGCCGTGACGTGACGGGCGACGGCCGCACCGCGCTCTTCTACGAGACGGCCGACGGCGGCTTCTCCATCCAGACCATCAACGGCCGCGACCGCGTCCCTTCCGACGGGCAGAACCTGCTGCCGGAAGGCTCGCGTTGGCACGTGACGGGCTTCGGCGACTTCGACGGGGACGCGAACCCGGACGTCTTCATCGAGCATGAGGACGGCCGCTTCCAGATCGTGAGCCTCGAGGGCATCGGCATCCTGAAGCGCGCCGACTTCACCGACATTCCCGCCGGCACGAAGGTCCTCGCGTTCGCGGACTTCGACGGCGACGGCATCGACGACCTCCTCGTGAAGCGCCTGGACGGATCGCTCGCCATCGCGCTCATGAAGGCCGGGCGCGTGCAGGGCACGATCGACGTGACGGTCCCGGGCGAGGGCATCGAGTTCGCGCTCGTGGCCGACTTCAACGGCCTGGGCCATGCGGATCTCGTCCTGCGCACGCCGACCGGCCTCCGCCTGCAGCGCATCGAGAACGGCGCCGCCGCCGAGTACGCGGACTTCCCGATGCCCGGCGACGGCTACGCGCTCACCCACACCGGCGACTTCGACGGTGACGGCCGCACGGACCTCGTCTTCGAGGACTTCAAGGGCCACGTGATGGTCTGGCGCCTGGACGGCATCGCCCTCGCGCAGCAGTCGGTGAACGCCGTGCCGGCGGGCTGGAAGGTGACGGACGTGGTGGACTTCGACGCGAGCTTCATCGACGACCTGATCCTCGTGAGCCCGGAAGGCAAGGTCTCCATCGCCTACTTCGCGCAGGAGCTGGCGAGCCTGAGCATCGGCACGCTCGCCGAGGCCTCGGACTGGAAGCTCTGGCAGGTCGGCGACTACGACGGCGACGGCTTCCTCGACCTGCTCTTCACTAGCGACCGGGGCGAAGTGGTCACGGCGCTGTACCAGCG
This sequence comes from Betaproteobacteria bacterium, assembly GCA_016711875.1. Classification (GTDB taxonomy): domain Bacteria; phylum Pseudomonadota; class Gammaproteobacteria; order Burkholderiales; family Usitatibacteraceae; genus FEB-7. Next base: position 121,432 of record JADJSD010000006.1, on the reverse strand, counting down.
GGGGGCCTGTACGAGGGCGAGGCGGTGATCCACCTGCCGACGCTGCGCTGGAGCGTGATCCCCTAGGACGTTCGCCGCCCCCCCGGGAAGCGCCGGCCTTCGGGCCGGCGTTCTTCGTTGACGCAGGTCAACCGGGAACCGTCATCACCCTTCTTTTCCGGCGATCGAACGGCAGACGGCGGGATCAGGCTGGATGAGTCCGCATCCGTGCGCCATCCCCACGAGGTCAACCCATGAACTCCCGATCCCGAGGCCTCGCAGGCTCCCTGCTCGCCTTCCTCGCGCTGCTCGTCATCGCGGCATCGCCGCCCGCGCGCGCGGTCTCGCCTCTGTGCTCCTCGGTGGGCTCCAACCAGAATTACGAATGGGTGACCCGCGTCGCCATCAACGGCACCTCGGTCACGATACCGAAGACGGGCTACCACGACGCGACAGCCACGGCCGTCGCCACCCTGCAGGCCGGTCAGTCGTACACGGTGGAAGTCGACGTGCTCACGGATGGCACCTCCTACCAGGAGTACGTGAAGTTCTGGTTCGACCAGAACCAGAACGGCGCGATCGAGGATCCGGCCGAGCTCGTGTTCGACCAGAACGCGGATTTCGCGACGTTCCGCACCTTCTCCGGCTCGATCAGCATCCCGTCCTCGTCCTACAACGGCCCGATGTACGTGCGCATGATCATGCAGTACGCCGCCTCCCCGGCCCTGTGCGGCAGCTACACCTACGGCACGACGGTCGACCTGCTCGTGAACGTCACGGGCGCCACGGCCAACCCGACGGCCCCCGCGGCCCCGACGGCCGTCACCGCCGTCGCCGGCAACGCCAGCGCGACGGTGGGCTTCACGCCTTCCGCCTCGAGCGGCGTCACGGGCTACACCATCACGTCCTCCCCCGGCGGCATCACGGCGACCGGCGCCGGCAGCCCCATCACGGTGGGCGGACTCACGAACGGAACCACCTACACCTTCACCGTCTCGGCCCAGAAGAGCGCGACGGTCTTCAGCGATCCGTCCAGCCCGAGCAACGCCGTGACGCCGCTGTCCGTGGTGAGCGGCTCGTGCGGCGCGCACGGTGGGGCGACGCTCACGACGACGCCCACGTCGTTGTGCTCGGCCGGATCGGCGAGCGCCGTCACCTCGGGAACGACGGACTACGCCTGGTCCTGCTCGGGCAGCGGCGGCGGCTCCACGGCCTCCTGCTCGGCGACCCGCCACTACCCCGTGACGACGAGCGTCGCCTCGGGCAGCGGCACGGTCTCCGCCTCGCAGAACGTCGCCTACAACGCCACGCCCGCCTTCACCGTGGCGCCCAACGCGGGCTCGGTGATCCAGTCGGTCACCGGCTGCGGCGGTTCCCTCGCGGGCAACACCTACACGACGGCCCCGGTCACTGCGGCCTGCAGCGTGAGCGCGACCTTCATCGCCCAGGTGAACGGCGCGTGCGGCGCCGACCAGGGCACGAGCCGCCTCGCGGCGCCTTCGGCCCTGTGCTCGGCCGGCGGCGCGAGCGCGGTCACGACGGGCAACGCGTCGTACGACTGGTCCTGCGCCGGCACCAATGGCGGCAGCACCGCGTCGTGCTTCGCCACGCGCCTGTACACCGCGAGCGCGTCCGTCGCCTCGGGTACCGGCACTGTGTCCGCCTCGCAGAACGTGACCTACGGCGCGACGCCGTCCTTCGCCGTGACACCCGGCGCGGGCTGGGTTGTCCAGTCGGTCACCGGCTGCGGCGGCTCCCTCTCCGGCACCACGTACACCACCGGCGCCGTCACGGCGAACTGCTCCGTAAGCGCCACTTTCGTCGCCATCGTGAATGGCGCGTGCGGTTCCGACCACGGCGCGAGCACGCTCGCCACGCCGACGGCGGCGCTTTGCACCACCGGCACGCCGAGTGGCGTCACGACAGGCAGTTCCGCTTACGACTGGAGCTGCGCCGGCGCCAACACGGGCACGACCGCTTCCTGCACGGCCCCGCGTCTCTACGCCGTGACGGCCTCCGTCGTCTCGGGCAGCGGCACGATCTCCGCCTCGCAGAACGTCGCGTACCACGCGACGCCCGCCTTCACCGTCACGCCGAGCGCCGGCTGGGTCGTGCAATCCGTCTCCGGCTGCGGCGGCTCGCTCGCGGGCAGCACTTACACCACCGGAGCCATCACCGCGAACTGCGTCGTGGCCGCGACCTTCGTGGCCATCGTGAACGGTGCGTGCGGCGGCGACGACGGCGCGACCCTCGTCTCGACGCCGACGCAACTGTGCAGCGCCGGAAGCGCGAGCGCGGTTGCGGCGGGCTCCACCGCCTTCTCCTGGAGCTGCGCGGGCGCCAACACGGGCACCACGGCCTCCTGCGGCGCGACGCGCCACTACGGCGTGTCGACCGCCGTCGCCGGCAGCGGCACGCTGTCCGCGCCGGTCGATGGCGCCTACGGCGCGACACCCACCTTCACGGTCACCCCGCAGGCCGGCCACCTCGTGCAGTCCGTCTCGGGTTGCGGCGGGCAGTTCGCCGGCACGGCCATCGCAGGCGGCACCTACACGGTCGCCCCGCTCACGGCCTCCTGCACGGTCTCCGCGACCTTCGTGGCCAACACGCCGCCGATCGCGAGCGCCGTCGCGGCCACGGGTCCCAACGCCACACCGCGCTTCGGCGACACGCTCACGGGCCGATACACCTACGCCGACAGCGAAGGCGACCCCGAGGATGCGGGTCCGTCGGGCACCGCGTTCCGCTGGGTCCGCTCCGCCGACGCCTCCCTCGCCACCGCGGGCGACAATGCGGTCGTCTCGCAGGGGGCAACCGGCGGCGCCGCGCGCCCGCACGTCGTTCAGACCGCCGATGTCGGCCAGTACCTTTTCTACTGCGTGACGCCGAAGGCCGCCTCGGGCGACCTCGCCGGCACGGAATCGTGTTCCGCGGCCACGCCGCTCGTCGAACGCGCGGCGCAGGCGATCACCCTCACGCCGCCGGCGACGATCACCCTCGGCCAGGGCGGGACGGTCACCGTGAACGGCGGCCCCTCCGCGCAACCGGTGACGCTCGTGTCCCTCACGCCCGCGGTATGCACGGTCTCGGGCACCGAGGTGCGCGCGATCGCGCCGGGCACCTGCTCGGTCCAGGCCACGCAACCGGGCGACGCGTCGTACCTGCCGCCCGCGCCGGCGATCATCACCATCGCCATCGACCACCTGGACGCCGCACTCGTGGCGGTCGCGACCCCGCCGGTCGTGAACTACCGCGCGCCCCTCGTCGTGACGCTGGACGCCCGCGGCGCGTACGGCGCCGTGACGGGCAAGGTCGATTTCCTGATCGACGGCGTGCCGATCGCGGGCTGCGCCGGCATCGCGCTCGACCGCGGACACGCCACGTGCTCGACGAACCGCATCGCCAACGGCCCGCGCGCCGTCACGACGCGGTACGGCGGCGACACGAACTATCACGCGGCCTCCTCGACCCCGATCGCGGTGTTCGTGAAGACCACGAACCCCGCCGCGCGCAACCGCGACACGACGGGCGACGGCCGCACGCCGATCTTCTTCGAGACGGCCTCCGGCGGCCTCGCGATCCTCACGTCCAACGACAACGCCCCGATGGACGGGCAGCAGCTCCTGCCGGACGGCTCGGGCTGGCACGTCGCGGGATTCGCCGACTTCGACGGCGCGGGCACGTCGGATCTCGTGCTTCGCCACGACGATGGCCGCACGCAGGTGTGGGCCCTTGACGGCATCGGCGTCGCGCGTGTCACCGAACTCGCCGATCTCGCGAGCGACGACGCGATCGAGGCCATCGGCGACTTCGACGGCGACGGCAAGGACGACCTGCTCGTGAAGGCGGCCGACGGCTCGCTCGCGATCTGGACGATGGACGGCCCGGCCGTGAAATCCCGGTCGGCGCTGGCCGACCCGAAGGCGGGTCTCGCGTTCCTCGCGGTGGCCGATCTCGATGCCGACGGGCAGGCCGATCTCGTCCTCGCCACCGCCACCGACATCCGGCTGCAATCCATCGCGGGCGCCGCGGGGGGCAGGTTCACCGACATCGCCTGGCCGGCCGAGGGCTGGAAGGTCGCGCGCGGCGGCGATTTTGACGGCGACGGGCGCACGGACCTCGTGCTCGAGGGTCCGGCCGGCGAGGCGGCCCTCTGGCGGCTCGACGGCCTCTCGCCCCCGCTGCGCTCGGCCCTCGCGATCCCGGCCGGCTGGCGCGTGAGCGACGTCGTGGACTTCGACGGCGACTTCGCGGACGACCTCGTCCTCGAGGACCGAACCACCAGGTCGCCATCGCCACGCTCGGCAGGGACTACGCGATCTCGAGCCTCACGGCGGTCCCCGCCGGCGGCGACTGGCGCCTCGTGCAGGTGGCGGACTTCGACGGCGACGGCGGGCTCGACCTGCTTTTCACGAGCGGCGCGGGAGAACTCAAGTCCTTGCGCTACCGGAACGGGGCCTTCCTCGGCGTTGTGGTGCTTTCGCATCCGACCGCCTGGCGCGTGCTACCGTAATCCGCCCGGCGCGCCGCGCGCCGGCCCGAACAAGGACCGGCGTGCGACGAACCTTCCTCCTGCTGGCGTTCATCGGGGCCGCCGCCCTCGCGGGCTGCGGCCCTTCCTATCCGAAGCTCCCGAAACTGGGTGGCGACGCCGTCGTGCTCGCGTTCGGCGACAGCCTCACCTTCGGCACCGGCGCGACGCCCGCCCAGGCTTATCCCGCCGAACTGGAGCGGATGATCGGCCGCAAGGTCGTCGCCGCCGGCGTGCCCGGCGAAGTCTCGGCCGAGGGCCTCGAGCGCCTTCCCCGGCTGCTGGAGGAATCGAAACCGGCACTGCTCATCCTTTGCCACGGCGGCAATGACTTCCTGAGAAAGCTCGGCGAGGAAAGCGCGGCGGCCAACGTGAAGGCCATGGTGCGGCTCGCGCAGCAGCAGGGGGTCGCCGTGGTGCTGCTGGCGACGCCCAAGCCCGGCTTCGGCGTCTCGAAGGTGAAGTTCTACGGGGAGATCGGCAAGGAGCTCTCGGTGCCGGTCGAGACCGAGGTGCTGGCCGACGTGCTCGGCAGCAGCAGCCTGAAGAGCGATCTCGTGCACCCCAATGCCGAGGGCTACCGGCGCATCGCCGAGGCCGTGGCGAAGGTGCTGAAAAAGGCCGGCGCCCTCTAGAGCCGCATCTCGAAGCGAAGGCCCGTGACGAGATAGCCGCGACCCACCGTGCGCGACTGCTGGAACTCCGACGGAAGCTCGTACGAGGATGCCGTGTGCGAATCGCGCGGCACGACGCCCGCGAGCGTGAAGCGAAGCCGCGTGGCCGCGTCGATGTGCCAGAGGAGGTAGGTGTCCCACGCCGCCTTGCGGCCCGCGCTCTCGCGCTGCTCGAAGGTGAGGCGCGTGTCGTAGCCCGGCGTCCAGTTGACGGCCGCGCCCACGGCGAAGGGCGAGCCGCGCAAGCGGTAGTCGGCGCCGACGTTGGCCGTCATGTCCGGCTGGCTCGCGAGGCGGTTGTCCGGGCCCGGAACCTCGTCCACCTTCGAGCGGAAGAACGACACGTTGGCGCGCACGTTGACCGCGGGCGCCCCCTCGACGAGTTCCGTCAGGACGAACTTGGTGTCGAACTCCAGGCCCGCCGTCTGCGCGCGGCCGAAGTTCTGCGGTCGCGTGACCCAGCGCGGCGAAGGGGACCAGCTCACCGTCTCCAGCTCCGTCACGCTGCGGATCACGTCGCGGATGCGGCGCGTGAAGACGTTCACCGACACGACGCCGTTCTGCTTGAGGTAGCGCTCGAAGGCGAACTCCAGGCCGTTGGCGACCTCGGGCTTCAGGTTCGGGTTGCCGGCGAAGTCCGCGCTCGTCGGCTCGTTGGGGCCGGGCACCGGATCCTGCGAGTTCAGGCGCGGGCGGGCGACGAGGTTCTGCGTGGGCGGCGCGCGATAGCTCTGCGTGAGCGACAGGCGCAGCTGGTCGCGCTTGGGCGCGTCGAAGCGCCACACCAGGTGCGCGAGCGGGTTCACCACGCGGCTCGCGTTGCGCACCGGCGCGCTCTCGTCCTGGCTCTTCGTGAGGATCTCCTCCCAGCGCACGCCCAGCGACGTGGACCAGTTCGGGTTCGGGTCCCACTCGTCCTGCATCCAGAGCGCCGAACGCTCGGTGCCCACGTCGTATTGCGCCCCGAAACCGGCGAGCTGCGGCACGCCGTTCACGATCGTGAGCGGCCTTTCGGTGCGCTGCGATTCCTCGCGCTCGAGGCCCGTGGAGAAGTTGTGCGTCTCGCCCCAGCGCCGCGCCAGCTTGCCCGCCACGTTCCACGAGCGGTCCGAGATGTCGTTCACCGTCGTCTGCAGCAGCGTGCGGGTGCCCGCGCGGTCGAACTGCTCGGTGCGGCCGTCCACGTCCACCGTGAAGCGCCCGGCGCCGCCGCGCAGCTCGTAGGTCGTGAGGGGGTCGAACCGCTTCTGCAGCATGGTCATGAAGCGCGCCGAGTCGAAGCCCGACTCGAAACGGCCGCGCGCCGTGTCGTAGGGCGCGAGGCCCACGGCCTGGGTGAGGCGCGAGTCGGTGATGCTCTCGTTGCGCGAGGACACCACGAAGGGCTGGAAGCTCGCCTGCTCGCCCGGACCGAGGCGCCACTGAAGGCGGGCCGTCGCGAAGACGCTCTTGTTCTCGCCCGTGTTCTGCGACTGGATGGCCTGGTCGCGCGTGACCTCGCCCGAGGGCAGGTCGGTGAACACGTTGCGGATGTCGGATTCGTTGCGCGTGTTGCGGTACGTGGGCGAGATGGTGATGTTGTAGCTGCCCGTCTCGCTGAAAGTGTCGTTGCGCGTATAGGAGCCGTTGAACCCGGTGCGGCCGTTCTCGTGCGTGGCGCCCAGCTTGAAGTCGTTCATGCGCTTCCTCAGCGCCTCGCGCAGCACGATGTTGATGGTGCCCGCGATGGCGCGCGTGCCCGTCTCGGCCGTGGGCGCGCGCAGGATCTCGATGCGCTCGACCTGCTCGGGCGCGATGTCCTCGATGGAGAAGCCCGGCGGGATGCGCTCGCCGTTGATCAGGATCTGCGTGAAGCCCCCGCCCAGGCCCCGGAACGCGATGGGGCCGCCGCGGCCCGGGCGCCCGCCCTGGGTCACGCCGGGGAGCCGGCGCAGCACGTCGGACAGGTTGGTGTCGCCGTACTGCTCGATCTCGTCGCGCCCGATCACGATCTTCGAGGCGGTGGAGTCGCGCCGGTCCGACGTGGTGGTGCGCTTCTGCTCGACGCTGATGGAATCCACCTTGGCCGGCGAATCGGCCCTGGCCGCGGGCTTCGCGGGTGGCGTCGCCGGCCTGGCGGGCGCCGCGTCCCTTGCCGCCGGCGGGTCGGCGGGCTGCTGCGCGAGAACGGGCGTGAGGGAGAACAGGCAGGCGAGGGCGAGGCGGCGCGGCGCGAATCGGGGCATGGTGTCGTTGTCGGTATACCGCGGGGGGCGGTTCGTCCCGGGCCGGACCGGTCCGGCAGGCGCGAAGTGTACCCGCCCTTCGCGGCGGCAGGCGTAACGAATCGTGTCCCTCCGGCCTAGAGCTTTCCCCGGCAGCGCGCCGCGCCGCAGCGGCAGGCGAGGCGACCTTCGTGGTGATTGTCGCCGTAGTCGAGCGTGAGCTCCTCGCCGGCCCGGATGTCCCGAAGCGCGTAGAACTCCGCGCGCTCGTCGGTTCGGCGCATGAAGGTGTTGGGCTCGCAGGAATGGTTGATGTACCGGAAGCCCGTGCGCATGCCCCGCGCGTCGATGGCCTTCGTCACCAGCTCCACGATCGCGATCACCTTGCGCGCGCGGGCACGGTGACGGGCCTCGCGGATGGTGATGACCTCGCCTTCGAATTCGCCGATCTTGGCGCGCCGCGCGATCGGGCCGCCCGCGAAGAGCCCGCGGCCCACGATGCGGCTTCGACCCACGGTCAGCGCGTCGTGGATGGGCGAGGAAAACGCGACCCGTTTCATGGGACGAAAGTCTAGCATCGGCGGAACGGGGCCGAACTCGCAGGCCCGCGGCCGGTCCATACTGGCCCTTCGTCCGAGCATCGCGCCCATGAAACGCCCCGCCACGCTCGCCCTCATCGCCGCGCTCGCCGCCCCCACCGCCATGGCCCGCATCGAGGAACCCGCCTTCGACACCGTGAAATCGAGCGGCGACTTCGAGGTCCGCCGCTACGCGCCGAGGATCGTCGCGCAGGCCGAGATCGAGGGCGACCTGTGGGGCGCCTCGAACGACGGTTTCCGCGTGATCGCCGGGTACATCTTCGGCAACAACGTGTCCGTGACGGGCGCCGGAGCCGAGAAGATCGCCATGACAGCCCCCGTGACGACCGAGCCCGTCGCCGAGAAGATCGCGATGACGGCACCGGTCACGATGGAGCCGTCCGGGGACGGCACGGGCGGGCGCTACCGCATGCACTTCGTGATGCCGGCGCAGTACACGATGGCGACGCTGCCGCGCCCGAAGGACGAGCGCGTGAAGCTTCTCGAATTGCCGCCCCAGCGCATGGCCGTGGTGAAGTTCTCGGGCTTCTCCGGCGAGGGCAAGGTGAGGGAAAAGACCGACGAGCTCCTCGCCTGGGTGAAGACCGAGGGCCTCGAGGCGGCCGGTCCCGTGCAGCTCGCGCGCTACGACCCGCCGTGGACGCTGCCGTTCCTGCGCCGCAACGAGGTCATGGTGCCGCTGCGCTAGGCGCGCGGTTCGCCGTCGCTCGCCAGGCGATCGCCGCGGCCACCGCGAGCATCGCCGAAGCGGCCAGGAAGGGCAGCCCCGATGGGGCGTTCGCACCGCCCGCGATCGCGAAGGCGAAGGCCTGCGTGAAGAGGCCGGGCCCGACGAGTCCCGCGATCGCCTGCAGGCTCGAGCACGCGCCCTGCAGCTGGCCCTGTTCGGACGCATTCACGTGCCGGCTCATGATCGCCTGCACCGAGGGGCCCGCGAGCCCCCAGAGCGCCATCACGGGAATGCCCGCGAGAAAGACCCACCCCGTTCCCGCCAGCCCGTAGATCGCCATGCCCGCGGCGCCGCACGCGAGACCCAGGCCCATGGCAAGCCGCTCGCCCAGGCGCTTCACGGCGGGACGGACGAGGCCGCCCTGCACGATCATCGAGCAGATGCCCACGCCCGCCAGCACGAGCCCCACGGCCATCTCGCCCCAGCCGTAGCGATAGCCCATGTAGAGCACCGTGACGGCCGGGAAGACGACGTGCGAGAGCTGCATGAGGAATAGCGCCGAAGCCAGGCCGAGGAGTTCCGGGTGCGAGGCGAGCAGCCGCATCGACCCGAGCGGATTGGCGCGCTTCCACGCGAAGGCCGAGCGCTTCTCGCGGGGCAGCGACTCCGGCAGCACGAAGAACCCGTAGGCGGCATTGGCACAGGCGAGGCCGCCGGCCACCCAGAAGGGCAGCCGCGGATCCACGCCGCCCAGCAGGCCGCCGCGGCGCGCTTCTCCGGCGGCGTCACGTCCGTGAGGTAGGCGAAGGCCGTGGCGAAGCTCGCGGCGGTGATGCCGGAGATGACGCGCCCGACGAAAAGCCAGCCGAGGCTGGGCGCGAGCGCCATCAGGAAGTAGTCGAGCCCCAGGCCGAGGCACGAGAGGAGGATCACGGGCCGGCGGCCGAAGCGGTCCGAGGCGGCACCCAGCACGGGCATGAACACGAACTGCATGAGGGCCCAGGCCGTGCCGAAGACGCCGTAGACCTCGGCCGCGCGCGCCGTGTCGCCGCCCTCGAAGCTCTCGACGAGCTTGGGCAGCACCGGGATCACGATGCCCATCGCGATCACGTCCACCACGACGAGCGCGAAAATGAAGGCGAGGGCGGGCCGGCGAACCAAGGCAGTGGCGTCCGAAGCGGGGGGGAAGCCGGGATTCTATCGAAAGGAAGCGTCGGGCCCCGGCGACGGGCCCCGCCCCTTGCGCCTATCGCCTAAGGCCGTGCCATCGCTTAAGCTTCGGCCTCCAGTCCACGACAACAGGGATACTCCCATGGGTTTCGCAACCGAATTCAAGGCATTCGCCCTCAAGGGCAACGTGATGGACCTCGCGGTCGGCGTGATCATCGGCGCGGCGTTCGGCAAGATCGTCGATTCCGTCGTCGGCGACCTCATCATGCCGATCGTGAGCAAGCTCTTCGGGGGGCTCGATTTCACCAGCCACTTCATCAAGCTGGCCGATGGCCCGCCCGGCATCCCGCAGACCCTGGTCGAGCTCAAGAAGGCCGGCGTACCCGTGTTCGCCTACGGCAGCTTCATCACCGTGGCGCTCAATTTCGCCATCCTCGCCTTCATCATCTTCCTCATGGTGAAGCAGGTGAACAAGCTCAAGGCCGAGGCCCCGCCGCCCGCGCCGGCCGCCACCCCGGAAGACGTCCTGCTGCTTCGCGAGATCCGGGACAACCTGAAGGCCGGGAAGTAACCCCAGCCGTCTCGCCGGGGGGCCCTCCCCCCGGATGCCCGCGAACCGGGCCTTTGACCTGCGGCAAATGCATTCCCGGTGCGCGCGTTAGCTTGGGGACGACGAAACCCCCGAGCGGAGCGACGCACCATGAAACGCCAGGTCCGGCACCAGACGACGTTGCGGCACGAGTTGCGAGCCGAGATGCCCCTGGGCGATCCCTACGCCGAGGCGGAACGCCCCCTGAACCCGGCGGTCTGCACCGACTGCGGCGCCGTCTTCAAGAACGGCCAGTGGGCCTGGGGCACGCCCCCGCGCGACGCCGTGCGCACCCTCTGCGCGGCCTGCCTTCGCGTCCGAGACCAGTTTCCCGCCGGGCACGTGACGCTGCGCGGGCCGTGGGTCGACTCGCACAAGGCGGAACTGTGCAAGCTGGTGGCCGACCACGAGGCGCAGACCAATCGCGAGCGCCCGCTGGAGCGGGTGATCGGGATCGATTCGGGACAGCATTCCGGCCTCACCATCACCACGACCGGCCGGCACCTCGCCCGCACGCTGGCGCATGCGGTGCAGGACAACTTCGAGGGACGGCTGCGCGTGCGCTACGAGGCGGACGACAACCTCGTGCAGGCGATCTGGTCGCGCTAGGCCGCCGGGCGACCTAGCTCTTCCGGTAGACCTGCCGGAACTTTCCGCTCACCGGGTGGGCGGCGAGTCGCGCGGCCTGCGCGGTGATCGCGATGCCCGGCAGCCCCTGGCCCGCCAGCCAGTCCGCGAGCGCCTTCCTCGCCTTCGCGAGCACGGCGGCGCTGGCGCCTTCGACCCGCAGGTGCAGCCTGCGAAGCCCCACCTGCTCCACCTGGAAGCGGTGCACACCGGCGCCCTCCTCGATGGCGGTGCTGAGCGCGAGCGGCAAGACCGGGATGCGCTCGCCATCCGCATCGAGCAACCGCAGGATCTCGTCGCGGCGCCCGTCGATGCGGATGCGCGGGAAGGGCCGCCCGCAGCCGCACGCACCGGGGATTGCGGTCACGCTGTCGCCCAGGTCGTAGCGGATGAAGGGCTGCACGCGGTTGGCCAGATTGGTGAGCAGCACCGTCGCCGAGGGCTCGCCCACGGGCACCGCGGCGCCGCGCTCGTCCACGGGCTCGAGGATCACCCAGTCGGAATTCACGTGCAGTTCGCCCTTCTCGCACTCGAAGGCGATGTTCATGAATTCCGAGGCGCCGTAGTCGCCCGCGACCCGCGCGCCGAAGGCCCGTTCGACGTAACGCCGGCATTGCGGCGACATCCATTCGCCGCCGGTCCAGATCGTGCGCGGGGAACAGAGCAACTCCCCGGCGTGCTTGCGCTCGGCGAGCGCGCGCAGCACCGTCGCGTAGGACGCGAGCACCGTCGGCCGGAAGGCTTCCAGCTGCCGCACGATCTCGTCCAGCGGCGCGGTGACCGGGATCACGATCCCGTTCTTGGCGAACCCCGGGTGCAGGGAGCGGAGCCGTTCCCACGTCACCACGCCGGCGAAGTGCCCGCCGGTGGCGGCGATGAGCGCGAAGCGGTGCCCGCCCATGGAAGTGCGCCAGTCCCACAGCGGGGCGAGCGCGCCCATGCGGGCGGTGCCGAGGGCGTCGTAGACGGCGAGTGCGTCCGGGTCCTGCACGAAGAGGCCCGGAATGCCGGTCGTGCCGGAACTCGTGAACACCGCGTACTTGTCGCGGAAGGGGTGGCCGACGTGCCGCGGGTCGGCGACGAAGGCGTTCACGCGATCGAGCGTGACCTCGCGGTCGGTCACCCAGTCGTCGAAGCGCGCCATGAGCGCGGCGCGGGTCACCGGGGGCAGGTCGGCGAGGCGAAGAGGCCGGTGCTCCGGCACGTCCGCGTAGAGCTCCGCGTAGAGAGGAGAAGCGCGGCGGGCCCACTGGACGAGACGGCGCAGGCGGTCCTTCTGCAGGCGCTCGATGACCGAGGGGCCACCATTGCCCGCGAGGATGGCGTCGGCCACGACGTTGCCCCATCGCCACCAGGCGTCCATGAAGGACCATTGGCCTGGGGGCTTGCGCACGATTCGCCCTAGTGAGCGGGACCCATGCGGGCCAGGATGCGTTCGAAGCGCTCCCGGTCGCGCCGCTCGGCGATGCCCGGAGCCGCGCACCACGCGAGCAGCCGCTCCGGCGGCTCGTCGGCGGCGGCGGACCCGGCGCTCTTGAACCGCTCGCGCAGCTTGGCCACCTGCAGCGCGAGCCGTTGCTGCTGGAACTCCGGCGGCGACTCGAGGCCCAGGGCCATCTCCAGTTCGAGGAGCCCCAGGGCACGCGCGGCCGTGGCCTTCTCCACCGCGCCACGGTGCCGGTCGGCATCGCCCTCGGCGAGGGCCTTGAGCGCCGCATCGCGACGGGACGCCATGCGCTTTTCCCACGGCGCCGGCACCTCGGCGAAGCCCGCCCATTGCTCGAGCACCACCGATTCCTCGGCGACGCCACCGCCGGCCGCCAGCGCGTCGAGTTCGTCGCACAGCCGCTCTCGCGCGGCGAGCGCCTGCCAGATGGCGCTCTCGCGGACGCGAACCTTTTCCTTGAGGAGCGCCTCGACGGCCGAGCGCGCGTTGCGGAAGCGCGACTCCACGCCCTTCAGCGCGGGATCCGGGCGTCCGAACGCGTTGCGCCAGGCATCGTCGATCTCGCGCATCTCCTTGCGCAGGTCGTTCTCCGACTTTTCGGTGAGTCGCGCGAGCTGGTCCATCCGCTGCGCGATCTCCTCGAGCGCCTTGCGGCCCTCGCTCTTCCGGTCGTCGACTTCCTTGCGCTTGGCGTTCCTCGCCTCGAAGACGTTGTCGCAGGCGGCGCGGAACTGCTCCCACAGGAGCCGCTCGTCGCGGTGCCCCACGGGGTGAGCCTTGGCCTCGGCCTGCCAGCGCTGCTGGATGGCCTTCACCTTGCCGGGGGCGTCGCGGTCGGTTGCGGCAGTGGCGGCGAGCGCCGTCACTTCGGCGATGAGCGCCTCGCGGCCGGACTTGCCCTCGCCGCGCGCCGTGACGAGCGCCTGGCGCACGATGCCCACGGTCTCGCGGAATTTCGCGTCCAGCTTCTTCCACGCGCCGGGATCGACGCTGCCCAGCCCCCCTTCGCGCCAGTTCTTCTCGGTGTCGCGCACCCACTGCTCCATGAGGCGCAGGTCGCGCGGTTCCACGCCCATGAGCGCGGCGCCCTCCTGCGCGGCCTTCTCGATGAAGTCGTCGCGCGTCTTGCGCGCGGCCTTGCGAAGCGCCGCCTGCTCGGCGAAATGGCGGGCGGCAGGCGCGTAGGCCTTCTCGCAGGCGCCGTCGAAGCGTTCCCACAGGCTCCTGGGCACGCCCGCGTGCTGCGCATCGAGCGCCTTCCATTCTTCCCGCACCTTCTTCACTTCCAGCGCGACCTTCGCGGGATCGGTGCCCGGCGCGGTGAGCGCCTCGGCGCGCTCGATGAGGCGGATGCGCGCGTCGTGCTGGCCGAAGGCTTCCCATCGCTCGAGCTCCACGAGCTGCTGCACCACGCGGCTGATGCGCTGGTGGGTCGGCTTGGGCAGGTTCCCCGCGTCCGGCTTCAGGGCCTTGATGGCATCCGCCGCCAGGCGCGCCGCCTGCATCTGGCCGGCGGCGAGAGCCTCCTCCGCCGCGTGCAGGAGCCCGTGGACCTTCTGGCGGGCCGCGCTCGCTTCCTGCTCGGCCACGGCCACCTGGGCGAGGCGGCGCTGCTCCACCACGATGAGGGCCGCCTCGAAGCGGCGCGTGAGCTCCGCCGTGCGGATGGCGCGGTCGAGCGCCTGCCAGCGCGTGGGCAGGTTCGCGTCGTCGATCGACGTATCGGCCGCGAGCCGCTCGGCCTCGATCACGAGCGCCTCGGCGCCCGCGACGGCCTCGCGCTCGATCGCCCACTGCACCAGCCGGGCCTCGGCCATGGCGAGCATCTCGAGCGCCGGGGCGTCGTTCGCTTCGTTGGCCTTGGCCTTGAGGCCGGCCAGCTCCGCATGGCGGGCTTCCAGGTCCTGCGCGCTCGCCGGCGGCGTCAGCGTGGCGGACCAGTCGCGCACCTCGCGCTCCAGCCTCGCCTTGGCGAGCTGCTCGGCCTGCTCGCGTTCGAAGCGGGCGTGCAGCGCGGCGCGGGCGCCGTCGATGCGGGCGAGGCGCGAGGCGTCGGCCGCCATGTCGAGCGCCTGCCAGCGACGGTTGAGCTCCACCACGGCGGTGAGCACCGGGCCGGGCGTCGTCGCGAGGGCCTCGAGCTTCACGAGGATGTCGTCGGCCGCCGTTTCCTGGGCCGCGCGGTCCTTCATCGCCTCCAGGCGCCGCTGCGCCAGTTTCGCGACACCACGGTCCTTGTTGTTCGCGGCCTGCGCCAGCTTCTCGAGGGCCTCCTTGGTGACGACGCGCTCGGCGGCGGCCTGGCGAGTCTCGGCCTGCCCGGCGCTCACGGCGAGGTCGACGAGCCGCTCCTCGTCGTGGATACCGGCGAGCGCGAGCGCGCGACGGTCGGCATCGCGGGTGCGTCGGGCCACCTCGGCGCGAAGACCGTCGGTCGTGTGCTCGGCCTCGAGGACAGACTTCGCCGCGGCGCCGTCCGCCGAATCGGCGACCTGAGGGGCGAGGGAAGCTTCGAGCGCCTCGCGCACGACGGGGTCCTTCTCGGCGTTCCATCCCGCGACGAGCGCCGCGAAGTGCGTGGACCGCCGGGCGGCCGCGGCGCGAACGCCGGCGTCGGCATCCTGCGTGAGGAGCTTCGCGAGGTCGTCGGAATCGGATGCGAGCTCGGCGACCCCCAGGATGCGCTGGGCGGGATCGGCGTGCTCGTGAAGGGGCGTGCGGAAGAAGCGGGTCGAAATCATGGGGGCGGCGCGAGAAGGGACTCGCCGGTCGGATTCTGGGACGGGGATACCTCCATGCTACACCGTGTCCGCGGGGGCGCCACGCCTGACGCCCGGGGCGCCGCCGCTAGAAGCTGAACCGGCGACCGACCGCCGAGGGGAAGAGCACGCCCGGCTCGCACGCCTGCGCGAGCGCGGTGAACGCGCGAAAGCCCGTGCAGTGGGCCGGCACGATGCGCTTCAGGCCGAACTTGAGGAGGTCCAGCACAGTCTCGGCGATCGCCGGCTCGACGGTCGGCCCCGACAGGTGGAAGCCGCCCATGACCGCGTGCAGCGGCGTGCCGGAGAACGCGCGGCCCGCATCCTTCAGCACGTTCACCACGCCCGCGTGGGAGCACATGGAGAAGACGACGACCCCCTTGCCCTTCACCTTCACGGCGAGGTAGCGCTCGTCGAGGAGCCAGGGGTCGTCCTCCCAGCCGCCGGCCGCGGCGCGGCGCATGTGGCCCGGATAGCCCTTCTCGTAGGCCGTCACGCGCGGGATCTCGCCGCTCAGGTAGAAGTGGCCGTCCACGAGCAGGCGCGCCCCGGGGGAACTCTCCACGACGGCGCCTGCGGCCTCCAGTTCGGCCGCGGACGGGATGTCGCGGTAGGGAAGGACCTTGCCGCCGGGCTGCGTGTTGCCGCGCCGGGCGAACATGCCTTCGTTCACGTGAAAGGGCACCGGGGCGCCGCGGGCGGCGGCGATTCGTCGAACGGCCTCGACGAGGCCCCCGCCGTGGTCCCAGTGGCCGTGGGAAAGGGCCACCGCCTCGATGCGCTCGAACGGCACGCCCAGCAGGGCGGCGTTGCGGCCGAGCGTGTAGGCCTCGGGGCCGGCGTCGAACATCATGAATCGCGTCGCATCGCCCGCGCGCGCCGCGAGGAGCAGCGACAGGCCATGGTGGGCGCAGCACTTGGCCTCGCCCGACATCTCGGTGAGGCCCGCGGCGAGGAGCGCCGCGGTCTCGTTGGCGACGCCCGCGGGGACCGTCGATAGCGCATCCGTCACGTTGTCGACGAGGACGAGCGCCTCGAGGGCGTCGACCTCGAGGAGGTTCCCGGCCGGGTTCGCCGCCATGGCTATTTCTGCCAGCCGCCCTTCGCCGGCTGGCCGCTCGTCGTGTCGAAGACGGTGCCGTCGGCGAGGTTGATGCGGTAGAACTCGCGGATCACGTTGCCCATGAAGCCGATCTCCACGATCGAGACGTCCTTGAACTGGGTCGCGATGCCCGCCGGCAGCACCTTGTCCATCTCGGCGGCGAAATCCTTCATCGCCGTTTGCAGGCGCGCGTCGTACTTCGTCATGCTGTACATCAGCGTGTTGTGCGGGTTGTGCGAGGCGGTCTCCTTGCCGTCCTTCATCACGTTCACGCCGGAGACGCCGACCGTGCGGGTGAGTTCCTTGGCCACGTCGCTCATGTTGGCGTAGACCGGGCCGGTGCAGCGCGGCAGGGGACCATCGCGAAGCGGCGTGAGCGTGGCGGTGGCCACGGTGTTGTAGGACATCATCTCGGTGTATCCCTGCCCGCTCTTCACCACGCCCAGGTCGAACCACCACGGGGCGCCGGCGCCCTTCGAGGCCTCGGTGTTGTAGAAGTCCTTGAGCGTGAGGTTCAGCACCGGCGGCACCTTCGGCAGCGCCTTCAGCATCTTCGCGGGGGTGGAGGGATCGGCGTTGTGGATGTGCACCACCGTCACGTGCTGCAGGTTGAAAGTGCGCGCTTCGGCGTGCAGGCCCAGCTCGCCGAGTTTCTTGCGCAGCGGCGGGTAGATCTTCGCGTCGAGGATGTCGGTGACTTCCTTCGGCAGCCGGTACACCAGGCCGTAGGTGTGCTTGTGCTCGCGGAACTCGGGCTTGCCGATGCTCCCGTTGTCGATCGACTGGGCAAGGACGGCGGTGGACGCGAGGCCGATGCAGGCCCCGGCGACGGCGCGGCGAATGGCGTTCATGGAGACTCCCCTTTTCCTGGATGGATGGACACTCCCCCGGCACCGGCCCCCGGGCTTCTGGCGCTCGTTCGAGCCGGCGGGCCGAGTCTACTATGGCGCCGTTGAATCCAGATGACGGATTCGCGGCGTCCCAATCGCTTCATCCACGGCGGGGGCTTACCGACATGAGAATGACGGCGCGGGCAATCGGGACGTGCGCGGCTTTGGCGCTCGCGGGCTGCGACTTGCATCAGGCCCTCATGGGCTTTCCGGAGCCCACGGTCAGCGTCGAGGGCGGCTCGCCCGTCGAGCTCGCCTACCGCGAGGGCCCGGGCGGGCTGGTGCTCCTGCGCGGCCGCGTGAACCGCCGGGCCGACGTCGACTTCATCCTCGATACCGGCGCGCCCGTCACCGTGCTGCTCGATGGCCCTCGCACCACCGCCCTCGGGCTCGACACCCGCGAGGCGAAACCGCTGGGGGATCCCGCCAACCCCGCGACACCCACCGGGGTGATCGGCAAGGGCTTCGCGATCGCCTTCGGCGGGGTCGCCTACAGCGGGCTTTCGGCCGTCCTCGTGCCCGAGCGGACCCTCCCGTGCCGCGAACGCTTCGAGGCGGTGGGTTTCGGCGGCGTGATCGGCGCGGACCTCTTCCGGCGCTTCGTGGTGGAGATCGACACCGTGGCGAAAGTCGTGCGGCTGCATGAGCCCGACGCGTGGAAGCCGCCGGAGGGCGCCTCGGCGCTGGCCCTCACCTTCCAGGGACGCCATCCGTTCGTCGAGACGCGCCTGCGGATGTCCGACGGCCGGGAGTTCGACACGCGGCTGAACGTCGACACCGGGCTCAATCGCGCGCTCACCCTCGTGGCCGGGAGCCATCCGGCCGTCGTGATGCCCACGCAAGGCGAGGTGCGCCGCAGCTGCCTGGTGAACGGCGTGAGGGAGGACCGGGTCGGCCCGGCCGTGACGGTGCACTGGGGCGGCGCGCGGATCGCGGTCCCCTCGCCCGTCTATTCCGACTCGCCCAATCCCGTCGACGAAACCCGCACGAGCACGATCGGGGTCGGCTTCTTCCAGGGCCGTCGCTTCTTCATCGACTACCGGGGGAGCCGCCTCGTCCTCGCCTGATTCCGGCGGCGTGCCAGAATGCGCCCATCGCCCCGCCCCGGGAGTCGCGACGCATGGCCTCCACCCGCCGCACCGCACGCCGCGAGGACCTCGGACTCACGTCCGGTGAGTTCGCGACGCTCGATCGCCTCGCCACGCCGCAGAAGATCCAGGCGTTCCTCAACCGAGTGCCCGCCAACCACGAGATCGGCGGCGAATCGCTGCTTTCCGTGCGCGAGGTGCTGCGCCAGCGGCGCGCGCATTGCCTCGAGGGCGCGTTCGTCGCCGCCGCGGCGCTCTGGGTCCACGGGCGTCCGCCTCTCATCATGCACCTGGACTGCGACCTCTCCGACTACCCGCATTGCATCACGGTGTTCCGGCAGGGCCGCCTCTGGGGCGCGATCTCGAAGACCAATGGCGGCGTGTTGCGCTATCGCGACCCGGTCTACCGGACGCTGCGCGAGCTCGCCATGAGCTACTTCCACGAGTACTGCGACCGGCGCGGCCGGCACACGCTGCGCAGCTACAGCGTGCCGTACGACCTTCGTCGCATCGATCCGGCCGCGTGGGTGACCAGCGAGGCGATGTGCTGGCCCGTGCACGACCGCCTGCAGGGGCTTCGCCACTACCCGCTCGTCGCCGCGAAGGGAACGCGGGAACTCTCGCGCCGCGATCCGTTCGAAACCCGGCTCGCGAAGATCGTGCAGTACCCGAAGCCCCGGCGGCCATCGCGCCGCGCGGGGTAGGATACCGACCATGGACGACAAGAAACCCCCGCAGGCTTCCCGCACTTCGCCTCCCGTCTCGAGCCGCATCCGCGAGCGGGTCGTGGCCGCCGGCGAGCGCTTCCACGCCAACGACAACATCGCGCGCTTCATCGAGCCGGAAGAGCTGCCCGAGCTCATGGACGAGGTCGAGGCGAAGATGCGCGCCGTGCTCGAGAGCCTGGTGATCGACACCGAGAGCGACCACAACACGCAGGAGACGGCGCGGCGCGTCGCCAAGATGTACCTCACCGAGGTTTTCCGGGGCCGCTACATCCCCGTTCCGCCGGTGACGGAATTCCCGAACATCGAGCACCTGAACGAGCTCATGATCGTCGGCCCGATCACGGTGAGGAGCGCCTGCTCCCACCACCTGTGCCCGATCATGGGCAAGATCTGGATCGGCGTGATGCCCAACGAGCACTCGAACCTCATCGGGCTTTCCAAGTACGTGCGCCTGTGCGACTGGGTGATGAGCCGCCCGCAGATCCAGGAGGAGGCCGTCACGCGCCTGGCGGACCTGCTGCAGTCGCGCATGCAGCCCGACGGCCTCGCGGTGGTGATGGAGGCCGACCACTTCTGCATGCAGTGGCGCGGCGTGAAGGACACCGATTCCAAGATGATCAACAGCGTGATGCGCGGCTCGTTCCTCAAGGACGCCAACCTGCGCCGCGAGTTCCTCTCCCTGCTGTCCCGCAAGAACGGCTGAAGCCGAAAAGGAACGCCATGCTCGTCCGACTCCTCTACGCCAGCCGATCCGCGCAGCCCGCGACCCCCGAGGTCACGGACGCCATCCTCGCGCAGTCCCGCGCCCGCAACCCGGCGCTCGGCATCACGGGCATCCTGTGCCAGAGCGGCGACATCTTCATGCAGGTGATCGAGGGGGGCCGCGGGCCCGTGAACCAGCTCTACAACCAGATCGTCCG
Organism: Betaproteobacteria bacterium; assembly: GCA_016711875.1. Lineage (GTDB taxonomy): Bacteria > Pseudomonadota > Gammaproteobacteria > Burkholderiales > Usitatibacteraceae > FEB-7. The sequence goes on along the minus strand of JADJSD010000006.1, from coordinate 101,455 downwards.
CGACGACCGCCACAAGGACGTCGTGGTGCTCCACTACGAGGAGATCGCCGAGCGCCGCTTCGCGGGCTGGACGATGGGGCAGGTGAACCTCGCCAAGGTGAACCCCTCGATGCTGCTCAAGTACTCGGAGACGATGGCGCTCGACCCCTACGCCATCTCGGGGCATGCCTCGATGGCGCTCCTGCAGGAACTGATCGCCACGGCGCAGATTATCGGCCGGGCGGGCTGACGCGGGCCGGACAGTGGCGGCGCTCCGGCGCCGCTGCGGCACCCTTCGCCTTCGATCGCTTGACAGGGGCCCCGGCCGCGGGTTTACCATTCGGTTAAATAACCGCCTGGTTAACCGCCATGACCGCCGACCGCCTGAGCGTCACGTTCGCCGCCCTCGCCGACCCCACGCGCCGCGCCATCCTCGCGCGACTCGCGAGCGGCGAAACCTCGGTCACGCAACTGGCCGAGCCCTTCGACATGAGCCTGCCCGCCGTGACCAAGCACCTGAAAGTGCTCGAGAAAGCCGGTCTCATCTCGCGCGGCCGCCAGGCGCAGTTCCGTCCCTGCAAGCTCGAGCCCGCGCCGCTGCGCGACGCGACGGACTGGATCGAGACCTATCGCCGGCTCTGGGAGGAAAGACTCGATGGCCTGGAACGTTATCTTCGCGAAGTCCAGGCGAAGGACGCGAAGCGCGCCGGGAAGCGCGCGAAGCAGTGACCCCCGAAAAAAGGACACCCCGCCCATGAACGACCTCGAAGGCATCCGCCTCGCCCCGAAGCAGATCCTCGCCGAACGCCTCCTCGACGCCCCGCGCGACCTCGTCTGGCGCGCCTGGACGGATGTCTCGCACCTGGGCGAATGGTGGGGCCCGCGCGGCTTCACCACCACGACGCAGCACGGCGTCGTCGAGACGGGAGGGGAGTGGCGCTTCACGATGCACGGCCCCGACGGGCACGACTACGAGAACATCATCGTCTTCGTCGAGGTGAATGAGCCCTCGCGCCTGCGCTACCGGCACCGCGGCGCCGGGGAGACCGAGGACGTGCGCTTCGAAGTGGAAGTGCGTTTCGCCGAGGAAGGAAGCCGCACGCGCCTCACGATGACCATGCACTTCCCGTCGGACGAGCTCCGTGACCACCTGATCGAGACCCGTGGAGCGCTCGAGGGGCTCGAGGGTCACCTCGCGCGCCTGGCCGAGCACCTCGTGCTGCAGGACCCGTTCACGATCGTGCGCACGTTCGAAGCGCCGCTCGACCTCGTCTGGAAGGCCCACACCGATGCCGACCGCCTCGCGAAATGGTGGGGCGTGAAGGGCATGGCGACGACGGTGAAGCGGTTCGAGCTCTCGCCCGGCGGCATTTTCCTCTATGGGATGCGAACGCCCGCAGGGCAGGAGATGTGGGGCCGATTCGTCTACCGGGAGATCACGCCGATGCACCGGCTGGTGTACGTCTCCTCGTTCTCGGATCCGGAAGGCGCCCTCACGCGCGCGCCCTTCTTCGCGGACTGGCCGCTCGAGGTGCTGAACGTCCTCACCCTGGAAGAGGGCGGGGGGCGCACCACGCTCACGCTGCGAGGCGGTCCCCTGAACGCGAACGAGGCCGAACGTGCCCGCTTCCGGGGGCACCACGAGTCGATGCGGGGCGGATTCGGCGCGACCTACGACCAGCTGGCGGCGTACCTCGCGTCCGGCGACCGCTAGTAGCCGCGGCTTCCCACGCGAACGCCCTTGCGCCAGGGCCAGCCCTCGGTGATGGCGGACCGGAGCGAATCGCGCTCCGGGCATTCGCCCAGGCACGTCTGCTCCAGGTGCGCGAGGTGCGCGCGTGCCTTGTCCTCCTGCCCGAGCAGCAGGTAGGAGCGGCCGATGTACTCGTGGGCGCCGCGGTGGTCCGGGTTGATCTGCAGCGCGCGGTGGTAGTAGCGGAACGACGTCTCGACGTCGCCCTTCATCCGGTAGGAATAGCCCAGCAGGTTCTGGATGTCGGCGCTGCCCGGGTCGAGCCGCTCGGCGGCCTGCAGGCGGGCGATGGCGCGGTCCCAGTCCTCGCGCTCGATGGCGGCCCGGGCGCTGCGGATCTCGCTGCGGGCGGCCGTGATCGACTGGACCTGGGTTTCCGAGGGGGCCGCCGATACGGTGGCGGCGGCCAGGGTGACGAAGGCACCGACAAGCATCGCAGTCATCTTCATGGTCGTAAACCTCGGAATGGCAGGGGGTTCGGGGGGGAGGGGCGGCCCGGGGGTGCCCGTTACAGATGACACTTTACGGCGGTTTGCGACGAAAAAATGTCGACTGGTTCACAAAATTCCGCCCCTTCGCGGCACTTTCAAGGCCCCGCCCTCAGTTCACCTTGATGCCGGCGGCCTTGATGATCGGCCACCACTTCTCGATCTCGGCCTTCTGGTGCGCGCCCAGCGCCTCGGGCGACTGGCGCTCGCGCGGGACGATTTCCATCCCCAGGGCGGCCAGCTTGTCGCGGGTGGGCCCGTCCGCCAGGGCCGAGACCACCGCCGCGTTCAGGCGCGCGATCACGTCGGCGGGCGTGCCCCTGGGCACCCACAGCCCGTACCAGATGGCGATGTGCAGGCCGGGCAGGCCCGCCTCGTCCACGGTGGGCACCTCGGGCGCGGCCGGCGAGCGCTCCTTCGCCGTGATGGCGTAGCCCTTGATCTTCCCGCCGCGCACCTGCGGCAGGGAATTGGAGAGCTGGTCGACCATCATGTCGATCTGCCCGCCGATGAGGTCCTGCATCGCCGGGCCCGTGCCCTTGTAGGGAATGAACGCGAGCTTCGCGCCGATCTCGTTCTGGAAATAGATCCCGGCGATGTGGGTCGAGGAGCCGGCACCGGCGGTGCCCACGTTCACCTTGTCCTGGTTCGCCTTCACCCACGCGACCAGTTCCCTGAGGTTCGCGGCGGGAAGCGCGGGCTTCGAGACGACGATCATCGGGTTGCCGCCCACCATCGCCACGGGCTCCAGGTCCTTGAGCAGGTCGTAGCCCAGCGGGTACACGGCGCCGTTCACGACGTGCGTGCTCCAGTGCCCGATGCTCACGGTGTAGCCGTCGGGCGCGGCCCGCGCGACGCGGCCGACGCCCAGGCTCCCGCCCGCGCCCGTCGTGTTGTCCACGACCACCGCCTGCCCGAGCGACTTCCTCATCGGCTCGGCGAGGATGCGCGCCACGACGTCCACCGGGCCACCGGCCGCGAAGGGCACCACCAGCGTTACCGCGCGTTGCGGAAAGGGTTGCGCCTGCGCCGCCAGGGCGGCGAACGCGAAGGCGGCGATGGCCGCGAGCCGGATCCTGTCCATGGGTCTCTCCTCCTTTGTGTTTCGCCGGATTGTGGGCCCGCAGCCGCCGGGCGGCAAATGCCGGCGTCACAAACGGCGACGCGCCGGCCACACAAGACAACACTCGCTTTCAATGTGCGCGAAAGCCCGCCGCTAGCATGGGTTCGCCCTCGCGGACGGCCGCATGAAGGCGCGCGTCGTCCGCGCGAAAACTCCAAGACCATTCCACCAGAGGACGACCGAATGCAACGCAAGCGAATCGCCCGGGCCCTCGCGCCCGTCTTCTCCGCCGGTGCCGCCACCCTCGCCGCCACCCTGCTCGCCCCGGCCGCGTACGCGCAGGGCTCTCCGCAGGCCCTCGAGAAGATCGAGGTGACCGGCTCCAACATCAAGCGGGTCGATGCCGAGGGACCGGCGCCGGTGCAGGTGATCACGCGCCAGGAGATCGAACGCAGCGGCTATTCCACGCTCGCGGACGTGATGCGCTTCCTGCCGGCCAACAGCGCCCTCGCCTACGAGGAGACCTTCACCGGCAGCTTCTCGCGCGGCTCCTCGGGCGTGTCGCTGCGGGGCCTGGGCCAGCGGGCCACCCTCACGCTCATCAACGGGCGGCGCATGGCGAACATGCCCTTCGCGCAGAACCTCCAGGATGCGTTCGTCGACCTGAACAGCATCCCCTTGGCCGCGATCGACCGCATCGAGGTGCTCAAGGACGGCGCCTCGGCCATCTACGGCTCCGACGCGCTCGCCGGCGTGGTGAACATCATCCTGCGCAAGGACTTCGCCGGCCTCGAGGGGACGGCGGGGCACGGCCGCACGAAGCACGGCGACGGCGACGAGACCCGCGCGAGCCTCGCGGCCGGCTGGGGCGACCTCGCGAAGGACAAGTTCAACGTGATCGGCGTCGTGGACTTCCTCAAGCGCGACACCGTCTGGGTGCGCGACCGCGACTGGAGCCGCACCGCCGACCAGAGCCGCTTCCAGGGCGGCACGGACCTGCGCAGCACCATCTCCTCGCCGGGCAACTACGCACGCGTCCCGGGCACGAACCCCTTCCCCACCGCGCGCCTGCCCTTCTCCACCTGCCCCGCCGACCGCCTCGTCGTGCCGGCGGGCAGCGTCCTGCAGTGCGTCGAGGACACGAACCAGTTCCCGACGCTCATTCCGGAGACGGACCGCTTCGGCTTCTTCACGCGGCTCACCTGGGCGTTCTCGCCGTCGCTCACCGGCTTCGCGGAGCTGGGCTACAACAAGACCGAGACCTTCACGCAGGTCGCGCCCTTCGGCACGCCCTCCACGCAGGTGGGCCCGGGCGTCGCCCGCCAGATCAACGCGCGCCTGCCCGTCGGCAACCCGAGCAACCCCTACACGGTGCCGGTGGACGTGCGCTACCGGTTCGACGACGTCGGTCCGCGGCAGGTGGACAACAACGTGGAGGCGACGCGCGCCGTCGCCGGCTTGAAGGGCAACTGGGGCAAGTGGGACTGGGAATCGGCCCTGCTCTACGCGAAGAGCGAGGCGACGCAGGACGACATCAACGGCATCCGGGTCTCGGGGCTGCTCTCGGTGATCGCCGACGGCTCGTACAACTTCCTCAATCCCGCGGCCAACTCCCAGGCCGTCTACGACCGACTGCGCGTGAACTACCAGCGCCGCGGGGAGACCGAGATCAAGCAGTGGGACGCCAAGGTGACGGGCGAGCTGATGGAGATGGCGAACGGACCGCTCGCCATGGCCGCGGGGTTCGAGACGCGCAAGGAGTCCCTGCTCGACGAATCCGACGACGTGCTCGCCTCGGGCGACGTGCTCGGCCGCGGCAGCAACCGCGCCAAGGGCAGCCGCACGCTCACCTCGGGCTATGTCGAATTCAACATCCCGGTCCTCAGGAACCTGGAGGTGCAGGCCGCGGGCCGCCTCGACCATTACAGCGACTTCGGCAGCTCCACCACGCCGAAGGTCGCCTTCCGCTGGTCGCCGCTCAAGGAGTTCCTCGTGCGCGGCTCCTGGGCGAAGGGCTTCCGCGCGCCCAACCTCGTGGAGGCGGGCGATTCCGCCGCCTTCGCGTTCAATACCGTCGTGGACACGCGCCGCTGCGAGATCAACTCGGCCTACTGCCCGGCCGGCAGCGTGGCGGCCATCATCGCGAGCGGCACCGACCTCGTGCCCGAAAAGTCGACGAGCAAGAACGTCGGCTTCGTCTGGGACATCACGCGCGACCTGAACCTGGTCGTCGACGCCTACGACATCAAGCAGAAGAACATCATCAACACCGAGGGCGTGCAGACGATCCTCGACGGCGAGACCACCAACCCGTCCTACGCGGCGCGCGTGATCCGCACCGCCCCGGACGCCCAGGACATCGCCCGCGGCGCGCCCGGCGCGCTCGTCGGCGTGCTCAACCAGTTCGTGAACCTCACGGAGCTGCACACGCAGGGCGTCGACCTCGACCTGCGCTGGCGCCTCTGGAAGGGCGACTGGGGGACGTACACGCTCAGCTCGACCAACAGCTACCTGCACAAGTACAAGACGCAGGTCGTGCGCGAGGATCCGCTCACCGAGTACGCGGGCACCTACGGCCTGCCGCGCCTGCGCTCGATCCACTCGCTCCTGTGGGACCGCGGGCCGTGGGCCGCGACGGTGGCCTGGAACCACGTCGACGACTACGACGCCTCCACCTCGGCGCCCCCGGGCGCCGCGAAGGTCGGCAACTGGGACACCTACGACCTGCAGGTCTCGTACACCGGCTTCAAGAACCTGAAGCTCACCGTGGGCGGTCGCAACATCCTCGACCGCGACCCGCCCATCGACCTGTCGAGCGGCACCGTGCCCTACGACTTCTCGCAGCACAACCCGCGCGGGGCGTACTGGTACGGGCTGGTGAGCTACCGCTTCAAGTAGGCCGGCGGCGCAGCGGCGAGACGGGGGCCCTTCGGGGCCCCCGTTCGCTTCGGGGGAGCCGGAGCGGCCCTTATTGACAAATTAATTTGTCAATTGCATCCTGCGCGGCATGAGAGCCGTCCAGGTCATCGACCGCCCCCGCGATTCCGCCCTGCTCGCCGCGCCCGTGCGCCAGCGGATCCTCGAGGCCCTGGACGAGCCGGGTTCGGCCTCCGGGGTCGCGAGGCGCCTGGGCCTCACGCGCCAGGTGGCGACCTACCATTTCCGCCAGCTGGAGCACGCCGGATTCCTCACCCTGGTGCGCGAAGAGGCGAAGCGCGGCTGCACCGAGCGCTTCTACCAGCGCAGCGCCGAGCACTTCGTCGTCTCGAACGGCGTCGTGGGCAAGTCCGGCCTGGACGCCAGGCGCCTCAAGGACCGGTTCTCGAGCGCGTACCTCGCCGCGCTCGCCTCGCAGGTCGCCGACGAGGTGGGCCGCGCGCAGAAGGACGCCGGCGCCGCCGGCCGCACCTTGCCCACCCTCGCCGCCAGCGTGGACATCCGCTTCCGCTCGCCCGCGGAGCGCGCCGCTTTCGCCGAAGATCTGATGGGCGCCATCGCCGCTCTCGCCGCGAAGTATCACGATGACGCCGCACCCGAAGGTCGCACGTACCGCGCGATCGTCGGCGCCTATCCCGCCCCCGCCCGCCGCCCCTCACGACCTAAGGAGCCGACATGACGACCGACCGCAAGCCCGCGAAACAAGCCAACTGGGACGTCCTCGTCGACGCGCCCGCCGACGCCGTCTGGGAGGCCCTCACCACCGGCGAGGGCCTCGCCAACTGGTTTCCGCCCGTCGCCTCCACCACCGGCGAGGGCGTCGGCTCCGGCGTCACCTTCTCGTGGGGCGAGAACATGACGTGGACCTCGAACGTGTCCGTGTGGGAGCCGGGCAAGCACGTGCAGTGGATGGACGACGCCGCCCACATGGGGCCCGGCGCCACGCTCGTCGCGGACTGGACGCTCGAGAGCGAGGGCGGCAAGACGCGCGTGCGCCTCGTCCAATCCGGCTTCGGCGACGACATCGCCTGGGACGGTTTCTTCGAAGGCACCGACATCGGGTGGCGCTACTTCCTGCTGAACCTCAAGCGCTACGTCGAGGACCACCGCGGGCGCAACCGCATGATGGCGTGGCGGCGCATCACCTGCGGCATAACGCGCGAGGCCGCCTGGAAGCACCTCGGCCAGGCGCTCGCGGGCAGCGCCGGCATCTCGGCGGGCGACGCGGTCTCGCTGCACGTGGGCGAATCGCCCGTCCAGGCCCGGGTGGAGATGGTCGTGCCCCAGCGTGCCATGGCCTTTCGCATCGGCGGTCTCGCGAATTCCCTTCTCTTCATCGAACTGGAAGGCGGCGAGAGTTTCGGTGTCGGGGTCTACCTCTCGGTTTACGACCCCGTCGCGGCCGCGCAGGTGGAGCCCGCCTTCAAGGCCAGGCTCGAGAGCCTCTCGGCCGCCCTCGCCGGCGCCTAGCCGCAGGCGCGCAGCAACAAACCGGGCACCCGCCCGGGACCTCGTGGTAGTTTTCCGTCCACGACCCCTGCCGGGAGAGCCCCATGGCCCAGATCCTCGCCCTCGTCGCCGCATTCGCCCTCGTGGGCTTCATCGCCTACGTCGCCACCCGTCCCAACGAATTGCGCGTCACCCGGGAGGCCACCATCGCCGCCGCGCCGGAGCGCATCTTCGGCCACCTCGCGAACCTGCCGGGCTGGCGCGCCTGGTCGCCCTGGGAGAAGAAGGACCCGGACATGAAGCGCAGCTTCGAGGGGCCGGAGAGCGGCGTGGGCGCCATCTACGCCTGGGAGGGCAACAAGGACGTGGGCTCGGGCCGCATGGAGGTGATGCAGGCGACGCCCGCGTCGAAGGTGGTGATCGCCCTGCACTTCCTCAAGCCCTTCGAGGCCCGCAACACCGCCGAATTCACCCTCGAGCCGGTCGGGGTCTCGACGCGCGTCACCTGGGTGATGTTCGGCCCGGCCAACTTCATGTCGAAGCTCATGGGTGTCTTCATGAACATGGACCGGATGATCGGCAAGGACTTCGAGGCGGGCCTCGCCAACCTGAAAGCCCTCTGCGAGAAGCCCTGAATCCGGGCCCGGCTTCGCGCCGGCCGGCCTCGCTTCACACCCCCGGCGGCCGGTTTCGTCGCGCCGCGCTGGGAGTCGGCGATGGGCGCTTGCTATCCTCGGCGCCATTGCATCGAAAGCTCCCGCCGTGACCGCCTTCTTCTTTCTTTTCCGAAAATTCCTCGCCTGGTTCCTGTTGGGCCTCGCGATCATGATCGTCTTCGCCGGCATCCTGAAGGTCTCGCCGGGGATCGTGGCTTTCGTGGTCGCCATCCTGATGGTGTGGCAGGCCGTGCGGGCGTTCTCCCATGTCCAGCGCGTGCGATTGCTCACCGATCGCCTCGACAGCGCCATGCTCGCCAACCGCCAGCGCCGCCAGATCGAGATGCCGCTCGAAGCCGGCGAGGCCTTCGACCTGGTCGAGGCGGCCATTCGCGAGCTGCCGCGCGTCGAGAGCATCGAGCCGGCCCGCGACAGCCTCCAGGTGCGTGCCCTCGTGCGTCGCACGGACCCGTATTCGGTCGCCCGCAAGGGCCTCGACCCGGTCACCAGCACGGCGGGGGGCAAGAGCCGCAACTTCATCCACGCGACGGTGATGCCCGGCAACGGCACCGGCAGCGTCCGGCTCGTCTGCGAGCCCGAGGGAGGCGCCTGGCTCGACTGGTTCCGCGTCGACGACGGCACGAACCTCGAGAACGCCGAAGCCATCTCGCGGGCCCTGATGCGCCGCATCGGCGAGCGGCGCCGGGGCGAGCAGGCGAGCGCGCGGGCCACCGCCACCGAAAAGGAACTCACGGTCGCCAAGCTCTCGTTGCTGCAGGCGCAGGTGGAGCCGCACTTCCTCTACAACACCCTCGCCAGCGCGCAGGTGCTCACCCGCAGCGACCCCGCGCGCGCCGACCGCATGCTGGGCCACCTCATCGCGTTCCTGCGCCACTCGTTGCCGCGCACGGACGACACGGTTTCCACCCTGGCCGCGGAGATCGCCTGTGCCCGGGCGTACCTCGAGATCCTGCAGGTGCGCATGGGCGAGCGCCTGCGCGTCCAGGTCGAGGTACCCGCGGGCCTCGACACCGTGCCCCTGCCGGCGATGATGCTGCAGACGCTCGTCGAGAACGCCATCAAGCACGGCCTGGAACCGCTCACCGGCGGCGGCACCCTCTGGATCATCGCCCGGGCGGACGGCGATCGCGTGGCGATCACCGTGGCCGACGACGGGCGCGGCTTCTCGGAAACGGGCGGCGGCACGGGCATCGGCCTCGCCAACGTGCGCGAGCGCCTGCGCCTCGCCTACGGCGAAACGGCGAGCTTCGCCATCGCCACCAATTTTCCCAAGGGCGTCGCCGCGACGATCACGGTGCCGCGCGCGGGTCCCACGGGAGGCGCGAATGCCTAGGGCCGTCATCGCCGAGGACGAGGCGCTGCTGCGCGACGATCTGGTGCAGCAATTGAAGGCCGCATGGCCGGATCTCGAGATCGTCGCCGCGTGCGAGGATGGCGGCTCCGCCCTCGAGGCCATCGCCGAGCACCGGCCGGAGGTCGCCTTCCTGGACATCCGCATGCCCGGTCTCACGGGCCTGGAAGTGGCGCAGGCCGCCGCCGAGGCGAGCCCGGCCACGCAGGTCGTCTTCGTCACGGCCTATGACCAGTACGCCCTCGACGCCTTCGACCGCGGCGCCATCGACTACCTGCTGAAGCCCCTGGCCCCCGACCGCCTCGCCGCCACCGTGAAGCGCGTGCAGTCCCGGCTCGCGAGCGGGCCCGCGGATCCGCAGGGGCTCGCCCGCATCCTCGACGAGCTTCGCGCGCAGCTGCCCGCACCCGCCCCGCGCGCGGCGCCGCTTTCGTGGATCACCGCGACCGTCGGCCGCGAGACGCGGCTCATCCTGCTGGACGACATCGTCTACTTCCAGGCCGACAACAAGTACACCGTGGTGATCACGAAGGAGGGCGAGGCCGTGGTGCGAACGCCCATCCGCGAACTGCTCGATGCGCTCGATCCGGCCGTCTTCCGCCAGGTCCACCGCTCGACGATCGTGAACATGCGCCAGGTGGCCTCCATCGTGCGCGACGACTCGGGCCGCGGCACGATGAAGCTCAAGGGCCGCAGCGAGACGCTGCCCGTGAGCCTCACCTACATGCCCCTTTTCAAGAGTCTCTAGGAGACCGCCATGCGAACGCTCGCCCTGCTCGCCGCCTGCGCCACCCTCGCCGCCACCGCCCAGCCGCCCGACCCGCAGGCGCTCCTCGCCGCGCAGAAGGAGGCGATGAAGGCTTTCTCGGCCATGAACGGCGTGTGGCGCGGCCCGGCCTGGACGATCATCCCCGGCGGGAAGAAGCTCGAGCTCACGCAGACCGAGCGCGCCGGCCCGATGCTCGATGGCACGCTCAAGGTGGTCGAAGGCCGCGGCTACCTGCCCGACGGCACGCTCGGCTTCAACGCCTTCGGGGTCATCGCCTACGATGTGCGCTCGAAGAAGTACGCGATGCGCTCCTGGGCCATGGGCCAGTCGGGGGAATTCGCCATCACGCCCACCGCCGACGGCTACGTGTGGGAGCGGCCCGCCGGCCCCGGCGCGACCATCCGCTACACCGCGACGGTGAAGGGCGACACCTTCAGCGAATTCGGCGAGCTCATCGCCGAGGGCCGCCCGCCGACGCGCATCTTCGAGATGAACCTGAAGCGCGTGGGCGACACGGCTTGGCCGGCGGGGGATGCGGTGCCGATGCGCTAGCGGGCAGCCCGGCTGGCCAGTTCGGACAGCAGCGGCAATCCGGGCGACAACGACTTCAATCCGGCGATTCCCTTGCGTGCGCGGGACCGCCATCCCGGTCCACGATCGAGCAGGTCTTGCCAGTGGCGCAGCACCGCATCCCGCCGGAATTCGCCGAGCAACTCGATGACAGCGGCTGCCTGGCGGAGATCCTTGTTCGCCTTCAAGGGGTTTCGCCCCAGCCGATCGGCGTAGACGAGCAACTTGTGGAGGGCATAGCGAGCCGGGTCCGGGATGTTCACGAGCACCGTGCCCAGGGCGCTCAGGACTGCCGCCTGGTCGACGTCCTCGAGAAGGTACTCGATGAAGGCGAGCGGCTGGAGGTTCACGCCGAGATCGTCGTGGCGGAAGACCTTCCGCCGGGCGCCCACTGCGGGCGCGAGAAAGTCGACGCGCAAGGTCTTGTCGATCTTGCTCGTGAACGTGGCCGTCTCGCCGCGCGGACGGAATCCCGGCACGGGCAGGAATCCGGATTCGAGGCTTTCCAGCGCGCTGCGCGTCTCGATGTGCAGCGACGCGGGAAGTGCGAGCGAAATGTCGTTGCCGGCATGGGCGAAGTCGATGTCCTGCGTCCGCGACAATTCTCCCCACGCGACGCCCAGCAGGTTGCCGACCGCGAGGAAGGCGTGCGTTCCGACCAGGACTCCGCCGGCGCGGAAGAAACCGATCTCGCCCAGCCGCCGGATGATCCGGAAGTGGGCCGGCGTCGTCGTCGAGCAGCCGAGCGTGATGGCCGCCTTGGCAAGCGTCTCGAGATTCCGGCCTTCGCGGCTTCGTGACTTCTCGACGAGCGCGCGTACCTTCTCGTCATCGGGGCCGACGAACACCTGTCGCGTGCCGCCCCCGAACTCTCCGTGTACTGGTAGTACCAGTAGGTGGCGTTCTTCACGCGCTTGCGGTTGAAAGAACCGCTGAGGCTGCCCACCGAACGCGACAGATCCTGCTGGCGCGTGACTTCCAGCAACTCGGCATAGGCAGACTGCGCCGACACATCGAGAGGCACGCTGAATTCGGCGGGCATGGCGTTATCCGCGGGAACGGTCAGGCTAGTATAGCTCGCTATACTAGTTCAACGCCAACTACGTATAGCCACGACTCCGGCAAAAGGGAAAAACAGAGGATACCGAGCGAGCAGCACCCGGAAAGGCCACGGCGAACCCGTATCATGTCGGCATGAAAGTCCCGACACGGTTGCAGCCGCTCCTCGAGGACGGCGTGATCGACTCGGTCGTGCGCCAGCTGATGAGCGGCAAGGAGGCGATGGTCTTCGTCGTGCGCTGCGGCGACGAGACGCGCTGCGCGAAGGTCTACAAGGAAGCCGACAAGCGCAGCTTCCGCCAGGCCGTCGACTACACGGAGAACCGCAAGACGAAGAACAGCCGCCAGGCGCGCGCCATGGCGAAGGGCACGCGCTTCGGCCGCGAGGCGCAAGAGAAGGCCTGGCAGAGCGCCGAGGTGGACGCGCTCTACCGCCTGGCCGCCGCCGGCGTGCGCGTCCCGAAGCCCTACAACTTCCACGAGGGCGTGCTCCTCATGGAGCTCGTCACCGACGAGGAGGGCAACGCCGCCCCGCGACTGAACGACGTGAAATTCGACCCGGAGCTGGCCGTCGACCTGCACGACCGGCTCATCCGCGAGGTGGTGCGCATGCTCTGCGCGGGCGTCGTGCACGGCGATCTCTCCGACTTCAACATTCTCGTGGGCGCGGACGGCCCGGTGGTGATCGACCTGCCGCAGGCGGTGGACGCGGCGGGCAACCACCACGCGCCGCGCATGCTGGTGCGCGACGTGGACAACCTCAAGCGCTACTTCGGGCAGTTCGCCCCGGAACTCCTCGTCACGGACTACGGCAAGGAGATCTGGTCGCTGTACGAATCGGGCCGGCTCCACCCGGACGTGCCGCTCACCGGCCGGTTCGTCCACGACGAGCACACGGCCGACCTCGAGGCGGTGATGCGGGAGATCGACGATGCGCGGCTGGAGGAGCAGGCGCGCCTGATGCGGATGCAGGAAGAGGAATGAGTCCCGGCAGGACCGGCTAGCCGAGCCGCCGCGCCGCCGCCTCGATCGCCCGCTTCGTGTCGTCGAAGCCGAGGCAGGCGTCCGTGATGCTTTGCCCGTAGGCCAGCGCTCCCGTTCCGACATCCTGCCGCCCGCCCACGAGGTGGCTCTCGATCATCACCGCCTTCAGGGCCGACCGGCCGTTCACGCGCTGCGCCACCACGTCATCGAGGACGGCGACCTGGCGCTGCGGGTCCTTGCCGCTGTTGGCATGGCTGCAATCGACCATGAGGACTTCCGGCAGGCCCGCGGCACGCAGCACGGCCAGCGCGGACTCGACGGCTTCGGCGGTGAAGTTCGGCCCCGTCACCGTGCCGCCTCGCAGGATCAGGTGGCAGGAGGGATTTCCCGTGGTCTCGAAGATCGCGGGCGCCCCTTCCTTCGTGAGCGAGGGAAACAGGTGCCGCTCCCGGGCGGCCCGGATCGCCTCCACCGCCACCTGCACATTGCCGTCCGTGCGGTTCTTGAAGCCGACGGGCATCGAAAGCCCCGACGCCAGCTCGCGATGCACCTGGCTTTCGACGGTGCGCGCGCCGATCGCGCCCCAGCCCACGAGATCGGCGTAGAACTGCCCGAAGGTCGTGTCGAGGAATTCGGTGCCCGCGGGCACGCCCAGCTCGGCCAGGTCGGCGAGGAGGCGTCGTGCCAGGCGCAGCCCCTGGTTGATGCGATAGGTGCCGTCCAGGTCCGGATCGTTGATGAGGCCCTTCCAGCCCACGACGGTACGGGGCTTCTCGAAGTACACGCGCATGACGATGAAGATCCGGTCGCGAACGTCGTGCGCCAGTTCCCGAAGCTTCGCCGCGTAGTCGAGCGCGGCCTGCGGATCGTGGATGGAGCACGGGCCGACGATGGCGAGCAGCCGCGCATCGCGGCCCGACAGGATGGCTTCTATGGCCCGTCTCGCCTCGACGATGCATTCGCGTCCTTCCGGCGAGGCCGGGATTTCCTCGGACAGGATGGCGGGCGCGAGCAGCGGGCGGACTCGGGCGATCCGCAGGTCGTCCGTTTGCATGGGAATCCTCGGGGCGGCTACGACAGGCCGCCACTATAGCCGGTCGGGTCCGGGCCCGAGCCCGTCACACCCGGCGGGCGGCTGCCTTGCGGCGGGGCCCGCGTGGGTGCGCCGGCGGCGCGGCCTTCGCCCGCGCGGCGAGGGCGAGCCGGCGCACCTTGCGGATGTCGGCGTCGGAGAAGGGGCCGTTCACGCCGCTGATGGCCGCGAGCGTCATGCCGTGCCTGATGCCCAGCCGGTAGATCTCGCGCACCTTCTCCCATTCGATCGAACGGCCGACGGTGAAATTCTCGAAGCGGCCTTCCAGCGCGAGCACGATGGTCTCGGCGAGGCACGCGTAGGCCACGCCCTTGGGCAGGCCGATGTTCTTCATCTTCACCTTGCCCGGGAGCAGGATCTCCCCGGACTCGATGACCAGCACGTCGGGGCGCTTCGCGACCTCGGAAGCCGGCAGGTCGAGCGGGCGCGCGACGTCGGTGATGACGCACCCGGGCTTCACCTTCATGATGTCGAGGATCTTCTTGCCCGCGCCGCTCGTCGCGGTGACGATCATGTCCATCCCGCCGATGTCGCGCTCCGTGCTGGCGGCGAGGAACAGCTTCGCGTCCGGCGTCTCCTTCAATATCGAGCCCTTGAGGGAGAGGAGCTTGGCCGTCTCCGGCGAGACGAGGTACACCTCCTCGGCCACCATCGCGAGCAATCGCGCGCACACCGAGCCGATGGCCCCCGTGGCGCCGACCACCATCGCCTTGAACTTCACCTTCTGCCCATCCTTCGAGGGCGGCACGAGTCGAAGGCGCAGCATGGCGTCGTGCGCGGCCCAGAGCGCCCCGGAGGCGCTGTAGCTGTTGCCCGTGGTGATGGGCAGGGGCGCCCGGCGCGCCACCGTGAGCCCCGCGTCGCCCACCACCTTGGTGAAGGCACCCAGGCCCATGATCTGCGCGCCCAGGCTTCTCGCCACGCGTGCCGCCTCGAGGAGTCGCTTGTAGGTGAATTCCGGGCTGTGGCCCATGATCTCCTTCGGCGTCCCGCCGACGGAGATCAGCCAGCCTTCGCATTCGGTGCCGGTCGGCGACCTGATGCCCTCCACCTTCGAATAGACGAAGGGCGGCGCGTAGGCCATCGCCTTTTCCACCGCGTCCATGAGCACCGGCGGCGTCACGTGCGAGAGCATCTCGATGGGCTTGATGTTCTTGAAGTACTCCTGCGAGAGCGGGTGGATCACGAAGGCGAAGCGGTTCATGCGCCGCACGCCGCTGGGCCACACCATGCGGGGCTCGACCCCCAAGCCCTGCAGGATCTCGACGTAGTCATCCTCGAGCAGGTCCTCCGGCGCCTTGCCGCGCGCGGCGACGATCATCGCGTCCAGCAGGCTCGGGGCGAGCGCGTGCCCGAAGAGCTCCGGCGCGCCGTCGACCACGAGCCGCACGCCGCGCGCCTTGAAGGCCGCGATGCGCAGGTCGTTCACGGTGGAGGTGACGATCGTCTTGCCGGCGAGTTCCTCGAGGCCGAAGGCGTCAAGCTCGTGCACGGGCGCCACGATCACGGTGGCCTCGCGCATCGCCCGCCTGAGGATGAGGTGGCGCCACTCGCGCGCGAGGACGTTGTCGGTGAGCGCCTCGGGCACGCGGTCCGTCACGTAGTGCGCGCCGCTCGCGTAGAGCTGGAGCTGCTCGAGCGAGGTGAGCATTTTCGGCACGCCCACCTGCATGAGCGGGTCGGCGAATTCCAGGTTCGGCGTGTATTCCGCCATCGCCTGCGCGAGCTTGTAGTCCGCCGTGCCCGAGAAGAAGAGGACGCGGGCATTGGTGAAGTAGTGGCCGAGCTTGTTCTGGACGTGCCGCACGGCCCATTCCTGCAGGATGTCCGTGAGGCGACCGCCGGTGGTGGCGGGAACGCGCGTCACCGCCTCGATGAGCCGCTGGCTTTCCTTCGATTCGAAGCGCTGGGCGCCGACCTGCCAGCTTTCCTTGCCGACGCCGATGCCGATGGCGTCCGCGCGGTCCTGCCAGTACGCGAGGAGCTTTCGCGCCTTCTCCAGGCTGTGGTTCGTGCCGAGCCGGCGCACCGAGAGGCGCTTGCCGAGGAAGCGTGTCTCGAAGGCGAAGTCCTGCGCGCCCTCGCCGAGGCTGATGCCGACGACCGTCTTCATGGGGGCCTTGCACGTGGCGAAAGGTGCACCTCGGCCCACTGTGCCCCATCCGCGCCGCGGCCCTTTGATCCATGTCGACTTTCCCGCGGGAAACCTTGGCCCGCCGTCCCGGGTTGGTGCAAGCTCGGGGCATGCAAACCGGGAGGAGCGGGCCGTGATCGAGATGCCGGACGTGGTGGGCGATGTCGTGCGTTCCGTGGGGCTTTCCACGGCGATGAAGGCGGCGGGCGTGGTGACGGGGCTCCTTCCCATCCCGCAGCCGATCCTGCTGGTGGGCCCGGGCGCGAGCAGCCGGCTGGGCCAGGCGCTCGCGGGCTTCGGCCACAGGCGGATCCTCGTGGTGACCGACCCGATGGTCGCGAAACTCGGGCTCCTGAAGCCCTTCACCGCCGCGCTCAAGGCGGGTGGCGCCGCCTTCGTGATCTTCGACGAGGTGACGCCCGACGCGCCGATCCCCGTCATCGTGAAGGGCATCGAGGTCTTCGCGAAGCGCGGCTGCGACGCCGTGGTCGGCTTCGGCGGCGGCTCGCCCATGGACGCGGCCAAGATCATCGCCTACGCGGCGGCCAACGGCACGCATCCCTTCAAGCTCGCCGGGTACTTCAAGGGCCTCAAGACGCCCTTCCCGATCTATGCCGTGCCCACGACGGCCGGAACCGGCTCGGAGGTGACTGTGGCCGCGGTGATGTCCGACCCGGAGCACGGGAAGAAGCTGGTGGTCGCCGACACGCGCCTCGTGCCGACGATGGCCGCGCTCGATCCCGCGCTGATGACGGGGCTGCCGAAGGAGGTGACCGCCGCGACCGGCATGGACGCGCTCACCCACGCGGTGGAGGCCTTCGTGGGCAAGTGGGCCACGGAAACCTCGGACCGCTGGGCGCTCGCCGCCGTGGGGCTCATCTACGAGAACCTGCGCGTCGCCTGCGCGTCGCCGAAGAACCTGGAGGCGCGCGAGCGCATGGCCCTCGCCGCCACCTACGCCGGCCTCGCCTTCACGCGTGCGAACGTGGGCTACGTGCACGCCATCGCGCACCAGCTGGGGGGCCGCTACCACACGCCGCACGGGCTCGCGAACGCCATCGTGCTGCCGCACGTGCTGGGGGCCATGGCGCCCGCCATCCCGAAGCGGCTCGCGAGGCTCGCCCTCGCCGCGAAGGTCGGCCAGGAAGGGGAGAAGCCCGCGGCCCTCGCGAAGAAGTTCATCGCCTCGGTCGCGGCGATGAACAAGGCCGTCGGCATCCCCGCGACCCTGGCGGCGCTGAAGGCGGGGGACATCCCGGAACTCGCCAAGGCGGCCTGCTGGGAGGCGGACACCAACTACCCGGTGCCGAAGTACCTCTCGCCCCGGCACGTGGAGGCGCTGCTGGCGGGGCTCGTCCCGTCCCGGCCCGGCGCGAAGCGAAAGGTGGCGCGGAACTCCTGAACGGGAGCGGCATCCCACGCTGGCATCCGAAACGCGCCGGGATACTCGTCATCGTCGTGGCCGCCTCGGTGGCCGGTTGCTCGGGCGGCGGCGGGAGCACGTCCGGCTCCGTCACCCCGCCTCCCCCGGCCCCGGTGCTCACCGCCATCAAGGCGCCGGAATGCGTGGCGGACCCCGCCCGCGCCTTCGTCACGCAAAACGTCGAGCCCATCTCGCAGGTCTACCCGACCATGCCGAACGAGGGCTACTACCTCGTGGTGCGCTACCTCGGCGCCGACTCGATCGCCGCGACGCCTGCCTTCGACTACGGCCGCTTTCCGGCCGATTGGCCCGTGGCCTCGCTCCGGGGCCAGCCGATCACCGGCCTCACGGTGCCCGAGCCCCGCGCGCCCGGGCAGCGGGCCCGTTCGGCGGACGCCACGCCCGACACGAGTTCGGCCTTCCAGCTCCACTGCGCCGATGCGGGCTCGTACCTGGACACCGCCACCTTTGCGCGGCGCGACGTCATCGGCGGCGGGCCCCACGCGGTCTACGGATTCGCCTTCAACAATCCGTCGCCGCAACCGGTCTTCGAGGCCTCGCTGCCGGGCGAGTTCATCCTGCAGGCGAACGTGGAGATCCCGCGGCTTCGCGTCACCGTCCCCGCCGGCACCGCACTGGCCCGCGAGCCCGTCGGGCAGGTCTCCCTCTTCGCCTACTTCCGCGACCGGACGACACGCAAGGTGTTCGCCCTCCTCGTCGCGATCTTCGACAATCGCTTCGGTACGGCCGACCCTTACGTCCCCTTCGTCGCCCACGACACGCAGACGCCCTTCGCCTCGCAGCCGCTGGGGTCCTCCACGTCGCCCTATTTCCTGCGCGCCGACGATTCGCAGTCATTCACCGGGACGCCCTTTGCCGGGCTTCGCCCCTTCCGGGCCCGCCTCACGCAGCCGCACTTCGCGCGCATCGTGGCCGACGTGAACGCGTGGTGCCGCGACCATCGCGGCCAGCGCTTCTGCGATGCGCCGTCCGCCGAGGCGCCCGCCTTCAGCACCTCGCCTTTCGACTACGAAATCACGGACTTCGGGATGCTGCACGAGGTGTTCCCGGGCCAGCCCGCCGGCGATCTCGCGATGGGCGTGCACGTGTCCGGACTGCCAGATCTTCTGAGCCCGCGCCTCCAGTTGCCGGAGCGGATGTTCCGTTCCTTCGAGATCTTTCCGTAGACGGCGGACTCGTTCTTCAGGAAAGCGGCGAACTCCTCGGTCGTGTTCCCCTCGCCCACCACGCCCTGCGACAGGAGCTTCTCCTTCACCGCCGGCTCGCGCACGATCTTCGCGATCTCCTTCGCGAGGCGGTCGATGGCCTCCGGGGGCGTCTTCGCCGGGGCGAAAAGTCCCATCCAGTTGGTGAACCGGTAGCCCTCCATGCCCTTGATCTCCGCGACGGCCGGCACGTCGGGCAGGGTGGGGGAGGGCTTCGTGCTCGTCACCGCCAGCATCTTCAGCTTGCCCGCCTTCGTGGGCTGCACGACGGGCGGCATGCCGACGATCCCCAGGGGCACCTGTCCGCCGAGCACGTCCGTCACGGCCGGGGCCGCGCCCTTGTAGGGCACGTGCAGGATCGAGATGCCCGCGAGGGCGTTGAGCGACTCGCCGGCGAAGTGCATGGTGCTGCCGCCGCCCGGGGTCGCGTAGGAGTACTTCGCGGGGTCCTTCTTCGCGGCGGCGATGAGTTCGCCGATGTCCTTCGCCGCGACCGAGGGGTGCGCGACGATGGCGAGCGGCGTCTCGCCCACGAGCGTGATGGGCGCGAAGTCGCGCGCGGTGTCGTAGGGAACCTTCTGCCCCGAGACCGGGCCGACCACCACCTCGGCCGGCGAGGCGAGGAGGAGCGTGTAGCCGTCCGGCGCGCTCGAGGCCACGGCCGCCGCGCCGATCGCCCCGCTCGCGCCGGCACGGTTCTCGACGACCACGGGTTGCCCGAACACCTCCGACAGGCGCAGTCCCACGGTGCGCGCGACGAAATCGACGCCCCCGCCCGCGGGGTAGGCCACGATGATCTTGATGGGCTTCGCCGGCCAGGCCTGCGCGAGCGCGAGGCCCGGGGCCAACAGGACCGCAGCCGCGAGCGCGGCACCACGTAGCAGTTTCATCTCCGGTTTCTCCTCAGGTCTTTTTTCTGGAATGGGTGCTACTGGAAATCGGCCGCGAACCCGGGCGCCGGGGTGAACCCCAGGTCGCCCCGGGCGACGACGGCTTCCCGGCCGCCGTTCGCCGCCAGCAGCTCGGCCTGCCGCGCCTTGGCGCGGCGGTCGACCTCCTGCGGGTCGCAGATCGCGAGCAGCTTCGCCTTGCACTCGGCCACGATGCGGGCGTGCGCGGGATCCGGCGCGAGGTCCTTCGTCTCCTCCGGGTCCGACACCAGGTCGAAGAGCTGCGCCGGGTACTTGGCGTAGTGCACGTACTTGTACCGGCCCACGCGGATCATGAAGGCGCCCGTCGTGGAGCCCATGCCGTGGTATTCGGAGAGCACGGTGCGATCCGGCTCGAAGCCCCCGGCGATCCTCGCGAGGTCGTGGCCCGGATGCGTGTCCTTCGCGGACGCGAACGGGACGCCCGCGCTTTCGAGGATGAACGGATAGGCGTCCACGTGGCTCACGGGCGTGGCGACGCGCTTGCCCTCGGGGATGCCGGGGCCGGCGATGATGAGCGGCACCCGGGCGATCTCCTCGTACATCGTCGACTTGCCCCACAGGCCCCGCGAGCCCAGGTTGTCGCCGTGGTCGCTCGTGTACATGACGCGCGTGTTGGCCATGAGGCCCGCCTCCTCCAGCGCCGCGAGCACCTTGCCGATGTTCTCGTCCACGTAGCGCACGAGGCCCAGGTAGCCCGCGAGGGCGCGTTTCACCTGCTCCGGCGAATCGAAGTAGTCGTCGTAGCAGAAGGAATTGCGGTAGTCCTCCACGTACGGGTGGTGCGGCCGCTCCTCGCGCGCGTAGAGCTTGGGGATGCCGAGGTCCCGGTTCCAGAACCGGTAGAAGTGCTCCGGCGGCGCGGTGAGCGGGAAGTGCGGCGCCACGAACGACACGAACAGCACCCAGGGCTTGCCGTCGTCCTTCGGGCCTTCCTCGCGCAGCCACACCTGGGCGCGCGAGCAGATCTCCTTGTCGTAGAAGGTATAGGGCGACTCGCCCGGCCCGGCCATGGCCGCCATCTTTTTCGCGCCGCCGCGCCGGGCAGGTCGTCCCGCACGAGCCCCATGAGGTCACCCTTGCCCTCGATGATGTGCATCGGGATCTGTTCCTCGGTGAAGCCGTGGTCCTCGCCGGGCAGGCGGAAGTGGAGCTTGCCGATCGAGACGACGCGATGGCCGCGCGCGCGCAGCTCGTGGTGCCAGCTCTTCACGGTGCCGTCGTAGGCGTCGGCGTTGTCCCAGAAGCCGATCTGGTGGATGTACTTGCCGCAGGCGAAGCCGGCGCGCGCCGGGATGCACACGGGGCTCGTCGTGTAGGCGGCGTCGAAACGCGTGCCGCGGGCGGCCAGCCGGTCGAGGTTCGGCGTCTCGGCGATCGGGTGCCCCTCGTACCCGGTGACCTTGGGATTGTGCTCGTCCGACATGATGACGAGCAGGTTGTTGCGTGGCACGGCGTCTCCTCCAGGGGGGTTGTCCTATCCCTGCATTGCTATATAGTTACGAGAAACGGGGCCTCCCGTCAACCCGCGCGTCGGGCCGGGCGACCCGCGCCATCGTTTCCGCGAACCGCATGTCGACGACTACGCCCTCCGCCACCGCCGCCGATCCGCAAGGCCTCGCCGGCCGCCTCGTCCGCTTCGCCCGCCCGGGCCTGCCCAAGTACGTGGCCCTGCGCGACGCCGTGGTGGATGCGGTGAACACCGGCCAGTGGCCCGCGGGCACGCGCCTGCCGAACGAGCAGGACCTCGCCGCTCACCTGCCCATCGCGCTGGGCACCATCCAGCGCGCCCTGCGCCTGCTGGTGGAGGAAGGCATCATCGTGCGCCGGAGCGGCCACGGCACCTTCGTCGCGCCCACGGCCATCGGGCGCATGAATTCGCCCCTGCATTGCCGCTTCGTGGACGACACGGGCCGCGATTACCTGCCGGTGCGCTCGCAGTTCCTCTCGCGGGCGCAAGTCGCGAAACGGGGCCCGTGGACCGAGGCCCTGGGCCCCGGGC
The DNA here is from genome assembly GCA_016711875.1 of Betaproteobacteria bacterium. Lineage (GTDB taxonomy): Bacteria > Pseudomonadota > Gammaproteobacteria > Burkholderiales > Usitatibacteraceae > FEB-7. The sequence continues at coordinate 79,569 of JADJSD010000006.1, read as the reverse complement.
GCATCCTCATGATCGAGCGCCTCATGCACATCGGCGACGAGTTCCGGCTGGTGAGCCGCATCTACGTGCGCCCCGACGTGCTGCCGGTCTTCGAGGAACTGCCCGCGAGGAAACTCGACGGCGAGAACTTCAAGGACATCATGTGGCGGCACGCCGGGCAACCCATCGGCGCCGTGCAGCAGTTCCTTTCGGTGAGGCCATTGCCGGACGACGTCGCGAAGCGCGTCGGCGTGAAGCGCGGCACGACGGGAAACGTGCTCGAGGCGTTCGCGTGGTCCGCGGGCGGCACGCCCCTCTATTTCCAGGAGTTCTTCATCCCCCCCAACGGCCGGCGCCTGCACCTGCCCACGAGCGGGCGCGACCCCGGGCTCCTCGCCGAAGGACCATGACGCAGGCCGGACGACATCGCATGCCTCCGCCGACCGGAAACCCCGCCGCATGAGCGCCACCACGACTTACCTCCCTGATCCGGGGATCATCGAGATCCGCTTCACGGGCGCCACCAGCGGCAACGACCTGGCCCGCTCGACGATCGAGGGCATCGGGCTCGCGCGCGAGCACCGCACGCGGCGGGTCCTCGTCGATACGACGGGCATGACTCTCACCGCCTCGCTCGTCGACGTGGTGAAGCTGCCGACGGACCAGTACGTGGCCGAGCACGTGGATACCCGGACACGAATCGCGCTCGTGTGCCCGCCCGGCGCGCCCGCGCGGGAAGCCGTGCAGTACTACGAGGACTCCTGCGTCATCCATGGTTTCGACGTGCGCACGTTCCCGGATCGGGCGAGCGCGTTGGCGTGGCTGGAAGCCGGGAGTGCGCCCTTCCGCTAGACGGGCCCGCGAACGGCGCGATCGCGTTCGTCCGTCCGACGCTCGGCGAGGGTGCCGTCCCCTGCGAAGTGCGATGGCCATGACGTCCTGTTGCGGCTTTCCGCAGGCACTGCGGCAATGAGGCCCGAGCCCAGTTGCTCCTCGACTCCGGCGGCCGCCGCCAGGCGCAGCTTCACGCTGTGGATGCACTCACGGTCGCCGAACTCGCATCGATTCAGCGTCGTCCCTCCGCAGGGACCGTTGGCGAGACCCTTGGGGCAGGTCTCCGGACAGACGAATTGGGTGGCGCCGAGCCTGCACTGGCCACAGGTCTCGCAACCGACGATCGGCGCCTTCACCGCGCGCTCGATGAAGTGGATTGCCCGGCCGGCAAGCGTCCCCTCCTTGCCATGAAACGGACGCATCGCGGCGCCGAAGCAGGCGGCGAGCGGACCGCGCTCGAACACCGCACGGTGGATCCCCTCGAGCGCCCGGTACCGGAACCGCTCGCCGAAACCCGCCACCGCAGTTCCCCGTTGCCCGAGACGCCAGCGTGCCCCAAGAGGCACCGGATCGGCTCGCGACCCGTCGGGCGCAGTCAGGGCATCCTGCCACGCCTCGTTCCAGCTGGCGCGGTCCGGGCAGTCGTGGCCCGCCTTGCAGACCGCCTCATTCAGGGCCTCGACCCTTTCCGGCGCGTGCAATCCGGTGATCTGGACACCCGCATACCCCGCGAGCTCGACGCCCACGATCTGCAGCGCGAGCCGGCGCAACGCGCGCGCCGCGGCCCCCTCGCGCGGCAAGGCCGCTTCCGCCTCGAGCATTGCCATGAGCGAATCGGTGATCGTGATGCCCGCAAGAGCGTGCTTGCGCATGTAGCGGGCCCGGGCCGCAGGCAGCAGCATCACGTTGGCGACGAGACGCGCTTCCGGGCAGCGCCGGCGCACCCAATCGATCGCGTCATCGTGCTTCGCCGGATCGAAGCCGATCTGCGTGATTGCGAGGTCGGCGCCCGCCTCCATCTTGCGGTCAAGCTTGTAGAACTGCGCCATGCCCTCCTCTTCGCGGTACTTGAACGGGTTCAGCGCACAGGCCAGGAGCGCGCGCGGCATCAGGTGGCGCGCGAATGCCAGGGCTGGAACGGATTCCAGGTAGCGCGCACGACCGCGGACGGGCTCCAACTTGATCCGGTCTCCCGTGAGCACGAGCATGTTCTCGAGGCCATTCGCTTGCATGCGCCCGATGACGCGCTCGAGGTCGCCGAGCTCACGCCCCTTGCCCGAGAAATGCACGAGGGGCTGCTTGCCGGTCGAGTCTCCCAGGCTCGCGGCGGCAGCCACGGGCTCCGGATCTCGCTCGGAGACCACGCGATCCGTCACGGCGAATGTGACGAGCCGATCGCTGCCTCGCATGACCGCGGCAATGCCCCCGAGCTGGGTGAGGTCGTCGCGCAGGATGCGGTCGACCGAGGGGATGAACTCCAGCGACCAGAAGAAGCGCCCGTTCGCCAGCGCCTCGGCGAGCGCGTTCCCGGCCTTCATCCTGCCGCGGCCTGTGCGGCCACGAGCCGATCCAGTTCCGCCGACGCGGCCGTGCCCTTCACGAACCCCTTCAACGCCTCCTCGTAGAGAAGCCTGAGCGTCTCGCCCTTGAGCCGCGCGAATTCCGGCAGCGTCTGCATCTGGAAGGTACGCGGTCGCGGCAGCCCGACGTCGATCACCGCCTTAACCGCCGTTGGCTTGTACGACAGGACGATCACGCGGTCGGCGAGCAGGATCGCCTCATCGACTTCCGACGTGACGAAGAGCGTGGTGATGCCCTCCTCCTCGAACAGTCGGAGGAAGTATTCCTGCATGAGCCCGCGGGACATGTGGTCGAGACCGCGAAAGGGTTCGTCCAGCAGCAGCAGGCGCGGCCGGTTGATGAGCGCGCGCGCCACCTCGGCACGCCGCTGCATCCCGCCCGACACCTGCTCAGGATAGCGTCGCTCGAAACCGGCCAGCCCCACTTTCGCGAGCAGGGCGCGCGCGCGCGATGCCGCGTCGGCGCGCGGCACCCCGGACTGGATCGGGCCGAACGCCACGTTGTCGAGTAGCGTCATCCACGGGAAAAGGGCCGTCTCCTGGAAGACCACCATCCTGTCCGGGCCCGGTCCCTCGACGCGGGTCCCGTCGACTGTGATTGTGCCCACGCTGGCCATGCCGTACCCCGCGATGAGGTTCACGAGCGTGCTCTTTCCGCTTCCCGAGGGCCCGATCAGCACGTTGAGCTTTCCCGGCAGGATGTCGAAACTGCAGTCGCGCAGGATCACTTCCGGTCGCCCGGACCGGGAGAACACCTTCCCGACCTCTCCCACGCTGGCATGCCCGATCGCCTCGCTTCCCGTCGCCGTCATTGTCTCGCTCCGCCTCACGCCAGTTCCCGTTCGCCGGCGGCGAACGCCTTGACCGCTTCCTCGTGCACCGCTTCGATCGCTTCCTCCTTGAGCCGGAGGAATTCGGGCGCCGTGAGCAGGTCCATCGTCCTTGGACGCGGAAGGTCCACCGCGATCGTCTGCTTGATGCGGCCCGGCCGCGTGGTCATCACGAGCACGCGGTCAGCCAGGAAGATGGCTTCCTCGAGGTCGTGCGTGATGAAGAGAACCGTCTTGGCCGAGAGGTCGAACAGCTCGAGCAGCGCGTTGTGGGTCACCGTCTTGGTAAGCGCGTCGAGACCGCGGAACGGCTCGTCGAGCAAGATCACCTTGGGGTCGTTCACGAGCGCCCGGATGATCTCCACACGGCGGCACATGCCCGACGAGATGGCGGCGGGATAGAGATCCTCGATGTCGGCGAGTCCCACACGCGCCAGCATCTCGCGGGCCTTCGCGAGCGATGCGTCCTCGCTCATCCGCTTCTGCACCACAGGTCCGCGCACGAGGTTCTCGCGGATCGTCGCCCAGGGGAAGAGTGCCCCGTTCTGGAAGACCACGATGCGGTCCGGGCCGGGCAGCGGGCGCGCGCCGGGACGGTTGATCCACTCGCCGTCCAGCGCGATGCCCCCGGTGGTGAGCGAGTCGAAACCCGCGATGGCGTTGAGGAGGGTGGACTTGCCGCAGCCCGAGGGACCCACGATCGCGCAGAACTCGCCGGGACGGATCTCGATCGAGCAATCGTCCACCGCGACGACGCTTCGGCCCAGCGGGTCGTACACCTTGCCGACATTGCGCAGCGACAGCCAGCCCGATCGCGCCGCCACGCCGCGCTCGTGCGCCGCGAAGGTCCTCGTGAGGTTCTGCAGAAGCTCGTGGCCGGCGCGGCCGGCTTCCCGCGCGAGCGCCTGGAATCGGTTTCCCTCGATGGCGAGCACACGGGTGGGCAATTCGCACCGCGCGGATATCACGCGGCGCGGCATGCCCTGGACGAACGCCGCGAAGCCGAAGAGCTGGCCGCCAACGGCCGTTTCACGGGATACCGAGTATTGCTCCTCGGCCGCCTGGACCTCCGGATGCCCCACGCGCCCCTCGACGAGCACATAGCAGTCGTCGGCCGGATCGCTCTTGGCGAAGATGAAGTCGCCGCGCCGGTAGGCGCGTTCGACGGCAGCGCCGGCGATCGCCCCCACGAAATCCGGAGGAGCCTCGCGCAGGAACGGGTTGGACCGCAGCAGCGCGACACGTTCGTCGATGGTGAGCATGGTCTTCCTTCAGCGGCCTCGCCGCCAGGGCATTGCATGGCGGCCGATCCAGCCCATCACGCCGCTGGAGGCCATGCCGGCGACGCCGATGGAAAGCATGCCGACAACGATCCCCACCAGCGACTGGCTCATGTAGGCGTTCCACGTGAGATAGCCCAGGCCCAGCTGCGCGGACGCCATCTCGGCGGCGATCACCACTTCCCACGTGATGCCGATGGCGATCGCCAGACCCGTGAAAAAGCGACGGCAAGGCGCCCGGAACCATCACCCGCCAGAAGAGGGTCGCCTGGCTCGCCCCGAGGGAGCGGGCCGCCTGGACGTAGCGGACGTCGATGCTGTCGATGCCCGCGAGCACGTTGATGAAGACGGGGAAGAACGCCCCCAGGAACGTAAGGAAGACCATGGTCATTTCCGGCCCCGGCCAGAACAGGATCGACAGCGGCAGCCAGGCGAGGGGCGGGATGGGCCGGAATATCTCGAGGATCGGGAACCCGGCCTGGCGCAGCTTCCTCGACATGCCCATCGACACGCCCAGGGCGATGGCCAGCGCGGAGGCCGCGAAGAAACCCAGGAAGACGCGGCGCGCGCTCGCGACCCACGACATCCAGTAACCCTCCTGGGTCACCTGCCGAGGCACGGCCTGCACCACTTCGAGGGGGCTCGGCAACACCGCCAGCAGCCCGACGGTCTTGAGCAGCTGCCAGAAGACGAAGAACGTCACGATGCCGGCGGCACCCTGCCAGATGACCGGATCGCGCATCACGCGGTTCATCCGCTCGCGCGCCCGGCCGAGGCCGGTGGGTTGGAGTGCGCTCATGCCGCGCTCCCCTGGCCCTTCACGTGCCAGGCCATCATCAGTTGCCCCACCTTGCGGATGAGCGCGCTCGAGGCCCAACCGAGGACCCCGAGGGTGATCATCCCGATGAAGATGTTCGGCAGCGCAAGCTGCGTGTACCCGTCGAGGATCAGGTAGCCGAGCCCGGAGCGGCCCGCGATGAGCTCACCGCCCACGAGCGAGAACCAGGCGACACCCATGGCGATCTGCAAGCCGGTGAAGATGAAGGGCAGGGCCCCGGGCACCACGACCCGGCGCAGCACATCGATGCGCCGGTACCCGAGGCAGGCGGCTGCCCGGAAGTAGGTTTCCGGAATCGAGCGCACGCCCAGGTAGGTGTTGAGCACCGTCGCGAAGAACGAAGCAAGCAGCGTGACGAAGATGACGGCCATCTCGGTGTGCGGGAGTGTCAGCACCGCGAGCGGCACCCAGGCGAGGGGGGGAATGGGCCGGAGCATCTCGACGATCGGAAAGAGCGCGTTCCGGCTGAGCCTGCTCCAGCCCAGCAGGACGCCGAGCGGCGCGCCCAACCCCACGGAGCAGGCGAACGCGATGTAGACGCGCACGACGCTCACCTTGATGTGCTCGTAGTAATCCGGTGTGAAGATCGAGATGCCGTACTGCGGGACCTCGCTCACCCATTGCCCGAAAAGCGCCGCCGGGTTCGGGATGAAGTTGAACCGCGGCGGGATGACCACAGCGGTGAGGAAGTACCACAGGCCGAAAAAGGCAAGGAAGCCGGCGAGTGCGTACCGTGGCCCAGGCACCGCGACGGCGCGAAGGGCACGGCCCCGCCAATCGCTCGCGGCCACGGGCCAGTCGGGCGAACGACGCAGGCGCTCGTCGTACGCCTCGCGCGCCGCCGCGACCTCCACCTCGCGCTCGCCCATGATCACGGTTATCGCTTCGCGCCGGCGACGAGTTGGTCGCCCTTGAAGGGATTGGCGTCGCTGGCGGGAATCTCAAAGAGGCCCCGCGCAGGATCCAGGCCGAGTTCCCTGAACGCCTGGTTCACCAGGTCGTCGCGAATCGCCTCGGGATGGAAGTTCGCCTCCTGCACGATCTTCGCCTCGCGCAGGAACGCGTGGCCCCGCTGCAGCATCGCGCGGGCCCGGGCCGTGATGGCCATCTCGCCGTAGAGCGCGATGGGCGCGGCGCCAATGGCGGCGGGCGGCTTTCCGTAGATGGCGTGCCAGAGGTTCTCGCGCGTGTAGTCGGGCAGCTCCTTCTTGACGTGGTTCACGGTCTCCACCGGATTGTCGCGAATGAAGTAGAGGGCCTCGATGTTGGCCTTGAGCCAGGCGACGGCAGCGCCGCGGTTGGCGTCGATGAAATCCTTCCGCATGAGCACGGTGTTGGCATCCTGCTCGTCGTACTGCGCCGCGGACGCGGCGTAGCGGCCATGCCCGTCGACCACGGCCTTCGAAACATGAGGCTCGTAGAGAAACGCCGCATCGATTCGCTTGGCCTGCAGGCTCGTGACGATCACTTCGCCCTGCATCTGCTGCCAGGTCACTTTCACGCCCTCCTTGCGGAGCATGTGCTGGCCCAAACGGTCGGCGCAGCTGCCCTTGGGCACGCCCACGGTCTTGCCGTCCAGCCACTTCATCGCCTCGCGGTGATCCTTGAACGCCGGCGCGTCGCTTCGCACCATCATCAGCCCGCACATGCGACCGGGGGACATCTCGTTCACCGCCACGATGCTGATCGGGGCGAGGTCGCGCTTGGTGGTGGCGACGATGGACGGGTTGTCGCCGATGTAGCCGATGTTCTGCTTGTCGGCCACGAGATCGGTGATGACGGGTGGCCCCTGCAGGTTTCGCTTCCATTCGACGGTGCTGCCCTTGGGCAGCCACTTCTCCCACAGCTTCGCCTCCTTGAGCACGACGGTATCCCAGGCGCCCGTCCAGGCGAGCCAGTAGTTCGTGCGGATGGCGACGGCTGCGCCCGGGGCGTTCGAGGCCTTGGCGGATATCGATTTCCAGGTCGCGTCGGCATTGCCGGCGGCCTGGGCGGCGAGCGATCCAGTGATGACGGCGAGAGCCGAGAGCGTGCGAACGACATTCCTCATTTTTTTCTCCTCCTGGAGCGGGATGGTCGGGCGCCGGCGGTCGAAGCGCCGCCGTTCGCGCCCCGTGGTTTACGCAGCGCGCAGCTGGCCCAGGGCCTGGGTGGCATGCCGGAATCGTTCCTCCTCCTCCGGCGTCATCTGAATCGTGTTTTCGGCCAGGGGATAGGCCCCCGCCAGGCAGTCGTCGCGGTAGCGGCGCAACCCGTCCTCGATGACCGGGCCCACGTTCACGAACGAGCCGCGGTTCTTCGGGATCGGGAAGGCGCTGTAGCCGACCACGTCGCCGCTGATGTGGTAGATGCCGTCGCTCGCCAGGCCTCCGCCGAGGGTGAGCACCGGCACGGGCAGGGTCTTCGACAGGAAGGCGGCCAGTTGCGTCGGCACCTGCTCGAGGATGAAGCCGAAGGCGCCCGCCTCGACGAATGCGCGCGCGTCATCGACGATCTTCATCGCCTCGGTGGACGTCCGCCCCTTGATGCCGAAGCCGCTCTGCTCCGCCCGGCGGGACGCCTGCATTCCGATGTGACCCATGACCGGGATTCCGGCCCGGACGATTTCGGCGACGTACTCCGCGGTGTGCCGGTTTCCTCGCACTTCACGCCGTCGGCGCCGCCTCGGAAACCATGCGGCCCGCATTGCGGATCGCATCCTCTTTCGAGTAGTGATATGACATGAAGGGCATATGGCCCACGACGAAACCGAACTTCGCGACGCGGCTCACCGCACGCGTCATCATGAGTTGCTCCTCGAACTTCACGGTGGTCGGGTCCGGGTGCGCAAGGAGGGACATCGGCCCGGCATTGCCGTTGATGAGCAGGTCGAAGCCGACCCGGTCGGCGATGGCGGCCATCGGGGCATCGTAGACGCCGATCGAGGTGATTCGCTCGCCCCGGGCTTTCTTCTGGCGCAGCGTGTTCAAGGTGACTTTCTTGCGGGGCGCTTCGTTCACGGGGCTCTCCTCGGGGGTGCGTTTCCGGTTGGGGACGCCGCAGATTCTTCGCCCGTTGCCTGCTAATATCTGTCGCGAAAGCGACAGGTTTTGCACGTCAAGTGTCGCGAGAACGACAGAATGGAGATCCCGAGTGTCCCTCATCAACCCGTGGTACTGGAACAAGATCAACCTCTTCGACCACGTATCGCCCGAGGGCCGGCAGGCGCTTCTCCAGCGCGCGGAACGGCGTGACTACCGTCGCGGCGAGCACGTATTCCGCGCGAACGACGTGGCCAATCGCGTCTTCTTCCTGGAGAGCGGCCTCATCCGCATCTACCATCTCGCGCCCAAGGGGTCGATCACCATCTTCTGGTTCTGCGTGCCCGGCGACCTGTTCGGCGCGGGAGGCCTCGCGGGGGCGGGAGAGCAATCGGTCTCCGGCCAAGCCGTCGAACGCTCCGTGGTGTTTTCGATGTCTCGCAGCGCCTTCGAGGAGGTACTTCAGGCCCATCCCAGGATCGCGCTCAACGTGATCAAGCTGCTGAGCGCGCGGTTACGGCTCGCCTGCGACTCGCTCGCGGACAAGGCATCGCAGAAGGTCGAGACGCGGCTCGCGCGAATGCTGCTGCGCCTCGCGCAGAACTGGGGTGACGTGTCCGCCACGGGCGTACGCTTCCGCGTGAACATAAGCCACCAGGAGCTCGCGAACATGATCGGCGCTTCGCGGCAGACGGTGAACAAGGCGCTGCGGGAGTATGCGCGCGCAGGATGGCTTGCCCAGGAAGGTCGGGCACTGGTTCTGCGTGACCCCGCAGGCCTGACGGCGTTGATCGAACGGATGGAAGTCGCGGAAAGGTCGACGATCGTGAAGACGGCTGTCAGGCGCCCGACACCAACCCGTGCCGTTCGGAATGCCGCCGCACCATCTCCTTCGCGATCGCCCCGAACTGCTCGCGGATCTCGTGCTCGATGAAGTCCCGCGACAGGATCGCGCCCACGAGCAGGCCCGGCTCCAGGTCCACGCGATAGGTCAGCCGCGTGCCGGCCTTGTCGGGCAGGAGGCGGATGGTCGAGCGGTAGCGCCGGAGCGTTCCGCGCACCTGCTCCGCGGCGATGTGGTGGGGCGGCTCCAGCTCCAGCCGCCGGACCATCGTGAAATCGAAACTGAGCGGCCCGAAGGCCGCGATGCCGACCTGCTCGACGTGAACCACCGCCCCCTGGCGCATGAGCACCCGGCTCGATCGCAGGTTGGGCACCCACCGCGCCATCGAATCGAAATCCGTCATCACCTCCCACGCGAGCGCGGGGGGCACGGGGATCACCATCTCGGAATCGCACGCGTAGCCCTCGGCGCTCGGCACGACGGAGATGCGCCGGAATTCGGGATCCGCCGCCAGGACGGGCCCGCAGGCAAGGAGCGCGGCGGCGAAGAGCAGGGCACGGGGCACGGGCGGGACGATGGCGGCAGGTTCTCGTGGACACGGATTCTGTCACAGGCCGCGGGCTCCCCAGAAGGGTCCGTCCGGCCGAGACACGCGACGGGTCCCGTGGTATACAGAACCGGCCCGGCCGAGTCCTTGCATCGCGGCGCGCGGGCCCATGGCATCGACGTCCAAACCATCAGAAAAGACTTCGGGAGGCGGCACATGCAGGCAGGCATTCGGCGGTTCGCAACATCCGGTTTCGTTCGTTCCCTGCTGGCGTGCCTCGCGCTCGTCGTATCGCCGGCGGCGCTCGCCGCCACGGAGCTCACGGTCTACACGGCCTACGAGAACGACGACCTGAAGGCCTACAAGGCCGCCTTCGAGAAGGCCAATCCCGACATCACGATCAACTGGGTGCGCGATTCCACGGGCGTCGTCACGGCCAAGCTCATCGCCGAAAAGGAGAACCCGCGCGCCGACGTGGTCTGGGGCCTCGCCGTCACCAGCCTGCTCGTCCTCGAGGACATGGACCTGCTCGCGCCCTACGCGCCCAAGGGCGTCGAGAAGCTTTCGCCGAAGTTCCGCGACCCCGCCAATCCGCCCAAGTGGCTCGGCAACTCCGGCTGGATCTGCGCCATCATCTTCAACGAGGCCGAGGCGAAGAAGAAGAACGCGCCCAAGCCGGTCACCTGGAAGGACCTCGCGAACCCCGCCTACAAGGGCCAGGTCGTGATGTCCCACCCGGCCTCGTCGGGCACGGGCTTCATGTACGTCTCCGCGTGGCTCCAACTCTACGGCGAGGCCGAGGGCTGGAAGTTCATGGATGCGCTGCACCAGAACGTGGCGCGCTACATGCACTCGGGCTCGGCGCCGGCGGCCGTGGCCGCAAAGGGCGAATACCTCATCGGCCTGGGCTTCGACGTGCGCGGCTCCCGCCTGAAGGAAGAAGGCGCGCCCATCGACGTCATCATGCCGAAGGACGGCCTGGGCTGGGACATGAATGCCATGGCCATCATCAAGGGCACGAAAAAGGCGGAGGCCGCCCGGCGCCTCATGGACTGGGGCGTCACCGAGGAAGCCAACCGGCTCTACGGCTCCACCCGCGCCATCGCCGCCATCCCCGGCTTCGCCAAGCCGCTGGCGCACCTGGACAAGAACATGGACGAGCGCATCATGAAGCAGGACTTCGCGTGGGCGGCCAAGAACCGCGCCCGCATCCTCGCCGAGTGGGAGAAGCGCTACGGCTCGAAGGCCGATCCGACCAAGAAGTAGCGCCCGCCCCCGCCGCGGCCCGGCTCCCCCGCGGAACCGGGCCGTCTCGCTTGCCCCGAACGCCATGTCCGCCCCGCCGCTGCCCGCTCCCGCCGCCTCCGCCGTGGATTTCAGCGCCCTTCGCATGAAGGGCCTCACGCTCGCGATCGCCGCGTTCCTGGTGCTCGGCCTCGCCGTGCCGCTCGCGCTGATGGTCGTGAAGAGCCTGCAGGACGCCCGCGGCAACTTCGTCGGGCTCGCCAACTACGCGCTCTATTTCTCCTCGGCGGCGCCGCTGGAGTCGATCGCCAACACGCTGGTGATCGGCGTCGTGAGCACGATCGTCACCATCCCGCTCGCCTTTCTCTACGCCTACGGCATCCACCGCTCCTGCATGCCCTTCAAGAGGCTCTTCCGCGGGATCGCGCTCATCCCCCTGCTCACCCCCAGCCTGCTCTTCGCACTCTCGCTCGTGCAGCTGTTCGGCAACCAGGGCATCCTCAAGGACCTGCTCTTCGGCCACTCCATCTACGGCCCGATCGGGATCGTGATCGGCATGACCTTCGCGCATTTCCCGCACACCTTCATCGTGATCAGCACGGCGCTCGGCCTCGCGGACCGCCGCCACTTCGAAGCCGCCGAGTCCCTGGGCACGAGCCGGCTGCGCGTCTTCCTCACGCTCACGCTGCCCGCGGCCAAGTACGGCCTCATCAGCGCGTCGATCGTCTCCTTCATGCTCTCGATCACGGACTTCGGCATCCCGAAGGTGATCGGCGGCAAGTACCAGGTGCTCGCCACCGACATCTACAAGCAGGTGATCGGGCAGCAGAACTTCGAGATGGGTTCGGTGGTGAGCGTGCTGCTGCTCGCGGCGGCGGCGATCACGTTTCTCTTCACGCGCCTCGTGCAGAAGCGGCAGGTGGCCATGATGTCCGGTCGCGCCGTGCCCTACGAGCCCGCCCCGCGGCGCGCGTTCGACACGGTCATGTTCCTCGCCTGCGCGGCCATCGCGCTGTGCATCGTCGGCGTGCTCGCCGTGGCCGTCGCGAGTTCCTTCATCAAGTTCTGGCCCTACAACCTCGGCCTCACGCTCAAGCACTACAACTTCGACCTCGCGGCCGGCGGCGGGTGGCAGGCCTACCGAAACAGCCTCACGCTCGCCACCTGCACGGCGGTGGCGGGAACGGCCATCGTGTTCCTGGGCGCGTACCTCGTGGAGAAGAGCCGCGACCTGCCGCGCGTGCGCCAGGTGATCCAGGCGCTCGCGGTCACCCCGATGGCCGTCCCCGGCCTCGTGCTGGGCCTCGCGTACATCTTCTTCTTCAACAAGCCCGGCAACCCCCTCGGCCTGCTGTACGGCAGCATGACGATCCTGGTGCTGGTCACGATCATCCACTACTACTCCGTCACCCACTTCACCATGCTCACCGCACTCAAGCAGGTCGACCCGATTTCGAGGCGGTTCCGATTCGCTGCAGGCGCCCCGGTACCGCACGCTCTGGCGGGTGACGGTCCCGCTCACGATGACCGCCATCCTGGACGTTTCGGTCTACTACTCCGCCCGCGATGACGACCGGCTCGGCCGTCGTCTTCCTCTACTCGACCAACACGAGCATCGCTTCGGTCGCGGTGCTCAACATGGACGACGCGGGCGAGTTCGCGCAGGCCATCGCGATGGCCGTGGTCATCTCGGGCACCTGCGTGGCGGCTCGCATCCTCCACTTCCTGCTCACCCGCGGCATCCATCGCCGCACGCTGGCCTGGCGGGCCCCGTGAGCGCGCGCGCCATCGTCGTCATCGGCGCCGGCATTGTCGGCGTCTCGTGCGCGTCGTACCTGCGCCGCGAAGGTCACGAGGTGCTTCTACTCGAGCGCGACGGTCCCGGCGAGGGCACCTCCATGGGCAACGCCGGCGCCCTGAGCCCCGGCAGTTGCATCCCCATCGCGATGCCCGGCGTTTTCGGCAAGATTCCCGGATGGCTTTCCGATCCCGAAGGCCCCCTCACGATCCGCCCGGCCTACTTCCTCAAGGTCTTCCCCTGGCTCGTGCGATTCACCCTCTCCGCGCGAGCGGCCCGCGTGGGGAAGATCGCCGACGGGCTCAGGGCGCTGCACCGTCACGTCTACGACTGCTACGAGCCGCTCGTGGCGAACGCCCGCTGCGGCGATCTCATCCATCGCTCGGGCACGCTCAACGTGTACCGCAGCGAGAAGGCCTTCGAGGCGAGCCGTTCGGACTGGACGATCCGCACCGACCGCGGCGGCGAATGCCGGCCGGTGCACGGCGCGGAGCTACGCGAGATCGAACCGGCGCTCGCCCCGCAATTCACCCACGCGATGCTGATCCCGGACCACGGCTACGTCGCCAATCCGCACCGCCTGGTACAGGTGCTCGCGGCGCAGTTCGTCGCCGACGGCGGTCGCATCGAGAAGCAGGCCGTCCGCACGCAGGCGCGCGGCCCTTCGGGCGGCCTTCGCGTGATGCTGGAGGGTGGGCGGGCGATCGACGCCGACCGGGTGGTGGTCGCGGCGGGCGCCTGGTCGACGCCCCTGGTCGCACCGCTGGGCGTGCGCATCCCGCTCGAGACGCAGCGCGGCTACCACGTCACGATCCAGGACGCGGGCGTGACCCCGCGCGTTCCCGTCGCCGTCTCCGAAGGCAAGTATTACGCGACGCCGATGGAAGGCGGCCTTCGGGTCGCCGGGACGGTGGAATTCGCCGGCCTCGAGGCGCCCCCCAACTTCCGCCGGGCGCGCCGCCTCCTCGAGCAGGTGCGCGAGGTCTATCCGGCCGTGCGCACGGAGAAGTTCACCGAATGGATGGGGCACCGCCCCTGCCTGCCGGATTCGCTGCCGGCCATCGGCTCGCCGCGGGGGCTGCCGGGACTGTTCGTCGCCTACGGCCACGGGCACAACGGGATGACCAGCGGCCCGGTCACCGGCCGCCTCATCGCGGACTTCATGGCCGGCCGCACGCCGTTCATCGATCCCTCGCCCTACTCGCCCGACCGCTTCTGATCGCGATGGGCCCTTCCCCGCCGGGCGCGGCGCCGCGATGACCCTCGAGCCGCTGCCCCTCGCCCTCGTGCTGCTCGCCGCGCTCATGCACGCGGGCTGGAACCTCATCGCCAAGACCGGCGACGACCGCCTGGTGGCCATGGCGATCATGAAGGTGCCCAACATGATCGTGGCCCTGGGCATCATCGCGTGGGCCGGACTGCCCGCGCCCGAGAGCTGGCCCTACCTGCTGGCCTCGTGGGTGGTGAACTGCACGTACTTCTACTTCCTCATCAAGGCCTATCGCGGCGACCTGAGCCTCGCCTACCCCGTGGCCCGCGGACTCGCACCGCTCATCGTGCTCGCGATCTCCGCCGTCGTGGCGCGCGAGATCCCCACGCCCCTGGGGATCGCGGGCGTCGCGCTCATCTCGGTGGCCATCTTCGCCCTGGCCTGGCGTCGCGACGCCTCGAAGGACCACCACGCGACGCTGATGTGGGCCTCCGGCGTGGGCCTCACCATCGCCATCTACACGGTGATCGACGGGCTGGGCGTGCGCCGCGGGGGCAACGCCATGGGTTACGTGGCCACCCTGAGCTTCCTCACCGGCGTCGTCGTGTGCGCCGTGGCCTACGCGAAGCGCGGGCGCGCGGTGACGGTGGCGGTGCGCCGGCACTGGAAGCACGGGCTCGCCGGCGGCACGCTCATGCTGCTCGGCTACACGATCGTCGTGCACGCGATGACGCTCGCGCCGATGGCGCAGATCTCGGCGCTTCGCGAAAGCAGCGTCATCTTCGCGGCGATCCTCGGGGTGATCTTCCTGAAGGAGCCGTTCGGCGCCCGGCGCGTCGTCGCCTCCGCCGTGGTGGCCTCGGGCATCCTGCTGCTCGCGCTCGGGCGCTAGCCCCGCCGCAGCTTGCCGGCGCGCGCGGCCGCGCAGCGCTCGCGGAACGCCTCGCCGTACGGGTCGATCCCCCCGAAGCGATCCGGGCGGAAATCGGCGAGGTCGACCGGGGCGCCTCACCCAGCACCACGCTCGCGAGCGCTTCGCCGATGCCGCCGGAGGCCGAAACGCCCGTGCCGCAGCAACCGCCGGCCACGAAGAAGCCTTCATGCGGCCCCGCCCGCCCGATGAGGAAGCGACCGTCCGGCGTGTAGGTCGACAGGCCCGTGATGTGGTGCGCGAGCGGCAGGCGATCGAGGTCCGGAATGTACGGGCGCAGCGCCGGCGCGTTGTCCGCGAGCACGGTGAAGTCATCGTCCGGATCGGTGAGCGGGAAGTCCGCGATGTCCGCCGGAAGCCCGCGCGCGTCGTAGGTGCGCGACTGCGGTTCCTGCACACCCAGCAGCAGGCCGCCCACCTCGGGCCGTGCGTAGGCCCGCGCATCCGGCAGGTACACGATGGGATGCTCGCGCGGCCAGTCCGTCTGCGTCGCGGTGATCCAGTAATGGCTGCGCACGGGGGCCGTCCCGAGTGCGTGGCCGGCGCCTTCCGCGAGGACGATGCCCCAGGCGCCGGCCGCATCGACGACGGCACCCGCCTGGATGTCGCCGGCGGCGGTGCGCACGCCGGTCACGCGGCCGTTCGCGACCACGAGGCCCTCCACGCCCGTCCGCGCCCGGAACCGCACGCCGAGCGCGCGCGCCGCACGGGCGTAGGCGCTCGCGAACTGGTAGGCGTCCACGTAGCCGTCGTCCTCGACGTAGGCGATGCGGCGCGCGCCCGAGGCGTCCAGCCACGGCACGAGCGAGCGGGCCTCGGCGGCGTCGATCCCGCGCACGGCGACACCCGACTGCGCCAACCACCCGTTCATGGTGTCGAGCTCCGAGGCGCGTTGCTCGCTCGTGGCCACCCGAACGCTGCCGACCTTTCGGAAGCCCACGGGCTCGCCAAGGGATGACTCGAGTTCGGCCATCGCCTCGCGCGTGCGGCGCACCATCGGCATCGTGGGTGCGTGCAGGCGGCCCCGCGCGACCAGCCCCGCGGACCGCGACGTGGCGCCGGAGCCCAGGTCGTTCCGCTCGAGGACGATGACGTCCGGACTGGCCCTTGCGGGCGAGGTGCCATGCGATGCTGCAACCCAGGATGCCGCCGCCCACGATGACGACGGCCGCCGACGGCGGCAGGGCCGTACTCACGGGCCGAAGACCCGGATCCGGTCACCCAGGATGCGCACCTGCAGCGGGCTGCCCCCGCGCAGGCCGCGGTCGCCCACGCTGTTGAGCGTGAGGAACATCGTCAGCGGCTGCCCCAGCCCGGGAATCGCGATGCTCGCGAGGCAGTACGAGCCATGGAAGTCGACCTTCTCGATGATCGAATCGACGAGTTCATCGGTCGGGGCGGCCATCCAGCTGGGCACGACGTCCTCCGGGCGCAGGAACAGGCGCACCGCGCGGCCCGCCGGCCCGGTGGCACCGACGCAGGCCACGGCGCGCTCGCCGATGCGAAGGAGCCCGGGCGCCTCGACCACGGCATCCAGCGTGTTCGCCTTGCCCACGAAGTGAGCTGCGAACGGGGTGGCGGGTTCGCGATAGACGGTGAGCGGGCTGCCGACCTGGTTGATCACGCCGTGGTTCATCACGACGATGCGGTCGGCCATGGTGAGCGCCTCCTCCTGGTCGTGCGTGACCATGATCGTCGTCACGCCGAGCCGCTGCTGCAGCTCGCGGACCTCGTGGCGCAGGTGCGCGCGCACGATGGCGTCGAGGGCGGAGAGCGGCTCGTCGAGCAGCAGCAGGCCCGGCGAGGTGGCGAGGGCCCGCGCGAGGGCCACGCGCTGCTGCTCGCCGCCCGACAGGTGATTGGGGTACTTCGGTCCCGCGCCGGGCAGTCCGATGAGCTTCAGCAGCTCCGCCACGCGCGCCTCGATGTCCCGGCCCGGCATGCGCCGGTTCACGAGGCCGTAGGCGACGTTGTCGAAGACCGTGAGGTTCGGAAAGAGCGCGTAGGACTGGAAGACGATGCCGTAGTCGCGCTTCGTCGGCGCGAGCGAGGAAATGTCGCGCCCGCCCTGCCGGATCGTGCCCGAGGTCTGCTTTTCCAGCCCGGCGATGATCCGAAGGAGCGTCGTCTTGCCGCAGCCCGAGGGTCCGAGGAAGCAGACGAATTCGCCCTGGTGGATCTGCAGGTCGATGTCCTTGAGCGCCTCGAACGCGCCGAAGGTCTTGCGGATGCCGGAGAGAACGAGGTAGGGCTCGCGCGCGGCGACGGGAGGGGGCGGCGAATGGGCCGGTGCGTTCGCGCTCATCGGTGGGTCATGGGCCAGTCGCCTCGGGTCCGGAAATTGAAGGCGGCACCGAAGTGCCGCCTGGGCCCTCAGGATAGAGCCCGGACCCCCGGTTGTAAACGCGGGGATAATGACGGCGCCCCCTCCCGCCCGCCCCCGCATGCGAGTCCTCGTCCTCGGCGCCTACGGCCTCATCGGCATCGCCCTAGCCCGCGCGCTGCAGGCGGCCGGCCACGAAGTGACGGGGCTCGGACGCGATCCCGCCACCGGTCCGCGCGTGCTGCCTTCCATCGGCTGGGTGTGCGCCGATCTCGCGTCGCTGCGCAGCGCCGCCGACTGGAAACCCCTGTTGGCCGGTCTCGATGCCGTCGTGAACGCCGCCGGCGCGCTGCAGGACGGTCCGCGCGACGATCTCGAGCAGGTGCACCACGCAGCCATCGCCGCGCTCGCGGAAGCGTGCGCAGCATCGCCGGGAATCCGGATCGTGCAGGTTCCGCGCCCGGCGCGCGGGTCGACGCGACCACGGCCTTCATGCGCACGAAGGCGTCGGGCGAGGAAGCCCTGCGGCGAAGCGGCGCGGACTACGTGATCCTGCGTCCCGGCCTCGTGCTCGGGGCACAGGCCTGGGGTGGCTCGGCGCTGCTGCGCACGCTCGCGGCCTTCCCCCTCGTGCAACCGCTCGCCTTGCCGGACTCGCGCGTGCAGTGCGTCGCGCTCGACGACGTGGCGCGCATCGTGGTTGAGGCCGTCGAGAGCCGCCTGCCCGCCCGCGCGGCGTTCGACCTCGTGGAGAACGCGCCCCGCCCGCTGCGCGAGGTCGTCGCGAAGATGCGCGCTTGGCTGGGCGTGCCGCCTGCGCGAGCCACGCTCGTGGTGCCGCGCGGCGGCGTCGCGATCGTCTGCGCCATCGCCGATGCGCTTGCGCACCTGGGCTGGCGTTCGCCGCTTCGGACCACGGCGGTGCGCGCGCTCGAGGCCGAGGTGATCGGCGACCCCGCGCCCCTCGAGGCCCACCGCGGGCGGCCCCTGGCCAGCCTCGACGAGCTGCTGGCCGCGCGGCCCGCCGGCCCGCAGGAACGGGTGTTCGCCCGGCTCGGCCTGCTGCTGCCGCTCCTCGTCGCCACGCTCGCGGCGTTCTGGATCGCCTCCGGCCTCATCGGGCTCGCCGACGTGGATCGCGCGGCCCGGGTCCTTTCCGAAAGCGTCGTGCCCGAGAGCGCGGCGAAGGCGTTCGTCGTCATCGGCGCCTTCGTCGACATCGCCTGGGGTTCGCCGTGCTCGCCCGGCGGTGGGCGCGCGCCGCCTGCCTGGGCATGGTCGCCGTCTCCGCCGGCTATCTCGCGGCGGGAACGCTCCTCACGCCGGGACTGTGGCTCGATCCCCTCGGCCCTTTCGTGAAGGTCGTCCCGGCCGCGCTCGCCGCCGTCGTCGCGGCCGCCGTGCTGGAGGAACGCTGATGCTCGACCTGCTGCGCTGGCTGCACGTGATCGGCGCGACGGTTCTGCTCGGCACCGGCGCCGGCATCGCGTTCTTCCTGCTGATGGCGCACCGCACGAACGATGCGAAGGTGGTGGCGCACACGGCCGGCGTCGTCGTGATCGCCGATTTCGTCTTCACGGCCACCGCCGTGGTGGCGCAGCCGGTCACGGGGTTCGCGCTCGCCCACCTCGTCGGCTGGCCCGTCCTGTCGGGCTGGGTCGGGCTGTCCCTCGTGCTCTACGTCGTCACGGGCCTTTGCTGGCTGCCCGTGGTCGCCATCCAGCTGCGCATGCGGGACCTCGCGCGCCAGGCCGCGTGCGACGGCGCGCCGCTGCCCGCCGCGTACCATGCCCTCTTCCGGCGCTGGTTCGTCCTGGGCATTCCGGCCTTCGCCGCGGTGCTCGCGATCCTGTGGCTCATGGTTGCAAAGCCTTCTCTCGCGCTTCATTGACACCCCGCCCGGCGGCCCTACACTCATGGGTAGTCGCCGCCCACGGCGCCCGGACACTTCCCCTGGAGGATAAATTGACCCGTTCCCCGCTTCGCCGCGCGCTCGTCGCCGCGGCGCTCGTCGCCCTCACCCTGCCCGCCGCCGCGCCATCGCGCAGTCCTTCCCACCCGGGCCATCAAGATCATCGTCCCGCTCGCCGCCGGCGGCACCGGCGACACGCTCGCGCGCACCATGGCCGAGGCGATGACGCGCGAGCTCGGCCAGCCCGTCATCGTCGAGAACAAGCCCGGCGCGGGCGGGCTCGTCGGCGCGGAGGCCGCGCTGCAGGCGGCGCCGGACGGCTACACGCTCCTCGCCGTGAGCCCGGCCCTCGTCATCAACCCGCTCATGCATCCGGACAAGAAGACCTACGATCCGCTCAAGTCCTTCGACCCGGTCACGGTGATGGCCAACACCCACCAGCTCATCGTGGCCCACCCGTCGGCCGGCGTGAAGAACATGCGCGAGCTGATCGACTACGCGAAGAAGAACCCGGGCAAGCTCAACTACGGCTCTGCGGGCACGGGCTCGGCCACGCACCTCAACATGGAGATGGTGCTCGCGATGGCCGGCATCGACGTCGTGCACGTGCCCTACAAGGGGTCCACGCAGGCCCGCCAGGGCGTGCTCGCGGGTCAGGTGCAGCTCGCCTCCGACGGCCTACTGCCGCTGCAGCCGCCAATCAAGGACGGGCGCCTCGTCGCCATCGGCCTCATGAGCACCAAGCGCGCGCAGAGCAACCCCGAGATCCCCACCATCGGCGAGACGGTGAAGGGCTACCACTCCGACACCTGGTACGGCGTGGTCGCGCCGGCCGGCGTGCCGAAGGACGTCCTTGCGAAACTGCACGCCGCCGCCGTGAAGGGGCTCACCCAGCCCGCCACGCGCGAGCGCCTCGAACCTCGGCGCCGAGATCGTGGGCAACTCGCCGGAGGAATTCCGCGCCCTCATCGAAGCCGAGCACCGCACCTGGTCCAAGGTGGTGAAGGACCTCGCCGGCAAGCTCAAGTGAGGCCGCGCGCCTCCACGCGCCTGCGGGAGCTCATCGCCCGCGGCCCCACCCTGTACGTCCCGGGCTGCTACAACGCGATGAGCGCCAAGGTGCTCGCGAACGCGGGCTTCGAGGCGATCTACATGACGGGCTACGGCACGTCCCTCTCCCTCACCGGCTACCCGGACGTGGGACTCACCACGATGGGCGAAATGGTGGCGAACGCGCGCTACATCGCCGAGGCCTCGGGCCTGCCGGTCATCGCCGATGCCGACACCGGCTTCGGCAACGCCATCAACGTGATCCGCACCGTGCGCGAGTACATCGGCGCGGGCGTGGCGGGCATCCACCTGGAGGACCAGGTGAGCCCCAAGCGCTGCGGTCACGTGGCCGGCCGGCTGGTGATCCCGCTCGAGGAGGCGGTCGGCAAGATCCGCGCGGCGGCCGACACGCGCGACGAACTCGACCCGGACTTCGTCCTTGTCGCCCGCACGGACGCGCGCGGCGCCCATGGCGGGTCGCTCGACGAAGCCATCCGCCGCGTGAACGCGTACCTCGAGGCCGGCGCGGACCTTGCCTTCATCGAGGGACCGACCGCCGTCGACGAGATCCACCGCATCCTGCGCGAGGTGAAGGGCCCGGTCTTCTACAACATGACGGGCGTCTCCCCGCGCTTCACGCAGGAGGAAATGCGCGCCCTGGGCATCGCCGTGTGCATCTCCCCCAACGCCATGCTCCGCTCGGCCCTCGCCGCCATGCACGACCTGGCCGCGCAGATGAAAGCCGACGGCCCGGTCGCGGAGACGCGCTTCATGGAGGGCTTCCGCCGGCACCCCCTGGGCGACCTGCACACCTTCGCCGGATTCGACCAGGTGCGCGCCTGGGAGCGCGAATACCTCGGCGAGGAGGCGATGGCGAAGTACGCGGGCAGCGTGGGGCACCAGCCGAAGTAGCCGTGGGCCGCACCCTCTACGACAGGATCTGGGACGCGCACGCGGTGGCGAGCGGGCCGGGCGGGCGCACGCTTCTCGCCATGGACCGGCACCTCGTGCACGAGGGCAGCTTCCACGCCTTCGAGGCGCTGCGCGCCTCGGGCCGCGCGGTGCGCCGCCCGGATCTCACCTTCGCCGTGCCGGATCACTACGTGCCCACGCGGGCGCGGGAGCGCGATCCCATCACGCACCCGGAACTCAAGGACAAGGTCGACACGCTCGCGGCCAACGCCCGGCGCGAGCGCATCGCGATCTTCCCGGTGGGCGATGTCCGGCAGGGCATCGTGCACGTGGTGGGCCCGGAGCAGGGCATCACGCAGCCCGGGCTCACGCTCGTGTGCGGCGATTCCCACACCGCCACGCACGGGGCGCTGGGAGCGCTCGCCTTCGGCATCGGCGCCTCCGAGGTCGCGCACGTGCTCGCCACCCAGGCGCTGTGGCAGGCGAAGTCGCGGACGATGCGCGTGCTCGTCGAGGGCGTGCTGCCGGAAGGCGTCTTCGCCAAGGACATCATCCTCGCCCTCATCGCCCGCATCGGCGCGCAGGGCGGCACGGGGACCACGCTCGAGTACGCCGGCTCCGCCATCCGCTCGCTCTCGATCGAGGGGCGCATGACGGTGTGCAACATGTCCATAGAGGCGGGCGCGCGCGCGGGACTCGTGGCGCCGGACGACGCCACATTCGGTTACCTGCACGGGTTGCCGTACGCGCCGCGCGAAGACGAGTGGGAGGCGGCACTCGCGCACTGGCGCACGCTGCGTTCGGACGACGACGCCGCCTTCGACGCGGAAGTGGCGCTCGAAGCCGGCGAACTCGAGCCGATGGCCACCTGGGGCACGAGCCCCGAGCACGGCGCGGGCATCACCGGCGTCGTGCCGGATCCGGCGAACGAGCCCGATGCCTCGCGCCGCGAAAGCCTCGGGAA
Organism: Betaproteobacteria bacterium; assembly: GCA_016711875.1. Taxonomy (GTDB): domain Bacteria; phylum Pseudomonadota; class Gammaproteobacteria; order Burkholderiales; family Usitatibacteraceae; genus FEB-7. Next base: position 57,472 of record JADJSD010000006.1, on the reverse strand, counting down.
GGCGCTGCGCTACATGGACCTCGCGCCCGGCCGGCGCCTCGAGGGAATTCCCATCCAGCGCGTCTTCATCGGCTCGTGCACCAACAGCCGGCTGGAGGACCTTCGCGCCGCTGCCCGCGTGGTCCGGGGCCGCAAGGCCGTGGTGCCCGCCCTCGTGGTGCCGGGCTCGGGCCTCGTGAAGCGCGCGGCCGAGGCGGAGGGACTCGACCGGATATTCATCGAGGCGGGCTTCGACTGGCGCGACGCGGGCTGCTCCATGTGCGTGGGCATGAACGGGGACCTGGTGGAACCCGGCGAGCGCTGCGCCTCCACCTCGAACCGCAACTTCGAGGGCCGGCAGGGCAAGGGCGCGCGCACGCACCTCATGAGCCCGGCCATGGCCGCGGCCGCCGCCGTGACGGGCACCATTGCCGACGTACGCAAGCTCCTGGACGAACGATGAAGCCCTTCACGACGCTCACCGCCGTCGCCGTGCCCTTCGACCTCGTGAACTGCGACACGGACCGCATCGTGCCCGCGCGCTTCCTGCGCCAGCCGCGCTCGGCCGGCTACCAGAACTTCCTCTTCCACGACCTGCGCGAGGCCGACCGGGATTTCGTGCTCGACCGGCCCGCCTACCGCGGCGCGCGGATCCTCGTGGCCGCCGAGAACTTCGGCTGCGGCTCCTCGCGCGAGGCGGCGGTGTGGGCGCTGGCCGGGGCGGGCCTCGCCGCCTGGATCGCGCCCTCGTTCGGCGACATCTTCCTCGAGAACAGCTTCAAGAACGGCATTGCGGCCCTCGTGCTTCCCGCCACGCGGGTCACGGCGCTTCGCGAGCAGCTCGCCGCGAGCCCGGGTGCGCAGGTCACCATCGACCTGCCCGCGCAGACGGTGCGCTTCCCCGACGGCAGCCTCGAGCCCTTCGACGTGGACGCCTTCCGCAAGGCCTGCCTGCTGGAGGGCGTCGACGAGATCGACCTCACGCTCAAGCACGAAGGGGCGATCACCGCCTGGGAAGCCCGGCGAGGCGCGCAAATGCCCTGGCTCGCCAGGCGCCCGGACTAGCGCGGCCCGGGCTCTCCGGGGGCCGGAAGCCTCTCGTCGAGCGCGGCCACCAGGTCCCCCAGCCGCTTCTCGAAGGCCGCCAGCCGCTCGTCCACCACGCCCCCCGGGCGGAGCTCGCGGATGGCCAGCTCGAGCGCCATGGAATCGGCTTGCAGGTCCGCCGCGCCCAGCGTCGCCGCGACGCCCTTCACGGTGTGAACGCGGCGTTCGGCCTCGGCGCGCTCGGCGCGTTCGAGATGGGCGCGAATGGCGATGGGGGCTCCGCGCTCCTGGTTCGCGAAGCGGCGCAGGAGGGACCGGTACAGCGGCGCATTGCCGAGCACCCGCGAGAGCCCCTTGGCGACGTCGAGGCCGGGAATGTCGTAGGGCAGGTCCACGCCGGCCCGCGCCCCGGGTATCGCCACGACCGAAGGCCCGCCATCCGGAAGCGCGGGCAGCCAGCGTTCGAGCATCCGCGCGAGCGCCTCCGGATCGATGGGCTTCGGGATGTAGTCGTTCATGCCGGCCGCGAGGCACCGCGCCTGGTCCTGGCGCATGACGTTCGCGGTCATCGCGACGATCGGCAGCGAGGCGAATCGCGTCTCCGGCAGGCGGCGGATGGCCCGCGTCGCGTCGAGTCCGTCCATCACCGGCATCTGCATGTCCATGAAGACGAGGTCGTAGGCCGCCTGTTGCGCCAGGCGCAGGGCCGCCTGGCCGTTCGCCGCCACATCCACGCGGTGGCCGAGCTGCTCCAGCATGTCGCGCGCCACCTCCTGGTTGAGTTCGTTGTCCTCCGCCACGAGGATGCGGGCGCCCCGGCCCGGGGCCGGCGTCGTGACGGCGGGCGCGGACGGCAGCGGCCGCGGATCGCCCTGCAGGAGTTGCACCGACGCGTTGAACAGGACCGAGGCGCTCACCGGCTTCATGAGGAAGTCCTCGATACCCACCTCGCTCGCCTCCGTGATGAGCTCCTCGCGACCGTAGGCCGTGACCATCACCACGTGCGGGCGGGCCGCGAGGCCGAGCGCGCCGATGGCCCTCGCCACCGCCATGCCGTCCATCCCCGGCATGCGCCAGTCGAGATAGACGATGGCGTAGGGGTTCTTCGCGGCGTCGGCCAGGCGCACGGCCGCGACGGCCTCTTCGCCGCTCGCGCTCACGCTCACGTCGAAGCTCATGGCGGCGAGCATGTCGCGCATGACGATGCGCGCGGAATCGTTGTCGTCCACGACGAGCACGCGGCGCCCGCCCAGGTCCGGCCGGAGAACGCGCGGCTTCGGCTTGCTGCTGCCCAGGCCCGCGCGGATCGTGAACCAGAAGACGCTGCCGCCGCCGGCCTGCGAATCCACCCCGATCCCGCCTTCCATCAGCTCCACGAGCCGCTTGGCGATCACCAGCCCCAGGCCCGTGCCGCCGTACTTGCGGGTGGTGGAGGCGTCGGCCTGCTCGAAGCTCTGGAAGAGCCTCGCCTTCTGCAGGGCCGTGAGCCCGATGCCCGTGTCGCGCACGGTGAAGCGCACCACCGCCTGGCGCTCGTCGCGGCTCTCGAGGCGGCCGGATATGACGACCTCGCCGCGATCGGTGAACTTCACCGCGTTGGCGCCGAGGTTGAGCAGCACCTGCTCGAGGCGGAGCGCATCGCCCACGAGCTGCCGCGGCAAGTCCGGCGCGAGGTCCATCACGAACTCCAGGCCCTTGGCGCCCGCGCGGTCGGCGAGCAGCACGCCCACGTGGTCGGCCACCTTCTCGAGGTCGAACTCGGCGCGCTCGAGGGCGAGGCGCCCGGCCTCGATCTTGGAGAGGTCCAGGATGTCGCTGATGATGCCCAGCAGGTGCCCGCCCGCGCCCTGGATCTTCTGCAGGTAGTCGCGCTGCCGCGGCGTGAGCTCCGTGGCGAGGGCGAGATGGCTCATGCCGATGATCGCGTTCATCGGCGTGCGGATCTCGTGGCTCATGTTGGCGAGGAAGGTGCTCTTCGCCTGGTTGGCCGACTCGGCCGCGAGCTTGGCGAGCGAGAGCTCCGCCGTGCGCTGCTCGACGAGGTCCTCGAGCTGCAGGCGGTAGCGCTCGAGCTCGCCCTGCTCGCGCTTGCGCTCCGTGATGTCGCGCCAGACGACGTGCAGCAAGGGCCGTTCGCCGAACGACATCGCGGTGGCCAGCACCTCGGTGTGGAAGCGCTCGCCGTCCGCGCGCACGTGCTCCCACTCCAACTCGACCGCGCCCTTCTCGAAGGCCTCCGCCACGAGCTCGCGCACGCGGTCCGCGCTTCGGCGCCCGTCAGGCTGGAACTGGGGCGAGATGCTCGCCGGCGAGAGCCCCAGGAATTTCCCGCGGTCCGCGACGCGCAGCATGTCGAGGGCGGCCGCGTTCGCGTCCACGAACCGGTCGTCCTCGATGAGGGTGAGGGCCTCCTTGCTCTCCTCGAAAAGGCGGCGGAAGCGCCGCTCGCTCTCGCGCAGGCGCTCGTCGGCCTCGCGCCGCGCGGTGACGTCGAGCGTGATGCCGTCCCAGACCTGCGTGCCGTCCGGCAGGCGGGTGGGGCGCGATTGCACGTGGAGCCATTTCTCCCGGCCGTCGGCCGTGAAGGTGTGCAGCACCATCGAGAAGACCGACCTCTCGCTGTCGGCCAGCGCCTCCTGCTGCGCGTACTCCGCCGCCGACTCGGGCGTGAGCAGCGAGAACAGGATGCCGGCGTCGGACATCACCTGCTCCGGCTCGAGCCCGAGCACGCGTTCCACCCCCGCGCTCACGTACACGAAGCGCGGCACGCCGCCGTCCTTGCGGAACCGGTAGATGAAGCCGTCGGGCAGGTTGTCGCCCAGCGAGCGGATCTGCTGGGCCTGGTCGCGCTGGACCTCCTCGGCGCGCTTGCGCTCCGTGATGTCCTGCACGGTGGCGATCACGTGGGTGGGCCGCCCGCGGACGTCCCGCAACACGCGCAGGCTCACGATCGCGTGGCCTTCGGTGCCATCGCGGCGCACGAACCGCCTTTCGGCGACGTGGCTTTCCCGATCTTCATGCAGGAGCGCGCGCAGGTCGGCCAGGTCCGCGTCCACCTCGTCCGCCGGCGCCAGGTCCTTCCAGGTCTTCGACTCCATCTCCTCGCGCGAGTACCCGAAGATATCCGCGAAGCGATCGTTGAACTGCAGCCACCGCGTCGTGGCCACGACGGTGATCGCCATGCCGATGAACGGCAGGTCGTAGAAGTTGCGCAGCAGCTGGTCGGCGCGGGCGCGCTCCTCGCGCAACTCCAGCTCCCGGACGCGCCCGTGCTGGCGCCAGGCCTGCCCCACGGCGAACAGGATCGCGGCGACGGCGACGGCGGCGATGCCGAGCACCCACCACAGCGTGTTCCACATCGGCGCGAAGACCTCGGCGCGCTCGACCTGGGTGACGATGCGCCAGTCCATGCCCTCGATGCGGCGATAGGCCGACAGGACCTCCACCCCGTCGAGGCGCCGGCCGTGCATCCGTCCTGGCGCTTCCGACTGCACGGCGGCGACCGCCGGAAGGTCGGCCCGGTCGACGGCCGCCGTCTGCAGGAGGGCCGTGTCGTTGCGGTTGCGGATGTCGTTGAGGTAGCGCACCCACCGGTCCTCGCGGCGCACGAGCAGGCTCTCGGCCGTCTCGCTCGACGTGGGCCACTTCTCGATGACCGGGAACAGGAAGTCCCGCGGGTTCGCGTGCAGGACGACGACCGCGTTGGCGCGCCCTTCAGCGACGATCGGCACGATCCAGTCCATGTGGATCTCGCCTTGCTCGTCACGGTAGATGTCCGTGTTCAGGACAGACCGCTCGGCCTGCGCCCGCCGGATATATCCGGCCACCGTGGCGTTGAGGGTCTCGTGCTTGCCCAGACTCATGCGGACGGTGCCACCGGCATCGAGCAGCAGCACGTCGCCGTAGCCGTACGCCTGGCGAAGCGTCTCCAGTCGCCCCCGGATGATGCGGTTGTCGTCGGGATCCCCGGGCTTTCCCAGATAGTGCTGGATGCGAAGGGCGAAGTTCTCGGATCCCATCAGGGCCAGGGAATCGCCTCGGCGCTCCTTCAGCCAGTTCCCGATCTGCTCGGCCTTGAGTCGCGCCACGCCCTCGAGATCGCGAAAGGCGTCCTCCTCGATCCGCTTCGATTCGAAACGGACGTAGGTGAGGCCCACCAGCGGCACGAAGACCGCCACGGCCAGGGCCAGCAAGGCAAGGCGCTTGAGCATCGGTGCGCAGCCGGGAACACGCCCTCGGGCGGGCGTCGACGGACCAGCATAGCGGCGCCCGCCGGCCGCGACCCTGTCCTAGCTCAAACGCGCGGGGCGGGGACGAGCTTCCAGAGGGAAACCACCTCGGCGGCCCGGGCGGCGTGCAGGGGATCGGCCTTGTCGGCGGCCTTCGGGTGCCGGGGCGTCGCCTGGGTGCGTTCCTTGACCACGAGGCCCGCCTTGGCGATGTTCTCCGCCAGCTCTCCCTCGGAGCGCAGGCCCAGGCGCTCGGCGAGGTCCGACAGGATCAGCCAGCCCTCCCCCCCGGGAACGAGGTGGTCCGCGAGGCCGGCGAGGAAGCCCTTGAGCATGTGGCTTTCCGGGTCGTAGATGCCCTTCTCGAGCGGAGTGGAGGGCCGCGCCGGCAACCACGGGGGGTTGCAGACGACGAGCCCGGCCTTGCCTTCCGGGTAAAGGTCGGCCTCGACCACCTCGACACGATCCGCCAGCCCCATGCGCGCGACGTTCTCCCGCGCGCAGGTGAGTGAGCGCGGATCGATGTCCGTGGCGACGATTTTCGCGATGCCCGCGTGCCGCGCGAGCATGGCGGCCAGCACGCCGGTGCCCGTGCCGATGTCGAAGGCGACGCCCTTCTCCTTCGCCGCGGCGGGAAAAGTCGCCTTGGCGATGAGGTCGAGATACTCGTTGCGCGTGGGCGTGAAGACGCCGTAATGCGGATGGATGCGTCCCCCGAGACCCGGCACTTCCAGGCCCTTGGTGCGCCACTCGTGGGCGCCGATGACGCCCATCAGCTCGCGCAGCGCGACCACCGTCTGCCCGCCGTCCGATACGCCCCACGCTTCCGTGCAGGCGGCCTTCACGTCCTGGGCCCGCGGCAGCTTGATGTAGTAGTCGTCCTCCAACTGCACGAGCAGCATGCCCAGCAGGCGCGCCTTCTGCGCCTGCGCCTGGCGGTGCAGGTGGAACGCCTGGCCGGGCGTGGTGCCCTCCTCGCGCTTGGCGCGCGACTTGCGGGCGCGGTAGTCGACGCGCTTCGCCATCGCGGCGAGCATGTGCCGCGCGCTCGGAAAATCGCCGCGCCACAGCAGCGCCGTGCCCTGCCCCGCCAGGCCGTAGGCGTCGTCGGGGCGGATCGTGTCGTCCACGATGGCCATCTGCTTCGGGGCCGGCATGCCGCTTTCGGACTGCCAGCGGGCGGTGCGTTCGGTTTCGTTCTCGATCCAGTCGATGCGGTCCAAGGGCTAGAGCTCCGTGTATTTCTTCGCGGTGCCGCGGGCCTTGTCGACCGGGTATTTCTTCTCGTTGGCGATCATTTTCTCGTGCGCGGCGGCGATGGGGTCGATGCCGAGCTGGTCGGCGAGGCGGATGAGGTAGAGGAGCACGTCCGCGATTTCCTCGCGCACGGCCTGCTTCGCGTCGTCCCGGAGGTCGCGGCTTTGCGCCTCGGTGAGCCACTGGAAGTGCTCGAGCAGTTCCGACGATTCCACCGACAGGGCCATGGCGAGGTTCTTCGGGGAATGGAACTGATCCCAGTCGCGGGCGGAGGCGAAGGCTCTCAGCTGGTCGCGAAGCGGGTCGAGCGGGGTCGGCACGGCGGGTTCTCCGTCAAATCCGGCCCGGATGCGGGACGGACACTCGACATAATGCCGTAAAGTTCGCACCGCCCCCCCGGCCAAGGACCCCGACGTGCCTCCCGACGACCCGCCGAAGCCCCGCGAAGCGCCCCGCCGGCAGGTCGGCGTCTGGCAGGCCGTCGCCGTCTGCGTGGGCATGGTGATCGGCGCGGGCATCTTCCGCTCGCCCTCGCTCGTGGCGGCCAACACGGGCTCGGAGGCCGAAATGATGCTGGCGTGGGCCTTCGGCGGCGCGATGTCGCTCGCCGGGGCGCTCTGCTACGCCGAGATGGCAGCCGCATTCCCGGATGCGGGCGGCGACTACCACTTCCTCACGCGGGCGTACGGGCGGCGCACGGGCTTTCTCTTCGCATGGTCGCGCTTCGCGGTGATCCACACCGGGTCGATGGCCATGCTGGCCTTCGTGCTCGGCGACTACCTCGGCTCGATGCTCCCGCTGGGCGCGCTCGGCAGCCCGGTCGTGGCGATGCTCGCCGTGATCGCCATCGCGGCGGTGAACCTCGCGGGACTGCGCGCGGGGCTCGGGACGCAGCTCGCGCTCATGGGCGCCGTCATCGCGGGCCTGCTCTCGGTCGGAGTTGCCGGGATCGTGCTCGCCGTCCAGGGCGCGGCGCCGCTGTCGGCCACCCCCGCGGCGCCCTCCGCCTCGCACATCGGCACGGCGCTCGTGTTCGTGTTCCTCGCCTATGGCGGCTGGAACGATGCGGCGACGCTCTCCGCCGAGATGCGCGACCCGCAGCGCGGCATGACGCGCGCGCTCGTGGCCGGGATGGCGCTGGTGACGGCGCTCTACCTCGTCGCCAACTGGGCCTATGGGCGGGGGCTGGGCCTCGCCGGCATCGCGGCGAGCCAGGCGCCGGCTTCCGACCTCGTCCTCATCGCGTTCGGCCCGGCGGGGCAGGCCGCGATCGTCGCCGTGGTGGCGGTGACGGCGATCACGTCGATGAACGCCATCCTCATCGCGGGCGCGCGCACCACCTACGCCGCCGCGCGCGACACGGGCGGGCTCGGCGCGCTGGGCGAATGGCACGCCGCGCGCGGCACGCCGGCGCGGGCCCTCGTGGCGCTTTCGGCCGTCACGCTCGTCCTCGTGGCCCTGGGCGCGTGGACGCGAAGCGGCTTCTCGACGATGGTCGACTTCCTCTCGCCCGTGTACTGGTTCTTCCTCACGCTGAGCGGCGCGGCGCTCATCGTCCTGCGGCGCCGCTTCCCCGACGCGCCGCGGCCCTTCCGCGTGCCGTTCTATCCGTGGCTGCCGCTCGCGTTCATCGGGACGAGCGCGTACATGACTTATGCGAGCGTCGCGTACGTGCACGTCGGCACGATCGTCGGCGTGGCCGTGCTGGCCGCGGGGCTCGCGGTGCTGGCCGTGCTGGAACGGCGGCGCGCCCGGGGGCGGTAGACTGCCGTCCACTGCACTCGCGGAGGTTGCACCGATGAAGGATCGCGCCTGGGTTGCCGAAGCCGTTCGCCGCATCGAGGCGGATTTCAACCGGTCGGCGGACACGCATCTCTTTCCGATGCGCATCGCCGCCTATCCGGGCGTCGACGTCTACCTGAAGGACGAATCGAGCCACCCCACCGGCAGCCTCAAGCACCGGCTCGCGCGCTCGCTCTTCCTCTATTCGCTGTGCAACGGCTGGCTGCGCGAAGGCAGCACGGTGGTCGAGTCCTCCTCGGGATCCACCGCCGTGTCGGAAGCGTACTTCGCCCGCCTGCTCGGCCTGCCGTTCGTCGCGGTGATGCCGGCCACGACCTCGCCCGAGAAGGTCGCCGCCATCCAGTTCTACGGCGGGCGCTGCCACCTGGTGGACGACCCGCAGGCCGTTTACGCCGAGTCGGAGCGGCTCGCGAAGGAACTCGGCGGGCACTACATGGACCAGTTCACCTACGCCGAGCGCGCCACGGACTGGCGCAGCAACAACAACATCGCCGAGTCGATGTTCGCGCAGATGCGCAAGGAACGGCATCCGGTGCCGCGGTGGATCGTGTGCAGCGCCGGGACGGGCGGCACCACGGCCACCATCGGGCGCTTCATCCGCTACCGGTGCCTCGACACGCGCGTGTGCGTGGCTGACCCGGAGAATTCCGTCTTCTTCGACGCCTTCGCCACGGGGGACTGCTCGATCCGCATCGCGGGCAATTCCCTCATCGAGGGCATCGGGCGACCGCGCGTGGAACGCTCGTTCCTGCCGGGCATCGTGGACGGCATGCTCAAGGTGCCGGACATCGCCTCCATCGCGGCCATCCGCTACCTGGAGCGCGTGCTCGGCCGGCGCTGCGGCGGCTCCACCGGCACCAATTTCATCGCCACGCTGCACCTGGCGCGGCGCCTGCACGAGGCGGGCGAGGCCGGTTCCATCGCCACCATCCTGTGCGACGGCGGCGAGCGGTACGGGCACAGCTACTACGACGACGCGTGGCTCGTGGCCCGGGGATTCGACATCGCGCCGGCGGTCGAAGCCGTGGCCGCCTGGGCCGAGTCGGGACGTTCGCCCGGCTGGGCCCTCGCCGCCGCCGGCGCCGCGTGACGCACCCCGAGGGGCGCGGGGCATGAGCGGTGGCGCACGGAACCTTCACATCACTCGGGTACCATGTCGTGCGGCGCCTTCCGGCGCGAACAGCACAGAATAATTCCGCGCACGCAGCCTCAGGAAAAGGAAACCCATGAACGCATCCAGCGGCGGTTCCGGCGACGACATGCCGGATTTCTCCAACGTCCAGAGCGGCGCCTCCAGCACGGCCAAGGCCGAGCAGCCCGCCTTCGAGACCTACACCATCCAGTCCGGCGACAGCCTGTCGAAGATCGCGAAGCTGAAGCTCGGCAACGCGAACGCCTGGCCGAAGATCCACGAGGCCAACAAGGACACGATCAAGGACCCGAACAAGATCTTCCCGGGCCAGGTCATCAAGATCCCCCTCACGAAAGGCTGACCCCATGAAAAACCCCGTCATCGCGACCCTGCTGGTCGCCGCGCTCGCCGGCTTCGCCCTCTCCGGCTGCGGCAAGAAGGAACAACCCGCCCCGCCCGCCGCCGCGGCCCCCGCCCCGGCGCCCGCACCGGCGCCCGCGCCGGAAGTGAAGCCTGTCTCCGTGAAGGGCGTCACCCTGGGCAATGCGCTCGCCGCCGACAAGAAGGTCGCCGCACCGCTCGAGAGCTTCGCCCCGAAGGACACGATCTACGCGTCCATCGAGACCGAGGGCAAGGGCAAGGCCGCGCTCAAGGCCGTGTGGACGTTCAAGAAGGGCGACAAGACCGCCACGGTGAGCGACACCTCGCAGGACATCGACGCCGCCGGCCCCGCCGTCACGGAGTTCCACATCGCCAAGCCCGACGGCTGGCCCGCCGGCACGTACGAGGTGGAAATCTTCCTGAACGGCGCTTCGGCCGGGAAAAAGGCCTTCGCCGTGAAGTAGGCTCGAAAAGCCTGCGGCACGCCAGGGGGCCCCTTCCCGGGGCCCCTTTTTCGTCCGGCGCCGACCGCCATCCCACCAAGGTGCAGGTGACTTCACCCGTCCCCACCGGTATCCTCCCGCCTCCTTTCCCCCTGTCGGAGCCTTTTCCGTGACCTCCCGCCACCTGCTCGCCGCCCTCGCCCTCGCGCTGGCCCCGGCCCTCGCCCTCGCCCAGCCCCTCGACGGGCGCCTGAAGAAGATCAAGGAATCGAAGACCATCACCCTCGCCCACCGCACGGATGCGGCCCCTTTCTCGTTCGTGAACGACAGGAAGGAGCCGATCGGCTATTCCGTGGACCTGTGCAAGCGCGTCGTGAACGCCATCGGCGAGCAACTCGGCGTGCCGGACATCAGGATCAAATGGGTGGCCGTCACCACCGCCAACCGCTTCGACGCCGTTTCCAAGGGCGAGGCGGACATGGAATGCGGCTCCAGCTCCGTGACGCTCGGCCGCATGAAGCAGGTGGATTTCTCCAGCTTCATCTTCGTCGACAGCACCACGCTCCTCGTTCGCAAGGACGTGCCGGGCGCGACGCTCGGCGAACTCGCGGGAAAGAAGATCGGCGTCGTGACGGGCACCACCAACGAGCGTGCCCTCGCGACCGCCACCAAGGACCGCATGGTGTCGGTCACCGTCGTGCCCCTCAAGTCGCGCGACGAGGGCCTCGCCAAGCTGGAGGCCAAGGAGATCGACGCCTTCGCCGCCGACCGCATCCTGCTGATGGCCATGGCGGGCAAGGCGAAGGACGCGAAGAGCCTCGCGCTTCTCGACGACGACCTGTCCCTCGAGGGCTACGCCCTCGCGCTGCCGCGCGGCGACGCGGGCCTGCGCCTCGCCGTGAACGCGGGCCTGTCGCGGATCTACCGCAGCGCCGCCATCGGCGAGATCTATGGCGCGTGGTTCGGAAGCCTGGGCAAGCCGAGCAAGGTGCTGGTCATGACCTACCTTTTCGGCGCGCTGCCGGAGTAGCGCGCCTCGCCCCGCCTGCCGGGGTCGGATCGGGCGGCGTATCCTTTTCCCATGCTCACGTTCCGCCAGCTCGCCGACCCCACCTCCTCCACGTACACCTACCTGCTCGCGGATCCGGCGAGCGCCCGGGCCGTGCTCGTCGACCCGGTTTACGACCAGGTGCTGCGCGACGCGGCCCTCCTCGACGAGCTGGGCCTCACGCTCGTGGCGACCATCGACACGCACGTGCATGCCGACCACGTCACCGGCGCGTGGCTGCACAAGCACCGGCGAGGCAGCCTCATCGCCGTGAGCGCCGCGAGCGGCGCCGAAGGCGCGGACCGCTACCTCGCGGACGGCGACACGATCGCGTTCGGCTCCCGGCACCTCGTCGCCCGCGCGACACCGGGCCACACCGCGGGCTGCATGACGCTGGTGCTGGACGACGCGAGCCTCGCGATGACGGGCGATTGCCTGCTGATCCGCGGCTGCGGCCGCACCGATTTCCAGCAGGGCAGCGCCCGCACGCTCTTCCGGTCCGTGCACGAGAAGATCTTCACCTTGCCGCCGGCGTGCCTGCTCTATCCCGGCCACGATTACCGGGGCCTCACGGTGACGAGCGTCGCCGAGGAGACGCGCTACAACCCGCGCCTCGCGCGGGGCGTGCGCGAGGAGGACTTCGCCGGCTACATGGCGCATCTCGGACTGCCGCACCCCAAACAGATGGCGATCGCGGTGCCGGCCAACCTGCACTGCGGCCGCCCCGAGGGCCGCGAGGCGCCGACCGCCCCGTCGTGGGCGCCGCTCACGATGACCTTCGCGGGCCTGCCGGAGATCCAGCCGGCCGGGCTCGAGGAGATGCTCGGCGCCGTGCAGGTCGTCGACGTGCGCGAGACGGCCGAGTGGGACGGGCCGCTGGGCCACATCGCCGCGGCGACGCGCGTGCCCCTGGGCGAGCTCGCGGCCCGCGCGGGCGAGATCGATCGCGAAAAGCCGGTGGTGGCCGTCTGCCGCTCGGGCGCGCGATCCGCGCAGGCCGTCGCCATCCTGCAGAGGGCCGGCTTCGCGCGCGTGGCGAACCTGGCGGGCGGCATGATCCGCTGGCGGGCGAACGGCCTTCCGGCCCTCGGCGGGCAGGAATAGCGCCCTCTCCCCGGGACGGGCCTTCGCGGGGCCCTATAATGCGGGCCTGATCCCCGCTGCGCCCGCCTGCCGGCCCCCCGCCCGAATTGACTGAACGCTCCCCCGCCGCCGGCCACGAACCTCCCCGCCGGCTGCTTCCCGTCCTCTACACCGGCGTCTTCATGGCCGCCCTCGACACGGCCATCATCGGCCCGGCGATACCGGCCCTGCGCGCCGCGTTCGGGGTGGACAACCGCGAGGTGGGCCTGGTGATGGTGGTGTTCATCCTCTTCTCGCTCACCAGCACGGCGCTCATGGCGAACCTGAGCGACCGCCACGGCCGCCGGCCGGTGTACCTCTTCAGCGTCGGCATCTTCGCGGCGGGTTCGCTCCTCATCGCGCTCTCGCCCTCTTTCTGGCTGATCCTCGTGGGCCGCGCCCTCCAGGGCATCGGCGGCGGCGGCATCGTGCCCTCGGCGGCGGCGGTGATCGGCGATGTCCTGCCCGTGGAGCAGCAGGGCAAGGCGCTCGGGATGCTGGGCGCCATCTACGGCATGGCGTTCTTCCTGGGCCCGCCGCTCGCGGCCGCCGTGATGATCGTGTCGAGCTGGCACTGGATCTTCCTGCTCAACCTGCCGATCGCCGCCGCGATCCTCTTCCTGGGGCTTCGCGTGCTGCCCCGGCACGAGCGCCGCCACGAACTGCCGGCCCTGGACCTCGCGGGCATCGTCGCCGTGTTCGGCCTGCTCACGCTCGTCGTCTTCGGCATCACGCGGGTGGTGGACACCTTCACCGGCATCGCCCTGTGGCCGTACTTCCTGCTGGCGGCGGCGGTGGCGGTCATCCTCGTGATCCGCATCGAGCGGCGCGCGGCGATGCCGATGATTCCGCTGGGGCTCTTCCGCAACCGGCAACTCGCGCTCACCTACACGCTCGCCACCGGTGGCGGCTTCGGCATGGGCAGCGTCGTGTTCCTCACCTCCATCGCCACCTTCGCCTACGGGCTCACCCCGCAGGCCGCGGGCTTCGCACTGCTGCCGCTCGTGGTCGGATCGATGATCGGCTCGATGGCCGGCGGGCGGATGCTCAACCGCCTGGGATCGCGCACGCTGCTCCTCGTGGGCTTCGCGCTCATGGGCCTGGGCTACGCGGGCGCTTCCGTGACGCAGTTCGGATTGCCCGGGTTCCTGGTGGCCACCGTGCCGGCCGGCATCGGCCTGGGCGTCATCGTCGGCGGCGCGCTTCGCGCCATCGCCATGGCCGAGGCGCCCGCACAGCTGCGCGGCACCGGGCAGGGGCTCGTGAACGTGTTCAACGGCGTGGGCACCCTCACCTCGGCCGCCACCATCAGCGCCATCGCGGATTTCCGCGGCGGCGGCGCGGCGGGATTCAGCGTCGCCTACCTCGTCGTGGCCGGCGTTCTCGGCGTCATGTTCCTCATCGCCCTGGCGCTTCGCGCCCACCGTCCCCGCGCCGCCGCCTGAGCCGGCTTCCCGGCGTATGCTGGGAAGTGCCATGCCGAAGTCGACCGCCCTTGCAGGCGCCCTCCTCGCCGGCCTCGGCCTGTCGGCCCCCGCGATGCCCCAGGCGTTGCCCGAGGGCGCACCCCTGCCGACCTTCGCGCAGCTCGAGGCCTCCGGCGCGACCGTCGGGCGCATCGTCGTGCGCAACGGGAACATCTTCGACACCAGCGATCCGGAAGAGGACAACTGGCTCTTCCGCACGGCCAACTTCCTGCACATCAACACGCGCGAGAAAGTCGTGCGCCAGTCGCTGCTCTTCGAGACCGGAGACCGCATCCGCGCCTCGGGCATGAACGAGGCCGAGCGCGTGCTGCGCAGCTCGCGCTACTTCTCCGACGTCGAGCTGCGGGTGCTCGCCGTGCGGGACAACGTCGCCGACATCGAGGTCCACACGCACGACGCGTGGTCCCTGGACCCGGGGTTCAGCTTCAACCGCACGGGCGGGAAGAATTCCTACAACATCAACCTGCGCGAATACAACTTCCTGGGCACGGGCACGCAGCTCACCCTGGGCAAGACGAGCGACATCGACCGCAGCGGCAACGAGTTCGAGATCGCCAACGACCGCGCCTTCGGCACCTGGACCCGCCTCGCCTACACGCACGCCCGCAACGACGACGGCAAGCGCGAGGGGGTCACGGTGGTCCGTCCCTTCCACGCCCTCGACGCGCGTTGGTCCGCGGGCGCCACGTGGCTCCTCAACGACCGCATCGAGGCCAACTACGTGGCCGGCGACATCCAGAGCGAGTACCGGTACCGGGAGACGCGGGCCGAGGTCTTCGGCGGCTGGTCCGGGGGGCTGCGCGACGGGTTCACGACGCGGTTCACGGGCGGCCTTCGGCTGCAGGACGACGTGTACGCATTCGAGCCGGGCCGCGTGGCCCCCGCGGCTCTCGCGCCCGACCAGAAGCTCGCGTACCCGTTCATCCGCGCGGAGGTCGTCGAGGACCGCTTCGAGCGCCGGACGAACCGCAACCAGATGGGCCGGCCGGAGTTCTTCGCCCTGGGTCTCACGACCTTCCTCGACATCGGCTATGCCACGAAGGCGATGGGCTCGAGCCGCGATTCGTGGGTCTACTCGGGCAACGTGGGCCGCGGGTTCGCGCTCGCGGACGACCAGATGATCCTCGCCTCGGCCTTCATCGACGGCCAGTTCACCGACGGCCGCATCGACCGGCAGCAACTCGGCGGGCGTTTGCAGTACTACCGGCCGCACGGGCAGCGCTGGGTCTTCTACGCCTCGGCCAACGGGGACGTGCTCACCCGCCCCGGCCCGTCCGATACGCTCTGGCTCGGCGGCGACAACGGGCTGCGCGGCTATCCCCAGCGCTACCAGAGCGGCGAGCGGCGTGGGCTCTTCACGGTCGAGGAGCGGGCCTATTCGGACATCTACCTCTGGCGGCTTTTCCGCCTGGGGGCGGCGGCGTACGTCGACGTGGGCCGGGCCTGGGGCGGGCCGTACCAGAACCCGACGAACGCGGGGTGGCTCACGAACCTCGGCCTGGGGCTCAGGATCTTCAACACCCGCTCGGCCTTCGCGAACGTGCTGCACGTGGACCTCGCCTTCCCGCTGAATGCGGACGCGAAAGTCGACCGCGTGCAGCTCCTGGTGAAGACGCGCGCGAGCTTCTGAGGCGGGGAGGACGGACCGTTCCGCGATAAACTGCCGCACCCTTTCGCGCGCCCGACCGATGCCCGCCCCCGCCGTCTTCGCCTTCGACAACACCTTCGCCCGCAAGCTCGAGGGTTTCTACGTGCCCTGGCAGCCGGCCGCGGCGCCCGCGCCGCGCCTGTTGCACTTCGACCGGGCGCTCGCGGACGAGCTGTGCCTGCGCGTCGGCGATCTGGACGAGGGTGCGCTCGGCTCGCTCTTCGCCGGCAACACGGTTCCCGAGGGGGCGTACCCCATCGCGCAGGTCTACGCGGGCCACCAGTTCGGCGGCTTCTCGCCGCGCCTGGGCGACGGCCGCGCGCTCCTGCTCGGCGAAGTGATCGACCGGAAGGGCCGCCGCCGCGACATCGCGATGAAGGGATCGGGCAGGACGCCCTTCGCCCGCAACGGCGACGGCAAGGCGGCCGTGGGACCGATGCTGCGCGAGGTGCTCGTCGGCGAGGCCATGCACGCACTGGGAATCCCCACCACCCGAGCGCTCGCCGTCGCGGCCACCGGAGACACCGTCCAGCGCGAGCGGCCGTTGCCCGGCGCGGTGCTCACGCGCGTCGCCGCGAGCCACCTGCGCGTGGGCACCTTCCAGTACTTCGCTTCCCTGGGCATCGGCGAGGATGTGCGCAAGCTCCTCGACTACACCGTCGCGCGGCACGACCCGGCGCTCGCCCGCTCGGAAAATCCCGCACTCGGGTTGCTGGAGGCCGTCGTGGCCCGGCAGGCCGCCCTCATCGCGCAATGGATGAACGCCGGCTTCATCCACGGCGTCATGAACACGGACAACATGACGATCTCGGGCGAGACCATCGACTACGGCCCCTGCGCCTTCATGGAGGCCTTCGATCCGGCAGCCGTCTTCAGCTCCATCGACCAGCACGGCCGGTACGCGTACCGCAACCAGCCCGAGATCGCGCTGTGGAACCTGACGCGCCTGGCCGAATCGCTGCTGCCCCTCATCGACGAGGCCGAGGAGAAGTCCGTGGCGCTCGCGACGGAGGTGCTCAACACCTTTCCGAAGCAGTATCGCGCTCACCTGTTGCGCGGGCAGCGGGCGAAGCTCGGCCTCGCCAGGGATGAAGCCGACGATGCCGCGCTGGCCGAGGCGTGGCTCGCGTTGCTGCACGCGGAAAAGGTGGACTACACGCTCGCCTGGCGCCGGCTCGCCGATGCCGCCGCGGGCGACGAGGCGACCCTTCGCGGGTTGTTCGCGAATGCGCAGGCGCCCGATGCGTGGCTCGGGCGGTGGAAGGCGCGATGCGGGCGCGAGGAAGCCGGTGGCGCCGATCGCGCGAAGGCGATGCGGCAGGCGAACCCCTTCGTGATCCCGCGCAACCACCGCGTGGAGGAAGCGCTCTCGGCGGCGCAGGACGCCGGCGATCTCGTGCCTTTCGAGAAGCTGCTCGCGGCCTTGCGGCGGCCGTTTGACGAGGATGGGGAGCAGGCGCCTTACGGCGAACCGGCACCGGTGGAAGTCACTGCCTGCTACAGGACGTTCTGCGGAACCTGATCGCGCGCTTCATCGCAGCGACGGCTGGATCCTGAGCGCGTCCGTCGCCTCCGCGATCGTTTCGAAGTCGCGATCGTCATGCAGCAACGCCAGCGAGTGTTCGATGGCCACCTGCGCGATCAGGCAATCGTTGCTGCTGCGGGGCGTCCGACCCCGGCGGCGGCACTCCTGGTAGAGCCGCGCCGCGCTCACGTGGCTGCCGACGGGATCGCGCGGAACGAAGCAGGCGAGCTCGGCCAGGTACGCGAGCAGGGTGTCGAACCGCTCGGGCGAGTCGGTACCCTGCAGCAATTCCTGGATGACCAAGGGCGTGGTTCCGACGATCTCGTCCTCGGCCAGGAGCGCTTCCAGCGTCCCGACCTGCGGCGTCTCCCGCCCCCTGAGAAAGTCGATCCAGACGGAGGTGTCGACCAGGACCATCAGGCGCCGCTGCGCGCACGCTTGTGGTCGTAGTCCTTGCGGATTCCGCCGGTTCCCTTGAGTTCCAGCAGCCGCTTCTGCCGACCGCCGTGGACGAACCGACGCAGCGCGATGTCGACGGCCTCGCGCATCGTCTTCACGTTGGCGAGCTCCATGGCTTCGCGGACCAGTTCGTCGTCGAGAACGATGTTCGTACGCACCATACACCTCCTGATGTGTACGAAAGGATAGCACGGTGAAACCGGGGGCCGGAGGTGAAAACCCCGTGGCGGCAGGCGGGAATTCCCGCCCGCCTCAGAAGTGCCCCATCACCCGCTTCGGCCGGTACGGCGCCTCGAGCCGCGCCACTTCATCCTTCGTGAGCTCGATGTCCGTCCCCTCGACGAGCGCCTCGAGCTCCTTCACGGACTGCGGCCCGACGATGGGCGCCGTGACGCCGCCACCGGCGCCCAGGGGAGACACCAGCCAGGCACAGGCCACGTGCGCGCGGCTCACGCCCCGCGCGGCCGCCACCTCGCCCACCGCCCTCGCCACCTCGCGGTCCGGCTCTTCCGCGTAGTACTGGCGCCGGAGCGCGTCGTGGGCCTTGCGCACGCTGCCGACATCGCCGGTCGCATCGGGGTCTTCCGTGAGGAACCCGCGCGCGAGCGGGCTCCAGGGGATACATCCCACGCCCTGGTCGCGCAGCAGCGGCATCATCTCCCGCTCCTCCTCGCGGTAGGCGAGGTTGTAGTGGTTCTGCATCGACACCCATTTCGTCCAGCCGTGCCGCTCGGCCACGTGCTGTGCCTTGGCGAACTGCCAGGCCCACATGCTCGAAGCGCCGATGTAGCGCGCCTTGCCCGACTTCACCACGTCGTGCAGGGCCTCCATGAATTCCTCCACGGGCGTCGCGTAGTCCCAGCGGTGGATCTGGTAGAGGTCCACGTGGTCCATCTTCAGGCGCTGGAGCGAGGCGTCGATGGCCGCGAAGATGCGCTTTCGCGACAGGCCCTGCTGGTTGGGGCGCTTGGCGAGGCCCAGGGACTTCGGGTCCTGGCCCGAGGTGAAGTCCATCGACACCGGGTTGTAGACCTTGGTCGCGATCACCATCTCGTCGCGGCGGCCGAATTCGCGCACGAACTTGCCGACGAGGATCTCCGACTCGCCGGCGGAGTAGGTATCGGCGGTGTCGAGGAAGTTCACGCCCAGCTCGATGGCGCGGCGCACGATCGGTCGCGCCGCTTCCTCGTCCAGGATCCACGGTCGCCAGGCGGGCGCGCCGTAGCTCATCATTCCCAGGCACAGGCGCGAGACCTGCACCCCCGTGCGGCCGAGCGTCGCGTATTTCATCGGACGCCGGGGAAGGGGGAACGGCTGTCGTATTCCTTCGCCGCCGCCTCGAGGGTGAGGAAGACGGCGCTCTTCTCCACCAGCGCATCGAGCAGCTTCTCGAGCATCAGCATGCGATGCCCGCGCCCGATCACGTACGGGTGGCAGGTGTAGGTGAGGACGCCCCATTCCTCCGTGCGGCGCATGTACTCGAAATCGTCCACCCAGTTCTCGAGCACGCCGCTCGCATTCATGAGCCCGGGCGTGACGCTCGTGGGCAGGCGCAGGAACTCGAAGTGCGGGAAGTCGTCCAGCGACCAGCTGATGGGCATCTCGATGAGGGGGCTCTGCGGCCCGAACTCGATGGCGCGATCCAGGTGCACCACGTCCCCCGTGCGCGTGCGGTAGGGCGAGTGGTCGTGCCCCATCATGCTGCTCTCGTAGAGGAAGCCGTACTTGATGAGGAGCGGGAGCGTCACCGGGCTCAGGTCCCACGAGGGCGAGCGGTAGCCGCGGGGCTTCACGCCCGTGAGCTGCACGATGCGCTCCGTGCCGCGCACGAGGGTCGCCTCTTCCTCCTCGGGCTTCAGGCTCGCCGGCGGCACGTGCGTCCAGCCGTGGTGGCCCACCTCGTGTCCCTCGGCGACGATGCGCTCGCACAGGGCCGGGTAGGTGTCGATGATCACGCCGGGGATGAAGAACGAGGCGGGGATGCCGCGGCGCTTCAGCAGGTCGAGGATGCGGGGCAAGGCGACCGCGCCGAATTCGCCGCGCGAGACGGGCGTGGGGCTCGTGAGCCCCCGGGCGACGAGGCCCGACATGGCGTCGAAATCGAAGGTGATGCAGGCGATGTGGCGGGCCATCGGGCCTCCGTCAGGCGTTGCCGAGTTCGAGGATCGTGAGGGCCAGGGCCTGGGCGCGAGGCACGATGCTGTCCAGGTCGCACCATTCGCGATCGGTATGCACGTGGCCCCCGACAGGCCCGGTGGCGCAGATCGTGGGCACCCCCGCGGAAGCGACGATGCCGCTGTCCGCCGAGCCGCCGGTGAACTCCCCCTCCACCTTCATGCCCAGCGTCGCGGCGCTCGCCTGGTAGCGCGCGAGCAGCGCGAGGCTCGCAGGCGTGGGCTCGAGCGGCAGGAAGATCGCCTCGTTCGTGACGTGCGCGTGGGTGTTGGGCGTGGAGTGGCGCTCGATGATCTCGCGGATGCGGGCCCGCAGCGCCTCGCGGTCCGCCGAGGCGGGGTAGCGGATGTCGAGCTGCCCCTGCGCGTGCTCCGCGACGATGTTGACCGTCATGCCGCCCTTCATCGTGCCCACGTTGGCCGAGATGCCGGTGGCGGGGTCCGTGAGGGCGTGCAGGTCGATCACCTTGCGCGCGAGGGCGTCGATGGCGCTCGCGCCCTTCTCCGGGTTCACGCCGGAGTGCGCGGCGATGCCGTGCACCTCGAAATCGTAGAAGAGCGCGCCCTTGCGCCCGGTGATGACGTTGCCCGTGGGGCGTCCCGGCTCGGCGTTGAAGGCCGCCAGCGCCCCGCGCGCCATGGCGAAAGTGATGTCGCGCGACCCGGGCGAGGCGACTTCCTCGTCACCGGTGAAGAGGACGCGAAGCGGCGGCGCGGCGGGCTTCAATGCCGCGAACGCCTTCGCCACGAAGGCGTTCATCACCAGGCCCGACTTCATGTCCGCCACACCCGGGCCGAAGCCCTTGCCACCTTCCGCGCGGAAAGGGCGGCGCGACGCCGTGCCGGAAGGGAAGACCGTATCCATGTGGCCGAGCAGCAGCACGTGGGGCGAACCGTTCGCCCCATACGCGACCTCCGAGGAGACGCAGTCGCCGTACCGCTCGACCCCGTGGCGCCGCGTGGGAATGCCCGCGTCCTTCATCAGGGCCTCGAAAAGCGAGGCCATGCGGTCGGCGCCGGCCTTGTCGGCGCTGCCGCTGTCGAGGTTCACGGCCGTCTCCAGCACGGCGAGCATCTCGCCGCGCTTGCCCGCGATCCAGTCGAGCACGGCCTGCGACGAGGCGCCGGCACTCATTTCGCCGCCTTTTCCTTCTGCCATTGCATCTCGATGTCGAGCTTGTCCTTCGATTCGAGCTGCACGCGCATTCCCTTGATCATTGTGCCGTAGGCCAGGTAGTACGCCGCAAGCAGCGTGATGTCAGTGATGGCGCGCTCGCTGAAGTGCTTGTTCATCAGGGCGAAGGTCTCGTCGCTCACGGAAGCCGGCGAGCCGAACTCCAGCACGTAGCGCACGGTGAGGCGCTCGTCCTCCGGGAGCGAGGCGGGCACGCGGCCGGCGAGGATCTCGTCCACCGCGTCCTTCGGGATGCCCGCCTGGATGGCGAGGCCCGCGTGGTGCGTGGCCGCGTACTTCACCGCGTGGCCGATGGTGACGATGACGAGTTCGCGGATGCGCTCATTGATGGCCGTGTGGTAGCGGACGTAGTCGCCGAAGTGGGCGAAGCGCCGAAGCCCCTCCGGCGCGTGGGCGAGAGACTGCATCGCGTTGGAGATCCACCCGCGGCTCGCCGCGATCTCGGCGTACACGGCCTCGAGTTCGGGGTCGGTCTTCGGGTCCCTGCTGGACAGCACTGCCATGGCCGTTGCTCCGTCGTTGATGGGGCACTGCGCGGGCGCCGGAGCGCCCGGGGGATCACTTCGGCTGCACGCCGGCCGCGGCCATCACCTGCTTCCAGGTGGCGACCTGCGTCTCGACGAACTTCGCGAATTCCGCGCTCGTGCCGCCGACCGGGGTGGTGCCCATGGCGAGGAGCTTGTCCCGCACGGCCGGCGTCTGCATCGCCTGGTTCGCGGCCTTGTTGAGGACCTGGATCACGTCGTCGGGAGTGCCGGCCGGGGCGGCGAGCCCGAGCCAGGACGACGCGTTGAAGCCGGGCACGCCCGATTCCGCCACCGTGGGAACGTCCGGCGCGATGGGGTGGCG
The DNA here is from genome assembly GCA_016711875.1 of Betaproteobacteria bacterium. GTDB lineage: Bacteria > Pseudomonadota > Gammaproteobacteria > Burkholderiales > Usitatibacteraceae > FEB-7. The sequence continues at coordinate 35,694 of JADJSD010000006.1, read as the reverse complement.
CTTCGCGGTGCTGACGGCGATGGCGCGCAGCCTCTTGCCCTCCACCAGCGACCACGCACCCGGCATGGAGTCGAACTGCATGGTGATCTGGCCGCCCATCACGTCGACGTTGGCCTTGGCGCTGCCCTGGTAGGGAATGTGCATGATGTCGACCTTCGCCATGGACTTGAGCATCTCCATGAACAGGTACATGGAGGAACCCGCGCCCGCCGAGCCGTAGGTGAGCTTGCCCGGCTGCTCGCGCGCGGCCTTGAGGATGTCCTGCAGCGTCTTGTAGGGCGAGTCCGGGGCGACCACGATCACGTTGGTGCTCGAGATCGTGTGCACGATCATCCTGAAGTCCTTCACCGGGTCGTGCGGCATCTCCTTGATGAGGGCCGGATTCGAGCCGAAATTGTTGATGGCCGTCACGATGAGCGTGTAGCCGTCGGCGGGCTGGGTCTTCACCCACGCGGCGCCGAGGTTGCTGTTGGCGCCGGGCTTGTTCTCGATGACGACGGGCTGCTTGAGGATGTTCGTCATCTCCGCCGCGATCACGCGCGTGGCGACGTCCGTCTGGCCGCCGGGCGGGTTGGCCACGACGATCTTGATGGTGCGCGTGGGGAACGACTGCGCGGCGACTTCGCCCGTGGCGAAAGCCGCCGTGGCCGAGACAAGCAGGACTGCGATCCAGGACTTCATTCGAGCCTCCCGTGTGGAAAGTGGAACCGCTACCAGTTGAGTGTCAGGCTGGAGCCGCCGCAGACGTGCAGCACCTGCCCCGTGATGTATCCGTTGGCGGGGTCGGCCAGGAAGTGCACCGCCCGCGCGATGTCCTCCGGGGTTCCCGCGCGGCCCACGATCGCGTGCTCGACCAGCTTCGCCGCGATCTCCGGCGGATTGTTCTTCTTGAAGAGTTCGGTGAGCACCGGCCCGGGCGCGATGGCGTTCACCGTGATGCCGTGCGGGCCCAGCTCCATCGCCCACGTGCGCGTGAGGCCGACCATCGCGGCCTTGGTGGCCGAATAGATGGTGCGGGCCTTCTTGCCCAGGAGGGCGCGCGAGGAGATGTTCACGATGCGCCCGAACCGGCGCGCCTTCATGCCCGGCACGAAAGCCTGCGACAGAATGACGGGCGTGCGCATCGTGAGGTTCACGCCGAGGTCGAAGGCCTCGTCGGTGACGTCCTCCAGGAAGCCCGGCGTGGGCGTGCCCGCGTTGTTGACGATGCAGTTGACCTCGAAGTCGCGGGCGATGCGCGCGGCGGCCTCGCGCGTGGCCCCGGCGTCCGCGAGGTTCACCTCGTAGAAGGGGCAGGCGGCAACGACCGCGTCCGCGGGCTTCGCGACATCGACGTTGATCACCGTGGCGCCCGCGGCGACGAAATGCTTCACGATGCCCTCGCCGATGCCGTTGCTGCCCCCGGTGACGACGGCGACGAGTTTCGGGGTCATGGATCCGGGTCTCCGCGCTTCAGGTGGGAATGGGCATCCCGGCCTTCGAGCCGGTGATGTAGCCGCGATGCAGGGCGGGGTCCACCGGGCGTTCGCCGGGGCGGTCGATCCACAGGCGGTAGAGCAGGCGCTTGCGGCCTTCTTCCGGGTAGTCCCTGAACCCCGTGCGCCAGTGCACCACGGTGTAGTTGTTGAGCAGCTGGATGTCCCCGGGCTCGAAGGCCATGCCGAGGCAAAGATCCTCGCCCTGCGCCAGTTCCACGATGCGGTCGAGCAGCGCCATCTCGCGCGCCGGCACGACCGTGCCCATGCGCACCTGGGCCTGCTTCACGCTCGTCGCGTTGAACACGCAGCTGAGCAGGCCCCGGTAGTAGCGGTAGACGGGAATGGGCACGGGCGTGCACCCGAAGGGCGCCTCCGGCGTGGCGTCGCCGCGCAGGTCGTGGTGAAAGCCCCGGTGCAGGGCCTCCAGTTCGCCCGGCTGCTCGGCCAGCAGGCGGTTGTAGATGGCCAGCGAACTGGCGATGCGGCTCACGCCGCCTTCCATGGCCTTCCTCACGCACAGCAGCGCCACGATGTCGCCCGGATCGCTGTGGGGGCGCTGCTCGGCGTTGGTGAGGGAAGGCTTCACGCCCGGCTGCGTGGCGTCGAGGCCCTTGTCCGTGATCTCCGCGATGGCATCGCCGTGGTGGTTCTGCGAGACGGGGCTGCCCCAATGGCAGCCCAGCCCCCAGAGGACGTCGCGGGCGCCCTGGTCGTCGAACTCGGCGATCGGCAGGCCGCGCAGGAGCACGAAGCCGCGGCCCTCGGTCACTTCGCGAAGCAGGCCCGCGAGGCGCGGTGCGAGGGTGGGCAGCGGAAAATCCCGCTTGCCGAACTGCGGGGCCCGCAGGCCGAGGCGCCGCACGTGCTGCGCGGCCGCCTTCAGTTCCGCGCCATCCGCGGGCGACCAGGGCACGATCCAGGCGTCCGTCCGGCGCATCGCCTCGCCCGTCCAGGCGGAGGGCGCGTCGATGGGAACGGACGGCAGTTGCATCGGCAGGGCCTCGTATTACAATGCGATACGCTTGAATCGATAAATTCACTATACGGCCTGCCCTTCCCGGCCGCAACCGCCCGGAGCCGCCTCCCATGACCGCCCCGCGAAAGCCCCCGAAAAGCGACCCGCTCTACGTCGCCTCGCTGGAGAAGGGCCTGAACGTGCTGGGCGCCTTCTCCACCGGGCAGCAGCACATGAACCTGCGCGAGATCGCCGAGGCGTGCGGCACGGACAAGAGCACCGCGCAGCGCTTCACGCACACGCTCTCGCAGCTCGGCTACCTGGAGAAGTGCGCGAAGACGAAGCGCTTCTCGCTGGGCAAGCGCGTGCTGGAGCTTTCGTTCAACTACCTGCGCGCCAACGCCCTGGTGGAAGCGGCCTCGCCCGTGCTGATCGAGCTGCAGCGCGCGACCGGCGAGCGGGTGAACCTGAGCCTCTTCGACGACCTCACGATCCTCTACGCCATCCGGCAGTCGAGCAAGCGGGAGTACTACTTCTCCACGCTCATCGGGCGGCGCATGCCCACCTGGTCGTCGTCGGGGGGGCGCGCGATGCTGGCGGCCCTGCCCAAGGCGGAAGTGAACGACATCCTGAAGCGCTCGGATCTCAAGCCCCTCACGCCGCGCACCATCCACGACCCCGCGGGCATCCGGAAGAAGATCGCGCAGGCGCAGCAGAAGGGCTACGCCCTCACCGTGGAGGAAGGCGTGATGGGCGAGGTGGTGGTGGGGTCCGCCATCATCGATGCGGACGGGCGTCCGGCGGCGGCGATCCACATCGCGGGGTCGCTGGGCGAATGGACCGCGGACAAGTTCGAGCGGAAATTCGGACCGCTGCTGGCGGAGACGGCCCAGCGGCTGAGCCACCACCGCTTCCCGAACCGCTAGGGCGCCCTTCGCAGCGTCACCACGGCATCGAGCCCGCCGAGCGCGCTCTCGCGCAGCTCCACCCGCCCGCGGTGCAGTTCCACGATGCGCGCCACGATCGCGAGGCCGAGGCCCGCGCCGCGGCTGGGCCCTTCGCTGTAGAAGCGCTCGAACACGCGCTCGCGCTGCTCGGCCGGCACGCCGGGCCCGCTGTCCTCGACGTGGATCTCGACGCAATCGCCTCCCGCCACGAGCCGCACCTGCACGCGCCCGGCCGGCGGCGAATGGCGGACGGCGTTGCTGATGAGGTTCTGCAGCAGGATCTGCATCGCCTGCTCGTCGACGCTCGCACGGTGGTCCGCCGATTCCTCGGCGAGCAGCATGATCTCGAGCCCGCGATCGAGCACGAGGGGGCTCAGCTCCGCGATCTCGTTGCGAACCACCGGGAGCAGGTCCGCCGTCACCGGCTTCAGGTCCGATGCGCCCGGTTCCAGTCGGGCGAGCGCGAGGAGCTGTTCCACCAGCCGCGTGGCCCGCGAGACGCTGCGGTCGAGCTGGCGCAAGGCCGCCTCGCGGTCCGACAGGTCCGCGGCGTGCACCGCGTTGTCGGCCTGCACGCGCAGCACCGCGAGCGGCGTGCGCAGTTCGTGCGCGGCGTAGGACAGGAAACGCTTCTCGCGCTCCAGCAGCTCCGTCACGTTCGCGAGCAGGCGGTTGAGGGATGCCGCCACGGGCTCCAGTTCGTCCGGCAGTCGATCGAGCACGAGCGGCGCCAGGTCCGTGGGCTCGCGCGACTTGAGCCGCTGCGTCATCTGCGCCAGCGGGCGCAGCGTCCAGCCGACCACGAGCCACACCAGCAGCGCCACGAGCGGAACGCCGACGAGTTCCGGCACCATGCTGCGGAAGGCGATGTTCGTGGCCAGCTCGCCGCGCACGTCGTCGCGGTCGCCCACGAGGATCCAGTGGCCGCTGGGCGGGTTGTCCAGGAGGAAGATGTTCCAGCGCGAGCCGTCGATGACGGCGTCGTGGAAGCCCGCCGGGGTGCCGAGCAGCGTGGCGGCGGCCCCGGCCAACTCGTGCCCGTGTTCGCCCGGCCCGCGCCGGCCCGTGATTCTCAGGTCGCGGAAGTGCGCGAGGGGCGCGCTGGCCGAATGCACGAGCGCCTCGCCCTTCGCATCGAAGACGGCGAAGGCGAGCTTGCCTTCGTATTCGTGGGAGAAGCGCCGCGGCCTGCCCTGCGTGTCCACGGGCGAGGCCGCCCGGTCGAGCGCCGATTGCAGGATCCTCGCGGTGTCGGCATTCATCTCGCGGCCCGCGAGCCCCGCGACGAACCGCGCGGACTGCAGGAGCTGCGCATCGAGGATCTCCTCGATCTCGTGCTGCGCATCGCGATAGCTCCACACCGCCATCAGCGCGAGGAGCGCCGAGAGCACCCCGATGAGCAGCAGCAGGATGCGCCCGCGCAGCGAGCGGATCACGCCTTGTCCACGCGGTAGCCCACGCCGCGCACCGTCCGGATGAGCTCCGGGAAGAACTTCCGGCGCAGGTGGTGGATGTGCACGTCGATGGCGTTGCTCTCGGCCGCATCCTCCCAGCCGTAGAGCGCCTCCTCGAGCTTCTCGCGCGTGAAGACGCGGCCGGGCTGCGAGAGGAGCTGGTGCAGCACGAGATATTCCTTGCGCGGCAGGCTCACGGGCTGGCCCCGGTAGCTCACGTCCTGCGTGGCCGGATCGAGCCTCACGCCGTGCAGCTCGAGCACGGGCTGGGGCCGGCTGAGGCTGCGGCGAAGCAAGGCGCGCAGCCGCGCCTTGAGCTCGTCCACCTCGAAGGGTTTCACCAGGTAATCGTCGGCGCCGGCATCCAGGCCCGCGATGCGATCGCTCGTGGCATCGCGCGCGGTGAGCACCAGGACGGGCATCGGGTTGGCGCCGGCGCGAAGCTGGCGCAGGACGTCGAGGCCATCGACCTTGGGCAGGCCCAGGTCGAGGATGGCCACGTCGAAGGTTTCGCTCGCGAGCGCATGCACCGCGCTCGCCCCGTCCTTCAGCCAGTCGACCGTGTAGCCGTCGCCCTTCAGGGCGACGCGGATGCCTTCGCCGAGATCCTCGTCGTCCTCCACCAGCAGAAGCCGCATGACGCCACGCCTCCCATCGGGCTGGAGGAGGGATTCCTCAGCCCAGCTTCGCCTGCACCGTCTTCAGCAATTGCCGGGCTTCGTCCCGGCGACCGGCATCCGCGCTGGCGCGGCCCGGCCGATCCGCCGCGGCGAGCGCCTTCTCCAGCGCCACCTTGGCCTCCGCGAAGCGCTTCTGGCGCTGCAGGAAATCGCCGTAGAAATAGTTCGAGTCGATGCCGTCCGGGTTGAGGGCGAGGGCCTGCTTGAGCAACGCCTCGGCCTTCTTGTCGTCGCCGAAACCGATCGGCCAACCCGGCACTTGATAATACAGGCTGCCCAGGCTGGTATAGGCGGAGCCCTGCAGGGCTTTCGCGTCGAGCTGCATGGCCTGCTCGAGCTCGCCCTTGGCCTGCTTCACGAGGTCGAGGGCTCCCAGGCCGCCCTTGGCCCCCGCCCACGTGCTGAGCACGATGGCCTTCCAGATGTGCAGCTCGGCCGCCTTCGGCTCCGCCGCGACGGCGCGGTCGGCTTCCTGGGCGAGTTCGGCGAAGGCCGCCTCGCGGCTCGCCGCCGGCATCTTGTAGTGAATCTCGGCCCAGCGACCCTGGATGCGCTCGAGCTGCTGCGCGCTGGATTCGGTGAGGGCCAGCGCGGGGATGCTCGCGGCGGCGATGAGGCACAGGGCGATACGGCGGACGGTCGTTTTCATGCGGTCTTCTCCGGGATGTCGGTGCGGGCGAAATGCTGGATGGTGGGGAGCTGCTTGCGAAGCGCCTGGTCCACGAGGCGCGGCAGCAGGCCGTTCAGCTTCACGAATAGCTTCTCGGGCCAGCCGAAGTAGAGTTCCTCGCGCTCGCGGCCGATGGCTTCGACGATGCGGGCGGCCACGAAGGCGGGATCGTCCATGGCGACGTTGAGCTTCCGGTTCATGGCGACCACCGGGGCGGCGTTCATCGCCGTCTTCGTCGCGCGCGGCGCGATGTAGAGCACCTTCACGCGCGTGTCGGCCAGTTCGCGGCGAAGCGCCTCGGAAAACCCGCGCACGGCGAACTTGCTCGCGCAGTAGGCGGCGAAGCCCGGGTAGCCGATGGAGCCGAAGGTGGAGCCGACGTTCACCACGAGGGCGGTCGGCTCCCGGCGCAACATCGGCAGGAGGCGGTGCGTGAGCTGCAGGTTGGCGGTGACGTTGAGCTCCAGCAGGTCCGCGATCGATTCCTCGTCCTGCTGCTCGAGCATCGTGAAGCGGTTGATGCCCGCGGCGTTGATGAGGCAATTGACGCCGCCCGCGAGACGCACGGCATCTTCCACCGCGTCGCGGCCTTCGCGCCGGCGCAGGTCCGCGGTCACGACGGTGACCTGGTTCGGATAGCGCCGCGCGATGGCGTCCAGGGAGGCGGCGTCGCGGCCGGCGACGATCAGCTTCGCGCCCGCGGCGCACAGCTGCTCGGCCAGGGGCTGGCCGATGCCGCCGCTCGCGCCGGTGAGGAGGGCCCGCGTATCGGGGAGTTTCATGGGGATGTCCTCAGTGGGTCGGGGTGAGGCTGCGGAACATGTCGCCGTACAGGCGATAGACCACGCGCGCGGTGTGGACGACGGCCTCGCGGTCCTCCTCGCGGTCGAGCCGCTTCATGAGCCCCTCGAACATCTTCATGTGCTCGATGTCGAGGCTGCCGTGGGAGGTGAGGTAGCTGAAGGCCTGCGGGGGCAGTTTCAGGCGCTCCTGGATGATGCCGGCCGCCTGCGTGGCGAGCGCCGTGCTGGTGCCTTCGAGCACGTTCACCATGCCGAAGAAGCTCACCGGGTTGTGGCGCGCGATGCGGTCGTGGACGTAGCTCACCATCAGCTCGGTGGGCAACGCCGGGGCGCCGTGGCGCACGGCCTCGGCATCGCCGCCGCAGGCCCTGATGTCGTTCAGGATCCACTGCTCGTGGCCGGTCTCCTCCTCGATGTATTCGGCGATGGCCGAGCGCAGCCACTCGAGCCGCTCGGGCAGGCGGGCGCCGCAGGCCATGAGCAGCGGCACCGTGTGCTTCACGTGGTGGTAGGCCTGCGTGAGGAAGGCGATGTAGGTTTCCCGGGTGACGTCGCCGGCCATGGCCTGGCCGATGACGGGCGCGGAGAGCAGGTACGCGCGATCGCGCGAGGTCTGGTCCTGGAGGCGGGTGAAGAAATTCATGCGGAAACCTCGGTGGGGAAATGGATGGCGGCGAGCGCGTCGCGGCGCAGGCGGCCATTGGGCGTGGCGAGCCCGTTGGCCGGCGTGAAGGGTTCGCGCGCCCGAACCCATCGGTGGACGCGGGCGTAATCCGGCAGGCGTTCGTTGACGCGGTCGACGGCGGACTGGAGGTCGGCGTCGGATATGCCCTCGCCGCGGGGCACCAGCACCGCGACGTTCTCCGCCCGCGCCTCGCCGTGCAGCCACGCCTGCGCGATGGGCGATTGCAGGACGAGCTCGGCTTCGACCCACTCCGGATTCACGTTGCGGCCGTAGGCGGTGATGAACATGCTCTTGCGGCGGCCGATGAGCGTCACGAAGCCGTTCTCGACCGTGCCCAGGTCGCCCGTGGCGAGCCAGTCGTCGCCGTGCGGCGCCTCGCCCACGTAACCGAGCAGCCGCGAGCCGCGCACGTGGATCTCGCCGTCGTCGGCCACGCGAAGCTCCACGTGCGGCAGCGGCCGGCCCACGGTGCCGATGCGGCGCGCCTGCGGGGTATTGAGGCACGCGACCGACGCGCATTCGGAAAGACCGTAGCCCTCGTAGACGGGCAACCCCAGGGTATCGGCGCGATGCAGGAGCGCGGGGGAAACGCGCGCGCCGCCGACCGCGATGAACCGCAGGCTCGGGGGCGGGCGATGCCCCGCTTCGGCGGCCGCGACGAGCGCGAGCAGCAGTTGCGGCAGGAGGATCACGCTGTGGGGCCGGCTTTCGTTCAGCACGCGAAGGAACTGGCCGACGTCGAATCCGCTCGCGCCCTTCAGGCCGATCTCCTGCATCGGGCGCAGGTCGACGCAGGCGCCCTTGAGAAGCGGAGCGTAGAGGCCCGCCACGTTCTCGAGCAGCGTGGCGAGGGGCAGCACGCACAGGTGATGGCGGATATCCAGCGTCGCACTCGCCTTGTGCACGCTGTCGGCGACGGCGAGAAGCGACTTCGCGTCGAGGCATACGCCCTTGGGGTTCCCCGTGGTGCCGGACGTGTAGGTGATCTTCCGGGTGCCTTCGGGGAGCGGAGCCGCCTGCGCCACGGCACGCTTCCACACGCCCGGGGAATGGCACTCGAAGCCGGCCGCGCCTTGCGGCGGCTCGGCGCCGATGCAGGTGTCCACGCCCGCGCTCTCCAGCACGTGGACCTTCTGCGCCGGGGAGAAGAAGCCCGGCACCGGCACGCAGATGCGCCCGCTGAACAGGAGCGCGAGATCCCAGGCCGCCCACTCGATGCCGTTGTCGAGCGCGAGGGCCACGCGGGTGGCGCCGCTCTCGTCCAGAAGCACCATGCGGCGCACGATCGCGTTCACGAGCGCGCCGCAAGTCACGACGGCGTCGCCGGTCTTCAGCGCGGGCCGGTCGGCGTCCTCGCGCAGGGCGAGCCAGAGCGCCTCAACGGACGGCATCGCGATCGCCTCCGGCGAGCGCCGCCAGCACGCGGCAACCCACGGGGATCTCGCCCACCATCACTTGCGGGCGCAGGTCGTAGTAACGGCCCCAGGCCGATCGCTGGGCACCGACGCGCGCCGGATCGGCCGAGGCGATGCGGGTGAGGGGAAGGCCCAGCCGCTGGAAGCTGTTGAGGAGCGCGGGCGTGCCGGTGAAGGCCACCCAGCGGAAGCCGCCGTGCGAGAGCCAGCCCGAGAGTTCCACGATGAGCCGGCGGGCCGTGCCGCGGCCATCGGCGGCGAGGTTCCCGACCTCCACGATCTCGTCGCGAACGACGCCCGGGCCGAAGAGCGGGCGGATGGCCTGCTCGATGGGGCCGTCGAGGTACTGTTCGAGGAAGAGCGCGCCCTCGCCCGCCCCGCGCAGGCCGACGGCGCCGTGGAGGACACCGTCCTCGGCCTGCAGGCCCAGCAGGTTCGGCATGAAATGCGTGACCCGCGCCGCGTGCTGCTCCGAGAAGCGCCGCTGGATGTAGGCTTCCACGGTGCGGCGCGGCGATCCCGCGAGGACGGGCACGAGGCGCAGGCCCGGGCTCCCGGTCGGCGCGAGGGCGCTGGGTTCCGACGGTGTTTCCATGCAGAATTCCCGCGCTTGCGCCTTCATGGGGGCCGGGTTCGAAAGGGAGCCAGCCGCCATGCTGCGGGCGGATCATTAGCGGAACATTAAGAGGACCCCATGCCAGCCAAAGCCCCCCCGAAGTCGCTCCACGCCACCCCCGCCGACACGACCGAGGCCGTCGCGGCCTTCATGGCGGCCCTGGATCATCCCCACAAGGCCGCGGTGGAAGCGGTGCGGAAGGCCATCCTCGGCGCCGACAAGTCCATCCGGGAGGGCGTGAAGTGGAACGCACCCAGTTTCCGGACCACCGAGTACTTCGCGACCGTCAACCTGCGCGCGAAGGAAGGCATCCAGGTCGTGATGCACCTGGGCGCCAAGGTGAGGGCCTTGCCGGCCGGGGGCGTGAAGATCGAGGACCCGGAGGGAATGCTCAAGTGGCTCGCGAAGGACCGGGCGATCGTCACTTTCGCCGACGGTGCCGATGTCACGCGCCGGAAAGGTGCATTCCAGCGGATCGTCCAAGCCTGGATCGAAAATGGGGACAGGTGAATTTGGGGACAGGTGAAAAATACACCTGTCCCCGATTGCACCTGTCCCCACCAGGATGCGCGACTTGCGGGATATCAAGGCACCAGCACGGGCGACTTTTCAACGGCAACTCGCGGGAGTACCTTCGGCCTTCACTGACACCCGTTAAGGCGTGGCGCCCGTTGAAACCTGCTGAATCCCGACCCGGGCGACACGACGCGCCGGCGCCCGCCGTGGCCTGACGGCCGGGCCTTCGCTCTTTCCATGCCGACCCGCGCCCCCCGCAAGAAACCGCCGCGCCCGCGCAAGGCAAAGCCGCCCGCTTTCGCCGGCCACGTCGTTTGCATCGGCGCCTCCGCCGGGGGCCTGGACGCGCTCGAGCGTTTCTTCAAGACCTGTCCCCGGGACGTCGGCGCTGCCTTCGTCGTGATCCAGCATCTCTCGCCGGATCACAAGAGCATGATGAGCAACCTGCTCGCGCGGTACACGGCCATGCCCGTCGTCATGGTCGAGGACGCGATGGCGATCGAGGCGAACTGCGTCTACCTGATCCCACCCGGCGCGATCATGCACATCACGGCGGGGCACCTGCACCTCACGCCCAAGAGCCCCCGCGGACTCTCGCTGCCCATCGACATCTTCTTTTCCTCGCTCGCCGAGGTCTACGGCGCGCGCGCGGTCGGCGTGATCCTCTCCGGCACGGGAACGGACGGCACCCGCGGCGCGGAGGCGATCGAGAACGTCGGCGGCTTCCTCATGGCGCAGGATCCGGAGACCGCCAAGTTCGACGGCATGCCGCGCAGCGCCATCGCCACCGGGTTCATGGATGCCGTCCTCACCGCCGAGGACCTCCCCGGCCGCCTCGTGGCCCACGTGCAGAACCTGCCTGTCGCGGCGCCCCCGCCGCCCGAGGCGCCCGTGGTGGAACACGCGCGCATGTCGATCCCGGAGCTCACGGCCGCCATCCTGCAGCGCCTGCACCGGCTGGGCGGCATCGATTTCGCCGACTACAAGCCGGCCACCGTCATTCGCCGCATCGAGCGGCGCATGCAGGTGCGCTTCACCCCGGGCCTGCACCAGTACCTCGACCTGCTCGACCGCGACCCGTCCGAGGTGCTCACCCTGCGCCGCGAGATGCTGATCTCCGTGACCAGCTTCTTCCGCGACCCGGAAGCCTTCCAGACGCTCTACGACAAGGTCATCACCCCGATGGTGGCCGACGCCGACTCGGGCGATACGCTGCGGGCGTGGACCGCCGGCGTGGCGACCGGCGAGGAGGCCTACACGATCGCGATGCTGTTCATCGAGGCCTTCGAAGAGCAGCGGCGCTGGCTGAACCTCAAGATCTTCGCCACCGACGCCGACCCGCAGTGCGTCGAGAAGGCGAGTGCCGGGCTGTACCCGGAATCCGCCGCCGCCGAGTTGTCCGCCGAGCGCCTGGGCCGGTTCTTCGTGAAGAAGAAGGGCGGGTACGAAGTGAAGGCCGAATTGCGCCAGTGCATCGTCTTCGCCCGCCACAACCTGCTCTCGGACCCGCCCTTCACGCGGATGGACATCGTGGCGTGCCGGAACACCCTCATCTACTTCCGCCCGGGCGCGCAGGAGCGGGCCCTGCGGTCGTTGCAGTTCGCCGTGAAGGAAGGCGGCGCCCTGCTGCTGGGTTCGAGCGAATCCCTCTCGACCGCCACCGACGGCCTCAAGGCGGTCAGCGTGCGGCACAAGATCTTCCGCCGCATCGGCCCGACGGCGCCGCCCCTCACCAACAGCCGCGCGAGCCTGCCGCTGCCCAGGGGCACGGGTGGCCCCGTTGCCGTGCCGGCCCCGCGGCGACTCTCCGAAAGCGCGGTCCTCGCGGACGCCGGCATCGCCGCGCTGCTCGAGCGCTTCGCACCCCCGGCGATGATCGTGAACGCGGCCCACGAGGCCGTGCACCTCTACGGGCAGGTCGGCCGATACCTCAAGCCGCGCGAGGGCAGCGCCAGCCTCGCGATCCCGCGCCTGCTCCCCGAGCCCCTGGTGCCCGTCGCTTCGGCCCTCCTCTTCAAGGCGAGCCGCGACCGCACCTGCCTCACCTCCGACGCCGTCGACATCCGCGCGGCCGATGGCGAGCGGGTCGCCGTGCGGCTCTCGGCCCAGCCGCTCGACGGGCAGGAGGGCATGTGCCTGCTCTCCTTCCAGGCCGGGCCGTCGCAGGCCCTCACCGAGGAAAGCGCGGTGGACGTGGACGCCGAGACGATGGCGCGCATCGGCCACCTGGAGCGCGAGCTGGCCGCCACCCGCGAAAGCCTGCAGGCCACCATCGAGGAGCTGGAGACTTCCAACGAGGAACTCCAGGCGACCAACGAGGAGCTCATGGCCTCCAACGAGGAGCTGCAGAGCTCCAACGAGGAGCTCCAGTCGGTCAACGAGGAGATGAACACCGTCAACGCGGAATACCTGGAGAAGGTGCAGATCCTCAACCGCCTGAACGCCGACCTCGACAGCCTGGCCAAGGCCGCGGGGCTCGCGACGGTGTTCGTCGATTCGCACCTGCTCGTCCGGCGCTTCAGCCCGGATGCGACGCGCCTCTTCCGGTTGCGCGAGACCGACGTCGGCCGCCGCCTGGACGACATCCAGCACGAGCTCGCCTACCCCGACCTGATCGGCGACCTCGAGCGGACCCTGCAGTCGGACCACATGATCGAGCACGAGGTGAAGACGAACGACGGCCGGCGCATCCACCTCGCGCGCATCCTGCCGTACCTCGTGCCCTCGACGGGCGAGCGCGGCGCCGTGGCCACCTTCGTCGAGGTTACCGCCTACCACGACGCGAAGCGCCTGCAGGCGATCATCGACGCGCTGCCCGAGCACGTCGCCGTCGTCGACCCGGCGGGCACGATCGTGCTCGTGAACGCCGCGTGGCGGCACTTCGCGCTCGCCAATGGCGACCACGACCTGGCCCGCTCGAGCATCGGCGTCAACTACTTCGACGTCTGCCAAACCGGCGAGGAGGGCGACGGCGAGATCGCCCGCGAGGCCACCCGGGGCATTCGTGGCGTGCTCGAGGGCACGCTGCCGCGCTACAGCCTCGAGTACCCGTGCCATTCGCCCGACGAGGAGCGCTGGTTCATGCTGAACGCGGCGCCCGTGAACAGCGAGCCGTTCGGGGCGGTGATCAGCCACATCGACATCTCCGCCTGGCGGGCAAGGCGGCGGAAGTGACCGAGCGCAAGGTGAACCTGGCCGAGCTGCGCCGACGGGCGGAACGCGCCCTCGCGGGAACGACGGATCCCGCCGGCGGCGCCTCGTCCGCACCCACCGCGGCCGACGTGCAGCACCTGGTCGAGGAGCTGCGCATCTACCAGACCGAACTCGAGATCCAGAACCAGGAGCTTCGCCAGAGCCAGTCGAGCCTTTCGCTCGCCCTGGAGAAGTACCGGTCGCTCTTCGAGTTCCTGCCCTTGCCGGCCGTCCTGGTGGACGACAACGGGTACCTCCTCGAGAGCAACCGGCGCGCCCAGGCCTTCCTCGGCCTGCGGACCACCTTGCGCCAGGAGCGCTACGCGCTCGCCCTGTTCCTCGACGGGCCCGGGCGCTTCCAGTTCCAGGCGGCGCTGAAGGAGCCCGCGACCGCCGGGCCGATCGTGGTCGCGCCTGCCGGCGTGCGCGGCGGAGAGGGCGAGATGATCCCCTGCGAGATCCACATGCTGCGCCTGGGCGAGGAAGGCGTGCCCGCGAAGGAATTCCTCGCGATGTTCGTCGACAAGCGCCACGAGGCGATGCTGGAAACGAAGTCGAAGGACCTCGAGGTGGCCCGGTCCGCCGCCGAGGCGGCGAACCGCGCGAAGACCTCGTTCCTGTCGGTCGCGAGCCACGAATTGCGCACGCCGATGAACGGCGTCATGGGGCTGCTCGCGCTCATCAAGCGCAAGACCACCGACCCCGCCCTGCGGGACCACCTCGACAAGGCGGATCGCGCCTCGCGGCAGCTGCTCGGCGTCATCAACGACGTGCTCGACATCACGCGCATCGAGTCGAACCAGCTCCACCTGGCGAGCGAGGCCTTCGACCTGCACGACATCCGCATCCACCTGCTCGACGCGGTGGCGGGCCTCGCCTCGGACGACGGGCCGTCGCTTTCCTGGCGCGCGAACCCCGCGCTGGAGCGGCGGCGCCTGCGCGGCGATGCGGGGCGGCTATCGCAGGTGCTCATCAATATCGTGGGCAACGCGCTCAAGTTCACCCTGGTGGGCGCCGTGACGGTGACCGTGAGCGCGATCGGGCGCGCGTCGGAAGACCGCACGCGGCTGCGCTTCGAGATCCGCGACACCGGCATCGGCATCCTGCCGGAGGACCAGGTGCGCATCTTCCGGCCCTTCGAGCAGGTCGACACGTCGCTCACCCGCCGTCACCGGGGAACGGGCCTGGGGCTCGCGGTCAGCAAGCGCCTGGTGGAAGCGATGAACGGCCAGATCGGGGTGGAGAGCGTCCCGGGGCACGGAAGCCTCTTCTGGTTCGAGGTCGAGCTGGAGGACATCCCGGAAACCGAAGCCGAAGACGAAGGCGCGGATCACCCGGCGAACGAGCTGGCCTCGCGGCATCGCGACGCGCGCGTGCTCGTGGTGGAGGACGAGCCGCTCAACCAGGAGGTGGCCCGCGCGCTGCTCGAGGATGTCGGGCTCGCCGTCCACACGGCCTCGAACGGGCGGGAGGCCGTCGAATACGCGCGCGCGCATTCGTTCGACCTCATCCTGATGGACATGAACATGCCGGTGATGGGCGGCGTCGAGGCGACGCGCGAGATACGCCGCATTCCGTCATCGGCCGCGACGCCCATCGTCGCACTCTCGGCCAATGCCTTCCGCGAAGACCGCGAGGCCAGTGCCCGGGCCGGGATGAACGACCATATCGGCAAGCCGGTGGTCCCGGAGGTCCTCTACCGCGCGATCCTGCGCTGGCTGGACGCCGGACGGATCGGGGACAGGTGAATTTGGGGACATGAATTTGGGGACAGGTGAAAAATTCACCTGTCCCCGGCTTTCAAGCCGCCTTCGCGCCTTCCGCCTCCGCGAGCTTGCCCACGAGCGCCACGTATTCGCGCATCGCCTCGTCCCGGCCCATGCCGCGACGGGCACTCCACGCGTCGAACTTGGCGCGGCCGACCACGTCCATCACGCCGGGCCGGCCTCCCACCGCATCACCCACGCTGCCCTGCTTGTAGAGCGAATAAAGCGCGAGCAGCGTCTCGTTGTCCGGCGCCTTGCGAAGCTGCTTGGAACGCGCGGCCGCCGCCTCGAACTCGCGCTCGGCCGGCGTGGGACCGTCGGGCACCGGCTCGCCGCCGAAGTGCGCGTTCTCGACCGCCGCGTCATCCGGAAACCAGCGCGCCTCGAGCAACTTCCCCTGCCGCATGGCCAGCGCGATCACCCCGCTCGACGAAAGCCCCGCGCATTGCAGCGTCGCGGGCACCACCGCCATGTTCGCGTTGAAGGCGGGAGCGCCGAACGCGACGAAGCGCACGCCCTTGCCCGCCCAGCCCTGCAGCCGCGCGAGCCCCTTTCGCCCGCGGTAGATGCCGCTCGTGCGATTGGCGCCCGGCTGGAACCAGGCGACATCCGGGATGCCGCGATCGAAGAGCGCCGCGAAGTCGCCCTTCCCGAGATCGTCCCGCGCGCCCTCGAGCAGGCGTTCCATCTCCTCGCGGGACATCTTCGGGTCGCCATCCGACATGCCCAGCGACCCCGCCGCGTTCGCCTCGAAGAACTCGAGCACCCGGCTCGCGACGATCTCGCGGTCGTTGTCGACGCACACCATGTGGTAGCTGTCCTCCAGCACCACCATGCGCGCCTGCCCCGCGCGCTTGCCGCCGGCGTCGATGTGCTCGACCAGGTAGTGCGCCGAGCGAAGGCTCGTGAGCTCGTCGTGCCGCGCGTGGATCACGAGCGTGCGGCAGGCGATGCGCTTCAGGTCCTTCATCACCATCGCGCGCAGCCGGTCCACCTCGCGGATGCACGCGAGCGGCACCCAGCCGTAGTGGAAATTCTCGCCGCGCTCGAACTTGGCCTTCACGATGGCGCGAAGCTGCTCGTTCTTGATGCCGTAGGGATCCTCTTCCTCCACCTTCATGCGCGCCGGAAGGCCGGGCACGTGGTAGAGCGCGGGACGCAGGCCCCGGTACCAGGGCGTGGCCCAACCGTCGATGTAGACGGGCGGCGCGAGCGCCACGAGCCGGCCCTTGGCGTGC
This sequence comes from Betaproteobacteria bacterium, assembly GCA_016711875.1. Classification (GTDB taxonomy): domain Bacteria; phylum Pseudomonadota; class Gammaproteobacteria; order Burkholderiales; family Usitatibacteraceae; genus FEB-7. Next base: position 19,279 of record JADJSD010000006.1, on the reverse strand, counting down.
TTCTCGCGCTTGGCCGTCTCCACCGCCAGCAGCGAGCCCATGCACATGCCCATCAGGTGCAGCACCTCGTGCTGGCCGACGATCTCGCGGTACTTGGCGCGCACGGCCTCGAGCCAGTCCTCGGCCTTCACGCCCACGAGGTCCTCGGGCTTCGTGCCGTGGCCCGGCAGCGTGAGCGAGTGCGTGACGAAACCCGCGTTCTTCAGGCGCTTGTGCATCGAGCCCAGGTCGTACTGCGTGCCGCCCAGGCCGTGCACCAGGAAGACCGCCGGCTCAGCCAAGGCCCGCCTCCGGCTCGATGGCGCGCATGAGCCCCGCGACGGTCTCGACGCGGCCGTCCGCACCCTGCACGCCCGCGAGCCGCTCGCGCACCCGCAGGCTGCGGCCATCCGGCAGGCGCACCGCGTAATCGTGCTCGCTCGCAGGCACGTGCCCTTCGGCCACCGACTCCCACGCGGCCTTCACCATCGCGCGTTCCGACGGATCCACGCCATCGAGCCATTCGTCCAGGCCGCCGACGCCGGCAACGGAGGGCCCCAGTACCCGCGCGGCCCCGTCGCTCCAGACGGCCCGGCCGGTGACGGCGTCGTACTCCACCGTCACGGCGCCCACGGCCTGCAGCGTGCGCTCGAAGCGCAGTTGCCAATCGCGGGCGCTGGCGAGGGCAGCGCGGCGGCCTTCGGCGAGGGCGCTCGCGAGCAGCATCACGACGGCCCACACCGCGATGAAGCCCTGCACCTCGACCACCGCTTCGCCGGGGAAATCCTCGCGGATCGCGAAGGGGCCGCCGCCGTTTGCGGTGAGGCCGATCATGAGGAGCGAGCCCCCCAGCATCGCGAACGAGCCACCGCGCGGCCCCCACAGCAATGCGGAGAGAAGCAGGAAGGGCATGGGCAGGTAGGCGAGCGTCGAGGCGAGGGCGCCGAAGCGCAGCTCCGCGCGTCCGCCGAACACGAGAAGGGCGATGATCGCGAACACCGCGAAGGCCAGCGCACCCGCCACGAACTGCGACATCGGCATGCCGCCGGAGCGTCGGACGCGGAAGCCCGCGAAGGAAAAGGCGAGCGGGGCCACGAGCAGGATGCCCAGGCCGGTCGAGCAGAACCACGCGAGCCCTTCGGCCCACGGATCGGAAGCCGGCCGCTGCCAGTGCCAAAGCGCGATGGCGAGCAGGGCCCCGACGAGCGAGGCGGCGAGCGCACCCGCGATGAGCATTCCGGCGCGGGCGGGCGTCTGCGTGCCCGGCGTGTCATCCGGGCGCCGGCCCAGCGTGGCGACCCAGGCGCCCAAGGCCATGGACACCAGCTCGATGGCGGCGAAGGCAAGCGAGGCGACGAGGCCGAGCTTGTGCGCCCATGCGCCCCAGGCCGCCATCGCGACGGCGGCGCCAAGCAGCACGGGAAGCCAGTTCCAGCGAGGCACGAGGGCGAGCGCGCAAAAGGTCACGGCGCTCGCGAGCCACACGGGCAGGCTTTCCGTGACCGCGTGGGCGAACGCCTTCGAGACGAGGGCGGCGGCCATCCAGGCCAGCGCCACCCACACGGCTATCCCCCAGGATTGACGTTCCTGTTGCATGAACACCTCGCTCGAATTCTTGTCATGGGCCTAGCGGCGGGATGTTACTTCAACAGACGGGGACAGGTGAATTTGGGGACAGGTGAAAAATTCACCTGTCCCCATTCAACCATTCAATCACGCAAGAGGACCGCGCCACCCCGCGGCACGCTCGAGCGCCGTGGCGAGCATCGCCTGCTGGCGCAAGAGCCCCTTGAGACCCGCGAGATCGAGCTTGGCCCACTCGTCCCCGGCGATGTGCTGGAGCTGCCGTTCCTGCACCCACACCGGCCCGGTGGCCGCCGGCGCGTCGAAGAAGGTCGTGATGGCAGCGCGGGTCGACGCATCGAGCCAGCGCTCGCGTACCGGCCCCCCGTCCTCGATCACGACGAATCGCTCGTCGAACTTCGCATCGCCCGTGGACAGGGCCGGCTGGCGGAAGAACGTCGGCACGCGTCCCGGCACGATGCTGATCGCGTGCAACTCCCAGCGGCTGCCGGAAAGCGGCGTGGAGGTCACGAGCAGTTGTCCGGTGGGCCCCCGGTAGCTGCTGTTGCGAACGCGCAGTTCGCGCCGCACCTCGAAAGCGCGCCCCTCGACGGTGATCGTGAACCATTCGGTGAACTCGTCGCGGCGGGTCGTCGGCGCGCCGGCGGCGGCGGCCAGGGCCGAAAGTTTCCCCGCGTACCGGCGCCGTTCGACTCCCGGACCGAACACCATGACGACGAAGGTCAGGGCGAAGAACCCCAGGCCGATCTGCGCCCAGAGGGGCATGACGAGAAAACCCGCGATGGCTTCGTCCATGGTGGCCGACAATAGGCACTATCGCGGAGCACGGCAAGCGCGAATCGGGGACAGGTGAAAAATTCACCCGTCCCCAAATTCACCTGTCCCCCACGCGAAAGCGTTCAAGCCGCCCGAGATCGGGCTCCACGCCGAGACCCGGCCCTTCCCCGAGCGTAACCCAGCCTTCTTCCGGCATCACGGGACACACTTCCTCCCGCAGCGGATTCGGATTGGCGTCCACCTCCGCGTAGCCCTCGGGCCCCAGGGCCGCGCGAAGGTGAAGCGATGCGGCGAGGCCGACGCCGCCGCCGAGCCAGTGGGGGCAGAACGTCACACCGCCCTGGCGGGCGAGCTTCGCGACTTGCAGGCAGCCCGAAAGCCCGCCCCACTTGGCCACGTCGGGCTGCACGAAGGCGAGATGGCCCGAGTCCAGCGCGGCGCCGAACGAGGTCGAGACCGCGCAGGTTCTCTCCCGCGGCAAGCGGCACCCCCCCGCTCTTCGCCACCTCACGCCAGGCGCCCGGCGGCTCATCCGCCGCAATGGGCTCCTCGACCCAAAGGGGATCGAACCGGGCCAGCTCCCGTATCCGCTCGGGCGCCTCCCCGGGTGACCAGGCCTGGTTGGCATCCACCATGATCACCGCGTCGTCCCCGAGCGCTTCGCGTATCTCGCTGAAGTTCGACTGGTCGCGCTTCGCGTCGAAGCCCACCTTGAACTTGAAGGCGCGATAGCCTTCGTCGCGCTTGCGGACAGCCGTCTCCGCCACGCCGGACGGCCCGAGGCCGCTCGCGTAGACGCGCACGCGCGCTCCGGCATCGGTGCCTCCCAGAAACTTCCAGAGCGGCATGCCGGCCCGCCGGGCGGCCATGTCCCACAGGGCCTGGTCGATGCCCGCCAGCACCTGCGCGAACGGACCCGGCTCACCGCACTGGATGGCGAGGGTACGAACCTGCGCTTCGAGGCGTTCGTGGACGAGAACCGGGTTGTCCGTCCTGACGCCCTGCAGGAGGGGTGCGACGACGCTTTCCAGAAGCCGGGCACGATGCTCGGCGCCCCCGGGCGGAAAGTTGCAGAACACTTCGCCCCAGCCCCAGGCCCCGTCGGTCGCCGACACGCGCAGGAAGAGCGCCGGCCGGTCGGCCATCACCCCGAAGGAAGTGCGCACGGGCTTCTCGACCGGCGCCCGGAACACCCAGCTTTCCACGCGGCCGACGCGCATCGCGTTGCCTCAGGTCTCGAAGACGGGATGAGCCGGATCCAACGCGATCCCGAGCCCCGGCCGCGAAGACAGGACCAGGTGGCCCTCGTCGATCGTCCACGGCGGCTCGGCCAGCGCTTCGAAAAGCAGTTGGTGGATCATGTGGTACTCGACGGACTCGGCGTGCGGCGACGCGGCAGCCACGTGCGCGTTGGCCGCGAGGCACACCGCCGACGACGCCGCGTGGAAAGAGATCGCGCGGTGATGGGCCTGCGCGAGATCCGCCACGCGCATCGCCCCGGTGACGCCCCCCGCAAAGGATCGCATCGGCGTGGACCACGTCGACGCCAGCCTCGATCAACCGAAGGAAGGCGTCGTCACCGTACGCGAACTCGTTGCCCGCGACGGCGATGGGGCTGGCCGCGCAGACGCGGGCGAACCCGCTCACGTCGTCCGGATGCACGGGCGCCTCCAGGAAGTGGATGTCCTGGGACTCCACCGCCCGCGCGAAGCGAAGCGCGTCGGCGGGCCCGTAGGCGTAGAGGGCATCGACCATCAGGCGAACGCCGGGCCCGATAGCCTCCCGCACCGCCCGCACCCGATCGGCATCCTCCGCGATCGTCGCCCCGCCCACCTTGATCTTGACGGCCCGGAAGCCCGTCGCCACGTAGCCGGCCATCTCGGTCGCAAGATCGCCGGGCGTCTTGCCGGTTCCGTACAGCCCGGCGCTCGCGTAGGCGAACACGCGATCGCGCCCCGCGCCCAGCAGTCGGTGCACGGGCAGGCCCAGCTGGTGACCCGCGGCGTCCCAGCAACCGATGTCGATCGCGCTGGCGGCGGCGAAGCACGCGCCCCCCTTGGCGCTCACGATGGCCGTGTCGATCATCGTGTTCCACCGATGGCGCGCGGCGAGGGGCGACTGGCCGATGACGAGCGGCGCCAGGTCGCGCTCGATCAGGTCGATCACCGACTGCGCGGAGCCGCCGTCGCAATACGCCTCGCCGACCCCGAGCGTGCCGTCCTCGAGCTCGACGAAAGCGATCACGACGCGCTTCTCCGACCACCGCGTGCGCGGGTTCCACTGCGGCCGATCCGAGCGCCGGACCGCGGTGCGGGTGAATACGCGCCGGATGGGCGAGAAGGAGGCCGTCATGACAGCTCCACGCCCCGGCTGCGGAGTTCCGCGCGAATCGTCGTTCCGGCGAGCGAGCGCGGAGCGACCTTCTCCTTCACGCAGATCGACGCCGCGAGGCCCACGGCCTGCCCGTAGGCGAAGCACTGCGCCGTGACCCGCGCCGAGGCCATCGCCTCGTGCTGCGCCGACAGGCAGCGGCCCGCCGCGATGATTCCCTCGCCCTGGCGCGGGACGAAGCACTCGTAGGAAATCTCGTAGTAGTCCCGCAGGAGCCAGGAGAGACGCGGCTTGTCGCCCGAATGCAGCTCGACGGGCCAGGGCGAGCGCGCGATGGCACCGGGCACCTTCCGCCCGGCCACGATGTCGTCGTTCGTGAGCGTCGCGAGGCCATCGACCTGCCGCGTCTGGCGAACGCCCACCTGGACGCCCGTGTCGTTGAGGAACGCGCTTTCGCATCCCGTGAGGTTCGCGCGGAAGAAGCGCACGTAGTCGCGCACCTGCAGGCGCCCTTCCATTTCCGCCTCGGTGAGGTCGTCGCGGACGAGGGGGTTCAGCTCGCGGCCGTCCCGCCCGATGATGCGCGTGGCGTTGCACAGCAACTCGCCGGGACGCGGCGTCGGGAAGAGGAAGATCTTGCGCCGGGGGAGCCGGTAGCCGTTCCCGTCCGCCTTCGCGATCTTCTCCGAAATGTCCGCGCCCATGATCGTGTCCGGCCCGTGGGCCGCCATGAAGCGGTCCACGTCGACGCCCTGGATGCGGAAGATCATCGTCGGGTTCTGCACGTGCCCGTCCTGCCCCACCGTGAACGGCAACCCGGCCATGGCGACGACGTCGGCATCGCCGCTCGCGTCGATCACGAGCGGGGCGCGGATTTCGAGCTTGCCTTGCTTGGTGTAGAGGCGAACGCCCTGCACGCGATCGCCTTCCGCGAGCGCGTCCGTGACCACCGCGTGGAAGATGACGCGTACGCCGGCCCGGCGAAGCAGCGCGTCGGCCGAATCGCGCCAGGCCATCGGGTCGTGCACGCGGCTGAACGAGAGGCCGTAACGGACCGGGGGCGCGAGGCCGTTGCGCGCTTCCATCTCCGCGATGAAGTCGTCGACGAAACCGTGGACGATCTTCTCCGGGCGCCGGTCCGGCGAATCGTCGGCGAGGTAGAGGCCGCAGATGGTGCCGGAGAGGCCCGCGACCGCGCCGCCGCCGCAGAAGCCGTAGCGCTCCACCAGCGTCACCTTCATGCCCTCGCGTGCCGCCGTGACCGCCGCCGCGACTCCCGCCGCACCACCGCCCACCACCAGCACGTCGGCCGTTTCCTGGTCGACGCCTCTCATGTCCCTGAGTGCCATGGCCCGCTCCCTCGAATCGCGAATCCGCTTGAAAAGCCTAACATACTAGGTTTAGGATGTTTAGACCTCCCCCAGGACCGCCATGCCCCTTCCCGCCCCCCGCGCCGGCACGCAACCGCGCTACCTCCAGCTCTACGAGGTGCTTCGTTCCCGGCTGGAGGCCGGCCGCTGGCGCACGGGCGAGACGATTCCGTCGATCCCCGAGCTGATGGCCGAATTCGGCACCGCGCGCGTCACGGTGCGCCAGGCACTCGAGATGCTGGAAACCGAGGGCGCCATCCGCAAGCGCCGCGGCGTGGGCACCACGGTCGAGCGCGACCTCACGCACGGCCGGTGGGTGAATCTGCCGACCTCGCTCGAAGAGCTGATGGCCACGATCGACACCATCAAGCCGCAGGTGCTCAATCTCGAGCTGGGCGCCACGCTGCCGGAAGTGCCGATCCCGTCGGACGAGCGGGCGGCGCCTTCGTACGTGCGCATGCGGCGCGTGCACCTGCGCGACGACGAGCCCTACTGCCTCATCGACCTCGCCCTCGACGAGCGGATCTACCGCAAGCGCCCGGCCCGATTCCGCCGGCATCCGGTGCTGTCGGTCCTGAAGGAGGTGCGCGGCCTCCAGGTGGCGGCGGCCCGGCAGCAGCTCACCATCCGCAGCGCGGACGTGGACGAGGCCAGGCACCTCTCGATCGAAACGGGCGCGCCGGTGGCCGACGTGCGCCGCTCCCTCACCGACGACCGCGGGGTGGTGATCTACGCCGCCGTGATCCTCTATCCGTCGCGAAGCGTGCGACTCGACATGAACCTGCTGGTCTCCCACAAGGGCTGAAACCATGGAACGACGCCAATTCATCTTCACCGCCGGTGCCGGTCTCGCCGGCCTTGCCGCTCCCTTCGCCGTGCGCGCGCAGGCCTGGCCCGCCCGGCCCATCACCTTCATCTACGCCTATGCGGCCGGCGGCGGGGGCGACCCCATCGCGCGGCAACTCGGCGAGGGAATCGGCAAGCGCCTGGGCCAGCCGATCATCGTCGAGAACAAGACGGGCGCCGCCGGGATGATCGGGGCCACGGCCGTGGCGAAGGCGCCGGCGGACGGCTACACGTTCCTCTTCGGCGTCTCCAACGAGCTGGTGATCAACCAGTCGATGTACAAGACGATGTCGTACAACCCGGAGAAGGACTTCGCGCCCGTGTGCCTCGTCGTGACGCTGCCGCTACTGCTGGTGGCGAGCGCCGCCTCGAAGATCACGAGCGTCGCGGACCTCGTGGCGCGGGCGAAGGCGGAACCGGGCAAGCTCAACTACGCATCGCCGGGCAGCGGAACGCTGCAGCACCTGGCGGCGGAGCTGCTCCAGCGCACGGCCGGCATCAAGATGGCGCATGTGCCCTACCGGGGCGTTGCCGCCGTCACGACGGACCTGCTGGCAGGGACGGTCGATGTCGGATTCGTCGGCCTGCCGACGGCGCTGCCGCATGTGAAGGCGGGCAAGCTCGCCGCGCTGGGCGTATCGACGGCCAAGCGTTCGGCCGCGGCCTCGGACCTTCCGGCGCTGGCCGAGTCGCCGGCCCTCAAGGGGTTCGACCTCACGCAATGGTTCGGCATCGTGGCGCCCTCGGGGACGCCGGCGCCCGTCATCGAGCGGATGCAGAAGGAAGTCGCTGCCGCCATGGCCGACGAGGCGCTGCGCGCCAAGCTGCTTTCCCAGGGGGCCGAGCCGGCGGTGGGGCCTTCCGCCCAGTTCGGCGATTTCATGAAGGCGCAGCGGGAGAGCTATGCGCGGATCGTGAAGGAAGCCAACGTCACGGTGGACCAATGAAAATTGGGGACAGGTGAAAAATTCACCTGTCCCCAATTACACCTGTCCCCAATTTTCATTTCACCGGAAGCGGGAAGGGCAGGTCGAACCAGAACTCCGAACCCAGGCCGGGCTCGCTGCGGAAATCCATCGCCCCGCCCATCGACTCGACCAGCCGCCGGCTGATCGCGAGCCCCAGTCCGCTGCCGCCGAATGGCCGCGTCGGCGAGCTGTCCGCCTGGACGAAGGGCTCGAACAGGCCCGCCGCCGCCTCGGGGCCGATGCCGATTCCCGTGTCGCGCACGGCGAAGCGGATCCAGGCCCGCGGGTCGCCCTCGCGCGCTTCGAGCGGGCTCACGCGGACCTCGATGGCGCCTTCCTTCGTGAACTTGATCGCGTTGCCGACGACGTGCTGCAGGACCCGCCGGATGCGCCCGGGGTCGCCCCGCAGCCCCTTCGGGATCCGGTCGTCCACTTGGATCACCACCGACAAGCCGCGCGCCGCGGCCGCCGCCTGCCGGGATTGCACCACTTCGTCGACGACCTGCGCCGGGTCGACCTCGACCGTCTCCGGATCGAGCCGGCCCGCCTCGACGTTCGAGTAGTCGAGAATGTCGGTCACGAGTTCGTTCAAGACCCGCCCCGAGGTGACGATCGCGCGGCAGTAACGCGCCTGCGCGTCATTGAGCGGCGTGCCCGACAGCAGGTGCGCCATGCCCAGCACGCCGTTGAGCGGCGTCTTGAGTTCGTGGCTCATGGTGGCGAGAAAGCGCGTCTTGGTCTCGCTCGCCGCCTCCGCCGCGCGCTTCGCCTCGGCCAGCTCCTGGTTGCGGGCGCGCAGGCGTGCCGTCAACGCCTCCAGGGCGCCCACCGCCGAAGGACTCCCGGCCGGCGAATCCGGCGTGTCGGCCGCATCCCGCAGCGCGTCGATCTCGCCCGCGATGCGCGTCACCGTGAGACGCTTGGCGGCCTTGGCTCCGGCGACCGACTGGTTCAGGTCGTGGTACTTGCGGAACGCGTCGTACGCCTCGCGCCACCGGCTCCCGGCCGCGTAGAGGTCGGCGAGAAGCTTGTGGCAGCGCATCTCCAGGACGGGGTCGCCGATCCGCGCCGAGATGTCGAGCGCTTCCCGGTGCAGCGACTCGGCCTCGAGCGGATCGCCGGAAGCCACGCGGACCATGCCGAGATTGTTGAGGAGGTTCGCGAGGGACTTGTTGGGCACCCGCCGGCGGGCATCCGCGATCGTGGGGACGAGATAGCCCTCCGCCTCCGGAAAGCGCCCCATCGCCGTGAGGACGCTCGCGACCGTGTCGACGATGTTGGGTTCGGACACCGTCAACGTGCACTCGCGGGCGAGGCGAAGGCTCTCGAGCGCCGATTCAAGGGCCGGCGCGTACTCCTCCCGCCCGAGCCGCGTCATGGCGAGGTTGTTGAGCACGGAGCACAGCCGCTTGGCGTCGCCCGTCTCCTTCGCGATGCGCGCCGCCTCGTCGAGGTGCCGCAGGGCTTCGACGGAATCGCCGAAGATCGCGTAGACGGTGCCCAGGACGTCGAGCGCGTGGGATTCCCACTCGGTCTCGCCCAGTTCGCGCGAGAGCTTCAGCCCCCGCATCGTGTAGCGCACGGAGGAGGCGAACTCGCCGCTTTGCGCGTAAGCCCAGCCCAGGCTGTTCCAGGCCTCGCAGGCGGCCCGCGAGGCGGGCCGGCCCTGGATCAGCTTGAGCGCGGCATGGCACTGGATCACCGCGGAATCGATCCGGCCCTCCACGCGATCGGCGTTGGCGAGGATCACCTGGAGCTCGGCTTCCTCGTCCTCGTACCGGGCTTCGGGGGTCTGCAGGGCGTGCAGGAGTTCCAGGCCCTTCCGCGCGTCTCGACGGGCCAGATCCAGATCACCGAAGCGATGAACCCGCGCCGCCTCGAGGCATGCGATCACCTGCGCCAGCGGCTGGCTGGGAGCGGCTTCTTCCCGTGTTTGCGAAGTCATTGCCCGAATCCTGTTGGCGGATTCGCTGCGGCCGGGTCTGGATCACCGCCGCATGCGATCGACCCGGTCGAATTCCGCACGCCGAGTCCCTGCTACAGCATTCCACCACGGTCGAGGCGGCGCAACTCCTTTCCGCCGGGCGCGCTTGCAATGGGGACAGGTAAATTCGGGGTCAGGTACGAAATTGCACCTGTCCCCGAATTAAATTGGGGTCAGGTGCAATTTCGTACCTGACCCCGAATTTTCATTGCACCGGCGGGATCTTCGCCTGCTTCACCACGCGATCCCATTTGGCGACTTCGGAAGCGACATAGGCTCCGAACTGCTCCGGCGTGCTGGCGACCGGTTCCGCTCCCGAGGCCGAGAGCCGCTCCTGGATCTCCGGCAGGTTCACGATCTTCTCGATCTCGCGCTGCATGCGGGAGACGATCTCCTTCGGCGTGCCTGCAGGCGCCAGCAGGCCGATCCACGTCACGGCCTCGAAGCCCGGAACGGTATCGGCGATCGGCGCCACGTCCGGCATGATCTTCGAGCGCTTCGCCGTACCCACGCCCAGGACGCGCAGCTTCCCCGCCTTCACGTGCTGCGTGGAGGTGTTGATCGTGTCGAACATGAACGAGAGCTGCCCGCCCAGCAGGTCCGCGAGGGCCGGTGCGCTCCCCTTGTAGGGAACGTGCGTGAGCTGCGTGCCGAGCGAGCCCGCGAGCAGTTCGCCCGCCAGGTGATTGGAGCTGCCGTTCCCCGCGCTCCCAAAGGTGAGCGTGCCGGGTTTGGCCTTGGCGGTGGCGATGAAGTCGGCGAGCGTGTTCATGGGGCTCGAGGTGGGCACCACCAGCAGGTAGGGCACCGTGACGATCTGCGTGACCGCCGCGAAATCCTTCACGGGATCGAAGTCGAGCTTCGAGTAAAGGCTGGGCGTGGTGGTGTGGCTCGCCGCGGGCGCGATGAAGGTGTAGCCATCCGGCGCAGCCTTGGCGCCCTGTGCGGTGCCGATGGTGCCACCTGCCCCGCCCTTGTTCTCGATGACGATGGGCTGCCCCAGCGCCTCACCCAGCTTCGGCGAGATGGTGCGGATGACGACGTCCGTCACGCCCCCCGCCGCGAAAGGGATGATGATCCGGACGGGCTTCGTGGGCCAGGACTGCGCGGCGGCGCCGGTGCTGATGACAACGCCAGCCGCAAGGACGGCGGCAAGGCGGACGAATCGCGATCGGTTCATGGTGGGCAGGGCCTCAGGTAGGGGAAGTATTCGGGGACAGGTGTAAATGGGGACGGGTGAAGCGTTCAAGCACCCGCCAACCGATCGAGCATCGCCATGGTTTCATCGCTCACGAGTATCCCATCCGTAAACGCCTGCGCACGCCGGCGGTAACGGCGGGAACCGGGCAAATCCGGCGACCCGGCAGCATGCACGGCATCGACGAGCCCCTCCACGCGGGTGGCCACATCCGCCCCCGCCCGCCGGGGATCGATCAGCATCAGGAACTGCCCGCCCTTGGACGGCATCGTGCCCTGGGCCGGCGACTCGTAACCGAACACGCCCCCCGAAAGCGCGGAAGCGAGAATCTCCACCATGAAAGCGATGGACGCGCCCTTGCGGCCCCCGAAGGGATGCAGCGCCCCGCCCTTCAAGATGGCGTTCGGATCGTCGGTCGGCTCGCCGTTCGCATCGACGCCCACGTCGAGCGGAATCCGGCGCCCCTCCTTCACGGCCAGCAGCAGGTCGCCCTGCGACAGGATGCTCGCCGCCTGGTCCCACACCACGGGATCACCCTCCGCACGCGGGCAAGCGAACGCCGACGCATTGGTGCCGAACACCGGCCCCCCACCGGACCACGCCGTGAGGCGCGCACGGGAAGTCACGCAAGAGAAGGCAACGAACCCCTCCCGAGCGAACCCCTCGATATCCGGCCACAGCGCGGAGAAGTGGTGCGCATTGCGAATGAGCAGTACGACAGTACCCGTCCGCGAAGCCTTGGCCATGATGGTTCCGCGCGCATTCTCGAGCGCGTAGTGCGTGAAGCCGTTCATCGCATCCAGCACCAGCATCGACGGGCTCCGCGACACCTCCACCGGCATCGCCTTCCCGTCCGCCCAGCCCGAGCGCACCGACTCGACGAAACCCGGCAGCCGCAGCAGCCCGTGGCTCAGCGTGCCATCCCGCTCGCACGCCGTGATGGACCTGGCGATCGGCGCGGCAATCGCCTCCGCGAACCCGTTGGCCACGAGCGCACGCTGTACGCGAGAGAGCAACTCGTCGGGTTTCATGCCCCAGCCCCGCGGTTTGGCCATGGTCGTGGTTCCATGATCGTTCAGAGCGTTCCCTTGCCCAGGCCCGCCAGCTCGGCCATCAGTTGAGCATCCGAATAGCGATCGAACGTCAGCGCATTGGCATAGTCGGGCACGGGATTGCCCGTCACCCATGCGGCGCAAAGCGCCCCCGTCGCACAGGCGGCCATCGTGCCGTAGCCCGAGAGCGCACCCGCGATGAACGCCCCGGGCGTCTTCATGGGGCCGATGAGGGGCCAGTTCTCCTCCGTCATCGTGTACCAGCCGCCGTAGTGGTGCGCGCCGCGCGGCAGCCGCCCGACGTAGGCCGCGAGCTTCGGGTGCAGCCGGCTCGCCCCGCGCAGCACCGTGTCGGGGAACTGCGGGTCCACGGGCTCGGGGCCGTGCGGATCGGTGGCCGCCTCGTTGTACGCCCAGCCGAGCTTGATCCAGGTGCCTTCCACGGGGCCGTCGGGCCGGCAGTGGATGCCGCCCTTCATCGGCTGCGTGAGGTGACGCGTGGCCGCATCGCCCGCGAGCACGGCGCGATCCTCGTCGCTCCAGGCGAGCGACTGGTCGTCCAGGTCGATGGTGAAGGGCATGCCGCGCGGGATGGCGTGCAGCTCGTCCGGGAAGGAGATCTTCTGCTGGTAGACGCACTTGACCGGGATGTCCTCGCCCAGCAGCGCGCCCACGTCGCGAAGGTAGGGGCCCGCCGCGTTCACCAGGCGCCGCGCCGCGATGTTGCGCGTGCCATGGGCCGTCGCGACCTCCAGCGTGAAGCCCTCGCCCGCCGCGATCGATTTCACTTCGCCCCGGATGATCTTGCCGCCCTCCGCCCGCACCACCTCCAGCATCGCCTGGCCCATCTGCTGGCTGCTGATGGAGCCTGCCCGGCGCACGTGGATGACGGCGGCGATGTCCGGCGCCCAGCTGGGAAAGGTGCGCTGGATCAGGTCGCGGTTCAGCAGCACGTCCACGCCATCGGGCGCCTCTTCCCACGGCGTGCGCTTCGGGGGCACGTAGTCGCAGTTGGCGGACAGGCGGATGCGCACGCGCCCGGCCATCTCGCCGTAGCCGCGGTAGAGCTCGCGGATGAGGACGTCGGGGCGATCGACCCGGGTGGCGAGCGCGTAGCCGCCGCGCGTCATGGCGATTCGGCCGGGGGAGAGGCGGTCCAGCTCTTCCAGCAGCGAGGTGGAGTGGTCCGTGAAGGCCGTCATCACGGGGTGCGGCCACCAGTTGCGGTAGTTCTCGCCGGACTGGGCGGAGGTGAAGCTCAGGGGATCGCGCGGGTCGATGAGGGCGATGCTGCGAACGCCGTGGCGGCGCACGAGGTAGTAGGCGACCGCGATGCCGATGCTGCCCGCGCCGATGATGGCGACGTCGACGGGGGTGGCAGGTGCGTGGGGCATGGGCTCTATCGGGCTCGAACGCTATTCCGCGCGCAGCACGGTCTGGGTCTGCTCGATGTGCCGCTCCAGGAGGCGGACGGCGAGGGCCACGTCCTTGTCCTGGCAGGCCTTGAGGATGAGGCGGTGCTCCTCCTGCGGGGCCTTGCGCCCGACCTTGTAGGACTGAAGCGCCCGCAGGTGGATGCCGATGCCGCGCACGAGGTCCTCGATCATCCGCAGGAGCTTCGCCCGGCCGCAGGGGCGGTAGAGCGTGAGGTGGAACTCGAGGTTGAGCTCGGACCATTCGCGGGGCGAGTCGCTCGCGTCGTAGCGCTTGATGATGTCGCGGGCGGCCTTGAAGTCGGCGGCCTTCATGTTCGGGATGGCGAGCTTCAAGGCGCGGGCTTCGAGGCCGACGCGGATGTCGAGGGCTTCGAGGAGCTGGGGGATGGACTGGGCGGCGACGACGGAGCCTTGGTGGGGCGTATGGTCGACGAGGCCTTCGGCTTCGAGGCGCTTCAGCGCTTCGCGGACGGGGATGCGGCTTACGCCGAAGCGCTTGGCGAGGACTTCCTGCTTGAGGGGGACGCCGATGCCGTACGCCCCGGAGAGGATCAGGTCACGGAGGGTGTCCGTGACGGCGTCGGCGGAGAGGAGGGGTTTTTCCTCTTGATGATGCGGGGTGGCGAGCATGGGCGGATCCGGTGGGGCCGGGGGGGTAGGCTCCACGATTGGATCCATTATAGGATCAGAACCGCAGCTACGCGCCACCCAAACCGCGTTGGCAGCTTTAACAGGAGGACTGCCTCGATTCCCCTGCTTCGGCAGTTCCGCTGAAAAGTCCCTTGAGTTCTTCCATGCCGTCGAAGTGCACTTCCCTGACGCAATCGCACTGCCCAGTCGCCAGCCGAGCGTTGTAGAACCAGGCCCTCAAGTCCTTCCGGACGAGCTCGCGGATCCTCACGTGGATGTCGTGCTCAGTCATGCCGTCCACCATCCAGGCGAGGAGCGCCTCCTGCATGAAGAGGTTGCCCAGCGCGGAAGGCTCCAATCCCCCATCGATGCACCGCGCCCGGGCGGCGGCCAGGATCTCCACGCCTTGCGTTCGTGCGCGGTCATCCGCGCGACCCGTGTCATCCGCGAGTTCGTTCATCGGGTTTCCAGTGGTTGAAGCGTCGTTCGACGAATTTGACCATCTCGGTGAGCAGGATCCCGAGCGCGGCCAGTGCCAGCACGACCACGAACACGTAGTCCGTGGCGAACTGGTTGCCGTAGTTGGTGAGCATGAATCCCATGCCCGCGATGCCCAGGAACATCTGCGCCACGATCATGCCGATGATCGCCTGCCCGATGCCGAGCCGCAGTCCCGACATGATGAAGGGCACCGCACCGGGAATGATGACCTTGAAGAAGAGTTGCTTCTCGCTCGCGCCGAATGAATAGGCCGTCTCGATGAGGCGCGCATCGACATGGCGGACCCCTGCGAAGGTGCTGAGCAGGATGGGGAACACGGTCGTCCCGAAAACCACGACGATCTGCGCCTTGATGCCCAAGCCGGCCCAGATGATGATGAGCGGGATGAGCGCGATGCGCGGCACCACGTAGAGGGCGCTCACGTAGGGATCCAGCACGTACTCGATCACGCGGAAGCGCCCCATCAGGAGCCCGATCGGCACGCCGATCACGAGCGCGAGCAGGAACCCCGCGGCCGTCACCCCGAGGCTCGCCGCCACGGCCGACACCAACTCGCCCGAGGCGATCGTCTTGCCGAAGGCGATGGCGATGGCGGTCGGCGTCGACAGGAAGATCGGGTTGATCCGGCTCCCGACGAACTGCCACGCGGCGAGCACGACCAGGATCGACGTGGCCCTCAGGACCCACTTATTGAGGGCGAACTCGCGCAGCGTCACGCCTCCTCCTCCGCAGCCATCGGCGTGCCCCCGCGGAACAGTTCGCGCCGAAGCCGCGCCCTGAACTCCGCGAAACGCGGCTCAGCCCGAACGTCGTAGGAGTAACGCGGCTTGGGGAAATCGACGTCGATTACGTCGATGATGGTCGCTGGCTTTCCGCCCAGGACGACGATACGGTCCGAGAGGTAGATGGCCTCGTCGATGTGGTGCGTGACGAAGAGGACCGTCTTGCGCGTCTGCTCCACGATCTTGAGCAACTCGTCCCAGAGAAACTCGGCCGTCTGCGCATCCAGGCTGCCGAAAGGCTCGTCCATGAGAAGGATGTCGGGGTCCGTCGCAAGCGCCCGCGCGATGCCGACACGCTGCTGCATGCCGCCGGACAGCTCATGGGGGAATGCGTGAGCGTACTTCTCCAGGCCCACCAGCTTTACGAACTTCTCCGCCGCCGCGCGCCGGACGGGCTCCGGCTCCCCGCCGATCTCCAGCCCTAGCTCCACGTTCTTCATCACGTTCCGCCACGGGAACAGGTTGATCGACTGGAAGACCAGGCTCCGCTCCCGGCCCGGCCCCGTGATGCGCTTCCCGGCGATCTCGATACCACCCTCGTCAGCCTGCGTGAGACCGGCCACGATTCGAAGCAGCGTGGTTTTTCCCGAGCCGCTCGCGCCGATGATGCTGATGAACTCGTTCCGGCGAACGTCGAAGTCCACGCCTTTCAGGACGTCCACGGTCTCCATCGTCCCCGCCGCGGTGCGCACGGGGAAGCGCTTGCCGAGCCCGGCAATGCGGAGGGCGGAGTCCTGCGTGGTCACTTGGCCGTTCCGAGCTTCTCAACCGCGGCCTTCACGTGAACCGTGGTGGCCCACTTGTCGAAGGGAACCGCTGTCGCGAGCACCTGGTAGCGCACCATCTCATTGATGGTGTATTCGCCCGCCTTCGGGTTGAGCAGCGCGTCGTTCGGATCCCAGGGCCCCATGCGCAGGATCACGTCGTAGGCGCGCGAGATGCTCTCGGGCGTGGCCGGTGCGAGCATGGCCGGCGCGTAGGCCATGAACTTGCTCTTGTCGAGGGCCTCGCGCGTCGCCTGCAGGTGCGCGCGGACGATGGCGTTGGCGACTTCGGGATACTTCTGCAGGAAGGAACGTTTGGCCCAGAAGGCCTTGAAGATCACATCCTTCAGCCCCTCATTGGAGGCCGGCACGACATAGTGGTTTCCGGACTTGGCCAGATCGAGGGCCTGGCCCACCTGGAACATCGCCGCCTTGATGCCACCGGCCACGAGTGCATTGGCTCGCCCCGCCCCGCCGCCGACCACGCGCCAGTTGACCTTCGTGGGGTCTGCACCCTCGCCCCGCATCATCATCACGAGCAGGTAGTAAGTGGAATCGACCAGCGAGATGACGCCGACGTTTTGGCCCTCGAGGTCCTTCAACCTCTTGATGTCTGTCGTGGCCACGGGCACAAGGTAAGGACGCGCGCCGGACGCAAGCGAGAAGACGACGATGTCCTGCCCCTGCGCCACGGCCGCGAGGCCCGGGCTCAGCGTCGCGATGCCGACCTCCGCCTCGTCCGCGATGATCGCCTGGATGGCGCGCACGGCCCCGGGCACGTAGGTCGCCTTGCCCGGGATGCCCGATTCCTTCGCGAGGAAGTGCTCGAACGCGCGTACGTCCGGGATCGAGAGGATGTCCGGCGTCGTGCCGTTGGCGACACGAACCTCCTTGAGGGCGGGCGCCTGCGCGTGGGCAGCGAAGGCGAAGACGGCGGCGGCGAACGTGACGGCATGTCGGAATAGCGCTTTCATGGGTTCGGCTCCTTTAAGTCGGTTTGTAGGCGGGACCCGGGATGAAGCGGCCGCGGCCCGGCGTAGCGGTCACCTGCCCTTCCTGCATTACGATGTCGCCGCGGGAAATCGTCATGACGGCGCGGCCGTGGAAGGCCTTGCCGCTGTACGGGGACCAGCCCACCTTGGTCTGGCACTCCGCATCGTTGAGCACCCCCTTGCGATTCATGTCGACGGCCACCAGGTCTGCGTCCGACCCGGCCCGGATGGCGCCTTTTCGGGGGAACGCGCCGATGAGGCGTGCCGGGTTTTCGCAGAGCACCTTCACGAGCGATTCGAGCGTGAGCACGCCTTCGTTGACGCGCGTGAGGAGGATCGCCGAGGCGTGGTCGAGCTGCGGGTTGCCGAAGGGGATACTCCAGGCGTCCTGCCATCCCGGGGCGAGTTCCTCGCGAGTGTGCGGCGCGTGGTCGGTGGCGAGCACGTCGACCCAGCCCTTCTTCACGTACTCCAGGAGCCGCGAGCGCTGCGCTGCCGGCAGGCCGTAAGGCGTGGACATCGGCCCGAGCGCAGCCATGTCCTCCTCGCCCAGCAGCATGTACTTGGGGTTGATCTCCATCGACACGGGGGTGCCTTCCTCGCTTGCCTGGTGGATCATCTTGATGCTCGGCTCGGTGCGTACGTGCAGGATGTGCGTGCGGGCCTTGGCCGCCTCGCTCATGGCGATGAGTGTCGAGATCGAGGTGTGGTCGCCCACGAAGTTTTCGCCGAAGTACGCGGCCATGAAGTCCTTCGGGCCTGTCGTGCCGGCCGCCCAGCGCTTCCTCGATTCGTGCGTGAAGATCTGCTGGTTGGTGGGGTGCACCGCGCAGTAGGCGCCGTGGTCGCGGGCGAGCGTGAGCGTGTCGTAGAGCACGCCGTCGTCCCCGGTAAAGAGCTCCGGGTCGTGCGGGTAGTGGGACTTGGGGTCCGACACCATGAAGATCTTCACGCCGATGGCGCCTTCCTCGAGCATGCCGGGGATCTCGGGAAGGTTGGTGGCACCTGCGTAGAGCGCGAAATCCACGATGGCGCGCGTGCCCACGTCGTCCCGCTTGTTGCGGAAGCGCTCGCGCGTGAGGAGCGCCGGCTTGTTGTTGGGCATGTCCACCACGCACGTAAATCCCCCGGCCGCGGCGGCGCGAGTGCCGGTGAGAAAGTCCTCCTTGTAAGTGAGCCCCGGATCGCGGAAGTGGACGTGGGTATCCACGAACCCGGGCAGCAACACCTTGCCCGTGAGTTCCACCGTCTTCGCGGCAGGCGGGGTCCAGTCGCGTGACGAGATGAAGGCAATCCGGCCGTCCTTGATACCTACCGACGCGTCCACGAGCCCGCCCTCTGTGAAGACGCTCGCCCCAACAAGCAGCAGGTCTACCGTTTCCTTGCTCAATGTCCCGTTCCTTTCAACTTGGCCGTCGCCCCGGCGGGCGCGCGGCTTCCCATTCGGGTGGAAATCTCGAGCGCGGCGCGCATGACCGCGCTGCCGCACTTGTGGAGAGCCGCGCCCTTGAAGCGATCCTCGGGACCCCAGATGCCGACGGCGCCCACAACCGACCCATCGTTGCCGCGAATGGCGGACGCGACGCCCCAGATGCCTTCTCGCCATTCGCCGCGGTTGATGGCATAGCCCAGCTTCCGGAATTCCTTCAATTGGGCATCGACGGCGGCGCGCGCGACAACCGTGGACGGCGTGCTTCGCCTAAGCGGGAATGAAAGGGCCGCGTACGCCGGCTCGCTGGCCGCGAGGATGGCCTTGCCGGTGGAGACGCAATTGATGGGCACCCGGCTACCGATCTGCGTGGTGGCACGCACGGGCCGGTCGCAGTCGGCCTTGTCGACGTAGACGATCGCATCGCCATCACGAACGGCGAGTTGAACCGACTCGTGACTTTCGTCGCGCAGTTGCCGAACCACGGGCGCAGCGACGACGGTGAGATCGAGTCGATCCACGACGCGTGCGCCCAGCTGGAACAGCTTGAGCGATGGTTCGTAGCGGCTGGTATCTGATACCTGGCTTACGTACCCCAGGTCCTTGAGCGTGCGGACGAGGCGGTGGACATTGGCCTTGGTCATGCCGAGCTCGCC
>JADJSD010000005.1 GCA_016711875.1 Betaproteobacteria bacterium | reverse complement strand
CCACGCCTTCTGCCAGAGCGCGCGGCGGGCCCGGGCGCGCTGGATGTCGGTTTCGGCCTGCGTGGGAGGGCCTTCGCTTCCTCCGAAGCAGCGGTCGGGTCGACGGCAGGCGGGGCCTTGGGTGGCTCCGGGGCGATCGCCACCGGCTCGGGAGCCTTTACTGGCTCGGGCACGGCGCAGCCCGCGAGGGCCATTGCCAGCACCGCCGCCCCGGCCACCGGGCCCGCCGGGCGGACCCAACCACAATTTTCAAGCATTTAGCTAACCTTACCGAGAATCCGCTGGAGCGTCAATCGAGGCAGGCCCGGCAGGCTGGTTTGGCGGGGGTGAGAGCGCCCGGTATAATCGACTTTTTGTATCGAGGCATCGTTCCCTGCGCGTCATCCAGAAAGCGCTCACCGCCGACGACGTACTGCTCGTCCCGGCGCATTCGACCGTCCTTCCCCGCGAAGTCAGCCTCCAGACCCGCCTCACCCGCTCGATCGAGCTGCACATCCCGCTCACGTCCGCCGCCATGGATACCGTGACGGAGGGCCGTCTCGCCATCGCGCTCGCCCAGGAAGGCGGCATCGGCATCCTGCACAAGAACCTGCCGCCCGAGGCGCAGGCCGCCAACGTCGCGATGGTGAAGCGCTTCGAAAGCGGCGTCGTGAAGGACCCGATCACCATCTCCCCCACCATGACGGTGCGCGAGGTGTTCGAGCTCACCCGCAAGCACCGCATCTCGGGCCTGCCCGTCCTCGAGGGCAAGCGCGTCGTCGGCATCGTCACCAACCGCGACCTGCGCTTCGAGACGAACCTCGACCAGCCGGTGAAGAACATCATGACCCCGCGCGGCAAGCTCGTGACGGTCATGGAAGGCGCGAGCCTCGAGGAAGCCAAGGCCCTCATGCACCGCCACCGCCTCGAGCGCGTGCTGGTGATGAACGGCAACGACGAGCTGCGCGGCCTCATGACGGTGAAGGACATCCTCAAGTCCTCCGAGCACCCGAATGCGTGCAAGGACCAGCAGGGGCGCCTGCGCGTCGGCGCCGCGGTCGGCGTGGGCGAGGGCACCGAGGATCGCGTCGAGAAGCTGGTCGAGGCGGGGGTGGACGTGCTCGTGGTCGACACGGCCCACGGCCACGCGCAGGGCGTGCTCGATCGCGTGAAGTGGGTGAAGACGCGCTACCCCGGCATCCAGGTCATCGGCGGCAACATCGCCACGCGCGAGGCGGCCATCGCCCTGGTCGACCATGGCGCCGACGGCGTGAAGGTCGGCATCGGACCGGGCTCGATCTGCACCACGCGCATCGTCGCGGGCGTGGGCGTGCCGCAGATCACGGCCATCCAGAACGTCGCGGCCGCGCTCGCGGGCACGGGCGTGCCCTGCATCGCCGACGGCGGCATCCGCTTTTCCGGCGACGTGGCGAAGGCCCTCGCGGCCGGCGCCTCGTCCGTGATGCTCGGCAGCCTCTTCGCCGGCACCGAGGAAGCCCCCGGCGAGATCGAGCTCTACCAGGGCCGGTCGTACAAGTCGTACCGCGGCATGGGTTCCCTCGCGGCGATGCAGAAGGGCTCCTCGGACCGCTACTTCCAGGATGCCGAGAACAACGCCGACAAGCTCGTGCCGGAGGGCGTCGAGGGCCGCCTGCCGTACAAGGGCCCGGTCACCGCGATCGTCCACCAGCTGATGGGCGGCCTTCGCGCGAGCATGGGCTACACCGGCTGCCGCTCGATCGAGGAAATGCACACGCGCCGAGTTCGTCGAGATCACCTCCGCGGGCATGCGCGGATCGCACGCGACGACGTGCAGATCACGAAGGAGCGCCCAACTACCACATCGAGGGATGACGGCCCCTTGCGATCGCGCTCCACGGAACCGATTCCCTTCGATGGCATTGAACGACGAGCGGCGCGCGAGGCGCCGCTCGGCTTTGCGGACCCCCGTTTCACACCCTAGGACTGGCATGGACAAGATCCTCATCCTCGACTTCGGCTCCCAGGTCACCCAGCTCATCGCGCGCCGCGTGCGCGAGGCGGGCGTCTACTGCGAACTGCACCCGCACGACGCCGACGAGGCCTTCATCCGCGCCTTCGGCCCGAAGGGGATCATCCTGTCCGGCAGCCATGCCTCGGTGACGGAAGAGGCCCCCCCCGCGGCCGATCCCTACGTCTTCCGGGCCGGCGTCCCGGTGCTCGGCATCTGCTACGGCATGCAGACCATGGCCGCACAGCTGGGCGGCGAGGTCGAGACGGGCAAGGTGCGGGAGTTCGGCTACGCGGAGGTGCGCGCGCGCGGGCATTCGAAGCTCCTCGACGGCATCCAGGACCGCGCCAATGCCGAGGGACACGGCCTGCTCGACGTGTGGATGAGCCACGGCGACAAGGTGACGGCGCTTCCGCCGGGCTTCGCCGTGATGGCCTCGAACGAGTCGTGCCCCATCGCCGGCATGTTCGACGCGGCCCGGAACTTCTATGCCGTCCAGTTCCATCCGGAAGTGACGCACACCTTGCAGGGCAAGGCCATCTACTCGCGCTTCGTGCACGAGATCTGCGGCTGCGAGCGGCACTGGAACATGCCGGAGTTCGCCCCGCAGGCCATCGCCCGCATCCGCGAGCAGGTGGGCAAGGAGGAGGTGATCCTCGGCCTGTCCGGCGGCGTCGATTCCGCGGTCGCCGCCGCCCTCATCCACAAGGCCATCGGCGACCAGCTCACGTGCATCTTCGTCGACACGGGCCTGCTTCGCCTGGGCGAGGGCGACCAGGTGATGGACACCTTCGCCGAGCACATGGGCGTGAAGGTCGACCGGGTGAACGCCGCGCCGCAGTTCTTCCGCGAACTGGCGGGCGTCTCGGACCCGGAGCAGAAGCGCAAGATCATCGGCCGTCTCTTCGTCGAGATCTTCCAGGCCGAGGCGAAGAAGATGCCCGACGCGAAGTGGCTCGCGCAGGGCACCATCTACCCGGACGTGATCGAGTCCGCGGGCGCGAAGACCAAGAAGGCGGTCACCATCAAGTCGCACCACAACGTGGGCGGCCTGCCGGAATCGCTGCACCTGAAGCTGCTGGAGCCGCTGCGCGAGCTGTTCAAGGACGAGGTGCGCGCGCTCGGCATCGAGCTGGGCCTGCCGCGCTCCATGGTCTACCGCCACCCGTTCCCGGGCCCGGGCCTGGGCGTGCGCATCCTGGGCGAGGTGAAGGCCGAGTACGCGGACCTGCTGCGCCGCGCCGACGCGATCTTCATCGAGGAGCTGCGCGCCGCGAAGGACGAGGCGGGCACGTCCTGGTACGACAAGGTCGCGCAGGCCTTCGCCGTGTTCCTGCCGGTGCGCTCCGTGGGCGTGATGGGCGACGGCCGCACCTACGAGTGGGTGGTGTCCCTGCGCGCCGTCGAGACGACGGACTTCATGACCGCGCACTGGTCGCCGCTGCCCTACGACCTGCTCGGGCGCGTCTCGAACCGCATCATCAACGAGGTGCGCGGCATCAATCGGGTCGTCTACGACGTTTCCTCGAAGCCGCCGGCGACGATCGAGTGGGAGTAGGGACGTCGATGACCGTGCGCGATGAGACGCGCTTGACGACAGACTGAAGGACTCGGGGCGAGCCGGCGGCGACCCGCCCCGATTCCCGACCCGCCGCCAAGGGAGAGCCCATTCATGCTCGCGCGCTGGTCTTCGATCGGTCTGCTTCTTTGTTTTGTGGCCGGCTGCGCCAGCCTGTTGTCGGACGCGTGGGAGTCGCGATTCGGCCCCGCCACGCCGACACGCTTCGACCAGGCCGCTCCCGCGCCGGCGGGCGTGCCGAGCTATCAAGGGGACATCAAGCCCCTCCTGGACAAGCGATGCGCGGTCTGTCATGGCTGCTACGACGCCCCTTGCCAGCTGAAGCTCACGAGCTGGGAAGGCCTGGCACGGGGCCTGACCAAGGCCACGGTGTACGGAGACCTGCGCCTGGCCGAGGCACCGACAACGCGCCTGGGCATCGACGCACAACGGGCATCGCAATGGCGGGGCCTGGGCTTCGAGCCGGTGCTCAACGAGCACCGCGCCACGCCCGAGGCCGAGCTGCAGGCCAGCGTCCTGTGGCGCTCGCTGGCCCTGAAGCGTGCGCAGCCCCTGCCCGAAGGGCCGGTATTGCCCACGCCCGATTTCGACCTGTCGTTGGACCGGGCCAACAGCTGCCCCAGCGCGCAGGACTACGATGCCTACGCCCAGCGGCAGCCCCACGGAGGCATGCCCTACGGCTTGCCGGGCCTGAACGAGGCGGAACTGGCGTTGATCCGGCGTTGGCTGCAGGCCGGCGCCCCCGACTTGCCCACGCCCCCGTTGCCCGAAGAGATCGCGCGCCAGGTGGACCTCTGGGAACGCTTCCTGAACGGCGACTCGCGCAAGGAACAGCTCGTCGGCCGCTACTTGTACGAACACCTGTTCCTGGGTCATCTGGTGTTCGAGGGCGACGCCCGGCGCCATGTGTTCAAGCTCGTGAGAAGCGTCAGTGCCCCGGGACAGCCCGTGCAGGTCATCGCGACCCGGCGGCCCTTCGATGCCCCTGGCGTGGCGCGTCCCTTCTACCGCCTGGTGCAGGACCGGGAAACCCTGCTGGCCAAGACGCACATGCCCTACTCGCTGGGCCCGGCGCGACTGGCCCGGTGGAAGGCCTGGTTCGTCGATGCGCGCTTCGAGGTCACCACCCTGCCGGGCTATGACGACGCGACCGCCTCCAATCCCTTCAAGGCCTTTGCCGCATTGCCGCTGCGGGCGCGCTACCGCTTCCTGCTGGACGACAGCGGGTTCTTCGTCAACAACTTCATCAAGGGCCCGGTGTGCCGCGGGCAAACCGCACTGGACGTCATCAACGACCAATTCTGGGTGTTCTTCGTCGACCCGGAGGTAGGCGCCAGCGACGACGCGGCCCAACTGGTGGCGCGCGAGGCCGATCTGCTGCGCATGCCGGCGGCCGATGGCGGCCTGCTGGCTTGGCGGGCCGAGGCCCGGGCCGAGGATGCGGTGCTGGCCGCCAAGACCCGGCAGATGGAGCGCCTTTTCGGGCCGGGCCGCAAGCCCATCGACCTTGGCTTCGTCTGGCGCGGCGACGGCAACAACCCCAATGCCGCCTTGACCATCTTTCGCCATTTCGACAGCGCCACCGTGGAGAAGGGCCTGGTGGGCGACCCGCCGAAGACCGCCTGGCTGATCGGCTACCCCGTGCTCGAACGAATCTACTACCTGCTGGTGGCGGGGTTCGATGTGTACGGCAACACCTCGCACCAACTCCGGACCCGCTTGGCCATGGATTTCCTGCGCATGGAAGGCGAGGCGAATTTCCTGATGTTGCTGCCGCGGACGGCGCGCGAGCCGCTGCGCGACCACTGGTACCGCGGCGCCAGCGACGAGGTCAAGCGCCGGGTCATCGGCGGGTTGTACCGCTTCGAGGAAGAAAGCGGCGTTTCCTATCCCGCCGGGATGGCGCCCCAGCAGCACCTGTACGCCGAACTGCGGCGTCGCCTGGCCCCCGTGCTGGACGACAGGCATGCTTTGAGTGCACGCAACGAACCGGATCCCGCGGCCCGGCGAGCGCTGCAGCAATTGGCGAGCGTGCAAGGCGCGGCGCTGCAATGGCTGCCGGAGGTGACCGTGCTGCGTGTGGATCCGGAAACCCCGGGACAAGCGGCGCGGTATTACTCGCTGCTGCGCAACAGCGAGCACCTGAACGTGAGCAGCCCGTTCCGTGAATCGGCGCGTCTCGTGCCCGCCGAGAACACGCTGACCGTGGCGGCAGGCTTCCTGGGCGCCTACCCGAATGCGCTTTGGCGAAGCACCCCGGCGCAGCTGCCGGGCCTGGCGCGAAATGTGGCGGCCCTCAAGTCCGAGACGGACTATCGTGCCCTGGCCGATCGCCACGCCATCCGCCGCACCAGCCCCGACTTCTGGGCCGCCAGTGACGCGCTCATGGAGGCCTACCGGCGATGGGCGCCGACCGAAGCGGGCGTCATGGACTGGAGTCGACTGGAGAACCGCTGAGCGGGACCGGACAGCGCCTCGGGCGGCAACTTGCCCACCACCCTCTTGCCTGCCGGCGGGAACGGGATCAGGGCCAGCCAGGGCGCTCCCTGCCGGGTGGGCCGGCGATGGGAAGCCAGCGATTTCGGTATCCTAGCGCTTCAAGCTAAAAAATCGACTCTTGGGGGGACTGAAATGTCGCAGTTGATCGGTGTGCCACGGGAGACCTTTGCCGGCGAGAAGCGCGTCGCCACGGTTCCCGAGGTGGTGGAGAAGCTGAAGAAGCTCGGCTTCCGCGTCATGGTCGAGGCGGGGGCCGGCGACGCCGCGAATTTCGCGGATGACACCTACGTGGCCGCAGGTGCGCAGATCGCGCCCGATGCCGCCGCACTGTGGTCGACTGCGGATATCGTCTTCAAGGCGCGGCCGCCCAGCGCCGACGAGGTGGCCCTCATGCGCGAGGGCACCACCCTCGTGAGCTTCATCTGGCCGGCGCAGAACCCGGACCTGATGCAGAAACTGGCGGCCCGGAAAGTCACGGTGCTCGCGATCGACGCCCTGCCCCGCATGCTGAGCCGCGCGCAGAAGATGGATGCGCTCACCTCGATGGCCGGCATCAGCGGCTACCGGGCCGTCATCGAGGCCGCGAACGCCTTCGGCCGGTTCTTCAACGGCCAGATCACGGCTGCGGGCAAGGTTCCACCGGCCAAGGTATTCATCGCCGGTGCTGGCGTGGCCGGCCTCGCGGCGATCGGCACGGCGGCCAACCTGGGCGCCATCGTGCGCGCCAACGACACGCGAGCCGAGGTCGCGGACCAGGTGAAGTCGCTCGGTGGCGAATTCGTGAAGGTGGACTACGAGGAGGAAGGCTCCGGCGGCGGCGGTTACGCCAAGGTGATGAGCGAGGGCTTCCAGAAGGCCCAGCGCGAGATGTACGCCAAGCAGGCCGCGGAGGCCGACATCATCATCACCACGGCGCTCATTCCCGGCAAGCCCGCGCCAAAGCTGATCACCGCCGACATGGTGAAGACCATGAAGCCCGGCAGCGTGATCGTCGACATGGCGGGCGAGCAGGGCGGCAACTGCGAACTGACCGTGCCGGGCGAGGCGGTGGTGCGCCACGGCGTGACGATCGTCGGCTACACGGACCTCGTGAGCCGCCTGGCCAAGCAGTCCTCGACGCTTTACGCGACGAACCTTTTCCGCCTGGCCGAGGAACTCTGCAAGACCAAGGACGGCGTCATCAACGTCAACATGGAGGACGACGCCATCCGCGGCCTCACCGTGATCAAGGACGGGACGGTCACGTGGCCGGCGCCGCCGATCACGCTGCCGGCTCCGCCTCCGAAGCCGGCGGCGGCCGCCATGCCGGCGGCCAAGTCGGGCGGGCACGGCGCGGGCGGGGAGCCCATGTCGGCGGGCAGCCTCGCGGCCGTCTTCGGCGTCGGCGCGGCGCTCTTCCTGCTCGTGGGCCTCTACGCGCCCGCGGCCTTCCTCGGGCACTTCACGGTGTTCGTGCTCGCGTGCTTCGTGGGCTACATGGTCGTGTGGAACGTGACGCCTTCGCTGCACACGCCGCTCATGAGCGTGACCAACGCCATCTCGAGCATCATCGCCATCGGGGCCCTCGTGCAGATCGCACCGCCGGAGTCGGGCGGCGGCCGGCCGGACGAGATCATCCGCTGGGTCGCCATCGTCGGCATCGCCCTCACCACCATCAACATGTTCGGCGGCTTCGCGGTGACGCGTCGCATGCTGGCCATGTTCCGCAAGTAAGCGAGGGGCACGACCATGACCACCAGCGTCGTCACCGTCGCCTACATCGGCGCCATCATCCTGTTCATCCTCAGCCTGGGCGGGCTCTCGAATCCCGAGACGTCCCGGCGGGGCAACCTCTACGGCATGGTCGGCATGACCCTCGCCGTGGTGGCCACCATCCTCGGCCCGCGGGTCACGGCCGCCGGCATTCCGTACATCGTGGCCGCGATGGTCGTGGGCGGGGCCATCGGCCTGTACGCCGCGCGCACGGTGCAGATGACCCAGATGCCCGAGCTCGTCGCGCTGATGCACAGCCTGGTGGGTCTCGCGGCCTGCCTGGTGGGCTTCGCGAGCTACGTCGACACTTCCATCGCCTTCACCGGCGCGGAGAAGGTGATCCACGAGGTCGAGATCTACCTCGGCATCCTGATCGGCGCGGTGACCTTCTCGGGCTCGCTCGTGGCCTTCGGCAAGCTCTCCGGCAAGATCGGCGGCAAGCCCCTCCTGCTGCCCGGGCGTCACTGGCTCAACCTCGTCGGCCTGCTTGTCGTCGTCTTTTTCTGCCGCGAGTTCATCCTGGCGAAGGACGTCGCCTCGGGCATGACCCCGCTCGTCGTGATGACGGTGATCGCGCTCCTCTTCGGCATCCACATGGTGATGGCCATCGGCGGCGCGGACATGCCGGTCGTGGTCTCGATGCTCAACAGTTACTCGGGGTGGGCGGCGGCGGCCACGGGGTTCATGCTCTCCAACGACCTGCTCATCGTCGTGGGGGCGCTGGTCGGCTCCTCGGGCGCGATCCTCTCGTACATCATGTGCCGCGCGATGAACCGCAACTTCATCAGCGTCATCGCGGGCGGGTTCGGGACGGGCGGGGGAGCCGTCGTCGCGAAGGCCGACGGCCAGCCGGCGGGCGAGGTGACCTCGATCACCGCCGCGGAGACCGCCGAGCTGCTGCGCGAAGCGAAGAACGTCATCATCGTGCCGGGCTACGGCATGGCGGTGGCGCAGGCGCAGCACACGGTCTTCGAGATCACGCGGGTGCTGCGCGAGAAGGGCGTCAACGTGCGCTTCGGCATCCACCCCGTGGCCGGCCGCATGCCGGGGCACATGAACGTGCTGCTCGCCGAGGCGAAGGTGCCCTACGACATCGTGATGGAGATGGACGAGATCAACGAGGACTTCCCGGACACGGACGTCTCCATGGTCATCGGCGCCAACGACATCGTGAACCCCTCCGCGCAGGAGGATCCGGGAAGCCCCATCGCCGGCATGCCGG
This sequence comes from Betaproteobacteria bacterium, assembly GCA_016711875.1. GTDB lineage: Bacteria > Pseudomonadota > Gammaproteobacteria > Burkholderiales > Usitatibacteraceae > FEB-7. The sequence continues at coordinate 150,213 of JADJSD010000005.1, read as the reverse complement.
TGCTGGAGGTGTGGAAGGCGAGGACATCCATCGTCATGAAGCGTTCGATGGCCTCGGGCTACGCAGGTGTCGACAACCCGCTCTTCTACAAGGAGAACAACCGCATGCTCTTCGGCGACGCGAAGAAGATGCTCGACGAGGTGCTCGCAGGCCTCTCCAAGTAGCGGTCGGCTCGCCGGATTCAGGCGTTCTCGTGGGTGGCGCGGGCCAGCCAGGCGCGCGCTTGCGGCAACTCGATTCCGAAATGCCGCGCCACCGATTCTTCCGAGCCGCTGATCGATCGGTCGAGGCGGGCCAGTTCGGCCAAGAAGATCGAATAGAGATCCGGACGTGGCGAGCCCTGCGACTTGGGAGCAGGGGGCGACGATGCCCTCGTGACCAGCAGGGCGGCCAGGTCGGCGCTGTTCTCGATCTCACGCTGGGTGATCGGCACCAAGCCCAGGTGCAGCAGGGCGCTGTTGCCCGGGCAGACGTTTTCGCCGGCCCTGACGAAGGCCGGTACCCACCGTTGCTTGCGATTTTCCTCGGCGCCCGACCAGATGCCCCCGGACTGCCGCGTCTCGACCACAATCGCGGCATCGGACAATCCGTACTGGTAGCGATTCGCGCGCATGGCATTGGCGACCGCGAAACGGATGTCGGGTGCGAAAGGAGTGATCAGCGTCGCGCGCCCCGCCGCCAGTGCCGTGCGGTAACGCCGGCTCGCAGCCGCCTTCTCGAGGCTGTCGGAAAGGACGCCGATCACGGATCCGCCGGCGGCAAGCGTCGCGGAAATCACGCCCCGGTCGACGCCTCGCATGTCGCTGGAGATCACCACGACACCTTGCTTCCCGGCGCGTTCACCGACCGTTTCGGCGAACCGGCTCGCCTCCGCCGTGCAGTCGCGTGACCCCACGACGCAAAGGCCGCCACGGTCCAGTGCGTCCATGGGGCCGGCGCCGAACAGCAGCGGAAGACAGGCGGTCTTCAGTCGCCGGCGAAGGCGGGTCGGGAAACCCGGCTGCCGTTCACCGATGACCCAGATGCCCATGCGCTGCCAATGGGCGAGAAGCGAATCCACGTCGCAGGAGCGCTCGAGCAGGTTTCTGATGCGCTCCGCGGCGGGATGCGGGCGCAGGAAATCGCCGGCGTCACCATCGAGCATGTCCGCGAAGGTCAGTCCCTTGGCGTCCAGCCAGGCGGCAAATTGGTGATACTCGGAAAGTGAAAGGGGACGCGGCGAATCGATCGAATCGTTCAATCGCGTCGTGAGCAGCAGCGTTGCCTTGGCGATGAGCCGCGACTTCATGAGGCCGTGGCGCGGCGGCTATCCCACAGGCGCGCCGGGCTCGGACGCATCGACCGACGCCAGCGGCGTCAGGCGACCCTCGAACTGAACCTGCGACCGATGAAGCCGGAGCGCCTCGTCTTCACCGGCGGCGAGAAGCGTGGACCGGCGCGCGGCGAGCACGGCCCACAGGGCGGGCGCCACGGTGAACACACTCACCAGGTCGTCGGTCAACACCGGCCTCACGCCAGGCGGCCAGCTGAGCATGCCTCGCTCGACCAGCCGGACGAGTGTCGGGTCAGCGCAGTGCCCGATGCAGGATCGAGTGCGGGAGAGAACGAGAAACTCGAGCACCTGGCGCTCCTCGGCGGGTAGCTGCGCCCAGTTCGCGTCGAACTCGCGTGCGACGGTCGTGCCCTCTCGCTGGTCGACGCGGCGCTCGATCGCTTCGTCGCGCTGCCTGAGGTATTCGCCCTGCACTTGCGCGTCCCACAATGGCTTTCCCATCGCCACCTCCTGCGCCGACTCTACTCCAAAGCGAATGGATTGCGAATGCGATCCGGGCACGGCGCGGCGCTCGCGCCTTGACACGACAGAATGCGTTACCTACTATCTGCCGGACTTGTTCGACTGGCACGGGCGCAAGCCGGCGGTCGAGATCGAAAGTGGTCAACGGGCGTTCCGGCAACGACGGGGAACTCCGCGCGTTTCGCGGAGTTTGCGGTCAAGGCCATTAGCCCTCTTCAAATCTGGATATCGTTTTGTCCTGCGTCGCTCCGGCGGCGCGTGGCAATGTCGCGAAATCGGTTTGAGAGGAGGGAAGCCCCGATGGCCCAATACCAATACAAGTACGACAAGTACGACTTCAGCGCGGGCATTCGCCAGTACAAGGCGATCATGGACGGCAAGGACGCCGAGTTCATCCCCGTCACGACCCAGATGGCCGAGTTTTGCATGGCCTATGGCAAGCACAACGGCCGGCGCTTCTTCAGCGACCCCGAGCTCTTCGTTCGCGGCTGCCTCGACGTCCAGCAGGAATTCGGCTTCGACGTTCCCGACATGGTCTGGGACGTCTACTCCGTCGAGGCCGAAGCGCTCGGCGGCGATATGGCCTGGTTCGACGACCTCTATCCGGCCCTCGACAACTCGCGCGTGCTGATCGCCAGCGAGAAGGACCTGGCGAGGATGAAGGCGCCCGACCCGCTCAAGTCGGGGCGCATGCCCTGGGTCCTCGAAGCACTCAGGATCTGCCAGGAACTGACCGGGTTCGCGCACCACATCCACTACTGCGCGCCCATAAACCTCTGTGCGCAGGTGATGCAGTTCGAGAAGATGGTCGTCGCCATGGAAGAGCGGCCCCAGTTCGTGCACAAGGTGATGAACTGGCTCGTCGAGGAAGTCCTGGCGCCCTACATCAACACCTATTTCAAGATGATCCCGGGATCGAGCGTCGCCAACGGCAAGGACGCGGTCGGCTCCCTGCCGTTCATCACCGAGAAAATGGTGCAGGAATTCTCCGTCCCCTACCTCGACAAGCTGCGCGCGCTCACCGGGAACCGTCCCGGGCTTCGCTGCGACAACTGGTGGGGCGATGCCTTCGCCGAGAGCGCCGAGAAGTACTGGGACATCAAGCTGCACATCACGCCGCAGTACCTCAAGGTGCAGGATGCGGACTGCTTCCGCATCGGCACCGAGCGCATCCGCAAGTACGCCGACACGAAGGGTTGCGGGCTCAGCTTCGGCGTCGGCACGCTCCTGCTGCAGAAGGGCTCGCGGGAGGACATCACGCGCCGCGTGCACGAATACATGGAAGTCGGCAGCCGCGGGCCCTACGGGAAGAAGTTCTTCCTCTATTTCTGCAGCTTCAGCGCGCAGACTCCCGTGGAAAACGTGCGATACGCCATTGAGGCGGTCAAGCGCTTCCGGGAGGGCGATCGTCCGTACGCGGGCCAGGTGTTGAGCGGTCCCGAGGGCGTCGCCATGGAATCGGCCGGCGGCAAGGGCTTCATGGGCATGGGCTTCGCGAGCGACGGGGTCAAGGAGAAGGCGCGCGAGGAGGCGGCCGTCGGCCGCAAGCCCCTGATGCAGGAGATCTACGATTCCGTGATGCAGTTCGAGGGCGGGCTGTGCGCGGAGCTGGTCAACAAGGCGTTGGAGCAGGGGCACTCGCCCAACACGATCCTCGACGAAGGCCTGATCCCGCCGATGGGCGAAGTCGGCGACCTCTTTGCCACGGGCGAGTACTTCGTTCCGGAAATGCTGATGGCCGCCCGGGCGATGAAGCAGGGCGTGGAGGTCCTGCGCCCGATCATCGTCGCCACGAAGGCCGAGCCCAAGGGAATCATCGTCACCGCGACCGTCTTCGGCGACCTGCACGACATCGGCAAGAACCTGGTGGGCATGATGCTGGAGGGCGCAGGATTCAAGGTGATCGATCTCGGCGTCAACGTGAAGGCCGAGATGATCATCGAGACGGCACGCAAGGTGAATGCGGACGTCATCGGGTTGTCCGCGCTGCTCACGACGACCATGCCTTTCATGAAACTGATCGTCGCCCAGATCAAGAAGGAAGGCCTGACGATCCCCGTGATATGCGGTGGCGCCCCCGTGTCCCGGGAATTCGCCGCCGAGATCGGGGCCAACGGTTACGGCGACAATGCGCCCGAGGCCGTGGATCTCGTGAAGCGCCTCATGGCGGAAAAACTGGCCGCCTGAGCCAGGATCGCGGTCCGGACGTTTCTTTCCCCCTCGGAGGAGGAAGAATGGCGCTGAAAATCGAGAAATTGAGCAAGGCTTTTGGGGATCTCGTCGCGGTGAACGACGTGTCCTTCGACGTGCCAGCCGGCCAGATGATCGGCATCATTGGTCGTTCCGGCGCCGGGAAGTCGACGTTGCTGAGAATGATAAACCGCCTCGCCGACCCGACTTCCGGCCGCATTCTCGTCGAGGGTGTCTTCGACGCACCCGTCGATGTGGCGAAGTTGAAGGGCAAACGCCTTCGCCAGTGGCGCGCCCAGTGCGCGATGGTGTTCCAGCAGTTCAACCTGGTGCCCCGGCTCACCGTGATGACCAACGTCCTCATGGCTCGCATCAGCTACCACCCGACCCTGCGCTCGCTCCTCCTGCTGTTCACGCCGAAGGACCGTGCCTTCACCATCCGGGCCCTGCAGCGCCTGGACATGGTGTCGCACGCGCTGCACCGGGCCGACGAACTGTCCGGCGGGCAGCAGCAAAGGGTGGCGATCGCCCGCGCGCTCGTCCAGGAACCCAAGATCCTGCTCGCCGACGAGCCGATCGCCTCGCTCGATCTGCGCAATGCGACCATCGTGATGGATGCCCTTCGGCGCATCAACCGCGAGGATGGCATCACGGTCATCTGCAACCTGCACCTGCTGCAGACGGCCAAGGACTACTGCGACCGGATCATCGGCATGCGCAAGGGCGAGATCGTCTTCGACGGCAAGCCCTCGGATCTCAGCGATGCGATGGCGCGCGAGATCTACGGCGTCGGCGAGCACGGCGCCGGCGAGCCCGCGGACGACGACGTCGAACTGGCGTTCACCGCCACGCAGACCTCGACCTCCGCCGCGGCGGAGCCGGGTCACGAGAAAGTCGCCAAGGTCGGCTAGGGCCGGTTGCAGCCCGGCCGGCCGGCCTTCGATCGAGCAACAACCGAACACCCACGGAGGAAGTCGAGAAGATGTAAACCGAACGAGCAAGGTCACAAACGGAGGAGAGGATCATGGTCAACAAGAACCTGCGCAAGATTGCCGGTGCCGTCGCGGTGGCGATTCTCGGCGCCCTGCCGCTATCGGCGGCGGCTGCCGACAAGTACATCGGGGGCTGGCAGAAGGATTTCCCGGTCGTCAAGTACGGCGTCATCCCGGTCGAGACCCAGAGCAACACCGTCAAGAGCATGGACGCGTTCATCAAGCTCGCGGAGAAGGAGCTCGGCGTCAAGATGGAACTCTACACGGCGAGCGACTATTCCGGCGTCATGAACGCCCTGATCGCCAAGCAGGTCCACCTGTCCTGGCTCAGCGGTTTCTCCTATTGCCAGACGCGCATGGACAGCAACGGCGGCGTTGAGCCGCTGGTCGCCGCGATGGAGCCCGATGGCACGATGGGTTACGTTTCGGTGATCGTCGTGAAGGCCGAGAGCCCCTACAAGACGGTCGAGGACCTGAAGGGCAAGATCGTCGCGCGGACCGATCCGCTTTCCGGGTCCGGCTACCTGATTCCCACGGCGGCCTTCCGGGCCATGGGCAAGCCGGTCGACGAGTACTTCAAGAGCCCGCTTGCCGGAGGCCATCCGCAGGCGGTTCTGGGCGTTCTCAGGGGAACGTACGACGGCGCGTTCACCTGGACCTCGAAGGACGACAACATCGGCAACTTGAGGGCCATGATGAATAAGGGCCTGCTAAAGCGCGAACAGATCCGCGTCGTCTGGACATCGCCCACGCTGCCGTCGCCGCCGGTCGTGATCCGGACTGACCTGCCGAAAGCCATGCGTGCGGACCTCGAGAAGCTCTTCACCGAACTCCAGAATCATGACATGAAGATCGCGGAGTCGATCGCACAGGGACGCACCAAGGGGATGGTCCCGATCAAGCACGAGGCCTACGAGTTGATGTGCCAAGCCGCCGTCGACGAGCGCGCGGCGCGGAAAAAGAAGTGACCAAGGCGGGGTGCGCGCCGCCGGTCGTGGGGTCGCCGGCGGCACGCGACGCACTAATTGAGGAGCGGCCGAGTTCACCATGGTGACGAACCCAAATGCGGGACCCGACGTTTCCGTGGCACGCGGTGTGGTCGCGCGCTTCGAGAAGCAATATGCCGTGTACCGGCGCAAGAAGCAGGTCACCATGGCGCTGTTCGGGGGCGTCTTCGCCCTATGCGTGATCGCCGCGTTGATCACCACGAAGTTCAGCCTCTGGACGCTCGTGGAGGGCATTCCCCGTGCGTCGGAATTCCTCGCGCGGATGCTTCCTCCGATTCGCCTCGGCACTTTCGGACAGGATTTCTCCGCCTGGTACTGGGGCGCCGGGGAATGGTTCAACAGCCTGCTCAACACGTTGCTGATGGCCTACCTCGCCACGATCCTGGGGACCCTCATCGGCGGGGCGATCAGTTTCTTCGCCGCGCGCAACCTGGCGCACAACTACCTCGTCTACTGGATCGCGCGCAGGGTGCTCGAGATCGCCCGGACGGTCCCGGACATTGTCTGGGCACTGCTGTTCGTGTTCGCCTTCGGGATCGGGCCGGTGGCCGGCGTCCTCGCGATCACAACCCACACGCTGGGCGCGCAGGGAAAGCTCTTTGCCGAGGTCAACGAGAACATCAGCCCGCTGCCACTGGACGGGATTCGCGCTTCCGGCGGCAACTGGTTCCACGAAATGCGCTTCGGCGTGCTGCCGCAGGTCCTGCCGAACTACCTGTCCTATACCTTCTGGCGCTTCGAACTCAACGTGCGCAGCGCGACGATCGTCGGGTTCGTCGGCGCCGGCGGAATCGGGCACGACCTGTTCACGGCGGTCCAGCTGCTCTATTTCGCCGACGTCGGGGCGATCCTGCTGATCATTGTCGCGACGATCATGGCGATCGACATGCTGAGCGAGAAGATCCGGCACAGCGCCATCGGCAAGGCCAGCTTTTCACATTGAGACGCATCCCATGACCTCGCAACTGATCGAAATCACCGAAGCGGACATCGCCGAGGAGCGCGCCCGAAACCCCGGCGCATTCGCCGCGCCCTTGCGCGAGCGCATGAAAGCGTGGATGGCCTGGGTCGCGGCGACCGCCCTCACGCTCTTCTGCCTTCACCGGTTCGGCTTCCTGTCCGGGGACTTCCTGCATGGTGTCGCGAAGTTCGGCGACACGGTGATCTCCCAGATGTTCCCGCCGACCGGCTACGAAAGCCTGGGCATGTTCCTCAAGGCCATCGGCGAGACGGTCGCGATGGCGTTGCTCGGCACCCTGCTGGGCGCGGTCGTCGCGCTGCCCCTGAGCTTCCTCGCTGCGAAGAACATGACGCGCTCGCGCCCGATCCAGTTCGGCACGCGACGCGGCGCCGACCTACTTCGCTCCTTCGACTACCTGATCTGGGCGCTCATCTTCGTTCGCGCGGTCGGGCTGGGGCCTCTTGCGGGGATCATGGCGATCGCCATCGTCGAGATCGGCACCTTCATCAAGCTCTACTCGGAGGCGATCGAGAACCTCGATCGCAAGCAGATCGACGGCGTGACGTCCCTGGGGGGGAACGGGATGCACAGGATCTGGTTCGGCGTGCTGCCGCAGGTCCTGCCGATGATGCTCTCGAACACACTCTACATGTTCGAGCACAACGTGCGCTCGGCCTCGATCCTGGGCATCGTCGGCGCCGGCGGCATCGGATTCCTGCTGGGAGACCGCCTTCGGGCCTACGAGCTGCGCGAGGCCTGCCTGATCATCATCCTTGTCGTGCTTACCGTCTACGCCATCGACTACCTGTCGAAGTTCCTGCGCGAGCAGCTGATCGGCGACCACAAGCGCAGGGAGCCGATCGACGACGCCGTGCAGGTATGAACGCCCCTGCCTCCGCGACGAAGCCGGGATGCCCGGACGGCTTCGAGGCGCCGGCATTGCCCGGCATAGAGATTCCCGCCGAACGCCTGTTGCGCGTGATGGGATACCGCCAGGGCGCGCCCGTCCGCGCCCAGGTTCGCGACATGGCCGAGGCGATGGCTGCGCTCGCCATGTCGGCGGCAAGGCCGGCCGTGTGCTGTCGACGCGTCCCAATATCCGGATGCACGGAACAGGGCCTCCACCTTTCCACCGGCACGCGATTCCGGGGTCCCACGTTCGCCTCCGGCCTTGCGGGCTGCGGCGAAGTGGCGATCTTCATATTGTCGCTGGGATCGCGTTTCGACGGCACGCAGAAGAACCTGGCGGCGGCCGGGAAGACGCTCGAGGCCTACATGATGGAAGTCGCAGGATGGCTCGGGATCGAGTCGGCGACGGGGCATTTCAGAGGTCGCTTGGCGGCGCGCGCGCTCGGCGAGGGACTCGCGCTTTCGCGGCGCATGGGCCCGGGATACAGCAGTCGCGTCGAGGGGCGGAAGGTGGAATGGCCGCTGGAAGACCAGCAGGCGCTTTTCTCCCTGTTCGAGGGCGTCGAGCTGCCCGCCCGGCTCCTCGACGGGGGATATGCCATGACGCCAAAGATGTCGCGCACCGGGCTCTACGGGCTCCGCCCGGCGCATTGACCGCGGGCGCGCGACCGCCTTCCGAGTACCGCAGCAAATGTCCCTGTCAGTTCCTGGAGATGAACGAAGATGAGCAAGAGAGTGCTTGACATCATTGGCGAGAACTTCAACACCACGCGCCGCCTGAAGATCAACGGTCCGCGGATCATCCACGAAGGCGGCAAGGTCGGCGTGGCATACGCCGGGCCCGACGGCGGCGGGCGCCTGTTCGACGTCACCGACATCTACCCGACGGATCCGGCGAAGCTGCGGGTCTTCCAGATCCCGCACGTGGCGCACGCCGTGCGCAGGAAGGACCTCGACTACATCGCGTGGCTTGTCAATTCGCAGACCGCGGCTGGCGCCAACATCGTCGACCTGTGCGTCGACGAGATCGCCGTGGATCCCGAGGTGCGCCACCGGACGATGGCCTGGCTGGTACCGGTCGTGCAGAAGATGACCGACGCGGTGATCGCGATCGACTCATCGGACCCCGAGACGATCATGACCGGCCTGCGCGCGCACGATGGCGCCCGCAGCCGTCCGGCCATCAACTCGGTCAACCTCGAGGAAGGCCGGCAGGACCTGATCAAGGAGGCCAGGGCCCGGAACGCGCTGCTCTTCGCGAACGCGAGCGGTCGCGACGGCATGCCTAGGGACGAGCACGAACGGGTCGCCAACCTCGAGGAACTCATGCAGTTGATGGACCAGGCGGGAATCCCGATCCAGGACCGTTACCTGGATCCTTTGGCGTTTCCGGTCTCGACGGGTAGCGCCTTCGGATCCCACTATCTCGAGGCCGTGCGCGAGATTCGGAAGCGGCATCCGCAGGTGCACATCTTCGGCGGTCACAGCAACGCCTCGTTCGGCCTGCCGCAACGCAAGGTCGCGAACAACGCATTCATCATCATGTCGATCCTGGCCGGCTGCGATACGCTGATGATCGACCCGGTGCAGAATCCGCCGAAGGACTTCGCGGATTTCAAGCTGGCCTCCGACCTGGTGCTGGGCATCGACGAGAACGCGATCAACTACATGTCGGCGTTCCGCGCTCCCACGGTGCCCGGCTCGGCCCGGCGCCCGCCGCCTGCCGGGCAGCGATGACTCACGGCGTCAAGGTCACCTTCGTCGACCCGGACAGTTCCCGCGAGCTGGCTCACCGGATCGTGGCGCGCGGCACGATGGTGCTCGACGCGGCGCTCGAAGCCGGCATCGACGTCACCGCGACGTGCGGCCGGCGCGGGCGCTGTCGTTCATGCCGGGTGAGGGCGGTGTCGGGCGAAATCGCGCCGCCGACGCTGCAGGACACGATCCAGCTGGGTCCGGACGGGGTCCGGGAGCGCTACCGGCTTTCCTGCCAGATGCCGGTCGTCGCCGATTGCACGGTCGCGGCGATGCCGGTGCGCAACGAGCTCGGGCACCAGATCATGGCCGACGCGGGCGTCTTTTCACCGGGCGCGATGCCGCTCGACTGCGGCGTCGAGAAGCGGGTGATCCGCGCCGAGGCGCCGCAGGACGAGAACCACCAGACCTCGGACATCGAGCAGGTGCTGGCCTGCCTGCCAGCCGGCACCTCCCGCGACGTGCCGTTCAGCGTCTATCGAAAGCTGCCTGCGGTCCTGCGGGAGGAACTTGGCCGCCTCACGGTTACGACCTTCCAGGACCGGATCATCGACATCGAGGCCGGCGAGACGAGCGAACACATGTACGGCCTCGCGCTCGACATCGGCACGACCACCGTGGTGGGCTCGCTCCACAAACTGCGTACCGGAGAGCAGCTCGCCTCCCAGGGGGCCGTGAACACCCAGGCTGTGTTCGGCGGCGACCTCATGTCCCGCATCGCCTACGCCCAGTTCGACGTCAAGAAGCTCCAGGTGCTGCGGGTCCGCATCCTGAACCAGGTCAACGAGTTCATCGGAGCGATGACGCAGCAGGCCCAGGTCGCGCCGGAGCATCTCTACAAGATCGTGGTCACCGGCAATACCTGCATGCACCACCTCTTCCTCGGGATCGACACCAGCTACGTGGGACTCGCGCCCTATGCGCCGGTGGTGCGCGATCCGCTCGTCATCCCCGCCGGAGAGATCCCCCTCAAGAAGGCGCCCAACGCACGGGTCTGCCTGCTCCCGATCCTCGCCGGATTCGTCGGCGCCGACACCATCGCCGGGATCATCGCGACCCGGATCTACGAGAGCGAGAGCATCAGGCTGCTGGTGGACATCGGCACCAACGGCGAGGTCGTCCTAGGGTCGCGCGATCGCCTGCTCGTGTGTTCGGCGCCGGCCGGGCCGACTTTCGAGGGCGGGCAGGTGAGGCACGGCATGCGCGGCGCGGTGGGCGCGATCGAGCGCGTTTCGATCGACGAGGACATCGCCTGCGAGGTCATCGGCGATGCGCCGGCCATCGGCATCTGCGGCTCGGGACTGATCGACGCCGTGGCGAAGATGCGCGACGCGGGCATCCTCGACGCCGCGGGCCGGCTCTGGCGTCCCGGCGTCCGGCCGCTGGCCGAGGCCCTCCGGTCGCGCATCGTCCAGGACGGAGAGAGCCGGGCGTTCGTGCTCGTGCGCTCGGCGCAGGGCGGGCGCGGCGAGGACGTGCTGCTCACACAGAACGACATCCGGCAGCTGCAGCTCGCCAAGGCGGCGATCTACGGCGGCGTGATGATGCTCCAGAGGATCATGGACGTCACCGACGACCGGATCGAGGAGGTGATGCTCTCGGGCGGGTTCGGGAACTACGTGAGCATCGAGAGCGCAGTGCGCATCGGCCTGCTGCCGCCGGTGCCCGTGGCCCGCGTGAGCTACGTCGGAAACACCGCGCTTCTGGGCGCGCAGCTTGCATTGATGTCCGAGACGGAGCGTGCGCGCGCGTTCGACATCGCCCGCAACATCGAGCACGTGGCACTCGCCACCCGGCCGGAATTCCAGGACATCTTCGTCGATGCCTGCCGCCTGGGGGTACTGTGAGGGCGGGTCGGGCGAGGCGCGGCGCGCCGGCCGGGGGCGTCGGCGGTGGATAACTCGATACTCGTGCTCGCGCTGGCCATCGTGGCCCTCGTGCTGGTCTTCGCCTTCAGCAACGGGTTCAACGACTCGGCCCCCATCGTAGCCGCGGTGATCTCGTCGGGAGCGATGTCGCCGCGCGGCGCGCTCCTCGCCGCGGCGGCGTTCGACTTCGCCGGCGCGTACCTCCTGGGCACCGCCGTGGCACGGATGGTGGGAACCGGCATCATCGATCCGCGTGTCGTGTCGCCGCACGTCATCCTGGCCGCCGTGCTGTCGGCGATCGCGTGGAACGTGCTGGCCTGGTACCGGGGCGTGCCGACGAGCTCCACGCACGCGATGGTGGGCGGCCTGATCGGCGCTGCCCTCGTGGGCGGCGACATCGAGGCCATCCAGTGGGTAAACGTCCTGCGGATCTACGAGGTGCTGATCCTCACGCCGCTGCTCGGGTTCGCCTTCGCGTTCGCCGTCACGCGCATCCTGCTGGCCATGCTCCGGAGCACGCGACCGACCACGGCCAACCTGAACCTGCTGCGCCTTCAGCCGTTATCGGCGTTCGGGCTGGCGATGAGCCACGGATCGGTGGCGGCGCAGGCTGGCATGGGACTGATTTCGGTGGCGCTCTTCATGCTCTTTCCGCTCGCGCCGGAATCACTCGCCGTGCTCTACGAGCCGGGCGCTGACGGCGGGTTCCGGGTTCCGCACTGGGTGACCGTCGCCTGTTCCACCGCCATCGCCCTGGGCATGGCGACCGGGGGCTGGAGGATCATCCGCACGCTGGGAGGCGGCCTCTACCGCATCCGGCCCATTCACGGCTTGAGCTCGCAGGTCAGTTCCGCGGCGATCATCTACGCGTCGTCGGTGGCGGGCTTCCCGGTGAGCCCGAGCCAGATCGCATCCTCGTCGATCATCGGCGCGGGCGCGGCTTCGAGGATGAACGCGGTGCGCTGGACGCCGGTGAAGCACATGGCGGCAGCATGGATCATCACGATCCCGTCGGTGGCGGCGTTGAGCGCTCTGGCCTACGCCACGACGCGGTTCGCGGTCGCGGAATTCTGGCGATAACCAGGGAGGGCGCCATGGCGCTGTTCGGCAGGAAGGAAACGGACTTCTTCAAGCTGCTATTCGACCAGGCGGCGAAGACGGTGGAGGGCGTCGAGGCGCTCACGAGATTCCTCGGCACGCTCGATCCCGTCCATGGACAGAAGGTGAAGGAGATCGAGAACGAGGCGGACGAGATCCGCCGCGTCCTGATCGAGGAGATCAACCGGACCTTCGTGACGCCCGTCGACCGTGAGGACCTCTTCGCCCTGTCGCGCGCGATCGACGACGTGCTCGATTACGCCAACACGACGGTCTACGAGTTCGAGGTTTACCAGCTCAAGTTCGCCGACGAGCACGTCAAACGGCTGGTGCTGATCCTGTACGACCAGGCGCGCGAACTTCACCAGGCGACGAAGATGCTCGACAGCTATCCGCGACTGGCGAACGAGCACGCCATCAAGGCGAAGAAGGCCGAGAATCTCATGGAGCGGGCCTACCGCGAGGCGCTCGGGGAATTGTTCCGGGGATCCGATACCGTGCACATGCTCAAGATGCGCGAGATCTATCGCCACCTCAGCAATGCCGCCGATCGCGGCGACGAGGCGGCCAACACGATCCACGGCATTGTGGTGAAGCGCGGAGGCTCCTGACGGGCCGAGGGCCCGTCGCTGGCGAGACCCCGCGTGAGCGCCGCCATCCTCTTCGCGCTGCTGAGCCTGCTGTTCGCCGGCCTGGTCGATGTCGTTTTCCGGCGCTACTCGCGGGTAGACCGTTCACGCGGCATGTACGTGCTGGGCATGGGCGTGGTCTGGACCGCGCTGCAAGGCCTGGTCGTGGTCGCGATGGGCACCGACCTGCGGATCGACGGCAGGACACTCGCCTACGGCCTGGGCGCGGGGCTGCTGGTTTCCCTCGCCAACCTCTGCCTGATCGAGAGCCTCACCCACATCGACGTGGGTCTCGCCTCGACCGTCTACCGGCTCAATACCATCGGCGTGGTGGTGATGGCGGCGATCCTGCTGGCGGAGCCGCTCACCGCGATCAAGGTTGCGGGCGTCCTGCTCGGCGTGTTCGCGGTGGTCCTGCTCTACGAACGCGGTCGCGACGCGAAGCGCCAGAGGCTCTTTGCCGTGTACTTCTGGCTGGTCGTGGCCGCGTCCCTGTTGCGCGCCGGCTTCGGCATCCTCTCGAAGTCGGCCACATCGCAGGGCGTGGACCCCCAACTGCTGCTGCTGGTCAATGCCCCGGTTTGGATACTGGCGGGAGGCGTCTATGCCGTGTTCCGGGAAAAGGGCATGCGGGTGACGATTGCCAAGGTGAAGTACTCGATCGTCTCCGGGTTCCTCATCTTCGCCGTGGCCAATTTCCTGCTCCTGGCGATCGCGCGCGGCGAGGCGAGCGTGGTCGTGCCGATCGCGAACATGAGCTTCCTGGTCGCGCTGCTGATCTCGCTGGCGCTGGGCATGGAACGCCTCACCCCGCGCAAGAGCGCCGCGATCGCGCTCACCGTGGTCGCCATCGTTGTCCTGGCCCATGCCTGAGCGGCCGCAGGCACTGGCATGCCGGAACGGGTCAGGCGTGCGGCATTTCGACCTCGAAGCCCCGGCCATCGCGATTCATCTTGAAATGACCATCCACGACGGCGTGGGCCCAGTCGGCCGATTTCTTCAGCCCCCCCAGCGGATACAGGTGCACGCCTTCGATGAGGCAACCGGGGTCGCCGGCCTTGAAAGCGGCGAGGTCCGCGACCAGCCTGTCCGGCGCGGCAACGCTCATCAGCCGGGCGACGTTCATCGCCTGGCGGGTCAGGAAGTGCATGGAGGGGCCGATTCCGCAGGCCTTGGCGTGGCCGAGCAGCGTCCGGATCGTGGCGAGGCCGGGAATGCCGATGCGGATCGGCAGCCGGTTTCCCTCGGCCCGCAAGCGCTTTTCCCACGCGATGATCGGCCCGGCTTCGAAGCAGAATTGAGTGACCAGGTAGATGCGGGCAGCGGTCCGGCTGGCGAACTGGTTCTTCCAGTCGAGCGCTTGGCTCACGGCCTCGTCGGGAATGTCGGGACTTCCCTCGGGGTGTCCGGCCACGCCGATGTGCGAGATTCCGTACTTGTCGAACAAACCGGTGCCGAGCAGCTGCAGGGTGTCGCTGAACGCCCCCGCGGGCGTCTTGCCGGCCCCGGCGATGCAAAGCACCTGGTGGACGCCGATTTCGCCGGTGAGCCTCGCCAGAATTCCTTCCAGGGCGCGCTCGTCGGCGATGCTTCGTGCCGTCAGGTGGGGTACCGGATTGAACCCCTCGCTGCGGAGCCGGCGGGCGACCGCGACGGTGGCGTCGAAGTCGGACCCCTCGAGGAACGTGATGTAGAGGGTCGCTCCGGCCCTTGCATGGGCGCGGAAGTCCGGGACCTTGGCGGCGGATCCCGGGGTGGTCTCGAGCGTGAAATCCGACATGAAATCGATGATCTGCCGTCGCCGGTCCACCCCGAATGCGGCCTGTGTGTGCATGGCATTGCCCCTCGTGAAGACAGCGCGGCCGCTCTTGCGGCATCAGTCTGCGGGGGCATTGGCGCTGCGGCGGGGCAGCTTGGAGAATGCGAGGCAGTGACCGGGTTGGCGAACCTCCCGCGCGCATCGCGTGATCCTCAGCGTCGCGGCACCGGTTCAACGCCGAATCTATATGAGAATGCCGTGTCGGTGCAATCGCCCCGATGCGGCCTGGAAGTCGGCGGCGGCGGGAACTCGACGATCGGCAATTCAAGGAAAGGAGACGCAAAATGGCGACGTATCAAGTGATGTGCTGGCAGGAAATCCCCTCGGTGGTCGAGGCGAGGGAAGCGGGAATCGTCCGCAAGGTGGCCCTAGGCAAGCGTTTCCAGGAACTGATCGACCTCGCGGCCATGAAACGCGGCCTCGCCGGTTCGGATGCCTATCTGGAGCAATGGGGCAAATCGCCCCGCCAGGAACGGGAAGGGTCCGCCGCGGAAGTCGCCGGGGCGGTGGCGCAGGAGCTGGAGGCGCGGTTCGACATGCTGCGGGACGAGGTGCTCGCGAAAAGCCGGCAGATGAAGGCGGGATAGGCGCGCCTCAGCCCGGTTTCGTCCGCCGCCGCACGCACCCGCGAGCCGGGCCGTGGTGCCGCGTGAGCGCCTCAGGCAGAATGGCGGCCCCTCCCGACAAACACGCCCCTCGCATGCGACCCTTCTCCTGCCTCGTGGCCGGAATCGCGACCGCGCTCGCGCCACTCGCGGCCGGCGCCCAGTTCCTGGGCGACTTCACCGTCCCGGGCGCCAACGTCAAGAAGCGCGCTGACGGCATCCTCACGCTGATGGGTTTCGCGCTCATCCCGGACGTCACCACCAGCTCGCTGTCGATCCGCCAGTCCGAGACGGACAACCCCAAGCTCGGCATGACGGGCCTGGGCGGCGGCTTCACCTACGACCCGAAGGACACGCCGCTCTTCCTCGAAGGCACGATCTCGGGCAGCCGCTACGACCCGAAGTTCGTCGCGTCGAACGGCACCGAGTCGCGCAGCCTGCCGGTCAAGTGGAACAGCGTGGCGGGCTCGGGCGGCGTGGGCTGGGATGTCCCCATCGCGCCGGACTGGGTGGTCCGCCCGATCTTCAATTTCGCCCTGGGCCACATGGAGAGCGACGTGTCGCTCGGCAGCCGCTTCATCAACCAGAAGTTCGACAGGGAGATCGCGTTCCTCCAGAACGGGCGGCTCAATTCGTACGGCTACGGCGGTTCGCTCATGCTCGACTGGGAACGCGTGCGGCCGGACCACGAGATCGACCTCGAGCTGCGCTACACCAACATCCGCATGAAGACTTTCGACACGTCGGAGGGGGTGGAGGGAAACTCGACGGCGCAGAGCTTCAACGCCTGGGCGCGGTGGCGCGCGCCCACCGGGTTCACGGCGCTCGACCGCCCCATCCGCTACGTGCTGGAGGCCGCCCACACGGTCTTCTACGGCGACATGCGCGGGGCGTTGGGCTTCAACAAGCTCACCACCGGGGGCATCGGCCTGGAGCTCGATACCAGCCGAAACAAGCCGCTGTGGGTGACGCGCGTGCGGCTGGTCTTCCGCCACCTCACGGGCGAGAACGTCTCGGGAAATTCCGTCGGCCTCGCGGCCAGCTTCTAGCCGGCGCGCCTCAGGCGGGTTTCGTCCGCCACCATTCGCCGGCCAGGCGCTCGGCGAGATAGCCCGCCAGCGCGAGCACCTTCGCCGACACCAGCTTCGGCGAGGGGTAGACCGCATGGATTTCCTGCGCAGGCAACTGGCAGGATTCGAGCAGGGGCACGATCTCGTCGCGGTCCAGGGCCTCGCGCGCCACGTAGCGCGGCAGGATCGCGATGCCCATGTCCGCCCGGGTCGCGGCGAGGACGGCCGACAGGTTGTTCGAGCGGAATCGGCCGTGCACCGACACCTCGACCCGCTTGCCGCGCGCATCCGCGTAGTGCCAGACGTCGTTGCCCTGGACGCTGCTGTAGACGAGGCACTCGTGCTTCGCCAGGTCCGCCGGTTCGGCCGGCGTGCCGGTTCGCGCGAGGTACCGGGGCGTCGCCACCGTGACCCACGGGTTCGTCCCCAGGTAACGCGCCCCCAGCGTGGAATCGGCCAGCGGCCCCATGCGCACGGCAAGCTCGATGCCCTGCTCCACGAGGTTCACGTAGCGATCCTCGACGGCGAGGTCGACACGCAGGTCCGGGTGCAGGCGCATGAAATCGAGCAGGATCGGCGTGAGCGCGCGACGTCCGAAGGCGACCGACGTGCCCACGCGCAGCACGCCGGCCACCTGCGATTGCAGCAGCTTCGGCAGGCTGTCCGCCTCCTCGATCTCGCGCTGGATGACCTTGCACTTCTCGTAGTAGAGCAGGCCGATCTGCGTGGGGCTCACCCCGCGCGTGTCGCGATTGAGCAGGCGCGCGCCCAGGCGTTTCTCGAGGGCGGCGACCGCCTTGGTGGCGGTCGGCTGGGTGATGCCGAGGTCGGCGGCGGCCTTGGAAAAGCTGCCGGCCTCCACGACGCGAAGGTAGATGCGGTTGGCGGCGATCCGGTCCATGGGCGGCATTCTGCACCGGGTCATTCCAAACAGGAATAGCAGATATAGGCCCCTTGGGATTCCCGTGCCGCGGCTCCCCCGCCACCATGCGATCCATCCGGAAAGTCCAACCATCAACCGATACGAGGAGAATTCCATGGCCCGCATGACCGCCGCCGAAGCCGCCGTGAGAGTGATGGAGAGGGAAGGCATTTCCACCGCGTTCGGGGTACCGGGCGCCGCCATCAACCCGCTCTACGCGGCGCTGCGCCGCCGCGACAGCATCACCCACATCCTCGCCCGCCACGTGGAGGGCGCCTCCCACATGGCGGAAGGGTTCACCCGCGCGAAGGCCGGCAACCTCGGGGTGTGCATCGGCACGTCCGGGCCGGCAGGCACGGACATGATCACGGGCCTCTACTCGGCGTCGGCCGATTCGATCCCCATCCTGTGCATCACCGGGCAGGCGCCGCGCTCGCGCCTCTACAAGGAGGACTTCCAGGCCGTCGACATCGAGTCGATCGCCAAGCCCGTGACCAAGTGGGCGGTGACGGTGAGGGAGCCCGCGCAGGTGCCGCGCGTCTTCCAGCAGGCGTTCCACCTGATGCGCTCGGGCCGCCCGGGCCCCGTGCTCATCGACCTGCCGGTCGACGTGCAGATGGCCGAGATCGAGTTCGACGACGAAACCTATTCGCCGCTGCCGCTCTACAAGCCGGCCGCGACGCGGGCCCAGGTCGAGAAGGCGCTCGCCCTGCTGGGCGAGGCCGAGCGTCCGCTCATCGTCGCCGGCGGCGGCATCATCAACGCCGACGCCTCGGACCTGCTCGTCGAGTTCGCGGAGCTCACCGGCGTGCCGGTGATCCCGACGTTGATGGGCTGGGGCACCATCCCCGACGACCACCCGCTCATGGCCGGCATGTGCGGCCTGCAGACTTCGCATCGCTACGGCAACGCGACGATGCTCGCCTCCGACTTCGTGCTCGGCATCGGCAACCGCTGGGCCAACCGTCACACGGGCTCCGTGGAGACGTACACGAAGGGCCGCAAATTCGTCCACGTGGACATCGAGCCCACGCAGATCGGCCGCGTCTTCGAGCCGGACTACGGCATCGTCTCCGACGCGAAGGCCGCGCTGGAGCTGTTCGTCGAGGTGGCCCGCGAGATGAAGGCGGCCGGGCGCCTTCCCGACCGCTCGACGTGGGCGGGCCGGTGTGCAGAGAGGAAGCGCCTCATGCACCGCAAGACCGACTTCCCCAACGTCCCCATCAAGCCGCAGCGCGTGTACCAGGAGATGAACGCCGCGTTCGGCCGCGACACCACTTACGTCACGACGATCGGCCTGTCTCAGATCGCCGGGGCGCAGTTCCTGCACGTGTACGGCCCGCGCCAGTGGATCAACTGCGGCCAGGCGGGTCCCCTCGGCTGGACGGTGCCCGCCGCGCTCGGCGTCGTCGCATCCGATCCCACCCGCCCGGTGGTGGGTCTCGCCGGCGACTACGACTTCCAGTTCCTCATCGAGGAGCTTGCCGTCGGCGCGCAGTTCGGCCTGCCTTACGTGCAGGTGCTGGTGAACAACAGCTACCTGGGCCTCATCCGCCAGGCCCAGCGCGGGTTCGAGATGGACTACTGCGTGCAACTCGCCTTCGACAACCAGAACGTGACGGACCCCGCGCTGAAGGGCTACGGCGTCGACCACATGAAGGTCGTGGAGGGCATGGGCTGCAAGGGCATCCGCGTCACCGACCCGGACAAGCTGAAGGACTCGCTCGTCGAGGCGCGGCGACTCGCCCTGGAACACCGCGTGCCGGTGGTCGTGGAGGTCATTCTCGAGAAGGTCACCAACATCGCCATGGGCACGGAGATCGACCGGATCAACGAGTTCGAGGAGATCGATTGCCGCCACCCCGAAGGCCGGGAAGGACTCGTGGCCGCGGGCTTGCTCGACTGAGGCAGGCGGCTCAGGGTGAACGCCGGATGCAGCGGGCCAGGACGGCCTGAAGTCGCTCGAACTCGAAGGGCTTGGCCAGGAAATCCACCATGCCCGCCTCGCGGCAGCGCTGGCGATCGTCGTCGAAAGCCGCGGCCGTGAGGGCGATCACGGGAAGGGTCCCGGCCGGGTAGCGTGCCCGCAGCCGCCGCGTGGTCTCGATACCGTCGATGCCGGGCATGTGCAGGTCCATCAGCACGGCGTCGAAAGCCGGTCCCGTCCGCTCGAGTATCGCGAGCGCCTCCTCGCCGTCCTTGGCGAGCGTCGCCGCGACGCCGAGATCCTCCAGGGCGGCCAGGGCGACCAGCTGGTTGATCTCGTTGTCTTCGACCAGGAGAACTTTCGCGCCGGCGAGGTTCGCCGTCGCCGGCGGTTCGTCCGCCCGGGACGAGGGTTGCGGGCGTTGGCCCTCGACGAGCGGGATCTCGGCCCAGAACACGCTGCCCAGGCCCGGGCGCGAACTCGCGCCGAGCGTGCCGCCCATCAGCGCCACGAGCTTCCCGCATACCGACAGGCCCAGCCCGGTGCCCCCGTAGCGGCGGGTGGTCGAGCTGTCCGCCTGCGTGAACGGCCGGAAGATATCCTGAAGCCTCTCGTCGAGAATGCCGATGCCGGTGTCCTCCACCTCGATCCGCAGCCGCCCCGCGCCGGGAACCGTGAGACGCACTTCGATGCGGCCGCTCTCGGTGAACTTCACCGCGTTCGACAGGAAGTTGCCCACCACCTGGCGCAGTCGCACGGGATCGCCGCGCAGCCAGGCAGGGACCGAGGCATCCACCCGCGTGGCGAGCACGAGCCCCTTCGCGGATGCGAGGACACCGTGGAGGCGTTCGAGCCGAGCCAGTTCCACCCGGGGGTCGAAGTCCGTCGCCTCCAGCTTCAGGGCGCCGGCCTCGATCTTCGAGAAATCGAGGATGTCGCTGATCAGTTCGAGCAGCGATTGCGAGGCCGCCTCGATCTTGTCCAGGTAGTCGGCCCGGCGAGACGGATCGAGGCTGGGGTTGCGGGCGAGCTGCGAGAGGCCGACGACCGCGTTCAGCGGCGTGCGGATCTCGTGGCTCATGGTGGCGAGAAATTCGCTCTTGGCGCGGTTCGCTTCCTCGGCGGCGCGCTTGGCGTGGGCGAGCGCGTCGGCCGCGGCCCTTTCCTGCGTCACGTCGCGGATCACCGTGAGGAGGGCCGGGCCATCCGCCATCTCGATCCGCATGGTGAGCAGCGAGACGCGGCGCATGCCTCCGCGGAGGTCCGGAATCTCGTATTCCGCGGGGGGGAGCGTCTGCCCCGGCTCCAGGGCCATGGCCTGCGCGAGGCGCGATCGGGTCGCTTGCGGGTCCGCGGCGGGGAGGAGGGCTTGGATGTCCAGGCCGACCATCGCTTCCGCCGAGGGATGCCTTGTGCCTCGCGCGGCCCGCTGGTTCGCCAGGAGAATCCTTCCATCCCGGTGCAGGAGGTAGCCGAGCGGGGCCGCCTCGAGCAGGTGGCGGAAGCGGGCCTCCTGGTCCCGGGTGGTCTGCAGTGCCGTTCCGAAGGCCCGGGAGAAGGCGAGCGACAGCGTGCCGACGGCCGCGAAGGCGATGCCGTAGACGACCATGATGTTGATGGGGGGGATCGCCTGGACGACCGAGAGGTCCGTCACGAGCCCGGCCTTCTCGAGAAGAAACAGGGCGATGACCGAGGCGATGCCGATGACGGTCGCCGCGATCCCCGCGCGATGGCCCACGAGCGTGCTCGAGGCGGCGATGAGGACGCAGCCGAGCGTGAGGGCGTAGCTGCGCAGGCCGAGACCCGTGAAGACGACATAGCCCACGAGCGCCGCGTAGCAGGCGACGAGGGCGATGGCGGCGCCGAGCCGCGCCCGGCCGCGCCGCGCGAGCAGGTAGGCGATGCCGGTGGAGACCATCACCGCCGTCGGGATGACGATCCAGTAGGCGACGGGGTCGTCGCCGCGATGGGGCATCAGCAGCCACGCGGCGATGGCCGCCGCGAACGAGTAGGCCACGACGAGCTGGAGCGTGACCCGCGTGACGATGCCTTCGATGTTCATGGCTGCCGCCTCCCGGGCGGACGGATGGCCATCGCCCCTGGTGAGCGTGCCGAGATACCATGACGATCCCCCATAGCCCGGAGCTGCGCGTTGCGACAAGTCAAAGGTCCCGTGAGGCCCGCCCCGGCGGAAAGCGACACCAACCAGGGCGGCCTGCGTGCCGCGTGGCAAGCCCGGACCCTGGACGCCCCGGCGCGCTCGCTGCTCGAGCGCGACCGCGCCGCGTTCCTCACCCAGTCGGTTTCGACGCCGTGCCTCAACACGATCGTGAAGGCCGAGGGATTGTGGATCGAGGACACGGCCGGTCGGCGGTACATGGATTTCCACGGCAACAACGTGCATCACGTGGGCTACGGCCATCCGCGCGTGGTCGCCGCCATCAAGGCGCAGCTGGACGCGCTGCCGTTCGCGCCGCGCCGCTATACCTGCGAGCCTTCCGTGCGGCTCGCCGAGGAACTGGTCCGCCGCGCGCCCTTCGCGGGCGGCAAGGTGCTCTTCACGACCGGCGGCTCGGATGCCCTCGAGGTCGCGCTCAAGGTGGCGCGCGCCGCCACGGGCCGCTTCAAGACGATTTCCTTCTGGGACGCCTTTCACGGCGCCGGCTTCGGGGCCGCGAGCGTGGGCGGCGAATCGCTCTTCCGCTCGGGCCCGATCGGGCCTCTCCTGCCCGGCGCGGAGCACGTCGCGCCCTTCGCCTGCTACGGGTGCGCCTACGGCTACCGGACGGGCCCGGACGGCGCCCCCCCGCTCGCGACCTGCAAGCTCGCGTGCGCGCGCATGGTGCGCTATGTGCTGGAACGCGAACGCGACGTGGCCGCCGTGGTGGCCGAGCCCGCGCGGGCCGTGCCCTACGTGCCGCCGCCGGGCTTCTGGCAGGCGGTGCGGGAGGCCTGCGACGAGCATGGCGCGCTCCTCATCTTCGACGAGATCCCGACGGGCCTGGGCAAGACCGGCCGCTTTCTCGCCTGCGACCACGATGGCGTGGTCCCCGACATCGTGGTGATGGGCAAGGCGCTCGGCGGCGGGATCCTCCCGATCGCCGCGGCCGTGTGCCGCGAGGGGCTCGACGTGGCGGGCGACTTCGCCTTCGGCCATTACACGCACGAGAAGAACCCGGTCACCGCGGCCGCGGCGCTTGCGACGCTGGCGGTGATCGACGACGAGGACCTCGTCGCCCACACGGCTCGGGTCGGTGCGGCCGCCCTCGAGCGGATGGCCGGCTGGAAGGACCGCTTCCCCCTGGTGGGCGACGCGCGCGGCCGCGGCTTCCTGCTCGGCGCGGAGCTGGTGAAGGACCGCGAGACGCGCGAACCGGCGAACGGGGCGGCCGAGCGGATCCTCTACCGTGCGCTCGACAAGGGCCTGTCCTTCAAGACGTCGATGGGCAACGTGCTCACGCTCACGCCGCCGCTCGTGACGACCGAGGCGCAGATGGATCGCGCCCTCTCGATCCTCGAGGAATGCCTGGCGGAGGAGGGCACGTGAGCGGCCCGGGCGACGAGGACTTCCTGCGGCAGGCCCTCGCCCTGGCGGAAGCGGCGGCGGGCGAAGGCGAGGTGCCCGTGGGCGCCGTCGTCGTGAAGGAGGGCGTGGTGATCGGGCGTGGGTCGAATCGCCCCATCGGCACCCACGATCCCACGGCCCACGCCGAGATCGTCGCGCTGCGGGACGCGGCCGCCCGCCTCGGCAATTACCGGCTCACCGGGTGCGAGCTCTTCGTGACCCTCGAGCCCTGCGCGATGTGCGTGGGCGCGATGCTGCACGCGCGCCTCGCCCGCGTGGTCTTCGGGGCGAGCGACCCCAAGACGGGTGCCTGCGGCGGCGCCGTCGCGCTATCGGGCGAGGCGAAGCTCAACCACCAGACGGTGTTCGAAGGCGGCGTGCTCGCCGGTCCCTGCGGGGACCTCCTCCGGCGCTTCTTCGCCGAGCGGCGTTAGTCGATCCCCGTCCGGCGCGGGCGACGGGGCGAGGGCCCTCGGCGGTGTAAAATCCGGGGGCTTCTCGCGAGAACCGTCCCGCATGATCGCTCCCCGCTTCGTCCACCTGCGCCTCCACACGGAATTCTCGATCGTGGACGGGATGGCGCGCGTGGACGAGGCCGTCGCGGCGGCGGCCGCGGACGGCATGCCGGCCCTCGCGATCACCGACGTCGCCAACCTGTTCGGCGCCGTGCAGTTCCACCTGGCCGCGCGCGCCGGGGGGCTCCAGCCGGTCATCGGCTGCGACCTCTGGCTCACCCACGGGAAGAACCGCGACCTGCCGCACCGCGTGGCGGTGTACTGCCGCAACCGCGAGGGCTACCTGCAGTTGTGCGAACTGCTCTCGAGGGCCTACACGGAAAACATCTGGCGCGGACGCGCGGAGGTGAAGCGCGAGTGGCTCAAGGGCGCCACGGGACTCATCGTGCTCTCCGGCGCGGAAGCCGGCGACGTGGGCGCGGCCCTCGAAGGCGGCAACGAGGCGCAGGCCGCGGCGCTCGCGCGCGAATGGGCCGCCG
Organism: Betaproteobacteria bacterium; assembly: GCA_016711875.1. GTDB lineage: Bacteria > Pseudomonadota > Gammaproteobacteria > Burkholderiales > Usitatibacteraceae > FEB-7. The sequence continues at coordinate 126,107 of JADJSD010000005.1, read as the reverse complement.
ACTTCCCCGGCGCCTACTACATCGAGATCCAGCGGGCCGATCCCGCGCGCCAGGAGGCCCACGTGGCCCGCGCCGCGGCGCTCGCCGGCAAGCTGGGGCTCCCCGTCGTCGCGACGCACCCCATCCAGTTCGTGAAGCCGGAGCATTTCGACGCGCACGAGGCGCGCGTGTGCATCGCCCAGGGCTACGTGCTGGGGGATGCCCGGCGCCCGAAGCAGTTCCTGCCCTCGCAGTACTTCAAGACCCAGGCCGAGATGGCGGAGCTCTTCTCGGACCTGCCCGAGGCCCTCGAGAATTCGGTCGAGATCGCCCGGCGCTGCAGTTACGAGTTCGCGCTGGGCAAGGCCCGCCTGCCGGACTTCCCGACGCCGGGCGGCGAGACGATCGAGGACTACCTGCGCGAGGCGGCCCGCGCCGGCCTCGGGAATCGCATGGCGGTGCTCTACCCGGAGGAGGCCGCGCGTGCCGAGGCCTTCCCGCGCTACCGCGACCGCCTGGAGTTCGAGGCGAAGACCATCATCCACATGGGTTTCGCGGGCTACTTCCTCATCGTGGCCGACTTCATCAACTGGGCGAAGTCGAACGGGGTGCCCGTGGGGCCGGGGCGCGGCTCGGGCGCGGGCTCGCTCGTGGCCTATTCGCTCGGCATCACGGACCTCGATCCGCTGCGCTACGACCTGCTCTTCGAGCGGTTCCTGAACCCCGAGCGGATCTCGATGCCCGACTTCGACATCGACTTCTGCCAGAACGGCCGCGACCGCGTCATCGAATACGTTCGCGCCAAGTACGGCCCGCAATGCGTCTCGCAGATCGCCACCTTCGGCACCATGGCCGCCAAGGCCGTCGTGCGCGACGTCGGCCGCGTGCTCGGCATGGGCTACGGCGAGGTCGACCGCATCGCGAAGTTGATTCCCTTCGAGCTGGGCATCACGCTCGAGGCCGCGATGAAGGCGGAGCCGCAGTTGAAGCAGCTCGTCGACGAACAGGAGGAGGTCGGCGAGCTCATGCGCCTCGCCCGGGCGCTCGAGGGCCTCACCCGCAACGTCGGCATGCACGCGGGCGGCGTCGTCATCGCCCCGGGCAAGCTCACGGACTTCACGCCGCTTTACTGCGCCGAAGGCTCCACCGCCGTCATCAGCCAGTACATGAAGGACGACGTGGAGAAGGTCGGGCTGGTGAAGTTCGACTTCCTGGGCCTCACCACGCTCACGATCCTGGACCGGGCGGTGCGCTACGTGCACGCGCTCGGCCACGGCGATTTCCGCCTCGAGTCGATCCCGCTCGACGACCCGGCGAGCTACCAGTTGCTCTCCCGCGGCAACACGACGGCCGTCTTCCAGCTGGAATCGCGCGGCATGAAGGACCTCATCAAGCGCCTGAAGCCCGACCGCTTCGAGGACATCATCGCGCTCGTGGCCCTCTACCGCCCCGGCCCGATGGACCTGATCCCGGACTTCATCGAGAGGAAGCACGGCCGCCAGCGCGTGCAGTACGTGGACCCGCGCCTGGAGCCGATCCTGGGGCCCACCTACGGGATCATGGTGTACCAGGAGCAGGTGATGCAGATCGCGCAGGTGCTGGCCGGCTACACGCTCGGCGGCGCCGACCTGCTGCGCCGCGCCATGGGCAAGAAGAAGCCCGAGGAGATGGCCGCGCAGCGCGCCATCTTCACCGAGGGGGCCCTGAAGAACGGGCTCACGCAGCCGCAGGCGCAGGAAACCTTCGACCTCATGGAGAAGTTCGCGGGCTACGGCTTCAACAAGTCGCACGCCGCGGCCTACGCGCTCGTCGCCTACCAGACCGCCTACCTCAAGGCGCACCATCTCTCGGCGTTCATGGCGGCCAACCTGTCGGCGGTCATGGACGACACGGACAAGGTCCAGCTCTTCCACGACGACGCGAAGCTGCAGGGCCTCACGGTCCTGCCGCCGGACATCAACGAATCGGGCTACCGCTTCGTGCCGCTCGACGCGAAGCGCCTGCGCTACGGCCTGGGCGCCGTGAAGGGCACGGGAGAGCAGGCCATCGCCAATCTCGTGGCGGCGCGCGAAGCGGGCGGCCCGTTCCGCGACCTGGGCGATTTCTGCCGCCGCGTCGACCGCCGCGTGGTGAACCGGCGGGCCATGGAGGCGCTCGTGAAGGCGGGGGCCTTCGACGCGCTCGAACCCAATCGCGCGAGCCTGCTCGCTTCCCTGGGCGCGGCGCTGGAGCTCGCGGAGAAGGGCGAGCACTTCAAGCAGCAGACGAGCCTCTTCGGCGGCGCGGAGGAAGCGACGGCGGAGGTGTTCGAGCTGCAGCGAACGCCCCCCTGGCCGGAGCGCGAGCGGCTCCTCGCGGAAAAGCAGAGCCTGGGCTTCTACCTGAGCGGCCACCCCTTCAATTCCTACCGCGACGAGCTCCGGCGCGTCGCCCGCACGCCGCTCGCGAGCCTCGTGCCGGCCAACGAGCCGCAGATGGCCGCGGGCGTCATCTACGGCGTCACCATGCGCAACTCGCGCCGCGGGCGCATGGCCATCCTGCAGCTGGACGACGGCACGGCCCGCGTCGAGGTCGCGGTGTTCGGCGAGCTTTTCCACGAGCGCCGGGCGGCCATCCAGGAAGACCAGGTGGTCGTCGTGAAGGGGCGCGTGCAGCACGACGATTTTTCCGGCGGCATGCGCGTCACGGCGGACGAGCTCATGGAGCTCGCGCAGGTCCGCAGCCACTACGCGCGCGCGCTGCGCCTGTCGATCAACGGGCAGGCCGACTCGGCGAAGCTGAAGGCGATCCTCGCGCCCTACGCGGGCGGCAAGTGCGCGGTGTCGATCCGCTACCGCAACGCCGGGGGGGAATGCGACATCCGGCTGCCGGACGCCTACCGCGTGAAGGTGTCGGAGCCGCTGCTCGCCTCGCTCGCCGACTGGCTCACCGAGCCGAACGTCGAGGTGGTGTACTAGGGCGGACCGCGCGCGACGAGCGTCTACTCGGTCGGTCGCTGCACGAAGCCCGGTTCCAGGGGGCCCGCCTCGGCCGTTTCCTCCACCGAGGTCACGGTCGATCCCGGCGGCCCGCCCTTCGCCCAGGCGACCATCGCTTCCACCGCGAGCGCCGGGCCCGCGACCGCCGCTTCCACGCTGCCGTCTCGGCGGTTGCGCACCCAGCCGTGAACGCCGAGCCGCTTCGCCTCCTCGATCATCGACCAGCGGTAGCCCACGCCCTGCACCCGGCCGCGCACGCGAAGGCGTCGGGCCGCGTGCCCCTCACTCATCGCCCGACACCCGTCCGCGCCCACGCTTGGTCTCGCCGCGCTGCTTCTTGCCGCCCAGGCGGCGCTCTTTCGAGCCGCGAGTGGGCTTCGTGGCCACCCGCTTGGGCGGCACGTAGTTGAGCCGCTCGAGCCGTTCGGCCAGCCGCTCGTAGGCGATCTCGCGGTTGCGGTGCTGGCTCGAGGAATCCTGCGCGATCACCACCACGCCCGAGGGCGGATGCACGAGGCGCAGGGCCGACTCCGTCTTGTTGACGTGCTGGCCGCCGGGCCCGCTCGCGCGGAAGACCTCCACTTCCACCTCGCGTTCGAGCGCTTCGCGCGAAGTGGAATAGGGAGGCGGGGAAAGGGGTTTGCGCCGCGTCATGAAAATATTCTGAAGGGTTACGGGTGAAATGTCGCGTTGTGGCGTGCGTCACAGCCCGCCCGGGCGGCGGCGATCACGATGGGCTCACCTCACGAGACGCGGTCGGGCGGCCGGGTCGGAGACGAACAGGGAAGGGGACAAGAACATGAACACGAAGATCACGGTGTCGATGGTGGCGGCGGCGGTGGTGGCGGTTTCGATGGCTTTCGTGCCGGCGAGCGCGGATACTCGCGGCGTCGAAGTGGCGGCTCCCGGGCAGCCCGTGGCGGTCGTTGCCGCGGAGACTCCCCAGGATGCGGTCTACGACATGACCTACGGTGCGGACCAGCCGATCGTGGTGGCCCAGTCCGGTGCCGGCGAATTCCAGCAGAACGACGAGACGGTCGACCTCTCGATGGGTTGATCCGCTCCCCGCAAGGCGCGCGATTCACGGACGAGGGCCTGCCGGGCGACCGGCGGGCCCTTTCCTTTCGCGCTACTTGATGCGCATGCCCGGCGTGGCGCCGGCCTCGGGGGCGAGCAGGTAGATGGAACTGCCGTCGCCGGCGGCGAGCACCATGCCCTGGGATTCGCCGAAGCGCATCTTGCGCGGCGCGAGGTTCGCGACCATGACGGTGAGGCGCCCGATGAGGTCCTTCGGCGTGTAGGTCGAGCGGATGCCCGCGAAGACGGTGCGGGTGTCGATGCCGATGTCCAGGGTGAGCTTCAGGAGCTTCTCGGCATCGGGAACCAGCTCGGCGTCGACGATGCGGGCCACGCGCAGGTCGATCTTGCCGAAGTCGTCGATGGAGATCGTCTCGCCCACCGGCAGGATCGGCGCGGGCTTGGGCGTCTCGACGGGCTCCAGCTTGAACTCGGGCGCGTCGCCGGCCGCGGGCTTGGCTCCCTCGGGCTTCGTCTCCGCCGGCGGCTCGAGGAGTTGCTCGATCTGCTTGGGGTCGATGCGCGAGAGCAGGTGCTTGTACGGCTGCACGACGTGGCCGGGCTTGAGCGCGGCGGGCACGTCCTCCCACGTGAGGGGCTTCGCGAGCGCGAGGAAGGCCTCGACGTCCTCCGCCACCCGGGGCAGTACGGGCTTGAGGTAGATCGTGAGGATGCGGAAGAGCTCGAGATAGAGCGTGCAGAACCACTGCAGCGCCGCTTCCTGGCCGGCTTCCTTGGCGATCTCCCAGGGCTTTTGCTCGTCCACGTACTGGTTCACGCGGTCCGCGAGGAACATGACCTGGCGGATGGCCTTGCCGAACTCGCGGGCATCGAAGTCCGCGGCGATCTGGTCGGCGAAGCTCCTCACCTCGAAGAGGATGGCCGGGACCTGCTCCTCGTTGTCCGGCGCCGGGGCCGCGACGTTGCCCCGCAGCTTGTGCTTCAGCTCGCGGCCGGCGGAGAGGGGCTCGTCCGAGAGCTTGCCGCCGAAGCGCTTGGAGATGAAGCCGGCGGCGCGGCTCGCGATGTTCACGTACTTGCCCACGAGATCCGAGTTCACGCGGGCGAGGAAGTCGTCCGGGTTGAAGTCGAGGTCCTCGACGCGGGCGTTGAGCTTGGCGGCGAGGTAGTAGCGCAGCCACTCGGGGTTCAGGCCCAGGTCGGCGTACTTCTGCGGGCTCACCGTGACGCCGCGGCTCTTGGAGAGCTTCTCGCCCGTGAGGGTGAGGAAGCCGTGCACGTAGACGAAGTCGGGCACCTTGCGGCCGGAGAACTTGAGCATCGCCGGCCAGAACAGCGTGTGGAAGTAGATGATGTCCTTGCCGATGAAGTGCACCTGCTCGACCTTCGGGTCGGCGATGTACTTGGCGAAGTCGAGGCCCTTCTTCTCGAGGTGGGCCTTGAGCGAGGCGAGGTAGCCGATGGGCGCGTCGAGCCAGACGTAGAAGTACTTGCCCTTCGCGCCGGGGATCTCGATGCCGAAGTAGGGCGAGTCGCGGGTGATGTCCCAGTCGTTGAGGCCGCCGTCCAGCCACTCGCGCACCTTGTTGGACACCTCGGGCTGGAGCTTGCCGTCCTGCGTCCAGGCCTTGAGGAACTCCACGCAGCGCGGGTCGGAGAGCTTGAAGAAGAAGTGCTCGGACTTCTTCATCACGGGCGTGGCGCCGGTGAGGGCCGAGAACGGGTTCTTCAGGTCCGTGGGCGTGTAGACGGCACCGCAGCTCTCGCAGGAATCCCCGTACTGGTCCTTCGTGCCGCACTTGGGGCACTCGCCCTTGATGTAGCGGTCCGGCAGGAACATGCCCTTCACAGGATCGAAGAACTGCTCGATCGTCTTGGTGACGATGAAACCCTCGGCCTTGAGGGCGGCGAAGATCTCGCCGGCGAGCTGGCGGTTCTCCTCGGAGTGGGTCGAGTGGAAGTGATCGAAGCTCACCCCGAAGCGGGCGAGGTCGCGCTTGTGGGATTCCGCCACGCGGGCGATGAGGGCCTCGGGCGTGATGCCCTCCGCCTCGGCCTTGAGCATGATCGGCGCGCCGTGGGTGTCGTCGGCACAGACGAAGTGGACCTCGTGCCCCTGCATCCGCTGGAAGCGCACCCAGATGTCGGCCTGGATGTACTCCATGATGTGGCCGATGTGGAACGGGCCGTTCGCGTACGGAAGCGCCGTGGTGACGAAAAGCTTTCGGGGCATGAAACCGGTCGAGCCTTCGCGTTTGGGGGTGGAGTCGGCTCGTGAACGCGCGAAAGGCGTGGGCGAGTGATTGAATCGCAATGGAAAAGTATCGCCCGGATTGTAGCAAATTGAATTAGAATTCGCGCTCGGTTTCCCCTCTCGTTTCGGCCCCTTCCCCCCCCCCGCCATGACCCTCACCGACAAGGACGTCCACGCCGCGCTTTCCGAGCTCATCGACCCGGTCACCGACCGCAACTACGTCGAGGCGCGCTGCGTGAAGAACCTGAAGATCGACGGCGAGCACCTTTCGCTCGACATCGTGCTCGGCTACCCGGCCCGCGGCGTGATCGAGGCGGTGCGCGAGCAGGTCGCCGGGCGCCTGAAGCAGCTTCCGGGCGTGAAGTTCGCCTCGGTGAACGTGCTCTCGAAGATCGTGCCGCACGCCGTGCAGCGCGGCGTGAAGCTCGTGCCGGGCATCAAGAACATCATCGCCGTCGCCTCGGGCAAGGGCGGCGTGGGCAAGAGCACCACGGCCGTGAATCTCGCGCTGGCTCTCGCGGCCGAAGGCGCCGCGGTCGGCATGCTGGACGCGGACATCTACGGGCCCTCCCAGCCGACGATGCTCGGCATCACCGGCCGGCCGTCCTCCCGGGACGGCAAGACCATGGAGCCCATGGAAGGCCACGGCGTCCAGGCGATGAGCGTGGGATTCCTCATCGAGCAGGACACGCCGATGGTCTGGCGCGGCCCGATGGTCACGCAGGCCCTCGAGCAGCTCCTCACGGAAACCCGCTGGCGGGACCTCGATTACCTGGTGGTCGACCTGCCCCCGGGCACCGGTGACATCCAGCTCACGCTCTCGCAGAAAGTCCCCGTGACCGGTGCGGTCATCGTGACCACGCCGCAGGACATCGCCCTCATCGACGCCCGCAAGGGACTCAAGATGTTCGAGAAGGTGGGCGTGCCCATCCTCGGCATCGTCGAGAACATGGCGATCCACGTCTGCTCGAACTGCGGCCACGCCGAGCACATCTTCGGCCAGGGCGGCGGCGAGAAGATGTGCCAGGACTACGGCGTCGAGTTCCTGGGTTCGCTCCCGCTCGACATCACGATCCGCGAGCAGGCCGACACCGGCAAGCCCACGGTGGTCGCCGACCCCGACGGGAAGATCGCGGGCATCTACCGCGCAATCGCCCGCAAGGTGGCCGCGCGCATCGCGAAGGCCGCCGAGGACCGCACCTCGCTCTTCCCGAAGATCGTCATCCAGAACACCTGATCATCGGCCGCTGGCGGGAAATCGGGGCGGTCGTTCGAGCGGACGATTCCGCCGCTCAACTCCGGGAAAATGAGACGATGATCGAGAAGTACGAAAGGCGGACGCGCCGCCCAACTTCGTGAGCAAAGGACCATGAGCATCAAGAGCGACAAGTGGATCCGCCGCATGGCGGCCTCCCACGGCATGATCGAGCCCTTCGAACCCGGGCAGGTGCGCGAGGTGGACGGCAAGCGCATCGTCTCCTACGGCACCTCGAGCTACGGCTACGACATCCGCTGCTCGCGCGAATTCAAGATCTTCACCAACATCAACGCGACCATCGTCGACCCGAAGCACTTCGACGAGAAGTCCTTCGTCACCTTCGAGAGCGACGTGTGCATCATCCCGCCCAACTCGTTCGCGCTCGCCCGCACCGTCGAGTACTTCCGCATCCCGCGCAACGTGCTCACGGTGTGCCTGGGCAAGAGCACCTACGCGCGCTGCGGCATCATCGTGAACGTGACGCCCTTCGAGCCGGAGTGGGAGGGCTTCGTCACCCTCGAGTTCTCGAACACCACCCCGCTGCCGGCGAAGATCTACGCCGGCGAAGGCTGCGCGCAGGTGATCTTCTTCGAGTCCGACGAGGTCTGCGAGACCTCCTACCGCGACCGCGGCGGGAAGTACCAGGGCCAGTCGGGCGTCACGCTGCCCAAGATGTGACGATCGGGGTGTCATTCGGTGCCCCGGACCCCCCCCTAAAGTATTACCGGCCCCATCCCGAAAATGTCGTGGTGGGCGGCCGGAATTGCCCTATACTTCGCGCATTTTTCGGCCCGACCCGGTGGGTGGGCCATCTGGTACTGGCAGCGCCAACGCCCGGCAGGGATCAAAGGAGGTCATCATGACAAGAGCGAGGAAATCCGTCGGGCCGAACCCAGCCGCCCCGGGCGCCTGCCGCGCCTCCCGTTCCGCCTCGCCTTGCCGTGACGAAAGACATCGATGCCCCGTGCCGTAGTCAAGAAGCTCCGCCCGACCCCCGAGTTCCCCCTCGATACCCATCCCGAAGTCAGCCTCGACTTCGGTGCCGTGAAGCAGTACCTCGCCCGGCACCCCTACAGGAAGCCGATCCTGCTGGTCGACCTGGACCTCGTTCGCACCAAGACGAGGCGCTTCCGCGCTTCCCTGCCGCGCGTGCGTCCGCACTTCGCGGTGAAGGCGAACCCGGACCCGCGCGTCCTCAAGGTGCTCATGCAGGAAGGTGCCGGCTTCGAGATCGCCTCGATCGCCGAACTGGACCTGCTCATCTCCCTGGGCGTGCCGGTCGCCGAGATCTTCTACTCCAACCCGATGAAGTCGCGCGCCTACCTCGAATACGCGTCCACCAAGGGCGTCGAGTGGTTCGTGGTGGATTCCGTCGAGGAGATCGTCAAGGTGCAGTCGGTCAAGGCCGACGCGAAGATGTACCTGCGCATCGACGCGCCCAACATCGGCAGCGACTGGCCGCTCGCGGGCAAGTTCGGCGCGCACATGAACGACATTCCCGAACTCATCGAGGCCGCGGTCGGCTGCAAGGCGGACCTGGCCGGCGTCACCTTCCACGTGGGCTCGCAGTGCCTGAACCCGGAGAACTGGCGCGTCGGCATGGAAAGGGCGAAGAAGGTGTTTGCGGCGATGCGCACGGCCGGCCTCAACCCGCGCCTGCTCAACCTGGGCGGCGGCTACCCCGTGCGCCACGTGAAGCCGATCCCCTCGATCGAGACGATCGCCGAGGTGATCAACCGGGAGCTCCGGCACTTCGGGCCCGAGATCCAGGTGATCGCCGAGCCGGGCCGCTACCTCGTGTCGGATGCCGGCTACTTCATCTGCCGCGTCGTCGGCACGGCCACCCGCAACGGCCAGCGCTGGATGTACTGGGACGCGGGCGTCTTCGGCGGCATCATCGAGACGACTGAAGGCCTTCGCTACAACATGTACACGGACCGCGACGGCGAGCCGATCGCCTGGAACGTCGCCGGCCCCACCTGCGATTCCGTGGACGTGGTGATGCGCGACGAGCTGCTGCCGGCGGACCTGCAGGAGAACGACTTCATCTTCATCAAGAACGCGGGCGCGTATACCACGGCGTACGCCTCCAACTTCAACGGCTTCCCGCTGCCCGAAGTCGCCGTCATCGGCCGTCAGTGAACCCGGCCGCCGGGCCGGCCCTCGCACCGGCCGACGCGACCTAGCGCCATGGCGCAGGATTTCTGGGCCTCCAGCGGCTACCGCCATCTTCGCAAGGGCGAGAACGGCTGGCACGAGTTCACCGACGACTACCTGCGCCTCTTCCTGGCGCGCGACGAGCTCGCGCCCCCGCCCGAAGCGGGACCGGCCGAGCGCCACCTGCACGCGCGGCTCGCCGAGAAACCCCGGCTGGCCGTGACCGCGGCGGACCTCGCCGCCGTCGAAGACGCGGACGCCCGCGACAACTGGCGCGAATGGCTGCGCTTGCGCGACCGGTTGCTCGAGCACGGCACCGTCGAGGCCTGCTACGTCGATCTCTTCCGCCGCCCGGCGGTCGATCTCGCGCCGGCCTTCGTCGACGCCCTGGCGCAGGCCATCGTGCGCAGCCTCCTGGAAGGCACCTCGGATCCCTGGTACGCCCGTGCCGGCGAGCTCTTCTTCCGCCGCCAGCGCGTGAGCCTCGAGAACGGCCAGGTGCTCGCCGCCGACGCGACCACCATCGAGGCCTACGCCGAGACGGGCGGCTTCGGGAACTTCGGCCGGCTGCTTCGCCAGCAGGCCACGCCCGTCGCGCCCGTGAAGATGGACGTGCTGAACGCGGAGAACGCACCCCTCTATTTCCTGCGTGACGAACTCTTCAGCTTCCTCCTCGACCTCACGCCGGGGCGCGAGGGTACGAAGGCGCTCGCCGTGCTGCTCGAGCGGTGGGTCGGCCACCTTTCGGGCGCCCGGGTGCGGATCGAACCGGTGGCGCAGGTCGCCGACGAGAAGTGGCGTTGGCACGCGGGCCTGGACGTCGAGTCGACGGCCATCCTGAACGCGCTGTACCGGGGTGGGGCGGTCGATGAGGAGCGCGTCGCGCGCCTCGCGTGTCTCTTCCGGCTCGAATTCGCCGACCCCGCGGATGCCGCGCCGGAAGCGGCCGGGCGTCCCGTCTATCTCGGGCTCGCCTTCCGCGAGGACCACACGCTCAAGATGAAGCCGCAGAACCTGCTCGTGAACCTGCCGATCCGCCGGGCGAGCTGACGCCCGACGCGGAGTAAAATGGTCGCTCGCGCCTTCCCGGCGCAATCGGAGCGAAGACAATGCAAAGCGTAGGCGAAACGACCGGCACCTTCATGCTGGGCAAGGAGCTGGACATCCTCATGGCCGAGCGCAAGCGCCTGCTCAAGGTCGCCGGGGCCGCCGCGCAGTTCGTGGCTTCCATGGACGGCAGCGAACTGCCGCCGGCGGTCGCGACCGAGGCCGACATCCTGGCGCAGAGCGTCAACGCGCTGCCCGAAGACACGCTGCGCGACGCGCTCGCCGCGATCACCCGTACCCGCGAGGAGTAAGGCATGAATCCCGAAGCCCTGAACATGAGCATCCGCACGTTCCTGAAGCGCGTGGGCGTGCAGTCGCAACGCGAGATCGAGAGCGCGGTCGCGAAGGCGCTGGCCGACGGCCGCCTGAAGGGGAACGAATCGCTTCCGGCCCAGGTGACGCTCACGGTGAGCGGTGTCGCGCTCGACGTCGTCATCGACGGCAAGATCTCGCTGGAATAGGGGGCACCATGAACGACCGGTCCGGCGGCGCCCTGCCCGTCGCCTGGGACGACGTCGCCTCGGCGGCCGAGCGCCTCGAAGGGGTCGCGCACCGCACGCCGGTGATGACCTCGGGCCAGTTCGACGCCCTCACGGGCACGAAGGCCTTCTTCAAGTGCGAGAACTTCCAGCGCATGGGCGCCTTCAAGTTCCGCGGCGCCTACAACGCGCTCTCGCGTCTCGACCCGGCCGCACGCAAGGCCGGTGTCGTCGCGTTCTCCTCGGGAAACCACGCGCAGGCCGTCGCGCTCGCCGGGCGGATGCTCGGCATTCCCCGCGTGATCGTGATGCCCGCCGACGCGCCCGCGGTGAAGGTGGCGGCCACGAAGGGCTATGGCGCCGAGGTCGTCCTTTACGACCGCGCCTCGGGCGAGGATCGCGAGCAGATGGCCGCCCGCATCGCCCGCGAGCGCGGCGCGACCCTCATCCCGCCCTTCGACCACGCGCACGTGATCGCCGGGCAGGGCACGGCGGCGAAGGAACTGATCGAGGAGACCGGCCCGCTCGACTGGCTCTTCGTGTGCTGCGGCGGCGCGGGGCTCCTCTCGGGCTGCGCCATCGCCGCGAACCACCTCTCGCCTGGCATCAAGGTGATCGGCGTGGAGCCCGCGGCCGGCGACGACGCGGCGCGCTCCTTCCGCACGAAGACGCTCGTGCGCGTGGAGAACCCGCAGACGCTCGCCGACGGCGCGCGCACGAATTCCCTGGGCTCACTCACCTTTCCGCTCGTCCCCGCGCACGTGCACGACTTCCTCACCGTGACGGACGAGGAACTCGTGGAGGCCATGCGTTTCCTGTGGGAGCGCATGAAGCTCGTGGTCGAGCCCACGGGCGCGCTCGCGACGGCCGGCGTGCTCTCGAAGCGCCTTGCGACGCAGGGCGGCCGCGTCGGCATCATCCTCTCGGGCGGAAACGTGGACCTGCGCGCGGCCGCGAAGCTCTTCGCGTGAGTTTCGAAGACGCGTTCGTGCCGCCCGCCATCCCGCGGCGCGGCAACGCGTTCTGGCGTTGGGCGGGGCGGACGGTGCTTCGCCTGTCGAACTGGCGGCTCGAGGGCTCCTTCCCGGATGCGGCGAAGTGCGTCGTCGCGGTCGCGCCGCACACGTCGAACTGGGATTTCCCCGTCGGCGCCGCGGCGATGTTCGCGCTCGACCTCAAGTGCAAGTTCATCGGCAAGCACACGCTGTTCGCCTGGCCCGTCGCGGGCTTCCTGCGCTGGATGGGCGGCATTCCCGTGGACCGGAGTGCGGCGCACGGCGTCGTGGGCGAGGCGGTCGACGCCTTCCGCGCGTCGCCGCAGTTCATGCTCGTCATCGCGCCGGAAGGCACGCGCCGCAAGGTCCCGAGATTCAAGACGGGGTTCCTGCACATCGCCCGTGGGGCTCGCGTGCCCGTGGTGCTGGTCGCGCTCGACTGGGGCACGCGCACGATCCGCATCGCGCCGGCGATCGAAGTCGGGAGCGACATCGAGGCCGACCGCGTGCGCGTCGAGGCGCACTTCGCGCAGTACCGCGGGCGCAATCGCTGATCCAACGCGGTGCTGCATTGCACCATCGAGGCGCGCCCTCGCGGGGCCATGCGCCTTTCGTCCCATGGGTCGGAAACTCCAACTTGTTGATCGGGATAAGTTATTTGTCTCGCGTCGAAATTGGCACGGTCCCTGCAAAGGTATTGGCGTCGGCGGGCCCCTCCGGGCTGCCGGCAGTTTCTCCTCCGAGAGCGGTTTACCCCGCCGGCCAACCCCGGCGGGGTTCTTTTTTTCCGGGGTGCGGAAACGAAAAGCCCGCCTTTCGGCGGGCTCGTTTCTCGGGAGGGGCTTGACGGCCTCCCTTGGCGTCGGTGCAAGCGCAAAGGTCGTCGTGTCGGCCGCGACCGTCGGCGGCTTGGCGGCGATCCCCACAGGCGGGGCCCCTCGCCGCGTGCCTTGACGGCCTAATCGGCGTAGATGCCCGCCTTCTTGATGATCGGGCCCCACTTCTCGACTTCCGTCTTCAAGTGCGCGGCCAGCGCGGCCGGTGTCGCCTGCGCCGCCGGCACGGGCTCCGTGCCCAGCTCGGCGAACTTGGTGACGACGTTCGGATCCTTGAGAGCCGCCTGCAGCGCGGCCGCGAGCTTGTCGATCACCGGCTTCGGCGTGTCCTTGGGCGCCCACAGGCCGTGCCACACGCCCACGTGGAAGTCCTTGAGGCCCGACTCCTGCACGGTAGGCAGGTCGGCGAGCGATTTCACGCGCGTGGAGGTGGTGACCGCATAGGCCTTCACCTTGCCGCCCTTGATCTGCGGCGTGGTGTTGGTCGTCTGGTCGCACATGAAGTCGACCTGGCCGCCCATGAGGTCCGTCATGGCCGGGCCCGTGCCCTTGTAGGGGACGGTGGTGAGGTCGGCCTGGATGGCCGTCATGAACAGCATGCCGCACAGGTGCGAGGCCGCGCCGACGCCCGCGTTGGCGTAGGTGACCTTGTCCTTGTTGGCCTTCACGTAGGCGATGAGCTCCTTCATGTCCTTCGGCGGGAAGTCCTTCTTCGCGATGAAGGTCATCGGCACGTCGGTGATGAGGCCGATGGGCGAGAGGTCGGTCTGCGGGTTGTAGCCGAGGTTGCGGTAGAGCGAGACGCTGGTCGAGATGCCGATATGCATGAGCACGAGCTGGTAGCCGTCCGGCTTGGCGCCGGCCACCCGCTTGGGGCCGATGGTGCCGCCGGCGCCGGCGACGTTCTCGACGATCACCGTCTGGCCGAGGCTCTTCGCCATGGATTGCGAGATGAGGCGCGCGACGGTGTCGGTCGGGCCGCCGGCCGCGAAGGGCACGACGATCGTGATGGTGCGGGTGGGGTAGTCCTGCGCGGTGGCCGCTGCCGAAAAGGCGAAGGCCGCGAGCGCCGCGACGAAGCGACGAATGTTCATGTTTCTCCTCGGAGTGGGTTCAAACGGGCGGGCTCGGGACGGTCGGCTTGCCTCTGCGCGATTATTGCCCGAAACGGCCGGATCGCGGTGCGCGACTTTATAATCGGATCAATCGTCCGGAGAATGCCCGCTTGAGTCTCGTCTCCCTCCTCATCGCCCTCGTCGCGCAGTCGGCCTGGCCCCCGCCCGACCGGCGGCGCCTGGGCGCCCTCTACGGACGCCTGTGCCTGTCGACGGCGAAGCGCCTGAACGCCGGCGACCGCAATTCCGGCATGCTGGCCTATTTCGCGCTCGTCACCGGGGTCGTCCTGCCCGTCGCGCTCGTCGCATGGCTCGCGACCTCGATCCACCCCGTCGTGCTCGTCGCGCTGGATGCCCTCGTCCTTTACGCGAGTCTCACCTTCCTCGGCACGGCGGCGCAGGTGGGCGGCATCGAACGCGCGCTGCGCGAAGGCGACGCTCGCGGCGCGGCCCAGCGCCTGTCGTCCTGGCAGGGCGAGCCGGTCGGGACGGAAGAGCCCGGCGCGCTCGCCCGCCTTGCCGCCGAGCAGGGCCTGCGCGAGGCCCACCAGGGCACTTTCGCGGTGCTCTTCTGGTTCCTGTTGCTGCCGGGCCCGCTGGGGGCGGTGATCTACCCGCTCACCTTGCGTGCCGCGCGGCTCTGGTCGTTGCCGGCGGATCCCGAGGAGCGGGAATTCGGCTGGTTCGCCGCGCAGGCACTCGCCTTTCTCGACTGGGCGCCGCAGCGCGCGACGGCCTTTGCCTTCGCGATCGTCGGCGACTTCGAGGATGCGCTCTTCTGCTGGCGGTCCCAGGCGGCCCAGTGGCTGCGACCGGACGAAGGCATCGTGCTCGCGAGCGGCGCCGGGGCCCTGGGCGTGCGCCTGGGCGACCCGCTGGCCCGCGACGGCCTCATCCTGGACCGCCCCTCGCTCGGCACCGGCGAGCCGGCCGGCGAGGACGCCCTGGTGAGCCTGGAGGGCATGCTCTGGCGCGCCCTCGTGCTCTGGTTCGTCGCCTACCTGCTCGCGGCCGCGATCGCCACGTTCTAGGTCCGGCGGCGCGGCGCTTCCGGGCGTTTCTTTTTGCTACACTGCGCCGAGAGGAAGCGAACCCGGCCATCCTGCCCGGCGGACGCCCCGATCCACCCCGAGGAGATTTCCCATCATGACCCGCACGTCCTCCCGCGCGCTCCTGCGCGCGCTCGCCGTCGCCGCCGGCATCGCCATCGCCGGCTCGGCCGCCGCACTCGATTCGATCAAGATGATGATCCCGGCCAATCCGGGCGGCGGCTGGGATACCACCGGCCGCGAGCTCGGCAAGGCGCTCCTCGCCTCCGGCGCGGTGAAGAACGTCCAGTACGACAACAAGGGCGGCGCCGCGGGCGCCATCGGCCTGGCGCAGTTCGTGAGCGCCTCCAAGGGCGATCCCAACGCGCTCATGATGGGCGGCATGGTGATGGTGGGCGGCACGATCCAGAACAAGTCGGCCGTCACGATGGACCAGGTGACGCCGATCGCGCGCCTCACCTCGGAATACGAAGTGATCGTCGTCCCGGCGGCCTCGCCCATCAAGGACATGAAGGACCTGATGGTGAAGTTCAAGGCGAACCCCGGCAGCATCTCCTGGGGCGGCGGCAGCGCCGGCGGCACCGACCACATCCTGGCGGGCCTGCTCGCCAAGGAAGTCGGCGTCGAGCCCGGCAAGGTGAACTACGTGCCCTTCAAGGGCGGCGGGGAAGCGGTTTCGGCCATCATCGGCGGGCACGTGTCGGTCGGCGTGTCGGGCCTCTCGGAATTCGCCCAGCACATCCAGTCGGGCAAGATGCGCGCGCTCGCGGTGTCCTCGGCCGGCGTGATCGGCAAGATCCCGAGCCTCAAGGAGCAGGGCTTCAACGTCGAGCTCGCCAACTGGCGCGGCATCTTCGCCGCCCCGGGCATCAGCAAGGCGCAGCAGGCGGAGCTCGTGAAGGCCGTCGAGATGGCGACCAAGCACAAGAGCTGGGAAGAGACTCTCAAGAAGCAGGACTGGACCAATTTCTGGCAACCGGGCGACGAATACGGCGCCTTCGTGAAGAGCGAGATGGCGCGCATCGGCGAGATCCTCGCCGGCCTGAACCTCGGCAAGAAGTAGCGAACCGCGCCCGCCCTTCCGGCGGGCGCGATCCTTCATGACGCCCCATCGCCCCAAGGGCCAGATCGCCGTCGCGGCCGGCACGCTCGTGCTGGGCGTGCTGATCCTCCTGGGTTCGGTGGATCTCCCCGCGGGCGGCGGCTATGCCCAGGTGGGTCCGGGCGTCGTGCCCCGCGTGGTCGGCGGGACGATCGTCCTGCTGGGCGCCCTGCTGATGCGGGAGGCCCTCACAGGCGGCTTCCGCGGCGTGGACGAGGAAGCCGAGATCCACCTGCCGATGAACTGGGGCGCCTTCGCCTGGATCACGGCCGGCATCATCGTCTACGGCCTGCTGGTCGAGCGCGCGGGATTCCTCCTCGCCTCGACGCTGCTCTTCGTCACGGTGGCGCGCGGGTTCGCCAGCCGGCGCTGGTTTCTCAACGCGCTCGTCGGGTTCGCGGTCTCCGCCTTCATCTTCGCGGTGTTCAACTACGGCCTGGGCCTGCAGTTGCCGCCCGGCGTGCTGCGCGGGATCCTCCCCTAGATGGAGATCTGGGCACACCTGGTCGACGGATTCGCCGTCGCGCTCACCGCGCAGAACCTCCTGTGGGCGCTCGTCGGCGTGACGCTCGGCACGGCGGTGGGCGTCCTCCCCGGCGTCGGACCGGCGGTGACCGTGGCGCTCCTGCTGCCGATCACCACCAAGGTCGACGCGAGCGGGGCGCTCATCATGTTCGCCGGCGTCTACTACGGCGCCATGTACGGGGGTTCGACCACGTCGATCCTGCTCAACACGCCCGGCGAGAGCGCCACCATCATCACGGCGATGGAAGGCAACCAGATGGCGCGGCGCGGGCGCGCGGGCCCGGCGCTCGCCACGAGCGCGATCGGCTCGTTCGTCGCCGGAACCCTCGCCACGATCGGGCTCACGTTCCTGTCGCCGCTGGTGGTGGAACTCGGGCTCAAGTTCGGGCCGCCCGAGTATTTCGCGCTGATGATCGTCGCGTTCACGACCGTCTCCTCGGTGCTGGGCGACTCGACATTGCGCGGCATGACGAGCCTCTTCATCGGCCTCGCGGTCGGCCTGGTCGGCATCGACAACCAGACCGGCCAGGCGCGTTTTTCCTACGGCATCCCGCAACTGCTCGACGGCATCGAGGTCGTGACGATCGCCGTGGGCCTCTTCGCCGTGGGCGAGACGATCTACCTCGCCTCGAAGATGAACCACATCGAGGAGAAGCTCGAGAAGCTGACCGGCTCCATCTGGATGAAGGCCGACGACTGGAAACGTTCGTGGAAGCCCTGGCTGCGCGGCACGATCATCGGCTTCCCCTTCGGCACCATTCCCGCCGGCGGCGCGGAGATCCCCACGTTCCTCTCCTACGCCATCGAGAAGAAACTCGCGAAGAACCCCGAGGAGTTCGGCAAGGGCGCGATCGAGGGCGTGGCGGGACCGGAGGCGGCCAACAACGCCTCCTCCACGGGCACGATGGTGCCGCTCCTCACGCTTGGGCTGCCCACCTCCGCGACCGCGGCGATCCTGCTCTCGGCGTTCCAGCAATACGGCCTGCAGCCCGGCCCGCTGCTCTTCGAGGCGAACGCGGCGCTCGTGTGGGGCCTCATCGCGAGCTTCTACGTGGGCAACGTCATGCTGCTCGTCCTGAACCTCCCGCTCGTCGGGCTGTGGGTCAAGCTGCTCGAGATTCCGAAGCCGCAGCTCTACGCGGGCATCCTCGTCTTCGCCACCATGGGCGTGTACGGCATGCGCCAGTCGCCCTTCGACGTGTTCCTCCTGTACGCCGTCGGGCTGGTGGGCTTCCTCATGCGCCGGTTCGGCTTCCCGGCCGCGCCGGTCATCGTCGGGATGATCCTGGGCCCGCTCGCGGAGGAGCAGATGCGCCGCGCCCTCGCCATCAGCCAGGGAGACCCGATGATCTTCGTGACGCACCCGATCTCCGGCGGCCTGCTGCTGCTCGCCGCGGTCGTGATCCTCGCGCCGTGGCTCTGGCGGCGCCTCGGGCCCGGCACGAAGCTCGGCTGATCCCGTCGATGACGCTGCGGCCATGACGGGCGCGCCGCCCTGCGCGCCGCCGGATTTCGCGCCACGCCAGCCCGTCCTTCGCCTTCCCGCGCTCGCGTGCGATTGCCACGCGCACATCCTGGGGCCCGCCTCGCGATACGCCTATTCGCCCGAACGCATCTACACGCCTCCCGACTGCCTTCTGCCCGCCTATCGCGAGATGCTTGCGACCCTCGGCGTCGGGCGTGCGGTGCTCGTGCAGCCGAGCGTCTACGGTACCGACAACACGGTCCTGCTGGGGGCGCTGCGGGAAGGCGGCGCGGCCTTCCGCGGGGTCGCCGTCGTCGGCGATGCGCCCGGCGAGGCGCATCTCGAGGCCCTGCACGCGGCCGGCGTTCGCGGCGTGCGCGTGAACGTGGTCGACGTGCGCGAAGGCCAGGGGACACTTCCCGCCGCCCGCCTGCGCGATCTGGCGACGAGGATCGCGCCGCTGGGCTGGCACCTCGAACTGCTCGCGCACGTGGATGCGTATCCGGATCTCGACCGCGACCTCGGCGACCTGCCCGTGGACCTCGTCTTCGGCCACCTGGGTTACCTGCGCACGGACAAGGGGCTCGCCGCCCCCGGCTTCCGGGCGCTGTTGCGATTGGCCTCCGCGGGGCGCGCGTGGGTAAAGCTGACGGGACCTTACCGCATCTCGACGCAGCCGATGCCGCACGGGGACGTGACCGCCTTCGCGCACGCGCTCCTCGAGCACGCGCCCGATCGCATCGTGTGGGGCAGCGACTGGCCGCACGTCATGGTGAAGGGCGCGATGCCCAACGACGGCGACCTCGCGGACATGCTCGCGGCCTGGGTGCCGGACGAGGCGCTGCGGCGCCGGGTGCTGGTGGAGAACCCGGCGCGGCTCTACGGATTTCCCTAGAGCGGCTGGATGTCCGCCCGCTTCACGATGCCGCGGTAGGTCTCGATCTGCCCGCGCACGAAGCGCGCGAACTCGTCGGGCTTCATGGGCGAGGGCGTGATGCCGAGCTTGGCGAACTGCTCGCGAACCTCCGGCGAGGCGAGGATCGACGCGATCTGCGCGTTCACCTTGTTCACGATGGCCGGCGGCGTGCCGGCCGGCGCCCAGACGCCGAACCACAGCGAGATGTCGAAGCCGGCGAGGCCCTGCTCGGCGATGGGCGGCACATCGGGCATCACGTCCGAGCGCTTCGTGGTGGAGACGCCCAGGGCCGCGAGCTTGCCGTCCTTCATCTGCCCCACGACCGTATTGATCGGCGCCATGTAGAAGGCGGAGCGCCCCGTCATCGCGTCCTGGATCGCCTCGGGCGAGCCCTTGTACGGCACGTGCAGCATCTTCACGCCGGCCACTTGCGCGAAGTACTCGGCCGCGAGGTGCGTGGAACTGCCCACGCCGGCGGAGGCGAACGGAATCTCGCCCGGCTTCGCCTTTGCCGCGTCGATGAGCGCCTTGACGGTGGGGTAGGGACCACCCTTCTGCACCACCATGGCGTAGGGCGTGATGCCCAGGATCGCGACGTCGACCAGGTCCTTCGTCGGGTCGTAGGAGAGGGTCTTGTAGATGGCCGGGTTGGCCGCGTGCGAGGCCGATTGCACCAGCAGCGTATAGCCGTCCGGGTCCGCCTTCACCACCGCCTGCGTGCCGATCTGGCCGCCGGCGCCGGGCCGGTTCTCGACGATGACGGGCTGCTTCCACGCTTCCGACAGGTGCTTCGCCACGATGCGGCCGGCGATGTCGGCGCCGGAGCCCGCCGTGAGCGGGACGACGAGGCGGATCGTTTTCGTGGGGTAGTCCTGCGCGGCCGCGCAGGTGGCGGCGGCGGCAAGGGCGAGTGCAGCGATGCGTTGGAACGGGGACATGCTTTCTCCTCGATTTCTCGTTGTGGTTGTCGTGGTCGTGACGCTCACGCGATGGCGCCCAGGCGGTCGTCCACCTCGTCGATGAAACCGCGCAGCAGCCGGTTGAAGGCCTCGGGCTGCTCGATGTTCGACAGGTGCGCCGCGTCCTCGAGGATCGCGAGGCGCGAGCCGTCGATCATGCGGTGCAGCACGGTCGACTGGGCCACGGTGCACGCGGGATCCTGGCGACCGGTCGTGACGAGCGTCGGTGCCTTCACCTGCAGCAGCATCGTGGTCTGCGCCATGTCGCGCACGGCGCAGGCGCAGCCCAGGTAGCCCTCGACGCCCGTGCCGAGGATCATGGCGCGCACCTTGGCGATGTCGCCGGGGCTGCGCCGGTGGAAGGCTTCCGTGAACCAGCGCTTGAGCGTGCCGTCCACGAGGCCCGGGATACCCTTCGTGCGCGCGATTTCCAGGCGCTCCTCCCACAGCGAGCGCGGCGGCATCTCGCTCGCGGTGTCGCACAGGGCGAGCGAGAGGATCTTCTCCGGGTAGCGCGCGCCGAGCTGCTGGCCGATCATGCCGCCCATCGAGAGGCCCGCGAAGTGCACGGCGCCGATCCCGAGCGCGTCGAGGAGGGCGGCGGCATCGTCGGCGAGCGTCGCGATGGCGTAGGGCCCCGGCGGCGTCGAGGAGCGGCCGTGGCCGCGCGTGTCGTAGCGCAGGACGCGGTAGCGGTCCAAGAGGGCGGGCACGGTCCAATCCCACATGTCGTAGTTCGACATGAGGCTGTTGCTCAGCATCACGACGCGGCCCGTGGCGGGACCGTCGAAGCGATACGCGGTCTCGACGCCGTTGGCGAGGATCTTTCCGTTCAAGGCGACTCCGGTTCTCTAGCGCAGGAGGGCGGCTTCGCGCAGGTAGCGCTGGACGCCCGGGTGGATGAGGTCGACGCGCGGGGCGGCGGCGACGGTGTTGGCGGCGGTGGTCTCGCGCGCTTGCGGAAGGCGCTTGCCGAGCGCGGCTTCGCCCCGGTGCAGGGCCCTGGCGAGCCGGTAGGCCGTTTCCTCGGGCAGCGAGGAACGCGCGATGACGAAGGCCCATGAACCCACGGAGTCGACGGCCGCTTCCTGGCCCGCATAAGTTCCGGCCGGCACGGTCATCGGCTTGAGCAGGCCGTGCTTCGCGAGGATGCGTTTCGTCTCCGCGGCGTCCGGCGCGATGAAGCGCGCTCCCCGAGGCGACTTCGACACGGCGATGAAGCCGGGCCATCCCAGGCCTCCGCCCCAGAGGGCCGCGACGCGACCGTCCTCGACCATGGCCGGGCCGTCGCCGGCCTTCTCCAGGTACACCGCCTTGAAGTCGCGGTCGAGATCGAGGCCCAGCCCGTCGAGCGCGTAGCGCGCCAGGATCACGAGGCCCGAGCCCTTCGCGCCGAAGGCGACGCTTTGCCCCTTCAGGTCGGCGATGCGTCGGGCCGTGCTGTCGCCCCGCGTGACGAACATGCCTGGGGTCGAATACATCGCGCACAGGATGCGAACGTCCGCTTTCGGGCGGCCGATGCCTTCGACGGCCTCGTGCAGCGGCTCCCCGGTCACGAGGGCGATGTCGAGCTTGCCGGCCTCGATGAGCGGCAGGTTCTCGGTGCTGCCCTTCGTGTTCCGCGTCTCGATGCGCACGGTGGGATCCGTCTCGTGCACCGTCTCGGCGAAGGCGGCGCCGTAGATCGGAAAGCCCCCGCCGGGCGTGGCGGTGCCGAGCACGACGGTCGTGGGCTCGGAAGCGGCGGCGCGCGCCGCCGAGTGCCGACACGGCACCGGCGATCATCAAGGTTCGTCTCATGGGGTTCACGGCGTCTTTCTCCCTCGGATCAAGCGCCGCTTATAGCACGATTGCCGACGGGGACGGCCCTTCAGCGCTTCCAGTCGGGATGCTGGTCGTGCAACTCGCGGTGCTGCTCGATCAGCACCTGGAAGAACGAGAGGCGCTCGGCGGAAATCTCGCCGCGCCCGGCCGCCGCGATGACGGCGCAGCCCGGCTCCGAGAGGTGCGAGCAGTCGTTGAACTTGCACTGCCCCAGGAAGGGACGGAATTCGGGGATCGCCTCGGCGATCTGCGCTTCCGTGAGATGGAACAGGCCGAAGGACTGGAAGCCGGGCGTGTCGACGATGGCGGTGTCGCGGTCCATGCGGTACAGGCGCGAGGAGGTCGTGGTGTGCGTGCCGATGCCGAGCGCGGCCGAGATCTCGCCCACGCGGGCGACCTCGTTCATGACGAGGGCGTTCACGGTCTTCGACTTGCCCATGCCGCTCTGGCCCACCAGCAGCGTGATCTTGCCCTCGAGGAAGGGAAGGAGCGGCGCCGGGTCGAACTTGGCCGACATCGACACGACCGAATAGCCGACCTTCGACCAGGGCTCGAGCGTGGCGAGGGCCGGCGCGTGCTCGGGGAGATCCGACTTGTTGAGCACGATGATCGCCGGGATGCCCGCCGCCTCGCAGGCGACGAGGCTCAGGTTGAGGAAGGCCTCGCTGTAGGCCGGCCGCGGCGCCAGGAGGATGATGGCCTGGTCCACGTTGGCGGCGAGGGTCTTCTCCTTCCACTGGTCCGACCGGTAGAGGATGTTGCGGCGGGTGCCCACGCGCTCGATGGAACCCTGCGCGGATCCGGTGAGGCGCACCTCGACGAAATCGCCGCAGGCCGCGTCCTGCTTGCGTCCCTTGCGCGTGCAGACGATCTGGCGGCGGTCCTTCGTCTCCACCAGGAAATCGCGCCCGAAGTCCGCGACGACGCGCCCCTCGACGACGACCTGTTGCTCACGCTCGCGGCGGGTGGTCATGGGTGGCGCGGGCCGTTCAGATCTCGAACAGCGCGTCGACCTTCGCCGCGCAGATGAAGTCGTTCTCCGACAGGCCGCCGACCGCGTGCGTCCACCAGGCGACGTGGCATTCCGAATAGCCCACGCGAAGCTCCGGGTGGTGATCCTCCCGGTGCGCCACCCAGGCGACGGCGTTCACGAAGGCCATCGTTTCGAAGTGATTCTTGAACCGGTAGGTCTTCGCGATGCCCTTGCCCTCGCGCGCCCAGCCGGAAAGGCCCTTGAGCAGGGGGCCGACCTGCGACTCGTCGGTGGGCGCGATGCCGCCCTCGCAGGGCAGGCACTTTTTTCGGGCAAGTTCGTTCATGGGGCGTCCGGGTTCAGGCGGTGCGGGCCGCCAGCTTCCTCAGGTGGGCGATCCGGAGCGAGGCGGGCGGGTGCGAATCATATACGAGGGAGTGTAGCGGATCCGGCGTGAGGGTCGCCGCGTTGTCGCGATAGAGCTTCACCAGCGCGCTCACGAGCCCCTCGGCCGTCGCGTGACGGGCGGCGAAGGCGTCCGCCTCGTACTCCTGCTTGCGGGACATGAGGCTCGCGAGAGGCTGGAAGGGAAAGGTGAGCACGGGCACCACAAGCATGAATGCGGCCAGGAGCGCGCCGGGTGCGATCGGGTACGCGAGCCCGAGGAGCGCCGCGAAAGCCGGTTCGCGGGCGGCGGCGCCCAGGAGCGCGAGCAGGCCCAGGGCGAGGGCGAATCGCACGGCGAGCAGGCGCGGGATGTGCCCGCGCGCGTAGTGGCCGAGTTCATGGGCGAGGACGGCCTCGACCTCGTCCGGGGTGAGCCGCTCGACGAGCGTATCGAAGAACACGATGCGCTTGCCGCGCCCGAAACCGGTGAAGTACGCGTTGCCGTGGCTCGAGCGCTTCGAGCCGTCCATCACGAAGAGCCCTTCGGCCCGGAAGCCGCAGCGCGCGACGAGCGATTCGATCCGGCGGCGCAGGTCGCCTTCCTCCAGCGGGGTGAATCGGTTGAAGAGGGGCGCGATCCAGCGCGGATAGGCCGCGACGAGCGCGAGGCTGAAGGCGACCCACGCGGCCCAGGCCCACAGCCACCAGGCCGAACCGGTCGAACGGATGAACCACGCCATCGCGAGCACGAGGGGCGCGCCCAGGGCCGCGGCGAGCAAGGCGCCCTTCGCGAGGTCGGTGAGGAAGGTGCGGAGCGTCGTCTGGTTGAAGCCGTGACGCGCCTCGATCACGAAGGTGCGCCACACGTCGAAGGGGAGCGTGGCGACGGCGCCCACGGCGAGGAAGGCGAACACGGTGCCCAGGTCGTGAATCCATCCATCGCCCAGCAGGCGCAGCGACAGCGCATCGAGCGCCGCGAGGCCGCCGCCCACCGTGAAGACGAGGAGAAGCACGCCTTCGAGGAGAACCGCCTCCGCGGCGGCCACCCGCACCTTGTCCCGGGTGTAGTCGGCGGCCTTCTCGTGGGCCTCGGCGGGAACCAGCGCGGCGAAGTCGTCGGGCACGCGGTCGCGATGGCGCGCGACGTGGCGCGCCTGGCGCGCCAGCAGGAGCAGCCGCCAGGCGAGGGCGGCCAGGGCCAGCGTGATGAAAAGGGGGGTGAGCATGTCCGTTTCGGTATGGTGGAAGCCGGCGTCGCGTGACACAATCGCCCGCACCTCCAAAGCGAGTCATTCTATGGCACAGGAAAAAGCCCCGCTCGTCTGGGTGGACATGGAAATGTCCGGCCTCGTTCCCGAGCGCGATCGCATTCTCGAAGTGGCGATCGTCGTGACGGACGGGGATCTCGTGACGATCGCCGAGGCGCCCGTGTGGGTCGTCCACCAGTCCGACGAGGTGCTGGACGGCATGGATTCGTGGAACAAGGGCACGCACGGGCGTTCCGGACTCATCGACAAGGTGCGCGCCTCGAAGTTCACCGAAGCCGAGGTCGAGGCGGCCATCGTGGAGTTCCTGAAGCCCCTCGTGCCCGCAGGTACGGCCCCTCTCGCCGGCAACACCGTGCACCAGGACCGGCGCTTCATGGCCCGGTACATGCCCCTCTTCGACGCGCACCTGCACTACCGCATCGTCGACGTGTCGACGCTCAAGGAGCTCGCGCGGCGCTGGCGGCCCGACGTCGTGGCCTCGCTCGTGAAGGAATCGAAGCACGAGGCGCTTGCGGACGTGTACGACTCGATCAACGAGTTGAAGCACTACCGCGACCTGTTCCTGAAGCTGGAAGCCCCGGCCCCGGCAGCCTAATCCCTCGCCCAATCGCGCGATCGTTCGACGGCCCGCCGCCAGCCGGCGAGTCGCGACTGGGCGAGATCGCGCGGGATGCGCGGCTCGAAGGTGCGCTCGCGGGCCCACAGCGAGGCGATCTGGGCCTCGTCGCGCCAGAAGCCCGTGGCGAGCCCGGCGAGGTAGGCCGCGCCCAGGGCCGTGGTCTCCGTGACGCGCGGCCGCACCACCGGGACGCCCAGCAGGTCGGCCTGGATCTGCATCAACAGGTCGTTCGCCGTCGCGCCCCCGTCCACCCGCAGTTCCGAGAGTGCCACGCCGGAATCGGAGGCCATGGCCTCGATGAGCTCCGCGCTCTGGAAGGCGATGGCCTCCAGGGTCGCGCGAGCGAGGTGCGCCCGCGTGGAGCCGCGCGTGAGACCCACGATGGCGCCGCGCGCGTGCGGATCCCAGTAAGGCGAGCCCAGGCCGGCGAGGGCGGGGACGAAGTAGACGCCGCCCGCATCCGGGACGCTCGCGGCGAGTGCGCCCACGTCCTCGGACTTCTCGATGAGCCCCAGGCCATCGCGAAGCCACTGCACCGCGGCGCCCGCGATGAAGACGCTGCCCTCGAGCGCGTAGAGGGTGTGCCCGGCGCGCTGCCAGGCGACCGTCGAAAGCAGGCGGTGGCGGGAATTCGCGGACCGCTCGCCGGTATTCATGAGCAGGAAGCAGCCCGTCCCGTACGTGTTCTTGGCCATGCCCTCGCGATGGCACGCCTGCCCGAAGAGCGCGGCCTGCTGGTCGCCGGCGATGCCCGCGATGGGAAGGCCCCGGGGCAGCCCCTCGCAGCGCGTGGTGCCTACCACCTCGCTCGACGCCACCACGCGCGGCAGCACGGCGCGCGGGATGTCGAGGATCGCGAGCAGGTCGTCGTCCCAGGCGAGGCGATGGATGTCGAAGAGCAGCGTGCGCGAGGCGTTGCTCGCGTCGGTGACATGGGCCTCGCCGCCGGAGAGCTTCCAGGCGAGCCAGCAGTCGACGGTGCCGAAGGCGAGTTCGCCGCGGCGCGCCTTCTCGCGAACGCCTTCGACGTTGTCGAGGAGCCAGGCGAGCTTGGTTCCGGAGAAGTACGCGTCGAGGACGAGGCCGGTGCGATCGCGGAAGAGGGCTTCGTGGCCCGCCTGACGCAGAGCGTCACATCGGGACGCGGTGCGTCGGTCCTGCCACACGATGGCGGGGGCCACGGGCAGCCCCGTGCGGCGGTCCCAGAGCACCGTCGTCTCGCGCTGGTTGGCGATGCCGATGCCCGCGATTTCCCCCGGCCCCAGTCGGGCATCGGCCACGGCGCGGGCCGCCGTGTCGCGCTGCGAGGCGAAGATTTCCTCGGCGTCGTGCTCCACCCAGCCGGGCTTCGGGAAGATCTGGCGAAATTCTTGCTGCGCGCAGGCGAGGGGGGCCCCGGCGCGGTCGAAAGCGATGGCGCGGGAACTGGTGGTGCCCTGGTCCAGGGCGAGAACGGCTTTCATTCGGGCTTGACCCCTGATTTTTCGGGCGATGTTACGCTAAAATCCCCCCCGTACTCCCCTAACGATCGGCAGGTGCAGACGTGGGACTTCTCGACGACCTGAAGCAACAGGCCGACGCCCTCAAGGCGCAGGATGTGGACCGCACGGAAAGCCTTCGCGGCAATGCCGTGGCGGTCGACCACGCGCTGCGCCGGGCCTTCCTGTACATGAACGACCTGGGCAAGCAGCTCAACGTCGTCAACCTGCCGAGCCCCTTCGTCTACAAGCTGCCGACGGTGGGCGACATCGCCGGGCTCACGTTCAAGGATTTCTTCTGCGACTTCCGCAGCAAGCACTTCATCGACAAGGATTACTACGGCGAAGTGCACCTCGCCACGCGCTGCTGGTCCGACAAGGTGCTCTCGATCAAGAAGGGCCCGGACGACATGGAGAAGTTCCGGGACATCCTCTGGCAGTACAACATCGAGCACAAGAGCGAGCAGTACCGCGACCAGCGCAAGGTCATCACCCACGAGATCTTCGAGGTGAAGTGCGATTTCCGCGTGCAGGCCAAGTTCGAGGGCGACCACGAGAGCGGCCGGCTCAAGATCATGGCGAAGAACGTGGGGGACTTCACGATCGACGTCTTCCAGATGACGGCGCTCGAATTCAACGACAAGGCGGTCGAGGAGTTCGCCAAGTACTTCATCGGCCGGCCCAACACCTGGGAAGACATCGTGAAGGCCTCGGTGCTCAACAAGAAGGCGGCCGCGCCCGTCGCGCCCCGGCCCAAGGTGGCCCCGGCCTACGTGCCGGCCCCGGCCAAGGCGGCGGCCCCGCAACCGGCGCCGGAGGAGAAGAAGGGCCTCTTCGGTTCGCTCAAGTCCCTGATCAAGAAGGATTGAGCCGCTCGCCCGGACCCCGTCCGCGGGCCCGGGTGTCATGTTCCGGAAATACGACGCAGCGCCGATCGTTGTAACATGATGGTCGTCCCATCCACCCGGTAAAAAGCCCGTCCAGAGGCATACCGTGCGCGCTTCCGGTCCTTTCCGCCCGTTCCCTTCGAAGGAGATCCGCTCCATGACCCGCATATCCCTGCAGGCCACGCTCGTCGCGTGCGCGCTCGCCGCGACCGGCGCCCAGGCCCAGACCGAGATCCAGTTGTGGCACTCGATGACCGGCGCCCTCGGCGACAAGGTCAACGATTTCTCCAACCGCTTCAACCAGAGCCAGTCGCAGTACAAGGTCGTGCCGGTCTACAAGGGCAGCTACCCCGAATCGATGACGGCCGCCATCGCCGCCTACCGCGCCGGCAACGCCCCGCACATCCTCCAGGTCTTCGAGGTGGGCACCGCCACGATGATGGCCGCCAAGGGCGCCGTCGTCCCGGTCTACAAGCTCATGAAGGACGCCGACGAGCCCTTCGACCCGAAGGCCTACATGCCGGCGGTCGCGGGCTACTACACGGACTACAAGGGGAACATGCTCTCGTTCCCCTTCAACAGCTCGACGCCCGTGTTCTACGTGAACAAGGATGCCTACAAGAAGGCCGGCCTCGACCCGGCCAAGGCGCCGAAGACCTGGAAGGAGTTCGCGGTGGCCGCGGACAAGCTCAAGTCCGCCGGGCAGGCCTGCGTCTACACCACCGGCTGGCCCTCCTGGGTGCACGTCGAGAACTTCTCGGCCTGGCACAACCTGCCCATCGGCACGAAGGAGAACGGCGTCGCCGGGATGGATTCCCAGTTCACGATCAATTCGCCCCAGCACGTGCGTCACATCACGATGCTCGCGGATTACGCGAAGAAGGGCTGGTTCACCTATGCCGGCCGCCGCAACGAGGCCGAGGCGAAGTTCTTCTCCGGCGAATGCGCGATGCTCACCTCGAGCTCCGCCGCGCAGGCCAACATCCGCCGCAACGCCAAGTTCGAGTTCTCGGTGAACTTCCTGCCCTACCACGACGACATCAAGGGCGCGCCGCAGAACTCCATCATCGGGGGCGCGTCGTTCTGGGTCATGGGCGGCAAGACCAACAACGCCTACAAGGGCGTGGCGAAGTTCATGGGCTTCCTCTCCAAGCCCGACCTGCAGGCCGAGTGGCACACCTCGACGGGCTACGTGCCCATCACGCTGGCCGCCGCCGAGCAGGTGAGGAAGACCGACTACTACAAGAAGAACCCGGGCACCGACGTCGCGATCCGCCAGCTCACGAACAAGGCGCCGACGCCCAACTCCAAGGGCCTTCGCTTCGGCAACTACGTGCAGGGTCGCGAAGTCATCGAGGAGGAGATCGAGGGCGTGCTCGCGGGCAAGAAGGGCGCCCAGCAGGCCATGGACGACGCCGTGCGGCGCGGGAACGAGATCCTGCGCAAGTTCGAGGCCGCCAACAAATAGGCGGCAGGGGAAAGGGGGCCGGCGACGGCCCCTTTCCTCGACGCGTCCATGGAAAAGCGAGTCGTCTTCCGGTCGAGCTGGCTGCCGTACCTCCTGGTCGCGCCGCAGATCGCGATCACGGTCGTCTTCTTCTTCTGGCCGGCCTTCCAGGCCATCCACTGGTCGTTCCTGATCCAGGACGCGTTCGGCAACAGTTCCCAGTTCGTCTGGTTCCAGAACTTCCAGGACCTGATCCGCGACGAGGCGTACCTCGACTCGTTCAAGGTCACGGCCGTCTTCAGCACGCTGGTCACCTTCATCGGCCTGGCCGTCGCGCTCGTCCTCGCCGTCGCGGCGGACAAGGTCATCAAGGGGGCGATGGCCTACAAGACGCTCCTCATCTGGCCCTATGCGGTGGCCTCCGCCGTGGCCGGGGTGCTCTTCGCCTTCCTCTTCGCGCCCTCCGTGGGCATCGTCTCGTTCGCGCTTCGCGCCATGGGCGTCGACTGGAACTGGGTGCTGCGCGGCGACCAGGCGATGCTGCTGGTGGTGATCGCCTCGGTGTGGAAGCAGATCAGCTACAACTTCCTGTTCTTCCTCGCGGGCCTGCAGTCGATCCCGAAGTCGCTCATCGAGGCCGCGGCCATCGACGGCGCCACGCCCGTGCGGCGCTTCTGGACGATCGTCTTTCCGCTTCTCTCGCCCACCACGTTCTTCCTGCTGGTGGTGAACATCGTCCACGCCTTCTTCGACACCTTCGGGGTGATCGACGCGACCACGCAGGGCGGGCCGGCGGGCGCCACGCAGATCCTCGTCTACAAGGTCTACTACGACGGCGTGAAGGCGGCGGACCTCGGATCCTCCTCCGCGCAGTCGGTGATCCTCATGGTCATCGTGATCGCGCTCACGGTGGTGCAGTTCCGCTTCATCGAGCGGAAGGTTCAATACTGATGGTCGAGAACCGCCCCGTCCTCGTCTTCCTGCGCCACGCGGTGCTCCTGGCGGGCGTCGCGTGCGTCGCCTTCCCGCTCTGGGTCACCTTCGTCGCCTCGACGCTCACGCTCGAGCAGATCCTCACGGTGCCGATGCCGCTCGTCCCGGGCGACCAGTTCTGGGCCAACTACTCGCAGGTGCTCACGGCCGGCTCGACGCGCGGGGCGGCGGCGCCGGTGGGCCAGATGATGGCCAACAGCCTCGTGATGGCCCTCGCCATCGCCCTGGGCAAGATCGCCATCTCGCTCGTGTCGGCCTTCGCCATCGTGTACTTCCGCTTCCCCTTGCGGAACTTCTTCTTCTGGATGATCTTCGTCACCCTGATGCTGCCCGTGGAGGTGCGCATCATCCCGACGTTCAAGGTCGTCTCGGACCTGGGCATCCTCAATTCGTACCTCGGCCTCACGTTGCCGCTCATCGCCTCGGCCACGGCGACTTTCCTGTTCCGGCAGTTCTTCATGACCATCCCGGACGAGCTCGCGGAGGCCGCGCGCATCGACGGCGCAGGCCCCATGCGCTTCTTCTGGGACGTCGTGGTCCCCCTGTCGAAGACGAGCATGGCGGCGCTCTTCGTGATCCAGTTCATCTACGGCTGGAACCAGTACCTCTGGCCGCTCCTCATCACCACGGACGAGTCCATGTACACGGTCGTCATCGGCATCAAGCGCATGATCGTGGGCGGCGACGCGCTCACGGAATGGAACCTCGTCATGGCCACCGCCATGCTCGCGCTGCTGCCTCCGGCGGCGGTCGTGATCCTCATGCAGAAGTGGTTCGTGAAGGGCCTCGTGGAGACGGAAAAGTAATGGCCGAGATCAGGATCCAGGGCGTCAGGAAGAGCTACACGAAGGGCACGTGGGTGATCCACGGGGTCGACGTCTCCATCGGCGACGGCGAGTTCATCGTGATCGTGGGGCCTTCGGGCTGCGGAAAGTCGACGCTCCTTCGCATGATCGCGGGCCTGGAGACCATCACCGCGGGCGAGATCTCGATCGGCGGGAAGATCGTGAACGACGTGGAGCCCAAGGACCGCAACATCGCCATGGTCTTCCAGAACTACGCGCTCTATCCGCACATGAGCGTGTACGACAACATGTCCTACGGCCTTCGCATCCGCGGCTTCTCGAAGGCCGATATCGAGACCCGCGTGCAACGCGCCGCGAAGATCCTGGAGCTGGGCCCGTTCCTCGCCAGGAAGCCCCGCGAACTCTCCGGCGGCCAGCGCCAGCGGGTCGCCATGGGTCGGGCCATCGTCCGCGAGCCGGCGGCCTTCCTCTTCGACGAGCCCCTGTCGAACCTGGACGCCAAGCTGCGCGTGCAGATGCGCCTGGAGATCCAGAAGCTGCATCGCGAGCTCGGCACCACCTCCATCTTCGTCACCCACGACCAGGTGGAGGCGATGACGCTCGCCAACCGGATGATCGTGATGAACGCCGGCGTGGTGGAGCAGGTGGGCGCCCCGATGGCGGTGTACGACGCGCCGGCGAGCCTCTTCGTCGCGGGCTTCATCGGTTCGCCCGCCATGAACTTTCTGCCGGGCAGCGTTCGCGACGGCCGGGTGGACGTGGGCGGCGGCCACCTCATCGCGCTGCCGCGCCCGCTTCTCGAGCACGCCCCGGCGCAGGTGACCGTGGGCATCCGCCCCGAACACCTCGTCGCCTGTGCGGAAGGCGATGACGCCTTCACCTTCCCCGTGGAGACGATCGAGGCGCTCGGCGCCGACTCCATGGTGCACGGCAAGGTCGGCGCCACCCCGCTCGTGGCACGCGTCGAGGGCCATGCGGCGCCGGCCATCGGTTCGACGGCCCGCTTCGCGCTCATGCCCGAAAGGCTGCACTTCTTCGATACCGTCACCGGCAAGCGGCTCGCGGCCTGAGGCACGGCGTGACCGACGCACGCCGGCTCGAGGAGCTCACCCTCAATTCATCGGCGCCGCCCGGCCAGCTGCTCTACGACGGCTGGCTGCTGCGCTTCTCGCCCGGCAAGGCGAAGCGTGCGCGCTCCGTGAACGCGGTGTATCCCTCGCGCCTGCCGTTCGGCGAGAAGCTCGCCTACTGCGAAGCCGTCTATGGCGAGCGCGGCCTGCCGGCGATCTTCCGGGTCTCGGAGCACACGGAGCCGGGGCTCGACGCCTTCCTCGAGGCGAACGGCTACGGCACCTTCGACGCCACGGACGTGCGCATCGCGGTGCTCGATCCGGGGCGCCTCGCCGGTCCCGAGGTCGCCTCCCCGCGCCTCGAGGAGTGGTTCGACATGGTGGGCGAGCTTCGCGGCTCGCCCATCGCGCACCGCACCAGCCACCTCGCGCGCCTCGCCTCGCTGCCGCTCGCGATGACGGGCGTCGCGATCCTGGAGGATGGTTCGCCGGTTGCCACGGGCCTCGCGATCCTCGAGGACGGCCACGTGGGGCTCTTCGATGTCGTCACGCGCGAGGGGGTGCGGCGCCGGGGCCACGGCCGCGCGGTCGTGGCGGCGCTCCTTCGCTGGGGCTGGAGCCTCGGGGCGAGGCATGCGTACCTCCAGGTGGATTCGGCCAATGCGCCGGCCATCGCGATGTACGAGGCGTTCGGCTTCGTGCGGGCGTATGGTTACTGGTATCGCGGCCGGCCGGGAGAACAGCAATGAACGGGATCGACGAGCTTTCGCGGGAACTGGGCGAAGCCTGCAAGCGCGCGGACGTGAAGCTCGCCACGGCCGAGTCCTGCACCGGCGGCGGTGTGGGCGAGGCGATCACGCGCACGCCCGGCAGCTCGGCGTGGTTCGATCGGGGCTTCGTCACCTATTCCAACGACGCCAAGGTGGACGTGCTCGGCGTGAAGCAGGAGACGCTAGGGAGCCACGGCGCCGTCTCGGAGCCGGTGGCCCGCGAAATGGCGATGGGTGCGTTGCACCAGAGCGACGCGGACCTGGCCGTGGCGGTCACCGGCGTCGCGGGCCCGGACGGCGGCACCGCCACCAAGCCCGTGGGGCTCGTCTGGTTCGCCTTCGCTTCGCTCGAGGGGGGCTGCCAGTCCCGGTTCGAGGTCTTCGGCGGCGACCGGGCCGCCATCCGGGAGCAGGCGGTGCGGGAGGCGCTGCGCGGGCTCGCCGCGATGGCTTCCGCCGCCCCTCCGGCGGTTCCGCAGGGGACGCTTCCCGAATGGTACGATGGGTAGCGTCCCCTTTTTGGCCCTTTTCGTTTTCGCCGAATGAATCGAACGATCAAACTGCCCGCAGCCCTGAGGAATGCGATGGCTATCGCCACGGCGATTCTTGCGGCATCCTGCTCGGTCACCTATTCGGACGCCCGCTATTCCCCCGAGGAGCTCAACCGCCGAATCGTGGACGCTTCGTCCGGGCAAGGGATCGCAGGTGCCTTCGTGGTGTTTACTTGGAACCGAAGGCAGGTGGATATCGGTCACGGTGCCAGTACGGAGTGCGTAAGAGTCGAACTTGTGCGCACCGATTCCGACGGCAGATACAAGGTTCCGGACTGGCAAGGTCGAAATGGGGGCATCAGGTCGATCTTCCAGCGCGGCTACGTCGAGGTGAACGATCCGGTGGCGAGCTCACGAGGAATCGACAAGATGACCCGCGGAAGCACGGTGTTTGCCGAGCGGGCGATGGAACTGAGGCGCTCGCTCATCCTCTGCAGCGATGACGAAGACCGGAAGTTGCAGGAACTCTATCGTGCGTTGTTAGATGAGGCGAGAAGCATCGCGAGAACCGACGACGAACGGCGTGAAGTCGAAAGATACTTCTTCGCTCGGGTTGAAGCTGCAACCTACGGTAGAGAAGAAGCGTTTCGACGCTTGGCCAAGTGAACCCGCGCATCCGAAGGGTAGCGTCCCCTTTCCCCGTGGATGACTTACCTTCGATGCATGAATACCGCATGGCAAAAATTGGGGACGCTTCCCTAAGGTCCCCAAGGCTCGAGCGCTGATTTGCTGATCGGTTTCGAGTCGTCCTATTCGCCCTTTTGCGCGTTATGTCGTGAGTCCCGCTGAAAGCGGCTACCCGACATGAAGGAGGCGCCAATGAGCAAATCGATCCTCAAGGGCAGTTCCCCGTCTCACCAAACGTTCTAGGCAGGCGGATCCCATGCCTCGCCTTACCGTGGTAATGTGCGACATGGCCATTGCCCATTCCAAGCTGACCCGCCAGGGGCAGATATCCGTTCCGTCGGAAGTCCGGCGCAGGCTCGGGCTCGGCCCCGGTTCGGTCATCGAATGGGTCGAGGAGGGCGGGCAGGTCGTGGTCCGCCACTCGGGGCGGCATTCGTCCGAGGATATCCACAAGGCCTTGTTTGGTGATGGCAAGCCCGAACCCGTGTCTTTCGAGGAGATGAAGGCCAGCATCGGCCGTCATGTCCGGGGGCGCCGTGCGCGCGGTCGATACTAACGTCCTGGTGCGGCTCCTCGCGCGTGACGAGGCGAGGCAAACCGAATTGGCGGAGGCGTTCGTCGCCGGCGGTGCCTGGGTGTCGGTCCTTGCGCTCGCCGAGACGATCTGGGTGCTCGAGGCGGCATACGGTCTCGAACCGCCGCGCCTTGCAAAGGCCGTCGAAATGCTGCTCGACCACAGGCATCTCGTCCTGCAGGATGCCGACATGGTTTCGGCGGCGCTGGCGCTGTACCGGCGGCGCCCGACCGTCGGGTTTTCCGACTGCCTGATGGTCGAAATGGCCCGCAAGGCAGGGCACCTGC
The DNA here is from genome assembly GCA_016711875.1 of Betaproteobacteria bacterium. GTDB lineage: Bacteria > Pseudomonadota > Gammaproteobacteria > Burkholderiales > Usitatibacteraceae > FEB-7. The sequence goes on along the minus strand of JADJSD010000005.1, from coordinate 91,334 downwards.
CGATCGGCACTTTCGACAAGGCTTTGGGGCGGATGGAGGGCGTGGAGCGCCTTTAGTGGGCTACCCACCGCCTGGGGTTGTCAGGTGAATGAATCCATCGCTTGACACCAGAACGATCGTTCGGTAGCTTACCGAACAATCGTTCTGTCCACCGGTTCCCGCCCCATGGCGTTAAAGCAGCAGCAACCCCTCGACCCGGCGTACCTGGAAAAGCTCCAGGACTACTACGCCGAGCACAAGGTGATCCCCTCCTATTCGGTGCTCGCCACCCTGTGGGGCATCTCCGCGAAGTCGTGGGTGGCCGAGTGCGTGCGCCGTTTCGAGGAAGCGGGCTACCTGGACTGGACCCCTGACCGGCAGTTGAAGCCCGGGGCCCGGTTCTTCGAGCGGCGTCTCGCGCACGACACGGTGCAGGCCGGCCTGCCCAACCCGGCGCTCGCCGACGGCTACGACATGGTCACGATCGACGACTACCTCATCCGCGTGCCGTCCAAGACGAGCCTGGTGCGCGTGAAGGGCGAATCGATGATCGACGCCGGCATCCACGACGGCGACCTCATCGTGGTGGAACAGCAACCGAACGCCAACGTCGGCGACATCGTCGTGGCGATCGTGGACAACGAATTCACCGTGAAGTACCTGGACCGAGAAAAAGGCGGTTTCGTCCTGAAGCCCGCGAACAAAGCCTTCCCGGTCATTCGCCCGAAGGGGCGCCTGGAGATTTTCGGTGTGATGGCGGGATTGGTCCGGCGCACGCGTTAGCGTGCGGACCGTCCTGGGCGGAAAGTTCAACCTCACTGATATGGGATAATTCCAATGCTCAAAGTCATCGCGAACCGCGAAACCGAAGACACCAAGATGGACGAAAACAAGTCGAAAGCCCTCCAGGCCGCGCTCTCCCAGATCGAACGCCAGTTCGGCAAGGGCGCCATCATGCGCATGGGCGACAAGGATGTCGAAAAGGGCATCGAAGTCGTCTCCACCGGCTCGCTCGGCCTCGACCTCGCCCTGGGCGTGGGCGGGCTGCCCCGCGGCCGCGTGGTCGAGATCTACGGCCCGGAATCCTCGGGCAAGACCACGCTTACGCTCCAGGTCATCGCCAACATCCAGAAGCTCGGCGGCACCGCCGCGTTCATCGACGCGGAACACGCGCTCGATCCGCAGTACGCCCAGCGACTGGGCGTGGATACGTCGGAGCTGCTGCTCTCCCAGCCGGACAACGGCGAGCAGGCCCTCGAGATCGCGGACATGCTCGTGCGCTCGGCCTCGGTCGACTGCGTGGTGGTCGACTCCGTCGCCGCCCTCACGCCCAAGGCTGAAATCGAAGGCGAGATGGGCGAGCCCCAGATGGGCCTTCAGGCGCGCCTCATGTCGCAGGCGCTTCGCAAGCTCACGGCCAACATCAAGCGCTCGAACACCCTCGTCATCTTCATCAACCAGATCCGCATGAAGATCGGCGTCATGTTCGGCAACCCCGAGACGACGACGGGCGGCAACGCGCTCAAGTTCTACGCCTCGGTGCGCCTGGACATCCGCCGCGTCGGCTCCATCAAGCGCGGCGAGGAAGTGATCGGCAACGAAACCCGCGTGAAAGTCGTGAAGAACAAGGTCGCGCCCCCCTTCAAGGTCGCCGACTTCGACATCCTCTACAACGAGGGCATCTCCCGGCACGGCGAAATCATCGAGCTGGGCGTCGCCCACCGCATCGTCGAGAAGAGCGGCGCGTGGTACTCCTACAAGGGCGAGAAGATCGGCCAGGGCAAGGACAACACGCGGGAATTCCTCAAGGAAAACCCCGCGATGGCCAACGAGATCGAGTCGCGGATCCGCGAGGCCGTCGGCATCGCGGGCGGCATGCCGCAGGCCGCGAGCGCGGCCGAAGCCGAGTGATGTGATGAGGACGCTTGCCGAAAGGCAAGCGTCCCCGGTCGACCGCCGCCCAACCACCATGGCCTGGGGCTTTCCCGTCGCCAACCCCGCAGCGGACCTGCGCGCCCGCGCCCTGCGCCTGCTTGCGCGCCGGGAGCATTCGCGCGCGGAACTCCGCCGCAAGCTGTCGCCTCATGTGGAGGGCGGCATCGATCTCGAAGCGCTCCTCGACGATTTCACGAAGCGCGGCTGGCTGTCGGAGGAGCGATTCGTCGAGCAGACGGTGCGCGCCAAGTCCCGCAAGTACGGCCCCCTGAAGATCGCCAACCACCTGCGCGAGAAAGGCATCGGCGAGGCGGACATCGAATCCGCGTTGTCACAAGCGAAGTCGGAGGAAGGCGAGGCCCTCGCATCGGCCTGGCGCACGCGCTTCGGGCGGCCTCCCGCGGACGATGCCGAAAAGGCGAAGCAGGTCCGCTTCCTGCAGCAGCGCGGTTTTCCCCTCGAATCGGTGCTGCGCTTCCTCAAGGCCGAACCGCAAGATTTCGCCTGAAATCCCGGAAGTCTCCCCGGTTCACCATGCGCGGGACTCGCAATCGGCTACGCACCCTTGCGCTGGTCCAGGCGGCCGTGTTCCTCCTCGGCCTGCCTGCGCACGGTGTTGTCCGTCCCGATGAGCAGGTAGCCGATGACCGCGCGGCGCAGAGAGGGACACGATGGCGGGGAAGCGGCTCCCGTCGCGCCGGATGTAGGTGAGCTCGTAGATGTCCTCGATGCCCAGGGAGGCGTTGAAGACGAGCGCCTCGAAGCCCGGCGTGATCGGCGTCCCCAGCTCGTGGCTGAGCGCCTGGGCGCGGGCGGTGCCTCGGGTGCGGTGACGCCGTTCATCTCGGCACTCCACGGGGTGGTGCGTGTGCCGGATGCGCCGGCGCGCGACCCTTTCACGATGTCGCAAGGCGCCGCGGATGTCCGTTCGATAGCGTACTTGAGGATTACATCCAGCGGCCGGCGTTCGCGGGCGCTTTCGGGGGCGGCGCGGCGCTTTCGGACGGGCGGGGAGGCGACACGGTCGCCGGGACGACAGAATGAAGGGTGCGCGCTGCGGGAACCGGGGATTGACCGGGTGTCATGGCGAGGGCCGACGCCAGGAGGCCCAGGCCCACGAGGATCGCGATCGCGGCGAGAATCGGCGCGATGCTTGCGTCGCGCGGGGCGGGAACGAGGATCCAACGGCGCGCGGGCATGAGGTGAACTCCGGAAGAGGGAAAAAGAGTCCGGGACCAGCCTGCCGTCCCGGACCGCTTGCGACCGGTGCGCGTCAAGCCCTCAGGGAGAAGGAGCGACGACACCGCGATGCATCGTGGCGCACCCCGATCCGCCGTTCCGTTCGCTGCCGCACAGAATTCGCGAAGCCGGCGCGCGATGATGATCGCAAGTCCGCGACCGGGCTTACTTCGAACGGGAGAGACACCATGCTATACACCATTGCCGTCGTGCTGATCATCCTGTGGGCTCTCGGGCTCGTCACCTCCACCACGATGGGCGGGTTCATCCACGTCCTGCTCGTCATCGCCGTCATCGTCCTGCTGCTGCAGGTCATCAGCGGACGCAAGATCCTCTGAGACGGCCGGGCCTTCGCGGGGTTGTCCCGCGAACGCCCCTTCCGTACGCAGGCGAACAGACCCGGCACCGCCGGCTGCGTACGCTTCGGACCACGGAACCCCGCGCACTTTCGCGCGGGGAGTCCCCGGCCGGCGCGAGGTGAACCACGCGGCGGCCGAGGCAACCGAACACGGAACACGAGGAAACACCATGTCCAAGCTCTTCGTCACGCTCGTCGCCCTCACCGGACTCGGCATTGCCGGCTCCGCCGGGGCCCAGATGTATTCCGCCAACGCCGCCGCCACGCCGCTTTCGCAGGACGGCTATCGCACCGCCAAGAAGGACGCCGACACGCAGTACGGCATCGACAAGGGCGGCTGCGCCTCGCTCAGTTCCAACGCGAAGGACATCTGCCAGGCGCAAGCCAAGGGCAAGTTCGAGATCGCCAAGGCCGATGCCGAGGTCGCCTACCAGAACACCGCCAAGCATCGCGAGGGCGCCCGCGTCGCGCGCGCCGAGGCCGCCTACAAGGTCTCGATGGAGAAATGCGACGACCTGGCCGGCAACCCGAAGGACGTCTGCGTGAAGGAAGCCAAGGCCGCGCTCGTCACGGGCAAGGCCGAGGCCAAGGTCGACCGCGTCGCGGCCGATACGCGCAAGGAAGGCGCCGAGAAGCGTTCCGAGGCGCGCACCGAGGCGAACCAGGACGAGCGCAACGCCAAGTACAAGGTCGCCCTCGAGAAGTGCGACACATTCTCCGGCGATGCGAAGGCGGTCTGTGTGAACAACGCCAAGGCGGATTTCGGCAAGAACTGACCTATCGCCTGTGGGGCTTAGAGGCCCGGCGGCCGGGGGAGGGATCTCCCGGCCGCCTTTTCATGGCGCCGCGCGCCTCTCAGACCGGTGCGCCGAACAGCGCGCCCACGGCCGCCGTCGCCGCCATCGCGAGTGCGCCCCAGAGCGTGACGCGCCAGGCGCCCGCGAGGGCGCTCGCCCCCCCGACCCGCGCCGCGGCGCCGCCCAGGCCCGCCAGGAACACGAGCGAGGTGAAGGACACGGTGGCGATCAGCGAGGCGGCGGGGGCGAGGAGCACGACGGCGAGCGGCAGCAGCGCGCCGACGGCGAAGCTGGCGGCGGAGGCGAGCGACGCCTGCACGGGGCGCGCCGCGTGAGCCGCCGAGAGCCCGAGCTCGTCGCGCACGTGGGCACCGAGCGCGTCGTGCGCGGTGAGGTGCACGGCCACGTCGTGCGCGAGCGCCTGCGGCAGTCCGCGCCCCACGTAGATGGCCGTGAGTTCACGCAGCTCGCTCTCCGGCTCCGCCTCGAGCTCGCGGGCCTCGCGGGCGCGGTCGGCCGCTTCGGTGTCCGCCTGCGAATGCACGGAGACGTACTCGCCCGCCGCCATCGACATGGCGCCCGCGACCAGGCCCGCGATGCCGGTGAGCAGGATGTTCGCGGGCGTCGCGTTCGCGGCGGCGACGCCGACGATGAGGCTCGCCGTCGAGACGATCCCGTCGTTGGCGCCGAGCACCGCGGCGCGCAGCCAGCCGATGCGCGAGGTGCGGTGGCTTTCCACATGGCGGGTGGAACGGTCGGCGCGCATCGTCAGGCGGCGGCCCGCGTCTGCGCGGGCAGGTGGGGGAAGGCGGGGGGATGCGGGGACATGGCGTTTCCGGTGGATGCGCGAGATTCGCGCAAGGCCTTCAGGATACCCGTCGGGCGAGATCGGATCGGTGACCCGAGGACGGGAAAGGTGCTCGCCCCGTCTTTGTGGAGCGCCACCGGCCTACGTGCGGCTTCCCGGCGTACGGGTGGCTCGCGCGAGCGCGCCGCCTTCGTTTTCCCAGTCGCGCACGCTCGCGACCTCGCGGTTGCGGTCGCGCCGGGCTTCGCGAGCGGCGCGAAGGCCCACGCGGGCGGCGAGGGCGAGGGAGGCGAGCGCGAGGGCCGCGGGCACGAGAATCCAGCGAATCGACTTGTTCATGGGGCTTTCCTTTCGGGGATGAGGACGTCGACTTCGTGGGGCCGGCGGTCATCCACCAGCACTACGAAGGCTTCGTCCCGGTCGATCCCGTCCACGCGGAGGCGGACGGCATCGTGGAGGGGAGGGTCGCCCTTGCGGGCGTGACGCAGGGTGAGGCGGTAGGTCGTCGCGCCGTGGCGGTAGCGCACCACGATGCCCGATTGCCCGGGAGGCAGGCACGGGGCGACGTGCAGGCGCGGGCCTTCGCGCACGAGCCCGAGCAGCGACTCGACGAGCAGGCGATACATCCATCCCGACGAACCCGTGTACCAGGTCCAGCCGCCGCGGCCCGCATGGGGCTCGCGCGCGTAAACGTCGGCCGCCATGACGTAGGGCTCGACCTTGTACACGCGCGCGCCGGCAGGCGTGCGCGAGTGGTTCACCGGGTTGATCATCGCGGCGAGCGCCCAGGCGCGCTCGGCCTGGCCCAGCCCGGCGCAGGCCATCGCGGCCCAGATGGCGCCATGGGTGTACTGGCCGCCGTTCTCGCGCACGCCCGGCACGTAGCCCCGGATGTAGCCGGGGTCGAGCGTCGAGGTGTCGAAGGGCGGGTCGAGCAGCTGGATGAGCCCGTGCGCCGGGTCGACGAGCTGGTCCTGGACGGACTGCATCGCCTGGCGCGCGCGCGCCGGATCGCCGGCGCCGGAGAGCACCGACCAGCTCTGCGCGACCGAGTCGATGCGGCACTCGGCGTTCACGCGCGAGCCGAGCGGCGTGCCGTCGTCGAACCAGGCTCGCCGGTACCAGTCGCCGTCCCAGGCGTGCTCCTCGATGCGCTCGCGCAGTCGCGCGCCCTCGTCCTCGCAACGCGCCGCGAAGTCGGCATCGCCGTGCGCGCGGGCGAGCGGCGCGAAATCCGCGAGAACGCGGCACAGGAAGAACGCGAGCCACACGCTTTCGCCGCGGCCGGCGAGGCCCACGCGGTTCATGCCGTCGTTCCAGTCGCCCGATCCCATGAGCGGCAGGCCGTGCGCGCCGAAGCGCAGGCCGTGCTCGATGGCCCGCACGCAGTGCGCGTAAACGGTGCCGACCTCGTCGGATCGCCCGGGCTGGTCGTAGTAGGAGTCGTCGCCGGCCTTGACCGGGCGGCCCTCGAGGAAGGCGAGCGGATGGTCGAGCACGCCCGTGTCGCCCGTCGCGAACACGTAGCGGCAGGCGGCGAGGGGCAGCCACAGGTAGTCGTCCGAGCAGTGCGTGCGCACGCCCTGTCCCCGGGGCACGTGCCACCAGTGCTGCACGTCGCCTTCGCGGAACTGTCGCCCGGCGGCGCGCACGAGCTGCTCGCGCAGCAGGCCCGGCTCGGCGTGCGTGAGCGCCATCGCGTCCTGGAGCTGGTCGCGGAACCCGAAGGCGCCGCCGGACTGGTAGAAGCCGCTTCGTCCCCAGAGGCGGCAGGCGATCGTCTGGTAGACGAGCCACCCGTTCGCGAGCACGTCGAAGGCCGGGTCTGCCGTCTCGACCTGCACGGCGCCGAGCACCTGCTCCCAGTGCGCGCCCACGGCCTCGAGCGCCTCGTGGGCGGCCGCGTTTCCGCGCCACTGCAGTGCCAGGCGGGTGGCCGCCTCGGCGTCGGGGGCGGCGCCCAGCCGGAAGACGATCTCGCGCGTCTCGCCGGGGGCGAGCGCGAAGGGGACCTGCAGGGCCGCGCACGGGTCGAGGCCGGCGCCCACCTTGCCCGAGAGCGCGACGCGGTGCATCGCGGCCGGGTCGGCGAGGGTGCCGTTGCGTCCGAGGAACTCCGCGCGGTCGCCGGATGCGGAGCGCGCCGGCTCGTCGACGTCGAGGAAGGCGCGCCAGTCGGCGAACTCGGTGTTGTACGGGTTGCGCGCGACGAGGGCGCCGCTGCGCGGGTCGATCGAGGTCACGACGTGCATCGCCGTGGCCGAGCGCAGCGCGCCGAGCACCCACTCGACGTAGCCGGTGACCGAAAGCCGGCGCGCGCGGTCCGACTCGTTCGTGACCTCGAGGCAGAGGAATTTCACGGCCGCGTCCTTCGCCACGAACGTCGTGAGCTCGGTGCGCAGCCCGTCCTGGGCCTGCTCGAAGACCGTGTATCCGAATCCGTGGCGCGTGACGAAGGGGGCATCGCGGCCGCATGGCAGCGGCGTGGGCGAGAAGAACCGTCCGGTCTCCTCGTCGCGCAGGTACAGCGCCTCGGACCCGCCCGCGTTCACCGGGTCGTTGTGCCAGGGCGTGAGTCGATAGAGGTGGGCGTTGTCGCCCCACGTGTAGCCCAGGCCGCTTTCGGAGACGACGGTGCCGAAGCGCGGGTTCGCCATCACGTTGGCCCAGGGCGCCGGGGTCGTGCCGGCGGGTCCCGGTGCGATGACGTATTCGCGGCCATCGGGACGGAAGCCGCCGATGCCGTTGGCGAGGATGAGGTCCTGCCGGGGGCGCGGCGGCGCGGCGGGCTCCGCGCGCCACGCGCGCACGGGCTCGAGGCGAGGCGGGCGCGGCTCGGTCGTGACGCGGCGGTTCAATTGCTCGGGCAGGGTGCCGGCCGCATCCGTCACGATCGCGCGCGCGACCGCCTGGAAGAGCACGCGGTCCTCGGCCGGGATCTGCTCGGCGTTCCTCACGATGATGCCGCCGGGGCGTTCCGCGCCCTGGGTCTCGATGCCCGCGGCGATGAGCCCGACGATCTGCTCCTGCAGGCGCTGCCGGTAGCCGTCGTGGTCCTCGTTCCAGATGACGAGGTCGACCGCGAGGCCCTTCAGGCGCCAGTACGCGTGGGCCCGCACGAGGTGGCGGACCAGTTCGATGTGCGCCGCATCGCCCACCTGCACGAGCACGATCGGGAGATCCCCCGAGACCGCGTAGCCCCACAGCCCCGACTGGCCGCGGCGATTGCGCGCGAGGAGCGCGGGGCCGGCGCGCAGCGATGCGTTGGCGTAGATCACCGAGCTCGCGAGCCGCGCGTAGAGCTGCGCGTCGGCCTCGGTAGCGTTCAGCTGGCGCAGCATGACCTGGCCGTGCGTCCAGGCCAGCTCGAAGACGCGGTCGACGAGCGCGCGGTCCTGGTGCTTGTCGATCATCGCGATGAGGGCCTCGCGCGAATCGGCGGCGCCCGTCACGAGGTCCACCGTCACGGTGCCGCCCGCGGGAACGACCAGCCGGTGGCGGATGGCGGCGATCGGGTCCAGCACCGAGCCCGCGGTGCCCGAGAGGGGGCCGGGCCGGAGCATCGCGGCCGGGGACTGGAGCGTCCGCCCGCGGCCGATGAACCGCATGCGGTCGGTCTCGTACGACACGGTGGACGCCGGCGCAGCGTGGGTGGTCATCAGGTGGAACATCCACGGCACGGGCTCGTCGAGCGAGCGCGCTCGCCGCGTGCAGGCGATGGCGTGGCGCTCGGGCAGGATCTCGGTCGTGACGAAGAGGTTGCCGAAGGCCGGGTGCAGCGCGTCGGCGGCCGGCGGCGCCAGCACCACTTCCGCGTAGCTCGTGAGCTCGATCGCGCGGGAGACGCGGGCGCGGTTGGTGACGCGGATGCGGCGCACCTCGATGTCGTCCTCGGGCGAGACCACGATCTCGGTGTGCGTCTCGAACCCGGCGTCGCGGCGGCGGAACTCCGCTCGGCCCTCGGAGAAGATCGCCTCGTAGTGTTCCGTCGGATGCAGGGTCGGCTGGTGGGCGGCGGACCAGGTCTCCCCGCTCGCCTCGTCGCGCAGGTAGCAGAAGCTGCCCCACGCGTCGCAGGTGGTGTCCTCGCGCCAGCGCGTGACGGCGAGGTCCTTCCATCGGCTGCTGCCGCCGCCCGCGTTCGTGACCATCACGTGATAGCGGCCGTTCGACAGGAGCTGCACGGCGGGGATGGCCGTGTTCGGGTTGGTGAAGAGCCTCGCGGCCGAGGGGGCGTCGCCGGGCGCGTGCGCCTCCGCACGGTCGGCCGCCCGCGGGGCGACGAGGGCGGCGCGGGGAATGCGTTCCTGCAGCAGGAGCAGCGTCGCCTGGAAGAGCGGCTCCTGGGCGAAGCGCTTCTGCATCGGCTGCGAGAGCAGGAGCGAGGCGAACGCGAGCAGGCTCATCCCCTGGTGGTGGGCCATGTGCGAGCGCACCACGGCGCTCGTCTCGCCGCGCCGCAGGCGCGAATGCGTGTAGTCGATGGCCTCGTGCAGGCCGAGGTTTCCGGCGAGTCCCTCGGCGGCGAGGCGCTGCAGGTTGCGGCAGGCCGCCGCGGGGGCGACGAGCAGCGCGAGCGCCGAGGCGTAGGGGGCGACGACGAGGTCGTCGGCCAGCCCGCGCTTGAGCCCCAGGCCCGGGACGCCGAAGGCACGGTACTGGTAGTTGAGGTGCCCGTCGACCGCGTTGTAGCCGCTCTCCGAGATGCCCCACGGCACGCCGCGCAGCCGGCCGTAGGCCACCTGCCGGTCCACGGCCGCCACCCCGGTCTGCGCAAGCAGCGTGTCGTCGTAGACGGGCATCACGAGCGACGGCATCAGGTACTCGAACATCGAGCCGCTCCAGGCGAGCAGCACCGGGTCGTCGCCCGCGGAGGCGAGCAGGCGCCCGAGCGCGAACCAGCTCTCCTGCGGCAGCTTGCCCTGCGCGATGGCCACGAAGAGGGCGAGCCGCGCCTCCGAGGCGAGCAGGTCGTAGTAGCTCGAATCGGCGCGCTGGTCGGTGACGTTGTAGCCGATCACGAGCTGGCGGCGCTCGCGATCGTAGAGGAAGTCGAAGGCCATGTCGGCCAGCGCGAACGCCTGGCGCGCGAGCGGCTCGAGGGCGGCGATCCGCGCCGCGGCGCGCTCGGCGGCGAGCAGGACGATCGGGGCGGCCGTCGCGTCGCCCTCCCGCGCGGCCACCTGCCGCAGCGTCGGGAGGGTGCCGGCGTCGGGAATCCCGGCCGGGTGCGTGTCGTTCGCGAGCCATGGGGCGAAGAGAAGGAGGTCGTCGCGGATCGCGGCGGCCTGCCGTGCGAGCGCTCGCGCCCAGCCGTGGGCCTCGAGGCCGAGCGGCGCCGTCGCGCCCTCGACGTCCGCCGCGCCGCTCGCCAGGCGGTCCACGTGTGCCCAGGCGGCGCCCGGCGTCGCCTCGTGCGGGGCCGCGGCGCGCGCGAGGGATCGCCGGAATTCCGCCAGGGGCGCGGGCGGGTTCGGGCCCGCGGCCTCGAGAACGAGCGTGAACGTGTCCTCCAGTCCCTCCCGCCATCGCGGGGAGAGGATGGGCGTGTCCGCGAGACCCGCGAGGCCGGGACGCAGCGTGAGCAGGTGCCCGGCGAGATTGCCGCTGTCGACCGACGACACGTAGCGCGGCGCGAGGGGCGCGAGCGTGAGCGTGTCGTACCAGTTGTAGAAGTGGCCGCGGTATCGCTCCAGCGAGGCCATCGTCCGCAGCGCGAGGGCCGTGCGCTCGATGAGCTGTCCCGTGGTGAGGTAGCCGAAGTCGTGGGCCGCGAGGCCCGCGAGGAGCGCGAGTCCCATGTTGGTGGGCGAGGTGCGGTGGGCGGTCCGCGCGACGGGGGCCTCCTGCACGTTGTCGGGCGGCAGCCAGTGGTCCTCCGGCCCGACGTGCGCCTCGAACCAGCCCCAGGTCCGGCGCGCGAGCGCGCGCAGGAAGCGCGTCTCGCCCTCCGTGAGGTCCGCGCCCGCGGGCGCCAGGGTCCGGCTCACCCACCAGGCGATCGCGGGCGAGGCGATCCACAGGGCGAGGACCGGGGCGGCCCACGCGAGCGCGGCCGGCGCGAAGGCGGCGAGCGCCACCCCGGTGCCGACCGCGGCGAGCGGCGCGACGGCCATCGCGCGGTAGCTGGCCGCGAGCGTCGTCCGGTCGCGTTCGGCCAGCACGCGGTCCGTCTCGCTCGACGGCGTCCATTCGAGCAGGCGCCGGTGCGTGAAGAGCAGGCGGGCGAGGGTCCTCGCGATGGCGTCGAGGGTCCACGCGGCCTCGTACGGCAGGAACGCCAGCGCGAGCAGCGCCTGGCGCAGGTTGCGCGAGAGGCCCCGGCCCACGGACTGCAGGTGGCGCGCGGTCGCGAGTTCCCGCGGCCACGGGATGATCGCCCCGAGCGCCGAGAGCGCGGCCGGGAACGCGAGGACGGCGAGCACCGCCATCGTGAAGCGGGCCGCGTTCACGGGCAACAGCCAGCCGAAGGCGAGCAGCAGGACGAGCGAGCCGGGCACGAGGCTGCGGCGCAGGTTGTCGAAGAGCTTCCACTGCGACAGGAGCGAGAGCGGGTTGGGCTCGCGGCGGCCGTCCGGCAGGCCCACGCGCCGGCGAAGCCAGCCGGAGAGTTGCCAGTCGCCCCGCACCCAGCGGTGACGGCGGGCCACGTCCGCGCTGTAGCGGGCGGGCCCGGCCTCGTAGAGTTCCGCATCGGCCAGCAGGCCGGCGCGCGCGTAGCACCCCTCGATGAGGTCGTGGCTCAGGATGCGGTCCGGCGGGAAGCGCCCGCGCAGCGCCCGCTCGAAGGCGTCGACGTCGTAGATGCCCTTGCCGATGTAGGAGCCCTCGTCGAACGCGTCCTGGTAGAGGTCCGACACCATGCGCGTATAGGGGTCGATGCCGGGCTCGCCCGCGTTGAGGCGCGCGTAGCGGGAGCGGTTCGACCCGGGCAGGCTCGAGCTCACGCGCGGCTGCAGGATGGCATGGCCCGCGGTGATCACGCTGCGGCCGCCGCGGTCCTCGAACCGGGCGCGGTTCAGCGGGTGTGCCATGGCCCCGATGAACTGCAGGGCCGCGTCGCGCGGCAACTGCGTGTCGGTGTCGAGCGTGATGACGTACTTCACCTGCGCGAGGATGGGCAGGGCGCCCACCACCAGGCCGAAGGCCGACGTGCCCGCGCCGCGCAGCAGGGCGTTCAGGTCCTCGAGCTTGCCGCGCTTTCGCTCCTCGCCCATCCAGGCCTGCGCGCCGGCGTTCCAGAGGCGGTCGCGGTGGAAGAGATAGAAGAGGCTCGAGTCGCCTTCGGCCGGCGGCGGCCCGGCCTCGAGCGCCTCGGCCGTCGGGACGGGGCCGTACGCCCGGTTCAGCTCGCGCACGCGGCGCGCGGCCAGGTCGAGGAGCGCGTCGTCCCCGGGCATGCGTTGTTCCGGCGCGTCGGGAAAATCGGTGAGCAGGCCGAAATGCAGGCACGGGTCCCGGTTCGCGAGGAAGCGCACCTCGAGCGCCTCGACGAGCGCCTCGATGCCCTCCTCGGAGGCGAGCATCGTCGGCACGACGACGAGCGTGCGGGCCTCGCGCGCGAGGCCCTTCGAGAAGTCGATGCGGGGCAGCGGATCGGGGGATGCGAGGCGCGTGCCGATCGCGTTCGCGAGGCTCACCGCCACCTGGCTCGCGGCGACGAGCGCCGGCAGCACGAGGGCGTAGAGGAGCGGCGCGGACGCGTCCGCCGTCCCCAGCAGGGCGGCCGCCAGGGCGATCGTCGTCGCGGCGATGGTGCCCAGGTAGAGCGCCAGGGCATGGCGCGCGCCGAAGGCCCGCAGGATGCCGCCGGCGGAACGCCTCACGCCGATCTCCTGTTCGAAGTGCGCGAGCCCCGCGCCCACCAGGCTGTAGCCGACGTGGGCGCCGCGATCGTCCGTGCCGTCCGGGTCGTCGGCCGCGCGGGCGGCGCGATCGAGCGCCGACGCCGCCACCTGCGCCTCGGACCGGTCCGCCTGCTTCGCGATCCGCTCGACCGCGTGCCGGTACCGGTCGCGGCTCGCGAAGGTCATCGCGCCGTAGACGCCGGCCGGGTCCTCGCGCAGCACCGCCTCGACGGCGCTCGTGCTCTCGACGAAGTCGCGCCAGTCGTGGGCGCTCACGAAGCGCAGGCTCCCGATGCTGTTGCTGAGCGACACCTGGTCGGCGGCCTGCTGGCGGTTCTCGGCGAGCACCGAGTCCTCGATTGTGCGGTGCGACTGCGCGAGGCGCTGCTCGATCCAGGTGAGCGGGAGCGCGAGCGCGGCGCTCTGCCCCTGCAGGCGACGCGCGAACTCGGCGATGAAGGCCGTGCCCATGGGCGGCATGGACCGCGCCATGTCGGCGATGACGAGGATGAGGCCCGTGGGGTCGCGCTCGGCCTCCACGATCATGCGGTCGGCCCAGGTGTTGGCGAGGTCACGCTCCTCTCGCGCGGCGCTGATCCGCACGGCCACGCGGCGCAGGTTCTCCAGGAGCGCGAGCCGCAGCATGATCGGGATGGCCCACAGCTCGCCCAGCTTGAGGGGCGTGACGGTCTGGTAGGCGGCCACGAAGCGCGCGAGGCCCTCGCCGTCGATGCGGCCGTCGCCGTGCGCGATGTTCTCGAGCGCGATGTCGTAGACGCGTGGCAGGCCCGCCGAGGGCCCGGGCCCGAGCCGCGGCAATTCGCGGCTGTAGCCGCGCGGGAGGTGGCGCCGCGCGAGCGCGATGTGCTCCTCGACGAGGTGGAAATTGTCGAGGAGCCACTCGCCCGCGGGGCTGATGCGGTCGTTCTTCGACGCGGCCGCGCCCAGCTGCCCGCAGACGGCGAGAAGCACGGACTCGTTGTCGGCCAGGCGCGGCAGCAGCGGCTCTCGCGAGCCGCGGGCGGCCAGGCGGTGGGAGGCCGCGAGGGTGCGCCCGTGGCGCTCCATCTGGTCGGCGCTGAACAGTTCCGCGCGCAGGGGCGGTTCGGCGGCCGGGGACTTCGCGGCCCCGAGGCCCGCCACCGCGCGGGTGGCGAGCCGCGTCAGCGCCGCGAGTCGCGAGGGGCGACCGGCGAGGGGATACGGCATTCGACTCTCCGGCAGTGCGACCGATCCGGTCGCGTGGCACATCCGGACCCGATGGTGCGCCGCCGGGCTCCCGATCACCGTTCGCCAGCGTACAGAAGGGGAGCCCCGTGCCGCCGGCCGCGCAATGCGCGCCACCGCACCGACCCGCGCGTCCCGCGGCGCTAGGGTCGTGATGCGTCGATCCACGTACCCTGCAAGGAGCAGATCATGAGTTCCATTCGCAAGTTCGCATTCGTCAATCTCGCGCTCGCCCTCGTCGTCGTCGGCGTCAGCGGCTGCCAGCGGGAGGAAGGTCCCGCCGAACGCGCCGGCAAGAAGATCGATTCCTCGGTGGGCGAGGCCGGCCGCAAGGTCGACGACGCCGTCGACACCGCGGGACGCAAGATCGAACGGGCCGGCGAGAAGATCCAGGACGCCGCGCAGGATGCCAAGAAATAGCCGCTGCCGGCTCGCGGCCCGGACCCGGGGGACGCTCGCATGACCCATCCCGCCGAGCAACTCTCCGCCAGCGAATTCCCGCAGGCGCTGCGCGAGGCCTTGCGCTTCCGCCCCGAGCCGGTCATCGGGGATCCGCTCGCCGTGGTCCTCGCGCGTGTCGAACGCGATCCGGCCTTTTCCCAGTCGAGGATGCTCACGCGGATCCTCGTCGCGCTCACCTATGGCGAGGGCGGGTTCCGGCGCGCGGAGATCGCCGGCCTGGACGCGCCCACGCACGCGCTCGCGATCACGCTGCTCGACGCCTTCGGCGCGGGCAAGACGCCGCGGGCCGAATGGGAGCGGGCCGTGGCCGCGGCGCGGGCAGCGCAAACCGGGGCGTCCTGATGCCGGCGGTGCGCCTGCTGCGGCTCGCGGCGGTCGCGACGGCGCTGGTGCTGGCCGGCTGCAGTTCGCTGCCGGCTCCGGTGCCCGACATGGCGCCCGCGGGGCGCAGCGCGCCGGTCGCCATCGACGGTCCCCGCGGCGCGCTTTCCGAACCGCAGAGCCGGGCGCTCCTCCTTCTGGGGGGGATTCCGGGCATTCATGAAGGGCGTCCGGAGAACGTGAACGACAACTGTGCGGTTGCGGGCTATCGTCATCCGTGCGCTAGCGAACAATCAGCAACTCCGGAAGTGTGTTCGGCGGGCTGGTGGCATGGGTATTCCCGGACGCATCGCGGTCGCGGTCCAGGCCGCACGAGGAGACCGCCTGGGAGCATTCGTGGGGCACCACGTAGCCGTTCGCGGGGTCGTCCCGGGCCGTGACGGTGACGACCGGGATGCGGGAGGCGACCGGGCCGAAGATCGTCGCGAACGAGACGTCGGCCGCGTCCCGGCCCGTGCCGATGCGCACGAACCCCATCGGCGGGGCGAGGCCGGTCGGGTCGAAGGCGTACCACCGCCCGCCCAGGAACGTCTCGACGAAGGCGTGGAAGTCCGGCGGGCCCATCGAGGGGGGCGCCCCGTAGTCGATGCTGGTGACGAAGCGCGCGGGGATGTTGAGCGCGCGGCACAGGGCGATCATGAGGTGGGCGAAGTCGCGGCACACGCCGGCCGGCTCGACGAGCGTGTCGAGCGCCGAGGTGCTGCTCGTCGAACTGCCCGGCCGGAACGCGGTGCGGGTGCGCACCCAGTCGCGGATCGCGAGGACGCGGCCGTATCCCGGCTGCAGTTGCCCGAACTCGCGCATGACGAGCTGGCGCAGGCGGTCGGACTGGCAATGGCGGCTCGGGTAGATGAAGGCGAGCGCCTCGGCGGGCAACTCGTCGATCGGCGATTCGGGGATCCGGGCCGGCTCGATGAACTGCGGATCGAGGTCGACGGTGGCTTCGTAGCGGATCTCGAGCGGGCCGCTGGCGCGCCGCAGGCGAAGGTAACGGTTGCCGGTGGCCGCGTCGATCTCGAGCCGATGCGGAAGCGGCGGGTCGATCGCGAGATGCTCGCGGACCACGACCTGGTGCGGCGAGTGCGCCGCGTGGATGTTGAAAACGAAGTCGGCCGGCGAGCCGGCGACTTCGTATCCGAGTGCGATCGCGAGGTCGAGGCGGATCACGGGGACCCGCCTGCCCCTCGCGCGCGGCGCGAGGGCCGTTTCTTCACTTGACCCGCATGTCGTTCTTGACGCTCGTCACGCCCTTCACGGCCTGCGCCGTGCGGACGGCGGTGTTGGCGCTGTCGCTCGAGGAGACGAAGCCGCTCAGTTGGACGACGCCCTTGAAGGTCTCGACGTTGATCTCGGCCGACTTGAGGCTCGGATCTTCGAAGATGGCGGCTTTCACCTTGGTGGTGATGACGGCGTCGTCGACGTATTCGCCCGTGCCCTCCGTCTTGGAGGTCGAGGCGCAACCGAGCATGCCGGCGAAGGCGGTGACGGCGATGAGGGAAGTGACCCGGGTAAAGATGTTCATGGTGTGCTCCTGGGGGGTGATGGAATGAGGTTACCGGCGCGCGGCCGGCACGTCCGTTCGCTACCGCACGTTGGTCGCGCCGTTCGCGTGACCGCGTCGGTTGACCATGAGGCCCGTGACGACGCCCGCGAGGGCGCCCACGCCCGCCACGATGCCGACCGCGCGCCACGGATGGGCGTGCACGTAGTCGTCGGTCGCGTGGATCGCGTGGCTCGCCTGGGCCACGGAAGCCTCGCGCAGGCCGGTGAGGCGATCGCGTGCCGAGGCGAGGCCCTTCTCGACTTCCGCGCGCACGGCGAGCGCCTTGTCGCCGGTGGCGTTCGCCATCGAGGCAAGCAGCGTTTCGGTGTCGGCGACGATCGTGTCGAATTCCTGGTGCAGCTTTTCCCTGCTCGTTTCCTTTTGCAGCATGCTCATGGCGTGGTCTCCTGGGCGGGTTGGGTTGCGGAAGGCGGCGGCGGGTCGGGCGTCGTCTCCGGGGCGACTTCGGCCTCGGCCTGCGGCTCGGGCTCGGCCAGGGGCCGGATGTCGCGGGGAGGAGCGTGCAGGTCCGCCGTCACCTTGAGGAGGGCCTCCTGCATCGCATCGCGCGCTTCCTGCATGGCGGCCTGCGAACGGGCTGCCGCCGGGCCAATGGCGGCCCTGAGCGTGTCGAAGGCGCGCTGCGCGGTGTTTCGCGCCAGGCGAAGTTCCTTCAGGCGGCGCTGGTAGGCGGTGCGCGCCTCGCCATCGGCCTTCTTGCCCTCGGCGGCCAGCACGCCGACGGCATCGTCCCATTGATTGAAATGCGCTCGCGTGAGCGCGAGGTAGTCGGAATTCGTTTCCATGGTGTCGTTCCTTTGCGTGAGCGTCGCGGCATGACCGGTTCGCACACGGAAGGCTAGTCTCCCGAGTCGAAATTCTCTGTGCGCTAGCGAACGCAGGGCGCACGCGGGCGCGCGGGCGCCTCCTCTGTACTCCAGCGCACCGACCCCAAAAGGCGCGGGGGATAGGCTTTTCCCACGCCGCGCAATGACGCGCGGTCACGGTCCAGGAGACACCATGAACCTTCCGCTGATCGCCGGCCCGCTCGTTTCGCTGATCGCGGGCATCCTGATCCTGCTCGTCCCCCGCCTGCTGAACTACATCGTCGCGATCTACCTGATCGTGTTCGGCCTGCTGGGCATTTTCGGCGCCGGCGCGGGCGCATGGCGGTGAAGTTCCCTCCCCCGGGGTCCCTGGTCGGCGCAGTCGTCGTCTCGGGCGTGATCGGGGGCGTGTATGTCGTCGCGGCCACGACCGCGAGTTCGATGGCCGGGACCTTCACCACGACGGAAAGCGACCAGCGCACGAGCCGGGCCGAGTCGCAGTCCGCCATGACGCGGGCGTCGGCGCGGTTCGCCATGGCGCGCGAGCGCTGCGAGCAGTACAGGTACGCGAAGAGGGAGTTGTGCCAATCGGCAGCCCGGCGGGACGAGAGAAGGAACGCCCTGCGGGATGCCCCAACCGAGGAGGTAACCCCATGAACTGGGATCGCATCGAAGGCAACTGGAAGCAATTCAAGGGCAACGTCAAGGAGCAGTGGGGCAAGCTCACCGACGACCAGCTCGACGTCATCGCCGGCAAGCGCGACCACCTGGCCGGCGTCATCCAGGAGACCTACGGGATCTCGAAGGAGGAATCGGAGAAGCAGCTCGCCGCCTGGCAGGATCGCCTCGAGTAGCCGGGCCGCCTGCGTCGGGCGATGCCCGGGGCCCACGGCCTTCCGCCGGCCGGTACCGCGTCCCCGCGGTGTCGGCCGGTTTCGCTTCGGGCGCCTACTCGCGCGGTTCGCCCTTGCCGTTCACGGTGACGGTCGGGCCGGGCGCCGCGACCATCTGGACGCGATGTGCCTGTCCCTGGAAATCGTAGGTTACGTCCCAGTAGGCCGGCCTTGCGCCGCCCGGAACGCTTTCGCAACGGCGAACGTCCTGCGAATAGGAGGAGCCGCTGCTGCGGCCCGCATTCGCGCCGATCGCGGCGCCGGCGACGGCGCCGCCGGCGGTGGCGATGTCGTTCCCGCGTCCGCTGCCCACCTGGTGGCCGAGCACGCCGCCGATGATGGCGCCGGCGATGGCGCCCGGCACGCTCGCGCGGCCATGGTCCTGCGAGACCTGTTCGCGCTCGGTCCAGCAGCGCTCGGCGGGGGTGCCGACCATCGCTCGCACGGAGGTCACCTGCGCCTCGAAGAGCCGTTCCTGGCCGCGGCGTCGGTACCCTTCGCTCGACACCGGCACCGGGGCATAGCGGTCGTTCGAGATGCGGGCGTTGGCGCCCATCTGGCGGGCGGAGGAAACCCGGTCACCCAGTCCCATCGCATCGAGCGAGGGGTAGCGGCCGGGACGCAGCACGATGCAGCGACCCTCGAATCGGGCGTGCTCGCACACTTCCCAGGCGCGTCCGGTCACGACGACGGAGGAGGCGCGGTCGTTGAAGCCGCCGCGCTCGAAGTCGTTGACGCGATTGCTGGCCGCGAACGACCGGCCGCCGTAGTAATCGTGCTCGAAGAAGGTGATGGCGGCGGATGCCTGCGTGGCGACGAGGGTGCCGGCGGCGCCTAGCGCGAGCTTGATCGTGACGTTCATGGCGATTCTCCTGAGTGTGTGACGGGAGAATGACGCGGCGCGGCCGGTGGGTCTGTGCGGGATCGAACACTGCGCCCGCCCTGGCGCGCGCCGGTGGGAAAGGTCTCAGCCGAGCGTGCGGCGGTAGGCCGAGAGGTCGGCGCAGTAGCAGGTGCACGAGGCCGCCTCGAGGCCCGCGCGGTCGATCACGACGAGTTCGCCCCGCCGATAGCGGATGAGTCCGGCCGCCTGCAACGCCCGCGCGGCCTGCGTGACGCCGGCGCGGCGCACGCCGAGCATGGACGCGAGGAACTCGTGGGTGATGTGGAAGGCCGACGTGCCGGCGCGGTCCTGCGTCATGAGGAGCCAGCGCGCCATGCGCGCCTCGACGAGATGGAATCGCGTGCAGCCGGCCGCCTGGGCGAGCTGCGCCATCCGGACGAACAGGTACCGGTCGAGCAGAGTGCGAAGCGCCGCGCTCCTGGCGAGTTCGCGCCGGAAGGGAACGGCCGCCATGCGAAGCGACCGGCCCGCACCCTGCACGATCGCGTAGAGGGGCGAGAGGTCGACGCCCAGCACGAGAGGCGTGCCGACCATGCCTTCCTCGCCGACGAGGCCCACCTCCAGGCGCGCGGCGCCATCCACGGGCGTGAGGAGTGAAATGAACCCGGACGTCGGGAAGTGGACGTGACACACGCGCCCGTCCGGCTCGAGGATCGTCTCGGAGAGCGTGAGGGCCACGTCCTCGCAGCCCTCGATCAGGTGCAGCCGGTCCCTGCGGGGCAGGGCTGCGATGAGGCCGTTGCCCGCCGTGACGCGGAGCGAAGCTTTCAGGGTGGCTTTCAAGGGGCCGGCGCGAAAGGGTCCGGTGAAGGACGATCGGCGCCAGCCTGCGCCGCGCCCCTCGCGACGTCTGTGCCCTACCGCACGCTGGCGATCGCCTCGGGCGCCATCAGCCGATCGGTTTCGCGGCGCACGACCCGGTAGCACTCGCACACCCGCGCCTCGATGCCCGCGCGGTCCAGCACGTGGATATGCCCGCGGCTGTACCGGATCAGCCCGGCGTCCTGCAGCTTGCCCGCGGCTTCCGTCACGCCCTCGCGGCGCACGCCGAGCATGTTCGCCATCAGCTCCTGCGTCATCACCAGGTCGTTGGTGGGCAGCAGGTCGAGGCTGAGCAGGAGCCAGCGGCACAGTTGCTGGTCCACCGAATGGTGCCGGTTGCAGACGGCGGTCTGCGCCATCTGCGTGATGAGCGCCTGCGTGTAGCGAAGGAGCAGGTGCATGGTGGTGCTCGCGAGCTCGAACTCCTTGAGGAGCAGCGGTGCCGGGATGCGGTAGCCCTCGCCCGCACTTTGCACGACGGCCCAGTTCGGGGTCGTCTCGCCGCCCATGAAGAGCGCGATGCCGAGAATGCCGTCGTTGCCCACCACCGCGATCTCGGCGGAGGCCCCGTCCTCCATCACGTAGAGCAGGGAGACGATCGCCGTCGTGGGAAAGTACACGTGCCGCATCTGGCTGCCGGGTTGGTGAAGGACCTGCCCCAGCGCGAGCGGCACCGCCTCGAGATGCGGCTCGAGGCGCGCGAAGGCGGCGGCGTCGAGGCCGGCGAGAAGCCGGTTGCGCCGGGTGGGGGCCAGCGGAAAAGTCTCGGGCTTGCGTTCCATGGCACGCCTGCGGGGGATCGGAAGCGCACCGCGGGTTCGAGGCGGCCTCCGCAGAGTTCACGGTAGCACTTTCGGTCCGGGCTGCGTACGGTACCGCACGCTGCCCGGAGGGGCCTGCAGGCGGCCGGAAGCCGCGTACCAGGCAAGGGCCGCGACCTCCCGCATCGTCGCGAGGGATTGCAGCAGGGTGTACGAATCGGGAATCCAGGCCGTCACCGGATCGATCGAGTCCCTCCGTCGCTCGGCCGCGAACGCGCAGGCCTCGAGCCCCGCCTTCCGGAACGTCGCGAAGGCCCGGGGCATGTGGATCGCCGAGGTCACCAGAACCCGCGGCCGGCTTCCCCAGCCCTTCGCGGCGACGATTCTCGCGGTGGCCGTGGCGTTCTCCCCCGCGTTGCGCGACTTGCGCTCGAGCACGAGCCGGTCGGCGGCGACGCCCAGGTCGATCATGAGCGTGCGCATGGCGAGGAAAGCGAGAGTCCACGCGAAGAGCGCCGCGGGATGGAGCAGCTTGGAAAACAGGTCCGGCATGGTCGGTTCCGGCGAGGGTGGCGGCGTTGCCGCGAAGACTTGCAGGCTTCGGACGCCTCCGGGCACCTCACGCGGGAGAGGCGGCAGGGGGGCGCCTCGCATATAATCTGCGGTTTCGCCCGCCGCCCGCACGCGCCCCATGAAAACCAGCGAAATCCGCAAGAAATTCATCGACTTCTTCGCCTCGAAGGGCCACCAGCCGGTGCAGTCGAGCCCCCTCGTCCCGGGCAACGATCCCACGCTCCTCTTCACCAATGCCGGCATGGTGCAGTTCAAGGACAGCTTCCTGGGCGCGAGACGCGCGCGTACAGCCGCGCCGTGACCTCGCAACGGTGCGTGCGCGCCGGCGGCAAGCACAACGACCTGGATCAGGTGGGGTACACGGCCCGCCATCACACCTTCTTCGAGATGCTGGGCAACTTCAGCTTCGGCGACTACTTCAAGCGCGACGCCATCCACTTCGCGTGGGAACTCATCACGAAGGTCTACGGCCTGCCCCCCGAGAAGCTCTGGACCACGGTGTACCAGACGGACGACGAGGCCTACGACATCTGGACGAAGGAGATCGGCATTCCGCCGGAGCGCTGCGTGCGCCTGGGGGACAAGCCCGGCGGCAGGCCCTTCGAGAGCGACAACTTCTGGCAGATGGCCGACACCGGCCCCTGCGGCCCGTGCTCGGAGATCTTCTACGACCACGGTCCGGAGGTCGCGGGCGGCCCGCCCGGCTCGCCCGATGCCGATGGCGACCGCTACATCGAGATCTGGAACCTCGTGTTCATGCAGTTCAACCGCGACGAGGCGGGCACCATGCACCCGCTGCCCAAGCCCAGCGTCGACACGGGCATGGGCCTCGAGCGCCTCACGGCCGTGCTGCAGCACGTGCATTCCAACTACGAGATCGACCTCTTCGACGCGCTGGTCAGGGCGGCGGCGCGGGAGACGCTCACCGCGGACCTGAAGAGCCCGTCGCTTCGGGTCATCGCCGACCACATCCGCGCCTGCGCCTTCCTCATCTGCGACGGCGTCATCCCCGGCAACGAGGGGCGCGGCTACGTGCTGCGGCGCATTTCGCGCCGCGCCATGCGCCACGGCTACAAGCTCGGGCAGAAGAAGCCGTTCTTCTACGCGCTGGTCGCGGACCTGGTGAAGGAGATGGGCGAGGCCTACCCGGAACTCGCGAAGGCCGAGGAGCGCGTCACCGCCACCCTCCGGCAGGAAGAGGAGCGCTTCGGCGAGACCCTCGAGCACGGCATGGGCATCCTCGATGCGGCCCTCGCGGGCGGCAGGAAGGAACTGGACGGCGATACGGCGTTCAAGCTCTACGACACCTACGGCTTCCCGGTGGACCTCACGGCGGACATCGGCCGCGAGCGCGGCTTCACGGTCGACATGGCGGCCTTCGACGCGGCCATGTCGGCGCAGCAGGAGCGCTCCCGCGCGGCCAGCAAGTTCAAGGCGGGCGCGGCCCTCGAGTACACCGGGGCCAAGACGGCCTTCAAGGGCTACGAATCGCTTTCCGAGGAGGGACGGGTCGTCGCGCTCTACCGCGAGGGCGTGCCGGTCGATCGCCTGATGGCGGGCGAGGCGGGCATCGTCGTGCTGGACCGGACACCCTTCTACGCCGAATCCGGCGGCCAGGTCGGCGACCGCGGCGAGCTCACGAGGGGCGGCGCGTGCCTTACCCTCTTCGCTGTCCTGGACACGCAGAAGATCCAGCCCGACGTCTTCGGCCACTACGGCGAGGTGAAGACGGGCGAGGTCGCGGTGGGCGACACGGTCGCCGCGCAGGTGGATCTCGACAAGCGCACGCGCACCATGCGCCACCACTCCGCCACGCACCTCATGCACAAGGCCCTTCGCGAGGTGCTTGGCGATCACGTGGCGCAGAAAGGCTCGCTCGTCGACGAGGACAAGACGCGCTTCGACTTCAGCCACAACGCGCCCATGACGAACGAGCAGATGCGCCGGGTCGAGGCGATCGTGAACGCCGAGATCCTCGCGAACGCCGCCTCGCAGGCCCGCGTGATGCCCATCGACGACGCGCAGAAGATCGGCGCGATGATGCTCTTCGGCGAGAAGTACGGCGACGAGGTGCGCGTGCTCGACATCGGCACCTCGCGCGAACTGTGCGGCGGCACGCACGTCGCGCGCACCGGTGACATCGGCTACTTCCGCGTCGTCTCCGAAGGCGGCGTGGCGGCCGGCGTGCGGCGCGTGGAGGCGGTGGCCGGCGGCGTGGCCCTTGCGCTCGCGCAGGCCGATCGCGACCGCCTCGCGCGCGCGGCCGAAGCCCTCAAGGCCCAGCCCCAGGAGATCGACGCGAAGATCGCGCAGGTCGTGGAGACCGTGAAGGCGCTCGAGAAGGAAGTCGCGCGCCTGAAGGGCCAGCTCGCGTTCGGCAAGCTCGACGACGTGATGGCGATGGGCATGCGCACCATCAACGGCGTGAAGGCCGTCGCGATCGTCCTCGACGGCGTGGACGCGGGCATGCTGCGCGAATCCCTCGACAAGATCAAGGAACGCCTGGGCAGTGGCGTCGCGCTTCTCGCGACGGTGGAAGGCGGCAAGGTCGCCCTCATCGCCGGCGTCACCAAGGACCTGACGGCCAGGGTGAAGGCCGGCGACCTCGTGAACTTCGTCGCCCAGCAGGTGGGGGGCAAGGGCGGGGGGCGGCCGGACATGGCGCAGGCGGGCGGCACGAACCCGGCTGCGCTGGGCGATGCGCTCAAGAGCGTGGAGGGGTGGCTCGCCGAGCGCCTCTGAGGTCGTTCGCGGTCGTTGTGATCGAGGCGGGCCCGCCGGGCCCGCCCTGACTGTCGGGAGCGCACGATGGAAAATCTCGTCTTCGTCCTGGTGGGCCTCGCCGTGTTCGGCCTGTTCATCGTCCGGCCGGTCTGGCAGTCCCTGCGCGGCCGGCGCGAGAAGGCCGATCTCGAGCAGTCGGCCGAGAAGGCCGAGGCCTTCTTCAAGGCGAGCTTCCCGGAACTGCAGCCCCACCTGCATCCGGAGAACGTCGCGGCGTACGTCGTCGCCCGCACCGGCAAGCAGTTCGCCGCGCGCAAGGAGTGGGACAAGCCGCCGGGGTTCGCCGCCGCCAGGCTCGCGCGCTACTTCGATGCGCCCGAGGGCGGCGGCGAGCGCACCATGCTCCTCGATGCGGCCGGCAACACGCTTCTCGAATTCGTCCTGGAACCCAAGGCGGGTTCCCTCGGCGCGCTTCGCGTGGGGCAGGGGAAGTTCACCGTTCGCCAGGATCGCGGCCAGCCGCCGCGGGTTTCCTATTGGCATCCCGAGCGCGAGTTCCAGTGGAAAGGCCGCGGGAAATGGAAGTTCACCTCCCGCGTCGCGGACGAGGCGATCGACACGACCGACCGTCACTGGAGCGATTCCGGCTCCTCGTCTTCGGGGTCGCCTTCCACGACCACGGCGGCCGCCGCGGCCGCGGGGATCGTGGGGCTGGGCGGCACCTTCGACGGCGGCGGTGCGAGCGCGGGTTGGGATTCCGACGAACGTGGCGCCTCGTCGGGATCCGCCTCCGCTTCCGGGGATTCGTCCTTCGCCTCGGTGTCGTCGGGCTCCTCGTCCACGGCCGATGCATCGGACTCTTCCGGATCCTCCAGCTCCACTTCGTACTAGATGGACGGGCCCGAAGGTCTTTTCGCGGCGCCCGTCGCGGACCTGCTGCCGGTCCGGGACGGGCGCGCGCCGGTGCGGGTGCTCGTCGCGGCGCTCGCGCCCGGCGGCGCCGAGCGCATCGTGATCGACTGGCTGGAAGCCGAGGCCGCACTCGGTCGCGAGGTCGAACTCGCGGTGCTGCATGCGCGGCGCACGGCGCTCACGCCGCCCCCCGGCGTCCGGATGCGGGTGAGGGGCCCGGAAACGCCGGCCGCGTTCCTCGCGAACCTCGCGCGTGACTGGCGACGCGGCGCAGCGCCGGTGTCGACCCATCTGGTGACGGACGAGCACCTCGCCATCCTGTGGGACGCGGGCGTGCGAACCGTGCCGGTGGTGCACAACGCGCGCGCGGGCTGGCGCAACGATCCGTCCGCCTGGCCCGCCGACTCGGTGCCGGGAGCGGTTGCGTGCGCGCGTGCGGTACGCGAAGAGATGCAGGCTGCCGGATGTCGCGTCCCGGTGACGGCCCTCCGGCACCGCCCCCGCCTCGGCGCCGCCGCGACGGATCCCGCCGCAAGGGCCGCGATCCGCGCCTCGCTCGGCGTGGCCGATGGCACGCTGCTCGTGCTCGCCGTCGGCGCGTTCAAGCCGCAGAAGGACCATGCGCGTGCCGTGGAGGTGCTCGCGGCCCTCGCGAAGCGGCGCGACGCCGTGCTCGTGATCCTGGGCGGCATCCTCGATGCGGTCGGGCGCTCGGAACTGGGGCGGGTCCTCGATGCGGCCGTGCGGCTCGGCATCACCGACCGGCTGCGCCTGCCGGGGTTCGTCTCGCCGATCGAACCCTGGCTCGCGGCCGGCGATGCGCTCCTCAACGTGAGCCGCTACGAGGGCCTGTCCATCGCGACACAGGAAGCGCTCGCGGCGTCGCTGCCGGTTGTCGCCGCGGACGTGGGCGGGCAAGGCGAGATCGGCCACGATGGGCTGGCTCTCCTGCCGGCCCGCTCGGGCGTGAGCGAGTTCGCCGATCGCCTCGCGGCGCTGCCGGTACGCCGGGACCTCGTGGCGCGCCCGTTCGCCCGCGCCCCGCGACTGTGGTCCCTCACGCTCACGGCACGCGAAGCCGAGGGCCCGGCGCTGGAGACCCTGTTCGTCACCGCCAACCTCAATGCCGGCGGCGCGCAGCGCTCGCTCGCGAACCTGGCCACTGCCCTCGCGGCGCGCATCCGGATCGCCCTCGCCGTCTGCGGCGAAACGACGCATGGGGCTTTTGCCGGGCATCTTCGGTCGGCCGGCGTGGAAATCTTCCGGGCGAGCGAGTCGCGCGACGATTTCGCGATCGCCGAATCGCTCCTCGCACACGCGGCCCGACGGCGGGTCCGCACGCTGTGCTTCTGGAATGCGGCGCCGGGCGTGAAGCTGCTCGTCGCGCGCATGGCGCCGGCGACCCTCCGTCTCGTCGATGTCAGCCCCGGCCGCTACGCCTTCGAGGAACTCGATGCCGCCGTCACGCTCGCGGAGGCGATCGACTTCACGCCCGGCGATTATCACGCACGGCTCGACCTGCTCGTCCTGAAGCACGACGATCCGCGGCCGCCTGCCTGCCGCCGGGTCGAGCGGATCCCCAATGGCGTCGCCATGCGCGCCGCGGTTCCCCGGCCCGGCAATCCGCGATTTCTCGTCGCGGGTCGAATCGCCCCGAGCAAGCGCCTGGAAACGATCCTGGCCGCCTTCGCGGTCGCGCGCGGGACACTGCCCGGTGCCGAGTTGCACTTCTTCGGCAATGCCGAGCCGCGACACGCGGCCTACGCGCGGGCGTTGCTGGCCGATCCGGGGGAAGGCGTGCACTTCCGGGGCCCCGATTTCGACCTCGGGTACCTGGCCGAGCCCTGGACCGCGGCGGTGGTGCTGGGCACCCACCAGGGATGTCCGAACGCGGTGCTCGAGGCCTTCAGCGCGGGCGTCCCGGTGATCGCCAACGCGAGCGGCGGCACCGGCGAAATCGTCGAGGACGGCGAAACCGGTTGGCTGCTGGCCGAGGACTGCACGGCGGGCGACCTGGCGCGCGCGCTCCTCGAATGCGTGGGCGATCCCGCGGAGATCGAGCGTCGCGGCGCGGCCGGGCGCGAGCGCGTGCGAACATGCCATTCGCTGGACGCCATGGCGGTGCGCTATCTTTCCATCCTGGCGGGCGGCAATGACGCCCCGCCCCCTTCCCCCGAGCCGACCGATGTCCGATCCGACCTTCGCCCTGCCTGAGCACGCCCAGCGCCGGCCCCTCAACGACGAGGTGCACGCGCGCCCGCCCGTGCGCCTCATGGGCCCGCACCGCATTGTGTTCCTCGCCATTCGCCACGAGGCGGCCGGGCGCGGCGCCCATCGCGATGCCATCCGCCAGCTCGCCCAGGCGCGGGGAGAAGCGCTGCAGGCGGGCGATCACGCCGTGCTGCGACTCGCGGACAACCTGCGCCTCAAGTGGGAAGGGCACGCCGAGTTCTCGAGCTACACGTTCTTCCGCGAAGGCGAGAGCCGCCTGCCGCCGGGCGAGGTGCTGGCCGAGGCGGGATGGGCCGGCATCGCCAGGGACCTGCCGGGCGAGGTCTTCGTCGCGGCCACCATCGAGCTCGCGCGAGGCGTCGGCGATGTCCCGCCGCCTGATGCCTTCAGGACCTCGGCCGACACCGTGGTGGGCGGGGCCCTCGCGGAAGGACGCGGCTGGGCCTACACCGATTTCCGCATTCGCGAGGACGGCTTCACGCACTTCCTCATCCTCGCGCGATCCGACATGGGCGTGGGACAGTCGGGCCGCATGGTGCAGCGCCTGCTCGAGATCGAGACCTACCGCATGATGGCCCTCACCGCCTTCCCGATGGCTCGCGAGTCGCTGCCCGAACTCGCGGCGATGGAAACCGAGCTCGGGCGCATCGTCGAGCGCATCGCGGGCTCGGCGAGCCAGGACGAGACCAAGCTCCTCGACGACCTCACCAACCTCGCGGCCCATGTCGAGCGGCTGCAGAACGCGACGAGCTTCCGCTTCCAGGCCTCGGAGGCCTATGACGCGCTGGTGCTCAGGCGCATCGCGGAGCTGCGCGAGGTGCGCATCCCGGGCCTGCAGACGATCGAGGAATTCATGCAGCGCCGGCTCGCGCCCGCCATGGCCACGTGCCGCAGCACCTCGCGGCGCATCAGCGGCCTCGCCGCCCGGGTCGCCCGGGCCAGTGCGCTGCTGCGCACGCGCGTCGACATCGCGCGCGAGCAGCAGAACCAGCTCATGCTCGCGGCCATGAACCGGCGCTCGCGCCTGCAGCTGAAACTCCAGCAGGCCGTCGAGGGCCTGTCGGTGGTCGTCATCACGTACTACGGCTCCTCGCTCGTGGGCGTCGTCGCGAAGGCGGTGAAGGTCGCGGGCGGGCCGGTCAATCCGGAGGTCGCTTCCGCCTTGTCGGTGCCGTTCATCGCGCTCGCCGTGTTCCTCGCCGCGCGCGGCGTGCGGCGCGCGATGCTCCGCGAGGACGGTCCGAAAGGCGGCGCGTGAGTGCCGAGGCCTTCCGCCACTGCCCGCGCTGCGCCGCCCAGCTCGCGCCGCGCGCCATCCCCGACGCCGGGGGCGGCGTCTTCGATCGCCTCGCGTGCCCGGACACCGCCTGCGGCTTCGTGCAGTGGGGCAATCCGACGCCGGCCGTGGGGGCACTCGTGGAGCACGAGGGCGAGATCATCCTCGCGCGCGGGCAGGGCTGGCCCGAAGGCTGGTTCGCCCTCGTGACGGGCTACCTCGAGGCGCGAGAGGACCCGAAGGCCGCCGTCGCTCGCGAGGTCAAGGAAGAGCTGGGCCTCGACGCGGCCGAGACGAATCTCATCGGCAACTACATCTTCGAGAAGAAGAACGAGGTCATGCTCTGCTACCACGTGGTCGCCAGGGGCACGGTTCGGCTCGGCGAGGAGATCGCCGAGATCCGGCGCCACCGGCCCGAGGACCTGAAGCCGTGGCCCCGCGCCACCGGTCTTGCCGTCGCGGACTGGATGCGAACGCGCGGTCTCGCGTTCGAGTTCACCGACTTTCCGCCGATCCCGAAGCCGCCGCACGGGGGGCCGCGATGAGCGAGGCCGCCGCCCGCGTCGCGGGCTACCTGCGGGCCGCGGGCCTGGAGCAACTCGACGGCCACGGGGAGGAGATCGCGCTCGCGGTCGCCGATTACATCGAGGCGATGGCCGACAAGGTCGAGGTGGGCGACGCCTCGTCCCTCTACACGTATCCGGTGCCGATGCTCTCCGAGGACGGCACGTGCTCGGTGATCGACGAGATGGCGCCGGTGCCCTACGACCTCACGGGCATCCTCGGCGGGCGAAGCGAGCAGGCGACGCGCCGCCTGGGACTCCTCGAACGCCTCGTCGAGCGCGCGCAGGAGACGACGGGCTGCGACTGGGTCGGCGTCTACCAGCGGCGCGTGACGCCCGCGGGCACGCCGGTGCTCGTGAAGCTCTCCTACGTGGGCCGGCCGAGCCGCGCCGAGTTCCCGCTCTCGGCGGCGTTCGCCGAGGGCAGCACCAACAGCACCGTGGGCCTCACGGGCCGGGCGCTCGTGATCGACGACGTGAAGCGGCACGTCGAGGCGGGCGGCGCGTTCTACGTGTGCGACGGCGACGTCCAGTCGGAAGCCTGCCTGCCGCTCCTCGACGAAAGGCGCGAGGTGCTGGGCATCGTCGACGCGGAAGCCAAGCCGCTCGCGTTCTTCGGCCCCAAGCGCCTGGCGCGCCTGGCGGCCCTCGCGATCGTCGTTCCCGCCGTCCTGCCGTGACGGGGCCCATCCGCCCGCGCGAGATCGACCATCTCGTCCTGCGGGTGCGGGACCCCGAGGCCATGCTCGCGTTCTACGTCGGCGTGCTGGGGTGCGCGGTGGAGCGCCGCCGCGACGACATCGGGCTCATCCAGCTGCGCGCGGGCCGTTCGCTGATCGACCTCGTTCCGGTGGACGGCAAGCTCGGCCGGGCGGGCGGCGCCGCGCCGGGGCCCGAGGGACGCAACCTCGATCACCTGTGCCTTCGCGTCGATCCTTTCGATGGTGCCGCCATCCTCGCGTTCCTGCGCGAGCGAGGCGCCGCGCCCGGGGAGATCGCCACGCGATTCGGCGCGGAAGGCGAGGGGCCCTCGATCTACGTCGCCGATCCGGAAGGCAACACGGTGGAACTGAAAGGCCCGCCCGCCGCGGCGACCCAACCGGAAGCATGAGCGCGGCGCTGGAAATCCGGGGGCTCGAGAAGCGCTTCGGCGCGACGCGGGCCGTCGACGGCCTCGATCTCGTGGTGCCCGCGGGCGAACTCTTCGCGCTGCTGGGTCCGAACGGCGCCGGCAAGACGACGACGCTGCGCCTCGCCGCCGGCCTCCTCGCCCCGGATGCGGGATCCATCCGCGTGGCCGGGCACGACGTGGCCGCCGATCCCCTGGCGGCCAAGCGCGTCCTCGCCTTCCTGCCCGACGAGCCGCAGCTCTACGCGAAGCTGCGCCCGCTGGAGTACCTCGCGTTCGTCGCGGGCCTGTGGGGGCTCGAGCCGGGCGTGGCCCAGGCGCGCGCGCGCGATCTTCTCGCGCTGCTCGGCCTCGAGGGCACGGTGAACGACCCCGTCGAGACCTACTCGCGGGGCATGAAGCAGAAGCTCGTGCTCGCCGGCGCGCTGCTGCACGATCCCGCGGTCATGATCCTGGACGAACCGCTCACGGGGCTCGACGCGGCCGCCGCGCGGCTCGTGAAGGACCTGCTCGCCGCCCGCGCGGCGTCGGGACGCACGGTGATCCTGAGCACGCACATCCTGGAGGTGGCCGAGCGGGTCGCCACGCGCCTCGCGATCGTGTCGCACGGCCGCGTCGTCGCCGGCGGGACGATGGCGGACTTGCGCGCCGGGTCGGATCGCACGCTGGAGGACATCTTTCTCGAGTTGACCCGCGAGGCGCCTTGAGCGCACGCCCCGCCTCGCTCGGCTTCCTGGTGGCGTTCGAGGCGAGGCTCGCGTGGCGGCGGGTCGCGGGCGATCGGCGGCGGATCGCGATCGCCGCGCTGGTCCTCTTCTGGCTGGGGCTGCACGCGGCGGCTTTCCAGGGCCTCGCGGGACTTCGGACCGAGGCCTTCGCGCGGGTGCCGATGGCCGTGTTCGGAGCCACGACGCTCTTCTTCGCCTTCGCGATGCTCGCGACGGCCTTCGGGCTTGCGGCCCACGGACTCTTCGAACGGCGCGATCTCGACCTCGTGTTCGCCGCGCCTGTCCCGTCGCGCACCGTCTGGGCCGCGCGCACGATCGCTGCCGCGGCGGCGGTGGCCGCGTTCCCGGCCTACTTCGGCCTGCCCTTCGCGCACGCGGCGGCCTGGCACGGCGAACCGCGGATGCTGGCCGCTTACCCGGCCGTCGCGGCCCTCGCGATCCTCTCGTCGGCGCTCGCGCTCCTCGCGACGCTCGCGCTCGTGCGGCTCGCGGGCGCGCGCCGGGCGCGCGTCCTGGCGCAGGTGCTCGGCGCGATCGTGGGTGCCGCGGTCTTCCTCGCGTTCCAGGCGCATGCGTTCCTGCCGGAATCCCTGCGAGCGGCTTTCGGCGCCTGGATGGCCTCGCCCGCCGGGATGTCCTGGGTCGGCGACGCGAGCCCCCTCTGGGTGCTCGCCCGGGCTCTCGGGGGCGAACTCCTGCCGCTCGCCGGCCTTGTCGCGACGGCCGCCGCGGCGTTCGCCCTGGCGGTGCGCGGCGCGGCACGCGCACAGGCGATGGGCGCGCTCGAGGCGTTCAGGGCGAACCCGCCGCGCGGAGCGGGCGGCTCGGGGCGTCCCGTTCGATTCGGTCGGTCGATCGCCCGCGCCGTCGTCGCGAAGGAATGGCGGCTCGTCGCCCGGGACCCGCGCGCGATCCTGCACACCCTCCTGCCCCTGCTCTACCTCTCGCCCCTGCTCATCGCGGGCCTGCGGCGCGGCGAGGGCGCGGCGCTGATGGCGCCTTCCGTGGTGGTGCTCGCGGGGTTTCTCGCCGGCGGCCTCGCCTGGCTGGCGGCGAGCGGGGAGGAAGCGCCCGACCTGCTGGCGGGCGCGCCGGTACGTCCCTCGCGGCTCGTCGGCCTCAAGGCGGCCTCGGCTTGCCTGCCGGCGGCGGCGGTGGCCCTGCCGTTCATCGTCCTGGAAGCGCTGAGGGAGGGCGGCATGCCCTTCGTGTTCGCGGCCTGTCTCGCGGGATCGATCGGCTCGAGCGCGCTCGTGCAGATCGCCGGCGCCGAACCCGGTGCGCGGCGCGACCTCGCCCGCGCTTCGCAGCCGGGACGATGGACGTCGATCATCGAGCACCTGGGCGCGGCCGGGTGGGGCTTTGCCTGCTGGGGGGCGCTCTCGGGTTCCGCCTGGGGATGGGCCGGCCTCGGGATCGGCCTCTTCTCGCCCCTCGTCGCGCGTCTCGCGCGGCCCAGCACCGCCTGATTCAGTTCTCGCGCGTGGCGAGTGCCGCGCAGAAGCCGTTGATCTCGTCGTGCAGGGCGAGGGCCGTCTCGCGGTTCTCGAGCCGGGCCGCATGGAAGTGGTTCGGCTGCGCGGGCGCCGTCGCGATCGGCGCGAACTTCGCCACGAAGCGCCCCGCCTGCGCCTGCCAGTCGGGGCCGAGGGCGCCGCGCGAGGCGTGACGCACGAGGATGTCGGTGTCGACGGCCACGGCGTGGCCGGTGCGCTTGGCACGAAAGCAGAAATCGAGGTCGTAGAAATGGAAGCCGTCGAAGGTGCCTTCGTCGAATCCGACGCGCCGAGCGGCGCCGGCGCGGGCCGCGAGGAAGCAGCCGTCGAGCGCTTCCATGCCGCCCGCGAGGCCCGCGGTGAAGGCGAGGAGCGAAAAATCCCACGGCCCGCCCGTCGCGTCCGTGTGCACGAGCCAGCCGGCCATCGGCGCCTGGCCGCCCCAGCCGAGGGTGGGCCCCGCGAGCGAGCGCGTGCCGGCGATGCCCACGACGTCCGCGCGGGCGAGGGCGCGGGCGAGAAGGGCATCCAGGCCGGGAGATACGACCTCGACGTCGTCGTGCAGGAACACGATCGCCTCGCCGCTCGCGCGAAGGAGTGCCCGGTTGTACGCCTCGGCGAGCGAGCGGGCGTCGCGGATCGCGATGAACTCGTAGCCCGGGGCGAGCGCCGCGTCCAGGGCGGCGCGGCAGCGTGCGAGTTTCGCATCCGTCACGCTGCATACGACGACGGTGACGGACAGGGGCGGCGCGGCGGGGCGCGCGGGTGGCGCGAAGGCCCGGCGCATCTCTCGCGCGTTGTCCGCGAGTGCCTGGAACGCGAATTCGATGCGGGCCGGGTCGGACTCGCGAAGCCCGGCCCCCGCGAGAAGGCGGCCCGCCGAGGCCGTGTCGCCGCGCGCCGAGTCCACGAAGGCCGCCACGAGGGCGGCGGGCAGGTAACCGGGTGCGAGGGCGAGGGCGCGGGCCGAGGCCTCGCGGGCGGCATCGCCGTCGCCTCGGCGCCACTGCGTGCGCGCGAGCGAGGCGAGGATGTCGGGCGTGCCGGCGGCCCGGGCCGCCTGCGAGAGATCCGCGAGCGCGCGGTCCAGGTCGCGCGCCCGGGCGGCGATCTCGCCGGAGAGGTGCAGCGACCGCGCGTCCCCCGGCGCGCGGGCGAGAGAATCGTCGACCAGCCGCCGGGCTGTCGCGAGGTCCCCCGAGCGAAAGGCGCCCAGTGCACCTTCGAGCATGGTATCGACCCGCTACCGCTTGGCCGGAATCATGATTGCTATCGAGCCTTCGGCATCATGTTCGCTATCGAGCCTTCGGCATCATGTCCGTGATCGATCCTTCGGCGATCTCGGCTGCGAAGAACACCGATTCCGAGAGCGTCGGGTGCGGATGGATCGTGAGGCCGATGTCCTCGGCGTCCGCGCCCATCTCGAGGGCGAGCACGGTCTCGGCGATGAGTTCGCCGGCGTTGATCCCGACGATGCCCGCGCCCAGGATGCGCTTCGTGCCTTTCTCGAAGATCACCTTCGTGAGGCCTTCCTCGCGCGCCATGCCGATGGCCCGGCCGCTGGCGGCCCAGGGGAAGACGGCCTTCTCGTATTCCACGCCCTTCGCCTTCGCCTCGGCCTCCGACAGGCCCATCCAGGCCACCTCCGGATCGGTATAGGCGACGCTCGGGATCGTGCGGGCCTCCCACACGTGGTGGGACTGGCCGGCGATCACCTCGGCCGCGAGCTTGCCCTCGTGCGTCGCCTTGTGCGCGAGCATGGGCTCGCCGACGATGTCGCCGATGGCGAAGATGTGCGGCACGTTGGTGCGCATCTGGTTGTCGACCGGGATCCAGCCGCGGTCGTTCACGGCCACGCCGGCCTTCTCGGCCCCGATGAGCTTGCCGTTGGGGCGCCGGCCCACCGAAAGGAGCACGCGGTCGTAGACCTGCGGCTCGGGCGCGCCGGGCGAGCCGTCGGCGTTCTCGAACGTCGCGCGAAGCCCTTCGGGCAGCGCCTCGATCTTCGCCACCTTCGTCTTCAGCAGGATCTTCTCGTAGCGCTTCTCGATGCGCCGGTGCAGGGGCTTCACGATGTCCGGGTCGGCGCCGGGGATGAGGCGGTCCATGAACTCGACCACGGTCACCTTCGCGCCGAGGGCGTCGTACACCGTCGCCATCTCGAGGCCGATGATGCCGCCGCCGATCACGAGCAGGCGCTTCGGGATGTCCGCGAGCTCCAGTGCGCCCGTCGAATCCATGAGCCGCGGATCGTCGGGGAAGCCGGGGATGGCCGCCGGCTGGGAGCCGGCGGCGATGATGCAGTGGTCGAAGGAGACGACCTTCTTCCCCTCGGCCGATTGCACCTCGAGCGCGTGGGGCGAGGCGAACTGCGCCGTGCCCTGCAGCACGGTGACCTTGCGCGCCTTGGCGAGGCTCGAAAGGCCCTTGGTGAGCTTGCCGACGACGCCGTTCTTGAAGCCGCGGATGCCGTCCAGGTCGATCTTCGGCGGGCCGAACGACACGCCGTGCGCCGCCATGTCCTCGGCGTCCGCGATGACCTTCGCGGCGTGCAGCAGCGCCTTGGACGGAATGCAGCCCACGTTGAGGCACACGCCGCCGAGCGACGGATAGCGCTCCACCAGCACGACCTTCTTGCCGAGGTCCGCCGCGCGGAACGCCGCGGTGTAGCCGCCAGGGCCGGCGCCCAGGACGAGCACTTCGGCGTGCAGGTCCGCATCGAGGCTTGCGAGCGTGGACGTGAGGGCCTCGCGCAGCGAGGCGGGCGAGGCCGGTGCGGCAGCGGCGGGAGCGGCGGGAGCGGGCGCCGGAGCCGGAGCGGTGGCGGCATCCTGCGCCTCCAGCGTCACGATGACCGCGCCTTGCGTCACCTTGTCGCCGACCTTCACCTGCACCGAGACGATGGTGCCGGTGTGCGTCGAGGGCACCTCCATCGTCGCCTTGTCCGACTCGAGCGTGACGAGCGACTGTTCCTTCACGACCTTGTCGCCGGGCTTCACCAGCAGCTCGATGACGGGGACGTCCTTGAAGTCGCCGATGTCCGGGACCTTGATCTCGAGGGTGGCCATGGCGCGGCTCCCTAGAGCATGCCGCGCCGCAGGTCGGCGATGACCTGGGCGAGGTAGGTGGTGAAGCGCGCGGCGAGCGCGCCGTCGATCACGCGGTGGTCGTAGGACAGCGAGAGCGGCATCATGAGGCGCGGCACGAACTCCTTGCCGTTCCACACGGGCTTCATGGACGATTTCGACACGCCCAGGATGGCCACTTCCGGCGCGTTGATGATCGGCGTGAACGCCGTGCCGCCGATGCCGCCCAGCGAGGAGATGGAGAAGGTGCCGCCCTGCATGTCCGCGGGACCGAGCTTGCCCTCGCGCGCCTTGGCGGCGAGCTCGCCCATTTCCTTCGCGATCTGCGTGATGCCCTTCTGGTCGGCGTCCTTGATGACGGGGACCATGAGGCCTCCCGGCGTGTCGGCCGCGAAGCCGATGTGCCAGTAGTGCTTCACGATGAGGTTGTCGCCCTCGAGCGAGCTGTTGAGCGCCGGGTACTTCTTCAGCGCGGCGACGACGGCTTTCACGAGGAAGGCGAGCGGCGTCACCTTCACGCCGCTCTTCGCGTTCTCGGCGTTGACCTGAGCCCGGAAGGCCTCGAGGTCCGTGATGTCCGCCTCGTCGAACTGCGTGACGTGCGGGATCACGACCCAGTTGCGGGCGAGAGCCGGGCCGGAGATCTTCTTGATGCGCGAGAGGGGCTGCGCCTCGATGGGGCCGAACTTGGCGAAATCCACCTTCGGCCAGGCGGGCAGGCCCAGGTCGGCGAGTCCGCCGCCCGCGGCCCGGGGTGTGCCCGCACCGCCGCCGGCGAGCGCCGACTTCACGAAGTTCTGCACGTCTTCCTTGGCGATGCGACCCTTGGGCGCCGAGCCCTTGACCTGCGCGAGTTCCACGCCCAGTTCGCGCGCGAACCGGCGCACGCCGGGACTCGCATGGGGCGGAACGCCCGTGGCGGGCACGGCGGCCGGGGCGGGTGCGATCGCCGGGGCCGGAGTCTCGACGCGCGCGGGTGAGGCGGGCGGGGGCGGCTCGGGTGCGGCCGCGGCCGGTGCGGGAGAAGCCGGCGGGGAGGGCGCGGGCGCCGCGGCGGCCGCCGACGCCTCGAGAAGCAGGATGAGCGACCCCTGGCCCACCTTGTCACCGACTTTCACCTTCAACG
The DNA here is from genome assembly GCA_016711875.1 of Betaproteobacteria bacterium. Classification (GTDB taxonomy): domain Bacteria; phylum Pseudomonadota; class Gammaproteobacteria; order Burkholderiales; family Usitatibacteraceae; genus FEB-7. The sequence goes on along the minus strand of JADJSD010000005.1, from coordinate 54,706 downwards.
CCTTCACCACGCCGGCACAGGGCGCCGGGACTTCCATGGTGGCCTTGTCGCTCTCGAGGACGACCAGCGATTCCTCTGCCGCCACGGTATCGCCGGGTTTCACCAGCAACTCGATGACGGGCACGTCCTTGAAATCCCCGATGTCGGGGACCAGCACTTCGATGGCGGCCATGACTTGTCGCGCTTTCTCTTTTTGGCCCGGACGTCAGACGGTCCAGGGGGCGGGTTTGGTGGCATCGATCCCGTACTTCGCGAGCGCCTCGGCGACCTTCGTCCCCGGGATCTCGCCGTCCTCGGCGAGCGCTTTCAGCGCGGCGACGGTCACGTAGTGGCGGTCGACCTCGAAGAAGCGGCGCAGGTTCTCGCGCGAATCGCTTCGCCCGAATCCGTCGGTGCCGAGCACCTTGTAGCGGCGGGGGACGAACTCGCGGATCTGCTCGGCGAAGGCGCGCACGTAGTCGGTGGAGGCGATCACCGGGCCCTTCGTGTCCGCGAGGCATTGCTCGACGTAGGACGGGCGTTGCTTGTCGGCCGGGTGGAGCAGGTTCCACCGCGAGGCGGCGAGGCCGTCGCGGCGAAGTTCCGTGAAGCTCGGGCAGCTCCAGATGTCCGCCGTCACGCCCCAGTCCTTCGCGAGGAGGTCGGCGGCGGCCATCACCTCGCGCAGGATCGTGCCGCTGCCGAGCAGCTGCACGCGAGGGCCCTTCGCGGCCGGGCCCTCGACCAGCCGGTACATCCCCTTGAGCACACCCTCGCGCGCGCCTTCCGGCAGGGCGGGGTGCACGTAGTTCTCGTTCATGAGGGTGATGTAGTAGAACGCGTCCTCCTGGTCCTGGACCATGCGCTTCAGGCCGTCCTGGACGATGACCGCGAGCTCGCCCGAGAAGGTCGGGTCGTACGACTTGCAGTTCGGGATGAGCGCCGAGAGGATGTGGCTGTGGCCGTCCTCGTGCTGCAGGCCCTCGCCGTTGAGCGTCGTGCGGCCGGCGGTGCCGCCCAGCAGGAAGCCGCGCGCGCGCATGTCGCCGGCGGCCCAGATGAGGTCGCCGACGCGCTGCAGGCCGAACATCGAGTAGAAGATGTAGAACGGGATCATCGGCACGTTGTTCGTGGAGTAGGACGTCGCCGCCGCGATCCACGAGCAGGTCGCGCCCGCCTCGTTGATGCCCTCCTGGAGGATCTGGCCGTTCTTGTCCTCCTTGTAGAACATGAGCTGGTCGCTGTCCTCGGGCTCGTAGAGCTGGCCGACGGAGGAGTAGATGCCCAGCTGGCGGAAGAGGCCCTCCATGCCGAAGGTGCGCGACTCGTCGGGCACGATCGGGACGATGTTGCGGCCGATGGTCTTGTCCTTCACCAGCGCCGTGAGCATGCGCACGAAGGCCATGGTGGTCGAGATCTCGCGGCCCTCGGCCGTGGCTTCCAGGTACGGCTTGAAGGCGTCGATCTTCGGCGCATCGAGGCTCGCGGTGCGGCGGCGGCGCTGCGGGAGCGAACCGCCCAGCTTCGCGCGCACCTCGCGCAGGTACTTCATCTCGGCGGAATCGTCGGCCGGCTTGAAGTAGGGCAGGTCCTCGAGCTTCGAGTCGGGAATCGGGATCGCGAAACGGTCGCGGAACTGCTTGAGCGCCTCGAGCGGCATCTTCTTCTGCTGGTGGGCGATGTTCTTGCCCTCGCCGACCGCGCCCATGCCGTAGCCCTTCACCGTCTTGGCGAGGATGACGGTGGGCTGTCCCGCGTGCTTCGTGGCCGCCGCGTACGCGGCGTAGATCTTGTGCGGGTCGTGACCGCCGCGGTTCAGGCGCCAGATGTCCTCGTCGGACATGTTGGAGACCATCGCGCGCAGCTCCGGGTACTTGCCGAAGAAGTGCTCGCGCACGTAGGCGCCGTCGCGGCTCTTGAACTTCTGGTACTCGCCGTCGACCGCTTCCTCCATGCGCTTGAGCAAGGCGCCCTGCTTGTCCTTGGCGAGGAGCGGGTCCCAGTAGGAGCCCCAGATGACCTTGATCACGTTCCAGCCCGCGCCGCGGAAGACCGTCTCGAGCTCCTGGATGATCTTGCCGTTGCCGCGCACCGGCCCGTCGAGGCGCTGCAGGTTGCAGTTCACGACGAAGACGAGGTTGTCGAGACCCTCGCGGGCGGCCATGCCGATGGCCCCCATCGATTCGGGCTCGTCCATCTCGCCGTCGCCCATGAAAGCCCACACGCGACGGCCCGCGGTCTTGGCGTGGCCGCGGTGCTCGAGGTAGCGCAGGAACCGCGCCTGGTAGATGGCCTGGATGGGCCCCAGGCCCATCGACACCGTCGGGAACTGCCAGAAATCCGGCATGAGCCAGGGGTGCGGGTAGGAGGAGATGCCCTTGCCGTCGACCTCCTGGCGGAAGGCGTCGAGCTGGGCCTCGGAAAGCCGTCCTTCGAGGAAGGCGCGGGCATAGACGCCGGGCGCCGAGTGCCCCTGGACGTAGACCAAGTCGCCGCCGTGGCTCTCGGTGGGGGCGTGCCAGAAGTGGTTGAAGCCCACGTCGTAGAGCGTCGCGGCGGAGGCGAAGCTCGCGATGTGGCCGCCGAGTTCCAGGTCCTTCTTGCCGGCGCGAAGCACCATCGCCACCGCGTTCCAGCGCACGATGTTGCGCAGGCGGTTCTCGACCTCCAGGTCGCCCGGCGAGCCCTGCTCGCGGTGCGGCGGGATCGTGTTGATGTAGGCGGTGTTCGCGCTGTAAGGCAGGTTCACGCCCGAACGGCGGGCCTTGTCGATGAGGCTCTCGAGCAGGAAGTGCGCACGCTCGGGACCTTCGATTTCGAGCACGGCTTCCAGCGCGTCGACCCATTCGCGGGTTTCGGGCGGGTCGATGTCTTGCAAGCGGTCCATGGCTGCCTCGGGAAAAGGAGGGGAAGGGGATGCCGGAGGGGAAGGGCCCCATTAGACCCAATCGTATAATGACTCGCAACCGCACCGGCGCGGACCGGTTCACGACCCCTTTGGCGGGGGTTCCGCAAGGGGGAGCGCCGGGCCGGACACCCGGTTCCCGCACAAAAGACTCTAGACAAATCAGGCACATCGGGCTGACAATCGGGACTGTTTCTCAAAAAAGCTTTTCAAGTTATTATAAAAACGGGTTTTTGCACTTTTCGACAGGGAGGCCAAGCCGGCCCGATCCTGGCGCGCCGGAGCGTCCGGCCCGCGCAGGCGGGCACCGCGCGGCCGCAGCACACAAGAGCGAGAAAGCCATGATCCGAGGGGCGCACCGGAAAGGGCAGGGCGAAGCGGCAGGCGCATGGCGCGCCCGTCCCGCATCGCGTCCCGCCCGGGCGGCTGGGGGGCTGCCGTGAACATCGCGCAGGCGTTGCAGACGGCCAGCCTCACCGATCCCGGCCGGGTCCGGGACCACAACGAGGATTGCATCGAGTCGCGCCCCGAGATCGGGCTGTACGTGCTGGCCGACGGCATGGGAGGCTACAACGCCGGCGAGGTCGCGAGCGGCATGGCCACCTCGCTCATCGCCGACGGCGTCGCCGAGGGCTGGGTGATCCGGGATGTGGACAAGCTCCCCCGCGAGGAGGCCATGGCCCTGGCCGACCGGCTGATCCGCGAGCAGGTCGCGCGGGCCAACACGGCGATCTTCACCACGTCCCAGAACAATCCCGAATGCGCGGGGATGGGCACCACGCTGGTGGTGTGCCTTTTCTACGACAACTTCGTTTCCGTCGCGCACATCGGCGATTCGCGCCTCTACCGCCTTCGCGGGGAGGCGCTCGACCAGGTGACGCGCGACCATTCCCTGCTTCAGGAACAGCTCGATTCCGGCCTCATCACGCCGGAAGAGGCGAAGCTCTCCCAGAACAAGAACCTCGTCACCAAGGCCCTGGGCATAGACCCGACCGTCGAGCCCGAGCTTCACGTGCACGAGACGGCGGAGGGCGACCTCTACCTGCTCTGCTCGGACGGGCTCAACGACATGGTCGAGGACGAGGAGATCCGCCTCACCCTCATCACGCTGCGCTCGAACCCGAGCCTCACGGTGCAGCAGCTCGTGCAGGCCGCCAATGACAATGGCGGCCGCGACAACGTATCGGCGATGCTCGTCCGCGTCGCCGAGCCCTTCGGCGTGCCGCGCGGCTGGTTCGCGCGATTCAAGGCACTATTCAGGTAATTCGCAAGGAAACCGACCATGGCCAAGCTGATTCTGAGCGTCGACGGGCAGGTGCTGAAGGAGCATACGCTCTCCAAGGAGCGCACTCTCATCGGCCGAAAGCCGCACAACGACATCCAGATCGACAACCTCGCCGTGAGCGGCGAGCATGCCGCGATCATCACGATCCTCAATGATTCGTTCATCGAGGACCTGGGCAGCACGAACGGCACCCTCGTGAACGGCAAGCCGATCAAGAAGCACTTCCTGCAGAACAACGACGTCGTCGAGATCGGGAAGCACAAGCTCAAGTACTTCAACGACGCTCCGCAGCAGGCGGGGGCCGCCGATTTCGAGAAGACGATGATCATCCGCAGCCCCGTGAAGGCCGCCCCGCCGCCGGCCACGGCGCCCGGCGCGCCCGCGCAGGCCCCGGCGCCGGCACCCGCCGCCTCGGCCGACGCCGGGATGTCCCGGACGATCCCGCCCTCGCCGGAGGTGCGCGCCGCCGCGCCGCCGCCGCCCCAGCCGACCGCCCCCCAGGACCATGCGCCGCTGCGCGATGCGGCCATCCAGGTGCTCTCGGGCGCCGCGGCGGGCCGCACCCTGGACCTCACCAAGAACCTCACGACGATCGGCAAGCCGGGCTTGCAGGTGGCGGTGATCACGAAGCGGCCCAACGGCTACTTCATCACCCACGTGGAAGGCACGACCTTCCCGTCGTTGAACGGGACTTCCCTGGGCGCCACCGCCCACCCCCTGGGCGACCACGACATGATCGAGATCGCCGGGGTGAAGATGGAGTTCTTCTACAAGCCGTGAGATCCCCGGGGCGTGCCCGCGGACCACGGCGCATGCCCCGTCCCGCTTGTGCGCTTGCGCACACCCACGCGCTCCGGAATTCGCCAATAATGGCCATTCAGCCCCGGGCCGGCCGGCCCGGCCGGCGGCCCGCGGGGCCGTACGCGCGCGCCCTTCCGGGGGCGCCCCGAGGATGAGCGACATGCGGATCAGGGTTCTGGGGTGCAGCGGCGGCATCGGCGGGAGCCTGCGGACGACCGCGCTGCTCGTCGATGACGACATCCTCGTCGATGCCGGCACCGGCGTGGGCGACCTCCCGCTCGAGAGCCTTGCCAAGATCGACCACATCTTCGTGAGCCACTCGCACCTGGACCACGTGACGAGCATCCCCTTCCTCGTGGACACCGTCTGCTGGATGCGCGGCAGCCCCGTCACCGTCTATGGCACCCGGGATACGCTCGACATCCTTCGGGCGCACATCTTCAACTGGAAGGTCTGGCCGGATTTCACCCAGATCCCGGACAGCGACCATCCCTTCATGGCCTACCGGGAGATCGAGGTGGGCGAGGCGGTCGAGATCGGCGGGCGGCGCATCACCGCCATCCCCGCCAACCACACGGTGCCCGCGGTAGGCTATCTTCTGGACAGCGGCCGGGCGAGCCTCGCCTATTCGGGCGACACCACGGCGAGCGAAGGCATGTGGCGGGCCGTGAATGCCGCCCCCAACCTGCGGTACCTGATCATCGAGACGGCCTTTTCGAACAAGGAGCGCGACATCGCCGTGGCCTCCAAGCACCTTTGCCCCAGCATGCTGGCGCGGGAGCTCGAGAAGCTGAGCGGCACCCCCGAGGTGTTCATCACCCACCTCAAGCCCGGCGAGGGCGCGCTCACGATGAGGGAAGTGCAGCAGGTGGCGGGCCGCTGGCGCCCGCGCATGCTCGAGAACCAGCAGGAGTTCGTGCTCTAGCGGGCGCGGACGGTTGACCAACCGGCAGTCCCACGAACGGCAGGTGCAGCCATGAGCGCAGTCCTCGAACCCAAGGCCGGAGCCGGCCCCGGCGCGGCCGACGTGGCCGTGAAGCTCGCCTTCTCGAAGAAGATCCAGGCGGTCACGAACCGGATCCACTCCACGAACAACGTGGACGAGATCATCCTGGAGGTCTCGCGCGACATCTGCCAGCTGTTCGAGGCGGACCGCATGACGATCTACACCACGAGCGAGGACGGCTCCTCCATCGTCTCGAAGGTGAAGACGGGCCTCAACTCCTTCAAGGACATCAAGCTCCCCATCTCGGAATCCTCTCTCGCGGGCTTCTGCGCGCTGCACAAGCGGCACATGAACATCCGCGACGTCTACGACGACGCCGAGCTGAAGGGCTTCTCGCCGAACCTCGCGTTCCTCAAGGCCGTCGACCAGCGCACCGGCTACCGCTCCAAGCAGATGCTCATCGCTCCGATCCTGGGCGGGGAATCCGGTTCGGACCTGATGGGCGTGATCCAGCTCATCAACAACCTGGCCGGCCAGCCGTTCAACCCGCTGCACGACGAGGGCGTCGTCGAGCTCGCGAAGACCCTCGCGATCGCCTTCCGCGTGCGCCAGCAGCTGCCCGGGCAGATTTCCTCGAAGTTCGAGTACCTCGTCATCGACAGCATCATCCAGGCCGGCGAGCTCGACCTCGCCACCAAGGCCGCGCGGCGCAAGAACAAGAGCGTCGAGGACATCCTCATCGACGAGTTCCAGGTGAAGACGCCGGCCATCGGCGCGGCGCTCGCCAAGTTCTTCGGCGTCGACTACGAGGCGTTCAAGCAGGACCGCGTGAAGCCCATCGACCTGCTGAAGAACCTGAAGCGCGAATATTGCGAGCAGAACCAGTGGATACCGCTCGAGGACTCCAAGCAGGGCATCCTCGTGATGGCGATGGACCCGGAGCGGGTGAAGAACTCCCGCATGGTGGAGAACGTGTGCCCCCGCGCCAAGTTCGTCTTCAAGGTGACGACCCAGCGCGACTTCCAGCTGACCCTCACCCAGTATTTCGGCGGCCCCACCGAGATGGGGGGCAGCAACGAGTCGATCGGCGACCTCCTGTCGAGCATGGACGACGAGGAGGAACCCGGCTCCATCGGCTCGGACGACGTCTCGGCCGCCGCCGACAACGAGCTCGTGAAGCTCGTGAACAAGATCATCGTCGACGCCTACCAGCAGGGCGCCTCGGACATCCACGTCGAGCCCCTGCCGGGCAAGGGCAAGACGGGCATCCGCTTCCGCAAGGACGGTTCGCTCAGCACCTACATCGAGGTGCCCGCGGCCTACCGGCAGCCGATGGTGACGCGCCTGAAGATCATGTGCGACCTGGACATCTCCGAGAAGCGCAAGCCGCAGGACGGCAAGATCAAGTTCAAGAAGTTCGGCCCGCTCGACATCGAGCTGCGCGTGGCGACGATCCCGACCGCCGGCGGCGTCGAGGACGTCGTGATGCGGATCCTCGCCGCGGGCGAGCCCATCCCGCTCGACAAGCTGGGCGTCCTGCCGTCCAACATGGAGCGCCTCAAGCAGTGCGTGTCCAAGCCCTACGGCCTCTTCTTCGTGTGCGGGCCGACCGGCTCGGGCAAGACGACGACGCTGCACTCGGTGCTCGGCTCCCTCAACACCGTCGACACCAAGATCTGGACCGCCGAGGACCCGGTGGAAATCACGCAGAAGGGCCTGCGCCAGTGCCAGGTGAACCCCAAGGCGGGCTTCACCTTCGCCACGGCCATGAAGGCGTTCCTGCGGGCCGATCCGGACATCATCATGGTCGGTGAAATGCGCGACAAGGACACCACCGCGATCGGCATCGAGGCCTCGCTCACGGGCCACCTGGTGTTCGCCACGCTGCACACGAACTCGGCGCCCGAGTCGATCATCCGCCTGCTCGACATGGGCATGGACCCGTTCAACTTCGCCGACGCGCTCCTGGGCGTGCTCGCCCAGCGACTCGCCAAGCGCCTGTGCAAGTGCAAGCAGCCGTACACCCCCGCGCAGGAGGAAGTGAAGCACTTCATCACCGAGTACTGCGACGAGCTCAAGAACACGCCGGAATTCAAGGCGGACCTGAACGCGGGCTACAAGAAGGTCTTCGACCGCTTCCAGAAGGACTACGGCTTCGGCAAGCCCGAGTACGTGATGTACAAGCCCGTCGGCTGCGACGCCTGCGGCGGCACCGGCTACAAGGGACGCGTGGGCCTGCACGAGCTGCTCGTGGGCACGGACCCGATGAAGAAGCTCATCCAGGAGCACGCGCGGGTGGCCGAGATGTTCGCGACCGCGCTGGCCGAGGGAATGCTCACCCTCAAGATGGACGGCATGGAGAAGGTGCTCCAGGGCATCACCGACATGGCGCAGGTGCGCGCCGTCTGCATCAAGTGAACGACCGCGGCTCCGGCGGTGCGTCCTCCCCCGGCGCGAAGGGCGCGCCGGCGGCCGAGGTCGCCCACCTGGAGGCGCGCTTCCTTTCGCGGCTCGAGTACCTCAACACCATCGGCATCGCGCTCAGCCAGGAGCGCGACATCGACAAGCTGCTCGAGACCATCCTCGTCGCGGCCAAGAACCTCACCCTGGCCGATGGCGGCACGCTCTACCGGCTGGTCGACGACCGACTGCGCTTCGAGATCGTGAGGAACGACAGCCTGGGCATCTCGATGGGCGGCACCTCCGGCAACCCGGTTCCGTTCTACCCGATCCCGCTGCACGACAAGGACGGCAACCCCAACCGGACGATGATCGCGGCCTACGCCGCCCTCAACAACCGGACGGTGAACATCGCCGACGCGTATACGGAGGAGGGCTTCGACTTCTCCGGCACGCGCAATTTCGACAAGCGCACCGGCTACCGCTCCACCTCGTTCCTCACCGTGCCGATGAAGAACCACGAGGGCGAGATCATCGGCGTGCTGCAGCTGCTGAACGCGATCGACCCGAAATCCAGGCGCGTCGTGCCCTTCAGCGAGGAAGACGGGCGCCTGGCCGAGTCCCTCGCCTCGCAGGCGGCCATCGCGCTCACCAATCGGCTCCTCATCCAGCAGCTCGAGGTGCTCTTCGAGTCCCTGATCGAGCTCATCAACACCGCGATCGACGACAAGAGCCCCTACACCGGCGGGCACTGCAAGCGCGTCCCCACGCTCACGATGATGCTGGCCGAGGCCGCCCACGCGGCCGGCGAGGGGCCGCTGGGCGAGTTCCGCATGACGGACAAGGACCGCTACGAGCTCAAGATCGCGGGGTTGCTGCACGACTGCGGCAAGATCACGACGCCGGTGCACGTGGTCGACAAGGCCACGAAGCTGCAGACCATCTACGACCGCATCGGGCTGCTCGACACGCGCTTCGAGGCGCTCAAGCGCGAGGCCGAGATCGCCATGCTGCGCGGGAAGATCGCCGCGATGCAGGCGGACGACGCCGCCTCGGCCCGCCGCGCCGAGGAGGACTTCGAGGCCCGCGTGCGCCAGTACGACGACGACCGCGAGTTCCTGCGGCGAACCAACATCGGCGGCGAGCGCATGAGCCCCGATGACCAGGCCCGCGTCTCGCGCATCGCGCAGTATTCGTGGACGGGGCCCGCGGGCCCGGAGCGGTTTCTCTCCCGCGACGAGGAAGCCAACCTCAACATCCCCTACGGGACGCTCAACGCGCAGGAGCGCGAGATCATCAACCATCACATCGTCGCCACCATCAAGATGCTCGAGGCGCTGCCCTGGCCGCGCCACCTGGTGAACGTGCCGGAGTACGCCGGCGGCCACCACGAGCGCATGGACGGCAAGGGTTATCCGCGGGGCCTCAACCGCGCCCAGATGAGCGTGCAGGCCCGCGTGATGGGCATCGCGGACATCTTCGAGGCCCTCACGGCCAAGGACAGGCCCTACAAGCCCGGCAAGACGCTCTCCGAGTCCCTCGCGATCCTGGGCAAGTTCAAGGAAAACGGGCACATCGATCCGGACCTTTTCGACATCTTCATCAAGGACCAGGTCTACCTGCGCTACGCCCGGGAGTTCCTCGATCCGGAGCAGATCGACGTGGTGGACCTCGCGAAGATTCCCGGCATCCGGTCGTAGCGGCACGAAACCTGCTTTTTCCGGCCCATCCCGAACCCTCTCTGCGGCGGCACTCCTTCATGACGACACGCATTCCCGTCAGCGTCTTCTTCGCGCTGTTCACGATTTCCGGCTTCGCGGGGCTCATCTACCAGTCGATCTGGAGCCACTACCTCAAGCTGTTCCTGGGGCACGCGGCCTATGCCCAGACCCTCGTGCTTTCCATCTTCATGGGCGGCATGGCGCTGGGTTCCTGGCTCGTGAGCCGGTACACCAACCGCATCCGCCAGCTGCTGTTGGGTTACGCGCTCGCCGAACTCTTCATCGGCTTCCTCGCCATCGCGTTCCACGGGGTCTTCGTCGCGGTCACGGGCTGGGCCTTCGACTCGGTTCTCCCGGCCCTGGGCGAGTCCGGCCTGGTGGACAGCTTCAAGTGGGGTCTCGCCTCCGCGCTCATCCTGCCGGCCTCCATCCTGCTGGGCACCACCTTCCCGCTCATGAGCGCGGGGATCATGCGCGTCTACCCGTCGGAGGGCGGCCGGGCCCTTTCGATGCTGTACTTCACCAACAGTTTCGGGGCGGCCGTCGGCGTGCTCGCGAGCGGCTTCTACCTCATCGAGCGCATCGGTTTGCCGGGCGCGATGCTGACTGCGGGCCTGGTGAACGTGGCGCTCGCATTCGTGGTGTGGATCATCACCAAGCGCATCGACGAGAGCGCGGCCCCTCCGCCGGCCGCGGTGAAGGGCTCGGGGGAAGGGGGCCTCAGGCTGCTGCGCCTCATGACGCTCCTCGCCTTCGCCACGGGGGCGGCGTCCTTCGCCTACGAGATCGCGTGGATCCGCATGCTGAGCCTGGGACTGGGGGCCTCGTCGCACGCCTTCGAGGTGATGCTCTCGGCATTCATTCTCGGGATGTCGCTCGGGGGCCTGGTGCTGCGGCTCATCCCGAACGCCTTCCGCAACGACCTGCGCTGGCTCGCGGGCATCCTCGCGGCCAAGGGCATCTTCGCGGTGGGCGCCCTGGGCGTGTACGGCGGGGTGCTCGAGTTCGTCGCGTGGTCGATGCGGGCGGTGGCGCCGACCGCGGAAGGCTACGTGCTCCACAACGTCTCCGGGCTCCTCGCCTCGACGATGGTGATGTTCCCGGCGGCCTTCTGCGCCGGCATGACGCTGCCGCTCGCCACGAGCGCGCTCCTGGCGCGCGGGCACGGCGAGGCGTCCATCGGCCGGATCTACGGGGCCAACACGGCCGGTTGCATCGCCGGCGCCGCCCTGGCGACGCACATCGGCATGGAGAGCTTCGGCGTGAAGGGCGTCACGGGCCTGGGCGCCTTCGCCGACCTCGCGATGGCGGCGGCGGTCTTCATGGTCGGACTCAGGTTCACGCTGCGCACGGTGATGGCCGCCGCCGCGACGCTCGCGGTCGCGGCCGTGGCGATCTACGCCTCGAGCGACCTGGATCCGCTCAAGATGGCCTCGGGCGTCTTCCGCTACGGACGGTTCATCTCGCCGAGCGAGGGCAAGATCGCGTTCTACCGCGACGGCAAGACCGCGACGATCTCCGTGCTGGACATCGGCACGCGGCGAAGCATCCGCACCAACGGCAAGCCGGACGCCGCGGTCGAGATGACCAACCGCGCGAAACCGTCCTCCGACGAGGCGACGATGGTGCTCGCCGCGGCGTTGCCGCTCGCCTACAAGCCGGAGGCGAAGCGGGTCGCGAACATCGGTTTCGGATCGGGACTCACGACCCACGCCATGCTGGCGAGTCCGACGGTCGAGGTCGTCGACTCGATCGAGATCGAACGGATGATGATCGAGGGCGCGCGACTCTTCGACCCCTACAACCGCCGCGCCTACCACGACCCGCGCAGCCGCATCCACATCGAGGACGCGAAGACCTTCTTCGCCTCCCACGGCACGCGCTACGACATCATCGTCTCCGAGCCCTCGAACCCGTGGGTGAGCGGCGTCTCCTCGCTTTTCTCCGAGGAGTTCTACCAGTCGATGGGACGCTATCTCACCGACGACGGGATCCTCCTGCAGTGGGTGCAGGGCTACGAGATCAACTTCGAGCTGCTCGCCTCCATCGCGAAGGCGCTGGGCAACCACTTCGGCGACTACGAGATGTTCACCTCGAACCCCGGGGACGTGCTCATCGTGGCCACCAAGGCGAAGAAGCTTCCCGCCATGCAGGACACCCTCTACCGCTGGCCGGAGATGTCCCGGGACCTCTCGGCGATCGGGTACCGTTCGTTCGCCGACCTCCAGGTCTCGCGATTCGGCTCGCGCGGGGCGCTCGAGCCCCTGTTCCGTTCGGGAATCTACCCGGCCAACTCCGATTACTTCCCGATGATCGACACGCGGGCCGCCAAGGCGCGGTTCATGCGCGAGCAGGCGAACGAACTCTGGAGCCTGTCGCGCCTCCTGGTGCCGTTCACGGCGCTCTTCTCGCCGGACTCGCGCTACGCCCCGGCCACGCTCGACCTGTCGTGGAAGCTCGCGAGCGAGCCGGCGACCCAGGCCCTCGCGGCCAAGCGCGCGTGGCTCACCTTCCTCGCGACCGACGGCACGGAGGCGCCCGGTCTCGAGCCGCGCACCGCGATGATGGTCGGCTTCGCACGCGAGGGACTCACGGCGTGTTCGTCCCATCCGGCCCGGTGGGTCGATCTCCTCGAGGATCTCTACCGCAGCACGGTGCCGTTCCTCGATTCGGCCGCGCACCGGGACGTGTACGCCCGCATCTCGGCCTCGCGCTGCTACCGGCAACTGCCCGCGGCGGAGCGCGACCGGGTCGACCTGCTGGATGCGCTTGCCACGCGCGAGCCGGCCAAGGCGGCGCGAATCGCCGAGCGGTTGCTCGAATCCGGGCGGACATGGGCGCCGGCGGAGCAGGTACACCTCCTGCAGGCCTCGGTTTCGGGTCGCCTGGCGGCCGGCGACATCGAGGGCGCCAAGGGTCAATGGGCGAGGTACGGCAAGGCGGTCGACGGTAGCCAGCTCGATCGCCTGGCCACGCGCCTGCTGTTGTCCTGGATCGACCCGGACTACCGGGCGCCGGGACATCGCCCGACGCAGTCGCCCGCCGCCGTGCCGGCATCGAACGACAAGGGCGGAAAAAGCTGACGATTTTGGGCACTATTTGCCCCGTCGTTCGGCTTGCAGGGGGGCTGGCCGGACCCCGCTCGGCGGGTTTCGCACGGCCTGAAGGCGCGCACCGACGCTGGGTTTGTAAATGTCATTGTTTTCAATGCCTTGAATTGCTTCAAATGTCGCAATTTCCCTGACAGGCCGTGGCATGGGGCTTGCATCGTTGATCGGGCAGGTGCGATTCCACCAACCAAATTTCTTACACTGAAAAACGGAGTTCCCACATGAAGAAGATCCAACAGGGTTTCACCCTCATCGAACTGATGATCGTCGTCGCGATCATCGGCATCCTCGCGGCGGTCGCCATTCCCGCCTACCAGGATTACCTGAAGCGCTCGAAGATCACGGAAGTGGCGGCCACGGCCGGCGCCTGCAAGACCTCCGTGGGTGAGTTCATCGCCTCCAAGAACGCGCTCCCGGCCAACGTGAACGAAGCCGGCTGCTCCTCGACCGCCACCACGTACGTGAACAAGGTCGTGGTCGCCGCCGAGAAGATCTCGGTCGAAATCAAGGCGGTCGACGCGACGGTCGATGGCAAGAACCTGATGCTGCAAGCCGAGAAGTCCCCCGGCGTGGTGAACGACGGCACGACGTCCGTCACCGGCTGGTACTGCTCGACCGACGCGGCCAACACCGCCTGGAAGTTCTTCCCGGCCAACTGCCGCCAGGCCTCGCTGTAATCGCCTGACGCTTCGGCTGTACCGGAGAAGGGCGGGGTTTTCCCCGCCCTTTTTCTTTGGGCCCGTCGCCCTTTCCGGCCGTCGCGGTCGAGGGATAGAATCCGGCACTTCTCACTCCGCACCACTCGAGACCGCCATGAATCGCTGGAAAGCCTGCGCGATCCATCTCGGAATCAGCGCCCTCATCGGCACCGTCGTCATCGCGACGATGCTTCTCATCTGGTACCCCGACCCCTTCTTCACCGCGATGGGGGGCAACGACCTCGTCATCATCCTGCTCGGCGTCGATGTCGTCCTGGGGCCGCTCGTCACGCTGATCGTCTTCAACCCGAAGAAGCGGGCCGCGCTCCTGCGCCTGGACCTGGGCATCATCGGCCTGGTCCAGGCCGCCGCGCTCGCCTACGGCGTGAGCGTCATCGCGGAAGTGCGCCCGGTGTACATGGTCTTCACGGTGGACCGTTTCGATCTCGTCGCGGCCAACGACATCAAGGCCGCCGAGCTCGCCCGCGTGAAGGATCCGCGGTTCCGGTCGATTCCCTGGGGGCGGCCGGCAACGATTGCCGTGAAGAGCCCGACGGAACCGGCCGAGCAGATGCGCATCATCCAGTCGGCCCTGGAAGGCTCGGACCTCCAGACCTTTCCGCAGTACTACACCGACTACGAAGCCCTGGCGGCGATGGCGCTCAGGAAGTCGAAGCCGTACTCGGCGCTTCGCCGCCGGCACCCGGAATCCCTGGCGTTGCTGGACAAGCGGCTCGCGGATCTGGGCCGGCGGGAGGACGAGGTGCATTTCCTGCCGCTCAAGGCGAGGAAGACCGATTACTGCGTGCTCCTCGATGCGAAGAGCGGTGCGGTGCTGGGGTTCCTGGCGTTGTACCCGTGGTAGTTCGAGCCGTGGGTTCTGCGGGCGGTTAGCGGCCTCCTCAACCGTTGCCGGAGTTCAGGCGTCATCGTGTCGGCCGCGGCCCTCTGCGGGTTGCTGGCGATCCCCCGAGGGGGCCCCTCGCCAGGTGCCTTGATGGCCTACTCGTGCCGCAGCGCTTCCACGGGACGCAGCGCCGCCGCCCGCCGCGCGGGCCAGAAGCCGAAGAAGATCCCCGTCGCAGCCGACACCGCGAAGGCCACGAGCATGACCCAGGCCGAGAACGCCACCTCGATCTGCATGGCCTTGCCGACCGCGTAGGCGCCGCCCACGCCAATGGCGATGCCGATGAGTCCGCCCACGATGCAGATCATCAGGGCCTCCAGCAGGAACTGCAGCAGCACGTCCCGCTGGCGCGCGCCGATGGCCATGCGGATGCCGATCTCGCGCGTGCGCTCGGTCACCGACACCAGCATGATGTTCATGATGCCGATCCCGCCCACCACGAGCGAGATCGAGCCGATGGCGCCGAGCATCAGCGAGAGGATGCGCGCGGTGGCGGAGGCCGCTTCGGCCACCTGGGTCAGGTTCCTCACCGTGAAGTCGTCCTCCTGGTCCGGCTGGATGCGGTGACGCTGGCGCAGGAGCAGCGTGATGTCCTGCTCCGCTGCGCTCGTCGCCTCCTGGCTCACCGCCTGCACGAACATGAAGCGCACGGTGCCCGGGAAGCGGTTCCCGAAGAGCTTGCTCTGGGCCGTGGTGATGGGCACGAGCACGGAGTCGTCCTGGTCCCGCCCGTCGAGGCTCTGGCCTTTCTTCTTCAGCACGCCGAGCACCTGGAAGGGCTGGCCGCGGATGCGGATGGTCTTGCCGACCGGGTCCTCGGTGTCGAACAGCTTCTCCACGACCGTCGTTCCCAGGAGGACGACGCGCGTGGCGCTCCTCACGTCCGTCTCGCCGAGGGTGTCGCCCGATTCCACCGGCCAATCGCGCACCGCCGTGTATTCCGGCGTGACGCCCAGGACCTGCGTGCCCCAGTTGTTGATGCCGTAGGCCACCTGCGCGCCGCCCGGAAAGGTGGGCGCCACGGCCTGCACGCTGGCGAGGCGCGCGATGGCGTCGGCGTCGCCCGTGGTGAGCGTGGGCGCGTTGCCCGAGCCGAACCGGAGCGCGCCGGAACTGGTGCTGCCCGAGAGGATCACGAGCAGGTTGCTTCCCATCGAGGAGACGGCGCGGTTCACCTGGTTCTGGGCGCCGGTGCCGACCGCGAGCATCAGCACCACGGCCGCCACGCCGATGATCATGCCGAGCATGGTGAGCCCGGTGCGCAGCTTGTTGGCGCCAAGGGAGCGCCAGGCCTCGACGACGACGGCGAGCGGATTCACGCGTGCGCCTCGTGCACCACGGGCCCGTCGTGCACCACGTGGCCGTCCTTGAAGCGGATGAGCCGCTTCGCGTAGTTCGCGATGTCGTTCTCGTGCGTGACCAGCAGGATGGTGACCCCGGTGTCGCGGTTGAGCTGCGTGAAGAGCGTCATGATCTCGTCGCTCGTCGCGGTGTCGAGGTTTCCGGTGGGCTCGTCGGCGAGGATGAGGCGCGGTCGGTTGGCGAGGGCGCGCGCGATGGCCACGCGCTGCTGCTGGCCGCCGGAGAGGCGGTTGGGCTGCGAGTCGGCGTACTTCGCGAGGCCCACCTGGTCGAGCAGTTCGATCGCGCGGCGGCGGCGTTCCGCCCCGCCCAGGCCCGCATAGACCATCGGCAGGGCCACGTTCTCGGCGGCGCTGATGCGCTTGAGGAGGTTGAAGCCCTGGAAGACGAAGCCGAACACGCGGTTCCTCACGTGTGCGGCCTCGTCCGTGGTGAGGCCCGCGACGTCCTGGCCTTCGAGGCGGTAGGCGCCGGCCGTGGGCGCGTCGAGCAGCCCGATCACGTTCATGAAGGTGGACTTGCCCGAGCCCGACGGGCCCATGACGGCCACGAACTCCCCCTGGTCGATGGCGAGCGTGACCGCGTCGAGCGCGGGGGGCGTGTCGGGTGCGGCGCTTTCGTACTGCTTGCCGAGGCCCTCGACCTCGATGAAACGTCCGGCCATGGCCGCTAGAACATCCTGAGGCGCATCTGCGAGGACGGACCGCCCTGGCCCGCCAGGTCGCGCGTGACGAGCTTGTCGCCCTCGGCGAGCTCTCCCCCGAGCACCTCGGTGAAGCTCGCGTCGGAGATGCCGGTCTTCACCGTCACCGCCACGAGCTTGCCGTCGACGAGCTTGTGCACGCGCTGGCTGCCGTCGCCGCGACGTGCGCCGCCCCCGGCGCCCCCGCCGGAGGCCCCCTTGGGCGCGCCCTTGTCGGCCGCGGAAGGATCCGCGGGCGGGCGGAAGCGAAGCGCCGCGTTCGGCACGCGCAGGACGGCTTCGCGCCGGTTGGCCGTGATCTGCACGAAGGCGGTCATGCCGGGCTTCAACTGCCCCTGCGGGTTCTCGGCGCTCACGATCACGGTGTAGCTCACGACGTTCGACTGGATGGTCGGGTTGAGGCGCACCTGCTTCACCTCGCCCTTGAAGAACTGGCCCGGATAGGCGTCCACGCGGAATCGCGCCGGCAAGCCCTCCTTGATGCCGCCCACGTCGGCCTCGGCGATGCTGGTCTCGATCTGCATCTGCGCGAGGTCCTTGGCGATCGTGAAGAGCGTGGGCGTGTTGAAGCTCGCCGCGACGGTCTGCCCGATCTCGACGTTGCGCGCGACGACGACGCCGGAGATCGGCGAGCGGATCACGCTGTAGCGGCGGTTCGTCTGGTCGCGCGAGAGCTGGGCCTTCGCGAGGTCGAGCTGCGCGCGGGCGGCCTCGAGCTCCTTCACGGCGGTGTCGAGCTCCGAGGCGGCGATGAATCCCTTGGCCACGAGCGCGCGGGTGCGGGTCTCCTTGCTCCCGGCGAGGCGAAGGCCGGCCTGCGCGGCCGCGACGTTGGCGGTGCTCTGCCCGACGGCGGCATCGAAGAGGGAGGGGTCGAGCTCGGCGAGGAGTTGGCCCTCCTTCACCACGCTGTTGTAGTCGACGTGCAGCCTCATGATCGTGCCCGAGACCTGCGTGCCCACGATCACCGACGTGACGGGGTTCAGGTTGCCGTTGGCGGAGACGACCTGGATCACGTCCCCCTTGTCGACGGATTCCAGGCGCCAACGGTCGGCGGGCGGCGTATCGGCCTGGCGCAACCACCACCAGGCGCCGCCGGCAGCCGCGGTGAGTGTCAGGACGATGACGAGGGACTTCGCGGAGAGGATCTTCACGGCCGGAGTTCGCGGAGTGACGGCATGAGGGAAATTCTAGCCGCGCGGTGGCGCACGGGCGTGCCACCTTACGATTCGTTACACCCCCACGCTCAGCGCGGGCGCCAGGCGTTCGGCCTGATCGTCTGGCCCGTCGCGAGCGCCGAGAGGAAGTAGTCGAACTGCGCGAGTTCGTCGGAACCCGCGGGGAAGGGCGCGGCGCCCATGCGTTCGAGGCATTCGCGCACCTGCGCTTGCAGCGAGACCGCCCGGCCCTCGCGCACGAACGGCCAACGGGAGGCGGCTCCGGGTGCGGCCGGCAGCGCGACGTCGCCGAAATGCCTGCCGGCATTCTGCACGTGGCACGAGGCGCAGGCGTAGTTCTGCTGGCCCATGCGGGTGTAGTAGAGGCGCCGGCCCTGCTCGAAGCGTTCCTCCGCCAGGGGCGAGGCGATGCGCACCGCGATCTTCTGCCCCTCGGCGAGCGAGCGGACGTAGGCGAGGATGGCGCCCATGGCGGCCGCGTCCCCGGTCTCGAGGATCGGCTCGCCGTGGGTTCGCAGGCACTGGTTCACGGCCGTCTCGAGCGTCACGACACGCTTTGCCTTCAGGTCGAGCTGCGGGTAGGCCGCCGCGATTCGCCGGCCGCCGTTGGGAAAGCACTGCGCGAGCGATCGGCCGTTCCGGAACTTGCGCGTCCACAGGCGCTTGCCCTCGGCGAGGATCCCGGCAGCCTCCGGCGCGGGCGTGTTCGCCTCGAGTTGCGCACGCCGTTCGGCATCGAAGGCCGCGGCGCCGAGCGCGTAGTCGGCCGGCGCCACGCCCGGGTGCGCGGCGGCGAGGCGGGCGGCGATGTCCGCTCGCACGGCGTCGGCCCCCGCATGCGCGGCGGGCACGCAGGCGATGAACGCGGCGGCGAGGATCTCAGGGAAGCGCAAGGAGGAACTCGACGAGGCGGTCGATCTCGGCGGCCTCGAGGATGCGGTGGCGGCCGTAGGGGGGCTTCACCGTGTCCGGGACCATCCGCGCGGGATCCTCGAGCAGGGCGCGGAGCTTCTCGCGGTCCCAGCCCTTGAGGCGCGCGCCATCGAGCGGAGGGCCGACATTCGCCTTCGTGACGGGACCGGCGCCGCCGGGCACCTGGTGGCAGGCGACGCAGTTGCCCTTGTCCGGACGCATGAAGAGCGCGCGCCCATCGGGCACCTGGGCGGCCGCGGGGACCGGGGCGAATGCGCCGACGACCGCGAGAAGGCAGAGGGCCGCGCGCATCAGCTGATCTTGAGGGCCTTCTCGGCCTCGCGCTCGATCTCGAGCTGGTTGCGCAGCTCCCGCAGGCGCGCCTCCGCGCTGGAGAGATCGTAGAAATCGGCACCGGCCGCCGGCTTCGACTTCGAGGCGATCTCGAGCTGCGCGACCGCGGCCGCGAGATTGCCGCGGCGATAGTAGGCCTCGGCCTGGGCGCGGTGCTGCGAGAGCGGCCGGCCGCTCGCGGCGTATGCCTTGGCCGTGAGCTCGTGCAGGCGCGCATCCTCCGGCGTGGCCCGCACGCGTTCCTCGAGGAGCGCGAGGGCGGCTTTCGGGTCGCCGGACTGGATGAGCAGGTCCGCGAGGCCGTAGGCGAGGCCGCGGTGCGCCGGGAAGGCCTTGATGGCGACGCGATAGGCCGCGACCGCCTCGGCGTTCATGCCGCGCTCGGTGAGCAGCCGCGCCCACGCCTGTTCGAAGGCGGGATGCGGTTGCGCGCTCGAACGCAGGAGGGCGAGTTCCTTCTCGGCGGCCGGGAAATCGCGAGCGCGCAGGAGCGCGAGGGCGAGACCGTAGGAATCCTCGCGGGGCCGAAGGACCGTCTTGTCGGCGAGGCGGTTGCGGAACCACGCGACCGTTTCGGCCACCTGGCCCGACTCGGCGCGCACTTTCGCGCGGGCGAGCCGGTACTCGAAGCTGTCCGGCACGAGGCGCACGGGCATGCGCTCCGCGCGGTTCTGCATGTCCGAGATGCGCTCGATGGTGAGCGGGTGGGTGCGCAGGTAGGACGGCGCGCCCTTGAACTCGCTCAGGCGGTTGGCGCGCTGCATGCGCTCGAAGAAGCTGACCATGCCGCGCGGATCGTAGCCGGCGCGCTCGAGGATGGTGATGCCGACGCGGTCGGCCTCGCGCTCGTGTTCGCGCGTGTAATCGAGCTGGCCCTGGATGGCGATGGCGCTCGCGCTCACGAGGGCGGCCTCGGTCACCTGGCCGCTCTGCGAACTGCTGCCGCGGGAGGCGAGCAGGGCGAGCGCGAGGGCGGCGAGCGATGCGAGCTGGTAGCGACCCTGGCTCTGGTAGAGGCGCGACTGGTGGCGCTGCAGGATGTGCGCGATTTCGTGGCCCACCACGCCGGCGAGCTCCGATTCGTTCTCCGTGAGCAGGAAAAGGCCGGTGTGGATGCCGATGTGGCCGCCGATCAGCGCGAAGGCGTTCACCGCGTCGTCGCGAACGACGAAGAACTCGATCGCGCGCCCCGGCGAATCGGCCGCGGAAAGCAGCCGGTTGCCCAGCGTCTTCACGTAGTCGGCGATCTCCGGGTCCTCGACGAAGGCCGGGTCGACGCGGATCTCGCGCATGACGCGGCTGCCGATGGTGCGTTCCTGCTTTTCCGAGAGGGTGGCGTCGGAGACGTCGCCCAGGTCCGGCAGGCCCTGGCCGTGCACCGGAAGCAGGGCGGCGCACAGGGCGAGGGCGAGGAGTCGGCGGAGCATCGGGAAGGGGGCGGGAAGCGCTGAAATCGTGGATACTTTCGGACACGCGGCGGGGCGATTGGTTCGCCGCAACCGGAGTCCCTGATTATGAACGAAAAACTCACGCATTTCGACGAAGGCGGCCGGGCTGTCATGGTGGACGTCGGCTCGAAGGACGAGACGGCGCGCCGGGCGGTGGCCGGCGGCACGATCCGCATGAAGCCCGAGACTCTCGCGATCGTGCGCCAGGGCAGCGCGAAGAAGGGCGACGTGATCGGCATCGCCCGCATCGCGGCCATCCAGGCGGCCAAGCGCACGGGCGAGTTGATTCCGTTGTGCCACCCCATCGCGCTCACGAAGGTGAGCGTCGATTTCGATGTCGACGAGCCGTCCTCGAGCATCGCCTGCCGCGCCACCGTGGAGTGCCACGGCCGCACGGGCGTCGAGATGGAGGCGCTCACGGCCGTGTCCGTGGGCCTGCTCACCATCTACGACATGTGCAAGGCCGTGGACCGCGGCATGACGATGGACGGCATCCGCCTGCTCGAGAAGGAAGGCGGCAAGTCCGGCCGCTACGTCGCCCCCTAGCGCAGTGCCGCCAGCGCGAGGCCGGCGACGGCCGACGCCGCGATGACGGGGATCACGCCGGCCTTGTGGCGCACGAGGGCAACGGTCGCGGCCACCGTGATGGCCACCGCGGCCCACTCGACGCCGCCCGAGAAAGGCGCCGCCGCCGTGGCCCGCGGCAACAGCACGTGCCATCCGAAGAAAAGCGCGAGGTTCGCGATCACGCCGACCACGGCCGCGGTGATGGCCGCGAGCGGGCGCTCGAGGTGCAGTTCGCCGCGCGTGCGTTCCACGTACGGCCCGCCGGCGAGGATGAACACGAACGAGGGCAGGAAGGTGAACCACGTCGCGATCGCGGCGCCCATCCAGCCGGCCGCGAGGAGCGATTCGGGGCCCAGCGCCACCTTGGCCCAGCCGCCGAGGAAACCCACGAAGGTCACGATCATGATGAGCGGCCCGGGCGTCGTCTCGCCGAGCGCGAGGCCGTCGATCATCTGCGCGGCCGTGGCCCAGCCCTGGCTCACGGCGGTTTCGACGAGATAGGGCAGCACCGCGTACGCGCCGCCGAAGGTGACCAGCGCCGCCTGGGTGAAGAACCCGGCCATCGCGACAAAGGGGCTCGCGGATCCGAAGGCCGCCACGAGCGCGAAGCAGGGCGCGAGCCCCAGGGCCAGGCCGATGCCGATGACGACGACGAACTTCGCGAGTGTCGGCCTCGCGTGCGCCGGCGTGGGCGAATCGTCGTCGATGAGGGCGGGACCGCCCGGATGCTTGCCCGGGACGGCGTGCGTGCCGCCCGGTCCCGCCGAGGGTGCGATCCATTTGCCGGCGATTCCCGCGAGCGCCGCGCCGGCGATCACGATCGGGAAGGGCACCGAAAGCGCCGCGAGCGCGAGGAAGGCGGCGATCGCGATGGCGATGTGAAAAGGATGGCGCACCGCCCGCGAGGCGATGCGAAGCACCGCCGCGATGACGATTGCGACGACGGCGGGCTTCACCCCGGCGAGCAACCCGGCCACGAAGGGCGTGGAACCGAAGGTGAGGTAACCCCACGACAGCAGTCCCAGGATGAAGAAGGAGGGGAGAACGAAGAGGACGCCGGCCGCGATGCCGCCCACCGTGCCGTGCATGAGCCAGCCCAGGTACGTGGCGAGTTGCTGCGCCTCCGGGCCGGGCAGGACCATGCAGTAGTTGAGCGCGTGCAGGAACCGGCGCTCGGACACCCACCGGTGCCGCTCGACGAGTTCGCGATGCATGATCGCGATCTGCCCCGCGGGCCCGCCGAAGCTGATGAAGCCGAGCTTCGCCCAGAAGGCGAGGGCGTCGGCGAACCGGATGGGCCCTCCCGCCTCGCTCATGCCCGATGCGCCGGGCCGAGGATGACCGGCGCCCGGGCCGTGCCGTGCGAGACGAGCGATCGTTGGGGGGGGGCAGGAAGGGCTTCGGTGTCCATGGCGTCCTCAGGGGAGCGGGAAGAGGCGCTGGCCTTGGACGGGACACCGTCTTGCCCGTGAAGGGCGCCGGGGGGCCGCGATTCCCCGGTGGGCGAATCCTACCCGCCGGTCCCGTCCCGGCGCAATCGGCCTTGAATCGTGCCGGCGGCGGACCGATGTTAGAATCGCCCGGCTCCGGAGAAAGACATGACGACGACCATTCCCGCCGACCGCGAACTCGATGTCCGCGGACTGAACTGCCCCTTGCCCATCCTGCGCGCCAAGAAGGCCCTTTCCGACCTCACGGCCGGCCAGGTCCTGAAGGTCATGGCGACGGACCCGGGCTCCGTGAAGGATTTTCAGGCGTTCTGCCGCCAGACGGGCAACGAGTTGCTTTCCCATACGGAAGGCGCCGAGTTCACGTTCTTCATGAAGAAACGCTGATCGCCTCCGGCGTTCCGGGCCCAGGGCTTCGCCCGGGCACCTAGCGCCCGGTGAAGCCGGGCTTCCTCTTGCCGACGAAGGCCCCCGTGCCTTCCGCGAAGTCGGCCGTCTCCACGCACCGGGTGAACGCCGCCAGTTCCGCATCGAGTTGTGCGGCGAGTGGCCGTTCCCATGTCTCGTTGAAAAGGGCCTTCGTGCGGGCGAGCGCGAAGGTCGGGCCGGCCGCGAGGCGCTCCAGCACGTCGAACGCGCGCGCCTCCAGTTCCGCCGGCTCCACCACCCAGTTCACGAGCCCCAGCTCCAGCGCCTGGTCCGCGCCGATTCGCTCGCCCAGGAACGCCAGCTCGAGCGCCTTGCGTAGCCCCACGATGCGCGGCAACGTGAAGGAGCTGCCACCGTCGGGCGAGGTGCCGATGTTGGCGTAGGCGAGGGAGAAGAGCGCGTCGCGCGAGGCGATCGCGAGGTCGCACGCGAGCATCACCGACAGGCCCCCGCCCGCCACCGCGCCGTGCACGCAGGCGAGGACGGGCTTGTCCATGGTGCGAAGGCGCTTCACGCTCGCGTGGAAGCTCTGGCCCATGGCCGGGAAATCCCGCGCGAGGGTGGCGAGGTTCGCGTGGAAGGCCGCGACGTCGCCGCCGGCCATGAAGGCGCGGCCGGCGCCGCGGACCATGACGGCACGCACGTCGGGATCTTCCGATACGGCTCGCGTCGCCCGGTCGAGTTCGTCCATCAGCGCGCCGTCGAGCGCGTTCAGCTTTTCCGGACGATTGAGCGTGAGGACCGCGCAGGCGCCGCGGCGTTCGACGAGGACGGGGTCGGTCATCGGGGCTTGTCTCCGGTCGCGGGGATGATACCCCGGCTCACGTAGAGCGGCCGCAGGCCCTCGCGGAAGGAAGGCAGGGCCAGCGCGAACGCGCATCCCGCCAGGGCGCAGGCGATGCCTCCGGCGAGAAAGGTGTACGGCGCCCCGATGTGCTCGGCCAGCCAGCCCGCGCCCAGGTGCCCGATGGGCAGCGAACCGATGAAGAACATCGTGTAGTAGCTCATCACGCGGCCGCGCTTGTCGTCGTCGATCACCGACTGGATGATCGTGTTGCAGGTCGACGAGGTGAGGAACATGCCGAAGCCGGCAAGCACCATGAAGAGCGCCGACAGCCACACCGTGCGCGAAAAGCAAAAGCCGATCGCGCCGGCTCCCGCCAGCACGAGCGCGATCGGGATCCACTTCGCGAGACCGCGCACGGATGGGCGGCGCGCGAGGCTCGCCGCGGCGATCACCGCGCCCAGGCCCACGCAGCCGATGAAGAAACCCACGAGGCCCGCGCCCTGCGAGAAGGTCTTCACCGCGATGGCCGGCATGAGCGAGGAATAGGGACCGATCGTGATGCTCACCGTCGCGAGGACGAGCAGCATTCGCCGGATGGGGTAGAAGCCGAGGGCGTAACGCCAGCCGTCGGCCAGGTCCGCCAGGACATGTGTCTCGGCTCGCAGGGGCGGCTTGTTCACGGTGCGGGTGCCGCGCAGCGCGGCGAGCACCGCGAGGTAGCTCACGGCGTTCACGGCGAAGCAGAAGGTCTCGCCGGCCGCCGCGATGGCGATCCCGCCGAGGGACGGCCCCACGAAGCGCGCGCCGTTCATGAGGATCGAATTGAGCGCGATGGCGTTGGGGAGGTCCTCGCGGTGGTCGAGGATCTGCACGAAGAAGGCCTGCCGGGTGGGCGTCTCGAAGGAATTGGCGAGCCCGCCCACGAGCGCGAGCGTCGCGAGGAGCGCCGGGGTGATGAGGCCGAAGCCCGAAAGCAGCGTGAGAGCGAGGGCCTGCAGGCCCATGAGCGTGAGCACCGTCATCAGGATGCGGCGCCGGTCGAAGCGGTCTCCCACCACCCCCGCCACGGGCGAGAGCACGAGATAGGGCACGGAGTTGAGGAAGCCCACGAGCCCCGTGAAAACCGTGGAGCCCGTGAGCTTGTAGGCGAGCCACATGAGCGCGATCGACTGCATCCACGTGCCGATCATCGAGACGGCCTGCCCGGCGTAGTAGCGCCGGAAGTTCGGCGAACGCAGCGCCCGCAGGCTTTGCGGCAGCTCCAAGGGGGGCGCCGCTCCTACCCGAGCCGCGCGAGCTGGGCACGCACCTCGGCGAGCTTCGCCTCGAAATCGGCGAGGCGCTGGCGCATCTGGTCCACCACCGCGGCCGGCGCCTTGGCGACGAAGGCCTCGTTGCCGAGCTTCGGGACAACCTTGCCGATCTCGCCCTCGAGCCGCGCGATCTCCTTCTGGAGCTTCTCGCGCTCGACGGCCGGGTCCGCCTTCGGCAGCGCGATGGCCACGGTGCCCGCGTCGGTGACGGCGGTGGCGCAGTTCTCCGGGACGGCGGCGGCGACCGAGATATCGCCCAGGCGGCCCAGGAAGCGCACGTAGTCGAACGTGGCCTCCACGCCGCCCTGCTTGGGCACCACGAAGGCGGCAATTCGCTCGCCGGGCGGCAGGTTGCGTTCGGAGCGGAGGTTGCGCACCGCGTTGGTGACCTGCTTGAGCACGGCGACCTGCGCCTCGGCGGCGGTGTCGACCTTCTCCGGCTGCGCCTGCGGGTAGCGCGCGAGCATGATGGTCTCGCCCGTCATGCCGGCGAGCGGCGCCACCTTCTGCCACAACTCCTCGGTGATGAACGGGATGAACGGGTGCGCGAGCCGGAGCAGGGCCTCCAGAACGCGGATGAGCGTGCGGCGCGTGCCTCGCTGCGCCGCCTCGTTGCCGGATTGCAGCTGCACCTTCGTGAGCTCCACGTACCAGTCGCAGTACTCGTCCCAGGCGAATTCGTAGAGGGCGCGCGCGGCGGTGTCGAAGCGGTATTCGGCAAGCGAGTCGGCCACGGCCTGCTCGGTGGCCTGCAGGCGGGAGACGATCCAGCGATCGACGAAGGACAGCTCCACGGGCGCCCCGGCATCGAGGCCCGTGTCCTTGCCCTCGCAGTTCATCAGCACGAAGCGCGTGGCGTTCCATAGCTTGTTGCAGAAGCTGCGGTAGCCCTCGCAGCGTTTCAGGTCGAAATTGAGCGTGCGGCCGTGCGTGGAGAGCGCCGCGAAGGTGAAACGAAGGGCGTCGGCGCCGTAGGAGGCGATGCCTTCGGGGTAGTCGCGGCGGATGCGCTTCTCGGCCGCCTGCTTGTGGGAGGCGAGCATGAGGCCCTGCGTGGACTTCGCGAGCAGGGCGTCGATGGTGATGCCGTCGATGACGTCCAGCGGGTCGATGGTGTTGCCCTTCGATTTCGACATCTTCTGGCCCTCGGCGTCGCGCACGATGGCGTTGATGAAGACGTCGCGGAACGGGACTTCGCCGGTGAAGTGGAGCGTCGTCATGATCATGCGCGCCACCCAGAAGAAGATGATGTCGAAGCCCGTGATCATCACGGACGACGGCAGGTAGAACGCGCGCTCCTTCTGCATCCGCGACTCGTCCGGCCAGCCCAGCGTGGAGAAGGGCACGAACGCGGAGGAGAACCAGGTGTCGAGGACGTCAGGGTCGCGCGATTCGGGGCGAATCTGCTTGCCGGCGGCCTTCGCCTTCGCGAGCGCCTCCTCGAAAGTGCGGCCGATGAAGGGCGTGCCGTCGTCGGCGTACCACGCCGGGATCTGGTGGCCCCACCAGAGCTGGCGGGAGATGCACCAGTCCTGGATGTTCTCGAGCCACTGGTTGTAGACCGTGGTCCACATGTCCGGCACGAAGCGCGTGCGGCCGTCCTTCACGGCCTCGAGGCCGGCCTTCGCAAGCCCCTCCATCGCCACGAACCATTGGTCGGAGAGCATGGGTTCGGTAACGGCATCCGAGCGCTGCGAGCGGGGCTGCATCAGCGTGTGGGGCTTCACGCTGTCGACGAGGCCGGCGACTTCCAGGTCGGCCAGAACGCGCTTGCGGGCCTCGAAGCGGTCGAGGCCGCGGTAGGCTTCCGGCGCGTTCTCGTTCACAGCCGCGTCGAGGGTGAAGATGTTGATCATCGGCAGCGAATGCTTCACGCCGATCTTGTAGTCGTTGAAATCGTGCGCGGGCGTGATCTTCACGCAGCCCGTGCCGAACTCGCGGTCCACGTACTCGTCCGCGATGACGGGGATGAGCCGGT
This sequence comes from Betaproteobacteria bacterium, assembly GCA_016711875.1. Classification (GTDB taxonomy): domain Bacteria; phylum Pseudomonadota; class Gammaproteobacteria; order Burkholderiales; family Usitatibacteraceae; genus FEB-7. The sequence goes on along the minus strand of JADJSD010000005.1, from coordinate 27,475 downwards.
TCGTGAGCGGCAATCGAACATGCTTGCCCACGAGGTGCCGGTAGCGCTCGTCCTCCGGGTGCACGGCCACGGCGGTGTCGCCCAGCATCGTCTCCGGTCGCGTGGTGGCGACCACGAGCGATTCGCCCGTGCCCTCCACGGGATAGCGAAGGTGCCAGAGGGAGCCCTGCTCCTCCTTCGATTCCACTTCGAGGTCGGAAACGGCCGTCCTGAGCACCGGGTCCCAATGCACGAGGCGCTTGCCCCGGTAGATGAGTCCTTCCTCGTGCAGGCGGACGAAGACCTCCGTCACCGCCTTGCCGCGCGGCTCGTCCATCGTGAAGTACTCGCGCGACCAGTCGCAGGAAGCGCCCAGGCGACGCATCTGGCGGGTGATGGTGGATCCGGATTCCTCCTTCCATTCCCAGACGCGCTCGACGAACTTCTCGCGGCCCAGGTCGTGCTTCGTCCTGCCCTGCTGCTCGAGCTGGCGCTCCACCACCATCTGCGTGGCGATGCCCGCGTGGTCCGTGCCCGGTTGCCACAGCACGTTGAAGCCCTTCATGCGGTGCCAGCGCGTGAGCACGTCCATGAGCGTCTGCTGGAAGGCGTGGCCCATGTGCAGCGTGCCGGTGACATTGGGCGGCGGCAGCTGGATCGAGAAGGCAGGACGGGAGGCGTCGAACGAGGCCTTGAAGAGACCGCGCGATTCCCAGTGCGGGTACCAGTGCGATTCGATGGCGTGGGGGTCGAAGCTTTTGGCGAGTTCCATGGCGTTCCGGTGCGCCGGGCGAGGCCGGCGGCGATTCGAGGGTCGAGTCTAGCGGGGAGGGCGGCGGGAGAGCGCGTCGGCCACCGCGTCGCCGACGGCATTGGCGAGGTCCTGCCGGAGGTCGCCCAGTGCCGCGCCGACGGCGGCCTGCACTTCGGCCACCAGGTGTTGCGTGAGGCGCCGCTCGAGGTCGCGCGCGAGTCGTGCCTCGACCTCCGCCACGACCTCCGCGACGATCTCGCGCGTGAAGGCGTCGCTCGGCGGCGGTTCGGGCGGCGCGGTGCGCTGTCCCGGCGCGATGAGTTCGGTGAGCGTGGGCACGGCGTCGTCATCCGGGGAGGACTGCGCCGGCGCATGGCGGTGCAGGAGGGCGTCGGCGGCGCCGAGGAGGTCGCGTTCGTCGGCCATGGCGATCAGGCGGCCTCGATGGCGTTCACGCGGATCTCGTAGCCGCGCTTCTTGTAGAACGCGTAGCGGCCGCGGGCCCTGCGCTTGTCCTCGTCGTCCACGGCCACGATCTCGAGCAGGCGCTCGAACGAGGCGAAAAACGGGGGCCACTCGTCGTCCAGGTTGAGCAGCACATCGTGGTGCGGCACTTCCTCGCCGGCGGTGGCGAGGACGACGGGCGTCTCGGCCGCGATGGGCTCGCCCGCGCGGCAGTGGGGCACGAACTTCACGGACTGGAAGGTCCAGAGCAGCCGGTCGAAGGCCGAGAGCACCTTCGGATCCGACGAGTAGGCCACCACCTTGTTGTCGCGCTCGAAGGCCTTCGTCGCCAGGCGGCAGGCGAAATGCAGCTTGTCGTCCGCGTAGTGGTAGAAGTCGATCCTCGTCACGCCGCCCGCCGAGCCAGGAAGTGCGCGAGCAGGGCCACGGGACGGCCGGTGGCGCCTTTCTCCGCGCCGCTCTTCCAGGCGGAACCGGCGATATCGAGGTGCGCCCACTTGTAGGCCTTGGCGAAGCGTGACAGGAAGCAGGCCGCGGTGATGGCGCCGCCCGGCCTGGGGCCGACGTTGGGCATGTCGGCGAAGTTGCTCTTGAGCGCCTCCTGGTAGTCGTCCCACATCGGCAAGTGCCAGGCGCGGTCCCAGGCGGCGTTGCCCGAGGCGACCAGTTCCCACGCGAGGGCGTCGTCGTTCGCGAAGAGGCCCGTGGCGATGTGCCCGAGCGAGATGACCATGGCCCCGGTGAGAGTCGCCACGTCGACGACGGCGGCGGGCTTGTAGCGCTCGGCGTAGGTGAGGGCGTCGCACAGGATGAGGCGGCCCTCGGCGTCGGTGTTGAGGATCTCGACCGTCTGGCCGGACATCGTGGTCACCACGTCGCCGGGCTTCACGGCCTTGCCGCCGGGCATGTTCTCCGTGGCGGGCACCAGGGCCACCACGTTGAGCGGCAGCTTCATGAGGGCGACGGCCTTCATCGTGGCGATGACGCTCGCCGCGCCGCACATGTCGTATTTCATCTCGTCCATCTCGGCCGCGGGCTTGAGGGAGATGCCGCCCGTGTCGAAGGTGACGCCCTTGCCGACCAGGACCACGGGGGCCACGCCCTTCGGACCGCCGGCATGCTCGAGGATGATGAAACGCGGCGGCTCGCGGCTGCCTTGCGCCACGGCCAGGAAGGAGCCCATGCCGAGCTTCGCGATCTCCTTTTCGCCCAGTACCTGGCACTTGAGTCCGTGGGCCTTCGCCATGGCCTCGGCCTCGTTCGCGAGGATGGTCGGGGTGCAGAGATTGGCGGGCAGGTTGCCGAGGTCGCGGGCCATGGCGACGCCCGCTGCGATGGCGCCGGCGCGGGCGATGGCCGCCGTGGCCGCCTCGACATCCGCCTTGCCTTCCGCGTGCAGGGCGACTTTCTTCAAGTGCGATTTCGTTCCGGGCTTGCTCTTGGTGCGGTCGAACCGGTAGGTGCCTTCCGCGGCGAGGAGGGCGGCCTGCTCGGCCTTCCAGGCGATATCGCGGCCGGGCACCGGGAGGTCCGTGAGATAGAACGCCGCCTCGACAGCCCCCGTGCCCTTGAGGGCACGGATCGCCGCCGCGACCGCGGCGCGGTACGGGCCTTCCGCGAATTCCGAGGATTTGCCCAGGCCCACGAGCAGCACGCGGTCCGCCGCCACCTTGCGCACCTTGTGCAGCAGGAGGGTCGAGCCCTTGCGACCACCGTGGTCGCCGCTGCGCAGGATTTCGGTGAGGAAACCGCCGGAGGCCTTGTCCACTTCGGCCGCGGCGGCGCTCAGCTTGCGTCCCTCGTGGACGCCCACGACCACGCATCCGGTCTTCGCCTTCGCGGGGCTGCCGCTCTTTATGCTAAATTCCATTTGTTTTCCTGAACTTGAGCGCGCTTTGGGAAACGGCGATTATCCCCGGTTAACATGCGCCAAGTCAAAGAAGTCCGACCCCCTCCCGCCCCTTGATCTTCGATCGCAGCCTCATCCGCGAATTCAGCCTCGTGGCGCTCGCCGTGGTGGTGGTGCTGATCGCCATCATCCTCACGCGGCTGCTCATCCTGCTGCTGGGCAAGGCGGCCCTGGGGACGGTGCTGCCCGAGGCGGTCATCGGCCTGATCGCCTTCGGGATCCTGACCTACCTGCCGGTGCTCCTGTCCATCGCCGCCTTCGTGGCCGTGCTGCTCACGCTCACCCGCAGCTTCCGGGATAGCGAGATGACGGTCTGGTTCACCTCGGGCCAGTCGATCGCGGCCTGGGTGAAGCCCGTGCTGCAGTTCAGCCTGCCCATCGCGCTCGTCGCCGGGGCGCTCTCGCTGGGGTTGTCCCCCTGGTCCCAGGCGCAGAGCGCGGAGTACCAACGCCTGCTCGAGAGCCGGGACGAGGTCTCGAGCGTGACTCCGGGCGTCTTCCGGGAATCGCGCCGCGCCGACCGGGTGCTCTTCGTCGACAAGATCTCCGACCGCGACAACGAGGTGAACAACGTCTTCGTCCAGTCGACGCAGAACAACCGCACGGGCGTGATGGTGGCGCAGCGCGGGTTCATCGAGAACGCCGAGAACGGCGACCGTTTCGTGGTGCTCCTCAACGGCCGCCGCTACGAGGGAACGCCGGGCACGCTCGACTACAAGACGGTGGATTTCGACCGCTACGCCATCCGCATCGAGCCGAAGGAGACCAAGAAGGAGACGCCGCCCGCCAAGGCCCTCGACACGATGGAACTCATCGGCGACCCGACGAACCACAACATCGCGGAGTTGCACTGGCGCATCGCGCTGCCGCTCTCCGTGGTGCTGATGGCGCTCTTCGCCGTGCCGCTTTCCTTCGTGAACCCCCGGCAGGGGCGCTCGTGGAACCTGGTGCTGGCGGTGCTGGCCTACACGCTCTACAACAACCTGCTGTCGATCTTCCAGGCCTGGACGGCGCAGGGGAAGATCCCGGGCTGGGTGGGCCTGTGGCCGGTGCACCTCGTCGTGGCCCTCGTGATCGCCTGGCTCCTCACGCGGCAGGTGCTTCCCCGGCGTCTCCTGGTCGGCCGCGGCTAGGCGAGGCTCGCCCGGGAAGGGCGGGCAAGGTATAATTTCCGGCTTCCCCAAGGGAAGACAGCAACATCCCCGGAGAGGTGGATGAGCGGTTTAAGTCGCACGCCTGGAAAGCGTGTTTAGGTTAATAGCCTAACGCGGGTTCGAATCCCGCCCTCTCCGCCAATTCAAGCGCCAACCCGATCATCGGGTTGGCGTTTCCATTTCCATGGGACGGTCAGGGAAACCCGCATCCGGTACCTCTGTCGCGCGGCGCGAATCGAACTCGCGCCGGGCGGAACCGCGCGCTCCGCCTGATTCCGGTCAATCGTCCTTGTGCGCAAGGGGCTAGCCTAGGCTGAAAGGGCGCAGTCAGCGAATGACGATCCGGATTCTCCTCAGCGCCGTCGCCATGACGGCATTCGTCGTTTCCATTTCGCGGCCGGCGGAGTCGGCCTGTAGCCCGGCGCCTTTCGCGGCAGGCCCGGCAGGCACGATCACGCTGGCCGGCGCCCCGCGCCCGAGTGGCTTCGCCGGCCGGGTCGTCGATTCGAACGGCGTCGGCCTCGCCTCGTGCCTCGCGGGAAGCGGAGCGCCCGATGGCACGGCCGCCAATCCCTGCATCTTCGACCCCGTCGAGCCGGGCAACGCGCTCTCGGCGGCGCTCGGCCGGGGGCTCGAGGGCTTCTGGTTCCTGGCCGACAACGTCTTCGCCACGAGCGGGCCGGCGTCGATCATCGGGCGCGTCGTGGCGGGACTGGAATCGACCTTCCTGCCCGCGACGGTGGCTGACGGCAACCAGACGCAGTTCCAGCGCCTTCGCATCCGCATGGACGTGAACGCCACGGGCTACTACATCGTCGAACATCCCTGGGGCAGCAAGACGTACGAGATCTCCTCCCTGCAATCAGGATCGGGACTCAGCAAAGGCGAGATCAACGACACGCTGGACGTGCCGTTTGCCTCGGGGCAACTCGTGAACGGCCTGGTGACGCCGTTCCTGAAGTGGGATCCGTCCGTCCTGCCGGCGGCGCCCCCCGGGTACCTGGGTGACGGCTTCACGCCGCATGAGGTGGTGGGCAGCGCCTGCGACGCCAACTTCGTGCGGGTGACTGCCGTGGGGATCGACGGTCTCACGCCGATCGCGATCGACCCCACGGATGCGGATGGCGACGGGTTGCCACACGTATTCACCAGCCGACTGTTCACGGTCATGGGCCAGGCGGTGTCTTCGCCGATCGCGTCCAGTCCCGCGTCGCTCGACTTCGGCCAGCAATCGATGAACACGACCGCGCCCGGACAGGCGGTGACGCTCACGAACACCGGCGTCTCCGCGCTTTCGGTCACCTCCCTCACGGTCACCACGGGATTCGACGTGGCGCACGGCTGCACGACACTTGCCGCCTCGGCGTCTTGTATGGCGACCCTCACTTTCACACCGGGGTCGGAAGGATCCCACGCCGGCACGCTGACCCTGCAGACGAGCGCAGGTCCAGCTGTTGTCCCGCTGACGGGGACGGGCGAGCGCTCGCTGGTGACGCACTACTACCGTTCCATCCTGCGCCGCGTACCGGACGCCGGCGGCAAGGCTTTCTGGGAAAGCGAGAAGGTGAGGCTGCCCTCGCTGGGCGCCGACGTGAACGAGACCTGGTACGCCATGGCGACGTTCTTCTTCTTCAGCGGCGAGTACCAGTCATTCAACCGCGACGATGCGGGGTTCGTGACGGACCTCTACAACACGTTCTTCAATCGGGGCCCGGATGCGGGTGGCCTCACGTTTTGGACAGGGCAGCTCGCCTCCGGGATGCCGCGCGAGGTCGTGTTGGTGTCGTTCATGTTCTCGACGGAGTTCCAGGGCTTCACGCAGGCGATCTTCGGCAACGGGCAGGCCCGCAAGGAAGTCGACACCGTCGTGGATTTCTACCGGGGCCTGCTCTCGCGGCTCCCCGATGACGGCGGCTTCGCCAGCTGGGTGAGCCAGTTCCGCTCGGCGCAGTGCGCGGGAGCCGGTTCGGTCAACAACACCGTGGAGGCGATCTCGGGCAGCTTCGCCGGGGGCGCCGAGTACGCGAGCCGCAACCGCACGAATGCCGAGTTCGTGGGTGATCTCTACAACGCGTTCCTGCGCCGGGGCGGCGACCTCGTCGGCGTGCAGTTCTGGATTTCGCAACTCACCGGGGGCGCCACGAGAAGCGCCATCCGCCAGCAGTTCATCGCGAGTCCGGAGTTCCAGGGCCGGGTCGCCGCCATCGTTGCGCAGGGGTGCCTGCGCTAGTTGCGAGGGCCATGCCTGCAGGGATCACGCAAAGGTCGGAAGCAGCCCTGACTTCAACCGACGCGGGCGCAAAGCGATGCTCAAGCCCCGCCGGTTTCGACGCGCTTGCGGTTCGGGCAGTGGACCCACTCGTCCTGCCGGCAGTCGGTTTTTCGGCAATCGAACTCGCAGGCCGCCATCTCGGGCGGCACGTCGCGCACGATGCGCGGAACGAGGTGGCCCTTGAACCAGTGGATGAGATTGACGCCCATCGGGATTCCCCTGCGGCGGGCGCCTTTCCGCGGGGGCGGAGAGGGGCGCCGATGGACAAATCCTAGTGAGGTTCGGCACCCCCGGATTTGATCTATTCGGGGTCGGCAGCCACTTTCCGGGGCATTCCGGTGCGAAATATGCCCCTTCTGGCGCCCGGTTGCCCCGGCAATGCGGTCAGCCGCCCACCACCCGGTTCTTGCCCGCCCGCTTGGCGAGGTACATGGCGCGGTCGGCGCGATTCAGGGCGTGGATGCCGGACTCGCCCGCTTCCAGTTCGACCACGCCCGCGCTGAAAGTGATGAGGACGCGGTCGGCGCCGTGCATGAAGATGTCGCGGGTGAGCTCGCGCTGCAGGCGAACCATCACCTCGATGCCCTCGGCCTGCGTGGTGTCGGGGAGCAGGAACGCGAACTCCTCGCCGCCGAAGCGCGCCAGCGAGTCCGTGGCGCGCAGGCAACCGCGCGCCACCTTGGCGAGGTGTACGAGAGCCGCGTCCCCTGTCTCGTGGCCGCGAGAGTCGTTCAGCCGCTTGAAGTCGTCGATGTCCAGCATGGCGAGCGACAGGCGGGATCCCTGGTGGCGCATGCGCCCCACTTCGGCTTCGAGCGCCTCGTCGAGGCCCTTGCGGTTGAGGGTGTCCGTGAGCGCATCGTGGCGCGCCTGGGCGCTGGCGTGGTCCAGGTCGCGGTGCAGCTTCTCGAGTTCGACCTGCGAGTCGCGGACCCGGTCCTGCAGGCCGCGCATCTCGTCGCGGGCCTTGCCGGTCTCCAGCGCGATGTCCTGCGTGGTGGCGATCACGTCGTTGAGGAGAGGCGCGAGATCCTCGATGGACTTCACCTCGCCGATCCGGCGCGCGCAGTGCTCCAGGTGCTCGCGGTGCACGTCGCTCGAGGCGCCGATGCTGGCGAGGCGATCGATGAAGGTCGCGAGCATCGATCGCATCTCGTCGCGGGCGGCCAGCACGCGCTCGCGCGACTTCGCCTGGCGTCGCATGACATCGCGCACCCGCGCCTCCACCGCGTCGAGCTGGCGAAGGCGCAGGGGGGGGGCGAGCGCCGCGAGGAGCGCTTCGACCTGTCCCTCGAGCCAACGGTCGTCGAGCGAGAGCTGCGCGATGTTCTCCAGGATGAGGTGCAACAGCTTGAGCAGCGCGCCGCGTACCTCGGCCTGCTCCTCGGCCGCGACGAGGGCCTGGTCGTGCAGCAGCGCGATGCGCGCCACGGCATCCGCGTTCCCGGCCTCGCCGTCCTTGAGGGCCGCCTTCACGTCGGCGAGGCGGCCGCTCAGGCGTTTCTCCTCGTCTTCCACGAGCGGCAGGAGGCTTTCGAGCAGGCGCAGCAGGGCCTCGATGGTGGCTCCCGTCGGCCGGGCCGCGCCGGCCGGGGCGTCGGCCGGCTTGAGTTCCGCCGTGGGGGCGCGGCGGGCATCGGCCGGTCCGCGCGAAACCCGGGCATAGGCGATGAGGGCCTCGCGCACTTCCTTCCAGCTCTGGTGCGCGATGGCGGCATCCAGCGAGGCGAGGGCGTCCCGCTCACCCTGCCGCTGCGCGGGAAGCGATTCCGCCAGTTCCTTGAGCGGCGCCTCGGGAAAGCCGTTCCCCATCGGGGTGGCCGCGATCTCGTGGTACAGCGCCGAGTAGTTGGCCGGCGTCGGCGCGAGGCCCCGGCCGGAGAGTACCTTGAGCGCCTCACGGGCGATCTGGGATGGCGATTTGCGCGGCGCGTTCATGGCTCGGGTCGGTGGGTCAGGCTGCCGGGGCGGGGCGCCGCCCCAGGCGCTTCAGGCACCGGTCGATCCACTGCGCCGTGAGTTTCTCCTGCACGGCGTTCTGGCCGAGCCGATCGCGAAGGGCGGGGAAGTCCACGCGGTCCAGTTCCTGATCCTGATTGAAACACGAGAAGACGTAGGATGTCTTGCCGGTTGCCGGGTCCACATGCGGCTGGAGGCACTGCGCGCAGATCTCCTTCATCATGCACTGCATCGGCGAGTTGATGGAACCGATGGCCACGTGGGAGCCCTTCAGGTACGGCTGCAGCACCGCATGGCGCGCGCCCTTCACGGCGCTCATCATTCCATCCGATCCGATGGCGATGATGCGGTCCGCATCCTGCAGTCTCACGGCGGGCGGGCCCAGGCGCCCTTCGGCGTGGGCGCGCATCGCCTCGACGATGTTGCCCACGAAGGCCTTGTCGCCCGCACGGGTCGGCGCGAAGCCGGGGGCCTCGTCGCAGCACCAGATCACCTCGTCGGCCGCCGCCTCGATCTGCGCCACCTTGTAGCGGTCGATCATCTTCTTGTAGCCCGCGAAGTAGAGCACCTTCGAACCGGCCGCGCGAAGCGCCGCGCCGATCGAGAAGAGCACCGCGTTTCCCAGGCCTCCGCCCACCAGGGCCACGGTTTGCCCCGAAGGCGTCTCGGTGGGTTCGCCCGTGGGTCCCATGAGGATGACGGGCTCGCCGGGCTCGAGGAATGCGCACAGGTCCGAGGAGCCTCCCATCTCCAGCACGATCGTGGAGACGAGGCCCTTCTCGCGGTCCACCCAGGCGCCCGTGAGCGCGAGGCCCTCCATGGCGAGCCGGGTGCCGTCGATGCCCGGGGCGAGCGATTCGAAATTCTGCAGGCGGTAGAACTGGCCGGGCAGGAAGGCCTTGGCCGCGAGCGGCGCCTCGAGCACGATTTCCACGATGGTGGGCGTGAGGCGCTCGACGCGGTGCACCTTCGCCCGGAGCTGGCGGTTGATGCCGGCGAGGAACGCCGCGGCGTCTCCCGCCGGGCGCGCCGGGCGCTTCGCGAGAACGCGACTCACGGAAGGGTAGCCCTGCTTGGCCGAACCCATCGCCTTCACGACGTTGCCGGCCCACGAGGGGTGCAGGTCGCCGAAGAAGCTCATGTAGGTATCGGCGTCGCCCTTCCACATCAGCACCTGCGGCGTGACGGGCTTGGCGCTCTTCTCGGGCTTCACGGGATTGCCGTCGTCGTCGAGGGCGCGGAAGAACTTGCCGTCCAGCTTGAAGTGCCCTGCGTCCTCGCGGGCGAGCACCGTGTTGGGCTGCGTGCCCGCGGCGATGAGGATGGTTCGCGCGGGCAGCGGGTGCTCCTTTCCGTCGGCCGTGGAAACGACGAGCGTCCGGGCCCAGCCCGTGCCGTCCGTCTCGATGCGCACGGGCGTGAGGCCTTCGGCGAACCGGATGCCTTCCTCGAGGGCCTTCTCGATCTCCTCGTGGTTGAGCGTATAGCTCGGGCTGTCGATCATCCGCTTGCGATAGGCGAGGGTGGAGCCGCCCCAGGACTGGAGGAGTTCGAGCACGCGTGCCTCGCGTCCCTCGCGCTTCGCGCTCTCGCGCTCTGCGCGGATGGCCCTCGCGTGCGCGAGGAATTCGTCGGCGATATCCCGCTCTTCCGGGCGCCACGCCGAGCGAACGGCCTCCTCGCCGCGCTCCCCGGCGAGCGTCTCGTAACGCAAGAGGAACTTCTCCACCTGCACCGGGTAGTACGCGAGCGACTCCGTGGCCGTGTCGATGCCCGTGAGGCCGCCGCCCACCACCACGATCGGCAGGCGCACCTGCAGGTTGGCGATGGTGTCCTTGCGTGCCGCGCCGGTGAGCTGCAGGCCCATGAGGAAGTCCGAGGCCGTGCGCACGCCGCGGGCGAGGCCGCCGGGCAACTCCAGCACGGTGGGCTTGCCGGCGCCCGCGGCGAGGGCGATATGGTCGAAGCCCATCGCGAACGCCTGCTCCGCCGTGAGGGTGCCGCCGAAGCGCACGCCCCCGATCAGGGCGAACTCGCTGCGCCGTTCGACGAGCAGGCGCGCGATCTTGAGGAAGTTCTTGTCCCAGCGGACGGTGATGCCGTACTCGGCCACGCCGCCGAAGCCGGCCATGAGGCGCGCCTCGAGGGGTTCCACGAGTTGCTCGAGGTCCCGGATGGGGGCGAAGGGCACGCGCTCGCCCGTGGGCGCGACCCCCGAGATCGCCTGGGGCAGCGGCTCGATCTTGAGGCCGTCGATGCCGACCACGGCGTGGCCGTCGTTCAGGAGGTGATGGGCGAGCGTGTAGCCGGCCGGGCCCATGCCCACGACGAGAACGCGCTTGCCGGTGGCCGGAAGGGGCAGGGGGCGGCGCAGGCTGAGCGGGTTCCAGCGCGTGAGGAGCGAGTAGATCTCGAAGCCCCAGGGCAGCGAGAGCACGTCCTTCACGGTGCGCGTCTCGGCCTGCGGGATGTTCACCGGGTCCTGGCGCTGGTAGATGCACGCCTTCATGCAGTCGTTGCAGATGCGGTGCCCGGTGGCGCAGACGGTCGGGTTGTCCACGACGATCATCGCGAGGGCGCCGATGGCGCAGCCTTCGGCCTTCAGCTTGTGGAATTCCGAGATGCGCTCCTCGAGCGGGCAGCCCGCGAGGGGTACGCCGAAGGGGCTTTTCTTGAAGGCGACGCTGCCGTCCTCGGCCGGCTTTTCCTTCAGGCCCTTCGAGCAGGAGTCCTTGCCCTGCTCGTGGCACCAGATGCAGTAGTTGGCCTCGTCCAGGGCGCCCGTGAGGTCCGTGCCCGAGTCGGTGAGCGCGAAGCCCTCGCGGCGCCGGATGTGGTGGAGCGTGTGCACGGCGTAGCCCGCGTCCGACTGCGTGGCGACAGGCACGAGGTGGTTGGGGTCGACGCGTTGCGGCGGCTTGAAAAGGACGCCGGACTTGTTGCGGGCGCGACCCCCGGCCGTGTGGGCAGCCCAGGCGCAGTAGCGCTCGGCCAGTGCGAGTGCCCCGGCGTGGAGGGCCTCGTCCGCCTGCCATTCGAGGACGGCCTTCGCGAACGCGAGCTCCTCGAAGCGTCCGCCCAGCAACGTGGCGAGTTCGGCCTCGAGGGCCGGCCCGTCGAGGGTCGCGGCTTCGTCGGCCTTCACCTTGAGCATGGCGCGACGCTGCACGAACTTGCGCTTCACGCGGAAAAGCGGCTCGCGCTCGGTATGCGCGGCCGTGAGGCGATCGACGTCGGATTCGATGCCGAAGAGGTCCGCGAGGAAGTCCTCGAGCACGGGCGCGACGGCCATCAGCAGGTCGGCCTCCTCCCGGGACGCGAGCGAACCGGGCGCCGCGCGCGCGGCGACGAGCCGGTCGCGAAGCGCCGATTCGGCCTGGCCGAGGATTTCGAGAAAGCGGGTGTCGAGCCGGGAGAGGCCGGCGGAGTCGTGCAGGTCCTGGAAGGAGAAGCCGTGGGCGAGAAGGAGCGTGTGGGGGGCGGTCATTCGGGTTTCCATTCTGCGCAGCGCGCTACCGGGCGTGCCGCCTGACTCGACGTAAAGCGGACTATTCTAGCTGACCCGCCCGGACCGATGATGCGGCTCATCATGGGCATTTCGGGGGCCCGTGGCGCGAGGTGCACGCGGGCCCACCGGGTTCGACTATCATCGCCCGGTCTCGCACCGCGACCCGCCCCGACCTCCATGCCGACCCTGCACCATTTCACTCCCCGCGGCGCCCTCACCGGCGCGATCGCCTGACCATGGACCGCGCACGCATCGTGGACCGTTTGCTGATCGACGCGGATCGCGAAAGGCGGGACGTGGTCGAGGCCCTGCTCGCGCCGGCCGCGCGCGTCTCCCCCAAGTACTTCTACGACGAAATGGGCTGCGCGCTCTATGGCGCCATCTGCCGGCTTGCGGAGTACTACCCGACCCGCACGGAGATGGCGCTCTTCGAAGCGAACCGCGGCGAGATCGCGAAGGCGGTGGGCGCCGGCCGGCAGTTCGTGGACCTCGGCGCGGGCGACAGCCGAAAGGGGCAGGGATGGATCCCGTTCCTGGCGCCCTCGCGCTACGTCGCCGTGGACATCGCCGCGCACGAGATCGAGGTGTCGCTCGCGCGCATCGCGACGGATTTTCCCGCTCTGGAGCTCGTGGGCCTCGCGACGGACTTCACGCACGCACTGGACCTGGAAGGCGTGCTCGACGGCTCGCCCGCGCTTTTCTTCTATCCGGGTTCGAGCATCGGCAATTTCACGCCGACGCAGGCCGTGGGATTCCTGTCGCGCATCCGCGGCCACTGCTCGGCCCGGCCCGGCAGCGGGTTGCTCATCGGGGTGGACGGCAAGAAGGACAAGGCGGTGCTGGACGCGGCCTACGACGATGCGCTCGGCGTGACGGCCGCGTTCAACCTGAACGTCCTTCGGCACCTGAACGTGCGCTACGGTTTCGACTTCGACGTGGCGGCTTTCCGGCACGTGGGCTTCTACGACGAGGCCCTGGGCCGCATCGAGATGCACCTCGAGGCGAAGCGCGAGACGATCGTCCACCTCGACGGGCTCGAGCGCGTCTTCCGCGCGGGCGAGCGCATCCACACCGAGAATTCCTGCAAGTACCACCCCGGGGAGTTCGAGGCGCTGCTGCGCGAGGCGGGGTTCGCGACGATCCGCCGATGGGATGCGCCCGCCGGCGGGTACTTCGTCTTCCACGCGGCCTAGCGCGCCAGCCCGGATTTCAAGCGGCCGCGGGCCACGTAGTGCTGCGTGAACGGCCCGGTGTCGACGCGGAAGTCATCGAGGAAATCCGCGAGCACCGTCCAGGGTGCGTCGAAGTGCCGGAAGTCCGTGATGTACTCCCGGTGAGACCAGCGAAGGTAGGCGTTCAGCGGCCAGAGCCAGCGAGCGTAGAGCTTGGTGCTCGTCGCGGCGACGCGCGCCCCCGGCCTGGCGGCGCCCAGCACGTTGCGGAGCGATTGCGCCGACTGCGTGAGATCGTGCGTGTAGCTGAAGAGAACGGCGTCCGCGCCGCGGGGCAGTTCCACGTCGTGCGCGGCCCCTCGGGAGAGCAGGATGTTCCCGGCGTCGCGGACCGCCTGGCGCGCCCGCGCCACCGAGAGCATGTCGTCCGACGGGTCGAATCCGATGACTTGGCCCGATGGACCGACCGCGTCAAGGAGGTAGGGCAGGCACCAGCCGGTGCCGCATCCTGCGTCGATCACGACATCGCCGGGTCGCAGGTCGAGTGCCGCCATCGCCCGGCGGCGGATGCCGTCGATGAGGCGCGTGGCTCGATCGTACCGCGGCGCGAGGTCGCGGTAGTGCGCGGTGGCGCGTGCGACGCGCTCGGTCTCGCTCACGCGTCGCGCGCGAGCCTGAGGCCCGAGAACTGCCAGCGCGCCGACGGCGGGAAGAAATTGCGGTAGGTCGGGCGGATGTGCGAGAACGGCGTGGCGCAGGAGCCGCCGCGCAGCACGTACTGGTTGCACATGAACTTGCCGTTGTATTCGCCGACGGCCCCTTCGGCCGGGCGGTAGCCGGGGTAGGGGTCGTAGCCGCTGCGGGTCCATTCCCACACGTCCCCGTAGGCCTGGGCGAGGACGCCGGGCTCCGGCTCGTCGCGAAGCGCGAGCGGGTGGCAGGCACCGCTTTCGAGAAAATTGCCGCGCACCGCGCCCGTCGATGCCGCCACTTCCCACTCGGCTTCAGTCGGCAGCCTCGCGCCGGCCCAGCGGGCGAAGGCCTCGGCCTCGAAGAAGCTGACGTGGCAGATGGGCGTGTTGGCGTCGATGGCCACCATGCCGTGCAGCGTGAACGTCTGCCACTTGCCGTCCCGCATTTCCCAGTAGAGCGGGGCATCCCATCCGTGCGCCCGCACTTCGTCCCAGCCCAGGGAGAGCCAGAGCTCGGGGCGGCGGTAGCCGCCATCCTCGACGAAGGCGAGGAAATCGGCGTGGGTCACCGGGTGCGAGGCGATCTCGAAATCCCTCAGGAACACCCGGTGGCGCGGCGATTCGTTGTCGAAGGCGAATGCGGGGCCCTCGTGGCCGATCTCGTGCACGCCGCCTTCGAAGCCGAGCCAGCGAGGGCGGCGCGCCCGGATCGGGGTGAGCGGCCAGCCCTTCCGATACGCGGGCCTTTGCGGGTTGCGCGAGAGCAGGTGCTTCAGGTCGGTGAGCACGAGTTCCTGGTGCTGCTGCTCGTGGTTGAGGCCGAGTTCGACGAGCGGCAGGAGGGTCGGGCTGCCCGAGGCGAGCAGCCGCCGCATGCCTTCGTCGACGTGGGCGCGATAGGCGAGGACCGTCCCGTGGTCGGGCCGGGAGATGAGCCCGCGCTCGGCCCGGGGATGCTTGTCGCCCACGGCGTTGTAGTAGGAGTTGTAGAGAACCTTGAAGCCCGGGTCGAAAGCCCGGTAGCCCGCGAGGTTGGGGGACAGCAGGAACGTCTCGAAGAACCAGCTCGTGTGGGCCAGGTGCCACTTCACCGGGCTCGCATCCGGCATGGACTGCAACGCGCAGTCCTCCGGCGAGAGCGGTTCGGCGAGCGCGAGCGTGG
This sequence comes from Betaproteobacteria bacterium, assembly GCA_016711875.1. Taxonomy (GTDB): domain Bacteria; phylum Pseudomonadota; class Gammaproteobacteria; order Burkholderiales; family Usitatibacteraceae; genus FEB-7. The sequence continues at coordinate 12,449 of JADJSD010000005.1, read as the reverse complement.
CGGCGCGGATCGCGTCGAAGCGCGCCGTGAGGACGCCCGGATCGGCCCGGGAGTGGACGCTGCGGCGGCGATGACCGGCCATGGCGGTCCCTTTCGAATGTCCTATCGCACCGATACGCCGGGCGAACCCGCTTCGATGCGGCCGATGACGGCGGCGTGTCCGAATCCGTCGGCGTGGAAGATGCTCATGACTTCGCCCACAGACTCCGGGGAGCAGGCGACGAGGAGGCCGCCGCTCGTCTGCGGGTCCGTGAGCAGGGCCTTGCCTGCCTCGTCGATGGCCGGGCCGAGCGTCACGTTGTCGCCGTAGCCGCCGAAATTGCGTCCGGAGGCACCGGTGACGAAGCCTTCGTGGGCGAGGTCGACCGCGCCCGGCAGGACGGGTAGCGACTTCCAATCCACCTGCGCGCAGACGCCGGAGCCCTTGCAGATCTCGAGCAGGTGCCCGAGCAGGCCGAAACCCGTGACGTCGGTCAGCGCATGGACGCCGTCGAGCCTGCCCAGGGCGGGGCCGGGCGTGTTGAGCTTCGTGGTGCTCTCGATCATGGCGCGGTAGCCGGACTCGTCCAGCTTGCCCTTCTTGAGGGCCGCGCTGTAGATGCCCACGCCCAAGGGCTTGCCAAGCACCAGGACGTCGCCGGCTTTCGCGCCGGCGTTGCGCTTCAGGTTGCGCGGGTCGACGAGGCCGATCGCGACGAGGCCGTAGATGGGTTCCACGGAGTCGATCGTGTGGCCGCCGGCGATCGGGATGCCGGCCCGGGTGCAGACGGATTCGCCGCCTTCCAGGATGCGGCGGATGACGTCCAACGGCAGCTTGTTCACCGGCATTCCCACGAGGGCGAGGGCGAAAAGGGGCTGGCCGCCCATGGCATACACGTCGGAGATCGCGTTCGTGGCCGCGATGGCACCGAAATCGTGCGGGTCGTCCACGATGGGCATGAAGAAATCGGTGGTGGCGACGATGGCCTGCGTCTCGTTGATCTGGTAGACGGCGGCGTCGTCGGCCGTCTCGATGCCCACGAGGAGTGCCTTCGGCAGCAGGCCGGGGGCGGATTTCGAGAGGATCTGCTCGAGTACGCCCGGGGCGATCTTGCAGCCGCAGCCGCCGCCGTGGCTGAACTGCGTGAGGCGGACATTGAGGTCCATTCGGGTTCTCCGGTTGCCTGTCTGGGGAATGGGTCGGATTCTAGCGCCGGACCTTGCGGACCGGCGTGACGATGAGGGCGCGCACGGCGGCGCGCTCCGTGGCCGGCGTGAAAAGATCGCGACGTTCCTGGCAGGCGACCTGCAGGCCGCGCAGCGCCGATGGGGCTGCGCACAGCCTCGCGAGCGCCCGCGCGAGCCCCGGGGCGTCGCCCACCTCGAAATAGCCGGGATAGCGATCGCCCAGCATGCCGACATTGCCCGACATGCGGCTTGCGAGCACCGGTGTGCCCGAGAGAACCGCCTCGACGATCACGTTGGCGCCCCCCTCCATCGTGGAGGGGTGGATGAGCAGGTGCGCCCGGCGGATCACCCCCCGCGCGAGCCCGTGGGGCAGGGCACCGAACCACCGGTAGCGCGGGTCGCGGTCCATGGCGGCCCGGGCTTCGCAGGCGAGATTTTCGTCGAGGGCGTCTCCCACATGCCGGATGCGGATCGGCAAGGCAGGGTCCAGAAGGGCAAGCGCCTTCCAGATCGTGCGCGGATCCTTCTCCTCGCGCAGGTGGCCCACCACCGCGCAATCGAGGCGCCCGCGCGGCTTCGCAAGGGGCGCGAGCGGGCGTGCCGACTGGTGGATGACGACGCATCGCGCGCGAAGCTCCCGCGGAAGTTGCTTCACGGCTTCTTGCTGCAGGGCCACGATGCGGTCGGCGAACGCGAGCGTGCGCTGCGCCTCGGGGCTTCCCGGAAGATCGCGGTACAGGTCGGTGCCGGTGAGGACGACCACGATCGGGCGATCGACGAATGCGGCCCTGAAACGGGCGACCGACTCGGCGCTCTTCTTCGCGTGCAGGGCGATGAGGATATCGGCGGGCCGGCCATCCCAGGCGCTCTGTACAATCGGCCTTGCGACCCCGGCGAGCAAACCCGCCCAGCGCCGGGCGGTGCGCCAGTTGCCGTTGTTGGCCGCGGGCGTGCCCGGCGTCACGAGAATCGCGACCGGGCGGGTTCGGGGAGGGGTGGCCATGCTGGACGATGTCGACGCGCTGGCGGCGGCTCTCGAGGAGAGCCGCGAGTATACGCTGTCGATGTATGCGCACCTCGAAGGCGGGCAGTGGCAAGTACCCCTCCTCGAGATCGTGAATCCGCCGATCTGGGAGCTCGCCCACATCGGCTATTTCCAGGAATTCTTCTGCCGGCGCTGGCGGACGGACGACCCCGGCGGAAGGCGAATCCCCTCGCGCCTGGCGGCCGCCGATTCCCTCTTCGATTCGCGTACCGTCCCCCACGACGATCGCTGGCGGCTGGACTATCCGCCGCTCGATGCCGTCTACGGCTACTTGCGCTCGACGCTCGACGAGACCCTGGACGCACTCGCGCGGAGCGGCTGCGGGGAGCGCTCCCGGTTCCGCCTCGCGCTCTTCCACGAGGACATGCACGGCGAGGCGCTCCTCATGACGCTGCAGACGCTCGGACTGCCGGCGCCGAATCGGGATCATCGGGCGCCGTCACGGCGCAAGGCATCGGCGCTGCGCGACATCGCCTTCGCGGGCGGCGCGTTCCGACAGGGCGCTCGTCCCGACGACGGCGAGCATGCATTCGACAACGAAAAGTGGGCACATGAGGTCCGCGTCGCGCCGTTCGCGATCGCCTCCCGGCCGGTGACCAACGGCGAATTCCTCGCCTTCGTCGAGGAAGGCGGCTACTCGCGGGTCGATCTCTGGAGCCAGGCGGGGCAGCAATGGCTCGACACGAGCGGCCTGTCGGAGCCGCGCCACTGGGAGCGCGACGGGGCACGGTGGCGCATGCGCTGGTGCGATGCGTGGCGCGCACTCGACACCGAGGACCTCGTCTTCCACGTCGGGCGCTTCGAGGCCGAGGCCTACTGCCGGTGGGCCGGTCGCCGCCTGCCCACCGAGAGCGAATGGGAGTTCGCCGCGACGAACGGCGGGGACGAGGTGCGCTATCCGTGGGGAGACGAGATTCCGCCTGTCGAGGCCTCGCTCGATTTCCGCGACGAGGGGCCGGGCGGCGGAGGCGCGGTGCCCGTCGTGGGGCGGACGGGCCTGGAGGCGATGATCGGCGGCGTTTGGGAATGGACCGCGTCGCCGTTCGCGCCGTATCCGGGCTTCGAGACGGACGCCTACGCGGAATATTCGGCGCCGTGGTTCCACACGCACGGGGTACTTCGCGGGGGATGCTTCGCGACGCGCTCGCGCCTGGTGCACAGCCGTTGGCGCAACTTCTACCTGCCGCACCGCAATGACGTGTTCGCGGGTTTTCGCACCTGCGCGCTCTAGGCGCACGCCCGTGTGCGATAATCCGTTCCGGCGGGCCTCCCCGCATTGAAGGGCGGCGAACCTGGTCAGGTCGGGAACGAAGCAGCCATAGTCGAATCCTTCAAGTGCCGGGGGTCAGGCTCGCCTCTCCCGATTCCATGGGCCGCGCGGTTGGCGCGGTCCTTCCGCCGGACGATTCCATGACGTACCAGGTCCTCGCGCGCAAGTGGCGTCCCAAGGCGTTCGACCAGTTGGTCGGGCAGCCGCATGTCGTCACCGCGCTCGTGAATGCGCTGGATACCGGCCGCCTGCACCACGCCTACCTTTTCACCGGCACGCGAGGCGTGGGCAAGACGACGCTCGCGCGCATCCTCGCCAAGGCGATCAATTGCGAGACGGGCATCACGTCGAAGCCCTGCGGCAAGTGCCGCGCCTGCACCGATATCGACGCCGGCCGCTTCGTCGACCTGCTCGAAGTCGATGCCGCGACCAACACCAAGGTGGACGAGATGCGCGAGCTCCTCGACACGGCGCAGTACATGCCGGTGTCGGGCCGCTTCAAGGTCTACATCATCGACGAAGTCCACATGCTTTCGCGCCACGCGTTCAACTCGATGCTGAAGACACTCGAGGAACCGCCGGAGCACGTGAAGTTCATCCTCGCGACCACCGATCCGCAACGGTTGCCGGTCACGGTGCTCTCGCGCTGCCTGCAATTCAACCTGAAGTCGCTCTCGCCGCCGGCGCTCGCGGGCCACCTGAAGCACGTGCTCGAAGCCGAGGCGATCCCGTTCGAGGAGCCGGCCCTCGCGATGCTCGCCAAGGCCGCGGCGGGCAGCGTGCGCGACAGCCTGAGTCTCACGGACCAATCCATCGCCTACGGATCGGGCCGCATCACGACCGCGCAGGTCGCGGAGATGCTGGGCGCCGTGGGCGCGGATCTCGTCTGGCCGCTGCTCGATCGCATTGCGGCGGGCGACGGGCCCGGTGCGCTGGCGGCCACCGAGAAAATCGCCGAACGCGGCCTCTCGTGCGACCAGGCGCTCCAGGACATCGGCTCGATCCCATCGCGTGGCGATCGCGCAGATGGGAGGCGCGCCCGAGGCGGGAGATCCGGACGCGCAGCGCGTGCAGGCATTGGCCGAAGCGCTCGACGCCGGGCGTGTCCAGGTCTTCTACCAGATCGCGCTGCTGGGCCGGCGCGATCTCCCGCTCGCGCCGGACGAGTTCGCCGGATTCGACATGGCCGTCATGCGCATGCTTTCTTTTGCGGGTGTGGGTACGGCCGTGGCGGGGCGCGTGCCAGGGGAATCCACGACGGCCACGAGGTTCGGGGGCCGTCCCGGCACCTTCGGTCCGTTCGGCAACCCCTGCCGGCCCTCCGACCCAGGCTGTGGCGGCGAAGCCGGCGCCGGCTGCGCCCGCGGGCCGCGAGTTCGAGGGCGACTGGCCGGCCTTCGTCGAGGCGCAGGCGCTCACGGGCATGGCGGGGCTGCTCGCGCGGCACGCGGAGCTGGCCTCACACGAGGGCAATCACTTCCAGCTCGTGCTGCCCGAGGCGAGCCGCATGTACGCGGAGAAGCTCTACCAGGACAAGCTCAAGGCCGAACTCCTGGCGCGTTTCGGACCCGGCGTGCGCGTGTCGGTGCGCGTGGGCGAGACGAGCGGGGCGAGCGTGGCCGCCGTGAGGAACAGCGACGCGCAGCGACGGCTCGAGAGCGCGACGCAATCGATCGAGACGGATCCGTTCGTGCGCGAGCTGGTCGACGGCATGGGCGCGCAGGTCGTGTCCTCGTCGATCAAGCCCGCGACCGAGCCGCAGGGTGAAGCAACCGATACCGCAAGGGGGAAGCCATGATGAAGGGCGGACTGGGCGCGCTGATGAAGCAGGCCCAGCAGATGCAGGAAAACATGCGCAAGGTGCAGGAGAGCCTCGAGACGATCGAAGTCGAGGGGCAATCGGGCGCCGGCCTCGTGAAGGTCGTCATGACCTGCAAGCATGCCGTGAAGCGCGTCACCATCGACCCGAGCCTTCTCGGCGAGGACAAGGACATGCTCGAGGACCTCGTGGCGGCCGCGTTCAACGACGCCGCGCGCCGGGCGGAGGCGACTTCGCAGGAGAAGATGTCGGCCTTCACCTCCGGTCTCAACCTGCCGCCGGGCATGAAGCTTCCGTTCTAGCCGGATGCGCACGCCGGATTCCCTCGAGGAATTGATCCAGGCGTTCCGCTGCCTGCCGGGCGTGGGGCCCAAGTCGGCCACCCGCATGGCCTATCACCTGCTCCAGCGCGATCACGCGGGCGCCACACGGCTCGCTTCGGCGCTGGGCGAGGCACTCGGGCGAATCCGCCACTGTGCGCGCTGCAACACCTTCACTGAGAGCGAGGTCTGCGGCATCTGCGCCTCGCCGCGGCGCGATCCGTCGATCCTGTGCGTGGTCGAGACTCCCGCGGACCTGCTCGTGATGGAGCAGACGCAGAGCTACGGCGGCCTCTACTTCGTGCTGATGGGGCGGCTCTCTCCCCTGGACGGCATCGGTCCGCGCGAAATCCACCTGGATCGCCTGCTCAAGCGCGCGACGGATGGCCTGGTGAAGGAGGTGATTCTCGCGACCAATTTCACGGTCGAAGGCGAGGCGACCGCACACTACGTCTCGGAGATGCTCGCCGGCAAGGGCATTCGCGTTTCGCGCATCGCGCGGGGCCTTCCGGTGGGCGGCGAGATCGAACACGTCGATGCCGGCACGCTCGCGCAGGCGCTCATCGAGCGCCGGCCCGCCTAGCCGGTTGCGGCGGGCGCGCTGCGCGTGAAGCGCGCGCGGACGAATCGTGCGAAGGTCACGAGGAACCACGCGGCGAGCGCGAGAAAGACCGCGAGCGCCACCAGGAACGCAAGCGGATATTGCGCCGCGAACCAGACTCCGCCCAGCACCAGCGCGTCTTCCGTGAACGAGGCTACCCAGTTCGAGAATGGCTCGGGCGAGGCGTTGATGACTGCACGGCCTCCGGCCTTGGTGAAATGCGTCCCCGCGGTGATGGTGCCCCCGATGAGGCCTGCGGCAAGCGTGAGGGCGGTCAGGTCGTCGCCGGCGGCCCCGGCGGCGAGCAGGGCGCCCGCAGGGATGCGGATGAACGTGTGCACCGCGTCCCACGCGCTGTCGAGACCGGGCACCTTGTCCGCAAGGAACTCGACGGCGAGGAGCACGCCGGAGGCGATCAATACATATGTGTGGCTCAGGACCTCGAGGCCTTCGGGCAGGTCGATGTAGCCGTAGCGCGCGGCGAGACCCGCGGCGAATATCACGAAGTAGAGGCGAATGCCGCTCGCCCAAGCCAGTGCGCTGGCGAGCGCGACGGCCTGCAGCACCGAGGCGTCCGTGGGGCTCATCGCCTATCTCCTTGATTTGCCGGGATCATCGCGCCGATATTGAATGCGCGTGCCGTCAGTCTTGCGTAAGCGCGCTGGAAATGCCATAATTTCCCTCTCGACGCCATGTTTTCTGGACTGGCATCGAACCGGGCGCGGGGTGGAGCAGTCTGGCAGCTCGTCGGGCTCATAACCCGAAGGTCGCAGGTTCAAATCCTGCCCCCGCAACCAACTCCCAAACCAAGGCATTTTGCGCGGCAAGGGAATCGCTTTCGCTCTTTAACAAGTTACAGCCGATAGAGGTGAGTGCTGTGGGTGCGCAGCCGGTTGTTTCACGCTGACCGTCAAGGGGAGGCGTGGGTGGCTGGTGTTCTAAAGCATCTTGCAGTTACTCGCTTTGAAATCCATGTGATTTCTTTGTGAGTTTTATGGATTGAACTGAAGAGTTTGATCCTGGCTCAGATTGAACGCTGGCGGAATGCTTTACACATGCAAGTCGAGCGGCAGCGCGGGGCAACCTGGCGGCGAGCGGCGAACGGGTGAGTAATACATCGGAACATGTCCATGTCGTGGGGATAGCCCGGCGAAAGCCGATTAATACCGCATACGCTCGAGAGAGGAAAGCCGGGGACCGCAAGGGCCTGGCGCGATTGGGTTGGCCGATGTCCGATTAGCTAGTTGGTGAGGTAAAGGCTTACCAAGGCGATGATGGCTAGCTGGTCTGAGAGGATGATCAGCCACACTGGGACTGAGACACGGCCCAGACTCCTACGGGAGGCAGCAGTGGAATTTTGGACAATGGGGGCAACCCTGATCCAGCCATTCCGCGTGAGTGAAGAAGGCCTTCGGGTTGTAAAGCTCTTTGTCCGGAGCGAAACGGAAGTGGTGAATATCCACTTCTACTGACGGTACCGGAAGAATAAGCACCGGCTAACTACGTGCCAGCAGCCGCGGTAATACGTAGGGTGCGAGCGTTAATCGGAATTACTGGGCGTAAAGCGTGCGCAGGCGGTTTTGTAAGCCAGTCGTGAAATCCCCGGGCTTAACCTGGGAATGGCGATTGGGACTGCAAGGCTGGAGTATGGCAGAGGAGACTGGAATTCTGGTGTAGCAGTGAAATGCGTAGATATCAGGAGGAATACCGATGGCGAAGGCAGGTCTCTGGGTCAATACTGACGCTCATGCACGAAAGCGTGGGGAGCAAACAGGATTAGATACCCTGGTAGTCCACGCCCTAAACGATGTCAACTGGTTGTTGGGGTTTGACACCTTCAGTAACGAAGCTAACGCGTGAAGTCGACCGCCTGGGGAGTACGGCCGCAAGGTTAAAACTCAAAGGAATTGACGGGGACCCGCACAAGCGGTGGATTATGTGGATTAATTCGATGCAAACGCGAAAACCTTACCTACCCTTGACATGTCCTGAAGCCTGGAGAGATCCGGGTGTGCCCGAAAGGGAACGGGAACACAGGTGCTGCATGGCTGTCGTCAGCTCGTGTCGTGAGATGTTGGGTTAAGTCCCGCAACGAGCGCAACCCTTGCCATTAGTTGCTACATTCAGTTGGGCACTCTAATGGGACTGCCGGTGACAAACCGGAGGAAGGTGGGGATGACGTCAAGTCCTCATGGCCCTTATGGGTAGGGCTTCACACGTAATACAATGGTCGGTACAGAGGTTGCCAAAGCGCGAGCTGGAGCCAATCCCAGAAAGCCGATCGTAGTCCGGATTGCAGGCTGCAACTCGCCTGCATGAAGTCGGAATCGCTAGTAATCGCGGATCAGCATGTCGCGGTGAATACGTTCCCGGTCTTGTACACACCGCCCGTCACACCATGGGAGCGGGTTTCACCAGAAGCCGGTAGCCTAACCGCAAGGGAAGGCGCCGACCACGGTGAGATTCGTGACTGGGGTGAAGTCGTAACAAGGTAGCCGTATCGGAAGGTGCGGCTGGATCACCCTCCTTTCTAGAGAAGTGCCCTCGCAGTGCTCACCATCTATCGGTTGTTCTCCAGGTAAGCCTCCCCGGCCGGGTCTGTAGCTCAGTTGGTTAGAGCACCGTCTTGATAAGGCGGGGGTCGATGGTTCGAATCCATCCAGACCCACCAACGTCGCGGCCTGGGTGAGAGGGGCGGGACTGGAGGGCGAAGGGATCGGGGCTGTAGCTCAGCTGGGAGAGCACCTGCTTTGCAAGCAGGGGTCACCGGTTCGATCCTGGTCAGCTCCACCAGCACCCATGAAGAAGAAGGCACAAGAGAGCGAAGCGGCGCTTCGCTCCCTTCTGGCTTCTTCGGAAGTTGGAGAAAGTCCTGCTCCCCGCAAGGGGGTGGGCATATCGGCTCTTTAAAAATTCGGGAAGTAGAAGGTGGTGTGATGGATGCGCGCGGGGAGCGGCTTTACTGCCCTCCGATGCGAGCCAACACACCCTGGGTTATGTATTGCATCGTGCGCCCCATATTTAAAAGGGTGGGGCGCGCAACGAGCGCTACGAGAATTCCTTGTAGCTTTGGAGGTCTTGGCCGGCAAGGCAGGTTGCAGAGTTATAGGGTCAAGCGAATAAGTGCATGTGGTGGATGCCTTGGCGATAACAGGCGATGAAGGACGCGACAGCCTGCGATAAGCCTCGGGGAGCCGGCAAATAGGCGTTGATCCGAGGATTTCCGAATGGGGAAACCCAACCCGCAAGGGTTACCTGCACCTGAATACATAGGGGATAAGGAGCGAACCTGGAGAACTGAAACATCTCAGTAACCGGAGGAACAGAAATCAACCGAGATTCCCAAAGTAGTGGCGAGCGAAATGGGACCAGCCTTCGAGTTTTAGCACGCGCGTTAGCGAAACGGTCTGGAAAGGCCGGCCGCAGAGGGTGATAGCCCCGTACGCGAAAACCCGTGTGTGGAACTGAGCTCGAGCAAAGTAGGGCGGGACACGTGAAATCCTGTCTGAAGATGGGGGGACCATCCTCCAAGGCTAAATACTCGTTATCGACCGATAGTGAACCAGTACCGTGAGGAAAGGCGAAAAGAACCCCGGGAGGGGAGTGAAATAGAACCTGAAACCGCATGCATACAAACAGTCGGAGCTCTGGCAACGGAGTGACGGCGTACCTTTTGGATAAGGGGTCAGCGACTTACGGTCAGTTGCGAGCTTAAGGGTAGGTGCCGGAGGCGCAGCCAAAGCGAGTCTGAACAGGGCGTTCAGTAGCTGGGCGTAGACCCGAAACCGGTTGATCTATCCATGGCCAGGTTGAAGGTGGGGTAACACCCACTGGAGGACCGAACCCACGCCCGTTGAAAAGGTCGGGGATGAGCTGTGGATAGGGGTGAAAGGCTAAACAAAACCGGAGATAGCTGGTTCTCCTCGAAAACTATTGAGGTAGTGCGTCACGTATTACCTTCGGGGTAGAGCACTGTTATGGCTAGGGGGCCGCTATAGGCTACACCAAACCATGGCAAACTCCGAATACCGAAGAGTAGAGCGTGGCAGACAGTCCCCGGGTGCTAACGTCCGGGGACAAGAGGGAAACAACCCAGACCGCCAGCTAAGGTCCCCAATATCGGCTAAGTGGAAAACGAGGTGGGAAGGCTCAGACAGTCAGGAGGTTGGCTTAGAAGCAGCCATCCTTTAAAGAAAGCGTAATAGCTCACTGATCGAGTCGTCCTGCGCGGAAGATGTAACGGGCTCAAGCCGATAACCGAAGCTGCGGATCTATGGAGCAATCGGGGCATAGGTGGTAGAGGAGCGTTCCCTACGCCTGCGAAGGTGTGCCGAGAGGCATGCTGGAGGTATGGGAAGTGCGAATGCTGACATGAGTAACGATAAAGGGTGTGAAAAGCCCTCGCCGAAAGCCCAAGGTTTCCTGCGCAACGTTCATCGGCGCAGGGTGAGTCGGCCCCTAAGGTGAGGCAGAGATGCGTAGCTGATGGGAATCCGGTCAATATTCCGGAACCGCCGACGGGTGCGATGTGGGGACGAAGAAGGTTATGCAGACCGGGTGTTGGACGTCCCGGTGAAGCGTGTAGGTGGATCCTCTAGGGAAATCCGGAGGTCAACACCGAGGCGCGGGACCAGGAAGGCTTGCCTTCCGAAGCTGCAGATACCCTGCTTCCAGGGAAAGCCACTAAGCTTCAGCCCGTCGGGACCGTACCGCAAACCGACACAGGTGGGCAGGATGAAAATTCTCAGGCGCTTGAGAGAACTCAGGAGAAGGAACTCGGCAAATTGACACCGTAACTTCGGGAGAAGGTGTGCCTTTGGTAGGTGTAGCGGCTTGCCCGCGAAGCCGAAGAAGGCCGCAGAGAATCGGTGGCTGCGACTGTTTATCAAAACACAGCACTCTGCTAAGACGTTGGAAGTCGACGTATAGGGTGTGACGCCTGCCCGGTGCCGGAAGGTTAAGTGATGGGAGTGCAAGCTCTTGATCGAAGCCCCGGTAAACGGCGGCCGTAACTATAACGGTCCTAAGGTAGCGAAATTCCTTGTCGGGTAAGTTCCGACCCGCACGAATGGCGTAACGATGGCCAGCACTGTCTCCTCCTGAGACTCAGCGAAGTTGAAATGTTTGTGAAGATGCAATCTACCCGCGGCTAGACGGAAAGACCCCATGAACCTTTACTGTGAAGCTTGCATTGGACTGTGACGTTGTCTGTGTAGGATAGCTGGGAGGCTTTGAAGCCGGGATGCTAGTTCCGGTGGAGCCGACGTTGAAATACCAGCCTGACGACGTTGCGGTTCTAACCTGGGCCCTTGACGGGGTCGGGGACCGTGCATGGTAGGCAGTTTGACTGGGGCGGTCTCCTCCCAAAGAGTAACGGAGGAGTGCGAAGGTCACCTAGGTACGGTCGGAAATCGTACTCATAGTGCAATGGCATAAGGTGGCTTGACTGCGAGACTGACAAGTCGAGCAGGTGCGAAAGCAGGTCATAGTGATCCGGTGGTTCTGTATGGAAGGGCCATCGTCAACGGATAAAAGGTACTCTGGGGATAACAGGCTGATTCCTCCCAAGAGTTCATATCGACGGGAGTTTGGCACCTCGATGTCGGCTCATCACATCCTGGGGCCGTAGCCGGTCCCAAGGGTATGGCTGTTCGCCATTTAAAGTGGTACGTGAGCTGGGTTCAAAACGTCGTGAGACAGTTTGGTCCCTATCTGCCGTGGGCGTTGGAGATTTGACGGGGCTGCCCCTTACTAGAGGACCGGAGTGGACGCATCCCTGGTGTACCGGTTGTACGCCAGTCGCATTGCCGGGTAGTATATGCGGAAGAGATAACCGCTGAAAGCATCTAAGCGGGAAACTTGCCTGAAGATGAGATCTCCCGAGGCTTCGACCCCCTGAAGGGTCGTCCGAGACCAGGACGTTGATAGGCTGGGTGTGCACGGGGGTAACCCTCTTAGGCTAACCAGTACTAATTGCCCGTGTGGCTTGACTCTATAACTCTGCAGAACAACGCTCGTCGCAAAGACGACGCAATCACGCATCAACCCAAACCTTCTACCCCTTCCCGAACAGCGCGTGCGCATGGGCCTCAAACACCCAAGCGAGCATGACACAGAATTCCTGGCGACCATAGCGCGTTGGCCCCACCCCTTCCCATCCCGAACAGGACCGTGAAACGACGTCGCGCCGATGATATTGCGGATTGCCCGTGAGAAAGTAGGTCATC
>JADJSD010000004.1 GCA_016711875.1 Betaproteobacteria bacterium | reverse complement strand
GGTCACGTCTTCGCGGGTCATGGGCTTCATGCGGGATCCTTGTGCGGTTGGTTCATCGGGGTCTTTCTTCTCGAGGGCTTCGGGGGAATCACTTCACCTGCTTGAGCGCGGGCAGGCGCTCGCCCGCCTCGCCCGGCGCGATCCCGGGGTCCGCGAGGCCGGGCATGACCACGCGCGGCTGCTGTCCGTCCGTCGACTCGTCGTCTCGGCCTTCCTGCAGCAGCTTCGAGCGGTGGACGAGGAAATCCACGAGGTGGTTGCGCAGCCGGTAATAGTGCGGGTGGTGGTGGATGTCGTGCCGCGAGCGCACGCGCGGCAGCGTGTTCACCACGATCTCGGCGATGCGCGCCTGCGGCCCGTTGGTCATGAGCAGGATCTTGTCGGCGAGCAGGATCGCCTCGTCCACGTCGTGCGTGATCATGAAGACGGTCTGGCGCGTCTCGGCGCAGATGGACGTGAGCTCGTCCTGGATCGCGCCGCGGGTGAGGGCGTCCAGCGCCCCGAACGGCTCGTCGAGCAGGAGCATCTTGGGCTGGATCGCGAAGGCGCGCGCGATGCCCACGCGCTGCTTCATGCCGCCGGAGAGTGCCGAGGGCTTCTTTTCCTCGTTGCCCGTGAGACGCACCAGGTCGATGTATTTCTGGCAGTGGGCGCCGATCTTCTCGCGGTTCCAGTCCGGCCAGCGCGATTTCACCGCGAAGGCGATGTTCCGGCGCACCGTGAGCCAGGGCATGAGCGCGTGCCCCTGGAAGACCACGCCCCGGTCGAGGCTGGGCCCGGAGACCTCGCGGCCGTCCATGATCACCTCGCCCGCGGACGCCTCGTCGAGGCCGGCGAGGATGTTGAGGATGGTGGTCTTGCCGCAGCCGGAGTGGCCGATGATGCAGACGAACTCGCCGCGTTCGAGCGCGAAGGAGACGTTCTCGAAGACGGGCTTCGCGGCGGGGGTCCAGCGCCGGGTGAGCCCCCGGACCTGCAGGAAGGCGGCGCTCATTCGACGTAGGTGACGGCGCGCTGCAAGGCGCCGAACGCCAGGTCGAGGAGCATGCCCACCACCCCGATGACGCCGATGGCGAAGATGACGTTGGAGAGGGACAGGTTGTTCCACTCGTTCCACACGAAGTAACCCACCCCGAGGTTGCCCACGAGCATCTCGGCCGCCACGATCACGAGCCAGGCGATGCCCATGGAGATGCGCATGCCGGTGAGGATGGTGGGCGCCGCGGCGGGCAGGATCACCTGGAAGGCGGTGCGGACCGTGCCGGCCTCGAGGGTCTTCGCGACGTTGAGCCAGTCGCGCCGCACGCTCGCCACGCCGTGGGCCGTGTTGATGAGCATCGGCCAGATGGAGCAGATGAAGATCACGAAGATCGACGAGATCGTCGAGTCCTTGATCGTGTAGAGCGCGAGGGGCATCCACGCCAGGGGCGAGATGGGCTTCAGCACCTGGATGAAGGGGTTGAGCGCCCCGTAGGCGAGCGGAGACAGGCCGATGAGGAAGCCGAGCGGGATCGCGACCAGGGCGGCGAGGCCGAATCCCAGCCCCACGCGACCGAGAGAATAGGCGAGCTGGATGCCGATGCCCTTGTCGTTGGAACCGGCGTCGTAGAACGGGTCCGAGAGCTGCTTCCATGCCGTGCCGGCCAACTGGGCGGGCGTCGGCATGCCGTCGGACTTGGGCTTGTCGAGCCCCCATGAGCTTTCGCGTATTCCGGGTCCATCGCGGCGCCGGCTTCCGCGCGCGGCAGCGTGGCGAGGTGCCAGCCGCCAGGAAGATCGCCAGCGAGAGCAGCGACAGGGATCGCGGAGCGCGCGCGTCATGGACAGGCCCGCCTAGGTTCGCTTGATGGCGAAACTGCTCACGTAGGCGTCGGGCTTCGAGGCGTCGAAGGCCTTGCCCATCACGATGATCTTCTTGGGCATGTCGGCCGGCGCGAGGATGCCTTCCTCCTTCATGCGCTTCTTCGCGTCCGTCATGAGGTAGACCTGGTCGACGATCTCCTTGTACTTCACGTCGCCCTTGAGGTAGCTCCAGCGCTTCATCTGCGAGAGAATCCAGATGCCCAGCGCGTTCCAGGGCACCGGGTCGAACTCGATGCGGCCGGGGTCATTCTTCACGTCGCCCAGGCCATCCGCGTACTTGCCCGTGAGGACCTGCTCGAGGACCGGCACCGGCTGGTTGAGGTAATTGGCCGGGGCGATCGCGTTGGCGATGGTCGTGCGGTTGCCGGGGCTCGCTGCCATGGCGGCGGCGTTGAGGATCGCGCGGTAGAGCGCGGCGAAGGTGTTCGGGTTCTCCTTCACCCACTCGCTCCTCACGCCCAGGGAGCAGCAGGGGTGGCCGTCCCAGAGCTCCTTTGTGAGCAGGTGGATGAACCCGACCTGGTCGTAGACGGCGCGCTGGTTGAAGGGGTCCGGGCCCAGGTAGCCGTCGATGTTGCCGGCGCGCAGGTTCGCGACCATCTCGGGCGGCGGCACGACGCGGATCTGGATGTCCTTGTCGGGATCGAGCCCGTGCTCGGCCACGTAGTAGCGCAGGAGGAAGTTGTGCATCGAGAACTCGAAAGGCACGGCGAACTTGAAGCCCTTCCATTTCTTCGGGTCGCGCTTGTCCTTGTGCTTCATGGCGAGCGTGATCGCCTGGCCGTTGGAGTTCTGGATCGTGGCCACCTGCATCGGCATGGCACCGGAACCCACGCCCAGGGAGATGGCGAGGGGCATCGGGGCCAGCAGGTGAGAGGCGTCGTACTCCTTGTTCATCGTCTTGTCGCGGATGAGCGCCCAGCCCGCGGTCTTCACGAGCGTCACGTTGAGGCCCTGCTTCTCGTAGAAGCCCAGGGGCGCGGACATGATGAGCGGCGTCGCGCAGGTGATCGGGATGAAGCCGAGCTTCAGGTCCTTCTTCTCGATCTTTCCCTTGTCCTGCGCCATGGCCTCCAGCGCGCCGAAGGGGAAGAGGCTCGCGATCGCGGCGGAGGCGGTGCCGGCTCCCACGGATCGGATGAAGCGACGCCGCTCGGCGTCCCGCGGGAAGAGCGAACGCATCACGGCGTTCTCGAGGGCCTGGCGGGAGAGCTTTTCGGCGTCGACGTCATGCTCGGCCTGCGAGGCATGGCGGCCGCAGGCGCAGGTGAGGTTGGTTTCGCCGTCGAACGGATTGCGGAAGAGACTCATCGGGACACCTCGCGGTTTCGGATGCACGGGAGTTAGCAGCATCCGTGCCACGAGGGTCTCGCTGCGGGGCGCCGCGCACCACGACAAGCCCGCACCGTTGCGGTGCCTGAATGCCCTGTGGGCGGGACCGGTTTGGTGCGCGGGCTAGGCGCCGAGCAGGATCGGCGCGAGGTCGCCGGGGGCCGCGGCGCAATGGCTCGCACCCGCCGCTTGCAGCTCGTCGCGGCTGCCATAACCCCAGAGGACGCCGACGGCGCGTGCCGTGGTGGCGCGCCGCGACCATGTCGGCGCCGCGGTCGCCGACCATCGCCGTCGCGCCCGGGTCGAGGCCATGGTGCGGCAGCAGGTGGGCCAGCAGGTCGCGCTTGTCTTCGCGCGTGCCATCGAGCTCGCAGCCGTGAACGGCTTCGAAGTGCGCGTCGAGCGCGAAGTGGCGGACGATCCGCTCGGCGTAGACGCGGGGCTTGGAAGTGGCGACGAAGAGGGGCAGGCCCGCCTCGCGCAGGCGGGCCAGGGCCTCGGTGACGCCCTCGTACGGCGCGTTCTCGAAGAGGCCGACGTCGGCGAACCGCTCGCGATAGTGGCCGATGGCGCGCTCGACCGCATCGCGAGCGTCGGTGCCGATCAGCTTCGCGAGCGAAGCGCGCAGCGGCGGGCCGATGGCGAAGGTGAGTTCGTCGAGGGGCGGCGGCGCGTGGCCCATGCGCTCGAGTGCGTAGGCGATGGAGCGCGTGATGCCCTCGCGCGGATCCGTGAGCGTGCCGTCGAGGTCGAAGAGCACGGCCTTCATGGCGCCGCGCGAAGGAGCGGCGCGAGGTCGAGATTCGCGGCGAGAGCGCGCGGATCGGCGCCCGGCGCATGCGGCAGGCGCCCCAGGAGCGGGGCTGGAAGCCGGGCGGCGAGGGCGGCCACGTTCTCGTCGGGCACCGCCATCGCGGGGTCGACGAGATTCGCGATCCAGCCGGCGAAGGGCAGTCCCGCATGCGCGATCGACTCGGCGGTGAGGAGCGCGTGATTCAGGCAACCCAGTCGAAGCCCGACCACGAGGACGACGGGCAGGCCGAAGGCGCGCGCGAGGTCCACGGTGTCGAGGGCCGGCCCGAGCGGCACCCGGAAGCCGCCGACCCCCTCGATGACCGCGAACGTGCCCGCGGGGCGCGTACGCCAGGCCGCGAGCACGGGGTCGAGCGAAAGCTCGCGCCCCCCGCGCTCGGCCGCGATGTGCGGCGCCAAGGGCTCGGCGAGAAGAATCGGCGTCATCGTGGCGAGCGGTGCGGCGAAGCCGGCGGCGGCATGCGCGAGCGCCAGCGTGTCCTCGTTCGCGAGCCCCTCGGCCGCGGCGATGGCGCCGGCGGCGATGGGCTTCATGGGCCAGGGCGCCAGGCCCCGCCGCGCAGCGCGTGCACGAGCACGCAGGCGGCGAGGGTCTTGCCGACCCCCGTATCCGTGCCGGTGACGAAGACGCCCCTCATCGCGGGGCCCTCGGGGCGAACTCGACCACTTGCCGGCCATCGGCCAGCTTCCGGGGAGGCACCTTCCACGCATGGCCGTACACGACCTCGAACGTGGCGGGCAGCCGGCCGTCGCGGCGAAAGCGCTCGTAAGCCTTCGTCATGCGCTCCCAGCGGGCGCGCCCCGGCAGGCCGCGGGAGCGTGCCGCCAGGGAATTCACGGCGCCGATCGCCTTGAGGTCGCGCGCGACGGCCCCGGCGGTGTCGTATTCCATCGTGAGGATCTCCATGTCCATCACCGGATCCGAGAGGCCCGCTGCCACGAGCGCGTCGCCCAGGTCGTGCATGTCGACGAAGGCGTTCACGTGGGGAGCCCCGTCGGCTTCGGCGAACGCGGCGCGCAGCTCGCGGAGCGTATCCGGCCCGAAGGTGGAAAAGAGCAGGAGCCCGCCGGGCTCGAGCACGCGCGCGGCCTCGGCGAAGGCCGCCGCCGGGTCGCACCACTGCAGCGCGAGGTTCGAGAAGACGAGCTGCACGCTGCGGTCGGCGAGCGGCAGCGACTCCGCATCGGCGCACACGAGAGCCGGCGACGCGGCGCCGAATGCTCGGCGCCACCAGGGCGAACGTTCGCGCGCGCGGGCGAGCATGGCCGGCGCGAGGTCGAGTCCGACGAGGCCTGCACCCGGGTAGCGCCTTGCGAGCGCCTCGAACGCGTGCCCGGTTCCGCAGCCCAGGTCCACGACGCGGTGCGGCTCGAGACGCATGGGGTCGAGGTGTTCGAGGAGCCGACCGCAAATCTCCCGTTGGAGGATCGCGGCGCCGTCGTAGGTGAGCGCCGCGCGGTCGAACGCTCGCCGCACGTCGCGTTTCACCGGTCGCGCGGGTTCATCCATCGATCGACTCCAGGGCGCTCGTGAGCGCTTCGGCGTGGGTGAGGAGCACGGCATGGGCCGCGTCGTCGATGCCGACGAAGCGCGCGTTCGGCATCGCGGCCGCAAGGAGGCGGCCGGCATCGGCCGGAACGAGTTCGTCGCGCAGGCCATGGATCACCACCGCGGGCTGCGCGATCGCCGCCGTTCGGGCACGCAGGTCCGCGGTCGCAAGCACGTCGAGACCGGCAGCGAGCGCGACGCCCGCGGGCGCCGGTCTTTCGTCCCGCATCGCCTCGAGCCGGCGAACGCAGGCCCGCGCGCCGCTCGCCCCGCGCGCGTTGAGTTGCAGGAAGGCGCGCACGGTGGCCGAGCGATCGAGCCCCAAGTTCCGCCGGAATTCTTCCAGCACCGGCGGCGCGATGCCCGAAATCCAGCCTTCGCGCGTCACGAATGAAGGCGTTGCCGCCACGAGGCCCAGGGCGCGGATGCCGAGCGTGGCCACCGTCGACAGATGCATCGCCACCAGCGCCCCGAGCGACCAGCCGCAGATCGCGCTGCCGTTGGGTACGGCGGGGGCCACTTGCGCGGCGAGCGATTCGAGATCGGTGAAGGGCAGCCCGGGCGAGAGACCGTGGCCGGGCAGGTCGATCACGTGGAGTCGAAATCTCGCGGCGAGGCGACCGGCTACTTCGGACCAGGCGCCACCGTGCAGCGCCCAGCCGTGCAGGAGCACGAGGTCCGGACCGGCCCCGAACCGGTCGACGTGCAGCGTCACGTGGCGAGGGCCTCGGCGAGATCGCGCACGAGCGAGGCCACCTGCGCCGCCGAATGTTCCGAGGTGAGCGATACGCGCAGGCGGGAGGTGCCGGCAGGCACCGTGGGCGGTCGGATCGCGGGCACGAGGTGGCCCCGTTCGCGAAGGCGCGCGGACAGGGACACGGCACGAATCGGATCGCCCACGAGCACGGGCTGGATGGCGGTCGGCGAGGAGCCGGCGATTCCGGCCAGCGCGAGTGCCTCGCGGAACGCGGCGATGTTCGCGTGAAGTCGCTCGATGCGATCGGGTTCGGCCGCGACGATCGCCAATGCCGCGCTCGCCGCCGCGGCGGCGGCGGGCGGCAGCGCGGTCGAGAAGACGTAGGGGCGGGCCCGCTGCATCAGCCATTCGACGACTTCGGGCGCGCCGGTCACGAAGGCGCCGTAGCCGCCGAGCGCCTTGCCCAGGGTCGCCATATACACGACGCGTTCGGACGCGATGCCGAAATGCGCGAGCGTTCCGCGTCCCCGGCCGAGCACGCCGATGCCGTGCGCGTCATCGACCACGAGCCAGGCGTCGAAGCGATCGGCGAGTGCGGAGCACTCCGGGCAGCGGCGCGAGATCGCCGTCCATGCTGAAGACGGCATCCGTCGCGATGAGCCGCGTGCGGGCTTCGGAGGCGGCGAGCTGCCGCTCCAGCACCGCGAGGTCGCCGTGAGGGTAGCGATGGAAGCCGGCTCGCGAGAGCCGCGCGCCATCGACGAGGCACGCGTGGTCGAGGCGGTCGGCGAACACGGCGGACTCGCGATCGGCCAAGGAGGCCACGATGCCGAGGTTGGCCGCGTAGCCGTTCGCGAACAGCAGGGCGCGGGGATGACCGGTGAAAACGGCGAAGGCCTGTTCGGCCTCCTCGTGCGCGCGCGTGTGCCCGACGACGAGCGGCGAAGCGCCCGCGCCGAATCCGTACCGCCCGAGTGCGGCGCGAGCCGCCTCGATCACGCGCGGGTCGTTCGCGAGGCCCAGGTAGTCATTGGAGGCGAAATTGGCGAGCGTCGCCCCGCCCTCGCGGACGGTGGCGCCCTGCGGCGAATCGAGGGTGCGGCGTTCGCGCAGGAGGCCCTCGCGCGCGAGCCCGTCGAGCTCGCGCCGGATGCGCGCGATGCCCGCGAAGGCACCCAACGTCAGGCCGGCGAGATGCCGAGCGCGGCGAAGAGCGCGTCGTCGCGCGCGACCTCGGGGTTGCCCGTGGTGAGGAGCTTCTCGCCGTAGAAGATGGAGTTGGCGCCCGCCAGGAAGCAGAGCGCCTGCACGGCCTCGTGCATCTGCGTGCGGCCGGCGGACAGCCGCACGAAGCTCTTCGGCAGGAGGATCCGCGCGACCGCGATGGTGCGCACGAACTCCGTCCACGGGAAGGCGTCCGTGCCGGCGAGGGGCGTGCCCTCCACTTGCACCAACTGGTTGATGGGAACCGACTCGGGCTGCGGATCCAGGCCGGCGAGTTGCGCCAGCAGGCCCGCGCGCTCGGCTCGCGATTCGCCCATGCCGACGATGCCGCCGCTGCACACGTGGATGCCGGCGCCGCGCACGCGCTCGAGCGTGTCGAGCCGGTCGCGGTATTCGCGCGTGGTGATGATCTCGCCGTAGAACTCGGGCGCGGTGTCGAGGTTGTGGTTGTAGTAGTCGAGGCCGGCGTCGCGCAGCTGCTCGGCCTGCCCGTCCTTGAGCATGCCGAGGGTGCAGCACGTCTCGAGGCCGAGCTTCTTCACCTCCCGCACCATGTCGAGCACCGGCTCCAGGTCGCGCGCCTTGGGTCCGCGCCAGGCCGCGCCCATGCAGAAGCGCGAGGCGCCGTTGGCCTTGGCCGCCTTCGCGGCCTCGACCACGGTATCGACGGCGAGCATCGGCTCGTTCTCGACGCCGGCCGGGTGGCGCGCCGACTGAGGGCAGTAGCCGCAATCCTCGGAGCAGCCCCCGGTCTTGATAGACAGCAGCGTGGAACGCTGGACCTTGTTCGGATCGAAATTTTCACGGTGGATTGTCTGCGCGCGGAAGAGAAGATCGTTGAAGGGAAGGTCGAGGAGCGCGAGCGCCTCCTTCCGCAAGGCCCGGGTGCGGGGGTCGGCAGGGGAGGGGAATTCGACGGCGGCGGCGTGGTCCACGGGAACTCTTTCCGGAAAGGATGGGTGCAAGTTGCTGATGATTCGGGATTTTTCAGTTCCTGTCAAAGTGGGGTGGCGTTCGGCCCGGACGATTGCACAAAAATTAGGCGAACCGGCCGCCCATGCGCTGTTCGGGTCGCGCGACTGCCTCCTTTGCCTCGACAATGCCGGCATGCGACCCCTGTGCTCCCACTGCGAATGCCTGGTGCCCCGCGCCGGCAACGCGTGCCCCGGTTGCGCCCGCCCGCTGGCCGTTCCCGGCGTATGCGGCCGGTGCCTGCGCCGTCCGCGCGCGCTCGATGGTCTCGTCGCCGCCTTCGACTACCGGTTTCCGCTGGACCGGCTGGTCCAGCGCTTCAAATTCGCGGGCGACTTGGCGGTGGGGGATTTTCTCGGTCGGCGCTCGCGCAGGCGGTCGCGGCCCGCTCGCGCCCGGATCTGGTCCTGCCTTCCCCCGCGTCGGGCAGGCGCTTGCGGGAGCGCGGATTCAATCCCGCCGCGGTGCTGGCGAATCGCGTGGCGAGGGAACTGGATGTTCCCTGGCACCCGTCGCTCCTTCGCAAGGTGCGCCACACGCCGCCGCAGACCGGGCTCGCCCGAACCGCCCGCGAACGCAACCTGCGAGGGGCATTCCGGTGCGCGGCGGTCGACGGCCTCACGGTGGCGCTCGTCGATGACGTCACCACCACGGGGGCAACCCTGGAGGCCCTGGCCCGCGAACTGCGTCGGTCCGGTGCCTGGCGCGTGGAAGGCTGGGTCGTGGCGCGGACGCCGGCGTCGGGAAGGAACGCCTGACCGATGGTCGACGTCGTTCTTTTCCAGCCGGAAATTCCCCCCAACGCAGGCAATGTCATTCGCCTTTGCGCGAATACCGGCACGCCGCTGCACCTCGTGGAGCCGCTCGGGTTCTCGATGGACGACCGGCAGCTCAAGCGGGCCGGGTTGGACTACCACGAGCTCGCCCTGACGAGCGTTCACCGGGATTGGGCGGCGTGCCTTGAAGTGCTCGGCTCGCGCCGTCGGTTCGCCTTCACGACGCGGGCCTCGCGGCCCTTCCAGGACCTCGTGTTCGACGAAAAGGACGTGTTCGTGTTCGGTCCCGAGACGGCCGGCCTTCCCGAAGCCGTCCTCGCCGAATTTCCGCCGGAACGGCGGGTCCGCCTGCCCATGGTCCCCGGCAATCGCAGCCTCAACCTGTCCAATGCCGTGGCCGTGGCGGTCTACGAGGCCTGGCGGCAGGCGGGCTACGCGGGCGGCGCCTGAGGGCGATAGCCAGGGCCCTCTTCGGACCTCGCCGCGAGTTCCCTCACAATATGTAGGGCGAATTCCTACAGGTGAAACGCAAAACCGGGTAAAACGCGAGACAATTCATGGGCTTCTGTTAAGCCGATCACAGCGTTCCGGCTGTGAAAAGGGCCCAATGGAGCCATGACAAAGGGATTTTCGGAAGCGTGAAGGCCGAGACCCGCAACCCAAGCGCCCATTCTCGACAATCACCCAGCAAAGGCCAGACCATGAAAACGAACCTGAAGATCAAGACCCTGGTGGCGGCGATGGCCGTCGCGTCGGTTTTCGCCGGTACGGCGCAAGCCTCGGACGGCACGGACACGACGACCCCGTATTCGGTGGCCAATCGCGTCAACTTCTCGATCGTCATCCCGGCCTTCCTGTATTTCCGCGTGGGCCCGGTGGGCGCCGCGAACGACCCGACCCTCACCTTCACGGTGCCCGCGGCGAACGTCGGCAACGGCACGCCGGTGGCCGGCACGGGCGGCGATGCGGCGGCCTCGGCGGTCAACGTCGAAGTGCGCGGCAACAATGGCCAGGTCACCATCGCCACGGCTGTGCAGGCGGCCACGGGCCTGGGCACCGGCACGGCGGCGGACGGTTTCATCAGCTACGGCGACATCACGACGACGGCCAGCAACGCATCGCTCGCCGCGCCGACGCTCGCCAACGCGGGCATCACCAACGTGACGCCGACCCTGGGTTGCGACGTGGCTTGCGCGGGCCTGGGCAAGGTCACCCGCCGTACGGGCACTTGGACGTACGCGTACGCCAACACGGCGACGCCTTCGGCCGGTACCTACTCGGGCTTCGCCACCTACACGGCCTCGATGCCTTGAGGTCCTCGGGCCGGCGAGGTCGCCGCCCGGTTCATGCTTCGAGATGCACCGCGACGGGACCTCGGGTCCCGTCGTGTCGTTTCCTACAGCTGAAATGCCGATTCGGGCAAATAGCGAATGAATTCAGGGGTTCCTGTTAAACCGATCACAGCATCCGGGGTGCGGCAGGAGCTTAATGGAGCCATGACAAAGGGATTTTCGGAAGCGTGAAGGCCGAGACCCGCAACCCAAGCGCCCATTCTCGACAATCACCCAGCAAAGGCCAGACCATGAAAACGAACCTGAAGATCAAGACCCTGGTGGCGGCGATGGCCGTCGCGTCGGTTTTCGCCGGTACGGCGCAAGCCTCGGACGGCACGGACACGACGACCCCGTACTCGGTGGCCAATCGCGTCAACTTCTCGATCGTCATCCCGGCCTTCCTGTACTTCCGCGTGGGCCCGGTGGGCGCCGCGAACGACCCGACCCTCACCTTCACGGTGCCCGCGGCGAACGTCGGCAACGGCACGCCGGTGGCCGGCACGGGCGGCGATGCGGCGGCCTCGGCGGTCAACGTCGAGGTACGCGGCAACAACGGTCAGGTCACCATCGCCACGGCGGTGCAGGCGGCCACGGGCCTGGGCACCGGCACGGCGGCGGACGGTTTCATCAGCTACGGCGACATCACGACGACGGCCAGCAACGCATCGCTCGCCGCGCCGACGCTCGCCAATGCGGGCATCACCAACGTGACGCCGACCCTGGGTTGCGACGTGGCTTGCGCGGGCCTGGGCAAGGTCACCCGCCGTACGGGCACTTGGACGTACGCGTACGCCAACACGGCGACGCCTTCGGCCGGTACCTACTCGGGCTTCGCCACCTACACGGCCTCGATGCCGTAAAGTCGAAGGGGATTCCAACCGATAAGGCATGACGGGGCGCGAATCCCACGCGCCCCGTTTGCATTCATGAACCCGACCCGCCTCCTCGCCAGCCTTGCCCTCGGCGCCGCGATCCTCGCGACGGCCGGCCCGGTGCACGCCGAGCAGCCGGCGACGGATACCACCGCACCCTTCGCGGTGAACGCGCGGCTCAATTTCAGGCTGACCTACCCGCGCTTCCTTCGCTTCCGGGTCGGCGCGACCGGCGCCACGGTCAACCTGATGAGTTTCACGGTGCCCGCCGGCAACGTCGGTAGCGGCACCCCGGTCGCGCCCACGGGCGGCGACGCAGGGGGCGGCACCGGCGTCAACGTGCTGGTGTACGGCAATAACGGCCAGGTGACGATCACCGCCACGAACAGCAGCGGGGGGCTCGGGATCGGCACCGCCACCGCCTCGGATGGCCGGATCAACTACAATCAGATTTCCTCGGTCTCGAGCAGCGGCCAGCTTCCGGCACCCGTGCTCACCAACGCCGGCGGCACCACGGCGCTCCCGACCCTCAATTCGACGCTCGTCACGCAGCGCACCGCCGTGTGGACCTACAGCTACCTCAACCAGACCATCCCGAGTGCCGGTACCTACGGCGGCACGAACGCTTCGCGCGGCGGACGGGTCACCTATACCGCGACGATGCCATGATGACCGCCCGCGCCGCGTTCGCCGCGGTGGCGTTCGCTGCACTCGCGTTGCCGGCGTCGGCCATCACCGTGGTGGTCGCCGACGGCGCACCCGAGATCGCCCTTCGCGTCGGTGCGACGGGGGGCACGATCAGCCAGGTGTCTTTCGCCGTGGCGGCGGCGACGGCCGGGACCGGTACCCTGATCCTGGGCACCACCAACGCCGCGGCGGGCAGCGCCCAGGCACCCAATTTCGGAACCGCCTGCGCCGGGAACAACGTGCGCATCTGGGCGCGTGCGCGATCGACGGCGTTCAGCCCGCGCACCGCGACGCTGACGGTGAACGGCTCGGGCAATCTCACCTCGGGCGCCAACACGATTCCCCTCACGAACTTCGGCTGGGTCACGAGCGGCGGCACCGAGATCGCCTCCGGCAATTTCACCGGCTCGCCGACGCAAGCGCTGCTGAGCTTCGGCACCACGCGCGAGGTCAGCGTGTGCAAGCGCTTCCAGTTCCTCAACACGACGATCTATCCTTCCGGCACCTACACCGGGCAGGTCACGTACTCGCTTCAGATGCCATGAGAGCCGCCGCGGCACTCCTCGTCCTCGCCTTCGTGCCGGCCCTCGGCATGGCCACGCCGGTTCGCCTGGACGACTCGGCCTCACCGCGCAGCCGCTTCGACGTGAAGCCGCGCTGGGCCCACGCGGGGGAAGTGGGCGACAATCCCGAACGCATGAACGCGATGCTCGCGCAGGTGCCCAATCTCGAGGTTCGGCTCAACACCGCGAAGTACGTCGGCAAGACAGCGCGCATCTGGATGGTCGTTCCGGACTTCGTGCCCGGCGTGCGTTCGCCCAACGGCCTGCGCGTGGAGTGGCGCACGCGCGGCACGCTCTTCGGCGGAAGCGCTTTGCCCGGCACGCGCACGGTTGTCTATGATGGCGTCATCCGCCAGGCCTTCGTGACGGATTTCCTGGACCTCACGCTCCACCTCGATGCCCGCTACCTCGAGCGCGGCGTGCGCTTCGAACCCACCTTCGAGATCGACGTTGCGCCGTAGCTTCCTCGCCCTTTGCCTCTTTCTCGCCGCCGGCCTCGCGCACGCGCAGTTCGCCGCGTTCGTGCTGCCCGCCCGTTTCGAGCTGAAGGCGAAGCCCGGCGAGAAGCTCGCCGAGGTGCTGGAGATCGGCAACGACGACACCAATCCGGGCGACTACCGCTTCCGGACGGCCGACTGGACGATGAAGGCGGACGGCGGCGTCGATTTCCGCCCCGATGCGCTCGACCCGGGCAGCTGCCGCCCGTGGGTGCGCCTGGAGCGGCTTAATCTCCGGATCGCCAGCAAGGCGAAGCGCCGCTACCGTTTCGAGGTGCATGTGCCCGCCGATGCGCCCGAAGGCCTGTGCCGCTTCGCGATCCTCATCGAGCCGGGCGGGGACGTGGCTCCCGTGGCGCCCTCGAGCGGCATCCAGATGCCGATCGTCGGGCGCCTGGGCATCATCGTCTACATCCGCATCGGTGACTCGAAGCCGAAGCTCACGCTCGAGCGGCTCGCCGTCCAGCCGGTGAACGGCCGCGATACGGCCGTGGCCATCTTCCGCAACGAAGGCAACGCCCACGGGCGGCCGGAAGGCACGCTCGCCGGCACCGATGCCTCGGGCCGGCCCTTCGATTTCACGGTGGCCCCGCTGCCCATCCTGCCGGGCGAGACGCGCGCGATTCCCATCTGGGCGCAGGACAGCCCCGACGGCCGCCCCGGCGGCGCGACGTTCCCGGTGAAGCTCAAGGGCGTCGTCGAATGGGAAGGCGGGCGCCAGCCCGTCGACGCGACGGTCGGCAAGTAGAACCCGCGGCTAAGGACTCACCCGCTGCAGGCCGATGTCCAGGCGGGCGTCGGAACGCATGTCGACGGTGACTTCGCGCGGCAGGTCATCCTCGAGTCCCCAGGGCAGCGGAACGCGTTCCACGATCAGCCGGATGCGGTGGCGGCCGACCGCCACGAGCGGGAACACGTAGCGGCCGTCCGGGTCGGTGGTCGCCGAGCGGCGGTCGTCGAGCACCACGGTCACCCCCGGTGCGCCGCGCTCGTTCGGCTGCCTCGCGCCGTCACCGTTCTCGTCGAAGAAGACGCTGCCCGAAATGCCTCCCGTGCCGGAGCGCGACGGGCCGCCCTCCTGCCCCTTGAGGTACGGCGACCCGGCGGAACCCTCGTAGCGGGCGGTGAGCAGGACCGAATTGTCGCGGGTGAACGGCGCCAGGCTGTTGGTGGGCCCCGGCTGCACGCGGTTGCGGTACCAGCTGAGCGCGAAGGTCCACGGCGGCGACGGGTTCCAGTCGAGCCCGATCGAGGCGTTGTAGTTGCGCTCGCCACCCAGGTCGTCGTCCACGTCGACGAACGTGAAGGAGGAATCCCAGCGCAGGTTCCCCACGACCGTGCCGCGCAGGCCCAGGCTCGCGTTCTTGCGCTTCACGCGGCGGTCCTCGAAGCGTTCGTCGGACCAGCCCAGGAGCGTGGACACGTCGAGGGGCCCGAGTCGCGGCCAGTCCTGGTTCCAGTTGGCGGCCTGCGAACGATCGCCCAGGCCCGCGTCGGGATCGCTGCGCGTGCCGGTCCAGTCGAGGCGGGTCTGGCCGAACGGGGTCGCGCGCGAGAGGAACGCATTCGTCTGCGCGATGCGGCGGGCGATGCCGCCTTCGATGCGAGGGCGCTCGTCGCGAAGCGAAAGGCCCCCGCCCACCTGCGTCTGGCGGTCGAGCTTCAGGGCGACGTTGCCGTAGGCGCCGACCGATTCGTAGCCGCCGCGCGCGGGGTCGCGGTCGAGGTTGTCCTGGTTGACCTCGATCCCGCCGCTGTAGACGTTGCCCGCCGTTCGCCAGTCGCCGCGCCAATAGGCGCCACGCACGTCGCGGGAGGTCGAGGCCTCGCCGAAACGGAATTGCGGGTCGACCTGGAAGGCGCCATAGCGCTGCGTGAGGCGCCCCTCGCGCGACTGGCCGTCGAACCACACGGCGTTCTCGCCGTTGTCCGAACGGGCGGCGACGAGCTTGTCGGCGGTGCCCAGGCGCGCGCCCTCGCGCTGCACGCCGACCAGCACGCCCGTGTGGTCCGGCACCTCGGTGTTGCCGCGCACGGAGATCGCGGCGGCGCCGGCGAGCCAGCGTTCACCGAACCGGTGACTGGCGGACACGGTGCCCTGCTCGCCGCTCGTGCGCTCGAACTGCTGGATGCCGAAGCCGGTGTAGCGGCCGAGGGAACCGTACGAGGCCCGCAGGTCGTTGTTCTCGCTCGTGACCGTGGTGGTCGCGCCGGCGAGCAGCGAAGGATTCAGGTTGACGCGGTACGAGCTCGAGAGCCATTGCGGGAAGAGCGGCCGGACGATGCCCGCGGCGCTGGAGGCGAGGAGGTCCTGCGTGAGGGCGAAGTCGTCGTGGAAAAGCGTCGCGTCGACCCGGGAGCGTTCGCCCCCCGCCGGCCCCGGTGGCGCCTTCAGCTGCGAGGCCTGGGCCTGGAGGGTGAAATCGCCATAGCGCTCCGTCTGGTGGCTGTAGCGAAGACCCAGGCTGTCGGCGCGCGTCGTGCCCACGCCGGAGACGTCGCGATTGTCCGAGCGGGCCTCGACGGCCCAGGAACGCAGCCCCGGTGTCTGGTCGAGCGGCCGTCCGGAAAGGTCGGTTTCCTTCTCCTCCGTGACGCCATCGATGAGCTTGTCGGTATAGGCGGGCGGCGGCGATTTCGGTGCGGGCGAGGGCGGATCGATGACCGCGCCCTGGGCGATCGGCGGTACGCCGGCCGGAACCGGTGGCACGCCGGCCGAAGCACTGGGCACCGCCGGTGTCCCGCGCGCGCCCGAGGCCGGCATTCCGGCGGCCGCTGCGCTCGTTCGCACGGCGCAGGCTTGTTGCATCTCGGGAAGGCGCAGCCGTGCGCCGATCACCAGGCGCGATGCATCGCCCATGAATGCGTGCGGATTGAGCCGCTCGAGCTCGGCCGCGAGCGCGCGCGTCCCGGCTTCGTCGCCGGTCAGCTGGCGGCTGATCTGGTAGAGATGGTCGCCCTTCGCGACGACCCAGTAGCCGCGCTCGAGCGCGGCGGCCGCGCGAGGCGAACCTGGCGCCAAGGACGACGTGGCCGATTCGGCGAGCGGCGCGACGAGCAACGCCAGCGCGAGCGACACCGCTCGCATCGCCGGGGCGAATGCGGTGCGGATCGTCGTGGGGTCGCGGGTCATGGGCAGCCGGGCGCTCTCGTCGGGGAAACCAGTCCGAAAGTATATCGGGGCCCTTCGCGAACGCCTGTGCCTCGCGTCACAGGCCGGGGCCTCATTCGGGGCGGGGATCCCGGGCGAGCAGCTGCTGGACCGCTTCGGCCGCCGCAAGCGACTCGAAAAGCACCGCACAGACGGCTTCGGTGATCGGCATCTCGATGCCGTGCTCTCGCGCGAGCGCCCGGGCGGAGCGGGCGGAATGAACCCCTTCGGCGACGTGGCCGACTCGGCGAGGATGGCTTCGAGACCCTGGCCTCTCGCGAGGCGCGTGCCGACGTCGCGATTGCGCGAGAGGTCCCCGGTACAGGTGAGCACGAGGTCGCCCAGGCCCGTGAGTCCCATGAAGGTCTCGACCTGCCCCCCCATCGCCGTGCCCAGGCGCACGATTTCCGCCAGGCCCCGCGTGACGAGCCGCGCGGGCGTTGCGGCCGAGCGAAAGGCCGTCCGAAATGCCGGCGGCGATGGCGATCACGTTCTTGAGGGCACCGCCGAGTTCCACGCCCACCAGGTCGCCGCTCGAGTAGATGCGAAGGCGCGGCGAGTTGAGGAGGGCGGCCGTCCAGGCGGCAAAGGCCGCGTCGGCCGCCGCGATCGTGAGCGCGGTCGGCTGGCCCAGGCAACCTCAGCGCGAAGCTGGGGCCGGACAATGCACCGACCCGCGTCCATCCGGGCAGCGCCTCGGCGGCAGCACCTGGTGCGGCAGTTGCCGCGTCGACGTTTCGAATCCCTTGCAGGCCCAGGAGGAGGGGCGCCTCGCCGCGCACGGATCCGACAGCCGAGGCCGTCTCGCGCAGGCCCGCGGTGGACGTGGCGACGACGACGAGATCGCAATCCGATACCGCGCATCGCAGGTCGGGCTCCACCGCCACGCCGGACGGCAGTCGGAAGCCGGGCAGGTAGGCGCTCTCGCGCGAGGCGGCGAGGCGTTCGCAGTCCGACGCGCGACGCGACCAGAGGCTGACGGCGTGGCGGGCGCAAAGCGAGACCCGCGAGGCGGATCCCCAAGCGCCGGCGCCGAGGATCGCGATTTTCATGGCGCACCTAGACGCCCCAGAGGTGGGCGGCCCGGGCGCAGCCGAGCGCGCCGTCGCGGTGGCGCACCTTCACCCACCCATCGGCGGGGGGCTCCACGACCTCCAGCAGCAACTGCTTGTCGGCCTCGAAGACGAGGGCGCCTGCGCGTTCGGCGCAGCGCGGACGTCGGCGATGAGGAACGCTCACGAGGGGCCATGCGCCGATCGCCCAGCGCCCGATTCTCGACCCACGCGACCTCGCCGCCGGCGTCGCGGATCTTCGTCCACTGGTCGAGCTTCACCAGCACCTCGAAGGGATGGCCCCGGCTCGCGACGAAGAGCCGGTCCGCCTTGAGCGAGGGCGCGTCGTAGAGGATCGCCGCGCGATCGCCGAGGGAGCGGAACTCGGCCGCGCCCGCGCCGGCCGCCACGAGGCAACCGAATGCGAAGGCGAGCGCGGCACGCATGGCCGCTAGTGCGCGATCTGGATGGCCGGCGCGGCCTGCTCGGCCTCGGCCTGCTTCTGGGCCTGGTAGAGGGCCTCGAAGTTGACCGGGTTCAGCACGACCGGCGGGAAGCCCGCGCGCGTCACGATGTCGGAGATGACTTCGCGTGCGTAGGGATAGAGGATGTTCGGGCAGGCGATGCCGAGCACCGTGTCGAGGTCCGGCTGCGGGATGTTCCGGATCACGAAGATGCCGGCCTGGCCGACTTCGGCGAGGAACATCGTCTTGTCCTTGATCTTGGCCGTGACGGTCACCGTAAGTAGCGTCTGGAACACGCCATCCTCGACGGGTGCGGACTCGTGGTGCAGCTGGATGTCGACCTGCGGGCCCTCGCGCTCCAGGAAGATCTGCGGGGCGTTCGGCACCTCGAGGGAGATGTCCTTCACGTAAAGCTTCTCGATCGAGAAGACGGGCTGGTTCTGGGGGTCGCTCATCGCTTTTCCTTCTTCGGTGGGGCGCGCCGCGATTCAGGCGACGAACAGGGGATCGAAGACCGCCCTGGCGGTCGGGGGCGGAAGAAGGTCGTCGAAGCCGCCGACGACCAGTTCGCCGATGTAGATCTGGGGCACCGTGCGCCGGCCGGTGCGGGTCATCATTTCCTCGCGGCGGGCCGGGTCGAGATCCACGCGGACTTTCTCGATGTCGGTCACGCCCTTGGCGCCTTGAGCGGAATGTGGCGGGCCTTCGGAAGGTGGCCGGAGGCGAACTCGTCCGCCTCGCGAACGTCGAGCACGAGGGTGCCGGCCTGGTTCATGAGGCGGGTGGCCTCCAACGTGCCGAGCGCCGACGCCCCGCCGGCGAACCGGGAAATCTCCGGCCAGATGAGCAGGGCGCCGCTCGCGGGGAAGAAGCAGAGCGGGAGCGATGTTGCTGACGAGGAAATCCGGCCAGGGGCCCCTTCGGGATGAATTCGGCAAAGGGACGCTTTTACCAGCCGGCGGGGTCGCCGGGCGAACCGCTTCAGGACGAGAGGGCCTGCAGGATCCAGAGGGTGGCCATGCCGGCGAGGATCGAGGCGAGCGCGTTGCGCACCCGCATGGCGACGGCGATCGCGACCAGCCCCGCGATCCACCGGGGGTTCGCGAGACTGAAGTCGATGCTTCCCGCAGGGCTCACGAGACCCGGGATGACGATCGCCGCCAGCACGGCTGGCGGCACGAAGCGAGAACGACGCGGAATCCGTCAGGGAACTTGTGCGGATCGGCGAACAGGATGAAGGACGCCCGGGTGAGGAACGTGACGACGCCCGATCCGACGATGACCAGCCAGACCATCGTGTCGTTCATCGCCGGTGCCTCCGATCGACCGCGACGCCCGCGGCGATGCCGGCGAGCGAGGCGACGACCAGCGAGAGGCGATGGGCGGGCTCGCCGCGAGCAGGGCTGCCGCGCCCGCCACCACCGCCGCGGCGTGTCCGCGCGCGCGTGCGCACCGCGGGCACGGCGGCACGAGGAACGCAAGCGTCACGACGAGTCGAGGGACCACGCCGCCGGTACCTGCGCGCCGAGGATCGCGCCCGCGACGACGGAGGCCTGCCAGGGAAGGCCCACAGGGTGATGCCGATGCCGAAGAGGTGCCAGTGGCGGCGGTGACCGCGTTCGCCCGGATCGCCGTATCACTTCACGCCCGTACCGAACCTGGTCGGTCATGCGGTACGTGAGCAGCACGCGCCAGCGCACCGTCAGGTGGACGAGGTGCGGCGAAAGGGCGGCGCTGTACATGAGGAAGCGAAGGCTCACGACGAACGCGGCGAGCAGGGTCACGGCGATCGGCGACTGGACCGCCACCAGTTGCGCGACCACCAGCTGCGCGATGCCGGAGAACGCGAAAAAGGAGAGCGCGATGCCCTGCAGGGGCGTCATGCCTGCGCCGACCGCCGCCACGCCGGCCACGAAGCCGAAGGAACCGGTCCCACAGTACCGGCGCGATGTCGCGGCAGCCGTCGAGGAGTTCGCGGCGGGCGGCTCGAAAGTTGAGCCGAGGCGGTTCAGGAAAACGACGGGTCTCGAGGCGGGCGACCGAGTGTCGCGGAAGGCGCGGCCGGGCAGGCGCGTTTGGTACCATGACCGTCAAGCGAATCCCACGCTCGCCGCGGCCCTTCGCCAGTCGCTCCCATGAAAAAGCTCGTCCTCATCCGCCACGGCGAAAGCTGCGTGGAACAGGGAAAACCGCTTCACCGGCTGGACCGACGTCGACCTCACGCCGCAGGGCGTCGAGAAGCGCGCGCCGGGACGCCTGCTCGCCGCCAAGGCTTCGACTTCGACTTCGCGTTCACCTCGGTGCTCAAGCGCCATCCCGCACGCACAACCTCCGGGCTGGAGATGGACCGCCTCTGGTTGCCCGGTCGAGAAGGACTGGCGGCTCAACGAAGCGCCACTACGGGTCCCCTCCGGGGCCTCAACCAGGCGGAGATGGCGCAGCGTTTCGGCGAGGCGCAGGTGCTGGTGTGGCGGCGCCTTCCGCGCCGCCGCCGCCCGCCCTCGAGGTGGGCGACCCGCGCGACGCGGCGAACGACCGGCGTTACGCCGGCGTCGGTTCGCGCGTGCCGCGCACCGAATGCCTGAAGGACACCGTCGAGCGCGTCGTGCCCTACTGGAACGAGCGGATCGCCCCGCGCGTGTCGGCGGGCGAACGCGTGCTGGTGGCCGCGCGCACGCCAGCGGCCTGCGCGCCCTCGTCGAAGCACCTGGACGGCATGAGCGGCGACGGACATCGTCTCGCTCAACATCCCGACCGCCGTTCGCGCTCGTCTACAGGCTGGATGATTCAGAAGCCCCTTCTCCACTGCTACCTCGACTGGTGACGCCGAGGCGATCGCGAAGCGGCCGCGTGCCGTCGCGAACCGGGGCAGGCGCTAGCCGATGCCGGGGCGGCGCCTCGCGGCCGCCATCCTCACAGGCTTCATCGCTCGCCGCGTCGGCGCCCCGCGCGCGCAGCCCTCGCGGAGGAGGAATTGCGCGCGCTGCGCGGCCAGTCGACCGCCTGCAGAAGGAACTCGCCCAGGCGCGGAGAAACCAGGGGGCCACGGATGCCCTCAAGGCCTCGGAGAAGGCCGTGAGCGAGACGAATCGCGCCCTCTGGGAGCTCTCTCTTGCCAGTCCCGCAAGGCGATTTCGGGGCGCATCGCCGATTTGTCGCGGCAAAGGGCCTCGCACGCGCCTGGATCGCCCGCGGAGAGCCCTCGCGGAAGGGCTGCTTCGCGTGCGGTACGAGCAGGGGGCAGGACTGGCTACACCTGCTCCTCGAAGGCCGCGACGTCGTCACGCTCTCACGCCAGCTCGCGTACTTCGGCTACGTCCAGCGTTCGCGCGCCGACGTGCTCGCGACGGCGCTCAAGCGCGGCGTGCAGGGAGGTCGCAACCCTCGAGGCCGAGCTGAAGCAGCGCGCCGAACTCGCCGAGAACCAGGCCGCGCAGGCCTCTGCGCAGAACGGCCCAACTCGAGAAGGATCGCCTGGAGCGCGCCGCGGTCTGAAGCGCGTTACCGGCCAGATCTTCCAGGGGCGCACAAGGAGATCGGCCGGCTCAAAGCGCGACGAGCGGCGCCTCCACGCGACTGGTGGAGAGATCGCGCGCTCGCTGGCGGCGGCCCGCGCGAAGAGTGGCCCCGGCGAGAAGAAAGGCCGCGCCCGTCGACGGGATCGTCGACGCCTCGCCGCCTCCGAGACCTTCGCCTCGACTCAAGGGCGGCCGGAAGTTCATCAGGGGAACTCGTGGCGACCGGTAGCCAGCGAGTCCGGGGAAGGGGCGGCACGAAGTGGAGCGGCCTCTTCATCCGCTCGGCAACAGGCGAGCCCTGGTCCGGGCCGTCGTGGACAATCGGGTGGTCTCTCTGCGGATTAACTCGGGGCCTGAACGACCTGCTCATCCTCGACCATGGGGCCGGCTACATGAGCCTCTACGCGGCTACAGCGGAGGCCTGCTCAAGCAGGTCGGCGAGACGTCAAGGGCAATCCCGTGGCCCAGGTCGGGAGCTTCAGGGGGCCGAGGAATCGGGTCTATGCCACAGGTGCGTCGGGGCGGGTCGCCCCTTCGACCCTTGCGCGTTGGGTGGCGCGGTGGTCGCATCGGACGGCTCCCGGGCGTAAGCCCGGCAGGATTCAAGTGTTCGTTCACGGGTGAGGTGGCGTGAAATGGCCAACAGACTCCAACAGGTCGCGCTCGTGGTTCTCGGCGCGTCGCTCGGCATCGCGGCGAGCCTGCGACTTCTCCCGCGAGCGCGGACCACCAGGCGTCCTCCCTGCGGTTGCCGTTGGCTGACCTTCGCCTCTTCAGCGAGAGTGTTCGGCCCATCAAGGCTGACTACGTGGACCCCGTCGAGGACCAGAAACTCCTCAAGGAAGCGATCAACGGGATGCTCACGGGACTCGACCCGCACTCCGCCTTCCTCGACCAGGACGCCTACAGGGACCTCCAGGGTCGGTACGCAGGGCGAGTTCAGCGGACTGGCATCGGGTGGGCAGCGAACGGTTTCGCGTGAAGGTCGTCGCGCCCATCGGTTTTCCCGGCGCACCGCGCGGGCATCCAGGCGGGCGATCTCCATCATCGAGCTGGACGGCGTGGGCCTGGAAGGGCATGAGCCTCAGCGACGCCGCCTGAAAGAAGATGCGCGGGAAGCGCAACTACCGAGGTGCTGCTCACGGTCCGCGCAGGGAGCGTCGACCAGCCGCTCAGAAATCAAGCTCAAGCGGGTCGACGGTCCAAGGTGGAAGAGCGTGAAGGCGCGCCTCATCGGGCCGGGGCTACGGCATGGGTGCGCGTCACCCAGTTCCAGGAACACGGGCGAGAACCTCGTCGCCGCTGGTGGACGACCTGGCAAAGCAGGCCAACGGCGGCGTCAAGGGCCTCGTGCTCGACCTGCGCGCGAAGGCCAGGGCAGGCTCCTCAATTCGGCCCGTCGCGGTCTCGAGCCGCGTTCCTGCCGAAGAACGCGCTCGTCCGTCTGCACGGACGGCCGTACCGAGGACGCCAAGATGCGCCTCACCGCCAGCAGAAAACTGCGTGCGCGGCACCTTCCGCGAGGTTTACCTCGCCAAGCTCCCGGCCGCGAAGTCCGTGCCCTCGTCGTCCTCGTGAGCGGCGCCTCGGCATCGGCCTCCGAGATCGTCGCGGGCGCGCTCCAGGATCCTGCGCGCCACCGTCGCTCGGCACGCAGGGCCTTCGCAAGGGGTCGGTGCTGACGATCTGCCGGTTGCTCAACGCCAGGCCGTGAAGCTCACCACGGCCCCACGCTGGCTACCGCCGAACGACCGCTCTCGATCAGGCGAAGGGCATCGTGCCCGACCTCGTCGTCGAGGACGCCACCGTCGACTCCAAGCTCTTCACCCGCGAGGCGGACCTGCAGCGCCACCTCGAAAGCGACGCCGAGAAAGCCGCGGCGAGCGCGCAGCAAAGACCGATGGCGACGAGGCCGCGGAAAAGCCCGCTCCGCAAGCCCGCTGACCAAGCCCGCCGCCAGGCCGAGGCCGATAGCCAGTGCCGCCGCCAAGAGCGACGGCAAGGAAACCCGCCGCCAAGAAGGAAGACCTACAGCTCATCGCGGCGGTGAACTACCTGAAGGGCCTGCCCGTCACCGGCGGCGGCGCGAAGTGACGGGCAGGACGCCGCTGACAGTGGACGGCACCCAGCGGCTCCGTACAGCCGCCACCTGCTTCTCGACGGCT
>JADJSD010000003.1 GCA_016711875.1 Betaproteobacteria bacterium | reverse complement strand
GACGCCCTCTCAGCCTGCCCTGCCTTCGGCGGGAAGGCTTGCGAACGCGAGGACGTGCCCATCCGGATCGAGGCCGTAGGCGGCGACGTGGCCCCAGTTGCGAGCCTGCAGCGGGGAGAGGGTTCACGTGCCCCGGCGGCAAGCGCGCGAGCGTGATGGCCGGCCGGATCCTCGACGAGCAGGTACAGCTCGGCCCTCGGGATGCCGGAAGCCTGTGCCGGATCCGGGATCTTGTCACCGAGGAGCCTGCGGATGCCATCCTCGGGCATGAGACCCAGCACGCCACCGCCGGGCAGCGCGAACTCGGTCATGCCGGGAACGTCGAGCCGGGGCGCGAAGCCGAGCGCTCGCTCGTAGAACGCGCGGGACGCCGCCTGGTCGCGGACGTAGAGGATGAAGTACGACTCCATACCCCGGGCTGGACTTCCGACTAGGCGGGAATGACGACCGCGATCGTCTTCGCTTCGGGATCGATCTCTACCGTCGCCCCGTGGGGAATTGCCGCCGTGATGTCCTCGTCGAACCCCGCGAGCATCGTCACATCCCCCAGTGCCGCCCCCTGCGCCAGGATCGGGTTCACCGTGTTGAACACGATGGCGAGCGGGACTTTCTGACGGGATTGCATCTCGTGCAGCATCCACGCGCTCGCGACGCCGCCCTTGGCGGTATCCAGGACGAGAACCTTCCCGACATACGATTGCCCCGCCAGCTTGTGCGCCGGCCGGGAGAAGACGCCGTCGATGCGGTTGAGGTCGTAGCGCGCCGAGAAGCCGTCCTTGGCGACGAGCGCCTCTCCGGTGACCTTCGCTCCCATGGCATGACGTGCCGTGAATACGCGACTCATGCCAGCCTCCCCGTCTCCGCCGCCGCGACGCATTCCCTCCATCGTCGCGAGCATCGGCACGTAGCCGTAGCCGCCCAGGATGTTCACGATCTTGGCGCTGTTGGTGGCGAGGCGCTTC
This sequence comes from Betaproteobacteria bacterium, assembly GCA_016711875.1. Classification (GTDB taxonomy): domain Bacteria; phylum Pseudomonadota; class Gammaproteobacteria; order Burkholderiales; family Usitatibacteraceae; genus FEB-7. Next base: position 1,187,100 of record JADJSD010000003.1, on the reverse strand, counting down.
CAGCCGTTGGCCTCGGCGATCTCGCGCGCGTAGCTCTGGTAGAAGCACATGCCGGAGTAGACGGTGCCGCCCGCGTCCTCGATGCGCTTGGTGTAGCCGAAGCGGTCCGCGTCCGGCTTCACCTGCGGGCTGGTGGTGGCCAGCAGCGGGATCTTGAACTTGCGCCCTTCGCACAGTTCCGCCAATGCGCGCAGCTCGTACAAGGAAAGCTGCGGCGCGGAGAACACGACCACGTCCACGTCCTTCTCCACCGCGTAGTGCTTGTGAAGGGCCACCACGTCGTCCTTCGAGACCTGCACGTGGTGCATGTTGGGGCCCGTCACGTCCGAAAGGCGCGAAGCCTCCGGCGTGATGCCGACGAGGTGGAACAGCGCGGAAGAGCCGAAGCTCGCCATGGCCGCGCCGAAGTGCTTGAGCTCGTCCGAGGTGGGCGGGCGGTCCAGCCCCTCCACGACCGGCACGGCCCAGTAGTTGCCCGCGAGCTTGCCGATGACGCCGCCGAGCGCGCCCCAGTCGTTGAGGGTGACGGGCGTCCAGTCCGTGCGCACGTGGATCGTGGCGCGGCGATGGGCGTCCAGGTGATAGCCGTAGCGCGGCGTGCGGCCGGTGAGGCCCGCGGAGAGCGCCGAGGGGCCGCCCTCGAAGTTGCTGCGCGCCCCGCACACGCTGTTGGAGTAGATGACCACGCCCGTGTCGCCGAAGGCCACGTGCTCGCCGCGCGTGGGCGCCTGGATCGTCTGGTAGTTGATGCAGGTGTCCGTCATGGAGACGCCCAGCTTCACGAAGGCGTCGATGGCGCGGCGCTCGAGGGCGAGCATCCAGTCCTGTTGCTTCAGCTGCTTGGCCTTGCTGAAATCCGTGCCGCGCGGGTCCGTGATGGTGGGGATGCGCACGGTATGGTCGCCCGTGGTGGTCGCAGCCAGCTTCTCCAGCCAGCGCACGCCCGCTTCGCCCAGGCTTTCGGTATCCGCCATGATGTGGGCCTGCGTGACGGGGACCATGTCCTCCGCCCCGAAGAACGTGCCCACCTTCACCTGGTGCTGCATCGCGAGTTGGGGCACCGGGCCCAACTCACCGGCCAGCATGGCCTGCTCCTGCGCGTTCAGTTTCATGGCGCTAGTCGACCTGCGCGCCGGAATCCTTCACGGCCTTGCCCCACTTCACGATCTCGGCCTTCTGAAAATCCGCGAGGTTCACGGCATCCGTGACGGGCGCGACGCCCAGGTTGCCGAGCTTCTCGCGGAAGGCGTCGGAGCGGGCGATCTTCTCGACCTCCGCCTTGAGCTTCGCGGTGACGTCCGCCGGGAGACCCGCGGGCGCGAACACTGCCCACCACGCCGTCGACTCGAAGCCCTTCAGGCCCGCTTCCGCGAGCGTGGGCACGTCCGGCAGCAACGGGGAGCGCTTGGTGCTGCTGATGGCCAGGGCCCGGAGCTTGCCGGCGCGCACGTTCGCGATCACCGACTGCAGCGGGTCGAACATCATCGGGATCTGGCCGCCCAGCAGGTCCGTGACGGCCGGGGCGCTGCCCTTGTAGGGGACGTGCTGGAGCTTCACGCCGGCGCTGGCCGCGAACATCTCGCCCGTGAGGTGGCCCGGGGTGCCGGAGCCCGCGGAGCCGAAGGCGACCTTGCCGGGGTTCGCGTTGGCGGCGGAGACGAGGTCGCCGATGGACTTGTACGGCTGCGCGGGGTTCACCACCACGGCCACCGGGGCGCTCGCGACCAGGGCGATGGGCGTGAAGTCCTTGACCGGGTCGTAGGGGAGCTTCTTGTAGAGGCTGCCGTTGATGGCGTGGGTGCCGACGGTGGCCATGATGAGCGTGTAGCCATCGGGGGGCGACTTCGCGACCAAATCTGCGCCGATGGAGCCGCCGGCGCCGCCGCGGTTGTCGATGACTACCGGTTGTTTCAGGGAATCAGACAGCAGCTGGCCGAGGGGGCGGGCGACGATGTCGGTGGGGCCGCCGGCGGGGAAGGGGACGATGAGGCGGAGGGGTTTGTCGGGGAAGGATTGAGCCGATGCCTGCGTGACAGCGAGCGGCGTTGCGATGAGACCGAGAAGCGCGGCTAGGGCGAAGCGGCGGCGCGGGTTGGCTGGGGTCTTTTTCATGGTCGGATTTTTGGGCTCGTGGATTTACAGGATAGACGATCCGCCCTTCTCGACGCGGCCGACCCCAACGGGGGGCGATTCTAAGCACTCTGAAGCTTCTTTGCCGGTGCGATCGGTCTAAAGACGGCGTGGCACATATGACCTTGACATCATCGTCAAAGATGACGATGATTGAAACTTATGAGATTTCCTGGCGGCAAAGGCAAGACGTATCAGCAGGTCATCAATTTGATGCCGCCCCACCGCGTTTACATCGAGACGCATCTGGGGGGTGGGTCTGTAATGCGCCACAAACTGCCGGCTGTGCGCAACGTCGGAATTGATGCAGACCCAAAGGTTATTTCCTCCTGGTCAACGAGTGGCGCTGTGGGGGTAGACCTCGTGTGTGGCTTGGCCGAGGACTTTCTTTGCGAGTACGCGTTTTGCGGCGACGAACTCGTGTATGCGGATCCTCCGTATCACCCGCATACGCGCCGACAGCGCCGCGTCTATTCTCGGGACTATTCCATCGAAGACCACGAACGGCTGCTAGCACTTCTCACTTCATTGCCTTGCATGGTCGTGCTGTCAGGCTATGCAAATGACTTGTACCGTAGCGCGCTCGCCGGGTGGCATACGCAGACCTTTCGCGCGAAAACGCATACTGATGTGCGGGAGGAAACTCTGTGGTTCAATTTCGAACCTCCTGAAGCCCTGCATGACAGCCGCTACATAGGCAAGGACTTTAGAGCGCGACAGGCAACAAAGCGTCGGCTGCAGCGTCTGCAGGATAGGGTGTTCCGAATGACGCCAGTTGAGCGGACGGCATTCGCACAGTGGTTTCACGAGGCGTTTCCTCGCCGTGAGTGGAGCGACTTGAAATGACTCAAACGGCGACCATTTTCACAAAGTCTGGCTCGATCCAGATGGAGTTCCCCTCGCCCGATGAGATGCTGCTGAGAGGGGTCAATTGGGGGGCTATCGATGCTTTCCCAACTCCGGCGTATTGGCAGTATCAAGTTCTTGCGCGACGGATCGAGGGGCGGTCGCTTGCGTACAAACTTGGACGCACGCTAGTTGAAGAGGTCGCTGCTTGTTTGCTTGGCGGGCATGGGATTCCTGCAGCCGTTGGGATTGCTGCTTTCGAAATGCTGCGACGCCGTTGTGCCATCGGCGGAACGTGCCCAACTGCGAGTCAGTTTGAGGCATGGTTGCGCGAACCACTATTGGTAGGCGGGCGCGAAATTCGGTATCGATTTGCTGCCCAGAAAGCTCGGTACCTTGCGGCCACTTTGCCAATTGTTCAGGCTGCTCCTGAGTTCAAGTCTGGAATTCAGCTGCGTGACTGGCTCATTCGATTGCCCGGTATCGGGCCTAAGACCGCGTCATGGGTTGCACGCAATTGGATGGACGCAGACGATGTGGCAATTTTGGACATACACATCGTTCGCGTTGGTCAATTGATCGGCCTGTTCCCGCTTGGCCTAACCGTCGAGCGGCACTATCGAGAACTTGAAGTCCGCTTTTTGGAACTTAGCCGGGCACTTGAAGTTCGTGCTTCGGAGCTTGATGCCGTGATTTGGTATGAGATGGCTTCGTCTCCAATCACGGCAAGAGTGGTCATAGACCAACTACAGAAATTTAGGGGTAACAAAGGGATTAGTTCCCAAAAAACTAGGCAACCCAATGTGGAGCTGACCTTCGCCTAAGAAGTCTTGCAGCGTGCTCCTAGCGCAGCCAGTCCAATTGCCTGTAGCGGCGAAGAATTCGACAGATAGCCAGTCGTGTGCGGCCAACCCGAAACTCCAAGCGGACAGAATTCGAGGTCTAGCGCCTCAGCGACAATGGACATGTATCCCAACACTACACCCGCGTCGCGCCATACGAGGGACTCATGCTCCTCGTACTTCGCTGCTGTTCGTCCGGGTTCAGCCACGAGCCCAATAAGTACCCCTTGCGCCAAATCAACGAGTCGCTGAACCGCATTTCGGCCGGCTGCCGCGCAATCTGCAGAATGGGGCAGTTCGATAAGCGAATGCTGGATTGGGTCATACCGCATCCAGGGAGTGGCTTCGTTGGCAACAAGCACGTGGATGGGATGCATAGCCCCGGCAGATGGATAGACTCGGAACTCCTGATCTACGCCGAAAGGGCTCGGTCGCGAACTGCGATTTCGACAGGCGAGCCAAAGAAACTCACCCAAGAGGACTTCACTCAGGGGGCGTCGAAGCACCTTCTTGTTTCTCGCCGCTCAAGCAACTCGACTAGATCTAAATCAAGGGGTCGGTCCGCGTATTCAACTGCCGCTTCGATCCAGCGGGCCACAAAAACGGCTCGTATTGCGCCGGGTACGCTCGCGGCACAGGATCAGGTCGCACCAGAGTACTCCCGACCTAACTCGGCAAGGGTCGCAAGGTATTTATTGCAGCCACGGCAATTGCCGCAGGCAATGTCGGCTTTGTGACAGCTATGTGCCCACGCCAACAAACCCGAGGGTACGGAAGCCAACTTAACTAGCTCGGTCGTCGTGTAAGGGATTGCTGGGGCAACAATACGAATCCCGCCTTCTTGATACGAAGTTACGCTGTCCATTCGTGCCAAAAATTCAAGTGTTCCGTCACGATGACTTTCTCCATCAGACTTCACCGTTCCGATGTACAGCATGTCTACATCTCGTGACAGCGCTCGCATACAGGCCAACGTAATCAGTAGTTGATTGCGATATGGCCACCAGTCCGAAGTTGTGGCGTGAGCGTTTGGAGTCATGTGAGCCATATCACCAGACCCAAGGGCGCTGCAGTCCACAGTGATCATTTCATGCTCGATGCCAAGTTCTAGACAGACTTGAGCCGATGCTTGCGCCTCCGCGTAAGCGGCCCTTTGGCCATAGTTGATCGTCACTGCCCACTGTGGGCGCTTCCACCAAGCCATGGCTATCGAGTCCATGCCACCCGAAAGTAGCAATCCAGTCTTCAAATTTTCACAGCCTCCCACAATGTTTTGTAAACCGCGGTGACGTAATCGTCGCAGATGATGCAGTCCGAGCCTTGAGCATCTTAAGGCTCTCCCCTTTATGGCGCTCGCTGAGAGCTACGACCGGCTTTTCAAGGGCCCGCGCGTAGCCGATTTCGAAGATCGTTCCAGCATCCAGGCCATCGACGAGAGCGAAGACCATATCTGAATCTCGAATGCCCTTAAGGTCCTTGGCAACAACGTCCTCGGCGGTCCCAAGCCCGATGTCGTGATACGGGGAAATGACGCGCAAGCCAATTTCCTGCAAATTTGTACGTGCTTGGTTCACCATCCATACTTGCGCGAGATCAAAAAAAGGGCCGGCCAAGTAAACGGTGCGACGTGCACCCTTATGGTAGTTAGCGGACGGCTGTATTGCAGTGAACTTGTGATTTTCAAGCTCTTCCGCAGTCGGAAAGCCCTGCGTTTCACAATAGTAGGCGGTTGCGCGAGACGCAATTTCCGCGGCCTCGGCAGGTGCCATTCCCTTGTGCATCCAAGCGTTCGCAAAGTGGGCTACGAAGCAGTCGCCGGAGCCGATTTTCCAGACACGCTTTGTCGTGAATGCGGGCACTTGTATTGTGCTGGCCGCTGTCCAAACAAAGGCGCCCTCCGGGCCCATCTTTACTACGACTACTTCTGCGCGCTGCTGTCGAGCCAACTCGGGTGCTGTCTTACTTGGGTGCTCGCCAGGTAGGCCAGCCATATGCGCAGCCTCGTAGGCGTTCATGACGAGCGCCAGATGCTTGGCTACCGATCCGTTTGCGCCAAACGGCACCCCCTTGCTCCCGTTTTGCGGGTCGTATACAGCCCATTCGGCGTTTACGATCGCATCGCCCTCAAGCATGCCGAATCGAACCACCTTCGATTCAGCAACATTAAGTGGGGCAAATGGCTGTGGTGGCATACCCCAAATGCTTGGAACCGCCAGGCTGTGCAAGTAGGAGAAACCTACAGTTGAAGGCACCTTGGTTTGCGCGATTTTGAAGTTGTCGTGCCAGATGCCCTTTTCAGCGATTTCTTGCTGGGCCTCGTCCGTCAAGTACGAATGAAGAGTGACTGGAGTCCCGGCTGTCGCAATTGCGAGAGCCGCTCGACCGGCAGAGCCAAAAATTTCGTTCCATCGGGGGTGGGTGCTGTATTCGCGGTACACGCCACCGACAACGTGTAGTGTCATCAGATGTGCTCGACAAGAACTCGAACTTGGCCCCCGTTGAGGGCGCGAACGGTTGCTTGGTATTTGTGACTCTGATCCATGCAATTGCGAAGTCGCGTGGCATCTGGGCCCGCTAGTCCGCCGGCCAGTTGGCCATTCTTCGAAACCTGAACTACCACTTGGCCTTTCATGACGGCCACTGAAATGTCCAAAATTTCATCGACCTTCAGAGTCGCAACGACCGCTGGCTGCGGGCTTGTAAGTTGTGCTTCGAAGCGCAGTTGCTCGCACGATGGGTTATGGTCGCCTCCACCACCACCACCGCCGCCGCTACCAGAACTTCCAGACATATGTCCCTCCATTGAGTGTTAATTGCCGGAAAGATTAGATTAGCACGATGCTATGTTGGAACGCGGTTTGAGCTGGCGATGCGGCGAACACAGATTTTCTCGGTACTGCTCTTTCAATTGGGTGCACGAATGGGCAATGAATGGCCCGGATGACAGCAATATTCTCCATCGGTAGCGCCTTGGAAATCTTCAAGTGTTGTTGAATCGCCTTAACAACCACTCGGTCATTCTCCCAAGTACCTCGTTAGCCTCACCGTTGCGGCGTGTAATCCAGTGCACCGAGTAGGGGAGAAATCGCAGGCTTGTCGTTAGTCGCCTCACCTCGCCCCATTTCTCCTGTGCCAATACCGCACTCGCAGGCGCCACCGTCAACATCGAAGTCCTCCCCGCCAACGCCATCCCGTAAACGAATGAAGTGACTTCGACCGCCGGCAAAGGTGGCGACCGCCCGACCCGCAGGAACTCCCCCTCCAGCGCCTGCCTTGACCTCGAAGCCGCCCCGGCAACACCCAATCCGCCTTCTCCAGGTCATCCAGCGAAACCATCTTCGCCTTGGCCAACGGGTTCTTCACCGAAGCCGCGATCACGATCGACTCCGAATAAAGCGGCCGGCTCTTCACCGCGGAAGTGAACGAAGTCCCCGCCTCGGGCGTGAGCGGCGCCACGATCGCATCCAGGTCCCCCCGCAGCAGCTTCTCCACCAGCGCCGAGGTCGGCCCGTCCTCCAGCCGCAGCCGCACGCCTTCCTTGCCCGACCAGTGCGCGGCGAACTCCTGCATCACGCCCAGCATCGCGTGCGGCACGGCCCCGATGCGCACGAGCGGGCGGCGGCGGCGCGAATCGAGCAGGTCCTCGGTGAGGCCCTGCACCTCGCCCAGCAGGAAGCGCACGCGGCGCAGGACGGGGCCGGCCCCGCGGGGCCGGGGGCGCGGCCGGTGCGGTGGCAGGGGGGGGGCGACCCCAGCCGGGCCCCCCCTCCTCCAGGCTGGCGCTCGCGGCCGGCTGGCTCACGTGGATGGCCTCGGCGGCGCGGCGCATGGAGCCCAGCTCGGCCAGCTTCTGGCTGCGGCCGGAAGGGCGGAAGGGTGTCGGGGCGGGGGGCGGGGGTGTTGGGGGGGTCATAGGAAAGGTTATCAGGCCTTCCGAAATCCGATGGAAACCCGATCACCAGCCCGGCTAGACTGCATCTCACCCCAGCCCCACCGGAGAACCCCCGTGCCGAGACTCGCCTTCGCCGCCCTTGCCGCCGCTGCCGTCGCCATCCTCCCCGCCGCCGAAGCGCTCGCGCAGGCCTGGCCCAACAAGACGATCAAGTTCGTCGTGCCCCAGCCCGCCGGCGGATCCAACGACGCCATGGGCCGCGCCGTGGGCGAGCAGCTCTCGAAGCAGCTCGGCCAGCCCATCGTCGTCGACAACCGCCCGGGTGCCTCGGGCGCCGTCGGCATGGAGGTGGTGTCCTCCTCGCCCGCGGACGGCTACACCTTCGTCGTCGCCTCGGACACCGTGGCCCTGCAGCCCGTGCTGAGGAAGGGCCTCAAGTGGAACGTGGAGCGCGACTTCGTCCCCGTGACCATGTTCGGCGCGCAGCCCATCGTGGTCGCGGTGCCGGCCAATTCGCCCTACAAGACGATGAAGGAGGTGATCGCCGCGGCCAAGGCCAGCCCCGGCAAGATCGGCTACGCCACCTCCGGGCAGGGCTCGCTGCAGCACCTGGCGGGCGAGCTTCTCGCGCAGATGGCGGGCATCGACCTGCTGCACATCCCCTACAAGGGCGGCGGGCAGGCCATCACGGACCTCGTGGGCGGGCAGGTGCCCGTGGGCGTGCTGGGCCTCGCGGCCGTGCTGCCCCATGCGAAGAACGGCCGCGTGCGGATCCTCGCCGTCACCACCAAGGCGCGCTCGCCCGCGGTGCCGGACGTGCCCACGCTCGAGGAATCCGGCGTCGCCGGTTACGACGTGCGCCAGTGGGCCGGGTTGATGGCCCCCGCCGCCACGCCGCCGGACGTGCTCGCGAAGATGCAGAAGGAGATCGCCGCCGCCCTCGCCACGCCTGCCCTCAAGGAGCGCATCGAGAAGCTGGGCTTCGAGGTGACGGGCACGGCGGGGAAGGATTTCGTCGCATACCTCGATCGTGACCGCGCGCGCTGGAGCAAGGTGATCGCGGAGCGCAAGCTCGAGCTCGATTGAGGCTATGCACTTGGCCAAGCCCGTGAACATCGTCCTCATCCTCGCCGACAACCTGGGCTGGGGGGAACTCGGCTGCTACGGCGGCGGGGCCCTTCGCGGCGCACCCACTCCGCGCATCGATGCATTGGCCGAGCAAGGCCTTCGCTTCCTCAACTTCAACGTGGAGAGCGATTGCGTGCCCACCCGCTCGGCGTTGATGACGGGGCGGCACCCCATTCGCACGGGCGCGCTGCAGTCGGTGCCGGCGGGGTTGCCGCAGGGCATCCATCCTTCGGAGGTCACGCTGGCGCAGGCGCTGTCGAACGCCGGCTACGCCACCGCCATCTACGGCAAGTGGCACCTGGGCGATCGCGCCGGGCGCTTCCCGCACGACCGTGGCTTCGATCACTGGTACGGCATCTCGCGCACCACCAACGAAAGCATGTTCACGGAGTCCCTCGGGTTCGATCCGGCCGTGGTGGACATTCCGTACGTGGAGGCGGGCGATCGCGGCGAGGCCGTGCGCAAGGTAGCACCCTACGACCTCGAGATGCGCAGGCGAATCGACGGCGACTTCACGCGCATGGCGTGCGAGTTCGTCGTGAAGAACGGCAGCGCGGGCAAGCCCTTCTTCCTTTTCCTGCCGCTCACGCAGCTTCATTACCCGACGCTGCCCCATCGCGATTTCGCCGGCTGCACGGGCCAGGGCGACTTCGCTGATTCGATGGTGGAGATGGACCACCGCGTGGGCGAGGTGATCGACACGGTGGCGAAGGCGGGGCTGGAGGAGGAAACCCTCTTCATCTTCGCGAGCGACAACGGCCCGGAGTTCCGCCGCCCCTGGCGCGGCACCGCGGGCCCCTGGACGGGCACGTACCACACGGCGATGGAGGGGGCGCTTCGGGTTCCCCTCATCGTGCGCTGGCCGGGACGCGTGAAGCCGGGCGTCACGAACGAGATGGTGCACGTGACGGATCTCTTCACGACCCTGCTCGCGAACGCCGGTGCGAAGGTGCCCGACGACAGGCCGATCGACGGCCTCGACATCACGCCCTTCCTCACGGGCAAGAGGAGAAGTCCCCGCGCGAAGGCTTCGTCTACTACATCAAGGACCAGCTGCGCGCGCTCAAGTGGCGCAACTGGAAGATGCACATGCTGTGGGAGACCGAACCCAACACCGGCGTGGTTCACCTCGAGGTGCCGTACCTCTTCAACGTGGTGCAGGACCCGAAGGAAGAGACGGACGTGAACAGCACGCAGGGGTGGGTGCGGGGGCCGATGCGCAAGATGCAGGCGGCTTTCCAGGAAAGCCTGGCGAAGCATCCGAGGATTCCGCCGGGGGCGGCGGACGATTGGGTGGCGGGGAAGGGCAAGGCTTAGCCTGGCGCTGAGCCGGGTTGCAGGTACCGCCTGGAGCTATGTCCAGCATAATGGACAAATTGGCATGATTAGCCTATTATGCTGGACATGCCCTCTCCTGGACACCTCAACACCTCGTTGGAGCGCCAGTTGCTCCTCCAACTCGGCGATCGCCTCAGGCAGGCTCGCCGGGCCCGGGGCCTGTCGTCCGCGGCGCTGGCGAAGCAGGTGGGAATTTCCCGGACCACGCTGAGTGCCGTGGAAGCCGGCGAGCCCGCGCCCACCATGGGAACCTACCTGCGCGTGCTTTCGTGCCTGGGGCTAGCCGGCGACCTCGCGCTCGTCGGCAGCGATGCGGTGCGCCAAACGAATGATCGGTCCCGGCACACGCCCATCGTCGTGTCGACGGGCTCTAACCGTCATGCGGCGCAGGACTTGCAGAGCATGATGCTGCATCGCGAGGCCGTGGCGCTCATCCGCAAGAACCCGGAAGAACTCGTGGCGCGGGCGTTCAAGACGTTGGAACGCTGGCAGGCGCGCGGGCCTTCGGCCTCGCAGCCGCTGTGGGACGAGTGGAAGGTGATCCTGCATCGCCAAGATTGGAAGAAAGTGCTGCTGAAGACGCGCCGCGCCCAGGAGCTTCGCCAGGCTTCGCCGATCGTGACGATGCTGCCGGAGGAGACGCGCCTGCGAATCCTCCGGGAGGTGCGCGAACTCAAGGCGGGCGTAAACCTTTCGATTCACGAAAGCGCCGCTGCCGAGGCGTGACCCGGCCAACGCCATGAATCGCGAGGACCTCGAGCACATCATTCGCGCCGCAGGCGAGGTCACGGATTGGTACGAGTTCGTCGTGGTCGGCAGCCAGTCGATCCTGGGCGCGGTGCCCGCGCCCCCAGCAAGGCTCAAGGCGTCCATGGAGGCGGACATCTACCCGCGCGGGCGCCCCCGCACCACCCGGCTGGGAGGGCCGGTCGAACCCGGAGGCCACCAACTGGTGGGCCTGTGCCTCGACCCGACGGATCTCTTCCTCTCGAAGTGCCATGCCAATCGGGAGAAGGACATCGAGTTCAATCGCGAGCTGCTTCGCTGGAATTACGTGCAGGTTGCAGTCGCTCGTGAGCGAGTGGCCGACATGCCGGTGACGGCACGAGACATGGAGTTGCTCCTGGCGCGCATCTCCCGCCTGGTGAGGGAACTGAGGGACATGGGCATTCACATCGTCGGCGGATAGCTGCACCGGACGCCAAGCGAAGCACCCCTCGCGCAAGGCGTTACGCCGCCTTTCCCTTGGGCCTCTCCCAACCGGGAAACACCAGCACGCCGGGGTGGCACTTGAGGGCACGGGCCAGCGCCTTGGCGCGTTCGACGCCGAGGCGCACGCGATCGTTCTCGATGGCGGAGATGGTGGCCTGGGCAATGCCGGAGGCCTCGGCCAACGGGTTCTGGCGCAACTCCTGAAGCTCGCGAAGGATCCGGACCGATTCACCCACGGTGACGGTGACGCGCTTCTTGGCGGGGCGAAAGTCTTTCATCAGGGTCTCCGGTAATCGTGGGCGGTTACGGACGCCACCTGGAACAGCAGGTCTTCGGCCACCACCCGGTAAATGACGCGCCACGGGTCGCCCAGACGTGTTGAGCGGAATCCCCAATGGTATGTCAATCGGTGGCGCCGACCTGTCCGGGACATCCGGCCGCAAGCCTTATGCGGGCGAGAGGAAACCGGATTCCTTGAGAATCACCAGCGCCGGCCCGGTGCAGGGCCTCGGTTCCTCGAAGTTCAACGCGGGTGGTTCGCTCTCCCCAACTCGCCAGCTCGCCGCGGTGATCGTCCCGGACGCGAGATCGATCCACTTGGCGGGGCCCGAGCGAGCGGTGCCGGCTCGATGCAGTGTGATCGATCGCAATTCGCCCGATTCGTGCGGCAGCACGAGCGCGACGACGCCGTCCGAGGTTTCCAGGATGAGCGTGCGCGCGGAGCGGGACTCGGCTTCGTGCATCCCCTTCACACGATCGAGACCGCCCGAAAGAGCGCTGTTCAGATTGCGGCACACCTTGCCCGCCAGCCGGGGGTTGTAGCGGCGATCGACCAGGCCGGTGCGCGGAAAGTAGCCGCGATCGACGTCGCAGAACGTATCCAGCCACACGCCGATGCCCACGCAGGCATGGGCCGTGAAGAGCGTCTCGGCCACGCGGTTGGCGTTGGCCAGGTCGTCGTCCTGGGCCTCGGCCGGGTTGTCGGCTGCGAGGCGGACGTAAGCCTCGTCACGCGTATCGCCTGCCGCCGCCGCGGCCAGCCTACCGATCTCGTGCCAGGGCCGCTGGCCGCGCGAGACGCGAAACACGCCGCCATCGAAGGCCGCGCGATAGGCGCCGGGCGACGAACGCAGTGCCTCGACCTGCTCGCGCTCGGCCAGGTAGAAGCCGTGTTCGATGACGTGGCGCGCCCGGTCGCCGTGGTGCAGGCGGTCCTCGGGACGGCGCAGCTTCGAGTGCCGGACCGCGAAGGGCAGCCCGCGCCGCAGGTCGGCCACCTGCGCGGCGAGCGCCTCGATGCCGGCCATCGGGGCGATCACTTCCCAGGCATCGACGAGGTGGGCGTGGTCGAGGAGCGATTGCCGCAGCGACCCGGCCGGGAGGTTGTGCGAGTAGACGGTGAACCGGGCGCCGGCCCGCTTCAGCACCCGCATGCGTTCGCGCAGGCGGGCGTCGTCCAGGTCCGCGAGCGGCACGCGCAGGCGCTGGATGCCCATCTCCCACAGGGCCATCAGCGGATCGTCGTTGCGGGCTCGCTTGCGCGAGAACTCGTCCAGCGCGCCGCTCGCGACGACATCGACGATCTCGGCCCAGGGATGGCGCAGGTCGATGCCCAGGGGCGATCGCGACACGGATCGCGAGTGGACGGGCGGGAGCGTCTCGACGTCCTGGGGCTTTTCATCCGGGCCGAGGCACGCACCCTGGGTCCGCAAGGGGTGGGCCACGTGGCCGTGCTCGTGCACGTCGACGATCAGGAAGCCCAGCTTGGGCGCATCGTTGCGTCCGCGCTCCGGGCCCGGGCCCACGCGGTACAGCTCGCTGTAGTCCAGGCGCACGAAGGCCGTCGAGGGCAGCAGGTAGAACTCGGTCTCGCCCAGCAGGTGGTACCAGAAGTTGTGCACGTGCCCGGCGAACACCGCCTCGACCCCGTACCGCGCGACGAGGCCAAGGAGCCACGAGCGGCCCGGCTCGTCGATGTTGTCGTAGTGCCCCGGCTCGGCGGGGTCGAAGAGGAAGGCCGGGTAGTGCGTGCACAGGAACGTGCGCTGGCCCGCGTGGGCGGCGAGGTCGCTCTCCAGCCACGCCCTCTGCTCCGCCTCGCACGGCAACCCCGAATTGAGCGCCTGGGCGTTGATCACCACGAAATGGCAGCCGTGGGAATCGAAGGCGTAATAGGGCTTGCCGAAGTGACGCTCGTAGATCGCGAGGTACTCGTCGCTCACGGAGGGCACGGGCAGCCAGTCGCCCGGCTTGTCGCCGACGTCGTGGTTGCCCGGCGTGAGGTGAAGCGGGCACTCGAGGGCGGCGGCCAGCGCGTGGAACGAACGGGCGGCGTCGGCGAAGCCGGGATGGTGTGGCGTCGGGTGGACGATGTCGCCCAGGTGCAGCGTGAAGGCCGGCTTCGCCCGGTTCAGCGCGTGGATGACGTAGCGGTTGCGCGCGTTCGCGAGGCGATTGACCGCGAAATCGGAGGAGGCCTTGCCCTCCTCCTGGTTCACATGGGTATCGGCGATGACGGCGAAGGAGAAGAGCTTCTTGCCGAGGGACATCAATTCGCCTTCGCGCCGGAGGCGCGCACCACGGCGGCCCAGCGCTCGATGTCCTCCTTGAGGAAGGCGCGGAACTGCTCCGGCGTTCCGCCGGTCGGCTCGGCGCCTTCCATGCGCAGGTGTTCCGTGAGGTCCGGCGAGGCCAGCGCCTTGGCGAGCTCGCGGTTGAGCTTCGCGACCACGTCCGGGGGCGTGCCGGCCGGGGCGAGGATGCCGAACCAGGTCGACGCCTTGTAACCGGGCAATGCCGCTTCGGCCACGGTCGGCGTCTCGGGCAGCAACGTCGATCGCTTCTCGCTCGTCACCGCCAGCACGCGCAGGCGCCCGGTCTTCACGTGCTGGAGCGTCCCGGGCATATTGGCGAACATCACCTGCACCTGGCCGCCGATCAGGTCTGCCAGCGCCGGGCCGCTGCCCTTGTAGGGCACGTGGGTCATGTCCACTTGGGCCATCGTCTTGAACAGCTCGCCGGCCAGGTGGATCACGGTGCCGCTTCCCGCGGAGGCGAAGTTGATCGTGCCGGGCTTCGCCTTCGCCATCGCGATCAGTTCCGGCACGGTGGTCGCGGGGACCGAGGGGTGCGTGACGACGATCCCGGTGACCGTGCAGATGTGGATGATGGGATCGAAGTCCTTGAGCGGATCGAAGGGCAGGCTCTTGTAAAGGGACGCGTTGATCGCGAACGATCCGGCGGCGGCGAGGATCGTGTAGCCGTCGGGCTTGGACTTGGCCACCAGGTCGGCGCCGAGATTTCCGCCGGCACCTCCGCGGTTCTCGACGACGAAGCTCTGCCCCATCGATGCGCTGAGCTTCTGCGCGATGATGCGCGTGACGGTGTCGGTCGAACCGCCCGCGGAGAACGGGACGATCACGCGGACCGACTTGTCGGGATAGCCCTGGGCGAGGGCGGTGGGAGCGGCCAGTGCGGCGGCGAGCATCAGTGCACGGCAAACGATCGAGCGGAAGCGCTGCGTCATGGCGGACTCCTCGGTGCGGTGGGAAAAGGCCCGGTCAGCCGAGCCGGTCGTAAGGGTTCTCGATGATTCCTTTCACCTTGCCCCGGTGGTCCAACTCGATGCCGAACTGCCGGTAGTAATCCTCCTTGGGCAGGAAGCGATCGCCGATCCGCGCCATGAGCGCCTGCATCTGCCCTTCCAGCTTCACGGCCAGGCCACGGCACTGCGGCTCGTCGATGAGGTTCCGCATCTGGAAGGGATCCTCGAGGTTGTCGTAGAGCAGCCACGGCCGGTCGATGGTCCGGGCGTAGGTGTGCCGCCGCGTGCGCACCCCGCGATACTCCATGCGCATGCCCTGGAAGGCGGGCACCTGGTCGGGGCCGCGCGGGTCGCCGATGCTGAAGGGGCAGGGGTTCATCAGCAGCACGGCAGGCGGTGCGTCGTTGCGCTCCCCGCGGATGAACGGCGAGAGATCGACTCCCTCCACGGTGGCGGGGACGGGCACCTGCGCCATGCCCAGCAACGTCGGCATGATGTCGATGGCGCTCAGCGGGAAATCGAATCGCGTGCCGCCCGCGACTGTTCCCGGGTAGCGCAGCAGGAACGGGACCTTGATCGATTCGTCCCACGGCCATTGCTTCTTGTACACGCCGTGCGAGCCGTGCATATCGCCGTGGTCCGACGTGAAGGCGAGGATGGTGTCGTCGGCAAGCCCGAGCGCATCGAGCGCGGCCACGAGCCGGGCCATCTGGTCGTCGAGGAAGGTGGTCTGGGCGTAGTAGCCCCAGAGATCCTGGCGCGGCGGGTCGGGGCAATTGGCGCGAGCGGGAATCGCGTCGGGGTCGTAGAGATCGAGGTAGTTCTTCGCAACCGTCCGGTAGGGGTGGTGCGGCGGACCCCAGGAAAGCACGAGGCAGAAGGGCTTCTCGCTGGCGCGGTGCCGCGTCATGTAGTCGATCGCGAGCGTGGTCTGGGATTCGGCGTCGTAGCCCGGCCAGGTGAGCGGCTCGGGCGAATCGCCCATGAAGTACACGGAGCGGTCGTAGTTGTGGTCGAAGTTCGCGGCGGCCCAGAAGTCGAAGCCCTGGCGCGGGGGGCCCGGCGGTACCCAGGCCGGCCGGTCGCCGCCGTTCAGGTGCCACTTGCCGATGTAGCCGGTGTCGTAGCCGGCGCGCGTGACGGCATGGGCGAGGCTGGTCTCGGTGGTGGCGAGCGGGATGTCGTTGAGGACGAGGCCCAGCGAGAGCGCCGTGCGGCCGGTGATCAGGGAGCCCCGGTACGGCGTGCAGACCGGGGTCGGGGACACCGCCGTCGTGAGGACGGCCGATTGCCCTGCGAGGCGGTCCAGGTGCGGCGTGATGACCGGCTCCTCGCCGGCGTAGCCGACCGAGCAGGCGCGAAGCTGGTCCGCAAGCACCAGCAGGATGTTGGGTTTTCGGGTCGTCATGGCGGCCCAGTATTGCCGCGGGGCTTCCATAACTCCAATACAATTATTTGTGTACTTCCATAGAGCAAAGCTATGCGACTGACCCAACTGCGTTCCTTCCTCGCCGTGGCTCAGGCGGGCGGCTTCACGGCGGCCGCCCGACTGTTGCACGTCAGCCAGCCGACGCTCACGAGCCAGGTGCGCCTGCTGGAGTCGCAATACGGCGTGGAGCTGTTCCACCGGATCGGCCGCGGCGTCACGCTCACGGAAACCGGCCAGCGGCTGCTGGCGGTGGCCGGGCCGCTCGCGAGCATCGAGGCCGACGCGCTCCACCTGCTGAAGGACGCCGGCGACTTGCGTTCCGGCATGCTGAAGGTCGGCGCGGTGGGGCCCTTCGACGCCACCGACATGATCGCGAGCTTCAGCCGCCAGTATCCGGCGATGCAGGTGCAGGTGCGCTTCGGCAACTCCGAGGCCGTGCTCCGGGAACTGCTCGACTTCCGGACGGACGTGGCCGTGCTTGCCCACTTCGCCGACGATGCGCGGCTCCACAGCGTGCCGTTCCGGCGGTCCCGGGTCGTGGTATTCACGCCGCGGGACCATCCCCTGGCCCGCCGACGCTCCATCCGCATCGAGCAGCTCGAAGGCGAGCGGATGATCGTGCGGGAGGAAGGCTCGACCACGCGCAAGGCCTTCGAGGCCGCGCTGTCGCGAGCCGGCGTCAGGCCGAGGGTCGTGATGGAGCTGGGCAGCCGCGAGGCGATCCGCGAGGCCGTGGCCAAGGGCATCGGCATCGGCGTCGTCTCGGAGCCGGGCCTCGCCCACGACGAACGCCTGCACAAGCTCACGCTGTCGAACGTGGATGTCTGGACGGAGACGCACGTCGTGTGCCTCGAGGTGCGCCGGACGGCGCGGGCGGTTGAGGCTTTTCTCGAGATCGTGCGAGGCCTTGCGAGCCCCATCGAGCGCGGCGCCCGTCGGACTCCGGCGCGAACAGGTTCCCGTCGCTGAGGCGTTTGCCCATTCGGTTGGTCGCGCTGCGGAGAAGTCCCCGCGCGAGGGCTTCGTCTGCTACATCAAGGGCCAGCTCCGCCCGGGGCGCCGGACGATTGGGCGCCGGTTCGGCTGGGTGGCTACCCCGCCAGGAAAGCGTCGAAGTCGCGGAAGAACTCGGCGGGCAACTCGAAGTACGGCATCGCGCCCGCCGGGTAGACCGTCGTCTTCCAGTTGCCGCGGTCCTTCACCAGCCGCTTGGCGCGGAAGTCCGTGAAATCGCCGCGCACGCCGTGGCTCATCCACACGGGCTGCGAGAGCGCTTCGTAGATGACGTGGATGTCGTGGCTGAACAGGCCGCCGGACAGGAAGTGCAGCGGCGCGAATCGCGCGCCGGGCTGGCGGGTCGTGAGCACGTCGTAGGCCCACAGGGTTTCGTCGATGGACTTGCTGCCCCAGGTGCGACCCAGGAAGTAGCGGATCACCGAGGGCTTGGTGAGGCTGCGATAGAGCCCCTCGCTCCACATCGCGTTGCCGAGCAGCCCGTGCAGCCACGGCATCGCCCGCGTGCTGCCGGGCGGGCCCCGACGCGGCGTGGAGCCGCTCAAGCCGGTCGGGCTCACGAAGGCCAGCCGGCCCCATCGTTCCGGCTTCTCCACGGCCGCGCGCGCCAGGAATTCGCAGCCGAGCGAGGCGGCGAGCGCGTCGATGGGTAGGGCGCCACAGCGCGCTTCCACTTGCTCGGCCAGGGCATGCAGCGCGTCCGTCATCACTCGCGGCGTGTAGAGGCGATCGGACCGGTCGCTGAGGCCGAATCCCGGCAGGTCGATGGCGAAGACGGTGCGGGTCGCGCCGTAGTGCTCGTAGAGCGGGCGCATTTCGGCGGCGGACGGCGCCGCGTTGATGCTGTGCACCAGGACGAGGGGCGGGCCGCTCCCCTTCACGTAGCAGTTCACGCCGCCGAAGCGGATGCGTTCGCCCTCCAGGGCGGGGGGCAGGCCGGCTTCCAACGGCATTCGGGGTTTCATGCGGGAAGTATGGGCCTGAACCCGAAAGATGCGATGAAGGTGCCCGGAAGAGGGCGGCGGAATGCCTGCATTTCGGCCTTGCTCATCGATCGCGCGGGGCGTACTGTGGATTCGTGGGTGCTGCAAAGCGTATCGGGGCCCGCAACGGGCCCGGTACCCCGACCAACCACGACAAGGGAGGTGCGCTATCGATGACACACACGACAGGACGACCCTTAAGCCGGTGAACGACGCCCGGACTACGTCGCGGTAACGCGACAAATGGATGCCGCGGCAACGCGGCCACTCCGCAAAGCCCCGCGAAAGTCGCGGGGCTTTGCATTGGGGATCGCCCCCACTGCGACACACACCCATGCTCGACATCGCCGCCACCTGCCTCGTCATCACCGCGCTGCTCGCGTGGTTCAACCACCGATTCGTGCGCCTGCCCACCACGATCGGCGTGATGGTGATCGCGCTGTTGCTGTCCCTCCTGATCGTCGCGCTCGACCTGGCCGGCGTGGGTGGGGCCCTGCGACAGTACGAGGAGTCGCTGCTGCGCTCCATCAACTTTTCCGACGTGCTGATGCAGGGCATGCTGTCACTGCTGCTGTTCGCGGGGGCCCTGCACGTCAATCTCGGCGATCTCAAGGCGCAGCGCGGTTCGGTCGCAGGGCTGGCCCTCGTGGGTACGCTCGTTTCCACGCTGCTGGTGGGCTTCGGGCTCTGGCAGGTGCTGGCGTGGGCGGGGCTGCCGCTCGCGCTGGGCTACTGCCTCGTTTTCGGGGCGCTCATCTCGCCCACCGATCCCATCGCGGTGATGGGCATCCTCAAGTCCGCCGGCGCACCCAAGCAACTCGAGCTGGTGATCGCCGGCGAATCGCTCTTCAACGACGGCGTGGGCGTCGTGATCTTCGCGGTGCTGGTCGAGATGCTCGCGAGCGGCGTGCCGCCGACGCCCCAGGCGGCGGGCATGCTGCTGCTGCGCGACGCGGGCGGTGGCATCGTGTTCGGCGCCGCGCTGGGGTTCCTCACCTACACCCTGCTGAAGAGCGTCGACAACTACCAGGTCGAGGTGCTGCTCACCCTGGCCGCCGTGACGGGCGGCTACGCGCTCGCGAACCACCTGCACGTCTCCGGTCCGCTGGCCATGGTGGTGACCGGGCTCATCGTCGGCAACTTCGGCCGCGCCGATGCGATGTCGGACGTCACCCGGCGCTACGTCGACATGTTCTGGGAGCTGGTCGACGAGATACTCAACGCCGTGCTGTTCGTGCTCATCGGCATGGAGGTCCTGCTGGTCTCGATCTCGCCTTCGCTGCTGGCGGCCGGTGGCGTGGCGATCGTCGTGACGCTGGCCGCCCGGTGGCTCTCGGTGGGCCTGCCGATGAGCGCGCTGGGCGAGCGGCTGGGGCTCCCGGCGGGATCCTGGCGCGTGCTGACCTGGGGTGGCCTGCGGGGCGGCATTTCGGTCGCGCTGGCGTTGTCGCTTCCCCCCGGCCCGGAGCGCGACACGATCCTCACGCTGACCTACTGCGTGGTGGTGTCGTCGATCCTCGTGCAGGGGCTCACGATCGGCCGCGTGGTGCGCGCCTCGATGCGCGGCGCTGCCTGAACGGACTCAGGCTGGCATGGCGCCGGGCGGACCCCGCTCCGCATCGCGCGCCTTCAGCAACCGCCGCATCCCCTCGAAATCCTCCGGCGGGTCCCGCTCGAACGATAGCGGCGCGCCTGTACGCGGATGCGCGAACGCGAGCTTCCTCGCATGCAGCATCGGCCGCGCCGATTCGATCTTCGCTCCCCGGTAGTCCCGGATGTACACCCGCTCGCCCACGATGGGGTTGCCCAGCTCCGCGAGGTGGATGCGGATCTGGTGCTGGCGGCCGGTCTCCAGGCGGCACTCGACGAGCGTGGCGCCTTCGAGGGCTTGGAGGGGCTTCACGAACGTGATGGCCTGCCTCGCCTCCACCGGGGGTTCCTCCTTGGCGCGACGGTAGTGCCCGTGAGATCCGCGCAGGCCATCGCCGCGGTCGAGCACCAGGTGCGTGTCCACCCGCGCGGCAAGCACCTTGCCGTGGGCGATGGCGTGGTACACGCGCTCGATGTCGTGGGCCTTGAACATCGCGGCCAGCACGCGCTTGGCCTCCGCGGTTCGCGCGAACACCATGAGGCCGCTCGTGTCCCGGTCCAGGCGATGCACGATGCCGAGCGGCGCATCGCGGTCGCGCTCGCCGCGGCTGCGCAGTTCGGTGCGCACGTGGTCGGCCGCCGTGTCCTTGTTGCCGGCCTCGTCGGCCACGCTGAGCATGCCCGCCGGCTTGTCGATCACGACGAGGTCCCGGTCGGCGTACACGATCGCCTCCGCGGGTAGCGGCCCCTTGCGCCGCTTGGGCGCGTGCTCGTTCACGACCACCACGGCGCCGGGCTTCACGCGCGCCGCCGGGTCGAGGCAAGGAACGCCATCCACGGTGACGCGCCCGTCCTCGCACAGGCGGCGCGCACGGGACCACGGGATGCCCGACTGCTCGCGCACGACGGCGGCGAGGGTGGGCGGGAGCTTGTCGTCGGGGATCAACGCGTCGAGGCCATCCAATCCCGCGCGTCTTCCATGCTCGGGAAGATCCGGTTCTCCAGGGGCTGCCCAGGTCGCGCATCTGCGCGATGTACTGCTCAGCCAGGGCCACGAGGTCCGGATCGCTCAGGATGAAGGCGACCTTCATGGGGCGCAAGTAGAGGCTCGCGGCGTTATCCACGCTCGCCATCTCCTCGACTTCGCTCTCGTCGACCACGAAGCCGTCGATTTCCGTGAAATCCCAGTAGGCGTGAAGGACGTCGTCGCAACGCGGGTTGTTGTAGAGCGCGTTGGTCGCGTTGAGGGTCTCGACATAGGTCACGATCCCGCTGAACTTCGTCCAGACGGACTGCTTGGATTCCCAGATGACGCGGTGGGGCATGGGGAGGGCAAGGTTCTCAGGGTGGGATTGGAGCTGAACTGTGCTCGGAACGGCCGCCTCATCCCCAAGGGCGCCGATTCAACGATGCCACCGCGTGGGAGCCGTGGCAAGGGCGACCGTTGGCCTGTGTCACCAGGCCCCGTAGTGCCCCACCACCCCTCGCCAGAACGCATCCGCTTCCTTCGCGAGCGACGTGCGCCCCGACCTCGGCGTCGCGTTCGCGCTCACCTGCACCATCACCAGCTTCGCCTGCGGGTCCACGAAGATCATCTGCCCGTAGACGCCCAGCAGCGCGAAGCGCCGCCGCTCGCCCGGGAAGAGCCAGAACTGGTAACCGTAGCCGTGGTAGGGCGTCGCCTTGCCCGGCCGGAAAGCGGGCGGCACGCGGTGCCAGTCCGTCGCGTCGAGCAGGTAGTCGAGGGGAACGATCGGCGCGCGGTCCGGCTCATCGGGCCGCCTGCCGTCGTTCGCGAGCACGATGCCGAGCCGGGCGTAATCGCGCAGCGTCGCGTTGAAGTGCCCGCCCGCGATCTCGAGCCCCGTGCGATCCGCGCGCCACAGGGCCGAGGTCTCGGCGCCGATCGCCTGCCACAGGCGCGGCTCGAGGTACTGCGAGAGCGTCAGGCCCGTCGCGCCCTTCACCACCGCCCCCAGCGCGTGCGTGTTCACGCTCGCGTAGGAGAACTTCGTGCCGGCAGGCGCCTCGCGGTTGGCCACGGTCGCGAGCGCCTTCTCGATGCCTTCGCGGATCATCACGCCGTTGAAGCGGGCCGAGTCGTCCCTGCCGTCGTATTCCTCCGTGAACTTCGCCCCGGTGGACATGCGCAGCAGGTGGCGGATGGAGGTGCCGCCGATCAGCGTTCCCTTGAGCGAGGGCACGTACTTCGCCGCCTTGTCGTCGAGCGAGGCGATGCGCTTCTCGGCGAGCGCCATCCCCACCGCGAGCGAGGTGATCGACTTGGCCATGGACATGGAGGTGAAGCGGTGCTGCGCCGTGCGCTCGTACTGGTAGCGCTCCACCTGCACCACGCCGTCCTTCACGATGAGAAGGCCCATCACGCGTTGCCGGGCGAGGTAGTCGTCGACGGTGAGGCCGTGCTCGGTGGCCGTTCGCCAGCGGTAGGCGGGCTCCGCCTTCGCGATCGGCAGCGGCATCGGCTTGGCGGCGGGGGCGAGGACGTTGGCGCGGCCATTGGCGATGCCCGGGATTTCGCCCTGCGCGCTGAAAGAGCCCACGCGCACCGATTCGTCGGTGAACCAGGTGCGCGCCGTGCCGACGGGGTAGCCCTCGGCGCGGCCGAGCTTCCCGTCGTCGGGGGCCGGTGGTGCGAGGGCGCAGCCCGCGAGCAGCGCGACTGCCGTGACGGCGAGTGCGCGTTTCATCGGGTTGCGCTTTCGGGGCGAGCTTCCGGCCATGGAAGCCCAGTGTATCGCGGCGATAGAGGCCTATGCCGGCCCGCTCGCGTGGATCCCGTACCCTCGGCACACCCTACTGGCAGGTGACGGACTGGCAGATCAGCAGCCGCACGCCCGACGAACCCGTCGGGTAGGCGATGACCGGTCGATTGTCGGGGCGCAGCGCCAGCGAGATCTCCTGGTCGCTGAAGAAATTCTGCGGCTGGTCGACCGCCCGCACCGTTCCGGAGGTACAGGCGGCGTCGGCGCAGTCGAACAGCTTGACCCCGCCGAAGCCGCTGCCGTAGGCCAGCAGGGGCCGCCCATCGCTGCGAATGGCCGCCGCCGAAGCGAATACGGATTCCCCGGTGTCGAACGGCCTGGCCGTGTTGGTCGTGCAGGCGGCGTCCGCGCAGTCGTGCATCACCGGCCCGTAGTTGACGACGACCGCGCGATTGTCGCTGCGCACGGCGAGGCCCATCTGGAAGCGCAGCGAGGTACCGGTGCCGAGCCCGCGGATCGTCCCGCTGCTGCAGCCCGCGTCGTTGCAGTCGTACAACGCGTGCCCGCCGCCGAAATAGTTGCGCAGCGTGATCACGGGCGTTCCGTTGGGCCGGATGCGCATGGCGCTCGGCGTGTAGCTGGGGCTCGCGGTGATCGTGCGGATGGTCCCGGACGCGCAGGTCGGATCGTTGCAGACGTACAGGCGGGTCTGGCCGGAGGAGAACTCGAAATAGCTGACGAGCGGCGTGTTGTCCGCGCGCAGCGCCAGCACGGAGAACGTCCCGATGCTCCCCGAATCCAGCGTGCGCACCACCACCGGCGCCGCAATGCTGCAGGTGGCGTCGCCGCAGATCGCGAGGAGCTGGGAGGACGAGTTGCCCACGGCCACCACCGGGCGGCCGTCGGTCCGCAAGGCCATGGAGACGTCCCCGCCGAGGTTGAGGTTGATCTCGGTGCCGCTGGTGCAGTTGGCATCCGCGCAGTCGTAGAGGTTGCCGCCGTCGCGCGCCAGGAGCGGCCGGCCGTCCGCGCGGATCGCCACCGAGGTGCGGGCGGTGGCGTACGCGAGCGTTCGCGCCGGGTTGTCGCAGATGGGCGAGCCGTCCTGGTTGATGCCGATGAGCGGCACGCCGCGCGTGCACATCGCCGACAGCCGCAGTTGTACCGTGGAGGAATCGACCTGGTTGCGGCCGACGCCGCCGCTGGAGAGCTTGGACGGGCCCACCGAGCCGTCGGCGATCTTCGCGAAGGTGACGGCGCCGTCCGCAAGCTGCGCCGAACCGATGCCGCCGTTGGCCACGCTGATGGTGCCCGTGGTGGTGATCGGGCCGCCCGTGAGGCCGGTACCCGTCGCCACGCTCGTCACCGTCCCGGCGCCCGGCGCGCCGCCCAGCGGCGGTGCGAAGTAGCCCACCACCGCGATGGTCACCACGGCCTCCGAGGCCGTATAGAGATTGAATTCCTTGCCGCCGGCGCAGGCGCTCGTGCAAAGCGGCACGAGCGCGCTGTTGGTGACGATGTTGGGCAGGTCGCCGGCCTGGTCGCGGTAATAGCCGAGGGTCACGTTGTTGGGAAGCGTCTGCCCGACGGGCCAGAGATTGAGCCAGCCTTCGTTCGAGGGGCTGACCACGGCGATCTGCGCGGCGATGGCCGCCATGTTGGTCGGCAGTTGCGTGGCGCAGCTGTTCTGTCCTCCTTGCGCTGCGAAGTCGCCCGCGATCGCGTCGAACGCCGTGATGCTGGCCGCCGGCAGGCGCCCGATGGGACTGGTGAAGGTGTTGACGATGGGGCAGGGGACGATCGGGGTGTAGACGAGGTCCCGGTTGGTGTCCCCCAGCGCCTTTTCGCGCACCGAGGCGAAGGTCGGGGACTGCGGCGATTCGGCCTCGACGAGGATGGCATCGAGCGAGACGCGGCTGGAGGCGAGACTCGCGGCGAGCAGTCGGTCGGCGCGCAGCTTCTCGAGCCTTTCCTTGAGCTGGGTCGCCCCCGGGCTGCCGGCCGGCGCCTCGAAGCTCTTGACGATGTCCGCGATGATGGCGCTGCGGCTCAGGTCGATGGCGAACAGCGGATCGGTGCTCGTCTTAGGGGTGACGGCGTGGGAGAGGCTGGCAGCCGTGAGCAGGATCGCGGCGGTTCCGAACGCTCGAAGCACTTTTGGCATGGTGATCTCCCTGTCGATCGAATACGGCCAAGGCACCGGCAGCCCGGCGACGGCGTGCAGGCCTTGCCCATTCGCCCGGTAAATTGCGGCTCTCCGGCGAACGGGTCAAGTCACCGGAATGCGGTACATCCGTGAACCCGGCCTCATCGCAGCGAAGGGAATATTCCCAGGTCGCAGATCGTGTAGGTCAGCCCGTTGGGGGCGGCGCCGCGCAAGTCGGGAAGGGCGAAGTTCGTGGTGCCGTTGCCCCCGTAGGTCGTGCCTATGAGGGAGAACAGCGCCGCATTCAGGGAGATCTGGAGGAGCCTCCCGTCGGCCGGAGTTCCGGCGGCCCGGAAGCCTGCGGACAGGATGATCTCGCCCAGCGTGCACTCGCGGCCATTGGAAGCGAGCCCTTGGCTGGTATTGGTGCCGAAGCGCGGATCACTGAGGGCGGCGCACGCCCACGCACTGCCGTTCCACTTCGGGACCTGGTTCGTCGCGCAGGGCGTCGTCGGCAGGAGGTTCGTCGTCGCGAGGCCGATCGTTCCGGTGCTGGTGACGGTTCCGCCCGTCAGCCCCGCGCCCGCGGTGATGCTCCTCACGGCCCCGCCCGTCGGGGGCGCGAAATAGCCCACCACCGTGATGGTCACCACGGCCTCCGCGGCGGTATAGAGATTGAATTCCTTGTTCCCCGCGCAGGGGGCGATGCAAAGCGGCACGAGCGCGCTGTTGGTGACGACGTTGGGCAGGTCACCCGCCTGGTTGCGGTAGTAGCCCAGGGTGACGTTGTTGGGGAGTGCCTGACCGACGGGCCAGAGGTTCAGCCAGCCTTCGTTCGACGGGCTCACCACCGCGATCTGCGCCGCGATGGTCGCGGTGTTCGCCGGCAACTGCGTGGCGCAGGCGTTCTGCCCGCCCTGCGGCGCGAAATCCGCCGCGATCGCATCGAAGGCCGTGGTGCTTCCCGCCGGCAGGCGCCCGATCGGGCTGCTGAAGGTATTGACGATGGGGCAGGGGACGATCGGCGTGTAGACGAGGTCGCGGTTGGCATCGCCCAGCGCCTTTTCGCGCACCGAGGCGAAGGCCGGCGACCGTGGCGATTCGGCCTCGACGAGGATGGCATCGAGCGAGACGCGGCTGGAGGCGAGGCTCGCGGCGAGCAGGCGGTCGGCGCGAAGCTTGTCGAGCTTTTCCCGGAGCCTGGCTGCCCCGGGGCTGCCGGCCTGCGACTCGAAGCCCTCACGATGTCGGAGACGATGGCGCTGCGGTTCAGATCGATGGCGAGTAGCGGATCGGTGCTCGTCTCCTGTGGTGCGGCGTGCGAAGGCCCGGTTGCGCCGATCAGGACCGCCGAAAGTGCGAACGCGCGAAGTAACCCCGTCATGATGATCTCCCTGTCGAATGCTTCCGGTCCCCGGGCCGCGTGCCGGGCAAAGGCACCCAGGGCATTCCCGCACTCACCGTTGATAGCGCACCCCGGGGGGCCGGTCAAGCAGCCCGGACATCGTACGACCGCCCCGCCGATCAGGCGCGGTCGTGCGAACCGTCGAAATGCACCTCGACGCCGATCACCGTGCCGCCTTGCGAAAGGGCGTGGACGGGATAGGTTCCGTCGCCATCGCCCGACGGAATCACCAGGACGTCGGTGCCCTTGCCGGTATCCACGAGGCAAGGCCGCGGCGCCACCTGCGCGAGTGCCAGCGCGAACGCGTCGCGACGATCCCCGGGGAATTTGCGCAGGAACACCTGGCGGTCGTGCAGGGCGATGGCCGCGAGGTCGACATCGACGTCGCCGATCTTCCGAAGCGCTACGGCATTGCCCGCGTGGGGCGGCGCCAGCCTCAGCTTCGAGACGATGGGCCAGTCGCCCAGGCGCGAGACGGCCAGTGTCACGGATGCCTCGTACTGCCCCGGCGGCAAGCGCACGCCACCCCGGGGATCGGGCGATTGCCCCAGGTCGCCGATCGAGACGAAGGACCCCTTCAGCTCGAACCGCGCGCAGGGCAGCCACCGGTCGGCCGGGACCGATAGCCGGGCCTGGGCCGCTTCGCCGCGCCGTGCGAGGGCGGCCATGAGTTCGGGATCGCAGGGCCGGGTTCGCAGCGGCTCGTCGTTCTCGAAGACGCGCGGCTTCTCGACGGCCAGGCTCCTCGTGAGGTCGTCGTCCGCGCAGTCGATCGATGCGCCGATCCACTGCTGGATCGTGCAGTCCCGGGACTGCCGGCGCTTGCGCAAGTCCCAAGCGTAGACCGTATCGCCCAACCGATTGGCATCCTTCCTGTCGGGCAGCAGGAAGCGCAGGAAGCCCCACTTCAGGTTGAATTCGCCCGTGTCGCCGTCGACGCCGCAGGAAAGCACGACGCCATCGCGCGGGAATTCGGGGTGCAGGTCGCGAAGCGCTTCGGTGAGATCGGCGAAGTCCGCCATGGCCTGACCCGGGTGCAGGAAACCGACGGGCTTGCTGCACAGGATTCGCCGGATGCGTTCGTCCAGCAGCGATGCCTTGTAGTGCTCCGGCAACCGGATGCCGAGGCGCGCTTCGAACGCGGCCACTTCGGTCGCGATGACGGGAAGGTTGCTCATCGTGTCTCTTCGTGCCCGGCCGAATACTGGCGGGCGAGCGCTTCGGCGATTCTGCCGATGAGTTCCAGCGGCAGTTCCTCGCCATGCGGGAAGGACAGGTTCCCCTTCGGACCGCGATACGGCGCGGTCTCGGCGATGATCGCCGCGTCCTGCGTGACGGGCGGATAGATGCCGACGTGCTTCTTGAAGGCCGCGAAGTAGAAGAACACCCGCTGCTGCCTGAACGCCGGCATCTGGTAGGCGATGCATCGCACCGCGCCGGGCACGCGGCGCTCGACTTCGCGTTGGATGCTCGCCAGCCGGTCCCGCGATTCGGCGGTGCACTCGGCGAAGTAGTCCTCGTGGGTTTCGAATGGCATGGGACCGTTCTCCTCAGCCGGGTGGCGAATGGCAGGCGACGCAGAGCTTGTTGCCCTCGGTGTCGCGGAAGTAGGCGCCGAAGTAGTGGGCGTGGTATTCGGGGCGAAGTCCCGGCGCGCCTTCGGATGTCGCTCCGTTCTTCAACGCGACCTCATACGCGCGCACGACCGCGTCGCGGCTGTCGGCCAGGAACGCGACCATCTGCCCGTTGCCGGCCGCATGGGCCTGCCCGTCGTGGGGGCGCCCGATGACGAAGAGGGGCCTGGGGTCCGGGTGCGATTGCCATCCGGCCCAGGGGCGGGCGAGGTCGCAGAAACGCTCTTCGATGCCCAGCACCGGCATGAGCGCGCGGTAGAAGGCGAGTGCCCGTTCGAAGTCGCTCACGCCGATGAAGATGTGGGAAAACACGTCCGGGATTCGCTCCCTCAGTACAGCCGGATCGCCATGTCGAAGTGCCAGGTTCGCCGGATTTCGACCACGTCGTATTCGCGGGCCAGGGCGGGCGAGAATGCCGCGTAGTGCTCCTGGCTCTGCACCACGCGCCGGATCGCCTCGTCGAGGGCCGGCACGCCGCTCGAGACCACGAAGGTAACCGATTCGACGGAGCCGTCGTTTCGCACCGCCACCGTCACCATCGGGTTGGTGTGCGGCTGCTTCGCCGCCTCGCGGACCATGTCGAAAGTCATGTTCATCTGGATCTTGCGCACGAAGGCCTCCGCGTACAGCACGAGCTCGGCGTTGGGATCGGTGCGGCCGAAGAGCCTTCCCCGGCGCGCGCTGCTCACCGAGTAGGGCAGGCGCGATGCCGCCTCGCGCTTCGCGGCTTCCGCATCCAGTTGCTTGCCGATCGCGCGCAGCACGGCCTCGCGTTTCGCGGCGGCTTCCTGGGCCTCGGCGAGCTTCGCCGCTTCCCTGCCGGCGGCCGCTTGCCGTTCGGATTCCAGGCGGGCGGCCTCTTGCCTCGCTGCCGCTTGCCGCGCCGCTTCCTGTCGGGCTGCGGCCTGCCGTGCCGCTTCCTGCCGTGCCGCTTCCTGCCGCGCTGCTTCCTGTCGCGCTGCTTCCTGTCGCGCTGCTTCCTGCCGTGCCGCTTCCTGTCGCGCAGCCTCCTGTCGCGCTGCTTCCTGCCGTGCTGCTTCCTGTCGCGCTGCTTCCTGCCGTGCTGCATCCTGCCGTGCCGCTTCCTGTCGTGCCGCTTCCTGTCGTGCCGCTTCCTGCCGCGCCGCTTCCTTCCTGTCGTGAAGCCTCGCGTCGTGCCGACTCCTGCCTCTCGCGCTCCAGCCGGGCCGATTCGATGGATCGCTCCCGGGCTTCCTGTTCGGCCTTCGCCCGCGCGGCTTCTTCGGCTTCCTGCGGCGACGGGGCCATCGTCCCCGGGCTCTCGACGCTGGGCGGCTCGGCGTCCGCCGGCGCAGGCACCTCGGGAGCCGCGGGGACGACGAAGGTACGCACGTCGGGTTGCACCTGGGCGATCACGGCCGGTTCCGGCGGGGAGGCCGGTGAGCTGCCGGCGCGCCGATCGGGGGGCGCCGGCATGGGCGTGGGCGGTGCCACGGGTTCAGGCTCCGCTTTCGGTTCGGATTCCAGCGCCACCGTCGTGGCCGCCCGGGTCCGGGGCGGGGCAGGAGGTGAAGGCACCGGGAGGGTGATCGATGGCTCGACCGGAATCGGCGGCAGCGGCTCGGCGGCCGCGGGCACGTCGGGCACCGCAGCCGTTTCCCGCGCCGGAAGGAGCAGCACGCGCAAGTCGGGCGCCGCCACGCGTCGCGCCTGCCAGGGCAAGCCGAACCCCGGAAGCCCCTGACCGTCGCCCCCGAAGGTGAGTCCCAGGATCGGCAGGTGGATCAGCAGCGAGATGAGGAGCGCGAGCGCGATCCTCCGGCGTTCACGAGCAGGGCCCGGGATGCGCGTCGCGAGCACGATCGCGTCCCGCGCGGATTCCTCCGTCGCCCCTTCGGAGGGCGATTTCGCCTCGACATGAGGGGGCGGTTCCGGCCCACGTTCGGCGGGCGGCGCCGGCTCGCCGGGGGACCCTGTGGAATTCAAGCGTGCTCCGCGTCCCGAAATTGTTCTGGTTCACCGCCGACATGCGCGTGCGGCGACGGCCCCGGTTCCGGACGGGTCTGCGCGGAGGGAGCCTCTGCTCGCCAATTCTACGCGCGGGCGAGTCGGCGCTCCCGGGCCTGCGCCGTCCCTTCGCTTTCCCCCGGGGATGCCGTAGACGGAAGGCAGGGGGTGTGTTTTCCCGGCCTTGGACCGTGGACTGCGTTCTCGGGCATTCCTGACCCAAGACATACTGCCGGGCCCTGCTCGACCCTAAGCTGGATTCGAGAGGAGTCCCGCCATGAGAATGACCTCGATCGGACGGCTGCTGGCCGTCGTCCTGCTGGCCTGCGCCGCCGGCGCGCCGGCGCAGAAGCCGGCCGACGGCGCCGCGCCCCTTCGCATCCTGCACGTCATGAGCTACCACTCGCCGTGGCGGTGGACGGACGGGCAGCTCGAGGGCTTCAAGGCCGGCCTGGCCGACCCCCGTGCGCAGTACAAGGTTTTCGCGCTCGACACGAAGCGATACTCCTCGACGGAGGCGATGGCCGCCCGCGGCCGCGAGGCCCGTGCCCTGGTCGAGAGCTGGAAGCCGGACCTCGTCTACACCACCGACGACGACGCGCAGGAGCTCGTCACGCGCCACTACCTCGACACGCCGATTCCGCAGGTCTTCAGCGGCGTGAACAAGGCCCCGGCGCACTACGGCTTCGACAAGGCGAGGAACGTGACGGGCGTCATCGAGCACGAGCACTTCGCCGAGTCGGTGCAGCTGCTGAAGAAGCTGGTGCCGGGCCTGAAGCGCCTGGTGGTCGTGCTGGACGAGGCGGCGATGTGGGGGCCGGTCGTGCAGCGCATGAAGGAGGCAAAGCTGCCACCCGGGGTCACGATCGTCGGCTGGGAAACCCTCCGGACGTTCGACGAGTTCAAGGCGCGCATGGCGGCCTACCCGGACATCGCCGACGGCATCGCCCTCGTGGGCATCTTCAACTTCAAGGACCACGCGGGGAAGAACGTGCCGTACCAGGAGGTACTGCGCTGGACGGCGGAGAACTCCCGCCTGCCCGACCTGGGTTTCTGGATCGACCGCGTGCACTACGGCACGCTCGCGGCCGTCACGGTCTCCGAACGCGAGCAGGGCCTGGCCGCGGGGCGCCTGGCGCGCCAGATCCTGGTCGAGGGCAAGTCGCCCGCGAGCCTGCCGATCCGCGCGACGACCAAGGGCCTTCCCGTGATCAGCCTCGCGCGGGCGAAGAAGCTCGGCATCGCCGTCCGCAGCGAACAGCTCCTCGCCGCGCAGGTGATCGCCACGTTCGAATGGGACAAGCCCTGATGGGGAGCCTTCGCGCCAAGATCCTGCTGGTGGCCGGGACGGTGCTCGTCCTCACGGTCCTGGCGGTCACGCTTTCCGCGGCGCGATTCTTCTCGCAGGCCTACTCGCAGGCCATCGCCGAGCGATCGCAGGCCGTCTCTCACGAGGTCGCGACGCAGTTCGAGCGCATCCTCGCCATCGGCCTGCGTACCGACGAGATCGTCGGCTTCGAGGACCAGTGCAACAAGGTCGTCGCCAACCACGAGGGCATCGATATCGTGGCGGTGCTCGCCCCCGATGGCCGTTCGATCTTCCGCAGTGGCACGAACGGCAAGGCCGCGCAGCGGCTCGAGCTGCCCCAGCTTGCCGACGGCATCGCGAGCGGGCAGGCGCGGCAAGTCGAGCTCGACTTGCCGGAGGGGCGCATCGCGGCGGTGGTGACGCCCGTCCACGACACCGGCGGCTCGGTCGTCGGGGCGGTGCTGGTCGGCGATTCGCGGGATCGCATCGACCGGGCCTTGAGGGACCTCTACGCCAAGGTCCTGGCCGTGGGCGTGGGCTTCATCCTGCTGAGCACGGGCACCCTGTACTTCGCGCTCACCCGCTTCGTCACGCGGCCGCTCGTCGCGGTGATCGACGCCATCAACGAACTGCGCCGCCTGCCCCCCGAGCGGGTCCAGCCGCTGGCCGTGGCCGCGCAGGGCGAGACGGCGGTCGTGGTCGAGACCATCAATTCCCTCCTCGCCCAGCAGCGGCAGCACGTCACCGAGATCACCATCGCCAAGGAGATGGCGGAGACCGCGAGTCGCGCCAAGAGCACCTTTCTCGCCAACATGAGCCACGAGCTGCGCACGCCGCTCAATGCCATCCTGGGCCTCACGAACCTGGCGCGGCGCCGGGCCGCGGACGAGAAGTCGCGCGAGCAGCTCGGCAAGGTGGAGGGCGCCTCGCGGCACCTGCTCTCGCTCATCAACGACATCCTGGACATCTCGCGCATCGAGGCCGAGCGCCTCGCGATCGAGCACATCGACTTCGCGCTGGCCTCGGTCGTCGGAAACGTCGTCGCCCTGTGCGAGTCGCGAGCCCGCGCCAAGGACCTGCCGCTACGCGTCGAGATCGCACCGGAGCTGCGCGCGCGGCGCTTCGCCGGCGACCCGCTACGCCTCGAGCAGGTGTTGCTGAACCTCGTGGGCAACGCGATCAAGTTCACCGAGCGCGGCAGCGTCACGGTGCGCGTGTCGGTCGATCGGCCGGTGGAAGCGGGCGCGGTGCTGCGCTTCGAGGTGGCCGATACCGGCATCGGCATCGGGCCGCAGGACCAGGCCCGCCTCTTCACGCCGTTCGAGCAGGCCGACAGCTCCCTCACGCGCAAGTACGGCGGCACGGGGCTGGGGCTCGCCATCAGCCGCCGGCTCGTGGAGCTGATGGGCGGTGCGATCGGGGTGGAGAGCACGCCGTCCGTGGGCAGCACGTTCCGGTTCACGGTGCGGCTCGCGGCGGCCGCGCGGGACGTCGTGCCCGACGACGCTTCGACGCCGGCGGGCGGCGCGGAAGGGACGCTGCGCTCGCGCTTCGGGGGCACGCGCGTGCTGCTCGTGGAGGACGAGCCGATCAACCGCGAGGTTTCGCGGGAGTTGCTGCGGCACGCCGGCCTCGAGGTGGACGAGGCCGAGGACGGCGAACAGGCGCTGGAGTTGGCGCGGCATCGCTCCTACGCGCTCGTTCTCATGGACATGCAGATGCCGCGCATGAACGGGATCGAGGCGACCCGGGCCCTGCGCGAGGATCCGCGTTACGCCGGCGTGCCCATCCTCGCGTTGACGGCCAATGCGTTCGAGGACGATCGCCGGGCGTGCCTCGAGGCCGGCATGGACGACCACCTGGGCAAGCCGATCGAGCCGGAGCGTCTCTTCATGAAGGTGCTGGAGTGGCTGTCGCGGTGATGCCCGCCAACGCGAGATGAAAGCAGAGGCGATCCTGGACCGCGAACTGGCCCGGCTGCTCGCGATGCTCGACTGAGCCCTGCCCCCACGCCTAGTGGGGGATGGCGTCCGCCTCCACCAGCATCGTCGCGATGGCGTTCTGTCCCTCCGCGGGGACCGGGGCCGCCCGGTCGTGGAGATGGGCGGTGACGGCCGCCATGCCGTGGTTGGCGACATGGAGGATCCGCGCGCTTTCCTCGGGATCGCGCTTCTCGAGGAACTGGCTGTACGCGAGCAGCTTCTGCGCGGCTTTGAGGGCTTGGGCGGTGTTCACCGGATGGCCTTCCTCACCCGGCCTTGCGCAGCGTCTCCACTTTCGCGTGGGTATCGACGGCCAGGTCCTTCGCCTTCTTCGCGAGATTGACGTGCTCGTCGTGCATGTCGCCGTGCGCCTGCATTTCCAGGATCGTCTCGCCGATGGCGTGGAGCTTGGCGTTCACGTCGGCCAGCATCTCCCGGAGCATGTCGTGTTTCTTCGGCGCTTCCGGGATGGGGGCGGGAACGGGCGTTGGGGTCGTGTTCATGGCGTGCCTTTCGGGGAATGGGGTCCATGGTAGGCCTGCCCGGGAACGGCGTATTGATTTTGGCGAAGTCGTTAGTCAGGGCATGGGGCTTCCGACCCATGCGGCCGGGCGGGTTCGTCCCGCCTCGGCCTGGGCGGAACCGGCCCTACCGCGCGCCGCTTTCCCGGTGGATACTGGCGCCGCACGGCGGGATTCCCAGCCGTTCGACGCTTCCCCGAGGTGACGCCATGGCTCTCCTGCGGCCCATCGCATCGTTCGCGGCCGGACTCCTGGCGGCCTGCGTGCCCGCCCTCGGGTGCCACGCGGCCGAAGCATCCGGCCCCGCGCCGGCTTCGCTCTCGCGCCCCCGTAACGCCCTGGTGCTTTCCGGCGGCGGCGCCCGCGGCCTCGCCCACATCGGCGTGCTGAAGGTGCTGCGCGAACTGCGTGTGCCCGTCGACGCCATTGCCGCGACGAGCATGGGTTCCATCGTGGGGGGCGCCTACGCGGCGGGCCGCACGCCCGAGGAGATGGAAACGATCCTCCGGGAGGCGGACTGGGCCACGATCTTCTCGGAGCGCCCGCCGCGAGAGAACCTCAGCTTCCGGCGCAAGGAGGACGACCTGCGCTTCATCGGCCAGACGGAGTTCGGCATCGGGCGCGAGGGCCTCGTCCTGCCGGGCGCGGCCTTCGGGTCGCAAAACGTCGAGGCGTTCCTGCGCCAGGTGGCGCGCCCCGGCAGCGAGGCGAAGCACCTGGACGCGCTTTCCATCCCCCTTCGGGCGGTGGCGACCGACCTGGTGAGCGGCGAGCAGGTGGTGCTGCGCGACGTGCCGCTTTCGGTGGCCATGCGCGCCTCGATGTCCGTGCCGGGCGCCTTCGCGCCCACGCGCATCGGGGACCGGTTGCTCGGCGACGGCGGCCTCACGCGCAACCTGCCCGTCGAGGTGGGGCGCGCAATGGGCGCGGACGTGATCATCGCGGTGAACGTGGGCACGCCGCTCCTGCCGCGCGAGGCGCTCGGCTCCGCGTTCGGCGTCGCGCAGCAGATGATCAACATCCTCACCGAGCAGAACGTGGCGGCCTCGCTGCGCGAACTGCGGCCGCAGGACATCCTCGTCTCGCCCGACCTGGCCGGCTTCACCTTCTTCGATTTCGAGCGCGCGGAGGATCTCGTCGCCCGGGGCGAGGCTGCGGCGCGCGCGATGGCCTCCCGCCTGCGAACGCTCGCGCTCGACGAGAAGGCGTACGCCGCGTGGGATGCGGTGCGCCGGCTGCAGGCGCCACACGCGGACCCGGTGATCGAGGCGATCGAGACGCGCGGCACGATGCGCACCAATTCGCAGGCGCTGATGAACGAGATCGCGAACCGCACGCACGTCGCCGTGGGCAACGTGGCGAGCCCGCAGGATTACGAGGAGGCCTCTCGCGCGCTGCACGGAACGGGCGAATTCGCGCGCGTGGACGTGCGCCCCGAGAACCGTGGCGGCCGCACGGTGGCGGTGATCGATGTGGAGGAGAAGGCCTGGGGCCCGGACTACCTGCGCATCGGCGGGCGGGCCGTCACCGACTTCCATACCGACGGGCGATTCTCGGTCACGCTGCAGCACACGCGCACCTGGGTGAACGACTGGGGCGCGGAGTGGCGCAACGAGTTGCAGGTGGGAGACTTTCGCCGCGTGATGACGAGCTTCTACCAGCCCCTCGGGCCCGGAAGCCCGTGGTTCGTCGAGCCGGTGGTGGAGGCGCTCAAGTCCGACCACGACATCTTCGTGACCGGCAACCGCCGCACCGACCGCGTGACGAACGAAGTGGTGTCGGGCGCGTTTTCCCTCGGAAGGCGCCTGGGCAGCACCGGCGTCGCGCGCGTGCTCGCGGGGCACCAGCGCTTCCGCACGTCGCCGGCGATCAGCAGCCGGGACCTCGCCCCCGCGAAGGACAGCGCGAATTTCCTCAAGCTCGACACCACGTTCGACACGCTCGACGACGCGAACTTCCCGCGGCGCGGCTATCTCGCGAGCGTGAGCGCCACGCGGACGGATTACCTGTCGGGCGAGGGCTCGCAGCTGAACACGGTCGTGGGGCAACTCCTGTGGCCCGTGACCTTCGACCGGCTCACGCTGCTCGGTCTCGCCTTCGGCGGGCGGGCGAAGGAGGACCGTGATTCCTTCGCGCTGGCGGGTTCCTCAACCTGAGCGGCACGCCCGTGGGCGCGCTCGCGGGTTCGCAGGCGGTGGGCCTGTCCCTCGTGACCTACTACCGCATGGGCGAGCTGCCGCGCGTGCTCGGCCGCAGCTGGTACACGGGGTTTTCGCTGGAGGCGGGCGACGCGTGGAACCGCGCGACGGGCTTCCAGTGGGGACAGGTGAAGAAGGCCGGTTCGGTCTTCGTCGGCGCCGATACCGTGGCAGGCCCGTTCTACGCCGGCTGGGGGAAGACGTTCCAGGGCGATTCCGCGTTCTACCTCTTCCTGGGGCGGCCGACGGACTTCAACTGAGTCGGCCGTGGCGCACGGCATAATGCCGGGGCCAAGGCTCCCCATGCATCCAAGAACGAAGCCCTCCGTCATGAACTTCCCGCGCGTGCGGGCATTCGCCGCCCGCGCGCTCCTGTCCGCCGCATGGGCGGGTCTCATTCCGGCTGGCGCGCTTGCGGCCACACCGGGCGGGAGCATTCCCGCCCTCACGCAATACAAGATCGACAACTGGCAGACGGAGCAGGGCCTGCCGAGCAACACCGTCCAGTCCCTCTACCAGACGCGCGATGGCTACCTCTGGGTGGGCACGGGCGGCGGCCTCGCGCGCTTCGACGGCGTGCGCTTCGCGCCTTTCGAGCGGTCGCAGGCACCGGAACTCGCCGCGCAGCCCGTCTTCGGCTTCCTGGAGGACGCGCAGCAGAACCTGTGGATCGGGCACGCAAGCGGCGCCTCGATCTACCGCGGCGGCAAGTTCAAGCCCGCCATCACGAGCGAGGTCACCGGCAACCGCCGCGTCTGGGCCTTCGCGCAGGGCGCCGACGGCGTCATGTGGGCCGCGAGCGAGAACGGCCTGGTTCGCGTGCAGAACGGCGCCACGCAGGTGTTCAAGACGGCGGACGGGCTCCCGACCAACCGCCTGCGCGCGCTCGCCTTCGACCGCGACGGCACGCTGTGGATCGCCACCACGGGTGGCGGGCTCGTCGCCTATGCGGAGGGCAAGTTCCGCACCTTCGACCCGGGCAACGGATTCCCGCACCGCGAGGTGCGCTCGGTCGTGGCCGATCCGCAAGGCGGCGTGTGGGCGGCGACGGCGGGCGGCGGCCTTGCGCGCGTGCACGAAGGCAAGGTCACCGTTTACACCACGGCGGACGGCCTGCCCACGGACCAGCTCACGTACCTCGCGTGGGACGCGCAAGGGTGCCTGTGGATCGGCACCTGGGGCGGCGGCGTGGGCCGCATGGCGGGCGGGCGCTTCACGTCGATCTCCACGGCGGGCGGCCTTGCGGGCAGCCAGATCTGGACCCTGCGCGTCGATCGCGAAGGCAGCGTGTGGGTCGGCACGTGGGTCGGGGGCATGAGCCGCCTGCGCGATCGCAGCTTCGTCGTGTTCGGCACGCCCGAGGGCCTCTCCCACGACAACGTGCGCTCCGTCGTCCACGCGCGCGATGGCGCCACCTGGCTCGCGACCGCAGGCGGCGGTCTCAACCGCCTCGCGGGCGATCGCGTGACGGTACTGGGCAGGAAGGAGGGCCTGCCCAGCGAAGAGGTATCGAGCGTCTACGAGGACCGCGCGGGCACGCTCTGGGTCGGCACCTACACCGGCGGCGTGGCGCGGATCGCCGCGGGCAAGGTCCGCACGTACGGCGTCGCGCAGGGGCTGCCCACGGTGGACGTGCGCACGCTCTACGAGGACAGCAAGGGAACGCTGTGGGCGGGCACGCGGGCGGGCCTCGCGCGCTTCGACGGCCAGGGGTTCGTCACCGTGCGCGATCCGGGCGCGCCGCCCGAGGGCGTCACCGCGATCCTCGAGGACCGCCACGGCACGCTCTGGTTCGGCACGACGGGCCAGGGGCTCGTGCGCTACCGCGACGGGCGCTTCGGCGCCATCACGAAGGCCGAGGGTCTCGTGTCGAACTGGATCATGGCATTGCACGAGGACGCCTCGGGGAGCCTGTGGGTCGGCACGAACGGGCAGGGCATCAACCGCATCCGCAATGGCCGCGTCGCCGGCATACGGCCGGCGGACGGCCTGTGGGACGGCCTCGCGCAGACGATCCTGGAGGATTCCCGCGGCGACCTGTGGATGACCTGCGACCGCGGCTTCTTCCGCGTGGCGCGTCGCGAACTCGACGATTTCGCGGACGGGAAGATCGCGAAGGTGACCTCCACCGGCTTCGGCCCGGGCGACGCGCTGCGCGCCACGAGCTTCGCGGGCGGCATCCAGCCTGCCGGCGCCGTGGACCGCGAGGGCCGCCTGTGGCTGCCCTCGACCAATGGTCTCGTGATCGTGGACCCCAAGCGGCTGCCGGGCGCGGGGCAGCCGCCCACGGTGCGCATCGAGAGCGTCGTCGTCGCGGGCGCGAGCGCCGCGACCGATGGCCGCATCGAGCTGCCGCCCGGATCGGTTCCGCTGTCCATCCGCTTCGCCGCGATGACGCTGCGCGACGCGAACCGCGTGCGCTTTCGCTACAAGCTCGACGGAATGACGAACGACTGGATCGACGCCGGCCAGAACCGCGAGGCCACTTTCCCGGCCTTGCCGCACGGCCGCTACCTTTTCCAGGTGGCCGCGACCCTCGACGGGGAGCGCTGGAGCGCGCTCGAGGCGCCGCTCGGAATCACGGTGCGGCCGCGCTTCTACGAGACGGCGTGGTTCGAGGTGCTGGCGGGCCTGGCGGCGCTCGCGCTGGTGCTGGGCCTTTATCGCCTGCGCACGAACAACCTGCGCGCGCGCAACGAGGAGATGGAGCGGCTGGTGGCGCAGCGCACCGAGGAGCTGCGGCTCGCCAACGAACACCTGTCGCGCCTTTCGTTCGCCGACGCGCTCACCGGGCTCGCCAACCGGCGGCGTTTCGACGAGGTGCTGGTGGAGGAATG
Source organism: Betaproteobacteria bacterium (assembly GCA_016711875.1). Taxonomy (GTDB): domain Bacteria; phylum Pseudomonadota; class Gammaproteobacteria; order Burkholderiales; family Usitatibacteraceae; genus FEB-7. Next base: position 1,148,429 of record JADJSD010000003.1, on the reverse strand, counting down.
GCGTCGGGCGCGGCGCACGCAAGCCTCGCTCGCCGTGGCGATGATCGACATCGACGCCTTCAAGCAGTACAACGATTCGGCCGGGCATCCCGAGGGCGACCGGTGCCTCGCCCTGGTCGCGCGAAGGCTCGTGCAGTCGCTGGGCCGCGCGGGCGACCTGGCGGCGCGCTACGGTGGCGAGGAGTTCGTCGTGCTCCTGCCGGGCGCGGACCACGCGGCGGCGCTTGCCTTCGCCGAGGAATTGCGAAGGGGCTGCGAGGAGCTGGCGATTCCCCACCTGTCCTCGCCGATCGGCGCCGTCGTCACCATCAGCGTGGGCGTGGCCGCGTGCGTGCCCTCGGACGAGGATTCGGTGGCGGGGCTCATCGCGCGCGCCGATGCGGCGCTCTACCGGGCGAAGCAGGACGGACGCAACTGCGTGCGGTGAACGGCGGGGCGGAAGAGGAGGCCCGCGACGCTAGTCGCCCGAGAACAGCTTCCGCCCCCGCGAGCGGATGAGCTGGATCAGCCGCTCGGCCGCCGGCGAAAGATAGCCCCCGCGCCGCCAGGCCACGTCGAAGCGCCGGCGCATCGTCGTCTCCCGGAGCTTCACCTCGCGCAGGTCCGCGCCGGCGTCCGTGAGGCCCACGTGCAGGCGCGAAGTGAAGGTGAGCAGCTCCGTCTCGCGGATGAGCGTGGGCATCATCAGGATGAGGTTCGTCTCGATCTGCACGTGCGGCGGCGGCAGGCCGCGGCTCTGGAAGACCCGGTCGATCCACTGGCGCGTGCCCACGGAGGAGGGCGCCAGCACCCATTCGTAGGCGAGCAGGTCCGCGAGCCGCGCCTTCCGCGCGAGGATCGGATGGTTGCGGCTCGCGATGACCACCGCCTCGTCCTCGAGCACCCGGTGATTCACCAGGTCCTCCGAGGCCCGCACCGCGGTGGTGAGGATGAAGTCCACTTCGCCCGCCATGAGCTGCGTGGCGAGGACGTCGTTCTGCGCGATGACGGTGCGCAGGGTGACTGCGGGCGCGTCCTTCAGGAATGCGCGCGACAGCGGCGGCATGAGGAAGCGCGCGAGCGTCGGCAGCACGCCGATGCGGATCTGCCCCGCCACGCCCGCGCCCACTTCCGCGATTTCCCGCACGGTGTCGTCGGCGGCCACCCGCAGGCTTCGCGCGCGCCGGACGAGGGCGTGTCCCGCGGCGGTGAGGCGGATCCCGCGCCCGACCTTCTCGAAGAGCGCGGTGCCGAGCGTCGCCTCCAGCCGGCGCACGCACCCCGTGAGCGCGGGCTGCGTGCGGAAGAGCTTCGCGGCGGCCTGCCCCAGGTGCCCGGTCTCGGCGATCGCCTCGAAGTAGCGCAGGTCCCGCAGGTCCAATTGATTCGCCATATCTATCGATCCCAAGGAAAAGTTAAATGGACGTGATGGATTGTCTCACCCATGATGGGCGGAAGCCATCGGATCCGGGACCCAACCCGGGCCAACCTTTCGCCGTACCCGTCCCTGGAGGAGTCACCATGAATCGCCGGATCGCCCGCGCCGCCACGGCCGCGCTCGCCACGCTCGCCTTCGCCATTCCCGGTCTCGCCTTCGCGCAGGCCGGCTACCCCGACAAGCCCGTGCGCCTCATCGTCCCGTTCCCGCCCGGCGGCGGCACGGACATCATCAGCCGCATCGTGGCCGACAAGCTGTCGACGACCCTCGGCTGGAAGGTCGTGGTCGAGAACAAGGCGGGCGCCGGCGGCACGCTGGGCCTGGATGCCGCCGCGAAATCGAAAGCCGACGGCTACACCCTCGTGATGGCGCAGACGAGCAACCTGTCCATCGCGCCCTCGCTCATGCCCGGCCTGCCGTACGACCCGGTGAAGAACTTCACACCGGTCACGCTCGTCGATGCCGCGCCCCTCGCCATCACCGTCGGCGCCAGCTCGCCGATCAAGTCGATGGCCGACCTGGTGGCCGCCGCGAAGGCCGCGCCCGGCAAGCTGCTCTTCGCCTCGCCGGGCAACTCCACGGTCGCTCACCTGACGGGCGAGTATTTCCAGAAGGTCGCCGGCATCAAGTACACGCACGTGCCGTACAAGGGCACCGCGCAGGCGTTGCCGGACGTGATCAGCGGCCGCGCGTCGTTCTACGTGGCGTCGCTCGAATCCGCCATGCCGCAGGTGAAGGCCGGCCAGCTTCGTGCCATCGCCGTCACCTCCGCCAAGCGCGTGGCGCAGTGGCCCGACGTGCCCACGGTGGCCGAGTCGGGCTACCCGGGCTTCGAGGCCATCACCTGGTTCGGCATCGCCGTGCCGGCCGGCACGCCGGATGCGATCGTCGCGCGGCTCAACGCGGAGATCACGAAGGTGCTCGCGATGCCCGACGTGAAGGAACGTCTCGGCGGCGAGCTCACCACCGGCCCGGCGGCGTTCACGGCGCTCATCAAGTCCGACCACGACAAGTGGGCGGGCGTCATCAAGGAAGCCGGCATCAAGACGCAGTGACGCGGTTTCCCCCGACCTCCCAGGGCGCGCCGTGAAACCGGGCCTCCTCGACAACCGCGACTTCCTCGCGGGGCTGCTCTTCGTCGCGTTCGGCGCGGGCGGCTTCTGGGTCGCCCTGTCCTATCCCTTCGGCAGCGTCCAGCAGATGGGCCCGGGATTCTTCCCCCGCGCCCTGGGCGCGATCCTCGTGGGCTTCGGCCTGGTGACGATGGTCCGCGGCCTGCGCTCGGGCGTCCGCGTCGAGGGCGCGTGGGGCTGGTTCCCGCTCGCGATGCTCACCGTGGCCATCGTGGCCTTCGGCTACCTGATGGAGCACGTGGGGCTCATCCCCTCGCTCGTCGTGCTGGTGGTCGCGAGCGCCTACGCGGGCAAGGAGTTCCGCGGGCTCGAGGTGGCGATCCTCGCCGCGGTGATGTGCGCGATGGCCGCGGGCATCTTCATCTGGGGCCTGGGATTGCCCTATCCCCTCTTCGCGTTCGAGTTCGGGAGATAAGCGCGTGGACGTCCTTTCGAACCTCGCGCTGGGCTTCGGCGTCGCGCTCACCCTCAAGAACCTCGCCTACTGCTTCCTCGGGGTGTTCCTCGGCACGCTCATCGGCGTGCTGCCGGGCATCGGCCCGCTGGTCACGATCGCCATGCTGCTGCCGATCACCTTCGGGCTGGACCCGGTGAGTTCCCTCATCATGCTGGCCGGCATCTTCTACGGCGCGCAGTACGGCGGGTCCACGACGGCGATCCTGGTGAACATGCCCGGCGAGGTGTCCTCAGCGGTCACCGCCATCGACGGCTACCAGATGGCGCGCCAGGGCCGGGCCGGTCCCGCGCTCGCGACCGCGGCGATGGCCTCGTTCGTGGGCGGCATCCTGTCGACGCTGATCGTGGCGTTCTTCGGCCCGCTCGTGGGCCGGTGGGCGCTCGAGTTCGGCGCCGCGGAGTATTTCTCGCTGATGCTGATGGGCCTCGTCTTCTCCGCGGTCCTCTCGCACGGCGACCTGGTGAAGGCGCTGGCCATGGTCGTCATCGGCCTGCTGCTGGGCATCGTGGGCACGGACGTCACCTCCGGATTGCCGCGCTTCTCGTTCGGCATCCCGGAACTGCTCGATGGCGTCGGCTTCACCGTGGTCGCGGTCGGCCTCTTCGCCGTCTCCGAGATCGTGCTGAACCTCGCCCGCAACGAGAAGGTCGAGGTCTTCGCCAAGGACGTGAAGAACCTCATGCCGACCTGGGCGGACATGAAGGCGGCCGCGATGCCGACGCTGCGCGGCACGGCACTGGGCTCGTTCTTCGGTGCGCTGCCGGGCATCACGGCGTCGGTGGCGGCCTTCTCGGCCTACATGCTGGAGAAGAAGCTCGCGAAGGATCCGTCCCGTTTCGGCCACGGCGCCATCGAGGGCGTCGCGGCGCCGGAGGCCGCCAACAACGCGGCGGCGCAGACGCACTTCATTCCCACGCTCACGCTCGGCATCCCCGCGAGCGCCGTCATGGCGCTCATGCTGGGGGCGCTCACGATGCAGGGCATCCAGCCGGGCCCGCAGGTGATGACGTCCAAGCCCGAGCTCTTCTGGGGCCTCGTCGCCAGCATGTTCGTGGGCAACGTGCTGCTGCTCGTGCTGAACCTGCCGCTCGTGGGCCTGTGGGCGCGCCTCACGCAGGTGCCGTACCGGTGGCTCTTCCCGGCCATCCTCGTGTTCGCCTGCGTGGGCAACTTCAGCCTCAACAACAGCGCGATGGACGTCTACCTGTGCGCCGCGATCGGCGTGCTGGGCTACGTGTTCGCGAAGCTCGACTGCCAGCCGGCGCCGCTCATCCTGGGCTACGTCCTCGGTCCCATGCTCGAGGAGAACCTGCGCCGCGCGCTCCTCATGTCCGACGGCAGCTTCGCCGTCTTCGTCACCCGCCCGATCAGCCTCGCGTTCCTCGTCGTGACGGCGCTGATCCTCCTGGCGATGGTGCTGCCGGGCCTTCGCCGCCGCCGCGAGCTTGCGGTGGAAGAGGCCGCCGGCTGATCCCGCGATTTCCCTCCTGCATCCGTACCCCACCGAAAGGATTCCCATGAGCACCGACACCCTGGCCGACGTTCGCCGCGACTTCGAGCGCGTTTCCCCCGCCGTCGTGGCCGAGGCCGCGAAGTACCAGGCCGCCATCCTCGCCGACGTGGCGGGCCGCCGCGGCACGCTCAATGCCGTGGCGCCGCTGGACGCCGCGATGAGGATCGCGGGCCCGGCCTTCACGATCGAGGTGCGTGCCGGCGACAACCTCATGATCCATGCGGCCATGACCATGGCCAAGCCCGGCGACGTGCTCGTCATCGACGGCAAGGGCGACACGAGCTGCGCGCTCATGGGCGCGCTCATGATCAACGCGTGCAAGGTGCTGCAGCTGGGCGGCATCGTCATCGACGGGGCGGTGCGCGACACCGACGAGTTGCTCGAACTGGGATTCCCGGTCTTCGCGGCCGGCGTCAATCCCAACGGCCCGACCAAGTTCATCCCGGGCCGGATCAACTGGCCCATCTCCGCGGGCGGCGTCGCGGTGTGCCCCGGCGACCTCGTGGTCGGCGATGCCGACGGCGTGGTGGTGGTGGAGCGCGAGAAGGCCGCCTCGCTCCTGCCGCTCGCGGCGAAAAAGGTCGCGGACGAGGGCAAGCGCATGGACGACATCCTCGCGAAGCGCGCGCTGAAGCCCGGCTGGCTGGATGCCGCGCTGCGCGCCGCGGGGGTCCTCAAGGAAGGCGAATCGCTGTGAGCGCGAAGCCGGCCGTTCTCGTCACCGCCGCCGACCTCGCCCCGCAGGCGCTCGCGCTCCTTTCGGATTTCGAGGTCATCTTCGCCGGGAAGACGCCGGATGAGGACGCGATCGCGGCGCTGTGCGAAAGGCACCAGCCCGTGGCGATCATCGTGCGCTACGGCAGGATCACGCCGCGCATCCTCGAAGCCTCGAAGCGCCTTCGCGTCGTCGCCAAGCATGGCTCGGGAACCGACACCATCGACAAGCCGGCGGCCGCGGCGCGCGGGATCGTGGTGAATGCCGCCGCGGGCGCCAACGCCGATGCGGTGGCCGAGCATACCTGGGCGCTCATCCTCGCCTGCGCCAAGAACGTCGTCGGTCTCGATGCGCGCATGCGGGCCGGTTTCTGGGACAAGGCCACGCACAAGAGCCTCGAGCTGCACGGCAAGACGCTCGGCGTGGTGGGCCTGGGCGCCATCGGCCGGCGAGTGGCCGCGATCGGCGTCGCGATGGGCATGCCGGTCCTGGCGTTCGACCCGTTCGTGAAGGAGGCGCCCGCGGGCGTCACGCTCGCGACGCTGGCCGACGTGATTGCGGGGAGTCTCGTGCTATCCCTCAATTGCCCGCTGACGGACGAGAACCGGCACATGATCAACCGGGCGAGCCTCGCGACGATGCCCGGCGGCGCGATCCTCGTGAACACGGGCCGCGGCGGCCTCGTCGACGACGACGCCGTGCGCGAGGCGCTCGCGAGCGGCAGGCTGCGGGCGGCCGGGCTCGATGCCTTCTCGCCCGAGCCGCTCGTCGGCGAACACGCCTGGCGCAACGTGGAACGCACGGTGCTCTCGCCGCACGTGGGCGGAGTCAGCGAGGACGCCTACGTGAACATGGGCCTCGGCGCGGCGCGCAACGTGCTCGCCGTGCTGGCGGCCTCGCCCGCGGCGGCCTGACCCCCCTCTCCCCAAGACCGACACACGCCCCGGAGGCCCCTTGAAGAACCTGCGCACCGCACTCGCCGCATTCCTGCTCGCCGCTCCCCTCGCGGCGCTCGCCCAGGCCTGGCCCGCGAAGCCCGTGAAGATCATCGTGCCCTGGGCGCCCGGCGGCGCCGTCGACGTGGTGACGCGCAAGGTCGCGCAGAAGCTCGCCGAGCAGACGGGCCAGCCCTTCGTCGTCGAGAACAAGCCCGGCGCCACGGGCACCATCGGCCTGGCCCTCGTGGCGAAAAGCGCGCCCGACGGCTACACGCTGGTCGCCAACGACATGGCCTATTCGCTGCTGCCGCACGTCTTCGCGAACCTGCCGTGGGACCACGAGAAGGATCTCGTTCCGGTCACCACGATGATGGATGCGCCCTACGGCATCGCGGTGCGCGCCGACGGCCCGCACAAGACGCTCGCGGGGATGTTCGCGGCGGCGAAGGCGAACCCGGGCAAGCTCACGTTCGGCTCGGGCGGCAACGGCACGGGACCACACTTCTCGGGCGAGCTGCTCATGCTGCGCGCGGGCATCGAACTCACCCACGTTCCCTACAAGGGCGCGGCGGAGGCGATGACGGCCGTGATCGGCGGGCAGGTGGACATGCTCCTCGCCTCGACGGCCTCGCTCCTCGGGCAGGCGAGGGGCGGCAAGGCGCGCATCCTCGCGGTGAGCGGCGACAAGCGCCAGCCCGTGGTGCCCGACGTGCCGACCTTCGCCGAGGCCGGCCTCAAGGATTTCGGCGTCCTCAACTTCAACGGGCTGTGGGCACCCAAGGGCACGCCGCCCGCCGTGCTGGAGCGCCTGCAGGCCGAGGTGCAGAAGGCGGTCGCCTCGCCGGACGTGAAGGCGTTCTTCGAAAGCCAGGGCGGCATCGCGGGTGGCGCGACGGCGGCGCAGTTCGCGCAGCGCGTGCGCGACACCACGAAGATGTGGGAACCGGTCGCCGCGAAGGCGAAGATCGAGAAGCAGTAGGGCGCCCCGTGTTCAGCCTCGCGCCGCCTCGGGTCCGCGACCTGGAGGTCTTCACGCGCCTTCCCGATCGGTACCGGGAGCCGCGGGTCACCTCGTGGTCGCGCGCGAATCGCGGCGGGGCGGCGATCGATTCCTTCCTCGAGGCGCCGGTGTTCGATGACGACGGCAACCTGTTCGTGGGCGACATTCCGAACGGGCGCATCTTCCGCATCGCCCCGTCGGGCGAGTGGGACCTCGTCCTGCAGTACGACGGCGAGCCCAACGGCATGAAGTTCGCCGCGAAGGGCGAGATCGTCATCGCGGACTACCGCAACGGGCTCGTACGGCTCGACGTCGCGCGCGGCACGGTCTCGACCTTCCTCGGCCACCGCAACTCGGAGTCCTTCAAGGGTTTGAACGACCTCGTGTTCGATTCGCGCGGTTCGCTCTACTTCACCGACCAGGGCCAGACCGGCCTGCACGACCCCACGGGCCGCGTCTACCGGCTGGGCGCCGACGGCCGGCTGGACGTGCTGCTCGCCAACGTGCCGAGCCCCAACGGCGTTGCGCTGTCGGCGGACGGGCGCGTGCTCTTCGTGGCGGTGACGCGCGGCAACGCCGTGTGGCGCGTGCCGCTCATGGAGGACGGCGGTGTTTCCAAGGTCGGGCAGTTCTTCACTTCCCACGGCCCGAGCGGGCCGGACGGTCTCGCCGTCGACGAGGCTAACCGGCTCGTGGTCGCCAACCCCGGGCTCGGCGTCGCGTGGGTGCTCGACGCGATGGCGCAGCCGGTCGAGGTGTTGCGAAGCCCCGCGGGCACCTCGCTCACCAATCTCGCTTTCGGCGGCGCGGATCGCCGGACGGCCTTCTTCACCGAGTCCACGTCGGGCTCGATCCTTTGCGCGACGCTGGAGCATGCCGGCGCGCGCCTGTCACGCCCCTCCGGAGAGATCGCCCATGGATAGCCACGACATTTCGCCCTCGCGCCGCCGCTTCAGCCTCGCCCTGGGTGCAACCGCGCTCGCGGGCCTGGCCGGTTGCGCCGCCGCAGGACGCCGCGGGCCCGAGCCCGTGGTCGTTCCCCATTCGACCGGCGACGGCGTGCCGCGATTCGTGCCGCCGCCGCTTTCCTGCGACGCCCACCATCACATCTACGACAAGCGCTTCCCGGCGCATCCCAGCGCGACCCTCCTGCCGGAGGACGCGAGCGTGGCGGACTACCGCCTGCTGCAGCGGCGCCTGGGGCTCGAGCGCAACGTGATCGTGCAGCCTTCGACGTACGGCATCGACAACCGGCTGCTCGTGAAATCGCTGGGAGAATTCGGTCCGAACTCGCGCGGGGTGGCGGTGGTGGCCGACACCGTCACGGACGCGGAGCTTCGCGCGCTGCACGAGGCGGGCGTGCGCGGGATCCGCTTCAACATCAGTTTCCTGGTGGCGGTGACGCCCGAGATGATGCTTCCGCTCTCGCGCCGCATCGCGCCGCTGGGCTGGCACATGCAGGTGAACGGCACGGCCGCGAAGCTCCTGCCGATGGCCTCGCTCCTGGAAAGCCTCGCCTGCCCGGTCGTCTTCGACCACCTCGGGCAGCCGCCTCAGCCCGATGGCATCCGGCACCCGGTCTTCGCCTTCTACCGGCGGCTCATCGACGCCGACAAGGCGTGGTTCAAGGTGTCGGGCGCCTACATCACGAGCAAGATGGCCGACCTCTCAGACACCGGATACGTCGCACGGGAGTTCATGCGCATCGCACCGGAGCGCCTGGTGTGGGGTAGCGACTGGCCGCACCCGACCAAGAAGGCCGGCGACAAGCCCGACGACGCGAAGGTGCTCGACCGACTGGACGAGTGGGCGCCCAGCGCCGTGGTGCGCGACCGGATTCTCGTGGCGAACCCGGCGAAGCTCTACGGGTTCTGAGGTGAACCGCCCGGCCTCAGGAATGGCGGTGGCGGTTCGGGCAGCTCGCGCAGGACTCGATTTCCTTGCCGTCCGGGCCGACGACGGCCGGGCCGCCGCAGGAACCCCTCAGGCAGCGACCGGTTAGCTTCGATCCCGCGGCCATGCCGCCGACGGCGATCGCGATGAGAACGACCGCCGCGATGAAGACCGCGAGGATCGTTTCCATCTAGGCCGCCACGCGTTCGGCGCCCAGCTTCGCGAACGCGGGCGTGCGGCGCTCCTCGAGCCGGCCGCCCTCGCCCCGCACGATGAGGCAGGCCGACTCGCCGTGGTCCGCCGCCCATTCGTAGCCCCGCTTCTCGCCCATCACGAAAAGGGCGGTGGCGAGCGCGTCGGCTCGCGCGCAATCGGCCGAGACGACGCTCACCGAGGCGAGGTTGCCGCGCACGGGCTCGCGGGTGGCGGGATCGATCTCGTGCGAATAGCGCCGGCCCTCGTGCTCGAAGAAGATGCGGTAGTCGCCGGAGGAGGCCATGGAGAGGTCCGAGAGCGGCACGATGACGAATGGCTCGCGCGCTTGCCGGTCCGGGCGCTCGATGCCGATGCGCCAGGGGCGGCCCTCGGCGTTCGTGCCCTTGGCGCGCACTTCGCCGCCGGCCTCGACCAGGTGGTCGCGGCTGCCGAGCGCATCGAGCGAGCGGGCGGCGAGATCCACGCCGTAGCCCTTGGCGACGCCGGAAAGGTCCGCGCGCACGGCGGGATGCGACTTCGCGAGCGTGCCGGCCTTCGCGTCGAGCGTGATGTGGCGGAAATCGATGCTCGCGGCAAGACGGGTGAGGTCCTGCGAGGAAGGCAGGCTGCTGCGCCCGGCGGGGCCGAAGCCCCAGGCGTCCACGGCCGGGGCGACGGTCACGTCGAAGGCACCGCCCGTCCGCTCGCTCACCGCGCGGGCGAGGGTGAACACCTCGAGCGTCTCGCGCGACACCGCGAAGGGCTCGGTGGATGCATGCCGGTTGAAACGCCCCAGTTCGGAAGTCGCGAGGTGGGCGGACATGCCCTCGACGACGCTCGCGAGGGCGGCGGCGACGGACGCCTCCGCCTTCGTCGCCATTCCCTCGGCGAGCGCGCCGGCCATCTTGGCGGTCCAGGCGGTGCCCATGGTCGGGCCGCCGAAGGCCGCGAGGGGCCGCGTCGTGAGGCCGGCGAGCAGGCCGTCGGAGCAGCCGGCGAGCAGGGCGCCCGCGCCCAGGGCGGCGAGGACGGTGCGGCGGCGGGGGGAAATCAGGGTGTCCATGGCAGGTTCCTCAATCAGGTGCCCGGTCCGCCGGCGAGTCGGATGGACGCTTCGAAGCGCCCTTCCCCGTGGCGGATGAGGTGATAGGCGAGGTCGCGCATCGAGACGATGCCGTGCAGGTGCGGCCCGTCCATGACGATCAGGTGGCGGAAGCGGTGCACGTACATGAGGGCGAGCGCGGCCTCGAGCGTGGTGCCCGGCGTCACCGCCTGGATGTCGCGCGTCATGACGAGGGAGAGGGGCGTCTTCTTCGGGTCGAGGCCGGGCTTCACGACGCGCATCATCAGGTCGCGCTCGGTAAAGATGCCGCCGAGCAGCTTCTCCTCGGTGCTCACGACGAGCGCGCCGATCTCGTGCTGCGCCATGGCGTTCACGGCCTCCGCGACGGTGGCGGAGGCGGGGATGGTGTGCAGCCCTTCGCTTCCCCGGTCGCCCAGGGCGTCCAGCACGCTGGCAATGGTCATCTCGGTCTCCTCGCGCTCACGACCCGAAGTCGTCGAGCATGATGTTCTCGCGCTCCACGCCCAGGTCCAGGAGCATGGCGATCACGGCGTTGTTCATCGGCCCCGGGCCGCACATGTAGTACTCGATGTCCTCGGGGGCGGGGTGGTTCTTCAGGTACTCGTCGCGCAGCACGTTGTGGATGAAGCCCGTGTAGCCCGTCCAGTTGTCCTCGGGCAGCGGCTCGGAGAGCGCGAGGTGCCAGGTGAAGTTGGGGTTGGCCTTCGCGATGGCGTCGAACTCGTCCTGGTAGAAAGCTTCCTTGAGGCTTCGCGCGCCGTACCAGTAGGTGGCCTTGCGTTTCGTGTGCAGGCGATGGAACTGGTCGAAGATGTGCGAGCGCATCGGGGCCATGCCGGCGCCGCCGCCGATGAAGCACATCTCGGCCTTGGTGTCGCGCGCGAAGAACTCGCCGAAGGGCCCCGACACCGTGACCTCGTCGCCTTCCTTCAGGTTGAACACCCACGAGCTCATGATGCCCGGCGGGATCTCTTCCTTGTACCCCGGCGGGAAGGCGATGCGGATGGTGAAGAGGAGCAGGCCCTTCTCGTTGGGGGTAGTTGGCCATCGAGTAGGCGCGGGTCACCGTCTCGGTGCAGCCGCTCTTGAAGCGCCACAGGTCGAACTTGTCCCAGTCCTCGCGGTAGGGCTTCTCGATGGCGAAGTCCTTGAACGACACCTGGTGCGGCGGGCACTCGATCTGCACGTAGCCGCCGGCGCGGAAGGGGACGTCCTCGCCTTCGGGGAGGGCGAGCTTCAGTTCCTTGATGAAGGTGGCGACGTTGCGGTTGGAGACGACCTTGCACGTCCACTTGCGCACGTCGAAGATCTCGGGGGCGATCTCGATCTTCATGTCGCCCTTCACCTTCACCTGGCAGGCGAGACGGCAGCCGCGCTTGGCTTCGCCCCGGGAGATGTAGCCCTCCTCGGTGGGCAGCAGTTCGCCCCCGCCTTCCTTCACGACGACTTCGCACACGCCGCAGGCGCCCTTGCCGCCGCAGGCCGAGGGAATGAAGATGCCGCTGTCGGCGAGCTTGTTGAGGAGCGTGCCGCCGGCGGGCACGTGCAGGGCCTTGGCCGGGTCGTCGTTCACGGTGATGGTCACGTTGCCCGTGGCCACGAGCTTCGAGCGGGCCGCGAGCAGGATAGCGACGAGCCCCAGGATGATCGCGGTGAAGGTGAAGACGCCGAGGACGATTTCGGTCATGGCGGGCCTAGAGCTGGATTCCCGAGAACACCATGAACGCCACGGAGATGAGGCCGGCCGTCACGAAGGTGATGCCCAGGCCCTTCAGGCCCGCGGGCACGTGCGAGTAGGCGAGCTTCTCGCGCACGGCGGCCATGGCGACGATGGCGAGGGCGAATCCCAGGCCCGAGCCCAGGCCGAACACCACGCTTTCGCCGAAGCCGTAGTCGCGCTCCTGCATGAAGAGCGAGCCGCCCAGGATCACGCAGTTGACCGCGATGAGGGGCAGGAAGACGCCGAGGGTCGAGTAGAGGCCGGGGGCGAATTTCTCGATCGCCATCTCCACCACCTGCGTGGCGGCGGCGATGGTGCCGATGAAGAGGATGAACGCGAGGAAGGTGAGGTCCACCTTGGCGAGGGCCGGGGTGATCCAGCCCAGGGCCCCTTCCTTCAGCAGGTAGGCCAGGATGAGGTTGTTGAGCGGTACCGTGAGCACCTGCACGAAGGCGACCGCCACGCCCAGGCCGAACGCGGTTTCCACCTTCTTCGAGCAGGCGAGGAAGGAGCACATGCCCAGGAAGAACGCGAGGGCCATGTTCTCGAGGAACAGGGCGCGCACGAAGAGGGAAAGATAGTGTTCCATCAGTCCTTTTCCTGCAGTTCGGGCTTCAGGGTGCGCAGCAGCCAGATGAGCCCGGCGATGATGAACAGGCCCGAGGGCGCGAGCAGCATGAGGCCGTTGGGCACGTACCAGCCGCCGTCCTTCACGAGGGGCAGGATCGTGAATCCCAGCACCTTGCCGGCGCCGAGCAGCTCGCGCAGGAACGCGGTGGCGATGAGCACGATGCCGTAGCCCAGGCCGTTGCCGATGCCGTCCAAGGCGCTCGCGAGGGGCGGGTTCTGCATCGCGTAGCCTTCGGCGCGGCCCATCACGATGCAGTTGGTGATGATGAGGCCGACGAACACGGAGAGCTCGAGGGACAGCTCGTAGAGCGTCGCCTTCAGCACCTGGTCGAACACGATGACCAGCGAGGCGATGATGGCGAGCTGCACGATGATGCGGATGGAGCCGGGCGTGTGGTTGCGCACGAGGCTCACCGCCACGTTGGCGAGCATCGTCACCAGGAGCACGCCCGCCGTCATGACGAGGGCCTTGTCCACGCGGGTGGTCACCGCGAGCGCCGAGCAGATGCCCAGCACCTGCACCCCGATCGGGTTGTTCGTGAGGATGGGGCCGATGAGGGCCTTGCGCTCGCTCTTGCCGAAGAACGTCGTGGCGCTCATGCCACCCCTCCCTGGAGGGGACGCGCACCTTCACCCGGGGTGAAGGGGACGGACACTTTTCCGGACCAGTGGCCGGCAAGCGTCCCCGATTCATGAATGTTTTCAGCGACTTGATTCGCGGGGCTCGAGTGTCCGTCCCCTTCAGGCGACTTGAAGGTGTGCGTCCCCTTCAGCGGGTCGGCGGACTTGACGGCGTCCGCCCCCTTCAGGCGCTTGAGGAACCTGCCGTAGCCGGCGTCGGAGAGCCAGAACTGCGTGAGGCGCGTAATGGCGTTGCTGGTGATCGTGGCGCCGGACATGCCGTCGACCCGCAGCGGGTCCTTGTCCGGCGGGCCGGCCTGGCCCTTGATGACCGCGATCCTCGGCAGGCCCTCGCCGTCGTAGGCATGGCGCCCGATCCACAACGCCTGCCATTGCGGGTTGGCGATCTCGCCGCCCAGGCCCGGCGTCTCCTTCTGGTCGTAGTAGGTGAGGCCGCGGATGGTCTTGCCGTCCTTGTCGATCGCCATGAAGCCGTAGACGGTGCCCCACATGCCCAGACCCTCGATGGCGATCACCACCTGGTCGACCGCGCCGTCCTTCATGACGAAATACGCGATGCCGAGGTTGGGCAGCCGGCCGATGCCCGCGTTGTTGGCCGGTGCGGCGCGGCTGGCGGCGGGGTCCGCGCGGGCGGCACGCTGGTCGTACGCGCGGGCGTCGCGCTTGTCCTCGGGCACCAGCTCGCCGGTGGACAGGTCCACGAGGCGAGCCTTCACGTCCTTCGCGAAGAACGCCTCGACTTCCTTGGCGCCCACCTTGTCCGATGGCTTCACGAGCGCGGCGGCGAGCAGGACGTTCTTCTCCATGTAGAGGCGCGCATTGGCCTTCTGCGCCGGCTGCAGCAGCACGGCGGCCACGGAGACGACGAACGCGCACGCGACGCACACCGCCGTCGCGAAGAGGATCACGTAGCGGGGCGACTCACGATCCGCCATGGCTGCCTCCGCGCGCCGCGCGGCGCTTGATGTTGGCCTTCACGATCGGGAAATCGATGAGCGGCGCCATGACGTTCATGAAGAGGATCACGAGCATCATGCATTCCGGGTACGCCGGGTTCACCACGCGCACCAGCACCACCAGGGCCCCGATGCCGAAGCCGTAGATCCACTTGCCGCGGTCGGTGAAGGGCGAGGTGACCGGGTCGGTGGCCATGAACACGGTGCCAAGCGCCCACCCGCCCAGCACCATGTGCCACCAGAAGGGGATCGCGAACCACGGGTTGGTCTTCGAGCCGATGGCGTTCAGCAGCAGCGACATCGCGATGGTGCCGATGCACACCGCCGCCATCGTTCGCCACGAGCCTATTCGCGTGACGATGAGGATGACGGCGCCGATGAGGCAGGCGAGCGCGGAGGTCTCGCCCATCGACCCGGGTTCGAACCCGAGGAAGGCGTTCTTCCAGGACAGTCCCTGCATCGCCTGCGGGAAGTTCTCGCCCGCCGCGCGCAGGGTGCCCAGGGCCGTCGCGCCGGACCATCCATCGACCGCGAGCGCCCCATCCATCGCCACCCACACCTTGTCGCCGGACATCTCCGCCGGGTAGGCGAAGAACAGGAAGGCGCGCGCGACGAGGGCGGGGTTGAGGAAGTTCATGCCCGTGCCGCCGAAGACTTCCTTGCCCACCACCACGCCGAAACTGATCGCGAGGGCCACCTGCCACAGCGGCGTCGCGGCCGGGAGGATGAGCGGGAAGAGCATCCCCGTCACGAAGAAGCCCTCGTTCACCTCGTGCTTCCTCACGATCGCGAAGAGAACCTCCCACGAGCCGCCCACCGCCATCGTGACGACGTACATCGGCAGGAAATAGAGCGCGCCGTGGAAGAGGCAGGCGAGGACGCTGCGCGGGTCGTAGCCGATGCCGGCCGCGCCCATGATCGCGTGGCGCCAGCCCTCCAGCTTCGCGATCTTCGCCGGGTCCAGCGCGAGGTTCGCCTGCAGGCCCGTGTTGTACATCGCCATGAGGATGCACGGCATGAGGGCGATGACGACGATCATCATCATGCGCTTCAGGTCGAGCGCATCGCGGACGTGCGTGGTGCCCTTGGTGACCGAGGGCGGCGTGTAGAGGAAGGTGTCCGTCGCCTCGAAGAGGGGATGGAACTTCGCGAGCGGCTTGCCCGGCGAGAAGTACGCGTGCTCGATCCTGGCGAGGATGTCCTGGAGCTTGGCCATCAGGCTTCCTTCTCCAGGCGGGCGAGCGCCTTGCGCAGCAGCGGGCCGTAGTCGTTCTTGCCCGGGCAGGTGTACGTGCACAGGGCGAGGTCTTCCTCGTCGAGTTCCAGCGCGCCCAGGGCCTCGGCGCGCTCGATGTCGCCGGTGAGGAGCGAGCGCAGCAGGAAGGTCGGCATGATGTCGAGCGGCATCAGCTTCTCATAGGTGCCGATGGGGACCATGGCGCGGATCGAGCCGTTGGTCGTGGTGGTGAAGGGGCGGGCGGCGCGCGTGAAGGCGCCGACGACCGAGCGCGTGATGGAGAATTTCTGCGCGCCCGGGGCGATCCAGCCGAAGAGCTCGCGCTCGCGGCCTTCCGGCAGGGCGCACACCTGCGCGTGATAGCGGCCGAGGTAGCCCTCGACCTCACCCTGCGCCCGGCGGCCGTCCAGCACCGAGCCGGAGACGATTCGCTGCTCGCCCGCGGCGAGGTTGCCCGCGACCAGGTCGTCGATCGACGCGCCCAGGCGCGTGCGCACGAGGCGGGGATTCGCGATTCCGGGGCCGGAGACGGCGATGATGCGCTCCGTGTCGAGCCGCCCGGTGGCGAGGAGGTGGCCGATGGCGGCGACGTCCCGCGCGGCGATGTGCCAGACCGTGCGGCCGTGGCCGACGGGGTGCAGGAAGTGGATGTGCGTGCCGGCGTTGCCCGCCGGGTGGGGGCCGGAAAAGGGGGCGTCCTTCAGGCGGTCGGCGGCGGGCGGCGAGAGGCGCGAATCGGGACGGCGGCAGACGTAGACGGTGCCCGGGGTGAGCTCGCGAAGGGCGAGGAGGCCCGTGGCGAAGTCGGACTCCCGGCCGGCGAGGGCGACGTCGGGCGAGGGGGCGTGGGGGCGCGTGTCGATCGCGGTGACGAATATCGCGTCGGGAGTCGCGCTCGTCGCGGGGACCCGGCTGAAGGGGCGGGCGCGGAAGGCGGTCCAGAGGCCCGATTCGGCGAGGAGCTTGCGGACATAATCGCCCCCGGCCTCTTCCGCCTTGCGTCCGGCGTAGCTGGCGAAGGTGACGGATTCGTCGCCTTCGACCTCGATCACCAGAGAGACGAAGGCGCGCTTGTCGCCGCGGTTGATGGCCACGACCCGACCGGCGGCGGTGGCGGTGTGGACGACGCCTTCGGCCTTCTTGTCCTCGAAGAGCGGCTGGCCGATGCGGACGCGGTCGCCGGGCTGGACCAGCAGGGTGGGCTTGAGACCGATGAAATCGGCGCCGAGGGCGGCGATCCGGCACGCGGGCGCGTCGGATACGTCCTGCGTGTCCGGGGCTCCGGCAAGGGGAAGGTCGATCCCGCGTCTTATGGCGATCATTCGGGTGGGCGGCCGGGGGAAACGGGCAGGCGGGATCGGCCCCGCTCGCCCTCCCGGCAAGGGTAGGGCTTGGGGCTCGGGGCCCCTTGACGTGTATCAACGCGGGGGTGGCCTTGAAGGCTTTGAAGGGCTTTGAAGGGGACGCACACCTTCAGACCTTCTGAAGGGGACGCACACCTTCACTTGGCCTGAAGGGGACGGACACTTTGGGTGGCTTTCCCTGGAAATGTCAGCGCCCAACCTGCGGAACGCGTTGGATGGATACGTTTCCCGATCCGCCCCTTCCCATGCCCCGCCTGTCTCGAACCGTCATCCCCGGCGTACCCCACCACGTGACCCAGCGAGGCAATCGTCAGGGAAGGGTCTTCTTCTCGGATGACGATTGCGATGCCTATCTGGAATGGCTCGCCCATCACTGCCGCCGTCGCGAGGTCGAGGTCATCGCTTACTGCCTGATGCCCAACCACGTCCACCTCGTTCTCGTGCCACCCGCCGAAAACGGCCTCGAGCGGGCGCTCCGGCCCGTTCATACCCGTTTCGCCCAGCGGATCAATCGGTTGCAGGGCTGGTCGGGGCATCTGTGGCAGGGGCGTTTCTTCTCGGCGCCGCTGGATGGCGACTACTTCTATGCGACGGTCAGGTACGTGGAAAGAAATCCCGTCCGGGCGGGGATGGTCGCCAGGGCCGAGGACTACCGCTGGTCCAGCGCGGCTGCCCACTGTGGCTGGAGGGGCGACCGGATCCTCACGCAGGATCCGGGGTGGAATCGCGCCCTTGATGCTGTCGGGGAATGGTCTCGTTGGATCGCCGCTGACGAAGGGGAGGTCGATCGTGATGAAATCCGGGAATCCACCCGCCAGAATCGACCCTGTGGATCCGAGGAATTCGTCCGGGCGATGGCGTCGATCGTCGGGCGCGACCTGCAGCGCCGGCCACAAGGCGGGCAGGAACGGGGGTAGTCGCGGCCCGGTCTTGAGGGTAGGAGCTACTCCTTTTTCCGGTGTGCGTCCCCTTCAGCGTTGGTGAAGGTGTGCGTCCCCTTCAGAAGTAAGATGGGACATGCGATTCGATCCCACCCCCGAAGCGCTCGCCGAACGCCTCGCGGCCATCGACCCGGCCCAGTACGCGCGCACGCGCAATTTCGTGGACGGCGCGGTGACGCGCCTGTCGCCGTGGATCACGCACGGGTTCATCGAATTGCCCCACCTGGTGGAGAGCCTGAAGGCGAGATTCCCGCCGGAGAGCCTGCACAAGCTCCTCGAGGAACTCGCCTGGCGCGAGTTCTTCCACCACGTCTGGCGGACGCGGGGCACGGCGATCCTGAAGGACCTGGGCCCCGCCCCGTGGAAGGGCGATTACGCGCAGGAGGTGCCCGGCGACGTCCTCACCGCATCGACCGGGGTTCCGGCCATCGATGCCACCGTGCGCCAGCTCCACGGGACGGGCTGGATCCACAACCACCCCCGCCTGTGGCTCGCGAGCTACCTGGTGCACGTGCGCAAGGTGCACTGGCGCGCGGGCGCGGACTGGATGGTCGGCCACCTCCTCGACGGCGACCTCGCCTCCAATCACCTGTCGTGGCAGTGGGTCGCGGGCACGTTCTCGACGAAGCCCTACCTCTTCAACGCGGAAAACGTCGCGAAATACGCGCCTGCGCTCGCGAGCCCGGGCACGATCATCGACGCCACCTACGAGGCCCTGGGCCTTCGCGCCGCGACGCAGCCCGACGCGGGGCCTGAACCGAGGCGCCCGGACCCGACCGAGGCCCCGCCCCTGCATCCCGAAGCGCCCGGCATCCGCCGCTCCGCCATCCCCCCGCGCTTCGCCTCCGGGAAGTGCGTCGCGTTGATCCACCCGTGGTGCCTGGGGGAAGTGCCGCCGGCGGACGAATGCCTCGCCGTCTTCCACGCGCCCTTCCACGAGCGTTACCGCTGGAGCGAACGACGATTCGCGTTCGTGGCCGCGCGGATGCGAAGCATGACCGGCCAGGAGCCCTGGTTCGGCGACGTGAAGGCGCTGGTGAAGATGAACAAGGGCGTGCGGTTCGTCACCATCGCCACGATGAACACGGGGTACGCGAAGGCTTTCGAGGAGCCCCACGTGGTGGCGGGCTCCGTGAAGCGCTTCCTCCCGGACCCCGGCGAGCCCTGCGGAAGCTTCAGCCGCTTCCGCAAGATCGTCGGCGGGCTCGCTCAGAACGCGTAGGCGGCCGCGGCATACATCGAGCGGCCGGGACCCGGCACCGCGATTCCCCACGGCACGCCGTTGATGCTCATCGTCGAGCCCTGGCCGACGTAGGCGCCGCCGGTAGGCAGGCGATGGAAGCGATCGAGCACGTTCTCGATGCCGAAGTCGAGCCGCAGGCTCGCCAGGCGCCACGAGCCGCGAAGGTGCAGCAGCCCGTAGCCGGAGGTCGCGATCTCGTTGCGTGCGTCGGAGAGCCCGTCCTTGCGGGCGACGAGGGCGACCTCGATCCCGCCGGACCAGTCGCCCTTCGCGTGCGTCAGCGCGAGGCGCGCGTTGCGCGGCATGATGCCGTAGAGGTCGTCGCCGGTGTCCCGGTTCGTGCCGTCGACCCAGGAGAACGTGCCGCTCGTGCCGAAATCGCCCATCGCCGTCTTCGCGAGCAGGGCCTTTCCGGACAGGTCGAAGCCGCGCAGCCGTGCCGACTGGTTCAAGTACTTGAGCACGACGAACTGGCCGGTGGCGAGCGTCGTCGCCGGCGCGTTGGTCGCGGCGTTCCACTGGATGGCGTCGATGAAGTCGGCGACCTGCGTGAGGTAGGGCGTGAAGCGCAGTTCCCACGACCGGTCCGCGGCGTGCCAGTCGAGCGTCGCCGTGAGGGTGCGCGCGGTCTCGGGCTCGAGCGAGAGATTGCCGATGTACCCGTTGCCGTCGCCCACGGTGTTGTTCATCACGGCGGCCATCGACCACGTCGACCACGTGTATCGCTGGTAGAGGTTGGGCGAGCGCACCTTGCGCGCGAGCCCGGCCTCCAGGTCGAGTGTATCGCCCGGCGAGTAGCGCACGAGGGCCGCGGCGTCCCAGTTGCCGTCGGTTCGCTCGCGGTTCGCGGCGTTGAAGGCATCCGCATCGCGCTTCTGGTAGCTCGCCATCATCCCCATGCCGTTGGTGGTCGGATCGTAGCCGCGGACCTCGCCCGCGTTGCTGCGCACGCGCTCGTAGCGCGCGCCGGCCAGGAGGATCCATCGCTTGTCGCGCCGGCCTTCCCATTCGACGAACAGGGCATCGCGGTCCCGGCGCCCGTCGTTCACGTTGTCGAACGTGCCCGGGGACATCATGCCGCCGGAGGGCGGCCACCACTCGTCGAGCCGGTAGCGCTGCGCCTCCACACCGACGCGAAGGAGATCCTGCGGCGTCATGTCCACCTGCGCGCGGGCGCTCGCGCCCGTCGTGGTCCCCTCGCTGTACATCGGCATGCCCGAGGCGCAGGTCATGCCCACCGGCGAGCACGGCGACCCGGTTTCCGGCGCGGCGGGCGGCTGCGAGAGCGCGCCGTACCAGAAGCGCTTGTCCGCGCCGAAGTCCATGTAGTGGTCCACCTTCTCGTGCCACGCCCGCACGTCGAGCGAGCCCCACGGCATCGTGCCGAGATAGCGCAGCGAGCCGCGCTTCTGCGTGTTGTCGAGCATGTCCATGCGCTGGTTGGGGTAGAGCTGCTCCGGGATGTCCTGGTAGCCCAGCTTCGCCTCGACGAGGTGGTCGCCCGATCTCGCCGCGAAGGCGAGGGCGTGGTTGCGCGAACGGTAGGCGGTCGAGCCGATCTCGTCGAGGGGCAGCGTGTGGCCGGCGCGGGCGGTCGCGGTCGTCGGCTTGAAATCGCCGGCGGCCTGCCCGTTGTCGGCTCTTGCGGCTGCGCCGCTGTACGTGAGGCTCATCGATTCGCCGCGCAGGGTGGCCGACAGGCTCGCGCCGGTGGCCGCGTTGTTGCTGCGGTAGTGGGCGCCGATCTCGCCCGCGGTCGTCGTGCCTTCTCCCGGTGCTGAGAAAGCCGGCGCCGTGGACTCGACGACCACGGCCCCGCCGATCGCGTCCCCGCCCACGCTGACGGGGGCCACGCCCGACCAGACCTTCACCGACGACACCTGGGCCGGGTCGAGGGTCGACAGGGGCGGGTTCATGTGGTTGGGGCAAGACGACACGAGGTCCATGCCGTCGACCCGCAGCCGAAGCCGGTCGTCGGCGAGGCCGTGAATTGCGGGCAGGCTCGAGATGCCGCCGGCGAAAAGGAACGAAAGGCCGGGGATTCCCTCGAGCAGGCGCGCGGTGTCGCTGGATGAAGCGCGCCGCCCGGCGATCTCGCTCGCGGTGAGGACGGTCGCGCCGGCGGGTGCGGGGACCTCGCGCGGCGCCGTGACGTGAACTGGGGGAAGCGGTTGGGTCTGGGCCCGGGCGGAGGGGACGATGAAAAGCGCCGCCGCCACGGAGGCGGCGAGGGGACGATGTCGGAATTGCATGGAACGGTTCCTTGACGAAGGGTCGGGCCCGCGGGCAGGGGCGCCAAGCGGGCAGGGCGCACCGGCCGGACAGGCCCGGCGATGCGTCGGACTTCGGCTTCAGGAACGGGAGGGAGGGGCTCGGGCGAGCGCAGCCGGCCAGTCGCGCGAGACGATCGCGACCGAGCCGGCCAGGCAGGGGGGCGCATCGCTCCTGCCGGCCACATAGGGCATCAACGGCGGCGTCGGCAGGATGACCGATGGCGTGCCACCGGTGGGGCAACAGGGATCCTTGTCGAAATCCGACGCCTTGGGCGCGATCGGGATTCCGGGCCCGTGCGCCGGTACCTCGATGACGACGGGGCCCGCGACGGAGCAGATCTCGACCTGCTTCGTGGCCGTCGTCCCGGGGCCGAGGACGGTCGCGAACGCCGGCAGCAGGCTCGCGGCCAGCAGCGCCAGGGCGACGGCGAGCGAGGCGCGGGGGCGGGGGCGCACGAGCGGGCGGGTGAAGGCGGCCGAGCCTAGGACTTCGCCTGGTTCTTGTACAGGTAGTGCACCAGCTCCGCCGACTGCATGCTCATGCGCCGCTGCAGGCTGTGCGTGAAGCGCACGATGGCGCGCATGATGCGGTATGCGATCCACGGCTGCGACTCGACGAGCGACTCGAGAACCGCGCGGTCGAGCGAGAACACTTCCGTCTGCCCCAGCGCGCGCAGCGCGGCGAAGTGCGGCGTGCCGTCCAGGAACGAGAGCTCGCCCGCGAGGTCGCCGGCGGTGAGCACGTGCAGGTTCTCCCACTGCCCGTCCGCGCCGGGGCGCGAGACGGCGAGGGCGCCGTTCACCACCACGTGCATGCGGCTGTCGGGCTCGCCTTCGGGCGAGAGCACCTGGCCGTCGTCCAGCCGGTGCAGGCGGACGATCTTCGCGACGACTTCGATGTCGCCCTCCGAGAGTTCCTTCGCGAGGACGGACTTGCCGACGAGTTCCTTGAGGCGCGCTTCCATGGCTGCTCCTTGGGCTGATACCACTTCCATCGTTGCATCCTAGTGCGGCGGGGGAAAGGGGGGTTTGCGGTAGCTCAAGCGGGAGCGCCGTTCACTTCTCGAAGAGCGTGAACGCGGCGTCCCACTCCGGCCCCGGCTGCCGGGCGGCGACGTCGGCGAGGTACCCCAGGTAGATTTCCGCCAGCCGCTCGTAGCCGGGCTCGTGCTCCAGGCGCTCGAAGAGCCCCCGGGCCCGGTCCCAGCGGCGCTCGCGGTAGTCGGCGAGGGCCGCGTGCCAGGTGTCGAGCGCCCGCCCGGCGCGCGTCGTGGCATCCCGCGCGAGCTGCAGCGGCTCGAAGATGCGCACGGGCTCGACTCGGCCGCGCACGCGCACCTTGTCCAGTTCGCGGAAGATCACGCCGGTGCAGCCGCGCTGCGTGAGTTCGCCCACGACGATGGGGACGCGGTATCGCTTGGTGAGGCCCTCGAAGCGCGAGGCGAGGTTCACGCCGTCGCCCAGCACGGTGTAGTTGAGGCGCGAGGACGAGCCGATGTTTCCCGCGATGACGCGCGCGGTGTTGAGGCCGATCCCGATCTCGGGGTGCGGCAGGCCTCTCGCCGCGAGGGAGGGCCCGAGGGCGAGCACGCGCCGTCGGATCTCGAGGGCCGCCTCCACGGCGCGCTGGGCGTCCCCGGGCTCGGCCACGGGCGCGCCGAAGACGGCCATGGCCCCGTCGCCCGTGTACTTGTCCACGACGCCGCGGTACTGCTCGACCACCTCGCTGATCACGGTGAGGAAGTCGTTGAGGAGCGCGAGGCTCTCCTGCGGCCGCAGGGTTTCGCACAGCGAGGTGAAGTTGCGGATGTCCGTGAACATCACGGTCGCCTCGCGTTCCTCGCCGCCCAGCTCCACCGTCCCGCGCATCAGCTCGTCGGCCACGGCGGCCGAGGCCACCTTGCCCAGCACGTCGCGCACCTTGTCGCGCTCGGCGAGGCCCTTCGTCATGCCGCGGAAGGCGAGGGCCAGCTCGTCGATCTCGTCGCGCGCCGGCTCGTTGGCCTGCACGGCCACGTCGTAGCGGCCCTTCGCCACTTCGCCCGCCGCCTTCGCGAGCCGCGCCAGGGGAAGCGCAAGGCGCCGCGCCAGCCGGTTGGCGACGAGCGCCGTGACGGCGAGCGACAGGCACGCGAGCAGGACGAGCACGAGCTGCAGGGCGCGGAAGGGCTCGAGGCCCGCGGCCACGGGGCGCTGCAGGACGGAGTAGAGGTTGCCCGTGCCCTTGCGCTCGATGGGCGTCGCGAGCACTTCCGTGTCCTCGCCGCCCAGCATGAGGCGGCTGCCTTCTGCGCTCGTGGCGATCACGGCGGCGGCCGAGCGCTCGAGGGCGGCCCGGGGCCCGGGCTCGAGCGTCGTCGCGAGGACGCGCGGCGCGCCGCCCGACACCTCGATGAACGTGACGTCGGAGGAGGCGAGGGTCTTCAGGTCGCGCGCCGAGGCGTCGTCGATCACGAAACTCATCGCCACCCACGCGATCGGCAGCGGCGCGCGGATGGGCACGACGATCACCTGGTAGGGCTTGCCGCCCACCACGCGCATCCCCGAGGCGCGGCCCTGCGATTCGGCCTGCACGACGAGGTCGGGGAAGGCGTAGGCGCCGCCCGTTTGCGCCTCGTCCATCGTGTCGGCCACCACGCGGCCGTCGAGGCCCACCACCGCCATGCCGCTCGCCCGGATGCGGCTCGCATGGTTGCGCAGGGCCGAGAGGATCGTGTCGCGATCGCGCGTCGCGATGGCCTCGCGGAAGCCGAAGTCGTAGGTGAGCACGCTCGTCGCCTCGACCAGCTGCTGGCTGTTCTGGTCCAGCAGGCGCCGGAAGACCCGCGCGCCCACCTGCAGCTCCTCGCGCAGCGTCTGGCTCGCGATCTCCTCGATGGCCACGCGGATGAAGTAGAAGGACGCGAGCTGCACCGTCATCAGCAGCGTCACGAAGAGCAGCACCATGCGCTGCTGCAGGCGAAGCGCCCGGAAGCGGGGCCACTTCACCGGGCAGGGGCCCGGGCGGGCTGTGCCTTCAGCGTGACGGCGGCGGGGAAGGGCGCGGTCTCGTCGGCGCGCAGCCGGACCGTGCGCGCGGGCACGGGGGCGGCGAGGGCCGGATGCCACACGTGCACGTCGTATTCGCCGGCGGGCAGTTGCTCGAGGCGGGCGATCCCCTCGCGCGGGGTCTTCGCGAAGTACGGCGTCTCGACCACCAGCACGAAGGCGAGCATGTTGTCGTGGATGTTGCAGCCCAGGACCACCTCGCCGGGCTTGTCGAAGAGCACGGGCGTGGGCGGCGTGCCGGCGTAGAGCTTGATCTCGAAGGACTTGGCCGGCGAGAACGAGTACACGTGGTGGCGGATGGGATCGCGGTTCGGGAACTGGACGGTCGTGCCCGCCTGCACCACCGTGACGTGCGGCACGAACGTCTTGTCGATCTGCTCGATGGCGGCGGTGCGCTTCGGGCCGGCGGGCGCGGGCGCGCCTTTCGGGGTCGCATAGGCGACGGCGTTCTCCACCGGGTTGCCGCGCTCGTCGCGCACGGTGACCTCGAGGGAAGCCGCGAGTACGCCGCCGACGGCGAAGAGGGCGATGAGCGGGAATCGGGCGGCGCGCAAGGGGTCAACCGGTCACGATGTCGCGCTTCATGGGCGCGAGGAGCCGCAGCAGCTCGTTCTTCTCGGCGAGCCCGACGCCGGCGCCGTCGAGGGCGTCGCGCAGGAACTGCACGAGGAGGTTCAGCTCCGCTTCCGTGTTCTTGAGGCCCTTGTGCACCTGGTCCATCGGATCGCCCGTGTACTTGCACGGTCCGCCGGAGAGCTCGCACACCTGCTCGGCGAATTTCTCCTTCACGCGCGCGAGCTTCACGCCATCGAAGGAACGCCGGGTGCGCGAGTCCGAGGCCGCGCGGTCGATCGTCTCGTCGACGACGCGCTTCACCACGGGCTCGCCGCCCATCCGCGCGTACAGCGTGGGCGAGGTGGCCGGCCCGGGCGCGGCGCAAGCGGCCAGCAGCAGCCCGGCGAGAAGGGAAGCGGACTTCGCCATCGGGAAATGTAACCCTGAGCGTGACTGCGGCGAGGTTATCATCGAACCGTCGAACGGGGGAGGTGCCGATGGGCCGGTGGATCCTGGTGGCGTTCCTGGGGGTGGCGTTCGCCTCCGTGGCCGGAGACCGCCTGGTCGTCACGGGCGGGGCGCAGCAACTGGAAGGCAGCGCCGGCGGCGGCCTCGTGCCCTGGGCGCTCATCGCGGGCTACGGCACGCGCGACCAGGTGGGCGGCTCGGCGTTCGTGACGCGCGTGCGGACGAACGACTTCGACCTCACCGCGGGCGGGCTCGCCGTCGGGCTTTTCGACCGGGTCGAGCTCTCCCTGGCGCGGCAGCGTTTCGACGCGGGCGCGGTGGTGCCGGGGCTCGTCCTGCGGCAGGACATCCTGGGGGCCAAGTGGCGCCTGACGGGCGATGCGCTCTACGACCAGGACAGCCCGTGGCCGCAGGTCGCCCTGGGCCTGCAGCACAAGCGCAATCGCGACATGGCGATCCCCGAGGCCCTCGGCGCGAAGCGTGGCAGCGACACGGACCTCTACGCCGCTTTCACCAAGCTCTGGCTCGCCGGCTTCGCCGGCCGCAACGTGCTCGCGAACCTCACGGTGCGCTCGACGCGCGCCAACCAGATGGGCCTGCTTGGGTTCGGCGGGGACAAGGAAGACCGGCGCCGGCTCGAGGCCGAGGGATCCGTCGCCCTGATGCTGGGCGACCGCCTCGCCGTGGGCGCCGAGTACCGCGGCAAGCCCGACAACCTCTCGGCCTTGCGCGAGGACGACTTCAGCGATGTCTTCGTGGCGTGGTTCCCGAACAAGCGCGTCGCGGTGACGCTCGCCTGGACGCGCCTGGGCAGCATCGCGGGGCTGGGGGGCCAGGAAGGCGCCTACCTTTCGGTCCAGCTCACCGACTAGGGGCGACATCCGCACGACGACCTTGCCGCGGTTGCGCCCCGCCTGCATGGCCCGCTGGAGCTCCGGCACCTCCTCCGCACGGCCGACCCGCGTCACCACCGAGCGAAGGCGCCCCTCGGCGGCCAGCCCGACGAGCCGCTTCAGGTCCGCGACGTCCGCGCGCTCCTGGACGGGCAGGCAGCGTTCCTTCGCCGTGGCCTTGAGCCAGAGCGACCACAGGAAAAGCTTCGCGCCCGGCAGCGCGTGCACCGAGACGCCGCCCGCCTTCAGCAGCCGCCGGCACTCGGGGAAGGTGGCGGTGCCGGAGGCATCGAACACCACGTCGAAGCGCTCGTCCATCGCCTTCCAGTCCTCGCGCTTGTAGTCGACGAGGCGCTCGGGCGCGAAGGGCCGGACGAAATCGAGGCCGTCGCCGCTCGCCACGGCCGTCACGCGCGCTCCCGCGATCTTCGCCAGCTGCACGGCGAAGGAGCCCACGCCCCCGGCCGCGCCGACGATGAGCACCGCGTGACCGGGCTTCAGGCCCGCCTGCGTGAGCGACTGCACGGCCATGATGCCGGCGCCCGGAAGCGAGGCCGCGTCCTCGAAGGAAAGGCCGGCCGGCTTCGGGGCGGCGAGGACGGCGGGCGCGTTGATGCGCTCGGCAAGCGTGCCGTTGGCCGCGCGGATCGGGTCGAGCATCCCCGCGACCGCATCGCCCGGCTTGAATCCCGCGACGCCGGGGCCGAGCGACTCGACGACGCCGGAATAGTCGTAGCCCATGCCGCGGGGGACGCCCCGCGCGAAGAGCTTGAAGTGCCCCTCGCGCAGCTTCCAGTCGAGGGGGTTGAGCGCCGCGGCCATCACGCGCACGGCGATCTCGCCCTCGCCCGGCGGCGTCTCGGGAAGGCTCGTCCATTCGAGCACCTCGGGCCCGCCGTAGCGGCGGTACGTCCATCCGTGCATGGGGCTTCCTTTTGAGATCGGCAAGGCCGCTTCGCGGCTCGGGATCAGTAAGGCAGCTTCGCGCCGGGAAGCGCCGCTTCGAGCACGCGCCGGAAATCGCCCTGGATGCGCGCGAGGGCCTCGTCGGTGTCCGCCTCGAAGCGCAGCACCACGACGGGCGTGGTGTTGGAGGCGCGCATGAGCCCGAAGCCGTCCGGGTACTCCACGCGCAGGCCGTCCAGGGTGATCACCTCCAGCGCGCCCTCGAACGTCGCGCTTTTCTGCAGCCTCGCGATGAGGGCGTGGTTCTCGCCTTCCTTCGCGAGCTTCAGGTTCAGCTCCGGCGTGCTGATGGAATCGGGCAACCCCTCGAGCGCCTGCGTGGGATCCGGGGCGCGCGAGAGGATCTCCAGCAGGCGGGCGCCGGCGTACAGCCCGTCGTCGAAGCCGAACCAGCGCTCCTTGAAGAAGATGTGGCCGCTCATCTCGCCGGCCAGGGGCGCGCCGGTCTCCTTGAGCTTCGCCTTCACGAGCGAGTGGCCCGTCTTCCACATCACCGGCTCGCCGCCGTGGTCGCGGATCCAGCCGAAGAGCTTCCTCGTGCACTTCACGTCGAAGATGACCTGTCCGCCGGGGTTCCTCTGCAGCACGTCCGCGGCGAAGAGCATGAGCTGGCGGTCGGGGTAGATGATCTTGCCGTTTCGCGTCACCACGCCCAGGCGGTCGCCGTCGCCGTCGAAGGCGAGGCCCACTTCGGCGCCGCCCGATTTGAGCGCGGCGATGAGGTCCACGAGGTTCTCGGGCTTGGAGGGGTCCGGGTGGTGGTTCGGAAAGTTGCCGTCCACGTCGCAGAAGAGCTCCTGGACTTCGCACCCCAGGCGCTTGAAGAGCTTGGGCGCGAAGGCGCCGGGCGAGCCGTTGCCGCAGTCGATGACGACGCGCATGAGGCGGGCGAGCTTCACGTCGCCCACGATGCGATCGAGGTAGGCGTCCGCCACGTCGCGCGTCTCGAGCTTGCCCTTGCCGCTCGCGAGCTTGCCGGATTCGACGAGCTTCCTCAGGTCCTGGATGGTCTCGGCCGCGAGCGTCTCGCCCGCGACCATCATCTTGAGGCCGTTGTACTCGGGCGGGTTGTGGCTGCCGGTCACCATGACGCCGCTGCCGGTGGCGAATTCGTGCGTGGCGAAGTAGACCATCGGCGTCGCGACGACGCCGATGTCGATCACGTCCAGGCCGCCGGCGTTGATGCCGCGGGCGAGGGCGGCCGCGAGGCGCGGGCCGGAAAGCCGGCCGTCGCGGCCGACGACGAAGCACTTCACGCCTTTGGCCTTGCCCATCGTGGCGAGGCCGCGGCCGATGCTCTCGGCCGCTTCCTCCGTGAGGGTCTTGTCCACGATGCCGCGGATGTCGTAGGCCTTGAAGATCTCGGGGGCGATGGGGGATGCCATGGTTCTATTCCTGGTGGTCGAAGAAGTGCAGCAGCCGGTCGGGCAGCCAGTCGATGTGGCCGGGAAAGCTTCCGGCGACGAAGCCGACATGGCCTCCGGTCTCCGGGAACTCGCGGCGCACGGCGGACGAGACCTCATGGGCCTCGGGAAGGGCTTCGCGCGGCAGGAACGGATCGTCCGCCGCGTTGAGGAGCAGGGTGGGCACGGCCACGTTCGCGAGCAGGGGCTTCGCGCTCGCGCGCGTCCAGTAGTCGTCGGTGTCGCGGTAGCCGTGCAGCGGCGCGGTCACCACGTCGTCGAACTCCCGCAGGGTGCGTGAACGGCGCATGCGCGCCAGGTCGAAGCTGCCCGGGAAGCGCGCGTGCTTGGCCTCCGCCCGGCGCTTCATGGTGGCGAGAAAATGTTTCGCGTAGACGAGCGCGAAGCCCTTGCCGAGCGCATCGCCCGCGGCCATGAGGTCCACGGGGGCGGAGACCGCGGCGGCGCGATCGACGATGCCCCTTGCCGCCTCGCCCGTCTCGCCCAGCCATTTGAGCAGCGCATTGCCCCCGAGCGAGACGCCTGCCGCGTACAGGGGCGCGCCGTGGCGAAGGGGCTGGAGCCGCCGCAGCACCCAGTCGACTTCGGCCGAGTCGCCCGAGTGGTAGGCGCGGGGCAGCCGGTTGGGCTCGCCGCTGCAGCCGCGGAAGTTGAGCACCGTGCCTCGCCATCCCCGCGCCTTCACCTTGCTCATGAGTGCGCGCGCGTACGCCGAGTCCGAGGAGCCCTCGAGGCCGTGGAAGAGCACCACCCAGGGCCGGTCGGGCGGCGCGTCGACGTGATCCGTGTCGACGAAATCGCCGTCGGGTGTCTCCCAGCGCTCGCGCCGGTAGGCGACCGGCGCCTTCTTCGCGAGGGCCGATCCGTAGATCGTGTGCAGGTGCGCGTTGGCGAACCAGCGGGGCGCGCGGTATCCGGGGGCGGGCATCAGCGCACCGTGATCGCGTGGAGGCCGTCGGGGCGGCGCGGGCCGATGAGCGCGAGCAGGGCCTCGAGTTCCTTCTCGCGGCCGGGGTCGGCGGAGGCCGTCCCCTCGAAGACGAAGGGGGCTTTCCCCTTCATCGTGCCCTTGCCCGCGAGGCGAAGCGGGCCCTTCACGGTGGCGAGCGCGACCTCGATCGCCTCACCCTTCCCGGTGAGGTCGGCTTTCCACGAGCCCAGGGGGCGCGCGTTGGCGAGGGAGAGGGCCGCCTCGCGCCATTCGATCTTCGCCGCGCCGCGCGATTCGTTGCCGGCGAGCGCGAACTCGTCGGACTCGACGGTGACCATGCCCTCGGGCTGCCAGCCGGCCGCCAGCGGAAAGAGCGGCGTGAAGGTGGCGGCCGCGCCGCGGGCCTTCAGGTCGCGAAGGCGCGTCTCGCCGGGCGAGCGCGCGGCCACGAGCGAGGCGTCGAACCCGGTGCGCTTCGCCTGCACGGCGAACGCCGCTTCGCCCGCGAGAAGGCGTGCCGGCAGGAATCGCCAGGTGACTTCATCGAGCGCGAGTTCGCCGGCGCCCGAGCGCACGCGCACCGCCGCGCGGCCGTTCCACAGGGAGCCCTCGACGCGGTCGACATCGACGCGGCCCGCCGCGATCCGCGCGACCTGCTCCGTGACGAGTGTTGCCGGCACGGTGCCCACGAGGAACGCGACGTAGGCGAGCGCGCCGAGCAGGAGGGCGGGAAAGGCACGCATCGTCAGGGTGCCGCCAGCACGAATTCGGCCTTCACGCGGCCGGCGGCGGGCAGGGCCTCTACAGTGGCGGCTTCCGCGGTGAGCCCGTGCAGCGACTGCGCAGCCGATACCCATTCGACCAGTCGCGGCCAGGAGGCGTCGTCGACGGCGAGTCGCACGCGCTTGCCATCCACGGGGGCCAGGCGCGCGCCGGGCAGGCCTTGCGCGAGCGTGCCGGCGGACAGGAGCGAGGCGAGCGGGGCGGGATTGGCGGCCTGCGTGCGCGGCGTCGTCGCCTTGAGGCGCTTCACCTCCGCGGCCTGCGCGCGCATCTGTACCACGGAGGCGCGAAGCGCGGGCAACTCGGTCTCGAGCCGCGCGCGGTGGCGATCCATCGGCAGCCAGAGGAAGGCCCAGGCGATCGCGGCGAGCACGACGAGGCCGACGGCGCCGATGACGAGTCGTTCGCGCGGGGACCGACCCCGCCACTGGGCGAGAAGGCTCATTTCGCGGCCGCCTTCGGCGTGCGGTCCACCGTGAGCTTGCCGCCGGCCCAAGTCACCTTGCGAGCGGGCGTCGCGTCCTCCTGCACGGCGCGCGTCACCTGCGCGAGGAAATCGTCCGGGGACGCCTCGCCGCGCGAGCGCTGCAGCGCGCCCAGGTTGCGCGTCATCTGCAGGGCCGGGTCCACGATCGTCGTGGCTTCGGGGAACGCGGACCGGAAGAGCGATTCGCGCTCGGCCTCGAGGGCGCGGCGCTCGCGATCGAGCCGGAAGGTGTCGAGGGCCGTGAGCCCGACCTGTAGCAGGACGAGGGCGAGGGCCAGCCCCACGGCGAGCCGGGGCACGCGGATGCCGGAGAGGGTCCGCGAGCGGCGCGCGAACTCACCGGAGAGCAGGTCGATGGCGCGCGGCGAAACGGGCAGCGCGAGGCGACCCTTCGCTTCGCGCACGCGAACCGTGAGTCCCAGGGTCTCGCTCCAGGGTGCGGCATCGGGCGGCGCCGATTCGGCCAGCACCTCGAGCTGCGTGGGCCGGGTTCCGCGTCCCTCGGCTTCGTCCACGGCGATGCGCAGGGCGAGCGGCGGCTCGCGGCCGGCGGGGCGGTCGAAGGCGACGGCATGGCCATCGTCCTCGACGAGGAAGCAGCGCTCGGCGCCCAGCACGGCCGTCCACGAATGCGGGCCGGGGGCGGCGAGGGCGCTTTCGCAGACGGCGCGGGCGGGCGAAAGCCCGGCGCGGGCGAGGAGCGCGAGGGCGCTTCCGAACCAGCCGCGGTCCACCACGGCCACCAGCGTCTCGCCCCGGGCGTTCGTCGTCCCGGGCACCGCGTGGATCTGCGAGGGGTCGGCGAGAAGGCGATCCTCGACGGCATAGGGCAGCAGCTCGCGAATGGTCGCGGTGTTCACCTTCGGCAGCTTCAGGCGGGCGAAAAGCACGCGCGAAGCCGGCAGGATGACCTCCACCGCGTCGCCCCGCGGCACTTCCCCTAGCGGGCCGCGCCCTTCCCGCAGCACGGCGCCGGCGCGGTCCGCCAGCACCCAGTCGAAGGGCGTGTCGGGACCGAGGCGATCGACCGGGGGGACGAGAAGGCGAAGGATCATGGGCTCGCGGGCGGGCGGGGCGGCCCGGTTTTCAGGGCGCGGCTAGTAGAGCGGGCGCCGCCAGATTATAGCCGTCGAGGGGCCCGAGCCCGTCCCGCGGCGCAAGACGAGCGCCTCGGCCGACGCGCGCACGTCGTCCTGCGCGACGGTCACGACGACCGAAAAATGGGTGCTCTTCACGTCGAGGTCCGATTCGATCGCGGTGGTGGGGGGCTTCGCGAAGCGCTTGGCGAGGTCCTGCCGGTCGCGGGCGGGCTTCGCGACGCGGGCGACCACGAAGGCGCGGATCTCGTCCTTCGGCGTCTCGGGCAGGAGGGCCGAGAGCACCTCGGGCGGCGCGGTGTTCGCGTTCACCGGCGTTCGCGTGGGCAACGCGGTCACGTAGGGCTTCAGGCGCTCGATGCGGCGCGCGTCGAAGCCGCGTACGCGGTAGAGCTCCTCGAGCTGGATGAGGGGCCGGTTGGCGGCCCGGTACGGGCGCGGGAGGCCGAGGTAGAACGAATCCTCCGCGCCCTCGTTGCCCAGGGGGTCGGAGTCGGTGTCGATCCAGTCGACGATCGCGTCCACGAGGCCGGGCTCGACGCCGAGCGAGTCGAAGAGGCGCTGCGCGACCTGGAAGTCCGCGTTGCTCCTCGCGCCGTCCTTCACGAGGTTGTTGAGGTTGAAGCGCGACTGCGCATCGGCGATGGCGCCGCCCACGATGGCGCGCTCTACCGGCAATCCCGCGAGCGGGCGCGACCAGATCTCGTCGAGCGAGTCGATGGCGCTCGCGCGGGCGTCCTCCGCGAGCACGCCGCGGGCCCAGTCGAGTCCGGCATCGGCATAGAAGTCGGCCTGTGCGCGCGCGGCGACGAGGGCGGCCTGGTTGAGCGTGGCCGATTGCTGCGCCAGCATCCAGGCCGCGGCGCTCGCGGCCACGGCCACCACGAGCAGGGCGGTGATGGCGGCGACGCCCCGCTGGCGGGTGCGGTTCATCGCGGAAGGGCCACCAGGCGCGTCACGCGCTCGCCGCTGTCGAGCGTGAGGGCCACCTCGACGGCCGCCGGGAGCGCGGGTCCTGCGCCGGGCAGGCCGAAGTCGGGCCGCCACTCGTTCGCGA
Organism: Betaproteobacteria bacterium; assembly: GCA_016711875.1. Classification (GTDB taxonomy): domain Bacteria; phylum Pseudomonadota; class Gammaproteobacteria; order Burkholderiales; family Usitatibacteraceae; genus FEB-7. The sequence goes on along the minus strand of JADJSD010000003.1, from coordinate 1,115,369 downwards.
CGAGGAAGCGGAACTCGAGGGAGCGCACGGCTTCCAGCACGGGCGTGGCCGTGGGCTCCGTGCGCGGGGCGGCATCGGCGGCGTTCCAGGCGAGGCGCTCCACCTTGCCCTCGAGCAGGCGATAGGCGATGCGCTGCGGGGCGGCGAGGGCGTTCTGGTTGAGGAGGGCGCCCGAGCGCGTGATCGCGAGGCCCTTCGAGGTCGCCCCGCCCAGGTCGAGCAGGGAGGAGACGGGCGAGAGCGCCGTGCCCGAGGGGCCGGTAGCCAGGCGCGGCACGACGGCGTTCACGTCGCGCTCGAATCGGCCGACGAAGAGGGCCACGTCGCGCCACTTGCGCGAATCCCGCTCCAGGGCCTCGCGGGCGTCGAGGAGCGCGGCGAGGCTGCGGTACGAGAGGGCCGTGATGACGGCGAAGATCGCGAGCGCGATGAGGAGCTCGACCAGGGTGAAGGCGGCTTGCCGGCTTGCGCTGCCGGCGGTTCGGTCCCTCATGGCTTCCCCACGAATGCGGTCATGTTCGCCAGCACGCGGCCCGGCTCGCGCGCATCGGAGACGGCGAGGTCCACGCGGCGGATGGCCGGGTTCGGCGTGTCGGAAACCGTCTCGTCGATCACGAGCTTGAGGCCGGCCTGCTCGACGTCGAGTTTCGTGGCGGCGGGCGCGGGGAACTGGGTGCGGGCGCGCAGTTCGGCGACGCGGTTGCTCGCGGCCCAGGTGGCGGCCAGGCGTGCGCGCGTCTCGCGGGCGCTGTCGGTCGCGACGCTGCCCGCGCGCTGCACCGCGGCGAGGGCGACGGCGAGGATGGCCACCGCGACGAGGATCTCGATGAGGGTGAATCCCCGCACGGCGCCCGTCATGGCGCGTGGGCCCGCACGCGGCCGGCGGCATCGCCGTCGACGACCTTGGGAAGGCCCCGCACCTGCATCGCGACGCGGAAGGGAACGCCCATGCCGTCGGGCAGGAACACGAGCTTCTCGCGCAGGTCGACGGGCGTGCCGTCGATCACGAGGCCGTCGATGCGCACGCCGGCGGGCAGCGTCCGGTCGCGGCCGGGCATCGTGGACCAGGCGCGCTCGGCATCCAGGCGCATCGTGCGGATGCGGCCGTCCTCGAGCGACACCGCGGTCGGCATGCCGCCGAACCACGCGTCGTCGCGGGCGGCTTCGAGGTCGAGGGCGATGAGGGAGGATTCCTTGCGCGCGATCTCCTCGTCGCTCGGGAAGAGGTTCACCGCGGCCACGGCGAGCACGATGCCCGCGATGGCGACGACGACGAGGATCTCGATAAGGGTGAAGCCGGCTTGCTGCGGGCGGCGTGCCGCAAGCGGCCGCGCGACGTCGCTCGACTCACTCCCGGTCGCCCGAGCGAGCGAAGCTCGCCTAGTCCCAGTTGCCGATGTCCGCGCCACTGCCTTCGCCTCCGCGCGCGCGGTCGCCGCCCAGGCTGAAGACGTCGATCTCGCCCTTCACGCCGGGTTGCAGGTACTGGTAGTCGCTGCCCCACGGGTCCTTGGGCAGGCGCTCGAGGTAGCCGCCGGCCTTCCAGTTGGCGGGCACGGGCTGGCTCGCGGGCTTCTGCACGAGGGCGGCGAGGCCCTGGTCCGTCGCGGGATAGAAGCCGTTGTCCAGGCGGTAGAGCTTGAGGGCCTGCACGAGGGCGCCGATGTCCGCCTTGGCCGCGACGCGCTTGGCCTCGTCCGGGCGGTCCATGATCTTCGGCACCACGATGGCGGCGAGGATGCCGAGGATCGCGACGACGACGAGGACCTCGATGAGCGTGAATGCCTTTTGCTTGTTCATGGAACCTCGAGATTTGGGGACAGGTGAAAAATACACCTGTCCCCGATTTCCGCCGTCATCGGCCGACGAGTTGGTTCAGGTTGAAGAGGGGCACGAGGATCGCGAGCACGATGCCGAAGACGACGGCGCCCATGATCACGATGAGCGCGGGCTCGAACACGGCGACGGCGGCCTGCAGGCGCGTGGAGAGGTCCGCCTGCTGCTGGCGGGCGGAGCGCTCGAGCGATTCGTCCAGGCGTCCCGTGGCCTCGCCGCCCGCGATGAGGTGGACCATCACCGGCGGGAAAGCGTTCGTGGCGCCGAGCGCGCGGGAAAGCGGCATGCCTTCGCGCACGCCGCGCGTCGCCTGGGCGAGCGCCTCGCGCAGGGGGACGAGGGTCATCACGCCGCCACCCGCCTCCATCGCGGCGAGAATCGGCACGCGGCTGCCCACCAGGATCGCGAGCGTCGCGGCGAAGCGCGCGCTGTCGAGCTGGCGCAGGACGGGGCCGGCCAGGGGTGTGCGCATGAGGATGGCGTGGATGCGGGCGCGCGGCCGCGGACGCCTCAGGGCGAGGCGGAAGGCGACGACCGCGACGACGACGAGCGCGATCCACGCGGGCCACGTCGCCTTGAGGAAGGCCGACACCGCGATGAGCGCACGCGTGAGGAAGGGCAGCGACTCCTTCGCGTGCGCGTAAACCTGCACGACCTGCGGCACCACGTAGACGAGGAGGGCGCCCATCACCAGGATCGACACCGCGAGCACGATCATCGGGTAGACGAGCGCGATGCTGATGCGACCGCGCAGCGCGTCGCGTTCCTCGAGGTAATCCGCGAGACGCCCCAGCACGCGGGCCAGCTGCCCCGAAGCCTCGCCCGCGGCGACCAGGGTGCGGTAGAGCTCGGGGAAGGTGCCCGGGAACGACTCGAGGGCCTTCGCAATGGTGGAGCCGGCCATGACTTCGCCCCGAAGGGCGGCGAGCACCTGGCGCTCCTTCTCGCGATCGGCCTGCTCGATGAGCGCGTTGAAGGCCTGTTCGACGGTGAGGCCCGCCTCCAGCAGGGAGGCGAGGCTTCGCGTGAGTCGCGTGACGTCGCTGCGGGGGAGGTCGCCGGTCCGGAAGCGGCTGCCGCCCGTCGCATCGTTCGCCGCGATGACCTCGACCTTGTGCGGGGTGAGGCCCTGGTCGCGCAGGAGCGAACGTGCCTGGCGGGCGCTGTCGGCCTCCAGCACGCCCTTGTGGAGCTGCCCTTCGATCGAATACGCGTGGTAGCGGAAGCCCGGCACGGCTTACGTGCGCGTGACGCGCATCACTTCGTCGGCGGAGGTGGTGCCATCGAGCACCCAGCGAAGGCCGTCCTCGCGCAGGCGCTTCATGCCCTGGCCGATGGCCTTCTCGCGCAGCTCGCGCTCGGCCGAGGTGCCGTGGATGGCGGCGCGCAGGTCGTCGTCGACCGTGAGCAGCTCGTAGATGCCGGTGCGGCCCTTGTAGCCGGTGAAGTTGCACGCGGCGCAGCCCACGGCGCGGTAGAGGCGATCGGGTGCCCGGCCGCCGAAGAGCTTGCGCTCGGCCGTATCCGGCTCGTGCGGCGTCTTGCAGGCCGGGCAGAGCTTCCTCACGAGCCGCTGGGCCAGCACGCCGGAGAGCGTGGAGGCCAGCAGGTAGGGCTCGATGCCCATGTCGGCGAGGCGCGTCACGGCGCCGGGCGCGTCATTGGTGTGCAGCGTCGCGAGCACGAGGTGGCCGGTGAGCGAGGCCTGCACGGCGATCTGCGCCGTCTCCAGGTCGCGGATCTCGCCGATCATCACCACGTCCGGGTCCTGGCGCAGGATGGCGCGCAGGGCGCGGGCGAAGGTCATGTCGATCTTCGGGTTCACCGGCGTCTGGCCGATGCCGTCGAGTTCGTACTCGACCGGGTCTTCCACCGTGAGGATGTTGCGGGTCTTGCGGTCCAGGCGCTGCAGGGCCGCGTAGAGCGTCGTCGTCTTGCCCGAGCCCGTGGGGCCGGTCACGAGGAAGATGCCGTGGGGCTGGTGGACGATGGCGTCGACGGCGTCGCGGTCGGTGGCGCCCATGCCGAGGGAATCGAGCGTGAGGCGGCCGGCCTGCTTGTCGAGCAGGCGAAGAACGATGCGCTCGCCATGCGCCGTCGGGATGGTGGAGACGCGCACGTCGATCGGGCGGCCGGCGACGCGAAGCGCGATGCGGCCGTCCTGCGGCAGGCGCTTCTCCGCGATGTCGAGGGAAGCCATCACCTTCAGGCGCGAGACCATGGCCGGGTGCAGGCCGCGTCGCGGCTCGACCACGTCGCGCAGCGCCCCGTCCACGCGGTAGCGCACGAGGGCGCGCTGCTCGAAGATCTCCAGGTGGATGTCGGAGGCGTCCTCGCGCACGGCCTGCGTGAGGAGCGCGTTGATGAGCTTCACGATGGGCGCGTCGTTCTCGGCCTCGAGGAGGTCCGCGACTTCCGGCACGCTTTCGGTGAGGCGCGCCAGGTCGAGCGACTCGCCCATGTCCTCGACGATCGTCTCGGCGGCGTTGGGCTCGCGCGTGTAGGCGAGGGTGAGGCAGTGCTCGAACTCGTCGGCGGTGAGGAGCACTTCGCGCAGGGGCTTGCCGGCCATGCGGCGCACCTCGGCCAGCGTGGCGGCCTGGGGCACGCCCTTGAACCACACCTCGAGCGAGCCGTTCGCCACGCGCGCGGCGATGGCGCCCTTCGACTTCGCGAAGGCGTAGGGCAGGAGGCGGACGGTGGCGGGATCCAGGTCCTGCGGGTTCACGGTGCGCTCGAGCGGGGCGGTCATTTGGGCAGCAACGACTTGTTGCCGCGGGTCGCGTCGATGGGCGGCAGTTCCGTCGCCTTCGTGGCGGGCAGCAGCACGTTCGGCGGCAGGGACATGCCCTGCTGGAGGTTGCGGATGTACTCGTAGCGATCCGAGGTGATGGAGTTGGCGGCCTTGTCGTCGCGCAGCACCACCGGGCGCAGGAACACCATCAGGTTGGTGCGCTTGCGGTTCCGGGTCTCGTACTTGAAGAGGCTGCCGATCCAGGGCAGGTCGCCCAGGAGGGGCACCTTGTCGACGCCCGCCTGCTGGTCGTCCTGGATGAGGCCGCCGAGCACGATGATCTGGCCGTCGTCCACCAGCACCGTGGATTCGAGCGAGCGCTTGTTGGTGATGATGTCGGCGGAGCGCACGAGCTGCGCCTCGCGCGTGACGCTCGAGACTTCCTGGAAGATGGTGAGCTTCACCGTGCCGCCCTCGGCCACCTGCGGCTTCACCTTGAGGGTGAGGCCGATGTCCTTGCGCTCGATCGTCTGGAACGGGCTCGTGGCGGTGGTGGAGGACGGGGTGTAGCTGCCCGTGATGAAGGGCACGTTCTGGCCGACGATGATCTTGGCTTCCTCGTTGTCGAGCGTGAGGACGTTCGGCGTGGAGAGCACGTTGGCGCCGGAGTCGGCCTCGAGGGCGCGTGCCAGGACCTGCAGGTTGAGCACCTCGATGCTGGTTCCCGGGATCTTCAGCAGTCCGTCAATGAGGCCCAGGTTGAGGCCCGCCCCGAGCGTGCGCGGATCGATGGCGGCACCGATGATGTTGGTGCCCGCGCCGCCGGCCACGCCGGTGTTGAAGTTGGTGCCGCCGAAGACCGACTGGCCGCTGCTGCCGACGTTGCGGCCGCCCTGCCATTGCACGCCGAATTCGCTCGCGAGCCCGGTGGAGACCTCGACGATGAGCGCCTCGACGAACACCTGGGCGCGGCGGGCGTCGAGCTTGTCGATCACGGCGCGCAGCGCGCGGTAGGTGGGCTCGGGCGCGATGATGATGAGGGAATTGGTGGGCGGGTAGGCCTGGATGATCGAGGCCGGCGCGGCGGGCGTGGCGGCGGAGGTCGTGCCGGTGTTGCCGGTGTTCGCGGTGGCGCCCGTCGACGCCGTGTTCGTGGAGGACGACGCGGTGCGCGCGGATTCGGCCCCGCCCAGCAGGCCCCGGAGCGTGTCGGCGATCTTCGCCGCTTCCGCATTGCGCAGGTACACGACGTGGATGTTGCCGGCGCCGGCGCCGGGCGTGTCGAGGCTGGCGGCCAGGGCCTTGATGCGCGTGAGGAGGCCGGGATTGTCGCCGCGCACGAGCAGGCTGTTGGTGCGCGCGTCCACGGCGACCGCGGCCTTGGAAGGCATGCCGGGCGCGGAAGGCGCGGGGCTCGTCTCGGGGATCACCTTGGCGATCGTCTGGGCCACGTCGAGGGCGGACGCGTTCGCGAGCGCGATCACCTGCACGTCGGCGCCCGTGGGTTGGTCGATCGAGCGGATGATGGACTCGATGCGCTTCACGTTTTCCGCGTAGTCGGTGATGACGATGGCGTTGTTGTTCGGGTACGCGGCGACGAAGTTGTTGGCGGTGACCAGCGGACGCAGCACGGGGACCAGCTGCACGGCCGATTCGTTCTGCAGGAGGAACACGCGGGTGACGACGCGGTCGCCGGAGATCTTCGTGGCGGCATCGCCGATGGGGCTCGCGCCCGTCTTCGCCTCGGCCTCGGGGACGATCTTCACGAAGCCGCCGCTTTCGACCGCGGCGAAGCCCTGCGTGCGCAGCACCGACAGGAGCATCGGCCAGAGGAGGTCCTTCGGGACGGGCTTTTCGGAAACGACGTTCACCGTGCCGGTGACGCGCGGGTCGAGGATGAAGTTCTTCCCCGTGTGGCCGCCGACCGCCTTGATGACCGAAACGATGTCGGCGTTCACGAAATTGAGGGTGACCTTCTCGTCGGCCGCCTGCGACATCGCGAGGCCGGGGGCGAGCAGGGCAACCACCAGCAGTGAAGCGAGAAAACGGGTCACGAAAATGGTCTTCCTCGTTGATTTACCGGGCATTTTGCGCCCTTTCCCCATTTTATGACAGGGGGGTTGCCGCCGTGTGACACCCCCTGAAGGTGACTGACACCTTCAGCTTCCGTGAAGGTGACTGTCACCTTCAGAAGGACACATCCAGGCGGGGGTCAGGGGTTGATGGTGTAGTTGAGCTGGACGGTCTGGCCGCCGCGCAGGACCTCGGCCTGCACGAGGGAGGTGGTGGCGAACTGCTGGTGCAACCGGGCGAGGTCGCCGGCGGAGGCGACGGCCTGCCCGTTCACGCGCTTGATGATATCGCCGGGCTGAAGGCCCAGCCGGTTCGCGAGGCTGCCGGGCGGGGCCTCGTCCAGGCGCACGCCGCCGCCGGGCGGCATGCCGATCTTGCCGAGGTAGCCGAGCTGGTTCGGGTCCTTCAGGGCCGATTCGAGGTCCTTGCGCGAGAACGCGAAGCCCGTGGGCCCGTTCCGGTTCACCCCCAGCCGGAATCCGGCGGCCTGCCCGCCCACGCTGCGAGGCACCGCGGCCATGCGCACGTCGAGGTCGATGCGCTCGCGCACCCCGGCGCGGGAAATCACCACGTGATCCGGGCCGACCTCCTCGAGCCTCACGCCCGGCTCGATCTCGCCGCCGAGGGAGACGGCCCTGTCCTTGCCAGCCACGTTGAGCACCGCCGCGCCGACGGAGCCGCCCGAGGGGGCCACCACGCCTTTCAGGCGGAAGCCGGCCGGCCCGCGCGCGGGCCCCGTGGCCACCTGGGAGTCCCCGCCGAAAAGCCTCGCGGCCGTGGCGATGTCGACCGCAGGCGCGGCAGCCGGGGGACGGGATTCGGACGGCGGCGCGACGAAGGCCCACGTCCACTTCGCCGCCATCCACGCGAGCGCGATCACCAGCACGGCGGTGAGGAGCGTTCCGAAGCGGTTCGGGGCGGGGGCGGGTTCGGCGGGGAGGGCGGCCATGGGCGAATGATAGGGCCGAACGGGCATCGGCGGTCGGCGACGCGGGATAGAGCCTTGCCGACGGCGTTTCGTTCCCCTCCTGCGCCCCGGCCTCGCGTGCCTGCCGGTCGCGGGCGAGGGCGCGCTCGACCGCCACCGAAAGCTCCTCGCGCTTGAAGGGCTTGGTGAGGAAATCCTCGGCGCCGCGCTAGATGGCGCGAACGCTGATCGGGATGTCGCCATGGGCCCACCGGCGCCTTCTTGGCCCAGTGGCTCCAGAGCTTCAATGAGTTCCCGCCGCGCCAGACGCCGGGCAGCTTCAATCTCCAGCATGTGATGGAGAAGGTGATGGCGGGCACGAACAAGTCGGGGGCGCAGCAGCCTCCGTCACGCGCGACAGGGCGCCCTTTCGTTTAACCTCGGGACACCATGGGACGAAACCGCAAGCGAGCCGCGCCCGACAGGCCGCCGCCTTCCCCGCCAGCGCCAACCGGGGCCCGCACGGCCCCGCGTGGTCGCACGCTCGGGCTCGTCGCGGCAGGCGCCGCCGTGCTGGCGATCGCGGCATTTCTCTTCTTTCCGCGCGACGCGTCGCCTCCCCCGTCGGCAACGGCGCCTGCGCCCGTCGCGGCCGCCGTCCGGGCCTACGTCGGCGGCAAGGCCTGCGTCGAGTGCCATGCCCGCGAGGCCGCGGCGTGGAAGGGTTCCCAGCACGACCGGGCCATGCAGCCCGCCTCGGAGGAGGCGGTGCTCGGCGACTTCGCGAACGCGAAATTCACGTACGCCGGCATCACGTCCACGTTCTTCCGCCGCGACGGCCGGTACTTCGTGAACACCGACGGGCCGGACGGCAAGCTCGCGGATTTCGAGATCTCCCACGCCTTCGGCGTCGAGCCGCTGCAGCAATACCTCATCGACTTTCCGGACGGCCGCAGGCAGGCCCTGGGGCTCGCCTGGGACTCGCGCCCGAAAGCAGCGGGAGGGCAGCGCTGGTTTCACCTGTATCCCGGGCAGAAGGTGAAGGCCGGCGAGCGCCTGCACTGGACCTCGATCGACCAGAACTGGAACTTCCAGTGCGCGGACTGCCACTCAACGAACCTGCGTAAGGGCTACGACGCGGCGAGCGGCACCTTCGCGACCACGTGGACGGACATCAACGTGAACTGCGAGGCCTGCCACGGGCCGGGCTCCGCCCACCTCGCCTGGGCGAAGCGTCCCGAAGGCGAGCGCGCGAAGGACTCGGACAAGGGCCTCGTCGCGCGGCTGGACGAGCGCCGCGGCGTGACCTGGGCGATCGCCCCCGCGAGCGGCAACGCCGCGCGGTCGAAGCCGCGCGAGAGCGCGAGGGAGATCGAGACCTGCGCACGCTGCCACTCGCGCCGCGGGCAGTTCAGCGACGATCACGCGGCGGGCGACGCCTTCACCGACGCCTTCCGGCCCTCGCTCCTCGAGCCCGGCCTCTACCGCGCCGACGGGCAGATGCAGGACGAGGTCTACAACTACGGCTCGTTCCTGCAGAGCCGCATGAACGCCCACGGGGTCACCTGTTCGGACTGCCACGACCCGCACAGCCAGAAACTGCGTGCGCCGGGCAACGCGGTGTGCGCGCAGTGCCACCTGTCCGTGAAGTTCGACGTGCCGGAACACCATCGCCACAAGCCGGGCACGAAGGGCGGCGAGTGCGCCTCCTGCCACATGCCGACGGTGACCTACATGGTCGTCGACCCGCGCCACGACCATGCGATGCGCATCCCGCGGCCCGATCTTTCCGTGAAGCTCGGCACGCCCAACGCGTGCAACGATTGCCACAAGGACAAGAAGCACTCGTGGGCGGCTGGACGCGGTCGCGAAGTGGTATCCGGAGCGAAAGCCCGGCTTCCAATCCTTCGCGGAGGCTTTCGCGCTCGCCGAACGCGGCGATCCAAAGGCTTTCGCGACGCTCGCCAGGCTCTCGGGCGAGCGCGCCCTGCCGGCCATCGTCCGGGCGAGCGCGATCGCGCGCCTCGTGCGGCGGCCCGGTCCTTCCACGCTCGACGCGCTGGCGCGCTGGGCGATCCCGATGCCCTCGCGCGCCACGGCCGTCGGCGCCTTCGCCGAGGTCGATCCCGCCACCCGGGCCCGCCTCATCGACCGCATGCTGGACGACCCGTCGCGCCTGGTGCGCATGGAGGCCGCGCGCGTCCTGGCCGGCAGCCCGGTGCCGCCCAAGCGGCTCGAGCGGGCCGGTGCGGAATACGTCGCCTCGCTGCGCTTCAACGCCGACCGGCCGGAGGCGCAACTCACGCTCGGCAATTTCGCGGCCGCGCGCGGCGATGCCGACGGGGCCCTCGCCGCCTACCGCAAGGCGCTCTCGCTCGACCCGGGTTTCTGGGAAGCGGCGGTCAACCTGGCGGACCTGCATCGCGCCCGGGGAGAGGAGGCCTTCGCGCAGGAGGTGCTTCGCGACGCGCTGGGGCGCGACCCCTCGTCCGCGGCCCTGCACCACGCGCTGGGCCTCGCGCTGGTCCGCCAGAAGCGCATGCCGGAGGCCGTCGCCTCGCTGTCGCGGGCCGCCGCGCTCGCGCCGGGGGACGCCCACTACGCCTACGTGAACGCGGTGGCCCTGAATGACAGCGGCCGGAAGTCCGAGGCCCTTCGCGCCCTCGATGCGGGACTCGCCCGAAACCCCGACGACCGGCAACTCCTCTTCACGGCCGCCACGTTCCGCGTGCAGGCGGGCGACAGGGCCGGGGCGCTGCGCCACGCGAAGCGCCTCGCGACCGTCGACCCCGAAAACCCGCAGGTCCTGCAGCTCGTGAGGGCCCTGCAGCCCCGGGGGCCTTGAGCCCCGCTACAATCGGCGGCATCCGCCGTTCTCCGGCGCCGCACAACGGGAAAGCTGCCATGGGCGTGAAGCTCGACATGTTCAACACGCAGTCCGACGGCTACGCCCGCGGGCCGGGCGAGATCATCTTCAAGGAAGGCGACCCCGGCGACGTGATGTACGTGATCCTCGAAGGCGAGGTGGAGCTCGTCATCGCGGGCGGCCAGTTCGAGATCCTGCGCGCGGGCGAGCCCTTCGGCGAGATGGCGCTCATCGACAATTCGCCGCGCGCCGCCAGCGCCGTCACCCGCACCGCCTGCCGCCTCGTGGAGATTCCCGAGGAACGCTTCCTCGAACTCATCCAGGATTCGCCCTACTTCGGCCTGCAGATCATGCAGGTGATGGCGCACCGCCTGCGCAAGATGGGCGCCCTCGCCGCGAGCCGCGACCGGGGCTGAGCTCAGGCGGGCGGGCGCCTCGCCACGTCCACCTCGAGGTATTTCCACGGCTCGTGCCCGAAGGGGTGCTTCTTGTAGTTGAGGAGCCAGGGCTGCACGAGGATGCTCTCGGTCTTGTAGGTCTCCACCAGCCACGGCGCGTAAACCCAGATCAGCTTCACCATGCGGTCGAAGAGGGCGTTCCTCTCCGGCGAATCGTCCATCGCCTTCACCCGCTCGTAGAGCGCGTTGTACTCGGGAAGGTCGAAGTTGGCATAGTTCACCTGCCCGATGGAGCCCTTCCACAGCAGCATCAGGAAGTTCTCGCCGTCCGGGAAGTCCGCGATCCAGCCGTAGCTGAAGGACTGCAGGCGCCCGGCCTGCGCCTGCTTGCGCAGTTCCGGCAGCTTCTCGACGGTGTTGAAGGTGACGCGGATGCCGATCGCGTCCATCGACTTCTTCCAAAGCTCGTTGCGCTGCCGTTCGCGCAGGGTGGGGTACGAGGCGTGGTCGAAGGAGAAGGGCGATCCGTCCGGCGCCTCGCGGTAGCCGTCGCCGTCGCGGTCGACGTATCCGTAGAGGTCGAGGAGCGCCTTGGCCTTCGCCGGGTTGAACTCGAGCGTCGGGCTCACCATCGCCGGGTTGTGGCCCGACACCGCCGGCGGCAGCGGCGTGTGCGCGCGCACCGACTGGCCCTTGTCGAGGATCGCCACCATCTCGTCGATGCGAAAGCCCATGCCGATGGCGCGGCGCAGGGCGATGCGTTCGGGCGAGAACCCGCCGATCGAGTTGGGCTTGCCGTCGATCGTCTCCTGCGTGTTGAAGGTCGTGTACGTGGTGTACGCGATCTCGTCGGGCGTCACCTGGATGCCGGCCCGCGCGAGGTTGGGCGCGAGCTTGCCGCCGGGCAGCGCGACGTTGGCGAAGTCGGAGGGCAGCGGGCGGATGTAGTCGTGCTCGCCGTTGAGGAAGGCGAGCCAGCGCGGCTGCGATTCGTCCACGACGCTCACCTCGATGCGCGAGACGAGCGGCAGGCGCTTGCCCTTCAGGCGCGCGTGGATGGCGCGGCTGCGCTCGTCGGGCCCCGGGTCGCCGTCGAAGAACTCTTCGCGATAGCCGGGGTTCGACTCGAGGATGAGCCGCGCCCCGCGCACCCACTCCTTGATGCGGAAGGGGCCCGTGCCCACGGGATGGAAGCCCGTGTCGGCCCCGTAGCGCTCGACGACTTCGCGCGCCACGGCGACGGTGGGCGTCATGGCGAGCACGTACCGGAACGCGTAGTCGGGCTGCGTGAGCCGGATGCGGATCGTGTAGCGGTCCGGGGCCGCGAGGCCCGCGATCGGCGCGTCGTAGTCGAACTTGCCCGTGGCCTTCGCCTTCGCGACCACGGCGTCCGCGCCCTCGATCCGGCCCTCGACGAGGAAGCCCCACTTGCTGCGCAGCGCCGGGTCCATGAGCCGCTTGATGGCGTAGACGTAGTCGGCCGCGACGAGCTCGCGCTTCTTCCCGCCGAAGGCCGGGTCGTCCTGGAAGAAGATGCCCGGCCGGATGCGCAGCAGGTAGGTGCGCCCGCCCTCCGTCACCTCGGGGAGCGAGGCCGTGTTGGCCATGAGCTTCGCCGGCCGCGCGAGGAAGTCGTACTGCAGCATCGCGTCGAAGATGACGGTCGTGAAGCTGATGGAGACCTCGTCGGACTCCACTTGCGGGTCGAGTTGCGTCTCGCCGCTGGGATAGGCGGTGCGGACGACGGCGCGCGGGTCGGGTTGCGCGAGGGCAGCCGTGGCGGCGAGGGCGAGGACGAGGAGGGAGGCGCGGATCATGGGGTGCGTGGCGGGCAGGCGCCATCGTAAGCGATTACCCCTGGCGTGCGCCGGGGTGCCGATTTCGCGGAATTTTCCGCATTGTCGGCGCCGGGATGCGTCGCTAGTCTTCGCGGACGGCGCGGGTCGGGCATCGGGTCCGTCCGTCGAGCCGTATCGGAGACACAGCCATGCGAATCCTTCGTCCCGCCACCCGCGCGCTCGCCGCCGCGATCGCCCTCGCCCTTTCCACGGCGGCCATCGCGGCCGACCCCGTCATCCTCGAGGCCCGCGCGGACGCCGCGGGCGTGTCGATCACGATCACGGGAACCGACCTCGACGACGGCACGCCGCGGCTCACCCTCGGCGGCATCGTCACCCCGCTCGTTGTGACCAGCGCGAGCGAAACGCGGATCGTAGCGCTCCTGCCGCCCGGGCTCACGCCGGGCAGCTACCTCCTGTCGCTCTCGCTTTCTCGCGGACGAGGCGGTGGCGGCGGTGGGGGCGGTGGGCGCGGCGACGAATTCTGGTTGACGCTCGGGACCGCCGGCCCCGCGGGTCCCGTCGGTGCGACCGGCGCCACGGGTTCCGCCGGTCCGATGGGTCCCGCCGGCCCGATTGGCGCGACAGGTCCCGCAGGCCCTGCGGGTCCCGTCGGTGCGACCGGCGCCACGGGTTCCGCCGGTCCGATGGGTCCCGCCGGCCCGGTCGGTGCGGCCGGCCCCGCAGGACCCCGAGGCCCCGGAGGCGTGCTCATCGTGAACAGTCTCGGTGCGGTGATCGGCAGCTTCGCCGGCTTCGCGGACGACACGTTCACGGCCGTGAAGGACGGATACCTGTTCCGGTTCCGGCTGGACGGAAGGTTCGTCCCGGATGACCCGGGCGTGCTGCGGTACCTGTCCGCGGACTGCAGCGGGTCGGCGTATATTCCCGCGCCGGATCTTTTCCTGCCGCGGCTGCCGCGCCAGGTCCTCTACGTGGGTGGCCAGAACCGGCTCTACTACTTTTCGAATCCGCTGGGGCAGTCGGTGCCCGTCGATACGCTGCCGCCCTTCCGGTCGCGGTATTCGGAGGGCGGCGGCTGCGTGGCCGAAACGAATTCGTCACGCTATGCCTGGTCGCTGGGTGAGTTGGACCCGGCCGTGCTCGAGGCGAGCGGCGGGGCGGCGGGCGGGGTGTTGCGGGTGCGGGGCGTCTTCCGCCTCGAGTGACGGGGGAGAAGGCCGCGCGCGCCGTCAGTGCAGCGTGTGCGGCTCGTCGTCCTCGTCCTCTTCCGGCGAGGGCTCGAGCACTTCCGGCGGCGAGGCGTGGTGCATCGCCATGCGCCAGCCGGCGTCGGTGAGCACGTAGACGTTGGTGGCGGCGACGCGCTGGGGCGTGCCCTCGTGGCCCGGCGCGGAGATCGACTCGATCACCGACCGCACGGCAACCGACGTGCCGTCGAGGCGCCGGGTCTGCTCCACGCGCACCTGCATCTTCACCGAGCCGGTGAAGATCTGCATCCAGCTGTCGCGCACGGCGTCGAAGCCGACGAGGCGCGGTCCGGAAGGATGGATGCACACCACGTCGTCGCCCTCGGCCCACACGACCATCATGGCGGCCAGGTCGCCGCGCTCGAAGGCGTCGTAGAAGGCGCTTTCGGCGTCGTCGGGAGTGGGGAAGATCTTGCGGCTGCGGGGCATGGCGTGGGGCTTTCGTCGGCGGTGCGCATGATAGCAAATCGGCGATAATGGCGGCCTTCGCGCGCGGGCGCCCCGCGCCGCATTCCCAAGGACATCCGGCCATGATCAAGTTCTTCGTGAACGGCGAGCCCGTGCAGTTCGCCAACGACCCCGACACGCCCCTGCTGTGGGTGCTGCGCGACAACCTGGGCCTCGTGGGCACCAAGTTCGGCTGCGGCCGCGCCCAGTGCGGCGCGTGCACCGTGCACATCGCCGGCGAGGCGGAGCGTTCCTGCTCCATCAAGGTGTCGGCCGTGGCCGGCAAGAACGTGAACACCATCGAGGGCCTCACGCCCTCGAATCCCGTCGTGAAGGCCGTGAAGGCCGCGTGGGTCGACAAGGACGTGGTGCAGTGCGGCTACTGCCAGCCCGGCCAGATCATGTCGGCCGTCGCGCTGCTCGCGAAGAACAAGGCGCCGACGGACGCGCAGATCGACGACGCGATGGAGGGGAACCTCTGCCGCTGCGGCACCTACCCCCGCATCCGCGAGGCCGTGAAGACCGCGGCCGCGTCCCTCGGCGGCAAGCGCTAGGAGCCGGCCATGATCAAGTCCCCCAAGCCCGTCACCACCCGCCGCGCGTTCCTCAAGTCCGCCGCCGCCGTCTCGGGCGCCCTCGTCATCGGCTTCTGGCTGCCGGAGAAGGGCGGCCGCGCCTGGGCGCAGGGAACGCCCAAGCCCGTGCATCCGAACGCGTTCCTGCGCATCGGCAAGGACGGCACGGTCACCGTGATCGTGAAGCACCTCGAATTCGGCCAGGGCGTCACCACGTCCCTGCCGATGCTCATCGCCGAGGAACTCGAGTGCGACTGGACGAAGGTGAAGGCCGAGCTCGCCCCGGCCGGCCCGGAGTTCGCCAACCTCGCCTTCGGCATGCAGGGCACGGGCGGCTCCTCGAGCGTCTCCAATTCCTGGGAGCAGTTCCGCACCGTCGGCGCCCAGGCGCGCACGATGCTGGTCTCCGCCGCGGCGGCGCAGTGGAAAGTGAAGCCCGAGGCCTGCAAGGCCGACAAGGGTTTCGTCACCGGCCCCGGGGGCAAGAAGGCGTCCTACGGGCAACTGGCCGAGGCCGCGGCGAAGATGCCGGTGCCGGAGAAGGTCGCCCTCAAGGCGCCCAAGGACTGGAAACTCATCGGCAAGGCCACCAAGCGCATCGATTCGCAGGAGAAGGTCGACGCGAAGACCGTCTTCGGCATGGACGTGAAGCGCCCCAACCTGCACGTGGCGCTGGTGCTGCACCCGCCCGTCTTCGGCGCGAGGGTGGCGGGCATCAACGCGGAGAAGGTGAAGGGCGTCGCGGGCGTGACGCACGTGGTGGAAATTTCCGGCGGCGTCGCCGTCGTCGGCAAGAGCTTCTGGGCGGCCAAGAAGGGCCGCGACGCGCTCGAGGTGCAGTGGGACACCCCCGAGGCGCTCAAGGTGTCCTCGGACAAGCTCACTGCCCAGTACAAGGAACTCGCGAAGCAGCCCGGCCCCTCGGCCAAGAAGGCGGCCGACCCGAACGCGATCAAGACCGCCGCGAAGACGGTGAGCGCCGAGTACGAGTTCCCGTTCCTCGCCCACGCGCCGATGGAGCCGCTCAACTGCACCGTGGAATTCCGCGGTGCAGAGGCGGAGATCTGGGCGGGCTCGCAGTTCCAGATGATGGACCAGGGCGCGGCGGCGAAGGTGTTCGGCCTCGCCCCGGAAAAGGTGAAGCTGCACACGATGGCGGCGGGCGGCGGCTTCGGCCGGCGCGCGAACCCGGTGTCGGACTACATCGTCGAGGCCTGCGAGATCGCCAAGGAGATCAAGGTCCCGGTGAAGCTCATCTGGACGCGCGAGGACGACATCAAGGGCGGCTTCTACCGTCCGGCGTACGTGCATCGCGTCGAGGCGGGCATCGACGCCAAGGGCAAGGTCGTCGGCTGGAACCACGCCATCGTGGGCCAGTCGATCATCGCGGGTACGCCGTTCGAGGGCTTCCTCGTGAAGAACGGCATCGACGATACCTCCGTCGAGGGTGTGGCCGATTCGCCCTACGACCTCGCCAACCTGGACGTGACGCTGCACACGACGAAGTCGGCCATCCCGTCCTTGTGGTGGCGCTCCGTGGGACATACCCACACGGCCTTCGTGATGGAGACGATGGTCGACGAGCTGGCGGCGGCCGCGGGGCAGGACCCGGTGGCGTTCCGCAAGGTCCTCCTCGCCAAGCACCCGCGCCACGTCGCCACGCTGGAACTGGCGGCGGCCAAGGCCGGATGGGGCAAACCCCTGCCCAAGGGACGGGCACGCGGCATCGCCGTGCACGAATCCTTCGGGAGCGTGTGCGCGCAGGTAGCCGAAATCTCGATCGAAGGCGGCGCCGTGAAGGTGCACCGCGTCGTGGCGGCCCTGGATTGTGGCGTGGTGGTGAACCCGCTCACCGTCGAGGCGCAGGTGCAGAGCGCCATCGTGTACGGGCTATCCGCCGTCCTGCAATCCGAGATCACCCTCAAGGACGGGCAGGTGCAGCAGTCCAACTTCCACAACTACGGCGTCCTGCGCATCAACGAGACGCCGAAGATCGAGGTTCACCTCGTGGCTTCGACGCTCGACAAGCCCACCGGCGTGGGCGAGCCGGGGACGCCCCCCGTCGGCCCCGCCGTGGCCAACGCGGTGGCTGCCCTCACGGGCAAGCGCCCGCGAGTCCTGCCCCTGGGCAAGACGAAGTGGGCTTGAAGCCGGGACCGAAAGGCCTGATTTGTGCTTCCGTGGGAACCGTGGCGGCCCGAAGGGGTCACATCGGTTCCCGCCACGACGATCTCCAGAGGAGCTTCGCGTTGCATTCCTGATCGGGCGACCGGGCCATCCGAGCCGGCGACCCCAGGGTATCGGGAGACATGTTCATGAGACTGAGGCTCTTCGAACTCGCTTGCCAGCAATGGATCGCCAGAATCGCCAGCCATCCGGTCACGGCCGTCGCCGCGCTCGTCGCGGTGGTGCTGTTCTCGCTTTGGGCGCTGATCGCCCTGGAGTCGAGGCACGTCAACGGGCCGCGTTCGCCGCTCGTCTTCAGCCCGAAATAGGGCGGGCCGGATTGGCGCCTTGAACCGCGCCCGCTTCGCCGTGCGCCTCGTCGCGACGCTCCTGCTCGCGGCGTGCGTCGCCGGGTGCGCCTACGTCGCCGAAAAGCAGGGCGAGCTCATCTTCCGCCCCACGAAGGACGAGTGGTGGGGCTTTCGCAACGCCAACGTCGCTTACGAGGAACGCTGGATTCCCGTCGGCGCGAACGGGGAAAAGCTCCACGCCTTCTGGGCAAAGGCCGACGATCCGGCCGCCCCGGTGCTCCTCTACCTGCACGGTGCCCGCTGGAACATCACCGGAAGCGTCACGCGCATCGAGCGTTGGCGCAAGCTCGGCTTCAACGTCCTCGCCATCGACTACCGGGGGTTCGGCCGAAGTACCGATGTCTCGCCCACGGAAAGCCTCGCCTACGAGGACGCCGAGACCGCCTGGGACTGGATCGGCCGCGCCGAGCCGGGGCGCTCGCGCGTCATCGTGGGGCATTCGCTGGGCGGGGCCATCGCGGCGGAGCTCGCCGTGCGTCGCCCGGAGGCGACCGGCGTGGTGCTCGAGGCCACCTTCACCTCCATCCGCGACATGGTCGAGCACACCGCCTGGCGCTTCATGCCCGTCGGTCTCATCCTCACGCAGGAATTCAACACGCTCGCCAAGATTTCGCGCATCCAGGCGCCCCTCCTCATCGTCCACGGCACGAACGACGCCATCGTTCCCTACGAGATGGGCGAGCGGCTCTTCTCGGCGGCCACCTCCCCGAGAAAGCGCTTCATCCGGGTGGAAGGCGGCAGCCATCACAACCTCTCCTCGGTGGCCTTCGAGCAGTACCGCGCCGCCGTGCTCGAGCTCTTCCGCGCCCCCCGCAGCATCGAGGCCGGCGCACCAAGCTAGGGCGTTCGCGGTGCTATAGTCGCGGACCATGCAGAGTCTCGATCTCGACGTCCTCGAAAACGCCCTGGCCTGGAAGCGCGCGGGCCGCAAGGCCTGGCTGGTCACGGTCGCCCAGACCTTCGGCGCGAGCCCCCGTCCGCCGGGCTCGCTCCTCGCCATGCGCGACGACGGCATCCTCGTGGGCTCCGTCTCCGGCGGCTGCATCGAGGACGATCTCGTCTCCCGTCGCGACGAGTACGCCGGCCGCACGCCCCGCTTCGCCGCCTATGGCGTCACGAGCGAGGAGGCGCGCCGCTTCGGCCTGCCCTGCGGCGGCCAGCTCGAGGTGATCGTGGAAGCCGAGGTACCCGTGCCGGACCTCGAGGCGCTCCTCGCCCGCATCGCGAGCGGCGAGGTGATCGGCCGGCGTGTGGACCTCAAGTCGGGCGAATGGACCATCGCACCCGCGCAGCCGACCGACGAGTGCGAACGCGCCGTCGACCACTTCACGAGCATCCACGGCCCGCGATGGCGCATGCTGATCATCGGCGCCTCGGAGATCGCGCACTACCTCGCGGAAGTGGCCTCCACCGTGGACTACCAGGTCTTCGTGTGCGACCCGCGCGAGGAATACCGCACCGCGTGGCGCGTCGCGGGCACGAAGTTCGTGGACGGCATGCCCGACGACGCCGTGCTCGCCTTCAAGCCGGACGGCCATACGGTCATCCTCACCGTTTCGCACGACCCGAAGCTCGACGACATGGCGCTCCTCACCGCGCTCAAGAGCGACGCGTTCTACGTGGGCGCCGTCGGCTCGAAGCAGACGAGCGCGGAACGCCGCAAGCGCCTGGCGGAGTTCGATCTCACGTCGCGGGAGATCGCGCGCCTTCGCGGCCCCGTGGGTCTTTCGATCGGATCGCGCACGCCCCCGGAAATCGCCGTGTCCATCCTCGCGGACCTCATCGCCACGCGAAACGGCGTGATGCTCGAGAAGGCCGACGAGGCCGCCGGGCGCAAGCGAGCGTAGGCCCCCTGGTCCGTTCCCTCCTTTTATGCGGCGGCGCCGGCACGCGGTTCGGCGGCGACAAGATGCTCGCGTCCGTCGATGGCGTGCCCCTGGCGGTGCGATCCGCCCGCTCGCTCCTCGCGGGCACGGGCGATGCGCTCGCCGTGGTGCGCGAAGGCGACGAGGTGCTGGCCCGGTTGCTTCGCGAGGCCGGATGCGAAGTGCTCGCCTCCGATGCCTGCGCGCGCGGCATGGGCGCGAGCCTCGCGGCGGGCGTGAAGGCTTCGCGTTCGGCGGGCGGCTGGCTCGTGGCGCTGGGCGACATGCCGGGCATCGCGCCGGCGACGCACGCGGCCGTGAGGCGCGCGCTGGACGAGGGGGCCCTGCTTTGCTCGGCGGTCGATGCCGCCACCGGATTGCGTGGGCACCCCGTGGCGTTCGGCGGAGCGCTGGGCGACGAGTTGGCACAGCTCGACGGTGACGAGGGCGCGCGCGGCCTGCTCGCGAGGCATGCGGAACGACTCGTCGCGGTGCCGGTGGCGGACCCGGGCATCTTCCGGGACATCGACACGCCTGGGGACCTGCGCGGGGCGGCATCGAAGGCAGGGTAGAATTTCCCCGGCCTTTCCGGGGATTCTCCTGGGGTCCCGCCCTTTGCCGCAGCGCCCGACAAACACACTGGAGGACATTGCCTTGCAACGACTTGCCCCCTTGCTGCCGGTCGCCCGCGCAGCGATCGCGGCCGGCGCCATCGCCGTCGCCACCCTCCCGGCGATGGCGGCCCTCTTCGGCGGCGACAAGGCCGACGCGAAGCAGGAGGGCGCGAAGCCCGCTCCCACACTCAAGGAAACGATGTCGGCCGTGGGTGAGATCGCGAAGGACCTGAAGGGCATCGAGGCCATCGAGAAGCGCCTCGCCGTGATCGAGAAGAACGTCGCCGGCATCGACGCCTCGCTCGTGCCCGTAGGCAACGCGCTCAAGCCGGAGTCGCTGCGCGGCCTCGTCGACCTCGCGAGCGACGTGGCCTATGACCGGGCGAAGTCGCTGCTGCTCCTGGCTGCGGGCCTTGGCGCCGCGCTGATCGTCCTGGCCGCGGGGCTCCTGCGCTGGAGCCTCGCGGCCCGTCCCTTTCCTCCGTCCAGAACCCGCCCAAGGAGCCCGCATGAGCTCGAACCTGACCGCGCTGTCCCGAATCGCCCTCGTCGCCTGTGCCGGCCTCGCCATGGCCGCCTGCAGCAAGGTGACCGCCGAGAACTACGCGAAGATCAAGGTGGGCATGGACTACAAGGACGTCGCCGCCGCCATCGGCAACCCCGCGAACTGCAGCGAGACCGCCGGCTTCAAGGTCTGCAAGTGGGGCGACGAGAAGAGCGGCGTCACCGTGCGCTTCGCGGCCGACAAGGTCGTGATCCACTCGGCGGACAACATCAAGTAACGGCCCTTCGCGGTGCCCGGCCGGCTATCTAGCGGCGCAGCAACCCGGCGGCCACCTCGATCGCGGACTCGACGAGCGCGGCGCGCGGGATGTCGTCGTGGAAAAGGAACGAAAGGGCCGGGAGGTCCTCGCGCAGGGGCACAGCGATGGACCAGTGGTCCGCGTCCACGAACCCCAGCAGGTAGCCGCCGGGCACGAGCTGGTCGTTCCACAGGATCTTCCCGTCGTTGCGCGGGTCGATCTCCGAGAGCTTCCGGTAGGTGGTCCACGAGCCGAAGGACACGCGGTCGGGGCTCGCCGTCGCGACGACACCAAGCACCGGAACCGTGACGCGCGACCCGTTGCGCTCCCACCACTGGTGCCGCGAGGCGCGCTTCATGTCGTCGATCTCCGAACCGCTTCCGGCCGGGCAGCGGGGCAGCGGCAATCCCGCCAGGTACTCGCGATACGAGGACTCGAGGACGTCCGCGAGGGGGCTGCCCAGCGCGGCGCCGGAGAAGGACACGATCGCGGCCACGCGATTGTTCTCCCTCGAGTGGGTGACGACGTACTCGAGCGCATCCGCGAGCCCCTTCGAGTAGGTGACCAGGATCCACGGCCTCGCGTCGGCGGGCGTGCGGTCGATGCGCTCGGCCAGGAAGCGCGCGTTCGCCTCGACCGAACCGCGGCCGGGCACGGGGAAGTAGGCGACATCGTAGCCGCTCGCGCGAAGCGCGGTCTCGGCATCGGCGAAGGGGCGCAGCAGCGGCGCGAGGCACTCCGCGAAGAGCCCGGGCACGAAGCCGATGCGGTAGCGGCTCGCGGCCCCGGCATCGCGAAGGGGCTCGAAGGGCAGCGGCCCCTCGCCGGGTTCTCGCCGCAGGCTCGATTCGCAGGGCGGCGAGCCCTCGGGCAGGCGGGCGCAGGCGACAGCGCGGTAGTCGGCTCGCAGGTCGCGCTCCGGCGCGACGCCGGGAAAGGGCGGGGGGCCGGCCATCGGCGCCGGGAAGAGCGTGCATCCCGCCGCGAGGGCGAGGAGGCAGGCGAGCGCGGCGCGGCCCGCCTCAGCGCATGCCAACGGTGGCCTCGACGCGGAAGAAGGCGCCGGCGCGGCGGAAGGCCTCGCTGCGGCCGGGCGTGTCGCCTTCCGGCGTCTCGTCGAAGTCGGCCTTCGCGCCCAGCACCGCCCGGCACGCCATGTACGCCTTGGCCTTGGGGTCGCGCAGGTCGTCCAGGTGGTCGTTCACGCGGTCGACGAGGCGGGCCTTCTCCCGGAAGCGGCGGATGTACTCGGGCAGCGTCGCGGCCTCCCGGCTGCGCAGGTCCTTCGCGCAGTCGTCCACGCCCTGCGATCCGCAGTAGCCCGGCATTTCCACGCCCGCGATGCCGGATGCCTCCGTGCCGATGTCCTTCACCAGTTGCGAAATCGTGGTGAGCATCTGGTCCTGGTAGGCGTGGGCATGGTCGAAGAGGATGCGCTGGCAGCTCTCGCACGATTCGTCGAAGTGCGCGACGAGCCACTCCCAGAGCTGGCCGCGCGAGCCCTTCTGGTTGCGCACGGCGGCGATTTCCTCCTCGGCCAGGGTCCTGAGCGGAACGCCGACCTTCGCGCACGTCTGCGCGGCCCATGCGCGCAGCAGTTCGGCGTCGTTCGACGCAGACGAGAGCTCGCGGGGCAGCAATTCGCCCACGACCTTGATGCGGTTCGCCGCCTCGTCGTGCTCGAAGGAAAGGCGCCGGTAGGCGATGGGCCAGTCCGAGAGCGAACTCACGTTGAGCTCGAGCAGCGGGCGCTCGCCGATGTGGTGCAAGGCCCAGTAGCCCCGGTGGGTGTGGGCGGAGAGGTAGACGAGGGGGTGCGGGAGTTTCTCGAGCAACTGGCCGATCCGGAATCGCGTGACGGGACTCAGGTGGTCCCAGTTGTGGTGGCCGGCGAGGACCACGATGTCGCCAGCCGCGGTCGCCGTCTCGAACCACGGCCTGATGGCGTCGACCTGGTCCGGATCGACGCTGCCGATGTCGCCGGGGCTCGTACGGCGAATCGCGTCCAGGGCGCCCACGATCGTGAGCAGCTGGTTGGTGTCGAGACCCACCATGCGCACGCCGCGCTTCGCCCCGGGCGCCTTCGGCAGCCGCAGGAGCTGCGCCATGAAGGACGAGGCGTAAAGGCGCCCGTCGTTCACGCGCGCTTCCACTGCCATGAGGAAAGCGTCGTCGTCGGGGTTGCGCCAGCTCACCGAGCCGATCCCGGTGCGCGCGGGCGGCACCAGGCCGTGGCCGGGATCGAGCCTCGCGGCGGCGAGCTCGAGGTACGCGCCGATGAAATCGCGCTTGGTGACGGCCTGGCCGCGCGCGTCCTCCAGCGTGGCGACGCCTTCGCGGATGGGGGAGCGGCATCCCATGTTCCACCGGCGCGCGTCCTTGTCGCCGGCGATGTCGATCACGTCGTGGTTGAAGATGCCGAAGAGCAGGCCGTCGTGGTTGCCCGGCAGGACGACGCCCGGTTGGCGCATGGCCATGCCGAGCTTGAGCATGCGCTTGAGTTCCGAGCGGCACGACATGTCGAGCACGTCGCCCAGGTGGATGAGCGGCTCGTGCGGGTGGTTCTCCACGACCCACTCGAGGATGCGGCGGCTGAAGAGCGGCGCCTCGGGCGGGCGCTGCGCCACCTCGACGTAGGAATCGACGGCGCCGTCGTTGTCGATCAGCGGGAAGCCCGTGGACTCGTGCTCCTGGGTGTCGCCGAGCGCGATGATGGGCGCGGTGAGCGGCACGAAACGGCCGGGCGCATCCGCCGGCGGGGGCGCGGTGATCCCGGGCGCCGCGCAGGCGGCCAGCACGGCGAGCGCGCCGGCGAGGACGAGGCGGGGAGCGAACGGCAGGGACCGGTTCATCGGGCGGGCTCGCGTGTCGTTGCGCGTGCGCCTCAGGGTTTCGGGACGAACCGCCCCGTGGCCGGGTCGATGTAGCCACCCGGCACGGACTGGTAGAGCCGTCCCGTCGCGGGATCGACGTATCCCGTGCCCTGCGGCACGAGGGTGGCTCCCGTCGAGGGCACGGTGAGGGGCGGTGACGCCGGGGACGGCGGGACGACGCGCGAGACCGGCGGCGCGGGGACCACCTTCGCCACCTCCGGCTTCTTGACGGTCGAATCCGCAGGCACGGCAACGGCCGCACGCGGCGGCATGGTCTTGGGCGGCGGACCATCGGGACGGGCGAGGATCATGCGCATCATCTCGGCCCGTGCCGCCTCGCGCGCCGCGGGGGTCGATGCGGGGTTGCCCAGGATGGCGCGCAGCTCGGCGAGCCTTTCCGCGGCCTGCGGGCTCGGCGGCCAGGTCGCGTCGGCGGGGACCGCGCCCGCGAAGAGGAACAGCAGGGCCCCGATGCACAGGCGCAGGGGCGGGGCCGGCATTCTCATCCCGCGCGCCGCGGCGGGTACTTCTCGCCGGCGTCCACGCGCACCTTGAGGATGTTCTGTTCCGGCGGCAGCGGGCAGGTGGTGAACTCGCTGAACGCGCAGGGCGGGTTGTAGACGCGGTTCAGGTCGAGCACGAAGGGCTTGCCGGCCTCGGGCTTCTTCTCGACGTAGAGGAAGCGGCCGGGACGGTAGGTCGTTTCGCCCGCGGTGGCGTCGCGCAGCACGAAGAAGAGACCGGCATCGTCGCCCACGGCATCGATCCGGTGGATCCTGCCGCCGAGCGTGAACTCGACGTAGCCGGGCGAGACCTCGTCGGAGGCCTCGTCGAGCACGTTGATGATCGTGAGCTTACGGCCGGGCGGGTAGGGCACGTAGGTGGCGTTCACGCGGTAGGCCGGGTCCGGCGCGTACCAGACGCGGCCCTGGAAGCCTTTCCTCACCTCGCTTTCGTTGTCCGCGAGCCGGAGCACGTAGCGGTCCTCGCGCGAGATGACGTGCATCGTCGCGCGCCCGAGCTTCACCCAATCGCGCTTGCCGGCATCCGTGCCCATGACGCGTTCGGTGAAAGGCAGGCCGTCCTTCTCCATCGTGACGCCCGCCGCCAGCTTCATCGTGACCTTGCCGGGCTGGACGTCGATCGTGCCGATGCGCGCGGGGCCCAGGCCCGCGGGAAAGACGATGTCGTTGTCCTTGCCCGTGCCGAAGGTGTTGGCGCCGGGCTTCATCACGTACCGGCCGGCGAGCGTGAGCCAGCCGTTGTCGTTCCGGAGGCTCCGCTCCGCGCGGGCGCGCCATTCCACGAGGGCGGGCTCCCAGGCGGGATCGGCGGGCGGTGCGACGGGCGCGGCGGCGCAGGCGGCGACGAAGGCACAGGCGAAGGCGGGGGCGATGCGCATGGCGAGGTCCGGCGGGTGAATGTGGAAGGAATTCTAGTCCAGCGCGGCCATCACGCGGGCGGGCTCGAGCTGCTCGAGGCAGTTCGTATGCCCCAGCGGGCAGTCGCGCTTGAAGCAGGGGCTGCACGAAAGGCCCAGCGTGACGATGCGCGCCTTGGGCGAAAGCGGCGGGGTGTAGCCCGGGCTCGATGAGCCGAAGAGAGCGGCCATCGGACGGTCGAACGCGGCCGCGATGTGCATGAGGCCCGAGTCGTTGCTCACGACACGATTCGCCGCCGAGAGCAGGTCGAGCGCTTCCGTGAGATCGGTCTTTCCCGCGAGGTCGTGCACGGGCGTGGCGACGAGTGAGGCGATCTGCGCGCTCGCCGCGGCATCCTTGGCCGAGCCGAGCAGCCACACGCGGTATCCCCTCGCGGCATGCACGCGCGCGACCTCGGCGAAGTGGCGCGCGGGCCAGCGCTTGGCCGGACCGTACTCGGCGCCGGGGCATAGCGCGAGCACGGGCCCTTCGCCTTCGAGGCCGTGCTTCGCGAGCGTCGCGGCGAGGGAGGCGGCATCGGAACGCAGGCGCGGGGCGGGAACCGGACGCTCGAGCGCCTCGCCCCGCGGCTGTGCGAGGGCCGCGAAGCGATCCACGAGCAGCGGCATCGCGCCTTCGTCCAGCACGCGCACGTCGGTGATGAGGCCATAACGCCATTCCCCGCGATAGCCGATGCGCTCGGGGATTCCGGCATGCCACGGCACGAGCGCCGACTTGAGGCTGTTGGGCAGGACGACGGCGCGGTCGTAGCGCGGCAGGGACTTCGCGAAGGCGCGGCGCTCGCCGAGGCGCAATTCGCCGTGGCCGAAGGGCAGCGCGAGCACATCGCGAACTTCGGGCATGCGCCGGAAGACGGGAAACGCCCAGGCGGGCGCGAGGACGTCGAGGGCACCCGCGGGATCGCGGGCCTTCAGGCGCGCGAGGAGCGGCTGCGAGAGGACGGCGTCGCCGACCCAGGAGGGCGCGACGACGAGCGTGTCCACGGCGGCTAGTGGTGGCCGGGCGCGGCGCCGCCGGCGAGCTTGTAGACGGTGCCGCAGTAAGGGCAGCGCGCCTCGCCGGTGGCCGCGACGTCGAGGAACACGCGCGGATGCGTGTTCCAGAGCTTCTGCGACGGCAACGGGCAGTGCAGCGGCAGGTCCTTCGCCGTGACCTCGATCTCCGTGCGGTCCATCTCGGTGGGCAGGCTCGTCATGGCGTCGCTCCCGGGCTCAGACCTTCGTGAGCCAGTGGTGGTACTTGGGGTTGCGGCCGTTCACGATGTCGAAGAACGCCGACTGGACCTTCTCCGTGATCGGCCCGCGCGAGCCCGAGCCGATCGTGCGGCGGTCGAGTTCCCGGATGGGCGTCACTTCCGCCGCCGTCCCGGTGAAGAACGCCTCGTCGCAGATGTAGATGTCGTCGCGCGTGAGGCGCGTCTTCTCGACCGTGAGCCCCAGGTCCGCGCAGATCGCCTGCACGCTGCGCCAGGTGATGCCGTCGAGCGCCGTGGTGAGCATCGGCGTGTAGAGGCGCCCGTCCTTCACGATGAAGATGTTCTCGCCGCAGCCTTCGGCGACGAATCCGTCGGTGTCGAGCAGCAGGCCCTCGTCGTAGCCGTCCTGCGTGGCCTCGAGGTTCGCCAGGATGGAGTTGGCGTACGTGGTGGCGACCTTGGCGCGGGCCATCGTCACGTTCACGTGGTGGCGGGCGAAGGACGAGGTCTTCACGCGGATGCCCTTGGCGAGGCCCTCCTCGCCCAGGTAGGCGCCCCAGTGCCAGGCGGCGATGGAGACGTGCACCTTGGCGCCGACCGGGGAGACGCCCATCTTCTCCGAGCCGTAGAAGGCGAGCGGGCGGATGTAGGCGCTCTCGAGCTTGTTCGTGCGCACGACCTCGCACTGCGCGTCCATGAGCTGCTGCTTCGTGAACGGCACGTCCATCATGTAGATCTTGGCCGAGTTGAAGAGCCGGTCGGTGTGCTCCTTCAGCCGGAAGATGGCGGTGCCGATCCCCGTCTTGTACGCGCGCACCCCCTCGAAGACGGAGAGGCCGTAGTGCAGCGAATGGGTGAGCACGTGGGTCGTGGCTTCTCTCCAGGGCACGAGCTTGCCGTCGTACCAGATGAAGCCGTCGCGGTCGGCCATCGACATGGGAAATCCTTCTGCGGGCGCGGGGTGGGGAAGAGCGGAATTCTAGCCGATTTGCGCGTCCCGTCGCCTTTCGGCGTGTGCCATAATCGTGGCCACTTCTCCCACCTTCCGACGCCGACCGTCCCGATCGCATGCCGTCCGAAACCCCGTCGGCGCCCCCTGCGACCCGCGACTCGCCCGCCGATTCCGCGGGCGCCGCGCGCCGGGACCGCCCGCAAGGCTTCTTCGCCCCGACCATCGACCAGTCCGGCGAGGAGAAGCTCTCCGGCGAGATGCTGCTCGTCACCACCGGTCTCATGGGTGTCGCGGCGGTGCTGTGGGTGGCCATCTACAAGTACCTGGGGCACGAGTACTCGGTCTCCATTTCCCTGGGCTTCCTGGCGCTCTCGGCCGCCACGATGGCCTTCTACATCCGCACGAAGAAGCTCCAGCTCTTCGCGATGATCCAGCTGGGGCTCATCCTCTTCACGCCCTTCTGCATCCAGTGGACCATCGGCAACTTCGTCACCGCCTCGGGCGTGAGCCTGTGGGGCCTCATGGCGCCGGTGGGCGCGGTGACGGTGCTGGGCACGCGCCAGTCGATCCCGTGGTTCTTCGCCTGGCTCTTCATGACGGTGATGGCCGGCGTCTTCGACTTCCTGCTGCCCGGCTCGGCGGTGAAGATCGACATGCAGACGGTCGCGGTGTTCTTCGTGCTCAACTTCGCGTTCATCTCGCTGATGATCTACTCGCTCCTGTGGTACTTCGCGAGCGAGAAGCAGAAGCTGCGCGCGCAGGTAGACAGCCAGTACGAGCAGCTGCACGCCGAGAAGGAGCGCAGCGAGCGGCTCCTCCTCAACGTCCTCCCGCAGGCCATCGCGGATCGCCTGAAGCGCGGCGAATCCAACATCGCCCAGGGCCACGCGGACGTGACGGTCATGTTCGCCGACATCGTGGGCTTCACCAAGATGACCGAGGAACTCTCCCCGGTCGAGACGGTGAAGATCCTGAACGACGTCTTCTCCATGTTCGACGAGATCGCCGACAAGTACGGCGTGGAGAAGATCAAGACCATCGGCGACGCCTACATGGCCGCGGCGGGGCTGGAATCCGGCGCGCAGATCCATTACGCCGACGCCGTGGCCAACATGGCCCTGGAGATGCTCGAGCGCGTGAGCGACTACCGCCAGCGCACGGGCGAGAAGATCGAGCTGCGCGTGGGCGTGGGCACGGGCCCGGTCGTCGCCGGCGTGATCGGCAAGAAGAAGTTCATCTACGACATGTGGGGCGACACCGTGAACGTCGCTTCGCGCATGGCCGCGGACGCCCGCGCCGGCGCCATCCAGGTGGACCTCACCACCTTCCGCCGCCTGCACACGCGCTTCACCTTCGACGCTCCCCACGAAGTGGAGATCAAGGGCAAGGGCCGCATGCAGGTTCATCACCTCCTCTCGCGCAACTAGCGCGATCCGGGGCGGCGCGCGCTCCGGCGTTCGCGACAGCGAATTCCCCATTTCAATTTTCATCTGGCGTCGGCGGCGGGTCGGGCAATTCGGCCGCCGGTGGGTGACAAGGCGCGAAAGTTCAGAGCGGCGCAATCACGGCCTCTTGCGGGATGGGTGCCCCGGAATTTCGGGCCAGGCACCGGTCCCACCCCAACAAGTTGGGGACCCCCGCGCCAAGCCCCAAAATCCGACCCATCCAATGATCGACCCCGATGAACCCCCGGGGTCGATCCTGCGACGGCCGCGCCGCCATGAACTTTCGCGCCTTGTCACCCACCGACGGCCGCAGCGTCGCTAGGGGAGACATCGTCGCTTCGTGCCATGGCCGACACTTCGGTTCGTGCCTCAATCCGGACGGCGTCTCATGCATTGGCATGGACCCATGCCGGTCGCTCGAGACGCTGCATCCATGGGCACTATCCCATCGAGGGCGGGATTCCCATCGCCAATTCATGGCGGCGCGGCCGTCGCAGGATTGCCCCCGCAGCGGGGCAATCGTTGGATGGGTCGGTTTTCGAGGCCTGGCGTGTGTTGCCTGGCGTCGAAAACCGGGGCACCCATCCCGCAAGAGGCCGTGATTGCGCCGCCCTGAATTGGCGATGGGAATCCCGCCCTCGATGGTTTCCCTCCGAACCTGCGCCTGAACTGCCGCTTGATGCGGCGAGGGTGAAAGTTACCCGAACACCGCCTTCCACAGCCGTGTCACGGCCTCGCGCTCGGCCGCCAGTTCATCGGGCCCGAGGAAGGCGGTCTCCTCGTCGTTGAGCGCGGCGGCGTGGGTGCGGGCGCGAAGGGCGAGGTAGGCGTCGGCGGCGGCCGCGGCGAGGGCGGGTTCGAGGATGCCCATTTCGCCGGCGCGGCGAAGGAGCGCGTGGTTGCCCTTGTTGTCGAGGAGCGGCGGGTGGCGGTGGGACTCGGCGAGGACGAGCGCCTGCACGGCGAACTCCAGGTCGACGACGCCGCCGGCCACGTGCTTCAGGTCCCGCGGGTCGGCTTTCACCTCGGCGCGCATCTTGGCTCGCATCGCGGCGATCTCCTCGCGCAGCTTCGCGCCATCGCGTGCCTTCGCGAGCACCTCGCGGCGCAGGGCCTCGAAGCGCTCGCCGAGGGCGCGGTCTCCGGCGCAGAAGCGCGCGCGCGTGAGCGCCTGGTGCTCCCACGTCCAGGCCCGCTTTTCCTGGTAGTCGCGGAAGGCCTCGAGCGAGGTGACCATGAGGCCCGCGGCACCGTCGGGGCGAAGGCGCAGGTCCGTCTCGTAGAGCACGCCCGCCGAGGTCATGCTGGAGAGCCAGGTGTTGGCGCGCTGCGAGAGGCGCGCGAGCTTGTCCGGCTCGCGCTCGGCCGTCTCGTCGAAGAGGAAGACGATGTCGAGGTCCGACCCGTAGCCGAGCTCCTTGCCGCCCAGCTTGCCGTAGCCGATGACCGCGAACCCGCGCGGGGCCTCGGGCTCCCCGCCCCACACCGCACGCGCCGCGAAGGCGAGAACGACCTCCAGGAGCAGGTCGGCCAGGGCGGACAGCTCGTCGGAGAGCGCCATCACGGGCAATTCGCCTTCGACGTCCGCGATCGCCAGTCGCAGAACATGGCGTTGCTTGAAGAGGCGCAGCTCGTCGATGAGGCGTTCGATATCCTCGCCGTGCGCGAGGCACGAGGCCACGAGGGCCTTTCGCTCCGCCGCCCAGTCCGTCGCCGCGAAGCTGGCCGCCGTGCGGGTGAGTTCGTCGAGCAGGATCGGGTGGCGCGCGATGAGGCGCGCGGCCCAGGCGCTCTTCGCCGCGAGGCGCGTGACGCGGGTGAGCACCTGCGGATACTCGTCGAGCAGGGCGAGGTAGGACTCGCGCCGGTCGATCGCCTCGAAGAGGTCCACCAGGCGCGCGAACGCGGGCCCCGAGCCTTCCTTCGCCGCGGCCTCGGCGGCGGCGGGAATGAGGCGATCGAGGCGCGAGCGGCACGCGGCCGCGAGCCCCTGGTAGCGCTTCGAGGTGACGTAGGCCGAAAGACGCGACGCCGCCGGGGCGCCGTCGGGCAGTCCCGTGGCCTCGAGGTCCTCCTCGAGGGCCTCGGGGGTGGGGGTCGCCTGCGGGTCGTTCAGCCGGGCGACGAGCGAGGCCGCGCGCGCGGCCGGGCGGCGCTCGAAGAGCGAGGAGAAGGCTTCCTGCACGGCGGCGCGGTGGGCGTCGAGGGCGATGACGAGCGATTCCCAGTCGGCGTGCCCCATCGATTCCGCGATGGCCGCGCGGTGGGCGCCTTCCACGGGCAGGGCCTGCGTCTGCTGGTCCTCGTAGTACTGGATGCGGTGCTCGAGCCGGCGCAGGAACTCGTAGGCGCCGCCCAGGGCCGCGACCCGTTCGCGCGGCATGAGCTCGCGCTCGCCGATGGCCGCGAGGGCCTCGCGCGTGGAATGCAGCTGCAGCCCTGTGTCGCGCCCGCCGCGCACGAGCTGGAAGAGCTGCACGGCGAACTCGCACTCGCGGATGCCGCCCGCGCCCACCTTGATGTCGTCCGTGCGCCCGCGGCGCCCGGCCTCGGCCTGGATGCGACCGTGCAGGTCGCGAAGCGACTCGAGGAGGCCGTAGTCGAGGTAGCGCCGGTAGACGAAGGGACGCACGAGCGCGTCGACCGCCTCGCCCGGGCCGTTCATCACGCGACCCTTGAGCCACGCGTAGCGCTCCCACGGCCGCGCCTGGCCGATGAAGTAGTCCTCCAGCGCTGCGAAGGAACTCACGAGCGGACCGGAATCGCCGTAGGGGCGCAGCCGCATGTCGACCCGGAACACGAAGCCGTCGGCGGTCACGTCGGCGAGCAGGCCGATGAGCTTTCGCCCGGCCCGCGTGAAGTACTCGTGGTGCGAGATCGCGCGGGGCCCGCCCGTCTCGCCTTCGCTCGCATGCAGGAACACGAGGTCCACGTCGGAGGAAACATTGAGTTCGCGACCGCCGAGCTTGCCCATGCCCACGACGAGGAGCCGCTCGCCGCCCGCGGGGGCGCCGTGGGTTCCGGCGAGGGCGCGTTCGGCGTGATCGGCGGCGAAGGCGACGCCCGTCTCGGCCAGGTCGCTCACCGTGCGGACCACTTCCTCGAGGCTCGCCTCGCCCGAGAGGTCGCGGTGCACGAGGGTGAGCATGGCGCGGGCGCGAAGGCGTCGCAATTCGCGGGCGAGCGCCGCCTCGTCGCCGGCCGGCACGGCCTCGAGCGTCTCCTGCATGTCCGGGCGGGTGAGGGCGGGGGCACCGACCGCGCGGAAGGCGTCGGCCAGGTCCGGGCGCGACTTCGCGATCCGCCTCGCGAACGGCGAGAGGCGCAGGGTGCGCTCGAAGGCGTCGGGAAACGAAAGGGGCGGGATGCGGTCTGTCATTGCAGCGAAGGGGCGCGCGCCCCAGCCGTTACAATACCCCGAAAACACCGTCGGCCGTTCCGTCACGGCCGGCGCTTCCGAGTCTCGCGAGGACAGCATCCGGTCCCTTCCCCGCATCGCCCTGCGCATCGTCGCGGCCCTCGCGCTCGCGGCGCTCGTCGTCTTCGCGCTCGCGGTCGCGGTGCTGCGTTACGGCGTCTTCCCGCGCATCGACGATTTCCGGGACGACATCGCGCGATCGGTCTCGCGCGCCTCGGGGATGACCGTGACCATCGCCGACGTCGCGGCCGGCTGGCAGGGCCTGCGACCCCAGCTGGCGCTCACGGGCATGCGCATCGCGGACCGCCGCGGCAAGGCGGCCTTCGCGCTCGAGCGCGCGGACATCGCCCTGTCGTGGTGGTCGCTCCTCGCCGGGGACCTGCGCTTCTCCGACGTCGACCTCTACAGCCCGGCCATCGACCTGCGCCGCGGCGTCGACGGCCTCATCTATCTCGCCGACAAGCCGCTGGGGGGCGAATCCGGCGGCGACGAGGGCGCCTTCGCCGACTGGCTGCTCGCGCAGCCGCGCCTCGCCATCCACAACGCGACGCTCTCGTGGCAGGACGACAAGGCCGGGGCGCCGCCGGTCGCGCTGCGGGGCGTCGAGATCGCGATGCGAAAGCAGGGCAAGCGCCACCGGATCGGACTCAATGCCACGCCGCCCCCCGATCTCGCGGCCCGCCTCGACGTGCGCGCGGACCTCGCCATCGACCACGAGGGCGACGCGTGGAAGGCCGCCGGCACGATCTACGTGCAGACCGACCGGGCCGACGTGGCGCGCCTTCGCTCCCACCTGCCCTTGCCGGACACGCTCAAGAGCGCCACGGGCGGCCTTCGCCTGTGGCTCGAGGTCGAGCCGGGTCGCGTGCGCGAGGTCGTCGCGGATCTCGACCTTCGGGGCGTGCGCGCCCAGCTCGCCCAGGACGCGCTGCCGCTCGACCTCGATTCGCTCGCGGGCCGCGTCGTCTATCGCGCGGAGGAAGGCGGCTTCCACGCGGGGACCGAGGGGTTGCAATTTCGCACCGCCTCGGGCCTGCAGGCCGCGGCCGGCGTGTTCTCGCTCACGCTCGGGCGGGACGCCAAGGGCGCCGCGCGCGGCGAGGTGCGCGCCGACGGCATCGACCTCAAGATCGCCGCGGCGCTTCTCGACTACCTGCCCGTGCCGCGCGAATCCAAGGCGCAGGTGCTGCGCTTCGCGCCGCGCGGACGCCTGCTGGGATCGACGCTCGTCTGGTCGGGCGAATCGCCGGCGAAGGCCACGACGCTGTCGGTGAAGGCGCGCTTCGAGGACATCGCCCTGAACGCCGTCGACGGCATCCCGGGCGCGACGGGGCTCACGGGCGAACTGGAGGGCGACGAGAAGGGCGGCCGCCTGCGCATCGCCTCGCGCGGCTTCACGTTCGACGCGCAACGGCTCTTCGCCGCCCCGCTCGCGTTCGACACCTTCGACGCCGAGGCCCGGTGGAAGCGCGCCGCCGGGGGACTCGAGGTCCGCATCTTCGACGCGCGCCTCACGAATGCGGACCTGGCGCTCTCCGCGTCCGGCACCTGGCAGTCGGTGGCGGAGAAAGCCGGGCGCCGCTCGCCCGGCCGCGTGAACCTCACCGGCCGCGTGGAGCGCGCCCGCCTTCCGGCGGCGCCTTCCTACTTGCCGAACGCGCTCCGGGAAACCCGCGAATGGCTCTCGAAGTCGATCGAGGCCGGCGAACTCGCCGGCGGACGCTTCGAGATCGAGGGCGATCTCTGGGACTTCCCGTACCGGGGCGGGCAGGGCGGCCGCTTCCTTGCCGAGTCGCCCGTGCGGGATGCGCGCCTGCGCTACCACCCGGCGTGGCCGGCGGTCGATGCGATCCAGGGCGACATCCGCCTCGCCAACGAGGCGATCGAGGTCCGGGCCACGCGGGCGAAGATCTACGAGACCACGATCTCGGGGTTGCGCGCGACGCTCGCCGACGTCGGCGCCGACCCGCCGGTGCTGGTGCTCGCCGGGGAAGTGGAAACGACGGGCCGGGACAGCGTGCGGTTCCTGCGCGAGACGCCGCTCGTCGATGGGCCGGGCGCCTTCACCCGCGCCGTCGCGCTCGAGGGCGAGGCCCACGCGAAGATCCGGCTGCTCTATCCGCTCTGGGGTCGCGATCCGATCCGCGTGAACGGCGAATACGCGTTCGACGGTGCCACGGCGAGCGTCGGCCGCAGCCTTTCGATGACGGGCATCAAGGGAACGCTCTCGTTCACCGAGCGCACGGTGAACGCGCCTGCGCTCGCCGGCACCCTGTTCGGCCAGCCGGCGCAGCTGCGGATCACCTCGCCCGGCGACGGCACCGTGCTCACGCAACTCGACGGACGGCTCGACGCCAAGGCGCTCGCGGGCTTCGTGCCGGAGGCCTTCTCGCGTCGCATGGCCGGCGCGACCGAATGGAAGGCGAGGGTGGCCTCCGGTGCCCAGGGCACCGAGCTGCGAGTCGAATCGAGCCTCGCGGGGCTCGCGATCGGACTGCCGGTTCCTTTCGCGAAGACGGCCGGCGAGGCGAGAGCGCTCGCCGTCACCATCCGCCACCTCGGCACGGACCGCGAGGAGACGCGAGCGATGCTCGAGGGGGACGTACACGCGCGCATCACGCGCTCGGGCTCGCGGGAGAACCCACGCTGGCAGGCGGCGCTCAAGTTCGGTGCCCCGCCCGAGGTGGAGCCCGTCCGCGACGGACTCTGGCTCTACGGCGCCGCCGAGCGATTCGATCTCGACGCCTGGCGCTCGGCGCTCGACGCGCCCGGCTCGCCAGCCGCCGCGCCGGGAGATGCGCCCGCGCTGGAGCTGAAGGGGATGGACCTCGCCATCGGCACGCTGCACTACACGGGACGCGAGTTCCGCCAGATGCAGGCGAACCTCGTGCGCGAGGAAGGCGAATGGCGCGGCACGCTGTCCTCGCCGGCCCTCGCGGGGCAGGTGGCCTACGATCCGCGTGGCCGCGGTCGCGTGAAGGCCCGCCTCGCGCGTTTCCACCTCGCCCCCGCGCGCGAGGGCGAGAGCGGCCCGGAGCCGGCCTCGCCTGCCGACGACACCCTGCCCGACCTGGACGTGGTGGCCGAGCGCTTCGACTTCCGGGGCCGCTGGCTGGGGCGCCTGGAGTTCGCCGCGCGGCAGGAGGGCCCGGACTGGCGCATCGACCGCCTGGACATCACCAATGCGCACGCGCGCTTCGTCTCGAGCGGCCTGTGGCGGCGCACCGGCGCCGGCCCGGTCACCCGGCTCGACCTCAAGCTCGATTCCTCGAATCTCAACCTGCTGCTCGCGCAGTTCGGCCACGGCGACCAGGTGAGCCGCGGCGAGGCGAAGCTCGAAGGCCAGCTCATCTGGCCGGGCTACCCGTACGAGTTCGCGCCCGCGCGCCTGTCCGGCCAGTTCCGCCTGGAGGCCTCGAAGGGCCAGTTCGCGCGCATCGAGCCGGGGGCCGGCAAGCTGCTGGGGCTGCTGTCGCTGCAGTCGATCCCGCGCCGCGTCACTTTCGATTTCCGGGACGTGTTCAGCGAAGGGTTCGCCTTCGACCGCATGGCCGGGGAGGTGAGGCTCGCCCGGGGCATCCTGGTCACGCAGGACTTCGAGATCGCCGGCCCCTCGGCCTTCGTGAGCCTCGCCGGCGAGGTCTCGCTGCCGCAGGAGACGCAGAACCTCACGCTGCGCGTGGTCCCGGAGGTGGGCGAGGGCATCGCCATCGCGGCGACGGTGCTGGGGACGCCCGTGATGGGGCTTACCACGCTCCTGCTGCAGAAACTGCTGCAGAATCCGCTGGGCAAGGCGGTTTCCTACGAATACCTCGTGACCGGGTCGTGGGATAATCCGTCCGTCACGCGCCTGGGCGCGGCGCCGGCGAAGGCCCCGGCCGTGCCGCCGGCGCCCGCGAAACCATGATCATCACGAAAAATTCCACCACGCCCGAAGCCCTGCGCGAGACGCTCCTCACGACGCAGAGCATGTTCCGCGTGGCCGCCATCCAGATGGCCTCGGGGCCCAACGTGCAGGCGAACCTGCAGGAAGCCTCGCGCCTCATCGAACTCGCCGCCGCCACCGGCGCCCGCATCATCGCGCTGCCGGAGTATTTCTGCCTCATGGGCATGCGCGACACGGACAAGGTGAAGGTGCGCGAGAAGGACGGCTCGGGTCCCGTGCAGGATTTCCTCGCCGCCGAGGCGCGGCGCCACAAGGCGTGGATCGTGGGCGGCACGCTGCCGCTCGAGTGCGAGGACGCCGGCCGCGTGAGGAACGCCTGCCTCGTCTACGACGGCGAGGGCAAGCGCGTCGCCCGCTACGACAAGATCCACCTCTTCGGCTTCGACATGGGCACGGAGAAGTACGCCGAGCAGGACACCATCGAGCCGGGCCGCGCCGTGGTCACCGTCGATTCGCCGTGGGGACGCCTGGGACTGTCGGTGTGCTACGACCTGCGCTTCCCCGAGCTCTACCGCGCCATGGGCGAGGTGGACATCCTCTTCATTCCCGCCGCCTTCACCGAGACGACGGGCAAGGCGCACTGGGAGACGCTCATCCGC
The DNA here is from genome assembly GCA_016711875.1 of Betaproteobacteria bacterium. Lineage (GTDB taxonomy): Bacteria > Pseudomonadota > Gammaproteobacteria > Burkholderiales > Usitatibacteraceae > FEB-7. The sequence continues at coordinate 1,078,795 of JADJSD010000003.1, read as the reverse complement.
GCCCGCGCGATCGAGAACCAGTGCTTCGTCGTGGCGCCCGCCCAGGGCTACCACGTGAACGGCCGCGAGACCCACGGCCACACGATGATCGTCGACCCGTGGGGCGTCGTGCTCGACCGCCTGCCGCGCGGCTCGGGGGTTGTGGTTGCCGGCGTGAACCCCACCTATACCGCGAAGATCCGCCGCAGCCTCCCGGCGCTCAAGCACCGCACCCTCGGAACCTGACATGACGAAGATCGAACCCACCGCGCTCGACCTCGCGCGCGCCTCGCTGCTCGCCCCTTTCGATCTCGACGAGGCCGCCCTCGAGCGCGTGTTCGCCCTCGTGCGCGCCCATCGCTGCGACGAGGCCGACCTCTACTTCCAGCTCGCGCGCGCCGAGAGCTGGATGCTCGAGGAGGGCCAGGTGAAGAACGGCAGCTTCTCGCTCGACCAGGGCGTGGGCGTGCGCGTGGTCTCCGGCGAGAAGACCGCGTTCGCCTATGCCGACGACATCGCCCCGGCGTCCCTCGAGGCCGCGGCCCGCGTGACGCGCGCCATCGGCGCGGCCGGCGGGGAGGCGAGCGTGCCCGTGCCGGGCATCCGCGTGGCGAAGCCGCTCTACGCGCCCGTCGATCCGGTGACCGGTCTCGCCGATGCCGACAAGGTCCGGCTCCTCGAGCGGCTCGAGGCCGCGGCGAAGGCGGCCGACCCGCGCGTGAAGCAGGTGATCGGGCGCCTCGCCGGCGAATACGAAGTCGTGCTGGTGGCCCGGTCCGACGGCGTGCGCTCGGCCGACGTGCGCCCCCTCGTGAACCTGTCCGTCACCGTCATCGTCGAGCAGGACGGCCGCCGCGAGCAGGGCTACTGCGGCGGCGGCGGGCGTTTCGGCTACGGGCATTTCAACGACGCTCGCGTCGACGACATGGCCCGCACGGCCGTGAAGCAGGCCCTCGTGAACCTGGAAGCGCGGCCCGCGCCGGCCGGGCCGATGACCGTCGTGCTCGGGCCGGGCTGGCCGGGCATCCTCCTGCACGAGGCCATCGGCCACGGGCTCGAGGGGGACTTCAACCGCAAGGGCACGTCGGCCTTCGCCGGCCGCGTCGGCGAGCGCGTGGCAGCCAAGGGCGTCACGGTGGTGGACGACGGCACGCTCGTCGACCGCCGGGGCTCGCTCTCGGTGGACGACGAAGGCGAGGCCACGGCCCGCAACGTGCTCATCGAGGACGGCATCCTGCGCGGATACCTGCAGGACCGCATGAACGCCCGGCTGATGGGCGTCGCACCTACCGGCAACGGGCGGCGCGAAAGCTACGCGCACCTGCCCATGCCGCGCATGACGAACACCTTCATGCTCGCGGGCGACAAGGACCCGGCCGAAATCCTCGCCTCCCTCGACCGCGGCCTGTACGCGGTGAATTTCGGCGGTGGCGAGGTCGACATCACGAGCGGCAAGTTCGTCTTCTCGGCCGCCGAGGCCTGGTGGGTGGAAGGCGGCAAGCTCCAGTACCCGGTGAAGGGCGCCACCCTCATCGGCAACGGGCCGGATGCGCTCACCCGCATCGCGATGATCGGCAACGACATGGCGCTCGACCCCGGGATCGGCACCTGTGGCAAGGAAGGCCAGAGCGTGCCGGTGGGCGTGGGCCAGCCGACGCTGCGCATCGAAGGGCTCACGGTGGGCGGAACCGGTTGACGGCCGGGCGGTCGGATCCGGCAGGGTCCGCCGCAAGCCGCCCTGCCGCCTGTCCCCCGTCGTAAGGTGTCGCCCCCGATCCCGACACATCCTTCACTCATTCCGGAGCCATCCCATGAATCGCCGCACCTTCGTTTCCGCCCTCGCCGGACTTTTCGTCGTGGCGAAGGCCGCCGATGCCGCCGCCCAGCCGAAGCCGGCCGCCGAAAAGATCGAAAAGCTCGTCCTGAAGGCCGAGGAATGGAAGAAGCGCCTCTCGGCGGAGCAGTACGCGGTCCTTCGCGAGGAAGCGACGGAGCGCCCCGGGTCTTCCCCGCTGAACGGGGAGAAGCGCAAGGGCCAGTACGCCTGCGCCGGTTGCGACCTGCCGCTCTTCGGCTCCGAGGCCAAGTACGAAAGCGGCACGGGCTGGCCGAGCTTTCACACCCCGCTGCCGGGGCGCCTGGGCTTCAGGACGGACTACAAGCTCATCTACCCGCGCTCGGAGTACCACTGCATCCGCTGCGGCGGGCACCAGGGGCACGTCTTCGACGACGGCCCGCAGCCCACGGGCAAGCGCTACTGCAACAACGGCGTCGCCCTCAAGTTCGTTCCCGCCTAGGGAGACCTGATCGGCTGGAAGGTGCCCATCACGGTCGCAGCCTTCTCCTTCGGCGCACCCCACATCCAGCAATAGGTCTGGTCGCGGTCGGCGATGAGGCGGCCCCGGGCTTTCCAACGGCCGTCGATCTTCACGGGGTAGTACACCTTGTCGGCGTCATGCCAGTGCACGTTGAAATCGACTGCGGTGTCGGACGTCCAGTCGAAATCGCGCGACTGGCCGGATTTCATCGTCACGCAATCCTCGGCGACTTCGCCGGCCTTGAGCGCGTGGGTGAAGGGGCCGGGCTTGCCGCCTTCGGCCGCGGCGAGCGGCCCGGCAAGGGCAAGGAAGGCGGCGGCGAGGGCGGCGACGCGCATGGCAAGGGTCCTTCGATTGCGAGGGGCCCATTCTATGCGGGGAAGGCTCGCCCGCGGGGCTTCAACTTGCCCGGTGGGGGGCCGCCTGCTACGATGCAGGCGACATGAACCGCTTCGCCGCCCATTTTTTCTACTTTTGGTTTCCCACGCCGCAGGCGGTCGGGAGAAGGTAGCGCGAGCGTCAACCCAAGCGCGAGATTCCCAGAAAACCGCCAGCCCACCCCTGGCGGTTTTTTGTTGCCCACGATCGCCGCAGGACCGCAGAACGGACACGAACCATGACCCACTACCGAACCGACGACGTACGCATCGAGCAGGGAGACGAGTTGCTCGCCCCCATGCAGGTGATGCGAGAACTGGCCGCCACCGACACGACGCACAAGGTCACCTTCGAGGCCCGCAAGGGCATCCACGATATCCTCCGGGGCGCCGACGATCGCCTGCTGGTCGTGGTGGGCCCGTGCTCGATCCACGACCTGAAGGCCGCGCGCGAGTACGCCGGGCGCCTGAAGGCCGAGCGCGAGCGACTGGGTGCCGACCTGCTCCTCGTGATGCGCGTGTACTTCGAGAAGCCGCGCACCACGGTCGGCTGGAAGGGCCTCATCAACGACCCGCACCTGAACGACACGTTCGACATGAACGAGGGCATCCGGCTCGCGCGAAAGCTCCTGCTCGACATCAACGAGATGGGCGTTCCCTGCGGCACGGAGTTCCTTGACCTCATCACCCCGCAGTACATCGCCGACCTCATCGCCTGGGGCGCCATCGGCGCGCGCACGACGGAATCGCAGTCCCACCGGCAGCTCGCCTCGGGCCTGTCCTGCCCCGTGGGCTTCAAGAACGGCACCGACGGCAACGTGCGCATCGCCGTGGACGCCATCAAGGCCGCGAACGCGCGCCACCACTTCATCTCGGTCACCAAGAGCGGGCACGTCGCGGTGTTCAAGACGGCCGGCAACGAGGATTGCCACGCGATCCTGCGCGGCGGCAGGAACACCAACTACGACGCCGCGAGCGTCGATGCCGCCTGCAGGGACCTGGCCACGGCCGGCCTCGCGCCCCACGTGATGGTCGATTTCTCCCACGCCAACTCGTCCAAGCAGTACCAGAGGCAGGCCGACGTCGCGAACGACGTCGCGGCGCAGCTCGCGTCTGGCGAGGCGCGCATCGTGGGCGCCATGGTGGAAAGCCACCTGAACCCGGGCCGCCAGGACCTCGCGCCGGGCAAGCCGCTCGAGTACGGCGTGTCGATCACCGATGCGTGCCTGGGCTGGGACGCCACCGTGAAGGTGCTCGACACGCTGGCCGCCGCCGTGCGCGAGCGCCGTCTCGTGCGGGAGGAGTAGCCATGAACGCCCGGCCGTCCCCCGCCATGAAGGTCGTCGGCCGCACCGACGACCTGCGCATCCGTGCCGTGCGCGCGCTCATCGCGCCGCAGTTGCTTCTCGAGGAGATGCCGCTCGATGCCGCGTCGCTCGCCTGCGTGGGAGAGGCGCGCGGCGCCATCCACCGCGTGCTGCACGGCGCCGACGACCGCCTCGTGGCCGTCGTGGGTCCCTGCTCGATCCACGACTACGAGGGCGCGATGGCCTACGCGAGGCGCCTTCGGGCCGAGGCCGCGCGCCTGGAGAGGGAGCTCATCGTGGTGATGCGCGTGTACTTCGAGAAACCGCGCACCACGGTCGGCTGGAAGGGTTTCATCAACGACCCGCATCTCGACGGCAGCTTCGCGATCAACGAGGGCCTGAAGCTCGCGCGCAAGCTCCTGATCGAGATCAACCGCCTGGGCCTTTCCTGCGGGACGGAGTTCCTCGACCTGCTCTCGCCGCAGTACATCTCCGACCTCATCGCGTGGGCGGCCATCGGGGCGCGCACGACCGAATCGCAGTCGCACCGGCAGCTCGCCTCGGGCCTGTCCTGTCCCGTGGGATTCAAGAACGGCACGGACGGGAGCGTTCGCATCGCGGTCGACGCCGTTCGCGCCGCCGCGGCGCCGCATGCCTTCATGGGCATGACGAAGACGGGGCAGGCCGCCATCTTCGAGACCATCGGCAACGAGGATTGCCACGTGATCCTGCGAGGCGGCCGGAGCCCCAACTTCGACGCCGCCGGCGTGGAGCACGCCTCGTCGGAACTGGCGGCCGCGGGCCTCGCGCCGCGCGTCATGGTCGATTTCTCGCACGCCAACTCGGCCAAGCAGTTCCAGCGCCAGGTCGAGGTCGCCAAGGACGTCGCGGGCCAGCTCGCCGCAGGCGAGGACCGCATCGTGGGCGTGATGGTGGAGAGCCACCTGAACCCCGGGCGGCAGGATCTCGTGCCGGGCCGCGCGCTCGAGTACGGCGTGTCGGTCACCGACGCGTGCATCGGCTGGGACGACACCGTCACCGTGCTGGACCTCCTGGCCGAGGGCGTTCGCCGCCGGCGGCTCGCCTCGGCCGACTGACCGTGCGCGGCGCGCTTGCCGCGGCGCTCCTCGCGCTCGCGATCGCCGGTCCGGCGCTCGCCGAGGTGACCGTGGTCGACGGCCTGGGCCGTACGGTCCGGCTCGCCGCGCCCGCGAAGCGGATCCTCACCCTGGCCCCCTCGATCACCGAGGCCGCCTTCGCCGTCGGCGCGGGTGCGCGCGTCGCCGGCGCGAGCGCCTGGAGCGACTATCCGCCCGAGGCCTCGCGCCTGCCGGTGGTGTCCTCGAGCGCGGGCATCGACTTCGAGACCGTCGCGAAACTGGCACCGGATCTCGTGATCGCCTGGCGCGACAGCTTCCGCCTCGAGTCCATTCCCCGGCTGGAGGCGCTCGGGGCCCGCGTTTACGTCGATTCGTCGCGAACGCTGGCCGATGTGCCCAGGCTCCTGCGCGATGTTGCCTCGCTTGCGGGCGCCGATGCCGGGCCGGCGGTGCGCGCCTACGCGTCGCGGCTCGACGCGATCCGCGGCGCCAGGCCGGGCGGCAAGCCCCTGCGCGTGTTCCTCGACATCTCGTTCCGTCCCCTCATGACGGTGGGGGGCAAGCACTTCATGACGGAAGCGCTCGCGCTTTGCGGGGCCGAGAACGTCTTCGCGGACCTGCCCGAGGTGGCGCCTCTCGTCTCCTGGGAGGAACTCTACGCGCGCCGTCCGCAAGCCATCCTCGCGGCGGGATCCGTGGAAGGGGCGGCGGCGTTCCGGAAGGACTGGGCGGGGCACGCGGCGCTGGAGGCCGTGAGGTCGGGCAAGGTGGCCTACGTGCCGTCGTCCGCCCTGGGCCGGCCCTCGCCGCGCGTGGTCGAGGGCATCGAGGCGCTCTGCCGCGCCGTCGATGCGCTCCGCTAGGCCCGCTTGCTCCTCGCGATGGGCCCGGAGCAGAGGATGGCGCCCGTCGGGGCGCCCGTCGGCGAGCCGCCCCGCGGTTCGAGGGACACCGCGAAGGCGATGCCGCCTTCGAGCAGGCGATCGAGCTGGGCCGGTCGAAGTTGCGCCTCGCCCGCGAGCGGGACCACACCCAGGGACCGGGGAGCCCCTTCCTTGGGCACCACCCACAGCTCGTGATCCTGCGTGGTCGAGGGCGGCCAGGGCGCCGTCACGCGCACCTTGAGGACGCCCCGCGATTCCTCGATGACCATGCGCGGCGACTGCTCCGGCGTCGAGAGCACGGCGACGAGGGCGGGCGAATCGGCCGGCGGCGGGACGCGAGGGCCGAAGGTGAGCGCGAGCAGGGCGACGGCGGCGGTCGCGAAACCCATGCCGAGCCAGCGCCAGAACGAGACACTCGCCCAGAGCCCGGTGGGTTCCTTCGCGCGAACCGGGCCCAGGCGCGCCTCGATGGAAGGCCACAGGCGTGCCGGCGGCGCGACGGGCGCGACGTCGGCGGCCAGCGGCGTGAGGTATTCCTCCCAGCGCGTGACGAGGCGGGCGAGCGCGGGGTCGGCCTGCGCGGCCCGCGCGAAGCGCCGGCGGGCGGGCCCGCGCAGGGTGCCGAGCACGTAGCTCGCCGCGAGGGCGTGGCGCAGGTCGGGATCGGCGAGCCGCATCGCCTTATCGCTCCACCGCGCCGGTGCGCTCGAGGCAGTCGCGCAGGCGCGCGAGCCCCCGGCGGATGTGCGTCTTCACGGTGCCGAGCGGGCGGCGCAGGTGCCCGGCGAGTTCCGAATGGCTGAGCCCGTGGTAGAAGGCGAGGGCGATCGACTGGCGCTGGTCGGGCTCGAGTTCGCCCAGGCATTCGCGCACGGCGTGCTCGCCCGCGCGGCGCTCGAGGTCGGCGGCGGGGGCGGCGCCTTCGTCCACGAGCCGGCCCGCGAGCACCTCGTCGACGTCCTCGACCTCGCGGCTGCCGCGGCGCAGCAGGTCGAGGCTGCGGTTCCTCACGATCGCGGCCATCCACGTGCCCGGGGCGCTCTTCGCGCGCGAGTACTCGGCCGCGTGGTTCCAGATGGCGACGTAGCTGTCCTGCAAGACTTCCTCCGCGAGTTGCCGTTCCCTCACGATACGCAGGGAGACGGCAAACAGTTTCGCGCTGGTGGCGCGGTAGAGCTCGGCGAAGGCGGCGCGATCGCCCAGGGAGGCGCGCTCCAGGAGCCGCGCGAGGTCGTCGGCTTCGGGCGCGCCCGGGCTCACGAGGCGTTGGCGCCCGGGCGCCAGGCCGGTTCGGTCACGGAGGCGGCGCGGTTGAGCGCGCGGGCGGCCACGAAGAGGAGGTCCGAGACGCGGTTGAGGTACATGAGGCTTGCGGCCGACACGGGTTCGACGTGGTGCAATTCGACCAGCGCGCGCTCGGCGCGCCGGCCGATGGTGCGCGCCAGGTGCGCGCCGGCGGCGGCGCGCGAGCCGCCGGGCAGCACGAACTCGCGAAGGGGCGGCAACGACTCGTTCAGGCGCGCGACGTCGGCCTCGATGCGCGCGAGGTGCGTCGCGCCCAGGGCCTCGCGACCCGGGATGCAGATTTCACCGCCGAGATCGAAGAGGTCGTTCTGGACGGCCGCGAGCGTCGCGCGTATCTCCGGCGGGATGTCCTCGGCGAGGACCAAGCCGATGGCGCTGTTCAGTTCGTCGAGGTCGCCCATCGCGCGAACGCGAGGCGAATCCTTGGTGGTGCGCGAGCCGTCACCCAGCCCGGTGGTGCCGTCATCGCCCGTGCGGGTGACGATCTTGGAGAGTCGGTAGGCCATGGCCGCGATTGTACCCGTGCGCCTGCCCGCAAGGCCCGGGCACTGGGGCCCTGTTATCATTTCGCCCTCGCTTTCCCACGCGGATCCCGGACCCATCACGTGAAACCCGCCTTCCTGGATTTCGAGCAGCCCATCGCGGAACTCGAGCAGAAGATCGAGGAGCTGCGCTTCGTGCAGGACGACAGCGCCGTCGACATCTCGCAGGAGATCGAGCGGCTGTCGAAGAAGAGCCGCGACCTCACGAAGGACATCTACGCGAAGCTCACGGCGTGGCAGATCTCGAAGGTGGCCCGCCATCCCCAGCGACCGTACACGCTCGACTACATCGCGGCGATGTGCACGGATTTCGAGGAGATGCACGGCGACCGGGCCTACGCGGACGACCCGGCCATCGTGGGCGGCCTCGCGCGTTTCAACGGGCAGAGCGTCGTGGTGCTCGGCCACCAGAAGGGCCGCGACACCAACGAGAAGATCCTGCGCAATTTCGGCATGCCGAGGCCCGAGGGCTACCGCAAGGCCCTGCGCCTCATGAAGCTCGCGGAGAAATTCTCCCTGCCGCTGCTCACCTTCATCGACACGCCCGGCGCCTATCCCGGCATCGGCGCGGAGGAGCGCGGGCAGTCGGAGGCCATCGGGCGCAACCTCTACGAGATGGCGGGCCTGCGGGTGCCCATCGTCGTCTCGATCATCGGGGAGGGCGGCTCGGGCGGCGCGCTCGCCATCGCCGTGGGTGACACCAACCTGATGATGCAGTACTCCACCTACTCGGTGATCTCGCCCGAGGGCTGCGCGGCCATCCTCTGGAAGAGCGGGGATTTCGCGGGCGATGCCGCCGAGGCCCTGGGCATCACCTCGGGGCGCCTGAAGACGCTCGGCCTCGTCGACAAGGTCGTGACCGAGCCGCTCGGCGGCGCGCACCGCGACCCGGCCGAGGCCGCCAAGAGCCTGAAGAAGGCCATCACGGACCACTTGCGCCAGCTGCAGGACCTGCCGGTCACGGAACTGCTCGAGCGTCGCCAGGACCGCCTGGTGGGCTTCGGCAAGTTCAAGGAACTGGCCGAGTAGCGCGCCGGCCGCGGCCTCCCGTGGCGCACCGTTTCGATTCCCCGGAAGCCCTGGCCGAGCATGCGGCGCGGCAGGTCGCGCTCGCCGCGGGCGCGGGCGATCGCCTGTGCGTGGGGTATTCGGGCGGCCTCGATTCCACGGTGCTCCTCGACGTGCTGGCGGGGCAGCGCGAGCGCGCAGACTTCGTGCTCGAGGCGTTGCACGTGCACCACGGACTCTCCCCGAACGCCGAGGCCTGGGCCGACGCCTGCGCGGCGTTCTCGCGCACGCTCGACGTGCCGTTTCGCGTGGTTCGCATTCACGTCGACCGCGCCGACCCCGCGGGCCTCGAGGGCGCGGCCCGCCGCGAGCGGCGCACGGCCCTCGCGGCCTCGGGCGCCCGGGCAGTCGCGCTCGCCCACCACCGCGACGACCAGGCCGAGACCGTGCTCCTGCAGGCGCTCCGGGGAACGGGGCTCAAGGGGCTGGCGGGCATGGGTCCCGTGCAAGAGGCCCTCGGCATGCGGTGGGTGCGACCGTTTATCGAGGTGCCGCGATCGGCGATCGCGTCCTACGCCCGGTCCCGGGGCCTCGCCTGGATCGAGGACGAATCGAACGCCTCGACCGCCTTCGACCGCAACTTCCTGCGTCACGACGGCCTGGCGCGTCTCACGGCGCGATTCCCGCAGGCGCCGGGCGCGCTCGCGCGGCTTGCGCGGCATGCGGCCTCCGCCGAACGCCTCCTGCAGGCGCTCGCCCGGCAGGACGCGGGTGTTCCCCTCGAATCGACCCGGCTTCCCGCCGCGCCCCTTCGCGCGCTGCCCGACGAACGCGCCGCCAATGTCCTGCGGCACTGGATCGCGGCCCACGGCGGCGCGATGCCGAGCACGGCGCGGCTGGCGGACATGCGCCGGCAGCTGCTGGAGGCGAGGAGCGACGCCGACGTCCGGCTGCTGCACGAGGGCTTGCTGCTCGCCCGCGACGGCGACGCGCTCGCCCTCGAGGCGGCCGGCGAAAGCCGGTCCGACTGGGAAGTCCCCTGGCGAGGCGAGGTGGTGGTGCCGCTCGGAGGCACTCGCGGCGAGGTCCGCTTCGCTCCCCGGGACGGGCAAGGCATCGCAACCGGGTTCGTGGCGTCGGGCCGGTGGCGATTCGCGCCCCGCCAGGGGGGCGAGAGAATCCGCCTCGCGGCGGGCCGCCCCACGCGCACCCTGCGCAACCTGTTCCAGGAAGGCGGCGTCCCGGCCTGGGCCCGCGAGCGCCTGCCGCTGCTCTTCGAGGGCGAGCGCCTCGCCTGGGTGCCCGGGATGGGCATCGCGGCCGACTTCCTGGCGGGCCCCGGCGAACCGGGCCTCGAACCCACCTGGACCCCCGCGGCCGGGCCCGGAATCCCCCCCCGCCCCTAGAAACCGCGCGGCGGGCTGTGCTAGAATGAAAAGCTAAATTTTTCATTCAGTTAGCGGAGATTTCCATGGCTGTAGAGCGCACCCTTTCCATCATCAAGCCCGATGCCGTCGCCAAGAATGTCATCGGCAAGATCTACTCCCGCTTCGAGACGAACGGCCTCAAGATCGTCGCCTCGCGCATGGCCCACCTGTCCCGCCAGGAGGCCGAAGGCTTCTACGCGGTCCACAAGGCGCGGCCCTTCTTCAAGGACCTGGTCGAGTTCATGATCTCCGGCCCGGTGATGATCCAGGTGCTCGAGGGCGAGAACGCCATCGCGAAGAATCGCGAGCTCATGGGCGCCACCGACCCGAAGAAGGCCGAGAAGGGCACCATCCGCGCGGACTTCGCCGAATCCATCGACGCGAACGCCGTGCACGGCTCGGACGCGCCGGAGACGGCCGCGGGCGAGATCGCGTACTTCTTCCCCGCGAGCCAGGTCTTCGCCCGCTAGGCGAAGCCCGCTTGCCGCGCCCATGCGGACGAACCTCCTCGACTTCACGCTTCCCGCCCTCACCGACTGGTTCTCGGGCCTGGGCGAGAAGCCGTTTCGCGCGAAGCAGGTCTTCCGCTGGGTGCACCAGCGCGGCGAAAGCGATTTCGACGCGATGACGGATCTCGCGAAGAGTCTTCGCGAGAAGCTGAAGGAAGTCGCGCAAGTGCGCGCGCCCGCCATCCTGAACGAGCACCGCTCGGCCGACGGCACGGTGAAGTGGCTCTTCGACGTGGGCGTGGGCAACGGCGTCGAGACGGTGTTCATCCCCGAGGACGACCGCGGCACGCTGTGCGTCTCCTCGCAGGTGGGCTGCGCGCTCGACTGCGGGTTCTGCTCCACGGGTCGGCAAGGCTTCAATCGCGATCTCACGGTCGCCGAGATCCTCGCGCAGCTGTGGGTGGCCAACCGCCGCCTCATGGAGATGGCGAAGGAGGGACTGCCCTACCGCCTCGAGGCCGCCTCCGAAGGCCTCACGCCGAAGCCCGTCACGAACGTCGTGATGATGGGCATGGGCGAGCCACTCAACAATTTCGAGAACGTCGTCGCCGCCATGTCGGTGATGCTGGACGACCACGGCTACGGCCTGTCGCGCCGGCGCGTGACGCTCTCCACCTCGGGCGTCGTCCCGATGATCCCGAAGCTCGCCGAGCGCCTGCCCGTCGCGCTCGCGGTGAGCCTGCACGCGCCCGACGACGAGCTGCGGTCGAAACTGATGCCGGTGAACCGCGCCTACCCGATCGAGGAACTCCTCGCGGCCTGCCGCGCCTATCTCGCCGTGGCCCCTCGCGACTTCATCACCTTCGAATACATCCTGCTGGCCGGCGTGAACGATTCCGTGAACCAGGCCCGGGCGCTCGCGAAGCTCCTCTCGACGATCCCGAGCAAGGTGAACCTCATCCCGTTCAATCCGTTCCCCGATTCCGGCTACGGACGGCCGGCGCAGGAGGGGGTGCTTCGCTTCCGCGACATCCTCGTCGAGGCGGGCTTCGTGGCCACGATCCGCAAGACGCGAGGCGACGACATCGACGCCGCCTGCGGCCAGCTGGCCGGGCAGGTGGTGAACCGCATGAAGCCGAAGGTCATCGAATTCCGGGAGGTCGCATGAGAATCGCCGCCGTCCTCGCCGCGGGGCTCGCGCTCGCGGGCTGCGTCGCGCAGACGACCGTGGAGACGCGCTCGGTGCAGGATGCGCAGTCGATCGACGCGCGCCGCCGCGCCGAGATCAAGACCAACCTCGCGGTCGAGTACTACCAGCGCGGCAACATGGTGGTCGCCCTCGAGGAGACGAGAAACGCGATCAAGGCCGATTCCACCTACACGCCGGCCTACAACGTCCAGGGCCTGGTGTTCATGGAGCTGCGCGAGGACGTCCAGGCGCGCCTCGCCTTCGAGACGGGGCTGCGTCACTCGCCCGACGACGCGGAGATCATGAACAACTACGGGTGGTTCCTCTGCCTGCGCAACGAGCACACGCGGGCGATGGAATACTTCGCCCGGGTGGAGAAGAACCCGCTCTATGCGACGCCGGAGAAGCCGCTGCTCAACGCGGGCCTTTGCTCGCGCATCGCCGGCCGGAACCGCGAGGCCGAGGAGTACCTGCGCCAGGCCGTGCTCATCCGGCCGGATCTCGGGGCGGCCCTCATCACGCTGGCCGAGCTCACCTTCGAGAAGGGCAGCCTGAAGGAATCGGAAGCCTACTTCTCCCGCTACACGCGCCTGGTGCGCGAGCCGAACCTGAACGCCCTCGTGCTCGGCGTGAAGCTCGCCCGCGGCATGGGCGACAAGGCCGCCGAGGACAGCATGCTCCAGCAGTTGCGCCGGCGCTTCCCCGACACGCCGCAGACGCGCGACCTGCTGGACGCGAAGCGCTAGGGAGACCGGGCAAGCATGGACAACGGGGCCGAAACCGCCGTGCCGCAGGGAGGCGCTCCCTCGCCGGGCGCGATCCTCGCCGCCGAGCGCGAACGCCAGGGGCTGTCCCGCGCCGACATCGCCCAGCGCCTTCACATGAGCGTCATGCAGATCGAGGCGCTGGAGCTCGGCGACTACGAACGCCTGCCCCGGGGCCCCTTCCTGCGCGGTTTCGCGCGCAACTACGCCCGCGTGCTCGGCATCGACGCCGAGGCGATCGTGGGCATGCTCACGGCGACCGCACCCCCGGAGAGCGCGCCGCGAATCGTCGTGCCGACGCAGAACATCCGCTTCGATCCGCTCGGTGCACGCCTCGCGAGCCCGTACGTGAAGGCCGCGGGCTACGCCGCGGTCGCCATCGTGCTCGGTTTCGCGGCCATGTACTGGTGGCTCTTCGTGCGCCCGCAGGGGACCGTCGCCTCGCCCGCCCGCAAGCCCGTGGCCACCACCCCCGCCGCGACGATGCCGGTCCCGGAGGCGCCGGCCGGTGTTTCCGCCCCCGACGCGCTGCCGGTTTCCCCGGCTTCGCCTTCCTCCGCGCCGCTATCGGCCGCGCCGGCCACGACGAGCATTCCCATGGTGCCGAATCCCGAACCCGCGCCCATTCGCGAGGCGGCGAAGGGCGCGGCCGCATCGCCGCTGTCGACCGCTCCGGCCCCGCCGCCTGCCCGGCCGGCGACCCCGGCCGCGGCCCAGCCGATTTCGGCGCCGGCCCTTTCGCGCCCGGCCGGGCCGGCCGCCGATGCCGAGGGCGGCGGTGTCGTCCGCATGAAGTTCCGCGGTGCCGCCTGGGTCGAGGTGAAGGACGCCCGGGGCCGCACGCTCCTGTCGCGGAACCAGCCCGGCGGCTCGGACGCCGAGGTCGTGGGCAAGCCCCCGCTTTCGCTGGTGATCGGCAACGCGACCGACGTGCGCCTCACCTACAACGACCGGGACGTCGACCTCGAGCCGCACACGCGGGTCTCGGTGGCGCGCCTCACCCTGCCTTGAGCGACGAACGCATGTCTCCCACGACCCGCCGCGCCTCCCGCCAGGTGCGCATCGCCGGCCTGCGCGTCGGCGGCGCCGCGCCGATCCTCGTGCAGTCCATGACCAACACGGACACCGAGGACGCCGAGTCCACCGCGCGCCAGGTGGCCGCCCTCGCGCGCGCGGGAAGCGAAGCCGTCCGCATCACCGTGAACACGCTCGAGGCCGCGCGGCAGGTGCCCGCCATCCGCTCGCGGCTCGTCGCGATGGGCGTGGACGTGCCGCTCATCGGCGACTTCCACTTCAACGGCCACAAGCTGCTCGCGCAGGTGCCCGAGTGCGCCGAGGTGCTGGACAAGTACCGCATCAATCCGGGCAACGTCGGCCACGGCTCGAAGCGCGACGACCAGTTCGGCACGATGATCGAGACGGCCGTCCGGTACGGCAAGCCCGTGCGCATCGGCGTGAACTGGGGCTCGCTCGACCCCGAGCTGCTCGCGCGGCTCATGGACGAGAACGCCGGGCTCGCCGTGCCGAAGGAGGCCGACGAGGTGATGCGCGAGGCGCTCATCGTCTCCGCCCTCGAAAGCGCGGCGAAGGCCGAGGAGATCGGCCTCGCCGGCGATCGCATCATCCTTTCGTGCAAGGTCTCCGCGGTGCAGGACCTGATCGCGGTCTACCGCGCGCTCGCCGCGCGCTGCGACTACCCGCTGCACCTGGGGCTCACCGAAGCCGGCATGGGCTCGAAGGGCATCGTCGCCTCGACGGCTGCCATGGGCGTGCTCCTGCAGGAGGGCATCGGCGACACGATCCGCGTCTCGCTCACGCCCGAGCCCGGCGGCGACCGCACGCGCGAGGTGATCGTCGCGCAGGAAATCCTGCAGACCATGGGCCTGCGCTCCTTCACGCCGCAGGTGTCGGCGTGCCCGGGCTGCGGGCGAACGACGAGTACGTTCTTCCAGGAGCTCGCCGACAAGATCCAGACTTACCTGCGCGAGCAGATGCCCGTGTGGAAGGCACAGTATCCCGGCGTCGAGGACATGCACGTCGCCGTCATGGGCTGCGTGGTGAACGGCCCGGGCGAATCGAAGCTCGCCGACATCGGCATCTCGCTGCCGGGCTCGGGCGAGAAGCCCGTGGCGCCCGTCTTCGTGGACGGCGAGAAGACCGTCACGCTCAAGGGCGAGCGAATCGCCGAGGAATTCCAGGCGATCGTGGACGAGTACGTACGCTCCCGCTACGCGCCGGGCGCCGCCGCGCGCGGCACCTCGCGCAACAAGAAATCCATCCCCATCCAGCCGGTCGCGTCATGAGCCAGAAGCGGCAGGCGATCAGAGGCGCAAGCGACTCCGGAGCGCCGATCAGCCCCACGGGAATGCCGCGCCCTATCGCATGACGACGAAACTGCAAGCCATTCGCGGCATGGAGGACATCCTCCCCGAAGTCTCGCCCCTGTGGGAGAAGCTCGAGGACGCGTGCCGCGACGTCTTCCGCCAGTACGGCTACCGCAACATCCGCACGCCGATCGTGGAGCCCACGGCGCTCTTCGTGCGCGGGCTGGGCGAGGTGACGGACATCGTCGAGAAGGAGATGTACACCTTTCCCGATCGCAACGACGAAAGCCTCACGCTGCGCCCGGAAGCCACCGCCGGCATCGTGCGCGCCGCCGTCGAGCACAACTTCCTCTACAACGGCCCGATGCGCGTGTGGACCGCCGGGCCGATGTTCCGCTACGAGCGTCCGCAGAAGGGCCGGCAGCGCCAGTTCCACCAGGTCGACGTCGAGGCGCTCGGCTACGAGGGCCCGGACGTGGACGCCGAGCAGATCGTGCTCCTCGCCCGACTGTGGAAGACGCTCGGCATCGGTCCCATCGAGCTGCACGTGAATTCCATCGGTGACGCGGCCGACCGCCTCGTCCATCGCGACAAGCTCATCGACTACTTCGAGGGCCACGCCGCGCTCCTCGACGAGGACGCGAAGCGCCGCCTGCACACGAACCCGCTGCGCATCCTCGATTCGAAGAACCCCGCCATGCAGGCGATGATCGAGGGCGCCCCTCGGCTCCTCGACCACTTGGGCGAGGGTGCGATGCGCCATTTCGAGGGCGTGAAGGCGCTGCTCGCGGACGCGGGCGTCGCGTTCACGGTGAACC
The DNA here is from genome assembly GCA_016711875.1 of Betaproteobacteria bacterium. Classification (GTDB taxonomy): domain Bacteria; phylum Pseudomonadota; class Gammaproteobacteria; order Burkholderiales; family Usitatibacteraceae; genus FEB-7. The sequence goes on along the minus strand of JADJSD010000003.1, from coordinate 1,063,004 downwards.
CGCGCCTGGTGCGCGGCATGGACTACTACAACCGCACCGTGTTCGAGTGGATCACCGACCGCATCGGCGCCCAGTCCACCATCGCCGGCGGCGGCCGCTACGACGGCCTCTTCGAGATGCTGGGCGGCAGGCCGACGCCCGCGTGCGGCTTCGGCATGGGGCTCGAGCGCGTCATCCTCACCCTGCAGGCCTTCGGACACGCCGCGGCGCAGGAACCCGACGCCTTTCTCGTCCACGCGGGCGAATCGGCGGCGCGCGAGGCCTGGCGCCTGGGCGAGCGCCTGCGCGACGCGGGCCGCGCCTGCGTCCTGGGCGCCGGCGGCAGCTTCAAGTCGCAGATGAAGAAGGCCGACGCGAGCGGAGCCCGCTTTGCTATCATCCTCGGCGACGACGAGGTCGCCGCCGGGAAACTCACCCTGAAGCCCCTGCGCGGCGGCGGCGAACAGCAGCTCGTCACCCCCGAGGAAGCCTTGCGGCGCCTGGGCCAGCCGGCCCGGGACGCCTGATCCCGTCACCCACTCTCCGACCGAAAAGCGCAAACGCCATGGCAGGACCGTACGATCTCGAGGAACAGGAACGCATCGAGGCCATGAAGGCCTGGTGGGAAGACAACGCCCGCTGGGTCTATGCCCTCATCGCCGTGGCCGTCGTCGCGGTGGCGGGCTGGCGCGGATGGGAGTACTGGAACCGCGTGCAGAACGAGGAGGCCTCGGCCCTCTCGCAGGAACTCGTCCGGGCCCGGGGGGACGCGAAGAAGACCGCCGACCTCGCCCAGGCCCTCGCGGAAAAGTACCCGCGGACCTTCTACGCGTCGGAAGCCGGTCTCGTGGCGGCCCGCACCGCTTTCGATGCCGGCGATCTCGAAGGTGCGCGCGCGCGGCTCGACTGGGTGGTGAAGAACGGCCGGGCGGAGCACAAGGGCGTCGCGCGGTTGCGGCTGGCCGCGGTGCTGCTCGACCTGAAGAAGCCCAAGGAGGCGCTCGAGGTGCTCGACCAGGGCACCGACCCGGCCTTCGCCGCGCTCACGGCGGACCTGCGCGGCGACATCCATTTCTCGCAGGGCCGCCTGGACGAGGCGCGCGCCGCCTACAAGCTTTCCATCGAGAAGAGCGACGCGAGGAGCCCCACGCGGAACATCACCGAGCTCAAGCTCGGCGCCCTCGGGGGCAAGCCGTGACGGGCCGCGTCGCCGCCCTGCTGGCCGCGTTCGCGCTGGGCGGTTGCGGACTGTTCGGCATCGGCGGCGATGCCGCCAAGAAGCCGATGCCCCTGGGCGAGATCAAGCCGACGGTGACCCCGAAAGCGGTGTGGACGGCGTCGGTCGGCAAGGCGCGCGACCAGCACTTCCACCCGGCTCCCTCGGCCGGGCGCGTGTACGCGGCGGCCGAGGACGGCACGGTGACGATCCTCGAGGAGGACACCGGCAAGCTCGTGGCACGCCTCGACGCGAAGAAGAAGCTCTCCTCGGGCGTCGGCGTGGAGGCCGCGACGATCATCGTGGGCACGATCAAGGGCGACGTGATCGCCCTCGATCCTTCCGGGAAGGTGCTCTGGACGGCGCAGGTCGCGGGCGAGGTGCTCGCGCCGGCGACCGTGACGACCTCCTCGGCCCTGGTGCGCACGTCGGACGGCCGCATCTTCGCCTTCGGGCTCGCCGACGGGAAGCGCCGCTGGGTCTACCAGCGCGCCACGCCGCCGCTGCTGCTGCGCGGCGAGTCGGGCGTCGTCGCCACCGCCACCAACGTGGTCGCGGGCTACCCGGGCGGCAAGCTCGTCGCGCTCGACATCGAGGACGGCAAGCTCACCTGGGAGGTCACCGTGGCGCTGCCGCGCGGGGCCACGGAACTCGAGCGCGTCGCGGACGTCGCGGGCCTTCCGGTCATCGATGGCGGCCGCATCTGCGCCGCGGCTTTCCAGGGCAAGGTCGCCTGCTTCGACATCCAGGGCGCCACCACGGCCTGGTCGCGCGACATCTCGAGCGCCACGGGCCTCTCCTTCGCGGGGACGAACGTCTATCTCACCGACGACAAGGACAACGTGCACGCCCTGGACAAGGCGACGGGCGCCTCGCGCTGGAAGCAGGACAAGCTGCTTCGCCGCAAGCTCACGCTGCCCGTGGCCTTCGAGGGCAGCGTCGTCGTCGGCGATTCGCTCGGCTACCTGCACGTGCTTTCCGCAGACGATGGCTCGATCGTGGGGCGTCTCGCGCTCGACGGGACGGCCGTGACCTCGCTCGTCCCCACCCGCAACGGACTGTACGTCCAGACGGCCGGCGGCACCCTCACGCTCGTGCGCTTCTAGCGCGAGCCGCGAGCGGTGCCCGCGAGGCGCGCGCCATGATCCCCACCATCGTCCTCGTCGGCCGGCCCAACGTCGGCAAGTCCACGCTCTTCAACCGGCTCACGCGCACGCGCGACGCCATCGTCGCCGACATGCCCGGCCTCACCCGCGACCGCCACTACGGCCGGGGCCGGATGGGCGAGAAGCCCTACATCGTCGTGGACACCGGCGGCTTCGAGCCGGTCGCGAAGGAGGGCATCCTCTCGGAGATGGCGCGCCAGGCGCGCGAAGCCATCGCCGAGGCGGACGTCGTCTTCTTCGTCGTGGACGGCCGCGCCGGCCTCGCCCCGCAGGACAAGCGCATCGCCACGCTCCTTCGCGAGCGCGGCGTTCCGGTGTGGCTCGTGGTGAACAAGACCGAAGGCATGAACGAGTCGGTCGTCACCGCGGAATTCCACGAGCTCGCGCTGGGCCAGCCGCACGCCATCTCGGCGGCGCACGGCGAGGGCGTGCGCCAGCTCGTCGAGGACGCGCTCGAGCCGTACCCCGCGCCTTCGCCGGACGACGCGGCCGAGGAACCGGACCATCCGCGCGTCGCCATCGTGGGCCGCCCGAACGTGGGCAAGTCCACGCTCGTGAACCGCGTGCTGGGCGAGGAGCGCGTCATCGCCTTCGACCAGCCCGGCACCACGCGCGACGCGATCGAGGTGGAGGTGAGCTGGCACGGCCGCCCGTACACGATCGTCGACACCGCCGGCATCCGCAAGAAGGGAAAGGTGTTCGAGTCCGTCGAGAAATTCTCGGTGGTGAAGACGCTGCAGGCCATCGAGCGGGCCCACGTGGTGATCCTCGTGGTGGACGCCGCGACGGACATCTCCGAGCAGGACGCGCACATCGCCGGCTACATCGTCGAGGCCGGGCGCGCGCTCGCCGTGGCCGTGAACAAGTGGGACGCGGTGGATTCCATCAAGCGCGAGGACGCCAAGCGCGACCTCGAACGGAAGCTCGCCTTCCTCGACTTCGCGGAGTTCCACACCATCTCGGCCCTGAAGGGCACGGGCCTCAAGGCGCTCTTCGAATCCGTGGACCGCGCTTTCGCGGCGGCGATGGCGAAACTTCCGACGCCCAAGCTCACGCGTGCCCTGCAGGCGGCCATCGAGAAGCAGCAGCCGCCGCTCGCCGGCAAGATCCGCCCCAAGCTGCGTTACGCGCACCAGGGCGGCCACAACCCGCCGGTGGTCGTGATCCACGGCACGAGCGTCGCGGCCATCAAGGACACCTACCGGCGCTACCTCGAGAACACCTTCATCAAGGTCTTCAAGCTGAAGGGCACGCCCCTCCGGGTGGAGCTGCGCCAGGGGTCGAATCCCTTCGAGAACCGCAAGCGATCGATCCTCACGCCTCGCCAGGAGGCCAAGAAGCGCCGGGAACGGCGCCACAACAAGAAAACCTACGGTTCCTGAGGGTTCCGGCTGCGCTTCGCGCAGGCGCGGAACTTGCCGGGTTTCGGGGGTGTCTAGGGGGTGGCGCGGTGGCCAAATTCGCGCCTTTGAAGTAGAGTCAGCCGGTGGTCCAAGGCCGGGATCGGCAACGGTATTGCGGAGTGACAAGCCGACCCGCGAAGAAACCCGTAATTCGAAGGGGCATAACAATGAGCAACAAGGGGCAATTGCTGCAGGATCCGTTTCTCAACGTCCTCCGCAAGGAGCACGTTCCCGTTTCCATCTACCTGGTGAACGGGATCAAGCTGCAGGGACAGATCGAATCGTTCGACCAGTACGTGGTTCTCCTCAAGAACACCGTCACCCAGATGGTTTACAAGCACGCCATCTCGACGGTGGTCCCGGCGCGTCCGGTCTCGGTGCCTTCCGAACATTCGCCGGAATCCTGAGTCGCCCGCCCGGGGGGGCCGCCTCCCCGTTGAATTCCGCGCACCCGCTCCGGGTGCGTGGCGTGCGAGCACAACCCGACATGTCTGAAATCCGCCCGGCCACGAATCGCGAGCGGGCGGTCGTCGTCTGTCTCGACATCGGCCGCTCCGGCGCCCGCGACCGTCCCGAAGAAGCCTCGAGCCTCGTCGAGACGGCGGGGGCCGACGTGTCCCAGGTCGTGACGGGCCGGCGCGACCGGCCCGATGCCGCCACCTTCGCCGGCTCGGGCAAGGTCGAGGAGATCCGCACGATCGCCCGCCTGCACGACGCCTCGACGGTCGTCTTCGACAACGAACTCTCGGCGGCGCAGATCCGCAACCTCGAGAAATCGCTCTCCGAGGGCGGCCGCGCCATCAAGGTCTACGACCGCACCGACCTCATCCTCGAGATCTTCGCCCAGCGGGCCCGCAGCCACGAGGGCAAGCTGCAGGTCGAACTCGCCAGGCTCGAGCACCTCTCCACGCGCCTCGTACGGGGCTGGACCCACCTGGAGCGCCAGCGCGGCGGCCTGGGCAAGACCGGTGGCCCGGGCGAGAAGCAGATCGAGCTCGATCGCCGCCTCATCGGCGAACGCGTGAAGAAGCTCAAGGAACGCCTGAAGAAAGTGGCGCGCGTTCGCGACACCCAGCGGGCCGCCCGCTCCCGTGCCGGGATGCTGCGCGTGTCCATCGTCGGCTACACCAACGCCGGCAAGTCCACGCTCTTCAACCGACTCACGCGGGCGGATGCCTACGTGGCCGACAAGCTCTTCGCGACCCTCGACCCCACCACGCGCAAGCTCCATCTCGGGGAGGGCGCGCAGGCGACGATCTCCGATACCGTGGGCTTCGTCCGCGACCTGCCCCATTCCCTGGTGGCCGCCTTCCGCTCGACGCTCGAGGAGACGGTCCAGGCCGACGTGCTGCTGCACGTGGTCGACAGCTCGAACCCGCAGCACGACGAACAGATCGACGCCGTGAATGCCGTGCTGGGCGAGATCGGCGCCGCGGACCTGCCCCAGCTCATCGTCTGGAACAAGATCGATCGCGTCGAGGGCGCGGTGCCCGAAGTCGTGCGCGATCCTTGTGGTAAGATCTTGAATATCAAGGCGAGTGCGGTTTCGGGGGCCGGTCTGGATGGCCTGCGCGACGCGCTCGCGGAAATCGCGCGCGAACATGCCGCGCGGGTGCTCGCTCCCGCCGCCTAGGGAATCGGCACCCCGGCATTGAAAGTCGCCCCCGCGGCCCGCATCTCTTTCGTCCCGATCCCACCTCCCGGCCCCAAAAGCGCATGCCTCCGAACGATCCCCAGTGGGGGAAGAAGCCCAACGACGGCCCGCCGGATCTCGACGAGATCCTGAGGAAACTCAACCAGAAGCTCGCCGGACTCTTCGGCAAGCGCGGCCCGGCGCCGATCGGTCCCTCGGGCCCATCGGGCGGCTCATCCGGTCCCTCCAGCGCGTTCTTCGGGGGCTCCGTCGCGTTCATCGTGATCCTGATCGTGGGCGTGTGGCTCGCGAGCGGCTTCTATATCGTCGAGGAAGGCCGCCGCGGCGTGGTCCTTCGCCTGGGCAAGTACATCGAGACCACGATGCCCGGCCCGCGCTGGCACGTGCCGTTCCCGATCGAGTCGGTCGAGGTCGTGAACGTCTCGGGCGTGCGCACCGTCGAGGTCGGCTATCGCGGCAACCCGAAGAACAAGCAGCCGGCCGAGGCCCTCATGCTCACGGACGACGAGAACATCCTCGACGTCCAGTTCGCCATCCAGTACACCCTCAAGGGCCCCGAGGACTACCTCTTCAACAACCGCAACCCGGACGACAACGTCCTGCAGGCCGCCGAGACCGCCATCCGCGAGATCGTCGGCAAGAGCAAGATGGATTTCGTGCTGAGCCAGGGCCGCAGCGAGGTCGCCTCGCGCGTGAAGGTCCTCATGCAGCAGATCCTCGACCGCTACAAGACCGGCATCAACATCACCACCGTGAACCTGCAGAACGTGCAGGCGCCCGAGCAGGTGCTCTCCGCGTTCGAGGACGTGGTGCGCGCCGGACAGGACCGCGAGCGATTCAAGAACGAGGGCCAGGCCTACGCCAACAACGTCGTGCCGAACGCGCGCGGCGTGGCCGCTCGCCTGCTCGAGGAAGCCAACGGCTACAAGCAGACCGCCATCGCCACGGCCCAGGGTGACGCCTCGCGCTTCCGGCAGATCCTCGCCGAATACGAGAAGGCGCCGCAGGTGACGCGCGAGCGCCTCTACCTCGAGACGGTGCAGCAGATCCTCTCGAACACCACCAAGATCGTCGTCGACCAGAAGGGCGGGCAGAACATGCTTTTCCTCCCGCTCGACAAGATCATCCAGATGGCAGGACAGGGCACGGGCACGGTATCCGCGCAAGGCTCCGATGTCCCGCTGCCGCGCATGGTCTCGCCCGCCGAGGCGGTGCCGGCGCCCGCGCCTGCCGCCGCGGCCGACACGCGCTCGCGCGACGCGCTGCGCTCCCGTGAACGATAGGGGCCGACCATGAACCGTTCCGCCGCCGCCATCCTGGTCACCGCCGTCATCGCGCTCCTCGTGCTTTCGATGAGCGTGTACACCGTCGACCAGCGCAAGGCCGCCATCAAGTTCCAGCTGGGCGAGGTCGTCTCCATGCACACGGATCCGGGCCTGTATTTCATGGTCCCGCTCCTGCAGAACGTGCGCCTCTACGACACGCGCATCCAGACCTACGACTCGAAGGACGCCGAGCGCTTCCTCACCAGCGAGAACAAGAACGTGCTGGTCGATTCCTTCGTGAAATGGCGCGTGATCGACGTGCGCCAGTACTACGTCTCCGTGCGGGGCGACTCCACGGCGGCCGAGGCGCGCATCTCGCAGACGGTGAACGACGCCCTGCGCGCCGAGTTCGCCAAGCGCACCGTGCACGACGTTGTCTCGGGCGAGCGCGACAAGATCATGGAGACCGTCGCCGACAAGGTCGACAAGGACGTGAAGGGCATCGGCGTCGAGGTCGTGGACGTGCGGCTCAAGCGCGTGGACCTCGTGCCGGAGATCTCCAGCGACGTCTTCCGGCGCATGGAATCCGAGCGCAAGCGCGTCGCGAACGAGCTGCGCTCGACCGGCACCGCCGAGGGCGAGAAGATCAAGGCCGAGGCCGACCGCGCCAAGCAGGTCATCGTGGCCGAGGCCTACCGCGACGCCCAGCGCATGAAGGGCGAGGGCGACGCGCAGGCCACCCGAATCTACGCCGAGGCCTTCGGGAAGAACCCCGAGTTCTACAGCTTCTACCGCAGTCTCGAGGCCTACCGCGCGTCGCTTCGCAACAAGAGCGACGTCATGGTGCTCGAGCCTTCCTCGGACTTCTTCAAGTACCTGAAGAGCCCGGGCCGCGGCAAGTAGGGCGCGGCTTTCGTGCTCCAGGACGTGCTGCTCACGGCGTTCGCGCTGATGCTCGTGATCGAAGGTATCCTGCCTTTCCTCGCGCCGAAGCTCTGGCGCGACACCTTCCGCAGCCTGACCGAGCTGCGCGACGGGCAGTTGCGCTTCGCCGGGCTCGCCTCGATGGGCGTGGGGCTCGCGCTCCTCGTCCTCGCGAGCTGAATCCCATGGCCCAACGCCGCTGGCTCCTGCCCGAGCACGTCGAGGACATCCTCCCGGCCGAGGCCCGCACGCTCGAGCGGCTGCGCCGGCGCCTGCTCGACCTGCTGGAGGCCCACGGCTACGAGCTGGTGCAGCCCCCGCTCCTCGAGTACACGGAATCGCTGCTCTCGGGCACGGGGCGCGACCTGGATCTCGCCACCTTCCGGCTGGCCGACCGCCTCTCGGGACGCCAGCTCGGGGTGCGTGCGGACCACACGCCGCAGGTCGCGCGCATCGACGCGCACCTGCTCAATCGCGAGGGCGTGACGCGCCTCGCGTACTGCGGCAGCGTGCTGCACACGATGCCGGCGGGCATGACCACCACGCGCGAGCCCATCCAGCTCGGCGCCGAACTCTACGGCCACGCCGGCCTCGAGGCGGACCTCGAGGTGCTTCGCCTCATGGGCCGCGTGCTGGGCGAGGCGGGCTTCGGCCGGGTGCACATCGACATCGGCCATCCCGCCATCCATCGCGCGCTCGCCGAGGGGGCGAAGCTGGATCGCGAGGACGCCGAGGCGCTCTTCCACGCGGTGCAGCAGAAGGATGGCCCGGCGGTGCGCGCGATGGCGAGTCAGCTGGGCGAGCCTCGCTCGCTCCTCCTCGAGCAGCTCACCAGGCTCAGCGGCGGCCCGGAAGTTCTCGCCCGGGCGCGGGAGATCCTGCCGAAGGACGCGGCCATCGCCGAGGCGCTTTCGGCGCTCGAGCTGCTCGCGAAGGAACTGGCGGCGCCCGGGCTCGAGATCTCGTTCGATCTCGCGGAGCTCGGCGGATTCAATTACGAAAGCGGCGTCGTATTCGCGGCGTTCGCGTCGGGCTCGCCGGATGCGCTCGCGCGCGGCGGCCGCTACGACGAAGTGGGGCGTTCCTTCGGGCGCGCGCGCCCGGCGACCGGCTTCACCATCGACCTGCGGCGACTGGCCGCGCTGGCGGCGCCGACGCCGCGGCGCGCGGCGATCCTCGCGCCCTGCGTCGCGGACGCCTCGCTCGAGTCGGCAGTGACGAAGTTGCGCGAGGCGGGCGAGATCGTGATCGCGGAGCTGCCCGGGCACCGGGCGGCGCGCGCGGAACTGGGGTGCGACCGCACCCTCGAATCGAAGGACGGCCGCTGGCAGGTCGTTCCCCTGAAAGGCGAGTAGAGCGATGGCGAAGAACGTGGTGGTGATCGGCACGCAGTGGGGCGACGAGGGCAAGGGCAAGATCGTCGACTGGCTCACGGACCACGTGGCGGCGGTCGTGCGCTTCCAGGGCGGCCACAACGCGGGCCACACGCTGGTGATCGGCGGCCGGAAGACCATCGTGCGGCTCATCCCCTCGGGCATCATGCATCCCGCGGTGAAATGCTTCATCGGCAACGGCGTGGTCGTCTCGCCCGAGGCCATCATGAAGGAGATCCGGGAGCTCGAGGCTGCCGGCATCGACGTGCGGGGACGCCTTCGCATCTCCGAGGCCTGCCCGCTCATCCTGCCGTACCACGTGGCGCTCGACGCCGCGCGCGAGCTCGCCAAGGGCGACGCCAAGATCGGCACCACCGGCCGCGGCATCGGGCCGGCCTACGAGGACAAGGTGGCCCGCCGCGCCATCCGCGTACAGGACCTCTATGCCCGCGAGCGCTTCGCCGCCAAGCTGGGCGAGGTGCTGGACTATCACAACTTCGTCCTCAAGAACTACTTCAAGGCCGCGACCGTCGACTTCCAGAAGACGCTCGAGGACACGCTCGCCCTGGGCGAGATCCTCCAGCCGATGGTCGCCGACGTCTCGGGCGAGATCAACGCGCTCATCAAGGACGGCAAGAGCATCCTCTTCGAGGGCGCGCAGGCCGCGCTGCTGGACGTCGACCACGGCACCTACCCGTTCGTCACGTCGTCCAACTGCGTGGCGGGGCAGGCCTCCGCCGGCGCCGGCGTGGGTCCGCAGCAGCTGCACTACGTGCTGGGCGTCGCGAAGGCGTATGCCACCCGCGTGGGCGGCGGGCCTTTCCCGACGGAACTCGACGACGAGGTCGGCGAGCACCTGCGCGTGAAAGGCAACGAGTACGGTTCCGTGACGGGCCGCCCGCGGCGCTGCGGCTGGTTCGACGCGGCGGCGCTCAAGCGCGCCGTGCAGCTGAACGGCGTCTCGGGACTTTGCATCACCAAGCTCGACGTGCTGGACGGCCTCGACACCGTGCGGCTCGCGACGGGCTACAAGGTCCGCGGCGAGATGCGCGACATCCTGCCCGTGGGCGCCGAGGCCCTCGCGATCTGCGAACCGGTCTACGAGGAATTCCCGGGCTGGAAGGAAAGCACCGTCGGCGTGAAGACGCTCGACGGGCTGCCGGCCACCGCGCGGGCCTACCTCAGGCGACTGGAGGCCCTGGTGGGCGCCCCGGTCGTCCTGATTTCCACCGGGCCGGACCGCGACGAGACCATCGTCCTCGCGCACCCGTTCGCCTGAGGTCCCGAAGCCGGGCGCCGCGAAAACGAAAAAGCCGGCTCATCGCCGGCCTTTCGTTCGATAATCATGGTGCCCGGAAGAGGACTCGAACCTCCACGGTGTTACCCGCCAGTACCTGAAACTGGTGCGTCTACCAATTCCGCCATCCGGGCTCGGAACTTCGAGGAGACTTGAAATCTCCAAACCGAGCCCGCCATTCTAGAAGGGTCACCCTTTTTTGTCCAGCAAAACCAAGAACCTAAGGCAGGCCGACCCGCATCACGCGCGTGAAGCCGCCAAGTACGAGCACCCCCTGCCCAGCCGCGAGATGATTCTCGAGGTCATGGCCCGCGAGGGCGTGCCGCTCGCCGAGGACACCCTCGCGGCCACCCTCGGCATCGATTCCCACGAGTTGGAGGCCTTCTCCCGCCGCCTCGCGGCCATGGAGCGCGAAGGCCAGGTCATGAGGAACCGCCGCGGCGCGATCCTCGTGGCCGACAAGGCCGGCCTGGTGAAGGGCCGCGTCATCGGCCACCCGGACGGCTACGGGTTCCTGAAGCCCGAGGACGGCGGCGCGGACCTGTTCCTCGCCGCCAAGCAGATGCACAAGGCCCTGCACGGCGACATCGTGCTCGCCCGCGTGACGGGCGTGGACCGCCGCGGCCGCAGCGAAGGCTCCATCGTCGAGGTGCTCGAGCGCGCCCACCAGCAGGTGGTCGGCCGGCTCTTCGTCGAGCAGGGCGTCATGTTCATCATGGCCGAGGACAAGCGCATCGCGCAGGATTTCCTCGTCCCCCCGGACGGCTCGAAGGGCGCGAAGCACGGCCAGGTGGTCGTGGCCGAGATCCTCCAGCAGCCTTCGCCGCAGTCCGAGCCCATCGCGCGGGTGGTCGAGATCCTGGGCAACTACGCCGACCCCGGCATGGAGATCGAGATCGCGCTCCGGAAGCACGATCTCCCGCACGTCTTCTCGAAGGAAGCCGAGCAGCTCGCCTCGAAGCACGGCGACAAGGTGACGGCGAAGGACATCAAGGGCCGCAAGGACCTGCGTTCGCTCCCCTTCGTCACCATCGACGGCGAGACCGCCAAGGACTTCGACGATGCCGTCTGTTGCGAGCCTTTGGCCAAGGGCAAGGGGCACCGCCTCTGGGTCGCCATCGCCGACGTGAGCCACTACGTGCGCCCGGGCGACGCGCTCGACCGCGAATCGCGCGAGCGCGGCAATTCCGTCTACTTCCCGCGCCGCGTCATCCCGATGCTCCCCGAGGGGCTCTCGAACGAGCTGTGCTCGCTCAAGCCGGAAGTCGACCGCCTCGTGATGGTGTGCGAGATGGAGGTCGGCCCGAGCGGCGCCGTCCGCCAGTACCAGTTCTACAACGCCGTCATCCACTCGCACGCGCGCCTCACCTACACGCGCGTCGCGGCGGTGCTCGAAGGTCGCGAGGCCGATCCGCCCGTGCCCGCGGCGCTCGTCCCCTCGCTCGAGGAACTGTACGTCGTGTTCAAGGCGCTGCTGGGCGCGAGAGCCAAGCGCGGCGCGATCGATTTCGATTCCGTCGAGACGCAGATGATCTTCGACGAGAAGGGCAAGATCGAGCGCATCGTGCGCGTGCAGCGCAACGACGCGCACCGCCTCATCGAGGAATGCATGCTGGCGGCCAACGTGTGCGCCTCGGATTTCCTGATCGCGGCCGGGCACCCCGCCCTCTATCGCATCCACGAGGGGCCCACGCCGGAGAAGCTCGAGGCCCTGCGCTCGATGCTCAAGGACTTCGGCCTTTCCCTCGGCGGAGGCGACGAGCCCCATGCGAAGGATTACGCCGCGCTTCTCACCCGCATCAAGGACAAGCCCTTTGCCGGGCTCCTGCAGACGGTGATGCTGCGCTCGCTGCGCCAGGCGGTCTACAGCCCCGAGAACGTGGGCCACTTCGGTCTCGCCTACGAGGGCTACGCGCACTTCACGTCGCCGATCCGCCGCTACCCGGACCTCGTGATCCACCGCGCCATCAAGGCGGTGCTCGCGGGCACGACGTACGACGCGGGCGACTGGCCCTCGCTCGGCGTGCACTGCTCGGAGACCGAGCGGCGCGCCGACGACGCCACGCGCGACGTCGACGCCTGGCTCAAGTGCTACTTCATGCAGGACCACGTGGGCGACGAGTTCGAGGGCACCGTGAGCGGCGTCGCGGGCTTCGGCATCTTCGTCACGCTCGACGAGCTCTACATCGACGGCCTGGTGCACATCTCGGACCTGGGAACCGACTACTTCCAGTACGACGCGCAGCGCCACTTGCTGCGCGGCGAACGCACGGGCGTGCGCTACCAGCTCGGCGCCCGCGTGAAGGTGCGGGTGGTTCGCGTGGATCTCGAGGCCTCCAAGATCGACTTCGTGCTCGTGGACGGCGGCCCCGTCGCCGTGGCGCGCGAGGGCGAACTGCCCCACGCCGTGCCGGTGGCGGTGCAGAAGCCGCGCGACCAGGACAAGAAGCACACCCGCATCGACACGCGGAACACGGATGGCGGGCGCGGCAAGAAGGGCAAGCGATGAAGACACTCGCCGGATTCCACGCGGTACGCGGGCGGCTCAAGCAGGACGCGGGCACCGTCTCGGAAATCTACGTCGACGCGACGCGCCTCGACGGCCGCATGAAGGCGCTCAAGGACGACGCGGAGCGCTATGGCGTGCGCGTGATCCCCGTGGACGCGAAGCGCCTGGACGGCCTCGCGGGCGGCTCGCGCCACCAGGGCGTCATCGCCGTGGCGGCGCCGGTGCAGATGCCGCAGTTCATCGAGGACGTGCTCGAGGGGCTGGAAGAGCCGCCGCTCCTGCTGCTGCTCGACGGCGTTCAGGACCCGCACAACCTGGGCGCGTGCCTGCGCGTGGCCGATGGCGCGGGCGCCCATGCCGTCATCGCGCCCAAGGACCGCAGCTGCGGGCTCACCACCGCGGCCATCAAGGTGGCCTCCGGCGCGGCGGAAACCGTCCCGTACATCGTGGTGACGAACCTCGCGCGCACCATGCGCGACCTGAAGGACCGCGGCATCTGGATGATCGGCACCGCGGACGACGCGCCCCAGACCCTCTGGCAGGCGAAGCTCGACGGGGCCCTCGGCATGGTCCTGGGCGCGGAAGGCGAGGGCCTGCGACGCCTCACGCGCGAAACCTGCGACCACCTGGTGTCGATCCCGATGCTCGGTTCCGTCGAGAGCCTCAACGTCTCGGTGGCGAGCGGCGTGTGCCTCTACGAGGCTCGCCGAAAGCGCGCCGCGACGCAACGCTAGTTTCCGCAGTTCGACGATCGCGGCCTTCGCCGTACCCCTTCCCGAGGATTCCATGAGACTCGCCCGACTGTTCGCCGCGGCTTGCCTGTCCGTCTTCTTCGCCGCCGCCGCGCTCGCCCAGGCGCCGCTGCCCGCCGGCGTGACGCGGGTCACCTCCGTCGAGGGCATCACCGAGTACCGGCTCGGGAACGGGCTTCGCTTCCTCCTCTTCCCGGATCTCTCCAAGCCCACCATCACGGTCAACATCACCTACCTCGTGGGCTCCCGGCACGAGAACTACGGCGAGACGGGCATGGCGCACCTGCTCGAGCACCTGCTCTTCAAGGGCACGCCGAGGAATCCGGACATCGACAAGCAGTTCAACCAGCGCGGCGCCCGCTCGAACGGCACCACCTGGCTAGACCGCACCAACTACTACGAGCTGTTCCAGGCGACGGACGACAACCTGAAGTGGGCCGTCGAGATGGAGGCCGACCGCATGGTGAATTCGTTCGTGCGCAAGTCGGACCTCGCGACCGAGATGACGGTGGTGAGGAACGAGTTCGAGAACGGCGAGAATTCGCCCTTCGGCGTCATGCTGAAGCGCCTGCAGAGCATCGCCTACGACTGGCACAGCTACGGGCGCTCCACCATCGGCAACCGCAGCGACATCGAGAACGTGAAGGAGGAGAACCTCCGCGCCTTCTACCGCACGTACTACCAGCCGGACAACGCCGTGCTGCTCATCGCCGGCAAGTTCGACGAGGCGAAGGCGGTGAAGCTCGTGGCCGACGCCTTCGGCGCCATTCCCCGTCCCTCGCGCCCGTTGCCGGAGTTCTGGACGGTGGAGCCCGTGCAGGACGGCGAGCGCGAATTCCGCATCCGCAGGAAGGGCGACGTCCAGATCGTGGCGGTCGCGTGGAAGGTGCCCTCGGCCCTGCACCCCGATGCCGACAGCATCTCCTTCGCCAATTTCGTCCTCGCCGACACGCCCACCGGGCGATTGCACAAGGCGCTCGTCGAGACGGGCAAGGCCGCGCAGGTCTTCGGCTTCCCGCTCACGGGCCAGAAGCCCGGCCTGCACGTCTTCGGCGCGATGGTGAAGAAGGGCGAGGCCGTGGAGCCCGTGGCAGCCGAACTCGCCCGCATCGTCGAGGGATTCGGCGCCGCGCCCGCGACCGCCGAGGAGATCGCGCGGGCCCGCAAGACCTACGAGAACCAGTTCGAGAAATCGCTGAACGACCACGAGTCCATCGGCGTGCAGCTCTCGGAGTACATCGCCCTGGGCGACTGGCGCCTGTTCTTCCTCTCGCGCGACGACCTGCCGAAGGTCACGCCGGAGAGCGTCGCGAAGGCCGCGAAGGCCTACTACCGGCGGGACAACCGCACGACCGGCTACTTCCTGCCCGAAGATGCCCCGCAGCGCGCCGACATCCCCGCCGCGCCGGCCGTCGAGGCGGTGATGAAGGACTTCAAGCCCCGAGCGGCGCAGGCGGCCTCGGAGGCGTTCGACCCTTCGCAGGCCAACATCGACGCGCGCACGAAGCGCCTCGCGTTCGACGGCGTGAAGGTCGCGCTGCTCGCCAAGAAGAACCGCGGCGAAATGGTGAACGTGTCGCTGCGCCTGAACCTGGGCGACGAGAAGAGCCTCTTCGGCCAGCGCACCGCGGCGCAGTTCGCGGGCGCCATGCTCTCGCGCGGCACCACGAAGCTCTCGCGCACGCAGATCGCGGACGAGATGGAACGGCTCAAGATGGCGGGCAGCGTCGGTGGCACGGGGGCGAACTTCCAGACGACCGGCCCGAACCTCGAGGAGGCCCTCCGGCTCGCCGTGCACGTGCTGCGCGAACCGGCCTTCCCGGCCGCGGAGTTCGAGCAGCTCAAGTCGCAGATGCTCACCGGGCTCGAGGCGCAGCGCTCCGATCCCAATGCCCGCGCGGCCGAAGCGCTTCGCCGGCACTTCAACCCCTGGCCCAAGGGCGACTGGCGCTACGCGCCGACGCTGGACGAGTCGATCGAGGCCGCGAAGGCCGTGACCCTCGAGGACGCGAGGCGCTTCCACCGCGAGTTCTACGGCGCGCAAGCCGCCGAGATCGCGATCGTCGGCGATTTCGACGAGGCGAAGGCGGCGGCGCTCGTGAAGTCGCTCCTCGCCGGCTGGAAGGGCGAACGCGGCTACGCCCGCGTCCCGGCCGTGCAGCGCCAGGCGCCCGCCGAGACGATCACGATCGAGACCCCGGACAAGGAGAACGCCATCCTCCTCGCCCGCCAGGCCATGGACCTGCGCGACGACGATCCGGACTACCCCGCGCTCTTCGTGGCGAACTACATCCTGGGCGGCGAAGCCGGGCTCGATTCGCGCCTGGGCAAGCGCCTTCGCCAGCAGGAGGGCCTTTCCTATGGCGCGGGCTCGGGACTTTCGGTGCCCTCGATCGACCGCACGGGCGAGTGGAGCGCCTACGCCATCGTGGCGCCGCAGAACATGGTGAAGCTGGAGGCGGCCTTGCGGGAGGAACTGGCAAGGGCGCTGAAGGACGGCTTCACGGAGGCGGAGGTGGCCAACGCGAAGTCCGGCGCGCTCCAGCAACGACTCCAGGCGCGGGCCCAGGACGGGGCCCTCGCGGGCGGCTGGGTCTACAACCTGTACCTGGGGCGGACGTTCGCCTTCAGCAAGGCGTTCGAGGATCGCCTGGCGACGCTCACGGTGGCGGAGGTGAACTCGGCGCTGAGGAAGTACCTGGATCCGGCGAAGCTGACGGTGGTGAAGGCCGGAGATTTCAATCGTAAGGGGAAGTAGCCGAGCCAGACCTTGCTCGCCGGGGGGGCGGGGAGAGAACATCGCCTTTTCGCCCCTGGAGCCGACTTTCGTGTCGAGTCCCGCCCCCGATGCCGCCTTGACCGTCACCGACCGCGCCCCGGGCCCCTTCTGGCTGCGCGCGGCGGACAGTGCGTCCTTCTCGACGCGGCGCGTCTGCGCGATCCGCCACAACTTTCACGAGCATCCGCTCATGCAGATGCCGGCACTCGCGCAGTTGGCGAAGGATCTCGTGCCCATGAAGCAGTGCCGGTTCATCCGGCCCGGCAGCACGCAGGCGTCGGATTTCTATCACTCGGCCGACGATCCTCAGGGAAGGGGTGTCGAGGAGGTCTTCCGTCGCATCGAGGAGCCGGGCTCCTGGATCGCGCTCTACAACGTGGAGGCCGTGCCGCGCTACCGGGACTTCCTCGAAGAGGTCGTTTCGGCGTTCCGTCCGCTCGTCGAACCGGAGCAGACCGGGATATTCAATGTGGGCGGGTTCATTTTCATTTCGGCCCCACCGTCGGTCACGCCTTTCCACATCGACCGGGAGAACAATTTCTGGCTGCAGATGCGAGGGCGCAAGTCGATCAACGTGTGGGATCCGTCCGACCGCCAGGCGGTCCCCGCATGCGAAGTCGATCGCTTCATCGTTTACGCCGCGCTCGAGGAAGTCAGGCTCAAGGACGGCGACGTCGAACGCAGCCATGCCTTCGACGTTTCCGTGGGAGACGGCGTGTACTTTCCGAGCACTTCCCCGCACATGACCGAGACGGTGCCCGGCTGGACGAAGCCGGGCGACGGCGTCTCGGTGTCCATCGGCGTCGTGTTCTACACGGACCAGACGCGGCGTGCGGCCTACGTGCACGCGTGGAACCTCTTGCTGCGTCGTTTGGGGCTGTCGCCGTCGTTGCCCGGGGAGTCGGCGTTCGCGGATTCGGTGAAGCACCCGCTCGGCCGTCTCCTCGTCGCATTCAAGAAGCGCCTGCGAGGCTACAAGCCGCGCGTGGGGTTCTAGCGCGAGGGCAGCACCGGCAGTTCGACCCAGGATTGCGATTCGTCGTCGTGGTGCACGGTCGTGGTCGAGACCACGACCCGCGTCTGCGTCGAATTGACCGAGGCGCCCGTTTGCAGGTTGCGCTCCAGTCGCGGAAAGCTGCTGCCGGCGACGTGCAGGCGCAGGCGGTGCCCGCTCGG
Organism: Betaproteobacteria bacterium; assembly: GCA_016711875.1. Taxonomy (GTDB): domain Bacteria; phylum Pseudomonadota; class Gammaproteobacteria; order Burkholderiales; family Usitatibacteraceae; genus FEB-7. The sequence continues at coordinate 1,045,511 of JADJSD010000003.1, read as the reverse complement.
GATCGCGTAGGCGATCGCGCGCAGGTCCACCGCGACCGCGTAACGCCGCCCTGGCTGCATCATCGCCGGCGCCGGAAAGCCGTCACGGTAGCGCAGCCGCAATGCGCCCTCCTGGATGCTGGTCGAGAGGCCATCGGGTCGGACGTGCGCGAGGCGGACGACGAGGTCCGCATCGGGCGCGTCCGAAGACACGACGAGGTGCGCCTTCAGGGGGCCCGCGATCCGAAGCCCCTTCGCGAGGGGGGCGGAAGTGAACACGAGCACGTCCTCGCGCGACTCGACATCGGCCTGGTCCACGGGGCCGGCCACCGGTTTCCGGGCTCCTGTGCAGCAGAGCGGCCCGCCACGGCTGGGCACCGGGTTGGCGGGATCGGCGCGGTAGCGATCCGACGGCGCCCCCCCCCGGGGCGGCTCGGGCGACAGGGTGCCATCGCCCTGTCGCGAGTTGGCTTGCCCGCCGCTCGACAGGAACCAGCGCTCGGCACGCGCCTCGGCGGGGGGCCATTGCGCCGATTGGTGCCACCGGTTCTCGACCAGCATGAACCAGCGGAAAGCCGGGCCCGGCGGCAAGTCGCGGTCGCGCAACCACCGGTCGAACCAGTCGCGATAGAGACCTTGCCAGTCGATCTCGGCGCCGCTCACCGGCAGGTCACCGAATGGCTTGCCCGTCGTGGCGGCCGCGTGGTCGCAGTGGCGCCCGGGCGCGATCACCACCTGTTGCCGGGCGGCGAAGGCGGGATCGGCTTTCGCCCGGGCCACGGCGTACGCCAGCGAGTCACCGACGGTCTGGTCTCCCCAGGTGTTGATCACGAGCGCCGGCACCCGGGGGCGATCGGCGTCGGTGAGGTAGCCCCACCCGGCCCAGCGAGGATCCGCGAGGGGCGTCGTGACGAAATCCGTGTAGGCGTTGCGACCCGGTCGCACTTCCTCGACGAGCGAGGCGACGGGAAGCCGCCTCAGGTGCGATTCGAGGTCGAATGGCGCGGCCGGGGGCGAGCGTGGATCGAGTGCGCCGTTCTCGACGAACCAGCCGAACGCGCTCGCGAGCTGGAGGACCCCACCTTCGAACACGCCAAACGGCGAGTGGCGCCCCGCGGCCGATCCGACGGCACCGCCCGCGCCGCTCGCGATCATGGCGGCATGCGCGGGATGGTTGCGCTTCGCGAGGACGAACTGCGTCTCGCCGAGCGCGGAGCAGCCGAACGTTCCCACGCGGCCGTTCGACCAGGGCTGCGCCGCGATCCAGTCGAGCGTCGCCGCGCCGTCGGACTCCGCGTCGCGCCAGGGGAACGGCTCGCCCCCGGAGTCGCCGGTTCCGCGCAGGTCCTGAACGAGCGCCGCGTAGCCGCTCCTCGCGAAAAGCAGGCCGTCATACCAGCCGTCCGAATTGCGCAGCCGGCCGTAGGGCAGCCGGATCAGGATGGTCGGCAACGGGCCCGCCGCCTGCCTCGGGAGGTAAAGGCTCGCGGCCGTGTCCGTCCCGTCCGGCATCCGGATGCGCACGTCGTGGTCGACGCGGATCCGGTGGTAGGCGGCGGAAAGCGCGATGCGCCAGGTTTCTGGCAACAGGTCCTGCGCGAACCGGTACGCGGGCTTTGCGGCAAGAAGGGCTATCCCCAGTGCCACGGCCATGACGACGATCGTCGCCGGGAGCCTGCGATCACGGCGGGGCATTCGCATCCCGGAGGAACGCATCGAGCTCCCGCGTCCATTCGACGATCAGCTCTATCAGGGCCTGCTGGTCCGACAGGATCGTCGTCGAGTGGCCCAGGGACGGCAGGTAGTCGCAGGTGACCCGGGGGCCGAATCGCCAGCGCCGGAAAGTGTCGTGAAACTGCCCGGCGTAATTGTAGCCGTTGAACGAACCCGAATAGATCACGCCGACCTTCGAGCCTCGCGCGACGAGCCGCAGGACCACCTCCGCGAATTCGGCTCGGGAGGGGGTGCGAAAGGACTCCGTTCCGTTGGCCCCGACCGGCGCGCTTTCGCCGGCCGGCCGCTTCGCCAGCTTGCGCCGGATCCAGTCCGACGCCGCGACCACGAGGCCGCGATCGCGGATGCTCAGGGCGTACCGGTTGAGTCGCGAGAGCACGGTCGGGTAGAAGTACGTGTCGTACAGGAGCAGGCCGGCGATGCGCGCGTCGCGTTGCGCGGCCGCGAAACCATGGACGCCGCCGGAACAGAACCCGAACAGCGAGAACCGGGATGCGCCCGATTCGCGGCCCAGCGCGTCCATGGCCGAAGCGATGTCCCGGAACACCTGCTCGTCGAAACTCTCCGCTCCCGTCCTGCGGCCGCTGTCGCCCTGCCCGGAAAGGTCGAAGCGGATCGACGGAATGCCCGTCGACGCGAGACTTCTCGCGAGGCGTACGTTGATCCGATGGGGCCCGATGCGGTGCACCAGGCCGGCATTGAACAGCACCATGCCGACGTTCGCGCGATGCGCCCCCCCCGGCACGCAGACGGTGCCGACGAGATTGCCGTCCGGCCCGAATGCAAGGCTGGTCTCTCTCACGGCCCCGCTCCCAGGGCATCGTTGACCGCCTGCAGGGCGTCGCTCGGCACCACGGCCGAGCGCATCTGGCTGATGGCGACCCACTCGAGCTCGCTGGCGATCCGATGGACCCGGGCAGAGCGCTCGACCTGCGTGGGCACACGGCAGCAGGGCGAGGCATCCGCGCTCGAGATCACGGTCATCGGCGACGGACATTGCGCGAACGACCGGGCCGAGATGTCGCGAATGTCGGCCCGTAGGGACTCGCCGAGCGGAAATCCCAGCGCTTCGTCATCCGGGCCCGGGGGATGCGTTCGATAGCGGCTGTGGCGGCGTGCCGTGGCGAGGCCAGCCGATCCGGCCCGTATCGAGGACGCGTGCGCCGAGGCCAGTTCCTCGAGGTACGCCGCGCCGTCGGTGATCGGATCCCAGAGGATCAACCGCTCCGGGTGGGGCCGCGCGCGGGCCGCGGCAGCCACCGCCAGGCTGGCCCCGAGGCGGATGCCGATCCAGGTGGTGCGCGAGATGCCCGATCGCGAGCGCAGTACGGCGTCGACCGCGACGATGTCGTCGATCCAGCGCGGCAGGCGTCCCTCCGTATCGTCGCCGCCCGAGTCCCCCGTCCCGTAGTAGTCGAACCGCATCACGGCGAAGCCCGCGGCGGCGAGGCGGTCGCCCAGCACACGCACGAGACGGTGAGCGCGGATGGCTTCCTGCCCGAACGGATTGCACAGGAGCACGCCGTGCTGCCGGGGCGCGGCACCGCCGGCGGGCTGGAGCATGGCGAAGAGCTGCCGGGGCGGTTCGCCAAGCCGCAACGGGATCACCGCCATGTCGCGCTCATGAACCGGTACGGCGAAAGTAGAACCCGTGGTAGCGGTCGAGCGACCGGTCGGGATGGAAGGGAATCCGGCAGGACTTGTCCGGGTTCTCCCAGGTGTCGACGAGCGCGTAGCCCAGGGTTTCGAAGGCGCGCAGGAAATCGCCCGCGGCGAAGATCCGGTACGGGCAGTACGCCGTGCCCACGCTCTGCAGGGTGAAGTACGACTCGCGCTCGTGCAGCGGGGTGAGGTTCAGGAGCAGGTGCGGCGGCGGCGAGTCAAGGCGCGCGAGCCGCGCCTCGAGCGTGTCGGGCAGGTACTGGATGGCGCCTTGCGTGGCGAGGATGTCGAAACCGTCCGCCTCCTCGAAGGTGTCGCTGAACGCAAGGCGACCCTCGCGTTCTCGCTCGGCGGCGAGGCGGCGGCCCTGTGCCATCACTGCCGGCACGTCGTGCACGTTCCAGCGAAGGCCGGCCGGATAGTCGAGGTGCTTGCGGTAGGCGTAATAGCTCACGCCGATGTGCCCGCCCAGGTCGAACACGCTGCGCGCGCCCTGCGCGAAGAGCTTCTGGAGCCAGAAGAGCATCGGGTAGTCGGTGGGATAGGTGCGTCGCGCGCGATCCTGGTACATCGCCGCCGAATCGGGGTTGTCGTACCCGAGCGGGCGCGTTGCCGGCGCGCTGCGCGCGGCCTCGTCGAATGTGGCGAAGACGCCGCGAAAGAGGTTCGCTTCCCGGTTCGCCTCGAAAACGCGGTCGTACCGGCGCTTCAGCAGCCCGTTGAAAGGGGCCGATCTCGCGGCCGCGTCGACCCAGGCGTGCGCCGCGCTCCACTCGGTCATGGTCTATCTCTCCCAGCATCGCGCCGAAGCGGCGCCTTGAACAAGGCCGTCGCGCGGCCCGAATCTGCCGACGACACGCCGTCACGACCCCGGGCGGGCAGGGCGGCGAATCGCCGGCCGGGAAGGAAGCGTTCCATCAGGAGGCCGAGTCCTTCCGGCCGCCGACGAGCGACGAGAAGAGGCCGCGCAGCCCCCCCGGCTTCGCCGGCGGCTCGGCGGGAGCCTCGTCGTAGGCCTTCGCGATCTGCGCGAGCGACTCGAATATGTAGCGATTGCGGTCGATGCGCTTGCCGGTGCTCGTCTCCATCGCGAGGATGGCCTGCATCGCGAGCAGGGAATGGCCACCGAGATCGAAGAAGTTGTCCTCAAGACACACCTGAGGCACCTTGAGCTGCTCGCGCCAGATCCCGGCCAGGCGCTGCTCGGTCGCCGTGGACGGCGGCGTTCCCATGGGCGCGAGGGCCGGCCGGGCGTGGGCGGCCGGCATCGGAAGCGCATCGGCGGGAGCCTTCATCCGCACCGCCGCGCCCTTCGATCCGAGCAGTTCCGCCACCGACTTCGTTGGATCGGCCGCAATGCCCGCCAGGAGGGCGAGGAAGGCGCGGTGCAGTTCCTGTGCGGTGGCGCGATCGAGGATGTCGGTGTTGTAGGTGACGCCACCGTGCAGGCCGCGCTCGGACTCCACGAACCACAACCCGAGGTCCTCCGTGGCGCCCTTCTGGAAAAGCGGCACCACCTCGTGCACCAGGTCTCCCCAGCGCGTGTCGCGCCGGCGCGCGTCCTGGAACGAGAAGAGCGCCTGGTAGAGCAGCGAGCCGCCGCCGGCACCGCGCCGCACGGCGAGCTCGCCGGCGAGCTGCTCGAGGGGCACGTCCGGCGAGGCGAAGCTCTCGACCGCCGCGGACTTCACGCGCTCGAGCAGTGCGAGAAAGCTCTGCCCGGGATCGACGTCGATGGCGAGCGGCACGAGGTTGTTGAAGTACCCCATGATCGGCTCGAGTTCGACGGCATTGCGCCCGCGCACGGGGGTGCCGATCACGAGCCGTTCCTGGCCCGCGTAGCCGTGCAGCAGCGCGCTGTAGGCCGCCAGGGTGGTGAGGAAGAGGGTCGCGCCCGCCTGGCGGCCGATCGCATGCAGCGAATCGGCGAGAGGCTTTTCGATCGTCATCCAAACGGTGTCGCCCGCTCCCGACATGCCCGGCCGGCGCGGACGGTCGGTGGGCAGCGCCAGCGCCGCCTCGAGGCGGTCCAGGCGCGAGCGCCAGAAGGCCAGCTGCGCGGCGAATTCTTCCCCGGCGCACCAGTCGCGGTGCCAGGCGGCGAAATCACCGTAAGTGAAGGGCAGCTCCGGCCGGGGCGCGGGCAGCCCGCGCGAGAACGCGCCGTAGAGGGACGAGAGCTCCTCGTACAGGATGTCGAAGGACCACCCGTCCCAGATGATGTGGTGGGCCATGAAGAACAGCACGTGCTCCTGCGGACCCATCCGGAAGAGGTGCGCCTTGAAGAGCGGCGCGCGCTGCAGGTCGAAGGTCTGCCCGGTGAGCTCGTCCAGTCGCAGCGCGAGGCGGGCCTCGCGCTGCGCGTCGGGCAGGGGCGAGAGGTCCTCGGCGGGGAACAGCGTGAAGTCGACGCTGGCGTGGATCCTCTGCACGGCCGAGGTCCCTCGCGGCTCGAAGCTCGTGCGCAGCACCGGCTGGCGACGGATCATCTCGTCGAAGGCGCGCGCGAATGCCGGCTCGTCGAGCGTGCCGGTCAGGCGATGCGCGGAAGGCGCGTTGTACGTGACGCGGTTCGGGTTGAGCTCCTCCAGGAACCGGAGGCGCTCCTGCATCACCGACATCGGGGCCTCGTCGCGCGCCGCGAGCCGCCCGAGGGGTTTGCGGCGCGGCCCGTGCGCGGCGCTCACTTCCGCGCGGATGGCCTCGGCCAGCTGGGCCACCGTCGGGGCGGCGAAGAGCGTGCGCATCGTGAGGTGCGTATCGAAGGCGCGATTGAGGCGCGCCGTGAGCTGCGCGGCGAGCAGCGAGTGACCGCCCAGCCGGAAGAAATCGTCGTGCACGCCCAGGCCCGGCAGGCCGAGGGCGGCTTCCATCTCGTGCGCGACTGCGGCCTCGAGTTCGTCGCGAGGCGCGACGAAATCGCGCCCGGTGGGGATGGCCTGGGGCGCGGGAAGCGCCTTGCGGTCGACCTTTCCATTGGGCAGCAGCGGAATCTCGCCGAGCGCCACGAGGTGTTGCGGCACCATGTATTCGGGCAGCGTGCGCTTGAGGATGTCCTTGAGGGCGTCCTCCTCGAGTCGGGCGCCGGCGCGGGGCACGACGTAGCCCACGAGGCGCACGTCGCCGGGGCGGTCCTCGCGTGCCACGACGAGGCATTGGGCCAGGCCGTCAACCGCGGACAGGGCGGCCTCGATCTCGCCCGGTTCGATGCGGTACCCGCGGACCTTGATCTGGTGGTCGATGCGGCCCAGGCATTCGAGCGTGCCGTCGGGGCGCCAGCGGCCGAGGTCCCCCGTTCGGTACCACGTCGCGCCCGGTCGGGCGGCGAACGGGTCGGGCAAGAAGCGCTCGGCAGTCAGGTCGGGCCGATCGAGATAGCCGAGGGTGACGCCGTCGCCCGCGATGTAGAGCTCGCCCACGACGCCGACGGGAACCGGTTCGCGTGAGGCATCCACGACGTGGATCTGCGTGTTGGCCACCGGATGGCCGATGGGAACAGGCCCGTCGACCGCGAGTACGCGGTGGAAGGAGGACCAAACGGGCGTCTCGGTCGGGCCGTAGCCGTTCCACAGTTCGCCCACGAGCGGCAGTAGCTCCCGGCCCAGGCTCGGCGGCAGGGGTTCGCCGGTGCAGATGGCCTTGAGGGTGCGGTTTCCCTTCCATCCGGAGGCGAGGAGCAGGCGCCAGGTCGAGGGCGTCGCGTCGATGAAACTCACGCCCTCGGCCTCGACGATCGCGCGAAGGCGGTCGCCGTCCATGGCCTGCGCGCGATCGGCCACGACGATGCGCGCGCCGACCGTGAGGGGCAGGATCACTTCGGAAACCGCGATGTCGAAGGAGAGTGTCGTCACGGCCAGCACCACGTCGCCTGCCGCCATGCCGGGCTCTTTCGCGACGCTGGTGAGCAGGTTGGCCACCGTCCGGTGCGGCACGAGCACGCCCTTGGGCCGACCGGTGGAGCCGGAGGTGTAGATGACGTAGGCGACGTCGAGCGAGGTTCCGCCGGGCGGCGGCGCGGCCATGGCCGGCGCGACGTCTTCCGCGACGAGTGCGCCGGGGGCCGCCGCCTCGCGGTCCGTGATCACGCAGCGCATGCGCGCGTCCTCGCGCATGAAAGCGAGGCGATCTTCCGGGAAGGAGGGGTCGAGCGGGACATAGCCCGCGCCGGCCTTGAGGATGCCCAGGAGCGCCGTGAAGAGGTGTTCGCCGCGGCTCGTGCAGTGGCCGACGAGATCGCCGGCGACCACGCCGCGCTCGCGCAGCGCGTGCGCGATGCCGTTGGCGCGCTCGTCGAGCTCGCGGTAGGTGAGATTGCGGCCGGCACAGGTGACGGCGACCGCGTCCGGCGTGGCGCGGGCTTGGCGTTCGACGAGCGACTCGATGCGGGCTGCGCGGTCGTACGGGGCTTCCGTGGCGTTGAACTTCGACACGAGCTCGATATCCGTGGCCGACGGCGCGAAGGCCCGCGCGGCGTGCGCGCCGGGATCGGCGGCGAGGCGTTCGAGGGCTGACCGGTAGAGGGCGAGCCAGCGACGGATCGTCGTCGCGTCGAAGAGATCGGCGTTGTACTGGCACTCGAGGACGAGGCCGCCGTCCACCTGGCTCGCATTGAGAAACAGCTCGAAGTTCTCGAAGCGTCGCGGGTTCGAGGCCAGTCGCGCCCGCAAGCCGCCCTTCGAGAGTGCTTCGTCACGGATGGCCGCGTCGAGGTTGAAGAGCACGTTGACCAGGGGCAGCCGGGACGGGTCACGCGGCAGGTTGAGCTTCGCGAGGAGCGCGCCGAAGGTGCATGCCTGATGCTCGTAGGCGTCCAGCACGCGGCCGCGCGTGGATTCGAGCAGCTCCGACATGGGCCTGTCCAGGCTCGCGTCGATGCGGATGGGCAGCAGCTGGACGCAGTGGCCGACCAGGCCGGGCTTTCCGGCGGTCGCCTGTCCGGCGGCGGGAACGCCGATCACCAGGTCCTCGCGCCGCGCGAGGCGGGCGAGCAGCGCGCCGTACACGGCGAAGAGCGTGACGAACAGGCTCGCGCCGCTGCGCGCGCCGGCCCGGCGAACGGCTTCGGCGAGTGTCGAGTCGAGGGCGAGGTCCTCGCGTCGCGACGCGAAGGTGCGAAGCGCGGGACGCACGCGGTCCGTGGGAAGGTCAAGCGAGGCGGTTCCGTCCTCGAACGTCTTGACCCACCAATGGGTGTCCTCGTCCGCCTGGGCGCGTGCATCCGGCGCGGCCTGCGACTGCGCATGGTCGGCGAAGGACTCCGCGGGCGCGAGCGGCTGGACGGACTCGCCGAGGCGGGCACCATATAGCGCCATGAGCTCCGGTGCGATCACCCCGAAAGACCATCCGTCGCACACGATGTGGTGCGCCGTGATGATGAGTTCATGCTCGCCGTCGCCAAGGCGCACGAGGGTGGCCCGCGCGAGGGGTCCGGTCGACAGGTCGAAGGGCGTCTCCACCGCTTCGATGCGCAGGCGCGCCAGCGCCTCCTCGCGCGCCGCCGGCTCGTGCGCGGAAAGATCCACGCGATCCAGGGGCCAGGCGCCCTCGGCGGCCACGAGGAGCGACAGGCCATCCTCGCTCACGGTGGCGCGCAGGGCGTCGTGCCTCGCCACGAGCTGCGTGAGCGCGCTCGAGAGGGCTTCGGGGTCCAGCGTGCCCGTGAGCCGCAAGGTCACGGACTCGTTGTAGGCGAGCGAGGCCTCGCGGCCGATCCGGTCGGCGAGCCAGATCTCGCGCTGCGCGTCGGTCGTGGGCGCCACCCGGGCGATAGCCGCGCCGGCGAAGGGGTCGTAGTCGACTGCGGCCCGGCCGGGCTGGGAGAGCGTGTCTGTCATGCGTCGAGTCTCAGGTACTTGCCGGGCGCGTCGGGATTGGGCACGAACCAGGCGGGCTTGCCGTCCGGGTCCTTGCCGATGCGCGCGCCGGGCACGGGGGGCTTGGTGGCGTCGAATGCGGGCGCCAACGCCCGCTTCGGGATGAAATCGGCTTCCTGAAGCTCGATCACGGACTCGCGGAACGCGGTCTTGATCGCCGTGAATTCCGCCTCGCCGTGCGCCGTCGTGAAGAAGCACGGGAAGTTGTCGAGGATGTGGATGCCGCGGCTTCGCATCATGGCGAAAAGCAGGTCCTGCAGCGGGTGGTCCTCGGTGAAGAAGGTCTTCCACACCGAGGCGAAGTTCTTGAGCACGATGGGCGCGCCCACGGAGCGGCAGAAATCATTGAGCTCCTCCACCATCGCCGTGGTGCGTCTCGTGAGTTCCTCCTGCAGCGCCGGCCCCTGTTCCTTCAGGTGCAGCAGCACGGCCTTGGCCGCGGCGAGCGCGAGCGGATGGCGCACGAACGTGCCGGCGAAGTAGGTGACGCCAACCGTGGGGATCGAGTCGTCGCCGTATTGCCAGGCGCCGCCGTCCAGGGCGTCCATGTATTCGCGCTTGCCGGCGATGACGCCGATGGGGAAGCCGCCGCCGACGACCTTGCCGTAGGTGCACAGGTCCGCGCGGATGCCGAAGAGGGCCTGGATCCCGCCCGGGTGCGAGCGAAAGCCCGTCACCACCTCGTCGAAGACGAGGAGCGTGCCGGCGTCCTGCGTCACCTGGCGCAGCTCCTTCAGGAACTCGCGCGGCTGGAAGTCGGGCCGGCGGCTCTGCACCGTCTCGACGAGCACGCAGGCCAGCTCGTCGGCGCGCTCCTTGAGGATGGCCATCGACTCGGGCGTGCCGTAGTCGAGCACGATCACGTTCTGGGAGGTGCTGGGCATGATGCCCGGCGCCGCGGGCACGGCGGTGTGCTTGCGCGTGGCCCGCACGATCACCTCGTCGAAGATGCCGTGGTAGGAGCCGGTGAAGATCGCGATGAGGTTCCTGCCCGTCACCGTCCGCGCGATGCGCACGGCGCCCATGACGGCCTCGGAGCCGGTGTCGCACAGGGCGGCGCGGTCGTGGCCCGTGAGTTCGCACACGAGTTTCGCGACGTCGCCCGCAAGGGGTGCTGCGGCCCGATCTCGTAGCCCAGGTCGAGCTGGCGGCGAACCGCCTCCTCGACGAACGCCGGCTGCCAGCCGAAGAGGTTCATGCCGAAGCCGTTCAGCACGTCGATGTAACGGTTGTCGTCGAGGTCCCAGACGTTTGCGCCCTTGGAGCGGCCGATGACGATCTGGTAGATGATTTCCTTGATCATCGGGCGGAAGCCGTTCACCACGCGCGGGTCCGCCATGTGCGGGCGGTGCTCCTCGGTGTAGGCCTTCGAACGCTTCGAGCGCGCGACGTAGCGGCGCATGAAGGCGTCCAGGCGCGCGCGCTGGCGCTCGGTGAGGTCCGTCCCGTCCGTGTGGATGCGCGCGATGGCGCCGAAGGCCTTCTTCACGTCGTAGCGCTTCATCGGCGCCTCGTCGTCGGCCGGGGCGGCAGCCGGGGCCGGGGCGACGGGTGCCGCGGCGGGGACGGGGGCCGACGCCGCGGGCAGGACGGGTGCCGGCACCGCCGGCGCAGCGCCGGAGGAGAGGCCTTGCAGCAGGGCCATCTGCTGCGCCATCACCTGCATCTGCTGGCGGATCACTTCCTCGACGAAAGTCCCGGCGGGGCCCGTTGCCATCGCGGGGCGCGCCGTCGCGGTGGCCGGCATCGCCGCCGGTGCGGGCGTGGCGGCGGGCGCCGCCTCGGCGGGAATCTGCGCGTCCAGGTGCGCGGCGAGCGCGTCGATGGAGCGATAGGTCTCCATGAGCTGGCGGAAGGTGACGTTCACCTTGAACGCCTGCTTCACCTGGATGGCGGCCTGCGTGAGCGTGAGCGAGTCGAGGCCGAGCTCGGCGAGCGGCGCGGCGGCGTCGGCTTCGGCCATGTCGAGTCCCGAGATGTCCTCGAGCAGGGTGCGCAGGCGCGCGACGAGGGTGGCGTGGCGCGGGGGCGTGGCGGTGGCGGTCATCGGGGTGTCGGCTCCGGAGTCGGGTTGCGGCACGGATACGGAAAGCGTCGGGTCGGCGGGAGGAACGAGGGCTTTCGCCGGAAGGGGCGCGGCGGGTGCGGCCTCGAGCCAGTGGCGCTGGCGTTCGAACGGATACGTGGGCAGGACGATGCGGCGCGGTGCGCGCGCGAGGCGGGGCGTGAGGTCGACCGGCACCCCGAGGGTCCAGAGGCGCCCGGCGGCGAGCAGGAGGCTTTCGCGTTCGTTGTCCGTGCCATCCGCGAGGCTCGCGCAGGTCGAGACGGCGCCCTTCACGCCCTGCTGGCGCGCGAGCGTCGAGAGCGTGGCTCGCGGGCCGCACTCGAGCAGCAGGCCCGGGTGCTCGCCCATCAGCGCGGCGAGGGCGGGGCCGAAGCGCACGGGTTCGCGCAGGTGGCGCCCCCAGTAGGCGGGGTCGGTGGCCTCGGCATCCGAAAGCACGCGGGCATGCACCGTCGAATAGATCGGCACGCGCGGGGCGCAAAGCGCGACGGCCCGCACCGCGCGCTCGAACGGCGGCACGGCTGCGTCCATCAGGGACGAATGGAAGGCATGCGAGGTCACCAGCAGGCGCGCGACGATGTCCTCGCGCTCGAGCGATTCGCGGAACGCCTCGACGGCGCCCGTGGGGCCGGCGACGACGACGAGGCCCGGGGAATTCTCCGCCGCGATCTCGATGCCGGCCGGAAGCTTCGCCGCGACCTGCGAGGCCGGGGCGCGCACCGCGAGCATCGAGCCCGGCGGCATGGCCTGCATCAGCTCGCCGCGCCTGGCCACGAGCCGCATCGCGTCCTGCGGATGCATCACGCCGGCGAGGGCGGCCGCGACGAACTCGCCGACGCTGTGCCCGATGAGGGCGCAGGGCTCGACCCCGCGCGCCATCCAGTGGCGTGCGATCGCGTACTCGAGCGCGAAGAGCGCGGGCTGCGTGAGGGATGTCTGCGTGAGGGATTCGGCGTCCCCGCCGAACACGCGCTCGCGAAGGCGCGCGCCCGCCTCCGGACCGAGGGCGTCCATGCATTCGTCGAAGGCGGCGCGGAAATCGGGCTCGCTCGCGTGGAGCGCCGCGCCCATGGCCGCGTACTGCGATCCTTGCCCCGGAAAGAGGAACGCGACCGCGGGCGGCGCGGAAGGCGCCTTTCCGGCGGCGCGAAGGGGCGAATCCGCGCGGGCGAGCGCCTGTGCCGCCTGGGCGGCCGTGGCGGCGACGACGCAGGCGCGTTCCGGGAACGCCTTGCGTCCGGTGCGCAGCGTGAATGCGGCATCGGCGAGGTCGGTACCGGGGTGACGCTCGAAGTGGCCGGCGAGTCGGGCGGTGGCTGCCTCGAGGGCGGCGGGGGTTCGCGCGGAGACGAGCAGCAGTTGCGCGCCCGAAGCGGGCGGGCGCGGGGACGGGACGGGCGCTTCCTCGACGATGACGTGGGCGTTGGTGCCGCCCACGCCGAAGGCGCTCACGCCCGCGCGGCGCGGCTGCTCGACGCGCGGCCACGACGTGAGCCGGTCGTTCACCACGAAGGGCGTTCGCTCGAGCCCGAGCTTCGGGTTGGGCGCGGTGTAGTGCAGGGTCGCCGGAATCTCGCCGTGCACGAGGCTCGAGGCCGTCTTGATGAGACCCGTCGCGCCGGCGGCGATGACGAGGTGGCCCACGTTGCTCTTCACCGAGCCGATGCGGATCGCCCCGTGGCCATCGGCGTTTCGCCCGTAGGCGCGGGCGAGGGCCTCGATCTCCACGGGATCGCCCAGCGGCGTCGCCGTGCCGTGCGTCTCGACGTAGGAGATGGAGCCGGCCGGAACAGCCGCGTCGGCGAGCGCGGCGGCGATCACCGCCGCCTGTCCCTCGACGCTGGGGGCCGTGAAGCTCGCCTTGGTGCCGCCGTCGTTGTTGAGGGCGACGCCGCGAATGACGGCGTGGATCGTGTCCCCGTCGGCGATCGCCTCGGCGAGGCGCTTGAGCAGCACGACCGCCGCGCCGTCGCTGAACACGGTGCCCTGCGCCTCCTTGTCGAAGGTGCGCGTGTGGCCGTCCGGCGAGAGCATCGAGCCTTCCTCGTACGCGTAGCCGCTGCGCGGAGGGCAGGTGATCGAGGCGCCGCCGGCGAGGGCGAGGTCGCACTGGCCGGCGCGCAGGCTCGTCACGGCCTGCACGATGGCCACGAGCGAGGTCGAGCACGCCGTATGCACGCTGACCGCGGGGCCGGTGAGGTTCAGCCGATGCGCGGTGCGGGTGGCGATGTAGTCCTTCTCGACGCCGAGCATCGCCTGGAATTCGCCGAGCCGCGCGACCTCGTCCGGATGCGCGGCGACGTGGCGCTTCGCGTACGAGCTGTTGTACATGCCGCCGAAGACGCCGACGGGAACCGGGGTGGCGTCGGGCACGTAGCCGCCGCGCTCGAGGCATTCCCAGCAGAGCTCGAGGAAGAGGCGCTGCTGCGGGTCCATGAGGCGGGCCTCGAGCGGCGAGATGCCGAAGAATGCCGCGTCGAAGTTCTCGACCCCGTCGATCACGCCGCGCGCGCTGACGTAGGCCGGGTCGCCCGTGATTTCCGGCGGGAGCGAAGGATCCAGGTCGCCGGGCCCGAAGCGGGTGATGCTCTCGCGGCCTTCGCGCAGGTTTTCCCAGAACGCCTCGACGCTCGCGGCGCCGGGGAAGCGTCCGCTCATCGCGACGATGGCGATCGGCTCGCGACCGGCATCCGCGGCGCGGGCGCGGGCCACGCGGTTCGCCGGGAGCGCCTCGTCGCCGCCCGATTCGATCCAGGCCGCGATGGCCGCCGGCGTGGGGTCGGCGAAGAACACGGTGGTGGGCACCTCGCGTGCCGTCTCGCGACCGAGGCGCTCGGTGGCCTCCAGCACGCCGAGGGAGTTGCCGCCCAGTTCGAAGAAATTGTCGACGCGCCCGGCGCGGTCGATGCCGAGGAGTTCGGCGAACACGCGGCAGATCGTCTCCTCGAGGGCCCCGGAAGGCGCGAGGAAAGGCTGGGCGAGATCGGGGCGGCGCCCATCGGGGGCGGGCAGCGCGCGCTTGTCGAGCTTGCCGTTGGTCGTCACGGGCAACGCGTCCAGCATCACGAACGCCGACGGAATCATGAATTCCGGCAGGCGCCGGGCGAGATGCGCCCGCAGCGCGGCCGGCGAAGGCGCGCGGCCGGCGCCGACGACGTAGGCGACGAGGCGAGGTCCGCCCGGCGAATCCGCCCGGGCGACGACCGCGCACGAAAGCACGGCCGGGTCGCTCGCGAGGGCCGCCTCGACCTCGCCCGTCTCGATGCGGTAGCCGCGGATCTTCACCTGCCCGTCGTGGCGGCCGATGAACTCGATGACGCCGTCGGCGCCGAAGCGCGCGAGGTCGCCGGTGCGGTACAGGCGCTTGCCGTCGCCGCCCAGGTCGCTCGCGACGAAGCGCTCGCGGTCGAGCTCGGGGCGCCCGAGGTATCCGCGGGCGAGGCCGGGCCCGCCCACCACGAGTTCGCCCACGAGTCCGGCCGGCAGGGGCTCGAGTTTCGCGTTGACGATGTGCACGATCGTGCCGCCGATGGGCCGGCCGATGGGGATCGAGCGCACGGCGGCGTCGACCGGACGCGGGATGCGATGGGTGCAGGTGAAGGTCGTGCACTCCGTGGGCCCGTAGCCGTTGATGATCGCCGTGCCGGGCAGCGCCTCCAGCGCGCGCCGCACGTGCGGCACCGAGAGGGCCTCGCCGCCGGTGAGCAGTTCCTTCAGGCCCGCAAGGTGGCGCGGGCCGCGGTCGACGACGGCATTGAAGAGCGCCGCCGTGAGCCAGGCCGTCGTGACGCCGTGGCGTGCGATGACGGCTTCTAGGCCGGGACCGGTGGGCACCGCCTCGGGATGCAGCACGCAGCGGCCACCGGCGAGAAGCGGGCCCCAGATCTCGAAGGTGGACGCGTCGAATCCCAGGGGGGCGGCGTGGAGCACCACGGCGTTCCCGTCGAGCTGCGCGAAGCCGCCGTGCACCGCGAGTCGCAGCACGGCGCGGTGCGGGATCTCGATCCCCTTGGGCTCGCCGGTCGAACCCGAGGTGTACATGACGTAGGCGATATCGTCGGCGGCGGGCGCCGCGGGCAACGGCGCGCCGGCGTCCGCGTGGCACCAGGCCCCGGCGTCGAGAACCACCGTGCCGACCGGGAACCGATGGGCGTCGCCGCCTGCTGCAATGACGCGCTTGGTCCCGGCATCGCGCAGCATGTACGCGATGCGCTCGGCGGGGTAGCGCAGGTCCAGGGGCAGGTAGGCGGCGCCCGCCTTGAGGATACCCAGGATGGCGATGATCGAGTCGACGCCTCGCTCGAGGGCGACGCCGACGATCTCGCCGCGCGTGGGCGCCTCGGCGGCGAGGCATCCGGCCAGGGCGTCCGAGCGCCGGTCGAGTTCCGCGTAGGTGAGCGAACCGGCGTCCCAGGCGAGGGCCACGCGATCGCCGCCGTGTGCGACCTGCCGCCGGAAGGCGGCGACCACGCTGTCCTGCGCGTCGAGGGCGGCGAAGGGCGGGTTCCAGTCGTGCAGCAAACGCCGGCGATCGTCGGCACCCAGCAGGTCCGCGGAGGCGAGAGGCTCCCGGGGCGACCCGGCGAGGGTTTCGAAGGCGCGCGCGATGGTGGCCAGGAGGATTCCGACCGTGGCGTCGTCGTAGGCCGTGGGGTCGTACTGCGCGATGATCGATGCCGCGCCGTCGGGGCAGGCGACGCGAAGTGGCGCGAGGGCTGCCGTGGCGTTCCGGCACCAGGCGGCGTCCGGCGCCTCCCCCGTTCGTGGCGGGGCCGGTTGCCGCCGCGCCGCGTCCAACGCGGCGACGAGCTCGAGACGGCTCAGACCGGCGGTCGGCTCGAGCGTGCACTCCTGCAGGGCATCGCCCTCGGGCGACGCCTCGACGAGACGGATCGCCTCCTCGCCGAGCAGCCGGGCGCGGGCGAAGGCGAAGGCCGCCACGACGAACGCGTCCTCGCGCCAGCCGTTCGACGAGGCGAGCGCGCGGGCCGCGGCGAGGCGCGCGGCATCGAGCGGATGCTCGCGAACCGGCGCGGAATGGCCGGCTGCCTCGCCGGCCGCCGGAAGGGCGAGTGCCCAAAGGCCATCGTCGTTGCCGGGCGTATCGGTCACGCTGCCGCTTTCCGGTAGCCCTCGGGGTTGAGCGATTGCCAGTGCCACGCGTCGCGGCACATGTCCTCGAGGGTGCGGCGCGCCGTCCAGCCCAGCGCCTGGCGGGCGAGGGAGGGGTCGGCATAGCACACGGCCACGTCGCCCGGGCGGCGGGCCGTGAGCACGCGCGGAATGGCGATGCCGTTCACGCGCTCGAACGCCTGCACGAGTTCGAGCACGCTGATGCCGCGACCGGTGCCGAGATTCACCGTCATCACGGTGCCGTCGCGGGCGGCCGCGAGCGCGCCGAGCGCGGCGACGTGCCCTTCGGCGAGGTCCATCACGTGGATGTAGTCGCGCACGGCCGTGCCGTCCGGCGTCGGGTAGTCCGTGCCGAAGACGCTGAGCTGCGGCCGGCGGCCGGCGGCCGTCTGGCACACGAAGGGCATCAGGTTGTTCGGAATCCCGGACGGGTCCTCGCCCATCGTGCCGCTCTCGTGGGCTCCGACGGGGTTGAAGTAGCGCAGGTTGATCACGCGCCACGAGGGATCGTCCTTCGCCAGCCGCGCGAGCAGGCCCTCGATCTCGAGCTTGTTTTCGCCGTAGGGGCTCTGCGGTGCGGTGGGAGCGCTTTCGGAAATGGGCACGCCCTGCGGGTGGCCGTAGACGGTGGCCGACGAACTGAAGACGAAGCGGCGCACGGGTGAATCGGCGAGGGCGGCGAGCAGCGATTCGGTGCCCCGCACGTTGTTGTCGTGGTAGCGCTCGGGCTCGGCCACGGATTCGCCGACGGCCTTGAGCCCGGCCAGGTGGATCACGCTCGTCACGCCGCCCGTGGCCAGGATGCGCCGGAGCGCGTCGGTGTCGCGGATGTCGGCCTCGTGCGCCTCGACCGTACCCGGCGCGAGGGCCTCGACCCGGCGGATCGCCTCGGGCGAGGAATTGGCGTAGTTGTCCACGCAGACGCATCGAAGGCCCCGTCGGCCGAGCGTCGCCATCACGTGCGAGCCGATGTAGCCGGCTCCGCCGGTCACGAGAACCTTTTCCAAGCGGTGGCCTTTCGGTGAAAGGGAAATCCCCGGCCACCCCGCGCCTCGGTGTCAGCGGTCAGTGGCTTTCCCGGTATTTTTCAAGGACTTGCGTGGGATCGGCGCGAGCCGCGACCGAGTGTCGCCCGGCGGCAGGCGCGATCGCGGATGCATGGTAAGTCCCACCCCTACCCGGGACTGTGACGGTTTCATTTCAGATGCAATCCCGTTCATGAATATTGACACACGCCGGTAGCTGCCCGGGACCGATAGTGGCGCTTGGCGCATGACCTGCCCGTAGACGCGATCCGGATCGAGCTCGCGCAACGGCAGGCCGACAACATCCAGAGGGCGGGAAGAACCCTAATAACATGATCCTTTACGAAGATGACAAGTTGAATCGTGTCGGCTCCGCCTTGGGCGGTCCCGAGGCGGTCAACCCGGCAGGTACGGCATTCGGTGGCGCGCACGCGGCCCCTTCCCCGGAGGAACCGTCCGCCGCGGAAGCGGGCCGGACTTTCTCGCCGGTGAGGCCGATGCTCAGCCTGTCGCAGGAGTCGCCGGCGCTTCGGCCGACGGAGCGTCCGCCCTCCGGCCCACGCCCCGGCTTCAGCGACATCCCGCAGTCCGCCCGAGTCACGACGCTTCGCTTCTTCAGCGGCAACACGCACCGCATCGCGGCGCTGGCGCTGGCGGAGGCGGTGGTGCTTTTCTGCGCGCCCTTCCTGGCCGCGATGCTTCGTTACCCCGAGGGAATCGCTGCCGTCGAGACGAACTCCGGGCCGCTCTGGTCACGCGCCCTTCTGGTCACCGCGATCGTGCTGGGAGCCCTTTCCTCGCTCGGGCTCTACCAGCTTCGTCACCGGGCGCGATTCACCGGCGTCCTCGCCCGCGTCATCGTCGCGGTCGGCGCCGGCATGGCCGCTTTGGGGAGCGTCTTCTTCCTCCTTCCCGGTCTGCAGCTCGGGACGTCCGTCACCGCACTCACGGCCGCCCTGTCGATCGCGGGCCTTGCCGCGACCCGCCTCGCCTTCGCGGGCCTCGTGGACCAGGAAGTCTTCAAGCGTCGCGTCCTCGTCTGGGGCTCCGGCGAGCGTGCCGCCACCATCGGGCAGCGGCTTCGTCGCAGCACCGACCAGCGTGGCTTCCGGGTGGTGGGGTACGTGAACGCGCCGGGCGACGAGCTCAAGGTCGGTGCCGAGAACATCTATTCCTGCAACCAGGATCTCCTCGACATCGTGACCCGCGAACGCGTGCATGAGGTCGTCGTGGCCATGGACGATCGCCGCCGCGGGTTTCCGGAGGCTTTCCTGCGCGAATGCCGCCTGCGCGGCGTGAACGTGGTCGACATCGTCCAGTTCCTGGAGCGCGAGACGGGACGTGTGAGCGTCGAACTCGCCGCGCCGAGCTGGCTCATCTATTCGCGCGGCTTCCGCGCCGACATGGTGCGCGTGGCGGCAAAGCGGGCCTTCGATATCGCCGCCTCCTCCGTGCTGGTGGTCCTCACGCTGCCGGTGATGCTCCTGGCGACGCTCGCGATCTGGCTCGAGGATCGCGGCCCCATCTTCTACCGGCAGGTCCGCACGGGGCAGGGCGGGAAGCCGTTCAAGATCATCAAGTTCCGCAGCATGTCCGTGAATGCGGAGTCCGGCGGCAAGGCTGTCTGGGCCGTGAAGAACGACCCGCGTGTTACGCGCGTGGGCGCCTTCATCCGCAAGGTGCGAATCGACGAGCTGCCGCAGGCCTTCAACGTGCTCGTGGGCGACATGAGCTTTGTCGGTCCGCGCCCGGAGCGCCCCGAGTTCGTGCAGAACCTGCAGCGATCGATTCCCTTCTATGCCGAGCGGCATTTCGCGAAGCCCGGCATCACCGGTTGGGCCCAGGTCCGCTACCCGTACGGGGCTTCCGAAAACGATGCGCGCGAGAAGCTCGGCTACGATCTCTACTACGTTTCGAACCACAGCCTCGTGTTCGACTTCATGATCCTCCTGCAGACCGTGGAGATCGTGTTGTTCCGGATCGGCTCCCGCTGAAGACTCCCTCCGCCATGGTCACCGCCCTTTCGCCCGAATCCAGTCCCGTCGCCGAACGATCCAACCCCGAACCGAAACCCGCCGCCGCCGTGATCGGCGTGGTGGGCCTGGGCTACGTGGGACTTCCCCTGGCGGTCGAGTTCGGAAAGGCCTTCCGGACGATCGGGTTCGACCTGTCGCAAGAGAAGGTCGATGCCTATCGCCGGGGCGTGGATCCGACCGGCGAGGTGGCCCCGGAAGACCTGAGGGCGGCCAAGCGCCTGCAGGTGACCACGGATGCCGCGGACCTGCGCCAGGCCGATTTCGTGATCGTCGCGGTTCCGACCCCCGTCGACGACGCCCACAATCCGGATTTTTCCCCGCTCGTGAGCGCGAGCGAATTCGTCGGGCGCAACCTGCGCAAGGGCGCGACCATCGTGTTCGAGTCGACCGTCTATCCGGGCGCGACCGAGGAAGTCTGCGTGCCGGTGATCGAGCGCCACTCCGGCCTGAAGTGGAAACGGGACTTCTTCGTCGGCTATTCGCCCGAGCGGATCAACCCGGGCGACCGGCAGCACACGCTCACGCGAATCGTGAAGATCGTGTCCGGCGATACTCCGGAGACGCTCGAGCGTGTCGCCCAGGTCTACGCAAGCGTCATCGTGGCGGGCGTGCACCGCGCCAGTTCGATCAAGGTCGCCGAGGCGGCGAAGGTCATCGAGAACACGCAGCGCGACCTGAACATCGCGTTGGTGAACGAGCTGGCGATCATCTTCCACGAACTCGGCATCGACACGCTGGAAGTGCTGCAGGCCGCGGGGACGAAATGGAATTTCCTCCCCTTCCGGCCCGGGCTGGTCGGCGGGCACTGCATCGGCGTCGATCCCTACTACCTCACGTACAAGGCGGTCACGATGGGGTATCACCCGCAGGTGATCCTGTCGGGACGCAAGATCAACGACGGCATGGGCAAGTACGTGGCGGAGCAGACGGTCAAGCGCCTGATTCTCCGGGGCTTCCCCGTCAAGGGCCAGCCGGTGATCGTGCTCGGCCTCACTTTCAAGGAAAACTGCCCGGACATCCGCAATTCCAAGGTGATCGACGTGATCCGCGAATTGAAGTCGTACGGGGCGGAAGTCTTCGTGCACGATCCGATCGCCGACCCGGAGGAAGCCGAACGCGAGTACGGCGTCCGCCTCTTGGGTTGGGATGAACTGCCCCGGTCAGCGGCCATCGTCGCTGCCGTTTCCCACCGGGAGTTCGCGCAACGCCCGATGGACGAGATCGCCGCCAAGCTCGAGCCGTCCGGCGTCTACGTGGACGTGAAGAGCCAGGCCGACGGCGAGAGCCTGCGGGCGCGCGGCTTCGACGTCTGGCGCCTCTAGCGGCGCCCCGCCCGCTTCCCGGGTCCGGCGGCGCGGCTGGCCTTCGGCCGGGAGCCGGGATCCTCGAACGGGTGCATTCGTTCCGGTTGTCACACCGGCCTCGCGGCGCGGTGGGACTTTTGCTGCCGCACGCAGGTAATATTGAGGTTTCCGGGGAGGATCCATGACCTACACAATGCGTCGATTCCTTGCGAAGTCGATCTGCGCCCTCGCGGCCGCGTTTCTGGCGGCCTGCGCGACGTCCTACCCACCGGCGCCGGCCAACGCGGGAGTCTCCGAGTACCGCTACACCATCGGCCCCGGCGACGTCCTGAACATCGTCGTTTTCCGGAACCCGGAACTCTCGGCCACCGTGCCCGTGAGACCGGACGGCCGGATCGCCGCACCGCTCGTCGACGACCTGCCCGCGATCGGCAAGGATCCCACGACGCTCGCCCGGGACATCGAAAAGGCTCTGGCGAAGTACATCCGGGACCCCGTGGTAAGCGTGGTCGTGACCACCTTCGCGGGAACCTACAGCGAGCAGATTCGCGTCGTCGGCGAGGCTACCCGGCCGCAGGTGCTTCCCTTCCGGCAGAAGATGACGTTGCTGGATGTGATGATCGCCGTGGGCGGCATCACCGATTTCGCCGATGGCAATGGCGCGTCGATCCTTCGCACCGGCGAAGGCAACAAGCAATACAGCGTCCGCATCCGCGATCTCATCAAGCGGGGCGACGTCTCGGCCAACGTCGAGATGCGCCCGGGTGACGTCGTCATCATTCCGCAGGGCTGGTTCTGACACCGAGAGCACGAAGCCCTTGCAAGCCTCGGACCTGAACGATGTGATGCGAGCGGCCGCCACCGTCCTGCGAGGGATGTGGCGGTTTCGCTGGCTGGGGGCGGCTTGCGCCTGGGCGGTGGGCCTGATCGCGCTTGCCGTGGTCTTCACGATCCCGGAACGGTACGAGGCCACGGCGCGGATCTTCGTCAATACGGATTCGATCCTCAAGCCACTCATGACGGGTCTCACCGTCCAGCCCAACGACGAGCAGCGCATCGCGATGCTCGGCCGGGTGGTCATCAGCCGTCCGAACGTCGAGAAGCTCGTCGAGATGGCGAAGTTGGACGCCGAGGTCAAGAGCAGCCAGGAGCGCGACCGGCTCGTGGACGGGCTGATGAAGACCCTGGAGTTCAAGAGCGCCGGCCGCGGCAACCTTTACACGCTCGCCTACCGGAACAAGAGCCCGGAACGGGCGCGGGAAGTCATCGAGTTGCTGGCGGCCATGTTCATCGAGTCCAGCAAGGGGAACAAGGAAAGCGACACGGAGGCGGCCAAGCGCTTCATCGAGGACCAGATCAAGATCTACGAGACGAAGCTTCAGGAAGCGGAGAACCGGCTCAAGGAATTCCGGCTTCGGTATTTCGGCATGACCCCGGGCGACGGAAAGGATTTCTTCGTGCGCATGACGGAAGCGCGCAACCAGTTGAACCAGGCCCGGCTCGAACTGCGCGAGGCCGAGCGCTCGAGGGACGCCCTTCGCCGCGGGCTCGCGAGCGAGAGCACGGCCGCCCCCTCGACTGGCGGGCAGTCCAGTTCGTATGCGATCGCCGATCTCGATGCGAGGATCGAGGCGACGCGGCGCAACATCGATTCTCTCCTCCAGCGATACACGCCGAACCACCCGGATGTCCAGGGCGCCCGGCGTACGCTCGCGGAACTGGAGCAGCAGCGGCATCAGGCCCTGGCGGCGCGTGCCTCGGACCCGGCCGCCTCGGCGGTCACGGTCACGGGAGGAACGCGCGCGGCCGAGACGCTGAAGGTCTCGCTCACCCAGGCAGAGGCCCAGGTCGCGTCGCTGTCCGCGCGGGTGGCGGAGTACTCGTCGCGATACGAAACCCTGAAGGCATCGGCCGCCATGGTGCCGCAACTCGAGGCGGAGTACGCCCAGCTCAACCGGGACTACGACGTCAACAAGAAAAACTACGAGCTCCTCGTCTCGCGCCGGGAATCGGCGGCGATCTCCGGCGAAATGCAGTCGGTCGAAGGCGTCGGCAGTTTCCGCCTCGTCGACCCGCCGCGCGTGTCGCCGCAGCCGGTGGCGCCCAATCGCACCCTGTTGTTTCCGCTGGCGCTCGCCCTTGCCCTGGCCGCGGGCGTCGTCGCGGCCTACGCCGCGTGGGCGCTTCGGCCGACCTTCTCGGACGGGCGCGCCCTGCGCGAGGCGACGGGGCTGCCTCTGCTCGGCCTCGTCTCGGAGTGCGTCACCGATGCGCAGGAACGGGACCAGAGACGGGAGAAGTTCCGGCTGGCCGGGATCGTCGCGGCCCTGATGGGCGTCTACGTCGCGAGCTTCGTCGCGATGCGACTGGCCTAGGGGCGCCGCGATGAGCCTCATCGAGCAGGCCGTCAAGCGACTCGACGAATTGCGCCGAGCCGGATTCGGGACGGACGCCCCGGACGTCATCGACCCGCAATCGTCCCCGGCGGTGTCCCAGCCGGCTCCATCGGCGATCGCGGCCGCGCCGGTCGAGCCTGCGGTGCGGTCGGCGAGTTTCCCGATCGACATGCGGCGTCTGGCCGCGATGGGGCTCGTCTCCCCCGAAGACACGCGTTCGCGCATCGCCGAGGAATTCCGGGTGATCAAGCGACCGCTGCTCGCCAATGCGAACCCGGCCGGCGGAAGCGGCGTGGCCCGTGCCAACCTGATCATGATCACGAGTTCGCTGCCCGGAGAAGGCAAGTCGTTTTCGGCGTTCAACCTCGCGATGAGCATCGCGATGGAGTTGGACCGTTCGGTGCTGCTGGTGGACGCCGACGTGATTCGTCCGTCCCTTCCGACGTTGCTGGGGTTGCGCCAGTCACCCGGCCTCCTGGACCTGCTGAGCGATCCCTCCGTCCGGTTCAGCGACGTGCACATGCATACCGGCGTGGAAAAGCTCTCGTTCATCCCCAGCGGGAACGCGCACCCGCGCGCCGCGGAAATGCTGGCGAGCAACGCGATGACGTCGCTGGTCGGCGAACTGGCCACGCGCTATCCCGACCGGATCATCATCTTCGACTCGCCGCCGCTCCTCGTGACGACCGAGTCTCGCGTGCTGGCGACGCAGATGGGGCAGATCGTGTTCGTCGTGCGTGCCGAACGCACGCTGCAGCGCGACGTCACGCAGGCGCTCGCGACCATCGAATCCTGCCCGCTCAAGCTCCTGCTGCTGAACGGGGCTCCCCAGACACCGGACGGCAGTTACTCGTACGGCTACGGCTACGGGTACGGCCAGGGGCCGGGGGCCGGCAAGTGAGGCACCGCCGCGGTTTCGCGTCCGGGCGGGCGAGATCGCGACCGGATGCCTGCCCGGGTCCGCAACGGATCGTTCTCGCGATTCTCCTGGTGGTGGCCGCCGGAGCGGCTCGCGCCGAAACCTGGCGGATCGTGCCGTCCGTTTCGCTTGGCGAGACGTATTCGGACAACGTCGCGCTGGCGGCCGACGACTTGCGCCAGCGCGGCTGGATCACCGATCTTTCGCCGGGCCTGCGCGTCGACGCGAACGGGGCGCGGGTCCGGGGTTTTCTCGAGTATCGATTGCACGAGCTGCGCTACTCGGGCGCCTCCCAGCTGGACTCCTCCCAGAACTTCCTCGCCTCGCGATTCACGGTCGAGGCCTTCAAGAACTACCTTTTCGTCGACGCCCGGGCCGACACGACGCAGGAAAGCCGGTCCCCGTTCGGCTCCGTCTCGGCGCCCGGCTCGCCGACCTCGAGCGCCAACAGCGTCGAGACGACGACGGTCCAGGTTTCGCCTTACCTGAAGGGGGCTGTCGGGACGTCGGCGAACTACCAGCTTCGGTTGAGCGAGGGGGAAATCCGGACGGACGACGCCACCTTGCCGGATACGCGCACCACAGAGTGGATCGGGCGTATCGGAGGCCAGCCGTCGTCGGCGACCCTCAACTGGCTGGTCGAGGGCAGCACCGTGTCGGCTCGCAACGACGTCATCGGGAAACTCGACGATTCGCGCCTGCGCGCGAAGCTGTTCGTGTCGGTTCGGTCCGACCTGCGCTTCTGGCTGGGCGAAGGCTACGACCGCACGGACTTCGCCGGGCCGCCGGAGCGCCGGAACGACACACCGGGCGTCGGCATCGCCTGGATTCCGTCGCCTCGCACCCAGGTGGCCGGGCTGATCGAGCGCCGCTTTTTCGGGGACGGCTACAGCGCCAGCGCCACCCATCGCGCCCGCAGAACGGTGTTTCGCATTTCCACCCGCAAGGACGCGGCAATATTGCCCGGGCTCTCGGGAGCCGGTGGCCGCGCCTCGCTGGCCGAGTTGCTGGCGGAACTGCTCGCCTCCACGGTGGCCGACCCCGACGCGAGGGAAGAGCAGGCGCGCAGCCAGGTCTCGACCCTGGGCCTGCCCGCCAGCACGCCGCTTTCGGGCTCCCTGCTGAGCGCGAGGCCCGTCGTTTACCGCTCCCAGGAAGCGTCGGCTGTCTTCCAGGGGACAATCCACACCGTGACGTTTTCGGTGTCGGACCGCGAAGAGCGAGAGATCGGCGCGGATTTGAGCGGCGGCACGGTGCCCGTCGGAAGCAACGACCTGTCGCGCCGGGGATACGGCGCGAACTGGGCGGCCCGGCTCACGCCCAACACGACGGCCACGATCTCGTACACGCGCCTGGTGACCGATGGCGTTTCGGACGGGGCGCCCGACACCCGCCAGTACGACACCTCGATTCGCCTGGTGACCCGCCTCGGCGTGCGGACGAGCGCGACGCTCGGCGTCCGGCGTGCGAAGTTCGACACCACCGCGGCGACCGGCAGCTACCGGGAGACAGCCGCCTTCGCGGTCGTTTCGTACGGCTACTGATTCGTCATGTACGAATCCTTCTACGGGTTTTCGGCGAAGCCGTTCCAGCTCAATCCGGACCCGAGCTTCTATTTCGCGAGCCGGCAGCACAAGCGCGCGATGGCGTTCGTGGAGTACGGCGTCCACCAGGGAGAGGGTTTCATCGTCATCACCGGCGAGGTCGGGGCCGGCAAGACGACGATTGTCCGGAACCTGCTGTCGAAGCTGGACCAGGGAAGCATCGTCGCGACCAACCTGGTCAGCACGCAGCTCGAAGCCGACGATACCTTGCGGATGGTGGTTGCGGGGTTCGGGATCAACACGCGGGACCTGCCGAAGGCGGACCTGCTTCTCGAGCTCGAGGCCTGTCTCGCCGCGCACGCGCGCGATGGCCGGCGTTGCCTGCTGATCGTCGACGAGGCCCAGAACCTCCCGCCGCGCGCGCTCGAAGAGCTCCGGATGCTGTCCAATTTCCAGTTGGGCAACCACGCGCTGCTTCAGACGTTTCTCGTGGGGCAGCCCGAATTCCGCCGCATCATCCGCAGCCCGCAGTTCCACCAGCTCAGGCAGCGGGTGATCGCCGCTTCCCACATCGGGCCCCTCGAGGGCGACGATACCCGGCACTACATCGAGCACCGGCTCGGACGCGTGGGGTGGAAGGGCTTGCCGACGATCGGGCCCGAGGCGTTCATTGCGGTCCACCAGGCGAGCGGCGGAATTCCGCGCCGGATCAACCTCCTCGTGGACAGGATGTTGCTGGCGGGTTACCTGAAAGGCGATGCGAACTTCTCCGCGGCGATGGTCCGCGAGATCGCCGCGGAAATCGACGAGGAGACGCTCGAGCCCGCCGGACTCTCCGCCGAGGGCGTGGAAGACACGGGTCCCGGCGACCGCGCCGTCTCGGCTGCTCCGGTCGCCAGGCAAGGCGCCGACCCTGGGCTCCGGGTGGCGGCGATCGACCAGGACTGAATCCCCCGCGCCTGCACCCTCAGGGGCGGGCCAGTCCGGCCGCCTCCAGGATCATCTCCGCATTGCGCTTCCAGGTATGCCTGTCGGTCAGCAGCGCGTACGCGCGATCGGCGATGGCCTGCGCTTCTGAGGGATCGTCCAGCATCCGTTCGATCGCGTCGCGGCACTGGGCGGCGTCCAGGGGCGTGAAGAGGCGCGCGGTCTGGCCGTCGAGGTGGACGTCCTCGATGGGCGGCAGGCGCGGAGCCACCACCGGCTTCTTCAGCGCCATGAATTCGAACATCACCACCGGTGAACCGAAGTCGTTCGAGTGCGGCAGGACCGCGAGGTCGAGCAGGTTGAGGTAGTGGAGCACCTGCGCCCGCGGCACCGCGCCCGTGAAAACCACGTCCTGCGCCACGCCGCGGTCGGCGACGGCGCGGCGGGCGTCGACGAGCACGGGGCCGTCGCCGATGAGCATCAGCGCCACGCCCGGATGCCTCGCGCGCACCTGCGCGAACACGTCGATGAAGAAGTCGAGCCGGTCCCAACGGTCGAACCAGCCCGCGAAGCCCATTACGCGGCGGCCGGCCAGCCCGAGGGTCGCCGCGAGGGCTTCGTCACGTTCGATGCCGCGGACCTTCTCCACGTTGAAGGCGTTGGGAACCACATGCACGCGAGACTCCGGCACGCCCTGCCGCAGGATCATGTTCCGCAGGTACGACGAGACCGTGTGGATGCCCGTGCAGCGCGCGAACAGGTGCCGCTCGAATCTCGCGCACAGTCCGGGGAACGCCTGCCGGCGCGCCCGGTTCGGGATGCCGCTCACCTCGTTCGCCTCGAGCACGAACGCGATGCCCCGGCGATGCGCCGCGCGGGCGCCCGCCACGAGGTAGAACGCATACCGCTCGTAAACCAGGTCGTACGGCTCGGCGTCCAGGGCGGCGGCGAGTCGTCGCGAGGCCGGCACGTTGTAGGCGATCTCCGCCAGTTCGAAGAGAAAGTTGGGCAGGTGCCGGCTCACGAGCTTCCAGAGGCTCTGCACGCCGCTCGTCTGCACGTTCTTCGACTTGTCGACGGGGGCGCTGGCGGCCGGGTCCATGGGATCGATCCCGGGAGGCGAGAGGACCGTGACGTGGTGGCCCATCTCGCGCAGCGCGAGCACGATGCTGGAAATATGGACCGCCTCGGCGCCCCGGCCCTGGGTGCGGTGGTGATAGAGGATGCGAAGGTCTTTCATGGCGTGCAGGCCGTGTAGAGATCGAGGTAACGGCCGGTCATGCGCTCGAGCGAGAACTCCTCGCGCAGGAGCGCGCGGCCCCGATTGCCGAGTGCTTCGCGCCGGGATCCGTCGACGGCCAGTTCGGTGATGGCGCCCGCGATCCCGGCCTCGTCGTCGGCGGCGAACAGCAACCCCGTCTCGCCGTCGAGCACCGTCTCGGGTACGCCCCCCACGCGGGTGGCGATGATCGGCAGGCAGGCGCGCATCGCTTCGAGCAACGCGACGGAGATGCCTTCGTACCGGGATGTGAGCAGGAAAGCGTGCGATCCGGCCAGCAGCTGCGGGATGTCGTCGCGAAAGCCCAGCAACTCGACCTGCGCCTCGAGGCCCAGCTCGCGGCGTTGCGCCTCGATGGCCTCGCGCAAGGGGCCGTCGCCCGCGATGCGCAGTCGGGCCGGGGCGCCGGCGTCGAGGGCGCGCCGGAAGGCGCGCAGCATGAGGGCGTGGTTCTTGATTTCCGCGAGGCGGCCCGTGCTCAGGAAAACCACGGGACCGGCGCCCTCACGCGAAGGCGGTGCGCCAGCCGTCACGGGGATGCCGTTGTGCACCGTGCAGACATTGCCTCCGCGCACGCCGATATCCTCGACGATGTAGCGCGAGATCGCGTCGGAGACCCCGGCGATGCGATGGAATCGCCTGGCCACGAGTCGTTCGAGGAAGTGGCGCAAGCCGAGCTTCAGGCGCGACTTCAGTCCCGCCGGGTACTCCCGGTAGGGTCCGTGGACCGTGTGCACGCGCGCCCCGGTGCCCGCGAGCATCGCCGCCAGGCCGCCTTCCAGGAACACGCCCCAGTTGTGGGTGTGCAGCACGTCGAAGTCTCCTTCGCGCAGAAGGCGGGCGATCTTCCACGGCATCGTCGCATCGTTTCCCTCGCCCTTGCCGAGGCTCAGCACCGGCACGCGCGGATCGACCTCGCGTTCGAGCGCCCCCTTGTGCTTCATGCAGCAGATCGAGACCTCGTGGTGCGCGATCGTGGCGTTGGCGAGGCTGATGACGATCTTCTCGGCGCCGCCGAAATCCAGGGTCTCGATCAGGTGCAGGATGCGCATCGCCTCTAGCCGGCGCCGTGGGCCAGCGCGCGGATGGTGTCCACCATCTCGCGGGCGGTCACGTAGCGAAGCGTGTGGTCGGCATCCACGCGGTACTGGCGCTCGAGTTCGGTCCAGAGGGAGTCGAAGCCGCCCTGGTCGAAAAGCATGCGCATGGATTTCTCGGTGGCGCCGTGCGTGTGCACCTTGATGAAGACGTGCTCCTCGGCGCCCTCGATAGAGATCGCGCATTCTCCCCAGAGACGGATCCGGTGGGGGGAGGGCGGCGCATCGAAGGAAAGCTCGCCGCTCTCGATTCGCGGCAGGACGCCCCACTTGCCTTCCTTCCAGTTGAGCGTGAGGGGGCCCTGGATCATGAGAAGTTCGCCCGGCCGCGACCAATCGCCCACGCGGACGGGGCGTCCCTTGTCGTGCGACTTGCGGCAGCCCGCGCGCCCCAGGGCAAAGTAGATCGAGTTGATCGTGCTCGTCTGCGTGTCGCTCGGCGCCGAAGGCATGGTCATGTCCGCCACGCAGCCGGTTTCCGCCAGGATCGCGAGCTCGTTGTCGATGCCGCACCAGCGGCCGTCGGGCCGGGAATTGTCCAGCGCCCAGTTGCCGTGGATGAAAGTGTAGAGAAGGCGTCCCGTCCCCGGTTCCTCCACGAGAAATCCGTGACGATCGTGCAGCGTTCGTGCGAACCCGGTGATGGTGCGGCGGAAGTTCTCCGGCGTGTCGTTGTCGTGGTGCAGGTGCACCTCGACGTCGCCGAGTCCGCGGTCGCGAAGACCCGCGAGCGCGTCGAGCAGCTCCGGATCGTATTCCTCGGCCGGATAGAAATAGCTGTGTCGCGGCCGGTTTCCGAAGCTGTCGCGATGGCGCTCGGCCAGGGCCGGATACTCGTTCACCCAGCGCGCCACCCGGGCGTGGGCGCGCTCGCGGTCCGCGCCCAGGCCGTACGGTTCGTAGTGGTCCGCGAAGCAGAAATACACGTGCCGCCGGGGCGGTCGGCGCGAACTCCGGCGCTTCCACGACCAGCGCACCCAGGTACCGATCCAGACCTGCATGTTCCGCGATCGCACGAGGCCGGTCACGGCGAGCGCCCCTCCGAGGGCGAGGATGGCGAAGGTGACGAGGGCCGCCGGGATCACGGGCCAACTCCCGCCCCGGCTGCGCCGTCGCGCTTGCGAGTCGTTCCCAGCAGGCGGTTCCGGGCCATTCGCAGGCCGTCCTCGATCCGGAACATGGCGCGGGGGCGCTGCACCACGCACCAGGCCATCGACGTCGATGCCGTGGCGAAACTGCGCTTGAAGTCGCTGTCGCCGGCGAGGAAATCGTAGGTGCTGGCCCCGAGTGCCGCGTTGTGATCGATCGCGAGCGAATGCGCCACCATGCCGGGCCTGCGGTGCAGGTTGCCGCCCTCGCCGTAGTCGAATCCCGATTGATAGTTGTAGACGCGGCGTCGGTGGACGAAGTTGTAGAGGTAGCCGATGTCGTGCTCGCCTGCCCGGATGCGCAGCAGCTGAATCACCCCCGCGGGAAAGGCGGTGCGCACGAGACGCTCGTGGAACGTCGAGAAGAACGAGTTGGCGAAGCTGCCGGGCTGGCCCCGCGCGCTCCAGTAGCGCTGGTGCAGAACCTGGAGTCGCGCGAGAAAATCCGCGGCCTCGTCGGCGGTTCGCGCCACGTCGATCTCGAGATCGCCCATCAGGGCGTACTCGCGCTGGCTGCGGCGAACGTTGTATCTCGTGCTCCGGCCGAGGCTGTCCCGGTGGGGCTTGCCCGACGCGCGCAGGGCGTCGAGGTCCACGTACCGGCAGGGGCCCTCGTTTCGCCGGCGCACGAGCCTGCCTGCGACTTCGATCGTCGCGAGCACCTCGGGCGCGCCGAGTCCGGGCAGGTGCAGTTCGTCCCAGCGCGATGGGCGCTCGAGCAGCAGGCGCAGCGCCGCCTCGAGCACCGGGCGTTCGCTTCCCGCTTCGGCGAGCATCCCGTTGTGCTCGATATTGATCTCGTCGAGCAGGGGATCGCCGGTGCAGTTGAGGTGCAGTCCGCGTGAGCGTACGAAGGCGTGTCGCCATGTCGTGCGCCGGCACACGACGGCGAGTCCCACCGTCCGGCCGCCGGACTGCACCCGCAGCAGCTCGGCCGCGGCACGCTGGGGAATGCAGTCCAGCCAGCAGCCGATCCAATGCCAGCTGAGGCAGACGGAGCCTGCCGAGCGCGCCTCGAGTTCGCGCCACTCGGTCTCGAGTGCCGCGAGCGTCGGCAACGGGGCAAGGCGCGCGGTCAAGTTTCCGGCCGCGGGCCGCGCCGAGGCGGGCCATGGGGCTTCGGACTCGTTCATCGCTCATTCGATCGGGTGTCGGCGTAGTGTAACCGAGACCCCCGTGCCTGCCCCGCCGGCCGATGTGTTACGGGCGTAGGACGCGCGGGGCCGACTCGAAGGGCGATGCTAAGCTGGACGCGTGCGGCAAGGCACCCCGGGAATGGGGATGTGCCAGTCGATACCGTGCGTTGATGATCAGGGGAGGCAAGTGCCCATGGGACGGGATTGCGCAGGCATCGAGGAGGGCGCCCCGCGTCTGGTCAGCGTCATCATGCCGGCCTACAACTGCGAGCGCACGGTGGCCGAATCGATCGAAGGCGTGCTCGCCCAGACCTATCGCCCGATCGAACTCTTGGTGGTCGACGACGGCTCGTCCGACCGTACACGCGACGTTCTCGAGGGATACCGGGATCGCGTCCGCATCGAACACCAGGCCAATGGCGGCGTGGCGAGCGCCCGCAATTCGGGAATCACCCGCACGAGCGGTGAATTCGTCGCGCTCATCGACTGCGACGACCTCTGCGATCCCGATCGCATCGCGCTCCAGGTGGCCGCGCTCGATCGCTTCCCGGAGGCGGTCGCCTGCTCGACGAGCTTCAGCGCCTTCGACGCCGAAGGCGAGGTCTCCCCCGACTACGGATCGCGCTACTATTCGTCGCTCGAGCAGGCCCCCGGTGGCCTGCAGGGCCTCTATCCGCGGTCCGCCGACGTCAGTGCGCCCGGCGGTGGCTCGGCGTCGGCTCGCCTCGGCTCGATCTACGAGCAAGTCGCATTCGGAAACTTCGTCCACCCGCCGACCTTCATGGTCCGGCGGTCGGCCATCGAGCGGGCGGGACTGCAGGACACGGCGCTTCGCTACACCTCCGATTGGGAGTGGATCGTGCGCCTGGCCCGGACAGGGCCCTTCGTGCACCTGGACCGACCGCTGCTGCGCTACCGGCTCTCGCCCGGCCAACTCTCCGGGCACACGACATCGGCGGGTACGGCCCTGGGCATCCTGGACACGGCACGCAAGATCTTCGAGGCGGATCCCGCGCTTGCTCGCCGCAATGCCGCGCGGGTCCGCGCGGCTTTGCGCGAATTTCACCTCGACGCCGCTTACGCGCTGTCCGCCACGTGCAAGCGAGAGGCATTTTCCCACCTCCTGGAAAGCCTCCGGCTGGGCGAGCGCTCGACGGGCGCGCTCAGGATCGCCCTGCGGATCGGGTTGCCGGCGAAGGTTCTCGAGCGCCTGCGACGGGCCCGGGCAGGTCCGACAGGCGCCTAAGCGCCCCAGCCGCGAACGCGATAGGCGACGATTCCGATGAGTTCGTGCACCACCGACTCGATGGATGCCCGCGCCTGGTTGGAGGGGAAGTAGTCGGTCCACTCCAGTACCTCGTTCGCGCGGAAATCGCACGGGTAGGGCGTCACTTCCATGCCCACCGCGCGGGCCGTGGCCACGCTTCGTGGCATGTGAAGCGCGCTGGTGAGCAGCCAGATGCGAGCGCGCCTGCCTTCCACCATCCGTTTCGAGAAAAGCAGGTTCTCGTGGGTGTTGGCCGCCCGGGGTTCGACGAGAACGGCCTCCGGGGGCACGCCCAGGCGCATGGCGAGCCGGCCCATGGCCGCAGCGGCCGAGTCCCGGCCGTCCGGGGTGGGCGCACCGGTGATGAGGATGCGCCCGCCGATGCGCTTCCACAGGTCCACGGCCTCGACGGTCCGGACCCAGCCCGCCTCGCCGAGCCTCTGGTCCCAGCCGTCGCGCGTCTTGCGCAGCCAGCCGGCCGTGAGCACCAGGATCACATTGTCCGCGCTGCGGTCGGCATCGGTTATCCGGGGAGCGTCGTAGACATGCTCGAGGTTCGACTCGACGGTCACGGGGAGCGCCGGCGCCGTGAGGATCCAGAAGAGCGCGGCCAGCATCGCGAGCGGCCAGCGCCATCGCCGGCGGTGACTGCCCCGCGGCGCGCGCCATGACCAGGCCGCCGCCGCCGCGAGGGCTATGAACATCCAGAGGGGAACCTGCAGGAACAGGTGCACGAGTTCCGTGACGAACGAGCGCATGAATCGGCTCCCCTCTAGCGCTGCGCCCGGCGCCAGTGCACGGTCTGCGTCCGTCGCAGGAAGCGCACGAGCCCCATGAAGGCGGCGGTGTTCATCACAGTGAAGTAGTAAGGCACGTAGATCGGCGGCGGCAGCCGCATGCGGCCGATGAGCAGCGCGCCCAGCGCCGCCACCGCGTAGAAGGTCCCCTGCGCCGCAAGCATGAAACCGTAGAACGGCCGGGCGGCGAGCGCCGCCGAGGACACGAGCGCGAGGATCAGGAACACCGGCGCCAGCCATCGAAGGGTCTTGTGCGAAAAGAACGACCAGGTGAACCATGATCGCCACGGGAGCAGCTCGCGCGCGTGCTCCGCGAGGGTCTGGTAGCCGCCGGCGACCATGCGCACCTTGACGAAGAAGTCGTCGCGGATGTGCAGCGAGGCGTACTCGAAGGAGCGGGCCTGCGGCTCGTAGAGGATGCGCTTGCCCTGGTCGACCAGGTTCAGCGTGATCTCCGCGTCGTCGTTGATGATGTGCTCGGGCACGTGGCGGTAGAGCGAGCGGCGGATGGCGAAGATCTCGCCGTCGGCGTTGCTGATGGTGTGGATGCGGCTCTCGGCTACCTTCACCGCGCTCTCGTAGCGCCAGTAGAGGCTGTCGCCCATGGACGATTCGCGTTCCTCGGCGGGCTTGATGCGCTTGGCCCCGCACACGCCGCCCACTTCCGGGTCCGCGAAGTGCCGCACGAGCACGCGGATCGCGTCGGTGGAGAATTCGTTGTTGGCGTCGGAGAACACCACGATCTCGCCCTTCGCCGCGGCGACCGCCCGGTTGAGCGCCGCGGTCTTGCCGCGCCGTTCGGGCTGGTGCAGGGACACCACGCCCCGCGCCGCGTAGGAACTCGCGATCTCGCCGGTGCGGTCGTTCGAGCCGTCGGACGCGACGATCACCTCGAAGCGCTCGCGCGGATAGTCGAGTTCGAGCGTGTTGCGGATCTTCCAGTCGATGACCCGCTCCTCGTTATAGGCCGCGATCACGAAGGTGACCGACGGCCATTGCGCCGGGTCGCCCGGGCGGGGTTCGGGGCGCGACCTCGCCAGGGCGATCACGCCGAGGGGATACAGCACGTAGTGGTAGGCGACCAGCAGAGCGCTCGCCCAGAAAATCCCTTCGATCATGTTTCTCTCCATGCCAGCCAGGCCTCGACCGCCGCGCGGATTTGCGCCATGGACGAGGGGTCCGTCGCCGGGTAGTAGACCCGGCTGCCGATGTGGTGCGCGATGAAGGCGCCGGCGAGCGCACGCCACGCCTTCGCGTTGATGTCCAGCGCCTTCCCGTACTTCTCGCTCGCCTGACGTAACTCCTGCTGCATCCGCTCCGGCGCCGTGAAGGCCTCCACGGCGGGAAAGAAGTGGGTGCCGTACCGTATCTCGCGGTTGTAGAGGAGCAGATACCACAGGTCGATGAACGGCAGTCCCTCGGGCTGGGTGTGCTCCCAGTCGATGACCCCCACCAGGCGGGCGTCCGAAGGATCGATGATCACGTTCTCGACCTTGTAGTCGCCGTGCATCCAGACGACGGGCAGTGCCTGCGAGGCGAGTGCCGATCTCAGGGCGGGGCGCAGGCGCGCGAGGGCGTCTGCAAGCGGCGGGTAGCGCGATTCGGCCGTCGCGATCCAGGGATCGACCAGGCGCTCGAAGTCGTCCGGGCCGAAATCGCGCGCGCGCCGCGTGGCGACGTGCAGTCGGGTGACGAATGCCGCCGCTTCCCGCGTCGCCGCCTCCAGATGGGGCGCCGGCGCATCCAGCGTGATGCCCGCCAGCTCCTCAATGAGGAAGGCGGGCGTGCCGGCCACGTCGGTGCGGAAATGGGCGCGAGGAATGCGACCCGAGAGGTTCGCGGGCAGGTCCGCCAATCGCTCCAGCATGACGAATTCGCGCTCGCGCCTGCCGATCGCCTGCGGCCCTCGTGCGAACACCGCGATGACCTGGCCGAAGCCGCGACCCGGCGGGCCCAGCGAGACGATCGCCTTGCCGCCGCGCAGCACGTGCCAGCGACGGAAGGTGGCACCGGCGGCCAGCAGGCCCCGCCCGACGGCCTCGTCGACCACGAGGTAGAGCAGGCGCTTCGGTGCGCCGTCCGGGCGCGCCACGATGCCGAAGGCCGGGCTCAGGAGCGGCGCGAGCGACGGGCCGAGGACGAGCCGGCGAAGCCGCTCGCCCATTCGCGCGGGATTCTTCGCCGACACGTAGCCGCTCGGGGCGATCACGTCGAGCAGGCGGCCGTCGGCATTGCAGATGAACGGGTGAAGCGTCGTGTGTCCGCGTCCCAGCAGTCGCCGGAGGGCTGCGGGCGTCGTGCCGGGCGCGCCGCCGCGCTCGCGCAGGCGTGAATAGCCGAAGCGGTTGCGGGCCGTGGCGAAAGCGAATCCGTCGGGGCCGAGCGCCGCCTGGGCGGCGGCGAGGCAGCGTTCGCGGGTGGCTTCGTCCAGGCACCCGTGCAGGTCGTGAAGCACGAACCCGTCGAAAGGCAATCCGTCGGGCGCGGTGGAGGGAAAGATGCCGTCGTGCACCCGCACGTTGCGCTGCTCCAGCAGGTGCAAGGAGGCGTGCACGTCCGCCACGTGCGCGGGATCAAGGCAGACCGTGTCGAGAGACGCGCACAACGGCGCGAGGTAGCTGGTCGTCGCACCCCGGAGCAGGTCCACGCACAGCCAGCGGCGGCCGCGGCCGTCGGGCAAGAGGTATTCCCACCCGCCCTGTTCGAGTGCGCGCCAGGCCGCCTC
Organism: Betaproteobacteria bacterium; assembly: GCA_016711875.1. Taxonomy (GTDB): domain Bacteria; phylum Pseudomonadota; class Gammaproteobacteria; order Burkholderiales; family Usitatibacteraceae; genus FEB-7. The sequence continues at coordinate 1,009,462 of JADJSD010000003.1, read as the reverse complement.
GATGACCGAGCCCCATGGGCGATCGTCGGTCACGAAGCGAAGACCTCGGGCAGCGCGAGCATGGCGGCGAAGCGGGCGCGCGTCGTGTAGCGCTCCACGTGCAGGCGGCGCACGCGGAAGGCATCCTCGAAGGGAAATCGGCTCACGCCGGGCGTGTAGCTGATGCCGAGCCGGTAGCCGCATTCGCGCGCGATGCGCACCACGCGCTCGTCGTAGGCCTCGTCGCCGCCCACCGGGTAGGCAAGCACGTCGGCGTCGCCCAGGTCGCGCGCCACGAGTTCGGCGTGCGACCGCCCGAGCTCCTCGCGGATCTGCGCCTCGTCGAGACGCGAGAGGATCGGGTGGGAGGCGGTGTGCGAGCCGAAGGCGACCAGGCCCGAGGCCCGCATGGCGGCGACCTCGGCCCAGGAGAGCGCACCGCTGCCCTGCGCGCCGTCGGCGACGCCGGCGGCCGTCTGCAGCTCGTCGAGCGCCGCGAGCCGCACGGCCTCAGGCACGCGCTTCATGGCCGCGAGCGTTTCGTCCGCCGCCCGGCGCCGCGTTTCGGGCGCCGCGAGCGCGAATGCGAGCCCGAGCGAGGCGATGGCCACCTTCGGCCGGTCCGTGGCGTGCAACTGGTGGGCCACGCGGTCGAACCAGAAGGTCCGGCCCGAATCCATGTAGTCGGTCGAGAGGAAGACTGTCGCGGGCACGCCCGTCTCGCGCAGGACCGGGAAGGCGTGCGTGTAGTTGTCTCGGTGCCCGTCGTCGAAGGTCACCACCACCGCGCGCGCCGGCAGCCTGCCGCGCCCCTCCAGCGCGTCGATCACCGTCGCGAGCGGCACCGGGTCCATGTGTCGCGCGATCCAGCGCATCTGCCAGGCGAACTCCTCCACCCCGCAGCTCACGAGTTCGGGGTCCCAGGGAAAACGAGACTCGTCGTCGATGTCCCAGACGCGGTGGTAGGCCAGGATTCGCGGGGCGAAGCCGCCGCGGGCGCGCAGTGCCACACGCAGCGCGCCCGTGGCATGGGCAGCCCACGCCGCGGCGTCCTTCTTGCCGCGGCCCAGCATCGGGGGACGGGAGCCGGCCATGTCAGAAGTAGAGCATCACGAGGGACTTGAAGCCGACGAAGAAGGCGACCACGATGCCCGCGACGAACAACGCGTCGCGTCGAGTGAAGGGAGGCGGCACCTTCGCGTGCCGGCCGGCCGCCGCCGCGAGGGCGAGGAGGATGTAAAGCGTCTCGTACTCCAGTGTCACGAACAGGGAGCTGAGAAGATAGCCGGCGAGGGCGAGGGCGAGCGCCATCAGGTAGGCCCTGTCCTTGGGATCCTCGATTCCTGCCCGCGCGGCGAAGATGTTGCGGTACGCGAGGTAGATCATCCCCAGCCACAGGAATATTCCCGGCAGGCCCATCTCGCCCATGATCTCGATGCCCGAATTGTGGGCGATGAGCCGTCCCGTGTAGCTGGCGAACTTTCCGCGGCCAATTCCGAATACCGGGTTCTGCTCGACCATCTCGATGCCCTCGCCCCACATCGACACGCGGTGCTGCGCCGAGCCGTGGGAATCCGAGGTCGAAGTGAGGTGGCTCGGCGCGGCCAGGAAGACGACGAGCATCGCCCCCACGGCGAGCATCATGCGAGGCACAGAGATATTGAGGCGCGTGAGCAGGAAGAGCCCGAAGACGCCCACGGTCGCCAGGAACCCGCCGCGCGAGCCGGTGTAGTACGTGGCGAGCAGCAGCAGTCCGGTCATGCCCGCCCCGGCGAAGCGGGTAACCCAGCCGAACGGCGGCATCGCCAGGTGCATGGCGACGGGCAGCGTGATGGTGTAGATCACGCAGAACACGCCAGGCCCGTCGAAGATGCCCACCCAGCGCGTGCGGCCCGCCAGGCCCGCCGCGGCTGCCTGCTCGTCCATCCACGCGAACGACTGTCCCGCCCATCCCAGCCCGTCCTCGCTGTGCATGTGCTGGATCCCCTCGACGGCGATGAGCAGTCCGATGGCGAGCAGCAGCAGGAGCGTGGTCCGGATCCGCGCCAGGCTCGGAACCGTGGCGATCACGAAGCGGTACAGCACGAACCATTTCGCATAGGTCGTGATGAGGAGCTCCGCGTAAGGATTCGGAGGGTTCACGACGATGGAGACGACCATCCAGGCGACAAAGGCGAGGAAGAACCAGTCCTGCGAGCGCAGCCGCACGAGGTCCGCAGCCCGGCCGGTTGCGAGCAGCCACAGGAACCACAGCGGGAAGAGCAGCACGTCCGTGCGCAGGCCCACGAACGGCTCGAGCCAGAGCTGCGGCGCAATGATGAGGGAGCAGAGGTACAGCCAGAAGAAGAGCATCGCGCCAGCATCCTAACCGACCCCCCTGACGGGGCCGCTACGACCGGGTTACGCCTGTAACTCCAACAACATACGTGCGCTCGCGCAGCGCGCTAGTGTGGCATCATTCCCTGCCTTGCGAGCGGCTGTCCGCGATGCCCCAGGTCGACGTCATCATCCCCGTCTACAACACGCCAGACGCCTACACGCGTGAGGCGCTGGACAGCGCGCTCGCCCAGACTTTCCGTGACATCCGCGTGGTCGTAGTCAACGACGGATCCGGCGAGGCCTGCACCGCGGCGCTCGAAGCGCTCATCGCCAGCCGCGACGATCCGCGCATCCGCTACTGCAAGAGTCACAACCGCGGGCTGGCCGGCGCGCGCAACTTCGGCATCGCGAGCTCCGATTCGCCGTTCATCGCCCTGCTCGACTCCGACGATGCCTGGTATCCGCACAAGATCGAGCGGCAGCTCGAGCTCTTCGATCTCCATCCCGCCGCGGACCTCATCTTTCTTTCGTCCGACCTGCAGTACGGCGCCGATGTCGCCGGGTTGCGAAGGATTCCTCCCCAGCCGTACGGCGTGAACGAACTGGGCCCCGTGCGGGCCTGCCAGCGGATGCTGCGGGGCAACTTCGTGTCCGTGAACACCACCATGTTCCGCCGGGCCGCGGCTGCCGAGGTCGGCTTTTTCGACGAGCAGTGCCGGACGCTGGAGGACAAGGACCTTTGGATCCGGATGCTGCTGAAGGGCAAGCGCTTCCTTCACTTTCCGGAGGTGGTCGCGATCTACCGGATCCATCCGTCGAGCCTGTCGCGCAATCCCGAGAAGATGCGAGACGGCCGCCTTCGCATCATCGGAAAGATGGATTCCCTCGTCGGCACAGGCGTCGAGTGGATCGATCGTGACTGGCCGGGGCTGCGGCGCGAGATGCTCCACCACGCGTACCACGAAGCGAGCGAGACCTACATGGAGACGGGGCAGTACCTGAAGGCGCTTTGGAGCGTCATGCCCTGGCATGCAGGCTTTTCCGGCAGATCCGCGCGGCTGGCGGCCAAGGCGGCGCTGCGCACGCTCGGCCTGAACCGGGGCCGGGAGCGGATCGCGTCGTGAGGAACGCCTTCACCATCGACGTCGAGGACTACTACCAGGTCGAAGGATTCGCCGGCGTGGTGGACCGCGCCGACTGGGACGGCTTCGAGAGCCGCGTGGCGACCAACACCGGCCGCATCCTCGACATGCTCGCCGCGCGCGGCATACACGCGACCTTCTTCGTGCTGGGATGCGTGGCGCGCCGCGATCCGTCGATCGTCCGCGCCATCGTCGCCGGTGGGCACGAGGTCGCCTCGCACGGACTGTCGCACCGCCTCGTCTACACCCAGACGCCCGATGTCTTTCGGCGCGAGACGCGCGAGTCCAAGGCAATTCTCGAGGACCAGTGCCAGTCGCCGGTTCTCGGCTACCGGGCAGCGACGTACTCCATCACGCGGCGCTCGCTTTGGGCGCTCGACATACTCGCGGAAGAGGGCTTCCGCTACGACTCCAGCATCTTTCCCATGCGGCACGACCGCTACGGGATCCCGGGCTCGCCGACGCGCCCGCACCTTCTCACGACGCCGGCCGGGCACCGGCTGGTCGAGTTCCCGATCTCGGTTCTCGAATACGGGCCGGCCACGCTGCCCGTGGCCGGCGGCGGCTACTTCCGACTGTTCCCCTACGGCTTCACGCGATGGGCGCTGGCCCGGCTCAACGCGCGCGGGCAGCCCTTCGTCTTCTACCTGCACCCCTGGGAGGTTGACCCGGGCCAGCCGCGCATGCCACGGGCGCCTGCCGGATCACGGTTCCGCCATTACGTGAATCTCGATGAGTGCGAGGCCCGCCTGGGCCGTCTGCTGGACGACTTCCGCTTCGACACCATGTCCGCGATCCTCGCCGCCCTGCCGTTAGACCAGACGCAGGCCGCATGATCGCAGGCCAGAAGGACGTCGGCCGGTTCTTCCGGCATTCGACGATCTACGCACTCGGCAATGCCGTGAACCGGCTCGGCGCCTTCGTGCTGCTGCCGGTCTATACGCACTACCTGAGCGTGGCGGAATACGGCCAACTCGAGCTGTTCTACGTGGTGGCGTCCCTCGCGCAGGGCCTCCTGTCCGTGGGCATCGCGCACGCGACTCTGCGCTTCTACTTCGACTATCAGGAACAGGCGGATCGCAACGCGGTCGTCAGCACGAACCTCATCGCCACGCTGGCCATCGGAGGGCTGGGCGTGCTGCCCATAGCGATCGCCGCAGGGCCGCTCGCGCGCTGGGTTTTCCAGGACGGCGCCATGGCGCCGGGAATCCTGCTGATCCTCGCCACCGTGGTGCTGGAACTCGCCACCCAGGTTTGCCTCTCCTACGTGCGCGCCCGCGAGCGGTCGATGCTCTACGTCGGGGTGGCCATCGGCAAGCTGCTCGTTCAGGTGGCGGTGAACGTGGTGCTGGTCACGCGATTCCAGGCGGGCGTCACGGGCGTGCTCATCGGCAACCTGGCCGCGGTGGGCGCGGGATTCGTGCTGCTCGCGGTCCTGGTCGCGCGCGAATGCGGCCTGCGGTTCGAACGGGCCAAGCTCATGCCGGTCCTGAAGTACAGCCTGCCCTTTCTCTGGTCGACGATCATCGGGGTTGTCGGCGGCAACGTCGACCGCCTGCTGGTCAACGGCCTGCTCGATCTCGAGGCACTCGGCCTCTTCGCGCTCGCCACCAAGTTCGCCAAGCTGCTGTCGGACCTGATCGGCGAACCTTTCGGGCAGGCGTACGGGTCCTTTCGATACACCATCATGGAAAAGGGCAACGCGGCGGAACTGCAGGCGCGGATCATGCGCTACCTGATGGTCGGCACCTGCTTCTGCGCCCTGGGGCTGCTTTATTTCGCGGGTCCGGTGCTGCGATTGATCGCGACGCCCGAGTACTGGGAGGCGGAGCGGCTGCTTCCCGTTCTCGTGGCTGCCGCGGTGCTTCGCGTGGTTGCCTATCCCACGCAGACCGGCATCTTCTGGAGCAAGAACACCCACCACGTCTTCCACATCAACCTGCTGCAGGCCGCGGTGCACGCGGGAGGAAGCCTGGCGCTCATCTGGGCTTTCGGTCTCCCGGGCGCCTGCGTTGCCGCCCTCGTCACCTCGGTTGTCTCGATCGTGGCCTATCATCGGTTCTCGCAGCGGTACTTTCCGGTCCGCTACGACTACCCCCAACTGGCTGCCATCGCGGCCCTGACCGTCGGGTTCCACTTCTCCGGGTTGGCCGCGAGCGGGCATGGCTTCGTGATCGAATTGGCGGCAAAGTGCGTGTTGCTGGCGGGATTCCTGCTGTTTTCCTGGCGCGTGGGCCTGCGTGCGGACGAGCGGAACGACCTCGCCGCGCTGCTGCGCGGCCGTTTCGGGGCCGGCCGGCTACCGGAAAAGCCGCCCGGGGATTGAGGCTTTTTCCGCGGTCGCCGGTCGTCGTTCGGTTGGCAATGGTCCTGCAAATCAAGCATCATCTGCTCCCAGGGTGGTGCGCCGCATCCCTCATTTCTGCCGGAGGCCGTATGCACGACCCCGAAACCGAAAGCCCCGATCACCTCGCCCCCACCAGCCGTCGCCTTTGGAAGGCCGCCGTCCGGGCGCTTGTCGCCGCCGCAGTGGCGCTGCCCGGTCTCGCGTCGGGAGCGACCCTCGCGCCGGCGACTTTCGACTTCGGCGGCCAGTCGATGGGCACGGCTTCCCCCGCGCAGGCTTTCGTCTTCACGAACAACGCGGGCGCTTCGATCACCGTCTCGGCCGTATCGGTGGGGGCGCAGTTCGCGCAAACGAACAACTGCCCGGCGTCGCTGGGTGCCGGCGCCTCCTGCACCATCAACGTCACCTTCAACCCCGCGATCGCCGCCGGCGCGGTCAATTCGACTGTCCCTGTAGCCGGCTCGCTCAGCGTCACCAGCACCGGCGCGGGCAGCCCCAACGCCGCGACGCTGGCGGGCACGGCCGAGAAGTCGCTCGTCTCCCACTACTACCGGTCGATCCTGCGGCGGGCACCCGATGCCGGGGGCAAGGCCTTCTGGGAAAGCGAGGCGACGCGCCTGGCCGGCCTCGCCGCCAACGTGAACGAGACCTGGTACGCCATGGCGACGTTCTTCTATTTCAGCGCCGAGTATGCGGCGTTCGCCCGCAACGACACGGCCTTCGTGACGGACCTCTACAACACCTTCTTCAACCGCGGGCCGGATGCGGGGGGGCTCAACTTCTGGACGTCCCAGCTGACCGCGGGAATGCCGCGCGAGGTGGTGCTCGTTTCCTTCATGTTCTCGACGGAGTTCCAGACCTTCACGCAGGCCATCTTCGGCAACGTGCAGGCGCGCAAGGAAGTCGACACGGTGATGGACTTCTACCGTGGGCTTCTGTCTCGGCTGCCCGATACCGCCGGGTTCAACCTCTGGGTGCAGCAGTTCCGAATCGCGCAGTGCGCGGGCGCCGGCGCCGTCAGCACGCAGGCCGAGACGATCTCGAGCGCCTTCCAGAACAGCAGCGAGTACGCGGCGCGCAACCGCAGCAACGCGCAGTTCGTGGGCGATCTCTACAACGCGTTCCTGCGGCGCGGCGGCGACTTGGCCGGCGTGCAATTCTGGATCGCGCAACTCACGGCCGGCGCCACGCGCAACGCGATCCGCCAGCAGTTCATCGCGAGCGCGGAGTTCCAGGGGCGTGTCTCCGCCATCGTCGCCCAGGGATGCCTGGGACGGATCTTCTACGTCTCGCCGACGGGCTCGGACTCCGCCACCGGTCTTTCCGGCGCGCCGTGGAGAACCTTCACCAAGGCCTGGAGCGTCCTCCAGCCGAGCGACCTGCTGCTCGTGATGGACGGCACCTACACCAACGTGTCGCCGCCGGCCGGCAAGTCCGGCACGGCCGGCCAGCCGATCATGATCCAGGCGGTGAACGCGGGCGCCGCCAACGTCAACGGCATCGCCCTCACGGGGAACGCCTACCTCACTTTCGTGGGCCTCCGGGTCAACGGGACGACGGCCGCGGTGGATCTGAGGAGCAACGGCGTGGGCAAGCCCTCGCACGACAATACGTTCCAGCAGATCGGCTTCAGCTGCACGCCCGGCACGCTCAACGACGGCGCCTGCTACAGCCTGGGCGATGGCGCCCACCACAACGTCCTCGAGGATTCCTGGGGCTGGGGCGGCGGACGCTACACGATCCTGTGCTACGGCGGCGATGGCGGCAATCCGCCCAACCTCGGGTGCGACAACACCTTCCGCCGCGTGGTTCTTCGCATGGGCCCGACGTTCAGCCCGGGGGCAATCCCCAATCCGCGCTGGGGCTCTACTACGCCTCGGGCAACATCGTCGAGAACGTCATCGCGATCGACGGCAAGGCATCGAGCGATTCCTCGAACTCGGCCTTCTACATCACGGGCCATGCGCCGCCGCCGAACGCCGACTTCAACAAGTACTACGGGATCATCGCCCTCGCCAACCTGGGCGAAGGCTTCTACCTCGACTGCCCCGGCGCGGTCTGCAACGGCACCGAGATCCGCAACTCCGTGATCTGGGGATCGCCGGGCACGGGCCTCGCCATCGCCGCGGGGACCGGCGCGGGCGAGTCCTGCGACAACACCATCATCGACCACAACACGATCGGCCAATCGGCCTTCTTCGGCTTCGAGAACTACGCCTGCGACAGCACGACGCTCACCAACAACCTCTTCCATTCCAACGCGCTGTTCGGCGCCCGCCAGTCCCCCAGCGGCGGCAGCATCACCACCAACAATCACAACGGCTATTTCAACAACACCTCGGGCGCGCGCTCGAACCTGAGCGCCGGCGCGGGCGACCTCACCTCGAATCCGAACATGCTCTACTTCCTGCGGGTCGAGGCCGGGTCGCCCTACAAGAACGCCGGCACTCCGGGCGACATTGGCGCGAACGTGGTCAACCGGTACCAGGATGGCCTGCTCACCACCACGCCGCTGTGGCCCTGGCCGTTCGAGGCCCGGGTCAAGGCCGAGATGTGCGCCGGCGTCTCCACCGGCTTCTGCGCGAGTCCGAAGACGTTCACCCGGTACATCTGGGAATACCTCGGCAGCACGATCCCGGCGGGCATCTATCCGCCCTGACATGCCGCATGCGTTCCTGGGCGCGTTCGCGCGCCTCGCGATGGTCCTGGCGGCCTTCGTTTGCGCCGGCGCTCTCGCGCAGCCACGCCCGCCCGCTGCCCCGGCGACCTACCACGTGGCGCCCGGCGGCAGCGATCGGGCTTCGGGGCAGGCAGGTGCGCCCTGGGCGACGTGGGCGCACGCCTGGCTCAAAGTGCGGCCGGGAGACACGGTGGTCGTCGCGGACGGGAAGTACGAACAGGCTTCCCCGCCTGCCGAGCTCGCCGGGGAAGCCGGGCGCCCGATCACTTTCCGTGCATCTCGTCCGGGGGGCGCGCAGCTGGAGGGACTGCTCTTCAAGGGCAATGCGCACCTCGTCATCGAGGGATTCCGCATCGACGGGAGGGCCGGTGCGGTCGGTGTGATGAGCGCGGGCCGCGACAAGCCATCCCACCACCTGGCCTTCCGCCAGATCGGCTTCAGCTGCACGCCCGGCACGCTCAACGACGGCGCCTGCTTCGGCATGGGGGATGGCACGCACCACGTGGTGCTGGAGGATTCCTGGGGTTGGGGCGGCGGGCGTTACACGATCCTCTGCTACGGCGGCCCGGGCGGAGAGCCCGCCAACCTCGGCTGCGACCACAACACCTTCCGCCGCGTGGTGTTGCGAATGGGTCCGGCCCGCAGCAGCAGCGGCAATCCCCAGGCCTCGCTCGCGCTCTATTACGCGAGCCACAACGTGGTCGAGAACGTGGTTGCCCTCGATGGCGCGGCGGCGAGCAACTCGTCCAACGCCGCGTTCTACGTGACCGGCCACGCCCCGCCGCCACGGGCCGACGGCAACCGCTTCCTCGGTGTGGTGGCGCTCGGCAATCGGGGTGGCGGTCTCTACGTCGATTGCCCCGGCGCGATCTGCGACCGCGTCGAGGTGCGCGATTCCGTCTTCTGGGGTGCCACCGAATTTGCGGTGGCCATCGCCAGCGGCCGCAAGGGCGGCGACTCCTGCGTGGGGGCCGTGATCGACCGCAACACGCTCGGCGCGACGATCCGGGGCGTGGGATACGCGAACTATGCCTGCGAGGGCGCCACTCTCACCAACAGCGCGATCGTCCAGAACGAGGCCTTCGGCGCCCGCCAGTCGCCCAGCGCCGGGAGCACGCCGACGGCACACCACAACGGCTACTTCGGCAATTTGGCGGGCGCCCGCTCGGGTGTGCGCGCCGGTACCGGCGACCTCTCCTCGAATCCGGGCATCCGGCATCTGCTGCGGGTCGATCCCGCCTCGCCCTATCGCAAGGCGGGCGAGGGCGGCGACATCGGTGCCACCGTCACGCGCCGCTATCACGACGGCCGGTTGACCGCCGAGGACCTCTGGCCGTGGCCTCACGAAGAGCGCCTTCGCGAAGAGCTGTGCGCCGTGCCTGAAGGGGCATTCTGCCGCAGCGGCAAGCGCCTCACTCGCTATCTCTGGGAGTACCTGGGCACGCCGATCCCGGCCGAATTCGACCGATGACCTCCCGACGTTGAAGCTGCTCCTCGTCAGCAACCTCTACCCCACGCCGACGGAGCCCACGCGCGGGATCTTCGTGCACCAGCTGGCGCGCCGCCTGGCCTGCCTTGCCGAGCTCACCGTCGTCTGCCCGCTCCCGTGGTTCCCGGACTGGGCATTGCCCGGCGCTGCGCGTTGGCGGCACTTCTCCGGAGTGCCTGCCGAGTACACGGTCGACGGCATCCGCGTGGCGAGCCCCAAGTACCCCTTGCTTCCCAAGGTGTCCGAGAACCTGCACGCGAGTCTCATGCAGGCCACCCTGGCCCCGGCCATCGCGCGGCTGCACGACAAGCATCGCTTCGACGTGATGAACACGCAGTGGCTCTACCCCGACGGGGTGGCGAGTGCGCGGATCGCGCGGCGCCTGCGAATCCCGCTCGTGCTCACCGCGCTCGGGTCCGACGTGAACGTCTTCTCGGCCGAGCCGCGAAAGTGGTCGCAGGTCATGGCGTCGACGCGCATTGCGGCCGCCGTCACGACGGTGTCGCAGGCGCTCGCCGAGCGCCTGGCCGCGGCAGGCGTGCCTCGCGAGAAGCTCGTGGCGATCCTGAACGGCGCGGACCACGAGCGCTTCCGGGTCCGCGACCGCGGCGCCTGCCGGCGCGAGCTGGGTCTTCCCGAGGACGGCAAGGCGATCGTGTTCGTCGGCCGCCTGGTGGAGATCAAGGGCGTGGACCGGCTCGTCGATGCGGCTGCGCGGCTGGCCGTCACTCGCGCCGGCTTCACCGTGTACCTCGTGGGCGACGGCCCGCTGCGCGAGCCGCTTCTCGCCGACATCCGGGCCCGCGGCCTGGATTCGCGGGTGAAATGGATGGGTTCCCGCCCCCACGAACAGGTCGCCACCTGGATGGGTGCGGCCGACGTCTTCTGCCTGCCGAGCCTGAACGAAGGCTGCCCGAACGTCGTGCTGGAGGCGTTGTTCTCGGGCCGTCCCGTGGTGGCCTCGCGCGTGGGCGGCATTCCGGAAATGGTGAGCGAGGCCAACGGCCTGCTGCCGCCGGGCGGGGATGCCGAGGCGTTGGCGGCGGCCCTGGCGCAGGCGCTCGACCGGACCTGGGATGCGCAGGCGCTCCGGCGCGGGGTCATGCACCTGACCTGGGAGGCGGCCGCAGCGGGGTACCATCGAGTTTTCGCTTCGGCTTCCCGCCCATTCGCGTCCTGACATGGCATTCGGCACGCTGCTAAAGCCCCTCCTGGCCCGGCTCGCCCCGTCGGCCTTCGTCTATCGTGGGCCACGCAACGCGCCGGCCCGCGTGAGTCTCACGTTCGACGACGGTCCGGATCCGCGCCATACGCGGCGCCTGCTCGATGTGCTGGAAGGCGCAGGCGCGCGGGGCACGTTCTTCCTTCAGGGGCAGAACGCCGAAGGCCACCGCGATCTGGTGCGCGAAATCCACGCGCGCGGACACGAACTCGGCAATCACGGCTACTTCCATTGCCGCGCCCGCGACATCGGCATACCCGCCTACGTCGCCGAGGCCCGTCGCACCCAGGCGCTGCTCGAGGAGTGCGTGGGCGCGCCCGTAGCGCCGCTTTTCCGCCCCCCCTATGGCGAGATGACCCCCGGCGCGACCCTCGCTCTGGCGCGCGCGGGGTTTCGGATCGTTCACTGGTCGCTCGACAGCCGCGACAGCTTCATCGCCGGCGCCGCGGAGCTCCTCGAGTACGTGCGGGGCCTGCCGGTCGGCGGCGGCGACATCCTGCTCTTCCACGAGGACCAGCCGCAAACCCTCGAGGCCCTGCCGGCGATACTCGACGCTCTCCGGGCGCGATCTCTCGGCTTTGCGACCGTGGGGGCGCTCGCGCCTGCTCGCTAGCCCGCGAGCCCCTCGAGACTCCGCGGCGGCTAGAAGCTTTCGTAGGCCCCGCGATCGACGGCGGCACCTTGCGGACGCGGCACATTGGCGATGTCCGTGGCCGGCGCCGACTGGCCGTTGAAGGACGTCACGCCGGTGTTGGCGGCGGGCGAGCCGCTCTTCAGCCGGAAATCGCTGGTGCCCGGGGCCACGAAGAGCGTGTTCACGTCCGAGATCACGGAGTTCGCGTCGTAGGCGCCGGCAAGCGCCTTCCACTGGGTGAAATTGAGCAGCGTCGATCCTTCGTTGACGGAGAAGCCGCTGTTCACCACCACGTTGTAGTTGCTCTTGAAGTTGGTGTTTCCCGTGACGATCGTGCCCGAGGTGCCGAGGTTGATCAGGATGTTGTTGAAGATCGTGTGCCCCCCCACGTCCTGGGTGAGCTTGATCGGCGAACCCCCGTTGCTGGTGTCGGAATCACGATGGTGTTGTTGAAGATGCGCAGGTTGCCGGCGCCGGCCGAAGCGTCGATCTGGAAGACGCGGATGCCGTGGTGGCCGTTGCCGTAGATCAGGTTGTTGCGGATCGTGGAGTCGTACATTCCGTCGAGATCCATCGCATTGTCGGTGTTGCCGAAGATCGTGTTGCCCTCGATCACGATGCCGGTGTGCAGGCCGTCGCCGCCGATCGAGATGTCGCCGTTCAGGTGCAGGCCGTTGCGGAAGTTGCCCGACAGCACGTTGCCGCGGATGGTGGTGTTGTCGGCGCCGCCGTTGGCCAGGTAGATGCCGTGTTCGGCCTTCGCTCCCGTTGCCACGTTGTTCTCGATCAGCGATCCGGCGGCGTTCGAGCAATAGATGTTCGAGATGCCGGAATTGGTCACTGTGTTGTTCCTGATGGTCACGCCGACCATCGGATTGGTCGAACTCGCGTTGTGGCAGCCGATCCCGTGTCCCGACATGTTGTCGATCCGGAATCCTTCCACGACCACATAGTCGGCGTTCGAGATCCAGATGCCGTCTCCGTCCGATCCGGACGCCGTGGACGTGATGTTCGCGTTGCCTGCCTGCGCCTTGACGGTGAAGGGGGCCTGCAGCGTGCCGCTCCGGTTGGACGGCACCTGGAAGCCCGCGTAGTTGCCGTCGAAGACCAGCACCGTCTTGCCGGCCGCCGGGTTGGCCGCGGTGATTGCCGCCTGGATGGTCGCGAACTCGGACTGCGGGCCGCCCACGCACAGCACTGTCGCCATTCCGCATGACAGGGTTTCCGTGGCCGGGGTGGTGAAGCTCTGGTTGGCGCCCAGGGTGGTGCCGGCGCTGTTCGTGCCCCTGACCCGGAACTGGTAGGTGGTGCTGGGGGCGAGGCCGGCGAGCGTTGCGGCCACCGCGACGTTGCCCGCACCCGCGGCGACGGTTGCGGGCGTGGCGGCGATGCTGGTGCCGTAGCTGGTGGTGGTGCCGTACTCGAAGGTGACCGTGGTGGCCGCGCCCCTGTCGTTCACGTTGCCGTTGAGGGTGGCGCCGGTCGAGGTGATGGCGCTCGCTGCGCTGGTGGTGGCGGTGGGTGCCACGGGCGCGGCGGCCGGGGTGGTGAAGCTCTGGTTGGTGCCCAGGGTGGTGCCGGCGCTGTTCGTGCCCCTGACCCGGAACTGGTAAGTGGTGCTGGGGGCGAGGCCGGCGAGCGTTGCGGCCACCGCGACGTTGCCCGCACCCGCGGCGACGGTTGAGGGCGTGGCGGCGACGCTGGTGCCGTAGCTGGTGGTGGTGCCGTACTCGAAGGTGACCGTGGTGGCCGCGCCCCTGTCGTTCACGTTGCCGTTGAGGGTGGCGCCGGTCGAGGTGATGGCGCTCGCTGCGCTGGTGGCGGCGGTCGGTGCCACGGGCGCGGCGGCCGGGGTGGTGAAGCTCTGGTTGGCGCCCAGGGTGGTGCCGGCGCTGTTCGTGCCCCTGACCCGGAACTGGTAGGTGGTGCCGGGGGCGAGGCCGGCGAGCGTTGCGGCCACCGCGACGTTGCCCGCACCCGCGGCGACGGTTGAGGGCGTGGCGGCGACGCTGGTGCCGTAGCTGGTGGTGGTGCCGTACTCGAAGCTGACCGTGGTGGTCGCTCCCATGCCGCTCACGCGGCCGTTGAGGGTGGCGCCGGTCGCGGTGACGGCGCTCGCTGCGCTGGTGGTGGCGGTGGGTGCCACGGGCGCGGCGGCCGGCGTGGTGAAGCTCTGGTTGGCGCCCAGGGTGGTGCCGGCGCTGTTGGTGCCCCTGACCCGGAACTGGTAGGTGGTGCTGGGGGCGAGGCCGGCGAGCGTTGCGGCCACCGCGACGTTGCGCGCACCCCCGGCGACCGTTGAGGGCGTGGCGGCGACGTTGGTGCCGTAGTTGGTGGTGGTGCCGTACTCGAAGGTGACCGTGGTGGTCGCCCCCCTGTTGTTCACGCTGCCGTTGAGGGTGGCGCCGGTCGAGGTGACGGCGCTCGCTGCGCTGGTGGTGGCGGTCGGTGCCACGGGGCGGCGGCCGGCGTGGTGAAGCTCTGGTTGGCGCCCAGGGTGGTGCCGGCGCTGTTGGTGCCCCTGACGCGGAAGTGGTAGGTGGTGCTGGGGGCGAGGCCGGCGACCGTTGCGGCCACCGAGACGTCGCGCGCACCCCCGGCGACGGTTGAGGGCGAGGCGGCGACGCTGGTGCCGTAGCCGGTGGTGGTGCCGTACTCGAAGGTGACCGTGGTGGCCGCGCCCATGTCGTTCACGCTGCCGTTGAGGGTGGCGCCGGTCGAGGTGATGGTGCTCGCTGCGCTGGTGGTGGCGGTGGGTGCCACGGGGGCGGTGAGGCACCCCTGCGCGATCACCGCTGCGACGCGAGCGCTGAATTCCGGACTTGCGACGAATTGCTGGCGTACCTGCTCGCGCGTCAGCGCGCCGCTGGTGATCTGGTTGATCCAGAACTGCACGCCGGCTGAATCCCCGCCTCTCCTGAGGAAGGCGTTGTAGAGGTCGCCCACGTATTGCGAGTTGTTGCGAGTTCGCGTGGAGTACTCCGAGCCCAGCGCGAACTGGCTGGAGATCGACTCGGCCTGCGCCGTCACTGCGCCTGTGCCCGCGCACTGGGCGTTGCGGAACCGGGCTACCCAGAAGTTGAAGCCGCTGTTGTCCGGCAATCGCGCGAGCAGCCCGCGGTAGAAGTCCATCAGCGTGTCGACTTCCGTCCTGGCCGCCGTGTTGCCGAAGATCGCCTGCATGGAGTTCACGAACTCGGTGGTGAACATCAAGGAGACCAGCACCACCTCGCGCGGCATCCCGGAGTCGAGCTGCCCGGTCCAGTAGTCGAGTCCGCCGATGTCGGGCGGGCGGTTGAAGAAGGTGTTGTAGAGGTCGGTGACGAAGCCGTTGTTGTCGCGGTTGAAGGCGAGGTACTCGGCACTCGTGAAAAGAACCCTGCCATCGAGTACCAGGTCTCGTTCACGTTCACGCCGATCGACTGCATGCGGACGGCTTCCGACTCCCAGAAGGACTTGCCGCTGGCATCGGGCGTGCGCCGCAGGATCGAGCGATAGTAGTGCGTGATAAGCGATTTCTCCGCCGTGCCGGACAGGGCCACCGTGTTGGGGCTGCTCGTCGCGTTGCTGATGACCGTAAGCGTTCCTGTCACGGCCGCCGTGGTGTTGAGAGCACCTGCCGCCGCAGCCGGGGTGAATGTCACGTTCACGATGCAACTCGCGCCGGCGGCCAGCGTGGTGCAGTTGTTGGTCTGCGCGAACTGGGTGCTGGACACCGTGACGCTCGAGACGCTGATCGTGGTCGCGCCGTTGTTGGTGAAGGTCAGCGCCAGCGCGGGCGAGGTCGTCCCCATCGACTGGCCGCCGAAGGCGAGCGATGCCGGGTTCGTCGTGGCTGCCGAGGCGAGGCGCGGCGCGGCGGCAAGCGCGCAGAAGACGAGGAAGAGGGCGATCCGCATGAACAGCTCATTCATGGCGGCGTGCACGGCTGCACGGTTCGGGCGTGCAGTGCGATTCAAATTCATGGTCGTTCCAGTTCGAAAGCAGTAGGCGCACGGGCGTAAGCAAGAGGAGTGCCGACGAGGCACTCGACACAGCCGTGTCTTGGCGCGAGACGAAAACGAAGACCGGAGCAGCCGCGAGGTTGCGAAGCTTCGTGAGAGGGGAAATCGCTTCCGCGGAGGGCGCGAGGGTGGACCCTAGGGAACGCCCGGCCGCGTCAACGACGGCGGCATTCCCGATGCTCGGCAAGCGCAGTTGCCGAGGCGAAAGCGATTTGTCAGGCGGAAGTGTCGCTATGCAGCGACGGAGAGCGGGATGGGTGCTTCTGCAATCGCGAGGCGAGGACGACTGCCGCAGGAGCGACCTCGGCTACGGACGCGGCATGCGCCCGTCGCAATATCCCTGTGGCGGCGGGATTTTTCGCCAAGACAAAATTGTCAAGCCCCCAGCACGCAACGCGCCCTAAAGATGATCAGGGCATTCGAACGGGGATGTCGCCATGCGGCGACGGCACTACTCTGCTGTACCAGCGATCTCGGGCTTCTTGGGACGTGCACTCCCATAAGGGGAGGTACTTCAATTTCGTATCGCCATGGTCGTGATTCTCACTCAGTTAGGCCGGCACGCCGGAGTGGCAAACTTACGACCCAACAGGGGGTGTCATGAGCAGCATGCGATACACGGAAGTGAACAAGGCGGAGGCATTGAAGCAGGTCACCGAGCGCGGCCACTCGGCCCATGAGGTGACCGGGCGCCTGGGGATGTCGCAGGACACGCTGTACCGTTGGATAAGAGAGGCGCGCAAGGCGCAGGCGCAGGGCACGAAAGAGCAACGAGATTGCGCCGCAGAAGCGATAGTTCAAGGGCATCACGTAGGATCGCGACATCCCCCAAAGGGCCGTCGCGTACTTTGCCAGGGGATCCCGGAAAGGTACGCGATATCCGCGCTCATCAAGCGCAGCACGCCGTCGCCACGCCATGCCGAATGATGCAAGTGCATCCCAGCGGGTACTACGAATGACGCGCACGCCCGCTCTCGGCCGAGCGAGGAGGCGCCTTCAGGCGGCTGATCGCGTTGAGCACGTAGTCGCTGCTCACGGCACCGGCCTCCAGCGCCAGCTTGAAGGCTACCGTCACCGTCTCCAACCCATCGGTTGCAGCGTTGCGCAGGTAGCGCTTCACGGTGTTGCGCGAGAGCCCCGTCTCCCGCGCGATCCTGCTGATGCTCTCGCCCTTGACGAGGTGCCGCCGCCGGATCTTGCCGACCGTCTCCACCGTGATCACCCCAGGTTCTCCTCAACGCCGCAAAGCGCCGAGGCCCAGCACCGCAGGGGTGGTCAGATTTGCACGCCGATCACCCCCAAACCTGGTCAGTGTTCTCCACGCCGGTTTGCAGCGTTCGGCATGTCAGGGGGGATAGATGCCCGCCGGGATCGTGCTGCCCAAGTATTCCCAGATGTACCGGGTGAACGTCTTCGGACTCGCGCAGAAGCCGGTGGAGACGCCGGCGCACATCTCGGCCTTGACCCGGGCCTCGAACGGCCAGGGCCACAGCGGCGTGGTGGTGAGCAGGCCATCCTGGTACCGGTTGACCACGTTCGCGCCAATGTCGCCGGGGGTGCCGGCGTTCTTAGGGGGCGACCCGGCCTCGACCCGCAGGAAGTAGAGCATGTTCGGATTCGAGGTGAGGTCGCCCGCGCCGGCGCTCAGGTTCGAGCGCGCGCCCGAGGTGTTGTTGAAATAGCCGTTGTGATTGTTGGTGGTGATGCTCCGCCGCTGGGGGACTGGCGGGCGCCGAACAGCGCGTTGGAATGGAAGAGGTTGTTGGTGAGCGTCGTGCTGTCGCAGGCGTAGTTCTCGAAGCCGAAGAAGGCCGATTGGCCGATCGTGTTGTGGTCGATGATGGTGTTGTCGCAGGACTCGCCCGCGCCGGTCCCCGCGGCGATGGCGAGGCCCGTGCCCGGCGAGCCCCAGATCACGGAGTTGCGGATCTCGGTGCCGTTGCAGACCGCGCCGGGGCAGTCGAGGTAGAAGCCTTCGCCCAGGTTGGCGAGGGCGATGATCCCGTAGTACTTGTTGAAGTCGGCGTTCGGCGGCGGTGCATGCCCCGTGATGTAGAAGGCCGAGTTCGAGGAGTCGCTCGACGCCTTGCCGTCGATCGCGATGACGTTCTCGACGATGTTGCCCGAGGCGTAGTAGAGCCCCAGCGCGGATTGGGGATTGCCCCCCGAGCTGAACGTCGGGCCCATGCGAAGAACCACGCGGCGGAAGGTGTTGTTGTCGCACCCGAGATTGGGCGGATTGCCGCCATCGCCGCCGTAGCACAGGATCGTGTAGCGTCCGCCGCCCCAGCCCCAGGAATCCTCGAGGACGTTGTGGTGGGCGCCATCGCCCAGGCTGTAGCAGGCGCCGTCGTTGAGCGTGCCGGGCGTGCAGCTGAAGCCGATCTGCTGGAACGTATTGTGGTGCGAGGGCTTGCCCACGCCGTTGCTGCTCAGATCCACCGCGGCCGTCGTCCCGTTGACCCGGAGGCCCACGAAAGTGAGGTAGGCGTTCCCCGTGAGGGCGATGCCGTTGACGTTGGCGGCGCCCGCGTTCACCGCCTGGATCATGATCGGCTGGCCGGCCGTGCCGGACTTGCCGGCCGGCGGCGACACGTTGGAGTAGGTGCCGTCCATCACGAGCAGCAGGTCGCTCGGCTGGAGGACGCTCCAGGCCTTGCTGAAGGTCTTCCACGGGGCGCCCGACAGACCGCTGTTGGTGTCCGCGCCAGAGGGCGAGATGTAATACACCTTGCCCGGGGCGGCGGCCGGCGTAGTGAAGCTCTGGTTGGCGCCCAGGGTGGTGCCGGCGCTGTTGGTGCCCCTGACCCGGAACTGGTAAGTGGTGCTGGGGGCGAGGCCGGCGAGCGTTGCGGCCACCGCGACGTTGCCCGCACCCGCGGCGACGGTTGAGGGTGAAGGTGACCGTGGTGGCCGCGCCCCTGTCGTTCACGTTGCCGTTGAGGGTGGCGCCGGTCGAGGTGATGGCGCTCGCTGCGCTGGTGGTGGCGGTGGGTGCCACGGGCGCGGCGGCCGGGGTGGTGAAGCTCTGGTTGACGCCCAGGGTGGTGCCGGCGCTGTTCGTGCCCCTGACCCGGAACTGGTAGGTGGTGCCGGGGGCGAGGCCGGCGAGCGTTGCGGCCACCGCGACGTTGCCCGCACCCGCGGCGACGGTTGAGGGCGTGGCGGCGACGCTGGTGCCGTAGCTGGTGGTGGTGCCGTACTCGAAGCTGACCGTGGTGGTCGCTCCCATGCCGCTCACGCGGCCGTTGAGGGTGGCGCCGGTCGCGGTGACGGCGCTCGCTGCGCTGGTGGTGGCGGTGGGTGCCACGGGCGCGGCGGCCGGCGTGGTGAAGCTCTGGTTGGCGCCCAGGGTGGTGCCGGCGCTGTTGGTGCCCCTGACCCGGAACTGGTAGGTGGTGCTGGGGGCGAGGCCGGCGAGCGTTGCGGCCACCGCGACGTTGCGCGCACCCCCGGCGACCGTTGAGGGCGTGGCGGCGACGTTGGTGCCGTAGTTGGTGGTGGTGCCGTACTCGAAGGTGACCGTGGTGGTCGCGCCCCTGTTGTTCACGCTGCCGTTGAGGGTGGCGCCGGTCGAGGTGACGGCGCTCGCTGCGCTGGTGGTGGCGGTCGGTGCCACGGGGGCGGCGGCCGGCGTGGTGAAGCTCTGGTTGGCGCCCAGGGTGGTGCCGGCGCTGTTGGTGCCCCTGACGCGGAAGTGGTAGGTGGTGCTGGGGGCGAGGCCGGCGACCGTTGCGGCCACCGAGACGTCGCGCGCACCCCCGGCGACGGTTGAGGGCGAGGCGGCGACGCTGGTGCCGTAGCCGGTGGTGGTGCCGTACTCGAAGGTGACCGTGGTGGCCGCGCCCATGTCGTTCACGCTGCCGTTGAGGGTGGCGCCGGTCGAGGTGATGGTGCTCGCTGCGCTGGTGGTGGCGGTGGGTGCCACGGGGGCGGTGAGGCACCCCTGCGCGATCACCGCTGCGACGCGAGCGCTGAATTCCGGACTTGCGACGAATTGCTGGCGTACCTGCTCGCGCGTCAGCGCGCCGCTGGTGATCTGGTTGATCCAGAACTGCACGCCGGCTGAATCCCCGCCTCTCCTGAGGAAGGCGTTGTAGAGGTCGCCCACGTATTGCGAGTTGTTGCGAGTTCGCGTGGAGTACTCGAGCCCAGCGCGAACTGGCTGGAGATCGACTCGGCCTGCGCCGTCACTGCGCCTGTGCCCGCGCACTGGGCGTTGCGGAACCGGGCTACCCAGAAGTTGAAGCCGCTGTTGTCCGGCAATCGCGCGAGCAGCCCGCGGTAGAAGTCCATCAGCGTGTCGACTTCCGTCCTGGCCGCCGTGTTGCCGAAGATCGCCTGCATGGAGTTCACGAACTCGGTGGTGAACATCAAGGAGACCAGCACCACCTCGCGCGGCATCCCGGAGTCGAGCTGCCCGGTCCAGTAGTCGAGTCCGCCGATGTCGGGCGGGCGGTTGAAGAAGGTGTTGTAGAGGTCGGTGACGAAGCCGTTGTTGTCGCGGTTGAAGGCGAGGTACTCGGCACTCGTGAAAAAGAACCCTGCCATCGAGTACCAGGTCTCGTTCACGTTCACGCCGATCGACTGCATGCGGACGGCTTCCGACTCCCAGAAGGACTTGCCGCTGGCATCGGGCGTGCGCCGCAGGATCGAGCGATAGTAGTGCGTGATAAGCGATTTCTCCGCCGTGCCGGACAGGGCCACCGTGTTGGGGCTGCTCGTCGCGTTGCTGATGACCGTAAGCGTTCCTGTCACGGCCGCCGTGGTGTTGAGAGCACCTGCCGCCGCAGCCGGGGTGAATGTCACGTTCACGATGCAACTCGCGCCGGCGGCCAGCGTGGTGCAGTTGTTGGTCTGCGCGAACTGGGTGCTGGACACCGTGACGCTCGAGACGCTGATCGTGGTCGCGCCGTTGTTGGTGAAGGTCAGCGCCAGCGCGGGCGAGGTCGTCCCCATCGACTGGCCGCCGAAGGCGAGCGATGCCGGGTTCGTCGTGGCTGCCGAGGCGAGGCGCGGCGCGGCGGCAAGCGCGCAGAAGACGAGGAAGAGGGCGATCCGCATGAACAGCTCATTCATGGCGGCGTGCACGGCTGCACGGTTCGGGCGTGCAGTGCGATTCAAATTCATGGTCGTTCCAGTTCGAAAGCAGTAGGCGCACGGGCGTATGCAAATAGAGTGCCGACGGGGCACCCGACACAGCCGTGTCTTGGCGCGAGACGAAAACGAAGACCGGAGCAGCCGCGAGGTTGCGAAGCTTCGTGAGAGGGGAAATCGCTTCCGCGGAGGGCGCGAGGGTGGACCCTAGGGAACGCCCGGCCGCGTCAACGACGGCGGCATTCCGATGCTCGGCAAGCGCAGTTGCCGAGGCGAAAGCGATTTGTCAGGCGGAAGTGTCGCTATGCAGCGACGGAGAGCGGGATGGGTGCTTCTGCAATCGCGAGGCGAGGACGACTGCCGCAGGAGCGACCTCGGCTACGGACGCGGCATGCGCCCGCCACAATATCCTTGTGGCGGCAGGCGTTGTGCGCCAAGGCGAAATTGTCAAGCGCCTGGCAAGCGCATCACCACGAAAATGATCAAGGCATTCGAACGGTGGTGTCGCCATGCAGAGACAGCACTGAACGGCAGTACAGGCGATCTCGGGCTTCTTGGGTCGTTCACCCCCATCATGGGGGGTACTGCTGAACTTTGTCGCCATGGCTTTTTCTGCCGCGTGCGGCGTCGATGCCTCGCGCGCTCCTGGTTCCATGACGGACCATCTCACTCTTGCCCCACCCGCCTTCTGGCGACCAAGCGTTCGCCCCCTCCCTTTGCTTGAGCGTGGGATGGCGGAGGCGCATTGATCCGCGCTGTTGCTTAGAAGGACTCGTACGCCCCGCGATCGACGGCGGCACCTTGCGGACGCGGCACATTGGCGATGTCCGTGGCCGGCGCCGACTGGCCGTTGAAGGACGTCACGCCGGTGTTGGCGGCGGGCGAGCCGCTCTTCAGCCGGAAATCGCTGGTGCCCGGGGCCACGAAGAGCGTGTTCACGTCCGAGATCACGGAGTTCGCGTCGTAGGCGCCGGCAAGCGCCTTCCACTGGGTGAAATTGAGCAGCGTCGATCCTTCGTTGACGGAGAAGCCGCTGTTCACCACCACGTTGTAGTTGCTCTTGAAGTTGGTGTTTCCCGTGACGATCGTGCCCGAGGTGCCGAGGTTGATCAGGATGTTGTTGAAGATCGTGTGCCCCCCCACGTCCTGGGTGAGCTTGATCGGCGAACCCCCGTTGCTGGGTGTCGGAATCACGATGGTGTTGTTGAAGATGCGCAGGTTGCCGGCGCCGGCCGAAGCGTCGATCTGGAAGACGCGGATGCCGTGGTGGCCGTTGCCGTAGATCAGGTTGTTGCGGATCGTGGAGTCGTGCATTCCATCGAGGTCCATCGCATTGTCGGTGTTGCCGAAGATCGTGTTGCCCTCGATCACGATTCCGGTGTGCAGGCCGTCGCCGCCGATCGAGATGTCGCCGTTCAGGTGCAGGCCGTTGCGGAAGTTGCCCGACAGCACGTTGCCGCGGATGGTGGTGTTGTCGGCGCCGCCGTTGGCCAGATAGATGCCGTGTTCGGCCTTAGCTCCCGTTGCCACGTTGTTCTCGATCAGCGATCCGGCGGCGTTCGAGCAATAGATGTTCGAGATGCCCGAGTTCGTCACCGTGTTGTTCCTGATGGTCACGCCGACCATCGGATTGGTCGAGCTCGCGTTGTGGCAGCCGATCCCGTGCCCCGACATGTTGTCGATCCGGAATCCTTCCACGACCACATGGTCGGCGTTCGAGATCCAGATGCCGTCTCCGTCCGATCCGGACGCCGTGGAAGTGATGTTCGCATTGCCTGCCTGCGCCTTGACGGTGAAGGGGGCCTGCAGCGTGCCGCTCCGGTTGGACGGCACCTGGAAGCCCGCGTAGTTGCCGTCGAAGACGAGCACTGTCTTGCCGGCAGCCGGATTGGCCGCGGTAATCGCCGACTGGATGGTGGAGAATTCGGACTGCGGGCCGCCGACGCAGAGCACGTTCGGGTCGGCGCAGGTGAGCGGCGGCGTGAAGCAGCCCTGGGCGATGATGGCTGCCACCCGGCCCTGGAACTCCGGCGTGGTGATGAATTGCTGGCGGATGGAAGCGCGCGGGGCCCCGCCGTTGAGTTGCCCGATCCAGAAGAGCACCCCCCCCTGGTCGCCGCCACGGCGCAGGAAGGCGTTGTAGAGGTCGCCCACGAACTGAGCGTTGGTGCGGCCCCGGCCGACGTATTCGGCGCTGTTCATGAACGCGCTCGAGATCGCTTCCACCGTCGTGTTGACAGCGGCGGCGCCGGAGCACTGCGCCGTGCGGAACTGGCCCGCCCACGAATTGAAGCCGCTGGTATCCGGCAGTCGTGACAGGACGCCCCGGTAGAAATCGACCACGGTGTCCACTTCCTTGCGCGCCGCGGTGGTGCCGAAGATGCCCTGCGCGAAGGTCTGGAACTCCGTCGAGAACATGAAGGAGACCAGGATGATTTCGCGCGGCACGCCCGCCACGATCTGGCCCGTCCAGAAGGCGAGGCCGCCGGCGTCGGCCGGGCGGTTGAAGAAGGTGTTGTACAGGTCGGACACGAACTCCGTGTCGCTGCGCCCGAACGCGGTGTACTCGGGGCTGAAGTAGAAGAACGTGGCCATGGCGAACCATGTCTCGTTCACGTTCGCCTGCAGGCCCGCCAGGCGCGTGGCCTCGCTCTCCCAGAACGTCTTGCCGCCGGCATCCGGCGCGCGGCGCAGGATCGAGCGGTAGTAGTGGGTGACGAGCGATTTCTCGGCCGTGCCCGTGAGGCTGACGCCGTGGGGGCTCCCCGCGGCAGTGCTGGCGATCGACACGTTGCCTGTCACGCTCGCGGTCGACAGCAGGGCGCCGGCCACGACGGACGGCGTGAAGGTGACATTGACCGTGCAACTCGCGCCGGCCGCGAGGGTGCCGCAGTTGTGAGTTGGCGAGAACTGCGCGTTGTTGACGGTCACGCTCGTCACCGTGATCGGCGTGCCACCGTCGTTGGTGAAGGTCGCGGATTGGGCCGGTGACGTCGTCCCCATCGACTGGCCCCCGAAGCCCAGGGTCGAAGGCGCCGTGGTGGCCGCGAGCGCGGCGACCGGGCCGAATGCCGCGGCGACGGCAAGACCGAGGTACGCCAGCATCGACAGGAAGGTCCGCATCCGGTGAGGCCCGGCGGCCGGAAGGGGGGGGCGTTGGGTCGAAGGGATCATGGTGAGAACTCCGTGCTTGATGGCGTGGTGCCTGGGCTACGCGGAATCCGCGGTGAGCGCGATCCCGACCGGCAAGTCCGGGACGATGTCGCCGACGCCTCACGATTCCACTTTTTTCGCGGGCCGGCGAGGGCGGCGAGCGTGTCGCGCGCGCCTCGCGGCTATCAGTAACATGGCGGGCGCCATCTGGCAATGCGGCGTGCGACGGTCGGTGACGGGTCCGCCGCGGCCGCAGGACGCGATGCCGGCGGCGTCGAGCAGGTAGAATCCGGCGAATCATGAAAATTCTCGTCACCGGCGCCGCCGGATTCATCGGATCCCACCTCTGTCACCAGTTGCTCGCCCGGGGCGAGCGCGTCACCGGCATCGACAACCTCAACGACTATTACGACGTCACGCTCAAGCAGTCGCGCCTCGCCCGCCTGCAGGCCCGGGAGGGCTTCACGTTCGTGCACGGCGACATCGCCGACCGGGTCGCCATGCCGGCGCTCTTCGAGAAGGGGAAGTTCGACTGCGTCGTGAACCTGGCCGCCCAGGCCGGAGTCCGCTACTCGCTCGTGAACCCGCACGCGTACGTCGACGCGAACATCACCGGCTTTCTCAACGTGCTGGAGGGGGTGCGCCACCACGGCGCCCACCTCGTGTATGCCTCCTCGAGCTCCGTCTACGGGGGCAATACGCGCCTGCCGTTCCGCGAGACCGACTCGGTGGGCCATCCCGTGTCCCTCTACGCGGCGAGCAAGCGCGCCAACGAGCTCATGGCGCACTCCTACTCGCACCTGTTCGGCGTGAAGTGCACCGGCCTTCGCTTCTTCACGGTCTACGGCCCGTGGGGCCGGCCGGACATGGCCCTCTTCCTCTTCACGAAGGGCATCCTGGCGGGCGAACCCATCAACGTCTTCAACGAGGGGCGGATGGTGCGCGACTTCACTTACGTCGACGACATCGTCGAGGGGGTGGTGAGGGTCATCGACCACCCGGCGTCGGCCGACCCTGCCTTCGACCTGGAGGCGCCTTCCGAGGCCACCAGCTGGGCGCCCTGGCGCGTGTTCAACATCGGCAACAACCAGCGCGTGGAACTGCTCCGGTACATCCGCGCCATCGAGAAGGCGCTCGGGCGGGAGGCCCGGCTCAACCTGATGCCCATGCAGGCGGGCGACGTGGAGGCGACCGAGGCCGATACGGCCGCCCTCAGCGCCGCCGTGGGCTTCAAGCCCGCGACCCCGGTGGAGGAGGGCATCCGCCGGTTCGTCGACTGGTACTGCGACTATTACCAGGTTTCCCCTTGAGGCAGCCGAAGAAGGGCCAGGTGTCGATGGCCCTGCGGCTGTGGCTGCTTTCGTGCGTGTTCGTCGTGCCCTTCCTGTCGGCCGTCGAGATCGCCCTGTGGTGCCTGCCGGGCATCGGGCTCGCCCTGTGGTGGCGATCGCTCCCGGAGGACCCGCCCGAGCCCCCGCCCCGGCTTCCCTACCAGCACCTCTACGAGCGCCCTCGGGACCGGGAGTAGGCCGCTCGCCAAGGGGTTTGTTTTTCCTCGGTTTTTCCCCTATAATCGCGGGCTTCCCGGATGAAACGCAGGACCTTCGACCGGGAGGCTTTCGACCATCCTTGCCCCACCGCATGCGCATGCCGGGGGCACACCCATAAGGAGACTTCATGCGCCACTACGAAATCGTATTCATCGTGCACCCCGATCAGAGCGAGCAGGTGCCCGCCATGATCGAGCGCTATCGCGCGACCATCGCGGCCGGCAACGGCATCGTGCACCGCATCGAGGACTGGGGCCGCCGCCAGCTGGCCTACCCGATCCAGAAGATCTTCAAGGCGCACTACGTGCTCATGAACATCGAGGTCGGCAACGAGACCTTGGCCGAGCTCGAGCACGCCTTCAAGTTCAACGATGCCGTCCTGCGCCACCTCACGGTGAAGATGCGCGAGGCCGTCACGGGCCCCTCTCCGATGATGAAGGAAGAGAAGAGCCGCAACGTGACCGCCGCCGGCGACGAGAAGAAGGACGAGCCCAAGGCCGACGCGCCCAAGGCGGAGCCGGCTCCGGCCTGAGGCTCCCGGAGGCGAACCGGGCGAACCGGGCGAACCGGACCGCCGCCCCTCGACATCGAATCCCGAATACAGATTGAGGTAATTCCATCATGGCAAGACCCGCACCCCGCGGCCGTGGCCGCAACGCGAAGGACGGCAAGAAACCCAACCGCGGAGGCGGCCTGTTCCGCCGCCGCAAGTTCTGCCGCTTCACCGCCGAGAAGATCAAGGAAGTCGACTACAAGGACATCGCGATCCTGAAGGACTTCATCAACGAGAACGGCAAGATCATCCCGGCGCGCATCACCGGGACGAAGGCCCGCTACCAGCGCCAGCTCGGCGTCGCGATCAAGCGCGCCCGGTTCCTCGCGCTCCTGCACTACACCGACCTTCACTAAGGGGAAATGACGATGCAGATCATCCTGATGGAAAAGGTCGTGAACCTCGGCGCCCTCGGCGACGTGGTGAAGGTGAAGGACGGTTACGCGCGCAACTTCCTCATCCCGCACGGCAAGGCGAAGCGCGCCACGGCGGCGAACCTCAAGGAATTCGAGGGCCGCCGCGCGGAGCTGGAGAAGAAGGCCGCGGACATCCACACCGCCGCGCAGGACCGTGCCGCGAAGCTCGAGGGCCTCGCGATCACCATCGCCCGCAAGGCGGGCGTGGACGGGCGCCTCTTCGGCTCGGTGAACAACGCGGACGTGTCCGAGGCGCTGGGCGCCCAGGGCATCCCGGTCGCCAAGGCCGAGATCCGCATGCCCATGGGGCCGGTGAAGCACATCGGCGAGTACCCCTTGGTGCTGCAGCTGCACACCGACGTGCTTGCGAACATCGTCCTGCACGTGGCGGGCGAGGTCTAGCCGCCGCTGCCGGGCCCTTCGGGGCCCTTCGTACCGGCAACGGGCCGCCTTCGGGCGGCCCGTTCGCTTTTGTCCCCCGGCTGCCCACAGGTTATTCCCGTCCGTGCACAGCTTATCCACAACCTTCGAGCCGTCTTGTCCTTTGTGCCCGATGGGCCGAAGGTGACAGAATCGCCCATGGCCTCCGCTCCGTTCTCCGACCGCTTCCCCGCCGCCTCCCGCCCCGCCGACGGGCAGGTCGAGTCCCTTCGCCTGCCGCCGCATTCCATCGAGGCGGAGCAGTCGGTCCTGGGGGGGCTGCTCCTCTCGAACGCCTCGTGGGACCGCGTGGGCGACATGATCTCCGAGGGTGATTTCTACCGGGCCGACCACCGCGTCCTCTGGCGAACGATCACGCGGCTCATCGAGGACAACAAGCCCGCGGACATCCTCACGGTCGCGGAATCGCTCAAGCTGGGCGGCGAGCTGGAAAGCGTCGGGGGCCTCGCGTACCTGCAGGGCCTCGCGACGGCGACACCCTCGGCCGCCAACATCCGCCGCTACGCGGAGATCGTCCGCGAGCGCGCCATCATGCGAAAGCTCGCCGAGGTGGGCACGTCCATCGCGGATAGCGCCTATACCCCGCAGGGGCGCGAAGCGAAGCAGCTGCTGGACGAGGCCGAGACCAAGATCCTGGAGATCGGCGAATCGGGCGGGCGCTCGGCGCAGGGCTTCCAGAAGATGACGACCCTCCTCGCGGAGGTGATGAACCGGATCGACGAGCTGCACAAGAATCCCACCGCGGTGACCGGCATCGCGAGCGGGTTCGTGGACCTGGACGAGATGACCTCGGGCCTGCAGGCGGGCGAACTCGTGATCGTGGCCGGAAGGCCCTCGATGGGGAAGACCTCGTTCGCACTCAATATCGCCGAGCACGTGGGACTGGAGCTCAAGCTCCCGGTGCTCGTCTTCTCCATGGAAATGGGCGGAACGCAGCTCGGGCTGCGCATGCTCGGCTCGGTGGCCAAGGTGGACGCGCAGAAGCTGCGCACGGGACGCCTCGACACGGGCGACTGGGAACGCATGGGCACGGCTTTGGGCAAGCTGAACGAGGCGCCGATCCTGGTGGACGAGACGGCGGCGCTCAATCCGCTGGAACTGCGCTCGCGGGCTCGGCGACTGTGGCGCGAATACGGCGGGCTCGGCCTGGTCGTCATCGACTACCTGCAGCTCATGAGCGCCTCGGGCTCCGGCACGGAGAACCGCGCCACCGAGATCAGCGAGATCTCCCGCGGCCTGAAGGCGATGGCGAAGGAACTGTCGGTGCCCGTCGTCGCCCTCTCGCAGCTGAACCGCTCGCTCGAGCAGCGGCCCAACAAGCGCCCGGTGATGTCGGACCTGCGCGAATCCGGCGCCATCGAGCAGGACGCGGACTTGATACTCTTCATCTACCGCGACGAGGTCTACAACGAGGATTCTCCCGACAAGGGCATCGCGGAGATCATCGTCGGCAAGCAGCGAAACGGCCCCATCGGCACCGTGAAGCTGACCTTCCTGGGCCGACACACGCGCTTCGAGAACTACGCCGGCCCCTCGGGCTACTAGCCGCGCGGCCATGGCCCGACCGATCCGCGCCGACATCCGCCTTTCGGCGCTCGCGCACAATTACGCCCTTGCCCGGAGCGCCGCACCGCGCTCCCGGGTACTCGCGGTCGTGAAGGCCGATGCCTACGGGCACGGCCTCGCGAGCGCCGCAAAGGCCCTGCCCGGAGCCGATGGCTTCGCGACGCTGGAGCTCGACGGCGCCGTGCGCCTGCGCCAATCGGGCTTCGCCGGCGAGATCCTCCTGCTGGAGGGGTACTTCGGGGCCGCCGAGCTCGTCGAGATCGCCGGGCAGGGACTCGCGACGGTGGTCGCGGGCGAGGAGCAGCTTCGGCTCCTCGAGGCCCACCGTCCCGCCGCCTCGGTCGACTGCTACCTCAAGATCAACACCGGCATGAACCGGCTCGGGTTCCCGCCCGCGGCCGCGCGCCGGGCGCTGGAGCGCCTCACCGCGACGGGCGTGGCGAAATCGGTGACGCTCATGACGCATTTCGCGACAGCCGACGGCCCGGAGGGAATCGCGGAGGCGATGCGGCGTTTCGGCGAGGCGACCAACGGCATGGCCTTGCCCCGAAGTCTTTCCAATTCGGCTGCGATCTTCGCGCACCCCGAGGCCCATGCCGACACCGTGCGCGTGGGCATCGCGCTCTACGGGGCGACGCCGTTCGCCCACAGGAGCGCAGAAGGCATCGGCCTGCTGCCGGCGATGACCCTGCGCTCCCAACTCATTGCCGTCCAGGATCTCGCGCCGGGCGAGACGGTGGGCTACGGCGCCACCTATCGGACCACGAAAGCCATGCGCCTGGGGATCGTCGCCTGCGGCTATGCGGACGGCTACCCGCGCCATGCCCCGAGCGGCACGCCCGTCCTGGTCGATGGCGTCCGCGTGAAGACGGCCGGCCGCGTGTCCATGGACATGATCACCGTCGATCTCGCCGCCGTTCCGGGCGCCCGCGTGGGTTCGGACGTGGTGCTGTGGGGCGAGGGCCTCCCGGTCGACGAGGTGGCTTCGGCGGCCGGAACCGTCGGCTACGAGCTGCTCTGCGCGCTGGCGCCGCGCGTACCGGTGCGCGAGGTTCCCTGATGGCGAAGCCCAAGTCCGTCTTCACCTGCACCGAATGCGGCGGCCAGTCGCCCAAGTGGCAGGGCCAGTGCCCGCATTGCGAAGCCTGGAACACCCTCGTCGAATCGACGGTGGAATCGGCGAAGCCCGGCGCCAACCGCTTCGCCTCGCTGGGAGGGCGAAGCGAGATCGTGACGCTCTCGGACGTGGAGGCCGCCGAATTCCCCCGCCTGCCCACGCTCATCGGCGAATTCGACCGCGTGCTGGGCGGGGGGCCTCGTCGAGGGCGGGGTCGTCCTCATCGGGGGGGACCCGGGCATCGGCAAGTCGACGCTGCTCCTGCAGGCGGCGGCGCGCATCGCGGAACAGGGCATCGTGCTCTACGTGAGCGGCGAGGAATCGGCGCAGCAGGTGGCGCTTCGCGCCCGCCGGCTCGACGTGAACGCGGCGAAGATCCGCATGCTCGCGGAGATCGAGCTCGAGCGCATCCAGTCCGCCATCGCCGAGTTGAAGCCGCGCGTGGCCGTCATCGACTCCATCCAGACGCTCTACTCGGCGGCCCTCACCTCGGCGCCGGGATCCGTGGCGCAGGTGCGCGAGTGCGCCGCCCAGCTTGTCCGCCTGGCGAAGCGCTCGGGAACGTGCATCGTCTTCGTCGGGCACGTCACGAAGGACGGCGCGCTGGCGGGGCCGCGCGTCCTCGAGCACATGGTGGACACGGTGCTCTACTTCGAGGGCGACACGCACACGAGCTTTCGCCTCATCCGGGCCTTCAAGAACCGCTTCGGCGCCGTGAACGAGATGGGCGTCTTCGCGATGACGGAGAAGGGCCTTCGCGAGGTGACCAACCCGTCGGCGCTCTTCCTCTCCCAGCACAAGGAGGACGTGCCGGGGTCCTGCGTCATGGTCACCCAGGAGGGCACCCGGCCGCTGCTCGTCGAGTTGCAGGCGCTCGTGGACGACGCGCACGGCTCGCAACCGCGGCGCCTGGGCGTCGGCCTCGAGCAGAACCGGCTTGCGATGCTGCTCGCCGTGCTGCACCGCCACGCGGGCATCGCCCTTTTCGACCAGGACGTCTTCGTGAACGCCGTGGGTGGCGTGCGTGTGGCCGAGCCGGGCGCGGACCTCGCCGTCACGCTCGCGATCGTCTCGAGCCTTCGCAACAAGGCGCTGCCGGGCAAGCACGTGGTGTTCGGGGAAGTGGGCCTCGCGGGCGAGGTGCGGCCCGTGCAGCGCGGCCAGGAACGCCTGCGGGAGGCGGCCAAGCTCGGCTTCACCCACGCGATCGTGCCGGCCGCCAACCGGCCGCGCCTGCCCATCGAGGGCATGGAAGTGGTGCCGGTGGAGCGCCTGGCGCAGGCGGTGGACTACTGCGCGGGGCGCTAGGGCCCGCTACTTCGCGAGGAGCGCGGCGAGCAGGGCGATCGCCACGACGGCGAGCACGCCGATGGCGAGCAGGGCGATGAAGTTCGATCCGGCGCCCGCCGTTGCGATCGGCTTGTCGGCCCCCTCGCGCGATTCGATCCTGGACGCGGTCACCTTCGCCGGCGTCTCGATGACGGGGTTCGGGAGCGTCGCCAGCGGGCTGCCCGGCTCGATCCGCCCGCGATAGGCGCGCATCTTCTGCGTGGCCGTGATGTATTCCTCGAACTCGTCGACCTGGTTCGTCATCGAGGCGAGCCGGAGCGTCGCGTCGAAGGAATCGAAGCTCTTCGCGAGGGCGAGCGCCTTGGCGTTCTCCTCCTCGCTCATCGGGGCGCGGTCGAGCTTGCCGTCCGCCTTGAGAGGCGACGTCTCGGAGTCCAGGCTCGCGAGCAGGTCGCGAGGACCGGGGGGCGGAGGCGGCGGCGCCGTGGTCGCCTTGAGCGCGACGGAAGGTCGCGCGGCATCGAGCTGGCGACGGACCTCGCGAAGGTCGTCGCCGAATTCCTTGATGCTCTGGTAGCGGTCGTCCACCACCTTCGCCATCGCCTTGGCGACGATGAGATCGAGCATCGCGGGCACCAGGCGATTGCGCGAGGAGGGCGGCGGCGGGGCGGAATTCACGGTCGCGTACATGATGGCGTTCACGTTGTCGCCGTCGAACGGGGCTTCGCCGGTGAGCGCCTCGTAAAGCACCACGCCGAGCGAGAAGATGTCGGTGCGCGAGTCGAGCGACTTGCCGATCACCTGCTCGGGCGACATGTAGCGCGGGCTGCCGAGGATGAGACCGGTCATCGTCTTCACGGCCGAGTTGGGCAGCCGGGCGATGCCGAAATCCGTGATCTTCGCGATGCCGCCCTTGAGCACCATGATGTTGGAGGGCTTCACGTCGCGGTGGACGATTTCCTGCTGGTGCGCGAACCACAGGCCGTCGGCGACCTGGGCGGCGATGTCGACCACCTCGTGCACGCCCAGGAGCTTGCCGGAATTGATGATGTCCTTGAGCTCGGCGCCCTCGAGGAACTCCATCGCCATGTAGGCGACCTGGTCGGTCTTGCCCACGTCGTACACGGTGACGATGTTCGGATGGTTCAGGCGACCGGCCGCCTTGATCTCCTGCGAGAAGCGCGCCTGGTATTCCTCGAGTTCCTGCTTCGAGAGGTTCAGGTTGATCGTCTTGATCGCGACGGTGCGGTCGATGATCGGGTCGACGGCCTTGTAGACCGTGCCCATGGCCCCCTGGCCGATCTCGCTCACGATCCTGTACCGGCCGAGCGTCGCGATCATCGCCTAGCCCTTCTTCGCCGCGGGAGCGGGAGGCGGGGCGGGCGCGGGCACCGGCGCACCGGAACGCCTCGCCTGCGCCTGGGCCCGGGCGCCCGCAAAGGTCTTCGTCCAGTTCGGGTGGCCTGCCTCGGCGGGCGTGAGATCGAAGTTCGGGTCGACGTCGAAGATCTTCAGGAACTGCGCGCGGCAGGCCGGGTACTTGCCGGCGAGGCAGAGACAGAACGCCACGTGCTTCATCGCGCGCACCTGGTCCGGCTTCCCCTGGAGGCCTTCCTTCAACGATTGCTCGAGCAGGCGCTGGCTTTCCGCGAAATCGCCCGCCTCGTACTTGACGAGGCCGTCGGACAGCAGTTGTTCCGCCTTGGCGAGGGGGGCGGTCGGCTTGCCCTGGGCGGCCTCGCGCTCGGCGATGAGCTGCGTGCGCACCGCCCGATACACCGGTCCCCAGATGGGGTGGCCGTCCTCCGCGGTGCTCAGGGAGAACGCGGGGTCGATTTCGAAGGCCTTGCGGAATTCGCTGCGGCACTGCACTTCGCGGCCGGAAAGGCAATGCACGAACGCGATGTGCTTGCGGGCGATGCTCTGGTCCATCTTCGGCAGCAGGCCGTGGTCGAGCGAGGCCGTGAGGCTGCGCACCGCGGCGTCGTAGTCGCCGTTGTCGTACTGCCTGAGGCCCGTGGCGAGCTGTTCGCGGGCGCGGGCCCGCAGCGTTTCTTCCGTGATCTGCGGGGCGACCGGTTGCTGCGCGGGCGGCGGCGTCACCGGCGCGCACGCCGCCACGATCGCGGCGAGCGCCACGGCGGCAAGCGGGCGAAGCGGGGCATGCATGCGCATCACTGGAACCGGTGGCGGATCGTGACCTCGTCGCGCGCCTTCAGGTCGAAGGTTTCGGCGTAGGCCGGGAACGTCGTGTTGCGAACCTCGATGCGGTACTTGCCCGGGGGCAGCCTGTGCGACTTGACCGGTGGGCTCACGCCGATGGACTTGCCATTCACGAACACCTCGCCCCAGGGCTGGATGGCGAAGGCGAGGGAGGCCGGCGGCACCGTTCCCGTGGCGGGCTTGGCGGGATCGGTCGCCTTTGCCGCCTCGGCCGCCTTGGCGGCGTCGGGCTTCGGGGCGGGCGGGGGCAAGGCCGCATCCGCCTTGGGCGGCTCGGCTTTCGGAGCCTCGACCGTCGGGGCGGCCTGCGGGACCGGTGCGGCCGCGGAGGGCGGTGCCGGCTCGGCCCTGGCGGGCTCGGGCGTCGATGCGGCGGGCAACCGGGCCGGTGCGGCGGCTGTCTGGGCGGGCGAGGGCACGTCGGCCTTCTTGAAGAACACCAGCACGGCAAGGATGGTCACGACGGCCGAAAGGCCCAGGGCGATCATCGTGAGGGTCTTCTTGTCGCGCGCGAAGCTCGGCACGGTGAGCGTGACGGTGCCCGAGCCCGGCGGTTGCGTGGCGGACGCCATCTTGCGCACGTTCGTCACGGTGGAGGCGGCGCGGTCCTTCATGCTGTCCTTGGCCTTCTTGAGCGCGCCCTCGTGATGGCCGATGACGTAGATCTCGTGTTCGCGAACGTGCTTGTCGGTACGGGAGCCTTCGTACGTGAAGAGCTTGGCGTATTCGCTCGCGAGGTTGGAGACCACGTCGTAGTACGAGCGCGACACCACGATCTGGCCCGGGCGGGCGAAGCTCATGATGCGCTGGGAGACGTTGATCCCGTCGCCGATGATGTTCGGGTGCCCGTTGATGTCCTTCACGAGCTTCACCGGGCCCAGGTTGATGCCCATGCGCACGGCGTCGTCGCCGGCGGCCTCGACCTGCGTGGCGCTCATGCCTTCCTGCATCATCGCCTCGCGCAGCGAGAGCGTGGTGAAGAGCGCGTCCTCGGGGTCGCCCAGGAAGGAGATCGCGGCGCCGTCGCCCGTGTCGAGGATGATCCGGTCGTTGACCGGGATGTCCTTGATGGCCGCCGACAGGTTGTTCGTGAGGCTGGTCTTCAGGCGAATCTGTTCGCCCACCGGCTTCTTGGAATAGCCGACGAGGTCGATGAACACGACGCTGCAGATGAACGTCCGGTTGGCCTGATCGAGCATCTCGCGGGCTGCCTTGGGGGCGCGCCGTCTCCTAAGGGCAATAGTTCTTTAAAAAAAAGGACTTACAGGACGAACTTCGGGCAACTCCTAGTTTAGCCCATTCCCGGCAAGCTTGCCTGTGGACTAAGTCGCTATTTCGAGCGGGCCCGTCCCCAGCATCCGCCCTTCGGGACCGAGGACCCTCAGGTAGGCCCGGGCGAGGGTTTCCGCGGTCGGCAGGCTCGCGCGTGCTTCCCCGGGGTGGCTCTGGCCGCGCATCGGCGTGGCGACCGGGCCGGGCACGATCACGTGGAATCGCGGCTTGCCGTCCTTCTCGGCCTCGTCGGCCCAGATCGCGGCGAGCGGCGCGAGACCGGACTTGGCCACGGCGAAAGCGCCCCAGTAGGCCGCCGGGCGGATCGCATGCGTCTCGCTGGTGAACACCGCGACCCCGTCGGGGGATTCCGCCAGGAAGGGGACGCAGGCGCGCGTGAGGGCAAAGGGCGCGGCGAGGTTCACCCGCAGGCTCGCGAGCCAATCCTCGAGCGACTGGTCGGCGAGCGGCGCGAGCGGCTTGAAATGCACCGCGCAATGGACGATCGCATCGAGGCGGCCGAGGTCGCGGTGCACGAGCTGGGCGAGCGTGTCGAATTCCCGGTCGCCGGCCGTGGCGAGATCGAGGGGGATGGCGGCCGGCTCGTGCCCACCGGCGGCGACGATGGCGTCGTAAGTGTCCGTCAGGCGGTCGGCATTGCGCCCGAGGAGCGCGACGGTGGCGCCGCTCGCGGCGCACGCGAGGGCCACGGCGCGGCCCAGGCCGCGGCCGGCGCCGGTGACGAGGACCACGCGGCCGGCGAGCAGGTCGGCGGGCGCATCGTAGGCAATTGAAAGGGGCGTCGGAATCATGGGTTTGTCCGGGAAAGAAGGGCAAGTCGGGCGGCGCGAAGGCCGCTCGAGACGGCGCCCTCGAGCGTGGCAGGATAAGGGCCCTCGGTGTAGTCGCCGGCAAGCAGCAGGCCGGGCGCGCCCGATTCGGCGGCGGGCCGGAAAACGCCGGGAACGCAGGAAAACGTGGCGCGCTTCTCGGTGATGACTTTCGTCCAGCGGGGGCCTCGAGGGGCCGGCCACGCGCCCGACTTCCCGGTGCACTTGGGTGCCGAGCACTTCCTGGCCCAGCGAGCCTTCGGCGTGCGAGGCGGAGATGACCGCCGCGACGAGACCGCGCGGACCGCCGAAGGCCTCCCGGTCGAAGAGCCATTGGGCGTGCGAGCCCTCGAGCGCCATCATCGGTCGGGGCAGGCGCACGCGGCCGGCGTACTGGAGATAGACCGTGGTGATGGGTTCGTGGGCGATCGCGGCGAGGCGCGCGGCGAGGCCCGACAGCCCCGGCACGGACGCGAGCAGGGCGCCCGCTTCGTGCGGCGCGGTGGCGCATACGAGAGCGTCGAAGCGCTCGCGACCCTCCGGCGATTCCACGGACCAGCCTGGACCGTCCGGCGCGAGCGTGTCCACGCGGCGGCCGAGCAGCAGGCGAGCGCCCCGCTCGCCGAGCCAGGTGAGCGCGGGGTCGGGCAGCACGGCGGACAGGTCGGTGGCGGGAACGAGAAAGTCGGAATCCTCGCGCCGCTGCAGCAGCGCGTCCCGAAGCACGCGGGCGAACACGGCGGCATCGGCGCGCTCGCCGGGCGTATTGAGCGCGGCCACGCACAGGGGCTCCCAGACGAGGCGGCGCACGCGTTCGGGCTGGTCCAGGCGCTCGAGCAGCGCGGACACGGTCTCGCCGGGGAGCGCGAGCGCTTCGGCGCGCCGGGCACCCAGGCCCAGCCGGATCGCGGCGAATCGCTCGCCGGCCGTGAGTCCCGAGGCGAGGACGATCGCGGCGGCGAGGTGCAGCGGCGCCGGCAGGCGCGGCGCCGCGAGGCCGAGCCCGTCGGGATAGCGGATCTCGAGGGGGAGGCGCTTCAGGTGGGACCCGGGCGCTCCCACGGCCCGCATGAGCGCGAGCGTTTCGCGGTAGGCGCCCAGGAGGAGGTGTTGCCCGTTGTCGAGCGTCTCGCCGCGGTACTCGATGCGCCGGGCCCGTCCGCCGGCGGTCCGGTTCGCATCGAACAGCGAGACCCGAGCGCCCCGGCGGACCAGATCGACCGCTGCGGCGATGCCGGCCCAGCCGGCGCCGACGACGCCGACGTGAAGTCCGGTCATGTCGTGACCCAGGTCTTCCACGCGATCCAGAACTTGCGGATCGGCGTGAGCGACACGCGGGCGCGCATCACCGGGTAGCCGTCGCGCTCGATCTCGTCGAGCAACGTGCGGTAGATGGCGGCCATGATGAGTCCCGCGCGCTGGGCACGGCGGTCCTCCGGCGGCAGGAGCGCGTAGGCGCGTTCGTACTGGGCCTTCGCGCGCGCGGCCTGCTCGCGGATCAGGGTCCCGAAACCGGACCCCGGCGCCAGGGAGAGGATGTCCTCCGGCGAGAGGCCGTGGCGCGCGAGTTCGTCCGCCGGAAGGTACACGCGGCCCAGGCGGGCGTCCTCGCCGACGTCGCGGATGATGTTCGTGAGCTGGAAGGCGAGGCCGAGGGCCTCGGCGTACTCGAGCGTGCGCGGGTTCGTGTAGCCGAAAATGCGCGCGGCCACCTGGCCGACCACGCCGGCGACGCGGTGGCAGTAGAGGGCGAGCGAGGCGAAATCGGCGTAGCGGTGGCGCGTGAGATCCATCTCCATGCCGTCGATGATCTCGCCCATGAGCCCCGCCTCGAGGCCGAACTTGGCGATGAACGGTTCGAGCGCATGCGTGACGGGGTGCGTCGGACGCCCCCCGAAGAGGTTCGCCACTTCCGTGCGCCACCAGGCGAGTTTCGCGCGGGCGACGCCGATGTCCTTCGCCTCGTCGACCACGTCGTCCACCTCGCGGCAGAAGGCGTAGAACGCGGTGATGGCCGCCGCCGCGGCGGGGGCAGGAACAGGAAGCTGTAGTAGAAGCTCGAGCCGCTTCCGGCGGCCTTCTCGCGGCAGTACTCGTCAGGCGTCATCGCAGGATCCGGGCGCGCTCGGGACGCCAGACGATGGCGCGCCACAGGACGGCGAGCCAGTCGGCGCCCGCGAGCACGGGGCGGTGGGCGAAGACGTCGCCATCGACGGCCTCGATCTTGTCGAGGATGCGCAGCCCGCCCGAACAGATGGCGCGGATCTCCAGGCCGAAGCGGCCCGGCAGCCGCGAGCCCAGGGGCGTTCCCGAGCGCATCATCGCCCGCGCCCGTTGGCACTGGAACGCCATGAGATCCTTCCACGGCCCGTCGGCGCGAGCGCCCGCGATGCGCGCCTCCGTGATGCCGAAGCGCGCGAGGTCCTCCTCGGGCAGGTACACGCGCCCCTTCCGCCAGTCGACCGCGACGTCCTGCCAGTGGTTGATGAGCTGCAGGCTGGAGCAGATGGCGTCCGAATCGCGGCGGTTCGCCGCGTCATCGCGCGCGAAGAGCCTGAGCATGATGCGGCCGACCGGGTCGGCGGACCGGCGGCAATAGTCCATGAGTTCGTCGAAGGTCGCGTAGCGCTTCTTCGTCACGTCCTGGCGGAACGCGTCGAGCAGGTCGCGAAAGAGCGGGATCGGCAGGTCGTGCGCGCGGATCGTGTCGTGCAGCCGGGCGAAGAGCGGATCCGCGGGACGCTCGCCGCGTTCGATCCGGTCGAGGCTGCGCCGGTAGTCGTCCAGGCGGGCGATTCGCTCGGCGTCGGGGAGATCGCCCTCGTCGGCGAAATCGTCCGCGGATCGCGCGAAGGCGTAGACGGCCTCCACCGAGGGGCGAACGGCCGCCGGAAGAAGCCAGGACGCGACGGGAAAGTTCTCGTAGTGCTCGACCGGCAAGGGGAGGGGAAACGCCTGATTTTCCGGGATTATATCGGGTGGCGCGCCGCGCATGCGGGCCGGCGGGGCGCCACCGCGCTTCGGGTATAATTCCACGCTTCACCCGCGAAAGTGGCGGAATCGGTAGACGCACTGGATTTAGGTTCCAGCGCCGAAAGGCATGGGGGTTCGAGTCCCTCCTTTCGCACCAGCATTCGACCGGCCGCCAGGCCGACACCCCGCCCCGCAGGGCCGATTCGAGGCCCGGGGGGGCTCTCAACAGGACATCCACATGCAGCAGGCAGTCGAAACGAAGCAGAGCCCGCTCGAGCGCCAGCTCACGGTCGCCGTCCCCATCGCCCAGCTCGAGACCGAGATTTCCGATCGGCTCAAGAAGCTCGCGCGCACGGTGAAGATGCAGGGCTTCCGTCCCGGCAAGGTGCCGATGAAGATGGTCGAGCGCCACTACGGGTTCCAGGTCCGCCAGGAAGTGCTCTCCGACTCCGTCGTGAAGTCCTTCGATGACGCCGTGCGCGAGGCGAACTACCGCGTGGCCGGCACGCCGCGATTCGAGCCGGTGGCCGCGGGCGAAGGCGCCACGGCCGTCCAGTACCAGGCGGTCTTCGAGGTTTACCCCGAGATCACGCTGGGCGAACTGGCCGCCGTGCCGGTGAAGCGTCCGGTCACCCCGGTCACCGAGGCCGACGTCGATCGCACGCTCGAGACGCTGCGCAAGCAGCGCGCGAAGTTCAAGCCCGCGGGGCGCGCGGCGCAGGCGGGCGACCTGGTCAATATCGACTTCACCGGCAAGATCGACGGCGAGGCCTTCGAGGGCGGATCGGGCTCGAACTTCACCGTCGTGGTCGGCGAGGGCCGCATGCTCCCGGACTTCGAGAAGGCCCTGGCCGGCCTCGCGAAGGGCGAGACGAAGACCTTCCCGATCGTCTTTCCGGAGGACTACGTCGAGCACCTGCGCGGCAAGACGGCCGAATTCACCGTCACCGCCAACGACGTGGCCGAGCCGGAGCTGCCGGCGGTCGACGCGGAATTCGCGAAGGCCCTGGGCGTGGCCGACGGCGACGTCGAGCGCATGCGCGCGGAGATCCGCCAGAACATCGAGCGCGAGGTGAAGAAGCGCATCGCCGGTCGCGTGAAGGAGCAGGTGATGGAGGGGCTCGTCGACTGCGCGAGCTTCGACGTGCCCCGCTCCCTGGTCGACTCGCAGGTCGGCCGCATGCGCGAGGAAGCCGTCGAGGAGCTCAAGAACCGCGGCATGACGACCGATAACCTGCAGCTGCCGGCGGAACTGTTCGCCGAGCGGGCCGAGCGCCGCGTGAAGCTGGGCCTCGTGGTCGGCGACCTCGTGCGTGCCAACTCGCTCTCCGCCCGGCCCGAGCAGGTCCGCAAGGTGATCGAGGAGCACGCGGAGAGCTTCGAGCAGCCCGAGGAAATGGTTCGCTGGTTCTATGGCCAGCGCGATCGCCTCGCGGAAGTCGAGGCGCTTTGCGTCGAGGACAACGTCGTAGAATGGTCTCTCGCCCGGATGAAGGTCTCCGACGAGCCGACGCCTTTCGACGACCTGATGGGAACGAAGAAGGCCTAAGGAGCGAACGATGCGAGACGAATACCAGGGCCCCCAGGCCCTCGGCCTGATCCCGATGGTGGTCGAGCAGTCGGGGCGCGGCGAGCGCTCCTACGACATCTACTCGCGCCTGCTCAAGGAGCGCGTGATCTTCATCGTCGGGCCGATCGAGGACTACATGGCGAACCTCATCGTGGCCCAGCTCCTTTTCCTGGAGAGCGAGAACCCCGACAAGGACATCAACCTCTACATCAATTCGCCCGGCGGAAGCGTCTCGGCGGGCCTCGCGATCTACGACACGATGCAGTTCATCAAGTCGGACGTCTCGACCACGTGCACCGGGCTCGCGGCCAGCATGGGCGCGTTCCTGCTCGCGGCCGGCGCCAAGGGCAAGCGCTTCGTGCTGCCCAACTCGCGCGTGATGATCCACCAGCCCTCGGGCGGGTTCTCCGGGCAGGCCTCGGACATCGAGATCCACGCGAAGGAAGTGCTGTACCTCAAGAAGCGCCTGAACGAAATGATGGCCCAGCACACCGGGCAGTCGATCGAAGTGATCGAGCGCGACACGGACCGCGACAATTTCATGGGCGCCGAAGACGCGGTAAAGTACGGTCTCGTGGACAAGGTCCTCAAGAGCCGCGTCGAAGCCTGAATCGGGACACCGGGAAATCCATGACGGAAAAGGTCGGCGGCGAGAGCTCCTTTATTGCTCCTTCTGCGGCAAGAGCCAGCACGAGGTCCGCAAGCTCATCGCGGGCCCGTCGGTGTTCATCTGCGACGAGTGCATCGAGCTCTGCAACGACATCATTCGCGAGGAGGCCACGCCCGACACCTCGCCCAAGGCGGCCCGCAGCGACCTGCCGAGCCCCCGCGAAATCTGCGAGATCCTCGACCAGTACGTGATCGGCCAGGTGCAGGCCAAGAAGATCCTCTCGGTCGCGGTCTACAACCACTACAAGCGCCTGAAGTCCGGCGGCAAGCAGGACGAGGTCGAGCTCGCCAAGAGCAACATCCTGCTCATCGGCCCGACGGGTTCGGGCAAGACGCTCCTCGCCCAGACGCTCGCGCGATTGCTCAACGTCCCGTTCGTCATCGCCGATGCGACCACGCTCACGGAAGCGGGCTACGTGGGCGAGGACGTCGAGAACATCATCCAGAAGCTGCTGCAGAAGTGCGACTACGACGTCGAGAAGGCGCAGCGCGGCATCGTCTACATCGACGAGATCGACAAGATCTCCCGCAAGAGCGACAACCCGTCGATCACGCGCGACGTGAGCGGCGAGGGCGTGCAGCAGGCCCTCCTCAAGTTGATCGAGGGCACGATCGCCTCGGTGCCGCCCCAGGGCGGTCGCAAGCACCCGAACCAGGAGTTCGTCCAGGTCGACACGACCAACATCCTCTTCGTGTGCGGCGGCGCCTTCAGCGGCCTCGAGAAGGTGATCCAGGGCCGCACTGACCGCTCGGGCATGGGCTTTGGCGCGCAGGTGCGCTCGCAGACCGACCGGCGCGAGATGAACATCCTCCTGCACGAGGTCGAACCCGAGGACCTCATCAAATACGGCCTCATCCCCGAGTTCGTGGGTCGCCTGCCCGTGGTGGCGGTGCTCGACGAACTCGACACGGACGCGCTCGTGAAGATCCTCACGGAGCCGAAGAACGCGCTCGTGAAGCAGTACCAGAAACTGCTCGCGATGGAAGGCGTGGAGCTCGAGTTCCGCGAGCACGCCCTGGCCGCGATCGCCAAGCGGGCCCTCGAGCGCCGCACCGGCGCCCGCGGCCTTCGCTCCATCATCGAGCACGCCCTGCTCGACATCATGTTCGACCTGCCGTCGCTGTCGAACGTGCAGAAGGTCGTCGTGGACGAGGGCAGCATCGCCGGGGATGGCAAGCCCCTGCTCATCTACGCGGACCAGCCGAAGGTCGCGGGTGGGCAGTCCTAGCCCGTTCCCCGTCCCCTGCCGTCCCCGCCGGCCCGGCCCCTTGATCGGGCCCCGCCGAGTCCCCATGTACATCGCCTGAAGATCCCCAGGAACCCGCCATGACCGATTCCCCCCCCGAATCCCGCGTGCTGCCCCTGCTTCCCCTGCGGGACGTGGTGGTATTCCCGCACATGGTGATTCCCCTGTTCGTCGGGCGTCCCAAGTCGATCAAGGCCCTCGAGGCCGCGATGGAGGAGGGCAAGAACGTCGTGCTGGTCGCGCAGAAGTCGGCGGCCAAGGACGAACCCGCCCCGGAGGACCTCTACGGGGTCGGCACCGTCTCGACCATCCTCCAGATGCTCAAGCTGCCGGACGGCACGGTGAAGGTGCTGGTCGAGGGCGTGCACCGCGCGGGCATCGTACGCGTGCTCACGGAAAAGGCGAATTTCGAGGCCGAGGTGGAGCCCGTCGCGTCCGACGAGGCGGACTCGACCGAGATCGAGGCGATGCGCCGCACGCTGCTCACGCAGTTCGACCAGTACGTGAAGCTCAACAAGAAGATCCCGCCGGAGGTGCTCACGTCCCTCTCGGGCATCGACGGCGCCGGGCGCCTGTCGGACACCATCGCCGCGCACCTGCCGCTCAAGCTCGAGCAGAAGCAGCAGATCCTCGAGATGTTCGAGGTGGCGCGCCGCCTCGAGCAGCTGCTCCAGCTCCTCGAGACCGAGATCGACATCATGCAGGTCGAGAAGCGAATCCGCGGCCGCGTGAAGCGGCAGATGGAGAAGAGCCAGCGCGAGTACTACCTGAACGAGCAGGTGAAGGCGATCCAGAAGGAGCTCGGCGACGCCGAGGAGGGCGCCGACCTCGACGAACTCGAGAAGAAGATCAAGGCCGCGCACATGCCCAAGGAGGCGCGCGCGAAGGCCGAGTCGGAGCTGAAGAAGCTGAAGCTCATGTCGCCCATGTCGGCCGAGGCCACCGTGGTGCGCAACTTCATCGACACGCTTCTCGGCCTGCCGTGGAAGAAGAAGACGAAGGTCTCCACGGATCTCAAGAACTCGGAGAAGATCCTGGACGCCGACCACTACGGCCTGGGCAAGGTGAAGGAACGCATCGTCGAGTACCTCGCGGTCCAGCAGCGCGTGGACAAGCTGAAGGCCCCGATCCTGTGCCTGGTAGGCCCGCCCGGCGTCGGCAAGACGTCCCTCGGGCAGTCGATCGCCCGCGCGACCAACCGCAAGTTCGTGCGCATGTCGCTCGGCGGCGTGCGCGACGAGGCGGAGATGCGCGGCCACCGCCGCACGTACATCGGCTCCATGCCCGGCAAGATCCTGCAGAACATGACCAAGGTCGGCGTGAGGAATCCGCTCTTCCTCCTCGACGAGGTCGACAAGATGGGCATGGATTTCCGCGGCGATCCGTCCTCGGCGCTGCTCGAGGTGCTCGACCCGGAGCAGAACCACACCTTCGTCGATCACTACGTCGAGGTCGAGTACGACCTCTCGGACGTCATGTTCGTCGCGACGGCCAACACGCTCAACATCCCCGCGCCGCTCCTCGACCGGATGGAAGTCATCCGCCTCTCGGGCTACACGGAGAACGAGAAGATCCACATCGCCCGCGAGTACCTGCTGCCCAAGCAGTTCAAGTCGAACGGCCTCAAGGCGGAGGAGCTCACGGTCACCGACTCGGCCCTTCGCGACATCGCCCGCTACTACACGCGCGAGGCGGGCGTGCGCGGCTACGACCGCGAGCTCGCCAAGATCTGCCGCAAGGTCGTGAAGGCCATCCTCACGAAAAAGAAGGAAGGCACGGTCACGGTCAACGCGAAGAACCTCGACAAGTACCTGGGCGTGCGCAAGTACACCTACGGCATCGCGGAGAAGGAGAACCAGATCGGCCAGGTCACCGGCCTCGCGTGGACCGAGGTGGGCGGCGAGCTGCTCACGGTCGAGGCCGTGAAGGTTCCCGGCAAGGGCAACACCGTCACCACCGGCAAGCTCGGCGAGGTGATGCAGGAATCGATCAAGGCGGCGATCTCGGTCGTGCGCGCGCGCGCCAAGCGCCTGGGCATTCCCGAGGACTTCTACCAGAGCCTCGACCTGCACATCCACCTGCCCGAGGGTGCGACGCCCAAGGACGGCCCGAGCGCGGGCGTGGCCATCACCACGGCGCTGGTCTCGGTGCTCACGGGCATCCCGGTGCGCTGCGACGTCGCCATGACGGGCGAGATCACGTTGCGCGGCGAGGTGCTGCCGATCGGGGGCCTGAAGGAGAAGCTGCTGGCGGCCCATCGCGGCGGCGTGAAGACCGTCCTGATTCCCCACGAGAACGTGAAGGACCTCGCCGAGGAACTGCCGGACGAGGTGAAGGGCCAGATCGAGATCATCCCCGTCCGCTGGATCGACGAGGTGCTCGAGCGCGCCCTGGAGACGATGCCCCGCGCCACGGCCGACGAGGCCCCGGCGACCCCGCCGCCGGCCACGCCCGCGGGCGAGGAAGCGGTGGTGAAACACTGAGCGGCCGCTCGCCGGAGGCTGGAAATGCCCCCGGCGATGCGGTAGAATGGCGAGCTTTCCGGGGTGCTTAGCTCAGTTGGTAGAGCGTCGCCCTTACAAGGCGAATGTCGGGGGTTCGAGCCCCTCAGCACCCACCAGGCAAGGAAGCAAGGCAGTACATCGGAGTGGTAGTTCAGTTGGTTAGAATACCGGCCTGTCACGCCGGGGGTCGCGGGTTCGAGTCCCGTCCACTCCGCCAGTCTCCGAAGGGCGAACCCGAGCGGGTTCGCCCTTTTCACATCGAGAGCCCGTATCCACGGGCGAGGAAGCGCCAGGAAGACATGCTCGACAAGATCCGCACCTTCGCCGAATACAAGATCGTCCGGTTCCTCTTCGCGATCTTCCTCATCATTCCCTTCGGCCTCTTCGGGATCGACTACTACTTCCGCTCGCCGGTCGGGGGCGACACGGTCGCGAGCGTGGGCCGTGCGCGCGTGAGCCAGCAGGACTTCGACCAGGCGATCCGAGCCCAGCAGGAGACCTACCAGGCGCAGCTCGGCCGC
This sequence comes from Betaproteobacteria bacterium, assembly GCA_016711875.1. Classification (GTDB taxonomy): domain Bacteria; phylum Pseudomonadota; class Gammaproteobacteria; order Burkholderiales; family Usitatibacteraceae; genus FEB-7. The sequence continues at coordinate 964,654 of JADJSD010000003.1, read as the reverse complement.
AATTTCGATCCGGCGCTCATGGAGAACCCGGAAATCCGCAAGGCTGTTCTCGACCGCCTCATCGCCGAGCGCCTGCTCTCGATCGGCGCCGAGAAGGCCGGCGTGCGGGTGAGCGACAAGCAGCTTGCCGAACGCATCGCCGCCGAGCCCGCCTTCCAGGAGGACGGAAAGTTCTCCAAGAGCCGCTACGACGCCATCGCGCGCGCGCAGGGCTTCTCGCCCGTGGGCCTCGACGAGCGCCTGCGCGAGGATTTTCGCCTCGCCCAGTTCCGCGGCGCCATCGTGGAGACGGCCATCGTCCCGCGCGCGACGCTCGACGGCTTCATCCGCCTGTCGGAGCAGAGCCGCGAGGTGTCCGTCGTCACCTTCACGGCCGAATCCCAGCTTCCGAAGGTGAAGCTCACCGAGGAGCAGCTGAAGGCCTGGTACGACGCCCGGCAGAAGGAATTCGCGGTGCCCGAGCAGGTGCGGGTGGAGTGGGTCGAACTCTCTCCGGAAGCGCTCGCGGCGCAGGCGCAGGCGAACCCCGACGACGTGCAGAAGTTCTACGAGACCAACCAGCCGCGCTTCATGACGAGGGAAGAGCGTCGGGCGAGCCACATCCTGGTGAGCGTGAAGCCGGATGCGAACGACGCCGAGGTCAAGGCGGCCGAGGAAAAGGCCAAGGCCATCGCGGAGCGCGTCCGCAAGAATCCGGCATCCTTCGCCGACGTGGCGAAGAAGGAGTCCCAGGATCCCGGTTCGGCCGTCCAGGGCGGCGACCTCGGCTTTTTCGGGCGCGGCGCGATGGTGAAGGCCTTCGAGGACGCGGTGTTCGCCGCGAAGAAGGACGAGATCGTGGGCCCGGTGCGCTCGGATTTCGGCTTCCACGTGATCCGCCTCACGGCGGAGAAGCCGGCCAAGGGCAAGACGCTCGCGGAGGCCACGCCCGAGATCGAGGCCGAGCTCAAGAAGGGCGCCGCCTCGCGCCGGTTCGCCGAGGTGGCCGAGGGCCTGTCCAACATGGTCTACGAGCAGCCGACGAGCCTCAAGCCCGTCACGGATGCCTACAAGCTGCCCGTGCAGCAAAGCGGCTGGTTCTCGCGCGCCGGCGGCGCGCCGCCTGCCCTGGCCCACCCGAAAGTGCTGGCCGAGATCTTCTCCGACAACGCCATCAAGGCGAAGCGCAACACCGCTGCCGTCGAGGGCGTGGCCGGCACGGTCGTCGCCGCGCGCGTGATCGAGCACAAGCCGGCCGAGCAGCGTCCGCTGGAGGCGGTGCGTGCCGTCGTCGAGATGCGCGCGAAGCGGGAGGAGGCCCTCAAGCTCGCAACCGCCGAGGGCGAAGCCGCCCTCAAGGAGTACCAGGCGGGCAAGGATGCGGGCCTCAAGTGGCCGGCCCCGCTCGCGGTGAGCCGCCCGAAGCCCGGCGGGCTGCCGCCCCCGGTGCTCGACAAGATCTTCAAGGTCGACGCGAAGGCTCTGCCGGGCTACGCCGGCGCGCAGTCGCCCGCCGGCTTTGCGGTGGTGAAGGTGTCGAAGGTGATCGAAATCGGGGAGATCGACGACGCCAAGCGCAAGTCGCTCTCCGCGCAACTTCAGCAGGCCGTCGCGCTGGGCGAGCTGGAATCGTCCGTCGGAAGCCTTCGCGAGTCGGTTGGCGTCCAGCTCCGCAAGGAACCGCGAAAGGCGGCGACAAGAAGGCGGGCGCCTTCCGCCGAGTAGGCCCCGGGGGCGCCGAGCCGGCGCCTCGCCGCTCCTCGGCGAGCCCGGCCGTCGTCGTGCTGAACCCCGCGTCGACGTAGGTCACCTCGCCCGTGATGCCGCTCGAGAGGTCCGAGAGCAGGAAGGCGGTGACGTTGCCCACTTCCTCCGTCGTGACGTTGCGTCGCAGGGGCGCGTTCTTCTCCACGAACCGGAAGATCTTGCCGAAGTCGCCGATGCCGGCGGCCGCGAGCGTCTTGATGGGGCCGGCCGAGATGGCGTTCACCCGGATGCCGTGGGGCCCCAGGCTCGCCGCGAGGTAGCGCACGCAGGCCTCCAGGCTCGCCTTGGCGAGGCCCATCACGTTGTAGTGCGGCACGGAACGGATGGCACCGAGGTACGAAAGCGTGACGAGGGCGCCGGCGCGGCCCTTCATGAGGGGCGCGGCGCCGCGGGCCATGGCGGCGAGGCTGTAGCTCGAGATGTCGTGCGCGATGCGGAAGGCCTCGCGGGTGGTGGAATCGTGGAACTCGCCCTTCAGGGCCTCGCGCGGGGCGAAGGCGATGGCGTGCACGAGCCCGTCCAGGTGGCCCCAGCGCTTGCCCAGTTCCGTGAAGACGGCCTCGATCTGGGCGTCGTCGGCAACGTCGCACGGCAGGAGCGGCGGGTCGCCGAACTCGCTGGCGAGATCGGCCACGCGCTCGCGGATGCCCTCTCCCTGGTAGGTGAAGGCGAGCTCCGCGCCTTCGCGCGCGCAGGCCCGGGCGACGCCATAGGCGATCGAGCGGTTGGACAGCATCCCCGTGATGAGGATGCGCTTGCCCTTCAGGAACCCCATTTCACGCTCTCTTTCCCAGTAGAATCCGGCGAGTTTCAGTTACAGAACGCGTCGGATTTTAGCCCATAATCGCCCCCGCTCCCGGGCGAAGCGCCCCCGAAGGACCCGAATGCACCCGATATCCGCCCGCATCGCCCTGGCAATCCTCGCCCTGGCCCTCGCGTTGCCCGCGGCCGCGCAGGTCGCGAAGAAGACCTTCCGGTATGCCTTCGAGACCGCCGAGACCGGTTTCGACCCCGCCGAGCTCTCGGACCTCTATTCCTCGACGGTCATCGCGAACATCTTCGACACGCCGCTCGGCTACGACTACCTCGCCCGGCCGCTGAAGCTCGTGCCCAACACGCTCGTCGCGATGCCGGAGATCACCCAGGACGGCACGCTCTACACGATGCGCGTGAAACCGGGCATCTACTTCGCGGACGACGCGGCCTTCGGCGGCAAGCGCCGCGAGCTCGTCGCCGAGGACTACGTCTACTCGATCAAGCGCCTGTTCGACCCGCGCCGGAAGTCCCCCAACCTCTACCAGTTCGAGGGCTGGATCGTCGGCATGGACGAGGTGCTCGCGGAGGCACGCAAGAACAACCGGCTGGACTACGACCGTGTGGCCGAGGGGCTGCGCGCGCTCGACCGCTACACCTGGCAGGTGCGGCTCAAGCAGCCCAACTACAACTTTCTCTACTACCTGGCCTACTGCAACCTCACCTGCGCCGTGGCGCGCGAGGTCGACGAGATGTACGGCGCCCGCGTGGGCGAACATCCCGTGGGCACGGGCCCCTACCGGCTCGCCTTCTGGAAGCGATCCTCGAAGATGGTCTTCGAGAGGAACCCCGGCTACCGCGAGGAGTTCTACGACGAGACGCCCGCCGAGGGCGACGAGACGGCCAAGGCCATCTTGGCGAAGCTGAAGGGCAAGCGCCTGCCGATGGTGGACCGGATCGAGGTGAGCGTGGTGGAGGAGCCCCAGCCTCGCTGGCTCGCGTTCCTCAATGCCGAGTTCGATTTTCTCGAGCGCGTGCCCAACGACTTCGCCAACGTCGCGACGCCCAACAACGAGCTGGCGGCCAACCTCCGGCGGCGCGGCGTGCTCATGGAGCGCACGGCCGGCATGGAGCTCACCTATTCCTACTTCGGCATGAAGGACCCGGTGGTGGGCGGCTACGAGCCGGAGAAGGTCGCCCTGCGCCGCGCCATCGTGATGGGCCAGGACGTCGACGCGGAGATCCGCATCGCGCGCAAGAACCAGGCGATCGTGGCCCACAGCCCCATCGGCCCGGGCGCGATGGGCTACGACCCGAATTTCCGTTCGACGGCCACGGAGTACAACCCGGCCAGGGCGAAGGCGCTGCTCGACATGTTCGGCTATGTCGACTGCAACGGGGACGGCTGGCGCGACCTGCCCCGCAAGAGCCCGTCCGACGAATGCAGGTCCTTCACCGTGGAATATGCCTCCGCGCCCACGATGCAGCAGAAGCCGCTCGACGAGAACTGGAAGAAGAACATGGACGGCATCGGCATCAACATGACGTTCAAGAAGGCCAAGTGGCCGGACCTGCTCAAGGAATCGAAGGCCGGCAAGCTGCAGATGTGGGGGCTGGGCTGGAGCGCCGCGGTGCCCGATGCCGACTCCTTCTTCGTGATGCTCTACGGCCCCAACGGCGGCCAGGCCAACCATTCGCGCTTCAACGTGCCGGAGTTCGACCGCCTGTACGAGCAGGCGAAGCGCCTGCCGGACGGCCCCGAGCGCGCCGCGATCTACCGCGAGATGAACCGGATCTTCCTGGTGTACGCGCCGTGGCGACTGGGCGTGCACCGCATCTACACGGACCTCTCGCACCCCTGGACGGTCGGCTTCAAGCGCCATCCCGTGATGCGCGGCTGGTGGAAGTACCTCGACATCGACCAGCCGGTGCTCGCATCGGCCTCGAAGTAGGCGCGTGAGGCGTTCGGCCGCGCTCATCGCCTTCGCCGCCGCGGCCTGGGTCGGCGGCGCGCTTGCCGCGGAGCCCAAGGTACTGCGGGTCCCGTTCCTCATCGCCGAGACCAACTTCGACCCCGCGTACGCGTCGGACACCTACTCGAACACCGTCATCGACGAGATCTTCGAGCCGCCCCTCACGTACGAATTCCTCGCCCGGCCCTACCGGCTCAAGCCCCAGACCGCGGCCGCGCTCCCGGAGATCACCGAGGGCGGGCGCGTCTACACGCTGCGCTTGAAGCCCGGCATCCGGTTCGCCGACGACCCGGCGTTCGGCGGCAAGCCGCGAGAACTCGTCGCGAGGGACTACGAATACGCGATCAAGCGCCTCATCGACCCCGCGATCAATTCCCCGAACCGGTGGCTCGTGGAAGGGCGGATCGAGGGCCTCGACGAAGCGGCGGAGGCGGCGAAGAAGGCCGGCCGCCTGGATTACGACCGGCCGATCCGGGGCATCGAGATGCCGGACCGCCACACACTGCGCTTTCGCCTCACGAAGCCCGACTACAACTTCCTGTACATCCTCGCCGTCGGGTCCCTGGGCGCGCAGGCGCGGGAAGTGGTCGAGCGCTACGGCGCCGACATCGGCGCCCACCCCGTGGGCACGGGGCCCTTCGTGCTCAAGGAGTGGCGCCGGTCTTCGCGCATCGTGCTCGAGCGCAACCCCGGCTTCCGCGAGGTGACGTTCGACGAGGAGGCGCCGGCGGACGATCCGGTCTCGCAGCGCCTTGCCCGCGAGATGAAGGGCAAGCGCCTGCCCTGCGTCGACCGCGTCGAGATCTCGGTCATCGAGGAGTCGCAGCCGCGCTGGCTCGCTTTCCTGAACGGCGAGCTCGACTGGATCAACCTGCCCTACGAGTTCAAGAGCATGGCGCTGCCGGGCGGGACCGTCGCGCCCTGGCTCGCGAAGAAGGGCGTGCGCCACGTGTCGACCATCGACCTCGATCTCACCTACATGTACTGGAACATGAAGGACCCGGTGTGGGGCGGGGTCGACCCGCATCAGGTCGCCTTGCGACGCGCGATCTCGCTCGCCTACGACCTGCAGAAGGAAATCGACCTGGTGAGGAACGGCAGCGCCATCGAGGCGAGGACGGCGCTTCCCCCGGGCGTGCTCGGCCACGACCCGGCCTTCACGACGGGCCCTGCCTACGACCCTGCGCGTGCGCGGGCGCTTCTCGACACTTTCGGCTACGTCGACGCCGACGGCGACGGCTGGCGCGACCAGCCCGACGGCAAGCCGCTCGTCTACCGCTACGCCACCGACCCGTCCCAGCTCTCGCGCCTGTTCACGGAGCTCTGGAAGAAGAACCTCGACGCCATCGGCATCCGCATGGAGGTCGAGGTGGCCAAGTGGCCCGAGCTGCGCAAGAAGTCGAAGGCCGGCCAGCTCCAGAACTGGTTCCTGGCCTGGAACGCGGACTTCCCGGACGGCGAGAACTTCTACCAGCTCCTCTACGGCCCGCACTGCGGATCCTCCAACGACGGCTGCTTCCAGTACGCACCCTTCGACCGCCTCTACGAACAGGCCGCGGCATTGCCCCCTGGCCCGGAGCGGGCCGCCATCTACCGCGAGATGGCCCGTGTGACCGCCGCCATGGCCCCCTGGAAGACCTTCGTCCACCGCCGCCGCGACCAGATGATGCAGCCCTGGATCCTGGGCTGGCGCAAGCACCAGTTCCTGCACGATGCCTACCGGTACGTCGACATCGATCCCGCCGAGCGCGCGAAGTGGTTGAAATAGGTCCGCCCGCCCTCGGGAAACGGTCATGAAGTCGTTATAATTCACGGCTTTGCACGAATCCCCCCGGTCCCGTCCCCATGCACCTCGCCGTCACCCTCCTTGCCGTCGCCTTCCTCGCCGCTCCCGCGGCGCAGGCGAGTGCCGCCGTGGAGAAAAAGGTGCTGCGCATGGCCTTCCGGACTGCGGAGGCCGGGTTCGACCCGCAGCGAATCGACGACCGCTACTCGGTGGGCGTTTGCGAGAACCTGTTCGAGCCGCTCCTCACCTACGATTACCTCGCGCGGCCGGTGCGGCTGGTGCCGCTCGTGGCGGAGGCGATTCCGGAGCCCCAGGAAGGTGGAACCCGGTACACCCTTCGCATTCGCCCCGGCATCCTCTTCGCCGACGATCCCGTCTTCAAGGGCGCCAAGCGCGAACTGGTGGCCGCGGACGTCGAATACGCGATCAAGCGCTTCCGCGACCCGAAGAACCGCAGTCCCTACGGGTGGATCTTCGAGCACAAGCTCGTGGGGCTTGACGAGCTGGCCGATGCGGCGGCGAAATCCGGCCGCTTCGACTACGAGGCGAAGATCGCGGGGCTCGAGGTGCGGGACCGCTACATCATCAGCTTCAAGCTGGTCGAGCCGGACTACAACTTCCTCTACCTTCTCGCCATGCCCAACGTCGTGCCCGTCGCCCGCGAGGTGATCGAGGCCTACGGTGCCGACACGCACGCGCACCCGGTGGGCACCGGTCCGTACGTGCTCAAGGAGTGGGTGCGCCGCTCGAAGATCGTGCTGGAGAAGAATCCCAATCATCGCGGCTACGAGATCGACGCGCGCTGGGCCGACCCCGCCGACGAATGGGACCGTCGCGCGCTCGATTCCCTGCGCGGCAAGCGCTTGCCGCTCATCGACCGCGTCGAGATCTACCCCATCGAGGACGAGCAACCGCGGTTCCTCGCGTTCCTCAACAAGGAGCACGACCTCCTGGACGAGACGCCCTTCTCGTTCATCCACCAGGTGCTGCCGAACGGCCGGCTTTCCCCCGGTCTCCAGGCGCTCGGCGTGAGCGCCTACCGCGAGGAGCAGCCCGAATTCACCTACGACGTCTTCAACATGAACGACAAGGTGGAGGGGCGCGAGAACCCCGTGGGGGGCTACACGCCCGAGCGCGTGGCGCTCAGGCGCGCGATGATCCTCGGGCATGACCGAGACCGGGAGATCGGCGTGCTCCGCAAGGGGCAGGCCATTCCCGCGCAGAGCCCCGTGCCGCCCGGGGTCGTCGGCTACGACCCCGCCTTCCGCGCCTCGGCGCAGGATTACGACCCGCCCCGTGCCAAGGCGCTGCTCGACACCTTCGGTTATGTCGACCGCGACGGCGACGGCTGGCGCGAGCAGCCAGACGGCCGGCCCCTCATGATCGAGTACAAGTACAACGCGGGCAGCCAGGAAAGCCGGCAGCTCGCCGAACTGTGGAGCAAGTCGATGGCGGACGTGGGCATCCGCCTCGAGGCCGTCGCCGTGCAGTTCGTCGACCTGCTCAAGGACAAGAAAGTCGGCAAGTTCGTGGTCGCCGGCTCCGCGTGGATCGCGGACTATCCGGACGCCCAGAACTTCCTGCAGCTGCTCTACGGACCGAACTCGGGCACCTCGAACGAGGCCCACTTCAGGCTCGATGCCTACGACCGCCTCTACCTGCGTTCGGCCTCGCTGCCCGACGGACCCGAGCGCAATGCCGTGTACCGCGAGCTGAACCGACTGCTTCTCGCCTGGGCGCCCTGGCGCCTGGGCGTGCACCGCATCTTCAACCACCTGCAGTATCCGTGGGTGAAGGGCTACAAGAAGCATCCGATCCTCTACACCAACTTCAAGTACCTCGACCTGGACGTCGCCGCGCGAGCGGCCGCGTCCCGGTAGTCCCACCCCCGGAAGCGAAGGAGACCCGCGTGGCCGCCTATGTGATTCGACGACTGTGGCAGATGATCCCGACCCTCGCGGGCGTGATCCTGCTCATCTTCTTCCTGTTCAACTGGGTGGGGGGAGACCCGGCGCAGGTCCTGGCCGGCAAGATATCGAACCCCGAGCAGATCGCGAACATCCGCAAGCAACTGGGCGTCGACCAGCCCTACTGGTACCAGCTGTGGGTGTTCGTGCAGCAGGTCTTCACCTTCGACTTCGGCCGCAGCTGGTCGACCAACGAGGAGGTCTCGAAGATCCTGCTCACGCGGGTCGGGCCCACGCTCACGATCATGGTTCCGGTGCTCGTCATCGAGACGATGCTCGCGGTGGCCTTCGCGATCATGGTGGCCTACGTGCGCGGCTCGCTCACCGACCGCACGATCATGGTGATCTGCACGACGGCGATGTCGATCTCCTTCCTCGTCTACATCATCTTCGCGCAGTGGCTTTTCGGCTTCAAGCTGGGCTGGTTCCCGGTGCAGGGCTGGAGCGAGAGCTTCTCGAGGAACCTGCTCACCTACGCGCCGCTGCCGGTGATGCTCGCGATCTTCGTGGGTCTCGCGCCGCAGCTGCGCCTCTACCGCTCCTTCTTCCTCGAGGAGATCAACCAGGACTACGTGCGCACGGCTCGCGCCAAGGGCCTGCCCGAGAAGCAGGTGATGATGAAGCACGTGCTCCGGAACGCGCTCATCCCCATCCTCACGAACATCGGCATCTACCTGCCGGGGCTGTTCGTGGGCTCGTTCCTGCTGGAGGTGTTCTTCTCGATCCCGGGCCTGGGCCGCGAGATCGTGACGGCCGTGAACCGCAGCGACTTTCCCGTGATCAAGGCGGTGACGGTGTACCTCGCCATGCTCACCATGTTCATCAACCTGCTGGTCGACGTGATGTACAAGCTGGTCGACCCGCGCGTCTCCTTCAAGTGAGGGCCCCATGAGCGCCGTCCTTCCGAAGCACATCCCGGTGGTCCGCGAGGCCTCGCCGGGCCTCTGGGCCCTCGCCTGGCGCCGCCTGCGCGCCGATCGCGTGGGCATGGTGTCCCTCGCGGTGGTCGTCGCCTTCCTCGCGATGATGCTGGCCTCCTACGCCGGCCTCATCGCCAAGGACTGGAACAAGGAGCGCGGCGTCTCCTACGCCAACCCCGCGTTCCTCGCCGGGGCGGAGAACCTCGAGGCGAAGGAAGTCACCAACAAGGACTTCGGCACGCAGGCGAAGCCCGTGGACCTCTCGGACATCGATCCGCTCGCGCCCCGCTACAAGGAATGGGAGGAGCGCGCGGCCAAGATCGCCGTCACCGAGGTGAAGCGGGCCGAGACGCTGCCCTTCGGCGGCGACAAGTGGGGGCGGGACGTCCTCGAGAAGGCCATCAAGGGATCGGAGGTCTCCATCTTCGTGGGGCTCACGGCCGCGCTCTTCGCGACGATCATCGGCACGGTGCTCGGGGCCCTCGCCGGCTACTGGGGCGGGCGGGTCAACGACTTCCTCGAGTGGTTCTACAACATCTTCACCTCGATCCCGTACATCCTGCTCATCCTCGCCTTCGCCGCGGTGTTCAAGAAGGGCCTGGACACCATCATCGTCATCCTCGCGCTCACCGGCTGGACGGGCATCTACCGCCTGGTGCGCGCGGAATACATCAAGCACTGCGGGCGCGAATACGTGAAGGCCGCGCAGGCCATCGGCGCCTCGCATTTCTCCCGCATGTTCGTGCACATCCTGCCGAACGCGAGCCACGTGATCCTGGTGCAGCTCTCCCAGCACGTGGTCCAGTTCATCAAGGCCGAGGTGATCCTCTCCTTCCTGGGGCTGGGCGTGCCGGTGGACATGGTCTCCTGGGGCACGATGCTCGCCGAGGCGCAGAACGAACTGGTCATCGGCAAGTGGTGGCAGCTGGTCGCGGCGGGCGCCAGCATGGCGTTCCTGGTCACGGCCTTTTCCATGCTCACGGACAGCCTGCGCGACGCGCTGGACCCGAAGCTCAAATAGGAACGGCGGATCCCCATGACGACGAGCGAGCATCTTCTCCAGGTCCAGGATCTCCGGGTGAGCTTCCGCGTGGACAAGCACAACACCTTCGAGGCGGTGAAGGGCATCTCCTTCGACGTCCCGAAGAACCGCACCATCGCCCTGGTGGGCGAATCCGGCAGCGGCAAGAGCGTCTCCGCGATGGCGATCCTGGGGCTTCTGCCCGACAACGCCCGCATCCCCGCCGCGAGCCGGGTCCTCTACGGCGGCGAGGACCTCCTCAAGGCCGCGCCGCAGCGCCTGCAGGCGATCCGCGGCAAGGACATCTCGGTCATTTTCCAGGAGCCGATGACGTCCCTGAACCCGGTGTTCCCCGTGGGCGAGCAGATCGGCGAGACCCTGCGCCTGCACATGGGCATGTCCGCGAAGCAGGCGGCGACGCGCGCGGTGGATCTTCTCGCGGAAGTGGGCATCCCGAACCCCGCGCTGCGCGTGCGGAGCTTTCCGCACGAGCTTTCCGGCGGCCAGCAGCAGCGCGTCATGATCGCCATGGCCATCGCCTGCGAGCCCAAGCTCCTCATCGCCGACGAGCCGACCACGGCGCTCGACGTGACGATCCAGAAGCAGATCCTCGAGCTCATCGCCGGGTTGCAGGAGAAGCACCACATGTCCGTCCTCTTCATCACGCACGACCTGGGCGTGGTGGGCGAGATCGCGAACCACGTGGTCGTGATGCAGAACGGCGTGGTGCAGGAGCAGGCGACGGTGCGCGAGATCTTCGAGTCGCCGCAGCACCCGTACACGAAGGCGCTGCTGGAATGCCGGCCGCGCCTGGACCGGCGGCCGAAGCGCCTGCCGGTCATCGACGACTTCCTCAAGGGCACGGGCGCCCCGCGGATGGAGGAGCAGCCGCGCGGCCTGAAGGAAGGCGATGCCGTCATCCTCGAGGTGAAGAACCTGGGCAAGACCTTCTTCCTCAAGGAAGGCCTCTTCGGCAAGCGTGCCGTCCCGGCCGTGAAGGACGTGAGCTTCAAGCTCGCCAAGGGCAAGACGCTGGGCCTGGTGGGCGAATCCGGCTCGGGCAAGACGACGGTGGGCCTCACGCTCATGCGCCTGCATGACGCGACGAGCGGCGAGGTGCTGTTCGAGGGGAAGAACCTGCTCGCGCTCTCGGACCGGGAAATGATGGCCTACCGCCGCCGCATCCAGATCATCTTCCAGAACCCGTACGCCTCGCTCAACCCGCGCTTCACCATCGGCAACGTGCTCACCGAGCCCATGAAGATCCACGGGATCGGCGCGAATGCCGAGGAGCGCGTGGAGATGGCCTTCCAGCTCCTGAAGCGCGTGGGGCTGCCCGAGGCCTCGTACTACAAGTACCCTCACGAGTTCTCCGGCGGCCAGCGCCAGCGCATCGCCATCGCGCGCTGCCTCACGATGAAGCCCGACGTGCTCATCTGCGACGAGTCCGTCTCGGCGCTCGACGTGTCGGTGCAGGCCCAGGTGCTCAACCTCCTGCAGGACCTGCAGGAGGAGTTCCACCTCTCCTACATCTTCATCTCCCACGACCTCGCCGTCGTGAAGTACATCTCGGACCAGGTGATGGTGATGAACCAGGGCGAGATCGTGGAGATCGCCAACTCGGACGAGATCTACCTCGATCCGAAGCAGGAATACACGAGGAAGCTGCTCTCCTCGATCCCGAAAGGATGGGACGCGGCCCGCGCCGCCTGACCCCGTCGCCCAGGAGCCCGCCATGCGCCTCGCCGCCCTCTTCGCCTTGCTCGCGGCGCCCGGCTTCGCCGCCGCCGCCCCGGCGCCCGCCGGTCCCCCGGCGCGCACGCTCGTCGATACGTACGACGCCGCCGCCATCACGAAGCGCTGCGACGAGGGCCTCGCCCGCGCGCAAGGGCTCATCGCGAAGATGGAAGCCCGGCGGGGAGGGGCGGGACTGCTGTCCGAGTGGAACGGGCTGCAGGTCGCGATCGAGGACGTGATGAACCCCATCTACCTGATCGGCAGCGTCCATCCCGACAAGGCCGTGCGGGATGCGGCCGACCCGTGCCTCGCGAAGTTCACGACGCTTTCGACGGACATCTTCCAGAACGAGAAGCTCTACCGGCGCGCGAAGTCCGTGGTGCCGGCCAACGCTGTCGATCGCAAGATGCGCAAGGACCTCCTCGAGGGCTTCGAGGACACGGGCGTCGCGCTGCCGGCGGACAAGCGCAAGCGCGCGAAGGAGATCTTCGACCGCCTCGAGGCGCTTCGCCAGCTGTACGACAGGAACGTGCGCGACGATCCCACCAAGGTGACGATGTCGCCGGCGGACGTGGCCGGACTTCCCGAGGCCTGGATCGCCGCCCAGCCGAAAGACGCGAACGGCAACTTCGTCCTGGGTCTCGACTACCCCGTTGTCGTGCCGTTCATGGCCAACGCGACGAGCGGGCAGGCGCGCGAACGCCTGTTCCGGGCGAAGTTCCGCGAGGGCGGCGAGGGCAACCTGAAGCTGCTGGAGGAGATCTTCACGCTGCGCAAGGAACTGGCGGGCCTCTACGGGCTGCCGGACTTCGCGTCCTACGTGCTGCGCCGGCGGATGGCGCAAAGCCCGGGCGAGGTGGGGAAGTTCCTCGCGAGCGTGAAGTCGGCCGTCACGGAGCTCGAGAAGAAGGAGGTGGAGGAACTGCGCGCGCGGAAGGCGAAGGAGATCGGCGCGCCGCTCGCCGAGACGGTGCTCGCCCGGTGGGACGTGAGCTACCTGCAGGAGAAGGTGAAGCGTGAACGCTATTCGGTCGACCAGGAGGCGCTGCGCAAGTACTTCCCGACGGACAAGTCGATCGATTTCGCGCTCGCGGTTTCCGGGACCCTGTACGGCGTCAGGTTCCGCGAGGTGAAGGTCACGGCCTGGCACCCGGACGTCCGCTACTTCGACGTCCTCGATGGCAGGACGGGTGCCTTCGTCTCGGGCTTCTATCTCGATCTCTATCCACGCGAGGGCAAGTACGGCCACGCGGCGGCATTCCCGATCCGCGGGGCGAGCTCGCTCGCGCGCCGCGCGCCCCTGTCCGTGCTCGTGACCAATTTCAACCGGCAGGGGCTCGATCACGACGAGCTCGAGACGCTCCTGCACGAGTTCGGCCACGTGCTGCATGGCGTCCTGTCGAAGACGGTGTACGTCTCGCAGGCAGGCACCAGCACGCTGCAGGATTTCGTCGAGGCCCCGTCGCAGATGTTCGAGGAATGGGCGCGGCGCGAGCAGTCCCTCGCGCTCTTCGCGAAGGTGTGCCCGGAATGCCCGCGGCTCTCGAAGGACCAGATCGCGCAGATCGATGCCGCCCGCAAGTACGGCCGGGGCAGCCGCTACGCCCGTCAATGGATCTATGCGGCCTTCGACATGGAACTCAGCACCAACCCGCGCCCGCCGCTGGAAGCGTGGAAGGCCCTCGAGTCGCAGACGCCGCTGGGCCACGTCGAGGGCACGATGTTCCCGGCTTCCTTCAGCCACATCGCCTCGAGCTACGCCGCCGGCTACTACGGCTACATGTGGTCCGAGGTGATGGCGCTGGACATGCGGGTGGGTTGGGCGAGGGTCCCATTCCCGGGGGCCGGGCACGGCCTATACTGGAAACACCGCGGCCGTCCGGCCGTACCCCCCCAAGAGGTGTCCCATGCAAGCGAACGGTTCCGCCATCACCCGCCGCCATTTCCTGCAATCGGCCGCCGCCGGCGTGGCGCTCGCCGGCATCGGCGCGCCCGCTTTCGTGCGGGGAGCCGCGCCGCTCGCGCACCAGCCGCTTCCCTATGCCGAGGGGGCTCTCGCGCCCGTGATCGGCGCGCAGACGGTCGGCATCCACTGGGGACGGCACCACAAGTTCTACGTCGACAACCTCAACAAGCTCGTCATCGGCACGCCGTTCGAGGGGCAGCCGCTCGACAAGATCGTCATGGGCACGGCCGGCAAGGCGGACCAGCAGGCGCTCTTCAACAACGCCGGGCAGATCTGGAACCACGATTTCTACTGGCAGAGCCTCAAGCCGGGCGGCGGCGGCAAGCCCCCGGCGAAGCTCGCGAAGAAGATCGACGAGGCTTTCGGCAACTTCGACGAATTCAGGAAGCAGTTCGCCGCCATGACGGTGAGCCAGTTCGGCAGCGGCTGGGGCTGGCTCGTCGCGGATGGCGCCGGCAAGCTCAAGGTGGTGAAGACCGCCAACGCGGAAGTGCCCATGACCCAGGGCCTTAAGCCGCTCGTCACCATCGACGTCTGGGAGCATGCCTACTACCTCGACTACCAGAACAAGCGCGCGGACTACGTGAACGCGCTCATCGACAAGCTCCTCAACTGGGAGTTCGCCGAGAAGAATCTCGGCTGAGGCGGGAAAACACCGCCGATCCGTAGGGGTTTCGGTCGCATCCTGGCGGGGGCCTCGCGGCCCCCGTTCGCCTTATACTTCCCGATTCCCGCACATCCACCCCGACCCGGAGACCCTCCATGTTCACGCTCATGGCGCTGCCTTACGCGAACGACGCGCTCGCCCCCATCATCACGCCCAACACGATCTCCTTCCACCACGGCAAGCACCACAAGACGTACGTGGACAACCTGAACAACCTCGTGAAGGGCACGGAATTCGAGGGCCAGTCCCTCGAGGCCATCGTGACCGCCACCGCGGGCAAGGCCGACAAGGCGCCGCTCTTCAACAACGCGGCGCAGATCTGGAACCACGACTTCTACTGGAACAGCCTCAAGCCGAACGGCGGGGGCGTCCCCGCGGGCAAGGTGGCCGATGCCATCAACGCGTCCTTCGGCAGCTTCGACGAGTTCAAGAAGCAGATGGCCACCACCACCGTGGGCCAGTTCGGCTCCGGCTGGGGCTGGCTCGTCGCCGACGCCGCCGGCAAGCTCAAGGTGGTGAAGACGGGCAACGCCGAGGTGCCTATGACGCAGGGCCTGAAGCCGCTGCTCACGATCGACGTGTGGGAGCACGCCTACTACCTCGACTACCAGAACAAGCGCGCCGACTACGTGAACGCCGTGATCGACAAGCTGCTCAACTGGGATTTCGCCGCGAAGAACCTCGGCTGAACGCCGGACTCGTCCTGACCGAAGGGGCCGCGCCGCGAGGCGCGGCCCTTTTCGTTACTGGACGCGCAGCCGGTTGCCCGGCTGGATGACGGTCCGCGCGGTGAGGTTGTTCAGGCGCATGAGATCCGGCACGGCCTTGCCGAACTGGCGGGCGATGCCGTAGATCGTATCGCCCGTGCGCACCGTGTAGAAATTGGATCCGGACCGTGCCGGCGCCGCGGCTGTCGCGGAAGGCGCTGCAGGCTTCGCGGGTGCCGGAGACGGCAGCACGGGGGGCGGCGGCGCTTTCGTCGCCGCGACCTGCGTCACGACGGGCGCGCCGCGTCCCGGCACGAGGATGGGCTGGGCGGCCGTGAGGCGCCCCTTCTTGTTGACCTGCAGGTTGTTCACCTGGCGCAGCGTCGCGGCCGACAGGCCGTAACGCTTGGCGATGCCGTCTACCGCTTCGCCCTTCTTGCCGGGCACCGTCGTCCAGCTGACGAGGGGCTTGTCCCAGCTTTCGAGGTTCGCGCGGAAGGTGTCGGCCTTGTCGAGCGGCAGCACGAGCGTGCCCGTGTGGGCCACCGCCACCGGCTTGTTGTGCGAAGGATTGAGGGCGACGAATTCGTCCTCCGGCATGCCCGCGAGCCTGGCGGCGAGCTTCACGTCGATCTTCTCGGGCGCGGCCACCGTCGTGAAGTAGGGCTGGTCCGGGATCGACTCCAGCTCTATGCCGTAGAGGGCCGGCCCGAGCACGATGTTCTTCACCGCGACCAGCTTGGGGACGTAGTTCATCGTCTCCGGCGGCAGCCTGAGGTTCAGGAAATCCGTGGGCAGGCCGCGCTTCTGGTTGGCGGCGATGGCGCGGCCGACGCAGCCTTCGCCGCAGTTGTAGGCCGCGAGCGCGAGTTCCCAGCTGCCGAACATGTCGTAGAGGCGCTGCAGGTAGTTGAGCGCCGCGTGAGTGGCCGCGACGATGTCGCGCCGGTTGTCCTGCCACCAGTCCTGCTGCAGGCCGTAGTTCTTGCCCGTGGACGGGATGAACTGCCACAGGCCCGAGGCCTTGGCGCGCGAATAGGCGTGCGGGTTGAAGGCGCTTTCGATGACGGGCAGGAGCGCGATCTCCGTGGGCATGCCGCGCTTCTCGACTTCTTCCACGATGTGGTGCAGGTAACGGCTGCCCCGGTCCACGAAGCGCTTGATGTAGTCCGGCCGGCTGGAATACCAGGCCTCGTGTTCCAGCACCATCGGGGATTCGAGCGGTTCGAGAAGGAAGCCCTTGCGGATGCGGTGCCAGAGGTCCGGATCCGGCATGGGCAGGTCCGCGTCCTCGAACGGGTCCGGCAATGCCGCGGCAGCAGCCGGGGGGGGCGTGGATACCGCCGTCGTGGGCGCAGCCGAGGCGGCCATGGCGGCGGCGAAGGCGAGTGCGGCCCAAGCCAAGCGGCCGGATATTTGCTTAATCTTTGTTTCCATTGAATTTTTCAATGCTACGCCGCCGGGCGGGGCGGGTCAACGGCCCGGGGGCGACTGGCCGCCAGCCCATCAACGGCCAAGGAGAAGCGTCGGTTTACCCCGGACGGCGGGCGGCGAGGGCGGCGAATTCGGGTTCGGTCATGCGCACCAGTTCCCATTCGGGGAGGATCCGGCCGCCGATCGATTCGTAGAAACGGATGGACGGCTCGTTCCAATCGAGCACGCGCCATTCGAAACGGCCACAGCCGCGTTCGACGGCGAGGCCCGCGAGGTGGGTGAGCAGGGCCTTGCCGATGCCGGCGCCGCGATGGGCCGGCTCGACGAAGAGGTCCTCGAGGTAGAGACCCGGCTTCGAGAGGAAAGTTGAGTAGGTCGTGAAAAAAAGCGCGAAGCCGACCGCCCGCCCGCCTCGTTCCGCCATGACCGCCTCCGCGGCCGGACGCGGGCCGAAGAGGGCCGCCCTCAGCTTCTCCGGCGTGCCCTGCATCTGGTGGGCGAGCTTTTCGTAATCGGCCAGCTCGCGGATGAGGCGGTCGATCTCGACGCAATCGTCGGGGGTCGCGGGGCGGAGCACGAAGTCGGTCATGGTCATCGGTAGGTGTTCTTCCATTCGCGCACCACCGTGAACACCTCCAGGGGCGTCGCGAGCGCGCGGCCCGCATGGCGGCTCGCGGCGGCGGCCACCTCGGGTACCCGGGCGCGAAGGAACGGGTTGGTCTCGATCTCGAGGGCGAGCGTCGAGGGGACGGTGGGCTCGCCGCGGGCGCGGCGGTCGCTGTCGGCGAAGAAGCGTTCGGCGAGGCGTGCGTTGCCGGGCTCCACCGCCTGCGCGAACCGCAGGTTGGCGAGCGTGTATTCGTGGGCGCAATAGACGAGGGTCGCGGGCGGCAGGGCGGCCAGCTTCGCGAGCGAGGCGGCCATCTGCGCGGGGGTGCCCTCGAAGAGGCGGCCGCAACCGCCGGCGAAGAGGGTATCGCCGCAGAAGACGAAGCCCTCGCCGGCATAGGCGATGTGGCCGGCGGTGTGGCCCGGCACCGCGATCACCTCGAGCGACAGGGCGAGGCCCGGGACGGCGATGCGCTCGCCACCGGCGAGGGGGCGGGTCACGCCGGCGATGCGCTCGCTCGCCGGGCCGAAGACCTCGACGTCGCCCCGCGCCGCCAGCGCGGCGAGTCCCCCCACGTGGTCCTTGTGGTGGTGGGTCGCGAGGATCGCCGTGAGCACGAGGCCGCGGTGATCGAGAAAGTCGGCCACGGGCGACGCGTCGCCCGGGTCCACGACAGCGGCGCGAAGCCCGTCCTCGATCACCCAGAGATAGTTGTCCTCGAAGGCCGGGACGCCGTGGATCTGCACCATGGGGTCCGAGTCTATTAGAATTGCCCCATGCAGACCAACACGCTCGCCCAGTGGTTCGGCTCGCCGCTCGGGGCCTATCTCCTCGAGAAGGAGCGCGCGTACCTCGACGACGTGACTCCCGACATCTTCGGGTTCCACGCCCTGCAGCTCGGGCTTCCGGAATACGACCTGCTGCGCGAGAACCGCATCACGCATCGCATGCGCATCGACACGGGCGGCTCGGCGTCGGTCCGCGCCAAGGGTCATGAGCTGCCGATCGCCACGCAGTCGATCGACCTCGTGCTCCTGCCGCACACCCTCGAATTCGCCGAGGAGCCCCACGCGGTCCTTCGCGAGATCGACCGCGTCATGATGCCGGAGGGTCGCCTCGTGATCCTGGGCTTCAATCCCTGGAGCCTCTGGGGCCTTCGCAGCAGCCTGGGCCCGCGTCGCCACGAGATGCCCTGGAACGGCCGTTTCGTCTCGCTGCTGCGCGTGAAGGACTGGCTCGCCCTCCTGGGCTTCGAGGTGTCGGCCGGCCGCCTCGTCTGCTACGTGCCGCCCGTTCGTAACGAGAAGTGGCTCCGGCGGCTCGAATTCATGGAGCCGGCGGGCGATCGCTGGTGGGCGGTGGGCGGCGCGGTGTACATGCTGCAGGCCATCAAGCGCGTGCGTGGCGTTCGCCTCATCACCCCGGCCTGGCACGAGGCCACGGCGCGCGAAAAGCGCGTGGCGCTCGCCACCAAGCGCGAAGGCGCCTCGTCCCGCACCTCCACCCTGCGCATCGTCAAGTGACGCACGATCACGCCCCGGCGGCGAAGCCGGTCGAGATCTACACGGATGGCGCGTGCAAGGGCAATCCCGGCCCCGGCGGCTGGGGCGCCCTGCTCACCTTCGGCGGCGAGGAGCGCGAGATGTTCGGCGGCGAGGCGCAGACCACCAACAACCGCATGGAGCTCACCGCCGTCATCGAGGCGCTCGCGGCGCTCAAGCGCCCGACGCACGTCGTGCTGCACACGGACTCGCAGTACGTGATGAAGGGCATCACGGAGTGGATCCGCGGCTGGAAGGCGAAGGGCTGGCGCACCGCCGCGAAGGAGCCCGTGAAGAACGTGGATCTCTGGAAGCGCCTGGACGAGCTGGCGGCCGGCCATCACGTGGAATGGCGCTGGGTGAAGGGCCATTCCGGTCACCACGGCAACGAGCGCGCGGACGAGCTGGCCAACCGCGGCGTCGCCTCGATCGGCCGCTGACCGTGGCCGCGCGCCGCATCGTCCTCGACACCGAGACCACGGGCCTCGAGCCTTCGCTCGGCCACCGCGTGATCGAGATCGCGTGCGTGGAGCTCTTCGGCCGCCGGCCCACGGGACGCAACTTCCACCGCTACCTCAACCCGGACCGCGAGATCGACATCGGCGCGATCCAGGTCCATGGCCTCACCAACGACTTCCTCGCGGACAAGCCGCGCTTCGCCGACGTCGCCGAGGAATTCCTCGAGTTCGTCGAGGGCGCCGAGCTCCTCATCCACAATGCCGCCTTCGACGTGGGCTTTCTCGACGCCGAGCTCGCGCTCGCCGGCAAGCCCGGCATTCGCGCGTCCTGCCGCGTGACCGACACGTTGGTCCTCGCCCGGCAGATGCATCCAGGCAAGCGCAACTCGCTCGACGCGCTGTGCGAGCGTTACCAGGTGGACAACTCGGGCCGCTCGCTGCACGGCGCACTCCTCGACGCGCAGCTGCTCGCGGACGTCTGGCTCGCCATGACGCGCGGGCAGGACGCCCTCGACATCTCGCTCGCGGCGGCTGCCAGGGAACGCGCACCGGGGACCGCCCCGGCACGGCCGGCGATTCTCGCCGTGGTGCGGGCGAGCGACGAAGAGCTCGCGGCCCACGCCGCCATGTGCGAGCGAATCGACAAGGAAAGCAAGGGGCGGTGCCTGTGGATGCGGGCCGAGGCGCCCGCCTGACGCCGTGTCCCGGCCCGAACCTCCCCGCGAGGAGCTGAACCGCCTGGCCGCACGGCAGGTGGCGCTGGGCGCCATTCCCATTGCGGTGTTCTGCGGGGCCTTCGCGCTCGCCCGCGCGGTCCTGGGCACCGGCCGAGAGTCGGAGGCCTATACCTGGGGCATCGCGCTCGCGACGGCCGTCGGCTCCGTGTTCGTGCTCGCACAGCGCACTGCGCGGGTGTTGAGCGGCGAGGTCGAGGTGATGCGCCAGGTCGTGCGCGGGACAGGCACGGCGAACGGGCCTGGCGACTGGCCGGAGCTCACCGAGCCGCTCGAGGGGCTCAAGGGCGAGGTGCTCGCCCTGGCGAACGAATTCCAGTCGCGCGAACTGCGCCTGCAGGAAAAGCTCGACACCTCGCGCCAGCAGGTGTTCTTCCTCACCACCCACGACGCGCTCACCGGCCTGGCGAACCGCAAGACGCTCGAGGAGCGCCTCGAGAGCGCGCTCGCCTCGGCCCGCAGCGTGGGCAGCACGCACGCGCTCGTCTACCTCGACATCGATTTCCTGCACCGCATCAACGATGCCTTCGGGCACCTCGCGGGCGACGACCTGCTTCGCCGGCTCGTGCCCGTGCTCAAGGCCTGCCTGCGGGAAGAAGAGCTGCTGGCGCGGATCGGCGGCGACGAGTTCGCGGTGCTGCTCGAGAACTGCAGCGCCGACTACGCGCTCGCGGCCGGCACCCGCATCCGCGACGCGGTGCAGGGCTGGCAGTTCGAGTGGAGCGACCATGCCTTCCAGGTGGGCGTGAGCGTGGGGGTGGTCGCCATCACGCGCCTCACGCCCAGCCTTTCGGCGGTGTTCAACGAGGCCGACAGCGCCTGCTTCGCCGCGAAGGAACAGGGGCGCAACCGCGTGGTCGCCTTCCACGAGGCCGAGGCTTCGCAGTACATGCGCCAGACGAGCCGGGGTTGGCTCAAGCGCATCAACGACGCCATCACCGCCGGTGCCTTCACGCTCCTCTACCAGCCCATCGTGCCCATCGCCGCGCCCAAGGATGCCGGCACGCCCCCGCGCATGGAGGCGCTGCTGCGCATGAGCGAGACGGGCGGCGAGCTCATCCTGCCGATGTCGTTCATCCCCGTCGCCGAGCGCTACGACCTGATGCGCACGATCGACCGCTGGGTCATCGACCGGGCGCTTTCGGATTTCCGCCAGCTCGCCCGCACGCGCGAGAACCCCAGGCCCGCGGAATTCTCGATCAACATCTCCGGGCACACGCTTTCCAGCCCGGAGTTCGCGGATTACGTGAAGGAGCGTCTCGCGACGCTGGGCGTGCCGGCGGCCTCGATCTGCTTCGAGATCACGGAGACGGCAGCCATCGCGAACGTCGAGCGCGCCCGCGCCCACATCGAGGCGCTGCGGGCAGTCGGGGTGCGCTTCTGGCTGGACGACTTCGGCAGCGGCCTGTCGTCGTTCAACTACCTCAAGCACTTCCCCGTCGACGGGCTCAAGATCGACGGCCTCTTCGTGCGCGGCATCGCGCGCAGCTACCTGGACTACGCGCTCGTCGAGGCCATCCTGCGCATCGCCAACACGATGGGCCTCACGGCCATCGCGGAGTATGTCGAGGGCGAGGACATCCTGAAGAAACTGGTTGCGATCGGCGTGCCCTACGGCCAGGGTTTCCACCTCGGCCCGCCGCGGCCGCTCGACGTCCTCTTTTCCGAGGCGGCCCCGCGCCCCGGCGCTTGAGGCCCGAGAGGCCCGGACCCCGAGCGCGGGCGTAAGGCCAGCCTGACACGCGGGCGCGGCAAAGCCGGCCGTGACGCCCCCGGGGGCATCGGCTATAATCCGCGCGTCTCGGCGCCGGCCCATCCTCAGGGGATTTCAGGGGGCCGGCGTGCCCGTGGTACCCCATAAATAGAAACCGCGAGAAGCCATGTCCCGAACCCGAATCCTCATCGCCGCCGTCGCCTGCGTGTTCGCGACCTCGGCCCAGGCCGCCGGCGACGCCGCTGCCGGCAAGCAGAAGGTCTTCCAATGCATGGGTTGCCACGGCATCCAGGGATGGAAGACCGCCTTCCCCGAGGTGTATCACGTGCCGAAGCTGGGCGGCCAGCACGCCGCCTACCTCGTGGCCGCCCTGAAGCAGTACAAGTCCGGCGACCGCGACCACACGACGATGCGCTCCATCGCGGCGACGCTGTCCGAGCAGGACATGCAGGACATCGCGGCCTACTACGCGCAGGGCGCGGGCACTTCGCCCGCCGCCGGAAAGTGAGGCCCGCCATGATCCGCACGAGCCTCCTGGCCGCCTCGCTTCTCGTCCTTTGCGTTCCCGCTTTCGCCGCCGCCGGCAATGCCGACGCCGGCCGCGAGAAGTCCGTCCCCTGCAAGGCCTGCCACGGCGAAGCCGGCGTGAGCGTGAGCCCCGATTTCCCCAAGATCGCGGGCCAGCATCCGGACTACATCCTGGTGGCGCTTCGCCACTACAAGGCCGGCAAGCGCAAGAACCCGATCATGGCCGGCCAGGTCGCGAACCTCTCCGAGGCCGACATGCGCGACCTCGCGGCGTGGTTCTCGTCGCAGTCCGGTCTCGCCGTCAAGTACTGACGGCCCTCCGGCGGGCCGGCGCTCAGCCGGCGGCCTTGCGCAGGACGCAGTCGAGGTAACCCCCGCCATCGAGCGGGGCGCCGCCTCGCTGCGACTGCCACACCGCCTCCACCAGGCAGTCCATCACCGCGTGTCGCGCCTCGTGCTCGGAATCGAGCCGCGAGGCGAGCTTGCGCACCGCCTCGCGGATGCCGGGCGGCTGGTCGATCGAGACCTGCTCGTCGAGGGCGAGGTGCAGGGACAGGTGCAGGAACGGGTTGGTCTCGCCGTCCTCCGGGGTCCAGGTGCGCTCCTGCCAGCGCTCCGGGTCGTCGAGGTGGCGGTGGTACTCCGGATGGTCCAACACGATCGCGAGGGCGGCCGTCTCGAGCCCGGTGAGAGGCTCTCCGGCGAGCGACTTTGCGCGCAGAGCGAAGAAGAAATCGCGCGCCTGGTCCCGGGACGGGTTGAAGAGGCTCATCGCGGCAGCTTCGATCGCTTCGGCGCGGGCGGTGCGGCGAGCGTCGCCTTGTCCTTCCAGCCGCAGGGACCGTAGACGCGGCATTCGCCGCAGTGCGGCTTCCTCGCGAGGCAGGTGTAGCGCCCGTGCAGGATGAGCCAGTGGTGCGCGTGCAGGCCGAATTCCGCCGGCACCACCTTGAGCAGCTTCCTTTCGACCGCGAGGACATCCTTGCCGGCGGCGAGGCCGGTGCGGTTCGAGACGCGGAAGATGTGCGTGTCCACGGCCATCGTCGGCTCGCCGAACGCGACGTTGAGCACCACGTTGGCCGTCTTGCGGCCCACGCCGGGCAGCGCCTCGAGCGCCTCCCGCGTGCGCGGCACCTGGCCGCCGTGCTTCTCGATGAGCAGGCCGCACAGCGCGATCACGTTCTTCGCCTTGGTGCGGTAGAGCCCGATCGTCCGGATGTAATCCTCGAGCCCGGCGACGCCGAGGGCGGCGATGGCCGCCGGGGTGTTCGCGACCGGATAGAGGCGGCGAGTGGCGAGGTTCACGCTCTTGTCGGTGGCCTGGGCCGAGAGCACGACCGCCACGAGGAGTTCGAACGGGCTCGCGTATTCGAGTTCGCTTTTCGGCTCCGGGTCGGCTTCGCGCAGGATATGGAAAAACTCGCGGATGGCGTCGGGTTTCATCGCGGGCACGGGGCGAGCCTTCCCTTCACGATTCGTAGGTGGCGAGGTGCGCCGCGCGCTCGGCCTCGTCGCGGGCGAGGCGAAAGGCGCGGAAGACATGGCGTTCGCGCGAATCGTCCGCCGGGGGCAACGCGGCCACCGGCACGATTTCGATGCAGTCGACCGGGCAGGGGGGCAGGCATAGTTCGCACCCGGTGCACCACGAGGCGATCACCACGTGCAGCCGCTTCGAGGCGCCGACGATCGCGTCGACGGGGCAGGCCTGGATGCACTTCACGCAACCGATGCAGGCGGCCTCGTCGATGAACGCCACCTGGGGCGCGCGATACTCGCCGAAGGCCGGGTCGAGCGGCTTCACGGCGAGGCCCAGCGCCAGCGCAAGACGCGCGGCGCCCTCGTCGCCGCCCGGCGGGCATTGGTCGGGACCGGCCTCGCCGTCCGCGAGCGCCTCGGCGTAGGCGCGGCAGTCCGGATAGCCGCAAGCCATGCACTGGGTCTGCGGGAGGAGGGCGTCCAGCTTCGACGCGAGGGCTTCGCGCGTCATGCCTCGAAGTCCCCGGGCGCAAGCGGCACGCATGGGAGACCGGCTTCCGACGCGATGCCCGCATGGGTCGCGCGGCCCTGCCAGAGAAGCACGCCGGCGGCGAGCCCGGGGTCCGCTCGCGCTGCGTCCGCGATGCCGGCCGCGAGCGCGAGCGCGAGGGGCCCGGCGACGGACGACAGCGCCTGCGCCGCCGCGCGCGGAACCGCCGCGGGCATGTTGGGCACGCAGTAGTGCAACACGCCCTCGGCGATGAAGACGGGATCGTCGTGGGTCGTCGGGCGCGAGGTTTCGGCCACGCCGCCCGCGTCGATCGAGACGTCCACGATCACGCTGCCGGGTCGCATGCGCGCGACGAGCCCGCGCGGCAACAGGCGGGGCGTGGGCGCACCCGGCACGAACACGGCACCCACCACAAGATCCGCGGCGGGCACTTCGGCCTCGAGATTCTCCGGCGTGGCGAGGTCGAGGGCGATGAGCCCGTCGAACCGCGACCACAGGTCGTCGCGGGTGGCTTCCGACCGGGTGAGCAGCGTGACGCTCGCGCCGAGCGAAGCCGCCACCTGCGCTGCGTTCGCGCCCGCATGCCCGCCGCCCAGCACGAGGACACGAGCGGGTTCCGAGCCGGGGCCACCCGCGAGCAACACGCCGCGTCCGCCGCCGGGAACCGTCAGGTGATGCGCACCCGCGACGATCGCAAGACGACCCGCGAGAGCCGACATCGGCGCGAGAATCGGAAAGCCGCCCGCCCCGTCGCGCACCATCTCGAAGGCGATGGCGGTGATGGCGCGCGAGGCGAGGGCCCGCGTGAGTTCCGGCTCGCCCACCAGGTGCTGGAAGCAGAAGAGCGTCGACCCGGGCGCCACGAGCTCCCATTCGCCGGGCTGGATCTCCTTCACTTTCACGACGAGTTCCGCCTGCCAGGCTTCGTCCGCAGCGACGATGCGCGCGCCGGCGGTGGCGTAGGCCGCATCCGCCTCACCCGCACCCGAGCCCGCACCGGCCGCGACCCGGACCTCGTGGCCAGCCGCGACGAGGCAAGCCACGGCATCCGGGAGCAGCGCGACGCGACGCTCGCCCGGCTTCGATTCGCGCGGAATGCCGATGCGCATCGCGGGGACCTCCGGCGGGACGCCTAGCGGCGCAGCGCGCGGCGCGCGTCGGCGATGACGTCGGGGCCGCGGAAGATGAAGCCCGTGTAGACCTGCACGAGACTCGCGCCTGCGTCGATCTTCGCCTTCGCGTCCGCCCCCGTGTGGATGCCGCCGACGCCGATGAGCGGGACGCGGCCCGACAGGAGCGACGCCAGCTTCCCCAGCACGGCCGTCGAGGGTTCCGAACACCGGCCGGCCTGAGAGCCCGCCCGCCTCCTTGGCGTGGCGGTGGCCTTCGACGCCCTTGCGCCCGATGGTGGTGTTGGTGGCGATGAGGCCGTCCAGGCGGTGCTTGACCGCCAGTTCCGCGATGGCCTCCAACTGCTCGTCGTCCAGGTCCGGCGCGATCTTCACCGCGAGGGGCTTCACGCGGCCGGCCTTCGCGGCGAGGGCGTCGCGGCGCTGCATGATGGCGGCGAGCAGGTCGTCGAGCTTCTCCTTCGACTGCAGGTCGCGCAGGTTCTTCGTGTTGGGCGAGGAGATGTTCACCGCGATGTACGTCGCCCGGTCGTACACCGCGTCCAGGCACAGCAGGTAGTCGTCGGCCGCGTGCTCCATCGGCGTGTCGAAGTTCTTGCCGATGTTGATGCCGAGCACGCCGCGGAACGAAGCCTTCTCGACATTGCGCACCAACCGATCCACGCCGACGTTGTTGAAGCCCATGCGGTTGATGATGGCGTCGTGCTCGACGAGCCGGAAGAGGCGCGGCTTCGGGTTCCCGGGCTGCGGGCGCGGCGTAACCGTGCCGGCCTCGAGGTGGCCGAAGCCGAGCGCATGCAGCGTGTCGAGGTATTCGCCGTTCTTGTCGAAGCCCGCGGCGAGGCCCACGGGGTTGGGGAACTCGATGCCCATCACCGTGCGCGATTCGTTGCGGTCCGCGCCGGCGCCCAGGAGCGCGGCGGCGGGCCCCATCGCGCACATCGCCTTCATGGCGACGTCGTGCGCGGTTTCGGGGTCGAGCTGGAAGAGGGCGGCGCGGGCGATCCGGTAGAGCGTCTGCATCAGGGGAAGCGCTTCCACTCTCCACGCTGGAGACCCTCGATGGGGCGGAACTGGCTCTTGTAGGCCATCTTGGCGCTCTGCGAGATCCAGTAGCCCAGGTAGACGTAGGCGAGGCCGCGGCGGCGCGCTTCCTCGACCTGCCACAGGATGTTCCAGGTGCCGAAGCTCGCCTTCTCCACGGCCGGGTCGAAGAAGGTGTAGACGGACGAGAGCCCGTCGGCGAGCTGGTCCACGATGGAGACCATGCGGAGCATCCCGGCCTCGCGGAATTCGAAGAGGCTGGTGGCGACGTTGCTCTGCAGGAGGAAATGCGCGTACTGCTCGCGGCTGTCGTGGTCCATGCCGCCGCCGCGGTGGCGCTCGCTCTGGTAGAGGCGGTAGAGCGCGTAGTGCTCGGCGTCGAACTTGAGTTCGGCCTCGCGCGCCTCGAGGCCGGCGTGGCGCTTCCAGGCGCGGCCTTGCGTGCGCGAGGGCTCGAACTCGCCGGCGACGACGCGCACCGGCACGCAGGCCTGGCAGTGGTCGCAATAGGGGCGGTACGTGAAGGCGCCGCTGCGCCGGAAACCGGCCGAGACGAGGGAGCCGTAGGTGTCCGTGTCGATCAGGTAGCTGGGCGTGGCGACCTGCGAGCGCGCCAGGCGCCCGGGCAGGTAGCTGCACGGGTAGGGCGCCGTCGCGTAGAACTGCAGGTTGGCTATCGGAAGGTCGTTCAGCTTCGCCATGCGGCCTCAGGGGGCGGCGCGGGGCCGCTCGACGGGTCATATTGTATCGACTCGGCGAGGTGCCGGACGAAATCCCGCCGGGGGATCTCCCGCGCGCCCAGCGAGGCGAGGTGGCGCGTGTTCTGCTGGCAGTCGATGAGGACGACGCCCGCGGCCTTCACCCGATCCACTAGCTTCACCAGCGCCACCTTCGAGGCGTCCGTCTCCCGCGAGAACATCGATTCGCCGAAGAAGATCCCGCCCAGGTGCAGGCCGTAGAGGCCGCCGACCAGCCGGTCCTCCTGCCACGACTCGACCGAGTGGGCGTAGCCCATCGCGTGCAGGCGGGTGTAGAAGGCGGTCATCTCCGGCAGGATCCAGGTGCCGCCCTGCCCGTCGCGCGGGGCGGCGCATTCGCGCATCACCTGCTCGAAGGCCGTATCGACACGCGTCTCGAAGCGGTCGCTGGCCGCGCGCTTTCTCAGGGACCGGGTGATCCGCAATTCGTCGGGGAAAAGCACCATGCGCGGATGAGGCGACCACCACAGGATCGGATCGCCTTCCGAGAACCAGGGGAAGATGCCCTGCGAGTAAGCGTTCAGGATGCGCCCGGGCGAGAGGTCGGCGCCGGCGCACAGCAGGCCGTTGGGCGAGCGCAGGGCCTTCGAGACCGGCGGGAAAGGGTCGTTGCGGTCGAGCCAGGGGATCACGGGGGGAATCTAGCATTTTGTTACGGCACGACGCACGGGCGGGCGTCCGCGCTAGGCTCCCGCGCATGAATGCTCGCCTCGCCCTCGTCGCCGGACTTGCGGCCGCCTGCCTCGGGCTGGAGGGCAGTGCCTGCCTCGAGCATCGGTCCGCCGCGAAGTCGTCGGCCGCCTCAGCGAAGGCCATGTCCTTCTGGGCGGGCCCGGGCCTGTCGGGGTCCTGGTTCACGCCTTCCCGAGGCGGCGAGGGTTTCGTGCTGCAGGTGCTCGCGGACGGCAGCGCTCTCGCCATCTGGTTCACCTATCCGCCCGAAGGCAGCCCGGCGCAGCAGGCCTGGATCTACGCGCAGGACGGGCGGCTCGACGGCGATCGCATCCGCTTCGTGTCGGCGGCCACGACGCGCGGGCCGCGATTCGGGCCGGGCTACGACCCGTCGGCCTTCCGGTTCGTACCGTGGGGCAGCCTCGAGTTCCGGTTCATCGACTGCAACCGGGGCGAGGTCACGTGGGCCGGGCCGGCCGGCTGGGGCTCGGGTACGCGGGAGATCACCCGGCTTTCGAGCGTGGGCGAGCTCGAGTGCGCCGGCAAGAAGCAGGTGCACCCGAGCGGCGCGCGAACCCTGGCGGGCCTGCGCCAACGCAGCGGCGCGTGGTTCGACCCCACCCATGCGGGAGAGGGCTGGCAAGTCGAGGAACTCGCCGACGGCCGAACCGTCGTCTACTGGTTCACCTACGACGAGCGCGGGGAGCAGGCCTGGACCATCGGCACTTCGCCCACCGGCGGCGAGCGCTTCGAGATCGCCGAGAACCTGCGGCCCGTGGGCGCGAGCTTCGGCGAGAAGTTCGATCCCGCCCGCGTGCGCCTCGAGCCCTGGGGGCGGCTCGCGTTCGATTTCACCGGCTGCGAGGCCGGCTCGATGACCTACGCGTCCGTGCAGCCTGCGTTCGGCAGCGGCCGGCTTCGCGCTACGCGGCTCGCGAAGCTGGCGGGAACCTCCTGCCTTGAAGGCGCGCCCGCGTTGCCGCTGAACGGCACCTGGAGCGCGGGCGCCACGATGCCGGCGCCGCAATCCGAATTCGCGATGGCGACGGCCGGCCCGGTTTCCTGCGCGGCCGGGGGGCTGGGAGGCCTGCGCGACGTGAAGTGCTACGACGTGGACGCGGACGCGTGGACGAACCTCCCGCCGATTCCCGCCGGACGCGACCATGGCGCGGCAATCGTGCTCGACGGCGATCTCGTGGTGACGGGCGGCTATCGCAGCGGCGAGGAAGAATCGCCCCCGGTGAACGGCTGGCGGTACCGGCCGTCGGAATCGCGGTGGGAGCCGATGGCGCAGGCGCCTTACGTGGTGGCGAGTGGCGTCGCGGTGCAGGGTGGGTTCGCCTACTTCGGCGATGTGGGCGGCCAGTTGCAGCAGGTGAACCTGCGCACGCTCGCGACGCGGACGATCGAGCGGCACGGCCTCACGGGCAGGGACCATTCGCAGGTGGTCGCCTTCCAGGGCGAGATCTGGATGATCGCCGGTCGCGATGCCACGCTCCAGCACAACGCCACGGTGTCCATCTACGACCCGGCGGCCGATGCGTGGCGACCCGGGCCGCCGCTTCGGTTCTCGCGCGCCGGATTCGCGGCGGCGGCGGACGACCGGATGATTCTCGTGGCAGGTGGCGAGCGGCTCGCCAATCCGCGAAGCGTGGTGGGCGACCTGGAAGGGATCGCCGCGGGGGAGGGCGCGTGGCAGCCCATCAGCCGGCTGCCGGCGCCCGTGCACGGCTTCGGTGGCGCCATCCGCGGCAACGCGTTCTACACGATCGGCGGCTCTCGCTCGCCCGGCATCGCGAGGAACGAAGGGCAGGTGCAGGTCTATCGCTGGAGTCCTTGAACGCGGGCGGCCACGGCGGGCTGCTTGGTAAACTGCGCGCATGGACACGAATCCGATGGAGCCGCTGCGCTCCCGCCTGCCCGCCTCCGGCACGACCATCTTCACCGTCATGTCGGCCCTTGCCGAGAAACACGGCGCGGTGAACCTCGGGCAGGGCTTTCCCGACTTCCCCATCGATCCGCAACTCATCGATCTTTTCACGCAGGCGATGAAAGCGGGCCACAACCAGTACCCGCCGATGGCGGGGCTGCCGGCGCTGCGCGAGGCCATCGCGGGCAAGGTCGAGCGGCTCTATGGAAGGCAGTACGACCCGGGCGACGAGATCACGGTGACCGCGGGCGCCACGCAGGCCATCTACACGGCCATCACGGCGCTCGTCCATCCCGGCGACGAGGTCATCGTGTTCGAGCCGGCGTACGACAGCTACATTCCTTCCATCAAGTTGGCAGGAGCGGTGCCCGTGCGCGTACCGCTCACCTTTCCGGGCTATCACCTCGATTGGCCGGCCGTTCGTCGCGCCGTCACGCCGCGTACCCGCCTCATCGTGGTGAACTCACCCTGCAACCCGGGAACGAGCGTCCTGTCGGCCGAGGATCTGCGCCATCTCGAGGACCTCACCCGCGGCACCCCGATCCTCATCGTGAGCGACGAGGTCTACGAGCACCTCGTGTTCGACGGCGGCCGGCACGAGGGGATGGCGAGAAGCGACGAGCTGGCCGCCCGCAGCGTGGTGATCGGCTCTTTCGGCAAGACCTTCCACGCTACCGGCTGGAAAGTGGGTTACGCGCTCGCGCCCAAGGCCATCACGGCGGAATTCCGGCGCGTGCACCAGTTCATCGTGTTCACCGTGTCGACGCCGGCGCAGCACGCGCTGGCAGGGTTCCTGAAGGACCCCACGCACTACGAGGGCCTCACGGCCTTCTTCCAGGCCAAGCGCGACTTGCTGCGCGAAGCGCTCGCGGACACGCCACTCGAACTCCTGCCGGGCGAAGGCGCGTACTTCCAGCTCGCGCGCTACGGTCGCGTGAGCGAGGAGCGCGACGAGGATTTCGCGAAGCGCCTCGTGCGCGACTACGGCGTGGCGACGATTCCGCTTTCGGTGTTCTACGAGGAGGGGACGGACAACCGCGTGATCCGTTTCTGTTTCGCGAAGCGGGACGAGACGATCGTCGAGGGCGCCCGGCGCCTGCGCGGCTTGCGCTGAGAACCCGGAACGCGGCGTTCAGGTTGCGACCGGCGCACCCGAGGCGTCGAAGAGGCCTTCGAACAGGATCGAACTGAGGTAGCGTTCGCCCGAATCCGGCAGGATCACCACGATCGTCTTGCCCGCATTCTCGGGCCGCTTCGCCACGCGCACGGCGACCGCCGTGGCCGCTCCGCAGGAGATGCCCGCGAGAATGCCCTCTTCCTTGGCGAGGCGGCGCGCGAAGAGCACGGCGTCCTCGTTCGTTACCTGCTCGACCGAATCGACGAGCGACAGGTCGAGCACGTCCGGGATGAAATTGGCGCCGATGCCCTGGATCTTGTGCGCGCCCGGCTTGAGCGGCTCGCCGGCGCGCTTCTGCGTGAGGAGGGGGCTCGCGGCGGGTTCGACGGCGATCGACTGGATCTTCCGGCCCTTCGTGTTCTTGATGAAGCGCGAGATGCCGGTGATGGTGCCGCCCGTGCCGATGCCGCAGACGAGGATATCGAACTTGCCTTCGGTGTCCTCCCAGATCTCAGGGCCCGTCGTGGCCTCGTGGATGGCGGGGTTGGCGGGGTTCTTGAACTGCTGAAGGAGGACGTACTTCGACGGATCGGAAGCCGCGATCTCCTCGGCCTTCGCGACCGCGCCGGCCATGCCCTTCGCACCCTCGGTCAGCACGAGCTTGGCGCCGTAGGCGAGCAGGAGCTTGCGGCGCTCGATGGACATCGTCTCCGGCATCGTGAGCGTGATGGGGATGCCGCGCGCGGCGGCGACGAACGCGAGCGCGATGCCCGTGTTGCCGCTGGTGGGCTCGACGATCTCCTTGCCCGGGCCCAGCCGGCCCTTCTTCTCGGCGTCCCAGATCATGGCGGCTCCGATGCGGCACTTCACCGAGTAGGCGGGGTTTCGGCCCTCGATCTTGGCGAGCACGGTGGCGCCCGCGCCGTCGGTGACGCGGTTCAGGCGGATGAGCGGCGTGCGGCCGATGGAGAGGGAATTGTCGGAGAAGACGGATGTCATGGTGGGTTCCGTGTCAGCTTTGGGTCCAGGGAAGTCCGGAGAATCGCCACCCGCCCACGGTGTTCCGGCGGCCGTGCTCGTCGCGATCGCCCTCGAAGCCCTGGAGGATGTTGTAGGCGCGGCGGTGGCCGGCCTGCGTGAGCGCGGTCGCGGCGTTGTGGGAGCGCACGCCGCTGCGGCAGATGAGCAGCAACGGCTGGTCCGTCCCGAGGTCCGCCGTCACCTTCTCGACGAAGTCCGGATGCGGATCGGTCGATCCCCACGCCCGCCATTCCACGAGTTGGGATCCCTCGATGCGGCCGACGAACTCGAGTTCCGGGCGCGTACGAATGTCCACGATGGTGGCAGCGCCGAGGCGGGCGAGGCGATGGGCTTCGGCGGGCGTCACGGATCCGGCGTAAGTAAAGCCGGATCCGCGGGCGCGTGCGGCGGCAAGCGCGAAGATTTCCTCGGCGGAGGTCGTCTCATCGAGGGCGGTGTCTGGCGTGGCATCGTTCATCGTTCGGTTCGCATCCTATCGGCCGGTGACATTTCGGCGTTCGGAAGCGATTGAGCCAGATTGCGCCACGGGTGTCCATGGCAGGCCCGCGCGCGAGGAACTCGCCTCGCGGAATACCTCGCCCACGAGAAGTACCGCGGGGCCGTCGAGCGCGAGCGGTGCCTGTCTCGCCAGCGCGCCGAGGGTCGTCGCCACGATTCGTTCGGACGCAAGCGTTGCGTTCTCGACCACGCAAGCCGGCGTCGAGGGGCTGCGGCCGGCCGCGACCAGGGCGGCCGCGATGGCCGGGGCCTGGCGCGAGGCCATGTAGAGCGCCACGGTATCCGCGCTTGCCGCGCTCGCGAGCCATTCCGACGCATCCTCGCCCGCGCCTGTTCTCGGCGTGACGAAGGCCACATGCCGCGCTGTACCGCGCCGAGTCAGCGAAATTCCCAGCGACGCGCTCGCGGCCAGCGCCGAAGTGATGCCGGGAACGACCTCGGTTTCGATACCGGCGGCAGCCAAGGCACCGAGTTCTTCCTGGGCACGGCCGAAGACCATGGGATCGCCGCCCTTCAGGCGAACGACGACCGCGTGGGTGCGCGCGGCTTCGACGATCGCCCGGTTGATGAACCGCTGCTCCGTGGAGTGACGGCCGTCGCGCTTGCCGACATCGACGAGGCGCGCGCGGGAAGCGAGGGCCAGCACGTCGGGCTGCACCAGGGCGTCGTGAAACACGATGTCCGCCGACGCGATGACGCGCGCCGCCCGCAGCGTGAGCAGGTCGGCCGCGCCGGGGCCGGCACCGACGAGCCAGACTTTACCCACCGGCAGCCTCTCGGGCCGGGGGCGCGGCGCGAAACCGGGGCAGGCGACCGTCGGCGGCCGCCTGGTAGGTCGCGTTGAAGTCGTGCAGCGAGGCGAGCGCAGCCTGCGCGTCATGCCCTTCCTTGATCAGGAAGGCGTCGAAGCCGCTTCGCGACAGGTAGTAGAGCTGGTCGCGCTGCACGTCGCCGACCGCGCGCAGCTCACCGCGATAGCCCAGGCGCCTGCGAAACTGGTAGGCGATCGAGTAGCCGCGACCATCGGCGAACTTCGGGAAATGGACGGCGACGACGGCAAGGCGCGCGAGATCTTCCGCGAGCGTGGAGGGCACGTCGGTCGGCGAGAGCTGCACGCCGACGGCATGCTCGCGCGACAGCAGTTCCTCGCGCCGGGCCGACCAGACGGCGAGCGGCACGATGACCGGTCCCTCGGGCAATGGGGCCGACGCGGGGTCGGCTCCTTCGGGCAGCGATACGACGGCGAATTCGTCTTCGACGACGCGGTGTCCCCGGATGAGCTGGCTACGCATGGACGATCTCCCTCTCCACGCCATGGATGCCGGCCTTGAACGGCGCGATGCCGATCCGTTGCGCGGTGTCGACGAAAAGCTCGCCCTCGCGGCGGTGTTCGACGTAGGTCTCGACGAGTTTCTCGATCACGCCGGGCACCTCGGTTGCCGCGAACGAAGGGCCGATCACCTCGCCGAGCGCCGCGTCCTTGCCCTGGCGCCCGCCGATGGAAACCTGGTACCACTCGCTCCCGTGCTTGTCGACGCCCAGGATCCCGATGTGTCCGATGTGGTGATGGCCGCAGGAATTCATGCAGCCGGAGATGTTGAGGTCGAGCTCGCCGATGTCGTGCAGCCAGTCCAGGTCGTCGAACTTCTCCTGGATGGCGGTGGCGATGGGGATCGACTTCGCGTTCGCGAGCGAGCAGAAATCGCCGCCCGGGCAGCAGATGATGTTCGTGAGCAGGCCCCGATTGGGCGTGGCGAGGCCCGCTTCGCGCGCGGCGAGCCACAGGGCGTGCAGGTCGCGCTTCCGGACATCCGCGAGGACGAGGTTCTGTTCGTGCGTGACGCGCAGCTCGCCGAAACTGTAGCGATCCGCGAGGCCCACCACGACATCCATCTGGTCGGCGGAGGCGTCGCCCGGCGGCAGGCCATGGGGCTTGAGCGAGAGCGTGACGGCGGCATAGCCGGGGCGCTTGTGCGCGTGCACGCTGCGTCCGGCCCAGAGGGAGAAGGCGCGGCTGTCCGCGACAGCCTTCTCGTAGGCGGCGTCCTCGTCCGAAAGGCTCTCGTAGGGCGGGTCCGCGAAGAACGCCGAGACGCGCGCGAGTTCGTGTTCGGGAATGGTGGCCTCGGAGCCGCGCAGGTGCTGCCACTCGGCCTCGACCTGGCGCGCGAACTCCTCGGGGCCCAGGGCCTTCACGAGGATCTTGATACGGGCCTTGTACAGGTTGTCACGGCGCCCGTGCAGGTTGTACACGCGCAACACCGCCTCGGTGTAGGTGAGCATCTCCTGCCAGGGCAGGAATTCCCTGATCACCGAACCGATGATCGGCGTGCGGCCCAGGCCCCCGCCCACGATGACCTTGAGGCCCAGCTCGCCCCGCGCGTCGCGGACGGCCCAGAACCCGATGTCCTGCACGAGCGTCGCGGCGCGGTCGACGTCGGCGCCGTTGAAGGCGATCTTGAACTTGCGCGGCAGGTACGCGAACTCGGGGTGCAGCGTGGACCACTGCCGCAGGATCTCGGCGAGGGCGCGCGGGTCGACGTGCTCGTCGGGCGCGACGCCGGCGAACTGATCGGTGGTGGTGTTGCGGATGCAGTTGCCGCTCGTCTGGATGGCGTGCATCTCCACCTCGGCCAGCTCGGCGAGGATCTGCGGCACGTCCTCGAGCCTGGGGTGGTTGAACTGCATGTTCTGGCGCGTCGTGAAGTGACCATAGCCACGGTCGTAGGTGCGGGCGATGGCGGCGAGGCGGCGCAGTTGCGTCGACGAGAGCATCCCGTAGGGGATGGCCACCCGCAGCATCGGGCCTTGGCGCTGGATGTACAGGCCGTTCTGCAGGCGCAACGGGCGGAAGTCGTCGTCGGAGAGCTCGCCGGCGAGGAAGCGGCGGGTCTGGTCGCGGTACTGGGCGACGCGTTCGTCGACGACCTGGCGGTCGATGGAGTCGTATCGGTACATGCCGGCATCCTAGCGATCCGGCATATGCCTGAAAAATACCTGATAATGATATTCTAATAACTATAGGTTATTTAATGTAGGCAAGTCCATGAATCTGCAGCAATTGCGATACGCCGCGGAGATCGCCCGGCGGGGGCTCAACGTGTCTGAGGCGGCCGTCGCCCTCCATACCTCCCAGCCCGGGGTCTCCCGCCAGGTGCGGGCGCTGGAGGAGGAACTCGGGGTCGAACTCTTCCAGCGGCAGGGCAAGCGGTTCGTGGCCGTGACCGATGCCGGCAAGGAGATCCTCGCGGGCATCGACCGGGTGCTGTCGGAAATCGCGGGGCTCAAGGCCATCGGCGAGGAGTACGCCCACGAAGGCCGCGGGCACCTCACGGTGGCCGTGACGCACACGCAGGCCCGCTACGCGCTCCCCAAGGTGGTGACGGCCTTCAAGCGGCAGTTTCCTGAGGTGCGGCTCAAGCTCCTGCAGGGAAGCCCGCACCAGCTCGCGAAGCTCGTCATCGGCGGCGAGGCGGATCTCGCCATCGCGACGGAGGCGCTGGCGGGGTATCCGGAGCTCGTGTCGATCCCCGGCTACCAGTGGCACCACGTGGTGGTGGTCCCGACGGGTCACCCTCTCGCGAAGGTGCATCCCCTCACGCTGGAGGCGGTTGCGAAGTATCCGGTCGTGACCTACGACCCTTCGTTCACGGGCCGCAGCGCGATCGACCGGTCCTTCGAGCAACGCGGCCTCGCGCCCGAGATAGCGCTCACGGCCCTCGACTCGGACGTCATCAAGTCGTATGTGGCCCTGGGCCTGGGCGTGGGAATCGTGTCGTCGATGGCCGTGGCTCGCGCGAAGGAGGAGGGCCTCGAGGCGCTGGACGCCGCGCATCTCTTTCCGACGCAGGTCACGCGGCTCGCGTTCAAGCGCGGCGCCTACCTGCGGGGGTTCACCGTGGAATTCGTGCGCCTCTTCTCGCCGCACACGAGCCCGGAGGGCCTGAAGCGCCTCGCTGAAGGCGGCGCGGCGGACTTCGATATCTAGATCGCCGAGTCACCCGGCGAGGGGCCCCTTCAGGGGATCGACGGCAAGACGAAGGCGATCGCGGCCGACGAGGTGATGCACCGAATGCGCACGGCCCATTGGAGGCCGCTGGCGGGCAGCGCTCCCCTCAGCACTGCGCCCACTGGCTGCTGTAGGCCGCGAGTTCCCTCACCACCGCCCGGTCGCGGACGGCGCTCCTGGCCCGATCGCCCATCTCCAGCTGCAGGCGGAAGCCGAACTTCTCGAAGAACTTGTCGAACATCTCGCCGCCGAAGGTGCCGGCCGCGAAGAGTTCGTCCGTCTTCGCGTCATGCTCGAGCAGGATCGTCGCGAGCGGCTGCGGCGCCGGGCCCGCCACGACGCGCGCGCCCGCGTACGGGTCGTAGACGCTGCGGTCCGAGCAACACGTGATCACCTGGCCGTTGCCCGCCACGGGGCTGGGCGCATTGCGGTAGCCGATGAAGCTCACCTGCCGCGTGGGATAGGTGAGCTTGTGGGCGCAGATGGCCGAGTAGGCGACGATGGACTTCTCCGGCCCCGCGCCGCCTTCCCAGCGATAGGCCTGGCCGCCCTCGGTGCGCAGGTCCGCGCCCGAGCCGGCCGGTTTCGGCAGCTTGATGAGAAAGCAGGGCGTGGCGGCGAACGGGTATTCGAAAACGTAATTCACGCCGGGCTTGAGGGCCGCCGCGCGCAGGGGATCTCCCCGCTCGTCGACGAGGCGCGCCTTGCCGTAGAGACGGGCCTTGAGGGCCTGGGCCTGCGCCGGCGTGGGCAGGGTGGTGGCCGCGCAGGAGGCGGCGCACAGCTTCACGAAGTCTCGGCGTTCCATGGCGATCCGTGCGGGTTCAACCCGCACGATACCAAAGGCGTCCGGGGTTCGGGGGCTAGCCGCCCTCGGGCTCCGGCGCCTTCACGCGGAACCACGCCGCATAGAGCGCCGGCAGGAAGAGGAGCGTGAGGACGGTGGCCACCACGAGCCCGCCCATGATCGACACGGCCATCGGCCCGTAGAACGCGCTGCGCGCCAGCGGGATCATCGCGAGCACGGCGGCGGCGGCCGTGAGCATGATGGGCCGGTAGCGCCGCACCGTGGCGTCCGCGATGGCATCCCAGGGCTCCGAGCCCGCGCGGATGTCGCGGTCGATCTGGTCCACGAGGATGACCGAGTTGCGCATGATCATCCCCGCGAGCGCGATGGTACCCAGCATGGCGACGAAGCCGAAGGGGACGCGGAAGACGAGAAGGGCGGCGGTGACGCCGATCAGCCCGAGCGGAGCGGTGAGGACGACGAGCGCGAGCCGCGAGAAGCTCTGCAGCTGCAGCATGAGCGCCGTCAGCATCACGAGCACCATCACCGGCGCCACCACGGCGATCGACTTCTGGCCCTTCGCGGCGTCCTCGATGGCGCCGCCCATCTCGATGCGATAGCCGGCCGGCAGGCGCGCGCGGATCTCTTCCAGCTTTGCGTTCACCTGCTGGCTCACGACGGGAGCCTGGATGCCGTCGCGCAGGTCGGCGCGCACGGTGATCACCGGCAGGCGGTCGCGCCGCCAGAAGATGCCCTGCTCGAAGCCGTAGGTGAGGCGCGCCACCTGCGCGAGGGGCACGGTGCGGCCGCGGCCGACGGGTACGGCGAGGTCCTTCAGCAGGCTCACGTAGCGGCGCTCCGCGGCGTCGCCGCGCACGACGACGTCCACCTGCCGGTCCTTCTCGCGCCAGGCCGTGACGGCCTGTCCCGAGAGGACGGTGCCGACGTACTGCGCCAGCTCCTGCGTGGAGATGCCCAGCACGCGCGCGCGGTCCTGGTCGATCTCCAGGCGGATGATCCTCGAGGGCTCCTCCCAGTCGAAATTCACGTCGCGGGTCCAGGCGTTGCCGCGCATCGTCGCGGCGACCTCGCCCGCGATGGCGCGCACCGCGTCCTTGTCCTCGCCCACGACGCGGAACTGGACGGGGAAGCCCACGGGCGGCCCGTTCTCCAGGCGGTTCACGCGGCCGCGAACCTCGGTGAAGTCCTCCTCGAAGACCCGGATGAGGCGTGCGCGCACCCGCTCGCGGGCCTCGTTGTCCCGCGTATTGAGGATGAGCTGCCCGAAGTTCGCGTTGACCAGCTGCTGGTCGAGCGGCAGGAAGAAGCGCGGGCTGCCGCTGCCCACGTAGCTCACGAAGTTCTCGAGGTCGTCGCGCAGCTGCGGCTCCGTCGCGAGGAGCCGCTCGAGTTTCTTCACCTGGGCCTCGGTGGCCGCGAAGGAGGAACCCTCCGCGAGGCGCAGGTCGACGATGAGCTCGGGCCGGCTCGCGGCCGGGAAGAACTGCTGCTGCACGAAGCGGAACGCGAAGACGGAGACGGCGAAAGCCGCCGCCGTGGCGCCGATCACGAGCCAGCGGTTCGCCACGCACCAGACCACGGCCCGTCGGAAGCGCGTGTAGAACGGCGTGCGGTAGACGGCGTCCTCGTCGTCGGGACTGCCGGGCCGGTGGAAGTCGGGAAGCAGCTGGTAGCCCAGGTAGGGCACGAAGAGCACCGACACGACCCAGGAGACGAGGAGGGCGATGGTGGCGACGGCGAAGATCGAGAAGGTGTACTCGCCGGTGGAGGAGCGCGCGAGCCCGATGGGCAGGAAGCCGGCGGCCGTCACGATGGTGCCGGTGAGCATCGGCATCGCGGTCGAGGTGTAGGCGAAGCTGGCGGCGCGCACGCGCTCCCAGCCCTGCTCCATCTTCACCACCATCATCTCGACGGCGATGATGGCGTCGTCGACGAGCAGGCCGAGCGCGATGATGAGCGCGCCCAGCGAGATCTTGTGCAGGTCGATGCCCGCCAGGGACATGAAGAAGAACGTGACCGCGAGCGTGAGCGGGATGGAGAGCGCGACGATGAGTCCCGTGCGAAGGCCCAGCGACAGGAAGCTCACGACGAGGACGATCCCCACGGCCTCGGCGAGCGCGCGGGAGAATTCCCGGATCGAGCGCTTCACCGTGGCCGGCTGGTCGTTCACGCGGTCCAGTTCGAGCCCGACGGGAAGCGCCGCCTGGATGCGGTCCAGCTCGCCGTCGAGCGCGCGCCCGAGCGCGACGATGTCCCCGCGCGGCACCATGGAGACCGCCACCCCCAGCGCGTCGCGGCCCATGAAGCGCATGCGCGGCGCCGGCGGGTCCACGTAGCCGCGCGAGACGGTGGCGATGTCGCCGATGCGAAAGAGGCGGCCATTGGCGCGGACCGGCAGCTGCTTCACGCTATCGACGGAATCGAGGGCCCCCGTGGGCCGCAGGTAGACGCGGTCGGTCGCGGTTTCGAAGCTGCCGGAGGCGCTGACGGCGTTCTGCTGCTGCAGCGCCGCGAAGACCACGGCCGGCTCCACGCCGAAGGTGGCGAGCTTCGCGTTGGCGAGCTCCACGTAGATGCGCTCGTCCTGCTCCCCGATGAGTTCGACCTTGGCGACGTCCTTCACGCGCAGGAGCTGGGCGCGGATCCGGTCAGCATGCTCCTTGAGCTGCGCGTAGCCGAACCCGTCGCCGGTGAGCGCGTAGATGTTGCCGAAGGTCTCGCCGTACTCGTCGTTGAAGAAGGGGCCCTGAACGCCGGCCGGAAGCTGGGCGCGGATGTCGCCTACCTTCTTGCGCACCTGGTACCACGTGTCCTTGATCTCGTCGGCGCGCGCGTTGTCCTTCACGAAGACGAACACGACGGACTCGCCGGGCTTCGAGTAGCTGCGCAGGTGGTCCAGCCGCGGCGTCTCCTGCAGCTTCTTCTCGATCCGGTCGGTGAGCTGGCGCTCGACCTCGTCCGCGCTCGCGCCCGGCCAGTTCGAGCGCACCACCATCACCTTGAAAGTGAAATCCGGGTCCTCGGCCTGCCCGAGACGAAGGTAGGAGCCGACGCCGATCGCGGCGAGCACGATCATGAAATAGAGCACCAGCGTGCGATGCGCGAGCGCCCATTCCGACAGGTTGAATCGATGGACCATGCGGCGCGGCCTAGCGGGCTGCCGGCGCGGGGGCCGGGGCGGCCGTTCCCTGCAGGCGCACGAGCTGGCCGGCGCGCAGCTTGTGCACGCCGGCCGCGACCACGATCTCTCCGGCCGCAAGGCCCGACTCGATCGTCGCGCCGTCCTCGCGGTACATACCGACCCTCACGATGCGCGTGGCGACGCGCGAAGTCTTCGGGTCGACGACCCAGACC
This sequence comes from Betaproteobacteria bacterium, assembly GCA_016711875.1. Classification (GTDB taxonomy): domain Bacteria; phylum Pseudomonadota; class Gammaproteobacteria; order Burkholderiales; family Usitatibacteraceae; genus FEB-7. Next base: position 924,044 of record JADJSD010000003.1, on the reverse strand, counting down.
GCCGACGCCTCGCCTTCCTTGGCCAGCGCCCCGAGCGGCACGACGATGATCGGTCCGCCGGCGTCCGGCGCCGTCACGACGTTCGCGGTCATGCCCACGCGCATGCCTTCGGGATGCTTCGGTGCCGCGACGCGCACCGCGAAGGTCCGCGTGACCGGATCGGCGCCGCCCGACACTTCGCGCACGACGCCCGGGAAGACGGCTTCCGGCCTGGCCCAGAGCGAAAGCGCCACCGGCTGCCCGGCGCGAAAGCGCGCGACCTGCCCCTCGGGAACGCTGATCACCACTTCCATCGGGCCTTCCCGCGCAACGCGCAATACGGGCTGCCCGGCGGAAACCACCTGGCCCGTTTCGGCCGCGACCGAAAGCACCAGGCCATCGCCGTCCGCGACCAGGGTCGTGTAGGCCTGCTGGTTCACGCTGAGGGCGGCTTGCGCGCGCGTCTGCTCGGCGCGGGCGGCAGCGGCCTTGAAGGCCGCGCTGCGCGCGTCGAAGGCCGACGGGCTGATGAACTGCCGTGCGAGCAGGTCGCGGGCGCGGTCGAGTTCCGAGCGCGCCAGGGCGAGGTCGGATTCGCTCGAGGCGATCTGCGCGCGGGCGGCGTCCGCGGCGAGCTTTGCATCGTCCGGGTCCAGCCGCGCGAGCGCCTGCCCGGCCTTCACGCGAGCGCCGGCGTCCACCAGGCGCGCGGTGATCTTCCCCCCCACGCGGAAGGCGAGGTCCGTCTCGACCCGGGCGCGCACTTCGCCGGAGTAGACGTCGCGCGTCGCGGCAGCGCCCGGCATTACCGTGACGGTGACGACGGGGCGCACCGGATCGGCGGGCTGCTCGGCCTCGCCGCAGCCGGTGAGGGCAACGGCCAGCAGCGCGATCATTGCGACAGGCAATCTCATCGGGGCCTCCCTTTCGCGGCCGGACGCTTGGGTCCGGGGGCCATCGAGCCTGCCCACAGCGCGCGAAGCGCCTGCTCGACCTCGCGCTCGTAGTCGAGCTTGAACATCGCGAGCTCGGCGCGTTCCATCGCTGTGCCGAAGCGCTCGATGGGGTGGATCAGCTGCCACAGGCCGACGATGAGTCCGTAGCTGTGCTGAAGCAGCGTGATGCCGGCACCCGGGGACAGCGCAGGGAAGTGGCGCTCGATCCCGGCGCCGGCGTCGCTGACGGCTTTTCCCACGCCCACCTTGAAAGCGACGGCGGTCTCGGTGGGAATGTCGCGGTCCATGAGGCCGAAGCAACGACTCGTGAGCGGCAGGTAGCCGGGTGCGCGCACGAGGTGGTCGCGCGTGACGCGCCACACCTCGTCGAAGCCCACGGCGCGCCGTCCGCCGAGCAGGCGCATGAGGGCCGCGAAGAACGAGGCGACGTGGCGCTCGTGCAGGCTGAGCAGCATCTCCTCCTTGCTCGGGAAGTAGAGGTAGACGGTGCCCTTGGCGAGCCCGGCGGCCTCGGCCACTTCCGCAACGCTCGCCACGCGGTCGGGGTGCTGGAGGAAGAGGGTTTCGGCCGCATCGAGGAGCGCGTGGCGCCGCGCCTCCTTGTCCTCATTCGCGATCGCCCGCTGCTTGATCACCATAACTGACTCCGGGTCATTGAGCGGGGAAGGCTAAATGACCCAAGGTCAGCTGTCAAGGCGCGGCCCGCGAATCCGTCCGGCGGGGTTGATCGTAGGAGCGCAAAGGGCGGTACAAACGACGCGCAGGGTGCCGAATTTTGCGCGTTGACCGACCCTGCGCCGAGGGCCAGAATGCGGTGTCTCGTGCGACCCGGTCGCCGGGCCTGGGAAGGGCCCGCTCGGGAATAACGCCTATAAAGGAGCGCATGGAATGAGTCGACAGGGAGAATCCGAGGATCCGCGCCGAAGGCTGCTGATCCAGCTGCTGGCCGCCGGGGCCATCTCCGGCGCGTCCGCGAGCGCCATGGCGCAGCTCTTCGGCGGGCGTCCGACGAAGCTGGCCGCGGGCCGCTCGATCTATCGCCTGGACGGGACGGTGACGGTGGATGGCAAGCCCGCCTCGGTCAGCACGAACATCGGCGGCCGCGCCACGATCGAGACGGGCCGCAATTCGGAGGTGGTCTACGCCGTCGGCGAAAGCGCGTTCATCCTGCGCGGCAACAGCAAGGTGACGCTCGAGACGGCGCAGCCCGACTCGACCTTGCTCACCGGGCTTCGCCTGCTCTCGGGCAAGTTGCTGTCGGTCTTTGCCGCCCGCAAGCCCATGCAGCTGAAGGCGGCCACGGCCACCATCGGCATCCGGGGCACCGGGGTGTACATGGAGGCCGACCCCGAGCAGACCTACTTCTGTACCTGCTACGGCGTCGCCGACGTGCAGGCGAACGGCGACCCGGAAAGCCAGGAGACCATCGCGGCCACGCACCACGACAAGCCGCTCTACATCGTCCAGGGCCAGCCGGCAGGCCGCAACATCCGCCCGGCACCGTTCATCAACCACACGGACCAGGAACTGCAGCTCGTCGAGGCCATCGTCGGCCGCGAACCGCCGTTCGTCTTCCCCAAGGCGGACTACTCGGGCCCGAGGCGCGGCTACTAGCCTTCCCGGGGCACGGCAAAGGAAAAAGGGCGCACCGCGGTGCGCCCTTTTTCGTGAGGCGGCCGAGCCCTACTGAGGGGCGCCGGAGAGGATCCAGTTGAGGAACAGGTCGTAGAGGTCCCGTTCCGGTGCGCCCGGGTCCTTCGTCGTGTCGAACCTCGGGATGAGGTTGCCGCCGTGGTGGTTGCCCGAGGGCTTGCGCAGCAGGGCGCTCGCGCCGATCTCCGTCATGTTCACCCGGCCGCGGAGTTCCGCGTAGAAGAAGGCGTCGTCGGTCGCGTCTCCCGCGATGCCGTCGCCGTTGCGGTCCTCGTTGGTGTAGTACACCGGCGGGCGCGGCAGCGTGCCGGTCGGGCTGTGGCAGTTGGTGCAGGTGCTCGCCTGGATGGCGCTCTTGATGTCCGCGAACCGGATGGTGCCCGGCGCTTTGGTTCCTGCTTTCACGACGACGCGCAGGGGCGTCGCCGCGCTCTGCGTGGTGCCGTTCGAGGCGACGAGGCTCAGGACATACGAGCCTTCAGCCGTGGCGTTGAGGGTCGGCGTTGCCGTCGTGGCACCCGTGAGCGTCGCGCCGGCCGGGCCCGACACGAGGCTCCAGGCATAGCTCGCGGCATACAGGCTCTGGGTGGCCGATAGCGCGATCGCGCCCGGGGGGGCCACGCGGTCCGGCCCCGGGTTGGCCACGGGGCGGCCGGGCTGGATCGGGTTGCCGGCGGTGTCCCGGGCAATCGTGTACCCGCGAGCTTCGAGGAACCGGGCCAGCCTGTCGGCGCGCCCCGGCGTGCCCCAGAAGGCGTCGTAGACGATCTTGGCGAGCGGCATGTTGCCCCGTTCGAAGACATGGATCTTGATGCGATCCGCGTAGGCGGCGAACTTCTCGAACGTCGTGAAATCGATGTCCGAATTGCCGCCGGTGCCGCGCATGTTGTGGCAGGTGCGGCAGGCGGGCGCGACGACTTCCTTGTAGAGCGTGGACTGGCCGGCGGCCTCCCACGAGGGCGGCACGAAGTTGTCCGCGAACGTGGCGCTCGGCAGTCCGTCGCCGCCGTAGAACGCCTTGATGAGCTGCGCGGCGGTGCCCTGCCACTCGCTCTGGGAGGCTACGGGCCGGCACTGGTCCTCTGGAAAGCTCGAGGGCGCCGGCAGCGGATAGGTGCACAGGATCCAGCTGTTGATCTTCTTGATCCGGGCTTCCTGTTCGGCACGCGTGAAGCCGGCGCGCGTCGCGGAGAAATCGAACGCGTCGGCCTCGAAGGGATGCAGGCGACCGGTCACGTCGCCGCGTTGCTCCGAGGTGGCATTGCGCACGAGATTGAAGAGCGGCTTGCCGTTCGTGGCGGGCGGCGTGAGCGCATCGCCGCGCCCGCCGTGGCAGGAAATGCAGGGACCCGGCATCGCCTTCTCGCCGCGGTTGTCCAGGTCGACGAAGGTGTTGCGCTGGCCGGTGAGCCCGTTGAAGTTGTACCAGCGCGGGAAGGCGGCGCCCCCGTTGGGCCCGGGACCGAACTCGATCGCGTTGACGCCTACGATCCAGTTCCTGTCCTGCAGGATCGCGGCCTCGAGGTTCAGGGGCGAGTACGCGTAGTCGACGCCCGGACTCACGAGGTAGTTCTCGACATAGAAGGCGAGCGAGCCGTTGGGGTTGCGGCGCACGTACATGCGCCGGCCGTAACCCAGGTCGCGCTTGTCGCCGAAAACGACGAGGATCTCCTCGCCCGTGCCGCTGCCGAAGCCGTTGACGGCCTTGAACTTGTCGAGCGTGTCGCGCTGGGTGTTCGGGTCGAGGGCCTCGTAGTAGGCCTTGGCGTAGGCCTCGGTGTTCGTCTGGACGGTGCCGTCGGCTTGCACTTGCGGGTTCGGGAAGAGCAGGAACGAGTTGGGCGCGCCCGAGACGGTGGGCGGGGGCGGGCCTTCGCCGCGGGGGTTCACGTCGCCGGGCGCCCCCCCGCCGCCGCAAGCGGCGACGAGCAGGGATCCGGCGAGGAGGGCCAGGGCACGCGAGGCGGTTCGGCTGGGATGCATGCGGTGGAGTCCTCTTGGCTAGAAGCGCAGCAGGTAGAGCAGCGAATACTGGTTCACGATGTAGCGAAGACGCCCGCCCTCGTCGAACTCGGGCCTGAGCGAGGGGGTCGACTGCACCCGGCGGATCGAGAAGTCGATCGCATCGCGCGCCCCGAGCGGACGGTTGTAGCCGAACGTGCCCAGCACCGTCTTGCCGTCGAAGCGGTAGGCGAAGAACTCGCCGCCCGGGAACGCGTCGTCGGCCGTGGCCACCTCGGCGATCGCGATGTTGGTGAGCGAGGCGAAGCCGGACGAGAAGATGTCGCCCTTGCGGTACTCGCCGGAGAGGTAGAGCGTTCCGTTCTTGCCGAGCGAGTAGTCGAAGTTGACGCGCCCCGCGGTCTCCGACGTCTCGAACACGCTGCTGCGCCCGAAACGGCGGTGATGGGAAAGGTCCGCGAAGAGGTCGATGCGGTCCGTGAGCGCGCGGCGCACGTTCGCGCCGAAGGAGTACTTCGGTCCCGTCCGCAGGTCCGACTCGTACTTGTCGTAGAGAGCGCGCGCGTAGATCGAGTAGGTGGCCGCGTCGAAGTCACCCGAGCGGCGGTACTGCGCCTCGGCCTGGGCGCCGGCGCCGTAATGGCCGAGTCCGGTGTAGGTGTGCGGTTTGTCGACGGTGAACAGGGCCGTCGCGATCACGCGCGCGTTCTTGTTGATCGGGAACTCGTAGGCGCGGTTCACGTTGAGGGTGTAGACGCGGTCGGAGCGGATCTCCTCGTCGAGGCGGCCACGCGAGATGTTGTCGTCCCAAACCATGCCGAAGTCGACGTTCACCGGGATGCGAAGCGGCATCGTCCAGCCGCTCCAGGCCGGCAGGCCCTTGCCGTCGAGGTCCTTGCTGACGAGGAAGCGCACCGACTGCACCGTGCCCGGGCCCGAAGATCGCTCGCCCTGGTAGTCCAGGCCGAGCTTCCAGCCGCTCGAAAGCAGGAAGTCGCTGCCGACACCCACCAGCAGTGCGTTGCGGCTCGTGCCCGCCGGCGAAACCGAGTAGGTGAGGCCGCCGAACTGGTCCGCATACGAGACGTTCGCCGTGCGCCCGCCTTCGAAGTCGTGGCGGTACTCGAAGCGCGCGCGCGGGACCACCCGGCCGTAGTCCGTCTCGTGCGTCGACTCGAGGCGAAGACCCGCCGCCGCCGACGTGGTGCGCAGCTTCTGCTCCTCGTACGTGAGCGCCGCCGGGCTCGTGCCGCCTTCGGTCGCGCCCTTCAGGCGATCGACGGTGACGTCGATGCGGCCATAGGGCGAGATGAGGAAGTTGCGCACGCGGTGCTCGTAGCCGCCGGCCACGGAGGCGAAGAACTGGTTGCCCTTGCGGCTGGCGCCGAAGCTCTCGTCGAAGGCCTCGACGTAGCGTTCCGAATCGAACTTGAGGGTGCCGAACCCGACCAAGGCATCGACGTAGGTGCGCGGCGACGGATGGTAGCTGCCATAGGCCGCGAAGGAGCTGCCCCGGGACTTGTTCTTCGTGCCGTCGCCGCCGAGGTCGGAGCGGTCCCGCGCGAAGCCCATGCCCAGGCCGACGGCGAGGCGTTCGTCGAGCCGCCGGTCGGCACCGAGGGAAAGTCCGTCGGTCGAGAACGCGTAGGGGCCCTGGTCGTCGCCGAGGCTGCGCGTGCCGAAGGACGCGGTGCCGCCCACCCAGAAGTTGATGCCGGACATCATGCCCGGCGGACGGGAGCCGTCGGTGCTCGCGTTCAGGCTGAGCGCGCGGGCGTTGGCGAGGCTCGAAAGGCCATTGGCGAACGTCGATTCGACCGAGCCCGGCGTGGCGCGCGCGGGGGAGCCGGGCAGCATCGCGGCCGGCGGCACGAAGCCGTTCGCGAACCCGGCCGAAGGCGCCTTCGGTGTCGCGGCTGCGGGTTTCTTGACGTCGGCGGGATCCTCGTCCGGCGCGGCCGAGGGCGTCACCGGGCCCGGTACGTGGAGCGTCTCCATGCGGCGCTGGAAGTTCGTGATCTGGGCGCGCGAGAAACGGCGCGCGACCTGCGCCTGGTTGTCGACGATCGCCTGGACATTCTTGTCCTGGGACGGGTCGGGGCGGCCGTCGATCACCACCGTGATCCGCACCGGCGGCGAGCGGCCGGCGTTGCCGAAAGCCACGTACTCGAACGAATCCGATCCGAAGAACCCGGTGCGCGGCGTGTAGATGAGCCGGGTGCCTTCCACGTCCGCGATGCCATGCTCCGGCAGCGTGGAAATGGTGATGCCCGTGACGCCGGAGCCGACGATGAAGGGGGCGAGGTCCAGGGTGCCCTGGCCATTGACCGCCACCGTCAGCGTGGCGGCGCGCCCTGTGGGCGCGAGCGTGCCGACGTTGACGTTGACGGTGCCGGGTGCCGACGCGCCACTCGCGTTCACCGCGATGATCCGGAAGCGATCGCCACCGGAGAAGCCGTTGTTCGGCGTGTAGACGGCCGTCGTGCCGCTGATCACCACGATGCCGTTGTCGGCGCGCCCGGCGAGCGTGAAGCTCGACGCGAACCCGCTCACGGCTTTGGTCAGGTCGATGGTGACCGGCGTGTTGAAGGGCGTCGAGACACTCAGGCCCGTGACTTCGGCCACCGGCGGAATGACCGTGATGGTCGCGACGCCGGGCGTCGAGGTGCCGCCAGGGCCGGTGCCCGTGAATTCGAAGGTGTCGGTGCCGATGAACCCGGTGTTGGGCGTGTAGATCACGACCGCACTGTTGATCGTCGCGGAGCCGTTGGCCGGAAGGCGCGAGATGCGGTAGTTCTGGACGAAGCCGGCGAAGGAATCGGACAGGTCGATCCGGGCCGCCGTGTTCACCAACGTCGACGCACTGATATTCGAGGCGACCGGGGTGTTCACGCTGCGCAGCGTCACGGTTCCGGCGGCCGACGGCCCGCCCGGGCCGACCGCGCGGTAGGTGAAAGTGAGATTGCCGCTCACGCCCGCGGCAGGCGGCGTGAACGTCGCCGAGGTCCCGGTGAAAGCGACGGTGCCGGAGGACGGCTGCGTCAACACCTGGAGCGGTGGCGTGAAGAGTCCGCTGACCGAGGAGGCGAGGTCGAACGTCGTCGGAGCCGTGGACGAGACGAGTACCGATTGCGCGGCGGCGACGGGTGGCGGCGGCGCGGCGACGTTCACCGTTATCGTGCCGGAGCCGGCGGACGTGCCTGCCACGTTGGTGGCCGTATAGGTGAAGCTCGCCGCGCCGATGAACCCGACCGTCGGCGTGAAGCTGACCGTCGTGGGGCCGGTCGCGGACACCGTGCCGTTCACCGCGCCGCCGGGGGCGACGCTGAGGACGGTTGCGCCTGCCGGTCCGATGAACGGGGCGAGATCGATGGCCGTGGCGACGACCGGCGCCCCGGAGTTGTACGGGGCGCCTACCGTGCCGTTCCCGGCTGTCGGTGGCGGCGGATTGACCGTGACCGTCACGGTGGCGGGAGCGACCGAAGTGCCGCCTGCGTTCGTCGCCGTGTACTGGAACGAACCCGTGCCGAAGAAACCGGTGGTCGGCGTGAACGTGATGGTGGCGGTTGCCGTCGCGCTCGCCGTGCCGTTCGTCGGCGAGGAGGGCGTGACGGCCGTGACGGGCTGGCTCGACGAAATGCAGGTCGCGCCACCGCAGGCGGTGGCAAGATTGACGGCGACCGGGGTGTTGAAAGCGGTCGTCACGCTCGTCGGCGAGACGATCGGCGAGGCGGTGACGTTGAGGAAGGCCGTTGCCGGCAATGACGTGCCGCCCGGGCCCGCCTTCTGGAACGTGAACGTTGCCGTGCCGGTGAATCCGGCCAGCGGCGTGAAAGTGACGACGTTGCCGACGACCGACGTGCTGCCTGCGGCGGCGGGTGTCGGCTGCGAGGCGGTGAGGGCGTAGGCGACGGCGGGGTTGGACTGCGTGAGGCCGGAGATGTTGGCCGTCATGTCGATCGGCGTGGGTGCGGTGGCCGACACGACGATCGGCGTACCGACGGAGCCGCGGTTCGTCACGATGGGCGGGTTGGTCGGCGTGCCCACGTTGATGGTGAGCGTCTGTGTCGCGGAGTTGGTCGTGCAGGGCCCCTGGACGCGGTACTGGAGCGTGAGTTGGGGCGCGTACGTCGTGGCGTTGGCCGTGTACGAGAACGTGTTCTCGTTGGTGCCCGTGGCGGTCGTGCTGATCGTGCCGACGGCCGGGGAGAGGCCGGAGACGATCTGGACGTCGGTGCCCGTGGCCGAGACCGTCCCGGTGACGCTGCCTGAATCGAGGGAGCGAACGTTGATCAGCGTCGCGCTCGTCGAGTAGGGGATGCTGATGCTGCCCGTTCCCGGCGCGCTGGGGGCGGACGGCGAATTCACGACGACGGTTACCGTCCGGCCGGTCGTCTGGGGCGCGACCGTGTAACCCGCCGTGCCCGTCTGCAGTGCACCGATGCCGCGGCTGGTGATGACGGCGTTGTTGCAATTGCCGCCGGCGCCGCCGGAGTGGGCAAAGCGCATCACCGGCGGATCGGCGGTCGGAAAGGAAACGCCCGAGACGCCCGTCGTCTGCTGGAGGGTATCCACCACGCCGGTGAGAAGCAGGTTCGGCAAGGTGACGTTGACGGTGCCGCCATAGGCGACGTAAGCCGTTGCCGCCGTCCCGCTCGTGTAATTGACCGCGCCGGCATTGGGAACCGTGCCGACATCGGGCGGCGTGGAGAGGGCCGCCTGGATCTCCGCGGCATACGACGAGCCGTTGAAGGTCCCGTTGGTCGCGAACCCCATGCTATGGAAGATGTTGCCCGCTTCGATGACGGAGCGGGCGCCGGCGGCGTTCACGCGCCGGCCGCCGGTCAATCCGGCGCCGGTGTGGCAACCGGTATTGCATTCCCCGTTGGGCATCGGCGTCGTGCCGAAATCCGCGTGCGTCTCGATCGACACGGTGACGGCGGTGCCGAAGGCGGCGGCGAGCGCGAGCGTGCGCGCGGCCCGGGCGGGTTCGAAGGTGCGCCGGGAAAGACCCCGTGCGGCGGTGAGCAGCTGCTGGCCGATCGAGTGCATTGGCCCTCCCTGGGGCTCATTATTCTGGGATGAAGCCTGCCGATGGCGGCCGCATCCGGTGCCGGTCCGGCGACCCGTCCTTCGCTTCCCGGCGGACGGTCTCGCTCCTCACCCCGGCGAAAGAGGGTTTCTACCGGTTTCCACCGCGATAGACAAGACGGCAGATGCCGTCTTGACCGGCCGGGATTTCCGGCAGGCGGCGGCGGGAAGGCTTCAGACGACGCCTTCGAGGAGCTGCACCTCGACCTGCGAGCCCGGCTCCACGTTGCCCACGGCGTCGCCCAGGATGATGAAACAGTTGGCCTCGCTCATCGACTTGAGGATTCCGGACCCCTGTTCGCCCGTGGGACGCACCTGCCACTGGCCGTCCGTTCCCCGCGAGAGCACGCCCCGCTGGAATTCCGTGCGCCCCGGCGCTTTCTTCAGACGCACGGCGCAGGTGGCCGGGAAGGTCGGGACGGGCTCGACAGGCGAGGCTCCCATGAGCGTGAGCAGCGCTTCGCGGACGAACTGGTAGAAAGTGACCATGACCGACACGGGATTGCCGGGCAGGCCGAAGAAGTGGGCCTTCCCGATGCGGCCGTAGGCGAGGGGGCGGCCCGGCTTCATGGCGATCTTCCAGAAGACCACCTCGCCCATCTGCCCCAGCAGGCCTTTCACGAAATCTGCCTCGCCGACCGACACGCCGCCGCTCGTGATCACCACGTCCGCGGCGGCCGCGGCTTCCCGGAATGCCGTCTCGAGGAGGGCGGGGTCGTCACGGACCACGCCCAGGTCGAGCACTTCGCATCCCAGGCGCTCGAGCATGCCGTGGATCGTGTAGCGGTTGGAGTCGTAGATCTCGCCCTCGCCGAGCGTGGAGCCCACGGACTTGAGCTCGTCGCCGGTCGAGAAGAACGCGACCCGCAGCGGCCGGAACACGCTCACTTCGCCGATCCCCAGGGAAGCGATGAGGCCGAGCTCCGCGGGGCGCACGATGCGGCCCTTCGCGATCGCGACGCCGCCACGCGCGAGGTCCTCGCCGGCCTCGCGGACGTTCTGGCCGGTCGCCTGCCCGGGGGCGAACGCGATGCGCTTGCCGTCGGCCCGCGCGCGCTCCTGCATGACGACCGTGTCCGTGCCCTCGGGCACCACGCCGCCCGTCATGATCCGCACGCATTGCCCGGCGCCCACGGCGCCCGCGAAGGGACGGCCCGCGAACGACGCGCCGATCTCCTCGAGCACCGTCTCGCCCGCGTTCGCGAGGTCCGCGCCGCGCACCGCCCAGCCGTCCATGGCCGAATTGCGGTGGGAGGGCACGTCGACGGGCGAGATCACGTCCTCGGCCAGCACGCGCCCGAGGGCCGAGCGGACGGGAACCCGTACCCGGGCCTCGAGCGGCTCGAGGAACTGGTGGATGAAGGCCCGTGCCTTCGCCACCGGCATCGAATTGGGATCGTAGTCGTCGGCGCAGGAGGCCTGCGCGATGGTCGGCTTGGACATGGGGGCGTTCGATCGATGGGGGCGCTAAGGGGGCGAATTCTACCGCCCGGGGGGCTCGAGGCCGGAGAGCTCCTCGCGCGTGTTGATGTTGGCGAATCCCGCCGCCTCGTCGTCGAAAGGTACTTCCACGAGGGCGAGGTTGGCGGTCCACTTGTCGATCTTTCGCTGGCCGGAGGCGAGGAAGTCGCGAATCGAGCCATGCACGTCGCGACGCATGAGACAGAACACCGGGTGCGACTGGCCGCCGGTGCGCGCGAAGGCCACCTGCGCGTTCTCGCGGTCGAGGGCCGCCCGCAGGCGGGCCACGAGATCGAGCGGCAGGAAGGGGGAGTCGCACGGCACGGTTGCCACGAGGGTGCCGCGCGCGTGGGCCAGGCCCCGCTCGAACCCCGCGAGTGGCCCCGCGAACCCCGGGATCTCGTCCGCGATCACCGGATGCCCGAAGCGCCCGTAGTCCCCGGGATTGCGGTTCGCGTTCACGAGCAGGTCGTCCACCTGCGGGGCGAACCGCTCGATGACGTGGGCGACCATCGCGCGGCCCCGGAAGAGGGCGAGGCCCTTGTCCACGCCGCCCATCCGGCTTCCCTGGCCGCCGGCAAGGACGAGGCCCGTGATGTGGACCGGTTCAGCCACGGGCAGGCGTGCCGTCGCGCACGAAGCGCCCCGCCCCGGTGAAGACGAGGTAGTGCCGGTTCACCGCGCGTCCGATCAGGGTGATGCCCACCTGTCGCGCGATCTCGTATCCCATCTGCGTGAGGCCCGAGCGCGAGACGAGGAAGGGGATGCCCATCTGCGCGGCCTTGATCACCATCTCGGAGGTGAGTCGGCCGGTCGTGTAGAAGATCTTGTCGCCGCCGTCCACGCCCTCGAGCCACATCCAGCCGGCGATCGCGTCGACGGCATTGTGCCGGCCCACGTCCTCGACGAAGGTGAGGATCTCCGGGCCCCTCGCGAGCGCGCAGCCGTGCACGGCGCCGGCCTGCTTGTAGATGGACTCGTGCAGGCGGACGTTGTTGAGCAGCGCGAGCAGCGTCGATTCGGCGAGCCGGGCCTCGTCCGGCAGGCGGATCGACTCGAGGTCCTCCATGAGATCGCCGAACACCGTGCCCTGGCCGCAGCCGGTCGTCGCCGTGCGCCGGGCGGTCTTCGCTTCGAGGTCGGCGAGACCCGAGCGCGTCGTGACGGCGACGGCATTGACTTCCCAGTCGACCTGCACGGAGACGATGTCCTCGATCGACGAGACGAGGCGCTGGTTGCGCAGGAACCCGAGTGCGAGCGCCTCCGGGGCGGCGCCGAGCGTCATCATCGTGAGCACCTCGCGCTTGTCGACGTAAAGCGTGAGCGGATGCTCGCCGGCGATGGGTGTGGGGACCGTTTCGCCCTTCTCGTCCATGGCGTCGACCGTGTAGGTCGCCGGGCGCGCGGCCTGGGTCAGGAGCGGGCGATGGGCCATGGCGCGCTGTCTAGCCGCCTATGAACGACATCTCGACCTTGCGGGCCTTCGCCGTCTCCGCGGTGCGGATCTCGGAGTAGCGGTCCTCGCGCTGGTGCCAGATGGCGGCCACGGCGCGGGCGATGTCCTCGTCGGGCGCCCCGGAGCGAACCAGGCGCTTCAGGTCGAAGCCGCGCTCGGCGAAGAGGCACGTGAAGAGCGAGCCGTCCGTGGACAGGCGCGCACGGTTGCAACTCGAGCAGAAGGCCTCGGTCACCGAGGAGATGATGCCGAACTCGCCCTGCCCGTCGAGATAGCGCCAGCGCTTGGCGACCTCTCCCGCATGATTGGGGTTCGTGGGTTCGCATGGAAAAAACTCGCCGATGCGCCGGACGATCTCGGCGCTCGGGACCACGTCGTCCATGCGCCAGCCGTTGGTCGCGCCCACGTCCATGAACTCGATGAAGCGCACGATGTGGCCCGTGCCGCGGAAGTGCTTCGCCATGTCGACCACGTGAGCGTCGTTCGTGCCGCGCTTCACGACCATGTTGACCTTGACCGGCGCAAGCCCCGCGGACGCCGCGAAATCGATGGCATCGAGGACCTTCGCGACGGGGAAATCGGCGTCGTTCATCGCACGGAAGGTGGCGTCGTCCAGCGAGTCCAGCGAGACCGTGATGCGGCGAAGGCCGGCCGAGTGAAGGGCAACCGCCTTCTGTCGCAGGGCCGAGCCGTTCGTCGTGAGCGTGAGGTCGACGTCGGGAAGCGCCTCGAACAGCATCGCGACGAGATCCTCGATGCCGCGGCGAAGCAGCGGTTCGCCCCCGGTGAGGCGGATCTTGCGGATGCCGAGCCCATGGAAGACCCGCGCGAGGCGGACGATTTCCTCGAAGGTGAGGATTTCCGCGTGCGGCAGGTAGGGGTAGTCCGGGCCGAAGACTTCCTTTGGCATGCAGTAGGTGCAGCGGAAGTTGCAGCGGTCCGTGACCGAGATGCGCAGGTCCCGGATGCCGCGGCCCAGCCGGTCGGCGGGGCGGCCCGGGGGGCCGGCAGCATCGTGCGGCGGGATCGGAAGGCCGCGGCCGGCGGGCGTGACGGGAATGACGACTTTCGACATCGGTTGCGGACGAGGCGTGACGGCTGGGCTCGGCCGGCGAGGATAGCATGCAGGCGGGGGCCAATCCCCCTTCGCACCGTGGGGGTGGCGCTCGGCTATAGTGACGCGATGACAGACAAGCCATTCAAGCCGTTTGCGGTCGTGCTCGAGCGCCTGAACGTGGAGGGCCGCTGGGCCTCCCAGGAGTGGCGGGTCGCGGCCGTGATCGAGGATGTGGGCGGCGAGCCGCGGGTGCTCGTCGACCGCGACGGGATTTACCACAAGGTGTTTCCGGGCTTCCAGGCGATCATCCACCGTGACGAGGCCGAAGGCTATTACCTCAACATGACGACCGAGGAGCCGAGCCTTTTCGTGTCCCTTCGCTTCGACGAGGCCACGGGTGAGGCTTACGCCTTCCAGGTGACGCTCTCCTACAACGAAGCGGCCCGCTGGATGGATGGTGGCGAGCGCGTCGAGCGCGCGCCGGTCGATTCCGAGACGGCGCAGTGGCTCGGCGAATGGGTCGAATCCAACTACCGCCCGGAGGCGAAGAAGCGCCAACGACCCAAGTCCTTCGAGGGCAAGGAAGGCCGCCTGCGCGAGCGGGGCTAGCCATGTCCGGCTCCGACGAGGATTTCCTGTCCCGTTGGTCGCGGCGAAAGCGCGCGATCCGTTCCGGCGCACCGGTCGAGGAGGTGCCCCCGGTCGCGAAGCCGGTTCCGGCAACCGCCGCCGGGGGTACGCTCGCCGAGGCCGATGCGCCGCCACCCGAACCCCTTCCGCCGGTCGAGTCATTGACGCCGGAGTCGGATTTCACCCCTTTCATGGATTCAAAGGTCGACCCCGGCGTTCGTCGCGAGGCGCTCAAGAAGCTTTTCAGCGACCCGCGGTTCAACGTGATGGACCGGCTGGACACCTACATCGACGACTACTCGCTTCCCGATCCCTTGCCGCCCGAATGGCTCGGGAAAATCGCCGCCCTGTCCGGCCTGGGGGACGTCCCGGGGCGGCAGAAGGCGGAGCGCGAGGCCCGGGAATCGGCGGAGCGACAGGCGACGGCCGGCCCCGGGTCAGGCGACTCGGTCCCGGAGGGTCACGAAGCCGCGCCGACCGAATCCCCGCAGATCGCGCAAGCGGGAATCGGGCAGGACGCTGACGAAGGTCAAGTCGAGCCGTTCCCGGAACCGTCAGGATGTGCCACCCCCGCGATTCCCGCACGAAAAATGGGGGATTGAGGGGCGCCCGGTGCATATTTCCGTCCTTAGAAGTGATGTACACTGCGTGCATCAGCCAGAGAGGGAAAACGTGACCGTCGGCAACGGCGCGCACCCTCCGCAAGTTCTCTAGGGAGACGACGGCGGATCACCCCCCGTTCGTGAGGCCATCGCTCAGATGACGTTTGGAAACGACGTGTCCGCCATCGGTGACTTGTCCCGTTCGGGGCAGGGGTCGCTCGTTCCCTCGATGGCGGAAACGCAGGGTTGGTCTTCCGATCCGCGTTCCTGCGCCCCCAAGCGGGCCGCCCTCGCCGTGTCGATGCTGCCCGCGAATGAACCGCTGGCCTCGGTCTCGTACGTTTCAAGCGGAAACCTGTTGGTCATCGGCGGCGACGAACGTGCGCTCGCTTGCGCCGAACGCCTCGCGGCGGCGCTTCCGGTGACGCTCCTGCTCACGTCGCGCCCCTCCGCGCAGGCGGCCTTGCTCGGCGGTGCGAGCCTCGAGGCCGACTTCCCCATCTGGGGCGCGAAGGTCGCGCGCCTCGAGGGCTATCTCGGCCGCTTCGTTGCCCAGCTCGAGTCGCTTGCGGTGATCCGCGGCCACGATCGGGCGCTGCCCGCGGCCGCCCGGACGGAGTTCGACCTCGTGGTCGATTTTTCCGACCCGCCGCTCTTCGGCCACCACACCCCGCCGCAGGGCTACTGGCGCGTGACCGACGAGGATTCGCTCGCGCTCGCGCTTGCCGAAGCGCCCGAGTGCGTGGGCGATTTCGAGAAGCCCCGCTTCTTCGATTACCGAGAGAACCTGTGCGCCCATTCGCGTTCCGGGATCGAGGGATGCAACCGCTGCATCGACGTGTGTTCCACCGAGGCCATCTCCTCCGTGGGCGACAAGGTCGTGGTCGATCCCCACCTGTGCATGGGCTGCGGAGCCTGCGCTTCCGTCTGCCCTTCGGGCGCGATGAGCTACGTGTTTCCCCGGCTGCCCGATCGCGGCGTGCAAGTGAGGGCGATGCTCGCCGCCTATCGCGAGGCCGGCGGAACGGATCCTTGCTTCCTGCTGCACAACGGCACCGACGGGCGCGAGGCGCTCGAGGAGCTCGTCGCCGGCGGTACGGGATTGCCGGACAACGTGATACCCCTCGAGGCCTGGCACGTCGCTTCGTCCGGCATCGACCTGCTCCTGGGGGCGTTCGCCCTCGGCGCGAACCGCGTGGCGGTGCTCGCCGCCGGTTCCGAGGCGCCCGAATACCGCGAGTCGCTGCGCGAGCAGTTCGCCCTCGCCGAGACGATCGTTCAGGCGTTCGGCTACGCGGGGCGGCATTTCCTCGTCGTGTCGACCCCCGGCGAACTCGTCGGGCTCGATCCCGCGCAAGGCGTGTCGGTGCCCGCATCGTTCGCGCTTTCCGCCGACAAGCGCACTGCCGTCGAATTCGCGGTGGATCACCTCGCGCGACACGCGCCTGTCCGGCCGGCCGAGATCGCGCTGCCCGCCGGTTCGCCATTCGGGCAGGTCGTGGTCGACGTCAAGAAGTGCACGCTCTGCCTCGCCTGCGCGGGAGCCTGTCCCGAGTCCGCCCTGATGGATGGCGGCGAGACGCCCGCCTTGCGCTTTCTCGAGAGGAACTGCGTCCAGTGCGGCCTGTGCGAGAACACCTGCCCCGAAGAGGCCATCTCCCTCGCGGCGCGCCTCGTCGTCGGGCCGGCGGCCCGCCAGGTGCGCGTGCTCAACGAGACCCAGCCCTTCCACTGCCTGTCGTGCGGCAAGCCCTTCGGCACGAAACGGATGGTCGACACGATGATGGGGCGTCTCGCGGGCCACTCGATGTTCGCCGGCGGCGATGCCCTGCGGCGCCTGCAGCTGTGCGCGGACTGCCGCGTGGTGGACATGATGTCCAACAAGAACGAAGTCTCGGTGCTCAAGCTCTAGTGGAAACCGTCGCCACCGCCCCGGTCACCGTCCGCCGCCCGCTCGCGCCGGAAGAGTCGGGCCGCGCCGATTTCTACGCCTTGCTCGCGCGGCTCTTTTCCGCCGCGCCCGACGCGAAGCTGCTCCGGACGCTCGCGATCGCGCCGCTTCTCGAGGGCGATGGCGTGGATCCGGGCCTGGCCCGCGCGTGGGCGGCCCTGGTGGCTGCGTCCGCCGCGTTCGACGCGGAGGCCGCCGCCGAGGAATACGAGAAGCTGTTCGTGGGCATGGGGCCATCGCTCGTGTCGATCTACCTGGGCTTCCATGCCGGGGCTTCGGCCGTCGATCACCCGCGCGTCAGGATCCGGCGCGACCTGGCCGCGCTCGGCCTCGAGCCCCGCGAGGGAAACCCGCAGCCCGAGGATCACTTCGCGCTCCTCTTCGAGGCGATGCGGGTCCTCACCGGGGGCACGCCGGTTCGCGATCCCGCGCCGATCGAGGAGCAGAAGCGCTTCTTCGAGAACAACCTGGCGCCGGGCGTCTTCCGGTTCCTCTCGGCGATCGAGTCGACCGCCGACGCCAACTATTACCGTCGTGCCGCGGCCTTCGCCGCGGCGTACATGAAGATCGAACAGCAGTCGTTCAACCTGGGGTGAACCTGGAGTTACCTCGCATCGACAAGGAGGCGTGACATGAAATCGAAGAAGCCGAACACCCGCCGCAATTTCCTGCTGGCCGCGAGCCTCGGAGGCGCAGGCGCCGCCGCGGCGCTCGTCGCGGGCCGCCAGGCAGCCCCGGGCGCCGCCGAAGCCCCGTCCGTGGACAAGCCGAACGGCTACCACGTCTCCGAGCACATCCTGAAGTACTACAAGACCACCCAGGTCTGAGGAGGCCGACCATGATGCTCACTCGCAAGACCGAAGGCAGGGCCGAGCGCGCCAACCCGCTCGCCCGCGCCATGTCCGCGCTGTCGGCCAAGACCGTCGACCGCCGCACGTTCCTCAAGGGCAGCGGCCTCACGGCCGGCGCCGCCGCGTTCGCGAGCCAGCTGCCGCTCGGCTTCGTGGGCGAGGCGACCGCCGCCACCGCCGCGGGCACCGGCAAGATGGAGAGGAAGCGCACCGTCTGCACGCACTGCTCCGTGGGCTGCGCGGTCGACGCGTACGTCCAGGACGGCGTGTGGGTTCGCCAGGAGCCGGTGTTCGACTCCCCGCTCAACCTGGGCGCCCACTGCGCCAAGGGCGCGTCCGTGCGCGAGCACGGGATGACGGAGCATTCGCACCGTCTCAAGACCCCGATGAAGCTCGTCGACGGCAAGTACCGCAAGATCAGCTGGGAGCAGGCGATCAACGAGATCGGCGACAAGCTGCTCGCGCTGCGCAAGGAGTCGGGCCCGGATTCGGTCTTCTGGATCGGCTCGTCGAAGTTCAGCAACGAGCAGGCCTACATGTACCGCAAGTTCGTGTCCATGTTCGGCACGAACAACATGGACCACCAGGCCCGCATCTGCCACTCCACCACCGTCGCGGGCGTCGCGAACACGTGGGGCTACGGCGCGATGACGAACTCCTACAACGACCTTCAGAACTCCAAGGCGATCTTCTTCATCGGCTCCAACGCCGCCGAGGCGCACCCGGTCTCGATGCTGCACGCGCTGCACGCCAAGGAGACGGGCGCCAAGATGATCGTGGTCGACCCGCGTTACACGCGCACCGCGTCGAAGGCGGACCAGTTCATCCGCATGCGCTCCGGCGGCGACATCCCGATGCTCTTCGGGATGCTGTACCACATCTTCAAGAACGGCTGGGAAGACCAGAAGTACATCAACGACCGCGTCTTCGGCATGGAGAAGGTGCGCGAGGACATCATGAAGAAGTGGACGCCGGACAAGGTCTTCGAGGCCTGCGGCGTTCCCGAGGCCGAGGTCTACAAGGCGGCCGAGACGATGGCGAAGAATCGCCCGTCGACCGTCGTGTGGTGCATGGGCCAGACGCAGCACTCGATCGGCAACGCGATGGTGCGCGCCTCCTGCATCCTGCAGCTCGCGCTCGGCAACGTCGGCCGGTCCGGCGGCGGCACGAACATCTACCGCGGCCACGACAACGTGCAGGGCGCGACGGACGTGGGCCCGAACCCGGATTCGCTGCCGGGCTACTACGGCCTCGTCGCCGGCTCCTGGAAGCACTGGTGCCGAGTCTGGGGCGTCGAGTACGACTGGATGAAGTCGCGCTTCGTCTCGCAGGCCATGATGGAAAAGCCCGGCATGACGCTCTCGCGCTGGATCGACGGCGTGACGGAGAAGAACGAGCTCATCGACCAGGACAGCAACCTGCGCGCGATCGTCTACTGGGGCCACGCGCCCAACTCGCAGACCCGCGGCCTCGACATGAAGGTCGCGATGGAGAAGGTCGACCTCATGCTGATCGTCGATCCGTACCCCTCCGCCTCGGCCGTGATGCCGGACCGGAAGGACGGCGTCTACCTCCTGCCGGCCGCCACGCAGTTCGAGACCTCGGGCTCGTGCACGGCATCCAACCGCTCGATCCAGTGGCGCGAGAAGGTCGTCGAGCCGCTCTTCGAGTCGAAGCCCGATCACACGATCATGTACGCCTTCGCGAAGAAGTTCGGCTTCGAGAAGGAGTTCGTGAAGAACATCAAGCTCGTGAAGGACAAGCAGGGCTGGGACGAACCGGTGATCGAGGACATCACGCGCGAGTTCAATCGCGGCCTGTGGACGATCGGCATGACGGGCCAGTCCCCCGAGCGCCTGAAGGCCCACATGCGCAACATGGACGCCTTCGACGCCAAGACGCTTCGCTGCACGAAGTCGGTCGTGGACAAGGAGACCGGCTACGACATGAACGGCGACTTCTTCGGCCTGCCCTGGCCGTGCTACGGCAATGCGCAGCTCAAGCACCCCGGCTCGCCCAACCTCTACGACAACTCGAAGCACGTCATGGACGGCGGCGGCAACTTCCGCGCGAACTTCGGCATCGCCCGTGAGGGCGTGAGCCTGCTCGCGGAGGACGGCTCGCACTCGATGGGCGCCGACATCACCACCGGCTACCCGGAGTTCGACCACGTCCTGCTGAAGAAGCTCGGCTGGTGGAGCGAACTCACCGAGGAAGAGGCGAAGGAAGCCGAGGGCAAGAACTGGAAGACCGACCTTTCCGGCGGCATCCAGCGCGTCGTGATGAAGAACCACGGCTGCCACCCGTTCGGCAACGCCAAGGCGCGTGCCGTCGTGTGGAACTTCCCGGACCCGATCCCGCAGCATCGCGAGCCGATCTACTCGAACCGCCCGGACCTGGTTGCCAAGTATCCGACTCACGAGGACAAGAAGGCCTTCTGGCGCCTGCCGACGCTCTACAAGACCGCGCAGCAGAAGGCGATCACGGACAAGGTGCACGAGAAGTACCCCATCGTGCTCACTTCCGGCCGCCTGGTCGAATACGAAGGAGGGGGCGAGGAGACGCGCTCCAACCCCTGGCTCGCCGAACTGCAGCAGGACAACTTCGTGGAAATCAACCCGAAGGACGCCGAGGCCCGGGGCATCAAGTACTGGGACTACGTCTGGGTGAGCTCCCCGACCGGTGCCCGCATCAAGGTCCGCGCGCTGGTCACCCAGCGGGTGGGCGAGGGCGTCTCGTGGATCCCGTTCCACTTCGCGGGCTGGTGGCAGGGCAAGGACCTGCTCGAGAAGTACCCGGACGGCGCGGCGCCGATCGTGCGCGGCGAGTCCGTGAACACGGCCACGACCTACGGCTACGACTCCGTCACGATGATGCAGGAGACGAAAACCACCCTGTGCCAGATCGAGCGCGCCTAGGCCCGCCCCGGATACCGCAAGGAGAATGAAAAAATGGCCAGAATGAAATTCATCTGTGACGCCGAGCGCTGCATCGAATGCAACGGCTGCGTCACCGCGTGCAAGAACGAGCACGAGGTGCCCTGGGGCGTGAACCGCCGCCGGGTGGTGACGATGAACGACGGCGTGCCGGGCGAGCGCTCGATCTCGGTCGCGTGCATGCACTGCTCGGATGCGCCCTGCATGGCGGTGTGCCCGGTCGACTGCTTCTACAAGACCGACGAGGGCGTGGTCCTGCACGACAAGGACCTGTGCATCGGCTGCGGCTACTGCTTCTACGCCTGTCCCTTCGGCGCGCCGCAGTTCCCGCAGGCCGGCGCTTTCGGCCTGCGCGGCAAGATGGACAAGTGCACGTACTGCTCGGGCGGCCCGGAGGAGAACAATTCCGCCGAGGAATTCCGCAAGTACGGCCGCAACCGCCTCGCCGAGGGCAAGCTCCCCGCCTGCGCGGAAATGTGCTCCACCAAGGCGCTCCTCGCGGGCGATGCCGAGGTGATCACGAAGATCTACAAGACCCGGGTCGTCACGCGCGGCAAGGGCGAGGAGATCTGGGGCTGGTCGATGGCCTACGGCGGCAGCGGCAAGCTCGCCGACCAACCGGGAGGACGCGCATGAACGCCAGGAAACTGACCACGATGGCGGCCGCGGTCGCGGCCGCCGCGGCCCTCGCGGGCTGCACGGAGCTCTCGCAGGAATCCGCCCGCTCCTACATGGGCAAGGAAGACGCGAAGGCCTACGCGGGCGACCAGTTCAAGGGCGACAAGCAGAAGTGGGAGCAGTCCCTTGCCACCCGCGCCGCCAGCCAGAACGAATACCTGCGTACGCAGGCTGCCAAATAAGAAAGGGATGAAACCATGATGTCCCGCCTTCTCAAGTCCGCCGCCGCCCTCGCCCTGGGCGCGGCAATCGCCCTTCCGCTCGCCACGTCGGCGCAGCAGCCGGCGGCCCCCGCGGCCACCCCGGCAACGGCCGCTCCGGCGGCTGCGGCACCCGCGGCGCCGGCCCCCCAGGCCGCCGCCCCGGCATCCACCAACCTCCCGCCGGCCTGGAGCGACGTGAGCGGCAAGGCGCAGTACGCTTCCGTCCCCGGCCGCGAGACCAACATCCTCATCCAGGGTGCGGGTCACGAATGGCGCAAGATCCGCAACGGTCCCGTCACGTTCTACGGCGGCATCGTCCTGCTGATCCCGCTCGCCATCCTGCTCGTGTTCTTCCTCGCGAAGGGCCCGATCAAGGTGCACGACCCGCTCACGGGCCGGCAGATCGAGCGATTCACGAGCGTGGAGCGAATCGCGCACTGGACGATGGGGCTTTCCTTCGTCGCGCTGGCGATCACCGGCATCGTGATTCTCTTCGGCAAGTACGTCCTCCTGCCGGTCGTGGGGCACGCCGCGTTCGCGTCGCTCACGGTGCTTTCGAAGAACCTGCACAACTTCGTGGGCCCGCTCTTCATCTTCGCGCTGGTGATCTTCATCACGCTGTTCGTGAAGGACAACATCCCGAAGTCCTACGATAGCGCCTGGCTCGGCAAGTTCGGCGGGATGCTGTCGGGGGAACACGTGGCCTCCGGCAAGTTCAACGCCGGGGAGAAAGTGCTGTTCTGGTCGCTGGTGGTGGGCCTGTGCACGGTGATCAGCATCACCGGCCTCATCCTCAATTTCCCGAACTGGAACCAGGGCCGCGAAGCGATGCAGCTGGCGAACCTGATCCACGGCATCTGCGCGATCCTCGCGATGGCGATGGCCTGCTTCCACATCTACCTGGGCACGGTCGGGATGGAAGGCGCCCTGAAGGCCATGAAGACCGGCTACGTGGACGAGACGTGGGCGAAGGAGCACCACGAGTACTGGTACAACGAGGTCAAGGCCGGCAAGCGCCCCGAGAAATTCGTCGCCGGATCCACCCAACCGGCCGCGGGAGACTGACCATGAACAACCGGAAAATCGCCGCCCTCGTCGCCACGCTCCTTGCGAGCGCGTCCCTGTCGGTCCACGCCAAGCTGCCGCCCCCTCCGCCTGCCGATCCGGCCAAGGTCGAGGCGAAGAAGAAGGCCGACGCCGAGGCTGCCGAGAAGGGCAAGGCTGCGATGGCCGCGTCGCAGGACAAGGCCGTCAAGAACTTCCAGGACAACATGAAGAAGGCCAAGAAGCCGATTCCGAAGCCCACGCCCATCGCCACGGCACCCGCCGCGGCGCCGGCCAAGGCCGCGGCACCGGCCGCCCCGGCCAAGGCACCGGAGAAGGCGCCCGCCAAGAAGGCCTGACGGCGCGATCGTCGATGGCGGAAAAGGGGCGGCCTCGGCCGCCCCTTTTTCATGCCTCGCCGGATGCCGAGCGCAGGTACGCGATCACGTCCGTATAGACCGGGTGCCGCGAGCGCAGGGGTTCGCCCAGCGCCCCGACGATCGTGTAGTGGTTGAGCCCCTCGTAGCGCTTCTCCTCGACGCGCACGCCCAGCGAGCGCAGGCGCGCCGCGAGATTCGCGGTATTGCGCGGGTTCACCGTCGAGTCGTCCGCACCCGTGGCGAGAAAGGCGGGCGGTGCGCCCGCCGAGGCGAAGGTGATCGGCTGCGTGCGGGCGAGGGTCGCCTCGGGTGCGAAAATGGTCTTGAGGACCGGATCGCGCAACGGCAGGAAATCATAGGGGCCCGCCAGCCCGACGAGTCCGGCAAGATCCTTCGGGGCGAGGCCCTGCGCGCCGAGGTACTGCGCGTCGAGCGAGAGCATCGCGGCCAGGTGGGCCCCCGCCGAGTGCCCCATCACGAAGAGGCGCGAAGGATCGCCGCCGAAGCGCGCGGCGTTGCGCCGGGCCCACGCGACGGCCTGCGCCGCATCTTCGACGAAACCGGGAAACACCACCTGCGGGTATTTCCGGTAGTCCGGCAGCAGGGCGACGAATCCCTTCGCCGCGAGTCCGGCGCCGGCGAAGTAGTAGTCCTCACGCCTTCCGTTCTGCCACGAACCGCCGTAGAAGAAGACGACCATCGGGCGCGGTCCCGCCGCGGCCGAGGGCACGTACACGTCGAGCCTGTGCGCGGGGTCGCTGCCGTAGGCTTCGCCGGGCGTGACGGTGACGCCGTCGCCCGGGGTGAGCGCATTCACGATCCGGATGGGCGAGCAGGCGGCCGTGGCCGCGAGGGCCGCGGCGGAAGCGCCGCCCAGGGCGAGGAGGGAGCGTCGGTTCATGCCGACCCTACGCCGCATCGCCGCCGATGGATGCGGCCGTTCACCACGTGTAGCGCACGGTGTAGCGCACCACGGCCTCGCCCTTGGGGGCGATGCGCACCGGGAAATGCACCGTGCGCGCGTCGGGCTTCTCGAATTCGCCGCTCTTGCGAATGATCGTCCAGTTCGTCCATCGATAGAGGTTCTCCTTGACGATGACGTTCACGGTCTCGTCGGGCTTCTGGTTTCTCACGCGGATCTCGATGTCCTCCTCGATCCACTTCGCGGCCGAGTCGATGCGGTAGTCGAGCTGACGGCGCTCGCCCACGACGTCGAAGGCGCTGCCGAGCTTCACCTGCACCGTCTCGTCGCGTGGCGTGTGGTCGATCAGGTCCTCGCCGATGAACTCGAGGCTGCCGTCGTCGTCGCGCTTCGCGACCCGCAGCTTGCCGGCGGGCAGCGGCAGGCCCAGGCCGTTCGCCTTGGCGTTGGGGATACGCAGGTAGACGTCCACCTTCCGGTTCGACTGGACACCGAAATTGCGATCGGTCATGGGGGATCCGTAGAAGGGCATCGCCGCCTGGCCGGCGTAGACCAGTTTTTTCTCGCAGCCCACGCCCACCGCCGGGGGGAACATCTCGATCTGCTTGGTCGAGTTGTTGGCGAGCGAGGCGGGACGGCCCAGCGTGTACAGGTGATATTCGAAGAAGGCCTTCTCGGCGAACCCGTCGGCCTTGGCCTCCTGGGCCCGCATGGCCATGGCCGGCGCAGGCGCGGGCGCATACCGCGGTTGCGCCCGCTGCACCTCGCCCGCGACGAGCTTCAGCTTCGCGTTCTCGAAGCTCGCGCCCGACTGGTTCACGATCGTCACCCACGCGCCCACGTCGAGCCGGCACGATCCCGGCGAAGGTTCCGAGTACGTGAGGTTGTAGTCCGTCCACCACGTCATGCCGCCCGTCTGGTAGGCGATGCGCGCGGTGTGGGTCGCCGTGGACGCCGCCTCGATGTCCCAGACGAGGGTGGGCTTGCTGAAGAGCCCGCCGGGCAGCGACGGCAACTTCACGCCCGTGTGGCCGTTCACGATGCGCACGCTGCCGTCCGGCGCCTTGAGCGTGATTCCGCCCTGGGTGCTCACGAGGGTGCCGGTGATCGATTCGACGCCCGTGCCGCGCGCCTGCTCGACGGTGACCTCGCGGTCCAGGTAGCGCGAGAGCAGCTTCTGGGGGCTGGTGAGGTCGAACTCGAAGCTCTGCTCGACGACGCGCGTGGCCTTCGGGTCCGTCACCGAGGCGAAGGAGACGGTGGTCGGATCAATGAGCGCCGGCACGTCGGGAACGCGCAGGAGGTTTCGCCCGGCCTTGAGGTCGAACTTGCGGTCCTCGCGCACGAGTGCGTAGCCCGGGACGGTGTAGCCCTCGCCCCCGAGCGGAACGTCTGGGGCGAAAGGGACCCGGGCTGGGCGCTCGAGTAGATGGTGAGCGCCGTCTCGGCGGCGGCGGGGCCGGCCAGGGCGGCGGCGAGGAGGGCGGCGAGGGGGCGGACGGTGGGGCTCACGGCGTTTCTCCGGCGGGTTGGATAGGGAGTGTAACGGCCGTCGGGGGCAAAAGGGTTTCCGGGCCGCTATACTGCCCGGATGCGATTCGACGGCACCGAAACCTACGTCGCGGACGACGAGCTCAAGATCGCCGTCAACGCGGCCATCACCCTGCAGCGACCCCTGCTCATCAAGGGCGAGCCCGGCACCGGCAAGACGATGCTGGCCGAGGAGGTCGCCCGCGCGCTGGGCAAGCCGCTCTACCAGTGGCACATCAAGTCGACGACCAAGGCCCAGCAGGGGCTCTACGAGTACGACGCCGTCTCGCGCCTGCGCGACTCCCAGCTGGGGGACGCGAAGGTGAGGGACATCGCCAACTACATCGTGAAGGGCGTGCTCTGGGAGGCGTTCGACTGCGCGGAGCAGTCCGTGGTGCTGGTCGACGAGATCGACAAGGCCGACATCGAGTTCCCGAACGACCTGCTGCGCGAGTTGGACCGCATGGAGTTCCACGTCTACGAGACGCGGCAGACGGTGAAGGCGCGGCACCGGCCCATCATTCTCATCACCTCGAACAACGAGAAGGAGCTGCCCGACGCCTTCCTGCGCCGCTGCTTCTTCCACTACATCCGGTTTCCGGACAAGGACACGATGCAGGCCATCGTGGACGTGCATTTCCCCGGTGTCCGCAAGCAGCTCGTGCAGGCGGCCCTGGAGAGCTTCTTCGGCATCCGCGAGATGCCCGGGCTGCGCAAGAAGCCTTCCACGTCGGAACTGCTCGACTGGCTGAAACTGCTGCTCGCCGAGGACATCCCGCCCGAGGCGCTGCGCAGCGAAGGCCACCAGCAGTCCATCCCGCCGCTCTACGGCGCGCTCCTCAAGAACGAGCAGGACGTGCACTTGTTCGAGCAGCTCCTTTTCCTGCAGCGCCGGGGCCGCTAGCCCCGTTCCCTCCGCCACCGGGAGGCGCCATGGCTACCGCCCGCAAGTCCGCCGCGAAGAAGGCGGCGAAGAAGGTCCCCGCCGCCCGCCGCAAGGCCGTGAAGGTTTCCGCCACGACATCCGTTCCCCGGAAGCCCGCCAAGAAGGCCTCCCGGAAGGCCGCGCCGCGCGGGCCCGTCGCGAAGCCCGGCCCGGTGAAGCGCACGGCCGGCCGCCTCTCGCGCGAGGCGATGCGGCTCGCGGGCATCGGCTCCGACGCCGTCGCGCGAGCCACGGGCAAGGCCTGGGACCAATGGCTCGGGATCCTCGACAAGGCCGGCGCCAGCGCGATGCCCCACAAGGCGATCGCGAAACTGCTCGCTGAGAAATACGCCGTGCCGCCCTGGTGGAGCCAGATGATCACCGTGGGCTACGAGCAGGCACGCGGGATGCGCGAGGCGTACCAGAAGGCGGACGGCTATTCCGCCAGCGCCTCGCGCACCATGGCGGCCGGCATCGAGCGGCTGTACGGCGCCTGGGCCGACCCGGCGCTGCGCTCCCTCTGGCTCGGGGCCGCGCCCGTCGCGGTGACGCGCTCGAAGGACGGCCGGTCGATGAACATGGCCTGGAAGGCGGGCGATTCCCGCGTCGAGGTGAGCTTCACGCCGCAGGGGGCGGGCAAGAGCAAGGTCACCGTGCAGCACGACCGGCTTGCCGACCGTGACGCCGTCGCCGAGAAGAAGGGCTTCTGGGCGGGCGCGCTGGGCCGCCTCAAGCAACTCCTCGAAAAGGCCGCCTAGGTCCCCGTGCTCGTCGACTTCTTCTTCGCCGTCCGCAAGGCGGGCGTGCCGGCGAGCGTGAAGGAGTTCCTCACGCTCGTCGAGGCGCTGCGCGCGGGCGTGGTCACCGGAAGCGTCGACGACTTCTACGTCCTTTCCCGCGCGACGCTCGTGAAGGACGAGGCCTGGTTCGATCGCTTCGATCTCGCCTTCGGCAACTACTTCAAGGGGGTCGAGTCGATCCCCGACGCCCTGGTGAAGGACATCCCCGCCGAGTGGCTGAAGAAACTCGCCGAGCGCACGCTCACCGAGGAGGAGAAGCGACTCGTGGAGGCGCTGGGAGGCTGGGACAAGCTCATGGAAACGCTGCGCCAGCGCCTCGAGGAGCAGAAGAGGCGCCACCAGGGCGGCAGCAAGTGGATCGGCACGGCGGGCACCTCGCCCTTCGGCGCCTACGGCTACAACCCCGAGGGCATCCGCATCGGCCAGGAGGGCTCGCGCAACCGCCGCGCCGTGAAGGTGTGGGACCAGCGCGAATTCCGCGATTACGACACGGACCGGGAACTCGGCGTTCGCAACATCAAGCTCGCGCTGCGGCGGCTTCGCAAGTTCGCCCGCCAGGGCGCGCCCGAGGTGCTGGACCTGCCGGACACCATCCGCTCCACCGCGAGGAACGCCGGCTGGCTCGACCTCAAGATCGTCCCGGAACTGCACAACGCGGTGAAGGTGCTGCTGTTCCTCGACGTGGGCGGGTCGATGGACGACCACATCCTGCAGGTCGAGGAGCTCTTCAGCGCCGCGCGCACCGAGTTCAAGAACCTCGAGCACTACTACTTCCACAACTGCGTGTACGAGGGCGTGTGGAAGGAGAACCATCGTCGCCACCGCGAGAAGATCCCGACGGCCGACGTGATGAGAAAGTACGGCCACGACTGGAAGCTCATCGTGGTGGGCGATGCGGCCATGAGTCCCTACGAACTGGAGCAGGCCGGCGGCAGCGTCGAGCACTGGAACGACGAGTCCGGCCGGGCCTGGCTCGAGCGGATGACCCGCGCGTGGCCGCGTTCCGTCTGGCTGAACCCGGTGCCCGAGGATCGCTGGGACTGGACCGCATCCACGGAGAGCATCCGCCGCATCTTCGAGGGGCGTATGCATCCGGTCACGCTCTCCGGCCTCGAGGGCGCGATGAAGTCCCTCTCGTAGCGGCGCGCGCCTAGGCCCGCACGAAGCGGCGCACGCCGCCCGATTCCTCGCGCGTCACCCGGCCCTCGGCAAGCAGGTAGTGCAGGTGCGCGATGGCCTCGCCCATGGCGAATCCCATCTGGTGCTCGTCGAGCGCGCGCTTGAAGAGCACGGGCAGGATCTCGAAGGCGCTCACCGGGCGGTCGCAGGCCGCCAGGAGCGCGATGAGGCGTTCGGCGTGGTGCGCGCGAAGCTGCGCGAGGCGGGGGTGCAGTCCTTCGAACACCCGGTCGTGGGAGGGCAGGACGCGGATGCCTTCGTCGCAGGGCTCGAAGCGCGCGAGCGAATCGAGGAACAGCGCGAGGGGATTGGCGTCGGGCTGGTTTCCCCACACGCCCACGTTGCTCGTGATGCGCGGCAGCACCTGGTCGCCGGAGATGAGCAGGCCAAGCGACTGGCAGTGGAGCGCGGCGTGCTCGGGGGCGTGACCGAAGACGGTGATGACCTCCCACGCGTGGCCGCCGATCACGAGCTCGTCGCCGTGCATCATCCGCCGGTAGGTGCGCGGCAATTCGGGCACTCCCCGCCGGTACGCGTTTCCCAGGCGAACCTTCTCGGGAATCGTCGATGTGTCGAGGCCGTTGCGGCCGAAGAAGTCGATGCCGGTCGCGCGGTCGAATCCCGCCGCGTCGTCGCGCGCGGCGTGGGCGGACAGGAATTCCGAAGTCGTCATCCACACCGGCGCGCCGGTCCGCCCGGCGAGCCAGGCCGCGCAGCCGACGTGATCCGGGTGGTAGTGCGTGACGACGATGCGCTTCACGGGGCGATCGCCCATCGGGCCGGCGAGCAGCCGCGTCCACAGCTCCTGCGTGGCCTCGACCCCGTAGCCGGTGTCGACGATCGTCCAACCGTCGCCGTCCTCGATCACCCAAAGGTTGATGTGGTCGAGCGCGAAAGGCAGGGGCATGCGCACCCAGTGGACGCCGGGGGCGACCTCCAGCATGCCGCCCGGCGCGGGCAGGCTCGAGGCGAAGGGGTAGCGGACCCCCGTCGTGGCCGTCACTTGGTGGTGAAGACGAACACGCCGTCCCAGTTGGCGGGCGGCGGATTCTTGCGCGAATGCGCGACGCGCTCGAGGTACAGGCGGTAGAGCTTCGTCTCGGGCGAGGCGTAGGCGAGGTTCTTGAAGACCTGCTCGGCGTCGTCCCAGCGCTGCTTGCGGTAGTAGTCGAGGCCCTTGTGGAAGCGGTCGGCCTCCACCTGGGTCTGCTCGCCGACCTCGCTGCGCTTGCCCAGGGGCTCGTAGATCGCCACCCCCTCGAGCTTGCCCTTGACCCGCACCTTGTCGACTTCGCGGTACACGAACGACGGCGCGGCCTTCACGATGTTCTCCGTGACGAGGATGCCGACGCCGTATTCCTTCGTGAGACCCTCCAGGCGCGAGGCGAGGTTCACCGAGTCGCCCATCACCGTGTACGAGCGCCGGAACTTCGAGCCCATGTCGCCCACGCTCATCACGCCGCAGTTCACGCCCACGCCGATGGCGAGCGGCGGCCAGCCGCGCTTGGCGAATTCCGCGTCGAGGCCGCGCAGGCCCTTCTGCATGGCGATGGCCGATTCGAGCGCGTGCGTGGCGTGGTCCGCATCGGACACCGGCGCGCCCCAGAAGGCCATGATCGCGTCCCCGATGTACTTGTCGATCGTGCCGCGCTTCTCCTGCACCTTCTCCGTCATCGCGGTGAGGTAGGTGTTCATGAGGTCCTTCAGGCCCTCCGGCGTGAGGCCCTCGGAGATCGACGTGAAGTCGCGCACGTCCGAGAAGAGAACCGTCATCTCGCGGCTTTCGCCGCGCATGGAGTATTCGCCGGGGTTCTTCGACATCTCGGCGACGAGTTCCTTGGGCACGTAGGTGCCGAACAGGCCCGTGATGAGGCGCCGCGAGCGCGCCTCGGCGAAGAAGCCGTACGCCATGTTGAGGAAATAGAGCACCAGCAGCATGCTCAGCGTGGAGGCGATCGGCACCACGAGGTTCTGCGATTGCCACGCCCACAGGTTCAGGCCCACGCTCAGCGCGAACAGCACGCCGACGACCGCGGTCGACCACACCGCGGACAGGCGCGGCAGGAGAAAGGCGCACGGCACGCCGACCAGGAGCAGGCACAGCACGGTGATGCCCAGGATCTCGGGCGGGCGGCTCTTGATCGACTGGTCCAGCATGCCCGCCACCAGGTTCGCGTGGATCTCGACCCCCGGCATCTCCTCCCGGATCGGCGTCGCCCGCAGGTCCAGCAGGCCGGCGGCCGAGGTGCCCATGATGACGATCTTGTCCTTGAGTTCGTCCTTGTCCAGCTTGCCGCGCAGCGCGTCGGTCGCGGAGATGTACCGGTAGCCGCCGGGCGACTCCCGATACGGGACCATCGCCTTCATCTCGCGGTCGAGCGGGATCGACACGTCGCCGATCTTCACGCTGCGCACCCAGCCCAGCAACTGCCCGCCGGTCTTCGTCGGCGCGTCGAGCTGGACCTTGATCGGGGCATTGCCGAAGTAGGTCCGGGCGATCGCCAGCGACAGCGCCTCGTGGAAGCCGCCCTCGTAGAGCATGAACATCGGCACGCGCCGCGTGATCCCGTCCATGTCGAGCGAGGGGTAGATGTGGCCGCCCGCCGCCGCGGCCTCCTGGAGCGCCTGGATGTTGCCGCTGAAGCCCTGCGCGGAAACGTAGCGGTACTGGACGCTCCCGAGTTCCTTGAGGAGGAAGTTGGGCGGCGGCAGGACGCCCGCGCGGTCTTCCTGCCCGGTGAGGGCGATGCCCATCACCACCGGCCACTTGCGGATCTCCGCGGCGAAGAGGTCGTCGTAGCTGAGCGAGGCGCGCGATTTCTCGAGCGCCGCGAGGTACTCCGCGTTGCCCCGCAGTTCGTTCTTCGCGAGCGCGTCGAGAACCGGAAGGCCCGAACTCGTGTCGGCCTCCGAAAAGGTGATGTCGAAGCCCAGGACGCGGATCTGGTACTTCTCGAAAAGCTGCTTCACGAGGTCGGCCATCTTGTTGCGGCTCCAGGGCCAGCGACCCTCGGCCTTCAGGCTTTTCTCGTCGATGTCGAGGATGACCACGCGCGTGTCGCGCGTGGCCGGCAGGAAGAGGCGCACGCGCGCGTCGTAGGCCCACAGCTCCAGCTGCTGGAGAAAGCGGAACTCGCGAAACTCCGCCTCGTGCGCGATGAAGAAGGCGACCACCGCCAGCCCGATCACCAGCCGGGCCAGGTCGTTCACGGAGAACTTCGGGATCCAGCGCGCAAAGTGGGCCACGGTATCTCGCTCTTGTTGTGGGGGGTGGCTGCGGCCCGGAAATGATACACCGGGTGTGACACCGGTCGCCCCCCTTCCCGAACGCGGAAAAACCCGGCGTTCAGCCGGCCTGGCGCGAGGCTTCCGCCGAGGGGGGCGAGAGGGCGTCCCGGACCGCCTCCAGGTAGCGGGTGCCGTGACGCTCGTCGGGCTCGAGATAGGTTCCCTCGGCCCACTCGTTCCAGGCGTTGAGGAAGATGAGCCGCTCGGGCTCCGGGCGGACGGCGGTCACCGCCACGAGCTGGCGGAACCAGTAGGCGAAGCGCTCGGGCGAGGCACCCTTGAAGATCCGCGCCCGCTTCACGTAGCGGGCCGTGTTGTCCCAGTCCACGAAGGCGCCCGGGAAGGCCGGGATGCCGCCTTCGCGCTCGACCTTCAGGATGTGCTTCCAGACCTTGTCGTAGTCGTAGAAGGTGAGCTTCGGGAACCACTGGTAGCGGGCGGCGCGCAGCAGGTCCTGCACCTTCTCCGGCAGGAGGCGGAAGGGGGCGAGGGCCCGCCGGGCGACGGGCGGGTTGTCCTCGAAGTCCGGCGAGAAGATCGCCTCGAAGGGCTGGAACTGCATGGTGGCGTCGAAGTGCCTGAGCACGTCGGGCACCGGGAATTCGTACTGCTTCATCGCCACCAGGTAGAGCCCGGGCAGGCCGCGTTCGCGCGCGAGCTCGCGCCAGCAATCGATCATGGCGCCCAGCTCGAGAATCAGGTGGGACCGGTAGATCATGAAGAGGGGCTTGCCGTCCACCTTGATCGCGCGATCGTCGCTCCAGGCGCGGTAGAGGTACTCGAAGTGGCGCTTCCAGAGCGCCGGGTCCGGGGTGTGTCTTTGCTGCTGCAGGATGTGGTGGTCGCGCCCGTCCCAACGCCGTGACCAGGTCTCGTTGGCCCACGCGAGGGCGAAAGGGAAGTCGAGCTCGCGGTGCGCCATCACGAGGTTGGTCGGCGTCTCGAGCATCTGCTTGCCGTCGAACCAGTAGTGGTAGTGGCAGAAGCCCGCCAGGCCGTGGCGCCTGGCGAGGTCGATCTGCCAGGCCAGCGTCTCGAGCTTCGACTGGTCGTAGTACCGGCCGCCCTCCGGGACGCGGGGCTGGTGGTGGCCCCGGAACTGCGGGTGGGCTTTCCTCACGTTCACCCAGTCGGTGAATCCCGATCCCCACCATTCGTCGTTCTCGGGGATGGCGTGGAACTGCGGGAAGTACAGCGCGACCAGCCTGACCAGGTTTTCGGGATTCATCGGGGCGTGTGCGAAGTGCGCGCCTCTCGCGGGCGCTTTCGGGATGGGGCGGGTACTAGGCGGGACGGGCGTTTCCGAGCAGGCGCCGGGCGATGCGGCGAAGCTTGCCCACGGCACGGGCGGCGAGGGAGCCGGTGCCCGGATACGCGCCATGCTTGGGCAGCGGGACGCCCATCGCCTCGAATTGGCGCGATACCGCCGCCCCTTTCTGCGCGAAATATTTGCGGAAGGAGGGATCCTTCGCCGCCTCGACGAGTTCCAGCGCCTCGGCCGGCACGTTCTTTCCGACAAACAGGACGCCCAGGCCCCAGCAATGCTCGAACTCGAGGTGGGGGTAGCGTCCCTTCACCTCGTCGAAGAACGCGCGCACGCCGAACTTGAGGGCGGCCTCGCCCGCGTTCTGCACGGTGACGTTCGTGTCGTGGAAGAGCACGATGCCCCGGTCCGACAGGTTCGCGAACCAGGTGTGGTAGTCGTTGCTGACGGCCTCGTACGTATGGGTGCCGTCGATGTGCAGGAGGTCCACCGAGCCGGGAGCGAAGTCCTTCGCGGCCTCGTTGAAATCCTTGCGCACGAGGACCGCGATGCCCGGATACGTGGCGTTCACGTAGCCGGAGATCTCGTTGTAGAGCGCCTCGTCGAAGGTTCCCATGTGGATGTCGCCGGCCCAGAGGTCGACGCCGTGGCACATGCCCTCGATGCCCGCTTCCTGCACGGCCTGGCAGAAAGCCGCGAAGGAAGAACCGCTGTAGGTGCCCAGCTCGACGATGCTGCGCGGCCGCTGCCGGGCGATGAGCTCGTAGGCGAAGGGGATGTGCCCGATCCACCACGGCGACTTCAGCAGGCGCGGCGAAAGGCGGGCGGCCCAGGGGTAGCGGGCTTCGGGTGAGGCGACGGGCGTATCCAAGGCGGGCTTTCCTCTTCGCGGGGAGACGGGCGGCTAGCCGCGCGGCGTCCCGGTATCGTCGGGCGGTTCCGGCTTCGCGGCGCCCAGGGCCCGCATTTTCTCACGGGAATCCTCGATGCGCCGAAGGGCCTGCGGGGCGTTCCACCATTGCACGCCGAGCCGCAGGGACTGGATGCCTGCGCCGGTCTCTTCCCAGAGGGTGCGCACGGCGGCGAGTTCCGCGGCGTTGCGCTCGTAGGTACCGCGGGTGTGGTCGTAGGCGCTTTGCAGTTCGCCATAGGCGCCGGTGAGCCGGGCGTAGGCCTCGCTCAGGTGGCGGTAGGGTTCGGAGAGGCCGGTCTGGGCGCCGATCCCGATGCGAAAGCGCGCCGGCGCGAGCGGTCCGGCGGGCTCGAGGCGTCCGAACGCGGCGACCATGTCGGTCGTGCTGGGCTCGGGCGGGCGGGCGGCGAGGCGCGCGGCGAGATCGGTGAGGCGCCCGGGCTCGTCATGGAGGACGCGCACGAGGGCCGTGAGCGAATCCGGATCGGGTGCGAAAAGAAACCCGTTGTCGCCGTGGACAATGCGGTCCCGGAAGGCGCCCAGGTCGGTCGCGAGCGGGGGCACGCCGAGGTTCCACAGCTCGCTCAGCGTGTAGCTGAAGGTCTCGGGCACCACCGAAGCCAGCACGGCGGCGTGGGGCGCGATCCGCCCGAGGATCGCGGGCAGTTCCTCCTCGCGGTAGCTTTCGATCGACGCCCAGCCGCATTCCTTCGCGAGCCTTGCGCCATTGCCGCCACCGCCAACGACCGTGACGTCGGCGTACGCGCGAAGGCCCTCGGCCGCCGCGCGCAGCAAGTCGCTGCCTTTTTGCTTCGACTGCCGGCCCAGGACGGCGAGTCGCAGCCTGTCTCCCGACCCGCGAAGGGGCGCCGGCAGGCGGGGCGGGCGCAGGTCGATGCCGTGCCCGACCACCCGGATCGACGCCCCGGCGAGCCTCGGATCGAGCTGGCGCAGGGTCTTCGCCATCCACGGGCTCGGCACGACGAGGCCGATGCCGCGGGCGAGCACGCGCTCGACGAAGGCCCCTCGCATCGCGTGCCAGTCGTCCGTCGACTGGTCCTGGAAGATGACGTTGAGCGGGTTGCCCTTGGCGCAGGCCGCGAGGTCCTCGCGGGTGCACCGTTCGCAGGTCTTGCCGAACTGCGGGTTGATGGCCTGGCACACCGGATAGAAGTCGTGCATCACGACCGTGGTGGGCAGCGGCAGGTCGAGCACGTCGAGCGAATGCCCGATGAGCGAGGACACGACGACCGTATCGACGCAGAACTCGGCGACGACCTGGTCGAGCACGCGGCGGTACTCGAGGCTCCCGGCGGCCGTCGATCGCAGCGGCCGGGCGATGTCCCAGGTGCGAACCGGGGCCTGCGCGCCCGGGTCCGCGTACAGCACGACGCGTTGCCCGCCGGATTCCCCGATGCGGTAGGTCGCGAGCGAAAGGTGCACGGATCCCGGATCGGCGCGCGCGAAATCGCGCACCCACTTGTCGAGGCCGCCTCCCCAGTAGTGCATGACGTGAAGGCGAACCGGGCGCGGGTCGAGCCCCGGCGCGAGCACGGCGGGAAGCCCCCGCCCGAGCGCATCGGCCACGGCGCGGCGCAGCGCGCCGAGCGGGTGGTGCGCCGCAAGAGCCGAGCCTTCCACCGCATCGAACGAGGCCGCGCGGGCCCCGGGCTCGCCGCCCGTCACGTGCAGGTAGTCGCACAGCACGCAGTTGCGGCCCGCCGCGCGAAGGCCCCGGGCGATCGCATCGACGAGCGTCGCGGCCGACGTGGCTCCCGCGGCCCGTTCGAGGACCGCCTCGTCCAGTGCGTCGCGGCGCAGCCAGGCGCAGGCCGACGGCAGTCCCGGAACTTCGTAGTACGCGCGGTCGCCCAGGCAGTACGCGATGCGGTCGAGGGAATCGGCATTTGCGGCGCGAATCGCCGCGGGCTCGACGAGCCGGAAGGCCGGGTCGTTGTCCACGAGCGGTGCGGCGGCGCCGATGGCGGCCGAGGCATGGGCCGCCTTGCGAAGGCGCGCGTCCCAGCCGTAGGGAAGCAGGACCCGCGGGGTCACGAGCACGACGTCGCGGCCCGGGTGGGCGTCGAGGGCGGCCCGAAGGCGACCGGCGATCCCCGGCCCCTCGGCGATCGCCTCGGCGGGGCCGCGGCCGAGCAGCGCGAATGTCTCGCGTGCCTCGTGCGCACGCTGCGCATCCGACCCGATGGCCTCGCCGACGATGACCACGAGCGGGGCCGGCTGCGCCCCGGCGAGTTCCGGCGGCAGCGCGACTTCGCGCGCGGCCGCGAGGGCGGAAAGCCGTGCCGCGGCGCGGGCGCGGTGCGGCGCCGCGGGGTCGCGCGCGAGGAAGTCGCGGACGGCGACCTGGAACTCCGGATAGCGTTCGTCGACGATGCGCTGCGCCTGGGCGCGACGTCCGGTTCCGGTGGCACCGAACGAGACCTCGCCCTGATGGAAGACGAAGGTGTCGGCGCAAAGCCGGTGGCGGAAGCCCGCCCGCGAAGCGCGCAGGCAGAAATCGACTTCCTCGCCGTAGCCCGTGCCGAACGCACCGGCGTCG
Source organism: Betaproteobacteria bacterium (assembly GCA_016711875.1). GTDB lineage: Bacteria > Pseudomonadota > Gammaproteobacteria > Burkholderiales > Usitatibacteraceae > FEB-7. Next base: position 887,773 of record JADJSD010000003.1, on the reverse strand, counting down.
AAGGCGCCGATCTCGTCGAGGCAGGGCCGCGTGACGTACATGCAGAATCCCACCGCCGTCGGAATGTCGACCGCGGTTCCGGCGTTCGCTTCGGCGAAGGCGCCGTCGACGGCGCCCACGTTGAACCCGGCCGGCAGGGGATGCCCGCCCGCCATGTCGGGAAAGCTGCAGATGGTGGCGTTGTTCGAGAAGGGCGTCACCGTGCCGATGCGCTCGCCCCGGGCGGCGCAGGCCGCCAGGCGATCGAGCCATCCGTCCGCCACTTCGGTGTCGCTGTTGAGCAGGACGACGTCGCGATCGGCATGCAGCGCCAGCCCCGCGTTGGCGCCCTGAACGAAGCCGAGGTTGCGCTCGTGGACGATGAGGGTGATGCGGCCCGACGCGGCGAGTTCGCGAAGCCAGGCGCAGAGCGCCGGCTCCGGGCTCGCGTCGTCGATGACGGTGATCTCGTGCGGGACCGTCACCCGGCTCGCGAGGACGCTTTCGATGGCGCGGCGGGTTTCGGCGAGCCCGCGGTAGGCGGGGATGATGACGTCGATCAAGGCGAAGGACCGGCCGGGGAGAAGCGCAATTCTAGCGGACTGGCCCGGCCGGGGCCGGCGGTGTCAGTCGATCGTGACCTTGGCGTCGCGGGCGAGCTTGCCCCACTTCTGTGTTTCGGCGCGCACGAACTTTGCGAAGTTCTCCGTGGGCTCGCCGCCGGGCTCGGCCCCCTGCGAGGCCAGCGTGGCCTTGAGGTCCGGCGCGGTGAAGGCCCGGGCGACTTCCTCCTTCTCGCCACCCAGCAAGGCGGCCATCGCCGGGCCGGACCCCTTGTAGGGCACGTGCTGGATGGTCGAGCCCGTGAGGTTGTTGAAGATGAGTCCCGCGAGGTGCCGCGTCGTGCCGTTGCCCGAGGAGCCGTAGTTCAGCTTGCCCGGATTGGCCTTCGACAGCGCGACGAGCTCCTTCACGTTCTGGGCCTTCACGTCCTTGTTCACCACCAGCACGTCGGGCACGTAGGCGACGCCCGTCACCGGCGCGAGATCCTTGTCGAGGTCGTAGGGCAGGGACTTGTAGACGCTCACGGCGACGGTGTGGTGCACGGCGCCCACGAGGAACGTGTAGCCATCGGGCGCGGACTTCGCGACCACGTCGGCGCCGATGGTGCCGCCGGCCCCGCCGCGGTTGTCGATGATCACCTGCTGGCCGAGTTGCGCCGATAGCTTCGCGGCGAGCGGGCGCGCGAACGTGTCGGTGCCGCCGCCGGGCGGGAAGGGGACCACGAGCTTGATCGACTTGCTGGGCCAGGCCTGCGCGTGGGCGGCGACGGGCTGGAAGGCGAGGGCGGCGAGCAGCGTGCCCAGGAAAGCGCGCGCGAGGCGCGCCGTGCGGCGGGGTGCGGGGGACATCGGTTCTCCTCCAAGGGGACGGCGCCTCGGGGCGGGCGCTCGGATCGTGGCGAAGCGTACTTTGAGCCCTCGGACCCGCGGGTGACAAGTGGCGTTGACACCGGGCCGCCTCCGGGGCCTTTGACCCGGGTCAACGGGTCCTCACCCCGTCCGTCGCAAAGTGTCCCCAGCGTCCGGCGTCGCCGGCAGGAGGGCAATCCATGAGCAGCAACCAGGAAACCATCGCCGGCGTCGGCCTCGCGGACCGGCCCAGGAAGAGCCGCTGGCCCGCGCGGATGGACCTCGCGCAGAGCACGACCGGGCTCGTCCTCGCGCTTTTCATGTGGGGGCACATGTTCTTCGTCTCGACGATCCTCATCTCGAAGGATGCGATGTGGGCCGTGACGAAGATGTTCGAGGGCTATTTCTTCTTCGGCAAGGCCTTCCCGGGCATCGTGTCGGTGGTGGTCGCGACCATCCTCGCGATCCTCGTCCTGCACGCGTTCCTCGCGATGCGCAAGTTCCCGGCCAACTATCGGCAGTACCGCGAGTTCGTCGCCCACAAGAACCTCATGCACCACGGCGACACCACGCTCTGGTGGTGGCAGGTGCTGACGGGCTTCGCGCTCTTCTTCCTGGCGACGGTGCACCTGTACCAGATGCTCATGCATCCCGGCGCCATCGGGCCCTACCAGTCCGCCGACCGCGTGTGGACGGGCTCCTGGTGGCCGCTCTATCTCGTGCTGCTCTTCGCCGTCGAGCTGCACGGCGGCATCGGCCTGTACCGCCTTTGCGTGAAGTGGGGCTGGCTCGAGGGCAAGGACCCGGCCGCCTCGCGCGCGAGGCTCAAGACCGCCAAGTGGGTCCTGACGGCGTTCTTCCTCGCGCTCGGGCTCCTCACGCTCGGCGCCTACCTGAAGATCGGCTACGAGCATCGCGCCCGTGCGGGCGAGGTCTACACGCCCGCGTGGGTCCAACCGAACCCGATGGAGAAGGCGCCATGAAGATCGTCCATACCGACGTGCTGGTCATCGGCGGCGGGCTCGCGGGCCTGCGGCTCGCCATCGGCGCCAAGCGTCGCGGCCACGACGCCATCATCCTCTCGCTCGTGCCGGCCAAGCGTTCCCACTCCAAGGCGGCGCAGGGCGGCATGCAGGCCTCGCTCGGCAACGTGGCGAAGGGGCAGGGCGACAACGAGGACGTCCACTTCGAGGACACCGTGCGCGGATCCGACTGGGGCGCGGACCAGGAAGTGGTGCGGATGTTCGTGAACACGGCGCCCAAGGCCGTGCGCGAGCTCGCCGCGTGGGGCGTGCCCTGGAGCCGCGTGCGCAAGGGCGATCGCACCGTCATCATCAACGGCCAGAAGGTCACCATCACCGAGCGCGACGAGGCGCAGGGGCTCGTCGCCCAGCGCGACTTCGGCGGCACGAAGAAGTGGCGCACCTGCTACGCGGCCGACGGCACCGGGCACGCGATGATCAATGCCGTGGCGGACCAGGCCATCGCCGACTCGATTCCGGTGCACGAGCGCATGGAAGCCCTCGCGCTCATCCACGACGGCAACCGCTGCTATGGCGCCGTGGTGCGCGACCTCATCACCGGGGAGGTGTCCGCCTACGTCGCGACGGCCACGGCCGTCTGCACGGGGGGCGCCGGCCGCGTGTACCGCACGACGACCAACGCCGTCATCTGCGAAGGCATCGGCCACGCGCTCGCGCTCGAGACCGGCGCCTCCGCGCTCGGCAACATGGAGGCGATCCAGTTCCACCCGACGGGCATCTTCCCGGCCGGCATCCTCGTGACCGAAGGCTGCCGCGGCGACGGGGGGCTCCTCAAGGACGTCGATGGCCACCGCTTCATGCCCGACTACGAGCCGGAGAAAAAGGAGCTCGCCTCCCGCGACGTGGTTTCCCGTCGCATGGAAGAGCACATCAAGAAAGGCAAGGGCCACCAGTCGCGTTTCGGCACGCACCTCTGGCTCGACATCACGCTTCTGGGCGAGAAGCACATCCACACGAACCTGCGCGAAGTCTGGGACATCTGCCACTACTTCCTGGGCGTGGACCCGGTGAAGGAGATGATTCCCGTCCGTCCGGCCCAGCACTACACGATGGGGGGCGTGCGCACCGATGCCTCGGGCCAGAGCCCCACGCTGAAGGGTCTCTTCTCCGCCGGCGAGGCGTCGTGCTGGGACATGCACGGCTTCAACCGCCTGGGCGGCAATTCGGTGGCCGAGACGGTCGTCGCCGGGATGATCGTCGGCGAGAGCGTCGCCGACTACTGCGACGCGATCGCCAACGCGCCCACCGTCCCGATGGGGCTGGTGCGCGAGTTCGTCGAGCGCGAGCAGGCGAAGCTCGCGCAATTCACGAAGGCGGGCGGCAAGGAGGACGCGTCCGTCATCAAGGGCGAGATGCAGGATCTCATGACCGCCAAGGTCGGCATCTTCCGCACCGGCGCGGACCTCGAGGAGGCCGTGGACAAGCTGCAGAAGCTGCTCGTGAGGAGCCGCGCCATCGGCCTTCGTTCGCCGACGCTCGGGGCCAATCCCGAGCTCGTCACCGCCTACCGCGTGCAGCGCATGCTCAAGGTGGCGCTCACGGTGGCCTACGGCGCCGCGGTGCGCACGGAAAGCCGCGGGGCGCATTTCCGCGAGGACCACCCTCGCCGCAACGATGCCGAGTGGCTCAAGCGCACTCTCGCCACGTGGAAGGGCGAATCGGACACGCTGCCCACGCTCGCCTACGAGCCGCTCGACGTGGGCCGCATGGAACTGCCCCCGGGATGGCGCGGCTACGGCGCGAAGGACTATCTCGACCATCCGGATACGCCCGCCCGGCAGCAGGCGGTCGAAGCGATCCGCGCGCAGCACGCGAACGACCGCTTCGCGATGCAGGCGGCGCTCATGCCGTACGAGCACCTGCTCCCGCCCGTCCTGCGCGGGCGCAACGAGCGCATCGACGAAAAATTCTGAGGAACGCGAACATGGCCTCCGCCCCCCAAAGCCACCGGAAGCTTCGCTTCCACATCCTTCGCTACAACCCCGCGAAGGCCGACGACGAGCCGCGCATCCAGACGTACGAGCTCGAGGAGGCGCCCGGCATGACGCTTTTCATCGCGCTCACCGAGATCCGCGAGAAGCAGGATCCGTCGCTGCAGTTCGACTTCGTCTGCCGCGCCGGCATCTGTGGCAGCTGCGGCATGATGATCAACGGCCGGCCGAGCCTCGCCTGCCGCAGCGTGACGCAGTCCTTCCCCGACGACATCTGGCTCGCCCCGCTGCCGGTGTTCGAGCTGATCGGCGACCTCTCGGTGAACACGGGCAAGTGGATGCGCGGGATGAGTGAGAAGCTCGAGACCTGGGTCCACATGAAGCAGGAGGAGCTCGACTTCAAGCGCATCGAGGCGCCGATGGACCCGGCCCTGGCCGAGGAGATCTACGAGCTCGACCGCTGCATCGAGTGCGGCTGCTGCGTGGCGGGTTGCGGCACGGCGCGCATGCGCGAGGACTTCGTGGGCGCGGTGGCGCTCAACAAGATCGCGCGATTCCGCCTCGACCCCCGCGACGACCGCACGGACGAGGATTTCTACGAGCTGGTCGGCGACGACAACGGCGTCTTCGGCTGCATGTCGCTCCTGGGCTGCCACGACGTGTGCCCGAAGCAACTGCCCCTGCAGACCCAGATCGCCTTCCTGCGGCGCAAGATGGTCGCGCAGGGCACGAAGGGTTGAAGCAGCCGTTTCGCGGGAATACAACAACGAGGAGAACGAATTGAAGAGAACCCTCATCGCCGCGGCCCTTGCCGGGTTCGCGCTTTCCGCCGGCGCCCAGGAACCCACCTGGCGGGCCGACATCGCGCCGATCGTGAAGAAGGGCTGCTCGGAGTGCCACGGAGTCGAGGCGCCGGAATTCGGCGACTGGATGCTGCTGCCGGACGCCAAGCGCAAGAAGGAAGGCCCGCGCATGGACACGTACACGACGTTCATGAGCTACGTGGTATGGCCCGCCACGGGCGCGATGCAGCGCCGCCTCGACGACGGCGCGAACGCCGGCGGCAAGCCGGGCAACATGTACAAGCATCTCGGCGAGACGGATGCCGAGCGCGCGAAGAACCTCGCCACGATCAAGGCCTGGCTCGGCGAGGGCGCGTGGAACCTGAACCGCTTCAAGGCCCGGGAGAGCGTGCCGGGCGTCACGAAGGAACAGCTGGAGAAGATCAAGGCGAAGTACTAGCGGCGAACGCCGCCCCCGGTCGGGGCGGCGATCCCGCGGCAATACTGGAGGCACCCGAAAGGGGGCGCGATGCTCTCCCTGCGGCGGATCGGCCTCGCGGCCGGCCCCCTGCTCGCATTGGCCGTCTTCTGGATCCTGCCGACCCGCTACGCGACGGGGCCGGACACCGCCGTTGACTTCACGACGGCCGGCCGGGCGACGCTGGCGATGGTCGCGTGGATGGCCACGTGGTGGATGACCGAAGCGGTCGACATCGAGGTCACGGCGCTCCTTCCCGTCACGCTGTTCCCGCTCCTGGGCATCACGACGATCGCGAAGGCGGCCGCGCCCTACGCATCCGACGTGATCTTCCTCTTCCTGGGCGGCTTCATCCTCGGCCTCGCCATCGAGCGCTGGGGTCTCGACAGGCGCATCGCCTTCTTCACCCTGCGCCTCACCGGGACGCGCCCCGGCGCGATGACCGCGGGCTTCATGGTCGCGACGGCGTTCCTCAGCATGTGGATCTCCAACACCGCGTGCGCGGCGATGATGGTGCCCATCGCGATCAGCGTCGTGAGCCTCGTCACGAAGGCGCGACCCGGCGGTGGCGAACCCGGCCCGGGCGAGCGCAACTTCGCCGTGGGCCTGCTGCTCGCCATCGCCTATTCGGCGAGCATCGGCGGCATCGCGACCCTCATCGGCTCGCCGCCCAACGGCATCGCCGTGCGCTTCATCGCCCAGACCTACGGCAAGGAGGTCTCCTTCGTCGACTGGATGGCGATCGGCCTGCCCTTCACGGTCGTCTTCCTGCCGATCGCGTGGGTGCTGCTCACGAAAGTGCTCTTTCCGGCGCGCTTCGCCGAGATCCCCGGTGGCCGCGAGATGATCGCCGCCGAGATCGCCCGGCTTGGCCCTCTCTCCCGCGCCGAGAAGGTCACCCTCGCCGTGTTCGCCGGCACCGCCTTCCTGTGGATATTCGGCGAGCCCCTGCGCGCGGTCACGGTGGCGGGCGTGAAGCCTCTCGCGGGACTCACGGACAGCGGCGTCGCCCTCCTCGCCGCGCTCGCGCTGTTCCTCGCGCCGGTGGATGCCGCCAAGGGCGTGCGCGCGATGGACTGGGTCACCGCCAGCCGGTTGCCGTGGGGCGTGCTCGTGCTCTTCGGCGGCGGCCTCAGCCTCGCCTCCGCCGTGGAGGTGAACGGCGTTTCGGCATTCATCGGCCACTCGACGCGGGGCCTGGGCGTGTTGCCGCCGCTCGTGCTGCTCGCCGCTGTGGTGACCCTCACCGTCTTCCTGTCGGAGGTGACCTCCAACACGGCGCAGGTGGCGACCATGACGCCGGTGCTCGCGGCGATGGCGCCCGGCCTGGGCCTCGACCCGCCGACGCTCGTGATCGTCTGCGCGCTCGCCGCGAGCAGCGCCTACATGATGCCGGTAGGCACGCCGCCCAACGCCATCGTGTTCGGCACGGGGCTCGTGCGCATGCCGCAGATGATGAAGGCGGGGATCGTGCTCAATCTCACCGGGATCGCGGTCATCGCCGTCCTGGGCTACGGGGTCGTTCCGCGGATCGTTGCGCGTGTCCTGTGACCCGCTGCCCCGAATGGGACCTTGGTCCCGAGACCAAGGGGAAACGGATTCGCGGGTCGATTCGCCGGCGCGCGAGGGCCGTTGAGGGGGGTCAAGAAAGTCCGATCCGCGTGGCGGGAACATTGTCGCGAAAGCCCGCGATATCCGCGGGCCGCCACGAAAGGACCCCTCATGTCCACCGTCATCCCCGGCACCGGCCCCACGAAGGTCATCGCCGCGAAGGTTCCCGAACACCACTTCCCCTGGCGCGCGATCCTCCCGATCGCGGTCACCCTCGCGATCGCGCTCTTTCCGGCGCCGCAGGGATTGCCGCAGCACGCGTGGTACTTCTTCGCCATCTTCGCGGGCGTCATCGTCGCGCTGATGGTGGAGCCGCTGCCCGGCGGCGCGGTGGGGCTCATCGGCGTGACGCTCGTGGCGATCCTCTCGCCCTACGTCCTCTACTCGCCGGCGGAGCTCGCGAAGCCCGGCTTCAAGGCCGTGAACGCCTCGCTCGGCTGGGCGCTTTCCGGATTCTCCAACAGCACGGTCTGGCTGATCTTCGGCGCGTTCATGTTCGCGCTGGGCTACGAGAAGACGGGCCTGGGGCGGCGCATCTCGCTCATGCTCGTGAAGGCCATGGGCCGGCGCACGCTCACCCTGGGCTACGCCATAACCATCGCGGACACGCTGCTCGCGCCGTTCACGCCTTCCAACACGGCCCGCAGCGGCGGCACGATCTACCCGGTCATCCGCAACCTGCCCGCCCTCTACGACTCGAAGCCCAACGACCCGTCGGCCCGGCGCATCGGTTCCTACCTGATGTGGGTCGCCATCGCGGTCACGTGCGTCACGAGCTCGCTCTTCCTCACGGCCCTCGCGCCGAACCTGCTCGCCCTGGAGCTGGTGAAGAAGACGGCCAAGATCGACATCACGTGGACGCAGTGGTTCATGGCCTTCGCGCCGGTGGGCATCCTCCTGCTCGTCGCGATCCCGCTCGTCGCCTATGTCATCTATCCGCCGGAAGTGAAGTCGGGCGAGGAGGTGCCGAAGTGGGCCGGCGAGGAGCTGAAGAAGATGGGCGCTCTCACGGGCAAGGAAATGACCCTGGGCGTGCTGGTCGTGATCGCGCTGGCCCTGTGGATCTTCGGCGGCAGCGTCATCAACGCGACGACGGCCGCGTTGCTGGTGATCTGCCTGATGATCGCCACCCAGGTCGTTTCCTGGGACGACATCGTGGCGAACAAGTCGGCGTGGAACACCCTCGCCTGGTTCGCGACCCTCGTCGCGCTGGCCGATGGCCTGAGCAAGGTCGGGTTCGTGAAGTGGTTCGCCGACGGCGTGGCCGCCAGCATGGCCGGCTATCCCCCGTTCACGGCGATGGTCGTCCTGGTGCTCGTGTTCTACTTCACGCACTACCTGTTCGCGAGCATCACCGCGCACGTGACGGCGCTGCTGCCGGTCATGCTGGCGGTGGGCACGACGATCCCGGGCCTCGACATGGCGCAGTTCTCGATGCTGCTGTGCCTCACGCTCGGCATCATGGGCATGCTCACCCCGTACGCCACCGGCCCGAGCCCGGTGTACTACGGTTCCGGTTACCTGCCCGCCAAGGACTTCTGGATCATGGGTGGCATCTTCGGCGTCCTCTTCATCGCGGCCTTCCTGCTTATCGGGCTGCCCTGGATGGCGTTCATCAAGTAGGGCCCTCCCGCAGGGGAGGCAGCGGGCGGCTTCGGCCGCCCGTTTCTTTGCCGGCACGCCATTCACCTCCTTGATCGGGCGCAAGATCGGGGGCCGGGAATGGGTTAGCCTGCAAATACGATCCATTCGCATTAAAACCATGAGCGAGCTTCGCCCCCTTTCGGACCTGAATCCCGGCGACCACGGCGTGATTGCGGCCGTCCACGCGCCGGAAGATCTCGGCAAGCGATTGACGGCGCTGGGGTTTTCCACGGGCCGCCCGTTGCAGCTGGTGCGCCGGGCGCTGCTGCGCGGCCCCCTTCAAGTGCGTCTCGGGACCACGGATGTCGCTCTGAGGTTGGCGGAGGCCGCGGGAATCCAGGTCCGTCTCGCCGCACCCGGTTCCGCATGAAGCGCGTGGCCCTCGTCGGCATGCCGAACACCGGCAAGTCGACCCTCTTCAACCGGCTGACGGGCGCCTCGGCGCGAACCGGCAACTGGCCGGGCGTCACGGTGGAGCTCGCGAGCGCCCGCGTGCTCGCCGGGCGCCACATGGTCGAGCTCGTCGACCTGCCCGGGCTTTACGACCTGCACGGCTTCTCGGACGACGAGCGCGTCGTGCGGCATTTCCTCGAGGCCGCTCCCGTCGACGCGCTGGTGGTCGTGCTCAATGCCTCGCAGCTCGACCGGCAACTGGCCCTCGCCCTGCAGGTGAAGGCGCTGGGCCTGCCGACGCTCGTCCTGCTCAACATGACGGACGAAGCGCGCCGCCACGGCATCCGCATCGACGAAGCGGGCCTCGCCGCGGGTCTGGGCCTGCCGGTGGCGGCCCTGTCGGCCAAGCTGGGAACCGGCCAGGCCGGGGCGGTTCGTCGCCTCGCGTCGCTGCTCGATGGCGCCGGTCCGGCGCGTGACGCGGCGTTGCGCGAGGCACTGGAGGAAGACCATCGGCGCGAGGCCGCGGTCGAATCGCTGCTGGCCCGTCACGTTCATGTTCCCCCCCGGCTTTCCGAAACGGCGAGCGACCGGCTCGATCGCGTGGTGCTGCACCCCTGGCTGGGCCTGCCGATCTTCTTTCTCGCGATGCTGGCGATCTTCCAGGCCGTCTTCCTCCTGGGGTCCCCGCTGCAGGACGGCGTCGAGGCGCTTTTCGATGCCGTGCGCAAGTCCGCCCTGGAGGCGCTCCTCGCGCCGCTGCCCGATTTTGCGCGCGGAATCCTGCTGGACGGCGTGTGGGCGGGCGTGGGGACCGTCGCGGCATTCGTGCCGCTGATCGTCGTGTTCTTCTTCTTCCTGGCGGCGGTGGAAGACAGCGGCTACCTGTCGCGGGCCGCCTTCCTCACCGATTCGCTGATGGCGCGCCTGGGCCTCGACGGGCGGGCCTTCGTGATGCTGCTGATGGGGTTCGGCTGCAACGTGCCGGCGCTCATGGGCACGCGCGTGATGCGCGACCGGCCGATGCGACTGCTCTCCATGCTCACCATCCCGCTTTCGCTTTGCTCCGCGCGCCTTCAGGTCTTCGTGTTCATCGCGGCGGCGATCTTCCGCCCCGCGGTCGCGCCCTGGGTGCTCTTCGGCCTGTACGTGACGAGCTTCCTCGCGGTGATCGTGACCGCGCTCGCCTTCAAGGGGCGCTTCGCGAGCCGCGAGCCCTTCGTGATCGAGCTGCCGCCGTGGCGCGCGCCGACGCTGCGGCTGGTGGCCCTTCGGGGCTGGCTCGAGGTGAAGCATTTCCTGCGCCGGGCGACCACCTTCATCTTCGTCGGCGTGGTCGCCGTCTGGCTCCTCACGCACCTGCCGGTGGGCGCCGCGCCGGCCGGCCCGGCCACCCTCGCGGGCTGGATCGGCCATGCCCTCCAGCCGGTGCTCGGGCCCCTGGGCATCGACGAGCGGCTCGCGGTGGCGCTGCTGTTCGGCTTCGTGGCGAAGGAGGTGGTGATCGGGGCCTTCGCGGTGATCTACGGCCTCGAGGGCGATGCGCTCGCGGGCGAACTCGCGCGCAGCATGGACTGGGTCGCGGCGACGAGCTTCATGATCTTCACGCTGGTCTACACGCCTTGCCTCTCCGCGATCGCGACCCTGCGCACGGAATCCCGCAGCGTCGGATTCACGGCGCTCGCGATCGCCTGGCCGCTGGGTCTCGCGTGGGTCGCGAGCTTCGCGTTCTACCAGGGCATGCGGGCGCTGGGGCTCTAGGCGGGCCGCCGGGCCGGCGGTTCAGGCGGGTGTCGCGACCTGGATCTGGGCGACCGGTTCGGGCGCGAGCAGCGTGCCGTCGCGAATCCCCCTGAAGGTCGCAACCAGCAGGGCACCGACGACGAGCGATGCCACGGCCAGCGCCACGACGCCGAACGTCGCCATCGGCGTGCCGGGCGTCGCCAGCCGGAGCGTGAGTGTCGCGAAGGCTGCCAGCGGGAACGACAGCGCCCAGTGCGGGATCGAGAAAGGCAGTGCCGCGATCCGCCGCAGTTGGGTCGCGGCCGCGAGCAGCGAAAGGAGCGCGATGCCCCAGGCGCCCCAGCCGAGCGCGATGGGCGCCCCGAACTGGACCAGCGCGAGGCCGATCACCGCGGGGGGCGCGACGAAGATGAACACGGCGGGCTGGAGGCGTTCCGGCCAGGGCCCCTGGGTCGCCAGCCGGACGAGTACCAGGACCTGGACGACGGGCCAGAAGAAGGCGCCCATCGCGAACTGCGCGGCCGACCAGTCGGCGTGGCCGAGCGGCACGCCCGCGAGCGGCACCAGCACGTTCCCCACCACCGGAATGAACATCGCCGGCGTGAGCGAGGCCCACGCCAGGCCGTCGGGACGATTGCCGCGCCACCACCGGCCGATGACCCACGTCGTCGTGGCGAGTTGCGCGAGGCTGCCCGCCATCCAGAGGCCTCGCGCGATGGTCGAAGGGCCGTCCAGGGCGACGGCAGCGGTCGCGAGCAGGATCGCCGATACCGGTACCGCCGCGACGAAAGGGTGCCGCACGGGGTGCGCGAAGTCCTCGCGCATCGCCTCGGGAAAGCGGGCCGCGCGCACCATCCAGCCGATGGCCAGGCCGGCGAACATGACCGCGGCTGCGAAGGCCAGTGCGAGCGCGACGTCGCCGGCGGCCTCGCCCATGAAGGGTCCGGCGCGATGCCAGGCGAGGGATAGTCCGGCGACCCCCATGACGGGTGCGAACCACGCGGCGCCGAGAAAGCGCAGGGGCGAGGAGGCGGCGTTCATGCCGGCATGATACTCCCCGGAGCTTGGGGTCGTTCCGCGGCAATTGGCGGGCTTGTCGGCCCCTATTCCGGCTCAGGTTTCCGGTCGCGGCGTCCGACAATCCTCACAGGGGCATGGCGCAGCCCGGCCCCGTCCGCCACCCATGAGGAAAGAACATGAAATTCCGCCAGCGACTCCTGATCTCGCTCGCCATCCCGCTTGCCATCGTGGTGGCCCTCGGTGGCGCTGCCGCGTACGGCGTGACCGCTTTCGAAGGCGGCCTCGCACGCTACCTCGCGCATGAGGACGCCCTGGCGCAAGCGGCGGGCGAGATGTACGCCCAGGGACTGCAAACCGGGCAGGCGATCCGCAACATCCTTCTCGAGCCCGCCAACCCGAAGGCCTACGAGAACCGCAAGGCGGCTGTGGCCGACTTCGACCGGGCGCGTGAAGCCGCGATCCCGGCCCCGAGCACGCCCGAACAGAGGGCGCTGCTCGATCGCATCGTCGCGCTGCGCGAAAAGCACCGTGCCATCCAGGACGAGGTGGAGGCCATGGTACGCGCGAATCCGAAGGAGACCGCGGGGGCGGCCGCGAGGCTGCGCGCGGCCGAGACACCGGCTTGGCGAGCGCTCAAGGACGAACTGCTGAAGTTGAGGGCGCAGGCCGGCGCGGACATGAAGGCCACACGCGAGGGTGCCGTCGCATCCATGGGCGGGGCCCGCCTGGTCGTCCTCGGCCTGGTGGTCGTGTGCGTGGTCACGTGCGTCATTCTCGCGATCGGGTTGGTCCGCTACCTGCAACGCGAGATCGGGGGCGAGCCGTCGGACGCCCGCACCGCCCTCGCGCGCATCGAGGCCGGCGACCTCGCCACACCGGTGCCCGTGCGCAAGGGAGATGCCGGCAGCGTGATGGCCGCGCTCGCCCACATGAAGGAACGGCTGGGCGGGCTCGTGACCCGCGTGCGCGGGACCTCGCACGAGGTGAGCGGCACGAGCGACAGAATCGCCGAGGGCAACGGCGAGCTGGCCCAGCGGACGGAATCGCAGGCGAGCGCGCTGGAACAGACGTCGGCGACGATGGAGGAGCTCACCGCGACCGTGCGGCAGAACGCCTCCCATGCGGTCGACGCCGACCGCATCGCGCGGGAAGCCTCGGACACCGCGCACCGCGGTGGCGAGGTGGTCACGCGGGTCGTCGATTCGGTGCGCGGCATGACCGACAACGCCAATCGCATCCGCCAGATCCTCGGCGTCATCGACGACATCGCCTTCCAGACGAACCTGCTCGCGCTCAATGCCTCCGTCGAGGCCGCCCGGGCGGGCGAACAGGGCCGGGGCTTCGCGGTGGTGGCGGGCGAGGTGCGCCTGCTCGCCGGCCGCTCCGCCGAGGCCGCGCGGGAGATCAAGGACCTCATCACCGCGAGCGTGGAGCGCGCCGAGCAGGGCGCCCGCCTCGCCGACGAGGCCAACGTCGCCATGGAGCAGGTCGTCGGTTCGATCAAGCGCGTCGCCCAGCAGGTGGCCGAGATCAGCACCGCGAGCGCGGAGCAGAGCGCCGGTGTCGCGCAGATGGGCCAGGCCGTGCAACAACTCGACGAGACGACGCAGCGCAACGCCACCCTCGTCGAGACGAGCGCGGCGGCCACCGAGTCCCTGCGCCGCCAGGCGCACGAACTCGAGGACGCGATCGCGATCTTCCGGACGGCCTAGGGCGCGGGCCGCGAGGCCGTCATGGCGCCATACACCAGCGCACCCATCTGCTCGCGGTAGTACTTGCGGATCTCGCCGGGCGCCGCCGTGCCGACGACGACGGTGAGCCGCTCCCGGGGGTCGTTCCAGAAGAGCGTGCCGTTCGCGCCGTTCCACGTGTAGTCGCCCTTGCTGCCGGGCGTTGCCGCGATGCCTTCGTGCAGGCGCACGGCCACGCCCAGGCCGAAGCCGTAGCCGTCGCGGTGCTGCTCGACGCCCGCTACCTGGTTCCTGATGCCGGTGCCCAGGTGGTCGCTCGTCATCGTCGCCACGGTCTTCGGGCTGAGCACCCGCTGGCCGCCGATCGTGCCGCCGTCGAGCAGCATCTGCGCGAAGCGCAGGTAGTCGCCCACGGTGCTGAACGCGCACGAACCGCCGCAGTGGAACCGGAACGGTTTCGCGAGCGCGACGATCTGCTGGTCCTTGCCGGTGATCGGGTCCTTGGGAAGCGGCCTGGCGAGACGGGCGCGCTTGTCCGCCGGCACCTCGAAGGTGGTGTCGGGCATCTTCACCTTGTCCCAGACCGTGTCCTTCAGAAAACCGCCCAGCGGCTTGCCGCTCACCTTCTCGACGACGAGGCCGAGCACGTCCGTGGAGAAGCCGTAGTCCCACACCGTGCCCGGCGGATGGAGCAGGGGCAGCGAGGCGAGCTTCGCGATGAACTCCTCGCCCGTGTATTGCGCGGCGGCCGGCGCGGACCCCGACGGATAGAGCTTGTGCACGGGCGTGTTGCCGCGCCCGCCGTAGGTGATGCCGGAAGTGTGGCGGAAGAGGTCGTGGATGTAGATCGGTTTCGCGGGCTCGAGCTTCACCTCGTCCCCGGCGACGACGCCGAGCTTCTGGTCCTTGAAGGCCGGCAGGTATTCGTCCAGGCGGCTCTTGAGCGGCAGGCGCCCCTGCTCGTTCAGGACGAGGCCGCCCGTGTACGCCATCACCTTCGTCATGGAGGCCAGGTTGAAGATCGCGTCGAGCGGCATGGGCGTCCCGGCACCCTTGTCCAGGTAGCCATAGGCCTTGTAGTGCACGAGCTTCCCGTCCCGCGCGATGGCGACGACCGCGCCGGGCACGCGATTTGCATCGATCTCGCGCGCGAAGAAGGCGTCGATACGCGCGAGCCCTTCCTTCGAGAAGCCGGCCTTCTCCGGGGCGATGGGCGGCAGCGGGGTGGCGGCGAGGGCCGGGGCGGCGAGAGCGGCGCAAAGGACGGCGGCCAGGCGTTTCATGTCTTCTCCTCGAATGCGTTCTTGTGGGGACCGCGATCCTAGGCCAATGCGACCGGCGGCGCCAATGATCGCCGGCAAGCGGCGCCGGTGTTCACGCTATCCTTGCCATCCGCCATCGCCGAACAGGTTCTCCGTGAAACGTCCCTTCATCCTGCGACTTGCCTCGCTATCCGTCGCCCTCGCATCGGCCTGCCTCGCGCAGGCGCAGGATTGGCCCGCGAAGCCCCTGCGCGTCATCGTCGCGTACCCGGCCGGGGGCACGAGCGATGCCGTCGTGCGGCAGCTCGCCGAGAAGCTCTCGCCGGCGTTGGGCCAGCCCGTCGTCATCGAGAACCGCGCGGGCGCGGGCGGCAGCATCGGCATCGACGCCGTGGCGAAGAGCACCGACGGCCACACGGTGGGCTTCGCGTCGATCAGCCCGCTCACGCTCAACCCGCACGTGATGCCGGTCGCCTACGACCCGCTTCGCGACCTGGTGCCGGTGGCGAGCGTCATGTACTCGCCGGTCTACGTCCTCGCCACGCCGTCGTTCACGGGCAGGAGCTTCGAGGACGTGCTCGCGCAGGCGCGCGCGAACCCCGGCCGGCTCAACCTGGCCACGTCGGGGGCGGCGACGGTCGGGCACCTCATGCTCGAGCAGTTGAAGCGCGATGCGCGCATCGACATCAACCACGTGCCCTACAAGGGCGGCGGCCAGGTGGTGACGGATGCCGCGGGCGGGCACTTCGAACTCTTCACGACCAACCCGAGCCCGGGCGTGAACGCGATGCTCTCGCAGGGCAAGTTGCGGCTCCTCGCCGTGGCCGCGCCGAATCGCCTGCCGGCCCATCCTGCGGTACCGACGATGGCGCAGCTCGGCTACCCGGCCGCGAATCTCACCTCGGTCTTCGGCTTCTTCGCGCCGGCGAGGATGCCACCCGAGCACGTGAAGCGACTGAATGCCGAGGTGAACCGCGCGCTCGCGGACGCGGCGGTGAGCGAACGCCTCGTGAAGCTCGACAACGTCGTGAGCACCGGCACGCCGGAGGCGTTCGCCGCCCTCGTGCGCGCCGAGCACGAATCGAACGCGAAAGTGGTGAAGGCGGCTGGCATCCGCGCGGACTGAATCGTCCTCGCGCGGATCCGCGGCGCGCCTTCAGCGCGCGAGGATCTGGAAGATGCCCGCGACGATGAGGAAGAGACCTGGCGCGACGAGGCTGCGCGCCCACTTCGGGCTCGCGCGGCCCGCGCCCGCCATGCGGAAGGCCCATGCCGGCGTGAGCGCGGCCATGCCCGCCGCCATGACCATGAAACCGACCTGGCCGGTCGCCTTCCAGGCCATCAGGGCCAGGGCGACGGCGGCGATTCCCATCCAGAGATTCTGGGACGACGGGGCGGCGAGGGATAGCGCGGCGGACTTGTCTTTCATCGGGGCCTCCAGGGAGAGGGTTCAGGACCGGGTTTTCGATTCCCGCTCGCCGGACGACGCGGTGAGCCCGTAGTCCTGCGCGAGCTTCCACACGTGAACGGGAATCAGGGACTTCATGCGGCGGGGCGCCTCGCGGCGCAGGTGCAGGACGGATTCGATCGCCTTCATCTCGACGCGGGCGCGCGCGAACTCCAGGCCGCGCGGGCCGATGCGCGGCATGAGCCAGGCGACGAGAGGGCGGGCCCAGTCGGGCATCGCGCGAAGCGGCAATCCTCCGGCGGCGCGCGCCACGTTCCGCAGGAACCCCTTCACAGGCCCGCGCCGGTTTCCGCGGCTCCCCGGTGTCGAGGTGACGAGTTCGTCGCCCAGCAACTTCACGAGTTCCTCGCCGCGCTCGTTGCGGACGATGAGCCACTGTTCGCCTTCGCCGCCCATGTAGCCCACGGTGATGTCGGCGAGCGCGTTCGTGTAGTCGACGCAGGTGCGGCAGGTGAGCGGGAAGAAGTCGGCGGGCAGCTTCGACAGCGGCAGCATGAGGAAGGGGACCTCGCGCTTGCGGCCGTCGCGGTGGCGGATCTCGACGTGGTAGTCGGCTCGGAACTCGAGGTAGGTGATCGACTCCGGCTCCGGCGAGACGAGCGCGAGGAACTCGTGGAAGCGCTCGGTCGTGGTGTTGTCGGAGCAGGGGGTGCCGATCACGTAGAGGCGCTCGAATCCCCATTCGGCCTCCAGCGCGCGCAGGGCGTAGACCTGGCACGGAATGCCCACCACCGCGAGACGCCGGTAGCCCCGGTCCCGCGCGGGCTCGAGAAGCGAAAGCAGCGGTGCGTAGCCCATGCGCATCCCGCGGCAGCGCTTCATGTCCCCGGCCTTCGTCACCAGCACCGGCATCGGCCGCCAGGGGTCGTCGGGATGCGGCGCCATCGCGAGCACCGCATCGACGGCGCCCGTCTCGAGCAACCGCTCGGCCAGGCGGGTCGTGATGCCCGTCCACTGCGCGCCCTCGAGCGGCGCGGCGAGCCGTGCCTTGAGCATGCGGCGATACGGCCCGAAGTGCAGCTCGTCCTCGCGACCCGCTTCGCGGCTGCGGCCGTGCACGCGCGCCTCGAGGCCGGGGTAGTCGGGCTTGATGAACTGGCAGGCCCGGCCGCACCGGCCCGGCTCGGAGGTCCGGGAGATGCCGCAGTCCGTGCAAAGGTCGCGCGCGGGCGCCGCCTGGCTCATGACCGGGCCTTCGCGGGCAGCCGGCCGGCGATGACGCGGGCGGCCCGCTCCGGCTCGACCTCATGCAGCAGGTGACCGTCGTCCCAGGTCTCGATCGCGGCGTCGGGAAAGGCGCGCGCGAGGATCGGCCTGAGGCTGCGTTCCGGAACCCAGTCGTCATTGCGACCCAGAATGAACGTGGCCGGCACCGTGAGCCGCTTCGCGTCCTCCAGAAGCGCCGGGAGGTCGGCGGCAGCCATGAACCGCATCGTCCCGCGCACGTGCCCGGGGCTTCGGAAGAGCGTCTCGTAGCGGGCGCGCTGGGCCGCGGGAATGGGCGAGCGCGTGGAATCCAGCAGGCGGTCGACGAGGCGCGCGCGACCGGCCAGCGAGGCGAGAAGGGAAGTGGCGAAGGCGGAGGTCGCGACGGGCGTGACGATCGGCGCGAGAAATGTCGTGTAGAGCGCCGGTGGCGGCACGAGCGAGGGGGCAAAGCCCACGAGGGAAGCGGACGGGCGCGGCGTGCCGAGGGCCCAGCGGATGGCGAGCGCGGCGCCAGCGGAATGTCCGGCGACGACGCGGACCGGGCCGAGCGCCAGGGCTTCCAGCAATCGGTCGATCGCCGTCGCCACGCGCGTGAGGGTGCAATCGCCGTCGCGGATTCCGGAAGTGAAGCCGTGGCCCGGCAGGTCCGGCGCGACCACCGTCGCGCGATCGGTGAGGACGGGTAACAGGTCGGCCCAGGAATGGGAGGAAGCGCCGGACCCGTGCAGGAGCAGCACCACGGGTCCGCGCCCGGCGCGCTGCACGTGCCAGCGCACGCCGCCCGCCTCGATGGCGAGGCTCGCGGCGCGATGGGGCCAGTCGTGCGGAACGAAACTCGGGACGGGCGGGGATTTCATCGGGGGCCGGCTGCAGGTCAGCATCGCGATTCGGTCAGGCGGCGCCTTGAGGGGCCCGAAGGAGGCGCGCTACCATCGATGCCATGAGGCGACTTGCCGCGATCGTCGCGACTTTCCTGGCAGGATTCGGGACGGGTTCGCTGCGCGCAGAGGTCCCGATGCGGGAATTGGAGATCGACGGGACGCTCGTTCGTGTCGAATGGCACGCGCCTTCCATCGCCTCGACCGATGCCGTGGTGCTCGCGCACGGGTTCCTGCGCGAACCCGCGAGCCTTTCCGGCTACGCCCGTGCGCTCGCGGCCGACGGCCGCATCGCCATCGTTCCCGCCTTGCCTTCCCGCGTCGATTCGCGCGCCAATGGACGCGCCCTGGCCGGGCTCGTCGCGCGCCTTCGCGAAGGCGCGTGGGGCCATCGCGTCGAACGCGTGGTGCTCGTCGGCTTTTCGGCCGGCGGGCTTTCCGCCCTGCTCGCGGCCGGAACGCCCGGCGTCGCCGGCTACATCGGCCTGGACGCTTTCGACCGGCCTTCCGGCGCGGGACGCGAGGCGGCGCGCGCGCTCGGCGTGCCGGCCATCCTCCTGCACGGCCCGCCTGCCTTCTGCAACGCGTACAACATTTCCGCGCCCTGGCGAGAGGCCTTCGCGCACCGGGAGAGGGACCTTCGCGTCGAGGGCGCGAGCCACTGCGATTTCGAGTGGCCGACCGACTCGGGCTGCACGCTGGCCTGCGGCGCCGTGCATCCCGCAGCGCAGGCGATCATTCGCGCCGAGGTGCGCGCGGCGGTGGAGCGCTTGCTGCCCCGGTGATGCCGGCAGGCGGGCCGGGGGGGTCACGGCGCCGCGTCCCGGTCCTTCTCGCGCTCGAGGAGCGCATCGCGTTCGCGGTCCCGCCGCAGTTCGCGCCGGACCGAGACGAGCTCGCGTACCGCGATGGCCAGGATCACGAGCTCGATCACGAGCCATTCCCAGCGGGCGAGGGCGCTCCAGTCCATGGCGGCCCCGGCCCGGCGGTTCAGGGCCCGGCGTTCGAGCGCTGGGGCCGGGCGCCGTGCTCGAGCGTCTCGAGACGGCCGAAGAGGTCGACGAGCCAGGCCACGCGCGCCTCGACACCGCGGGGCTCGGGGCGGTGGGTGCGATGGGCATTGGCCGCGACGAGGGCCTCGACCAGGAAGGCCGTCTGCGGCATGGCCGCGACCTGCGTCCACGGCGCGGCCGAGGTGGCCTCCGCCACGGCCCGCGCGAGCAGCGCGAGCTTTCGCGCGGTGGGCACCACGGCCCGGCGCGTGACGCTGTCGTAGCCGTTGGATTCGACCGTCCGGCCGATCTCGGCGTAGAGGAGACGGGCGGCATGCATGGCGGGCCGGCAATCCGCGGGCAGGCAGCCGATGCCGTCGTCGGCGCGTGCGTAGAGCTCGTCGGCGGCCTCCAGGAGTCGCCGGATCACCGCGGCGAGCCGCGCGCAGGGCGCGGGCGCCGCCAGCCAGGCGTCCGGATCGAGCCCTTCCTCGCGCATCCAGGCGAGGGGCAGGTAGAGGCGGCCGTTGCGAGCGTCCTCGCCGACGTCGCGCGCGATGTTGGTGAGCTGCATGGCGACGCCGAGGTCGCACGCTCGCGCGAGCACCTGCGCCTCGCGAACGCCCATGATCGTGGCCATCATCGCGCCGACCGAGCCGGCGACGCGGGCGCCGTAGTCGTTCAGCGCCGCGAGGGTTTCGTAGCGACGGCCCGCGAGGTCCCATTCGAAGCCTTCGAGCAGCGCTTCGGGCACCGCGCGCGGAATCGCGAAGCGCTCCACCACGTCCGCGAAGGCGCGGTCCGGGGCGAAGTCCGCCGGCTGGCCGGCGTACACGCGCGCCAGGCGCGCCCGCAGCCGCGACACGGGATTGCCGCCGCCATCGCTGGCGAGGTCCACGGCGTCGTCCGCAACGCGGCAGAAGGCGTAGAGGGCCGAGGCCGGTTCGCGCACCGGTGCCGGCAGCAGCAGGGAGGACAGGTGGAAGGTGCGCGAGTTGTGCCGCAGCAGCTCGCGGCACGCCCTCATGTCGTCGCGGGCTCGAAGCATGGCGTCAGGCCCAGGCTTCGGCGAGCGGAACGATGTCGTCGAGGACACGGGCGGAGGAGATCACGCCCGGGAGCCCCGCGCCGGGATGGGTGCCGGCGCCCACGAGGTAGAGGCCAGCGATGTCCTCGCTGCGGTTGTGCGGCCGGAACCAGGCGCTTTGGGTCAGCACGGGTTCCATGCCGAATGCATTGCCCTTGAAGGCGAGCAGGCGGTCGCGGAAATCCTGCGGCGTCATGACGCGCGAGGTGACGACGTGCTCCTCGAAGCCCGGCAGCACCGACTCGCCCAGGTGCTTCGCGATGGTCCTGCGGTATTCCTCGGCCTTCGTCGCCCAGTCGATGCCGGCGTCCAGGTGGGGCACGGGGGAGAGCACGTAGAACGCGTCGCATCCGGCGGGCGCGACGGATGGATCCGATGCGCTCGGTCGGTGCAGGTACAGCGAGAAGTCCTTCGCGAGGATCTTGCGCTCGAAGATGTCCTCGATGTGCTCGCGGTAGCGCGGGCCGAGCATGATCGTGTGGTGCGGGACGTCGGGATACTGCCGGCTCGTGCCGAAGTACCACACGAAGAGGCTCATCGAATAGCGGGCGCGTTCGACGCGGGCGTCGCTCCAGCGGCTGCGCGCCTCGGGCGGCAGGAGGTGCTTGTAGGTCCAGGCGGTGTCGGCGTTCGAGACCACGACGTCGGCTGCCAGGTGCTCGCCGGAGGCAAGGCGCACGCCCGTGGCCGTGCGGCCGCTCAACGTGATCTGCGTGACATCCTCGCCGCAGCGGACCGTGCCGCCCTGGCCCTCGACAAGCCCGACGAGGCCCTTGACCAGTTGTCCCGTGCCGCCCATCACGTAGTGCACGCCGTACTTGCGCTCGAGGAAGGCGATGAGCGCGTAGATGGACGTGACGGCGAACGGGTTGCCGCCGACGAAGAGCGGGTGGAAACTCAGCGCGAAGCGCAGGCGCTCATCCTTCACGTGCTTCGCCACGAGCCCGTGCACCGTCCGGTAGCTGCCCAGGCGGATCATGTCGGGCGCGACCTTGGCCATGTCGATCCAGGAGTCGAAGGCGACGTGCCCGAGCTGCTCGAATCCCACCCGGTAGGTGTCCTCGCTCACGCGCATGAAGCGCTCGTAACCCTCGACGTCGCCCGGGGAGAGGGCCGCGACCTTCTCGCGCATGCGCTGCGGATCGGCGCAGCACTCGAAGGTGGAGCCGTCCGGGTAGCGGATCGTGTAGAACGGCGTCATGGGCTTGAGCGTGATGTCGTCCGCGAACCGCCGGCCGGCCAGCTGCCAGAGTTCCTCGAAGAGGAAGGGCGCCGTGACGATCGTGGGCCCCGCGTCGAACGTGAAGCCGTCCTGCCGATAGACGTAGGCCCGGCCCCCGGGGGCGTCCAGCCTTTCCAGGACGGTGACCCGGTAGCCCCGGGCACCCAGGCGGACGGCGGCGGCCAGGCCGCCGAAACCGCTGCCGATGACGACGGCGTGGGGCCGCCGGGCGGCGAGGCGGGCCGGCGCGGGGCGGATGCTATCGAGTGTCACGGAAGCCATCGGAATCGAGTGTAACAGCGAATTGACACTTCGGGTCAACCGCCGCTCGCAAGGGGGCCCGGGAATTCACGCGGCCTAGGCACTTGGGGAAACATCGGCGGTTGACAAGGGTCACCGGCGCGGCCAACTATCGGCCTACGCTGTCCAGACCACGACGAGAAACAGCCATCATGAGGAAGAGGGGGGAGGGACCCGCCTTCGGTGAGGCGGATCTGTCCAATTGCGACCGCGAGCTCATCCATCTGGCCGGATCGATCCAGCCGTATGGGGTCATGCTCGTCCTCGACGCGTCCTCGCCCGTCGTCCTGCAGGTGAGCGACAACGCGCTGGAGATGCTCGGCATCGCGCCCGAGGCGCTGCTGGAGCAACTCGTCGACCGCCTGGGCGGCGACCTGGGCTCGCTGGTGCGCCGCCGTCTCCAGGAGGGAATCGGTGCCGTTCCCTCGCCGTTCCTCGCCACGACGGACTATGGCGGCGTGAGACGCGGCTTCGAAGCCCTCATCCACCGCAATGCCGCGGACGCCGTCATCGTCGAGCTCGTGCCGTCGGATGTCCACGACGTGTCCGCGTTCGCCAAGGGACTGCCGAAGCGCCTGGCCAGCGCCGTCGCGCGCCTGGGCGAGGCGACGACGCTCGAGGCGCTCGCGGACACGGCGGCCCGGATCTACCGCGAGCTCGCCGGCTACGACCGCGCGATGTTCTACCGCTTCGACCCGGACGGCCACGGCGAGGTGATCGGCGAGGCGAAGGCCGAGCACCTCGAACCCTATCTCGGCCTGCATTACCCCGAGTCCGACATTCCGCAGCGCGCGCGCGAACTCTACCTGCGCAACCGCGTGCGCGTGCTCGCCGACGTCCACTACGAGCCCGTCCCGCTCCTGCCGCGGCTCTTCCCGCCCACGGGCGAGGACCTCGACATGTCGATGTGCTGGCTGCGCAGCATGTCGCCCCTGCACCTGCAGTACCTCAAGAACATGGGCGTCACGGCGACGCTCGTCGCCTCGATCGTGCGCGAGGGCAAGCTCTGGGGCCTCATGGCCTGTCACCACTACAGCCCGAGGCAGGTGCCGTATGCGGTACGCGTGGCCTGCGACCTGGTGGCCGAGATCGTCGCGACGCGCGTCGCGGTGCTCGAGAACTTCAGCCGGGTGCGCACGGCCGCGACCGTGCGCCGCATCGAGGGACGGCTCATCGAGGTGACGTCCCGGGGCGGCCGCTGGCAGGAAGCCCTGATGGAGGATGCGCGCGAACTCATGCGCCTGGTCGGGGCGACCGGCGTGGTCCTCGCCAACGAGGACGAGCTCATCACCGCGGGCGACCTGCCCTCGACGGCGGAACTGCGTGCCATCGTCGACTGGATCGCGACCCAGCCGGCGCCCGGCGGCGTCTTCGCGAGCGCCTCGGTGGCCCTCGACGTGCGCGAATTCGCCCCCCTCGCGCCTGCCGCCGCCGGCGTGCTCGCGGTGGAACTCTCGCGCCCCGGCGGCGAATACATCCTCTGGATGCGCGGCGAACAGGTGCAGGAGGTCCGGTGGGCGGGCAATCCCCACAAGCCCGTGCTGCCCGGCAACGACCCGCGCGAGCTGTCGCCGCGGCGCTCGTTCGCCGTGTGGACGGAGCGGGTGCGGCTCACCTCGCGCGTCTGGTCGCCGGCCGACATCATCGCCGCCCAGGCGGTCGGCGTGTCCCTTCGCGACGTGGCCCTGCAGGTGCGCTCGATGAGCTACCTCATCGCCGAGGACCGGCTCGCCCACCTGCGCCGCGTGCTGCAGGGGTCGACCGACGGCGTGCTCGTCGCGGACGGCACCGGACGCGTGCGCTTCGCGAACGAGGCGTTCTCCCGCTTCTTCCGGCGGCCGCACGTGCACGTGGCCGACCTGGACGACCTGCCCC
This sequence comes from Betaproteobacteria bacterium, assembly GCA_016711875.1. GTDB lineage: Bacteria > Pseudomonadota > Gammaproteobacteria > Burkholderiales > Usitatibacteraceae > FEB-7. Next base: position 863,753 of record JADJSD010000003.1, on the reverse strand, counting down.
TGCTCTTCACCGACCCGCAGGCCGCGCGCGGCATGGTCCGCGCGCTGGTGGAGCGGCGCCAGAGCTGGCGCGGCGAACTTCCGCTCGATGCGGGCGGGGGCGTCACCATTCCCGTCGCCGTGCGCGCGGACGTGATCCCGCGGCTCGACGGGTTCGGCGCGCTCGGCCACATCGTGCTCATCACGAGCCTGAGCGAGCGCCAGGAGGCCGACGCCATGCGCCAGCGCGTGCACCGCGCGATCCTCGAGGCGCAGCGCCCCCTGGCGCGCCTCGACCATGTGCCGCTCACGCGCGACGCCGATTCGCAGGATCTCGTGAAGGTCGTCGCGGCGAGCGCGAGCCTCGCGGTGATGGAAGTGGCGGAGGAGGCCGGCACCTCGAATGTCGTGCCGGCGCTCGACGGCCTGGAGGCCGCGAGCCGGCGCGCCACGGACCTCGCCGTGCAGATGATCGTCTACGCCGCCCACGGCGACAAGGAAACCTGAGGCTCCCTCAGGCGTCCGCTTCCGCGCCCCGCAATTCGTCGAAGAGCGCCCGGTGCCGGTCGAAGGCATCGACGGCTTCATCGGCGATCTGCGAGGCGCGATCCCGGCCGACCGCCTCCCCGTAGGCGTCGAGCCCCGAACGCAGCAATGCCTTGAGCGTCGCGGGATCCCCCGCGCTGTCGAAGTCGTAGAACGCCGCCCCTGCGCCGTCCCCGAGCCCGTAGGCCCGCCGGACGACGTCGCGGATCACCTGGCCGCCGCTCAGGTCGCCGAGGTAGCGGACGTAGGCGTGGGCCGCGAGCCGATGCGGGCACTCCTTCGCCACCGAAGCGATGCGGGCGTTGTAGGCGGTGATGGCCGAGGTCACCGGAAGAGCCGGCCACCGCGAGCCCACCAGGTGGTCGAGATCGGCGGCGAGGTTGCCGGCCCGGAAGATCGACGGGAGGATCCAGTGCGCGGTCGGCAGGTCGCGCGAGAGCCACGAAAGCTCGCGCTCGAGCGCGTGGTAGAGCGCCTGCAGGTTGCGCAGGTAAAGGCCGTACGCTTCGCGGGGCAGGCGGCCGGCGAGCAGCTCGCCCATGTAGGCGTTGCGCTCGGCGAGCCGGTGCATCGCCCTCGTCGAATCGCGGAGGCGTTCGGACAGGGCGAGGTCCGTCATGGCAGGCGGCCGCCGGTCGGGGGCGAGATGGCACGCACCGCGCCGGAAATCGATTCGGCGCGCGCGTAGGGAAGCGCGAGATACCGGCCCCCGCAGGCGTCGGCGAGGTCTTTCGCGAGCGGCTGCGCGCGAGCCGCGGTGTCGATCACCACGACCCGGCTGCCGCCGGCGCGAAGGGCCCGCGCGGCCCCGATCGCATCCTCCCGCGCGCGGGCGCGGCCGGGGGTGCCGTCGCGCGCGATGTTGGCCTGGCCATCGGTGAGGATCACCACGAAGGGTGTACCTCCGCGCCGCTGGGTCGAATCCGCGAGGGAGCGGACCGCGTCGAGGGCGCAAGCCAGGGGCGTGCCGCCACCCCCCGGCAGACCCGCCAGGCTGCGCTTGGCGCGCGCGAGCGAACGCGTGGGCGGCAGCAGGAGGTCCGCGCCCTGCCCTCGGAAAGCGACCACGGCCACCCGGTCGCGACGCACGTAGCAGTCCGCGAGCAGCAATTCGACGGCTCCCTTCGCTTCCGCCAGGCGGTGCAGCGCGGCCGAACCCGACGCGTCGATCGCGAAGATCGTCGTCGTTTCGCTTCGCTGGCGGTACCGCGCGACGTGAAAGTCCTCCTTGCGAACCCGGATGCGCGGCCCCGCGGCCGCCGGCGCATCGGCGAATTCGCCGCGCCGAAGCCTTTGCCACGGCGCGGCAGCGCGCAAGGTGTCGATGAGGCTCAGGCGGGCCCGGCCGCCGGGTTGCCCCGCGCGCACGCCTGCGGGCCGGCCGCGCAGGAGGCTGTGGCGCAGCGCGCCCGAGCGTCCCGTGGACGGTGCGCGGTTTCGCGACGCCTCGCCCGCCTGCAGGAGCGCGAGCAGGCCCGGCGGGATTCCCGATTGCGCCGCCTCCAGCACGACTTCGCCCAGCTCGCGGTCCGCGTCGGCATTCTCGTCGCCCTCGGGCTCGTCCTCGCGCTCCTCGGGGGGCGGTTCCGGGGGATCGGGCTCGCTGTCGGGCGGCTCCGCGGTCGTCGGCACGCAGGTGGCGCGGGGACCGAGCACCAGGTTGCACGCGAGCGCCGCGTCGTCCGCCGAAACCGCGCTTCGCCCGTCGAGCGCCGCGGCGGCCCTCGCCACCCGCAGGGCGAGCAGCGGTGCGCGCAGGGAGGCGATGCCCAGGGCCATGGCGGCCTCGCTCACGACCGCGAGGATATCCTCGCCGGCAACCACTCCCGGGAGACGTTCACGCGCGGCCGCGATCTCATCGGGCGTGTGCCAGCGCCAGGCGGCGTCGTTGTGGCGCACGGCGGCGAGATCGATCTCGAAGGAGAAATGGTCCCGCAGCACGAGCGGCAGGCCTTCGTCCTCATTCACGGATTCGTCCAGGGCGACGACGCCGAAGCGCGCGGGCGAGCGAGAGGCGAGGCCGTCGCGTTCGAGCACGATCTCGCCCTTGTCGAGCGCGCTCGCCAGGCGCGCCGCGGTGGCCGGAGAGACGCGCTCGGCCATCGCGACGATCATGATGCCGCCGTCGGCCTCGGCGATGAGGCCCTTGTCCGCGACGAGGCGGCCCGCGCCCAGCGTCGCCGCGAGATCGAGCCCGCCGAGCAGGCGGCCGTCGGGCACGTGAAGCGGCACGCGCCGCACGGGTGCGCCCGGCGGGAGCAGGTCGCGCAGGAGGGCGAGCCACCGGTCGCGGGCCGGTCCGGCCGCGGAGCGGATGGCCACGCCTGCGCTGCCGGCCGGATCGACCGCGAACAGCGAGGCGACGAGCGCCGCGCGACCCCAGGGCGTGTCGCCGGCGGGGGGCGGCTCGCGCGTCATGGACCGAGCTGTTCCTGCAGGGCCCGCTCGATCCGCGAGGTGGAGCCCACCTCGTCGAGCGGGTCGCGGCGCAGGCGGTGGCGCAGCGACGCGGGCGCGACGCGGCGCAGGTGCTCGGTGCTCACGTCCGCGTCGCCGTCGAGCGCGGCGAGGGCGCGGGCGGCGCGGATGAGCGTGAGCTCGGCGCGCAGGCCGTCGGTGCCGAGCCGCATGCACAGCCGGGCGGCCTGCTCGAGCGTCGCGTCGGGCACGTTCGTTTTCGGGAGACGCTCGCGGGCGGAGACGATGCGCTTCCTGATGCGGTCCTCCTCGCGCTTCCAGGCGACGGCGAAGGCGGCGGGGTCGCGCTCGAACTCGTCGCGGCGGCGCACGACGGCGATGCGGTCGGCGAGGTCCTTGGGCGTCGAGACCTCGACCGACAGGCCGAAGCGGTCGAGAAGCTGCGGGCGGAGCTCGCCTTCCTCGGGGTTGCCGCTGCCCACCAGCACGAAGCGCGCGGGGTGGCGCACGCTGAGGCCCTCGCGCTCGACGAGGTTCTCGCCGGAGGCGGCCACGTCGATGAGCAGGTCCACGAGATGGTCCTCGAGCAGGTTCACCTCGTCGATGTAGAGGAAGCCGCGATTGGCTCGCGCGAGCATTCCCGGCTCGAAGGCCTTCTCCCCGCGCGTGAGGGCCTTCTCGAGGTCGAGCGCGCCGACCACGCGGTCCTCGGTGGCGCCCAGCGGGAGGTCGACGACGGGCACCGGAACGAGCTTCGCCTTCGGGGACTTGCCTGTCGCCTGTGCGCCGCACCTCGGGCACAGGCCCTGCGGCGAGGCCGGGTCGCAATTGTAGGGGCAGCCTTCGACCACCGGGATTCGCGGCAGCAGCGCCGCGAGCGAGCGCACGGCCGTCGACTTGCCGGTGCCGCGGTCGCCGAACACGAGCACGCCGCCGACGGTCGGATCGACGGCCGCGATCAGGATGGCGAGCTTCATCTCCGCCTGGCCCACGATGGCGGAGAAAGGAAAGGCCGCGCGCGCGCTCACCGGCGCTTGACGGGCGGGCGCGGCGGACTTGCGGGGAGAGCGGGCCTGCGGGCGGGGCGGGGAACGGCGGGCATCGTCATCCTTCACGTCGTGGAAACCTTCCTGGCGGAAACGACTCGATTCTAGCGGCATTGTCGATCACTCCGGGTGAAGCCACGCGGCGCGCGCGGCAGTCGGAAGGGCAGCAGCAGGCGCACCCACGCCGACCGGAAGCGATCGAGCGAGAGGCTCTCGTGCATGGCCGTGGTGGACGTTCCCAGCACGCGCGTGTCGAGCAGCGAGCGTGCGTAGAAGGGGGTGTCTTCGAGCGTACGCAGCACCGCGGGCTGGCAATTCGCATCGGCGCGCGTGGATCGCTCGAGGCCCCATCGCGTGCCCGGCAGGGCGACTCGGGGCGGCGCGGGGACGGTGCGTTCATCGCCGGAGGCGTCGAACGCGAGCGCGAGCGTGTGAGGCGTGCCGTCCCGGCGCATCACGTCGTAGAGGACGGAGGTGCCGCCCCGGATGCCGGCGCGCGACCAGGACCAGCCGCTGAAAGCGTCCTCGAGCGGCGCGCTCCCGGCGTTGGCATCCACGTAGCCATCGCCCGACCAGCGAAGTCCGGGCCGCTCCATCTCGACCTCGACGCGCGCGTGCGGCGCGATGGGCCCCCAGTGGTGGCGGCCCTCCCGGTCGAGCGCGGTGCGATAGCTGGCGAGCGCGGACGGGTATACGCGCACGACGCCGCGCACGCGGGAAGGCAGGGGGGAGGTCACTTCATCGATGCGGAACGTGAAGTGCCCGCCGTTCCATTCGACGCGGCTCGGCCCCAGGGTGAGCCGGTCGGATTCGCGGTGCACGTGTTCCCGGCGGCGCTCGGTGAGCATCCAGTGGCGACCGCGCGGGCCGTAGAGCGCCACGTTGAGGCCGCAGTGATCGAGCGGGTCGGCGGCGGACGAGCGTGCCCGAGCTCCCGCGTACCAGGGCGAGAACACGTTGCCGATCATCGCGATCAGCGTGATCCCGTGGCGCTGGTCGTCGCTGAGGGCGTCGACGTACCACCACGCATAGCCGCGCGTGGCGACGGGCTCGTCGAAGCGAGGTCCGACCACAAGGCGCCGGCCGCCATCCGGCCCGAAAGGGCCGCCATCGGCACGCCCGGCCCCGGGTGGGCGCTCCCGCCCGCCAGATACAGGCCGCGAAGGCCCGTGCGGCAGCCCGGGCGCCGGAAGGAGGCCCTCCAGCCGTGCGAGGCCGCCCCATAGAGCGCCCCCCCCGTCCCCGGAAATCTCCGCGCGAAGTCCGCCGGCGTCGAAACCACCGTCGCTTCCGTCCGCCTCGCGATCGAGAGGCCGCACCGCTCGAGTTGCTGGAAGGTCCGCTCTTCGCATCGGGACAACTCCTTTGCGCTCAGCGGGCGCATGTCGCCGCAGGCCGGCGCGTTGACGAGGCACATGAGCCGTTCCGGCTCTCCAAAGGGGGGCGCGTCGGGCGCCTCGCGGTCGTGGGCGCAGACGTACACCGTCGGCTCGGCCGGCACCCGGCTGTGGCCGAACAGGTCGCGGAACTCCGCGGCGTAGTCGCGCGAGAAGAAGACGTTGTGACGCACGAGCGGAAATCCGCCGGCGGGGGCGACGAGGTTCCACGTGATCGCCGAGAGCGAGCGCGATCGCGGATCGACGGGACGCACGGCACGCGAGGCTTCCTCGCCGAAGGCGCCCGCCGCGAGGGCCGCCACGTCGCCGTTCGCGACGACGGCCGAGACTTCGAGGCGCTCGCCGCTCGCGAGGACCACGCCGGCGACGCGTCCGCGCTCGACCACGATCCGGGCCGCTTCCTGCCCGTAGCGGATCGTGCAGCCCCGGCGGATCGCGAGCCCGGCCATGGCGTCCGCCAGGCGGTGCATGCCGCCCTCGACGAGCCAGACGCCCTCGCGTTCGACGTGCGCGACCAGCATGAGCGTCGCGGGCGCCTCGAAGGGCGAGGAGCCGCAGTACGTCGCGTATCGCCCGAAGAGTTGCCGCAGGCGAGGGTCGCGGAAGTGCTTCCCGAGCGCGGTCCACATCGTCGCGAAGGGATTGATGGCGGCGAGCGTCGCGAGCGCGCCGAAACCGCCATGGCGAGCGAGGCCGAAGAGACTCGGGCGCTCGGCGCGGATGAAGGGCGTCTCGAGGGCGAGCCAGGCGCGTTTCGCGCGGTCGCAGAACTCGCGGTAGCGCCGACCCTCTTCCGGGCCGCAAAGCCGCGCGATCGCATCGGCGGAGCGAGGGATGTCGGTGAAGAGGTCGAGCCGCTCGTCGGCGCTCCACGCGTGACGCGCGAGGACGTCCGCCGCCCGCAGCGTGGCGTGATCCGCGAGCCGTTCGCCGCAATCGGCGAAGACATCCTCGAAGACGCGTCCCATCGTGAGCACCGTGGGGCCGCCGTCCTGCCAGGCGCCGGCGACCGGCACGGGGCAGAGCTTGCCGCCGGGACCGGCCGCGCGCTCGACGACGGTCACGGCGAGGCCGCGGGCGGCCAGGGTCGCCGCTGCCGTGAGACCGCCGATGCCTGCCCCGATCACGACCACCCGTTGTGCGCGCATGCGGTTCGGCGGCTCCCGAAAGTTGTCATTGACTCGCTACGGATCCGGTGTCTATATTACATGACAGAAGAAGTGTTAACCGAAATTGACACAGGCGCCTGCAGAGGGGACTTCATGAGCGACACGATCCGCATCGAGCAGGCCCTGTCGGACATCCTGGGGTCGGTCCAGACGGAGGATGCCCCGCCGCGCCTTTCGGCCGCCCTGCGTTACGCGGTCTTTCCCGGCGGTGCGCGCATCCGCCCCCGCCTGTGCCTCGCCGTGGCACGCGCCTGCGGGGATGACCGGCCCCCGGTCACGGACAGCGCCGCGGCGGCCATCGAGCTGCTGCATTGCGCCTCGCTCGTTCACGACGACCTTCCCTGCTTCGACGACGCCGCCATGCGGCGGGGCAAGCCGTCCGTTCACAAGGCCTTCGGCGAGCGCCTCGCGGTGCTCGGCGGCGACGCGTTGATCGTGCTGGCTTTCCAGGGGCTCGCCGCCGGATGCGCCGGCGCGCCCGAACGGCTCCGGAAGGCTCCTGCCCATCGTGTCGCGTTCCGTGGGGCTTCCCCTCCGGCATCGCCGCGGGCAGGCCGGGAGTGCGAGCCCTTCGTGGACCTGTCCGTCTACCAGCGCGCCAAGACGAGCGCGCTTTTCGCCGCCGCCACGGAAGCCGGTGCCGCCGCGGCCGGCGTCGCCTCGGAGCCGTGGCGCCTGCTGGGCGATAGGCTCGGCGAGGCGTTCCAGATCGCGGACGACATCCTGGACGTGGCGGGTGATGCCGCCAAGCTCGGCAAGCCGATCGGGCAGGACGCCACCCATGCGCGCCCCAGCGGGGCCGCGCAGCTCGGGCTGGAGGGCGCCATCCGCCGCCTGGGTGTCCTCGTCGACGGTGCCGTCGCCTCGATCCCGGATTGCCCCGGCGCGGAAGTGCTCCGCGCGCACGTCCTGCAGGTCGCCGCCAACCTCCTGCCCGCGGAAATCGCCGAGCAGGCGGCCTGAGCGGCGCCCTTGTCCCCCGGCGCGGGCCTCGAACCGGCGGCGCCCTCGCGGCGAGGCGGTTGGCGCGAGGCGCGTGACCGGCTCGTCGCGAACCCGCGCTTTCGCCGCTGGGCGAGCGCCTTTCCGCTGACGCGATTCATCGCACGCCGTCGGGCCGGGCGGCTTTTCGACCTGTGCGCGGGCTTCGTGTATTCGCAAGTGCTCCTCGCCTGCGTGCGGCTGCGCCTCTTCGACCTCCTCGCGGACGGCCCGCTCGGCGTCGGCGAGCTCGCCTCCCGCCTGCGGCTCGAGCCCGCGGCAGCCGAGCGCCTGCTACGCGCCGCCGCCTCGCTGGACCTGCTCGAACGGCGAGGCGCGGATCGGTTCGGCCTGGGCCCGCTCGGCGCGGCGATGGTCGGTGATGCGGGCACGACGGCGATGATCGAGCACCACGCCATTCTCTACGGGGATCTCGGGGATCCTGTCCGGCTCCTGCGCGAAAGGGGGCAGGGCACGCGACTCGCGGGCTACTGGCCCTATGCCGGGACCGGCGAGCCGGGGCCGCTCGCCGAGGAATCGGTGGCTTCCTATACGCGGCTCATGGCCGCTTCCGCGCCGCTCGTGGCCGACGAGGTGCTCGCCGCCTACCCGTTCCAGCGCCACGACTGCCTGCTCGACGTCGGCGGCGGGGACGGGACCTTCATCGCGATGGCGGCCAGGCGGCACCCCCGATTGGCGGCAATCCTGTTCGACCTGCCGGCCGTGGCCGCGCATGCGGCGGCCCGCTTCGAGCGCGAAGGGCTCGGCCTTCGGGCGAGGGCGGTCGGGGGCAGCTTCCGTGCCGATCCCATCCCCGGAGGCGCGGACGTCGCGACGCTCGTTCGGATTCTTCATGACCACGATGACGACGTGGTCCTGGCTCTGCTGCGGAATGTCCACCGCGCCTTGCCGCCGGGCGGAACGCTCGTGGTGGCCGAGCCCATGTCCGGCGTCCCGGGTGTCGAGCGGATGGCCGATGCGTACTTCGGGTTCTACCTCCTCGCCATGGGCACGGGGCGCGCTCGGACGCCGGAAGAACTCGGGGCTCTGTTGGTCCAGGCCGGGTTCGAGGCGCCGCGGCGCCTTCCCACGCGCATTCCCGTCGCCGCGCAAGTCCTGGTGTCAACCCGCTCGCGGAATGAACTGTAATAAGAAATTGACAAAAGCCACAGTAACCTTAAACTGACACTATTCATCCGAGGGCATTTGCCCAGGACGACATCCCGCCAAGCACGGGGTCGCGAGGAGATCGATGGAAACGATGGCCGTCGTACTGCAAGGGCCCGAGCAATTGGCCGTGAGCAGGCTCGATCTTTCGCCACCGGGTCGCGACGACGTGGTGGTCGACGTCGAATGGAGCGGCATCAGCACCGGAACCGAGAGGCTGCTGTGGTCCGGGCGCATGCCGACCTTCCCGGGCATGGGTTACCCGCTCGTCCCGGGCTACGAATCGGTCGGTCGTATCGCTTCCGCGGGCCCGGATTCCGGCCGGCGGGTCGGCGAGAAGGTCTTCGTGCCCGGCGCGCGCTGCTTCGGCACCGTCCGCGGGCTTTTCGGCGGAGCCGCCTCCCGTCTCGTGGTGCCTTCCGCGAAGGCCCTGCCCATTTCGGAATCCCTCGAGGAACGCGGCGTCCTGCTTGCGCTCGCCGCCACGGCCGCCCATGCCATTTCCGGGGGCGTGCGATCGCCCGATCTCGTCATCGGTCACGGTGTGCTCGGAAGGCTCCTCGCGCGGCTCGCCATCGCGAGCGGCGACCCGCCGCCCACCGTCCGGGAAACCAACCCCGATCGCGCCGCCGGCGCCCGCGGATACCGGGTCGTCGACCCGTCGGCCGACCCGCGCCGCGACTATCGCGCGATCTACGACGTGAGCGGCGATTCGTCGATCCTCGACACGCTGGTCGGGCGCCTCGCCCCCGGTGGCGAGATCGTGCTCGCGGGCTTCTACGTCGACCCGCTCGCCTTCGCCTTCGCGCCCGCCTTCATGCGCGAGGCGCGCATCCGCATCGCCGCGCAGTGGCAGGAGGCGGACCTCCTCGACGTGAAGCAGCTCGCCGAAAGCGGGCAGCTCTCGCTCGACGGCCTCATCACCCATCGCCAGGCGTCCTCGGACGCGCCCGCGGCCTATCGCACCGCGTTCACCGACCCCGCCTGCCTCAAGATGATCCTCGACTGGAGAAACGGAACATGAGCGAAATCCGCGTGGTGCCGTCTCCCGCCGTCATCAACTTCTCGATGCAGGACAAGCTGCGGACGGAAGCCGCGCAGGAGCCCCTTCCCGTCTCCGCCGGCCCGGTCACCAAGACCACGCAGATCATCGCGATCTACGGCAAGGGCGGTATCGGCAAGAGCTTCTCGCTCGCCAATCTCTCCTACATGCTGGCGCAGCAGGGCAAGAAGGTGCTGCTGATCGGCTGCGATCCCAAGAGCGACACGACGGCGCTCCTCTTCGGGGGCCGCAGCTGCCCGACCATCATCGAGACCTCGTCGAAGAAGAAGCTCGCCGGCGAGGCGGTGGCGATCGGCGACGTCTGCTTCAAGCGCGACGGCGTCTTCGCGATGGAGCTCGGCGGTCCTGAGGTCGGCCGCGGCTGCGGCGGGCGCGGGATCATCCACGGCTTCGAGCTGCTCGAGAAGCTGGGCTTCCACGACTGGGGCTTCGACTACGTACTGCTCGATTTCCTGGGCGACGTGGTCTGCGGCGGCTTCGGCCTGCCCATCGCGCGCGACATGTGCCAGAAGGTCATCGTCGTCGGCTCGAACGACCTGCAGTCGCTCTACGTCGCCAACAACGTCTGCTCTGCGGTCGAGTACTTCCGCAAGCTCGGCGGCAACGTCGGCGTCGCGGGCCTCCTCATCAACAAGGACGACGGGACGGGCGAGGCGCAGGCCTTCGCCGAGAAGGTCGGCATTCCGGTGCTCGCCGCGATCCCGGCCAACGAGGACATTCGCAGCAAGAGCGCCAACTACGAGATCATCGGCCGCCCCGGCACCGCCTGGGCCTCGATCTTCGAGTCCCTCGCGACGAACGTCGCCGAGGCCCCGCCCGTTCGCCCCAATCCGCTGTCGCAGGACGAGCTGCTCGGCCTGTTCAGCGGCGACGCCGTCGGCCGCCACGTCGTGCTCGAGCCGGCGACGATGGCCGACATGGTCGGCAAGGAAGAGGTGATCAAGCCCTCGCTCGAAGTCGTCTACGACACCGTCCAGTAGCGCGCCATGCCCGACGACAACGTTCCCGCAATCGCCAATCCGGCCGCCCTGGCCGGCGACGGCGCCGGTTGCCACTCGGGACGGGAGGCGCTCGAGGCCGCCGCCCGCGCCGCCGGGAAGAGCGAGACGCTCGATCGCTACGCGAAGGATTACCCGAAGGGGCCGCACGACCAGCCGCAGTCGATGTGCCCGGCCTTCGGATCGCTGCGCGTGGGACTTCGCATGCGGCGCACCGCGACCGTGCTCTCGGGATCGGCGTGCTGCGTCTACGGGCTCACCTTCACCTCGCACTTCTACGGCGCGCGGCGCACGGTCGGCTACGTCCCGTTCAATTCCGAGACGCTCGTCACCGGCAAGCTCTTCGAGGACATCCGCGAGGCGGTGCACAAGCTCGCCGACCCGAAGGACTACGACGCCATCGTGGTGACGAACCTGTGCGTGCCGACGGCCAGCGGCGTGCCGCTGCGCCTGCTGCCGAAGCAGATCAACGGCGTGCGCATCATCGGCATCGACGTGCCTGGCTTCGGCATCCCGACCCACGCCGAGGCCAAGGACGTGCTCGCGGGCGCCATGCTGCAGTACGCGAGGACGGAAGCCGAGCAGGGGCCGGTCGCGGCTCCCAGGGCAGGACGCAGCGAGAAGCCGACGATCACGCTGCTGGGCGAGATGTTCCCGGCCGACCCGATGGGCATCGGCATGATGCTCGAGCCCCTGGGTCTCGCCGCCGGCGCCGGTGGTGCCCACGCGCGAATGGCGCGAGCTCTATGCCGCACTCGACTGCGCGGCGGTGGCGGCCATCCACCCGTTCTACACGGCCAGCGTGCGCGAGTTCCAGGCCGCCGGCCGCACGGTGGTGCCCTCGGCACCCGTGGGGCACGACGGCACGCGCGACTGGCTGCAGGCCATCGGCACCGCCGCCGGCGTCGCGCAGGAGCGCATCGACGCGGCCGCGAACCGGTTCCTGCCGATGATCCGCGCCGCGCTCGAGAAGAACCCCGTCCGCGCCCGGATCACGCTTAGCGGCTACGAAGGATCCGAACTCCTCGTCGCGCGCCTGCTCGTGGAGAGCGGGGCGGACGTGCGCTACGTGGGGACGGCGTGCCCGCGCACCGAATGGAGCGAGCCGGATCGCCAGTGGCTCGAAGCGAAGGGCATCCGCGTCACCTACCGCGCCTCGCTCGAGCAGGATCTCGCGGCGCTCGCGGAGTTCGAGCCCGACGTGGCGATCGGCACCACGCCCGTCGTGCAGGCCGCCAAGGAGCGCCGCATCCCGGCCCTCTATTTCACCAATCTCATCTCGGCGCGGCCCCTCATGGGCGTCGCCGGCGCCGGGTCGCTCGCCACCGTGGTGAACGCCGCGGCGGCCAACAAGGGCCGCTTCGACGCGATGAAGGAGTTCTTCGCGGGTGTCGGGGAAGGCCACGCGGCCGGCGTCTGGGAAGAGTTGCCGCGCGAGCGTCCCGAGTTCAAGGAGAACTACAAGCGGCATGTGATCAAGCTCGCCAAGGCGAAGAAGTCCGAGGGGATGCCCTGATGCTCGTCCTCGACCACGACCGCGCGGGGGGCTACTGGGGTGCCGTGTACGTGTTCACGGCCGTGAAGGGCCTGCAGGTGGTTATCGACGGACCCGTCGGCTGCGAGAACCTGCCGGTCACCTCGGTGCTGCACTACACCGATGCGCTGCCGCCGCACGAGTTGCCCATCGTGGTGACGGGGCTCGCCGAGGAGCAGCTCGGCCGCGAAGGCACCGAAGGCGCGATGAAGCGCGCCCATGCGGTGCTCGACCCGGACCTGCCCGCCGTCGTCGTGACGGGGTCCATCGCCGAGATGATCGGCGGCGGCGTCACGCCCGAGGGCACGAACATCCAGCGCTTCCTGCCGCGCACCATCGACGAGGACCAGTGGCAGTGCGCCAACCGCGCGCTCTACTGGCTGTGGACCGAGTACGGATCGAAGCGCGGCCCGGTGCCGGAGCGCTCGCCGCGTCCCGAGGGGGCGAAACCCCGGGTGAACATCATCGGCCCGGCGTACGGCATGTTCAACATGCCGAGCGACCTGGCGGAGATCCGCCGCCTCGTCGAGGGCATCGGCGCCGAGGTGAACCTGGTCTTCCCGCTCGGCACGCACCTGGCCGACGTGAGGAAGCTCGCCGAGGCCGACGCCAACATCTGCCTGTACCGCGAGTACGGCCGGATGCTCTGCGAGGCGCTCGATCGCCCGTACCTGCAGGCGCCCATCGGACTGCACAGCACCACGCGCTTCCTGCGCAGCCTGGGCGAGGTGCTGGGTCTCGACCCGGAGCCCTTCATCGAACGCGAGAAGCACACCACCATCAAGCCCATCTGGGACCTGTGGCGCAGCGTGACGCAGGATTTCTTCGGGACCGCGAGCTTCGCGGTGGTGGCGAACGAGACCTACACGCGGGGCCTCCGGAACTTCCTCGAGACCGAGATGGGGCTGCCCTGCGCCTTCGCCGTGCCGCGGGTCGCCGGCGTGAAGCCGGACAACGAGTCGGTTCGCAAGCTGGTGCGCGAGAAACCCCCGCTCGTGATGTTCGGCAGCTACAACGAGCGCATGTACCTGGCCGAGAGCGGCTCGCGCGCGGCGTACATCCCGGCCTCGTTCCCGGGCGCCGTGATCCGCCGCCACACGGGCACGCCGTTCATGGGTTATGCGGGCGCGACGTACCTCATCCAGGAATTCTGCAACGCGCTCTTCGACGCGCTCTTCCACATCCTGCCGCTCGCCACCGAGATGGACAAGGTCGAGGCGACGCCCTCGCGCCTGCATCGCGAGCTGCCGTGGCGGGAGGACGCGAAGGCGGCCTTCGACGAGATCGTCGAGTCGCAGCCGATCCTCGTGCGCATCTCCGCGGCCAAGCGCCTGCGGGACCGCATCGAGCGCGAGGCGAGGCTGGCCGGCGAGGAAGAAGTGAGCGCGGCGAGGGTGGGCCTCACGCGGGCCGCCTTCACGCAGGGACTCGCGGCATGAGCGCGAGAGACGAATTGCGGACGTCGGCGGCGAAGTGCCGGCGTCCCGTGATCCACCCGGTCCGTCCGGGTGGCCGTACCGCGGTGGCGAGGCAAGCCACGGCAAACCCCGTCGCGCGGGATTGGCGCGTCAACGGCCGCGAGGCCAATTAGGAGGTTCTACTCATGGCAGATGTCGACAAAAGCACTTTGTCGGGCTTGAGCGAACGGGAAGCGAAGGAGTTCCACGCGATTTTCGTGACGAGCTTCATCGTGTTCCTGGTGGTGGCGATCATTGCCCATTTCCTGGCCTGGCAGTGGCGGCCGTGGCTCCCGGGTGTCCAGGGCTACGCCGACGCTAGCACGGTCGTCGAGGAAGCGACGCGCATGGCGTCGTGCCTTCAATACGCCTTCATCGGTTAGGAGGAGAGGATATGTGGCGCATGTGGCTGCTTTTCGACCCGCGCAGGACGCTGATCGCTTTGTTCACGTTCCTGTTTGCCCTGGCTCTCGTCATTCACTTCGTCCTTCTCAGCACCGACCGCTTCAACTGGCTCGATGGCACGACGAAGGCTCGTGCCGCGGTGACTCAGGGCGCAGTACCGCCGGCCGTACCGAAGTAACGGCGTCCCGACAGGCGGGCAGGGTCGTTCCTTTCCGGACGACCCCGCTCGCCCCCACGGTCCGATCCACGAGGGACCGCTTCCCTCACGTGCTCGAGGTCTTGCGCGATGTCCACGCTCAGCTTTACCGCAGCAGAACGCTTCGACGGGCCGGCGCTCCGGTCCGGTGACGACGCCGACTTGCGCGCCGCCTCGTGTCAGCCCGGCTCGTCCGGAGCCTCCCAGGTCTTCTTCGCGTTCGCGGGGATGCCCCTCCTCTTTCCGCCCTCGGTGAACGAACCGGGGCAAGGAGCCTGACGATGTCGATGCTCAGCTTCGAACGCAAATACCGGGTCCGCGGCGGCACGCTCGTCGGCGGCGACCTCTTCGACTTCTGGGTGGGCCCCTTCTACGTGGGCTTCTTCGGGGTGACCACCATCTTCTTCAGCTTCGTGGGCACCGCCCTCATCCTGTGGGGCGCCGCGCTCGGGCCCACGTGGAACATCTGGCAGATCAGCATCGCGCCGCCGGACCTCAAGTACGGCCTCGCGATGGCGCCGCTCAAGGAGGGCGGGCTCTGGCAGCTCATCACGATCTGCGCGACCGGGGCGTTCTGCTCCTGGGCCCTGCGCGAGGTGGAAATCTGCCGCAAGCTCGGTATCGGCCTTCACGTGCCCTTCGGTTTCAGCGTCGCGATCCTCGCCTACGTCACGCTCGTGATCTTCCGCCCGCTGCTCATGGGCGCCTGGGGCCACGGCTTCCCCTACGGGATCATGAGCCACCTCGACTGGGTGTCGAACACGGGCTACCAGTACCTGCACTTCCACTACAACCCGGCGCACATGCTCGCCATCACGTTCTTCTTCACGACGACGATGGCCCTCGCGCTGCACGGCTCGCTGATCCTCTCGTCGGCCAACCCCAAGGCGGGCGAGCCGGTGAAGACTTCCGAGCACGAGAACACGTTCTTCCGCGACGTGGTCGGCTACTCCATCGGCGCGCTGGCCATCCACCGCCTGGGCTTCTTCCTCGCGCTGAGCGCCGCGTTCTGGAGCGCGGTGTGCATCGTGATCAGCGGGCCGTTCTGGACCAAGGGCTGGCCGGAATGGTGGAGCTGGTGGCTCAACCTGCCGGTCTGGCGATAGGGGACACACGATCATGATCGAATACCAGAACATCCTCACCCGCGTGCAGGTCAAGGCGCCCGCGTATCCCGGCGTCCCGCTGCCGAGCGGCCCGTGGCGTCGCGAAGGCCCGCCGTTCTTCGTCTACTGGCTGGGCAAGATCGGCGACACCCAGGTGGGTCCCTTCTACATCGGCACCACCGGGCTCGCCTCGCTCATCTGCGGCTTCATCGCCTTCGAGATCATCGGACTGAACATGTGGGCCTCGGTGAACTGGGACATCGTCCAGTTCGTCCGCCAGCTGCCCTGGCTCGCCCTCGAGCCGCCCTCGCCCAAGCACGGGCTGCACATCCCGCCGCTCAACGAGGGCGGGTGGTGGCTCATGGCCGGCTTCTTCCTCACCGCATCGATCCTCCTGTGGTGGCTGCGCATGTACCGGCGCGCGCGCGCCCTCGGCATGGGCACGCACACCGCCTGGGCCTTCGCGGCGGCGATCTGGTTGTACCTGGTGCTGGGCTTCTTCCGGCCCATCGCGATGGGCAGCTGGAGCGAGGCGGTTCCCTTCGGCATCTTCCCGCACCTGGACTGGACGGCGGCCTTCTCGATCCGGTACGGGAATCTCTTCTACAACCCGTTCCACATGCTCTCGATCGCGTTCCTGTACGGCGCCACGCTGCTCTTCGCGATGCACGCGGGTACGGTGCTGTCGGTGGCGCGCTTCGGCGGCGAGCGCGAGCTCGAGCAGGTGACCCACCGCGGCACGGCCTCGGAGCGGGCGGCGCTCTTCTGGCGCTGGACGATGGGCTTCAACGCGACGATGGAATCGATCCACCGCTGGGCTTGGTGGTTCGCGGTGCTTTGCCCCCTCACGGGCGGCATCGGCATCCTGCTCACCGGTACCGTGGTGGACAACTGGTACCTCTGGGCGCTCAAGCACGGCGTGGCGCCCCCGTACCCGATGGTCTTCCCGGAAGTCATCGATCCGGCCACGCTCGGGGGAGTCGCCAAATGAGGACGAACCTTCGCGACATCCTTGCCCCGCTGGCGGCCTTGCTGGCGGCGGTGCTCCTCACCGGCTGCTGGGAGCGGCCGCCGGTGACCTCGGTCCAGAACGGCTATCGCGGCCTGGGCATGGTGGGGGT
The DNA here is from genome assembly GCA_016711875.1 of Betaproteobacteria bacterium. Classification (GTDB taxonomy): domain Bacteria; phylum Pseudomonadota; class Gammaproteobacteria; order Burkholderiales; family Usitatibacteraceae; genus FEB-7. Next base: position 847,171 of record JADJSD010000003.1, on the reverse strand, counting down.
CTACAACCCGCGGACGCTCGAGACCCAGATGCCGGGCAACGCGATCCCGGCGGCCCTGCCGGAGGCCGCGCCCGGCGCGCCGCTGGGCACGACGGTCTACAAGAACATCCAGGTGCTCAAGGACCTGTCGCTCACCGAGCACGTGCGGTTGATGACGGCCTTCACGCTGTGGGTGGCGCCGAAGGACCAGGGCTGCGCCTACTGCCACGACCTCGCCGACTTCTCGCTCGACACGAAGTACACCAAGGTCGTCGCACGGCGGATGATCCAGCTGACGCGCGACCTCAACACGAACTGGAAGAGCCACGTGGCGAGCTCGGGCGCGCCGGGCGCGGGCGTCACCTGCCACACGTGCCACCGCGGCCAGCCCGTTCCGGCCAACATCTGGTTCACGGACCCGGGACCGAAGTCGGTGAAGGGGCCGGCCGGCGGTCGCAACGGTCAGAACCTCCCGGCGGCGGCGGTGGGACTCACGTCCATGGCCTACGACCCGTTCACGACGTTCCTCACCGGCAAGCCCGAGCAGATCCGCGTGATCGCGCCCACGGCGCTTCCCGTTTCCGGGGCAAGCACCCGGAACATCATGCAGACCGAGGCGACCTACAGCCTCATGTTCCACCTGTCGAGCGCGCTCGGCGTGAACTGCACGTACTGCCACAACTCGCGCTCCTTTGCCTCGTGGGAGGGCCCGCCGCAGCGCGCGTTCGCCTGGTACGGGATCCAGATGGTCCGCGAGATCAACACGGCCTACCTGGAACCGCTGGGGAAGGCGCTGCCGGCCAAGCGGCTCGGCCCGACGGGCGATGCCCCGAAGGCGAATTGCGCGACGTGCCACCAGGGCGCCTTCAAGCCGCTCTACGGCGTGCCGCAACTGCTCGACTACCCGGAACTCGCCGGCCCGAAGGCGATTCCGGTGACGTCGGCCGCGGTGCCGGATGCGGCCCGGAAGAAGCCGGCGGCGAAGAGCTGAATCGAACAAAGCCCCCGGCAGGCGGTTCGCACCGGGGGATGACGATGTTTGTGGCTGCGGTAGCCATACAACCCACGTGCGGGTCCAGCACGGAAGCAACTGGCAGTTCTCTTGAGGAAACACGCCATGGAAATCGATCCGAAAAGGGTATGGCCATCCGGCTTGACCTTGGAAGAAGCGGAAGAGTTGCAGGAAAGGGTGATCGACGGCACGAGGCTATTCGGCCTGATCGCGGCGGGCGCGCATCTGCTCGCCTACATCTACACGCCGTGGCTTCACTAAGGGGGGAATGACATGAACCAAGGAAAAATCTGGCTCGTCGTCAAACCCACGGTCGGCCTGCCGCTGTTCCTGGGCGGCGTCGCGGTCATCGCGCTGAGCGTTCACGCGGCGATCCTGACGCACACCGACTGGTATCCCGGCTACATGAACGGAAACCAGAAGGCGAAAGCCGCTGCGATGGTGGCTCCTGCCGCCATGGCGCCGGCCGCAGCCCCCGCTGCAGCCGCTCCGGCGGCCGTGGACAAGAAGGGCAAGTAGTCCCCATCTTCCGTTGCACCGCCGTTCTTGGGGCTGGAACCCTCACGGGTTCCGGCCCCTTGTTATTGCGGCTGGCGAGGGGCGCTCAGCAGGGTGCCGGCTCGCGCGAAACGCGCAGGAGCGGCAGCATCGCGACGAGGGTCGCGAGCAGGAGCGTCACCTCGATGCTGTACACGAACGTGTAGCCGAGGATCTCTCCGGAGGCCGGCAGGAGCCCGCCCGAAAGCTGTGCCCCATGGGCCGAGACCACGTCGCGCAGCACGCCACCCAGGGCCACGGCGACGCCGGCGGCCGTCGCCTGCACGGCGCCCCAGGTGCCGAGCGCGAGGCCGCGCTGGTCCGCGGGGGCATGGTTCATCGTCGAGGTGAGCGTGCCGTGCCCGAAGAGTCCGGCGCCCAAGCCGATGAGGAAGGCGCCCGCGACGAACACGGCGGTGGAAGCGAACGAGGAGGCGAGAATCACGGTGGTGAAGGCCGCGACACCCACCAGGGCGCCCGCGCTCGCCATGCGGAAGGGATCGCCCCCGCGGCCGAGCACGCGCGAGGCGAAGCCGAAGCCCAGGAGCGTTCCGAACGCCAGCGTGGCGGTGAGTTGCGTCGTCTGGCCCACCGACATGCCGAGCACCTGTCCCCCGTAAGGCTCGAGGAGCACATCCTGCATGCTGAAGGCCATCGTGCCCAGGCCGAGGGCGACCATCCTTCGCAGGGCCTGGGGCCCCTGGCGGAAGCTCTCCCAGGCCTCGCGGAAGGAGGGGTCCCGCCGGGGCGCGGGCGCGCCGCGCGGCCGGCGCGTCTCCTGCTTCCAGAGCGCGATGGTGTTGATCACGAGGGTCGCGACGGCGGAGCCCTGGATGACCGACACGAGCTTCCCCGGCGAGAAGTCCTCGAGCAGCATTCCGAAGAGCGTGGCGCTGGCGACCGTGCCCACGAGCAGCATGATGTACATCAGTCCGACGACCTTGGGCTGGGACTCTTCCGGCACGAGGTCCGTCGCGAGCGCGAGCCCGGCGGTCTGCGTGATGTGCAGTCCCGCGCCGACCATCAGGAAGGCGATCCCCGCGGCGACGTGGCCGATCCAGGCGGGCCACTGGCTCGCGTTGCCGCCGCCGGAGAGCACGAGCAGGGCGAAAGGCATGAGGGCGAGCCCGCCGAACTGGATCATCGACCCTTTCCAGATGAAGGGAACGCGGCGCCAGCCGAGCGCCGAGTGGTAGGTGTCCGAGCGGAAGCCGATGAGCGCGCGGAAGGGGGCGAAGATCACGGGCAGCGAGAGCATCACCGCGACGACGGAAGCCGACACGCCGAGCTCCACGATCATCACGCGGTTGAGCGTGCCGACCAGGAGCACGATCGCCATGCCGACGGATACCTGGAAGAGCGACAGACGGAGCAGGCGCCGTAGCGTGAGATCCCGCGTGGCCACGTCGGCGAAGGGCAGGAACCGCGGGCCGAGACTCGCCCAGCCGTAGAGGATCTTGTGGGTCACGCGGTTCATGCGGGCCTCACCAGGTCACCCGGAACTCGCAGGACGGTGCCCCGCGCGCCTCGCAAGCGGTTTCCGAGGCGATCGACCCGTGGCGCACGAGCGTGGCGAAGAGCCGCTCGAAGGTGCCCGCGTAGAAGGCGCATAGCGGCGCTTCGCTCCGGGCGCCGCGGCACAGCGGGCAGTCGCGGACCGACAGCCGGGCGCCGCCCGCCACGGTGCGTGCCCCGAACGTCCCGCTGCCGGCGAACGTCCAGGCGTGGCGCGAGATGGCCGACAGCAGCACGCGGCTCGCCAGCGCGGCCGGCAGGATCTTCAGGAGCGCCTGGACGGGCTTCGGGATGCGGTTCGCGAGGAGGTAATCCGCCGTGCGTACGCCGGCCTCGAAGGAGACGCGGGAGGCGACCTGCTCGCCCAGCGTGGCGCGAAGGACCCGGTGCAGCCGCGTGACCTCCTCCTCGTCGACCATGCCGTCGGGCGGATGCCGGATGTACCCGTCGAGGCCCGCGGACTCGAACAGGCGCCGGGTTCCTTCCGGCCCGATCCGCGCCTCGAGCGCCTCGCCCACGCGCACGATGGCGTTGGGCCCGATGCGGGCGGGCCCGGGGGAAGCGTGAGCGAGGGCGGTGGCCATGAGGCTGTCCTGGCGAAGCCGGGGCGAGACGTCCGGTCAGGCGACGTGCGCCTCGGTCGGGCGGGCCTTCCCGGGCGCGGCGGCCGGCGGCGTGCCGTAGTCCTCCATCTGCTCGTCGCCCCCGCCGCAGGCCATCACCGCCACCTGCTTCTCGCCCTTCACCTTCTGCTGGTGCTTGGCCTTCCACTCGATCTTGCTCACCATCGGGCGCTCGCGCTTGGTGTCGAAGGCGAAGTCCACGCCTTTCTTCGACTGCGGGCCCCAGTAGTTCACCCGGCCCAGGTCGTAGAACTTGCGCTCGAAGCCGCTTTTCAGGAACGCCTTGAGGCATCCCAGCAGGTAGCGGCGGCGCGCGCCGGTGCCGGACCACGGGTAGGAGAAGAGCGCCTTCTGCATGTAGAAGCGCCGGTAGTTGTGCATCACGCGGTCGAGCAGCTGCGAGCGCTCCATCGCCGCGGGCTTGATGATCGGCGTGACGAAGTTGTACTTCTCGAAGTCGAAGATCTCGACCTTGTCGCCGAGCTCCTGGAAGAGGTCCGAGAAGGGCCAGGGCGTGTACATGGCCCAGTTGGCGAGGTCGGGCTTCCAGTCCTGCGCCATGCGGTAGGTTTCCTCGAGCGTCTCGACGGTCTCGTTCTCCAGGCCCACGATGAACTGCGCCTCGACCACGATGCCCGCGTCGCGCAGCAGCTTGATCGCCTTCTTGTTCTGGGCGACCGTCGTTTCCTTGTTGAAGAGGTCGAGCTTCAGCTGCGCCGCCGCCTCCGTCCCGAGCGAGACGTGGATGAGCCCCGCCTTGCGGTAGAGCGGCAGGAGGGCCTCGTCGCGCAGGATGTCCGTCACGCGCGTGTTGATGCCCCACTGGATGCCCAGGTCCCGCGCGATGAGCTCCTCGCAGAAGGCGACGAACTTGCGGCGGTTGATGGTCGGCTCCTCGTCGGCCAGGATGAAGAATCCGACGTCGTGCTCCTTCACCAGCTTCTCGATTTCGTCCACGACCTTCTTCGGGTCGCGCACGCGGTAGTCGCGCCAGAACTTCCACTGCGAGCAGAAGCTGCAGGTGAACGGGCAGCCTCGTGCCATGTTGGGGATGGCGACGCGCTTGTTCAGCGGGATGTACTTGTACTTGTCCCACTGCAGCAGGCTCCAGTCCGGCGTGATGGCGTCCAGGTCCTTCACCGTGGGAGCGGCCGGCGTGGCGGTGATGGCCTTGCCGTCGTGGTAGGCGATGCCCTGGATGTCCGCGCGCCCTTCGGCCCAGCGGCCCTCGGCGACGCTGCGCACGAGGTTCACGAAGATCTCCTCGCCTTCGCCGCGCACGATGGCGTCGATCCAGGGCGCCTCGGTGAGCACCTGCTGGTACATGAAGGTGGCGTGGATGCCGCCCAGCACGCACACCGCCTGCGGGTGCATCTCCTTGGCGATCTGCAGCAAGCGCTCGGCCTTGTAGATCGACGGCGTGATGGCGGTCGCGCCGATCACGTCGGGCTTCTCCTCGGCGAGGATCTTGCGCACGGCGTCGTCGTCCAGGTGGTTCGTCATCGCGTCGATGAACCGCACGTCGGTGAAGCCCGCGCTCTTCAGGGCGCCGCCGATGTACGCGACCCAGGCCGGCGGCCAGTTGCCGGCGATCTCCGCGCCTCCCGAATGGTAGTTGGGGTGGATCAGCAGGATTCGCATGAGGGTTCTCCGCGCGAGGTGGTGGGAACGACGCCGAGCCGGCGCCGGATGGCTGAAAGGAGGGTGTCGGCATCGAGGCCGGCGCCCGCGAGCAGCCGCGGGCGGTCGCCGTGCTCGACGAACCGGTCGGGAAGTCCCAGCTGCAGCAGGGAAACCGTGTGGCCGTGCTCGCCGATCGCCTCGGCCACGGCGCTGCCGGCGCCGCCGTCGATGGCGTTCTCCTCGATCGTTACGAGGAGCTCGTGGGTACGCGAAAGCTCGAGCACGAGGGCGGTGTCCAGGGGTTTCACGAAGCGCATGTTCACGACGGTGGCGTCCAGGGCCTCGCCGGCGGCGAGCGCCGGCTCGAGCAGCGGTCCGAAGGCGAGCAACGCGACGCGGCGCCCCCGGCGGCGGACTTCGGCCTTGCCGATCTCGATCGGCGCGGCGTCGCGGCGGGCGGGCGATGCGGCGGACCTCGGGTAGCGCACGGCGCACGGCGAGGCGAGCGCCATGCCGGCGTCGAGCATCGCGCGACACTCGCCCGCGTCCGCGGGCGTCATCACCGTGACGTTGGGCAGGCAGCGAAGGTAGGAAAGGTCGAACGCGCCGTGGTGCGTGGCGCCGTCGGGGCCGGCGAGGCCCGCACGGTCGATGGCGAAGACCACGGGCAGGTCCTGGAGCGCCACGTCGTGCACGAGCTGGTCGTAGCCGCGCTGCAGGAAGGTCGAGTAGATGGCCACGACGGGCCTGAGGCCCTCGCAGGCGAGGCCGGCCGCGAAGGTGAGGGCGTGCTGTTCGGCGATGCCGACGTCGAAGAAGCGCGCCGGGAATTCGCCGGCGAATCGCACGAGCCCCGAGCCCTCGCGCATCGCGGGCGTGATGGCGACGAGCCGCGGGTCGCGCGCGGCGGCCTCGCAGATCCAGTCGCCGAAGATCTCGGTGTAGGTCGGCAGCGCGGCCGGGGCGCCGGCGGCGAGCCCGATGGAAGGCGTGAAGCGGGCCACGCCGTGGTAGCGAACCGGGTCGGCCTCGGCGAGCTTGTAGCCCTGGCCCTTCTTCGTGACGACGTGCAGGAGCCGCGGGCCGCCCTTCGCCTTCAGGTTGCGCAGGGTGGGGACGAGCGCGTCGAGGTCGTGCCCGTCGATCGGGCCGACGTAGTGAAACCCCAGGTGCTCGAACAGGGTCGAGGGCAGCACCATGCCCTTGATTTGCTCCTCGGCGCGGCGGGCGAACTGGGTGGCGGGCTGCCCCATCGTGGCGAGGGCTTCCTTGGCCACTTCCCGCGCGCGGACGTACGGGCCGGACAGCAGGCGCGCCAGGTAGCGGGTGAGGGCGCCGACGGCCGGCGAGATGGACATCTCGTTGTCGTTCAGCACGACCAGGAGGTCCGCGCCGGAAACACCGGCATTGTTCATCGCCTCGAAGGCCATGCCACCGGACAGGGCGCCGTCGCCGATCACGGCCACCACGTCGCGGGGCTCGCCCTTCAGTCGCGAGCCGAGCGCCATGCCGAGCGCCGCGCTGATCGAGGTGCTCGAGTGCCCCGTGCCGAACGTGTCGTACTCGCTCTCGCTTCTCTTGGGGAAACCCGACAGCCCGCCGTGCATGCGCAGGCGCGCCATCGCCTCGCGCCGGCCCGTGAGGATCTTGTGGCCGTAGGCCTGGTGGCCCACGTCCCACACCAGGCGGTCGTGCGGCGTGTCGAAGACGTGGTGCAGCGCGAGCGTGAGCTCGACGGTGCCGAGGTTGGAGGAAAGGTGCCCCCCCGTGGACGAGACGGTCTCGATCAGGAAGGCGCGAAGCTCGTCGGCGAGGCGGTGCAGCTGCGCGCGGTCGAGGCGGCGCACGTCCGAGGGATCGCGGATGTCGTCGAGCAAGGCCGCCGGGCCGGGGGGCGCCGCCGCGACGGGGCGGACGAGGGGGCGGGTTCGGGGGGCGATGGCCATGAGGGGCTCCGGGGGCTACGCGGCGGGGCTCGCGACGGGGCGTTCGCGGGAGCGAAGGCTCCAGCCCCAGATCCGGGTCGTGGGGAAAGGCACGAGCATGAACAGGTGTTCGAGCATCGCGAGCGCGAGCAGGGTGCCGACGAACGTGAGGCCCGCGGCGCGGTGCGAGCCCACGCCGGGCGCGAAGGCTGCCTGCCACACGAGGACCGCCACGATGAGCGAAAGACCCAGCGAGACGGGCAGCAGCGGGTTGATGGCGCGCCGGGAGAAGTAGCTCGCGAGGTAGCGCAGGTGGTCGGGCAGGAAGTCCTCGCCCGCGTTGCGAACGCCCAGGAACAGGTTGAGCTTCGCGCTCTGGCGCATGGCCCACAGCACGGCGAACGTCCACGGCCCGACCGGGTTCGCCCCGCCCCAGGTGACCGAGAGGATGGCGATGGCGAGGGCGATGATCGCGATCTCGTGGTGGAGGATCGTGTCCAGGGCGAATGCCGCGCGCCGCCAGCCCCGGCTGCCGGGTGGGCAGGATTCGCGCCGCGGGCCCGTGACGAAGCCGAGCAGGAAGGCGACTTCCTGCCAACCCCACACGGCGATCGTGCAGATGAAGGCGATGTACGAGCCGGCGAGCGAGGTCAGGTCGCGCGTGGCGTGAAGGCCCCACAGTCCCGCGGCCAGCATGACCGACGCGCCGGCGAGGCTCCAGCCGAACGTCCTGCGCGGCAGGCCGTCCAGGTAGAGGATCGCCCCGGTGGAAAACCACCAGACGAAGAGCGTCGTGATCGCGGGAAGGCCGTAGGTGTCCATGGCGGGCATCTCACCAGGTCGGTGCGAGGCGGATCTCCCGGGGCAGCGAATGGGTCCGGGCCGGCAGGAAGTAGAGACCGGCGAAGGTGACGGCGGCTGCGGCGGCGAGGCCGGCCCACTTGAGCGTGCCCGCGATTGCGCCGCGCGCCTTGGCTTCCTCCATGGCGGCGGAGAGCCGGCTCAGCTTGCGCAGCCCCTCGAGGAAGCGCGGGTTATCGATGTCGAGCGTGACCGGGAACACCTGCTTCGAGACTTCCGTCGTGATGCGGAAGACGGCCATGTCGTACTCGGTGGGATCGAAGCCGAGCGCGGTGTGCAGTTCCGGGCGGGTGTGGTCGCGCACGAACATCGTGGCGAAGACCGCCAGCGTGAAGAAGCGGATCCAGTAGCGGTTGACCCCCGTGAGCAGGCCCGGGTTCGCGCGAAGCAGCAGGGCGAAGGCCTCGCCGTGGCGGAACTCGTCGTTGCACCACTGCTCGAACCACTGGAAGATCGGGTGGAAGCGCAGTTCCGGATGGCGCTCGGTCTGGCGGAAGATCGTGATGTACCGGGCGTAGCCGATCTTCTCCGACAGGTAGGTCGCGTAGAAGATGAACTTGGGCCGGAAGTACGTGTACTTCTTCGCCTTCGTGAGGTAGCCCAGGTCCACGCCGATGCCGAAGTCCTTGAGCCACTGGTTGATGAAGCCGGCGTGGCGCGACTCGTCCCGGGCCATGTACCCGAACAGGAGCTTCAGGTCGGGGCTCGTGACGCGCTTCTTGATCTCGGCGTAGAGCACGCAGCCGGAGAACTCCGAGGTCACCGAACTGATGAGGAACTCGGTGAATTCCTCGTAGAGCCCCTCGGGCAGCTTCGCGTAGTTGCCGTCCATGGTCTTGGGCCGCTGGAAGTGGTCGGCGTTGTTGTCCTTCGCGAACTCGTCCATGAGGGCGTCCCACTCGCGGCGGATGGGCTCGACGTCCATGCGGTCGAGCGCGGCGAAATCCGTCGTGTAGAAGCGCGGCGTGAGGATCGTGTCCTCCTGGGCCTTGCGCGTCGCGTCGTTGGGCAGGCGCTCCGTGGCAGGTGCGTTCATGGAATTCTCCTCAGGGGGGAAGGGCCGTCGCCGGCGAGTCGCGCGTTCATCGGGCGGGCTCCCGTTTCGGGAGGTAGCGCGCGAACGCGTCGGTGTTGGTGGGGCCGAAGGATTCGAGGTCGACGCGCCGGCCGGTGGCCGGATCGACGAGCGTGAGGCGGCCGTCGGCGCGGCCGATGAGGCGGAAGGGGGGCTCGGCGCCGATGTCCTGGCGCTTGCGGTCGCGGGCGAGGCCCCGGAGCGTTCCCCGCAGGAATCCGCTCGTGCCCGGCAGCACCACGTCGATCTGGCGGCCGTTCGCCGCGTCGATCACGGCGCTGCCGCCGTCGGCCTGGGCGGGTAAGCGAAGGTCGCGCGTGGCGATGCCCGCCGCGTCGTCCGCCTGCGAGGCGCTCCCGCCGGCGGCGCGCACGGCGAAGACCGCGACGAGCACGAAGCCGATGAGCAGGCCCGCGCCCAGGATCGGGCCGGTCGGCAGGGGATTGTCGCGGAACGGATCGCTCACGGGATGCGCTTCCTAGCGGGCGGCGGCGAGGGTCGCGCCCTCGTTCGACCCGTGGGCACGGCCGGCGCCGGTTTCCCGCGGCGCCGCACGCATCGCCGCGCCCTGGCTCGCGAGGATCGCCTCGGCGAGGACCGTGGCGACGCGCTCGGCGTCCGGGACGCAGCGCAGCATCGGTTCGGGACGCGCGAAGCGCCACGGACGCGCATGGGGCCACAGGTGCAGGTAGGCGATGCGGTCCTCGCCGGCGAGCGCGATCGGCAGGTCGCCCGTCCCGTCGGCGTGCCGGCGAAGGCCGGCGGAGGCAACGGAGCCGAACGGGACGTTGAAGGTCACCGAAAGCACCACGCCGACGCGCAGGACGACCCGCTTGTCCGTGATCGTGTAGACCGTCGTGCGCGCCATGAGCCAGGCGACGAGCGCGAGGATGCCCAGGGCGAGCGCCCCGAGCGCGGCGGGAAAGAGCATCGCGGCGACGATGCCCAAGGCACTTACGCCCGCCATCGCCGCGTTGCCGGCACTCCAGGCGGCGAGGATCGCGAAGTACGCCGTGAGCGGCACGAAGTGGAACAGGCGCCGTGCGAGGGAAAAGGGGCGCGGCGAGCCCTGCCAGAGCAGGGATTCGCCGGCCGGGAGGGGCTCGGGGCAGGCCGTGAACCGGCTCGAACTCGTGCTCGTTCATACCAGCGGCTCCTGGCGCGACGGCGTGGCGTACAGGTGGCCGCCGGCGTAGTAGGAGCACACGATGTCTTCCTCGAGCAGCGTCACCTGGTCGGGATTCGCAAGCACGGGCACCTGCGCGAACTGGCCGCCGGTGATCGACTTGACCAGCACGCGGTTGCGGAAGGTGTCGAAGCGCACGAACCCGATCGGCAGGAGCACGCGGCGCTGGCCTTCGGCGACGTCGACCTCGAGGTAGCGGATCTGCGGCTCGGAGCGGTCGACCCACACGTCGCAGACCACGCCGCCCACGGTCTCGTCGCAGCCCACGACCCGCATGCCGCGCGGGTCGGGATCGCGGGGCTCCACCTCGAAATCGGTGGCCACGCGCAGCGGGACGATCTTGGGCACGTTGTCGATGGTGTAGTCGGGCAGGTCCGATCGTTCGGCCCAGGCGGCCGGGCCGACGCCGTCGACCATCGGGTTGCCGGTGGGCTCGAGGGGGCCGCCCAGGGGCGCGCCGACGGGTCGCGCGGCGATCTCGCGCGTCTCGCGCTTGTCGTTGGGCACCTGCACCGTGCCGCCGTGCGGCAGGATGAAGGTCTTGGGCGCCGGCATGTCGGGCCACCCGACCACTCGCACGCGCTTCGTGCGGTTGGTGCGGTCCGATTCGAGGGGATAGCCCTCGCGCTTGTCTTCCATGCGCAGGTAGATGATCAGGGCTCCGAAGAAGATCCAGAAGCCGTAGAGCACCACCTGAGCGACGTCGATGTAGCGAGTCAGGTCACCGGTATACATGTGCGTTCCTCCAGGAGGCGAAAGATCTGGCTAGCCGGGAAATTCGGCCAGTCCGAAAGCGGTTGACGGGGGGGCGCGCCGTTCGGCGCCGCGCGAGCGCACGAGCGGCCCGAGGACGACGAGCGTGGCGAAGAGCAGCGCGATTTCGAGGTGGTAGACGAAGCTGTAGCCGATGGCGGGGCCCTCGAGCGCGGGGCCGAGCACGCCCTGCTGCGCGAGACCGGCGACCGTGTCGCGAAGCGCTCCGCCCAGGGCGACGGCCGCGCCGGCTGCGAAGGCCTGCACGGCGCCCCAGGCGCCGAGTGCGAGGCCACGCATGTCCTTCGTGTCGAGGGTCATCGCGGCCGTCAACAGTCCGACATAAAAAAGTCCGCCACCGAAGCCGATCAGGACAACGCCAACCCGGAAGACTAGGGAGGACTCGAGCGGGTCGGCGAATACGACGGCGGCGAACGCAAGGATTCCCGCGAGCACGCCATGTGCCGCGAGACGGTAAGGATCGGTGCCGCGGGCGAGGCGCCGCGCGGCGAGGGCCACGGCGGCGAGCGAGCCCATCGCGACGAGCGCGGTGAGTGCGGCCGTCGCGCCGACGCCCAGGTGCAGGATCTGGGCGCCGTACGGTTCGAGGATGATGTCCTGCATGCTGAAGGCGGCGGTGCCCAGGCCGACGGCCGCGAGGAATCGCGTCGCGCGCCGACCCTGCGTGAACCGGGACCAGCATTCGGCGAACGAGGGCCGCGGGGGTGCGTCGTCCGCGCGGCGCGAATCGCGGGGCTCCTGCTTCCAGAGCGCCAGGAGATTGAGGCCCATCGTGAGGACCGCGGCGCCCTGCACCACCTGGATGAGGCGCATCGCGCTGAAGTCGTCGAGGAGCAGGCCGAAGGCGAAGCCGCTCGCCACCATGCCCGCGAGCAGCATCACGTACATGAGCGCCACGACACGCGGGCGGGTCTTCTCGTCGGAGAGGTCCGCGGCGAGCGCGAGCCCGGCGGTCTGCGTGGTCTGGAGCCCCGCGCCGACGAGCAGGAACGCGAGCGCGCCGCCGGCCTGGCCGATCCACGCCGGACCGTGCGCGTCGCCCGAGAGGATGAGCAGCGCGAAGGGCATGATCGCGAGCCCGCCGAACTGGACGAGCGTTCCCAACCAGATGTAGGGCACGCGTCGCCAGCCGAGGAAGGAGCGGTGGTAGTCCGAGCGCCATCCGATGACGGCCCGCAAGGGCGCGATCACGATGGGAATCGCGACCATGAGCGCCACGATCCAGGCGGCGACGCCCAGCTCGACGATCATCACGCGGTTGAGCGTGCCCAGCAGGAGCGCGGTGGCCATGCCGATGGGGACCTGCAGCCCGGCCAGGCGAAGCAGTCGCCCGAGCGGTAGCTGCGGCGTGGCGGCGTCGGCGAAGGGGAGGAACCGCGTTCCCAGCCTCGTCCAGCCCATCGCCATCGTCTCCATCAGGCGGTTCATGCGTGCGCGAGCTCCAGGGCCTGCGAGATGTAGAAGCCGCGGCTCACGCGGAATGTCCGGCCGACCCGCCACCCGTCGAGATCCGCGAGCCCGCGGCGCAGCGTCGATTCGGTCACCGGCTCGATGGCGGGCGCGCGGTCGCCTCGCGGCAGGAGGCGTCCCACCGCGTGCATGACGGTGAGGGCGGCGGTGCGCGGCGCGAAGGTGATCACGAGGGACCCGTCCGTGCGCGAGGCGAGCTGCCGCAGCACGCGCAGGATGTCCGGCGCCGTGTAGTGGATGAGGGAATCCATCGCGACCACGTGGTCGAATCGGCCGAGGGACGCATCGAGCAGGTCGCCCGTGCGGAAATCCACGTGCCCCGCGCCCAGGTCGTGCGGCAGGCGTTCGCGGGCCAGGCCGACCAGCGTCGGCGAGATGTCGATGGCGACCACGTGGGCCCCGCGTCGGGCAGCCTCGACGGCCAGGGCGCCCGTGCCGCAACCCGCGTCGAGGATGCGCCGGCCCGTGAGGTCCTGCGGCAGCCAGTCGAGCAGGGTCGCGCGCATGGTGTCGCGACCCGCGCGCACCGTGGCGCGGATGCGGCTCACCGGAGCGTCCGACGTAAGGCGCGCCCAGGCCTGGACCGCGGTGCGGTCGAAGTAGGTCTCGAGCTGGCCGCGTCGCTTCTCGTAGGTGATCGTGGGCATCAGTCGAATCCCAGGAGGTCGAAGATCTCGCGGTCCTTCAGCGGCGAGGACACGAGCGGGTCGGTTCCGGCCCAGAGCTTGGCCGCCAGGCGCAGGTATTCGGCCTGCACGGCCTCGATCTCGGGCGTGGCTTCCATCTCGAAGAGCGTGGCCTTCTTGAGGCGGCTCCGGCGGATGGCATCGAGGTCGGGGAAGCGCGCCATGGTCGTGAGGCCGACGGCCGCGTTGAACTTGTCGATCTGGTCGGTGGCGTTGCTGCGGTTGGCGATGACGCCGCCCAGGCGCACGTTGTAGTTCTTCGACTTCGCCTGGATGGCCGCGACGATGCGGTTCATGGCGAAGATCGAGTCGAAATCGTTGGCCGCGACGATGAGCGCCCGGTCGGCGTGCTGCAGCGGCGCCGCGAACCCGCCGCAGACCACGTCGCCGAGCACGTCGAAGATCACCACGTCGGTGTCCTCGAGCAGGTGGTGCTCCTTCAGGAGCTTGACAGTCTGGCCGACCACGTAGCCGCCGCAGCCGGTGCCGGCAGGCGGTCCGCCCGCTTCAACACACATCACGCCGTTGTAGCCGGTGTAGACGAAATCCTCGGGACGAAGCTCCTCCGGGTGGAAGTCGACGGTCTCGAGGATGTCGATCACCGTGGGCACGAGTCGCTTGGTGAGCGTGAAGGTGGAATCGTGCTTCGGGTCGCAGCCGATCTGCAGCACGCGCTTGCCGAGCTTGGAGAACGCGACGGACAGGTTGGAGGACGTCGTGCTCTTGCCGATGCCCCCCTTGCCGTAGACGGCGAAGACCTTGGCGTTGCCGATCTTCAAGGCGGGGTCGAGCTGGACCTGCACGCTGCCCTCGCCATCGGGTCGCGTCGTTCGGTTCTTCAGCACGGACATCGGGACGGTGGTGGTCGTCATGCGGCAGCCCTCTGGAAAGCGCCTTCGAGCCGGTCCTCGAGTTCGTCGCCGGCCTGGCGCAGCTCCTCGAGCACTTTCGGCTCGGGGTTCCAGTAAGCGCGTTCGTGCGCCTCGAGGAGCCGGTTGGCGACCTTGGCGGACGCGGTCGGGTTCAGCTTCGCCATGCGGTCGCGCATCTCGGGATCGAGCACGAACGTCTGCGTCAGCTGCTGGTACACCCAGGGAGCGACCTGGCCGGTCGTCGCCGACCAGCCCATCGTGTTGGTGATGTGGGTCTCGATCTGCCGCACGCCCTCGTAGCCGTGCTTCATCATTCCCTCGTACCACTTGGGATTGAGCATGCGCGCGCGCGTCTCGAGGGCGACCTGCTCGGAGAGCGTGCGCACGGTCCCGTCGCCGGCGGTCTGGTCGCCGATGTAGACGGGCGTCTGGGCGCCGCCCTTGGCGCGGCGGACCGCGCGGCTGATGCCGCCCAGGGTGTCGAAGTAGGTGTCGACCGTGGTGACGCCGAGTTCGACCGAATCGAGGTTCTGGTAGGCGAGCGAGACGTCGGCCAGCACGCTTTGCAGCAGCGCCGAGCGCGCCACGGGCTGGCCGGTGCGGCCGTAGGCGAAGCACTTGCGGCGGCTGTAGGTCTCGGCGAGTTCGTCCTCGTCGTCCCAGCGGCTGTTCTCGATGAGATGGTTCACGTTCGCGCCGTAGGCGCCCTCGGCATTCCCGTAGACGCGCAGCGCCGCGGTCTCGAGGTCGCAGCCGTGCTCGGCCTGGTGCGCAGCGCGTGCTTGCGCACGAAGTTGAGCTCGGCCGGTTCGTCGGCTCCGGCGGCGAGGAAGGCCGCCTCGGCGAGCAGGCGCGTCTGCAGCGGCAGGAGGTCGCGGAAGATGCCCGACAGCGTGATCACGACGTCCACGCGCGGCCGGCCCAGCTCCTCGAGCGGCACGAGGGTGGCGCCCGCCACGCGGCCGTAGCTGTCGTAGCGCGGCTTGGCGCCCATGAGGGCGAGCGCCTGGGAGATCGGGCCGCCTTCGGTCTTGAGGTTGTCCGTGCCCCAGAGGACGAGCGCGATGGATTCGGGGAACGGCTCGCCGTCCGCCGCACGGCGCTCGAGCAGCTTCTGCGCCTGGCGGGCGCCGTCGCGCTGGGCATAGGCGCTCGGGATCCGGAAGGGATCGAAGCCGTGGAGGTTGCGCCCCGTGGGCAGGATCTCCGGGGTGCGGATGAGGTCGCCGCCGGGAACGGGCCGGACGAACCGGCCGTCCAGGGCGCCTACCAGGGCCGCGGCCTCGTGGTCCTTCGCGAGGAGCTTGTCGATGCGGGCGAGTTCGCGCACGAGTCCGGCATTGCTCTCGGTGGGCTCGAGTCCCGCGACCTGGAGGACCTGGCCGTCGGCCTGGCCGGCCAGGATCGCTTCGAAGGCCGCGGGTTCGAGTTTCGTGCCGTGCGCGGTTTCGGCCACGCACTGGAGGGTTTCGACGCGCTCCTCGGGCGAGGGCGCGCGGCCGACCACGTGAAGGCCGTGCGGGATGAGCGTCGTCTCGATCTCGTGCACCTTGTCGCGGAGCGCGGTGACGTGCGCCTGCGCGTCGGTGCCCCAGGCGGGCTCCATGACGGCGAGGTCGAGCGCGGCGGCCTGCGCCTGGACGAGGAGGGCGAGGTCGGTGCGCTCCACGTCGGCGTCCGGCTCCAGCGCGCGCCAGCGGTCGATGGACGCCTGCAGGTCTCCCAGGCCGCGGTACAGGCCGGCATGCGTGACGGGCGGCGTGAGGTAGCTCACGAGCGTCGCCGCCGATCGCCGCTTGGCGATCATGCCCTCGGACGGATTGTTCGATGCATACAGGTAGAAATTGGGCAGGTCGCCGATGAGCCGGTCGGGCCAGTCGGCGCCGGAGAGCCCCGACTGCTTGCCGGGCATGAACTCGAGCGCGCCGTGGGTGCCGAAATGCAGCACGGCGTCGGCACCGAAATCCTCGCGGATCCACCGGTAGAAGGCCGAGAAGGCGTGCGTCGGTGCGAAGCCCTTTTCGAAGAGCAGGCGCATCGGGTCGCCTTCGTAGCCGAACGCGGGCTGCACGCCGACGAAGACGTTGCCGAAGCGCTCGCCCAGCACGAAGATCGAGCGCCCGTCGCTCTGATGGCGGCCGGGGGCGGATCCCCACTGGGCCTCGATCTGGGGCAGCCAGCGTTCGCGGCGCACGTGGTCCGAAGCATCGATGCGCGCGTGCACGTTGGCGTGCGCGCCCAGGGCGGGGGCGTTGCCGACGATGATCCGCTCGCGAAGCGCGTCGACGGTTTCCGGCACCTCGACGGTGTAGCCCTCGTCCCGGAGGGACGCGAGCGTGTTGTGAAGCGATTCGAACACGGCCAGGTGCGCGGCCGTTCCCGTGTTCCCCGCGTTGGGCGGAAAATTGAAGATGACCAGCGCGAGCTTGCGGTTCGCCCGCTCCGAGCGGCGCAGCAGGACGAGCTTTTCCGCCCGCGCGGCGAGCATCTCGGCGCGGTCGATGCACGCGTGCATGTCGCGACCGCCTTCGGCCGGCGGGAACACGCAGGCGCGATGGCATCCCTCGCACGCCACGCCGGCGGCGTCCGAACGCCCGCCGAACACCAGCGGCCCGGTGGCGCCATCGAGTTCGGGTATCGCCACCATCATCGTGCTCTCGACGGGGATGAGCCCCCGGCTGGAAGCTCCCCACTGTTCGAGCGTCTGGAACTCGACCGGGTGGGCGGCGAGGTAGGGCACGTCCAGCTTCGCCAGCACTTCCTCGGCTGCGCGGGCGTCGTTGTAGGCGGGGCCGCCGACGAGGGAGAAGCCGGTGAGGGAGATGACGGTGTCCACGCGGGAGCGATCGCCATCGAGGAAGAACGCGTCGATGGCCGGCCGCGCATCGAGGCCCGTCGCGAACGCCGGCACCACCGAGAGGCCGCGGGCCTCGAGGGCCGCGATGACGCCGTCGTAGTGCGCCGTGTTGCCCGCGAGCAGGTAGGAGCGCAGCAGCAGCAGGCCCACGCGCCCCTTCGTTCCGGCGGCGGGGAGGCTTCGGGCCTCCTCGGACATGCGGCCCTTCATGCCCGGGTGGTAGACGCCGATCTCGGGGTAATCGATGGGGGGCTCGGCCTTGAGGGTGCCGCGCAGGGCGCGACGGGGACCCTCGGCGTAGCGGGTGACCAGCAGGCGAACGAGGTTCGCGACGTTGTCCTCGGAACCGCCGAGCCAGTACTGCAGGACGAGGAAATAGGCGCGGACATCCTGGGCCGAGCCGGGGATGAAGCGAAGGATCTTGGGGATGCGGCGCAGCATCTTCATCTGCTGGGCGCCCGAGCTGCCGGAACCGCCGGGCTTTTCCTTGCCGCCGCGCAGGCGCTTGAGCAGCGCGAGGGCGCCGCCGGAGGAGCCGTCCATCGCGAATCGCCCCAGGCGCGTGAGCCGCGTCACCTCGCCCGCGCACATCGCGCAGACCAGGGCGTCGCAGGTGTCGCGCCGCGCGGCGAGCGCGGGCAACACCGGCAGGAAGTGATCTTCCATGAACAGCATCGTCGCGACGATGATGTCGCCGGTGGCGATGTCTTCGAGGCAACGGGCGAGGGCGGACGGATCGTTGCTCCACTCGGCGGCCGCGTGCACCCGCAACTGCAGGCCGGGCAATTCGTCCATGAGTGAGGCGCGGGCGCGCTCGGTCGCGCTCGCGAGATGGGTGTCCATCGTCACGATCACGACCCTGACGGGCGTTCGGTCAGCGGCTGAAGTGCGCTTTGGCATCGTAGAGCGTCTCCACGGTGATCCTGCGGATGCCGCGCTCGAGAGCGAAGCGTTCGGTGTTGCGCCGGGCCTTGCCGCGGACGAAGAACGGGATCTTCCCGAGCTCCTTCTCGCCATCCGGGGTCCACTGCGGGTCGCCGGGCTCGTTGGCCGGGACGGCGGCCTCGGGCGCGGGTGCCGCTTGCGCGGGAGGCGCCGGCGCGACTGCGGCGGCCGGCCGGGGCGCGGCGGGCGATGCGGCCGGCAGGTGCGAGGCCGCGGCGCCGTCGTGGAATTCGAAATCCTCGCGGAACATCTGCAGCAGGTGCTCCTCGAGCCCCATCATCAGCGGGTGCACCCAGGCATCGAAAAGGACGTTGGCCCCCTCGAAGCCGAATACGGGGCTGTAGCGGGCCGGCACGTCCTGCACGTGGATCGGCGAGGAGATGACGGCGCAGGCGATGCCCAGCCGCTTGGCGATGTGGCGCTCCATCTGCGTGCCGAGCACCAGTTCCGGGCTCGCGGCCGCGATGGCCTTCTCGACCTCGAGGTAGTCGTCGCTGATGAGCGCCTCGACGCCGTACTTCGCCGCCGCCTCCCGCACGTCGCGGGCGAAGGCGCGGTCGAAGGTGCCGAGCCCGACGACGGTGAAGCCCATCTCCTCGGCGGCGATGCGGGCGGCGGCGATCGCGTGGGCCGCGTCGGCGAAGATGAAGACGCGCTTGCCCGTGAGGTAGGTCGAGTCCACCGAGCGCGAGTACCACGGCGCGCGGGAGGCGGACGAGGATCGCGACGCCTGCCCGGGCAGCTCGCCGGCCAGCGCCACCGCGGGATCGAGTCCGGCCAGGCCGGCCACCTCGGCG
Organism: Betaproteobacteria bacterium; assembly: GCA_016711875.1. Taxonomy (GTDB): domain Bacteria; phylum Pseudomonadota; class Gammaproteobacteria; order Burkholderiales; family Usitatibacteraceae; genus FEB-7. The sequence continues at coordinate 828,434 of JADJSD010000003.1, read as the reverse complement.
ATGAAGTCGCGCGTCGCGCCCACGCCCATCGGGATGACCTTCGTGCGCGGCATGCCGAACTGGCGCTCGAGCCACGTGGCGAGCGTGCGCGAGACCTCCGGGTACAGGTCGATGTTGAAGTCGGCCTCGGGAAGGCGCCGGATGTCGTCGGGGCTCGCGCCGAGCGGTGCGACGACGTTCACGTCGACGCCCATCTTCTCCAGCAGGATGCCGATCTCGGTGACATCGTCCCGGCAACGGAAGGCGAGGGCGGTGGGCCCCAGCAGGTTGGCTCGCGGGCGCCTTGCGCCCTCGCGGCCGGGGCGCGGCGTGCCGGGCGGCGGGATGCGATCGGCGAGCAGGGTGCGGGCCAGCTGGTAGAAGGTCTCCGAAGCGCCCCAGTTCTCCTTCTTGGAGTAGGCGGGCAGTTCGAGCGGGACGACCGGTACGGGCAGGCGCATGCCTTGCGCGAGCGACCCGGGCTGGTCCTGGATGAGTTCGGCCGTGCACGACTCGCCCACGAGGATGACCTGCGGCTGGAAGCGTTCCAGGGCATCGGTGACCGCGCGGGTGACGAGATTGGCGGTGTCGCCGCCCAGGTCGCGCGCCTGGAACGTGGTGTACGACACCGGCGGGCGGCGATCCTGGCGGTCGATCATCGTGAACAGCAGGTCGGCGTAGGTGTCGCCCTGCGGCGCGTGCAGGACCAGGTGGACGCCGCGCATCGAATCGGCGATGCGCATCGCGCCGACGTGCGGAGGTCCCTCGTAGGTCCAGAGCGTCAGTTGCACGCGGCGCGCCTCATGGCTTGAGCCGCTCGCGGCGCTCGACCGGGCGGGCGAAGATGCCGCCCAGGTCGCCGGCCTGCTCGTAGCCGTGGATCGGCGTGAAGACGAGTTCGATCGACCACTTGGTGGTGAGGCCCTCGGCTTCCAGCGGGTTGGCGAGCCCGAGCCCGCAGACCGTGAGGTCGGGCTTCGCGGCGCGCACGCGATCGAGCTGGCGCTCCAGGTGCTGGCCTTCGCTCAGCGTGGCCTCGGGGGGCAGCAGGGGCAGTTCCGCCGCCACCATCTGGCGATCCAGGTACGGCGTGCCCACTTCGATGACCGACATGCCGAGCTCGCGGTGCAGGAAGCGCGCGAGGGGGATCTCGAGTTGCGAGTCGGGCATCAGGAAGACGCGCTTGCCCGAGAGCCGCTCGCGGGCGCGTTCGAGCGAGGCGCGGGCGCGGGCGATGCCGGGCGCGGTCACCGCGTCGAAGCGCTCCGTGTCCACGCCCCATGCGTCGGCGGCCGCGCGAAGCCATGCGGTGGTTCCCTCGGCGCCGAAGGGGTAGGGGGCCTGCAGGATCCTCGCCCCGCGCGCGACGAGGGCGCGGGCGGTCTCGCCATTGAATGGCTGCGCGAGCAGCAGCAGCGTTCCGGGGCCGACCGGCGGCAGGTCGCGAGCGCGTCGTGCCGGCAGGAAGCGGACGGGGCCGATGCCCAGGTCGGCGAAGATCCGCACGAGCTGGTCCTCGACCACGTCGGCCACGCACCCCACCACGAGCAATTGCCGTTCGTCGGTGGCCGGCATCGTCGGCACGAGCGCGCGCAGCGCGTTGTCCTCGCCCTGGGTGAAGGTGGTCTCGATGCCCGATCCCGAATAGTTGTGCACGCGTACCCGCGGGAACAGGCGGGCGTTCAGGCGCTCGGCGGCCTTGGCCAGGTCCAGCTTGATGACTTCGGAAGGGCAGGAACCCACCAGGAAGAGAGTGGCGATATCCGGGCGGCGTTCGAGCAGCGTGACGCAGATGCGGTCCAGTTCGTCGCCGGCGTCGGCGAGTCCGGCCAGGTCGCGATCCGTGAGGATCGCCGTGGCGAACCGGGGCTCGGCGAAAATCATGACGCCGGCCGCGGACTGGATGAGGTGGGCGCAGGTGCGCGAGCCCACCACGAGGAAGAAGGCGTCCTGCATCTTGCGATGCAGCCAGACGATGCCGGTGAGCCCGCAGAAGACCTCGCGCTGGCCGCGTTCCCGAAGCACGATGGGCTCGATGCGCCCGGCCGCAGGCTCGACTGCCCGGGGCGTGCTCAGGTCGTTCATTCGGGAAGGGCGAGGCCGGGCACGGCGCGGGAGGCAGCGGCCTCGTCGCGGCGGGCGGCCTTCAGCTTGAGGAGGAACTGCGCGGCGTTGACGACATAGGCGGCGTAGGCCGCCAGCGCGATCAGCATCTGCTCGCGCGGCCCGAGGGCGTCGGTCGCGAAAGCGACGAGGTAGGCGGTGTGCAGGGCCAGGACGGCCATGCTGAAGACGTCTTCCCAGAAGAAGGCGGGTGCGAAGAGGTAGACGCCGAAGACGTCCTTCTCCCAGATGCAGCCGGTGATCATGATGGCGTAGAGCACCAGCGTCTTCACCACCACCGAAGTCGCGGCCGCCGCGAGAGAATCACCGGTCGTGAGGAAGCGCAGGACCAGGAACAGGCTCACCGCGAAGACGAGGAACTGGATGGGGGCCAGGATGCCCTGCACGAGGGTCCATGGCGATGCATCCCGCCGCGCTCGCTCCGCCGGCGAATACAGTGGCTTGCTCTGGAGCCGCCTTCTTGTATGTTGCGTTGGCATTGCCGCTCCCCCTAGTGAGCAAAATCTAGCCCCCCGATCCTGATGTTGTCAACATAAATTGACATCACGCGGCCTTGACATGTCACTTTGTTTGACGGAATGTCAGGACAGGTATACAAAGTCGCAAAGTTCGACGTGTAAATGGATAGCGAAGGGGTCCCCGAACGGCGGTGTTCCGGGGTTGGACGCGACGAAGTCCCGACAGGACGGCCGCGCCGGTAGCAGCATCGGAGAAAGCCGATGGATGCGATGTCGCGCGGCCCCTCGGGACTGGGGCGGTTGGAGGAGGAACTGAGGGGCCTGTCGCCGTCGTCCGGGTTCGCGCCAGGGGTCTGCACCAAGGGATTTGCGGGGCTGCTGCAGGTCATCGAGGCGGAGATCATTCCGCGCCTGATGATCGCCCACGGCACCCCCGCGACCGCGAATGCGGTCCTGCAAGGCGCCTCCTGGGTTTCGCTCCCGGATGCCGTCCGCGAATTCACCGAGATCGTGCTGGGGCCGGATGCCGAGGCGTCCATCGCCTACGTCGATCGCATTCATCGGCAGGGCGCTTCCCTGGAGTCGCTCTGCGTCGAGCTGCTCGCACCCACGGCGCGCCGGCTCGGCCAGCTGTGGGAGACGGACGACCGGGACATCGCGGAGGTGACGCTCGGCCTGCTTCGCCTTCACTCGGTCCTGCGTCACATGAGCCCCTGCCCCGGCGAGGAGCCGGTTTCGCGAGATGCGCCCGCGCTGCGCGCGCTCCTCGTGCCCGCGCCCGGCGAGGATCATCGACTGGGAATCGCCATGGTCGTCGAGTTCTTCCGCCGCGCGGGCTGGGCCGTCGACGGCGATGCGCCGGACTCGCTGGACGACCTTCGATCGGTCGTGCGGGCGCAGTGGTTCGATGTGGTCGGGCTGTCGGTCAGCTGCACTTCGCGGCTCGACCTCCTCGCCGAAAGCGTGAAGGCCGTGCGCCTCGCCTCCCGCAATCGCCACGTGGTGGTCCTGGTCGGCGGGCAGCTTTTCGCGCATTCGCCCGACCTGGGCGCGACGATCGATGCGGACATGACGGTGGTCGACGGTTTGCTCGCGCCCACCGAGGCGCGGGAACTCGTGGCGCGGCAAAACCGCGTCGCACGGACCTGAATTGTCAGGAAAGGTTGACGTGGCGTGGTGTCGTGTAATCCATATACGACTAAAGGCCCAAGAAATGATAGACTTACAGTCGTTGGTCCAGAATGACCGCGACATGCCGTTATCAGGAAGAACCGTGCCGCATCGAGCGCGGAAAGCAAGGGGTCGCAGCCGCCGGTCCGGGACTGCGCCTTAAACTACCGAGGCGAGGCTTCAGGGCGCGTCTCAAGGAAGATTCCATTGCCACGCCGCAAGTTGCCTGTTGCGGGATCTCGGCCGCCCACCCAGCGCCCCGGTGGTTCCGGCGTAACTCGTGTTGTATCGGATCCGATGAAGCCCTTCGAGAGCCCGCGCAATACCCTTGGCGGGCTTGAGCCCGAACAGGCCGCCGCCCTGATCGCCGCCACGGCGGACGTGGCGCTCGTCGTCGACAGCGCCGGCATCATCTGCGATGTCGCCTTCGGCAGCGACGAACTCTCGAGCGAGGGCTACTCGCGCTGGCTGGGCCAGCCCTGGGTCGATACCGTCACTCCCGAGAGCCGTCCCAAGGTGGAGGCGCTCCTTCGCGACGCCGGTTCCACCAACGCCTCGAAGTGGCGCCACGTGAACCATCCGTCGTCGCACGGTGCCGACGTTCCGGTCATGTATTCGGCTGTCCAGGTCGGCAACAAGGATCGCGTGGTGGCCATCGGCCGCGACCTGCGGGCCGTCGCCTCGCTGCAGAGCCGGCTGGTCGAGGCGCAGCAATCCATGGAGCGCGACTACTGGCGACTTCGCCAGGTCGAGACGCGCTACCGCCTGCTCTTCCAGATGGCCTCGGAGGCCGTGCTCGTCATCGACGCGGCCACGGAGAAAGTCGCCGAGGCGAATCCGGCCGCAGCTCAGTTGCTGGGCGACAACGTGAACCGGATCGTCGGGCGCACGTTCATCGATTGCTTCGACCGGCGCAGCGCCCAGGCCGTCGATGCGCTGCTCGCATCCATCCGCGCATCCGGTCGCGCGGAGGACGTCCGCCTTCGCCTTGCCGAGCCCGGCGGCGACTGCGTCGTGGGCGGCACGCTCTTCCGACACGACAAGTCCTCTTCGTTCCTCATCCGCCTCGCGGTGCCGCAAGCAGAACCCGCGAGCTCGATCGAGCAGCGCGGGCGCGCGAGCCTGCTTGTCGCGGTCGAGAACTCGCCCGACGCGTTCGTCGTCACCGACATGCAGGGGCGCGTCATCACCGCGAACGCCTCCTTCTACGAGATGGTGCAGATCCTGAGCGAGCAGCACGCCAGGGGCGTCTCGCTGGACCAATGGCTCGGGCGCCCCGGCGTCGACCTGAACGTCCTGCTCACGAACCTTCGCCAGCACGGCAGCGTCCGGCTCTTCGCGACCACGATCAAGGGCGAGAACGGCGTGGTTTCGGAGGTCGAGATCACTGCGGTCGCCGCCCCGGCAGCCGATCCGCCGTGCCTGGGCTTTTCGATCCGCAACGTCGAGCGGCGCCTTGCCTGGGAAGGCGGCGGAAAGCGCGACGTGCCGCGTTCCGTGGAGCAACTGAAAGAACTCGTGGGCCGCGTTCCCCTGCGCGACATCGTTCGTGACACGACGGACGTGATCGAGCGGCTCTGCATCGAGGCCGCACTCGACCTCACGCGCGACAACCGCGCGCTGGCCGCGGAAATGCTCGGACTGAGCCGCCAGAGCCTCTACGTGAAACTGCGCCGGTTCGGCATGGGTGACCTGGGCGGCGACGCCAGCGAATAGTGCTCGGGAATAGCGCTCGGGGCCGTTGTGTAAATTAAAGTTGACTGTTTTTCGTGTCAGGGCATAGCATCCCCGACATGGCCCGCATCGTCTCCTCAGCCCCGCCTGCCTTGCCGGCCCCGTCCGCGGTGCTGGAGCTCCTGAAACCGGTCACCTGGTTTCCTCCCATGTGGGCCTTCGGCTGCGGCGTCGTGTCCTCCGGCGTGCCGCTTTCCGGCCACTGGAGCGTCGCGATCGTGGGCATCCTGCTCGCCGGCCCCCTCATCTGCGCGACGAGCCAGGCGGTCAACGACTGGTTCGACCGGGAGGTCGATGCCATCAACGAGCCGCATCGACCCATTCCTTCCGGCCGCATGCCGGGACGGTCCGGGCTCTACGTCGCGATCGTCTGGACCCTGCTTTCCTTGGCGGTGGCCGCCACGCTGGGCACCTTCGTCCTGCTCGCGGCGGTGGCGGGTCTCGTCCTCGCCTGGGCCTACAGCGCCCCGCCGGTGCGGCTCAAGCAGAACGGCTGGTGGGGCAATGCGGCCTGCGGATTCTGCTACGAGGGCCTCGCCTGGTTCACCGGCGCGGCGGCGATGGCGGGCGGCGCGATGCCCGACGGCCGCATCGTCGCGATCGCCGTGCTGTACAGCCTGGGCGCCCACGGCATCATGACCCTGAACGATTTCAAGTCCCTCGAGGGCGACCGGCGCATGGGCATCGGTTCCCTGCCGGTGCGCCTCGGCCCCCGGCGCGCGGGCATCGTGGCTTGCGCGGTGATGGCGCTTCCGCAATTCGGCGTCGCGGCGCTGCTCGTCCACTGGGATGCGCCCTGGCATGCGGCGGCGGTGGTTGGCGTGCTCGCGCTCCAGCTCCTTTGCATGGTCCGCCTGCTGCGCGATCCCAGGGGCCTCGCGCCCTGGTACAACGCGACGGGCGTGAGCCTCTACGTCCTGGGCATGCTGGCGTCCGCCTTCGCGCTCGGCAAGCTGCTCGCGGTGCCGGCGTGAGCGCGCGGCCTCTGGGCTGGCTCGGGATCTTCCGGTTGGGGCTCGTCCAGACCTCGCTCGGCGCGATCGTCGTGCTGACGACCTCGACGCTCAATCGCATCATGGTGGTGGAACTCGCCCTGCCGGCGATGCTTCCCGGCGCGCTCGTGGCCATCCACTACGCGCTCCAGTTCCTGCGGCCGCGCCTGGGACACGGTTCCGACGTGGGCGGACGGCGAACGCCGTGGATCGTCGGCGGCATGATGGTGCTCGCGGCCGGCGGCATGGTCGCCTCGCTCGCGACCGCCTGGATGGCGACCGATGTGGCCTCCGGCATCGCGCTCGCCGTGGCGGGCTTCGTGCTCATCGGCGTGGGAGTCGGCGCGGCCGGCACGTCGCTTCTGGTACTTCTTGCCAAGCGTGTCGACGACAGGCGTCGCGCCCCGGCGGCCACGATCGTGTGGATCATGATGATCGCCGGATTCGCGGTGACGGCCGGCGTGGCCGGCCACCTGCTCGATCCGTACACGCCCGCGCGTCTCGTGGCGGTGACGGGGGCGGTCTGCGCGATCGCGATGTCGGTCACGGTGGCCGCGCTCTGGGGCGTGGAGGGGCACGCCGCCCCGGTCGGCGAGGGCGAGGGGCGCGAGCCGAAATCGAACGTGCCGTTTCGCGAAGCCCTGGCGCAGGTCTGGGACGAGACCCAGTCGCGACGCTTCACCGTCTTCATCTTCGTCTCGATGCTCGCCTACGGCGCGCAGGACCTCATCCTCGAGCCCTTCGCCGGGGCCGTCTTCGCCCTCACGCCCGGCCAGTCGACGAAACTCTCCGGCGTGCAACACGGCGGCGTGCTCGCGGGAATGCTGCTGGTCGCCGTGGTGTGCGGCGTGGGTCGCGGTGGCCGCCCCGGCCTGCTGCGCCTGTGGACGCTCATCGGTTGCGGCACCTCGGCGATCGCGCTCTTCGGTCTCGCGGCGGCCGGCTTCGTGGGCCCTTCCTGGCCGCTGAACGCATCCGTCTTTTTCCTGGGCGTCGCGAACGGCACCTATGCCATCGCGGCCATCGGGTCGATGATGGCGCTGGTGGTCGCGGGCCACCCGTCGCGCGAGGGGGTGCGGATGGGGCTCTGGGGCGCGGCGCAGGCCCTGGCATTCGGTTCCGGAGGCTTCCTGGGCACCGTGGCCATCGATCTTGCCCGCGGCCTCACGAGTTCGCCGGTGCTCGCCTATTCGGCCGTCTTCGCGAGCGAAGGCGTGCTTTTCCTCGTCGCCGCGTGGCTGGCCGCGCGCGTCGATGTCAGCCGCCGCGACGAGACTGCGTCCCAACCCGTCGCCGAGGACGCCCGCGCCCCGGCCTTCGCCCTGGAAACCCGAGGAGCCTGACCATGCCACGCGACGCGATCTACGATGTGGTGGTTGTCGGCGGCGGCCCGGCAGGTTCGACGGCCGCGGCCGATCTCGCCTCGAAGGGACACTCGGTCCTGCTCCTGGACAAGGCGGGCCGCATCAAGCCGTGCGGTGGCGCGATTCCGCCGCGGGCCATCCGCGATTTCGACATTCCCGATTCCCAGATCGTGGCCCGCATCCGCAGCGCGCGCATGGTCTCGCCCGCCGGCCGGGAGGTGGACATGCCCATCGACGGCGGATACGTCGGCATGGTGGATCGCGAGCAGTTCGACGAATGGCTGCGCCAGCGTGCCGCCACCCGCGGCGCCGAGCGGGTCGCGGGCGCGTTCGAGCGCATTTCGCGCGATGCCGACGGCACGGCGGTGGTCCACTTCCAGCCGAAGGATCCCGCGGGCGGGCCGGCCCGTCTCGCGGTTCGTGCGCGATCGGTGATCGGCGCGGACGGCGCCCAGTCGGCCGTGGCGAAGCAGGAGATCGCCTGCGCGGGCGAGATCCGTTACGTCGCGGCCTACCACGAGATCGTCAAGACGCCGACCGATCCCGCCGCGTCGTTCGACGGCGCCCGGTGCGACGTCTATTACCAGGGCAAGCTCTCGCCCGATTTCTACGGCTGGATCTTTCCCCACGGCGCCACGACGAGCGTGGGGGTAGGCAGCGCCTGCAAGGGTTTCTCGCTGCGACAGGCGACCGGCCTGCTCCGGGAGGCCGGCGGGCTTGCGGGCGCGGAGGTCATCCGGCGCGAAGGCGCCCCCATCCCGATGAAACCGCTTCGTCGCTGGGACAACGGCCGTGACGTCGTGCTGGCAGGCGATGCCTCCGGTGTCGTCGCGCCGGCGTCCGGCGAAGGCATCTACTACGCGATGACCGGCGGCCGGCTCGCGGCCGACGCGGTCCACGTGTTCCTCGAAACCGGCGACGCGCGCGAGCTGAAGGGCGCCCGCAAGCGCTTCATGAAGGCGCACGGGACGGTCTTCCTCGTTCTCGGTCTTCTCCAGCGCTTCTGGTACTCCAGCGACAAGCGCCGCGAGCGGTTCGTGAGCATCTGCCGCGATCCCGACGTCCAGAAGCTCACCTGGGACGCCTACATGAACAAGGAGCTGGTCCGGGCGAAGCCGATGGCCCATGTCCGCATCTTCTTCAAGGATCTCGCGCACCTGGCCGGCCTCGTGAGGCCGTGATCGCCGGGTTGCGCAAGGACCGTCGCCCGATCGTCATCGCGGCGGTCGCGGCGACGCTCGTCGCCATGACGGGCGGTTTGCTCACCGAGATCGGTCCCTGGTACCTCGCGTTGAAGAAGCCCGCCTGGCAGCCCCCGGACTGGGCGTTCGGACCGGCCTGGACGATCATCTTCGCGCTGTGCGCGGTGGCTGGCGCCATCGCCTGGCGAGAGGCTTCCGACCGGGCGACACGGCGAATCGTGCTGGCCTGCTTCGCCGCCAACGCGGTCCTCAACGTCGGCTGGAGCTGTCTCTTCTTCACGATGCGAAGGCCCGACCTCGCCCTCGTCGAGGTCGGCTTCCTGTGGCTCTCCGTGCTCGCGCTGGTGCTCGTCCTGCGTCGCATCTCGCGGCAGGCCGGCTGGCTGCTCGTCCCCTACCTCGCGTGGGTCTCGTTCGCGGCGTTCCTGAACTTCACCGTCGTGAAGCTCAATCCGGCGATCGGAAGCTAGGCGGGGCGCGCGCGATGGAGAGCCTTTTCGCGTCCGGTCGCATCGCCGAGGCCATCGCGGTCCTGGTGCTGGTGGAATTCGTGTTGATCCTCGCGCTGCGCCGCCGGCTGGGGCGCGGGCCTTCCGCGGGAGCGCTCGCGGCCACGTTGCTGGCGGGCCTGTGCCTGGTGATGGCGCTTCGCGAGGCGCTCGTGGGCGCCGGCATGGCGGCGATCGGGATGTGGCTCGCGGCGGCGTTGGTCGCGCATGCCGCGGACATGCTGCTGCGGTTCCGGCGCTAGGCCCGCCCCGAGCGGCGCGCCACTTCCGCGGCCACGGCCTTCAGCTGCGCCTCGAGATTCTGGCGAACCGCGATGCTGCCGATGGAGGGCGGGGGGAGCATCTTTAGCCCGATCACGGCCGTGTAGCGCAGCGGAACGATCGCCGACTTGCCCCGCCCCTTCGACGGCAGGATCTCGTAGCGACCCTCGAAAATCTCGATCGCGCTGCGCTTGAGGAAGCCCAGGTCGAAGCTGATGGCTTTCGCGTCCGCGATCCGCATCGCCTCGTGCTCGATGGCGACGACCACCGTCATCGACTGCGCGAAGAGCAGGAAGCGGAACTCGCCCTTCTGCTCGACCTTGAGGCGTTCGATGCCGGCCGCGCCGGCCTCGCGCTCGAGGACGCGGCAGGACCGGATGCCCGGCATGAATCCCGGCAGCCCGTCGTAGTCGGTGATGGTCTCCCAGACGGTTTTCGCGCTCGCCGGCAGTTCGAGGATGGCTTCGGCATCGAAGCGCCGGCCGGTGCGCTTCACGTCGACCCGGACGGCCGCGCTCATCGCGGGAAGGCCGCGGCCGGGAAGGGCGGGACGATCGTGGAAACGGGGAGCATGGGCGAATTATCGCCCATGCCCGGGCAGATAGCGGCCTATTCCTCGACGAACGCTTCCTCGCGCTTCTTGCGAACGGCCGGTGCCATCACGATCACCAGCAGGATGAACGACAGCACGAGCAGCGTCGCGCTGATCGGACGCGTCACGAAGACGGCGGGATCGCCCCGCGAGAGCAGCAGCGCGCGGCGCAGGTTCTCCTCCATCATCGGGCCGAGCACGAAGCCCAGAAGCAGCGGCGCCGCCTCGCATTCGAGCTTGGCGAACAGGTAGCCGATCATGCCGAAGGCGGCGGCGAGCAGCACGTCCATCCAGGCGTTGCTGATCGAGTACACGCCGATGCAGCAGAAGATGAGGATGGCCGGGTAGAGCAGCCGGTAGGGCACCGTGAGGAGCTTCACCCACACGCCGATCATCGGCAGGTTGAGCACGACGAGCAGGAAGTTGCCCACCCACATCGAGGCGATCATGCCCCAGAAGAGATCGGGCTTGGCCGTCATGATCTGCGGGCCGGGCTGGATGCCGTGGATGATCATCGCGCCGATCATCAGGGCCATCACGGGGTTGGACGGGATGCCCAGCGTGAGGAGCGGAATGAACGACGTCTGCGCCGCGGCGTTGTTGGCCGCCTCGGGAGCCGCGACGCCTTCGATCGCGCCCTTGCCGAATCGCTCCGGGGTCTTGGAGAGCTTCTTCTCGAGCGTGTAGGCGGAGAAGGCGCCGAGCACCGGGCCGCCGCCGGGCAGGATGCCGAGGAACGAACCCAGGGCCGTGCCGCGACACACGGCCGGGAAGGCGGCCTTGATGTCGCTCCAGGTGGGCATGAGCCCCGTGACCTTCTTCGTGAACACCTCGCGCTGCTCGCCGCCGGCATCGAGGTTGCGGATGATCTCGCCGAACCCGAAGACGCCCATGGCGATGGGGCCGATGCCCACGCCGTCGATGAGCTCCGGCATGCCGAAGTTGTAGCGGGCGACGCCGGAGTTGACGTCGGTGCCGATGAGGCCGATGAGCAGGCCCAGCATGATCATCCCGATGGCCTTGATGAGCGAGCCGTGCGCGAGCACCACGGCGGCGAGCAGGCCGAGCACCATGAGCGAGAAGTAATCCGCGGGCCCGAACTTGAGCGCCATCTCCGCGAGCGGCGGGGCGAAGGCCGCGATGAGGAACGTGGCGACCGATCCGGCGAAGAAGGAGCCGAGCGCGGCGATCGCGAGCGCCTTGCCCGCGTGGCCGTTGCGGGCCATCTGGTAGCCGTCCAGGCAGGTGACGACCGAACTGACCTCACCCGGCAGGTTCACCAGGATGGCCGTGGTGGAGCCGCCGTACTGCGCGCCGTAGTAGATGCCGGCGAGCATGATGAGGGCGGAAACGGGAGGCAGCGCGAAAGTCGCCGGCAGCAGCATCGCGATCGTGGCGACCGGGCCGATGCCGGGCAGCACGCCGATGAGCGTGCCGAGGATGACGCCAACAAAACAATACAAAATATTGCTGCCGGCGAGCGCGACGGAGAAGCCCAGCTGGAGATTCGACAGGAGTTCCATGGCGGTTCCTAGACGCGGCAGAGCGCGAACTGCTCGAAGGCCGCGAAGCCCGGGCACATCGGGATGGGGAGCTTGAGGCCCCCGACGAAGACGGCGGCGCAGAAGACCGTGAGGCCGATGGCGAGCAGGACGATCTCCTTCGCCTTGAACTCGCCGCTGCCGAGGCTCGAGCCCACGACGAGGGCCAGGCCGGCGAAGAGGACGCCCGTCACCTTGAGCATGACCCCGAACAGGCAGATGGAGCCCAGTACCCAGAACAGCGGGGTCCAGTGGAACTTGTCGACCGTGCGTTCCCTCTCCGACCGGCGCATCGACAGGACGAGCACCGCGATGCCGATGCCCAGCAGGATCATGCCGAGCACGAAGGGGAAATACCCCGGACCCATGCGCGCGGCGGTGCCGAGCTTGTACTGGACGATCGCGATCCCGGCGAATGCACCCCCGGTCACGGCGAACATCACGCCGGTCCAGAAGTCGTGGGCGTTGCGGATGAATTTCCTCATGCGCGCTGTCGCCGGCGTGGCGCCGGTGCCTCCTCTATAATTTCGGCTTGCCTCCCGATGCGACGGCGACCCGCTGCCGCCATGCCAGAAGGATCCGGTTATCCATGGGTTGTCCGGCCACTGTATCGAGCGACGCTGTCGCGACGCTGTCACCCCCGCCGCGATGAGCCGGCTGCTCCTGGTCGAGGACGACCGGGGACTCGCCGCGGGACTCGGCGCGGCCCTGCGCCGCGACGGCAGCCAGGTGGACGTGGCAGATTGCGGAAGGGAAGCGCTTCGCCTCGCGCGCTCGGCGGCGTACGACGCCTGCATTCTCGACCTCGGCCTCCCGGACCTCGACGGCATCGAGTTGCTCCGGATGATGCGTGCGAGCGCCATCGGCTTTCCGGTTCTCGTGCTCACGGCGCGCGACGCGCTCGGCGAGCGCATCCGCGGGCTCGATGCCGGCGCCGACGACTACCTCGTGAAGCCCTTCGAGCTCGGCGAACTGGAGGCGAGACTGCGCGCCCTGCTTCGGCGCCGCGGCGCCGACTCGACGCCCTGGCGGCAGTTCGGGCCGCTGCGCTTCGATGCCGAAGGGGGCGCCGCCTTCGCGGGCGACGCGCCCATCGAACTGACCCGCCGCGAGGCGGCGGTTCTCGAGTGCCTGACGCGCCGTCCCGGCCGCATCGTGTCCAAGGAGGCGATCCTCGCCGCGGCCTTCCCGACCGACAGCGAGGCCGCGCCCAACGCCGTGGAAGTCCAGCTGAGCCGCCTGCGGCGAAAGCTCGAGACGGCAGGGGTCACCGTGAGGGCCCTTCGCGGGCTGGGCTACCGGCTGGAGGAGACGGGCGGTCATGCCGTCCAGTAGCCTTCGCCGCGACCTGCTCCTGCGGCTCATGGGCCCGCTCGTGGCGGTCGTGCTCGTCGCGGGGGCGAGCGCGTGGGGGCTCGCGCAGCACTTCTCGCAGCGCGTCCTCGACCAGTGGCTTTACGATTCGGCGATCACGCTGGCGAGGCAGGTGCGCTTCGTCGCCGGCAAGGCCCGTCTCGACGTGCCGGGGTCGGCGATCGAGATGTTCGAGATGGACGTGGTCGACGAGGTCTTCTACGAAGTGACCACGACGGCCGGGCTGCGCATCATGGCCAACTCGGCCGTGCCCCCGCCGACCGAGGGACCCGACCTCGCCGCCGAGTCCGTCTACTACGACACGTTCGTGCGCGAGTTGCCGGTGCGCGCGATCGCCGTGAGGGTCCAGGGGGGCGGCGGCGAGGCGGTGCTGGTGAAGGTCGCCGAGACGCGCAACAAGCGCGACAGTCTCGCGAACGAAGTGCTGGTCGCGACGCTCGCCATCGTCGCCATGCTCTTCGTCGCCTCGTTCGCGCTCGTGGCGACCGGCATCGGCCGCTCGCTCTCCAGCCTGCAGCCCATCGTGCAGCGCGTGCGCGGGGGGCGCCGGGCTTTCTCGCCCCTGCCCGAGGGGCGCGACGTGCCGAGCGAGATCCGCCCGCTGGTGAAGACGATCAACGCCCTCCTGCGTGAGATCTCGGAGGAGCACGCGGGCCGGCAGCGCTTCATCGCGGATGCCGCGCACCAGCTGCGAACGCCCATCGCCGCCCTTCGGCTGCAGCTCGAGCTCGCGTTGCGCGAGAAGGACCCGGAGCGCCACGAGGCGGTCCTGGCGGATGCCGCGGCGGTGCTCTCGCGCACGAGCCATCTCATCCATCGCCTGCTCACGCTCTCGCGCGTGGACCAGGCGGCCGAGGACCGCACGCCGTTCGTCGAAGTCGACCTCGACCGCCTGGCCCGCGAGGAAGTGGAATCCTGGATCGACCGTGCGCTCGCGAAGGGGATCGACCTGGGCTACGAGCATCGCGGGGGTGTTCCGGTCGTGGCGGGCCGGGAGGAATTGCTGCGGGAGGCCCTGTCCAATCTCATCGACAACGCGATCGCGTACGCGGGGCCGGACGGGCCGATCACCGTCGGGATCGAGGGCGATCCTCCCCGGCTGTTCGTGGAGGACAGCGGGGCGGGCATTCCCGAGGCCGAGCGCGAACGGGTGCGAAACCGCTTCTACCGGATGCCCGGCACTCCCGGGGAGGGCTGCGGGCTCGGCCTGGCCATCGTCGACGAAATCGCGCGAATCCATGGAGCGTCGCTTCGAATCGGGCCGCGGTCCGCCAGGGCAGGCGCGCGGGTCGATCTCGAGTTCTCGCCGGAAGGCCCGGGCCGGACCCCATGACAGGCGCGGGTACTTCCAGTTCATTGGCAATAGCAATTCCACGACCTGCCTGGCGATGCTAATACTTCGCGTCGCCTTGTCGCCCTGGAACGCTCGTGAAACCGGACCCCGCATCGATCGGATTCCCCTTCTCGTTCATCCCGCTCGTTCGTTGCACGCACGACGGCGGCGAACTCGAGGCGCAGCCCGGCTTCCTCGCCGTGCCGGGCGACGCCGGTTCGATACGCGCCGGGCGGCTCGCCTGCGTGACGTGCGCGGCGACCTATTTCATCGACGACGGCATCCTCAACCTGATCGACGAGACCCGCCTGGATGAAGGCAGCGCCGCCGAGCAGCGCCAGCGCAACCTCGACTGCCAGAAGGCGAAGGCTCCGGCGACGGATTCCGAACGGGTCACCAACGACATGGAGATGACCTCGACGCTGGCGGCGCTTCCGATCGCGGACGAGGACTGCGTGCTCGAACTCGGGTGCGGGGAAGGGCGTTATACCGTCGCCCTCGCGGGACGGGGCAAGCTGGTCGCGGTCGACTTTTCCATCGAGCTGCTGCGCATTCTCCGCGACCGCCTCCCCGCCGGGACGCGGCACGTGGGCCTCGTGCTCGGCGACATCAATACCCTGCAGGTCGCGCCGAAGCAGTTTCGCCTCGGGCTGTCGACGCTCACCTCGAACCTCCCGTCGCGGGAACATCGCGAGAGTCTCTACCGCCTCGCGCGCACCGCGCTTGCGCCGCACGGACGCTTCGTGTTCAGCACGCATTTCCACGGCATCCGGCAGCGGATGGCCGGCGAGGTGAAGTCCGGGCACTACCGGGCCGGAGGAATCTACCGGTACCACTTCGACCTGCGCGAACTCGTCGAGGAGCTGCATCCGCATTTCAGCCGCATCGACGTGCATCCGATGCAGATCCACCTGCCGCTCTTCCGCACGCTGCGACTGCCAGCCGTGCGCATCTCGCGCCTGGTGGAGCGCGTGCCCATTCTCAACGCGTTCGGCAGCCTGCTGCTTGCGAAGGCCGAGGCCCCGCGCGGGTAGCGGCGCGAGGGCTCGCGACGGCCCGCGACGGCCCGCAAGCCGTCCCTAGCGCGACGCCCGCTCGGATCCGAAGAGCTTGCCGAGCGGGTAGTGCATGCGCACGATCGGCGACTTGATCACGATGTAGCTGAAGTACTTCGTGATGCCGAGGTTCCTCTCGAGCAGGGCCTCGATCACCGACTGGTAGTGGGAGATGCCGCGCGTCATGAACTTGACGAGGTAGTCGTAGCCGCCGCTGATGAGGTGGCACTCGATCACCTCGTCGACGGTCCTCAGGCCCGCCTCGAAGCGCGCGAAGTCCTCCATGTGGTGGTCCGACAGGGTGATCTGGGTGAAGACGGTGACCGTCTCGCCGAGCTTCGCCATCTCGATGTGGGCGCTGTAGCCGATGATGTAGCCGGCCTTCTCGAGCCGCTTCACGCGGATGAGGCACGGGCTCGGCGACAGGGCGACGGCCTCGGCCAGCTCGACGTTCGTGATCCGCCCGTTGCGCTGCAGGTGGGCGAGGATGTTGATGTCGATGCGGTCGAGCTTGAGGGTCTCGGTCATGGGGTTTCCTTCGGGGCAAGCGTAGCCTGTCCGGGGGCGGCGGGGCAACCTCGGTCCGTGCTGGCGTCGCCCGGGAAATCGGCAAATCCCGCCGCAGATCCCCCGCCAAGCAGCACAATCGGCTGGCCCGGCCGCGCTATCGTGGCCCCATCCGGACTTTCCCGCCCATGCCATGACGACACGCACCACTGCGCCGCTCGAGTTCACCGCAAGCCCTGCCGCCGCCAGGCCGGCGGCCCGAACGCGCATCGAGATCATCGACATGATGCGCGGCCTCGTCATGGTGGTGATGCTGCTGGACCATGTGCGCGAGACCTTCTACCTGCACAAACAGGTTGCCGACCCGATGGACGCGGTGACCACCGATCCCGCCATCTTCTTCAGCCGCCTCGCGGCGCACTTTTGCGCGCCGATGTTCGTCTTCCTCACGGGTCTGTCGGCCTGGCTCTACGCACACCCCGCCTCGGGCGGCGAGCGGCCGGCGGGCGGCTTCCTCGCCAAGCGTGGCTTGCTCCTCGTCTTCCTGGAGGTCACCGTCGTGAGCTTTGCCTGGACGGGGGACCTGCCGATGAAGACCCTCTACCTGCAGGTGATCTGGGTCATCGGCCTCAGCATGCTTGCGCTCGCGGCGCTGCACCGCCTTCCACGCGGCGTGCTCTGGGCGGTAGGACTTGCACTCGTCTTCGGCCATAACCTGCTCACGCCCATCGACTTCAAGCCGGGCGAGGCGGGCTACCCCCTGTGGACGATCCTGCACGACCGGGGCTTGCTCGTCGCCGACGGGCCCGTGAAGGTCAAGGTGAGCTACCCGCTACTGCCGTGGATCGGCGTGATCGTGCTGGGATGGCTCGCCGGCCCGTTGTTCGGCCGTGGCGTCGAGGCGGCCGTGCGCCGCGGCACGTTTCTGCGGCTGGGCCTGGGCTCGCTCTCGCTACTGCTGCTGCTGCGCGGCACCAACTTCTACGGCGAGACGCTGCCGTGGGTCGCGCAGGCGGACGGCCTTCGCACCGCGATGTCCTTCCTCAACTACACGAAGTACCCGCCGTCGCTCGATTTCCTGCTCCTCACGCTCGGCGGGGGCTTCCTCGGCATGGCCGCCTGGGAGAGCGCGAGGAACGCGCTCACGCGCGTCTTCGTCACGTTCGGCGGGGCGCCGATGTTCTACTACGTCTTCCACCTGCTGCTGCTGCTCGTCCTGCAGAAGCTCGCGGTGGCCGCGTTCGGCGCCAATCACGGCGCGCGCTTCGGGTTCGATTCCATGGTGCCCGTGTGGATCACGTGGCTCGCGCTCGTGCCCGTGCTCTACCCGCCGTGCCGCGCCTTCGCGAACTTCAAGCGCACCACCACGCAGGGCTGGGCGCGCTACTTCTGAGGGGAATGCCATGAACGCCGTCGCCGCCCCGGCCCGCGAGAGCGAGGCCTACGAGTCGGGCGATCGTTTCTTCATCGGGGGCCGTTGGGTCGCTCCCGCCGCGCCCGTGGCCATCGAGGTGGTCGATCCGTCGACGGAACGACCCTTCGCACGCGTCGCGGGCGGCAACGCCGCCGACGTCGATGCCGCGGTGGCGGCGGCCCGCGAGGCCTTCGCGACCTATTCGCGGTCGAGCCGCGAGGAAAGGCTCGCGCTCCTCGAGCGCATCCTCGCCGTGTACCGCCGCCGCGCGGGCGAGCTGGCCGCCGTGCTCTCGCGCGAGATGGGCGTCGCGCTCTCCTTCGCTAAGGCCATGCAGGTCGTCCTGGGAGCCCGCCACATCGAGGCCGCCATCGACGTCCTGAAGTCCTATCCGTTCGAGCGCCCCGAGGGCACGATGCTCGTGCGCAAGGAGCCCATCGGCGTTTGTGGCCTCATCACGCCGTGGAACTGGCCGCTCAACCAGATCGCCTGCAAGGTGGCGCCGGCGCTCGCCGCGGGCTGCACGGTCGTCCTCAAGCCCAGCGAGCTCTCGCCCTTCAACGCGCTCGTGTTCGCGCGCGTGATGGAGGAGGCGGACACCCCGCCGGGCGTCTTCAACCTCGTAAACGGGACCGGCGACGCGGTGGGGGCGGCGATGTCCTCCCACCCGGACATCGACATGATTTCGCTCACGGGTTCCACGCGGGCCGGCGTCCTCGTCGCGAAGGCGGCCGCGGACACGGTGAAGCGCGTGACGCTCGAACTCGGCGGCAAGTCGGCCAACATCCTGCTGCCGGACGCCGATTTCGGCGTGGCGGTCGTGAAGGGCGTCGCGGCCGGCTTCCGCAATTGCGGCCAGTCGTGCAGCGCGCCCACGCGCATGCTGGTTCCGGTGGAGAGGCTGGACGAGGTCGAGGCGCTCGCGAAGGCCGCGGCCGAGTCCCTCGTCGTGGGCGAGCCGCGCGCGGAAGCGACGCAGCTCGGCCCGCTCGCGAACGCGGCGCAGTTCCGCAAGGTGGCGGCCCTGATCCAGGCCGGCATCGATGAAGGCGCGAAGCTCGTGGCTGGCGGCCCCGGGCGGCCGGCGGGCCTCGCGAGCGGATTCTATGTCCGCCCCACCGTCTTCTCGCGCGTGCGCCCCGACATGCGCATCGCCCGCGAGGAGATCTTCGGGCCCGTGCTCAGCGTGATCCCGTACCGCGACGAGGAGGAGGCCATCGCGATCGCGAACGGGACGGTGTACGGCCTCGCGGGCTACGTGCAGTCGCGGGACCTCGAGCATGCCCGCCGCGTGGCGAAGCGCCTTCGCGCCGGGCAAGTGCACATCAACTATCCCGAGTGGAGCCCCTTCGCGGCCTTTGGCGGCTTCAAGCAGTCCGGTAACGGGCGCGAGTACGGCGTGGCGGGTCTCGAGGAATACCTCGAGACCCAGACTATCCTCGGCCATTCGACCTGACCGCCCGTCCGCGGGCGAGGCAGCGCGCTACTCGGGCAGGTGGGGCAGCGCGAAGGACAGCGATGCGAGATGCTCGTCGATCTTCGTCTTCGCCGGCTCGGCCGGCTTCGCCTCGTGGATGGCGACGACCACGTTGGGGCCCTGGTTGCGGATCTTGATGGTGACCGTGCCGTCCGCCGCCGTCCTGAGCGGCTTCATGTCGGGGTCGTTCACGAAGTCGGTGAGGATCTTCGCGCCCTTCACCGGCTTGCCGTCGAACACCACCTTCAGCTTGAGCGGGGCGCCCATCTTGTCGGGGAGCTTCTTCGCGAGCGGCAGGATCTGAAGCCGCTGGCCTTCCAGCGGGCCGAGCGGGCCGGTCAGGTCGCCGCGGACATGAACGGCGTACTTGTACGTGTGCTCGGCCACGATGGCATCGGGCACCTCGTCCATCCCCTTGGCGTGCCACTTGCCGTCCTTGGTCTTGGTCCACACGCCGTAGTCCATCCACGCCGATACGATCGGGGGCTTCGCCTCCGAAGCGACGATCACGAGCGGGCCGGCGACCTCCAGCTTGGCGGGCACCTCCTTCTGGTCGGCGTCGAAGGCCTTGAAGCCGGAGACCTTCGGCAGGCGCTTCACCATGTCGAGGTCGTCCCCGCCGACGCCGAAGATCATGGCGAGCTGGTTGGCGCGTTGCATGAACCAGGTGCCGTGGGCGAAGGCGGCTGGGGCGGCGAGGGCCATCGCGAGCGCGGCGGCCAGGGCAAGTCGGGAGGTCCGGGTCATGTCGATTCTCCTGAGGGTGGGCAGGGCCCGAAAGCTCGATTGGATCACGCCGCCGGCCCGCGATTCGTTCCAAGAACGCCCCGCCGCCGGCACGGGCCGGGGGTTTTCCGGGGGGGCGGCGAAATATCGTGCGGTCTCGCTCAGGCTGCCGCGCGGAAACGGGCGAGGGAGTACGCGCCGAGGGGCGTGGCAGTGGTGCCGGTGGCCATGAGCTCGGCCATCGCGTCGCCGACCCCGGGGCCCGTCTGGAAGCCGTGGCCGCAGAAACCGAAAGCGTAGTAGAGGCCGGGCCATTTTTCGCTGGGCCCGACGACGGGCAGGCTGTCGGGAAGGTAGCCCTCGATCCCGCCCCAGACGCGGATCACGTTGAGCTGGCCGAGCGCCGGGGCGAGCCGCCGCAACTGCGGCAGCTGGAGGAGGGTGCTTTCCGGCAGCACGCGCGAGCGGCCCGCCACCGGGTCCGCCGGGCCCGACGCGCACCCGCCGAACACGATGTTGCCGCGCTTCACCTGGCGGAAATAGAGCGCCTCCGGCTTGTGCGTCGTGGAGACGTCGTGCGTCGGGCGGATGCGGTAGTTCGTCGGCTCCGTGACGCCCATCTGCGGCGAGCGCACCTCGAGCGGCACGGGCTCTCCCAGCGACTCGCACAGCGGGCCGGCCCAGGCGCCGGTCGCGACGAGCACCAGCGGCGCGCGCCATTCGCCCTTCGCCGTGGCGACGCGGAAATCCTCGCCCGACTTCCCGATGCCGGTGACGATGGTGTTCTCGTTCACCGTGACGCCGGCGGCGCGGGCGGCGCGGGCGAAAGCCGGCGCGGCGAGGCGTGGGTTCGCGTGGCCGTCGCGGGGCGCGAGGCAGACCGCTTTCACCTCCGGCGACAGGTAGGGGAATCGCTTCCTCACTTCCGGGCCGACGCTGATCTCGAGGCCGAGCCCGAACGGCTCGGCGTCGCGCGCGTACTGGCGGAATACTTCCTCGCGATCCTCGGCGTAGCCGATGCGCAGGTGCCCGGCCGGCAGGAACTCGCAGTCCTCGCCGACGAGCTCGGGCAGGCGCTCCCAGATCGCATAGGCACGGTTCGCGAGCGGCAGTTGCTCGATGGGGCGTGCCTGCCGCCGGATGTTGCCGAAGTTCACGCCGCTGGCCTCCTGCCCGCACAGGCGCCTTTCGAGGAGCGTCACCGCGAGGCCCCGGCGGCGCAGGAAGAAGGCCGCGGAAGTGCCGACGATTCCGCCGCCGACCACGATCGCGTCGCAGGCCCCCGTTTCGCTCATGTGGATGTCCACGGATCGGTCGTCAGGATTCGCATGCCGGCCGTGACCGGCGTGGAGCACGCGCGCAGGCGCTCGCCTGCGGCGGTCCAGACCCAGCAATCCTGGCAGGCGGCCATGAGGCAGAAGCCGGCGCGCGCCTCACCGCCGAATTCCGACCGGCGCACCCGGTGACCGCTCGCCAGGAGCGCGGTGAGAAGCGTGTCGCC
The DNA here is from genome assembly GCA_016711875.1 of Betaproteobacteria bacterium. Lineage (GTDB taxonomy): Bacteria > Pseudomonadota > Gammaproteobacteria > Burkholderiales > Usitatibacteraceae > FEB-7. The sequence continues at coordinate 807,121 of JADJSD010000003.1, read as the reverse complement.
CTCGAGCGCGCGGGCCGGGGCTCCATCCACCTCGAAGGCGACCGCCGGCCGGGAGGTCTCGGCGAGACGCACGAAGCGGACTTCGGTCGTGGAGGCGGCGGGCGGCATGGGGTCAGGTCGAATGGTACCTCCCGCCGCGGCGCGCGGAGGTTGCCAAGCCGCGCACGGCATCGCGCGATTCTTCTGATTTGCGCCCGTGCGCGGCATTTTCTTCGGCGGCACTCCGGGTACCCTGCGGCGAGGACGCCCCCACCATGACACCCGCCATCCGCAAAGCCCTGCTCGGCCTGCACCGCTGGGGGGCGCTGCTGTTCGCCCTGCCGGCGGTCGCGATCGCGCTTTCGGGCGCGATGCTCGTCATCAGGCCGGAAGCCGCCGGGCGCCTTGGGCCGATGGACGCGCCGGCGGGCGCGTGGGAACGGGCGGCCGCGGCGGCCCGCAAGGCGGATCCGGGCGCCGGCTCCGTGGAGATCGCGCCCCGGGGCGATCGCATCGACGTGATGCTGGACGGCAAGTGGGGCCGCACGCTCGAGGTCGATCCCCGCGATGGCCGCGTGCTGGCCGACGAGCGCGCGCGGCCGATGGCCTTTGCGTTCCTCTTCCGCCTTCACACGCGGTTCCTCGCCGGCCCGTGGGCCGAGTGGGTGGCCGTGCTGGCGGGTCTCGTGCTCCTCGTCTCGGCGGTGACGGGAATCGCGCTCGCCTGGCCCGTGAATGCCCGCGCGTGGAAGTTCGTGCTGCGGCTGCGGGCGCGGGACGGGTGGCGCGCGTTCGCGACGGACTTGCACCGGGTGCTGGGCATGGCGGCGATGCCGTTGCTCGCGCTCAATGCGATCACGGGGCTCGTGCTTGTGTTCGCGGGGCCCGTGTCGTCGCTCGTGACCGCCATCGCGTCGCCTGCGGCCGCACCGGCCGTGCCGGCCGCAGTGTCCGCGCCGTGCTCGCCCTGCACGCTCGATGCGCTCGCGGCGCACGCCGAATCGCTCGTGCCCGGCGCCCGCGCCGTGCGCGTCGTGGCGAAGTCACCGGAAGATCCGGTCCTCGTGCGGCTTCGGCGCACCGGTGACAACGAGACGCAGGGGATGCATCGCGTGTGGCTCGATTCGGCCAGCGGCCAGGTCACGCGCCTCGTGCCGCTCGAGCACGCACAGGCCGGCGCCGCGGTCTTCGACTGGATCTACCCGCTGCACACGGGCCGCTGGTTCGGGATCGCCTGGTGCGTGGCGCTGGCACTGGCCGGCGGCGTGCCGCTCGTCGCATTCGCGACGGGCCTCGCGCTCTGGACAGCCCGGCGCCGCAGGCCGGGACGCCGTCCGGGGCCAGACGGCGGGTGACGGGGAACGACATCCAGAAATGAAAAGCGCGAGCCCCGGCTCGCGCTTTTCATGGGGACGGTGCCGGGAGCGCCGGCATCGCGCCCGCCGGGTCAGAACCGGTAGGTGCCGCGGATCTGGTATTCGCGCGGTGCTCCCGCGGCCACCCACAGCGCCGCGAACGAGGCCGGGTAGTACACCTTGTCGGTCAGGTTGTTGATTTCGCCGGAGACGGTGAAATTCCGGGTGATGTCGTAGCTGCCGAAGATCCGCACCAGCGTGTAGGACGGCAGGTAGAAGTTGGTGCCGGTTTCGCCCAGGCGGCTGCTGATGTACTTCACGCCGCCGCCGAGGTTCAGCCGGTGACCGTCGAGGTCGAAGTTCCGCGAGGCGAGCAGGCTCGCGTTGTGCTTCGGAATGTTGATGAGGGGATCCCCGCTCGCCACGACCCGACCGAAGTCCACGTCGCGCACATCCGTGGCCGAGTAGGCGTCGGTGTAGGCGTAGGAGAATATGACGTCGATGCGCCCGGGCAGCTGGCCGGCGAAATCGACCTCGATGCCCCGGCTCTCGGCCGCGCCGATCGCGATCGACTGGCCGGCGTTCACCGGGTCCGCCGTGAGCACGTTGGTCTTCTCCATCTTGAACACGGCGATGGTTCCGGACATCTTCCCGTCGTAGGAGGAATAGCGCGCCCCCGCTTCGTAGGACTTGGTGAGCTCCGGTTCGAACGGATTGCGGTTCACGTCGAACCCGCTGTTCGGGCGGAATCCCTCGCCGTACGCGGCGTAGAGGCTCACGTCGTCGCTCACGCGGAACATGAGGCCGGCCTGCGGGCTGAACTGGCTGACGTCCTGCTTCGGCGGCTGCTGGGTCGCGAGCCGGTTGTCGATCTCCTGCTTGAAGGAATCCCACCGGCCGCCGAACCGCAGCTTCCAGGCGCGCGACAGGTCGATCTGGTCGGAGAAATAGAGCCCGGTCGAGTCCTGCTTTTCCGTGTCGTTGAAGACGTTCTGATTCGCGAGCGGCGCGTTGCCGTAGACCGGGTTGAAGATGTTGACCGCGTTCAGCGTGGCGAGAGACGAGCCGGCGTTGAACGCGGGGGGGCGGTAGCGCGTCTGGAGGCGATCGAGCTCGAACTTCTCGACGTCGGCCCCGAAGAGGACGTGGTGCGTCATGTCGGCCAGCTTGAAGCTGCCGCTCACCTCGCCGCGCAGGACGCTGTCGGTCGAGCCGTAGTCCGTGAATCGGCGCTGGCGCGACAGGGTCTGGCCGTCGACGAGGAACGGCTGGCGGGCCGCGGCGAGCTCCGGGTTCTGGCCGATGCCGTCGAGTTCGGTCGTGCGATGGGTCGCGCCGACCAGCAGCGTCCAGCGCGTGCTCAGGCTGTGCTGCAGCTCGAGCTGGTGGCCGCGCACGTCCGCCTTGGTCGGGCCGTCGCCGGGTTCGCCGAGGTAGCGCGAGTTGGGAATGATGCCCAGCTGGTTGTTGAAGGCGACCACGCCGCGGTCGAACGGGATTTCCTGCTTCGACCATTCGTATTCGTACGACAGCGTCGTGTTCGCGCCCAGCCGGAAGAGAGCCGAGGGCGAGAGGAACTCGCGCTTCGTGTGCACCGTGTCGCGGAAGCTGTCGGCGTCCTCGTAGGCCCCGTTGAGGCGCAGGGCCACCGAATCGGCGACGGCGCCGGTGATGTCGCCCTCGAGGCGGCGGAAGCTGTGGCTGCCGAAGCTGACCGTCCCGCTGCCTTCTGTCTTGAACTGGGGCTTCTTGGTGGTGATGGACACCGTGCCGCCAGGCTCGCCCCGGCCGAAGATCGCCGAGGTCGGCCCGCGCAGGATCTCCATGCGGTCGATGGACGAGGTGTCCCGGATGCCGCCGAACCCGCGCCCGCCGTTGAAGCCGTTGACGAGGTAGCCCGAGGGAACGTTGAGGTCGCCCGCGAAGCCGCGGATCGCGAAGCCGTCCCAGAGGCCGCCGAAGGTGTTCTGGCGGGCGACGCCCGTCGCGATGTCGAGCGCGTCGTTCAGCTTGACCGCGCCGATCTGCTTGAGGGTCTCGCCCGTGATCACCTGGACCGACTGCGGCAGGTCGTCGACCGCCACGTCGCCGCGATACTGCTCGCGCTTGCCGGTGACCGAGAACTTCTCGACGGCGGCCGGCGCGGCCTGCCCGGCGGCGGCCGGGGCCTGCGCCTGGGCGAGCTTGGTGGCGGGCGTGTCGGGCGACGCGGAATCGGCGGATGCGCTCTCGGCGCCGAGGGCGACCGCAGGCATCGCGAAGGCAAGGGCGATCGCGTAGCGAAGGGGGTGAAGTTTGTTCAAGGCGAGGTCTCCCGTGACGTTGGCGTCGCCCGGTCGCGGCATTGTTCCGGGCGTTATCGTGGATATACCCGCCGAAATCTAGACCCGCGAAGCGAGCAGAAGATGCCTTTCGCGAATCGGCCCACCGTTCGCCTGTGTCGTTTTCGGGGGCGGGCACAGCACAAAAACCTTACCGGCCTTGTGCCTCGGGTTCGGAGGGAGGGGGGAGTGCATCGGTGGCGATCGCGAGGGGCTTCACGGGTGCCTGGGCGCGCAGGCGCCCCACGGTCTCGGGCGGAATTCCGCCCGCCGCCGCGAGCACCTCGGCCGCCGCGTGACCGCAGAATCGGCCCTGGCAGCGTCCCATGCCGACACGCATGAGCGCCTTCGCCCGGTTCAGCTCGCACGCGCCGGTGTCCTTTGCCGTCTCGCGCAGCTGGCCTGCGGTGAGACCCTCGCACCGGCACAAGAGTGTCTCGTCGGGCATCGTCGTCGCCAGGTGCGCGGGCCACGGATACGCGCGCGCGAGCGCGTCGGCGAAACGGCGGTGGTTGGCGAGACGCTCCCGAAGGCGCGGCGGCCGCGAAGGTTCCACCGGCAGGCCGAGGTCGGCGAGCGCGGCGAAGGCCGCGAGCCGGCCGTTGTCCTCCGCGGCATCGGCGCCCAGCACGCGAGCGCCGTCGCCCGCGAGGTAGACGCCGCGCGTCGCGATGCGTCCGTCCTCGTCGATGCGCGGCAGCCACTGGCGCGTGAGCGCGTCCCACGCGAACTCGCAGCCGGCGAGTTCCGCGAGCTGCGTCTCCGGCCGCAGGTGCCAGCCCAGGGCGACCGCATCGCAGTCGGTGCGGTGCGGGATTCCGGCGGCGTCCTTCCAGGAAAGGCCGCGCACGCCGTGATCGTCGTCGCCCTCGATCGCGACGGGACGGATGCCGCGGCGCACCGGGATGCCGCGGCGCCGAAGGCCGGCGAGGATCCCGGCTCCCTTCGCGAGGAGGCCCGGCTTCGCCGCGAGTCCCGGCAGGGCGCGCAGCGACTGGCCGAATGTGGACGTGTCGAGGACCGCCGCGACCTCGGCGCCGGCCTGCGCGTACTGGGAGGCTGCGAGATAGAGCAGGGGCCCCGAGCCCGCGAAGACGGTGCGCCGGCCGATCGCGCACGCCTGGCCCTTGAGCGCGACCTGCGCGCCGCCGAGCGAGAACGTGCCGGCCCGGTGCCAGCCCGGGACGGGCATCAGGCGGTCGACGGCGCCGGGGCACAGCACGAGGGCATCCCACGGCAGCGCCCCGGCAAGGCCTTCGCGGATCACGTGCAGCTCGGCGGCTGCGACGTTCCACGCCAGGGTGTCCGGCCGGTAGTCGATGCGGTCGCGCAGGCGGTCGAAGGCCGCGTGAAGCGAGGCCGCCTTGCGCGCCTCGGATCCGTAGAGCGTCTCGCCGGAGCGGCGGAAGCCCTCGGGCTGGCGGCGGTAGATCTGGCCGCCGTCGCGCGTCGACTCGTCGACCAGGACGGGGCGAAGTCCTGCCGCGACCAGCGCCTCGGCGCAGCGCACGCCGGCCGGCCCCGCCCCGACGATCACGACGCGCGCGCTCATGCCGCGCCCCCGGACTGGATGCGCGCGAGCTCGTCGAGCGACACGTGGCAGAGGATCTCGCGCCCGCCGGGCAGCACCTGCTTCGGGGCCGGCGTGGTGTCGCATCGGCCGGCGCGGCGCACGGCGCAGCGCGGCAGGAAAGGGCAGAGGCCTTCGTCGAGCGCCTCGCCCACCGGGGGGAGCGAGGCCGCGAGCCGGCGCGGCAGCGCGTCGAGCCATCCGATGCGCAGCGCAGGCACGGAGGCGATGAGCAGGTCGGCGTAGGGATGGAACGGCGGATGTCCCATCGCCGCGCGGTCGCCCGCGTCGACCTTGCGTCCCGCGTAGAGGACGACCACCTCGTCGCAGACGGCACGCACCGTCGAGATGTCGTGGCTGATGAAGAGGTAGGACACGCCCAGTTCCCGTCGAAGGTCCGCCAGCAGGTCGAGGATCGCGGCGCCCACCACCGTGTCGAGCGCGGAGGTGACCTCGTCGCACAGGATGAGGTCCGGGTCGGCGGCGAGGGCGCGGGCCAGGTTCACGCGCTGCTTCTGGCCGCCCGAGAGCTCGGACGGGCGGCGCGAGGCCACGCTCGCCGGCAGCTTCACGAGATCGAGCAGTTGCGCGATGCGCGCGCGGGCGGCCTCGCCGCGCAGGCCGCGGTAGAACGCGAGCGGCCGCGCGAGGATGCGCTCGATGGAATGCGCGGGATTGAGCACCGTGTCCGCGTTCTGGAAGACGATCTGGATGCGTCGGAACTGCTCGCGCGAACGGTGCCGAAGGTCCGTGGGCAGCGGCTGCCCGTCGAAGCGCACGTCGCCCCGGGCCGCCGGTACGAGTCCTGCGATCACGCGCGCCAGGGTCGTCTTGCCGCACCCGGATTCGCCGATCACGCCCACGGCCGCGCCGCGCGCGATCGTGAGGTCGATGTCCTCCAGCACGCGGGCGGCGGGCAGCCCGTCGCGGTCGAGGCGCCCGTAGCCGGCCACGAGCGCGCGCACCTCGAGCAGCGGCGTCTCGACCGCCCCCCGGGGCTCGCCGCGCGGCTGCGGTGCCGCGGCCGCCACGAGCCGGCGCGTGTACTCGTCGCGCGGGTGGTTGATCACCTGGTCCACCGTCCCGGATTCGCGCGCGCGGCCGCCGTTCAACACGACGATGCGGTCCGCCATCTGCGCGACGACCGCGAGGTCGTGGGAGACGTACACGGCCGTCGCGCCGCGGTCGCGCACGACGGCGCGGAAGGCGCGCAGCACCTCGATCTGGGTGGTGACGTCGAGGGCCGTCGTCGGCTCGTCGAGCACCACGAGTCCCGGGTCGGTGATGAGCGCCATGGCCGCCATGAGCCGCTGCAGCTGGCCGCCGGAGACCTGGTGCGGGTAGCGCCGGCCGATGCCTCCGGGATCGGGTAGCGCCAGGTCGGCGAAGAGCGCCACGGCCTTGGCTTCGGCCGCCGCCCGGGTCGCCGTGCCGTGGATGAGCGCGGCCTCGATCACCTGGTCCATCAGCGGCTTCATCGGGTTGAAGGCCGCCGCGGCGCTTTGCGCGATGTACGCGACCTTGCGGCCACGCAGGCCGTAGCGGCCCTCGTCGTCGAGCGACAGGACGTCGATGCCATCGACGACGATTCGCCCGGACTCGATGCGGCATCCCGGCCTCGCGTAGCCCAGCAGCGAGAGCGCCACGGTGGTCTTGCCGGATCCCGATTCGCCGATCAGTGCGAGCACCTCGCCTTTCGGGATCTCGAAGCCGACGTCGTCCACGAGAACGGCCGCCTCGCCCGTGGGCTTGCGGGCGGTGATGCGAAGGCCTTCCACCCGGACGAGCGGGTCCATCAGGCCTCCACCGCGCGGGCGCGCCCCGAGACGCTGTCGATGAGCATGTTGACGCCGACGGTGAGCGTCGCGATGGCCGCCGCGGGAACGATCACCGCTGGCGCTCCCTCGAAGAGCCCCGAGATGTTCTCGCGCACGAGCGATCCCAGGTCCGCGTCGGGCGGTTGCACGCCCAGCCCCAGGAAGCTCATCCCCGAGAGCAGCAGCACGACGAACACGAAGCGCAGGCCGAAGTCGGCCAGCATCGGGTTCACCATGTTGGGCAGGATCTCGACGGCCGCGATATAGGGGAGCCCCTCGCCGCGCGCGCGGGCAGCCTGGACGAAGTCGAGCGTGCGCACGTTGACGGCCAGGGCGCGCGCGATGCGGAAGGCGCCGGGCGTGTAGCTCAGGGCCGCCGTCAGGATGAGCAACGCGGGCGACGACCCGAACGCGGCCACCATCACGAGGGCGAGCATCTTGCTCGGGATCGAGATGAACGCGTCCATCACGCGGCTCACGGCCTCGTCGACCCAGCCGCCGGCCGTGGCGGCGACGAGCGCGATGGCCGTGCCGCAGGTGCTGGCCGCGAGGGCCGCGGCGAGCGCGAGCCCGATGGTGAAGCGCGAGCCGTGCAGGATGCGGCTCAGCATGTCCCGGCCGAGGTAGTCGGTTCCCAGCGGGTGTCGCGCGCTGAAGGCGCCGAAGACGTCCTGCGAGACGATGGCGCCGACGTCGTGGGGCGCGAGGAAGCCGCCGAAGGCCGCCATCGCGAGCCAGAACGCCACGATGGCGAGGCCGATGCGGCCGGGCCAGGGCAGGGTGGCGAGACGGGCGACCGCGCTCATCGGTGGCGCAGCCGCGGGTTGGCCGCGATGGCGATGAGGTCCGCCGCGAGCACGAGGAGCAGGTAGCCCGCGCAGAAGATCATGGCGCAGCCCTGCACGATGGGCATGTCGCGGTTCGTGACGGCGTCGACCATGAGGGTGGCGACGCCGGGGTAGCTGAAGATGGCCTCCACGATCACGACGCCGCCCAGCAGGTAGGAGACCGACAGCGCCACCGCGTTGGCGATGGGACCGATCGCGTTGGGCAGGGCGTGGCGAAGCGCCACGCGCGCCGGCCGCGCGCCCTTGAGCAAGGCCATCTCGACGTACGAGGCGGACAACTGGTCGATCACGGCGGCGCGGGTCATGCGGGCCATCTGCGCGATGATGACGAAGCACAGCGTGAATACGGGCATCGCGTACGCGCGCACGAACTGCGTCGGGGTGGCGATGTCCATGGCGTTCGAGAGCGCCGAGAGCCAGCCGAGCTTCACGGCGAAGACGAGCACCGCGATCGTCGCGACCAGGAATTCCGGCACCGCCACCATGCAGAGGGTGATGAGATTGAGCGCGCGGTCGACCGGGCCGCCGCGCATCATCGCCGAGACGATGCCGATCGTGAGGGCGATGGGCACGGACACCGCCGCCGTGGTGGCGGCGAGCATCAGCGACTTGGGCAGGCGCCCGGCGATGAGATCGGCCACGGGCACGCCCGCGGTGTAGCTCCTGCCAAGGTCGCCCGTGGCGAGGCCCGCCAGCCAGTGCAGGTAGCGCAGGGGGCCGGGCTGGTCCAGGCCGTACTGCGCGCGCAGGGCCGCGACGGCCTCCGGCGTAGCGGCCTGGCCGAGGATCGCCTGGGCCGCGTCGCCCGGCAGAAGTGACGTGATGGCGAAGATGATGGCCGAGACGACGACGAGGGTGACGAGGCCGACCGCCACACGCTGAACGACGAGCGCGGGCAGGCTCCCCCGGAAACGGCCGAGGGCGCCGGGCAGCCCGCGCGCCGGCTCAGGCATCGAGCCAGACGTGCTCGGCGAACATGTACCCCATGAAGCCGCCGGCCGGAATCGAGGTGAGGCCTTTCAGTTTCGCGGTGAAGCCGTCGACGTAGCTCATGAACACCGGGATCCCCACGCCGCACTTCTCGTGCACGATCACCTGCATGTCGCCGTAGAGGGCCTTGCGCTTGGCTTCGTCCGCCTCGGCGCGTGCCGCGAGGAGGAGCTGGTCGAACTGGTCGTTCTTCCAGCCCGAGACGTTCCACGGCGCGTCGGACTTGAAGAACTGGGTGAAGAGCAGGTCCGCGCTCGGGCGCGGGTTCACGTTGCCGAAGCCGAGCGGGTGCTTCATCCAGTGGTTGGACCAGTAGCCGTCACCGGGCACGCGGTTCACCTGCAGCGTGAGGCCGATCTTCGCCGCGGACTGCTGCAGCAGCACCGCCATGTCGATCGAGCCTTCCGCCGCGGCGGAGGCCACGATCGGGAACTTCTGGCCGGCGAATCCGGATTTCTGCAGGTGGAACTTCGCCTTGTCGAGGTTGAAGGCGCGCTGCGGCAGGCTCGCGTTGAAGTAGCGGTGCGTGGGCGGCAGCGGCTGGTCGTTCGCCGCGACGGCGAAACCGCGGAAGATCGCGCTCTTCACCTGCTCGCGGTCGATGAGGTGCTTCATGGCCAGCACGAAATCCGGGTTCTTTCCGGGCGCCTGGTCCTGGCGCAGGATGAGGTCGGTGTAGAGGCCCGACTTCGTCTCGAGGATGGCGAATCCCGGCGAGGACTTCACGCGGGACGTCGAGCGCGCGTTGATGGCGATCGCGATCTGCACGTCGCCGGCGAGCAACGCGTTCACGCGGGCCGGCTCGTCGGGGATGCCGATGAGTTCCACCTCGTCCAGGTAGGGGCGGCCGGGCTTCCAGTAGCCCTCGAAGCGGGCCGCCAGCGTCCGCACGCCCGGCTTGAACTCCTTGCAGGTGAAGGGGCCGGTGCCGTTGGCGGTGGCGAAGTCGGCGGCGCCGTCCTTCACGATGAGGAAGTGCGAGGCCGCCAGGATCACGGGCAGGTCCGCGTTGGGCGTGGCGAGGCGCACCTGCACCTGGTTCGGGCCGCTCGCCTTCACCTCGGCGAACTGCTCGGCGACCGTCTTCACCTTGGAGGCGGTCGCGGGATTCCTGTGCCGCGTGAGCGAGTACACGACGTCCGCCGGGGTGAGGGGGGAGCCGTCGTGGAAGCGCGCACCCTTTCTCAGCGTGAAGGTCCACACCTGCGCCTTCTCGTGGCGGATCTCCTCGGCGAGCGCGGGCTGGGGCGTGAGCGTGCCGTCGAGCTGCGTGAGGCCCGAGTAGAAGAGATAGTGGCGCGTGTAGTCCGTCGAGTGCGAGCCCTTGGCGGGGTCGAGCGTGTCCGCCGCGGACATGGAAATGCCCGCGGCGCGGACGCGGCCGCCCTTCCTCGGGGCCTGGGCGCGCGCGTCCGAGGGCAGGGCGAGCAGGCTCGCGCCGGCCGTTGCGCCGAGCCCCATCGCCGCCAGCAGGCGAAGCGCATCGCGGCGGGAAGTGCCTCCGCGAAGCGCCGCGTCGATGCGACGGCGATCCAGGTCGTCCAGTCGGAGGGGGGGCATCGGGGTGTCGTCCATGGCGTCGGCCTTTTCTCTCGCGTTACTCGATCGCGTCCTTGACTCGGTAATAGGCGCCCACGAGGGGCAGGAACCAGGGCTTGCCGAAGTGGCCGGGAATCGCGGGCCACTCGAGCCCCACCCACGGGCTCGCGACCGGCCTGCCCGAGAGGAGGTCCGCCATCACCTCGCCCATGCGTATGGCGATCTGCACCCCGTGGCCACTGTAGCCCATCGAATAATAAAGCCCGTCGCGTTCGCCCGCGCGGGGCAGGCGGTCGCGCGTCATGTCGACGAGGCCGCCCCAGCAGTAATCGATGCGCACGTCGGCGAGCGTGGGGAACATGCGCGCGATGGTCGTGCGCAGGATGCCGCCGCTTTCCAGGTCGATCTTCGGGGTCGACATCGCGAAGCGCGCCCGTCCCCCGAAGAGGAGGCGATCGTCCGGCGTGATCCGGAAGTAGTTCACGATCTCTCGCGAGGTCACGTAATTGCGCCGGTGGGGCATGAGCCGCGCGATGACGTCCTTCGGCAGGGGCTCGGTGGCCACCATGAAGCTGCCCACCGGCACGATGCGCCGGCGCAGCCACGGCCATGGGCCGTCCTGCGAGGCGCCGGTGGCGAGGAAGACGCGGGCGGCCTCGAGGGTGCCGCGCGTCGTGGTCACGCGGTGGGCGTAGCCGTCCAGGCGGTCGAGCCCGGTCACGCGGGCGTTCGTGAAGATGCGCGCGCCGCGGCGCTGCGCCGCCTGCGCGAGGCCGACCCCGAACCGGCCGGGGTGCAGCTGGGCGCTGGTCTTCTGCAGCAGCGCGCCGAAGATTTCTGGGGTGTCGATCTCCTGCCGGACGCGTTCCGGACCGATGAGCTCCATGCCCGGATCCACGTCGCGGTGCATGGCTTCGTAGTAGCGCGCGAGCGTGTCGTAGTGCCCGGGCTTCACCGCCATCTTGAGCTTGCCGCAACGGCCGAAGTCGCAGTCGATCGATTCCTCGCGCACGAGCGACTCGACGGCGGTCACGGCCGCCTCGAAATCGTGGTACATGGCGCGGGCCCGCTCCGCCCCGAAGGCGGAAACCACGCTCGCGTACCCCGGCGAGAGGCCGTTGTTGCAGTGCCCGCCGTTGCGTCCCGAGGCCTCGCTCGCGATGCCGCCGGCCTCGACGAGCGTCACCTTGGCGCCGTGACGGGCCAGCCAGTAGGCGGCCGCGAGCCCGGTGTACCCTCCGCCCACCACGCAGACGTCGACCCGGCCGTCATCGGGAAGGGCACCCGGTGAATCGGCGAAGGCCGGCGCGGTGTCCAGCCAGTAGGATTCGGGCTTCATCGCGTCGGGCCCGGGGTCACAGCCCCACGAGGCCCGGCAGGCCGTTGATGTCGTCGATCTCGACGGAGCCGTAGGCAGGGTTGAACGGGTCGTGCCCGCGCTTCACGAACGCCTTCATCTCGATGCCGATGTCGGCGGCCGACATGTGGTCGTAGCGCATGCTCGAGGAGACGTGCAGGATGTCCTCCGGCGCGCAGCCGAGGTTGTCGATCATGTACTCGAACGCGCGCAGTCGCGGCTTGTAGGCGCCGGCCATCTCGGCCGTGAATACATGCGCGAAGGGCGCGCCCAGCAGGGCGACGTTCCGGTGGATCTGCTCGTTCGCGGCGTTGGAGAGGATGACGAGGGGGTACTCCTTCGCGGTCTTCGAGAGCCCCGGGGGCACGTCCGGGTAGGGGGCCCAGGTGGGCACCGCCTCGTAGATCCGCAGGGCGTCGTCGGTCCGCGAGGCCACCTTCGAGCGCCGGCACGCGCGCTCGAGGGAGCGGAACAGCACTTCCTTGTACGGGCGCCAGTCGCCCATCACCTCGTCGCGGCGGTAGTTGCGGAAGTCGGTGAGGAACGCGTCCATCCGCCCAGCCGGGATGCGGTCGGCGAAGATTTCCTTCGTCACGTCGCCGATGCGGAAGTGGGTGAGGGTGCCGTAGCAGTCGAAGGTGATGAACTTGGGGCGGAAGGTCACGGGCGGGGATCCTGTCGGGGAGGGGCCCCGCGACACGGGAAGCACAAGGTGCGGGGCACGGCACGATTTCAGCATACGCGCCCCCGCAGCCCCATCCTTATGCCGAGGGCGCTCGCGCACAAAAAGCTGTTTTGGCGGCGCGATCCAGCATAGTTTGCCGCCCGCTTTTTGCGACCATGAGGGCCTTCCAAGCACAGGGAAAACCCGTTCCATGGAGCCCTCGGCCGAGGTGACCTACCGTCGATTCGCCGCGCGCGACGTCCAACCGGCGCGCCGGTTGTCGGGGGCCGTGGGCTGGGCCCATCGCGAGGAAGACTGGGAGTTCGTCCGGGCGCTCGGCAGCGGCTGGGTCGCGATGGCCGAAGGCGAGGTGCGCGGCACGGCGCTCACGTGGCGACACGATTCGCGATACGGCTCGATCGGCATGGTGATCGTCGAACCGGGCTGGCAGGGCCGGGGCATCGGGCGCCAGCTCGTCGAGCGCGCGCTCTTGACGCTGGGGGACCGCTCGCTCACGCTGAACGGCACCCGGGAGGGCCGCAGGATGTACGAGCGGCTGGGGTTTCGCGTCGTCGGCACGCTCGAGCAGCACCAGGGCGCCCCGGGCAACGTGCCGCCCACGAAGCTCGGCCGGGGAGAGCGATTGCGGCCGGTGGGCGCGAGCGACGTGCCGCGCCTCGTGAAGCTCGGGCTCGCCGCCTCGGGCCTGCGCCGCGCGAAACTCATGCACGCGCTTCTCGCGGTCTCGGAGGGCATCGCGCTCGACCGCGGTGACGAGACCGTGGGCTTCGCGCTGTGCCGGCGCTTCGGCCATGGGCGTGTGGTCGGTCCCGTCGTGGCGCCGGATGCGGTGCGCGCGCAGGCGCTCATCGGCCACTGGGCCGCGGTCCACGCGGGCACGTTCCTGCGCACCGATGTCGATCGCGCCCTCGGCCTCGGTCCGTGGCTCGCGGAACTCGGCATGCCGGAGGTCGACGCGGCCCTCACGATGGTGCGCGGCGAGGCGCCCGGCCGCCGCGGCGACGTGACCGCCTTCAGCGTCGTGAACCAGGCGCTGGGCTAGGCATGGCCATCCTCTACAAGTCGGATCCGGTCCGTGGCGCCCAGTGGGCCGCCCTGCACCGGGAGCGTGCCCCCGACATCGATTTCCGCGTGTGGCCGGACTCGGGCGACTCGGCCGGCGTGCATTACCTCATCGCCTGGTCGATCGCGCCGGACTTTCTCGCGCAGTTCCCGAATCTCGAGGTGCTTTTCTGCACGGGCGCCGGGGTGGACCGCCTCGGCCTGGCGAACCTGCCGCCGGGACTGCCCGTGGTGCGCATGGTCGAGCCGGGAATCGTCGAGGGCATGGGCGAATTCGTGACCATGGCCGCGTTGTCCCTCCACCGCGACGCTTACGAATACGCACGCCTCCAGGCGCGCGGCGAATGGAAGGTGCTGCCGGTTCGGCCCGCATCAGCGACCCGCGTCGGCGTGCTCGGGGCGGGCGTCCTCGGCCGGCACGTGCTGGGTCGCCTCGCCGCTTTCGGCTTCGACTGCGCCGCGTGGAGCCGCACGCGCCCGGCGATCGCGGACGTCGCGGGTTTCGCGGGCCGCGAGGAGCTGCAGGCCTTCCTCGCGCGGACGGACGTGCTGGTGTGCCTGCTGCCGCTCACCGCCGACACGCGCGGCATCCTCTCGGCGTCCCTCTTCGCCGCGCTGCCGCGCGGAGCGAGCGTGGTGAACGTGGGTCGCGGCGACCACCTGGTCGATGCGGACCTCCTGGCGGCGCTGGATGGCGGGCACCTCGCCGAGGCCGTCATCGACGTCATGCACGAGGAGCCGCTGCCGGCCGGGCATCCGTTCTGGTCGCATCCGCGCGTGCACCTCACGCCCCACATCGCGAGCGAAACGCAGATACCGACGGCGGTCGATGCCCTCATCGCCAACGTGCGCGCCCACCGCGACGGCCGCCCCATGCTCGGTCTCGTCGACCGCGCAAAGGGCTACTAGCCGGTTCGGTGCGCATGCAGCAGGAAATGCCCTTTTTCGGGGCGATTCAGCCGCGGCGCGGCGGCGCGGCGCGCGAACTCCGCACGATAGCGCAGGGGCCGCGGGCTACGATGCCTTCTTCGAGAACCCTCGCCTGATTCCCGACGCCATGACCGACCGCCACCTCGTCGAAGCCGACCGCCGTCACTGGATCCACCCGGTCGTCAACTACCGCGCGCACGAGAAGCGCGGCGTCACGATCCTCGAGTCAGCGCACGGGCCGTTCCTGGTCGATTCGGACGGGGTCGAGCTGCTCGATGCCTTCGCGGGCCTGTGGTGCGTGAACGTGGGCTACGGCCAGGAATCGGTCGTGCAGGCCGCGGCGGAGCAGATGCGCAAGCTCCCCTACGCCACCGGGTATTTCCACTACGGCTCCGAGCCCGCCATCCGCCTCGCGGAGAAGCTCGTCTCGATGGCGCCGGTCTCGCTCCAGCACGTCTATTTCGGCGCGGGCGGCGGCGACGCCATCGACACCGCGATCCGCCTCATCACGAACTATTACAACGTGACGGGCCGGCCGGCGAAGAAGCACATCATCGCCCTCGAGCGCGGCTACCACGGCTCCACGGCGGTCGGCTCGGGCCTCACGGCGCTGGCCCCCTTCCACGCGGGATTCGACGTGCCGCTGCCGACGCAGCATCACCTCCCGTCGCCCTATCCCTACCGCCACGCCGCGGGGCCGGATCCCCGGGCCGTCATTGCGGCCTCGGTGAAGTCGCTTCGCGACGCGGTGGCGGCCCTCGGCGCGGAAAACGTCGCGGCCTTTTTCTGCGAGCCCGTGCAGGGCTCCGGCGGCGTGGTCGTTCCGCCCGTGGGCTGGCTCAAGGCCATGCATGACACCTGCCGCGAACTCGGCATCCTGTTCCTCGCGGACGAGGTCATCACGGGCTTCGGCCGCACGGGCCCGATGTTCGCTTGCCAGGCCGAGGGCGTAGAGCCCGACCTCATGACGGTCGCCAAGGGCCTGACGGCGGGTTACGTGCCCATGAGCGCGACGTTCGTCTCGGACGAGATCTACCAGGCGCTCGCCGACGGCATCAAGGCCGGCATGCCGATGGGGCACGGGCACACGTACTCGGCCCACCCCGTGAGCGCGGCGGTGGCGCTGGAAGTGCTTCGCCTCTACGAGGAAGGCGGCATACTCGCGAACGCCCGCCGCGTCACCCCGGCCTTCGAGGGGGGGCTCGCGGCTACGCTCGCGCACCCGCTCGTGGGCGACGTGCGCAGCCGCGGCCTGGTGGGCGCCATCGAACTGGTGGCCGACAAGGCGACCAAGCGCCGATTCGATCCGGCCCTCAGGCTTCCGGACCGCATTTCGGAGATCGCGTACCGCCGGCGCCTGGTGTTCCGCTGCTTCGGCGACAACATCCTGGGGTTCGCGCCCGCGCTCAACTACACGGAAGACGACATGGCCCTCATGCTCGAACGCATCGGGCAGGTGCTGGACGATGTCCTCGCCCTCGACGACGTGCGCCAGGCAATGGCTCCGGTGCGCGAGGCGGCCGTCAGCCGCTAGCCGCCGGCAGCCCTTTGCGCGCGCGGGGCCACGAGGACGCCACTAGACGGCGTCCTTCACCTTCTGCTTCACGTCGCCGTATTTCGCCTGGGCCTTGCCGAGCGTCTTCTGGATCTTGCCCTTCACCTCGAGCTTCTCGTTGCCGACCAGCTTGCCGGCGGCTTCCTTTACCTTGCCCTCGGCCTCGTTGACCCGGCCCTTCACTTGGTCCTTGTTGATCTTCATGTCGCGCTCCTGAGTGCCTGTGCCGGCTGGCGGCCGGCGCGCTGTTGCACGTCGTAACCCTGCGCTTTCTTCCCGGTCGCTTCGGTGCGGTCGCGCACACAGGCGTGAGGGCGGCAGGCGTTATGGCGGTATGTGCGCAGCCGTACGGAGCAAGTCTCCCCGAAGGACTACGGTAGCCATGGGGGCGAGGAAATCCGCTCCCCGGCGCGAGAAAGCGACCGAACCTGAATGGAGAATGTCATGAGCCTGGGAATGATCCTGCTGATCGTGTTGGTGCTTGCCCTGATAGGCGCCTTTCCGGCCTGGCCGCACAGCCGGCAATGGGGCTATGGACCCACTGGGGGCCTGGGACTGGTGCTGGTGATCCTGCTGGTGCTCTTCCTGATGGGCAAGATCTAGCCCGGCGCAGGCGGAAGAAGGAGCGGCATGGAAAATACTGCCGGCCCGCTCGCGATGGCCGGCGTCGCCGGTCATCCGGCGCCCGCGGGCGCGGGTGACGATGTATCGCCCACACTCAAGGCACTGCGCCGGTCGGAGGCCCGGTACCGGCGCCTTTTCGAGGCCGCACAGGACGGCATCCTGCTGCTGAACGCGCAAACCGCCCAGATCGAGGACGTCAATCCGTTCCTCGTCAAGCTGCTCGGATACTCGCATGAGGAGTTCCTGGGCAAGAAGCTCTGGGAGATCGGGTGCTTCAAGGACACGGCGATCAGCAAGGAGGCCTTCGCCGAGCTCCAGGAGCGGCACTACATCCGGTACGAGAACATGCCCCTGCGGACGGAAGACGGGCGCGTCATATCCGTGGAGTTCGTGAGCAACCTCTACGACTGCGAGGGCGTGAGCGTCATCCAGTGCAACATCCGCGACAACACGAAGCGCCATCTCGCGGAACTCTCCCTGCAGGCCTCGGCACGGGCGCTTCAGCTGTTGAGCGAGAGCAACCAGGCGCTGCTGGGCTCGGCGACGGAAGACCTGCTGCTGGCGGAGTTCTGCCGTATCGCCGTCGAGACGGGCGGCTACAGGCTCGCCTGCGTCGGGGTGGGGGACAGCGGGCCCGACAAATGCGTTCGGATGATCGCCCATTACGGTCGCGAGGACGGGTTCGTCGCTTTCGCCCACACCGATTGGGGCAATACGAAACCCGGCAACGGCCCGACCGGACGGGCCCTTCGCACGGCGGAAGTCCAATTCTCCGAGGACATCGCCGCCGATGGATCGATGGCTCTGTGGCGCACGGAGGCCCTCGCGCGCGGATTCCGATCGGCGATTGCCTTGCCGTTCGCGCTGCCCGACGGGAAAGCGGCGTGCCTCACGCTTTACGGCGCGGCGCCGGACACCTGGTCCTCCCCCGAGCGCAAGCTCCTCCAGGAAATCGCCTCGGATCTCGCCTTCGGCATCGCCGCGTTGCGGACGGAGGTCTCGCGGGCCGAGTACCAGCGAAGCCTCCGGCAGAGCCTCGAGCAGATCATCGAGGTCGTCGCGGCCACCGTCGAAGAACGGGATTCCTACACGGCCGGGCACCAGAGGCGGGTCGCCGGCCTTTGCGTGCGGCTCGGCACCGAGCTCGGGCTGGATACGGAGCGCATCCATGGCCTTCGCCTCGCCGCGATGATCCACGACCTGGGCAAGATATCGATTCCCTCGGAGATCCTCGTCAAGCCCCGCGCGCTGTCCCCCGTGGAGTTCGAGCTGATCAAGCAGCACCCGCAGACCGGATTCGACATCGTGAAGGGCGTCACCTTCCCCTGGCCCATCGCGCAGGTGATCCTGCAGCACCATGAACGGCTCGACGGTTCCGGATACCCGCAGGGATTGAAGGCGGATGCCATCCTGCTCGAGTCGCGGATCCTGGCGGTGGCGGACATCGTCGAGGCCATGAGTTCGCACCGGCCCTACCGCGCCGCCCGCGGCGTCGAGGCGGCCTTGCGGGAAATCACGGCGCAACGGGGCATCACGCTCGATGCGCAGGTGGTCGATGCCTGCGAGCGCATCTTCCGCGAACGGGGATATGCGATCGAGGACTAGGCGTTGTCCCGGCTCGTGGGCGGCAGGCGCAGGCACAATGTTTCCGATGAACCCTTTGCATCCGAAGAAACTCCTGCTCACGAAGTGGACGGCCGTGCAGCCGATCGCGCGGCAGAAGCACTTCATCGTGACGAAGGTGATCGAGCCGCAGGAGCCGGAAGGCGCCATCGAATGGGTCGAGATCGAGGCCGTCCATTCGCGCCGGACGACGCGCCTGGCCTGGAGGCAGCTGCGGGATCCGGCGCTCTGGCGGCAAGGCTGGGTCTGACGGGAAAGCGTCCGGCGCCGTGCCCGGCCTGGGATGGCGGATTCGTTCGCCAGCGCACAGATCGAGCCCCTCCCGCGGTCGACAATCGATCCGGCAATGGACAACCGCCCGGAGGATCACCATGGCCAGATGCGAGGCCTGCGGCAACGACTACGACAAGTCCTTCGAGATCGTGACGCAAGGCAGGACCCATGTCTTCGACAGCTTCCAATGCGCGATCCACGTGCTCGCTCCCACCTGCGAGCATTGCCGCGTGCGCATCGTCGGTCACGGCCTGGAGAAGGGCGGCCGGATGTTCTGCTGCGACCACTGCGCCGAGAAGTCGGGCGTGGAGGAACTGCGCGACCGCGCCTGACGGGCGGCGGCCCGCGTGAACAACCCACCGAGGAGGCCGGACATGCAACAGCTCAAGGAACTGATGAGTCGCGACGTGAAGGTCATCAGCCCCGACATGACGATCGGGGAAGCCGCGAAGACGATGCGCGATGGGGATTTCGGCATGATGCCCGTCGGTGAGAACGACCGGATGATCGGGACGATCTCGGATCGCGACATCGCGACATCGCGATTCGCGCCGTCGCCGAAGGCAAGGATGCCGGCACGAAGGTTCGCGACGTGATGTCCCCAGGCATCGCCTGGGCCTACGAAGACGACTCGGTCGAGCAGGCCGTCACCGTCATGAGCAAGCACCAGGTGCGGCGCTTGCCGGTCGTCAACCGGGACAAGCGGCTGGTCGGGATCGTGGCCCTGGGCGATTTTGCCGTGGAGCGTTCGGAGATCCAGCCTGCCGCGCAGGCGCTGGCCGAGATCTCGAAGCCGTCCTGAGGGAGGCGGAGCGCGAGACGGTCGGTGGCCGGCGGGTCGCTTCGAGGAAGTGACGGTCACGTCCCCGCTTCGTGCTTGCCGGAAAAAGAAGGCGCCCTACCTTGCAAGGGGTAGGGCGCTTCTCGTTTGGTGGAGGCGGCGGGAATCGAACCCGCGTCCAGATGCCCATCCACGAACAGATCTACATGCGTAGCCGGTTGTTCTGCTCTCGCGGATCGACCAGGAACCGGCTCCCGGCTTTCACCGCCAGCCACCTTGGATCTAGGTCCCCGCCAAGTGGCCCGACGGGTTCCGATTCACTGTTTATGACTCCGCTGCCGGTGTTCTGGCCCCACCCAGTGAAAAATAGGTGCGGAGCTGACCGGTATTAAGCGGCCAGGGCGTACGTTTCGTCGTTCGCAGTTAAGTTTGCGATTCCAGCGGTTTTACGAGACGTTGGCGCTCGGCATGCCCTGCTCGCTTCACTGCACCTGTCGAAGCCAGGTCGCCCCCGGAAACCGGGGTCCAGCGAAAGCCATTCTACTCGCCCGGCCCATTGCCGCGCCGCGCTTGTCCGTTAGATGGGGTTCGGGTTCCCCGGTTCAAGGCTTGCGTGTCGCGAGGATTGGCAAACCGCGATCAGGCGATACCGCCATTTCACCCGCCGACGCTGAAGCCCTGGAGCCCCGCGAACCGCGCGATGCCCGCCGGCGAATCGACGACGGCATCCGCGCCCCAGGAATGGGGGCCCGGTCCGTTCCCCAGGTACCCATAGCCGGCCGCGAGGACCGGCATGCCCGCGGCGCGGGCAGCCTGGACGTCGCGCACGTCGTCGCCCACGTAGAGGACGGTGGAGGGGGCCAGTGCGAGTTCGCGCGCGGCGTGCAGCAAGGGGTCGGGAAAAGGCTTGGCGCGCTCGCAGGTATCGCCGCCCACGATCACCGCGGCGCGCTCGCCGAGGCCCAGGCCCGCCAGGACCGGGCGCGCGAAGCGCTCGAACTTGTTGGTGACGACGCCCCAGGCGAGCGGGTGGCGCTCGATCGCCTCGAGGAGTTCGGGCATTTCCGGGAAGAGGCGCGATTCGACGCAGAGCATGCCCGCGTAGATCTCGAGGAATTCCTCGCGCATCGCGCCAAAGCCGGCATCCTCCGGCTTGAGCCCGAAGGCCGCGCCGATCATGCCGCGCGCGCCGTTCGACACGTGCGGCCGGACGAGTTCGAGGGCGACGGGATCGAGCGCCCGCCTTTCGCGCATCACGTTCACGGTCCGCGCCATGTCCGGCGCGGTGTCCGCGAGCGTGCCGTCGAGATCGAAAAGGACGGCGCGGATCACCGCGCGCCCGCCGGCCGGCGGGCGGCGAGGACGTAGTTCACGCCCACGTCCGTTCCCATCGCAAAGACCTTCGTGAAGGGGTTGTAGGTGAGCCCGGCGAGGCCGGCCGCCTCGAGCCCCGCCGCGCGGCAGTGGCCCGCCAGTTCGGAAGGCGTGAGGAACCGGGCGTATTCGTGCGTTCCGCGGGGCAGAAGCCCCAGCACGTACTCCGCGCCGACGATCGCGAAGAGGAAGGATTTCGGGTTGCGGTTGATCGTGGCGAAGAAGGTCCATCCCCCGGGCTTCACGAGCTGCGCGCAGGCGCGCACGGTGCTCGCGGGATCGGGCACGTGCTCGAGCATCTCCATGCAGGTGACGATATCGTAGGCACCCGGCTCGGCGGCCGCGGCTTCCTCCGCCGACACGAGACGGTAGTCGACCTCCACGCCGCTTTCGAGGCGATGGAGCATCGCCACCTTGAGGGGCTTGTCCGCGAGGTCGATGCCCGTGACGCGGGCACCGGCGACCGCCATCGCCTCGGCGAGGATGCCGCCGCCGCAGCCCACGTCGATCACGCGGCGCCCGGCGAGGCCGCCGACGAGGCGGTCGATGTGCGCGAGGCGAAGCGGGTTGATCTGGTGGAGCGGACGGAATTCGCTCTGCGGATCCCACCAGCGGTGGGCGAGGGCGCTGAACTTGGCCAGCTCGGCCGGATCGACGTTGGGGGCGGGGCGTTCGGCGGTATCGACGGTCATGGCGCGTTCCGGATTCTCTGCCGCCACCAGGCGGCCTTGGCCTTCAGTTCCTCCTCGTCGATGCCCGCGAGGCGGCGGTCGGCGAGACGCAGGTCGCCGGCCACCCACACGTGGGTGACGTGCTCGCGGCCGGCTGCATAGACGAGATCCGAGACCGGATCGAAACAAGGGAGGGTTTCCAGGGACGAAAGTTCCACGGCGGCGAGGTCGGCCCACTTTCCGGGCCGGATCGAACCGATCGAGCCGTCCAGGCCGAGGGCCCGGGCGCCGTCGATCGTCGCCATCGCGAGCGCCTCGTGCGCGGGCAACGTGCGGGGGTCACCCGAGACGCCTTTGGCGAGCAAGGCGGCCGTCCGGGCCTCGGTGAGCAGGTCGAGACGATTGTTGCTGCCGGCGCCATCCGTGCCCAGCGCCACGGTGATGCCGTTCGCGCGAAGCTGCGTCACCGGGGCGATCCCGCTTGCGAGTTTCAGGTTGGACGAAGGGCAGTGGACCACGCTCGCGCGCTCGCGGGCCAGGAGGTCGATCTCGTGGCCCTCGAGGTGGACCGAATGGACGGCGATGAGGCGCGGGCCCACGAGGCCCAGGCGCCGAAGCCGCTCGAGGGGGCGCACGCCGTGCTGGGCCTGGCCGCCCGCGATCTCGTCGGCGGTCTCGTGCAGGTGGGTATGGACGGGAATGTCCAGTTCGTCCGCCAGCGTCGCGACCTTGGCGAGCGTCTCGTCCCCCACGGTGTAGGGCGCATGCGGGGCGAGGCAGAAGGAGAGCAGGTCCTCGCCGGCGTAGCGGTCGCGAGTCGCGAGGCCCTTGTGCAGGTAATTCGCCGGGTCCGTCGCGTAGGCGCTCGGGAAGTCGATCGCGATGATGCCCAGGCTCGCGCGCATTCCGGCGCGAAGGCTCGCCCGCGCGGTCGCCTCCGGAAAGAAGTACATGTCGTTGAAGCAGGTCGTCCCGCCGCGGAGCATCTCGGCGGCGGCGAGCAGGCTTCCGTCGTGCACGAACTCGTCGCTCACGTGCTTCGCCTCGGCGGGCCACATGTGTTCCTGCAGCCAGGTCATGAGCGGGAGGTCGTCGGCGAGTCCCCGAAGCAACGACATGGCCGCGTGGCCGTGGGCGTTCACGAGCCCGGGCACGAGCAGGTGGCGGGCGAGCCGCGTCACTTTGCGGCCTGCGTACCGGCCATCGGCCTCGACCGAAGGCAGGAGGTCCACGATCCGGCCCTCGTGGATGGCGACGGCGTGATCGGCAAGGAGCGTCCCGGCCGGTTCGACCGGGGCGATCCAGGCGGCGTGGACGAGGGTATCGATGTCGCGCATGGGGCAGGAACAAAAAACCCCGCCGGAGCGGGGTTCTTTGCCGGGCAGGGGCGGCTTACTTCTTGACGCCCTTGAACTCGATGTCGACGCGGCGGTTCTTCTGGCGGCCTTCCGCGGTCTTGTTGGTGGCGACCGGCTGGGACTCGCCCTTGCCGATGGTCGTGATCTTCGAGGCCGGGATGCCCTTGGAGACCAGGTAGCCCTTCACGGCCGCGGCGCGGCGCTCGGAGAGCTTCTGGTTGTAGGCGTCCGTACCGACCGAGTCCGTGTGGCCGGTGGCGATGACCATTTCGACGTCCACGCCCTGGAGCTTGGCGAGGGCCTCGTCGATGCGCTTCTTGCCGTCCGGACGGACGACCGACTTGTCGAAGTCGAACAGCGCGTCGGCCTGGATGACGATGGCCTGCTTGACCGAGGCGGGCGCGGCCTTGGCGGCGGGGGCGGCGGGCTTGGCCGGGGCGGCGGGGGCGCCAGGCGCGGCCGGGGTGGCGGACTTCGGAGCCGCCTTCGGCATGCAATCCGGATGGTTGATGCCCGACGACAGGACGCACACGCCCTGCGAATCGCGCACCGGCAGGCCCTGCGAATCGGTCACGTTCGGAACGGTGGCTTGAGCGAGCGCGCCCGTGCTGGCGAAGGCCAGGGCGGCCGAGCCGAGCACCAGCTTCGCAATCGAGGAAATCTTCATATTCGGAACTCCCAAGAGATTTAGGTAATTTTTTGACGCCTGGCTTTTTATTCAGGCTCGCGCCCAAAACGACTCGCCTAATCATACACAAAGCCCCCGCCGGTCCACAACCGAGGCCTCCCCGGGCCTCCGGATTGCCCGCTTTCGGGTCTTGGAAACCGGGGGGCCGGATGTGATAGAATTTCAGTTTTGCCAGCCGGCAAAAGACCAATTAAAACAAGCGGTTGCAAACGTGCGCCTCCGCGCCCGCCCGCCCGCGCTCACGCCCGAAGCCCATGGAACAGTTCGCGAAGGAAACCCTCCCCATCAGTCTCGAGCAGGAGATGCGCCGGTCCTATCTGGACTACGCGATGAGCGTCATCGTCGGCCGCGCACTCCCGGATGCCCGGGACGGGCTCAAGCCCGTCCACCGGCGCGTGCTCTACGCCATGCACGAGCTGAACAACGACTGGAACAAGGCCTACAAGAAGTCCGCCCGCATCGTGGGCGACGTGATCGGCAAGTACCACCCCCACGGCGATACGGCGGTCTACGACACGATCGTGCGCATGGCGCAGGACTTCAGCCTGCGCTACCCGCTGGTGGACGGGCAGGGAAACTTCGGCTCGGTGGACGGCGACAACGCGGCCGCCATGCGCTACACCGAGATCCGCATGTCGAAGATCGCCCACGAGCTGCTGGCCGACCTCGACAAGGAAACGGTCGATTTCGGGCCGAACTACGACGGCAGCGAGGAAGAGCCCCTCATCCTTCCGGCCAAGTTCCCGAACCTGCTGGTGAACGGTTCCTCCGGCATCGCCGTCGGCATGGCGACCAACATCCCGCCGCACAACCTGTGCGAGGTGATCGACGCGTGCTTCGCCGTGCTCGGCAACCCCGAGATCGACATCGAGGATCTCATCGCGATCGTTCCCGCCCCGGACTTCCCCACCGCCGGCATCATCTACGGCACGGCGGATGTCCGCGAGGGCTACCGGACGGGCCGCGGCCGCGTGGTGATGCGCGCCCGCACCCACGTCGAGGACGTCGGCAAGGGCGAGCGCCAGGCCATCATCATCGACGAGCTGCCCTACCAGGTGAACAAGGCGCAGCTGCTCATCAAGATCGGCGAGCTCATCCGGGAAAAGCGCCTGGAGGGCATCGCGGACCTGCGCGACGAATCCGACAAGAGCGGCATGCGGGCGGTGATCGAGCTGAAGCGCGGCGAGGTGCCGGAGATCGTCCTGAACAACCTGTTCAAGCTCACGCCGATGCAGGAGACCTTCGGCATGAACATGGTCGCGCTCCTCGACGGCCAGCCCAAGCTCCTCAACCTCAAGCAGTTCCTGGACGCGTTCCTTCGCCACCGGCGCGAGGTCGTCACGCGCCGCACGGTGTTCGACCTGCGCAAGGCCCGCGAACGCGGCCACGTGCTCGAGGGCCTCGCCGTCGCGCTCTCGAACGTGGACGAGGTCATCGCCATCATCAAGGCCGCGCCCACGCCGCCGGTCGCCCGCACCGAGCTCATGGCGCGCACCTGGACCTCGCCCCTGGTCCAGCAGATGCTCGACCGCGCCACGGCCGACAGCTTCCGGCCCGAGAACCTGCCGCGCGAATACGGCCTCTCGCCCCAGGGTTACCGCCTCTCCGACGTGCAGGCCCAGCGCATCCTCGAGATGCAATTGCAGCGCCTCACCGGCCTCGAGCAGGACAAGATCCTCTCCGAATACCGCGAGGTCATCGCCGCCATCGAGGACCTGCTGGACATCCTCGCCAAGCCCGAACGCGTCACGAAGATCATCGCCGACGAGCTGCAGGAGGTGAAGCGCGAGTTCGGCGACAAGCGCCGCAGCGAGATCGTCGTGAACGGCATCGAGATGTCCATGGAGGACCTCATCACTCCCGAGGACGTCGTGGTTACGCTCTCGCACACCGGCTACATCAAGAGCCAGAAGCTCGACGAATACCGCGCCCAGAAGCGCGGCGGACGCGGCAAGCAGGCCACGACCACCAAGGAAGACGACTTCATCGAGAAGCTCTTCATCGCCAACACGCACGACTACGTGCTGTGCTTCTCGAACAAGGGCCGCGTCTACTGGATCAAGGTGTACGAGGTGCCGCAGGGCAGCCGGGCGAGCCGCGGCAAGCCGATCGTGAACCTGCTCAAGATGGACCAGGACGAGCGCATCAACGCCATCCTGCCGGTGAAGGAGTTCTCCGAGGACCAGTTCATCTTCTTCGCGACGCAGGAAGGCGTGGTGAAGAAGACCCCGCTCGCCGATTTCTCGCGGCCCAGGGCCTCGGGGATCATCGCGGTGGATCTCGACGAGGGCGACCGCCTTATCGGCGTCGCGCTCACCGACGGGCGCCACGACGTCATGCTGTTCTCGGACGAGGGCAAGGCCGTGCGCTTCGACGAGAACGACGTGCGGCCGATGGGCCGCGGCGCCCGCGGCGTGCGCGGCATGAACCTCGCGAAGGGCGGACAGGTGATCGCGCTGCTGGTCGCGCAGGACGAGTCGCAGAGCGTCCTCACGGCCACCGAGAACGGCTACGGCAAGCGCACGCCCATCGCGGAATACACGCGCCACGGCCGCGGCACCCTGGGCATGATCGCCATCCAGACTTCCGCCCGCAACGGCAAGGTCGTCGGCGCGACGCTCGCCTCGACGGAGGACGAGATCATGCTCATCACGGACGGCGGGGTGCTCATCCGCACGCGCGTGAAGGAGATCCGAGAGATGGGCCGCTCGACCCAGGGCGTCACCCTCATCAACCTGGGCGACGGCGAAAAGCTCCAGGGCCTGCAGACGGTCCTCGATCGAGACGAGGAGGAGAACGGCAACGGCTCGTCGAAGCCCGATGGGGATCCCACCCCGGAGCCCGGCGAAGGCGGGGCCTGACCATGCGCATCTACAACTTCGGGGCGGGCCCGGCCACCATGCCGGTCGAGGTGCTGGAAAGGGCGCGCGGCGAGCTGACCGAATGGCACGGCGCCGGCATGTCGGTGATGGAAATGAGCCACCGCGGCAAGGAATTCGTGGCGATCGCGGCCGAGGCCGAGGCGGACCTGCGCCGCCTGCTCGCCGTGCCGGCGAACTACAAGGTGCTCTTCCTGCAGGGCGGGGCGACGCTGCAGTTCTCGGCGGTGCCGATGAACCTGCTGCGCGGGCACCGGAAGGCCGACTACGTGAACACCGGGGAATGGTCGAAGAAGGCCATCTCGGAGGCGAAGAAATTCTGCGAGGTGAACGTCGCCGCCTCGAGCGCGGATCGCCACTTCACCTACGTGCCCAAGCCGGACACCTGGACGCTTTCGCCGGATGCGGCGTACGTGCACGTCTGCACCAACGAGACCATCGGCGGCGTCGAATACCATTTCACGCCGGACACGGGCGCCGTGCCGCTCGTGGCCGACATGTCCTCGCACATCCTGTCGCGCCCGCTCGACGTCTCGAAGTACGGCCTGATCTACGCCGGCGCGCAGAAGAACATCGGCCCGGCGGGCCTCGTCCTCGTCATCGTCCGCGAGGACCTCATCGGCCACGCGCTTCCGGGCACGCCCGGCGTGCTCGACTACAAGGTCCAGGCCGACGCGGACTCGATGGTGAACACCCCGCCCACGTTCGCGGTGTACCTGGCCGGCCTCACCTTCCAGTGGCTCCTCGAGAAGGGCGGCCTGACGGCCATCGAGAGGGCGAACGTCGCCAAGGCGGATCTCCTGTACGGCTATCTCGACTCGCAGGATTTCTACGCCAATCCGGTGGAACCGGAGGACCGCTCGCGCATGAACGTGCCCTTCCGCCTCAAGGACGACGCGCTCGACGCGCCTTTCCTCGCCGAGGCGGAGGCGCTCGGCCTGTCGCAGCTGAAGGGCCACCGTTCCGTCGGCGGGATGCGCGCCTCCATCTACAACGCGATGCCGCTCGAGGGTGTCGCGCGGCTCGTCGAGTTCATGAAGGACTTCGCCCGGCGCAAGGGCTGATCCGCTACAGGAGCGCAGCACGTGGGTCGGCCGTTCCGAATCGCCGTCTACAACGCCATCTCGGCCCGAGGCCTGGAGCGCCTGCCCGCGGGCCGCTTCGAGTGCGGTCGCGGCCTCGCCGATCCTGACGCCATCCTGCTGCGCTCGCATGTGTTGGGCGCCGGCGATGTGGGGTCGACGGTGAAGGCCGTCGCGCGAGCGGGCGCCGGCGTGAACAACATCCCCGTCGCCGCGCTGACCGCGCGTGGCATTCCCGTCTTCAATGCCCCCGGCGCCAACGCGAACGCCGTGCGCGAACTGGTGCTCGCCGCGATGCTGCTCGGGGCCCGCAACGTCGTGCCGGCGCTCGCCTACGTGCAAGCCCTTCCCTCCGGACCGGACTACGAGGCGAGGATCGAGGAGGGCAAGAAGCAGTTCGCGGGCTTCGAGTTGCCGGGGCGCACGCTCGGCATCGTGGGCCTGGGCGCCATCGGCGCCCTGGTGGCCGACACGGCGATCAATCTCGGCATGAAGGTACTGGGCTACGACCCGGAGATCACGGTCGAGAGCGCCTGGCGGCTGCCGGCGTCGGTGCGCCGGGCGCAGTCGGTGGACGAGGTGTTCCGGTCTTCGGATTTCGTCACCCTGCACGTGCCGCTCGTCGAGCAGACGCGCCACCTCGCGGACGCGCGCCGGCTCGCGCTCCTGCGCAAGGGCGCGATCCTCCTGAATTTCTCGCGCGAAGGGGTCGTGGACGACGAGGCGGTGCTCGCCGCCTTTCCGGACAAGCGCCTTCGCGCCTACCTGTGCGACTTCCCCTCGCCCCGTCTCGCGGCGCACCCGCAGGTGGTGGCGCTGCCGCACCTGGGCGCCTCGACGCACGAGGCCGAGGAGAACTGCGCGGCGATGGCCGTCGACCAGCTGCGCGAATTCCTGGACGAGGGCACGATCCGCCACGCCGTCAATTTCCCGGCCGTCGAGATGGCGCGCGAATCGGCGCACCGCGTGGCGATCGCGAACGCCAACGTGCCCAACATGCTCGGCCAGATTTCGACTACGATGGCCCACGCCGGTCTCAACATCCACAACATGGTCAACAAGTCCCGGGGCGAGATGGCGTACACCCTCGTCGACCTCGACAGCCCCGCCGAACCCGACGTCCTCTCCCGGCTCGCGCGCATCGCGGGCGTCCTGTCCGTTCGCGCCCTGCCGGCGCCGGCGGGGGAGGGCGCATGAGCGACGAACTCGAGCAGCTGCGCGCGCGCATCGACGCGCTCAACCTGGACATCCTCGCGAAGCTGAACGAACGCGCGAGCCTCGCCCGCGCCATCGGCACGCTGAAGGTCGGCCAGGCCTACCGGCCCGAGCGCGAGGCGCAGGTCCTTCGCCGGATCAAGGACGCCAACGACGGTCCTCTCGCCGACGAGACCGTCGCGCTCCTTTTCCGCGAGATCATGTCCGCCTGCCTCGCGCTCGAGCGTCCGGTGACCGTCGCCTACCTCGGGCCACCGGGCACCTTCAGCGAGCGGGCGGCCATCAAGCATTTCGGCCACGGGGCCGAGCCGCTGCCCGAGCCGTCCATCGACGAGGTCTATCGCGCGGTCGAATCGGGCGCGGCGGATTTCGGCGTCGTTCCGGTCGAGAACTCGACCGAAGGCGCGGTGGGCCGCTCCCTCGACCTGATGCCGCAGACCCCGCGCAAGGTCTGCGGCGAGGTGGTGCTTCGCATCCATCACAACCTCATGGCGAAGACGCCGCCGGCGGATTTCTCCGCCATCGGCCGGGTGTTCTCCCACGGCCAGTCCCTTGCGCAGTGCCACGAGTGGCTGAACAACAACCTGCCGGACGCCGAGCGCATCGCGGTGGCGAGCAATGCCGAGGCGGCCCGTCGCGCGGCGGAAGAGCCCGGCAGCGCCGCCGTGGCGGGCGAGATGGCGGCCGAGCATTACGGGCTCACGATCCTCGCGCCGAACATCGAGGACGAGCCGAACAACACCACGCGATTCCTCGTGCTGGGCGACTACGAGCCAGGGCCGAGCGGGCGCGACAAGACCTCGCTCGTCCTCTCGGCGAGGAACCGCGCCGGCGCCGTCTACGAGATGCTCACGCCGTTCGCCACGCGCGGGGTCTCGATGACCAAGTTCGAGTCGCGGCCCTCCAAGGTCGCTCTCTGGGAGTATCTCTTCTTCGTCGACATCGAAGGCCACCGGGACGACCCCCAGGTCCAAGCCGCGCTGGAGGAAGTGGGCCGCATCGCCGGCTACCTCAAGGTGCTGGGCTCCTATCCGGCGGCCGTTCTCTAGGACCCCATGAACCTCCGCGACCTCGCCCCGGCCCACGTCCGGGCCATCGCCCCTTACGTTCCCGGCAAGCCCGTTGCGGAGACGGCCCGCGAGCTGGGCCTCGCCGAGAAGGACATCCTCAAGCTCGCGTCCAACGAGAACCCGCTCGGGTCCAGCCCGAAGGCGATCGAGGCGATCCGCGCAGCCCTCGGCGACCTCGCCTACTACCCCGACGGCAGCGGCTTCGAGCTGAAGGGCGCGATCGCGTCGAAGTTCGCGGTGAAGCCGGAGAACATCGTCCTGGGCAACGGTTCGAACGACGTGCTCGAGCTCGTCGCCCGCGCCTTCCTCACGCGGGACGAATCGACCGTCTACGCGCAGCACGCCTTCATGGTCTACTCGCTCGCCACGCAGGCGGCGGGTGCGCGCCACATCGAGGTGCCCGCGAAGGACTACGGCCACGACCTCGACGCCATGGCGCGCGCGATCGCGCCTGACACGAAAATCGTCTTCCTCGCGAACCCCAACAATCCCACCGGCACTTTCCTGCCCTGGGCCGATATCGAGGCTTTCATCGCCCGCGTGCCGCCGCGCGTGCTCGTCGTGATCGACGAGGCCTATGGCGAGTACCTGCCCGACGAACGCCGGTCGCCAGCGGCTTCCTGGATCGGGCGTTTCCCGAACCTGGTGCTCTCGCGCACGCTCTCGAAGGCCTACGGGCTCGCCGGCCTGCGGGTCGGCTTCGGCCTCGCGCACCCGGACGTCGCCGAACTCATGAACCGCGTGCGCCAGCCCTTCAACGTGAACCACCTCGCGATGGTCGCGGCCGCCGCGGCGCTGGGCGACGAGGCCTTCATCGCGAAGAGTCGCGCGGTGAACGCGGCGGGCCTCGTCCAGCTGGCCGCCGGGTTCGATCGGCTCGCCCTGCCGTACATCCCGTCCTCCGGCAATTTCGTCGCCGTGAGGGTGGGCGATGCGGCCGCGGCCTATGCGAGGCTGCTCGCCGAGGGCGTCATCGTCCGCCCGGTGGCGAACTACGGCCTGCCGGAATACCTGCGCGTCACCGTGGGCACCCCCGAGCAGAACGCGCGCTTCCTCGCCGCCCTGGCCCGCGCGCTCGGCCGGGCCTGAGCCGAACCCCGTGCGCCGCCTGAAAAACATCGCCGTCGTCGGCGTCGGGCTCATCGGGGGCTCTTTCGCGCTCGGCCTTCGACGGGCGGGCGCGGTGGCGAGAATCGTCGGTACCGATCGCGATACGCAGGCCCTCGAGCGCGCCGCCGCGCTCGGCGTCATCGATACCGCGGCCCATTCGATCGCGGATGCCGTCGCCGGGGCCGAGCTCGTGTTCGTGGCCGTGCCCGTGCGCGCGATGGGCCCGGTGCTTCACGACATCGAACGGGTCCTCGGCCCCGATGCCGTCGTGACGGACGCCGGCAGCACGAAATCGGACGTCGTTCGCACGGCGCGCGAGGAGCTGAAGGACAAGTTCGCCCGGTTCGTCCCGGGTCACCCGATCGCCGGTCGCGAGACGAGCGGCGTGGACGCGGCGACGCCCGACCTGTTCCGCGGGGCCCGCGTGGTGCTCGCGCCCGAGCCCGGCACCCTGCCGGAGGCCGTCGCGCTCGTGCGCGGCTGCTGGGAGGCGTGCGGGTCGCGCGTGGCCACCATGGATGCCGCGCGGCACGACCACATCTTCGCCTCGGTGAGCCACCTGCCTCACGTGCTCGCCTTCGCGCTCGTCTCCGAGATCGTCTCGCGGCCCGAGGGACAGGACCTGCTCGGCTTCGCCGCGGGCGGCTTCCGCGACTTCACCCGCATCGCCGCGAGCTCGCCGGAGATGTGGCGCGACATCGCGCTCGCCAACCGCGCGGCGCTGCTGGAGGAAATGGACCGCTACGGCGCCCGGGTGGCCGTTTTCCGCGACCTGATCGAACGCGGCGACGGTCCCGGACTCATGCGCCTCATGACGGAAGCGCGCAATGCGCGCCGCGCCTGGGCGGGCGGCAAGCGCAGCCACACGGACGAGTAGGCCCCATGAGCTACCGAGCAGGGGCCCCGATTCGCGGGGATGCGAGCGAGGCGAATGGGGCCGCGGCCGACGAGGCGATGCCCTGGACTTGCGCACGGCTTCGGAGGCCGCCCGGATGAATTTCCTCGACCTTCCCCGCTATCGCGAGGCGAGCGGCACCTTGCGGCTCCCCGGCTCGAAGAGCATCTCGAACCGCATGTTGCTGATTGCGGCCCTCGCTTCCGGCACGACCCGCCTCACGGGCCTGCTCGATTCGGACGACACGCGCGTGATGCGGGCGGCGCTTGCGAGCCTGGGCGTGCGCGTCGAGGCGGGCGCGGCGCCGGGCGAATGGCGGGTCGAGGGATGTCCGCTCGGCTTCCCGGTCGCGAAGGCCGATCTTTTCCTGGGCAATGCCGGCACGGCATTCCGCTCGCTCACCGCGGCGCTCGCCCTGCGCGGCGGTGAATACCGCCTGCACGGCGTGCCCCGCATGCACGAGCGCCCCATCGGCGATCTCGTCGATGCCCTGCGGCAGGGCGGCGCCGGCATCCGGTACGAGGCGAACGCAGGGTTCCCCCCGCTCGTCATCGGGGAGCGGACCGACGCTCGCGCGGGCACCATCCGCGTGCGTGGCGACGTCTCCAGCCAGTTCCTCTCGGGCCTGCTCATGGCGCTCGGGGCGAGCGGAGGAGGGCGCCTCGAGGTCGAGGGCGAACTCATCTCGAAGCCCTACGTCGCCATGACGCTCAAGCTGATGGAGCGTTTCGGCGTGACGGTGGCGGCCGAGGGCTGGCGCGCATTCGCGGTCCCGGAAGGCAGCCGGTACCGTTCGCCCGGCGACGTCGAAGTCGAGGGCGATGCGTCCTCCGCTTCCTATTTCCTGGCGGCGGGATTGCTCGGTGGCGGACCCCTTCGGGTCGAGGGCGTGGGACGCGACAGCATCCAGGGCGACGTCGGATTCGTGCGCGTGGTCGAGGCCATGGGCGCGCGCGTCGCCTGGGGTGCGAACTGGATCGAAGTCGCCGGGCGGCCGCCGCTCGTTCCGCTCGATGCGGACCTGAACGACATCCCCGACGCGGCCATGACCGCCGCGGTTCTCGCGCTTTTCGCGACCGGCCCCTCGCGACTTCGCAACATCGGCAGCTGGCGCGTGAAGGAGACGGACCGCCTCGCGGCCATGGCGAAGGAGCTTCGCAAGCTCGGCGCCGACGTGGCCGAAGGGCCCGACTCCCTGGGCATCGTGCCGCCGCCGGGCTTCGCCGCCGACACGGGCCGGGTGGCCCGCGTGCCGATCGATACCTACGACGACCACCGCATGGCGATGTGCTTCGCGCTCGCGGCTTTCGGCCCGGTGCCGGTGCGCATCAACGAACCGGAGTGCGTCTCGAAGACGTTTCCGACTTTCTTCCAGGCGCTGGGCCGTGTGGCGCGCTGAATTCCCGGCCGATCGCGCCTGGCGGACCCGACAGCCATGACCGGTGAACCGCCGGTGATCGCCATCGACGGGCCCTCCGCTTCCGGCAAGGGGACCGTCGCTGAAAGAGTGGCCGCCGCGCTCGGCTTCCATTACCTGGACAGCGGGGCGCTCTACCGGCTCGTGGCCCTAGAGGCTCTCGCGTCCGGAACGGCGATGGACGACGGGGACGCGCTATCGCGGCTCGCCTCCGGGCTCGACGTCGCGTTCGCGGGCGGGCGCATCCGCCTGGCCGGGGTGGACGTCACCGACGCGATTCGCGAGGAGGCCGTGGGCACTGCCGCCTCGCGCGTGGCTGCGCACCCGCCCGTGCGCCGGGCGCTGCTCGAGCGCCAGAGGCGCTTTTGCGAGACCCCCGGGCTCGTCGCCGACGGTCGCGACATGGGCTCGATCGTGTTCCCGCAGGCCCCGCTCAAGGTGTTCCTGACCGCGGAGGTGGGCATCCGGGCCGAGCGACGCCATAAGCAGTTGATGGAAAAGGGAATGTATGTGAAAATGGCGGACGTTGTGGAGGAACTGCGGCAACGCGACGCGCGCGACAGCGCCCGGCCCGTGGCACCGCTAAAGCATTATCCCGACGCGCTTTTTCTCGATACGACCCATCTCACGATCGCAGACGCGGTCGACCGGGTGCTGGGCTGGTACCGCGAGCGCGTCCGAGGGTAGTTCCCATTTCTCCCTGACGGGGCAAAAGCCCAAGGGCGTCAATCGGTTAGGAGCGAAGAACGGCATCGGGCCCCGCCCGGCGTCCGGAAAAGCGCCCCCCGCCGGTCGGCAAACGCAACCAGACCCGCGGCCGCGAGGCCGCAAGCGCAGGAAAGTCCAACCCACCCCATGCTGGCCCAATCCACCCAACCCCCCGCCATCAACGAAAGCAGCTTCGCCGCCCTCTTCGAGGAGAGCCTCACGCGCCAGGAGATGCGCGCCGGTGAAGTGATCACCGCCGAGGTCATCTCGGTCGACCAGAACGTCGTGATCGTGAACGCGGGACTGAAGTCCGAAAGCGCAATCTCCACCGAGGAATTCAAGAACGACCGCGGCGAACTCGAGGTCAAGATCGGCGACTTCGTTTCCGTGGCCATCGAGGCCCTCGAAGACGGCTTCGGCGCGACCAAGCTCTCGCGCGAGAAGGCCAAGAAGCTCGCGGCCTGGTCCGAACTCGATGCCGCGCTCGAAGGCGGCACGATCATCTCCGGCGTCGTCTCCGGCAAGGTGAAGGGCGGCCTCACCGTCATGGTGAACGGCATCCGTGCCTTCCTTCCGGGCTCGCTCGTCGACCTGCGCCCGATGAAGGACACCTCGCATTTCGAGGGCAAGGAACTCGAATTCAAGGTCATCAAGCTCGACCGCAAGCGCAACAACGTCGTGGTCTCGCGCCGCGCCGTCATGGAAGAGACCGCGGGCGTCGAGCGCCAGGCCCTCCTCGAGACGCTGAAGGAAGGCGCCGTCGTGAAGGGCATCGTGAAGAACATCACCGACTACGGCGCGTTCGTGGACCTGGGCGGCATCGACGGCCTGCTGCACATCACCGACCTCGCCTGGCGCCGCGTGAAGCACCCGACGGAAGTCCTGTCGGTCGGCGACGAAGTCACCGCCAAGATCCTCAAGTTCGACGCCGAGAAGAACCGCGTTTCGCTCGGCCTCAAGCAGCTGGGCGAGGACCCGTGGATCGGCATCTCGCGCCGCTACCCGCAGGGCACGCGCCTGTTCGGCAAGGTGACCAACATCACCGACTACGGCGCGTTCGTGGAGATCGAAAGCGGCATCGAGGGCCTGGTGCACGTCTCCGAGATGGACTGGACCAACAAGAACGTCCACCCGGCCAAGGTCGTGTCGCTCGGCGACGAGGTCGAGGTCATGATCCTCGAGATCGACGAGGACCGCCGCCGCATCTCCCTGGGCATGAAGCAGTGCATGCCGAATCCCTGGGAAGAGTTCGCCATGAACCACAAGAAGGGCGACAAGGTGACGGGCGTCATCAAGTCGATCACCGACTTCGGCGTGTTCATCGGCCTGCCCGGCAACATCGACGGCCTGGTGCACCTCTCCGACCTGTCGTGGAACGCCGCCGGCGAGGAAGCCGTGAAGGCGATGAAGAAGGGCGAGGAAGTCGAGACGGTCGTGCTGTCCATCGACGTCGAGCGCGAGCGCATTTCGCTCGGCATCAAGCAGCTCGAGGGCGACCCGTTCGGCAACTACGTCACCACCCACGACAAGGGCAACATCGTGAAGGGCGTGGTGAAGTCGATCGAGCTGAAGGGCGCCGTGATCGAGCTGGCCCCCGATGTCGAAGGCTACCTTCGCGCTTCGGAGATTTCCCGCGACCGCGTCGAGGACGTCCGCGCCCACCTCAAGGAAGGCGACGAGTTCGAGGGCGTGATCGTGAACATCGACCGCAAGAACCGCTCGATCAACCTGTCCATCAAGGCGAAGGACGCGGCGGAGGAAGCCGCGGCCATGCAGAAGATGGCCTCGGAATCGAGCGCGAGCTCGGGCACGACCAACCTGGGCGCGCTGCTGAAGGCGAAGCTCGGCAACAAGGAATAAGAGGCAAAGCCCGTGAACCCTTCAGGAGGGGGAGAAGCGCACGCCATGACCAAGTCACAGCTCATCGAATTGCTGAGCGCGCGGCACAGTCAACTGGCGCCCAAGGATGCCGAGCTCGCGGTGAAGACGATGCTCGATGCGATGGCACACACCCTCGCGTCGGGCAATCGGATCGAGATCCGCGGATTCGGCAGTTTCGGCCTCAACTTCCGCCCGCCGCGTGTCGGCCGCAACCCCAAGACGGGCGAGAAGGTGCAGGTGCCGCGCAAGTTCGTCCCGCATTTCAAGGCGGGCAAGGAATTGCGGGAGCGCGTGGATTCGAGCGAGTAGGCCGGCACCAGAAACCGGCCCTTGATCCGGAAGCGGCAGGGTAAAATGACCCCTGCCGCTTTTTTTTGGCCGCGCGGAGTGCGTCGACGTCCCCGCCGGTCCCGACAAACGACAACCGACGGCCCCGACCCCCGTGCAAATGCTCGCCTGGCTGTTCCGACTCGCGGTCCTCGCCGTGCTGGTGTGGTTCGCCGTGAAGAACGGGCAGGAAGTCGAGCTCTTCCTCCTGCCGGGCCAGTCGTGGAAGTCGCCCCTCATCTTCGTCGTCCTGGTCGCGTTCGTGACCGGGGTTCTCATCGGCCTCACGGCCTGGTTGCCCACCGTGGTACGCCAGCGACGCGAGCTCGCGCGCCTGCGAAAGGTGCCGCCGCCTTCCCCGCAGCCGGGCCCGGCCGCGCAGCCCGCCATTCCCGCGCCGGGCGCCAGCCAGGACATCCATGGAGTTTGAGTTCTGGTGGCTGCTCGCCCTGCCGCTTTTCTTCGGCATCGGCTGGGTCACCGCCCGCGTGGACATCCGCAGCCTCCTGTCGGAGTCGCGGCAGGTGCCTTCCTCCTATTTCCGCGGCCTCAACTTCCTGCTGAACGAGCAGCAGGACAAGGCCATCGAGTCCTTCCTGCAGGTCGCCAAGGAGAATCCCCAGACGGTCGAACTCCAGTTCGCGCTCGGCAGCCTCTTCCGGCGCCGCGGCGAGGTGGACCGCGCCATCCGGATGCACCAGGATCTCATCGCCCGCGAGGACATTCCGGCCGAGGAACGCCGCCAGGCCACCTTCGAGCTGGCCCAGGATTACTTCAAGGCGGGACTCCTGGACCACGCGGAGTCCGTCCTCGTGAAGATGTCGGAATCGGATCCCTCGCCCGACGTGCACCGGTACCTCCTCGACATCTACATCCAGGAGAAGGACTGGGAGAAGGCCATCGGCGCCGCGCGCCGCCTCGAGGTGAGCGCCCAGCGCAACTACCAGAAGGAAATCGCCAACTACTGCTGCGAGCTCGCGATCACCGAGCAGATCCACGGGCGGGGCGAGGCCGCGAGGGGCTATCTCGACAAGGCGCTCGCGGCGAATCGCAAGTGCGTCCGCGCGAACCTGCTGCGCGGCGAATGGCTGGCCCGTGAAGGGCGCCACGAGGAGGCCCTCGCGGCCTGGAAGGCCATCGAGTCCCAGGACGCCGCCTACCTCGGCCTCGCCGCCGAGGGAATGGTCGACAGCTACAAGGCGCTGGGCCGGCCGGCGGAGGGGCTGACCCTGCTGCGCGGCCTCCAGAATCGCTATCCGGGGCTCGACCTGCTCAACGTGGTCTACCAGGCCACCGCCGAGCACGAAGGCGACGAGGCCGCCTGGCGTCTCGTGCGCGACGAGGTGCGGCGCAACCCCACGCTCGTCGGACTGGATCGCCTCATCGATGCGGAGCTGCTGCGCTCTCCCCCGGAGCGACGGCAGGACCTCCAGCTCATGAAGTCGCTCGTCCACTCCCATGCCCAGGCGCTCTCCGTCTACCTGTGCGGTAGCTGCGGCTTCAAGGCGCGCCAGTTCTTCTGGCAATGCCCGGCCTGCGGCGGCTGGGAGACCTTCGGCCCGCGGCGCACGGCCGAGCTCGAGAATTCCGGTCGCCACCTCGCGAGGATGCAGATTGGACACTAAGCGGATTGTCGTCGCGCTCGACGTTCCCGAGGGCCCCGCGGCCCTCGCGCTGGCGGCGCGGCTCGACCCGGCCCTTTGCCGGGTGAAGGTCGGCAAGGAGCTCTTCGTGAGCGCCGGGCCGGCGGTCGTCGAATCCCTGCAGCGCGCGGGCTTCGAGGTCTTCCTCGACCTCAAGTTCCACGACATCCCGAACACGGTCGCCGCGGCCTGCAAGGCCGCCGCAAGGCTCGGAGTCTGGATGGTGAACGTGCATGCGAGCGGCGGCGCCGCGATGATGCGGGCGGCCCGGGAGGCCGTCTCGGCGAGCGCGAAGGCGCCCCTGCTCATCGGCGTGACGGTACTCACGAGCCTGCAGGACGCGGAGCTCGCCGACATCGGCTGGTCCGGTACGGCGGCGGACAACGTGATGCGCCTTTCGCGCCTCGCGCAAGCGAACGGGCTCGACGGCGTCGTGTGCTCGGCCCGGGAAGCGAGCGTCCTGCGCGCGAGCCTCGGACCGGGGTTCGTGAGCGTCACCCCGGGCATCCGCCTGGCCGGCGGCGACGCCGGCGACCAGGCACGGGTACTCACCCCCCACGACGCCGTTCGCGCCGGGGCCCACTACCTCGTCATCGGACGCCCCGTCACCCAGGCACCGGATCCGGCGGCAACCCTTCAGGCCATCGCGGCCTCGATCGAGAAGGCAGGGACAGCGGCATGAAAGTCAGCATGATCGGAACCGGCTACGTCGGCCTCGTCACTGGCGCCTGCCTCGCCGACGTGGGCAACCACGTTCTGTGCCTCGACGTCGACGAACGCAAGATCGCGATGCTCGAGGGCGGCGAGATCCCCATCTACGAACCGGGCCTCAGGGAAATCGTGCGCGCGAACGTCGCCGCCGGCCGCCTGGCCTTCACGACGGATCCGGAAAGAAGCGCGAAGTACGGCCGCGTGCAGATGATCGCGGTCGGTACGCCCCCCGGCGAGGACGGCTCGGCGGACCTGCAGTATGTCGTCGCCGCCGCGCGCGCGATCGCGGCGCACATGGACGGCCCGCGCGTCATCGTCGACAAGTCGACCGTGCCCGTCGGCACGGCGGACAAGGTGCGCGCCGCCATCGCTGACGGGCTTGCGGCGCGCGGAGCGGACCTGGCCTTCCATGTCGTCTCGAATCCCGAGTTCCTGAAGGAAGGCGCGGCCGTGGAGGATTTCATGCGTCCCGACCGCATCGTGATCGGCGCCGACCATCCCGTGGCGGTCGAGACGATGCGCGAGCTCTACGCGCCCTTCCAGCGCAATCACGAGCGCCTGCAGGTAATGGACATCCGCTCGGCGGAACTCACCAAGTACGCGGCCAACGCGATGCTCGCCACGCGCATCTCGTTCATGAACGAACTGGCCCTTCTCGCGGAGCGACTCGGGGCGGACATCGAGCACGTGAGGAAGGGCATCGGATCGGACCCGCGCATCGGCTTCCATTTCCTGTATCCGGGCACCGGCTACGGCGGCTCGTGCTTCCCCAAGGACGTCACGGCGCTGCTGCGCACGGCGCAGGCGAACGGCATCGACCTCAAGGTCGTGCGGGCCGTGGAGGAGGCCAACGAGCGCCAGAAGGGCGTGCTCGTCGACAAGATCGTCCGGCGTTACGGCGAGAACCTCGCCGGCCGGCGCTTCGCGCTCTGGGGCCTCGCGTTCAAGCCAAACACCGACGACATGCGCGAGGCGCCGAGCCGCGTCATCGTCGATCGCCTGCTCGAGCGCGGCGCGACGGTCACGGCGTACGATCCGGTCGCGATGGACGAGGCTCGCCACGTGTTCGAGGGCCGTGCCGGGATCGGCTACGCCGCGGGCGCGCTCGAGGCCGCCGACGGTTGCGATGCGCTCGTGATCGCCACCGAATGGAAGGCCTTCCGCAGCCCGGATTTCGACGAGCTCAAGCGCCGCCTCAAGGCCCCGGTGGTCTTCGACGGCCGCAATCTCTACGAGCCGGCGGCGATGAAGGCTCTGGGATTCGAATACCTCGCGATCGGGCGATGAGACCGTGAGCGCCCTCCCGGACTTCGCGAAAGCCCGTGTCCTCGTCGTGGGGGACGTGATGCTCGACCGCTACTGGTTCGGCGACGTGAACCGCATCTCGCCCGAGGCGCCGGTTCCGGTGGTTCTCGTGCGCCGCGTGGAGGAGCGCCCCGGCGGCGCCGCCAACGTCGCGCGCAACATCGCGGCCCTAGGCGGGCGCGTCTCGCTCCTCGCGGTCATCGGGGACGACGAGGCCGGCGGGGCGCTCGAGACGCTGCTGGCGGGCAGCGGGGTCGATGCGTCGCTGCACCGGGATGCCGCGCTCTCCACGACCGTGAAGCTGCGCGTGGTGGGCCACCAGCAGCAGCTGCTTCGGATCGACTTCGAGCGGGCCCCCAGCCGCGAGGTGCTCGCGGAAAAACTCGGCGAGTTCGAGCGCCTCGTGGACGAGGCGGACGCCGTGGTGCTTTCCGACTATGGCAAGGGCGGGCTCGTCCACGTGACCCGCATGATCGAGCTGGCCCGGGCGCACGGCAAGCCGGTGCTCGTCGACCCCAAGGGGTCCGACTACGCGCGCTACCGCGGTGCCACCGTGCTCACGCCCAACCGCTCGGAATTCCGGGAGGTGGCGGGGCGCTGGACCGACGAAGCCGATCTCGCTTCCCGTGCGCGCAAGCTGCGCGCCGACCTGGACCTCGAGGCCCTCATGGTGACCCGCAGCGAGGAGGGCATGTCACTCTTCACGGCCGCCGAGACCCGCCACGAGCCGACTCGCGCCCGCGAGGTCTACGACGTGAGCGGCGCGGGCGACACGGTGATCGCCACCCTCTCGCTCATGGTGGCGGCCGGCGCGAGCCTCGGCTCGGCCATGCGGGTGGCCAACCACGCGGCGGGCATCGTCGTGGGCAAG
The DNA here is from genome assembly GCA_016711875.1 of Betaproteobacteria bacterium. Classification (GTDB taxonomy): domain Bacteria; phylum Pseudomonadota; class Gammaproteobacteria; order Burkholderiales; family Usitatibacteraceae; genus FEB-7. The sequence goes on along the minus strand of JADJSD010000003.1, from coordinate 766,607 downwards.
CTCGGCACCGCCGTCGTCCACCGCGAGGAGCTCCTCGAGAGCCTCGCCTCCCATTCCTAGCGGAGCAACGACATGACCCTGCTCGTCACCGGCGCCGCCGGGTTCATCGGTTCCAACCTGGTGAAGGCGCTCAACGCCCGCGGGGAAACGGCCATCGTCGCCGTCGACAACCTCACGCGCGCCGAGAAGACGCCGAATCTCGCGGACCTCGAGATCGCGGACTATTTCGACAAGGAAGACTTCATCGCGCGCATCCGTGCCGACGACTTCGACACCGGCATCCGGGCGGTACTGCACCAGGGCGCCTGCTCCGACACCATGGAGACCGACGGCCGCTACATGATGGAGAACAACTATCGCTACTCGCTGGACCTCCTGGACTGGTGCCAGCGGCTCGCGATACCGTTCATCTACGCCTCGTCGGCCTCCGTGTACGGCGCCGGCCGCGTCTTCCGCGAATCACGCGAGCACGAAGGCCCGCTGAACGTGTACGGCTACTCGAAGTTCCTGTTCGACCAGGCGGTGCGCCGCCGCCTTTCCGGCGCCTGCGCGCAGGTGGCCGGCTTCCGCTATTTCAACGTGTACGGCCCGCGCGAATCCCACAAGGGCCGCATGGCGTCGGTCGCGTTCCATTTCTTCAACCAGCTCCTCAAGGACGGGCGGGTGCGTCTCTTCGAGGGCTGCGACGGGTACGGCCCGGGGGAGCAGGTGCGTGACTTCGTGAGCGTCGAGGACGTGGTTCGCGTGAACCTCTTCTTCCTCGACCACCCGGAGATATCGGGCATTTTCAACGTGGGCACGGGCCGGGCGCAGTGCTTCAACGACGTCGCCGTGGCCACCGTCAACGCCATCCGCCGCGCCCGCGGGGAGGCGCCGCTGTCGCTGGCCGGGCTGCGCGAGGCGGGCCTCGTGGAGTACATCGCCTTCCCGCAGGCGCTGGTGGGCAAGTACCAGAGCTTCACGCAGTCCGATCCGTCCGCGCTTCGGGCGGCGGGATACGGCGACCCGTTCCTCACCGTCGAGGAGGGCGTGTCGCGCTACGTGGCGGAGCGCTTCGCCCGGGGAGAAGGCCGATGAGGATCGCCCTTGCCGCCATCGGCTTCCTCGCGGCCGCGTGTGCCGCGCCGGGCCCGACGGTCCTGCCCGATCCGATGGCGCGGGCGAACCCGGCGTCCCCGCCGACGACCGCGGCTCCCGTCATCGGCAACGCCGGTTTTGAAACCGATTTTGTCGCCGGCCGTTCCTGCCCGCCGCGTTGGTCCTGCAGCGTGCACGCCGACGGCAGCTCCTTCCGGTTCGCTCCCGACTCCACCACGGCCTCCGAGGGTGTGCGGAGCCTGCTCCTGGAGCGCGTCGGACGGGAGCCGTGGGCGACGGTCACGCAGTCGTTCAAGGCCGAGGGCCTGCGCGGCAAACGCGTGCGCTTCTCGATCGCGGTGCGCGCGCAGGGCGTCGATGGCGAGGGTGCGGGCGCCTGGCTGCTCCTGAACGGCGGGGGCCAGGTCCTGGATCACCAGGTACGGCGACTCGTCGGCACGGGGGACTGGCGACGGCACGAAATCGAGGTTCTCGTGCCTGCCAACGCCGAGTATCTCTCGGTGGGCGGCACGCTCGAGGGCGGCGGCCGCGCCTGGTTCGACGATGCGAGGCTCGAACTCCTCGGACCCGCGCCCGGGCGGTGAGCCCACTCGACTTTCCCCGGAAAATCGAATATTATCAATGGGTTCAATCGCCCCCGCCAGGGGCATTGGGTCGCAAGGGAGGTTGGCTGGACGTGAGGGCCGGGAAGGGCCCGATGTTCACCAGGTCAACCGAATCTGGTGGCCGGCGTTATCGCGGTTGCGTGTACCGACGCGTCGCGGTCCCCGGCGAAACACGGGTGCTTACCGGCAAGCACAAGCTCGGCAGCGCCCAACGTCAATCTCAGCCAAAGGAGTGGATATGAAGAAGCTCGTCGCATTGTTCGCGGCACTCGTCGCGTACGCGGGCATGGCTTTCGCCGCGGTCAACATCAACAGCGCCACCAAGGAACAGCTGGAGTCCCTGGACGGCATCGGTCCGGTGAAGGCCCAGGCCATCATCGACTATCGCAAGAAGAACGGTCCCTTCAAGTCGCTCGACGACCTGAAGAAGGTCGATGGCGTCGGCGACGCGACTTTCGACAAGGTGAAGAAGGACATCGCGCTCTCCGGCACGACCACCGTCCCGGCCCCCGCCAAGGCGGAAGAGAAGAAGGCCGAGCCGAAGAAGGCCGAGGCCAAGAAGGAAGAGCCGAAGAAGGCCGAGGCCAAGAAGGAAGAGCCGAAGAAGGCCGAGGCCAAGAAGGAAGAGCCGAAGAAGGAAAAGGCCGCCGCCGCCGACGCGAAGAAGTCCGACGCGAAGGAAGTGAAGACCGACAAGAAGGCCGACGACAAGAAGAAGGCCGACGAAGACAAGAAGGCCGAAGCCAAGAAGAAGGCCGACGACAAGAAGAAGGCCGACGAAGACAAGAAGGCCGAGGCCAAGAAGAAGGCCGACGACAAGAAGAAGGCCGACGAAGAGAAGAAGGCCGAGGCCAAGAAGAAGGCCGACGACAAGAAGAAGGCCGACGAAGAGAAGAAGGCCGAAGCCAAGAAGAAGGCCGACGACAAGAAGGCCGCGGAAAAGAAGTAGTCCTTCCGCTTCCCGTTTCGCGAAAGACCCCGCCCCGCAAGGGCGGGGTTTTTCTTTGCGGCCCCCGGCCTCGCTATACTGGCGGCCCGTTCCGGAGGAATCGCCCCGCATGGTCCCGTCGCTCGAGCAGTTCGTCGGCAACACGCCCCTGGCACGCCTGCAGCGCATTCCCGGGGTACCTCCAACGTCTACCTCGCGAAGCTCGAGGGCAACAACCCGGCGGGGTCCGTGAAGGACCGGCCCGCGATGTCCATGGTCCTGGGCGCGGAACGACGCGGGGAGATCAGGCCGGGCGACACGCTCATCGAGGCGACGAGCGGCAACACCGGCATCGCGCTCGCGATGGCCGCGGCGATCCGCGGGTACCGGATGGTCCTCGTGATGCCCGAGCACCTGTCCATCGAGCGCCGCCAGACCATGGCGGCCTTCGGCGCGCGTTTCGTGCTCACGGCGGAGAAGGGCGGCATGGAACTGGCGCGGGATACCGCCGATCGCATGCAGGCCGCGGGCGAAGGCGTGATCCTCGACCAGTTCGCGAACCCCGACAACCCGCTGGCCCATTACGTCGGCACCGGCCCCGAGATCTGGCGCGACACGCAGGGAAAGGTCACGCATTTCGTCGCCACGATGGGGACCACGGGCACGCTGATGGGATGCTCGCGCTACCTCAAGGAAATGAACCCGGCCATCCAGGTGGTGGGCGTGCAGCCCGCCGCGGGTTCGCAGGTGCCCGGCATCCGCAAGTGGCCGGAGGCGTACATGCCCAAGGTGTTCGAGCGCGCGCGCGTCGACCGCATCATCGAGGTCACGCAGGACGAAAGCGAGGAGATGGCGCGGCGCCTGGCGCGCGAGGAAGGCATCTTCGCCGGCATCTCCTCGGGCGGCGGCCTCGCGGCGGCCCTCAAGGTGGGCGCCGAGGCGGAAAATGCGGTCATCGTGCACATCGTGTGCGACCGTGGCGACCGCTACCTCTCCACGGGCGTATTTCCGGCTTAGGAAACGCGGACGAGGCGCTTGCCGAAGTTCTCGCCCTTCAACAGGGCGACAAGCGAGGCCGGTGCGGACTCCAGTCCCTCGGTGATCGTCTCGCGGTACCGGATCCGGCCGGCGCCCACGTGCCCCGCGAGCTCGCGGATGGCCTCCGGCCAGAGGTCCATGCGGTCGGACACGATGAAGCCCTGCAGGCGCACGCGGTTCACGAGCAGGGAGAACACGTTGCGGATCGGGATGTCCTCGCCGTTGTAGCCCGAGATGAGGCCGCACAGGGCGATGCGGGCCCTCGCGTTCACGCGACGCAGCACGGCCTCGAGGATCTCGCCCGCGACGTTGTCGAAATACACGTCGATGCCGCCGGGGCAGGCCGCCTTGAGCGACTCGTGCACCGGGCCGGCCTTGTAGTCCACGCAGGCATCGAAGCCGAGTTCCTTCGTCACGTAGTCGCACTTCGCGGCGCCGCCGGCGATGCCCACCGCGCGGCATCCGGCGATCTTCGCGAGCTGCCCCGCGACGCTTCCCACGGCGCCGCTCGCGGAGGAGACGACGACCGTCTGCCCGGCGACAAGGCCGCCGATCTCGCGAAATCCCATCCAGGCGGTCACGCCCGGCATGCCTGCGGCGCCGAGCCAGGCCGTTTCGGGCAGCCGCGGGTCCGGCACCTTCATGAGGGCCTTGGCCGGGGCGACGCCGAAGCGTTGCCAGCCCAGGTGGCCCACCACGAGCTCGCCCGCGGCGAACCCGGGATGGCGCGAGGCCACCACCTCGCCCAGGGTGCCGCCCACCATCACCTCGCCCAGTTCCACGCGCGCGGCGTAGCTTCGCCCCTCGTTCATGCGACCGCGCATGTAGGGATCGAGCGAGAGCCATCTCACGCGCACGAGCACCTCGCCCTCGCCGGGTACGGGAACCGGCGTCTCCTCGAGGCGGAAGTTCGAGGGATCCACCCAGCCCGCGGGACGGGCGGCCAGCACGATTCGCAGGTTCTTCTCGCTCATTTTTTCTCCGGATCCGGGGCGGGTTGCGGGACAATGACGGAATCTCCTCGCCCGGCTCCGCACGATAGCACCCCGATCCCATGGCCCCCATCCTCGTCTTCGACATCGAAACCATTCCCGACGTGGCCGGCATCCGCCGCCTGTGGGGCATCGACGCGTCCGTCGACGACGGGGCGGTCGCCGAACTCGCCGCGCAGCGTCGCCGGCAGGCCACGGGCAGCGATTTCCTGCCGCAGCACCTGCACCGGGTCGTCGCCATCTCCTGCGCGCTGCGCGAGCGCGACAGCGTGAAGGTGTGGTCCCTGGGCACGAACAAGGATGGCGAGGGCGCGCTCGTGAAGCGGTTCTTCGACGGCATCGACAAGTACACGCCCCAGCTGGTGTCCTGGAACGGCAGCGGCTTCGACCTGCCGGTGCTGCACTACCGCGCCCTCATGCACGGCATCGTCGCCTCGCGTTACTGGGATCTCGGCGAGGACGACCGCGAGTTCAAGTTCAACAACTACCTCGCCCGCTACCACACGCGCCACGTCGACCTCATGGACCTGCTCGCGAGCTACCAGAACCGGGCCTTCGCGCCGCTCGACGAGATCGCCCAGCTGAACGGGCTGCCCGGCAAGCTCGGCATGGACGGCTCGAAGGTCTGGGATGCCTGGCGCGAGGGGAAGATCGACGCCATCCGCGACTATTGCGAGACGGACGTCGCCAACACCTACCTGCTCTTCCTGCGCTTCCAGCGCATGCGCGGCACCCTCACGCCGGAGGCATTCGAGCGGGACATGGACGCCTTCCGGTCGTTCCTGGCCGAGCAGGCGGCGCCGCATTGGCGCGAGTTCGACGAAGCCTGGAAGAAGGCCTCGCCCTAGCCCTCGCGGCGGAACGGCGTGCGCTCGTCCAGCTCGTCCAGGTAGGCCGAGACGCCCACCCCTTCGCGGGCGAGGAAATCGTCCACCGCCTTGAGGAAAGCGGGGTGCGCGAGCCAGTGGAAGGATCGCGTGCGCTCCGGCAGGAACCCCCGCGCATGCTTGTGCTCGCCCTGCGCGCCGCCTTCCACCACCGCGAGCCCGCGCTCGATGGCGAACTCGATCGCCTGGTAGTAGCAGGCCTCGAAATGCAGTCCCGGCACGAATTCGGTGGCGCCCCAGTAGCGGCCGTAGAGACGCTCCTTGCCGAAGAGATCGAGCGCGGCGGCGATGGGTAGTCCCTCGCGCTCGGCGATGACGAGCAGCACCTGGTCCGGCATGCGCTCACCCAGCCGCCCGAAGAACGCGCGGTTGAGGTAGGGCGTCGAGCGATGCGCCCGGTAGGTCCGGCGGTAGCAGTCGGTGAAGAAATCCCAGTCGGATTCGCTCGCCTCCCGCCCGGTCGCCCGGCGCAGGGTGACGCCCGCCTCGCGCACGCGCCGGCGCTCCTGGCGGATCTTCTTGCGCTTGTCGTGGGAGAGTTGCGCGAGGAAATCCTCGAACGTGCCGTAGCCGGCGTTGCGCCAGTGGAACTGCACGCCCAGGCGTTCGAGCAGGCCCTGCTCGCGAAGGGCCTGCGCGTCCGCCTCGGGGGGGAAGAGCACATGCAGCGACGAGGCGCCGGTTTCCTTCGCGAGGGCGAGCAGCGCGCGGGCGAGTTCGGCGCGCGTACCCTCGTCCGCGGCGAGGAGGCGTGCGCCCTCCGCCGGCGTGAAGGGCACCGCCGAAAGCAGCTTCGGGAAGTAGTCGAGCCCGTGTCGCTCGTAGGCATCCGCCCACGCCCAGTCGAAGACGTACTCGCCGTAGGAGTGCGACTTCACGTAGAGGGGCACCGCCCCGGCGAGAGCATCGCCACGCCAGAGCGTGAGGTAGCGCGGAGCCCAGCCGGCCTTCGCATCCGCGCATCCCGTCTCGTGCAGCGCCGTGAGGAAGGCGTGGGCGAGCGTGGGGTTGCCGCCGGCGAGCGCGTCCCACGCGGCGGGGTCGACGCTGGCGAGGGAATCGAGGATCCGGAGGGTGGCGGGCAAGGGGAGGGGGCGGCGGGCCGTATAATGATCGCGTTGGATTCTATCCGTCCCCAGTCGGTTCCTCCCCCTTGAAGATAGCCGTCGCCCAGATCAACACCACCGTGGGCGATTTCGCCGGTAACGCCGCCCGCATCCGCGAGGCGATCGATCGCGCCCGCGCCGCCGGCGCCCATCTCGTGGTGACGCCCGAGCTCGCGCTGTGCGGCTACCCGCCCGAGGACCTGCTCCTTCGAAGCGATTTCTGCGACCAGAGCGCCGAGACGCTGCGCGAACTCGCGGCGTACGCGCCGGACATGGCCGTCGTCGTGGGGCACCCGCACCGCGAGGGCCGGACGCGCTACAACGCGGCCTCGCTCCTGCGCGGCGGCGGCATCGAGCGCATCTACTTCAAGCAGAGGCTGCCCAACTACCAGGTCTTCGACGAGAAGCGCTACTTCGAGCCCGGCGATTCGCCCTGCGTGTTCGAGGTGGACGGCCGCCGCATCGCGATCACCGTCTGCGAGGACCTCTGGTTCCCCGAGCCGGCAGCCCAGGCGAAGGCCGCGGGGGCCGAGCTGCTCCTGTCGATCAACGCTTCGCCCTACCATCGCGCCAAGCTGTCCGAGCGCTACCACGTGATGGGCCTGCGGGTGAAGGAGACGGGCCTGCCGCTTCTCTACGTGCACGGCGTGGGTGGCCAGGACGAGCTCGTTTTCGACGGGGCGTCCTTCGGCATGTCCGCGGACGGCACGCTCGGCTACCAGGGCGAGACTTTCGAGGAAGCCACGGACGCCGTGACGTTCGAGCACGGCACGCTCGCCGGCCCGATGGCGCGCCCGCTCACCGAGGAGGAGACGATCTACCGCGCGCTCGTGACGGGGGTGCGCGATTACGTCGGCAAGAACCGGTTCCCGGGCGTGCTGCTGGGGCTCTCGGGCGGCATCGATTCGGCGCTCGTGGCGGCGATCTGCGCGGACGCCATCGGTCCGGACCGCGTGCACGCGGTGATGATGCCCTCCGAATACACCGCGTCCATGAGCATCGAGGATTCGCTCGAGATCGTGCGCCTCACCGGCATCCGTTATTCCGAGATCTCCATCCGGCCCGTCTTCGACGCCTTCCGGCACCAGCTCGCCCCGTCTTTCGCCGGGCGCCCCGAGGACACGACCGAGGAGAACCTCCAGTCGCGCATTCGCGGCACGCTCCTCATGGCCCTGTCGAACAAGTTCGGCCACCTCGTCGTGACCACGGGCAACAAGAGCGAGATAGCGACGGGCTACGCGACCCTCTACGGCGACATGGCCGGCGGTTTCGCCGTCATCAAGGACATCGTGAAGACGCTCGTCTACCGGCTCGTCCACTGGCGCAACGGCACGGCACGCGTGATCCCCCAGCGGGTCATCGACCGGCCGCCCTCGGCGGAACTGCGGCCCGACCAGAAGGACCAGGACAGCCTGCCGCCCTACGAGGTGCTCGACGCCGTGGTCGAGCGCTACATGGAACGGGACATGACCCCCGAGCAGATCGTCTCGATGGGCTACGACGCCGAGGCCGTCCGGCGCGTCGTGCACCTGATCCGCGTGAACGAGTACAAGCGCCGCCAGGCCCCGCCCGGGGTGCGCATCACGCCGCGCTCCTTTGGCAAGGACTGGCGCTATCCGATAACATCGGGATTCCGTCCGAAGGCCTGAAGCCATGAAGAAGATCGAAGCCGTCATCAAGCCGTTCAAGCTCGACGAGGTCCGCGAGGCCCTCTCGGAGATCGGCGTATCCGGCCTCACCGTGACCGAGGTGAAGGGCTTCGGCCGCCAGAAGGGCCACACGGAGCTCTACCGCGGCGCGGAGTACGTGGTCGACTTCCTGCCCAAGGTGAAGGTCGAGGTGGTCGTGCCGGACAACCTCGTGGACAAGGCGATCGAGGCGGTGGTGAAGGCCGCCCGCACCGGCAAGATCGGCGACGGGAAGATCTTCGTCACGGACGTGCCACAGGTCGTCCGGATCCGCACGGGCGAAACGGGTGAGGACGCTGTCTAGGCCCGACGGGGGCTTTCGGCTATGCTAGCGGCTGCGCCGCGTCCTCCAGCCCGGGATTCGCGGCCTCGAGAAGCGCCCCCGGCGCCAAGACAACAGGGGAAAAAATGCTGCTAGCCGCCTTCTACGTGTTCGCGATCACCGCGATCATCCTGCACTACACCGGCCACCTGAAGCGCTGGAACTGCGAGTGGATCCTGATCGTGCTCGCCATCGCCGTCTTCCCGGCCGTCCTGTTCCTCTGATCGCCCGGCCCCGCCCGGGGCCGACCCGCTAGGCCGCCGCCAGGCGCGCAAGCGGGTCCTGCCGGTAGAACTCCCCGAGTTGACCGTAAACCGCCGGATAGGCGGGTTCCAGCCATTCCGGCGTCTCGAAGAACGCCTCCGACACCACCGCGAAGAATTCCGCCGGGCTCTCGGCCGCGTACGGGTCGATCGGCAGGGCTTCGAGCGCGGCCCCGCCATCCGAAGGCTCCATCGCATCCGCCTCGTCCACCCGCAGGCGGAAATCCTCGTATGCGCCCGCGAAAGCCTCCTTCCAGGCAGCCAGTCTCATGCCCTTGTGGAGCGGCGGGTAGCCGTTGGGGGCGCCGTTCAGCATGTCCAGCTTGTGGGCAAATTCGTGGATGACCACGTTGTACCCCGCGACGCGCGCCTGCTCGTCCCCGGCGAGCGCGACATCCTCGTAGGAGAGGATCACGGGGCCGCCCAGCCAGGCCTCGCCCGCCAGCGGATCGTTCACGAGGTGGACGATGCCGTTCTCGTCGACGAACTCGCGTTCCGGTGCGAACTGGCCCGGGTACACGATGATGTCGCTCCATCCGTCGTACCAGTCGATGCCCAGTTCCAGCACGAGGACCACGGCCTGCGCCGCCACCTGGACATGCATGAAGGGCGTGATCTCGAGCCCGTGGGTGGCCGAGAACTGCTTGCGGGCCAGGAACGCCGAGGCGAGCTTGCGCAGTCGTTCGCTGTCGGCCGGCGGCATGCCGCGCATGAACAGGTACGGAAGGGTCGCGGCCTCCCAGAGCCCCTCGTCGAGAAGGGGCGCGTCCCCGGGGCGCTTGCCGAACCAGCCGAACATGCCGGGATGCGGGCGCGCCGGGCGCCTCAGCCGGACTCGGCGATGCCGAGGTCGCGGCGGATGGCCATGGCGACCTCGAGGGCGCGCTCGAGCGTCGGCTCGCAAACCGTGACGTGCCCCATCTTGCGCCCCGGCCGCGCCTCGCGCTTGCCGTAGAGGTGCAGGTGGGCGCCGGCATGCTGGAGGACGGCCTCCCAGCGAGGTTCGCCACCCGCCCAGATGTCGCCCAGCAGGTTCACCATCACGGCCGGCGTGTGCAGCGACGGGTCGCCCAAGGGCAGGCCGCACAGGACGCGCACCTGCTGCTCGAACTGCGAGGTGCGGCAGGCGTCGATGGTGTAGTGGCCGCTGTTGTGGGGGCGGGGCGCGATCTCGTTCACGAGGAGCCGGCCGCCCACCACGAACATCTCGACCGCGAGCACGCCGACATAGTCGAGGGCGTTCGCGAGCCGCGTCGCGAGGGCCGTCGCCTCGGCGGCGAGGGCCTCGGGAATGCGCGCCGGCGCGATCGTGATGTCGAGGATGCCGTGCACGTGACGGTTCTCGGCGACGGGGAAGACCGCGACTTCGCCGTCGGCCGCGCGGGCGAGGATGACCGATATCTCCCGCTCGAGCGCGAGGCGTTCCTCGAGCACGCAGGGCACCCGCTTCCAGTCCGCGAAGACGCGTTCCAGGTCCGCCTTCGAGGCGATGGCCGCCTGCCCCTTGCCGTCGTAGCCGAAGCGCGCCGTCTTGAGGATGGCCGGCAGGCGCACGTTCGCTAGCGCGGGCTCGATGTCGCTTTCGTTCGCGACGACGGCGAAAGGGCCGACGGGAAGGCCCTGCGAGGCGATGAAGGTCTTCTCCCGCTCGCGGTCCTGGGCGATCGAGACGGCATTGCCGCTCGGGCGCACGACGGTGCGCTTCGCGAGGGTGAGCAGGGCCTCGGCCGGCGCGTTCTCGAACTCGGTGGTGATCGCCGCGCACTTCTGCGCCAGCTCGTCGAGCGACACCGGATGGGTGTACGCGGTGTTGAGGTGGCCGGTGGCGAACTCGGCCGCCGGCGAAAGCGGGTCCGGATCCAGGACGGTCACGCGATAGCCCAGCGTGCGCGCGGCCACCGTGAACATGCGACCGAGCTGTCCGCCGCCCACCAGGCCCAGCGTCGCGCCAGGACGGATCACAGCACGTCCGGCAATTGCATGGCCGCCACCTGTTCCTTGAGCTTCTCGCGGTAGTCGGCGAGCTTGGCGGCGAGCCCCGCATCGGCGCCCGCGAGCAGGCTCACGGCGAAGAGTCCCGCGTTGGCGGCGCCGGCCTCGCCGATGGCGAACGTGGCGACCGGGATGCCCTTGGGCATCTGCACGATGGAGTAGAGCGAATCCTGACCGGCGAGGTGCTTCGAGGGCACCGGCACGCCGAGCACGGGCAGCGTCGTCTTGGACGCGATCATGCCCGGCAGGTGCGCGGCGCCCCCGGCCCCGGCGATGATGCACGCGAGGCCGCGCCCGCGGGCGCTTTCGGCATAGTCGAACATCGCGTCCGGCGTGCGGTGCGCGGAGACGACCCTGTGCTCGAAGGGCACGCCGAAGTCCTTGAGGACCTGCGCGGCGGCCTTCATCACGTCCCAGTCGCTGCTGGAACCCATGACCACGCCGACGACGGGTTTGTCCATGGCCTGGGATCTCCTAGTTCGACAGGGCCTTCGCGTCCTCGAGCTGGCCGCGATAGGAATCGAAAATGTAGCGAAGGGCATCCTTCATGGCGACCCGGGGCGCCCAGCCGAGCTCCTGCATCGTGTTGTCGATGCGCGGCACGCGGTTCTGCACGTCCTGGTAGCCCTTGCCGTAGTAGTCGTCGCTCGTCACCTCGAGCACCTTCACGCGGGCGGCGCTCTCGCGGTATTCCGGATAGTCCTTCGCGAGCTCGAGCATCATCGTCGCGAGCTCCCGCACCGAGAAGTTGTTCGCGGGGTTGCCCACGTTGTAGATCTTGCCGCTCGCGATGCCGCCCTCGTTCGCGATGATCTTCATGAGCGCCGCGATTCCGTCGTCGATGTACGTGAAGGCGCGCTTCTGGGCGCCGCCGTCGACGAGCTTGATGGGCTCGCCGCGCACGATGTGGCCGAAGAACTGCGTGATGACGCGCGAGGAGCCTTCCTTGGCCGTGTGGATCGAGTCGAGGCCCGAGCCGATCCAGTTGAACGGGCGGAAGAGCGTGAAGTCGAGCTGGCCCATCGAGCCGTAGGCCCAGATCACGCGGTCCATGAGCTGCTTGGAGCAGGAGTAGATCCAGCGCTGCTTGTCGATGGGCCCGAGGATGAGTTCGGAGGCGTACGGGTCGAACTGCTCGTCGCGGCACATCCCGTAGACCTCGGAGGTCGAGGGGAAGAGGATGCGCTTGCCGTACTTCACGCACGAACGCACGATCGGCAGGTTCGCCTCGAAGTCGAGCTCGAAGACCTTGAGCGGCTCCTTCACGTAGGTGGCGGGCGTCGCGATCGCCACCAGCGGCAGGATCACGTCGCACTTGCGGATGTGGTACTCGATCCACTCGCGGTTGATGGTGATGTCGCCCTCGAAGAAATGGAAGCGCGGGTGCCCGGCGAGGTCGGCGATGCGGTCCTGGCTCATGTCCATCCCGTACACCTCCCAGTCCGTGTCCGCGAGGATCCTCTGGGAAAGGTGGTGGCCGATGAAGCCGTTGACGCCGAGGATGCAGATGCGCTTGGACATGAGAGTCTTTCGGGGGAAGGCCGGCGGCCGACGGGCGCTACCGGAGGGTGAATTGTCCCATGGGGGCGCCGCGCGCGGCAAAGCGGGTGGGAAGCGAAGCGGGTGGGACGGGCTCCCCCGCGACCTCGAGAACGCGGATCTCGAGCCAGCGCCCGTCGCCGGCCCGGGCGAACGCGCGCCCCTGCGCCGCCGCGAGGGAACCGGCCGGGGCGCCGGCCGGAAGGTCCTCCGGCGCTTGCCCCCACCAGGTGCCCAGCACGCGGGCCGGCTCGCCATCGAGTTCGGTGAACGCGCCCGGGTAGGGCGGAGCCACGCCGCGCACGAGGTCGTGGATCTCCCGCGCCGAGCGCGACCAGTCGATGCGACCGTCGGCGGGCTTGCGGCCGCCGAAGTACGATCCGGCGGCGAGATCCTGCGGCACCAGGGGCAGCGTGCCGGCGACGAGGCCCGGCAGGGCCTTCGCGAGCACGCGGCCCGCGGCGTCCGTCACGCGCGCGAACACTTCCGCCGCCGTGTCGTTCTCGCCGATGGGCACGGCTTCCTGGCCGGCGATGCGGCCCGCGTCGGGCTTGGCCACCATCTCGTGCAGCGTCGCGCCGGTTTCGCGTTCGCCGCGGATGACGGCCCAGTTCACGGGCACGCGGCCGCGGTACTTCGGCAGGAGCGAGCCGTGCAGGTTGAACGCTACGTCCACGCCCGCCGCGAGGAGCGCGCCAAGGCAGCGGCAGCCCACGTCGTGGTAGGCGAAGACGACGGCGGAGGCGCTCACTCGTCCCGCTTCGGCTCGAGGACGGCCTGCACGAGGTAGCGGGGACGCTCGCGCACCTGCTGGTAGATGCGGCCCACGTACTCGCCGACGAGGCCCAGGCCGAAGAGCACGATGCCGATGAGGATGAAGGTGAGGATGTCGCGGTCCCAGATGACCCAGAGCCCGTCGCCCTCGCCCAGGGCGATGCGCTGGGCGATGACGACCAGGTAGATCGCGATCGAGACGAGCGACACGGCGATGCCGAATATCGAGAAGAGCTGCAGCGGCACCACCGAGAAGCCGGTCACGAGGTCGAAATTCAGGCGGATGAGCTTGTAGAGCGAGTATTTCGACTCGCCCGCCGCCCGCCCTCGTGCGCCACTTCCACCTCGGCCGGGTTCTGGGCGTACGAATAGGCGAGGGCGGGGATATAGGTGCTCACCTCGCGCGAGGCCTTCAGGGCGTCCACGATGTCGCGCGAGTAGGCGCGCAGCATGCAGCCCTGGTCGGTCATCTTGATGTGCGTGAGGCGCTCGCGCAGCCGGTTCATGGCCTTCGAGGCCCAGCGGCGCCACGCGACGTCCTGGCGCCGGCGGCGGATCGAGCCCACGTAGTCGTGCCCCTCGTCCATCTTCGCGAGCAGGTTGCCGATCTCCTCGGGGGGGTTCTGCAGGTCCGCATCCAGCGTGACCACGCGCGCGCCCCGGCAGTACTCGAAGCCGGCCATGATCGCCATGTGCTGGCCGAAGTTGCCGTTGAAGAGCACGACGCGCGTGACCTCCGGGCGACGCTGGTACTGCTCGCGCAGCATCGCCGGAGAGCGGTCGCGGCTGCCGTCGTTCACGAAGACGATCTCGTAGCGGCGGCCGAGGGCATCGAGCGCGGGGTAGAGCCGCGAGAAGAGCGCCTCGAGCACGTCCTCCTCGTTGTACACCGGGATCACGACGGAGACTTCGGGGTCGCTCATGGCTTCGGGTTCGTCCGCAGGAGGCGGCGTACCGCGCCGGCCACGCGCGCCACGTCGGACTCGGTCATCTCGGGAAACAGGGGCAGGGTCAGCGTCTCGCGGCCGATGCGCTCGGCCACCGGAAACCGGCCTTCGCGCCAGCCGCGGCTGCGGAAGAGCGTCGTGAGGTGCACGGCCTCGTAGGAAAGGCCCGTGCCGATGCCCTCGGCGTGCAGCGCGTCCATGAAGGCCTTGCGGTCCATCGCCATCTGCCCGAGCGGCAGCAGGACGGTGAACATGTTCCAGCTGTGGCCGGGATTCTCGCGCAGGGGCAGCCGTTCGGGCGGAAGGAGCTCGTCGTCGGCGAACGCCTCGAAATAGAGTTCCGCCAGGCGCGCGCGGGCGCTACACCAGGCGCTCAGGTGCTCCAGCTGGGCGAGACCCAGCCGGGCCGCGACGTCCGAGAGGTTGTACTTGCCCCCCGCAACTTCGACGTCGCGCGTTCCGTCCGGGTTCCGGCGGATACCGTGGAAGCGCAGGCGCTCCACCCGGGCCGCCTCGTCCGCGTCGTTCACCACGAGGGCGCCGCCTTCGATGGTGGTCATGTTCTTGTTGGGGTGGAAGCTGAAGGAAACGAGGTCGCCCCGGGCGCCCACGGGACTGCCGCCGGCGTGGGAGCCGATGGCGAGCGCGGCATCCTCGATCACCCGCACGCCGTGAAGCTTCGCGAAGTCGGCGAGGGCCAGCGGATCGAGCGGGGCGTTGTAGTGCGTCGGCGCGAGCACTTTCGTGCGCGGCGTGACCGCCGCCGCGGCCGCCGCGAGGTCGATGTTGCGCGTGAGGAGGTCCACGTCGACGAAGATCGTGCGGGCGCCGACGCGCTCGACCACGTTGGCCGCGGCGAAGAAGGTCTGTGCCGGAACGATGACCTCGTCGCCGGGACCCACGCCCAGGAGCTCGAGCGCGACTTCCATCGCGCCGGTGGCGGAGGTGAGGGTGCGCACGGGCCGGCCGCCGAGGAAGGCCGACAGCGCCGCCTCGAACGCGGCCACCTGCGGCCCGCTCGCGATCCAGCGCGAGGCGAGGGTCTCGCCCACGGCGGCGATCATCGCCGCGTCGATCGTCGGGCGCGCGAAGGGCAGGTAGGGCAGGCTCACGAACGCGCCACCAGGAAGACGCCGATCACGATGAAGCCGATGCCCACGAGCTTTTGCATCGCGAGCGACTCGCCGAAGAGCGCCCAGGCGGCGATCGCGTTCACGACGTAGCCGATCGAGAGCATCGGGTAGGCCACGCTCACCGGCACGCGAGACAGGGCCATGATCCAGACCACGACGCTCACCGCGTAGCAGGCGAGGCCCGCGAGGATGGGCGGGCTCGTGGCGACCTTCGCCCCGATGGGCGCCAGGTTCTCGAGCGAGAAGGCGAACTCCCCGATGCGGTTGGTGCCGGCCTTGAGGAGGAGTTGCGCGGCCGCGTTGAGCAGTACGCCCGCGAGCACGAGGCTGAAGGAGACGGCGTTCACGGTTTTTTCACGAGGGCGCGGCGCTCGTCGCGCGCGAGGAGGGTCATCGCGAGGCCCTGCTGGGTGAGCTTCTCGTAGAGGTCTGGCTGGATTATAGCCACCGCTCCCCCGGGGCGCACCCAATCCTCGGCGAAGGCCTCGAGGGTGGGCAGGGCGAGGCCCGGCTGCTGCGCGAGGCCCAGGGCGAACTCGTCGACGTAGTTCACGAGCGTGACCGTGCGCCCGAGGTAGAAGGGCAGCGACTGGTCGTAGATCTCGACGGCGTAGATGCGCGTGCCCGGGGAGAGGTGCGGCCGAAGCACGCCGGCCGCCTGCTTGCCGGACTGGCGCGGCGACAGGCGCTCGTAGCCGTCCTCCACGAAATCGATGAAGGCGAGGGAGGCGGCCACGATGGCGACGAGCCCCACGGCCTTGCGGCCCGCGCGAAGCCGCCATGCACCGAAGGCGAGGCCCGCGGCGAGGAAGGCGAGGCCGGCCACGATCCCGGGGCGCGCGGCGAGGTAGAGCTCGCGTGTCCACGCGCTCTTCGTGCGCTCGGGCATTCCCCAGGCGGCCGCGATCACCGCGACCATCAGGATCGCGACCGGCGCGACGTACTTCCAGAGGCGCTCAGGCGGGACGCGCACGAGCCAGTCGGCGAGCACGAGCGCGAGGAGGGGGAAGACCGGCAGCAGGTAGGCCGGCAGCTTCGATCCCGAGGCGCTGAAGAAGAGGAAGATGAAGCCGCTCCACAGCAGCGCGAAGCGTCGCCACGGGAACTCCGTGCGCACGGCCTCGCGCCGCCACCCGTCCCATGCCGCCGGCAGGAGCGCGAGCATCCAGGGCAGGAAACCCGCGAACAGGATGGGCACGAAGAACCACGGCGGCTCGGTGCGCCGGTGCGAGGTGGTGAGGAAGCGCTCGAAGTGCTCGTGCACGAAGAAGAAATGCGCGAACTCCGGGTTGGCGCGCGAGACCAGCACGAACCAGGGCGCCGCGACCAGCAGGAACAGCGCGAGCCCGCGCGCCCATTCGAGCCGCGCGAGCAGGCGCCAGTCGCGGTGCACGAGGCCATGCAGGAAGAGGGCGGCGCCGGGGAAGACGATGCCGATGAGGCCCTTCGAGAGCACGGCCAGGGCCATGCCCGCCCACGCGACGAGCATCCAGGCGCGCCGCCAGCCGGGTCGCACCTCGCCCATCGCCAGGAGGAAGGCACACGCCGTCACGGTTGTCCAGGCCGTGAGCCCCATGTCGAGGGTCACGACGCCGCCCAGGCCGAGGAAGTAGGGGCTCGAGAGCAGCACGCCGGCGGCGACGAGGGCGCCATCGCCCCCGATGAATCGGCGGGCGGTGACGAAGACGGCGAGGAGGGCCACGAACGCGCAGAGCATCGTGTACGCGCGGGCGGCGTACTCGTTCTCGCCGAAGAGCCGGAAGGACGCCGCGCTCGCCCAGTACTGCAGCGGCGGCTTCTCGAAGTACTTGAGGCCGTTCAGGCGCGGGGTCACCCAGTCGCCGCTCGCGGCCATCTCGCGCGAGATCTCGGAGTACCGGCCCTCGTCCGGGTTCGCGAGCGGGCGCTCCATGTTGTCGATCGCCACGAAGAGCGCCAGGGCGGCGAGGAGCGCGAGCGCAACGCGCCGCAGGGTCACGATCTCGCCTCGAGCAGGACGATGACGGCGCCGGATCCGCCGTCGGAGGCCCGGGGCTCGGCATACGCGAGTACCTCGGCGCGGCGGGCGAGGAGCTTGCGGATGCGGCCCTTCAGGACCGGCTCGCGATTCCTCGAGCCGAGCCCCTTGCCGTGGACGATGCGCAGGCAGCGAAGGCCGCGCTTGCCGCAATCGGCCAGGAAGGCCGCGGTGCGAAGGGCGGCCTCGTCGCCCGTGAGCCCGTGCAGGTCGATCTCGTCCTGCACCACCCAGTGGGAGCGGCGGAGCTTGCGGATCACGTCGCGCGGCAGCCCCGGGCGCAGGAACGCGTGGTCTTCCTCGATCTCGATGTCGTCGATCGGGCACGCGAGCCGCGCGAGTTCCTGGAGCACGAGGCGCTCGTCCTCCAGGCGCTTCACCGGGATGGGCGGGGGCGGGGCGACGCGCGGCAGCGCGCGGTTGTGGGGCCGCGCCGGCTCCACGCCGCGCATCTCCCGGCGAAAGAGCTCCGCGTCGTCGGGTTCCGGCGGCGCAGCCGGCCGGGGCAGCTTCAAGCGGCGAGGCTCTCCAGGAAGCGGTCGGCGTCGAGCGCGGCCATGCAGCCGGTCGCCGCGCTGGTCACGGCCTGGCGGTAGACGTGGTCCTGCACGTCGCCGGCGGCGAACACGCCGGGAATGCTGGTCGCGGTGGCGTTGCCCTCCAGGCCGGTCTTCGTGACGATGTAGCCGCCCTTCATCTCGAGCTGCCCTTCGAAGAGGTCGGTGTTCGGCTTGTGGCCGATGGCGATGAAGCAGCCCGTGACCTTCACCTCGCGCGTCGCGCCGTCCGTCGTGGACTTGAGGCGCACGCCGGTCACGCCGGACTTGTCCCCGAGCACCTCGTCGAGCTGGTGGTTCCACGCGATCGTGACCTTGCCTTCCCTTTCCTTCGCGAAGAGCTTGTCCTGCATGATCCGCTCGGCGCGGAACTTGTCGCGGCGATGGACCACGGTGACGTGCCGGGCGATGTTGGACAGGTAGAGCGCTTCCTCCACGGCGGTGTTGCCGCCGCCCACCACGGCGACGTCCTGGTTCTTGTAGAAGAACCCGTCGCAGGTGGCGCAGCCCGAGACGCCCTTGCCCATGAAGGCCTGCTCGGAATCGAGTCCCAGGTACATGGCGGAGGCGCCGGTGGCGATGATGAGCGCATCGCAGGTGTAGGTGCCGGAATCGCCGAGGAGCGTGATGGGCTTTTCCGTGAGCTTCGCCGTGTGGATGTGGTCGAAGATGAGCTCGGTCTCGAAGCGCTCGGCATGCTTCTGGAAGCGTTCCATGAGTTCCGGGCCCTGGACGCCGGCGAAATCGGCCGGCCAGTTGTCGACCTCGGTGGTCGTCATGAGCTGGCCGCCCTGGGCAAGGCCGGTGATGAGGACGGGCTTCAGGTTGGCGCGGGCGGCGTAGACGGCGGCGGTGTAGCCGGCCGGGCCGGACCCGAGGATGAGCAGGCGGCTGTGGCGGGTGGTCATGGTCGCGGAAGGGGGGTGGCCGCGGCGAGGAAGCCGCATGGGGCGCAATTATCGCACCCCCACGGGGGGCTGCCTTAAGCGTTTGACAATAAAGGCTTTTCAAGAGATCCTTTCGGCCATGGCCACTCACAATTCCAAGCCGCAGGTCGGTGAGCGTACCCAGGCGCTCAAGGCCGTCCCTTTCTTCACGCAGATGAACGACCAGGAACTGGACGTGATCCGGTCCCTGGCCATCGAGAAGTCCTATCCGAAGAACGCCGTCGTCCTCACCGAGGGCGAGATCGGCGACTCGCTCTACATGATCGAGTCGGGCCGGGTGAAGGTGTTCATCGGCGACGAGGACGGGCGCGAGATCATCCTGAAGCTCCTGGGCCCCGGCCACTTCTTCGGCGAGATGGCGATGATCGACCAGCAGCCGCGGTCGGCTTCGGTCACCACGCAGGAGGCCTCGACCCTCCTCGTGCTCACGCACGCGGCGTTCGAGGCCTGCGTCGAGCGCGCGCCGCGCATCGCGAACATGGTGCTGCGCGTGCTGGCCCAGCGCGTGCGCGAGGCGGACCGCAAGATCGGAACCCTTGCCCTCATGGACGTCTACGGGCGGGTGGCGAGCACGCTGCTCGAGCTGGCGGTGAACAAGAACGGGCAGCTGGTGGTGAGCGAGAAGCTCTCGCAGCAGGACATCGCCAACATGGTCGGCGCCTCGCGCGAGATGGTGAACCGGATCCTGAAGGACCTGTCGGACCGCGGCTTCATTTCGGTGGAGTCGAAGTCGATCACGATCATCAATCGCGAGCTCCCGCCGTCGCTGTAGGGCGCCCCGAGCGCCTATAATCCGCCATCGCATGCCGCTCCGCCCGATGGCCGCCTCCTCCTCCCAGACGCCCCCCGCACCCGCCGACCCCCGCCTCGCCCGCGTCCTGCGCGAGGCCGGCTGGATCCTCGCCGCCGCCGTCGGCGCCTACCTGGCCCTCGCGCTCGGATCCTTCCACCCCGACGACCCGGGTCCGTTCAACAGCGGCACGGGCGAAGCCGTCCGCAATCGCGCCGGTGGCGTCGGCGCCTGGCTCGCCGAGGCGTTGCTCTACCTGTTCGGCGTCTCCGCGTGGTGGTGGGTGCTCCTGGCGGCCTGGGGCGTGCTGCGCCTCTACGCGCGCGTCGAGACCTGGGAAATCGTCGACCGGCGCAGCCTCGCGGCCTCGCTCGCGGGTTTCGCCGTCCTCATCGTCTCGAGCGCCGCGCTCGAGGCCATGCGCTTCCATTCGCACAAGGCGCCGCTGCCCTTCGATCCCGGCGGTCTCGTGGGCGTGCTGTGCGAGGCCCCGGCGCGCGCCGCGCTCGGCTTCACCGGTGCGACCCTCGTGCTCATCGCGATCGTCCTGGCCGCCTTCAGCGTCTTCACGGGCCTTTCCTGGATCCGCTTCGCGGGCAAGCTGGGCGCCGGGGTCGAGTCGCTCTTCGGCATGGCCCGCTCGCGCCTGGAAGCGAAGCGCGACCGCGAGGCCGGGCAGATCGCGGCGCAGGCTCGCGAGGAGAAGGTCGAGGAAACGCGCAAGATTCTCGAAGACCACGAGCCCCTGCGGATCGAGATGCCCGAGGTCGCGATCGCGAAGAGCGAACGCGTGGCGAAGGAGCGGCAGGTGCCCCTCTTCGCGGACCTGCCCGATTCGCCGCTGCCGCCCGTGGCGCTCCTCGATCCCGCCGATTCGCACGTGGAACGCCCGACCGCCGAGACGCTCGAGTACACGTCGCGCCTCATCGAACGCAAGTTCCTCGACTTCAACGTGCAGGTGAAGGTGCTCGCCGCCTATCCCGGCCCGGTCATCACGCGTTACGAGATCGAGCCCGCGGTGGGGGTGAAGGGCGCGCAGGTGGTGAACCTGGGCCGCGACCTCGCCCGGGCGCTCTCCGTCACCTCCATCCGCGTGGTCGAGACGATCCCCGGCACCTCGTCCATGGGCCTCGAGATTCCCAACGCGAAGCGCGAGATCGTGCGCCTGTCGGAGATCGTGGGCTCCCAGGCCTATGCCGACATGCACTCGCGCCTCACGATGGCCATGGGAAAGGACATCACCGGCAAGCCGGTGGTGGCGGATCTCGCGCGCATGCCGCACCTGCTCGTCGCGGGCACCACGGGCTCGGGCAAGTCCGTCGCGATCAACGCGATGATCCTCTCGCTCGTCTACAAGTCGACGGCGAGCGAGGTGCGGCTCATCCTGGTCGACCCGAAGATGCTCGAGCTTTCCGTCTACGAGGGCATCCCGCACCTGCTCGCGCCGGTGGTGACGGACATGCGACACGCCGCGGCTGCGCTGCACTGGTGCGTGGTCGAGATGGACCGGCGCTACAAGCTGATGTCGACGGTGTCGGTGAGGAACCTCGCCGGCTACAACGCGAAGATCCGCGAGGCGATCGAGAAGAAGCAGCCGCTCAAGCACCCGTTCAGCCTCACGCCCGACAGCCCCGAGGATCTCGAGGAGCTGCCGCTCATCGTCGTGGTCATCGACGAGCTGGCGGACCTCATGATGGTCGCCGGCAAGAAGGTCGAGGAGCTCATCGCGCGCCTGGCGCAGAAGTCGCGCGCCTCGGGCATCCACCTGATCCTCGCGACGCAGCGCCCCTCGGTCGACGTGATCACGGGCCTCATCAAGGCGAACGTGCCCACGCGCGTCGCCTTCCAGGTCTCCGCCAAGGTGGATTCGCGCACGATCCTGGACCAGCAGGGCGCCGAGAGCCTCCTGGGCCAGGGCGACATGCTCTACCTGCCCCCGGGCACGGGGCATCCGCAGCGCGTGCACGGCGCCTACGTGTCGGATGCCGAGGTGCAGCGCGTGGTCGAGCACCTGAAGAAGCAGGGAGAGGCCCATTACATCGAAGGCATCCTCGACGATCCGGAGGCCGCGGATTCGGATGGTCCGGCCGAGGGCGGCGCCACCGGCGAGGCGGACCCGCTCTACGACCAGGCCGTGCAGATCGTGCTGCAGAACCGCCGCGCCTCCATCTCGCTGGTGCAGCGGCACCTGCGCATCGGCTACAACCGCGCCGCGCGGCTCATCGAGGACATGGAGCGCGCGGGCCTCGTGTCGTCCATGGCCTCCAACGGCAACCGCGAGATCCTCGCGCCGAACCGGACGGTGGACAAGTGAACTTCCTTCGCGTGCTGTGGGCGGCGCTCGCCGCCTGCCTCCCGTCCCTCGCGACGGCGGGCGCGGTGGACGACTTCCTCGCCTTCACGGGCTCGGCCTCGAGCGCCACCGCGCGCTTCGAGCAGCAGGTGATCGATTCGCGCGGCCGGGTGGTGGACAAGGCGGCAGGGGAGTTCGCCTTCTCGCGTCCCGGCAAGTTCCGCTGGGCGTACGCCTTGCCGGCGCGCACCCTCATCGTGGCCGACGGCACGAAGCTCTGGATCCACGACGAGGACCTGAACCAGGTCACCGTACGCCCCGCGGACCGCGCGCTTTCCGCGACGCCCGCGGCGCTCCTCGCGGGGCGGGGGGACGCCACCGCGGTCTTCACCCTGCGCGACGCGGGCCCGAAGGACGGCATCGACTGGCTCGAGGCGCTGCCGAAGGAGAAGGACACGGGTTTCGAGCGCGTGCGCGTGGGCATGAAGGCTCGCGTACCGGTCGCGATGGAACTCGAGGACGCCCTGGGCGGGCGAACGGTGCTGCGATTCGTCGACTTCAGGCCCAACGCGAAGGTGGATCCCGCGCTCTTCCGCTTCACGCCGCCCAAGGGCGCCGACGTGCTCGACGAGTCCGCCCGGACGCCAGCCGCCGGCAAGCGCTGAGCCTTCCGCGATGAGCGATTCGCGCGACCTGTTCTCGGCCTCGGGTGAGGCGAACGTCCCGCTCGCCGAGCGGCTCCGCCCCCGGCGCATCGAGGACGTCGTGGGGCAGGCCCACCTGCTCGCCGAGGGCCGCCCGCTCGCGGTGGCCCTCAAGTCCGGCAAGCCCCACTCGATGATCCTCTGGGGGCCGCCCGGCGTGGGCAAGACGACGCTGGCACGCCTCATCGCCGGGGCGTTCGGGGCGGAATTCATCGCGCTGTCCGCCGTGCTCGCGGGGGTGAAGGAGATCCGCGAATCCGTGGAGCGGGCGCGCCTCGCGCTCGAGGCCCACGGCCGGGCGACGATCCTCTTCGTCGACGAGGTGCACCGCTTCAACAAGTCGCAGCAGGACGCCTTCCTGCCGCACGTGGAGTCGGGGCTCTTCACGTTCATCGGCGCCACCACGGAGAACCCGTCCTTCGAGGTGAACGGGGCGCTCCTGTCGCGATCGCAGGTCTACGTGCTCGAGAGCCTGAAGCCCGAGGACCTCGACGTGCTCGTCGCCCGCGGTTTCGAGCTGGAGAAGCTCGACGTCACGGAAGAGGCCCGCAAGCGCATCGCCGATTACGCCGACGGTGACGGACGGCGCGCGCTCAATTTCGTCGAGCAGCTCGCGAGCGCCGCCCGGGCCGGCAACCGCCACGGCGTGGACGCGACCTTCGTCGCCGAGGTGCTGCAGCGCGCCGGCCGGCGCTTCGACAAGGGCGGCGAGAATTTCTACGACCAGATCTCCGCGCTGCACAAGTCCGTGCGCGGCTCGGACCCCGACGCGGCCCTCTACTGGTTCGTCCGCATGCTCGACGGCGGGGCCGATCCCCGCTACCTGTCGCGCCGCCTCATCCGCATGGCGAGCGAGGACATCGGGCTCGCGGATCCCCGCGCCCTGGATCTCGCCGTGAGCGCCGCGGACGTGTACGAGCGCCTCGGCACGCCCGAGGGCGAGCTCGCCCTCGCCGAGTGCGTGGTCTACCTCGCGGTCGCGGCCAAGTCGAACGCCGTCTACAAGGCCTACAACGCCGCGCGCGCGTTCGTCGCGTCCGACTCGACGCGTCCCGTCCCGATGCACCTGAGGAACGCTCCCACGAAGCTCATGAAGAACCTGGGCTACGGCGAGGGCTACCGCTACGCCCACGACGAGGAGGGCGGCTACGCGGCCGGCGAGCGCTACCTGCCCGAGGGCATGGCCGAACCGGGCTGGTACCAGCCCACCGACCGGGGGCTGGAAGCGAAGATCCGCGAGAAGCTCGCGTGGATGCGCTCGCGCGACCGCGAGGGCGGTTCGAAGGGCTGAGGCCCCGCCCCGTATAATTGCGGTTTCGTCACACCGAAACCGGGCTCCGCCATGCTGGACATCCAGTTGCTTCGCAAGGACCTCCCCGCCGTCGTCGCGGGCCTCGCCCGCCGCGGCGTCACCTTCGACGAGGCCGCGTTCCGCGCGCTCGAGGACGAGAGAAAGGGCCTGCAGGTGCGCACCGAGGAGCTGCAGGCGAAGCGCAACGCGCTCTCGAAGCAGGTGGGCGCGCTCAAGTCGAAGGGCGAGGACGCCACCGCGGTGCTCGCCGAGGTGGGCGGGCTGGGCGACGAGGTCAAGGCCAACGAGACCGCCCTCGCGGCGCTGCAGGGCCGGATGGAGGGCTTCCTGCGCACGATCCCCAACATTCCGCGGGCCGAGGTTCCCGCCGGCAAGTCGGCCGACGACAACGTCGAGGTGCGCCGCTGGGGCGAGCCGCGGGCCTTCGACTTCGCCCCGAAGGACCACGTCGACGTCGGCGCGGCCCTGGGCGGCCTCGATTTCGACACGGGCGCCAAGCTCGCCGGCGCGCGCTTCAGCGTGCTGAGGGGCGGCGTGGCGCGCCTGCACCGCGCCCTCGCGCAGTTCATGCTCGACACCCACACGCGCGAGCACGGCTACACCGAGGTCTACGTGCCGTACATGGTGAGCGGGGAATGCGCCGACGGCGTCTCGAGCCTCGCCAAGTTCAAGGACGACCTCTTCAAGCTCGAGGGCCGCGACCTCTACCTCATTCCCACGGCCGAGTATCCGGTCACGAACTTCGTGCGTGACACGCTGCTCGAGGCGAAGGACCTGCCGCTCAGGTTCGTCTGCCACAGCCCCTGCTTCCGCTCGGAGGCCGGCAGCTACGGCAAGGACACGCGCGGCATGATCCGCCAGCACCAGTTCGACAAGGTCGAGATCCTCCAGGTGGTCCACCCGGAGAGGTCGGCCGAGGCCCACGAGGAACTCACGGGCCACGCGGAGACCATCCTGAAGAAGCTCGGCCTGCCCTTCCGGACGATGGTCCTGTGCACCGGCGACATCGGCTTCTCGAGCGCGAAGACCTACGACCTCGAGGTGTGGCTGCCCGGCCAGGACGCCTATCGCGAGATTTCGTCGTGCTCGAACTTCGAGGCCTTCCAGGCCCGGCGCATGCAGGCACGCTTCAAGGGCGGCGACAAGGGCAAGCCCGAGCCGGTGCACACGCTCAACGGCTCGGGCCTCGCGGTGGGCCGAACCCTGGTGGCGATCCTCGAGAACTACCAGCAGGCCGACGGCTCGGTGAGCGATTCCCGAGGTGCTGGTGCCGTGGATGGGCGGCGTGACGCGGCTCGACAAGGCGTGAAGTCCCGGCTGGTGGTGGTGCGGCATGGCGAGACCGAGTGGAACGTCGCCGGCCGCATCCAGGGCCACACCGACAGCCCGCTCACGCCCTCGGGCCGCGCGCAGGCCGAGGCCATCGGCGAGCGGATGGCGAAGGAATCCTTCGAGCGCCTCGTCTCGAGCGACCTGGGCCGCGCGTGGCAGACGGCCGAGGCCATCGCGAAGCGGACCGGGCATGCGATCGTCGCCAACCCGCGAATCCGCGAACGCCACTTCGGAGAGGGCGAGGGTCTCACCTACGAAGAGGTGGATGCCCGCTGGCCCGAGGCATTCTCCCGTACCCGCGAGACCGATCCGGACTACGTGATCCCGGGCGGGGAGAGCCGCCGGCAGCTCCACGAGCGGATCCGCGACGAATTCGAGTCGCTGGCCCGCGAGGCCGCGGGCGGGTGCCACGCGGTGGTGTGTCACGGCGGCGTCCTCGCCATTCTCTACCGGCACATCCACGGCATTCCCGTGGGCGAGGCGCGCAGGATTCCGATCCCGAACGCGTCGTACAACGCGCTGCGCCACGAAGGCGGGCGCTGGATCGTGGAGGCCTGGGGCGACACCGCTCACCTGCCCGCGGTGGGCGAGGCGCTGGTCGAGCCCTGAAGTGACGGCACCGGCGCCGGCCGCGGCGCAAGCGGTTTCTCTCGCGGCTCGATCCTCGCGAGGATGTCCTCGTAGTTGCGCACGTTGTCCACGAACTGCATGGCCTCGTGGCCGCGCGCGAACCCGTGGCGCAGCGTGCCGTACTGCCCGGGGTCCGCGAGGCCTGGCAGCGCGAGGCGCACGTCCTGCCACCGGTCGGGCGAGAGGCCCCGGCGCTGCGCGAGGATTCGCGCGTCCTCCAGGTGGCCGATGCCCAGGTTGTAGGCCGCGAGCGCGAGGAACGTGCGGTCCGGCTCGGTGATGCGCGCCGGCAGCAGGTCCGCGATGAGCGCGAGGTAGCGGGCGCCGCCCAGGATGCTCTCGCGCCCGTCGAGGCGGTCCTTCACCTGCAGGCGCTCGGCGGTGTCCTCCGTGAGCATCATGAGCCCGCGCACGCCCGTGGGCGAGGTGGCGCGCGCGTCCCAGTGCGACTCCTGGTAGCCGATGGCCGCGATCAGGCGCCAGTCGAAGCCCGACACCGTCTCCGCCTCGAGGAAGTGGGCCTTCAGCTGCGGCAGGATCGTGTTGATGCGCTCGATGAGCGTGCCGGCGTCGATGGCGGTGAGGCGCGCCGCGTGCGCGAAGTGGCGGTCCGCGAGGCGGGCGAGCGAGCCGTCCTTCCGGATGCGCGCGAAGAAGTCCTTCATGCGATCCAGGAGGATCTTCTGGTCGACCTCGCCCACGCGCCACGCGTACTGCGCGGGCTTGCCCAGGTCGAAGGCGACCTCCACCTGCGGGAAGTGCTTGCGCGCGAGCGTGAAGCGCGCCGACTCCACGACTGCCGCGTCCAGCTTGCCGGCGACGATCGCCTCCAGGAGTTCCTCCACGGTGGCGTCCGCGGGCCAGCGCACGATGGCGGGCGCGTTTTTCGGCGGCGAAGCGAGCACCGAGTCCGTGAAGGCATCCGCGACGGCGGCCACGCGGCGCCCCGCGAGGTCCGCGAGGCCCTTGGGCTTCGGATCGGTGGCGCGGTAGACGACCTGCACCTGCGCGGAGTGATACGGCGGCCCCCAGGCGAGCCCGCCGGGCAGGTCGAAGTGCAGCGGCAGGAGGGCCGCTGCGAAGTGCGCCCGGCGCTCATCGAGCAGCTTCTCGGCCTTCTCGCGCGAGTCGACCACCTGGAAATCGGCCTCGAGGCCGATCTCCTTCGCGAACAGCGTGACGAGATCGAACTCGAACCCCGTGGCTCGCCCCTGGGAATCCTCGTACCAGGTGGCGGGGCCGTTCGTGGTGACGACCACGAGCTTGCCGCCCTCCGCGAGCGACTTCACCGGCTTCACGGGCGTGTCGCAACCGGCCGCGAAGCAAGCGAGGAGCCCGACGAGAAATCGCGTCGTCGCCTTCATCGGGCCAGTTTACCGAAGCGCGCCGCGTTCGCCACCGTCGGCGGGGTATTCCCCTGCGGGCGGCGAATCGGGCGATAATCGTCGTCGGAAAACGACGATGCCGAAGATCTTCGCACTGGTGCCCGCAGCCGGGCAGGGAACGCGCATGGGGGAAGCCTTCCCCAAGCAGTACCTGCCGCTCGCCGGCCGGCCGATGATGTTCCATTCGCTCGAGACGCTCGCGGCCGTCGATCGCATCACGGCGGTGATCGCGATCCTCTCGCCGATGGACAGGCACTGGGGCGCGCACGACTGGAGCGCCTTTCCCGACAAGATCGAGGCGCTCTTCGCCGGCGGTGCCACGCGCGGGGCGAGCGTCGCCAACGCGCTCGCGATGCTCGAAGGGCGCGCGGCGCCCACCGACTGGGTGCTCGTGCACGACGCCGCCCGCCCGTGCATCGGGCGCGAGCTGGTCGAGCAGTTCCTGGACGAGGTGGGCGACGACCCGGTGGGCGGGCTCCTCGCGATGCCGCTCGCGGACACCCTCAAGCGTTCGGAGGGCCTGCTGCGCGTGAGCGAGACGATCCCCCGCGAGGGCCTCTGGCGCGCCCAGACCCCGCAGATGTTCCGCTACGACATCCTGCGCCGGGGTCTCGCGCGCAAGCCCGAAGCCACCGACGAGTCCCAGGCGGTCGAATCGGTGGGCGGCATGCCCAAGCTCGTGCAGGGCGCGAACGCGAACTTCAAGGTGACCTTCACCGACGACCTGCCCATCGCGGAGATGATCCTCGCGCGCCGCGTGGCCGACGAGGAGACCTCCTCGTGACGATGCGCATCGGGCAGGGCTTCGACGTGCACGTGCTGGTGGCGGGACGCCGGTGCGTCATCGGCGGGGTCGACATCCCCCACGACAAGGGGCTCCTGGGCCACAGCGATGCCGACGTGCTGCTGCATGCCGTCTGCGACGCGCTCCTGGGTGCGTGCGCGCTCGGCGACATCGGCCGGCACTTTCCCGACAGCGACGCGCGTTACCGGGGCATCGACAGCCGCGAGCTGCTCCGGCGCGTGGCGGGCCTCGTTCGCGAGAGCGGCTTCGTTCCGGTGAACGTGGACGCGACCGTCATCTGCGAGATGCCGCGGATAGGCCCCCACGCCGCGCGGATGGTCGCGAACATCGCGCAGGACCTGGGGCTCGACGAGACGGCGGTCAACGTGAAGGCGACCACCACGGAAAGGCTCGGCTTCACGGGCCGCGGCGAGGGGATCGCGGCGCAGGCGGTGTGCCTGGTGGCCGCGCGCTAGCGCCGGAACTGGGCGAGGACCGACGAGGTCCAGGTCAGGCGCTCGATGAGGGTGCGCAGGAATTCCCGGTTGAATCGCAGCTGGCAGCCCTCGGACAGGCTCTCGAGGTGCGTCGCCTGGATCTTGAGCAGCTGCACCTCCGACACCGACGTGATCGACGCCGAGCGCCGCGCCTTGTCGCCGGAGAGGTAGGCCATCTCGCCGAAGCAGTCGCCTTCCTTGAGGACGTTGAGCAGCTTGCCGTCCTTCACGACCTTCACCTGCCCGGAGACGATGATGAAGAACGCGTGGCCGAGCTCGCCCTCCAGGAGCAGGTTCTCGTCGCGCTGGTGCACTTCCCAGATGGCGCCGCGCAGCACCTCCCAGAGCTCCGCGTCGCGGAAGTCGCGGAAGAAGGGCAGCGAGCGAAGGCGGTTGAATTTCTCGGTGGAGCTGATCTCGTTCGAATAGCGCTCGAGCTGCGGGAAGGTGTCCGCCAGCTCGCTCGCCATCTCGAACCACGACTGGTAGCGGGCGCGCGGATCCTTCGCCATCGCCTTCTTCACGATGGTCACGAGCTTCTCGGGCAGGTCCGGGCGCATCTGCTCGAGGGGGTTGGGCTCTTCGTTCAGGATCTTGTTGATCATGGACACCGAGTTCTCGGCGCGGAACGGGAGCTTGCCGGTGAGCAGCTCGTACATCACGACGCCGAGGGAGTAGATGTCGGACTGGACGCTGGGCGACTCCTCGTTGATCTGCTCGGGCGACATGTAGGCCGGCGAGCCCAGGAACCCCTCGATCTGGGTGTGGGTCGCGTGCGAGATCTTGGCCGTGCCGAAATCGCTGATCTTGATGTCGTCGCGCTCGGACAGCAGGATGTTGGCCGGCTTGATGTCGCGGTGGATCACCCCGTTCTGGAAGGCGTAGTCGAGCGCGCGGCACATCTTGAAGATGACGAGCACCGCCTGGCGCACCGGCAGCAGGTTGGTCTCGGTGCAGAACTTCTTGAGCGAGCCCCCGGGCACGTACTCCATCACGATGTAGCGCTGGTCGCCGTCGACGACCGCGTCGTACACGGCGACGATGTTCGGGTGGTTGAGCTTGCCGGCGAGCGAGGCCTCGTTGAGGAAGAGCTTGCCGAAGCGGTTGGCTTCCTCCTCGCTCATGTCCGCGTCGCTCTTGGCGACCTTGATGGCCACCTTGCGGTCGTTGAACGGGTCCTCGCCCACGTAGACCAGGGCGGACGCACCCTGGCCGATCTCGGAGAGAACGATGTACTTGCCGATCTTCGGGGGCTTCTCGGACACTTAAGGCGCGCGTTTTTCGGGTTTCGCGGAGTTTACCCGATCCGGCTCTCGCCGGCCTTCCCGGCGAGCGCCTTCGCGAGGCGATCGAAGGCCGCCGGATCGGCGCTTTCGACCGGTACGCGCGGCGCTTCGGAGACGCCGCGGTAGTTCTTCGTCGTCGAGCGCTGGTAGGCCGGGTCGTAGTGCGACACGAGCAGGTCCGCGACGATCCCGCGCCAGTCGCCCGCGGCGACGAGCGCCTTCCAGCCCGCGACCCGTTCGGACCCGTGAAGCGGCGCGAGGCATTCGAGCTTCGCGACCAGGGTGGCCGGGTCGCCCACGAAGTGCGCGTAGTCTTCCATCAGGAGGTCCACGCGGACGTCCGTGCCGGTCTCCAGGCGCAGGCAGGGGGAATCGCGCATGCGCCCCATGAGTGCGTCGGGTACGCGCAGCTCGCCCACCTTGCGGCTTTCGGCCTCCGCGAAGACCGGTCGCGCCGGATCCAGGCCCGAAAGCGCCTGCCAGATCGCGGTCTCGAACGCTTTCTGGCTGGGCTGCGGCGCGCCGGGCAGGCCGCCCAGGAGCGAGCCGCGGTGCGCGGCGAGCGCCTCGAGATCGAGCGCCTGGGCGCCCACGCGCGCGAACGCCTCGATGAGCCGGCTCTTGCCCGAGCCCGTGGCACCGCAGACGATGCGGAAGTCGAATCGCGCCGCCAGCGCGTCGAGATCGGCGACGACCTGCTTGCGGAACGCCTTGTAGCCGCCCTCGAGCTGGCGCGCGTCCCAGCCCACCTGCCGCAGCACGTGTGTGAGCGAGCCGGAGCGCGAGCCCCCCCGCCAGCAGTACACGAGGGGGCGCCAGCCACGCGGGCGGTCGGCGAAGCGCGACGAGACGATGCGCGCGATGTTGGCGGCCACGAGCGGCGCGCCCAGGCGCTTCGCCTCGAAGGCGCCCTGCTGCTTGTACGTGGTTCCCACGAGGATGCGCTCGGCGTCGTCCAGCACCGGGCAGTTGACGGCGCCGGGCAGGTGATCCTCGGCGAACTCCGCGGGGCTCCTCGCGTCGAGGATCGCATCCCAGCCCGAAAATTCTTCCCGGCTCATCGGCAGGCTCACCGTGGCGACGGGGCGTTCGCGCTGGAAGGGCAGGTCCGTCATGGCCTCGGGGGCCGGGACTGGAGCAGGGGGGCCAGCACCGGCCAGACGTTGTCGAGGATGCGCGGCTGGGCCGCCGCCGTGGGGTGCAGCTGGTCGGCCTGGAAGAGATCTCGGTTCTCGGCGACGCCCTCGAGCAGGAACGGAACGCGCGCCACCTTGGACTTCCGGGCCACGTCGGGGAAGAGGTCACGGAACTCGCGCGCGTAATCGATGCCATAATTCGGCGGAATCATGAGCCCGACGAGCACGGGCTCCGCCTTGGCGGCGCGCGAGATCCGGATCATCGACTCGAGGTTCGCGCGCGTCCCCTCCACCGGCAGGCCCCGAAGGCCGTCGTTGGCACCCAGGGCGATCACCACGACGGCGGGTCCGTGTCGCTTCAGGTCCTCGGGAAGCCGGCGCAGCCCCCCGGCGGTCGTCTCCCCCGAAACGCTCGCGTTCACCACCCGCCAGGCGGGCCGTTCGCGAGCGAGCCTTTCGCCGAGGAGGGCGACCCACCCGTCGCGCGTGGCGAGCCCGTAGGCGGCCGACAGGCTGTCGCCGAAGACGAGCACGGTGCGCTCGGCGGCGCCCGCCGCGAGCGGGGCGGCGAGAAGCAGGACGGCGAAGGCGCGGGCGAGCAGGCGGGGCAGTTTTTTCAAGGCGAACGAAGGAATTGAACCGGCGCGAGGCCGGATACCATGGACGCGACCGGCGACGAACACGAATTGCGGCAGGCATCTGCGCCCGCCGCGGGCCAGCCCGACATTGTGCGGGTCGAGGGGCTCACCAAACAAGTCTCCACCCCGGACCACGACCTCACCATCGTGAAGAGCGCCACGTTTCGCGTGCGCGCGGGCGAGTCGGTGGCCATCGTCGGGGCCTCGGGGTCGGGCAAGTCCACCCTGCTCGGACTGCTCGCGGGCCTGGACGTTCCGACCGCGGGGCGGGTCTGGATCGCCGGCGAGGATCTCTTCGCGCTGGACGAGGACGGCCGCGCGCGCCTGCGCGGGCGGCTCGTGGGTTTCGTCTTCCAGTCCTTCCAGCTCCTTCCGGCGCTCACCGCGCTCGAGAACGTCATGCTGCCCCTCGAACTCGCGGGGCAGGCGGAAGCCGCGGCGAAGGCCCGGGCGGAGCTCGCGCGGGTCGGCCTCGCCGAGCGCCTGGGGCACTACCCGCGCCAGCTCTCCGGCGGCGAACAGCAGCGCGTGGCCCTCGCACGGGCCTTCGCCACGGGCCCGAAGCTGCTCTTCGCGGACGAGCCCACGGGCAACCTCGATTCGGCCACGGGCGCGCAGGTGATCGACCTGCTCTTCGAGCTGAACCGCGAGAACGGCACGACGCTCGTCCTCGTCACGCACGACGCGGGCCTCGCCTCGCGGTGCGACCGGCGCATCACCATCCGTGCGGGCGAGGTGTCGGCGGGATGAGGCGCCTGGCTCTCGCGCTGCGCATGCTGCGCCGCAATGCCCATGCGGGCGAGGCGAGGGTGCTCGCCGCGGCCCTCTTCATCGCCGTGGCGAGCGTCACCACGGTGGGCTTCTTCGCCGACCGCGTCCAGGCCGCCCTCGACCGCCAGGCCAACGAACTGCTGGGCGGCGACCTCGTCGTCATCGCGGACCACCCCATCCCCCCGTCGTTCTTCGACCGGGCGCGCGAGGAAAAGCTCGCCCGGGTCGAGACGCGCACCTTTCCCAGCATGGTCGCCGGGCCGGGCGGAACGAGCCTCGCGGAGATCAAGGCCGTGGGCGAGGGATTCCCGCTCCGGGGGCGATTGCGCGTGGCCGACGAATCGATGCTGGGCGACGGCGAGATCGAGGGCGCGCCGAAGCCGGGCCGCGCCTGGATCGCCGTGCCCCTCGTGGCGCGCCTTTCGGCGAAGCCGGGCGAGCGCATCAACGTGGGCCGTGCCTCTCTGGTGGTCGAGCGCGTGATCACGCGCGAACCCGACAGCGTCCTCGACTACTTCGGCCTCGCCCCGCGGGTGCTGATGAACCTCGCGGACCTCGAGGCCACGCAGCTCGTTCAGGTGGGCAGCCGCATCACCTGGCGCCTGCTGGTGGCCGGGGAGGCCGACGCGATCGGGCGTTTCGACGCCGCCGTGCGGCCGCAGCTCTCGCGCGGCGAACGCGTCGAGAGCGTGCGCGATGCCCGCAGCGAAGTGCGCGTCTCCCTGGAGCGGGCGCAGCGCTTCCTCGGCCTCGCCTCGCTCCTGTCGGTGATCCTCGCCTCGGTAGCCGTGGCCCTGGCTGCGCGGCGATTCTCGCAGCGCCAGACGGACGGCGCGGCGATGATGCGCTGCCTGGGCGCCTCGCAGGCCGACATCTTCGCGCTCGGCGCGTGGCAGTTCGTCGCGCTCTCGGCCATCGGCTGCGCGGCGGGCACGATCGCGGGCTACGGCGCGCAGGCCGTGCTCGCGCATTGGCTCACCGGGTTCTTCAGCGTGGCCCTGCCGGCGCCGGGGCCGTGGCCCGCCGTGAAGGGCGCGGTCATCGGGCTCGTGCTGGTGCTCGGCTTCACGCTGCCGCCCCTGCTGCGGCTGCGGGGCGTGCCGACGCTTCGCGTGCTGCGAAGCGACGTGCCCGTGGCCGAGCCCTCCAGCCTCGTCGCCTACGGACTGGGGTTCGCGGCGCTCGCCTCGCTCGTCGTGTGGCAGTCCGGGGACTTCAAGCTCGGCGCCATCGCCGTGGGCGGATTCACCGTGGCGCTCGGCGTCGCGGCGCTGGCGGGTTATGCGCTCATCCGGGCCGTCTCGCGCGCCCGCGCAGGCGCCGCCGGCCCCTGGCGTTACGGTCTCGCCAACCTGCGCCGGCGCACCGGGGCCAGCCTGCTGCAGGTGATCGCGCTGGGCCTGGGCATCATGGCGATGCTCCTGCTCACGCTCGTGCGCACGGACCTCATCGCGAAATGGCAGGCGTCCATCCCGCCGGATGCGCCCAACCGCTTCGCCATCAACATCCAGGCCGACCAGCTCCCCGAGGTGAAGAGCTATTTCAAGGACCTCGGCCTGACCAATCCGGACCTCTACCCGATGGTGCGCGGCCGTCTCGTGCGGATCGGCGATCGCGAGATCCGCCCGGCCGACTTCACCGACGAGCGCGCCAAGCGCCTGTCGGAGCGCGAGTTCAACATGTCATGGGCCGAGGCGCTTCGTGCCGACAACAAGGTGGTCGCCGGAAGCTGGTGGCAACCCGGCTCCGGTCCCGCGTTCTCGATGGAGGAGGGCATCGCGAAGACCTTCGGCGTGAAGGTGGGCGACACGCTCACCTTCGACGTGGCGGGCTCGCGGTTCACCGCCCCCGTCACGAACCTGCGCAAGGTCGAGTGGGACAACTTCAAGGCCAATTTCTTCGTGATCGCGAACCCGGGCGTGCTGGAAGCGTACCCGGCGAGCTGGATCACGAGCTTCCACCTGCCCGCCGGCCGCGAGGACGTCGTCTCCCGCCTGGTGGCCCGCTTTCCCAACCTGAGCGTGATCGACCTCACGGCCATCATGGGGCAGGTGAAACGAATCTCCGACCAGGTCTCGCGCGCCGTGGAGTTCGTCTTCCTGTTCGCCATCGCGGCCGGGCTCGTCGTGCTCTTCGCGGCCATCACCACCACCCAGGACGAGCGCGTCTTCGAGGGCGCGATCATGCGCACCCTGGGCGCGAGCCGACGGCAGATGGTGCTCACGCAGCTCGCCGAATTCCTCGCCATCGGCCTGGCGGCGGGGGCCGTGGCCGCCGCCGGTGCCGTGGGTCTCGCGACGGTGCTCTCCGAGCGCGTGCTGGGCGTGCCCTACGAATTCAACTGGGTCGTCCCGGTCGCGGGTCTCATCGCCGGGGGCCTGGGCGTCGCCGTCGCCGGGCTGCTGGGCACGCGCAAGGCCGTCGATTCGCCGCCGCTCGCCGCCATCCGCGCGGTCAGCTGAACGTGCCGGTCTCGACGGGGCTCGCCTCACCGTACCTGCTTCTCACGCTGTGCTCGCTCTTCTGGTCGCTCAACTGGGTGATCGGCAAGGCGATGGTGGGCACCGTCTCGCCCCTGGCGCTCACTTTCATCCGCTGGTGCGTCGCGCTCGCGGCGATGTTGCCCTTCGCGTTGCCGTCGATCCGGGCGCACTGGCCCGCGGTGAAGCGCCACTGGAAGACGATCGCCTGGCTCGGGTTCTGGGGCACGGGCCTGCACAACGCGTTCGCCTACGTGGGCCTCGCGTACACCACCGCCACCAACGGCGTGATCCTGAACAGCGCCATCCCGGTCATGATCATCGTCTGCGGGTGGGTGGTGTACCGCGACACCATCACGCGCGTGCAGGCGCTCGGGGTGGTGCTTTCGCTCGCGGGCGTCCTCACCGTCCTCACGCGCGGCGACGCGTCGGTGCTCGCGGACTTCTCCCTCAACCGCGGCGATCTCATCGTGCTCGCGGGCATGATCTTCTGGGCGGTCTACACCGTGTACCTGCGCGCGAAGCCCGCGGAGCTTCCCGGTCTCGTGCTCCTCGCGTGCTGCGGCACGGTGGGCGTGCTGCTCCTCGCGCCGCTCGCCGCGATCGAGCTCGTCTTCCTGGGCGGCCACGTCGATCCCACGCCCGGGGCGATCGCCGGGCTGCTCTACATCGGAATCTTCCCGTCGTTCGTGGGCTACGTCTTCTGGAACCGCGGCGTGGCCGAGGTCGGACCCAACGTCGCGGGCATCTTCGTGCACCTCATGCCGGCCTTCGGAAGCCTCCTGGCCTGGCTCTTCCTGGGCGAGCGGCTGATGCTCTTCCACCTGTCCGGGATCGCGCTGATCCTCGCGGGCATCGCGCTCACGGCGCGGGGGCGGCGCGTGCCGCCCGCGGCTGCGGTGGACTGACTACAGGGCCTCGGCCAGCTCGAACGAAAGCCCGACCGACTCCCATTCGCCGCGTTCGGCTTCCAGGGCGATGGCGACCAGGCCGTGATCCTCCAGCCAGCCGCGGCCGAGCGAAAGGCGCAGCTCGCGGCCTCGCCGCGCCGCGCCCAGCGGCGGCAGCTTCAGGTTGCGCCGGCTCCGGTGCAGGATGACGGCGACGCGAAGGCAAAAGGCGAGCGAGGCGAGTTCCGGGTCGCGGGCGAAGGCATCGCGCATCTTCGCGAGCTTGCCCCGCTGCGAGAGGACGAGGTTCGCGAGGCGCGACTGCTCCGGCCGCGAGAAGCCCGGCATGTCCGCGTTCGCGAGGATGTAGGCCGAATGCTTGTGGTAGGCGCCCTGCGCGATCGAGATGCCGATCTCGTGCAATCTCGCGGCCCAGGCGAGGAAGCTCTGCGCGAGGAAGCCCTTCTCGCCCTTGGCCGGGTCCAGGTTCGCGAGCAGCTTCGCGGCGAGCGCCGCGACGCGCTGGGACTGCAGCAGGTCCACGTGGTAGCGGCGCACGAACTGGTCCACCGTCACCTCGCGGATGTCGCGGTGGTGCACGCGGCCCAGGAGATCCCAGAGGACGCCCTGGCGCAGGGCCCCTTCGGCGAGGGCCATCTTCTCGATCTCCAGCTCCGCGAAGATGCCGTGCATGATCGCGAGCCCGCCCAGGAACACGGGCAGCCGCTCGTCCTTGAGCCCCGGCAGCGACAGGCGCGAGAGTTCGCCGGCCGCGAGCGCCTGCTCCCGCAGCCACGCGAGGCCCTCGGCGCTGATGCCGCGCCCGGCGACACCGGAGGCCACCATGGCTTCCGAGAGGGCGCGCGCGCTGCCCGAGGAGGCGACAGCCTCCTTCCAGCCCGTCTTCTGGAAGCGCGCGACGATCGGCTGCACCTGCTCGCGCGCGGCGAACTCGGCGGCCTTCCACGATTTCTTGTCGATGCGCCCGCCCGGAAAGTAGCGCTGGGTGTAGCTCACGCAGCCCATGTAGAGGCTTTCCATCACCTTCGGCTTCAATTTCACGCCGATGATGAACTCCGTCGAGCCGCCGCCGATGTCGATCACCAGGCGGTTCTTGTCCGTGAGCGGCATCGAGTGCACGACGCCCGAGTAGATGAGTCGCGCCTCCTCGCGGCCGGCGATGATCTCGATGGGGAAGCCGAGAGCGGCCTCGGCCGCCTCGATGAAGTCGCGCGCGTTCTTCGCCACGCGCAGCGCGTTCGTCCCGACCACGCGCACCGATTCCGGTGGCATGCCGGCCAGCCGCTCGCCGAACCGCTTGAGCGTGGCGAGGGCGCGTTCCTGCGTGGCGGCGTCCAGGCGCTTGTCGGCGGTGAGGCCCAGGCCCAGCCGGACGGCCTCCTTGATCGAGTCGAGCGGGTAGATCTGGTCGTCGACGACCCGGCCGATGGCCAGGTGGAAGCTGTTGGAGCCGAGGTCGACCGCGGCGAGGGTGGTATATTCCATGGAGCGTCGCGGCGCGCCTGCCTGAAGCGGCGCCGCACAAGGATCGACGTCGAGTATGGCACAGAAGATCGGCGCTCCCGCGTCCTCTCCCCGTCACGAAACCGTCACGCGGATGCCCTAGTCTCATGGGCAGGATCCCCAAATTCGAGCCCGCACGGGCGACCCGCATGATCCCCGAGCATTTCCTGAACCGCGAGCTCCAGTCGCTGGAGTTCAACCGACGCGTGCTGGCCCAGGCGGAGGACCGCGCGACGCCCCTGCTCGAGCGCCTGCGCTTCCTGTGCATCGTCTCCTCCAACCTCGACGAGTTCTTCGAGATCCGCCTGGCGGGCGTGAAGGAGCAGTTGAAACTCGGCGCCGGCGCGCCCGATCCCGACGGCATGCTGCCGCGCGAGGTGTTCACGCACGTGGCGGCCGTCGCGCACTTCCTGGTCGACCGCCAGTACCAGTTGCTCAACGACGAGATCCTGCCCTCGCTCGCGAAGGCCGGCATCCGGTTCCTGCGCCGCGCCGAATGGACGCCCGCGCAGCAGGAATGGGTGAAGGACTTCTACTTCCGCGAGATGATGCCGGTGCTCACGCCGATCGGGCTCGATCCCTCCCACCCGTTCCCGCGCGTCTTCAACAAGAGCCTGAATTTCGCCGTCGAACTCGACGGGCGCGACGCCTTCGGGCGCGATTCGCGCGTGGCCATCGTGCAGGCGCCGCGCGTGCTGCCGCGCGTGATCCGCCTGCCCAAGGGCGTGGCCGGCGGCGACGCGGACTTCGTCTTCCTCACCTCGATCCTGCACCAGCACGTGGGCGAGCTCTTCTCGGGCATGAACGTGACGGGGTGCCACCAGTTCCGCCTCACGCGCAACTCCGACCTCTTCGTCGAGGAAGAGGAGGTGAAGGACCTCAAGAAGGCGCTGCAGGGCGAGCTGCCGCAGCGCCATTTCGGCGACGCCGTCCGCCTGGAGGTGGACGACACGATGACCGAGGCGATGGTCACGTTCCTGCTCGAGCAGTTCGGGCTGGAACCGGTCGACCTCTACCGAGTGAACGGCCCGGTGAACCTCGTGCGCCTCATGAGCGTGCCGGACCAGGTGGACCGCCCGGACCTCAAGTTCAAGCCCTTCCTGCCGGGGCTGCCGAAGTCCCTCGCGAAGTCCAAGGACATCTTCGAGACGCTTCGCAAGGAGGACGTGCTGCTGCACCGCCCGTTCCAGTCCTTCGCGCCGGTGATCGACTTCATCCGCGAGGCGGCGCGCGACCCGCAGGTGGTCGCGATCAAGCAGACGGTCTACCGCACGGGCACCGACTCGGTGATCATGCAGACCCTCATCGACGCGGCGCGGGCCGGCAAGGAGGTGACGGTCGTCGTCGAGCTCATGGCGCGCTTCGACGAGGAAGGCCAACATCAACTGGGCGGCCAAGCTCGAGGAGGTCGGCGCCCACGTGGTGTACGGCGTCGTCGGCCACAAGACCCACGCGAAGATGGTCCTGGTGGTGCGACGCGAGGAGGGCCGCCTCGCCCGCTACGTGCACCTGGGCACCGGCAACTACCACCCGCGCACCGCGCGCCTGTACACCGATTTCGACCTGCTCACCGCGGACGAGAACGTCTGCATGGACGTGAACGAGGTCTTCCAGCAGCTCACGGGCCTGGGCAAGTCCTCGAAACTGCGCCGCGTGTGGCAGGCGCCCTTCACGCTGCACGGCAAGGTGCTCGAGGCGATCGAGGGCGAGACCCGGCACGCGAAGGCGGGCCGCCCGGCGCGCATCACGGCCAAGATGAACGCGCTGCTCGAGCCCCAGGTGATCGAGGCGCTCTACCGCGCCTCGCAGGCCGGGGTGAAGGTGGATCTCCTCGTGCGCGGGGTGTGCGCCCTGCGGCCGGGGGTGCCGAAGCTTTCGGAGAACATCCGGGTGCGCTCCATCGTCGGGCGATTCCTCGAGCACACGCGCATCTTCCACTTCGCCAACGGCGGCGAGGAGCGCGTCTTCCTGTCGAGTGCGGACTGGATGGACCGCAACTTCTTCCGGCGCATCGAGCTGTGCTTCCCGGTGGCCGATGCGAAGCTCGCCCGCCGCGTCGTGCGCGAGGGGCTCAAGCCCTACCTGGACGACAACACGCAGGCCTGGGAGATGCGCCCCGACGGGACGTACGAGAGAAGGAAGCGCGGGCGCGGCAAGAAGCGCTCCGCGCAGGCGGAGCTGCTCGCGGCCCTGGCCGGGAGCTAGCGGCCTACCACCAGGGCCAGCCGAGGAAGCCGCTCTTCGCGCGGTTGCTGCCGGCCTCGCCCATCCGGTCGCCGGGGTAGTTCTTCGCGAGGACCTTCTTCGCGTCGTCGCGCAGTTCGACCATGCCCATGCGGTCGTAGGCCTCGACCATCACGTCGAGGGCCTGCCGGCGCGAGGGCGCGTTCGGGAAGCGCGTGACCACGCCCTGGGCCCGGTTGGCCGCGGCCAGCCAGGCGCCGCGCCGCAGGTAGTAGCTCGCGACGTTCAGCTCGTTGCGGGCCAGGGCGTCGACGAGGTATTCCATGCGCCGGCGCGAATCGTCCGCGTAGCGGCTTTCCGGGAAGCGCGTGATGAGTTCCTTGAAGATCTCGAAGGACTCGCGTGCGGCCTTGGGGTCGCGGTCCGCGAGGTCCTGGCGGGCGAGGTAGGTCGCGAGGGGCCCCAGGTCTTCCTTGAAATTGGCGAGCGCCTTCAGGTAGAGCGCGTAGTCGAGGGCCTGGTGGTTCGGGTAGGCCTTGATGAAGCGATCGAGCGTGGTGACCGCCTGTGCCGTCTCGCCTTCCTTGTACAGGGCGTAGGCGGAGTCGAGCTGCGCCTGCTGGGCGAACTTGCCGTACGGGAAGCGCGACTCGAGCTGCTCGTAGAACTTCACGGCGGCCTGCCAGTTGCCCGCGTCGAGCTCGTCCTTGGCCGCGCGGTACCACTGTTCGGCGGTCCAGGTCTTCTTGTCGTCCTTCGGGCTGCCGAAGGTGCCGCAGCCGGCGAGGAAGAGACAGAGCGTGAAGGCGAGGAGTGCCGCTACACTTCGGTTCATGGTGAAGTCCGTCGGTGGAACCCCGGATTATACCCGCGCGCAAGCGGCCGCTCCCCGGCACGCGTTCGAGGCGGGGGAGGCGCTCGCGGGCCTGCGGCTCGACCAGGCGCTCGCCCGGTTGCTGCCGGCCGAGTCGCGAAGCCGTCTCACGCGCCTGGTGGAGGAGGGCGGGGTTCTCGTGGACGGCGAGCCGGGACGGGCCGCCCGGCGCCTTCGCGGCGGCGAGCGGATCGAGGTGACGCTCACCCCGCGCCCCGAGGAAGTCGCGTTCCGGCCCGAAGCCATCGACCTGGACGTGAAGCACGAGGACGACGCGGTCCTCGTCGTCGCGAAGCCGGCCGGGCTCGTCGTGCACCCGGGCAGCGGCAACTGGGCGGGCACGATGCTCAATGCGCTGCTGCACCGCGTGCCGGCCTTGAAGCACCTGCCCCGCGCGGGCATCGTCCACCGGCTGGACAAGGAAACGAGCGGGCTGCTCGTCGTGGCGAAGACCGAGGCGGCGATGCAGGACCTCGTGCGCCAGCTCCAGGCCCGCACCGTGAAGCGCACCTACCTCGCGGTGGCGCGTGGCGTGGTCGCGGCGGCGGGCACCGTCGACGCGCCGATCGGCCGGCATCCCACGCAACGCACGCGAATGGCCGTGGTGCCAGGCGGCAAGCCCGCCGTGACGCACTACCGGCCGGTGAAGCGCTTCGCGGCCCACACGCTCCTCGAGTGCGATCTCGAAACGGGCCGCACCCACCAGATCCGGGTGCACCTGGCCAGGATCGGCCATCCGCTCGAGGGAGACCCCGTCTATGGCGGCAAGGGGGCGAGCCGCCTCGAGCGCCAGGCGTTGCACGCCTGGAAGCTCGCGTTCGTGCATCCCGCGACGGGCGCCCTGGTGCGTTTCGAGGCCCCGCCGCCCGCGGATTTCGAGGCGCTGCTCGCGAGCCTCGCAAAGGCCCCCGCGTGAGCGTCCCGGCCGCCTGGGTCGTTCCGGATTGGCGCGCGCCCGGGCGCGTGCGCGCCTTTTCCACGACCCGCGCGGGCGGCGTGAGCGAGGACGAATACGCCTCGCTCAACCTCGGGCTCTCGAGCGGTGACGATCCGGCTCGCGTCGCGGCCAACCGGGCGATCGTGCGCGGGCACCTGCCCGGCGATCCCGTCTGGATGCGCCAGGTACACGGCACCGCCGTCGCGAATCTCGATGCGTGGGCGGCGGGCGAAACGCCGGTCGCCGATGCCGCCGCCGTCTCCGTGCCCGGCAGGGTCGCCGTCGTGCTCACGGCCGACTGCCTGCCCGTCGTGCTGGCCCGCGGCGATGGCGAGCGCGTGGCGGTTGCGCACGCCGGCTGGCGCGGGCTGTCCGCCGGCGTTCTCGAGGCCGGCGTTTCGGCGCTGGGCGGTGACCCGGCCGAAGCGTTCGCCTGGCTGGGCGCGGCCATCGGGCCGCGCGCCTTCGAAGTCGGGCCGGAAGTGCGCGAGGCCTTCCTCGATGCCGACGCCGGCGCCGGCGGGGCGTTCGCACCGCACGGAACGGGGAAGTACCTCGCGGATCTCTACGCCCTCGCGCGCCGGCGCCTGGCCGCGGCCGGCCTGCGGCACGTGAGCGGCGGCGGCCGTTGCACGCTTACCGAGCCCGATGCGTTCTTTTCCTATCGCCGCGCGAAGGCCAGCGGCCGCCAGGGCACCTTCGCCTGGATCGATCCGGCGGGGTAGGCGGCGCGCGGGCTTGACACGGCTGCTATGCTAGTTGCAACCGAGTCGCACGAAAGCCGTCCCGATGACCGTCCTTGCCTGGATCCTCGCCGCCTGCCTCGCGGGCGGCCTCGTGTCCGTCCTGCTCGCCGCGCTCGTCGCGTTCCGCGTGCAGGCGCGGCTCGTGCCCGTCCTCGTGAGCTATGCGGTCGGGGCGCTCCTGGGCGCCGTCTTCCTGGATATCGTGCCGCACCTGTTCGAGGAGTCGAAGGATCCGGGGCACACGGCCGGCCTCATCCTCGCGGGCCTGCTCGGGTTCTTCGTGCTCGAGAAGCTGCTGCTCTGGCGCCACCACCACCATCACGATGTCGACGCCGGCGAGCACGCCGGCCATGCCCACGCCGGCGAAGACCGGGGGCGCTCCGGCCTCATGATCGTGCTGGGCGACTCGTTCCACAATTTCACCGATGGCGTGCTCATCGCCGGCGCCTTCGTCGCGGACGTGAAGCTCGGCATCGTGACCGCGGCGGCCATCGTCGCGCACGAGGTGCCGCAGGAAGTGGGCGACTTCCTCGTCCTGCTCCACTCGGGCTATTCGAAGTCGCGGGCCCTCGCGATGAACGCGCTCTCGAGCCTCGCGAGCGTCGTGGGCGCCTTG
Organism: Betaproteobacteria bacterium; assembly: GCA_016711875.1. Classification (GTDB taxonomy): domain Bacteria; phylum Pseudomonadota; class Gammaproteobacteria; order Burkholderiales; family Usitatibacteraceae; genus FEB-7. Next base: position 723,965 of record JADJSD010000003.1, on the reverse strand, counting down.
CTCGGGTATTTCGCCTTGTCCGTCGCCGAGGCCTGGGTCCCGACCATCCTCGCGATCGCCGCGGCGAGCATGCTGTACGTGGCCGTGGCGGACCTGATTCCCGGCCTGCACCGGCGCGCCCGGCTGGGCGAGACCGCGGCCCAGGTCGCGTTCATCGTGTTCGGCATCGCGACCATCTGGGGCGTGCACGAGGTCCTGGGCGTCGCGCATTAGGGATAACCCGAGCGGTTGCCTTGACACGACGCAAGGCCGCCCCCCAGAATTCGGGCAAAATCTCTTGATTATCAATAGCTTTCACGAATCTTACAGCTTCGTGCCTACCATGCCCCCCGCCCAAGCCCGTACCGATCCCGAAGCCGTCGCCCAGGCCCTGCGTCTCGCCCAGGCCAAGATGTCCGCCACCCTCAAGGGCGAAGGCCCGTCGCAGCAGGTGCTCTCCGGCTTCGCCGAGGCCTACCGCGCCTGGATCGACTCGCTCTCGGCCAAGCCCGAGACCCTGCTCGACCTGCAGGGCCGTTACATGAAGGAGCAGCTGGATCTCTGGATGAAGTCCTTCCATCCCGCGCCGGAGGCCGCGCCGGCCGGCGACAAGCGATTCAGCGCGCCCGAATGGAACGAGCTGCCGCTCTTTCGCTACTACCGCGACTCGTACCTGCTCACCTCGCGGATGATGATGGAGGCCGTGGAGAAGGCCGACCTCGACGGACCGACGCGCCAGCGCATGCGTTTCTTCATGCGCCAGTACCTCGACGCGGCCGCGCCCTCCAATTACCTGCTCACGAACCCCGAGGCGCTCAAGACGGCGCTGGAATCCGGCGGCAAGAGCCTCGAGGAGGGCGTGAAGAACCTCGCGGCCGACATCGAGAAGGGGCGAATCTCGATGACCGACGAGCAGGCCTTCGAGATCGGCCGGAACATCGCGGTCTCCCCGGGCGGCGTGGTGTTCGAGACGGACGTGATGCAGCTCATCCAGTACACGCCCCTCACGAGGAAGGTGCACGAGCGCCCCCTGGTGATCGTGCCGCCGTGCATCAACAAGTTCTACATCATGGACCTGCAGCCGGAGAACTCGCTCGTGCGCTTCGCCGTGGAGCAGGGCCACACGGTGTTCCTCGTCTCGTGGCGCAACGTGAAGCCGCCGCTCGACACCCTCACCTGGGACGACTACGTGGAGAAGGGCATCATCGCCGCGCTGGACGCCGCCCGGGCGGCGACCGGCGCGAAGCAGGTGAACGCGCTCGGCTTCTGCATCGGCGGCACGCTGCTCGCCTCGGGACTCGCGGTGCTCGCGCGCAGGAAGCAGAAGCCCGTCGCGAGCCTCACGCTGATGACCGCGCTCCTCGACTTCACGGACGTGGGCGAGATCCGCGTCTACCTCGACAGGAATTTCGTCCAGAAGCGCGAGAAGCAGCTCGCCCGCGGCGGCGTCGTGCCGGGCTCGGAGCTCGCGAGCGCCTTCTCGAGCCTGCGCGCGAACGATCTCGTCTGGACGTACGTGGTGAACAACTACCTGAAGGGCAAGCAGCCGCCCGCGTTCGACCTGCTCTACTGGAACGCGGACTCGACCAACCTGCCCGGGCCGATGTACGGCTACTACCTGCGCAACACCTACCAGGACAACAAGCTCGCGCAGCCCGACGCGCTCACGATGCTGGGCGAGCCCGTGGACCTGCGCCGCGTCGACATGCCGGCCTTCGTGATGGCCGCCCGCGAGGACCACATCGTTCCCTGGAAAGGCGGCTACGCGAGCGCGCGCTGCCTGGGCGGCCCGGTGAAGTTCGTGCTGGGCGCGAGCGGGCACATCGCCGGCGCCATCAATCCGGCTTCCAAGAACAAGCGCAGCTACTGGACCCACGAGCGACTGCTGGACGATCCGGACCAGTGGTTCGCCAAGGCGCAGGAAGTGCCGGGCAGCTGGTGGAACCCGTGGGCCGAATGGCTCGAGGGGTTCGGCGGCAAGCTCGTCGCGGCGCGCACGAAGCTCGGCGGCCCCCGCGGCCGCGTGATCGAGCCGGCGCCGGGCCGCTACGTGAAGGAGCGCGCGGAAATCGAAGCGCCCGCCCGGGAGGCTTCCCGGGCGAAGCGCACCTGAGCAGTCCCACCCGCAGGAGGAGAAAAAACAAAATGACGCAACAACGCATCGCCCTGGTGACGGGAGGCATGGGCGGCCTCGGGGAAGCCATCTGCATGAAGCTCGCCCGCATGGGCATCAAGGTCGTCGTCACGTACTCGCCCGGCAACACCAAGCACGCGGACTGGCTCAAGGAGATGTCGGCCCGCGACTACCACTTCCACGCCTACCCCTGCGACGTGAGCGACTACGAGGACTGCCAGAAGATCGAGGCGAAGATCTCCGAGGAGGTCGGTCCCATCGACATCCTGATCAACAACGCCGGCATCACGCGCGACATGACGTTCAAGAAGATGGGCAAGCCCGACTGGGACGCGGTGATGGGCACCAACCTCGACAGCGTCTTCAACATGACCAAGCCCGTGGTCGACGCGATGGTCGAGCGCGGCTGGGGCCGCGTCATCAACGTCTCATCCGTGAACGGCCAGAAGGGCGCCTTCGGGCAGACGAACTACTCGGCGGCCAAGGCGGGCATGCACGGCTTCACCAAGGCCCTCGCGCTGGAAGTCGCGAAGAAGGGCGTCACCGTGAACACGATCTCGCCGGGCTACATCGGCACGAAGATGGTGATGGCGATCCCGAAGGAAGTGCTGGACACGAAGATCGTCCCGCAGATCCCGATCGGCCGCCTGGGCCACCCCGAGGAAGTCGCGGGCCTGTGCGCCTACCTCGCCTCGGAGGAAGCGGCGTTCATCACCGGCGCCAACATCTCAATCAACGGCGGCCAGCACATGTTCTGAGTGCGCCGGCGCTTCGTTCTCGAGCGGCTCCGGCCGCCCGATGGCGAAGCCCTGCGCGTAGTCCACCCCGAGGCGGCGCAGCCGGCTGATCGTCTCCGTGTCCTCGACGCATTCGGCGATGGTCCGCCGCCGGGTCTCGCGCGCGATGCGCACGATGGCCTTGAGCTTCGCCTGGTCCACCGGGCTCGTGGCGAGTCGCAGCACGATGCCGGCGTCCACCTTGAGGAAGTCGACGGGAAGGGCGGCCACCTGGTCGAACGATTCGAGCGTTCGTCCGAAGCCGCACAGCGCCGAAAGGCAGCCCGCCGCGCGCACGCGCTCGACGAACCCGCGGATCGGGACGAGTCCCGTCGCGGCCTCGGGCTCGGGCACCTCGAAGCAAAGCAGGCTGCCGAGCATGCCCCGGCTCGCGAGTTGCTCGCGCACGTAATCGGGGAAGGTTCCGTCGGCGATCGTCGCCGGAGCCACGTTGATGCTGTAGACGGTCTCGAGGCGCGAAGGCGATCGTTGCGCCCAGTCGAGCAGGTGGCGCACGACCCAGCGGTCCAGCTCGGGCATGAGGCCATGTTCCTCCACGAGCGGCAGGAAGGTGCCCGGCGGGATGAGCTGGTCCTCTTCCTCGCGAAGGCGCACGAGGAGCTCGAGCAGGTGGCGCGGGGCGGTGGTGGGCTCGAGCCCCCTGATCCGCTGCCCGTACAGGCAGAACTCGTCGCGATCGAGGGCCTGGCGCAGGCGCGTGGCGGCGTGGTCCCAGTTCATGATCGTCTCGTTGAGCGTGTTCGCGTAGATCGTCCGGCCCTGGGGCGGCGGCGGTTCGAGTCCCCGCGGAAGCTCGGCGGCGGCCATCGACTCCACTTGCAGCAGGTACGCGCCGGCCATTCCCCCCGGAACGGACTCGAGCGGCAACACGTGGACCGCGCAGGCGCAGTCCGCGCCGCCTTCGCCGGCGGCGCGCACGACCGTTGAATTCCGGCCGAGCGCGAGGGCGCCGGTCACGGACTCGCCCAGCCGCCCCCAGGCGGCCGCGCCCAGCACGTCGGCGAGGGGCCGGCCGTCGATCCGGTCGGCGGTGAGCCCCTGCGACAGGCGAAAGGCGCGGTTGTGGTAGCGGACGACTCCTTCGGGGTCGATGAAGGCCACGCCGGCGGGCAGCGATTCATCCAGGTGCCGCACGTTCGCGCGCACCGAGGCGAGCTGGTCGTCGCTGCGCTTGCGCAGCACCTGCTCGGCATTGAGCTTGGAGCGCAACTGCGAGACCTGCGCCGATCGCCGGGCGAGCAGCCATTCGGAGTGGGAGACGCGGCTCACGATGGAGATCACGGCGGCCGCCAGGATGCCGGCGAAGAATGTCGTCCACTGCAGCTCGAACCAGGTGAAGTAGATCGTCGCGAGCAGCAAGGCCAGCATCGCCAGCGCAGCGGCGGCCGCGACGAAGTTGCTGACGGAACGGAACACGGGCCTGTATCGCATGGCGGCTCTCGGGGAAGGTTGCGGCCCGCCCGGCGGGTGCCCGGCGCGATCGTGGCCTTCCACGGGGTTCTACGGCAGCCTGAGCCGTCAATTGAGCGAAAAGGGGCCCCATGAGGCCCCTTTTCTTCGTTTCAGCCGCAGTAAATCAGGCGTACATGTGCAGCCCGCCGTTCACCGACAGGTTGGCGCCCGTGATGTAGGCGGCCTTGTCCGAGGCCAGGAAGGACACCGAATCGGCCACTTCCTCGGGCAGGGCGAGGCGCCCGGCCGGGATCTGCGCCACGATCTGGGCGCGCACGTCCTCGCGGATGGCCATCACCATGTCGGTGGCGACGTAGCCGGGCGAGACGGCATTCACCGTGACGCCCTTCTTCACGACTTCCTGGGCGAGCGCCTTGGTGAAGCCGAGGATGCCGGCCTTGGCGGCGGAGTAGTTGGTCTGCCCGAACTGGCCGCGGATGCCGTTCACCGAGGAGATGTTGACGATCCGGCCCCAGCCGCGCTCGAGCATTCCGTCGACCACCTGTCGCGTCACGTTGAACACGCTCGTGAGGTTGGTGTCGATGACCGCGTGCCACTGCTCGGGCGTCATCTTGCGGAAGGTCGTGTCGCGCGTGATGCCCGCGCAGTTCACGAGGATGTCGACGGGCCCGTGCTCTGCGGTGATCTTGGCGACCATCTCGGCCATCGCCTCGTACTTCGTGACGTCGCCGAAGGCGAGGGCGGTGCTGCCGGGGTGCAGCCCCGCGGCAGCCATCGAGGCGAGCCACTTGGTCTCCGTGCCGGGGATGCCGTAGTTGGCCACGACGAAATGGCCATCCTCGGCGAGTCGCTTGCAGATCGCGGAGCCGATGCCGCCGACGCCGCCCGTGACGAGGGCAATTTTCTTCTTCATGACTGCTTTCCTTCCTTCTTACGGGACCCGTCGCAGGGTCCGGGCAAAAAAAACCCCGAGGGTAAGCTCGGGGTTGGAACCTTTATCCAAATTGGAGAATTTGAGATAAAGGAGGAGGAGACGGTGTGCCTTGGGGGAAGCGTTACTTGCGACCCTTGGGCGACGACGCGGCCTTCACGCCGGCGTCGGTGAAGCTGGCGGCGTGGCGCGCGGCCTTGGTGAACGTGTCGAAGGCGGCGGTGGCCGCGGCCATCGAGCTCTTGAGCGCGGCGACGGCGACGTCGCTGCCGGCCGGGGCGCTCTTGGTGGCCTGGTCGACCGACTCGGTCACGCCGCGCTGGAGGGCCGACAGGCGATCCTCGGCCAGCTTGGTGAATTCGGCCTGGGCCTCCGAGGCGACCTCGTAGAGGCTCCTCGAGAGCTCGATCATCTGGGTCATCGCGGCTTCCGCGCTCTGCGTGCGCAGGGCGAGGATCTGCTGCGGGTCCTGCGTGGAAGCGGCGACCTTGGCGGTCTTCGTCGCGTCCGCGAGGGCGGCCTTCGCGAAGGCGAGTTGCAGGGCGAAGATGCGCTCGGCGCTGTCGATCGAGACCTTCGACAGGCGCGTGGCGGCGTCGACGGCGGACTGGTTGACTTCGGCGAACGGGTTGTTCAGGTTGGCCATGGCTTCTCCGGAAGGGATGGGACGGCGTTATTGTGCGCCGCAACATAAGGCATTCTAGGAAGCGCTCCCCCCCCTGTCAAGGAAGAAATTATTGCAGCGCACCATCGCCCGGTCGCCGCACTGCCGCATGGGGTCAAAAAGTAATAAAATGAAGCACTTGACCCCGGACGCGCACCGGCTGGTGTGCATGCGCGGAATCTCCCGATTGATGTAGCGCAACAAGCGAAGGACCCTCGCGATGGCCACGCCCCGCATCATCAAGAAGTACCCGAACCGCCGCCTGTACGATACCGAGACGTCCACCTACATCACGCTGGCCGAAGTGAAGGACCTGGTGCTGGGCTACAAGGACTTCCAGGTGCAGGACGCGAAAAGCGGCGAGGACCTCACGCGCGCCATCCTGCTTCAGATCATCCTGGAGGAGGAGTCCGGCGGCGTGCCGATGTTCTCCACCGACATGCTCGCGAACATCATCCGGTACTACGGACACTCGATGCAGGGCCTCATGGGCTCGTACCTCGAGCGCTCGATCCACGCCTTCCACGAGGCCCAGAAGCGGTTCCAGGAGCAGGCGCAGGTGCTCATCCCCAAGGTGCCGCCGGATACCTTCACCAACATCATCTCGGGCCAGCCGATCCCCCAGGTGATGGGCGGCTACCTCGAGAAGGGCGCGAAGGCGGTGATCGACATGCAGGACGAGCTGCGCACCCAGGCGTTCAAGCTGTTCTCGGGATTCCCCTACGCCCAGCCCCCGGGCGAGGGCCCCGCCGAGGAACCGCCCGTCACCCCCGTGCCGCCGAAGGCCGCCCCCAAGCCCACCCGGGGCAGCGCGAGAAAACCGCGCACGCGCAAGTAGGCCCCCGATGGCCGCGAAGCGCCCCGTCCGCGCCCCTCGCGTGGGCTTCGTCTCGCTCGGGTGTCCGAAGGCCCTCGTCGATTCCGAGTCCATCCTCACGCAGCTGCGCGCGGAGGGTTACGACATCGCGCCCACCTACGAGGGCTCGGACCTCGTCGTCGTGAACACCTGCGGCTTCATCGATGCGGCCGTCGAGGAATCCCTGGAGGCCATCGGAGAGGCGCTCGCCGCCAACGGCAAGGTGATCGTCACCGGATGCCTGGGCGCCAAGGGCGAGGTGGTGCGCGAAGCGCACCCGAAGGTGCTCGCCGTCACCGGGCCGCACGCCACGCCCGAGGTGATGGCGGCCGTCCACGCGCACCTGCCCCGGCCCCACGACCCGTACACCGACCTCGTGCCGCCGCAGGGCATCCGGCTCACGCCGCGCCACTACGCGTACCTGAAGATTTCCGAAGGCTGCAACCATCGCTGCACCTTCTGCATCATTCCGTCGATGCGGGGCGATCTCGTGAGCCGTCCCGTGGGCGACGTCATGAAGGAAGCCGAAAGCCTCGTGAAGGCGGGCGTGAAGGAACTGCTCGTCATCTCGCAGGACACGAGCGCCTACGGGGTCGACGTGAAGTACCGCACCGGCTTCTGGGGCGGCAAGCCGCTGCGAACCCGCATGACGGAGCTGTGCGCGGCGCTCGGCGACCTGGGCGCGTGGGTGCGCCTGCACTACGTGTACCCGTACCCGCATGTCGACGACGTGCTGCCGCTGATGGCCGCGGGGCGCATCCTGCCCTACCTCGACGTGCCTTTCCAGCACGCGAGCCCGCGCATCCTCAAGCTGATGAAGAGGCCGGCGGCGAGCGAACGGAACCTCGAGCGCATCCGCGGCTGGCGCGCCGCCTGCCCGGAGCTCACCGTGCGCTCGACCTTCATCGTCGGATTCCCCGGCGAGACGGATGCCGAGTTCGAGGAACTGCTCGCGTTCGTCCGCGAGGCCGGACTCGACCGCGTGGGCTGCTTCGCCTATTCGCCGGTGGACGGCGCGAAGGCCAACGACTTGCCCGGCGCCGTGCCGGAGGAAGTGAAGCAGGAGCGCCTCATGCGCTTCATGCAGGCACAGGCCGCGGTGAGCGCCCGGCGCCTCGCGGCCAAGGTGGGCCGCGAGATCGAGGTGCTGGTCGACGACATCGAAGGCCGCCTCGCGTACGCCCGGAGCAGCGCCGACGCGCCGGAGATCGACGGGATCGTCCGCGTGAAGGGCGCGAAAGCGGCGAAGGCCGGCGATTTCCTGCGCGTGCGCGTCACCGGCGCGGGCGAGCACGACCTCGAGGCGGTCGCGCTCCCGTAGCCCGGGGAAACCTACTGCTTCACGAGCTTGCCGTCGACGACTTTTATCTTGTCGCCCGAGCGGTAACTGGTTTCCTTCGAGAAGTTGAACGTGCGGGACTTGCCGTCCTCCATCTTCACGATCACCTGGTAGTTCGTCGACGACTTCTGGTTCTTCTCGACCTGGTGGCCCGCGTAGGCGCCCGCACCCGCGCCGACGACGGTGGCCGCCGTGTTGCCGCGGCCCGAGCCGATCTGGTGCCCGAGCACGCCGCCCAGCACGCCGCCGACGACCGCGCCGGCACCGGAGCCCTCGCCTTGCTTCTTGACCGTCTTCGTCTCGACGACAGTGCCGCAGTTGTCGCAGGCGGCATCGGCCGCGGGCGCGAGCGCGATGGCGCCCACGAAGATCGCCGTCGTGATCGCGGCGCTGAGGTGGCATCGGGTGAGTTTCATCGGGCCCTCCGGGATATCGGTCTTGGTGGCTGAAATGCTAGCACGCGCACCTCTAGGGGTTCAGGACGGTCTTCACCGCGGAAACGAGCGCGGTTCCCGTGATGGGCTTGGCCACGTAGCCGTCGGCCCCCGCGAGCAGTCCGCGCACGACGTGGCGCCGTTCGGCCAACGCCGTGAACAGGATGACGGGCGTGTCCTTCAGGCGCCGGTTCTGGCGCATGCGCCCGAGGAACTCGAAGCCGTTCATGCCCGGCATCTCGATGTCGAGCAGCATGAGGGCCGGCGGCCCGAGCTGGTTCATGTGGCGCGCCGCATCCTTGGGCGAGCCGGCGACGGCTGCGGAGAAGCCGGCGCGGCGCAGGACGCGCGCGGCGAGTTCCGCGGTCGGCAGGTCGTCGTCCACCACGAGCACCACGCCGTTGGGCGCGCTCGGGAGCCCGCGCCGGGCGGCGATGACGTGGAAGCCCTCGGCGCCGAGCGCCTGCTCGCCGATGAGCGACTCCTGTTCGTCGACCGGCGTGGGGACTTCGCGTACGGGAGCGGGAGGGGAGGAATCTTCGGCGAGGAGCGTGAAATCGAGGTCGTTGGAGTCCGGGTCGTTCATGGCGTGGAGGGAGCGGAGGGAGGCGAGGATGCGTCTTGGCGCACCCATATTTCGACGAGTTGCCGTCCGAGCTTCAGCGGATCGAACGGCTTGGAAACGGTGCCGATCGCGCCGGCGGCCAGGTAATTGGCGAGATCGCCGGGATTGCTCTTCGCGGTGAAGAACACCGCCGGCGTGGCGATGCCCGCTTCGCGCAGGCGCTTCAGGAGCGTGAGGCCATCCATGCCCGGCATGTTCATGTCGAGCAGCAGCAGGTCCGGCGCGAAGTCCGGCGCCTCGGCGATCGCTTCCTCGCCGTTTCGGCAACTCCTGACCGTGTAGCCGCCGATCTTGCCCAGGGCGAGTCCGACTATGCCGCGGATGTCCTGCTGGTCGTCCACGTGAAGGACGCGCTGGAAGGGGGGCGGGCTCATCGGCTCATTCTGCCATCGCCGGCACGGCCTCGGGCAGGTCGAACCAGAAAATGGTGCCGCCACCGGGCGCGTCCTCGAAGCCGATGGTCCCGCCCAGGTGCTCGACGATCTCGCGGCTGATGGCGAGACCCAGGCCCGTGCCCCCGATGCGGCGCGCGTCGCCCGACTCCGCCTGCGCGAACGGCGTGAAGATGCGTCCGCGGAATTCCGCCGGGATCCCCGGGCCGTGGTCGCGCACGCGGGTGCGGATCGTCGCCTTGCCCAGGCGCGCCGCGCTCACGGTCACGGCGGCCCCGGTGGGCGAGAACTTGGCGGCGTTCAGGATCAGGTTCGCGAGCACCTGGATGAGGCGATCCACGTCGCCGCGGACGGCGAGCTCCGGCGGGCAGTCGAGCGCGAAGGCGACGCCGAACTCCTGCGTGAGCCCGCGGCTCGAATCGACGGCCTCGGCGAGCAGGGGGGCCCAGGCGATGTCGGCGATGCGGAAGGTGAGCGAGCCCGCCGCCATCTTCTCGATGTCCAGCAGGTCGTTCACCAGGCGCCAGAGCCGGTCGGAATTGGCGAGCGCGATGTCGACCATGGACTTCGCCTCCTCCGGCAGGTCCCCGGTGACGCCCGCGGCGAGCAGGCCGAGGGAGCCGCGCATGGAGGTGAGGGGCGTGCGCAACTCGTGGCTCACGACCGAGACGAAGTGGTCCTTCATGCGGTCGGCTTCCCGCAGGCGCGTCACGTCGATGCCGACGACGATGACGCCCTGGAGTTCGCCGTCGGGACCTTGCAGCGGGCGGTGCGGCACGTCGAAATCGAGCAGGCGCCCGTCCGGCGCGCGGCGCCGCGTCTCGTACTCGCTCGGCTCGCCGCCCAGCGCGCGATGCAGGTGCGGCGAGACGAACGCGTAGCGCTCGGCGCCGAGCAATTCGGCGACGGTGCGCCCGTTGATGCCCTCCGGCGGCAGCTCGAGCAGCGTGGCGTAGGCCTTGTTGTGGACGCGCACGCGCTCGTCCGGGCCGACGAACACGATCGCCGCGGGGATGAACTCCACGAGCTGGCGCAACTGCGACTCGCTCTCGCGCAGGCGCCGCTCGGCGAGCTTGCGCGGCGTGATGACGCGCGCGAGGCCGCGGTAGCCGGCGAACTGCCCGTCATCACCGGCGAGAGGCACGCCGCCCACGGAAAGCCAGGTCTCGCGGCCGGTCTCGTCCACCTGCCGGATCTCGAGGTCGCGGAAGGCCGCCCGCTTCTCGAGCACCTCGCGCTTCGCGTCCCAGTCGCCTTGCGTGAGTTCCGGCGCCTCGAGCGCGGGCTGGGGCAGCGTGGCGTCGCCGCGGCGCGTCCACGCGGGGGCTGACCAGGTGACGAGGTTGAAGCGCTCGTCCATTTCGAAGTAGAGGTCCGAGGAAAGCTCGGAGAGCGCGCGGAAGCGCGCCTCGCTGTCGGCGAGCGATCGCTCGACGCGCTTCCTGAGCGTGATCTCGGCGTTCGTGCCGCTCGCTCGCACGGCGCGTCCCTTGGCGTCGCGCGCCGTGATGCGCCCGCGCGTGCGGATCCAGTGCCAGGTGCGGTCGCCGCCCCACACGCGAGCCTCGGTGTCGTAGGTCTCCGAGCGGCCCTCGAGGCACTCCTTCGCCGCGGCGACGAGGCGGGGGCGGTCCTCCTCGTGCACGAAGTCGAGCAGCGCCGCGGCGGTGCTGCGCGTCGTGCCGGGGGTGTGTCCCACGAGGTGGGCCCAGTTGGCATCGAGCCAGAGCGAATCGCTCTCGATGTCCCAGTCCCAGAGCGAGATTCCCGAGCCTTCGATCGCCGACTGGATGCGGTCGGTCTCCGTGGCGGTGCGGGCCTCGGCCGCGGCACGGGCGAGGCGTTCGTCGGCGAGCCGCCGGTTGGCGAGGGCGGCGAGCACGGCGACGGTGAGGAGCGCCCCGATGAGGATGGCGTCGACGAACGCGATCGTCATGGCGCGGGCGCGAGGCAGGCGGCGAGGGCGTCGGCCAGCGCGCGGACGGACGGCCCGTCGGCGCGACCGGCGGCCTCCTCCAGCTGGACACCCAGGCGGCTCGCCTCGGGAAAGCCGAAAGTCGCGCCCGAGCCGCGGAAGACGTGTCCCACCGCGTGCACCGTCGCGAAATCGCCGGCGGCGATCGCGACCCCGAGTCGCGCGAGGTCGGCCTGCCGCGCCGACACGAACATCTGCCGGAGCTCCCGGGCCTCCTCCTCGAAGGCGGCGCGGTCGGCGTCGGGCGGCTCGTTCATCGCGGTCGGCCCGGCGCGGGGGGCGCCTAGTCGGCGTTCTTCAACTGCGGGAAGAGGATCACGTCCCGGATGGACGCGCTGTCCGTGAAGAGCATCGCGAGCCGGTCGATGCCGATGCCCTCGCCGGCCGTGGGCGGCAGGCCGTACTCGAGGGCCCGGATGTAGTCGGCGTCGTAGAACATCGCCTCCTCGTCGCCGGCCTCCTTGGCCTTCGCCTGCTGCTGGAAGCGCGCGGCCTGGTCCTCGGGGTCGTTCAGCTCCGAGAAGCCGTTGGCGATCTCGCGCCCGGTGATGAAGAGCTCGAAGCGGTCCGTCACGGCCGGGTTCGCGTCGTTGGCGCGCGCCAGGGGCGAGACGTCCGTCGGGTGCGCCACGATGAAGGTGGGCTGGACGAGCTTCATCTCGGTCGTCGCCTCGAAGAGCTTCAACTGCAGCAGGCCCAGGCCGTCCGTCGGGAAGACCTCGACGCCGAAGGGGGCGAGCGCCACCTTGAGGTACTCGGGCTTCGCGAGTTCCGCCAGCGGGTACTTCGGGTTGTACTTCGCGATGGCCTCGGCCATGGTGAGGCGGTCGAAGGGCTGGCCCAGGTCGATCGCCTGCCCCTGGTAGGTGAGGGCCGTCGTGCCGCAGACCTTCTGCGCGCACTCGCGCAGCAGCGTCTCGGTGAGGTCCATGAGGTAGTGGTAGTCGCGGTAGGCCTCGTAGAACTCGATCATCGTGAACTCGGGGTTGTGGCGCGTGCTCATCCCCTCGTTCCTGAAATTGCGGTTGATCTCGAAGACCTTCTCGAGCCCGCCCACCACGAGCTTCTTCAGGTACAGCTCCGGCGCGATGCGCAGGTAGAGCGGCATGTCGAGCGCGTTGTGGTGCGTGACGAAGGGCTTGGCCGCGGCGCCGCCGGGGATGGGGTGCATCATCGGCGTCTCGACCTCCAGGTAGCCGCGGGCCACGAAGAACTCGCGCACCGCCTGCACGAGCTTCGAGCGCTTGACGAAGTTCTCGCGCGATTCCGGGTTCACGATGAGGTCCACGTAACGCTGGCGGTAACGCGCCTCCATGTCCGCCAGGCCGTGGAACTTGTCGGGCAGGGGGCGAAGGCTCTTCGAGAGCAGGCGCACCTTCGTCGCCTGGATCGTGAGCTCGCCCGTTCGGGTGCGAAAGAGCGTGCCCTCGACGCCGACGATGTCGCCCAGGTCCCAGTGCTTGAAGGATTCGTAGACGTCCGCGCCGACCAGGTCCGTCTTCACGTAGACCTGGATGCGGCCGCTCATGTCCTGCAGCGTCGCGAAGGACGCCTTGCCCATGAGGCGCTTCAACATCATGCGGCCGGCGACGCAGGCGGCGGGTTTCGTCGACTCGAGATCCTCGGTGCTCGTGCCGCCGTGGGCCGCGTGCACTTCGCTCGCGAGCGATTCGCGCTGGAAATCGTTGGGGAAGGCCTGTCCGGCCTCGCGCAGCCGGGCGAGCTTCGCGCGCCGTTCGGCGATGATCTGGTTCTCGTCCTGCTGGGGCGCCTCGGCGGCGCCGGTGTCCTTGTCGCTCATGTTATTGGGCCGCAACCTTTCCGCGCGAGAACTCCATGATCATCCGGACCGTGAGGTACAGACGGGGCTCGATGCTGTCGATATAGATGAATTCGGCGTCGTTCGAGTGGGCGCCGAATCCCATGAGGCCCCAGCCCTCGACGACCGGTGCCTTTGTCCGAAGCGCCGCGAAGGCCGCGTCGGTGCCGCCGCCGGTGCTCACCGTGGCCACCTTCAGCGTCTTGCCCAGTTCCCTTGTAGACCTCCTGGGCGTGGCGCGCGAAGGCGATGGAGGCGGGCGGCGCCTCGAGAGGCGGGCGGCGGCGGTCGAACACCACCTCGACCTTCGCGTCGGGAACGAGCTGCGTCTTCGCCTTCTCGCGGATCTTCGCCTCGATGCCGTCGAAGTCGGCCACGCGCAGCACGCGGATGTCGGCCATCGCCTCGGCCTCGTAGGGGATCACGTTGCGGTTGAAGCCCGCCTTGGCGACCGTCCAGTTCATCTTGAGGCCGGTGGCGGGCTCGGAGAAGTCCTTCATCTGCAGGATCTGGTGCGCGAGCTCGTAGAGCGCGTTGATGCCGCGCTCGGGCGCGCTGCCCGCGTGCGAGGCGCGGCCCTTCACCTTGATCGTGACGCCCGCGATGCCGGCGGTGGCGAGGCGCACCTGGTCGGCGGTTCCCGTGCCCTCGAAGGACATCGTCGCGTCGTGCTCGGCGCCCGCCTTCGTGATGAGCTCGCGGTGGCCGGGGGAGCTGATCTCCTCGTCGCCGTTGATGAGCACCGTGAGCGTGCCGTATTCGTCGAAGCCCGTGTCCTTCAGGACCCGGATCGCGTGCAGGATCATGGCGATGCCGTGCTTGTCGTCTGCGATGCCCAGGCCGTAGGCCTTGTCGCCGTCGATGCGGAAGGGCTGCTTCTCGCTCATGCCCTTGGCGTAGACCGTGTCCATGTGGGCGATGAGGAGCAGCTTCTTCGTGCCCTTGCCCTTGAAGGTGCCGCGCACGGCCTTGCCGAGCTTCTCCGGCGTGTCCTCCATGCGGTAGACGTTCGCCGGCTCGATCACCTCCACCGAGTCGGCGCCGAGCGCCTTCAGGCGCGCCTCGATGACGGCGGCGATGCGGTCCAGGCCCTCGGGGTCGCGGCTGCCGGACTCGATCGCCGTGAGTTCCTTGAGCGTGTCCAGCATCGGCTGTTTCTGCGCGCGAACCTGCGTGAGAACGAGCTCGACGGGCTGGGCGATCGCCGCGGCGGCCGCGAAGGCGGCAGCGACGGCGAAAGCCCGGAGGATGGCGTGCATGGCTAGACTCCCTGTTTCAGGCTGGCGGCGATGAAATCGTCGAGGTCGCCGTCCAGCACGGCCTGCGTGTTGCCGACTTCGTGGTTGGTGCGAAGGTCCTTGATGCGCGACTGGTCGAGCACGTAGGAGCGGATCTGGTGCCCCCAGCCGATGTCGGTCTTGGTGTCCTCGAGGGCCTGCTTCTGCTCGTTGCGCTTGCGGATCTCCAGCTCGTAGAGCTTCGCCTTGAGCATCGCCATCGCCTCGGCGCGGTTCCTGTGCTGCGAGCGGTCGTTCTGCGAGGACACGACGATGTTGGTGGGCAGGTGCGTGATGCGCACGGCCGAGTCGGTCTTGTTGATGTGCTGGCCGCCCGCGCCGGAGGCCCGGTAGGTGTCGATGCGCAGGTCCGCGGGGTTGATGTCGATCTCGATGGTGTCGTCGACCTCGGGGTAGACGAACACGCTCGCGAACGAGGTGTGGCGGCGCGCGTTGGAATCGAAGGGGCTCTTCCTCACGAGGCGGTGGATGCCCGTCTCCGTGCGCAGGTACCCGTAGGCGTAGGGGCCGGAGATCTTGAGCGAGGCGCTCTTCAGGCCCGCCACCTCGCCTTCGGATTCCTCCAGCAATTCCACCTTGTAGCCGCGCTTGTCGCAGTACTTCGAGTACATGCGCACGAGCATCTGCGCCCAGTCCTGGGCCTCGGTGCCGCCCTGGCCCGCGTTGATGTCCACGAAGCAGTTGTTCGGGTCCATCGGGTTCGAGAACATGCGGCGGAACTCGAGGCCGCCGACCAGCTTCTCGAGAGCGGCCGCGTCGGCCTTCACCGCGAGGAGGGTATCGTCGTCGCCTTCGGCCTTGGCCAGGCCGAAAAGCTCGCCCGAATCCTTCAGGCTCGATTCGATCTGCTCGATGACGGTGACGATGCCCTCGAGCGCGGAGCGTTCCTTGCCGAGTTCCTGGGCGCGCGGGGCGTCGTCCCAGATCTTCGGATCCTCGAGGATCCGGCCGACTTCTACGAGACGGGTCTTCTTCGCGTCGAAGTCAAAGATACCTCCGCAGTTCCGCCGTGCGAGCGGCGAGACCGGAGAGGTGGTTTTCGATGGCGTTCTGCTGGTCGGCTTCCATTGTTTCGTCGCTTCTGGTGACGGTTAGCCGACGATTATACCGGGGCGGGGTGAGCGGGCCGGGGGGGCGAGGGTGGGCCTGTCCCCGTTGGCCTCAATACCCCATTCGGCCCCCAGGGACAGGCCCACCCTCGCCTTGTGCCACCGGACCTCCTTCGCCCTGTCGGGTGACGTTGGCGGCACGGAAGCCTCCGACGCCGAAAGCCGTCGCCAGTCCCGCCCTCGAAAGGGGCGGGGAGGGGGATTGGATGGCTGGCGAACTCTTGGGGGCCGAATGGGGTATTGAGGCCAACAAGAGTTCGCCAGCCTTCCAATCCGGATCACTATCGTGCCGTCGAGCAGGCAACGGTTGGGAGGAGTCGCCGGACTCGCCTACTTCCAATGCTCGACGACGAGCTGCAGCGTCGTGTTGCCGTTCCACTCGTTCAGGTCGAGCCGGTAGACGGCGTCGATCTCGGCGGGGAAGGGGCCCACGTCGCCGAACCGGATGGCGGTGATGCGTCGGTTGCCGGCGCCAAGCGTGAGCTTGGTGTGCTTCTCGCCGACGATCCGCTGGTCGATGACGCGAAGGCGGGTCGAGAAGCGCGGCTCCGGGAAGCCTTGGCCCCACACGTGCCGCTTGAGTTCGGCGGCGAGGTCGAAGGCGATCTCGTCGGGAGGCAATTCGCCGTCGGTCTCGAGGCGGCGTTCGAGGTCGGCCGGTGAGAGCAACTCGCGGGCGACGGCCTCGAAAGCGCGCTGGAAATCGGCAAGGCGGTTTTCGGGGATGGATGCGCCCGCAGCGGCGGCATGGCCGCCGAAGCGGGAGATGACGCCCGGCTCGCGCTTGGCGACGAGGTCCAGGGCGTCGCGCAGGTGCAGGCCCGGGATCGATCGGCCGGAGCCCTTCAGGTGGCCGTCGGCGTCGTTCGCGAAAGCGAAGACCGGCCGGTGGAAGAGGTCCTTGAGGCGCGAGGCGAGGATTCCCACGACGCCCGCGTGCCAGTCGGGCCGGTGCACGGCGATGGACCAGGCCTCGCCCGGGTCGAAGTCGGCCAGGAGCGCGAGGGCGGTTTCCTGCATGCCCGCCTCGACCTCCTGGCGATCGCGGTTCAGGCGATCGAGTTTTCCCGCCAGTTCGAGCGCCACGCGCGGATCGTCCGTGAGGAGGCACTCGATGCCGATCGACATGTCCTCCATGCGCCCGGCGGCGTTGAGGCGCGGTCCCGCGACGAAGCCCAGGTCGTAGGCGCTCGCCCTGCGCGCTTCCCTCCCGGCCACGGTGAAGAGCGCCTTCACGCCCTCGCATGCCTCGCCCGCGCGGATCCGCGCGAGACCCTGTGCCACGAGGATGCGGTTGTTCGCGTCGAGCTTCACGACGTCGGCGACCGTGCCGAGCGCCACGAGGTCGAGGAGGGCAGCGAGATTGGGGCCGCCGCCTGCAACGGCGCCGCGCCGTCGCAGCTCCGCGCGCAGCGCGCTCATCGTGTAGAAAACCACGCCCACGCCCGCCAGGTTCTTGCTCGCGAAGCCGCAGCCGGCCTGGTTCGGGTTCACGATGCACGCCGCCTCGGGCAGCTCGCTGCCTGGCAGGTGGTGGTCCGTGACGAGGACTTCGATGCCCAATCGCTTCGCCTCAGCGACGCCCTCGACCGAGGCGATGCCGTTGTCGACGGTGACGAGGAGATCGGGCTTGCGTTCGGCCGCGAGCCGCACGATCTCCGGCGTGAGCCCGTACCCGAACTTGAAGCGGTCCGGGACGATGAAGTCGGCCTTCGCCCCGAAGGCGCGCAGGGCCCGCAGCGCGACCGCGCAGGCCGTCGCGCCGTCCGCGTCGTAGTCGGCCACGACGAGGATGCGCTTGCCCGCGCCGATCGCGTCGGCGAGGAGCCGGGCCGCCTCGTCGACGCGGGCGAGGCCTGCGGGCGGCAACAGGCCCTCGAAGCGCGTGGACAGCTCGGCCGCGCTCGCGCCGCCGCGGGCGGCGAATAGGCGCGCGATCCGCGGGGCGAGGCCTTCAGCGGCCAGGCGCGCGGCGGCCGTCTCGTCGACGGGGCGGGCGAGGATCTCAGGCATGGGTGGCGAGGGGACGGGCGCGGGCGAACCAGCGCCAGCGCGCGGATCCGTCGAGATCGAAGACCCGGGTTTCGCGCTCGGTGGGCAGGACGATCCGGATGCGCCCGAAACCGGGAATCGCCGCAAGGAGGCCGGAGAACCAGCCGCGCTCGAGCTGCCGTGCGGTCTCGATCCAGCCCTCCGGGTCGGCGCGGCGCAGGCACGGCGTGAGCGCATCCAGCACCACGAGCGTATCGATTTCGCGCGCGGGCGGCAGGTCGGCCAGCGCGGCGGGCGGCGCATCCACGTGGGATCCGGCAGCGAGCGCGAGCCCGCGGGCCACGGGGTCACCGGCAAGCACGCGGTCAAAGGGGGCCGAGGGCGGCATCGGCGCATCGCCCTCGCCCCAGAACCACACGGCGTTGAGTGGCAGCGCGCCGCGCTTCTCGCGCGCCGCGTTGAGGGGCAGCCCCGCGAGCAGCATCTGCGCCTCGCTGAACATCGACCGCCAGCGAAGCCGCGTGCCGCCCGAGGGCAGGCGGCCGAACGGATTGCCGCCCACGGCCTCGTCGAAGGGGACGGTGGCCGGGCGTTCGCCCTCGGGCACCCGCACGTACCAGCGATGCGGATGGGGTGCGACGAAGGCGAGGCCGTCGTTCCCGAAGAAACCGTTCAGCGCGGCGAGGGCCTCGTCGGCCTCCTCGCGCGTCAGGGCGAGCACGGCCGGATCGTGGAGCACGAGGGCGTCGCGCTCGATGCGCTGGTGCACCGGGTCGGTTCGCAGCCAGTCGCCGGGCGGCAGGCCGTCGGCGGCCGCGGTGAGGTTCGCGAGCGGTGTGGATCCAGGCAGGCCGTACCGCGCGAGAAGCCACGAGACGCCGGCCAGGCTCTCGCGGGCCGCGTTCGCGCGCGCCAGGGCTTTCTCGAGGGCGGGCAGGCGCGCGGCACGCAGCGGCGGCGGGGCGTCGGCGGGCGCGAGGAGGTCCGGAACGAGGAGGGTGAGGGGCATGTCGAAGCGAGCGGACGATTGTGGCACACTCTGACAGCTCCTCCCCCGGGCCCCACCGCCTTGCAGCCTTTCGAGCTTTTCGTCGGCCTGCGCTATACCCGCGCCAAGCGCCGCAACCATTTCATCTCCTTCATCTCGCTCGCCTCGATGCTCGGGATCGCGCTCGGCATCGCCGCGCTCGTCACGGTGATGTCGGTGATGAACGGGTTCGAGCGGGAGGTGCGCGCGCGCATCCTCGGCGTCGCCTCCCACCTGCAGGTGCTCGCTTTCGAGGGGGGGCTTTCCGACTGGCGCCAGGTGGCCGCGGACGTGTCGGCGCTGCCGGAAGTGAAGGCGGCCGCGCCCTTCGTGGCGGCGCAGGGGCTGCTTTCGTCGGGCTCCCAGGTGCGCGGGGTCTTCGTGCGCGGCATCGTCCCGGAGCTGGAGGAGAAGGTCGCGGACTTCGCCCAGCACCTGAAGGCCGGCAAGCTCGAGGAACTGCAGCCCGGCGAGTTCGGCATCATCCTGGGCTCCGATCTCGCGCGGGCCCTTCGCGTGCAGCGTGGCGAGCGCGTGACGCTCATCGCGCCGCAGGGGCAGGTGACGCCCGCGGGCCTCGTTCCCCGCCTGAAGCAGTTCCGCGTCACGGGCATCTTCAACGTCGGGCACTACGAGTACGACTCGGGGCTGGCGCTCGTGCGGATGGAGGACGCGCAGGCCCTCTACCGGCTGGGCGAGGGCGTCTCGGGCGTGCGCTTCAAGCTCGCGAACCTCTTCGACGCGCCGCGCGTGGGTCGCGAAGCGGCGAAGCGAGTCACTGCCGAGGCCTACGTCACGGACTGGACGCAGCAGAACGCCAACTACTTCCGCGCCATCCAGATCGAGAAGCGGATGATGTTCATCATCCTCACGCTCATCATCGCGGTGGCGGCCTTCAACCTCGTCTCCACCCTGGTGATGGTGGTCACCGACAAGCTCCCGGATATCGCGATCCTGCGCACGCTGGGCGCATCGCCCGCATCGATCATGAAGATCTTCATGGTGCAGGGCACGGTCGTGGGCCTGGTCGGCACGATCCTGGGCGCCGTCCTGGGCGTGGTGCTCTCGCTCAACATCGACGTGGTGGTGCCAGCGGTCGAGCGCGCCTTCGGCTTCCAGATCCTCTCGCGCGAGGTGTACTACATCAGCGAGCTGCCCTCGGAGCTGCACTGGCCGGACGTGTGGTCGGTCTCCGGCGTGGCGCTGCTGCTTTCCTTCCTGGCGACGCTCTACCCCAGCTGGCGCGCGGCGCGCGTGAATCCGGCCGAGGCATTGCGATATGAATAGCCCCGAAAGCCCTGTTGTCCTCTCCTGCCGCGGCCTCGAGAAGACCTTCGGCCTGGGCGACGTGGCGGTGCCGGTGCTGCGCGGGGTCGATTTCTCGGTGGGCCGCGGCGAGTCCGTGGCGATCGTCGGGGCCTCGGGCTCGGGCAAGAGCACGATGCTGCACCTGCTCGGCGGTCTCGACGCGCCCACGGCCGGGGAGGTGACGCTGCTCGGGAAATCCGTCGCGAAGCTCTCGCCCACGGCCCAGGGGCGCCTTCGCAACGAGGCCCTGGGCTTCGTCTACCAGTTCCACCACCTGTTGCCGGAATTCACCGCGCTCGAGAACGTGGCGCTGCCGCTTTCCATCCGCGGGTTGAAGGACGCCGACGCGTACCGGCAGGCGCAGGAAATGCTGGCCGAAGTGGGGCTCTCCCATCGTCTCGAGCACCGTCCCGGCGAACTCTCGGGGGGCGAGCGCCAGCGGGTCGCCGTCGCCCGCGCCCTGGTCACCCGGCCGGCCTGCGTGCTCGCGGACGAGCCCACGGGCAACCTCGATCGCGGCACCGCGGGCACCGTGTTCGCGCTGCTGGCGGACCTGAACCGCAAGCTCGGCACGGCCCTAGTGCTCGTCACGCACGATCCGGAACTCGCCGCGCGCCTCGACCGCCGTCTCACCCTGGCCGACGGTCGCCTCGTGACGCTCTGAGTCGCGGATCCGATCCATGCGCGATCACTACCTCGTCCTCGGCATCCCCCGCAACGCCAGCGAGCGCATGGTGAAGCTCGCCTTCGAAAGCAAGATGAAGGCGCTCGCCGATCCCGCCTACGCGGCCCCGGCGGAAGAAAAGCGCGAGGAGGAGCGGCTGCTTCGCGACGCGCACGCCACGCTGTCCAACCCGCTCAAGCGCGAACCCTACGATCGCAAGCTTGCCGAATTCGAGGCGGGCGGGGAAGGCGCGTCGGGCCCGCGGCTCGTCACGCCCGCCCGCTTCGCCATCGCTGCCGTCCTCGTCACGGCCATCGCCGGCGGCTGGTTCTGGAACGAACGCACGAAGGAAAGGGAGCGCGTGCGCCTGGAGGAGGAGCGCGTCGCGGCCCAGCGCGAGCGCGAGCGCCAGCGGGCGGAAGACCTGGCGGTGCGGCGCAAGGAGTACGAGGAGCGCCGCGAGGCGCAGGATGCGTCGGCCCGGGAACGCAACGAGCGCGCGCGCATGGAACGCGAACGTGCCGTGTCCGAAAACCAGCGGCGTTTCCAGGAAAACCGGGCTCGCGCCGAGGAATCGAACGCGCGCTACCGCGAGAGCCAGGAGCGCGCCGCCCGCGAGCGCGCGGACTACCAATCCCAGCGGGCGGAGGAAGATCGGCGCCGCGCCGCGCAAGCCGAGGTGGAACGCCAGAAACAATACCTGCGAAGCCTCGAGCAGGAAGAGGAGCGCGTGCGCCTGCAGCGACACGAGCAGGCCCAGCGCGAGGCGCGCGAGCGGGAACTCCAGAGACGCATGGAGGAATTCCGGCAGCGGCAGCCGGCTCCCCGCTAGAATTCCCCCTGAAGGCCGGCAATCCCCGCCGTCCCGCTCCCGACATGCGCGACCACTACGACATTCTCGGCATTCCCCGGACCTCGAGCGACCGGATGGTGAAGATCGCCTACGAGGCCAAGATGAAGGCCCTCGACGATCCGGGCTACCGGGCGCCCGCCAGCGCGAAGCGCGAGGAGGAACGGCAGCTTCGCCTGGCCCTCGCGACCCTGTCGGTGCCCCACCTGCGCGCGGCCTACGATGCCCGCCTCGACGAGGCGGGCGACGAGGACGAGGCGAGCGGCTGGATTCCGCGCGGGCGCATCGCGCTGGTGGCGATCCTGCTCGCCGTCTCGGCGGGCGCGTGGCTCCTTTACGACCGCGTCCAGTCGCGCGAGCGCGCGGAGATCGCCCGCGCCGAGAAGGCCGAGAAGGACCGGCGCGAGGCGCGCTGGCGCGAGCGGGTGGAGGCGAACGAGGCGCGCCGTGAAGCGATGCGCCAGGAAGAGGAAGCCGCGATCGCGGCAGGAAAGAAGTGGCAGGAGAGCTCGGACTGGGAGCGCGAACGCGCCATGGACGAGCGCCGGCGCCAGGCGCAGGAGGCGCGCGATCGCGCGGAGGAATCCAACGCCAGTTACCGCGAAAGCCAGGCCCGGGCGGCGCGCGAGCAGGCCGAGCGGCAGGCGCAGCGAACGGAGGAAGAGAAGCGCCGTGCCGCTCAGGCTGAAGTCGACCGCCAGAAGGCCTACCTTCGCAGCCTCGAGCAGGACGAGGAGCGCGCTCGCGCGGTCAGGCACGAGCAGGCCCAGCGCGAGGCGCTCGAGAAGGAATACAGGCGCCAGCTCGAGGAGCGGCAGAAGCAGGCCAACTAGGACGCGCCCGTCGGCACCCACCAGCGCTGCACGACTTCGCCTCGGGATTCGAGGAACGCCTCGTCCTGGAGCACCCCGCCGTTGGCCCGGATCACCGCGCTCGAGGCGAGATTCGCCTTGGCGCACGTGACGAGCGCCTGCGCGATGCCGAGCTTCGCGGCCTCCTGCAGGGTGAGCGCGAGGATGCGCGTGCCGTGGCCCCGGCCCCGCGCCGAAGGCCGCACGCCATAGCCGATGTGCCCGCCCTCGATCCGCAGGGAATCCGTGAGCCGGTGGCGCAGGTTGGCGACGCCCACCACCTCGTTTCCCGCCACGAGCCAGAACGTGGAGTGCGGCACGAACCCCGCGGGGATGTCGATGCCCTGCGCGCAGCCCGCGAGCTGCGCGAGGAAAGCCTCGAAGTTCTCGTTCGCAAAGCCGAGCGGAAAGGGCACGAAGGGCTCTGCGCGTGCCGCGAATTCCGCGACGAGCGCGCGGTAGGAATCCCGGAACGCCATCGACGGACGCACGAGACGCGACCCGGCCACCGTCAGTACTCCACCGGGATCGGGTCGAGCGAGCGCCACAGGTACCAGGTCGCGGCCGACGCATAAGGGCGCCAGGGCGCGCCGATCTCGCGCATCTCGTCGCGGGTGAGCGCCTCGCCCCCGTTGTAGAGCTTCTCCATCGCGCGCTGCAGGCCGAGGTCGCCGACCGGGAGCACGTCGGGCCTCATCAAGTGGAAGATGAGGAACATCTCCACGCTCCAGCGCCCGATGCCCTTCACCTGGACGAGGTCCGCGATCACCGCCTCGTCGTCCATGCGCGTCCAGCGACGCGGCTTGATCGAGCCCGCGTGGAAGCGCGAGGCGAGGTCCTTGATGTAGGCGACCTTCATGCGCGAAAGGCCCACCGACTTGAGCGCCTCGTCGTCGTGGATCACCACGCGCGCGGGGTGCACGCGCCCCACGTGGGCCTCGAAGCGGTCCCACACGGCCTGCGCGGCGCGCACCGAGATCTGCTGGCCGACGATGGAACGCGCCAGCGTCTGGAAGGCGTCGCCGCGCGTGCGAAGGCTCGCGTCCGGGTACTGCTTCACGAGCTTGCGCAGCACCTTGTCGCGCTTCGCGAGTTGCGTCTTGGCCTCGTCCCACCAGGCGGGCTTCATCGTGCCGCCGTCCGTCGCGCGTGTCGCGTGCGCCAGGCCCACGTGACGATGA
The DNA here is from genome assembly GCA_016711875.1 of Betaproteobacteria bacterium. Lineage (GTDB taxonomy): Bacteria > Pseudomonadota > Gammaproteobacteria > Burkholderiales > Usitatibacteraceae > FEB-7. Next base: position 700,327 of record JADJSD010000003.1, on the reverse strand, counting down.
CCCGCCAGGCGAGCATGGTGAGGGCGTAGCCGCCGAGCGCGAACGCGACGCACTGGATGGCGAGCCCGATGAGGAGCGTGTCGCCCAGCGAGGCGAACCACTGCAGCAGGTTCGGCACGAGCAGCTTGAGCCCCGCCCAGCTCCACTCGGAATCCGGCGGGATGGCGAGCGGGGAATGCTCGCCGGTCACGAGCTGGCCGATGTTGTAGGCGAGGATGTAGAGCGGCACGAAGGTGAGCGGGTTGGTATAGAGCGTCGTGAAGGCCGCGGCCGGGATGTTGGCGCGCAGCGGGATCGCGATGAGGACCGCCATGAGGATCTGGATGGGGCCGGGAATGAGGCCGGTCACCAGGCCAATGGCCACGCCCAGCGCCACCGCGCGGCGGTGCAGGTGCCACAGGCGCGGGTGCGAGATCCACGGGGCGCACCAGCGCAGCCAGCGGCTGTCGCGAATGCTCTCCGGGGTGGGCAGCCTCGCCTTGAGTTTTTTTCGGATCATGTCGGCGCGCCGGGGCAGCAGCGCGTTCTTGGATTCTAGCGTAGCGGCATCCGCTTCCGACCCCGCTCGGCCGCCCGCGTTCCTCCCCTTGCGAACTTTCTGCCTCGCCTTCGTCGCGGGGACCGCGCTCGTGCAGCAGGCGGCCTCCCTGCCATCGCCCCGCATCGCCGGCCTCGCGCTGGCGGCGGGGCTCGCGTTCGTGCTCGTGCGGGCGCCGTGGGGCCGCCTCGCGCTCCTGGCGCTCGCCGGGGTCGCGGCCGGCGCGGGCCTTGCCGCCTGGCGGGCGGAAACGCGGCTCGCGGACGAACTGCCGCGCGCCTGGGAGGGGCGCGATCTCGCGGTCGAAGGCGTCGTCTCGGGCCTGCCGCAGGAGACGGACCGCGGCACCCGATTCCTGTTCGATCCCGTCGCGGTGGCCACGCCCGGCGCCACGGTGCCCTCGAGGCTCTCGCTCATGGCTTACGCGGGCCGGGGTGCGGAGCCCGGCGAGACGGTGCCTGCGCCCGCCATCCGCGCGGGCGAGCGCTGGTCGGTCACCGTGCGCCTGAAGCGTCCGCGCGGGCTCGCCAATCCCCACGCGTTCGATTTCGAGCCCTGGGCCCTGGCCCGGGGCATCCGCGCCACGGGCTACGTGCGCCCGGCGCCGGCACCCGTGCGGTTGGCGGAACACGACCCGGGTTGGCCGCAAAGCCTGCACCGCCTGCGCGGGGACATCCGCGAGTCGATGCGCGAGCGCCTCGGCGAGGCCCGCTTTACGGGCGTGCTGGTGGCCCTCGCGGTGGGCGACCAGGACGCCATCGGCGCCGAGGACTGGCGCGTCTTCTGGCGCACCGGCGTCGGCCACCTCGTGAGCATCTCGGGACTGCACGTCACGCTCTTCGCGAGCCTTGCCTTCGCGCTCGTGCGCTTAGCCTGGGTTCGCGTGCCGCCGCTCGCGCTTCGCCTGCCCGCGCGCAAGGCGGGGGCCGTGGCGGGCGTCGCCGCCGCGCTCGCGTACTGCCTTCTCTCGGGCTATGCGGTGCCGGCGCAGCGCACGGTCCTCATGCTCGCGGTGGCGGCGATGGCGCTTCTCGCCGGCCGCCACGGGTCGGCATCGCGCGTGCTCGCCGTCGCCGTCCTCGCGGTCCTGCTCGTCGACCCCTGGGCGGTGCTCCTGCCGGGCTTCTGGTTGTCGTTCGGCGCGGTGGCCGCGATCCTGTACGCGCTGGCCCTTCGCACCGGCACGCCCGGCGCGCTCGCCTCGGGGTTCGTCACGCAGGCCGCCGTCACGCTCGCCCTCGCGCCGATGCTGGTGGCGCTCTTCGGCGAGCTCTCGCTCGTCTCGCCCCTCGCCAACGCCTTCGCGATTCCCGTGGTGAGCCTCGTGGTGGTGCCCCTCACGCTGGCCGGCTCGCTCGCGGGCGTTCCCGGGCTGCTGGAAGCCGCGCACGCCCTGATGGAAGCGACGATGGTGCCGCTCGAATGGCTCGCCGCCTGGCCGGGGGCGGTGGTGGAAAGCGCGAATGCGCCCCTCGCCCTGGCTGCCGCGGCGCTTGCCGGCGCGCTCGTGCTGCTCGCCCCGCGGGGCGTTCCCTTGCGGCTCGCGGGCTTCGCCCTGGCGCTTCCGCTCGCGTGCTTCACGCCGCCCGCGCCACCGCCGGGTGCGGCGTGGCTCGACGTGCTCGACGTCGGCCAGGGCCTCGCGGCCATCGTGCGCACGGCCTCGCACGCGCTGGTGTACGACACCGGGCCGGCCTGGTCGGACGAATCGGATAGCGGCGGGCGCATCGTCGCGCCGTTCCTTCGGGGCGAAGGCATCCGTTCGCTCGACGGCGTCGTCGTCACCCACGCGGACGACGACCACGCCGGCGGCGCCGTCTCGATCGCCCGGGCCCGGAATCCCCGATGGCTGCTCTCGACGCTGGCGGAGGGCGACGAGCGTCACGCGGCCTTCGCCGAATCGCGCCGCTGTTTCGCGGGCCTCGCCTGGGAATGGGATGGGGTTCGATTCGAGGTCCTGCACCCGGATGCGAAGGCGCTCGCCGATCCACGACGGCGCGAGAACGACCGGTCCTGCGTGCTGCTTGTCGAGGCCGGGGGCGCGACGGCGCTCCTCGTCTCGGATATCGAGAAGCTCGCGGAGGCGGAACTTCTCGCTCGCGATGCGGCGCGCCTTCGTGCGCAGGTCCTGCTCGTGCCGCACCACGGGTCGCGCACGTCGTCGACGCCGGCGTTCGTCGCGGCGGTGGATCCGGAAATCGCGATCGTCTCGGCCGGATGGCGCAACCGCTTCCGCCACCCTTCGCCGGCGGTGCAGCAGCGTTATGCGGCGCAGGGCGTCCGTTTGCTGCGTACGGATCTCGACGGTGCCATCCGGGTCGAATTGCCGGCGGGCGCGCAACCGCTGGCTATCGCGCGGGAGGCCGACAAGGCCCGCTACTGGAGCGATCGCCTTCCGCGCGACTTCTAGCGCACGGGGGCCCGGGGTGAGAGCACCTGAAGCGATGCCTGGACGAGCGCGCGGGTGCCCACGGCGAGCACCGTCTCGTCGATGGTGAAGAAAGGCGAATGGTTGGGCGGCCCCGGCCGGTCGCCCAGGGGCGATGCCGCGAGGAACCAGTACATCGTCGGGATGCCCGCCCCGAAGGCGCCGAAATCCTCCGCGGCCATGATCGGCGGCACCTCCAGCACGCGGCCCGCGCCGGCGGCCCTCTCCAGGGCCGGCCACACGCGCTCGACGAGCCCGGGGTGGTTGGTGAGCACCGGGTAGCCGATCGTGAGCGTCACTTCCGCCGTGAGTCCCGAGGCCTCCGCGATCTTCTCGGCCTTGCGCTTCACGCTCTCGTGCGCCAGCCGGCGCGTCTTCTCCGACAGGGTGCGGATGGTGCCGCGCAGCTCCGCGGTCTCGGGAATGATGTTCTCGCGGTTTCCGCCCTGCAGCACGCCGACCGTCACCACGAGCGGACCCTCGTCGACCAGGTTCGCCTCGCGGCTCACGATGGTCTGCATCGACAGGGCGATCTCGGCCGCGACGAGGATCGGGTCCTTGCCGCCCCAGGGCATCGCGCCGTGGCTGCCCTTGCCCTTCACGACGATGCGGAAGTCGTCGCCACTCGCCATGATCGAGCCCTTGCGCAGGCGGATCGTGCCGGAGGGCGATTCGCCCCCCACATGCTGGCCGAGCACCAGTTCGACCTTCGGATCGGCGAGGACGCCTTCGCGCACCATCAGCGTGGCGCCGCTCGGCGTGCCGTCGTCGTCGCCGCCCCATTCCTCGGCGGGCTGGAAGAGGAAGACCACGGTACCGGGCAGGTCCTCGCGCAGCTTCGAAAGCGCGTCGGCCGCGCCCAGCAGCATCGCGACGTGCGCGTCGTGGCCGCAGGCGTGGGCGACGAAGCTCTCCCGGCCGCGCCACATCGCCTTCGAGACGGAGGCGAATGCGAGCCCCGTCTTCTCCTCGACGGGCAGGGCGTCCATGTCGGCGCGCAGCGCGATCACCGGGCCGGGCTTGCCGCCCACCAGGACACCCTTCACGCCCGTCTTCGCGATGCCCTCCTGCACCTTCATGCCGGGCATGGCCGCGAGCGCGGCCGCGATGGTCGCCGCCGTTTTCGTCTCCTGGTAGGAGAGCTCCGGGTTCTGGTGGATCCATCGACGCCAGGCGATCACCTGCGATTCGCCCTTCGCGACGAGCGCCTCGGCGCGCTGGGCGAGCGGCGCGACCTGCGCGGCGGCGAGCGCGGGCAGCAGGGTCGCGAAAGCGATGACGGCGGGGAACTTGCCCATGGAAGGCATCCTCTATGATTCGTGGCGCGAAGAAGGTGGAATTGTGCCGCAGTCCCGACGACGAAGGAGACCGACATGACCGTTCGCAACCGTCGCCGCGCGCTCGGCGGGCTGGCCGCGCTGGCCCTCACGCCCTGGCTGCAGGCCCATGCACAGCCGGCGCGCCGTCCCACGCCGGCGCTCACCGAGGGGCCGTTCTACCCGACCGAAGCCGCCCTCGAACGCGACGCGGATCTCGCCAGGATCGCCGGGCGCAGCCCGGCGGCCGGCACGCCGCTCGCGTTCACGGGACGGGTCGTGGATACCCGCGGTCGCCCTCTATCCGGGCGGGTCGTCGAGATCTGGCACTGCGACGAGTACGGCAACTACCACCTCGTCGGGCACCGCGACCGGACGACCGATGCCGGTTTCCAGGGCTGGGGCGAGGCGCGCACGGGCGAGGGCGGCGATTTCGCCTTCCGCACGATCCGCCCTCCCGCGTACCCGGGGCGCACGCCGCACATCCACTTCACCGTGCGCGACGATCGGAACCGCCGCGTCCTCACCTCGCAGGCCTTCTTCGAGGGCGACCCGGGCAACGCGAAGGACTTTCTCTACCGACAGCTGGGGGAGGACGCCCGGCGCGTCACGATGCGCCTCGCGAGCGAGGGCCGGGGGCTGCGCGGCGAACTCGAGGTGGTGCTAGCCGCCTGACTCGGGGGCCTTGCGCAGGTCGAGCGTGAAGGGAAAGCGCGGGTTGCGCGATTCCGGCGACAGCTTCATCGGCCCCGGCGTATGGCCCATGGCCTGGAAGCGGGCCACGCGGCGCGCCTCGGCTTCCAGCGCGTTCACGGGGAACGTCGCGTAGTTGCGTCCGCCCGGGTGCGCCACGTGGTAGGTGCAGCCGCCGATGGAGCGGCCGTTCCACAGGTCCACGATGTCGAAGACGAGCGGCGTCTGCGCCTCGATCGTCGGGTGCAGCGCGGAGGGTGGCGACCACGCCTTGTAGCGCACGCCCGCCACCCATTCGCCGGGGCGCCCGGTGGGCGCGAGCGGGAGCCGCCGGCCGTTGCAGGCGACGCCATAGCGCGTCTCGTTCAGGTGCGAGGCGCGCACCTGCAGGCGCTCCACGGACGAATCGACGTAGCGCGCGGTGCCGCTTTGCACCACTTCCTCGCCCAGCACGTGCCACGGCTCGATCGACTGGCGAAGCTCCAGCTCGATGCCCTCGTAGGCCACGGTGCCGTAGCGCGGGAAGCGGAATTCGAGGAAGGGCGCGAACCACTCCAGGCGCAGGGGATAGCCGGCGTGGTCGAGGTCCTCGATCACGTGGCGCAGGTCCTGCGCCACGAAGTGCGGCAGCATGAACTGGTCGTGCAGGCGCGTGCCCCAGTCGGTGAGCCGCGCCTTGTAGGGCTCCTTCCAGAAGCGCGCGACCAGCGATCGCAGCAGGAGCATCTGCAGCAGGCTCATGCGCGCGTGCGGCGGCATCTCGAAGGCGCGGAACTCGAGCAGCCCCAGGCGTCCCGTGGCCGAGCCCGGCGCATAGAGCTTGTCGATCGAGAACTCGGCGCGGTGCGTGTTCCCGGTGAGGTCCACCAGGAAATTGCGCAGGATGCGGTCGACGAGCCAGGGCTTCTCGTTGGGCTTGCCCGGTTCGTAGAGCGCGTCGAGCTGCTCGAAGGCGATGCCCAGCTCGTAGAGCGCGTCGTCCCTCGCCTCGTCCACGCGCGGGCTCTGGCTCGTCGGGCCGATGAAGGTGCCCGAGAAGAGGTACGAGAGCGCGGGATGGTTCTGCCAGAACGCGATGAGGGAACGCAGCAGGTCCGGCCGGCGAAGCAGCGGGCTGTCCGCGGCCGTCGGCCCGCCGATGGTGACGTGGTTGCCGCCGCCGGTACCCGTGTGACGCCCGTCCAGCATGAATTTCTCGGTGGCGAGGCGCGACAGGCGCGCTTCCTCGTAGAGCACGCACACGCGCTGCTCGAGTTCGTCCCACCGGGAGGACGGGTGGATGTTCACCTCGATCACGCCCGGGTCCGGCGTGACGGCGAAGCGGGCGAGGCGCGGGTCGTCGGGCGGCGTGTAGCCCTCGAGGCGGACCGGGCGCGCCAGGGCACGCGAGGTGGCCTCGACGGCGGCGACGAGCGAGACCCAGTCCTCGAGGATCGAGACCGGCGGGAAGAAGACGTGCAGGTGCCCGTCGCGCGCCTCGACGCAGAGGGCGGTCTTCACGACCTCGCGCGGCGCGGTGGCGGCGGAAGACGGCTTGCCGGCCGCGGCGCGGTCGGGCTTTCGCTTGCCGAGGGCGTCGCGGCTTTCGAACGGATCGGCGGCGATCACCGGCTCCTCCTCGTCGGGCAGGAGCGCGGGGAGCGAGCCCAGGGGCAGGCGCAGGCCCAGGGGCGAGTCGCCTTCCATGAGGAAGACGTGGCCTCGGCGCAGCGGCCAGGCGGAACTGGCCCATTGGCTGGCGGAGGCCGGCTTGGCGCGCGGCAGGGGCTTGAGCGGCAACACGAAGCCCGTGGGCTGGCCGATGCCGCCGGCGAGCTGGGCCGCGAGCTTGCCGCGGGTGGCCGGGTCGGCCAGGTCTTCGGAAAGCGGATCGATATTGACCGGCACGTTCGACTCGTCGCGCAGGACCCGCCAGGGATCCTCGTAGGCCGGCAGGATGAAATCCGGCGAAACGCCGAGCGCCTGCGCCAGTTCCGAGGCGAAGCGGCGCGCGTCCTCGCGGGTGGCTTCCTTGCCGCTTTCGCCGCCGGGCAGCAGCGACTCGTCCTCCCAGAGGGGCACGCCGTCGTGCCGCCAGAAGCAGGAGAGGGCCCAGCGGGGCAGCGGCTCGCCGGGGTACCACTTGCCCTGGCCGAAATGCACCAGGCCCCCGGGTGCGAAACGCTTGCGCAGGCGGCCGAGCAGGTCGACGGCGAGCTCGTGCTTGCGCGGCGAGAGGGCCGTGTAGTTCCACTCCGGCCCTTCCATGTCGTCGACCGACACGAAGGTGGGTTCGCCGCCCATGGTGAGGCGCACGTCGCCCTCCAGCAGCTCGCGGTCGACGGCGCGGCCGAGCGTGCGGATGTCCTCCCACTGCGACTCGCTCAGGGGACGCGTGACGCGCGGGTCCTCGTGGATGCGCTGGACCGACATCTCCACCTGCAGCGACGACTCGCAGACGTCCGTGAAGCCGGTGACCGGCGCCGCGCTCGAGGGCAGCGCGGTGCACGCGAGCGGGATGTGTCCCTCGCCGGCGAGGAGCCCCGAGGTCGGGTCGAGGCCGATCCAGCCCGCGCCCGGCACGTAGGCCTCGCACCAGGCGTGCAGGTCGGTGAAGTCCTTGTCGGTGCCGGCCGGGCCGTCGAGCGGCTTCTGGTCGGCGACGAGCTGGATGAGGTAGCCCGAGGCGAAGCGGGCGGCGAGGCCGAAGCGGCGCAGGATCTGCACCAGCAGCCAGGCCGAGTCGCGGCAGGAGCCCGAGGCCTTCTCCAGCGTCTCCTCCGGCGCCTGGATTCCGTGCTCCAGGCGAATGAGGTAGTTCACGTCGTGGCGCAGGTCGCTGTTCACGCCGACCAGGAAGTCGATCGTCGTGATGGGCTTCGCCAGGTAATTCGCGCGGGCGCGGTCGATCCAGGCCGACAGGCGCGGGGTGAGCGGGTCGACCTCGAGGTAGGGGGCGAGCTCGCGCGCGTTCTCCGCCGTGTAGGGGAACGGGAAATGCTCCGCCGACTTGTCGACGAAGAAGTCGAAGGGGTTCACGACCGTCATGTCGGCGACGAGGTCGACGGTGATCGCGAGCGTGCGCGACTTCTCGGGAAAGACGAGCCGGGCGAGCCAGTTGCCGTAGGGGTCCTGCTGCCAGTTGAGGAAGTGCTTGGCCGGCTCCACGCGCAGCGAATAGCTCTCGATGGGCGTGCGGCAATGCGCCGCGGGGCGCAGGCGCACCTCGTGCGGGGACAGGCCCACCGCACGGTCGAACGTGTAGGCGGTCTTGTGGTGGAGGGCGACCTTGATCGTCACGGGCGGGTAGTGATGCGAGCGAAAGTCCTTGGAACGCCGATGAACGCCGATGTCACGCCGATGAACGCCGATGAAGCCCTGAATGAGTGGGGTCTCTGCAAGATCGGCACGCCGTCACCTGATGGGACGATGCAAACGTTCGTGACGAGAATATCTGCGTTCATCGGCGTGACATCGGCGTTCATCGGCGTTCCCAAGAAGCGCGCCGGCATCACTCGCCAAGGCAACCTCACTCGAGCCAATCGGGATCGGGCAGTTCCCCGAACACCCGCCGAAGCCCGCCCCCCCACCGCGATCGCAGCATGGTGAAGTAGGGATCCCCGTCGCGGATCCGCTGCTGCAGCCCCACCCGCAGGCTGTCCCGCGGCAGCCAGAGCAGGTCGATCGGCAGCCCCACGGAGATGTTGGACTTCATCGTGGAATCGAAGGAGATAAGCACGCACTTGGCGGCCTCCTTCTGCGGCGTGCCGGTGTTCACCACGCGGTCGAGGATCGGCTTGCCGTACTTCGATTCGCCCAGCTGGAAGTAGGGCGTCTCGTCGGTGGCCTCGATGAAGTTGCCCTGCGCGTAGACGTGGAAGAGGCGCATGCCCTCGCCCTTGATCTGCCCGCCCACGAGCATGTTGGCGCCCGCGTCGATGTTGCTCTGCATGAGGAAGGGGCCGTCCTTCCTCTGCATTTCGCGCAGCGCGTCGCCCAGGAGCTGCGCCGCGTCGTACATCGACTCCACGTTCCAGATGGTCGGCTCGTCTTCCGGCGCGTGGGCGTGGCGGTCGAGGATGTTGATCACGCCCTGGGTCATCGCGAGGTTGCCCGAGGAGAGGACCACGATGACGCGGTCGTCCGCCTTCTCGAAGACGCGCATCTTCGTGAACGTGGAGACGTGGTCGACGCCGGCATTGGTCCGGGAATCGGAGGCGAAGATCATCCCGGCATCGAGGCGCAGGGCGACGCAGTAGGTCATGGCGTGGGGAAGGCGTGTCGGGGGAAACGTCCATCATAGCGCGGCGATCGTCCGGCCACCGCGGGAGGGGCCGGATCACCGGGGCAGCGTCGGGGAGAAGAAGCTGCCCTGGATGTGCGTTCCCAGCTCCTGCATCGCGTCGAGGTAGTCGGTGAGGTACTCGTGCAGCCCCGAGGCGAAGATGTCGGCGATGCGCCCGTAGCGAAGCTGCGAGAGGATCTGGCCCGCCTGGCGCAACGTCTCGGCCGAGCGGTCGTTCTGCACGATCTCGAGCGTCTCGCTCACCTGCCGCATGCAGAAGGCGAGGCTGCGCGGCAGGTCGTCGCGCAGGATGAGGAGCTCGGCCAGCTTGATGGGCGTGATCGCGTCGCGGTAGACCTTGCGGTAGGCCTCGAAGGCGGAGACCGAGCGCAGCACGGCGGACCACTGGTAGTAGTCGACCGCGCGCCCCACGTCCTTCACGCTCGGCAGGAGGATGTGGTACTTCACGTCCAGGATGCGGGCCGTCGAGTCCGCCCGCTCGATGTGCGTGCCCAGCCGCGTGAAGTGATAGGCGTCGTCGCGGCGCATGGTGCCGAAGGTGACGCCCCGGAACAGGTGGCTGCGCTCCTTCACCCAGTCGAAGAAGGCCGAGACGCCGCGCGCGTTCATGCGCGCCTCGTCCATCTGCTGCATCTCGAGCCAGGTGGAGTTCACGACCTCCCACATCTCCGAGGTGAGGGCGCCGCGGACGGCGCGGGCGTTCTCCCGGGCCTGCTTGGCGCAGGAATAGATGGAGCAGGGGTTCTCCGGATCCAGGGCCATGAAATGCAGGACTTCCTTGGCGCACACCAGGCTGTGGCGGCCCGAGAAGGGGAAGAGGGTGCCCGTGATGTTGAGGGGGGCGAACCATTCCTGGTCCTGCAGGCGCGGTTCCTTCACCAGCAGGGACATCCGCCAGGTGACGTCGAGGACGCGGGCCGTGTTCTCGGCCCGCTCGACGTAGCGGCTCATCCAGTAGAGGTTCGAGGCGACTCTTGAGAGCATGGAGTTCAGTGACCCCAAATCTTTGGAAACGCCGATGAACGCCGATGACACGCCGATGGCCGCCGATGAACGGAGGTCGGGTACATTGGACGAATTGGCTTCGACAAAGTCAACGACGATTGCATTGCCTGCCAATTGTTGCCCTTATCGGCGGCCATCGGCGTGTCATCGGCGTTCATCGGCGTTCCAAAGAACTTGGCTGGCATCACTCTCATCAGTCCACCACCCACGTATCCTTCACCCCGCCGCCCTGGGACGAATTCACGACGAGCGAGCCCTCGCGAAGCGCCACGCGGGTGAGCCCCCCCGGCACGAAGCGCACCTCGTTGCCCGACAGGACATACGGCCGCAAGTCGATGTGCCGCGGCGAAAGCGCATCGCCGCAGAAGGTCGGCACGAGCGAGAGCGACAGCGTGGGCTGCGCGATGAAGCGTTCCGGCGCGTCCACGATGCGCCGCCGGTAGTTCTCGATCTCGTCCTTGGAAGCCGTCGGTCCCACGAGCATGCCGTAGCCGCCCGACCCCTGCGTCTCCTTCACCACCAGTTCCGGCAGGTGGGCGAGGGTGTAGGCGAGGTCCTTCGGGTCGCGCAGCTGGTAGGTCGGGACGTTCTTGAGGATCGGCTCCTCCCCCAGGTAGAAACGGATCATCTCGGGTACGTAGGGATAGAGCGACTTGTCGTCCGCGACGCCGGTGCCGATGGCGTTCGCGAGCGCGACGCGTCCCGCCCGGAACGCCGAGAGCAGGCCGGGGACGCCGAGCATGGAATCGGGACGGAAGGCGAGCGGATCGAGGAAGTCGTCGTCGATGCGGCGGTAGACCACGTCCACGCGCTGCGGGCCCTGGGTCGTGCGCATGAAGACGGTGTCGTCCTGCACGAAGAGGTCCTGGCCCTCCACCAGCTCGATGCCCATCTGCTGCGCGAGGAAGGCGTGCTCGAAGTAGGCGCTGTTGAAGTGCCCGGGCGTGAGCAGCACGATCACCGGGCTTTCGACGTCGCGCGGCGCGACCTCGCGCAGGGTCTCGAGCAGCAGGTCCGGGTAGTGATCCACCGGGCGGATGTGCTGCGTCGCGAAGAGCTCGGGGAAGAGCCGCATCATCATCTTGCGGTTCTCGAGCATGTACGACACGCCCGAGGGCGTACGCAGGTTGTCCTCGAGGACGTAGTACTCGCCGTCCGCGTTCTTCACGAGGTCCACGCCGGCGATGTGCGCGTAGACGCCGCCCGGCACGTCGATGCCCACCATCTCCGGCCGGTACTGGCTGTTGCCGAGCACCTGGTCTTCGGGCACCTTGCCGGCCGCCAGGATCTCCCGATCGTGGTAGACGTCGTGCAGGAATCGGTTGAGGGCCGTCACGCGCTGCTTGAGGCCGCGGGCGAGCACGTCCCATCGTTCGGCCGGGATGACGTGCGGCACGATGTCGAAAGGGATGAGCCGCTCCGTCCCGGAGGCCTCGCCATAGACGGCGAAGGTGATGCCCACCCGGTGGAACAGGAGGTCCGCCGCGTGGCGGTCCTGCGCGATCCGCTCGGGCGGGGTCTCGCTCAGCCACTGCGCGAAGGGCTCGTAGTGGGGCCGGACCTTCCCGTCGGCGAGGTACATCTCGTTGTGATACTGCTTGAGTGCCATGGTGTTCCCGCTGCAAACCGTGTGCCAGTGTCCATCCGCGGACCGCCTCCGAGGGGGAGAGTCCGGAATGCCCGGCCCCTCAAGAGTGCCATGAAGCCCGATTTGGTGCGCATGCCCCTTGTTGGGGCGCAATCCCGGCGGGCATCCGGGGCGTAGAATTCGCACGAGTCCCCGACCGATGCCGGCCATGTTCAGCGCCACCGCCGTTTCCGATCTCGCCCGTTTCGAATCCGACCTCACCGCGACCTACGGCGCGGCGCTGGCGGACCTGCCCGTGCGCGCCCTGCAGTTCGCCCGCGGAGCCGCCCAGGCCTCGGGGCGTGGCGAGGACTTCGAGCGCGCAGTGACCGTGGCGAGCGTCCTGCGCGCCCAGGGCGCGGATCCCGAGACGGTCGCGGCCGCCCTCCTGTCGACGGCCTTCGCCGGCGGCCAGCTGGACCTCGAGGGCGTCGAGGCCGCCTTCGGCCCGGATCTCACCGGCCTGCTGAAAGGCCTCGCGCGCGCGGGGAAGCTCGAGGCACTCGGCTCGGCGAAGGCCGACCCCGAGCAGCTGCGCAAGATGTTCCTCGCGATCGCCGAGGACGTGCGCGTGGTGCTCATCAAGCTGGCCGAGCGCGTGATCCTGCTGCGGGGCCTCACGAAGGCCGACGAGGCGGTCCGGCGCGCCGCGGGCGAGGAGACGCTCGCGCTCTTCGCGCCCCTCGCCAACCGACTGGGCGTCTCGGAGCTCAAGTGGGAACTCGAGGACTTCGCCTTCCGCTTCACGGAGCCGGATCTCTACAAGCGCATCGCCGGCCAGCTCGACGAGAAGCGCGGCGACCGCGAGGCCTACATCGAACGCGTCATCGCGAAGCTGCACGAGGAGCTCGCGGGCATGGGGATCGACGCCGCCATCCAGGGCCGGCCCAAGCACCTCTACTCCATCTTCCGCAAGATGCGCGGCAAGAACCTCGCCTTCGAGCAGCTCTACGACATCCGCGCCGCTCGCGTCATCGTGAAGAACGTGCGCGAATGCTATGCGGTGCTGGGCGTGGTGCACGACCTCTGGACGCCGGTGGAGGGGGAATTCGACGACTACATCGCGAGCCCGAAGGCGAACGCCTACCGCTCGTTGCACACGGCCGTCGTCGGGCCCGAGGGACGAACCCTCGAGGTGCAGATCCGCACCGACGACATGCACCGGCATTCCGAGCACGGCGTGGCGGCCCACTGGCGCTACAAGGAAGGCAAGCGCGCCGACCAGAAGTTCGACGACAAGATCGCGTGGCTGCGAGAACTGCTCGCCTTCAAGAAGGACATCCTGGCGGGCGAAGGCGCCGGCCGCGGCGCGCGCGGGCTTTTCGAGGACACGATCTTCGTCCTCACCCCGCAGGGCCGCGTGGTGGACCTGCCGGCGGGCGCCACGGCCATCGACTTCGCCTACCACGTGCACACCGACCTCGGCCACCGTTGCCGCGGCGCCAAGGTCGACGGCCACATGGTGACGCTCACCACGAAGCTCGCGAACGCGCAGAAGGTCGAGATCACCGCCGCCAAGCAGGGCGGCCCGTCGCGCGACTGGCTCTCGGGCGGCTACCTCGCCAGCCCGCGGGCTCTCGCCAAGGTGCGCCAGTGGTTCCGGCACGAGGATTTCGAGAAGGACGCCGCCGCCGGACGGACGGTGCTCGAGAAGGAGCTTTCGCGGCTGGGGGCCACGAGCGCCTCGCACGAGCGGATCGCCCAGACCCTGGGCCACCCGCACACGGAGGAGCTCTATGCGGCACTGGGTCGCGGCGAGGTGACGTCCCGGCAGGTCGAGATCGCGGTGCGTGGCGAGGCGCCGGCGGCACCCGAGCCCGACCCGATCACGGTGAAACCGTCCGCCGCCTCGGGCACGTCCTCCGGCGTGCTGGTGCTGGGCGTGAACAACCTCGCCACGCTCATCGCCAAGTGCTGCAAGCCGTTGCCGCCCGATGCGATCGTGGGCTTCGTCACGCGAGCGCGCGGTGTCACCGTGCACCGCGCCGACTGCCCGAACATCACCAGCCTCTCGGCGGACCAGCAGGAACGCCTGCTCGCGGCGGACTGGGGCAAGACGGGCGAGGAACCCTTCGCGGCCGACATCGAGGTCGTCTCCGGCGACCGCCAGGGGCTGCTTCGCGACATCTCCGAGGCCATCGCCCGCGAGCGCATCAACGTGACCGCCGTGAACACGCTCTCCCGCGGCATGCACGCCTTCATGCGCTTCACCTTGCAGGTGACGAGCGCGGACGCCATCTCGCGCGTGCTGCGGCAGGTGAGGGACGTGCCCGGGGTCGATACGGCCCGACGAATCTAGGCCGCCTCGCCATCCCGCGAGGCGCCACTTGCAGAAAGCGCCTTCCATGACCGCCACCCCGCGCCTCGTGCTCAAGCCCGGCCGCGAGAAGTCCCTTCGCCATCGCCATCCCTGGGTCTTCTCCGGCGCCGTCGACCGCATCGAGGGCACGCCCGGGCCGGGCGAGACGATCGCGCTCCTCGCCCACGACGGCGCGATGCTCGGGTGGGGCGCGTTCTCGCCGGAATCGCAGATCCGCGCGCGCGCGTGGTCCTTCGAGGCCGACGACCGCATCGACGAGGCTTTTCTCACGGCGCGGCTCGAGCGTGCGGTATCCCGGCGCGCCGGGCTCCTCGATGCCCGTCACGACGCGTGCCGGCTCGTGCACTCGGAATCGGATGACCTGCCCGGCCTCATCGTCGATCGCTACGGCGACGTCGCCGTGATGCAGCTGCTCTCCGCCGGCGCCGAGAAGTGGCGGGCGTTCTGGCCCGGGGCACTGGCGAAGGCGGCGGGCGTCACGGCCGTCTACGAGCGCTCCGATGCCGAGGTGCGCTCGCTCGAAGGCCTCGAGTCCCGCAGCGGCCCGGCGCTCGGCAGCCCGCCGGACGTCGTCGCCATGCGGGAGGCGGGCATCGCCTACGAGGTCGACATCGCGAAGGGGCAGAAGACCGGGTTCTTCCTCGACCAACGAGACAACCGCGCGCTCGCCGCATCGCTCGCGAAGGATGCGTCGGTGCTCAATCTCTTCTGCTACACGGGGGGATTCACGTTGGCGGCGCTCGCGGCCGGGGCGGCCTCGACGCTCTCCGTGGACACCTCGGAGGAAGCGCTGGAGGCGGGCCGGCGTGCCGTCGCCGCCAACGGGCTCGACGAATCGCGCTCGCGCTGGATGAACGCGGATGTCTTCGCCTACCTTCGCCGCCTGCGCGACGAGGGCCGGAAGTATTCCCTCGTCATCGTGGACCCGCCCAAGTTCGCGCCGACGGAAAGACACGTGGAGCGCGCGGCACGGGCCTACAAGGACATCAACCTGTGGGCTATGAAACTGCTCGCGCCCGGCGGGCACCTGCTCACGTTCTCATGCTCCGGCGCCATCGGGCCGGAACTCTTCCAGAAGATCGTCGCGGGCGCGGCGGCGGACGCGCGGTCGGAACTCGAGATCCGCGGGCGGCTCGCGGCGAGCCGCGACCACCCGGTGTCGATCCACTTCCCGGAGGGGGAGTACCTGAAGGGCTTGTGGCTTACGGCCGCCGCAGCGTGACGCGCGCAGGACTGGCCGCGAAGACCGAGAGAATCGAGCGCGTGAGCGCGACCTGCCGGCGCAGCAGGTGCACGGAATCGGCCTGCTTCTCCTGCAGCCATTCGACGAACACGCTGCCGGGCGTGGGGCGGGGCAGCTCCAGGTAGGCGTCGGTCTCGGTGCCATCGCGCACCACGCGCATGCCGTGCTTGGCCGCGAGGTGCATCATCGCCCCGTTTTCGCTCAGGCAGTGCACGAAGACCTCGCGCACGCTTCGGTTGGTGAGGTGCATGACCGCGCGCTCGAAGAGGGCGTTGCCGACGCCCAGGCCGCGTGCGGCGGGCAGCACCGACAGGCCCAGTTCGGCCTTGTCCGGATAGAAGGCGACGTGGACCACGCCGATGAGGCGCATGTCGTCGTCGGCGATGCCGAAGAGCTCGTCGCGATCGAAATCGATGCGTTCCTCGAGCTGGCGGATGGCGTCGTCCCCGATCGCCGCGCCGAAGCGCAGGCGCCGGTCGTAGGCATCGAGGGCGAGGAAGTGGGTCGCCAGGGCTTCGCGGTCGGTGTTTCGCAATCGCACCGGCGGGGGGATGAGTTGGGTCATGCGGTCTCCTTGTGGGTGACGTATGCCGCGGGTCGGGGCACGGGTTTGAGGAAGCAAGAGCGGTGCCACGGTTCCTCTGACCGTCCAGTTCGGCTATAATTCACTTCTTTGCAACGACAGGCGCGTAGCTCAGTTGGTTAGAGCACCACCTTGACATGGTGGGGGTCGTTGGTTCGAGTCCAATCGCGCCTACCAGTTTCGCCACGTGAAAGCCGCCCTCCGGGGCGGCTTTTTCGTTTCCGGCGCCGGGTACGCCGCGCGGAATTCCGTCCACGGAATAGAAACATCTCGTATAGTGCTTTGGCGGGATTTCCAAGAGGACACCATGGCGAAGACCCCGTCGGCCAGTCGAGCCGCCTCGAGGATGGTCAAGGCGCAGCGCGCGGGGGAAGCGGCGCCGCGAGGGTACGCGCCCGGTCCTGCGGAAATTCGCCTGCGCGTTGCGCGACGGTTGCTCCATTTCGGCGTGTGGGACACGGAGATCGCGACGGGCCGCGAGACGTGGACGCCGGAAATCGAGGAGATTTTCGGCGAGGAGCCCGGCGATTTCGGGGGCCGGTTCGACGATTTCCTCGGGTCCATCCATCCGGACGACCGCGCGCGCTTCGCCCGCGAGCACGCCGCCCGCGCCGAGCGGGGCTATCCGGAGTTCAGCATCGATTTCCGCATCGTTCGTCGCGACGGCGCGGTGCGCTGGATCAATTCACGCGGTGTCGGCGTGGCCGGCGCCGACGGCAAGGTCGAGCGCCACATCGGCATCTGCATCGACGTCACGGCGCGCAAGGAATCCGAGGCCGCCCTCGGGACGGCTTCCGCCCACATCGCGGCCGCGCTCAAGTTCTCGAAGCTGGTGCTCTTCAGGCAGGATCGCGACCTTCGCTACACCTGGGTCGCCAATCCGACCCTGGGGTTTCAGCTCACGGAGTTGCTGGGCCGGACCGACGACGAAGTGCTGGGCAGTGCGGATGCAAGACCCCTCGTCGACATGAAGCGGCGCGTCCTGCGCACCGGGCTCGGCGAGCACCGCGAATTGCAGCTGCGAAACGGCGGGTGCGAGGGCTCCTTCGAACTCATCGCGGAACCGGAGATCGGGCCCGAAGGCCAGGTCACCGGCATCGTCGGCGCGGCCTTCGATGTGACCGAACGCCGACGCGCCGAGGCCGAGCGGGGCGCCTTCGCGATGGACGTCCACGACCAGGTGGGGGCGATGCTGACCGGCATCGCGTTGAAGCTCTCCTCGCTGTCCGACCGCGTCGCGCCCGGGGACGATGTCCTCGGGCGCGAGTTGTCCGAACTGGCGGCGCTCACGCGCTCCACGTTGGAGGCCACGCGCGATATCTGCGCCCGGCTCAGGCCGGCCGTGCTGGACGACCTGGGACTCGCCGAGGCCTGCCGCTGGTACCTGGGCGAATGGGAACGCACGAGTGGCATCCGCGCCACGCTTCGCGTCGGCAAGCTCGAGCCGGAGCCGGACGACCCGCGGCGAATCGACCTCTTCCGGATTCTCCAGGAACTGCTCACCAACGTCGCGCGTCACGCCCGGGCCAGCGCCGTGAGGGTCTCGCTGTCCTGCGCCCGGCGGGAGTTGCGCCTGCGGGTGGCCGATGACGGCCGCGGCATGGCCGACGGCACGCGCCGCGGATTCGGCCTGTCGGGCGTGCGCGAGCGCGCACAACGCCACGGCGGGCGCATCGACATCGAAACCTCGTGTACCGGCACCACGGTGACCGCGACCCTTCCGACCCGGAGCCCCGCATGAAATCTCGACTCATCATCGCCGACGATCACGAAGTGGTCCGCCAGGGTCTGCGCGACCTGCTAGGGCGAACGCCCGATCTCGAGGTCGTCGCCGAGGCGCGCGACGGTCCCGAGGCCGAACGTCTTGCGCGCGCGAGCGCAGCGGACCTCCTGCTGCTCGACCTGGCGTTGCCCGGGGCGAACGGCGTGAGGATCCTCGAGCACCTGAGGGCTGATGGGATCCACCTTCCGGTATTGCTTTTCTCGATGTATCCGGCCTCGCAATACGTCGACCACGCGCGCAAGGTGGGTGCCCAGGGGTTCGTCGGCAAGAGCGAAAGCTCGCAGGCCTTGCTGCACGGCATCCGCGAAGTCCTGGCCGGGCGGGAAGCCTTCCCGGCTCGCGAGAGCGCGCGGTCCGAACCCGGACCGGACGGCAACCCGTTCGCGGGCCTCTCGCGACGTGAAGGAGAAGTGCTGCGCGGCTTGCTCCTGGGCCACAGCCTGCAGCGGATCGCCGAGGACCTGCGCATCGGCGCGAAAAGCGTCACGACCTATCGCCGGCGGCTCCTCGACAAGCTGGGCGTGCGCAGCAACGTCGAGCTGGCTGCCCTCGCGGCGCGTCACGGGCCGTTCTAGATCCTCATGGACGTCCAGATACCAGTCCTGGACGGTCTCGCCGCAACGCGGGCCATCCGCGCGACGCCGGGGCTCGAGCGCGTGCCGATCCTCGCGATGACCGCCAATGCGTTCGACGAGGACCGGCAGAAGTGTCTCGACGCGGGCATGAACGGCTTCATCGCGAAGCCTGTCGATCCCGACATCTTGTATGCCACACTCCTTAGCTGGCTCGACGATCCCGGATCCTCCGTTTGACCTTCACCTTCTCCCCGCGTAAGCCGGCACCGCGATTGCTCGTGGCGCTCGGCGCGGCGGCCCTCGTCACCTGGACGCTGCTGCGCCTGGCGCTCTGGCTAGCCACAGGCCCCGAGGCGGCCGGCTGGGAGAACGTGGCCGGGTTGTTCGCCCGCGGCCTGGGATTCGATGTCGCGACCCTCGCTTTCGCACTCGTCCCCTGGCTGCTCGCCTCGGCCGTGCTCCCGGACCGATGGCGGGGCGCCGGCGCGGTCGTCGCCCTTCGGTGGGCCTGCCTGTGGCTCACGATCTCGCTGCTGCTCTTCGGCGCCGTGGCGGAGTGGGTGTTCTGGACCGAATTTTCCACGCGCTTCAATTTCATCGCGGTCGACTACCTCGTCTACACGCACGAGGTGATCGGCAACATCCGCCAGTCCTATCCCGTACCGGCGATCCTCGCGGCGATCGGAATCGTCGCCTTCGTGCTGGCCTACCTGCTTTCGAGGCGGGTTCGGCTCGCGGCCAGCCCGCTGGGCGTGCGCCGCCGACTCGCCCTGGCGGCGTTGGCCGTGGCGCTGCCGGCGGCGAGTCTCGCCGTGGCGAACGTCGACCAGCAGGGAGGCAGCGGCAATGCCTACGCCGACGAGCTCGCGGGCAACGGCCTCTTCACGTTCTGGGCCGCCTTCCGCCGCAACGAACTCGACTACGACAAGTTCTACCGCACGATCGACCAGGCGAAAGCCGACGCGATCCTGTTGTCCCTCGGCGTGGAACGCGAGCCCTTGGGCGAGGCCCTCAAGCCCGACGAGAACGAGGACCCGGTGGCGCAGCTGGGGCCGCTCCTGCGGCGCCCGCGCAACGTCGTGCTGGTCTCGGTCGAGAGCCTCTCGGCGGAGTTCCTCGGGACCTACGGCAACGGCAAGGGCCTCACCCCCAACCTGGACCGGCTGGCGAGCGAGGGCCTTCGCTTCGACCGCTTCTTCGCCACGGGCACCCGCACCGTGCGCGGGCTCGAGGCGCTCTCGCTCGGCGTGCCGCCGGTGCCGGGCCAGTCGATCGTGCGCCGACCGGACAACGAGCACCTCGCCACGGTGGGCGAATTCCTCGAGCACCAGGGCTTCTACGTCGCGTTCGTGTACGGGGGCTACGGCTACTTCGACAACATGAACGCGTACTTCAAGGGAAACGACTACGAGATCGTCGACCGCAGCGACTTCCCGAAGGAGTCGGTGGTGTTCGAGAACGTCTGGGGCGTGGCCGACGAGGTGCTCTTCACGAACGCCCTCGCGGCGTTCGACAAGGCCAGCGCGAAGTCGAAGCCCTTCTTCGCCCACATCATGACCACCTCGAACCACCGGCCATTCACCTATCCGGAGGGACGCATCGACATCGCCCCGCCGGGGGGGCGCGAGGGCGGGGTGAAGTACACGGACTACGCGATCGGGCGGTTCATCCGCGAGGCGCGGACGAAGCCCTGGTTCGCCGACACGCTCTTCATCCTCACCGCGGATCACTGCGCCTCGGTGGCCGGGAAGTCCCGCCTGCCCGTGGGGAGCTACCGCATTCCGCTCATCCTCTACGGGCCGGGCATCGTGCCGCCGGGGGTGAATGCACGGCTGGCGAGCCAGATCGACCTGCCGCCCACGATCCTCGACCTGCTCGGCCGCAACGGCGACGACCATTTCTTCGGCCAGGGGCTCTTCGAGGACGAGAAGCTTCCGGCGCGGGCGTTCGTGAGCAACTACCAGGAACTCGGCTACTACAAGGACGACAATCTCACGGTCCTCCTGCCGAAGCAGAAGGTCGAGGCTTTCCGCATCGATCCGAAGACCTACGCCGCGACGCCGGCGGAGCCTGACCCGAGGCAGGTGGAGGAGGCGATCGCGTACTACCAGACGGCTTCGCGCGCGTTCCGGCTGGGCAAGTTGAAGAATCCCGACTACCGGGGCACGCCGGTCGCGCCGGCGAGATGACGTCCCCGGATTCCCCGAAATCCCGGCCCGTGCCGATGGCGTCGGAAATGGACCGTTACCGTACGAAGGAGGCGAGCATGGCAACGAAGAAGAAGCGCGCGAAAGCGGAAGGCGAAGTCCTGGTCGATGCCCGGGAACGCGAGAAGCTCGAGCAATACTGGCACCTGGCCGGCCGGGCAAAGCCGCGCAAGCCGCCGCGCAACTACAAGTACGTCGAGGAACTCGCCCATCTGCAGGTCGAACTCATCAAGCTGCAGGAGTGGGTTCGTCTCAAGGGCCTCAAGGTCGCCGTCATCTTCGAAGGGCGCGATGCGGCCGGCAAGGGTGGCGTCATCAAGCGCATCGCCGAGTGCCTCAATCCGCGGATTTGCCGGATCGCCGCCCTGGGCACGCCGACCGAGCGCGAGCGCGGCCAGTGGTACTTCCAGCGCTACGTTCCCCACTTGCCCGCGCAGGGCGAGATCGTCCTCTTCGATCGCAGCTGGTACAACCGCGCGGGCGTGGAACGCGTCATGGGCTTCTGCACGGACGCCGAGTACGCCGAGTTCCTGCGTTCCTGCCCGCAGTTCGAGGAGATGCTCATCCGCTCCGGCATCTACCTCGTCAAGTACTGGTTCTCGGTGAACGACGAGGAACAGGAGCGGCGCTTCCAGGAGCGCATCCGCAACCCCACCAAGCGCTGGAAGCTCTCCCCGATGGACATCGAGTCGCGCAAGCACTGGAGCGAGTACTCGCGGGCCAAGGACATGATGTTCGCCGCCACGGACAGGAAGCAATCGCCGTGGTGGGTCGTCAACGCGGACAACAAGAAGAAGGCGCGCCTCAACTGCATCGCGCACCTTCTGCACCAGGTTCCCTACGAGAACATGACGCCCGTGGAAATCGAGGTGCCCCCGAGGCAGGGCGACATCGGGTACAAGCGCCCGAAGATGTCGAGCCAGCGGTTCGTGGACAGCGTCTACTAGGATCCTGCGGCCGGACGCCGGCTCAGACCTTGGGCTTGAGGTGGACGTGGTCGTGCGCGTGCCCGTCGTCGTGGGAGTGCGCGCCGTGGCGGTGGGATCGCGAGCCTCCCGACATGTCGACGGAAACGACGTTGAGGCTGCCATGGCGCACACCGCGCTCGGCGATGATGCCTTCGGCGAACGCGCGCACGTCGGCCAGGGGCCCGCGCAGGATCACCGACTCCAGGCACGCCTCGTGGTCCAGGTGCGCGTGCATCGTGGCCACGCACAGGTCGTGATGGTCGTGCTGCGCCCCGGTGAGCCGCTCGCCGAGGTCGCGCTCGTGGTGGTTGTAGACGTAGCTCAGGTTCGCGACGCAGTGACCGCTTCCGGCCGAAGCGCGCTCGCCCTCCAGTTCGCGGCGCAGCAGGTCGCGCACGGCCTCCGACCGCGTGGCGTAGCCTCGGCGGGAAATGAGCAGGTCGAACTCGTGGGCGAGGGACTCGTCGAGCGAGATGGTGATGCGTTCCATGGCATTTGCTCCGGGGGGCCGCGCGGGTCGCGGTGGGACGGCGAAACGGCTAGAATATCGCTTCGCGCGAGGCCCGGTGCCGCCGGGGGCGCGAACGAAGGCGAGGGAAAGGGCCGCACCATGGTTATGAGACCGCCGACTGCGAGGAACACCCCCCCCCGATAGACGGGTCGCTCCCCTTTTGCCTCCACACGTCAAAAGCGCGGCTCGCCCGCGCTTTTTCGTTTCGAACCCTCGAGGAACCACGCCATGGTCGCCATCACGCTCCCGGACAAGTCGGTCCGGTCTTTCGAAAGTCCCGTTTCCGTCGCGCAGGTCGCCGCCTCGATCGGCCCCGGCCTCGCCAAGGCCGCGCTCGCCGGCAAGGTGGACGGACGGCTCGTCGACACGTCGTTCGTCATCGAGAAGGACGCCGCCCTCGCCATCGTCACCGACAGGGACGCCGAGGGGCTCGAACTCATCCGGCACTCGGCGGCGCACCTGCTCGCGTACGCCGTGAAGGAACTCTTCCCCGAGGCGCAGGTGACCATCGGCCCGGTGATCGAGAACGGCTTCTACTACGACTTCAGCTACAAGCGCGCCTTCACGCCCGAGGATCTCGCGGCCATCGAGAAGCGCATGGGCGAGCTCGCGAAGAGGGACATTCCCGTCGTGCGCGAGGTGTGGAAGCGCGACGACGCCGTGAAGTTCTTCGAGTCGATCGGCGAGAAGTACAAGGCCGAGATCATCGCGGGCATCCCGGCGAACGAGGACATCGGGCTGTATCGCGAGGGCGACTTCATCGACCTGTGCCGCGGCCCGCACGTGCCGTCGACCGGAAGACTCAAGGTGTTCAAGCTGATGAAGGTCGCCGGTGCGTACTGGCGGGGCGACTCGAAGAACGAGATGCTGCAGCGCATCTACGGCACGGCCTGGGCGAAGAAGGAAGACCAGGACGCCTACCTGCACATGCTCGAGGAGGCCGAGAAGCGCGACCACCGGCGCCTCGGAACGGCCCTCGACCTCTTCCACCTGCAGGACGAGGCGCCCGGCATGATCTTCTGGCACCCCAAGGGCTGGTCGATCTGGCAGGCCGTGGAGCAGTACATGCGCGCCGTCTACCGCGACAACGGCTACCAGGAGGTTCGCTGCCCGCAGATCCTCGACCGCACGCTGTGGGAGAAGAGCGGCCACTGGGAGAACTACAAGGACAACATGTTCACGACGGAGTCCGAGAAGCGGGACTTCGCCATCAAGCCCATGAACTGCCCGGGCCACATCCAGATATTCAACAAGGGCGTGCGCAGCTACCGGGAGCTGCCCCTTCGCTACGGCGAGTTCGGCGCCTGCCACCGCAACGAGCCCTCCGGGGCCCTGCACGGGATCATGCGGGTGCGGGCCTTCACGCAGGACGACGGCCACATCTTCTGCCTGCCGGCGCAGATCGCGCCCGAGTGCGTCGCCTTTCACGCGCTGGCGTTCCGCGTGTACCGGGACTTCGGCTTCGAGAACGTCCAGGTGAAGCTGGCGCTGCGGCCCGACAAGCGCATCGGCAGCGAGGAGCAGTGGGACAAGGCCGAGGACGCGCTGCGCGAAGCGCTGAGGGCATCGGGCGCCGAGTGGGAGGAGCTTCCGGGGGAGGGCGCCTTCTACGGCCCGAAGATCGAGTACCACCTCAAGGACTCCATCGGACGCTCCTGGCAGGTCGGGACGATGCAGGTGGATTTCTTCATGCCCGGCCGCCTCGGATCGGAATTCGTCGCGGAGGACAATTCCCGCCAGGTGCCCGTCATGTTGCACCGCGCCATCGTCGGGTCCATGGAGCGCTTCATCGGGATCCTCATCGAGAACCATGCCGGTGCGATGCCGCTTTGGCTCGCCCCGGTCCAGGTCGTCGTGATGAACGTGACCGACCGGCAGGAGGCCTACGTGCGCGAGGTGGCCGCCGACCTGCGGGCAGCCGGCTTCCGGGTCGACACGGATTTGCGGAATGAGAAAATAACGTATAAAATTCGGGAACATAGCATTCAAAAGCTTCCTTACCAGCTGGTGCTGGGTGACAAGGAAGTGGCAGCCCGGAGCGTCTCGGCGAGAACGCGCGCGGGGGAAAACCTCCCCCCGGCCCCGCTCGAGGCGTTCGTTTCGCGCCTTCGGGACGAGATCGATGGGCGTCGATGAGCACGACAAGGGAGGCGGGGCCTGATACCGGAAAACAAGCCGAGGGGTCTTCGCCAAGTGACTGATAGTTTGGAGGATTCCTCGCATCGCAAACGATAAGGCAGTACGCATCAACGGCGAGATCAACGCGCCGGAAGTGCGCCTGGTAGGCGTCGAAGGAGAGCCGCTCGGCATCGTCGCCATCACCGAAGCCATGCGCATGGCCGAAGAAGCGGAGATCGACCTGGTCGAGATCGCCCCCACCGCCAAGCCTCCCGTGTGCCGCCTGATGGACTACGGCAAGTTCAAGTACAAGGAAAGCAAGAAGGCTCACGAAGCGAAGCTCAAGCAGAAGCAGATCCAGGTCAAGGAGATCAAGTTCCGCCCCGGAACGGACGAGGGGGACTACCAGATCAAGCTGCGCAATCTCCTGCGCTTCCTGAGCGACGGCGACAAGACGAAGATCACGCTGCGTTTTCGCGGCCGGGAGATGGCGCACCAGGAACTGGGCGTCGCGCTCCTGAAGCGGGTGGAGGCCGACCTCGCGGCCCTCGGGCAGGTCGAGCAGTGGCCCAAGCTGGAAGGGCGGCAGATGGTGATGATCATCGCGCCCAAGAAGAAGAATTAGCGGCAACCCCGGCCCGAGTGGGCCGGCGACAAGGCGACTTCAGGTCTCAAGCGCGGAACGGTTCCGCCACCTGCTGCGCCAAGCAAGTGAAAAGGAGGGCGAACCATGCCCAAGATGAAGACGAAGAGCGGCGCCGCCAAGCGCCTGAAAGTCCGGGCCGGCGGCTCGGTGAAGCGCGGCCAGGCCGGCAAGCGCCACATCCTTACCAAGAAAACCACGAAGTCGAAGCGCCAGCTCCGCGGCTCGACGGGGGTCCACAAGACCAACGTCGATTCGGTGAAGGCGATGCTTCCCTACGCCTAAAGGAGACCGACGATGCCTCGCGTTAAACGTGGTGTGACGGCGCGCGCGCGCCACAAGAAGGTCCTCGAGAAGGCGAAGGGGTTCCGCGGCCGCCGCGGCAACGTATTCCGTGTCGCCAAGCAGGCGGTGATGAAGGCGGGGCAATACGCCTACCGCGACCGCCGCGTGAAGAAGCGCGAATTCCGCCGCCTCTGGATCGCCCGCATCAATGCGGCCGCCCGCGAAGCCGGCATGACCTACAGCAAGTTCATGGCGGGCCTGAAGAAGGCCGCGATCGACATCGACCGCAAGGTCCTGGCCGACCTCGCCGTGCGGGACAAGCCGGCGTTCAGCCGGATCGTCGAGCAGGCGAAGGCGAGCCTCGGCGCCTGAGTCGACGCCCATTGCGACAAAGGGGCTTCCACCGGGAGCCCCTTTTCGTTTCCGGACCTCATATCCCATGCAAGAACTCGATCGCATCGTTGCCGACGCCGAAGTCGCCTTCGCCGCGTGCGCCACCGCCCCCGACCTCGAGCAGGCCAAGGCCCGCTTTCTCGGCAAGGCCGGCGCGCTCACGGAACTGCTGAAGGGACTGGGCAAACTCCCCCCCGAGGAAAAGCCCCGGGCGGGTGCCGCCATCAACGAAGCGAAGACGCGCGTCGAGGTCCTGCTCGCGGGCCGGCGCGAGGCGCTGCTGGCCGCGGAACTCGAATCGCGCCTGGCGGCCGAGTCGATCGACGTGACGCTCCCGGGACGGCGCCAGTCGGCCGGCGGGCTGCACCCGATCACCCGTGCGCAAGCGCACATCGAGCGCCTGTTCGCCTCGATGGGCTTCTCGGTCGCCGACGGCCCGGAGATCGAGAACGATTTCTACAACTTCACCGCGCTGCGCATGTTCCCGAACCATCCTTCGCGGAGCATGCAGGACACGTTCTACATCGCCGGCTCGGACAAGGTGCTGCGCACGCACACGTCTCCCGTGCAGATCCGCCACATGCAGTCGCACACGCCGCCCATCCGCGTCATCTGCCCGGGGCGCGTCTACCGCGTGGACCACGACGCGACGCACTCGCCGATGTTCCACCAGATCGAGGGCCTGTGGGTCGACGAGGGGATCAGCCTCGCGGACCTGAAGGGCACCATCACGCAGTTCTGTCGCGCGTTCTTCGAGCGTGAGGACATCGAGATCCGCTTTCGCCCGTCCTATTTCCCCTTCGTCGAGCCCGGCGTCGAGATCGACATGGTCTGGGAGAGGAAGGGCGACGAGGTGAAGTTCCTCGAGATCGGCGGCGCGGGCGTCGTGCATCCGGACGTGCTGCGCAACGGCAAGATCGACCCGGAACGCCACTCCGGCTTCGCCTTCGGCATGGGCCTCGACCGCCTCGCGATGCTCAAGTACGGCGTGAACGACCTGCGCCTGTTCTTCGAGAACGACCTGAAATTCCTGAGGCAATTCCGATGAAGGTATCCGTCGCCTGGCTGCGCGAGCTCGTCGCCACCGACCTTCCCGTCGAGCGCATCGCCCACATCCTCACGATGGGGGGGCTCGAGGTGGAGGAGGTGACCCCCGTCGCCGGCGCCTTCACCGGCATCGTCGTAGCGCACGTGAAGAGCGTGGCGCCCCATCCGAACGCGGACAAGCTGCGCGTGGCGGAAGTGGACGCGGGCACGGGCGAGACGCTCCAGATCGTCTGCGGTGCGCCGAACGTCGCGGCGGGGCAGAAGGTGCCTTGCGCCCTCGTCGGCGCGAAGCTGCCGGGCTTCGACATCAAGAAGGCGAAGCTTCGCGGGATCGAATCGAACGGCATGCTGTGCTCGGCGCGGGAACTGGGTCTATCCGACGATCACGCCGGCCTGCTGGTGCTGCCGGACGACGCGCCCGTCGGCAAGGACATCCGCGAGTACCTCGGCCTCGACGACACGATCCTCACCCTCAAGCTCACGCCCAACCGGGGCGATTGCCTGTCGATGTTCGGCATCGCGCGCGACTTCGCGGCCCTGGCAGGCCTGCCCGCGAAGCTCATGCCCGAAACCGAGGTGGCGGCGACGATCGAGGATTCACGTCCCGTCCGCCTCTCGGCGCCCGAGGCCTGCCCGCATTACTGCGGCCGCGTCATCCGCGGGCTCGACGCGCGCGCGAGGACGCCGGACTGGATGGCACGTCGCCTCGAGCGGGCGGGCCTTCGCCCAAAGTCGCCCCTCGTCGACATCACCAACTTCGTGATGCTCGAACGCGGCCAGCCGATGCACGCCTTCGACGAGGCGAAGCTGAAGGGCGGCATCGACGTACGCTGGATGGCGCCCGGCGAGCAGCTGCAGCTCCTCAACGACCAGTGGGCCGAGTCGATTCCGAACCTCCTCGCCATCGCCGACGAGTCCGGCCCCGTCGCGCTAGGTGGCGTGATGGGGGGCGCCGGCACGATGGTGACCGAAGCCACCACGGACGTGTTCTTCGAGGCGGCGTACTTCACGCCCGAGGCGGTGCAGGGGCGCACGAAGCAGTTGCAGCTCGCGAGCGACGCGGCATACCGGTTCGAGCGGGGCATCGATCCGCAAGGCTCGCGCGCCGCGCTCGAGCGCGCCACGCAGCTCACGCTCGCCATCTGCGGCGGCAGGGCCGGTCCGGTCACGCAGGCGCAGGGTGGGATGATCGGACGGGCGAGCGTGCGCGTGCGTCCCGCCCGCGTGCGTTCCCTCCTGGGCTACGACATCCCCGATGCCTTCGTGCGCGAGTCCCTCGAGCGCCTGGCCTGCCGCGTCGAGGGCGCGGGCGATGCACTCGAGGTCACGCCGCCCTCGTGGCGCCACGACCTCTCGATCGAGGAGGATTTCGTGGAGGAGGTCGCCCGCATCCACGGCTACGAACACGTGCCCGCGGACGCGCCGCGTTCGAGCGTCCCCATGCTCGAAGTGGTCGAGGGCGCGCGCTCGCGCTTCGACCTGAAGCTCGCCTGTGCGGACCTGGGGTACCAGGAAGTCATCAACTACAGTTTCGTGTCCTCGGCCTGGGAAGAGGACTTCGCCGGCAACGGCGCGCCCGTGAGGCTCGCCAACCCCATCGCGAGCACGATGGACGTGATGCGCACCACGCTCGTGGGCGGCATCGTGCAGGCCGTGCTCGCCAACCTGAACCGCGACGAGCCACGAACCCGCCTCTTCGAGATCGGTCGCTGCTTCCTCGCGGAGGGCCCGAGCGAGGCCGAGCAACCCGAAAGGCTCGCCGCCATCACCTTCGGCGGTCGCCTGCCGGAGCAGTGGGGAGAGTCGGCCCGTGCCGCGGACTTCTACGACGCCAAGGGCGATCTCGAGGCGATCGCAGGCAGCGCGGTGCTCGAATTCGCTTCAGGCGCCCATCCGGCGTGCCATCCGGGGCGATGCGCGCGCGTCCTGTCGGGCGGACGCGACGTCGGCGTCGTCGGCGAACTGCACCCGCGATTGCAGCAGAAGTACGACCTTCCGGGCGCCCCGGTCTTCTTCGAGATCGAGACGGCGGTGCTGCTTTCGGGCCGCGCGCCGCGCTTCTCGGGCGTCTCGCGCATGCCGACGGTGCGGCGCGACCTGGCCGTGCTGGTGGACGAAACGGTGCCTGCCGGTCGCATCCTGGCGACGCTCCGGTCCGCGGCCCCGGCCTGCGTCCGCGAGATCGAAGTGTTCGACCAGTATCGGGGTAAAGGCATCGAGGATGGCAGAAAAAGCCTTGCGTTCCGGGTAGTTATGCAGGATACTGACAGAACTTTGACAGATGCCGAAGTGGAGGAAATCGTGGGTTCCATCCGGCGTCTCCTCACAGAACAATACAAAGCCCAGCCGCGCACGTGAAAGACAAGGTCACCCTCACCAAGGCCGAGCTGGCCGACCTGATGTTCGAAAAGGTCGGGCTGAACAAACGCGAGGCCAAGGACATGGTCGAGTCCTTCTTCGAGGAGATCCGCATCGCCCTCGAAAGGGGCGAGATGGTGAAGCTCTCCGGCTTCGGCAACTTCCAGCTTCGCAAGAAACCGCAGCGCCCCGGGCGCAATCCCAAGACCGGGGAGGAAATCCCCATCACGGCTCGGCGCGTGGTGACGTTTCACGCCAGCCAGAAGCTGAAGACCCTCGTGGAGAAGTCCTTCAATGGCCACGGAGAACCTGGCAACGAATGACCTGCCGGCGATCCCCGCCAAGCGGTATTTCACGATCGGGGAAGTCAGCGAACTCTGTGGGGTCAAGCCCCACGTGCTCCGGTATTGGGAGCAGGAGTTCACGCAGCTCAAGCCCCTGAAGCGCCGCGGCAACCGCCGCTATTACCAGCACCACGAAGTGCTGCTCATCCGGCGCATCCGCGAGTTGCTCTACGAGCACGGCTTCAGCATCAACGGGGCGCGAAACCGTCTCGAGGAGCCGCCCGCGTCGCGCACGGGAGCGCATGCGGCGCTCGGCACCATGACGGTCCCGCAGCCTATCTCGCCGGCCAACATCCGTCGCGAGTTGAAGAGCATCCTCAAGATGCTCGACAACGACTGACGCTTCGCTTTTCCTGCCGCCTTTCCCGTCATTGCCGCGCAGGCGGCATTCCGTTTCGGCTATAATTCGCCTCTCGGTCGGGGCGTAGCGCAGCCTGGTAGCGCACCTGCATGGGGTGCAGGGGGTCGAAGGTTCGAATCCTTTCGCCCCGACCACTTGATTCCAGGATTCAGGGGCCCCCGGGCCCCTTTTTCTTTCGGGGATTGCGCCTTCAGTCAGCCTCGGGCCGAGGCTGACTACTTGGTCGCATCCTTCGCGGCATCCTTGAGATCCTTGACGGCCGCTTTCGCGCCATCGCGAATTTCCTCGGCGGCATCCTTCACTTTCTCGTTGGGGCGGCGGTCCAGTGCATCGTTGACCTTGTCCTTGACCTTGTCGGCGGTGGATGCGGGCTTCTGATCGCAGGCCGCCAGCGTGAGGACGAGGGGGAGTGCGAGAATCAGCGCGGAAATCTTCATGGGGACTCCTTGGGGTAGGTGGCGGGAGTCTAACCACTCCCCCGGTTGCAGGCCATCCGAATCCCGGGCACCCGTCCCGATCGGCCGGTTCGCCCCGACGACCCCGGCGTCGGACGTTCGAGTCCTTTCGCGCCGACCCTCGTTGCGCAACGTGCGCACCTGCTTGGATTTCCCGCAGTTCGTTACATCCACAGCACGAGCGCGATGATCGTGGCGAGGCAAGCAAGTGCCGCGAAGGTGAACCCGATCATGGAATCGTCCGGACGGACTCGCCGCCTGCGATCCAGTCGAGCTTGTGCAACGGCGGCGGCGGAATGGGACATTTCGCGAAGCCTAAGGGAATAGTCGGAGCGCCGTTTGTGCGCTGCCGCACGTACGTGTTGCGCTTTGGGCCGGGCGCGGCCACCTTGTTAACTCCTGCGGCACAATGGCCGTTCCCCGGTTCTTTCCGAAGTTCTCCGCCGAATGCTCGACGCCCTCTGGAAGCCCGCTGTCGCCACCGGCCAGTTCGCGTCCGATGACCTCGATGAGGTGCGGGAATTCATGGATGGCCACAACGGCGTCCATTGGCGCCATGCACGGAAACCTTCCCCCATCGGGTTCCGGCTGGCGCACCACGATGGTGAATTCGGGAAGTTCGCGTGGTGCAGCATGGCGGCACGGCAGACGATCCGCGGCTCGGTGGCATCGGCCACGGCGCACCTCACGCTTGGGGGCCGTTCGTCGTACCGCATGGGTCGTCGCGATTTTGAAACCGGCCCGGGCGACCTCGTCATCCTGCCGCCGGATCGTGACTTGACCATCGAGGCCGAATCCCTTCGACGCTTCGCGATCCAGATGCCGTCCGCCCTGGCTGGCGAGGCGGCGCCGGCGGGCATCCTGCGCTTTTCGCTGCCGGCCGACGCGCTGGCTGCACTGGTTCGCGTCATCGGGGACGTGGATTTCGCGGCCAGCCTGCCGACCGCCCGGCGATCCGCAGCGCTCGCCCACGTGGAGCCGCGACTGGCCGACTGGTTGCGTGCGCGAGTGCCTGTCAAGGAGGGACGACGCACGCCGCGTCTTGCGCCCGAACGCGTTCGCCTCGTCGAGGAGTGGATCGACGCCCACTTGCACGAGCCCCTCTCGCTCGCCCGGCTTTGCGACAGGGCCGGCGTGGGGGCGCGATGCCTGCAGGTGGCCTTCGAGTCCCATCGCCAGCAGTCGCCGATGGAATTCGTCGCCGAACGACGACTGGTGGCGGCCCACGCCGCGCTTTCGCGGGGCGAAGGCGAGTCGGTCACGGCCGTGGCGTCCGCGCTCGGCTTCGAGCATCCGGGCCGATTCGCGGCCGGCTACCGCCGGCTTTTCGGGCTCGCCCCTTCGGAAATGCGGCGAAGGGCCAACGTCGGTCGTTGAACGTGTGCGTTTTTCGGCTTGCCGGCCGAGAGCCGGGGCGGCGACCACAGCGGGGCCAGTCGTTCCTTC
The DNA here is from genome assembly GCA_016711875.1 of Betaproteobacteria bacterium. Taxonomy (GTDB): domain Bacteria; phylum Pseudomonadota; class Gammaproteobacteria; order Burkholderiales; family Usitatibacteraceae; genus FEB-7. The sequence goes on along the minus strand of JADJSD010000003.1, from coordinate 668,795 downwards.
CCATGCGGAGCCCCCCATGAAAAAATCCTCGCAGTCGTCGCGGCGTTCGCTGCGCTGCCCGTCCTCGCCGACGGCATCACGCTTTACGAAGGCCCGAACATGCGTGGCCGCCAGGTCTCGCTCACGCGTTCCACGCCCAACCTCGGCTATCTCGGGTTCGAGAACAAGGCCGCCTCCGCCTACGTCACCGACGGGCGCTGGGAGCTCTGCACGGAGCCCTACTTCAAGGGCCAGTGCCGCACGTACGGGCCCGGCCAGCAATCCAGCCTCGGCGGGCAATCCTATCGCGTGTCCTCGGCGCGCATCGCCAACGACGGCCTCTACGAGCCCGCGCCGTCCGACCGCTGGAGCAACAGCGGCGATTCGGAAGTCGTGGTCTACGACCGCGCCAACTTCTCCAACCAGTTGCGCACGCTGCGGGAGGCCACGCCGAACTTCGACCCGCTCGGCTTCAACGATGCCGTGGCCTCGCTCGTCGTGCGCCGCGGCACCTGGCAGTTCTGCACGGACGCGTATTTCCGGGGCGAGTGCGTGACCTACGGCCCGGGGCGCTATCCCTCGTTGCCGGGCAAGGACGACAAGTTCTCCTCGGCCCGGCCGGTCAGCGGCGGTTGGGGCGGCGGCGGCAACGGCGGCTGGGGCGGCAGCGGCGGCAACTGGGGCGGCAATCAGGGAGGAGGCCATCACGGGGGCAGCGGGGGAGGCTGGAACAACGGAAACGACTACGGCTCGCCGCGCATCCGCCTGTTCGAGCATGGCAACTTCGGCGGGCGTTCCGTGTGGCTCGAGCGCACCACCAGCAACTTCGATCGCATGGGATTCAACGACCGGGCGGAGTCCGTGATCATCGAGGGGGGCTCCTGGCGCCTGTGCAGCGACGCGAACGGCCGGGGCGACTGCGAGGAGTTCGGTCCGGGGCAGTACCCGACCTTGCCCCGGAGCCTGGCCAGCAAGATCTCCTCCGCGTACGTCCGGTAGCGCCGTGAAGCGCGCGATCGTGATTGCGCTCGCGGTCCTGTCCGCGGGCGCCGGTAGCCTCCATGCCGCCGCCGCCGAGCCTGCCAAGGGCCCGGCCTTCGACTGCCGAAAGGCGAAGGGCGGCAGCATCGAGGAAATGATCTGCAAGGACGCCGAACTCGCGGCCCTCGACCGCAAGCTCGACGGCGTCTACAAGGCGGCGCTCAAGAAGGCGGCCAACGAGAAGCCGCCCATCCTCAAGGCCACGCAGCGCGGCTGGGTGAAGGGCCGCAACGATTGCTGGAAGGACGCGGACAAGCGCGCCTGCGTGAAGAACGAGTACGTCCGGCGCACGGCCGAGCTGCAGGCGAAGTACCGGCTGGTGGAGTTCACCGGTCCCTTCCGGCTTGCATGCAACGGCAATCCGGCGGACGAGGTGGTCGTCACGTACTTCAAGACCGAGCCCGCCACGCTGATCGCCGAGCGAGGCGACCAGTCCTCGCTCATGTTCCAGCAGGCGGTGGCGAGCGGCACGAATTACGTCGGGCAGAACGAGTCGATCCGCGAGCACCAGGGAAAATCGACCGTCGTCTGGGGGTACCAGGCCCCCGAGATGACCTGCCTGCCGTCCCGGTAAACGACCTCCGTCACGCAACCAGGAGAATGCCCATGTTTTCCCATCGCCCGGCCGCGCTCGCGGTCGCGACGGCGCTCGCCATCGGCGCGGCGCACGCCCAGGAGGCAACCCCGTTCGGATTCCCGGCCGGATTCTCGAAGGACAAGATGGATCTTTCCGCGAGCCCGCGGAAGGACTTCGGTCGCTATGCCGCCGGCACGTGGCACGACGCCCTCCGGATCCCGCCGGAGAGCGTCCGGATCTCCGGCCTGGACCTGATGGCGAAGCGCAAGGACGCGGCGCTCCGGCAAGTGGTCGAGGAGGCCGCGAGAAGCGCTGCCGCCGCGCCGAAGGGCAGTCCCACGCAGCAGGTCGGCGACCTCTACGCGGCGGGCATGGACGAGGTGCGGCTCAAGGCGCTCGGCGCGGCGCCTCTCAAGCCCATGTTCGATCGCATCGATGCGGTCACCGACAAATCCGGATTCGCGCGGGCGCTCGCGCAGGCGACGCTGGTCACCAACGACGCCATCCTCCTTTCCGCCGGCGTCATGGTCGGCATCCACGACAAGTCGAAGTACATGGTGGTCGTCGGCGACGGCGAGCTGGGGATGTCGAACTACGACGACTATCTCAAGCCGGAAAACGGGGCCCATCGCGACGCCTATGTCGCCCTCGTCGCGCGGTACCTGTCGCTCGCGGGAATGCCGGAGGCGGAGGCGAAGGCGTTCGCGCCACGTCTTCTCGCGCTCGAGGCGCGCGTGGCGAAGGCGCGATTGCCCCTCACGGAGAAAGTGGATCCCGACAAGCTGTTCCGCGAAATGCCCTACGCGGAGCTCAAGGCGAAGTCTTCCGGTTTCGACTGGGACGGCTTCTTCGCCGGCATCGGGCTCTCGCCGCCATCGGTCGTGACGGCCGTCGAGGCCGACGCGATGGTCGAAAGGGCCCGTATCGTCGCCGAGACGCCGCTCGAGGACCTGAAGCGCTGGCTCAAGTTCGAGTACGTGAGGAAGAGCACCGGGGGGCTCTCGCCCGAGTTCGCCCAGGCCGGTCTCGAGTTCACGCGCTCCCTGTTCGGCCCCGGCCTGCAGTTGCCGCCGCGATCGAAGCAGGTATTCGACAAGATCGCCGGGAAGGCGGGCCACCCGCTCGCGCGGCTCTACGTCGACCGTTACTTCACCGCCGAGGCGCGCCGCGACGTCGAGCACATGGTGGGACTCGTGCGGGCGGAGTTCCGCGCCCGCCTCGTCAAGAACGCCTGGCTCACGCCGGCCACGCGCAAGCAAGCGCTCTTCAAGCTGGACAAGGTGCGCATCACCGTGGGCTATCCCGACCAGTGGATCGACTACTCGCCGGTGGACGTGCGCCCCGGGGACTGGTTCGGCAGCCTCGAGCGCATCAACGAGTACCTCTTCCGGCGCGATATCGGGCGCTACGGCGGCCCCATCCGGGAGGACGGATTCACCGACCCGGGAGCGACGCTGCCCACCGTCGTCAACGCGGCCTACGACAAGTCGCGCAATTCGATCGAGATCCCGGCCGCATTCCTGCAGCCGCCCGTCTACGACCCGAAGGGCGACCCGGCGACCAAGCTGTGCGCCATGGGCGCGGTGATCGGCCACGAACTCACGCACGGCTTCGATTCCGGCGGCCGCCTTTACGACGAGGTCGGGCGCGCGCGCAACTGGTGGGTGAAGCAGGACGAAGAGCGCTTCGTCGCGCAGGCCCGGAAGCTGGTTCGTCAGGCCAATGCCTACGAGGTCCTGCCGGGGCTGCATGCCAACGGCGCGCTCGGCGTGACCGAGAACCTCGCGGACGTGGGCGGCATCGCCTTCGGCTACGGTGCCCTTCAGCGCTACCTCAAGGCGCACCCGAAGGAGAACCGGAAGATCGACGGCCTGACGCAGGAGCAACGCTGTTTCATCGCGTGGGCGCAGCTCTGGTCGGAAAAATCGCGCGAGGGCTACCTGAGGCAGGTGACGGCCACCGATGCGCACGCGCCGGGCAACTACCGGGTCTGGGCGCCCGCCCAGCACGAGCCGGGATTCTACAAGGCCTTCGGCATCCGCAAGGGCGATCCCCTGTGGCTCGACCCGAAGGATCGCGCGCGGATCTGGTAGCCGGAACCCGCGCAGGCCGCTTCAACATCCACGACCAGGAGAAATAACATGAAACGCAACCTGCACCGCGCCGTTTCGCAAGGACTCATCGCCACATTCACGCTGTCGCTGGCTTCCAGCGTCTTCGCGGACTACACCACGCGCTGCGGCAGCGACGGCGGCCGTTACCGGACCTGCCGCCTGTCCTCGCCCGGGTACGTGACGGTCGAGCGCAGGATTTCCGGCGCGAAATGCGACCAGGGCCGCAGCTGGGACTTCACGCGGCGCGAGATCTGGGTGGACCACGGGTGCGAGGCCGATTTCCGGGTGGAAACCCAGGATGGCGGCTCGGATTCGAGCGACGACAAGAAGAAGGCGGCGGCTGTCGTCGGCCTCCTGGCCGGGGTGGCGATTCTCGGCGCGCTGGCGAACAACAAGGACCACGTGGACGACTACAAGTACCGCGACGAGAACTACCAGGGCCCGCGCCACAATTCGTATGTTCCCGGCTGGATGGTCGGATCCTTCAGCGGGTTCAACCCGAACTATGGCGCCGACATCACCCTCACGATCGAGCGCGATGGCCGTGTCACTGCCAATACCCAGGGGCGGACGATGCGGGGGTACATCAATGACGAGCAGCTGCATGTGGGCGGCGCGGTCTTCTCGATCGACCAGACGCGCGACGGCTTCGTGACCGCCCAGCGGGGCGAGCGGTCCAACGAAGTCCGCTATCGCCGGATCAACTAGGGCGAGCCGCCGCCCGGTGGCCGCGATGCGCCGGGGTCAATGATGCCGGCGGGGCCAAGGCCCCGCCGGCACCGGCTTCCTGCAGGGGACGGGCGCGGGCCTAGGCGTACGTCGGGTAGCTCGGCTCGTACATCTGGCTGCGCACGTACTCGCCGATATCGGCCGGCCTCGGCACGCCGGCAAGCCCGCGGTCGAACGCCACCGTCGCCACCGCGGTGGCGATGGTCGCCGAGACGGCGCGCATCTGCGAAAGTGACGGGTAGATGCTGCCCTGGGCGAGATCGGCCTCCGAAACCATGCCGGCCAGCGTCTCGGCCGCCGCGAGGAACATCTCGTTGGTCACGCGCCGCGTCTTGACCGCGACGGCGCCCAGGCCCACGCCCGGGAAGATGTAGGAGTTGTTGCCCTGGCGCGGCACGAACGTCTTGCCGTTGAGAGTGACCGGCGCGAAGGGGCTCCCGCAGGCGAAGATGGCGCGCCCGCCGCTCCACTCGTAGGCTTCCTGCGCGGTGCATTCGGACTTCGAGGTCGGGTTCGAGAGGGCGAACACGATGGGGCGCTCGTTGATGGCGCTCATCGCCTCGACGATGGGCTTCGAGAAGGCCTTGCCGACCGCCGCCACGCCGATGATCGCCTGGGGCTTGAGCGCATTGACCGCGGAGGCCAGGTCGCCGATGGCCGCGTGCTCGTGCGCGTAGTGGCGCTTGTGTTCCGTGAGATCCGTGCGCGAGGCGACCACGAGCCCCTTGGAATCCACGAGCCAGCAGCGCTTCTTCGCCTCGGCTTCGGGCATGCCCTTGGCGACGAGCGAGGCCGTGATGAGATCCGCGATGCCGACGGCCGCCTCGCCCGCGCCCTGGAAGAGCACGCGCGTGTCGGCGAGGCTCTTTCCCGTGATGCGCACGGCGGACATGAGGCCCGCGAGCGCGACCGAGGCCGTGCCCTGGATGTCGTCGTTGAACGTGCAGATGCGATCCTGGTACTTGTGCAGCAGGCGGAAGGCGTTCGCGTTGGCGAAGTCCTCGAACTGGATGAGCACGCCGGGGAAGACCTCGTTGGCCGCCGTCACGAACTCCTCGACGAGCGCGTCGTACGCCTCGCCGCGGACGCGGTTCTGCGCTAGCCCGATGTAGAGAGGATCGTCCAGCAGTTCCTGGTTCTGCGTGCCCACGTCGAGCGTGATCGGCAGGCACAGGCTCGGGTGCATGCCGGCGCAGGCCGTGTAGAGGGAGAGCTTGCCGACCGGGATGCCCATGCCCTGCGCGCCGAGGTCGCCCAGGCCGAGAATGCGCTCGCCATCCGTGACGACGATGAGCCCGGCCTTCTGGTTCCAGTTGCGCAGCACCTGCTTCACCCGGCCCGCGTCCTTCGCGGTGATGAACAGGCCGCGCGCGCGGCGGTAGATGCGGCCGTACAGCTGGCAGCCCAGGCCCACCGTCGGCGTGTAGATGAGGGGCATGATCTCTTCGGCGTTCTCCATCACGAGCCGGAAGAAGAGCGTCTCGTTGCGGTCGTGCAGTGCCGTGAGGAAGATGTACTTGTCGAGGTCCGTCGGCAGGCGGCGCAGGTTGTTGAGCACCCGTCCGACCTGCTCGGCCTGCGTGTGCACCCGCGGCGGCAGCAGGCCGTGGAGCCCGAGGGCGTCGCGCTCGCGTTCGGTGAACGCGGTGCCTTTGTTGAAGACGGGGTCCTGCAGCAGGGCGAGGCCGGTCGGGATCGTGCCGGCCGCGGTGGCGGGAGCATTCATGGGGTACTTCCTCCGAGACTTCCCGCCGAGGTCGCTGGGGCGCGTGACCACGCGTCCCTCGAGCGCCTGCTTTCGTGCCGGAAGGGAGCGTCCCACCGGCCTGCGGGGATTCCGAAATCCTAGGGGGCGTCGCCCGGCGGCGGTTGCGCTGCATCAAGGGCCCATTTGCGCTGCGTCAAATGGGCGGGGGAACCGGGGCCGCGCGTTGACTTTCCGGGGGGCGCCGCGTAGTCTCGCCGCCATCCGACCGGGAGAGAGCCGCCAAGCGCATCGAGGCGGCCGCCGAAGGGGTAGCGCCCGCAAACTCTCAGGCAGCAGGGACCGGCCGGAAACGGGGTCAAACCCGGACTCTGGAGAGCGACGGCGCGGGAAGCCGTCCACCGAAGGGGCTGGCGGCCGGGGCAGGTGCCCGGGCCGTAATCTCTCAGGTACCAAGGACAGAGGGGTCAGGCAAGCCGCATGGCTTTCCTGACCCCTTTTTTCGTTTCGGGGGCCTCATGCTGAAGACCACGCCGCTCAATGCCATCCACCGCGCCGCCGGCGCCCGCATGGTCGACTTCGGCGGATGGGACATGCCGGTGAACTACGGCTCGCAGATCGAGGAGCACCACGCGGTGCGCCGGTCCGCGGGCGTCTTCGATGTCTCCCACATGCGATCGGTGGATCTCGAAGGCAAGGGCGTCCGGGATTTCCTGCGGTTCGCGCTCGCCAACGACGTGGCGAAGCTCCAGGTCCCGGGCAAGGCGCTCTACTCGTGCCTGCTCGACGAATCGGCGGGCGTCATCGACGACCTCATCGCGTACTTCTTCCGCGACGACTGGTTCCGGCTGGTGGTCAATGCGGGCACCGCGGACGGCGACATCGACTGGCTGCATCGCCTGAACGCCCTGGCCGGCCACGGCGTCGCGCTGCGCTCGCGGGACGACCTCGCCATGATCGCGGTGCAGGGGCCGCAGGCCCGCGAGGCCTTCTGGAGCGCCTTCCCGGAAACCCGTTCAGCCACCGAAGCGCTCGTGCCCTTCCAGGCCGCCCGCGTGGGCGACGACATCGTGGTCGCACGCACCGGCTATACCGGCGAGGACGGTTTCGAGGTGAGCTGCCCGGCGGAAGAGGTCGCCACGCTCTGGAACGGTGTGGTCGCCGCGGGGGCACGACCCTGCGGCCTGGGCGCGAGGGACACCCTGCGCCTGGAGGCCGGCATGAACCTCTATGGGCAGGACATGGATACCGGCGCCTCGCCGTTCGACGCGGGCCTCGCCTGGACGGTCGACCTCACGAGCGCCCGTGGCTTCTTCGGCCGCAAGGCGCTCGAGGCGCGCCCGCGCGCCTGCGATTTCCTCGGGCTCGTCCTCGAGGACAAGGGCGGCGTGCTGCGCGCGCACCAGATCGTCGTCGCCGAGCGCGGCGAGGGCGAGATCACGAGCGGCACGTTTTCCCCCACGCTCGGCGTATCCATCGCGCTCGCCCGCCTGCCCGTGGGCACCGCCCCGGGCGAGAAGGTGCGCGTGCAGGTGCGCGACAAGGAACTCGCGGCGAGGGTGGTGAAACCGCCCTTCGTGCGCCACGGCAAGCCCCTCATCTGACCCCGGAGACCCCCGATGATCCTTCCCCCCGAACTCAAGTACACCGCCTCCCACGAGTGGGCCCGCCTGGAGGCCGACGGCACCGTGAGTGTGGGCATCACCGACCACGCCCAGGCGCAGCTGGGCGACATCGTCTTCGTCGAGCCGCCGAAGGTCGGGCGCCAGCTCGCGGCGGGCGAGAGCGTGGGCGTGGTCGAGTCGGTGAAGGCCGCCTCGGACATCTACGCGCCGATCGCGGGCGAGGTGGTCGCGACGAACGACGACCTGGGCGCGAGCCCCGAGCGCATCAACGCCGACGCCTACGGCGCCTGGATGTATCGCCTGAAGCCGGCCGACCCCGCCGACCTCGAAAAGCTGCTGGACAGCGCCGCCTACGAGAAGGCCTCCGCCGAATAGGAACCGCCATGCCCGACACGACCTCCGCCAATCGCGCCACGCTCGCCGACCTCGAGGATGCGGACGCCTTCGAACGGCGCCACGTGGGCCCCGCCTCCGGCGAGCAGGCAGCGATGCTCGACACGCTGGGCTTCGCCTGCCTCGAAGCGCTCTGCGAGGCCGTCGTGCCGCCCGCCATCCGCCGGAAGTCGCCGATGGCGCTTCCGGCCGCCTTGCCGGAGGCGGATGCACTCGCGCAGTTGAAGCGCATCGCCGGGCGAAACGAGGTCTTCCGCTCGTACATCGGGCAGGGATACTACGGCACCCACACGCCGGGCGTCATCCTGCGCAACATCCTCGAGAACCCCGCGTGGTACACGGCCTATACGCCCTACCAGCCGGAAATCTCGCAGGGGCGCCTCGAGGCGCTCGTGAACTTCCAGACGATGGTCTGCGACCTCACGGGCATGGCCATCGCCAACGCCTCGATGCTGGACGAGGCGACGGCCGCGGCCGAGGCGATGACGCTCTGCCTGCGCTCGGGCAGCCACGCCTCGAACGCCTTCGCGGTCGCCGACGATGTCCTGCCGCAGACGCTCGACGTCGTGAGGACGCGCGCCGAGCCGCTCGGCATCGAGGTAAAGGTCGTGCCGGCCGGCGAACTCGCCACGGTCGAGGCCTTCGCGGTCCTGGTGCAGTACCCCGGCGTGAACGGCGAACTGCGCGACTACCGTGCCCTGTGCGAGGCGGTGCACGCGAAAGGCGGGCACGTGGTGGCCGCTGCGGATCTCCTGGCGCTTTGCGTCGTCACGCCGCCGGGCGAGTGGGGCGCCGACGTGGTCGTGGGCAGCGCGCAGCGCTTCGGCGTGCCGATGGGCTACGGCGGGCCCCACGCGGGCTACCTCGCCACGCAGGATGCGCTCAAGCGCAGCATGCCCGGGCGCCTGGTGGGCGCCACCGTCGACGCGCAGGGGCGGCATGCGTACCGTCTGGCGCTCCAGACGCGCGAGCAGCACATCCGCCGCGAGAAGGCGACCTCGAACATCTGCACGGCGCAGGTGCTGCTCGCCGTGATCGCGTCGATGTACGCGGTCTACCACGGCCCGAGGGGGCTCGAGCGCATCGCCCGCCGGGTGCACCGGCTGGCAGCCATCGCGAAGGCCGGCATCGAGCACCTGGGCTTCACCGTGAAGCCCGCGGCGTTCTTCGACACGCTCACCGTGGAGACGGGCGCGAAGACCGCCGAGATCGTCGCGCGCGCCCGCATCGGGCGCATGAACCTGCGCGAGATCGACGATCGCACGCTCGGCCTTTCCCTCGACGAGACCACGACGCGCGTGGACGTGGAGACGCTCTGGGCCGTGTTCCTCGGCCACCCCGCGCGTTTTCGCGCCGCGGAGCTGGAATCGACCGAGGACGCGATTCCGGCGGGCCTTCGCCGCACGACGCCGTACCTCACGCACCCGGTCTTCAACCGCTGCCAGTCGGAGACCGAGATGCTGCGCTACCTGCGTCGCCTCGCGGACAAGGACGTGGCGCTCGACCGCTCGATGATCCCGCTGGGCTCGTGCACGATGAAGTTGAACGCGACGAGCGAAATGATCCCCGTCACCTGGCCCGAGTTCGGCACGATGCATCCCTTCGCGCCACCCGAGCAGGCCCGGGGCTACCGCGAGCTGGTGGCGGGCCTCGAGAAAATGCTCATCGAGTGCACCGGCTATGCGGCGGTCTCGCTGCAGCCCAACGCGGGCTCGCAGGGCGAGTACGCGGGGCTTCTCGCCATCAAGGCATACCACGCGAGCCGCGGGGAAGGGCACCGCAACGTTTGCCTGATCCCGAGCTCCGCGCACGGCACCAACCCCGCTTCCGCGCACATGGTCGGCATGCAGGTGGTGGTCGTGGCCTGCGACGCGGCGGGCAACGTCGACATCGCGGACCTGGAGGCGAAGGCGGCGCAGCACGCGAAGAGCCTCGCCGCCATCATGGTCACCTACCCCTCGACGCACGGCGTGTTCGAGGCCGGCATCACGCGCATTTGCGAGATCGTGCATGCGCACGGCGGCCAGGTGTACGTGGACGGCGCGAACATCAACGCGATGGTGGGGCTCGCGGCGCCGGGCCAGTTCGGCGGCGACGTGTCGCACCTCAACTTGCACAAGACGTTCTGCATTCCGCACGGAGGCGGCGGGCCGGGCGTCGGCCCCGTGGCCGTCGCGGCGCACCTCGCGCCATTCCTGCCGGGGCACCGGTACCTGGAAGGCGGCGCGGGACCTGTCGGCGCCGTATCGGCCGCGCCCTACGGCAGCGCCTCCATCCTGCCCATCTCGTGGATGTACATCGCCATGATGGGTGGCGAGGGCCTCAAGCGTGCCACGCAGGTGGCCATCCTCAACGCGAACTACATCGCGAGGCGGCTGGCGCCCCACTACCCGGTGCTCTACTCGGGACCGGGCGGCCTCATCGCGCACGAATGCATCCTCGACCTGCGGCCCCTGAAGGAGACCTCGGGCATCACCGTGGACGACGTGGCCAAGCGCCTCATGGACTACGGCTTCCACGCGCCGACGATGTCGTTCCCGGTCGCGGGTACGCTCATGGTGGAGCCGACGGAAAGCGAACCTCTCGCTGAGCTGGACCGCTTCTGCGAAGCGATGATCGCGATCCGGGAAGAGATCCGTGCGGTGGAGGAGGGCAGGCTCGACCGCGAAGACAATCCGCTCAAGCACGCGCCGCATACGGCGGCGGTGGTGATGTCGGATGGATGGAGCCGGAAGTACCCACGCGAGATGGCGGCTTTCCCGCTACCGTCGGTGCGGGAGAACAAGTACTGGCCGCCGGTGGGACGGGCGGACAACGTCTATGGGGACCGGAACCTGTTCTGCTCTTGCCTGCCGGTCGGGGAGGCGTAGCGGCTGGCGGTTGGCAGAAAGGCTTTGGAACCGCAGATGAACGCAGATGAACGCAGATGGCTTGTGGTTTCTCGACGACCTGGTGTCTGGTACCAGGCAGGAATGCTCCGAGACGCGCGACAGTGCCGCTTGCCGGTATCACCCCAGCCCGCTGCAATCAGTCACGGCGCCGCAAACGTACCTGAAATTCATCTGCGTTCATCTGCGTTCATCTGCGGTTCCAAAGCCTCTCACCCAAGCCAGCCCCAAAGCCACTACCGCGTCGCCGCATTCACCACGCGCCACTGGTAACCCGTCACCGTCGGGTTCGCGAGCAGCGCATCCCGTCCTGCGGCGATGAGTTCGTCGATGTCCTCCGCGGGCAGCTTCAGCCGCGTCGGGATCGCGTGCAGCCGCCGCGCCCGCTCCGGCGCCAGGTCGTCGAAAGCGATCCGCGCCACCTCGAAAGTCACGTCGTCGCAGCGCCAGTTGGCGCGCTCGCGCTTCAGGGAGGTGACCGTGTCCGCGGGCAGCGCGCACCGGTAGCGGATGATCTCGTCGCGCCACGCTTTCGTCATCGTCACGAAGGAGTCGAAGCTCATCCGCACGTTGGCCTCGATGGCCGCGTCGATGGCCGCCGTGGCGACGTCGATGCCGCCGGGCCCCGCGATCTCGCGCGTCCACGTGCCGCTCGGCCCCTGGCCCGCGTCCACCACGACGAAGAGCAGGTTGCGCACGACCTGCGCGTCGCGCGCGGTCATGGGGTCGTGGGGCGTGCCCATGATGAGCCGGCTCTGCAGGATGCTCACGAGCCCGAAGTTGTCCGTGATGCCGCCGTCGATCAGCTTGAGATACCGGCCCGTCGAGGGATCGCGGAAATCGCGCACGGCGCGGCCCAGGGCGGCCATGAGCAGGGGCTTGCCCTCCGCGGCCGTCGGATCGTTCATCCAGGCGGGGAGGGGCGTCGTGCAATGCTCGGGAAACTTCTGCAGCACCACCGGCGTGATGAACATCGGCACGGCCATCGACGCGGCCACGGCCTCGGAGACGGGCAGGCTCGCGAGATCGCTGCAGATCGCCTCGAAGGCGCGCTGGTGGAAGGGGAAGGCGAGGCGGTGATAGGCGTTGGTGGCATTGATCCAGATGTCGGGCCTGCCCCGGCGGAACAGGTCGGCATAGGTGGCGCCCTTGAAGACGTCCTCCTCGAGCCAGCGGTGGAAGTTGCCGCGGTCGTTGAGCCCGCCGCCCGCGAGCCGCGCGAGGTTCAGCGGGTTGAGCAGGCTGAAGCGCAGGTCGGCCTCGCCGTCGCGCAGCAGGGCCGCCTCGCGGAAGGTGGCGAGCCCTTCGCGGCCGTGCAGCCCGAACCACGCTGCCGTGATCGAACCGCCCGAGACACTCGTGATGAAGGACAGGTCTTCGAGCAGGTAGGCGTTCCCTTCTCCCGGCATCCCGGCGAGGCCCGCGAGGGCGCCGTGGGCGAAGGCCGAGGCGCGCAGGCCGCCGCCGGAGAAGGACAGGGCGATCGCGTTCACGCCGACCACGTCCCGGGGCGGGCGTGGTCGGTCCGGCAAGCGCGCGGCGAGGGGGATCTCGGGCCGGTTGCGGGGTGTGTTTTCCGGCAGGACCGCGCAACCGGCAAGTGCGGCCGCGGCGAGGATCGGCAGGAGGATGCGGCGGGTGGGTGGGGCAGGGCGCATGCGGCGCAGTTTGCCCTGCCGCGGGAACGCCCGCCACCGCCCGTTCGGGCGCCGCCGGAAGCGGGCCTACTCGGGTTGCAGGTTCGCGGCCTTCACCATTTCGCCCGTTTTCTTCACTTCCTCGGCGATGAGTGCCGCGAATTCGTCCGAGGACAGCGTCGGCGTCGCGTAGCCGCGCTTCGCCATGTCTTCGCGGAACTCCGGCTTGCCCATGACCGTGACCACGTCGCGGTGGATCCGCGCGACGAGTTCCTTCGGCGTGCCCTTCGGGGCGAAGAGCCCGTGCCAGGTCGCCACGCGGAAATACGGATAGCCCGATTCGGCCGAGGTCGGCACGTCCGGCAGCGAGGGATCGCGCTTGTCGGACATGTAGGCGAGCACCTTGGTCTTGCCGGAGCGGATGGCGGGCTCGCCCGTGCCGCGCCCCGTGAGCGTGAGCTGCGTCTCGCCGGCCATGACCGAGGTGAGGGCCGGCCCGAGCCCCTTGTAGGGCACGTGCAGCAGCTGGATGTTCTCGCGATTGTTGAAGAGCTCGAGCAGCAGGTGCGGCTGCGAGCCGTTGCCGTAGGAGCCGTACGACACCTTCCCCGGTTCCTTCTTCGCGAGCGCCACCAGTTCCTTGAGGTTGTTGGCCGGCAGCGAGCCGTGGGCGAGCAGGATCATGTCGATGTCGGCGAGCTGGGTCACCGGCACCAGGTCCTTGTCGGGGTCGTAGGGAAGCGTCTTGAACAGGTACCGGTTGGCGACGATCGTGCCGTTGGTCGTCACCATGAGGGTGTAGCCGTCCGGGTTCGCCTTGGCGACGCGCTGGGCGCCGATGATGGAGCTGCCGCCGGGAACGTTCTCGACGACGACCGACTGGCCCCAGTGGTCCGAGAGCGACCTGGCGAGCTTTCGCGCCAGGATGTCGCTGCCGCCGCCGGCCGACAGCGGCACGACGATGGTGACGGTACGGTTGGGGAAGGCGGGCTGGGCCAAGGCCGGGCCGGCGGCGAATGCGGCGAGGGCGGCCACGAGGCCGATGAGGCGTTTCATGCGGGCGATCTCCTCCGAGTGAGCCGGGTGGGCCGTCGCCGGCGCGCGGGAGCGCCGGTCCGCGGACCTTTGGTCCGGACAATAAAGTGTCGGCAGGCGCCATGTCAACGCGGGCCCGGCCGCTTGGCATCCGTGCCCGGCCCGACGGGCGTGCGCGATTGACAGCGCGGCCCCGCAGCCGTTATGGTCCGGACAAATGAAGCGGATCGGGACCGGCCCCGCGCGCGGGCGATGAGCCACGCCGACCTCACCTGCGGGAAGGACGGCGCGGTGGCGCGCATCGCGTTCAACCGCCCGGCGCGCCGCAACGCGCTCGGTGACACGACGACCCGCCAGCTTCGAGCCGCCTGCGAGGAAGCCATCGCCGACGGCTCGGTGCGCGTCATCGTCATCACCGGCGAGGGCGAGGCGTTCTGCGCCGGCGGCGATTTCAAGGACACCTTCGAGCGCGGCGCCGGCAAGACCGAGGCCGAATGGCGGGAGCGCATCCGCACCGGACCCAACGAACTGGTACGTTGCCTCGCCGGCTCGCCCAAGCCCGTCATCGCGAGCGTGAACGGCGCCGCGGTGGGCGGGGGGGCCACGATCGCGCTCGCGTGCGACTTCCGCATCGCATCCGATCGCGCGCGCTTCGCCTTCCCGTTCGCGCGCCTGGGCCTCGCGCCGGAATTCGGCTGTTCGCGGCTCCTCGCGCGTGCGGTGGGTTTTCCGAAGGCGATGGAGCTTCTCCTCACCGCGGACATGATCGACGCCACCGAGGCCGGGCGCATCGGACTCGTGAACGAGGTCGTCGCGCACGCGGATCTCGCGGCGGCCACCGCAAGGCTCGCCGCGCGCCTGGCGGCGATGCCGCCGGTGGCGATCGGGCGGATCAAGTCGATGCTCCACCGGGCGCAGGCGATGGACCTGGAGGCCGTGCTGGAGATGGAGGCCCTCGAGCTCGGCGCCGCCTTCAAGACGGACGAGCATCGAGCCGCGGTGCGGGCCTTTCTCGAAAGCAAGGCCGTGGGACGGCCGGGCGACTGAACCAGACGACGAGCGGCAGGAGACAGACCGGATGGAACTCGGGTTCACGCAGGAGCAGGAGATGTTCCGGGAATCGGTTCGCCGGTTCATGGCGAAGGAGTGCACGCGCGAGTACATCCGGGCCTGCAGCGACAACGACCGGTTCCCGTCCGAGCTCTACGCCAAGATGGCGGCGCAGGGCTGGATGGGCATTCCCTTTCCCGAGGCCTACGGCGGCGCGGGCCTGGGGCCGATCGAGCTCGCGATCTTCCTCGAGGAGGCGGGCTACGGCTGGTACGGCGCCGGGTCGTCGTACTTCACCACGGTCGTGCTGGGCGGCTACAACATCCTCCTCTACGGGACCGAGGCGCAGAAGCGCGAATTCATCCCGAAGATCGTCTCGGGCGAGGTGAAGACGGCCTTCGCCCTGTCGGAACCCAACGTGGGCTCGGACGCGGCCTCCGTGGAGCTCTTCGCGGCCGAGGAGGGCGATCACTTCGTCCTGAACGGCCAGAAGATGTTCACCACCTGCGCCCACGTGGCCGACCACATCGTCACGGTGACGCGCACGATCCGCCAGCCCGAGAGGAAGCACCACGGCATCACGATCTTCCTGGTGGATGCGCGCTCGCCCGGCATCGAGATCCGCCCCCTCAAGCAACTGGGCCGCACCGCCACCCACACGAACGAGGTGTTCTACCGCGACGTGCGGGTGCCGCGCGAGCGGATGATGGGAACGCTCCACGAGGGCTGGACGGGCCTCAACCAGGGCCTGGGCGTGGAGCGCATGAGCGTCGCGATGATGTATGCGGGCACCGCGCAGGCCATCGTCGACTACGCCGTGCGTTACGCCAAGGACCGCCGGCAGTTCGGCCAGCCCATCTCGAAGTTCCAGGCCGTGCAGCACAAGCTAGCCGACATGCAGATGAAGGCGGACATCGCGCGCCTGCTCGGCTATCGCGTGGCCTGGATGCTCTCCGCGGGCCTGCCGTGCTTCAAGGAGATGTCGATGGCGAAGCTCTACGCTTCCGAGGCGCTCTTCGACATCGCGAACAACGGCGTGCAGGTGATGGGCGGCTACGGCGTCCTCGAGGAATACGACATGGAGCTTTTCTTCCGCGACTCGCGCATCGGCATGATCGGCGCGGGCGCCTCGGAGATCCAGCGCACGATCATCGCGAAGCAGATGGGGCTCTAGGCGACCTTGGAAACGATCCCCGCATCCCCGGCTCGCCGGCAGAGCCCCCCCCTTATCGGCGAGGCGCTGTGGCCCCGTCGCGAACGCACGCATCCCGTCCGCTACCACGAGGCGGATATCGCCCTCGCCACGCCGGTGGCCATCGCCGAGGGCATCCTGCTGGTGCGCCTGCCGCTGCCTTTCGCGCTCAACCACATCAACGTGTACCTGGTCGACGAGGGCGACGGGTGGACCATCGTCGACTGCGGCCTCGACACGCCAGCGAGCCGCGAATCGTGGGAGGCGGTGTTCGCGCATCGCAGCGTCTGCGACCGCGCCGTGCGCCGCATCGTGGTGACGCACCACCATCCGGACCACGTGGGACTCGCCGGCTGGCTGGCCGGGCGCTTCGGCGTGCCGATGGCGATGACGGCCGGCGAACTCGCCGTCGCCGGGCGGTACGCCGACCCGAAGCGCGACGTGGTTGCCGAGCGCACGCCTTTCTGGCACGAGCACGGACTGCCGCAGGCGCTCGTCGCGACGCTGCTCGAGCGCATGCCCCGCTATTCGGTCCAGGTGCACGCGCTGCCGGATCATGTCGATCTCATCGACACCGGTACCCCTTTCGCGATGGGTGGCCGGATGTGGAAGCCGGTCGTCGGCCGGGGGCACTCGCCCGATCACCTGAGCCTCGTCGACGAGGCCGGGGAGATCGTCATCGGGGGCGACCAGGTCCTGCCGAAGATCACGCCCAACATCGGCGTGTGGCCCGGCGGGGACCCGAATCCCCTTCGCTCGTACCTCGAGTCGCTGGAGGCGTTCACGGCGCTCGGCGAGGATCCGCTGCTGCTGCCTTCGCACAAGCAGCCGCTGCACGGCATCGCGGCGCGCGTGGACGAGATCCGCCAGCACCACGAGGAGCGGCTGCAGGCGGTCGCGGACGCCTGCGAGCGCCCCGTCACCTGCCACGAGCTGCTGCCGGTGCTCTTCGGCCGCCCCCTGCGCAACGAGGAGCTCGGCTTCGGCCTGGGCGAAGGCGTGGCGCACCTGAACTTCCTGGAAGGCGAGGGCGTGCTGCGCTCGGACCTCGACAACGACGGCCGGCGCCACTTCGTCCGCGCCTGATCCGCCATGACCGCCTCGCGCCTCGACCCGCTTTTCCGCCCGTCCTCCATCGCCTTCATCGGCGCCTCGGAGCGCCCCAACACGCCCGCCTCCCGGGGCCTTCGCAACTGCCTGCGCCTGGGCTTCAAGGGCGGGCTCTACCCGATCAACCCGAAGTACCCCGAACTCTTCGGCGCGCGCTGCTACCCGTTGCTTGCCGACCTGCCCGGGGTGCCCGACCTCGCGATGATCGCGCTCAACGCCGAGGCGACGCTCGAGGCCGTCGCCGCCTGCCGGGATGCCGGCGTGAAGGTCGTGGTGGCCTGCAGCGCCGGCTGGGAGGAGCAGGGGCCGGAGGGCGAGGCGCGCGCGAGCCGCCTTCGCGACCTGCTCGCGGGCAGTTCCCTCCGCCTCCTGGGCCCCAATTGCCTGGGTGCCGGCAACCCCGCGATCGGCATGTCGCTCGGCTACAACAGCTCCTTCGAATCGATGGCCCACCGCCGCCCCGGCCGCATCGCCCTCGTCACCCAGAGCGGCGCGATGATGGGCGGGCTGATCCTGAACGCGGAGGACGCCGGCGCCGACCTCGGGCTCTACGCCCACGTCGGCAACGCGATGGACATCGGCATGGAGGAGATCGTGGAGCACCTGCTCGCCGATCCGGCCATCGACGTGATCGCGCTGATGATCGAGGGCCTGCACCAGCCGAGGCGGTTCCTCGAAGTCGCACGGGCCGCGAGAGCTTGCGGGAAGCCCATCGTCGCATTCAAGGCCGGGGCTTCCGAGCTGGGCCGCCAGGCGGTGATGTCTCACACGGGCGCACTGGCCGGCTCCGACGAGGTGTTCTCGGCCGTCTGCCGCGAGCAAGGCATCCTGCGCGTGGCCGAGAGCGAGGACCTCATGCCGGCCGCGGCGCTCCTCACGTCGTGGAAATCCCGTGCGCCCGTGGGCGACGGCGGGCTCCTCGTCTTCACGCTCTCCGGCGGCGCGGCCTCGATCCTTGCGGACGAATGCCAGGGTTCCGGCGTGCCGATTCCGCCGCTCGCGCCGGGCACGATGGCGCGCCTGGAGGCGATCCTGCCGTCTTACGTGAAGGGCGGCAACCCGCTGGACGTGGGCGGCGGCGTCTTCTCCGATCCCGAGCTGCCGCGCACGAGCCTCGCCGTGGCGATCGAGGACGAGGGCATCGACTCGGTCCTGTGGGTGGGTGTGGGCGCTCCCCGCGACGAGCGCTCGAAGCTCATGCTGGGACAGGCGCTCGACGTGCTGGGTCCGCACCGCAAGGCGGGTGCCGTCGTGCCGGTGTCGGGCTACCCGCAGGAGGCGGGCTTCGAGCGCGCGCGGGAGCTCGGCATTCCCGTGCTGCGCAGCCTGCGAGCCGCGGCCACCCTCATCGGGCAGGTGCGCGCGGCGCGTCGTCCCGTCGTTGCGCCGGGCATTCCCGGGGAAAGCTTGCCGGACCTGCCACCCGGGTCGCTCGTGGACGAGGTGCGATCGAAGGCCTTGCTCGTGAGGCTCGGCATCGCGGTGCCGGCCTCCCGCGTGGCGACGCGGGTCGAGGACGTGCTGCCGCTCGCGCGGGAACTGGGCGGCCCCGTGGTCGTGAAGGGGCTCGCCGAGGGCGTCGCGCACAAGAGCGAACTCGGGCTCGTGGCGCTCGCGCTCGCCACACCGGAGGCCGCGCAGCAGGCCGCGATCGACATGGTCCGCCGTTCCGCGGGCCCCTCCATCCGCGGCTTTCTCGTCGAGTCGATGGCGCCGCGCGGCGTGGAGGTCGTGCTCGGGATCAAGCGCGACGCCGACTTCGGCCCCGTTCTCATGTTCGGCCTGGGCGGCGTGTCGGTCGAACTTTTCCGCGACGTCGCCTTCGGCCTGTGCCCGCTGAGTCCCGAGGGTGCCCGCCGGCTCGTCGGCCTCACGAAGGCCTCGACGCTCCTCGCGGGCTTTCGCGGCCAGCCGGAAGCGGACGTCGATGCGCTCGTCGCGGCCATGGTGCGCCTGTCGCAGTTCGCGGCGCGCCACGCCGATCGACTCGCCGAGATGGACGTGAACCCGTTGATCGTGCTGCCGAAGGGGCAGGGCGTGATGGCGCTCGACGCCGTGATCGCCTGCCCGGAGCCCGGCGCTTGAACCCGGTGCGCCGCCCGCGCTCTCGCGCGCAACCGGCGACGCCAGGCCGCACGCCGCGCTACGTGGAAGTGGCCGACACCCTCGCGCAGTCCATCGCCGGCGGCGACTACCCGGTCGGCGCCACGTTGCCTTCCGAGATGGAACTGTGCGGGCGCTTCGGCGTGAGCCGCTTCACCGCGCGCGCGGCCCTCGCCTCCCTCCAGCGGCAGGGCTTTCTCACTCGCCGCCCGCGCGTGGGCAGCGTCGTGGTGGCGCGCGATCCGCAGGCGAAGTACAGCGTGCTCGCGCACAGCACGGCGGACCTGCTGCGCTTTTCGGCCGCCACGGACATCCACCCGGTGAAGTCCGGGGACGTGAAAGCCGACGCGGCCCTCGCGGGCGAACTCGGCTGCGCGGTGGGCGAGCCGTGGATCCGGGTGTCCACCTACCGCACGACGCCGGAGACGGGGCGTGCCGCGTCGTGGACCGATTTCTACCTGCGCCCGGAGCACCGCGACATCGTCGCGCGCATCGGCACCCGACGAGGCCCGGTGCACGCGCTCATCGAGCAGGGCCACGGGGGACCCGTCCAGCGCGTGGAGCAGCAGATCGAGGCGTGCGTGCTGCCGGCGCGCATCGCCCGCGTGCTCGGCGTGCGGGCCGGGAGCCCCGCGCTGCGGGCCGTGTACCGCCTCTTCTGCAAGGGCGACGGCGGGCGGTTCTACGCGGCGGTGAGCCTCTACCCGGCGGGGCGCTTCCACCTCGCGCAGACGCTCACGCGCGAGTCGTAGTCCGCGCTCGCCGGCTAGAGAACCTGTTCGCGCTTGCCGAAGCCGGCTGCGTTGTCGATCCAGAACGCGCGGCGCGCGGCGAACCGGTACCAGCGCACCTTCGAGAGCGCAGCCGCGATCGGCGCGGGCGTGTCGTCGGCGGGGCGCGCGACCGGAAATTTGGCGCCGTAGATCGCCTGGACCCGCGCGGCCTCGTCCCCGGCGAGTTCCTCCACGCGCCCTTCGATCTGCACGCCGCGGATCGCGCGCCAGTCCGAGTAGTCCTCCTGCACCGTGGCCGCCGCGGCGGCGTTCGCCCGCAGTTCGGTGCTATGGCGCGACGAAGGCGAGGAAAGGAAGTAGAGATCGAACCTCTCGCTCGCGTAGAACACGGCCGCGGCCCAGGGGCCATCCGGCCCGGCGGTCGCCAGGGTCATCACGTGGTGGCCGGCGAGATAGTCGAGGGCGCGCTCGCGGGCCGTCTCCATCAGGCGTCGCGCGCGGCCCGCAGGGCGTCCTCGGCCACCGTCTCCTTCCAGCGCTTGAAGAGCTGGTGGCCGATGCCGAAGAGATCGAGGGCCTTGCCGACGGAGTGGTTGACGATGTCGTCGACGGTGGCCGGTCGGTTGTAGAAGGCGGGCACGGGCGGGGCGATCACGGCGCCGTTGCGCGCGGCCGCCGCCATCAACTCGATGTGCCCGGGATGCAGCGGCATCTCGCGAACCATCAGCACCAGCGGGCGGCGTTCCTTGAGGCACACGTCGGCGGCGCGGGTGAGCAGGTTGTCCGAGTAGCAGTGGGCGATGCCCGAGAGCGTCTTGATCGAGCAGGGGGCCACGAGCATCCCCTCCGTGCGGAAGGAGCCGCTCGCGATGGCCGCGCCGATGTCGCGATGGCCGTGCACCACGTCCGCGAGCGCCTCGACGGATTCGACCGTGCGGTCCGTCTCCTCCACGAGCGTGCGCTTGGCCGCCGCGGAGAGCACCAGGTGCGTCTCGATGTCCGGGATGGCCTTGAGGACCTCCAGCGCGCGCACGCCGTAGATCACCCCGGAAGCGCCGGAAATGCCCACGATGAGGCGGCGCAGGGGAGTCGCGGATGGGGTCATGGACTTCTTCCTTCTCGAGGGGCGGCGCTCAGTCGGCCTTCGCGCCGCTCAGCTTCACCACGTCCGCCCAGCGGGCGATCTCGCGCTTCACGTAGGCGTCGCTCTCCGCGAGTCCCAGCGCGATCGGCTCCTGGCCCATGGCCATGAGCTTCTCGTGCATCTCGGGGTTCTTCAGGGCTTTCGTGATCTCGGCATTGAGCTTCTCGGCCACGCCCGGCGGCAGGTTGGCCGGCGCCATCACGCCGTACCAGGCCTTGAGGTCGAAGCCCGCGAGCCCCTGGTCGTTGATCGGCTTCACGTCGGGCAGCGCCGGCGAGGGCTGGGCGGAGGTGACGCCCAGGGCGCGCAGGCGCCCGGCCTTGATGTGCGGGATGGCGGTCGGGATGTCCGTGAACATCATGGTGATCCGGTCGCCCAGCAGGTCCGTCATGGCGGCGGCGCTGCCCTTGTAGGGGACGTGCGTCATCTCCACCTTCGCCAGGTGGCGGAAGAGCTCGCCCGAGAGGTGCTGCGAGGTGCCCGCGCCGGGCGATCCGTAGGAGATCTTTCCGGGATTCGCCCGCGCGTACTCGACCAGTTCCGCGACGCTCTTCGCCGGCGTGTTGGCGTTCACGACGAGGACGTTCTTCTGCACGACGGACACCGAGATCGCGGTGAAATCCTTCACGGGATCGAAGGGCAGGCGCGCGCCGTAGAGGGCCGGGCTGATGCCGTGCGTGGCCGAGGAGCCCATGAGGAGCGTGTAGCCGTCCGCCTTCTCCTTGGCGACGAGGTCCGCGCCGATGTTCCCGCCGGCGCCCGTACGGTTCTCGACGATGACGGATTGGCCCAGCGACTCGGTGAGCTTCTGGGCGAGGTTGCGCGCGAGCTGGTCGAGGCCGCCCCCGGCGGAGAACGGGTTCACGATGCGGATGGCCTTGGCGGGATACGCCTGCGCGCGCGCGAGCGCGGGGGCGAGGGTGACGGCCAGGGCGGCCTGGATGAGCGTGCGTCGTTTCATGGGGGCTTCTCCTCGGGGTTCGTTCTTGTCGGCTCAGAGCTTGTCGGCGTAGTTGACCTTGAAGGCGGGCGCGGGATCGCATTGCGGGCCGTAGGGTGGGATCGGGTAGCGGATGCCGCGCCCGGCCAGCCAGTCGAGCCCCGCGAGGACCTCGTGCACGTGCTCCATGCGCAGCGACACGAGCAGCTCGTCGTCCTGCACGCCGCCGAAGCGCCGCTCGGCGAAGCAGGGGATGGAGATGCTCGGCTCGCCCGTCGAGAGCCCGCGGCCCCAGGAATCGGCGCAGGCCGTCTCGCCCGTCACGGTGAAATCGGCCCGGAAGTACTTGCGGTGCTGCAGCGCGTTCACGAGCAGGATCATCTGCCCGGGGGTCGCGTACACCAGCACCGCGTCGGGCGGGTCGAGCCGGCCCTTGGCGAGGGGCGAGGCGGCGAGGGCATGGTACCGGCCCGCCGGCACGCGGGGCATCTTCGCCTGGTGCTCGCGCGAGGCCTCGACGGTGGCGAACCACACGTTGTGGAACATGGTGCCGTCCAGGTACTTCCGCGCCGGGGCGTTGAGCCCCACCACGCCGCCGCAGTTGCTGTCGGGCATCACGTTGTCGTGGGTGATGCCCAGGGTGAAGCCGAGCCAGCGAACCTGGCCGATGAGCTGGCACATCGAGAAGCGCACGCCCGCCTCGGGGCGGCGGATGCCGCGCACGGCTTCCATGGATTCCTTCGTCTCGAACAGCTTGAGGGCGATCGGGTCGGCCCGCAGGCGCAGCTTCGCCTTGAGGTCCTCGCTGGCCTTTGCGTAGTCGGGCGGGGTCGCGCTCATTTCACCTCGACCTTGAAGGAAACCTGCCCCCAGCTGCCGTTGCAGAAGCCCGCGTCCTGGCAGCTGAAGTGGTTGAACCACATCCCATTCGGGTCGAGGCCCTCGGCGATGCGATCGTGGGCCATGGCCGCATGGATCGTCATGGGCGCCACGGCGTAGATGCACACGTTGCAGGACTTCACGACGCCCGCGCCCGTGACTTCGATGGTGTCGCCGAGCTTGAAGCCGGCCGCGCAACCGTGGCTCGCGACCACCGTGGCGACGATCGTACGGCGGTTCGCCTCGGGGATCGCCTCGGCCGCGCGGCGGCGGCGCTCGTCGGCCTTGAAGGTGGCCATCTCCTCGTCGGTGTAGCCCAGGTTCTTCTGGAACTTCTCCCAGTTGAAGGGCTTCTTCGTCGTTTCTTCCGCCATGGGGCCTCCCGCTCGCGGGAATGGGTTTCAGTAGTGGCGCGCGAGGAGCGACTTCACGTAGTCGCCCTGCTCGCCGCGCACCTTGGCCGCGCCCTCGGGACCGAGCCAGGCCTCGAGATCCACGGACTCGAACACGCCGCGCGTGTAGCGTTCGCGCTCGGCGAACGGTGCGGTCGCGTCGATGTACACCTTGCGCCCCAGCCCGGCGGCGCTGCCCTCGGCGAGCATGCCGCTCACCTTGGCCAGCGGCGAGAGCATGAGGCCGTCCTTCATGTCGCCGCGCGTGATGACGGCCCACAGCACGTCGTCGGCATTGCCGATGTCGATGTCGTGGTCCACGGCGATGACCCAGCCCATGTCGGAGTGCGCCGAGAGCGCGCCGAACGCCAGGTTGTTCTGCAGCCCCTCGTCGCGGAAGCTCTTGCGCTGGATGCGGATCACCATGCCCAGGCAGCCGCGCATGCCTTGCAGCACCTGGCAGGTGTCGAAGACGCGCGGGCTGATGCGCCGGCAGGCGTCGTAGACCGAGGCCTCGGCCGGCAGGCCCATGAGGTTCGTCGTCTCGGCGTTGATCGCGAGGGGGAACCAGTAGGTGTAGCCCTCGCGGTGCGTGATGGCGGTGACGGTGAAGGTCCAAACCTTCCAGGCGCGGCCCATGTAGCCGCCGGCCTCGGGCATCATTCCTTTCACGCCGTCCTGGCCCGAGTCTTCCTCGCTCGCGAGCTGCGCCATGTCGATGTAGCCCTCGAGCACCAGTTCGGCCTCGGCGAGCGACCAGGCGCCGGGCTGCGTGAGTGAAGGCGCGATGGCGACCGGCTCGCCCTGCAGCGCGCCCGCGAACCCGAGCTCGTCATAGCCCATGGGGGTGAGCGTCTGCTGCGTGCTGCCGGACGTGGCGAGGAGCACGGCGGGGCCGGCGCCCACGTTCACCGTGACGGGGACGCGGTTCTTGCCGGCCTTCTTGTACTTGCGGGCGATCTCGAGGAGGTGCCGGCCCGCCTGGATGGTCATGCAGGTGGTGTCCTTCGAAAGGACGCGCATGCGGTGGTACGAGCCGTTGAAGGCGCCGGTCTCCGGGTCCTTGGCGATCACGAGGCCGCCGGTAATGACGTAACCGGCGTCGTCCTTCGTCTGCTGCGTGATCGGCACCGTCCGGGCGATGTCGATGTCCTTCACGATCGCGTGCTTCTGGCTCGGCGCGTCCTTCACTTCCACCGAGGCCACGGGCGCGTGGGCGGCGTCGGCCAGGAAGCGCGGCAGGTAGTCGGGGTGCACGCCGCACATCCGCGCGATGCGGGCGCGGCTGCCGAAGACATTCGTGAGGATCGTGCGGCCGGGGTGCCCGGTCACGTTCCGGAAGAGCACGGCCGGGCCGCCATCGGTGGCGCGGGCCACGGAGGCGACCTCGAGGTAGGGGTCCGCCGGGCGGTCGATCTCGAGCAGGTCGCCGTCGCGGCGCGCCTGCTCGACGAAGGCGCCGAGATTGGGAATGCCCCGCATGGGGAAGGCCTTTCCGGGAGGGCGCCGGCCGGACGGGCGGCGCGTTAATGGTCCGGACAAATGGTAGTCGCCGTCTCCGGCGCAAGTCAAGGAACGCGATCGCCGCGGTGCCTCCCTATAATCGGGATCCATCTCGGGACGGCGGGGACACCAGCGTGGGCAAGGCGGGCGGCGGCGAAGCGAAGACGGGCCCGGTCCGGGCCTACCGGGAACTGGAGGAGGCCCTCAAGGGCGAGATCGTGCGCGGCCGCTACCGAGTGGGCGACCGGCTTCCCACCGAGGCGCAGCTCGCCGAGGCGCACGGCGTGAGCCGCGCCACGGTCCGCTCGGCTCTCGACCAGCTGGAAAAGCTCGGAATGATCGTGCGGCGCCCGCGGGTGGGCACCGTCGTGAAGGCCCGCTCGCCGGATTCGCGGTACGCCGTGTCGGTGGGCAGCCTCTCGGAGTTGCTCGTCTTCCTCGATTCGACGCACGTGCGGCCCATCGACTCGGGCGAGGTGAGCGCGACAGCCGAACTCGCGGCGGACCTCGGCTGCGAGCCGGGCGACCCGTGGATCCGCGTGCGGACGCTGCGCACGCCCGCGGGCGACAAGCTGCCCATCTCGTGGACGGAGTACTACCTGCAGCCGCGCTTCAGGGCGGTGGTCGCGCAAATGGGGCAGCGGGCGGGGCCGGTGTATCCGCTCATCGAGAAGCGGTACAAGGTGGCCATCGCGCGGATCGAGCAGGACATCGGCGCCTGCGCCATGCCCGCGGCCATCGCGCGGCGGTTGGCCGCGGAACCGGGGTCGCCGACGCTGCGAGTGATCCACCGGATGGTGTCGGCCATGGACGGGACGCTCTATTGCACCGTTTCGCTGTATCCGGCGGGGCGGTTCCGGTACGTGCAGGCGCTCAAACGGGCGCAGTAGGGGCTGGCGGTAGGCAAAAATCTTTGGAACGCCGATGAACGCCGATGTCACGCCGATGGCCGCCGATAACCCGTGATGGATTTGCGGGGCAGGTCAGGTTTTCCACTCCGGCGTGACGGCGCCTGTCACCATCGCCCCGAATGACGCCTCATATCATCGGCGGCCATCGGCGTGACATCGGCGTTCATCGGCGTTCCAACGATTCTCGCCCGCATCACTCCCCGCCATTCACCGCCAATTCCAGAAGTCCCCCCGCTCATCGAGGAACAAGCGCGACAGCACCTGCATGTGCACCTCGGAAGCGCCATCGACCAGCCGCGCCTGCCGCGCATAGCGGTAGATCCACTCGAGCGGCGTGTCGGTCGAATAGCCCCGCGCCCCGCACAGCTGGATCGCGGTATCGGCGCACAGGTGCAGCGTGTCCGCCACCTGCACCTTCGCCATCGAGATCGCCTTGCGCGCGAAGTCGCCCGTATCGAGCAGCGCCGCCGCCCGCATGGTGAGGAGCCGCCCGATCTCCACCTGCATCGCGCAATGCCCCAGCTTCATCTGCACGCTCTCGCGCTGGGCCAGCGTCTTGCCGCCGCTCATCCGGTCGGTGACGTAGTCGGCGGCGATGTCGAGGCAGCGTTTCGAAAGGCCCAGCCAGCGCATGCAGTGCGTGAGCCGCGCGGTGCCCAGGCGGATCTGCGTCACCTTGAGGCCGTCGCCCACGCCCAGGAGCCGGTTCTCGTCCGGGATCTCGAGCCCGTCGAACACCAGTTCGCAGTGCCCGCCGTGCTCCTCGGGCCCGAGGATGCCGATGCGCCGCGCCACGTGCCAGCCCGGGTCCGCCTTGTCGAAGAGAAAGGCGGTGAGGCCCTTGCGTGGGTCCTCCGAGGTCTTGGCGACGACGATGAGGTGCTGCGCGTCCTCGGCGCCCGTGATGAACCACTTGCGGCCGTGAACCACCCACTTGTCCCCGTGGCGCGTGGCGGTCGTGCGCATCATGGCCGGATCGGAACCGCCGCCGGGGGCGGGCTCGGTCATCGCGAAGGAGGAGCGCACCTGGCCGTCGACGATAGGCTGCAGCCAGCGTTCCTTCTGCGCCGGCGTGCCGACCTTGTTGAGCAGGATCATGTTGCCGTCGTCCGGCGCGGCGCAATTGACGCTCACCGGGCCGAAGAGCGAGTAGTTGAGCTCCTCGTAGCAGGCGGCCATGCCGACGACGCCCAGGCCCTGGCCCCCGCGCTCCTTAGGCATCTGCGGCGCCCACAGCCCCTCGGCCTTCGCCTTCGCGCGCAGGGTGGCGAGCAGTTCCGGCCGGATGTTCTGGTGCGGATCGAACGACGAGGGCTGCGTGTCGAGCGGCAGCACGGCCTCGCGAACGAAGGCGCGGTAGCGCAGGCGGTAGTCCTCGATGGCGGGGGGGAGCGTGAAGTCCATGGCGTTCCTAGAGCGAGTTGACGAGGTGGCCGCCGTCGGCCACCACGATGGAGCCGGTCATGTACGCGCCGGCGCCGGAGGCGAGGAGCAGGAGGGCCCCCTCGAGGTCGCGCGGCGTGCCGATGCGGCGCTGCGGGATGCGCTTGACCATCAGCTGGCCGGCCTCGGACTTGAAGAAGCCGCTGTTGATCTCCGTCTCGACGTAGCCGGGCGCGATGGCGTTCACGCGGATGCCGTGACGCGCCCATTCGAGCGCGAGGGCCTTCGTGAGGTGGATGAGCGCGGCCTTGGCGGCGCTGTAGGCGAGCAGGTGGTTGGCGACGCGAAGGCCCAGCACCGAAGCGATGTTCACGATGCTGCCGCCTTCCCCGCCGGCGAGCATCGCCTGCGCCGCGGCCTGCGCCACGCGCCAGGCGCCGTCGAGGTTGGTGTCGATCACGCGACGCCAGTTCTCCTCCGGCAGGTTCATCGACGGGTGCGTGTCGGCGATGCCGGCATTGTTCACGAGGATGTCGAGGCGGCCGGCGAGGTCCGCGGCTTTCTCGACGGCGGCCTTGACGCTCGCCGGATCCGTCACGTCGAGCGACACCGCGTGGGCCGTGCCGCCTTCCGATGCGATCTGCGCCACGAGGCGCTCGATGCGGTCCGCTCGCCGGGCGGCCGCGATGACGATCGCACCGCGCGAGGCGAGCGCCCGCGCGAAGTGTTCGCCCAGTCCGCTGGAAGCGCCGGTGACGAGCGCGGCCTTGCCGCTCACGTCGAAAAGGGGGTCGCGGGTCATGGCTTCTCCTGGGGCGGGCGAAGCGCCCTGGGGTTGCTCACGGCGAGGCGCTCGCGCGTGGTGGCCTCGAGGTGCCCGAGGAGTGCCGCGCGGGCCGACCCCTGGTCGAAGGCGCCTTCGCGGATCCGGGCGGCGAGCGTGCGATTCGCCTCGGCGATCGGGTCGCTCGCAGGCTGGCCGAGCAAGGCCGCCAGCCGCCCGCGTTCGCCGGCTTCGGTGGCCGGCAGGGAAAGCTCCCGGATCGAGATGGCCATCGCGTTGGCGGCCATCAGCGCGGCGTAGCGCTTGTCGGCGGGCAATAGCGGGATCACCTCGTTCACGAGCGCCGCGCGCGCGGCCTCGAGCAGTTCGCGGGCGCCGGGTTCGACTTTCATGGGCGGGCTTTCGTGAGGGCGAGGATCTCGCCTTCGAGTTCGGGAACGATGTGCGCCGTGAGCGCCAGTTCGAGGGAAGCCTGGCTTCCGGAACGATGGCGTTCAGCCTGCTGCAGGGCGATGAGCGCCCAGCGCAGGTGCGCGAGCACCTGCCAGTAGATCGTCTCCTCCCACGACACGCCCGCGCCCCCCTCGGCGGCGTAGCCGGCGAGGAAATCCTCCGCGCTGCCGATGCCGCCCGCCTCGCGGTCGGGCCGCGCGAAGCGCCAGCACCGCGCGAGCATCCAGCCGATGTCCTCGCGCGGATCGCCCCAGCCCGCGAACTCCCAGTCGAGAACGGCAGTCAGGCGCCCCTCGTGGACGAGGTAGTTGCCCGTCCGGTAGTCGCGATGCAGCAGGCGCGAGTGCAGCGGGGCAGGGGCGTGGCGAGCGCACCAGGCGAGGCCCCATTCGAGCGCGGGCCAGGCCTCGCCGCGCACGGCACCCAGTTCGTCGAGTCCCCGGCGGTAATCCGCGACGCAGGCTTTCGCGCCGTCGGCCGGCGCATCGCCCAGGAAAGCGAGGGAGGCCACGGGCGGTGCGATGCGATGCAGGCGCGCGAGATTGGCGCCGAGTTCGCGGGCGAGGCGCGGCCGGTCCGGCACGAGCGTGTCGTCCTTGGTGAGCCGGTGACCGGCCGTGACGCCCGGGACGCGGCGCATGGCGAAGAAGGATGGCCCGCCCTCGTCGGCACACAGGAACAGCGGTTCGGGAACGAGGACGCCGGCGGCGTGAACCGCGCGCAGGATCGCGAATTCGCTCTCGCGCGAAAGGCTCACGGCGACGGCCGACTGCGCGTCCATGCGAAGCACCCAGGCGTGCTTTCCGGCGTGCGGTCCGGTTGCGACCCGTGCCTCGACGGCGATGTTCTCCTGGATCGCGCCTCCCGACAGCCTTTCCCACGATGCGAGCTCGACAGGACCACCGCACGCGAGGGCGAGGAGCCCCTCGGCGCGCAAGCGGGGTTCGTGTCCCGACCCGTCGTCGGGTCGATTGGCGCTGGGGTGGAGCGGGGCGTTCATGGAAGAGCGAATTCGAAGGGAGGAGGCCATTCTAGCCGAGGCGATTCGCGGGGACGGCGAGGCCCATCGGGTATAATCCGCGACCAAAACCCAAGGGCGCAAAGCCCCCGAAATGCGCATCCTCCTTTCCAACGACGACGGTTACTTCGCCCCCGGGCTCGCGGCACTCGCGCAGGGGCTCGCCTCCCTCGGGCACGTGACGGTCGTCGCGCCGGAACGCGACCGCAGCGGCGCCTCCAATTCCCTCACGCTCGACCGGCCGCTCACGCTGCGCCGCGCGAAGGACGACTGGTGGTACGTGAACGGCACGCCCACCGATTGCGTGCACATGGCCGTCACGGGCCTGCTCGACATCGAGCCGGACATCGTGGTCTCGGGCATCAACGCCGGCTCGAACATGGGCGACGACACGCTCTACTCGGGCACCGTCGCCGCGGCGACCGAAGGCTATCTGCTCGGCATTCCCGCCCTCGCGTTCTCGCTGGCCTCCGGGAGCGATTTCGCGAATTTCGACACGGCCGCCCGCGTGGCGCGCGAGCTGGTCGAGCGCATCCGGCGCGAGCCTTTCCCGGAGCCGGTCCTGCTCAACGTGAACGTGCCCGACGTGCCCTACGAACGGCTCGCCGGCCTCGAGGTCACGCGCCTGGGCCGCCGCCACAAGGCGCAGCCGGTCGTGAAGGGCACGAATCCGCGCGGCGAGACCGTGTACTGGGTCGGCCCCGCGGGCGCGGCCCGCGATGCCGGCCCGGGCACCGATTTCAACGCGGTCGAACGCGGCGTCGTGTCCGTCACGCCGCTGCAGGTGGATCTCACGCACCCCGGGCAGCTGGAACCGCTGAAGGGGTGGATCGCCAAGTGAACGCGTCCGCCGGCATCGGGATGACCTCCGACCGCACGCGCGCCCGCATGGTGGAGGCGCTGCGCAAGGCCGGCATCCGCGACGAGAAGGTCCTCGCCGTCCTGCTCGAGCTGCCGCGCCATGCCTTCGTGGAGCCCGGCATCGCCTCGCGCGCCTACGAGGACACGCCGCTCCCCATCGGCCACGGCCAGACCATCTCCAGCCCGTACATCGTCGCCCTCATGACGCAGCTCCTGCTCGAGAACGGCACGCCGGCCAGGGTGCTCGAGATCGGCACCGGCTGCGGCTACCAGGCGGCCGTCCTCTCGAAGCTCGTGAAGGAGGTCTACACGCTCGAGCGCATCGCACCCCTCATGGACAAGGCGAGGCGGCACCTGCGCGACCTGCGCGTGTACAACGTGCGCTTCAAGCACGCGGACGGCTACAAGGGCTACGTCGAGGGTGCGCCCTACGACGGCATTCTCTGCGCGGCGACGGCGGCGCGCGTGCCCGAGGCGTTGAAGGAACAGCTCGCCGTGGGTGGAAGGCTCGTGATCCCGGTGGGATCGACGGAAGATCAGTGGCTGCACGTGGTCGAGCGAACCGCGACGGGCTTCACCGAACAGAAGCGCGAGGCCGTCCGGTTCGTGCCGCTGTTGCCGGGGCTCGCATGAGCGCCGGGGAATTCCTGCGCGATCCTGCGGTCGGAGCCTGGGCCATGGGACTCCAGCGCGCAGCCGCCCTCGTCATCGTCGTCCTCGCCGCCGGATGCGCCACCAAGCGCCCCGCGCCCGTCGTGGAGCGCGCGCCCGAGCCGCCCCCTCCGCGCGTCGAGGCGCCACGGCCCGCGCCGCCCAAGCCCGCGGAGAAGCCGATCGCCACCCACGTGGTGAAGCGCGGCGAGACGCTCGTGGGGATCGCCCTGCAGTACGGGCTGGACTACCGCGAGCTCGCGGCGTGGAACGGCATCACGAATCCCAACGTCATCAGCACGGGTCAGACCCTGATGCTCGGAGCCCCGGCAGGCGCCCCGCCGGTTTCGGCCGCCACCCCCGTCGCGACGCCCCTCGCGCCGAGCGGCCCGGTGATCGAATCGCGCCCGCTCGCCAACACCGACAAGATCAAGGTCGAGCCGCGCGGCCAGCGCCTGCCGTATTCGGATCGCAACCTCGCGCAACTTTCGGCGGTTGACGCCGGCGCCGTGGCGCCCCCGGCGTCGGTGCCCGCACCGGGTCCGGCCGCCGCAGCCCCGCCGGCCGCCCCGGTCCCGTCCCCGACGCCGGCGCCCGCCGCTCCCGAGAAGGCGACGGGGACGGCGGACGAGGCCATCGATTGGACCTGGCCCGTGAAGGGCAAGGTGCTCTCGGGCTTCACGGAGGCGAGCAAGGGCATCGACATCGGCGGCAAGAAGGGTGCGCCGGTGCTCGCCGCCTCGGGCGGGCGCGTCGTGTACGCGGGCACGGGCCTCAGGGGCTACGGCAAGCTCGTCATCATCAAGCACAACGACACGTGGCTTTCCGCCTACGCCCACAACGAGAACATCCTCGTGAAGGAGCAGCAGGAGGTGAAGCGCGGCCAGAAGATCGCCGAGATGGGATCGACGGACGCCGACCAGGTGAAGCTGCACTTCGAGATCCGCCGGCAGGGCAAGCCGGTCGATCCGGCGAAACTCCTTCCTTCGCCCTGATCCGCGGCCGGTGCCCGCCGGTCAGGCCGGCCTGAAGTCCCGCACCCGTCGCGCGAGTTCCTTCGCCTCCGGGGCCGTGAGGCCCTTTCCGTAGCGCGCCTGCACGTAGCGTTCCGTGATCTCTCCGGCTTCCTGCGCGAGATCCGGCCGTGCGGCGCGCACGCGCGCCAGGTAGTCGAGGGGC
The DNA here is from genome assembly GCA_016711875.1 of Betaproteobacteria bacterium. Classification (GTDB taxonomy): domain Bacteria; phylum Pseudomonadota; class Gammaproteobacteria; order Burkholderiales; family Usitatibacteraceae; genus FEB-7. Next base: position 636,785 of record JADJSD010000003.1, on the reverse strand, counting down.
CCCTCGTGCGGCGCCCGGGCGAGGCCCGCCTGTGCCAGCTTGTCGCCATAGCGCTTCCAGGCTCGCACGGCCGGCGGGTCGCGCCGAGGCAGGTCGCGCGCCACCAGCCAGAGGCTCACCAAGCCCGCCACGGCGAACGAGACGCCGCCCAGCCAGAGGGCGAGCGTCATCCAGTCGAGGGCATCGATGCCGAGCCGGGTGAGGAACTGGCGCTGCCGGTCGATGTTGTAGCCCAGCACCCACTGGTTCCATTGGCTGTTGAGGGCGTCCCACGCGAAGCGCAGGTTGGAGAGGATGCCCAGGCGGTCGGCGGCGATGAGGGAGGGAATGACGCCGATCGGCCCGAGCGCCGCGTTGATGCCGCTGTCGATGCGGTTGGGCGAGACGGCCGAGGTGGGGTCGATTCGCACCCAGCCCTCGCCCTCGAGCCAGACTTCCACCCACGCGTGCGCGTCCGCCTGCCGCACGATCAGCTCCCGGTTGAGCGGATTGATCTCGCCGCCCTGGTAGCCCGTCACGATGCGCGAGGGAATGCCCGCCGCGCGCATGAGCAGGGCGAAGCTGCCCGCGTAGTGCTCGCAGAAGCCGCGCTTCTTGTCGAAGAGGAACTCGTCGTAGGGATCGTCGGATTCGAGCAGTGGCGGCTCGAGCGTGTAGGTGAACTGGGAATTGAAGTACTGCAGCGCGCGGCCGATGACGCGTCGCGGATCCGGGTTCTCCGCCGCCCACTGCCGTCCCAGGGCGATCGTGCGCGGGTTCTGCCAGGTGTTGAAGCGAAGCGCGAACTCGCGAAAGCCCGCGGGCAGCTTCTCCCCGAACCGGTAGTCGAGGTAGGAGGTCATCTCGTAGCGCAGGCGCGCATCCACGGGGCGCACGGACCGCAACTGCAGGTCGTGGCGCGCGGACACGCCCGGTGGCAGTGTCCCCGGCACGTCGAGCGCGAAGAGCCAGTGCTTGCCGTGGGGCTCGAGGGTCACCGTGTACTTCACGGGGCGTTCGGACTTCGGGTACTCGAGCGCCGCGGCCGGCGAGAACTCCGACATGCGCCAGGACCGCCCGTCGAAAGCCCAGAGCACCGGTCCGCGGAAATAGAGCCATTGGTAGGCGGGGATGTCGCCCTCGAACTCGACGCGGAAGGCCGTCGCCTCCGACTGGATGAGCTTCGAGATGTTGCCGGGCGTCATCGTGTCCGACAGGCCCGAGATGCCGGCCCGGGCGTCCTGGGGCAAGGCCCAGAGGGGGCCGGTCACTCGCGGGAAAAGGACGAACAGCACCACCATGAGGGGCAACGCCTGCGCGAGGAGCTTGCCCGCGGGCACGAGGCGCTCGGCGACGGTGGCCGGCCGGCCCATGCCGCGCTGGTAGCCCACGAGCGTGGCGACGAAGATCCACACGCACGCGAGCATGTAGATCCCCATCGGGATGGTCTGCGAGTACAGGAAGTTCGTCATCACGAGCACGAATCCCAGGTGGATCGCGAGCAGTACCTCGCGGGAGGTGCGCATCTCGACGAGCTTCATCGCGGCCATGAGGATGAGGAGCGTCGTGCCCGCGTCGCGCCCGAAGAGCCGTCCGTACTGCAGGAAGGTGCCCGCCGCCGCCGCCACCGTGAGCAGGAAGACGACCCATCGCAGCGGGAAATGCAGCGCACGCCACGCGACCCAGCCGCGCCACGCGACCATCAGCACGAAGAAGGCGCCGACCCATTCCGGCATGCGCGCGAGGTGGGGGGCGACAACGAAGAGCATGGCGCCCAGCAGCCACATCACGCCCCGCGCGTCGAGGGCCGCGTTCGGGATCGCCGCGCTCATCGCGTCGTTCCCTCGCCGTGCAGGGCGAGGGCCTCGAGGCAGCAGGCCCGGTGCGATTCGCCCCGGTCCGGGGGAACGGACGCGCCGGGGATGCGCAGGCCGTAGCGCAGCCCGATGCGCTCGCACTCGATCACCCAGTGGGCGAGGAAGGAGAGGCGGGCCTCCGGATCCGCGGCCCGCGCGTCGTTCCAGTCGAGCCAGAGTTCTCCGGAGGCGGTCGCGTGGAATTCCTTGGTGAGCAGCTGGTCGCCGCGGGCGAGGGCCTTCCAGGCGACGTGGCGAAGGGGATCGCCCTGCCGGTACTCGCGCAGGTGGTGGAAGTCGTCCTCGCCGGGGATGGGCACGCCCTCGCCGGATTCGCTTACCGACCGGCTGGGCGGTGGGCCTGCCGACGGGTCGGGCCTGGGGTACACGATCACCGCCTGGCCGAAATCGAAATAGGACCAGGCGTGGAAGAGCCCGACGGGGTAGCGCGTGTAGATCTCGACCCGTCCGCACCGGAGCCTCCCGCGGCGCCCGGCCTTCACCGGGATGGCGACCGTGGTCGCTTCGCGCTCGGCGATGTCGGCGAAGACCGGATCCTCGTCGCGGCGGCGAAGCCCCACCGCGAACCGCTCGCGCACGGGCGACTCGATCACGACGGCGAAATGCGCCGTGTCGCCCGCGAAGACGCTCTCGCCGCGGCCGGGACGGATCCGCAGGTGCGCGAGGTTGCGCCAGGTGTGCAGCATGGCCACCGAGCCCATCGCCGCCAGGAGGAACGTGAGGATGAATCCCAGGGAAAGCGCGTAATTGATCGACGCGACGAGCAGCACCAGCAGCACCAGCGCGAAGACATAGCCCTCCTTCGAGGGCAGGATGAAGATCCGCCGCTGGACGAGCGTGACGGGCGGGGCTTCCGGGAAACGCGCCCGGAAGATCCAGTCCGCGATCGATTGCCGAAGGTTGGCGAGCAAGCCCGCGCGCCCCGGGCTCAGGGGATGGCGACGGCCGTGAGCAGGTCGGCGGCCGCGTCGAAGCCGCCGCGTGCCGACTCGCCCGCGCCGTGAAGGCGATGGCCCACCACCGCCGGCAGGATGGCCTGCACGTCCTCGGGAAGGACCTGCGTGCGCCCCTGCATCATGGCCCACGCCTGCGCGGCACGCAGCACCGCGAGGCCGGCGCGCGGCGAGAGACCCTGCGCGTACTTGGGCGATTGCCGCGTGTGGGCGACGAGCGCCTGCACGTAGTCGAGGAGGGCATCCGAGACGCCGACCTGCGGTACCGCCGCCTGCAGCGCCATGAGGCGCGGGGCGTCGATCGCGGGCTCGAGGGTCGGCAGGATGTCGCGGCGCTCCTCGCCACGCAGCAGTTCGCGTTCGGCCTTGGCGTCCGGGTAGCCCAGTTTCAGGCGCATGAGGAATCGGTCGAGCTGCGATTCCGGCAGGGGAAAGGTGCCGACCTGGTTCTGCGGGTTCTGCGTGGCGATCACGAAGAACGGCTCCGGGAGCGCGCGCGTCTCGCCCTCCGCCGTGACCTGGTGTTCCTCCATCGCTTCCAGGAGGGCGCTTTGCGCCTTGGGGCTCGCGCGGTTGATCTCGTCGGCGAGGATGATCTGCGCGAACACCGGGCCCGGGTGGAACCGGAAGGTGGACGACTCGCGCTCGAAGATCGAGACGCCGATGATGTCGGCCGGCAGGAGGTCTGAAGTGAACTGGATGCGCTGGTAGTCGAGGCCCAGCAGCCGCGCGAGCGCCTGCGAAAGCGTGGTCTTGCCGACGCCGGGCACGTCCTCGATGAGCAGGTGGCCGCGCGCGAGGATGCAGGCGAGGGCGAGGCGGATCTGGCCTTCCTTGCCCAGGATGACGCGCGAGGCGCGCGAGACGACGTCTTCCACGGGGTTGGCGGCAAGGCGGGCGCGGGCGTCGATGAGCATGGGTCTCGCGTCGGTCGGATGGGAACCGGGTTCGTCGGTCGCGGGTCGAACGGACGGTCGGTTTCAGGATAGCATCATGGGCATGGCCACCGACCCGCGTCTGTGACGCGCGTCACCCACCCGAAGCAAGGGACAATCGATGAAGCCCGGAGTTCTGCTTTCCCTGCTGCTCGCCGCCGTGCCCCTGGGGGCTTCGGCGCAGGTCGTGCCCGCCGCGGATTACACCGACATGTGGTGGAACCCGAACGAATCCGGCTGGGGCATCAGCATCCGGCAGAAGCCACCCGCCGGCGGCACGCGGGACACGATGTTCGCCATCTGGTTCACCTACGACCCCCGCACGCAGGATCCGACGACCGCCTCCACGACCGACTTCGTGCCCCTGTGGCTGCCCATGACGGACGGCACGTGGGTCACGCCCACCTTGTACGCGATGCGCGTCTACGTCACGCAGGGAACGCCCTTCGCGCCCTTCTGGAACCCCGGTGACTTCGCCATCCAGGAAGTCGGCACCGCCACGCTCGCGTTCTCGGACGCGAACAACGGGACCTTCACCTACGATATCCGCCCGCCGGCGAACGTCGCCGCCAACAATCCCGCCTACGGCCTGCCGGCCTTCTCGGGCGTGAAGACGATCACCCGCCAGCCCTTCTAGAAACGTATCCATGTCCGTCCTGCTCGTGACCCATCCCGATTGCGTTCTCCACGAGATGGGCTCGGGTCACCCCGAATCGCCCAAGCGGTTGGTCGCGGTGCTGGACGCCCTCGACGCGCCCGGGATCGGCGGGCGGCTCACGCAGGTCGAGGCGCCTCTCGCCACCGAGGAAGCCCTGGCCCGCGTGCACGAGGACGCCCACATCGACTTCGTGCACGAGAGCGCGCCGGAAGAGGACTATGCCTTTCTCGACCCCGACACGTCCCTGAACCCGCGCTCGCTCCCGGCGGCCCTGCGCGCGGCCGGCGCCGTGGTGGAGGCCGTGGACCGCGTCCTGGGTGGCAGCGCGACGCGCGCCTTCTGCGCCGTGCGCCCGCCCGGGCACCACGCCACGCGGGCGCGGGCGATGGGGTTCTGCGTGTTCAACAACGTGGCGGTCGGGGCACTCCATGCCCTGGAGGCGCACGGCCTCGAGCGCGTGGCCATCCTCGATTTCGACGTGCACCACGGCAACGGCACCGAGGACATGATCCGGGACGACCCGCGCGTTCTCTTCGGTTCCACCTTCCAGCACCCCTACTACCCCTTCTGCGGGGCCGACTCCGGCAACGAACACGTGATCAACGTGCCCCTGCCGGCCATGACGGGAAGCGCCGGATTCCGCGCGGCCGTCGAGCGCCATTGGCTGCCGGCACTGGAACGATTCGAGCCCCAGCTCGTGCTGGTCTCGGCGGGCTTCGACGCCCACCGGGAAGACCCGCTCGCCTACCTGCAGCTCGAGGACGACGACTACGAGTGGGTCACTCGGCGCCTCGTGGAGGCGGCCGAGCGCAGCGCGGGCGGGCGCATCGTCTCGACGCTGGAAGGCGGCTACAACACGGTGGCGCTGGCGCGGTCGGCCGCGCGCCACGTTCACGCGTTGGACGGCTGAAGCCCCAGCGCTTCGGCCGGCGCCAGCCGGCTTCCGCGGATCTCGAAGCGCTTCTCCCGCGATCGGTCGCCCGACAGAAGCCGAACGTCCCGTCTCGGGACGCAGAACTTTTCCGACAGGAATTCCACGAGTGCCCCGTTGGCCCGATCATCGAGGGCCGGAGCGGCCACGCGGATCTTGACCGCCGCGCCGTGAAGCCCCGCCACCTCCGAGCGCTTGGCGCCCGGTTGCGCGTGGACTTTCAGCGTGACCGTGCCCGCCGCGTCGAGGCGGAACCAATCATCCATGGGGGAGGGCGACGAAACGGCCGGCGGGTGCCGGCGACTAGCGCGAGGCGACGCGCGTGGCCGTCGTGAGCTTCGGCCCCAGGCCGATCTGGGCCCAGTCCTGCGAACGCAGCGCGGCGTGGATCAACGCGCGGTAGCGCTGGGCCTGCTGGTAGACGAAGGGCGACGCGATGAACGTCTGGTAGTGCTCTTCGAAGTGGCCGGCTCCGCAGTACGAGGCGAAGGCGCAGGCCTGCGCGAGATCGCGATGCTGGGCGCCGCAGTCGAGGCCCAGGTCGCAGGCCACGAGGTTCCACGCGCCGATGAAGGCGGAGGGTTCCGGGATCTCGCCGTTCGGGCCGACGCGCAGCAGTTCCTTGAGCGGGGACTGCGCGAGCAGGCCGCCGACCGCCAGGAGGGCCTCGGGGTCGCGCGTCTCGAGGAGGGTCACGATGCGGGCGAGGTCTTCGGGGGCGAGGCGGGAGGGGCCGCCGTTCTCGTCGCGCGGTTGCGCGGCGAGGCGGCTCTGCAACTCGGCCGTGAGGATCTTCGCCTGGGCACGCGCATCGCCGAGCTGGGCGGCCGAGCGGTAGTGATCGTCGATTTCCCGCTGCGAGATCTTGACGCCCTGGAATCGCACGCAGCGCGCGGCGTCGTCCACGGTGTCGTAGGCGGCGATGCGCTGGGGCGCGGTCGGGTCGCCGGCCGGCAACGAGGCGAGGAACTGCTTGCGCTGCTTGGCGCTGTAGGAGGCGAGGTCCTCGTTCACGGAGTTGGCGAAGAGGCAGGACTCGAGGGCCTTGGCGAGGTAGAAGCGCTCCTCGGCCGTGAGCTGGCCCTTGCGGGCGTTCAGGGCATCGACGAAGGCCTTCAGGTCGCGCGTGTTGCGGAAGTCGGCCGCGACGCCGGAGACCGGGCGTGCGGCGATGGGCGCCGAGACCGGGGCGGCCAGCGGCATGGCGCCTGCCCGGGACGCGTTGTTGGCGACGACGATGGAATCGCCGCGGGCCGGGGTGCCTGCGAAGCCCGCGGAAGCCGTCCGAACGGAGGCGGGAGTCGATTCGCGCTCAGCCGGGGCGTCACCCCACTTCGCGACGAGGAGAACCCCGTAGGCGACGAGGGAGGCGATGCCGATGGCGGTCAAGCGATTCATGGAACTGAGTTTCGTCCGAAAGTCCAAATCAGTCAACGGTTTCCGCGCAAAACCTCGCGTAAAGCCGGAGTTTGCGTCGCTCGGTGGCGACGTTTCCTCCCGGCCTTGGGCGCGTAGAGGTCAAAATTACCCCAAAAACGCCTAGTGGTGGAGGATCTTGGACAAGAACTGCTGCGCCCGCTCCGAACGGGCCGTGCCGAAGAACTCGTCCTTGGTGCAGTCCTCGACGATGGCCCCGCGGTCCATGAAGATGACCCGGTGGGCCACCTTGCGGGCGAAGCCCATCTCGTGGGTGACGACCATCATCGTCATGCCTTCCTTGGCGAGGTCGACCATCACGTCGAGCACCTCGTTGATCATCTCCGGGTCGAGCGCGGAGGTCGGCTCGTCGAAGAGCATCGCGATGGGGTCCATCGACAGGGCGCGGGCGATGGCGACCCGCTGCTGCTGGCCGCCGGAGAGCTGGCCGGGGTACTTGTCCTTCTGCGCGATCAGGCCGACGCGGTCCAGGAGCTTCAGGCCGCGCTGCGTGGCCTCGTCCTTCGAGCGGCCCAGCACCTTCACCTGGCCGATCGTGAGGTTGTCGGTGATCGACATGTGGGGAAAGAGCTCGAAGTTCTGGAAGACCATGCCGATGTGCGAACGCAGCTTCGGGAGGTCCGTCTTCGCGTCGCCCACCGAGACGCCGTTCACGATGATCTCGCCCTTCTGGAAGGGCTCCAGGCCGTTCACCGTCTTGATGAGCGTGCTCTTGCCGGATCCGGAGGGTCCGCAGACCACGACCACCTCGCCCTTTTTCACCCGGGTCGTGCAGTCGGTGAGCACCTGGAAGGCGCCGTACCACTTGCTCACGGCGCGCAGGTCGATCATCGGGCTTTGGGGGTCGGTCATGGCGGGGCAGTCCTATCGCGCGACGGCGAGCCGGGCGTTGAGCTTCTTCACGCCCCAGGAGGCGAGGAAGCAGATGAGGAAGAAGACGACGGCGACGAAGATATAGAGTTCGACGATGCGGCCCGTGATCTGGCCGCCCTTCGAGGCGGCACCCAGGAAGTCCTTGAGGCCCACCACGTAGACGAGGGAGGTGTCCTGGAAGAGGATCACCGCCTGCGTGAGCATCACGGGCAGCATGTTGCGGAAGGCCTGTGGCAGCACCACGTGGCCCATCGACTGCCAGTAGTTCATCCCGAGGGCGTAGGCGGCCCAGGGCTGGCCCCGCGGGATCGACTGGATTCCCGCGCGGATGATCTCGGAGTAGTAGGCCGACTCCACCATGATGAACGCGACGATGGCCGAGGTGAACGGCCCCACCGCCTCTCCCTGCTGGCCGGTGAACTTGCCCACGATCATCGGCGTGAGGAAGTAGAACCAGAAGATGGCCATGATGAAGGGGATCGACCGGATGAGGTTCACGAACCCCGCGGCCGGGTAGGACAGCACCTTCAGGCTCGACAGGCGCGCCATGGCGAGCAGCGTGCCGAAGAAGATGCCGCCGGAGAGCGCGATGCCGAAGAGCTTGAAGGAGGTGGCGAGGCCGTCCCACAGCGCCTCGCGGTACTTCCAGATGACGCTCCAGTCGAACTCTCCGCCCATTAGTGCCCCCCCGCCTGGGCGATGAAACCCGGCACGGCGACGCGGCGCTCGAGCGCGCGCATCGCGAAGGTGACCGTGAGCGTGATCACGATGTAGATGAGGGTCGCGGCGGTGAAGGCTTCGAAGGTCTTGAACGTGTATTCGGAGATCTGCCGGCTCTGCGCCGTGAGCTCGAGCACGCCGATGGTGAGCGCCGTCGATGAATTCTTGAAGATGGTGAGGAACTCGCTCGTCATCGGCGGGATGACGATGCGGAAGGCCATCGGCAGGGTCACGTGACGGTACACCTGCGGCAGCGTGAGGCCCATGGCGAGGCCCGCGTTGGTCTGGCCGCGGGGAAGCGATTCGATGCCCGAGCGCACCTGCTCGGCCACGCGCGAGGCGGTGTAGAGACCCAGGCACAGGATGGCCGCGGTGAGCTCCCACAGGCTGAACTGCGCGGCGAAAGGCAGGGTGAGGGCGTTGGGGAGGTCCTGCTTGAGCCAGTCGCCCAGGGCCTTGGGCAGCACCTCGGGCATCACGAAATACCAGAGGAACATCTGCACGAGGAGCGGGACGTTGCGGAAGATCTCGACGTAGACCGTGCCGATCGCCCGCAGCCACGGGACGGGCGTGGTGCGCGCGACGCCGACGAACCCGCCGACCAGCGAAGCGATGATCCAGGCGAAGCTCGAGACGGTGAGGGTCCAGACGACGCCCGAGCCCAGCCAGCCCAGGTAGGTCATGCCGCCCGAAGGCGCCATCTCGAGGAAGACTTTCCAGTCCATCGCGGGTCCGGGAACGGGAGAGGAAACGAAAGGGGGCGGCGAGCCGCCCCCCGTCCTTCAGGCCGGGTTCAGTCCGGCAGGTTCTGCAGCGTGATCGCGGCCTTGAGCAGCGGGCTCATCGGCACGCCCATCGTCTCGCCGGAGGGCAGCTTCTCCAGGAACCACTTGTTGTAGAGCTTGTTGATGTCGCCCGAGGCGAAGAGCTTGCCCACGGCGCGGCGCACGACGACGCCCAGGTCGTCGTCGTTCTTGCGGTACATGATCCCGTACGGGTCGTAGGAGAGGTAATCGCCGACGACCTCGAAATCCTTCGGGTTCTTCGCCTTGGCGACGAGGCCGTAGAGCAGGATGTCGTCCATCGAGAAGGCGACCGCGCGGCCGGACTCGACCGTGAGGAAGGATTCGCCATGGTCCTTGGCGTTCAGGAACTTGATGCCGAGATTCTCCTTGTCCGAAAGCGCCTTGATGACGCGCTCGTTGGTCGTGCCCTGCGTCACGACGACGGTCTTGCCCTTGAGATCCTTGTACGACTTGATCTTCGAGGATTTCTTCACCAGGAGCTTGGTGCCCGTGATGTAGGTGATCGGCGCGTAGGCGACCTGCTTCTGGCGCGTGAGCGTGTTGGTTGTCGATCCGCATTCGATGTCCACGGTGCCGTTGGCGAGCAGCGGGATGCGGGTCTGGGGCGTGACGGGGTTGTACTTCACCGTGAGTTGCGTGAGGGCGAGTTCCTTCTTCACCTCCTCCACGATCGCCGCGCAGATGTCCATCGAGTAGCCGATGGGCTGCTGCTTGTCGTCGAGATAGGAAAAGGGGATCGAGGTCTCGCGGTGGCCGATGGTGATCGTGCCGGAGTCCTTGATCTTCTTGAGGGTGCCGGTGAGATCCTGCGCGAGTGCCGGAACGGCGGTGAGCGCGAGGACGATGGCCGCGACGGCGGCCCGGGATTGGCGAATCATGGGGTGAACCTCCTCTGGTTTGATGTGCGACGCGACCGCTCGGTGGCGCCTGCGAAAATGCACGCGGTCGCTGCCGGGAAACAGGATACTGCATCGCCCGGCACGCCGCTCACGGGAGCACCAGCAAGGGCCGTGCCCGATCGTTTCGCCGGGTAAAGGCGGGGAAGGGCAGGCCCGGCGCACCACCCTGGCGCACCCGACGCACGAATCGGTGGCGCCCGGCCCCGCTTCAGGATTCCCGGCCCGGACCCAGGGCGAAGCGCACCACGGACTGGGCGAGGGCGTGGTTGGCATCCAGGCTGCAAGTCTCGAAGCCGGAACCTGCAAGGGCGAGGGGCAGCTCGGTGCAGCCGAGCAGCAGGAGATCCGCGCCGCGCTCGCGAAGGTCGCGGGCCGCCCCGGAAAAATGCTCGACCGCCCCCGTCCGGTCCGCGCGCTTCACGGCGGCGATCGCCGGGTCGATGAACGCCGCCTGGCAGGCCTCGTCCGGCGCGATCCAGGCGAACCCCAGCGCCTCGAGTCGCCGGCCGTAGAAGCCGGAGGCCAGGGTGCCCCGAGTACCCATGAGTCCGATGCGGGCCGGCCTCGCCGGACGCGCCGCGATGGCCTCGGCCACGGCGTCCACGATGTGCAACAGCGGCACCCGCATGAGCGAACGCAGTTCCTCGGCCCAGTGGTGGGCGGTGTTGCAGGCGATGGCGATGGCCTCGGCCCCGGCGGCCTCGAGGGAACGCGCGCCCTCGGCGATGGCGGGCAGGGGGGACGGCCCGCGTCCCTCGATCGCGGCCACGCGGTCGGGAATCTGCGGCACGTTCCAGGTGACGACGGGCAGGTGGTCCTCGTCGCGGGTGGCGGGCGTGAGCGCCAGGATCTTCGCCTGCAGGTCGAGGGCCGCCGCCGGTCCCATGCCGCCCAGGATGCCGACGCGCCGGTAGCGGGGAAAATTCGTTTCCATGACGGCATCCTACGGGGGAGCGGGCCGGTCGCGCCAATTCCGGGCGGGATGAGCCAGAATGGAGGGCACGATCCGGCCTCGGGGCCGGGCCCACGAGGCCCGGCGCACGCGGGCCGGAACCGCCAAGACAATAACGAGGCCCCATGCCGACACCCGCTCCCGAGGCGACCAACGCCGTTCTCGACCCCGTCCTCAAGCTCGCCGGCGTGCGCCTTCCCGCGCCCGCCGCCGCCGAGGCCCGCGAGTTCATCGCGCTCTACTACGACCAGGTCGACACCGAGGATCTCGGCAAGCGCGCGCCCGAGGATCTCTACGGCGCCGCGCTCTCCCACCTCGCCTTCGCCCGGCGCTTCCATACGGGGACGCCCAAGCTGCGCGTCTACAACCCGCGCGCCGAGGAGCACGGGTGGTCCTCCCCGCACACGGTCGTCGAGATCGTGAACGACGACATGCCCTTCCTCGTCGACTCGGTCTCGCTGGAACTCGCGCGGCAGGGCTGCACGGTGCACCTGCTCGTTCACCCGCTCGTCCGCACGCGCCGCGACCCCGAGGGGCAACTCGAAGCCTTCGCGCAGGCCGGCAAGAGCGGCGCGGGCGAGTCGTACATCCATGTCGAGGTGGACCGCGAGACCGAGCCGGCACGGCTCAAGGCGCTGGGCGACGGCCTGCTCTCCGTGCTCGCCGACGTGCGCGCGGCGGTCGAGGACTGGCCGGCCATGCGCGCCCGCATGGAGGAGATCGCGAAGGAGCTCGCCCGCGTGCCCAAGGGCGTGGACCGGTCCGAGGCCGCCGAGGTTCGCGAGTTCCTGTCGTGGGTCGTCGACAACCACTTCACGTTCCTGGGCTACCGGGACTACCAGCTCTCCAACGTGGGCGGCGAGGACTTGCTGCGCATCGTCGCCGGCACGGGACTGGGCGTGCTGCGGGAGCCCCGCCTGGGTGGCGTCTCGGCGAGCTTCCAGGAATTGCCGGCGCGGCTGAAGGCCCTGGCCCGAGAGCCGCGCCCGCTCGTGCTCACCAAGGCCAACTCCCGTGCGACCGTGCACCGCGCCGGCTACCTCGATTACATCGGGGTGAAGCGCTTCGACGCCGCCGGGCGGGTCGCCGGCGAGCGCCGCTTCGTGGGCCTGTACACGAGCTCGGCGTACCACGCCGACCCGGGCACGGTGCCCCTGCTGCGCAGCAAGGTCGCGCGCATCGTCGAGCGGGCCGGGTTCCCGCCGCATTCCCACGGCCACAAGAATCTCGTGTCGATGCTGCAGTCGTATCCGCGCGACGAGCTGCTGCAGGTGGACGAGGACACGCTGCTCGAGATCGCGCTCGGGATCCTGCGCCTGGGCGACCGGCGCCGCACGCGCGTGTTCCTGCGTCGCGACGTCTACGGTCGCTTCTGGTCGTGCCTGGTGTACCTGCCGCGCGAGAGCTACAACACGGACGTGCGCCTGAAGATCCAGTCCGTGCTCATGGCCCACCTGTTGGGCACGAGCGCGGAATACAACCTGCAGCTCACCGACGCGGTGCTCGCGCGCATCCACGTGCTCGTGCGCACCTCGCCCCGGGACGAGGCGAAGGCCGACGCCCGCGCCATCGAGACGGAGATCGAGCTCGCCACGCGGCGCTGGGACGACGACCTTCGCGAGTGCCTCGCGGCGTCGGCCGGCGAGGACCGGGCCGTCGCGGCCCTGCGCGCCTATCGCTTCCCCGTCGCCTACCGCGAGGCGGTGAGCGCGCGCGCGGCCGTGCGCGACATCGCGGTGCTCGAGCGCCTCGGCGCGGGCGAGCCGCACGCCGTCTCGCTCTACCGGCCGGTGGAGTCCGACGCGCGCTCGCTTCGCCTGCGGGTCTATCGCGCGGGCGCCCGCGTGCCGCTCTCCGGGAGCCTGCCCATCCTCGAGAACATGGGACTCGAGGCCCTGGACGAGGTCTCGTGGGAGATCGGCCGGCGGGACGGCGCCAGCGTCTTCCTGCACGACTTCGGCGTGCGCGCGAGCCGCGAGATTCCCGACGTCGAGGCGATCAAGGCCCCCACGGAGGAGGCGCTCCTGCGCGTGGTGAAGGGCGAGATCGAGAACGACGCCTTCAACCGCCTCACGCCCGCCGCCGCGATGCTGCCCGACGACGTGGTGGTGCTTCGCGCCTACGCCAAGTACCTCAAGCAGGCCGGCTTCCCCTTCAGCCTCGCCTACCTGGCGCAGACGCTCGCCGCGCATCCGGCCATCGTCGTGCGATTCGCGGCGCTGTTCCACGCGCGTTTCGACCCGGCGTTCGCCGGCGAACGCACGGTCGAGCAGAAGCGGCTCGGCGACGAAGTGATGGTCGCGCTCGAAGGCGTGGCCAACCTCGACGAGGACCGCATCCTGCGCCGCTTCCTGTCGGTGATCCGCGCCACGGTGCGCACGAACCACTGGGTGGCGGGTGAGGGCGGCCGGCGCAAGCCCTTCCTCGCCCTCAAGATCGACTCGGCGAAGGTGCCGGAACTGCCCGAGCCGCGGCCGCTCTGGGAAGTGTTCGTGTACTCGCCCCGCTTCGAAGCCATCCACCTGCGCGGCGGCAAGGTCGCCCGCGGCGGGCTGCGGTGGTCCGACCGGCCGGAGGACTTCCGCACCGAGATCCTGGGCCTCATGAAGGCGCAGATGGTGAAGAACGCCGTCATCGTGCCGGTGGGTTCCAAGGGCGGGTTCGTGCTGAAGGCGGCCCCGCCCTCATCGGATCGCGAGGCGTATCTCGCCGAGGGCGTCGCCTGCTACCGGAACTTCCTGCGCGGCCTGCTCGACATCACCGACAACCTCGTCGCGGGGCAGGTCGTGCCGCCGGCGGGCGTGGTGTGCCACGACCCGGACGACCCCTACCTGGTGGTGGCCGCGGACAAGGGCACGGCGGCTTTTTCCGACTACGCCAACGGCGTTTCCGCCGAGTACGGGTTCTGGCTGGCGGACGCCTTCGCCTCGGGCGGCAGCGCCGGCTACGACCACAAGAAGATGGGCATCACCGCGCGCGGCGCCTGGGAAAGCGTGAAGCGCCACTTCCGCGAGATGGGCCACGACACGCAAACGGGGGACTTCACGGTCGTGGGCATCGGCGACATGTCGGGCGATGTCTTCGGCAACGGCATGCTGCTCTCGCCCCACATCCGGCTCCTGGCGGCTTTCGACCACCGCCACATCTTCCTCGACCCGAATCCGGATCGCGAGAAGAGCTTCGCCGAGCGCGAGCGCCTCTTCGCCCTGGCGCGCTCGTCCTGGGAGGACTACGACAAGGCGGCGATCTCGAAGGGCGGGGGCGTCTTCGCGCGCTCGGCCAAGGCGATCGCGATCTCCGCGCCGGTGCAGAAGGCGCTCGGCATCGCCGAGGCGCACCTCACGCCCGCGGAACTCATGAAGGCCATCCTGCGCGCGCCCGTGGACCTCCTCTACAACGGCGGCATCGGCACCTATGTGAAGGCGCAGCACCAGAGCCACGCCGAGGTGGGCGACCGCGCGAACGACGCGATCCGCGTGAACGGCGGCGAGCTGCGCTGCAAGGTGGTGGCGGAAGGCGGCAACCTGGGCCTCACGCAGCTGGGCCGTGTGGAGTTCGCCCGACGCGGCGGGCGCATCTTCACCGACGCCATCGACAACTCGGCGGGCGTCGACTGCTCGGACCACGAGGTCAACATCAAGGTCCTGCTCGGGCTCGTGGTGGCCGACGGCGAGCTCACGGTGAAGCAGCGCGACAAGCTGCTCGCCCAGATGACCGAGGAAGTCGGCCACCTCGTGCTCGCCGACAACTACTTCCAGACGCAGTCGCTCTCCGTCTCGGGCGTGCGCGGCGAAAAGCTCCTCGACGCGCAGGCGGCCTTCATGCGCGCGCTGGAGAAGATGGGGCGCCTGAACCGCGCCGTGGAATTCCTGCCCGCGGACGACGAGATCCTCGAGCGCCGCGCGGCGAAGGCCGGCCTCACGGCCCCGGAGCGCGCGGTGTTGCTCGCCTATTCGAAGATGGTGCTCTTCGACGAGCTGGTGAAGGGCACGCTCATCGACGACGAGTACGTGGCACGCGCCCTGGCGGCCTATTTCCCGCAGCCGATCCGCGAGCGCCACGCGGAGGCGCTGCCCCGGCACCCGCTCAAGCGCGAGATTGTCGCGACCGTGGTGGCCAACACCATGATCAACCGCGTGGGCTCGGTCTTCGTGCATCGCATGCAGGAGGAGACGGGCGCCAGCATGGAGGAAGTCGTCCGCGCCTTCGTGCTCGTGCGCGACATCTTCGGTTTCGAGGCGCTCTGGGCCGAGGTCGACGCGCTCGACAACCGCGTTCCCTCCAGCCTGCAGTCGGAAATCCTCATCGAGGCCGGGCGCCTCGTGCTGCGCGCGACGCTCTGGTTCCTGCGCCGGCGCCGCGAGAAGCTGCCCATCGCCCAGGTGCTGGAGATCTTCCAGCCCGCCGTCGCCGCCTTCGGCGAAAGCCTGCCGGGCATCCTCGCCGCGGACGACCGCGCCTCGTGGGAGGCGATGGTGACGCGCCTTTCCGGGCAGGGCGTTCCCGACCCCCTCGCGCGCCGCCTCGCGAACCTCGGATCGCTCTATGCGGTGCTCGACGCCACCGAGGTGGCCGAGGGCGAGAAGCGACCCGTCGAGTCGGTGGCGGGCCTGTACTTCGCGCTCGCGGGCGACCTCGAGCTGCGCTGGGTGGGCGAACGCATCACGGCGCTGCCCACGGACACCTCGTGGCAGGCCCTCGCGCGAAACGCCCTGCGCGACGACCTCGCGGCCCAGCAACGCGCACTCACCGCCGCCGTCGTGAAACTCTCGCCGGCCGGGGCCGGGGCGCCGGCGATGCTCGCCGCGTGGAAGGAGCGTTACGCGCAGCCGATCGCGCGCCTCGCGGCCATGCGCGAGGAGTTGAAGCGTGCCGGCCCCCTCGACCTGGCGGTCCTCTCCGTCCTGCTGAGGGAGTTGCGCGCGCTTGCCTGAGGCCGATTCCGGACCCTCGCGCCGCTGGTCGGTCGTCGCGGCCCTGGGCGTCACCCAGATCGTCTCCTGGGGCAGCGTCTACTACGCTTTCGCCGTGGTGATGGGACAGGTGGCGAGGGACCTGAGCATCGACTCGCCGACCGTGGTCGGCGCGTATTGCGTGGCGCTGCTCATCTCGGGTCTCGTCGCCGCCCCGGTCGGCCGGGTCATCGACCGCCACGGCGCGCGGTTTCCCATGGCGATCGGCTCGCTGCTCGCGGCGGTTCTCCTGGCCGCCTTCTCGCAGGTCACCGCGACCTGGGCGCTCTACGCCGCCTGGGCCGGCCTGGGGTTCGCGATGGGCCTGGTGCTCTACGAGCCGGCCTTCGCGAGCCTCGCCCTCGTCTTCCGGCAGGGCCTGCGCGAGGCCATCACCGTCCTCACGCTCGCGGGCGGGCTCGCGAGCACCGTGTTCTGGCCGCTCACGCAATGGCTCGAATCCTCCTTCGGCTGGCGCGACGCCATGCTGGTGCTCGCGGCCATCAATCTCGTGGTCTGCGTGCCGCTGCACGCGATCTTCCTGCCCCGCGAGGGACGGTCCTCCCTCGAACCGCGTGGGGCGGCGGACGACCGCGCGGGCCGCGCGAAGCTCCTGGCCGACTGGCACTTCCGTGCCCTCGCCATCGCCTTCACGCTCAACATGCTCGCCTTCTCCGGCATCACGCTGCACCTGCTCGCGATGCTCGTCTCGAAGGGGTTCACGCCGGAGAAGGCGGCGTTTCTGGGCGCCCTCGTCGGCCCGATGCAGGTTGCCGGGCGCATCGTCGAATTCGGATTCGCCCATCGGGCGACGCCCTCGCGCGTGGGCGCGATCGCGCTTTTCGCCTTCCCGGCCGCCATGCTGGTGCTCGCCTTCGCGGGCGCCGTCGACTGGGTGATCGTCGTGTTCGCGGCCATCTATGGCGCGAGCAATGGCGTGATGACGATCGTGCGCGGCACGGTGCCGGCGGAGATCTGGGGGCGGGACGGCTACGGCGCGCTCACGGGCCTCATGGCGACGCCCGTGCTCATCGCCCGCGCGGTGGGGCCGTTCTTCGCGGCGTGGCTGCTCACGGCGATGGGCGGGTACGTTCCCATGACGCTCGCGCTTGCGGCCATCGGCCTGGCCGCCTGGGCCGCCTTCGCGGCGGCCGTGCACGTCAATCGACGATGATCGCGGCGACGACCGCCCGCCCCTCGGCGAGCAGGATGTTGTAGGTGCGGCAGGCGGCGCGGGTGTCCATCACCTCCACGCCGATGCGCGCCGCGTAGAGCGGGGCGAGGAGGGCGGGCGAGGGAAAGCGGAACGCGCGGCCCGAGCCGAGCAGCAGGATCTCCGGCTTCATCGCCGCGAGCGCCTCGACTTCCGCCACCTGCAGTCCTTCGAAGCCGCCGGCCGTCCATCCCGGCACGATCCGCTCGCCTGCCACGACGATGTTCGCCGAATGGCGGCGTCCCGACACCTCCACCCAGCCCTCGTCGTAGGCGGTGAAGACATTCCGGCCCTCGGCGCTTTCGCGATCGATCTTCATGCGCGCATTTTCGCACCCCGATGCCCTTATCGCGAGTGGGGATTACGAATAAGTCGATGACACGGGTTCGGCGCACGGACTATGATCGGCGCGCCGTTAGAGAGCTTGCGTTTCCCCGAATGCCCACGACAACCGGAGATGAAACGATGAACGCCTTCCCTTTCCTTCGCGGCCTGCCGCGCGGTCTCGCGATCGCCGCCGTGCTCGCCACGAGCGTCACCGTGATGTCGGCCGACCACGCGGAATCCCCGGGTGCCGACGCCGACCCGGCCGCCGACCTGGCCGACGTCTTCATATTCCCGTCCCCGCAGAATTCGGGCCGCACCGTGGCCGCCATCACCTTCGCCGGCCGCTCCGCGCCGCGATCGCGCATCGACGGCGACATCCCGTGCGACCGCAACGTCATCTACACCTTCCACATCGACCGCGAGGTCGGCGGCAGCTTCGACAACGTGGCCGACGTCGAGGTCCGGGCGCGGTTCGGACGCAACGGCCGCGGCGAATGCGGCCTGCAGCTCGAGAACGTCCCCGGCGCGGGCACCGTGTCCGGTCCGATCGAGACGGTGTTCGAATCCTCCGGGCTCAGGTTCTTCGCGGGCACGCGCAACGATCCGTTCTTCTTCGACGCCGAGGGCTATACGGCGCTCGTCGCGTCCTTCGCGGCACCGGGGCAGACCGGGGACGTGGCAGGCGCCTTCCGCCTGGGCCAGCCGCGGCGCGATTCGTTCGCCGCACGCAACATCTCCGCCATCGTTTTCGAGATGGACAACGGGGCGCTCACCGCGGGGGGCTCCTCGCGCGTTCGCGTCTGGGGCACCACGGGCCGGATCGCGGGGTGATGCCATGACGACCTCGAAGCTCTCCGCGCTCACCCTCGCTTTCGCCACTGCCGCGATCGCCGGCTGCAGCAGCAGCAACGGCCCGAGCACCGACGGCGGATATTCCTTCCGCTCCGATGCGCCGGACCGCTATGTCCGCGTCGACCGCACGGGCCAGCCGGCCATCGCCACGGCGCTGCTGTCGCGCGACCCGGCCATCGTCCCGATCGGTCCGACGGGGGCGATGCTCAATCCGGGCAATGCCGCCAACTCGTTCAACAACCAGCGCGATGCCCTCAATCGAGGCGACCCGGTCAACGATGCCCGCGATTTCGCCGGCCTCTTCACCGTCGGGCCGCAGTCGAACACGCTCTCGAGCATCCACTTCGAGGTGGGGCCGCAGTTGCGCTCCATCGGCCTCACGCTGTGCTCGGTCGAGAAGGTCGTGCCGCCCGCGAGCAAGGCGGACGTGGACATCTCGGGCTGCGTCGCGCAGGTGGCGCCCGTGGTGCTGCCGGACGTGATGACCTACGACGTGAACGCGCCGGCGGGCTGGCCCAACGGCCGCGGCTACGACGATCCCGTGGTCGACCGGCTGCTCGCCGCGTCGCTCCTCAAGATCTCCGGACCCGGCGCGCCGCACACCATCAATGCCCTCTTCGGGGTCATCAACCCGCCCCGCGACGAATCGGGCACCGTCCTGCCGCCCGCGTTCCCGCACCTGAGGGACCGCGTGCTTTGAGGCGGGTCGCGCTCGCGCCCGGCCTGGTGCTGGGCGCCGCGCTCGCGCTTGCCGCCGGCTGCGATGCGGGCAAGGCGGTGTCTCCACCGGCCCCGCCGCCCGTCGCCGCCACGATCCGGCCGAACGACTATGACCGCGAAAGGCGCAACCTCGACGAGGCGATCGAACGTGGAAGGTCGCTCTCGGCCTCCCGACCGGAGGACGGCCTGCTTCCCCTCGAAGTGGTTTCGCTCTACCTTGAGCGTGCGCGCCTCACCGGCGACTACGCCGATTTCGGGCGGGCCCGAGACGCGCTGGAAACCCGCCCGCCGTCGGTCGGCACCGCCGCGTCGCATTGCCTGCTGCAGGCGCGCCTCGACTACACACTGCATCGCCTGAAGGCCGCCGGATCGCGCGTGGCCGCGTGCCCCCCGGGCAACGAGGCTTCCGAAGTCGCGGGGCTCGCCGCGGACCTCGCGATGTATTCGGGACGCTATCGCGAAGCCGAAGCGACCTACCGCGCCCTGGTGAACCAGGTGGGCACGCCCACGCAGTTCGTGCGGCTCGCCCTGCTGCGGGCGAGGACCGGCTCGCCCGCGGAGGCCGCGGCGCTGCTCGAGGCCGCCGAGCGCCGTTACCACGGCGCATCCGCGACGATGAAGGCCTGGCTTCGCCTGCAGCGGGGCCTCGTGGCGCTCGATCGCGGCCGGTTCGACGAAGCCCTCGCGCTCTACCGGCAGGCCTCCGACGAACTGCCGGGCTGGTGGCTCGTCGACGAGCATATCGCGGAGGTGCTGGCCCTCACGGGCGACAAGGCGGGCGCGCGCAAGCTCTACGGCCGGGTGGTCGAGCGGACCGGCGCCCCGGAATTCCTCGATGCGCTCGCGGCGCTGGAGGACGAGGCGGGCGACAAGGCCTCGGCGGCGCGGCGGCGGGGCGAGGCGAGGGCGCTCTACGAGAAGCGGCTCGCGTCCCATCCGGAAGCCGCCGCCGGCCATGCGCTCGACCATTTCCTCGCCGATGCCGCAGACGCGCCCCGGGCGCTCGCGCTCGCCCGCGCCAACCACGCGGTGAGGCCCTTCGGCGAGGCTTCCATCGCCCTCGCGAAGCGTGGCTCCATGCCGGGCAGCCGGGCCAGGCGAAGGCGCTTCTGGAGGGCGAAATCGCCAAGGGCTGGGACACGCCCGAATTGCATTGGGTGCTCGCCGGCGCACTCGACAAGCTGGGCCACAAGACGCCCGCGGAAGCTTCCCGCACCGCCGCACTCGCGCGCAATCCGGCCGCGGCACGCCTCTACGGCGAACCCTGAGGGGGCGGGCCGCGGGGGAATCGTTGTAAAATCAAGGTCGACCGTTCCACCGAAGCGCCTTCCGGCCACCTCCCCCATGAGCCCCGAATTCTCCCGCATCAAGCGGCTGCCGCCCTACGTCTTCAACATCACCAACGAGCTGAAGATGGCCGCCCGCCGCGCCGGCGAGGACATCATCGACCTGTCGATGGGCAACCCCGACGGACCCACGCCGCGGCACATCGTCGACAAGCTCGTGGAGGTGGCCCAGCGCGAGGACACGCACGGCTATTCGATGTCGAAGGGCATCCCGCGCCTTCGCCGCGCGATCTGCCAGTGGTACAAGCGCCGCTGGGACGTGGACTTCGATCCGGAGACGGAAGCCATCGTCACGATCGGTTCGAAGGAGGGGCTCGCGCACCTCATGCTCGCCACGCTCGAGCGCGGCGACACGGTGCTCGTGCCCAACCCGAGCTACCCGATCCACATCTACGGCGCCATCATCGCGGGGGCGGACATCCGCTCGGTGCGCATGGCGCCGGGCGTGGATTTCTTCGCGGAGCTCGAGCGCGCCATCGGCGAGCTCTTCCCCAAGCCCAAGATGCTCATCATCGGGTTCCCCTCGAACCCGACGGCGCAGTGCGTCGAGCTCGACTTCTTCGAGAAGGTGGTCGCGCTCGCCAAGCAGCACGACATCCTGGTCGTGCACGACCTCGCCTACGCCGACATCACCTACGACGGCTGGAAGGCGCCCTCGATCATGCAGGTTCCCGGCGCGCGCGACGTGGCGGTGGAGTTCTTCACGATGTCCAAGAGCTACAACATGGCCGGCTGGCGCATCGGCTTCATGGTCGGCAACAAGGACCTGGTGCACGCCCTCGCGCGCATCAAGAGCTACCACGACTACGGCACCTACACGCCCATCCAGGTGGCGGCCATCACCGCGCTCGAGGGGCCGCAGGAGTGCGTCGAGGAGATCCGCGCCAAGTACCAGAGCCGCCGCGACGTGATGGTGAAGGGCCTGCACGAGGCCGGCTGGAAGGTCGAGAACCCCAAGGCCTCCATGTACCTGTGGTGCAAGATCCCGGAGCCGTACGCGAAGATGGGCTCCATCGAGTTCGCCAAGAAGCTCCTCAAGGACGCGAAGATCGCCGTGGCGCCGGGCATCGGCTTCGGCGACTACGGCGACGACCACGTGCGCATCGCCCTCATCGAGAACGAAAGCCGCTCGCGCCAGGCCGTGCGCGGCGTGAAGGAGATGTTCCGCAAGGACGGGATCGGCGCATGAGGGTCGAGGCCGTCACCGACGCGAAGGGGGCGATCGTCCGTCCGGACCTGCTCGCCGCCGCGGAGGCCATCCACCGCCAGCTTCGTCCCCAGCTTCCGGCGGACTACCGCGGGCGTCTCGAGCAAGTGTTCGCGAGCGGGGCGGAGATGGCCGTGGCCGTCGAGGGTGATCGCGTGGTCGGAATCACCGTGTTTCGCGTGATCGAGAAGACCTTCTCCGGGCGGGAGCTCTACTGCGACGATCTCGTGACCGACGAGGCGCTCCGCTCGAAGGGGGCGGGCAAGGCGATGATCGCCTACATGGAATCCGTCGCGCGCGCGCGCGGCTGCGACGTCCTCGCCCTCGATTCGGGCTGCCAGCGCCAGCAGGCCCACAAGTTCTATTTCCGCGAAGGCATGCCCATCACGGCCTTCCGCTTCCAGAAGAGCGTCGAATGAAACCGATCCGCGTGGGCCTCGTCGGCCTGGGTACCGTGGGCGGCGGCACCGTCGAGGTGCTGCGCCGCAACCGCGAGGAGATCGCGCGCCGCGCCGGTCGCGACATCGTCGTGCGCATGGCCTCGGCCAAGGATCTCGCCAAGCCCCGCTCGGTGAGCCTCGAGGGCATCGAGCTCGTGGCGGACCCGATGAAGGTGGTGACGCATCCCGAGGTCGACATCGTCGTCGAGCTCATCGGCGGCGAGACGCGTGCGTACGACCTGGTGCGCACCGCCATCGAAGGCGGCAAGCACGTCGTCACCGCCAACAAGGCGCTCCTCGCCAAGCACGGCAACGAGATCTTCCGCCTGGCGCACCAGAAGGGCGTGATGGTCGCCTTCGAGGCGGCGGTGGCGGGCGGCGTGCCCATCATCAAGGCGATCCGCGAGGGCCTCTCGGCGAACCGCATCGAATGGGTGGCCGGCATCATCAACGGCACCTGCAACTACATCCTCTCCGAGATGCGCGACAAGGGCCTTCCCTTCGACACGGTGCTCGCGGAGGCGCAGCGGCTGGGCTACGCGGAGGCCGATCCGTCCTTCGACATCGACGGCATCGACGCCTCGCACAAGCTCACCATTCTCTCGGCCATCGCCTTCGGCATCCCGATGCAGCACGACAAGGCCTACGTGGAGGGCATCGGCAAGCTGACGGCTGCCGACATCCGCTACGCCGAGGGACTGGGCTACCGCATCAAGCTGCTGGGCATCTCGCGGCGCACGCCCATCGGCATCGAGCTGCGCGTGCATCCCACGCTCGTCCCCGCGCGCCGGCTCATCGCCAACGTCGAGGGCGTGATGAACGCCATCCTCGTGAAAGGCGACGCGGTCGGGCCCACGCTCTACTACGGGCGGGGGGCCGGGGCGGAGGCCACCGCGAGCGCGGTCGTGGCGGACCTCGTCGACGTGACGCGCATGGCGACGGCCGATCCGGAGCACCGCGTGCCGCACCTCGCCTTCCGGCCCGACCGTCTTTCGGACACGCCGATCCTGCCGATGGACGACGTCGAGACGGCCTACTACTTGCGCCTGCATGCCCTCGACCGCCCGGGCGTGCTGGCCGACGTGACGCGCATCTGCGCGGACCTCTCGATCTCCATCGACGCCATCTTCCAGAAGGAGGCGGCCGAGGGCGAGGACCAGGTGGACGTCGTGATCCTCACGCACGTCACGCAGGAGCGCCACATCAACGCAGCCATCCGGCGCATCGAGGCGCTCGCGACGATTCCCGTGCCGGTGGTCCGCATCCGCCTCGAGGAGCTGCTCTAGTCCCGTGGGCCCCGCCTTCCACCTGCTCGCGCACAGCCACGGCGTCGCGTTCCTGGATGCCGCCACGGACTGGCGATCGCGGGTGACGCTGGGCGGCCCGCGCGACCCGCGCTTCGGCGAGACGTTCCAGGGCTGGTTCAACGGCACCCTGCCGGCGCGCCCCTTCGACGTGGCGGTGACACGCCCCGGCTCGGCGCTCGGCGCCATCGACGCCTGGGTGATGCCCACCGGCGGCGACCTGGGCGACCTCGTTCGGCTCACGCCGCAAAACGGCGGCGCCTACGACGTGCAAGTGCACCCCACCTTCCGGGAGGTGATGGCGGGCTGGCGGGGCACCACGCCCGTCGTCTCCGTGATTCGCGGCAACGACCACGCCCTCACGATGCTCGCGCGCTTCCCCCCCTACGACTTCCTCGATCCGGACCTGCCCGGCGTGATCGCCGGCGTGCCGCTGATCGACGAGGCCATCATCCGGCGCTTCGTCACGCCCTGGGCCGAGATGGTGGTCCAGCCCCTCGTGGTCGTGCGCGAGGTGACGGGGGCGCCGGTGGCGCACGTGCTCCCGCCCCCGCCGCGCGAGAACGCGGAAGGGGCGCCGTACCGGGAAGTGCTGGGCGATGTCATCCGGGAATTCGGGTTCGTGCCCGAGTCGCTTCGCCTCAAGTGGTATCGCTGCTACGCGCGCGTCCTCGCCGAACGGCTTGCCGCCATCGGTTGCGAAACGATCTTTCCGCCGGCTGAGTCCCTCAACGCGGACGGCCTGCTTCGCGAGGATTTCGCCGAGGGGCTCACGCACGGCAACCGGCGCTATGGCGAACGGCTGGCCGTCGCCATCGAGGACTGGATCGCGGGGCGGCGCCCATGACGACGCCCTACGACGGGCTACCCCGCGAGCGGTACTGGAAGGCTTCGGCGGCCGGCGCCGATGCGGCGGCGGTCGCGTTCGACAGCGGCCGCAAGTTCGTCTTCGCGAAGGACACCCGGTTCGCCCCGGCCGGCTCCTGCTTCGCGCAGCATTTCGCCCGCGAGCTCGCGGCGCGGGGCGGCCACGTGCTCGCCGTCGAGGCGCGCCATCCGCTCGAGCCGCCCGACCGGGACCTGGGCTACGGCGCCTTCCCGGCGCGCTTCGGCAACATCTACACCGCGCGGCACCTGCGCGAACTCCTCGAGCAGGCGCTCGGCGAGCGCGACCCGGTGCGCGATTTCGTCCTCCGGGAGGACGGCCGCTGGGTGGACCAGCTGCGCCCGCGCGCGGTGCCGGCCGGGTTCGCGAGCCGGGCGCACGCGCTCGCCGACCGCGACTACCACCTCACCGCCGTGCGTCGCCTCGTCGAGTCGATGGACGTCTTCGTCTTCACGCTCGGCCTCACGGAGACCTGGGAGAACGTGCCGGGCGGCTATGCCTACCCGATCGTGCCGGGCGCGGTGGCCGGCACCTTCGATCCGGCGCTCCATCGCTTCACCAACGCGCGCGCGGCCGACGTCGTGGCCGACCTCGAGCGAGTCATCGCGCTCGTCGCGGCGCGCAATACGGGGGCCCGGATCCTCCTCACGGTCTCGCCCGTGGGCCTGGCCGCCACGGCCGAGCCGCGCAGCGTGATGGTCTCGACCGCCGCCTCCAAGGCCGTCCTGCGGGCGGCCGCGGATGAACTCGTCAGCCACCACGCGCACGTCGACTACTTCCCGTCCTTCGAGATCATCACCGGCGCGTGGGCAAGGGGCCGCTTCTGGGCCGAGGGCCTGCGCGAAGTCTCGGCCGCCGGCGTGGAGGCGGTGATGGCCGCCTTCATGGCCTCGCGCCTGTCCGATCTCGCCGGCGCGCCGCGAGCGGCCTCCGCAC
The DNA here is from genome assembly GCA_016711875.1 of Betaproteobacteria bacterium. GTDB lineage: Bacteria > Pseudomonadota > Gammaproteobacteria > Burkholderiales > Usitatibacteraceae > FEB-7. Next base: position 611,582 of record JADJSD010000003.1, on the reverse strand, counting down.
CCCCATCCCTGGCGGGCGCCGACCCGGCCGCCGCCTTCGCCGCCGCGCTCGACGCCGAGTGCGACGAACGCTTCCTCGACCGCAGCTGATTTGCGCGAAAATGAAACCATGAAATACGTGAGCACGCGCGGCCGGGCCGCCAACCAGAGCTTCACCGACATCCTGCTCGAGGGCCTCGCGGCCGACGGGGGCCTCGCCGTGCCGGAGCAGTGGCCGCGCATCACGCGCCCCAAGCTCGATGCGATGCGCGACCTGCCGTACCCGCGCCTCGCCTTCGAGGTGATGCGCTTCTTCGCCGACGATTTTCCCGGCGGCGAGCTCAAGGCGATCGCCGAGCGCACCTACACGGCGGAAGTCTTCGGCACGCCGGAAATCACCCCGCTCAGGACGCTCGAGGACAACTTCCACCTGCTCGCCTGCTCCAACGGCCCCACGCTCGCGTTCAAGGACATCGCGATGCAGATGCTCGGGAACCTCTTCGAGCACGTGCTGGAGAAGCAGGGGCGCGAAATCAACATCCTGGGCGCGACGAGCGGCGACACCGGCTCCTCGGCCGAGCATGCGTTGAAGGGCAAGCGCCGCGTGAAGGTCTTCATGCTCTCGCCGCACGGCCGCATGAGCCCCTTCCAGCGCGCGCAGATGTACGGCCTCGACGAACCCAACATTTTCAACCTCGCCGTGAAGGGCGTCTTCGACGACTGCCAGGACATGGTGAAGGCCGTGAACGCGGACGCCGGGTTCAAGGAGCGGCACCGCCTGGGCGCGGTGAACTCCATCAACTGGGCGCGCGTGGTGGCGCAGGTCGTCTACTACTTCAAGGGCTACTTCGCGGCGACGCGCTCGAACGACGAGCCGGCGAGCTTCGCCGTTCCCTCGGGCAACTTCGGCAACATCTTCGCCGGGCACGTGGCCAAGCGCATGGGCCTGCCCATCAAACGGCTGGTGCTCGCCACCAACGAGAACGACGTGCTCGACGAGTTCTTCCGGACCGGTCGTTACCGGCCCCGCAAGACCGCCGAGACGCACGCCACCTCGAGTCCCTCCATGGACATCTCGAAGGCCTCCAACTTCGAGCGCTTCATCTGGGACATGGTCGACCAGGACGGCGAGAAGGTCGCCTGGCTCTGGAAGCAGGTGGACGAGAAGGGCGGCTTCGACCTGTCGACGGACAAGGCCTGGGAGAAGATCGAGGAGGATTCGGGTTTCGCCTCGGGCCGGAGCCTCCACGAGGACCGCATCGCCACCATCCGCCAGGTGAAGAAGGACTACGGGATGGTGATCGACCCCCATACCGCCGACGGCGTGAAGATAGGCAACCGCATCCGCGAGCGCGGCACGCCCATGATCTGCATCGAAACGGCACTGCCGGCCAAGTTCGAGGCGACGATCGTCGAGGCGCTCGGGGAGCGTCCGCCGCGGCCTGCCGGCTACGAGGGCATCGAGGACCGGCCGCAGCGCTGCGACGTCATCGGCACCGACGTGCCCGCGCTGAAGGAGTACCTGGCGGCGCGGGCCTGATCGCGTTGCGCCATTTCGCCCTCAAGTTCGTCCTCGTCCTCGTCGCGCTCTTCGCCTTCGAGCTCACGCCGCCCGGCCAGGCGCTGGTGAAGCCGTGGACGGCGTTCGTCGCCTCCGCGAGCGCGGGCCTGGTCCAAGCCTTCGACGGCGACGCGGCGGCCAAGGGGGTCGTGCTCTACAGCCGGAAGAGCGGATTCGCGGTGGAAATCCAGGCGGGCTGCAACGGCATCGAGGCGATGCTCGTGCTGGTGGCGGGAATGCTCGCGTACCCCGCCTCCTGGCGCCAGCGAGCCGCCGGCATCGCGATCGGGGCGCTCGCCATCCAGGCACTCAACCTCGCCCGGGTCGTGAGTCTTTTCTACCTCGGCCAGTGGAACCGCGACTGGTTCGAGTGGGCCCACCTCTACGCTTGGCAGGCGCTCATCATGCTGGATGCCGTGATCGTCTGGCTGCTCTGGATCCGGCACGTGGATTCGCCCGGCCCGGCGGTTGGCGGCTCACCCCCCGCGAGCGCGGCGGCCTGAAATGCGCTCGCCCCGGCGCGAGGTATTCGGACTCGCCCTGCGCGCGCTCGCCTGGCTGCCGATCACGCTGGCGGCCTGGTACTTCGCCTCGGCCGCCCTCGCGTGGGTGCCGGCACGGATCGCGGCTCCCGCACTCGGCCTCGCTGGCGTCGAGGTTCGCTCGGTCGCCCTGGCCGATGGCGTGGCCACCTTCGAAGCGCGGATCGTGCCGCCTTACCGCCCCGGCATCGCGGAGGTCGAGAGCCTCGACGTCGGCGTCGAGGTGAAGACGCGCACCTTCACTTTCGGGATCGCGCTCTTCCTCGCGCTCTCGCTCGCGCTCGGGCGCCCGTGGAACCCGCGGGCCGTCGCGCTCGGCGTGGCCGTGCTGGTCGCCCTGCCTGCGTGGAGCATCGCCTTCGATGCGCTGAGACAACTGGCGTCGGTAGCGGCGCTCGGTCCCGCGCTCGCGTGGCCGCCGGCCCTGCGCGAAGGCATCGCTCTCGGCTACCAGGCGGGATCGCTCCTCCTGCCCACGCTCGGGCCGGTGGCGGCCTGGATCGCGCTGAACCCCCGCGTGACACGCGGGCCCGCCTAGAAGAAGACGAGCCAGGCGGTGAGCAGGGTGAGGAACATGCCGCCGATGATGGCGGAGAACACCGTGAGGAGCACCCGCCCGTCCGCGGCCTGCTGCGCCGCGAGATCGCCCTCGGGAATCTCGCGCGCGCGCTTCCTTTCGCGGAACGCCATCGCGATCACGACGCTGAGCACCGTGAGGAAGGCGATGAAGACCAGGAGGAGCTTGTACCCGAGGGTCATCTAATTGGCGGGAATGGTGCAGGTGCCGGCGGGCGTCGCGTAGATCTGGCGCGTGATGTCCTTCGTCTGCGACACGCCGTTCACATTGTAGGCAAAGGTGCCGTTGTTGGCGTCGGTGAAGCGGAGCGTCCCGGTGCCCACCTGTGTCGCGGTGACCTGCGCCGGATCCCACGGCACCGCACTGAAGGCCGGCCCCTTGGTCTGGAAGATGGCGCCCGTCCACGTGTTGGCCGCCACGCGTTCGCCGCGGGTGATGACGAGCCACAGGGGGTTGCCGTTCGTGTCGTAGGTGTACCAGGCCACGAAGAGGATCGAATTGTTGGCCGGGCCCTGCTGCGTGAGCGCCATGCCCCAGCCCGACTCGCTGTTGGCGGGCGAGCGCCACCACAGGCCCTGCACGTTCACGTCGGGGCCCGAGGAGACCGGGGCGATGTTGATTGCGCCCGTCTGTCCGGCGAAGTTGGTGGGCGAGGAGGCGGCCGTGCTGCCGCTTCGCAGCAGGGCGCTCCGTCCGTCCGTGGGCAGGGCGCCGTAAGTCCACGTGTCCGAGCTTTCGGCGAAGTTGATCGAGCCGCCGCCCACGTTCAGGAAGCCCGCGGGGATGGTGTAGTCCGGGGTGATGCCGGCCGCCGCCGCGAAGCCGGGCGTGCCCACCACGAAGCGCTTGCCGGTGGTGTCGCCGGGAAGGTCGGTCGCGAACGAGAGGGTGCGGGTGGGGCTCGCGCCGCCACTCGCCGTGAGCGTGTGCCCGGCCAGGAACTGCTGGCCGCCGGCGAGCGCCTGGAACTCGACGTACTGGATGGTCCCGTCGGCGTTGGAGAACGCCTCGCTGATCGTCCAGAGGTGGAAGGCGGCGTGGGCGGGCAGGGCGAGGGTGGCGGCGGCCGCGAGGACAAGCCGGAGGAAATCCCGGCGGATGCGGACGAGGGCGGGGCGCATGGAAGCCTCCACGGGTGAGGCGGGCGAAACGCCCGCACACCGGGTAAACACGCCGCCAGCGGCCGTCATTCCAAGGCCGCGACCGAATTTCTCCGGGAAAGCGGGCGGCTACTCGTCGTCCGGGTCCTTCGGCGGGCGCCCGTCGAAGACCATGTTGCGGCGCCGCTGCAGCCACGCGTCGCGGGTGAAGCTGTACTTGTCGAGCGCGGCTTCGTCCAGGACCTTCTCGGCCTTGAGCAGGCCGGCGCGCGTGCGGACGATGTCCAGGCCGTAGAGGGAGTTGCGCGAGGCGACGTCCCCGATGTGCCGGTTGTACGCGAAGCTCGGATCCACGTAGCGCGAAGGGGCGTCGCGCGCCGTGGAGGGGCCGAAGAGCGGGATGATGAAGTACGGGCCGGAGGGCACGCCCCACCAGCCCAGGGTCTGGCCGAAATCCTCGTTGTGCTTCTCGAGGCCCATGGGCGTCGCGACGTCCCACAGGCCCAGGATGCCGATCGTGGAGTTGACCACGAGGCGGCCGAGGTCGCCGGCGCCGCTGGCGAACTTGCCCTGCAGCATGTTGTTGAGGCCGGTGGAGAGGTCCTGGATGTTGTCGAAGAAGTTGCTCACGCCCTGCTGGACGAAGCCCGGCGTCACCTTGTCGTAACCCTGGGCGATGGGCTTGAGGACGTACTTGTCCGCGGTGTCGTTCACCTCGAACATCGAGCGGTTGTAGCCTTCCCACGGATCCTTCGGGTTGGGCGGGCCGGAAACGGTGGCGCAGCCGGAGGCGGCGGCGAGGGCGAGCGTGGCGAGGAGGGCGCGGGTCATCGGTCAGTGATGGAGGAAACGAAGGGAAAGGTCGACGGCCTGGATGTCCTTGGTGAGCGAGCCGATGGAGATGCGATCCACGCCCGTCTCCGCGATCTCGCGCACCGTCGCGAAATCGACCCCGCCGGAAGCCTCGAGTTCCGCGCGGCCCGCGGCAAAGGCCACGGCCTCGCGCATCTTCGGCAGGGTGAAATTGTCCAGCAGGACGAGCTTCGCCCCGGCGGCGAGCGCTTCGCGCAACTGCTCGAGGGTCTCCACCTCCACCTGCACCATGACGCCGGGCTTCGCGGCCTTGAGCGCCGCCTGGACGGCCGGCCCCACGCCACCCGCGGCCGCGAGGTGGTTTTCCTTGAGCAGGATGCCGTCGTAAAGGCCCACGCGGTGGTTCACGCCGCCGCCGGCGCGCACGGCGTACTTCTGCGCGATGCGCAGGCCGGGCAGGGTCTTGCGGGTGTCGAGGATCTTCGCCTTCGTTCCCTCGACGCGCTTCACGTAGGCGCGCGTGCGCGTGGCCACGGCCGAGAGGGTCTGGAGGAAATTGATCGCGGTGCGCTCCGCGGTGAGCAGGGCCCGGGCGTCGCCTTCGACCTCGCACACGTTGGAGCCGGCCACGATGTCGTCGCCGTCCTTGTGGTGCCAGTAGATCTCGGCCTCGGGGTCGAGCAGCTCGACGGTGCGCTCGAACCATTCGGTTCCGCACAGCACGGCATCCTGACGCGTGATGAGCCGCGCTTTCGCCACCTTGCCGGCGGGCAGGAGGGCGGCGGTGAGGTCGCCGGCGCCGACGTCCTCGGCCAGGGCACGGCGGACGTCGGTGGTGACGGTTTCCTCGAGTTCGTGGAAGAGGTCGGACATGGTGGGAAAGTGCCTTGAAACGGGGCCGGAAAGCCCCATCTGGGAGGTAATCGATCGATTTTCGGCGCGAATTCCCGACGAAATCGCTAGGAAAAGGATACCACCGATGCGTCTCGACAAACTCACCACCAAGTTCCAGCAGGCCCTCGCGGATGCGCAGAGCCTCGCGCTCGCCAACGACTGCGGTTTCATCGAGCCCGCGCACCTGCTCTCGGCGCTGCTCGACCAGGAGGACGGCGGCTCCGCGTCGCTGCTCTCGCGTGCCGGCGTCAACGTCGCGGCCCTGAAGAAGGGCGTGTCGGAAGCGGTCTCCCGCCTGCCGAAGGTCGAGGGCACGGGCGGCGAGATCTCGGTCTCGCGGGACCTCGGCAACCTCCTCAACCTGACGGACAAGGAGGCCACGAAGCGCGGCGACCAGTACATCGCCTCGGAGCTTTTCCTCCTCGCGTGCGCGAACGACAAAGGTGAAACGGGGCGCTTGCTCAAGCAGCATGGCGCCACGCCCGCGGCCCTCGAGAAGGCCATCGCCGCGGTTCGCGGTGGCCAAGGTGTCGAGACGCCGGAATCCGAGGGCGCCCGCGAAGCCCTCAAGAAATACACGCTCGATCTCACGGAGCGCGCACGCCAGGGCAAGCTCGACCCGGTGATCGGCCGCGACGACGAGATCCGCCGCACCATCCAGATCCTTCAGCGCCGCACGAAGAACAACCCGGTACTCATCGGCGAGCCCGGCGTGGGCAAGACGGCCATCGTCGAGGGCCTCGCGCAGCGCATCGTGAACGGCGAAGTGCCCGAAAGCCTCAAGAACAAGCGCGTGCTCTCCCTCGACATGGCCTCGCTCCTGGCCGGGGCCAAATACCGTGGCGAGTTCGAGGAACGCCTCAAGTCCGTCCTGAAGGAGATCGCGCAGGACGAGGGCCGCATCATCGTCTTCATTGACGAGCTGCACACCATGGTGGGCGCCGGCAAGGCCGAAGGCGCGATCGACGCGGGCAACATGCTCAAGCCCGCGCTCGCCCGTGGCGAATTGCGTTGCGTGGGCGCGACGACGCTGGACGAATACCGCAAGTACATCGAGAAGGATGCCGCCCTCGAACGCCGCTTCCAGAAGGTGCTGGTCGACGAGCCGAGCGTGGAATCGACCATCGCCATCCTTCGCGGCCTCAAGGAGAAGTACGAGGTCCACCACGGCGTCGACATCACGGACCCGGCCATCGTCGCCGCGGCCGAGCTCTCGCACCGCTACATCACGGACCGGTTCCTGCCCGACAAGGCCATCGACCTGATCGACGAGGCCGCCGCGCGCATCAAGATGGAGATCGACTCCAAGCCCGAGGTCATGGACAAGCTCGACCGCCGCGCGATCCAGCTCAAGATCGAGCGCGAGGCGGTGAAGCGCGAGAAGGACGAAGCCTCCCGCAATCGCCTGGCGCTCATCGAGACGGAGATCGCGAAGCTCGAGCGCGAGTACGCGGATCTCGAGGAGGTGTGGACGGCCGAGAAACACGCCGTGCACGGCTCGGCCACGATCCGCGAGGAGATGGAAAAGGTGAAGCTCGTGATGGAAGACGCCCGCCGCAAGGGCGACTGGGCGAAAATGAGCGAGATCCAGTACGGCAAGCTTCCGGCGCTGGAAGCGCAGCTGAAGAAGGCTGACAAGGCCCAGGACGGCAAGGCCAAGCCGAAGCTCCTGCGCACGGAAGTCGGCGCCGAGGAGATCGCGGAGGTGGTCTCGCGCGCCACGGGCATCCCGGTGAGCAAGATGATGACCGGCGAGCGCGAGAAGCTCCTCAAGATGGAGGAGAAGCTCCACGAGCGCGTGGTGGGCCAGGACGAGGCCGTGCGCTTGGTGGCCGACGCCATCCGCCGTTCGCGCGCGGGCCTTTCGGACCCGAACCGGCCCTACGGCTCGTTCCTCTTCCTGGGCCCCACGGGCGTGGGCAAGACGGAGCTGTGCAAGGCCCTCGCGTCCTTCCTCTTCGATTCCGAGGACCACCTCATCCGCGTGGACATGAGCGAGTTCATGGAGAAGCACTCGGTCGCGCGGCTCATCGGCGCGCCCCCGGGCTACGTGGGCTACGAGGAGGGCGGCCACCTCACGGAAGCGGTGCGTCGCAAGCCCTATTGCGTGATCCTGCTCGACGAGATCGAGAAGGCGCACCCGGACGTCTTCAACGTCCTGCTGCAGGTGCTGGACGACGGCCGCATGACGGACGGGCAGGGCCGCACCGTGGACTTCAAGAACACGGTCATCGTCATGACCTCGAACCTGGGCAGCCAGATGATCCAGTCGATGGCGGGCTCGGATCCCTTGCTCCTCAAGACGGCGGTCATGGCCGAGGTGAAGGCGCAGTTCCGGCCGGAGTTCGTGAACCGCATCGACGAGATCGTGGTCTTCCACGCGCTGGGCGAGGAGAACATCCGCAGCATCGCGAAGATCCAGCTGCGCTACCTGTCGGAGCGTCTCGCGAAGCTGGACATGGGCCTCGAGGTATCGGAAAGCGCCCTCGCGGAACTGGCCCAGGCCGGCTTCGACCCGGTCTACGGCGCGCGGCCGCTCAAGCGGGCGATCCAGCAGGCCATCGAGAACCCGCTCTCGAAGGACATCCTCGAGGGCAAGTTCGGTCCCAAGGACACGATCGTCGTGTCGGCGGGGAAGGGCGGGGGGATCTCGTTCGAGAAGGCGGCGGCGAGGAAGAAGGCGGCCTGATCTCGGCGCTGCCTGCGGGCGGCTCGTATCGGGCGAGCCCCGGGTGCCTCACGGCATCCGGGGCTTTTCGTTGCAGCCGTTCAGTGATTGAAGCGCAGCACCACGCTCGCGGCGCCGAGCGTCTTGCCGCCCTTGAGCGCCTCCAGCACCGCGGCCTTGTCCAGCCCCGGCGGCAGCGCGCCGGGTTCGAGCGAGGTGGCGATCAGCGTGTAGACGTAGTGCTGCGGCGCATTGCCGCGCGGCGGGCAGGGGCCGAGGTAGGGCGTGCCCACCGTGTTCTTGCCGGCGATGAAGCCGGCCGGTGCGGCGACGGCCGCGCCCTCGGGCAGCCCTTTGGCCTCGGGGCCGATGCCGTAGGCGACCCAGTGGTTGACACCAAGGCCGACCTGGCCGGCCTGGTCGTCCATCAGGATCACGAAGCTGCGCGTACCCGTTGGCGCGCGGGCCCAGGCCAGCTCGGGCGACAGGTTCTCGCCGATGCAGTTGGCGTTCCTCGGATTCTTGCCGGCGTGGCGGGTCTCGAGCATCGCGTTGTCGGCGCGGCCCGGCGGCCACAGCGCGAAGCCAAAGCCCGGGTCACCGACCGGCGCGGCGCCCGGTGACATCGAGGTGCAGCCCGCGAGTGAAAGCGCGGTGGCGGCGAGGCCGATGGCGCGTCGAAATTTGACGATCCGGTCCATGCAGGTCTCCTCAAGTGGGAACGTTGCCGAAAACACATCAGGCGGGGATGGACCGTTCGTGACGCTCGAGGGATCGCCATCAGCGAACTCCCGGCTGCGGCGTCGCCCCGCGCGCGCGCGGCCGTGTCGGCGTGAACGCCGGGTTCTCAGCCGCCGCGTGCAGGATCACCGTCGCGTCCTCCGGCAGCAGCAGGCGTTCGGCCACCAGCGCATTCGCCGCCATCCGCACCTTCGTCACGTACTCGTTGATCCCGCCGGGGTAGCGCTCCTCGAGCGAGAGGCGATCGTCGTTCTTCGCCTTGCGTTCGTCCGCCTTGAGGGCGAAGGGCCGATACGTGCCCGCCTGCCGGCACGCCATCGTCGTGAGCGGCGTGTTCATCGCACCGTGGCTCGCGATCGGCACGGCCACATCCGGAAGCACCAGCCCGCTTTGCGCGTTGCCGTCGCGATCCTTCACCGGCACCTTCACCACGGCGCCGGCAAGGTACGCGGGCGCCTGGAAGACTTCCGGGTCCGCAGGGCGCGCCTCGAGGGTGAAAAGGCGGCTCGCGGGCGGCGCTTTCCCGCCCTTGGCCACCCACGCGTCCAGCGCCACGAGCTGCGCGCGTGCGGCCGGCGCCCAGTCGAGTTGCCCCGGGCCTTCGCCGCAATCGGGATTGCGGGCGCGGCCGTTGATGTGCGGCGAGCCCGAAATGTCGTAGATGCGCACGTTGCCGGGAATCGGCTGGTCGTCCTTGCTGCCCGGCCCGGTGCGCACGAGCGAGGCCCGGCCGCCGAGGTAATCGTTGTAGGCGTTGCTCACGACGACGTGCGGCGCCTTGCGGTACTTGCCGGCCACGGACGCCATCACTTCGCCCCAGGTGAAGGGCGCCTCGTGCACGCCCCGGTGTTCGGGGTTCCTGTGGCCCGGCGTGACGGCAGCGACGGAGCCGGGACCGGGGCCGGCGTCCAGGAGCGGCATCACGCCCCCTGCCGCCTGGATCAGGTGCAGGCCGTCGAACGCCGTCTTCCCCCCCCGCTCATTGAAGCCGTTCACGACAAAGCTCTTCAGCAGGCGCGCCGTCTGCGAGTAGCCCACGGCCAGGGTGCGGTCGATCGTCCGTGCGACGGGGTTTCCCGTCTTGCCGCCATCGCGCAGGAAGATCGCCACGTCGCGCAAGGCGGCGAAGCCCACGCCCTCGGCGTAGAGCTTGCGGCCGCCGCCTTCGAAGGCGGGCAGCTGCGGGCCTTCGCCCAGCTCCCATTGCACGACGGCCACCGTGAAGCCGCGTTCCTCGAGGAACCCGGTGCCCTGGTCGAGCGAGCCCACGGCGATGGAACGCACGCGCGGGCTGTTGTAGAGGCCGTGGCTGATGGGGCGGCCGCGGTTGGGGACGTCCACGAGCAGCGCGCCGTTGCTCGCCCGCTTCTCGGGCACGAGGAGCGTCACGGGCACCCGGTACTCGACGCGGCCCTGCGCGTTGCGGGGCGCCTGTGCGAGGCCGGGGATGGATTCCGCGGCCGGGTCGAGCGCGCCCTGGGCCTCGGCCTCGATGCGCACGTACTTGCCTCGCGCGAACTCGCCGTAGGGTTGGGTGGACGAAACCTTGAGTTCGGTGATCGCGGCCGTGGCGGGCAGGGCAGCGAGTGCGGCCGCGATCGCGGCCACGCGCAGGCGGGATTTCATGCGGGACTCCTCCGGTGTTTTCTTGTGGGACGGGCGGAAATCGGGGATGTGCCGTTCCCGCCTCGCGTGACGAGACGAAGGGTACACCGGACGGGCGAGCGGATAGAATCGGGCCGTTTCCATCCCCGAGAGGATGCTCATGGTCCCGCGCATCGAGCCCGTTCCGATTGTCGACGCCGATTTCGCGACGGGCCTGGCCGGCCCGGCCTGGTCCGCGTTGTCGCGCTGGCTGGACGAACGCGGCCTCGCCCTTCGCGAGGAGGTGCGCGACTACCCGACGCCCATCGCCCGCTGCGACGTGCAACTGACGAAGCTGCTCGAGCACCGCGGGGCCGTCAACGCCGCCCTGGGCCGGATGCGCGCCCTCGAGGCGGCCGGCGGGGACTTCCCCACGCGGGAGGGTGTCGCTGCGCTGCTGGCCCGGGGACCCGCGACCGACGATCCGGTGGAGGCCCTGTTGCGGGACAAGCTCCGGGCGTCGCTCTACGCGCTGCCCTGCCTCGACTAGCGGTCAGGGCGACGAAGGGCTCTCGGCGAGCACGAGCTCCACCGGCGGCGGGCTCTCGAGGACTTTCTTCACCGGGCAGTAGCTCGCGTTGCGCAGCAGCCCTTCGCGGTGCTCGGCGGGGAAGCCCGGCGGCACCACGAGCTTCATGCGGATCTCCTGCAGCGCGTGACGCTCGCCCCAGACGGGCTCGAGCACCACTTCGATGCCCTCGTGCGGCAGCTTCCACTTGCGGCAGTAGCGCTGCGCGAAGTAGCCCGTGCAGGCGGCCACGCTCGCCAGGAACACGTCGAAGGGCGAGGGCGCCTTGTCCTCGCCGATGGGCGGGGGCTGGTCGGACTCGATCGTGAAGCGTCCTTCGATGACGGTCTCGATGCGGGCGCCGTCGTGCAGGCGGGCGATGATGGTCATGGCGTGTCGTTCCGGGATCTTTCCCGGTCTCCGTAGTATACTGGTGGGAGTATACCATGCCGCCCCGCGGCGCCCGTCCCAACCCCCGTCAGGAGACTCGTCCATGAACCTGAAGTCGCTCGCCCTCGCCCCGCTCGCGGGTGCCGCCCTTCTCGCCCTCGCGGGCACCGCCATCGCGCAGGAGCCCGCCTGGGTGGCCGGCGCCCGCGAAGTGGCCGTTGCGTTGCCCCCGAAACTCGTCGCGACGCTCGCGGACGAAATCGCGAAGTCCGGCGCCGACGGCGCGATCGGCGTATGTCGCGACAAGGCGCCCGCCCTGGCGAAGGCTGCCTCGGAGTCATCGGGCTGGCAGATCCGCCGCGTGAGCCTCAAGAACCGCAACCCCAAGGCGGTGCCGGATGCCTGGGAGCGCACGGCGCTCGAGGAATTCGATCGCCGCGTGGCGGCCGGCGAGAGCGGCGCGGGCCTCGAGAAGGCCGAGATCGTGCAGGTGGACGGCAAGCCCTGGTACCGCTACGTGAAGGCGCTGCCGACGCAACCCCTCTGCCTGAGCTGCCACGGCGAGGCGTCGAGCCTGAGCCCCGCGGTGCAGACGAGGATCAAGGCGCTCTACCCGGACGATCACGCCGTCGGCTACCGCCAGGGCGAGATCCGAGGGGCCGTGACGCTGAAGAAGCCCGTCTAGCCGGCGCGCGCCAGGTCCATAACCCAGTTGGTCTCCCACGAGAGGCCGGCGTCCGTGGAGAACGCCTGCTCCCACCGCGCGGCGTCGGTGCCGTGCCGTGTCCAGCGGTAGCGGACCCGCACGGGCCGGCCCTCGTCGAGATCCTCGCCGAAGAACTCGCCGACGGCGCCGGTGAAAGCCCCGAACACGGGGGCCTGGAGCTTGCCGTCGCGGCTGTTCACCCACCAGATGCCCCAGCGGCGGGCCTCGACGTCGAAGAGCCGGATCGTCAGGCCGGACCAGCCTTTCGTGGGGAAGGCGATCTCGTCGACGTTGGCCATGCCTTGGAGGTGCGGCCGGACGGTCGAGCGGCCGGGAAACTCGTCCCAGTCGTCGCTGCCCGAATGGCGCACCTTGAGGCGCCGGTTGGCGACGTCCCAGGTGCCGGCGAGGAAGTCGAAATCGTGGATGGGCATGGGGCGGCTCCGGTCGGTGGAATGATAAAGAAGGCGGGCAGGTCGATGCCGCGCCGGACCTCGGCGGCGGCGTATTTCTGGCAGCCGGCGACGGTGAGCAAGGCGGCCAGCGGTACGAGTGCGAGGAATCGGCGGGTCGGGTTCATGGCCGCCACCTTACGGCGAAATTAGGACGAAACCGGCCCTAGTTCCTGTATAAGGTCGGGGTATGGCCAAGCCCACCCTTCGCGTCCTCGCCGTCCTCGAGCTGCTCCAGTCCCACGGGCAACTGAGCGGGGCGGAACTCGCCAGGCGGGTGGAGGTCGACCCGCGCACGCTGCGGCGCTACATCGCGATGCTGGAGGAGATGGGCATCCCCATCACCACGGAGCAGGGGCGCCACGGCGGCTACCGCCTGGTGCCCGGCTACAAGCTGCCGCCCATGATGTTCACGGACGAGGAGGCGCAGGCCCTGTCGCTGGGCCTCATCGCGGCGCGCGGGCTGGGCTTGTCCGACGCCGCCCCCGCCATCGAGAGCGTGCAGGCGAAGCTGGACCGCGTGCTGCCCGGGGCGCCGAAGAGGGCGCTCGCCGCCATGCGCGAGAGCGTGGCGTTGCAGGTGGGCGACGCGCGGGTGAACGCGGACGCGAGGCTCCTGCGCGTGCTGGGCGAGACGGCGCAGTCACGTCGCACCGCTTCGCTCCGGTACCGCGCGGCCGACGGTACGCTCACCTCGCGAGAGTTCGACGTCTACGGCCTCGTGTTCCGCGCCGGCCGCTGGTACGTGGTCGGGCACTGCCACCTGCGGAAGGGTCTTCGCACGCTGCGCCTGGATCGCGTGGCCCACGGCGAGCCGACGGATCGCCCGTTCGAACGGCCGGAGGGGTTCGATGCGGGCGAGTACCTGTCGCGCGCGCTCGCGACGCTGCCCCGAGCGACCGTCGTCGAGGTCCTCCTGCGTACGGACCTCGCCACGGCGAAGCGCGAGACCTTCCACACGCTGGGCGCCATCGAGGCGCATCCGGATGGCGTGCTCCTGCGCGGCTCCTTCGATGAAGCGCATTGGTACGCCCGCGAGCTCATGCGGCTGCCTTTCGAGTTCGAGGTGCGGGAGCCCGCGCACCTGGCGGACACCGTGGCCGAGCTCGCCTGGGGCCTCGTGCAGCGGCACGGGCGGCGGCGCTAGGGCAGGAACGGATCCCCCGGGCAGTGCTGGCGCGGCGGTACGGCGGCGATCGCGCGCACAGCCGCCGCCCGCAGCTTCGCCTGCGTTCCCTCGTCCACGCCGGTCACGGGAAGCGACGGCAGGCCCGCCGGCGAATCGCCCGTGAGCGTGGAGGCGATCACCATCGCCGCGAGCAGCGCGCCCGCGGGGGCCGAATGGTTGCCGTCCGGCGCGTGCAGCACGAGGCCGGGATCGGATGCGAACGCGAAATCCCACGAGTGCGGGATCGGCGGGAGACACGCCGCCGCCTGGCTCGCGATCGACAGGTGGATACGGAAGATCTCGTCCGTCTCGTTGAGGTCGCGTCGGGGCCATTCGGGGAAGAGGACGGGCACCGCGCCGCGCGCGCGGACGAGGCGCGCCCACTCGGCCGCCTCCCAGGTGGTGTAGGTGAAGTTGCCGGAGGAACTGTACTTCTGCGCCTGCAGCACCACCGCGTCCCAGCGCCGGCTCGCGAGCAGGTCCTTCGAGGGCCCGTGCCGCAACCGGTCGTCGAGGAAAAGCCAGCTCGGCTCCATCACCGCCGCGACCGTCCGGCCGGGGCGGGCGGCGCGCACGAAAGCCGCCACGAGCCCCGGGACGTCGTTCGCGGCCGTGTGGCTGTTGCCGAAGAAGAGCAGGTTGATGTCGGCGGGTGCCGTCGGTGCCGGCGGTGGGGCGGTCACGCTGCCCGTGGTGCCGCCGCCCGAGCCGCCGCAGGCCGCGGCGAGCCCGAGGCACGCCGCCGCCATCCATCCCTTCAGTCGATTCATGCCGCCCGCTCCGTCCGTGTGCGATGGGGGGAATTTAGCGGCGGCACGGGTCCCGGGGAACGGGCTCCCGGTGGATTGGAGAATAAAAGGAGGTTTGTTGCGCGGTTACTAGCCCGGGGACGCGGTGCCGCCCGGGAAATCGCCCGTGCTGCCGGCCGTCTTCACGAGGGCGAGGGCCTCGCGAAACCGCGGGTGGTCGCAGGTGCGCAGCCATTCGAAGACCACCATCTCGAGCGTGACCACGACGGCGCCGGCGCCGCGCAGCCGTTCGAGGGCCGCGGCATGGTTCGCGGGCGAGCGCGATCCGCAGGCGTCCGCGACCACGAAGACGCGAAGGCCCGCCGAGAGGAGGCCCAACGCGGTCTGCAGCAGGCACACGTGCGTTTCGCAGCCCGCGATGACCGCGTCGGCGGGCTGCGCGCGCCCGGCCACCGGCAGCATCGCGACGAGGCCGTCCCCGCAGGCATCGAAGTGGCGCTTGGCGAGGGTCGCGTCGCAGCGCGAGCGGATGGCGGGATCGTTGGGGCCGAGGCCGGCGGGATTCTCCTCGGTGCCCACGACGCGGATGCCCAGCAGGCGCGCCGCGTCGGCGAGGCGCGCGGCGTTCGCGATCGCGCCGGCGCCGCCGTGGATCGCCGGCAGCAGTTTCGACTGGTAGTCCACCAGCACGAGGACGCTGCGGACGGGATCGATCGTGTCGGCCATGGCGGCGAGCATACACGCGGCGCGAGGCGGTATGCTGGGCGCCACTTCCGCACCGCCCCGACGCCATGAACATCCTTCGCTCTGCCGCGCTAGCCTGCCTCGCATTGGCCCTGCCGCTTGCCGCCCACGCGCAGCGCACCCACAAGCCCGCCCTGCACGCGCAGGACTGGATCGCGGTCACGGGCAAGCCCCTGGCGGCCACGGCTGGCGCCAAGGTGTTCCTGAAGGGCGGCAACGCGGTCGACGCCGCCTGCGCCATGATCGCGGCCACCTCGACGATGTGGGACGTGCTGCACTGGGGCGGCGAGACGCAGGCGCTCGTCTGGAACCCTCACACGAAACAGGTCATCGGCATCAACGCGCTCGGCGTCGCGCCCACGGGGGCCACGCCGGAATTCTTCCGCTCGAAGGGCTACGACCACCCGCCGCCCTTCGGCCCGCTCGCGGCCGTCACGCCCGGAACGCCCGGCGGCATCCTCGTGATGCTCGCGGAGTTCGGAAAGCTCTCGCTGGCGGAGGTGCTCGAGCCCGCCCTGCGCATGGCCGACGGCTACCCCATCGAGCAGGACACGGTGCGGCAGATCGTGCGGTTCCGCGGCGAGATCCTCAAGTGGAAGGACACGCCGCGGGTGATGCTGCCCAACCCGGACCAGAAGCCGCCTGCGGCCGGGCAGATCTTCCGCCAGCCGGACCTCGCCGCGACGCTGCGCAAGCTCGTGGAGGCGGAGAAGAACGCGCTCGCCGCGGGCAAGACGCGCAAGCAGGCCATCATGGCCGCCTACGACCGCTTCTACCGCGGCGACATCGCGAAGGAACTCGTCGCGGCCGTGCGTGCCGAGGGCGGCCTCTTCACCGAGGCCGATCTCGCGAACTGGGTGGTGAAGCTCGAGGAGCCGATGAAGACGACCTATCGCGGCATCGAGGTCTACAAGCTCCAGCCCTGGACGCAGGGCCCGGCGATGCTGCAGGCCCTGGACATCCTCGAGAACTTCGACCTGAAGGGCATGGGCTACAACAGCGCGAAATACATCCATACGGTGTACCAGGCGACGAGCCTCGCCTTCGCCGACCGCGACTTCTACTACGGCGACCCGGCCTTTCCGCCGTCCGAGCCCATGAAGGGCCTGCTCTCGAAGGCCTACGCGAAGGAACGCGCGAAGCTCGTGCGCACGGACCGCAACGACCCGGCCATCGCCCCCGGCGACCCGTACCCCTTCATGGATGCGACGAATCCCTATGCGGAGCTCCTCAGGAAGTGGAACGAGCCGCGCGCGAAGAAGAAGCCCACGGGCGGCGGCACGCCCATCGTGATGAACGACCCGGCCACCTACGAGGGTGCGTTCTTCGCGGGCACCACGAGCGTCAACGCGGCCGACAAGGAAGGCTGGGTGGTTTCCGTGACGCCGAGCGGCGGCTGGATCCCCGCCGTCATCGCCGGAAAGACGGGCATCGGCTTGTCGCAGCGCATGCAGAGCTTCGTGCTCGACGAGGCCGAGAACCCCTTCAACGTCGTCGCGCCCGGCAAGCGCCCGCGCGTCACGCTCACGCCCACCCTCGCGCTGAGGGAGGGGCAGCCGTGGCTCGCCTTCTCGGTGCAGGGCGGGGATGCCCAGGACCAGAACCTGCTGCAGTACTTCCTGAACCTCGTGGAGTGGAACATGACGCCGCAGGAGGCCGCCGAAGCCGCGGGGTTCCTCTCGTGGCAGATGCGCGCCTCCTTCGAGAACCACGACACGCAGCCCGGCCGCATCACGCTCAACGACCAGTCGCCGCCCTGGCTTCGCAAGGAACTCGCGGCCATGGGGTACAAGGCCGACTTCTCGGCGCGCACGATGGGGCCGGTGACGGCGGTGATGATCGACCGCAAGCACGGCACCTTCTGGGGGGCCGCCAGCGACCACGGCGAGGACACCGGCATCGGCTGGTGAGGGTTTGGGGGGCCTTTCCGGTCCTTTTCGGCCCAATGCCCCCCGGCCGGCCGCGCGAAGATCGAGGCTCCAGGATTCCAAGGGGCTTTCCGTGGCCGTCGTGGCCGTGCCCGCCGCTTCGCAGCAGGTCGGGCGATTCCTCATCGAGCGAGAGATCGGGCGCGGCGCGCAGGGGCGGGTGTACCTCGCGCGCGACCCGCGTCTCGAGCGCACCGTGGCCCTCAAGACGCTCCGGCTCGCGCCGGCGCACGGCACGGGCACGCAGGATCGCGTCCGACGGCTGCTGGAGGAAGCGCTGCACGTCGGGCGCCTGCAGCACCCGAACATCGTCGCGCTGCACGACGCCATCGAACAGAACGGCGTGCCCTGGCTCGTCTTCGAATACGTGGAAGGGCGCACGCTCGAGGCCCTCGTGCGCGACGGCCCGCTCGCGCCCGAGCGCGCCGTGCGGCTCGTGCGCCAGGTGCTCGCCGGCGTGGGCCATGCGCACGCGCAGGGCGTCCTGCATCGCGACCTGAAGCCCGGCAACGTCATCGTGACCCGGGACGACGTCGCGCGCGTCATGGATTTCGGCATCGCCGCGCGCTCCGCCGATACGCAAAAGTCCACGGGCTCCCTCACCGGCACGCCGGCCTACCTCCCCCCGGAGGTGATCGGCGGCGCGAAGTTCACCAAGGCGGGCGACATCTACGGGGCCGGCCTCCTGCTCCACGAACTGCTCACCGGCGCGCCGGCGTTCTCCGGGGAGACCGTCTACGCCATCCTCCACCAGGTCGGCTCCGGCGAGGTGCCGCGCCCCTCGCGCGTGCGCCCCGGCGTGCCCGAGCGGCTCGACAGCGTCGTCGCCACGGCCACCGCGCGCGACCCGGCGCGACGCTATGCCGATTGCGAGGCCATGGCGGCGGCCCTGGCCGAGTGGGCCGAGCCCGCGCCGGCCGAGGAAGGCGACGGCTCGCGCGCCTCGACGGTGGCGTTCCTGCTGCGGCGCATGCGCCACAAGAGCGACCTGCCGGCGCTCGCCTCGACCATCGGCTCCATCAACGCCATCGTCGCGGCGGAGGACCAGCACACGACCGTGCTCTCCAACGCCATCCTGCGCGACGTCTCGCTCACCGGAAAGCTGCTGCGCGTGGTGAACGCCGCCTACTACAAGCAGTTCGGCGGCGCCGTCTCGACCATCTCGCGGGCCGTGTCGATCCTGGGGTTCACGCGCGTTCGCAACATCGCGCTCTCGCTCGTGCTCTTCGAGCACCTGCAGAACAAGGCGCAGGCCGCGCACCTCAAGGACGAGGTCGCCGCGGCCTACCTGAGCGGCACCATCGCCCTGCGCCTGGTCGAGCGAAGCCGCATCACGGACGCCGAAGAAGCCTTCATCTGCGCGATGTTCCGGCACCTGGGGCGCCTGCTCGTCGCCTTCTACCTGCCCGAGGAAGCCGAGGCCATCGCCCGGGCGGCCGCCGCCAAGGGCATCGCCGAGGAACGCGCGGTCGTCGAGGTGCTCGGGGTGGGCTACGCGGACATCGGCCAGGGCGTGGCGCGCGAGTGGAACCTGCCCGACGTGATCGTGCGCAGCATGGAGCCGATCGATCCGCAGGTGACGGCCACCGCGGCCCTCAAGCAGGACACCCTTCGCACCGTCGCCGACTACTCGGGCCGCCTGTCGGATCTCGCGCGCACCGGCGACGAGCGCGTGCGCCAGTCGGGCCTGGAGGTGCTTTCGCAGCGCTTCGGCGGCGCCATTCCCTCCTCGGAGGCGAACCTGCGCTCGCTGGTGCGCGAATCCGTCGAGGTGCTCGGGGGCGACGCCGATTTCGCGGCCGCCGGCCTGTCGAAGGCCGACGCCGTCTCGCAGGCCCGCCAGTTCGGCGGCGGCGAACCCCCGGACACGCTCGTGATGGAGGCGCTCGCCGAGGACGCGCCCGAGACGCATACGCTCGTCGACGAGCCCTATATCGCGCCGGTGAGCGCCGAGGGGGCGCCGGTCGCCGCGCCGGACGACCCGGAACGAAGGCGCCGCCTGCTCTCCGCCGGCGTGCAGGACATCACCGAGTCGCTCGCCGGCGATTGCCGCCTGGGCGACCTGATGCCCATGATCCTGGAGACGCTCTACCGCGCCATCGGCTACAAGCGCGCCTTGCTGCTCGTGCGCGACCCGGAGCGCAACTGCCTGCGGGCGCGCCACGGTTTCGGCGTCGATGCCGAGACGCTCGTGAAGTCCGGCTTCGCCATTCCCGTTTCGCCGCACAAGGACGTGTTCTACGCCGCCGTCTCGCAGGGCCTCGACCTGTGCGTGGAGGACCGCGACGCCGAGAACATCCGCCACCGCGTGCCGGCGTGGTACCGCGACGCCATCGACGCGCGCGGCCTGATCCTCTTCCCGGTGCTGGTGAAGAAGCGCGTGGTGGCGCTCATCTACGCGGACGCGGACGACCCGGCGCTGCTTCGCTACCGGCCGGAGGAATTGAGCCTGCTTCGCACGCTGCGAAACCAGGCGGTTCTCGCCCTGATGCACGCCGCGTCCTGAGCGCGCGCGGGGGGCGTGGCAGAATTGCCGCCATGGCCGATCCCCGCGAAACCCACTACGACGTCCTCGGCGTTGCGCCGGGGGCGAGCCCCCTCGAGATCCAGCGCGCGTTCGACCGGTACGCCGGCGGCCTCGCCAAAGCCGAGACGCCGCCGGATGCACGGCGCGAGCGTCGCATGCGCGAGGCCCATGCGGTCCTGTCGGATCCGGCGCAGCGCGAAGCCTACGACACCGCGCTCTCGGCGCGGGCCGCGGAAGGCACGAAGCGAAAGCGCGGCGTGGCCATCGCCGTCGGCAGCGCGCTCCTCATGCTGGTGGCGGGGATCTACGGATGGATCGCGCTCAAGTCCTCCGTGAAGCCGCCCACCGCCGTCGCTTCGCGACCGCTCGCCGAGATCGCGTCGCAGGCGGGCAGGGCGCTCGGCCGTGTCGAGGCGTATGACCTGTCGGGCCGGGTCTCGGCGCTCGGCTTCGGAGCTACCGTCGAGGCGGGCGCCCTGGTCGTCGCCTGCCCCACGCTCGGGGCGGGCTCGCAGCTCAAGGTGCACAACGGCCCGCGGGCCGTCTCCGCCCGCGTCGTCCATCGCAACGAATCGCTCGGCCTTTGCCGCCTGGCGGTCGAAGGCAGTGGCGCCGACTCCCCGATGGCCGTCGCGCCCGCCGCCCCGGCGGCCGGCGAGCGGGTCTACGCCGCGACGCTCGATGCGACGGGGGAGGCGAAACTGCTCGAATCGACCGTGAAACGCGTCTTCAACGAAGGGGCACGGACGCTCATCGACACCACGGGCACCGGTCCCGCGATGGATGGCGCGGTTCTGCTGGACGCGGCCGGCCGCGTCGTGGGCGTGGCGCCGGTGCCCGCGCCCGGCTACTACGCGTTGCCGAAGGCGTTCCTCACGGAGAAGCCGGCGCCTCCCTGACTTGCCGGTGGCCCCGTGGCATGATGGAGCCGTCTCTCGATCACACAGGAGGGCATGACGATGGGCCACAGCAAGGACAAGAACACGAAGAAGATGGTGAAGAAGGAAGCGCAGAAGACGCCGAAGGAAAAGAAGGAAGCCAAGAAGCTCAAGAAGGAATCGAAGCTCCGCGGCTGATCGCGCGTGACGGCCCGCCCCGCCGGCGGCTGCCGGCCATGAGCGATCCCGGCAAGCTCGACCGCATCGTCGCCGAGGCGCGGCGGCAGGCGGACCAGCGCGCGCTCACCTATCGCGACCGGGCGCTCAAGCTCTACCCCTGGATCTGCGGGCGATGCACCCGGGAGTTCACCCGCGCCAACGTGCGCGAACTCACGGTCCACCACCGGGACCACAACCACGAGAACAACCCGCCCGACGGCAGCAACTGGGAGCTGCTGTGCGTGTACTGCCACGACAACGAGCACCAGAAGCAGCTCGAACTGGGCAACACGGGCGCGGGCAGTGCCCCTGCCGCCGGGGCGACCTTCTCGCCCTTCGCGGACCTGAAGGCGCGGCTCGAAGGCAAGAAGCCCTGACGCCCGGATGGCGCCTTTCGGGAAGGACGAGGAAGCGCCCTGCGTAACGCCCTTGGCCCTGGCAAGTGTGGTGGCCTTCGCGACGGTATGCCTCGGCTTCCACCTGGCGCAGGGCTGGGTTCCCCTCCTGGATAGCGCCAATCTCGCCTTTCACGAGGCGGGTCATCCCCTGGTCGGCATCGTCTCGAACCGGCTTTCCGTCTACGGCGGCACGATCTTCCAGCTTGCCTTTCCCGTGGCGGCCGCCTGGGACTTCCGCCGGCGGGGCCACGCGGCCGGCTTCGCGGCGTGCGGCGTGTGGCTGGGAGAAAACCTGCTCAACGTCGCGCGCTACATGGCCGATGCGCGCTCGCAGGTGCTGCCGCTCGTGGGCGGCGGCGACCATGACTGGACGGAAATCTTCTCGCGCTGGGGCCTCCTCGCGGCGGATACCCGCGTCGCCGGCCTCACGCGATTGCTCGCGGTGGCCGTGATGGCCGCCTCCCTCGTGTGGCTCTACCGGCGCTGGCGCCGGGAGGGAGGCGACTGAAGGTGACTGTCACCTTCAGGGGGCATTCAGGACCAGAGATCGGCGGACTTCACGCGCACCCGGCGCCGCCAGTTGTCCCGTTCGCGGTCCGTGCCGGGCAGGTTGAGCGCCACGCTCTCGCCCGCCAGGTCGTCGGCCTGCAGCAACCGAAGCGCGCAGGGCGTCTTCGCGAGGTAGGCGTGCACCGCGGCGAGGGGCGGCTGGGGGGAGTCCGGATCGGGCGCCTCGAGTCCCGCGCCGGCGATGGCTTCGCACAGCGCGCGTTTGTCGTCGGAGCGGGCCTGCCACTCGGCGAGCGCAGCCTGGGCGGTGACGAGGCCGAGCGCCTCGCGTTCCTCGATGTCCGTGCCGGCCCACCAGCCGGCGAGCGGCGGCAGGTCGTGGGTGGAGGCGCAGGCCACGGCCTCGAGCGGCCAGGCCGCCGGTGGCCGGAAGTCCCGCCCATCGCGCTCGAACCAGAGCACGCGCGTGGACAGGATGCCCGACGATTCCATCGCGGGCCGAAAGCCCTCGGGCACCGTGCCCAGGTCCTCGCCGACCACGAGGCAGCCCGCGCGCTGGCTCTCGAACGCGAGCGTGCCGAGCAGGTCGCGAAACGGGTGGGCCACGTATGCGCCGTCGAGCCCCGTGCCGCCGTCGGGCACCCAGAAAAGCCGGGCGAGGCCCATCGCGTGATCGATTCGCAGCGCGCCCGCGTGGCGCATGTTGGCCGCCATCAGCGCGCGGAACGGCGCGTAGCCGTCCTGCGCGAGGGCGTGCGGGATGGGCGGCGGAAGATTCCACACCTGGCCGTCGCGGCAGAAGGGGTCGGGCGGCGCGCCGATGGAGGCGCCCCGCGCCAGGAGCCCGGGCTGCGACCACGCCTCGGCGCCATCGGGTGCGCAGCCGACGGCGAGGTCGCGGTAGAAGCCGATCTCGAGCCCCCCGGCACGGGCCGCGCGCGCCGCGTCGCCGAGCTGGCGATCGCAGAGCCACTGCAGGTACATGGCGTAGCGGACCTGCACCGCGTGCGCCTGGGCGAAGGCGCCCACGTGCGCCGATTCCGGCGAGCGCAATTCCGCCGGCCAGTCGGACCATGCCCGCCCCGGATGCGCGCCCGCCAGGGCCTCGAAGGTCGCGAAGCGCACGAGGGCCTCACCGCCCTCCGCGACGAATCGCTCGAAGCGCAGGCGCAGCGCGTCATCCGCCGTGCGCCGCTCGAAGGCCGTGAACGCGGCTTCGAGCACGACGCGCTTGGCCTGCCACACGCCCGGCCAATCCACCGCAGCGCGCGCCTCGAGTTCGCCGAACCGCGGCGCGAGCCGCATGAGCGCATCGCGGGCCTCCGGCGCCTCGGCGAGCCCCGGCAGGCGCATCACGTCGAGATACGCGGGATCGAGGAAGCGGCGGTCCGAGGGGTGGTACGGGCTCGCTCGGTCGCGCTCGTGCGCGAAGAGCGCGTGCAGCGGGTTCACGCCGACGACGAGACCCCCGGCGCGCGCGGTGGCGAGCGAGGCCTCCACCAGTGTCGTGAAGTCGCCCACGCCCTGGCCCGATTCGCCGCGCAGCGCGTAGAGGTGGGCGGCGAGCCCGGATACGCGCGAGCGGTCGGCAAGGGCTGCGGGATGATGGCACTTCGGCGGCGCAACGAGCAGGCTCCCGCGGGCTTCGGGCTCATCCTCGATCGCGAGGGTGTGCACGCCGCGCGCAAGCGCGGGCAGCCCGACCAGCGCGCGCTCGATCGTGCGGCCATCCGGCGAGGCCACGCGCTCGTGCGGAGATTCGTCCATCGAGAAATCGACGGCGTGGACGGTCCCGCCGGCCGTCGTCACGCGCAGGCGACCGCGCGAGGGGAAACCCGGCAGGCGCGCGATGGGAATGCGGATCGGTTCCTCCTCGCGGGCCACGATCGTCGCGGGGATGCGGCGCGCTTCGGCCATCAGCGCGAGCTGGTGCAGCCGGTCGCGGGCCTCGCCGTTGGAGGTGGCGGCCAGGCCCAGGGATGCGAGCAGGGCGCGGCGCGTGTCGTCGGTGACGACGTGCTCGCGTCCGTCCACGTCGTGCCAGCGGGGTGCGATGCCGGCGGCCCGCGCCAGGCGGGCGAGGAGGGAAGGCTCGAGACCGTGACGAACGCCGGGTGCCTCGTCTTCCACCAGGACGACTACCGTGCGCGCCGCCAGCTCGGTCGCGGGCTCGCCGTCCCCGGTGCCCAGGGCCGTGTCGATCGCCACACGCCAGCGCTTGCCGTCGCGCGCGACGGGCCATTGCACGATCACCGCTTCGCGCGACGCGTTGAGGGCGACGACGACGCGGTCCTCGGGTGCACCGTCGCCTGCGGGCGCGTAAAGCGCCGCGACGAGCGTGCGCACGGCCGGATCGGTCCAGTCGCCCGCGTTCATGGTCGCACCGTCGGGCCGGCGCCATTCGACGTCGGCGATCGCATGGCCATCCGGCGGCTCGCCCGTGAGCCATCGGTCCGCCCGGAGCGCCGGGTGGGCGTTTCGCAAGGCGCAAAGACGGCCGACGAAATCGACGAGCGTGACATCCGCGTTCGCCCAGTCGATCCAGGAGAGCGCGCTGTCCTGGCAGTAGGCGTTGTTGTTGCCCTGCTGCGTGCGCCCCAGCTCGTCGCCATGGGAGAGCATCGGCGTGCCTCGCGACAGCAGCAAGGTGGCGAGGAGGGCGCGCACGTCCGCGCGCCGGGCGCGGGTGGTGGCCGGGTCATCCGTGGCGCCCTCCACGCCGTGATTCCAGGCGTGATTCGCGTCCGTGCCGTCGCGGTTGCCCTCGCCGTTCGCCTCGTTGTGCTTGCGTTCGTGCGCCACCAGGTCCGCGAGCGTGAAGCCGTCGTGCGCCGTCACGAAGTTGAGCGAATCCGAAGGGGACGGCGCCCCGGCCCGAACACGTCCGCGGAGCCCGCGAAGCGTGTCGCGAGTTCACCGGCCAGGGAGCCGTCGCCGCGCCAGAAGCGGCGCACGGTATCGCGGTAGCGGTCGTTCCACTCGGCCCATCCGGCGGGAAAGGCGCCGAGCCGATGGCCGCCGGGGCCGATGTCCCAGGGCTCGGCGATGTGCACGAGTTCGCGCAGCTCCGGATCCTGGCGAACCGCCGACAGGAACGACGCGTCCGGATCGAATCCGGCCGGCCCGCGCGCGAGCGTCGTGGCGAGGTCGTAGCGGAAGCCGTCGACGCCCGCGGCGCGCACCCAATGGCGCAGCGCGTCGAGCGCGAGCCGTAGCGGCATCGGGCGCTCGAGCGCGAGCGTGTTCCCGCAGCCGGCATCGTTCCCGTAGGCGGCGAGCTCGCCCTCCCGCAGCCGGTGGAAGGTCGCGTTGTCCAGGCCGCGCAGGCAGACGGTGGGGCCGAGCTCGTCGCCTTCGCCGGTGTGGTTGAGCACCACGTCGAGCAGCACCTCGAGGCCCGCCTCGTGCAGCGCCCGCACGCAGGCCGCGATTTCGGCCATGCCGCCCGGGGCGAGGCGCGGCTCCGGCGCGAGGAGGGCGACCGGGTTGTAGCCCCAGTAATTCGTGAGGCCGAGCGGCGGCAGGTGGCGCTCGTCGATCGCCGCGGCCACCGGCATCAGCTCGACGGTCGTGACGCCCAGCCTCTTCAGGTGCGCGATCGCGGCGGGATGGGCGAGGCCGGCGAAGGTGCCGCGAAGCGGCTCGGGGATTTCCGGGTGCGTTTTCGTGAAGCCGCGCACGTGCAGTTCGTAGACGATGCGCCGTCCGGGCGCGATGCGCGGGCGGGGCCCGGTGATGCGATCGCCCGGCATCGAGACGATCGCCTTCGGAACGAAGGGGGCGGTGTCGCGCTCGTCCGGCGCCGCGTCGTCGGTCGTGCCGCCGGCCAGGCTTTCGTGCCACGCGAAGGGACGGTCCAGCGCCGTGGCCCAGGGATCGACGAGCAGCTTCGCCGCGTTGAAGCGGTGCCCCTCCTTCGGTACCCACGGGCCGTGCACGCGAAGGCCGTACCGTTGCCCCGTAAGGAGGCCTTCGACGAAGGCGTGGTGCACGTCGCCCGTTCGACCGGGCAGCACGATGCGCTCCGTCTCGCGCTCGCCCGTTTCGTCGAAGAGGCACAGCACGATCGCCGTCGCGTGAGCCGAGGGCCACGCGACGTGGACGCCGCCGGGAACGGGCGTGACCCCGAGGGGCTCGGGACGGCCGGGCGCGACGCGGCGCATGGGTCAGGCGATGAGCGAGCGATAGAGCGCGGCGTAGTGCCGCGCGGGGCGCTGCCAGCCCACGTCGGTCGCCATCGCCTGGCGCTGCAGGCGCTGCCAGGCCTCGCGGTCGCGCCAGACGGCGAGGGTGCGCGCGAGGGCGAGGGCGAGGGCATCGCGCGTCACCGGGGAGAACTGCATGCCGTTGCCGGTGCCCGCCGCGAGGGCCATCTCGTTGGCGTCGATCACGGTGTCGGCGAGGCCCCCCACGCGCGAGACGACGGGGATCGCGCCGTAGCGAAGGGCGCAAAGCTGCGTGAGCCCGCAGGGCTCGAAGCGCGAGGGGACGAGGATCGCGTCGCTGCCCGCCTGCACCAGGTGCGCGAGGGATTCGTCGAAGCCGATGAAGGCCGCCACCTGGCCCGGGTTCGACTGGGCGGCCCGCAGGAGCGCGTTCTGCAAGGCGCCGTCGCCGGTGCCGACGACCGCGAGCTGCGAGCCGGAGGCGAGGAGTTCCGGCAGCGCATCGAGCAGCACGTCGATGCCCTTCTGCCAGGTGAGTCGGCTCACCACGCCGAAAAGCGGCGCCGAGGGCTCGGCCGCGAGTCCCATGCGCTGGCGCAGCGCCGCGCGGTTCGCTTCGCGCGCGGCGAGGCGCTTCGCGTCGAAGGGCGCGGCGATGCGCGGATCGGCCGCCGGGTCCCATTCGGTGGTGTCGATGCCGTTGAGGATGCCGGTGAGCACGGATGCGCGCTCGCGCAGGAGGCCATCGAGTCCCATGCCGAATTCCGAGGTGCGGATCTCGAGCGCGTAGCGCGGGGACACGGTGGTGATTCGATCGGCGAGCGCGATCCCCGCCTTGAGGAAGCCGATGGTGTCGTAGTACTCGACGCCGTCCACCCCGTACGCGGCGGGCGGCAGGCGGAACGCGGCGAGCAGGGCCTTGGGGTACTGGCCCTGGAAGGCGAGGTTGTGCACCGTCACCACCGAAGGCACGCGCGGGCCGCCGCCGAAACGCAGGTAGGCCGGGACGAGTCCCGCCTGCCAGTCGTGCGCGTGCACGAGCGCCGGCCGCCAGCCCGCGATCGCCCCCTGCGCCACCTGCGCCCCGGCCCAGGCGAGCGCCGCGAAGCGAAGGCCGTTGTCGGGCCAGTCGATGCCGTCGGGGCCGGCGTACGGTCCGCCGGTACGCGCATAGAGGTGCGGCGCGTCGATGGCGAGGAGGTCGAGGCCGGCGGCGCTTCCCGAGACCACGCGTGCCGGGCCGCCGAAGAAGTCGGGCCAGTCGACCACGGGCTTCGCCCCCTCGAGGCGGGCGAGCACGCCGGGGTAGCCCGGCAGGAGAGTGCGGACGGCGAAGCCTTCCGGGGCGAGGGCGAGCGGCAGGGCGCCCGCCACGTCGGCGAGGCCGCCGGTCTTCACCAGCGGGAAGGCTTCCGAAACGACGGCGAGGACGGGATGGGCCATCAGGCGGCGAGCTTGTCGATCATGGGTTGGGTGATGAGGCAGATGCCGCGTTCGGAACGGCGGAAGCGCTTCGCGTCGAGCGTCGGATCGTCGCCGACCACGAGACCGTCGGGGATCTTCACGCCCGCATCGACCACGACGTTCGCGAGGCGCGCGCCGCGCCCGACATCCACGTACGGCAGGATCACGGCGTTCGAGACGCGCGAGTACGAGTGCAGGTGCACCTTGGTGAACAGGAGCGAGCGGCGCACCGAGGCGCCCGAGACGATGCAGCCCCCGGAGACGAGCGAGGAGATGCTCTGCCCGCGACGGCCTTCCGTGTCGTGCACGAACTTGGCCGGCGGCGTGATCTCCGCGTACGTCCAGATCGGCCAGGAGGCGTCGAAAAGGTCGAGTTCGGGCACCACGTCGGTCAGGTCGATGTTGGCTTCCCAGTAGGCATCGACCGTGCCGACGTCGCGCCAGTAGGGCTTGCCTTCCGAGCGCGAGCGCACGCACGACTCGGTGAAGCGGTGCGCCACGGCCTTCGCGTTCGTCACCATCCACGGGATGATGTCCTTGCCGAAATCGCGGCTGGAATGCGGGTCGGCGGCGTCGCGGCGCAACTGCTCGTCCAGGATGTCGCGGCGGAAGACGTAGATGCCCATGCTCGCGAGCGACCAGCCCGGCCGGTCGGGCATGTGGGGCGGGTTGGCCGGCTTCTCGATGAAGGAAACGATGCGGCTCTCGGCATCCACGTCCATCACGCCGAAGCCGCTCGCCTGGTCGACGGGCACCTCGATGCACGCGACTGTCACGTCCGCGCCGGACTCGACGTGCTGCACGAGCATGCGCTCGTAGTCCATCTTGTAGACGTGGTCGCCGGCGAGGATCACGACGTACTCGGGGCGGTAGTCGGTGACGATGTCCATGTTCTGGTGCACGGCGTCGGCGGTGCCCATGTACCAGTCGCCCGTGCCCAGGCGCTGGCTGGCCGGCAGGATGTCGAAGCTCTCGTTTCGCACCGGCTGCAGGAAGTTCCAGCCGCGCTGCAGGTGGCGAATGAGGCTGTGGGCCTTGTACTGCGTGGCGACCGCGAGGCGGCGGATGCCCGAGTTGATGGCGTTCGAGAGCGAGAAGTCGATGATGCGCGACTTGCCGCCGAAGTAGACGGCGGGCTTCGCGCGGCGCTCGGTGAGTTCCATCAGGCGCGAGCCGCGACCGCCGGCCAGCACGTAGGCCATCGCGGAGCGGGAGAGGGGGGACGAGTAGGTGTGGCGTTCCATGGCGTTTCTCCGAAGGCGGCGGCGGGGGTCAGGGGCCCTCGTATGCCAGCCAGAGCGTGCCGAGCGGCGGCACCGTGATCGCGGCCGACTGCGCCTCGCCGTGGGACGGGATGCCTTCCGTCGTCACGGCGCCGCCGTTGCCGCAGCCCGACCCGCCGTACTCCGCGGCGTCGGTATTGAGGATTTCGCGCCAGCGCCCGGCGCAGGGCAGGCCCACGCGATAGCCGGTCCGGGGGACGGGCGTGAAATTCGCGATGGCGGCCACGGGCGAGGTGCCCGGCGCCCCCTCGCGGATCCACGCGAAGATCGAATGGTCGCGGTCGTCGACGACGATCCAGCGAAAGCCCTCGCCTTCGCAGTCGCGCTCGTGCAGCGCACCCCTTTCCCGGTGCAGGCGATTGAGGTCGCGCACGAGCGTCTGCATGCCGCGGTGCTGGGGGAGGTCGAGCTGCCACCAGTCGAGCGCGCGATCATGGTTCCACTCGCGGCCCTGGGCGAATTCCTGTCCCATGAAGAGGAGCTTCTTGCCGGGGTAGGCCCACATGGCCGCGAAGTAGGCGCGCAGCCCCGCGAACTTCTGCCACGCGTCGCCGGGCGCGCGCGCGAGGAGCGAGCCCTTGCCGTGCACCACCTCGTCGTGGGAGAGCGGCAGCACGAAGTTCTCCGTGAACGCGTAGAGCAGGCCGAAGGTGAGCTTGTCGTGGTGCCAGCGGCGGTTCACCGGATCCTCGCGCAGGTAGGCGAGGGAATCGTTCATCCAGCCCATGTTCCACTTGAACCCGAAGCCCAGGCCGCCGGAGGAGGTGGGGTGCGACACGCCCGGCCAGGAGGTCGACTCTTCCGCGATCATGAGGACGCCCGGGTGCAGCCGGTAGACGGTCTCGTTCAGGCGCCGCAGGAAGGCGATGGCCTCGAGGTTCTCGCGCCCGCCTTGCGCGTTCGGGATCCATTCGCCCGCGGAGCGCGAGTAATCGAGGTAGAGCATCGAGGCCACGGCATCCACGCGCAGGCCGTCCACGTGGTAGCGCTCCAGCCAGAAGAGGGCGCTCGCGGTGAGGTAGTTCGCGACTTCGCGCCGGCCGTAGTTGAAGATCGCGGTCTTCCAGTCCGGGTGGTGGCCCTGGCGCGGATCCGCGTGCTCGTAGAGCGCCGTGCCGTCGAAGTGCGCGAGGCCGTGCGGGTCCTCGGGAAAATGTGCCGGGACCCAGTCGAGGATCACGCCGATGCCCGCCGCATGGAAGCGGTCGACGAATCGCGCGAAGGCCGCCGGATCGCCGTGGCGGGCGGTGGGCGCGAAGAGCCCGATGGGCTGGTAGCCCCACGAGGCGTCGAGGGGATGCTCCGTCACCGGCAGCAACTCGATGTGGGTGAAGCCCAGGTCCCGCACGTACGGCACGAGGCGATCGGCCAGTTCGCTCCACGTGAGCCAACGGCCGTCCTCGCCGCGCTGCCACGAACCCGCGTGCAGCTCGTAGATCGTCATCGGCTGGCGGCGGGGGTCGCGCTCGCGCCGCGCGGCCATCCACGCCGCATCCGTCCAGGCGAAGCCCGTGGTCTCGGCTACCCGCGAGGCGGTCGAGGGGCGCAGCTCGGCGCCGAAGCCGAGCGGGTCGGCCTTGAGC
Source organism: Betaproteobacteria bacterium (assembly GCA_016711875.1). GTDB lineage: Bacteria > Pseudomonadota > Gammaproteobacteria > Burkholderiales > Usitatibacteraceae > FEB-7. The sequence continues at coordinate 581,391 of JADJSD010000003.1, read as the reverse complement.
GGCAGCAACTCGCCCGCGGGCCCGAGCACCTCGTACTTGTAGAGCGCGCCCTCGCCGACGCCGGGCAGGAAGATCTCCCACACGCCGTTGTCCACGCGCTTTCGCATCGCATGCCGGCGGCCGTCCCAGCCGTTGAAATCGCCGACGACCGACACGCGGCTCGCGTTGGGCGCCCAGACGGCGAAGTGCACGCCGTCCGCGCCCTCGTGACGCATCGCGTGGGCGCCGAGCTTGTCGAAGAGCTGCGCGTGCCGCCCCTCGCCGAAGAGCCAGTCGTCCAGCGGGCCCAGCACGGGTCCGAACCCGTAGGCGTCCTCGACGAGCCACTCGTCCTGGCCGCGGCGCGCGCGCAACCGGTAGGGTCGGCGCGTGGCGAGGGGCCCTTCGAAGAATCCGCCGGGGTGCAGCGAGGCGAGTTCCGCGAGGACCGTGCCGCGCTCGCGATCGACGGCGGCAAGCGAGTCGGCGCCGGGCACCCAGGCGCGAAGCCGCAGGCCGGCCGGGGTTTCGTGGACGCCGAGTACCGCGAACGCATTGCCGTGACGGCCCGCCACGATCGCCTCGATGTCGCTCGAGGGCAGGGACGGGGTCACGACGGCGGGCATCTACGCAGGCCCCGGCACGGCGGTCCAGATCTCCCGCGCGTACTCGAGGATGGTGCGGTCGGAGGAGAACCAACCCATGCCCGCGGTGTTGAGCACGGCCCGGTGCCACCACGCCGGCACGTCGCCCCAGAGGGCGGAGACGTCCCGCTGGGCGGCGCAGTAGGCGTCGAAGTCCGCGCAGACCATGAAGAAGTCGTGGTGGCGAAGCGCCTGCACGAGCCCCTTGTAGCGATGGCGGTCGTCCGGCGAGTACTGGCCGTCGGCGAGCGCGGCGAGCACCTCGGCGAGCGCGCTCGAGCGGGCGATCTCGTCGGTCATGTCGAGGCCCTGCGCGCGGCGCGCGGCGACCTCTTCGGCGGTGAGGCCGAAGATGAAGATGTTCCCGGCGCCCACGTGGTCGCGGATCTCGATGTTGGCGCCGTCGAGCGTGCCCAGCGTGAGCGCGCCGTTGAGCGAGAGCTTCATGTTGCCGGTGCCGGAGGCTTCCATGCCGGCGGTGGAGATCTGCTCGGAGAGGTCCGCGGCCGGGATGATGGCCTCGGCGAGGCTCACGTTGTAGTTGGGCAGGAAGACGACCTTGAGCAGGCCCCGGAGCGCCGGGTCGTTGTTCACCACGCGCGCCACGTCGTTCGCGAGCTTGATGATCAGCTTGGCCTGGTGGTAGCCCGCGGCCGCCTTGCCGGCGAAGATCTTCACCCGCGGCGCCCAGTCGCGCGAGGGGTGGGCGCGCATCTGGTTGTAGAGCGCGATGGTCTCCAGCAGGTTGAGGAGCTGGCGCTTGTACTCGTGGATGCGCTTGATGTGGATGTCGAAGATCGCATCCGGGTCGAGGCTCACGCCCACCCGCTCCGAGACGATGCGCGAGAGGGCCACCTTGTTGGCGCGGCGCACGGCACGGAAGCGCTCGCGGAAGGACGCGTCGTCGGCGAAGGGGGCGAGCAGCGCGAGCTTCGAGGCATCGTCGCGATGCGCCGGGCCGATGGATTCGTCCATCAGGCTCGCGAGCCCCGGGTTCGCCTGGAAGAGCCAGCGGCGGAAGGTGATGCCGTTGGTCTTGTTGACGATGCGATCGGGGTAGAGCGCGTGGAAGTCGCGGAACACCGTCTGCTTCATGAGTTCGGTGTGCAGCGCCGAGACGCCGTTCACGCGCCGCGCCGCCAGGAACGCGAGGTTGCCCATGCGCACGTAGCGACCGCCGTTCTCCTCGATGAGCGAAAGGGCCGCCACGCTCGCCGCATCCGTCGTGCCCGAGGCGCGCAGCGCCTCCAGGTGGTACGCGTTCACGAGGTAGATGATCTGCATGTGCCGCGGGAGGAGGCCCTCCATGAGCGCGACGGGCCACTTCTCGAGCGCCTCGGGCAGCAGCGTGTGGTTCGTGTAGTTGAAGACCGAGGTCGTGATGCGCCAGGCGAGGTTCCACGGCAGGCCGCGTTCGTCGATGAGCAGGCGCATCAACTCCGCGACGGCGATGGCCGGGTGCGTGTCGTTCAGCTGGATCGAGACGTGGTCCGGCAGCGAGGAGAGCTCGCCGTGCTGCTGCAGGTGGCGCCGGAGCAGGTCCTGGAGCGAGGCGGAGGCGAAGAAGATCTCCTGCCGCAGGCGCAGCTCGTGGCCCGCGGGCGTGGCATCGCTCGGGTAGAGGACGCGCGAGATGGCCTCCAGCCGCACGCGATCGGCCAGGGCGCCCACGTGGTCACCGCGATTGAAGTCCTCCAGCGACAGCGGGTCCGCCGCCCGCGCGGACCACAGGCGCAGCGTGTTCACGTGCTCGCCGCGCCATCCCGCGATGGGCGTGTCGTAGGCGACGGCTTTCACGCTTTCGGCGGGGCGCCACACGGCGCGCGGGGTGCCGTCCGGGCCGGGCGTGGCTTCGACGGTTCCGCCGAAGCCCACCGAGTAGGAGACTTCCGGGCGCTCGAATTCCCACGGGTTGCCGGAGGAAAGCCAGTCCTCGGGCAGTTCCACCTGCCAGCCGTCCTTGATGGCCTGCCGGAAGATGCCGTGGTCGTAGCGGATGCCGTAGCCGTGGGACGGGATGCCCAGCGTGGCCAGGCTTTCCATGAAGCAGGCGGCCAGGCGCCCGAGTCCCCCGTTGCCCAGGGCCGCATCGGGCTCGACGTGGCGCAGCCGCTCGAGGTCCACGCCCAGGTCCGCGAGCGCGGCGCGCGCGGTCTCGACGAGGCCGAGGTTCGACAGGGCGTCCATGAGGAGCCGCCCGATGAGGAATTCGAGCGAGAAGTAGTAGACGCGCTTCCTGCCGTCGCGATAGCTGCGGCGCGTGGCGTCCATCCAGCGCTCGACGATCTGGTCGCGCGTGGCGAGGGCCGTGGCCACGAACCAGTCGTGGTCGCGCGCGTGACGGCGATCCTTGCCGACGGAGTAGATGAGCTTCTGGACGATGGCATCGCGAAGGCTGTCGGCGGTGACCGGCAGATGGGCGGGGGGCGGTTCGGGGACGCTCAATTCGGACTCGTTCGGGAAGGGGCGGCGGGGGAATCGGCCGCATCCGGCGGCACGAAGTTTCAGTCTACCTGAGCCCCTCGCGAGGGCAAGCCGACGATGGCACCATTGCGGTGCAAACGGCCGCCTTTGCGTGTTTTCCTGACGGACCGCAAACTGGCGCGCGTTTCGCGTTGCGAACCGGAGGAGCCCCGTGACATCCGTCGATCCTGAAATGAAGCGCTACTACGCGCAGCGCGCGCCGTATTACGACGCCGTGTACGCGAAGCCCGAGCGCGCGGCGGACATCGCCTTCCTGCGCGCGTGGATTCCCGCGCAGTTCGCGGGCCGGCGTGTCCTGGAAGTGGCCTGCGGCACCGGCTTCTGGACGCAGCACCTCATCCCCGTGGCGATGGCCGTCACGGCGACGGATGCGACCGAAGAGCCGCTGGGATTTGCCCGCCTTCGCCCCGGGGCGGACAAGGCGGCCTTCGCGTTGGCCGACGCCTATGCGCTGCCCGAGTCCCTGGGCCGGTTCGAGGGGGCCTTCGCGGGCCTGTGGCTCTCGCACGTGCCGCGCCGTCGGGTGCCGGAATTCCTGGCGAGCCTGCACGCGCGCCTCGCGCCCGGCGCGGTGGTCGTGATGATCGACAACAACGAGGTCCAGTTGAAGGAACTGCCCATCGCCGAGACGGACGCCGGGGGCGACACCTGGCAGCACCGACCCCTGCGCGATGGCAGCGTGCATCGCGTGCTCAAGAATTTCCCCTCGAAGGCGGAACTGGAGGCGATGGTGGCGAACGTCGCGCAGGCGTGCGAGTACCGCGCGCTCGAGAACTTCTGGGCTTTCCGCTACCGATTGCCCTAGGCCGCCTCTGCCATAATCTGCGCCAAGCCCGCCCATCGAGCGGCGCACCCCCGGGAGGAACCCCATGATTCAACGCATCGTGACCACGGTGGCCGGCCTTGCCGCCGCGCTCGTGCTCGCCGCCGCGTCGGCGCAAGGCGTCGTCGTGCCGAAGGAAGGTCAGTGGGTCGCGAAGGACTTCCGCTTCCATACGGGCGAGGTGATGCCGGAGCTTCGCATCAACTACCTGGCGATCGGCGATCCCAAGGGCGAGCCCGTCCTCATCCTGCACGGCACGGCGGGCTCGGCGCAGAACATGCTCTCGACCGCTTTCGCGGGCGAGCTCTTCGGCCCGGCCAGCCGCTCGACGCGGCGAAGCACTACATCATCATTCCCGACGCCATCGGCACGGGGAAGACGACGAAGCCCTCCGATGGCCTCAAGGCGAAGTTCCCGCGCTACAACTACGACGACATGGTGGACGCGCAGCACCGGCTCGTCACCGAAGGGCTCGGCATCAAGCGCCTGCGCCTGGTGCTCGGCAATTCGATGGGCGGCATGCACGTGTGGCTGTGGGGCGTGAAGTACCCGCACATGATGGACGCGCTGGTGCCCATGGCCTGCCAGCCCACGCCGATGGCGGGCCGCAACTGGCTCACGCGCCGGCTCATCATCGATTCCATCCGGAGCGACCCGGACTGGCGCGGCGGCGAGTACACCGCGCAGCCGAAGAGCGCCCAGTTCGCCTCGGTGTTCTTCCAGGTGGCCACCAACGGGGGCGACCAGTCGCTCCAGCGCCTGGCGCCCAACCGCGAAAAGGCCGATGCGCTCCTCGACGCGCGTCTCAAGGCGCCGTTCCGCGGCGATGCCAACGACATCCTCTTCCAGTGGGATTCCTCGCGCGACTACGATGCCAGCGCGCACCTGGACAAGGTCCAGGCGCACGTCCTCGCCATCAATGCGGCGGACGACGAGCGCAACCCGCCCTCTCTCGGGATCATGGAGCGGGAGCTGAAGCGCCTGAAGCACGCGCGCCTGCACCTCATCCCCGCCAGCGACCAGACCTCGGGCCACGGCACCACGGGCCAGGCGAAGTGGTGGAAGGCGGAGCTCGTGAAGTTCCTCTCGGAGGTGCCCCGGAAATGATGCGTGCGCTCGTCGTCGGACTCGCTCTTTGCTGGGGGCCCCGGTGGCCCACGCCAATCCCGCCGACCCCGATCGCCGCGAAGTGCGGGTCGCCTTCGCCAAGGGCGCCTCGCAGGCGTCGGTGAAGGGCAAGCTCAAGGGCCGCGAGTACGTGGACCATCTCGTCACCGCGAAGGGCGGGCAGGTGATGGCGGTGCGGATGGAGGCGTCCAACCGCATGGCCTTCTTCAACGTGCTGCTGCCGCGAAGCCAGGAGGCGCTGTTCGTGGGCAGCCTCAACGGCCTGGAAGCGAAGCAGCAGTTGCCGGTCGATGGCACGTACACCATCCGGGTCTTCCTCGAGCGGGCCGCGGCGCGTCGCGCGGAGGCGACGACCTATTCGCTGGTGGTTTCGGTGACCGGAACGCCCGGCCCGGTGGCCTTCGGGAAGAAGCTCGAGAAGGACGGCATCTCGTTCGCCGTCTCGAGCCCCAACGTCGCGAAGGGCAACGAGGTGCGCGTCGTGCCGCAGGGCCTCGAGATCGTGAACGACGCGGTGAGCCTGCCCGTGGAGGGGCGGGCCTTCGACGCGGACGTGGCGGACCTGGACGGGGACAATTCGCCGGAGGTCTACGTGTTCGTGCGCGACGCGCAGGACCGGATGACCGTCGCGGCCTGGAGCGCGAACAAGCGCAAGTCGCTCTCGACCATCTTCCTGCCGCCCCTCGCGCAATTCAAGGGCGCGGCCGAGGGCTATCGCGGCGGCGACTTCATGATGATCTCGGGGCAAAGGCTCGTGCACACCTTCCCGATCCACGGCGCGGACGGCAAGCCCACGGGCAAGCGCCGGCAGCTCGACTACAAGCTCGTGCCGGGCGAAGCCTCGTGGCAGCTCGTGCTCGACAGGATGGGCGAGTTCTAGCGGGCGGTCGCGACGCGCACCGCATCGCCCGCCGCGATGCCGTCGGGCGGGCTGTCGATCACCCGGTCTTCGGCGGCGAGTCCCGTCGCGATCTCGATGAGCGCGCCCGTGTCGCGCGCCACGGTGACGGCCTTGAGCACCACCTTGCCCTGCGCGTCCACGGTCGCCACCCGAAGCCCCGCCTTGTCGAAGAGCAGGGCGCTGGGCGGGATCGTGAGGGTGCCGGCCGCGGCCGGGAGCGGAAAGCTCACGCCGACGTAGCCCCCGGGCAGCAGTTCGCCGCCGACGTTGTCCGCGGCCAGCTGCACCAGCATGCTGCCCGAGGCGGCATTGATGGCCTGGGCGAGCGACTGCACGGTCGCCTCATAACGGCGGCCGGGCCGCTCTGGCACCTTGAGCGTCGCCTTGGCCCCCTGCCCGATGGCCGCCGCGTGGGCCTGCGGCACGCTCACGTACACACGGAGCTTCTTCGTGTCCGAGATGACGAAGAGCTCGTTGCCCGGCGTGCTGCCGCCGTTCACGAGCGCGCCCACGTCGGTCGAGCGCGCGGTCACCACGCCGTCGAAGGGCGCGACGACGCGGCTGAAGCGCTTGAGCGTCTCGTAGCGCTCGACGTTGGCCTGCAGGGCGGCGACCTGCGAGCGCTTCGCGGCGTAGTCGCCCTGCTTTTCCTCGGCCCCCTGACGGGTGACGGTGCCGGTGGCGAGCAGGTCCGTCCAGCGCCTGGCCGTCGCGGCCGCGAGCTCGGCGCTTGCGCGAACATTGGCCAGCTCCGCCCGGGCCTGCTGCAGTTGCTGGTCCAGCTCCGGCGTCTCGATCACCGCGAGGAGTTGCCCCGCCTTCACGCTCGCGCCGATGTCCGCGTGCCAGCTTTTCACGTACCCGGCCACCCGGGCGAAGATCGGCGCGCGCGAGAAGGCTTCGATGCGGCCCGGGAGTTCGAGCGCCGCGGCGCTGCCCGCCTTGCCCGGGGCGATCACGGTGACCGTGGGTACGGATTGCGCCTGGGCCCGCTCGCGCAGGCGCTCGGCGTCGGCGGAGCGGGTGGCGAGGCCCGTGACCACGACGGCCACCGCGGCGATGGCGAGCCCCCAGGCGAGGAGACTCGCGCCTCGTCGCGGCGCGGACGGGGAGGTGTTCTCAGGCGGCATGGGGTTCTCCGGAAGCGGGGCCGGGCGCGCGTTCGCGTCCGTGCCTCGCGTGCACCAGGCTGAAGACGACGGGCACGAACAGGAGCGTCGCGACCGTCGCGAAGAAGAGGCCGCCGATCACGGCGCGGCCCAGGGGGGCGTTCTGCTCGCCGCCTTCGCCCAGGCCCAGGGCCATGGGCACCATCCCGATCATCATCGCGAGGGCGGTCATGAGCACCGGGCGCAGGCGCACGAAGCCCGCGTCGATGGCGGCGGCGATGCCGTCGAGCCCGTCGGCCAGGCGTTCGCGCGCGAAGCTGATGACGAGCACGCTGTTGGCCGTGGCGACGCCCATGCACATGATGGCGCCGGTGAGGGCGGGGACGGAGACGGTGGTGTGCGTGGCGAAGAGCATCCACACGATGCCCGCGAGCGCGGCGGGAAGCGCCGTCACGATCACGAACGGGTCGCTCCAGGACTGGAAGTTCACGACGATGAGCAGGTAGACGAGCACCACGGCGCCCGCGAGGCCGAAGAGCAGGCCCGAGAACGCCCGTTCCATCGTGCGTACCTGGCCGAGCAGAACGACGGACGAGCCCTTGGGCACTTCGCCTTCGAGCGCGGCGATGGCGCGGCGCACGTCCGCCGCCACAGCGCCCAGGTCCCGGTCCTGCGGGGTGGCGTGGATCTGCACCATCGGCTGGATGTCGTACTGGCTCACGATGGCGTTGGTGTTGCTGCGCGTGAAGCTCGCGAGGCCGCCCAGGAGCTGCGACGCCTCGCCCGCGGCGCCGCCCACGGGCAGGTTCGCGAGCGCGGCGAGGGAATCGAGGGCGTACTGCGGCGTCTGCAGCACGATCGGGTAGGAAACGCCGTTGGCGGGGTTCAGCCAGAAGGTGGGCGAGACCTGGCTGCTGCCGGCGAGGTTGGTGACCATGTTGTTGGTCAAGTCGCGGGCGGTGAGGCCGGACTGGCTCGCGAGGGCACGGTCGAACGTGACGTCGAACCCGGGGCGCTTGTTGGTCTGCTGGATGCGCGCGTCCGCGAGGCCCGGCACCTTGCGAACCTCCTTGAGGAGCTTCTGCGCGTAGGCGAAGTTGGCCTTCAGGTTGCTGCCGCGCACCTGGATGTCGATGGGCGCGGGCGAGCCGAAGTTGAGGATCTGGCTCACGATGTCCGCGGGCGGGAAGCTGAAGGTCGTGTCCGGGAACTCGCGCGGCAGCACCTCGCGCAACTCGCGCACGAAGTCCGCCGTCGGCCGGTGCCCCTTCTTCAGGGCGATCTGGATGTCGCCGTCGTAGCTGCCGATGAGGCCGGTGTTGTTGTAGGTGAGGTTGATGGAGGAGGGGGGCAGCCCGATGATGTCGACCATCGTCGCGATCTCCTCGGAGGGGATCACGCGGCGCACGGCCTGCTGGACGCGGCCGAAGCGCGCCGCGGCTTCCTCGATGCGGGTGCCCACGGGGGTTCTCACGTGCATGAGGATCTGGCCGCCGTCCACCGCGGGGAAGAAGTCGCGCCCCAGGAACGGCACGAGGGCGAAGGACGCGGCGATCACGACCATGAAGCCGGCGGCGAAGGCCTTGCGACTGCCCATGAGCCGGGTGAGCAGGGCCTTGTAGGCGTCCCGGAAGGCCTCGAAATTCTCCTCGAAGACGCGCTGGATGAGGACGAGCGGGTTGCTCGTGGGCGGCCGTGTCGCGCGCGTGCCGTGCATGTCGGTATGCGGCGCGTGGGGTTTCAGGAGGTACTTGGCCATCGTCGGCACGAGCGTGCGCGAGAGGATGAAGGAGCACGTCATCGCGAAGATGACCGCCAGGGCCATCGGCACGAAGAGATAGCGCGAGACGCCCTCCAGGAAGAACATCGGCACGAACACGATGCAGATGCACAGCGTGGAGACGAAGGCCGGCGTCACGATCTGCCGCGCGCCGTCCATGATGGCCGGCTCCACGGCCTTGCCCTGCTCCAGGTGCCAGTTGATGTTCTCGATGGTGACGGTGGCGTCGTCCACGAGGATGCCCACGGCGAGGGCGAGGCCGCCCAGCGTCATGATGTTGAGCGTCTCTCCCATCGCGGAGAGGGCGATGATCGAGCCCAGCACCGAGAGCGGGATGGAGATGGCGATGATGAGCGTCGAGCGCCAGCTCCCCAGGAAGAGCAGGATCATGAGGCTCGTGAGCGCCGTGGCGATGGCGCCCTCGATCGCGACACCCGTGATGGCCGCCCGCACGAAGATCGACTGGTCGTTGAGGGGCGTCACCTTGAGCGCCTCCGGGAAGGATCCGCGGACCTGCTCGAGCTTCGCGCGGATGCCGTCCACGATCGCGAGGGTCGACGTGGTGCCGTTCTTGAGCACCGACATCACCACCGAGCGGCTGCCGTCCACGTGCACCACGTTCGTCTGCGGGCCGCTGCCGTCGCGCACGTTGGCGATGTCCTTCATGAGGATCGTCGCCCCGTTCACCGTGCGGATGGGGATGTTGGCGAGGTCCGCGATGGCCGCCGGGGCGTTGTTGAGCTGCATCACGTACTCGAAGCTGCCGATCTTCTGCGTGCCCACCGGGATGATGACGTTCTGCGCCGCCAGGGCGGTGGCCACGTCCACGGCCGTGAGCCCGCGCGCCTGGAGCGCGGCGCTGTCCAGGTCCACCTGGATCTGCCGCTGGCGGCCGCCGTAGGGGAAGGGGATGGCGGCGCCGGGCACGGAGATGAGCGGCGTGCGGACGGTCGTCACCCCCAGGTCGAAGAGCTGCTGCTCCGAGAGCCCCTGGCCCGAGAGCGCGAGTTGCAGGATGGGCACCGTGGCCGCGTTGTAGTTGAGGATCAGGGGCGGGGTGATGCCCGGCGGCATCTGGCGCACCACCACCTGCGAGATCGCGCTCACCTGCGCGTTGGCCACGGCGATGTTCACGCCGGGCTGGAAGTAGATCTTCACGATGCCCACACCCGGGTAGCTCGTGGCCTCGATGCGCTCGATGTCGTTGACGGTGGTCGTGAGCGCGCGCTGGAACTGCGTGCTGATGCGCCCGGCCATCTCCTCGGGCGGCAGGCCCGTGTACTGCCAGGCCACCGCGATCACCGGGATGCGGATCTCGGGGAAGATGTCCGTGGGCGTGCGCACGGCGGCGAGCGGCCCGATGATGACGAGCAGCAGCGCCATCACGACGAAGGTGTAGGGGCGGTTGAGCGCGACGCGGACGATGTCGACGAGCATCAGGCGGCCTTCCTTCGCCTGGGCGCCGCGGCTTTCGTGCGTGCCTTCGCCCGGGGCATGCCTTGCCCGCGGTCGGCGACGCCGGGCACCAGCGCGTCGAGGTTGTCCCGCACGCGCTGCATGAGCGCGAGGAGCTGGTTCTTGTCCGCGGCGGTGAGGCCCGCGAAAGCCTCCTCGCGCGTTGCGTCGGAGTGCGCCCAGATCCGGTCGAGGATCGGCGCGGCGGGCTCGCACAGGAAGAGGCAGTGGGCCCGGGCGTCCTTGGGATCGATGCGGCGCTCGACGAGGCCGGCTTCCTCCATCCGCAGGAGCACGCGGCCGAGCGTCATCGGGTCCGTGTCGGTGAGGACGGCGAGCCGGGCCTGGGAGACGCCTTCGTTGCGCGCCAGGTGCGCGAGCACGCGGCATTGTTCGATGGTGAAGCCGAGCCCTGCCGCGTGGCGCTCGAAGTTGCGCGCGAAGAGGCGCGAGACATCCTTCACCAGGAAGCCGAAGGTACGCAGGGTCTGCATGGGGCGGAGGCGATCCACTTCATATCAATTGATACGAACGGCGGATCATAGCGGAATAGGCGCGCCCGGGAACACGGACCCGGCGGAACGGCGCTTGCTACCGGAAAGGCGGCAATGCCCTGGGGAGGGTGCGCAGCGCGTCCCGGAGCGCGTGGATCGCGACGAGGTCTGCCGTGGTCTTGCGGTAGGCGAGGCCGATGGGAACGCCGGGCAGTTCCTCATCCAGGCGCAGGCGGCGAAGCCTGCCCATGGCGAGGTCATCCCCCACCGTCGACTCGAACGCCGGGGTGATTCCCAGTCCTCGCCGCGCGAGGGCCAGCATCGCCGGGATGTTGATCGACTCGATAACGGGCACGGGCGGTACGAGCCCGGCCTCCAGGAAGGCACGCTGCACGAGGATGCGGGCCGAGTACGTCGAGGGCGGCAGGATCCAGTCCCGGCCGGCCAAGCGCTTCCACGTGACGCGGCGCGAAGCGGTGCGATCGTCAGGGCCGGTGACCACGACGAGCCGCTCGATGCGGATCTGCTCCAGAGCGAGGGCCGCGGAACCGAACACCTCGAGGGCTTCTGGCGTGAACAATGTGAGGATCGCGTCGAGCTCGCCGTGGACGAGCTGTTCGGCGAGCGGGACGATGCGGCCTTCCACGAGGTACAGCGAGGGCAGGATGCCGTGCGCCGCGAGCGCCTCGAGTGCCGGGGGAACGAGCTTCCACGCGACGAAGGGTGCGGTGCCCAGCCGCAGGACGGCGCGCGGCCGGCGGGCTTGCGTCTCCGGGCCGCTGGTCCGCAGCCCCTCCACCCGTTGGAGGATGCCACGCGCGTGGTGGGCGAATGCCTCGCCGGCCGGCGTGGGGGCGAGTCCGCGGGCTGATCGGACGAAGAGCGCGGCGCCGGCCAGGCGCTCCACTTCGCGCAGGCTCTTGCTCAGGGCAGGGGCGCTCACGTGCAGCCGCTCGGAAGCCATGCGCAGGCTGCCCGTTTCCGAAAGCAGGCATACCAGCTCGAGCTGGGCGAGCCGAAGGCGGTGGAAAGCTCTCTCTGAGATGGGAGGCATGGTCTAAACCACAGGTTATCACCCGCAGCCCACTTTGGAATGGACGGCGCCGAGGGGCGATCCTAGGATCGATGCACCGAGGCGACCCGTGGAAGGCGCCCGATTTCCTCCGGAGGAAACCATGCACGCCGTTCTTTCCCGCGCGATCCCGCTTGTCGCCTCGCTCGCACTCGCCGCGTCGGCCCACGCGCAGTCCGCCTGGCCCGCCCGCTCGATCACCCTGGTCGTACCCTTCGCCGCCGGCGGCAACAACGATGTCTCCGGCCGCATCGTCGCGCGCAAGCTCGCCGACCTGCTGGGGCAGCCCGTCATCGTCGAAAACAAGACGGGGGCGGGCGGCACCATCGGCTCGGCGGCCGTGGCGACGGCGCGTCCCGATGGCTACACGCTCGGCTTCCTCTCGAGCGGCCCGGTCGCCGCTGCCGTGAGCCTGCAGAAATCGCTCCCCTACGACCCGCGAAAGGACCTGCTGCCCGTCGCCCGCGTCACCACCAGCCCGAGCGTGCTCGTGGTGAACCCCGTCTTCCCGGCCAAGGACCTCGCCGAGTTCGTCGCTTACGCCAAACAGAACCCGGGAAAGGTCAACTACGGGACAGCCGGCCCCGGATCGTCGCCGCACCTCGCGGGAGCGCTCTTCGAATCGATGGCGGGCGCGACGATGGTGGCGGTGGCCTATCGCGGTGGGGCGCCGGCCCTCGCGGACCTCATGGGCGGGCAGATCCAGGCCGTCTTCAACCCGATCCTCGAGGTGATGCCCCAGGTGCGGGCCGGCAAGCTGCGCGCCCTGGCGGTGACCACGACGAAGCGCTCCTCGCTGCTGCCGGACGTGCCGGCACTCGGCGAGCGGTACCCGGGCTACGAGGTGCTCACCTGGAACGGCGTCTTCGCTCCGCCCGGCACGCCCGGCGACGTGGTGGCGAAGCTCAACGAGGCGGTGAGGAAGGTGCTCGCGGATCCGGAGGTGGTCGCCAAGCTCGCCGACCTGGGCCTTGAGGTCGCGTTCTCCTCGCCCGCGGAGTTCGGCGCGTTCGTGAACGAGCAGATCGAGAGCTTCGCGAAGCTGGTGCGCATTGCGAAGGTCGAACCCAACTAGGAATCCCGCCATGCCGAAGATCGTCGCCCCGCAAGACATCGTGGGCATCCTGCCGCCCCTCGCCACGCCGCTGGCGGCCGACGAATCCGTTGACGAGCGGGCCCTCGAGGCCATGGCCGGCTTCATGCTGGCGCAGGGCGTGGACGGGCTCGTGGTCGGCGGCAGTTCCGGCGAAGGATTCAACCTCGAGGCGGACGAACTCCGGCGCATCACCGCCACGGTGGCCGGGGTGATGGGCGATCGCGGTCCCTTGATTGCCGGCGTCATCGCCAACAGCACGCGCGCGGCAGTGGCCAAGGCGAAGGCCGTGGCGGACCTGGGCGTCTCGGCGCTGCAGGTGACGCCGGTTCACTACATCTACAAGACGGACGACGAGTCGATGATCCGGCACTTCCGCGAGATCCACGAGGCGTGCGGGCTTCCGATCATCGTCTACAACGTGGTCCCGTGGAACTACCTGTCGCCGGGCCTCATCCTGCGCATGATGCGGGAGGTGCCGGGCGTCTATGGCGTGAAGCAGAGCGCGGGAGACCTGAAGCAGCTGGCGGACTTGCTGCTGGGCGCGGCACCGGACAACCGTATCTACGGCGCCGTCGATTCGCTCCTGTATCCGTGCATCGCGCTAGGCGCGCACGGCCTCATCTCGATGCTCACTTCGGCCGCGCCGCGTCAGTGCATCGCGCTGTGGCGCGCGGTGAAGGAAGGCGACCACGAAAGCGCGAAGGCGCTCCACGCGAAGCTGCTCACTCTCTGGAACGCGATCTTCGCCGACAACCGCATCGCGACCTTCAAGTACGCGCTCGAACTGCAGGGGCTGGAGGTCGGTGCCTGCCGGCGGCCGACCCTTTCGGCGACCGACAAGCAGAAAGCGGCAATCCGCGCGGCGATGGCGGACCTGATGGGCGCCTAGGCTACGGTCCGCGCTTCAACACCTGCCGCACCGGGAACTCCATCCGGCACGGTTGCCCGCCGCACAGGGCCGGCTTGAAGGGCGTGTCGACGAGGACCGTCGCGGCGAGGCGCGACATCTCCGAATCCGGCGAGCGCAGCACCTTCACGGCGCTCACGCGGCCGTCCGGATCGACGGTCGCATCGAGGTGCAGGTCGCCTTCGTAGCCGAGCCGCCCCTGGATCTTCATCATGGCCTCCACCATCGGGCGCAGGCCGCGCTCGGGGTAGGGCGGCTCGTCGCCCGGCCGGAGCGGTTCGTACCAGCCGCGCACGATGGCCTTCTCGCCTTCCGTGAGTTGGGCGTACCGGCGGTTGAGGGGCAAGTCCGGGCTCGTCGCGCCGATGCGCGGGTCGAGCGACCCCGGGGCCGGCGAGCGCTTGATCGTGTATTGCGGCGGGGAATCCTGCGCCGTCGCGGTGAGGGCGCCGAGCGCGAACGCGAGCGAACCGATCGCCGCGAGGCGGGAGAGTCGGGAGGGGTTCATGGCTTCGCCTTTCCGGGTTGGTTCCTGCATGGGCGTTTCGCGGATTTCATCGAGGGGGTCGCCGGCGCGAGTGCGGGCGAGCGGGTCGGAAAGCCAGCGGAGGCCGGAACGGTCGTGGCCATCTCAGGCGGGGCAGCTGTCGCCGATCTCGCCGGCCTGGCCCGCGGGCTCGGCATCGGGCGCAGGGAAGGCGTCCTTGAAGGAGAACGCCTTCGCGGTGGGGCCGTGGGCGCGAAGGAGCGCCAGGCGGTCCGCGGCCTCGTTCACGTCCGGCCGGTGCCCGCGCGGCACCCACCACAGGACCACGTAGGCGTCGGTCATCTTCGCGAACCACTCGCGGCGGCGCTTCATGACGTCCGCATGGCCGGAACGGAAGGCGAAAGCCTGAAGCGCCTCGAGGCCATCCCAGACGGACATCGTGGCGATCACCTCGCGGCCGAGCGGATAGGCGCCCTTCGCGTCGACCGCATCGCCCACGAGGCGCCAGGCGAAGCCCGGGGACTGCTCCGCGAGCGCGTTGATCCGATCGAGGTTCGCGACGAAATCCGCGAGGCGCGGCGAATCGAGGGCCTCGAGCGGGGTGGCGACGTTGAGCTGGGCGAGCTGGAATGCGGACATCCGGGCCTCCGGCAGGACGGCGATTATCCTAGCACCCGCAGGTCCCGCGTCCAGGTGCCCACCGCACGGCACTCGGCGTCGTGGGGTTCGTCGCGCCAGGGCTCGCGCAGGGCCTCGTCGTACCACGCCACCATCGCGGGCAGCGTGAGCAGCCGGGAGGCGTATTCGGACGTGGCGTCCGTGACCGGCGGATCGTAGGTCTGGATGCGGAAGGCCACGGGCGCGAAGAAGGCGTCCACGGCCGTGAAGCGCGAGCCGGCGAGGAACGGGCCGCCGAAGCGCTCGAGACCCTCCTTCCACAGCGCATCGATGCGGGCCCATTCCGCCGCGAGCGCCGGCGACACCTCGTGGAGCTTCACGCGGATGCCGCAGTTCATGCCGCAGGTGTTCCGGATCACCGCGAAGCCCGAATGCATCTCCGCGGCCGCCGAGCGGGCCCAGGCGCGCGCGACCTTGTCCGCGGGCCAGACGCCGGGGTGGCCTTCGGCGAGGTACTCGGCGATGGCGAGCGAATCCCACACGGTGGTCGTTCCGTCCACCAGGCACGGCACCTTGCCCGTGGGCGAGAAGGCGCGGAAGGCGACCTGCGGGCCGGTGCCGGCGAAAGGCACGAGCTTTTCCTCGAACGCGATGCCGAGCTGCTTCATCAGCACCCAGGGGCGCAGGGACCAGGACGAGTAGTTCTTGTTGGCGATGTAGAGAACGGTCATGGCGAAGGCCTCGGGAGGACACGATCGTGCCGGGGAATTCGCGA
The DNA here is from genome assembly GCA_016711875.1 of Betaproteobacteria bacterium. GTDB lineage: Bacteria > Pseudomonadota > Gammaproteobacteria > Burkholderiales > Usitatibacteraceae > FEB-7. Next base: position 565,639 of record JADJSD010000003.1, on the reverse strand, counting down.
ATGGTGCCGTCGAATCCGGTCGTCTGTGAAGCGGCGAATCGTTACCGAGTCTCAGGCCGCCCGGTGCAGCACGAGCCCGCCCTCGCGCAGGAGCTCCGTGACCTGCGTGAAGCCGGCCTCGCGCAGGGCCGCCTGTTGTTCGTCGATGCGCAGGTAGAGCTGGTCGTTCGCCATCCCGCCGGGGCCGCAGTAGTGGTCGGCAATGAGGTAGACGCCGTCCGGCCGGAGAACCGAGCGCACCTGCCGGTGCAGGGGCAAGGCATGGCGCTTGTGCCGCAGCTCGTGAACGGCCTGCAGCGTCACCACGAAATCGTAGGGCCCGAGGCGATCGGGCCAATCGGGTTCCTTGAAGCTCGCGGTGAGGAAGGTCGCGCGCGCCGCCAGTTCGCCGAGGCGATCCCTGGCCAGGGCATGCATGGCGTTCGACTGGTCCAGCAGGTGCATCGTCACCTCGGGCAGGCGCTGGAGCAGTTGCCGTGCGAGAAAGCCGGGGCCGGAACCGAGTTCCAGAATTCTCGCGGGCCCCGGCGCCGAGGCGATCTCCCCGGCGATGCGCTCGAAGAAGTCCGCGCGCCAGGGTCGCTTGTGCATCGCGGTCTCCTCCCAGGCCGCGGCGTCCTTGGGCGAGTTGAGATCGATGGGGCTGGGCACGTCGTCGCCTTCCCGCGTCCAGCCGCCTTCGCCAGTGGTGGGGTTGGCGCTCAGCGTGAAGCGGTCGCCGCACACCTCGCACTTGAAGCGGAAGTGCACGCGATGGGGAAGGGCTCCGCTCGACAGGGAGGAATCGACCGCCTGCTGCTCCGCGTTGGACAGCTCGCGCGTCGTGAGGCGCGACAGGACGCCCCGCTCGGTTTCCTCCGACGCGAGGCGCACGGCATTCACCAGGTCATCGACGCCGCGGAACAGGTGGGTGGTCAGCTCGCGGCATTCTTCGCAGGGCATGGGGGTATCGGACGGTGAACGAGCACGGATCTTACGCCGGGGCCCGATCCGCGGACGATCAGTCCCCGGCCAGCCGCCTCGCGAGGACGCGATTCGGGTAGTCGTTGCCCTGGAAGGTGTAGGTCGTGGCACCGACGTCCGCGTAGCCCAGGCGCGAATAGAAAGCGCGGGCGTCGATATTGCCTTCCCAGGCGGTGAGCCAGACGGCGGCGAGGCCCGCGCCGGCGACCGCTTGTTCCATCCTCGACAGCAACGCGCGGCCGATGCCGTGGCGTTGCGCGGCCGGCTGGACGTAGAGACGGACGAGTTCGGCGCCCGTGACGCCACCTGCCGGTGCCGGAAGTGACGCGAGGAGCACCTCCGCGTAGCCCAGCAGCCCCGATCCGGCTTCCGCGAGGATGAAGATGCGCCCGGGTTCGGCAAGGCGTTCGGCGAAGGCCGCCACCGAATACGTCTCGAACGCCTCGATCGCGAGGTCCTGCCGTACGCCTTCGGTGGCGTAGGTGTCGAGGAACACCTGTACCGAGAGCGCGGCAAGGGTCACCGCGTCCACCGGGATGGCGAGGCGAAGGGGGAACTCGGGGGCGCTCATGGATCGGGTGACCGCGCCCTCACGCGCCGCCGAGATCGATGACCAGCCCGTCCGAGGCCGTTTCGTACGGCAGGGTGCCGATCCTCGCGAGCATGTCGTCGCTCATGTGCGTGAGGACGAGGCGCCGGGGCCGCATGCGCCCGAGGCCTTTCTCGAGCGAATCCAGGTCCAGGTGCAGCTTCACCTTCTTGTCGAAGAAATACGCCTCGGCCACCATCAGGTCGGCCTCGAAGCCCGCGTCGACGAGCGCCTCCGTCCATTCGGTGTCGCCCGTGTACGCGACCGCCTTGCCTTCGGCCTCCAGCCGGTAGGACAGGAAGGGCCCGCCCGGATTGCCGTGCACGGCCTGGAAGGGTTTCACCGTGACATCGCCGACCGTCACGGGCTCGCCAGGGGCGACCTCGATGAGTTCGAGCGCGAACCGGGGCTTCGTGGAGGACGAGCCTGGGAAGGAAGTCTCCATGACGCGCTCGTACCAAGGAACGAGACCCGCCGGCCCGACGATCGCCAGCGGCTGCGTCCGGCGGCTGAAGAACTGCGCATCGAGCATGAAGAAGGGCAGGCCGCCGAAGTGGTCGGCGTGGAAGTGCGTGACGAAGATGGCCTGGATCGCGTTGCGGTCGATGCCCTGGGCTTTCATGCCGATCATCGACGACGCACCGATGTCGATCAGGTAGTTGACCTTCTCGCCGACCACCTGGAAGCACGTGTTGAGGCGGCCGCCGCTGCCGAACGCGTCGCCGCTGCCGATGAACCTGAAGTGCATGTCGTTCGCCTGTCGATCGTGCCCGGGTGCGCGGCTAGCGGCCGGCGGTCATCGCCAGCCATTCCTTGAGGCCGGCGTATCGGGTCGCGCAGAGGTTTTCGACCTCGAGGATCGTTCCGGCGGGGTAGGCCCCGTCGCGCAGCACGAATGCGATGCAGGCGCCCTTGCGCGGCACCGTGAGGGAGATGATCGCGTCGGCGTCCGCAAAGGCGAGCAGGGATTCCGGGCGATCGGTCGCGAGGTCCATGAGGCTCGTGGTGAAGACGTGCAGCTCCCGGCCTTGCCCATCCTCGCGGCCCCATTCGTCCCATTGGTCCGCCAGCTGCGCCGAGAGGGCGGGCCGGTGGGCTCCCGCCGCGACGAGCGCCGCCACGGGAAGGAAGGGGTACGGGAAGTCGCCTTGCTTGACGGCGATTCCATTGGCCTGGCGATAGAACTGCGCGACCTGCGGCGGCAGGGGGGCGCCGAGACGCTCGCCCGCCCGGGCCACGGCCGATTCCTCGGCGGCGGGGCGCGGCTCGCACAGCCAGTTCTCGGGGAAGCGGTTCTGGGAGGCGATCCACGCATCGAGGATCGCGTCCATCGGCGCCGTGGTCGCGAGAACGCGCGCCTTTTCGTTGTCCTCCGAGACCTTGCGAACGCTCTTGGCGACCGCGATGCCCCCGCGCAGCAAGTCGAAAAGCCCCATCGTCGCCCCCCGTCAGGCGCGCGCGGGCGCGGGTTCAAGCGCGATCTGCGCCGCCGGGGTCACGGTGACCCGCGGCCCGAAGCTGCTCATGCCCGCCAGCGTGGCGTTGTGGTGGGCCGAGATTTCCGCGGCCTTGAGCACGCCGTTGTCCATCGTCGAATGCGCATCGGCGGCGAGCGTCACCGGGTAGCCGCGCGACAGTGCCCCGCGCGCCGTCGAATCGACGCAGTACTCGCTTTGCAGGCCGCAGATCACCACGGAATCGGCGCCCAGCGACTTGAGCTTTGCATCGAGCTCCGTGCGCAGGAAGGAATCGGGCGTGGTCTTGCGGATGCGGATGTCGTCCGCCTTCGCCTCCAGGCGCGCGTACAGCTGCCAGCCGGGCGTGCCGTGGGCGAGGGGGCTCTCCGGCTCCTCGTGCTGGATGTAGATGACGGGCTGTCCGGCGGCCCGCGCTCGAGCGACAAGGGCATTGATGCGATCCACGACCGCGTCGATGTCGTGGCAGGCCCACTGGCCGGTGCACAGCAGCTGCTGGACGTCGATGACGAGGAGGGCAGTCTTCATGGCGGCATTTTCGCACGGCGCTTTGGGTGGCTGGCAACCAGCCCCGGCCGGACAGGTTCCCTCGATCACATCATCCGGGAGCGCAGCCTGATCGACTCCGAGGCGACGGCGAACTTGCCGAACCCCCGATGGTGGATCGTGCGCGGGTGCTTCACCGCCGGGTCCATCCAGGCCTTCACGACCTCCAGGACGACGAAGCCGTACTTCGGGACGCGGCTGCGGTCGACCACGCGGCACTCGAGGCTCGCGAAGCACTCGTCGATCAGGGGCGCGGCCACGAGTTTCGCGGGGCTCGCGGTCAGGCCGAACTTGCGGAACTTGTCCGTCTTCGGTCCGTGGCAGTTGCCGCAGCCCACGACCTGCTTCGCGATCTCCACGGTGGGGATGTTGATGACGCATTCCTTCGCGGCGGCGAGCAACTCGAACGAGTAGTTGCGGTTGCTCACGACGCAGCCGATGAGCGGCGGCACGAACTCGAGCATGCAGTGCCACGACATCGGCATGACGTTGGGGCCCGTGGGCCCGGTGGTCGTGAGGAGGACGACCGGGCCCGGCTCGATGAGGGTGTAGACCTTGACGAGGGCGAGGGCTCGCTTGGGCACGGTCAATCGCCCCGGAGCCGGAAGGAGGGATGCCGGACGAGGGCGAGCATCGCCTCGACGCTCGCGAGCGCATCGAGGTATGGCAGTGCGTGTTCGACAAGGGCGGGCCGAACGGCCTGCTCGAATCCCTTGATGAAAATGGTCTCGTTGGCGCAGGGAAAGTGCGATCCCTTGTAGGTGATGCCCGCCTTCGCATTGAGCTGGCAGAACGTGTCGCTCGGGATGCCCAGCGAATCGGGAAAGCCCCCGGCGAAGTTCTCGTCGATGCGCGGCGAGGAGAAGAACACCTTCACGTCGTAGGTCGACGAGTGACGCAGCGGATCGGCGAGGATGAAGTGGTACAAGTCGCCTTCGATGCGTCGCCAGAAAGTGGAATGCCTGCTGCCTTCCGCGCTGAAACCGTGCGGGGAGAGGAGTTCGCCGAAGTGGCGGCGGACGAGGGAATCGAAGGCTTTCGGTGTCATGGAGAGGTCATGATCCCCGCTGCCGGTTCATCGAGCCTTGCGCCTGCACAGGGCCGTGACGCCGCTGAAGCCGCGGGATTCGTAGAACTCGCGCAGGGAGGGCGCGCAGGAGAGGTATACGCCGAACACGTCGAGTCGCTCGGTGATCCGGCCCAACAGGGCAGTCCCGATTCCCCGCCCGCGATAGTCCGCCCTGACCTCCAGCGCCGAGATGTATCCGCAGGCCACCTCGTCGCTCAATGCCGTGACGTATCCGCAAACCCGGGACGTGTCGCCGTCGCGGGCCAGGACGACGCGGGCGCTCCCGCTCAGCATGGCGAGGAGCGTTCCCTCGGGCGGCGTGAAGTCCCAATGGGCGAGGAACCCCTCGAGGTCGTGGGCGGTGAGGCCATCCAGCGTGTCGGAGTAGATGATCATGGTTCGTTGCCGGAGCGAGGTAGCCCGCGGGAAGGGTCAGGAATCGTTCTAGTCGCGAGTCGAACGCGAATCGACGCAACGAGTTCCGCGAGCACCTCGGCCGGCACGGGGGACCCGGTATCGCAGGTTAGCACCGGGCCCGGGAACAGGGGGCCGTGGCGTTCGGCTTCCGTGAGCTGGATGAGCAGCGATTGCCTCGTGCGCAAGGCGTCGAGGTGGCCGGAATGCCGGCGCCGGGCGGAGAATCGGCCGACCGCGATGTCCGCGGGACAGGCACACCGGATTAGAGCATCGCGTCGGCACTGCGGCTCAGCTCGCGCCGCCGCCCGGCCGTGATGGTTCCTTCGCGTGCGAGCAACTCGTCCAGGAAGGTGTCCTTGTCGAGATGATCGAACCGAAGCCCGCGAGCGAGCTCCGCAGCCAGGGTCGTCTTGCCGCTGGCGGGAATTCCGGTGACCACGACGTAGAAGGGCATGCGCGGCGGCGATGGTGAGGGTTGTCGGGAGACTCCCCGGTTCGATGGCAGGGGCGATCGGATCGTATCGAACGCGCTGCCGAGCGGTCATCCCGGCGGCGTTTGATCCAGGGCGTCGGCGGCGATCAGCCCTGCGCCCAGGCCGCCGGTTGCCGGTGAAAACAAACCGGCCAGGGAGCGGTAGGCGGAGACCAGGGAATTCTGTCGTTCCGTCTCCTGCCGGTTCTCCCGCTGGCGCTGCGTCTGCATCCGCTGCATGACGAAGATGCGGATCGCGAGCAGGACCACCGTCACCACCAGCGAGGCGATGATCGACAGCGGCAGGGGACCGAGATCAGCGAGTCGCATGGTGCAGGGGCAGGGCGGTCTTGGCGGACGGAAATCCGAAGTGCCGGAGAGAAACGGCGGTTGTCATGCCATGAATCGACGGATGGAAGCGCAAACGGAGAGCAGCTGCCGATCGTCCATGCGGCCCAGTATGTTCCGAATGACGGTGCCCATGACTTTCTGGACTCCCGACAGGCCCAGTGACGCGGACTGCTGCACGAGGAAGTTCGGCTTCGTGGCTTTCAGGGATTGCAGGAAGAACTGGTCCATTCCGGTGTTCGTCAGCTCGATGACCAGGTCCGTGAGGCGCCCGGCGTGTGCGGTGGGCTTGTCCGCCTCTTCGACGGTCTCGAGCACGTGCAGGGTCTTCGTTCGGAGTTCGTGCGAATGGTAGAAGCGCAGGAACGGTTTAGGGCCAGGGTCTGCAGCCTTCGCCGGCGCATGCCTGGCCGGAGCCGCCGAGGCGTGCCTGGGTGACTTGGTCGAATGAGGGCTCATGCGCCGCCTTTCGGCCGGGATGACGGCTCATTGCTGCTTGCGCCTCGGACAAGGAGGTCGATGTGGTCCATCGTCGCGGTTCCGTGGGTTGCATCGATCGTTGGCACCTGGGGCCTCTACCGTGGCGGTCACACGGCCCAGTACCCGCCGTGGCTGGGGGCCATGGACCGCCCCTGTGGGATGCTCCCGAAGGATGCAAGTTCACTCGTCGGGGAACTCGAGCCTCAATCCCTGTGATCGATGTCGGTGGGCATGTGGACCCAGGCGTGCATGCGCTCCTCGTATACCGAGATGGACGGCGCGGGGAACGAGGCGTCGGCAAACGCCCCAACCGGAATGGCGATCACTTCCGGGAAGTGCTCCAGCGTGTAGTACACGGTGGCGCCGCAAGCCGGGCAGAACCGGAAGGTGCATTCGGACCCTCCGTCACCGGTACGAACGTACTCGGTGCTCGCACCCACGATCGAGACTGTCTCGCGCGCAAACCGCGCCTGGGCGCCGAAGACGCTTCCGGTGCGGCGCTGGCACGCCAGGCAGTGGCAGACGGAGACGCGCAGGGGTTCTCCCGCCACGTGCGCCTGCAGCTGCCCGCAACTGCAGGCGGCTACGCGAGATGGCCGGGGATGGGGATGGGGAAGGGGCATGTGAGCACGTCCGTTTTCCAGCGAGTCCCGAGGTCAGGCAGGCACGTAAGTCAACCGGATCACGTCCCCGTCGATTCGATCGTGCGCCACGAGGCGCAGGGGCGGCCTTGGCCCCGCGAAGTAGGGCGCGCCGTGACCGAGCACGACGGGATGCAGGTAGATCCGATACTCGTCGATGAGGCCCCGTTCGGTGAGGCTGTGCGCCAAGGCAGGGCCGGCAACCTCGATCTCGCCATCGCGCCCGGCCTTGAGTTCGCGAATGGCGCCTTCGAGATCGTCCCCGACAAGCGTGGCGTTGGGGCCGACCGACTTCAACGAACGCGAGACGACCCATTTGGGCATGTTCCGCCACGCCGCCGCGAAAGCCTTCTCCGGAGCATCCCATTCGGGATGATCGTCGTCCCAGTAGCGCATGATCTCGTACATCCGGCGGCCGTAAACGCTGCCTGCCTGCCCCCGGGCCTCCTCGATGAAGTGGTTGAAGAGCGTGGGGCTCGGCCCGAACGCCGTGTGGTCGACGTAGCCGTCCAGCGACTGGTTCATTCCGAACACGAGCTTGGCCATTCCCATTCCTTTCATCGCGCGCGAAATCTAGAAAACGAGCCCCGTGATCACCGCCGTCCCCCGCAGCCATACCCAGAGCAGGCAGAGCAGGTTCGGGACGAGGAGCCAGTGGACCCGCGATCTTCCCTCGAAGAGGAACAGGGACGCCACCATGAGCACGATCGGCACGAGCATGAGCGCCGCAAACGCAGTCGCCCAGGACTCACTGGCGTGACGCGAAAGGTAGATCAGCCACGCGGCCGCGTAAAGCGCCGCGATCGCCATTCCGTGCGCGGACGCCACCAGGCGACGGCCCAAGGCCCGGGTCGGCGAGGACGCACGAAAATAGGCGACGCTGATGAGGGCGGCGACGAATGCGGGAAGGTGGAAATCCCGCAGCCAGCGCCAGGCGATGTCCGGATCCATGGCGGTGTGGATCGTTTGGCCTGTAGCTCAGTTCACGGGGCTTGTTGCTTGCCCAAAGTGTCGAAGTGCCGCTTCGCCCGATTGCTCTCGGCGGTGGTCGGCTGGTAAAGCCGCCAATCCTCGCGTTCGCCGGACTTGTACCGCAGCAGGCCGGCATCCGGGTCCATCTGGTAGAAGGGGAATACGTCGCGAAAGCCGCCGATGAAAAGCGCCGGCGCGAAGAAGAGGATGCTGACCGCCATCTTGCCGCCGTTGACGCTGAGCGGGAGTATCCCGTAGAGCGACTTGCCGCTGGGGGCCGTCGCCACGAATTCGTGCTGGCCGGTGGCTTTCGAACCCAACTCCATGTCCCGGGGAAGTTCCATTCGATCGCCGCCGCGCACCATCAAAGTCGTGCCCGGCGTGGCGGCTTCGAACCGGGTGACGGCGGCGCAGCCCTGGACCAGGACGAAAGCGGTTGCCAGGATGAGCAGGCGAACCGGGGTTCTTGCGTGAGGCATGGAAATTTCTTTTTGATCGAGTCTCGGTATCAGGCCGAACCGGTTTCCCGTTCCTTGAGTAGCAGGTACATGCGGCGCATCGCGTACATGCACATGACCTGGTTTGCGGCCAGATAAAACGCTACGCCGATCGCCGAGAACCATCCACTCGTTGCGGCCTGGTAGACCACGAAGCCACCCGCGGCAACGAAGCATGCGGAGAACAGCCAGAAGCGAGTCCAGGTCTTGACGGTGGAGCCGGCCCAGCCCACGGGATCGTTGAAGAGACTCATGGCGTACTCCTCTTTGCTGATGGGATTGCGGTCGAAGGAAGGTGCGGGTCGAGCGCGGCACATGCGCATAGAGAGGGCCGTCGCGCCTGCAGCGAAGTGACATGCGCCGCGCAAGCATTCCGTCAATGATCGAGATCCTTCTTCGCGGATTTTATGTACTTTCCAAAGTCACGATCCCTCTTTCTCTTCTCGGCATACGACATTTCGTGAAATTCGGACTCGCCCCTGAGCTTGAGGTAATTGTCATAATGCTCTCGACTCAGTGCGCCTGCGTTCACCGCCTCCAGTACGGCACAGCCGGGCTCGCCTGCATGGCTGCAGTTTCGGTAGCGGCATTCCGTGGCGAATCCGATGATGTCCGAAAAACTGTCGCCGATCCCGCTCTCGGCCCCCAGGATTCCGAACTCACGCATGCCCGGGTTATCGATGACCAAGGCACCACCCTCGAGGACGATCAATTCCCGGCGGACGGTGGTATGCCTTCCCTCGCCCGTTCCGCTCACGGCCTTTGTCTGGAGCCTGTCTCGGCCGATTAGTTGGTTGATGAGTGTGCTCTTGCCCACCCCCGATGAGCCGACAAAGCAATACGTCTTCGAAGGCAGCAGCGCCCGTTCCAGGTCGGCTATACCTTCTTGCGTGACGGTGCTTATCGTCAGCACCGGGTCCGTCACACCCGCCGCGCGGATTTCCGCCAACTGGGACGCCAGAACGTATGGCTCAACCAAGTCCGCCTTGGTCAGCAGGACACAAGGATCGGCCCCGCCATCCCGCACCATGACGAGATAGCGCTCCAGTCGCTTGAGATTGAAGTCATAGTGGCATGACTGAACGATGATCACGGTGTCGACGTTCGCCGCGATCATCTGATACTCCACCGAGTCTCCCGCTGACTTTCTGCGCAGCGTCGTCCTTCGCTCCAAAAGACTGTGGACCAATCCAAGATCGTCAGTCGCGTATCTTTTGACGCACACCCAGTCCCCTACGCACGGGTGTTCCTGCGACAAGGGGTGACTGTATAGATAGCGACCTGCCAACTTGGCCCGAAAGGCTCCGGTTTGATCCATGAGCAGCAACAAGTCACGATCGACCGCAGCCACTCGAGCAATCGTATCCGCAGGCGCGCACTGTTCCCTTTCCTCGAACCACTCGTTCCAGCCCAGTCGAGCTAGATCAGCGTGTCGACTTGCCATTCGTCACCAGTGAACTCGGGCGCTATGTTCTGGGCGCATAACGTTCGAGTTGAGGCGGGACCGACGGTGAGACGCCAGACCCGGCGGAGCGATGAAAAGCCTCACCCGGAGCCGGGCCTGGTGGCTTGCCGTTGGGCCTCGCCTCGAACGAGGGGTTAGGCGTCATTGTGGTGGATAGGGCGCTACCTGAGAAGCAAGTGTGTGCGCAGTTCTTCGAGTGCCTCAGCCATATCAGCCATAACGAGGAGGTTCGTCCTAGCATACGAGAATACGCGGCGAGCCTCTGCAATCGAAGGATGTTGATCACCAATGATCCCAGATGCGCGGACGAGCGAGTCAGCAACTAGTGGTGCCACGCTTGCGTCCCACAAAGTCTGGGTATCTGTTGAGTGGCGCATCAGATCTCTTGTCTTGTCGTGCCACTCCGCTTCGCGCGCTCCAACAAGACCGTAAAGCGGACTTGTGTCTTGCCGATCTTGGATGAAGTCGCTGATTCTCGTAAGCACATGCTCAAGGTCGGCAATGAGACGTGCAATCTCATCAAACGTAGAGGCTGCGTCTCTCGCTGTGCAAGCCTCTGCTTGCGCCTTCCATGTGCGTAGGGTGTCAACCGTGTATGTTGATGCCGCAGAGTCGACCTCCTTTCCGCAGTGATGACACAGCCAAATTCCGTTGCTTGCGCTCCGGCGTTGTTGCTGTGTGAGTGCCGGGTCGTAGCGAGGGCCGCCGGGGCTCGCGGCAGTTATGTGTCCAGCGACACCGAGATCAAGCCAATTCTCGGAGTTTCCCGGGTCTGCTTTGGACGTTGCACGTCGGCAAGATGGGTTTGAGCAGCGCTGGCCGGCGCGTGATGCCAGTGCGCGTCGCGTTGGGATTTTGAAGTCGTCTCGCATTGCGCTGCTCTCGGCTTATGCAGCCTAACGATTGAGTTGAGCGGCCGGCCACGATGCTTCGGCCGCGGTAAGACGCGGCCCATCCAAGCAACGTGGACGCTCGAACGATTTGTTAGCCGTGTTGTTCGCCATGGCGGCCGAGCCAGCGGTTACCAATTGCGTTGACGACGAAGTACACGGGAATGGCGACGGCAACAATGACGAGGCAGAGCGCCGCAGGATTCAACAAGGACCAAATCGACGCGCTGCTTTCTGTGGCCAATTCACATACCCAAGCAATATCGCTAATGCGGCCACCGAGATCTAGGCACTTGTCCTCGGATAGAAGCATGGCGACTGTCAGTCCCGCGACCAGTCCGCTGAGGACCGCCAGGGAACGATTGCAGCGGCACATGATCGCTTTGTCGGACACGGCTAACTAGTATTTGAATTTCGGATGTTAAGAATAATGCAGCCACTCGCGCCATTCATCAATACGGGCGCGCATTCAAGGCCCTGGTTGGCTTTGAATAGGGAAAGCGGGCGGATGAGATGCCTCCGGGAAAGTCCTCCACCGTGCCTAGCGGCCCCACTAGCCAATGGCGATCAGGGAAACACCTTCCCCCACGCCAACGCCCCCACGATATAGACCACGAACACCACCGCCGGCGCCACCAGGATCCCCGGCACCAGGAACATCGCCTTGAGATCCTCGTACTTCGCCCGCCTGGGCTGGCCCTTGGGGTAGATGAGCGCGACGCGGTCGCCGATGGCGGCCTCGCGCTCCATCGTTCCGGCCTCGGCGATGAGCGTGATCCGCACCTTCCGGCCGTTCTCGTCGGTGAATTCCACGATTGGCAGGTGCAGGGTGGGCTTGGAGGATTCGGACATCGGGTCCGTTTCGAACTTCTCGAAGCCGACGATCCGGGCGCTCACCCGCACCCCGCTTCGCAGAAGCAGCCATTGCCGGAGGGCGAGGGCCGCCCCGGCGACCGGCATCACCACGAAGATGACGAGGGCGAAGGTGTTCAAGCCGATCGCCGGTCCGTCATCGGGCCGGGGTCACCGGGCGGCCTTCTCGAGGTCGAGCACGGCCTTGGCCAAGCGCTCCTCCGAGAAGATCCGCCGGGCCGAGTCGCCGGGCCATTGCTTGATGTCGAGGTGGAAGAGCAGCGTGATGCGCGTCGATCCGTCCTCGTGGGGCTTGAGCTTCCACGATCCGCGGAAGTGGACGGGCGAGGCCTTGCTCTCCTCGGCGTCCCACATCACCGAACTCTCGTCCCTCGAAGGGCTGGCGGGCTTTACGTAGAGCCTTACCCGGTTCGGCAACACCAGGTCCGCCTCGTCGAACCGCAGCAGGACGCGGGGCGTTTCACCCGCCGGATCCGCGGGCAGCACGGCCTTGACGCCGGGCAGGGAGAGCGCCCATCGCTGCGGGTCGCGCAGCGCGCGCTCGAGGGTGTCGGCCGAAGTGCGCACGACGGCGGTCGCTTCGAACTTGTCGATGAGGCCGGGGTTGAATCGCTCGGGCACCATCACGTCGACGGGGCCGAACTCCTTCGGGCGCCAGCCCGGACCGCGCGTGATGTCCTCCCGCGGTGGCCTCACCACGCGCCAGTTTCCGGCCTCGCGCACCAGCCGGGTCTCTTCCGTCACCACCTTGACCGGCGGAGCGATGTCGTACCGGAAGCGGGACGGCCGCGTGTTGAGGTCGACCGCGACCACGGCTTCGTCGCCCTGCTGGCGGACGAGGCGCGCCGAACCGCGCTTCAACTCGCTGAAGGTGGCCGCCGAGCACCCTTCCTGCTCGGGAACGAAGGGCCGGGGCAGGCCGGCGCGGTCGCGCTCCCGGCGGTTCGCGGCGGCCTGGTACTGCTCCTGCGTGCCGGAGGAAAGCAGGCGCCAGATCTCGCCGCAGTTCTTGCCGACGCTTTCGTGAAACTTCGTGGCGACAGCGACCGGGCCGCCGTCCTGCGCCGCGGCGGGCAGGGGGAGGGCCAGCGCGATCAATGCAACGGCGAAGGGCCACGACATTGCCGCGATGGGACGATGAAGCATGGACGGCTCCCCTGTGTCGGGTAGGCGATACTAGACCCGTCCCGAAAGGTACATGCAAGCCCCTGCCGGGTCAGTATGCCCAGGGCCTCCGCGTCCGGTCCGCCTCCCGGTACCGCGTGATCTCATCCCCGCGGGAGAGCGTCAGCGCGATCTCGTCCATCCCTTCCATCAGCATCTGCCGCAGCGTCGCGGGCGCCGCGAAGGGGTAGCGCGCCCCCGAAGGCGCCGTGACCACCTGCGCCGCCACGTCCACGGTGACCGGGGACGTCCCGCCCGAAGCCTCCACCTCCGCTGCGATCGAGCGGACGATCTCGATCGGCAACTCCACCGGGATGATCCCGTTCCGGTAGCAGTTGTTGAAGAAGATCCCGCCGAAGGAAGGCGCGAGGATGGCACGGAAGCCGAACTCGCGAAGCGCCTTGGGCGCCCGCTCGCGGGAAGATCCGCATCCGAAGTTGCGGTCCGCCAGGAGCACCTGCGCCTTGTCGTAAGGCGGCTGGTTGAGGATGAACTCGGGGTTGGGCTTGCCGTCCGCCAGGAACCGCGAGCCGTGGAAGAGGTTCGCCCCGTAGCCCTTGGCGTCCGTGCCGCCCAGGAAGAGAGCCGGGATGATCTGGTCCGTATCGATGTTGATGCGCAGCATGGGCGCCGCGATGCCGGTGACCTTCCGAAGGGCTTCCATCAGGCGATCCCCCTCGCGTCGGCGATGCAGCCCGCGATGGCCGAGGCCGCCACGGTGGCCGGGCTCGCCAGGTGCGTTCTGGTCTTCGGCCCCTGGCGCCCCTCGAAGTTGCGGTTCGTGGTGCTCACCACCCGCAGGTCCGCGAAGCGGTCGCTGCCGATGTGGCCGCAGAAGCCGCAGGCCGATTCGTGCCACTCGAAGCCTGCGTCCTTGAAGATGCGGTCGAGCCCCTCGGCTTCAGCGGCGCGCTTCACCGGCGTCGACCCGGGCACGCACACGGCCTGGATGCCGGCCTTCACCTTCCTGCCGCGCAGCACCTCCGCGGCCGCGCGCAGGTCCGAAAGCCGCGCATTGGTGCACGAGCCGATGTAGGCCACGTCGATGGGGATGCCCTGGAGCGGCGTGCCGGCAGAAAGCTGCATGTACTCGAGCGCCCGCGTGGCCAGTTGCCGCGCCTCGCTGTCGGAAGCCTGCGAGGGGTCCGGCACGCTCGCCCCGATGGGTGCTACCTGCTGCGGGCTGATGCCCCAGGTCACTTGCGGCTCGAGCGCATCGCAATCCACCGTCACCTCGCGGTCGAAGGTGGCACCGGGGTCGGTCGGCAGGGTGCGCCAGTACGCCACGGCCCGGTCCCAGTCCGCGCCCTTGGGCGAGAACTCGCGGCCTTTCAGGTAATCGATCGTGGTCTCGTCCGGCGGCACGAAGCCGTACTTGCACGAGAACTCGATGGACATGTTGCAAAGCGTCAGCCGCCCCTCGATGGGCAGGGCGCTCACGGCCGCGCCCGCGTACTCGGTGGCGTAACCGATGCCGCCCTGCGCGCCGATCCGCCCGATCAGGGCAAGGATCATGTCCTTGGCGTAGACGCCTCGGGCCAGGCGCCCCGTGAAGTTGACCCGCATGGTCTTCGGCCGCGCCTGGGCCAGCGTCTGCGTGGCGAGGACGTGCTCGGCCTCGCTCGCGCCGATGCCCCAGGTGAGAGCCCCTACGCCGCCCACGGTGCTGGTGTGACTGTCGCAGCACACGAGCGTCGCGCCCGGGAAGGCGATGCCCAGCTCCGGCGCGATCACGTGCGCGATGCCCTGGCGCGGGTCGTCGTAGTCGATGAAGTGGAAGCCCCAGTCGCGCGAGGCCTTGCGCGTGGTCTCGATCATGATGGGGCCGCTCTTCGAGACGGAATCGGTCGGCCCGCGCCCCGGCTCGGTCGAGATGAGGTGCTCGATCACCGTGAATACCTGCCCGCGGCTCACGGGCTCGCGTCCGGCCTCCGCGAGGGCCCGAACCGCCTGGCTGCCGGAGAGCTCGTGCAGCACCAGCCGGTCGATCTGCAACAGCTCCGCGTCATCACCCAGCCGGGCGATGACATGGTCCGCCCACACCTTGTCGAAGAAGGTGCGCGGCGCCGGCGCGTTCATGCGTATTTCTTCTCGAGCGCCTTGAACTTGTCCGCGTCCAGCATCTTCTGCCGCTCGTTGAACATCATGAGCTTGTCCTCGATGCCGGCGATCGAGCCGTTCTTGCCGAGGTGCCCGAGCACCTGCTCCATGGCCATGAGCGAAGCCTGCAGCGCCGCGTTGGCGTAGCAGATGACCGCGTAGCCGGCTTCGGCGAGCTGCTCGCGCGGCAGGAGCGGCGTCTTGCCCCCGATCACCATGTTGCACAGGTGGATGCCGGGCACGCGCTTGGGGATCGAAAGCAGCTCTTCCGCGTTGAGGGGCGCCTCGATGAAGAGGAAATCGGCGCCGGCCTCCTGGTAGGCGGCGGCGCGGTCGCAGGCGGCATCGAAGCCCTCGACGGCGCGGGCATCCGTGCGGGCGAGGATCATCATGTCGGGGTCGATGCGCGCATCGACGGCCGCCTTGAGCTTTTTCACCATCTCGTCCTTCGGGATGACGCTCTTGCCCTCGAAGTGGCCGCAGCGCTTCGGGTACGTCTGGTCCTCGAGCATGATGGCGTTGGCGCCGGCGCGCTCCAGCAACTGCACGGTGCGCCGCGTGTTGAGCGCGTTGCCGAAGCCGGTATCCGCGTCCGCGAGAATGCACAGGTCCACCACGTCGCGGGTGGCGGCCACGTGGCCCGCCAGCTCCGTCACGGAGACGAGGCCGATGTCGGGGATGCCCAGGTACGAGTTCGCGACCGCCGCGCCGCTCATCATCATCATCCGGTGGCCGGTGGCCTGGATCACGCGGGCGGCCAGCGCGTTGCCCGCGCCCGGCATGATGTGTCCGGCGCCCGCAACCAGCAGGCGGCGCATTTCCTTGTTCAGGGCGTTGCTCATTCGATTTTCACCTTGGCCATTTCCGCCACGCGTTTCCAGCGGGCGATGTCGGACTTCACGATTTCCATCATCTGCTCGGGCGTGCCGCCCACGGCCGTGGTGCCTTCGGCCTTCATCTTCTCCACCACCTCCTTCGACTGCAGGACGGCGTTGAGCTCCTTGTTGAGGAAGGCGACCACGTCGGCCGGGATTCCCTTCGGGCCCGCGACCGCCTTCCAGTCCACCACGTTGAAGTTCGCGATGCCCTGCTCCTCGAAGGTGGGCACTTCGGCGATGGAGCCCAGCCGCGCGGTGCCGGCGACGCCCAGCGCCCGCACGCGGCCGCTCTTGATGTAGGTGGCGCCGAAGGTGGCGCTGGTGAGCATCATGTCGACGTTGCCGCCCAGCAGGTCCGCGAAAGCCTGCGACGAGCCCTTGTAAGGCACGTGCACGAGCTTGACCCCGGCCAGGAAGGCCAGTTCTTCCATGCCCAGGTGCGCGATGGAACCGACGCCCGCGGAGCCGTAGGTGAGCTTGTCCGGCGACTTCTTCGCGGCCTCGAGGAGATCCTTCGTGGTCTTGAGGGGCGAGGCCTGGTTCACCAGCAGCACCACCGGGTCGCGCGAGACCATCAGGATGGGCTGCATGTCGCCGATCGCGTCGTAGGGCAGCTTCGTCACCGCCGCCTGGATCGGATAGCTGCTCGACATGTTGAGCAGCGTGTAGCCGTCCGCCGGGCTCTTCAGCACGAAATCCGAGCCGATGTTGCCGCCGGCGCCCGTGCGGTTCTCCACGATGACGGGGTTCGCGATGCGTTCGGTGAGCCGCTGGGCCAGCATGCGGGCCGTGACGTCGCCGCCGCCGCCGGCGGCGAAGGGCACGACGAACTTGATGGGCTTGTTGGGGTATTTCGTCTGCGCGCGCAGCGGCAGGCTCGCGGCGAGCGCCAGGGCGGAAGCGCCCAGCGCGAATCGGCGTCGGTTCATGCTCTCCTCGGGTGCGTGTTGTTGTGCCGCCAGTATGCCGTGCCGCGGGGCCGGCATGCACCACTGCCGCTCAGGAGCGCTTCAAATGCGGGTGGGATCGCCCAGGGCCGCGTTGAGCCGCATCGCCTTCTTCACGAGCCGGCGCACGGTGGCCGGGGCGATCTCGTCGCCTTCACGCAGTTCCGCCGTGGCCATCTCGTACTGCCCGCCGGGCTTCAGGCGCGGCTCGATGTCGCGCATCTGCTGGCCGCGCCAGAAGCCGAACAGCACCCGCTCGGCCTCGGCGCGGATCATGAAGGCCGGTCCGTTCGAGAGGTAGACGAGGTTGCCCCACTTGATGACTTCCTCGAGCCGGGTGCTCTTCCTCACGGTGGCGCGGATGCCTTCCACCAGCGGGCGTTGCCAGCCGGTGAGGGCCTCGACGTAGGCTTCGGGGTCGGCGGCGGGGGGCGCCTTCTGCATCGGCACTGCGGGCTAGCGGATGAGGGCGAAGACCGGCGTGAGCAGGATGACGAGCCCCGGCACCATCACCTTCGGCAGCAAGTCCGCCCACGAAGGCGAAGCGCTTTTCTGGAAGATCCGCTGCTCCTTCCAGATGTACATCAGGCAAAGGGCCGCGCCGACGAAGAGCCAGAACGCGCGGCCGCCGCCCGAGACGGCCGAGGCGGGCACGAAAAGGGCCAGCAGGAAGACCAGGACGCCACAGCGAGCCAGCCAGACGTGTTGTTTCGTTTTCATGGGCAGGTGCAGGAGGGAGAAAGGGTGCATCAAGTTTACCCCCGCCCTCGTGACCGGGGGCAATCCGCCCTAGGGCGAACCCGCCGGCAGCAGGCCTGCCGCCTCGAGGATCGGCTTCTCGTAGCGCGAATCCTCGGCCGGGTAGCGAAGCCCCGCCACGCCTTTCTCCTTGGCCACCGCCCAGACGATTCCCTCACCCGCCGGCAGGATCGCGGGTTCGCGGCCGTAGAGCGGGTCGGCGAAAGCTTCCTGCGGCGGCACCAGCGTCCAGCCCGCCTCGCGGAAGGCGCGGATGATGTCTTCGAGGAACGCCGCGTTGAGGGCGCTCGTGTGCAGCAGCAACACGTGCGGTGGCGATCGGCCCAGCACTTCCCGGGCGAGGCCGTCGTAATAGTCCGCGCGGTCCAGCAAGTGGCGGACGTAGGCGGCCTTCAGGCGTCCTCGGTCCGCCGCCGCGTGCTTGCGGAAGACTTCGTCGTAATACCAGTCGCTCGCGTCGATGGAGACGGGCGCGGGCCGGTAGCCGTTCGCCTTCATCCACGCGCGCACCTCGTCGCGCTTGGCGGCCGTCTCGCCTTCCTTCAGGTACGGGAAGCGCAGCAGGGGGCGCCAGCCGGGCAGGGGGGCGAACGCGGCCTCGGCCTCCTTCACGTGGCCGATGAACTCGGCGGCGGAGAGCTTCGGCGAGCCGAGGTTGCGGTGCTGCGAAGTGTGGTTGCCGACGAGGTGGCCGGCCTTCGACCAATCCGCCACCAGCGCGCGGCCGGCCACGCCGCCCGTGTGGCGCAGGGACGGGAAGACCATCGAGCGGATGTCGTGGCGCTCCAGCGTACCCAGGATGGCCGCGTTCCAATCGGCGGCGCGGGGCTCCTTGTCCGGGTCGAGGCCGTCGTCGAAGGTGAGGGCGACGGATTTCGCCTGGGCCGCACCCATCGCCAGGACAATGAGGAAATGCGCAAGGAACCGGAAAGGCATGGGTCGTCGGGCCGTGTCGCGTTCCAGATGTGGCGCAGCTTACTTCAGGCAGCAAGGCGAAGGCCCGTTCGCGAACAAACCGTTACGCCCGCTTGCCCCACTCCGCGTACACCTCGTCGGTGTGCTCGCCCAGCGCCGGCGGCCGGCGGTAGATGGCGAAATCGAAACCGCTGATGCCGATGGGAAAACCCACCGTCTTCGTGGTCACGCCGTTGGGCAGCGTGAGGGGCTCGACCCAGCCCATGTGCCTGACATGCGGGTCCTCCAGTACCTCGGAGAAATCGTGGATGGGTGCGCAGGGCACGCCCCGGCGGTCGAATTCCGCCAGCCACTCGCGGGAGGGCTTCGTCGAGAAGGCCGGCTGCAGGAGCGCCGCGAGTTCCCCCTGGTTCTTCGCCCGCGATTTCTGGTCCACGAACCGCGGGTCGCGGAAGAGTTCGGGCTTCCCGACCGCTTCGCACACGTCGTTCCAGAGCTTGTCGTTGCCCGCGGCGATGACGAAGGGCCGGTCGGATCCGTTGAACGCCTGGTAGGGCGCGTTTCGCGGGTGCGCGGAGCCCAGCGGTTTCGCGGGCACGCCGGTGCCGAAGAATTCGCTCGTCTGCAGCGCCGAGAAGCCCAGGAGCGCGCCGAGCATCGAGCAATCGATGTGCGCGCCCTTGCCGGTCTTCTCCACTTCGCGCAGCGCCGCGAGGATGCAATAGGCCGCATAGAGGCCGCCGGCGAAATCGCCCACGGGCACGCCACACTTCACCGGGCCGCCGCCGGCTTCGCCCGTGCAGCTCATCACGCCGCTCATGGCCTGCACCGCCACGTCGAAGGCGCCCTTGGTGGCGTAGGGGCCGCTCTGGCCGTAGCCGCTCACGGACGCATAGACAATTTTCGGGTTGATCGCCGACAGCTGCTCGAAGCCCAGCCCCAGCCGCGCGAGCACGCCGGGCCGGTAATTCTCCACGATGACGTCGGCCGCGAGGCACAGCTGCCGGAGCCGCTCGACCTGCGCGGCGTCCTTCAAGTCCACGGCAAGGCTTCGCTTGTTGCGGTTGAGCGAGGCGAAGTTCTCGCTGAAGACGTCGCCCGCCTCGCCTTTCACGAGCGGCGGCCACTTGCGCATGTCGTCGCCGCCGTCGGGGCGCTCGATCTTCACGACGTCCGCGCCCAGGTCTGCGAGCAGCATCCCCGCGAAGGGGCCCGCCGCGATCTGCCCGAACTCGAGCACGCGGATGCCGGCGAGGGGGCCCTTCGGCACCGTCATCGTCACGCGGCCCGCTCGGGGGCCTTGCGCTTCGGCTTGCCCGCGAAGGTGGTGCATTCCAGGGCGACGGAACAGACGGCATCGGCCAGCGGGTTGAAGCGGCCGTGGGAGAGCACGGCGAAGAACTCCACGGCATAGGCCTCGGAACGGGTCTTGAGGATACGAAGCGAGCCCTCCGCGATCTCCGGTTCGTAGGCGACGCGCGGCAGCAGGCTCACCCCCTGGCCGCGGCGGGTGAGGTCCGCGACGACGCTCATGCGGTTGCAACTCGTGACGAAGCGGAAGGGCTCGCGGAATTCCTCGAACCAGTGCTCGATGTGGCGGTAGACGTGCGAGTCGGCGCAGAGCGTCACGATCGGGTGGCTGGCGAGATCGGTCGGCGTGAGTTCGCGCGCGGGCAGCTCCATCGTGCGCCCGGCCATCCAGTGGAACTTGGCCGTTCCCAGGGAATGCCAAGCGATGTTCTGGTCGTTCATGGGCCCGGGGCCGAGCACGAGATCCAGGTCCCCTTCGCGCAGGCGGCCGAGCAGGGGGTCCATCACGTCCACCTCGATGTCGAGGGTGATGTTGGGGTAGCGCGAATGCACCACCGCCGTGAGCACCGGAAGCCAGGTCACGGAGACGAGCTCGGCCACGCCCAGGCGCACGACGCCCGCGAGGGAGGCGGCGTTGCCCACCCGGTGCATGATCTCGGAGGTCATGCCCACCACGCGTTCGGCGTAGGCGACGAGCTCCCGGCCCTTGGGCGTCAGCTTGGCGCGGTGGTGGGTGCGGTCGAAGACGATGACGCCCAGCACCTGCTCCAGCTCCTGGATGCGGGCCGAGACGGTGGGCTGCGTCGTGTGCAGGCGCTCGGCGGCCGCGGCGAAGGTGCCGAGGCGCACGATCCAGTAGAACGTCTCGAGGTGCTTGACGTTGAGGGCTTGGGACATGGCGGCGATAGTACCGCGCCGGCCGCCGGCGTGGCGGGGCTAGAGGCCCAACCAGCCCCGGGCTTCCTTCGGGCAGCCGAAGAGGCGGATATCCCAGGTGCCCGCCAGGGCCCTCACGCAATCGATGTAGGAGTTGATCACGGCCCGGTACTCGGGATCGCTGGCGGAGAAGGCGAGCTTCAGGCGCGCGTTCGAGTAGGAGCCGCCCTTGGCGAGGGCGGCGGAATATTCCACGAGCTCGCGGCTCACGTGAAGTTCCGTCACGCGGGTGAAGTCGCAGGTGCAGTGCCGAAGGCTGTCGAAGCGGGGGTGCTCGAAGAGCACGCGGTTCGCGTCGATGACCTCGTCGTGGCTGACCGTTCCCTCGAACTCCACGTGGAGGTGGTCCCGCTCGCAGGTCGTCCGGAAGGGCATGGCTCGTTTCTCGTTGTTGTTTTTGGCTCGCTACCCGCCGGCGCCCTTGAGCATGCCCGATGGGGTATACGCGCCCATTGTGGCAAAGGTCATGCTCGTTTTCAATCGGCCCGGGCCACGCAGTAGACTGCCGCCATGAAACCGATTCCCATCCTGCTCATCATCACCGCCGGGGTCGCCCTGGGGATCTACCTGGGCTGGTTGTTCCTTCGGCGCGAGCGCAGCAAGCCGGTGGTGATCGGCCTGCACGTGATCCTGGGCGTGGTGGGTCTCGAGGGCGTGGCGATGCTGATCACCGGCGGGCCGGGCGGCGGCGACCCGGCGACGGGGCAGCTCGTGAAGACGTCGGCGATCCTGCTCGTGCTCGCCGTGATGACGGGGTTCGCTTCTCCCCTCCTCGCGAAGCGGCGGCCGCGGAAGGTGGGGCTCGCCACGCTGGGCGTGCATGCGACGGTGGGAGCGGCGGGCTATGCGCTGCTGATCGCCTGGGCGGTGCAGGCGTAGTGGGGCACCTGCCGTATCCCGTTTCGAATGCCAGTCGCTTCTGCCGGACCTTGCTGCTCGCGTGCCTGGCAACGCCATGCGCAGCCGCGCCGGGAAGCGAACCCCAGGCGGTGGCCGCGAAGCCGCCCGGCGCCACGGCCATCGATCGCACGGTGGAGGTGCACCACCGGATCGTCCTCGCGCCCGGCGAGCGCGCCGTCGCCCTCACGCTGGATGCCTGCGGGGGCGACTTCGACGCCGATCTCGTCGACGTGCTGGTGGAAAATCGCGTGCCCGCGACGATCTTCGTCACCCGCCGCTGGCTCCTGAAGCACCCGCAGGCCGTGAAGACGCTCGCGGCCCACCCGCAGCTCTTCGCCATCGAGAACCATGGCGAGAACCACCTCGCCCCCGTGATCGGCCCGGGCGTGAGCGTCTATGGCGTCCCCGGCGTGGCGGACAAGGCGGCGCTCAGGCGCGAGGTCGAGGGGGGCGCGAAGGCCATCGTCGCGGCCGGCCTGCCGAAGCCCGCCTGGTTCCGCGGCGCCACGGCGCGCTACGACCGCGAGGCGATGGAGGAGATTCGCGCGATGGGATACCGCGTCGCGGGCTTCTCGGTGAACGGCGATGCGGGCGCCACGCTCTCCCGGCGCGCGGTCGCCTCGCGGCTGGAGAAGGCGGTGCCCGGCGACGTCATCCTGCTGCACATGAACAAGCCGGCATCGCAGGGCGCGGAGGGGTTCCGGGACGCGCTGCCCGGGATGATCGCGAGGGGGCTCGCGTTCGTGACGCTTCGGGGGCGCGACGTGGAAGCGGTGCCCCGTCGCGGGCCCTAGCGCGCGGACGAGGCGGGTTCGCCGGCGCGCAGCGCGCGCAGCCACGCCGTCACGGCGTTCGTGCGCTCGAGGGCAGGCTTCTCGATGAGCCGGTAGGTGCCGTGGCACAGCAGCACGAGGAGAGGAGCCGTTGCCACAATCACCAGCCAGTGGGTTACCGGCGAGAACCCTTGCGCCGTGTCGCGCCCGATCACGAAAGTGAACAGCGTGAAGAGCACCAGGCCGTGCAGCAGGTAGAGGCCGTAGGCCATGTCGCCCAGCGTGTGCGAGGCCCGGGTGAGCAGCGCGCCGAAGAGCGTGTTGCCCCCGGCGATGAGGGCGAACGCCACCGAAAGCAGCAAGGTCGGGAGGACCCAGTAGGCCTTGGGGAAGAAGGCGACGGCCGTCGCCACGAAGGCGAGGGCGACGATCGAGGCCGCGGGCCTTGCGGCCCATTGCCGGAACCGGGGTGACGGCGCCACGAGTGCCGCGACCATGCCGCCGCCGAAGGCCACGAGGAAATGCCAGTCGGCGTGGCGAAGGACGAAGGCGGCTGCCGCCACCAGCCCGAGCCCGACGTAGCGGTAGGGCGGCCCGAGTCTCAGGGCCAGGGCGAGCAGCGGCAGCGAAAGGTAGAAGTACCACTCGTAGACGAGCGACCAGGTGACGCCCGCCGTCACGAGGTAGGTGTCCTGGATGGCGTTCACGTCGGGATTGCCGATGACGGTGAAGGCAAGCCACTGCAGCGCGTGGCGAATCAGCAGATAGGGCGATTCGGCGAATTTTCCGCCCGAAAGGACCGCGAGGATCGCGAACAAGACGGCCATGGCCACCAGGTAGAGCGGCGTGAGGCGCAGCACGCGCGAGACGTAGAGTCGAAGCCAGTCCGGGTTCCCGCCCTTCGCCTTCGCCTCGAGCAGCTTCGAGAAGAACAGGAAGCCGGTGATCATGAAGAACAGCTCGACGCCGCTTTGCCCGAGGTGGATGTAGAACCGCGAGTGCGGCATCACCGCCCAGGTGCCGGTGTGCGAGTAGGAATACCAGATGCAGGAGTGGTGCAGGAAGACGAAGAAGGCGAGGTACCCGCGCAAACCGTCGATGGTGGCGAAACGCCCGTGGGCCGTGGCGGGCGCCGCCTTCCCGGAAATCAGGTGCGCCGTGCCGATGGCCACCGCGAGGGCGGCAAGCGCGGGCAGCGGGCTGGTGGGGTCCACGGGGGAGGGAGGGTCGGGATCGGAATCGTCGATTCAGGCCCGAGGATACGCGCGCGCAAGTCGCCGTGCGCCCCGCCTTACCGTTGAAATCGGTAGAGGTTCCCGAGACCGAGCAGCGTCGACAACTCGTCCAGCGCCTCGCGGCACGCCGTGACGAGCGCGGGGTCGGCGAGATCCTCGGACGCGAGGCGATCGCGGTAGTGGGCCTGCACCCAGCGGGTGAGCTTCCCGTAGAGCACCTCGTCGAGAAGGACGCCGGGATGCATCGCCTTCGACTCGGCCTCCGTCATCTCCACCCGAAGGCGAAGGCACGCCGGGCCGCCGCCGTTGCGCATGCTCTCGCGCAGCTCGAATGAAATCACCTCGCGGATGGTCCCGCCGGGGGTCGCGAGGCCCTCGAGGTACCGCGCCACGCGCTCGTTGCGCCGGCATTCCTCGGGCACCACGAGCATCATCGTGCCGTCCGGCCGCGCGAGAAGCTGGCTGTTGAAGAGATACGACTCGACCGCGTCGGCGAGCGAGACGAAGGTCTCGGGCACCTCGATCACCTCGAGTTCGCCCGGGAAGGCCTCGCGCAGGCGACGCAGCACCGCGGCCTGGTCGACGAAGGCCTTCTCGTGGCAGAAGAGCACGCGTTCCGAGCCCACCGCGATGACGTCGTTGTGGAAGACGCCGGCGTCGATGGCATCCGGGTTCTGCTGCGCGAAGACGGTGCGCCGGGGATCGAGCCCATGCAGCCTGGCCACCGCCTCGCTCGCTTCGCGCGTCTGGCGGGCGGGAAAGCGCCGGGGCGCGGGGGCCGCGGCATCGAAGCCGCTCGCGCCGTAGACGAAGAACTCCACGCCGGCCTCGCCCGCGCGCGGGCACAGGCGCGTGTGGTTGGCCGCGCCCTCGTCGCCGGTCTGGGGCGAGGCGGGCAGCGGGGCGTGGTGCGCGAAATGCGGGCCTTCGGGAAAGACGGCAGCCAGCACGCGGCCGGTCGCTTCGGGTTCGGCGGACCGGTGCAGCTTCGAGACGAGGTTCGCCGGCGTGAAGTGCACGCGGGCATCGGCCGTGTCGGCGCTCGGGCTCACCGTGGCCGCGTTGGCGGTCCACATGGACGAGGCGGACCACGCGGCGGAAAGCAGCGCGGGCGCTTGGCGTGCGGCGCGGCCGAGGGACTGCGCTTCGGTGCCCGCGAAGCCCAGGCGGGCGAGGAGCGCGAAATCGGGTCGCGCGAGCGGCGGCAGCACGGCCTGCGCGAAGCCCCGGTCCGCGAGGGCCTTCATCTTGGCGAGACCCTGCAGCGCCGCCGCACGCGGGTTCGAGGCCAGGCCCGCGTTGGCGCTGGAGGCCTTGTTGCCGAAGGAAAGCCCCGAGTAGTTGTGCGTCGGGCCGACGAGGCCGTCGAAGTTGAATTCGCGTGCGCTCATGGGGTCATCCGTGGCGATCGGCGGGCGAAAGCGCCACGGCGCGCACCGGGTCGCCCGACTTCACCCCCAGGGCCGCGAGCACGGATTCAGGCAGGCCGAACGCATCGCCCTCGGGGCCGCCCTCGACCAGCAACGCGCGGAAATCGGCGAATCCGGTGTTCGAGACGAGCCAGCGGGTCTCTCCCACCCGGGGCCCCACGCGCGTCGCGAGCCGGCGGCTGCGGCGGATGGCGCTCACGTCCTCCACGGCGCATTCGATCACCGGGCCCGCGTCGAAGATGTCGACGAGCCCCTCGTAGCGAAGGCCCTCCTGCTCGAGCAGGCGCCGGGCGGGGACGGTGTCCGCGTGCGTCTGGCCGATGACGGCCTGGGCCTCGGCCGAAAGGAGCTTCGTGTAGAGCGGGTACTTGGGCATCAGCTCGGCGACGAAGCTCTTCCGGCCGATTCCCGTGAGGTAGTCGGCGCGCGAGAAGTCCATCGAGAAGAAATGCCGCCCGAGCCCCTCCCAGAAAGGCGAATGGCCCGAGGCATCCATCACGCCGCGCAGCTCCGCGATGACCTTCGCCGCGAAGCGTTCGCGATGCTCGGCCATGAAGAGGAACCGGCTCTTGGATAGCAGGGCGCCCAGGCCTCCCTGGCGGAACTCGGGGTGCAGCAGCAGCGAGCACAGTTCGCTTTGCCCCGTGTGGTCGTTCGACAGGAAGAGCGTCGGCGTCTGCGTGAAGACGCCCAGCTCCTGCGAGGCGTGCACGGCGAGGCCCACGCGATAGGAAACCCAGGCCTGTCGCAGGCCCACCGCCGCGTCGATGCCGCAGGTGCCCGCGAGGCGTCCGGTGGGCAGGTCCTCCAGCACGAAGAGATAGGTCTCGTCGGCCCTTTCGCTGCGCCCGGCGAACGAGGCTTCGCTCGCGGCGATGCGGGCGGCCAGGCGCTCGCGATCGGGCGGCAGGGAAGTCAGGCTCGCGCCCGCCCCGGCGACGAGCTCGACCAGGCGAGGCAGGTCGGCGAGGGATGCGGGGCGGACGACCTTCACGCGGGGCTCAGGCGGCGGCCGCGCAATACTCGGCCACCGCTTTCCCGAGGCGCTTCAGGCCTTCCTTCACGTCCGCCATCGGGATGACGAGCGAGGGTGCGAACCGAAGCACGTCGGGGCCGGCCTGCAGCAGCATCACGCCGTGCTTCTCGGCGAGCGCGACGAGATCCTTCGCCTTGCCGGCATGCGCGGGTGCGAGCTCGCAGCCCAGCAGCAACCCCATGCCCCGGATCTCGCGGAAGACGCCGTGCTTCGCGTTGATCTTCGCGAGCCCTTTCACGAAGGCCGCGTGCCGCTTGTCGACACCGGCGAGGACGCGCTTCGAGGAAATGAGGTCGATCACGGCACTGCCGACGGCGCAGGCGAGCGGGTTGCCGCCGAAGGTGGTGCCGTGCGAGCCCACGGTGAAGTGCTTCGCGAGCTTCTCGGTGGTAAGCATCGCGCCGATGGGAAAGCCCGCGCCGAGGCCCTTGGCGGTGGTGAGGATGTCGGGCGTGACGCCGTACTTCATGTAGGCGTAGAGCGCGCCCGTGCGGCCGGCGCCGGACTGGATCTCGTCGAAGACGAGGAGCGCACCCGTCTCGTCGCAGCGCCGGCGAAGGCCCTCGAGAAAGGCCTTCGTGGCGGGCGTGACCCCGCCTTCGCCCTGCATCGGCTCCACGATGACGGCGCAGGTGCGCTTCGTGATGGCGGCCGTCGCCGCGGCCAGGTCGTTGTAGGGCACGTGCCGGATGCCGGCGGGCAGCGGGCCGTAGCCCTCGAGGTATTTCTTCTGGCCCGTCGCGGTCACGGTGAAGAGCGTGCGGCCGTGGAAGGCATTGGTGAAGGCGACGATCTCGTGGCGCTTCGCGACATCCGGCCGCTTTCCCTTCACGATCTCGTGGTCGGAGGCCACGCGGCGGGCGAGCTTGAGGGCGGCCTCGTTCGCCTCGGCGCCGGAATTGCAGAAGAACACGCGCTCGGCGAAGGTCTTCGCGACGAGCTTCGAGGCGAGCTCCAGGGCCGGCTCGTTGGTGACGACGTTCGAGACGTGCCAGAGGCGGTCGGCCTGTCGCTTGAGCGCCTTCACCACCACCGGGTGGCAATGGCCCAGGGCCGTGACGGCGATTCCCCCGGCGAAATCGATGAGGACGCGCCCCGAGCGATCCTTCAGGCGCGAGCCCTTGCCCGTGACGGGCACGAAGGCGCCGGGAGCGTAGCTGGGGACCATCACCTGGTCGAAGGTGGCGCGGGTGGTGGCGGGCATGGCGGTATCCACGAGACGGTGTCGAAGCGGCCATTCTATCGTCGCCGGGCTCTCGCGCCGTGACGACGGGCGTCGCCTGGCGTTACTTGAGGCTTCCGGAGAGGAACTGGCGCAGCCGCTCGCTTGCCGGGTTCGCGAGCACGGAGCGGGGATCGCCTTGCTCCTCGATGCGCCCGTCGTGGAGGAAGACGAGCTTCGAGGACACCTCGCGCGCGAAGGCCATCTCGTGCGTCACCACCACCATCGTCCGGCCCTCGGCCGCGAGGTCGCGCATCACCTTGAGTACCTCGCCCACGAGTTCGGGATCCAGGGCGGAGGTGGGCTCGTCGAAGAGCATCACCTCCGGCTCCATGGCGAGGGCGCGCGATGGCCACGCGCTGCTGCTCGCCGCCGGACAGGTGCGCGGGGAAGTGATCGCGCCGATGGGCGACGCCCACGCGGGCGAGCATGGCCTCGGCCTTCTCGCGGGCCTCGGCTTTCGAATGCCCGAGCACGTGCACCGGCGCTTCCATCACGTTCTGGATCGCCGTGAGGTGCGCCCACAGGTTGAAGTGCTGGAAGACCATCGCGAGGCGCGCGCGGAAGCGCTGGAGCTGGCGCGCATCCGCCGCCTTGAGCGTTCCGTCGCGGTCGGGCACGAGACGCAATTCCTCCCCGGCGAGGACGATCCGCCCGGCGTGCGGCTGCTCGAGCAGGTTGATGCAGCGAAGGAAGGTGCTCTTGCCCGAGCCCGACGAGCCGATGAGCGAGATCACGTCGCCACGCGTGGCGGCAAGGCCCACGCCCTTCAGGACCTCGTGCGATCCGAAGCGCTTGTGCAGGTCCTGCACGTCGAGGGCGAGGGGCGAGGCGGCGGTCATCGGCGCGGGGCGAGGTGCGAGAGCCAGCGGCGCTCGGCGAGGTGGAAGAGCGAGACGAGGACGAACGTGAGGGCGAGGTAGAAGGCCGCCGCGGTGAGGAAGGCCTCGAAGGGCAGGTAGGTGACCGAGTTCATCTCGCGCGCGGCGCCGGTGAGGTCCAGGAGCGTCACGATGCTCGCGAGCGAAGTGCCCTGCAGCATCATGATCGCCTCGTTGGAATAGGCGGGAATGGCGCGGCGCAGGGCCGAGGGCAGCAGGATCCGCCGCATCGCCAGGGCCGGGCTCATGCCCAGGGCGCGCGCCGCCTCGATCTCGCCGGCGGGCGTGGTCTCGAGGGCACCGGCGAGGATCTCCGTGGTGTAGGCGCAGGTGTTGATGGCGAAGGCCGCGATGGCGCAGAACCACGCCGAGGAGAGCCAGGGCCAGGCCGCGCTGTCCCGCACGACTTCGAACTGCGCGAGGCCGTAGTAGAGGAGGAAGAGCTGCACCAGCATTGGCGTGCCGCGGATCACGTAGGTGAAGAGCCAGACGGGCTTCGAGAGCCAGGCGCGGGGCGAGCGGCGCGCGAGGGCGAGCGGGATGGCCGCCA
The DNA here is from genome assembly GCA_016711875.1 of Betaproteobacteria bacterium. Classification (GTDB taxonomy): domain Bacteria; phylum Pseudomonadota; class Gammaproteobacteria; order Burkholderiales; family Usitatibacteraceae; genus FEB-7. The sequence continues at coordinate 536,905 of JADJSD010000003.1, read as the reverse complement.
CGAGGCCCAGCGAGAGCGAGGCCGCGAGGAGGATCGCCGTGACCTGCAGTCCCTCGACGAAGGAGGGGAGCGCTTCGCCGATGGCGTCGAAGTTCATGCCGGGGCGCCTCCGTTCCTCGCCGGGCGCATCACGCTGCCCGCCTCACGCCCAGGGAATACCGCCTCTCAAGGGTCCGCAGCGCGAGCAGCGAGACGGTGGTGATGCCGAGGTAGATGGCCGCGGCGGCGAGATAGAAGGTGAACGGCTCGCGCGTCGCCCCGGCCGCCTGCCCCGCGCGCTGCATCATGTCGTTCAGGCCGATGATCGACACGAGCGCCGTCGACTTCACCAGCACCAGCCAGTTGTTGGTGAAGCCCGGCAGGGCGAGCCGCACCATCTGCGGGAGCGTGATGCGAAGGAGCACCTGCAGCCGGCCCATGCCGAAGGCGAGCCCCGCCTCGCGCTGGCCCGCGGGAATCGCGAGGATGGCGCCGCGGAAGGTCTCGGCGAGGTAGGCGCCGAAGATGAAGCCGATGGTGGCGATGCCCGCGACGAAGGGATCGATGTCGAGGAAGCCCGCGTAGCCCAGCTGCGCGGCCAAGGCGTTGACCGCCATCTGCCCGCCATAAAAGACGAGGAGCATGAGCACCAGGTCCGGCACGCCTCGCACGACCGTGGTGTAGGTCGCACCGAGGGCGCGGGCGAGGCGGGACTTCGACAGGCGCGCCGCCGCCGTGGCGAGCCCCAGCACGCAGGCCACCGCGAGGGAAGCGGCCGCCACGGCGAGCGTGAGCCCGGTTCCCTCCAGCAGGCTGGCCGCGTACCCGTGCAGCATCTACGGCGCCGGGGCCTTGCCGTAGATGTCGAAGTCGAAGTACTTGTCCTGGATGCGCTTGTAGGTGCCGTTCGCCCGGATGGCGGCGATGGCGCCGTCGAGCTTCGCGCGCAGGTCGGTGTCGGCCTTGCGCACCGCGATGCCCGAGCCCCAGCCGAAGTACTTCGGGTCCTCAAAGGCCGGGCCGGTGAACTCGAAATCCTTCCCGGCGGGCACCTTGAGGAAGCCGAAGGAGGCGGCCACCGAGTCGACGAGCGTGGTGTCGATCCGGCCGGAGGCGAGGTCCAGGAAAACCTCGTCCTGCTTGGTGTAGCGCACGACCTGGCTGCCCTTGTAGAGGTCCGTCACGTAGCGGTCGTGGATGGTGGCGCGCTGGACGCCGATCTTCTTCCCCTTGAGGCCGGCGGGCGTCACGCCGAGGTTCGCCCCCTTCCTCGCGACGAAGCGGCTGGGGGAATTGTAGTAACGCACCGTGAAGTCGACGGCCTTCCGGCGCTCGTCGGTGATGGACATGGAAGCCACGATGGCGTCGAACTTCTTCGCCTGCAGGCCCGGGATCATGCCGTCGAAGGGCGACTGGACGAGCTGGCATTCGGCCTTGAGCTCCGTGCAGAGCGCCCGGGCGATGTCGATGTCGAAGCCGTGCAGCGTGCCATCGGGGGCCAGTTCGCTGAAGGGCGGGTAGGCACCCTCCACGCCGATCCGGATGCGCTTCCAGTCGGCGGCGGCGCCGGGCAGGGCCAGGGTGAGGAGGAAGGCGAGGAGGGCGAGCGGTCGGGCCATGGGGGATCGTCGGGCGGAGGTTGGCTTCAAGCGTACATCGGATGCACCCGGCGCGTGCCGGCCATCGCGATAGAATCCGGGAGTCGACTCTCCCGCACGCCCGAATGCGCCTTTTCCGCCTCGCCCTGCTGCTGCTCGTCCTGCCGTTGCCGGCCCTGGCGCAGCTTCCCGATCCGCTCTTTCCCGTCCTTCGCGAGGCCACCGGCGGCGCGCCGCTCGTCCCGATCGCCCAGCAAACCTGGGGCGCGGACGCCGAGGAGCCCAAGGAAGGCCCCCGCAACCTCGTGAGCGACAAGGATCCGGACGCGCCCTTCGCGGACCGCACGCTCTTCGCCGGGGAGTTCCGCGCACGGCCGGGGAAGGGGCCGGCCAGGCTGGTGCTGGATTACGCCGGTTTCGAGACGGAGCCCATCAAGCGCGGCGACCGCGACAACTGGATCGTCTTCAACATCGCGCTCAAGTGCCCCTTCGTCGAAGGCGGCAAGTGCCTGGGGGAGCGGTTGCCGAAGACGCAGTTCCAGAACCTCTTCGAGACCCGCCCGGATTACGTCAACAGCATGAAGCGCACGCCGGTCAAGGTCGCCGGGCGCGAGCGCATCCTGCTCACGGGCACCGAGGTCTTCGAGTACGACGCCGTCCCCGAGGAACTGATGAAGTTCTTCTTCTCCTTCAACGCGCCGGCCAACGTCGAGACGCACCAGGTGCGCGCGACGCTGCTCTATGGGGACTTCACGACGGCCGCTCCCCAGGCCGCCAAGGCCGACGCCGGCGAATCGAAGTCGCCGGGGTTCCTCCTGAAGCTGCTCATCTTCGTCGCCCTCGCCGTGGCCGCGTTCCTCGGCATCAAGGCCCTCGCCCGGAGGATGTCCGAATGACCGTCATCCGCAACCGCCGTCCCTGGCTGACATGGGGCCTTGCCGTGTTCGTGCTGGGCGCCGTCGTTCCCTTCACGGTCGTCGCGGTCACGGGCGGCGGAGCCGGGCGAAGCGCGATGTACTGGGTGTCGCTCGCGATCGGCTGGGCCTGCGGTCTCGTGCTGCTGTCGCGCGCGCTGCGCCTCGCCATCGTCGATGTGGCCGTCTCGACCGGTCGCGTCGAGGTGACGGCGCGCTACCTGCACAAGACCGTCCGGGAGGGCTTTCCGCCCACGAGACGGCACCGGCTGGACCACGATGCCTCGCCCGACGCCTACGGGGGGCCCTGGCACCGCGCCGTCCTTCGCACCCCGGGCGGCAACGAGTACGTGTTCGTCGAAGGGCCGCTCCCCGGGCAGGTGGAGGCGGTCGTCACGCAGTTCGCCGACGCGGCGGGGCCGGGCGCCCGGTAACCAAACGGTCACACGCGGCGGGCATGCTCGGGGCGATGCGTATGCTCCGAGCCCACCTCGATCACCTGCCGCCGGGCGAAGGCGGCGTGATCGCCGAATTCCGCAACCGGATTCCTTCTTTCCTCTGGGGCTTCGCGGTGGCCTGGTACGCGCTGGTGGCGGCGTTCACCTGGATCGTATGGCGACAGGGACCCCCGCAGGACGCGGCGCCCAGCGTGATTTACGGGGCTCTCGCGCTTTTCTGGTTCGCCGGAATCGTCATCGCATCGATGGCGCTCGCGGCGCCGTGCATCCGCGTTGTCGTGCGTCCCTGGCGCGTGGAGGTCCAGTCCCGCTATCCCTTCCGCACGGTGCAGGAGTCCTTCCGGCCGGCCGACCTGTCGCCCGCGGAGGTCGTGGACTCGGTCGATTCCGACGGGGACCCCTACTTCTGCGTGACGGTGCGGGCCAAGGGCGATCGTGCGTTCACGCTGGAAGAGGGGCACCACCGGCCCGCCTGCGAATCCACGGCGCGCCGTTTCAACCGCGCGGCCGGACTCGCGCCGCGTCCGGACAGCTTTCGGTAACGCCCGGTCGCCGCGGTGGCCGTACACTGCCGGCTTGCCCGCCCGAAGAGCCTGCCGTGAAGCCGATCGCCTCCCGCCGCCTCGTCCTCGAGCCCCTCGTCGCGGGGCACGCCAGGGAGATGTACGACCTCCTGGGCGATCCGGCGATCTACGAATTCGAGAACGCCCCGCCCGAATCCCTCGAGTGGCTGGAGGGCTATTACCGCAAGCTCGAATCGCGCAAGTCCGCCGACGGCACCGAGTATTGGCTCAACTGGGTGGTTCGCCTCCCGGGCGAGCGCGCCATGGGCTTCGTGCAGGCGACCGTCTACCGAGGCGGCTGGGCGGACGTCGCCTATGTCTTCTCGAGCGCCCATTGGGGCCGCGGCTACGCGAGCGAGGCGGTGGAAGCGATGATGGAAGAGCTGGCGGCGTGCTGGGGCGTGGTGCGATGCGAGGCCGTCTTCAAGAGCGCCAACCTGCGCTCCCGGCGCCTGCTGGATCGCCTCGGTTTCACCCGGCCGCTCGACGCGCGCGAGATCGAGGCGGACGAGTCGCGGCGCGTGACGGGATTGCCGACTATTCGGCGGCCCGGGGGCCCGGCCACCGGCTAGAATCGCCCGCAAAAGACCCATCGCCGCGCACGCCCGCCTTTCCGTCCGAAGGACTCGCATGAACCTCATCCACCGGTGCCTGAAACCCCTCCTGGTCGCGGCCGTCCTTCTGGCCGCGCCGGGCTTCGCCCTCGCGCAGCAGGACATCGCGAAATCGAAGGACCATCCGCTGCTCACGCGCTACCCGTCCTCCCACATCACGGAGTACGAGAAGAACTACAACGCCGTCGAGTTCGCCGTCGGCACCCAGGGCGGGCAGCCGAAACGCCAGTCCGTGGAGGGCGACGCGACGATCCTGCGCTACTTCCACAACACGCCCGAGAAACAGCCGAGCCCGCTGCAACTCATCCGCAATTACCAGAACGCCCTCAAGGGCATCGGCGGCCAGGTCGTCTACGAGCGCCTGCCCAGGGACGGCGACGGCGGCGAGACCACGATGCGCGTGGCCACCGGCGGCAAGGACGTGTGGGTGCGCGTGGAACCGGACATCTTCAGCGCCCCCGCGCAGAGCTACAAGATCTGGATCGTGGAGGTGGCCGCTCTCCAGCAGGTCGTCTCGGCCAACAAGCTGCTCGACGAGCTGAACCGCAACGGCTTCATCGCCCTCTACATCAACTTCGACACCGGCAAGTGGGACCTGAAGGCCGATGGCACGGCGAGCGTCGCCGAGATCGTGAAGGCGCTCAAGGCCGCGCCGCAGCTCAAGGTGGCGATCGAGGGCCATACCGACAACGTGGGGCAGCCCGCCGCCAACAAGACCCTCTCGGAAAAGCGTGCGCAAAGCGTAGTGGCGGCCATCGCCGCGGGCGGCATCGACGCGAAGCGCCTCACGGCCGCCGGCTTCGGGCAGGAAAAGCCCGTGGCCGACAACCGCAGCGAGGAGGGCCGCGCGAAGAACCGCCGCGTGGAGCTGGTGAAGAAGTAGCGGAACCGGCATTCATGACCGAAGCCTTCCGCATCAGCACGGATCCGGCCGAACTCGACCGGGACGCGGTGCACGACATGATGGCGCGCCAATCCGACTGGGCCCGCGGCATCCCCCGCGAGACGCAGGATCGTGCCATCGACAATTCCCTGTGCTTCGGCGGCTATCTCGGCAAGGCGCAGGTGGCCTTCGCGCGCGTCGTCACGGACTACGCCACGTTCGCGAACCTGGTGGACGTGTTCGTGCTGCCGGCGCATCGCGGCAGGGGCTATTCGAAGGCGATCGTCGCCGCCGTCGTCGGGCACCCTCGCCTGCAGGGATTGCGCCGCTTCACGCTCAATACCTCCGACGCCCACGGGCTCTACGCGCAGTTCGGCTTCAAGCCGGTGGCGAGGCCCGAGCAGGCGATGGAGCGGTGGTTTCCGGGGCTGTACGAGAAGGCTCGTGACTAGCCCGGCCCGCGCCTGGGCCCTGGTGGCGCTCCTGGTCGCGTCGGGCTGCGCGGGCACGCGCATCGAACTGCGGCCCGAGGGAACGCTCCCGTCGCTGTGCCTGCCGGCGCCCGGCGAGGGTGTCACCCAAGTCACCTGGTGGCCCCAATGGCGTGCGGACCAGAAGGAACCCGCGTCCCGCGAGGCGATGGCCGAGGCCGGCCTTCGCCGGGTGGTGATGGAAGGCGGTTGCCTCGGGACGGCCACTTTCCGGCGACGCCCCGCTTCGCCAGCGGTTGCCGGGGAGACTCCTGCGGAGATCGCCGGGCAGCCTCGCGCGGCGCGCGTGCTGCTCGTCACGGTGCGCGAGCTGGGCCCCGTGCTGCGCTTGGGCAGCGGCGCGATCGTCGAGGGCGAGACGAACGTGGTCCTCGAACTGCGCGAAGTCGACCCCCGCACCGGGGACTTGCGCCTGCGTTCCATCGACTGGCGGCACGGCGGCCCGGGCGTCGTGAAGGGTGTCGCGACGCTGGAGGACGACATCGCCGAGGCGTTTCGCCGCCTGCTCGAAGGGCGCCCGCCGGCCTCCCGCTAGCGGCCGGCTTGCTCAGTGGGTCGTCAGCTCGCGACGGACCTGCGCGATGAGATCGATGTCCGCGGCGAGCCACGCATCCTCGAGCACCTGGAGGTAGGCCGGTTCGATGGGCGCATGCCCCTCGGGACGGCGCTCATAGACGAAGCGCACGATGTACTCGCCCTCCACCGGCGCCTCGATGGTGAGGGTGCGGGTGAGGCCGGGCACTTCCGGCGTGGATTCGAAGGTGACCTCGAGCCGGCTGCGCGGCACGAGGCGCACGCGGTCGTGGATCACGGTGTGGCCGAAATGCAGCTCCCGCCGGAAGCCGTCGGATGTACGTGCCGTGATCTTCGCCGTGTCGATGCCGGGCAGGAAGCGGGCGGGATCCTCGAGGCTGCCCACGAGCCCCGTCCAGATCTGCTCCAGGGTGAGGGGATCGACGAGGGGATTCAGGATGTCGTTCACCACGATGATGTGTTCGAAGCGCATGCCGGCATCTTGCCTGAGCGGGAGTGGCGAAAGGCGGCTAGCCGACCCAGCCGAACTCCGAATAGGGACGGCCCCGCGCGAACTCCTCGAGGGCTTGCCGCACGTAGCCGATGGTGTTGGGTGGCAGTGCATCCAGGGGGTACCAGGCGAGCTCGCTGCACTTGTGGGGCTCGCGGTTCTGCGGTTCCCCCCGCCACGCGTCGGTCGTGAAGAAGAACGATATCCGTTCGGCGTCGCTCATGCGATGGATGACGTGGGCGAGCCGCAGGTCCTTCGGGTCGATCTCGATCCCCGCTTCCTCGAAGGCCTCCCGGGCCGTCGCCTCGCGGGCAGTCTCGCCCCCATCCACGTGGCCGGCGGGGACGCTGAAATTGCCGTCCTCGTAGCCCGTGTCGTGGCGCCGAAGCAGCAGCACCTGCCGGTCGCGAACGAGCAGCAGGTGGGCTTCGGCGAGGAGGGTGAAGCGGCTCTTGCGGGGTGTCTTCATCCGGTGCCGGGTTTCCGGCAATGACGAATGGCGGGGCGCGCCGCGCTCACCGGACGCCGAGGAGCTCCACATCGAACACGAGCGTGGCGTTGGGGGGAATGACACCGCCCGCGCCGCGCGCGCCGTAGGCCATCTCCGGCGGGATGACGAGGGTGCGCTTGCCGCCCACCTTCATGCCGGCGACGCCCTCGTCCCAGCCGCGGATCACCTGGCCGGCTCGAGCACGAACTCGAAAGGCGAGCCGCGATCGACGGAGCTGTCGAACTTGCTTCCGCGGCCATCGGCCTGGGCCGGGTCGTGCAGCCAGCCGGTGTAGTGCACCGTCACCGTGCCCCGGGTCGCTTCCGCGCCGGTGCCCACCGTCACGTCGATCATCTGCATCGCCATCCGCTTTCTCCTGGGGGTTCGTTGAATCGGGTGTCCGGGCGGCATTCTAGCGGAGTCGCCCGGGGGATCCGCGACGGAACGGCCGTTTGCACGGCCCGCAATCGCGCCACGGGACTATCGAAGCGAAAAGTCTGCAGTCGGCACGCCCGGGTGCCCGGGCTCGCGGCGTCGCTACTTCGGTGCGAAGACCCGCACGAATTCCGCCCGATAGGCGGCAAGCGTCTCGCCGATGGCCTCGATCCAATTGCCATCGGTCGCCATCTGCATGGACTGGCTTTTCGTGACCTGGACCGCGGTCGGCGCGGCGCTTCCGGTGACCTGAATGTCGGTCCAGATGGCGCTGTGCAGCGTGATGGCCCAGAAGCCCGGCTGCAGCCAGGACCAGAACTTGCGGATCGTGACGTCGACGACCGGGGTCGATGCGCTCGCGCCGGCCGACGGCACGACCTTGTAGCCGGACTGCTGCAAGGCGGCGGTGACGTTGTCCCGGACGACGCTCTCGACCGTCTGCCCGTTCTGCAGCAACACGTCTCCCAATGCCATTCCATAACCGTTGCGCTTGCGGCCGATGGCCCGGAGCTTCGTTTCGGCCGTGGCCTGCGACGCGCCCTCGAACCCGAGGGAGGGAATGCCCGGATCGGAAGGCGCCTGTTCGAAGGCGCGTTGGTCCTTCACCGAGCCGATCACGATGGGTTTGCCGGCGGCGGAGGGAGCGGCCGCCGGCATGGCGAGCGCCACTTCGCTACGGCTGGTGGCGCATCCGCCCGCGGCCAGGACGGCGAAGGCGACGAAGGCAGCTGCGAGCAATCGGTTCATTGGGGCATCTTTCCGGTCCTGAGTCGAATCGGTTCGTCCAGATGGCATTCTAGCGAAGTCGCCCGGGCGGCCCGGGGCGAGTGGCGGTGAACGACGCCCTGTCGCAGCGCAACAGCAGTGCCGGCCCGTCCGGTGTCGCCACGACGCCCCCCTCTCGGAAGCCCGCCTTCCGGTAGGCGGCGATGGCGCGGGCATTACCGGGCGCAGGATCCGTTTGCACCACGGTGACCGAGCCGTCCTCGAAGAGCATCTCGAGGAACGCGCGGATCATCGCGCTGCCCAGCCCCTGTCCCAGGCGGTGGCCGTCCGCAAGGAACAGGTCGATGCCGACGGCCCCGGGGTCGGTTTCGTCTTCCCACCAACCTTCGCCCGAGCCCATCACCCAGTAGCGCTGGATGAAGCCGACGAACTCGGGGCCATGCTCCGCGATCCAGGCGCGCGTGGCGCGAGGCTCATCGACGCGCTCGAGGTAGTGCTCGCGGAGCTTCGCGACCGTCCAGTCGCGGTCCCACCAGGCGGCGACGTGGGGGCGCAGGAGCCACTTGCGAAGGAGCCGCAGGTGCGGCTCCCCCAGTGGGCGAAAGCGAAATGCCGGCGGCGAATCGGGGAACCGGGCGCTCCGTGCCTCTCGCGCGGGATCGTGGGGCGCGCAGCAACTCGTCTCGCGGGCGATGCGCGTGCGGCCGAGATCGTCCTCGATTTCCACGATGACCTCGACGCCTTCGCCGCGCACGCCGTACGGCCGCTCGGACGTCGCGATCGGCACGCCGAAGCGCACGGCGAGTTGCACCCGCTTCACCCAGCCCGGGTTCACGCCGCGAAGGCGGTACTGGTCCTCGAGAAGGCGGGCGTAGCGGTCGATGAGGACGGGGCCGCACGCGAGCGGGGGTTCCATGCGAGCGGCCGAGAAATCGATCTCGACCGAACGCGCGGCCGCGCACAGCACGCCGAGACCCCAGTAGCCTTCCAGGTCGTTGTAACGGCTGATGAAGGATCCGGCGAGGGCGTGGGCGACGGACTTGAGCTCGCGGCGGGTGCTCATTGGCCCGTCTTTACGGGTGGCCCCATCGGGAGCGACGGATCCGCCGGATCAGGTGTCGGGATGGCGGCGCTTGATCTCGGCGACCGATCCGGCGATAAGCGCTTCGAGCACCTTCGCGTCCAGGTCCGCCAGCCGCTTGAAGTACAGGCAGGACTTGCCCATCTTGTGCTTGCCGAGCTTGGCGAGGAGCGCGGCCTGCGAGGGCGATTCCGCGATGAGGTAGACGACCAGTTCCCGTCCGCGGACCGCGAAGCCGGTGGCGCACATCTCGCCCGAACGGCCGCTTTCGTACCGGTAGGTGTACTTGCCATAACCCACGATGCTGGGGCCCCACATGCTGGGTGGTTGCTTCGTGGCGCGCTTGCACATGGCCATGATGGCCTTGCAGTCCGCCAGCTGCTCGGGGCTGGCGCGGGAGGCGAGGTAGGCGTCGACGCTCTCGCCGGTGGGCTTGGTCTTGGCTTGCGTCGTGGCTTTCGTCCTGGTCTGGGCCTTGGCCATCGGGGTCTCCTTGCTAGGGGGATTCGTCCGACTTCGTCGTGTCCGGCGTCCTGCTCATCTGCGCGAGGACGATCTTACCCGTGTACCGCTTGAGTTCCACCACCCGGTAGCCGCGGTGCTCGTAGAAGGCGACGTTGCCCGGCCCCGGGGGGTGTTTTGGAGGGCCGGGCACTACGCTTACCGCACCGAGTCGTATGCTTTCTCGAGGGCCGCCACGTCGAGCTTCACCATTTTCATCATGGCGTCCATGACGGCCTTCACTTTCGCGGGGTTCTTGTCGCGGATGAGCTCGATGAATCGCTTCGGGACAATCTGCCACGTCAGTCCGAACTGGTCCTTGATCCAGCCACATGCCGTTGGGGTGGCTCCGGCCGCGACGAGCTTGTTCCAGTACTCGTCCACTTCCGCCTGGTCCTCGCACGCCACGAACAGCGAGAAGCCTTCGGAGAACTTGAAGTACGAACCGCCGTTGTAGCCCATGAAGGACTGGCCGCCGACGACGAATTCGGCGGAGTTGATGGGGCCATCCTTGCCGCTGCGAGCGACGTTGGTGACCCTGGAGTCCGGGAACGTGGAAGTGTAGAACTCGATGGCGGACTCGAGCTGGTCGTTGAACATCAGGAACGGGGTTACCTTGCTCATCGGTGATGTCTCCTTTCGGGGGCCACATGGCGATGCTGTCGAACGGTCTGGCGCGATGCCATTGCCGCGGCCGGACGCGGCCCACGGATACCCCGCCGCCGCTCGAACGACAGGTCAGGACATGGTGCCTAAGCCAGCTGCGCGTTCATGTGCCGAAGCCGCTCGGCGATATCCCGCAGCATCGTGGTCGCGAAGGCCGGCTCCCGCTTCACCGCCTCGATGAACGACGCGCGGTCGATGGCGAGCAGCTCGCACTCCGTCTCGGCCGTGGCGCTCGCGGTGCGTGGCGACTGGTCCACGATCGACATCTCGCCGAAGGTGCCCCCCACGGGAACACGCTCGAGGGGCGTCTGGCCGATGTGGATGATCACGGAGCCTTCCTTCACCACGTAGAGGCAGGTGCCCGCCTGTCCCTCGCGCATCAGGGTGGCGCCCTTGGCGTGGCGAACGGCGGCGCTGCGGGAGAGGCCGGCCTCCACTCGCGCGAGCACCGCCGGGTCCAGCCGCGTGGCGAGTCGGCCGGCGACGGGCTTGCCGCCCTTGCGCATCGATAGCCGCGCGGCGATGAAGCGCAGCCGGTCGAACATCACGCTCATCAGCATCAGGGCGAAGCCGGGGGCACGCTGGAGGGCGGCCTGCAGTTCTTCCGGGCCCATGGAGATCACGTGGCAATCCGTCTTCGCCCGAGCCGCGGCCGAACGGGGTTGGTCCGAGAGCACCGCCATCTCGCCGAAGATCTCGCCGGCACCCAGGGTATCGAGCGCCTTGCCACCCATGGTGAGCGTGATGTCGCCCTCGACGACGAAGTACATGCGCGCCGCGGACTTGCGCGAGAAGAGCCCCGAGGAGGCTTTCTCGTCCTCCTCGAACACGACCTGCCCGGCGGCGAACACCTCGGCGCGCCCCGCGGCCTCGAAGATGCTGCGGGCGATCTCGGCCTTGTAGTACGGGCTCTGGGCGGCCTTGAATGGCGCCGGCGCGGCAGCGGGGGGCGGGGGGGCAGGCGGGGGCGTCGCCGGCTTCGGGGGTTCCGGCTGCGTGAAGTCGAGGTCTTCCATCGAATCCTGGGCGCGGTGTTGCGTCGTTCGGTTTTTTTGTCATTATGGCCGAATCCGCCGCGCATCGACGTGCGTCGCGTCTCAGGAAAGGGGATCCGTCGATGGTTTCGAGCGCCGCCGCCACCGTGAAGCAGTACCTCGACGAGCTGCCCGCGGATCGCCGCGCGGTGGTGGCGAAGGTCCGTGCCGCCGTGAACAAGGCGATGCCCAAGGGGTACGAGGAGGGCACGCTGTGGGGCATGATCGCCTGGACCATCCCGCTCGAGCGGTACCCGGACACCTACAACAAGCAGCCGCTCGCCTACGTGGCCCTCGCGGCGCAGAAAAACAACTATTCGCTGTACCTCATGGGTGTCTACGCGGACAAGAAGCAGGAGACCGCGCTCAATGCCGCCTACAAGGCGCTCGGGAAGAAGCCGGACATGGGCAAGAGTTGCGTGCGCTTCAAGGCGGTCGAGGACCTTCCGCTCGATGCCATCGCCTCGCTCATCGCCGGGATCGGCGTCGAGGACTACATCGCGATGCAAGAGAAGATCCGGTCGAAGAAAGGCTAGGTGCCCGTTGGAGCGCAGCCTTCCCGACCATGCCGTCCGGGCCTTCTCCCAGCAGACGGCCCTGTTCGCGCTGCTGAAGACGGGCATCCCCACCGCGCCGCCGGAGACGGCCTGGCGGGCCCTCACGGAGGCCGCCGCCCGAACCCTGGGCGTTCGCCGCGCCTCCATCTGGTTCCTGGCCGAAAAGGACACCCAACTCGTCCTGGCGGATCTCTTCGATCGCACCACGGGCCAGCACGTAAGCGGCGAGGTCCTGGGTGCGGAGCGTTACCCGGGCTACTTCCACGCCCTTCGCTGGAGTCGCGCCATCGTCGCGCCCGATGCGGCCACGGACCCGCGCACGGGCGAGTTCGCCGGCCACTACCTCGAGGCCCACGGCATCGTCTCGATGCTGGACGCGGGCATCTGGCACGAAGGGAAGGCACGCGGTGTGCTCTGCGTCGAATCCGTGGGGCAGCGGCGGGACTGGTCTGTCGACGAACAGCAGTTCGCCGGCTCGGTGGCGGATCTCGCCGCCTCGACCCTCGTCCACGACCAGCTGCGCACGACGGAAGCGCGCCTGCGCCAGACGGAGGCCCTCTACGCGAGCGCCATCAAGGCCGGGGCGGACCTCACCTTCATCGTGCGACTTCGTGACCGGCGCATCCTGCACGTGAACGACAGCTTCGAGCAATTCTCCGGCTACCGTGTCGATGACGTGGTCGGGCGCACCTCCGACGAGGTGGCCCTGTGGGTGGACCCGGCCCGGCGCGACGAGTGGTACCGGCTCGTGGGGCGCGAGAGCGCCGTGCGCGATTTCGAGGCGACCTTCCACACCCGTTCCGGTGAGATGCGCACCTTCCAGATGGCCGGCGACCGATTCGACCTCATGGGCGAACCAGCAGTGGTGATCGCGCTGCGGGACGTGACGCACGGTCGAAAGAACAGCTCGAGCGTGGAGCGCATCGCCGGCGCGCTGTCCCGCGAGACGGGGCCGGCGTTCTTCCCGGCGCTGGTCGAGCACCTGGCCTGCGCGCTCGACGCGGACATGGTCTTCATCGCGGAGATCGATCCGGCCGCGCCGCGGCTCATGCGCACGGTGGCGGTGCGCGAGCGCGGCGCCCTGGCGGCGAACTTCGCCTTCGCGCTGCGCGATTCGCCCTGCGCCCGCGTGCTCGAGAAGGGCTCCTGCATCGTGGCGAAGGCGGCGGCGGCGCGATACCCGCGGGACGCCGGTCTCGCGAGCCTGGCGGTCGAGGCCTACGTGGCGATCGCGCTGCAGGACGCGCACGGAGGCGCCTTCGGCGTGCTGGCCGCGCTCTTCTGCCGGCCGCTCGAGGACACGGGCTTCGCCGAGGGCTTGCTGCGCGTCTTCGCGGCGCGGGCCGCGGCCGAGCTGGAGCGCGACCACCACCTGCGGGCCCTCGAACACCAGGCTCACCACGACGCGCTCACCGGCCTTCCCAATCGCCTGTTTCTCAAGAAGACACTGGAGGAGGCGGGGGCAAGCGGATCGGGCCTGGCTGGCGCCCTGCTGCTGGTGGATCTCGACCGGTTCAAGGAGATCAACGACACGCTGGGCCACCCCGTGGGCGACCAGCTCCTCTGCGCGGTGGGGGAGCGGCTTCGCGAGACGGCGCTGCTTCGCGGCGGCTGGGTCTCGCGCCTGGGCGGTGACGAGTTCGCCGCCTGGTATCCGGGCGTGGGCGAACCGGCCGAGGCGGACCGGGCGGCCGGCGAGCTGCTCGATGCGCTTGCCCTGCCGGCGGAGGTCGAGGGGCTGCGGCTGGAGGTCGGTGCGAGCGTGGGTATCGCCCTCGCGCCGAAGCACGCGGCGAACGCGAGCGGGCTGCTGCGTTGTGCCGACGTGGCGATGTACGCGGCCAAGGCGCGCGGGTCGGGACGCGGTTTCTACGACGCGACGCAGGATCCCTACTCGACGGAACGGCTCACGTTGCTTTCCGAACTCGGCCGGGCCGTGCGCGGGGACGAGCTGCGACTCATGTACCAGCCCCGCGTCTGCCTCGCCGACGGCAGCTTGCGCGGTGTCGAGGCGCTGGTTCGCTGGCAGCATCCGCGCCACGGGCTCCTTGCGCCCGGGCAGTTCGTGCCGCTGGCGGAACTCTCGGACGTGGTGCGCTCGCTGACGATCTGGGTGCTGGACGCGGCGCTCGCCCAGCAGGCGGCCTGGCATGCCCAGGGGCGCTCGGTGCCCGTCTCCGTGAACTTCTCGGCCCGCCATCTCATGGACGAGGCCTGTGCGGACCACATCGAGCGCAGCCTCGCGGCCCACGGCAGCGAACCCGCGGGCCTGGAGATCGAGATCACGGAAAGCGCGCTCATCGCGGACCCGGAGCGGGCGGCCGCGACGCTCGAGCGCATCCGCGCGCTGGGCGTTCGCATCGCCGTGGACGATTTCGGCACCGGCTACTCGTCGCTCGCGCACCTGCGGCGCCTGCCGCTGCACACGCTCAAGATCGACGTCTCGTTCGTGAGCCACATGCTCGCGAACGCGGCGGACCGAGCCATCGTCGCCTCGACCATTCACCTGGCGCACGACCTGGGCTTCGCCGCGGTGGCCGAAGGCATCGAGGACGGCGCGACGCTGGCGGCGCTGGCCGAGATGGGATGCGACGAAGGGCAGGGCTTCCACCTGGGCGAGCCGATGACGCCGGATGCGCTCGACGGCTGGCTCGCGGCCCATTCCTTCCGCCACTGAAATCGGGGACAGGTGTATTTGGGGACAGGTGAATTTTTCACCTGTCCCCAAATACACCTGTCCCCGTTTGGTGGGGCTGTCAGGCGCCCCAGGCGCGCAGGTTGAGGAACTCGCGCCGGGTCTTCGGTCCGTGGGTGAGATAGCTCGGGTCGGGGCGTTCGCGGTAGTCCTCCCGCAGTTTCGCCACGCGGTCCTTCGCGAGGTGCTTCTCCAGCACGTCCTTGGGCACGGGGTAGATCTTCAGCGCGTTGAGCCCGAACACCTTGGCGCGCAGGGCCGGCGTGATCTCGGGGTAGCCATGCTTGTCGCGTAGCGCCGGCGCGATCTGGAAGGCGCGGAAGGCCTGGATCTGGTCCTGCGGCGAGCCGTACCAGATGGAGTCCGTTCCCCACACCACGTTGTCGGGCCCCACGGCCTTGAAGAGCTTGCCCAGGCCGTGCGCGGCCGTGTCGGGGTCGCGCATCATGAGTCGCCAGGTGGACCCGAGCTCGGCATAGACGTTGGCGCCGGGTTTCACGCCCGCTTTCGCAAGGCTGGTCACGAGCGAATCGATGCCGTCCGTGCGCGTCTCGTCGTACGGGCCCTCGGCCTTCCCGGCGGCGAAGCCCGAGTGGTAGATGAGGAAGTTCACGTCGGGGAAGCGCCTGGCCACGCGTCCGATGTCGGCGCAGGTCGAGTGTTCGTAGGATTTGGGCCCGAAAGCGAGCCCCTTGTGGATGGCGATGTTGCGGATGCCGAGCTTCCTCGCCTTCTCGATCATCGCGAGGCCGGGCTCGTCGTCCATCCAGAAGCCTTTCCCGTCGGGGCCCCACTGCGTGTAGGTCTTCCACGCGCTGATCCTGTGGCGGCTGGCGAGCTCGTCCATGCCCTCGAGGTCGCCCTTCTGGTTGGGGTTCACGCGGCCGTGGATGTACAGGCGATGGGTACCTTCGAGCCTTTCCACGATGCGCGCCGTGACCTCGGCCTCCTCGATGGTGAGGGGCTCGCCCTCGCGCGTGGATGGCACGAAGGACAGCACCATGAGGTCGGTGTCCGAATCGAGGAAGACGTCCTTCACGAATTCATCGGGCCCGATGCACTGCAGGTAGTCCAGCCGTCCCGGGCCCTTCGAGGGACCGCACTGCTGCGTCTTGGGCATCTGCAGGGGCTTCGCCGTCTCCGGCAGGCGCTTCGTCCACGCGCCCGTCGGGTTCACGAAATGGCCCTGCACGTCGAAGATGAAATCGGCCGAGTCGAGCTTCGAGCGGGCGAGGGCGAGGTCGAGCGCGGCGTCGTAGGGCAGGTCGAAGAACCCGCCCGTCCGCCCGGCGGCCGCATAGGCCTCGTTCATGCCGAGCAGGGTGGTGGCGACACCCCCGGCCGAGACGAGGAATTCCCGCCGCGATAGGCCCAGCCGCTTCGCGTTCTCGCCGGCCGAGGCGAAGGCCCGGACATTCGCCTCGTGGTGCACCGGCTCGAGCGGGAGGGGGGCGTATTCGCCGTTCGAGGTGCTGTCGAGCTTTACCGGAAGGCGGGTGCCGTCGGGGTCATGGCGTGGGGTCATGGAAGCCTCGTTCGGGTTGTCCGGTTCCGGCCGGCGTTCAGCGCGAAAGATTCGCCTCGATGAGCGCGCGCGCCACGGACTGCGGCGGCGCGAGCTCGGGAAGGGCGTCGCCGGGGGCGTGCCAGCGCGCCTCGGCGATCTCGATGATGTCGGGCCGCAGCTCGCCCACCGCGTATTCGGCCGTGAACGCGACCATGAGCGAGTGCGGGAAGGGCCAGGACTGGCTCGCGAAGTAGCGCAGGTCCTTCACTTCCAGCCCCACTTCCTCCCGCACCTCGCGGTGGATGGCGTCCTCGAGGGATTCGCCGGCCTCCAGGAACCCGGCCAGGGCGGACCAGCGCGGGCCGCGGGCGTGGCGGGCGAGCAGGATGTCGGCGCCGCGCTTCACCAGGACCATCATGGCCGGCGAGACGCGTGGGTAGGCCGCGTGGCCGCAGGCGGCGCACTTCATCGCGCGCTCGCCGGGCATGCGCTGCGTGGCGCTGCCGCAGGCGCCGCAGTAGCGATGGGTGCGCGCCCATTCGGCCACCTGCTTGCCGCGGAAGGCGACGGCGAGGTGGCCGTCGTCGACGATACCGAAGAAGCTGCGCAGCGTCCGGAAGGCGTAGCCCGGCGCGGCGGGGGCGCCGTCCGGCAATGCGACCGCCCGGCAGTAGACGCCGCCGAGCAGCCCGACCGGGACGGTGGCTTCAGGCGCGATGCCGTTCGCGCGGCAGGCCTCGTCGCCCGCAAGTGCGAAGCCGCCCTCGGCCGCGAGCATTTCGTCGCCGCGGAAGGCAAAGGTGAGGGGGGCCGGGTGGTCCCTTGGTTCGAGGACCGGGGAAAAGTCGGGTGGGGTCACGATCATGGAGGCGCCATTGTGAGGCAGGCGCCCGGGCCGTGCGTTACGGTGCCTCTCGCCAGCGAAGGCCGGCAAGGCTATGCTTGCCTCGCCACCAAGGGAGGGCAGCCATGAAATACCTGTGTTTCGTGCCGGTTCTCGCGCTCGCCGCGGCCCCGGCTTTCGCCGCCAAGTCCTGCGACGACCTGAAAACCGAGATCGCCGCCAAGATCGAGAAGAAGGGCGTGAAGAACTACACACTCGAGGCGGTCAAGAAGGGCGAGGAGGGCGACCGGCGCGTCGTCGGCTCCTGCGAGGGCGGCAAGAAGATCCTCGTCTACAAGCGCGGCAAGTCCGCCTGATTCTGGGGACAGGTGAAAAATACACCTGTCCCCGATTCGGCTAGCGGTCGAGGGGTTTGACCGGGGGCAAGTCCGCGGCCAGGATCGCGAGGGCCGCCTTGAGCGCGCCCTCGTAGCGCGCCTTCTCGCGGGCGATGCTTTCGGGCGTCCAGTCGTAGAAACCCGCCCCCGTCTTCATCCCGAGCTTCCCGGCCGCGACGAGATCCGTGAGCAGGCGCGCGGGCTCGGTGTCGTTGCAGAGCGTGGGATACATCGTCGCCGCGGCCGCCGAGTGGATATCGAGGCCCGCGTGGTCCTTCTGCAGCACGGGGCCGGCCGCGAGGTAGCGGAAGCCGAAGCCGAAGCGGACGGCGTTGTCGATGTCCTCCAGGCTCGCCGTGCCGGACTGCGCCAGCGCATAGGCCTCGCGGGCCAACGCGTGCTGGAGGCGGTTCGCGAGGAACCCGGGCAGGTCCTTCCGGATCACCACCGGCACCTTGCCCGTGTCGCGCATGAGCTGCGCGAGTTCCTGCGCGAGGCCGAAGTCGCTCTTCGGGCCGCAGGCGATCTCGACCAACGGCACGATGTGCGCCGGCATGAAGTAGTGCAGGTTGTGGCAGCGCTCCGGCCGTGCGAGGCCGGCCGCGATCGCGCCGATGGGAAAGCTCGAGCTGTTGCTCGAGAGCAAGGCGTCGGGCCGCGCGAGCGCCTCGACCTTCGCGAAGAGTTCCTGCTTTGCCGCGAGATTCTCGGTGACCGCCTCGATGAAGAGATCCACGCCGGCCCAGGGCACGGCCGCGAGGTCGGCATGAATGGCGATGAGACGCTCGAGGCCGGCGCCGTCCATCTCCGCGGCGACCTTCGCGAGGCGCGCGGGGATCGCGGCGCGGCCCGCCTCGCGCGGCTCCACGATGTGCACGGTGCGTCCGGCTCGCGCAAACGTGAGGGCGATGTCCACGCCCATGGTGCCGCCGCCGGCGATGGCCACCGTCCTGAATTGCCGCATCGGATCCTCCGCAAAGACGGGCCTCTGGCGGGCCCCGAAGGGCCGAATGATGGCATGGCCGTGCGCGAAGCCTGTAAGATTTTCAGGATCCCTCCAGGAGCAACGACCCCCATGAAGCGTTTCACCCTCGTTCTCGCGTTTTCCCTCGCCGCCGTTCCCGCCCTCGCCCAGGATTTCACCGGCACCCTCAAGAAGATCAAGGATTCCGGCACGATCACGCTGGGCATCCGCGAGACATCCGTGCCGTTCTCGTACCTCGACGAGAAGCAGCAGCCCATCGGCTACTCGATCGACCTGTGCAACCGCATCGTCGAGGCGGTGAAGGCCGAGCTCAAGATGCCGAACCTGCAGGTGAAGCAGGTGCCCGTCGTGTCGCAGACGCGCATCCCGCTGGTGGCGAACGGCACCGTCGACCTGGAGTGCGGCTCCACCACCAACACCCTCACGCGGCAGAAGCAGGCCGAGTTCTCGCACATCACGTTCGTCGGCGGCACGCGCATCCTCACCAAGGCGAAGAGCGGCATCAAGGAGATCGAGTACCTGAAGGGCAAGTCCGTCTCCGTCTCCCAGGGCACCACCAACGAGCGCGTGCTCAAGAACCTGTCGGACAAGCTGAACCTGGGCATCAAGGTCCTCAACGTGAAGGACCACGGCGAGGGCTTCCTCGTGCTCGAGAGCGGCCGCGTGGACGCGAACGTGAGCGACGACATCCAGCTGCTCGGCCTGCGGGCCAAGGCGCGCAATCCCAAGGACTACGTGGTGACCGGGCGCCTGCTCTCCTACGAGCCCTTCGGCATCATGTTCAAGCGCGGCGACCCCGACTTCAAGCTGGTGGTGAACCGCACCCTCTCGGGCCTCATGCGCTCGGGCGAGATCGTGACCCTCTACGACAAGTGGTTCACGCCGCTGGGCGCCCCGATGGACGAGACGATGAAGGCCGCCTTCTACCTGCAGGCGCTGCCGGAGTAGCCGTCACCGTTGGCGACACGCCGTGACGCGCGGCGTGGGATAGTCGGTCAGGCCATGGGACGACTCGCCTGCCTGCTCGCCGCGCTCCTCATCGCGCCTGCCGCGCGCGCGGGATTCACCGTCGAGACGCTCGCCCCGGGCGTCATCGCCTTCGTCCGCACCGAGCCGGCGGGCATGATGTTCGACGCGAACAACCTCGCCGTGATCGGCGAGGACGCCGTGCTCGTCGTCGATTCCAACGCCACCGGGGAATCCTCGCGCGAGGTGATCCGCGCCCTGCGGCGCATCACCCCGAAGCCCGTGCGCTATCTCGTGAACACGCACTGGCACCTCGACCACTTCGAAGGCAACGCCGCCTGGCGGGAGGCTTACCCGGGCCTCGAGATCGTCGGGCACGAGGCCACCCGGCAGGAGTTGGCCGGCATCGGCGCAAGAAACCGGGCCGGGATGCTCGAATTCGGACCGGGCATGGTCGAAGCGCTGCGAAAGCGGGTCGCCGGGGGCCGGGACCGCGGGGGCCGTCCCCTCGATGCCGAGACGAAGGCGGCTTACGCGAGCGATGCCGACCAGGCGGGGCGTTACCTCGAGGCCACGCGATCGGTCCTCTTCTTGCCGCCCACGATCGAGGTGCGCGATCGGCTCACGATCCGCCTGGGCGCCCGCACGGTGGAAGTGATTCACCCGGGGCCGGGCCACACGCGGGCCGACCTGGTCGTGTGGCTGCCGGCCGAGCGCATCGTCGCCACGGGCGATCTCGTCGCCTTGCCCGTTCCCCTCATCGGCAACACGGCCCGCCCGCTGGAATATCCGGCGACGCTGGAGCGGGTGTTGGGACTGCAGGCACTCGTCTACCTGCCGGGCCACGGCCCGGTGATCCGGGACGATGCGCCCGTGCGCCGCGTGCTGGCGCTCGTGAAGGCGATCCGCGACGGGGTGAAGGCCTCGGTGGCGGCTGGGGAGACGCTCGAGGAAACCCGGCGGCGTGTCGACCTGGCCGCCTTCCGCGAATCGTTCGCCGGCACGTCCCGATGGCGGGGCACCCTCTTCGACATGTACGTCGTCCAGCCGGCCCTCGAGGCCGCCTGGCGGCAGGCGCACGAGGCGAGCTGATCGTTCGTTGACCCCGGGCGTTCGCCCCGTGACAATGGCGCATGCCCGACCCGCGTCCCTGGCTGCGCTTCTACGGCCGCGTTCCTCACAGCCTCGCGTATCCCGAGCTCACGCTTCACGAGGCCCTCGAGCGCACCGTCGCCCGTGTGCCGGAGTCCATCGCGTGGACCTTCCTGGGGACGCCATGCACGTACCGGGATTTCGGCGCGGCCGTCACCCGCTGCGCCGCGGCGCTCGCGGGCGAGGGGCTCAGGCAGGGCGACCGGCTCCTCATCTCGATGCCGACGACGCCCCAGGGCGTCATCGCCTTCTACGCCGCGAACCGGCTGGGCGCGCTGCCCGCGCTCATCCACCCGCTCTCGACGGCGCCGGAGATCACGCACTATCTCGACGCCACTGGCGCGCGCATGGCCCTCGTTCTGGACGCCTTCGTCGGGACGATGGTGGCGGCGACGCCAAAGCGGAAGCTGGACCGGATCGTCGTCGCGAGCATCCCGGACTACCTCCCCCCGCTCAAGGCGCTGGGCTTCCGGCTCACGAAGGGCAGGAAGATCCCCGCGCTGCCGGCCGATCCCCGTATCCGCCGCTGGAAGCCGATGCTGGCCGCGGCGCCATCCGAGGGCCCCCGGGGAACGGCCACGACGAACGACCCGGCGGCCATCCTCTTTTCCGGCGGCACCACGGCCCTGCCCAAGGGCATCGTGCTCACCCACCGCAACTTCATCGCCGAGGGCATGCAGGCGGCTTCGTGGTGCGACATGGACGAGGCGAACTCGGTGCTCGCAGTGCTGCCCCTCTTCCACGGCTTCGGCCTGGGCGTGTGCGTGAACGCGGTCTTCATGGCCGGGGGCAAGTCGATCCTCGTCCCGCAGTTCAGCGCGGAAGTGGTGGCGAAGCTCCTCAAGAGCGAAAAGCCCAACGTGCTGGTGGGCGTGCCGACGCTCTTCGATGCGCTCGGAAAGGACCCGTCGCTCGAGAAATCGGACCTTTCCTGCCTCACGGCCTGCTTCTGCGGCGCCGATACGCTGCCGCGCGCCGTGAAGGAACGCTTCGAGGACCTCGTGCGCCGCCACGGCGGCAAGGTGAAGCTGCTCGAGGGTTACGGCCTCACCGAGGCCGTAACCGGCATCATGGCCATGCCCTTCGACGAATACCGCGAGGGCTCCATCGGCATCCCGTTCCCCGACATGCTCGCGAAGATCGTGAAGCCGGGGACCGGCGAAGCGCTCCCGCCCGGCGAGGAAGGCGAGATCTGCCTCTCCGGTCCCGCGGTGATGCCCGGCTATCTCGACGACCCCGAGGCCACCGCGAAGGCGCTGCAGGTCCACGCCGACGGCCGCGTGTGGCTTCACACGGGGGACCTGGGCAGGCAGGATGCCGACGGGTTCTTCTACTTCGGCGTGCGCCTGAAGCGCATGATCAAGTCGTCGGGCTTCAACGTCTATCCGGCGCAGGTCGAGGCGGTGCTGCGCAAGCACCCGGCCGTGCTCGACGCGTGCGTGATCGGCGTTCCCGACCCGCAGCAGGTGGAGCGGGTGAAGGCCTGCGTGGTGCTGCGCGATCGCGCGAGGGCCGGGCCGGAGCTCGCCGAGGCGATCATCGCCCACTGCCGCGAGCAGCTCATCAAGTGGTCGTGCCCCCGCGAGGTGGAATTCGTGGACGCGCTGCCGCTCACCAAGGTGGGCAAGATCGACTATCGCGAGCTCGTGCGCCGGCACGAGGCGCTGGAAAGGACGTGACATGAGCAAGGCATCGATACCCGCCCATGGCGGCGAGCGGGTCGCGCGGGCGCTTCACGCGCACGGCGTGCGCTGGATCTTCACCCTGTGCGGCGGGCACATCTCGCCGATCCTCGTGGCCGCGAAGGCGCTCGGCATCGAGATCGTCGACACGCGCGACGAGGTGACGGCGGTCTTCGCGGCGGACGCGGCGGCGCGTCTCACCGGCAAGCCCGGCGTGGCGGCGGTGACCGCCGGCCCGGGCCTCACCAACACGATCACCGCGCTCAAGAACGCGCAGCTCGCGCAGTCGCCGCTGCTGCTCCTGGGCGGCGCGGCGCCCACGGCGCTCCAGGGCCGCGGCGCGCTCCAGGACATCGCGCAGTTGCCGCTCGTCGAGCCCCACGTGAAGTTCGTGCGGCAGGTGAAGCGCGTGGCCGACCTGGGTCCCGCCGTTGAGGAGGCGCTGGCGGCTTCGCTCGAGGGCGTCCCGGGCCCCACGTTCGTCGAGTGCCCCGTGGACCTGCTTTACGACGAGAAGCTCATCCGCGGCTGGTACGCGGACGCGGCGGGGAAGGGCACGTCGATCCCGGACAAGCTGCTGCGCTGGTACCTCAATCGCCACGCCGACAAGATGTTCGAGGGCAGCCGCAAGGCCTATCACCCGAAGGCCCGCGCCGTGAAGGCGCCTGTGGCGGCCGACACGGCCGTCGCGCTCGCGGCGCGTGCGCTCCAGGAAGCCGAACGGCCGCTCCTCGTGATCGGCAGCCAGGCGCTGGTGGAATCGGCGGGGGCGCAGGAACTGGCCGCGGCGGTGGAGCGGATGGGCGTGCCGGTCTACCTCTCCGGCATGGCGCGGGGCCTGCTCGGGCGCGAATCGGCGCTGCAGATGCGCCACGCCCGGCGCAAGGCGCTGCGCGAGGCCGATTGCGTGCTGCTCGCGGGCGTGCCGTGCGATTTCCGGCTGGACTACGGCAAGCACGTGCGCCGCTCGGCCACGCTCATCGCCGCCAACCGCAGCACGAAGGACGCGCGGCTCAATCGCACCGCGCAGGTCGAAGCGATCGGTGATGCCGGCCGCTTCCTCGTGGCCCTGTCGAAGAAGGCCTACGGCCTATCGCGGCCCGAGTGGATGGCGACGCTCGCCGCGCGCGATGCCGAGCGCGAGGGCGAGATCGACGGGCAGGCGCGCAAGCACGGCAACCACGTGAACCCGGTTTCCTTCTTCCGGGCCCTGGAGCGCGCCGCGGGCGAGAATGCCGTGTTCGTCGCCGATGGCGGCGACTTCGTCGGCACCTCGTCGTACATCCTCAAGCCCCGCGGACCGCTCTCATGGCTCGATCCGGGCGCCTTCGGCACGCTCGGGGTCGGCGCTGGGTTCGCCATCGGCGCCCACGCGGCTCGACCCGAGGCGGAAACCTGGATCGTGTGGGGCGACGGCGCGAGCGGCTACGGCCTGTCGGAGT
The DNA here is from genome assembly GCA_016711875.1 of Betaproteobacteria bacterium. GTDB lineage: Bacteria > Pseudomonadota > Gammaproteobacteria > Burkholderiales > Usitatibacteraceae > FEB-7. Next base: position 513,241 of record JADJSD010000003.1, on the reverse strand, counting down.
TCGACACCTTCGTGCGCCACCGCATCCCCGTGATCGCGGTCGTGGGCAACGACGCGGCCTGGACGCAGATCGCCCGCGAGCAGGTGAAGATGCTCGGGGACGACGTGGGCACCGTGCTCGCCCGCACCGCGTACCACGAAGTCGCGAAGGGATTCGGCGCGAAGGGCCTGGAGATCCGCAAGGACGCCGAGGTGGAAAGCGTACTGGCGGAGGCGCGGCGCCTCGCGAAGGCCGGGCACCCGGTGCTCGTCAACGTCTGGCTCGACAAGACGGAGTTCCGGGAAGGCTCGCTCTCGATGTGATGGTAGGGTGCAGGCATGGTGATCGTCCTCCAGGTCGTCCTGCCCGTCCTGCTCCTCGCCGGAATCGCCCGCTTCCCGCCCGACGGGAAGCTGGGGTTCTGGATCCAGGTGGTCGCGACCGCACTCGTGCTCTTCGCCGTCGCGCTCGCGGGCCTGTGGCTCGAGATCCCCTGGTGGCTCGCCAACGTCTATCCGATCGTCTTCGGCGTGTGCACGGTGCTCGGCGGAAAACGATCGCCGTGGAAGCCGGGCTTGCCGTCCGGCGTTCCGGGCTGGATCCACGCCGTGGCCTTCACGGCGCTGGGCGCCTTCGCGGCGAACGTGATCGTCGGCGCGCTCCTCGGACGACTGGCCCCGTCCGGTGAATCGGTGGACCTGGCGTTTCCGTTGGGTTCCGGCACCTACCTCGTGGTCAATGGCGGCTCCGACCTCGTCGTCAACTCGAACCAACGCATGCTCTCCGATGCGAACCCGCGGTTCGCGCGCTTTCGCGGCGCGGCGCACGGCGTCGATCTCGCGGCCCTGGACGCCATGGGCCTCACGGCGAAGGGACTCTCGCCGGCGGACCCGAAGGCCCACCACATCTTCGGCCGCGAGGTGCGCGCGCCCTGCGATGGCGAGGTGATCCTGGCGGAGGACGGGCACCGCGACATGCCGGTGGGCGAGACCGATCGCGACAGCTTCGCCGGCAACCACGCCATCATCCGCTGCGGCCGCTTCGAGGCGGTGCTCGCACACTTCACGCCGGGCAGCCTCCTCGTGAAGACGGGAGACGCGGTGAAGTCCGGCGCCCCGATCGCGAAGGTGGGCAATTCCGGGGCGAGCGACGCGCCCCACCTGCACATCCACGCGCAGCGCACGGGGAGCGCGCTTTCGGCGATGTCCGGCGAGCCCGTGCCGATGCGCTTCGGCGGGCGCTTCCTGGTGCGAAACGACCGGCAATCGGTGCCGTGACCTCGCGGCCCCTCGACTAGCCGGGGAACTCGCGCAGGTCGCGCACGAAGCGCTGGGGCGCTGCCTGGTGCGGCGAGTGGTCGGCGTTCTCGTAGACGTGCATCCGCGAGCCGGGGATGGCGGCGTGAACCCACTCCCGCGTCGGCGCATCGTAGAAGTTGCTCTCGGCCCCGTAGACGAGGAGCGTGGGCACGTCGATGGCGGGCAGCACCTCTCGCCAGTCGGCCTCCACCAGCGATCGCCAGGTCGCGACGAGGGGTCCCGGCGCCTGCTTTCGCAAGGCGCTCCGGGCGATCTGCCAGCCGCGCGAATCCTCCGCGTACTTGCGCCGCGCCCGCTCGTTGAGGCCGAGCGCCGCCAGGCGCAGCACGGCTTCCGCGAAATCGGCCTCGAGGTCGGCGAGGAAGGCGGCCGAGCGAGCCGCATCGAAGTCGCCGTAGATGCCGTGGCGCCAGGTCGCATCCGTCACGAGTTTCGGTGACTGGTCGACGAGCACGAGCCGGCCCAGGCCCCGCGTGCCGAACTGGCGGATGTACTCCCAGATCGTGAGCACGCCCATGGAGTGGCCCACGATCGTGGCGCCTTCGAGGTCGAAGGCCTCCAGGAGATTTCGCAGGTCGAGCGCCATGCGCTGGACCGTGGGCACCGTGGCGGTCCGGGGCACAGGGCCACCGTGGGCGCGCGCATCCCAGCGGTAAGTGGTGAAGCGGGGCGCGAGTTCGTGCATGAGCGGCGACCATTCGGCATGGCTCACCGTCCAGCCGTGCAGCAGCACGAGGGCAGGGCCCTCGCCGGCGACGGCCACCCGGATCCTCTCGCCGTCGTCGGCAGCGAATTCCCGCACCGGCTAGCCCGGCCGGCGCGCGATGCGGTGCGCCAGGAGTTCGAGGCCCGAGATCGAAAACACGACGGGCTCGGCGAGGAGATCCGGGGCTTCGCCCAGGCGGCGGCGCGCCCCGTCGGTGACGAGCGTCTCGCCGGCGCGCGCGAGGTCCTCGCCCAGCTTGTGTGCCACGTTGACCGGATCCCCGAAGGCGTCCTTGCCGGGAATGAGGAGGAAGCGGCCGAAATCGATGCCGGTGCCGGCCGAGAGCACGTCGTCGGGGCCGGGGCCGCCCGGGTTGGCGGCGAGGGCGTCGTGGATCCCGAGCGCCGCCTCGACCGCCGGGCGCGCATCGGGAAAGACCGCGACGAGGTTGTCGGCCTCGCACTTCACGAGCGTGCCGCCCGCGGCCCGCACGACGGGCGTCGCGAGGGCGTTCATCCGGCGGATGCGCCGCAGGTGCGCGATGATGCCGCCGCGCCGCACGTGGACGGAGAACCCGCTCATGTCGAGGACCAGGATGGCCTGCTGCGTCTCGAAGTCGGCCCGGAGCCTGCGCTCGGCTTCCTCGCGGGAGGCCGGGTCCAGGCCGTCGAGGGCGTCGATGCGCGCGTGGAAGGTCTCCATCGCGTTCAGCCGGAGGCCAGCATCCACGCGCCCGCGCCGAGGTACACGACGCCGGTGGTCATCACGGTCCAGCGCGTCCACTGGCGGAACGAGGCGTCGGTCATGCGTTCGAGGATCCGGCGTGCGAGCGTGGTTCCGGTGATCGCGAGCACGACCATGAAAGCGGCAAGCATCGGATCGACCGTGCCGCGCTGGGCGCCGCCGACCAGGACGCCGAAATACCCGACCTTCACGACGTGGCCCAGGGCCTGCGTGGAAGCCTTGGTGGCCACGACCGCGCGCCGGTCCATGTCCGATCGCACGAAGAACACGTCGAGGAGAGGCCCGGATACGCCTCCCACCAGCGAAAGCGACGAGCAGACCAGCCCGCACGCGAAGGAGTGGCCCCGCTTCTGCACGTCGAGCGCGAGGTCCTTCGGGAGCGCGAGCGCGACGAAGGGCGTGAGCCCCAGCACGATGAGCGCGATGGGCTTCGAGACGACCAGTTGCACGAAGATGAAGAGCGCGAGCGCGGCGAACGTGCCGTACGCGCAGCCGCGGAAGACGCGCCAGTCGATGGCCGAGCGCCAGAGGATCGCGCGCCAGCCGTTCGAGGCGAACTGCGTCACGCCGTGCAGTACCATCGCCTGGGGCACCGTGAGCAGGGCAAGCAGCACGCCCATGAAGATCATCCCGCCGGCCATCCCGAGGATGCCGGAGATGAACGAGGTGACGAGGGCCGAGACGGCGAGGATGGAAAAGACGGCGAGGGACGGCATCGGACGGCTGCGGGCGGCGAAGGCGCCATCGTGCCGGGGGCGGGGCGGGGCCGCAAGCGCGGGCGGTATCATGCGCTTCTACGAAAAGGCGCCCCATGGCCGACCGAGACCTGCCCGACGTGCGCGCCCTCTACGAGGCGCTGCCCTATCCGCCGCGCGACCCCGACGACGAGAGGAAGCGCCTCGTCACCACCTGGGTCGACGACCTGCCGATGATCTCCCACTACGGCTTCGGCGGCCGGGCGCGCTTCGATGCCGGCTTCCGGGCGCTGGTCGCGGGCGGGGGCACGGGGGAGGCGACGATCTACCTCGCCGGGCAGTTGCGCGCCACGGGCGCGGAAGTGGTGCACCTGGATTTCAGCGCGGCGAGCACGGCCATCGCGAGGAGACGTGCGCAGGTCCGCGGCCTCACGAACATCCGCTGGGTGGAAGCATCGCTCCTCGACCTGCCCACGCTCGGGCTGGGCGCCTTCGACTACATCAATTGCGTGGGTGTGCTGCACCACCTGGCCGATCCCGACGCCGGGCTCGAGGCGCTGCTCTCGGCGCTGGCGCCCGATGGTGCGATGGGGCTCATGCTCTACGGCTCGGTCGGCCGGGCGGGCGTCTACCAGATGCAGTCGCTCCTCGCCCTCGTGAACGCGGACGAGCCGGACCCGAAGGCGCGCATCGAACACGCGAAGCAGGTGCTCTCGGGCGTGCCGGCTTCCAACTGGTTCAAGCGCGGCGAGGACCTCTACACCGACCATCGCACGAGCGACGCGGGCCTGGCGGACCTGCTGCTGCACCCGCAGGACCGCGCCTGGACGGTGGGTGAGCTCTACGACTGGCTGGTCGATCGCCGCGGGCTTTCCATCGCGCTCACGGACGTGCAGCGCGGGCGGTCGGCCTACGTGCCCAGGCTCATCGCAGGCCCCCAGCCCCCCCGCGTCCTCGCGCGCATCGCGGCGATGCCGGAGCGCCGCCAGCACGAGATCGCGGAACTGTGGAGCGGGCGCATCCAGACGCACTCGTTCTTCGCGACCCGGGCGCCCGCGGCCGCGCCCTACGGCGACGCGGCCTTCGTGCCCTTTTTCTTCCACGAGCCGGTGACGGGGCCGGATCTCGCGAAGGTCTTCGCGCGCAGCCGCGGGCAGCCCTTCGTGCTCGATCACCAGTGGTCGGGCGTTTCGGTGCGCGTGACGCCGGGGCCGCACGTTCCCGCGATCCTCGAGCGGATCGACGGGAAGCGCGCCTTCCGCGAGATCTTCGCCCAGGTGCGCGCGCTGCCGCCCTTCCGTGCGGCGGCCCCCGACGATGCGGCCCTCTTCGCCGAGTTCCGCGAGGCGTACGAGGTGCTGAACGCCATCGACCGCCTGCTCCTGCGTCACGAGGACCCTCCGCTGCCCGCACGCCCGGCTTGAACGCGGGGCGGGCGTCGCGTAGCTTTCGTCAACGCCGTGGCCGCCGGCCGCGGACGCTCCTGGGAAACGACCATGAACCGAACGATCCGCGCGCTGACCCTTGCCCTGGCCGTTGCCATCGTGTTGCCCGCTCAGGCGCAGTCGCAGGCCCCGGCGCCGGCGGCCGACCCTTCCGTCGAGGAAATGGTCGAGGCGCTCCGCATGAAGCCCCTCACGCGCTCGCTCAAGCCCGGTCAGCCCCGCCCTCGTGGCGAGGGAAAGCTCCAGCTGCAGGTGCAGTTCGACTACAACTCCGCGACCATCACCCCGGCCAGCCAGGCGCTCCTCGACAAGCTCGCCGGCGCCATGAAGGCCCCGGCGCTCTCGGGCCTCGACTACAGCGTCGAGGGGCACACGGACACCACGGGCACCGGGGCCGGCAACCTGCGCCTGTCGAACCGGCGGGCGCAGGCGGTGCGCGAGTACCTCGCCAAGGCTTCAGGCGTGAACCCGGCGAAGATGACCTCGATCGGCATGGGGAGCGCGAAGCTCGCGGATCCCGCGAATCCCACCTCGCCCATCAATCGCCGCGTGGTGATCGTCTCGCTCGAGGCCCTGCCGGCCGCGAAGGCCGAGCCGGCGCCCGCAGGCCCCGACTACGCGAAGGAAAGCGGTGGCGTGGTGGAGCAGGTGCGCGGGCAGGTGCAGGTACGCCGCGGCCCCTCGAACGTGGTGGTGGAGCAGGGCACGCGCGTGCGCGAAGGCGACGTGCTCACCACCGGCCTGGGGTCGGCCGCGATGCTGCGGCTGGACGACGGCGCGAAACTCCTCATGCGGGCCGAATCGGTGCTGCGGATCGCGAAGTTGAAGCTCTCGGGCGATACCTCGGGCTGGTCGCAGGCCTTCAATCTCGCCTCCGGTGCCTTCCGCTACGTGACGGGTGCGCTGGGCGGCAACCGTCCCGAGGCGGTGGCCATCGCGACCTCGTACGCGACGGTGGGCATCCGCGGGACGGACATCGACCTCGTTCATGCCGAGAAGGACGCGGGCGGGAACGAGGCCGGGACCTACGTGAAGGTGAACCAGGGTGCGGTGGCCATCGGGGGGGCGGATGGGTCGCAAGTAAAGCTGCAGAAGAACGAACAGGCGTTCGCGGGGGCGAAGAAGCCGCGCACTCGCAGCGGGGCGCCCGTGCCGGCGGCGGTGAAGCTGGGGGAGCCTTCGACGGTGTTCCAGTCGGGGGACTTCGATACCTTGATCGAGGGGAAGTAGGGGGGGAGTGAGGCGGGCGTAAGTCTTTGGAACGCCGATGAACGCCGATGTCACGCCGATGAACGCAGATAACTGCCTGATTGCCTGCCCATCGGAGTTGTTGCGCGATTGCCCCCAGGATCTAAACCCGTGCGTTCCCGAATCATTGATCAATCGGCGTTCATCGGCGTGACATCGGCGTTCATCGGCGTTCCAAAGAATTGGGCCGGCATCACTCTCCGCCGCGCGCCCGCTCCACCGCCCCAATCTCACAGAGCGCATCGATCTCAGCGGCCGAGTAGCCAAGCGACGAAAGGACTTCATCCGTATGCTGCCCCAGCAGGGGCGCGGCGCGGGTGATGGAGCAGGGCGTGTCGGAGAACTTCACCGGCATCCCCAGCACCTTCGTCCTCCCCGCCTTCGGGTGATCCACCTCCACGACCATCTCCCGCGCGGCCACCTGCGGCTCGGCGAGCATCTGCCCGATCGAGTTGATGGGCCCCACGGCGATGTCGAGCGCCTCGAACTCGCGGATCCAGTCGGCCGAAGGACGGTGCTTCATGCGCTCGGCGATGAGCGGCGTGAGCTCGTCCAGGTGCTTCATCCGGTCGCCGTTGGTGCGAAATCGCGGGTCGTCGATGAGGTCCTCGTGCCCGATGGCCTTCGCGATGCGTTCCCAGTTGGCCTGGTTGGCGCCACCGACGTTGATCCACCCGTCGGCCGTCGGGAAGGCCTGGTAGGGCGCGGCCAGGACGTGCGCCGAACCCGTCGGGCCGGGGCTTTCGCCCGTGGCGAAGTAGATGGCGCTTTGCCAATAGGTCTGCTGGACCGCGGCCTCCATGAGGGAGGTGTCGACGAGTTGCCCGCGTCCGGTCGTGTGTCGCGCGTGCAGCGCCGCCGAGATGCCCATGGCCGCGAGGATGCCGGCATTGATGTCCGCCAGGGGCGGGCCGGCCTTCACGGGCGGGCCGCCGGGCATGCCGGTGATGGACATGAGGCCGCCGAAGCCCTGCGCGATGAGGTCGAACCCGCCCTTGTCGGCGTCGGGCCCGGTGAGCCCGAAACCCGAGATGACGCTGTAGACGAGGCGGGGGTTCAGGGCCTGGAGCACGTCCCAGCCCAGGCCGAGCTTCTCGAGCGTGCCCCTGCGGAAATTCTCGGTGACCACGTCGGCGGTCGAGACCAGGCGCTTCATCACCTCGAGGCCGCCGGGGGACTTGAGGTTCACCGCGATGCCGCGCTTGTTGCGGTTGAGCATCATGAAGGCCGCCGACTCGCCGCCGATCGCGGGGCGCGAGTAGGAGCGGGAGACGTCGCCGCCGGGGAGCCTTTCGACCTTGATGACGTCCGCGCCCATGTCGGCGAGGAGCAGGCCGCAGCTGGGGCCGGCCATGATCTGCGCCAGTTCGATGACCCTGATGCCCGCGAGAGGTCCGGTCATCGAGTTAACCGTGCCCAATTCTTCGGAACGCCGATGAACGCCGATGAGACGCCGATGAACGCCGATCAATCCTCGTGTCGTTGCCAACTGGGATACCGGCCCAGGTGGATCGATCGGATCGCAATTCCTCGACCAAGAACCAACCCGAATCATCGGCGTTCATCGGCGTCTCATCGGCGTTCATCGGCGTTCCAAAGATTTTCAGCCCGCATAACTCCCCAAATGCCCGCATCACCGACTACCGCCCCCTGAACTCGGGCTTCGCCTTCGCGAGGAAAGCCTCCCGCCCGATGCGGAAATCCTCCGTCCCGTAGCAGTCGAACCCCTCGTCCAGTTCCTCTGCGGTAAGCGGGCGAGCATCCCGCAGCCGCCGCGCGAACTTCTTGTGCCACCGCGCCACCAGCGGCGCCCCGTCGGCGATCCGTCGCGCGGTGGCCTTCGCCTCGGCCTCCACCAGGTCGTCCGGCACCACGCGCGTGACGAGCCCCTTGTCCTTCGCCTCGACGGCGTCGAAGACGCGGCCCTCCAGCAGGATCTCGAGCGCCGTCGATTCGCCCGCCAGCGCGATGAGCGCCCCGATCTCCGAGTACGCCATCACGAGCCCGAGCTTGTTGATCGGCACGCCGAAGCGGCTCGAGGTCCCGCAGATGCGGATGTCCGCGAGGCCCGCGATCTCCAGGCCGCCACCCACGCAAACGCCATGGATCTGCGCCACGACGGGATGGCGGCAGTGGCCGATGGCCTCGATCGTGCGCGTCATCACCTTGCCGTAGGCGCGCGCCTGCTCGACGTTGGCGCGCTCGCGATCGAACTCCGCGATGTCGTTGCCGGGCGCGAAGGCCTTCTCGCCGGCGCCCCGGATGATCACGCAGCGCACGGCGTCGTCGGCCGAGAGTTCGAGGAAGGCGTCCCCGAGCCGCTCCCACATGGGCTTGGTGAGCGCGTTGAGCTTCTCGGGGCGGTTCAAGACGACGGTGGCGATGTCGCCATCGCGCTGGACGAGGAGGGTGTCGGTCATTCGCTTACCTGTAGAAGATGTTGACGAGGCCGAGGGTCACGATCGGCACGTAGGTCACCAGCAGCAACGTGAAGATCAGCACCCCGATGAACGGGATGTTCGCCTTGGTCACGTCCCAGACGCTTTCCTTCGCGATCGAGCAGGTGAGCAGCAGCACGCTCGCCACGGGCGGCGTCTGCTGGCCGATGGCGAGGTTGAGCGTCACGATCACGCCGAAGTGGACCGGGTCGATCCCCGCCGCAGTGACCACCGGCATCACGATCGGCACCACCAAGATGATGGCCGCCGCCGAATGCAGGAACATGCCGATGATGAGGAAGAAGACGTTCAGGATCGCGAGGATGGCCCACTTCTCGTTGGTGAGGAAAGCATCGTCGCCGCGATGCTTTGCGGAAGCTGCACCTCGGTGAGGTAGAGGCCGAGCAGGGCCGAGGCGGCCACCAGCAGCATCACGGCGCCGGTCTGGACGGCCCCGTCGATGACCGCCTCCTTCAGCCGCGTCCAGTCGAGTTCGCGGTAGACGAGGCCGCCGACCAGGAGCGAAGCCACGACCGCGAGTGCCGCGCCTTCGGTCGCGGTGACGATGCCCCCGAAAATCCCGCCCAGGATGATGACGGGAAGCGTGAGCGCCCAGAACGCCTTCTTGAAGGCGCGCCAGAGCTTGCCCCACTGGAAGATCTCCTCGACCGGCCAGTTGTAGCGGATTGCGTACCAGTAGCACAGGCCCATGAAGCCCAATCCCGTCAGCACGCCGGGCACGATTCCCGCGACGAACATCTGCACGACCGAGGTGCCCGCCATGACCGCGTAGAGGATCATCGGGATCGACGGCGGAATGATGATCGCCAGCGTGGCCGTCGAGGAGGTCACCGCGGCCGTGAAGGGGCCCGGGTAGCCGCGCGCCTTCATGGCCGGCATGATGATCGAGGCGGTCGCGGCCACGCCCGCGACCGCCGAGCCCGAGATCTCCGCGAAGAACATGTGGCTCAGCACGTTGACCTGGGCGAGCGCTCCGCGCATCCAGCCGACGAGCGCCTGGCAGAAATCGATGAGCCGGTGCGAGATCCCCGACGTGTTCATGATCGCGGCCGAGAGGATGAACAGCGGGATCGCGATGAGCGGGAAGCTGGTGGCTCCCTGGTAGAGCGCGAGCGGCACGTTGGGCAGGCTCGCGACGCCCTGCGTGGTGAGCATCGCCACGACCGACGCGATGCACAGCGCCACGGCGATCGGGACGTTGATCAGCACCAGCACCACCACGCACAGCAGGACGAGAAAGCCGGTCACGGGTGGCTCCCGGCGGGCACGTTCTCGCGGCGCGCTTCCCGCAGCACCTCGGGGAACACCAGCAGCTGGCCCGCGATGAACAGGACGGCGCCGATGGGGATCACCGAGTTCGCGTACGCCACCGAGACTTCCGGCAGGGAAACGAGCCGGTCCGACGCCAGGATCCCGAGGATCGAATAGCCCACCCAGGCGAGAAGGACGAAGAAGGCCATCGTGCACAACTGCGCCACGACGGCGGCGGCCACCCGCGGGCCCGCCGGCAGCATCCGGACGATCTCGGGCACGCCCATGTGCGCGTGCTTGAGCACCGCCAGCGCGGCACCGTAGAAGGTCACCCAGGCGAGCAGGATCGTGGCGACCTCGTCATACCAGACCAGGGAGTGGCCCGAGTAGCGGAAGACCACGCCCGCCACCACCTCGGCGGCGAGCGCGGCCATGAGCACGATGCAGATCCACTCGAGGAAGCGCTCGTATCCCCGTCGCAGCGAAGGCAGCGTCATCCCCTACTTGCCCAGGGCGATGGCGCGGTCGATGATCTCCTTCGAGCCGGGCACCTCCTTCGCGAATTCCTCGTAGACCGGCTTCGAGGCGGCGACGAAGGCGTCCTTGTTCGGCACGTTGGACTTCACGCCCGCGGCGGTGATCTTGCCCAGCAGTTCCTGGTCGCCCTTCTCGGCGAGGTCGTACACCCAGGCCTGCGTCTCCTTCGCCGTGTCCTCCAGGATCTTCCTCACGTCCGCCGGCAGCGCGTCCCACTTCTTCGTGCCGACCGTGGCGTAGGCCGGCGTGTACACGTGCCCCGTGAGGGAGATGAACTTCTGCACCTCCTGGAACTTGGCGCTGTAGATCTGGGTGTACGGGTTCTCCTGGCCGTCCATGACGCCCGTCTGAAGGGCGGTGAAGACCTCCGAGAACTTCATCGGGCTGGGGTTCGCGCCGTAGGCCTGGAACATCTTCACGCGCCACTTGCCCTCGGGCACGCGCAGCTTGATGCCCTTCAGGTCGTCGGGCGAGTTGATGGGGCGCTTGCTGTTGGTGATGTGCCTGTAGCCGTTCTCCCAGATCGCGATCACCCGGAGGCCCTTCTTCTCGGCGGCGGGGGCGATCGACGGCCAGAAGACTTCCTTCTCGATGCGGCCCATGTGCTTGCGGTCCTTCACCAGGTACGGCATCTCGAAGACGCCGAAGATGTCCGCCTCGGAGGTCATCACCGTCGAGGGCAGGGCGATGTCCACCGTGCCGAGCTTGAGCTTCTGCACCAGTTCCTTGTCGCCGCCCAGCTGGCTGGAGCCGTACACGACGACCTTCGCCTTGCCGCCGAGCCTGGCATTGGCCCGCCGGGCGAACTCGTCAGCCGACTGGGCGAACAGGGAGCCGGGCTCTCCCACGTGACCGAACTTGATCTCGGTCTGGGCCAGCGCGAACGGGGAAAGCAGGGCGGCGGCCGCGAGGGCCGCGAGGCGGGTCTTCATGAGCATCTCCTCGAGAGTTGTCGGACCCGGTCCGGGCGCTCGTGTCCGGCCGGGTCTCGAGCGCAAGTCTAGACACATCCGGGGCCCCCCGTCGATGACCCCGCGCATCGCTCGGGTATAGGCCTTGCGGGCCGGATTCCCGGGCATGGATGTAACGGGGTCCGTAACGACCCTGCCACCGGTCATTGACCGATTGACCTAAGTCAACCGGACCATCCCCCCGGGGGTAGACATTCCCTCTCATTCCGACGGCACGGGTGCGACGGCCCGTGCGGAAGGCGCAGAAGAAGAAGCGTTTGTGGGACCCGAGGACTCGCCCCGCCGCGAATGGGACAACAGGAGAAAAAGATGACCGAAACCTTCTACGACGTGCTTCGCCGCCAGGGTGTGACGCGGCGCAGCTTCATGAAATTCTGCAGCCTCACGGCCGCCTCCCTGGGCCTGGGACCGACGCTCGCGCCGCAGATCGCGCACGCGCTCGAGACCAAGCCGCGCACCCCCGTGCTCTGGCTGCACGGCCTCGAGTGCACCTGCTGCACCGAGAGCTTCATCCGCTCGGCGCACCCGCTCGCCAAGGACGTCATCCTCTCCATGATCTCGCTCGACTACGACGACACGATCATGGCCGCCGCCGGCCACCAGGCCGAGGAGGCGCTCGAGGAGGTGATGAAGAAGTACAAGGGCAACTACATCCTCGCCGTGGAAGGCAACCCGCCCCTGGGCAACGACGGCACCTTCTGCATCCCCGGCGGCAAGCCGTTCGTGGAGAAGCTGAAGCACGTCGCCAAGGACGCCAAGGCCGTCATCGCCTGGGGCTCCTGCGCCTCGTGGGGCTGCGTGCAGGCCGCCAAGCCGAACCCGACCAATGCCGTGCCCATCGACAAGGTCATCACCGACAAGCCGATCATCAAGGTGCCGGGCTGCCCGCCGATCGCGGAAGTCATGAGCGCCGTGGTGACGTACGTCGTCGCCTTCGACCGCATCCCCGAGCTGGACCGCCAGGGCCGGCCGAAGATGTTCTACAGCCAGCGCATCCACGACAAGTGCTACCGCCGTCCGCACTTCGACGCCGGCCAGTTCGTCGAGAAGTTCGACGACGAGGGCGCGCGCGCCGGTTACTGCCTCTACAAGGTCGGCTGCAAGGGCCCGACCACGTACAACGCCTGCTCCACCACGCGGTGGAACGAGGGCGTGTCCTTCCCGATCGCCTCGGGCCACGGCTGCATCGGCTGTTCCGAGGACGGGTTCTGGGACAAGGGCTCGTTCTACGAGCGCCTCACCAACATCCCGGCCTTCGGCATCGAGGCGAACGCGGACAAGGTCGGCCTCGTGGCCGCCGGTGTCGTGGGCGCGGCCGTCGTGGCGCACGCCGCGGTGACCGCCATCAAGAACGCGTCCGAGCAGCGCAAGCCGACGAAGGAGGAGAAGTAATCATGGCCGTCATCCAAACCCAAGGCTTCACCCTGGACAACGCCGGCAAGCGCGTCGTCGTCGACCCCGTCACCCGCATCGAGGGCCACCTGCGCGTCGAGGTGAACCTCAACGCGAAGAACGTCATCACCAACGCGGTGTCCACCGGCACGATGTGGCGCGGCCTGGAAGTCATCCTCAAGGGTCGCGACCCGCGCGACGCCTGGGCCTTCGTCGAGCGCATCTGCGGCGTGTGCACGGGCACCCATGCCCTCGCCTCCGTGCGTTCCGTCGAGGACGCCCTCGGGATCAACATCCCGGACAACGCGAACATCATCCGCAACCTGATGCACGCGACGCTCTACGCGCACGACCACCTCGTGCACTTCTACCACCTGCACGCCCTCGACTGGGTGGACGTGGTCTCGGCGCTCAAGGCCGACCCGAAGAAGACGAGCGAGCTGGCGCAGTCGATCAGCAAGTGGCCCAACAGCTCCCCGGGCTACTACAAGGACCTCGCCACCCGCCTCACGAAGTTCGTCGAGAGCGGCCAGCTGGGCCCGTTCCGCAACGGCTACTGGGGCCACCCGGACTACAAGCTGCCGCCCGAAGCGAACCTGATGGCGGTCGGCCACTACCTCGAGGCGCTGGACTTCCAGAAGGAGATCGTGAAGATCCAGACGATCTTCGGCGGCAAGAACCCGCACCCGAACTGGATGGTCGGCGGGGTGCCGTGCTCGATCAACGTCGACCGCGCGGGCGCGGTGGGCGCGGTCAACATGGAACGCCTCAACATGGTCGGGAAGATCATCGACGACACGATCGACTTCATCGACAACGTCTACATCCCGGACCTGCTCGCCATCGCCTCGTTCTACAAGCACTGGGGCGCGATCGGCGGCGGGCTCTCGAGCACCAACATCCTGTGCTACGGCGAGTTCCCGGACATCGCCAACGACCAGTCGAACAAGTCGCTCCTGATGCCGCGCGGCGCGATCCTGGGCGGCGACCTGAAGAACATCCACGCGGTGGACCTGAAGGATCCCGGCATGATCCAGGAGTTCGTGAACCACTCCTGGTACAAGTACGCCGACGAGTCGAAGGGCCTGCACCCGTGGGACGGCGTCACCGAGCCGAACTTCGTGCTCGGGGCCGGCACCAAGGGCACCAAGACGAACATCGAGAACATCGACGAAGCCGCCAAGTATTCGTGGGTGAAGAGCCCGCGCTACAAGGGCCAGCCGGTGGAAGTCGGCCCCCTGGCGCGCTACATCCTGGGCTACGCGATGGGCAACCCCGAGTTCAAGGAGCCCGTCGACATGGTGCTCAAGAAGCTCGACGTGCCCCTGCCGGCCATCTTCTCGACGCTCGGCCGCACCGCGGCGCGCGGCCTCGAGGCCTCGTGGGCCGCCCACAAGATGAAGTACTTCTACGGCAAGCTCATGGCCAACATCAAGGCCGGCAAGCTCGACACCGCGAACGTGGAGAAGTGGGAGCCCGCCACCTGGCCGAAGGAGGCCAAGGGCGCCGGCTACTGCGAGGCTCCGCGCGGCGCGCTCGGTCACTGGATCAAGATCAAGGACACCAAGATCGACAACTACCAGTGCATCGTGCCGACCACCTGGAACGCGGGCCCCCGCGACGGCAAGAACCAGATCGGCGCGTACGAGGCCTCGCTCATGAACACCGCGATGGCCAAGCCCGAGCACCCGCTCGAGATCCTGCGCACGATCCACAGCTTCGACCCGTGCCTGGCTTGCGCGACCCACGTCATCTCGCCGGAAGGCGAGGAGATCACCCGCGTCCAGGTTCGCTAAAGGGGAAATCCTCATGTCCATCGAAGGCAGGGATCTCAAGTTTCCCGCTTACGTCTGGCAGGCGCCGGTGCGCATCTGGCACTGGCTGATGGCGCTCGCCATGGTCGTCCTGTGGGGCACGGGGTACTTCATCGGGGCGCCGCTTCCCTCCGTTCCGGGGGAAGCGAGCGAGAACTACCTGATGGGGTACATCCGCTTCGCTCACTTCGCCGCCGCGTACGTGTTCGCGATCGCGTTCCTCGGCCGCATCTACTGGGCGTTCGTGGGCAACAAGCATGCGCGCGAGATCTTCCTCGTGCCGCTGTACATGCTCAAGCCCGCGTGGTGGGGCAGCTTCTTCCGGACCGTGGCGCACTACGCGTTCCTGCGCCGCCATGCCGACTGGCACTACGGCCACAACCACCTGGCGATGGCGGCCATGTTCGGCATGTACGTGCTGGGCACGGTCTTCATGATCGTCACGGGCTTCGCGCTCTATGGCGAAGGCACGCTCAAGGGGTCGTGGGCCAACAACCTGTTCACCTCCTGGGTGATCCCGATGATGGGTGACAGCCAGAACGTGCACACTTGGCACCACCTGGGCGCCTGGTACCTCTTCTGGTTCACGGTCGTCCACCTGTACTTCGTGATCCGCGAGGACATCGTCTCCGGGCTCACCGTCGTCTCCAGCATGATCAGCGGCTGGCGCGACGTGAAGAACGGCTAGGGCCGGGGCGTCCGGTGGCGTTGCAGATCGGGAGGGGGGGAACCGTGGCCACGGCAAGATCCGTACGAAGCCGCGGAACCGGGACGGTCCGGCCGCGCGCAAGGCGCGAGCCGGTCCACCCGGGCTATTTCCTCGACACCCGGTACCTCAAGCCGCTCAAGCTCACGCAGCTCGCGCTCGCGGATGCCCTGGGGATCTCCCGGCGCCGCGTGAACGAGCTGATCCGCGGCAAGCGGGGCGTCACGCCGGACACGGCGGTGCGCCTCGCCGCCTACTTCGACACCGAGCCGGAATTCTGGATGCAGCTGCAGATGTCCTGGGATGTCCACCAGGCCATGAAGACGCTGAAGGCCTCCCGCGAATAGCGGGCAGGCAATCGGCAGAAGGGCCGCCTCGGGCGGCCCTTTTTCATGAGGCTCGTCCCTCGAGCCGAGTGCGGCGTGGTCCTGCGGCAGGCGGGACTGCCGGACGTCCTCCCATGGAAACCGGAGGGACCGAGGGTGGGGATGCGTATTTCCGGATCCCGGCCGAGTGGACTTGCGGCGAGGGATGATCGTTTCGAGCGGCGTCGACATAGGGGAGGGGGTGCCTGTCGCACCACCGTGAATCGGCCCGGGAATCCGGAAAGTACGCACCCCCTACCCCGGTCCGCCCAGGGCTTCGGAAGCGCCGCCGCTCGGTGCCGCTGGTCACGGTGTCAACGCGCCTGCTGCAGAAGGGCCGGAACTGCTGGCAGGAGGCGCGTAGACGGCGCCCAGCCACGCCGAAGCGGCGTTGCATCCGAAGCCCCGGAGACCGGGGGGTGGGACGCGTACTTTCGATCCCGGCCGACTCACGGTGAACAGACGGGCAGGTTATCGCCCATGTCGACACCGCCCGAAGCGATCATCCTCGGCGCAAGTTCACTCGGCCGGGTCCGAAAAACGCGTCCCCTACCCTGGCGCGTGGTCCCTTTGCAAAGGAGAGCGTCCGACAGTCCCGCTGCCGCAGGACCAAGACGAACTCGCCCCTGGGCGGGGCTCGGTGGGGGCCGCCGGCCCGGTGCCGGCGGGCCGCCGCCCTTTGACCCCCGGTCAACAGCCCTTGGCGTGGAACCGCGATCATGGGCTCCGATGTAACCGCGCAAGTTACAAGGAGCCGGAAAAGTGCAGACGGATACGCTGGTGCTCGGGATCGGCAACATGCTCTGGGCCGACGAGGGCTTCGGCGTCCGCGCCGTCGCCGCGCTGAACGAAGGCTGGTCGTTTCCGGAGGGGGTGACCCTCATGGACGGCGGCACGCAGGGCCTGTACCTGCTTCCCTTGGTGCAGTCGGCCCGCCGGATGCTGGTTTTCGACGCGATCGACTACGGTCTCGAGCCGGGCACGCTGCAGGTGATCCGGGACGACGACATTCCCTCCTACCTGGGCATCGGCAAGATGAGCCTGCACCAGTCGAGCTTCCAGGAGGTGCTTTCGCTCGCCAAGCTTTCCGGCAAGTCGCCCGAAAGCGCGGTGCTCGTGGGCGTGCAGCCCCAGCTCCTCATGGATTTCGGCGGCAGCCTCACCGACCTCGTGCGCGCGAAGATTCCGGAAGCTCTCGGGGTCGGCCTGGAGGTTCTTGCCGGCTGGGGGTATCCCGCCACGCCGCGCGCCCCCGGCGAGGCCATCCCGCTCTTCGACGGCAGCCTCGCCCTGGATGCCTACGAGTCGGGCCGTCCGAGCGCGGACGACGCCTGCCGCGTGGGCGACCCGCGCGTGCTCGCGATGCGCGGCACCCAGGGGGCCTGACGCCATGTGCATCGGCATTCCCATGCAGGTGATGGAGCCGGAGGGGACGGGCGGCGCCTGGTGCGTCGGCCGCGACGGCCGCCAGCTTCTCGACATGACCCTCGTCGGCCCGCAGCCCCCGGGCACCTGGGTCCTCGCCTTCGTCGGCGCCGCGCGCGAAGTGATGACGCCGGAGTCCGCCGCGCAGACGGATGCCGCCATCGACGCGCTCGCCGCCGCGCTTCGCGGCGATACGGCCGCCATCGACCACGCCTTCGCCGATCTCGTGAACCGCGAGCCGCAGCTCCCCGAACACCTTCGCCCCGCCGGAGTCCCGAAATGATCGCCATCGCCACGCCCGCCGAGCCGCCGCTCGTCACCCGCCTCGTGAACGAATGCGGGGCCCAGCGCCTCGACGAGACCACCTTCGACGCCTTCATCGCCCAGCCGGGCGAGTCCGCGCTCTTCTTCACCGAGGACCCCATCCGCTTCCGCGAGGTGCTCGACGTCGCCGTGATCCTGCCCGAGCTGCGCACGGGCTGTTCGCGGCCCTTCCGCATCGGCGTGCTGCCCCCGCCCATCGCCAACGCGAAGGCCGCAACCTACGGCGTGCGCCGCTGGCCCGCGATCGTTTTCCTGCGCGCCGGCGAATGGCTCGGCAACGTCGAAGGCCTGCGCGACTGGAACGATTACGTCGCCGCCGCGAACGAGCTGCTCGAAGGCGAGACACGCCCGCTGCCGCCCAGGGTCATTCCCGTCGCCTCCTCCGCCCCGTCTTCCTGCGCCTGACTTCCGCCCCTCGAGGAAAATCCATGAAACCCTTCCCGATCCCCGTCACCGCCTTCGGCGCCGGCACGCAACCGGCCGAGGACCTCGAACTCGAATTCCTCGAGATGCCCAAGGCCGAGCCCCTGCGCACGCCGATTCCTCCCGAGGATGCGGCGGCGGAGGAACTGGCCGCCGCGGCCGACGTCGTCGAACAACTGCTCGAGGCCATGAAGAGCCACCGGCCCGGCGGGACGAACCCGCCGCGCTTCTCCCTGAAGGCCATGGCGCCCGGGGCGCTGCGCGCGCTCAACGAGTCGCTGGGGCAGGGCGAGGTGAGCGCGGTCGTCGGCGCGCCGAAGGAAGGCACGTGGCGCATCCAGGAGACGGCGTTCGCCGGCGTTTGGCGCTCACAGCGCGAGGACTCGCGCGGCGTGGTGGTCGAGGACGTGCTCGAGGCGGGCGACATGCCGCTGCCGGTGAAGGAAGCCGCCGCGCAGGTCGCGGGGGCGAGGCTCGACGGCACGCGTTTGCCGGCAGGTGTCATGAATGCGCCGTCCATCGTCGACGAACTGCGCCACCACGCCCGGCATTTCCGGCCCGACCGCACGGCGCACGTCGTGAACCTGTCGCTGCTGCCGCTCTCGCCGACGGACCACGAGGGCCTCGACGCGGTGCTGGGCGAAGGTCCCATCGCGATCCTGTCGCGCGGCTTCGGCAATTGCCGCATCAATGCGACGAACGCGCGCGGCATCTGGCGCGTGCGGTACTTCAACACGATGAACACCGTCATCCTCGACACCATCGAGGTGGTGGGCCTGCCCGAGGCGGCTCGCGCCGCGGACGACGATTACGACGACAGCATCGCGCGGCTCGTGGAGCTGCTCGCGTGGCTGCGCGAGGGCTAGCCGGGATGGCGGGCACCGGCGAAGCGGGAAAGGCGGGGCGGCGCGAATGCGGCGTGTGCTGGAACGTCTACGACCCCGCGCTGGGGGATCCGCAGTGGCAGGTGCCCCCGGGGACCGCGTTCGAGGATCTGCCCTCGCACTGGTCCTGCCCGAACTGCGCGGCCGAGCAGTCGAAGTTCCTGGCCCTTTCCGATGACTGAACCTGCCGGCGTCCCGGATCCTTCCGCCCGCCTCGAGGCGGTCTTCACGCGCATCTGGAAGACGCGCATGGAGGGCCTGCCGTTCCTCAACCCGAAGCTGCGCGTGCAGGCCGTGGGCTTCCGGCCGTGGTCCGGCGAGTGGCTGGGCGCGCTGGTGACGCCCTGGTCGGTGAATCTCGTGCTGTTGCCGGGCGATGGCCCCTGGACGTCGCTGCCCGTGGGCGGCGAGCGCATCGTCGCGCTGCCGGCGGGGCGCTTTCGCTTCATCGCGGGCCACGACGAGGAACTGGGCGAGCACCACGCCTGCTCGCTCTTCTCGCCGGCCCAGGAATTCGGCGAGCACGAGACGGCGCGAGCGGTGGCCGAGGCCTCGCTCGCGGCGCTCTTCGACGCGAGCCACGACCGCATCGCGGACGCCGAAGCCGTGAAGGCGAGCGTCGAGGAAGCGCCGCCGCGCGCGCGTCTCCAAGCGCGATTTCCTCAAGGGCCGCGTGCGCGGCAGCGACCGTGCCGATCGAGGGTGAACTGGTGGTGACGCTCAGCGTCGCCGACGGGCGCGTCGCGCGGGCCGAGGCCCGGGTCGAGCGGCCGCGCATCGCCGGAAGGCTCTTCGATGGCCGCGCCGCGGGCGAGGCCGAGCCCCTGGCCCGCTCGCTCTTCGCCCTCTGCGGCCGCGCCCAGGCCATCGCCGCGGCCACCGCCGTGGAGGCCGCCCTGGGCCGCGGCGAAAGCGAGCCCCTGCGGGCCGCGCGCGAGACGCGACTCGCCGCGGAGGCCGCGCAGGAACATCTCGGGCGCCTGCTCGTCGACGGGCCGAAGCTCGCGGGGCTCGAGGCGCAGGTCAAGGCCTATGCGCGGGCGCGTTCGTTCCTCGCGCCGCTCCTTGCGGCGGCTCCCGGCGCACCGCCGGCTGAAGAAGCCGCCGAGGTGAATGAATGGGCGCAGGCCGCGGTGTTCGGCGTGTCGCCGGCCGACTTCCTCTCGCTCGACTCCGTGAACGGGTTCGCCAACTGGGTCCGCGGGGCGGGCACGGCGCCGGCAAGCCTCGCGCTGGCCGTGCTGGAGCGGCACGCGCGCCTGGGGGCGAGCGACACGGCTTTCCTCGGACCGGCCGATGCCGCGATGGTCGAATCGCTGGCCGCGAGTCTCGATTCGGATCCGGCCTTCGATGACGCGCCGCATTGGCGGGGCGCGCCTTGCGAGACGGGCGCGCTGGCCCGCATGGCCGCCCATCCGCTCGTCGCCGATGCGCGGGAGACCTTCGGGCCCGGCGTGGGGGCGAGGCTGGTGGCTCGCCTGCTCGAAACCGCCTCGGCGCTGGATGACCTTCGCACGGGATCGGGCGCACGGCACGGCTCGACCCGCCACGGCACCTGCGGGCTCGGCTGGGCTGAGACCGCGCGCGGGCTGCTCGTGCACCGCACGCGGGTCGAGGACGGTCGGCTCGCCGGCTACCGGATCGTGGCGCCGACGGAATGGAACTTCCACCCGGCGGGCGCCTTCGTGCGCGGCGCGATGGGGCTCGCGGACGATGGGGGAATCGAGGCCGGCGCGCGGTGGATCGCCGGCTCCCTGGACCCCTGTGTCGGCATCCGCTACGAGGTGGCCCGTGCATGAGATGTCGATCGCCGAAAGCGTGCTCGGCATCGTGGAGGACACGGCGCGTCGCGAGGGTTTCGCCCGCGTGACGGAGGTGCGCCTGGAAATCGGCGCGCTGGCCGCCATCGAGATCGAGGCCCTGCGTTTCTGCTTCGACGCCGTGGTGCACGGCAGCCTCGCGCAGGGCGCCCGGCTCGAGATCGAGGCGACGCCCGGCATGGCCTGGTGCTTCGACTGCTCGAAGTCCGTCGAGGTGGCCGCGCGCGGCGAGCCCTGCCCGGCGTGCGGCGGATCGAAGCTGCAGGTGAGCGGCGGCACCGAGATGCGCGTGAAGGACCTGGTGGGCGCCTGAGGGCGCCCGGACATTCGAGGAGAAGACGATGTGCACGACCTGCGGCTGCGGCACGGATGCGGTGACGATCGACGGGAAGGCCCATGCCCACGGGCACGACCATGACCATCCTCACGATCACGGCCATGACCACGGCCATGACCACGACCACGACCACGGCCACGCGCACGGGCCGGGTTGCGGCCACGACCACGGCCCCGCGCATGAAGGCGCGGCGGCCCATTCGCATGCCGCGGGGGTGCCGGCGGAGCGCGCGGTCGCTGTCGAGCGTGCCATCCTCGCCAAGAACGATGCCGAGGCGAACCACAACCGCCGCCTCTTCACCCGCAAGGGCATCTTCGCGCTGAACCTCGTCTCGAGCCCCGGCTCGGGCAAGACGACGCTCCTGTGCGAGACCATCCGGCGGCTCGCGGGCGAAGTGCCCATCGCCGTGGTCGAGGGGGACCAGCAGACCTCCAACGACGCCGACCGAATCCGGGCCACCAGCGCGCGCGCGGTGCAGGTGAACACCGGCAAGGGCTGCCACCTCGATGCGCACATGGTCGGGCACGCGGTCGAGGCGCTCGAGCCGGGGGAAGACTCGGTGCTCATGATCGAGAACGTCGGCAACCTCGTCTGCCCGTCGGCTTTCGACCTGGGCGAGGCCCACAAGGTGGTGGTGCTCTCCGTGACCGAAGGCGAGGACAAGCCCCTCAAGTACCCGGACATGTTCGCCGCCGCCGACCTCATGATCCTCAACAAGTGCGACCTGCTGCCGTACCTGTCGTTCGACGTGGCGGCATGCCTCGCCAACGCGAGGCGCGTGAACCCGGCGATCGAGATCCTCCAGCTCTCCGCGACGAAGGGCGAGGGCATGGACGGCTGGCTCGACTGGATCCGCGAGGGCGCGGGCGAAGCGCGCTCGCGACGGGTGCGTGCCGCCGTCCCCGGCGCCATCGCCTAGGGCCGGGACGAAGCGCCCCGCGATGAACGCCGTCGAGACCCTCATGGCGCCCGAGCGCGAACGCGTCCGCGTCCGTGGCACGGTGCAGGGCGTCGGGTTCCGTCCGTTCGTCTACCGGCTGGCGTTGCAGCTTTCGCTCGCCGGCTGGGTGCTCAATGACGCCGAGGGCGTGCTCGCCGAAGTGGAGGGCGACCCGCGGGCCGTGGAGGACTTCGTCAGCCGCCTGGCCGCGGAGGCGCCGCCGCTCGCGCGCGTGGAGTCGGTGGAGCGCCAATCGCGCGAGCCCCTGGGCACGCGCGGCTTCGCCATCGAGGCGAGCCGCGGGGGCCAGGCTGCCACGGCGGTGACGCCGGACGCCGCCACCTGCCCCGACTGCCTCGCCGAGCTGCTCGACCCGAAGGACCGGCGGCACGGATATGCGTTCATCAACTGCACGCACTGCGGACCGCGCTTCACGATCACGCGCGGCGTGCCCTACGACCGGCCCCTCACCACGATGGCGCCGTTCCGCATGTGCCCGGCGTGCGACGCCGAGTACCACGACCCGCTCGACCGCCGCTTCCACGCCCAGCCCGACGCTTGCCCCGACTGCGGGCCGCGCCTCGCGTTCCTGGGCGAGGACGGCCTGCCGCGCGAGGGCGATCCGGTCGCGCTCGCGCTCGCCCTCGTTCGCGCCGGCAAGGTGGTGGCGGTCAAGGGGCTGGGCGGGTTCCACCTGGTCTGCGACGCCCGCAACGTGCGCGCGGTCGCACGCCTTCGCGCCGCCAAGCACCGCGAGGAGAAGCCCTTCGCGGTGATGGTCGCCAACGGGGCGAGCCTCGCGGACTTCGCCCGCGTGGAGGGCGAGGCGCTTCGCCTGCTGGAATCGCGGGAGCGCCCGATCGTGCTGCTGCCCAAGGTCACGGGCTGCGACGAGCGCCTGCCGGGCGTCGCGCCCGGCGTGAGCGAACTGGGCGCGATGCTGCCGTACACGCCGCTGCACTGGCTGCTTTTCCGCGAGGCCGCGCGAACCCCGGCGGATGCGCGGTGGACGCGCGAACCCCAGGATCTCGTCCTCGTGATGACGAGCGCCAACCCGGGCGGCGAGCCGCTGGTGACCGGCAACGAGGAAGCGTTGAAGCGCCTGGCGGGCCTCGCGGACGCCTGGCTCGTCCACGACCGCGAGATCGGCGCGCGCTGCGACGACAGCGTGGTGCGCCCGACGGCCGGCGGCGCCGTCTTCGTGCGCCGCGCGCGCGGCTACACGCCGCGGGCCATCCGCCTGCCGCGGGCGGGTCCGTCCATCCTCGCGGGCGGGGGCTACCTGAAGAACACCGTCTGCCTCACGCGCGGCAACGAGGCCTTCCTTTCGCCTCACATCGGCGACCTGGACAATGGCGCGAGTTGCGAGGCGCTCGAGGAGGCGGTGCGGCACCTCATCGACATCCTCGAGGTCGAGCCCGAGGCCTGCGCGAGGGACCTGCACCCGGACTTCTTCTCCAGCCGCTTCATCGCGGCCTTCGCGCAGGAGCGAGGCCTTGCCGTCACCGCCGTCCAACACCACCACGCGCACGCGGCGGCGGTCCTCGCGGAGCACGGGCGGGAGGGGCCGGCGCTGGCCCTGTCCCTGGATGGCGTCGGCCTGGGCACGGACGGAAAAGCGTGGGGAGGCGAACTCCTGCGCGTCGAGGGCGCGGATTTCCGCCGCCTCGGGCACCTGGGCTCGATCAGGCTTCCCGGGGGCGACCGTGCCGCGCGCGAGCCCTGGCGCATGGCCGCCTCCGTGTTGCACGCGCTGGGCCGCGGCGGCGAAATCGCCTCGCGCTTCGAGCGGCCCGCGGCGCCGGTCGTCGCGGAGATGCTCCAGCGCGGGACCAACTGCCCGGAAACCACGTCGGCCGGCCGCTGGTTCGACGCGGCCGCGGGATTGCTGGGCCTTCGCGACGTCACCGCCTTCGAAGGGCAGGCCGCGATGCAACTCGAGGCGCTGGCCGCCTCGCACGGGCCCGTGGCGGCCTGTCCCACGCTCTGGGGCATCGGCATCGACGGCACGCTCGACCTGCTGCCGCTCGCCGCGCGCCTGGCGGAGGTGAAGGATGCCGCGTACGGCGCCTCGCTCTTCCACGCGACCCTCGTCGAAGCGCTGACCGAGTGGGTCGTCGAGGCTGCCCGTCGCGAGGGACTCGCCACCGTCGCCCTGGGCGGCGGCTGCTTCATGAACGCGATCCTGTCGCGCGGGCTCGAAGAGCGCCTGCGCGAGTCGGGCCTCGAACCCCTCGGCGCCCGCGAGGTGCCCGCCGGCGACGGCGGCCTCGCCCTCGGGCAGGCGTGGGTTTCCTTACTGGAGAACTGCTGACATGTGTCTCGCCATCCCCGCCCGCGTGGTGGAACTGAGGGACGCCGACCTGGCCGTGATCGACCTGGGCGGCGTGAGGAAGGAGATCTCGCTCGCGCTCGTGGAGGACGTGAAGCCCGGCGATTTCGTGATCGTCCATGTGGGCTACGCGCTCCAGAAGGTCGATCCCGAGGAGGCCGAGAAGACCCTCGCGCTCTTCGCCGGCCTGGAAGCCCCGGCGCAGGCCCCCGCATGAAATACGTCGACGAGTTCCGGGACGGCGAGCTCGCCAAGGGCATCGCCTCGCGCATCGCGAACGAAGCCGACCCCGCGCGCACCTACCACTTCATGGAGTTCTGCGGCGGCCACACCCACGCCATCTCGCGCTACGGCGTGAAGGACCTGCTGCCGGCGAACGTGGTCATGGTGCACGGCCCGGGGTGCCCCGTGTGCGTGCTGCCGATCGGTCGCATCGACATGGCCATCGAACTCGCCATCCGCGAGAAGGCCATCCTGTGCACCTACGCGGACACGATGCGCGTGCCGGCCTCGGGCGGCCTTTCGCTCATGAAGGCCAAGGCGAAGGGCGCGGACATCCGCATGGTGTATTCGGCCTCGGACGCCCTGCGGATCGCGCAGGAGACCCCGGGCCGCGAGGTCGTCTTCCTGGCCATCGGCTTCGAGACCACCACGCCGCCGACGGCCCTCGTGGTGCGGCAGGCCGCGCAGCTCGGCCTCGAGAACTTCAGCGTCTTCTGCAACCACGTGCTCACGCCCGCGGCCATCTCGCACATCCTGGAATCCCCGGAGGTGCGCGAGCTCGGCACGGTGAAGATCGACGGCTTCGTGGGCCCGGCCCATGTCTCGACCATCATCGGCAGCCAGCCCTACGACTACTTCGCCGAGGAATACGCGAAGCCCGTCGTCATCGCCGGCTTCGAGCCGCTCGACGTCATGCAGGCCATCCTCATGCTGGTGCGCCAGGTGAACGAGGGCCGCGCCGTCGTGGAGAACGAATTCTCGCGCGCCGTGACCGCCGACGGCAACGCCAAGGCGAAGGCCCTCGTGGCGGAGATCTTCGAGCTGCGCCGCGCTTTCGAGTGGAGGGGCCTGGGCCGGGTGCCCTACAGCGCGCTGCGTCTCAAGGACCAGTGGGCGGCCTTCGACGCGGAGCGCCGCTTCGACATGCCCGAGCGCAGCGTCGCCGACAACAAGGCCTGCGAATGCGGCGCGATCCTGCGCGGCGTGAAGAAGCCCGTCGACTGCAAGGTCTTCGGCACCGCGTGCACGCCGGAGACGCCCATGGGCTCCTGCATGGTGTCCTCCGAGGGCGCCTGCGCGGCCCACTACACCTACGGCCGCTTCAGGAGCGCGGCATGAGCGCTCAAGTGCCGGTTGCGAGGGGGAAGCGATGAGCGCGGTGAGGACGGGCTACGTGCGGCCCCTGGACGTGAAGCGCGGCCTGGTCGACATGAGCCACGGCAGTGGCGGCCGCGCGATGGCGCAGCTCATCGACGAGCTGTTCCTCGCCGCGTTCGACAACGAATGGCTGCGCGAGATGAACGACCAGGCGCGCGTGCCGATGCCCTCGGGCCGGCTCGTCATCGCCACCGACAGCCACGTGGTCTCGCCGCTCTTCTTCCCCGGCGGGGACATCGGCTGCCTCTCGGTGCACGGCACGATCAACGACGTGGCCATGGCCGGGGCGAAACCGCTCTACCTCACCTCGGGCTTCATCCTGGAGGAGGGCTACCCGCTCGCGGACCTGAAGCGCATCGTCGATTCCATGGCCGCCGCCGCTCGCGAGGCCGGGGTGCCCATCGTCACCGGGGACACCAAGGTGGTGGAGCAGGGCAAGGGCGACGGCGTCTTCATCAACACGACCGGCGTGGGGGTCGTCCTCGAGGGCGTCGATGTCTCCGGCGCGAACGCGCGGCCGGGCGATGCGATCCTCGTCTCGGGCACGCTGGGCGATCACGGCGTCGCCATCATGTCGCTGCGCGAGAACCTCACCTTCGAGACCACGATCCAGTCCGACACGGCCGCGCTGCACACGCTGGTGGCGGCGATGGTCGAGGCGGTGCCGGGCATCCGCACCCTGCGCGATCCCACGCGCGGCGGCCTCGCCACCACGCTCAACGAGATCGCCCGCCAGTCGAAGGCGGGCATGACGATCCGGGAGGCGGCCATTCCCGTGCGCCCGGAAGTGTCGGCGGCCTGCGAGTTCCTGGGCCTCGACCCGCTCTACGTCGCGAACGAAGGCAAGCTCGTGGCGATCTGCGCACCGGAGGATGCCGAGCGGCTCCTGGCCGCGATGCGAGCCCACCCGCAGGGCCGCGATTCGGCGATCATCGGCGAGGTGGTGGCGGACGCGAACCATTTCGTGCAGATGGAGACCGGCTTCGGCGGCCGGCGCATGGTGGACTGGCTCGCCGGCGAACAGCTGCCGAGGATCTGCTGACGGATGAAGATCCTGTTCCTCACCCATGCCTTCAACGGCCTCGCGCAGCGCCTGTTCATCGAGCTGGAAGAGGCCGGGCACGAAGTGGTCATCGAGTTCGACGTGAACGAGGCCGTCACCGCCGAGGCCGTGGCGCTCGCGAAGCCGGACCTCGTCATCGCGCCCTTCCTGAAGCGCGCCATTCCCGAATCGCTCTGGTCCGCCATTCCCTGTTTCGTGGTGCACCCCGGGGTCCCGGGCGATCGCGGCCCCTCGGCGCTCGACTGGGCGATCCTGGAGGGAGAAGCCGAGTGGGGTGTCACGGTGCTTCAGGCCGTCGCGCAGATGGATGCGGGTCCGGTCTGGGCCCACGCGGCCTTCCCGATGCGGCTCGTGCCCAAGTCGAGCCTCTACCGGCGCGAGGTCACGGAAGCGGCCCTGCTTGCGGTGAAGGAAGCCGTGGCGAAATTCGAGCGCGGCGAGAAGCCCGTGCCGGCGGCTTCCCTGGGTGCCGTCGCCCGGGGCCGCGAACGGCCCTTGATGCGGCCCGCCGACCGGGCCATCGATTGGGCGAGGGACACGACCGAAACCGTGCTGCGCAAGATCCACTCGGCCGACAGCTTTCCCGGGGTCCGTGACGAGATCGGCGGCATGGCCGTTCGCCTTTTCGGCGCCCACGACGGAAGCGGGGACGCGACCCTTTTGCGCCGGATGTCGACGGACAAGGGCAGCGTCCCCATCCTCGCCAAGCGCGATGGCGCCATCCTGCGCGCCACGGTCGACGGCGCGGTCTGGATCACGCACCTGGAGGAAATCGCCGAGGGACCCGAGCGGCCCCTGAAGCTCCCGGCCGTGCAGGTGCTGGGCGGGCGCCTGGCCGGCGTGAAGGACGCGCCCGTGGCCCTCGAGGCACCGGCGGCGCCCGGCACATGGCGCGAGATCCGCTACGAGGAGACGGGCGACGTGGGCGTGCTCCACTTCGCCTTCCACAACGGCGCCATGAGCACCGACCAGTGCAAGCGGCTCCTCGCGGCCGTCCGCCACGCCAAGTCGCGCCCGACGAAGCTCCTGGTGCTCGCGGGCGGCGAGGATTTCTGGTCCAACGGCATCCACCTGAACGCCATCGAGGCCACCGGCAAGCCGGCGGACGCCTCGTGGGACAACATCAACGCCATCGACGACGTGGCGCGCGAGATCGTGCTCACGCCGGATCGCATCACGGTCGCCGCGATGGCGGGGAACGCGGGCGCGGGCGGGGTCTTCCTGGCACTGGCCGCGGACCGCGTGTGGCTGCGCAAGGGCGTCGTGCTCAATCCGCACTACAAGGGGATGGGCAACCTCTACGGTTCCGAGTACTGGACCTACCTGCTGCCCCGGCGCGTGGGCGAGGCGAGGGCGAAGGCCATCACCGCCCGGCGACTGCCCATGGGCTCGCGCGAGGCGGCCGCCCTGGGGCTTGCGGATGCGGCGTTCGGGCACGACCCGAGGGAATTCCTCGTGGCGGCCGTGAAGCGCGCGCAGGCCATGGCGGACGACCCGCGCTACGCGGACACGCTGCGGGCCAAGGGCGAGGCGAGGGCACGCGACGAGGCGATGAAGCCCCTGGAGCGCTACCGCGAGGAGGAACTCGCGCGCATGAAGCTCAATTTCTACGGTTTCGACCCCAGCTACCACGTGGCGCGCTTCCACTTCGTGCACAAGCTGCCGAAGGCGCGCACGCCGTTCTACCTGGCCTCGCACCGGGCCGCGAAGGGGCGGCTGCAAATAAAGAAACCGGCGGACGCCTGAGGAACGCCGCCGGTTGAAAGACGCCATACCTGGGGGCATGGCGGGGAAGCCTCACGCGCGGTCAGGGAACCGGCGCAACTCCAGTTTAGGGAGGGACCCCCGCTAGGATTTGACCCGGATCAAGAAACGGAGTCGTCCTCGGCGCCGCGTTCGCGCGCGACCTCATGCAGGGCGGCCTCGATCGACGGACCGGCGATTCCAGGGCCATCCACCAATTCGGCCCGCCCGGCAACGCGACGCTCGCGCAGTTCGTCGAGCGCGATCGCGAAGGACTTCCCCGCCGACAGGTCCTTGAAGACGCAGGCGCCTTGCACCGGGCTCACCCAGTTGAGGCGGCAGCGATGCCTGCGACCGTCCTCCTCGGTGAATTCGAACCAGGCGCCGCGCACGAGCCCCTCGTCCTCCAGGGCCTGGCTCGCGACGTTGAGCGTGGCGGTCACGTCTTCCTCGTAGGGGGCACCCGCGCCGGCCGACAGGCGCAGTTCCCCGTGGGCCGCCGCCGCCGGGGAACGTTCGAGCTCCGCATGGATCTGGCGCATCTGCTCCATCAGGGCATCGGCTTCGCCCCGGGGGAGCCCCGCCCGCAGGAACCCCTGCTTCATCCGGTATCGCAGCGACGGCAGCAGCGTCGCGAGGCGCAGGCGCTCGGCTTCCGAGACGCGCGGCGTGAGGGTCCAGAGGAGGTCCTCGAGCGTCTCGAGGTCCGCGAGCCACAGGGTGCCGCCCTTGCCTTCGGTGCGGTGGTCGTGGGCGAGGACGGGCCGCCAGGCGTGGTAGGCGAAGCTCGCCGCGGCCGGCGGGCAATGCGCCGCCCCGACGCGGTGGGCGATCTCGAGCGAGGCATCCTGCACGGCCGTGAGGCGTCTTTCATCCTCGCGCAGCATGGCCACCACCTCGTCCAGTTCGGCCTGCGCGTCGTGGTGCTTCTCCGCGATGGCGGACAGCCGGTCGCGCGCGTCGGCGAAAGCCGACGGCCCGCTCGGGTCCGACGCGACGAGCGCCTCGGTTTCCGACACGAGCCACTCCGACGGGCTGCGTCCGTCCACGCGCGGTTCGTCGGGCGAGGCCCCCAGCTCGGCCATGGCGTCGATGAGGCCGCGGATGGGGTGGCCCGGGTCGGTGAAGAGCGCGCGGTCGGAAAGCGCCGCCTTGAGGACGGGAATCTGCAGCCGGCCGATCTGGGCCTTGGCCTGGTCCGTGAGCGCGGCGCCGGCGAAAAGGCGTTCGAAGAGGGACTCGACCAGGTCGGCCACGAGGGCATCCACCGAGTTGAGCGAGGTGCCCATGGACTCCCGCGCGGCACGGACGCTCACCGGGGAAAGTTCTCCGGCCCGCCCGGCCGGCACGCGGACATCGAGTTCATTCAGGGCCGCCAGCAGTTCGGGTCGGATCTGGACGGTGACGAGCCCGGCGGCAGCGCCTTCGCCCGCGGCAGCGGGAATCGGCTCGCCCGCCGGACCGGACGCCGGCCGGGTGGCCGGCATCGCGCCACCCGGAGCGCCGGCGTGGGCCACCATGCGATCGAAAAGCTGCGCATCCCGCGCCGCGGCGGCGGAGGGAGGCGGTGCCGTCGTGGTGCGGGCATTGCTGCTCCCCACGGACTGCGGCGCGCCGTAGCTGTGCTTCAGGTGGGGAAGCACCCCGTGCTCCGCGAGCAGGGCATTGGCCGCCCGGTAAGTGAGCGGCATGGCATTGAGCAGGGCGGGCGAGAAGGCCGCGAAAGCCGCGAAGCGCGCCGGCATGCCCACGCCCGGCGCGCTCAAGGCGTCGAGCAGCGCACGGGCGAAGACGCGCGGGTAGGCGGGGTTGCGGTCCTCGGCCAGCGAGCCGACGCCCAGGACTTCCGCCAGGCGCTCGGTCACCAGGAACAACTCCTCGGATACCGCCTCGCGCAGGCGCCGCGTGGCGTTGCCCACCACGATCTCCTCCTGCACCTCGTCGTCGGCCACGAGGGAGAGCGAGGCGAGCGAGAGCACGGAAGTCTTCGACAAGGCGCTCTCGCCCGGGGAAAGCTTCGCGTCGTAGCGCTCGATCACGTGCCGGCGAACGCTCGCTTCGAAGCCCGGCAGGATGGTGCGAAGCAGGTCGATCGCCTCGCGCAGGGGCCGCCACTTCTCGCGCTCCCCGGTGGTGGCGAGTTGCTGCTCGAGGACCTCGAGCACGCCGGCGGCCTCCGACGAGAGCGATGCGCAGAACACCGCGGCCATGCGGTCGCGGACGTCGCGGGCGAGCGCGGCGGGGCGCGGGGGTGTCTGCCTCGAGGTCATGACGCCGTTAGTTTAGGCCATGATGTGGCGCCGGTCTTGCGCCGGAACAGGAACCTACCGGCCGTGGCGCATGGCGATGGCGTCCTCGCGTTCGAGGTCCTCCAGTCGCGTCTCGAGTTCCGTCAGCAGGCGGTCGCGCTCGGGGATGAGCACGTCGGCCAGGGCCCGGGCGCGGCGGATGGCACGGCGGTACTCGCCGGAGAGCCGCTCCAGGTTGCCGGTCACCCCGCCCAGCCGGGTGGCGAGCGCGAGGAGTTCGGAAAAGGTCGCGGCGCAGGCCCGCGATTCCGGGCTCGACCAGCCTTCCGGAAGCGAACCGGAGTCCGCTTCGAGCCTCGCATCGACCAGGCTTACGCCCATCACGGAGCGCCGGTCGAGTCGCAGGGTGGCGTCCCCGAGTGACCGGGCGGGAAGCACCGAGAGTTCCTCCAGGCCGTGCCTCCCGAGCGCCGAGGCGAGGGCGGTGCCCGCGCGCTGCGCGGACGCGTCGGCCTCGCGACGCAGTCCTTCCAGCTTCGCCAGCTCCCGCACGATCTCGCCGGCGAGCAGCAGGCACTTTTCCTCGAGGAACGCGTGCCCCTCGGCCATCGCGCGCCGCTCGTCGCGGTGCTCGAGGATGGCGCTGCGGCTGGCCGCTTCCTCGCCCATGAGTCAGGGTCGCCCGGGAGCCGCGCCCAGGTGCTCCTGCAACTGGCGGTCCGTGAGGCGCGTGAGATCCGCCGCCGGCAGGTCCTGGAGCAGCCGCCACCCCACGGCGAGGCTTTCGGCGAAGGTGCGCGGTCCCTCCTGGCGGATGAGCCGCTGCTCGAAGGCTTCGCCGAAAGCGAGGTAGCGGCGGTCCGCCTCCGACAGGCCCTCCTCGCCCACGACGCTCGCGAGCACGCGCGTCTGCGCGGCGCGCGCGTAGGCGGCGTAGAGCTGGCTCGCGAGGGCCGGGTGGTCGGGATGGGTGTAGTCGCCGCCGGTGCCGTCCTTCATGAGGCGCGAGAGGCTCGGCAGCACGTTCACGGGCGGGTACACGCCGCGCCGGTCGAGGTCGCGGGCGAGGACGACCTGCCCCTCGGTGATGTATCCGGTGAGGTCGGGGATCGGGTGCGTGATGTCGTCCGAGGGCATCGTGAGGATCGACAGCTGCGTGAGCGTGCCCTTCGCGCCCTTGAGGCAGCCGGCGCGCTCGAAGATCGTCGCGAGGTCCGAGTAGAGGTAGCCGGGGAAGCCCTTGCGGCTCGGGATCTCGCCCTTGGAGGAGGACACCTCGCGAAGCGCCTCGCAGTAGTTCGTCATGTCCGTGAGGATCACGAGGACGTGCTTGCCCTCGACGAAGGCGAGATACTCCGCGGCGGTGAGCGCGAAGCGCGGCGTGAGCAGGCGCTGGGTGGACGAATCGCTCGCGAGGTTGAGGAAGAGGGCGGTGCGCTCGAGGGCGCCGCCGCGCTCGAGGCTCGAGCGGAAGTACTCCGCGCTGTCGTGCGCGAGGCCGATGCCCGCGAAGACGATGGCGAAGTCCTCGCCCGCGCGCCGGGGCAGGCGGGCGTGGGAAGCGATCTCCACGGCGAGACGGTCGTGGGGCAGGCCGCCGCCGGAGAACACCGGCAGCTTCTGGCCGCGCACCAGGCTGTTGAGCAGGTCGATCGCGGTGATGCCCGTCTCGATGAAATCCCGCGGCGGCTCGCGCGAGACCGGGTTGAAGGGAAGGCCGTCGATGGGCATGCGCCGGTGCGCGGCGACCGGGGGGCCGCCGTCGATCACGCGGCCCACCCCGTCGAAGACGCGCCCGAGGATGCCCGGGCCGAGCGCAAAAGCGAGGGGCTCGCCGTGGAATCGCACCACGGTGCCCTCGAGCGGCAATCCCGCGGTCGACTCGAGCACCTCGATGGTGAGCCGCTCGCGGTCGGCCGCTGCCACGCGCCCCAGGCGCGCGCGTCCGTCCGGGCCCGTCACTTCCACGGCGTCGCCCAGTCCCGCCTCGGGCGTGCGCTCGAGGAAGAGCAGCGGGCCCTCGAGCCCGGTGGCGGCGTGCTCGGCGAGCAGGCGCGGCTTCACGCGGGGGCCTCTTCGGGCACGAGTGCGGCGAACTCGGACTCGAGGTCACCGCGCAGCTCGTCCAGCCGGGCGAGTTCGTCCTCGCCCGTGTCCTCGCCCATGCGCGCGAGCGGGCGCAGGCAGGCGAGGCCGGCGATGCGCGCGGGTGCGATGCCGCGGGCGAGCGCGCTTTCGGCGAGTTCCACGAAGCGGCCGGCGACCGCCATCATGGCCGCCTGCTTGGCCGGGCTCGCGAGTCGGTCCTTCGGTGCGAAGGCCGACTGGCGCAGGAACGCCTCGTTCACGAGGTCCGCGCACAGGAGCGTCACCTGCTGGCGCGCCGGCAGCGCGTCCTTGCCGATGATGCGCGCCATGCGCTCCAGGCGCGATTGCTCGTCGAGCAGCGTGAGGAAACGGCGCCGCAGGGCGAGCCAGTTCGGGTTGCCCTGCTCGCTCCACCAGGGGGCGAAGGCTGCGGAATCCTCCGCGTAGGACTGCAGCGGGTGCACCGCCGGGTAGAAACGGGCCTGGGCGCGTTTCGCGTCGAGGGCCCAGTAGCTGCGCACGAAGCGCTTGGTGTGGCTCGTCACCGGCTCGGAGAAATCGCCGGAGGGCGGGCTGATGGCCCCCATCACGGTGACCGAGCCGGTGCGCCCGCCCAGGGTCTCCACGCGCGCCGCGCGCTCGTAGAAATCCGCGATGCGGCTCGCGAGGTACGCCGGGTAGCCGCCTTCGCCGGGCAGCTCGCCGAAGCGTCCCGACACTTCGCGAAGCGCCTCGGCCCATCGGCTCGTCGAGTCGGCCATGAGCGCCACGTCGAGGCCCTGGTCCCGGAAGTACTCGGCGACGGTGATGGCGCAGTAGATGCTGGCCTCGCGCGCGGCCACCGGCATGTTCGACGTGTTCGCGATGATGACCGTGCGCTCCATGAGCGGCCGGCCGGTGCGCGGGTCGTCGAGGCGCGGGAATTCCTCGAGCACGCCGGCCATCTCGTTGCCGCGCTCGCCGCAGCCCAGGTACACGATGACGTCGGCGGCGCAGCCCTTGGCGAGGGTCTCGAGAAGGACCGTCTTGCCGGTGCCGAAGCCGCCGGGTATCGCGGCCTTGCCGCCGAGCGCCACGGGGAAGAGCGAATCGAGGATGCGCTGGCCGGTGACGAGCGGCGTGACGGAGGCGAGGCGCCGGCGCGAGGGACGCGGCACGCGCACGGGCCAGGCGTGGGACATGGCCACGGCCACCTCGCCGCCGGCCGTCGCGAGGCGGGCGAGGGGCTCGTCGTCGCCGTACTCCCCTTCGGGCCGGATATCGTGCAGCCGGCCTTCCACGCCCGGTGGCACGAGCGCGGCGAGGCGTCGCCCGCCCGCCACCGTGATGTCGCCGAGGGAAGCGCCCGCCGCCACGGGTTCGCCCGCGACCGCGGTCGGCGTGAACGCGAAGCGCGAGGGCGGCGCCTCGCGAAGCCCCGGCGCGAGACGCTCGGGCGCGCCCGAGAGCGGGCGCAGCAGGCCGTCGAAGATGCGCCCGAGGAGCGCGGGTCCCACGCGGATCGAAAGCGGCGCGCCTTCGCCCACGACCTCGATGCCCGGCCGAAGCCCCGTGGTGTCCTCGTAGACCTGCACCACGATCTCGTCGCGATCGAGGCGGACGACCTCGCCGAGCAGGCGATCGGGCCCGACCCGCACCGACTCGCGCAGTTGGAACGGACCCTCGGCGCGGGCGCGCAGCACGGGGCCGGCCAGCTTCACGGCGATGGCGCGGCTCACGCGGGCTTCTCCCCGAGGCCGAGTGCATCGGCGAGCCGGGCGTCGATGGCGCCGCGGTCGGCGAGGAGCCCGGTGGCCGAACCGTCGACGACGCTGCCGCCTGCGCGCACGACGAGCCCGGCGGCGATCGTCGCGGTTTCCTCGAACGCCACGGGTGCGAAGCCGCTCGCACCTGCCTCTGCCGCGAAAGCTTCGCGTTCCGGCAAGGGCCATCCCGCGGCATGGCTCACCCGCCACGGGCCCTTCTCCAGCGCGCCCACGGCCGCCTCGCGCACCGCAGCCGTCCAGGCCGCGCGCGAGGCCGCCTCGCCCCACCGCGCCTCGAGGGCGGCGGGCAGCACGTGCCAGGCTTCGTCGAGGCGCGCGCGCAGGCGCCGTTGGGCGGCGAGTCGCGTTCCGGTCGCGAGGCGGGCCTCGAGCGCCGCGAGCCGCTCGCGCTGGCGCCGCCTTTCGGGAACGAGCGCGGCATGCACGCGTTCGCGGGCCGCGCGCCTTGCCTCGGCCACGAGGGCCCGCGTGGCATCGCGCGACTCGGCCTCGATGGCACGGATGCGCTCGGTGCGGTCCGTCTCGACCAGGGCGAGCAGTGCCGCCAGCGGGTCGCGGTCGTTCATCGGGCCTCCTCCAGTCCGAGTTGCCGGCGCAGGCGCGCCGAGTCGTCCGCGAACGCGAAGCCCGCGCGCAGGTCGGGCACGACGACCGTCACGGGGGGCACCGCGGCGAGGGCGGCGCCCAGGATCCCCGGAGGAATGCGCGCGGCGACATCGGCCGAAACGAGGACGACGGGCGCTTCGGCGCGTGCCTGCGCGAGGGCGTGCGTTTCCTCGCCGGGCGCCACGGTGCGCGTGACGACGCCGGCAAGCCGAAAGCCGGCGCCCGCCACTTCGTCGCCCAGGTGGATCGGGGCGGCCATCTACGCCAGCCGGTTGAGGATGAGGATCGAGACGATGAGCCCGTAGATCGCGATCCCCTCGGCAAGGCCCACGAAGATGAGCAGGCGCGCCATGAGTTCGGGTTTCTCGGCGAGGGCGCCGACGGCGGCGGTGCCGACCTTGGCGACGGCATAGCCGGCGGCGAGGGAGGAGAGCGCGGTCGCACCCGCGGCGGAAGCCAGGCCCCAGCCGAGCGCCTGGGGATCGAGCGGGGAGGAACCGATGGCCGCGGCGAGGGCAGGTGTAGCGACGACGAGGGAAGCGGTCGCGATCACGACGGCGATCACGGCCGCGATAGCGAGCAGGGTGCCGGCGGGGGAGACGGTTTTCATCCTGGTTGCTCCTGGACGAACGACGGTGGGGGCGCCAGGGGCCGGAACGGCCGTCCGGCGCCGGTGAGGAAGCGCGCGAAGAATTCGAAAAGCACGAGCCGCGTGGCCTGGATCGAGACCACGAGGGCCTCGAGGGCGATGACGAGCGCGTTGCCCGCGACGAGGATGGCGATGTGCGCGAGGCCGCTGTCGGCCTGCCCGGCCAGCGCGCTCACGGCGGAGGACAGGCCGGCATGCGCGAGGGCGAACGCTCCCACGCGCGCGAACGAGAGCGTGTTGATGCCCAGTTGCAACGCTCGCTCGGCGAGCTCGCCCAGCCCGGCGAGGAGGGCCGAGGCGGCGCGGGCGTGCACGGCGTGACCCACGACGAAGGCGAGGGCGCCCGCGAGCGCGAGCCAGCGCGCTTCGGGCGCGACGAAGCCCGCGCCCAGGCCCAGGTAGATCGCCAGGAGGCCCAGGTCCTCGCCGAGCAGCCGCGCCATCTCGCCGCGCCAGTACGAGCCCAACGCATGCAGCACGAGCCCGATCGCGAGGAACCCGGCGCCCGCGACGAGGGGGACGGCCAGCACGGCGACCGGATCCGCGAGGGGATCCGTCCACAGGGCGGGAATCGCGCCGTGCAGGCTGAAGACGCTGCCGAACACGAAGCCGAAGGCGACGGCGGATAGTCCGCCCGCCATGAGCAGGCGCCCGAGGGGCGTGCGATGCCGGATCGCGAAGCCGGCCGCGGCCACGACGAGGCCCTGGCCCACGTCGCCGAACATGTAGCCGAAGAGCAGCGGCACGACGAACGCGAGCACGAGCGTGGGATCGGCCTCCGTCGCGCCGGGGACGCCGAGGGCCCGGGCGAAGATCTCGAAGGGCCGCGCCCAGGCGGGATTGGCGAAGAGGAGCGGCGCGCGGGCGGAATCCGGCGACGAGGCGAGGTGGATGAGCGCCCTCGCGCCGGAGCGTGCCGCCGCCGCCCGAAGCGTTTCGCCCGTGGAGTCGCTGGACCATCCCGTGACCCAAGCGAAGCGCTCGCCGCTTTCGAGGGCATCCACGTGCTCGATGACCCAGGCGAGGCGCGCGAGGCCCGCGAGTTCCCGCGCGAGCCCCCGGCGACGGCCCGCCTCGTCGATGCGCCGGCGAAGCGTCTCGTCCTCGGCATCCCGTACCGCGAGGCGGTGTTCGATAGCGAGGCGGTCGGCCTGGGCATCGCCCGTGATCCAGTCCGGCACGGGATGCAGCCGGCCATGGGTCGCAGCGGCCTGCCGCGCGGCACGGTCGAGATCGGCGGCCGTGCCGAGCACGAGGATGTAGCGTCGGCCGTCCGCGAAGATCGGCTGCGCCAGCAGCGGTCCGGGCCGCTCGTCTTCATCCCGGGGGGCGAGTTCCACCAGGGCCGCCCGCGCGATCGGGCCTGCGCGGGCGAGGGCGCCGGCATCGAGTCCGGCCTGCGCCAGGCGGGGCAGCAAGGCGCGCCAGCGCACGTGCTCGTCGCGCGCCAGGGCGTTCGCTTCGAGCGCGCGGATGAGGGGCTCGGTTTCGCGCGACCAGCCGTCGAGTGCGGCGAGCCCGCGTTCGAGCGTCGCCGCCGGCGGCTCGGGCACGTTGGCGGCGGCCGGGTCCGGGGCCGGCCACCAGGGCGAGTACCTCGAGCGATACTCGGCCAGGCGGGCAAGCGGCGCGCGAAGCCGCGCGAAGGCCTCCGGCAGCGTCGCGCCCTCGCGCGCCTCCAGTTCGACGGCCCCGGTGGCGGCCAGTGCGGCGATGAGCGCGAGGCAGTCGTCCCGGGCGACGAGGGCCTCGAACCAGCGGGCGGGGCGCGGGCGGATCATGGCACCGGCCTCGCGAGGGGCAGGGCGATGCGACGGGCCATCTCGCCGCGCAGGCGCTGGATGTCGAGGGCGCCCAGGGCGAGCCACGCGAACACGGCGACCGGTTCGAGCGGGTGGCGGCGCAGGCGCCTCGTGATCGCCGCATCGAGCGTGTCGTCATGGCGGGCGGTGGCGGGCGAACGCGAGTCGGCGAGGCGAGTGAAGTGGCCGGACACCAGTCGCGTGAGATCCTCGAGGGGCGTGCCTTCGAATTCGCCCCGCGGCACGCGCCTTCGCCATTCAGCGAGCCAGGCGCCGCCGAGGCGCGAGCGATCGGGCCAGGCCGCCGCCAATGGCGCGAGCGGGCCTGCCGAGAGCACCGCGCGTCGCTCGCCCGCCGAGGCTTTCGCTACGGCAGCGAGATCGGGATCGTCCGCCATCCACGCTGGCGCGGCCTCGGCGCTCGCCAGGTGGCCGAGCGCGGGAACGCACGCGAGGGCGCCGCACCACGCGATGGCCGGATCCCAGGCTTCGGGCATCCAGCGGCGGGCATCGTCCAGCAACGCGCGCCAGGAATCGCGGGCGGCGCGGTCGAGTCCGTGCAGGTCCGGCGCGGCGGCGAGCGGGCCGGCAAGGGGGGCCAGGGTGGTTCCGCGGATGAGGTCGAGCACCGGACCGGTCTCCCGCGAGCGTTCGATGCCGCTCCAGGCGCCGGGATCGGGGCGGCGCGACAGGCGCCCGTGCAGGCGAGCGAGGGCGAATTCGAGGCTGCCGGCGCGAATCACGGCGATTCTTCGCCCGTGAGAACCGCGGCGATCCGTTCCGCGGCGCGGCGCACTCGTGCCTCGTCGCCCGCTTCGCGCGCGTCGGCGGTGTCCAGTGCGCGGATGCCCGCCTCGATTGCGGCTTCTCGCCTCGCGAGACGGGCATCGACGCTGGCGCGTGCGGCGGCGATGCGGCGGTCGGCTTTCGCGGACACCGCGATCGCTTCGCCTCGCGCGGCGGCGAGGCGCGCTTCCGATCGGGTGCGCGCGCGGGCGATGTCGGCCTGCGCCTCGCGCTCGGCGTCGAGCACGCGATGTATGGCATTGCCCACCGGGTCGGTGGTCCTGCCTCGCGGGTCCATGTCAACCGCCCTTCATGCGAAGGGGACACCTCCAGACTAGGCCGAGGTGAAGGGTGGCGGTTGACTGCGATCAACCGACCGCACCGGGGGCGGAAGAGGTGGGCCTGTAGAATTCGCCGGGTCCGCCCCCCTTCGAGCGAAACGCCACCCATGTCCGCCGTCGCACCCGCCAACACGACCCTCCGGGAAGACGCCACCGTCATCTCGCTCGTGGGCTTCGCGCACGGCACCTCGCACTTCTTCCATTTCATGCTGCCGCCCCTTTTCCCGTGGCTCATGAAGGATTTCGGCCTGAGCTTCACGCAGGTGGGCCTCACGATGTCGGCGTTCTTCGTGGTCTCGGGCGCGGGGCAGGCGATGGCGGGTTTCGTGGTGGACCGGTTCGGGGCCCTGCGCGTGCTCTGCGGCGGCATCGTGCTGCTGTCGCTCTCGGGCCTCGTGCTCGCGAGCGCGGACAGCTTCGCGATGCTCGTCGCCGCGGCGGTCGTGGCGGGCGTGGGCAACAGCGTCTTCCACCCGGCCGATTTCACGATCCTCAACCGGCGCGTGTCCACGTCGCGGCTGGGCCATGCCTTCTCGGTGCACGGGCTGTCGGGCAACCTCGGCTGGGCCGCGGCGCCGGTGCTCATGATCGGGATGGCGGAAGCGTTCGGTTGGCGGGCCTCGGGCATCGCGGCGAGCGTCGTGGGGTTCTGCGCGCTGGCGTTCCTCATCTTCAACCGGTCGCGCCTCGCCGATGCGCCGCTCGCCGTCGCCGACACGAAGCGGCATGCCGGCGGCGCCTTCGCCTTCCTCGGCAAGCCCCTCGTCTGGATGTGCTTCCTGTTCTTCTTCCTCACGGTGATGGCGTTCGGCGGCCTGCAGAACTTCGCGCCGCCGATCTTCGAACGCGCCTACGGCATCTCGATCACCCTGGCGGCCTCGGCCCTCACCGCCTACCTGCTCGGTGCCGCGGCGGGCACGGCGACGGGGGGCTTCTTCGCCACGCAGGGCGACCGGCAGGACGTGAAGGTGGCGATCTCGCTCACGGTGGCTGCCGCGTGCGCCGTCGCCCTGGCGCTGGCAGTCTTTCCGGCGTGGATGGTCGTGCCGCTCATGGCCACGATGGGATTCGGGGCGGGATTCTCGGGGCCGTCGCGGGACATGCTGGTGCGGCGGGCCGCCACGTCCACGTTCGGGCAGGCGGCGTTCGGCCGCATCTACGGGTTCGTCTACTCGGGGATCGATACCGGGCTCGCCGTCGCGCCCATCGTCTTCGGGCCGCTCATGGACGCCGGCAAGTACACCCACGTCCTCTGGGGCGTCGCGGCGCTCCAGTGCCTCGCCATCGCGACGGCCCTCACCGTCGGCACCAAGTCGCGCCAGTAACGGCGGCAGCCGGCACCCGCGAACAACGAACAGCGAATCGCGTGCGGCGTTGTCCACGCGTCAGCGTGGGACTTCGAGCCGCTTCCCCTTTTGCAATGGGACCGCGGGTATGGGACGCGTTTTTTCGATTCGGGGCCGAATGAACTTGCCGAGGCCGTCGACTGCGTGAGTCATCGTCGACATAGGGCCACGCGGGGCCTTCACGCTCACCGTAAGTCGGCCCCGAATCGAAAAGAACGCGTCCCATACCCCCGGTCTATCGCAGCTTCGGGGGCGTCGCCGCTCCGTCGCGTGGCTTGGCGGTGTCAACGTGCCTGCTGTCGACGTGGGCTTCGTGCCCGCAGCAGGCACGTTGACAGCGCGACCCACACCCTCGTGTCCCATTGCAAAAAGGGGTAGCGGCTGGAAGTCCCCGCTGGCGCGTGGACAACGCCGCACGCGGTTCGCTGCCGACGCCGCGCGCGGTTCGCTCTTCCGGATGCCGCCTCAGCGGCGGCGGCGGGAGTGGAAGGGGCAGTCGAGGAGGTGGTCGTCGACCATGCCGGTCGCCTGCATGAAGGCGTAGAGGATCGTGGAGCCGACGAAGGTGAAGCCGCGTTTCTTGAGGTCCTTCGAGAACGCGTCGGATTCGGGCGTGGAGGCGGGGACATCCTTCATCGACCGGCGCGCGTTCACGATCGGTTTGCCGCCGACGAAAGCCCAGGCGTAGGCGTCGAAGGTGCCGAATTCCTTCTGCACGGCGAGGAAGGCCTTCGCGTTGCGCACGGTGCCCACGACCTTCAGCCGGTTCCTCACGATGCCCGGGTCGAGGAGGAGCTTTTCCACCTTCGCCGGCGTGAAGCGCGCCACCTTCGCCGGATCGAACCGCGCGAACAGGCGCCGGTAGTTCTCGCGCTTCGCGAGGATGGTCGACCACGAAAGGCCCGCCTGCGCGCCCTCGAGCACGAGGAATTCGAAGAGGACGCGGTCGTCGTGCACGGGCACGCCCCATTCGCGGTCGTGATACTCGATGTAAGCCGGGCTGCCCAGGCACCAGGGGCAGCGCTTGTCGGTGGCGCTCTCTTTCGCATTCATCGCTTGATCACCAGTCCCTGGCCCGTCGGCAACGGCATCACCCGGTAGTTGCGCGCGGAGAACCACGGGTCCTCGGCCATCTTCTGGCCGCGGTAGCCGCCGGCCCACTCGTAGTCGTCGAGGATGAGGAGCCCGCCGGGAACCATGCGCTCGAAGAGGACGTCGAGCACCGCGATCTCGTAGGCGGCGTCGTTGAGGTCGATGTGCAGGTACGCGATGCGCCCGGGCGATCGGCTCTCGAGGCTCGCCGGCAGCAGGCCCTTCACCAGGTTCACCTGCCCGTAGCCCGCGAATCGCGCCTGCACGCGCTCGAAGAGCCCCGCCTCCTGCCCCGGGAACTGCGGAACCTCGGTCGGATTGCTGTCGAAGGTGTCGTAGGCCCAGAAGGTCTTGGCGAATTTCTCGCGCCCGAAGTAGTCGATGACCGTCTTCACGCCCGTGCCGCCCAGCGTGCCGCACTCGACGAAATCCCCTTCCAGGTGCACCGCGTGGCAGGCGGCCGTGCACAGGACGTAGCGACGCCAGGCGATGGCCTCGTCCGCGGGCCCCAGGAGGTTCGCCTGCCAAGCGTGGCGGAACGCGTCGTCCTCCAGGAGGGAGAGATTGCGCGTCCAGGTGAAGAGATTGTCGCCGAGGTAGTAGCCGCCGACGACGAGCGAGGCCGCCTCGTCCATCAGCTGCCGGAATCGCTCGGGGTCGCGGATGCCCCACGACACCGGCGACTTGAGGTTGTAGCGCTTGACCGGATCGATCGGCGGCAGCGGGGGAAGGGGCGTCGTGCTCATGCCGGGCACGCGCCGCCCTTCGCGCGCGAGAAGCGCGCGCCGTTCCAGGGCGCGAGGCGCCCGGCGGCGGCGATGACGCGCAGGCGGCCGTCGGCCAGCTCGAGCGCGATGCGGTCCTTGCCCTCGGTGGACTTCAGGCGCGTGGCCGCGATGACGAGCGGGAATTCGACTTCGCCCAGCCGGGCGGCGGCGTTCTGGAAGGATTGCCGGATCGCGAGCTCGCCGCGCTTCGACTTCGGGCCGCACCACAGGCCGTCGACCTTCGCCGGCACGGTCCACAGGTGCACGCGGCTCTTCTTCTCCAGGCCGATGGGCTTGTCGGGCACGTCGATCGTCTCCGTCCTGTCCGGCTTCCAGTCGCCCATGTCCCAGTCGTGGGAGACGATGCGCGTGCCCGGCCGCAGCGCGAGGAGAGCGGGGCGAAGCTGCAGGTTCACTTCCGGCAGCAGGTACATCGTGATGACGGAAGCCGCCGTGAGGTCGGTCTTGAAGAGGTCCTGCTCGCGGAAGAGGGCGCGATCGGCCACGCCCGCGCGCTTCGCGTTCTCGCGGCTCTTCTCGACGAGGTCCGGGACGATCTCGACGCCCAGGCCGCGCGCGCCGTAGCGCCGGGCCGCGGTGATGACGATGCGCCCGTCGCCCGAGCCCAGGTCGATCACGAAATCCCGCGGGGTCACGGCCGCCATGCGCAGCATGGTGACGGTCACTTCGTCGGGCGTGGTGATGAAGGGGACTTCCTCCGTGGCCCGGGCGACGGTCGCACAGAGGGCACAGGCGGCGAAAAGGGCGGAGCTTCGCTTCATGGTCAGGACACCAGGGGACGCACTTCGATGGGAAGCCACAGGGCGATGCCGGCGACGGTGAGGCCGATACCGACGATGACGAGAGGCGCCAGCCAGAAGAGGTGCCTCGCCGGCTGGCCCCGGGCCAGGACCGCGAACGCCGTGCCGACGGTGAGCCACTGGGCGACCGCGATCACCAGGGCCCCGGCGTTCGAGAGGATGCGATCGCCGTCCTCGTCGTGGAACCACGGGTGCGGGAACGCGATCGCGAACCAGCCGTTCAGGATCTCCACCCGCAGTTCGCCGAGGAATTCCGGCGAGAAGATCCCGGGGACGACGACCAGGGCGAGCGGCGCGGCGAGGCAGGTGACGAAGGCGGCGAGCGCCCGGAGGAAGCCCATGGGAACCGTTGCGGTGGCGATGCCGCGATTCTACGGGGATTCGGCGCGGCGCCGGGCGAGGAAGGGCCGTTCGACGAACCGGTACGAGAGCCCGGAGAGCGTCATCAACGCCGCGAGGTAGGCGGGCAGGGCGAGCCACCCCCCGAAGCCGGGCAGGAGCTTGCCCATGAGCAGCAGCAAGGGCATGTGGTAGAGGTAGGTCGAGTAGCTCACGCGGCCCACCCAGGCGAGCGGCGCGGGCGCGAGCAGCGCATCGCTCCAGGCCGGCCGCGCCGAAACGGCGGCGGCGATGGCGCCGGCCAGGAGGATCGGATGCGCGAGCCACGACAGCTCCCCGAGCGGGGCGAGGCCGAACCGCAGCACCGCCCACAGGCCGGTCGCGCAGGCGAGCGAGATCAGGGCCATCACCGCATCGTGCGAACGGCTGGCGGGGCGTCCCGCCGCCCGGAGCCACGCCCGGCCGCACAGGATGCCGGCCGCGAAGTGCGCGAGGTAGCCCGGCAGTTGCGTGGCGATGAGCGAGCGCAGCGCTGAATCCGGCACCTGCCAGCGCGCGGACATCGCCCGGTAGGCCTCGACCCACGAGCCGAAGGAATGGGCGGCGGCCCAGCGCCAGGCGATGGCGATCGCGACGAACGCGAGCGCGGCCGCGAGGGGGCGGCGCACGAAGAGCGGGGCGAGGAGGGGCAGCAGCAGGTAGTACTGGAACTCGATGGCGAGCGTCCACAGCGCCCCGTTGATCGAGAAGGACGCGCTCGTGAGGGGCGTCGCGTAGTGCAGGAAGGTGGCGTGGGCCGCGAGGTTCGCCAGGACGAAGAGCAGCTCCGCCTTCACGAACCGCCAGCTGATGAGCACCGGCAGGCACACCGCCGCGAGGAACGCGAGCTGCACGTAGTACGCGGGCACGATGCGGCGGATGCGCCGGACGTAGAACTCGCGCGCCGAGGGTGCGGGTCGGCCGTCCCGCGCGTGCTTGAACCACGGCAGCGTGAGCAGGAACCCGGTGATGAGGAAGAAGAGGTCGACGCCCAGGTAGCCGTTCCTCACCAGGGCGTGCACGGGCGCGAAGCCGTTCACGAGGGCCACGAAGGCGTCGTCGAACTTCCCTTCGCGCAGCACCAGGAAATGGAAGGCCACGACCCAGAGCACGGCGAGGCCGCGCAGCCCCTCGATCGCGCGGATGTCGCCGATCTCGGCGCGCACGCCCCCGGAGTTAGAAGGCGAGGGCGCGGCCATAGCCGGTGAGCTCGAGGTAGCCCGATCCCTTCGCACCGCCCGGCCCGCTCGCCCGAACGGCGCCCTCCCAGTAGAGCGTGCCGGTGGAAGCGCGCGAGTCGAGTTCCTGGTCGTCGAGCAGCGGCTCGAGCGTCCACGCCTCGCCAGCGGCCGTGAAGCGCATGCCGACGGGATAGGTGACGCCGGTGCGCGGGGATTTCCACGAGCGCAGCGGCGCCCAGGCGACTTCGTTCTCGCGGAAGGTGCGCGTGCGGCCGTCGGCCTCGCGCTTCGTGCCGCCCGCCCAGACCGTGGCGCCCGCCTTGTCGCGCAGGCGAAACGCCATGAGCGCGCCGCCCCCGTCGAGATTGATGCCGGCCCAGTCCCAGCCCACGGCCTCGCCCGCGAGGATCTCGCTCGACCACTCGTGGTCGAGCCAGGCGTGGCCGCGCACGGCAAGGCGCTCGCC
This sequence comes from Betaproteobacteria bacterium, assembly GCA_016711875.1. GTDB lineage: Bacteria > Pseudomonadota > Gammaproteobacteria > Burkholderiales > Usitatibacteraceae > FEB-7. The sequence continues at coordinate 468,601 of JADJSD010000003.1, read as the reverse complement.
GCCGACCGTCACGGAGCCCGTCGCCGCGAGATTCGGTTCGCTGTAGTAGTAGCTCGCCTGCGCGGGGTTCGGGCCCTTGCGGCTGTAGCCGCCCTCGCCCTGCAGGAGGACGGGCTGCGAGGGCGCGAGCGCGAGGTCGAGCGTGAAGCCTTGTCCCGGGATGCGCGCGACGTAGCGGTCCGGTTCGCGCCGGAGGGACCAGTCGTCGATGAAGACGTTCGTCTCGCCTTCGCGCGCCTCGGCGAGGCCCGGCAGGGCGCGGGCGATGCGCTGGTCGTGGCGCAGCTGGCCGTGCGCCGGCTCCGCGAGGGCGGCATGCGCGAAGAGGAGCTGCGTGGGCGCGAAACGGCTCGGGTTCGCCTCGGCCTCCTTGTTGCGCAGGCGGAAGAACGTCACCTGGAAGCCCAGGGGGCCACGCGCCGATTCGAGATGGCCGGTGACGTACCACCACTCGATGCGGTGCTTCGGGTGGCTGCCGCGGTCCGCCGGGAAGGCGAGCCGCGCGCCCGGAACGACCGGCGCGTAGCCTTCGCGCGCGTGGGCGGACAGCACCGCGGCGCAGGCGGCGAGGAAGATCGCGAGCCTAAGCATCGTCCTTCACCGCATCGACGGCCTCGCGGGCCACCGCCGCGCGTCCGGCCGCCGCGGCGCCGAGGGCGCAGAGCAGCACGACCGCGCCGGCAAGGGCGAGGAGCGCCAGCCAGGGCCAGTGGATCTCCATGCCCCAATGGAAGGACTGCCGGTTCACCACGCGCACGAGCACCACGCTCACCGCGGCGCCCGCCGCCAGCCCCAGCGCGACGCCGACACCGCCGGCCGCAGCGCCTTCGAAGGCGAGGAGCCGCAGCACTTCGCGCCGCGTGAGGCCGAGATGGCGCAGCACGCCGAACTCGCGACGGCGCGACCACGCGAGCGCGGCGAAGCTGGAGGTGACGCCGGCCAGCGCGATCAGCACCGCGGCGGCCTCGAGCGCGTAGGTCGCCGCGAACGTGCGGTCGAAGATCTCGAGCGCACGGTTGTGGCTGTAGGCCGCGTCGTGCAGTTCCGCGCCGGGCACCTTCTCGACGATGCGGGCGAGGGCCTTCGCCAGCGCCTTCGCGTCGGCCGAGCGGTCCGCGACGATCGCGACGTCGTTGGCGAGCCGGTCGCCTGTGTGGCGCCGCCAGTCCTCGAGGTCCACGAGGATCGCACCCCAGGTTCGCGCGTAGTCGCGGTACGTGCCCGCGATCCGCAGGCGCGCCGGCCTGCCGGCGAAGGGCAACTGGATTTCGTCGCCGGCCTTCCAGCCGAAGAGGTCCGCGGCCGCCTCCGACATCCAGGCGTTCATCGCCTCGCCTTTCGGGGGGATGGCAGGCGGGTCGACCTGGAATCCGGCGAGGAGCTTTTCCGTCACCGGGCGCGCCATCACCGTGAGCGGGTGCGAGTGGCCGGCGAGGTTGAGGCGGTCGTAGCGGATGGGATCGATGCGCTCCGCACCGGGCACCTGCGCGAGGCGGGACTGCAGGGGCTCGTCGAAGACCACGGCGTCCCCGTTCGGCGAGGCCCGCGCGAAGAAGTCGGCGCCCAGGACGCCGTACAGCCAGCCGTCCAGCGACACGCGGAAGGAGAACACCATGATGGCCATCGCCGAGGTGAGCGCGACGCTCACGACGATGCCCGAGACCATCGCCGCGAGGTGGCCCGGGAGGCTGCGCACCTGCGCGGTCGCCAGGACGAGCAGGGGGCTTTCCTCGGCCCGGGCCCGGGAGAGGAGCACGCGCGTGGCCGGCACCACCGCAAGCACCGCCGCGCCCAGGGCGAGCACGATGGCGAGGTATCCGCCCACGGGAATTTCGCCGGCCGCAGGGACGAAGGCGGCAAGGCTCGCGAGCGCGGCCGCGGCGGCGGGCGCGGCCCACCCGCCCGGCGCGGCGGGAAGGTCGAGGTGCCGGTCCTTGAGGGCCTGCGCCACGTCGAGGCGATCGAAGGCGCGCGTGACCGCGAACGCGGCCGTGGCGGCGGTCGCGATGCCGGCAAATCCCACCGCGGCGAGCGCGAGGAGATCCGGCGAGAACGTGCCCGCCGAGCCCGAGAAGAATCCCGCACCGAGGTCGGGGCCGAAGCGCTCGAGCATCGCGAGGCTCGCGGCGAGGCCGAGCAACGTGCCGGCGGCGGCGCCGGCGAGGCCGAGCAAGGCGCCTTCGAGGGCGAGGAATCCCCGAAGCCCGCCGGCCGTCAGCCCGAGCGCGCGAAGCAGCGCGAATTCCTGCCGCCGCCGCGCCGCGGCGAGCGCGAGCGTCGAGAACACGAGGAATCCGCCCGTGAAGAGCGCCATGAGCGCGAGGGCCGTGAGGTTCACGCGGTAGGCGCGCGTGAGCCCGGCGGTGCGGCTCGCGCCGTCGTCGGGGCGTTCGAGCCGCACGCCCGGCGGCAGCGCGGCCTGGATGGCAGCGAGGGCCCGATCGCGGGGAACCCCGGCGGCGAGGCGCACGTCGATGCGATGGATGAGGCCGAGGCGGTCGAAAGCCTGCTGCGCGTGCGCGATATCCACCACGACGACCGGCCCTCCGCCTTCGAGCGCGGGGAGGAGCCCGCCGACGCGCAGCTTTACCTCGCCCCGCGGGCCCCGCAGCGCGAACGAGCCGTTCACGCCGACGCCCAGGCGTTTCGCCGCCGCCGGCGTGAGGAAGGCGATGTCGGTATCGAGGTAAGAGGGCGACCCTTCGGCGCGCTCTCCCGAAGCCTCCGTGAGGAAGCCGGGCTGCAGGCGCGCGGCGCGGAACGGGTCGATACCCAGCAGTTTCACCGTGGCCCTGCCTTCCGCGGACTGCCGCCCGCCGCCCGAGCCCGGCGGCACGGCGACCACGTCCAGTTCCACCACGGGGCTCGCCGCGGCCACTTCGGGTAGCTTCGCCACCGCGACGAACGCCGCGTCGTCGAACCCGTTGCGCGGGCCGCGCGCCTGCAGGTCGGCCTCGCCGCCGAGCGTGCGCGCGGCGCGATCGATCTCGTCCAGGGCCGAGGCGTGCAGCGTGTGCACGGCGCCGGCGAGCGCGACCCCGAGGGCGATGCAGGCGACGGCGAGGCCCGAGCGCCAGCGGTTGCCGGCGAGCGACCCGCTGAGGAGGGTCGCGGCGAGGGCGACGTTCATGCGGGGGCGAGCCGCCGGCCGGCCAGGCGCAGGACGCGATCGGCGACGGCTGCGGCCGTCTCGGAGTGGGTGACGAGGAGCCCGGCCGCCCCTTCGCTCTTCACCGCATCGCGAAGGAGCGCGAGAGCCTCGCCGGCATTGGCTTCGTCGAGATTGCCCGTGGGCTCGTCGGCGAGGACGAGGCGCGGCTTGTGCGCGACCGCACGCGCGATGGCCACGCGCTGCATCTCGCCGCCCGAGAGGGTTCCGGGCTTGCGGTCCTCCCGGCCGGCGAGGCCCATGCGCGCGAGCAGCTGCGCGGCGCGGGCCGCGCGGGCGGCCGAAGGCACCCCGTTCAGCAGCAGCGGCAGGGCGACGTTCTCGCCCACCGTGAGGTAGGGCAACAAGTGGAACTGCTGGAACACGAAGCCCACGTGGGCGCGGCGCCAGCGGGCGAGGGCGTCCTCGTCGAGGGCATCGACCGGCGTGCCGGCGATGACGATCGAGCCGGAATCGGCCCGGTCGAGCCCGGCGAGCGCGTTGAGGAGCGTCGACTTGCCGGCGCCCGATTCCCCGACGATCGCGACGAATTCTCCGGGCGCGACCTCGAGGTCGAGATCGTCGAAGAGGAGGGCGCCGCCGGGCCAGCGCTTGGCGAGGCCGCGGACGGCGAGCATGGCGGGGTGCGTGCCCGCGCCTAGAACCAGGCCAGGATGCCCGTGGCCACCCCGGCCAGCGCGGCGATGCCGGCGCCCCAGAGGAGCCAGTCCTTCTTGGTGAGGACGGTGATGGAGGCGAGGGCGATGGCGATCTGCAGCAGCGTCATCGACATCGCCAGCTTCTCGTGCGGGTGGAGGGAGTTCTCCGCCTTCTTGCTGAAGGCCGCGCTCTCGGCGTCGAGGCTCCTCGCATCCTTCTGGATGCCCGCCTTCTCGTCCGCGTAACGCCTGGCTTCGGCCTTGAAGGCCTCCGCCTTCGCCGGGTCGGTGGACAGGGCCGCCGCGAACTCCGCCAGGTTCTGCTTCATGCTCTTCGCCTGGTAGTAGTTCCACTGGTTCGAGGCCTCGGCCTTCTTGAGGACGGCCTCGTTCTTGTAGTAGAGCGCCTCGTTCTGCGTGTGGCCGCCGTAGTAGCTCACGATCGCGCCGACGGTGGCGAGGATCGCGGTGAAGATGGCGATCCGCTGCCCGAGCCCGCCCTTGTGGGACTGGTGCTCGACTTCGTGGTCGTGGGGGCCATGGACGTGGGCGCCGTGTCCGGACATGCTTTCAATGCTCCTGGTGTCTTTCGAATTGTCTGTCGCAGACCCGCTGCCCGCTTCTTCATGCCTGCCGGCGTTGAGCGGCCGCGCCTGCCGCTCGAACGCCGTTCGTGATGGCGATCGCAGCCCTACTGCCCGCTGATGTAGTGCTCGAGCTGCTCGATCGTGAAATCCTGGTCCGCGATGATGTCGCTCACGATGTCCCGGATCGACACCATGCCCACCACGCGTCCTTCCTCCATCACCGGAAGGTGACGGATGCCCTTCTCCGACATGAGCGCCATGCAATCGCGCGAGCGCGCGCGCGGGCTCACGCAGACGACGTTGGCCGTCATGATCTCCTCGACGCGCGTGGAATCCGACGAGCGACCCTTGAGGACCACCTTGCGCGTGTAGTCGCGCTCCGAGAAGATGCCCGCGAGGCGATCGCCGGACATGACGACCGCGGCGCCGATGTCCTCGCGGGCGAGGACCTTGATGGCGTCGAGGACCGAATCCTCGGGTTTCACGCTGACGATCCGGGGGGCCTTCGCCTTCAGCAGTTCCGCGACGTTCTTCATCGTCCTTCCTCCTCTGGAAGTGGGTGAGCCGGCGTGCGTCTTGTCGAGCGTGCGCTACAGGTTGGGATAGTTGGGACCGCCCCCGCCCTCCGGGACCACCCAGTGGATGTTCTGGGTCGGGTCCTTGATGTCGCAGGTCTTGCAGTGGACGCAGTTCTGCGCGTTGATCTGCAAGCGGGGATTCTGCCCCTCCCGGACGATCTCGTAAACGCCCGCCGGGCAGTACCGCGTCTCGGGGGCGTCGTAGCGCGCCAGGTTGACGGTGATGGGGACGGCGTCGCTCCCGAGCGTCAGGTGGGCTGGCTGGTCCTCCTCGTGCGCGACGTTCGAGACGAACACGGAGGAGAGCCGGTCGAAGGTGAGCACGCCGTCGGGTTTGGGGTACTCGATGGGCCGCGCCTGCGATTTCTCGACGAGCTGCTCGTGGTCCGGCCCCGGGTGATGCAGGGTCCACGGCGCGCGGCCGCCGAACACGACCTGGTCGATGCCCACGAGCAGCGATCCCAGCTTGAGGCCCTTGGCCATCAGCGGCTTGAAGTTGCGGGCGCGGTGCAGTTCCTCGTGCAGCCAGCTCTTCTCGAAGGCGGCGGGGAATTCGACGAGTTCGTCATGGCTGCGCCCGTCGGCGAGGGCCGGCACGGCGGCCTCGGCGGCGAGCATCCCGGACTTGATCGCCGCGTGGGTCCCCTTCACGCGCGCCGCGTTGAGGAAGCCGGCGTCGTCGCCGACGAGGCACCCGCCGGGAAAGACGAGCCTGGGCAGCGCCTGCAGGCCGCCGGCGTTGATCGCGCGCGCCCCATAGGCCACGCGACGCCCGCCCTCGAGGAAGGGGCGGATGGCCGGGTGCGTCTTGAAGCGCTGGAATTCCTCGAAGGGCGAGAGGTAGGGGTTCGCATAGCCCAGGCCGACGACGAGCCCCACCGAGACCTGGTTGTCCTCGAGGTGGTACATCCACGAGCCGCCGTAGGTGTCGTCCTCGAGGGGCCAGCCCGCCCCGTGGATCACGAGGCCGGGTTGGTGCTTCGCCGGGTCGATCTCCCACAGCTCCTTGATGCCCAGGCCGTAGACCGCGGGGTCGCGATCCTCGCGCAGGCGGAAACGCTCCTGCAGCGACTTGCCCAGGTGGCCCCGGCAGCCCTCCGCGAACACGGTGTACTTCGCGTGCAGTTCCATGCCCTCGGCGTAGCGGGCCGTCCGGCTGCCGTCCTTGCCGATGCCGACGTCGCCCGTGGCGACGCCTCGCACCGCGCCCTTGTCGTCATAGAGCACTTCGGCCGCGGCGAAGCCGGGGTAGATCTCGACCCCCAGCGCCTCGGCTTGCGTCCCGAGCCAACGGCACAGGTTCCCCAGGCTGGCGGCGTAGTAACCGCGGTTCCTGAAGCACTGCGGCAGGAGCCAATCGGGAACCTGCGAGGCGCCGCCTTCGCTCAGGAAGAGGAAACGGTCCTCCGTGACGGGCTGCTTGAGGGGCGCACCCTGCGCCTGCCAGTCGGGAAAGAGCTCGGCGAGGGCCTTCGGGTCGATCACCGCCCCGGAGAGGATGTGGGCGCCGATTTCCGAGCCCTTCTCGAGCACGCAGACGCCGATCTCGAGGCCGCGCTCGGCGGCGAGCTGCTTCGCGCGGATGGCGAAGGCGAGCCCGGCGGGGCCGCCGCCGACCACGACGAGGTCGTATTCCATCGATTCACGGGTCATGGCGCGTGTCCGAAGGGATTGAGGGCAGGGGGTTTGACATGGCTCATGGCCGGCTTCCGGCGGGGCTCTTCTAATGGCGGTCAGGGCCGGAAGCGCCGGCCGGCAAGCCCGACGGGGCGACGAGGACCATGGGACCCTGGGCGATTTCGCTGCTGATGATACTCGGCTTTGCCGGCTTCGCCGCGCTCGCCTGGCGCAAGCTCGCCCTCGTCGCGGCCCTGCAGCCGGAGGTCCGCTGGGACGAACCGGGACGGCGCTTCTCGCGGCTCCTCGGCATGGGTTTCGGGCAGTCGCGCATGGTGGCGCTCGAATGGAAGCCGGGCCTCATGCACGCGGCCATCTTCCTGGGCTTCCTGGCCCTGCTCGTGCGCAAGGTGAACCTCATCGCGATCGGCTACGACCCGCTCGCGGTGATCCCGGGCGCGGCAGGCGCGCTATACGCGGCGGTGAAGGAGGGCGCGGAGGTCGCCGTCTTCCTCGCGGTGCTCTATGCCTTCTGGCGGCGCTTCGTGCTGAAGCCGGCGCGGCTCGAGCCCAATCGCGAAGCCATCCTGATCCTCGTGCTCATCCTCGTCATCGTCGTCACGGACCTCCTCTTCGACGGGTTCAGGTTCGTTCGATACGCGGCCGAGGCGGGCATCGCGCACGAGCGCCGCTTCGCACCGGTGGGCTCGCTGCTCGCGACGTCGTTCGCGGGCCTGTCCCCGGAGGCGATCGGGCTCGGCCTGCACGCGAGTTACTGGACGCAGATGGTGACGGTCTTCGCGTTCCTCGTGCTGCTGCCGGCCGGGGAGCACTTCCACATCGTCACGGCGCTGCCGGCTGTGTTCCTCGCGCGCGAGACGCCGCTGAACCGCGTGCCTTCCGTCGATCTCGAGGCGCTCATGGCCGACGACGCGCCCGACGACATGAAGGTGGGCGTGCGCACGGCGGCCGACCTCCTCTGGAAGGAGGGCTTCGACGCCTTCACCTGCACGGAATGCGGGCGCTGCAAGGATTCGTGCCCGACCTTCCTCACCGGCAAGCCGCTCGCGCAGAAGTGGGTGAACGATTCGCTCAAGCACCACCTGATCGAGAAGCGCGAGGCGATCCTCGCGAAGGACGGCGAGAAGCTGCCGCCGCTCGTGGGCGAGGTGATTTCCGCGGAAACCCTCTGGGCCTGCACCACCTGCGGCTACTGCGAACGCTCGTGTCCCATCGGGCTCGAGCACCTCGGCCGGTTCTTCCGGCTGCGCCAGCACCAGGTGATGATGGAAGGGGCCTTCCCGCCGGAATTGAAGGGCGTCTTCGACGCCTACGAGAGCCAGTCGAACCCGTGGGGCCTCGCGGCGGACACGCGCGGCGACTGGGCGAAGGGCCTGGGGGTCCCGTTGCTCGAGAGCGCCGCGCAGGCCACGGGACTCGAATGGATCTTCTACGTGGGCTCGGCGCAGTCCTTCGACGCGCGGGCCCAGAAGGCGGCCCGGGCGTTCGTGAAGGTGCTGCAGGCGGCGAAAGTGCGCTTCGCGATCCTCGGGGCGCGGGAGAGTTCCACCGGCGAGTGCGTGCGCCGCGCCGGCAACGAGATGCTCTTCCAGTCGCTCGCGGCGACGCTCGTCGCGACATTGGGGGAGCTCGGGGTCACGCGCATCGTGACCTGCGACCCCCACGCCTACAACACGCTCAGGAACGAGTACCCGGAATTCGGCGGCCGCTACGAGGTCGTCCACCACACGATGCTCATCGACCGGCTCATCGCCGAGGGGCGCCTCGCGCCACGGCGCGCCTTCACGGGCATCCTCTACCACGAGCCGTGCTACCTCTCGCGCCACAACGGCGAGTACGACGCCCCGCGGCGCGTGATCGCGGCCCTCTCGACGGACACGCCACCGGAGTTCGGCCTCGCTCGCGAGAAGGCGATGTGCTGCGGCGCGGGGGGCGCTCGCATGTGGATGGAGGAGCACACCGGCAAGCGCATCAACGTGCTGCGTGCCGAACAGGCCCTCGAGAAATCGCCTCGCACGATCGCGACCGCCTGCCCCTACTGCGCGACCATGCTGGGCGACGGCGTGGCCTCGCTCGGGAACGAGGCGATCGCCACGCGCGACATCGCCGAGCTGGTGGCCGAGGCCCTCGAGGTCCCGGCCGGGTAGAATCCGGCGCATGAATTCGATCGCGGGCGGACTGGTGGCGGTGGGCGTGGGCGCCGCCCTGGGCGCGTGGGCCCGGTGGGGCCTGGGCGCCTGGCTCAACGAGCGCGTCGCGAACCTGCCGCTCGGCACCCTCACGGCCAACGTCGTGGGCGGCTACCTCGTCGGCATCGCCGTCGCGGCCTTTTCCCAGCGCCATGACGTCCCGGTCGAGTGGCGGCTCTTCATCGTGACGGGGTTCCTGGGGGGGCTCACCACCTTCTCCACGTTCTCGGCCGAGAACGTCGCGATGATGATGCGTTCGGAGTACGGCGCGGCCCTCCTGCACGCGGGCGCGCACCTGGGCGGCTCGCTCCTCGCCACGGCCCTGGGCATCGCGACCTGGCGGGCGCTGGTGCCGGCCTAGGAACCGGAAGGGACGACGCCTCAGGCGGGCATCGGCTCGACGCGGAATACGCTGACCGACTTCACGAGCGCCTTCGCCTGGTCCTCGAGTGACTGCGCCGCCGCGGCCGCTTCCTCGACGAGGCCGGCGTTGGCCTGGGTCACGTTGTCGAGCTGCTTCACCGCGAGGTTCACCTCGGCGATGCCGTCGTCCTGCGTGCGCGACTGTTCGGCGATGCGGGTCACGATCCCGGTCACCCGTTCGACCGAAGCCACGATGGCGTCCATGGTCTCGCCCGCCCGGCCGACCTGCCTCGTGCCTTCGTCCACGCGCGTGACCGACGATTCGATCAGCCCCTTGATCTCGTGGGCCGCTCCGGCCGCGCGCGTCGCGAGCGAGCGCACCTCTCCCGCCACGACGGCGAAGCCGCGGCCGTGCTCGCCGGCCCGGGCGGCCTCGACGGCCGCGTTGAGGGCCAGGAGGTTCGTCTGGAAGGCGATGCCGTCGATGACGCCGGTGATGTCCATGATCTCGCGCGAGGAGGCGTTGATGGTCGACATGGTCTCGACCATGTTGCGCACGACCTCGCCGCCGCTGCGCGCGACCTGGCTCGCTTCGCCGGCGAACGTGCTCGCCTCGCGGGCGCTCTCGGCGTTCTCGCGCACGGAGGTCGTGAGCGACTGCATGCTGGCGGCCGTCTGCTCGAGGCTCGCGGCCTGCTCCTCGGTGCGCTGGGAGAGGTCGAGATTGCCCGCGGCGATCTGCCCCGTGCCGGTCGAGATGCAGGCCGTCGCGTCCTTGATCTGCCCCACCGTGCGGCGCAGCTGCTCCTGCATGGCGGACATCGCCGCGAGCAGGCTGGTCCGGTCGCCGGCCGCGAGCGCGATCGGGGTCGCCAGGTCGCCTTCGGCCACTCGCCGGACGACGGCGGCGGCGTGGGCGGGCTCGCCGCCGATGTCGGCGATGATGCGCCGGCCGATGATCGCGACCAGCGCGAAGATGGCGATCGCGAGAGCGCCCACCACGGCGGCGAACGACACGAGCCGTCGGTAGAATGCGCTCTCCACGTCGTCGACGTAGAGGCCCGTGCCGATCGCCCAGCCCCAGTCCGGCACGGCGGTGACGAACGCGATCTTGCGCAGGGGCTCCACCTGCTGCGGTTTCGGGAAGTAGTACTCGACGAAGCCGCCGCCGGCCTTGCCCGTGGACACGATGTCGCGCACGAAGTAGTTATCGCGCTTGTCCTTGGCGTCGATGAAGGACTTGCCCTCCCGGTCCGGCGCCGGCGGCATCAGGACGTACGTACCGGTGAAGTCGAAGATGAAGAAATATTCGCGCTCCTGGTAGCGCATGGCGCGGACGGATTCCCTTGCGAGCCGCTGGGCGTCACCGCGCGGCAGCTGGCCCGCCTTCTCGAGGGCCGCGTAGTGCGAGACCGAGGATCGCACCGCCTCGACCGTGGATTTCACGAGCAGGCGGCGGTCCTCGAAGGCCGCGTCGCGCTGCGACAGGGCCCCGTAGAAGCCCACGCCCACCATGCCGACGAGCGCCGCGGCCGCGACCGACGCCAGTTTCGCCCTGAGCGACAACACCCTTGCCATGACCTTCTCCCGCGAGGTGACCTGCGCCCTATTACGGCGGATCCCGGGCGATCTTGACGGGGAAATCTGGCAGGCGGGATCCCACCGGGGCGCGCCGGACAGCACCCGGAAGGTGAATCTCAGCGCGTGCGGCCTGCCGCGTGCGCCGAGGCGACCCACCGGTTCAGCACGGCCCTCGCCTCGAGCGCGACTTCGCTCGCGGTGAGCCCGATGGGCCCCACCCCGCGAGCCACGCAGGAATCGGCGGCGGCGCCATGCAGGCAAACGGCCAGGCGCAGCGCCGCCGGGGCGGCGAGCCCCTGCGCGAGGAACGCTCCGGTCATCCCGGCGAGCACGTCGCCCGTCCCGCCGCTGGCGAGGCCGGGATTGCCCGTGGTGTTGATCGACCAGGTGCCGTCGGGGCTCGCGCAGATGCTGCCGGCGCCCTTGAGGACGACCTCGGCGCGGAACCACCGCGCGAGATCGCGCGCGGCCGAGAGGCGATCGTCCTGGACGGCCTGCGTGGACCGGCCCAGGAGACGGGCGGCCTCGGCCGGGTGCGGCGTGAGGAGCGTCGGGGCCGGTCGCGATTCGGCGAGCGCCTGCTTGAGCGTTCCGGAGGCGGCGATGGCATTGAGCGCGTCCGCGTCGAGGACGAGTGGCGCGTTTCGCGCAAGGAGTTCCGGGAGGATCTTCCGCTCGAAGGGGGAGATCCGCTTCGACGCGGCGTCGAATCCGGCCCCGGGGCCCACGACCCACACGTCCGCCCCGGGCGAATCCTCGAGCGGCCGCAGCATGAGCTCCGGAAAGGCCGGGTCGAGCGCAGGCGCCGCATCCGCGAGGCAATGCACGAAGGTCTTGCCGGCCCCGAGAAGCGCCGCGGCGCGGCCGGCGAGCAGTGCGGCGCCGGTCATGCCGCGGGCGCCCCCCACGACGGCGAGCGTGCCGAAGCTGCCCTTGTGCGAGTGGCGCGGGCGCGGCGCGAGCCAGTTGCGCACGGTGTCGGGGGTGAGGAGGGTGCCGCGGCTGCCCTCGAAAAAGGCCGCCGGCAGGCCGAGATCGTCGACCGTGATGTCGCCCGTGTGGTCGAGCGCGTCCGCCGTGTACAGGCCGCACTTGCGCGCGATGAAGGTGATCGTGAGGGTCGCGCGCACCGCGACGCCGCGCACGCGGCCCGTGTCGCTCGCGATGCCCGAGGGAATGTCGATCGCGAGCACCGGCGCGCCGCAGGCGTTGATGCGGTTCACCAGGATGGCGAGGGGGCCCTCCACGTCGCGGGCGAGACCGATGCCGAAGAGCCCGTCGATCACGAGGCCCGGCCGCAGGTCCGCGGGCCATTCGGGTACCGTGCGCCCGCCCAGCGCGAGGAAACGGGCGACGGCGGCCTTGGCCTCGGGGGCGCGCGGCGCGGTGCCGGCGGCATCGTGCACCACCACGCGGTGGAAGCCTTCCCGCAAGTGCGCCGCGGCGACCCAGGCGTCGCCGCCATTGTTGCCGGGGCCGGCGACGACGAGGATGGGCGCGCCGGTGTCCGGGACGAGGGCCGCGGCGGCGCGCGCGGTGGCGGCGCCGGCGCGCTCCATCAGCGGGGCTGCGCCGGCGATCGCCTTCGCGCCTCTTTCCTCGAGGACGCGGATCTCGTCGGTGGTGAAGACGGCCGGGGCGTTCATGGCGCCTACGGCACGAGGACGGTGTCGCGCGCCTCGGGCAGGGTGTCGGGGTAGTCGAGGCTGTAGTGCAGGCCGCGGCTCTCGCGGCGCATGAGCGCCGAGCGGACGATGAGGTTCGCGGTGAGCACGAGGTTCCTCAGCTCGATGAGGTCGTTGGAGACGCGGAAGGCAGAGTAGAACTCCTCGATCTCCTCCTGCAGCAGCTCGATGCGGTGTCGCGCGCGCTCCAGGCGCTTCGTGGTGCGCACGATGCCCACGTAGCTCCACATGGAGCGCCGCAGCTCGTCCCAATTGTGCGCGATGACCACTTCCTCGTCGGCGTCGGTCACGCGGCTCTCGTCCCATTCGGGGAGCTTCGGCAGCGCCTCGGGCGAGCGGGCGAGGATGTCGGCCGCCGCCGCGTCGGCGTACACCACGCACTCGAGCAGCGAGTTGGACGCGAGGCGGTTCGCCCCGTGCAGGCCCGTGCAGGCCACCTCGCCCAGCGCGTAGAGGCCCGGCAGGTGAGTGCGGCCGTCGAGGTCCACGCGAAGCCCGCCGCAGCTGTAGTGCGCGGCCGGGACCACCGGGATGGGTTCCTTCGCGATGTCGATGCCGAACTCCAGGCAGCGCGCGTGGATGGTGGGAAAATGCTCGCGCACGAAGGCCTCGCCCTTGTGGGCGATGTCGAGATAGACGCAGTCGAGGCCGCGCTTCTTCATCTCGAAGTCGATGGCCCGAGCCACCACGTCGCGCGGGGCGAGCTCGGCGCGCGGGTCGTGCTTCGGCATGAACCGCTCGCCCGAAGGCAGCAGGAGCAGGCCCCCTTCGCCGCGGACGGCTTCGGAGATGAGAAAGCTCTTGGCGTGCGGATGGTAGAGGCAGGTGGGATGGAACTGGACGAATTCCATGTTCGCCACCGGGCAGCCGGCGCGCCAGCCCATCGCCACGCCGTCGCCGGTCGCAGTGTCGGGGTTGGTCGTGTAAAGGTAGACCTTGCCGGTGCCACCCGCGGCGAGCACCGTCGACTTCGCGCCGATCGTCTTCACCTTGCCGGCCTTGTTGTCGAGCACGTAGGCGCCCAGGCACCGGTCGGGGCCCGTGCCGAGCTTCCGGGCGGTGACCAGGTCGATCGCGATGTGCCATTCCAGCACGTCGATGTTGGGATGGTCGCGGACCCGCTCGATGAGGGTGCGCTGCACGGCGTTGCCGGTGGCGTCGGCGGCGTGGACGATGCGGCGGTGGCTGTGGCCGCCCTCGCGCGTGAGGTGAAGCGGCGCCGCCTCCCCGGATTCGCGCGTGAAGGCGACGCCCTGGTCCACCAGCCACTGGATGGAGCGCCGGCCGCGCTCGACCACGAAGCGGACGGAATCGTCGTGGCAAAGTCCGGCACCGGCGATGTGGGTGTCCCGGGCGTGGGCCTCCAGGGTATCGGCGCTGTCCCAGACGGCGGCGATGCCCCCCTGGGCCCAGGCGGAAGCGCCCGCCATCAGCTCGTTCTTGGTCACCAGGGCGACCCGGCGCGTCGGCGCGAGGCGCAGCGCCGCGGCGAGACCGGCGAGGCCGCTGCCGATCACGAGGACGTCGTAGTCGGGGCTCAAGGTCGCGTCCCGCCCCACGGGAGGGGAGGGGAAACCGGAACTAAAATCGGGGATGGGAGTCTGTTGGCCATGGTCGCCATTCAACGAACGGCAAGGTAATGAAAAACCTGACGTTTATAATACCGCAGGAAGCCGGCAAACCCTTCGTGGACACCCGGTCTCCGGGATCGACCGCGATCGGCGCGGCCGGCATGACGGGGGGGCAGCCCCTACAGGGACGGATGAGCGACCGGGAAATCGACCAGCAACTGGTCGAGCGGGCACAGCGGGGCGAAAAACGCGCTTTCGAGTTGCTGGTGATCAAGTACCAGCGCAAGCTCGAACGGCTGCTTTCGCGCATCGTTCGCGACCCCAACGAGATCGAGGACGTCGCACAGGAGGCCTTCGTGAAGGCCTACCGGGCGCTTCCCAACTTCCGCGGCGACAGCGCCTTCTATACCTGGCTCTACCGCATCGGCATCAACACCGCCAAGAACTACCTCATCGCCCAGGGCCGGCGCGCGCCGACCTCCACGGAATACGACAGCGAGGAGGCCGAAAGCTTCGAAGATGCGGTCGGGTTGAGGGACATCAACACGCCCGAGGCCGTGCTGATGTCAAAACAGATCGGGCAGACGGTGAACGCGGCGATCGACGCCCTGCCCGAAGAACTGCGCACGGCCATCACCCTGCGCGAAATCGACGGTCTCGCCTACGAGGAGATCGCGAAGATCATGGATTGCCCGATCGGCACCGTCCGGTCGCGCATTTTCCGGGCCCGCGAGGCGGTGGCCGAGAGGCTGCGCCCGCAGCTCGGGACGGCGAAGGACAAAAGGTGGTAATAACACGCAGCAGGGCGGCAACATACCCGGCCATCGCGGCAGCCAAGCCCGCGGGGACGGACACTTTCAGGAACGGGACATGACGCAGGAACTATCGACGCTGATGGATGGCGAGCTGGACGCCCACGAGGCCGAACGCGCCATCCGCACGGTGTGCGGCAACGAGGAATTGAAGCAGAAGTGGCACGACTACCACGTGATCGGGGACGCCCTGCGGGGCGACGGCCCGGGCCGGACGGCGCTCTCGCGCCGCATCATGGCGGCCCTCGAGGAGGAGCCCACGGTGCTCGCGCCGAAGCGGCGCATCCCGGTGAATGCCGGTCGGATCGCCTTCGCGGCGGCCGCCTCCGTGGCCACCGTCGCGGTGGTGGGCTGGATGGGCCTGCAGCAGGGCCGCGTGCCCGAGAACGGCCCGGCCATGGCCAAGGGCTCGCCCGCGGCTCAGCCTGCAGCCTTGGCTTCCACGACGCAGCCCGCCCACGTGAACGAGTACCTGGTGGTCCACCGCCAGCTTCCCAACGCCGATTTCTACCGGCCGGTTTCCAATACCGCCGCGGCCGGCCGATGAGGGGCCTCGCGGCCACGTTGCCGTGGCTCGCCCTGGCCGGGGCGGCGCTGCCCGCGGTGGCCGCTCCCGGCAACGACCCCCTCGCCTGGCTCCAGCGCGCCGCCGACTCCGCGCGCACCACTACCTTCGCCGGCACCGTGGTGCACATGACCGGCGAGCGCACGTCGACTTCGCGCATCACCCACATCTTCCTGTCGGGCTCGGAGCACGAGAAGATCGAGTCCCTCGACGGTCCGCGCCGCGAGATCGTCCGCCACAACGAGGATCTGCAGTGCTACTACCCGGACGCGAAGACCGTCCGGCTGGACCGCCGTGTCACCGCGAGGTTCTTTCCCGCGGTGGTCGCCGGCCCCGTGGCGTCGATCGCGGAGAACTACACGGTGAAGCTCGGCGAGGTCGAGCGCGTCCTGGGGCAGGACTGCCGCTGGATCCACCTCGATCCGCGCGATGCCCTGCGTTACGCCCAGCGCCTGTGCGCCGAGTTGGGCAGCGGCCTCGTGATGCGTGCCCGCACGCTCAGCAGGAAAGGGCAGGTCATCGAACAGTTCACCTTCACGGACCTGCGCATGGGCCCGCATGTCTCGCGCGGCGAGGTGAAGAGCACCTTCTACGGGCAGAGCAAGGATTGGCGCACCGACACCCAGCCGCGCGACGAGGTGAAGGAGGTCGACACCGGCTGGACGGTCACGGCCCTGCCGCCGGGGTTCCGCAAGGTAAAGGAAATGGCCCGCCGGATGCCCGGCCGCGACAAGCCCGTCTCGCAGATCGTCTACACGGACGGTGTCGCTTCCTTCAGCGTGTTCGTCGAACCGGTCGCCGCCGGCGCGCGGGTGGCCGAATCGACCCAGACGGAGGAAGGCGACCTGAGCGTCTTCGTCGGCCCCGTCGGCGAAAGCCAGGTGACCGTGCTGGGCGAGGTGCCCCCGGCCACGGCGCAGCAGGTGGGCCGGAGCGTGGCCCGCCGTCCTTGAAACGCCGCCGCACCGGCGCCAGATTCCGCACGTTACGATGACAAACCCGGGAACCGCACCCTGGCGGTGACCCGACCCGAGGACCCCAAGACCATGCAGACCGTGAAAGCCTTTCTCCTGGGCGCAGCCCTCGCCATGGGTGTCGCCACCCAGGCGCAAGCCCAGGCCCAGCCGCAGGTGTCCCTGCCCAACTTCGCCGACCTGGTCGAGAAGTACGGCCCGGCCGTCGTCAACATCAACACGCAGGCGCGCGTCGGCCGCAATCCGCTCCAGGGGCAACTCGACGAGGACGATCCCTTCTACGACTTCTTCCGCCGCTTCCTGCCGCCGGACCAGCGCCAAGGGCCGCGCGGGCGCAATGGCGAGCCGCCCAAGGGCGCGCCCAGGGCGCCGCTGCGCCCGCAGGGCCTGGGCTCGGGGTTCATCATCTCGGCCGACGGTTTCATCGTCACCAACGCCCACGTGATCGAGGGCGCCGAGGAGATCAACGTCCGCTTCATGGACAAGCGGGAGCTGAAGGCGAAGGTGATCGGCGCGGACAAGCGCTCGGACGTCGCCCTCATCAAGGTGGATGCCACCGGCCTGCCGTTCGTGAAGCTGGGCGACTCCAACACGACTCGCGTGGGCGAATGGGTCCTCGCGATCGGTTCGCCCTACGGCTTCGCCAACACCGTGACCGCGGGCATCCTCTCGGCCAAGAGCCGCGACCTCCCGCAGGACCAGGCGAGCGACTCGGTGCCCTTCCTGCAGACGGACGCCGCGGTGAACCCGGGCAACTCCGGCGGCCCGCTCTTCAACCTGAAGGGCGAAGTGATCGGCATCAATTCGCAGATCTTCTCGCGCACGGGCAGTTTCGCCGGCATTTCCTTCGCGATCCCCATCGACTACGCCGGCAACGTGATCGAGCAGCTCAAGAAGAGCGGCAAGGTGACGCGTGGGCGCATCGGCGTGGCCATCACGGGCCTCACGCGCGACCTCGCCGACTCGCTCGGCCTCGCCAAGACCGACGGCGCGGTGGTGGGCACGGTGGAGGACGATTCCCCGGCCGCCAAGGCGGGGGTGGAAGCGGGCGACGTCATCCTCAAGATCGACGGGCGCACCATCGAGAGCTCCGCGGACCTCTCGCGCACCATCCGTGCCGTGCGGCCCGGCCAGAAGGTCACGCTCAACGTCTGGCGCGCCGGCAAGGCCCGCGACATCGTCGTGACGGTGGGCGAGTTCAAGGACGAGGAGGCCACCCGCACCGCCAAGGGCGGGCAGGGCAAGGCCGAGAAGGCGAAGCCGGGCAAGCTCGGGCTCGCGGTGACCGAGGTGCCGGCCGACCAGAAGAAGGCCCTCAAGATCTCGGGCGGCGTGCTCGTGGATGGCGTGGACGGCATCGCCCTCGCCAACGGCATCCAGCCCGGCGACGTGATCCTGCGCGTGAACAACACGGACGTGAAGGACGTGAAGGCGTGGGAGGCGGCGGTGGCGAAGCTCGAGCCGAAGAAGGCCGTGGCCCTGCTGGTGCGCGACGAGCGCGGCACGCGGTTCGTGACGCTCAAGCCCGAAGAGTGAGCGTCCCTGTACCCACGATGACGGTCCTTTCGCGCGAGTGGGGCCCCGGACTCGGCGTGTGTTCTGATTGGGGGCGGGAAGGGGCCCGTATTCGCGCAAGATGACGATTCCAGTCTTCACCGTCCTGTCGCGCGAATACTGCCACCTTTGCCATGAAATGATCGCCGCCCTCGAGCAGTTCCGGGGGCGGTACGATTTCCGGGTGTCGGTGGTCGACGTGGACCGCCACCCCGAGCTGGAGGAGAAATGGGGCGAAAAGGTCCCCGTCCTCCTCGACGGCGAGCGCGAGATCTGCCACTACTTCCTCGACATCGAGGCCGTGGAGGCGCGGCTCGCCCGGATGAAGTAGAATATTGCACTGCAAAAAGGGCACGTCCGGCGTGCCCTTTGTCTTGTAAGAGGCCGGACCAACCGGCCATGACCATGCAGCGCATCCGCAACTTCTCCATCATCGCCCACATCGACCACGGCAAGAGCACGCTGGCCGACCGCATCATCGAGCGCACCGGCGGCCTCGCCGCGCGCGAGATGGACGCCCAGGTCCTCGACTCCATGGACCTGGAACGCGAGCGGGGCATCACCATCAAGGCGCAGACCGCGGCCCTCACCTACAAGGCGAGGGACGGGATCGAGTACCGCCTGAACCTCATCGACACCCCGGGCCACGTCGACTTCTCCTACGAGGTGAGCCGCTCGCTCTCGGCCTGCGAAGGCGCCCTTCTCGTGGTGGATGCCTCCCAGGGCGTGGAGGCGCAGACGGTCGCCAACTGCTACACCGCCACGGAACTGGGCGTGGACGTGGTGCCCGTCCTCAACAAGATCGACCTGCCCTCGGCCCAGCCCGAACGCGTGATCCAGGAGATCGAGGACGTCATCGGCATCGATGCGACCGACGCCATCCGCTGCAGCGCGAAGACCGGCGAGGGCGTCGACGACGTGATCGAGGCCGTCATCGCCCGCATCCCGCCGCCGGTGGGCGATCCGGATGGCCCGCTCAAGGCCCTCATCATCGACTCGTGGTTCGACAACTACGTGGGCGTGGTGATGCTCGTGCGGGTGGTCGACGGCCTCCTCAAGCCGAAGGACAAGATCGTCCTGATGGCCACCGGGGCGCTGCACCTGTGCGAGCGCGTGGGCGTCTTCACGCCCAAGTCCCTCGAGCGCGAGAGCCTGGGCGCGGGCGAGGTGGGCTTCGTCATCGCCGGCATCAAGGACCTCAAGGACGCCAAGGTGGGCGACACCGTGACCCACGCCGAGCGCCGGGCCGCAGAGGCCCTGCCGGGCTTCAAGGAGATCAAGCCGCAGGTGTTCGCGGGCCTCTACCCGGTGGAATCGAACCAGTACGAGGCGCTTCGCGACGCGCTCACCAAGCTCCAGCTCAACGATTCGAGCCTGCGGTTCGAGCCGGAGACCTCGCAGGCGCTGGGCTTCGGCTTTCGCTGCGGGTTCCTGGGCCTGCTGCACATGGACATCGTCCAGGAGCGGCTCGAGCGCGAGTACGACATGAACCTCATCACCACGGCGCCCACCGTGGTCTACCAGGTCAAGATGCGCGACGGCTCGGTCGAGGATATCGACAACCCGTCGCGCCTGCCGGACGCTTCGCGCATCGAGGAGATCCGCGAACCCATCATCCGGGCCACCATCATCATGCCCCAGGAATACGTGGGGCCGGTGATCACCCTGTGCACGCAGAAGCGCGGCGTGCAGGTCAACATGCAGTACGTGGGCCGGCAGGTGATCCTCACCTACGACATGCCTCTGAACGAGGTGGTGATGGATTTCTTCGACAAGCTCAAGAGCAACTCGCGCGGCTACGCCTCGCTCGACTACGAGTTCCGGGAGTTCCGCGCCGGCGACCTCGTGAAGCTCGACATCCAGATCAACGGCGAGAAGGTCGACGCGCTCTCGCTCATCGTCCACCGCGAGAACTCCGTCTACCGGGGGCGCGAGCTCGCCAGCAAGATGCGAAAGCTCATCCCGCGCCAGATGTTCGACGTCGCGGTGCAGGCGGCGATCGGCGCGAACATCATCGCGCGGGAGAACATCTCCGCGCTTCGCAAGAACGTGCTCGCCAAGTGCTACGGCGGCGACATCACCCGCAAGAAGAAGCTCCTCGAGAAGCAGAAGGCCGGCAAGAAGCGCATGAAGCAGGTCGGCTCGGTCGAGATTCCGCAGGAGGCGTTCCTCGCCATCCTGCAGGTGGAGGGAAAGTAGATGGGCGGCGGACTCAACTGGGAACTCATCGCGCTCGTGGCCGGCGGCGCCAGCGCCCTCGTGATCGGCTGGGATGCCGTGGTGCGCAAGGGACCGCGTTCCGAGGGCGTGAAGGGCATCCTCGAGATCGCCTGGCCGGTGCTCTTCGTGGCGATCATGGGCATGCTCCTCAAGTTCACGGACTTCGCCGCGGTCCTGCTCATCGCCGCGATCGCGACGGGCGTCATCTGGCTCGTGGACCGGCGGGTCTTCGCCCCGAAGCGCACCGCGCAGGAAGCCGAGCCCGTGGTGGTCGACATGGCGCGGGCGTTCTTCCCGGTGATCGTGGTGGTGTTCCTCATCCGCTCGTTCTGGGTGGAGCCCTTCAAGATCCCCTCGGGGTCGATGAAGCCCACGCTCCTGGTGGGCGACTTCATCCTCGTGAACAAGTACACCTACGGCATCCGGTTGCCGGTCGCCAACCGCAAGGTGGTCGAGATCGGGGAGGTGAAGCGCGGCGACGTGGTGGTGTTCCGCTACCCGCTCGACCCGAGCGTCGATTACATCAAGCGCGTCGTGGGCATTCCGGGCGACAAGGTGCAGTACCGCGGCAAGCTCCTGGTGGTGAACGACAAGCAGGTGCCGGTGGAGCCGGCGGGGCACTACACGGACGCGGAACTCAACTTCCTGCGCCTGCCGCAATTCAGCGAGAAGCTGGGCGCGAAGGCACACCAGTTCCTGGTGATCCCCTCCGAGCCGCCGCTCAACCTGGCGCAGGTCCGCCAGTTTCCGCACCGCGACAATTGCGAATACAATGACGACGGTTTCACCTGCACCGTTCCGCCCGGCCACTATTTCATGATGGGCGACAACCGGGACCAGAGCGCCGACAGCCGGTACTGGGGTTTCGTCCCGGATGACCACATCAAGGGCCGCGCCTTCCTCGTCTGGATGAACTTCGGGGATTTCAAGCGGATCGGCAACGGCATCGAATAGCCCGGCCGCGGGTCGGCCGGCGAAACCCGAAGCGGGAGGCTTCATGATTTCCAGGCAGCGCGGCATCACGCTCACCAACGCCCTCGCGGGATGATCCTGCTCGCCCTGCTCGGCCTTTTCGCCGCGAAGCTCACGCCCGCCTACATCGAGTACTTCGCCGTCCAGAAGATCCTGAAGACCATGGAAGCGCAGGGCGACACCAAGGGCAGCGTCACCGAGATCCGCAATTCCTTCGCCCGCCGCAACGTGATCGAGAACGTGCAGGCCGTCGCGCCCAACGACCTGGAGATCACCAAGGACGGCGGCGAGGTGGTCGTCACCGCCGCCTGGTCCGTGAAGGTGCCGATCATCGCCAACTTCAGCGCGTGCCTCGACTTCACGGTGTCCACCGCGAAGTAGGGCGCCCGCCCGCCCCGTGTCCAAGCGCGCGGTCACGAGCGATCTCGCGCCCCTCAGGCGCCGCCTCGGGCACGATTTCGCCGATCCGGCGCTTCTGGAACGCGCGCTCACCCACCGCAGCTACGCCTCGGGCCACAACGAACGGCTCGAGTTCCTGGGCGACAGCCTGCTGGGCTGCGTCATCGCCATCCTTCTCTACGAGCGCTACCCCGACATGCCCGAAGGCGACCTGTCGCGCCTGCGCGCGACGCTGGTGAACCAGGCCTCGCTCTTCGAGGTGGCGCAGTCGCTCGAACTGGGCGAAGTGCTGCGCCTGGGAGAGGGCGAGCTGAAGAGCGGCGGTTTCCGGCGCCCCTCCATCCTGGCCGACGCCTTCGAGGCCATCCTGGGCGCGGTCTACCTCGATGCCGGCTTCGCGGCCGTGCGATCGCTGATCGAGCGGCTCTTCGCGCCGCGACTCGAATCGGCGGGGACATCCCCGCCGGGCAAGGATCCCAAGACGGCCCTGCAGGAAATGCTCCAGGGCCGCCGGCTGCCGCTGCCGCGCTATACGGTGCTGCTCGTCGGAGGCGAAGCGCACCAGCAGACCTTCCGGGTGGAGTGCCGCGTGGACGAGTTCGCCATCGTGCAGACGGGCGAGGGGACGAGCCGCCGGGCGGCGGAGCAGCAGGCCGCGCGGGCCGCGCTCGCCGCACTCGAGGCGAAGGGAGCCCGCCCGTGAGCGAATCCGCCGGCCGCGCCGGCACCGTGGCCATCGTCGGCCGGCCCAACGTGGGCAAGTCGACGCTGCTCAACCGGCTGGTGGGCGCGCACGTGTCGATCACGTCCCGCAAGGCGCAGACGACGCGCCACCGCATCCTGGGCATCCGCAACGACCCGCAGGCGCAACTCGTGTTCGTCGATACGCCGGGGTTCCAGAAGCGATTCAACAACGCGCTGAACCGCGCCATGAACAAGTCGGTGACGGGCACGCTCGCGTCCGTGGACGCGATCGTGCTGGTCGTCGAGGCCTGGGACTGGGACGAGCGCGACGACCTGCTGCTCGCGTTGCTGCCGGCCGGCGTGCCGGTGGTGCTCGCGCTGAACAAGGTCGACCGCGTGAAGGACCGCGCGAAGCTCGCGCAGCTGCTCGCCGCCTGCGCGGCGAAGCGCGACTTCGCCGCCCTCGTGCCGGTGAGCGCGGAGAAGGGCACGCAGGTCGACGCGCTCGCGGCCGAGGTGGCGAAGCTCCTGCCGCAGGCCGAGCCGATGTACGGTCCCGACGACATCACGGACCGCTCCGAGCGCTTCCTCGCCGCCGAGCTCGTGCGCGAGAAGCTCTTCCGCCTGCTCGGCGACGAATTGCCGTACACCTCCGCCGTCGTGATCGACACGTTCGAGATGGACGGCGACCTGCGCCGCATCCAGGCGACGATCTTCGTCGACCGCGAGGGGCACAAGTCGATCGTGATCGGCGAGAAGGGCGCGACGCTCAAGCGAATCGGCACCGAGGCGCGTCTGGGTATGCAGGATCTCTTCGGCTCCAAGGTGTTCCTCGAGCTGTGGGTCAAGGTGAAGAGCGGCTGGGCGGACAACGAGGCCATCGTGCGCGAGTGGGGCCACGGTTGAGCGCATCGGCCGGGAGCGGTCCGGATCGCGGCTACGTCCTGCACGCCTACCCGTACCGCGAAACGAGCCTGATCCTGCAGCTCTGGACGGAACATCACGGCCGGTTCGCCGCGGTGGCGAAGGGCGCCCGCCGGCCCAAGAGCGCGAACCGCGGCATCCTGGTCCCGTTCCAGCCGCTTTCGGTGACGTGGTTCGGGCGCGGCGAGGTGAAGACCCTCAAGGTGGCCGAGCCCTCCGGGCCCGCCCTGCCGTTGCTCGGCGCGGCGCTCATGTCGGCGTTCTACCTGAACGAGCTGCTCCTCAAGCTCACCCACCGGGACGATCCCCACGAGTCGCTCTGGGCGGCTTACGACGAGGCGATCGGCGCGCTCAGGGCCATCGCGAGAAGGTCGGTGGGCGTGCCGGGGCTCGTCGCGGCCGAGCCGGGCCTGTCGGAGCCGCGCGTCGTGGAACCGGTGCTGCGCCGCTTCGAGCTTTCGCTCCTGCGCGAACTCGGCTTCGCGGTCGAGCTGCAGCGCGACGCCGGAGGCGACGCGGTCGATCCGTCCCGCGCCTACCTCTATGTCCTCGAGCGCGGGCCGGTGATCGCCGAAGACGCTCTCGAGCGGGCCGATGCAGTAAGATTGTCCGGCCTCACGCTGCAGCACCTCGACCGGGGCCTCTTCGACGATCCGCGCACCGCGGCGCAGGCCAAGACCCTCATGCGAATGCTCATCCACCATTGCCTGAACGGCCAGGAGCTCGCCACGCGCGCCCTGGTGCGGGACCTCCAACGCCTCGAGGACGCGGCATGATCGAGCTCGGCGTCAACATCGACCACATCGCCACCGTCCGCCAGGCGAGGCGCACCTACGAGCCGGACCCGGTGTGGGCCGCCGTCGAGGCGCACCTGGGCGGCGCGGACGGCATCACCGTGCACCTGCGCGAGGACCGCCGCCACATCCAGGACGAGGACGTCCGCCGCCTGCGCGAGCTCACGCACATCAAGCTCAACCTCGAGATGGCCGCCACCGACGAGATGGTCGCCATCGCCGTGCGCGTGAAGCCCGAGATGGCCATGCTCGTGCCCGAGGGACGCCAGGAAGTCACGACGGAAGGGGGCCTGGACATCGTCGGGCAGGAAAAGCGCGTGCGCGAGGTGATCGCGAAACTGGCCGCCGCGGGCATCGTGACCAGCGTCTTCATCGATCCGGATCCCGCGCAGGTCGCGGCGGCGGCGCGCGTGGGCGCGCGCGTCTGCGAGATCCACACGGGGCCCTACGCGCACGCCTTCCACGTGAAGGGGCGCGACGCCGAAAGCGCGCCCGTGGTGGCGGAGATCGGGAAGATCCGCCTCGCGGGCGAAGCGATCATCGCCGCGGGCATGCGGTTCAACGCGGGCCACGCGCTCAACTACTTCAACGTGGAGCCCGTGGCGGCCCTCGCGGGCGTGCGCGAGCTGCACATCGGGCACGCCATCGTGAGCCGCGCGGTGTTCGTCGGCATGCGCGAAGCCGTGCGCGAGATGAAATCCCTCATGAGCGCGGCGCAGGCCCACGCCCTCGCGAAGGCTGCCGCGCGATGATCCGCGGCATCGGCACCGACGTCGCGCAGATCTCGCGCTTCGAACGGGCGCTCGAGCGCTTCGGCGATCGCTTCGTGCGGCGCATCCTCACCGACGGTGAGCGCGATCGCTTCGAGCGCACGGCGCCGCGGGCGCGGGCCGGACACATCGCCAAGCGCTTCGCCGCCAAGGAGGCCTTCTCGAAGGCGATCGGAACCGGCATCCACGCGCCCTTCGTGTGGCACAGCATCGCCGTCGGCCGCGACCCCCGCGGCAAGCCCGTCCTCGTCCCGCGCGAGGACATGGCCGCGCACCTCGCTTCGATGGGGGTCACGCATTCCCATGTTTCCCTCACGGACGACGCCGGCGTGGCCGTCGCGTTCGTGATCCTCGAAGGTTAGCCCGACATGAAACCCGGACCGGTCATGGTCGATGTCGCGGGCCTGGAGCTCGCGGCTGAAGACAAGGAGCGCCTGCTGCACCCGCAGGTGGGCGGCGTCATCCTCTTTGCCCGGAACTACGCCACCCCGCTGCAGCTCGTGCGGCTGTGCCAGTCCATCCGGGACCTGAGGAAGCCCGGCCTCCTCATCGCCGTCGACCACGAGGGCGGCCGGGTGCAGCGCTTCCGGCACGCTTTCACGGCCATTCCCCCGATGCGCGAGCTCGGACGCCTCTACGACCGCGACCCGGCCGAAGGCATCGCCGCCGCGCGTGCCTGCGGCCATGTCATCGGATGCGAGCTGCAGGCCCACGGCATCGACCTCACCTTCGCGCCCGTGCTCGACGTGGATTACGGCGAGTCCGGCGTCATCGGCGACCGCGCCTTCCATCGCGATCCGGCGCGCATCGCGACGTTGGCCGAGGCCCTGCAGTCCGGGCTCGCGCAGGCCGGCATGGCGAGCGTCGGCAAGCACTTTCCGGGGCACGGCTGGGTGAAGGCCGATTCCCACCTCGCGATTCCCGTGGACGAACGCACGATGGCCGAGATCGCCGCGCAGGATCTCGTGCCTTTCCGGCGCCTCGCGCGCGCCGGGATGGGCGGGGTGATGCCGGCGCACGTCATCTACCCGAAGGTCGATGGGAAGCCGGCAGGATTCTCGGGCGTGTGGCTGCGGAAGGTGCTGCGAGACAAGCTCGGCTTCGACGGCCTCATCTTCTCCGACGACCTGTCGATGGAAGGCGCGAGCGCCGCCGGCGGCATGGTGGCGCGCGCGAACGCGGCCCTGGGCGCGGGTTGCGACATGGTGCTCGTGTGCAACGACCCGCGTGCGCAGGACACGGTGCTCGATGGCCTGGCGCGCCGGCCGGCGGATGCCGATCTCGCGAGGCGGCTGGAACGCATGCGGGGCCGGGCGGCGACGCCCGCGGCGCTCGAGGCGAGCGAGGCCTACCTCGCGGCCACCGAGAGTCTTGCCCGGATCCGCAAGGAGTAGGAAAAGGGGACGCTTCCCTTTTCCAAGCGGCCGTGACGAGAGCCCCCGAAGCGGAACCGGAAAAGGTCAGCGTCCCCGATTTCGAGCCGAAGACGTTCCTGGCCGGGCTGCCCGGCCTGCCGGGCGTCTACCGCTTCCTGAATGCCGCCGGCGAGGTGCTCTACGTCGGCAAGGCGCGGGACCTCAAGAAGCGCGTCTCGTCCTACTTCCAGAAGAACCATCCGAGCCCGCGCACGGCGCTCATGGTGTCGCAGATCGCGGGCGCGGAGACGACGGTCACGCGCACGGAAGCCGAGGCGCTGCTCCTCGAGAACAACCTCATCAAGACGCTGGCCCCGCGCTACAACGTCGTCTTTCGCGACGACAAGAGCTACGGGTACATCCTGGTCACGGGCCACGCGTTTCCGCAGATCCGCTTCTATCGCGGCGTGCAGGAGAAGCCCAACCGCTACTTCGGCCCCTTCCCGAGCGCCTGGGCGGTGCGCGAGACCATCGGCCACCTGCAGAAGATCTTCCGCCTGCGCACCTGCGACGACTCGGTGTTCAGCCACCGCTCGCGCCCTTGCCTGCTCGCGCAGATCCACCGCTGCACGGCGCCTTGCGTGGGGCGCATCACGCCCGAGGAGTACGCGCGCGACGTGGACCACGCGGCCAAGTTCCTGGAGGGCCGCGAGGACGACGTGGTGGGCGAACTCACCCAGAAGATGCAGGTCGCGAGCGACGGCCTCGATTTCGAGCTCGCCGCGCGCTACCGCGACGAGATCCGCATGCTGCAGAAGGTCCTCTCGGGCCAGGCCATCGAGAAGTCGGGCGCGCGTGACGCGGATGTCGTGGCGGCGGTGGAAAAGGAGGGCATCTGGGGCGTGACCCTCGCCATGGTGCGCGGCGGCCGGCACCTGGGCGACCGCAGCTTCTTCCCGCAGAACGCGGCCGGTAGCGACGCGGCCACCGTCGTCGGCGCCTTCCTCGCGCAGCACTATGCCGTACAGCCCGTGCCCGCGCGCGTCATCGCCGATGCCGTGGAGGAACCGGAGACGCTCGCCGAGACGCTCTCGGCCCTGGCCGAGCGCTCCGTCACCGTGCTCACGCGCCCGCAGGGCGAGGCGAAGCTGTGGCTCGAGATGGCGAGGAAGAACGCCGAGCTCGCCGTCGCGGTGCGCCTCACGGCCCAGGCCACGCAGGAGGCGAGGGGGGCCGCGCTCAGCGAATTCCTCGCCCTCGAGGCGCCGGTCGCGCGCATCGAGTGCTTCGACATCAGCCACACCATGGGCGAGGCGACGGTGGCCTCGTGCGTGGTCTACGACAAGGGCGCGATGCAACCTTCGGAATACCGGCGCTTCAACGTGAAGGGCGTGACGCCGGGCGACGATTACGGCGCCATGCGCTATGCCCTCGATGTGCGCTACCGCAAGCTCGCCGACGGCGAGGGTCGCACGCCGGACCTCGTCCTCATCGACGGCGGCGCCGGGCAACTCGGGGCCGCGCGGCAGGTGATGCAGGACCTCGGGCTCGCCGACATCGCGATGGTCGGGGTCGCCAAGGGCGAGGAACGAAAGCCCGGCCTCGAGCAGCTCGTCTTCCCGGGTGAGGCCGTGCCGCGTCGCCTGCCGCCCGATTCGCCGGCCCTGCACCTCATCCAGCAGGTGCGCGACGAGGCCCACCGCTTCGCCATCACCGGGCACCGTGCCCGGCGCGGCAAGGCGCGCATCGCCTCGCGGCTCGAGGACATCGGCGCGATCGGCCCCAAGCGCCGGCAGAAGCTGCTCGCGCATTTCGGCGGCATGCAGGGCGTGATGGCCGCGAGCGTCGAAGACCTCGCCCGCGTGGAGGGAATCAGCCGTACACTGGCCCAGCGGATCTACAACGAATTGCACTAGCCGATGGCCGCGCCGACCAACCTGCCGATCCTGCTCACCTGGCTTCGCATCGTCGCGATCCCGCTGTTCGTGGCCGTCCTCTACTTTCCCGAGGACTGGCTTTCCGAGCGGCAGGCCAACGTGATCTCGATGTGGATCTTCATCCTGGCCGCCATCACCGACTGGCTGGACGGCTACCTCGCCCGCCGCTGGAACCAGACGACGTCCTTCGGCGCGTTCCTCGACCCGGTGGCCGACAAGCTCATGGTGACGGCCGCGCTCATCGTGCTGGCCGAGAAGGGGCTGGTGGACCCGTTCGCCTCGCTCATCATCATCGGCCGGGAGATCACCATCTCGGCGCTGCGCGAATGGATGGCGCAACTCGGGCAGTCCAAGAACGTCGCCGTGAACATCATCGGGAAGCTGAAGACGGTGATGCAACTGGTCGCGATCCCGTTCCTGCTCTTCAACGGCGTGCTCTTCGGCCTCTTCCACTCCAATCCCGTGGGCCGCGTGCTCATCTGGATGGCGGCGATCATCACGCTGTGGTCGATGGTGGTGTACCTGAAGGCGGCGTTGAAGGCTCCCGGCGCATCGTCCTGAATATTCTTTGAAAACAGGATTTTGCGTGGTCCGCGGCGGCAAGCCTTCGCTGCCGTGCGGGGCTCGTCCGGCGCGCCCCGGAATGCCCGGCGAATCGCGGGTTGAACGGCATGCGGGGAACCCGCTATAATCCGGGGCTTCACGCGGCAGTAGCTCAGTTGGTAGAGCGCAACCTTGCCAAGGTTGAGGTCGAGAGTTCGAGACTCTTCTGCCGCTCCAGTTTCCCTTTCGGGGGGAGGGTCATCCTCCCCCCGAACCGTTTCTCCCCCCGGTGAATCGTCCGTCCGGGGCCATCCGGCGGGGTGGCAGAGTGGTTATGCAGCGGCCTGCAAAAACGAAAGTTATTGTTTAAATACAATGTCTTGCTGGCGGTTGGAAAAGTAGGCGCGATGGCAGAGTGGCTATGCACCGGATTGCAAATCCGTTTACCTCGGTTCGATTCCGGGTCGCGCCTCCAACAAAATCAAGAGTTTAGAAGTTCCGAAACTTCCTCGCACGACCCAAAACCACGCGGCAAAACCACCCGAGACGGAAAGATAGATCCGTTGACGGCGTTTTCTGCATTTCTTTGGTTTGTAATTGGCGTCCGTTCCCACACGCTCGTGTGCGAATAAATTCTCTTCGACCAGCTATCTGTGATTAGGTCGAATTGAGGCGGTCGAGCGCTTGCTTGACGAGTATTTCCGCATTGAGTGATCTCCCAACGATCACTTGAGTCGATGCCTCACTTGGCAGACTTGGTGCGTCGCGCGATGGGGAAGAGCTTGTCCAGTCGTCCCTCGACGAATGCACCGACCATAATATTGAACGTGCTCAGTTGAAGTTCCATCTGGCCCACGTCACGCGGTGAGAGTACTAGGCCGCGTGCTGAGTCGTGGACTGTCGCATTTCTGATCTTGAAGCACCTTTCTAGACCTGGCAGAGAGGACTTTAGTACATCGCGCCCAGTTATCACCTTTAGGGGCGGTAGCGGTGCTCTCATGTTCGGAGTTTCTATTGGCTGGACTGTAATTTTTGCGTTTGCGAACTCTTCAAAAGCGTTAGCCCGAAGGACTGCCGAAGAAGCGGCATTGAGCGCATCGGGTCCACGGAACGAATAGGCGCAGGCAAATAGTTCGCCAAAGGTTAGCTTTCGACCTAGGATTGCCCCAACGTCAGCTAGGGTTACTGTCACCTTGGTTAGATGAGCGAGTTGCTCATCAGTAGGACGGCGCTTGTCCAGCGAGAACCGGAAGAATTCGCGCCAGTACATTTCAAATGCGGTTGCCATGCTTACTACAAATTGGCGTCGCGCATCTTCTTTCATCGCTTCATCACTTGCGTGTTGCTCTACAAGGCGCAGCACTTCTCGCGGCAAGCGTAGACGTTCTACGGCAAGTTTCTGTGGTCGCCGTTCTCTAAGCGGCGCTGACTCGCGAAGTTCTAGCGCGCGTTGGACAATTCGCGGAGAAGCCATGGGGATTCAAATGACGATTTGAATGGTCGAGATGCTGGCCGGTCACCAATTGTCGGTCAATGGCGGCGCCTCATCCTTACATTGGGGCGCGCACGGAATTGGCTTGCCTATTGAGTATCGTCGCATGGCCATTGGGCCGAGTAGCGTCACACAGAACTTCAACTAGCGGCGTTGCAGCAACTCAGAAACATCGAGGGATAGGCAATGAGCAAGCTTTGCTAGAACGCCAATAGATGGATTGCCTACCCCTCGTTCGATCTGGGAAACGTAGGTTCGATCCACGCAAGCGGCTAGAGCAAGGTGTTCTTGTGAGTAGCCCGCGCGAAGTCTCTCATTTCGCAGGTTGATCGCTAGATCTTGGCTGACTTGTTGGGCGCTTCTGGGCATTCCCAAGGGTCTCCCCGGCGGGGAGTGTCAGTCCACGGAATATAATCTACAATGCCGTAAATTTGCTTTTGAAGTTGGCAACCCTGAGGGCTAACACTTCGACTTTGACGCCATGAGAGTCCTTACTAGAGATGAGGCTGCGGAATTTCTGAAATGTAGTCCGCAATTGGTAAGTTTTCTCGCCGCTACGGGTGTGATTCCGGCAGCAAGAATCGGCAGATCGCTTGTATTCATGGAGGATGCCCTCGTGGACTACATTCGCGCGCAAACACTTAAGCAAACTAGTGAGAGGCGAATCGCGGACGGTATTGCCGGTGAAAACACGCTGCCGACGGCCCGAAAGGGCGGTAGGCCTCGCAATCCGATTCCGAAGCTATGAGAGCCTTCTCGTGACCAGTAGCAGAGTGCAAGCAATTCGAAAGGTGGCTATTGCAGGGGGGCGTCAAGAGAAGTTCCTTCTACGCCTTCCTGATGTCATTGCCCGAGTTGGACTCCCTCGCTCGTCTCTTTACGCCCAAATTGCAAACGGGACTTTTCCTGCTCCGATTCGAATCGGTGTTCGCGCAGTCGCATGGGACTCAGCGGCTATAAATGATTGGATCGCTCAACGCATCGCGCACGCGAATGGTGCTACGAATTGTCGCGGCCCGAGTGGTTAGCCCGTGTGTTTAACCCCCTAAGCTGCTGATTTAAAAAGATTGAATACGGCCTGCAAAGCCGTGTACGCCGGTTCGATTCCGGCCCCTGCCTCCAGTTGCCCCTCCTCAGTTTTCCCGTCGCCGCGCACCCTTTGATTTCACGCAAGGGAAGCCGCGTATCGCCTCTGGTAGCATGCCTGTAGTCCTTTGGTGCCCATTTCGCTACTTGCGGAAGGGTTCAACGGGAAACAGGGGCCGGCTCATCGGCTACCTGTGCTGCCCCCGCAACGGTCGGCAGGCGCGGGCGCATCCACCGGCACTCCTCCACGGGGTGCCAGGCCACTGCGGCGAAAAGCCGTGGGAAGGCCGGATGCGCCAAACCCTGCCCAGCCCGGATACCGGCCATGGGACCCAGGCGGAACGGTCGCGGGAGGCGATCGCCGGCGGTTCGTCCCAGGACTCCGGCTCTTTCCCGATCGTTCCTTGATTCCCAGGCGGGCTCGCGGGGTTGCGGGCCGAAGGAAGGAACGGATTTCCATGCATTCTCCCCGGCGGTGGCGGGCTCGCGCCCGAGGCACGTTCGCTCTCACGATTCTTGGCGCGGCGCTTCCGGCCGCCTCGCAATCCCCGCCGGTCTACCAGGGCGCCGAGACGGTGGTCACGGCCGGGCGGGTCGAGCAGCGGCTCGCCGATTCGCTTCGCTCGGTGGTGGTGGTGACGGCCCGGGACATCGAATCGAGCGGGCAGCTCTCGCTCGCGCAGGTGCTGCAGCAGTTCGGCGGGGTGGAGACGGCCACCTCCGGCGGCATCGGCAGCGCCACCTCGATCTTCCTGCGCGGCTCGAACAGCTCGCACGCGCTCGTGCTGGTCGATGGCGTGCGCGTCTCCTCGGCGACGCTGGGCACGACGGCCATCGAGAACATCCCCTTGGCGCAGATCGAACGCATCGAGATCGTCTCGGGGCCGGCGAGCGGGCTCTACGGCTCGGACGCCATCGGCGGGGTGATCCAGATCTTCACCAAGGGCTCGCGGAAGAGCCCGGAGGCGAGCGTGGTGGCCGGCATCGGCACGGACAACACGCGCACGTTGCGGGCGCAGCTCGGGGGCGCATCGGGCGAGACGTCGTATTCGCTCGCCGCGGGTTACTTCGAGACCGACGGCCACGACGCGACACGGCCCGCGATCTCCTTCGACCGCCACAACCCCGACGACGACGGCTATCGCAACACGAACGTCTCGGCGAAGCTCTCGCACCGCTTCGGCGAGCGGCACGAGATCGGCGCGGCCGTGCTGCACAGCGACGGGCGCACGAAGTTCGACAACGGGCTCGCGACGGACGATCGCACGGAGCAGACCCTCACCACGGTCTCGGCCTTCAGCCGCAACCGGCTCACCGATCGCTGGGAAAGCCTCGTGCGCCTTTCGCGCGGGCGCGACGACAGCGACAGCATCGGCAGCTTCCCGGACCGCTTCCGCACCGACCAGGACCAGGCGCTCTGGCAGAACACCTTCCGCTTCGAGGGCCAGTCGATCGTGGCGGGCGTGGAGTACCTCGGGCAGAAGGTGGATGCGACGACGGCCTACGAGGCGACGAAGCGCACGGTGCGCTCGGCCTTCGCGGGGTACGTGGGCGAATTCGGCGCCCACGCGCTCGAAGCGAACCTGCGCCGCGACGACAACAGCCAGTTCGGCTCCCCGACGACCGGATCGCTCGCGTACGGCTACCAGCTGGCGAAGGGGGCGCGGTTGCGGGCCGTCTACGGCGAGGGCTTCCACGCGCCGTCCTTCAACGATCTCTACTACCCGGGCTTCGGCAACGCGGAGCTCAAGCCCGAGCGCTCGCGAAGCGGCGAGATCGGCTTGCAGCTCGAAGGCGCGGGCCAGCGTTTCTCGGCCACGGCCTTCGACAACCGCATCGAGGACCTCATCGTCTTCTTCTTCGATCCGGATACCAGCTTCTTCGGCCCCGCGAACCTCGCGAAGGCGCGCATCCGCGGCGTGGACCTCGCGTGGGAGGGAAGGGTGGCGGAGGTGCGCCTGCGGGCAAAGGGCACCTTCCAGGACCCGGTATCGGACGACACGGGAAAGCAGTTGCCGCGCCGGGCGAAGCAGTTCGGCAGTTTCCTCGCGAGCCGCGCGTTCGGGGCGTGGACGGTGGGCGCGGAGGTGGTGGCGAGCGCGCATCGCTTCGAGACGGCGGACGAGTCGCCCGAGGCGCGCATGGCCGGCTACGCGATCGCGAACCTCACGGCCTCGTGGGCGTTCGCACGCGGCTGGCAGGCGGACCTTCGCTGGAACAACGTGACGGACCGGGACTACGAGCAAGTGCAGGGCTACCGCACGCCCGGCAGCAACGTGTTCCTGTCGGTGAAGTGGACGCCGGGGGCTTGAAGAAGATGAACCCCGCCGCCCCGCGAAGCTCCCTGGCCGGCGCCGCGCTGCTGGGCTCCGCGCTCGTGCATGCCGCCGCGTTCGTGGCGTTCGGGGCATTCGATGGTTTCGGTACGCGGACACCAACGGAAGCGCGGGGGCCGATCGTCGTCCAGGTTGCGCTCGCCCCTTGGCCCCCCGTGGTGACGACACCCTCGGTCGAGCGAGCCGTGGAGCCCGTAGCGGGGCGATCCGGCGCCGTTCGCAGCCGGTCCGGGCCCGATCGCGATGTTTTGGTGCCACAGGAGGGCGTTGCGCCCGAACGTATCGAAGGGATCGCGGCGCCCGAGCCGGCTCGCGCCGAGGGGCCGGCGGCCGCGGCTGCGGCGCCGGCGGTGGTGGCGGTCGTATCCGGGACCGCGATGACGGCGGCCGTCGCCAGCGCCGTGGTCGTGCCGGCCGCCTACCTCGCGACGCCCGAACCGGCGTATCCGGCCTCGGCGAGGGAGGAGGGCGAGGAAGGAATCGTCCTTCTGAAAGTGCGCGTCTCGCGAAGCGGGCTGCCCGAGGAGATCGTGCTCGAGCGCTCGTCCGGCTTCCGTGAACTGGACCGGGCGGCCGTGGCCGGCGTGAAGCGCTGGACATTCACGCCGGCGCGCCGCGGCGCCGAACCGATCGAGGCCTGGATGCGCATTCCCGTGCGATTCCGGCTGGGTTGATCGGGGCCCGACCCGGGCCATCAGCGCTTCCGGTCTTTCGGCTTTCCGTGGAGCGCGGCCATGCGGCTTGCGAGGACGCGCACGGCCTCGCGCACCGCCGGTGGCTCCAGCGCCTCGGCCTCTTCGCCCAACGAGAGCACGAGTCTCGCCGCTTGCGGCGCGCTTTCGATCGGCAGTCGCACGCGCGACCGGCCCTTCCGGTCGGCCTTGCCGGCGGCGGCCGCGGCTTCGGCGGCGTAGCTGCCCAGTTCCGAGAGGCGCCGCAGTCCCTCGGCCGTGAGGCGCAGGATCGCCGTTTCGCGCCGCAGGCCTTCCTCGAATCGCGCGATCGACTCGCGCCAGTGATCCGCGAGGTCGAACGCCTCGGGCCACGGAAAGGACGTCGATTTCACATCGAGCCGCCGAATGCCGGTCACCTTGAACGTGAGCACCTTGCCCGCCGTGCGGCCGGCGAGGTACCACGAGCCCGCCTTCAGCACCAGGCCGAGCGGATCGACGACCCGTCGCTTCACGCCCGTCCAGCTCTCGTAGGTCATCTCGATCGAACGCTGGTCGAGCAGGGCGCGGGTGAGGGCGGGAAGGTGCTTCACCGGCTCGGCGGCGCGGTACCAGTCCACCGGATCCACGTGGAAGCGCGAGGCGAGGCGGGCGGCGAGGGCTGCCGAGTCGCCCGGGAGCGAGGCCAGCAGCTTGCCGCTCACGCCGGCGGACGCCGCTCCCAGGCCGAGCTGGTTGGCCGCTTCGGGCAGGCCCACGAGGAACAGGGTCTCGGCTTCTTCCGGCGTGAGCCCCGTGAGGCGCGTGCGATAGCCGTCCAGCAGGCGGAAGCCCCCGCCGGGGCCGCGGTCGCCGCAGACGGGGATGCCGGCCGCGCTCAGTTCGTCGACATCGCGGTAGATCGTGCGGACGCTGACGCCGAATTCCCCCGCCAGCGTCTCGGCCGTGAGGCGGGCGCGGTGCTGGAGCAGGATGAGGATGGACAGCAGGCGGCTTGCGCGCATGCGCCATCCTAGCCGTAAATCCTGACGCTGATTGTCAGGTAGCCCGGCCCATCATCGCGTCACCCTTTCCACGACCCCGGAGTGACGACCATGACGAACGACCCCGACCGCCCCGACCGCCGCACGGCGCTGCAATCCCTCGCGAGCCTCGCGATCGCCGCGCAGGCCGCGTCCAGCTCCCTCGCGTCCGCGGCGCCCGCGAAGCCGCCCGGCAAGCCCGGCGAATTCGATTTCCTGAACGGCCAGTGGAAGATCAGCCATCGCCAGCGCCCGGCGGGCAGGAAGGACTGGATCACCTTCAAGGGCGAGGCCACGTGCTGGAGCATCCTGGGCGGCGTCGGCAGCATCGAGGAACTGCGCATTCCCGAGCGGGGGTTCAGCGGCATGGGCCTTCGCCTCCTCGACCTCGACAAGCGCCTCTGGAACGACTACTGGGTGAACGGCAAGAGCGGCGTGTTGACGACGCCCGGGCTCACCGGCCACTTCGAGAACGGCGTGGGCACGTTCACGGCCGAGGAGACGGAGGACGGGAAGATCGTGATCGCCCGCGGCGTGTGGGACCGCATCACGCCCACTTCGTGCCGATGGCACCAGGCCGTGTCGAAGGACGGCGGCAAGACCTGGGACGAGAACTGGTGGATGGACTGGGTGCGGGCCTGAGGCCTTTTCGCCACGGCTTGCGGGGGCTCAAACGGCCGCGGGAATTCTCTGTGCGATCATAGGGGTTTGCCCTTTCGCAAGACGACCCCGGAGACCCGATGAGCCATCCCGTACCCGAGACCCCCTCGTTCGCCGACTGGCAGAAGGCCGCGGCCAAGGCGGCCGGCACCCCGGACAAGCTCACCTGGCGCACGCCGGAGGGCATCGACGTCAAGGCCCTCTATACGGCGGCGGATGTCGCCGGACTGACCCATGCCGACACGCTCCCGGGCTTCCCGCCGTTCGTGCGCGGCCCGCAGGCGACCATGTACACGGTCCGGCCCTGGACCATCCGGCAGTACGCGGGCTTCTCGACCGCGGAGGAATCGAACGCCTTCTACCGGCGAAACCTCGCCGCCGGCCAGCAGGGCGTCTCCGTCGCCTTCGACCTCGCGACGCACCGCGGCTACGACTCGGACCACCCCCGCGTGGTGGGCGACGTCGGCATGGCCGGGGTGGCGATCGATTCGGTCGAGGACATGAAGATCCTCTTCAAGGACATCCCGCTCGACAAGGTGACGGTGTCCATGACGATGAACGGCGCGGTGCTGCCGGTTCTCGCCGGCTACATCGTCGCCGCCGAGGAGCAGGGCGTGAAGCAGGCGGACCTGGCCGGGACCATCCAGAACGACATCCTCAAGGAGTTCATGGTCCGCAACACCTACATCTACCCGCCCGAGGCGTCGATGCGGATCGTCGCCGACATCATCGAGCACACGGCGCGGCACATGCCGCGATTCAACTCGATCTCGATCTCGGGTTACCACATCCAGGAGGCCGGCGCGACGCAGGCGCTCGAGCTCGCCTTCACGCTGGCCGATGGCCGCGAGTACGTGCGCGCCGCGATCGCGCGGGGCCTCGACGTCGACGAATTCGCCGGGCGGCTCTCGTTCTTCTTCTGCGTCGGCATGAACTTCTACCTCGAGATCGCGAAGCTGCGCGCGGCGCGCATGCTCTGGTGGCGGATGATGCAGGACTTCTCGCCGAAGAGCCCGCGCTCCTCGATGCTGCGCACCCACGTGCAGACCTCGGGCTGGTCGCTCACCGAGCAGGACCCGTACAACAACATCGTGCGCACCGCCGTCGAGGCGATGGCCGCGGTGTTCGGCGGCACGCAGTCGCTGCACACCAATTCCTTCGACGAGGCGATCGCGCTGCCGTCGGATTTCTCCGCGCGCATCGCCCGCAACACGCAGCTCATCATCCAGGAGGAGACGCACATCCCCTCGGTGGTGGACCCCTGGGCGGGTTCGTACCTGATGGAGAAGCTCACCCAGGACATGGCGGATGCAGCCTGGGCGATCATCGAGGAAGTCGAGGCGCTCGGCGGCATGACCAAGGCGGTGCAGTCCGGCTGGGCCAAGCTGCGCATCGAGGCCTGCGCGGCCGAGAAGCAGGCGCGCATCGACCGCGGCGAGGACGTCATCGTCGGCGTGAACAAGTACCAGCTCGCCCGCGAGGATGATGTCGCCATACGAGAGATCGACAACACGGCGGTGCGCGAATCCCAGATCCGGCGCCTGAAGTCCGTGAAGGCGGCCCGCGACCCGGCGGCCGTCGAGGCGGCGCTCGGCGCCTTGGCCGAGGCGGCGAAGAGCGGCAAGGGGAACCTCCTCGCGCTCGCGATCGATGCGGTGCGCGCCCGTGCCACGGTGGGCGAGGTGAGCGAGGCGCTCGAGAAGACCTGGGGACGCTACCAGGCCTCGAGCCAGACCGTCTCCGGCGTGTACGGCGCCGAGTTCGTGCAGGACGAAGTGTGGAATTCCCTCAAGTCCGAGATCGGGGCCTTCGAGGCCGGGGAGGGCCGGCGTCCGCGCATCCTGATCGCGAAGCTCGGCCAGGACGGGCACGATCGTGGCGCGAAAGTCGTCGCGACGGCCTTCGCGGACCTGGGCTTCGACGTCGACATCGGTCCGCTCTTCCAGACGCCGGACGAATGCGCGAAGCAGGCGATCGAGAACGACGTGCACGCGGTGGGCGTCTCGACGCTCGCGGCCGGGCACCGCACGCTGGTCCCGCAACTCATCGCCGCGCTGCGCGCGCAGGGCGCGCCCGAGATCGTGGTCGTCGTGGGCGGCGTGGTGCCCCGGCAGGACTACGCGTTCCTCGAGGAGGTGGGCGTCGCCGCCGTGCTCGGGCCCGGCACCGTCATCTCGGAGGCCGCCCGCTCGGTGCTCAAGGCCATCGAGGCCGCGCGGGCCACGGCCGGCACGTCCTGACGCGGGCGTCGCGGCGCGTGTCCGACCCGCTCGACCTGCTGGAGACCGCCGACCGCCGGCTCGCCCGCGGCGTGCTCGCGCACGACCGGCGCTCGCTTGCCAAGGCGATCACGCTGCTCGAGTCGACGCGGGAGGATCACCGCGCCCGCGCGGCGGCGCTCCTGGCCGCGCTCCTGCCGCGAGCCGGCGGGGCTTTCCGGCTCGGCGTGAGCGGCTCGCCGGGCGCCGGCAAGTCCACGTTCATCGAGACGCTGGGGCTTTACCTTCTCGGACTGGGACACCGCGTGGCGGTGCTCGCGGTCGATCCGACGAGCGCGATCTCCGGCGGCTCCATCCTGGGCGACAAGACGCGCATGGAGCGGCTTTCGCGCGAAGGCGGCGCCTTCATCCGGCCCAGCCCCTCGGGCGGGCTCCTGGGTGGCGTCGCCCACGGCACGCGCGAGGCGATGCTCGTGTGCGAGGCCGCCGGCCACGACGTGGTGATCGTGGAGACGGTCGGGGTGGGGCAATCGGAGACGGCCGTGGCGGGGATGACCGACTGCTTCGCGCTCGTGGCCCTGCCCAACGCGGGCGACGACCTGCAGGCGATCAAGCGCGG
Source organism: Betaproteobacteria bacterium (assembly GCA_016711875.1). GTDB lineage: Bacteria > Pseudomonadota > Gammaproteobacteria > Burkholderiales > Usitatibacteraceae > FEB-7. Next base: position 429,994 of record JADJSD010000003.1, on the reverse strand, counting down.
GATCGTGGAACTGGTGGACGTGGTCGCCGTGAACAAGTGCGACATCGATCCGGCGGCGGCCCGCGTCGCGGCGACGCAGATCGAGAACGCCCTCGCCATGCTGCGCCCGCACGAGCAGGGTTGGGTCGCGCCCGTGGTCGCGGTGAGCGCGCTCAAGCCCCAGGGCATCGACGAGTTCTGGCGGCAGTGCCTGCGCTTTCGCGCCACGCTCGAGGCGAGCGGTGCGCTCGCGGCCAAGCGCCGGCGCCAGGCGCTCGACTGGATGGCGGCGATCGTCGACCATGAGTTGCACGCGAGATTCCATGCCCATCCCGCGGTGAAGCGCGAGATGGGGGCGTTGCGCGAAAAAGTGGCCGAAGGGGCGATGACCCCGGCGGCAGCGGCCGCGGCACTGCTCGCCGCGGCTTCGGATTAAAGGGAGAGGCCAAGCACATGCACGACATCATCCGCAGGCTCGAGGAAAAGCGCGCGCAGGCGCGGCTCGGGGGGGGGCAAAAGCGCATCGACGCGCAGCACCGGCGCGGCAAGCTCACGGCGCGCGAGCGCATCGAGCTGCTGCTCGACCCGGGCTCCTTCGAGGAATGGGACATGTTCGTGGAGCACCGCTGCACGGACTTCGGGATGGACGACAAGCGCATCCCCGGCGACGGCGTCGTCACGGGGTACGGCACGATCAACGGCCGGCTGGTGTTCGTCTTCAGCCAGGACTTCACGGTCTTCGGCGGCGCGCTCTCCGAGCCCCACGCCGAGAAGATCTGCAAAGTGATGGACAAGGCGATGCAGGCCGGCGCGCCGGTGATCGGCCTGAACGATTCCGGCGGGGCGCGCATCCAGGAAGGCGTCGCCTCCCTGGGCGGCTACGCCGAGGTGTTCCAGCGCAACGTGCTCGCCTCGGGCGTGATCCCGCAGATCTCCCTCGTCATGGGGCCGTGCGCGGGCGGCGCCGTCTATTCGCCGGCGATGACCGACTTCATCCTGATGGTGAAGGACTCCTCGTACATGTTCGTCACCGGCCCGGACGTGGTGAAGACCGTCACGCACCAGGAGGTCACGCAGGAGGAGCTCGGCGGGGCGGTCACCCACACCACCAAGTCGGGCGTCGCCGACTGCGCCTACGAGAACGACGTCGAGGCGCTCATGATGACGCGCCGCCTCATGAGCTTCCTGCCGGGCTCGAACCGCGAGAAGCCGCCGGTGTGGCCGACGCAGGACGCCGCGGACCGCGAGATCCCCTCGCTCGACACGCTCGTGCCGGACAACCCGAACCTGCCCTACGACATGAAGGAGCTCATCGCGAAGATCGCCGACGAGGGCGACTTCTTCGAGATCCAGCCCGACCACGCGAAGAACATCGTCGTGGGCTTCGCGCACATGGCCGGCTCGCCCGTGGGCATCGTCGCGAACCAGCCCATGGTGCTCGCGGGGTGCCTGGACATCCGCAGCTCCATCAAGGGCGCGCGCTTCGTGCGCTTCTGCGACTGCTTCAACATCCCGATCATCACCTTCGTCGACGTGCCCGGGTTCCTCCCCGGCACGGCGCAGGAACACGGCGGCATCATCAAGCACGGCGCGAAGCTGCTTTTCGCCTATGCCGAGGCCACGGTGCCCAAGGTCACGGTGATCACGCGCAAGGCCTACGGCGGCGCCTACGACGTGATGAGCTCCAAGCACCTGCGCGGCGACGTGAACTTCGCCTGGCCTTCCTCGGAGGTCGCCGTGATGGGCCCGAAAGGCGCGGTGGAGATCATCTTCCGCGAGGACCTGGGCGACCCCGCCAAGATCGCCGAGCGCACGGAGGAGTACCGGCAGAAGTTCGCCAACCCCTTCATCGCGGCGCACCGCGGCTACATCGACGACGTGATCATGCCGAGCGAGACGCGCCGGCGCATCTGCCGCTCGCTCGCGATGCTCAAGGACAAGCAGCTCACCAACCCCTGGCGCAAGCACGCCAACATCCCGCTCTAGACAGGCCGAACCGCCATGTTCAAGAAAATACTGATCGCCAATCGCGGCGAGATCGCCTGTCGCGTCATCCGCACCGCCAAGCGCATGGGCATCGCCACCGTGGCGGTGTACTCCGAGGCCGACCGCGACGCCCTGCACGTGGCGAGCGCCGACGAGGCCGTCTGCATCGGCCCGCCCGCCGCCGCGAAGAGCTACCTGCTCGCCGAGCGCATCATCGAGGCCTGCAAGCGCACCGGCGCCCAGGCCGTGCACCCGGGCTACGGGTTCCTCTCGGAGAACGAGCATTTCGCCGCGGCGCTCGCGAAGGAGGGCATCGTCTTCATCGGCCCGAACGTCGAGGCGCTCGCCGGCATGGGCGACAAGATCGCCTCGAAGAAGCTCGCCGACAAGGCCGGTGTTTCCACCATCCCGGGCTACACCGACGTGATCCGGGATGGCGAGCACGCCGTCGAGATCGCGAAGAAGATCGGCTACCCGGTGATGATCAAGGCGAGCGCGGGCGGCGGCGGCAAGGGCCTGCGGGTCGCGAAGAACGACAGCGAGGCGCGCGAGGGCTTCCAGAGCTGCCGCAACGAAGCGAAGGCCGCCTTCGGCGACGACCGCATCTTCATCGAGAAATTCATCGAGGAGCCGCGGCACATCGAGGTGCAGGTGATGGGCGACGCCCACGGCACCGTGCTCTACCTCTGGGAGCGGGAGTGCTCGATCCAGCGCCGGCACCAGAAGGTGCTGGAGGAGGCGCCTTCGCCCTTCCTGGACGAGGCCACGCGCCATGCGATGGGCAAGCAGGCAGTGGCGCTCGCGAAGGCCGTGAACTACCGCTCGGCGGGCACGGTGGAGTTCGTGGTCGGCGCGGACCGCAAGTTCTACTTCCTCGAGATGAACACGCGCCTGCAGGTCGAGCACCCCGTGACGGAGATGATCACCGGCCTCGACCTGGTCGAGCTCATGATCCGCGTCGCAGCCGGGGAGAAGTTGCCCCTCGCGCAGGCGGACTTGCGCCTCCAGGGCTGGGCCATCGAGGCGCGCATCAACGCCGAGGACCCCTCGCGCAATTTCCTGCCCTCGACGGGACGGCTCGTCCAGTTCCGGCCCCCGCTGGAGCGCACCGGCGAGTTGCGCGTCGACACCGGCGTCTACGAGGGCGGCGAGGTGTCGATGCACTACGACTCGATGATCGCGAAGCTCATCGCCCACGGGACGAACCGCGAGGAGGCGAGGTTGCGCCTGGCCGAGGCCCTCGACGGCTTCCTCGTGAAGGGGCCGGCCTCCAACATCGCGTTCCTCTCGGCCGTCACGCGCCACCCGCGCTTCGCCTCGGGCAAGTTCCACACGGGTTTCATCGCGGAGGAATTCCCGGCCGGCCATGTCCCCGCTACCGCGCCGATCGACGATCCGACCCTGCTGGTGAGCGTCGCCGCGGCGGTCCACTGGCGTTACGCGGAGCGTTCGGCACGGATCTCGGGCCAGGTGCCCGGGCACGAGCGCGACGTCGGCGACGTGCGGCATGTCCACCTGCGGGGAGAGGTCTACACCGCCCGCCTGCGCTCGATCCCCGGTGGGCAGGAGGTGTTCTTCGGCGACAAGTCGTTCGCCGTGCTCTCCGGGTGGAAGCTCGGCGATCCCGTCTTCTCGGGCACGCTCAACGGCAAGCCCATCGAAGTGCGCGTCGAGCGCCGCGGCATGAAGTACCTCCTGATGCACGGGGGCGCCGAGGTGACGGCCCTGGTGCTCACCGAGCACGCGGCGAAGATGCAGGCGCTCATGCCGGTGAAGGCACCGCCGGATACCTCGAAGTTCCTGCTCTCGCCCATGCCGGGCCTGCTGGCCGAGTTGGCGGTCGCCGCGGGCCAGCGCATCAACGCCGGCGAGAAGCTGGCCGTCATCGAGGCGATGAAGATGGAGAACGTGCTGCGCGCCGACAAGGACGCGGTGGTGAAGGCCCTGCTCGCGAAGGCGGGCGACAGCCTCGCCGTCGACCAGCCGATCATCGAGTTCGAGTAGGGCCTACGGGCCGGGCGGGGCGAGCGCGGCGACGACCGCGGGCGGGGCCTGCACGAGTTCGATCAGCACGCCTTCCCCCGCGATCGGGAACGCGTCGTTCGCCTTGGGGTGCAGGAAGCAGATGTCGTGGCCCGCCGCGCCGCGGCGGATGCCGCCCGGGGCGAAGCGCACGCCCTGCGCCGTGAGCCATTCGACCGCCGCGGGCAGGTCATCGATCCACAGGCCAACGTGGTTGAGGGGCGTTTCGTGCACCGCCGGCTTCTTGGCGGGATCCAGCGGGGCCATCAGGTCCACCTCGACCTGCCCCGGACCCGAGCCGAGGGCGAGGATGTCCTCGTCCACGTTCTCGCGTTCGCTGCGGAAGTCGCCGATGACGGGAAGCCCCAGCATGTCGACCCAGAGACGCCGCAGGCGCGCCTTGTCGAGGTTGCCGAGGGCGATCTGCTGGAGACCGAGGACACGGAAGGGGCGGATAGTCATTCCGCGATGTTAGCTCCTGTGTCCTGGCGAAAGAAAAAGCGTGATATTCCAGTGACTTGCGGGTCCCGCTCCGAAGGGGCTGGAACGCCATTGCGAATGCGTCGCAAGCCGGCGCCCAGGGGTCCTTGCGGTGGGTTGCGGGCCGATTACCGGTGCAATGCGTCGAACGCAAACGGGGCGACGGAAGTCCCGGGCGGCTGGTTACAATCAGACACGATTTCAAGAGCGGCCGCCGACCCTGTCGACAAGGCCCCCACGTCCATCCGTATGGAATCACGGCTTCCGGCCCAGCCCACGCACCGGTGCGTGCGTTAGTCCATTGGCCGAGATCGCGGGTTGGCGCGTCGGGCAGGGTTGGCGTGCGGACCCCAAGCTGGAGACCCGATGAGCGACACATGGCTGCAGAGCTTCAGCCCGAACCCGCAGGCCTCGGTGCGGCTGTTCTGCTTCGCCCATGCGGGCGGCGGCGCTGCGGCGTACCGACTCTGGCATCGGGGGCTTCCCGGGCAGGTCGAGGTCTGCGCGATCCAGCTGCCGGGACGCGCCAACCGGTTTCGCGAGCCCGCCCTGCGCAGCATTCCGGCGATCGTGGAGGGGCTGCTACCGTCGGTCCTTCCGCAGCTTGACCGGCCCTACGCGTTCTTCGGGCACAGCATGGGATCGATGATCGCCTTCGCGCTCGCCCATGAACTCGTGCAACGCGGCGCGCCGGTCCCAGCCCACCTGTTCATGTCCGGGCGGCGCGGGCCGCGCGTGCCGGATACCGAGCCGCCGTTGCATGCGCTGTCGGATGCCGACTTCGTCTCCGAATTGCTCCGCCGCTATGGCGGGATCCCGGCCGAGGTGCTCGCCGAGCCGGAACTCATGGACCTGCTGCTGCCCAGCTTGAGGGCGGACATTCACGCGCTCGAGACCTATCGGCCGCACGGGCGTTCGCCGCTTCCTTGCCCGGTGACGGCCTACGGTGGCGCCGAGGACAGTCTCAATCCGCCCGAACATCTGGACGCCTGGCGGGGTGAAACCGGTGCGGCTTTCCGCGCGCGCACCTTCGCGGGCGGCCATTTCTATCTCGAGGCGAAGCGCGACGAGTTGCTGGCGGACATTGCCGAGACGCTCCGCGCGATGCCGGTGGCGCCCCTCGCGTCGGAGGCCGGGGCTTGACGGCGAGCTATCCGCCCCGGGATCGCTCCGCGGTCGCGATCGTGGGCATCGGCTGCCGCCTGCCCGGCGGCGTCGTCGATGCAGCGAGCTTCTGGCGGTTGCTCGCCGAGGGGCGCGATGCCATCGGCGAGATTCCGGCCGATCGGGTCGACCTCGCGCGCTTCTACGATCCGCGGCCGGCCACGCCAGGCCGAATCATGACCCGCTGGGGCGGGTTCCTCGAGAAAATCGAGGAATTCGACGCCTTGTTCTTCGGCATCTCGCCGCGCGAGGCCGAGCGCCTCGATCCGCAGCAGCGCCTCGCGCTCGAGACGGCCTGGGAAGCGCTCGAGGATGCGGGGCAGGATGCCGCCCGCCTCGAAGGCAGCGACACGGGCGTGTACATCGGCCAATGGCTGTCTGATTTCGAAGGGCGGCTTTTCGCCGACCCGGAAGGCGTCGATTTCCAGATGACCACCGGCAGCGGCCGCTACGCGACCTCGGGCCGCCTGTCGTACTGCCTCGGGCTGCATGGCCCGAGTCTCACGCTGGACACGGCCTGCTCCTCGTCGCTGGTCGCCGTGCACCTCGCGGCGAGCGCCATCCGCCGCGGCGACTGCAGCCTCGCGCTGGCCGGTGGCGTCAACGTGATCCTGCAGCCGCACGTCCACGTCGCCTATTCGCAGAGTCGCATGATGGCGCCGGACGGCCGCTGCAAGTTCGGCGATGCCGCGGGCGACGGCTACGTGCGCAGCGAGGGCGCAGCCCTCGTGGTCCTCAAGCCGCTCGAGCAGGCCCTCGCCGACGGCGATCGCATCTACGCCGTGATCCGCGGCGGCGCGATCAACAACGACGGGCGCAGCAGCGGTTCCATGGGGACGCCCAGCCGCGTTGGCCAGGAGGACCTGCTGCGGCGCGCGTACCGTGATGCGGGGATCGCCCCCGCCCGCGTGGGATACGCCGAGGCGCACGGCACCGGCACCCGCGCCGGGGACCCGGTGGAACTCACGGCGCTCGGGGCCGTGCTGGGCGAGGGTCGCACGGACGGCTCCCGGGCCCGCGTGGGCTCGGTCAAGACCAATATCGGGCACACGGAAGGGGCGGCCGGCGTCGCCGGCCTCATCAAGGCCGCGCTCGCCCTGCACCACGGGACGATCCCGGCGAGCCTGCATTGCCGCGAGTTGAATCCCGCGATCGCGTGGAGTGGCTTGCCCCTCGAGATCGCGCGCCAGGGCGCGCCATGGCCCAGAGGCCCGGAACCTCGCGTCGCGGGGGTCAGCGCCTTCGGCATCGCGGGGACCAACGCGCACATCGTCATGGAGGAAGCGCCGGCGGCGGGACCGCTCGTCGACGTGCCCGTGCCGCAAGGGCAGCCGTTGATCCTGCCGCTCTCGGCCCGCAGTCCCGAGGCGCTGCGTGCGCTGGCCGCGCGCCACGCGGACCTCCTGGCATCGCCCGACGCCCCCGCCCTTCGCGACTTGTGCTGGTCCGCCGCGACCCGCCGGACGGCGCTGTCGCACCGCGCCGCGTTCGTCGCCGCGGACGTGCCGGCCATGGTGCAGGCGTTGCGGGCCTACGCATCGGGCGAGGCGGCGTCGGCGGAAGGCATCGCGCCGGAATCGGGACGGGCCAAGGTCGCCTTCGTAGCGCCCGGGCAGGGCGCCCAGTGGAACGGCATGGGACGGGAGCTGATGGCGCGTGAGCCGGTGTTCCGCGCCGCGCTCGAGGCCTGCGATCGCGCGGCGCGGCCGTGGATCGAGTGGTCGATCGTGGAGCAGCTCGCGCTCGATCCGGGGCAGCCGGGCTACCTCCTGGATCGGATCGACGTGATCCAGCCGATCCTGGTCGCGCTCGCCATCGCGTACGCCGAGCTGCTCCGTTCGAAGGGCATCGAACCCGATGCGCTCGCGGGGCACAGCCTGGGCGAGGTCGCGGCGGCGTGCGTGGCCGGCGCCATCGACCTGGGGCGCGCCATGCAGATCGTGTGCCGGCGAAGCGCGCTCATGAACCGCAGCGCCGGTCGCGGGGCGATGGCGCTGGTCGAACTGACGATGGCGGAGGCGCGCAAGCGCCTGGCCGGCCGCGAGGACCGGATCGACGTCGCCGGTGACTACAGCCCGCGCGCCAGCGTGATTTCGGGCGAGCCCGAGGCGGTCAAGGCCGTGCTCGAGGAGCTCGGGCAGGAGGGCGTCTTCTGCCGCCTCGTCAAGGTGAACGTCGCCTCGCACAGCCCCCAGATGGACCCGCATGCGGCCGAACTCGCGACGGAACTCGCGGGCATGGTGCCTTCTGCCGTGAGCATTCCCATGCACTCCACCGTGCTGGGCCGGCAGGTGGAAGGCGCCGAGCTCGATGCGGGCTACTGGGCTCGCAACCTGCGCCAGGCGGTGATGCTGCGCGGGCCTGTCGAGCAGCTCGTGGGCGAGGGCGTGACCATTTTCGTGGAGCTCGGCCCGCACCCGGTGCTTCTCCCCTTCATCCAGCAAACCGCGCAGGCCGCTTCGCGCGAAGTCGCCACCCTGATCTGCGGGCGACGCGAACAGTCGGAAGTCGCCACCTTGCTCGCGGCGCAGGGCGGTCTGTGGGCAGCCGGATTCCCGCTCGATTGGGGCAAAGTCCTGCCCGCTGGCGGGTGCCCCGTGGACTTGCCTTCCTACCCGTGGCAGCGCGAACGTCTCTGGGTGGATGCAGCCCTCCCGGGGGCAGCCGCTTCCGGCGCTCGTGCGGCGAAGCTCCGCCCCGACGACGTATCGAAAGGCTGGCTCCATCGCCTGCAGTGGCTTCCCTGCGAGCCGGTGTCCGCGCCTACCGGCGCGGGCGGGGCCCCGTGGGTCGTGGTGTCGCGCGATCCCGATGCGGGCAAGGAACTGGCGCAGGCCCTTGCCCGGGCCGGATCGGAGACGCGTTTCCTGCCGGCCGACCAACTGCAGGCCTTGTCAGATTTCGCCGAGCCTCCTGGCGGCCTTCTGGTGCTCGCGGACGACGGTCCCGGCGTCGAGTATCTCCCCCTCCAGGTCCTTCAGGCCCTGCCGGGGGATGGAGAATCCCCGCGCCCCCGCCTGTGGTTCGTTACACGCGGTGGCCAGTCCATTCGCGATGTCCCGACGCATCGTGTCCATGAGGACCAGGCCGCCCTGTGGGGGGCGGCGAGGGCCATCGGCGAGGAGCATCCGGAACTTTGGGGCGGACTGGTCGATCTCGACCCGGACGCGAGCCTCGCCGACAGCGGTGCGCCGCTCGCGCGGCACCTGGGCGCGGCCGACGGCGAGGATCAGGTCGCCCTTCGGGGCTCGCGGCGCCATGCGCTGCGCCTGGCGCGCGATCCGGGTGCCGGGGCGCTCCCGCCCGTGGCATGGCGCCCGGACGCGGCCTATCTCGTGACCGGTGGCTTGGGCGTCCTCGCGCCGCACATCGTCCGCGACATGGCCGCGCATGGCGCCCGCCGCGTCGTGCTTCTCGGACGCACACCCATGCCGCCGAGGGAAACCTGGGAAGGGACGGCACCCGACACGCCGGAGGGCCGGCGCATCCGGACGGTGCGCGACCTCGAGGCGGCCGGCCTCGCCGTGCACCTCGCGGCCGTCGATGCCGGCGACGCAGTGCAATTGAAGGCTTTCCTCGACGACTACCGCGCGCAGGCGTGGCCGCCGATCCGCGGCGTGATACACGCGGCGGGCACGCAGGCCAATCGCCTCGCGAGCACCATGGACAGCGCGGCGTTCGATTCGGTGCTGCAGTCCAAGCTCGCGGCGGCCCGAAATCTCGATCGCCTGCTTCCGGACCTCGATCACTTCGTGATGTTCTCGTCGATCGGCTCGTTCCTGCTCCAGGGAGGCGACGCCAATTACGCCGCGGCCAACGCGGGCCTCGATGCGCTGGCGCTCGACCGGCGGGCGCGCGGCCTGCCGGCGCTCTCCATCGCGTGGGGGCGCTGGGAGGAAACCGGCCTCGTGGCGAGCGCGGCCGGCGAGGGCCTCGTCGGGGAGATGGAGCGCCAGGGTCTCAGTCGCATCGCACCGGCGGCCGGGGCCGCCCTGTTCTCGCACCTGTGCGCGCAGCCCTCGCCGATCGTCGTCGTGCTGCCCATGGACTGGGCGGCGTTCGGGCGGGCGCGCGCCGGGCGCGCGTTCGCGCTCTTTCGCGAACTCATGGCCGAGGCCGCCCCGGCCGCGGACAAGGCCGGACTCGCCGCGGAGCTCTCGCAGGCCGCGCCGGCGAGGCGCCGCCAGCTCGTCGAGCCGATCGTGCGCGAGTGCGTGGGCCGGGTGCTGAAGATCCTGCCCGCTCGCCTCGATCCGCGAAAGGCGCTGGGTACCCTCGGGTTGAATTCCCTCATGGCGATGGAACTCCGCAATCGCCTCGAGACCGCGCTGGGGCGTTCCCTTCCCGCCACGCTCGTGTGGAACTACCCGACCGTCGAGGCGCTGGCCGAGCACCTCGCGGGGAACGATGCCGCCGCCCCGGGTCAAGCGGCAAGACAGCCAGCCGCGGCGCCCACGGGGCCCGATGCGCCCGCCGTCACGGGCGCGGACCTCCTGCAGCGACTCAACTGGGTGGCGGCGGGTAGCGACGACGACGCGGCCCAGGCGCTTCGCGCGATGAGGCCCCGGAAGACATGACGCAGACGCCCCCGGGCCGGGCCCCCGTGGTATCGGCGCTCAAGCTGGCGCTGATGGCCCGCGAGGTGAGGGCGCAGGCGCAAGCCGTGCTCCGCGCCGACCCGATCGCCATCGTCGGCATGGCCTGCCGCGTACCGGGCGGGGACAACGTCGATCGCCTCTGGCAGCTCGTGTGCGCGGGTACCGACGCGATCCGGGGAGGTCCCGCCGGATCGCTGGGACATCGACCGGTGGTTCGATCCCGACCCCGCGGCGAGCGGCAAGATCGTGACGCGCGAGGGCGGCTTTCTCGACCGCATCGACGGGTTCGACGCGGATTATTTCGGGATCCTCCCGCGGGAGGCCGAGCGCATGGATCCGCAGCAGCGCCTCTTCCTCGAGGTCGCGCTGGAGGCGATCGAGGATGCCGGGCTGCCGCGCGAACGCCTGCAAGGCAGCCGCACCGGCGTCTTCGTGGCGAGCTACCACAGCGATTACGCGCAACTGCAGTACCGGGACGTCGAGGACATCGACGCGCGCACGCTGATGGGTACGATGCATTGCATCCTGTCGGGGCGGCTGTCGCATTTTCTCGACCTGCGCGGACCGAACATCTCGATCGACACCGGGTGCTCGGCGTCCCTCGTTTCGATCCACCTCGCGTGCCAGAGCCTTCGCAGCGGCGAAAGCGATCTCGCGGTGGCGGGCGGCGTGTCTCTCATGGTCGCCCCGGAACTCCTGGTCTCGATGTCGAAGGTTGGCTTCATGGCCCCGGACGGGCGTTGCAAGACGTTCGACGCCAGCGCCGACGGCTTCGGCCGCGGGGAGGGCTGCGGGATCGTCGTGCTGAAGCGACTGTCGGATGCCGTCGCCGACGGCGATCGCGTCCTCGCCGTCGTGCGCGGCTCCGCGGTCAACCAGGACGGCCATTCAACGCTCATCGCCGCCCCGAGCGGTCCGGCGCAGGAGGCCCTGATCCGCGAGGCGCTTGCCAATGCACAGGTCGAGCCCGGCAGGATCGGCCTGATGGAGACGCATGGCACCGGCACGGCGCTGGGCGATCCCATCGAGCTGGAGGCGATCGCGGCCACCATCGGCCGTGCCGATGCGGGCGGTGGCACGTGCTGGCTTGGCGCCGTCAAGGCGAACCTCGGCCACCTCGAGGCCGCCTCCGGGGTGACCGGGGTCATCAAGGCGGTGCTCGCCCTGCGCCACCAGGCGATTCCCCCGCAGCTGCACTTCACGCGGCTCAATCCCCACGCCTCGCTCGAGGGAACGCGCCTCGCCGTGCCGACACGTCTCGAGCCGTGGCCGGAAGGCGCGCTGCCGCGCTGCGCCGCCGTGAGCTCCTTCGGGATGAGCGGGACGAACGCCCACGTGATCCTCGAGGAATCGCCGCGCCTGCCGGTGGCGAGCCCCGACGAGTTGCCCGACACGGTCCGGATCCTGCCCCTGTCGGCGCAGAATCCGGCGGCGCTGCGGGCGCTCGCCGAGTCGTGGGTCGCCTTTCTCTCGGCGCCCGATGCCGGCGCGGAGCCCGACATCGCCTACACCGCGGCCGAGCGCCGCACGCACCACGACTGCCGCCTGGCGGTCGTCGGACGCACGCGCGAACAATGGCGGGAACGGCTGGCCGACATCCTGCGCGGTGAAGCGGGACCGGGCACCGCGTCCGGCCAGCGCCGGGCGACGGCAGCGCCGCGACTCGCCTTCGTGTTCAGCGGGCAGGGGCCCCAGTGGCATGCGATGGGGCGCGAGCTCCTCGCCGGGGAACCCGCGTTTCGCGCGGTGGTGGAGGAGTGCGACGCGCTGCTTCGGCCGCTGTCGGGCTGGTCGTTGCTCGACGAACTGGCGCAGTCGGAGGACCGCTCGCGCCTCGCGCGGACTGACGTGGCGCAGCCGGCGCTGTTCGCGCTCCAGGTGGCCCTGGCCGCGCTCTGGAAATCGTGGGGCGTCCGGCCCGAGGCGGTCGTCGGCCACAGCGTGGGCGAGATCGCGGCGCTTCACGTTGCCGGGGTGCTCGCCTTGCCCGAGGCGGTGCGCGTGGTCTGGCATCGCGGGCGGATCATGCAGGAGGCGACCGGCCTGGGGCGCATGGCCTCCGTCGGCATTTCGCCGGACGCGGCGGCGGCGCTCCTGCGGCCGTACGGCGACCGGCTGGGCCTCGCCGCCATCAACGCGCCCGGCAGCGTCGTCCTCTCCGGCGAGGCCGGCGCGCTCGAGGAGGCACTCGCCGTCCTTGCCGGGCAAGGCGTGAGCCATCGCATGCTGCCGGTCGACTACGCCTTCCACAGCGCGCAGATGGCACCGTTCCAGGAGCGGCTCGTGGGCTCGCTGGGCGCGCTCGCGACTTCGGCGGCGCAGGTCGAGTTCTTCTCGACGGTCACCGGCGGTGCGGCCGGGGACCTGCGCATCGACGCCGGCTATATCGGCCGGAACGTGCGCGAGCCCGTGCGCCTCGCGGGCGCCCTCGCGGCCATGGCGCACGAGGGCTTCGACATCTTCGTTGAGATCGCGCCGCATCCCGTGCTGGGCGCGGCGATCGCCGATACGGTGGCGGCGGGCGGGCACCGGGCCACGGTCGTCGCTTCGCTGCGCCGCGGGCGCCCGGAGCGCGAGACGATGCTGCAGGCCTGCGCGGGCGTGTATGCCGGTGGCGTGGTGCCCGACTGGGCGGCGTTCCAGCAGGCTCCCGGCCAGGTGATCGCGTTGCCGGCCTACCCGTGGCAACGCCGGCGGCACTGGATCCGTCCGACGCCGATGGCCGAGGCGGCACCGGCGCGCCGGGTGTTCGACGGGGCGCCTGCGGACCTGCGCGAATGGATCGTCGACCACCGCGTTTTCGGGCACCTGGTCCTGCCCGCAACCGCCGTCATGGCGTCATTCGCCGCCGCGGCCGGCTCGGCTCTCGGCACGGCGCAACCGAAACTGGGCGCCTTCGCGATGGAGCGCCCGCTCTTCGTTCCGGATCCCGACGACGAGGGATCCCGCTGGCAGACGGTCGCGACCTTCGTCGGCGCGGACAGGATAGAGCTCGCGCTCGAGGAATCGGTTGCCGCAGGCGAGGGCGCCGAGTGGCGGCGCATCGCGACCGCGACCGCCAGCGCCGGGCGCGAGGAAGTCGTTGGCGTTGCGATCGACACCACGACTGCGACGGATCCGGTAGACGCCGACGCCGTGTATGCCCGCTTCGCCGAACTCGGGATCGCATTCGGTCCGGCGTTCCGCGCTCTCCATGACATCCGCGTCGGCCCCGGCGTGGCGCAAGGCGGGCTGCGCCTGCCGGCCTGCCTCGAGGCGACCGCGGACGGTCATCGCGTGCACCCGGCCCTGCTCGACGGCGTTCTCCAACTGGCACTGATCGCGGGCGGCCGCGCGGGCCGACGGCGCCATTCCCGCGGCGGCGATGCTGCCGGTCGGCGCCGATGCCGTGCATGTCGCGCCGGCCACGCCGGGCGTGCGCCTGCTCGCCCGCGCACGCGTCGTGGATTCCTCGGGCCCGACACTGGTCGTCATGGCGACTCTCGAGGGGCCGGATGGCGAACGGTTCGCGACGATCGAGGGCCTGCGACTCGCGCGTGCCGATGCGGCCGCGTTCGCGGCGGCGGCGAACGGCGCCCGGGCGGCGCCCCTGTATGCAATCGACTGGCACCGCGCCGGCGAATCGCCCTCGGCGGGAGCGGCGCACGCCGACGGTCAGTGGCTGGTCTTCGCCGACCGGGGCGGCGCAGGCGAGGTGCTCGGACGCGAGCTGGCTGGAGCCGGCGCACGGTCCCGCCTCGTGTTTGCCGCTCCGCGCACCGAAAGCGATCCGGCGGATCGGGATGTCCTCGATCCCGCCGATGGCGCCGGCCTGGCCCGAGTGCTTTCCGAAGCCGGCGGCACCGCCTCGCATCCGCTTCGGGGAATCGTCCACTTGTGGAACCTCGACCTGGCACCCCTCGATGACGCGCGGGCGGACGTCGACCGCGAGGACCTGCTGGGTACGGGGTCCGTGCTCCACCTCGTGCAGGCGCTCGCGACCTCCGGTCAGGCGGGGAAGGTTCCGCTGCATGTCGTGACGCGGGGTGCCCAGGTCGTCCGCGAGGACGAGCCCGCGGGGACGCTGCGGCCGCGAGCCGCGGGAAGCTGGGGCCTGGCCGGGGTGGTGCGGGCCGAATTTCCGGAGCTTCGGATCCGCGTGCTGGATCTCGATCCGCGCGAGGGCACAAGCACCCCTTGCGCCGGGCTCCTCGACGAACTGCTCGCGCCGGGGCGCGGCCCGGATGAGTTGGCCCTGCGCGAAGGACAGCGCTGGTTGCCGCGTCTCGGGCCGTATCGCGCATCGCATGCAATGTCCGGCGCGCCGACCGGCCTGCACCTGGCGCTCGTGCGTCCCGGCACGCTCGATGGCGTCGAACTGCGGCCCGTGACGCGCCGCGCGCTTCGGCCCGACGAAGTGCGGCTCGACGTGCTCGCTTGCGGCCTCAACTTCCGCGACGTACTCGTGACGCTGGGGATGTATCCCGGTGATCCGGTCCCGCTCGGCGCCGAGTGCGCCGGCATCGTGACGGAAGTCGGTGCCGGCGTGCGCGGTCTTGCCGTGGGCGAGCGCGTTTTCGCCTTCGCGCCGGACAGCCTCGGGACCGAATGCACGGTCGCGGCGGACTTCGTACGCGCCATCCCGGCCGGCATGAGCCCGGCGGACGCGGCGGCGTTGCCCGTCGCCTTCCTCACGGCCTGCTACGGGCTGCACCGCCTGGCCGGACTCGGGCGCGGCGAGCGCGTGCTCATCCATGCCGCGGCGGGCGGGGTCGGTCTCGCCGCCGTGCAACTCGCGCTGCGCCGTGGCGCGGAGGTATTCGCCACCGCGGGTTCGGAAGAAAAGCGCGAGCGGCTTCGCGCGATGGGCGTGGCGCACGTCCTGGATTCGCGCTCGCTCGGCTTCGCCGACGAAATTCTCGCGAGGACGGCCGGCGCCGGCGTGCACGTCGTGCTGAACTCCCTCGCGGCCGATTTCATTCCCGCGACCCTGCGCGCGCTGGGCCCGTCGGGCCGTTTCCTCGAGATCGGCAAGCGGGGCATCCTCAGCGCGGAACAGGCGGCGCGCGAGCGCCCGGATGTCGCGTACCACGCGTTCGACCTGGGCGCCGTGGTGCAGGCCGATCGACCCTTGCTGCGTTCGATGCTCGACGAGATCCTCGCGGCGTTCGCCGACGGCAGCCTGCACCCGCTTCCAGTCACGACGTTTCCGATGGACGATGTCCGCGATGCGCTCCGCTTCATGGCGCAGGCGCGGCACATCGGCAAGATCGTGGTCCTTCCGAAGGCCGCTGGCGTCGCCTCGCCCTGGTGCGGCGTTTCGAGCGAGGGGACGTACTGGATCACCGGGGGCCTGGGCGCACTGGGTATCGAGACCGCGCGCTGGCTCGCGGGCGCGGGGGCGCGCCACCTGGTGCTGAGCGGCCGGCGTCCGCCCGGCGCCGCGGCCGCGCGGGTCATCGGGGAGCTCGAAGGGCAGGGCGTCGAGGTCCGGGTCTTCGCTTCCGATGCGGCGGATGCCGCGCAGGCGCGGGCGGTGCTCGCGCAAGTCGATGCCGGCATGCCACCTCTGCGAGGCATCGTGCACGCAGCGGGCATCCTTCGCGACGGCGTGCTGCATCGCCAGCGCTGGGAAGATTGCCGCGACGTGCTTCGCGGCAAGGCGCATGGGGCGTGGGTGCTGCACGCGCTCACGCGCGAGCGGCCGCTCGACTTCTTCGTGCTCTACTCGGCGGCGGGCCTCCTGCTGGGCGCGCCGGGGCAGGGTGCGTATCCGGCGGCGAACGCCGAACTTGACGCCCTGGCGCGCGCGCGCCGGCGCCTGGGCCTGACTGCCCTGAGCGTGGCGTGGGGCGCCTGGGCGGGTGCCGGGATGGCGGTCGAGCAAGCCGCGCAGGGCCGGGATGTCTGGGCGGAACGCGGCCTGCGGCCCATCGTCCCGGAACAGGGCTTCGCGATGCTCGAACGTCTGCTGCGCGAGGATGCCGTCCATGCGGCCGTCCTGCCCATCCACTGGGGACGGTTCCTCGCCCAGCTGCCCCCGTCTGCGAACCGCGATTTCTTCGCGGCGGTCGCGCCGCAGGCACGCGCGCCGCGGGCCGCGGACTCGGCCCCGGCTTCCGTCCCGTCGCGTCTGCGCGCGCTGCCGCTGGGCCAGCGCCGCGATGCGCTGGTCGCCCACCTCGCCGAGCGCGCGCTGCACGTGCTCGGGCTCGATCCGGCCACGCGCGTGGAGCCCGGCACGCCGCTCAAGGAGATCGGCCTCGACTCGCTGATGGCGGTGGAGCTTCGCAACGCGCTCGGGCGTTCCCTGGGCGAGGCCCTGCCGGCCACGCTGCTCTTCGACTATCCCACGCTCGAGGCGCTGTCCGCGTTCCTCGCCCGCGTGATCGATCTCGAGATCGAAGCGCCGCGCGAGACGGCGACGGCGGAAGCGGGAGCGGCGCTCGCCGCGAAGGCTCGCCTCGCCGCGCTTTCGGACGAGGAGGCCGAGGCCCTGCTCCTCGCCGAGCTCGATGCCGGCGCCCGGGAAGGAAGGGTATGAACCCCACCCCCACCCCCGCCACCGGCGCCGACGACCTCACGCCCGTCAAGCGCGCGCTGCTCGAGATCCGCGAGTTGCGGCAGCGACTGTCCGCGGCGGAGTCGGCGGCGCGGGAGCCCATCGCGGTCGTGGGCGCGGGCTTGCGCATGCCCGGAGGCGTGAAGGACCTCGCGGGCCTTTGGGACCTGCTTGTCGCCGGACGCGACGCGATCACCGCAATCCCGCCGAGCCGCTGGGACCTCGCCGCGCTCCACGACGACGATCCGGATGCGCCCGGCAAGATGACCACGCGCCACGGCGGCTTCCTCGACGAGGTGGACCGATTCGACGCGGAGTTCTTCGGCATTTCGCCGCGCGAGGCCGAGGCCCTCGACCCTCAGCAGCGCATAACGCTCGAAACCGCCTGGCATGCGCTCGAGGACGCGGGCATCGCGCCGAACGGGCTCGCCGGCACGCCGACCGGGTTCTTCATGGGCGTGTGCAACAGCGACTACGCGCGCCTGCTCTTTGCGCATCCGGAGCGCATCGACCCGTATTTCAGCACCGGCACGGCGGGCAGCGTGCTCACCGGCCGGCTTTCGTACTTCCTGGGCCTTCGCGGACCGAGCGTCTCCGTGGACACGGCCTGCTCGTCGTCGCTGGTGGCGCTGCACCTGGCGATCCAGAGCCTGCGTGCCGGCGAGTGCGACCTGGCCCTCGCCGGGGGCGTCAACCTCATCCTGTCGCCCGAGCTGAACATCAATTTCTCCAAGGCGAACATGATGGCCCGCGACGGGCGCTGCAAGACGTTCGACGCCGCCGCCGACGGATACGTCCGCGGGGAGGGGTGCGGCATCGTCGTTCTCAAGCGGCTGCGCGATTGCGGATCGGCCGAGCGCGTCCGCGCGGTGCTGCGCGGTAGCGCCATCAACCAGGACGGGCGCAGCAGCGGGCTCACGGCCCCCAACGGCCCGGCGCAGGAGGACGTGATCCGCGCGGCGCTGGATTCGGCGGGGGTCGCGCCCGCGCAGGTCGGCTACGTCGAGACCCACGGCACCGGTACGCCGCTGGGCGACCCCATCGAGGTGCAGGCACTCGCCGCGGCGTTGGCGCCGGGACGCGAGCCGGGCCGCCCCGTGGCCCTGGGCTCGATCAAGACCAACATCGGCCATCTCGAAGCGGCCGCCGGCGTCGCCGGGGTGCTCAAGGTGATCGTCGCGATGGAGCACGGCGAGATCCCGCCGCACCTGCACCTCGCCACGCCCAGCCCCCACATCGACTGGGCCCGCCACCCGGTCACCGTGCCGACGGTGCGCACGACGTGGGAGCCCATCGACGGACGGCGGCTGGCGGGCGTGAGTTCCTTCGGGTTCAGCGGCACGAACGCGCACGTGATCGTCGAGGCGCCGCCCGTGCCGCCCGCACCGCCCTTCGCGATCGACCGGCCGCAGCACGTGCTGGCCCTATCGGCTCGCGACCCGCAGGCGCTCGCCCGGCAGGCGGCCGCGTTCGCGGAGCGCCTGCGCGAGGACGGTTCTTCCCTCGCGGACATCGCTTTCACCGCGAACACGGGACGGTCCCATTTCCCGCACCGGCTTTCGGTGCGTGGGGCGACGGCCGCGTCCGTCGCCGAGGCGCTCGAGGCGGCCGCGAAATCGCGGCCGGGCCGCGTTCTGGTGCAAGGCGAGTCGTCGGGTCGCCCGGCCATCGGCTTCCTTTTCACCGGTGGCGGCGCGCAGTCGGTCGGCATGGCGTGCGGGCTTTACGATCGCTCGCCCGTCTTCCGCGCCGCGCTCGACGAGGCCGCCGCCATCCTCGATCCGATGCTGGGGCGCCCATTGCGCGAGCTCATCGACGCCCCGGGCGACGAGGAGGCGCCGATCCACCAGAACCGCCACGGCCAGCCGGCGCTCGTCGCGGTGGAGATCGCGCTCGCGGCGCTGTGGCGCTCGTGGGGAATCGTGCCGGACGCCGTGCTGGGACACAGCCTGGGCGAATATGCGGCGGCGCACGCCGCGGGCATCCTCTCGCTGCCCGACGCGCTGCGCATCGTGGTCGAGCGCACACGCGCCGTCGACGCATTGGGGGCCGGCGGCGGCATGGCGACGATCTTCGCCTCGCCCGACGAGGTCGGGGCCTGGCTCGCCGCGGCGGCGAACGGGGCAGGCATCGCCGCCTTCAACGGGCCCGAGCAGGTGGTGGTGAGCGGCCCGCTCGGCGCGGTCGACGCGGCCTGCGCCCACTTCGAGTCGAAGGGAACGCGCGTCTCCCGGCTGCGCGTCGCGTACGCCTCGCACTCCGCCCTGATGGAACCGGCGCTGGGGCCGTTCGAGCGCGCCATCGGCGGCGTTCGCTTCAGCGAGCCGCGCGTGAGCTTCGTGTCGAACCGGACCGGCGCGCCCGCCGGCCTGGATCTCGTCGGGAGCCCGTCGTACTGGCGAGACCACCTGCGCGAGCCGGTGCGCTTCGCCCAGTCGGTCGAGGCGCTCGCGGGCCTGGGCATCACGCATTTTCTGGAGATCGGCCCCCATCCCGTACTCGTCGGCATGGGCGCGGCTTGCCTGGGCGGCAAGGGCACGTGGCTGCCGTCGCTGCGGCGTGGCGAGGACGACTGGGACGTGATCCTCGACACGCTGCAGCAACTCTATGCGGCCGGCGCGCAGGTCGACTGGCGGGGCTTCGACGCGCCCCACGCCCGCCGCGTGGTGTCGGTGCCGGCCTATCCGTTCCAGCGAAAGCGGCATTGGGCCGACTGGGCAACTTGCCCGACGACCGGCAGTGACGCGGACCAGGAATGGAAGTCCGTGAAGGCGACGCTCGCCCTGCAGTCCTCGCGTGCGCCGATCGGCGTCGACGTCTCGGGGTATCCCGCGAAATGGGATTGCCTCGCCCGCCTGACGGCCGCCCATGCGGCCTCGGTGCTCCGGGGCGCGGGGATCTTCGCGCGCGCCGGCGAGCGCGCGACGCTCGAAGAAATCCGCGAGCGGCTCGGGGCCCCGGAGAGCTACCGCCACCTGCTGCGCCGCTGGCTCGACCGCCTGTGCGAGGCTGGCGCGCTGCGGGCCGACGGGGAATCGTTCGAGAGTCCGGCCGCCCTGGCGGACCCGGATCTTCCGCAGATCTGGGCGGAGGCCGAGACCCTGCTCGCCGGCAACGCGCCGCTGCTCGCCTACCTGCGCCATTGCGGTTCGCTGCTGCCCCAGGTGCTCTCGGGGGCCCTGAGCCCGCTCGAGACGCTTTTCCCGGGCGGCGATTTCGCCATCGCCGACGGGCTGTACCGCGGCTCGTCGATGATGCGCTACATCAACGACCTCGCGGGCGCCGCCGCCGGGACCTTCGCGAGCGCCCGCGGGTCGCGTGCGATCCGCGTGATGGAGATCGGCGCCGGCACGGGGGGCACGACGTCCGCGCTCCTGCGGCACCTGCCGCCGGGGCGCACGCGCTATCGCTTCACCGACCTCTCGTCGTTCTTCTTCGGGAGGGCGCGCGAGGAATTCACCGCCTATCCATTCGTCGAGTTCGCGGAACTCGACCTCGAGCGCGATTTCGTCGGGCAGGGGATCGCGCCGGGAAGCGTCGACCTCGTGGTCGCGGCCAACGCCTTGCACGCGAGCCGGGACGTGCGCGCGGCGATCGCGCGGCTGCGCGCGGCGCTCGCGCCCGGCGGAATGCTCCTGCTGGTCGAATCGACCGTGCACCTCGCGTGGTTCGACATGACCACCGGCCTCATCGAAGGCTGGCAGCACTTCGCCGACGACCTGCGCACCGACAACCCGCTCCTCGCGCCCGAGACCTGGGTGCGCGCCCTTCGCGAAGCCGGGTTCGAGGACGCGGTCGCCTCGCCGGAGCCGGGCTCGCCGGCCTCCGACCTCGGGCAGCACGTCATCGTCGCGCGCGTACCTGGGGCCGCCCCTTTGACGGTGGAGGATGATGCGGGCACCGAAGGCGCAGTCCGCGGGCCCGCCCGCGAGGCCGTCGCTGATCGCTCCGAGGCGCTGCGTCGGCAGCTTCTCGAGAGCCTGCCCGCCGATCGCATCGACCTGCTGCGCGAGCTCGTCCGCGAGGCCGTGATGCGCATCCTGCGCCTGGACCCCACCGAGCCGCCCGCGCGCAGCGCGCGCCTCATGGACATGGGTTTCGACTCGCTGATGGCCGTCCAGCTGCGCAACCAGCTCGGCGCGAGCCTGCAACTCGACAAGCCGCTGCCGGCGACGCTGCTCTTCGACCATCCCACCATCGACGCGCTGGCCGATTTCCTGCTCGTGCGATTCGCGCCGGCGGGCGCTCCGGTCGCGGCCCCCGTCGCGGCCCCGCGCGCCGAGGTGCTGGGCACCGAAGCCGTCGCCGCGCTGAGCGACCGCGAGATCGAGGCCCTGCTGGCGGGACGACTGGGCAAGCCATGACCGACACCCTCCCGACGCCCGCCTCGCCGCCCGCGGCCGCGCTCACGCCGCTGCAGCGCGCCTTCCTCGCGCTCGAACAGGCGCGCGCGCGCGTCGCGGAGCTCGAGGAGGCCGCCCGCGAACCCATCGCCATCATCGGCCTGGGCTGCCGCGTACCGGGCGGGGGCGACGATGCGGAGAGCTTCTGGCGGATCATGCGCGACGGCGTCGACGCGATCGGCCCGCTGCCGGCGGACCGGTGGGATGTCGAGGGCACCTATGATCCGGATCCCGAGGCGCCGGGCTGCATCGCGACCCGCGGCGGGGGGTTCCTGGGCGACGTGCGCGGCTTCGATCCGGCGCACTTCGGCATCACGCGGCGCGAAGCGCTCGGCATGGACCCGCAGCAGCGCCTGCTGCTCGAAGTCGCCTGGGAGGCGCTCGAGAACGCCGGCCAGGCGCCGGACCGGCTCTCGCGTTCGCCCACCGGCGTCTACGTCGGCGTGACGGGCAGCGACTACGCCTACCTGCAGCTCGGGACGCGCGATCCCGCGCTGCTCGACCCGCACTTCGCCTCGGGCATCGGGCACAGCATCGTCTCGGGGCGCGTGTCGTACCTCCTGGGCCTGCAGGGGCCGGCCCTCACGATCGACACCGCCTGCTCGTCCTCGCTCGTCGCGGTGCACGTGGCCTGCCAGGCGCTGCGCGCGGGCGACTGCCGCATGGCCCTCGCCGGCGGCGTGAACCTGATCCTCGGGCCTGACATCTTCGTCGCGTTGTCGCACTCGCGCATGCTCGCGCCCGACGGTCGCTGCAAGACCTTCGACGCGGCGGCGGACGGCTTCGCCCGCGGCGAGGGCTGCGGCCTGCTGGTGCTCAAGCGGCTCGCGCACGCCCGGGCCGACGGCGATCGCGTGCTCGCCGTGATCCGCGGCAGCGCACTCAACCAGGACGGACCAAGCAGCGGCCTCACGGTTCCCAACGGCCCGGCGCAAGAAGCGGTGATCCGCGAGGCCGTGGCGCGCGCCGGCATCACTCCCGGCGACATGAGCTACATCGAGGCGCACGGCACCGGCACGGAACTGGGCGATCCGCTCGAGGTGAGCGCGCTCGGCGCGGTCTTCGGGCCCGGGCGCGAGGCGGCCAACCCGCTGTGGATCGGCTCGGTCAAGACGAACGTCGGTCACCTCGAGGCCGCCGCGGGCGTGACCGGCATCATCAAGGTCGTGCTCGCGCTTCGCCATCGCGAGATCCCGGCGCACCTGCACTTCAAGCGCCCCAGCCCTCACATCGCGTGGGACGACTGGCCGGTGCGCGTGCCGACGGCGCACATGCCGTGGGAGCCCATTCGCGGCAGGCGCATCGCGGGCGTGAGCTCGTTCGGCTTCAGCGGGACCAACGCGCACGTCGTGCTGGAGGAGGCGCCGCCCGCCGCCGAGCCCGCGCCGGGCGCGGCCGGGGATCCCTCCGCCGACGCGCCCGCGCAGCTCTTCGTGCTTTCGGGGCGCGACGAGGCCGCGCTCGCGGCGATGGCGCGGCGGTACGCCCGGATGCTTCGGACCCCGGGCGACGCCTCGCTCGCGGACCTGTGCTACAGCGCCGCCACCGCCCGCGCGCACCTGCCGCACCGCGCCGCGATCCTCACGCGCAGCACGGCGCAGTTGCGCGAACAGCTCGAGGCGCTGGGCGAGGGCCGGGCGATCGAAGGGGTGCGCTGCGCGCGCCTGGCGCGTCGCGACCCGGCCCGCATCGCGTTCCTTTTCACCGGGCAGGGCGCCCAGTACGCGGGCATGGCGCGGCGGCTGGACGAGACGCAGCCGGTCTTCCGCGCCGCCCTGGATCGCTGCGCGCAGGTCCTGGACGCGCGGCTGCCGCGACCGCTTCGCGACGTGCTTCGCGACGAGTCCGGCGCCTTGCCGCTCGACGAGACCGGCTACACGCAGCCGGCGCTCTTCGCGCTCGAGTACGCGCTCGCGAGCCTTTGGCGCGCGTGGGGCGTGCAGCCCGACATGCTCATGGGGCACTCGGTGGGCGAACTGGTGGCCGCCTGCCTGGGCGGCGTGATGTCGCTGGAGGACGGCCTCGCGCTGGTGGCCGAGCGCGGCCGCCTCATGCAGTCGCTCCCGCCGGGCGGGGCGATGGCCGCGGTTTTCGCGGCCGAGGCCGACGTCGCGAGGGCGATCGCCGCGGCGCCCGCCGGCACGGGCTCGCGCGTCTCGATCGCCGCGCAGAACGGCCCCTTGCAGACCGTGATCTCCGGTGCCGCCGATTCCGTGGATGCGCTGTGCGCGAGCCTCGCTGCGGACGGCGTGCGGTGCCAGCGGCTCCCGGTGTCGCACGCCTTCCACTCCCCGCTTGTCGATCCGGTCCTCGACCGCTTCGAGGCGGCCGTGGCGGCCGTGCGCCTGCAGCCGCCGACGATGCGCATCGTGTCGAACCTCACGGGCGCGCTCGCCGACGCCCGCGAAGTGGTGCGGCCCGGCTACTGGCGGCGCCACCTGCGCGAGGCGGTGCGCTTCGCCGACGGCATGGGCACGCTCGCCGGGCTTCGGCCCGACGTGTGCCTGGAAATCGGTCCTCATCCCACGCTGCTCGCGTTCGCGCAGGCTTCGCTCGAAGGGCTTCCCGAATCCTCGCGGCCGGCGCTCGTCGCCTCGCTGCGCAAGGGGCGTGACGACCGGGAACAGGTCGAGGAGGCGCTGGGCTCGCTGTACCTGGCGGGCGCGGCGATCGACTGGCGGGCGGTCTGGTCCGCGCGGCCGCATCGGCTCGTCGACCTGCCTGCCTACGCCTTCCAGCGCGAGCCGCTCTGGTTCCCGGTGCGCCCGATGGCGGGCGCGCGGGCGCTGACCGGCGCGCCGGCGCATCCGCTCCTGGGCACGCGCGTGCGTTCGCCCATCGCCGGCATCGCGCACTTCGAGTCGACCGTTCGTCCCGGCGTGCTGCCCTACCTGCAGGATCACCGCGTACAGGGCCGGGCGATCCTCCCTGGCACGGGCTTCCTGGAACTCGGCCTGGCCGCCGGGCGTGCCGTGCTCGGCCACGCGGCGCCGCTTCGCGACGTCGTCTTCCTCGAGCCGCTCGCCTTCGAGGACGACGAGACGCGCATCGTCCAGGTCGTGGTGCGCCGCGACGAGCCCGGCGGCGCGCGCTTCGAGGTGTTCTCCGCGCGCGCCGAAGTCGGCGCGGATCCGTTGCCCGACGCATGGCGTCGTCACGCGGAAGGCGCCTTCGGGCCCGCCGAATCGGCGGCCCTCGACGGCGAATCGCTCGAGGCCGTGCGCGCACGGTGCGGCGTCGCTCGATCCGCCGAGGAGCACCGGGCCGCGCTCGCGGCGCGAGGACTCGACTTCGGCCCGAGCCTGCACGGCGTGCGCGGCATCGCAATCGGGTCGGGGGAGGCGGTCGGCGAGATCGCGGTTCCCGAACCCGCGGTGGCGGGCCGCGGCGACTACGTGTTGCATCCGGCGATGCTCGATGCGTGCCTGCAGGTGATGAGCGCCGCCCTCGCCGGACCCGGCGGCGCCGACGCGACCGCCGGTCGCGCCTACCTGCCGCTGGCGATCGAATCGTTGCAGGTGGCGCGCGCGCCCGCCGGCACCCTGTGGAGCCACGCCCGCGTCTTCCCCGCCGAAACGCCGTCGCGGGGAACGCCGCCGGACATGCTCAAGGGCGAGGTGACGGTATACGACGCTGCCGGGCCCGTGGTGCGGTTGCGCGGCGTGGCGTTGCGGGCGGCCGTCCCGCCGGCGCCCGCCGACTCGCCGTTCCACGAGATCGCCTGGCAACCCCGGCCTTCGGGCGATGCCGCGTGGATCCCCACGCCCGCCGCGCTCGCGGCGGCGGCCGGTCCGCTGCTTCCCGGGCTCGCGCAGGCTCACGGCCTCGATGCCTACCATGACGCGGGGGTCGCGCTGGAGAGGCTTTGCACCGGCTGGGTCGCGGACGCGCTCGTGCAGCTCGGGTGGCGGGCGCCGGTCGGCGAACGCGTGGAGCGTGCCGCCCTCGCGGCCTCACTCGGTGTCGTCCCGCGCTACGAGCGCCTGCTCGGCCGCTTCCTCGACATCCTGGCCGAGGAGGGCATCCTGCGTCGCGAGACGGGCGGCTGGATCGTCGCGCGCCCCCTCGTTCCGGCGAACGCCACGCAGGCCGAAGCCGACCTGCAGCGCCTGCTCGGCCTCGAACGCGATTCGATCGCGCGGGTGCAACTGGCCGCGCGATGCGGGCCCGTGCTGTCTGACATCCTGCGCGGGCGCGTCGATCCCCTGCAGCAGCTCTTTCCCGGCGGCTCCACCGACCTCGCCGTGTCGCTTTACCGCGATGCGCCCGAGGCGCGCGCGTTCAACCAGCTCGTGCGGGAGGCCGTCAAGGCCGCGCTCGCCGCCTTGCCCGAGGGCCGGCGCGTGCGCGTGCTGGAGGTCGGGGGCGGCACCGGCGGGACCACGGCCTGGGTGGCGCCGGCGTTGCCCGCAACGAGCGCCGAATACCTCTTCACCGACGTGGGACCGTCCCTCGTCATGAAAGCCCGCGAGCGCTTCGCCGAGCACGCCTTCATGCAGTTCCAGCCGCTCGATCTCGAGCAGCCGCTCGAACCGCAGGGACTCGAGGGCCGGCGCTTCGACCTGATACTCGCCTCGAACGTCGTCCACGCGACCGCCGACCTGCGCGGCACGCTCGATCGGCTGCGCGCGATGCTCGAGCCCGGTGGCACGTTGCTGATGCTCGAAGTCGGCGGGCTGGAACGCTGGATCGACGTCACCTTCGGACTCACGGAAGGCTGGTGGCGCTTCACCGACGTCGACCTGCGTCGCGACTACCCCCTTCTTTCGCGCCCGGCGTGGCTCGAACTGCTGCGCTCGGCCGGATTCGAGGCGGCGGCCATCGGCGAGATCGACGCGCGCTCGAACGAAGTGCTCCTCGCCGGCCGCAAGCCGCCCGACGCGCCCGTCGCATGGACGGCGGACGGCCGTTGGCTCGTCATCGGGGACCGGGATGGCCTCGCGCCGGAACTCGCCGGCCGGCTGCGCGCGCAGGGACGCGAGGTGCTCGTGTTCGAAGGCTCGCCGGACGATGCCGACGCCCTGCGCCGTTTCGTCGCGGACCATGCAGTGGGGGCCGCGGGCATCGTCCACTTGCGCGCCCTGGAGGCCGGGGCCCCGCCGGATGCCGACGGGTCGATCCTGCCGCGGCAACGCGAGGTGCTTGGATCGGCGCTCGCCGTGGCGCAGGCACTGGGCGGTTGCTCCTTCCCGGCGGGCGCGGTGCCCGCCCTCTGGATCGCCACGCGCGGCGCGGTCCTGCCGGACGCGAGGACGCCCCCCGGCGTGTGCGTGGACCAGGCGAGCGCCTGGGGGCTGGGCAAGGTGATCGCGCTCGAGCACCCGGAGTGGCGCTGCCGCCGTGTCGATCTCGACCCCCAGGCGGCCCTCGCGGAACAGGCCGAATCCCTCCTCAAGGCGCTCCGTTCGCCCGGCCGCGAGGACCAGCTCGCGCGGCGGGCCGGTACCTGGTACGTGCCGCGCCTCGTGCGCCATGTCCCGGCGCCCGCGCCCTCGCAGCCGTGCCGCCTCGAGAAGGGCGCCGGCGGCAGCTTCGACGACCTCGCGCTGCGGCCCGCGGCCCGGCGCAAGCCCGGCCCGGGCGAGATCGAGATCCGCATGCGCGCCGCCGGCCTCAACCTGCGCGACGTCATGAACGCGCTCGCGATGCGCGACGATCCGGAGCCGCTCGGCGGCGAGTGCGCCGGGCGCGTCGTCGCGGTGGGCGAGGGCGTCACGGACCTGCGCGTGGGCGACGACGTGATCGCCATCGCCGAGGCGAGCTTCGCCAGCCATGCCGTCGCGCGCGCGTCCCTGGCGCGGCGCATTCCCGCGGGCATCGGGTTCGCGCAGGCGGCGACGCTGCCCTTCGCCTTCATGACGGCCTGGCACGCCCTGCACGCGGTGGGCCGGATGGTTCGCGGCGAGACCGTGCTCGTCCATGCGGGCGCCGGTGGCGTGGGCATGGCGGCGATCCAGATCGCGCAGGCCGCCGGCGCCGCCGTCATCGCGACCGCCGGCAGCGAATCCAAGCGCGCGCTGCTGCGATCGCTCGGCGTCGGGCCGGTGTTCGATTCGCGCACGCTCGACTTCGCCGCCGAGGTGAGGCGCGTGACCGGCGGGCGCGGCGTCGACCTCGCGCTCAACAGTCTCGCGGGCGAGTTCATCCCGGCCACGGTCGGCTGCCTCGCGACCCGCGGCCGGTTCCTCGAGATCGGCAAGCGCGACATCTTGCGCCCCGAGCGGTTCGTGCGCAAGCGGCCGGAGGGTGCCTACCATGCCATCGACCTCGCCGCGATGCGCGTCGAGGATCCCGCCGGCACCGAGGCGCTCTTCTCGCACGTGATGCAATCCGTGGAGGAGAAGGCGTTCCGGCCGCTGCCGGTGCAGGCGTTCGCGCTCGAGCGCGCGGCCGAGGCTTTCCGCTACATGGCGATGGCGCGCCACGTGGGCAAGGTGGTCCTCACGCAGCACGATCCCGGGGCGGCCTCCCTGGACGGGCTGGACGCGGGCGCCACCTATCTCGTCACCGGCGGCTTGGGGGGCCTGGGCCTGCTCACGGCCGGCCGGCTCGTGGAGCGCGGCGCCCGGCACCTGGTGCTCGTGGGCCGGCGTGCCCCGCCGCCCCCCGCGACACAGGCGATCGACGCGATGCGCGCGCGCGGCGCCACGGTCACGGTAACGCTGGCGGACCTGTCGCGGCCCGAGGCCGTGCGGCACGTGCTCGCGGCGATACCGCCGATGCGGCCCTTGCGTGGCATCGTGCACTCGGCCGGGGTGCTGGAGGACGGCGCCCTGATGCAGCAGGACTGGGAGCGCTTCTCGCGGCCCCTCGGCCCGAAGGTCGACGGGAGCTGGGCACTGCATTCGGCGCCCGAGGCCGCGCGGCTCGACTTCCTCGTCCTGTATTCGTCCATGGCGGCGATGCTGGGTTCGTCCGGCCAGGGCAACCACGCGGCGGCGAACGCGTTCATGGATGCGCTCGCGGCCGATCGACGCGCGCGGGGCCTGCCGGCGCTGAGCATCGGCTGGGGCGCCTGGCGCGAGATCGGCGCCGCCGCCGACCGGCAGGTCGACGCGCGCGTGGCCGCGCAGGGCCTCGACGGGATCGCGCCGCAGCGCGGCCTCGCGTGGCTCGAGGAGCTGATGCGCGGCTCGTGCGCGCACGTGGGCGTCTTCCCGATTCGCTGGGATGCCTGGCTCGCGGGGTCCGGCGCGGTGCCGCCGTTCCTGGAACAGCTGGCGGTGCGCCGGCTCGCGGTGGGTCCCGAAGCGCCGCCGCCGCCCACGGGAGCGGCACTGCTCGCCGGCAAGCTTCGCGAGGCGAGCGCGGCACGGCGCCATGAGATGCTGCTCGACTTCGTGGGCGACCAGGTGATGCGCGTGATCGGCGCGCCGAGCCGCAAGGCGATCGACGCGCAACAGCCGCTCAACGAGATGGGCCTGGATTCGCTCATGGCCGTCGAGCTGCGCAACCGCCTGGGCAGCGGCCTGGGGCTCGCGCGGAGCCTGCCTGCCACGCTCGTTTTCGATCACCCGACCCTGGAGCGGCTCGCGGCCTACCTGGCGCGCGAGGTCGCGCCCGAGGGCGAGTCCGAGACCCCCGAGCCCGCCGCGACCGCGCCCGACGCGGTGGGTATCATCGACGACATGAGCGACGAAGAGATCGAGCAGTTGTTCGCCCGGAAGACACGAAAGTCCTGAATGTCCGAGTTCCTGAACCGCATCGGCAACTTCTCCGCCAAGCGACTCGCCCTGCTTGCCGATGAGCTCAACGACCGCGTGCAGGCCCTCGAGGAGTCGCGCCACGCGCCGATCGCGATCGTGGGAATGGGCTGCCGCCTGCCCGGCGGGGCGGACACGCCGGAGAAATACTGGCAGCTGCTGCGCGAGGGTGTCGATGCGGTCGAAGAGGTGCCGGCGAGCCGCTGGGACATCGACGCGCTGTTCGATCCGGACCCCGACGCGCCCGGGCGGATGTCCACGCGCTGGGGCGGCTTCGTCGGCCCCGTGGATGGCTTCGATCCGCACTTCTTCGGCATCTCGCCGCGCGAGGCGGCCAGCATGGATCCGCAGCAGCGCCTCGTGCTGGAAGTCGCCTGGCGCGCGCTCGAGCACGCCGGGATTTCGCCGCACGGCCTCCAGGGCACGCGAACCGGCGTCTTCCTGGGGCTGTCGGCCGCCGACTACTACCAGATCCTGCGCGCCGGCGGCATCCGCGCCTTCGACGCCTACACGGCCTCCGGCACCGCGCACAGCATCGCGTCGGGGCGCCTGTCCTATGTTCTGGGCCTGAACGGCCCGAGCCTGTCGATCGACACCGCCTGTTCGTCCTCGCTGGTGGCGATCCACCAGGCCGTCCACAGCCTGCGACGCGGCGAGTGCAACCTCGCGCTCGCGGGCGGGGTGAACCTGATCCTCGGGCCCGACATCACGATCGCCCTCTCGAAGTCGCACATGATGGCGCCGGACGGTCGCTGCAAGGCATTCGACGCGCGCGCCGACGGGTTCGTGCGCGGCGAGGGCTGCGGCCTGCTCGTGCTCAAGCGCGCGGCGGACGCGCGTGCCGATGGCGACCGCATCTTCGCGCTGATCCGCGGCTCCGCGGCCAACCAGGACGGGCGCAGCAACGGGCTCACCGCGCCCAGCGGCCCGGCCCAGGAGGCGGTGATCCGCGACGCCCTCGCCGATGCGCGCTGCGCGCCGCAGGCGATCGGCTTCGTCGAGGCGCATGGCACCGGGACCTCGCTCGGCGACCCCATCGAGGTGCAGGCGCTGCAGGCCGTGCTCGGGGCGCCGCGGGCGAAGGGCAGCGCGAAGCTGCGCGTGGGTTCGGTCAAGGCCAGCATCGGACATCTCGAGGCCGCCGCGGGCGTGGCGAGCGTCATCAAGGTGGCGATGGCGTTGCAGCACCGCGAGATTCCGGGCCAGTTGCACCTGCAGGTGCCCAACCCGCACATCCCCTGGGAGCGCATCGCCGTCGAGGTGCCGCGCACGCTGACGGCCTGGGAGGCGCCGGCCGAGGGCCCGCGGCTCGCGGGTGTGAGCTCCTTCGGTTTCAGCGGCACCAACGTCCACCTGGTGCTGGAGGAAGCCCCTGCACCGGCCGACGACCCGTCGGCCGCCGGCCGGGACGAAGGCGCGGTCCACGTCCTGCCCTTCTCGGCGCGCAACGAGGCGGCGCTGCGTACGCTCCTCGCCGAGCAGGCCGAGGCCATCGCGTGTTCATCGGCGCATCTCGCCGACATCGCCCACACGCTCGGCGCGGGCCGCGCCCATTTCGGTCACCGGGTCGCGGCGATCGCCGGTTCGCGCGCGGAAGCGGCCGCGCTGATCGCCACGGGCCTTCGCGACGAGCCCCAGCCCCGGGTGCATTGCGGTGTCGCCCCCACGCGCACGCCGCGCATCGGGTTCCTCTTCACGGGGCAGGGATCGCAGTACGCGGGAATGTCGCAAGGCCTGTACCGGAGCGAGCCGGTGTTCCGCGCGGCCCTGGACCGCTGCGACGAGCTCTTGCGCGCGCACCATCCGCAGTCCCTGCTGTCGGTTCTCTTTCCCGCGCCGGGCGAACCGACGCCGATCGACGAGACCGCGTGGACGCAGCCGGCGCTCTTCAGCGTCGAGTACGCGCTCGCCCAGCTGTGGCTCTCGTGGGGCGTGCGGCCCGCCATGGTCATGGGCCACAGCGTGGGCGAGTACGTGGCCGCGTGCGTCGCCGGGATCTTCGGCCTGGAGGATGCCCTCGCGCTCATCGCCGCACGCGGGCGTCTCATGGGCGCACTGCCCGCCGGAGGCGCCATGGCGGCCGTGCGCGCGGGCGAGGAACGCGTGGCCGCGCTGCTTCGCGAGGCGGGCGGCGACGGCGGCATCGCGGCGGTGAACGGGCCGCAGAACACCGTCGTCTCCGGCAGCGAGGCGGCGGTGGCCGCGGTGGCGGCTCGCTGCGAAAGCGAGGGGATCGAGGTGACGCGCCTGAAGGTCTCGCACGCATTCCACTCCGCCCTGATGGACCCGATGCTCGACGAGTTCGCCCGCGTGGCCGGGGCGATCGCCCACCGGCCGCCCGGGATCGACCTGGTGTCCAACGTGACCGGGGAGATCCTGGCCGCGGGCGAGGCGAACGCCGGCTATTGGCGCAAGCACGTGCGGGCCCCCGTGCAGTTCGCGCGGGCGGTGCGCACCCTCGCGGCGGGCGGCTGCGACGTGTTCCTCGAAATCGGGCCGCACCCGACCCTGCTCGGCATGGCGCGGGAATGCATCGAGTCCGAGCCTTTCGCGTGGGTGCCGTCGCTGCGCCGCTCGCGCGATGACGCCGTCCAGATCCGCGAGAGCCTCGCGGCGCTGTACGTGCGCGGTGTCGGCATCGACTGGTCCGGCGTCGGCGCCGGCGGGACGCGAGGCCGCGTGCCGCTTCCGGGCTATCCCTTCCAGCGCGAACGCTACTGGGCCGCGATCGAGGAAGGCGTGCCGACCGCGGACGAGCGCGCGGACGCCTTGCCCGCCCCGGTTCGCCGGATGCTCCACGAAGTCGCCTGGCGCACGGCGCCGCCCGCGATGGGGGGGCTCGCGCAAGCCCGGCCCGTGGCCGATGCGGCCCTCGCGCGGGTCGATGAATTCGCGTCGGACAATCGCCTCGACGCCTATGCTGGATTCATGGAAGGACTCGACGCGCTCGCCGCCGCCTACGTGGTGCGGGCGCTCGCCGAACTGGGCCTCGCCCTGGTGCCGGGCGACCGGCTGGAAACGGAACCGCTGCGCCGGCGCCTGGGCGTGGGCGAACGCCACCGGCGCCTGTTCGAGCGCCTGCTCGCGATCCTGGGCGAGGACGGCGTGCTCGAGGCTCGCGAGGGCGCGTGGCACGTGGTGGCCGCGCCGGCGCGGATCGATCCCGAGGCGCGTCACCTCGAGCTGCTCGCCGCGCATCCGGATTGCGATGCCGAGCTGGGCCTCACGCACCGCTGCGCCGCGGGCCTCGCCGGCGTGATGCGGGGCACGGTCGATCCGCTGACGCTGCTCTTCCCGGAAGGCTCGCTCGCGGAAACGGAGCGCCTGTACCAGAACTCGCCTCCGGCCCGGACGTACAACGCGCTCATCGCGACGGCGCTCGGCGCGTTGCTCGCCGCCTGGCCGGGCGGGCGGCGCCTGCGCGTGCTCGAGATCGGCGCCGGCACCGGCAGCACCACCGCATACCTGCTGCCGCACCTGAAGTCGCTGCCGGCGGGCAGCGTCGACTACTGCTTCACCGACGTCTCGCCGCTCTTCCTGCAGCGCGCGCGGGAGAAGTTTCCCGGCGTGTCGTTCCTGCGCACGCAGCTGCTGGACATCGGCGCCGACCTGGGTGCGCAAGGCTTCGAGCCGGCCTCGTTCGACATCGTGATCGGCGCCAACGTGCTGCACGCGACGCCGGATCTCGCGGTGACGCTCTCCACGTACGCGACCTGCTCGCTCCCGGCGGACGCCTGGTGCTGCTCGAGGGAGCCACGCCGCAGCGCTTCGGGGACCTCACGGTCGGCCTGATCGACGGCTGGTGGTGCTATCGCGACACGCAGCGCCGCGACTATGCGCTCATGCCGCGCCCGTCGTGGCTCGCGCTATTCGGGGAGCTCGGCTTCGCGGATGCCATCGCCTTCCCCGGGGAGGACGCGGGGCCGGTGATGCGCCAGCAGGCGGTCTACGTCGCCGAGGCACCGGCCGCTCCGGGCGAGCCGGCGCGCTGGATCGTGGTGCCGGACGCGCGGGGCGTGGCCGATGCGCTGGAAAAGGGCCTTCGCGCGCGCGGCGATGTCGTCGAGCGGGTGGACGCCGGCGACGAGGCCGCGCTGGGTGCGGCACTCGCCCGTCCCTGCCGCGCCCTGGTGCACCTCGCCGCGCTCGATGCCGCGGTGGACGATTCGACGTCGCCGGAGACGCTCATGGCGGGGCAGCAGGCCCTGGTCGGCGGGGCGCTCGCGATCGTGCAGCGCCTCGCGGCCCACGAGGGCGGGGCGCCGCCCCCGCTCTGGTTCGTCACCCGGGGTGCGCAGGCGACGGCGCCCGGGGAGTCGGCCGACCCCGCCCAGGCCACGCTTTGCGGGTTCGCCCACGTCGTCGCGATCGAGCATCCGGAACTCGCCTGCCGCCGCATCGACCTCGATCCGCACGCCGACGGCGAGGCGAGCGCGGGCGCCCTGGCGGGCGAGCTGCTCGCGGCGGGCTCGGAGGACCAGATCGCGCTGCGCGGCGCCAGCCGCCTCGTGCGACGCCTGGTTCGCGGGGCCGCGCGTCCGGCGTCGGAGACGGCCGCCGAGGCGCGCATCGACCCGGCGCGATCCTACCTGGTGACCGGGGGCCTGCGCGGACTCGGACTGCGGGTGGCGCGCTGGCTGGCGAATCGGGGAGCGCGCCGCATCGCGCTCCTCGGCCGTCACGCACCCGACGAGCGAGCACGCGGAGTCATCGCGGAACTCGAGGCCGGCGGCGCGGCCGTGCTGGTGCTCCAGGGCGACGTCGCCTGCGCCGCGGACGTAGACGCGGCGCTCGCGCGGATCGCGGCGCAGTCCGGGCCGCTCGCGGGCATCGTGCACTGCGCGGGGGTACTCGACGATGGCGTCATCGCCGGACAGGCCTGGCCGCGCTTCGCCACGGTGATGGGTCCGAAGGTGCTCGGCACCTGGAACCTGCACCGCCAGGCGCGCGATCTCGATTTTCTCGTGTTCTTCGCCTCGGGGGCCTCGCTCGCGGGATCGGCGGGGCAGGCCAACCACGCGGCCGCCAATGCCTTCGAGGACGCGCTCGCCTGGTACCGGCAGGCGCGCGGGCAGCCGACGGTGAGCATCGACTGGGGACCGTGGGCGGAGATCGGCGCGGCCGTCGATCGCGACGTGCGCAGCGCCGGCCTCGCGCCGATTTCGCCCGCCGACGGCCTCGCCGCGCTCGAATTCGCCATGCGCGGGGCGCGGCCGGGCGGACCGTTCGCGACGGCGCAGGTCGGCGTGCTCGACACCGACTGGTCGCACCTGTCCGAGGCCGAAGGCGGCCGCCTCGCGCCGCTATTCGCGGAGCTGGTCGCCGGGGTACGCGCTGAACGGCCCGCGTCGAAGGATCCGGTCGCGCCCGTCGCGCCCGCCGAAAGCCTGCGCGATCGCATCCGCGCGGCCATGCCGAATCGCCGGCTCGCGCTGCTGCGCGACCACGTCCGCGAGCAGACGGTGAAGGTGCTCGGCCTCGCGCGGGCCGAATCGCTCGACATACACGAACCGTTGCGGCAGCTCGGCCTCGACTCGCTCATGGCGGTCGAGCTGCGCAACCGCCTGGGCAAGTCGGTGGAGCGCATGCTCCCGGCCACGCTCACGTTCGACCACCCGACGGTGGCGGCGCTGGTCGATCACCTGGCGAGCGTCGCCTTCGCCGAGGAGATCGTCGCGGCCGAGACGGCGGAGGTACCGGTGGCGGCGGCGGCACCGGCCGCCGGGGGGCTCGACGACCTGTCGTCGGACGAACTGGCGGAGCGGCTCGCCAGCCGCCTCGACCGGCTCTCCGGCCCGGAAAATCCATGAGCGAAGCGCGCCCGGTCGATCACGCGGCGCTCCTGAAGCGCGCGCTGCTCGCCATCGACCAGCTCGAGGCGAAGGTCGCCGCCGCCGAGCGCGCCCGATCCGAGCCGATCGCCGTGGTCGGCATCGGCTGCCGCTTTCCGGGCGGTGCGAACGGCCCGGACGCCCTGTGGCGCCTGCTCGCCGACGGCGTCGACGGGGTGACCGAGGTGCCCGCCGATCGCTGGGACATCGACGCCCTCTTCGATCCGGACCCCGACGCCGTCGGCAAGACGTACTCGCGGTGGGGCGCCTTCCTGGAAGACGTCGACCGCTTCGACGCGCCGTTCTTCGGCATCTCCCCGCGGGAGGCCGCGAGCATGGACCCGCAGCAGCGCCTCCTGCTCGAGGTGGCCTGGCAGTCGCTCGAACATGCCGGCATCGCGCCGACGTCGCTCGCGGGCGGCGATGCGGCGGTCTACGCGGGCATCACCACCAACGACTACGTGATCCGCCTCGCGCAGAGCGGGCAGATGACGCTCGGGGACGCGTACACCGCCTCGGGCACCGCGCACAGCATGGCCGCCGGGCGCCTGTCTTACGTGCTCGGCCTGCACGGCCCGAGCGTGCCGGTCGACACGGCCTGCTCGTCGTCCCTCGTCGCCCTGCATTGGGCGGTGCAGAGCCTGCGCAGCGGCGAGTGCGCGCTGGCGCTCGCCGGCGGCGTGAACCTCCTGCTCTCGCCGGAAGGCTCCATCCTCACCTCGCGCGCACGGATGATGTCGTTCACCGGGCGCTGCCGCACCTTCGACGCCGCAGCCGACGGCTATGTCCGCGGCGAAGGCTGCGCGATGCTGGTGCTCAAGCGGCTGGGCGACGCGAAACGCGACGGGGATCGCATCCTCGGGCTGATCCGCGGCAGCGCCGTCAATCAGGACGGCCGCAGCAGCGGGCTCACCGCCCCCAACGGCCGCGCCCAGGTGGCGGTGATCCGCGCCGCAATCGCCAATGCGGGACTCAAGCCCGCGGACATCGGCTACGTCGAGGCCCACGGAACGGGGACTTCGCTGGGCGACCCGATCGAGATCAAGGCGCTGGGCGAGGTCTTCCGCGATCGCCCGCCCGCGTCCCCTCTCCTGGTGGGCGGCATCAAGACCAATGTCGGCCATCTGGAGGCCGCCGCGGGCGTGGCGGGCGTCATCAAGTCGATCCTGGCCCTGCGCCACGCGACGGTGCCGCCGCACCTGCACCTGCACTCACCCAACCCGATGATCGCGTGGGACTCGCTGCCCCTGCGGGTGCCGACGGTCGCGACGGCCTGGCCCACGCCGCCGGGCGTCCCGCGCCGCGCCGGCGTGAGCTCGTTCGGCTTCAGCGGAACCAACGCGCACGTGATCCTGGAGGAGGCGCCGCCGGCGGACGTCCCCGCCGAGCCCGACACGGGCCGGCCGCAGCTGCTCACCCTGTCGGCGCAGTCGCCGCAGGCGCTCGAGGACCTCGCCGGGCGCTTCGCGCAGTTGCTCGCCGAGGCGTCGGGGCCGTCGCTGCGATCGGTGGCGAGAAGCGCCGCCGTCGCGCGCGCCCACTTTCCCGAACGCCTGGCCGTGGTGGCACGAACCCGCGCCGAGGCGAGCGGCCTGCTCCGGTCCTTCGTCGCCGGCGAATCGGCGCCGGGGCTCTTGCGGGGCACCGCCTCGAGCGGGGTCGCTCCCGAGCTGGTGTTCCTGTTCACGGGGCAGGGCGCGCAGTTCGCCGGCATGGGCATGGGCCTCTACGACGCGCAGCCGGCCTACCGCGAGGCGCTCGACGAGTGCGCGCGGCTGCTGGTCCCGCACCTCGACCGTCCGCTTCTCGAGGTGCTGCGCGGGCAGCCCGATGCCGCGGCCATCGACGACACGCGCTACACGCAGCCGGCGCTTTTCGCCCACGAGTACGCCCTCGCGGCGCTCTGGCGAAGCTGGGGCGTGGTGCCCACGGCCGTGATGGGCCACAGCGTGGGGGAATTCGTCGCGGCCTGCGTGGCCGGCGTGATGGGCCTGGAGGACGCGCTCCGGCTGGTGGCGGCGCGCGCGCGCCTGATGGCCGGCTTGCCCCGCGAGGGCGGCATGGCCGCCGTGTTCGCGGACGAGGCGTTCGCGCGCGCCGCCATCGAGGGCGAGCCACTTCTCGCCGTGGCGGGATGCAACGGGCCGCAGAACACCGTCATCTCGGGCCACCTCGATGCGCTCGAGCGCGCCCTCGCGAACCTCGCGGCGCAGGGCGTCGAGACGCAGCGCCTCAAGGTGTCGAACGCCTTCCATTCGCCGCTCATGGATCCGATCCTCGACCCGTTCGAGGCGGCCGCCGCCGGCGTGCGCTTCGCGAAGCCCGCCATCGGCCTCATTTCCAACGTGACCGGACGAGCCGCGGGCGACGAGATCCTCGGCGCCACCTACTGGCGGCGGCACCTGCGCGAGGCGGTGCGCTTCGGCGAATCCCTCGCGACGCTCGAGCGCGACGGCCTGCGCGTGTTCCTCGAAGTCGGCCCGCACCCGGTGCTCACCGCGATGGCGCAGCGCGTCGAGGGCGCCGCCGGTCGCACGCATGTCGGATCGCTGCGCAAGGG
Source organism: Betaproteobacteria bacterium (assembly GCA_016711875.1). Lineage (GTDB taxonomy): Bacteria > Pseudomonadota > Gammaproteobacteria > Burkholderiales > Usitatibacteraceae > FEB-7. Next base: position 392,727 of record JADJSD010000003.1, on the reverse strand, counting down.
TCGGGACGACGAGACCTGCTTGCTCGAGGCCCTGGGCCAGCTCCATGTCCTGGGCGCCGCGCTCGATGCCCGCGCCTTGTGGGGACCGGACGCGAATCGCCACCGTACGGAGCTGCCCGGGTACCCGTTCCAGCGCAAGCGCTACTGGCAGGAACTGCCCGCGCCGCGCGCGGCCCTCGCCGCGACGGCGAGCGGGCATCCGTTGCTCGGGGGCGTCGTGGCGAGTCCGCTCGGCATCTACCAGGGCGAGCTCGGGCTCGCGCGGCAGCCCTGGCTGGCGGATCACCGCATCTTCGAGTTCACCCCGTTGCCCGCCACGGCGTTTCTCGAGCTCTGCCTCGCGGCCGGGCGCGAGGCGATGGCGCAGGAGGCGGTGGTGCTGCGCGACCTCGTGATCCGCGAGGCGCTCATGCTGCCGCCCGAAGGCACGGTCACGATGCAGGCGGTCGTGACGCCCGCGGGCGGGGCGAGCCGCACGGTGCAGCTCTTCAGCCGCGAGGACGCGCTGTCCCCGTGGCGCGTGCACGCCACGGCCACCGTCGAGCCCGGCGAGGCGGCCGCGCCGGCCGGGCCTTGCGATACGTCACTCGCCGGTGAGACGGCGGCTCCCTCCGCGGCCGATTTCTATGCCACCCTGGACGCGCTAGGCCAGGCCTACGGACCGACCTTCCGGGGCATCACCGCCATCCGGTGTGCACCGGGCGAAGTCCTCGGCCGCATCGTGTTGCCGGCGGCGGTCGCCGCCGAGGCGGCGCGCATGCTGGTTCATCCCGCGCTTCTCGACGCCTGCTTCCAGCTCATGGGTGTGCCGTTGCTGGGGCGCCTCGAGGCGAAAGGCTCGCCTGACGCGGTGGATCGCTACCTCCCGGTCGGCGTCGAGCGATTCCGGGTCCACCGTCCGGGCGTCGCACAGGCATGGTGCCGCGTGCGCATGGCCGATTCGGGCGATGCCGATGTCCTGCGCGCCGACATGACGCTGTTCGACGAGGCCGGGTCGATCGTCGCGCGGCTGGAGGGCGTGGAGATGCGCCGCATCACGCGCGAGGCGCTGGCCCGCGCGCGGGCGGGGACCGGTCCGCCGTCCTGGTGCTTCGAGGTGCATTGGCAGGCCGATGGCGTCGAAGCGCCCCTTGCGTCGCCTCGCGGCCGCTGGCTCGTCGTGGGTGATGGGGGCGGCATCGGCGAGCGGCTCGCGGGGCGCCTGCGCGATTCGGGTGCCACCGCCACCTGTGTGCCGGCCGCCGAGGTCGCCGATCGAGACGGCTGGCGGCGCGTTCTCGCCGGCGCCGGGGACCTTCAGGGCATCGTGACGCTGGCGGCGCTGGATGCGGCGGGGGACCCCGACGATCCGGAGTCGATCGACGCGGTGCTCCCGGCCGCGCTCGGCCGCATGCTCCGGGAGGCGCAATCCCTCGCCGAGGTGCCGGCGAGGCTGTGGATCGTCACACGCGGCGCGCAGGCCGTGGCCGGGTCGCTTCCCGATCCCGTGCAGGCCGCGCTGTGGGGTCTCGCAGGGGTGATCGACTCCGAGCATCCTGCGCTGCGTTGTGTGCGCCTCGACCTCGATCCCGTCGCGAGCGACGACGATTCCGCTCCGATCCACGCGGTGCTGGGCCGCCCTGAAGACGAACGCCGGATCGCGATCCGCGCCGGTGCGCGGTGGGTGGCGCGGCTGCGCCCCTACGACCCGGACCCGGCCGAACCCGGCGCCAACCGGCGGCTCGCGATCCTGGAGCGCGGGTCGCTCGGCAACCTCGTGCGCCAGGACGTCCCGCGCGACCCGCCCGCGGCAGGCGAAGTGGAGATCCGCGTCCACGCGACGGGCCTCAATTTCCGCGACGTGCTCAACGCGCTCGGCATGTATCCCGGCGATCCCGGGCCGCTCGGCAACGAGTGCGCCGGTGTCGTGACGGCGCTCGGCGAGGGCGTGAGCGGCCTCGCGGTCGGCGACGAGGTCGTCGCGATGACCGACCGCAGTTTCGCCACGTGGGTCACGGTGCCCGCGGTGATGGCGGCAAGGAAGCCGGCCAACGTCGATTTCGCGGCCGCCGCGACGATCCCGGTGACCTTCCTCACCGCGGACCATGCGCTCAACACGCTGGGGCGCATGGGTCCGGGCACACGGGTACTCATCCACGCGATCACCGGCGGCGTCGGCATGGCCGCGCTGCAGCTCGCGCGGCGTGCGGGCGCGCAGATCTACGGCACCGCCGGGACGCCCGCCAAGCGCGAGCTCGCCAGGTCGCTCGGCGCGCACTACGTGAGCGACTCGCGCTCGCTCGCCTTCGTCGAGGACTTCGGACGCGCCACCGGCGGCCGGGGCGTCGACATCGTCCTCAATTCGCTGGCGGGCGAGTTCATCCCAGCGACATTGGGGTTGCTGGGCCCGGGCGGACGCTTCATCGAGATCGGCAAGTCCGACGACTGGGACGCCGCGCGTGTGCGTGAAGGCTTTCCCTCGGTCGAGTACACGCGCCTCTACCTGGGCGAGGTCACGGCGGCCGATCCCGCGCGCATGCGCGAGCGCCTGCAGGGCCTGCTCGGGGACGTGTCGACGGGAAGCCTCACGGCGCTGCCGCGGCGCCTTTATCCAGTCGAGCGCGCGGAGGAGGCCTTCCGCTGCATGGCGCAGGGGCAGCACGTCGGCAAGATCGTGATCACGCAGGCGGTGGCGCCCGCGATCCGCGGCGACGCCACTTACCTCGTGACGGGCGGCCTGGGCGGGCTGGGCCTCGCGACGGCCGAGTGGCTCGCGGCCGAGGGCGCGCGCCATCTGGTACTGCTGGGCCGGAGCGCGCCACAGGCCGAAGCCCATGCCGTGCTCGACCGCCTGCGCGCGCAGGGCGTGCAGGTGGAGCCGGCGCAGGCGGATGTCGCCGACGCCGGCCAACTGGCGAGGGTCCTGGGTGACCTGGCGGCCCGGTTGCCGCCGCTGCGCGGCGTGATCCACGCGGCCGGCCGCGTGGACGACGGCACGCTGGCCGAGCTAGAACCGTCTCGCTTCGCGACTGTCCTTGCGCCCAAGGTCCGCGGCGCCTGGAACCTGCACCGGCAGACGGCCGGCCTGCCGCTCGACTTCTTCGTGCTCTTCTCGGCGGGAGCGGCGCTGCTCGGGGCCCCGGGGCAAGGCAACTACGCGGCGGCCAACAGCTTCATGGACGGGCTCGCGCACCTGCGCGCGGTGCGCGGGCTGCCGGCCCTGAGCGTGAACTGGGGAAGCTGGTCGGGTACCGGCATGGCCGCGAAGGTGGACGAGCAGCACCGGCGCCGATGGGCCGCGATGGGCCTGCGGATGATCGAGCCCGTCGAGGGCGTGCGGATGCTGGGCGCCATGCTCCGGGACAACCGGGCCGCCCAGCTCGCCGCGATCCCGATGGACCGCGCACGCCTGCCGGCGCAGGGCGGGGCCTTTCTCTCCGGCCTGCGCCTCGCCGCGTCCGGGCGCGCGGCGGCGCCGACCCCGAAGGCCGTGGACATGCGCCGGCTTCTCGAGGAGACGGACGCCGCGGAGCGTCCCGACGTCCTGCTCGCGTATCTCGCCGGCCAGCTCGTCCAGGTGCTGGCGCTGGGCGAGGGCGCACCGGTCGACCCGCGGCGCTCGATCATGGAAATGGGGCTCGACTCGCTCATGGCGATGGAGCTGCGCAACCGCTTGCACGCGGCCTTCGGCGTGAAAGTCTCGGTTCCCCAGTTGCTCCGGGGCCCGAGCCTCGCGGAACTCGGCGCGACACTGCTCGAGGCCCTGGAGCGGCGCGGGGACGATGCGGCAGCCGGCGCCGTTGCGCCGGCATTGCCCGAGCCGGCCTGGGGAGGAGGGCTCGCTTTGACCGCCTTCCGCGCAAGTCCGTGCCGACGCTTCGGTCCGCACTCCCGCCAGGAGGGCGCGGGACGATGAGAGCCGCCGGCGACCTGGTACAGGATCTCCTCGCGCGCGGCGTGGCGCTGTGGTTCGAGGGCGACCGCCTGCGCTTCCGGGGGCCCCAGGGGGCGCTCACGCCGGAGCTGCGCGCGGAGCTGGGCGCGCGGCGCGACGACGTGCTCGCCTCTCTGCGGGCGGAGGCGGCGGAGCGCGAGACCACGTGCGACCTGTCGTACAACCAGCGTTCCCTCTGGCTCGTGCACCGCGAGGATCCGGCGAGCGCCGCGTACAACGTGGCGTTCAGCGCGCGCGTCGTATCGCCCGTCAACGTGGCCGCCCTGCGCCAGGCGCTGCAGGCGCTGGTCGACCGCCACGCGATCCTGCGCACGACCTATCCCGTCGTGGCCGGCCTGCCGGTCCAGCGCATCGCCGGCAACGGCGTCGCCGCGCTGGACGTCCACGACGTTCCCGGCATCGACGAGGACGAACTGCGCCGGCGCGTCGAGGCGGCCTACCGCCAGCCCTTCGACCTGGAGAAGGGGCCTGTCCTGCGCGCCGACCTCTTCTGGCTCGCGGACGCCGACCACGTGCTGCTGGTCACCGCGCACCACATCGCGGTCGACGGCCTGTCGCAGATGCAATTGCTCGACGAGCTGCGTTCGCTCTACGCCGAGGCCACCGGCGGGCCGGCGGCAGGTCTCGCACGCGCCGAGACGGATTACGCCGATTTCACGCGCTGGCAGTCGCAGATGCTCGAGGGGCCCGAAGGCCGGCGCCTCGTCGATTACTGGCGGACGCAGCTCGCGGAGCCGCGCGCGCGCATCGAGCTGCCGGCGGATCGTCGCCGCCAGGCGAGACGGTCGACACGGGCGGCCACGCTCGCGGTCTCGCTCGATGCGGGGCTGAGCGACGGGCTGCGCCAGCTCGCGCGCAACGAGTCGACCACGCTCTACGTGGTGCTGCTCGCGGCGTTCAAGACCCTGCTGTTCCGGTACACCGGGACGCAGGACGTCATCGTCGGCACGCCGACCTTCGGCCGGGACAGGCCCGAGACCACGCGCGTGGTCGGCGACTTCGTGAACACCGTGGCGCTGCGCTCGCGGCTGGACGCCGGGATGTCCCTGCGCGAGCTGCTCGCCCAGGTGCGCCGGACCCTGCTCGGCGCGCTCGAGGCCCAGGACTGCCCGTTCCCCCGGGTCGTCGAGGCGCTGCATCCGGCGAGGGACCCGGGACGCTCGCCGCTGTTCGAGACCATGTTCGTGCTCCAGAACTTCGAGCGCCTGCGCGAGCTCGCGCCCATGCTGATGCCGACGGCGTCGGCGGGATCGGTCGATTTCGGCGGCTTGCGCCTGCGACAGTTCGCGCTCGCGCAGCAGCTGGGCCAATTCGTGCTGACGCTCGAGGTGATCGACATCGCGGGCCCGCTCGCGCTGCATTTCAAGTACGACGCGGATCTCTTCGACGAAAGCACGATCGCGCGCCTGGCCGGGCACCTTCGCAACGTGCTCGAAGGCATCGTCGCCGATCCGGGCGGCACGCTGGGCGGCTTCGCGCTGCTATCGGGCGCCGAACGACTCGCGCTGATCGAGGGCGCCGGCGCGGTAGTGGGGAGCGACGGCCCGGCCTGGACATTGCCCGAGCGTTTCGAGGAGCAGGTGCGCCGCAGTCCCGAGGCGATCGCACTTTCCTTCGCCGGCACGCAGCTGAGCTATGCGGAACTCAACCGCCGCGCCAACCGCCTGGCGCATCGCCTGCGTGAGGCGGGCGTCGGACGCGAAGCGCTGGTCGGCCTCTGCTGCGAGCCGTCGATCGACCTGGTCGTGGGCCTTGTCGCCATCGTGAAGGCCGGCGGGGCCTATGTACCGATCGATCTCGCCTACCCGCCGGATCGCGTCGCCTTCATGCTCGCCGATGCCAAGGTGCGGGTGCTCGTCACGCAGCGCGGCCTCGAGGCCCGGCTGCCGGGATACGACGGGGTCGCCATCGTCGTCGACGAGGTGCTCGCCGACCGTCCCGACACCGACCCGGCGCCGTGCAACGCGCCGGACGACCTGGCCTACGTGATCTACACCTCCGGGTCGACCGGCCGGCCCAAGGGAGCGATGCTGGCGCATCGCGCGGTGCAGCGCCTCTTCACCGCCACGCAGCGCTGGTTCGGCTTCGGGCCCGACGACGTGTGGACCCTGTTCCACTCCGTCGCCTTCGATTTCTCGGTCTGGGAACTGTGGGGCGCACTGCTCTACGGTGGCCGGCTCGTCGTCGTGCCGCAGGCGACGACGCGCGCCCCGGACGCGTTCCGGCAGTTGCTGGAGGACGAGCGCGTGACCGTGCTCAACCAGACCCCGTCGGCCTTCGGTCAGCTCATGCAGGCGGACGCCGCCACCGGCGCCGCGCGGCCGACGAGCCTGCGCTACGTGATCTTCGGCGGGGAAGCCCTCGAGCTTCAGCGCCTGCGACCGTGGTTCGAGCGGCACGGCGACAGGAAGCCGCGGCTGGTCAACATGTACGGCATCACCGAGACATGCGTTCACGTCACCTACCGGCCTATTGGCCTCGAGGACCTCGACGGCGCCCAGGGCAGCGTGATCGGCGAGCCCATCGGCGACCTGCGCGTGCACGTCCTCGACGCCGCCCTGGAGCCCACGCCGCCCGGCGTGATGGGCGAGATGTACGTCGGCGGCCCGGGCCTCGCGCGCGGATACCTCGCGCGGCCCGACCTCACTGCGGCGCGTTTCGTGCCGGACCCCTTCGTTCCCGGCGAGCGGCTCTACCGCACCGGGGACCTGGCACGGCGGCGGGCGTCGGGGGAGCTCGAGTACCTCGGGCGCATCGACCAGCAGGTGAAGATCCGCGGCTTCCGCATCGAGCTGGGCGAGATCGAGGCGGTGCTCGGCCGCTGCGAGTCCGTGCGCCAGAGCGTCGTCGTCGTGCGGGAGGACACCCCGGGAGACCGGCGGCTCGTGGCCTACCTGGTAGCGGCCGGCAAGACCGACCTGCCCGCAATACGTGCCCGGCTTGCCGAGGCGCTGCCCGCGTACATGGTGCCCTCGGCGTTCGTGCCGCTCGACGCGCTGCCCCTCACCGCGAACGGCAAGGTCGACGGCGCGGCGCTGCCGGCGCCGCAAGGGGCGTTAGCCGGAGGTGAGCGTCGCGGCGCGCTGCCCGCCACGGACACCGAGCGGATGCTGGCCGGCATCTGGGCCGAGGTGCTCGGTGCCGAGGGCATCGGGCGCGACGACGATTTCTTCGAGCTGGGCGGGCATTCCCTCCTGCTTGTGAAGGTGCACTCGGCGCTGCGCACGCGGCTCGGGCACGACCTGCCGATGGCGGAGCTCTTCCGGCACACTACCGTGGCCGCCCAGGCGGCGTACCTCGACCAACCCCGTGAGGAACTGACCCTGTGAGCGAGCTCGCCGACCTTTTCGCCCGGTTGCAGGCGCTCGACATCCGCCTGGCCCTGGACGGGGAGAAGCTGTCGGTCAACGCGCCGCGGGGCGCCTTGACCGACACGCTGCGGGCGGAGATCGCCGGGCGCAAGGACGAGATCAAGACGCGATTGCGGGAGGGCGGCGGCCCGGCGGCGGCGGCCCCGGCGGACGAACCCATCGCGACGGTGCCGCGCACGGCGGCCATGCCCGTCTCGCACATGCAGCAGCGAATCTGGTTCATCAAGCAGATGGACCCGGCTACCGTCGCCTACAACATGCCCGACGGGATCCGGATGAAGGGGCGCCTGGACGTCGCGGCGCTCGAGCGCGTCCTGGCGGACCTGGTTGCGCGGCACGAATGCCTGCGCATGCGCTTCCTTTCGGTGGAGGGCGCGCCGCGCTGCACGATCGACCCGGACGCCCGCGTGCGGATCGAGCGGGTCGACCTGGGCCACCTGGCGGGCGAGGCGCGCGAAGCCGCGCTCGCGCGCGAGACGGCGGCGATCGCGGGGCGCCCCTTCGACCTGGCCTGTGCGCCGCTGCTGCACGCGATGCTGGTGAGGCTCGCCGACGAGGAGCACGTCTTCTTCTTCGTGCTCGACCACATCATCGGCGACGGCCTCTCGGTCGGTATCCTGCTCCGGGAGTTCCAGGCGCTCTACTCCGCGCACGCGACGGGCAGGGCGCCTGCGCTTCCCCCGCTCGCGGTCCAGTACCTCGACTATGTCGAATGGGAGCGCGGCTGGCTCGCGCGCGGCGCGCTGGACGAACACCGTGCCTTCTGGCTTCGCCGCCTGGCCGGTATGCCGCCGGTGCTCGCGCTGCCGACCGACCGTCCGCGCCCGTCGATGCAGACGGCCGCCGGCGCGCGCCTCGCGGTGCGCCTGCCGGTCGAGCTCGCCGCGGACCTGAAGACGCTCGCGCGCGCGCAGCAGGCGACGCTGTTCATGACGCTGCTCTCGGCGTTTCAGGTGCTGCTCTACCGGCACAGCCGCCAGGCCGATTTCGGAGTCGGCACGGCGATCGCCAATCGCCATCGCGCCGAAGTCGAGCACGTCATCGGCTTCTTCGCCAACAGCATCGTCCTTCGCGCGGATCTCTCGGGCGAGCCGACGGTCTCGACGGTGATCGCCCGGGTGCGCGACTTCGCCCTGGGGGCGTACCGGCACCAGGCCATGCCCTTCGACATGCTGGTCGACGCGCTCGTGAGGCAGCGCGAGCTCGCCCACACGCCGCTCTTCCAGGTGATGTTCGGGCTGCAGAGCGAATTCCAGACGCGCCTCGAACTGCCGGGACTCGAGGCCGAGGTGATTTCCTCGCCCGGGACGACCGCGCGCTTCGACATCGCGCTCGATGTCTTCGACCTCGACGACGGGCTTTGGACGTTCTTCGAGTACAACACCGACCTCTTCGACGCCTCGACCATCGAGCGCATGGCCGGGCATTACCGCCGCCTGCTCGAGGGCTTCGTGGCGAGACCGGACGCGCGCGTCGACGACCTGGCGATGCTCGGGGACGAGGAGGTCGGGCGCCTTGCGCGCGAGGGCACCGGCGCCGCGAATGACGTGCCCGCGGCCGAGACCGTGCACGGGCTCTTCGAGGCCCAGGTCGCGCGCTCGCCGCAGGCCGTCGCGGTGCAGTTCGAGGACGAGCGGCTCAGCTATGGCGAGCTGAACGCGCGGGCCAACCGCCTCGCGCGCCACCTGCGCGCGCTGGGCGTCGGCGCCGAATCGCTCGTGGGCGTGTGGATGGAGCGCACGCCCGGCATGGTCGTCGCGCTGCTGGGCATCCTCAAGGCTGGCGGCGCCTACGTGCCGCTGGATCCGGCGTTCCCGAAGGACCGCATCGACTACATGATCGCGGACGCGGCGCTCGCGGCGGTGGTCACGCAGGAGAGCCTCGCGTCCGCGCTGCCGGCCGGCGTGCGGGCCGTCTGCCTCGACCGGGACGCGGCCGAGCTTGCGCCATGGCCGGAGGACGACCTGGCCGGCGAACCCGCCGCGGACAACCTCGCCTACGTCATCTACACGTCCGGATCGACCGGGCGGCCCAAGGGCGTGGAGATCGAGCATCGCTCGGTCGTAAACTTCCTGGGCTCGATGCAGCGCGAGCCGGGGCTCGGCGAAGCCGACCGGTTCGTGTCGGTCACCACGCTGTCGTTCGACATCGCCGGCCTGGAGATCCACGGTCCGCTCACGTGCGGAGGCACCGTCGTCCTCGCGAGCCGCGCGACGGCGACGGACGGCGCGCGCCTGGCGGAACTCCTCGAAAGCAGCGGCGCGAGCGTGCTGCAGGCGACGCCCGCGACATGGCGGATGCTGCTCGAAAGCGGCTGGCAGGGCCGGCCGGGACTCAAGATGCTGTGCGGCGGGGAGGCGCTCCCACGCGAGCTCGCCGAGAAGCTCCTCGCGACGCGCGGCGAGCTCTGGAACCTGTACGGCCCGACCGAGACGACCATCTGGTCGACGCTCGCCCGGGTGCGGGATGCGTCCCGGGCGATCCCGATCGGCCGGCCCATCGCGAACACGCAGGTGTTCGTGCTCGAGCCCTCGGGCCTGCCCGCGCCGATCGGCGTCGGGGGCGAGCTGTGCATCGGCGGAGACGGGCTCGCGCGCGGCTATCGCAACCGGCCCGAGCTCACGGCCGAGAAGTTCGTGACGCTCGACTTGCCCGGCGTCGGACGGCGTCGCCTCTATCGCACGGGCGACATCGTGCGATTCCTCGCCGACGGCCAACTCGAGTACCTCGGCCGGCGCGACCACCAGGTGAAGGTGCGCGGCTTCCGCATCGAACTGGGGAAATCGAGGCCGTGCTCGCCGCGCACGAGGCTGTCCGGCAGTGCGTCGTGCTCGCACGGGAAGCTTCGCCGGGCGACCTGCGGCTCGTCGCCTACCTGGTCTACGTGGCCGGCGGGGAGCCCACCGCCAGCGAGATCCGCGGCTTCGTGCGCAAGCAACTGCCGGATTACATGGTGCCGTCGGTGTTCGTCGCCCTCGAGGCGATACCTTCCACGCCGAACGGCAAGACCGACCGGGCGGCGTTGCCCGATCCATTCCAGGGAACGCGGCGCGCCGAGGCGAGCGCCGAGCCGCCCGCGCCCGGCCTCGAGCAGCTTCTGGCCGAGGCCTGGCGCGACGCCCTGAAGATCGAGCGCGTGGGGGCACACGACAACTTCTTCGAGCTGGGGGGGCATTCGCTGCTCGCCCTGCAAGTGGCCTCGGTCGTCGAACGCAAGACCGGATGGCGCCTGGATCCTCGCGCCCTGTTCTTCCAGAGCCTGCGGCAGGTGGCGGCCGCGCGGCCCGGGACCTCGCCATGACGCCGATGTTCTTCGGGACCGGCGCGCACCGGCTCTTCGGCATGTATGCGCCCGCGCACGCGGGCCGCGCGCAGCGGCGCGCCGTCGTCCTGTGTCCGGCATGGGGCGACGAGTACCTGAGCGCGCATCGCGCGATGCGCCAACTGGCGCACCAGCTGGCGGGGGTCGGCGTCGACGTCCTTCGATTCGACTATTACGGGACGGGCGACTCGGCGGGCGAACTGCACGAGGCGACCCTCGCCGGCTGGCAGGACGACATCGAGCGGGCGATCGGGGAACTGCGGGATACGGCCGGGGCGGAACGGGTCGGCGTGATCGGCCTGCGCCTGGGCGCGTCGCTGGCGGCGAGCCTCGTGGCGCGCAAGCCCGGGATCGCCGATTCGCTCGGCCTGTGGGATCCGGTGTGCTCGGGCGAAGCCTACCTTCGCGAGCTTGAACGGATCGCCTCTCAGGGGGCAGGCGCACCCGCGCCCGAACATCGCGCTGCCGAAGGCACGCTCGAGATCGATGGCTTCGCTCTGACGCCCGCGCTCGCGGGCGAGATCGAAGCCATCGACCTCCGGGCGCTGGTGCCGAAACTGGCGGTGCCCGCGCGGATCGTCGTCTCCGGGAGCGAGGTCGCGTGCCGGGACCTTCGCGCGATGTTCGCGGAAGGCGCGGAGGTCGAATGCATCCCGTCTCCGCCCATCTGGCTGAACGATGCGAATTTCCGTCCGGGCGCGGTGCCCGTCGACGTACTCAGGCGGATCACGGCGTGGTTCCCATGACGGGCAGGTTCCGGGAGCAGGTGTTCTTGCTGGGACCGCGCCGGTCCCTCGTGGGCATTCTCACCGAGCCTGTCGACCCCGCCGCCGCAACGGGGCGTCCCGCGATCGTGCTGCTCAATGCGGGCATCATTCATCGCGTCGGCCCCGGACGCATGTCCGTGCTGCTTGCCCGGGCGCTCGCGGCCCGCGGACACGCCGTCCTGCGTTTCGACCTTTCCGGCATCGGCGACAGCCCGGCGCGTGCCGACGGGCTCGCCCCTGTCGATGGCGCCATGGCGGACATCCACGAGGCTCTCGACTGGCTTGAATCCGCGCGGCGGTTTGACCGCGTCGTGCTGATGGGCCTGTGCTCCGGTGCCGACCATTCGCTGGTCTATGCGGGCAAGGATCCGCGCGTGGTCGGCCTGGCCCTGTTCGATCCCTCCACGCCCCGGACGCGGCGCTACTATTTTCACCACTACCTGCCGCGACTCTTCCGGCCGAAGGTCTGGTACAACGTGATCGCGGGGCGCAACGCGCGGGTGCGTCGGCTGGCCGCCAACCTCTTCGGCAACGACCGTGAGACAGCGGCCTCGCGCCCCAACTTGCGCAGCCGGGAGGTTCACGCGATTCTCGAAAGCGGCTATCGCGCGGCGCTCGCCCAGGGCGTGCGCTTCCTCATCGCCCTCACCAGCGGCGTCGAGGACCGGCACAACTACCGCGAGCAGGTGCTCGACGCGTTTCCCCGCCTCGCCTTCGGCGATCGGCTCCAGCTCGAATACCTCGTTGGCGTCGACCACACGTTCAGCACGGAGGCGCAGCGGGCGCAACTCTTCCGCCTGGTGACGCAGTGGGTGGAAAGCACCCCATTCGCCGTCGGCGCGAAGTCGGAGCCTGCAGGCGAAGGCGACGACATCGAGTTCCATGACATCCCGTGAGATCGGATCGACGACACCCGATCCCGTCGTCGCGATCCAACCGGCATCCCTGCTGTCCCGCACCGGGTCCCTGGAGGTTCAACCGGGCGAAGTGTGCCTCTGGTCCTTCGAACTGGACGTCGACGAGGCGACACGGGCACAGTGCGCCCGCTTCCTTTCGCCGGACGAGCGTTCTCGAGCCGCCCGATTCGCGTTCCCCTTGCTGCGCGAGCGGTTCGTGGTGGCCCACGGGGTCCTTCGCCACGTCCTCGCGAGGCATCTCGGCCTGGAAGCGACCGACTTGCGCTTCGACGCGCAGCCGCACGGAAAGCCGGTCGTGGCCGGACCGCACGCACGGCGCCTGTCGTTCAACCTGAGCCATTCGGAGCACCGGGCCGTCCTCGCCGTGGGCGACGGATGCGAGATCGGCGTCGACCTGGAACGGGTGCGGCCCGACCTGGACATCCTTTCGCTCGCCCGCTCGACCTTCGCGGCCCCGGAATTCGAGGTCCTGCTGGGCCTGCCCGCGCATCGGCAGGTGCCGGCATTCTTCCGCTACTGGGTGGCGAAGGAAGCCGTGCTGAAGGGCGAGGGCGAGGGCCTGGGGCTGCCCGTCGACAGCTTCGAGATCGCCTTCGAGGGCGCGGGGCTCGCCCGCGTGACGCCCCGCGAGGGCTCGCGCGTCCGCGCCGACTGGACGATCCGGGAATTGTCCCTCGGGACGGAATGGCCGGTCGCCGTGGCCGCGCGGGGCCGGGATTGGCGGGTTCGCGCGGCCGGGCCGGGTGACGGCTGAACGGTGCGCGTCCCGGGCCGGTTCCCTGACCGGCGCGCTTCATTTCAACCGTAACGAAAGGCGGGCAGTGCCCGCACCGCCGCGGGGCGATTCGTCACGAACGCCGCGCTAGACTGCATCTTTCGGCAGCTTCTTCCCCCAAATGCCGCGTATCTTCCTCGTCGAGCAGGACGCGTCCCTGCGCGAATGGTGCCGCCAGCACCTGGGCACGGCGGGAATCGCCGTCGCGCCCTTCGACGACGGGCAGCGTGCCCTCGAGGCGCTGCGCGGCGAACCGCCGGACCTCTTCCTGATCGACAGCGAGATCGGCGGCCTGGGCGCCTTCGCGCTCGCGGCCGCCATCCGTTCCAACGTGCGCTGCGCGCACGTGCCCCTCGTCTTCCTCGTTCCGTCCCAGGACCCGGCGAAGCTCGCGCAGGCGCTCGCCATCGAGCCGGGCGGGGCGCTCACCAAGCCGCTCACGCGCGACGTGCTGCTGGAGTCCGTGCGCGCCCGCCTGGGTGCCTCGGCCGGCGATTCCGATGCCGACCGGCATGCGCGCGCCGCCCACGCGCCCGCGGCGGCCCCGGCCCGAGGCACGGCGTCAGGAGCGCTCCTCGAGACGAAGCGCGCCACCGTGCTCGCCGTCACGGTTCGCAATTTCGTCTCCCTCGCCAAGGCCATGCCCGCCACGTCGCTCGACCGGATGCTCGTCGAGTTCGGCACCCAGGCACGCGAGGCCGTGTTCGAATCCGGCGGCTGGATCGTCCGCGGCGATGCCACCCAGTTCGTTGCGCTGTTCGAGGAGACGCCCGGGGAGTCGCGCCGCCATGCGGGGCGCGCCATCGACGCCGCCCTGGGCATCGTCCGCGGCACCCGGCTGGCCAAGCGCTGGGCCGACTTGAACCTGCCCACCGCTCGCGCCATGGACATCTCGATCGGGTGCGGCATCCACACGGGCGAGGTCATCGTCGCGCGGCTCACGGTCGGCGGGCACCTGGTGCCGGGCATCGCGGGCCCGTCGGCGGAACTGGCGCCGCGCCTGGAGGGCCGCGCGAAGAGCCTGCACTGGAGCATCGCGTGCGCGGAGGCCACGGCCGTCGAGGCTGGCTCGCGCTTCGCCATCGGGCAGCGCTCGAGCCTCACGGATACCGACCACGGCGTGGTCATTCCGATCGTGGAGATCGGGGGCTACGCACCGGCGGCGGCGCGCGCGTCGGACCTCGCGCGGATCGGCGAGGTGCGCGAGGCGCTCCTCGCCAACACGTTGCTCTCGCGGTTGGCGGGCGACGTCGACTCGGCCACCGCTGACCGAACGCTCGTCGTGCGGCCGGGACGGCCCGTGACGGGCGAGCGTCCCTCGATCCCGGGCCGCGTGGTCGAGCGCCAGTTGCGCCGCGGCGAACGCGTCGAGACGTGGCTCGCGAAGGCCGAGGGCTCGGAGCGGATGGAAGTGATCCGCTGGGTGCGGCTTGCCTCGGTACCCCCCGCATTCCTCGACGGCTTTCTCAGGGAATACGGCAAGCTCGCCGAGGTGCTGCACCGGCACGTGGTGGCGCTCTACGAGGTGGGCTCGACGGACACCGCCGGCTTCGTCGCGCTCGAGTACCTCGATGGCCCGACGCTCGGCGAATCCATCCGCGGGAGCCTGCCGGTGGGCCGCGCCCTCAACGCGATCGCGCAGGCCTGCATGGCCGTGCATTCGATGCACCAGGCCGGCATCGTGCACGGTGGGCTCGGCCTGGAGAGTTTCCGCTTCCGGAGCGACCAGTCGCTCGTCCTCACGGACTTCAACGTGACGCGCCGCGTCGAGAACCGCCTCTCCTCGCCCGCGGCCGCGTTGCTGCCGGCCCGCCGCGACTACGCGGCCCTGGGCGGCCTGCTGCACGCCATGCTCACGGGCGAGCGCACGGTGGCCGACCGCACGACCGAAGGCGCCGATGGCGAGCCGCTACGGGCGGCGTCGCGGCTGCCGGTCTCGCTGCTGCCGGTGCAGCCCATCCTCGACGGCCTGCTCGGCATCGCGCCCGAGCGGCCGATGGACGACGCTCAGGACCTGATGCTGGCCCTCTTTGCCATCAACGAGTCCTTCCCGCTCGACACGCCGTCGGGCGCGTCGGCGAGTCCCCGGGCGGCCTGAGCGGATTTCGGGCGCCGGCCTACCGCCCCAGTTCCTTCCGCACCGCCTTCGCGTTCGCCTCGACGACGTCCTTCACGAGTTTCCGGATGTCGCCCGGATTGAAGGTCTCCGAGCGGCTCGTCCACACGAGCTTCTCGTCCGCGAGGGCGTAGACGCTCGTGCCCACGGTGAGGATCCGGTCGGTGCGCAGGTACCCGGGGTCGTAGACCTGTCCCCATCCGTAGGCCCAGCCACCGCGCATGCGCCCGTACGGCATCCCGGGCCCGTGCATCGTCGCGGGCACGTAGGTGACTTCCTTGTCGAGGCTCACGATGCGCATGAGCACCAGCGCGTCGAACCGGGCGGCCTTGAGCTTGTCCGCCGTGCGCTGCTCGTCACGGATGTCCGCGTCGTCGATCGCGCGGTAGCCGGGCGTCGCGTTCGGGATCGAGGCGGCCATCGCGTCCTCGAGGGAACGGCGCAGGCCGGTGTCCGGGTGCTGGAAGACGACGGCGATGCGGTCGAACTTCGTGGTGCCGAGGGCCGGATCGGCCCACTGCGAGGTGAGCGTCGTGGAGGCGCAGCCGGCGAGGGCGAGGGCGCCTGCGGCGAGCAGGGAACGGGCGTTCATGACGGGGCTCCGGTGGGCGTCGGGGATGGCCGGAATGTTCGCACGGATCCGGCGGCCTCGCGCTTGGCCTCGTACATCGCGCGGTCGGCGTTGTTCACGAGGCTCACCTCGTCGTGACCGTGCTCGGGGTACATCGCGATGCCGATGCTGCAGTCGATGCGCACGGTGCGGCCGGCCACGACGATGGGCTCGGCGACCGCCAGGCGCATCTTCATCGCCACGGGCTCGGCCGCCGCCGCGCTTTCGATGTCCGGCAGGAGGGCCACGAACTCGTCGCCGCCGATGCGGCCCACCGTGTCGGACTCGCGCACGGCATCCTGGAGGCGGCGGGCCACCTCCTTGAGTACCAGGTCGCCGACCGGATGGCCCCACGCGTCGTTCACGGGCTTGAAGCGGTCCAGGTCGATCAGCAGGAGCGCGAAGGAGGTTCGACGCCGCCGCGATCGCGCGATCGACTGGCTCACGCGGTCGAAGAAGAGCGTGCGGTTGGGCAGCTGCGTGAGCGGGTCGTGGTGGGCGAGATAGTCCAGGCGCAGGCGCTCGTCGCGCTGGGCGCGCGAGCGGGCACCGAGCGCTACGTGCAGCGCGAGGATGCTGCCGAGCGAGGTCACCTGCAGGCCGTAGAGGAGCACGTCGTGGCTCGTGTACGCGCCCAGCAGCACGAGGACGAACGCGGCGAGGCCGCCGAAGCTGATGGCGACCGCGAGCAGGACGAGCCCCGCGCCCGGGCGTTGCTGACGCCACTGCTGGACGGCCAGCGCGAAGCCGACGACGTTCATGGCGATCACCGCGGGCAGCAGCACGCGCATCGCTTCGGGGTAGAAGCCGGCGAAGGCCGCCGGCATCGCGACGAGGGGCGCGACCTGCATCGCGACGTACACGCGGTGCAGCACCGGGCGCCGGCGGTCGATCGCGAAGAGGCGCTTGTAGAACGCGTTGCCGGCGGCGATGGCGGCGAGGCTCGCGAGCGTGGTCCAGTAGTCGCAGGCCCAGGGCGTCCTGGCGAACAGGAACTGCGCGGGAATGTCCGAGTTTCCGGCGACGTTCAGCGAGAGCGTCCCGAGGAAGGCGAGGAACCACAGCGCGAGCGTGTCGCGGAGCCAATACCACGCGACCGCGTTGAGGACGATCACGACGAGCAGCGCCCCGAGCGTCGCGACCTGGAAGCCGTAGTCCGACGCGACGGCGCCGAGGAAGCCTTCGGCCGAGTACAGGCGTGGCACCAGGATGGAGGAGCTGGTCGTCTCGAGGCGGATGTAGTGGGTGACCGGCGCTTCGTCGGGCTGCAGCAGCCGGAAGACGAAGCCCCGGTACGGCACTTCGCGCTCGGCGAACGGCAGCCGGTCGCCGGCCTGCCGCTGCGTGAACTGGCCCGGCCGGCCGGGCGCCGGCGAATAGAGCCGGATGTCGTCGAGGTACGGCGGCATCACGTCGAGCCACCATTCGCCGGCCGGCGCCACGACGGTGAAGCGCACCCACCGCACGCTGCGGGAGTAACCGGCGGCCAGCATGCCGGCCGGCAGGGGCGTGAACCGGTCGCCGGCGGTCGCGACGCTCGCGATCGTCTCGCGGCCCTCCGTGTCCTCCAGCACGGCGAGATCGCGAAGCTGCGGCGCGACCGGCGAGGCCAGCGCGGTTCCCGCCATGAACAACCAGGCCAGGGCGACGCGCAGCAACGCAGGCAGTCGGACCATATCCCCACTCTAGGCGGGGGTTGCGGGGCCGGCTTGCGCGCCGTCAGGGGTTTGGCTGGCGGGGGGCTGAATTGTCAGGTTGGGCTGACAGGCCGGGATCCGCCCGCGCCACGGCGCCGCAGGCGAAGCAGTACATCGCGAATGCGCTCTTGCGGCCCGCGCACGTCGCGCATCGGTCGAAGAGTCCGATGCCGCAGTGGGGGCAGTAATCCACCCGATCGTCCTTGAGATCCACGGCCCTTTCGCAACCGGGGCAAACGCCCTTGGCGAGCCGGGCGAGGGCGACGTCGTAGGCGAGCACCTTGCGCCGCTCCGCCTCCGGCTTCGCCTCGACCTTGCGCTGCTCCTCGAGGTAGCGGTTGAGCGCCACGATGGCGTAGCGGCCCACGAGCACGGTGACGATCACGCCCACGCCGTAGCGCACGTAGCCGCCGTAGCTCGGGAGGTATGGCACGAGCTCGACGAAGAACGCGATGAGGGCGAAGAAGACGAAGCCCCAGACGAAGGGCCAGTAGGGGCCGTGGCGCTTGCGGGCGAAGAGCCAGCCGGCGAGGGCGAGCAAGGGCAGGGTGAGCGCGAGGCGATAGCCGAAGACGCGCAGCTCCTGGGCGCGCCGGTCCGCGTCGATCTGGTCCTGGACACCGCGCTGCATCTCGGCGATGGCGCCCGCGGCGCGCTCGTCCTGCTGGCGCGCGTCGAGGAGCGCCTTGTCGAGCGCCTGCACCTTCGCGAGGGCCGCGCGTTCCTCGGCGACGAGGTTGTCGAGGCCGAGGCTTCGCTGGCGGATCTCCGGGTCGCCCGCCGCGCTTTCGGTGGCCCGCTTGGAGGCGATGGCGTTGTTCAGCTGGTCGCGGGCCGTGCGCGTGTCCGCCTGCGCCTTCTGAAGCACGAGCCGGGCCTGGTCGAGGTCGGCCTGAGCGTTCTTGCGCGCGAGCTTCGCGGCCTCGGCCGATGCCTTGAGCGCGGCGTACTGCCCCTTGTCGACGAAGTCCTCGATGGTGCGCACGCGCTCGACCTTGGGCAGGTCGCTCACGACCGCCTCGCCCAGCCCGGTGAGGAACCACGCGAACGCGATCGCGACGAGCCACAGGCCGCGCTGGAACCACTTCTCGGAAAGCCGCTTGGCGGATGCCATGGTCACCCTCGGGTGCACGCGAGGAGACCATCATAGCCGCCCGCCGGGCGCCTACCCGTAGAGGACCTTGGGCAGCCAGGTCGCGAGCGGCGGGAAGAGCCACACGCAGGCGATGCACAGGGCCTGGATCGCGACGAACGGGAGGATCCCCCGGTAGATGTCCCCCGTCGTGAGGCCCGGCGGCGCGACGCCCCGCAGGTAGAAGAGCGAGAAACCGAACGGCGGCGTGAGGTAGCTCGTCTGCAGGTTGATGCCGATGAGGATGGCGAGCCACACCGGGTCGATGTCCATCTTGAGCAGGATCGGCCCGGCGATGGGCACCACGATGAAGATGATCTCGAAGGGGTCGAGGAAGCAGCCGAGCACGAACATGATGAACATCACCATCATCAGCGCGCCCGTGGCCCCGCCGGGCATCGTGCCCAGAAGCTGCCCGACGAGCACGTCGCCGCCCAGCCGGTTGAAGACGACGGAGAAGACGCTCGCGCCGAAGAAGATCACGAACACCATCGCGGTGATGACGAGGCTCGAGCGCGTGATCTCGCGCATCGTCGCCGAGAGCGCGCGGCGCACGTCCCCGATCGCGAGGGCCGCGGCGAGGCTCGCGAGCAGGAGCGCGAGCATGAGCGTGAGCAGGCCCAGGGCCCCGGTCGCGGCCGAGAGCGCGACGAGGAGCGCGACGAAGCCGATCCAGAAGCGGAAGAGCGTGCGCTCGACGGCCTGCGGCCCCGCGGCGCGCGAGAAGTGCTCCGCGAGGCGCGTGACGAGCATCAGCAGGAGCGCGCCCACGGCGCCCACGGAGGCGCTTTCGGTCGGGGTCGCCACGCCGGCGATGATGGAGCCCAGCACGGCGATGATGAGCAGCAGCGGCGGCAGGAGCGCGATGACGGCCTTGCGCGCGAGCCCGCGTTTCTGCTCGGCCGAAAGCGGGACGGCCGGCGCGGAAGACGGCCGCAGCCACGCGTTGCCGAGCACCCAGACGAGGTACATCCCCGAGAGCATGAGGCCCGGGATGAAGGCGCCGGCGAAGAGGTCGCCCACCGAGAGGGTGTCGGGCTGGAAGTTGCCCTTCTCCATCTGCGCCTGGCTGTAGGCGCTTTGCAGGATGACGGACAGGAAAACGAGGATGGTCGAGGGCGGGATGATCTGCGCGAGCGTGCCCGAGGCGCAGATGAGCCCGGCGGCCAGGCGCTTGTCGTAGCCGGCGTTCATCATGGCCGGCAGGCTGATGAGGCCCATGGTCACGACGGTGGCGCCCACGATGCCCGTGGAGGCCGCGAGCAGGGTCGCGACGATGATGGCCGAGACGCCCAGGCCCCCGCGCATCGAGCCGAAGAGCTGGCCCATCGTCGTGAGGAGGGACTCGGCGATGCGCGAGCGCTCGAGCGTGACGCCCATGAAGACGAAGAGCGGCACCGCGACCAGCACCTCGTTGGTGATGATTCCCCAGTAGCGAAGCGGCAGCGAGTTGAAGTAGGTGAGGTCGAAGGCGCCGAGCGACCATCCCGCCAGCGCGAAGAAGAGGGCGATGCCCGGCAGCGTGAAGGCGATCGGGTAGCCCGCGAGGAGCGCGAGGATGGCGCCCGCGAAGAGCGCGACGGAGAGGATCTCGCCGATGACGGTGGGATCCACCTCAGGCCTCCGGGGGCGGGGCGAACGCCCCGGCGGCGGCCCGGGCGAGGAGCCCCAGCCCCTGCAGGCCCACGACCAGCACGAACAGGAGCAGGCTCGCCTTCAGCGCGTACACGGCCGCGATGCCGTCCTGCTGCTGCGATGACTCGTTCATCTTCCACGAGGCGAGGAAGAACGCCCAGCCGGAGAAAGCCGTCATCGCGAGAAAGGGCGCCATGAAGAGGAGGGTGCCGGCGAAGTCGACGCCGGCCTTCAGGCGCTTGCCGAAGCGCTCGTAGAGCAGGTCCACGCGCACGAAGCCGCCGGCGAGGAGGGCGAACCCCGAGCCCAGCATGATCGAGAACACGTGGGTCCACACGTAGGACTCCTGCAGCCACGTGAAGCCGATGCCGAAGGCGTAGCGCAGGTACACGGAGGCGAAGCACAGGACCACCGTGCCCACGCCCAGCCACGCGGCGAGCGTGCCCGCCGCGTCGTTGAAGGCGTCGATCCGGCGCGACAGGGCGACGAGCCGCTCGGCGAGGGCGGGACTCACCGACCCGCCCCCGCGCGCCGCTCAGACATAGTCGAACTTGAGGGCGCGCGCGTTGTACATCGCGCGGTCCGCGCCCTCGGTGAGCGCCATGAGCTCCGTGCGCGCCGAGAAGTACGATTCCCAGATCTTGCGGCCGAGCGGATCGAGCTTCTCGCGCTCTTCCTTCAGGAGCGCGCCGGCGGCGTTGCCCAGCGCGACGAGGATCTCGTCCGGCAGGCGCAGGAACTTCACGCCGTGCTTTTCCTTCAGCACCTTCGCCGCCTGCGAGTTGAGGTGGTTGTAGTCCGCGAGCATGTCCTGGTGGCCCGCCTGGCAGGCGACCGTCACGATCTCCTTCAGGTTCGCGGGCAGCGCGTCGAACTTCGCCTTGTTGATCACCACCTGCTGCACCGCGCCGGGCTTCTGGATGCCGGGCCAGTAGTAGAACTTGCACACCTGGTGGAAGCCCAGGGCGAGGTCGTTCGCCGGGCCGGTGAAGTCGGTGGCGTCGAGGGCACCGGACTGCAGCGCCGGGAACAGGTCGCCCGGAGCCATGAGCGTGGGCACCGCGCCCAGGCGCTTGATCATCTCCGCGCCCATGCCCGGCAGGCGCATCTTGAGGCCCTTGAAGTCGGCGACGCTCTTCAGCTCCTTCTTGAACCAGCCGAAGGGCGGCGTGCCGATGTTGCCGATGGCGAAGCTCTTCACGCCGAACTTGGCGCCCAGTTCGTCCCAGAGGGCCTGCCCGCCGCCGTGGTCCAGCCAGGCGACGTGCTCGGAGTAGGACATGCCGAAGGGCGCGCCGAAGAAGTACGCGAACGCGCGGTGCTTGCCCAGGTGGAAGCCCGGCGTGTCGTGGCCCATCTCGGCCGTGCCGTTCTGCACCGCGTCGAAGGTCTGCAGGCCAGGCACCAGTTCGCCCGCGGCGAACACTTTCACCGTGAGCTTTCCCTCGGACATGGCGGTGATGCGCTTCGCGAGCCGCTCGGCGCCGACGCCCAGGCCGGGCAGGCCCTTGGGCCAGGCGGTGACCATGCGCCACTCGAGGCGGTTCTGGCTGAGCGCGGGCGCGGAATAGGTGGCGGCGGCGCCGGCGCTCGCGGCGCTGGCCTGCTTCAGGAAGGAACGGCGGTCCATGGCGACTCCTGTGGCTGGGGACGGGGTCCCGGCGGCCGGCCGGGCGCGGGCGATTCAGTAGGTTTCGACGCTCCCGCGCTCGTTGTCCGTGCGCGCGAAGACCTCGTAGTAGTCGATGAGCGGCTCCATGCCGTAGCGGGCCACGATGCCCGCGCGCCAGGGGCCGGAATAGAACGCCTGCGCGTCCTCGAGCGATTGCCATTGGTAGACGCCGCCGGCCCAGCCGCTCTCGCTCCAGATGAAGTGCTTGCTGAGAAGGCCCTTCGCCTCGGCGAACCCCGGCGCGATGCCGTGGAAGTGCCGGCGGCAAGCTTCCTTGTCGATGGTGGCGGGCAGGCGGTAGCGGACGGTGGCGGTGATCATGGATTCCTCCGGCGGGTGTCGTGAGCGGCCAATTCGGTGCATTTCATATATTCATCGGCACGGGAACGGTGCGATTCTCAGCCGGGCGCCGGCGGGATGTCCAGCCCTCTCTTGGATAAATCGAGGCAAAACAGTAAATTGCATTCTCATGTCCCGGCTGGCATCGACTTTGCTGCCTGAGGCTTGAGCAATCTGCATGCCACGGCATATATGAAAACCATCTACCTGCCTGCCGACACGCCCGCCACACCGCCCGCCCCGCGGCCGCGCGTCGACGTGATCGCGGACGCGCTGCGCCACGCGATCGTCTCGGGCACGGTGGCGCCGGGCGAGCCGCTGCGGCAGGACGCCATCGCGGCGGACTTCGGCGTGAGCCACATCCCGGTGCGCGAGGCCCTTCGCCACCTGGCGGCCGAGGGCCTCGTCACCCTCAAGCGCAACCACGGCGCGACGGTGCGGGGCATGTCGCCCGACGAGGCGCTCGAACTTCTGGAGATCCGCGGCACCCTCGAGACGCAGGCGCTTCGCTGGGCGCTTCCGAAGTCGGACCCGGCGCTTTGTGACGAGGCCGCGCACCTGCTCGACGAAGCCGAACGGCTGGAGGACCCGAGCGCGTGGCTCTCGATCAACTGGCGGTTCCACCGGCTGCTCACCGACCGCGCTGCGCGGCCGCGACTCCTGGAGATCATCGAAGGCCTCGACCGGCAGATCGAGCGGTTCGTGCGGCTGCTGCTCACGCGATCGGACTACCGCTTCCAGGCGCAGGCGGAGCACCGCGCCATTCTCGCGGCCTATCGGGTCGGCAACGCGGCCGCCGTGTGCAGTCTCACGGAACAGCACCTGGCGGAGACGGCACGGCTGCTCGCCGATTGCCTCGCCGCGCGTGGCTAGCCGGCTTTTTTCTCGCCTTTCGTTGACCCGCGGCAACGCGCGCTCGCCGCGCGGGCGTAGCGTGAAATCACGGCCACCGGAAATGTTCGGGACCGTGCGGCGGTGGAAGTGACGCCGTCGCGGCAACCGGAATGGAGGATGTCATGGGAACCTTGAGACCCTTCAGCCTCTTCGAGACGAACGTTCCGGGTGTCTTCAAGGGCATGCTGCCGCCGGTCTGGATGGATGCCGAGGCGGCGCCTCCCGCCATCAAGGTCGATGTCGAGGAGACCCCCGAGCGCTATCTGGTGAAGGCGGACATGCCTGGCGTCGCCAAGGAAGACATCCGCGTCGACGTGGAAGGCAACATGGTGCAGATCGCGGCGGAAGTGCGCCGCGAGAAGGTGGACGAGAAGAACGGCAAGGTCCTTCGCAGCGAGCGTTACGTGGGCACGATGTCCCGCGCCTTCACGCTGCCGATGGACGTGGACGTGGGCCGCGCCGAGGCGAAGTATGCCGACGGCGTCCTGATGCTCACCCTGCCGAAGACGACCGGGGCACCGGCGCATCGCCTGCCGATCAACTAGCGGCCCTTCGGGGCCACGCGACACGGGGGCCGCAACAGCCCCCCGGGGCGCCCGAGGTCGGGGCGCCCCGATTTCATCGCCGGTTGTGATGCAGCGCACAGCGCCCGGCGCGAGTCGGGACTAGGATATGCGCGAGATCGCCCCCCACAGGTTCCCGGCCATGAAACCCGCCCGCACCCTTCTCGCCATTCTCGCCGCCGCCGCAGGCCTCGTCTCGAGCCTTCCCGCCGACGCGCAATACGACAGCTTCGGCTACACCTACGGCCACTCCCAGTCGCTCTTTACCGAGCAATTGCGCCGGGAGCGCGAGCTGTCGGAGTGGCGCCTCGTGGCCTCGCTCCTGACCGACTACCGCACGGCCTTCAAGCGCCCGTCCTTCGACCCGGCGCCCGTCGGCCCCACCTCCTGGCGCGCGCAGAACGAGAACCCCTGGGCCAATGCCTACGGCACGCCGTCCTCCCACGCTTCCACATCCAGGTTTTCGACCGTCTCGCGCGTGACCACCAGCACGACGTACAACGTCTGCACCTGCTACATCCCCTCGGACGCCCGTTCGTGGGATGGCGGTCCGATCACCCAGGCGGATATCGCGCGGCGCTGCCAGGCGCAGTGCCAGTAGTAGTCCGTCGCGCAGTCGGGGGATTCCAGGTCGTTGCATTTCGGGGATCGTCGCCGGAAGGCGATGTCGAGCCATCCGCCGCCTGCGTGCCAGCGCCGCGTCGCTGAACGCGACGCGGTTCCCTCGAGTCGGAAAAATCCCCGGCGGCTGCGGAACTCGCGGCCTCTAGCGATCGAGCGGAAGACCCATCCGCTCGATCCTTGCACACTCAAACAGTCCTCGCCGAAACCCCAGGGATTTTTCCGACATCTCGGCGGGCCCGAAGTTGGCGGATGGCTCGACATCGCCTTCCGGCGACGGTGTCGCGAACTTCGAGCATCTGGGAGTGATGCGGATGGGTGCCAACCAATGCGGGACCGTAAGTGTGTGCATGACGCTGGTCGCCAGAGCACTGTGGTTCCGATGTCGCGAGCCTGGAGCGCATGCACGACTCTGCTCGCCGCAGCCCCGATGGTTCCGGCGGCGGGAAAGGGGATCGACGAACGTCCAACTTGGATCGCGCCGAGATATCGGAAAATGGCCCGGGGTTTCGGCGAGGACTGTTTGAGTGTGCAAGGATCGAGCGGGTGGGTCTTCCGCTCGATCGCTAGAGGCCGCGAGTTCCGCAGCCGCCGGGCCAATTTTCGATTCGAGGGAACCGCGGCGCGCAGCGCGGCGGCGCAGGATCCCAGGCGGACGATCGTCGATCCCTTTTTCCGCCGCCTCCAGTCCCCGCCGCCTTCAGTCCCCGCCGCCTTCAGTCCCCGCCGCCTCCCGTTCCTGCCGCCCGGCATTACCCCGATCAGCGCATGAAGATCGCGAAACTCGCCGCGAGCGCGCGCTGCAGCGGGTCGGCGAGGTAGGGCGTCGTGAAGAAGAGCGCCACGAGCCCGAGCAGGATGGAGAAGGGAAAGCCGAAGGAGAAGATGTTGAGCTGCGGCGCGGCGCGCGCGATGACTCCGAGCGCGAGGTTCGCGAAGAGCATGACGGTGATCATGGGCAGCGCGAGCGAGAGGGCCGTCGAGAAGACCTGGCCGCCGAGCTTCGTGAATTCGTTCGACGCGAACACCTGGCGCGGGAACTCGCCCACCGGGAAGGCGGTGAAGCTCTCGGCCAGGGCCCCGATGACGAGCAGGTGCCCGTCGATGGCCAGGAAGAGCAGCGTCGCGGCGAGGCCCATCAGGCTGCCGGCGGCATTGGCCCCCTGCGGGTTCGACAGGTCGAAGAAGCCGGCGAACGACAAGCCCATCTGCAGCCCGATCACCTCGCCCGCCATCTCGATGGCGGCCAGGGCGAGTCGCACCGCGAAGCCCAGGGTCGCGCCGATGGCGACCTGCTGCGCGAGGAGCGAGAAGGCGGCGCCGGAGGCGAGGGACACCGGCGGCGGCGCGGGCAGGACGGGCGCGAGGACGAATGCGATGGCGAGAGCGAGGCCGACCTTCGCCGGCCGCGGAATCGTGCGGTGGGAGAGGACGGGCGCGGTCGCGAAGAGCGCGAGCACCCGCACGGCGGGCCACAGGACCGTGGCGATGAACGCCTCGAGTTCCGCCGTGGTGAAGGAGATCACGGCCGGCCTCTAGCCGATCGCGGTGGGAATGGAGGTGAGGACGCGCTGCAGGTAGTCGACCAGCACGGCGAGCAGCCACGGCCCCGTGCCGATCAGCACGAGCGCGGCCACGATCAGCTTCGGGATGAAGGAGAGCGTCGCCTCGTTCACCTGCGTCGCGGCCTGCAGCACGCTGATGGCGAGGCCCACGGCGAGGATCGAGACGAGGAGCGGGGCCGACACGACGAGCATCAGCTCCATCGCCTGCATCAGGAACGTCATCGTGGCTTGCGGGTTCATGGCCGGTCCTCAGGTGGCGAAGCTGGCGGCGAGCGAACCGATCAGCAGGTTCCAGCCGTCCGCGAGCACGAACAGCATGAGCTTGAAGGGCAGCGACACCAGCACCGGCGAGACCATCATCATGCCCATCGACATGAGCACGCTCGCGACGACCAGGTCGATCACGAGGAAGGGCACGAATACCATGAAGCCGATCTGGAAGGCCGTCTTGAGCTCGCTCGTCACGAAGGCGGGCACCACCACCCGGAAGGGCATGTCGGCGGCCTTGGTGTCGGCGGGCGTCTTGGCGAGCTTCGCGAAGAGGGCGAGGTCGTTCTCGCGCACCTGCTTGAGCATGAAGGCCTTGAGCGGGGCCTCGCCGCGCTTCAGGGCCTCCTCCATCTGGATCTTTCCCTCGTTGTAGGGCTTCCACGCATCCTCGGCGATCCTGTCGGCCACCGGGGACATCACGAAGAAGGTGAGGAAGAGCGAGAGCCCGATGATCACCTGGTTGGGCGGAGTCGTCTGCGTGCCCAGGGCGTGGCGCAGCAGCGACAGGACGATCACGATGCGCGTGAAGGCCGTCATGAGCAGCAGCACCGCCGGCAGGAACGAGAGCGCGGTGAAGATGAGCAGCGTCTGCACGGGCACCGACCAGGTCGTGGTGCCGCCGGTGGCGGAGCTGGTCACGGCGAGAGGGCTCGCCTGGGCGCAGGCGAGGCCGGCGGCCGCCAGGGCGGCGAGTCCGGCCGCGAGGGCCATGCGTCGTGCGTTAGTCATGGCGCTTCAAAGCCTTGGCGAGGAGTCCGGCGAAAGGCGCGGCGGCGGCGGGCGCGGCGGGCAGGTCCTTCGCCTCGAGGTCCGCGAGCGGCTGGATGGATTGCGCGGTCACGCCGAGCACGAGCCAGCGGTCGGCGACCTGCACCACGACGATTTTCTCGCGCGCGCCCAGGGCCAGCGTGGCCACGGGCTTCAGGAGCGAGGCGCCCGCGCCCGATTGCTGCAGGCCCGAGCGCTTGAAGAGGAACGCGGCGGCGAAGATGGCCGCCACGACGGCCACGAGCGCGCCCAGCATCGGGGCGGCCGACACGGCCGGCGCGGCCTCGCCGGCGGCGAGGGCACCGGCGGGCAGGACGCTCGCGAGGAGGGCGGCGCGCTTCACCGCGTGGCCCGGCGGATGCGTTCGGAAGGCGTCACGACGTCCGTGAGGCGGATGCCGAATTTCTCGTTCACCACGACGACCTCGCCCTGCGCGATGAGGCAGCCGTTCACGAGCACGTCCATCGGCTCGCCGGCCATCGCGTCGAGCTCGATCACCGAGCCCTGCGCCAGCTGCAGGATGTTCTTGATGGGGATCTTCGTGCGGCCGAGTTCCACGGTGAGGCTCACCGGGATGTCGAGCACGAGGTCGATGTCGCGCGGCGTTCCCGGCGCGCCGTCGCCCGTGAGCCGGGTGAAGACGGCGGGTTGCGCGGCGGCCTGCACCGCGCCGGCGGCGCTTTGCTCCTGGAGGGCGGCGGCCCAGTCGTCGGACGCGGCTTCGGTTTCGAGTTCAGCGGACATGGTCATCTCCATGGGAAGCGGTTTCGGGGGTCACGAACTTGCCCACCTTGAGGGCATAGCGTCCGTTCGAGACGCCGTACCGGGATTCGAAAAGGGGCACGCCATCGACCTTGGCCTCGAGCGCGCGGGGCAGGTCGAGCTCGATGAAGTCGCCGGCGCGAAGCTCGAGCAGCTGGCCGATGGTCGCGTCGATGTGGCCGAGCTCGGCGACGATCTCGACCTCGGCGGCCTGCACCTGGCGCGTGAGCATGTCCACCCAGCGCCGGTTGGGCTCGGCGGTGTTGCCCTGCAGGCTGGTGAACAGGATGTCGCGGATCGGCTCGAAGGTGGAATACGGGATGGCGAGGTGCATCTCGCCGCCGGTGGAGCCGAGCTCCACCTTGAAGGTCGTGGCGACGACGATCTCGCTCGGGTGCGCGACGTTCGCGAACTGCGTGTGCATCTCCGCGCGCTGGTACTCGAGCTCGATCGGGTAGATGCCCGACCACGCGGCCTTGTAGTCGCCGAAGACCACCTCGACCATGCGCTGGATGATGCGCTGCTCGGTGGCGGTGAAGTCGCGGCCCTCGATGCGCGTGTGGCGGCCCTGGCCGCCGAAGAGGCTGTCGACCACGCTGAAGACGAGCATCGGGTCCATGATGAAGACGCCCGATCCGTGCAGCGGGCGGATCGAGACGATGTTGATGTTCGTCGGCACGGCGATGTCGCGAAGGAATGCGCTGTACTTGAGCACGCGCACGGGGCCGACGGAGATCTCCGGGTTCTTGCGCATGAAGTTGAAGAGGCCGATGCGCAGGTTGCGCGCGAAGCGCTCGTTCACGATCTCGAGCGTGGGCATGCGGCCGCGGACGATCCGCTCCTGGCTCGCCAGGTTGTACGTGCGGACGCCGTCGGGCGATTCCGGCGCGGCGGGGGCTTCCTCGCCTTCCGAGCCCTCGAGCAGCGCGTCGACTTCTTCCTGGGAGAGGAACTGTTCGGCCATGGTCGTTACTGGACGATGAGGCCCGAGAAGTGCACGGCCTCGACGATCGGGGCTTCCTTGGTCGCGCCCATGGCCTGGCGGGCTTCCTCCAGGATCTCGGCGGCGAGCTTCTCCTTGCCCTCGCGCCCGGCGATGTCCTGCGAGGTCTTGGAGGTGAGCAGCAGGATCAGCCGGTTGCGGATGGCGGGCGTGTGCGATTTCACGGCATCGCCCGCCTTCGAGTCGGCGGCCTCGAACGAGAAGGACACCTGCATCATCTTCTCGGCGCCGTCGTCGCGCAGGTTCACCACCAGCGGGTCGAAGGGGATGAAGGCGGGAGTCTTCTTCGCCTTGGGCGCCTCGGCCGCGTGCTTCTCGCCCTCGGCCGGCTTCTTCATCAGGAAGAAGGCGCCCGCACCCCCGCCGGCGAGCACGACCGCGGCGATGGCGCCGATGACGATGAGCTTCTTCTTGCTCTTCGCGGGGGGAGCGGCGGCTTCGGGTGCGGCGGCGGCTTTGGGTACGGCGGCGGCGGCGGACATGGTTCCTCGCTTCGGGTGGTCTCGCGTGCGATACGCGAGGGGATGCGAGGAATTATGCGCAGTGGACCCCCGCCGGAACCCCCGGAAAAGAGGCGGTTTCCGGCGTCAATTCGGGATTGGTCAGGCGAAGAGGTCGACCCGGCCCGGGGCGGCGACCGTCACGCGGCGCACGGGGGGCGGGGGAGCCTCGTCCTCGCCGTCCGGCGTTTCGCGGCCCAGGCCGGGGCGCCTGGCGAAGGGGGCCGGCTCGGTCCCGTCCTGGCCGGGGTGGCCCACCTGCGTCTCGCCCAGGCTGAGGCCGCTGCCTTCGAGCATCTCGGCCAGGCGCGGCAGGGATTCCTCGATGGCCCGGCGCGTCTCGGCGAGCGGGGCGTCGAACAGGAAGGTCGCGGCGCCGTCCTCGACGCGGATGCGCACGTCGATCGGGCCCAGGTCGGCCGGGTGCAGGGTGATCTCGGCCTCGGTGAGGCCGCCGCGCGTGAGGATCGTGACGCGCTCGGCGAAGCCCTCGCGGAAGGCGGCCGTGCCCGGCTCGGCGGCGAGGGTCGGCACGTCGGCGGGCGGCGGGGCCACGGGCTCCGGCCGGGCCGGGGTGCGCATCTCCTGGGCGGCGGCGATGAGGGAAGGAGTGATTCGGTCTTGCGGGTGTCCTGGCGTGCGTTCTCCACGACGACGGCCGGCAGGGGCAGGGCGAGCTCGGCATCGGCCGGAGGGGCTTCGTCCCGGGCACCGGCCTTCGGGTTCGCGAAGGGGTCGGCCGTCAACCGGCGCGCGCCCTTGCCGGCGATGCCGGCGGTACGCTCCGGGGCGCCGGCTTCCTCGCCAGCTTCCTGGGGCAGATCGCTCTCGCCACGGACGGCGAGGGCCGCCGGCTCGCGCAGGGCCAGCCACTGGGCGGCCAGCTCGGCGAGCGGGAAGGCTTCGGCGGTGGCGACGCCTTCGCCGGTGACCGGGAGCGCTTCCCCGGCCGGAGCGTCGAGTGCGATCGGGTCGACTGGGGTGGCCTCGCCCGGCGCGGATTCGCCGGGTCCGGCCTGGCCCGGGGCCGTCCACGTCGAGACAGGCGACTCGGTGCCGCCCAGCAGCAAGGCGAGCATGGCCTCGTCGAAGGACTGGCCCGCGGGGGCGCGCCGCGCCATGCCGGGATGAGACGGGGCCGGGTTCGATCGGGCGGAGGTGGCTGCAGTGGCGGTGGCGGTCATGGCGGGCTCGTCGGGGTCGGGGGTCAGCGGGCGATCAGCGTGCGGGCGTGGTGGGCGGCGCGGCTCGCGTGCTCGTCCTCCAGCTTTCGCTCCGCGCGGTCGGCGGCGCGGCGCGCCTCGGCCTGGCGCGTGGCGGCGAGGGTCTCCAGGGACTTCACCTTGATCGCGGCGCGGGTGTATTCGGCCTTCAGGACCGCGGTGCGCGTCTCGTGATGCTCCATCGTCGTGCGTTGCTGGACGATGGCCATCTCGAGGCGCTGGATGAAGGCGTTGAAGTTCCTGAGGGTCGCGGTGTCGTGCTCGGGGCGCCGGGCCGACCGGGCGAGGTAGTCGCCGTGGTAGCGGTGCAGGGCGTCGAGTTGCGTGCGGGCGTCGATGACGAGCTTCTCGGCGGTGGCGGCCTGGCGGGCGATCGCGTCGCGGCTCTTCACGGCCAGCTCGATCACGAGGGCGAGGGGCGAGCGTTTCGGCATCACGGGCCCTCGGGCGCGGTCACGAGCTGCGCCAGGCGGCCGAGCGACTCCCCGAAGCCGGCGCGCTCGTGCATGCCCTGCTGCAGGAACTGCTCGATCTGCGGCTCGAGGACGATGGCGCGGTCGAGCAGCGGGTCGGCGCCGGACTGGTAGGCGCCCAGGTTGATGAGGTCGCGGTTGCGGTGCAGGCGCGACCAGAGCTGGCGCAGGCGCCGCGCGTTCTCGAAATGCCCGGGCTTCACCACGTTCTGCATCACGCGCGAGATGGACTGCTCGATGTCGATGGCCGGGTAGTGGCCCGATTCGGCCAGCGCGCGGGTGAGGACGATGTGGCCGTCGAGGATCGCGCGCGCGTTGTCGGCGATGGGATCCTGCTGGTCGTCGCCTTCGGCGAGGACGGTGTAGAGGGCGGTGATGGAGCCGTGACCGTTGCGCCCCGGGCCGGCGCGCTCGACCAGCGCGGGCAGCTTCGCGAAGACGGAAGGCGGATAGCCCTTGGTGGCCGGCGGCTCGCCGATGGCGAGGGCGATCTCGCGCTGCGCCATGCAGAAGCGCGTGAGCGAATCCATGAGCAGCAGCACGTTGAGGCCCTGGTCGCGGAACTTCTCGGCGATGGCGGTCGCGTAGGCCGCGCCCTGCACGCGCATGAGCGGCGGCACGTCCGCCGGGGCGGCGACGACGACGGAGCGCGCGAGGCCCTCGGGGCCGAGCGAGTCCTCGATGAATTCCTTCACCTCGCGGCCGCGCTCGCCGATGAGGCCCACCACGGTCACGTCGGCCGTGGTGTAGCGCGTCATCATGCCCAGGAGCACGCTCTTGCCCACGCCCGAGCCCGCCATGAGGCCGATGCGCTGCCCGCGGCCCACGGTGAGCATCGCATTGATGGCGCGGATGCCCACGTCGAGCGGCTCGCGGATGGTCTGGCGCTCGATGGGGTTGATGGAGCGCGCGCGCAGCGGCCCGAGATCGGGGGCGCGAAGCGGGCCCAGGCCGTCGAGCGGACGGCCCGTCGGGTCGACCACGCGGCCCAGGAGCGCGTCGCCCACGGGCAGGCGCTTGCCGAAATCCTCGGTGCGGCGCAGGCGGTGCACGGGCCGGGCCGGGACGGGCGGCACGGGCACGGGTTCCATGGCCGAGACCCAGGCGCCGGGCGCGAGGCCCTCGATGCTGGTGGTGGGCATGAGATAGAGGCGATCGTCGTGGAAGCCGACCACTTCGGCCTCGACGCCCTCGTTGCCGTCCTCGCCCACGCGGCAGGTGGCGCCCACCGGGAGCTTGAGGCCCGTGGCCTCCATGACCACGCCGGCGACGCGCGTGAGGCGGCCGCGGGCCTCGAAGGGCGCGGCGCCCGTCTCGAGCGTCCGGCAGCGGCCCAGGAAGGCCGTGAGGTCGCGCTCAGTCGAGCCAGTCACGGGTGTCTCCGAGAGGGGCGAGGGCCTTGCGCCAGCGCGTGGCGAGGGTGGCGTCCACTTGCGCGTGCGCGCCCTCGAGGCGGCATTCGCCGCGGCCGAGGGCCGGTTCGGGCACGATGCGGCAACCGCGCTGCGCGAGCTCGGCCCCGATGGCACGCTCGGCGTGGGCCGCATCGTCCGGGGCGAGGTACAGGCGCGCGGGCGAGGCGTCCTCGCGGATGAGGGCGAGGGCGTCGCGGATCACGGGCAGCACCGCGTCCTCGTGCACGGCGATGTGGGTGCGCGTCACGTGCTTCGCGACGTCGGTCGCCAGGGCGATCACGGCGCGGGCGAGGTCCTCGTTGAGCCGGCCCATCTCGCGCTCGTGGGCGTCGAGGATCTCGTCGAGCCGCGCCTGCTCGCGTTCGGCGAGGGCGCGCGCGGCGGCCTCGCCGGCGCGAAAGCCCTCCTGGAAGGTCTTGTCGCGTTCGCGCTTCGCCTCGCTCTCGGCGGCGTTGGTGCGGGGGCCGCCGGCCTGGCCCAGGGCGTCCAGCCGATAGGGCGAGGTGACGCCGATATCCTCGCGGCGCGTGAGCCGGCTAGACAAAGGCATCGTCGCCTCCGCCGCCGCCCAGCGCGATCTGGCCTTCGTCCGCCAGGCGCCGGACGATCTTCAGGATCTCCTTCTGCTGGCCTTCGACTTCCGACAGGCGCACCGGGCCCTTGGATTCGAGGTCGTCGCGCAGCGTCTCGGCCGCGCGCGAGGACATGTTCTTCAGGATCTTCTCGCGCAGCTCCGGGCTCGCGCCTTTGAGCGCCACCACGAGCGCGTCGCCCTGCACCTCGCGCAGCACGAGCTGGATGGCCTTGTCCTCGAGGTCGAGCAGGTCGTCGAAGACGAACATCTGGTCGACGATCTTCTGGGCGAGGTCGGCATCGGCCTCGCGGATCGAGTCGACCACGGCGGTCTCGCCGGAAGTGCCCATGAAGTTGAGGATCTCGGCCGCGGCCTTGGTGCCGCCCAGGGCCGCCTTCTTGAACTGGTCGTTGCCGGCGAGCACCTTGGCGAGCACTTCGTTCAGCTCGCGAAGGGCGTTGGGCTGGATGCCGTCGAGCGTCGCGATGCGCAGCACCACTTCGTTGCGAACGCGCTCGGGCAGGTCCTTCAGGATCCCGCTCGCGTGATCGCGCTCCAGGTGCACGAGGATGGTCGCGATGATCTGCGGGTGCTCGTTGCGGATCAGCTCGGCGATGGTGGCCGGGTCCATCCACTTCAGGCCCTCGATGCCCGAGACGTCGCGGCCCTGCAGGATGCGGTCGACGAGGAAGGCCGCGCGATCCTCGCCCAGGGCGCGCTGCAGCACGGACTTCACGTATTCGTTGGTGTCGGAGACGAGCGCGGACTGGGCGCCGGCGGCGCTGCGGAACTCGTCGAGCACGGTCTCGACCTTCTTGTTGTCCACGCTCTTCAGCTTGGACATCGTCTCGCCGAGGCGCTGCACCTCCTTGGGCTGGAGGTACTTGAAGACCTCCGCGGCCTGCTCCTCGCCGATCGACATCAGCAGGATCGCGCTGTTCAACAGTCCTTCGTCGTCCATGGCGGCTGTCCGGGTCGGTGGGCGTCAGTTGGGCTTCGCGACCCAGGTGCGCACCACGTTCGCGACCGTGGCCGGGTCGTCGCGCGCGATGCGCTGGACGTCGGCGAGGGCGGACGGGGCCGCGCCCGGGAGGGCGGAAAGCGGCGAGGCGCCGGGCAGGGCCTCGGGCCTGGGAGACACGTCGCGCTCGGCGGCACTGGCCATCGAGGCGGCCACCTGGCGCATGGCCGGGCGGATGACCCCGAGCACGACGAAGGCGAGCGCGGCCAGCAGGAAGAGGGCCTTGCCGCCTTCCTTGGCGAAGGACATCGCCTCCGGGCGCTGCCAGATCGGCGTTTCGGTGGCGATGCTCTCGGGCTCGGTGCTGAAGGGCGCGTTCACCAGGTTCAGGGAATCGCCGCGGTCCTTGTTGAATCCGATGGCCTCCTTCACGAGGGCGTTCATCTGCCCGATCTCGGCCTCGGTGAAGGCGACGGGCACGGCCGCGGCGGCGGGCTTCGCATCCTTGGGATCGGCCTTCGCGTCGGCGGCGGGGGCGGCCGCGGGGACGGGGCGCTTGTGGTTCACGAGGATGGCCGCGGACAGGCGCTTCACGTTGCCCACCTGGGCGCGCGTGTGGCGCACGGTCTTGTCGACCTCGTAGTTGACGACCGATTCCTTGCGCGTGTTGCTGCTGGCGGCGCTCGCGGAGGCGTCCTTCTTCTCGCCGGCGCTCGGCGGCTGGTTCGTGAGGGCGCCGGGCACGCCGGACGCACCGCCGCCGGAGCCGGAGGCGGATTCGGAGGACGAGGTGCTGCGCACCGTGGCCGGCTCGCTGCCCTGGTTGGGCTTGTAGAGCTCGGCCGTCTGCTCGACCTGGCTGAAGTCGACCTCGGCGGTCACCTGCGCGCGCACGTTGCCGCGGCCGGCGATGGGCTCGAGGATGTCGAGGATGCGCTTCATGTGGCCCTGCTCGATCTCCTGCACGTACGCGAGCTCGGAGGGATTCATGCCCGAGGCGGAGCCCGGCGCCCGCGGCGGGGCCGACAACAGGTTGCCGTGCTGGTCGACGATGGAGACGCCGGCGAGCGGCATGTCGGCGACGCTCGAGGCCACCAGGTGCGTGATGCCGGCCACCTGCGATCGCTCGAGGCTCTTGCCGGGATAGAGGTTGAGGACGATCGAAGCCGAGGGCTTCTGCGCGTCGCGCACGAAGAGGGAGGCCTTGGGCAGGGCGAGGTGCACGCGGGCCGACTGCACCGCGGAGAGGGACTGGATGGAGCGCGCGATCTCGCCTTCGAGGCCGCGCTGGAAGTTGACCTGCTCCTGGAACTGGGTCGCGCCGAACTTCTGGCCGTCCATCAGTTCGAGGCCGACGCCGCCGCCCTTGGGCAGGCCCTGCGAGGCGAGCTTCAGGCGGATGTCGTGCACGCGGTCGGCCGGCACGTAGATCGCGCCGCCCTCGCCGTTCCTGAAGGGCACGTCCAGCTGGCCCAGCGCGGCCACGATGGCCCCGCCGTCCTTGTCCGAGACGTTGGCGAAGAGCAGCTTGTAGTCCGGCGTGCGCAGCCACATGACGGCGGCCGTGGCCACGGCGATGAGCGTCGCGGCGCCCACCAGCAGGGCCATGAGGCTCTTGGGCGGGATGCGGCCGAGGAAACTCCCGGCGGGGGGCAGGGCGATGGCGTTGTTCATCGGGGCGGTCGAATGGGGTGGGTCACGGACTGAATCTTCCGCCTGCCGGCCCCGCGCCCAACGGGGGATAAACGGCCGAATGCCGCCCCATATCGGGGGAACGGTTGCACGAAGGGCGCGTAGGGTTCGGGATGTACCGTTTCCACTCCGAGGTGCCCGATGTCCCCGATCGATTCCATCCGCGGTGCCAGCCCCCTCGCCGGGGTCTCCGGGCCGGGCGCGCTCACCGGCGCCAAGGCCGCCTCCGGCACGAACTTCGCCGACCTGGTGAAGATGGCGCTGGAGCAAACGAGCAAGGCGCAGAACGATTCGACCGCCCTGCAGAAGCGCTTCTCGATGGAGGATCCGACCGTTTCCCTGGAGGAAACGATGGTCTCCATGCAGAAGGCGTCGGTCGGCTTCCAGGCCGTGGTGCAGGCGAGGAACAAGCTGGTCTCGGCCTATACCGAGATCATGAACATGACCGTCTGAGCTAGGCGCGAAGCCGCAGCCGCTCCCGCTCCACCGCGCTCACGTAGCGCTGGATCTGGGTCTCGGCTGGCCCGGGCAGGTCCACGAACCGGCAGCCGCAGGTGCGCAAGCCCGCGACGGGCGTCTTCGCGGGCCGGTCGGCGTGGCGCGCCTCGATCGAGACGGCGATGGGCGTGAGCCCGGGCAGCTCCAGGAGGCAGCCGCGCAGGATGTCGCCCGGCTCGAGCCGCACGTCGCCGGGCGCGAGCGCGAGCGCGATGCCGCCGCAGGAGACATCGGCCACGCGGATCTCGAGCTCGGGCCGGCCGCCGTCGGCGGGAATCCGGCAGACGGGCGCGCGCAGCGGGGGCGTCTCCACGCGAAAGCTCTCCCGCCGCTGCAGGCGCAGCACGCGGGACGGG
This sequence comes from Betaproteobacteria bacterium, assembly GCA_016711875.1. Classification (GTDB taxonomy): domain Bacteria; phylum Pseudomonadota; class Gammaproteobacteria; order Burkholderiales; family Usitatibacteraceae; genus FEB-7. Next base: position 356,302 of record JADJSD010000003.1, on the reverse strand, counting down.
ACTCGCATCCGCAGCGCGCGCTGGCCTTCGTGGCCCACCGTGCCGAGCATGGCGGCCTCGAACTGCACCTTCACGTTGTCGAGAAAGGTCACCACCGTGAGCATCTGGGCCGTCTCGGGCAGGACCGTCCCCGGCCCGGCCTCCAGGAGGAACTCCCCCGGCAGGGCATCCACGGCGAGGATCGTGCTCGCGAAGAACTCCCCGGCGCCGCCCGCGTAGGCGGTGACGAGGGATTCGGCGTGCCGGATGCCGCGCAGGAGCGCGAGGATCTCGGCCACGCCCCGAACCAGGAACGAATCGTTTCCCGGCTCGAGGGATTCGGGCAACCGGGCCCGCGTCGCGCTACCCATGGTTCACCCTCGGCGGCTGCGCGGCGGCGGGCAGGGCATGCGCCCAGACCAGCACCTCGGCGACGGCGCGATAGAGGCTCTCGGGGATCTGCTTGTCGAGGTCCACCTGCATGAGGAGGGAGACCAGCTCCGGGGACTGCGCCACGGGCACGCCGTGCTCGCGCGCGAGCTCGACGATGCGTCGGGCGATGTCGCCGCGTCCCTTGGCGACCACCTTGGGCGCGCCCTGGCCCGCCGCGTACGAAAGGGCGGCGGCCTGGCCGTGGGGTGCGGGAAGGCGAAAGTCCATGGCGATCAGGTTCCCCTCGAAAGACAGCGCTCGCAGTTGGTCCAGGTGCAGCGGTCGGCGGCGTCGGCGTGGGTGCGCTTGGCACAGGCCACCGGCGTCGTCCTGAGCGAGGCGAGGTGCAGGCCCGCGAGGCCCTGGAGGCGCTGGCCGAGGTCGAGCAACCCCTCGGGACCGATGCCGGCCTCGCGGCCCCCGTCCACGTCCACGTGCAGGTCGCGGCCCACGAGGCGCATCAGGACGCGCACGACGCCGCGGCCGGGCAGGTCGATCTCGAGCTTCACGAGCGGCGTCGCCCGGGGTGCCGTCAGGCCCTCGGCCTGGGGCTCGCCGACCCAGAGGGTGCTGCCCTGGAAAGGCAGGGGCAGCATCCAGCCCACCTCGCCTTGCCGGAGGAAGTCGATCTGCTGGGAGCGGACCGCGTCGCGCACGCCGGGCGAGACGGCATCGCGCGAGCGGTTGGCGAGGTTCGCCACCTCGAGGAGCAGGTCGTCGGTGGAACGCTCGCCCTGGGACCACTGCGCGAGGTGCGATTCGTAGAAGACGCCGCTCGTTTCGATGGCGAGGCGCAGCGCGGGCGCGAGCCGGGCGCCGCTTGCGGTGACCTCCGGGCCGCCCAGGTCGTCGGCGAGCCGCCCGGGCAGGGCGCGCATCACCGGACGGGCGAGGGGCTGGGAGAGCGCGGGGGCCGTCCGGCGCGCGGTGAGCGCCTCGGTGTGCGTGAAGCCCTCGGGCGTGGCCCAGGTATCGATGAAGGCACCCGGGCGCGGGCGCGGCGGAGGCGCCTCGTTCTGCACCGTTCGCTCCCGGATGGGATGGACGGGGTCCACCGGCAAGGGCGGGCGCACGGTGGCCGGCACGGGAACGGCCGGAATGCGTCCGGGAATGCTGGAGGGCAGGATGGACATCGTCAGGCCACGCTGCCCTCGCGTTGCGGGCGCATCTGCATCAGCGCGTCGAAGCGGCGGGTGGTGGGTTCGAGGATGTCGCGGATCGCGCGGTCGTCGCCCAGGATCCCGACGAGGATCTCCCGGCGGCGACGTTGCTGGTCGGCGCTGAACTCGCGCAGCCCCGCGTTCGAGCGGATCTCGGCGACGTGGGCCCGGCAGCGCGACTGGATGCGGTCGAACTCGTTCCAGTTCGAGGCGCGGGCGGCGGCGAGGAGGTCGCGGCTGTCCTTCGCCACGACTTCGTAGGCTTCCATGAGGGGAAGAAGGTCGAGGGGGGCGCTCATGCGGCGGCGAAGCTTCCGTAAGGGGTGCGCGTGGCGCCGGTCGGGCGCGTCGGGGCGGGTTCGATGGCGTCCCACGCGTCGCGCAGGGTTCCGAGCAGGCTCTCGACCTCGTCGAGCGCCTTCAGGTCGTTCCGGAGGTTCGCCTTCAGCAGCAGGGCGACGATGTAGTCGTAGAGGGTGGCCAGGCGCGCGGCGATCTCGCCGCCGCGATCCCGGTCGAGGCCGGCCTTGAGGCCCTCGTCCACGATGCGGATCGCCTTCAGGATCGCCTGGCCCTTCTCGGCGACCTTGCCCTGGCCGATGCCTTGCCGGGCGGCGTGGACCGAGCCGATCGCGCTGTCGTAGAGCAGGTGCACGAGGCGGTGCGGGCTCGCGCCGGCGACGTCGGACTCGATGCCGACCTTGCGGTAGGCGTGGGCGGAGTTGCGGGTGAGAAACATGGAGGATCCGTTCGGGAGTGAAGGCTACGAATGGATATCGGCTTTCGGCGCGAAACCCTGAGGAACGGATCCGCTCACTTGCTCTGCTGGTTGGCCGTGAGGGCCGCCAGGCTCTGGGTGAGGCTCGAGGAGATCGACTGCATGCTCGCGAGCTGGCCGTCCAGGGCCGAGTACTGCTTGAGCAGGCGCGCCTGCATCATCTCCAGGCGTGACTCCTGCGTGTCCTGCTGCAGCTGGTTGGCGCGCAGGCGGTCGCTGAGGTTCGCCGTCCGCGTCTTGAGGGTGCCGCCCGCGTTGAGGGCCGTGTCGAGCGCGGCCTTGAACCCCACGGCGATGCCGCGGGCCTCGGCGACACCGCCGCCGGTGGCGGTGAAGAGCGTGGCGAGGTCCGCCGTGCCGCCCTCGAGGGCCTTGGCGAGCTTGGTGGCGTTCACCGAGAGCGTGCCGTCGCGTTGCAGGGCGATGCCGGCCTGCGAGAGCGAGGCGAGCGCGCCGGAAGGCAGCTGGCGCGTCGCCAGGGTGCGCAGCGACGCCCCCAGGCTGCGGGCGCCGGCATCGGACTGCAGCAGGCCGTCGGCATTGCCGACCGGATCGATCTTGAGGTAGCCCGTGAAGAGCTTGACCGAGTCGTTGTAGGCCGTGACGAACTTGTTGACGAGGTCCGTCGCCGACTGCGTGTCGACGGCGACGCCGAGCGTCGCGGTCGTGCCGGGGTTGGAACCCGTCAGGTTGAGCGTGATGCCCTCGATGGCCCCTTCGACCTTGTTGGTGGCCGAGCGGATGGTGAGGCCGTCCACCTTGATGAGCGCGTCCTGGGCGGCCTGCACCTGTTTCGCGCCCGGGGCGAGCGCCGAGGTGTCGCCGGCGTAGGCGAGGGCGGACAGGCCCGCCGAATCGGTGTCGTCGAGGTCGTCGTCCGCGGCCGAGATGCGCAGCGCGCTGCCGGCGCCGGTCGCGGTGGAGGAGATCACCAGGCGCGAGCCGCTCGAGTCGGTCACGATCGATGCGCGCACGGCGCCGTTCGCCTGGGCGTTGATCGCATCGCGAACGCCCCCGAGCGTGTCGTTCGTGCCGTCGACGGTGACGACGATCGGCGTCGAGCCGGCCTTGGCGGCGAAGCTCGTGCCCGTCCAGGTCCCCACGTCGATCGTGAGCGTGCCCGGGCCCACCGCATCGGTGGAGGCGGAATAGGGGCTGGAGGCGAGGCGGTGCGCCGCGGCGAGGTTCGTGACCTCGAGCGAATACTGGCCCGCCGGGGCCGCGTTCGTGGCGGTGACCGTGGCGAGCTTGGGGTCGGAGAGCGTGGCCGCGCGGGCGCCCCAGCTGGCGGGCTTGGCGAGGTCGGAAGCCACGGTGCGCAGCGCGTCGAGCTGCGAGGAGATCTTGCCGAAGGCGGAGATCTCGTTCTGCACCTGCGTCGCGCGGGCCTGGAGCGTCGTGAGCGGCTTCTGCTCCAGCGACATGAGCTTGGTGACGAGCGCGCCTACGTCGAGTCCGCTGCCGACTCCGGGGCTGCTGATGCCCATGGGGATTCCTTCACGTCATGCTTCAGCCGAGAAATGATCGGCGAGGGCGGCGAGCCGCTTCGCGAGGGAAAGGGCTTCCTCGGTCGGCAGCTGCCGGATGATTTCGCGGGTGTCGCTGTCGACCAGCTTCACCACGACCCGCCGGGAGTCCTGGTCCCAGGACATCTCCATCCGCTGGCCGGAAGCGGCCAGGTGCGGGTTGGCCGTGACGACGGCAGCCTTCAGCTGGTCGTGATTCGGCTCGCCGGCCGGGCGCGTGGCGGCCGGGCGGGTGACCGCCACGGAAGCGACCGCGGCCGCCCAGGCGGCACCGGTATCGGGAATGCTGTTCACGTTCATGCTCACCTCGGCTTCGTTCGGCCGGTCGGGCGCACCCTCGGCCTTGCTCTTGCCATCGTGGGCTCGCGGTCCACGGGCCGGTCGCCGGAAATGCCCGGGCGTTCGCCCGGTGATCGTGCGAAAGACCGGAGGCCCTTTCGGGGCCGCCCGGCCTTCGCATTTGCGGCCTTTCGTTCCTTACGGCACGAGCGGCGATTACTTGAGCAGCGACAGGACGCTGTTGGGCAGCTGGTTCGCCTGGGCGACCATCGCCGTGCCGGCCTGCTGCAGGATCTGCGCGCGGGTGAGGGCGGCGGTTTCCTGGGCGAAGTCGGCGTCCACGATCCGGCCGCGGGCGGCGGCCTGGTTCGTCGCGGCGGCCTGGACCGTCGAGATCACGTTCGTGAACACGTTCTGCACGGCGCTGTAGTTCGCGCGCTCGGTGGCGATGGTGATGATGTCCGCGTCGATCGCGTCCATCGCGGCTTCGGCGTCGGCGGAGACGTCCTCGCCCTGCGCGGTGAGGCCGGACATGTCGGCGACCGTCACGTCGATCGTGTCGCCGGTGTTCGCGCCCACCTGGTACGTGAGGGTCGCGCCGCCGTCGAGGTCGGCGTTGCCGTTGAACTTGGTCGCCGTGATGACGCGGTCGATTTCCGTGCCGAGCTGGCTGTATTCCGCCTGCAGGTTGTCCAGGTCATCCGTGGAGTTCGTGGCGTTGTTCGCCTGCACCGCGATTTCGCGCATGCGCTGGAGCATGTCGGTGATGCCGCCCAGGGCGGAGTCGTACGTCTGCACGGCGCTGATGGCGTCCGCGGCGTTGCGGGCGGCGACATTCAGGCCCTTGACCTGCGCGTTCATGCGGTCGGAGATCCCGAGGCCGGCGGCGTCGTCGGCGGCGCTGTTGATGCGCAGGCCGGACGAGAGGCGCGAGATGGCGGTCTGCAGGCCGTTGCCCGAGATGGCCAGGTTGCGTTGAGCGGTGAGCGACGCGACGTTGGTGTTGATGGTCGAAGCCATGAGGTGAATCTCCTTGAAAAAAGTTTGGAAGCGATGTTTACCGCCCGGTACGTCCGGGACCGTTGCCCGCCTCTTCGCGGAGCGCCCGGCCGTTGCTTCCCGGGCTTGGGGTTCGCCGTCTGTTGCGCCCCCCATGGGAGCCTTATCGGGAGGTCCCGGGGAAATCTTTAGCCCGGCCGGGGGGTTGGAGGGGGGCAAAGGGCCGGTGTAGGGCGGATTCCTACACGCGAACGGGAGGAAACCTCGCGCGATTCTCAGCGCGCTTCCGATTCAAGGACCGGGGGGGGTTGCCGACAATGGGTCCTGTCTGCAACGCGCCCACCTTGAGGCGCCTGGAAAGGGAAAAAGCGATGAACGAGAACAACCAACTGATGGCCGAAATTCGCGAAGCGAACCTCGCCTACCTCATGCTGGCGCAGCACATGATCCGCCTGGATCGCCCGCAGGCGCTCTTCCGCCTCGGGCTCACGGAGGAAGTGGCCCACGTCATCGACGGCCTCTCGCCCCAGCAGATCGTCCGCGTCTCCAACGCCCCGATGATGATGTGCCGCTTCCGCTTCGACGACGAGATGGTCTGGGGCCTGCTCGCCAACCACGGCAAGCAATCGTCCACCCAGCAGCTGCACGCCGGCATCGTGATGGCGGGCCGCCTGGCCGAGGAGGCCTGAGCCATGGCCACCCCGCGCTCCATCGTCACCGAAGCCGAACAAGTCCGCCTCGCGGTCCACCTGATCAAGCTCGGCGCCCGCCTGCAGGTGCTCGAGAGCGAGACCGACCTCTCCTACGAACGGCTCCTGCGCCTGTACAAGGAAGTCCAGGGCAAGAGCCCGTCCAAGGGCCAGCTGCCGTTCTCGACCGACTGGTTCATGACCTGGCAGCCGAACGTGCACGCCTCGCTCTTCCTCAACATCTATATGAACCTCATCAAGACGACCGAGATCGAGGAGATCGAGGCGGTGGCCAAGGCCTACGAGCTCTACCTCGAGCAGGTCCGCGCGACCGGCAACGAGGACCTCCTGTCGATCACCCGCGCCTGGCGCCTCGTGCGCTTCGTCGACGCCGACATGCTCACCCTCACGCCCTGCACGAAGTGCGGCGGCCTCTTCGTGAACCACACGCACGAGCTCACCGCGGGCTACGTCTGCGGCCTGTGCAACCCGCCCGCCCGCGCCGGCAAGACCCGCGCCGCCCGCGCCGCCGAGACGGCCGAGGCCGAGCTCGAGACCGTCGCGGCGACGACCCACTGATTCTCCCTGTTGCCCGCCGCTACCTCCCTTTCCGGCGGCGGACTTCCGCGGCAGCCCGGTGAAAACCGGTGCTGCCGCGTTTTTTCCGGGCTTGACCCGCTCAACAATCCGGTCGCCCTGCCGACAACATGGCTATCCGCTCCACCCCGGGGCGGCAAATCACACGCAGGGGTCGCCAGGGATGCTGGTCATCATCGGTTACGTCGTGGTCGTGGGCTCGGTGCTGGGCGGCTTCATGCTGCACGGCGGCAAGCTCGCCGCGCTCTTCCAGCCCTTCGAGCTGCTGATCATCGCGGGCGCCGCCATCGGCGCCTTCGTGGTGAGCAACAACAGCAAGGTGCTGAAGGCCGTCCTGGGCGCGCTGCCCTCCTGCTTCAAGGGCTCCAAGTACACCAAGACGCGCTACCTCTCGCTCATGGGCCTGCTTTTCGACATCCTCACCAAGATCCGCAAGGAAGGGATGATGGCGATCGAGGGCGACGTCGAGGAGCCGGACAAGAGCCCGCTCTTCCAGAAGTACCCCGACCTCGCCTCCGACCACCACCTGCTGGAATTCATGACCGACTACCTGCGCATCATGGTGAGCGGCAACATGAACCCGCACGAGATCGAGGCCCTGATGGACCAGGAGCTCGACACGCACCACGCCGAAGGCCACGCGCCCGCCCACGCGGTGCAGCAGGTGGCCGACGGCCTGCCCGCCTTCGGCATCGTCGCCGCGGTGATGGGCGTGGTGAACGTGATGGGCTCGGTGGGCGAGCCGCCCGCGATCCTGGGCGGCAAGATCGGCGCGGCGCTCGTCGGCACGTTCGTGGGCATCCTGCTCGCGTACGGTTTCGTCGGCCCCCTCGCCACGCTCCTGGGCCAGAAGCTCGAGGAGGCGACCAAGGAACTGCAGTGCGTGAAGGTGACGCTCCTGGCGAGCCTGCAGGGCTACGCCCCGTCGCTCGCGATCGAGTTCGGCCGCAAGGTCCTCTTCTCGACGGAGCGCCCGAGCTTCCTCGAGCTCGAGGGCCACGTGAAGCCGAAGAGGGCCTGACGTGGCCGCCGCGAAGGACAGCAAGAAGGTCGCCCCCGCCCCGATCATCGTCAAGCGGATCAAGAAGGTCGCCGGCGGCCATCACGGCGGCGCCTGGAAGATCGCCTACGCGGACTTCGTGACCGCGATGATGGCCTTCTTCCTGCTGATGTGGCTGCTGGGATCGACCTCGAAGGCCGAGCTCCAGGGCATTTCCGAGTACTTCCAGAACCCGGTGAAGATGGCGATGCCGGGCGGCTCGGGCGCGGGCGACGCGACCAGCATCGTGAACGGCGGCGGCAAGGACCTCACGCGCCGCGACGGCCAGATGCGAAACGGCGACGTCGAGAAGGCGAACCGCCGCAACGAGCGCGCGGCCGTGAAGGCCGAGCTCGCCCGCCTGGAGAAGGCGCGCCTGGAGGACCTGAAGCGCCGGATCGAGGCCGCCATCGAGGCCAACCCGCGACTGGCGGACTACAAGAGACAGATCAAGCTCGAGATGACCCCCGAGGGACTGGTGATCCACATCGTGGACGCGGAACAGCGCCCGATGTTCGACATGGGCAGCGCGCGGGTGAAGGACTACATGCGCGAGATCCTGCGCGAGGTGGGGCGCCTGCTCAACGAGGTCGACAACAAGGTGACCATCACGGGCCACACGGACGCCGCGCCCTACCTGGGCGGGGAGCGCTCCTACTCGAACTTCGACCTCTCGGCCGACCGCGCCAACGCCTCGCGCCGCGAGCTCGTGGCCGGCGGCATCGTCGAGGGCAAGGTCCTTCGCGTCGTGGGCCTCGCGTCGGTGCAGCTGGTGAAGCCCGAGGACCCGCGCGACGCCGCCAACCGCCGCATCAACATCACCGTCATGAACAAGCGCGCCGAGGAGCGCGCCATGGGCCGCGAGGACGAGATGGAAGTGGAGGACGCCGAAGGCGCCGCCGCCGCCATCGCCGGCGCGAAGCCCGCACCCGCCACCGCCATCGAGGCCGCCGTGTCCAAGCGCGACGAACCGGCCCCGGGCGCCCCGAAACCCTGAAACCTTCCCGCCCCATTTTCCGCGAGGACCGACCATGACCACCGCCGAGATGAAGTTCCTGATCGTCGACGACTTCTCGACGATGCGCCGCATCGTCCGCAACCTGCTCAAGGAGATCGGCTACGCCAACGCCGACGAGGCGGAGGACGGCGTCGTCGCCATGGCGAAACTGAAGGGCGGCAATTTCGATTTCGTCGTCTCCGACATCAACATGCCCAACATGAACGGCTTCGAGCTGCTCAACCAGATCCGGGCCGACGCGGCGCTCAAGGGCCTGCCGGTGCTCATGGTGACGGCCGAGGCGCGCAAGGAGGACATCGTCACGGCCGCCCAGTCGGGCGCCAACGGCTACATCGTGAAGCCCTTCACCAAGGGGACGCTCGAGGAGAAGGTGGCCAAGATCGTCCAGCGCGCGGGAGCCAAGTGATGAACGCCCTCGCCAAGGAAAGAACCAGCGCCCCCGAGTTCGGCGAGGACGACTACGACGTCTTCCACCGGATCGGCACCCTCACGCGGCAGCTGCACGACGCGCTGCGGGAGCTCGGCTACGACATCCACCTGCAAGGCGCCGTGGGGACGCTTCCCGACGCGCGCTCGCGCCTCGACTACATCGCCCGCCTCACGGGCGAGGCGGCCGACAAGGTGCTGAACGCCGTCGACGGGGCCCGCCTGGAGCAGGACCGGCTGGACGGGCGCCTCGCGAAGCTCTCGGACGCCTGGGCGAGCCTCGCCGGCTCGGACGGCCCGAATTCGCCGACCCCGTCGCTCGTGAAGGAGACCGCCGACTACTTCGCCGACGCGAAGGAGGGCGGGCGCGTGATCCAGGGCCAGCTCACCGACATCATGATGGCGCAGGACTTCCACGATCTCACCGGCCAGGTGATCCGCAAGATCGCCGACCTCGCCATGCACCTGGAAGAGCAGCTGGTGAAGCTCCTGGTGGCGAGCACGCCCCCGGAGCGCCGGGGCCAGGTGCAGGAAAGCCTCGAGGGGCCGGTGGTCGACGGCAACCGCGCCGAGGTGGTCACCAACCAGGCCCAGGTGGACGACCTGCTCGCCGAGCTGGGCTTCTAGCCGGCTCACCGGAAGGAGGGCCCGCCCCGGGGGGGGCGGGCGATGAATTGACCCCCCAAACCCCCGGTTATCGGGCCTTTCGGCGCAAGGGGTGACGGCCATGATGGAACGCGTAAACCCACCGTTCCCACGCGAATCATGGCCGACAACGACACTGACCAGGAAGACCGGACCCTCCCACCGTCCGAGAAGCGGCTCGCCGACGCGCGGGCCGACGGCCGGATCGCGCGTTCGCGCCACCTGACCAGCTTCCTCCTGCTCGCCGGCACCCTCGCGGGGATCGCCGCCTACACGCCGCAGGCCGTCTCGGGCCTGCGCGAGCTGCTCGCCAACGGCCTCACCCTCAACGCCAACGACGCGCGCGACACGGCCGAGCTGACCGCGCGCCTGGAGTCCGCTTCGGCCGGGGGGCTGCTCATCGCCGCGCCGATCCTCGGGCTGCTGTGGGTGGGCTCCGCGCTCGTGCCGCTCATCCAGGGCGGCCTCATCTTCACCTCGAAGCCGTTCACGCCCGACTTCAACCGCCTGAACCCGGCCACCGGCATCGCCCGCATCGTCTCGGTCGACTCGCTGGCCGAGCTCGGCAAGACGGTCGCCGTCGCGCTCCTGGTCGGCGGCGCCGCCCTCGCCAGCCTTTACGCCCTCCGGGAGAGCGCCGCGGGTCTCGCGACGCTGCCCCTGGTGGCGGCCCTGGGCGCCTCCGGGCAGGCCATCGCGGATTCGCTTTGGAGCGTGATCGGCGTCTTCGCGGTGATCGCGATCCTGGACGTCACCCACGAGCGCCACCGCTACATGAAATCCCTGCGCATGACCCCGGAAGAGGCCAAGCGCGAGGCGAAGGAACAGGACGGCGACCCGCACGTCAAGGCGCGCATCCGCCAGGCCCAGCGCGAGATCTCGCGCCGCCGCATGATGGCCGCCGTCCCGAAGGCGGACGTCGTGGTCACCAACCCGACCCACTACGCGGTCGCGCTCTCGTATGACGACGCCTCCGCCGGCGCCCCCCGGATCGTGGCGATGGGCAGGGGCCCGATCGCGCTGAAGATCCGCGAGATCGCCGCCGAGGCCGGCGTCGCCCGCCTCGAGGCTCCGCCGCTCGCCCGCGCGCTCTACCGCCACGGCGAGCTGGGCGCCGAGATTCCGGCCGCGCTCTTCCAGGCCGTCGCCCAGGTGCTCGCCTACGTCTACCAGCTGCGCCGCCACCGTCGCGGCGAGGCGCCCGCGCCGGTCGTGCCCGCGGCCATCGTCGTCCCGCCCGGCCTCGACAGCGGCCCGGACCCCGAGCCGGTCGCCTGAGGACGCCCCGCCATGTCCGCCTTCGACCTCTCCCGCCTCGGCCTCACCAGCGCCTCGGTGCGCACGCTCGCGGTGCCGATGCTCATCATCATGATGCTGGTGATGATGCTGCTGCCGCTGCCGCCGCTCATGCTCGACCTGCTCTTCACCTTCAACATCGCGCTCGCCCTGCTGGTCATGATGGTGAGCGTCTATACCCTCAAGCCCCTCGACTTCGCCGCCTTCCCGGTGGTGCTGCTCGTCACGACGCTGCTGCGCCTGTCGCTCAACGTCGCCTCCACGCGCCAGGTGCTCATGAACGGGCACACGGGCGCCGGCGCCGCGGGCAAGGTGATCGAGTCCTTCGGCCACTTCGTGATCGGCGGCAACTTCGCCGTCGGCCTCATCGTGTTCGCGATCCTGGTCGTCATCAACTTCGTGGTGGTGACCAAGGGCGCGGGCCGCATCGCCGAGGTGAGCGCGCGCTTCACGCTCGACGCGATGCCCGGCAAGCAGATGGCCATCGACGCCGACCTGAACGCGGGCCTCATCGACGAGAAGACGGCCAAGGCGCGGCGCCAGGAAGTGGCCCACGAGGCCGACTTCTTCGGCGCGATGGACGGCGCCTCGAAGTTCGTCCGCGGCGACGCGGTCGCCGGCATCATGATCCTCGTCATCACGATCCTGGGCGGCCTCGCGATCGGGATGTTCCAGCACAACCTGTCGTTCTCGCAGGCCGCCTCGAACTACGTGCTGCTCGCCGTGGGCGACGGTCTCGTGGCGCAGGTGCCCGCGCTCCTCATCTCGATCGCCGCCGCCCTCGTGGTGAGCCGCGTCGGCAGCGGCAAGGACATGGGCTCGCAGATGGTCGGCGACCTGACCGCCGTGCCGCGCGCCCTGGGCATCGCCTCGGCCGTGCTCGTCACGCTCGGCCTCGTGCCCGGCATGCCGCACCTGGTCTTCCTCTCGCTCGGCTTCGCCTGCGGCTACGGCGCGTACTGGCTGGGCGAGCAGTCCCGCCGGCGCGTGGCCCTCGAGGCCGAGGTGCAGGTCGCCCCGGTGGAAGCCGCGCCCGTCGACGCCTCGTGGGACGACCTGCAGCCGGTGGACGTGGTCGGCCTGGAAGTCGGCTATCGCCTCATCCCGATGGTCGACCGCAGCCAGGACGGCGAGCTCCTGCGCCGCATCAAGGCGATCCGCAAGAAGTTCGCGCAGGACGTGGGCTTCCTGCCGACGCCGGTGCACATCCGCGACAACCTCGAACTCAAGCCGAGCGGCTACCGCATCACCGTGAAGGGCGTGACCGTGGGCGAGGGCGAGGCCATCGCCGGCCTGTGGCTCGCCATCAACCCGGGCGGCGCCTCCGGAAGCCTGCCGGGCACGCCGACCCGCGACCCCGCCTTCGGCCTGCCGGCCGTGTGGATCGACGCCTCGACGCGCGACGCCGCCTCCGCGGCCGGCTTCACGGTCGTCGACGCCGCGACCGTGGTCGCCACGCACATGTCCACGATCATCCAGCAGCAGGCCGGCCAGCTCCTGGGCCGCCAGGAAGTGCAGGGGCTCCTCGAGCACCTGGGCCGCGTCGCGCCCAAGCTCCTCGAGGACCTCGTGCCGAAGGTGCTGCCGATGCCCGTCTTCCAGCGCGTGCTGCAGAACCTGCTCGACGAAGGCGTCCACATCCGCGACATGCGCACGATCGCCGAGACGCTCGCCGAGTTCGCCCCGCGCACGCAGGATGCCGGCGAGCTCACCGCGCAGGTGCGAGCCGCCCTCGGCCACGCGATCGTGCAGTCGATCTACGGCGGCACGCGCGAGGTGCCGGTCATCGCCCTCGAACCGCAGCTCGAGCGCGTGGTGGCGCAGGCGCTCGGCGGCGAAGGCGGCGGCCTCGAGCCCAGCCTCGCCGACATGATCGCCGACGGCGCCGCGCGCGCCGCCGAGAAGCTCGACAGCCAGGGCCTGCCCGCGGTCCTCCTCGTTCCCGACCGGGTGCGCGCCATCGTCGCGCGCCTTGTCCGCCGTGCCGCGCCGCGCCTTCGCGTGCTCGGCCATTCCGAGATTCCCGAAACCAGCGCCGTACGCATCGCCACCGTGATTGGAGGTACCCCGTGAGCCTGAAGAAATTCGTCGCCCCGACCGCCCGTGAGGCCCTGAAGGCCGTCAAGCTCGAACTCGGCGATGACGCCGTGGTGCTCGCCAACAAGCGCGTGCCCGGCGGCGTGGAGATCACCGCCATGGCGGGCGAGACCATCGATGCCGTGGTGGAGCTGGCGACGAACGCCGCCTCCCAGGCGCCCGTGCCTGCGTCCGCGCCCGCTCCCGCGCCCAAGGCCGAGCCGCTCACCGCCTTCCTGCGCCGCATGACGAAGTCGCCGGCCGCACCGGCCCCGGCCGCGCCCACCGCCGCCGAGGAGAGCACCGCACGCTTCCTGCGCGAGCGCGCCGAACGCCAGGTCGAACGCGAGGCCGTCGAGGCCGCCGCGCGGGCGATGGCCCGCACCAAGCCCGTTCCCCCCGCCGCCGAGATCTCGCCGGTCGTGCTCCCGGCCGCGACGACGACCGACCCGCGCCTCATGGACGAGCTGCATGCCATGAAGACGATGCTGGCCGACCAGTTCGCGGCCCTCGCGTGGTCCGATGCGACGCGCAAGAATCCGCTCAAGGCGAGGCTCACCGGCGAGATGCTCGCCGCGGGCTTCTCCCCCGCGCTCGCCCGCGGGCTCATCGACCGGCTGCCCGTGAACCTGGAGGAGGCCGGCGCCCGCCAGTGGATGACCCACATCCTCGGCCGCAACCTCGCCTGCTTCGGCGAAGGCAGCTTCCTCGACGAGGGCGGCGTGTTCGCGCTCGTGGGGCCGACGGGGGTGGGCAAGACGACCACCGCCGCCAAGCTCGCCGCGCGCTACGCCATGCGCTACGGCGCGAAGCACGTGGGCCTCGTCACGACCGACAGCTACCGGATCGGCGCCCACGACCAGCTCAAGATCTACGGCCGCATCCTGGGCATCCCCGTGCATCTCGCCCGCGGCGGCACGCTGGGGACCCTGGTGGAATCCATGGGCGACAAGAAGGTGATCCTCATCGACACCATCGGCGTCGGCCAGCGCGACGCGCGCGTGCCCGAGCTGATGGCCGAGCTCGAGGCCGCCCGCGCCAGGCGCGTGCTGCTCCTCAACGCCTCGGTGCAGGGCGAGACGCTCGACGAAGTGGTGCGCATCTACCGCCCGCTCGGCATCGCCGGCGCCGTCATCACCAAGATCGACGAGGCCGCCAAGCTCGGCGGCGCGCTCGACTGCGCCATCCGCCACCGCCTGCCGCTTTCGTTCATCACCAACGGCCAGCGCGTGCCGGAGGACCTGCACCCGGCCCAGGCGAGCTTCCTCGTGCACCGCGCCCTGCGCGCGGCCACTGCGCCAGACTTCGTCCTGAAGGACGAGGAGCAGGGCATCCTCCTCGCGCGCGTGGCGCGCGAAGCCTCGATGGCGACGATCCATGCGGCCTGATTCCCTCGCGAGCGACCAGGCCCAGGGCCTGCGCCGCGCCTTCCAGCGCTCCGGGCTCTCCGTGCTCCCCGTGTGCGTCCCGGGCCGCGACGCCGCCTCGGAGGGGTGGATCGCCCACGCCGCCAGCGCCCTCGCCGAGCGCGGCCGCCGCGTGCTCGTGCTCGACGCCGGCCCCGGGCTCGTCGCCCCGGCGTTCGGTCTCAAGGCACGGCTCGAACTGCGCCACCTGCTCACGGGCGAGAGCGAGTTCGAGGACGTGGTGCTGGCCGCCGGCCCGAACCTCTCCGTGCTGCCGGCCCCGCGCGGCCTCGCGATGTTCCTCGAATCGGGCGAGGCGCCCGGAACGCTCTTCGGCGCCTTCCTCGCGTTGCCCGCCCCCATGTCCGTGCTGCTCGTGACGGGCCCGCTCGACCAGGTGGCGCCGCTCGTCGAGGCCGGCGAGGAGATCCTCTTCGTCGCCTCGCCCGGTCGCGACTCGATCACGGGCGTCTACGCGGCCATCAAGCAGCTCGAGCGCGACTTCCCGGGCCGCATCGCCCGCATCGCCGTGGCCGGCGTGGCCGACGAGGCCGCGGGCGAGGCGCTCGCCGCGCGCATCGCCTCGGCCACCGAACGCTTCCTGGGCCACCTGCCCGAATTCGCCGGCACGGTCCCCGACCATCCGGCCCTCCACGAATCCGCGCGCCTCGCCGGATCCGTGCTCACGCACGCCCCCGACAGCCCGCCCGCCGATGCCTTCCGCCGCATCGCGGACGCGTTCGACGGCTGGCGCACCGCCTTTCACGACACCCCGCTCGAAGGATGACGAACATGATCGCCGCCACCGCTCCCGCCACCGCCTCCGCCGTCTACAACCGCCAGGGCCGCCAGGACCGCAACGACTGGCTGCGCCAGTACGCGCCGCTCGTGAAGCGCATCGCGCACCACATGCTGGCGAAGCTGCCGGCGAACGTGGAGCTCGACGACCTGGTGCAGGCCGGCATGATCGGCCTGGTGGACGCCATCCAGCGCTACGAGGAGTGCCAGGGCACGCAGTTCGAGACGTACGCCAACCAGCGCATCCGCGGCGCGATGCTCGACGAGCTGCGCGCCAACGACTGGCTGCCGCGCAGCGTGAGGAAGACCCAGCGCCAGCTCGAGAACGCGCTGCACCGCCTGGAGCAGAAGCTCGGCCGCGCGCCCTCGGAGACCGAGATCGCGAAGGAACTCGGCATGAAGCTCTCGGAATACCAGGAGCTGCTGGGCGAGGCGAAGGGCGGCCAGCTCGTGTACTTCGACGAACTGGGCGGCCACGACGAGGACGGCGCCGGCTACCTCGACCGCCACCTGCCGGGCTCGGCCGACCAGGAGCCGGGCGCGCGCCTGGAGGAGCGCCGCTTCAAGGAGGCCCTCGTCGCCGCCATCGGGACGCTGCCCGAACGCGAGCAGATGCTGATGAGCCTCTACTACGAACAGGACCTCAACTTCCGCGAGATCGCGGCGGTGCTGGGCGTCACCGAGTCGCGCGTATGCCAGCTGCACACGCAGTCGGTCGCGCGCCTGCGCGCGAAACTGAAGGGGCACTGAGGCGCCCGCGCCCCGGGGAGGGAGGCGCCGGAGCTCGACGCGTTGTACCCTGATGCGCGAGAGATTTCTCGCCCATCACGGGAACCCCCATGGCCTCCATCGCCCTCCTCGGCACCGGATTGCTCGGTTCCGCCTTCGCCGAAGCGGCTGCCCGCCGCGGCGACACCGTGACCGCCTGGAACCGCACCCCGGCGAAGGCGCTCGCCCTCGCGCCCCTGGGCATCCGGGCCGCCCCGACGCCGGCCGATGCGGTGCGCGGCGCCTCGCGCGTGCATCTCGTGCTTCGCGACGACGCCGTCGTGGACGAAGTCCTCGCGGCCGCCCGTGCCGGGCTATCGGCCGACGCGGTGGTGCTCGACCACACCACGACGCTGCCCGCGCTTACCGCCGAGCGCGCCGCGCGCCTGCAGGCACAGGGCGTGAACTACCTGCATTGCCCCGTCTTCATGGGACCCGCGGCGGCGAGGGAAGCCACGGGCTCGATGATGGTGGCGGGCCCGAAGGCGCACTTCGATCATGTCCGGGCGGATCTCGCGCCGATGACCGCCAAGCTGGACTACCTGGGCGAACGGACCGACCTCGCCGCCGTCCACAAGCTCCTGGGCAACGCGATGATCATCGGGCTGGTGGGGATCGTGGCCGACATCCTCGCGCTCGCGCAGTCGAACGGCGTCGGCAACGAGGAGGCGCTCGCGCGCGTTGGGCAGTTCGACCTGGACGCGATGCTCGCGCGCCGCGGCGGCAACATGGTGAGGGGGGAGTTCACCGCGAGCTTCGAGCTGGCGATGGCGCGCAAGGACGTGGGGCTCATGATCGAGGCCATCGGGTCGGGGCCCCTCGCCACGCTGTCTTCGCTGGCGACCCGGATGGACGCGCTCATCGCCGCGGGCCACGGCTCCCGGGATGTCTGCGCCCTGGGGATCGATTCGGTGCGCCCGGCCTAGCGCCGCGCGCCCTTCAGGCGGGTGCCGCCGCGGGATGCCACGTTCCCGTCGCGAGGAACATCCAGCCGAAGAAGTACTCGTGGATCTCGAGTTCGCGAAGCTCGGGTTCCACGAGGGTCCAGGGCGCGTCCGTCGGCACGGGGGTCGAGGCGAACGACAAGCGCGGCATCGCCGCCCGAAACAGGCCATTCAGCACCCAGCCGCCAGGACCGCGCGACGTTTTCGCTCCGAAGAACGCGATCCGGGCGCCGGGACGGAGGGCCCGGCGCAGGTTCGCCCACGCGTCGACCGAGGCGTACACGTCGGGCGCCGCGAACATCAGCGCGCCGTCGCAATCCCGCGGCAAGGGCGCCTGTTCGGCGGGTGCGACCAGAAGGCGCACGTTCGCCCATCCCTGCCGTTCGATGCGTCTTGCGGCCAGGGCGGCAACCCGCGCGCTGATCTCGACGCCGATCACCTCGCCGCTCGCGCCAACCGCGCCCCGCAGGTAAGGCAGGCTTCCGCCCGGCCGCAGCCGAGGTCCAGGACGCGGTTGCCTTCGCGCAGCCGCAACGCCGCGACCGCCCGGGCCCGCACCGGCCGGATGAAGCTGAAATCGAAGTCTGGAAAGGGCTGCAGCAGCCGGCTGAGGAGCCGGAAGTAGAGCGGCGTGTCGGAGGGCACGGCAGTTCCCCTTTCCCGGGTGCGCCCGGCCTAGCGCCGCCCGCCCTTCACGAAATCGACCGAGGCCTGGAAGAGTTCCAGGTCCTGCTCGTAGTCCGCCGGGTCGGTCCGGTCGATCTGGATCCATTCGCGGGTGCTCGTGACGCCCCCGGGCTGGAAGGGGCCCACGTTTTCGCGCGAGAACTGCAGTTCCGTTGCCACGGCCACCGGGAGGCGAAGGCCCACCCCCTTGCCGCTGATGCAGGCGAACATGCGGTCACCGACGACGTAGGCATCCATGCCGCCGATCTTCTTCGCGCTGGCGCCGGGAAGTTTGAGGAGGACGGCGTCGATCCGGGCCTTGCGGTCGGCGTCGGGGTTGTCTGCATTCATGGAGGGTCTTCCGGGGGATGCCAGGGGTCGGGAATGCGAGGCGGCTAGGGCGAAAGCGCGATCTTCCGGAACGCCTGCTCGAAGACCTCCGGCGGTTGCGCGCCCTCGATGGCGAAGGAATCGTTCACGACCACGAACGGCACGCCGGCCACGCCGCGCGCCAGCCAATGGGCTTCCCGTTCCCGCACCTGGGCGGCGAATTCAGTGCCCTCGGCGATCGCCCGGGCGCGCGCCGCGTCGAGGCCGATCCCGCTCGCGATTTCGACGAGCACGTCCGGATCGCCCGGGTTGCGGCCCTCGCCGTGGTAGGCGAGCAGGAGGGCGCGCTTCAGGTCCCGGGCCCGTCCTTCGAGGCCGGCCCAGTGAAGCAACCGGTGCGCGTTGAAGGTGTTCCACACGTGCTTGCGTTCCCCGAAGGCGAAACCGACCGCGGCCCCGCGTTCGCGGATCCTCGCCTGGGCCTCGGCCACCTGCCCGGGCGTGCGCCCGTACTTGCGCGCGAGATAGGCGACGGTTTCGGCGCCCTCGGGCCCCATCGCCGGGTTGAGCTCGAAAGGCTCCACGTGCACGTTGGCGTCGATCTCGCCGGCGATGCCCGCGAGCGCCCGTTCGAGGCTCGCGAGCCCGATCGCGCACCACGGGCAGGCCACGTCGGAGACGAAGGCGATGTCGAGGCGGGGTTTTTCCATGCCGGAAGGTTACCCGAAAGCGGCCTCGGCGCCCCCGCGCCGGACGGGGCTAGCCGCCGAAATGCCGGCGGGCGCGGGCGCTGCGCACCGCGAGCGCGCTGGCCGCCGTGAGCACGGCCACGGTTCCCAGGATGAGCGCGAGCCGCGTCCACGGCTGGCCCTGGGATTCGCGAACCGCGATGAAGGCGGCGGCCGTCCGGAGCCATTCCAGTGCGCCGGCCACGAGCGCGACCTGCAGGGCGAGGCCGGCCCAGCGGGCCTTCACGAAGAAGAGGGCGAGAAGCAGCACGACCGCGCCCACCCCGATCCACAGCTGGGCGCGATAGAAGTGCGCGCCGAGGATGGCCAGGGTGAGGGCGGGGGCGAGGAGGATCGGGGGCGGCATGGGAGCATCCGGGGAAGGGGCCCCCATGCTCCCATGGAGCGTCAAAGCACTATTTCGAATGCATCAAAGCCGGGCCGGGTCGTGCCGGCTCGGCGAGCCGCGTTCAGGCCGAGCCGCGGACCGAATAGTCGAGGTTCCGGGAGAACTGTCCCGCGCCGGTGTAGCCCGCGGCGGGCCGCGCGGCGTTCAGGAGCGCGGACAGGCGCGCTTCGTTGCTCGCGCGCAATACCGTGACGGCGGCGGCGAAGGCAGCCAGCGCGCGGCAGGCCCGGTCGCCCAGTTCCGGCGGCATTTCCGATCCCGGCCCCAGGCGCTCCATGCGCACCGTGAGAGCCGCCATGAGCGCCTCGGCCTCGGCCGGCTTGGCGCGGGTGAGGACGTGGGCGGCGCTTTCCAGGTCTTGGATCAGGGCGAGGACGGCGGGTGATGCGGTTGTGACGGGCTTGCGCTCAGGCTTCACGGAAGGGACGGCCTCGCTGAGAAGACGGCCTGCTGGATGACGGCGTCGGCGATCTTGCCGGCGTCGATCGTGTACTTGCCCTCGTCCAGGCGCTGGCGCACTTCGGCGACGCGACCGGCATCGAAGCCGCCATCGGCGGCCTTCAGGGCGCTCGCGGCCTCGGCCACCTTCGCGGACAGGTCGGAAAGGGTGACGGCGGAGGACGAAACGGGCGCGGGGCCGGCTTCCTTCGGGCTGCCGGAAGGACGCGAGGGCAGCGGCGCCGGTTGCGGCGGGACTTCATTCAGGTTCTTGATTTTCATGGCGTTCTCTCGTCTCCACGGCCTTCGGGGACCCCCCCCTCCGCACCGTGTCGGACAAATTCCTACACCGCCATCTACGGCACCCCTGAAACGTTCTTTAGCGGCCGGGCCCCGAATCGGCCAGGGGAACCTCCACGACCCGCCCGGCGCGCGCTACGCCGGTAACGACCCGGCCGGCCTCGGTCTTGACCCGGATGGCCTGTCCGTCACCCGCATGCTGCAGGGCGAGGGCATCGGTGCTCACCGAGAAGCCCGGGCCCTTGGCCACGAGCCGGACCGCATCGCCCTGGGCGATGACGGGGGCGGCGCGGAAGAAATCGGTGCGCAGGGCCTGGCCGGCGGCCAGGGGGCGGGTGAGGAGCTTGCCCTCGAGGCTGCGGGCGTCGGCGAAGACCGAGGCGCTTTCCTTCGACAGCTCGATTTCCTGCACCTGGACATCGGCGCCGGTGACGGGCTGGTTCGCGGGGAGGGCACGGGAAGCCACCAGTGCCGGGCCATGGACCTTCACTTCGACCGGCACGGTGATGGACCAGCGGGCGCCGTCCACGCAGCGCAGGCCGACCCAGCTGCGGCCCCAGAGGCGGGCGCCGGCGGGCAGGAATGGCTCGGCCTTGAGGCAGGGCGCGAGCTGGAGGCGGGCATCGGGCTGGCCGACGGTGACCTCGATGCGGGCCGAGAGGCTCCCGGCCTGGGATTCGACGAAGAGGCGCACCTTGTCCAGGTCGCCCACGGGAGACTGGGCGAGCGCGGCGGGGGCCAGGGCGGCCAGGCAGGCGGCGGCGAGCAGGCGGGCCGGAATCTTCATGGGGGGTCCATTCGGGGCGAGGGTCGATCGATGCCACGAATTCTCACCGCGCGCGCGCGAAGGCGAGCCGGCGAAAAGGCGGGATTTGCCCCCTTTTATCGGCCGATGGCGGGGCTCAAGCCTTTTCCATAATCGCTTCATCCCGATACCGGAGCCGCGAAAAAAGGCGGCAAGGACCCCAAGACGATGGACGCCATCAGCAAGGTGCTGGACTTCCAGGGCGAGGCGCTCAAGCTGCGAGCCGAACGCCAGCGCGTGATCGCGTCCAACATCGCCAACGCGGACACCCCCAACTACAAGGCGCGCGACTTCGACTTCGGCAAGGCCCTGGCCGAGGCCACCGGCAGCGGCGGACCGACCCCCGGTTCGCTCGCCGCCACCGATTCGCGCCATCTGGGCATCGCCGGCAATGCCGCCTCCACGGTGTCGCTCGCGTGGCGCCAGCCGGGCCAGCAGAGCCTCGATGGCAACACGGTCGAGATCGACACCGAACGCGCCCGCTTCGCGGAGAACACCGTCCGCTACGAGGCGACCCTCAAGTTCATGAACGGCCAGATCAAGTCGATCCTGACCGCGATCCAGGGGCAATGATCGATGAGCATCGGAAGGATCTTCGGCATCGCCGGCAGCGCCATCCAGGCGCAGTCGATGCGCCTGAACACCACGGCCTCGAACATCGCCAACGCCGAGAGCGTGGCGGGCCCGGACGGCCAGGTCTACAAGCCCAAGCAGGTCGTCTTCGAGGCGACGCCGATGGGCGCGCCGGGCGACGCGTCCTCCGCGGGCGTGCGCGTGCAGGGCGTGGTGGAAAACCAGGCCGAACCCCGCAAGGTGCACAACCCGGGGCATCCCTACGCCGACGAGCAGGGCATGGTCACCATGCCCGCGGTGAACGTCGTCGAGGAGATGGTGAACATGATCAGCGCCTCGCGCGCCTACCAGAACAACGTGGAGATGCTCGCCACGACCAAGTCGCTGCTGGAGAAGACCCTCCAGCTCGGCAACTGACGAACCGCCTCTCCCCAGGAACCGACACCATGGCCATTTCCGCCGTCAACTCCGCCACCGCCGCCGCCGCGACTTCTTCGAACGCCTCCACGAACCAGGTGGCCGCGACCGAGAACCGCTTCCTCGCGCTGCTCGTCGCGCAGATGAAGAACCAGGACCCGCTCAACCCGCTCGACAACGCGCAGGTCACGAGCCAGATGGCGCAGCTCTCGACCGTCCAGGGCGTGAACCAGATGAACTCGCAGCTCACGCAGCTGCTCTCCGAATTCCAGAACCTGCAGGCGATGACGCTCTCCGGCCGCTCGGTCCTCGTGCCGGGCGACAAGCTCGTGCTCGGCGCGCCGGCCACCGGCACCGGGCTCGAGGCCCGCGGCGGCCTGGAACTCGCGGGCGATGCCACCAGCGTGAAGGTGCAGGTGAAGAACGCCGCCGGGGCCGTCGTGCGCACCCTCGACCTGGGCGCACGCGCCGCGGGCGTCTCGAGCTTCAAGTGGGATGGCCTGGGCGATGACGGCAAGGCCCTTCCGGCCGGCAACTATGCCTTCGCGGTGACCGCAAATGCCGGCACGCAGGCGGTCGCCTCCCAGCCGCTCGCCGCGGCCAAGGTGGAAGGCGTCAACCGCAACGCGAACGGCATCCAGCTCGACCTGGGCAACCTGGGCACCGTCTCCTTCGGCGAAGTGCTGCAGGTGCTCTGACGAGCCTGCGCACCCGTCCCCGAATACACCCGTCCCCGAATACACCTGTCCCCGATTCAGGACCCGACCCTTCCGACTCTTACCAGGAGCATCCGAATGAGTTTCCAGCAAGGCCTTTCCGGCCTCAACGCCGCCGCCCGCAACCTCGAGGTGATCGGCAACAACGTCGCCAACGCGAACACCATCGGCTTCAAGGGCTCGCGCGCGCAGTTCGCCGACATCTACGCCAACGCGCTCGGCGCCGGCGGCTCCGTGGGCATCGGCACGAACCTCTCGAAGGTCGCCCAGCAGTTCGGCCAGGGCAACCTCACCTCCACCAGCAATCCCCTCGACATCGCGATCAACGGCGACGGCTTCTTCCGCGTCTCGCAGAACGGCGCGATCGGCTACTCGCGCAACGGCCAGTTCGAGCTCGACAAGGACGGCTACGTCGTCACGATGAACGGCGCGCGCCTCACGGGCTACCCGGCCGACGCCCTGGGCAACATCGCGGTCGGCACGCCCGGCGACCTGCGCATCGACCGCGGCGATCTCGCGCCCAAGGTGACGACCGAGGCGGGCGTGTCGATGAACCTCGACTCGCGCAAGGGCGTCCTTCCGGCCGGCGGCTTCAAGGCGGACGACCCGACCACCTACCACGGCTCGACCTCGATGTCGGTGTACGACAGCCTGGGCAACGAGCACGCGGTGGCGCTCTACTTCGTGAAGACGGCCGCCAACACCTGGAGCGTGTTCGCGCAGTCCGACGGCGTCGCCGTGGGCGCGGGCGCGGCCGGCGCGCTCAACTTCGCCACCGACGGCACGATCGATACCGCCACGACGACGCTGCCCTTCGCGCTGTCGATCGCCACGACGAACGGCTCGGTCACGCCCCTCGCGGTCGACCTGGACTTCGAGGGCACGACCCAGTACGGCTCCACGACCGCCGTGAACGAGCTGGTGCAGGACGGCTACGCGAGCGGCAAGATCAGCGGCTTCAACGTGGGCGCGGACGGCACCATCCTCGCGCGCTATTCCAACGGCAAGACGCTCGCCCAGGGCCAGGTCGCGCTCGCGAACTTCGTGAACCCGCAGGGGCTCGCCCCGCTGGGCGGCAACCTCTGGGGCGAGACTTCCGCCTCCGGCCAGCCGCTGGTGGGTTCGCCGGGCACCGGCACCATGGGCGCGCTGCAAGGCGGCGCCCTCGAGGAATCCAACGTCGACCTCACCCAGGAACTCGTCAACATGATCACCGCGCAGCGCGTCTACCAGGCGAACGCGCAGACGATCAAGACGCAGGACTCGGTGATGCAGACGCTGGTCAACCTGCGTTAAGCCCGACTAGCCAGGAGCCCGAACAGCCATGGACCGCGTAGCCTACGTCGCGATGACCGGCGCGAAGCACCTCATGCACCGGCAGGAGGTGCTCGCGAACAACCTCGCGAACGCCGGCACCACCGGGTTCCGCGCCGACTTCGACGCCTCGACCGCCGTGCCGGGCCGGGGCGCCGGCCTCGCGACCCGCGCGTACTCCGTGCAGGGCTCGCCGGGCTCGAACTTCGCGAGCGGCGCCATCACCCGCACCGGCAACGGGCTCGACGCCGCCATCGACGGCGGCGGCTTCTTCGCGGTGCAGGGCCTCGACGGCAACGAGGCCTATACCCGCAGCGGCAGCTTCGCCCGCAACGGCGAAGGCAACCTCGTCACCTACGGCGGCATGCCGGTCCTGGGCGACGGCGGCCCCATCGCGATCCCCGAGAACGCGGTGATCGAGATCGCCAAGGACGGAACCGTGAGCGCCGCCACGCCGGACATGCCGGGCAAGCCCCAGACGCTCGGCAAGCTGAAGCTCGTGAATCCCGACACGAAGGACATCGCCAAGGGCCTCGACGGGCTCTTCCGGATGAAGGGCGGCGAACCGGCCCCCGCCGACGAGACGGTCCGGGTCGTGGGCGGCTCGCTCGAAGGCAGCAACGTGAACGTCGTCGACACGCTCGTGGGGATGATCAGCCTCGCGCGCGAATTCGAGATGCAGATGAAGCTCCTCGCCGACACCGACCAGAACGACAAGCAGGCCGCCGCGAAGCTTCTCGCGCCCTAGACCCAGGACACCCCGCCATGATCCGCTCCCTCTGGATTTCCAAGACCGGCCTCGACGCGCAGCAGACGCAGCTCGACGTCATCTCCAACAACCTCGCCAACGTGAGCACGAACGGCTTCAAGCGCTCGCGCGCGGTGTTCGAGGACCTCCTGTACCAGACGATCCGCCAGCCCGGCGCCGCGAGCTCGCAGCAGTCGAACCTCCCGGCGGGCCTGCAGGTCGGCACGGGCGTGCGTCCCGTCGCCACCGCGCGGTTGTTCACGCAGGGCAACCTCCAGCAGACGGGCAACTCGCTCGACATGGCCGTGAACGGACAGGGCTTCTTCCAGGTGCAGCTGCCCGACGGCTCGACGGGCTACACGCGCGACGGCTCCTTCCACGTCGACGCCAACGGCAACCTCGTCACCTCCAACGGCTTTACCGTGCAGCCGGCGATCACGATCCCGGCCAACGCGCAGTCCGTGACCATCGCGGCCGACGGCACGGTCTCCGTGGTGCAGGCCGGCTCGGCGACACCCGCCAACGTGGGCTCGCTGCAGCTCACCACCTTCATGAACCCGGCAGGCCTGCAGGCCACCGGGCAGAACACCTACATCGAGACCGCCGCCTCGGGCTCGCCCAACGCCGGCACGCCCGGCTCCAACGGCCGCGGCACGATCCAGCAGGGCTACGTCGAGACCTCCAACGTGAACGTGGTCGAGGAGCTCGTCTCGATGATCGCCACCCAGCGCGCCTACGAGATCAACTCGAAGGCGATCCAGACCTCCGACCAGATGCTCCAGAAGCTCTCCCAACTCTGATGAACGCCATCCTGCGACTCGCCGTCCCCGCCGCGATCGTCCTCCTGGCCGCCGGCTGCTCGCACATCGAGCCGCGCGTCGCCATGCCGGAGATCACGACGGCCGCCCCCAAGCCCCTCGTGCGCGAGCCGGCGCAAAACGGCGCCATCTTCCAGGTGAACGCGCCGTTCCGCGGCCTGGCCGAGGACCGCCGCCCGATGTACGCGGGCGACATCCTCACGATCGCCATCAACGAGCGCACGAGCGCCTCGCGCAGTTCCAAGTCGGCCGCCAACAAGACGGGCGAGTTCAAGGCCGAGATCCCGCTCCTCAAGGGCTTCAAGGGCATCGGCTACGCCGGCGCCGAGGCCTCGGCCAACACGGGCAACAAGTTCGAGGGCAGCGGCGAGACCGCCAACGACAACACCTTCTCCGGGACGATCACCGTCACCGTGATCGAGCGCCTCCCGAACGGAAACCTCGTCGTGGCCGGCGACAAGCAGATCGGCATCAACCACAACACCGAGACGATCCGCTTCTCCGGCATCGTCGACCCGCTGTCGGTCCAGGCCGGCAACGTCGTGAGCTCCACGCTCGTCGCCGACGCCCGCCTCGAGTACCGCGGCAAGGGCTACATCGACGAGGCCCAGCGCATGGGCTGGCTCACCCGCTTCTTCCTCACCGCGATGCCCTTCTAGGACACACCGCCATGTTCGCCCGCTCCCTCGCCCGTCTCGCCGCCGCCGCCCTCGCGATCGCCTGCCTCGCCTTCCCGGCGAGCGCCGAGCGGCTTCGCGACCTCGCGAGCCTGCAGGGCGTGCGCCCCAACCAGCTCATCGGCTACGGCCTGGTGGTGGGCCTCGACGGCACGGGCGACCAGACGACCCAGACCCCGTTCACGGTGGCGAGCCTCGCGAACATGCTCTCGCAGCTGGGCGTGCAACTGCCCCCCGGCACGAACCTGCAGCTGAAGAACGTGGCCGCCGTGATGGTCACCGCGCAGCTGCCGGCCTTCGCGAAGCCCGGCCAGCCCCTCGACGTGACCGTCTCCTCGCTCGGCAACGCGAAGAGCATCCGCGGCGGCACGCTGCTGCTCACGCCGCTCAAGGGCGCCGACCAGCAGATCTATGCGATGGCCCAGGGCAACGTGGTCGTCGGCGGCGCCGGCGCCGCGGCCGGCGGCAGCAAGGTGCAGGTGAACCATCTTTCGGCCGGCCGCATCCCCGCGGGCGCGACGGTCGAGCGCGCGGTGGCGAGCCCCTTCGCCTCGGGCGAGTACGTCTTCTTCGAGCTGCGCGAGGGCGATTTCTCCGGCGCGAACCTCGTGGCCGAGGCCATCGAGAAGGAACTGGGCCCCGGGCACGCGATGGCCCTGGACGGCCGCGTGATCCGCGTGAAGGCCCCGTCGGCGGCCGAGCGTGTCGCGTTCGTCGCGCGGCTGGAGAACCTCGACATCGCCCGGGGGCAGGCGCCGGCGCGCGTGATCGTGAACGCGAGGAACGGCTCGGTGGTCATGACCCGCGCCGTCACCCTCGAGTCCTGCGCCATCGCGCACGGCAGCCTCTCGGTCACCATCAAGTCGACGCCGGAGGTGAGCCAGCCCAACGCCTTCGGCCGCGGCGAGACCGTCGTCACCGAAAAGACCGAAATCGACCTGAAGAGCGGCAGCGGCGCGATCCACCTGATGGAAGCCGGCGCCAAGCTCGCCGACGTGGTGAAGGCCCTGAACGCCCTGGGCGCCAACGCCCAGGACCTCGTCGCGATCCTCGAGGCGATGAAGGCCTCGGGCGCCCTGCGCGCGGAACTGGAGATCATCTGATGGCCGCCTTCGCCAACCCCCTCGCGATGACGGCCCCCTCGTCGGGCCTGGCGATCGACGCGAAAAGCCTCTCCGGCCTGAAGGCCACGGCGGGCAACGATCCGCAGAAGGCCCTGAAGCAGGCCGCGCGGGAGTTCGAGGCGGTCTTCCTCAACCAGGTGCTCAAGAGCATGCGCGAGTCGCTGCCCAAGGATGGGCCCTTCGCGAGCAGCTCGAACGACACCTACACGCAGATGCTCGACCGCGAGCTCTCGAAGTCCATGTCCGCCAAGGGCACGGGACTCGCCGCCGTGCTCGAGAAGCAGCTCGCGCGTGCCATGGCCCCGAAGGTCGACCCCAACGACCCGAAGCTCACCGCCGCCCAGAAGGCCGCCGCCACCGCGCATTCGCTCGCGGGACCGGCCGCGCCGCATTCGCTCACCGGCACCGCCGCGAAGCATTCGCTTACCGGCGCCGCCGCCGCGCGGGCCTACGCGCTGCCCGCGAAGGCGGACGCCGCGCCCGCTGCCGTGCCCGCCGCCTCCGCGAAGCCGGCCGCCTCCGCGAAAGTGTCCTCGACCGAGGCGCAGAAATCGTTCCTCGCGAAGGTCGTCGACCTCGCCAAGGTCCCGGCAGCCTCCGTCGGCCTCTCGCCGGTCTTCGTCGCCGCCCAGGCCGCGCTCGAGTCGGGCTGGGGAAAGCACGAGATCCGCCACACCGACGGCACCAGCGCCCACAACCTTTTCAGCATCAAGGCGGGCAGCGGCTGGACCGGCGCCACCGTGGACGTGACGACGACCGAGTACGTGAACGGCTCGCCGGTGAAGCGGGTCGAGAAATTCCGCGCCTACGAGTCCTACGCCGACGGCCTCGCCGACTACGTGAAGCTCCTCGCCACCAACTCGCGCTACAAGGACGCGGTCGCCAAGGGGCAGGACGCCCAGGGTTTCTCGCAGGCCCTCGCCAAGGCCGGCTACGCGACCGACCCGGCGTACAGCCAGAAGCTCACGAACGTCATCGCCAAGGCCCGCGCCGCCACCGGCGAGGCTTAAGAAAACCGTCCCGACTGCCGTTAACGAACCGAACCGACCCCGATCCCCATGGCCTCGCTCCTTTCCCTCGGCACCAGCGCGCTCAACGCCGCCAACGTCGGCCTGCGCACCACCGGGCACAACATCGCCAACGTCAACACGCCGGGCTATTCGCGGCAGGTGGCGGTCGCGACGACGCCCACGCCGCAGTTCAGCGGCTCGGGCTTCTTCGGCCGCGGCGTCGAGATCTCGACGGTGCGCCGGGTCTACGACGGCTTCCTCACGGCGCAGGCCCACACGGCCACCGCGCGGGCGGGCGAGGCGCAGTCGAGAGCCGGCCAGCTCGATCTCGTGAACAGCATCCTGGGCACGACGGACGGCGGCATCGGCGCGGCGATGAACGATTTCCAGGGCGCCCTCGGCGCGGCCGCGAACTACCCTGGCGACCTGGCCTCGCGCCAGAGCGCCCTGTCGAGCATCCAGGCGCTCGCCACCCAGTTCAACGACGCCGCCGCGCGCCTGTCCGACCAGCGCCGCGGCGTGGAGTCGCAGCTGCGCGATCTCGTGGGCAACGTGAACCGGCAGCTGCAGGACGTGGCCGCGCTCAACGGGCAGATCCAGCTCGCGCAGGGCAACGGCCAGCCGCCCAACGACCTGCTCGACCGGCGCGACACCCTCGTGCGCAATCTCTCCGAGACGCTCGGGGTCACGGCCGTGGCGCAGGACGACGGCACCATGAGCCTTTTCGTGGGCAACGGGCAGTCGGTGGTGCTGGGCGGCAACGCCTCGACCCTCACGCTGCAGCCCGACGCGTTCGACCCGCGCCACCCGGTCCTGGGCGTCACCAAGGGCTCGACCTTCTCCGCCATCGACACGCGCGAGCTCTCGGGCGGGGCGCTCGGCGGCCTGCTCAAGTTCGCCGACCAGGACCTCGCGCAGGTCGAGGACGAGATCGGCCGCCTCGCGCTCGCCACGGCGAGCGCCTACAACGCGCGCCATCGCCTGGGGCTCGACGCCGAGGGCAGGCCCGGCGCCGACCTCTTCAGGATCGCCGCGCCCGTCACGGCCTCGAGCCGCACCAATACCGGCACCGGCGCGATCACCGCGAGCGTCGCCGACGCCTCGGCCCTCGCCGCGAGCGGCTATCGCGTGGACTTCGACGGCACGAACTTCGCGGTGACCCGCCTCTCGGACCAGGTGACGCGCAGCTACGCGAGCCTGCCGCAGACGGTGGACGGCATCGCCTTCGGAATGGGCGGTGCGCCCGCCGCCGGCGACAGCTTCACCGTGAACGCCGTGCGCGAAGTCGCCGCCTCGATCAGCGCCGCGATCTCGCGGCCGCAGTCGCTCGCGCTCGCGCTGCCGGTCACGCCCACGGCCGCCGCCGCCAACGGCGGCACCCTGAAGGTGACCGGGTTCGCCGTCCCCGGGCCCGCGGCCGACCCGAACCTCACGCAGGGCGTATCGATCCGCTTCACCTCGGCCACCACGTTCGACGTGACGGGAACGGGCACGGGAAACCCCACGGGGCTCGCCTACACGCCGGGCCAGCCGGTTTCGTTCAACGGCTGGACGCTCACGATGGAAGGCACGCCCGTCGCCGGCGACACGATGAACGTCGGCGCTTCGACGGCGTGGAACGGGGACAACCGCAACGGGCTTGCGCTGGGCGGGATCGCCGGTTCGAACCTCGTCGACGGGCTGAGCCTCACGGAGTCGCTCGCCGGCCTCTTCGGCAAGGTGGGAACGCTCGCCTCGAGCCTCGCCGCGACCGCCGAAGCGCAGGAAGCGGTGCGGGCCGACGCGATCGGCGCCGAGACGTCGCTCTCCGGAGTGAACCTCGACGAGGAGGCCGCGCGCCTCATGCAGTACCAGCAGGCGTACCAGGCGGCCGCGAAGGTCATCGCGTCCGCCCAGACGATATTCGACACGCTGCTCGACCTGGGCCGCTAGGAGCCGCCATGCGCATCTCGACCGCCACCTTCCACGAACGCGCGAGCGCCGGCATCACGGCGCGTGAAGCCGACGTCTACGCCTCCCAGGCGAAGATCGCCTCGGGCCGTGCCGTCTCGCGGGCCGCCGACGACCCCGTGGGCGCCTCGCTTGCCGTGCGCGCGCGCGCCGATCTCGCCCGCACCGGGCGCTGGCAGGACGCGCAATCCGCCGCGAAGACCGGTCTCGCGATCACCGAATCGACCCTCGGGTCGATGGTCGACGCGATCTCCTCGGCACGCGACACCGTGATCGCCGCCGGCAACGCCACGCTGAACGCGGCCGATCGCCGCACCCTCGCGCAGGCGCTGCGCGGCGGCCTCGAGCATCTGGTGGGCCTCGCCAACGTGACCGACGGCGACGGCACCTACCTGTTCGCCGGGTTCGACAACCGCGAGGCGCCCTTCGTCCAGGCGGGCACTGCCGTGAGCTATGGCGGGGACGCGGGCGCGCGCGCGAACGAAGTCGGCCCCGGCGCGCAGGTGACCGTGGCCCGCGGCGGCGACGACGTCTTCATGCGCATCCCCTCGGGCAACGGCGTCTTCGCGACGGCCGGCGTCGCGGCGAACACCGGCACGGGCGTGATCGGGGTGGGCCGCGTCACGACCGCGACGGGCCTCACGGGCCACGCCTACGAGGTGCGCTTCACCGCCGCTGGTCTCTACGACGTCTTCGACACGACGAGCGGCTCGGCCGTCTCCACGGGCAATGCCTTCACGGCGGGCGACACCGTCGGTTTCGATGGCCTCGCCTTCGAGATCAAGGGCACGCCGGCGGCCGGCGACAAGTTCACGGTGTCCCCGTCGACTGCCTCGAGCCTCTTCGAGCGCGTCTCCCGGGCCATCGCGGTCCTCGAGGACCCGGCGAGCGGACCGGCGGCCACGGCCTGGCGCACGGGCGAACTGGGCGGCGTGCTGCAGGGCCTGGACGGGGCGCTCGACCGCCTGATCGAGGTGCAGGGCGCCGCGGGCGACGCGCTCGCGCGCCTGGACAGGCTCTCGGTCGTCGCCGAGGACCGCGCCCTCGCGCAGGACAAGCAGCTCGCGGCCATCGAGGACCTCGACTACGCCAAGGAGGCGACGAAACTCGCCTCGCGCAACATGGCGCTCGAGGCCGCGCTCGCCGCGTACTCGCAGACCGGCAAGCGCAGCCTGTTCGACTACCTCTAGGACGCCGGCCACGCCCTGCCTTGGGGCATAATGGAACGGCCATGAACGCCCCCGCCAAGATCCGCCTGCTGGTCGTCGACGACGACCGCATCATCCTCGCCACCCTGGTCGCCGGCCTCTCGAAGGCCGGCTTCGACGTCGTGGTGGCCGGCAATGCCGACGAGGCCATGAAACTTGCCGTCGACGTCCATCCGGCCCTCGCGCTCCTCGACGTCGAGATGGAGGGCAAGAACGGCCTGGACGTCGCGGAATTCCTCTCGCGCGAGACCAAGGTGCCCTTCATGTTCCTCTCCGCCCACGGCGAGGAGAGCATCGTGAAGCAGGCCGCTTCCCACGGCGCCCTGGGCTTCCTCGTGAAGCCGCTCAACGTGACCCAGATGGTCCCGGCGATCCGCTCGGCGCTCGAGCGCGCCCACGACATCCAGCACCTCAGGCAGGGCGCGGCGATGCTCGCGGACACCCTCGTGCAAGGCAAGGGGCGCCAGTCGCTCATCGCCATCGGCATCCTGGTCGAGCGCCACCGCATCAATTGCGACGAGGCCCTCGAGAGGCTCCACGAACGCGCGCGAGCCTCCGGACGCCCGGTCGAGGACGTCGCGCTCACCCTCATCGAGCAGGCCGAAACCCAGGCCCGGGCCGCGGGAACGCCGGGCTAGGCGGGTTTTCTGCCGCTTTTTCCGGGCTCAAGGTCCGACCGCCGGGGCCGAAAATGGCTGTAGTGGCGCCGTAACGAGCGCCGGGATGCTTCATGACCGCTGAGAACGCCCCACCCCTGGCCCTGGTCGTCGACGACGATCCCCTGTTCCGTACCGCGACGGTGGCGGCGCTGACCCGTTTCGGCCTGCGCGTGGTGGAGGCATCCGACGGGGACGAGGGACTCGAGCGATTCGCGGCCCGGCCGGCCGACGTGATCCTGCTGGATGCGCAGATGCCCCGCCTGGATGGCTTCGAGACCTGCGCCCGCCTGCGGGACATGCCCGGCGGCGCCGCGGTTCCGGTCCTCATGCTCACGGCCCTGGACGACGAGGAGTCCATCAAGAGCGCCTATGTGGCCGGCGCGACGGATTTCCACTCCAAGCCCCCGCGCTGGTCGATCCTGGGCCAGCGCGTTCGC
This sequence comes from Betaproteobacteria bacterium, assembly GCA_016711875.1. Lineage (GTDB taxonomy): Bacteria > Pseudomonadota > Gammaproteobacteria > Burkholderiales > Usitatibacteraceae > FEB-7. The sequence continues at coordinate 324,120 of JADJSD010000003.1, read as the reverse complement.
TTCATGATCCGTGCCGCGAAGATGCGCAAGGACCTCGCCCGCACGCAGGCGGAGGCGGCCCGCACCGAACGCATCGCCCGCCTGGGACAGTGGGAGTGGGATCTTCCTCAGGGGCGCATGAGCCTGTCCGCCGAGTGCGCCCGCCTGCTGGGCTTCGCCCCGCGCGCCCTGGCCATGACGCCGGCCGAGTTCTTCGCCGCCTTCGCCGAGGCCGACCGCGGCCGCCTGGCGGCCCTCGCCAATCCGGCGCCCGCCTCGGGCACGGAGGAAGGCACCTTCGACTTCGAGTGCCTCGTGCCCGTGCGGCCCGTGGCCCGCGTCGTGCGCGTGGAGGCCGCGCTGGTTCGCGCCGCCGACGGGCGGGTGATCCGGGTGAACGCGGTGCTGCAGGACGTCACCGAACGCAAGCACGCCGAGGAGCGCATCGAGCACCTGGCGCATTTCGATCCCGTCACCGGCTTCGCCAACCGCGCGCGCTTCCGCGATCTCGTGGCCGAGGCCACGGCGGCGGGCGAGGGCGCCGCGGTGCTCTTCGTGCAGCCTCGCCGGCTCGCCTCCGTCACGCAGGCCCTCGGCCGTGACGCCGCGGAAGCCCTCACGCGCGAGGCGGGGGTGCGCCTCGCCACGGCCCTCGCCTGGACGCTCGAACGCTTTCCGGGCGTGCACGGCGATTTCGGCCGGCCCGGCGGCGGCGCGTTCGGCGTGCTGCTCACCGGCCCCGTCGACGACGAGTTGGCGCTGGTGCTGGGCGAGGCGCTCGCCCGGTCCCTCGATTCGCCGCTCGTGGTGGAAGGGCGCGAGATCTTCGCCCGTGCGAGCGCGGGCTACGCCCTCGCGCCGCAGGACGGCCGCGACGCCGACGACCTCCTGCGCCAGGCCGACCGCTCGCTGCAGGCGGCGCTGCGTGGCCGTCCGGGCGAAGTGGCCGCCCCGGCGCGACAGGAGAAAGCCGCGCCGGTTCCCGTCCACGACCTCGCGCTCGAGACGGACCTGCACTACGCCCTGAAGCGCGGCGAGCTGCGCCTGCACTACCAGCCGCAGATCGACGCCCGCACGGGCCGGATCTCCGGCGTGGAGGCGCTCATGCGCTGGTACCGGCAGGGCGAGATGGTGCCGCCGGGCCGCTTCATCACGCTGGCCGAGGAGACGGGCCTCATCGAGCCGATCGAGGACTGGGCCATCGGCGAATCCTGCCGCCAGTACGCGCGCTGGCGCGAAGCCGGCGCTGGCGCGATTCCCGTGGCGGTCAACCTCACCGCCAGTCATTTCCTGAATCCCGAATTGCCGGGCATCGTCGCCCGCGCGCTCGCCGAAACCGGCGTGCCGCCGGCGCACCTGGAGCTCGAGATCACCGAGAGCGTGCTGCTCGAGGACCTGCCGCGGGCCGTGGCCCGCATGGAGGCCCTGAACGAGCTGGGCGTGCGCGTGGCCATCGACGACTTCGGCACCGGCTACTCGTCGCTGCAGTACCTGCGCCGCCTGCCCATCGACCGTCTCAAGATCGACCGCGCCTTCGTCTCGGACCTGGGCAGCTCGCCCAGCGCCGAGGCCCTCCTCGCCGCGATGCTCGCCATGACGAAGGCCCTGGGCCTTCGCGTCATCGTCGAGGGAATCGAGACGCGCGCTCAGGCCGAGACGCTCTTCGCGAACGGCTGCTCGCAGATGCAGGGCTTCTACTTCGCGAAACCCCTGGAGGCCGACGGCGTCCTCGCCCTGGCAAACGGGCCCCGGCGAGCCGACTGGAAGTTCGGCGCCGGCCCGGCGCCGCGCGAGGCGCTGTCCCATGCCGGCTGAGTTTCCGTCGGAAATCGAGTTCCTGCGCGCCGCCCTGGCCGACGCCGCGCGGGCGCGGTCGTCTGCCGAACCCGGCGAGCCAGCGGTTGGGGAAGGATCGGGTGCTCGAGGCCGGCCGGGTGCCGCAGGTCGCCGCCTGAGCGGCGGTTCAGGCCGCGGGAGGGTGTTCGGGCATGGGCACCAGCATCTCGCGCACGCGCTGCGGCGAGACGTGCAGCAGTTCGGCGATCTCGAGGTAATCGTCGGGCAGGGCCGGATCCTCCCAGCCCGTGGCCGAATGGCGCGCGAGGCGGATGGCGAGGGACACGGTGCGCATGCGCGGATCGCGCTGCACGCCCGGGTCGTTCATGGCCACGAGCAGTTCGGGCAGGCGAAGCCGCACCATGAGCTCGGCCTGGATCTCGTCGATGGTGCAGCCCAGGACGATGCGCTGGGCGTCGCGGCTGCGATGGCCGGGTTCGCGCTCCAGGCGCGACTGGATGTCGAGCGCGAAGGCCGGGCCGGCGCACCAGATGAGCATTTCGGCCAGGTCGTGCAGCAGCGCGGCCATCATGATGGTCTCGGCCTCGCGGTCCTGGCGGATGACGGCCCAGTCGCGGGCGTATTGGGCGGCGCGCACGGCGCGGGCCACCACGCGCAGCAGGCCGCGCTGGGCGGCGTGGTCGTCGCGCAGGTGCTCGCCGACGTGCGGCAGGTGGGAGAAGGCCTCGAAGAACGGCGCCACGCCGAGCATGATGGCCGCCCGCGTGACGCTGCCCAGGGACGAGGTGCGCCCGCGGCCGGCACGGGCGGTGAGGTGCGCGAAGAGCCGGGCGGTCATGAGCGGGTCGCTCATCACCGTCTCGGAGATGTCGTGGGCGCTGACCGATTCCTGGTGCTCGGCGAGCCTGGCGAGCGCCGCCGCCGTCGGCCTGAGGACCGGGATGTCCGAGTGCGACAGCGCCGCCGCCCACGACAGGGGCGAGGGCAGGGGCTTCAGCAGTCGGGCAGGGGCCGGGGCGATATTCGCGCTCATCGTGGCCACTCTACGGCAACAATTTCCCGGACGAAAGCCGGAACAGCGGGGCCTTAGTCGACCAGTTTGTGCTTGAGCGCGTAGTGGGTGAGCTCGGCGTTGTTCTCGAGGCCCATCTTCTCCAGGATGCGGGCCCGGTAGACGCTCACCGTCTTGGGCGAGAGGGCGAGGGCCTCGGCGATGTCCGACAGGCGCTTGCCCTTGGCCATGAGGCACAGGGTCTGGTACTCGCGGTTGGAGAGCTTCTCGTGGGGGCGCTCGCTCGTCTCGCCCGTGAGGTTGTCCACGAGGGCCTGGGCGAGGGCGGGGCTCACGTACTTGCGGCCGGAGGCGACGATCTCCACGGCCTTCACCAGTTCCTCGGGGGCGCTCGCCTTGTTGAGGTAGCCGGCGGCGCCGCTCTTGAGGGCCCTGAGTCCGTATTGGTCCTCCGGATAGATGGAGAGCATGAGCACGCGGATCGCCGGATGATCGGCGGCGAGCAGCTGGACGATCTCGATGCCGCTCTTGCCCGGCAGGCCGATGTCCATCACGACGACGTCGGCGGGGTGTTCCTTGAGGACGCGGCGCAGCTCCCCGTAGTCGCCGGCCTCGCCCACGACCTGGAACCCGGGGTGCTCCACGAGGATGCCGCGGATGCCCCGGCGGACGATCTCGTGGTCGTCGACGAGGACGATGCGGGTCATGGCGCCGCGGCGGCGGGCTCGGGCAGCGGGATGGCCAGCATGACGGTGGTGCCCAGGCTCTCCACCCCGGAGACCTCGAGGGTGCCGCCGTGGCCGCGCGCGCGCTCGCGCATGCCGATGACGCCGAAGGAGGAGGGCTTGCGAAGGTCCTCCGATCTCGCGCCGCGGCCGTTGTCGCTCACCTCGAGCGTGAGCTCGCCGCCGCCCAGGAAGAGCTGGACGTCGACCTGGGTGGCCTTGGCGTGGCGCGTGACGTTCGTGAGGCTTTCCTGGCAGACCCGGTAGACCGTCATGCAGATGTCGGGCGGGCAGGCGAAGCGCTCGCGGTTCGATTCGAAGTGCGCCTGACGCCGGTGCGTTCGCCGAAGGAGCGCGTGAGCCATTCCAGCGCGGGCACGAGGCCTTCCTCGAGGATGCCGGGGCGCAGGTTCAGCATGATCCGCTGGCTCGCGCCCAGGGCCGATTCGGCCATGGCGAGGGCGTCGTCCACGCGGCGGGAAACCTCGGGATCCTCCACGCGGGCGCGGATCCAGGCGAGGTCGAACTTGAGGGCCGTGAGGCTGCCGCCGATCTCGTCGTGGATCTCGCGGGCGGTGGCGGCCCACTCGTATTCCTTGACCTGGACCATGTGCAGGGTGAGCTCGCGCAGGCGCTCCTCGGAATGGCGCAGGTCCGATTCCGCCTCGCGCTTGCGGCGCCGGGTGTCGGCCGCCTCCAGGGCGCGCTTGAGCGCCGGGGCGAGCCGCTTGAGGCTGCCCTTCACGATGTAGTCGTCGGCCCCCGCGAGCACCATGTCGACCGCCACGCCTTCCCCGGGCTCGCCGGAGACGACGATGAAGGGCAGGTCGAGGCCCGATTCGCGCAGCACCGCGTGGGCGCCGAAGGAATCGAACATGGGCATGTGGTGGTCGGAGATGACCGCGTCCCAGTGCCCGACGCGCAGCGTCTCGCGCATGGCGCCGGCCGTCTCCACGCGGGAGGATTCGAGGGGGAAGCCGTCCCGCCTCAGGGTGGCGACCAGCACCTGGTAGTCGATTTCGGAGTCTTCGACGACGAGGACGCGCAAGGGGTCGGTCATGGGCGTGGCCGTCGAATTGGGCCCGGAAGGGCCGCATTTCAGGCGATGGCGGGCGGTCGGCGGCGGTCAGAATTTCGTTATTCGAATCCGGCCCTTGGCGTGTGTTCTGGCTGCAGGACTCAAGGAATCGGCCGGGATGTCGAAATGGTAGCACGAGGGGCCCCGCCGGGGCCTCGAAACCGGACTTCCGAATGCATACGAACGCATCCGAAAACGCCCGCGAGGCCGCCCAGGTCTGGGCGAACGCCTGCCACGCCCAGTTGAGCGAGGCCGAATGCGACATGCACCGCCTCGAGACGCTGATCACCCAGACGGCCCAGACGCTCTCGGCGAGCTTCCAGACGATCGAGAAACGCTGGAAGGACCGCAAGGACGAAGGCGAGATGCTGGTCGACGAGGAGGTGGGACGCGCGGTGACGGCTCTCCAGTTCCACGACCTGGCCACCCAGTTGCTGGGCCACGCGCGCAAGCGCATCGCCGTGGCGGAGGAGGGCCTCAAGAAGCTCACGGTCCTGCCGCTCACGGGCTCGGCCGCCGAATGGGGCGTTCCCCCGGAACTGGTCGCCCCCGTGGGGCACGCCAATCTCGAGACCGGCACGGTCGAACTCTTCTGAACATTCGCGCCTGACAGGCACGCCCGCAAACCAAGGAGCTCCCTCATGCAATCGATTCTCGCGGTGGACGACTCGGCCTCGATGCGCCAGATGGTCGCCTTCACCCTCAAGGCCGCCGGTTTCAACGTCCTGGAGGCAGCCGACGGCCAGGAAGGCCTCGAGAAGGCCCGGGGCCAGAACGTGAATCTCGTTCTCACGGACCAGAACATGCCCCGCATGGACGGCCTCTCCCTCGTTCGCAACCTGCGCGGCCTCGCGCAATACAAGCACGTCCCGATCCTCATCCTCACGACGGAGTCGAGCGACGCGATGAAGGCCCAGGGCAAGGCCGCCGGCGCGACCGGCTGGCTCGTGAAGCCCTTCGACCCGAATCGCCTCGTGGACGTCGTGCGCAAGGTGATCGGCTAGTCCCGAGTCTTTCCCTCCAGCCCCGAAGGCGGATCCCATGGCCGAAACCGGCAACGCGGCGCAAAGCGCCGTCTCCATCGATCTCACCCAGTTCTACGGCGTCTTCTTCGAGGAGGCGGCCGAGAATCTCGCGTCGATGGAAGGTCTCCTGCTCGCCGTCGACGTCACCGAGCCGGTGGAGGAAGACCTGCACGCGATCTTCCGCGCGGCCCACTCCATCAAGGGCGGCGCGGCCACCTTCGGCTTCGCCGACGTCACCGAGCTCACGCACGAGCTCGAGACGCTGCTCGACAAGCTGCGTCGCCACGAGCTTTCCATCACGTCCCTCATGGTCGACACGCTTCTCGAGGCCGGCGACTCCCTGAAGGCCCTGCTCGCCCGCCACCGCGGCGAGGACGGCGCCGAGGTGCCGGGCACCGCCGAGCTGGTCGAGCGCATCCGCGCGCTCGCCCGGGGCGAGGCGGGTGCCAACGAGGCCGCGGCCCCGGCGGGGCGCACCCTCGACATCCTCGTCGGCCCGCTGGAGGACCCGGCCTTCGCCGACCATCTCTTCGAATTGTTCAACGACGTGCCCGGCATGGGCACGATCGAGGCGACCGACGGCGGCAAGCCCGACGGGAAGGGCATGCGCCGCTTCCGCGCGACCACGCCGTTCGGCGACGAGGATATCCGCGACCTCTTTTCCTTCCACGTGACGCGCGAGCAGGTGCACATCCATCCGGCCCACGGCCCGATGCATCCGGACGCCGCCGGCGCTCCCGCCGCGGCCGACTCCCCGGCGAGCGCGCCCGCGGACGACGGCTTCGGCTTCTTCGTCGATCCGGCCGAGTCCCGTGCCGCGGCGAACGCACCGGCGCCCGCGCCGGCCCCGGCGGCCGCCAAGCCCGCCGAGCGCGCGCCCAAGGGCGATCGCGCCCCGACCGGCGGCATCGATTCGTCCACCCTGCGCGTGTCCGTGGACAAGGTCGACCAGCTCATCAACCTGGTGGGCGAGCTCGTGATCACCCAGGCCGTGCTCGCGCAAAGCGCCAAGGGACTCGATCCCGTCCGCGACCAATCGCTCGTCTCCGGCATGTCCGAGCTCGAGCGCAACACGCGTTCGCTGCAGGACGCCGTGATGTCGATCCGCATGATCCCGATGGCCGTCGTCTTCAACCGCTTCCCCCGCATGATCCGCGACCTGGCCGCCAAGCTCGGCAAGCAGGTCGAGCTGCGCACCCAGGGGGAGGCGACCGAGCTCGACAAGGGCCTCATCGAGAAGATCACCGACCCGCTCACGCACCTGCTGCGCAATTCCGTCGACCACGGCATCGAGTCCGTGGAACGGCGGCGCGACTGCGGCAAGCCCGACACGGGCATCGTCTGGCTCTCCGCGGCCCACAAGGGCGGCTCCATCGTGATCGAGGTGCGCGACGACGGCGCCGGGCTGCCGCGCGACAAGATCCTCGCCAAGGCGCGCGCGCAGGGCATGGACGTCTCCGACGACATGCCGGACACCGACGTGTGGAACCTCATCTTCGCCCCGGGCTTCTCCACCGCGGAAATCGTGACGGACGTCTCCGGCCGCGGCGTGGGCATGGACGTGGTCAAGCGCAACATCACCGCCCTGGGCGGCACCGTCGAGATCAGCTCCGTGTGGGGCGAGGGCACGTGCATGTCCGTGCGACTGCCCCTCACGCTCGCGATCATGGACGGCATGAGCGTCGGCGTGGCCGGCGAGACCTACATCCTGCCGATCGGCTCGGTGGTCGAATCCTTCCAGCTCGTGGACGGCGCCGTGCGCGGCATGGCCGGCCAGGGCAACGTCGTCAAGGTGCGCGACGAATACCTGCCCGAGCTCGCGATGCGCGAATTCTTCGACGTGCCCGCGGATGCCCCGGCGCCCACCGAGGAGGTGATGGTCGTCGTCGAGGCCGACGGCGCGCGGGTCGTCCTGCGCGTGGACGAGCTGCTCGGCCAGCACCAGGTCGTGGTGAAGAACCTCGAGACCAACTACCGCAAGGTGCCCGGCATCGCCGGCGCCACCATCCTGGGCGACGGCCACGTCGCGCTCATCGTCGACTGCGGGGCGCTCGTGAAGCGCTCGCGCCACTGAATCGATACCGAACGACACCAAGAAGGAGGAACCAAGCCATGGACGAGCCACGCATCTACTGGGACCCGATTCACGCCGTGCTCGGCCCGCCCAAGCGCCTGATGCGTTCCATCAAGATGGCGGCAAGCTCGCCATCGTGGTGGCACTCTTCGCGGTGCCGCTCACGTACCTGATGTTCGTGAGCTGGACGCGGGCCTCCAACGAGCTGCAGACGGCCCGCCTCGAACTGGCCGGGAGCGCCCTGGGGCCGCTCGTCATCGACCTGGGCCAGGCGGTGAACGGCAACACGGTGACGGTGCCCTCGTCGGTGGCCGCCATCAGCCAGCATCTCAACGCCACGGGCGATCCGCTCAAGGTGCGGCCCGCCCTGGAGGCCGTCGAGAAGCAGTGGAAGGCCGCGGAGGCGGCCTCCGACAAGTCCGCCGCCGCCCGCGAGATGGGCGCCAAGGTGGGTGAACTGTGGGAGGCGATCAGCATGGCCTCGGGCATGGTGCTCGATCCGGACGTCGACACCTACCACCTCATGCTGGGCTTCGCGCAGGCGCTTCCCCAGGTCAACGCCAATTTCCACGAGCTCGCGGTGATCGCCTCGCACGCGCAAAAGGGCAAGCTCGAGCAGGCCGAAGCCTACCGCGTCGCCGGGCTCTCGGCCCTGATCCTGCGCGACGCCGACCTGATCAAGATGGCGTTGCACGACATCAAGGAGGCCAATGCCGAGGCCGGCAAGCGCCTCGCGCCGACGGAAGGCTGGGTCCCGGCCTACGAGAACCTCGCGAAGCAGGCTGTCGAATCGATCGCCGGCGGCAAGGAAGGCCTCGCCACCTTCGCCGCGCTGGGCGCCTCGTTCCAGTCCGCCTCCATCGCCACGTCGGAGGAGGCCAAGCGCTGGGCCACGAGTTCGACACGGGCGTCACGCTGCGCGCCGACAAGCTGAACACCGCCCGCTGGGTCACCCTTTCGTTCGCGGTGCTGGCCGCGGCGCTCGCGGTGTACCTGCTGCTGGGCTTCTGGATGGCCCTTCGCGGGGGCATCATCGCGATCCGCGGCTCGCTCGAGCGCATCGGCGCGGGCGACCTCACGAGCGCGGCGGACGTCGAGGGTTCGGACGAGATTTCGCTCGCGCTGCACGCCATCCACGAGATGCAGCAGAACCTCGCGGGCACGATGCGCGAACTGCGCCACGTGAGCGATTCGCTCGGCACCGCCGGCGGCGAGATCGCCTCGGGCAACCAGGACCTCGCGAGCCGCACCGAGGAGCAGGCCGCCAGCATCCAGCAGACGTCCTCGTCCATCAAGGAGCTCGACGACGCCGTGCAACGCAACGTCGGCAGCGCCGGCAAGGCGAGCGAACTGGTCGCCGAGGCGAGCCGCGTGGCGAACGCGGGCGGCAAGGCCGTCGAAGGCGTGGTGAAGACCATGGAGGACATCCAGGCGTCCTCGCGCAAGATCGCGGAGATCATCTCGGTGATCGACGGCATCGCCTTCCAGACGAACATCCTGGCGCTCAACGCCGCCGTGGAAGCGGCGCGCGCCGGCGAGCAGGGCCGCGGCTTCGCGGTCGTCGCCTCCGAGGTGCGCGCGCTGGCGCAGCGAAGCGCCACCGCCGCCCACGAGATCAAGGGCCTCATCGAGGATTCGACGCAGGCCGTCGACCACGGCGCGCGGCAGGTGAAGACCACCACCGCCACGATCCACGAGGTCGTGGTCGCCGTCGAGCGCGCCGCCCGCCTCATGGAGGAGATCGCGCTCGCCTCGCGCGAGCAGGGCGAGGGCATCAGCGAGGTCAGCAAGGCCGTCGGGCAGATGGACGGCGTCACCCAGCAGAACTCGGCCCTCGTCGAGGAGATGGCGGCCGCCAGCGAATCGCTCAAGGGCCAGGCCCGCACGCTCGTGGAAGTGGTTTCGCGCTTCCGCACCGGCGATGCCGGCTTCGCCGCGGCCTGAAACGTCAACCCGGAGACCCCGACATGAAGAACGACACCCTCGAAGGCCGCACGGCCGCCACCGAAGAATTCCTGAGCTTTCGCCTCGGAGGCGAGGAGTACGGAATCGACATCCTCAAGGTGCAGGAGATCCGCGGCTACGAAGCGGTGACGCGCATCGCGAACGCCCCCTCGTTCATCAAGGGCGTGACCAACCTGCGCGGCACGATCGTGCCCATCGTCGACCTGCGCCTGAAGTTCGGGCTGGGCGAGCCGACGTACGACTCCTTCACGGTCGTGATCATCCTGAACGTCGCCCGCCGCGTGGTCGGCGTGGTGGTCGACAGCGTCTCGGACGTGACCGAGCTCACCGCCGAGCAGATCCGCCCGGCGCCGGATTTCTCCACGGGCGTGGACGCGAGCTACATCCGCGGCCTGGGCACCGCGGGCGAACGGATGCTGATCCTGATGGACATCGAGAAGCTCATGAGCGCAGCCGACATGGCGCTCATGGACAAGGTCGCCGCCTGACCCGCCTGCCGTTCCATCCGTCGAACCGAAGGAAGGAGTCCGGGCGAGCCGCGAGGCGCGTCCGGAACGCAAAGCAACCATGGCCCACGACAACAACCCCAACACGGCAGGCTTCGAGTTCACGGCGGGCGACTTCGAACGGGTGAGGAAACTCATCTACGCGCGCGCCGGCATCAAGCTGAACGACAGCAAGCAGAACATGGTCTACAGCCGCCTCACGCGGCGCATCCGGTCGCTGGGCCTCACCAGCTTCGGCGCCTACCTCGACCGCCTCGAGCGCGAGGGCGGGGCGGAGTGGCAGGAATTCGTGAACGCCCTCACCACCAACCTCACGGCCTTCTACCGCGAGCAGCACCACTTCCCCATGCTCGCCGAGCTGGTCCGCCAGGGCGGGCCTTCGCCCGCCATCTGGTGTTCGGCGGCGTCCACCGGCGAGGAGCCCTATTCGATCGCGATGACCGTGGCGGACAACCTGCCCCGGGGCGGCAAGGCGCGCATCGTCGCGACCGACATCGACACGAACGTGCTCGCTACCGCCCGGCGCGGGGTGTATCCGGACGAGGCCGTGCGCCCCGTCCCGCCGGACCAGCTTCGCCGGCACTTCCTGCGCGGCAACGGGCCCAACGGGGGCCTGGTTCGCGCCCGGCCGGCGCTCGCCCAGATGGTCGACTTCCGCCCGCTCAACCTCCTCGACCCGAACTGGGACGTGAAAGGCCCGTTCGACGCGATCTTCTGCCGCAACGTCCTCATCTATTTCGACAAGCCCACCCAGAAGCGGGTGCTCGAGCGCATGGCCGAGCAGCTGCGCCCCGGCGGGCTCCTCTTCATCGGGCACTCCGAGAACCTCACCGACCGCCGCGACCTGTACAAGCTGCGCGGCAAGACGGCCTACGAACGGGTGGGCGCCGACGTGCGCGCCGCCGCGTAGCCGACAGGAACCCCTCCCCATGACCATCGCGGGATTCAGCCTCGCCTCGAACGGCGTCCAGGAAGTCGGGCTCGCGAGCCATTTCTTCCACGACCGGGGCCTGGGCCGCGCCGTGAAGGTGCTGCCGGGCGAGTTCTTCGTCTCGGACGAGGAGATCGCCATCCAGACCGTGCTCGGCTCGTGCATCGCCGCCTGCATCTGGGACGGCGCGCGCAAGGTGGGCGGCATGAACCACTTCATGCTCCCGGAGGGCGGCGCCGACGACGGCGAGAGCGGCCGGTACGGCGTGTTCGCCATGGAGCTGCTCATCAACGCCCTGCTCAAGCGCGGAGCGAGCCGTGCCAACCTCAAGTCGAAGATCTTCGGCGGCGGGGCGGTGATGCGGGGCTTCACCTCGCTCAACGTCGGCGAGAAGAACGCGCGCTTCGTCGAGAAGTTCCTCTCGACCGAGCGCATCCCGGTCGTCTCGCGCGACCTGTGCGACGTCTACCCGCGCAAGGTGGTGTTCTATCCCGCCTCGGGACGCGCCCTCATGAAGAAGCTGCCCGTCACCGACCACACGGTCGAGATCATGGAACAGAAGTACGGCAAGAGCCTCGCCACGACGCCGAAGGCCGGCGACGTCGAGCTCTTCTAGGAGCGAGCGATGGCGAAGACCCGCGTGGTGGTGGTGGACGATTCGGCGCTGGTGCGCGGAATCCTGTCGCAGATCATCAATGCCCAGCCCGACCTCGAGACGGTCGGCGCGGCGCCCGACCCGATCGCCGCGCGCGAGATGATCCGCGCGCTCGACCCCGACGTGATCACGCTCGACGTCGAGATGCCGCGCATGGACGGCCTCGACTTCCTCGAGCGCCTGATGCGGCTGCGGCCGACCCCGGTGGTGATGGTCTCCACGCTCACCGAGCGCGGCGCCGAGACGACGTTCCGTGCCCTGGAGCTGGGCGCGGTCGATTTCGTGGCGAAGCCGCGCGTGGGCATCGCGCACGGCCTGGACCAGGCGGCGCTCGAGATCGTCGAGAAGATCCGCGCGGCCTCGAAGGCCCGCGTGCAGAAGCGCACGCCTGCCCCGTCGCGCAGCGCGCCCGTGGCGGCCTATGCGGGCCGCAAGGGCACGGAGAAGATCATCGCGGTGGGCGCCTCCACGGGCGGCACCGAGGCGATCCGCACGGTCCTGTGCGGCATGCCCGGCGACGGCCCGGCCGTCGTGATCACGCAGCACATGCCGCCGGGCTTCACGAAGAGCTTCTCGCAGCGGCTCGACAGCCTCGCCCGCATGGCGGTGAAGGAAGCGGAGGAGGGCGAGCGCATCCTGCCCGGCCACGCCTACGTCGCGCCCGGCGGCATGCAGTTCGCCATCGAGAAGAGCGGCGCCAACTACGTCGCGCGCGTCTGGCCCGGCGAGCCGGTCAACCGGCACCGCCCGTCCGTGGATGTCCTTTTCCGTTCCGTGGCCCGCGTGGCCGGCGCCAACGCCCTGGGCGTGATGCTCACGGGCATGGGGCGCGACGGGGCCGACGCCATGCTCGAGATGAAGCGGGCGGGCGCCTTCAACCTGGCCCAGGACGAGGCCTCGTGCGTCGTCTTCGGCATGCCCCGCGAGGCGATCGCCGTCGGCGCGACGGACGAGGTGCTGCCCCTCGAGGCGATCGCCGGGCGCCTCATGGGCTGGCTCGCCGAGCACGTCGGGCACCACGTGCGCGTCTAGGCGGTGGGCCCCGCCGGCCTTGACCCGGCGCACGACGGCGAGGGGCGAATGCGCTACCCTTGTTTCGTGCCCCGATTCGTCCCGTTCCTCCTCCCGGCGCTCGCCGCGGGCTTCGCCCTGGCCGCCGCCGTTCCCGCGTCGGCACAGGCGCCCGAGCGGCTCGCGCGCATCCGCGAGCGGCAGGCGCTGCGCGTGTGCATCTGGCCGGACTACTACGGGATCAGCTTCCGCAATCCCAAGACCGGCGTGCTCGGCGGCCTGGATGTCGACCTCGCGAACGCGTTCGCGCGCGATCTCGGCGTGAAGGCCGAGTTCGTCGACTCCTCGTTCCCGACGCTCGTGAAGGACCTCGACGCCGACCGGTGCGACGTCGCCATGTTCGCCGTGGGCAAGCTCCCGGCCCGCGTGGCCGCCCTCGATTTCACGCAGGACGTCCTCGTGAGCGACATCTACGGGGTCGCCACGAAGTCGAGCCGCGTGGTGCGGGAGTGGAACGACATCGACCGCCCCGGCGTGCGCGTGGCCGTGCAGGCCGGAACGTTCATGGAGCCGGTGATGCGCGAGCGGCTGCGGCAGGCGACGCTCGTGGTGGTGAGCCCGCCGCGCACGCGCGAGGAGGAACTCGAATCCGGCCGGGTGGACGTCTTCATGACCGACTACCCGTACAGCCGGCGCCTCATCGACAACGCGGACTGGGCACGGCTCGTCTCGCCGCCCGCGCCGTTCCACCGGCTGCCCTACGGCCATGCCGTGAAGAAGGGACAGCGCGCGTGGCTCGAGCGGGTGGACGCCTTCATCACCGCGGCCAAGGCCGACGGCCGGCTGCGGGCCGCCGCGAAGCGGCACGGCCTCGAGCCCATCCTCGCCTCGCCATGAAGGACGAAGCCGCCCACCGCGGGGTCCTCCAGGGCATCGCCTCGAGCACGGCGGTGATGGTGTTCGGCGCGGCGCTGGTCCTGCTCGCCATCGCACTCCCGGCCCTGGAGGCCTGGCGCGACCGGCAGACCAGCATCGAGTCCATCCGCGGCAGCAACGCGTTCGCCGCCCGGCTGCTCGAGGAGTCGGTCACGCGGACGCTGGGCACGGTGGACCTGTCGCTCGCCGTGGTGGAGGACGCGCTCCAGGCGCCCAAGGGCGGCCGCGCGGGGCACCTCGAGGAGATCCTCGCCGAGACCACGCGGCACTCGCCGTACGTGCGCAGCGTGTCGGTCGTCTCGTCCGCCGGACGGATCGTCGCGAGTTCCACCGCGCAGAACGTGGGCAAGGCGTGGAAGGTGCCGGCCGCGCAGGCGGCGACGGCGACGGGCCCGGGCCGCTCGACCCTCCTCGCGCCTGAGCCGGGGCGCGACCTCGCGGTGGAAGGCCCGCCGGGCGAGAAGCTGCGCTACCTGCCGATGGCGCGGACGGTGCGCCACCCCGATGGCACGCCCTGGGTCGTGGTCGCGGCGGTGAACCCGGACTACTTCGCCAACCAGTTCGCCCTGGCCGTGAACGAAGCCGGTTCGGGCGCGGTGCTCGCGGCGTACGACGCCACGCCCATCGCCGGCAGCGGCCTGCTCGCGGCGGCGGCGACGACGCCGAAGCTCGCCTCGCCCCTGTTCACCGAGTGGCTCCCGGGCCGGGAAAGCGGCGACCTGCACGGCATCGGGATCGCCGGGGCCGAAGCCTACACGGCCTTCCGCGCCTCGCGGTCCTGGCCGGTGGTCGTCGCGGTGGAAGTGAGCCAGGCGCAGGCGCTCGCCTCGTGGACCTCCAGCGCGCGCACCATGATGCTCTTCGGTTTCGCGCTCGCCACCGTGAGCCTCGTGCTCTCGTGGACCGCGGTGACCGGCCTTCGCGACCGCGAGCGGGGCGAGTCGCGCTACGCGAGCGTGCGCGCGAAGCTGCTCGAGAGCGGCGCGCGCAGCCAAGCCGTGCTCGACACGGCCATCGACCCCATTCTCGTGCTCGACCAGGACGGCAAGGTGCTCGAGTGGAACGCCGCGGCCGAGCGGGTCTTCCGCCTGCCGCGCGAGGAGGCGCTCGGCCGCTCGGTCACCGAACTCATCGTGCCGCCCTTCGCGCGGGACGACGCGCGCGTCTTCATGAACCCGTTCCTCACGCTCGAGCAGGGCTTCGGCCTGGACCGCCACCTCGAGATGACGGGCCAGCGCTCGGACGGCACGGAGATCCCGCTGCAGGTGGCGGTGACGCGGGTCGGCACGGGCGAGGGGCCGCCGGTGTTCACGGCGTTCTTGCAGGACATCTCGATGAGGAAGCGCGCCGAGGAGGCGCTGCGCGAGAGCGAACGCAAGTACCGGCGCGTCGTGGAGTCCATCCGCGAGGGCATCTACCAGACCAACCTGCGCGGCGAGATCACCTTCGCGAATTCGGCCTTCGCCGAGATCACGGGCGTGTCGCTCGAGCAGCTCATCGGCGCGAAGCTCGATTCCCTCGTCGCCGCGGATGACCGCGAGAGCGTCGCGCAGCTGGTCGCGCGCCTGCCGGGGCTGCTCGAGACGGGCCAGCTCCCGCCGCCCGTGGACGCCTCGCTCGTGTCCGCCGGCGGGGAGGAAAAGCGCGTGCGCCTCACGGCCCGCCCCATCATCGACACGCACGGCGAGCAGGTCGGTCTCGCGGGCACGCTCGACGACGTGACCGAGGCGCGGCGCGCGCAGCAGGGGCTCGCGGACCAGCTGCGCTTCACCCGGGAGCTTCTCGACGCCGTGCCCACGCCCATCTTCGTGAAGAACATCGCCGGTGAGTTCCTCTCGGTGAACCGCGCCTGGGAGGAGTTCATGAACCTCGATCGCTCGCAGGTCGTGGGCCGCACGGTGCTCGACCTCGTCACCCCGGACGTCGCCGAGCGCTACTTCGCCCAGGAGCGCGAGGTCCTGCAGCGCGGCAAGGCCGTGACGGTGGAGGACTCCGTGGTGGGTGCCTCGGGCGAGCGCCGGCACACCCTCCTCACGAAGGTGCCCTTCCGCAAGGACGACGGCACGATCGCCGGGCTCATCGGCACCTTCGTCGACATGACCGCGGCGCGCAACGCCCAGCAGCAGGTGCTCGAGGCGAAAGAGGCCGCCGAGCGCGCCAACGAGGCGAAGAGCACCTTCCTGGCCAACATGAGCCACGAGATCCGCACGCCGATGAACGGCATCATCGGCATGACGCGCCTCGCGCTCGAGGGCCCGCTGGGGCGCGACCAGCGCCAGTACCTGGAGCTCGTGCAGTCCTCGGCCGACTCGCTCCTCGACATCATCAACGACATCCTGGACCTCTCGAAGATCGAGGCCGACCGCCTCACGCTCGACGCGGTGGAGTATTCCCCGCGCGAGGTGGTGGAGGAGGTCGCGCGCCTGCAGGCCATGCGGGCGCAGCAGAAGGGGCTCGAGTTCGTGGTGGACGTCGCCGCCGACGTGCCCTCCCGCGTCGTCGGCGACCCGATGCGCCTGAAGCAGGTCCTGGTGAACCTGCTGGGCAATGCCGTGAAGTTCACCTCCGCGGGCTACGTGGCGCTGTCGCTGCAGCGACTCGGCGGGCCCGAACCGAAGCTGCGCTTCGCGATCTCCGACAGCGGCATCGGCATCCCCGAGGACCGCCAGGGCGAGGTCTTCCAGGCCTTCTCGCAGGCCGACCAGTCGATCACCCGCCGCTATGGCGGCACCGGGCTGGGGCTCGCCATCTCCACGCGCCTGGTCTCGCTCATGGGCGGGGCGATCGACGTGAGGAGTTCCGTCGGCGTGGGCAGCACCTTCTCGTTCGCCGTGCCCGTGCGCGGCGAGGCGCCGCCGGCGCCTCCTCGCTCGGCCGCGCTGAGCGGCCGCCGCGTCCTCGTCGTGGAGCCGCACGAGCTGGCGCGCAGCCAGGTCCGTCGCCTCGTGCAGTATCTCGGCGCGCAGGCCGAAGCCGCCGCCACCGGTCCCGCCGGGCGCGCGATGCTGGAGGAGGGCGCGCGCGACGCAAGGCCCTTCGCCACCGTGCTGCTGGAAGCGTCCGTCGCGGGGACGGATCCGGCCGCGTTCGTCGCGGGCCTCGCGAACGCACCGCGCGTCATCGTGATGCGGCCCATGGATACGCTCGGAACGGCGATTCCGGGCGTGGGCGTGGTGCGAAAGCCCATCCTCGAGTCGAACCTGGTGGAGGAAGCCGAGCGCGCCGAGGGGATGCGCGACGTGCCGGCCATGGAAGAGTCGGCAGCCGCGGCGCTCGCCCACGCGGCGGGCCTCGAGATCCTCGTCGCCGAGGACCACCCCGTGAACCAGCTGCTGATCCGGCGCCTTCTGGAGAAAGGCGGCTGCAAGGTGAGCGTCGCCGGCGACGGTCGCGAGGCGCTCGACCTGGTGAAGGCCCGCACCTTCGACGTGGTGCTCATGGACGTGCAGATGCCCGAGATGGGCGGGCTCGAATCCACCCGCAAGATCCGCGAGCACCAGGGGCCGCTCGGCCAGCACGTGCCCATCATCGCCCTCACGGCCCACGCGCACGAGAGCGACCGGGCCATGTGCCTGGCCGCCGGCATGGACGACTATCTCGCCAAGCCGGTCAACCCCGTCGAACTCTTCGCGGCGCTCGAGCGCCGCGCCCCTCACCGCGCGACGTCCGTCGCCGCGCCCGCTGCGCCCCGCGCGCCGGAGGTTGCCATGCCCGCCGTGACCCCGCCTTCCCCCGCCCCTGCGGCCGCCTCCCATTTCGAGCGGGCGGCCTTCGAGGCGAGCATCGGCAACGACCCCGCGCTCTTCGCGAAGCTGATCGACCTCTTCTTCGAGGTGCAGCCCGCCCGCATGACGGAACTCGGCGAGCAGCTCGGCCGCGGCGATTGCGACACAGGCAAGCGCACGGCCCACACGCTGGTGGGCTCGTTCCGCACGATGGCGATGCCGCGGCTGGGGGACCTGGCCTACGAGATCGAGCAGCGCCTGAAGGCCGGGGAGGTCGAGCCGGCCCGCGAGCGTTACGCGGTGCTCGAGCCGGAGTTCGCCCAGCTCGTGACGGAGCTCTCCGCCGTGCGCGCGACGCTCCCGGCCGACGACACGCCGGCCTGAGCGGACCGCGTGTAGACTCCCCGCCATGCCATCTCCGAGCCGCGCCGCGTTCCGATTAGCCGCCTGATCGCGAGGGCAGGGCTCGCCCTGCCACACCCGGCCCGGGTGGCGAAACCGGTAGACGCAGGGGACTTAAAATCCCCCACCCGTAAGGGAGTGCGGGTTCGAATCCCGCCCCGGGCACCAGCGATCGCCGGAACAGCGCCCATTTTCCCCTTCATTTCCGCCCGCCGGTTGCCGTAGAGCCGTGCAGAGGGCGCGTTCACGCGCCCCGGGAGGATTCGCGCATGGCACCCTCGATCACGGCCGCCTCCGGGCTCGCGGCCAGGCACTTCAGCGTGGCCGACTCGCTCGCGCGGCTCGCCGCCTCCATCCGGGTCGGCGGCGCTCCGCTCGCGCAGGCGAGCGAATCCGTCACCCTCTCGCAGGGCTCGATAGCAGCCTCGGCCGCGACCGCGACCGCGCCCGCGCCCGCGCGCGGGGCGCTGCCCGTGAGCTACGTGAACAACGTGAAGCCCACGTCGGACAAGGCGGTGAACGCGGTGATCGCCGGCGGGAACGCCTGGTGGAACACCGGCGTGGGCGCCGACGGCGCGAGCCCCGCCGTCTCGGCCGACCACACGCTCACCTACAGCTTCCGGGCGTCCGGCGCCGGGCTGGGCGCCATGGACGGCAACGGCTTCCAGGCGCTCACCGACCCGCAGAAGGAAGTGATCCGCGACGCGCTCGAGTACATCGCGACGATCGCGAACCTCGCCTTTACCGAGGACGCGGGCGGTGGCGGGCAGCTGCAGTTCGGCTCGAACGCGCAGGCCTCGAGCGCGGCCTACGCCTACTACCCCAACCAGGGCAGCCAGGGCGGCGACGTCTACCTCGCCAACAACGTGGCCACTTTCACGAACGCGGCGAGCTGGGACAAGGGCGGATACGAGTGGGAGACGATCGTCCACGAGATCGGCCACGCGCTCGGTCTCAAGCACCCGGGCAACTACAACGCGGGCGGCGGCGGCACGACGGGGCCGTACCTGTCGAAGTCCCTGGACAACCGCACGAACTCGCTCATGTCGTACAACAACGACGCGAAGACCGCGCACCTCGTGAAGAACAACGGGGCGGGCGGCCTCACCTCCGGGTACGTGAACCCGGATTCCTTCCAGATCCTCGACATCGCCGCGCTGCAGTACCTGTACGGCGCCGCGCAGACGGCGAGCGCGACCACCTACGCCTTCGAGGACGACGACGTCTTCTCGCGCACGATCTACGACGCGAACGCCGGCAGCAGGATCGACCTGTCGGGCATGACGCGCGAGAGCGTGCTCGACCTGCGCGGCGGCCAGCGCAGCTCGATCGGCCTGCGCGACGCGTACGCCGATTCCGGGCTCACGAAGGCGCAGTACGCGGCGGCCACCTCGGGCGGGGTGAAGCTCTCGAAGCTGATCGGGACACCCACCTACACCGGCGCCGCGAACCTGGGCCTCGCGCGCGGAAGCCAGATCCGCACGGCGGTCGGCGGCTCGGGTGCCGACACGTTCATCAGCGGCGCCGAGATCGGCGGCGCCGCGTCGCTCGATGGGGGCGGCGGCAGCGACCGCTTCTTCATCGCCTCGGGCGACGCCGCGGTGAACGACGCCACCGGCCTCGCCGACGCCGTCTACGTCGTGAAGAAGAGCGGAACCGCGTGGACGGTGAGCGCGGATCGCTCGACGCTCACCCAGACGAACACGAAGACCGGGGCGACGCTCGCCACGGTGAGCCTTTCCGGCATCGAGTCCGTCGGTTACTGGAACGGCAAGGTGGCCAAGGTCGCCGGCAAGCCGCTCTTCGCCGCGGCGGCGCAGCCCCTGGCCACACGCGTGGACGCGACCGCCTGAGGCCGCCGGGCGCGGTCCCGGAACGGTGAGCGGGCGGGAGATGGGGGGCATTCTCCCCTCTGTTCCCCCGATCGCCCGGCTCATGCTTTTCGCAGAATCGTGTGGAAAGGGCTCCCTGGCTTCCATCCGGGACCCCGTCACGACGAAACGGAGAAAAGCCTGCCCATGGATTCCGCCAGCGAAATCGCCACCCTCCCGACCGACAGTGAGACCGCCAAGCGCATCCGCGCGCTCGAGGACTTCGTGGGCGAGCTCACGCTGCTGCTCGACGACGCCTGCCGGCGACTGGACCGCCGCGACCGCATCGACGCCCTCTCGGGGCTCGCCAACCGGCGCGCGGTGATGGAACTGCTCGACGAGGCCTGGGACGAGGACCGCACCGGCGAGACGCCGCTGTCGGTGCTGCTCGTCGACGTAGACGGCCTCGCGCACGTGAACGATGCCTTCGGCCCGCCGGCCGGCGACCGCGCCCTCCAGCACGTCGCCCGCGTCATGGCGTCCACCCTGCGCACGGATGACGTGGCCGGGCGCCTGATCGGCGACGAGTTCCTGGTGATCCTGCCGGCAACGCCGCTCGCCGGCGCGCTCAGGACGGCCGAAAAGATCCGCGCCGCGGTGACCGAGGAGTTCCTGGCCTTCGACGGCGGCTTCTGGCAGGCGAGCGTGAGCATCGGGGCGGCCGAACGCCTCCCGGGGCTGGATTCGCCGCAGGCGCTGGTGGAGGCCGCCTCGCGCGGCCTCACGACGGCCAAGACGGAAGGGCGGGGCCGCTGGGCCTCCGCGCAGGCGCCCGGCGCCTGATACCCTTGGGGCTTCGCGCCACGCGCGGCCGTCCTTCGGGGCGGGGCCGCGCCGCGCCCTTCCCAGGCCCCGCGCCGTGACCGCCTATCCCCACCTCCTCGCCCCCCTCGACCTCGGCTTCACCACCCTCGCCAACCGCGTCCTCATGGGCTCGATGCACACGGGCCTGGAAGACAAGCAGAAGCATTTCCCGCAACTCGCCGCGTACTTCGCGGAACGCGCGAGGGGAGGGGTCGGCCTCATCGTCACCGGCGGCTTCGCGCCCAACATCGAGGGCTGGCTCACCCCCTTCGGCTCCACGCTCGCCTCGAGCGCCGCGGCCCGCGCGCACCAGCCCATCACGCAGGCCGTCCACGCCGAGGGCGGGAAGATCGCGCTGCAGATCCTGCATGGCGGGCGCTACAGCTATTCGCCCCTCGCCGTCGCGCCCTCGCGCATCAAGTCGCCCATCAGCCGCTTCACGCCGCGCGAGCTCACCCCCGCCGGCATCGAGCGCCAGATCCGCGCCTTCGTGCGCTGCGCGGCGCTCGCCCGCGACGCGGGGTACGACGGCGTGGAGGTGATGGGCAGCGAAGGCTACTTCATCAACGAATTCCTGGCGGCGCATACCAACCGCCGCACGGACGACTGGGGCGGCACCTACGAAAAGCGCATGCGATTGCCGGTGGAGATCGTCTCGCGCATCCGCGAGAAGGTCGGCCCGGACTTCATCGTGATCTACCGCCTCTCCATGCTGGACCTGGTGCCCGACGGCTCCACCTGGGACGAGGTCGTCCAGCTCGCCAAGGCCGTGGAGGCCGCCGGGGCGACGATCATCAACACGGGCATCGGCTGGCACGAGGCGCGCATCCCCACCATCGCGACGAGCGTGCCGCGCGCGGCCTTCGCCTGGGTGACGAAGCGCCTGAAGGGCGAGGTCACGATTCCCCTGTGCACCACGAACCGCATCAACGACCCGGCCGTGGCCGACGGCCTCCTGCGCGAGGGCTGCTCGGATATGGTCTCCATGGCCCGGCCGCTCCTGGCGGACGCGCAGTTCGTCCGCAAGGCGGCCGCCAACCGCGCCGACGAGATCAACACCTGCATCGCCTGCAACCAGGCGTGCCTGGACCACGTGTTCGAGAGGAAGCTCGCCAGTTGCCTCGTGAACCCGCAGGCGTGCCGCGAGACGGAGCTGGTCTACCGGCCCGCCGCGACGCGCAAGCGAGTCGCCGTCGTCGGCGCCGGCCCCGCGGGCCTCGCCTGCGCCACCGTCGCCGCCGAGCGGGGGCACGAGGTGGACCTCTTCGAGGCCGCCGGCGAGATCGGCGGGCAGTTCAACTACGCCAAGCGCATCCCCGGCAAGGAGGAGTTCCACGAGACGATCCGGTACTTCCGCCGCCGCCTCGAGGTGACGGGCGTGCGGGTGCACCTGGGCCGGCGCGTCGCCGCCGCCGACCTCGGGGGCTACGACGAGGTGGTGCTGGCCACGGGCGTCGTCCCGCGCGACCCCGGCATTCCCGGCAGGCGACGATCCGCGGGTGGCGAGCTACATCGAGATCCTCACGGGCGCCAAGGTCGCCGGCGCGCGCGTGGCCGTAGTGGGCGCCGGGGGCATCGGCTTCGACGTCGCGGAATTCCTCGTGGACGACGGCCATTCCGCCGCGCTCGACATCGATGCCTGGCGCCGCGAGTGGGGCGTGGGCGACCCGTCCGTCGCGCGCGGCGGGGTGGAAGGCGTGAAGCCCCGGCCCTCGCCCCCGGCGCGGCAGGTCACGCTGCTGCAGCGCAAGGCCTCGAAGCCCGGCGCGGGCCTGGGCAAGACCACCGGCTGGATCCACCGCGCCGCCCTCAAGATGAAGCGCGTGGAGATGCTCGCGGGCGTGAACTACGAGGGCGTCGTCCCGAAGGGGCTCGCCATCAGCTTCGGGGAGAAGCGCGAGAAGGGCACGGTGCTCGAGGTCGACACCGTCGTGATCTGCGCCGGGCAGGAATCGCTGCGCGAACTCGAGGGACCCCTGGGCGAATCGGGCCGCAAGCCCCACGTCATCGGCGGGGCGAGCTACGCCGGCGAGCTGGACGCCAAGCGCGCGATCGAGGAAGGCAGCCGCCTCGCGGCCTCGCTCTAGGCAGCCGCGGGGCGGCGCGACGCGGGACTACTCGCCCATCGCCTTCGCCATGCGCGAAGCCGCCTTCCTCAGGTTCTCCATCGACGTCGCGAAGGACACGCGCAGGTAGCCCTCGCAGCCGAACGCCGAGCCGGGCACGGGCGCCACGGCCTCGGGCTGCTCCATGAGGTAGTCGGCGAGGGCCATGTCCGTCGGGGCCTTGAGCCTGCCGGCCGCGTGCAGGCGGGCGATGGCCTCGCGGCAATCCGGGAACACGTAGAACGCGCCCGTGGGCCGAAGGCACTTCACGCCGGGAATGGCGTTCAGGGCATCGGCGATGAAGAGGCCGCGCTCCTTGAAGGACTCCACCATCATCGCCACGAACGACTGGTCGCCGGTGAGGCCCGCCTCCGCCGCGTATTGCGAGATGGAGGTGGGATTGGAGGTGGAGTGCGACTGCATGTTCTCCATGGCCTCGATGAGGTCCCTCGGCCCCCCGCAGTAGCCGATGCGCCAGCCGGTCATCGAGTACGCCTTCGAGACGCCGTTCTCGACCACCGTGCGGTCGTACAGGTCCGGGCACGCGTTCAGGATGTTCACGAACTTCGAGCCGTCGAGGATGATCTGCTCGTACATGTCGTCGGAAGCGATGACGATGCGCGGGTGCTTGCGCAGCACCTCACCCAGCGCCTTCAGCTCCTCGAGCGTGTAGACGGCGGCCGAGGGGTTCGACGGGCTGTTGATGAAGATGAGCCGCGACTTCGGCGTGATGGCGGCTTCCAGCTGCGCCGGCGTGATCTTGAAGCCCTGCTCGATGCCGGCGGTGACGATGACCGGCTTCGCGCCCGCCACCTGCGCCATGTCGGGGTAGCTCACCCAGTAGGGCGCCGGGATGATGACCTCGTCGCCCGGGTTGAGGAGGGCGAGGCACAGGTTGAACGAGGTGTGCTTGCCGCCGCACGAGACGAGGATCTGCTTCTCGGTGTAGTCGAGGCCGTTGTCGCGCTTGAACTTGGCGATGATCGCCTTCTTGAGCGAGGCCGTGCCGCCGGCGGGCGTGTATTTCGTGAGGCCCTTGTTCATGGCGGCGATGGCCGCGTCCTTGATGTACTGGGGCGTGTCGAAATCGGGCTCGCCCGCACCCAGGCCGATGATGTCCTTGCCCTCGCTCTTCAGCTTGGCCGCCTTGGCGGTGATGGCGAGGGTGGGGGATGCCTTGATGGCGGAAAGGCGGTCGGCGACGAGGGACATGGGTTCTCCGGGTGGCAGGCGATGGGAATCGGGGACACCGCCATTTTACCGGTTGTTGCGCCGCAGCACCCGCACGCCTGCGCGCGTCCGGGGGGCTCAAGGTCCGTCGGGTACGGCCGTAATCACTGTACGGCTAACCGGACGGCTGTCGACCCTCGTACAAGGAATGCCGTCAAAACAAGGACATGACATGAAAAACCTGACGGTCAGGGCGAAATTGCTGCTGTTGGCTTGCATCTCGGGAGTGGCCGTGGTGGCCGTTGGCCTCGCCGGCAATTTCGGCATCGGCAAGGCAGACGAAGCCATGGACCGCATCGCTACCATTCGCATGCCCTCCATCCACGGTCTCGATCTCGTCGCGAAGGGCCAGCTCATGGTCCGGGCGACGAACCGCGAGGCGCCGTTCTTCGAGAACGACTACGACGCGCAGGCGAAATTCGCCGCGATCCTCAAGTCCAAGGACCTCGCCTGGAAAGAAGCCGAGAAGGGCTGGAAGATCTACGAGCCGCTGCCGCAGGAGGCCGAGGAAGCCGCCGTCTGGAAGCAGTTCGTCCAGGAATGGGACGCGTGGAAGAAGGGCGAGGCCGCCATCGACGAGACGATCCGGGCCCTCGCGGCCAACCGGTCGGAACCCGTGCAGAAGAAGCTCTTCGCGAAGCTCTACGAACAGTTCGAGTCGCAGCAGAAGCCGTTCGATGCGGCCCATGGGCTGCTCGAAAAGGTCACGACCCTGAACGAGGGCTACGCGCTCGCCGACCAGAAGCATGCCGACGAGGCGGTGATCGTCGCACGGCGCCTGATGATGATCGCGGCGGGCCTCTCGCTCGCCCTCGTGGTGCTCATCGCGCTCTACATCGTCCGCGACCTCACCCGCGCCCTGGGCGGGGAGCCGGTCGATGCGGCCGGCGCGGCCAGGCGCATCGCCGATGGCGACCTGCTGACCCCGATCGCGGTGAAGGCCGGCGACACGACGAGCCTCATGGCCGCCATGGAGTCCATGCGCGGCAAGCTCGCGCAGCTCGTCGCGCGCATCAACGGCGCGAGCGAATCCATCCACGTGGCCTCCCGCGAGATCGCGGCCGGCAACCAGGACCTCGCGCAGCGTACCGAAGAACAGGCCGCGAGCCTGGAGGAGACGGCGAGCTCGATGGAGGAGCTCACCGCCGCGGTGCGCCAGAGCACGACGAACGCCCGCGAGGCCGACAAGCTGGCCACCGACGCTTCGCGCCAGGCGAGCGAAGGGGGCGCGGTCGTCGCGCAGGTCGTGCAGACGATGGCGGACATCAACGACGCCTCCCGCAAGATCGCCGACATCATCTCGGTGATCGACGGCATTGCATTCCAGACCAATATCCTCGCGCTCAACGCCGCCGTGGAGGCGGCGCGGGCCGGCGAGCAGGGCCGGGGCTTCGCGGTCGTCGCGACCGAAGTGCGCGCCCTGGCGGGCCGCAGCGCCGAGGCGGCCAAGGAGATCAAGGGCCTCATCGGCGCCTCCGTCGAGAAGGTCGAGGGCGGCACGCAGCTCGTGGCCAAGGCCGGCGGCACGATCGAGGGCGTGGTCCAGGCCGTGCAGCGGGTCTCGCAGATGGTCACGGAGATCACCGCCAGCTCCTCGGAGCAGGCGAGCGGCATCGAGCAGGTGAACCAGGCCGTCACGCAGATGGACCAGGTCACGCAGCAGAACGCCGCGCTCGTGGAGCAGGCCTCCGCCGCCGCCGAGTCGATGCGCAAGCAGGCGGAGGATCTTCGCCATGTCGTGTCGGTCTTCCGCGTCGACGGGTCCGCCCGCCCGGCGCCGGTTGCGGTCGACGCAGCACCGGTGGTCGCGGCCGGGCAGTCGGCCCGCGCGCCAGCGGGCGCAGCGACCCGGCCCGCGGCCGTGGCCGCCCCGGCAAAGCGCGCACCGCCGCCCGCGCCCGCGAAGAAGGTCATGGGCTCGGACGTGGAGGCCGAGTGGGCCGAGTTCTGACCCGCGTGCGCTAGCGCAACCGCAGGAAATGGGCCCGGTGGGGAGACCTGCCGGGCCTTTTCCGTTCATATCGGGCGATCGCGGCCCTCCGGTTGCCGCCGGACGCGCCGTTAGGCAGGGGAAGCAGTGGACTTTCGTCCACCTGGAGGCATTCCCATGAAGCTTTTCGACGTGCGCACCTGGAGTCTCACCGGCAAGTTCGGCCTGATGGTGACCATCGGCGTCGCGCTCGCCGCGGGCGTCGCGATCACCAACTTCGTCTCGCGCGCGCAGGCCCTTCACCACGACCGGGGCGAACGCACCCGCATGCTCGTGGAATCGGCCCACGGCGTCCTCGCTTCGCTCCAGGCCCGCGAGGCGGCAGGCGAGCTCCCGCGCGCGGAGGCGCAGCGTCGCGCGATCGCGATCGTGAAGACGCTGCGCTACGACGAGCGCGAGTACTTCTGGATCAACGACCTGCAGCCGCGCATGGTGATGCACCCCATCAAGCCGGAGCTCGACGGCAAGGACCTTTCGCAGGACGCGGACCCCGATGGCAAGAAATTGTTCGTCGAGATGGTCCGGGTCGCGCAGGACAAAGGCGCCGGTTTCGTGGCCTACCGCTGGCCGAAGCCCGGCGCCACCGCGCCCGTGCCGAAAATCTCCTACGTGAAGGCCTTCGCCCCCTGGGGCTGGATCGTGGGAAGCGGCGTGTACGTCGACGACATCGACGCGGCGCTCGCCACCCTCGTGCGCGAGCAGGCGATCGGCCTGATCCTCGCGTCCATCGCGTACGTTCTCGTGGCCGTCCTTCTTTCGCGATCGATCATCCGCTCCCTGGGCGGTGAACCCGCCTACGCCGCCGAAGTGGCGCTGCGCGTGGCCGAGGGCGACCTCGTGACGCCCGTCGTGGTGAAGCCCGGCGACGCATCCAGCGTGATCGCGGCGATGGCCCGCATGCGCGCGCACCTGGCGGACATCATCACCCGCATCAACGCCTCCAGCGAGTCCATCCGGGTCGCGGCCCACGGCATCGCGAAGGGCGACGAGGACCTCGCGGCGCGCACCGAGCAGCAGGCGGCGAGCCTGGAGGAGACCGCGAGCACGATGCAGGAAATCACGGGGAAGGTGCGCGAGAGCGCCGCCCGTTCCCGCGAAGCCAACACGCTCGCGCTCGAGGTCTCGCGCCAGGCGCGCGACGGCGGCGAGGCGGTCGCGCAGGTCGTGCAGACGATGAACGACATCAACGAATCCTCGCGCCGCATCGCAGACATCATCGCCGTGATCGACGGCATCGCGTTCCAGACGAACATCCTCGCCCTCAACGCCGCCGTGGAAGCGGCGCGCGCGGGCGAGCAGGGCCGCGGGTTCGCGGTCGTGGCCACCGAGGTGCGGGCCCTGGCCGGCCGGAGCGCCGAGGCGGCCCGGGAGATCAAGGCGCTCATCGGGGAATCGGTGGAGAAGGTCGGCCGCGGCGCCGAGCTCGTCTCGAGCGCGGGCGGCACGATCCAGGGCGTGGTCGATTCGGTGCGACGGGTCTCGGAGATGGTCGCCGAACTCACCGACGCGGCAGCGGAGGAGTCGCGCGGCATCGAGCAGGTGAACCAGGCGGTGGCCCAGATGGACCAGGTGACGCAGCAGAAGGCGGCGCTCGTCGAGAAGGCCTCCGAGGCCGCGCACGCGATGGAGCGCGAGGCGGAGGAACTGCGCCGGCTCGAAGGCTGCTTCAAGGTGGCGGGCCACGCGGCCTGAAAGCGGCACGGGGAGCGCGCTTTCCCGGGACGGAGCCGCTAGAATGGCGGGCTGCATTCCGTTCCCGCGAGCCCCGATGGCCGACATCGTCACTTACCCCGGCAGTCCCTTCCGCCTGCACCAGCCTTTCGCGCCGGCCGGGGACCAGCCCCAGGCCATCGACCTGCTCGTCGAGGGCATCAACGACGGCCTCGCCTACCAGACCCTGCTGGGGGTCACGGGATCGGGCAAGACCTTCACGATGGCGAACGTCATCGCCCGCACGGGCCGGCCCGCGCTCGTCATCGCCCACAACAAGACGCTCGCCGCGCAGCTCTATTCCGAGATGCGCGAGTTCTTCCCGGAGAACGCCGTCGAGTACTTCGTCTCGTACTACGACTACTACCAGCCCGAGGCGTACGTGCCCTCGCGCGACCTCTACATCGAGAAGGACAGCTCGATCAACGAGCACATCGAGCAGCTGCGCCTGTCGGCCACCAAGAGCGTGCTCGAGCGCCCCGACACGGTGATCATCGCGACGGTCTCTTGCATCTACGGCATCGGCGACCCCGAGGACTACCAGCAGATGCGCCTCATCCTGCGCGAGCGCGACCCGCTCGGGCAGCGCGAGCTCCTGAAGCGCCTGGCGGGCATGCAGTACACGCGGAACGACGTGGATTTCCGCCGGGGCACCTTCCGCGTGCGCGGCGACACGGTCGACATCTTCCCGGCGGAAATGGGCGAGACGGCGCTTCGCGTGCAGCTCTACGACGAGGAGATCGAGACCCTCACGCTCTTCGACCCGCTCACGGGGCACCTCGGGCAGAAGGTGCCGCGCTTCACGGTGTACGCGAAGAGCCACTACGTGACCCCGCGCGAGACGGTGCTGCGCGCCATCGAGGCGATCAAGGCGGAGCTGCGCGAGCGCCTCGACTTCTTCCAGAAGGAGGGCAAGCTCCTCGAGCTGCAGCGCATCCAGCAGCGCACGTGGTTCGACCTGGAAATGCTCACGGAGCTGGGTTTCTGCAAGGGCATCGAGAACTACTCGCGGCATCTTTCGGGCCGCGCGCCGGGCGAGCCGCCGCCCACGCTCATCGACTACCTGCCGTCGAACGCGCTCCTCGTCATCGACGAGAGCCACGTCACCATCCCGCAGGTGGGCGGCATGTACAACGGCGACCGCTCGCGCAAGGACACCCTGGTCGCGTACGGCTTCCGCCTGCCGTCCGCGCTCGACAACCGTCCCCTGCGCTTCGAGGAGTTCGAACGCCAGATGCGCCAGGCCATCTTCGTCTCGGCGACGCCGGCGGACTACGAAGCGAAGCACGCGGCGCAGGTCGTGGAGCAGGTGGTACGCCCCACGGGCCTCGTCGACCCCATCGTGATCGTGCGCCCGGCGACCTCGCAGGTGGACGACCTGCTGTCCGAGGTGAGCAAACGGACGGCGGCGGGCGAGCGGGTGCTGGTCACCACGCTCACCAAGCGCATGGCCGAGGACCTCACGGAGTACTACCACGACCTCGGGGTGCGGGTCCGCTACCTGCACTCGGACATCGAGACGGTCGAGCGCGTGGAGATCATCCGCGACCTGAGGAAGGGCCTCTTCGACGTGCTCGTGGGCATCAACCTGCTGCGCGAGGGCCTCGACCTGCCGGAGGTCTCGCTGGTGGCGATCCTCGACGCGGACAAGGAGGGGTTCCTGCGCTCGGCGCGCTCGCTCATCCAGACCATCGGCCGGGCCGCGCGGCACATCAACGGCACCGCGATCCTCTACGCCGACCGCATGACCGACTCGATGACGGCCGCCATCGGGGAGACGGAGCGCCGGCGCGCCAAGCAGGTGGCCCACAACCTCGAGCACGGCATCGAGCCCAAGGGCGTGGTGAAGCGGATCAAGGATCTCATCGACGGCGTCTACGACGCGGACGAGGCGAAGGAAACCAAGCGCGTGGCCAAGGCCCAGGCGGCCGTGGAGGCGCTGGGCGAGAAGCAGCTCGACCAGCGCGTGAAGAAGCTGGAAAAGGAGATGCTGGAGGCGGCGCGCAACCTGGAGTTCGAACTGGCGGCGCGCCTGCGCGACGAACTGAAGGCGGCGCGAGACCGCCTGATGGAAGTGGGGGGCGGCTGAGCGCGGGGGAGTAGGCCGCGCCCAGCCGGTACTGCAACTCACCTCACTTCATTTCGTTCCTGCCTTGCTGCTGTTGCCGCTTCGCTTCGGCTGCTGCACTTCAACCACGGGTGTTTCGATTCAGCCGGGGCCGGAAGGTTCCGCACCCGGCGCCTGGGGCTCGTCCGGCTCGGGTTCCCGGTCGCTCCGACGGCGTCCCGGACGGACCGCGTGCACGGGCGGAGGTTCCAACTCGCCGCCCGGGACCAGCGCCGAGAGGCTTCGGGCCTTGGATACCGCGAGGGCCGCTTCCCGCCGCGCATCGCCCGCCGAGACGGGGGCGTCATCGGGCAACTCGGCCCAGGCCCGGGCGAAATCCGCGTACGGCGGGTACTCGTTGTATCGGCGCAGCATCTCGGCCAGCAGGTTCGCATCGAACCACGGGGCGAGTCCGCGGTATCCCCCGGCCTCGTCGACGATGACGCCGCGGGGCGCCAGGCTGAGCAGTTGGGGCATCGGGGGCTTCATCGTTCGCTTTCCGTTGGTGTCGGTGGGGATGCGTCCATGATGGCGGCCGTGTAACATGCGCGCCACTGAAGCTTTGTCAT
The DNA here is from genome assembly GCA_016711875.1 of Betaproteobacteria bacterium. Taxonomy (GTDB): domain Bacteria; phylum Pseudomonadota; class Gammaproteobacteria; order Burkholderiales; family Usitatibacteraceae; genus FEB-7. Next base: position 293,913 of record JADJSD010000003.1, on the reverse strand, counting down.
GAGTGATATTCGCCATGCTTAATCTTCGCGCCATCGACCTGAACCTGCTCCCGGTCTTCGAGGCGGCCTACGAGGAGGGCAGCCTCTCCGGCGCGGCGCGCCGGCTTTCGCTCACCCAGCCGGCCGTGAGCCATGCGCTCGCGCGGCTGCGTGCCACTTTCCGCGACGAGCTCTTCGTGCGCCAGTCGCGCGGCATGCGCCCCACGCCTGCGGCGGACGCGCTCTACGGCCGGGTGCGGGAGGCGCTCGCCATCGTTCGCGGCGCCGTCGACGAGAGCCGCGGCTTCGATCCGGCCACCTCTCGCCGGCGCTTCGCCGTCGCGATTCCGCACCCGCTCGGTCCCTTGCTGGCGGTGCGGCTGATGGAGCGCCTGGCGGCCGTCGCGCCGGGCGTGGAGATCGTGTTCAGCACGCGTTCGCGGCCGGTGGAGCTCGAAAGGGATCTGGCGGCCGGCCGGTTCGACCTCGCCCTGGACTGGATCGCCCCGCGCGCGGCGGCGCTCGCGGCCGACCCGGCCTTCACGGAAGGCATCGCCGCGATGGTGCGAGTCGGCCATCCCGCCCTTTCGGGCGGCAGGCGGCGGCGCCCCGCGGCGGATTGGCCCGTGGTGCGCCTGCGTCCGCGCACGGACTGGTCCGCGCTGCCGTTGGGCGGCGTGAAGGAATGGCTGGCGCTCGGGTTACGCGTCGGGCTCGAGGTCTCGGAGATGCTGGAGGTGCTGGCGGTCGCCAGTCGCTCCGACCTGGTGGGCATCGTGCCCACGAGCCTCGGTTCCCTGGCACGCCGCGATTTCGGCCTCGAGGCGGTGCCGGGCCTGCCGGCGAGCCCTTCGATCCCGGTCTGGATGGTCTACCGCGAGGCGAGGCGCGCCGAGCCTTCCCACGCTTTCCTGCGTGACCAGCTTGCCATGGCCGTGCAGGATTTCGTCACCGATGCGCAACCGACGACGAAATCCGGGGAGGGCAGAATGCCGGTATCGAAGAGCCGCGCGCGTCGCGCCGGCGGCCGCTAGACTGGAACCATGAAAAGCGCTTCCGTCCTGTTCGTCTGCACCGGCAATATCTGCCGCTCCCCCACCGCCGAGGGCGTCTTCCGGGCCTATGCGAAGAAGCGCGGGGTCCTCGAACGCCTGAGGGTCGATTCGGCAGGCACGCTCGACTATCACGCCGGCGAGGCGCCGGACCCGCGCGCGATCCAGCACGCCTCGCGTCGGGGCTACGACCTGAAGCCGTTGCGAGCCCGACGGGTCGTTCCCCGGGATTTCGCGGACTTCGGCTGGATTCTCGCGATGGACCGCGACCACCTGCGCGTGCTGGAGGAGATCGCGCCATCGGATGGCGATGCACGCATCCAGTTGTTCCTCGATCACTCGGCCCGTTGGCCCGGCCTCGACGTGCCGGACCCCTACTACGGCGGCGTGCAGGGCTTCGAAACCGTGCTCGACATGGTGGAGGAGGCGAGCGAGCGGCTCCTGGACGCCGTGCTCGCGGGCGCCGGTGAGGGATCTTCCGCGGACAATCGCTAGACCGGCTTCCATCCCCTTGACGGACACGAAGAGAACCATGCGCCACCTGCTTGCCGCCTTGCTCCTGGCCGTACCTGCCATCGCTTTCGCCTCGGGAGGCTACTTCCGCTTCCCGGCGCTCCACGGGGACACGATCGCATTCACCGCCGAGGGCGACCTGTGGCAGGTCGGCGTCGCGGGCGGGCGCGCTTCGCGGATCACCACGCATGCGGGCCTCGAATCCCATGCCGCGTTCTCGCCCGATGGCCGGCGGCTCGCGTACACGGGCACGTACGACGGGACGACGGAGGTGTACGTGATGCCTTCCGCCGGCGGCCTGCCCAGGCGACTCACGTGGCTCGGCGGCCGCGTGGCCGTGACGGGATGGACGCCCCAGGGCGAGGTGATGTTCGCCACCACGGCCTACCAGCCGCTGCGCGACTGGCAACTGGCCGCCGTGAACCCCGATACGCTCGCCGTGCGCCGCATTGCGCTCGATCAGGGTACGGATGGCGTCTTTTCCGATGCCGGCACGCTGTACTTCACGCGCCTGGGCCTCTCCGGCGACAACGTGCGCGCCTATCGCGGCGGCGCGATGGCTTCGGTCTGGAAGTGGGATGAGAAATCGGGCACGGAAGCGGTGCGCCTCACGCCCGCGAGCGACGGAGGCAACCAGCGGCCGATGCCCTGGGGTTCGCGCCTCATCGTGCTTTCGGATCGCACCGGCGTCATGAACCTGTGGTCGCTCGGGCGCGAAGGGGATGACGCGAAGCCGCTCACGAAGCACGCCGATTTCGAGGTCCGCGAGGCGTCGATCTCGGGCGATCGCGTCGCTTACCGGCACGGCGCCGACATCCGCCTCCTCGACCTGAAGACCGGCGTCGATCGCCGGGTGCCCATCGAGCTGGCCTCGGATTTCGACCAGCAGCGCGAACGCTGGATCCGCAAGCCCCTGGAGCACTTCACCGGCCTGGCGATCTCCTCGAACGGCGAGCGCGTGGCCATTGCGGCCCGCGGTCGCGTGGTGACGGCGGGCACCGGAACGCTCCGGCGCGTGGATGTGGCGGCGCCCGCGGCGAGCCGCGCCCGTGGCGCCACGTTCATGCCCGACGGCCGGCAGGTTCTGGCGCTGTCCGACGCCAGCGGGGAGTTCGAGCTCTGGCTCTTTCCGGCGGACGGCAGCGGGCCCGGGCGTCAGCTCACCCGGGACGGCGATGCGCAGCGCTGGTTCGCGGTGCCCTCGCCGGACGGCCGGTGGGCCGTCCACGCGGACATCCGCGCGCGGCTGTGGCTCACGGAGATCGCCACGGGCAAGACGGAGCTTCTCGACCAGATGAAAGGGGGGAGCGACAACGCGTTCCGGGGCGTGACCTGGTCCCCGGACTCGGCCGCCATCGCCGCCGTGGTGGACGAGCCCGGCGCACGCGACGTCGGCCGCATCGTTCTCTACCGCCTCGCGGACCGCAAGCGCGTGGACGTGACGAGCGCGCGCTATCCGGGCCGCTCGCCGGTCTTCTCGCCGGACGGCAAGTGGCTCTGGTTCGTCGGCGACCGTACGCTCGTGGCCCAGCCGGGCAACCCGTGGGGCGACCGCAACATGGGACCGGCCTTCGACAAGCGCGGCAAGTTCTATGCGGTAGCCCTCCAGCCGGGCCTGCGCTTTCCCTTCCAGCCGAAGGACGAACTGGAAGGCGCGAAGCCGGCTGCCGCGGCAACACCCGCGGCGGGGGAAGGGCGGGATGCGAAAGCGGTGCCGGAGGGCAAGGCGACGGCGAAGCCCGCGCCCGACAAGCCGAAGGTGCCGCCCATCGCCTGGGACGGTCTCGCCGATCGCCTCTTCGAAGCGCCGTTCCCGGCCGGCAACTATGCCGCGGTCGCGAGCGACGGCAAGCGCCTCTGGTGGCTCGAGACGGACGGCTCGCCCGAGGCCAAGGGCGTGCTGCGCTCCGCCGCGCTCGACAACCTGGGCGTGCCGCCGGAGACCTTCATGGCCGAGGTCCGCGAGTTCGCGATGACGCCCGACGGCCGCAAGCTCGCGGTGCGCAAGTGGGTGGTGCCTTCGGCGGGTGCGGGGGACATCTTCCTCGTGGACGCCGCACCCAAGGCCCCGCCGGAACTGGCGAAGTTCCAGGTGCGATTGGGAGACTGGCAATTTCCGGTGTCGCCGAGGGATGAATGGCGGCAGATGTTCGCGGACGCCTGGCGCATGCACCGCGACCATTTCTTCAACCGCGCGATGAACGGCGCCGACTGGCGTGCCGTGCGGCGCAAGTACGAGCCGCTCCTCGAACGCGTGACGGACCGCCAGGAACTGGCCGACCTCATGGCCCAGATGGTCGGCGAGGTCTCGGCGCTGCATTCCCAGGTGGGCGCCGGCGACGTGCGCCGAACCGAGGACACCGTGACGCCCGCCTTCCTGGGCGCACGGTTCGCGCGGACGGCCGAAGGCGCCCGCATCGAGCGCATCTGGCGCGCCGATCCCGAGCTGGTTTCCGAGCGTTCGCCGCTCGCGAAGCCCGAGGTGGCCGCCAGGGTGGGCGAGACGATCGTCTCCATCGACGGTCGCGCGGTGAAGGACGTTCCCGACCTTTCGGTGCTGCTGCGCGATCGCGCCGGCAAGCAGGTGCTCCTCGCCATCCGCGGCGCCGACGGGGCGTTGCGGCAGGCCGTGGCGGTACCCGTCGCCGCCGCGCAGGAGACGCAACTGCAGCGTTCGGACCGCGAATGGGAGAAGCGCTCGCGCGTCGAGGAGGCCTCGGGCGGCCGCTTCGGCTACATCGACCTGCGGTCCATGGGGCCCCGCGACCTGGCTGCGTTCGCGCGCGAGTTCTATCCGGTGGCCGACCGCGAGGGCCTCGTGATCGACGTGCGCGGCAACGGCGGGGGCAGCATCGATTCCATCGTGATCGAGAAGCTCCTGCGCCGAGCCTGGGCCTACTGGCAGACGCGCGACGGCGCCCGCTTCTGGAACATGCAGAACGCCTTCCGGGGCCGCCTCGTGGTGCTCATCGATCACGGGACCTACTCGGACGGCGAGACCTTCGCGGAGGGCGTGAAGCGCCTGGGCCTGGGCACCGTGGTGGGCCGTCGCACCGCGGGGGCCGGCGCATGGCTCTCGGACCGGAACCGCCTCGCCGATGGAGGCATAGCCCGTGCCGCGGAACTCGGGCAGTTCGGCCTGGACGGCGACTGGCTCATCGAGGGCCGCGGCGTCGAACCGGATGTCGACGTGGACAACCTGCCGCACGCGAGTTTCGCCGGAAAGGACACCCAGCTCGATCGCGCGATCGAACTGCTGAGGCAATCGCTCGCGAAGGACCCGGTGAAGGCGCCGGAGCCGAAGCCCTACCCGGCCCCGGCCGCGCGGCGCTAGGACGCTACCAGCCCCCGCGCGAGATCCACTCCTCGAGCATCGGCAGGCGGTCCACGCCCCAGAAAGGCTCGCCGTCGACCACGAACCACGGCGAGCCAAAGATGCCGGCCTTCATGGCGTTCTCGACTTCGGCCTTCAGGCGATCCTTGATGGCATCGCCGGCGAGGCCTTGAGTGAGCGCGGGGACATCCGCGCCGGATGCCGCGGCCGCTTCCATCACCACGGCCGGATCCGAGATGTCGCGGCCCTCGGCGAAGTAAGCCCGGAAGACGCGCTTCGCGAAATCGGCGGCGCGGGCGGGATCCGCATCGTCGATGAGATAGAACGCGCGCGCGGCGACCTGCGAGCCCACCGGAAATTTCTCCGGCAGGCGGAACGCCACCTGGTGATAGCGCGCGGTGCGGGCGAAATCATGCTTCGAATAATCGCCCTTCAGCGGGATCTGCGTGAGCGGCCCGGTGCCCACCATCTTGAAGATGGGCCCGAGCAGGATGGGGTGCCAACGCACCGCGCGCCCGTGGCGCGCGGCGAGCGCGTCGATCAGTTCCGACGCGACATACCCGTACGGCGAGGTGAAGTCGAACCAGAAACCGATCGGCGCGGGCATGGTGTCAGGCCTGCGGCGGCGCGCCCTTGTCGGCGGCGGTCTCGACAAGCTGCAGCGGCTCGTTCGGGATCTCGACGTCGCGGCGGCGGCGCGGCTTGGTGCGCCGGGGCGCCTCCTCCTCGGGAACGGCCGCGGCGATTCGCGCGGCCTTCTCGGCCGCCGTCTCGATGAGCTGCAGCGGTTCGCTCGGCGGCGGCGCCGCGTCGCGGGTCCGTCGGCGGACCGGGCGTGCAGGCTCGGCAGCCGCGTCATGCTCGCTCACGACCTGGAACGTCGCCGGCGGCGGCGAGAACGACGCGATGACCTGCGGCGCATGCGGCAGCGGCGTCACTTCGACAACGGGCGCCGGCGTGGCATGGACCGACTGCACCGGCTGCGGCGTCGAGACGGCGACGGGTTCCTCGCGGGAAACCACCGGCTCCTCGCGGGCGGCAACCGGGGCCGGGGCGCGCTCGGCTTCGGCGCGTACCGGAGCCTCGTCGTTTTCGAACGAAAGGTGGGACTGGGCTTCGCCGGTGGCCGGCACGCCCGATCCATCTTCGGCGCCGCCTTCCATCGGACGATCGGCGCGCTCGCCCCGCTCGCCGCCCCGGCCACCCCGGCCGCGACGTCGACGCCGACGGCCGCCTTCTCCTTCGGCGCCACCATCGGCCAGTTCGCCACCGGGCGGATGCGCCGTCAGTGCGGCCACCGGCTCGGCCGTGCCGGCACCCTGGATCTCCTCGCGGGGCGGGCGGCCATCGCGGCGGCCTTCGCCGCGGCGTGCTTCGCCACAATTCTCACGCGGCTCACGCGGCTCACGCGGCTCCCGGCCTTCCCGGTTCTCTCTCGGCTCGCGGGTCTCGCGCGGTTCACGGGGTTCACGCGGCTCGCGATTCTCCGCGCGCTCTCCAGCGCGCTCTTCGCGAGGCGGGCGTTCCTCCTGCCGACCTTCGCCGCTGCGACCTTCGACGCCCCGGCCTTCGCCCCGCCCACCGCCACGACGGCCTTCAGACCGGCCTTCGCCGCTGCGGCCTTCGCCACTGCGGCCTTCACCGCGACGTCCGTCACCACGGCCTTCGCCGCCGCGACCTTCCCCGCGACCGCCACGGCCTTCGCCACTGCGGCCTTCGCCACTGCGGCCTTCACCCCGGCGTCCGTCACCGCGGCCTTCGCCGCGACGACCGTCACCGCGGCCTTCGCGTTCGCGACGGATGAGCCCGTCAGCGGGCTTGGCTTGTGCGGGCGAGGCCGGGGCGGGCGCTGGCGCCGGCGCGGGCTCGGATTTCCGGAACCATCCGAAGAACTTGTCGATGAACCCGGGCGACTGAACGGCCGCCGGCGCCGGGGCGCTCGCGGGAGCGGCCACGGCCGGCGCGGCAAGCGCCGGCTCGGGGCTCGGTGCCGGAGCCGGCTGGTCGGGCGTGATGCCCTTCACCAGGGGCTCGGGGCGGACGGCCGGCTTGTCGTCTTCCTTCTTGGCGGGACCGCCGCGCCCATTGCGGCGCTTGTCGTCGTCTTCCTCTTCCACGGGCACGCCGACCATCTCGTAGCTCGGCAACATCGCGTCGAGGAGGGGCGAATCGTGCCGCAGGCGCTCGATGTGGTAGTTGGGCGTCTCGAGGGCCGGGTTCGGGATGAGGATCACGCCCGCCTTGAAGCGCGCCTCGATCTTGATGATTTCCGAGCGCTTCTCGTTGAGCAGGTACGTGCCGACGTCGACGGGCACCTGCACGTGGAGCGCGGCCGTGTTCTCCTTCATGGCCTCCTCCTGCAGGATGCGCAGGACGTGAAGCGCCGTGGAGGCGGTGTCGCGGATGAAGCCCGTACCGCTGCAGCGCGGGCAGGCCGAATGCGTGGTCTCCTCGAGGGAGGGCTGCAGGCGCTGGCGCGAAAGCTCCAGCAGGCCGAAGCGCGAGATCTTGCCGACCTGCACGCGGGCTCGGTCGTGACGCAGGGCATCGCGAAGGCGGTTCTCGACGTCGCGCTGGTTCTTGGCCGACTCCATGTCGATGAAGTCGATCACGATGAGGCCGCCCAGGTCGCGCAGGCGCAGCTGGCGGGCGATCTCCTCGGCGGCCTCCAGGTTCGTGTTGAACGCCGTCTGCTCGATGTCGTGGCCGCGGGTCGCGCGGGCCGAGTTCACGTCCACGGAGACCAGGGCCTCGGTGTGGTCGATCACGATGGCACCGCCCGCGGGCAGGGTCACGTCGCGGCGGTAGGCGCTCTCGATCTGGTGCTCGATCTGGAAGCGCGAGAAGAGCGGCACGTCGTCGCGGTAGAGCTTCACCTTGTTCACGTTGGCCGGCATCACCGTGCTCATGAACGCGAGGGCCTGCTCGTGGATGTGCGGCGTGTCGACGAGGATCTCGCCGATGTCGGGCTGGAAGAGGTCTCGGATCGCGCGCACCACCAGGCTCGACTCGAGATAGATGAGGCACGGTCCCTTCTCGTCCTGCGCCGCGCCCTCGATGGCGCCCCAGAGCTGGAGGAGGTAGTTGAGGTCCCATTGCATCTCCTCGAGCGTGCGGCCGATGCCGGCCGTGCGCGCGATGAGGCTCATGCCGTCCGGGACCTGCAGCTGGTCCATGACCTCGCGAAGCTCGTTGCGGTCCTCGCCTTCGATCCTCCTCGAAACCCCACCGCCGCGCGGATTGTTGGGCATGAGGACGAGGTAGCGGCCGGCGAGCGAGACGTAGGTGGTGAGGGCGGCGCCCTTGTTGCCGCGCTCGTCCTTGTCGACCTGGACGATCATCTCCTGGCCGACGCGCAGGTGCGTGGACATCTTCGAGCGGCCGTACTCGCCGTCGTCGTTGACCATGAACTGCTTGGCGATTTCCTTGAACGGGAGGAACCCGTGGCGCTCGGCGCCATAGTCGACGAAGGCCGCTTCGAGCGAGGGTTCCACGCGGGTGATGACACCCTTGTAGATGTTGCTCTTGCGTTGTTCCTTGCCGGCCGATTCGATGTCGAGGTCGATGAGCTTCTGGCCATCGACGATGGCGACCCGGAGTTCCTCCGCCTGGGTCGCGTTGAACAGCATGCGTTTCATTTTTTGCTTTCTCCCGCGCTCGAAACACGGAAGAGGGCCCGTTCTGGGAGGCCCGGACGAGACTCGTCAGGAATCGAAACTTGACTGCATCAGGTGCGTGCGAGTGAAGGGGCGATGTCGCTGTGGGGAGGCTGGTCTTGGGGAACGCCGCGGGACTGCGTGGGGGCGGCGTACCGGAATCTTGTGCGTGAAATCGAGCGCGTCAATTCGTTTACCATCGCTGCTTGGCTTGGCCGGCGAGCGAAGTTAACCGGCTTCGGGGCCTTTCGCGGCACCCGGTGCGAATCGCCTGATTCGGGCGCTTCTCAGCGCAACCTCGGGGCGTGTATCGCGCGAGGCTTTCAAATCAACGACATAAACAGTATAGCGCCCATGGAGGTCGAAGGCAAAGCACCCGGTTCACCCGGTCCGGCCGTGAGCTGGCTCGAGGTGGACGAGTCGGGAGAAGGGCAGCGCCTGGACAACTTCCTGGTCGCGCGCCTGAAGGGCGTGCCCAAGAGTCACGTCTACCGGATCGTGCGCAGCGGCGAGGTGCGGGTGAACAGCGGGCGCGTGGAGGCCTCGCACCGCCTGGCGATCGGCGATCGCATCCGCGTGCCCCCCATTCGCGTGGCCGAACGCGAGGCCGGCGACTCCCCGGCGCCGGCGCTCGAATTGCCCGTGCTGTTCGAGGACGATTACATCCTCGCGGTGGACAAGCCGGCGGGCCTCGCCGTCCACGGCGGCAGCGGCGTGTCCCACGGGGCGATCGAACGGATACGTGCCGGGCGGCCCGACGCGCGCTTCCTCGAGCTGGTCCACCGGCTCGACCGGGAGACCTCGGGGGTGCTCCTCATCGCCAAGCGGCGTTCGGCCCTCACGGCGCTGCACGAGGACTTGCGCGAGCGCGCGATGGACAAGCGCTACCTCGCCGCCGTCATCGGGCGCGTGCGCGACGCGAAGCGGCTCGTGAAGGCCGGCCTTCGCAAGTACGCGAACTCGGCCAACGAGAAGCGGGTCGCCATCGACGATCGCGAAGGTCAGGAGGCGCAGACGGTCTTCCGCCGCCTCGCCCGCAACGAAGAATTCAGCCTGCTCGAGGCCGAGCTCCTCACGGGGCGCACGCACCAGATCCGCGCGCATCTGGTCCACATCGGCCATCCGATCCTGGGCGACGACAAGTACGGCGACTTCGAACTGAATCGCGCCCTTCGCAAGCGCGGCCTGAGGCGCATGTTCCTGCACGCGGCCTCGATCGCCTTCGACCATCCGGCCACGGGCGAGCGCGTGCAGGTCCGCTCCCCGCTGCCGAAGGAACTGGAAGCCTTCCGCGCGGCCCAATTTCCCGACGGGCAATCGACTTGAACCGCTACGAGCTGGTCATCTTCGACTGGGACGGGACGATCATGGATTCGACCGGGCTCATCGCCCGGTGCATCCAGGATGCGTGCCGCGAGATGGGGGTGCCGGTGCCCTCGGACGAGGATGCGCGCTGGGTCATCGGGCTGGGGGCGAGCGCCTCGGTGAAGTTCGTGGCCCCGACGCTGGCGGCGGATCGCCACGCGGAGTTCGCCAATCACTACCGGGGCCTCTACCTGTCCCGCGAGCACGAAGCTCCCCTTTTCGAGGGCATCCCGGCACTGCTCGCCGAACTGCGCTCGCGCGAGCGGCGCCTGGCGGTCGCCACCGGAAAGAGCCGGCGGGGCCTCGACCGGGCGCTCGAGGCTTGCGCTCTCGCGTCGCACTTCGAGGCCTCGCGCTGCGCCGACGAGGGGTTCGCGAAGCCGCACCCGGGCATGCTGCTCGCGTTGCTGGACGCGACCGGCGTCACGCCCTCTCGGGCCCTTATGATCGGCGACACCACCCACGATCTCGACCTCGCCGCCAATGCGGGCATCGATGCCGTCGGCGTGACCTACGGGGCGCATTCGGCGGACCTGCTTCGCGAGCGCCCCTCGCGCCACCTCGCCGCCTGCGTCGAGGACCTGCGTCAATGGCTTGCCCTGCACGCGTGATCTGCCCGACCGAGGGGCTGCCCGAAGGCGGGAAGGGGGCCCGCTTCGCGTGGCCGCCCGCGGGCGGGGAGGGCAAGGGATTCGTGGTGCGCTTCGCCGGCGAGGCGCGCGCCTTCGTGAACCGCTGTCCCCACCTGGGGGTGGAACTCGATTGGGAGCCGGGGGAGTTCTTCGAGGAAACCGGGCTATACTTGGTGTGCTCGACGCACGGCGCGATCTTCGAGCCGTCCACAGGCCTGTGCGTCGCGGGCCCCTGCCGGGGTGCCCGTCTCGAGGCGATTGCCGTCGAGGAGCGGGACGGCCTCGTTCAACTCATCGATGATCCGCCGGCGCGCCCGAACGGCCCCGGCCCCTCGCCATGACCGACCCCACCCCGCCCAGCTGGGAGCGCGCCACGCTCGAAAAGGTCGCTCTGCGCGCCCTCGACGAACAGCGCCGCGCGCGCCAGTGGTCGATTCTCTTCAGGCTCCTCTGGCTCACCCTCGTGTTCCTCGTCGTGGCCGCGATGCTCGGCTGGATCGGCGGCGGCACGAAGGAGCCCATCCGCACCGGCAAGCACACGGCCCTGGTCGAGCTGAAGGGCGTGATCGGCGTGGAATCGAAGGCGGGCGCCGACAAGATGATCCAGGCGCTCGGCGCGGCCTTCAAGGACCGGAACACGCAGGGTGTCGTCCTTCGAATCAACAGCCCGGGCGGCAGCCCCGTCCAGTCCGGCTACATCAACGACGAGATCCGGCGCCTTCGGGCGAAGCACCCCGAGATCCCGCTGCACGTGGTGGTCCAGGACCTGTGCGCCTCCGGCGGATACTACGTGGCGGTCGCGGCCGACCGCATCTACGTGGACAAGGCGAGCCTCGTGGGGTCCATCGGCGTCATCATGGGCGGCTTCGGCTTCACGGGCACGATGGAGAAGCTCGGTGTCGAGCGCCGCAGCTACACGGCCGGCGAGAACAAGGACTTCCTGGACCCCTTCGTGCCCGAGAACCCCGCGCACCGGGAGCACGTGAAGAAGATGCTCGGCGAGATCCACGAGCAGTTCATCAAGGTCGTGCGCCAGGGCCGCGGCAAGCGCCTGAAGGAAACCCCCGAGACTTTCTCGGGCCTCGTGTGGACGGGAGAGCGCGCCGTCGAGCTGGGCCTCGCGGACGGCTTCGGCTCGCTCGAGAGCGTGGCGCGCGACGTGATCAAGGCCGAGCACGTCGTGGACTTCACGCCCGACGACAACTACTTCGACCAGCTCTCCAAGCGGCTCGGGGCGAGCGCGGCCGAATCCGCCCTTCGCGCCGCGGCGGCGGAACTGGCGGCGCGCGCCGCGCCCTCGCTCCGGTAAGGCGAGGCATGGACGAGCTGCGCCGCCGGCTTCGTTCCTTTTTCGGTGCCGGCCCGTCCTCCTCGGACGACGCGGGCATGCTGCCCGGCGACGACGACCCGGCGGCGACCCAGCGGTTCCTGCTGTCGATCGTCGAGACGCTTCCGGTGGCCGTCTACGCGACGGACCTCGAGGGGCGCATCACGCTCTGGAACACCGCGGCTGGCCAGATCTTCGGCTATGGTCGCGAGGAAACCGTCGGCCGCCGCGCGCCCTTCGTTCCGGAGGGCCGGCGCGAGGAGGCCGCGGCCTACCGCGAGCGCGTGAAGGCCGGCGAGGTGCTCACGCACCTGGAGCTCGAGCGCCGCCGCAAGGACGGCGCGATCGTCCACATCCACGGCTCCGCGGCGCCGCTTCGCGACGAGGACGGGCGCATCACGGGCCTGCTCGTGATGTGCGTGGACGCGACCGAGATCAAACGGGCGGGCGAAGCCCTCAAGCAGCAGCTCCACTTCACGCGCGCCGTGCTCGACGCGATCCCGAACCCCGTCTATGTGAAGGACCGCGAGGGCCGCTACCAGGTCTACAACCGCGCCTTCGACGAGCACTTCGGCGGCGGCCGCGACTGGGTGGGCAGGACGGTCCACGAGATGTTCTCCCCGAGCCTGGCCGAATTCCACGACGAGCGCGACCGCGCGCTCTACCGCGAGGCCGCGTCGCTTCGCTACGAGGCGGTCGTTCCCACCGCGCAGGGCGAGGAGCGCGAGTGGCTCTACAACAAGGTGAGCTTCGTCGACCAGTCCGGGAACGTCGCGGGCCTCATCGGCACGATCACCGACGTGACGCACTACAAGAAGACGGAGCGCGCCCTCGAGGCGAGCGAAGCGCGCTTCCGGGTGCTCGCCGAGAACGGCATCGACCTCATCTCGGTGGTCGCCCCGACGGCACGGTGACCTACTGCAGCCCCGCGCTGCGAACCCTGCTCGGCTGGGACCCCGAGGAAACCCTGGGACGCAGCGTTTTCGACTTCGTGCACCGGGACGATGCCGACATGGTGCGCGCCGCCTTCCAGCGACTGCTCGAAATGAGGAAGACGAACGAGCCCGTGGAGCTTCGCTTCCGCCACAGGGACGGCCAGTGGCGCACCTTCGAGGCGCTCGGCACGAACTGCATCGACAACCCGCACATCCGCGGCGTGGTGCTCAACTCGCGCGACGTCACGGACAGGAAGCTCATCCAGCAACGCATCCAGCACCTCGCCTACCACGACAACCTCACGGGGCTGCCCAACCGCGGCCTCCTGCAGGACCGGCTGGGACATTCGATCGCGCGCGCGGAGCGCAGCGGCCGCAAGGTCGCGGTGCTCTTCATCGACCTGGACAACTTCAAGAACATCAACGACACCCTCGGACACGACGTGGGCGACGAGCTGCTGCGGCAGGTCTCGCGCCGGCTCACCGAGTGCGTGCGCGCCGGCGACACGATCGCGCGCCAGGGAGGCGACGAGTTCATCGTCCTGCTCGACAGCCTCGAGGACGGACGGGGCGCCTCCGTGGTCGCGCAGAAGATCCTGGGCTCGCTGCGCTCGGCCTTCGCGCTGGGCGGCACCGAGCAGCACGTGAGCGGGTCGGTCGGCATCGCGGTCTACCCCGAGGACGGTCGCGACGCCCAGACGCTCATGAAGAACGCCGACACCGCCATGTTCCACGGCAAGGGCATCGGCAAGAACACCTACCAGTACTTCACCTCGCAGATGAACATCGCGGTGAAGCGGCGCATGACGCTCGAGTCGGCCCTTCGGCGCGCGGTGCTGCAGAAGGATTTCGTCCTGCACTACCAGCCGCAGGTTGACCTGGAGACCGGCGAGATCCTCGCGGTCGAGGCCCTGGTGCGCTGGCGCACGGAGGACAGCGGCATGGTGATGCCCGGCGACTTCATCCCGCTCGCCGAGGAGACCGGGCTCATCAACGAGATCGGCGAGTGGGTGCTGCGCGAGGGCTGCCGCCAGATGAAGGAGTGGCTCGACCGGGGCCTCAAGCCGCGGCGGATCGCCATCAACCTGTCGGCGCGGCAGTTCGCGGACAAGGCGTTTCTCGACACCGTGATGCGCGTGCTGCAGGACACCGGGCTCGATGCGCGCCTGCTCGAGCTTGAGATCACCGAGAGCCAGGTGATGCGCCAGACGGAGGGGATGATCCTCCTGCTGAACCGCCTCTCGGAAATGGGCGTGCACCTCGCGATCGACGACTTCGGCACCGGGTATTCGGGCCTGGGTTACCTCAAGCGCCTGCCCATCCAGAAGCTCAAGATCGACCAGTCCTTCATCCGCGACATCACCGTGGACCCGAACGACACCGCCATCGTCGTGGCCATCATCAACATGGCCCACAGCCTGGAACTCGACACGATCGCGGAGGGCGTCGAAACCGCCGGGCAGCTCGCCCTGCTGCGGGCCAAGGGTTGTCGCATCGGCCAGGGCTTCTTCTTCTCGGCGCCCATGAGCGCCGAAGGCGTCTACCCGTTGCTCAAGCAGGACAACCTCTACGCGCGAGCCGGCGCGCGCTCGCCGGCCTCCTAGGCGCGGCCCTTCGCGGGCGTCGCGAGCACGAGGAAGATGGCGGGCCGGCGCCCGGGAAGCGCCGGGTTCTTCTTCCAGGTGGCGAGGGTCGCCATCCGGATCGATTCCGCCGGTCCCGTGAGGTCCGCCGCCACGGCGAGCCGCGTGTCCGGCCGGAGCGTTGCGAGGAGATCGGCGAGGAGCGCGTCGTTGCGGTAGGGCGTCTCGATGAACACCTGGGTCTCCCGGGCCTGCGCCGAACGGGCTTCGAGGGCGCGAATGGCCGCCTGCCGTTCTGTGGCCGGCACGGGCAGGTAACCCGCGAAGCGAAAGCGCTGGCCATCGAGCCCGCTCGCCATGAGCGCGAGGAGGATGGACGAGGGGCCCACCACCGGGACGACGCGAAGGCCCTCGGCATGGGCGGCGGCCACGAGTAGCGCACCGGGATCGGCCACAGCCGGCGCGCCAGCCTCGGACAGGAGGCCGATCGATCGGCCCGCTCGCAGCGGCGCGAGGAGGGCGGGGACCTTGTCCGGGTGGGTGTGCTCGTCGAGGACGCCCATGGAAAGGCCGGCCATCGGGCCGGGGTGGGCGCAGGCGGCGAGGAACCGGCGGGCAGTCTTCGCGTTTTCCACGACGAAGTCGCGAAGGCCGCGGATCGTCGCCAGGGCGGGCGCGGGGAGGACGGCCTCGGGCTCGCTTTCGTCCGAGAGCGTCGCCGGCAGGAGATAGAGCGCGGGCGAGAGGCTCAAGGCACGCGAGCCCCGGCCTCGCGCAGCATCGCCGAGAGCGCGACCAGGGGAAGGCCCACCAGGGCGGTAGGATCGTCGCCCGTGATCCTTTCGAGGAGCGTGATGCCCAGGCCCTCGCTCTTCGCGCTGCCGGCGCAGTCGAAGGCCGGTTCGCGTTCCAGGTAGCGCTCGATTTCGTCGTCGGCCAGATCGCGGAAGACGACCTGCGTCGGAACCAGGGCCTCGCGGGCTTCGCCCCCGGCGAGCAGGCACAGGGCGGTGTGAAAGATCACGGTACGGCCGCGCATGGCGCGCAGTTGCGACCGGGCTCCCTCGCGATGGCCGGGTTTTCCCAGGGGATGCCCGTCCAGGTCGGCCACCTGGTCCGAGCCGATGATCCAGGCGTCCGGGAAGCGCGTTCGGGCGGCCTCGGCTTTCGCGCGCGCCAGGCGGCGGGCGGTGTCGCCACAGGATTCCCCCGGTCGCGGCGATTCCTCCACGTCCGGGGCCCAGGTTTCGAAGGGCAGGCCCAGGCGGGCGAGGAGCTCCGCGCGGTACCGCGAGCCGGAAGCCAGGACGAGAAAAATATCTTTCAAATCAGTTTGTTGTTGACGATTTTGGGACGGTTCCCTATTATAGCCGACCATGTCGAACCCGAACTTCATCCACCTCGACCGCCTGACGCCGGCCGGCACCGAATTCGAAGGTACCGTCAAGCCCGGGGACTTGCCGAGAGTCGCGCCCGAACTGGCGAACGCCGAGGGCGAGCTGCACTACCGCGTCACGGCCCGGCTGGACGGCAACCAGCGCAAGGTGGTGTCGTGTATAATCGACGGTTTCGTTTTTCTCACGTGCCAGTCGACGATGGAAGTCTTCCGGCATGCGGTCAAGGCGAAGGACCGTTTGGTCCTCGTGGGTTCCGAATCGGAACTGCCGCCGACCGAAGGGGAGAGCGACGAGGAAGATTTCGTGGTCGCCACCGACCCCCTGGATCCCCTCGGCCTGGTGGAGGACGCCGTTCTCCTCGCCCTGCCGATGGTCCCGCGAAAGCCCGGAGCCGGGCCTGCTGCGCCGGGGGACGTGGACGGTTCGGGCAAGCCTTCGCCCTTCGCGGCGCTCGCAAGCCTCAAGGCGACCCGCTAAACGCATTCATCAGGAGAAAACCATGGCTGTCCAACAGAACAAGAAGTCGCCGTCGAAGCGCGGCATGCACCGGGCCCACGATTTCCTCGTGACCCCCCCCACCGCCGTCGAGCCGGGCACGGGCGAGACGCACCTGCGTCACCACATCTCGCCTTCCGGGACTTACCGCGGCAAGAAGGTCGTCAAGACCAAGGAATAGCGTGCCGCCCGGCCCGCCTGAGGCGGGCTGCCGGCCCTATCCCGCACACGTTTCCCGGGGATCGACGGCTCGTTCCTCGACCACGGGCAAATCGGCCATGAAGACCGTGATCGCCGTCGATGCGATGGGCGGTGACCACGGTCCGTCGGTCACCGTCCCCGCCAGCCTCGACTTCCTCGCCTCGCACCCCGAGTCCGAGCTGTTGCTCGTCGGCCTCGAGGCGCCCATCGCCGCCGAGCTCTCGCGTCACGGTGCGGCGTCGCATTCGCGCGTCCGGGTCGTGCCGGCCACCGAGGTCGTGGGCATGGACGAGGAGGTGCGCACGGCCATCCGCACCAAGAAGAATTCCTCCATGCGGGTCGCGATCGATCTCGTGAAGGACGGGCGCGCCCAGGCTTGCGTGAGCGCGGGCAACACCGGTGCGCTCATGGGAACGGCCAAGTTCGTACTGAAGACCCTGCCGGGCATTGACCGGCCCGCGATCTGCGCGGTCCTGCCCACCCGCAAGGGGCAGGTCACCATGCTCGACCTGGGCGCCAACGCCGACTGCACGCCCGAGCACCTCCTGCAGTTCGCCATCATGGGCGCGACGCTCGTCAGCGCGGTGGAGGGCAGGGAGCGCCCGACGGTGGGGCTGCTCAACATCGGCTCCGAGGAGATCAAGGGCAATGCCGTCGTGAAGGAGGCGGGCGAGCGGCTGCGCTCGAGCACCCTCAATTTCTACGGCAACGTCGAAGGCAACGACATCTACAAGGGCACGACGGACATCGTCGTCTGCGACGGCTTCGTCGGCAACGTGGCGCTCAAGACTTCCGAGGGCATCGCCAAGATGATGGGCGACTTCCTGAAGGAGGAGTACACGCGGAACTTCTTCCGTCGTCTTGCCGCACTCGTCTCGATCCCCGTCATCAGGGCATTCCGCGAACGCGTCGACCACCGCCGCTACAACGGCGCGACGCTGCTGGGGCTCAAGGGCATCGTCGTGAAGAGTCATGGTTCCGCCGACCGGCTGGCGTTCGCCACGGCGCTCGCGCGCGCGCAATCCGAGGCCGGTCACGGGCTCAACGAGCGCATCGCCGAGGAGATCGCGCGCCTGCACGGCGAAGGGCACCTCGCCGCGCCGAAGCCGGCGGCGGGCCCGCAGTAGCCATGCGCCATTCCCGCATCCTCGGCACCGGCAGCCACCTGCCCGACAAGGTCCTCACGAACCGCGACCTGGAGTCGATCGTCGACACCACGGACGAGTGGATCGTCTCGCGCACCGGCATCCGTGAACGGCACATCGCCGCCGACGGCGAGACGACGAGCGAACTTGCGCTTCACGCCGCCCGCCACGCGCTCGCCGCCGCCGGCCTCAAGCCGGGCGACATCGATCTCATCGTGCTGGCGACGTCCACGCCCGACATGGTCTTTCCCTCGAGCGCCTGCCTGCTCCAGAAGAAGCTGGGCATCCGCCACGGCGCGGCTTTCGACGTGCAGGCCGTGTGTTCGGGCTTCGTCTACGCGCTCGCCACGGCTGACCAGTTCATCCGGGGCGGCATGTCCCGGCGGGCGCTGGTGGTCGGCGCGGAAGTGTTCTCGCGCATCCTCGACTGGAAGGACCGGGGCACCTGCGTCCTCTTCGGCGACGGCGCGGGCGCGGTGGTGCTGGGCGAATCCGGCACGCCCGGCATCCTCTCGTCGCACCTGCATTCGGACGGTGCCTACGCCGACATCCTCAGCACGCCCGGCCACGTCGGCGGCGGCAAGGTCCTGGGCGATCCCACGCTCAAGATGGACGGTGGCGCGGTCTTCAAGCTCGCCGTCCGGGTGCTCGAGGAGGCGGCCCGCGAGGCACTCGACGCCAACGGGCTCACGGTCGCCGACCTCGACTGGTTCATCGCGCACCAGGCCAACGTGCGCATCATTTCCCACACCGCGAAGAAGCTCGGGGTGCCGCCGGAGAAGTGCGTCGTGACGGTGGACCGTCACGCCAATACCTCCGCCGCCTCCATCCCGCTCGCCCTCGACGTGGCTGTTCGAGACGGCCGCATCCGGCCGGGACACCTCGTCCTGATGGAAGGCGTGGGTGGCGGCTTCACGTGGGGTTCCGTTCTCGCCCGCTGGTAGATCAACCATGAAAACCGCCATCGTCTTTCCCGGCCAGGGCTCCCAATCGGTGGGCATGATGGGAGGCTTCGCCTCTCTGCCCGTCGTGAAGGCCACGTTCGAGGAAGCCTCGGCCATTCTCGGCGAGGACTACTGGGCCCTTTCCGAAACCGGTCCCGCCGAGGCCCAGAACCGCACGGTCGTCACGCAGCCCTTGATGCTGATCGCCGGCGTCGCCTGCTGGCGCGCATGGCGCGGCGAGGGGGGCGCGATGCCCGCCTTCCTCGCCGGGCACAGCCTCGGCGAATACACGGCGCTCATCGCCGCCGAGGCCATCGATTTCGCCGAGGCGCTCCCGCTCGTGCGCCTGCGGGCCGCGGCGGTCCAGGATGCCGTGCCCGAGGGCACCGGGGGCATCGCGGCGATCGTGGGACTCGATCCGTCCCTCGTCGACGCCGTGTGCGCCGAGGCGGCCCAGGGCGAGGTGGTCGAGCCCGCCAACCTCAACTCGCCCCACCAGGTGGTGATCGCCGGCCACAAGGGCGCCGTCGAGCGCGGCATGGCCATCGCCAAGGCCAGGGGCGCCAAGATGGCCAAGATGCTGCCGATGAGCGCGCCGTCGCATTGCAGCCTCATGAAGCCGGCGGCCGCGGCCCTCGAGACGGCGCTCGCGGGCGTGACGATCCGCCCGCCCCGGGTGCCCGTCATCCAGAACGCCGACGTCGCCGCCTTCGACGACCCTCAGCGCATCAAGCGTGCGCTCGTCGAGCAACTCTGCCGGCCGGTTCGCTGGGTCGAGACGCTGCAACATGTCGAGCGGCAGGGCGTCACGCACGTGATCGAGTGCGGGCCCGGCAAGGTGCTTGCCGGCCTTGCGCGGCGTACCTCGCACGCGCTGCACGCGGAGGGGATTGCGGATCGCGCGGCGCTCGAGACCGCGCTTGCCTGGGAAAGGAGCGGACATGCTTGACGGACAAGTGGCGCTGGTGACGGGCGCGTCGCGGGGAATCGGCGAGGCGATCGCGATCGCCCTGGCGCGGGCCGGTGCGAAAGTCGTGGGCACGGCGACGACCGAGGCCGGCGCGGACCGGATCACGAAATCCATCGCGGATGCGGGCGGGCAGGGCGCGGGACGGGTCCTGGACGTGCGCGATGCGGCCGCCTGTGCCGCCCTCGTCGACGCCGTGGCGACCCGGATCGGCCCCGTCTCGATCCTCGTGAACAACGCCGGCATCACCCGCGACAACCTGCTGATGCGCATGAAGGACGAGGAATGGGACGACATCCAGGCGACCAACCTGAAGAGCGCCTTCGTGCTCTCGCGCGCCGTGCTGCGCGGCATGATGAAGGCACGCGCGGGTCGCATCGTGAACGTCTCCTCCGTGGTGGGCCACACGGGCAATCCCGGCCAGGCCAACTACGCCGCGGCGAAGGCCGGGCTCGCCGGCTTTTCGAAGAGCCTCGCGCGCGAGATCGGCAGTCGCGGGATCACCGTCAACTGCGTCGCGCCGGGCTTCATCGAGACGGACATGACGCGCACCCTGGCCGAGGAACAGGTGAAGAAGCTCGTCGAGAACGTGCCCCTGGGCCGCCTGGGCCGCGTCGAGGATGTCGCCGGTGCCGTGCTCTACCTCGTTTCCCCGCAGGCCGCCTACGTCACGGGCACGACGCTGCACGTGAACGGCGGGATGTACATGGACTAGAAGCCGGGGGGCGGCTTGCCGTCCTCCCGTGGTAAAATACGCCGTTTTTTCGCTGCACCCGACCCGAACAAGAGTGGAGGATTCCGATGGAGAACATTGAAGCGCGCGTGAAGAAGATCGTTGCCGAGCAACTGGGCGTTGCCGAAGCCGACGTGAAGAACGAATCCTCCTTCGTCGAAGACCTCGGCGCCGACTCTCTCGACAACGTTGAGCTCGTGATGGCTCTCGAGGAGGAGTTCGAGTGCGAGATCCCCGATGAAGAGGCCGAGAAGATCACCAACGTCCAGCAGGCCATCGACTACGTGTCCGCGCACCTCAAGCAGTAGCTGCCGGCCGGGGCACGGCCCCGACCCGAACCGGGGGCCGCGTCGTCGGCCCCCGTTTCACATCCGAAACCGACATTGACCCCAAAGTGACCCCATGACCAAGCGACGCGTCGTCGTCACCGGGCTCGGCATCGTCTCGCCCGTCGGGATCGGCGTCCCCCAGGCGTGGGACAACCTCCTCCACGGCCGCAGCGGCGTGGGCCCGATCACGAAGTTCGACGCCCAGCTGCTGCCCACGCGCATCGCCGCGGAGGTGAAGGGTTTCGATCCCGCGCAGTGGATGCCGCCCAAGGAAGTCAGGCGTTCCGATACCTTCATCCACTACGGCATCGCCGCGACGAAGATGGCCCTGGAGGACGCAGGGCTCGTGATCGACGAGTCGAACGCCGAACGCATCGGGGTGAACGTCGGCTCGGGCATCGGCGGGTTGCCGATGATCCAGGACAACATCCTCGAGATGGGCGCCAAGGGACCGAGGCGCATCTCGCCGTTCTTCGTGCCCGGATCGATCATCAACATGGTGGCCGGCCTCATTTCCATCCAGGTGGGTGCCAAGGGGCCGAACGTCTCGATGGTTTCGGCCTGCACGACCAGCTCCCACTGCGTGGGCGAGGCCGGGCGATTCATCGAGTACGGCGACGCCGACGTCATGATCGCCGGCGGCTCCGAGGCCACCATCTGCCTGTCCGGCATGGGCGGCTTCTGCTCGCTCAAGGCGCTCTCGGAGCGCAACGACGACCCGGCCACGGCCTCGCGCCCGTTCGACCGCGATCGCGACGGCTTCGTGCTGGGCGAGGGCGCCGGCATCCTCATCCTGGAGGAATACGAGCACGCGAAGAAGCGCGGCGCCCGCATCTACTGCGAACTCGCCGGCATGGGCATGAGCGCCGACGCGAACCACATCACCGCCCCGGACATGGACGGCCCGCGTCGCGCCATGCTCGCGGCGATGAGGAACGCCGGCCTCAATCCCGACGACATCCAGTACCTGAATGCCCACGGCACCTCCACGCCGCTCGGGGACGCCAACGAGACGGCCGCCCTGAAGGCCGCGTTCGGCGCCCATGCCGGCAAGCTCGCCGTGAACTCGACCAAGTCGATGCACGGGCACCTGCTCGGCGCGGCCGGTGGCGTCGAGGCGCTCATCACCGTGCTCGCGATCCATCACCAGGTTTCGCCGCCCACGATCAACCTGGTGAATCCCGATCCGGCGTGCGACCTCGATTACGTGCCGAACACCGCGCGCGAGATGCGCATCGAGACCGCGATGTCGAACTCGTTCGGCTTCGGCGGAACGAACGGCACGCTCGCCTTCCGGCGCCTGCGCTAGGCTCCGCGAATCCGCGCCCGGGCATGGCCTCGTTCCTCGTCAACGGCTGGCCCGCGCAGTCCATCGACACCGCGGACCGCGGCCTCGCCTACGGGGACGGCGTCTTTCGCACGCTGCTCGTGCGCGAGGGGCGCCCGCTCAACTGGTCGCGCCATCACCGCCTCCTCGTGCGCGACTGCGGCATGGTCGGGATCGACCCGCCCGACCCCGGCCTCGTCCTCGACGAAATTCGCCGCCTGGCGCCCATGGACGCCACGGTGAAGGTGATCGTCACCCGCGGATCGAGCGGGCGCGGCTATGCCTATGCCGAGGACCTGGCGCCCACCCGCATCGTCGTCGCCTATCCTTCGCTTCCGGTCACGCCCGAACCGGCCCAGCAAGGAATCTGCGCGCGGCGGTGCGACCTCGTGCTGGGCGAGCAGCCGCGGCTGGCCGGCGTGAAATCCCTCAACCGGCTCGAGAACGTACTGGCCCGCGCGGAATGGCGCGACCCGGCGATCCGGGAAGGCTTCATCTGCGACGCGGCCGGGCGCGTCATCGAAGGCACGATGAGCAACGTGTTCCTCGTGAGGGCCGGCACCGTGGCGACGCCCGGCCTCACCCGCTGCGGGGTCATCGGCGCCCAGCGCGAGCGCGTGCGGGACCTGCTCGCCGCGCAAGGCATCGCCTGTGCCGAGCGCGACGTGCCGTTCGCGGAATTGGCCGGGGCCGACGAACTCTTCATCACCAACAGCGTGATAGGCATCTGGCCTGTCGTACGCCTGGGCACCTGGGCCCGCCCGCCCGGGCCCCTGACGCGCCTCGTCCAGGCCCTCGTCGCGGCGGACGATGCGGCGGCGCCGTAGTCGCTTCCTCCTGGCTTCGTTCGCCACGGCGCTCGTCGTCGCGGCGCTCGCGGCTGCCTTCGTCCTGCGCCCCCTCGAGCCGCCACGGCTGCCTTTCGATTTCACCGTGAAGAGCGGTGCGAGCCTCAAGTCGGTCTCGCGACAATTGAGCGAGGAGGGGCTGCTCGCCGAACCCTACGGCCTCTGGCTGCTCGCCCGCGCGCTCGGCCGTGCGTCCCAGCTGCAGGCCGGCACCTACCGGCTCGAACGGCCGGTGAGTCCGCTCGAACTCCTCGAGAAGCTGGCGAGCGGGGACGTCCTGCCCGTCGAGGTGGCATTCGTCGAGGGCACCACCTTCAGGCAGTGGCTCGTCACGCTCGCGAAGAACCCCAACGTGAAGCAGACGCTGGCCGGCAAGTCCGACGCCGAGATCCGGGCCGCCTTGGGCGTGGAGGAAACCGCCCTCGAGGGACTCTTCTTTCCCGACACCTACCGATTCGTGGCCGGAACCCCGGACGTGGAAATCCTCAAGCGCGCGCACGCCGCGATGAAGAAGCGTCTCGCGCAGTCCTGGGAGGGCAGGGCTCCGGACCTGCCCATCGCGACCGCCTACGAGGCCCTCATCCTGGCCAGCATCATCGAGAAGGAAACGGGCCAGCGCGGCGAGCGGCCGGTGATCGCCTCCGTGTTCGTGAACCGGCTGCGCCTGGGCATGCGCCTGCAGACCGATCCGACGGTCATCTACGGGTTGGGGACGGGCTTCGACGGCAACCTGAGGAAGCGGGATCTCGTGACGGACACCGCCTTCAATACCTACACGCGCGACGGGCTGCCGCCCACGCCGATCGCGATGCCCGGCGCGGCCTCGATCGAGGCGGCACTGCATCCCGAATCGACGCCGTTCCTCTACTTCGTCGGTCGCGGCGACGGAACGCACCAGTTCTCGCGCAGCCTCGAGGAGCACAATCGGGCTGTGGCGAGTTACCAGCTGGGAAAGCGATGAACACGGGACGCTTCATCACGGTGGAAGGCATCGACGGGGCGGGGAAATCCTCGCATCTGGAGTTCCTCGCCTCCGCCATCCGGGCGCGCGGCGCCGGCGTGGTCGTGACACGCGAGCCCGGCGGCACGCCCCTGGGCGAGAAGCTGCGCGCCCTCGCGCTGAACGACCCGATGGAGGGCACGACCGAGGCCCTCGTCATGTTCGCCGCGCGGCGCGAGCACCTCGTTCGCGTCATCGAGCCGGCCCTCGGCCGCGGCGACTGGGTTCTCTCCGACCGTTTCAGCGACGCGACCTACGCCTATCAATGCGGTGGACGCGGCCTTCCCGCATCCGTATTCCTGACCCTCGAGCGCCTCGTCCACCCCGACCGCCAGCCCGACGCGACCTTCCTGTTCGACCTCGATCCGGCGATCGCCTACGAACGCCAGCGCGCCCAGAGCCGCGACCCGGACCGTTTCGAGCGCGAGGCGGCGGACTTCTTCCGCTGCGTCCGCGAGGCCTATCTCGAGAGGGCAGGATCGAGCGGCGGGCGCGTTCATGTGGTCGACGCCTCCGGTTCCCTCGAGGGCGTCCGTGATCGCCTGGCGCAGGCCTTCGCGAGGGCATTTCCGTGAGCGCGCTTCCCTGGCATCGCGAGGCGCTCGCCAGGCTCGCCGGCCGGCGCGAGCGCCTGCCGCACGCGCTCCTCGTATCGGGGCGCGCTGGCATCGGGAAGGCGGCCTTCGCGCGCGAATTCGCCAGGAGCCTGTTGTGCGAATCGCCGCAGGAAGGGCTCGCCTGCGGCGCATGCGCCTCCTGCAACTGGTTCTCGCAGGGCAATCATCCGGACTATCGCGAAGTCCTGCCGGAGGCGGCCGAGGAAGGGGACGACGACGCGCCCGCCGAAGCCTCGAAGGAGAAGAAGAGCCTCGTCATCAAGATCGGGCAGATCCGGGCCCTGGGCGACCTCGTCTCGCTTTCCACGCACCGCGCGGGGTTTCGCGTGATCGTGATCCGTCCCGCGGAGGCGCTCCAACCCGCAGCGGCCAACGCCCTGCTCAAGACCCTCGAGGAGCCGCCGCCGGCCACGGTGATCGTGCTGGTGAGCGACCGGCCGGCGCGATTGCTCGCGACGATCCGCAGCCGCTGCCAGGTCGTCGCGCTGGGCGGGCCTCCCCGCGACGTCGCGATCGCCTGGCTCGGGGCCGAAGGTGCCGGCGAACCGGACGTGTCCTCGCGCTCGCCGGTGGTGCGCCGCTCCTGGCACGCGACCTGGCTGCCCCCGAGGAGCGCGAATGGCGCCGCCGCGTGGTGGGCGAGCTGTCCCGGCCCGACGGTGCGCACGCCCTCGCGTTCGCGACCGGCTTCGACCGTGCGCAACTCGACCGCACCGTGATGTGGATGCAGACCTGGGTGCACGACCTGGTCCGGGTGAAGACGGCCGGCGAACCTCGTCACCACCGGGACTGCGTGCCCGCGCTCAAGCAGAAGGCGAGGCGCGCGCGCCTGGAGGCGCTGCTCGCGCTCGATCGCGACCTGGTGGAAGCCCGTCGCCTCGTGGCCCATCCGCTCAATGCACGCCTGGTGGCCGAGCACTTGATGATGGCCTACAATCGCGCGACACTGGGCTGACCCATGAACGACCTATCCAGCGATACCGCCATCGACCGACCGGGGGTTTTCTCCCTCGTGATCCGGTCCAAGGCCGCGCTCTACGCCGCGTGGATGCCGCTGCTGCGAGGCGGAGGGTTGTTCGTGCCGAGCACCGGCGTCCACCGGCTCGGCGACGAGGTGCTCTTGCTGCTGTCTCTTCTCGACGACAGCGCACGCA
Organism: Betaproteobacteria bacterium; assembly: GCA_016711875.1. Classification (GTDB taxonomy): domain Bacteria; phylum Pseudomonadota; class Gammaproteobacteria; order Burkholderiales; family Usitatibacteraceae; genus FEB-7. Next base: position 268,380 of record JADJSD010000003.1, on the reverse strand, counting down.
TCCCGATCCAGGGGCACGTGGCCTGGATCAATCCGCCGCATGCCGCGGCCAACCGGCCGCAGGGCATCGGCGTGCAGCTGCAGGACAGCGAGACGTGCCGCGAGCTGCGCAAGAAGGTCGAGGGCCTGCTCGCCGGCGCCCTGCAGTCCTCGCGCCCGACGCACACCATCTAGACGGGTCCACCGTGCATGGACGGTAGAATGCCGTCACATGCTGGTCGACTCCCACTGCCACCTCGATTTCCCGGAACTGCGCGCGGATCTCCCCGAGCGGCTCGCGCGCATGCGCGCCGCCGGTGTCACCCACGCGCTCACCATCAGCACGACCGTTTCCACCTTCGCGGCGGTGCGCGAGGTCGCCGAGGCCCATGACGAGCTCTGGTGCTCCGCGGGCGTTCATCCGGACGAGCGGCGCGACCCGCGGGAGGCCACGGAGGACGAGCTGGTCGCCATGGCCTCGCATCGCAAGGTCGTGGCGGTCGGCGAAACCGGACTCGACTATTTCCGCGTCGAGGGCGACACGGAATGGCAACGTGAGCGCTTCCGGCGGCACATCCGCGCGGCGCGCCGGGTCGCGAAGCCGCTCGTCGTCCACACGCGCGAGGCCGCTGCCGATACCCTGCGCATCCTCGCGGAGGAAGGCGCCGCCGAAGTCGGGGGCGTGATGCACTGCTTCACGGAGAACTGGGAAGTGGCCCAGGCGGCGATGGGACTGGGCTTCCACATTTCCTTCTCCGGCATCGTCACCTTCAAGAATGCGAAGGACCTGAAGGAAGTCGCCCGCCGCGTGCCGCTCGACCGGATGCTGGTCGAGACGGATTCGCCCTACCTCGCCCCCGTCCCGCATCGCGGCAAGACCAACGAGCCGGCGTTCGTGCGCCATGTGGCCGAGGAGATCGCGAACCTCCGGGGCGTGCCGCTCGCGACCGTCGCCGAGGCGACCACGCGCAATTTCTTCGCGCTCTTTCGCGGCGCCCGACCGTGAGCGGGGAAGGAGGCCTCCTCGTCCACTGCCGCGCGGGCTTCGAGAAGGAATGCGCGCAGGAGCTCACGGCCATCGCGAGAGACGCCGGCGTCGAGGGTTTCGTGAAGGCCCGGCCGGACAGCGCCTGGGCGCTCTTCCAGCCCTTCGAAGTGTCAGCCGGTCGAAAGCTGTGGTCGGAACTGACCCTCGACGCGTTCGTCTTCGCACGCCAGGTCGTCCTCGCGGGCGAGGTCCTTTCGGACCTTCCGGTGGGAGATCGCGCCTCGCCCCTGGCACGGGCGGCACGGGAGCTCGGGACGCGATTTCGCGAGCTCTTCATCGAGACGCCGGATACCAACGACGGCAAGGCGCTCGCCTCGCTCATCCGGCCGCTGAAGCCGCACCTGGACAAGGCGCTGGCGAAAGCGGGCGTGAACGTCGCCGACGCTGCCGCACAGGAGCGCCTGCACGTGTTCTTCGTGGGCGGAACGGCGGCGCATGTGGGCCTTTCCCGCGTGGGGGCAAGTTCGCCCTGGCCCATGGGCATCGCGCGCCTTCGCATGCCTGCGGGCGCGCCTTCGCGCTCGACGCTCAAGCTGGCGGAGGCCCTGGCCCACTTCCTGGGCGACGAGGAGGCGGCGCGGCGCCTCACGCCCGGCATGAGCGCCGTGGATCTCGGAGCCTCGCCGGGCGGATGGACCTGGCAACTGGTGCGCCGCGGCCTCTTCGTGACCGCCGTGGACAACGGGCCGATGGATGGGGCGCTCCTCGAGACGGGACAGGTGAAGCATCGCCGCGCCGACGCCTTCGGGTTCCGCCCGCCCGAGCCGGTGGACTGGATGGTGTGCGACGTCGTCGAAAGTCCCTCGCGCGTCGCGGCGCTCGCGGCGAAGTGGGTGGTCGAGGGGTGGTGCCGGGAGGCGATCTTCAACCTCAAGCTGCCGATGAAGAAGCGCTGGGAGGAGACGGGCCGCGCCCGCGAGATCGTGGACGAGGCCTTCGGCGGGAGGCGCTACCGTCTCGCCATGAAGCAGCTTTACCACGACCGCGAGGAGATCACCGCCTGGCTCGCCGCCGGCGATGACCGGAAAGAGCGCGGCGCGATGCTACACTCCCGCCGCTCCCGAGACCGTCGAGACCCGAGGACCTGATCGCCGTGATTCGCATCGTCATCTCCGAAAGCATGGACGCGCCCGCCGTCGCGCTGCTCGCGCGCGAGTTCGATGTCGACTACCGGCCGGCCCTCGTGGACGATCCGGCGGCACTCGGCAAGGCCCTCGCCACCGCGGACGCCTGGATCGTGCGAAATCGCACCCAGGTTCGCGGCGAGACCCTCGCGGCCGCAGCCCGCCTTCGCGTCGTGGGACGGCTGGGCGTCGGACTCGACAACATCGACCTCGAAGCTTGCCAGGCGAGGAACATCCGGGTCTTTCCCGCCGTCGGCGCCAACGCGCAGTCCGTGGCGGAATACGTGGTGGCCGTGGCGATGGTGCTCCTGCGCGGCGCCTACTACTCCACCGCCGCGGTGGCGGCGGGACGCTGGCCACGCGCCATGCTTTCGCAGGGCCACGAGATCGCCGGAAAGACGCTCGGCCTCGTCGGGTTCGGCAGCATCGGGCAGGTCACGGCGGTCAAGGCGAAAGCCCTCGGACTTCGCGTCGTGGCCTTCGATCCGGGCGTACCCCCGGACGATCCGGCCTGGTCGCGCCAGGGCGTCGAGCGGGTCGACCTCGACGCACTCCTCGCCGCCTCGGACGTGGTGTCGCTTCACGTGCCGCTCGTCGCGGCCACCCGCGGCCTGCTGGACGCCGGGCGCCTCGCCCGCATGAAGAAGGGAGCGGTGCTCGTGAACACCGCCCGCGGCGGCATCGTCGACGAGGCGGCGCTTGCGAAGGCGCTTCAGGAAGGCCACCTGGGCGGCGCCGCGCTCGATGTCTTCGACAACGAACCGCTCGTCGCCGGCGGGCCGCTCGGGGATGCGCCCAACCTCATCCTCACGCCGCATATCGCTGGCGTCACGACGGAGTCGAACGAGCGCGTGAGCGGGATCGTGGCGCGGCTCGTGGCCGAGGCGCTCAGGCAATAGTGGCGCCCTCCGAAAGACAGGGCCTTTCCGATCGGAGCTTCGAGTCGGCCGCGGCCTGCTGTGCCTTGGCGTCAATCCCCGGAGGGGCCCCCCGCCGCGCGGCTTGAGGGCCTACTTGTTCCAGACCTGCAGCAAGTTGTTGTAGGCGTCGGTCCAGAGGCGCCAGTCCGGCCGCGGGGCCACCGGCTCGGTGTTCTGCACGATCTCGGGTCGCAGGATGAGCGGCTTGTGGCGCGTGAGCAGTACCCAGTCGCTCGTCGTGGTGCCCTCATCGTTCGCCTCGTGCACGAACGCGTACTCCAGGCCGTGCTTCTCGGCGATGGCGAGCAGGACCGGCTTCAGGTCGAGGAACCGGTTCGACACGTGGAAGGCGATCACCCCCGTGGGCTTCATGTGCCGCAGGTACGCGCCGACCGCCTCCACCGTGATGAGGTGAACCGGGATCGAATCGCCGGAAAAGGCGTCCACCGCCAGCACGTCGAAGCCCTGGACGGGCTCGCGCTCGAGGGCGAGCCGGGCATCCCCCAGCACGATTTCGATCTTCGCCGGGCTGTCCGAGAGGTACGTGAACTGCTCCCGGGCGATGCGCGGCACGGCCGGGTTGATGTCGTAGAAGCGATACACGTCGTCGGCATCGCCGTACGTGGCCAGCGTGCCGGCACCCAGCCCGATCACCCCGACCTTGATGGGAAGGCCCTCGTGGGCGAGGATCGCGCGACCGACGCCCGACGTCGTCTTGTAATAGGTGGTGGCGGAGCGCCGGTATTTCTCGTTCATCCACTGCTCGCCGTGCAGGATGGCGCCGTGCACGAGGGAGCGGTAGCGGGTCTCCGGATCGCCGTCCTTCGCCTCGACCTCCTTCACGCGCAAGACACCGTAGAAATTGCGCTCGACGAGCACGGTGTCCTCCGTATGCTTGTCGATGCGGTAGGCGAGGGCGCCGGTCGTGAAAGCCACGACCGCCGCGAACATCGCGAGGACGGGCTTGGGCCGCTCCAGGTTCACCACCAGCGCCAGGACGGCGACGGCGACGAGGGCCATCTCCAGCTCGAAGTAGCCCGGCAGCAGCATCGGGGCCGCGATGCCCACGAGCACCCCGCCCAGGACTCCGCCCAGGGAAACCACGAGGTAGAACAGCGTCAGGTGCCGCGGCCCGGGCCGAAGGCGCGCGAGCTCGCCGTGGCAGAACATGCACACCACGAACAGGCCGACCGTGAAGACCCCGATCTGCAGCGCCAGCTCGAATTGCAGCCGCTTGTCGGCGAGGAACCAGGCCATGACGCACAGGACCCAGACGAGGACGCCCAGGAACGCATCGCGGCGATAGGCCCAGGTGCCCTCGAAGCACAGGATGAAGGTGAGCAGGTAGACCGCGAGCGGTATCACCCACAGGAGCGGGATCGACGAAATGTTCTGGGTGAGGTGGTTCGACACGGCGAGAAGCGTCACCGAGCCCAGGGTCGCGAGCGCCAGCCAGAGGACGAGGCGGCGCGGGGTGGGGCGGGGCTCGGGCGCGGCTTCGGCCTGGGGCAGCCCGTGTTCCAGCGGCGGCAGCTCGCGGCTCTTCCACGCCAGTGCTGCGGCGACGAGGACGAAGAGGCCGTAGCCCCAGGACCAGAACACCGACTGCTGCGGACTCGCGAGCCACGGTTCGAAGAGGAACGGATAACCGAGAAGTGCCAGCATCGAGGCGAAATTCGACAGCGCGAAGAGGCGGTAGGGGCTGGAGCCGGGGAATTCCCGGGCGAACCAGGCCTGCACCAGCGGGCTCGTGGTCGACAGCAGCAGGTACGGCAGGCCGATGGTGGCGAAAAGGAGCAGCAGGATGCGCAGGACCGGATTCTCGTCGCCCAGGGGTTTCCAGGCTTCCGCCGGAATGATGGGCAGGAAGACGAGGCTCAGGACGAGGAGGGCGATGTGGATCAATCCCTGGCGGCGGGGATCGACGCGGCTCACGATCCAGTGCGAGTAGGCGTAGCCGAGCAGCAGGACGAGCTGGAAGAACACCATGCAGGTCGTCCACACGATCGCGGCCCCGCCGAACCACGGCAGGATCTGCTTCGCGAGGACGGGCTGGACGAGGAAGAGGAGGAACGCGCTGAGAAAGACGGTGGCGGCGTGAAGCAACATCGAGGCGTTGTCTCGTCGTGACGGCCGGGGCGAAGCCCGGGTCCGGGCCGGTAGGAAGCGAAGTGCGCGGATGGTAGCACGCACCCCGGCTCGCTCCCGGGCGGGACTATACTGCCCGGCATGTTGGTCTCGCTCGTGCGGGCGGCTCTCGTCGTGGAGGCCCTGCTCATCGCGGCGCTCGCCGCCGGGCTGTGCGCCCGCGGCTGGAGTCTCCCCGCCGCCATCGCCGCCCCCGTCGGGCTCGCCCTGGGCGTGCGCCTGGCGATCGTCTGCTTCTCGATGGCCGTCGCGCACCTCACTCGCTCGCCTCGGGATGCCGCCGAGCAGCTCGGGCCCGCGGGGACCCTGGCGCTGGTGCTGGGCGAGTGGCGCGCCATGCTCGCCAACAACCTGTTCTACCTGCCGCTCGAGAACCTGGCCGTGCCGGCCGATCCGCCGCGCGGCCTGCCGGCGGAGGTCGCCGTGCTGGTGGTTCACGGGTATTTCTCCAATCGCGGCATCCTGCGCGGCGTCCTGCGAAGTCTCTCGGCGCGGGGCGCGACGCCCGTCTACACCTTCAACTTCCACGGCCTGTTCCGGCCCATCGATGAACTGGCCGAACAGTTGGCCATGCAGGTGGACCTCATCGTCCGGCCAGCCGGAGCGAAAGCGGTCGTGATCGTCGCGCACAGCATGGGCGGGCTCGTCGCGAGGGCCTACCTCGCGCGGCACGGGTCGGGTTCGGTCGCGCGGCTGGTGACGATCGCGAGTCCGCATCACGGGACGCGTCTCGCGAGGCTCGGCATGGGGACCAATGCCCGGCAGATGCGGGAAGGCAGCGAATTCCTGGCGGCGCTGCGGCGCCGGGAGGGCGCCGCCGGTCCGGGCTGTCCGGTCACCTCCATCTATTCGGTACACGACAACCTGGTGTCGCCCCAGGCGACGAGCCGGCTGCCCTGGGCGCGGAACGTGGCGCTTCGCGGGGTGGGCCACGTCGACATCCTGCTCGACCGGCGCCTGCATGCCCTCGTGGCCGACGAAGTCCGGGCCGCCGGGGTAGCGTTCGTGCCGCGGGCCTAGAGCAGCGCGAGGACCTCTTCGGCGTGGTTCGCCACGTCCGGCCGGTCGATGACGTGCGCGATCCTTCCTTCCTCGTCGATCACGAAGGTCACGCGGTCGGCCATGCCGATGAGTGCCTTGGCCGCCGACAGGAGGCCGCCCCCGCCGATCGTCCCGTAGGCGCGCCCGACCTTGCCGTCCCGGTCGGCGAGCAGCGGAAAATTGAGCTTGTACTTCTCGGTGAACTTGCGGTGCGACGCCTCGTCCTGGGTCGACACGCCGAGGATCGCCGCCCCCTTGGCGGCGATGTCCTTGTTGTGGTCCCTGAGCGAGCAAGCCTGCTTCGTGCAGCCGGGCGTGTCGTCCATCGGGTAGAAATACATCACGAGCTTCCTGCCGCGGAAGTCCTTGAGGGACACGCGCGTGCCGTCGGTGGCGAGGCCCTCGAAATCGGGGGCGGTGTCTCCGGGCTTGAGTGTCATGGCGCCTACCAGTGGATGCCCTGCGTGATCTGGGCGAAGGCGACCTGTTCGGGCGAGAGCGCGATCTCCTTGGGCGCTCCGTCCTTGCGCCCCTGGGCCGCGGAGGAATCCGGGAACATGCGGAATGCCGCGTTCAGGATGATGTGCGTGGCCTTGGGCGCGACCGCGTGCAGCAGGGCGCCGAAGATTCCCAGGCGCGTCGCGATGCGAACCGGCTTGTAGACGATGGCCTCCACCACGAGGTCCGCCGCCTGCTCGGGCGTGAGGGTCGGCACGTGGTTGTAGAGCTTGGTGGGCGCGATCATCGGGGTCTTCACCAGGGGCATGTTGATCGTGGTGAAGGCGATGTTGTCGTCGTTGAACTCGCTCGCCGCGCAGCCGGTGAAGGAGTCGAGCGCCGCCTTGGAGGCGACGTAGGCGGAGAAGCGCGGAGCCTGCGTGAGCACGCCGATCGACGAGATGTTGATGATCTGCCCGCGCTTGTTCTTCATCATCGAGGGCAGGAAACCCATGATGAGGCGCAGGCTGCCGAAGTAGTTGAGCTGCATCGTGCGCTCGAAGTCGTGGAACCGGTCGAAGGAGGACGCGATGCCTCGGCGAATGGAGCGACCGGCGTTGTTCACCAGGTAGTCGCAGTGGCCGAAATCCTTGAGCACCGCGGCCACCAGCTTGTCGCACTCCGGGATCTCCGCCAGGTCGCAGGCGTAGAACTTCGCCTTGCCCCCCATCTTCTTGATCTTCGCCATCACGGGCGCGGCCTTCGCGGGGTCGCGCGCGACCAGCACCACCTGCGCGCCGGCCTCGGCCATCTTGTAGGCGGTGGCTTCTCCGATGCCCGAGGTGCCGCCGGTGATGACGATGACCCGGTCCTTCACCTTGCCGGCGAGCGAACGGTCGATGAAGAGGTCCGGGTCGAGGTGGCGCTCCCAGTAGTCCCAGAGGCGCCAGGCGTAGTCCTCCAGCGCCGGGACTGCGATGCCGGATCCCTTGAGGGCCCGGGCAGCCTCGCGGTTGTCGAAGCGCGTCGGGTAGTTCACGAACTTGAACATGTCCGGCGGGATGCCCAGGTCCGAGAGCACCTGCTTCTGGATGCGGCGCACGGGCGCGAGGGACATGGCCGAGTCGAGGACGAAATCCGGGATGAACCCGAACATCTTGGCATTGAGCCGCATCGTCATCTGGGGCGCGTGGGCGGCCTTGGCGAACAGGTTCAGGATCTCGCCGATGCGCTGCGGCTCGGGATCCGTCAGGTGGAAACAGCGGCCGTCGAGGCCCTTCATGTGGGCGATGTGGTCCATGGCGTCCACGACGTAGTCCACGGGCACGATATTGATGCGCCCGCCCTCGATGCCCACCGTGGGCATCCACTGGGGCAGGGCCTTCCTCATCTTCTGGATGAGCTTGAAGAAATAGTAGGGGCCGTCGATCTTGTCGATCTCGCCCGTCTTCGAGTGGCCGACCACGATCGCCGGGCGGTAGACGCGCCAGGGACGCTTGCACTCGGCCCGGACGATGCCCTCGGAATCGTGCTTGGTGCGGAAATAGGGGTGGTCCAGTTCCTCGGCCTCGTCGAACATGTCCTCGCGGAAGACGCCGTCGTAGAGGCCCGCAGCCGCGATCGAGCTCGTGTGGTGGAAGCAGCCGGCCTGGATGGCCTCGGCGAACTGGACGGCGTTGCGCGTCCCGTCGATATTGGCCTTCTCCTGGCTCGCGGCGTCAGCCGACAAGTCGTAGACCGCCGCCAGGTGGAAGACGTGGTCGACCTTGCCCTTGAGCTTCGCGAGATCCGCGGGGGCGATGCCGAGCTTCGGCTTGGCAAGGTCGCCCACGACGGCGACGACCCGCTTCGCGTCCGCACCCCAGCGCGGCCGCAGGGCGTCGAGCTTCCTGAGCGAATTCTTGCGCACCAGCACGTGGATCGTGCCCCCGCGCGCGATGAGCTTGTCGATGAGGAAGCGACCGATGAAGCCGGTGCCGCCGGTCACGAAATAGGACATGGGGTCTCCTCGATGCAGTCGTTTTTCTGGGGAAGGATCCGGATGCGCCGGCCCGTCGGGCGAATGATACACGCGGCCCCCGGCAGGGCCGGGGCAGGGCGGGCGTGCTTTAGTGTGTCTGCTCTAATGCTTCGCCGTAGCCTTGGGGTCGAAGCCGGGGCCCCGCCCCGCCCGCCACCGCCGGGAATACACCCCACATGTCGAAAGGAAAAATCATGGCCCGCCGCATCCGAACCTCCCGCCCCCGCAAGTCCATCGCCCGACCGGCCTCGCCGGCCCAGGCAATCCAGACCCTCCGATCCACCACGCGCAAGGCTGTCGAAGCCGGCGTTCAAGTGGCCGAGGGCGTTCGCCGCAGCGCCGTCGGCGCCTTCGATTCGCTCGTGAAGCAGGGGTCCGCGCTCCAGGCGAAGAGCCGCCGTGCCGCCGTGATGCGCGCCACCCAGGCGGGCGAAATCGCCTGCGCCCGCGCCGTCGAGGCGAAGACCCGGACCGTCGAGGCCGTCTCCCACCTCGAGAAGGTGTTCGAGCAGCGTGTCTCGCGCGCCATCTCCCGAATCGGCGTGCCGACCACGCGGGACGTGCGCGCGCTTTCGCGCCAGGTGGCCCAATTGCAGGCGAGCGTCGAGCAGCTGCGCCGCTCGCGCGCCCGCGCCCGCTAGAAGGCTCCCATGCCGCGGCCCGGAGGAGTGCCCCGCAAGGCCCGGGGCAGTCGCGCTCGCAAGCCGCCGATCGGTCTCGCTCTCGCCGGGGGCGGGCCGTTCGGGGCCGTCTACGAAATAGGCGCGCTTCTCGCCCTCCAGGATTCGCTCGAAGGCCTCGATTTCAACGAGCTGGACGTCTACGTCGGTGTGAGCGCGGGCAGCTTCCTGTCGGCTGCGCTCGCCAACGGCATCCCGGTCTCCGAGATCTACGGGCTCTTCATCGAGGACGGCGAGGTCGAGGGTGCGCTCACCCCCGAGGTTTTCATGCGCCCGGCTTTCGCGGAGTACCTCGCGCGAGCGCGGTCCGTTCCGCCGATCCTCGCGAAATCGATCGTGAACTACGTGACGCGACCGTTCGGCCGCGGGGCGCTGGAGTCGTTCGCGGCACTGGGCCGGGCCATCCCGACCGGCATCTTCGACAACGACACGATCCACCGCTACCTCCAGGCCGTCTTCACGCGTCCGGGGCGCACGGACGATTTCCGGCAGCTCTCTCGAAAGCTCTACCTCGTGGCGACGGACCTGGACACGGGCGAGAGCGTGAGCTTCGGCCGCCCCGGTCATGATCACGTTCCCATCTCGAAGGCCGTGCAGGCCAGCGCGGCGCTGCCGGGGCTTTTCCCCCCGGTCGAGATCGACGGGCACCACTTCGTCGACGGCGCCCTCAAGAAGACGCTGCACGCCTCCGAGGCCCTGGACGACGGCGCGCGGCTGGTGATCTGCGTGAACCCGATCGTGCCGTACGACGCGAGCCTCGCGACGGAGAAGGGCCGGGGCCGGCACTCCCGGCTCGTCGAGGGTGGCCTGCCCGTGGTGCTCTCCCAGACCTTCCGCGCGATCATCCACTCGCGCATGGCGACCGGCCTCTCGAAGTACCGCACCCAGTATCGAGGCGCGGATGTCATCCTGTTCGAGCCCGACGCGGACGACAGCGAGATCTTCTTCACCAACATCTTCGGCTATGCGACGCGCCAGCGGCTCTGCGAGCACGCGTACGCGCGCACCCGGCGCGACCTGCTGAAGCGCCGCTCGACGCTCGAGCCGATCCTCGCCCGCCATGGCATCCGCATGAAGGTCGACGTGCTGGAGGATCCGGACCGACGTCTCTCGATGCGTCTGGGAAGGCCGGCGAACCGCTCGCCTGCGCCCTGGCGCCTGCCGGGCGCGGCGGCCGACTTGCGCGAGACGCTCGTCGACTTGAGGCGCTGGATCGCGAGGGACCCGCCCGCGGCGTGATACGCTTTCCGGCCATGGCGAAGTCCCCCGCCGGCCGGCCCGCTCTCGACGGCAACGCCGTCCGAACCCAGCGCACGCGCGAGCGCATCCTCGCGGTGAGCCTCGCGCTCTTCAACGAGCACGGCGAGGCGCACGTCACCACCGGCATGATCGCCGACGAGCTGGGCATCAGCCCGGGGAACCTGTACTACCACTTTCGCAACAAGGACCAGATCGTCGAGGAGCTCTTCGACCGGTTCGAGGCGCGAATCGCCCTGGAGCCCGACGCCCGTCTGGACGGCCCCGGCGCCATCGAGGACCTCTGGCTCTACCTGCACCTCATGTTCGAGGGCATCTGGGGATTCCGCTTCCTCTACCGCAACCTCGACGACATCACGGGTCGGAACCGGCGCCTGCGCGAGCACTTCAACCGCATCGTCGAGGCGAAGCTCGAGGCCGTCCGCCGCCTTTGCGCGGGTCTCGTGAAGGCCGGGCTCATGCACGCTCGCCCGGAGGAGATCTCGGCGCTCGCGGACAACGTCCTGGTCGTCGCGACCTACTGGCTCAACTACCGGGCCATCCGCGACAAGCGGGGCAGGACCGATTCGCACGACCTCGGGGCAGGCGCCTACCAGGTGATGGCGCTGGTGGCACCGTACCTCGTGGCCGAGGCCCGTTCGCATATCGAGCGGCTCGGCCGCGACTACATCGAATGAAGGGGCAGGGGGGCACCGGAAACGTCGCCTGCGCCAATGGCCCGGTGTTGATGCACGGCAACAAATCGTCTTCCGGGGCGGGCAAGCTGTAGGCCATGGCCGCCTCGCTCGAGCCGCGGGATGCGATGGAAAGGCCGGATGTGAGGGGCGCCCGGGCGAAGCGCGAGCGATCCGGGCTTCGCGAAGGGCCGCGGCAAGCGGGCATCGTCAGAGGGAGAATGTGCCGTTTTCAGAGTGAAAACACATTGACAAACAGTTTTCGCCATGTGCATTCTCTCGCCTGTCACGCCTCGCGAGGCGAGATTGAAGCTGAACCACCAACATCACCAGATTGGAGGAATTCGAATGGCAGCTAAGAAAGCCAAGAAAGCAGCGAAGAAGCCGGCGGCCAAGAAGCCTGCCGCCAAGAAGCCGGTGAAGAAGGCCGCCGCCAAGAAGCCGGCAGCCAAGAAGGCAGCACCGAAGAAGGCCGCCGCCAAGCGCAAGCCGAACGCCGCTTTCATGAAGCCCGTGACGCCGAGCGCGACGCTCGCCGCCGTCGTGGGTTCGGCCGCCGTGCCGCGTACCGAGATCACGAGCAAGATCTGGGCGTACATCAAGAAGAACGGCCTGCAGGACAAGGTGAACAAGCGGAACATCAACGCCGACGACAAGCTGAAGGCCGTGTTCGGCGGCAAGAAGACCGTCTCGATGTTCGAGATGACGAAGCTCGTCTCCGCGCACCTGAAGTAACCTCCTCCCGCCTGCCGGCCATGCCGGCGGGTGACGGAAAAGCGAACGGGCCGGCTCATGCCGGCCCGTTTTCATTGCATCGGCTTCGACCTCGCCGGCCTTCCCGCGCGGGTCTTCGGACGAATGCGAATCCGGCTATTGCGACGACGCCTCGGCGTCTGACCGGGGCGCAACAGAAGCTGCGTTCGCGCGTGTCGGCGCCTTGCGGCTACGCCTCTCGCCCTTTCGCGAGGCGTTGCGGGTCGGTGTCGCGGCCCTCTCGGGTTCGATCTCGCCCCAGGGACTCATGAGGGTGAGCCACATCAGGCGATCGAACTCGTCGTGAAAACGCGACACGAGGCTCTCGGGGTCGGGAACCAGGCCCGCATCGGCGATCACGCCGAACTGGATCTTCCCGTCGTAGGAGAGGATCGACAGCCCCATCCCGATACCGCCGGATTGCGGCACCCAGAAGTCCAGCTCGCGGATGCGCCGCCCCGCGAAGTGCAGGGGGTGCTGCGGGCCGGGAACGTTCGTCATCACGAGGCTCGCGTTCTGGCTGAGCAGCGACGTCACCTGCTCCTGCAGCATCTTCGGTCCGTAGCCCACCGTGTGAAGCAGTCCCAGGGCGATGACCGGCTGGTAGGAGCCCTTGAGCGCCTGCATGCGGCGGCGCACTTCGAAAAGACGCTCGAGCGGGTGATCGACGCCCACGGGCAGTTCGAGGAACACGAGTCCGAAGCGGTTGCCGAGTTGCTTGCCGTCCCCGGCGGGGCGCAGGTTCACCGGCACGATCGCGCGGATCTCGATGCCGTCCACCGGGTCACCGCGCTCTTCGAGATAGGCGCGCAGGGCGCCGGCAGCCATGGCCAGCAGCACGTCGTTGATGGAACAGCCGAGGGCCTTGCCCATCACCTTCACCTCGTCGAGCGGGAAGGGCTCGGCCCAGGCGACGCGCTTGCGCGCCCCGAGGGCGCCCTTGAAGCGGGTGGGCGCGTCGCGTCCCATGAGCGCGAGCTTGGCGACCTCGCCGGCGAAGTCCATGCCCTTTCGCGTCGCTCCCTCGATCGCTTCCGACGCGGCCTGCGGATTGGCGGCGAGCTCGCGGCCCTGGTCGATGAGGCTCCGGCCCATCCGCTGAGCGCTCTCGATCGCCCCGGCGACGGGCTTGAGGAGCTGCTCGAAGATGTCCGCGTCCGCGCTCGAGCCGCCGGCCTCGGCGACCTCCTCGCGCGGCAGGACGAGGCTTCCCGCCGCGGTCTCGTGCGTCATGGACAGCATCACCTGGATGAGCGCGATTCCGTCGGCGTAGCAGTGGTGGATGCGCATGATGAGCGCGCTGCCGCCCGCGTAGTTGTCGACGAGGTGGAACTGCCAGAGCGGCTTGGTGAAGTCGAGGGGCGTCGAGGCGAGGTCGCTCACCAGGGCCTCGAGCTCGGACTTGTCGGCACGGCCGGGAAGCGCGGTGCGGTGGATGTGGGAGTCGATGTCGAAATTGGCGTCCGCTTCCCACCAGGCGCCCGTCGGATCCTGCACCGCGCGCTGGCGGAAGCGGGGATAGGCGAGGAAGCGCCGCTCGATCGTGCGCTTCACCTTGGAGAGTTCGAGCCGCTCGTCGAAGACGAGGATCCCGACGATCATCATGAGGTTCGTCGGGTTTTCCATGCGCAGCCAGGCCGTATCCACCCCGGAAATGCGTTCGCGCCGGGCTTGCGCCATCGGGCTTCTCCTCGTGCTCGTTGTCCCGGATGCGGATCCCGCCGTTGCGGCGGGCCGCAGGTTCGGCTAACTTTAGCACCAACCCCGCGGGGGCCCCCACAGAGGGAAACGGAGGAGAGGATGGCGGACGTGAAGAAGCAGTTCGAGGCTGCCGCGGCAGCGGTCCTGAAGGCGAAGAAGGATCCGGGCAACGACCTGAAGTTGAAGCTCTACGCGCATTTCAAGCAGGCGACGGAAGGCGACGTGCAGGGCGACAAGCCCGGGTTCACGGATTTCGTGAACCGGGCCAAGTACGAGGCCTGGGCGAAGCTGAAGGGGATGACATCGGGCGACGCGATGACGGCCTACGTGAAGCTTGTGGACCGCGTGACGCGCGAATAGGGCGTAAAAAAATGGCCCGCCGGTGAGGGCGGGCCAGAACATCCTTCGGTTCCCGGCGGGCGCCGGGTCACGGGCAAGGATGAGGAGGAGCCGGTGGCGGGGAGGGCGTGGCCCTCCCCGTCGTCATTTGGCGGCGGCCTTGCGCTTGCGGGTGGCTTTCTTCCGGGCCGGGGCCTTGCGGGAGGCCTTCGGCTTGGCGCCGCCCATCAGGTCGCGCACGCTCTGGTTCAGTTCGGCCACCTGGCGGGCGAGGTCCTCGACGTCCTTGCTCGAAAGCACGCCCAGGCGGTTCAGGGAGCGCGAGACCCGGTCTTCGAAGACCTGCTCGAGCTTGTCCCATTGGCCCTGCGCGTTCGAGATCGTCGTGTCGGCCTGGGTGCGCACGGTGCGAAGCGCGGCATCGGCAGCCTTCTCGGTCTTGGCGCGAAGGCCCTTGCCCTGTTCGACGAGCACGTCGAAGACCTTGTCGCCCTCGGTGCGGGCGCGGGCGAAGGCGCCGAGTCCGGCCAGCCAGATCTTCTGGGCGGATTGCGTCACGGCCTGCGCGAGCTGGTTGTCGGGGAGCGAGATGCCGGGCTTCTTGGCGGTGGTCTTGCGCTTGCGGGTCACCATCGGGGGCCTCCTGGGGCTTGGGGTGCGGGAGCTCTCCCCCCATGGGCGAGTCCCGCGTACGAAGGGCACTGTAGCCGGCAGGATTAGAGCAATCACACTATTCTTCGCCCCGGCCGCCTCAGGTAGACTCAGCAGCGCCGACTCCGGCCCGCCACCGGGTGCCGCGCGGCGCACACGACAGACGATCCGGGCCCTCGAAGGCCCGGGCATGCGAATCGCGAGGAGAACATGGAACGAATCTGGCTCAAGTCCTATCCGCCCGGCGTCCCCGCCGATATCGACGCGAGCCCCTACGGCAGCATTCGCGACATCCTCGAGCAGAGCGTCTCGCGATTCGCCGACCGGCCGGCGTTCCACTGCATGGGCCGCACGATCACCTTCCGGGAGCTGGACGGCCTTTCGAACGATTTCGGCAGCTGGCTGCAGGGCACCGCGGGCCTTCGCAAGGGCGCGCGCGTTGCCGTCATGCTGCCCAACCTGCTGCAATACCCGGTGGTGGTCTTCGGCCTGCTGCGCGTGGGCCTGGTGGGGGTCAATTGCAATCCCCTCTACACGCCGCGCGAACTCGAGCACCAGTTGAACGACTCGGGCGCCGAGGCGATCGTCATCCTGGAGAACTTCGCCAAGACGCTCGAGGAGGTCATCGCGCGTACGAAGGTGAAGACGGTCGTCACCACGCGCGTGGGCGACCTGCTCGGCTTCCCCAAGTCCGCGATCGTGAACTTCGTCGTGAAGCACGTGAAGAAGGCGGTGCCCGCATTTTCGCTGCCCGGTGCGATCGCCCTGCCGGAGGCCCTCGCGGCAGGCCGGGGACGCAAGCCCGACCTTCCGCCCATCGGCCACGACGACATCGCCTTCCTCCAGTACACGGGCGGCACCACCGGCGTATCCAAGGGGGCCATGCTCACGCACGGCAATATCGTGTCGAACCTGCTCCAGGTCTCGGGCTGGGTGGGGCAGGGGCTCGAAGAGGGCCGGGAAACGGTCATCGGGGCCCTGCCGCTCTATCACATCTTCGCGCTGACGGCCTCGCTCACCTTCATGAAGCTCGGCGCGAACCACGTGCTCATCCCCAACCCGCGCGACATGAAGGGCTTCGTCGCGGAACTCGCAAAGCACCCTTTCTCCGTCCTCCCGGGCGTCAACACGCTCTTCAACGGGCTCATGCACACGCCCGGCTTCGAGCAGCTCGACTTCAGCCACCTCAAGGTGACGCTCGGAGGCGGCATGGCGGTGCAGCGGGCGGTGGCCGAGCGCTGGCAGGAGATCACGAAGACGCCCCTTCTCGAGGCCTATGGGCTCACGGAGACCTCGCCCGGCGCCTGCATCAACCCCCTGCGGGTCGGCGCGCCCTTCAACGGCATGGCGGGCCTGCCGCTGCCCTCGACCCTCGTCACCATCCGGGACGACGACGGCAACATCCTGCCGGTGGGCGGGACGGGCGAGATCTGCATTGCCGGCCCGCAGGTGATGAAGGGCTACTGGAACCGCCCCGACGAGACCGCCATGGTGATGTTCCCGGATGGCGCCTTTCGCACGGGCGACATCGGCCTGATGGACGAGGCGGGCTTCGTGAAGATCGTGGACCGCAAGAAGGACATGATCCTCGTCTCGGGTTTCAACGTGTATCCCAACGAGGTCGAGGACGTGATCGCGATGATGCCCGGGGTGCTCGAGGTCTGCGCCGTTGCCGCGGCCGACGACAAGTCGGGCGAGAGCGTGCGGGTCGTCATCGTGAAGAAGGACCCGGCGCTCACCCGCGAGGCGGTGATGGAGCATTGCCGGAAGCACCTCACGGGCTACAAGCTGCCGCGCATCGTCGAATTCTGGAAGGAACTGCCCAAGACCAACGTGGGCAAGGTCCTGCGCCGCGAGGTGAAGAACACCCCGGTCACGTCCTAGGCGCCGCCTTCGAACCGGCAGCGAGCGCGCCGGCTAGCCCGTCCGCCATGCGGGCGGCGATGCCGTAGATGGACAGCTGCGGGTTCGCGCCGATGCTGGTCGGAAAGACCGAGCCGTCGTGCACCGAGAGGTTCTCGACGTGGTGGTGGCGGCCGTCCTCGCGCACCACCGCGCGCGAGGCATCCGGCCCCATCGCGCAGCCGCCCATCACATGGGCGCTCACCACCCGAGCGTGCAGGGACTTCATGGGCAGCCGGCCGATCGCATCCTTCGCGGACGCCCACGTTTCCGATGGCCCGGCATCCTCGTGCAGGGCCATCACCGTCTTCGCGCCCGCCGCGAACTGGATCTCCGCCATCGTGAGGTACGCCCGCCGCATGCCCTCCCAAAGGTAGTCGGTGATGGGGTAATCGAGTTCCGGCGTGCCGTCGCCACGAAGGCGCACGCGGCCGCCGGGCGAGCCGGGATGGAATCCGTCGCGCAGCAGGGCGATCACCACTTGCAGCTTCGGGAACTCGCGCATCCACCGGGCGTGGTCCTCGCCGAATCCGGGCAGGGTGATCCCCGCGAGAATGGGGTGCAGGGGCGGGGCCTCGAGCTTGAAACCGGCCGGCCCGTCGACCGGGAGGGTGTCGAGGAAGTGATCGGAATAGATCGTCTGCGGGGCCCCCGCGAAGCCGTTCACGACCTCGGGCATCACCGCCGCGGAAACGACGGTGGGATGCAGGAACGTGCGCGTGCCCACGAGTGCGTGGGGATCGGGCAGGGCGCTTCGCAGGAGCACCGCGGGACTCCCGATGGCGCCCGCCGCGAGGACGACGTGCCTGGCCCTTATCGTGAGCCGGGGCGGCCCGGGCTGCGCGCCGGGGCCCGCGACACCGCGGACCTCGGCATGGGTGATTCGCGAACCGCTCGCGACGAGCCGTTCGAGCCGCCCGCGCTGGACGAGGGTCGCACCCCGGGCAAGTGCCGAGGGCAAAGTCGTGACGAGCATCGACTGCTTGGCGTTCGTGGGGCATCCCATGCCGCAATAGCCCAGGTTCCAGCAGCCCTTCACGTTGCGCCGGATGGCGGCGGCGGGAATGCCGAGTTTCTCGCAGCCACGGCGCAGGATGTCGTTGTTCTCGTTGGGGGGGACGGGCCAGGGCGCGATCGACAGCCGCTCCTCCATGCGCGCGAACCAGGGCGCCAGTTGGCCTTCGTCGCAGCCGGCCAGGCCGTGTGCGCCCTTCCAGTGCGCGAGGGTGCGCGGCGGCGTGCGAAAGCTGGAGGTCCAGTTGACGGTCGTCGAGCCCCCCACGCAGCGTCCCTGGAGGATGGTGATGGCCTTGTCCCGTGTCTGCCGACCCGCCGATTCCTGGTACAGCTGGGGGTAGGCTTCGCGTTCGCGCATGCGGAAATCGTCGCTGCCGCGAAGCGGCCCTTCCTCGACGATGACGACCGCGAGCCCGGCCTGCGCGAGGATCTCGGCCGTCACGCCCCCGCCGGCCCCGCTGCCCACGACCAGGACGTCCGTCTCGAGGGTCGCCTCGCGATCGAGGGTCGCCGCGTCGATCACCTTCCAGCCCGAGGCGATTCCTTCGCGGATCGGGTCGGCGATCATGCCGGCTTCTCACCCAGTGTCGGGGCGCCGGGATAGCCGATGGCCGCCCAGGCCGCCGGATTGCCGTACCACGCGGCGATCACGAGTTGCGTGAGGGCCTGGTAGCCGGCGCGCATGAGGTCCAGCCGGCCCGTGCGCCAGCTCGAGAGAAATGCGCCGACTTCCTCGACGCTCGCCTCGTCCCAGGGCTTCGATACGCCGGCAAGGAGGCGTCGGGTCGGTGCGAGACCCACGAGGGAGAAGAGTTGTCCGAGTTCGGCCTGCACGCCCGGCGTGAGACCCGACACGGCGCGATCGAACGCGGAAACGGTCTCGCGAATGGCACCGGCCCGGGCATCCGCGCCCGCGGGCAGCGAGCCGGCGAGAATGGCCGGCACGATCGCCGTGACGAAGGCCGCTGCGTCAGCGTCGAGCGCGCGAAGCCCTTCGGCCGGGCGGCCCGGGCGCGTCGCCCACCACCCCGCGGCGGCGAGGATCGTGGCCGAACCGAGCCCGACGGCGAGAAAGCGTCGGCGCGCGAAGCCGGCCATCAGCGCACGAGGAGCTTGATGAGCGCCTCGAACCGCTTGCCGTAGGGTGGCCGGAAGAGCGGAAGGCCGTTGAGGCGCGACTGGTGGAAGACGGGCTTCAGGTGCGAGAACGTCTCGAAACCTTCCCGGCCGTGGTAGCGCCCGATTCCCGACGGACCGACGCCGCCGAAGGGCAGGTCGTCCTGTGCCACGTGAAGCAGCGTGTCGTTGATCGTGACGCCGCCGGAGACCGTCCCCTCCAGCACGCGATCGATGGCGTGGCGGTCGTGCTCGAACAGGTAGAGCGCGAGCGGGCGCGGCTTCGCGTTCACGAAGGCGATGGCCTCCTCGAGCGTGCCGTAGCCCACGACCGGCAGCACGGGACCGAAGATCTCCTCGCGCATCACGGCCATCGCGTCGGTGACGCCCAGGAGGATCGTGGGAGCGAGACGCCCCGTGCCCTCGAACCGCTCGCCCGCCGCATTGAGCGGAACCGCGCGGGCGCCGGCACGGACCGCATCGTCGACGAGGCCCCGAAGCCGCGCCCGGTGGCGCTCGTCCACGACGGCCGTGAAATCGGGATTGGCCGCCAGCGTGGGGTAGAGCGAACGCACGGTCTCGCCGGCGTGGCGGACGAAATCGTCAAGCGACTCCTGCGGCACGAGCACGTAGTCGGGCGCGATGCACGTCTGCCCGGCGTTCAGGCACTTGCCGAAAAGAATGCGGCCGGCCGCCTCGGCCAACGGAAATCCGCGACCCACGATCGCGGGCGACTTGCCGCCGAGTTCGAGCGTGACCGGCGTCAGGTTGTCGGCCGCGGCGCGCATCACGTGGCGCCCGACCTGTGTTGACCCGGTGAACAGGAGATGGTCGAAGGGAAGCCGGCAAAAGGCCTGCGCGACTTCGGCGTCCCCGTTCACCACGATCGCCTCGCCCGCCGGGTAGGCCTCGGCGACCAGCCGCTCGAAGAGCGCGCCGGTGGCCGGCGTGGTCTCGGACATCTTCACCATGACGCGATTGCCGGCCGCCAGCGCAGCGACCATCGGCCCCACCGCGAGCAGGAGCGGGTAGTTCCACGGCACCACGATGCCGGCCACGCCCAGCGGTTGGGGCAGGATGCGCGATCCGCCCGGGAGGAACCACAGGCCGGTCGAGCGCCGCCGGCTGCGCATCCACCCGCGAAGGTGCTTGCGGGCATGTGCGATCGCCTCGAGGGCGGGGAAGACCTCGAGCAGGCGCGTCTCGTGGGCCGAGCGATTCCCGAAATCGCGGGAGATGGCGGCGGCGATCGCGTCCTCGTTCCCCCGGATCAGGCGGGCCAGGG
The DNA here is from genome assembly GCA_016711875.1 of Betaproteobacteria bacterium. Classification (GTDB taxonomy): domain Bacteria; phylum Pseudomonadota; class Gammaproteobacteria; order Burkholderiales; family Usitatibacteraceae; genus FEB-7. Next base: position 248,288 of record JADJSD010000003.1, on the reverse strand, counting down.
CCTCCAGGCGGGCGATGCGGGTCTCGAATGCCGGATTCGGATCTTCGCGAAAGGCTTGCCGTCGCGACTCGAAAAGGGCGGCCAGCACGCCGGCCGAGGCGTCCGAGGGACCGGGGCGGTCATTGAGATTCAACGTGAGGTATGCTTTGTATTTGGTTGATGTTTATATATAAACTGTAAATCTGGCTGCACGCCCCTGCAGTTTCAAACGAGCGTTTCAATCGACCGTTAGAATAATCATCCCGGCCCCCTGAACGCAACCGACGCCATGCCCCCTCCCCGAACCGTCGACGCCCCCGCGTCCCTCAAGCGGCACCTCGAACAACTCAAGCGATTGCGGGGTGAGGAGGCGAAGGCCGGCGCCCCCTCACGGCTGGTGGAGGTGAAGGCCTGGCAGGCGACGCGGCTTGCGCGGACCTATGCGGACCTCGATGCCGATCCGCGCTACGCCCGGGCAACCGAGTTCTTCCTGAAGGACCTGTACGGCACGAAGGACTTCAGCCACCGGGACGATGCGCTCCTGCGGATCTACCCCGTGCTCGTTCGCACGCTCCCGGACTCGGCGGTGGAGTCCGCGGCCCTCGCCATCGAGGTGGACGCGCTCTCCGAGGACCTCGACCGCCGCCTGGCAGGCCAGCTGAGTACCGAGCCGCTGGACGACGCGTCCTATGCCAAGGCCTACCGGACCTCGTCGACCCGGGATGAACGCCTGCGGCAGATCGAACTTGTCGACGAGGTCGGCCGGCAGTTGGACCGTCTCGTGGTGAAGCCCCTGGTCTACGCGACGCTCAAGCTCATGCGCCGCCCGGCCCGGCTGGCGGGGATGGAAGACCTGCAATCCTTCCTGGAGCGCGGATTCGAGGCGTTCCGCCACATGGGCGGCGCCGACTACTTTCTCGCGACGATCGGCGCGCGTGAAAAGGCGATCCTCAACCGCCTTTTTTCCGGGCACCCGTCGCCTTTTTCGGGCTAGGGACGGGCTTCGGCGCCGCGGGCTTCTTCGCCGGCGCCGATTGCTTGGCGAAGAGCGAATCGAGCTCCTCGTGAACGGCGCGCTCGATCGGACCTCGCATCGCCTTCAACAGGAACCCGAGCTTCACGGACAGGTGAAGGTCCTTGTCCGTGATCGCGAGAGTCCCGGCGACGCCCGGGCGGTCGAAGTGAAGCGTATCGCCCGTCCAACTGCCGACGAGGCTGAATTTGCGCCCGAGGTCCTCGGCCATCTTCTCGGCCGCCTTGCGGGCGGCGGGAAGGCCGAGGCCGTGCACGCGCTTCAGGTCGATGTCGGCCATGCGGCGCCTAGAGATCGATCTTGAGGTTGGCCTGCTTCACGACCTTGCCCCAGGTCTCGATCTCGCCACGGATGAACTTCGCGAAATCGGCCGGAGACTGGCCGCCGGCCGTCGCGCCCTGCATGTCCCAGATGCCCTTCACGTCCGGCAGCGCCATGGCCTTCACCAGTTCGGCATGCATTCGGTCGACGATTTCCTTCGGCGTGCCCTTGATGGCCCAGACGCCGTACCAGGTCGTCACCTTGAAGGTGGGAAAGCCGGACTCGACCATCGTCGGCACGTTGGGCGCCACGGGAGACCGGGACTCGGAGGTCACCGCCAGCGCGCGAAGCTTTCCGGCCTTGATCTGGGGAGCCGAGGTGCCCATGCCGTCGAAAGCGAGGTCGACGTTGCCGGCGAGCAGGTCCTGCATCAGCGGGCCCGCGCCCCGGTAGGGCACGTGCGTGAGGCTGGTCCCGGAGAGGGACTTGAAGAGTTCCCCAACGAGGTGGTGCGAGGTGCCGTTGCCCGCCGATCCGAAATTGAGCTTGCCCGGGTTGGCTTTGGCGTACGTGATCAGGTCCTGGAGCGACTTGAAATCGTGCTTCGGGTGCAGCGATACGACGTTGGGCACGTAGGCGATGACGGTGACGGGCTCGAAGTCCTTCTCGATGCCGTTGTACGGCAGCTTCGAATAGAGCGATTCGGCGATGGTGTGGTGGATCGCGCCCACGAAGAACGTATAGCCGTCGGGCGCGGCCTTCGAGGCCGTGCCGGCGCCCACCGTTCCGCCGGCGCCGCCGAGGTTCTCGATGAAGACGGTCTGGCCCAGGGCGGTGGTCAGCTTGGCCGCGAGAGGGCGAGCGAAAGCGTCCGTGCCGCCGCCGGCCGGGAAGGGGTTGATCCACTTGATGGGCTTGTTGGGCCAGGCCTGCGCGAGTGCGCCGCCGGCGAAGGCGAGCGCGAAGGCGGCGAATGCCGCCGCGATGCGGTGCGTCATGGGTGTTTCCTCCTCGTTGCGGGCGGTCCCGGTCGGGCCGTCCTTGTGGGTCGCTACTGTAGCAAAATCAGGCGGCCCGGCGAACGCCGGCATTCGCCGCCTCCGCGCTCGCGAGGTAGTCCATCGCCGCCTGGGCACCGCCCTTTCGGTGGGGCACGCCGGCGAGTACCAGGCCCATCTCCACGCCCGCGAGCGTGCCCATGAGGGTGAGGTCGTTGAAATCGCCCAGGTGGCCGATGCGGAAGACCTTGCCGGAGAGCCGTCCGAGCCCCATGCCCAGCGACATGTCGAAACGACCGAGGATCGCCGCGCGAAGGCGGTCCGCATCGTGGCCGGCGGGCATCAGGAGGGCTGTCAGCGAGGAGCTGTATTCCTCCGGCACGGCGCAGAGCACCTCCAGATCCCAGGCCGCCGCGGCGCGGCGGGTGGCCTCGGCGTGCCGGTCATGGCGGGAGAAGACGTTGTCGTAGCCCTCGTCCTCGAGCATCGCGATGGCTTCCCGCAGGCCGTAGAGCAGGTTGGTCGCGGGCGTGTAGGGGAAGAAGCCCTTGGCGTTGGGCCCGAGCATCTCGGTCCAGTCCCAGTAGGAGCGCGGCAGCTTCGCGTGCTTCGCGGCCTCGAGCGCCTTCGGCGAGAGGGCGTTGAAGGAAAGGCCGGGCGGCAGCATCAGGCCCTTCTGCGAGCCGCCGACGGTGACATCGACGCCCCATTCGTCGTGACGGTAGTCGATGGAGGCGAGCGACGAAATCGTATCGACGAGGAGGAGGGCCGGGTGCCTCGCCTCGTCGATCGCCTTGCGCACCAGCGGCACGCGCGTCACCGCGCCCGTGGACGTCTCGTTGTGGACGACGCAGACGGCCTTGATGGCGTGTCCCTTGTCGGCTTCCAGGCGCGATCGGATGTCCGCGGCCACTGCGCCGCGGCGCCAGTCGCCGGGAATGAAATCGACGACGAGGCCCAGCTTGGTCGCGAGCTTGTTCCACAGGCTCGCGAAGTGGCCGGTCTCGGCCATCAGCACGCGATCGCCGGGCGAGAGCGTGTTCACGAGCGCGGCTTCCCAGGCCCCGGTGCCGGAAGCCGGGTAGATCACCACGGGATGCTGCGTGCGGAAAACGCGCTTCATGCCGGCGAGCACGTCCTTGCCGAGTTGTTCGAACTCGGGGCCGCGGTGGTCGATGGTGGGGCGGTCGATGGCCCGCAGCACGCGGTCGGGCACGTTCGTCGGCCCCGGAATCTGCAGGAAATGGCGTCCGGCGGGCATGGCTTCTCCTCGGGCTTTCGTATCATTGCCGGCGCGCGTCATTGCGGCCGGTTGGCATTTTCTGCCCATAATGCCGCACCCCGCGCCGCTCTCCAACGCCGGCGCGGTAAAAGCCCTGATGAATCCCACCCCAGCCATCCGCATTGCCCGCGACGCCTCGAGCCCCACGCATCCCCTCGCCGAGCGGCTGCGCCGCGAAGTCGATGGCGACGTCCTCTTCGACGACGCCAGTCGCGGCCGCTATTCGACGGACGCATCCATCTACCAGATCGAGCCCGTGGGGGTCGTGGTCCCGCGCACTCCGGATGCCGCGCGCTCGGCCCTCGAGATCGCGGCCGAAGCCGGGGTCCCGATCCTGCCGCGCGGCGCGGGAACCTCGCAGTGCGGGCAAACGGTGGGCGCCGCTCTCGTCATCGACACCAGCAAGCACCTGAACCGGATCGTGGAACTCGACGTGCCCAACCGGCGCGTCGTCGTGGAACCCGGAGCGGTCCTCGACACGCTGAACGCGACGCTCAAGCCCCACGGCCTGTGGTTCCCGGTCGACGTGTCGACGGCGGCCCAGGCCACCCTGGGCGGCATGACGGGAAACAACTCCTGCGGAACCCGTTCCCTCACCTACGGTTACATGGTCCATCGCGTCGCGGCGATCGACGCGTGGCTTGCCGATGGCACCCGCGGACGCTTCGGCCCGATGGCGGACATCGACAGCCCCGCCATTCGTGCCATCGCCGACAAGGCCGGCGCCCTGTGGCAGCGGGAGAAGGACGAGATCGCGCGGCGCTTCCCGAAGGTCTCGCGGCACGTCGCCGGCTACAACCTCGACGCGCTTTCGCCGGAAGGGCTCAACCTCGCGAAACTGCTGGTCGGCAGCGAGGGGACGCTGGCCTGGTACGAACGGATCACCCTGGATCTCGCGGACATTCCGCGGCACAAGGCGCTCGGCGTCGCCCATTTCCCGAAATTCCACGACGCCATGGACGCGGCCCAGCACATCGTGAAGCTCGGGCCGTGCGCCGTGGAACTCGTCGACCGCACGATGATCGAGCTCGCGCGCGCGATCCCGGCCTTCGCGTCGACCCTCGACCGCTTCGTGAAGGGCGAGCCGGACGCGATCCTGCTCGTGGAGTTCGCCGGCGACGACGAGGGCGAGCAACTGCGCGGCGTGCGCCGCCTCGAGGAACTCATGGCCGAGCTGGGATTTCCCCGTGCCGTCGTGGCGCTGCCCGGCGCGGCCGACCAGAAGGCGCTTTGGGAAATCCGCAAGGCCGGCCTCAACATCATGATGTCGATGAAGGGCGACGGGAAGCCGGTGTCGTTCATCGAGGACTGCGCCGTGCCGCTGGAGCACCTCGCGGAATACACCGCGGAGCTCACGCAGGTCTTCCGCAAGCACGGCACCGAGGGGACCTTCTACGCCCACGCGTCCGTCGGTTGCCTGCACGTGCGGCCGGTGCTCAACATGAAGGGCGACGGCGCCATCCGCATGCGCGCCATCGCCGAGGAGGCCGCCGACCTGGTTCGCCGCTACAAGGGGGCGTATTCGGGCGAACACGGCGACGGCATCGTGCGTTCGGAGTGGATCGCCCCGTTCTTCGGGGAGCGGCTTACGGCGGCGCTCGCGGAGATCAAGGGCTGGTTCGACCCGAAGGGGCTCATGAACCCCGGCAAGATCGTGAACGCACCGAAGCAGGATGACCGCTCTCTCTTTCGCTACAAGCCCGGGTATGCGGCCGAGCAGCCCGCCACCGTGCTCGACTGGTCGGCCTGGGGCGGGATGCCGGGCGCCATCGAGATGTGCAACAACAACGGGCACTGCCGGAAGTTCGACGCGGGAACCATGTGCCCCAGCTACCGCGTGACGCGCGACGAGGCGCACCTCACCCGGGGCCGCGCCAACACGTTGCGCCTCGCGCTTTCGGGCCAGCTCGCGGGGCAGGGCTTCACGGGCGAGGCCGTGCGCGAGGCCTTCGAGCTGTGCGTCTCCTGCAAGGGCTGCAAGCGCGAATGCCCGACCGGCGTCGACATGGCGCGCCTCAAGATCGAGCACCTTGCGGCCGATCGCGAGGCGAACGGCTTCAGCCTGCGCGACCGGCTGGTCGGAAACCTCCCGGACTACGCGCCGTGGGCATCCCGGTTCGCGCCGGTCGTGAATGCGCTGGCCCGCCTGCCGGGCATGCCTTCCGCAATCCACTCGGTGGCCGGCTTCGACGCCCGGCGGCCGATGCCCCCGTTCGCCTCGCGTTCGTGGCTGGATGCCCAGCCTCCCGTTGCGCCGGCATCCGGGCCGAGCGTGGTGCTTTTCGCGGATACGTTCAACAACTGGATGGAGCCGGGCAATCTCGCGGCCGCGCGCCGGGTCATCGAGGCCACGGGCCACGCCGTCGTGGCTATACGGGCGCCCGGAGGCAGGCCCCTTTGCTGCGGACGAACCTACCTGTCCGCCGGCATGGCGGCGCAGGCGCGCGCGAAGGCCACCGAACTGCTCGAGGCGCTTTCCCCGCATATCGAGCGCGGCACGCCGGTGGTGGGACTCGAGCCCTCGTGCCTCTTCACCTTGAAGGATGAATTCCTCGGCTTTTTCCCCGGGGACGCTCGCGCGAAGGCCTTGTCCGAGCTCGTGGTGCCTTTCGAGAGCTTCGCGGCGCAGCACCTGCCCACGATGGATCCGAAGCGTTGGAAGCCGGACGCAGCGCCGGAATTCCTCGTGCACGGCCACTGCCACCAGAAGGCATTCGATACGTTCGGAACCGCGCTCGCGGCCCTGCGAACCGTCCCGGGCGCCGGCGTGACGGCCATCGAATCGGGTTGCTGCGGCATGGCCGGATCCTTCGGCCATGAGCATTACGACGAGTCCATGGCCATGGCCGAGTTGTCGCTCCTGCCCGCGGTTCGCCAGGCGGCTGCCGAGACCGTCGTCGTCGCGGCGGGCACGAGTTGCCGCGGCCAGATCGCGCACGGGACAGGGCGCTCGGCGGTCCATCCTGCCGTCGCCTTGGCCAACGCGCTCGCGGACACGCCATGAGCACCGCCGCACCGAACCTCCTCGAAGGCCTCCGGAACACGGTGGGGTTCGAACCCGCGGGCAACGCCATCGGCAACCTCACGCCCGGGCGCGGACGCCTGGGCGACCTCGCTTTCGGTATCGCGATCGTGGAGAACCGCATCGCGAGCGGATCCCTGGGGCAGGCCGAAGCGGCCGCCCTCGAGGAAATGCTGCTGGTCGCCACGAAGTCGAAGGCACCCATCGTGCTGTATCTCGATTCGGCCGGGGCCCGCGTGTCGGAGGCACTCCTGGCGCTGGGTGCCTTTCGCCGGCTGTTCGCTGCGGGACTCGCCGCCGCCGGCGCCGGTGTCCCGATGGCGGCCGTGCTCGGACGCAACTGCTACGGCGGCTCGAGCCTGCTCGCCCATCTCGCATCCCACCGGCTGTTCGCCCCCCATTCGCAATTGTCGATGTCGGGACCGGCCATTCTCGCGCAGGCCGCCGGCGTCAGCGCGCTCGACGAGGTATTCCGCGCCATGGCCGAAGCCACCCTGGGTGCCGCCTCGCGTGGCAAGCAATCGCCTGCCAATGCCGCCTGGGTGCCCGGCTTCGACGTGGGCGCCTGGCTTCGGGAAGCGCTCGCGCCGGTGCCGAAGCCGTGGACAGCGCTGCATCATCGACATGTCGCGCTCAAGGCCCGGCTCCCCGCGCCAGAGCCTCACCGTCCTGCCGAGCCGGTCCGTCGCAGGGATTTCGAGAAGCTCTATCCCGGGGGATACGATGTCCACGACGCCTCGGGCCTCTACACGGGCCACGTCACGCGCGAAGGCCGGAGCGTGCCCGTCCTGGGCCTGGTCGGCCGGTCGACGGTCGGCGCCGAGCGCGCCTGGCGGTTTGCCCAGGCGGCGTGGCATCACGCGCGAAACCCGCCACCCCATCTCGAGTTGTTTCTCGACTGCGAATCCCATGCGCCCCGGCTCGAGGACGAGAAAGTCGTCCTGTCCGAATACATCGTGGACATGGGCGCCGCACTCGCGGCGCTCGCCACGCGCGGCACGATCGTCGAACTCACGGTAATCGGACGCGCCGGCGGAAGCGTGTACGTGGCCCTTTCGTCACCGGCCACCCGCGTACGCACGATCTACGGGGCGGCCGACATCCAGGTGTTGCCCGGCAGCGCGGTGGCGAGCATTCTGGGCGAGAGCGACGAGCGTCGGGCGGCCTTCGAGGACTACCGCCGCGCGGGCCTTGCGGACGAAGAACTGAAACTGGGGCTCGTGCCCTGAACGAACCATGAACGACGACAATCTCTATTCCCTCTTCGAATCGCGCTTTCCGACCGATCGTTCGCAGCCGCTGCTTCACTGCGACGACGGCCGGGTGGTGTCCTACGGCGAAGCCGAGGCGATCGCTTCCCGGTATGCCGCTTTCCTCGCGGGGCTCGGCCTCGAGCCCGGAGCGCGGGTCGCGGTCCAGGTGGAAAAGTCGCCCGAGGCGCTGCTCGTGTACCTCGCCTGCCTCAAGGCGGGTCTCGCCTACCTGCCGCTCAACAGCGCCTACCAGGAAGGAGAGGTGGGATACTTCCTCGAGAACGCCGAGGCAGGCGCCGTCATTGCCCAGCCGAAATCGTTTTCGTGGCTCGTGCCACTCGCGCAAAGGCTGGGCATGCGGCACGTCTTCTCGCTCGACGAGTACGGGCAGGGGACCTTCGTCGAGGCCGCTCGTGGTTCACCGGGGACTTTCGCCACCGTCCCTCGCTCGGCCGACGATCTCGCGGCGATCCTCTACACCTCGGGAACGACGGGACGCTCCAAGGGCGCGATGATCAGCCATCGCAACCTCGCGTCGAACGCCCGCGTGCTGCACGCCTGCTGGGGCTTTCGACCGGATGACGTGCTCATCCACATGCTGCCCCTCTTTCACGTCCACGGCCTGTTCGTGGCCTCGCATTGCGTGCTGATGAACGGCACCGCGATGCGCTTCCACGCGAAGTTCGACGCGAAGCGGGCCGTGGCGGAATTCGCCGACAGCACCGTGTTCATGGGCGTTCCCACCTTCTACACGCGCCTGCTGGCCGAGCCGGGCCTCACCCGGGAGGCGTGCGCGAAGATGCGGCTGTTCGTGTCGGGATCGGCGCCGCTCCTGGCCGAGACCCATGTCGCGTTCGAGCAGCGCAGCGGGCACCGCATCCTCGAGCGCTACGGCATGACCGAGACCGGCATGCTCACCTCGAACCCCCTCGAGGGCGAGCGTCGCGCGGGCACGGTCGGCTTTCCCTTGCCCGGCACGCAGGTGCGGGTCATGGACGACACGGGCGAGGCCTGCGCCGCCGGCGACATCGGCCACATCCAGGTGAAGGGCGACAACGTGCTGTCGGGGTACTGGCGCCTGCCGGAGAAGAACAAGGAGGAATTCACGGCCGACGGCTATTTCCGGACGGGCGACGTGGGGTCCTTCTCGAAGGACGGCTACCTCTCGATCGTCGGGCGTTCGAAGGACCTCATCATCACGGGCGGCTACAACGTGTACCCGAAGGAGGTCGAGCTCGCCATCGACGAGTTGCCCGGCGTGCAGGAATCGGCCGTCGTCGGCGTGCCGCATCCCGACTTCGGCGAGGCGGTTACGGCAGTGGTCGTTCCGCGCGCGGGCGCCGAGCCACCCACGGAGGCACAGCTCATCGCCGCGCTGAAGGCGCGCCTCGCGAACTTCAAGGTGCCCAAGCGGGTCCACGTGGTGACGGAGCTGCCGAGGAACACCATGGGCAAGGTGCAGAAGAACCTGCTCCGCGATCGTTACGGGCCGGCCAAGGGCTGACATGCCGAACGCCCGCGCCGTCGTGGATCGCCTGCTCGGCACGTTCGCCGACGCCACCCGCGGCCGCGACGAGCGGCGCGCGGTGCGCCTGGTGAAGCTGCTCCATACTCTCGTCACGGAGCGGGGCGAATCCACGGGTGCGGTCATGGCCCGGCGCGCCGTAGCGCTCTACAACGGCCTCGAGGAATCCGGACGCGCGCTCCTCTTCGATCGGCTCGCGCGCGAGTTCTCGCCCGACCCGGACTTGGTCTTCGCCGCCGCGTCGCGCTACCTCGAGGAGCCTTCGCCCGACACGCTCGCGCACCTGCTGCGCGTATCCGAGCCGCCGCGCCAGGAAGTCTTCCGGCGCATGAACAGCGCCGGCGGCGGCACCGCGACGCTGGTGGGGCTGCGCAGCCGCCTGCTCGAACGCCTGGGCGCCCATCCGCACCTCGAGTCCGTGGATGCCGATCTCACGCACCTGTTCGGGTCGTGGTTCAACCGCGGCTTCCTCGAGTTGCGCCGCATCGACTGGAACACGCCCGCGTCGGTGCTCGAAAAGCTCATCACGTACGAGGCGGTGCACGAGATCCGGGGCTTCCCGGACCTGAAGCGCCGGCTGGAGCGCGACCGGCGCTGCTTCGCCTTCTTCCACCCGGCGCTGCCGGGCGAACCGCTGGTGTTCGTCGAGGTCGCCTTCGTGGACCAGATGCCCGATGCGGTGACGCCCATTCTCGCGATGGAAAGCGTGATCGGCGACCCGCGACGGGCCCGCTGCGCCGTCTTCTACTCGATCACGAGCTGCCAGCCCGGACTTCGCGGCATTTCCTGCGGCAACTTCCTCATCAAGCAGGTGGCCGAGGACCTGCAGGCGGAGTTGCCCAACCTCAAGCAGTTCGTCACCTTGTCACCGGTACCGGGACTGCGCGCCTGGCTCGCGGAGCGCGCCGCGCGTCGCCCGTCCCTCGCGCCCCTCCTGGCGCTGCTCGAGGCCGGAGCGCCGCTACCGGGGCCGGGATTCGACGAGATGCTGTCCGCGGTTACCGCGCACTACCTCACCCGCGAATGGGACCAGGGGCAGGCCCGCGATCCGGTGGCCCGCTTCCATCTGGGGAACGGTGCACGCCTCGAACGGGTGAATCCTCGCGCGGACCCGTCCGCCAAGGGTCAACGCCAATCATTGGGCGTCATGGTGAACTACGGGTACGCGCTGGGCCACGTGGAACGCAATCACGAAAGCTACATGCGCCGGCATGTGGTCGCCGCCTCCTCGGCCGTGGAGCGGCAGGCGAAGGAGGCAAGGACGCTGCTGGGCGAGGACCCCGGCCCGCATTGAAACCCGCCGGGCCGGCCCCCATCTGCGAACCATGATCGTCTACAGCCTGCACTGTTCCAACGGGCATCGTTTCGAGGGCTGGTTCGCCTCGGCCGATGCCTATGCATCGCAGCGCACGGCAGGGCAGGTGGCGTGTCCGGCCTGCGACGATCGGGCGGTCGGAAAGCTGCCCTCGGCTCCCTACGTGAACACGGGCCGCGGTGATGCCGTGCAGGTGCCCGCCACGCCCGTGGAACGCCAGGACACCCCGGTCGCGAACGCGATGTCGGCGATGAAGGCATTCCTGCTCGCCCACACCGAGGACGTGGGACGCCGGTTTCCGGAAGTCGCCAGGCGGATGCACTACGGGGAGGAACCGCACCGCGGCATCCGTGGGCGCGTGACGACGCAGGAAGCCCGGGCGCTCGAAGAGGAGGGCGTTCCCGCCCTCTCCCTGCCGCCGGCGCTCGCGCTCGGCGAGGACGTGCACTAGCCCCGCGGGCTAGAACGCCGCGATGCCCGTCTGGGCGCGCCCGAGGATGAGGGCGTGCACGTCGTGCGTGCCCTCGTAGGTGTTCACCGCCTCGAGGTTCATCACGTGGCGGATGACGTGGTACTCGTCCGCCACCCCGTTGCCGCCGTGCATGTCGCGCGCCACCCGCGCGATGTCGAGCGACTTGCCGCAGGAATTGCGCTTCACGAGCGAGATCATCTCCGGGGTGGCGAGATGCTCGTCGAGCAGTCGCCCCACGCGCAGGACCGACTGCAATCCGATCGCGATCTCCGTCTGCATGTCCGCGAGCTTCTTCTGGATGAGCTGGTTCGCCGCGAGCGGGCGGCCGAACTGCTTTCGGTCGAGCGTGTACTGGCGCGCCGCGTGCCAGCAGAACTCGGCGGCCCCGAGCACACCCCACGAGATGCCGTAGCGGGCCTTGTTGAGGCAGCCGAACGGGCCCTTCAGGCCCTTCACGTTCGGCAGGAGATTCTCTTCAGGCACGAAAACGTCGTCCATCGCGATCTCGCCCGTCACCGAGGCGCGAAGGCTGAACTTGCCCTCGATCTTCGGGGCGGAGAGCCCTTTCATGCCCTTCTCCAGCAGGAAGCCGCGGATTTCCCCCGCATCGTCCTTTGCCCAGACCACGAAGAGGTCCGCGATGGGCGAGTTGGTGATCCACATCTTGGCGCCCGAAAGGCTGTAGCCCGCGTCCACCTTGCGCGCGCGGGTGACCATGCTGCCCGGATCGGAGCCGTGGTCCGGTTCCGTGAGGCCGAAGCAACCCACGATCTCGCCCGTGGCGAGCCGCGGCAGCCATTTTTCGCGCTGCGCCTCGGTGCCGTAGGCATGGATCGGATGCATCACGAGCGAGGATTGCACGCTCATGGTGGATCGGTAGCCCGAATCGACCCGCTCGACCTCGCGCGCGATGAGGCCGTAGCACACGTGGTTCACGCCCGCGCAGCCGTAGCCGTCGATCGTGGAGCCCAGGAACCCCAGTTCGCCCATCTCGTTCAGGATGTCCCGGTCGAAGCGCTCGTGCCGGTTGGCCTCCAGGATCCGGGGTTGCAGTTTTTCCTGGCAGTAGGCGCGCGCGCTGTCCCGCACCATGCGTTCCTCTTCCGTGAGTTGCTCGTCGAGCAGCAGGGCATCGTCCCAGCGGAAGCGGGGCTTCAGGTCGTCGTGTTTCATGGTCAGTGTCCCATCGGGCTCTCGCCCGTCGATTGGCGCACGCAGCGCATGAACTCGCGTCCGGGCTGCGGCCGGCAGGTCTTGAAGGCGGCGACTTCCTTCTCGCACTTGGCGGCCTCCTCGCCCGACTGGCGGTCGCACTTGAGCGGGTTGGCCAGCAGGTAGTCGCGGTCGCAGGCGTGATGCTCGTCGCCCTTGAGCGGACCGCATTTCGCGAACATCGATTCGTGCCGCTCGCACCGGGCCTTCTCGACGCCGGCCCGCTTCGCGCAATCGAAGGCGTGCTGCCCGAAGGCGGGGGCGGCCAGGGCGGCGATGAGGAGGGCGAGCGGGGCGGCGAGGGCGTTCATGGCGGGCGGGTCCGGGTATCGGTGCCCCGCAATTCTAGCGCGTCGGGGGCCCGGGCCGCGGCGGTACAATCACCGGCTGCGCAATGAACGGAATGACCATGCCGAAACGCGTGCTGCAAGTCGAGGACCTCTGGCGCATCGCGCGCCCCGCCCAGCCCACGCTTTCCCCCGACGGCTCGCAGGTCTGCCTCTCGGTCACGACCTTCGACATGGAGGCGAACAAGGGCGCCTCGAAACTCTGGCTGCTGTCGACCTTCGGCGGCGAGCCGCGCGCCCTCACGGAAGCCGGTGAGAAAGACGGCGCGCCGCGGTGGTCCCCCGATGGCCGTCACATCGCGTTCGTCGCAAAACGCGCCGAGGACGAGGAGCCCCAGGTCTGGGTGATCGCCCCCGATGGCGGCGAGGCCCGGCGCGTGACCCGCATGCCGACGGGGGTCGCTTCCATCAAGTGGTTTCCAGACTCGCGCCGCATCGCCTTCATCTCCTGGGTGTGGCCCGAGGCGCGCGGCTGGCAGGATCTCGTCGACCGCGTTCGCCGGGCGAAGGACTCGAAGGTGAAGGCGCACGTCGTGGAGCACGACGCCTACCGGTACTGGGACCGCTGGCTGAGCGACGGCCGTGTGCCCCGGCTGTTCGTCGCCGACCTGGGCAGCGAGCGCATCACGGATCTCTTCGCCGGCACGCCCTACGAGTTGCCCTGTGCGGACCCCGAAGGCCATCACTACGACATTTCCCCCGATGGCCGCGAGATCGCCTTCACCTTCGACCCGGCGCCCGAGAAGCGCTTCGACCACGAGTACCAACTGGTCGCTCTCGACCTGAAGGACCGGAAGTTCCGGGTGCTCACGCGCGGCTCGAAGCTCTCGAACGAGAGTCCCGCGTATTCGCCGGACGGCAGGCGGCTCGCGTTCCTCACGCGGAACCTCCGCCGCAGCGCGGTCGCCGAGTCGCGCATCGCCATCCTGGACCGCAAGCGCGGCACGGTGGAGGCGTTGGCCTGGCGCTGGGACCGCAGCGCCGACGCGCCCCTCGCCTGGGAAGCGGATTCCCGGTCCCTCGTCTTCGCGGCCGAGAGCGATGCCCGTCGCAGCCTCTTCCGCTGGGTCCCCGGCGAGAAGGGTCCTCAGGTGGCCGCGCTCGGGGGCACGATCACGGATTTCGGCGTGGGCGGCGGCGCCGTCGCGTTCGTGCGCAGCACCATGAGCACGCCTCCGGAGGTCTTCTGCGTGACGCCTTCGCGCGGCGAGCGCCGGATCGACCGCTTCAACGATGCCGTCATGGCCGGGATCCCTCTCGGCGAGGTGCGCGAGTACGAGATCCGGGGATGGAACGGCGAAAAGGTCCAGATGTGGGTGACCTTCCCGCCGGATTTCGACCCGAAGCGCCGCTGGCCGCTCCTGCACAACATCCATGGCGGGCCCCACTCGATGTGGGGCGACAACTTCCATTTCCGCTGGAACAACCAGGCGCTCGCCGCGCAGGGCTACGTGGTCGCCTGCGTGAACTACCACGGCTCCTCGTCGTTCGGGCAGCGCTTCATCGAGTCCATCGACTGCGACTGGGGCCGGCGCGAGTTCGCCGACGTCGAGGCCGGCACCGATTTCCTCCTTAATAAGGGCTGGATCGACCCGAAGCGCCTGGTGGCCGCCGGGGGCAGCTACGGCGGTTACATGGTCGCCTGGATGAACGGCCACACGGATCGGTACCGGGCGTACGTGTGCCACGCCGGCTGCTTCGACTGGGTGGCGATGTTCGCGGGCGACGTCTGGTACTGGCTCCCGAAGGAACTGGGCGCGTGGTACTGGGACGACGCAAAGCGGGTCGATTCGCAGAATCCCCGGGCCTTCGCGAAGCGCATGAAGACGCCCACGCTCGTGATCCATGGCCAGCAGGATTACCGGGTCCCGGACGGCCAGGGGCTCGCGTACTTCAACACCCTGAAGGCGAAGGGCGTCCCCTCCCGGCTCGTGTTCTTCCCCGACGAGAACCACTGGATCCTCAAGCCGCAGAATTCGCGCCTGTGGTACGGCGAATTCTTCGCCTGGCTCGAGCGATTCGTGAAGCCCGGCGCGGGAAAGCGCCGGTAGGCTAGAGGGCGAAGAACGCGGCGGCGAGGACCAGCGCGACGAGCGCGCTGATGGCGGTGCGCAGGTCCACGAACCAGGCGGGCAGGAGGCCCTTGCTGGCCATCCATTGGTCCGCCGCCCACACGGCGACGAAAATGCCGATGGCCGTGCCGACTTGCCAGCGTGGCCCCTCGATCCACAGCACGGCCCAGGCGGCGAGCGAGGGAACGACCGAAAGCCCCAGGGCCACGACCCGCGTGGATTCCGTGCCCGTCTCGTCCCGGATCGCGAGGCCCCATTCGATGCCCCCCAGGAACGACAGGATCACCGCGGTGTAAGTCACCAGCGCCGCGATGGCCGGCACGCGCACCGACGAGGCGCTCGACAGGTACAACGCGGCCGTGGCCACGATGAAGGGGATCGCGCCGGCGACGGCGAGGAACCAGGCGATGCGGCGGATCATGGGATCTCCTTGGGGAAGATGCCGGAATGACTTCCCAACGCCTCGGCCATCGCCTCGACAAGGCGATCGACGTCGCCCGCCTCGTGGTAGACACCGAACCCGAAACGCAGGCGCCGGTCGCGACGGTCGATGTAGATGCCGGCCGCCTCGAGTCGCTGGTGCACGTACTCGGCGCCCTCGATGTCGAACGCGAGGAAGTTGCCCCTGGGCTGCCCCCCGGGCGGAACCAGGGACGTGACCGGCAGCGCCGGGAGTTCGGCTTTCGCGAGCCTTTCGAGGAAGCGCTGCTGGAGAGTCCTGGCGTGCTCGTGGATGCGCTCGACCGTCGCACCCTGCTCCTGGAGCAGCCTCATCGCCGCGTCGAAGCGGTAAAGGCCCGACGGATCGAAGGTCGCGCCCCAGAAGCGGAGGGCATCGTCGGCGTAGGGCACCCGCGCGCCGGGCGCGGCGCTCAGGGTCTCGAAGGACGCATACCAGCCGGTATCGGCCGGGCGCAGCGGGCAATCCGGCGGAACGGCGAGAAAACAGGCTCCCTCGCCGGACATCGCGTACTTGTAGCCGCCGGCGAGATAGAAGGCTCGCGAGGCGAGGGCGGAGAAATCCACCGGAATCGCGCAGAAGGCGTGGTAGCCGTCGATGGCGATCAACGTTCGTGCCGGAACGGCGCGAACGATGCGCTCCAGGTCCCGCACGACGAAACCGGAATCGAAGAACACGTGCGACAGGAACACGAGATCCCAGTCGTCGCCGGCCGCGGCCTCGGCGAAGCGCGCCTCGAAGGTATCCCAGGGCTCGGCGGGAATCTCGGTGAGTTCCACGCGGCCGGTTTCCTCCAGGCGCCGTGTCTGGCGGCGGAAGCTGTAGAACTCGTGGGCGCTCGAGAGCACGCGCACGGGCTTCGACCAATCGAGGCAGGAGTAGAGGCGGGCGACGAACTCGTGGGTGTTGGGCGCGAAAGCCACCTGGCCCGGATCGGGCAGGCGCAGCAGACGCGCGACGTGGGACTGCGCCGCCGGCAATACCTCGCCGAAGATGCGATTCCACTTCCTGTCCGCCATCGTCGCTGCGTCCTGCCAGTACCGGGCATGGGCGGACTCGGTCACGTCCGGCCACGGGTGATGGCTGTGGGCGGCGAAATGAAGGCGTCCGGGCTTCGCGGTGAAGAAGCGGGAGAAATGGGAGGCGAGCATGGGGGCCGATTCTGTGGCCTCGGGCCCGCGCGCGCAAGAAAGAAAAGGGGCCGGCAAGGCCGGCCCCTTTTCCAGGCGCCCCGGCAATCTAGTCCTTGAACGCCTCGACCTGGATTCGCAGCGTGACTTCGTCCGCCACGGCGGGAACCGCGTACTTCATGCCGAAATCGGACCGCTTGACGGTGGTGGTGAAATCGCCGCCGCAGGCCTTCTTCTTGGCCATCGGGTGTTCGGCGCAGTTGAAGTAGGCGGCCGTGAGCGTGACGGGCTTGGTGATGCCGAGCATCGTCAGGTTGCCCGAGACACTCTTGACCTTGTCGCCGTCGAAGGCGAACTTGTCGCCCTTGAACGTGATCGTCGGGTACTTGGCGACGTTGAAGAAGTCCTCGCCGCGCAGGTGCTCCTCGAGCTTGTCGAGCCCGGTATCCACGCTGGCGGCGTCGATCGATATGTCGGCGGTGCCCTTCTTGCCGGCCGTGTCCAGCGTGATCTTGCCCGTGGACTTGTTGAACCGGCCGCGCTGGATCGAGAAGCCCAGGTGCAGCACCTCGAAACTGGGGAAGGTGTGGCGCGCGTCGACCGTGAAGCTCTCGATGGCGAGCGCGGGGAGGGTGGCGAGGGTGCCGGCGACGAGCGCGGCGATGGCATGGCGTTTCATGGATTGTTTCCTTGTGGAGGAAGTTACTGTGGGGAGGGGATGACGAACTTGAACCGGACGCTCACGTCGTCCGCGACGGTGTCGGTGTCGGCCCACGGGCCTTCGCCGATCCGGAATGGAAGGCGCCTCAGGCCGAACGATCCTTCCACGGTGCGCAGCCCGCCCGCCTCCACGAACGTGAAAGGGGCCGTGACGCTCTGCGTGACGCCCTTGATGGTGAGCGGGCCTGTGGCCTCGTAACGACCAGGCCCGATGGCCTTCACCGAGGCGGCGGTGAATTTCGCCTTCGGGAAGGCATCCACGTTGAGCCAGGCCTTGCGCTTCGCCTCGGTCTCCCCGTCGGAATTGCCGAGATCGATGGAGCCGATTTCCACCTCGAACTCGGCCTTCGTCGCCTCGGGCTTCTTCGGATCGAAGCTGACCGTGGCGTCGAACTTCCGGAAGCGGCCTTCCACGGGGACATTCATCTGCTTGAAGCCGAAGCGGATCTGGCTCTTGTCGAGCGCGACCTTCTGCGGCGCCTGCGCGAGGGACGGCGCAGCGAGGAGGACGGCCGCCACCGAAAGGGTGGCGAGAACGGCGATTCTCATGGGTCAGGTTCCCGGCTTGATGAAAGGCAGCATGCGATGCAGGACGTCGTCACGATCGACCACGTGGTGCTTGATGGCGGCAGCCGCATGCAGGATGGCGAGGCCCGCGAGCGACCACGTGACCCCGCGGTGAACGACCTTGAGGACGTCAGCGAGTTCCCGGTTCTTCGCCAACAGGTCCGGCAACTGCACGAGGCCGAGATAGACCGTGGGAAATCCCGCCGCCGAGCTGAACAGCCAGCCGGACAAGGGAGCCGCGAAGAACAGCACGTACAGGAGGCCGTGCGAGAGACTCGCGGCCTTGTGCTGCCAGGGCGGCATCGAGGCGGGCAGGGCGGGAGCCCGATGCGAAAGGCGCCAGAGCAGGCGTGCAGCCGACAGCAGGAACACGGTCACGCCCACCCACTTGTGCCACGAGTAATAGCGCAGCTTGGAAGGCGAAAGCGGCAGGTCCACCATGTAGAGGCCGAACGCCACGTTGCCCAGGATGAGGAGCGCGGCCAGCCAATGCAGGGCAATGGCCGTGCCCGTGTAGCGGGCCGGGCTCATTCCGCGCAATCCGCTGGCGAAGCCATCGCCGCCTGGCGACGCTCCAGTTCGACCCGCAACTGGGCGAGCCGCTTCTCCAGTTCCCGGCGTTCGCAATCGGACAACGCTTCGAAGGCCGGCGCGAGGTACGCCAGGTGAGGCACGAAGGTGCGCTCGAACAGGTCCTCGCCGGAACGCGTGAGTTGGACGAGGGTCGAGCGTCCATCGCAGTCCGAGGCGATGCGGCGGACGATTCCCCGTTCCTCGAGCCGGTCGACGACGCCCGTGAGCGTGCCCTTGGTGATGAGCGTGCGCTGGCCGAGTTCCTTGAACGTCAGCCCGGGCGTGTTGCCCAGGGTGGCGACAATGTCGAACTGCGGCGGGGTGAGGCCGGTGAGCCGGATGTGGGTCTTCGATACCCGCTCGAAAGCCTGGTAGCAGCGGACCAGCTCGCGAAGCACGGGGATCACGACGGGATGCGACAAGGGGACCACCTTTTTAGTTCTAACACGAACTATTTTCGGCGATTTCCCCCATCAATGCAACTGCCGGCGTTACATCGCCGGCAATCCGCCCGCCCGAGCCGCTAGCGCGCCTGAAGGATCGCGACGGCGGCGGCGAGACGATCGGCCTGGCTCTTGAGCGTCGAGGCCGAGGCGGCCGTCTGTTCCACCAGCGCCGCATTGCCCTGCGTCACGGTAGCGAGCTGGGCGACCGCCTGGTTCACCTGGCCGATGCCCGTGGACTGCTCCGCGGCCGCGTTGGTGATCTCGTGGATGAGGCACGTCACCCGCTCGACCTGACCCACGATGTCGCCGAGCGCCGCGCCTGCCTCCGCCACCAGCTTCGCGCTGTCGTCCACCCGGGAAACCGAATCGGAAATGAGCCCCTTGATCTCCCGGGCCGCATCGGCGCTCCGGCCCGCGAGGGCGCGAACCTCGCTCGCGACGACCGCGAAACCGCGACCTTGCTCGCCGGCACGCGCGGCCTCCACCGCGGCGTTCAGCGCCAGGATGTTCGTCTGGAAGGCGATGCCATCGATCACCGTGATGATCTCGGCCACCTTCCGGCTCGTCTGCGTGAGACTCGACATGGTCTCGTTCACGCGCGAGAACACCTCGTCGCCGCGCGAGGCGACGCCGCGTGCCGAAACCGCCACGGCATTCGCCTCACGGGCGTTGTTCGCGCTCTGCTGCACGGTCGAGGTGATCTCTTCCATGGAGGCGGCCGTCTCCTCCAGGCTGGCTGCCTGCTCCTCGGTGCGCTGGGACATGTCGGCGTTGCCGACTTCCAGCTCGTGGGCCGACAGGCGAACGGCTTCGATGCTGGCATTGGCGTCCGACACGATGCCGACGATCTTGGCGTTCATCTGGTTGAGCGTCCTGGCGAGCGCCCGGACATCGGCATCGCCGCCTTCGGCGAAGCGCGCATTCAGGTCACCGGCCAGCACGCGGCGAGCCGTGGCGGCGAGCGCCTCCACAGGTCCCACCACGTCGCCGAGCACCTTGAGCAACGTGGCGAGGGCGAGGAGGGCACCGAGAACGGAAGCTCCCTGCAAGAAGGCATGGACCGGCGCGGGAAAGGCCCCGCTCGCGAAATACAGGCCGCCGGCGGACACGAGGGACACGATCACCTGGAGCCCCAGGATGAAGGACGCACGCGTCCTCAGCGGCAACTCGCGCAGGCGCCCGAGGGCACCGAGGAGCCCCGTGCGCTTGAGTTCACCGCCTTCGAGCCGGACGCCACGCAGGGTGCCGGCATTCATCCGTGCGTACAGCCCGGTGGCCGCCTCGATCTCGTCGCGGGTGGGTTTCACGCGCACGGAAAGGTAGCCGGTCAACGCGCCGTTGCTGAGGATCGGGGTCACGTTCGCGCGAACCCAGTAGAAGCCGCCATTCTTGCGGCGGTTCTTGACGATTCCCGTCCAGGCCTGCCCGGACTGGATCGTCTTCCACATGTCCGCGAACGCCGCCTTCGGCATGTCGGGGTGGCGGACGAGGTTCTGGGGCTTGCCCATGACCTCGGCGAGCGAGTAGCCCGTGCTGCGCAGGAACCCGTCGTTCGCGTACGTGATGTGACTCGACGGATCGGTGCGGGTGATGATGACTTCTCGTTCGTCGAGAACGTACTCGCCGTGGGTGTCGTTTCGGTGGGTCATGGCCATGTGCGCAGGGGTGGGTACCCTCGGCTTTACGGCCGGTTCGTGGAAAGCTTGAGCCGGAAAATCGGGTTTCAGGGGTAACGGCCTGCAAACCCCATCGACGGCAATACCCGCAAGTTTACATAATACAAATTATACGCTCCCAGATATCCCCAATCCGGGGCTCCGTCCGTCGGAAACCGAGCCCGAAGGCGCCTTCCAAGGGATAATCCGAGCACATTCCCCGCAACCAGCCACACGCAATCCCAGCCATGGCCTTCCTGCTCAAGCTTCCCGGTTACGCACCCGTCCTTTTCTGGGTCACGATCCTGCTCGCGTTCGTGACGGCCTTCTTCGTCATCAACGGCATGCGCGTGAATCGCGGCGACGTCATCTCGCCGGATCCGATCCTCTTCGCGCTGGGATCCCTGGCCGCGCTGGGGTGCGCCGCGGCCGGGATCCTGGTGGATCCGCTGATCCTGCTGTGGATCGCGGTCGTTGCCGCCGCGCTGGGCACCTGGGGAGCCGCGGTCGACGTGAACCGGCGAGCCCCGCCAGTGGACAAGAAGAAGCCCAAGTCGAAATCGCGCGACGGCTGAACCGGCAACCGATTCAAGCCCCTGGCGGCAGACCTAGCAACTGCCGCGCCTGGCCGACCGTCGCCACCGGGCGCCCGACCTCATCGCACAGGCGAACCACCTCGAGAACCAGTGCCGCATTCGAAGCCGCCAGCGTCTCACGGTTGATGCGCACGTTGTCCTCCATCCCCGTGCGGCAATGCCCGCCTTGCTCGAGCGACCAGCGCGCGAGGGTCATCTGCTCCCGGCCGATGCCCGCACCGGTCCAGGTCGCCTCCGGCGCCAGGCGCTTGAGCGTCTTCACGTAGAAGTCGAACACGTCGCGGTCCACGGGCATCGCGTTCCGGATGCCCATGACGAACTGCACGTGCAGGTTGCCGGGAATGAGGCCTTCCTTCTGCATGCGCACGGCACCGAACAGCATCGACAAGTCGAAAACCTCGATTTCCGGCTTGATTCCCTTGTCGCGCATCTCCGCCGCCAGCCACTCGACGAGTTCGGGGCTGTTCTCGTAGATGCGGCTCGGGAAGTTGACCGATCCCGTGGCGAGCGAGGCCATGTCGGGCCGCAAGGCCAGGTGCAGGCCACGCTCCCGTCCGGTGCCCGAACGGCCGCCCGTCGAGAACTGCACGATCATGCCCGGGCAGTGCTTGCGGATGCCTTCGCATACCTGCGCGAATCGATCCGGCGAGGACGTCGTCGAGCCGTCGTCGTTGCGCACGTGCAGGTGCACCAGCGTCGCGCCCGCCTCGAACGCCTCGTGCGTGGACTCCACCTGCTCGACGGGCGTGATCGGCACAGCCGGGTTGTCCTTCTTCTGGGGCAACGAGCCCGTGATCGCGACGGTGATGATGCAGGGTTGG
The DNA here is from genome assembly GCA_016711875.1 of Betaproteobacteria bacterium. GTDB lineage: Bacteria > Pseudomonadota > Gammaproteobacteria > Burkholderiales > Usitatibacteraceae > FEB-7. Next base: position 226,549 of record JADJSD010000003.1, on the reverse strand, counting down.
GGCATGGTGAGGTTCCGGATTCGGGGTACGAGTCGTGGCAATGGGAGCGACGTTACCGCAATGGCGGGCGGACCAGAAGCCCACCGCGAAGCGAAGGGATTCAGCCCATCCAGAACGCCTTGCCGGCGGACCGCACTTCGTCCCGGATGAAGTCCGCCATGAGGGCGACGCGCGCCAGGTCTCGCGTGTCCGCGTGCGTGACGAGCCAATAGCTGCGCTCGATGCGCACGGACGATCCGAGCACCCGGACGAGGCCCGGCATCGTGCGGGCGATGAAGTGCGGCAGCACCCCGAGCCCGGCGCCGCCCGCCACGGCGGCCGCCTGCGTGATCACGTTGGAGATGCGCGTCGAGGGCGCCGCCGCGGGGTCCACCTGCGGGAGATAGTCCAGTTCCGGGGTCCACAGGAGGTCGTCGACATAACCCACCCACCGGTGGCGAGCGAAGTCCGCGCGGCCGCGGATGCGCGGATGCGAGGCCAGGTAGTCGCCGGAGGCATAGGCGCCGAGCGCGTAGTCGACGAGCTTGTGCGCGTAGACGCGCCCTTGCGCCGGCTTCGCCATGGTCACGGCGAGATCGGCCTCGCGCTTCGACAGGCTGAACGCGCGCGGATTGGCGACCAGTTCGACCTCCAGTTGCGGGTGTCCATCCTGCAGGCGCGCGAGCCTGGGCGCGACGAAGTAGGTGCCGAATCCCTCGGGCGTTCCGAGGCGCACCGAACCGGTGAGCCCCCGCGAGACTTCCTCGAGGCGCGAACGCATGCGGATCGCGAGCGTTTCCATGGTTTCGGCGTCGCCGAGAAGCCTCTCGCCCTCGGGCGTGAGCGCGAAGCCCGCCGGCCGACGGTCGAAGAGCGTCGTGCCGAGCGCGACCTCGAGCGCGGCGATGCGCCGGCTGAGTGTCGAATGATCCACGCCCGCTTGCCGGGCGGCCACCGTGAGGCGTCCCGCCCGGGCGACGGCGAGAAAGGCCTGCAGGTCGTTCCAGTCGAATCCGCGCATTCGGTTTCTCGCACAGGCAATGTGCCGTTTTACAAGTGTTCGTGCAAAAACGCCAATGCTATCCTTGGCGCAAATCGCGTCGCCAAGTCCGCCGCGTCCCCTACCCCTCGGAGAAACGCCATGTCCCTCCTCGCCAAGCTCAAGGCCCGCGCGGCCGCCGGCAAGCCCGTGCGCGTCGGCCTCATCGGCGCCGGCAAGTTGGGCTCGATGTACCTGTCGCAGGCACCGCGAACGCCCGGGATCCACCTCGTGGCCATCGCCGACCTGTCGCCGGCTCGCGCCCACGAGTCATTGAATCGCGTGGGCTGGGAGCCATCGCGCGCCCAGGCGAAGTCCTTCAAGGAGGCCGCGAGGGACGGCACGACGTACATCACGGACGACGCCGGCGCGCTCATCGCGAGCGACGAGGTCGAGATCGTCATCGATGCGACGGGCAGCCCCGCCGCCGGCATCCACCACGTCCTCAAGTGCTGCCAGTTCGGCAAGCACGTGATCATGGTGAACGTGGAGGCCGACGTGCTCGCCGGCCCGTATCTCGCCCGCAAGGCGGCCGAGGCCGGCATCATCTACTCCATGGCCTCGGGCGACCAGCCCGCGCTCATCGCCGAACTGGTCGACTGGGCCCGCACGATCGGCCTGGAGGTGATCTGCGCCGGCAAGGGCACCAAGTACCTGCCGATATACCACCAGTCGACGCCCGACACGGTCTGGGGCCACTACGGCTTCACCGAGGCCCAGGTCGCCTCGGGCGACTTCAACGCGCAGATGTTCAATTCGTTCCTCGACGGTACGAAGAGCGCGCTCGAGATGGCGGCAGTCGCCAACGGATGCGACCTCACGCCGCCCGGCGACGGCCTCGCCTTTCCGCCCTGCGGCGTCGACGACCTTCCGACGATCCTGCGCCCCGTCGCCGACGGCGGCATCCTGCCGCACAAGGGATCGGTCGAGGTCGTGTCCTCGCTCGAACGCGACGGCCGCCCCGTCTTCCGCGACCTGCGTTGGGGCGTGTATGCGGTGTTCGAGGCGCCCTCCCCCTACGTGCGCGACTGCTTCGCCCAGTACGGGCTCAAGACGGATTCGACGGGCCGCTACGCCGCGATGTACAAGCCCTATCACCTGATCGGCCTCGAGCTGGGCATCTCTGTCGCCACGATCGCCGTCCGCCAGGAAGCCACGGGTGCGACGGGTGCCTTCCGCGGGGATGTCGCCGCGACCGCCAAGCGGGCGCTGAAGGCGGGCGAAACGCTCGACGGCGAAGGCGGCCACACGGTCTACGGCAGGCTCATGCCCGCGACGGCGTCGCTCGAGCGCGGCGTGCTGCCCATCGGGCTCGCGCACCACATGGTCCTCAGGAACGACGTGCCTGCCGGCCAGCCCGTTCGCTGGGCCGACGTGGCCTTCGACGCGAGCAGGGAAGCCGTCCGCGTGCGCCTCGAGATGGAAGCGCTCTTTCGCCGCGAGCTCGGCCTCGCGCCGGGCAAGGCGGCCTGAACGCCGCCCGCATGGCCACGCTCCGGCTCGGTTGCATCGCCGACGATTTCACGGGCGCGACCGATCTCGCGGGCAACCTCGTGCGTGCCGGCCTGCGGGTCGTGCAGACGATCGGCGTGCCGCGCGGCCCCCTGGGCGAAGAGGTCGATGCCGTCGTGGTCGCCCTCAAGTCGCGCACGATCCCGGCGGACGAGGCGGTGGCGCAGTCGCTCGCGGCCCTGGCCTGGCTGCGCGAGGCCGGCGCGCAGCAGGCCTATTTCAAGTACTGCTCCACTTTCGACTCGACGCCGCGCGGGAACATCGGCCCGGTGGCCGAGGCGCTGATGGCGGCGCTCGGCACCGACTTCACGATCGCCTGCCCAGCCTTTCCCGAGAACGGGCGCACCGTCTACAAGGGGTACCTCTTCGCGGGGGACGTGCCGCTCGACGAGTCCGGCATGAAGGACCATCCGCTCACCCCGATGAACGACGCGAATCTCGTGCGGGTGATGCAGGCGCAATCGAAGGGACGGGTGGGCCTCGTCGACTACCGGACAGTGGCGGCCGGCCCGGAGGCGATCCGCGCCCGATTCGACGTGCTTCGGCGCGAGGGTGTCTCGATCGCGATCGTGGATGCCATCTCCGACGCCGACCTGCATCGCCTGGGAACCGCGCTCGCCGGCATGCCGCTCGTCACTGCGGGCTCGGGCGTCGCGATCGGGCTCGCGGCCAACTGGGGCATCGCGCCCGCCGCGCAGGCCGCCACCCTGCCCGCGCCGACCGGGTTTCGGGCCATCGTCTCGGGCAGTTGCTCGGTTGCCACGCGCGCTCAAGTGGCCGCCTTCATCGCCTCGGGCGGCCGGGCCTTCGCGCTCGACCCCGATGCCTTGTCGGCCGACTCGGGCCACGCGGACATGCTCGCAGCGGCAGCGGCCGACTCGCTTTCGCAGGGGCCGGTGCTCGTCTACTCGACCGCCGATCCCGAGGCCGTCCGCGCCTTGCAGCGTCGCCTCGGTGTCGATCACGCAGGCACTCTCGTCGAGGCGGCTCTTGCGCGCATGGCGCGTCATCTCGTCGAGCGCGGCGTCAGGCAACTCGTGGTCGCCGGCGGCGAGACCTCCGGCGCGGTAGTGCAGGCCCTTGGCGTCGACTGCCTGCGCATCGGGCCGGCAATCGATCCCGGAGTCCCCTGGTGTGCCGCCTCTTCGCCGGTGGCCGGAGGCACCGTGCATCTCGCCTTGAAATCCGGAAACTTCGGCTCGGAAGGCTTCTTCGACAAGGCCTTCGAGCGGCTGGCGGCGCTCGCGTGAACGAAGGGCGACTTCGCGAGGAGATCTGCCGCGTGGGGCATAGCCTCTTCGCGCGCGGCTTCGCGCACGCGACTGCGGGCAACATCAGCGTGCGGCTGGACGACGGCTGGCTCATCACCCCGACCGACGCATGCCTGGGCCTTCTCGACCCGGCGCTTCTCGCGAAGGTCGACGCGAGCGGAGTCGCGTTCTCGGGCGATCGCCCCAGCAAGACGCTTGCACTGCACCGGGCCATCTACGCCGCCGATCCCGATGCCCGCTGCGTGATCCACACGCACTCGACCCACCTGGTGGCGGCTTCGCTCGCGGGCCCCTGGCAAGGGGAGGATCTGCTGCCGCCCATCACGCCCTACTTCGTGATGAAAGTCGGTCACGTGCCGCTCATCCCCTATCGCCGGCCGGGCGACCCCGATGCCGCGCGCCTCGTGGCCGAGACCATCGCACGCCATGCCGCGCACGGGACACCGATCCGTGCCGTCATGCTGGCGCGACTCGGACCCAATGCGTGGCACGAATCGCCCGCGTCGGCGATGGCCGTGCTCGAGGAACTCGAGGAGACGGCCCGCGTGTGGCTGCTCTCGGGCCGCGCGGCCGGGATCCTTCCCGAGGCCTCCATCGATGAACTGCGCCGCACCTTCGGCGCCCGCTGGTAGGAGAAGACAATGCCGCGACTCGCCGCGAACCTCTCGATGATGTACACGGAGCATCCCTTCCTGGACCGCTTCGCGGCCGCCGCGGCGGATGGTTTCCGGGGCGTCGAGTACCTCTTTCCCTACGAGCACCCTGCCCCCGGAGATCAAGGCACGCCTCGATGCGCACGGCCTCGAGCAGGCGCTTTTCAACGCCCCGCCAGGCGATTTCGCCAATGGGGAGCGCGGGTTGGCGTCCCTGCCCGGCCGCGAGGACGAGTTCCGGCATGCCATCGAGAAGGCATTGGCGTACGCGAGGATTCTGGGCAACCGGCGCCTGCACGTGATGGCGGGCCTCGCCATGCCGGGCGTCGATCGGGCCCGGCAGCGGGAGACTTACGTGGCGAATCTCGCCCAGGCGGCGAAGGCCGCGGCTGCAGACGGCGTCACGATCGTGATCGAGCCGATCAACACGCGGGACATTCCCGGCTTCTTCCTCAACCGCCAGGACGAGGCCCACGCGATCTGCGCCGAGGTGGGCGCGGCGAACCTCAAGGTGCAGTTCGACTTCTACCACTGCCAGATCGTCGAGGGCGACATCGCGATGAAGATCCGCCAGTACCGGGGCGCCTTCGACCATGTGCAGATCGCCGGCGTGCCGGACCGGCATGAGCCCGATGTGGGCGAGGTGAACTACCCCTACTTGCTCGCCTTGCTCGACGAACTGGGCTACGACGGCTGGGTGGGGTGCGAGTACCGCCCCAAGGCGGGCACAAGCGCGGGCCTGGGGTGGGCGAAGCCCTGGCTCGCCGCCCGGAGCTAGTGGAAATCGTGGCTCGCCGTGCGAAGCGCCCCCAGCAGCGCCGTGAGGTCCTCGAAGCGCTGCGGGATCACGTGCACGACGATCCCCTGTTTCTGCACCGCCCCCGCCACGCCCAGCAGCCTTGAACCCAGCAGGGCGCGGCGGTTGGCCTCCACGAGGTGGCTCCAAACGACCAGGTTCACGTAGCCCGTCTCGTCCTCGAGGGTCACGAAGAGCACGCCGCTCGCCGTCGAGGGCCGCTGGCGGCAGGTGACCAGCCCCGCGGTGCGGATCCACTGGCCGTGGCGCGCGGCCGAGACTTCCTCGGCCGTCGCCATGCGCTTCGCCTTGAGCTGGGGACGGATGATGGCCAGGGGATGACGGCGAAGCGTGAGTCCCACGGAGGCGTAGTCCGACACGACCTCCTCACCCTCCGAGGCCGCGTGGACGGGGGCCGGTGAGAGATCGAGCGGGGCCGGCATGCCGAGCGCCGTCCTCTCCTCCACGGCCAGGGTGCTCCAAAGGGCTGCCCTGCGGTGACCGGCCAGCGCCGACAGGGCGTCCGCCCGGGCGAGGCAGGCCAGGTCGTGACGGTCGAGTCCCGCTTGATGGGCCAGCTCATCGGCGGATTCAAAAATCTTTTTATTTCGTGAGTTTACGATTGATATCGCAGAATCCACTTTAAACCCTGAAACCATCCCCAACCCGAGCCGAATGGCCGGCTGCCCACCTGCCGGGCACCAGCGTGCTTTCGACCTCGCTGGCGAGCACGCAGACCGGGCGAACCTCCACACCGTGGCGCTGCGCGTCCTGGACGATCTGGGACGGGTTGTAAAAGCCGAGCGGCTGGCTGTTGAGGAGCGCGCAGGCGAAGGCGGCCGGCTCGTGGCACTTGAGCCAGCAGGACACGTAGACCAGCAACGCGAAGCTGGCGGCGTGGGATTCGGGAAAGCCGTATTCCCCGAAGCCCTGGATCTGCTGGTAGATCTGCTCCGCGTAGGCGAGCGCGTAGCCCCGGGCGAGCATGCCGCCCACGAGCTTCTCGCGGAAGGGCTCGATGCCGCCGCGGCGGCGCCAGGCGGCCATGGCGCGCCGCAGGCTGTCGGCCTCGCCGGGCGTGAAGCCCGCAGCCACCACGGCGAGTTGCATCACCTGCTCCTGGAAGATGGAGACGCCGAGCGTGCGTTCGAGCACGCTCCTCACGGCGGGGCTGGGGTAGCTCACGGGCTCCTTGCCTTCCCGGCGGCGCAGGTAGGGGTGGACCATCTTCCCCATGATGGGACCCGGCCTCACGATGGCCACCTCGATCACGAGGTCGTAGAAGCAGGCGGGCTTCAGGCGCGGCAGCATGGCCATCTGGGCACGCGATTCGATCTGGAAGACGCCGAGCGTGTCCGCCTTCTGCGCCATCGCGTAGACGGCCGGGTCCTCGGCGGGAATGTCCGCCATCGAGAGGCGCGAGCCCCGGTAGCCATTCACGAGGTCGAGGGCACGGCGGATGCACGAGAGCATCCCCAGGCCCAGCACGTCCACCTTGAGCAGGCCCATCGCGTCGAGGTCGTCCTTGTCCCACTGGATGACGGTGCGCCCGGGCATCGTGGCGTTCTCCACGGGAACGAGGCGCGAGAGATTGCGGTTGTCGATGACGAAGCCGCCGGGATGCTGCGACAGGTGGCGAGGGAAGCCCACGAGCTGGCGCGTGAGATCGACCACCTGCCGGAGCACCGCGCTATCCGGATCGAACCCGGCCTCGGCGATGCGCTGCCGCAGCGCCTCGGGGTTGTCCCACCATGAAAGGCTCTTCGCGAGCAGGTCGACCTGATCCAGCGAGAGCCCCAGGGCCTTGCCGACGTCGCGCACGGCGCTGCGGGGCTGGTAGGTGATGACCACGGCCGTGAGCGCCGCCCGCTCGCGGCCGTACTTGGCATAGAGGTACTGGATCACCTCCTCGCGGCGCTGGTGCTCGAAGTCGACGTCGATGTCCGGCGGCTCGCCCCGCTCCTTCGAGATGAACCGTTCGAAGAGCACGGACATCCGGCCCGGATCCACTTCCGTGATGCCCAGGCAGTAGCACACGGCGGAGTTGGCCGCCGAGCCCCGGCCCTGGCACAGGATGCCCTTGCCCCTCGCGAACACGACGATGTCATGGACCGTGAGGAAGAAGGGCTCGTAGCCCATCTGCGCGATGAGACGAAGCTCGTGCCGGACGGTGGCGACGACGCTGCCGGGGGGGCCGGCGGGATAGCGGCGGGCGAGGCCCTCGGCGGTGAGCTTCCCCAGGTGCGAGGCGGGCGTCTCTCCCGGGGGGACGAGTTCGTCGGGATACTCGTAGCGGATCTCATCCAGCGAAAAGGTACAGCGCGAGGCCACCTCGAGGCTCTCGAAGAGGAGTTCCGGCGGGTAGATTTTCGCGAGGCGATCGATCGGCCGGAGATAGCGTTCGGCGTTCGGCTGAAGGCGGCGCCCGGCCTCGGCGAGGCTCGTCCGCAGGCGGATGGCCGTGAGGACGTCCTGCAGGCGCTTTCGGCCGCGCGCGTGCATGTGCACGTCCCCGCATGCGACGAGCGGCAACCCGGTTGCGATGCCGAGCTCCCGCAACCGCGCCAGCTCGTGCCCGTCGTGGGCCCCCTTGTGCAGTTCGGCCGCGATCCAGGCCATGCCCGGGAAAGTGGCGCCGACCCATTCGCCGCCCTCCGGGCCCTCCCCCGCCCCGGGCCGCCAGAGGGCGACGATGCCGGTCACGGGCGTCGCGAACCCGCAGCGCGTCAGGCGATAGCTGCCCTTGGGCGCGGCACGGCGCGCGGCGGTGATGAGGCCGCAGAGGGTTTCGTAGCCGGCGAGGTCGCGGGCGAGGAGGACGAGCCTCAGCCCGCAGGCGAGTGAGACCTCGGTGCCGACAAGGAGTCGGATGCCCGCCTTCTTCGCGGCCAGGTGCGCGCGCACGACACCGGCGACGGAGCATTCGTCCGTGATGGCGAGGGCCGCATAGCCGAGCCTGGCGGCGCGTTCGACGAGTTCCTCCGGATCGGAGGCGCCGCGCAGGAACGAGTAATTGGAGACGCAGTGCAACTCCGCGTAGGCGGGGACCATGGGCGGGCTCGCTTCACGCGAAGACGCCGTGCAGGTACCAGGCGCCGGGCTCGCGGCGCTCGCGGTAGATCCAGTAGGTTTCGCCGGTCGGGTTGGCCGCGACGAAGTAGTCGCGGCTCACGGGCTCGCCGTCCCACCAGCCCGTTTCGATGCGCTCGGGCCCTGTCACGAGATCCAGCTTGCCCTGAAGCGAGGGGCCGGCCGCACCCGCCACGAGACGCTGCGGCCGGTTGAGCAGCCACGCAGGGCGTGCGCCGCCGTCCCACGCCGATCGGGGCGCCGGGTTCGACGAGCGCCAGCCCCGCTCGGGGCGATGGTCGTCCGCGAGCGCGATGCCGAAGACGCGCGGGTTGCCGAGCCGGGCCGAGAGCCTTTCGATGAGGCGTGCGCGGCCCACGGCTTTCTCCTCACGGCCGGAAAGCCAGCTCGTCTCGCGAGGGGCGCAGGACTGCAGCCGCTCCGCGACGAGGCGCAACGCGACGGTGGGCGCGGGCAGCTCCGTGCGGCCCAACCGCTCTCGCGCGATGGACAGGATGAAGTCCGCCTCGCGCTCGGGCGTGGGGAATGCGAGGGCAAGCCGCGTCGAGCGCCTGCCCGGATGTTCGAGGACGAGATCGAGGCCCTGCACGCCCGCGCCCCGGCCCCGGAGCGTGCCTTCCATTTCGGCGAGGAGACGCCGCAGCGGGAACAGGATGGCCTCGACGCCATCGGCCTCGGCCGGCAACTCGAGACGCGCCTTGTAACGCGCGGGCGGCTCGTAGGGCACGCGCGGATCGGGCACGCGGCCGGCGAGACGATCCAGGAGCGCGAGCGCCTGGGGCCCGAAGCGCTGGGCGAACCCCGAACGCGGCAGTGCCAGGGCGTCTCTCGCGCGGAGGATGCCGAGATCGGCAAGCGTCTCCTGAGTGCGGCCGGGCCATTCGAGCAGGAAGAGCGGGAGTTCCGCCAGGCGCGCGGGAAGATCCGCCAGGGTCGTGCAGCTTCGCACCGCGATGCCCCGTACCTCGGCACGCGCGAAGACACGGGCCGCGAGTGGCGTGGGCGCGACGCCGTACGTGGCCGAAAAGCCGAGGCGGCGCACCCCGCCCTTCAGCGCGGCGAGCAGCTTGCCCAGGCCCCCGAAGAGACGAAGGCTCCCGGAGATCTCGAGGACGAGGCCGGTGGGCTCGAGCGAGACCGTGGACGTGAACTGCGCGGCCCAGCCGGCAAGCCGCTCGAGGGCTTCACGCTCGGCCGCTTCGTCGCGAGGGACGCAGCGAAGCGAACCGGCCAGCGCCTGGGCCGCGGCGACCGTCATGCCTTCGCGCACGCCAGCGACCTGGGCGGCATCGTTGGCACAGGCGACGATCGGTCTTTGCGACGGCCCCTCCGATACCACGAGGGGAGGCGCCGATTCGCTGGCGCGCTCCAGGAGCTGCAGGGGCAATTCGGGCAACTCGAGCGCGACCCAGAGCATGGGAACGAACCTCAGGCCGCGACGCGCGCGGCGGGACGGCCGGGGGTACGCAGGGTGATGGGGGTATGAAGGGGCGGACCGCGCCGCTTGGGTACCTTGACCGTCAGGTTGCCGCCACGGGATCCGACCACGAGCCTCAGGTGCGCCGGGGAAGCCTGCGACAACGCGCCGATGGGGCGGAAGAGCACGGCGAGCGCCTTTCCGGACTCCGCAGCCATCTGCAACCGGCGCAGCCAGGCGTAGTCCGTTTTTTCGGGGAGCCAAAAAAGAGCCGCCCCGCACGCGCCCGAGCGAAGCGCCTGGTCGGCAGACCAGAGCGCATCCTCGTGCGTGGCAGGGCGGACCACCAGGCAAGCGTCGAGCGCCACGCCGGCCGAAGCCAGGGCGGGCGCGTAGGGAAGGTGCGGCGGGTTGATCCAGGCGATGGTGCGGCCCTCCTGCGCGATGCGCGCGAGCGCGCCGAAGAGAAGCGACACCTCACCCAGGCCCACGCCGTCGTGCAGGATTTCCGTGAGCGCCCCGCGCGGCCAGCCGCCTCCGGGCAACTCGAGATCGAGGCGTGCATGGCCCGAGGGAACACCGGGGGGCGAGGCTGCATCGACTTCCCCCCCGCGCCAGACGCCGGGAACGCGTGCCGGATCGAGCACGGCGCTCATGCGGACACCCGGCGGCCGCGCGAAGGCGGGGGGCCGGCCATGAGATTGCGGATCACGCCCACCGCGATGCCCTCGATCTCGAGACTGTCGCGTTCGAGATCCAGGTGGAGGGTCTGGAAATCCGGGTTGGACGGGATGAGCTCGGCCTTGGAGCCGCGGACCTTGAGGCGCTTCACGGTGACGTCGCTGCCCACGCGAGCCACGACGATCTGGCCGTTGCGCGCCTCGCTGGTGCGGTGCACGACGATCCAGTCGCCATCGAGGATGCCTTCGTCGCGCATGCTGAGGCCGCTCACCTGCAGGAGGTAGTCGGCGCGCGGGGTGAAGAGGGACGGATCCACCGGGTAGCGGCCCATGACGTTCTCGATGGCGAGCATGGGGCTGCCGGCAGCGACGCGGCCGATGAGGGGCAGGCCGGCCTCTTCCAGCAGGCGAATGCCGCGGGCCACGTGGGGCTCGAGCTCGATGGCGCCCTTGCGGACCAGCGCCTCGAGATGCTTGTGGATGGCGTTGGTGGAGGCGATGCCCAGGATCTTCGCGAGTTCCGGCCGGGAAGGTGGGCGCCCCGTCTCGGCGAGGAAGGACCGGATGGTCGCCAGGATTTCGGCCTGCCGTGCGGTGAGAAGGGTTTCCATGGGCTTTCTCGAAGGCGGGTGACAGGATGATCACCCATGGTGACCAAGTTATCACCATCCCGCCCGGGATGGCAAGCCCCCTGCCCGAAGCCCTCGCTACGCAGAAACGACGGCCGCTGGCCGCCGCGAACGGGGACGGCGCGGGGCCGTGCGCTTCGGCAGGCTCGACTCGAGATCGTCGATGCGATGGCCGAGGCGGTCCCGCAGCAAACCCGCCAGGCTCTCGACCGCGGGGCTGCGCGGCCCCTTCCCGAAGTAGAGCGTGACATCGACGCTGCCCAGGTCCGGCAGGCCGAACTTCCCGTTCACGATCTCGAGCCCCGGCAGCAAACCCTCGGGCGTACGTACCGTGACGCCCAGGCCCGCGTTCACCGCGGCCCACACGCCGTACAGGCTCGGGCTCGTGAGCGCGATGTTCCAGCCGATGCCGGCGCCGTCGAGAGCGGCCGTGCCCCGGTTGCGGAACCGGCACGGCGCGGTGAAGAGCGCGAGGGGCAGGCTCTCCCGGCCGTCCCACGCGAAATCCTTGTGCGCGATCCACACGAGCGGCAGCTGGCCGATGCGCTCGCAGTCGCCCCGCTCGCCCAGGCCGAGGGCCAGGGCCACGTCGAGTTGCCCGGCCTCCACCGCTTCCACCGAGCGCGTGCCGCCGTCGATGCGCACCTCGATGCGGACGGCGGGAAACGCCTTGCGGAACTGCGCGAGCACCGGAGGCAGCCAGGTCTCGCCGAAATCCTGGGAGGAACCGAATCTCACCTCCCCCGACACCCCCGTGCGGCGAAGGGCCTGCCGTGCCTCGTCGTTGAGGGCGAGGATGCGGCGCGCGTAGCCGAGCATCAACTGCCCGGCTTCCGTGAGGACGAGGCGGCGCGAATCCCGGCTGAAGAGAGGCTGCCCCGCGCGCTCCTCGAGGCGACGCATCTGCTGGCTGAGAGCCGCCTGGGTGCGCCCGATACGCCCGCTGGCGAGGGCAAGGCTGCCCAGGTCCGCGAGCGCCACGAGCGAACGCAGCGTCTCCATGTCGAAGACGCGGGAGGGGCTGTCGGGATCGCGCGGGGCCAGGTCATCCATGGTCATTCGCTCCAGTTAAGCGAAATTTGATGATGACTTCAAAAATATTCATTCGCCTTGAGTATCGGCGAAGTCTAGCATTGGGCGCACCGCCTCAACACCCTTGGAGAACGACCCGATGGCCCAGACCGACAGCCGCCTCGTCAGCCAGTTGCTTGCCGTCTCGACCCCCAACGTATCCGACGCCCTCGATCGCCTCGGTATCGAAGGCGCCCCGCAGGGCATCCTGCCCATCTACCCCTGCGCCAAGATCGCCGGCCCGGCCGCGACCCTGAAGGTCGTGCCCTTCGGCCAGGCCGAGGAGTCCATCGTGCTCGGCACGCTGCGCGCCATCGTGAAGGGCGGCGCAGGCTCGGTGCTGGTGGTCGACGGCTCCGAGAACCCGCACATCAACAGCTTCGGCGGCGTCGCGGGCGCGACGGCCAAGCACAACGGACTCGTGGGCTGCGTCTCGGACGCCGTGGTGCGCGACGTGGACGAGTACAAGGTCTACGGCATGCCCGTCTACTGCAAGGGCATCGCGCAGCAGTCGGTGCGCGGGCGGTCGGCCTGTGCCGGCTACGGCATGGAGATCCGGCTGGGCGGCGTGCGCGTGCGCCCCGGCGACTACATCCTCGCCGACGACAACGGCACCGTGGTGATTCCCCACGAGCGGATCGCCGAGGTGATCACCTTCGCGCAGAAGGTCCGGGCCACGGAAGAGCGCGTGATCGCAGAGATCCGCGCCGGGGCCGACCCCATCGAGGCCCACCAGCGCGTGAACTACGACAACATGCTGAAGGCCCATGCCTGAGGCCGTGCGCCGGAGGGCGATGCTCTTCGTGGGCGCGCTCGCCCTCGACGTGCTGCCGGCCGCGCTCGCCAGCGGCGCGGACCTGGTCTGCATCGACCTCGAGGACGCCGTGCCGCCCGGGCGCAAGGACGAGGGCCGTGAGGCGGTCGCCTCGGCCCTTCCCGGCCTCGCGGTCCCGCCGGGCATGCAAGTCGTCGCCCGCGTGAACGAGATCGGTACACCGGAAGGCGACGAAGACATCCGCGCCCTCTCGCGCAACCCCGGCCCTCTGGGCGCGCTGATGCTGCCCAAGGTGAATGGGACGGCCGCGATCTCGCGTGCCGTCGAACTTTCGTCGGCCGCCCCCGTCGAGTTCTACCCGATCATCGAGACCTGCGAAGGGCTCGAGCATTGCGCGGCCATCGCCCGGGCCAGCCCGCGACTGAAGGCTCTCGTCTTCGGCGGATTCGACCTGTCCACGGCCCTCGGTTGCGAAATGGCCTGGGAGCCCCTGCTCTATGCCCGTTCGCGCGTGGTTCATGCCGCGGCGTGGGCCGGGGTCGACTGCCTGGACTCTCCCTATCCCGTCATCGACGATCTCGCCGGGCTGCGCGAATCGTGCTCCCGGGCCAAGGCGCTTGGCATGACGGGCAAGGCCGCCAAGCACGCGAGCCAGGTACGGGCTATCGTCGAGTCCTTCACGCCGACGTCCGCCGAGATCGATCGCGCGCGTCGCATCGTGGCCGCTTTCGAGGAAGATCCCACCCGCCCCCTCGTCTTCGAGGGCAAGCTCATCGAGCGGCCGGCGATCAGGCGCCTCGTGCGCGTCGCCGCCTTCGCACCGGAAGACTGACCCTCCATGGCACTCATCAACTACCTCACCACCATCGAATTCGATTTCGGCGTGGTCGCGCGCGCCGCGGACATCGCCCGGTCGGCTGGCATCACCCGGCCCCTCGTCGTCACCGACCCGGGGCTCGCCGCCGGCCCGGTCTTCGCGCGGGTGCGAGAGGCGCTCGCGGGCATGCCGCACGAGGTCTACGACCGCACGCCGCAGAACCCGACCGAGGAAGCCGTCGAGGAGGCCACGCGGGTTTACCGCGAGGGCGGGTGCGACGGCATCGTCGCCGTGGGCGGCGGCTCGCCCATCGACCTGGGCAAGGCCGTGGCGCTGCTCGCGACGCACGAGGGCCCCATCGGCCAGTACGCCGCCATCCGGGGAGGCATGGCGAAGATCACGTCCCGGGTGGCGCCCCTCGTGGCCATTCCCACGACGGCCGGCACCGGCAGCGAGGTCGGGCGCGCTTCCCTGATCACCCTTCGGGACGGCAGCAAGCTGGGCATCATCGGCCCGCCCATGATCCCGCGGGTGGCGATCTGCGATCCGGAACTCACACTGGGCCTCCCACCGCGCCTTACGGCCGCGACCGGCATGGATGCCCTCACCCACTGCATCGAGACCTATCTCTCCCCTCGCGTGAATCCTCCGGCCGATGCGATCGCCCTCGATGGTGCGGCGCGGGCCGCCCGATGGATCCGCACGGCCGTGGCCGAAGGGGCAAGCCGCGAGGCGCGGTGGAACATGATGATGGCCTCGCTGCAGGGCGGCCTCACGTTCCAGAAGGGCCTGGGCGCGGTCCATTCCATGTCGCACCCGCTCGGTGGCCTGAAGGACCCGGTGTTGCACCACGGGACGTTGAACGCGGTGATCCTGCCGGCGGTTCTGCGCTTCAACCACGACCACGCCGTCGCGAAGTGCGATGCGCTCGCGAAGGCGCTCGGCGTATCCTCGGGCGTGGCGCTGCCGGGCTTCATCGAGGAACTGAACGCAGCGATCGGCTTGCCCCGCTCGCTGCGGGCGATGGGCGTCGAGGACGCCGTGTTGCCCCGGATGGTGGACGGCGCGCTGGCCGACCATTCGACGGCCACCAACCCGCGGCCGGTTTCGCGGGCGGATTTCGAAGGGCTCTTCGCCGCGGCGATGGGCCGCTGACCCACCAAAAGACCAGAAACTGAGGAGAACGAATCATGCGGAAGATCTTCACGAGTCTCGTGGCGCTGGCGGTGCTCGCCGCCCCGGCGGCGGCCCTCGCACAGGCGCAGGGCTACCCCAACAAGGCCATCAAGCTCATCGTGCCGTTCGCCGTCGGCGGGATCGCCGACACCTTCGCCCGGGTCATCGGACAGAAGCTGTCCGACCTCTGGGGGCAGCCCGTCGTGGTCGAGAACCGCACCGGGGCCGGTGGGAACATCGGCGCCGACCTGGTGGCGAAGGCCGCGCCCGACGGCTACACCATTCTCATGAGCAACATCGGCACCCATGCGGTCAACGTCCACCTGATGAAGACGATGCCGTTCGACCCCGTGAAGGACTTCGTGCCCATCGCCCACGTGCTGGATGCGGAAGGCCTTCTGGTGGTGCATCCGGACGTGAAGGCGAAGAACGTGACTGACGTCATCGCGCTCGCCAAGGCCCAGCCCGGCAAGCTCACCTACGCCTCGGGGGGCACCGGCACCACGAGCCACCTCGCGGGCGAGATGTTCAAGTCGGCAGCCAAGGTGGATATCGTGCACGTGCCTTACAAGGGCAATTCCCCCGCCATCACGGACCTCGTGGGCGGACAGACGACGATGGCCTTCGCGACGATGCCCACGGTGATGCCGATGGTGAAGGCCGGCCGGCTGCGGGCTCTCGCCGTCATCGGCACGACCCGCGCGGTGGCCCTGCCGGACGTGCCCACGGTCGCCGAGTCGGGGCTGCCCGGCTTTGCCGTGAGCAACTGGATCGGCCTCTTCGCGCCGGCCGGCACCTCGCCGGAGATCGTGAAGCGCCTGAACGCCGAGGTGTTGAAGATCATGCAGTCGCCGGAGGTCGTGAAGCGCCTCGAATCGGAGGGCGCCAAGTTCCTGCCGATGACGGCCGAGCAGTTCGCCGACTTCCAGAAGGCGGAACTCCTCAAGTGGGGCAAGGCCATCCGCGAAGCGGGTATCAAGGCCGAATAGGCCCGGGGGTTCGACGTACGCGCGCCGGGCGGGCCGCCGATAGCCCGTCCGGCCGGGCCTCGATGACTTACAATCCGAGGCCAGCATGATCTCCACGCAATCCACCGGTCCCCGCCTCGCGCCGCGCGCGAGCGCCCGCGCATGAGCCGCAGCCTCTTCCGCAAGGAGGCGGTCGACGCCCAACGCGAGAAGTACCTGGGCGAGACCACGCTCGCCCGGCCCATCGCCTACTGGGTCTATACCCTGCTGGCCGCGACGATTGCCGCCATCCTTCTCGCCGTCGCCATCTGGGGCGAGTACACCCGGCGGGAGCGAGTCGAGGGCAGCATCGCGCTCGACGTGGGTGCGGCCCGCGTGCTGATCCCCGACCCCGGCCGGGTATCGGAGTTGCTCATCAAGGAAGGCGACGAGGTCGAAGCCGGTGCCGTCATGGCCCGAATCACCTACGACCGATCGACGGCCGAGACCTCCGCGCAGGAACTCGCGAGCCGCCGGGCATTGCTCGAACGCGAGCAGGAGCAGCTGCGGGAACTGGGCGAGCAGCAGGTTGCGCAGGCCAAGCGCCGGGCCAAGGACCTGGAAAGCGAACTGGCCCAGGCCGACCGCGAACTCAGGCTGCAGGAGACGCGCATCCGCGCCGCCCGCGAGGAAGCCGCACGCTACCAGAAGCTCGCCGCCGAGAAGTTCGTGTCGGACCTGGTGGCCAAGCAGAAGGCGAACGAGGTCACGGACCAGGAAATCAAGCTGCAGACGCTGCGCCGTGCCCGCTCCCAGGTGGACCGGGACCTCGCCGCCATCCGCATGGAGGAGCCCTCCATCCAGCTTCGCTCGCGCGGGCAGATCGACCAGCTGGCCCGGCAGCTCTCGGAGATCCAGGAGAACCTCGCGAATGCCGAAGCCCGTCGCGAAACGCAGATCAAGGCCCCGGTGGCCGGCACGGTGACCAACATTGCCGTCGTCCGAGGCCAGGGCGTCGCCGCGGATGCGCCGCTCGCCACGGTGCTGCCCAAGGGCAGCGGCCTGCACGCCGAGCTGCTGGTGCCCTCGCGAGCGATCGGGTTCATCAACAAGGGCCAGGACGTGGTGCTGCGCTACGAAGCCTTCCCGCACGAACGGTTCGGCCAGTACAAGGGCAAGGTGATCGAGATCAGCCGCACCGTCTGGTCACCCGGCGAGAAGTTGGGCCCCCTCACGGTGAAGGAGCCGGTCTACCGCGTCGACGTGAAGCTCGATCGCCAGAGCGTCGCCGCCTTGGGCAACGAGATCCCGCTTCGGCCCGGCATGCTGGTGAACGCGGACATCCTTCTCGAGCGTCGCACGCTCCTCGAGTGGCTCTTCGAGCCGGTGCTGCAGCTGCGGGGGCGGCTCTGATGAGCCTCTTCGGACGGCGCACGCCGGTGATCCTGCAAAGCGAGGCGCCCGAGTGCGGCATCGCCTGCCTCGCGATGGTCGCCTCGTTCCACGGCTACCTCACGGACCTGTCGGCCATGCGGGTGCGGCTCTCGCCCTCGCTCAAGGGCGTGACGCTCAAGAACGTGGCCCAGATCGCCGAGGGCATGGGTCTCACCGCGCGCGGCGTGCAGGCACCGCTCGAGGCACTGGGCAAGCTGACCCTGCCGGCCCTGCTGCACTGGGACATGAATCACTTCGTCGTCCTGGTGGGCGTGCGGGGCCGCAAGCTCGTCGTGCACGACCCGGCCCGCGGAAGGCGCGTGATGCCGCTCGACGAGGCATCGCGCCACTACACGGGCATCGCGATGGAGTTCTCGCCCACCGCCACTTTCCGCCGGCGAGACGAGCGTGAGAAGGTGAGCGCGACGCAGCTGCTGGGTGTGGCGAGCGGGCTGAAGGGAACCCTTGCGCAGATCCTGATCCTGTCGCTTGCGCTCGAGGTCTTCGCGATCGCCATGCCTTTCTTCCTGCAACTGGTGGTCGACCGCGTGATCGTCGGCCGCGACCGGGACCTGCTCACGGTGCTGGGGGTGGCCTTCGGGGCCCTGGTCGTGATCACGGTGGCAGTGACGGCAGTGCGAGCCTGGGTGAGCGTGTACCTGTCCACGAACGTGAACCTGCGCCTGCTCTCGACGCTCTTCTCGCACATGGTGCGGCTGCCGCTCTCGTGGTTCGAGAAGCGCAACATCGGCGACATCGTCTTGAAGTTTCGCAGCGTGGACGCCGTGCAGCGCACCCTCACCACCACTTTCGTCGAGACCGTCGTGGACGGAATCATGGTCGTGCTCACGCTCCTGGTGATGGCGTGGTACAGCCTCACGCTCACCGCCGTCGTGGTGGGCGCGACGCTCCTCTACGTGATCATCCGATGGGCGCTTTACTACCCGCAGCGCTATGCGACTGACGAACAGCTCTCGCACGAGGCGAAGAGCGGCACTCATTTCATCGAGACGCTGCGCGGGATGATGGCGATCAAGCTCAACCTGCGCGAGAACGAGCGCCGGGCAGCCTACCAGAACCTCGTGGTGGACCAGGTGAATGCCGGCGTGAAGGTGCAGAACGTGGGTATCGCCCAGCGTGCCTCGGCTGCGCTCATTTTCGGCCTGGAAAACGTGGCCGTCATCTGGCTGGGAGCGATGGCCGTGATGGAAGGCCGCTTCTCCGTGGGCATGCTCTACGCATTCCTCGGCTTCAAGATCGTCTTTCTCACGCGGGTGAACGCCCTCGTGGAGAAATGGAACGACTTCCGGATGCTGGACCTGCACGCCGAACGGATTGCGGATATCGCGCTCGCCGAAGAGGAGCGTGCCCTGCCGTCGCTGCCGGGCGAGGGTGCCGCGGGGCTGCTTACCATCGAGGCCGAGGGACTCGCATACGCCTATGGACCGGAAGGGTTCGTGTTCCGGGGGGTGGATTTTTCCGTGACACCGGGCGAAACGGTCGCGATCGTCGGTCCCTCGGGATGCGGGAAAACGACGCTCATCAAGGTGCTGGTGGGGCTGCTGGAGCCCACGGAAGGATCACTGCGGGTAAACGGCCGAAACCTGAAGGACTGGGACCTGGGGCACTACCGTCGGCGCATTGGCGCGGTGATGCAGGACGACCAGCTCTTCGTGGGAACAATCGAGGACAACATCAGCTTCTTCGATCCCGAGCACGACCCGGAGCGGGTGCGGGAATGCGCGAAGCTCGCCATGATCGACGCGGACGTTTCCGCGATGCCCATGGGGTACAACTCGATCGTCGGTTCGCTGGGGACGGCCCTGTCGGGGGGGCAGAAGCAGCGGGTGCTATTGGCTCGGGCGCTTTACAGGCGACCGCAAATCTTGTTCTTGGATGAAGCGTTTGATCAGCTTGATATGGCACTTGAGGCAGACATCGCGGGTGCCCTTTCGAAGGCCGGATTCACGGTTGTATTGGTAAGCCACCGTCCGCAATCAATGCAACCTACAAGACGCGTAATTGAACTCAGCATAAACACGAAGCAAACTTAGGCCCTCGCTTTGCACACGTCAAGCAACGATGACGTCGCCGATACCGCCGCCGATGAGGGCAAGCTGCAGGTCGTTGAGCTCACGGATGTCGTTGCTGGCAGCGGCCTGGATGGTCTCTTCGATGACGCTCAGTTCAGTCTTGGCGAATTCCATTTGATGATCTCCTTAGTTGAGTGTGTGATCAGGCAACGATGACGTCGCCGATACCGCCGCCGATGAGGGCAAGCTGCAGGTCGTTGAGCTCACGGATGTCGTTGCTGGCAGCGGCCTGGATGGTCTCTTCGATGACGCTCAGTTCAGTCTTGGCGAATTCCATTTGATGATCTCCCTTAGTTGAGTGTGTGATCAGGCAACGATGACGTCGCCGATACCGCCGCCGATGAGGGCAAGCTGCAGGTCGTTGAGCTCACGGATGTCGTTGCTGGCAGCGGCCTGGATGGTCTCTTCGATAACGCTCAGTTCAGTCTTGGCGAATTCCATTTGATGATCTCCCTTAGTTGAGTGTGTGATCAGGCAACGATGACGTCGCCGATACCGCCGCCGATGAGGGCAAGCTGCAGGTCGTTGAGCTCACGGATGTCGTTGCTGGCAGCGGCCTGGACGGTCTCTTCGATGACGCTCAGTTCAGTCTTGGCGAATTCCATTTGATAATCTCCGTTAGTTGAGTGTGTGATCAGGCAACGATGACGTCGCCGATACCGCCGCCGATGAGGGCAAGCTGCAGGTCGTTGAGCTCACGGATGTCGTTGCTGGCAGCGGCCTGGACGGTCTCTTCGATGACGCTCAGTTCAGTCTTGGCGAATTCCATTTGATAATCTCCGTTAGTTGAGTGTGTGATCAGGCAACGATGACGTCGCCGATACCGCCGCCGATGAGGGCAAGCTGCAGGTCGTTGAGCTCACGGATGTCGTTGCTGGCAGCGGCCTGGATGGTCTCTTCGATGACGCTCAGTTCAGTCTTGGCGAATTCCATTTGATGATCTCCCTTAGTTGAGTGTGTGATCAGGCAACGATGACGTCGCCGATACCGCCGCCGATGAGGGCAAGCTGCAGGTCGTTGAGCTCACGGATGTCGTTGCTGGCAGCGGCCTGGATGGTCTCTTCGATGACGCTCAGTTCAGTCTTGGCGAATTCCATTTGATGATCTCCCTTAGTTGAGTGTGTGATCAGGCAACGATGACGTCGCCGATACCGCCGCCGATGAGGGCAAGCTGCAGGTCGTTGAGCTCACGGATGTCGTTGCTGGCAGCGGCCTGGATGGTCTCTTCGATAACGCTCAGTTCAGTCTTGGCGAATTCCATTTGATGATCTCCCTTAGTTGAGTGTGTGATCAGGCAACGATGACGTCGCCGATACCGCCGCCGATGAGGGCAAGCTGCAGGTCGTTGAGCTCACGGATGTCGTTGCTGGCAGCGGCCTGGATGGTCTCTTCGATGACGCTCAGTTCAGTCTTGGCGAATTCCATACGTGGGTCCCCTATTCAAGCTAAAAGAAAACGGACTGGCGCAATTTACGTCGCCAGCTCACCTAAGCTTTCTGAGGATCGTTAGGACGCGCACAATCTGACGCATCCGCTCTTACATCCGCAGAATGAATCGTGTGCGCGGGCATTAGCTGCCCTTGGCAGGAGCGATTTCCAGCAAGCTGGACCCGCACCCTAGTTATTTGACAGATTACAGGTGTAGTATGCAGCATAGTTGAATTGAGATGCAAAAACAACGACTTGTGAGCCCGACTGCAGACAACAATTTGGCCGTCCTCAGCAAGGTCCCAAATTTGGGAACAGATGCTGGGCGGGAAGCGCTGATTCGCGTCGCCGAAGCTGTAAAGACGGGTCTTCAGTCCGGCTCATACGCACAGGTTGACTTTGTCCGACAGGCTGTTGACGCCGTTGTACGGCTCAAGGGATGCGAACTTTCGGACGTTCGAATCGACCTTCTCCTCAACGCGTCCCACTATTTTTACCTTTCCGGTCAAGGGTTTGCAGCAATTGAACCTGCAACCGCCGCAGTTCAACTCGCCGAAAAAGCAGGTCAAAAGGCCTTAAAGCGTCGGGCGCTTACCCTTCTTGGCATTACGCAGGCAGATACGGGGAACATCTCCTCAGCAGTTGAGTGCTATGCGAGCGCCCTGGAAATTGCTCGCGAACTTGATGACACACATTCGGAGTGTGTCGTTTGGGTAAATTTAGGTGTCGCACTCATGTACGCGGCCCAGTATCGCGATGCGATATCGTGCTTTGAGCATGCAATTCAGATGACCGAGAGCAATGGCAATTTGTCATCAATCCGGCCGAGCGCATTTTCGAACATTGCTCTTTGCGCGCTTCATTTGGAGGATTTTGGAAGAGGCCTTCGCGCAGCGGAAACATCTGTGCGGGAAAGCCCGGCCCCCACAACGGCCGCTGAAAAAAATTCGCGTGTATTGCGAGAGAACTACTACACGCGTTTGTTGCTGGAGGTGAACAGCCTTGACAAGGCTAGAGAGCGGTGTGAGATCGCCAGAGCCTTGGCGAAAGAGTCTCAGTCACCGCGCGCGGAAATCGCCGCGGCAATTGCTGAAGGACTATATGAGGTCCATGCAGGAAAAATTGATGTTGGAATTTCGAGACTGACCGCAACGCTTGAACGGGCTCGCCTCGTTCGCGCCATGCTAAGAGACACTTTGGGTGCCCTAGTTAGGGCATTCGAAATTATTGGTCAACCAGAGCGAGCTCTCATTTACCTTCGGGAGATGATGGAGGCCACGAGACAAACTCAACAAGAGAATGCTCTCAATCACCTTAAGCTTCATTTGGAGCGATTAGGCCAGTCTATAGAGGAAAAGGTCTCTGAAGAAGTCCGACTAGCACGTCAAGAAGCGGCCCTCAAAGGGAAGATTGCTGAGCAGGAGCTTTTCCGTTCGCGCATCGAAATGCTCGAGCGCCTTGCAGTTACTGCAGAGCTTCGAGACGATTCGACTGGCGAACATTCCTACCGCGTAGGTATGCTTTCCGGGTTGATCGCGCAAGAGTACGGATGCGACGAAGAGGTTTGCTTTATGGTTGAGTTGGCCGCTCGCCTTCACGATATCGGAAAGATAGGAGTGCCCGATGCGATCCTGCTCAAACCAGATAAGCTCAACGATGCTGAGCGGCAAATCATGCGAACTCATACAACTGTGGGCGCTGAGCTGCTATCAAAAAGTAACATCCCTCATATGCAAATGGCAGAGGAAATCGCGAGACACCATCACGAATGGTGGGATGGATCCGGATATCCAGGCGGGCTTTCTGGAACAGCCATCCCTCTCAGCTCCAGAATTACTGCTATAGCAGATGTCTTTGATGCTCTTACGCACAAGCGCCCGTACAAAGAGCCTTGGCCAGTAGAAGAAGCAGTTCGCGAAATTGCAAGTCTTAAAGGGAAGCAATTCGATCCACAGATCACAGACGTGTTTTTGGTACTCATTGCCAAACTCAGGCAAAAGTATCCTGATCTCGATGGATATTTGGGTAGAGCAGCTCATTCGTCCCCCTTCCTGCAAGCGAGATCCAAGATTTGGGATGCCCTTCGCAAAGGCAAGGAAGGTACCGAGTCTGGAAGTGGGAGTGGGAGTCGACTAGACCTGCAGCGGTAGTTTTCGTCCTCATCATTGCTCCTTTGTCATCACCTCGATTCGCGAGGAGACTGCGATGGAAAGCGTAATTCGCGAACTTGAGGACGCACTGCAAGAGCGCTCAATTTCATCTTCGCCCGGACTTGGTCAACTACTGAATCGAGTAGCCGCCCGCGTCAATGAAATTTCAGTTGCAAAGCCCTCCCCCTCAGCAGTTTCCTTTCATCGCCGACTCGTAGGGGCCCTAGGGCGCATTCGAGGGTCTGCCCACATAGTCACCCGTTTGGAGTGCCTCTATAGATCTGCCATATATCTATATAGCCATGGCGATCCAACGGAAATTCACTCCATCGCCTTGAGGGGCATAGAACTGAGTCAATCAGCTCGCCGCAATTCGGAGTTGCGGCGATTTCGAACTTTGGCGGGAATTTCAGCGGCTGAAATTGGTGATCGCGGGCTCGCGCTTCAGCACCACCTCAAAGCTCTTGAGTCTGCAATCGCCCAAGATGAGGGCATTGGTGTCTTCTCTGCTTGGAACAACATTTCTGCCCTTTTTGTGGACTCGGGGCAATATGAAGAAGCAATCGCTTGTTCAAGGCAGTCGCTAAAGGTATGCGACGAATATGGGATTGTCGATCAGGGCCTTGTCGGCAAAGCGCATAGCAACATTTCACTAGCGCTCTCACGATTGGGCTTTCACAGAGAGGCGCTGCGCGCTGCCTATCTTTCCATTAAGGCGTTGAAAGACCCCGTTCTCCCAGAGGAATTAGCTAGCCGAGTAGTCAGGGAAGAGCACCTGATCTTGGCGTTGATTTCATTGGGACAGTTTTCAAAGGCAAAGAAGCACGTCGACTATCTAAAGTTCATAACGTCAAACACTGAGAGCTTTCGCCTCTTGGCGATTGTTCAAATATCGGAAGGGCTGTTAAAGGTGGCTGCCGGCAATGCTGACGAGGGTATGGCACTGCTTGAGGTATGCGTACGAGGCACCGTTCAGCGAAAGTTGCCAGTTGCGGCGGATGCGTTGTATGCGCTGCTGAAGGCATATCAACTTGCAGGACAGTCCGACAAGGCTCTCGGGACTATTGATCGGATCTTTGAGTGGCTCTATGGACGGCAAATCGACACATCAATAGCTCAGCGGTGCAACTCAGATAGCATTCAGTACTTCGATGTATTGCGACGTGGCGGCAATGAAATGGAGCTGAAAAAGGTCCGTGCTGAGATGAGGGCTCGATCGGCCGAACTAGCCTTATCAACATCCCAAACCGAAATTCTCGAACGACTGGCCATCGCCGCCGACATTCGCGAAGACATCTCCGGCGAACACGGCTTCCGCGTCGGCCGCCTTTCTGCCCTGCTCGCTCGGGAAATCGGCTGGGAGCGCGACGCGTGCGATGCACTGGACATTGCCGCACGCCTTCACGACATCGGCAAGTTCGGCATTCCGGAGAAGATTCTCCTGGATGAGAAGACGCTTCGCGACGCGGAAAGGCAATTCATCGAAGCCCATACGCGCGTGGGCGGGGAGATCCTTTCAAGGAGCGACATTCCCCAGGTACGCATCGCGGAGGAGATTGCTCGCTACCACCATGAGCGGTGGGACGGCGCCGGCTATCCGAAGCAGTTGAAGGGCACGGACATTCCCAAGAGCGCGCGAATCGTCGCCTTGGCCGACGTCTTCGATGCCATCACCCACGGCCGTCCCTATGCCCCGCCGCGGCCCGTCGAAGAGGCGCTCGACCTCATTGCAAGCCTGCGTGGCAGGCAGTTCGATCCGGAGCTCACGGATCATTTCCTCGCATTGGTTCGCCGGCTCGTTCGAGAGAACAAGGACCTGGACGCCTACCTCGGCAAGGCGGCCAGGCATTCGCCCTTTCTCAAGGCGCGTGCCCGGATCAAGGAACTGCTCGCCCAGGAGCGTGATGGCCATGGGCTTTCCGCGTCCCCGCGGCCGCCCGGCGTCTTCCTCAATTGACCGGAATCGGCCGAGAATCTATAATCTCGGGTTCACCGATTCCCCGATAGCTCAGCCGGTAGAGCGACGGACTGTTAATCCGCAGGTCCCTGGTTCGAGTCCAGGTCGGGGAGCCAAGAATCAAGAAAGGCCTGCCGTTTCCGGCGGGCCTTTTTCATTGGCGGCACGGGTGATTGGCCGCCTTGCCTTGGGCCGACCAGAATGCGGCCAAGGACCCCCTAGGCCGGTTCCGGCACGGAAGGCAGCCCGGCAAGTGCCATGGCAAGCTCCGCCTGGTCGTAGTCCAGGTCCTTCAGCTTCCGCCGAAGTAGTCGATGTAGGCCTGCATGTCGAAGTGCCCGTGCCCGCACAGGTTGAACAGGATCGCGCGCGAAACGCCCTCCTCACGGCACTTGATGGCCCCGTCGATCGCCCCCTCACTGCATGATTGGCCTCGGGCGCCGGCACGATGCCTTCGGCGCGCGCGAACAGCACGCCGGCCTCGAAACACGCCGTCTGGTGGTAGGCGGTCGAGGTGAGAGGCCAGTTCCTGCAGGTGCGAAACGAGCGGCGCCATGCCGTGATACCGCAGGCCGCCCGCATGGAAGCCCGGAGGCGTGAAGGTCGATCCCAGCGTGTGCATCTTCGTGAGCGGCGTGAGATGCGCGGTGTCCCCGAAATCGTAGGCGTACTTGCCGCGTGTGAGGCTCGGGCACGCCGCGGGTTCCACCGCAACCACCCGAATCTTCCTTCCGCCGCGCAGCTGGGCACCCAGAAAGGGAACATGATTCCGGCGAAGTTCGATCCCCCGCCCGTGCAGCCGACGATCACGTCCGGGTAGTCGTTCGCCAACTCGAGCTGAGCCTGCGCCTCGATCCCGATCACAGTCTGGTGCAGCAACACATGGTTCAGGACGCTGCCGAGCGCGTACTTGGTGTCATCGCGCTGGGCGGCCACCTCAACGGCCTCGGAGGTTGCGATGCCCAGGCTCCCGGATGATCAGCTCGCTTGGCGAGGATGTCCCGGCCCGACTGGGTCTCGCTCGAGGGCGAGGCGACGCAGCGAGCACCGTAGGTCTCCATGAGGGCACGTCGATACGGCTTCTGGTCATAGGACACCCGTACCATGAAGACCTGGACATCGATTCCGAAGAGGAACCGGCAAACGCGAGAGAGCTGCCCCACTGCCCTGCCCCGGTCTCCGTCACGAGCTTCCTGACGCCGGCCTCGCGGTTGTAGAACGCCTGCGCCACCGCGGTGTTCGGCTTGTGGCTTCCGGCAGGCGAGAGCCCTCGTACTTGTAGTAGATGCGCGCGGCGTCTGCAACACCCTTTCCAGGCGCCGGGCACGATACAAGGGCGTCACGCGCCACTGCTTGTAGACGTCCCGCACCGGGTCCGGGATCTCGATCCGCGCCCAGGGAAACTTCCTGCTGGATGAGCGCCATGGGAAAGAGCGGGGGGCAAGGTCATCAGGGCCCACAGGCTTCATCGTGCCAGGGTGCAGCACGGCGGGTGCGGGTTGCGGCAGGTCGGCCTGGATGTTGTACCAGGCCTTCGGGATGCGGGTTTCGTCCAGGAGGTACTTGACCGTGTCGTTCATGGCTCGCTCCGGTGCGGTGTTCGTGTCGGGTATGACTCGTCACGCTAGCGACGCCGGGTGGGCGGCCCTTGACGACGATCAACCGATGTCGCGTGTCGGGTGCCGGCAGCGGCGGCGGCGATTGCGTCTTGCCGCTGCGCCTCGACAATCGATCTGTGCCCGCTCACGCGGGTGCCCAGACGAGCGAACCATGATGCGCACCTTCCCGCTGCAGGTCCATATTTCGACCCTTTTCATCGCGATGATCCTGCTGGTGGGCGGCGCCATCGGCGGCATCGGCTACCTGCAGACACGCGACCTCGT
Source organism: Betaproteobacteria bacterium (assembly GCA_016711875.1). GTDB lineage: Bacteria > Pseudomonadota > Gammaproteobacteria > Burkholderiales > Usitatibacteraceae > FEB-7. The sequence goes on along the minus strand of JADJSD010000003.1, from coordinate 199,752 downwards.
CGACAGCACGGCACGCGACTTGACCGAACGACTCGGCCGCGAGACACAATCCCGGCTGCAGGGCGTTCCCGCGACCGCCGGCATGGCCACCAGCCTCACCGCCCGCACGCCGATCGCGGAGGCAGGGGCCTCGCGGAGCGCCCTGGGCCGCGCGGCCCTCGCCCGCGAGGCGCTCGAGAGATTTCCCGCCCTCGCATCGATCCATGTCGGCTACGGCAACGGCGATTTTTTCTCGTGCGGCGCCTGCGCTCGGCCGAGGAGCGGCAGTCTTTCCGGGCTCCCGAAGGCACGGACATCGTGGTGCAAAGCATCGAAGTCCGCCCCCGGGGCGACGCGAGGCCGGTTCGTGTTCCTCGACCGCGAGCAGCGCGTGCTGCGCGAGGACGATCGCCCCGACTACGCGCGTGGCTTCGATCCCAGGACGCGCGATTGGTACCGGCTCGCCCTTGCTTCGCCCGACGCGGTGATGACGCCCGCGTACCGCTTCTACACTAACCGGAAGGTCGGCACGACCGTGGCGCGGCGGATCGGCGGCAACGTCGTGGCCGCCGACATCCACCTCGAGACGCTGGACGGCCTGGCTCGCCAGCCGCCTGGTGACTGCCGCGAGCGAACTGGCGCTGGTGGATGCGACCGGCAAGGTGATCGCCTATTCGGGGGCGAGCGCTCGCGGGCGAGGGCCTCGCCCGGCGAAGTGCCGGATCTCGCCACGTTGCGGAGCTCGATTCGCCCGCCCTCGCCCGTTTCGGGGCGGATTCCACGGTGGCCTCCGCCGACCCGGCAACGGTGCGCTACGAAATGCCCGACGGTGCCTGGCAGGTTTTCGTGCGGCCCATCGTCCTCGAAGGGGCGGGCCGCTGCGGGATCGTGGCGGCGATACCCGAGCGCGAACTTCTCGCCGGGCCGCCTGCTGCGCGAAACCTCGCTTCTCGTGACGCTCGTGGTGATCCTCCCTGCCGTTCCGGCGACGTGGTTCCTCGCACGCGCCATCGCGCGGCCTCTGGAAGTGCTGGCGTCAGCGGCGGAGGCCGTTCGCCGCTTCGACTTCTCGCGCCCGATGGCGACCCCGTCCCTCGTCCGGGAGGTGAACGACCTCGGCTACACGATGGAGGGCATGAAGTCGACCATCCAGCGGCTGCAGGACATCAGCCGGGCGGTGGCCGGCGAAGACAAGTTCAGTCGACTGCTGCCCCTCGTCCTGCGCGAGACACTGCGCGCGGTCCGCGCCGGGTCGGGCGTCCTCTATCTCTCGGATCGCGACGGCCTCATCCCCGTAGCCTCGATGCGAGCCGGCAGCGAGGAACTCGTGCCGCAGATCCTCCCGATGCCTTTCTCGGACGTGGGGCCGCTGCTTGAAAAGGCGCTGCGCGAACGCGTGCCGGTTAGGGGGCCGTCACGCCGGCGGACATCGAGACCGCTGGCCTCGAGGACCTTCTGGGGACTGGCGCCCTTCGAGGGCATCGCCATCCCGCTGGTGAGCCGCGGGCAGGAGCTCGTGGGCGCGATGCTCGTGCTGCAGGAGCACCCGTCGGACGAAGCGCAGATGGCCTTCCTGCAGGCGCTATCCGGCATTGCCGCAACGTCACTGGAGGCACGCGAGCTCATCCAGTCGCAGAAGGAGCTCTTCGAATCCTTCGTGAAGCTCATCGCCTCGGCCATCGACGCGAAGAGCCCCTACACTGGCGGGCACTGCGCCCGACTGCCGGAACTCACCAAGATGCTCGCCCGCGCCGCCTGCACGCAGGGCGAGGGGGCCGTACCGGGATTTCCGCCTGGACGAGCGCGATTGGGAGGCGCTGCACGTCGCCTCCTGGCTCCACGACTGCGGCAAGATCACGACACCGAGTACGTCGTCGACAAGGCGACGAAGCTCGAGACGATGCACGATCGCATCCACGAGGTCCGGATGCGCTTCGAGGTGATGAAGCGTGACGCGCGCATCGAGGCGTTGGAAGCCTGCGCCGGGGGCGAGGAAGAGGCCGTCGTCGGGCATCGCCTTTCGGAGGCGCTCGCGGCGCTCGACGACGACTACCGCTTCGTCGCGCGGTGCAATCTAGGCGGCGAATCGATGTCGGAGGCCGACGTGGACGAACTGCGACGAATCGCGGGCCGCACGTGGCTGCGAACGCTCGACGACAGGCTCGGATCTCGCAGGAGGAGCTCGACCGCAAGTCGCGCGCTCCGGCCCCGGGGCTTCCGGCGCTCGAGCAGGCTCTCGCGGACAAGGCGGAACATCGCATTGCGCGGGGCCCGCAGGAAAGGCTTCCCGGCCAGCAAGCCTGGGGCTTCCGCCTCGAGGTGCCCGAGCAACTCTTCGACCGCGGCGAACTGCACAACCTCGCCATCCCGCGCGGCACCCTTACGCCCGAGGAGCGTTACAAGGTCAACGAGCACATCATCCAGACGATCGTCATGCTCTCGCAGCTGCCCTTCCCCAAGCACCTGCGCGACGTGCCCGAGATCGCCGGCGGCCACCACGAGCGGATGGACGGCAAGGGCTACCCAAGGGGCTGCGCGGCGAGCAGATGAGCCCGGCGGCCCGAATGATGGCGATCGCGGACATCTTCGAGGCGCTCACCGCGATCGACCGGCCCTACAAGCGGGGCAAGACGCTTTCCGAGTCGCTCCGGCTCATGGCCGGAATGCGGGACAACGCCCACATCGACCCGGACCTCTTCGAGATCTTCCTGCGCTCGGGCGTCTTTCGCGAGTACGCCGTGCGGTTCATGCGCCCGGAACAGATCGACGAAGTGAATATCGAGGTGCTCCTGCCCAGGGCGGCCTGAACGTCCTTCCGGCGGAAGGCGGCCCGGTGGGGCCGCCTTCGAATTTCGTGAACCGTTTCATGTCTCGGTTCGTGGCCCATCACCAGAATGGGGTCACGATGAGCCCGCCGTCCGGGCGCCCCACGACCAACCGGAGAGAGAAAGACATGTCTGCCCTTCGCCGCCGCGCCGTGACCTTCGCTGTCGCCGTGCTTGCCCTCGCCGTCAATACCGCCTTCGCCCGGGACTAGAAGCCCGACAAGGCGCGCCAGATCTACCTCGAGCGATGCGCGGGTGCCATGGCGTGCTTCGCAAGGGTGCCACGGGCAAGCCGCTCACGTCGGACATCACCCTCGAACGCGGCACGAAATTCCTGAATGTGTTCATCAAGAACGGCTCGCCGGCCGGCATGCTCACCTGGGGCACCTCGGGCGACCTGAACGACGCCGAGGTGGATCTCATGGCCCGCTACGTCCAGCAGACGCCTCCGACGCCGCCGCAGTTCGTGATCATGAACGGTGACACCCTCGAGCCACTCAAGGTCGTCTGCACCCACGGCATGACCGTGGACACGCAGGAATACCATCCCGAGCCGCGCGCGGCCGCCATCGTCGCCTCCGCGGCTGGGCGGCACGCGGCCATTTCGGCACCACGCGGTGACGACCTGGCCCGCAACCCGCGCATGAGGCCTGTCGCGGGTGGACGCAAGCGGTGGCATCAACTTCATTCCTCCCGGTTGGACGACCCTGGACTTCGCCGCCTGGTTCAAGCCGTCCCCCTCGGTTGAAGTCGCCGTGGGGCTCTACAACCTGTCCGACGAGAAGTACTGGCTCTGGAACGACGTGCGCGGGCTCACCGGCGTGACCGCCTCTTTCGACCGATACACCCAGCCCCGGCGAAATGTGGCGATCAACGTCCGCTGCGCGTTCTGATCCGGAGCGATAGAATCGGTGGCTCGCGTCCAGAAGGAAGCCGCCATGAGAAGAGCCGTCATCGCACTCTTCGCCACCGCCCTGCCCGTCCTGGCGACCGCCGCGCCGTCAGCCGACGAAGGCAGGAAGCTCGTCGAATCAACGAAATGCGAGAAGTGCCACCAGGACAAGGTCTACGGCCCGCTCGGCACCGTTTACGTGCGCAAGGATCGCAAGGTGACCACGTGGCCCAAACTCAAGGCGCAAGTGGCCCTTTGCAACTCGGAATTGAACCTGGGCCTTTTCCCCGAGGACGAGGAGCACATCGCCGCCTTCCTCAACGGCGCGTACTACAAGCTGCCCCTCAAGTAGCCCGGTCAGCCCGTCCGGGCCACTGCCGACGCCGCTTCGAGCGAGGCTTCGAGATAGGCCGAATAGAAATCCGGCAACAGCATGCCGACGAGCGGCGGCGCGGTGGGTTCGCCGGAGGGCGAGAGGAAATGCACGACGGGCGCCATCTTCACGCCCCTCTCGCCGGCGTGCCGGGCGTGGGTCGTCGCCTCGCCCGAAAAGCCCACCAACGCCTGGCCACCGTTCACGTCCACTTGCCGGATGATGAGCTTCGCCGCCGCCCCGGGGTCACGCAGCATCGGTGCCAGATGGGACCGGCGGATCTCCTCGCAATACGGGCAGCCCGGCAGGCTGTAGAGGACGACGATCGGAATCCGGGCCTGGCGGGCGCGACGTCCGTCTTCGCCGAAGTCGCGGGCGAGCGGCAGCGCGATCTGCGGCGGGGCGGCGCGCACCGCCTGGCCCACCGCGAGCGCACCCATCGCCAGGATCGCATCGCGCCGTTTCATCGGGCCAGGATTCCTTTTCCATGAGCAGGTACGTTCCGTAAGCGTTCACGCGATTGGCCGCTTCGAAGGCCGGCAGCGCGGAATAGCGGCTCCAGTCGGTGCGCTTGTAGGCTTCCTCGAAAGGCACGAAATCCTCGACCGCCTTGCCCATGGCCTGGCGCAGGAACGTGAGGTAGTCGCGCGTGAGCACGAGATCCTTCGAGGGGTCCTCGAGACCTCGCCGTGGCCCGTGACCATCAGGCGGGGCTTCAGCGCGATCAGCCGTTCGATTCGCACGAGCCACGCCTTGCTGTCGGCCTCGCCCACGAAGGGGATGCGCCCGGTGAAGAGGATGTCGCCGGAAAAGACGACTCCTTCGTCCGGCACCACGATCACAAGGTCCTCGGGCGAATGGGCCGGGCCGAAATGCTGGATCTCGAATCGCTTTCCGCCCAGCACGAAGCGCGCGTCGCCTTCCAGCCAACGGTCGGCCTCGAGAAGCGGCGTCGTGTCGGTGACCCACGGGAACAGGTCCCGGGCCCGCTGGATCCGCCGCCGCTCGGCATCGCCGCTCACGAAGTACTCGCGTGCGCCGACGTGCGCCCAGATGTCCGCGCCGGCCTTCCGGAACGGTGCGAGCCGTAGAAATGGTCGGCGTGGTAGTGGGTGACGATGACGCGCTTCACCGGCTTGGGCGTCACCTTGCGGATCGCCGCCAGGAGTGCTTCGCCCAATGCGGGCGAGCCGAGCGCGTCGATGACCACGACACCCTCGTCCGTCACGACGAAGCCGGCGTTCGAGTTGTAGCCCTCGTTCGCGGCGTTCGCCATGCCCGGCTGCCCCTGGACGAACCAGACCCTGTCCGTGACCTTGACGGGAACGACCTTCGACTTGAGTTCCTGGGCCGATGCGAAAGCCGACGCGGCGGCCAGGGCGGCGGCGGCGAGACGAAGCGCGGGGCGCATCAGGCGATTCCCGCGTTGCCTTCCATGCCGACGAGCTTCGGCAGGTTGAGCTTCACCGGCTTCACCGTCTTCACGTCTCGCAGGTATTTCGTTACCACGTCCCAGACGGGCTCGCCCTGCGCACCCTCGGCGACGGGGGCCCAGCCGGCCACCTTGTACTTCTTTCCGGCATCGATGGGCTTGCCGGCCAGCCGCATGTCGGAAATCCGGCTGCCCATGCCGGCACCGCGTGCGGTGTAGGTGAGTCCGCCCACCCGCACCATGTCGCCACCTTGCTGGTAGTAGGGTCCGGGTTGAAGAGGTTGTCGCAGACGTCCTCGAGGATCGTCTTGATCATCTCGCCCGTGAACTCGTTCACGGTCGTGTAGGGATAGGTAATCGCGGTCCAGTCCATCACGTGATCCATCGTGATCGGCTGGCCCGGCAGCAGGGTCGTGCCCCAGCGAAAGCCCGGTGAGAACGCCATCTCGGCTCCCTTCACCTTCATGAGGGCGTCGAGGATGACCTGGTCGACCGTGCCGTTGAAATTGCCGCGGCGATAGAGCAGCCCCTCGGTCACGGCCAGCTTCTGCGCGAGCTTCGCCTCGTGCGGCCCGCGGATCCTCGCGATGAGCGAGGCCATCGTCGCATCCGGCTTGATGAGGTTCGCGAACACGGGAAGCAACCGGTATTTCCAGCCCGGATGCGCCCGCCCTTCACGTCGAAATCGAGCACGCCGAGGAACTTGCCGTTGCTGCCGGCGTTGGTGACGAGCGTGGTGCCCGCCGCGTTCCTTACCTCCACGGGTTGCGGCACGCCGTCGTGCGTATGGCCGCCCAGGATGGCGTCGATGCCGGTGACGCGGGATGCAAGCTTCAGGTCGACGTCCATGCCGTTGTGCGAGAGCAGGACGACGACCTGGGCCCCTTGCCGCGGGCCTCGTTCACCTGCTTCTGCAGCTCTTCCTCGCGGATGCCGAAGGTCCAGTCCGCGACCATGTACCGGGGATTGGCGATCGGCGTGTACGGAAAGGCCTGGCCCACGATGGCCACCGGGACCCCGTTGATCGGCCGGATCACGTACGGCTTGAAGACGGCATCGCCGAAATCCGCCGTGACGACGTTCTGCGCGACGAAATCCACCTTGCCCTTGAAGTCGTTCTCGACGATCTGCTTGACCCGGTCCTGGCCCAGCGTGAATTCCCAATGGGCCGTCATGACGTCGACGCCGAGCTGCAGGCAGGCATCGACCATGTCCTGGCCCTTGCTCCAGAGCGCAGTGGCGGAGCCCTGCCGAATGTCGCCGCCGTCGAGCAGGAGCGCCCCGGCCTCGACGCCTTGAGGTTCTTCACCAGCGTGGCGAGGTGGGCGAACCCGCCCACCTTGCCGTAGGCCTTCGCCGCCTTGTCGAAATCCAGGTAGCTGAACGCGTGGGCCTCGGCACTGCCGGCCTTGACGCCGTATGCCTTGAGCAGCCGGTCGCCCACCAGGTGGGGCGCTTTCCCGGAGGAGCCCGCGATCCCGAGGTTCACGTTGGGCTCGCGGAAATAGATCGGCAGGAGCTGCGCGTGGCAGTCCGTCATGTGCAGCAGGCTGACATTGCCGAACGTGGGGAAGTCGTAGAGCTTCGAACCTTCTCCCGCGGCAAGCGCGTCGCGGGAAGCGATGGGCAGGCCCGCCGCGGCGGCGATGGCGAGGACGTTCAGGAATTCGCGGCGGTCCATGGCTGTCGGGTTCCTAGAATTCGAGGGAGTCGGCGATGGCCTTGATGCCGGCCCTGGCGCACACCTCGTCCGCGGCGCCGCCGGGCGCACCCGATACGCCGATGCCGGCGAGAATGGAGCCACCCGCCTCGATCATGACCCCGCCCCCCACCGCGACGACACGCGGCAGGTTGCGAATGCCCGCGGCCTCCTGCCCCGGTGCGGTCAGCTTCACGAGATCCGACGTATGGGTACGGAAAGAAACGGCTGTCCAGGCCTTGTTGGTCGCCGTTTCGGGCGTATGCGCCCCGGCGAATCGATCGCGCAGCACGGCCTGCACGAGTCCCGAGCGGTCCACGATCGCCACGGCGACCTGGTAGCCGTCGGCGCGGCACTTCGCGAGCGCCGCGGTGGCGGCCTTCATGGCTGACTCCGGCGTGAGGGCCTTGATCGAGAAGGTAGCGGACTCCGCTGCGGAGGCGCTGAACGATGCGGCAAGGGCGACCGAGGCGGCGAGACGGACAATTGCATTAGTCATGGCTAATGTTCCTTCGCGTAAAAAAGGGCGGGGTAGCTCCCGCCCTAGGTGGGAATTACTTGTTGACCGGGGATTCCGGCGACATGAGCAACGCCACGACGTGGCGCAGTTGATCTTCGGTGAGAATGCCCGCGTGGCCGAATCGCGGCATGCTCGAGCACGCCGAGAAGGCCTGCGAGTTGTAGACCTTGCCGTAGGCGTAGCGCTGGATCTGCTCGCCGTACCCGCGCAGCTTCGCGAAGTTGTAGAGGCTCGGTCCGATCGTGCCGTAGGAGACTTCCTCCTTCGTGAGCTGGTGGCAGGCGTAGCAGTTGCCTCCCGCCGGCGCCTTGGGATCGTCGCTGAACTGCTTGCCCACGCCGGACTGGGCGATGCGCTCGCCCTGCTTCCAGTCTCCCAGGAGCTTGCCGTCGGCCGGGTACTTGATCAGCGCCTGCTGCGCCTTCTCTCGAGCGCCTGCGCCGTCTCGCGGGGCATGACCTTTTCCGCGACGTATTCGCTGCACAGGCGCTGCATGTCGTCCTGGTCGATGCGGTCGAGCTTCGCCTGGCCCTTTTCCTTGAAGGACGCCTTCATCATGGCGATGGCGTTCGTGCGCAGTTCGTCGGGGCCGGGGGTGGTGGCGCAACCGGCCAGCGCGAGGACCGCGGCGGGGATGGCGAGCATCTTGATCGTCTTCATGGTCGTCTCCCGGTCAGCGCTTGATGGCCGGCGCGTCGAACGTGCCGCCGTTCGAATTCTTGGCGAGGAACATCGTCAACGCGATCGACGCGGGCGACGTGAATTCGAGTTCCGGAAAGCGCTGCTGCCGGAAGCAATCCAGAAGGCGCCACTGGAAGCTGCGGACCTCACCCTGCGATACCCGGTAGGCCGGCCAGCTCGTGTAGGCCTTTTTCGCGTCGCGCGGGTTCAGGAGGTTGGGCAGGTCCTGCAGGCGGATGCGCTGGTTGTTCACGCCGTGGCACGTGGCGCAAGAAAAATCGTACGGGCCGCCGCGGTGGAAGAAGATCTGCCTGCCGAGGTCGTAGGCCTCGACCTCCTTCGGGTGCGTGCCGGCGACCTTCATCGGCAGGCCGCGCGATTCGGAGGTGACGAACGCGACGAGCGCGTCCATGGCGACCTTCTTGCCCGGACCGCCGTACGGATCCTTCTTCGCCTGCTCGGGCGTGAAGCCCTGCAGCATCACCATGCAGGAGACGAGGCGGGACTCGAGGTCCTCGACCTTGTTCGTATCGGCGAAGTACTTGGGCAGGACGGTATAGGCGCCGCGCACGATGCCCGGCCCCAGCCCGAGATCGCATTGCTCGAGCGACGCGTTCTTCGGGCCGCGCTTTTCCTTCCAGATCGCATCGCCGCGGGCTTCCCAAAGCTCAGCGGGGTTGCCGTCACCGAGCGCGGCGCGGTAACGCTCGATCTCCTCGATGGCGCTCTTTTGCTGCGCGCCGACGCCGGTGGCCGCCAGGGCCGCGGCGGCCAGTGCGGCGCGAGCCGCTTTCTCCCAGGTCTTCCTCATGCTTCTCCTCCGATCCATTTTCTTGGGTGGTGCGCTCGAGTCCGGCTAGGGCTTCAGGTAGACGAAGCCCTCGGTCGTCTGGAGACGGCCGATCTCGGCCACGCCCGACGGGACGATGGTCGCCTGCGGGATGACCTTCTTCGGGTCGATTCCTCGCGAGACGAGCGTGTTGCTGCAGACCCGGAACTCGACGCCCCGGGCTTGAAGCGTGTCGACGGTGACGTCGAACGGATTGCCGTTCTTGTCCTTCGCGCCGTCGAGGAGGAAGTCGATGCCGGGGCCGTGCGTCACGACCACGATCTTGGCCTTGGGCTCCGCGTCGAGGTGGTTGCGGATGTTGCGAAGGGACGGTACCGCCTTGTCGATGCCTTCGTTCACGTGATAGACGACCTTGCTGGTCGCCGCGCCCTTGGGCGCCTCGACCTTCGTCACGTTGGCCGTGACGCAGCCGCCCGCGAGCGCGAGCAGTGACGCCAAGGCCACCTTCCCCAGGACCATTTTCATCGGACTTCCTCCCCTGATTGTTGGAATTTTGGTCGTCCGGACGGGCCTGGCCCGCCGGGGCGCTACGAAATGGTTGCTTCGTCCGTGCGCTTGTCGCCCTTGTTGTCGACCCACGTGACGCTCACCTTCTCGCCAGGCTTGCCGCCCGTGAACTTGAAGGAGAGGAACGGGTTCTTCGAGACGGCGGGGCCCCACTCGGCCGCGAGCACTACCTTGCCGTTGTGCGTGGCCGAGACGGTCTGGATGAAATGGGCCGGGATCGCCGCACCCTTCGCATCCTTGCGTTGGCCCGTCTCCATCTCGTGGCTCATGAGGATCTTCACTTCCACCTTGTCGCCGGACATCGCGGCCCGGATCTTCATCGGATCTGCCATGGTTTTCTCCTGGTGTCAGCCGCCGCAGCCGCCGAGGGTGACCTTCACTTCCTTGGTCGTGTAGTAGAACTTGCCGTCGGCCTTCACGAGCGCGACCACGTTCGAGGTCTGGCCCATCTTGGCGCGCGTGGTGACGCCCGCCTCCGTGCCGTCCGGGATCGAGAAATTGGCGACGAGCATGTTGGGATTCTTCTCCACGAGCAGCGCAATCTGCTGCGTCTTCGGGAGCTTGCTCGAGATCGTGAAGGGGACGACCGCGCCGTTTTCCGCGATGTCCGGGGAGTTGATCACGATGTCCTTGCTTTCCGTGGCGCCCGCGCCGCCCAGGGCCTTGACCGTGTCGTTCATGTTCCTGGTGTCGAAGGCCGCCTTGTTCCAGGCGGCGCCCTGCGCCCAGGCGCTGCCCGGCTTGAAGAGGCCCGCGGCGACCGCGAGCCCCATGACTGCCATGCCACCGGTGCCCTGGAGCACCTGCCTGCGTCTGCTGTTCATCATTTCCCTCCTTCGGTTCGGACTTGGGTTGTCGTGCTTCTGGTCTCGTTGTGGGCGAACGCCGCCCGTGGCCGATGCATGGCCTGGCAATTCTACCTTCTCCCGGTGCAATCTCAGGCGCAACGCTCCGGCGCGTCTATAGCCGGATCGGGTAGCACTCCCCCCCCAAACGGGTAGGGCGGCGGAAACCTACGGGGCGCCCGAAACGATCCAGCGAACCAACGCGCCGGCGTCCGCATCCGACAAGGCCGGGTGCGGCGGCATCGGAATCTGGCCCCAAGTGCCCACGCCCCCCGCCTTTACCTTGGCCGCGAGTTTCGACTCGGCGCCCGCTTCGCCCTTGTACTTGGCGGCGATCTCCTGGTAGCCCGGACCGACCACGCGCTTGTCGACGGCGTGGCACGCCATGCAACCCTTGGACTGCGCGAGCGCGAGCGAGGGGCTCACCGCGGCTACCGCGGCCGGCGCGGCTTTCCCGTCGGAGGTGTCGATGCCGCGTGCCGGGCCCACCGGCCGGTTCTGTTCCTTGAGGTTGCCGTGGGCGCCCTTGGCGTGCTCGGGCAGCACCGAGGCCACGGAGGCCGACACCGGGCAGTCCTTCATGCAGGCCACGTTGCGCACGTCGGGCTTTCCCTTCACGTCCCACAGGCCATGCTCGCGCTGCATGCCGTTCCGGTTGGGCATGCGCTTCTGCACCCCGGCGATCGTCTCGTTCGACAGGACGAAATCGGCCGGCACGATCTCGGCGAGGTTCAGCAAGTACGCGAGCACCGAGTAGACCTCGTCCGTCGAAAGCGACTTGGGCGCATTCCAGGGCATGGCGCGATTGATGTAGTCCCACAGCGTCGAGATCGTCGCGACCTTCATGAAGGTCGTGCGGGAAACGTCGCCCGTCACGAGGGTCTTCACGCGACCGGCCTCGATGTCCGCCTTGGTCGTGCCGCCGACGAGCGGCGCGAAGACCTCGTTCGACTCGCCGAACGTGCCGTGGCAGGCGGTGCACTTCGCCTCCCAGAGCACCTCGCCCTTGGCCACGCTTCCGGAGCCCTTGGGCAGGCCCTTGAAGTCGGGCCGCACGTCGATGTCCCAGGCGGCGATCTCGGCCGGCGTCGCGGCACGCCCGATGCCCGGGAAAGGAGCCTGGGCCGCCACCGGCAGCGCCAGGGCGATCGCCATCGCAGCCAGGAAGCTAGAAGACCTGGACATTGCCCACCTCGCCGGTCTCGGACACCTTCCAGGACTGGATGGCGTTGTTGTGATAGATGGAGCGCGTTCCGCGGACGGCGCGCAGCTGGTTGATCTTGGGCTGGACGTAGCCCGTGTCGTCGATCGCGCGGGACTGGATGACGGCGGGCCTGCCGTCCCACGTCCAGTCGATGTTGAACCGCGTCAGGCACTTGGAGAGCACCGGGCCCTCCAGCCGGGCCGTACGCCAGTTGCGACCGCCGTCGAACGAGACGTCCACGCGTTTCACCTTGCCCCGGCCCGACCAGGCGAGCCCGGTGACGTTGTAGTAGCCCTTGTCGAGCAGCGTCTGGCCGCCGGAGGGCGAGGTGACGACCGACTTGCACTCCTGGATCGACGTGTACTGGCGGTGCCTTCCGTCGGGCATGAGGTCGATGTAGTGCACGGCCTCGTCCTTCGTGGCCCATTCCTCGTCGCCGACCTCGATTCGCCGCAGGTACTTGACCCACGACACGCCCTGGACGCCCGGCACCACGAGGCGAAGGGGATAGCCGTTCTCCGGCCGCAGCATCTCGCCGTTCATGGCGTAGGCGACCATCACGTCGTCCAGGGCGCGGTCCATCGGGATCGTGCGGGTCATCGAGGAGCCGTCCGCCCCCTCGGCCAGCACGAACTTGCCGTTCTTGCGGTCGTAGCCGCAGTGATCGAGGAGCGTCGAGAGGCGCACGCCGGTGTACTCGCAGCAGGAGATCATCCCGTGGGAGTACTGAACGGTCGGCACCGCGACGTTGCCCCACTCCATGCCGGTGTTGGCGCCGCACTCGATGAAGTGCATGCGCGAGATCGAGGGCAGGCGCATCAGGTCGTCCATGGTGTAGACGCGCGCTTCCTTCACCATCCCCATCACCATCAGGCGATGGCGGGCCGGATCGATGTCCCACCAGCCCTGGTGGTGCCGCTCGAAGTGCAGGCCGCTCGGGGTGATGATCCCGAACATCCCCTGCAGGGGCGCGAAGGACACGGAAGCGGCCGAGACACGTGTCAGCCCGGGGCTCTCGCGACGCTGCAGGCCCTTTTCGAACTGCGATGGCAGGCCATAGGCCCGGGCGGCGACCGGTTGGCCAAGGCCGCGGGAATGCTCGGGCAGTTCGAGAATCTCGCTTTCGCCCTTGAAGGCGCCCTGCGCGGCGGCGGCTCCGGCCATGGCCCCGCCGGCGGCGGCGAATGCGCGCTTGAGGAAGCCGCGCCGCCCTTTCCGGACGGCCTCGATCTGTCGGGCGTCGAGGAAACCCTCGGGCGCAGGCTGGATCCGGCCAGGTAACGGCCTCTGGGATGGCATGGGGGTGATTCCTCCGGGAGGACCTGCTCGGGCAGGCGCACTTTTTTTGATCTGGGACAATTTTGAAGCGATCAAGAATATTAGTCAACCCTAATATTAGCAATCGCCGTTAGTGCGATACGATATCCCCATGCCGCGAACCAAGATCCCCTCGCCCCACGACGACATCTTCGAGATGATCGGTCGCGGGGAGAACCTGCGCGAGGCGAGCACCGCCATGCAGGCCATGGCCCACCCGCTCCGCCTGAAGATCCTTTGCCTGGTCGGCCAGAACGAACTGATGGTGCAGGAAATCGTCGAGGCCGTCGGCACGTCCCAGAGCAACATCTCGCAGCACCTGGCGGTGATGCGCGCGCGCGGGCTCCTCGCTTCGCGCAAGGAAGCCAACAAGGTCTTCTACCGGATCGACGATCCGCGCATCATCAAGATGATCGCGATGATGCGCGAGGTGTTCTGCACCCTCTAGGGCGCCTTGCCCGCTTCCCAGCGCGCGGCCGCGTCGTCGTCGCTCGAGCGCGCGTCCACCCAGCGCGAACCCTCGGACGTCTCCTCCTTCTTCCAGAAGGGCGCCTGGGTCTTGAGGTAGTCCATCACGAACTCGCAGGCCGCGAAGGCCTCGCCCCGATGGGCGCTCGACACCGCGACGAGCACGATGGGATCTCCGGGCTCGAGGACACCCACGCGGTGCACGACCCGCAGGTCGAGCAGGTCCCAGCGCCCCAGGGCCTCGTCGCAGATGTCCTCGAGGGCCCGCTCGGTCATGCCGGGATAGTGCTCGAGCGTCATCCGGCTCACGCCCGTGCCGTCGTTGCGGTCGCGCACGTAGCCGATGAATGTGGCGACGGCGCCCACGTCCCGGCGCCCCTCGCCGAGAGCGGCGATCTCGATCCCGGCGTCGAACGCCTCGGCCTGGACGCGCGCCCGCGGCACCGCGCTAGCCTCCGGTGACCGGCGGGAAGAACGCGATCTCGTCGCCTTCCGCCACCGGCGAGTCGAGCGTTCCCATGCGCTGGTTCACGGAGATGCGCCAGGCGCGCCCGGGCGCGAACGCCTCGTCCCAGATGCCGCCGCGGCGTCGCAGTTGCGCCACGATGCCGGCGACGTTTTCCGTCGGCACGGTCATCTCCACCCGCTCCATGGGACATTCGAGCCGCTCGCGCAGGCTGGCGAAATAAAGAAGGGTCAGTTTCATGCCGGGGACCTCGCGAAGTCGATGACGAAGCGCGCAATGGCGTCCACATCATCGAGAGGCAACTGGGGCAGTCCTGTCTCGAGCGACTCGTCCGTCGCGACGGCGATCACGTGCGGATCGGCCGGGTAGAGCTTCGGCTGGCCGCCCGACTTCCGGTGCACCTCGACGCGCGGGATGGGGTCGTGCTTGAAGCCCTCGACCAGAACGAGGTCGCAGGGAGCCAGGTGGCGCAACTGCTCCGGGAGCGCCGGCTCCGCCTCGTCCCGCAACTCCGTCATGAGCGCCCAGCGCTTCGACGAGGTGACCAGCACCTGCGCGCACCCCGCCTGGCGATGCCGCCAGGAATCCTTGCCCGGGTGGTCGATATCGAAATCGTGGTGGGCGTGCTTCACGAGGCTCACGCGCAGGCCCGCCCGCACCAGGCGGGGCACGAGCTTTTCGATGAGGGTCGTCTTGCCGCTGCCGCTGTAGCCGGCGATGCCGAGAACTTTCATGGATTCTTGCCAGGAGGCCGAGGCGAAATGATAGCCCAAGGCTCGTGGGGCACCGCGAGGCCTAGGGCTTCTTCTTGCGGCGCCGGAGGAGGAACGGCACCACGAGGACGGTGGCGGCCAGTCCCCAGAGGATCAGCGTGACCGGGCTCTGGAACAGGATGGCGGGGTGGCCGTCCGAGATCGACAGGGCCCGCCGCAGGTTCTGCTCCATCATGTCGCCCAGCACGAAGCCCAGGATCAGCGGCGCCATGGGAAAGCCGAGCTTGCGAAGCCCCCACCCGAAGATGCCGAGGACCACCATCAGGACGAGATCGAACGTGGTCGCATGCACGGCGTAGACGCCGACGAAGCTCACGGCGGCGATGGCCGGCACGAGGATCCAGTTGGGCACGTAGAGAAGCCGCGCGAAGAGGCCCACCATCGGGATGTTCATCACGAGCAGCATCACGTTGCCGATGAACATCGAGGCGATGAGGCCCCAGACGAGGTCCGGCTGCTGCTCGAAGAGCATCGGCCCGGGCGTGATGTTGTAGAGCGTGAGCGCCCCGACCATGACCGCCGTGGTGCCGCTGCCCGGCACGCCGAGGGTGAGCATGGGCACGAACGCGCCGCCCGCCGCCGAGTTGTTCGCCGCCTCCGGCGCCGCGACGCCGCGGATGTCGCCCGTGCCGAAGGTTCCTTCCTTGTCCGTGAGGTTCTTCTCCACCATGTAGGTGATGGCGCTCGCGATCGTGGCGCCCGCACCCGGCAGGACGCCGATGATGAAGCCGAGCACCGACGAGCGCAGCGTGCCCCACCAGGTGTCGGCCATCTCCTTCAGGCTGAACATCGCGCGGCCCGTGTTCTTGATGACCACCTGTCCCGCGTGACTCTGCTCGAGCATCACGAGCATCTCGCTCACGCTGAACAGGCCGATCACGACGACGATGAACTGGATGCCGTCCGAAAGGTGAACGTCATCGAAGGTGAAGCGGTAGACGCCCGATCCCGCGTCGATGCCGACCGTCGCGAGAATGAGGCCGATGAGCGCCGCGAGGAAGGTCTTCACCGGGCGCTCGCCGACCATGCCTGCCAGGCAGCAGATGGCGAAAACCATGAGGACGAAGTACTCCGCCGGCCCGAAGGCGAGCGCCCATTTGGCGAGCATCGGCGCGAAGAGCGCCAGCCCGATCGTGGCGACGATGCTTCCCACGAACGAACTCCAGGCGGAAATGGAGAGCGCGACGCCGGCGAGACCCTTCCTTGCCATCGGATAACCGTCGAGCGCCGTCATGAGCGCGCCCGCGTCCCCGGGAATGTTGAGCAGGATGGAAGAGATGCGCCCGCCATATTCGCAGCCGATGTAAACGGAGGCGAGGAGGATCAGCGCCGTCTCGGGCGGCAGCTTCATCGCGAAGGCGATGGGCAACAGGATCGCGACGCCATTGATGGGGCCCAGTCCGGGCAATAGCCCCACGACGGTGCCGATGAACGAGCCCAGGAAAGCCACCAGCAAGTTCAGGGGCTTGGCGGCGACGACGAAGCCCTGGGCGAGGTGTCCGAGGGAGTCCATCAGAATCCCGCCCAGAGGCGACCCAGAGGCAGCGTCACGTCGAGCAACTTGTCGAAGAAATACCAGAGGCCGGCACCGAGTGCGGCTCCCGTGACGGCCGTGCCCTTCCAGGTTCCGCCGAAGATGCGGCCGATGAGGATGGTCGCGAGAGCCGTGGCGAGCGGAAAGCCCAGGGTCTCGAACAGGACGGCATAGCCGAGGAATCCCCCCAGCAGGAGCGCGCAGCGCCTGCCGAGGGATCCCTGTGGCCAGTCGGGCTCGGGATCCGGCTTGACGAGCAGCCACGCGGCGGAGGCTGCCATGAGGGCGGTGACCAGCAGGGGATACGCCCGCGGGCCGATGGGCTCGTAGCTGAAAGGCGCCTCGATCTTCCAGGCAAGCCAGGCCACGGCCGCGCAGAACGCGAGCCAGAGGCCGGCAAAGATTCGATCGCTCATCGGCGAGACCGGTCCAGGCGACGCGCGGGGACGGAAACGGGCCTGCCCTATTTCTTGACCAGTCCGAACTCCTCGGCCTGCTTGCGGTACTCGCCGACCTGCTTCTTCACGAAGGCGTCGAGTTCGGGGCCGGTCAGGTCGAAGGGCTGCAGTCCGCGTTGCGCGCGCAGTTCCGCGAATTCCTTCGTGCCCTGCATCTTGCGGAAGGCATCCTGCCAGGTCTTGTAGTCGGCGTCGGCGACTTTCGGGCCCGTGTAGAAGCCCCGGATGATGGGCCACTGGATATCGAAGCCCTGCTCCTTGGCCGTGGCGACGGCGGCTGTCTTGCCGATCAGGCGCTTGTCCGCCAGCACCGCGATCATCCGGATATTGCCTGCCTCGAGTTGCGATTCGTCCGCCGACACGTCGCCGAACATGACGGCGATGTGGCCACCCATGAGCGCCGTCGTCGCCTCGCCGTTGCCTTCGAAGGAAACCCAGCGCATCGCCTTGGGGTCGACGCCAACCTTCTTGGCGAAGAGGGCGGCCTTGGTCCAGTCCTGGCTGCCGACCGTGCCGCCGCCGCCCATGGGGACCTTGGCCGGATCGGCCTTGATGGCGGCAGCGAGATCGCCCAGGCTCTTCCAGGGCGAAGCCTTGCCCACCGAGATCGACCCGTAGTCCGTGCCGACGGCTGCGACCCAGCGCACGTCGTTCTCGGTCCACTTGCCGAACTTGCCCTGGGCGATGTTGAGCAAAGACCCGCCGGAAAAGGCCACGATCACGTTCGGGTCCGCCGCGCGTTGGGCGACCACGGTGTTCATGGCGACCGCGCCGATGCCGCCGGGCATGTACGTGGCACGCATCGGCTCCTTCATGATCTTGAGCTCCTGGAGCGACTGCTGCGCCAGCTTGCAGGTGAGGTCGAAGCCTCCGCCGGGCTTGGCCCCGACGATGCACTCGGGCTTGTCGATGGCGGCGAAGGACGCCAGGCTGGTGAGGGTGGTGGCCGCGGTCAGGGCGGCGAAACGGGCGGCGTTGCGCATGGGACTCCTCCGGGAGGTCGGGTGTTGTCTTTGTCGGGGGCTCTCCGGTTGGGAAGGGACGCCCCTCTGGTGCGAGAATGGAGAATAACCGCGCCAGCTTTCAAGTGGCTTTCGGTCACCTCCCTGGAGCACCGCCGCCTTGAGGATCCTGCTGGTCGAGGACTATGTCGAGCTCTCGCGCTGGGTAGGGCGCGCCCTCGAACAGTCGCGCTACACGGTCGAGCGTTCCATGAACGGCGCCGATGCCGACGCGCGCCTGACGACCGAAACCTACGACCTCGTGATCCTCGACCTGAGCCTCGCGCGCCTCGACGGGCTGGAAGTCCTGCGGCGCCTGCGGGCCCGGGGCTCGCGCGTCCCGGTGCTGATCGTGACGGCGCGCGCCGACGTCTCCGAACGCGTTCGGGGCCTCGACCTGGGCGCTGACGACTACCTGCCCAAGCCCTTCGAGATCGACGAGTTGGAGGCCCGGGTGCGGGCGCTGCTGCGTCGATCCCAGGCCGGCGGCGAACTGCACCCGTCCTGCGGCGAACTGGTGCTCGACCCCGCCGCGCGGGCCTTCCGCCTGGGCGCCGCCCACCTCGCGCTCACGCCCCGGGAGTTCGCCGTGCTGGAAGCGCTCGTCGTGCGGGCCGGCAAGGTCGTCGCCAAGGACCACCTGCATGAGCGGATCTATTCGCTCGAGAGCGAATCGCGCCCCGACGCCATCGAGGTCTACGTGCATCGCCTGCGCAAGAAGCTCGCCGGCTCCCGCGTTCGCATCGTCACGCTCCGGGGCCTGGGCTACCTCCTCGAGGAAACCCCGCCATGAGCGCCGGGCGGGCCGCGAGCGGCATCCAGTCCCGGCTGCTTTGGTGGCTCCTGCCGGCCTTCGTCCTCATCATGGCCTTCAACACGGTGGGCGCCTATCGCACCGCCGTCGCGGCCGTGACCACCGCCTACGACCGCTCGCTCCTCGCCGTGGCGCGCACCGTGGCCGAGCGGCTGGAGTTCCGCGACGGACGGGTGGTCGTGGAGGTGCCCCACGTCGCGCTCGACTTCTTCGAGTCGGACCTGCGGGGACGCGTGTTCTACCGCGTCGGGGGCCTGGGAGGCGAGTTCGTTTCCGGCTGGGACGACCTTCCCGCGCCGCCGCAGGACGCGCCGCGCTCCGAGGACTACTTCGCCCTCGCCCATTTCTACGACGGCCGCTACGGCGGCGAGCCCGTCCGGGTGGTCGCGTTGCACCAGCCGATCTTCGACGAGCGGCCCCGAGGCCTAGCCCTCGTGCAGGTCGCCGAGACGATGGCCTCACGGGAGGCCCTGACCCGGCGCCTGCTGGTGGATACGCTCGCGAGCCAGCTGCTGCTCGTCGTGCTGGGGACCGTCGTCACGGTGGTGGCCGTTCGAGCCGTAATGCGCCCCCTCGGGCTTCTCCGGAGGGAGCTCGACGCGAGGGCGGCCGGCGACCTCGCCCCCATCGTGGCGGGCGGTGTCCCGCGCGAAGTGAGCGCGCTCGTGGCCGGGATGAATGACTACGTGGGCAGGCTTCGCGGCACGCTGGAGCGGCAGGACCGCTTCATCGCCGACGCCTCCCACCAGCTGCGCACGCCGCTGGCCGTGCTGCAGGCCCAGGCGGGGCTCGCGCGGCGGGAATCCGATCCGGCCCGGCTGCGCGAAACGCTGGAAGCCATGGACCGCAGCGTGGGCGACACGGTCCACCTGGCCAACCAGTTGCTGACGAGAGCCCGGGCCCAGCACGGGATCGCGACGCCGGCCTTTGCCAGCCTGGACCTTGCGCAGGTCGCGCGGGAGGCCTGCCTGGAGCTGGGCTCGGGCGCCGTGGCGAAGGGGATCGACCTCGCCTTCGAGGCCGAGCACCCCGTGCCGGTACGCGGCGATCCCACCCTGGTGCGGGAGATGGTGAAGAACCTCGTGGACAACGCCATCCGCTACACGCCCCCGGGCGGGCACGTGACGGTGCGGTTCGCCCGGCCCGGTGAGGCCCCGGCCATCGAGGTGGAGGACAGCGGCGTGGGAGTGGCACCGGCCGAACGGGATCGTATCTTCGATCCGTTCTACCGCGCCGCGTCGGGTTCCCAGCCGGGCCTGGGGCTGGGCCTTTCCATCGTGAGGGACATTGCCCGCGCCCACCATGCGGCCATCGAACTGGACGACGGCGCGGGCGGCGTGGGACTCAGGGTGCGGGTTCGGTTCCCGGTTCCGGATCGTCCGGCGCCTTGAGAGGAGAGACAGCGACCTCGGCACCCGGTAGCTCGGCGCGCTCGATGGCGGCGAACTTCTCCGTGATCTTGCGGCTGGTGATCGAGACCTCGTCCACGTCCTTGCCGGCCTGACGGATGTGATCGGCGAGCTTGCGCATGCGCTCGTCGAACCGGCCGAACTCGCGCCCGAGCTTGCCGAGCTCGTCCTTGATGATGTGGATCTGCTTCCGTGTCTCCACGTCCTTCAGCACGGCGCGCGCCGTGTTGAGAACGGCCATGAGCGTGGTCGGCGAGACGATCCACACGCGGCGGTGGCCGGCGTACTCGACCAGGTCACGATGGTGGGCGTGGATCTCGGCGAACACGCTCTCGGCCGGCACGAACATCACGGCGCCGTCTGCCGTCTCGCCGGGGATGATGTACTTCGAGGCGATGTCGTCCACGTGGCGCCGCACGTCGGCCTTGAAGAGCGCCGGCGTGATCCGGTCCGGGCCGTCGGAGATCATGCGCTCGTAGTTCTCGAGCGGGAACTTGGAATCGACGGCGATGAGGCCCGTGGGCTCGGGGAGCTTCAGCACGCAGTCGGCCCGCACGTTGCGCGCGCTCTGGAAGGTGTATTGGAACTCGTAGGCGGCCTCGGGAAGGACGTTCTTCACGATGTCCTCGAGCTGGCGCTCGCCCAGGGCCCCGCGCGAGCTCTTGCTCCCCAGGAGGTTCTGCAGGCTCACCACGCTGCCGGTGAGCGTCTCGATCTTCTTCTGCGCGTCGTCGATCGTCTGGAGGCGGGTCATCACGCTCACGAAGGTCTCGTTGGTGCGCTTGAAGCCTTCCTCGAGCCGTTCGTTCACCTTGCCGCCGATTTCCGCGAGGCGCGCATCGACCTTCTCGTGCAGGGAGCGCTCGAAGGCCTGCAGCTGCTCGCGATTGCGGGCGAGTTCGTCGCCCACGGCCCGCCGCAGGCGGTCGCCCTCCTCGCTCTGGCGCGAGGCGATGCGGTCGGCGGAATCGGCGAGTCCGCTGCGCAGGTCCGTGAGGACGGCGCGATGGTGGGTCTCGCGCTCGCCCGCCACGGCCTCGGGCAGCGTCTCGACGCGCCTGGCAAGGCGGATCGCCACGGCGAGCGCGGCGACGGCCGCGACCGCGGCGACGAGGACGAGGAGGAGGACCGCGACGTCCAAGCGGCGAGCCCTAGGCCGCGGCTTCCTCGCGAGCGGCCCGCTTGCGATCGTGCTCGAGCAGGTGGCGCTTGCGCAGGCGGATGTTCTTGGGTGTCACTTCCACGAGCTCGTCGTCGTCGATGAACTCGACGGCCCCTTCCAGCGTGAGCTGGATGGGCGGGGTGAGGGTCACGTGCTCGTCCTTGCCGGAAGCGCGGACATTGGTGAGCTTCTTGCCCTTCACCGGGTTCACGATGAGGTCGTTGTCGCGGCTGTGGATGCCGATCACCATGCCCTCGTAGACGCGCTCGCCCGGCGAGACGAACATGCGGCCGCGCTCCTCGAGGTTCCAGAGCGCGAACGCGACGGCTTCGCCCTGCTCGGAAGAAATGAGCACGCCGTTGCGGCGCGAGGGCGCCTCGCCCTTGGCCGGCGCGTACTCGTCGAACACGTGGCTCTTGATGCCCGTCCCCCGGGTGAGGGTCATGAACTCCATGTGGAAGCCGATGAGCCCCCGGGAGGCGATGCGGTAGTCCAGGCGAACGCGGCCCTTGCCGTCCGGCACCATGTCCTGCAACTCGCCGCCACGACGGCCCAGCTCCTCCATGACCTTGCCCTGGTTGTCCTGGTCGACGTCGACCGTGAGAATCTCCCACGGCTCGAGCTTCACGCCGTCGATCTCCTTCACCACGACGCGAGGCTTGCCCACCGCGACCTCGTAGCCCTCGCGGCGCATGTTCTCGATGAGGATCGTGAGATGCAGTTCGCCCCGGCCCGACACGCGGAAGATGTCGGCATCGCCCGTGTCCTCGACACGAAGCGCGACGTTGGACATCAGTTCCTTCGTGAGTCGGTCGCGGATCTGGCGGCTGGTGACGTACTTGCCTTCCTGCCCGGCGAAGGGCGAGGTGTTCACCTGGAAGTTCATGATGAGCGTCGGCTCGTCGACGCCCAGGAACGGCAGCGCCTCGGGCTTCTCGACGTCCGCGAAGGTAGCCCCGATGGTGAAATCCTCGATGCCGGTCACCGAAACGATCTCCCCGGCCGAGGCGGAATCCATCTCCACCTTCTCGAGTCCCTGGAAGGCGCGCACGAGGCCGATCTTCGCCTTGCGCGGCGGGTGGTCGCCCGCGAGGATCATCACCTCCTGCGCGCGCTTCAGCGTTCCGCGGCGGATGCGGCCTACGGCGATGCGGCCCAGGAAGCTCGAGTAGTCGACCGCGCTGATCTGCAACTGCAGCGGGCCCGTGGGATCGCCCACCGGCTCGGGCACGGACTTGAGGATCGTGTCGAAGAGCGGGCGCATGTTGTCGCCCTTCTTCGTGGCATCGAGCGAGGCCCAGCCGTTGAGGGCGGAGGCGTAGACCACGGGGAAATCGAGCTGGTCCTCGGTCGCGCCGAGCTTGTCCATGAGATCGAACGTCTGGTTCACGACCCAATCCGGCCGCGCGCTCTCGCGGTCGATCTTGTTCACGACGACGATGGGCTTGAGGCCCAGCGCGAGCGCCTTGCGCGTCACGAAGCGCGTCTGGGGCATCGGGCCCTCGACCGCGTCGACGAGCAGCACGACGCCATCGACCATCGACAGGACGCGTTCCACCTCGCCGCCGAAGTCCGCGTGTCCGGGCGTGTCGACGATGTTGATGTGCACGCCCTCGTAGTCGACGGCGGTGTTCTTCGCGAGGATGGTGATGCCCCGCTCCTTCTCGATGTCGCCCGAGTCCATCACCCGTTCGACGATGTGCTGGTGAGCCGCGAAGGTTCCGGCCTGTTGCAGGAGCTTGTCGACGAGCGTGGTCTTGCCGTGGTCGACGTGGGCGATGATGGCGATATTGCGGAGCGGGCGCGACATGGGGTTCCTAACGGGGACGTCTGCGACCAATAAATCGCAGGAAATTCAGCATTTTAGCAGGTTGCATGTTGCAGCGCGACAAGTGCCGGAGAGATCGGAGGGAGGCCGGTATCGCCGTTGGCCTCAAAACCCCATTCGGCCCCCGGCGATACCGCCCCCGAGACCTTGTTCGCACCGTGGCCCATGATGCGCCGCAAGTACTCCTTTGCGGAAAATGCAGGGTTCGCCCGGTACCGAAGGGCTGCCCCCTCTCCCCACCTCAAGAGACGAAGCTACCCCGCCTGGTTGCGCATCCAATCGGCGGTGCCGAAAAAGGCCTCGGCGAGCCGGCGCTGGAGGGCGGTATCGATCCCCTCCTCGTCCATGGCCTGGCTCATGCACTTGAGCCATTGGTCGCGCTCCTCGACGCCGATGGGGAACGGCAAGTGGCGGGCGCGCAGCATCGGGTGCCCGATCTTCTCGGCGTAGATCGGCGGGCCGCCGAGCCAGCCCGAAAGAAACCAGAACAGCTTGTCGCGCGAACCGTCGAGCGCCGGCGGATGCATCGACCGGATGCCGGCAAAGGCGGGCTCGAGGTCCATCACGTCGTAGAACCGGTCGACCAGCGAGCGAACGCCCGTCTGCCCGCCGAGCGATTCGTAGGGCGTGGGCCCGGTCGGCGCTGCGGGTTCGGTCATGTCGATGACGGCGGGAGTCGAAACGCGATCGGTGTCGCGAGGGGCGCGTATGCTAGCATGCGCGCCGTTTCGCCTCCCGCCCCCGCCTTGAAGCTCGCCCTCAAGATCGACGTCGATACCTACCGTGGCACCCGAGAGGGCGTTCCGCGGCTGCTGGACCTGCTCGCGAAGCATGGCGCCGGCGCGACATTCCTGTTCAGCCTGGGGCCCGACCACACGGGACGCGCCATCAAGCGCGTCTTCCGCCCCGGCTTCCTCGGCAAGGTCGGCCGCACCTCCGTCCTCGCCCACTATGGCCTGCGTACCCTCCTCTACGGCACGCTCCTGCCGGGGCCGGACATCGGCAAGCGCTGCGCACCGATCCTCCGGAGCGTCCGCGAGGCCGGCTTCGAGGTCGGCATCCATACCTGGGACCACGTGAAGTGGCAGGACGGCGTCGCCACCGCCGACGAGGCCTGGACCGAGCGGCAGATGTCCCTTGCCAGGGACCGGTTCCGGGAAGTCTTCGCCGAGGAACCGAAAGTGCATGGCGCCGCGGGGTGGCAGATGAACGTGCACGCCTATCGCCGCACCCAGCGTCACGGCTTCGCCTACGCCTCGGACACGCGCGGCACGCACCCCTTCGTGCCCGTTCACCGGGCCGAGATCGTCTCGTGCCCCCAGCTGCCCACCACGTTGCCGACGCTGGACGAACTCATCGGCCTGGATGGGGTCACGGAAGCGAACGTCGCGCAGGCGGTTCTCGAGCGCACCCGTGAGCCCCGCGATCATGTCTTCACGCTGCACGCCGAGCTGGAGGGAATGAAGCTCGCGCCTGCCTTCGAGCAGCTTCTCGAAGGGTGGAAGGAACAGGGATACCAGCTGGTCGCGATGCGCGAGCTCATGGCGACGCTCGAGCCCGGCTCGCTGCCCCTGCATGCCGTGGCCGATGGCGAACTCCCGGGGCGCAGCGGCAAGCTCGCCCTGCAGGGCCCGGCCTTTCTGCCTTGCCCATCAACACCATAGCTTGCGCTTGCGGTGGAATTTCGCCACCATGGGTGGTAGTCAATCCCTCGAGACCCACTGGATGAGCGCACCCCGGGCAGTCCCCGATTTCGAGCTTCCCGCGACCGGCAACCAGCGGTTCCGGCTGTCGGCCTTCAAGGGCCATCCCCTGGTTCTCTACTTCTATCCGAAGGACAACACGCCCGGCTGCACCGATGAGAGCCTGCAGTTTCGCGAACTGCACGCCGAATTCGCGAAGACCGGCTGGGCCGTCTTCGGCATCTCGCGCGACTCCGTCGCTTCCCACGAGAAATTCAAGTCCAAGTTCGGATTTCCCTTCGAGCTGCTGGCCGACGCCGACGAGACCGCCTGCGCGATCTTCGGCGTGATCAAGATGAAGAACATGTACGGCAAGCAGGTGCGCGGCATCGAGCGCAGCACCTTCGCGATCGACCGCGAGGGCCGCATCGCCCGCGAATGGCGCGGCGTGAAAGTGGCCGGACACGCGAAAGAAGTCCTCGACTTCGCGAAGTCCGCGTGACGGTTCGCGAAACCCATTCTCCCCCTGGCACCCCGACCTGATGCCCAACGACACCGTGCGTGACTCGCCGTCCCCCGAGGGCGGCGAGTCGTCTGCACACGCCTCGATTTCCGCGGAGGCTCCCATGCCGAAGAAACGCGACGCCCAGGGCGAAGGCCGGGGCACCCGCAACGCCACCGTGAAGCTCTTCGTGCTCGACACGAACGTGCTCATGCACGACCCGACGAGCCTTTTCCGGTTCGAGGAGCACGACGTGTACCTGCCGATGGTCACGCTCGAGGAACTCGACGACAACAAGAAAGGCATGAGCGAGGTCGCCCGGAACGCACGGCAGGCCAGCCGCTTCCTCGACGAGATCGTCTCCCACGGCGAGGGCGACATCGACAACGGCTATTCGCTCAAGGGCAAGAGCCACGGCGAGGCCCTCGGTCGCCTGTTCCTGCAGACACACGCGGTCACCGTGGAGATCCCGGACTCGGTCGCCTCGCAGAAGGCCGACAACGTGATCCTCGGCGTCGCGATGCACCTGAAGCAGCGGCATGCCAAGCGACAGGTCGTGCTGGTGTCCA
The DNA here is from genome assembly GCA_016711875.1 of Betaproteobacteria bacterium. Classification (GTDB taxonomy): domain Bacteria; phylum Pseudomonadota; class Gammaproteobacteria; order Burkholderiales; family Usitatibacteraceae; genus FEB-7. Next base: position 173,962 of record JADJSD010000003.1, on the reverse strand, counting down.
AGGACATCAACATGCGCATCAAGGCGCATGCGATCGGCCTCGCGGCCGAGGACTACTTCAACGACAAGGTGCTGGAGGACACCGACCTCCTCTACACCGGCATGCTGTCGTTGCCCGGGGACTTCTGGGACAAGCACGGCAAGGACGTGGAGAGCTGGCAGGACCACGGCCGCACGCTGTACCGGGTGAAGGGCCCCCTGTGCCCTTCCCTCCTCGTGAACGAGTTCGTCTTCCACGAGGGCGACCGTCCCTTCTACGCGATCGTGAAGGACGTGAAGGGCCGCACCGCGACCCTGCAGACGCTCAAGGACTACTCGCACCACAAGAACAACGTCTGGGGCATCACCTCGAGGAATCGCGAGCAGAACTTCGCCCTGAACCTGCTGATGGACCCGGACGTCGATTTCGTGACGCTCCTGGGGCAGGCCGGCACGGGCAAGACCCTCCTCACGCTCGCCGCGGGCCTCATGCAGACCCTGGAATACAAGGTCTACAGCGAGATCATCATGACGCGCGTCACCGTCCCCGTGGGCGAGGATATCGGGTTCCTGCCCGGCACCGAGGAAGAGAAGATGACGCCGTGGATGGGCGCACTCGAGGACAACCTCGACGTGCTCATGAAGACGGACGACGAGGCCGGCGACTGGGGCCGGGCGGCGACGGCGGATCTCATCCGTTCCCGCATCAAGATCAAGAGCCTCAACTTCATGCGCGGACGCACGTTCATCAACAAGTACCTCATCATCGACGAGGCGCAGAACCTGACCCCGAAGCAGATGAAGACGCTCATCACGCGCGCGGGCCCCGGGACGAAGGTCGTCTGCCTGGGCAACATCGCGCAGATCGACACGCCCTACCTCACCGAAGGCTCGTCCGGCCTCACCTACGTGGTGGACCGGTTCAAGGGCTGGGGGCACAGCGGGCACATCACGCTCACGCGCGGCGAGCGTTCGCGGCTGGCGGACCACGCCGCCGAGGTGCTCTGAGCGCGTCGATGCCCGGCTGGGTGCTCATCACCGGCGCGGGGCGTGGCATCGGCCGCGCCTGCGCCGAGCGGCTTTCGCAGGAGGGCCACGCGATCGTCACCCTGGACCGCCACGCGCCCGAGCGCGCCTTGCCGGGCGAGGTCTTCATCCCGGTGGACCTCGCGGACGAGGCCGCGACGTCGGCAGCCCTCGCCGAGGCCACCCGCGACCGGGCCATCACGCGCCTGGTGAACAACGTCGGCACCGTGCGTCCAGGGTCCGCGGAAAGCGCCACCACAGCCGACCTGGAAGCGGTCGTCTCCCTCACGCTGCGCTGCCCGATGCAGTGCGTTCGTGCGCTCCTGCCCGCGATGAAGTCCGCGCGATTCGGCCGCATCGTGAGCATTTCCAGCCGGGCGGCGCTCGGGAAGGAACTGCGTGTCGTCTACTCGGCCGCGAAGGCGGGCCTGGAGGGCATGACCAAGACCTGGGCCCTGGAGCTGGCGCCCCACGGCATCACCGCCAACGCCGTCGGGCCGGGCCCCATCGGAACGGAGCTTTTCCACCGGAACAACCCCGCCGATTCCCCGAGGACGCGCGCGATCGTCGAGGCCATCCCCGTGAAGCGGCTGGGCGCGCCCGAGGACGTCGCCCACGCGGTGGCCTCGCTTCTCGACGAGCGCGCCGGCTTCATCACGGGCCAGGTGCTCTATGTCTGCGGCGGGATGACCGTCGGGAACGCCGGCGCCGGCTAGGACCGGAAGGACGCGAAGGCCGCCACGGCCTTCGCGATGCCGTCGGCATCGACGTCCAGGTGGGTGACCAGGCGCGTTCGCGGCGTGACGATCGCCGTGACGCCCGCCGCCGCGAGATGTTCCTTCAGGACCGCGCAGCGCTCGGCCGGCACCCGCGCGAACACCATGTTGGTCTGGACGGGCTCGACCTCGTACCCGGCCGCCGCGAGCCCTTGCGCAAGTCTCGCGGCGTTGTCGTGATCCTCGGCGAGGCGATCGACGTGGCGCTCGAGGGCGTGGAGCCCGGCGGCCGCGAGAATGCCCGCCTGGCGCATCCCGCCGCCCAGCATCTTGCGGATGCGCCGGGCCTTGTCGAGCAGCGCCTTGTGCCCGACGAGGACGGTGCCCGCAGGCGCGCCGAGCCCTTTCGACAGGCAGACCGACACGCTGTCGAACCCCGCGCAGAGCAGGTTCACCGGCATGCCGAGCTTCACGGCCGCGTTGAAGATGCGGGCGCCGTCCAGGTGCGTCGACAGCCCTTTCTTCCAGGCGAGCGTGACGGCCCGGGCCAGGTAGTCGCGACCGATCACCTTGCCGCCGATCGTGTTCTCGAGCGCCAGGAGCCGGGTCATCGCGAAGTGGGAATCGTCGGGCTTGACGGCCGCCGCGACCGCGTCGAGATCCAGCGTGCCGTCCGGCTGGTTCGCGAGAGGCTGGGGCTGGATGGAGCCGAGCACGGCCGCCCCGCCCCCCTCGTACTTGTAGGTATGCGCGTCCTGGCCGAGGATCACCTCCTCGCCCCGGGCGCAGTGCGCCATGAGCGCCGCGAGGTTCGACTGCGTCCCCGAGGGGAAGAAGAGCCCCGCTTCCGTGCCGAAAAGTTCCGCGGTCCGTGACTCGAGCCGGTTCACCGTCGGGTCGTCGCCGAAAACGTCGTCGCCCACCTCCGCCCGGGCCATGGCCTCGCGCATGGCGGGCGTCGGCCGGGTCACCGTGTCGCTTCTCAGGTCGATCGTCATCCTCGGGGCCTTCAGGAATCCTGCGGGGGCCGCGCCGGGGCCGCGTACCAGCGCTCCTTCGGGACCACCACGGGCTGCGGCGGGTCGCCGAGATAGTGGGGCGACATGATCTGCACGCCGTACTCGTTGAAGACGTCCTGGATGTTCGCGTGCAGTTCCGACATCACGCGGGCCCGCGGTCGCGGCTCGCTCGGGACGGCCTGGGCCACGAGACGGTACTCGGGGTAGAAGTCCGACAGCGCCGTCTGGAAGACCACCGGCGTCGGGTCCTGCAGGATGCCCGGCGTGCGGCGGGCCGCCTCGACGAGCATCGCTTCCACCTGGCGCCAGGGCGTGTCATAGCCGATGGTGACGTTCGCGTCGACGACGAAACCCGCGCCCTTCACGGCGCGCGAATAGTTGCGCGTGACGGTGCCGGCGACGTACGAATTGGAAAGCGTGAGCTCCTCGCCCAGGCCCGTGCGGATGCGCGTGGTGAAGGCGCCCAGCTCCATCACCGTGCCTTCGTGGTCGCCCATGCGAACGTACTCGCCGGGCCGCACCGTGCGGGTGAACATCAGGATCAGGCCGTTGGCCGCCTGGCCGACGATGCTGGTCGATCCGAGCGAGATCATGAGGCCGATGAGCACCGACAGGCCCTTGAACGCCTCGCTCTGCGAACCCGGCAGGTACGGATACGACATCGCGATGGCGAAGATCCACACGAAGGCGATGGCGATGTTGCGCGTCGGGCGGGCGGTGTCGCGGTCGAGCAGCGCGGTGGAGACCTCCCCCCGGATGAACGGCTTCATGAAGGTATTCACGGCGCTCGACAGGGCGCCGGCCAGCATGAAGATGACCACCGCGATGGCCAGGTTGGGCAGTGCGCCCAGGGCGCCGGCGGCCAGCGTGACCCCCACGGCGATCGTCGCGTCCTGAAGGCCCTCGCCCCAAGGTCGCGTCCAGGGGAATCTCGCGAGCCCGTAGCCGAACCACTCGTAGACCGCCAGGCCCACGAGCAGCCAGAAGAAACCCGTCGTGAGCCCGCGCGCCAGGGCGAAGACCTGCTCCCGACCGATCAATGCCTGCCCGGCAACCTGAAGCCTCTGCGCGTGCCGGCTTCCCAACTGCGCGAGACGGGTGGCGATCCAGCCCCGCACGCGCACGAGCAGCCAGATGACGGCCGCCAGGATCGCCGTGGCGATGGCGAAAGCGATGCCGGCCCGGCCGAGGGCATCGAAGCTGCGCGATTCGCGCGTCTCCTCCACCACCCGCTTGAGTGCCGCGGCGGCCTTTTTCGCCGCCTGGTCGAGCGTCTCGTTCGTGAGCGCGTTCACGTCGCCCTCGAGCACCAGGAAGGCCGAACGGTCGTCGACCGTGATGGCCCGGCCGCCCGGAATGGACTTCACGGCCACGACGCCATCACCGGCCGCGCCGAGAAGCTCCCGGATCACTTCCTGTGCGCGCTGGACCCGCTCGGCCGGCTGGAATCCGAGCAGCGTCGCCCGGAACTCCGCGATCGGGCGGTTGTAGACCTTGAGCGTGGCTGGCGTCGAGGCGATCGTCGAGAACGACGCCTGAGCTCCCCCCGCCGGCTTGGCGGGTTCGGGGGCCTGCGCCCGAAGGACGCCGGCCCCTGCCAGCGCGACGATCGCGAGGAAGAGCCTAGCGAAGAGACGCATTGAACTGCGCGAGGGCCGCCGATCCCGGACAGAGTTCCTTGTCGCCCAGCTCGTTGAGCGGGCGCATCGTGGTGCCCAGGTGCTCGTGCAGGTCGATCGCCTCGGGCTCCACGAAGAGAAGGCCGGTGACGATCTCGCCGCGCGCGTAGTGCGACTGGACGTAGCTCATCGCCGAGATGCGGTTGGAGGAATCGTAGTCGTCCGCGAGCTTGCGAAGGCGCAGCACCGAGCCGTCGTGCTGGCGCACTTCCTGGACGCTGCCCGGCGCGTACTCGGTGGTGATCTCCTTGTGCATCGTGATCACGTCGAGGCTGTTCACGGCCTCGTTGTGGTGGCGCACGTAGTCGTAGCTGCGCGTGGAGCCCTCGTGGTTGTTGAAGGCGACGCACGGCGAGACCACGTCGATGAAGGCGGCGCCCGGGTGCGTGAGGGCCCCCTTGATGAGGGGCACCAGCTGGTGCTTGTCTCCGGAGAAGCTGCGGGCGACGTAAGTGGCGCCCAGTTGCATGGCGAGGCAAGCCAGGTCGATGCCCTCGTCGGTATTGACGGCGCCACGCTTCGACTTGGAGCCCCGGTCGGCGGTGGCGGAGAACTGCCCCTTGGTGAGGCCGTACACGCCGTTGTTCTCGACGATGTAGGTCATGTTCACGCCCCGGCGCATGCTGTGGGCGAACTGCCCCAGGCCGATGGAGGCCGAGTCGCCGTCGCCCGAGACGCCGAGGTACAGCAAGTCCCGGTTGGCGAGATTGGCGCCCGTGAGCACCGAGGGCATGCGGCCGTGCACGCTGTTGAAGCCGTGCGACTTGTCGAGGAAGTACGTCGGGGTCTTCGAGGAGCAGCCGATGCCCGAGAGCTTGGCGACGCGGTGGGGCTGGACGGCGAGTTCCCAGCAGGCCTGGATGATGGCGGCGCTGATGGAATCGTGTCCGCACCCGGCGCACAGCGTCGAGATGGTCCCTTCGTAGTCGCGCCGGGTGAGGCCCAGCGCGTTCTTCGGAAGATCCGGGTGGTGAAGCTTCGGCTTGGCGAGGTAGGTCATGGCTTATTCTCCGCTCGCGCCGCCGGCGACGGTGCGCCGGAGGGGCGTCACCTGCAGGGCGGAGAGTCGCTTGGCGATGTCGCCGTGGATGAAGCGCGCCGTGATCGGCGTGCCGTCGAAGTGCAACACCGAACCCAGGCGCGAAGGATCGATCGCGCCCTCGGCGACGAGCAGCGTGCGCAGCTGGCCGTCCCGGTTCTGCTCGATGACGAACACGTGATCGTGGTCGTTCACGAAGTCGATCACCGTGTCCTGGAAGGGGAAGGCGCGGACGCGAAGGGCGTCCAGGTGGATTCCTTCGGCCTCGAAGAGCGCCAGCGCTTCCTCCATCGCCGGGGCGGTGGAGCCGTAGTAGATCGCGCCGTAGCGGGATGGCTTGGCGCCCGGCCGGACTTCCGGCTTGGGCATGTAGTGCTTGGCCGTCTCGAACTTGCGCAGCAGGCGCTCCATGTTGTCCACGTAGGCGCTGCCCTCCTCCGTGTATCGCGCGTAGCGGTCGCGGCTCGTGCCGCGCGTGAAGAAAGACCCGCGCGACGGATGGGTGCCCGGATAGGTGCGGTAGGTGATGCCGTCGTCATCGACGTCCAGGTACCGGCCGAAGCGCGCGCCGGCGTCGAGCTGCTCCTTCGTGAGCACCTTGCCCCGGTCGTAGGTTCGCGCGTCGTCCCAGGTGAGCGGGTCGCACAGGCGCTCGTTCATGCCGATATCCAGGTCCGTGAGCACGAAGACGGGCGTCTGCAGCCGGTCGGCGATGTCGAGGGCGTCCGCCGTGAACTCGAAGGCCTCCTTCGCATCCTGCGGGAAGAGAATCGGGTGCTTCGTGTCGCCGTGGGAGGCGTAGGCGCACAGCAGCACGTCCGACTGCTGAGTGCGGGTGGGCATGCCCGTCGACGGACCCGCACGCTGCACGTTCACGAGCGTCGCCGGGATCTCGGCGAAGTACGCGAGCCCGATGAACTCGCTCATGAGCGAGATGCCGGGGCCGGACGTGCAGGTGAAGGCCCGCGCTCCGTTCCAGGCCGCGCCGATCACCATGCCGATGGAGGCCAGTTCATCCTCCGCCTGCACGATGGCGAAGTTGTTCTTGCCCGTCTCCTTGTCGACCCGGTACTTGCGGCAATGCTTCGCGAAGGCCTCGGCCATCGACGAGGATGGCGTGATCGGGTACCAGGCGCAGACCGTCGCGCCCCCGAACACGGCGCCCAGCGCGGCCGCGTTGTTGCCCTCGAGGAAGACCTTGTCGCCCACCTTGTCCGCCCGGCGCACCTGGAGGCCCAGGGGGCACGGCAGCTTGGCGAGGGCGTACTCGTGGCCCATGCGAAGCGCCTTCACGTTGGGCTCGAGGAGCTTTTCCTTGCCCTTGTACTGCTCGGCGATGAGCTTCTCGACTTCCGCGAGCTCGATGCCCAGCAGAGCCGACAGCGCGCCCACGTAGATGATGTTCTTGAAGAGCTGGCGCTGTCGCGGGTCCGTGTAGGTCGCGTTGCAGATTTCCGTGAGCGGCATGCCGATCACGAGGATGTCGTCGCGGAACTTGCCCGAGGGCATGGGGCGCGTCGAGTCGTAGAAGAGGTAGCCGCCGGCCGTGACCTCGGCGACGTCCTTCTCCCAGGTCTGCGGATTCATGGCGACCATGAGGTCCGCGCCGCCGCGCCGGGCGTTCCACCCGGCTTCGCAGACGCGCACTTCGTACCAGGTCGGCAGCCCCTGGATGTTGGAGGGGAAGATGTTCCGCGGGCTCACGGGCACGCCCATGCGCGCGATGGACTTCGCGAACAGCGTGTTGGCCGAGGCGGACCCGGAGCCGTTCACGTTCGCGAACTTGATGACGAAGTCGTTGGTTGCCTGGAGAGTCTTCATCTGGGCGCTCCTACGCCGCCTGCCGCGGGGTCTCGCGGCTTCGGCAGCCGGGTCCCGCATGCGTCATTTCGAGATAGAACTTCTGCATGTCCCAGGCGCCGGTCGGGCAGCGCTCGGCGCACAGGCCGCAGTGCAGGCACACGTCCTCGTCCTTGGCCATGATGCGGCCGGTCTTGAGCCCCGCGCCCACGTAGAGGTCCTGCGCCCGGTCGTCGGAGGGTGCGTTGAGGCGGGCCCGGACCTCGGCCTCCTCCCCGTCCGCCGTGAACGTGATGCAATCCATCGGGCAGATGTCGACGCACGCGTCGCACTCGATGCACAGCTTGGGCGCGAAGACGGTCTGCACGTCGCAGTTGAGGCAGCGCTGCGCCTCCTTCCACGCGAGCTGCGGATCGAAGCCGAGCTCGACTTCCGTGCGAATGTCCTTGAGCGCGAGCTTGAGCTCCTTGAGCGGCACGGCGTAGCGCGCGTCGGGAACGACGTTGTTGTCGTAGCTCCACTCGTGGATGCCCATCTTCTGCGACACGAGGTTGATGTGCGGCGGCGGGCGATCGGCGAGGCTCTCGCCCTGGCAGAACTTGTCGATGGAAACCGCCGCCTCGTGGCCGTGGGCGACGGCCCAGATGATGTTCTTGGGTCCGAGCGCCGCGTCGCCGCCGAAGAACACCCGCGGCAGCGTCGATTGCAGGGTCGCTTCGTCGAGCTTGGGCATTCCCCACTTGTCGAACTCGATGCCGATGTCGCGCTCGATCCAGGTGAAGGCGTTCTCCTGGCCGACGGCCACCAGCACCTGGTCGCAGGCGAAGGACTGGTCCGGCTCGCCCGTCGGGACGAGGGAACGGCGCCCCTTTTCGTCGTAGACGGCCTTCACCTTCTCGAAGGTCATTCCGGTGAGCTTGCCGCCTTCGTGCTGGAAGGACTTGGGCACGAGGTAATTGAGAATGGGGATGCCCTCGTGCTGCGCGTCCTCCTTTTCCCACGGGCTCGCCTTCATCTCCTCGAAGCCCGAACGGACGATGACTTTCACGTCCTCGCCGCCCAGGCGCCGCGCGGAACGGCAGCAGTCCATGGCGGTGTTGCCCCCGCCCAGCACGATCACGCGCTTGGGGGCCTCGGTGATGTGGCCGAAGGAGACGCTCGCCAGCCAGTCGATGCCGATGTGGATGTGCTTGGCGGCTTCCTTGCGCCCGGGCACGTCGAGGTCGCGCCCGCGCGGAGCGCCGGTGCCGACGAAGATGGCATCCCAGCCCTCGGCGAGCATCGCCTTGAGCGATTCGATGCGCTTGCCGGCGCGGAATTCGACGCCGAGATCCAGGATGTACCCGGTCTCCTCGTCGATCACGCTCTCGGGGAGGCGAAACTTCGGGATCTGCGTGCGGATCATCCCGCCCGCCTTGGCGTCGGCCTCGAACACCGTCACCGCGTAGCCCTGCGGCACGAGATCTCGCGCAACCGTGAGGGACGCCGGGCCACCGCCGATGCAGGCCACTCGCTTGCCGTTCGGCTTCTCCGCCGGCTTCGGGAGCCGATCGCGGATGTCGTCCTTGTAGTCCGCCGCGACGCGCTTCAGGCGGCAGATGGCGACCGGCTCGGGCTTCTCGCCCTGGTTCTCCTCGACGCGACCGCGCCTGCACGCCGGTTCGCACGGCCGGTCGCAGGTCCGGCCGAGGATGCCGGGGAAGACGTTGGATTTCCAGTTGACCAGGTAGGCGTCCGAATAGCGTCCCTGGGCGATGAGGCGGATGTACTCCGGTACGGGCGTGTGAGCGGGACAGGCCCATTGGCAGTCGACTACCTTGTGGAAGTAGTCGGCGACCCCGATGTCGGTCGGCTTCAAGGTTTCTCCTTACTGCGCCCCGCTGTCGTTATCATGGCCGCCGGGGTTAACTCCTCGGCTGGCCCGGTTGGGTCGGGGCGGGTTGCAATGGCCGCAGTCTACCGAGGGGCGCACCCCCTGAGAAGACGAATGCCTGCGACGAAAGCCCCCACGAACTTCGGGACTTCGCCCAGACACCCGGAAGGGCTGCCCAACGGCTTGCCCCTGTTTACCACGACCCGGGCCGGTTGCGGGTGAGCCCGGTCAAGGGCGGGCCCATCAAATCCTGCGGACAACGCGTCGCGTCAACACGGTGTTACAACTGAGATCCGCGCCGAAGGATTTCCGAAACAACCGGCCCGCACCATGCGTCCGTGGCGGACCTGTGCCCGCCGCGTGAAGGACGAGACGGGCGCCAGGCCGCCCGGGAGACCGAAATGAAATTCGCACCGATCTGGCTCACCCTCCTGTCCGCCTCGGCCGCGTTGGCCGAACCGACAGGCACGGCAGTCGAGTACTACCACCCCGGCCTGAGGCACTACTTCGTCACGGCGAGCGAAGGTGAAATGGCCTTTGTCGAATCGGGGGGTGCCGGCGCGGGCTGGGTAGCGACCGGTGGGCGATTCGGTGTGTACCGATCGGCTTCCGATGCGCCGGGGCTCGCGCCGGTGTGCCGCTTCTACGGAACGCCGGGTATCGGCCCCAACTCGCACTTCTACACGGCGAACGCGGACGAGTGCGCTTTCGTGAAGACGCTCCCGGGCTGGAGCTACGAGGGAATCGCGTTCCACGTCCCCGTGCCGGGCGCCGGATCCTGCGCCGACGGGTCCACGCCGGTCTGGCGCACCTACAACAAGGGCGCCGCCCGGAACGATTCCAACCATCGGTTCACCGTCGATCCCACGGTGCAGGCCCGCATGGTCGCCGGCGGTCACGCGGACGAGGGAATGGTGATGTGCGCGCCCCTGTCGTCCGCCGATCGCGATGCCGATGGCGTACGCCTCCTCCGGCAGGCCACGTTCGGGCCGAACGACGCGGAACTGGCGCGGATCCGCTCCCTCGGCGCGGCCGGATGGGTCGACGCGCAGCTCGCCCTGCCGGTGACCGCCTATCCCGACTGGCCCACGGTGCCCGCCAACCGTCCGGATACCTGCGTCGACGACCGGTCCCAGCCGGTCCGGCCGGACAGCTACTGCGCCCGGGACAACTACTCGCTATTCCCGTTGCAGGTGGAGTTCTTCCGCTCCTCGCTCGAGCAGTCCGACCAGTTGCGTGGACGCGTGGCCTTCGCGCTCTCGCAGCTCTTCGTCGTGTCCGGCATCGACAACGCACGCAACTACGCGATGCGGCACTACCAGCAGAACCTCCGGGACCGGGCCTTCGGCAATTTCTACGACCTCCTGGTCTCGGTGACGCTGTCGCCCGTCATGGGCGACTACCTCGACATGGTGAACAACAACAAGGCCAACCCGGCCACCGGCACCAACCCCAACGAGAACTACGCCCGCGAGATCCTGCAGCTCTTCACCATCGGCCTGTTCGAGCTGAACGCGGACGGCTCGCTGCGGCGCGACGGCGCCGGCAAGCCGGTCCCCACCTACGACCTCGACGAGATCGAGGGCTTCGCGCGCGCCTTCACCGGCTGGACCTACCCCACCATCCCGGGCGCGAGCGCGCGCAACAACAACCCGCGCCATTACCTCGGGAACATGATCCCGGTCACGGCGACGCACGAGTTCGGCACCAAGCTGCTGCTGGCCGGCGTGACGGCACCCGCGAACCTCACGCCCCAGGCCGATCTCGCCTTCGCCCACCGGAACATCTTCGAGCACCCGAACGTCGGTCCCTTCGTCGGCAAGCAGCTCATCCAGAAGCTCGTCACCAGCGATCCGACGCCGGGTTACGTCGAGCGGGTGTCGCGCGTGTTCGCGAACAACGGCGCGGGGCAACGCGGCGACTTGCGGGCGGTCGTCCGGGCCATCCTGCTGGACCCGGAAGCGCGGGGCGCGCGCAAGATCGACCCGACCTACGGAAAGCTCACCGAACCGGCGCTCTTCATGACCGGCATCGCGCGCGCCCTGGGAGGGCGGTCCGACGGCGTCTACTTCCGCTCGGCATCCTCGCAACTCGGGCAGTTCGTCTTCTACCCGCCCTCCGTCTTCAACTACTTCCCGCCCGACTACGTGGTGCCCGGGACGTCGATCCTCGGACCCGAGTTCGGCATCCAGACGACCAATACCGCGATCGCCCGCTCGAACGTCGCCAATTCACTGCTTTTCTCCGCGCGCATCGCCCCCGACCCGGCGTTCTATGGCGCCATCGGGACCTCGCTCGACCTCGCCCCGTACCAGGCCGTCGCCTCGGACGCCTCCGCCCTCGCCGACCGCCTCGATCGCAACCTCATGGCCGGGCGCATGAGCCCGGCCATGAAGTCCGCCGTCGTGTCGGCGGTGAACGCGATCGCGACCGGCGACTCGCTCGGACGGGCCCGAACGGCGGCCTATCTCGTCGTCACGTCCCCGCAGTATCAGGTGGAGCGCTAGCCCATGAAGACCGAACGCCGCCAATTCCTTCGCCGGGCCGGCGCGCTTTCCGCCGCCGGTCTCGTCCGACGCCTCGGCGCGGCCGGCCTCGCCTCGACGGCCGGCGCCGCCGCCGCACAGTCCGTCCCGTCGGATTACAAGGCGCTCGTCTGCGTGTTCCTCTTCGGAGGCGTCGACGGCAACAGCCTGCTCGTCCCGCTCGACGCGGGCGGTTTCGGCCGGTATGCGGCCGTCCGCACGGAGGCTTCGGGCCTGCAGATCCCGCAGGCGCAGTGGCTTCCGATCCAACCGGCCGGCTCGCCCACGCCCTACGGCCTGCATCCCGAATTCGCCGAGCTCCAGCCCTTGTTCACTTCCGGCAAGCTCGCGCTTCTCGCCAACGTCGGAACGCTCACGGCGCCCACGACCCGCGCCAATTACGCGGCGGCGCGACCGGACAGTCTCTATTCGCATTCGGACCAGCAATCGCAATGGCAATCGGCGGTGTCCGAAGGACCCAGCCGGACGGGCTGGGGCGGGAGGCTGGCGGACCGCATGCAGGCTTTCAATGGCGCTGCCGGCTTTCCGGTCGTCACCTCGATTTCGGGCACCAATCTCTTCGTGAGCGGCGACAGCACTTCGCCCCTCGCCCTCGCCGCGTCGGGCGGACTGGCGCTCGCCGGATTCAACGGGACCGCTGCGTCGAACGCGCGCCTCGCCGCCTTGCAGGCCATCCTTTCGGCCGATCGCGACAACGCCTACGTTGCGGCCGCCGGGGACATCGGCGCGCGGGCCGTCTCCCTGTCGGGCGTGGTGAACCCCATCCTCACTTCGAACGCATCGCAGGTCGCGACGCTATTTGCCGGGCAGAACTCCTCGGTCGCCCAGCAACTGCTGCAGGTGGCGAAGCTCATCGAGGCCCGGGCGCAGACGGGCGCGCGGCGCCAGGTCTTCTTCGTTTCGCTCGGCGGATTCGACACTCACACGAACGAGCTTCCCACGCTCACGACCCTGATCGGCCAGCTCTCCCCGGCGCTCAGGGCCTTTCACGACGCCACCGTCATGATGGGCATCCCGGAGCGGGTGACCGCCTTCACGCTTTCGGACTTCGGTCGCACCTTCATGCCCGCCTCCGGCGCGGGTTCGGATCATGCGTGGGGCAACCATCACCTGATCCTCGGCGGCGCCGTTCGCGGCGGTACGCTCTACGGGCGCTACCCCGAACTGGCCCGGGGCGGTCCCGATGACGCCGATACGGAGGGCCGTTGGATCCCGACGACGGCCGTGGACCAGTACGGCGCGACGCTGGCGCGCTGGTTCGGCGCCTCGCCGGAGGATCTCGCCGCGATCTTCCCGAATCTCGGGCGCTTCCCCTCGGCGGACCTGGGTTTCCTCGCCTAGCGAATACCGCGTCCCGCGGGGCGCGGCAGCAGGCATTTCCCGTAGAATGCAACCGCGCGGACCGGCGAGCGGCCGCGCGCGCTTTCATTCAAAAAACTTTTTCAATCCGCCCTCACGCGCATGGAATCGAAAGTCGACGCCAAGGACCTCAAGGTCGGCATGTTCGTGGCCGATCTCGACCGGCCCTGGATCGACACGCCCTTTCTGCTGCAAGGCTTCCTGATCGAGGACGACCAGCAGATCCGGCAACTCCAGCGGCACTGCCAGTTCGTGATCATCGACCGGGCAAGATCGGTCGGCGAGGAATTCAGCGCGCCCGCGAAGGGCCCGGCCCGCCCGGCGCGCCAGGCGTCCCCGGAGGTGATCCGCGTCACCGCCACCAGCGCGCGGCAGATCGACGTCGAACCGCCTCCCCCGGTGCGGCCCGGCGCCGTCGTTCGAAGCATCGATTCGGCCAAGGGCACCTTACCGGCCCGGCGCGCCTTCCCCGCAGGAGCCCCGGTCGACCCGCTGCCGGCATCAGGCGGGGAAGCGCGCGGCAGCCTGCTCGGTGGACTCATGGACCGCGTCAGGGGAATCCTGAGACGCCCTGCCCCCACACTTCCTGCCGATCCGACCGAACTGCCGCCCGAATCGGAGCGGATGGTCGCCGCGTCGTCTTCGTCGGGACATCCCCCGCCCGTCTACGTGGACATTCACCCGGTCGAGGAGGAAATCGGCCCGGCCCGCCAGGTTTACGACAAGACGGCCGGTGTGCTGCAGAAGCTCGCCTCCGACGTCTGGGCCGGCCATCCGGTTGAAATCAACCGCGTCGAGGAAGTCGTCGTCGACATTGTCGAGAGCATGGTGCGCAATCCCGATGCCCTCATGTGGATCGCGCGCCTGCGCGAGCAGGACAAGACCGTGTACAGCCACGGTCTGCAGGTCGCCGTCTACCTCGTGGCCTTCGGCCGGCACCTGGGCTATCCCAAGGCCGAGTTGTCGCAACTCGGCACCATCGGCCTCTTGCTGGATATCGGCAAGATCCGGCTGCCGAGAGAGCTTCTCGAAAAGCACGGTCGGCTTTCGTCCGGCGAATTCGAAACGGTGAAGGCGCACGTGGCCCACTCGCTCGACATCCTCGAGGAAACGCCCAACTGGCCGCCGGAGGTCCTCGAGGGAATCGCGCAGCATCACGAGCGCATGAACGGGAGCGGCTACCCCAAGGGGCTCAAGGAGGACGAAATCGGCCTCTTCGGGCGCATGGCGGGCATCACGGACTGCTTCGCGGCCCTCACCAAGTCGCGCCCTTACGCCGAAGCCGTCTCCTCCTACGAGGCGCTCCGCAGCATCTCGTCCTGGGGCGGCGAATTCTTCCATGCGCCTCTCGTCGAGCAGTTCATCCAGGCGATCGGCGTCTTTCCGGTCGGCTCGCTGGTCGAACTCTCGAGCGGCGAAGTCGCGGTCGTCGTCTCGCACAACAAGGTCCGGCGCCTCAAGCCGCGCGTGCTGATCCTCACCGCGGCGGACAAGACCCCGTCGGCCTACCCCGTGATGGCCGACCTGCTCTACGACCCGAAGCTGGGCGGCTCGGAACCGGCGTTCATCCGCCGGAGCCTTCCGACCGGCGCCTACGGGCTCGATCCGCGAGAAAACTACCTCTCGTGACGTCGGCGCCGCCTCCCTCGGTGTCCGCCAGCGCCGGCGATCACGGCGACGGGGGTCGGGACGAGTTGCTGCGTTACCTCGATCGCGAATGCGCGATCGCCATGGCGACCCAGGGGCGGCTGGCTGTCCTCCTGATCGAGTTGCGGCGCGTCGACCGCCTGCAGGCCCTGCTCAAGGGGCCGCCGGCCCACGTGACCCTCTCCCTGGTCCTGGAGCGGCTACGGCCCGCGTTGCGCCCGGAGGACCGCGTCGCGCCCATCAGCGACGAGCAGATCTGCCTCGTCCTGCCGCGCATCGCCCATCCGACGCAGGCCGTCCTCGCGGCCGTGAAATGCCTGCGCGCGCTCGACCGGCCCATCGCCCACGAAGGCGGAACCGCCGTCCTGAGGCCGTGCGTAGGCATCGCGACCGTGCCCGAGCACCCCGCCGATCCGGCGCAGCTCCTGATGGCCGTCGACGTCGCGCGGCGCATCGCGGGCTCGCGCGAGGAGGGCTATCACGTCTACCAGTCCGAGGACAATGTCGAGGCCGAGGTGTACCACGGTCTCGACATCGACCTGGAGCGGGCCATCCGCGCCAACGAGTTGCTGGTCCACTACCAGCCGCAGGTCGAATTGCGCTCCGGCAAGCCCGTGGCCGCCGAGGCACTCCTGCGCTGGCGGCACCCCACGGCCGGCCCCATCCCGCCCTCGACGATCGTCGGCATCGCCGAGCGCACCGGTCTCATCGCCTCGCTCACGTTCTGGGTGCTCAATACCGTGCTGCGCAACGCCGCGCAGTTGCGCAAGGAAGGCATCGTCCCCAACCTGAGCGTGAACCTCTCGACGCGGGCGCTCGTGGACGCCGAACTGCCCGATCTCGTCGACCAGGCGCTCAGGACGTGGAGCGTCCCCCCCGACCAGATCACGCTGGAGATCACGGAAAGCTCGATGATCGGCGACGCCGAACGATCCATGGCGATGCTCACCCGGCTCAAGGGCACCGGCGTCGCGCTGTCCATCGACGATTTCGGTACCGGCTACTCATCGCTCGCCTACCTGAAGCGCTTTCCCCTGGACGAACTCAAGATCGACCGGCTCTTCGTGGCGGGGCTGCTCACGGACCGCGGCGACCACCAGATCGTCCGCTCCGTCATCGACCTGTCGCACAACTTCGACTTGCGCGCCGTCGCCGAAGGCGTGGAGGAGCCCGCGACGCTCGAGGAACTCAAGCGCATGGGTTGTGACCTGGCACAGGGTTTCCTCATGGCAAGGCCCATGGGCGAGCGCGAGTTCCGCGCCTGGTGGATGGAAAAGGGAGGCAGGCAGGCGTGAAGCGCGGGTTCTACACGATCATGGCGGCGCAGTTCTTTTCCTCGCTGGCCGACAACGCATTGCTCATCGCGTCCATCGCCCTGCTGCTGCAGCTGCAGGGGCCGGCGTGGCTCACGCCACTGCTCAAGTTCTTCTTCACGGTCTCCTACGTCCTGCTCGCGGCGTTCGTGGGCGCGTTCGCCGACTCGATGCCCAAGGGCAAGGTCATGTTCGTCACGAACACGATCAAGATCGTCGGCTGCGCGATGCTCTTCTTCCACGACCTCGTGTCGACCCCCGGCATCGCCGCCTACTGGTTCGTGCTGGTGTCGTACGCGGTGGTGGGGCTCGGCGCGGCTGCCTATTCGCCAGCCAAGTACGGAATCCTCACCGAACTCCTTCCGCCGGACCAGCTCGTGGTCGCCAACGGCTGGATCGAGGGTCTCACCGTGGGATCCATCGTGCTGGGGACCGTGCTGGGCGGAATCCTCATCGGGCCGAAAGTTTCCGGAATGCTGCTTTCCATCGACCTGCCGGGATTGGAGACGGGCATCGACACCCCGCCCGAGGCGGCCATCACCGTGATCGCGTTCTTCTACCTGGTCGCCGCCCTCTTCAACCTGGCGATTCCGGACACCGGTGCGCGCTACCGGCACCAGGAAAGGAACCCCCTTCGGCTCGTCGTCGATTTCTCGCGTTGCTTCCGTACGCTGTGGTCCGACAAGCTCGGCCAGATCTCGCTCGCGGTCACCACGCTGTTCTGGGGCGCCGGTGCGACGCTCCAGTTCATCGTGCTCAAGTGGGCGGAGCAGCACCTGCAGCTGCCGCTCGCCCAGGGCGCCATCCTGCAGGGAGTCTCGGCCATCGGCATCGCGCTGGGCGCGGTTCTTGCGGCACGATTCATCCCGCTCAAGCGGGCGGTGGCCGTGCTGCCCGTGGGAATCGCCATGGGCTTCTTCACGATGACGCTGATCGGCGTGAGCTGGCTGCCCCTGGTATACGCCCTGCTCATCCTCGTGGGCGCCATGGCGGGCTTCTTCGTGGTGCCGATGAACGCGCTGCTGCAGCATCGCGGCCATGTGCTCATGTCGGCGGGACATTCCATCGCCGTCCAGAACTTCAACGAGAACGTGAGCATCCTGGTGATGCTTGCCGTATACGCCCTGATGATCAAGCTGAACCTGCACATCAACATGATCATCGTGGTGTTCGGCGCGTTCGTGGCCGGGGCGATGTTCCTGGTGATGCGCTGGAACGCGTCCAACCACCGCGCGAATCCGGATCTCGATCGCATGATCGGCGAGGCCAAGCACTAGGAAATCGGCCGGCCGGACGGCCGGCCGACGTCACGCTTCCGCGGTTCCCGAGTAGTTCAGGAACTGGGCCGGGCTCACGCGGATGGCCGCCCCCGTCGGGCAGGCGCGCACGCAGGCCGCCCCTCCCTTCAGGTCCTTGCACATGTCGCATTTGACGGCCTTCTTCGGGATGTCCTTGCCCTTGGGCTTGGGTTCCATGCCCGGCTCGGTCCCCACGCCCAGCACGAGCCAGGAGAACAGGCTGGGGCGGCGACGCTTCGGATCGACCGGCGCGAGCTGGATCACGCCGTAGGGGCAGTTCTTCTCGCAATTGCCGCAGCCGATGCAGCTGTCGTTCACGAAGACCTCGCCGCCCGCCGAGCGGTGGATCGCATCCGGCGGGCAGTCCTTCATGCAATGCGGATGCTCGCAGTGGCGGCAGGAGGTCTGAACGTGGATCTCGGCGAACGTGGGCCCGGCCTCGCGATCGAGCCGCGACGTGCCGTCGTGGACATCGGCGCAGGCCTTCTCGCAGTTGTCGCAGCGCACGCAGAGCGATTCGTCGATGAGCAGGACGTCCGTCGCCTCGCCCACGCCCTGCTGGAGCAGGAAGGCGATGATGTTGCCCGGGTCCGGGGAGGCCTCCATCTGCGCATTGATGCGCAGGCGATCGAGGAACCGCGCTTCCATCTCCTCGCGCCATTTCGGGTTGCGCGAAAGCACGCTCTTGAAGACCGCGGCGTCCAGGACGACGGCCTCGGTGGTCACCGCCGCCCGGACATTGGCAGACCGAGGCGAGTCGGTGAGCAGGGCCATTTCGCCCACGTAGTTGCCGGCCGACAGATAGGAGAGCACGACCTCGCGACCCGCGATGGTGCGCGAGATCATGACCGAACCGCGGCGGATGAGGTACAGGCCGTCCGGCGGGTCGCCTTCTCCGAAAAGCTGTTCGCCACCGGCGTACTTCTTCACCACGACGCCGCTGGTGACGAGCTCGGTGAGTTCTTCCTCCGGCAGCATCGGCGCCAGGTAGGCACGCACCGCCCGCTTGAGGAAGGTCTCGTCGATCTGCTTGCGCACCGACTCCACGGAGGACTGGAGCTTGAGCATGGCGCGGCGCGGCGCCTCGATGACCACGCAGGCATCGCCGGCGCGCACGGTGCTCGAGCGGCGACGACCGGAAATGAGCCCCAGCTCGCCGAAGAACTGGCCGGCGCCCAGCGGGAACTGCTTGCCCCCGTCGCCCTCGACCAGGACCTGGCCGCTCACGACCATGTAGAACGAGTTCGTGTAGTCGTTGCGCTTGAAGAGGACATCCCCGGAACGCGGTGTGTGCAACTCGCTGTCGAGCATGAACTCGCGCAACTGCAGGCGGTTCATGCCCTGCAGGAGCGGCACGGACCCCTGGATGAGATCCAGCACCTCCGCGACCGATTTCGTGCGCGAGTACGTCGCGAATTTCTTCGCGAGGAGCGGCTCGTCGGCGGGCTCGACGTGGCGGCCGAGCGCGGTTTCGACGACTTCGTAACCCTGGTTCATCGCCTGCTTGATGAGCGGGTATCCGCCCAGCGCGCCGACGATGTAGAGCCCCTTCACGTTCGATTCGTACGTGTCCGAGAGCTGCGGCACGGAATTGGGGTCGCTCGACGGGAACTTGACCCCGAATCCTTCGACGAGCTTTCGCGGCGGAGTCGCGCCCAGTCGCGCGATGATGCGATGACATTCGATGAGGTCGGGGCCGTCGGGCGTCTTGATGCTGAAGCGAAGCGGCGTATCGCCCGCGACCTTCTCCACCTTCGCCGCCGAAGTTCCGTACCGGATCTCGACGCGGCCCTCCTTGATGGCGGCCAGGACGTTGGTCAGGTTGCCTTCCTTGCAGCGCGTGAACTCCTCGTTGCGGTTCACGAGGATCACGCGGTTCTGCTCCGCTAGGGCGATCGCGTTCTCGATGGCCGCATCGCCGGCCCCCACCACGACGATGGTCTCGTCGGAGTATTCCTTCGGGTCGTCGAGCTGGTACTGGACGCCGTCGAGGTCCTCGCCGGGCACGCCGATCTTGCGGATGTTTCCCTGCAATCCGATGCCCAGCACGATCTTGCGGCAAAAGAAAGCGTCGCCCTTCTTCGTGCGCACCTCGAAGGAGCCGTCCGACCCCTGGATCGAGACGACTTCCTGGCCGTACTGGATGTTGACCTTGAGCTTGCCGAGACCTTCGTCCCAGGCGCTCAGGATTTCCTCGCGGGTGCCCTCCTTGAAGCTCATGGGGCTGCGAAGGGGCAGGATGCCGGGCTCGGCCATCACGTGCTTGCCCTTCTGGTACTTGTAGATCGTGTTGGAGGCGTGCGATTCGGCCTCGAGCAACACGTGCGGGACCCCGAGCTCGGCGGCATGGGCGGCGGCCGAAAGGCCCGCGGGTCCGGAGCCGATGATGCCCACCTTGTACCACTGGAATGCGGTGCGCTGGTCGAATTGGGAGGACATTCCGGTTACCTCGCCACGGTGGTCTTGAGACCCGCGAGCGCCTGCTGGAAGCGCTCGTGCCTGTACTTCTCGTCGTCCTTCACCGTCACGAAGAGACGGTCCAGCGATGCGTTGGCGGCCTTCACGTCGCGGACTGCGCCGCGCTTCGCCAGGAAATTGAGCACGCTGCCGATGGCCATGGAAGCCTGCTCGGCGCCGGCGTAGTCCGTGTACTGTCCCGCGAGGCCGTCGTCGATCAGCCCCTGCAGGATGGCCCGCAGGTCGGCGTCATCGAATGCCCGCGTGCGCAGCTTGTCGACGACGGAGTCGAGCCCCTTGCGCAGCTTGCGCGCGGCCTCGAGCGCGTCGCCCCCCTCGCCTGCCACGGCCTTGTGCAGGGACAGCACGAGATCGTTGAAGGTCCCGGTTTCGGCCGGGAAAGTGCGCCTCACGATCTGGCGCAGCATCAGGAGGTTCGCGTCGTTGAAGCGAATGGTGCCCGGACGCGTTCCCACGCGCGGCTTCCAGCGGGTATCGGACATCGGGTGATGGCAGGCGTGGCAATCGAAGACGACCAACTCCGGGAAGAGCCCGTCGCGGCCGCGCTTCGGGTCGAGGACGACATCGAGCTGTTCCTGGGCCGCGAGCGCCTGGCCGATCGCCCACAGGCGGATTCCGTCCCAGCTGCCCTTGCGCTTCATCCAGTCCTCGTCCACCACGAAGTGGGCCGGCTGGGTCTGCGTGAAGGTGTCGAGCTCGAACGAGATGCGGGGATGGCCGGCGCCCATGATCCGGTGCGTCACGAACTTGTCCTTGTTGCCGAAGTGGCACGACAGGCACAGTTTCGCCAGGGCCACGGGGTCGCTCGTGGGGTAAAGGCCGTTCTTGAGGTTGTCCTGGTGCGTGGCGCCGGGCGCGACGTGGGACTTGATCCAGTTCTCGGCCGGCCCGTGGCAGGCTTCGCAGCTCACGCCATCGGAGGCCTTGAAGCGCTCGCCGCGTTGGTCGGCGGGCGGGTTGTGCCCGTGACAGTCGACGCAGATCTTCGCCTCGTGCGCCGGCTGCTTGAGACCGAGGTTCTTCGCGATGCGCTTGCTCTGGTCGTTCAGCAAGACCTGGTTCGCCCGCAGGGCGTGCTTGTCGACGCGCGACCACGTGACGTACTCGTTCTGGAGGACGTTCGAGCCCTTCCATTCCGTGATCGAGCCGTGGCAGAGGCTGGAAGCGCAGTTCACCACGCCCACGTGCCTGGCTTTCGCCTCGTAGGGGAGCGGCACGTCGGCCGCCTGCGCGCTGAGGGCCGCGACGGCTGCCGCCGCGGCAAGGAGATGTTTCATCGGGCCTCCGCCTTCTTGATGTCTCCCGCCGGCCTCGGGGCACGCTCGGCCGGGGGCCGGGCATCCACGAAATCGGCGGGCTTGCCCGTGTCCGACACCGACCAGACGGTGCCGTCAGGGCGCAGGAAGAACTTCTGCTGCTCCTCGCGGGTGAAAGGCCGCGAACCGATGCGTCCGAAGATGGCGATCTGCCCCCCGGTCTCATCCACCGCCCGGTCGCGGTCGAGGCCCTTGGCCACCGAGATCGCCGGGGACTGCGTGTCCCGCCACGCGATGACGCGGGGCTTCGGATCGGGACTGAAGCCGTAGAACTTCGGCTGGATCTCGGGCGAGGTGAGCTGCAGCACCTTCAGCCCGTTCACGCCGTCGGCCACATAGGCGATCGCCGAGGCGTTCGTGGTGCCCACCACGACGTCGCGGGCATCGTTGAGCTTCCCGCCGTCGTCGAACTTCATGTAGACCCGCGGCGAGGCCGGGCGCTCGACGTCCACGATGACGAGGCCTTCCCGGCCGCCGGCCACGTAGGCGAAGGTTCTCGCGACATAGATGCGTTTCGCGTCCGCCAGCGGCACGAAGGCGCCTTCCACGAGACGTGCCTTCTCCGGCGTGGTGACGTCGACGACCTTGAAGCCCTCCTCGTCGGTGACGAATAGGTAGCGGAACTGGAGGGCCGACGCGCGGGCGCCCTTGAGCGGAACCACGGCGACCTTCTTCGGCTTGAGCGGGTCGTTCACGTCGACCACGACGAGGCCCGCGTCGGCGGCGATGTAGAGGTAGTGCCCGCCGATGGTGACGTGCCGGGCGCCCTTGAGGATGCCCTCCTCGTTCCAGGTGACGGCGCGCTTCACGAAGTTGTTGCGCGGCTCGCCGTCCGCCAGCGTGTCGACGTCCGTCAGGATGAGCCCTTCCTCCGAATCGGTGATGAATGCGTAGTGGTAGATCGGGTGGAAGGCCTGCTCCATGTTGGTCACGCGCATCAGGTCGCCGGTGTTGCGGCTCGGGGCAATGGCCTGGTTGGTCGGAAGCGCCACGCAGGTCGCGTTCTTCGACGGGATGTGCGTGTCGTGCCCCAGCGGCGAGAACGGCGCGGTGATGATGCGCTGCGAGATGCCCTTGTTGGCGATCGAGGCGACGTCGTAGATGCGCATGCCGCCCGGGCCCTCCGCGGAGAAGAAATACTCGCCCCGCAGCATCACGCAGCCCGAAGGACCGCCGGTCGTGTGGTTGTGGGCCTCGGCCAGGCGCTGGCCGCGCTTCTGGTGGTCGGCATACCAGTCCGGGTACGCGTAGCGGTGCAGGTAGCTGCCGATGACGGCCTGGGGCTCCTCCCACTCCGTCACCTGCACCGCCTCGATGTGCTTCTCCGCGCCGAGCCAGGCGTTGAAGCCCACGAAGTTCACGAAATTGGTCCCGTGCAGGAGCACCTGGGCCATGATCGCGTTGTTGTCGCCCTGGTCCGACACGTGGCAATCCGAGCAGCCCTTCGTTTCGGTCTTGCGCTCCGTGTGCGGATAGTGCGGCGCGAAGGCCTGCGACGAGAATCCGCTCGCCGCGACAGGCGGCTGCTGGATGTAGATGCGCTCGCGGTTGATGTTCGTCGAGGACAGCACCAGCGCCGAGGAGGAGCGCACCGGAGCGATGCGCCCGCCCTTGGCGGGACCGTGCTTGCCGAGCTGGAACATCTCGTCGCGAGCCACCTGCGGGTTGTAGGTGGCGTAGTTGCGCGTCTCGCCGCCCTCGTAGTGGTGCCGTTCCGTCTTCCAGTTGGCCTGGATGGGCAGGTGGCAGCCGCCGCAACTCGTCGTCCAGGAAAGGTGACAGGTGAAGCAGGTCATCTTCTCGTCCGCGTGCGCGTACTCCTTCGCACCCGGACCCCACTTGCCCTCCTGGCCCGCAGCCCCCGCGTGGATGAGCTTGGCGCGCGCCGCCTTCTCGTTGTACTGCGAGTTGCCAGGCGTGACGGTGTCCTTGACGAGCGACATCTCCCACTCGAGCTCCGCGTACATGGCCGAGCGCTGGTAGAGCTTGCCCTCGCGCCATTCGAACCGCTTGCGGCCGTCCTGCGTGCGAAGGAGCGACATGTCCATGCCGCCCGGGCGCGCTGCCGGTCCGGAGGTGCGCAGCGTCGGCAGCTTGTCGGCCGTGCCGTGGCAGTCGCGGCAGTCGACCTCGACCGCCTGCGCGACCTCGCCGTAGATGTGCCCGTTGCCGTGCATGTCCTGCGCCCAGTGGCAATCCACGCAGTGGAACCCGATGTCCAGGTGGATCGACGAGAGCTGCACGGCGCGGCCCTTGGTGCCGTCCTTCTTCACGAACTTTTCCGGGTCCTCGTCCGCGATGGGCTTGCCGTCCTTGTCGAGGAGCGTGCCTTTGCGGTCGCGCTTGAACACGGCCCGGAAGTTCCAGCCGTGGCCGTGGTAGTCGGCGAACTGCGTGTCCTTCAGCTTGGGGTTCAGGCTCGAGACGTTCTTGAGAAACTCCGGATCGCTCCAGAGTCCGCGGATGGCGGCTTCCTCAGGGTTGCGGTCGAGGATCTTGCGCTGCTCCTCGGCGCTCGGGTAACGCTGCTTCTCCGGCCACATGAAGGGCGCGTCGGATTCGTAGTCCCACATGATCGTGCCGTAATAGGTGTTCACGAACACGTTCGGCTGGTGCATGTGGCAGACCATGCAGGTCGAGGACGGGATGGCCCGGGTGAACTCGTGCCGCACGGGGTGCCCGGACCGGTCCTTGGGTATCGTGGGGTCCTTCGTCGCGGACTTGCCGTCGCTGCCGTATTTCGCATAGATGCCCGAGTGCTTCTCGTCGCGATCGTTGGCGTACGGCGTGTGGCAAGCCGAGCATCCCGAGGCCCGGTAGTCGCCCGGCTGCTCGTTGGTGCCCAGGAACCACAGGTGCGGGTCGTTCAGGCGGGTCTTGGTGATGTTGATCACCGGCACGGCGATGCGGCTGCCCGTGCCCGGGCCCCGGTTCGACTGCTTGATGTCGGGGCGGCCCGTCTCGTCCAGCCGCTGGATCTGCCCCAGGCTGTTGGGAAGGCCGATCTCCGGGAACTGCGTCCCGATGACCTTGCCACCGCGCTCGAAGACGCGGAAGACGTCGGCCGGGGGAATCGTCTCCCAGGCGGGCAGCGCGAAGATCTGCGGCAGCACGCCCTTCTGCACCATGAAGTCGTTGGGCTTCACCGGGTTCACGAGCGAGGCCCCGACGCCTTCGCGGGTGTAGGCCTCACCCACGATGTAGCGCTTGTACGGCAGGATGCCGTTGTTGTAGGCCGCGCCGCCCCACAACATCGCACTGGTGGCCATCAGGCTGCGCTCGGCGTTCTGGATGATGGGCAGGTGGCAGGCGCCGCAGGCCTCGCGCGCGATGCGCAGGTCGCCCGGGTTCATGAACCGGACGAACTCGGGGCTCTCCTTGTTGAGCAGCGTGTAGCTGCCTTCGGGGCTGGCAGCCGACGGCCATTTCCAGGTTTTCGGAAAGCGCGGCAGGACGTGGGACTTCTCGAGGGCCGCGAGGTACGAGGCGTCCTTGCCGTATTCGGTGCCGGCGGGCTTTTCGACCTTCGCGTCCCCGCCGTGGCAATCGGTGCAGCCGAGGATCACCCCGGGATTGGCGTGCATCGTGTGCCGGTCGGTCGCACTGTGGCAGGTCATGCAGCCGCGGGACTTCGCCTCGGCCTCCGCGAGCGTCTGCTTCGCCGGCGCGGGCGGGTGCGTGACATAAGTGCGCGGCACCGGCTTCTCGGCACCCGAGTCGGCCTGCACGACGAGCGCGCAGGCAAGCACGGCGAGGGCGAGGGAAATTCGTCGCATCATGTCAGTAATTGAGCAGGAGGTTCAGGAGGATCGAGTACTGCGGACCGCGACGGTCCTCGTCGTAGAGCTGCTTCATGCCCTTGCCCGGCAGGAGCGCCGCGGCCGAGGCGTTGAGCACCACGTTCTGGCTCATGAAGGGCCGGTACTGCACGGCCCCGGAGAGATCCCAGCCGATCTCGCGGTCGGGTGGTGCCTGGTTTCGCAGCACTCCCAGTACCGTGGTGTCCTGGAAGCGCAGGTAGGAAAGATTGCCGATGACGCGCAACTCCGGCTTCAGGTCCGCGTCGGCGCCTATGCCCAACAGCAGAAGGCCGGGATTGATGAAGTTGGACTGTCCCTGGTCCTTCGACGACCGCAGGCTCGGCAGGACGCCGTTACGGCCGGACAAAGCGACGCCCCCACCGCCGATGAGGGGAATGCCCTGGCGGATCCAGAAGCTCGTGTCGGCGCCCGCGAACTGGGGGTTCTCGAGGATGGCGTCGAAGCCGGTCGCCTTGCCGTCGAACGGGTCCTTGTCGCCGGAGGCCATCAGCGCGTTGAAGCGCACGCGCGTCCAGCTGAAGTCGCGCGAGACCTCCGCCGCCGCGAATCCGGCGCGGATGTCCTGCGGCTTGCCCGCGAGCGGGTGATGGTCCTGGCGGCCGATGGCCCCGTAGACCGAGGTCTGCAGGTTCCAGCGGCCGAAGTGCCCGTCGCCGTTGTAGCCGAGATAGCCCACGGTGTAGTCGAACGGGCGCTCGTCGCCCAGCGAGGACGGGCGCTCGAGGAAGCCGTTGTTGTTGTAGTAGGCGCCCCGCCCCTCGCGGTTCACGTTGAGGATGGCGGTTGCCTGCGACGTGAAGCCCAGGCGCGGGAAGTCCTGCTTGTAGGCGTTGATGACGAATACGTCGTCGCGTCGCATGCGCGACTGGATGTCGTTCAGGCCCGAGTTGGTGTCCTTCTCGAGCCGCCGGAACCAGCCCACGTTGTATTGCCAGAAATTGTTGTCGCGCGTGCCGAAGAGTCGCACGCCGAAGGGCACGTCCTGGAAGACGAAGCCGCGGAAGTCCGAGATGAACGGCTGGATGCCCACCCGGATCGAGTCGAAGTCGTAGCGGTCGGAGACGTTGCGCAGGTGGACGTCCGCGAACCATTCCTGGACGCCCACGTGGTTGTCCGTGCGCTTTCTGCCCGCGCGCGGGTCGACGCGGACGCCGCGCACTTCCTCGACGCGCGTCTGGTTCACGTTGAAGGCGGGCACGAACCGGAACTCGTAGTCCGGCGGCTTGAAAGTGGTGTTGCCCTTGATGAGGGCGAAGGAGGCGATGACCGTCTGCGCGACGGTCGTCTGCTTGCCTTGCCCGAACACGTCGTCGCTGTTGGGGCGCAGCGTCGTCTGGGCGCCCACGGGGATCGGGAGGCGGCGCGCCTCGACCAGCGTGTCCGAGGTCACGCCCAGGTTGAAGAACCAGTCCGGCTGCAGGCGCCGCGCGAGATCCGGCAGGTGCTCCTTGATCCAGGGGTCGTCGCCGACCGGCAGGTCACCCTTCAGGATGTTCTGGTTGTAGGGGTCGTACCACGGGAACTTGAAGCCGAGCACCTGCATGATCCGCCACCGGTCGGGTAGCGGAATCGTCTCGCGCTTGGTGAGCGGGAGCGGCGGCGGAACCTGCGAGGGATCGGCCGGCGGCGGGAAGAACTCGACGGGCTTCGAGACGCCGGTGCGGCGCTGGTCGATCTCCTTGTCGGCCGGCTTCTCGGAAGGCAGCTTGGCGTCCTCGTTGACCGCGGGCTTGAGACCCTCGGGCGGCTTCTCGCCCGGGGCAGGCTTCGGGTAGTCGTTGGCAAGCAAAGCGGCCGGAAAGGCGGTCGCCGCCGCGAGCAGCAGGCAGCCGACGACCCTGCTCATGCGGTCAAAGCCCCGCACAGACGTTTTGCTCCGTCGAGTCGTTGAAGGGCGCCTGGGGACATTGCACGTAGCGAAGTCTCACGCCCAACGGTGAGAGCTGGTCCGCTCGCACCGCAGCCGGCGCGTTCCCGAAACCGGTGCCCATCGCCACCGATGCGTTGTGCAGGCCGAGGAAGGCGACCATGTCATCCTGGTCGATGCCGTCGCCGGAAATGCCGATGGCGCCGATGAGCGTGCCGCCGCGGTAGATGGGAACGCCGCCCGGGAAAATCTGGATGCCGTTTCGCGCCACCGAAAGTCCGGTGTCGGGCGTGCCCGCCGGAGAGAGCAGCCCCGCGCGTCCCGCGCAGCCCGTCGAAGTGTCGCCGGTGGCCGCCGCCTTCACGAGCTGGTTGTAGATCAGGTCAAGCTGGAACCCGACGTTGAACGGGCTCCAAGTGTCGAAGCCCTTGGAAAGCGGGCCCGGCGGCGTGTCGGCGAGTCCGTCCGGGTACGTGGGGCGGTGCAGGTTGCCGATCGCGCGCATGGACCAGGCCGTCTTCCCGTCGAGCGCACCGCCATCGCCCACGAATGCGCGCATGGCGGTGACGTAGCCCCCGGTCGAAACCACCGAAGCGTCCGGCGTCAGGTACCTGGCCGACGGCAGGGCCGTGACGAGGGCCGCGGCGTCGGGGCGCGAGAAGAGAAGCGCACCCCGGGCCTTCTGGACCGCGACATCGGTGCCGAAGACCGGGGCATCCGCCGTACGGACCAGTCCCAGCAGGTCGCCATTGAGATCGACAACCGAGACGGAAATCTCCGCCGGCGAGCCGAGCGGCCGGCGGATCTGCGCCCGCGCGCGGTTGCCGATCTTGATGCCCTCTTCGAGGATCTTCTGCACCTCCGCGGCCGTCAGTGCGCTTGTACCGGATCCCGCCTTTGGCGGAAAACGAACGGTGTTCGTCGCATCGACGAGCGTGAAAGCCCCGAGCGGCGCGAATACGCCGTCAGCCGCCCGATAACCGGAAGCCGGCGTGCCGAACGCCACGCCGGCGCGGACAACACCGTCGTTGTAGCCATCCACCGCCACCAGGGCGCCGGGCAGCGACGTGAACGCCGGCGCCTGGGCCGGATTGGAGCGGATCGATTCGGAATCCACGTACCGGAAGGTCTTGCCGTCAGCGGTGATGCGCTCGGCGCGGATGTCTGCCGGAGCGGCATAGCCGAAGGTGCCCGCGACCGCGATGAGTTCGTCCAGGTCCTCGTCCCGGTCGGTGATCACGAGATCCAGGCCGTAGACGCCATCGGCCATCACGCCGATGCCCCCCACCACCGCGCCGTTCTTGTAGAGCGGCAATCCACCCGGGTCTGCCGAAAGCCCGAGTGGCGTGCGCTTGGGGCCGACCGTTCCATGCGTCGTGTTGCGCACGACGTCGGAGCAGGAAAGGCTGGAGAATTGCACGCCATAGAGCGGACCTGAGGGTCCCTGCGATTCACCAGGCAGGAAGTTCTGCTGCACGATCTGGCTCGCCGTGCGGGTCGAGAACGCATTGCCGGACGACGAAAGGTAGGCGCCGGTGATCGCCTTCGCGATGGCGGCTGCGGTCGATGGCAGGGTGTCCAGGAGTCCATCGAGCCCACCGACCGTCCCGCGGCCGCTCAGGATGTCGAACTTCGGTCGCGCGCCGGACATCTGGTATACCGCCAGCACGTTGCCCACCCGATCGACGACGGCGATCGTAGCCCGCGCCCCGCGGGCCTGCGCCTCGCCGACGGCCTGGGCGATCACCTTGCGTACGTCCTCCTCGGCCAGAAGGTTCGAGGGCGCATTGCAGTTGGGCGAGCACGCATTCGAGCCGGCATTGCCCGAACCGCCACCGCCCCCGCAGGCGGCCGTCAGCAGGACGAGCGAGGCTGCCGCGCAAGTTGCGGCGCGGCGCAAGACGTCAGCGATCACCCGAGGCCCCCTGCGCGACTCGCGTCTTGCCCTTGGGCTTGAACCCGGGGTCCCACGGATGCTGCTGCTCGTGGAATCCATGGCAGAGGAGGCAATTGGACGTGATCTTCTTCTCGGAGGGCTGCGAGCCGGCGTGGCACTCCCGGCAGCTTTCGATCTTCGGCATGGCGACGTCCTGCGAACGCTTGGACTTCGCCACATCATGGCAATCCGCGCATTTGCTCTGGGAGTGGCTCTTGTGGTCGAAGCGCGCGTGCGGCATCCAGATGTTGTTGGCGCGGATCTTCGCGACGTTCCAGACGGGCTTGCCGTCCGGGCCGTCTTCCTTGAGGATCGCGTGACAGGCACGGCATACCCGCACTTCGAAGAGTTCTTCCGAGACCTGCGAGGCTTTCTTGCCTGCCAGGGCGAGCGCGTTCTGGCGCTGGGCCTCCGAAGGCTGGCCGACACGGCGCAGCAATCCCTCGCCGGGGACGCCGAAAGCCTTCTCGAAGCTGTCCTTCACGCCGTTGAGCGCGAGATTCGCGTAGAACTCGTTCACCACGGTGATCGCGTCGCCCGGAAGACCGTGCGGCACCTGCCGCTTGGTGACCGCCGGCTCGAATTCGAGCCGGTGGCATTCCTGGCAGTGCTTCTGCATCGTCACCGGCTCGAAAGTGCGCTTCGAGGCATCGGGCTTGTGGCAAGCCGCGCAGTCGAGCTTCACCTTGTCCTTGTCGGGGTGGCGCACGCCCTTCGGATCGAGGTGGACTTCGTGCGGGAAGACGAGGTTCGAGGATTCCTCGATCGGACCGCTGCCCATGCGCACGCGCTTCACCCCCTTGTCGACCGGAATCGACAGGCGGAAGGCCGGGTGGTCCTTCTCGAAGTCCGAGACGTTCTGGGACTGGGCGCCATTCGCCCGGCCACGCACGTCCTTGTGGCAGTCCACGCAAAACCGGTCATCGTCACGGTGCGTGGTCTTCACCCCCTTGTGGTCGCGATGGCACTCGGCGCAGCGCGTGCCCTGGAAGAGCGCCGCGGGCTTCATGTCCTGGCCGACGTGATGGCCGATCTTCTGGTGGCATTCCAGGCAGGACTCGTCGCGCACCTGCACGAAGGCGACCTCGTGGCAGGCTTCGCACTTCAACTCGATCGGCTGGTGGGCCAGCATCACCGGCCCGGGATTCCAGAAGCGGTCGCTCGCCATGGCGATGCTCTGCTCGCCCTTCCAGGGCAGGTCGAGCACGCGGCCGGACGGCAGGAGGAAGAACACGACAGCGACGACAGCGAAAAGGGCCAGCGCGACCAGTCGCTTGGGCAGGTGCAGCGAACGCAGCGTGAGCTTGTTCGCACGCGACATGAATTCCGGCGCCACGTCCTCCCGCGGGCGGACGAGTTCGACCGTGATCGCGCCCGAATAGCCCTCGGGCGTGTCCAGCACCGTGATCTTGTAGGGCCCCACGTCGACGGCGCTGCCGGGCTTGAGGCGCACCGAGCGCACGGCGCGCTTCGTGGTGCTGGTGAGGTTGCCGACCTCGCCTTCGGTGTAGACGGGTCCGTCGCGATCGAGGATGAGGCCCTGGTTCAGGGCGACGCGCGGATCGGCGAGCAGGACCTCGCTGGATGCGGCACGGCCGACGCGGATCCAGTCGGCGTTGACCTCTTTCTTGACCTGAACCGTGCGGCCGGCACGGTTGCGACTTTGCGTGATGACCAGGAGTTTCACGTCGGCTCCCTCGGGGCGCTACCAGTACAGGAACACGGAGACCACGTGGACCGAGAGCGACGCGAGAAGCGCGATCGACAGGGGCACGTGGAAGTAGAGCCAGAGGTCGAGTCTCGCCTTGTAGCGGATGTCGCGGCGGGCGCGCAGGAGGATCTCGTTCTTCTGGAGGAGCAGCGTATAGACCTCGTGATTGAGCTTCGCGATGTCGCCGGAGAGGCGCTTGCCGATCTCGGGAAGCTCGCGCACCGCCTTGGCCGTCGGGCAGGACGGGTCGCGGCCGGAGTAGACGCGCAGGAAGGACCCGCCGATGCGAGTGCCGTCCAGCGAACTGTTGACCACCTTGAGGATCTGGTCCGGCAGCGAAAGCGCCTTCTCGCGGATCTCCTTGTCGAGGTCCGCCACCCGCATGAGCATGCCGTCGAGCGTGTCCTCGCCGCGGTTGGCGGTCATGAGGTGCGGCACGGTTGCGTAGATGTACACGCCGTAAAAGCCCGAAAAAACCACGAGGCACATCAGCACGTAGGCGAGCGTGTGGACGTTCCAGCCCAGCTCGAACCCCGTATGGAGAGTGGCCACCACCAGCAGCGCGGTGCCGAGGTAGACGTGCGCGGAGAGCCACCCCTGGGCGGTTCCGACGCGCGTGGCATAGCGGCGCTTTCGCACGCCGAACCACACGAGCCAGAGGATCAGCAGGGCGCCGATCGTGCCGAGCGTGTAGCCCAGCCAGGTGCCGCCGTAGGGCTTGAGCGGCGGATCATGCCAAATGTAGACCGCCGCGCAGGCGACGGATAACAGCAGCGCGCCCTTCAACCAGCGGAAATGCGCGTACTCCAGGATGGACTGGTGTCTCACTGGAAGCTCCCTGACCGCGTATTGTTTTTTATGAACAGCGAGGGGCATTGTAGCGGCTCGTTGATGGTTCGCAAGGGGAATCTTCGGCATTTCCCCGTATAATCCGGGCTCGATTTTCCCTCTTCCGCCTCCTCAAAACTCCCCGATGCCTGCCTTCTGGATAGTCGCCGCCCTGCTCACAGTGGTGGCGCTGGCCTTCGTGCTCGTCCCCCTTTTGCGCCGTCGCGCATCGGACGCTCCCACGGTTCGCGAGGCCAACCTCGCCGCCCTGCGCAGCCAGCGCCAGGAGATCGAATCCGACGTGTCGCTCGGGGTGCTCGCCCCCGAGGCGAAGGAGGAGGCGCTTGCCGAGCTGGTCGCCCGCGCGAGCGAGGATCTCGAGGCGCCAGCGGAAGCCCAGGCTGCCGGTTCGAAGCGTCCGTGGCCCGCGGCGATCGCGTTCGCGATGCTCGTGCCCGCGTGCGCCTTCGGCTTCTATCTTTGGGTCGGCCTGCCGGCCGCGCTCGATCCCAGCGCGGTTGCCGCGGGAGGTCCCGGTGGGACACAGGGCGCCTTCGGCGATCACCAGATGGAGGAACTGGTGGTGCAGCTTGCACAAAAAGTGCGCGAGCGCCCCGATGACGTGCAGGGCTGGAACCTCCTGGCCCGTTCCTACAACGCGATGGGACGCAACCAGGACGCGCTCGAGGCGTACGCGCACCTCGCGAAGATCGCCCCGAACGACCCGCAGGTGCTGGCCGATTACGCCGATGCCCTCGCTCTCGCGAGAGGCAAGAACCTCTCGGGTGAGCCGGCGGAGATCATCCAGCGCGCGCTCAAGATCGACCCGAAGCATCCGAAGTCGCTCGCGCTCGCCGGCACCGTGACGCTCAACGAGGGGAAGTTCGCCGAATCGGTCGGTTACTGGGAACGGCTTTACACGGCCCTGCCGCCGGATTCGCAGGACCTCGGCGAGATCCGCAACATCATCGAGGACGTTCGCGGCCGCGCGGCGGCGGCCGGCAAGCCCTTGCCCCCGTCGAAGCTGGTCGCTGGCGCGCCCGCACCCGCGAAGCCCGGACCGATGGCCTCGCCACCGGCGATGGCCGCGGCGCCCCCGGCCATGCCGCCCGCCTCACCGAAAGCGGTCGCCGTCCCGGGCAAGGGCCTTTCCGGCACCGTGAAGCTCGCCGAGGCACTCGCCGGCCGAGTATCCCCGACGGACACGCTCTTCATCTACGCGCGGGCGGCGCAAGGCTCCCGCATGCCACTCGCCATCCTGCGGGGCGGCGCGCGCGAGTTGCCGAAGAACTTCGACCTCGACGACTCGATGGGCATGGCACCCAACGTGCGCCTCTCCGAGACCCCCTCGGTCGTGATCGAGGCTCGCGTCTCGAAGGCCGGTGGCGCGATGGCGCAGCCCGGCGACCTCATCGGCACCAGTGCGCCCGTGGCGCCCGGCGCCAAGGGCGTGGCGATCGTCATCGACAAGGTGGTGCCTTGACCGAAGGGGCAGGCGGCGCTCGAGGTCCGCGACATCGCTTGCCGGCGCGGCCCCGCCCTGCTCTTCTCCAAGCTCGATTTCGATGTTTTTCGTGGCGAACTGCTCTGCGTGCGCGGGCCGAACGGCTGCGGCAAGACGACGCTGCTTCGCTGCGTGACCGGGCTCACGCGCCCCGATGCCGGTCGAATCACGTGGCTCGGCCAGCCCGTCACGGAGGACCCGGCCCGCTTTCGCGGCGACATCGCCTACGGCGGCCACCTTCCCGGCCTGAAGGACGACCTCACAACCGAGGAGAACCTCGAGTTCTCGCTGCGCCTTCGCGATGTCGCCGTGGACCGCGACGCCATCGCGCGCGCCTTGGTGGCCGTGGGCCTCGACAAGCGCCGCCGCCTTCCCGCGCGGCGCCTTTCGGCGGGACAGCGCCGCCGCATCGGGCTCGCGCGCCTTTCGCTCGACCCGGCTCTCCTGTGGATCCTGGACGAACCGCTCACCGCCCTGGACGACGCCGGGCAGGCGCATTTCGTCGAACTCCTCGACCGGCACCTCGCCCGCGGCGGCCTCGCGCTCGTCGCGACGCACCACAACCTGCTGCCGCCGTCAGGCAAGGTTCGCGAGTTGAGGATCGCCCCGTGAATGCCCCATCGCGTGGCACCTATTCCGGAGGCTTCGCGTGGGCCATGGCCCGGGATCTTCGGCTCGCCTGGCGCCACCCGGACGAGATCATCCTCACCCTGGCATTCTTCGCGCTCGTCGCCTCCCTCTTTCCGCTGGGAATCGGCGCGGAGCCACAGCTTCTCGCCCGGATCGGGCCGGGCGTCATCTGGGTCGGCGCGCTCCTGGCCGCCTTCCTCGCGCTGCCCGGCATCTTCGCGGCGGATTTCATCGACGGCTCGCTCGAACAGATGACCCTGTCGCCCCACCCGCCGCTGGGCTGGGCCGCCGGCAAGATCGCCGCGCACTGGATCATCTCGGGGCTGCCCCTCACGCTGATGTCGCCGCTCATCGGGCTGCAATACGGGCTCACGGGCGACACGCTCCTCGTCGAAGCGCTCTCCCTCGCGTTGGGTACGCCGATCCTGTCCCTGCTGGGGGGCGCTTGCGCGGCCCTCGCCCTGGGCGCGCGCGGCGGGGGGATGCTGCTCGCGCTGCTCGCCTTGCCCCTCTTCGTTCCCGTCCTCATTTTCGGGGCCGGCGCAGCCGAGGCCCAGGCCACCGGGCTCGCGCCCACGCCCCACCTGTCGCTGCTGGCCGCCGCGCTCATCGCCGCCCTCGTCGGGGTGCCGGCCGCCGTCGTGGCCGCCGTGCGGATCTCGGTGGACTGAAGGGTCATGCCAAACGCCCCTTTTGCGATCCCGCAACCAATGGGCCCCCACTCGGGTGATACTTCGCCCAGCCGACACGACGCGACCCCATGAACTGGTTCTATTTCTCTTCGCCGTCCACCTTCTACGGCCTCGCCGGCCGCCTGGCGCCGTGGTTCTTCGCCCTTGCCGCCGTGACCGCCGTGTGGGGCCTTTACCTGGGCCTCCTCGTCGCCCCCACCGACGCCCAGCAAGGCGAGGTGTACCGGGTGATCTTCATCCACGTGCCCACGGCCTGGATGTCGATGTTCCTGTACTTCGTGATGGCCTGCTACTGCGGCCTCACGCTCGTCTTCAATACCCGGCTGTCGGCCATGATGGCCCGCGCGATCGCGCCCACGGGCGCCCTTTTCACGGCCGTCGCGCTCTGGACCGGGTCTTTCTGGGGCAAGCCCACCTGGGGCACGTACTGGGTCTGGGATGCGCGCCTGACTTCGGAACTCGTGCTGCTCTTCCTCTATTTCGGCTTCATCGCGCTTTCCAATGCCTTCGAGGATCCGCGGCGAGGCGACCGGGCCGCCGCCCTCCTCGCCATCATCGGCGTCGTGAACCTGCCGATCATCTATTTTTCGGTGCAGTGGTGGAACACGCTGCACCAGGGCTCGAGCGTGAGCTTCAAGGGCACGAGCATGCACGTCACCATGCTCACGGGCATGCTCGTGATGAGCTTCTCGGCCTGGTTCTACGCCGCGGGCGCGGCGCTCGTGCGGGTGCGCTCGATCATCCTCGAGCGGGAACGTCGCGCCCAGTGGGTGCGCGAACTCAAGGAGGGCTGAGGCGTGTACTGGTCCAGCTGGGATGCTTTCTGGGCGATGGGGGGCCACGCGTTCTTCGTGTGGATGTCCTTCGGGGCACTTTTCCTCGCCCTCGCGGTCGAATTGGTCCTGCTCCGGGTGAGGCGCATCCGCGCCCTCGGGGACATCGAAGAGGAGAGGGAACTTGAAGCCGAGAACTAAGCGGGCCGTCGCCATCGTCGGGGGCCTCGCCGCCCTCGGAGTCGCGGCCGCCCTGGTGCTGAACGCTTTCCAGTCGAACCTGGTGTTCTTCTTCACCCCGACGCAGGTCGCCAAGAACGAGGTCCCCAAGGACCGCACGTTCCGCATGGGCGGTCTCGTCGAGCCCGGCTCCCTCGTGCGCCAGAAGGATGCCCTCACGGTCAACTTCAAGATCACCGACGGCGCGCAGTCGATTCCCGTCGTGTACACGGGAATCCTTCCGGACCTCTTCAAGGAGGGCAAGGGCGTCGTCGCGCAGGGCAAGGTCCACGGCGACGGCATCTTCAAGGCTTCCGAGGTCCTCGCCAAGCACGACGAGAACTACATGCCGCCCGAAGCCGCCGAGGCGCTCAAGCAGGCGGGCCACCCGATGGCGAAGGAGAATTTCGCCGGCCAGGGCCAGTCGGGAGCGAAGCCCCGATGATTCCGGAGATCGGCCAGTTCGCTCTCGCCTTGGCGCTGGGCCTCGCGATCGCGCAGGCCTTCCTGCCCCTCGCCGGCGCCGCGCTCGGCAAGCCGGCCTGGGTCGCCACGGCGCGCCCGATCGCCGTCGGGCAGTTCCTCTTCGTGCTGCTCGCCTGGGCGGCGCTCGCGACCTCGTTCGTGAACAACGACTTCTCGGTCGCCAACGTCGCCACCCACTCGAACCTCCGCCTGCCCGTGCAATACCGTTTCGCGGCGAGCTGGGGCTCCCATGAAGGCTCGATGTTGCTGTGGACCCTCATGCTGGGAGGATGGACGGCCGCCGTCGCCTTGCTCTCGCGCCACCTGCCCGAGCGCATCGCGGCCCGCGTGATCGGCATCATGGGACTCATCTCGATCGGGTTCCTCCTCTTCATCCTCACGACCTCCAACCCGTTCGAGCGCCTTCTGCCGCCGGCCCCGGACGGCCGGGACCTGAATCCGCTCCTTCAGGACCCGGGCATGGTCATCCACCCGCCGATGCTCTACATGGGCTACGTCGGATTCTGCGTGGCCTTCGCCTTCGCCATCGCCGCCCTGGTCGAAGGTCGCCTCGACAGCGCCTGGGCCCGTTGGTCGCGCCCCTGGACGACGGCCGCCTGGTGCTTCCTCACGATCGGCATCGCGCTGGGCAGCTGGTGGGCCTACTACGAACTCGGTTGGGGCGGCTGGTGGTTCTGGGACCCGGTGGAGAACGCATCCTTCATGCCCTGGCTCGTCGGCACGGCGCTCATGCACTCGCTCGCGGTCACCGAGAAACGGGGCGCCTTCCGAAGCTGGACCGTCCTGCTCGCGATCCTCGCCTTCTCGCTTTCGCTGCTCGGCACCTTCCTCGTGCGCTCGGGCGTCCTCACCAGCGTGCACGCCTTCGCGACGGATCCGAAGCGCGGCGTCTTCATCCTCGGGTTCCTCGCCATCGTCGTGGGCGGCTCGCTCGCCCTCTTCGCCTGGCGCGCCCAGAAGGTCGGCCTCGGCGGGCACTTCGCCGGCGTCTCGCGCGAATCGTTCCTGCTCGCCAACAACGTGCTGCTCACGGTGGCCATGGCGGCCGTGCTCCTGGGCACGCTCTACCCGCTCGTACTCGACTCGCTCAACGCCGGCAAGATCTCCGTCGGCCCGCCCTACTTCGATGCCGTGTTCTTCCCGATCATGGCGCCGGCGGTGTTCCTCATGGCCGTGGGCCCGCTCGCGGCCTGGAAGAAGGCGGAATTGCCAGGCCTCTGGGTCCGCCTCCGGTGGGCCCTGGGCATCGCGCTCGTGTGCGCTATCGCCGTCCCGCTGCTACGCGGCAAATGGTCACCCGTCGCCGCCCTCGGCCTCTTCCTCGCGTTCTGGGTCTTCGCCGCCACGGTGGTCCAGGTCCACGGTCGCCTCAAGGCCGCCCCGCAACCGACACTGCTGGGCCGCCTTCGCGCCAATTCCGCCTCCTGGTACGGCATGACGCTCGCGCACGTGGGCGTGGGCGTCTTCATCGTCGGCGTCGCGATGGTGAAGACCTTCGAGACCGAAAAGGACATCCGCCTGGCCCCGGGCGAAACCGTGACGCTCGCGGGCTACGAGTTCAAGTTCACCGGCACGCGCGAACTGCCCGGACCCAATTACGCGGCCCTCCAGGGCATCTTCGAAGTGCGCAAGGAAGGCGGCACCGAGATCATCAACCGCATGTATCCCGAGAAGCGTGTCTACCACGCCTCGGGCCAGACGATGACCGAGGCCGACATCGACGCGACCCTCACCGGCGACATCTACGTGTCGATGGGCGAGGCGGTCGAGAATGGCGCCTGGGGCGTGCGCGTTTACCACAAGCCCTTCGTGGACTGGATCTGGGGCGGTTGTCTCATCATGGCGATCGGCGGCTTCCTCGCGATCGCGGACCGCCGCTACCGCCTCGCCACGCGCCGCCAGGCGAGCGTCCCGGCCGGTGCCGTCACCGCGGGAGACTGACGTCCCATGAAGGCGCTGAAGTACATCATTCCGCTGGCGATCTTCGGGATCCTCGTCGTATTCCTCGGCATCGGGCTCACCAAGGACCCGCGCAAGGTCCCCTCGCCCTTCATCGGCAAGGCCGCCCCGGCGTTCACGCTCTCCATGTTGCACGAGCCCGGGGCCTCGTTCGCCCCCGAGCAGATGCGCGGCAAGGTTTGGCTTCTCAACGTGTGGGCCTCCTGGTGCGTCTCCTGCAAGGTGGAGCACCCGATCCTCAACGAGATGAACCGGCAGGGCGTGGTCACCATCGTCGGCCTCAACTACAAGGACGCGCGCGCCGACGCGCAGAAGTGGCTCAAGCAGAACGGCGACCCGTATCTCTTCTCGGTCTCCGACATCGACGGCAAGGTCGGGATCGACTACGGCGTGTACGGCGCCCCGGAGACCTTCGTGATCGACAAGCAAGGCGTCATCCGCTACAAGCAGATCGGGCCGATCACGCCCGAGGCGCTGGACAAGACGATTCTCCCCCTCCTCAAGCAACTGAACGGATGAAGACTCCCGCCGCATTCCTGTTCGCCCTGGCCCTGGCCGCCTGCGGCTTCGCCTGGGGCCAGTCCGCCGAGATCGCGAATCCCGATCCCAAGGTGGAGGCTCGCCTGAAGGCCATCGCGCACGAGCTTCGCTGCCTCGTCTGCCAGAACCAGACGATCGCCGATTCCGACGCGCCGCTCGCGGTCGACTTGCGAAAGCAGACCCGGGCCATGATCGCCGCGGGCAAGTCCGACGAGGAGATCCGCGGCTACATGGTGGACCGCTATGGCGACTTCGTGCTCTACAAGCCGCCCTTCAACGCCGCCACGGCGGTGCTGTGGATGGCGCCCGCCCTGCTCGTGCTGGGCGGCCTCGCCGGCCTCGCATTGATGCTGCGCCGGCGGAAGATCCCGGCGGCGACGGCGGCCGGTCCGGATGCCCGAAAGCTCCGCGACATCGCGGCCCTCCTCGAGGGCGACAGCCCACCCGCCAAGCGGAAATGACCCGGAGGCCACCCGCCGCCGGCGTCCGCTAGATCATCAGCGGCCGGTCGGGCAGTTCGTTTTCGTTCGCCTCGCGTGCCGGGAAGTGCTCCTCCAGCTTGAGCGAGATCGCGGTGACGCCTTCGAGGGCGCCCTCCTCGAACCGCCCGGCACGGAAGGACTCCTGCATCGCCCGGCAGATGCCTTGCCATTCGGCCGGGGAAACCCGGGCGCCCACGCCCCGGTCGGCCACGATCTCCACCTTGTGGTCGGCCAGCAGCACGTAGACCAGCACACCCGTGTTCTCCTCGGTGTCCCAGACGCGAAGTCCGGAGAACACCTCGATGGCGCGCGCGCGCGAGGTGAGGTTCGACCACAGTTGCGCCGTCGTGAGCTCGGCCTCGACGACGAATCGCACTTCGCCGCGGTGGCGCTTCTCGTGCTCGCCGACGCGCC
This sequence comes from Betaproteobacteria bacterium, assembly GCA_016711875.1. Taxonomy (GTDB): domain Bacteria; phylum Pseudomonadota; class Gammaproteobacteria; order Burkholderiales; family Usitatibacteraceae; genus FEB-7. Next base: position 135,013 of record JADJSD010000003.1, on the reverse strand, counting down.
GCCCGATGGCCTCGAGCGCGGATTCCGGAAAGGCCTGCGCCGCCTTCCAGGGCGTCATCGCGATGTGCCGCCAGAATCGCCCAAGTTCCATCACCAGTCTCCCGAGGCGCCGCCACCGTCGAAGCCGCCGCCCCCGCCGCTGAAACCGCCCCCGCCCGAGGACCAGCCTCCGCCCCCGCCTCCGAAGCCGCCGGTCGTCCACCCGCCCCCGCCGCCACGGCTGGCGAGCCGGCTACTGCCCATGCCGAGTACCAGGATGAAGGCGCCGATCGCGGCAACCGCGCCGAAAATCACGCTGCCGAAGATGAAGCCTGCAGCCAGGCCCGTCGCGCCGCCGGTGAGACCCGCGCCCAGGAAGCGCCCGAGGAGCGAACGCAGGACCAGTCCCGCGACCGGTACGACGAGAAAGGCGAGCCAGAGGAAATTCTCGAACGACGAGACGACGCCGACCGAGCCGCTAGTCGCCTTTTTTTTTGCCGGCGGCGGCAGCGATTCGCCCTCGATGGCCTTCAGGATGGCCTCGACGCCCGCCTCGATGCCTCCGGCGAAGTCGCCGGTCCGGAATTTCGGCGAGACGCGCTCCACGATGATCCGCTTGGACATCGCGTCGGTGAGCGTGCCCTGCACGCCGCGGCCGGACTGGATGCGCAGCTTGCGCTCCTGCTTGGCGATGACAAAGAGCACGCCGTCGTCCACGCCGGCGCGCCCGAGCTTCCAGTCGTCCGTCACGCGGGTGGCGAATTCCTCGATGGTCTCGGTGCCGATGGAGGGGACGAGGAGGACCACCACCTGGGACCCACGCGTGCCCTCGAATGCCGCGAGCTTGCCGGCGATCGACTCGCGCTGGGGCGAGGATAGCGTGCCGGTGAGGTCCACCACCCGCCCGGTCAGCTTCGGGACGGAGATGGGGTCGCCCGGATCCGCCGCGAAGGCGGCGGCCGACACGAGGAAGAGAGCGGCCGCTCCCGCGAGGAAGCGGCCGACGCGCAGGATCACGCCCGGATCATTTCGCCGGGGCGGGTGCGGCCGGTGCGGGTGCGGGCGCCGGGGCGGGAGCAGGAGCTGCCGCCGGCTTGGCGCCGAAATCGACCTTGGGCGGCTCGGCGATGGCCTTTTCGTTCTCCACCGTGAAGTTCGCCTTCTCCTTGTAACCGAAGATCATGGCCGTGAGATTGGTCGGGAACTGGCGGGCGAGGATGTTGTAGTCCTGGACGGTCTTGATGTAGCGGTTGCGCGCCGTGGTGATGCGGTTCTCCGTGCCTTCCAGCTGGGATTGGAGGTCCCGGAAGTTCGCGTCGCTCTTGAGCTGCGGGTAGTTCTCCGCGACGACCAGCAGGCGCGAGAGCGCGCCCGACAGCTCGCCTTGCGCGGCCTGGAAGTTCTTCATCGCGTTCGGGTCGTTGAGCGCCTCGGGCGTCATCTGGATCGAGCCGACCTTGGAACGGGCGTTCGTGACGCCCAGGAGCACGTCCTTTTCCTGCGCGGCGAAGCCCTGCACCACCGAAACGAGGTTCGGGATGAGGTCCGCGCGGCGCTTGTACTGGTTGAGCACCTCGGACCAGGCGGCCTTCACCTGCTCGTCCTTGGTCTGGAAGTCGTTGTAGCCGCAGCCGCCGAGCAGCAGCGAGCCGGCAAGGGCGAGGGCGACGAGGATTCTGCGCATGGAACGGTTTCCTCCCGAAACGGGTTGCAGGACGGTCGATGTGGGGCCCGGAAGCCCCGGATTCAAGTCCCCGCCGCGGCCATCGTGCGCCGCGCGAAGAGCAGGTCTTCCCAGGCCTTGGACTTGTCCGGGAGGTTCCGGAGCAGGTAGGCCGGGTGGTAGGTGACGATGAGCGGAATGCCGCGATAGGCGTGAACCCGGCCCCGAAGGCTGGCGAGGCTCGCTTCCTGTCCGGTGAGGCGGATGGCCGCCGTGCGCCCGAGTGCGACGATGAGCTTCGGCCCGATGAGGTCCACCTGCCGGTCGAGGAAGGGCGCGCAGGCGGCCGCCTCCTCCAGCGAGGGAACCCGGTTGCCCGGAGGACGGCACTTCACGACGTTGGCGATGTAGGCCTCGCGGCCGCGCTGGAGCTTCGCCGCCGCGAGCATGCTGTCCAGGAGCTTCCCGGCCTGTCCCACGAACGGTTCGCCCTTCTCGTCTTCCTCGGCGCCCGGACCTTCCCCCACGAAGAGCCAGGGCGCGGATTCGTGACCTGCCCCGAAGACCGCCTGCTTTCGCTGCGCGCACAGCCCGCAGCGGTCGCAATCGCGGACGGCGGTCCGAAGGGCGTCCCAGTCCAGGGTTGCGATTCCGGGGTCCCCCGGCCGAGGTGCAGGCGCGGGTGCGAGTGCAGGCGCGGGTGCGGGTGCCGGTTCGGCGGCTGCGGAAGGTGCCGGGGCAGCGGGAACCGGTTCCGGGGCGAGCGTCCGCGAGGAGAAGCCGAAGAGGCGTGCCACGCCGAGCAGTTCGAGTTCGCGAAGGCTGCGATCGTCCATGGTTCAGAGCGTCAGGCCGAGGAACAAGGCATCCTCGCGCCCCTGCAGTGCCGGATAGTAGGCCGGGCGAATGGCGATCTGCTGGAAGCCGGCCCGCTTGTAGAGCTGGCGCGCCGCCTGGTTGGATGGCCGGACCTCGAGGTAGACGATCTGCACGCCCGCAGCCTTGCCGATGGCGAGCATGTGGTCGAGGAAGGCGCGGCCGAGCCCCTGCCCCTGCCAATCCGATGCCACCGCAAGATTGAGGAGGTGCGCCTCGTCAAGCGCGATCATGAGAATGGCGTACCCGATCAACCGGGAGCCGTCGCAGGCGACGCGGCAGTCGTAGCCGGCCTCCACCGAGTCGCGGAAGTTGCCCGCGCTCCACGGAAACGCGTAGAGAGAGCGCTCGAGAGCCGCCACGTCGGCCACGTCGGATGCGCGCATCGGCCGGAATTGGACCTGCGGGACGGGAACCGCGCTCACGGGGCCGACTGCCTTTCCTCGATCGTCCGGGCGACCTTGTCCCGCAAGTATAGGGGCGCGGCTGCCTCGGCCGGCAGCCCTTCGCCCCGAAGGAAGGCCCGGGTCGCCACACGGGCGACCGAACCGGCCCGCGGAAGATCCGATTCCAGGCGATGCGAAACCTGGGCTTCGTAGGCACCGCGGAGCCAGTCGAAAACGTCGAAACCGCTGCCGGTGGCGACCCAGTCTCGCCCCGGCAGGGCCGGCAAGGCGCTTTCCCGGGCCAGTTGCGGCGGCAGGACCACCGACCAGTCGCCCCCCATGCGGGAGTAGGCCGCGAGATAGGTCTCCCCCATCCGGGCATCGAGCGCCGCGACCACGCGGCTCGCGCCGGACTGTTCCGCCAGGGCGAGCAGGGATGGAACCGGCACCACCGGCAGGCCGGTGGCGAAGGCAAGCCCCTGCACGAAGCCGCAACCGATCCGGATGCCCGTGAACGACCCGGGCCCCTGGCCGAAGGCAAGCGCATCCAGTCCGGAGACCCCGAGACCGGCGCGATCCAGGAGGCGGCGCACCATGGGTTCGAGCCGCTCGGCGTGCTGGTTGGGGGCGAGGACTTCCTCGACCAGCAGCTCGTCACCGCGAAGAATCGCGGCCGAACAAAGCTCGGTGGAAGTCTCGACGGCGAGGAGTTTCAAGGCCGGGCGACGAGTGGGAATGGCCGATTATAGCCGGCGCCTCGGACTGACCACGGATGCATCTGCCTGTCTAGCTAAAACAAGGACTTGCACAATTCTTATCACATCATACATTAATTAATACCGTTTTTATCTTATTATTAATGCTTTACATTGCTTTATTAAAGTTTAACTCGAAGCTTCAAGCCCTGAGCAGGCGCAGTGGCTGGGCCACGCCGACTTCCTGCCCGGCGGGCGTGCCATAGGCCGCCTCGAGCAACCCGCCGTAATAGGCCCGGAAATCCGTCGTGAAGACCAGGTTGCCGCCGGCATCGAGTTGATCGAGCGCTGGCGCCCTCCCGGCCAGCCCGCCACGAACCTGCCCCCCGATGACGAAATGAACGCTGGCCGTGCCGTGATCCGTTCCGCCGCTCTGGTTTTCCTGCGCCCGACGCCCGAACTCCGAATAGGTCGCGACGATCGTGTCCGGCCAGCGGCCGATTTCCTTCAGCGCGCCTCGCAGCGCCGCGAGCCCCTCCCCCAATTGCCGCAGCAGCGCCGCATGCGGTCCGGCCTGGTTGGCATGGGTATCGAATCCGCCCAGCGTGAGGCGGATGGCTGAAATTCCCTCGCGATTGGCCGCCAGTTGCGCGGCGGTCCGAACGGCCGCCCCGAAGGGGCCGGCGGGAAATGCCGTGGTGAACTCCCGCCCCGGATGCAGGCGGTCGGCGGAGCGTTGGATGTCCCTCTCGACGCGCAGGATGTGGGCGAGCGACGGGTTGGTCGCCGTGCCCGCGGTGGACCGGGCGAGCCTGGCGTTGCGCAGGAACTGCTCCGGGTTCGCCAGGGCGATCGTGCGCGCACCCGCCCCGGACAGCGGACCCAGGTCGGCAGCGCCCACCACCACGCCGTCGGCGGCGTACCCCGGCGGGGACGGATGTTTCGCGAAGGCGCGCGTGAGCCACCCTTCGTCGAGATACTCGTCGCTGCGGGACGCGGTGTCCCATATCTCGATGGACCGGAAGTGCGAGAGATTCGGATCCGGATACCCCAGCCCCTGGACGAGCGCCAGTTCGCCGGCAGACCACGCGGGCATCAGGCTTTCCAACGACGGGTGCAGGCCCCGCTCGTCGTCGAGGCGAAGCGCATCGTCCCGCCCGATCGCCAGGCGCGGGCGCAGGCGGCGGTACGCCGGATCGGCGAACGGCACGAGGGTATTGAGGCCATCGTTGCCGCCCTTGAGCTCCACGAGGATGAGGAGTTTTCGCGGGGCCTGGGCCCGGGCCGGGCCGGAAAGGGCCAGGAGCGAAGCGGCCGAGAGTCCGGCGAGGAAATGGCGTCGATCCATGGCGGTCCCCTAGCGAAGCTGGAAGGCGGGATCGGCCACGAGCTGCCGAACGAGCTCGGGGCCTGCGGCACCCGAAACCGGCGTTTCCCCGGGCGGGACGGCGAGCACGAGCCGCGCAATACGATCGCCTTGCGCGTCTCCTCCTCCCACGTCGCGCAGGAACCGATCCCAGTCGACGGCATAGGAGGCGAGGCCCCGGTCCATCACCCGGCGCAGGCGCGCCTGCGGTTCCGCCGCCATCGCATTCGCCGGCGCCTGCGTCGCGGCCACTTCACTCATCCCGTCGTTGCCGCGAAAGACCCGGTCGATGAGCTGCTTGCGCCCGAGCAGGGTCGCGGAATTGATCCACGCCTCGCCGCCGGGCCACCCCTTCACGTTCGGGGGCGCGAACAGGTTCTGGCCCAGGAGCGCCGAGGCCGTCGCCGCCGGCCGCAGGTCCAGGGGGCGGATGCCGAATGTGTGCATCGTGCCCACCACGAGATCCACCGGCGACTTGATGAGCGTGCCGCGATTCGCGGACGACCAGAAGGCTTCCGACAGGAACAACGCCCGAAGGAGGGGCTTCACGGAATAACGCGAGTCCCGGAGAACGCCGCCCAGCCGCTCCACCTCGCGTTCGTCCGGCGCCGGCGAGACGAACTCGCGCCAGAGCTTGCGGGTCACGAAAGTCGCCGTCTCCGGACGAGCGAGCAGGATCTCGAGCACGTCCTCGCCGCCGAGCCGTCCGGTACGCCCCAGGACCGTGTTCATGCCGCCGTCGTGGATGAAGGGGCGGTAGCGGTACTCCCCCGTATCGCGGTCGATGCTCCAGCCGGTGAAGGCGCGAGCGGCTTCCCGGATGTCGCGCTCGGCGTACTTTCCCTCGCCCAGCGTGAAGAGTTCCATCACCTCGCGGGCGAAATTCTCGTTGGGTGCCTGCTTCCGGCTGCCGGCGTTGTCGAGATAGACGAGCATCGCCGGGTCGCGCGACACCTCGCGCAGCAGCTCGCCGAAGTTGCCCAGGGCCTCGCGACGCAGCAGGGCGTTCTGCCGGTACATGAGCTGGCCGCTGCGGACCTTCTGCTGGCCGGTGGCGAAGTGGTTGTGCCAGAAGAGCGTCATCCGCTCCGCGAGCGGCGAAGGCGTGGCGAGCCTCTCGCGCAACCACCATTCGCGCAGCTCGAAGGCGCGCTCGGCGTTGCGCCGTTGCTCGGCCATGCGCTCCTCGGCCGGCAGCGCCGCGAACTTGTGGAAGGGGAAGAAGGGCTCGTCCACCCAGGCCGGCGGGGCGAGCGTGGCCTTCGTGCCGGTGGCGCGAAGGATGCCATCGACGGCAGCCTCGCGCTCGAGGGGCGCGAGCCGCGCGATTTCGGCGGCCGTGGCGCCGAACCCCGTGCGCACGAGCAGGTGTCGCGCACCGTCCTCGCCAAGGGGCGCGGCTCGCGCGGGCCCGGTGGCGAGGATGAGCGCCGCGAACGCGGCGCCGAGGATGGGCTTCATGGGCGGACTCCTCGATGGGCAAGGGGCGGGGCCGGGCGACGTCGCCGCCCGACCCTCGACGTGGCGGAACTACGAACGCGGCGTGCCGCGTCCGGCGTGGCGGGCGCGAGCGGCCTTCAGTTCCTCGGGCGAGAGGAGGCCGTCCTTGTCGGCATCGATCGCGTCGAATTCCTGGACGAGCTTCGGGTGATTGGCGACTTCGTCCCTCGAGAGCTTGCCGTCGCCGTTCGCGTCGAGCTTCTTCCCCATCTCGCCGCGATGCTCGCCGCGACGGGCCTGGTGGAAAGCGCGCAACTCGTCCGTGGTGACGTGGCCGTCCCGGTTGGCGTCGATCGCGTCGAACTGCTCCGCGATGCGCGGCAGGGCTTTCGCCTCTTCCCGGCTGATCATGCCGTCGTTGTTCGCATCGGCGGCCTTGAGGCGCTCCTGCATCTGCGCGCCGCGCTTGCCGCCGGGGCCGCCCATCGGGCAGTCGGCGGAGCCCGGTGTCGCGCCGGCAGGGCAAGGGGGCGCCGCGAATGCGGCGGTGGAAAGGGCGACGAGCGTCGCGGCGGCAAGGAGGCTGGGGGTCTTCATGATGTCGTTCTCCGGTTGGGGGATGGGGCCTGGTCCATGTGCGGCAAGCCTACCGTCAAGAACGCGCGAAGTCGTTTCCCGTTCCGCCTTCGATGGTAACGGGTTGTAAGCGAGGCAGGCGATCGGGCAAGCGGGCAACAACTGCTTACAATCGTCCCCGTGAGGCGCCGATCGCGCCGCTTACGATGGAACCCATGTCCACGACCCCCAAGCATCGCATCCTCGTCATCGACGACGACCTGCGCCTTCGCGACCTGCTCAAGCGCTACCTCACCGAGCAGGGCTTCGGCGTGGAGACCGTGCCCGACGGCATGGCCATGGACCACAACCTCAAGCGCACCCGCTACGACCTGCTGGTGCTCGACCTGATGCTGCCGGGCGAGGATGGCCTCGCCATCTGCCGGCGACTTCGCGCGGGAGGCAACAACATTCCCGTGATCATGCTCACGGCGAAGGGCGACGACGTCGACCGCATCATCGGCCTGGAGATGGGCGCCGACGACTACCTGCCCAAGCCCTTCAACCCGCGCGAGCTCGTCGCGCGCATCCAGGCGGTGCTGCGGCGCCAGGCACCCCTGCCGGCCCCCGGAGCCCCCACCCCGGAGGACACGCTCGTCACCTTCGGTCCCTTCACCCTCAACCTGGGCACGCGGGGCCTTTCCCGCGACGGCGAACCCGTCCCGCTCACCCATGGGGAGTTCTCCGTGCTCAAGGTCTTCGCGCAGCATCCGCGCGAGCCGCTCTCGCGCGACAAGCTCATGGAACGGGCGCGCGGGCGCGAGCACGAGAGCTTCGACCGTTCCATCGACGTGCAGGTCTCCCGCCTGAGGAGGCTCCTGGGCGAGGACCCGCAGGCGCCGCGCTTCATCCAGACCGTCTGGGGCTTCGGCTACGTGTTCATCCCCGACGGCACGCCTCGCGCATGAATCTCGTGCCGGGGTCGTTCTTCTGGCGAACCCTCGCCGTGCTCGTGGTGGCGCTCGTCGCCTCCCAGGGCGCTGCCCTGCTGCTCTTCCGCTCGCAGGTGCAGCAGCCGCGCTTGGGACAGGGCATCGGCCAGTTCGTGAGCCACCTGAAGACGATCAGTGCCGCGCTCGAGTCGCTCACGCCGGAAGCCTCGCGCGCTTTCATCGAAAGGCTCGCCGAGCGCGAGGGCATCCGCGTGTCCCCGGTTCGGGGCGACGAACCGGGACGTCCCGCCCCCGAGGGCCCGGGACTCAGGATGTTCCGGGAGCGCATCAAGGGGCTGTTCGGCCCGTAAGCCGAGGTCTTCGTGCGCCCCGGAACGCCCGGCGTGCTATGGGTGCGCCTGCCCACGAGCCGCGCCGACTATTGGGTCGGCTTTCCCCGCAATCGCGTGGACCGGGGCGAATCCGATGCCCTGCTCTACTGGATCTTTGCCGGCGTCCTCATCGCCATCGCGGCCACGGCCCTCATCGCCTGGCGCCTGAACCGGCCCCTCGCCCGTCTCGCCCGGACCGCGGAGGAACTCGGGCAGGGCAAGGATCCGCCTCCCGTGCCCGAGACCGGCCCCACGGAAGTGCGCGCGGTCGCGAAGGCCTTCAACCAGATGAAGGAGCGTCTCAAGGACAACGAGCGCGAGCGCACCACGTTCCTCGCGGGCATCTCGCACGACCTGCGCACGCCGCTCGCACGGCTGCGGCTCGACGTGGAGATGCTGGGCGGGCGCGTCGAAGGCGACACCCAGAAGGCCATGGTCGCGGACCTCGAGGACATGAACGCGATCATCGACCAGTTCATCGACTACGCGAGAAGCGAGGCGACCGAGCCCTTCAGCGCGGTCGACCTCGGCCGGCTCGCCCGCGAGGGCGCGGAACGCGCCGCGCGCGCGGGCGTCGCGATCCGCTGCGAGCTCGCCGACGTGCCCGTCCTGATGCTCAGGCCCCTCGCGATCAATCGCCTCGTCGCGAACCTGGTGCAGAACGCGGTGAAGCACGGCGGGGGCGAAGTGGTGGTGAGCGTGCGCGCGGCGGGAAGCGAGGTGCTGCTCGGGGTCTCGGACCGCGGCCCGGGCATCGCGGCCGGCGAGGTCGAGCGGCTCAAGGAGCCCTTCACGCGGCGCGACGAGGCGAGGAGCGGCCAGTCGGGAGCCGGATTGGGACTCGCGATCGTGGCCCGCATCGCCAAGGCGCACGGCGCGCGCTTCGACCTGTTGCCGCGGGAGGGCGGCGGGCTCGTCGCGCAGGTGGCCTTCCCGGTCGCCTCCTGAGGCTCACCGGCCGGGTGTAAAGTCGGAACTTCCTTCCGGAGGTTCCATGACCGTCTGCCCCATCGCCCTCGTCGCCGGCTGCGCCAAGTGCCCGGCCTTTTCCGTGTGTCCCCTGAAAACCGTCCTCGGCGACCAGCCCAAGCCCGGCGAGAAGCCGGACAAGAAGGCGGATTCCGGCAAGAAAGACCGGTAGGACGGCTACTCGAGGGTCGCGAGGTACTCGGCCAGAGCCTTGACGTCGAACGGCGAAAGCTTCGAGGCCACGGTGTGCATGATCTCGTTGTCGTTCGTGCGCTCGCGCTGCGAGAACTCGCGCAGCTGCCGCTCGAGATAGGGCGCGTGCTGCCCGGCCAGGCGCGGGGCGAAGTCGGTGCCCAGCGCCTTCTCGCCGTGGCAGATCTGGCAGGACGGCGCGCCGGGCGCAAGCGAGCCCTTCTGGAAAAGGAACCGGCCGGCGGCGTGCAGGTCGGCGTCCGTGATCTTGTGCGCCGGCGGTTTCTGGGCGGCGTAGTAGCGCGACAGCGACTCGACATCGGCATCGCCCAGCCCCCGGACCATGCGCGCCATCGTCGGGCTCTTGCGCCTGCCCGAGATGAAGTCCTTGAGCTGCTTCGCGAGGTACTTCTCGTTCTGGCCGGCGAGCACCGCCAGTTCGTCGCTGCCGGACTCCCCGAGCTTTCCGTGACAGAGGGCGCACTTGGTCTCCACGACCTTGGGCATGGGCACGGTGGCGACGACGGGCAGCGGCAGCAGCAGGGAGAGGATCAGGGCGGCGGTCTTCGGCAGCGGCATCGGAGTTCCGGGAAATGAAGGGGGATGACCGAGAGCTTACACGCGTGTCCGCCTCCCCCGCAGCGTCAACCGGGCGTTGGCCGTGCCCGTTGGATGGTATGGTGAAGCGTTCGCTTCGCGCCCGCCGGAGATGCCAATGACCCGCACGCGCCCCGTGCTTCTCGCCGCCCTCGCGGCAATCGCGCTCGTACTCGCCCTGCCCGCCGCCGAGGCCGCACCGTCCCGCGGCGGCGGCGGTTACCGCCATGGCGGCGGCCACGGTCACCACGGCGGCCATTGGGGTTGGGGCTGGGGTCTCGCCGTCGGCGTTCCCTTGACGCTGGGCTTCTACGACCCGTGGTACTGGGGCGCCCCGCGCTACGGTTACGGCGTCCCGTACGCCCCGGTCCCGTACGCGACGTGCGAGCCGAACACCGATTGCTGGATCGAAAGGCAGGCGCAGGCCGAGCCGCCGGCGCCCACGACGCAAGTCGCGCCCTCGGGGGCCTTCGGCGCGGCCCCGGGCCCGGCCGATGGGCCCCCTACCCAGCGGCCGCTGCACCTCAACTATTGCGAAGCGTCCCGCGCGTGGTTTCCGGCGGTCTCGAGCTGCGCCTCCGGCTGGCGGATGACCCGCCCGGCCTACGACTGAACGGGCGCCTCGAAGAAGGCGGCGGCCTCCTTCACGCTGCGGGTGCGCCGGAAGGGCGGCAGCGCCCGCCAGATGCGCTTGCCATAGGGCTTCGACACCAGGCGCGGGTCGCAGATCATCAGGACACCCCGGTCCGTCTCGTCGCGGATGAGCCGGCCCACGCCCTGCTTGAGCGAGATCACCGCGCGGGGCACCTGGTATTCCATGAAGGCATTGCCGCCCGACGCGTTGATGCGCTCGATGCGCGCGGCGAGCACCGGATCGTCCGGCGGGCTGAAGGGCAGCTTGTCGATGACGACGACCGAAAGCGCCTCGCCCTTCACGTCCACGCCTTCCCAGAACGACTGGCTCGCCACGAGGATCGCGTTCGGCTGGGTACGGAAGCGCTCGAGCAATTCGTTCTTTCCCGCCGTGCCCTGCAGGAAGACCGGCCAGTCGTGGCCCTCTTCCCGCAGGCGCGTCACCAGGCGCTCGAAGCCCGCGTCCATGGCCCGCAGGCTGGTGAAGAGCAGGAAGGCGCGGCCCTTCGAGGCCTCGATGACCGGGTAGGCCGCGTCGATCACCGCTTCCGTGTAGCCCTCGGTGTTGGGTTCGGGCATCCCTTCGGGCACGACGAGAAGCGCCTGGCTGGCGAAGTCGAAGGGACTCTCCCAGGACAGGGCCCTCGCGTCGGCGAGGCCCAGCTCCTCCTGGTAATGGCGGAAGTCGCCCGCGACGGACAACGTCGCCGAGGTGAAGATCCACGCCCGGCCGCCGCTCGCCACCTGCCGGGCGAACAAGGGCCCCACGTCGAGCGGCGTTCGGTTGAGCACGGCCGACTGCGAATAGGTCTCCACCCACCGGACCGCGCCCTCCGCGTCGCCCGTGTTCCACGCCGCGAGCTGGCTGCGAAGGATGCCGGAGCGCTCCTTCACCTGCTTGAGTTCCTCCGCGCGCTCCGCCTGCCCGGCGAGGACGGCCTCCAGCGCGGCGAGCCGCTCGTCCAGTGCAACGAGGGCCTTCGCGAACGAATCGTTGCGCGAGAACTGCGCCGACGAAAGCCGCCCGGTGCCCGGGCCGAGCGCGATGCGAACGTCCCGGGCGGCCCGGTCCGCGGCGAGGGATGCCTCGCCGATCTCCGGCGACTCCTTGGCGTGGACGAGCTGCGCGGTGCGCGCGTCGCGGGCGAGTTCGATCACCTGCGCCGTCGACACCGCCTCGCCGAAGAAGAGCCGCGCGAGGTCCGGGAGGTGGTGGGCCTCGTCGAACACCAGCGTGTTGGCGCTGGGCAGCAGGTCGGTGACGCCTTCGTCGCGCAGCACGAGGTCGGCGAAGAAAAGGTGGTGGTTCACGACGACCAGATCGGCGTCGTTGGCCGTCTTGCGCGCCTTCATGACGAAGCAGTCGTCGTAGTGGCGGCACTTGGAGCCCAGGCAGTTCTCGCGCGTCGAGGACGCCCTCGCCCATGCGCCGGAGGTCTCGGGAACGCCCACGCAGTCGGCGCGATCGCCCGTTTCCGTGCGCATCGAGAAGGCGCGGATCGCGTGGATGTGCTTCGACTCGTCCCGCGAGCCGAAGGTGCCGCTCTCGAGCGCCTCCTCGAGGTGGTGCAGGCACACGTAATTGGCGCGCCCCTTGAGGAGCGCGATCTTCACCGGGAGGTCCAGGGCGCCCAGCACGGTGGGGATGTCGCGGTGGAAGAGCTGGTCCTGCAGGGTCTTCGTGCCCGTGGAGACGATGACCCGCCCGCCCGCGATGAGCGCCGGAACGAGGTAGGCGAAGGTCTTGCCCGTTCCCGTTCCCGCCTCGGCGATGAGCACGCCCGAGCCCTGGACGGCCTCCCGGACCGCCTCGGCGAAGGCGAGCTGCTGCGGGCGGACACGGTAGCCCTCGATCGCCCGCGTGAAGGTGCCGCCCTCGCCGAAATGGCGCGCGAGATCGACGCTCATGCGCGCCCGAACACGATGCGCTCGTCGCGAAGCAGGCGGGCGACCGCCGCGACCGCGAGCCCCGCGAGGACGAGGGCCACGGCCGCGGGCACGAGCGCATCGGCGCTCGAGAGCCCGTCGCCACGCAGCACGCGCTGGAGCACCATCAGCTGGCCGAGCACCGGCACCGCGAGCTGCCAGCCCTGTTCCTTGGCGCCGCTGAACATCACCACCAGCGGAACGAACGAGGCCACGGTGGCGAGATAGCTCACGTAGGTCTGCGCCTCGCGGTAGCTGCGCCCGTAGGTGGAGATGAGCAGCTGCAGCGCGCTCGTGAAGGCGGCGAGCGGAACGATCACGGCGAGGAAGGCCGCGAGTTCGGGCACGCCGAAATTGAGCAGCGAAGGGAGCCTTTTCTCCGCGTAAAGACGCGCCGCCGCCAGGAAACCGGCCATCGTGAGCGTGACGACGGCCGTGGCGCTCGCCCAGGACGCGAGCCACTTGCCGATGGCGAAGACCCGGGCGGGTACCGGGTTGGCGAGGAGCGGTTCGAGGGAGCCGCGCTCGCGCTCGCCCGCCGTCGAGTCGATGGCGACGGTCATCCCGCCCAGCAGCGGCGCGAGGATCCCGAACATCGGGATGAGGAACAGCAGGACCGCGCCTCGCTGGCGCGGCGTGGCGGTGTTCACGCGCTCCACCTTCGTCGATTCGTTGAGCGAGGGGCTCACGCCCCGCGCCATGAGCCTCAGGTACGCCGTCTCCCGGTTGAAGGCCGCGAGCAGGCGCTCGGCCTGCCGCGTGGCCGGGCCGGACTCGGTTCGCGAGTCGTCGTGGACCAGTTCCACGCGAGCCTCCTCGTGGGCGAGCCAGCGCTCGTGGAAATCCTCCGGGACGACGATGACGGCATCGAGCGCCCCTTCCTTCACCCGTGCGAGGTAGTCCGAGGGCGCCTTCTCGATCTCAACGTCCGCCCGTTCCAGGAAGTTGACGAGCGCGGGCGCGTTCTCGGCCCCGGCGATGCGCACGCGAAGCGTCGACGCGCGTTCCTCCAGGCCCGACACGAAGCTCGCCACGAGGATGAGCGTCACGGGACCGGTGAGCACCGAGGCCACGAGGATCATGAGCGCCGTGCGCCGGTCGCGCAGCGCATCCCGGATCTCCTTGAGGAACACGACGGCGAGGCGCGGCTTCATCGATCGTCCCCCGGCTCGCCGGCCAGGCGCACGAAGGCCTCCTCGAGATCCTCGCAGCCGGCGCGCGCCCGGATGGCGGCGGGCGTTCCCGCCGCCACGACCGTCCCGCCGGCCACGATGACGATCTCGTCGCACAGGGCCGCCACTTCCTGCATGACGTGGCTGGAGAAGAGGACGCACTTGCCGCTCTCGCGCAGCAGCCGGATGGCCTCGCGCAGGCTTCGGGTCGAGCGCACGTCGAGGCCGTTGGTGGGCTCGTCCAGCACCACGTTGCGCGGGTCGTGCACGAGGGCACGCGCGATCGCGACCTTCATGCGCTCGCCCTGCGAGAAACCGTCGGTGCGCCGATCGAGGAGCGGCCCGAGTTCCAGCTGCGGCGCGATCGCGGCGATGGCGGCATCGATCCGGTCGCGGCCGAGCCCGCGCAGCTCGCCGTAGTACGCGATGTTCTCGCGGGCGGTGAGGCGCGCGTACAGGCCGCGCGCGTCGGACAGCAGCCCCAGGCGCTCCCGGGCGGCGAGGGGTTCGCGCGCGGGGTCGATGCCGTCGATCTCGATCCGGCCCGCGTCCGGCGCGACGAGCGTGGAGATCATGCGCAAGGTGGTTGTCTTGCCCGCGCCGTTGGGCCCCAGGAGCCCGGTGACGCGCCCATCGGCCGCCTCGAACGTGACGTCGCGGACCGCCTGCACGGCACCGAATCGCTTGGCAAGGGATTCGACGCGGATCACGGGCGACTGCCCGCCGGCAGCAGGAAGAGCGGGCGCGGAAGCCGCGCGAGGCAGCTCCCGTCCAGCCCGTCGGCCGACCCGGCCTTCACGAACTTCTCGATGAGGCGAGGCGCGCAGCCGTGGGAACTCACGCCGTGCGAAAGGTTCGGTGCGACGAAATGGCGGGAACGGGGCAGCGTGGCCGCGACGAGATCGCCGTGGCGCGGCGGCGTGGCCGGATCGATGCCGCCGGAGAGGATCAGGACCGGCAGGTCCGACTTCACGGGCTCGGCGTAATCCGCCGGCAGCCTCGCCCGGGGCCAGATCGCGCAGGCGCGCAGGAAATCGTCGACGAGGGCGCGGCCGAAGAAGGCGCGAGTCGCCTTCGCGAGGTCCGCCGCGCCGATGCGCGGCACGTCTTCCGAGCAGACCACCGACAGGTGCATTCCCACGGACAGGTTCTCCGCCAGTTCGCCGGAGAACTCGAGATTCGGCGCGAGGAGCGCATTGAAGTCGCCGACGGCGGCGCGGTCGATCGCGTAGGGGAGCAGGCTGGACAGCTCGGGCGAATAGAGCGGGCGGAAGATGCCCGACAGCAGGACGTTCTGCGTCACCTTCACGCCGAGGCCCTCGCCCGTGACGGGGTCGGCGATCTCCACGCGCGCCGGCTGGGCGCCCAGGCGTTCGCGCAGCGCCTTCACCTGCGCGCGCAGCTGCGGATAGGCGCGGCCACAGCGTTCGTCGCGCTCGCACTCGCCCAGCAGCTTCTCGAAGGCCGTCTCGCCGTCGGCCACGAACGAAAGCGGCAGCTTCATACCCGCCGGCGCCACGCCGTCGAGCGTGACCGTGCGCACCCGGCCCGGGAAGCGGCGCAGGAACTCGAGTGCGGCGCGCGTCCCGTAGGAGCCGCCCCAGAGGTTCACCTTCGCGTAGCCGAGCGCGCCGAGCACCTCGTCGAGGTCGGCCATCGCCGTCGGCGTCGCGTAGTGCCGGGGGTCGCCCCCCAGGCGCTCGAGGCAGTCGCGCACGAGCTTCTCGGGCATCGCGTCCTCGAAGACCGACTGCATCGTCTCGCCTTCCTCGCCCTCGCAGGCGAGCGGGTTCGACCCGCCGGTGCCTCGCTGGTCGATGAGCACGATGTCGCGGGTCTCGGCGAGCCGCGCGAAGAGCGGGGCGACCTGCGGCGCGAGGGCGATCGCGCCCTGCCCCGGCCCGCCCGCGAGCACCACGATCGGATCGGGCTCGGTGGACCGGCGCTTCGCCGCGAGCACGGCCACCTGGATCCCGATCTTGCGTCCCTGCCCGGCGTCTCGGTCCTCGAAGACCTCGTAGGTGCCGCACCGCGCGGGCGTCTCGACCCCCGTCAAGCGGCAATCGGCGAGCGTGAGCCGGGATGCAGGCGGCTCGCCGGGCCCGCAGCCCGCGAGAAGCGCGGCCAGCGCGACGACGGCGGGCGCGGCGAGGCGCATCAGGTGAGCTTTTCGGGACGCAGCACCGCCACGTCGGAGAGGAACATCGAGACCGACAGGTCCTCGACCGGCGATTTCTCGAGCGCCCCTTCGGCGATGATGTGGAGCGCCTCGGGAACGCGCAGGTCCGAGCGCACGAGACGGGCGAAGAGGCCGAGCAGGAAGAAGAGGACGACGGGATCGGGCAGCAAGGCTCGGCGAAAGGGGCTTCGGGCGTGGGCGAAGTATACCGTTCGGCGATACCATCCCGGGCATGGCCGACCCCTCGTTTCCCCGCGCCGATGCCGACGCGCCCGAGTTCTGGGACATGCGCTGGCGAGCGGGCTTCACGCCCTGGGAAGCGGGCCGCGTGCCCAGGCACCTGCGCGAGCTCGTGGCGCATCGCCGGCCGGGCGGTCGCGTCCTCGTTCCCGGATGCGGCTCGGGCCATGACGTGCGCTTCCTCGCCGAATGCGGACTCCAGGTCGAGGGTCTCGATTTCAGCGAGGCGGCGATCGCGGCCGCGCGGCCCGTGCTCGGCCCGCACGAGCGGTGCCTTCGCCGCGGGGATTTCTTCGCCGGTGCCCCCGGGACGTATGCGCTCGTCTACGAGCGCGCCTTCCTCTGCGCCCTTCCGCGCCGCCGGTGGCCGGACTGGGCCGCCCGCATGGCCGACCTGGTTGCGCCCGGGGGGGAACTCGCCGGGTTCTTCTATTTCGGCGAAGGCGAACGCGGGCCGCCCTTTGCGCTGCACGGCGCGGCGGAACTCGATGCCCTGCTTGCCGGCACGTTCGAGCGCTTCGAGGATCTCGACGTCGACGACTCGATCCCGGTTTTCGCGGGCCGGGAACGCTGGCAGGCCTGGCGTCGCCGGGCCTAGGGCGCGGGAGCGGGAACGGCGTTCGGCCGCCCGAGGTGCCAGCCCTGCGCGTAGGCGATGCCCAGGCGTCGCGCGGCCCGAAGGTCCTGTGCCCCCTCGATGCCCTCGGCGATCACCTGCGACCCGGCGCGCCGCGCGATGTGCTGGATCGAGCGCAGGAACTGGCGCTTCACCGCATCCTTCGAGATGCCGCGCACGAAGTGCTTGTCGGCCTTCACGAACTCCGGCCGCAGTTCCGACCACAGTCGCAGCGACGAGAAGCCCTCGCCCAGGTCGTCGAGCGCGACGCGAAAGCCCATCGACCGGTACAGGCGAAGCGAGTCGCGCAGGTGCTGCATCTCGATCGCCGGGTAGTCCTCGGTGAGCTCGATCACCATGGTGGCGGGCTTGAGCCCCAGCGATTCGAGGAAGCGCCGCGCGCGTCCCGGCTCGAACCCGGCGCGCTGCACGAGACGCGGCGACATGTTGAGGAAGAGCAGTCCCGGCGATCCGTGCGCCGCCCACGCCCGAAGCGTCTCCTGGATGCACACGATGGCGAGCCGCTCGTAACGCCCGGTCTCGCGCGCCGCCGCGAAGAGCGCGGTCGGGGACTCGAGCCACGTGCCGGCCGGCCCGCGCACGAGGGCCTCGTAGCCCACCGCGCATCCCGCCACCAGGTCGACGACAGGCTGGAAGACGACCGAAAGCGCCCGCGCTTCGATCAGCTCGTCGATGCGGGCCGGGGCTTCCCCCGTGAACGCCGAGGCGCGCGCGTCCATGGACCAGCCGTTCTCGACGGACTCGTCAGGACACGCCGTGCTGCCTGAACCAGGCGAGCAACCGCTTCCAGCCGTCGTCCGCCGCCTCCTTGCGGTAGGACGGGCGGTAGTCCGCGTGGAAGGCGTGCGGCATGTCCGGGTAGCTGTGGATCTGAGACTTCTTTCCGGCCGCCTTGAGCGCCTCGCGCATCTTGTCCACCGTGTCGTTCGGGATGCCCGCATCCGCGCCGCCGTAAAGGCCCAGCACGGGTGCGTTGATGTCCTTCACGACGTCGATCGGGTGCTTCGGCGTGAGTTCCGAGGCCTGCCCGACCACCCGTCCGTACCAGGCCACGCCCGCCTTCACTTTCGGGTTGTGGGCGGCATAGAGCCAGGTGATGCGCCCACCCCAGCAAAAGCCCGTGACGGCGAGCTTCGCCGGATCGCCGCCGTTCTTCGCGGCCCAGGCACTCGCCGCGTCGAGGTCGGCCAGGACCTGCGCATCGGGCACCTTGCCCACGACGGCGCGGATTTCGTCCATGTTGGTGGTCTTCGAGACGTCGCCCTGGCGCGCGTAGAGCTCCGGCGCGATGGCGAGGTAGCCCGCCTTCGCGAGGCGCCGGCACACGTCCTTGATGTGCTCGTGCACGCCGAAGATCTCCTGCACGACGAGCACCGTCGGCAGGTTCTTGCCGCCCGCGGGCATGGCCCGGTAGGCGGCCATTTCGCCGTCCTTCACGGGGACCTTGACCTCACCGGCGGCGAGCCCCTGGGTATCCGTCGTGATCTGGGTCTGGGCGGCCACGGGCTGGACGGCCGCGGCGAATCCCGTGGCGAGCGTGGTCATGACGAACTCCCGCCGGCTGAATCCGGGTTTCGCCTCGAAATTGATGAACTCGGGATCACGCATGGGCTCCTCATTCCTTGGAGTTGTGCCTGGGGGAACTGGCGCGGCCATTATAGGGGCGAACCGCAAAGGAAAAGGGCGCCCGAAGGCGCCCTCTCGCACGGGAAAAGCGCTTGCTATTCGCCGTAGAGCTTCTGCTTCATCTCGCGGCGCTCCTGCGCCTCGATCGACAGCGTGGCCGTGGGCCGCGCGAGCAGGCGCTGCAGGCCGATGGGCTCGCCGGTCTCCTCGCAGAATCCGTAGCTGCCATCCTCGATGCGGGCGAGCGACTGGTCGATTTTCTTGAGGAGCTTCCTCTCGCGATCGCGAGTGCGCAGCTCCAGGGCGTGCTCTTCCTCGAGCGTCGCGCGGTCGGCCGGATCGGGTGCGAAGGAAAGTTCGCGCAGGTGCTCGGTCGTGGCCCCGGCATTGTCGCGAAGCTCCTTCTGCAACTCGAGCAGGCGATCCCTGAAGAAGCGAAGCTGCGCCGCGTTCATGTACTCGGACTTCGGGCTCTTGAGAAGCTCGGCCTCGGTCAGGGCCTTCGTTTTGCTGGCCATTCTTCCTCGCGGATTTCTTTGATTTCTTGCGGTGGCCCCATCCGGAAGTACTCCGGTTCGGGCGCGTTATAAAAGCCCGGCATTCTAGCCTAGCCGGTGGGGCCGGGGCAAATCCTTTCGTGCCCCGGCCGCTAGCCGGACGCCCCTCGGAGTATTCAGCCAGCCCCTTGTTTCGGAAGCGCTTTTTGATCCGCCTTCGGAGGGATCCGCAGGCTCGCCAGGATGGCGATGGCGAGGATCGCGCCCACCACGCCGAGCGAGGCAGCCACCGGCACCTTGAACACGTCGATGAGCAGCATCTTCGATCCCACGAAGACCAGGATCGCACCCAGGCCGTAGACCAGCAGGTGGAAGCGGCTCGCCAGGTCCGCGAGCACGAAGTAGAGCGCCCGCAGTCCCAGCACGGCGAAGATGTTCGAGGTCATGACGATGAACGGGTCGTCCGTGATCGCGAAGATGGCCGGGATCGAATCCACCGCGAAGACCAGGTCGGTCACGCCGATGAGCACGAGCACGACGAAGAGCGGCGTGTACCAGTGCTTGCCGTCCTTGAGGATGCGGTAGCGGTCGCCATGGAAGTCCGGGGTGATGGCGAGATGCGCGCGCATCCAGCGCAACGCGGGGTTCTTCTCGAGGTCGGGCTTGTCGTCGGCGAAGACGATCATCTTGATGCCCGTGGCGAGGAGGAAAAGGCCGAAGACGTACAGGATCCAGTGGAACCGCGCGATGAGCCAGGCGCCGATGAGGATCATGACGACGCGAAGGACCACGGCGCCCAGCACGCCCAGCACGAGCACCTTGCGCTGGCGCTCCGGCGGCACCGCGAAATAGGTGAAGAGCATGAGGAACACGAAGATGTTGTCCACCGAGAGCGATTTCTCGATGAGGTAGCCCGTGAGGTACTCGGCCGTGCTCGCGTTGGCCGCCTCGCGGCCCGCCGTGGCATCCAGCCAGAGCCACAGGCCACCGGCAAAGGCGAGCGCGAGCGCGATCCACACGACGGACCAGAGCGCTGCGGTCCTGATGCCGACCGCCTGGTCCGCGCGGCGGTCCATGACGTAGAGGTCGATCGCGAGGGCGACGACGACGAGAACCGCGAACGCGGCCCACAGGCCCGGCGATCCGATGGTGTCGAACATGCTGACTCCTGGAGTAGAGGACATCCGAAACGCGAGGCCCCCGGTCGCGTGCCGTACCTTGCGCGCGAAACGGGGGCCTGGAATGAAAAAAGACCTTTGCCGCGCGTGCGGTCAAAGGTCTCGCTGGCAACCGGGCGGTTGCCCGAAGGACCGGAGCCTGGCGGCCCGAATTGACGATCCTCCGGCGTGAGCTACTCCCCTTTGGGGAACAACAGGGCGCGATTATAGGGGCCGGCCAGCCGCCGTCAAGAAGCGAATCGCAATTGATACACTGCGGCATGTCTCACGCCGCCCTCGCCTCGCCCGCCGCGCCACCGCCGGCGGCCGGCCACGCCTGGACCTTCGCCTGCGTCGCCATCGCCTTCGCGCTCGCCGCGCCGATGCTCATCGTGGGCGCCAGCGTGTTACGGCCCGGCGGCGACGCGTGGGAACACCTCGCGGCCACCGTGTTGCCCGGGTACATCGCGAATTCGGCCCTGCTGGTCGCGCTGGTGGCCGCCGGCACGGTCACCGTCGGCGTCGCCTGCGCCTGGACGGTCACGACCTGCGAATTTCCCGGCAGGCGCCACTTCGAGTGGATGCTCGTATTGCCGCTCGCGATGCCCGCCTACGTGATCGCCTACGCGTATACGGACTTGCTCCAGTTCAGCGGTCCCGTCCAGTCGGCGCTTCGCGCGGCATTCGACTGGCGGACGGGCGACTACTGGTTTCCCGAAATCCGCTCGCTCCCCGGCGCGGCGGCGATGTTCGTCTGCGTCCTCTATCCCTACGTCTACCTGCTTGCCCGCGTGGCCTTCCTCGAGCAGTCGAGCTCGCTCATGGATGCCGGCCGTACCCTGGGGCTCACCCCGGCCCGCGCCTTCCTGAGCGTGAGCCTGCCGCTCGCCCGCCCCGCCGTGGCCGCGGGTGCGGCCCTCGCCTGCATGGAGACGCTGGCCGACTTCGGCACGGTGTCGTACTTCGGCGTGCAGACCTTCACCACGGGCATCTTCCGCGCGTGGCTCTCGATGGGCGAACCGGTGGCGGCCGCAAAGCTCTCGGTGATGCTGCTCGCGTTCGTGGGCACGATCCTCTGGATCGAGCGCATGGCGAGGCGCCGGGCGCGCTTTCACCAGAGCGGCGCCCCGCGGCCGCGCGAGCGCGTGCGCCTTGCCGGTGGCGCGCGTTTGGCCGCGCTCGCCACGTGCCTCGCGCCGCTGGGGCTGGGGTTCGTCCTGCCCGGTGCGATCCTCGCCCGCCTGGCACTCACCGGCGGGGACGAACAGTTCGGCACGCGCTTTCTCGCGCTGGCCGGCAACAGCTTCGCGGTGGCCGGCGTCACGTCCGTCGTCGCCGTCGGGCTGGCGGTCGTGATGGCGTATGGCGCCCGCGTCACGCGAAGCCGCCTCGCCTCGGGCGTGAACCGCCTGGCCAGCCTGGGCTACGCGGTGCCGGGCGCCGTCATCGCCATCGGCGTGCTCGTTCCGGCGGCGGCCTTCGACAATGCGGCGGGGGATTGGCTCGAGCGCGTCTTCGGGTGGAGCGGCGGCCTGCTCCTCACCGGAAGCGTCGCGGCCCTCGTGTACGCGTACCTGATCCGCTTCCAGGCCATCGCGCTGCAGACGGTGGAGTCGGGCCTCGCGCGAATCACTCCCAGCATGGAGGACGCGGCGCGTTCGCTCGGCTACACGCCGGCGCAGGCCCTCGCCCGCGTGCACCTGCCGATGATGCGTGGCAGCCTCGTGACGGGGGCCCTGCTCGTGTTCGTGGACGTGATGAAGGAACTGCCGGCGACCTTCGTCATGCGGCCGTTCAATTTCGACACGCTGGCGGTGCAGGCCTACAACCTCGCGGCGGACGAGCGACTCGCGGAGGCCTCGACGGCCTCCCTCGCGATCGTGGCCGTGGGCCTGGTGCCCCTCATCGCGGCTTCGCGCCGGATGGTGAGACGCTCCGACGGCTGAAGCCGGGCGGCCGGACGGGAGGAATTCCCGCCGGCGCGTGGAACCGCCCTAGTACTGGGCTTCCTTGGACCTCGGCAGCGTGTGCGCCTTGTCCATCTGGCGTTCGTACTCTTCCTTCGACCCGGTGACGACGTCACGGTCCCGGACGCCGACCCGGCGCGGGATGTTGCTTCCGGTCGAAATCTCGGTCTTGCCTTGTTCCGACGGCGCTTCCATGCCCGCGCAGCCCGCGAGCAGGACGGCGAGCGCCGGGAGGATGAGGAAATTCTTCATGGTGTAGTCCTTTCGCTGCGTGTTCGGTCGGTCCGGCAAGGCTCAGGGGCCCGAATTGCCCAGGCCCGGGCGGGGCGTCTGCACCGCGGCATCGCGCGCGCGCTGGAGCGCTTCCTTGTCATAGGTGGTGACCTCCCCCGGGCGGGACTTCTTCGGCAGGTTGCTTCCCGTCACGTACTCGCGGTCGAGGCGCTCATTGGGCTCGACGGGCTCGTTGGAGGCGCAGCCTGCGGCGAGCAGGGCGAGGACGGCGGCAGACAGGACGAGCTTCATCGGGTTCTCCGGATTGTCGAAGCCGCGATGATAGCCCGGCCGGCCGCACGCTGTCCGCGCCGTGACATTTCGTGACACGGCCGCGGCGCTACTTCCAGCCCGCCCGGTCGTAGACCTGCTGGGCGGCCGCCTGGTTGCGCCCGAGCAGCGTGACATTGAGGCTGTCGCGCTTGAAGGCGCCCAGGGACTGCAGGGCGGCATTGGCCTTGATCGATCCCACGGCCGGGTATTCGTTGTTGCCGTCGGCGAAGTAGGACTGCGCCTCGTCGCTCGCGAGGTACTCCAGGAAGCGGACGGCAGCCTCCTTGTGCGGGGCATGGCGAAGAATCCCGGCGCCGGAGACGTTCACGTGGGTGCCTCGCCCGGCCTGGTTGGGAAAGACGACGCCCACTTTCTCCGCGATGGCCTTCTCGTCCGCCTTCGCGCTCTTCAGGAGCCGCACGTAGTAGTACGTGTTGGCGATGGCGACCGTGCACTCGCCGCTCGCGAGGGCCTTCAGCTGGTCGGTGTCGCCGCCCTTCGGGTCGCGCGCGAAGTTCGCGACGACGCCCTTCGCCCATTGCTCGGCCTTCGCCGGACCGGCGCCCGCGATCATCGAGCTCATGAGCGAGAGGTTGTACATGTTGGAGCTGGACCGGACGCACACCTTGCCCTTCCACTTCGGGTCGGCGAGATCCTCGTAGTCCCTGATGTCGGCCGGCTTCACGGATCCCTTGGCGTAAAAAATGGGTCGCGCGCGCACCGAGAACGAGAACCAGAGCCCGTCCGGATGGCGCAATTCGCCGGGGATGCGCTCCTCCAGGAATTTCGAGCGGATGGGTTGGAACAGGCCCATCTGCTCGGCCCGCCAGAGGCGGCCGGCATCCACGGTCACCAGCACATCGGCGGGGCTGCGGCCTCCCTCGTTGCGCAACCGCTCGAGTAGCGCGTCCTCGTTGGCCTCGATCCGGTTCACCTTGATGCCGGTCTTCTTCGTGAAGTTGTCGTAGAGGGCCTCGTCCGTCTGGTAGTGGCGGGAGGAATAGAGGTTCAGGACCGTCGGGTCGGCCGCCGAGACGGGCAGGCCGGCAGCGACGGCAACGGCGCTGGCGAGGAGCGCGGGGATCAGGCGGGACATGAGTTCTCCAGGAGGAAGCTGGCCTTCATTATTACGAATGATTCGCATTTGTGCAACAGACTGTAGTTTCGCCTCAGCGCGCTCGAAGCACATTGCGCCTTATCAACCACTTACCGCTTATCCAGCTATAATGATTCTCATGACCGAAGCCCTCGTCGTACGCGGAATGCGGTTTTCCTACCCTGGAATACCCCCAGTGGTCGACGGCTTTTCACTCGCGCTCGATCACGGCCAGATCGGCTGCCTGCTCGGGCCCAGCGGCTGCGGCAAGACGACGGCTCTACGCTGCATCGCCGGGCTCGAGTCGGTGCATGAAGGCGAGATCCGCCTCGAAGGCGAAGTCGCAAGCCGGCCCGGCCTCACGGTCCCCCCCGAGCGGCGCCGGATCGGCGTCGTCTTCCAGGACTACGCCCTTTTCCCCCACCTCGACGCCCTCGAGAACGTCGCTTTCGGCCTGAAGGACCTCGCCCGGGCCGCCCGGCGCCAACGCGCCGCGGAACTGCTCGCGGCCGTGGGATTGCCCGGCCAGGGCAACAAGTACCCGCACGAGATGTCGGGCGGACAGAAGCAGCGGGTGGCGCTCGCCCGAGCCCTGGCCCCGGCACCGCGCCTGCTGCTCCTCGATGAGCCCTTCTCGAACCTGGACGGCGACCTGCGCGAGCGCCTCTCCCATGAGGTTCGCGCGATCCTCAAGCGCCAGGGAACGACCGCCCTCCTCGTCACCCACGACCAGAACGAGGCCTTCGCGATGGCCGACGTCGTGGGCGTCATGCGACGCGGCCGCATCGAGCAGTGGGACACCGCCTACAACCTCTACCACCGCCCGGCCACGCGATTCGTCGCGGACTTCGTCGGCGAGGGCGTGCTCATCGACGGCATGGCCTCGCAAGCCGACGGCATCGACACGGTGCTGGGCGAGCTCAAGCACTGCCCGGGCTGCGAGCTCAAGCCCGGGATGCCGGTCTCCCTGCTCCTTCGGCCCGACGACGTGCAGCACGACGACGACAGCGCCATGCAGGCCGAAGTGGTCGCGAAGGCGTTCCGCGGCGCGGAGTTCCTCTATACGCTCAAGCTCGAGGACGGCAAGCAACTCCTGTCGCTCGTGCCTTCACACCACAACCACGCGATCGGCGAGCGCATCGGCATCAAGCTGCACGTCGATCACGTCGTGGCCTTTCCCCGCGCCGATGGGGCGGACGATTAGAGCGCCAACTGCCGCTCGAGGTATCAGCTGTACCGGCGCAGGTCCTCGATCACCTTCCCGTCGTTGGGCAGCGAGCCCGCCGCGACGAAACTCACTTCGCCGCGAAGCTTGGTGAGCTCCCGGAGCGTTTCCCCGACGGCCTTCTCGAGCGCGGCGTCGGGCGCGCCCTCCCGCTCGACCCGAAGCCGCATGCGGTCATTGCCATCCTCGTTCTCCACGACGAGGCGCGCGCGGGCCAGTCCGTGGCGCGCGAGCACCGAGGCCACCTGCTCCGGATGCACGAACAGCCCGCGCACCTTGGTCGCCTGGTCGGCCCGGCCCAGCCAGCCGCGGATGCGCCGGTTGGTGCGGCCACAGGGGCTCGCCCCGGGAAGAATGGCCGACAGGTCGCCGGTCGCGAAGCGCACCAGCGGGTAGTCGTCGTTGAAGGCCGTGACGACGACCTCGCCGACCTCCCCGTCCGGCACGGGCGCGCCCGTGCCCGGCCGCACGATCTCCACGAACACGTCCTCGTCGAGCACGAGTCCTTCGCGGCCGGACGTCTCGTAGGCGATGATCCCCAGGTCCGCCGTGCCGTACGCCTGGTAGGCGTCCACGCCCCGCGCGGCGAGGAACGCACGGACGGGCGGCAGGAATGCCTCGCCGGAGACGAGCGCCCGGCGGATCGACGAGGCATCGCACCCGGTCTCGTCGCATTTCTCGACGAGCGTCTTCAGGAAGGAAGGCGTGCCCACGTAGGCGACAGGCGCCAGGTCCGCGATCACGCGCGCCTGCAGCTCCGTCTGGCCCACCCCGCCGGGGATCACCGCGCAGCCGAGCCGGTGCAGGCCCGTCTCGAACATGCTGCCGGCGGGCGTGAGGTGGTACGAGTAGCAGTTGAGGACGAGATCGCCCTCGCGAAAGCCCGCGGCGCACAGCGCGCGAGCCGTGCGCCAGAAATCCGGCCGACGCCCCTCGGGATCGTAGAGCGGGCCCGGCGACACGAAGACGCGGGCGAGCGCACCGACCGGCGTCGCGTTGAGGCCGCCGAAGGGCGGCGAGGCCTTCTGCAGCGCCATGAGATCGCTCTTGCGCGTGACCGGGAGCGAGGCGAGCGCCTCGCGGGTCGTCACCGCCGCGGGATCGACGTCCGCCAGGGCGCGGGCAAAGTACGCGCTCCTCGCCCGGGCGTGGGCCACCAGGGCGGGCAGGCGGGCGAGCTGCTCGCGCTCCCGGCGCTGCGGGTCGGCGCTCTCGCGCCCGTCGAAGTGCGCGTCCATCAGCCGAGCCAGCGCTTGCGGCGCCGGTAGTGCTTGGTTTCCCGGAAGCTCTTGCGCCCGCCGGTGGAGATGCCCAGGTAGAACTCCTTCACGTCCTCGTTCTTCGCGAGGCCCTCGGCGCTGCCCTCCATCACCACGCGCCCGTTCTCGAGGATGTAGCCGAAATCCGCGAAACGAAGCGCCACCATCGTGTTCTGTTCCGCCAGGAGGAAGCTCACGCCCTCCTTCGCGTTCAGGTTCCTGCACGATCTCGAAGATCTCCTCGACGATCTGCGGCGCGAGCCCCATCGACGGCTCGTCGAGCAGGATCATGCCGGGCTTCGCCATGAGCGCGCGGCCGATGGCGGTCATCTGCTGCTCGCCGCCGGAGGTGTAGCCGGCCTGGGAGAGGCGGCGCGTCTTCAGGCGCGGGAAGAACCCGTAGACGCGCTCGAGCTCCTCCTTCACCTGCGCTCGCGTGAGACTGCGGGTGTA
Organism: Betaproteobacteria bacterium; assembly: GCA_016711875.1. GTDB lineage: Bacteria > Pseudomonadota > Gammaproteobacteria > Burkholderiales > Usitatibacteraceae > FEB-7. The sequence goes on along the minus strand of JADJSD010000003.1, from coordinate 108,358 downwards.
GGCGCCCGTGAGCAGGTTCTCCTCCACCGTGAGGTGGCCGAAGCAGTGGCGCCCCTCCATCACCTGCACGACCCCGCGCTTCACGAGATCCGCGGGCGTGAGCTTGTCCACGCGCTCGCCGCGGAACTCGACCTGTCCTTTCGTCACCTCGCCGCGTTCGGCCTTCAGCAGGTTCGAGACGGCCTTGAGGGTCGTGGACTTGCCGGCGCCGTTGGCCCCGAGGAGAGCCACGATGCCCCCCTCGGGAACCTTCAGCGAGACGCCCTTCAGCACGAGGATCACGTGGTTGTAGATCACCTCGATGCCGTTCACGTCGAGCAGCGGTTTCGCCGCGGCGCCGTCCATCGCGCTACTTCTCCTTGGAGCAATCGCGCGGCGTGATCTTCTTCTCGGCCGCGTAGGCCTTCGCCGAGGCTTCGATGAGCGGGCGCAGGAACTTCCTGTCGGCCTCGTACCACTCCGACGTGTAGCTCCATTCCTTGCCGTCCCACGTGTGGATGCGGCCCCGGGCCACGCCCTCGTGGTCGCTGCACGAGGTCTTCACCGGCTGCACGGTGTCGGCGAAGCCGAGCGCCTTGATCTTCGCCGCGTCGAGGTTCAGGTTCTCCGCGCCCCAGCGGACTTCCTCGCCCGTCACCACGCGCTTGCCGTATTTCGACTGGGCCTGCTTGATGGCCTCGACCGAGAGCATCGCCGAGATCATGCCGCGGTTGTAGAGCACGCTGCCGATCTCGTCCTTGCTCTTGGCCGTGCCCTTGCCCTTGTCGTAGAGGTGCTTCAGGACATCCTTGTGCACCGGCAGGCCCTTTTCCGAGGAGTGCCCCAGCGTGATGCCGTTGTAGCCCTTGGCCGCCATTTCCGCCGGCAACACGTCCGGCTCGGCCGACGACCACCACACGCCGAACATCTGCAGGCGCGGGTAGGAAACCGCGATGGCCTCCTTGATCGAGGTGGAGTTCATCACGCCCCAGCCCCACAGGAAGACGTAGTCCGGGCGCTGCTGGCGAACCTGCAGCCAGGTCGACTTCTGCTCGACGCCGGGATGCGTGACGGGCAGCTTCAGGAACTCGAACCCGTGCTTCTTCGCGTGTTCCTCCAGGGCGCGGATCGGCTCCTTGCCGTAGGGGGAGTCGTGGTAGACGAGCGCGATCTTCTTGCCCTTGAGCGAGCCCTTCTTCGCCACGTGCTGGACGATCATGTCCGCGGCGGACCAGTAGGTGCCCAGCAGCGGGAAATTCAGGCGAACACGCTGCCATCGGCCGAGTCGGCGCGGCCGTAGCCGGTGGAGAACACCGGAATCTTGTCGGCCGGCGCCTTGTCCGTCAGCGCGAAGGTGACGCCCGTGGACAGCGGATTGATGAGGACCGGCTTCTTGCTCTTCAGCCGTTCGTAGCACTCCACCCCGCGGTCGGTCGCGTAGCCGAACTCGCACTCTTCCATCGCGAGCTTGATGCCGTTCACGCCGCCGTCGCGCTCGTTCACGAGCTTGAGGTAGTCGACGTAGCCGTCCGCCCAGGGAATGCCGTTGGGCGCGTAGGCACCGGTCCGGTACACGATCACCGGGATGAAGATCTCCTTCGACTGGGCGGCAACTTCGGTTGCGGCGCCCAGGGCACCGGCCACGGCGAGGGCCAGCGCGGCGGCCCGGGTCCTGATCATGCGGTTCATAGCGATCCTCCTCCTTGTTGTGGGCAGCGGGGTGTTGCGGTCAATGCGGGAACGGCCAGAGGCGAAGCTTTTCCTTGCCGACGGCCCACAGGCGCGCGAGGCCGTGGGGCTCGACGACGAGGAAGAAGACGATGAGCGAGCCGAAGACCATGAACTCGATGTGCGAGATGAGCGCGGTCGACATCGGGATGCCGAGCCAGCCGGGCAGTTGGTTGAGCGCGAGCGGCAGGATCACGATGAACGCGGCGCCCAGGAACGAGCCCAGGATGGACCCGAGCCCGCCGATGATCACCATGAAGAGCAGCTGGAAGGATCGGTTCACGTCGAACGCGAGCGGCTCCCAGGCGCCCAGGTAGACAAAGGCCCAGAGGGCGCCGGCCAGCCCCACGAAGAAGGAGCTCACGGCGAAGGCCGTGACCTTGGCGTAGAGGGGCCGGATGCCGATCACCTCGGCCGCCACATCCATGTCGCGCATCGCCATCCACGAGCGCCCGATGGCCCCGCGCACGAGGTTGCGCGCGGCGAGGGCGAAGACGCAGACGAAGCCGAGCACCAGCAGGTACTTCTCCGCCGGGGAATCCACCAGCCACCCGAAGATCGCGAGCGGCGGCGCGCTCACCGAGCCGGAGGACGAGTCGTGCGTGAACCACTTGATGCGTGCGAAGGCCCAGTCGAGGAAGAATTGCGCCGCGAGCGTCGCGACCGCGAGGTAGAACCCCTTGATGCGAAGGCTCGGCAGGCCGAAGAGGATGCCCACGAGCGTCGCGGCGAGCCCGGCGAGCACGAAGACGACGAGGAGGTTCAGGTCCGGGATGCGCACCGCGAGGTTGTAGGCCGCGTAGGCGCCCACCGCCATGAAGCCGCCGGTGCCGAGCGAGACCTGCCCGCAATAGCCCACCAGGATGTTGAGCCCGATGGCCGCGAGCGACAGGATGAGGAAAGGCACGAGGATCGCGCGCAGCAGGTACTCCGAGGCGACCAGCGGAACCACGGCGAACGCGAAGGCCAGCACGGCGATCACGAAGAGCCGGTCCTGCAGGATCGGGAAGAGCTGCTGGTCGGCCTCGTAGGTGGTCTTGTACTGGCCGGTTTCGCGGTAGAACATGGCTAGACCCGATCGATGTGTCGCTCCCCGAACAGCCCTTCGGGCCGCACGAGGAGGAAGACGAGCGCGAGCACGTACGCGAACCAGTTCTCGATGCCCCCGCCCAGCATCGGGCCGAGGTAGACCTCGGAGATCTTCTCGCCCAGGCCGATGATGAGCCCGCCCACGATCGCGCCGGGAATCGAGGTGAAGCCGCCCAGGATCACCACCGGCAGGGCCTTGAGCGCGATGAGCTGCAGCGAGAACTGCACGCCCAGCTTCGAGCCCCAGATGATGCCCGCCACGAGGGCGACGATGCCGGCCACGCTCCAGACGATGACCCAGATGCGCCCGAGCGGAATGCCGATCGACTGCGCGGCCTGGTGGTCGTCCGCCACGGCCCTGAGGGCCCGGCCCGTTCCCGTCTTCTGGAAGAAGAGCGCGAGGGCGCCCACGAGGATCGCGGCGATCAGGGCGGCGATCACGTCCTCCATGCCGACCAGGATGCCGCCCTCGAACACGTTCTCCAGCAGGATCTTCGGCTCCTTGGGCATGCCGACGTCCAGCGTGTAGATGTCGCTCCCCCAGAGCGTCTGCCCGAACCCGTCCAGGAAGTACGTGACGCCGAGGGTCGCCATGAAGAGCACGATGGGCTCCTGGTTCACGAGCGGGCGCAGGACCAGCCGCTCGATGAGCCAGGCGAGGGCCACCATCATCGCGACCGTGACCGCGAGGGCCACCGGAAGCGGCATCCACGCCATCAGGCGCACGAGCGAGAGCGCCGCGAAGAGCACCATCGCCCCTTGCGCGAAGTTGAAGACCCCCGAGGCCTTGAAGATGAGCACCAGGCCGATGGCGACCAGCGAATAGAGGACGCCGGACATGAGCCCGCCCAGCACGACCTCGAGCCACTGCGGCAGGCGCGCCCCGCCCACGACGAGCGGTGCCACGGCGCCCAGCGCGAGCAGCCCGAGGAGCACCCAGGTCATCCCGCGCTGCTGGAAGAATTTTCCGGCCGACATCAGTGCTGCACCCCGAGGTAGGCGTCGATGACCGCCTGGTTGGACCGGACCTCGTCGGGCGTGCCGTCGCCGATCTTGCGCCCGTAGTCGAGCACCACCACGCGGTCGGAGATGTCCATCACCACGCCCATGTCGTGCTCGATGAGCACGATGGTGGTGCCGAACTCGTCGTTCACGTCGAGGATGAAGCGGCACATGTCCTGCTTTTCCTCCACGTTCATGCCGGCCATCGGCTCGTCGAGCAGGAGCACCCTCGGCTCCGCCGCCAGCGCCCGGCCGAGGTCCACCCGCTTCTGCAGGCCGTAGGGCAGCCGTCCCACGGGCGTCTTCCTCACGTGCTGGATCTCGAGGAAGTCGATGATCTCCTCCACGCGCCGGCGGTGCGCCACTTCCTCGCGCAGGGCGGGCCCGATGCGAAGGGCCTGCAGGAGCAGGTTCGTTCGCATCAGCAGGTTGCGACCGGCCAGCAGGTTGTCCAGTACGCTCATGCCCTTGAAGAGCGCGAGGCTCTGGAAGGTGCGCGCGATGCCGTGGCTCGCGGCGAAGTGCGGCTCCATTTCCTCGCGCGTCTCGCCCAGGTAGGTGATGCGGCCCTGCTGGGGCCGGTAGACGCCGTTGATCACGTTGAGCATCGAGCTCTTGCCCGCGCCGTTGGGTCCGATGATGGCGCGCACCTCGTGCTCGCGCACGTCGAAGCCGACCTCCGAGAGGGCCTTCACGCCGCCGAAGGCGAGCGAGATGCCCCCGACCGCGAGGATCACCGGGCCGGCCTCGCGCGCGCCGCTCAAGCCGCGCTCCTCGCCGCAGCGGGCGGGAAGGTCTTCGCGTGGCCCACGGCGAGCTGCGCGCGAACCATGCCCGTGCGGCCGTCCTCGAAGCGCACCTGGGCCTCGACGGCGCACACCTCGGCCTCGCCGTAGAGAGCCTCGACGATGCCCGCGTACTTCTCGGCGATGTAGCGCCGGCGCACCTTGCGCGTGCGCGTGAGCTCGCCGTCGTCGGCGTCGAGCTCCTTGTGGAGGATCACGAAGCGGTGGATCTGGCTGCCGGCGAGCGTCGGGTCGGCGGCGAGATCCGCGTTCACCTTTTCCACGCACTCGCGCACGAGCTCGACCACCGGCGGCTTGGCGGCGAGGTCCTGGTAGCCCGAATAGGGGATGCCTCGACGCTCCGCCCAATCGCCCACGGCCTGCACGTCGATGTTCACCATCGCGCTCGCCTCGGCGCGGCCGTCCCCGAAGGCCACCGCCTCCTTCACGAAGGGGAAGAACTTGAGCTTGTTCTCGAGGTACTTCGGCGCGAAGAGCGTGCCGTCCGAGAGCTTTCCCACATCCTTGGCGCGGTCGATGATCCGCAGGTGCCCGTCGGCGTCGAAGAAGCCCGCGTCGCCGGTGTGGTACCAGCCCTCGGCGTCCTTGGCCTCACGCGTCGCCTCCGCGTTGCGGTGGTACTCCACGAAGAGCCCGGGGCAGCGCAGGACGATCTCGCCGGTATCGAGGACGCGCACCTCGACGCCCTTCATGGGCGGGCCCACCGTGTCCGGCTTCACCTGGCCGTCGGGCTGCACGCACACCGCGGCGCACGTCTCCGTCTGGCCGTAGAGCTGCTTCAGGTTGATGCCCAGGGACCGGTAGAACACGAAAAGGTCCGGGCCGATGGCTTCGCCCGCGGTGTAGGCCACGCGCACGCGCGACATGCCCAGGGAATTCTTGAGCGGCGCAAAGAGAACGATCCCGCCGAGGGCGTAATGCAGCCGGTCGAGGGCCGAAACCGGCTTGCCGTCGAGGATCGCCGAGCCCACGCGACGCGCCAGTCCCATGAAGTGGCGGAACATCCACCGCTTCGGGCTGCTCGCGTCCTCCATGCGGATGGTCACCTGCGTGAGCAGCGCCTCGAGCACCCGCGGCGGCGCGAAATAGTAGGTGGGCCCGATCTCGCGCATGTCGGTGAGCACGGTTTCGGCCGACTCCGGGCAGTTGATGCGGAATCCCGCGACCAGCCACTGCGCATAGGAGAAGAGGTTCTGGCCGATCCAGGCCATGGGCAGGTACGCCAGCACCTCCTCCTCGTCCGTGAGGCCCTCGAGCTCGACGTAGTTGCGGCCCGAGACGAGCAGGTTGTCGTGGGAAAGCACGACGCCCTTGGGATTGCCCGTGGTGCCCGAGGTGTAGAGCATGATCGCCACGTCCGGGCCCGCGCCCTTCGACACCTCGGCCTCGATCGCGCCCGGCTGGTCGCGCACCCGGCCTTCGCCCTCGGCGCGCAGGCTCTCGTAGCTGGCGAGCTCGGGACGACGGTCGTGCCGGAACCCGCGCGGATCGTCGTACCAGATGCGCTTGAGGCCCGGGCAATCCGGCAGGATCTCGAAGAGCTTGTCCGCCTGCTCCTGGTCCTCGACGATCGCGAAGCCGATGTCGGCGTCCCGAAAGACGAAGGCCATCTCGCCCGCCGGGGCGTCCTGGTAGAAAGGCACGGGTATGCCGCCCAGGCTCTGTGCGGCGAGGAGCGCGAAATACAGCCGCGGGCGATTGTCGCCGACGACGGCCAGGTGCATGCCGCGGCGAAAGCCGGCCCGGGCGAGACCGGCGGCCAGGAACCGCACTTCCGTCTCGACTTCGGCCCACGTCCAGGTCTGCCAGATGCCCAGGTCCTTCTCCCGAAGGGCCGGCCGCTCCCCGCGCTCGCGGGCGTGGCGCGCGAGCAGCTTCGGAAAGGTGTCGCCTGCCGCGTGGGCCAGGGCCATCCGGTTCTCTCCTCCTGCGGTCGGGGAATCTGGTTTTCGGGCGATACCGTCCCCTCGGGCCGCCCTGTCCGCTCCGGAGGTCGCCGCCTGATGCCGGCACCGCCACCGGAACCGGCCCAGTGTAGCGAGGGGGACTCGCCGTCAGTTGTCTTTTCGTTGACAATTCCCGTCGTCGACCCCCGTGAAAACCCTCAACGATCTCCTCGCCGCCTCGCCGTGGGCCCGGCCGCTCACGCCGGCCCGGCGCGAACGTGTCGAGGCCGAGCTCTTCGTGCGCGACGTGCCGGCCGGCGCCGCGGTGTGCCGGCGCGGCGACCCGGTCGAGCACTGGATCGGCATCGTCGACGGACTCGTGAAGATGTCGAGCGTCTCGCCCGAAGGCAAGGCGACCACCTTCCTGGGCGTCGCGCGCGGCGGCTGGTTCGGCGAGGGATCGCTGCTCAAGGACCGCACGCGCAAGTACGACATCATCGCGCTCCGGGCCACGCGCCTGGCTTTCATGCCGAAGGCCACCTTCGACTGGCTCCTCGACACGGACATCGGCTTCAACCGCTTCCTGCTCAGCCAGCTGAACGAGCGGCTGGCGCAGTTCATCGCCATGGTCGAGACGCAGCGGCTCCTCGAGCCCGACGCGCGGGTCGCCCGGTCCCTGGCCGCCCTCTTCAACCCGGTGCTCTACCCCGAGATGGGGCCGCAGGTGCAGGTTTCGCAGGAGGAAATCGGGTACCTCGCCGGCGTCTCGCGCCAACGCGTGAACCAGGCGCTCCAGGTGCTGGAGGCCCGCGGGCTCATCCGGATCGAGTACGGCGGGCTGCGGGTCCTCGATCTCGACGGCCTGCGGCAATTCGCCTAGGCGGGCATCGTCGGCCAGGCGCGGCCGCCTTCGAGGCGAATCGCGCCGGAGCGTTGAAGGTCCGCCAGGAGCCACTCGGCCAGTTCCCTCGGCTCGCGGCGCAGGAACCGCTCGGCCAGCTTGCGGTGGCAGGGCACGCGACCGAGGTATCCGGCCACCTCGGCGACCGCCATCGATCCCTTGTCGAGCAACGCGTAAACGAAGAGCGCCTTCATGGCGTACCGGGCGCCTTTCACCGGATCCGCCGAAAAGGCCGTGAGGCGCGAGCGCGCCGTCGCGAGCGACCGGCCGATCGCCCCGAAGGGCGCTCCATGGCCGGGAATCACCACGGCCGGGGCGAGGGCCTCGATGGCGTCGAGCGTCTCGAATGCCGCGTCGATATGGGGATTCGCGCCGTCCTCGGGCCAGACGAAGCCCATGCCGTTCTCCCAGAGCGCGTCCCCGGCGATGAGAACCCGCGGACCGGGCGCGAAATAGACGAGCGCGTCCATGTCATGTCCGGGAGCGGCATGGGCCTCCCAGTGAAGACCTCCCGCCTCGAAGCTCTCGCCCGCGGCAATCGTGTCGTGGAATTCGAAGGGCTCCGCCACCTGGTCGAACTGCTCCATCCAGACGCTTTGCGGCGTCCACGGGACGATGTGCTTCACCTCCCCCGCCGGCACGCTCACGCTGCAGTCGAAGCGCGCGGCCAGCGCCGCATTGCCCCCCATGTGGTCCGAGTGGCAATGGGTGTTGACCAGGCCGGCGAGCCCCTCGCCCTCCAGGGCTTCCTCCACGAGCGCGATCGTGCGCGCCGCGTGCGTGCAATAGCCCGAGTCGACCAGCACGTTGGCCCCCGGCGCGCGCAGGACCACCTGGTTCGAGTTGAGCCAGCCGCGGACAATGACGCGCACGGCGGGCGGCAGCACGGGCAACGGCAAGTTCGGGACTCCGGACGCGATGGAGGCGACATTCTAGTCCCGGACCGCCGGCCTATAATCCCCGCCAGCGGTGCCCCATCGTCGACGCCGGATCCCTCCCACCGGAACCCTTCCATGAAAATCGAGAACCAGGTCTTCCTCATCACCGGCGGCGGGTCCGGGTTGGGCGCCGCCACGGCGCGCCGCCTCTTCGACGACGGAGCCAAGGTCGTCATCGCCGACGTGAGCGATGCCGGCGGCTGGGTGGCCGAGCGATTCGGCGGCCAGGGGCGTTACATCAAGACCGACGTGACCGACGAGGCGCAGGTCCAGGCCGCCGTCGACCTCGCGTATTCCGCCTTCGGCCACCTGGGCGGCGTCGTGAATTGCGCCGGCGTCGCCCCCGGCGAGCGCGTCGTCGGCAAGAACGGCCCCCATTCCCTCGCGAACTTCGAGCGTGCCGTGCGCATCAACCTCGTCGGCACCTTCAACGTGATCCGCCTGGCCGCCGCACGCATGAGCACGGGGCCCGCCCTGCCTTCCGGCGAGCGCGGCGTGATCGTGAACACGTCCTCGGTCGCCGCGTTCGAAGGCCAGGTCGGCCAGGCCGCCTACGCCGCCTCCAAGGCCGGCGTGAACGGCCTGACCCTGCCGATCGCCCGGGAACTCGCGAAGTTCGGCATTCGCGTGGTGACGATCGCGCCCGGTATCTTCGATACGCCCATGCTCCAGGGCATGAGCGAGGAAATCCGGGCCTCGCTGGGCGCCCAGGTCCCCTTCCCCCCCCGGCTCGGCAAGCCCGAGGAATACGCGGCGCTCGTGGCGCACATCGTCGAGAACGAGTTGCTCAACGGGGAAGTGATCCGGCTGGACGGCGCCATCCGCATGGCGGCCAGGTAGGTCCCGGCCGGGGGCGGCCGCCCCGGCGCCTTCCCGTTTTGGGCGATAATTGCGGTTTCGCTATGCCGGCCCACGCGACCGCGCGGGCCCCCCCTCGGAGCCGTCTTGCCCTTCGATCCTGACCTTCCCGACGAAATCGGGCTGCTTCGCGAGAGCACGCGGCGGCTCTGCGAGGCCGAGCTCGCCCCCCGGGCGGCCGCGATCGACCGCGACAACGCCTTCCCCGCCGACATGTGGAAGAAGCTCGGCGAGCTGGGCCTGCTCGGCATGACCGTTCCCGAGGATTTCGGCGGCACGGGCCTGGGCTACCTGGCGCACGTGATCGCCATGGAGGAAGTCTCGCGCGCCTCGGCGTCCGTGGGCCTGTCCTACGGCGCCCATTCGAACCTCTGCGTGAACAACCTGTACCTCAACGGCAGCGACGCGCAGCGGCGCAGGTACCTGCCCGGGCTCTGTTCGGGAGAAAGCGTGGGCGCCCTCGCGATGAGCGAGCCCGGCGCCGGCTCCGACGTCGTGGGCTCCATGGCCTGCCGCGCCGAGCGCGTGGGCGACCGGTGGGTCGCGAACGGCACCAAGATGTGGATCACGAACGGCCCCGATGCGGACGTGCTCATCGTGTACATGCGCACGGCCCCGAAGGACGCGGGCTCGAAAGCGATGACGGCCTTCCTCGTCGAGAAGGGCATGAAGGGGTTCCGCACGGCGCAGAAGCTCGACAAGCTGGGCATGCGCGGCTCCAACACCAGCGAGCTCGTGTTCGAGGATTGCGAGATTCCCGCGGAGAACGTCCTGGGCGAGGTGAACGGCGGCTCGCGCGTGCTGATGAAGGGTCTCGACACGGAACGCTGCGTGCTCTCCGGCGGCCCGATCGGCATCATGCAGGCCGCGATGGACCTGGTGGTCCCCTACCTGCACGAGCGCAAGCAGTTCGGCCAGCCCATCGGCACCTTCGAGCTGATGCAGGGCAAGCTCGCCGACATGTACGTGAAGCTCCAGTCGGCCCGCGCGTTCAGCTACCGCGTGGCCGCCGCGCTCGACCGGGGCGCCGGGCGCGCCGCGCGCAAGGACGCCGCCGCCTGCCTGCTCCTCGCCTCCGAGAACGCCGTGCAGGTCGCGCTCGAGGCGATCCAGGCCCTGGGCGGCAACGGCTACATCAACGATTACCCGGCCGGACGGCTCCTGCGCGATGCCAAGCTGTACGACATCGGCGCCGGGACCAACGAAATCCGGCGAATGCTCATCGGGCGCGAGCTCTTCGAAGAAAGCGCCTGAATCCTCCGCTCCAACCCAAACGACAAGGGAGAAACAAGATGGCTGCACGCGAAGTGGTGGTGGTGTCCGGGGCCCGCACGGCGATCGGCGATTACGGCGCCTCGCTCAAGGACGTGCCGGCGACGCAACTCGGCACGATCGCGATCCGGGAAGCGGTCGCGCGCGCCGGCATCGACGTGGCCACCGTCGGCCACGTGGTGCTCGGCAGCGTCGTGCACGGCGAGGCCCGCGACATGTACATCTCCCGCGTGGCCGCCGTCGATGCGGGCATCCCGGTCGGCACGCCCTGCCTCACCGTGAACCGCCTGTGCGGTTCCGGCCTCCAGGCGATCGTCTCGGCCTCGCAGCACATCCTCCTGGGCGACATCGACGTGGCCATCGGCGCCGGCGCCGAGAGCATGAGCCGCGCGGCGTACTTCCTGCCCACCGGGCGCTGGGGCCAGCGCATGGGCGACGGCCAGATCATCGACGCCATGGTGGGCGCGCTGACCGACCCGTTCGGAACCGGTCACATGGGCATCACGGCCGAGAACCTCGCCGCCAAGCACGGCTTCACGCGCGAGGAACAGGACGCCTTCTCGCTCGAATCGCACCGCCGCGCCGCGGCCGCCATCGCCGCGGGCCACTTCAAGACGCAGATCGTCCCGGTGGAACTCAAGAGCAAGAAAGGCCCGGTCATCTTCGACACCGACGAGCACGTGCGCAAGGAAGCCAAGGCCGAGGATTTCTCCAAGCTGCGGCCGGCCTTCAAGAAGGACGGCTCCGTCACCGCCGGCAACGCCTCGGGCATCAACGACGCCGGCGCCGCCGTGGTGCTGATGGAAGCGAGCGGCCGCCGCCAAGGCCGGCGTGAAGCCGCTCGCTCGCCTCGTGGCCTATGCCCACGCCGGCGTCGAGCCGCACATCATGGGCGAAGGCCCGATCCCGGCCGTGCAGAAGGTCTTCCAGAAGGCGGGCCTCAAGCCTTCCGACATGGATGTCATCGAATCCAACGAGGCCTTCGCCGTGCAGGCCATGACGGTCACGAAGCAACTCGGCCTCGATCCGGCCAAGGTGAACCCGAACGGCGGCGCGGTCGCCCTCGGCCACCCGATCGGCGCGACGGGCGCGATCCTCACCGTGAAGTGCCTGTACGAGCTGCAGCGCACGGGCGGCCGCTATGGCCTCGTCACCATGTGCATCGGCGGCGGCCAGGGCATCGCGGCGATCTTCGAGCGCCTGTAATCCGCATTTCCCGCAACGAGTCGCAGAGGAAGGAAACACGCATGCCGGAATCGATCGTCATCGTCGGCGCCAAGCGCACCCCCATCGGCGCCATGCAGGGCAAGTTCAATTCCCTCGCCGCCCACCAGCTCGGCGCGGCGGCCATCAAGGCCGCCCTCGAGCAGGCGGGCGTCGGTCCCGCGGAAGTCGACGACCTGATCATGGGTTGCGTGCTTCCGGCCGGACAGGGGCAGGCACCCGCGCGGCAGGCCGCGCTCGGGGCCGGGCTCGACAAGGCGACGCCCTGCACCACGATCAACAAGATGTGCGGCTCCGGCATGAAGGCCGCCATGATGGCCACGGACGCGCTCGCCGCCGGCGACGGGTCCGTGGTCGTCGCGGGCGGCATGGAATCGATGACCAACGCGCCCCACCTGCTGCCCAAGGCCCGCGCGGGTTACCGCTACGGCCACGCGCGGGTGCTCGACCACATGGCCTTCGACGGCCTCGAGAACGCCTACGACGGCAAGCCCATGGGCTTCTTCGCCGACAGGACGGCCGAGAAATACGGCATCACCCGGGAGGAGATGGACGCCTACGCGACGGAATCGACCTCGCGCGCGGTGAAGGCGAGCCGGTCGGGCGCCTTCGCCGCCGAGATCGCGCCCGTCACGGTCGCCGGCCGCAAGGGCGACGAGGTGGTGAAGGACGACGAGACGCCCTTCACCGTGAACGTCGAGAAGATCCCCACGCTCCGGCCGGCCTTCAACAAGGACGGGCGCGTCACGGCCGCGACCTCGTCGTCGATCTCGGACGGCGCCGCGGCCCTCGTGCTCATGCGCGAGTCGGATTGCGCGAAGCGCGGGGCGAAGCCCCTCGCCCGGCTGGTCGCGCACGCTTCCAACGCCCACGAGCCCGAGTGGTTCACCACGGCGCCGGTGGAGGCGATCCGCAAGGTGCTCGACAAGGCCGGATGGAAATCCTCGGACGTGGACCTCTACGAGATCAACGAGGCCTTCGCCATCGTCGCGATGGCCGCCATCAAGGATCTCGGCCTCGACGCGGCGAAGGTCAACGTGAACGGCGGCGCCGTCGCGCTCGGGCACCCCATCGGCGCCACCGGCGCCCGCATCCTCACCACGCTCATCTACGCGCTGAAGGCCCGCGGCCTGAGGAAAGGCGTCGCCGCCCTGTGCATCGGCGGCGGCGAGGCCACCGCCGTCGCCCTGGAGGTCCTGTGAACACGTCGACTGCCACTGCGCCCACCCCCATCGAGAAGACCCCCGGCATCGGGCCGAACCTCGCCGGCGAGCTGCGTTCCGTCGGCATCGACACGCTCGAGGCCCTCACGAAGGTCGGCTTCTGGGACGCCTGGCAACAGCTTCGTCGTGCGAACCCGGAGCGCGACTGCCTGCCCTCCTGCCTCGCGCTCGCGGGCGCCGTGGCGGGTGTGCGCTGGAACCACCTGCCGCCCAAGGTGCGCGCCGACATCCGGCAGCGCGTGAAGGCCGTCCGGGCATGAGCCCTCGCGCGGCCGGCGCAGCCGCCCTCGTCGCCGCGTGTTGCCTGGCGGGGTGCGGCAAGGAGCCGCCGGCCCCGAAAGCCGACGCCGCGAAGGAACGGGCCGAGGCGCTGGAGCGCGCCAAGCAAGGCGCCTTCGGCACGTCGGTGCAGGCGCTCGAAGCCGCCAAGGGGCTCGGCGCCGACCTCAACCAGAAGGCCCTCGACGCCGTCGACAAGGCCGAGAAGGACGCCAAGTAGGTGACCGCCATGCCCGCGCGCGCCAATGCCGAGTTCCTCACCGACGAGCAGCGGATGATCCGCGACACGGCCCGCGAGTTCGCGGGCGCGGAGCTCGCCCCCCATGCGGGCCGGTGGGACCGCGAAGGCTGGCTGCCGGAGGAAGTCCTCGCGAAGCTGGGCGAGCTCGGCTTCCTCGGCATGATCGTCCCCGAGGAGCACGGCGGTTCGTTCACCGACTACACCGCCTACGCGCTCGCGCTCGAGGAGATCTCCGCCGGTTGCGCGGCCACGGGCGGGATCATGAGCGTGCACAACTCCGTGGGCTGCGGGCCGATCCTCGCCTGGGGCACGCCGGAGCAGAAGCGCACCTGGCTGCCCGCCATGGCCGCCGGAAAGGCCATCGGCTGCTTCTGCCTCACGGAACCGCAGGCCGGCAGCGAGGCGAACAACCTGAGGACGCGCGCCGTCCTCGAGAACGGCCGCTGGGTCCTGGACGGCGCCAAGCAGTTCGTCACCAACGGCAAGCGCGCGCAGGTGGCCATCGTCTTCGCCGTCACGGATCCGGAGCTCGGCAAGAAGGGCCTCTCGGCGTTCATCCTGCCGACGGACACGCCGGGATTCGTCGTGCAGCGCGTCGAGAAGAAGCTCGGCATCCGCGCCTCCGACACCTGCGCCATCGCCCTGGAGCGCTGCGCGATCCCCGAGGCGAACCTCCTGGGCCCGCGCGGCAAGGGGCTCGCCATCGCCCTGTCGAATCTCGAGGGCGGGCGCATCGGCATCGCGGCCCAGGCCCTGGGCATCGGCCGCGCCGCGTTCGAGGCCGCCCTCGCCTACGCGAAGGAACGTGTCCAGTTCGGCAAGCCCATCGCCGAGCACCAGTCGATCGCGAACCTGCTCGCGGACATGCACGTGCGCCTGAACGCCTCGCGCCTGCTCATCCTGCACGCCGCGCGCCTGCGCACCGAAGGCATCGCCTGCCTCTCGGAAGCCTCCCAGGCGAAGCTCTTCGCCTCGGAGACGGCCGAGTGGGTGTGCTCGAAGGCCGTCCAGATCCACGGCGGCTACGGCTACCTCGAGGACTACCCCGTCGAGCGCCACTACCGCGACGCGCGCATCACCCAGATCTACGAGGGCACGAGCGAGATCCAGCGCCTGCTGATCGCGCGCGGCCTGCTCGAGGCCTAGAGTCCCCCATGCCTGCCATCCGCTCGCGACTCGACACGGGCTCGGAGGCCTTTCGGGCCAACGCCGACCATCACCTCGCCCTCGCGCAGGATCTTCGCGAGAAGGTCGCGAAGGTGGCCGAAGGCGGAGGACCCGAGGCCCAGAAGAAACACGCCGCGCGGGGCAAGCTCCTGCCGCGCGAGCGCGTCCGCGGACTTCTCGACCCGGGCTCCCCGTTCCTCGAACTGTCGCAACTCGCGGCCTTCGGGATGTACGGCGACGAGGCACCCTCGGCCGGGCTCATCACCGGCCTCGCCCGCGTGGAGGGCCGCGAGGTCGTCGTCGTCGCCAACGACGCCACGGTGAAGGGCGGCACCTACTTCCCGCTCACGGTGAAGAAGCACCTGCGCGCGCAGGAGATCGCCGCGCAGAACCGCCTGCCGTGCATCTACCTGGTCGACTCCGGCGGCGCGTTCCTGCCGCTGCAGGCCGACGTGTTCCCGGACCGCGACCACTTCGGCCGCATCTTCTACAACCAGGCGAATCTTTCGGCCCTCGGCGTCCCGCAGGTGGCCGTGGTGATGGGCTCGTGCACCGCGGGTGGCGCGTACGTCCCGGCGATGTGCGACGAGTCGATCATCGTGAAGGGCCAGGGCACCATTTTTCTCGGCGGCCCGCCGCTCGTGAAGGCGGCCACGGGCGAAGTGGTGAGCGCCGAGGACCTGGGCGGCGGCGACGTGCATTCGCGCACTTCCGGCGTCACCGACCACCTGGCCGACGACGATCGCCACGCCCTCGCCATCGCGCGCGAGATCGTGCGCCACCTGAACGGCGGGAGGCCGCCCGCGTCGCCCGGACAGCGGCCCGTGCTCGAGCCGCGCTACGCGGCCGAGGAACTCTACGGCATCGTCCCGAAGGACCCGCGCCAGCCCTTCGACGTGCGCGAGATCATCGCCCGCCTCGTCGACGACTCGGACTTCCACGAGTTCAAGGCCCTGTACGGCACGACGCTCGTCACCGGCTTCGCGCACCTGTGGGGCCAGAGCGTCGGCATCGTCGCCAACAACGGCATCCTGTTCTCCGAATCCGCGCTCAAGGGCGCGCACTTCGTCGAGCTGTGCTCGCAGCGCGGCATCCCGCTCCTCTTCCTGCAGAACATCACCGGCTTCATGGTGGGTCGCAAGTACGAGGCCGGCGGCATCGCGAAGGACGGAGCCAAGCTCGTGACCGCCGTCTCGTGCGCGAAGGTGCCGAAGTTCACGCTGCTGATTGGCGGCTCCTTCGGCGCGGGCAACTACGGCATGTGCGGCCGCGCCTTCGACCCGCGCTTCCTCTGGAGCTGGCCCAACGCGCGCATCTCGGTGATGGGCGGCGAGCAGGCCGCGAGCGTGCTCGCCACCGTGAAGCGCGACGGCATCGAGGCGAAGGGCGGCGCCTGGTCGAAGGAAGAAGAGGAAGCCTTCAAGACGCCCATCCGCGAGCAGTACGAGCGGCAGGGGCACCCCTACTACGCCACCGCCCGCCTCTGGGACGACGGGGTCATCGACCCGGTGGACACGCGTCGCGTGCTGGGGCTCGCGATCGCGGCCTCCCGAAACGCCCCGCCCGAAGACACGCGCTTCGGCGTCTTCCGCATGTGAGCCCATGGCCCGACCCCCCGCCTCCGTCATCGCCGCCCTCGAATCCGCCCTGAAGCTCTCGCCGGACGACCTCGGGCTTCGCAACCACGTCGCTCAGATGCTCGCGGACGACGAGCGCCCGCAGGAGGCCCTCGACACCTGCGCCGGCACGCTTTCGCGCGATCCGGTGAACCTCGAGGCGCTGCGCCTGGCGGCCGGCCTCGCGCGGCGGCTGGGCCAACCCAGCGCCGAAGGCTACGAGAGGCTCCTCGCCGCGCTGGGCGGAAGCCCCGCACCACCGGCCGCCGCGGACACCGCCCCGGCGAGCGCGCCCGCGCGACCCACGCTCACGGCCGTGCCCTCCTCCCCGCCGCCCGCCGGCGGCACGCCGCCCACGGGCGCCATGCTCGCCGACGGCGAAAGGCCGGGCCTGCGCCTCGCGTCGGACGAAGGCGCGCTGGTGGAGGAGTTCGACCTGCAGACGCCGCGCATCACGTTCGCGAACGTGGGCGGGATGGTCGACGTCAAGAAGAAGCTGGAGCTCTCGGTCCTGGGGCCGCTGCGCAATCCGGAGCTCTACCAGGCCTTCGGCAAGACGGCCACCGGGGGCTTGCTCCTCTACGGGCCGCCGGGCTGCGGCAAGACCTATCTCGCCCGGGCGCTCGCCGGGGAAATGGGCGCGCGCTTCGCCTCCATCGGCCTGGAGGACGTGCTCAACATGTACTTCGGCGAGAGCGAGCAGCGCCTGCACAAGATCTTCGACACCGCGCGGCGCCTCGCCCCGATGGTGCTCTTCTTCGACGAGATCGATGCCCTCGGCCACAAGCGCAGCGAGCTGCGTGGCGGCGCCGGGCGCAACCTCGTGAACCAGCTGCTCTCCGAGATGGACGGCTCGCAGCACGACAACACCAACGTGTTCATCCTCGGGGCCACCAATCACCCCTGGGACATCGACTCGGCCCTGCGCCGACCCGGCCGCTTCGACCGCACGGTGCTGGTGCTGCCGCCCGACGAGCCTGCGCGCGAATCGATCATCGGCCACCACCTGGCCGGGTGCCCGCACAAGGACATCGATCCGGCGGCGCTCGCGAAGTCCACGGCGCTCTTCTCCGGCGCCGACCTCGCGCAGCTGTGCAATCTCGCCCGCGAATCGGCCATCGAGTCGAGCGCGGCGGCGGGCGCGATCCGGCCGGTCGGACCCGACGATTTCAAGCGCGCGCTGCGCTCGCTGCGGCCTTCCACCGTCGAATGGTTCGGGCAGGCGCGCAACTTCGCGCTTTTCGCCAACGAGAGCGGGGTCTACGACGACCTGCTCGACTACATGAAGCGCAACAAGCTTGGCTGAGGTTCCCTCGCCCCGGCAGCGCGCCGACGGGCTCGTCGAGCGCAGCAAGGCGCTCACGGATCTCGGCCGCTGGAAGGACGCCGAGGCCCAGGCCCGCCGGGCCCTCGAGGCCGACCCCACCTATCCGCGCGCGCTCCTGCAACTCGCCCACGTGCTGGTGAACCTGGGACGCGGCGACGAGGCGGCGCAGCTCGCAAAAGGCGCGCTCGCCCTGGAGCCCACCTCCTCCTGGGCGATGCGGATCCTCGGGTCGTGGCACGGGGCCCACGGTCGCCACGCCGAGGCCGTCGCCCTGGCCGGGGATGCCGTGCGCCTTTCCGGCGGCGATGCCATTTCGCTCCTCTACCTTTCGCACGCCAAGCAGGATGCCGGCGACGCCACGGGGGCGCGCATCGCCGCCGAGCGCATCGTCGCCGGATTTCCCGACTGGCCCGACGGCTTTGTCCGCCTGGCCGAGACGCGCCACTCTCCCGAGGAGGCGGTCGCGGCCTACCGCGAGGCGCTGCGCCTCGATCCGCACTGCGATTCGGCGCTCGCCGGCCTCGCAGGCACGAGCGGGTCCCTCGCGCAGTACCGGGAAACCGTCTCGCTCGCCTGGAGCTCGCTGCGCTCGGACCCCACCGACAAGGCGCGCCAGCGCCTCTTCGCCCGCTCGGCGTGGATCTTCCTCGCGCTGAGCCGAATCGTGGCGCCGCTTCGGGGCACGCACCGCGCGCTCGCCGAGCCCTTCGGCGAGCCCTGCGCCTTCGCCTTTCATGCCACGGGCGACACGGTCCGCGCGCGCCTCCTGTTCGCCTTCCGCTTCGAGGCGCTCGTCCTCGCGACCTGGCTCGCGCTGGCGGCGGCGATGGTCGTCGCCACGTTCCTCCCGAGCGCGCTGTCCGAGGTGCTGGTGCCCCTGCTGGGCATCCCGGTCTTCCTGGGCATGGCGATCCCGTTCTTCCTGTTCCTGCGCGGCATCGCCTCGGCGCGCCGGCTGGTGGATCTGCGCATCCTGCAGGGGACGGGGCGCGGCACGATCCTCTCGCGCCTCGCGCGGTTCGCGGTCTCGGGCGTCGTGGTGACAGCGCTGGCCATCGCCCTGCTTCTCGCCTTCCCCGCCGGGGCCGGCGCCTGGGGATGGCTCCTCATCATCGGTCTCGTGCTCGCGATCCAGGATGGCTACCGCTGGCGCGACCAGTGGCTCGACGGCCGGCGCACCGTCGAGGCCGGTTCGACCCGGCAGGCGCTGGCCGCCTCGGTCGGCGAGCGGGCGGCCCGCTGGTTCACGCCGGGCCGCCTCGCGGCGTTCGCGATCGCGGCCGCGGCAGCCGAGATCGCCCTCCTCGGCCTTCGCACGTCCCGCAGCCCCGCGGCCGAGCCCGTGGCATTCGCCGCTGCCGTTTTCGCGCTCGCCACGATCGCCGTCGACCTTTTCGCGCGGCGCATCGCCGGCCGCCTCGGGCCCGGCCCGCGCGCGGACCGGTGGCGGGTCCTGGGCCGCTCGCTCCTCGATTTCGCGTGGATGCTTGCCGCGGTCGTGGCCTGCACGGTCCTGGGCGGGCGCCTCGTGGAAGGTGCCGCCATCGAGGCCCTCTTTCCCATCCTGCTCCTTCCGCTCACCGTGGCCGGCGCCTGGCTCTTCCTTCGCGCCCTGCACGCCGCCCTGATGCTGTTCGCCGGCGAGTTGCTGCCCCTCGTCCTGCGCCCCCTCTTCCGGCTGTTCGGCCGGGACCCCGACGCTCCCCGAACGACCGGCGCAGCCGGTCCCGACAAGTAAGGCGATTCCCATGACGACATCCCTGGTGTTCGAGAAACAAGGCCCCGTGGCCATCGTCACGCTCAACAAGCCGGCCAAGCACAACGCCTTCGACGACGTGCTCATCGCCGAGCTCACCGACGCCCTGCGATCGCTGGAAGCCGACGACGCCACCCGCGTCGTGGTGCTCTCGGCCGCCGGCCGCAGCTTTTCCGCCGGCGCGGACCTCAACTGGATGCGCCGCATGGCCGGCTACTCCAAGGAGGACAACCAGAACGACGCCATGCACCTGGCGGCCCTCATGCGCACGTTGTGCTTCCTGCGAAAGCCCACGATCGCCCGCGTGCAGGGCCCGGCCTATGGCGGCGGCGTGGGCCTCGTCGCCTGCTGCGACGTCGCCGTCGCCTCGCACGAGGCGAGCTTCGCCCTGTCCGAAGGCAAGCTCGGGCTCATTCCCGCCGTCATCGCGCCCTACGTGGTCGCGGCCATCGGCGAGCGCTCGGCGCGCCGCTACTTCCTCACGGGCGAGCGTTTCCCGGCCTCGGAGGCGTGGCGCCTGGGCCTCGTGCACGAACTCGCGCAGGACAACAGCGAGATCGACGAACGGGTGGGCGAGATCGTCGACGCGATGCTCGCCTGCGGCCCGGTCGCGCAGCGCGAGTCGAAGGACATCATCCGCGCGGTCGCGAACCGGCCCATCACGAGCGAACTGATCCAGGACACCGCGGAGCGCATCGCGCGCATCCGCTCCTCCCCGGAGGGGCGCGAAGGCGTCGCCTCCTTCCTCGAGAAGCGCCGCGCCGCCTGGCTGCCGCCGGAACCGGAGGTGGCCGAGGAAGAGGCGCCCCCGGAGCTCTGAGGCCATGTTCGGCAAGATCCTCATCGCGAACCGCGGCGAGATCGCCTGCCGCGTGATCCGCACGTGCCGGCGGCTCGCCATCCGCACGGTCGCGGTCTACTCCGAAGCCGACGCCCACGCCCTGCACGTGGAAATGGCCGACGAGGCGTGGTGCCTCGGAGGGCCGCGCCCGGCCGATTCCTACCTGCGCGCCGACCGGATCATCGCGATCGCGAAGGCCACGGGCGCCGAAGCCATCCACCCGGGCTACGGCTTCCTCTCGGAGAACGAGGACTTCGCCCGCGCGGTGGAGGCCGGCGGTCTCGCCTTCATCGGTCCCACGCCCGAAGCCATCGAGGCCATGGGCCTCAAGGACCGGGCCAAGGCCCTCCTTGAGAAGGCGGGGGTGCCCGTGGTGCCCGGGTACCACGGCGAGAACCAGGATGCGGGCTTCCTCGCGCAGGAAGCGACGCGCCTGGGCTTCCCGCTCCTCGTGAAGGCCGTCGCGGGCGGCGGCGGCAAGGGCATGCGCCTCGTCACGCAGGCCGGAGAATTTCTCGCGCAGCTCGAGGCCGCCCGCCGCGAGGCGAAGGGCGCCTTCGGCGACGACCGCGTTCTGCTCGAACGGTATGTCACCGGCCCGCACCACATCGAGTTCCAGGTCTTCGGGGACACGCACGGCAACTGCGTGCATCTCTTCGAGCGCGAGTGCTCCATCCAGCGCCGCCACCAGAAAGTGCTCGAGGAGACGCCCTCGCCCTTCCTGGACGACGCGCTTCGCGCCCGCATGGGCGAAGCGGCTGTGGCCGCGGCGCGCGCCATCGGCTATCGCGGGGCGGGCACCATCGAGTTCATCGTCGGCGAGGACCGCCGGTTCTACTTCATGGAGATGAACACCCGCCTGCAGGTCGAGCACCCGGTGACGGAGATGATCACGGGCGAGGACCTCGTCGAATGGCAGCTGCGCGTGGCCGCGGGCGAACCCCTGCCCCTCGCCCAGGAGCAGCTCCTCTCGGCCGGGCATGCGATCGAGGTGCGGCTTTGCGCCGAGAATCCGGCGAACGGATTCCTCCCCGAAACGGGCCGGCTCGCGGTGCTGCGCACGCCCGGGGAGGCCGACGAGCTTCGCCTCGACACCGGCGTGCGCCAGGGCGATGCGGTGAGCGTGTTCTACGATTCGATGATCGCCAAGCTCGTCGTGTGGGGCGGCGACCGCGACGAGGCCATGCGCCGCCTGGGCGAGGCCCTCGCCGGCACCGAGATCCTGGGCGTGGGCACCAACCTCGCCTTTCTCGAGCGCGTCGTCGCGCACCCGGCGTTTCGCGCAGGCCACACGGACACGGGTTTCATCGAACGCCACCGCGCGGAGCTGCTTCCGCCCGCGGGCGAAGTGCCGCTCGAGGCGCTGGTCGCCTGCGCGGTGCGCGTGCACCGGGACGAGCGCGCCGCCACACCCGGCGATTCGCCGTGGGAGGACGCGAGCGGCTGGCGCCTCAACCGTCCCGGCCTGCGCACGATGGAATTCCGGCGCGAGGACGGCCAGTCGGTCGTGGTGCAGGCGGAGATCCACGCCGGCCATGCCCGCGTCAGCGTCGCGGGCAAGACGCACCGCGTGCGCATCCGGCCTTCCGACGGCGACCGCCTGCAGGTCGAGCTGGACGACGAGACCTTCTTCGCCCGCGTCTCCCGCCACGGCGCCACGCTGAGCGCCGCGACCCCGGCGGGACGGCACGCGCTCACGCTCGTGGACCCCTTCCACTACGAGCCGGCCGACACCTTGCCCGATGCCCGGCTCACGGCCCTCATGCCGGGGCGCGTGGTGAAGGTGCTGGTGAAGGAAGGCGAAGCGGTCGTGAAGGGCCAGGCCCTCCTGATCCTCGAGGCCATGAAGATGGAGCACACGATCGCGAGCCCGCGCGCTGGCGAGATCGCCCGCGTGGCCTACGCCGAGGGCGCACTCGTGCCCGAGGATGCCGTGCTCTTCGCCTTCCGCGAACCGCCGCCCTAGCCTCGGCGCCTCAGGCGGGCGGCGGCAACTCGCGCACGAGGGGCTTGCCCGCGAGCCACGCCTCGAGGCACTCCACGACCCCGCCGGCGAACTTCCGGTAGACCTGCTTCGCGACGAAGCCCGTGTGCGGCGTGAGTACCGCGCGCGGATGGCTCGCGAGCGCATGGCCGGGCGGCAACGGCTCCTCGTCGTACACGTCGATGGCGGCGGTGCCCGGCCGACCCGCGTCCAGCGCCTTCGGGAGCGCCGCCATGTCGATGAGGGCCGATCGCGAGGTGTTCACGAGGATCGCGTCGGGGCGCATGGCGGCCAGGCGCGGCGCATCGATGAGCTTTCGCGTGGCCTCGGCAGGCACGAGGTGCAGGCTGACGACCTTGCAGGTCGCGAGCAGCTCCCCGAGGTCGACGGCCTTCGCGCCGCCGGCCGCCGCCCGTTCGGGGGTCATGTGCGGGCTCCAGGTGACGATCTCCATGCCGAAGGCTTCGCCGACCCGCGCCACGCGCTGGCCGATTTCGCCGAACCCGACGAGTCCCAGGCGCTCCCCCTTCAGGATGACGGGGAGCTCGCCGCCGTCGCGCCACTGCCCGGCGCGCACGAGGGCCATCTGGCTTTCCATCCGCCGCGCCGCCGCGAGGATCAGGGCCCACGTGTGCTCGGTGGTGCCGTCCTTGCCCGGGTCCTTCCCGGTGTTGCTCACCGGGATGCCGCGCGCGGCGAAGGCGGCCGCGTCCATCTGGGTATTGCGCGCGCCGGTGAAGACGAAGTAGCGCAGCCTGGGCAGCTTCGCGAGCAGCTCCGCCTTGAATGGCGTGCGGTCTCGCACGAGCGCGATGGCGTCGGCGTCCGCGATGGCGGCGAGGAGCGCATCTCCTCGGAGCCTTTCGGTAAGGACCGTGACGTCGGCCAGGCGGTCGACGGCCGTCCAGTCGGCCTCGCGCCGCATCGACTGCTCGTAGTCGTCCAGGACGACGATCTTCGGGCGGGCGCTCAAGGGCGGGCCTCCTTCACCACGGCGCCCACGGAGGGCGCGTTGCCGAGGTCGCGGCACGCGGCCAGGAGAGCGCCCACGCGCGCGGCGCCGATGACGGGATCGGCCATCGTGCGGAACTTGTCCTCGAGCGCGGCGTCCGGAAGCGGCCGCTCGAGCGAACCGATCGCGTGCTCGACGAACACGCGCTCGCGCCGGCCGTCCTTGAGCACCGCGGTCACGTCGGCCGAGGCCTCGTCGATGGAATCGTCGACGGTCGCCACCACCCGGCGGCGCAGCGCCACGACATCCTCGCGGTTCACGAAATCGTCGTCGTACTCCGGCTCCCCGGCCCGCCCGACGACGAGCCCCGCCGCGCAGCCGTGGTACACGCTGAATTTGCCCTCGAGTCCGTCCTTCGGCTCCTTCTTGCCCGTGAGCTCGAGCACGAGCGAGTGCACCTTGAGCTCGATGCGCTCCACGTCCGCCGCCGCGACCCCGCGCTCGCGCAGCTGCACGCAGGCGTCGATGGACGGGTGGATCACGATGCCGCAGGCGAAGGGCTTGTAGGTGTTGAACGATATCTCGAAGCGGCTGCCCAGCTCGTCCGTGATCTCGTTCCAGTCGTTCTTCGTGGACACCGTCTGCATCATGCCGCGCGGCGCCTCCAGCGCCTTCGGGCTTGCCGTGAAGCCGTGCTTCGCGAGGAGTGCGGCGGTGAGGCCCGCGCGGGCGGCGGCGCCCGGGTGGAAAGGCTTCGTCATGGTGCCGAACTGCTCGCGCATGCCCACGGGCTGGGAGGCCGCGATGCCGAGCGCCATGGCCGTCTTCTCTTCGTCCAGCCCCAGCAGCCGCGCGCAGCCGGCCGCGGCGCCCAGGGTGCCCGTGGATCCGGTGATGTGCCAGCCGCGATCGTAGTGGTCGGGATACATCACGTTGCCGACGCGGCAGGCCACGTCGATGCCCAGCACCAGCGCGTCGATCACCTGGCGTCCCGAGGCGCCCGTCCCCTCGGCGAGCGCGAGGAGCGCGGAGGCGACCGGACCGGCCGGGTGGATGATGGTCTTGAGGTGCGTGTCGTCGAAATCGAACGTGTGCGAGGAAATGCCGTTCACGAGCGCCGCGCCCGCCATGTCGAGCCGTTCCTCGCGGCCCAGCACGGCGGCCTGCGCCGAGGGACGAAGCATCGCGAGGGCGCCGAGCGCGGCCTCCACCGATTCGTGGCGCGCCGCGCCGACGGCGCAGCCCACCCAGTTGAGGAAGGTACGGTGGGCTTCGCGGTCCACCGCGTCGCTCCAGCCTGTCGACGGATGCGTCGCGACGAATCTCGCGAGCGTGCGGGTGACGGGCGGGGCGTTGGGGTCGGCGGCGACCTTCGTGTTGCGGGCCATGGGTCAGTCCTCGAGGGAAATCTTGCGTTCGCGCGCCAGTTGCGACCAGCGCGTGATGTCGGCCTGGATGAAGCGGCCGAACTCCGCGCTCGTCATCGGCATGGGTTCGAGCGCCTCGCCCGAGAGCCGCTCGCGCAGCGCGGGCGCGGCGAGGGACTTGTTGATCTCCTCGTTCAGGCGCTTCGTGACGGCCTCGGGCATCTTCGCCGGACCCACGATGCCGTACCACTGCACGCCGTCGAAACCCTTGAAGCCCAGTTCCTCGAACGTGGGCGTGTCCGGCAGCAGCGGGTGGCGCTTGAGGCCGGTGACGGCGAGGGGACGCAGCTTGCCCGCGCGGATGTGCGGCGTGGCCGCCGCGAGGCCGGGCATCATCAGTTGCGTCTGCCCGCCCAGGATGTCCGTGATGGCCGGGCCGATGCCGCGGTAGGCGGCATGGGTCGCGTCGAAGCCGGCGGACTGCTTGAGCTGCTCCATCGCCAGGTGCGTGAGCGAGCCCTGCCCGGCCGAGCCGTAACTCAGCTTGCCGGCGCTCTTCCTGCCGTAGTCCACCAGCTCGGCCAGCGTCTTCGCCGGGACGGCCGGGTTCACCACGAGGACGTTCGGCGTGCCGGCCACCATGGCGACGGGCGTGAAGTCCTTCACCGCGTCGTACGGCACCTTGCGCACCGCCGGGTTCGTGCCGTGGGTGGCGACATAGCCGAGCATGAGCGTATAGCCGTCCGGGGCCGCCTTGGCCACGGCCTGCGAGGCGATGACGCCGCCGCCGCCCGACAGGTTCTCCACCAGGAAGGTCTGGCCCATCGCCTTGGTGAGCTGCTCGGCGACGGTGCGGGCGACGAGGTCGACGCCCCCGCCGGGCTGCACCGGCGCGACGATCTTCACCGTCTTCGCGGGATAGGCCTGGGCGAGCGCCAGGGCGGGCGCGATCGCGGCGGCGAGCGCGAGCAGGGCAATGCGGGTCTTCATGGTCTTTCCTCCTCCGGGATGTTCTTCAGTCGATCGTGCGCGGCGCCGACATGCGCCGCCAGCAGGGACTCGGCGCGAGGCGCGTCGCCCGCCTTCACGGCCTGCGCGATGGCCTCGTGCTCGCCGATCGAGGCGGCCATGCCGACCGGGCTCGACAGGTTGCGAAGGCGCCAGAGGTGCAGGCGCTGAACCACGGCGCGATAGCTCTCCGCGAGGGGCGCGTTGCCCGCGGCCTCCACGATGGCCCAGTGGAAGCGCAGGTTTTCCGTGTAGTAGTCGACGACCTCGCGGCGGCGCGCGGCCTTGCGCATGGCCGTGTCGGAGTCGGCGAGGACGCGGGCGAGTGCCCGGCGCGGCGCCTGCGGGAGACCCGCTGCCTGGCGCCCGGCGAAGGCGTCCATGGCGCCGCGGAAGGCGTAGAGCTCGGCCACTTCCGCGGGCTCCAGGCGGCGCACGAAGACACCCGCGTTCTTGCGCGCCACGACGAGGCCGCTCGCTTCGAGTTCGCGAAGCGCCTCGCGCACCGGGACGCGGGAGACGCCCAGCCGGTCGGCGATGTCGGGTTCGTTGATGCGCTGCCCCGGCTGCAACCGGCCGCCCAGGATGAGCGAAAGCACCTCGTCGCGGGCGCGCTTGGCGAGCGGCTCGGCCGCCGCGCCGCGCGGCGGGATCGGACGGCCCCGTTCGGGCCAGGGGCGCATGTCGTGCCAGGGAAACATCGGCGGAGTATATCGTATACGATTCGAGGAGGCGGCTGCCCGCGGGCAGCCTGCCGCCCGTTGCCCGCGCGTCTATAATCCTTCCCGAGAGTCAGGTTTTCGAAACCGCCCGCCATCCCCGAGGAGATCCCCATGGCTGCCAACCCCCAGGCCGTCGCCCAGGCCGTCCCCGCCGTCAAGCTTCTCATCAACGGCAAGCTCGTCGAGTCGAAGACGACCGAGTGGAAGGACGTCGTGAACCCGGCGACGCAGGAGGTGCTCGCGCGCGTGCCCTTCGCCACGGCCGACGAGATCGAGGCCGCCATCGCCGGCGCCGCCGCCGCGTACAAGACCTGGCGCCACACGGCCGTCGGGGCGCGGATGCGCATCTTCCTCAAGCTGCAGGAACTCATCCGGCGCGACATGAAGAAGATCGCGGCGTGCCTCACCGCCGAGCAGGGCAAGACCCTCGCCGACGCCGAGGGCGACGTCTTCCGGGGCCTGGAGGTCGTCGAGCACGCCTGTTCCGTCGGCTCCGTGCAGATGGGCGAGCACCTCGAGCAGGTGGCGGGCGGCGTGGACGTGTACGCCATCCGCCAGTCCCTGGGCGTGTGCGCCGGCATCACGCCGTTCAATTTCCCCGCCATGATCCCGCTGTGGATGTTCCCGATGGCGATCGTCTGCGGCAACACCTTCGTGCTCAAGCCCTCGGAGCAGGACCCGATGACGCCGATGCTGCTCGCCGAACTGGCGCTGGAAGCCGGCGTGCCCCCGGGCGTGCTCAATGTGATACACGGCGGCAAGCAGTCGGTGGACGCCCTGTGCACGCACCCGGAGATCCGGGCCGTCTCGTTCGTGGGCTCCACCCACGTCGGAACCCACGTCTACAACCTCGCCTCCACGCACGGCAAGCGGGCCCAGTGCATGATGGGCGCGAAGAACCACGCCGTCGTGCTGCCGGACGCGCACAAGGAACAGTCGCTCAACGCGCTCATCGGCGCGGGATTCGGCGCGGCCGGCCAGCGCTGCATGGCGATCAGCGTGGCGGTGCTCGTGGGCAAGGCGGCCGAGTGGCTTCCCGACCTCGTCGCCAAGTCGAAGACGCTCAAGGTGAGCGGCGGCACGGAGCCCGGCGCGGATCTCGGCCCCCTCATCTCGAAATCCGCTCACGCCCGCGTGAAGTCCCTCATCGAGATCGGCGTGAAGGAAGGCGCGATACTCGAGCTCGACGGCCGCGGCATCCAGGTGCCCGGCTACCCCGACGGCAATTTCGTCGGCCCCACGGTCTTCTCCGGCGTGAAGACCTCCATGACGGTCTACAAGGAGGAGATCTTCGGCCCGGTGCTGTGCGTGATGTCCGTGGACACGCTCGACGAGGCGATCGCCCTCGTGAACGCCAACCCCATGGGCAACGGCACGGGCGTCTTCACGCAGTCCGGCGCGGCCGCGCGCAAGTTCCAGTACGAGATCGACGTGGGGCAAGTCGGCATCAACGTGCCCATCCCGGTGCCCGTCCCCTACTTCTCGTTCACCGGTTCGCGCGGCTCGAAGCTCGGCGACCTCGGCCCCTACGGCAAGCAGGCGATGCAGTTCTTCACGCAGGTGAAGACGGTGACGGCGCGCTGGTTCGACGACGCGACCACGACCGGCGGCATCCACACCACCATCAGCCTCAAGTAGGCGCGCCATGAAGATCGGATTCATCGGACTGGGCAACATGGGCAACCCCATGGCCCGCAACCTCGCGAAGAACGGCCACGCGGTGAAGGGCTACGACGTCGTGCCCGCCCTGCTGGACAAGGCCGCCTCCCAGGGCATCGCCCGGGCGACGTCGGTCGCCGATTGCGTCGCCGGGAGCGAGGTGGTCATCACGATGCTGCCCTCCTCGCCCCACGTGAGGAGCGTCTACGGGAACGAGTCGGGCGTCCTCGCGCACGCGAAACCCGGGATGCTGCTCGTCGACAGCTCCACCATCGACCCGCTCACCGCGCGCGAGGTCGCCTTCGACGCGCTCGCCAAGGGTGTCGCGATGGTCGATGCGCCGGTCTCCGGCGGGACCGGCGGGGCGGAAGCCGGAACCCTCACCTTCATGGTGGGCGGCGAGGCGAAGGATTTCGAGGCCGCCCGCACGATACTCGCCGCGATGGGCAAGAACATCGTGCACTGCGGCGGCAGCGGCAACGGCCAGGTCGCCAAGATCTGCAACAACCTGATGCTCGCCATCGAGATGATCGCCACCAGCGAGGGCATGACGCTCGCGGCGAAGCTCGGCATGGACCCGAAGGTCTTCGCCGGCATCGTGAACACCTCGAGCGGCCGGTGCTGGTCTTCGGACACCTACAACCCCTATCCCGGCGTCCTCGAGAACGCGCCCGCCTCGCGCGGCTACGCCGGCGGCTTCGGCGCGGACCTCATGCTGAAGGACCTCACGCTCGTCACCGAGGCGGCCAAGCAGGCGAAGGTCCCCGTGCTGATGGGCGCCATCGCGCAGCAGGTCTACCAGAAGCACTCGGCGGACGGCCACGGCGGCAAGGACTTCTCGAGCGTGATCCTGCAGTACCTGAAGACCTGAGCCCGGGACCGGACCCATGGTGAACCACCGCATCGAGGGCCACACCGCGGTCCTCACGATCGACAACCCGCCCGCCAACACCTGGACACCCGAGAGCCTTCGCGGGCTCGAGAAGCTGGTGGGCGAACTCGATGCCGACCGCGACATCTACGCGGCGGTCATCACCGGCGCGGGCGAGAAGTTCTTCTCCGCGGGCGCGGACCTCAAGAAATTCGCGGGCGACAAGGTGTACGCGCGCCACTTCATCGCCTGCTTCGGTGCGGCCTTCGAGGCGCTCATGAACGCGCGCTTCGTCACCATCGCGGCCGTGAACGGCTATGCCATGGGCGGGGGCCTCGAATGCTGCCTGGCCTGCGACTTGCGCGTCGCAGAGTCCCACGCGCAGATGGCCCTGCCGGAGCCGGCCGTGGGCCTGCTGCCCGCCGGATGCGGCACCCAGAACCTCGCGGGGCTGGTCGGCGAGGGCTGGGCCAAGCGGATGATCCTCACCAACGAACGCGTGGACGCCGCGACCGCCCTTCGCATCGGGCTCGTCGAGGAGGTCGTCGACAAGGGCCAGGGACTGGCCAAGGCCCTGGCGATCGCGGAGCGGGTGTCGACGCTCTCGCCGCGGGCCGTCGAGTACTGCAAGGGCCTCGTCCACAACGCGCGCAATGCCATTCCCCGGCGTGCCGGACTCGCGCTCGAACGCGAGCGCTTCATGGACCTCTTCGACCACTCGGACCAGGCCGAAGGCGTCGCGGCCTTCCTGGAGAAGCGCAAGCCCGAATGGAAGAACGACTGACCGCGGCGGACGGCGAGCTCCTCGCCGACCTGGCCGACGGCGTGGCGACGGTCACGCTCAACCGACCCGCCGCGCTCAACGCCCTCACGATGGGCATGACCGAGGGCCTCGCGGCCTGGCTGGATGCGTGGGAGTCCGACGAACGCGTGCGCGTGGTGCTGCTGCGCGGTGCCGGGGAAAAATCCTTCTGCGCCGGTGGCGACATCCGGGCCCTGCGCGAGGATTTTCTCGCCGGCGGCGACCAGTCGCGCCGCTTCTTCATCGTCGAGTACGCGCTGGATCACCGAATCCACCGGTACCCCAAGCCGGTCGTCGCCCTCATGGACGGCATCGTGATGGGCGGCGGCATGGGCATCTCGCAGGGCGCCTGCCTGCGCCTGGCGGGCCCGCGCACGCGAATCGCGATGCCCGAGACCGCCATCGGCCTCTTTCCCGACGTGGGCGGCAGCTGGTTCCTGCCGCGCTGCCCCGGGCGCATCGGCACCTACCTGGGACTCGTCGGGCCCACGCTGGGCGGCCCCGACAGCCTGTATGCCGGCCTCGTCGATGCCTGCGCAGGCCCCGAGACCCTGGCCGGCCTGCACGCGGAATTGGCGGGATGCGCACAGGCGGAGGACCCGATGGCCGCCGTGCTGGCGCTGCGCATGCGCCTTGCCCGGGACCTGCCGGTTCCCGGCGAGCTCGCGAGCCTCGCGCCGGCCATCGACCGTCACTTCGCGCAGGCGAGCGTGGAGGCCATCGTCGGCTCGCTGGAAGCCGAGGCGCACGCCGGGTTCCTCGCCTGGGCCGACAAGACACGCGCCCTCCTCGCCAAGCGCTCGCCCACGATGCTCAAGGTCGCGCTCGAGCAGCTCCGGCGGGGCGCCGCGCTCGGCCTCGCCGACTGTTTCCGCATGGAGTACACCCTCGTGCAGTCCTGCTTCGAGCAGGGCGACTTCCTCGAGGGCGTGCGGGCCTTGATCGTGGACAAGGACAACGCCCCCCGCTGGAATCCACCCTCGCTCGCCGAGGTCACCGACGCCGCCGTCGCCGCGTTCTTCGCGCCGCGATGGGCGCCGCCGGACCACCCGCTCGCCCGACTCTAGCCCCCACAGGAGAATCCTCTTGAAGCTCGTCACCTATTCCCCCGCCACCGGCGGCACGCCCCGTCCCGGCCTGGTCCTCGCCGGCGAGCGCATCGCCGACATCGCCGCGAACTGCACCGCCCCCGGCGTGGACTTCACCTCGATGCTGGGCATCATCCGCGGTGGCGCCGGCGCGCGTGCCGCGCTCGATGCCCTCGCCGCGAAGCCGCCCGCCGCGACGCTCGCGTTCACTGACGTGAAGCTGCACGCCCCCATCCCGCGCCCCGCCAAGAACGTCTTCTGCGTCGGCTGGAACTACCTCGAGCATTTCGAGGAAGGCGCCAAGAAGCTCCAGGACAACCGCGAACTGCCGAAGTGGCCGGTGTTCTTCAGCAAGGCCCCCACCGCCGTGAACGGGCCCTACGACGCGATCCCCTTCGACGCCGAGGTCTCGACCTCGCTCGACTGGGAAGTGGAACTGGGCGTCGTCCTGGGCACCGGCGGCAAGAACATCAAGCAGGAAGACGCCATGAAGCACGTGTGGGGCTACACGGCCATCAACGACGTGACCTGGCGCGACATCCAGCGCCGGCACGGCGGCCAGTGGGACAAGGGCAAGAGCCTCGACGGCACCTGCCCCATGGGTCCGGTGCTGGTGACGGCCGACAGCCTCGACCCGAACAACTTGCGCGTCGCCTGCCGGGTGAACGGCGTGACCAAGCAGGATTCCAGCACGAAGTTCCTCTACTTCAAGCTGCCCCGCCTCATCGCCGACCTCTCGCTCGGGCAGACGCTCGAGCCCGGCGACATCATCTCCACGGGCACGCCCGAGGGCGTGGGTTTCGCGCGCAACCCGCCGGAATTCATGAAGGCCGGTGACCTGCTCGAGACCGAGGTCGAGGGCATCGGCGTCATGCGAAACCCCATCGGCACTTGACGAAGCCCGGGGGGACGGGGGCCTAATAGCGGCAAAGCGATAACGACGGAAGGGCGCACATGCCGAGCCGCATCCCGTCGGGAGCGAGTGTCGTGGGCCGCATGGCCATCTATCGGCGTCTCGTGGGCATCCCGGCGCTCCAGAAGAGCTACGCACGCAAGTTCGCCGTGGCGGCCTTCGCGGGCACGCAGGTTCCCCTGCTCGTCTTCATCGCGTACCTGCTGTTCGCCCGCGCGGACTGGGCGTCGATGTTCCCCCTGGTCGCCGCCCTGGTCCTCGCCTGCTTCGCGGGGTTCCTGGGCACGCTCTGGGTGCTGCGCGAGATCCTCGTGCCCATCGACCTCACCGCCGAGGCGCTCAAGCGCTACCTCGAGGAGCGGCGCCTGCCCGACCTGCCCGTCGACTACCCGGACCAGGCCGGGCGCCTCATGGAGGGCACGCAGTACACCCTCACGCAGCTGAACGAGACCATCAACCGCCTCGAGCGCGTCTCGGACTCGGACGACCTCACCGGCCTCTACAACCGGCGCGCCGGCGACAAGCGCCTTGCCGAGGAGATCGCTCGCGCCGAGCGGGACCTCGAGACCTTCCAGCTGGCGCTGGTCGAGGTGAGCGGCCTGAAGGACATCAACCAGGCCCACGGCCACAGTGCCGGCGACGCCTGCCTGTCGCACGTGGCCGCGCTCCTGCAACTCAACACGCGCCGAGGCGACTGGGTCGCGCGCTGGGACAACGACACCTTCGCCATCGGATTGCACCGCAACCGCGCGCTCAAGATGGTGATGGAGCGCATCGTGAAGGCCGTGTCGGCGAGTCCGTGCGAGGTCGCCTCCGGCCGGGAAATCACCGTGGCCGTGAACCTGGGCGTGGCGGAATACCGGTTCGGCGCCGGCAAGACGGGCCTGCTGGGCGATGTCGAGCGCGCCGTGGGCGCGGCCCGGGACAAGAGCATCCGGCTGGGCGGTTCGCAGGTCGGCTACTACCACGAGCTCGGCACCGGCGCCGCGCTCGGCGCCGCCGCCTAGGGCCGGCTGCCGCCCGGGCCTAGCCCCAAACCAGCACGCCGACCCCCAGCGCGGCGAAGATCACCGCCGTCACGACGTGGACGATGCGCACGGGCATCTTCTTCGCGAGCGCGTCGCCGAAGAACGCCACCGGCGCGTTGGCGAGGATCATCCCGATCGTCGTTCCCATCACCACCGCCGCGAGCGAATCGAAGCGCGCGGCAAGGGCCACGGTGGCGATCTGCGTCTTGTCGCCGATCTCCACGATGAAGAACAGGATCGCCGTCGTGAGGAAGATCCCCCCGCGCTGCCTCGAGGCGGAATCGTCCTCGTCCAGCTTGTCCGGCACGAGCATCCACGCGGCCATGGCGATGAACGAAGCGCCCAGGATCCAGCGCATCACGTCCGGGCCGATGGCCTTCGTGAGCCAGGCGCCCACCGCGCCGGCGATGCCGTGGTTCACGAGCGTCGCGACGAAGATGCCCGCCACGATGGGCCAGGGCTTCTTGTAGCGAGCCGCGAGGACGAGGGTGAGCAGCTGGGTCTTGTCGCCGATCTCGGCGAGCGCGACGATACCGGTGGAGACGAGGAAGGCTTCCATGATGACTTTCGGATCGGGCAGGCAACCGCGCAAACGCGGCTGCCGCCGGTCGGCCTGCGGTCAGAAGACGGATTCGTCCGCGGCGAGGACGCTCGAGGCGCCCGCCATGACCGTTTCGGCGAGCGAGCTCGCCTGGGGCATGAGGTGGTCGGCGAAGAACCGGGCCGTGAGGCGCTTGGCCCTCAGGAACGCGGGATCGCCATCCCCCGCCTCCAGCTGGGCCGTCGCGGCGAGCGCCGAACGCGCCATCATCCACCCGCCGATCGTCCAGCCGGCGAGCATGAGGTAGGTGACCGAGCCGGCCGCGACCGCGCCGGGATCGGTCGCATGGTTCGCCACGATCCAGTCGGTGGCGCGCTCGAAGGCGTCGATGGCCGCCGCGAGGCGCTGGCCGATGGCGCGCAGCTCGGGGTCGTTCGCCTGCAGCGCCGCGAGCGTCTTGCGCATGTCGTGGATGAGCAGCTTCGCCGTGCTCCCGCCCTCGCGCCCGACCTTGCGCCCCACGAGGTCGTTGGCCTGGATGCCCGTCGTGCCCTCGTAGATGGTGGAGATGCGCGCGTCGCGAAGGTGCTGCGCCGCACCCGTCTCCTCGATGAAGCCCATCCCGCCGTGCACCTGGATGCCCAGCGACGCGGCCTGGATGCCCGCCTCCGTCGACCAGCCCTTCACCACCGGGATCAGCAGGTCCACCAGCGCCTGGCTGCGACGGCGCTCGCTTTCGTCCGGATGCGCCTTGGCACGATCGAGCAGCGCCGAGACCTGGTAGGCCAGGGCCCGCGTGGCCTGCGCCGTGGCCTTCATCGTGAGGAGCATCCGCCTCACGTCGGGATGCTGGATGATCGGCGCCGTCTTGGCCGCGTTCGCGACGCCCAGGGGGCGCCCCTGGAGTCGCTCGCGCGACCAGTCGAGCGCGCGCTGGTACGCCCGC
Source organism: Betaproteobacteria bacterium (assembly GCA_016711875.1). Lineage (GTDB taxonomy): Bacteria > Pseudomonadota > Gammaproteobacteria > Burkholderiales > Usitatibacteraceae > FEB-7. Next base: position 74,344 of record JADJSD010000003.1, on the reverse strand, counting down.
TCGGAAATCGACACGCCCTCCAGGCCCACGCCCAGACGAGCGGCGTTCATCATCACGAACATGTATTCGAGGCCCCGGTTGGCCTCGCCCACGAGGTGGCCGGTGGCGTTCTCGTAGGCCATGACGGCCGTCGGGCTCGCGTGGATGCCCATCTTGTGCTCGAGGGAGACGCACTTCACGCCGTTCCTCGCCCCCAGGGATCCGTCCTCGTTCACGAGCACCTTGGGCACCACGAGGAGCGAGATGCCCTTCACGCCCTCGGGCGCGCCGTCGATGCGCGCGAGCACGAGGTGGACGATGTTCTCGGTGAAGTCCTGGTCGCCGTAGGTGATGAAGATCTTCTCGCCGGTGACGAGGTAGGTGCCGTCGGCCTGCGGCACGGCCCGGGTGCGCACGAGCGAGAGGTCGCTGCCCGCCTGCGGCTCCGTGAGGTTCATGGTGCCGGTCCACTTGCCGCTCACCATGTTCGGCAGGAAGCGCTTCTTCATCGCCTCGCCGGCGTTGTGGTTGAGCGATTCCACCGCGCCCAGGGTGAGCATCGGGCAGAGCTTGAAGGCGAGATTGGCCGAGCCCCACATCTCCTCGATGGCCGTGGCGAGGATGCCCGGCAACCCCTGCCCGCCGTATTCGGGCGGGGCGATGACGTTGCCCCAGCCGCCGTTCACGAACTGCCAATAGGCGTCCTTGAATCCGGGCGGCGTCTCGACGGCGCCGTCCTTCCAGCGGGCGCCGACCTTGTCGCCGGGGCCGTTCAGGGGCGAGAGCACCTCGCCCGCGAACTTCGCCGCCTCCTCCAGCACGGCATCCACGACGTCGTCGGTGATCTCCTCCCATCCGGGGAGCGAGTTCACCTGGCCGAGGCCGACCACGTGCTTCAGCACGAACTGCATGTCCTTGAGAGGGGCGGCGTATTCGGCCAAGGTTGACTCCTTCGCGGGTTCCGGGGGGCGCGGCTAGAGCTGCGCGGTCAGTTCGGGGAGGATCTGGAAGAGGTCGCCGGCGAGCCAGTAGTCGGCGACCTGCGTGATGGGCGCCTCGGCGTCCTTGTTGATCGCGACGATGACCTTGCTGTCCTTCATGCCGGCCAGGTGCTGGATCGCGCCGGAGATGCCGACGGCGATGTAGAGCTCGGGGGCGACGATCTTGCCCGTCTGCCCGACCTGGTAGTCGTTGGGGACGTAGCCGGAATCGACGGCCGCGCGCGAGGCGCCGATGGCCGCGCCCAGCTTGTCGGCGAGCGCCTCGAGCAGCTTGAAGTTCTCGGCGCTGCCGAGCCCGCGACCGCCCGCGACGACCCGCGACGCGGCCACCAGTTCGGGCCGCGCGGATTTCGTGAGTTCCTGGCCGATGAGTTTCGACTGGGCGGTGTCCGGGCCAGCGGCGATCGCCTCGACGGGTGCGGCGCCGGTGGCGGCGGCTTCCTCGAAACCGGTGGCGCGCACCGTCACGACCTTGATCGCGTCGGAAGATTGCACCGTCGCGAAGGCGTTGCCCGCGTAGATGGGACGCACGAAGGTGTCGGGCGATTCGACGGCGACGATCTCGGAGACCTGCGCGACGTCGAGGAGCGCCGCGACGCGCGGCATGAAGCTCTTGCCCGAGGCGCCCGCGTTGGCGACGACGTGGCTGTAGGCCTTCGCAACGGACACCACGAGCGCGGCGAGGTTCTCCGGCAGGCCCGCAGCGTAGTGCGGCGCGTCGGCCACGAGCACCTTGGCGACGCCCGCGAGCTTCGAGGCGGCCTCGGCCGCGCCGGCACAGCCGGACCCTGCGACGAGAACGTGGATGTCGCCGCCCATCTTCGCGGCGGCAGTGACGGCATTGGCGGCGCCCGGCTTGAGCTTCGCGTTGTCGTGGTCGGCAATGACGAGGACGGGCATCAGATCACCTTCGCTTCGGACTTGAGTTTCGCGACCAGCTCGGCCACGTCCTTCACCATCACCCCGCCCTTGCGCTTGGCGGGCTCGGTCACCTTGAGCGTCTTCAGGCGCGGGGCGACATCGACGCCGAGCGCGTCGGGCTTCACCGTATCGAGGGGCTTCTTCTTTGCCTTCATGATGTTGGGCAGCGTCGCGTAGCGCGGCGTGTTGAGGCGCAGGTCCGCCGTGAGGACCGCGGGCGTCGCCACCTCGACGGTCTCGAGGCCGCCGTCGATCTCGCGAACCACCGTCAGCTTGCCGCCGTCGGCGGTCACCTTCGAGGCGAACGTCACCTGCGGCCAGCCGAGCAGCGCGGCGAGCATCGCGCCCACCTGCGCCGCATCGTCATCGATGGCCTGCTTGCCCGCGATCACGAGGCCGGGCGCCTCCTTGTCGACGATGGCCTTCAGGAGTTTCGCCACCGCCAGGGGCTGGAGCTCGGCGTCCGTCTCGACGAGGATGGCGCGGTCCGCGCCCATGGCGAGCGCGGTGCGCAGCGTCTCCTGCGAGGCCGCGGAGCCGGCGGAAACCGCCACGACCTCGGTGGCCTTGCCCGCCTCCTTGAGCCTGAGCGCCTCCTCGACCGCGATTTCGTCGAAGGGGTTCATGGACATCTTCACGTTGGCGAGATCGACGCCGCTCTGGTCGGCCTTCACGCGGACCTTCACGTTGTAGTCGACCACGCGCTTCACGGGCACGAGGATTTTCATGGTGGGGGGCTTTGGATTGTCGGGGACAGTTTCAAACGAGCGTTTGAATTATATAGGAAGGCCGGGCTGCGGCGCGTTACGCGTCCTTCGCCCGCTCGCGCAGCAGGAATTTCTGGATCTTCCCGGTCGCCGTCTTGGGCAACTCGCCGAACACCACCGTGCGCGGCGCCTTGAAATGCGCCAGGTGCTCGCGGCACCACGCGACGATGTCCTCGGCGCTCGCCTGCGAACCCGGCTTGAGCATCACGAAGGCGCAGGGCGTCTCGCCCCACTTGTCGTCCGGCCGCGCGACGATGGCGGCCTCCAGGACCGCCGGGTGGCGGTAGAGGCACTCCTCCACCTCGAGCGACGAGATGTTCTCGCCGCCCGAGATGATGATGTCCTTGGAACGGTCCTTCACTTCCACGGTGCCGTCCGGGTGCCAGACCGCGAGATCACCCGTGTGGTACCAGCCGCCGGCGAAGGCGGCCTCGGTGGCGGCGGGGTTGCGCAGGTAGCCCTTCATGACCGTATTGCCGCGCAGCATCACCTCGCCCATCGAAAGGCCGTCGCGCGGCACGGGCTCGAGGGTGCGCGGGTCGGCCACCTTCACCGCCTCCATCGTCGGATAGCGCACGCCCTGCCGGGCCATGAGCCGCGCGCGCTCCTCGAGGGCGAACTCCGCCCAGCCCTCCTGCCAGGCGCACACCGTCGCCGGCCCGTAGCTTTCCGTGAGGCCGTAGAGGTGCGTCACGCGAAAACCCATTTCCTCCATCGCCGCGATGATGGCCGAGGGTGGCGCGGCGCCGCCGGTCGCGACCTCGACCGCGTGATCGAAGCGCACCTTCACGGAATCGGGGGCGTTCACCAGGAGATTGAGCACGATCGGGGCGCCGCACAGGTGCGTGACGCGATGGCGCGCGATCGCCGGGAAGATGAGCGCCGGATCCACGCGGCGAAGGCAGACGTGCGTGCCACCTGCCGCCGTCACGGCCCAGGTGTACGTCCACCCGTTGCAGTGGAACATCGGCAGCGTCCACAGATAGACCGAGCGCGGCGTGAGTCCGAACGCGAGCGCGTTGCCGAGGGCGTTGAGGTAGGCCCCGCGGTGGTGGTAGACGACGCCCTTGGGGTCGCCCGTCGTGCCCGAGGTGTAGAGCAGGCCGAGGTCGGCCCATTCGTCCGCGGGGACCTCGAGCGGCACCGCGGGGTCGCCCTCCTCCAGCAGGGTTTCGTAGGCGATCGACCCGATGCGCGAGCCGGCCGGCGCCCCGGCGTCGTCGATGTCGACGACGAGCAACTCGCGGCCGAGCGCTTCGAGCGCACGGCGCGCCACCGGGGCGAATTCCGGATCCACGAGCAGCGCCTTCGCTTCGCCGTGCTCGAGGCAGAACGCGAGGGTGTCGGCATCGAGGCGATAGTTGAGCGCGTTCAGCACCGCGCCTGCGCCCGGCACGCCGTAGTGCGCCTCGAGCATGGCGGGCACGTTGGGCGCCAGGATGGCGACGGTGTCGCCCTTGCCGATGCCGCGCGCGCGAAGGGCGCTCGCCAGGCGGCGGCTGCGCCCGCGAAGCGCTTCATAGGACCAGGTGCGCTCGCCGTGGATCACCGCGGCCTTCGCGGGCCACGCGTCGGCGGCTCGCTCGAGGAACGAGACCGGCGAGAGCGCCACGTGGTTGGCCGCGTTGCGCGGCAGGTCCGCGGCGGGGTCGCTGCGCTCGGTCATCGCGAAACGGCGCCGGCCCGGCGTGCGGGCATCGCCGTCGTCAGCCGCCGCGGCGCTTGCGAAGCCACGCCTCGAGTTCGCCGATGATGCCCCGGCGGAACGCGAGCACGCAGACCACGAAGATGGCGCCTTGCGTGATCGTGAACCACGAGCCCAGCTCCGCGAGGTAGTTTTCCATCGTGATGATGGCGAACGCGCCGACCACGGGGCCGAAGATCGTGCCCATGCCGCCCAGCAGCGTCATGAGCACCACCTCGCCCGACATGGACCAGTGCACGTCCGTGAGCGAGGCGAGCTGGAACACGAGTGCCTTGGTGGCGCCCGCGAGGCCCGCGAGGCCGGCGGAGAGCACGAAGGCGGCGAGCTTGTAGCGCTCGGTGCGGTACCCGAGCGAGATGGCGCGCGGCTCGTTCTCGCGGATGGCCTTGAGCACCTGCCCGAAGGGGGAGTGGATGATGCGGTAGATGAGGAGGAACCCGGCCGTGAAGATCGCGAGCACGACGTAGTAGAGGACCATCGTGTTCGACAGGTCCAGGAAGCCCAGGAAACGGCCCCGCGGCACGGACTGGATGCCGTCCTCGCCGCCGGTGAACGGCGCCTGCAGGCAGAAGAAGAACACCATCTGCGCCAGGGCGAGCGTGATCATCGCGAAGTAGATGCCCTGGCGCCGGATGGCGAGAAGCCCGACCACGACGCCCAGGACCGTCGAGGCGGCGGAGCCCGCGAGGATCGCGAGCTCCGGCGGCAGGCCCCACACCTTGGCCGCGTGGGCCGCGGCGTAGCCGGCCATGCCCAGGAACATGGCGTGCCCGAAGGAAAGCAGCCCGCCGAAGCCCAGCAGCAGGTTGAACGCGCAGGCGAAGAGCGCGAAGCACAGCGCCTTCATCACGAAGACCGGGTAGACCACGAAGGGCGCCCCGATGAAGAGCACCATCATCACCAGGAACGCCCGCCGGTGGTAGCGCGCCTCCGCCGCGTCGTCGCGGGAAGCGTGAGGCTGGTACTGGTCGGGGGCAGCCATGGCTAGCGGCTCCCGAAGAGGCCCTGCGGCCTCACCATGAGGACGAGCGCCATGATCACGAAGATCACGGTGTTCGAGGCCTCGGGATAGAACACCTTCGTGAGGCCCTCGACGAGGCCCAGGCCGAAACCGGTCACGATCGCGCCCATGATGGAACCCATGCCGCCGATCACGACGACCGCGAACACGACGATGATGGTGTCCGCGCCCATGAGCGGGTTCACCTGGTAGATCGGGGCCGCCATGACGCCCGCGAGGCCCGCGAGCCCCACCCCGAAACCATAGGTGAGCGTGATCATGCGCGGCACGTTGACGCCGAACGCCTGCACGATGGTCGGGTTCTCGGTCGCCGCGCGCAGGTACGCGCCCAGCTTGGTTCGCTCGATCACGAACCACGTGGCGACGCACACGGCGAGCGAGGCGACGATCACCCAGCCGCGGTACTTCGGCAGGAACATGAATCCCAGGTTCATGCCCCCTGTGAGCTGCTCCGGCATGGAATACGGCAGGCCGGCGGAGCCGAACTCGTGCCGGAAGATGCCCTGGATGATGAGCGCGAGCCCGAAGGTGAGCAGGAGCCCGTAGAGGTGGTCGAGCTTGTAGAGCCGCGAGAGCATCAGGCGCTCGACGAGCATCCCGGACGCCCCGACCGTGAGCGGCGCGAGCACGAGCGCCCACCAGTAGTTCAGGCCCAGCTTGTTCAGCAGGAAGTACGCCGCGAAGGCGCCCATCATGTACTGGGCGCCGTGGGAGAAATTGATGATGTTGAGCAGCCCGAAGATGACCGCGAGCCCCAGCGACAGCAAGGCGTAGAACGACCCGTTGATCAACCCGATCAACAATTGCCCGAAGAGTGCCTGGGTCGGTACGCCAAAAATCTCGGTCATGTCGGTTCCGTGGATGCCTGCACATGATGAGCGGCGCCCCGGAGGGCGTCCGCTCGATCACGGTTCCCGATGGACTTCACCGGGAATTGACGACTACTTCTTTGCGACGAGCGGGCAATTCCCGTCGGCGAGCGGCCGGAACGCCTGCTCGGCCGGGATCGTTGCCCGGACCTTGTAGTAATCGTACGGCCCCTTCGACTCCGAAGGCTTCTTCACCTCCATCAGGTAGGCCGGGTGGATCTTGCGGCCGTCCGCCCGGATCGTGCCCTTGCCGAAGAGCGGGTCGTCCGTCGGCATTTCCTTCATCTTGGCCACGACCTTCGTGCCGTCGTCGCTCTTGAGCGCCGCGATGGCCTTCAGGTAGTGCGTCGTGCCGGCATAGACGCCCGCATGCACCATCGTCGAGTACTTGCCGCCGTTCACGGCCGCGAAGCGCTTGTTGAAGGCGCGCGTCTGGTCGTTGAGGTCCCAGTAGTACGTGGAAGTGAGGATGAGGCCCTGCGCCTTGTCGAGGCCCAGGCCGTGGACGTCGGTAAGGAAGACCAGGAGGCCGGCCAGGTTCTGCCCGCCCTTCACGATGCCGAACTCGGAGGCCTGCTTGATCGAATTGATGGTGTCGCCGCCGGCGTTCGCCAGGCCGATGATCTTGGCCTTGGAGGCCTGGGCCTGCAGCAGGAAGGACGAGAAGTCCTGCGTGTTGAGCGGGTGGCGCACCTTGCCGACCACCTTGCCGCCGGACTTGAGGACCACGGCTTCGGTGTCGCGCTCGAGCGCATGGCCGAAGGCGTAGTCCGCCGTGAGGAAGAACCACGAATCGCCGCCGGTCTTCACGATCGCGTTGCCCGTGCCGTTCGCGAGCATCCACGTGTCGTACGTCCAGTGCACGGTGTTGGGCGTGCACTTCGGCCCGGTGAGATCGGAGCTCGCCGCCCCGGAATTGATGAAGACCTTGCCCTTCTCCCTCACCACCTCGCTCACGGCCAGCGCCACGCCGGAATTGGGCGTGTCGATGATCATGTCCACGCCCTCGGAGTCGATCCACTTGCGGGCGATCTGCGAGCCGACGTCGGGCTTGTTCTGGTGGTCGGCGAAGATCACCTCGACGGTGAGCCCCTTCTCCTTGGCCTTGAAGTCCTCGATGGCGAGCTTCACGGCGTTGACGGAACCCTGGCCCCCCAGGTCGGCGTAAAGGCTCGACTGGTCGTTCAGGACGCCGATCTTGATGACATTGCCCGAAATCTGGGCATGGACGGCGCCGGCCGAAAGTGCCATCACGGCGGCGGCGAGCAGTTTGCGCTGGAACTTCATGGTTGGATCTCCTCTTGCTGTCGTTGGACTACACACCCAGGTACTCGCGAAGCATCTTCGTCTTCGATTCGAGTTCGTGCGCGGAGAAGCTCTCCGCGATCTTGCCGTGCTCCATCACGTAGAACCGGTCGGCGAGGGGAGCGGCGAAGCGGAAGTTCTGCTCGACCAGAACGATGGTGAAGCCGCGTTCCTTGAGTTTCACGATGACGCGCCCGAGCGCCTGCACGATCACCGGCGCGAGGCCCTCGGTGATCTCGTCGAGCAGGAGCAGGTGCGCGCCGGTTCGCAGGATGCGCGCCATGGCGAGCATCTGCTGCTCGCCGCCCGAAAGCTTGGTGCCCTGCGCGGTCTTGCGGCGCTCCCGCAGGTTGGGGAACATCTCGTAGATCTCGTCCACGCTCATGCCGCCCTCGCCTATCTTCGGCGGCAGCGTGAGGTTCTCCTCCACCGACAGGCTCGAGAAGATGGCGCGCTCCTCGGGGCAGTAGCCCAGGCCCAGGTGCGCGATCCGGTGCGTGGGCCACGAAACCGTCTCCTTGCCCTCGATGACGATGGATCCCTGGCGGCGGCCCACGAGGCCCAGGATGCTCTTGAGCGTGGTCGTGCGACCCGAGCCGTTGCGGCCCAGCAGCGTCACCACCTCGCCCTTCCTCACCTCGAGGCTCACGCCGTGCAGGATGTGCGACTCGCCGTACCACGCGTGCAGGTTCTCGATGGCCAGCACGTCTTCAGCCATGCGCCGCCTCCGCCGTGCCCATGTAGGCCTCGATCACCTGCGGGTTCGTCGAGACCGCGGCATAGGGACCCTCGGTGAGCACGGCCCCGCGCTGCAGCACCGTGATGGTGTCGCAGATGCCCGAGACGACCCCCATGTTGTGCTCGACCATGAGCACCGTGCGCCCCTTGGCGACGTCCTTGATGAGGTTCTTCACGAGGTCCACGTCCTCGTGGCCCATGCCCGAGGTGGGTTCGTCCAGGAGCATCAGCTCCGGCTCCATGGCGAGGGTGGTCGCGATCTCCAGGGTGCGCTTGCGGCCGTAGGCGAGCTCGCCGGCATGGGTCTGCGCGAATCGGCGCAGGTCCACCCGCTCCAGGAGCGCCAGGGCACGGTCGTTCAGGGTGTCGAGGCTCGACTCGCTCTTCCAGAAGTGGAAGCTCGTGCCCAGGCTCCTTTGCAGGGCGATGCGCACGTTCTCGAGCACCGTGAGGTTCGGGAAGACGGCCGAGATCTGGAAGGACCGGATGATGCCGCGGCGCGCGACGTCCGCGGCGTTCTCGCGCGTGATGTCGTGGCCGTTGAAGAGGATCGTGCCGGAGGTCGCCGGCAGGAACTTGGTGAGCAGGTTGAACGTCGTCGTCTTGCCGGCACCGTTGGGTCCGATGAGCGCATGAATGGTTCCGCGCCGGATCTTGAGATCCACGCGATCGACGGCGATGAAGCCCTTGAACTCCTTGGTGAGCCCGCGGGTTTCGAGAATGATGTCGTCGGTCATGGGGCGGTGGGAAGCCTTGGCGGGAACGGCCCTTCCGGGCCTGCCGGAAAACCTTCGGATGCTAACCCACCGGGCAAGCCCGTCGCAAGGCGAGCTGGAACGGAAAACGGGCCCGCCCCTCGAGGGAAGCGGGCCCGTCGATCGCCGCGTTGCCGGACTACTTGCAGATCGGCGCCGCGAGGCGCGAAGTGCCCAATCCGAAGTTGCGGCAGCCCGTGCCGGAAAGGGAAGCCTCCTTGTTTCCGGCGGGGGCGTTGCTCTCGACCACCAGCTTGCCCGTGCGCGAACCGGTGATGCTGGGCGTGAAGGAAACGGTCGCCACGCAGCTGGCCCCAGGCGGCAGGTTGGTGGGGCAACTGTGGGACACGCGGAAGTCGCCGATCGTGTAGATGCGGCCAAGAGCCAGGTTGGCACCGCCCGAGTTGCGCAGGGTGACCGCCGTTCCGCCACCACCGGAACCCATGAGCGAGGTGCCGAAGGAGATGGCGCTCGGGTTCAAGTCGATGGCCGGAATCGGCGCCGGTGATCCGGTGCCCTGCAACGAAACGACCAGTTGCCGGTTGGATGCATCGCTGTCCACGATGAGGCTGCCGTTCCGATCGCCCTCGGCTGTCGGGCTGAAGGTGACGAAGGCCCGGCAGCTCTGCCCCGAATCGAGCGCCCGGCAATCGTTGGTCTGGGCGAAGTCGCCCGTGACTCGCACGCCGCTCACCGCCACGGGCAAGGTGCCGGTATTGGTGACCTCGACGGTCTGCGGGTTGGTCGTGATTCCCAGCGCCTGGACGCCGAAGGAAACGAAGGAAGGCGCCGCCGCCAGCGTGCCCACCGGCGCCGGGGTGCCGGTGCCGCGAAGCTCCACGAGCACCTGCGGGTTGGAGGCGTTGGAAAGGATCTCGAGGTTCGTGCGGTACGTGCCTTCGAAGGCCGGCGCGAAGGCGAGCGTGATCGCGCACGAAGTCACGCTCGTGCCCAGCGGGACGCCGGTGCACGAGTCTCCGGTCTTCACGAAACCGGTGCCGCGGACGGTGGCACTTGCGACGGTATAGCCGCCGATTCCCCCGTTCGTGAGCGTGATCGTCTGCGTCGGCGACTGGGTTCCCACGCGGCGCGGTCCGAAATCGATCGGGCCGGGATTGCTCGCCACGACGGTGCCCTGGGGAACCACGACACTGGTGCCCGTCCCGGAAAGGGCCACTTGCAGCACGGGGTTGGTCGCGTTGGTCTGGATGTCGAGCGTTGCCGCGAGACTGCCGGCGACCGCCGGATTCATCGCGACCGTGATATCGCAGGTGGAGACGGCCGGCAGGGCCGCCGCCCGAGGCGGGCCGGGAGGCGGTGCGAGCGAAGGGTTCGTGCCGACGGACGCGTTCAGGCAGCCGTTGTTCACGATCGTGAAGCTCGAGGCCTGCGCGCCGTTGACCGACACGCTCGCGACGTCGTAGTAGAAGTCCCCCGAGTTCGAGAGCGTGAACGTGATCGGGCTGCCCGGCGTGCCGACCACCTGCGAGCCGAAGTTCACCGGGCCGGGTGGCGAGACGGCGGCGACCGGATTGGGCTGCGCGAGGCCGGCGAGCTCGATGCCGCGGCCGCCGCCCGTGCCGCTCGTGGGCATGTCGAGGAAATCGAAGCTGTTCCCCAGGAAGATCGGCGTGAACGTGACGCTCACGGTGCAGGTTCCGCCGGGCGGAATCGACGTGCTCCCGTCGCATCCGGAGGCGGTGGCGGCGAAATCGCCTGTGGTGATCGGCGGGCCGATGGTGATGTTGCTCGAGGTGCTGATGTTCGTGTAGGTGACGACCTGGGGCGCCGAGGTATTGCCGACCGTCCCGACGAAAGCGAGATTCTTCGGTGAAACGTCCAGCGAGGCGCCCGGGGAGAATTCCGAAGTGCCCGAACTGCTGGTCGCCGTGAGTGTGGGGCTGGCCTGGATTCCGCTCAGGAAGACGGTCCCGCTGGCGTTGCCGGCGGTGTCCGTCGGGAAGGCGCCGGATCCGACGAATCGCGCCCCCTCGTCCAGGCCGAGCCCCGGCGGGTTGGCATGGACATCCACACTGATCGAGCCGTTGGCGAAGCCGTTGAACGAAAAATCGACGGAGGTATTGGCGCTGTCGTAGCGCACGTAGGTGATGAGCGGGTAGTTCTGTCCGCCGTTGGGCGCCCCGGAGGGGAAGAGGCTCGCGACGTTGGGCGTGGGGCCGTTGTTTCCCAGGTCGATGCCCAGGCCGCCGTTGAGGAAGATGTCGTTGCCCTGGACATACACGGAGTTGCGGTTGGAGCCGACCGCCACGCCGGCGCCCGTGTTGCGCGCGATCAGGTTGCCGAGACCGCCCGAAGGAGCGCCGACGAACACGCCCGGGCTGAAGCCGCTCGAGGTGACGGCGACACCGGTGCCGTTGGGCAGGGCCGCGCCGCCCGCGCCGGTGCCGATGAGGTTGCCGTAGATGTTGGCGTCGTTGCCCACGACATCGATGCCCTTGCTCATGCAACCGAAGACGTTGCGGTCGGCCGGGTTCGCCCCGCCGACGTCCGCGCCGGCCGAGCCGAAGTCCACGTAGACGCCCACCATGTTGGGCTGGGACGACGCGCAGCCCGACGCCGTCTCGTTCACGCCGAAGAAATTGCCGAGCGCGCTGGAGTTCGCGCCCCGCAGGCTCAGTGCCGCGCTCGGGAAGTTCTTGAAGACGAGCCCCTTCACCGTCGAATTCGTGCCGTCGAGGGTGAGGCCGACGCCACCGGTCATCGAGGAGCCGTCGAGGATGATCCGCGGCTGCGCATTGGTGCCGCCCTGGATCGTCGCGACGCTGTTGGGCACCGATCCGGGCTGGCTGTAGCCGTCGATGAACACCGTGCACGCCGGCGGGAAGGGCACGGTGGGCAGCGACGAGTTGACCGGGATCGTCGTCAGCCCGGGGAAGGCGAAGTTGATGGTGTACGGCGCGCCGGTGCAGCCGCAGTCGTTGGTCACGGTGCTGAGCGCCTGCCGCAGCGTCCCGGCCGTGAAGGCGTCCGCGCTGTTGTTCACGGTGAGCGTCGTCTGCGCGGCCGCTTCGCCCGAAAGGACGAGCGCGAGCGCGCCCGCGAGGGCCGTGAGGCGGAACTTGGATTGAGGACTCATGATTTGCTCTCCAGTGCCGGGAACGCCATCAGCCATTGTGGCTTCCCGGTCTCGAATCGATTGTGAAGCGCGTCACAGGGCTGGCGCCGCAAAGGCGCGACCCTAGGACCCCGTCCGGCGGAAGGCCGCCGCGCCCGAGGCACCGTTCAGGTTGTACATCATGCCGGCGCCCTCGGCGCCGCGGCCGGCGAAGAAGCCGCTGAGCGAGCCGCCCGCCTGCGGGCAGGCCGGGTTGCAGGTGATGACGAGTTGCTGCGGCACCGGCAGCCCCGCGGTATTGCCGCGGAAGGCCGTGAAGTACTGCTCGCGGTAGATGGGCACCCCGTTCGCCGCGCCATTGATCGTCTGGCCCGCGATGGTGAGGTTCACGTTCGTGTCCACCGTGCGATTGGTGAAGTTGGCCGCGAGCGTCGCGGAGTTGAGCGTGCCGACATGGCCCAGGGTGTCGGTCGGGCTCGTGGACCCGATCAGGTCGTACGTGGCCTGGCCGGTGAGCGGCAGGGCCACCGGGCCGTTCTGCACGCCCGAGAAGATGTAATGAAGGCTCCGGCCGTCCAGCGAGAGCGACTGCTGTGCGCCGCCCGCGTTCACGAGCGCGACGCCGCCCGACCAGCGGCCCCAGGTGAGCCCCGTCTCGGCGTCCGTGCCCGATTGCACCACGGTCGACGAACCGATCGAGTACGGGTTGTGCGCGCCGGCGAATCCACCGTACGGGGCCGTGAAGCCCGTCGGGCGTCCCTGCGCATCCACCGTGACTTCCTCGGGCCGGTTCGTGACGGCGTAGTTGCGAACGAGTTCGCCGGCGAGGGCATTGGCCGGATCCGAGACGATGCCGTCGCGGTAGGGCGTAGCGGCGTTCTGGAGCGGCCCCCGGAAACCGACCACGCCGGAGACATTGTTGAAGTTGTTCGGGTTGGACGAGGTCTGGTCGACGACGTTGTAGCCGAGGATGGCGCCCGACAGGCCCGAGCCGACGAAGCTGCCCTCGAAGCCGCCGAAAAGGTTCGGGTTGCCCTGCGAAGTGGCGCCGGCGCCGTTGGTGATGCGAAGCCGGTCGTTGGTGGTCGCGAAGAACGCGTTGAACGCGAAGGGCACGTCCTGCGCCGTCATCGTCCACGACCCGCCCGCGTTCGTGCCCGCCGCCGGGATCGCGATGCCGATGTTGGCGTTGAGCGTGCGGTTGTTGAAGTTCACGTCGAGCGTCGCCGTGGATAGCGTCCCGGCCGTGTTGAACTGGTTGGTCGGCGAGGTGTTGATGACGCGCGTGTAGGTCGCCGTGCCGGTGAGCACGTCGGCGAGGTAGGTCGGGAAGCCCGACCCCGCGTAGATCCAGTGCACGCTGCCCGCGACCGGGCCGCCGGTGCCGGGGCCGAGCAGGCCGAAGGTGGCGTTCTCGTACCGGCCGGCCGTGATCGTGAGGCTGTCGTTCGTGACCGTCTGCACGTCGCGCACGGTGCCGCCCGTGATGGCCGGATTGAGCGTCGACAGCGTGCCCGCGTAGGCCGAGTAGCCGCGCAGGGCCGAGCCCTCGCGCTGCGTCTCGCCCGGCAGCGACTGGCCGAAGAGCGTACCGATGCCGACGATGACGGAGTCGACAAGACCGAGGGGATCGCCACCGGGCAGGTTGCCCGAAGCATCCGTGAGGCTGAAGCCCAGGCCGTTGTTGCCGACGGGCGTGCCCGTGTCCGTCGCCTGCCTCGTGAGCGGTGAATTCGCGTCGCTCGGGCCGAAGTTGCGCGTCTCGGCCGTCGAGGCCGACGGCGCGGCATCCTTGGCGGCGCCGGTCGGGTTGATGGCGAGGTCCGCCATGAATTGCGGCGTCGGGATGTACTTCACGTCGCCCTTGCCCGTCACGAGCACCGTCTGCCCGGGCCCGGTGATGAGCGTCTGCGCCCCGCCCTGCTGGGCCGGCAGGCCGCCCCCCCCGTCGCCGAAGGCCACCGCGTGGCTGCCTTCGATCGTGTGGTTCACCGTGATGTCGCAGGTGCCCCCCGCCTGGCCGACCTTCTCCGGATCGCAATCGGCCGCCTCGCCCGCGAAGAGCACGTTGCCGGAGCCACGGATGCCCACGGTGGCGACTTTCGTCTTCATCACGAAGCGATCGCGTGCGTTGGCGGACAGAAGCCCCGTGAAGGTGCGAAGCGTGCCGCGCACGAGATTGAGCACCGCGCCGGCTGCCGAGTCGGCGGTCTCCGCGTAGCGCTCGATCTGGAACTGGGTGTTGGGCCGCAGGGAAATCTTGGCCTGGTCCACCATCGTGAGTTGCGCCATGCCCTGCCGGCCGGTCACGATGGCGTCGCCCGGGTTGACGGACGTGCCGCGCGTGACGGGCACGCGCTGGCCGTTGGTGCGCTGGACGTTCACGTCGCCCGTGACGAAGGTGAAAGTGCCGCTCGCCGCGAACGCGGGACCCGCGCTCACCACGCCGGCCGCGAGGAGGAGGTGCGAAAGCTTCGTGCGCTGGAACATGGCCGGCCCCTTAGTTGACGTCGCAGCGAACGGCCGTGGAGACCTCGCTGCGGTCGAAATCGTAGATCGCGATGTTGGAGTTGTTGCGCGTGTAGACGTACTGCGTGCGCACCGCGCAGGTCTTCTGGAACTGCCAGTTGAGCCCCACGAGGAACTCCGCGAACTTGTCCTTGCCCTTCTCGACGGTGGTGGAGCGCGCGAAGGCGTCCTTGTCGCGGCGCATCACGAAGCCCAGGCCGTTGAAGAGGTTGAGCTTCGGGCTGACCGAATACTGGGCGTAGCTGCGAAGGCCGGCGAGGTTCTTGCTCTTGTCCGTTTCGCCATCGGGCAGCTTGTTGACCGCGCGGTCGTCGCTGCCGAAGGCGGATAGATAGAGCAGCGGCTGGCCCTTCGCGTCGAACGACTTGAGCCACGTGGCCTGCAGGTAAATCTGGTCGAAATCCTCGACCTCGTTCGTCGGGAAGCGGATCTGGCCGTATTGGCCCGTGAGGCCCACTTGCGTGCGCGGATCGAGGCTGTACTTCCAGTCGAGCTGTGCCGAGGCGATGCGACGGTCGTTCGTGGGCGCCGGGTCGCCGGGCGCCTCGCCGTCCTGGTTGAAGACGAGGTAGCTCGCCAGGGCGCGCCACTGCGTCGGGCCGTCGTTGAGGGCGCCGCCCGCCCGTGCCTCGGCCGAAAGGGAGTTGTACTTCGACTCACCCTCGTAGCCGCGCAGCTTGCCCTCGCCGCCCGCAAAGACGCTCCAGCCGCGCGAGAGCGGCACGGAGTATTCCATGGCGCCCGCGGCGTTGCCGAAGCCCGCCTTGCGCTTGACCGAGTTGCCCGTCGCCTCGATGCCGACGATGCCGAAGGACTGCTGGGCAGCGGCGCCGAAATCCGACGGCACCCCGGTGATGTTCGTGTCGTAGCCCAGGCCGAGTTCGCCATAGCCGAGCCAGCCCGGCGTCGTCTGGCGCTTTCTCGCGTTGATGGCCTCGAGGTAACGCGCGATGGTCTGCTGCGCGGCCGGCGGCGGGTTGCTCGCGGCCAGAGACTTGAATCCGGCCTCGGCGAGATCGAAGGAGCCCGCGGCGAAGTAGGCCCGCGCGAGGTCCATCTGCGCGCCCGCATGGTTCGGGTTCACCGCGAGCACGCGCTCGAACGCGATGATCGCGTCGTCGATCTTGCCGCTGTCGAGCGCGGCAACGCCCAGCAGGTAGTCGTAGTCGAGGTTCCCGGCGAGCCTGTCCTGCAGCCCGATGAGTTCCATGTACGCCTGCTTGGGGTTGTTCTCGACGAGCAGGCGCCGGGCCTTCTCGAGAGTCGCGGGATCGGCCGCTGCGCCGGCGCTGAAGCCGGCTGCGACGACGAGGCCGGCGGCGGTGAGCCACGGGCGTGCGAGGAGTTTCATGGAATGCTCGCCTTTTTTCCGGGGGAAGCGGGTCGATCCGGCACCCGGGTTTTCCCTTTCGGAGGAAGCCCGGCGCGGTCGGCATGGACCCTAGCTAAACGATGGTAAGTCAATCACTTACGCGATGCAATCGACAATTCAGGTGAGAGATTGCCGACTTTTACTGAAAAAACAATGTGATAATCAGGTCGTTTCAGTCGCAACGCGGCAAGCCGCGCAGATGCCATGGAACTCGCCTCCTCCCCCGCCGAACCGCTCCTCGAAGCCCGACAGGACGGCATCGCGACCCTGACGCTCAACCGGCCTCGCCAGTACAACGCTCTCTCCGGCGCGCTCCTCGAGCGCCTGCATGCCGCCCTGGATTCGATCGCCGACGACCGGCAGGTGCGCGTCGTGGTGATCGCCGCGGCGGGCTCGGCCTTCTGCGCCGGCCACGACCTGAAGGAGATGCGCTCGTTCGCGTCGCATGCCGAGGTCGAGACGCTCTTCGCCCGGTGCGGGGCCTTCATGCAAAAGCTGGTCGCCCTGCCCCAACCCGTCATCGCCCAGGTGAACGGGCTGGCCACGGCCGCGGGGTGCCAGCTCGTGGCGCAGTGCGACCTCGCCGTCGCATCCGCGGACGCACGCTTCGCCGTGTCCGGCGTGAATCTGGGGCTCTTCTGTTCGACGCCGGCGGTGGCGCTATCGCGCAACATCGGGCGCAAGCGCGCCGCCGAGATGCTGATGACCGGCGAGTTCATCGACGCCGAAACGGCGCTCGATTGGGGCCTCCTGAACCGGGTCTGCCCGCCCGACCGGCTGGCGGAGTCCGTTCATGACCTCGCGCGGCACCTGATCGCGAAGCCGCCCGAGACGCTTGCACTCGGCAAGGCCCTGTTCTACCGGCAGTTGGAGGCCTCGCTGGCCGCGGCCTACGAGGACGCGACGCGAACCATCGCCTGCAATTTCGCGCAACCCGCCGCCACCGAGGGGATCGCCGCGTTCCTCGAGAAACGCCCGCCGCGGCGGTAGGTCAGCCGCGAGAGGCCCAGCGGAAGCCCCGCCGGCGGTCCCGCAGGATCTCGCGGGCGGCGTTGTGCCCCGGAACGCCCGTCACTCCGCCCCCGGGGTGCGCCCCGGAACCGCAAAGGTAAAGTCCCGACAGGGGCATCCGATAGTCGCCGTGTCCCAGGGCCGGGCGGGCGCTGAAGAGCTGGTTCAGCGACAGCTTGCCGTGAAAGATGTCCCCTCCCTCGAGACCGAACTCCCGCTCGAGGTCCGCGGGTGAAAGGATGCGCCGCGCGATGACGCTCCGCGAGAAATTCGGCGCGTGCCGGTCGACGAGCGCGAGGATCGCGTCGGCCGCCTTCTCCCGGTCCGCATCCCAGGAGCGCCCATCGGGAAGGCGGTAGCGGAAATGCTGGCAGAAAAGGCTCGCCACGTGCCGACCCGGCGGCGCGAGCGAGTCGTCCACCGTGCTGGGAATGAGGATCTCGACGATGGGCTCGGCGGACCAGCCGCCGTCGCGGGCGCTCGCGTGCGCGCGGTCCATGTAGTCGAGCGTGGGCGCGAGGATGATGCCCGAGCCGTGATGAGGCGCCTGCGCGGTGCCGGGCAGGCAGGTGAAATCCGGCAATTCCGCGAGCGCGACGTTCATGCGGAAGGTGGCCGACTCGCAGGCGAAGTCGCGGATCGCTTCGGGCCACCCTTCCCCGCCGGCGAGTCGGGCCAGGACGCGCGGGTTGGCATTGCCGGCCACGCAGCGCGCGGCGATCTCGGTGCCGTCGTCGAGCACGAGGCCCGTCGCCTGACCTTCCCGCGAGACAATGCGCGCCACACCTGCGCCGGTGCGGATCGCAACGCCGCGGGCCTCGGCTTCCTTCGCGAGCGCCTGCGTGATGGCGCCCATTCCCCCGATCGCATGGCCCCAAGAGCCCTTCTTCCCGTTCACCTCGCCGAAGACGTGGTGCAGGAGGACATACGCCGTGCCGGGCGAATAGGGGCTGGCGAAGTTGCCGACCACGCTGTCGAACCCGAAGCAGGCGCGGATCGGGTCCGACTCGAACCAGCGGTCCAGCCACTCCGCTGCCGACATCGTGAAGAGGTCGAGCACGTCCCGCTGCGCGGCGAGGAGCAGGCCCGCGAGGCTCCGCCCCGCCTTCCACGCGCGCAGAATCTCGCCGATCCCGCCCCCGGCATTGGGCGGGGTTTCGAGCAGCAGGCCGCGCAGGACGTCCGCCACGCGCTCGAGCCGCTCGTAATACGCCGGCAGGCGAGCCGCGTCGCGCGCGCTGAATTTCGCCACCTCGCGTTGCGACGCCTCGAGGCCGCCGCCCATTTTCAGGTAACCGCCATCAGCCGTCGGCAGGAAGTTCGAGAAGGGCCGCTCGACGACCTCGAGGCCGTGCTCGGCGAGGCGCAGGTCGCGGATCACCTTCGGGTTGAGCAGGCTCACGGTGTAGCTGGCCGCGGAATTCCGGAAGCCCGGATGGAAGGCCTCGGTCACGGCCGCTCCACCCACGACGTCCCGACGCTCGAATACGCCGACCTTCATCCCGGCGCCCGCGAGGTAGCAGGCGCAGGCGAGTCCGTTGTGGCCGGCGCCGACGATCGCGCAGTCGAGCGGCGCCACGCTCACGCGAGGAGGAAATCGCGGATGACGCCGACCTGGTCGTCATCCAACAGCATGGGCGCGTGGCCCGTGCGGGGGACCTCGACCGCCTGAGTTCCCGGCCGCTCGAGCATGCGTTCGAGGATGTCCGGCGTGAGCAGGTCCGAGGCGTCGCCGCGCAGGATGAGCACCGGCGAGCGCACGGCGTTCCACCAGGGCGAGAGGTCGATATCCGCGTGCACCGCGCCCTTGAAGGGCACCGCCACGCCCGGGTCGTAGTGGAACCGCCACTTGCCGTCCTCGCCCCGGCGCGCCACGTGGACCGCGAGGTGGCGCCACTGCGCGGCCGAGAGTTCGCCGAACGGGCTCACGGAGCGCATCGCCGCTTCGAGCTGCTCGAGGGATTCGAACGCGGGCGCGAGGCCCACGTACTGCGCGATGCGCTCGAGCGAGGCCTTGGGCACGACCGAGCCGACGTCGTTGAGCACCAGCTTGGCCACGGGGGTACGCGGTTGCGCGGCGAGGAGCATGCCGAGAATGCCGCCCATCGAGGTGCCCACCCAGTCGACGCGCTCGGCACCCAGCGCCGCGAGCATCGCCGCGGCATCCGCGCAGTAGACCGGGTAGCCGTAGTCGTTCTTGTCGGCGAGCCAGTCGCTCCTGCCCCGGCCGGCAGTGTCGGGGCAGACGACGCGGTATTCGTCGGACATGCGCTCGGCGAGGTAGTCGAAGTCGCGGCCGCAGCGGGTGAGGCCGTGGGCGCAGACGAGGACGCGGGGGTTCTGCGGGTCGCCCCACTCCGTCCAGCGGATGCGGTGGAAACCGTGGGGGTCGAGGCAGAGTACCGATCCTTCACGCATAACGGTCATTTTGAGGATTCCCGGAGGAGAGGTCGGGGAGTGATGCCGCCAAAATCTTGGGAACGCCGATGAACGCCGATGTCACGCCGATGAACGCCGATACGACAGAAGCGCAATGCGGGTCGCGTGCCATCAGAACAACGAGTTAAGTGGACGCCAACGAGATCCTAGCCAATACCCAGGGAAATAATCGGCGCTCATCGGCGTGACATCGGCGTTCATCGGCGTCCCGAGAATTGCACCCGCATCACTCGAAAGAGCTCTTGCTGCGCGCCCGGTCCCGCAGCAGGAACTTCTGGATCTTCCCCGTCGACGTCTTGGGCAGCGCCCCGAACACGACCGACTTCGGGATCTTGAACTTCGCCATCCGCGCCTTGCAGAACTCGATGAGCTCCGCCTCGGTCACCACCGCCCCTTCCTTCAGCTCGACGAACGCGCACGGCGTCTCGCCCCACTTCTCGTCCGGCTGCGCGACGACGGCGGCGAGCATCACGGCGGGATGGCCGAACAGGACGTCCTCGACCTCCTGCGACGAGATGTTCTCGCCCCCGGAAATGATGACGTCCTTGGATCGGTCCTTGATCTTGATGTAGCCGTCCGGCTGCATGACGGCGAGATCGCCCGAATGGAACCAGCCTCCCCGGAACGCCTCCGCCGTGGCCTTCGGGTTCTTGAGGTAGCCCTTCATGGTGATGTTGCCGCGGAACATGATCTCGCCCATGGTCTCGCCATCCCACGGCACCGGCTCCAGCGATTCCGGGTCGAGGACGGTCATCCCCTCCTCGAGCAGGTAGGCCACGCCCTGGCGGCCGTTCTTCTTCACCTGCTCCTCGATGGAAAGCGCGTTCCAGGCCTCGTGCTTCGCGCAGACCGCCGCCGGCCCGTAGGTTTCGGTGAGCCCGTAGACGTGCGTGATGTCGAAACCCATTCGCCCCATGCCTTCGATCACGGCGGCCGGCGGCGGCGCGGCGGCCACCAGGCAGTGCACCTCGTGGTCGATGCCCGCCTTCCATTCGGCCGGCGCGTTCATCAGCATGGAGTGGACGATCGGCGCGCCGCAGTAATGCGTCACCTTGTGCTCGCGGATCAGGTCGAGGATGTGCCGGGGGTCCACCTTGCGCAGGCACACGTTCGTGCCGGCCGCGGCCGCCATCGTCCAGTTGAAGCACCAGCCGTTGCAGTGGAACATCGGCAGCGTCCACAGGTAGGTGGGGTGCTTGGGCATCGACCAGTCGATGATGTTGTTGATCGCGTTGAGGTAGGCGCCGCGATAGTGGTAGACGACGCCCTTGGGATTCCCGGTGGTACCGGAGGTGTAGTTGAGCGAGATGGCGTCCCATTCGTCGGGGGGGAACGTCCACGCGAACTCCGGATTGCCCTCGTGCAGGAACGCCTCGTACTCCTTCTCGCCCAGGAACTTCCCGCCCTCGTGCATCGCGTCGTCCACGTCGATCACCAGGGGCTTCGCCTGGCAAAGGGCCAGCGCCTTCTCGACCGTGCCGCTGAATTCCCGGTCGGTGAAGAGCACCTTCGCCTCGCCATGGTCCAGCATGAACGCGATGGCTTCCGGGTCCAGGCGGGTGTTGAGCGTGTTCACCACGGCCCCGATCATGGCCGGGCCGAAGTGCAGCTCCACCATGGCCGGCACGTTCGGCAGCATCGCCGCCACCGTGTCGCCGCGGCGGATGCCGCGCCCGGCGAGCGCCGAGGCGAGTCGCCGGCAGCGCGCGTAGACGTCCTTCCAGGGACGACGCAGGCTGCCGTGGATCACGGCGATGGTCTCGGGGTACACGTAAGCGGCCTTGGCGAGATAGGACACCGGCGTGAGCGCCGTGTAGTTCGCGTCGTTGCGCTCGAGGCCCTGGTCGTAGGGGTGCGTCATGGACATCGTCTCCCGGTTGCGTTCAGGCGATTCGGGTCTCGCCGGCGGCGAGCGCGAAGCCGGCCGCCCGTTCCGCCGAGCGGATCGTGTTGGCGAGCAGCATCGCGATGGTCATGGGGCCGACGCCGCCCGGCACGGGCGTGATGCGCGCGGCCACCGGGGCGACCGCCTCGAAGTCCACATCCCCGACGAGCTTGCCGTCCGGCAGGCGGTTGATGCCGACGTCGATCACCGTCGCCCCCGCCTTGACCATGCCGGCGCCGATGATGCGCGCGCGGCCGGCGGCGGCCACCAGGATGTCGGCTTGCCGCGTCTGTGCGGAAAGATCCCGCGTATGCGAGTGGCAGATGGTCACCGTCGCGCCGGCGTTGAGCAGCATGAGCGCCATGGGCTTGCCCACGATGGTCGAGCGGCCCACCACGACGGCGTGCGCGCCGTCGATCGCGACGCCCTCGTGCTCCAGCATCCTCATCACGCCCCAGGGCGTGCAGGGATAGAAGGCCGGGTCGCCCACGACGAGCGCACCGACGTTCTGGTAGTGGAAGCCGTCCACGTCCTTCTGCGGGTCGATCGCCTCGATGACGAGCCGCGCATCCAGGCGCCCCGGCAGCGGCAGCTGGACGAGGATGCCGTGCACTTCCGGATCGCCGTTCAGTTCGTGAACGAAGGCCACCAGGCGCTCGAGGGGCGTGTCGGCGGGCATCGCGTGCACCCAGGAACGAAGGCCCGCCGCCTCGCAGGCCTGGGCCTTGCTGCGCACGTAGAGTCGGCTCGCGGGATCGTCCCCCACGATGACGACGGCCAGGCCCGGCACCGTGCCGGCCGCGGCGAGGCGGGCGGCGCGGATGGCGGTCTCGGCGCGAACGCTCGCGGCGATGGCTTTTCCGTCGATGAGAGCGGCGGTCATGGCAGGTTCCTCGTGCGCAGGATTCGGGATTCGGTGACGAGCGCGTCGACGGGCACGTCGTGAGGCTCGTGGGGGACACGACCCTCGACGAGACCGTCGGGCAGCGCGACCACGAGCAGGGTGCGCGGACCGGCACCGGAGAGCAAGCGGTCGAAGTAGCCCGCGCCATAGCCCAGCCGGTTGCCGGCCGCGTCGCAGGCGAGCGCGGGCACCAGGGCGAAGTCGACGTCGGCGAGGGCCACGGGCGCCGCGCGGAAGGGATCGGGCTCCTCGATGCCCCAGATGCCCGGCACCAGGTCGGCCTCGAGATCCGTGACCGCATGCAGCGCCAGGGAACGCGGCGAGCGAACCACGCGCGGCAGCACGAGACGCTTGCCGTCGGCGAGCACGGCCTTCGCGAAGGGACGCGTGTCCCATTCCGTGCCGAAGCCGAGCGTCGCGAGCACGGTTCGTGCGCGCGCGTACTCGGGCATCGAGCGAAGCCGCCCGGCCATCGCCTTCGAGAAGGCCTCGCTCCCGTCGGCGAAGAGCGCGTCGCGGCGCAGCAGGCAGGCCTTGCGCATCGCGGCCTTGTCGGCCGGCGGCTCCGAGGGCGAGGCGAAGCGCGAGAGCGCGCGCCGGATGGCCGCGATCTTCACCTCGGTCTCCTCGAATTCCGCCTCGGGCGAGGAATCCGCGACGATGCCCCCGCCGGCGTAGAAGCGCAGCTCCCCCTCGGTCGCGAGGGTCGTGCGGATCGGGATGCTCATGTCGAGGCGGCCCGCGGGCGAGAGGTAGCCGATGGCGCCGCAGTACACCTCGCGGCGATGGGGTTCGAGCTCGTCGATGACTTCCATGGCGCGGCGCTTGGGGGCGCCGGTGATCGAGCCACCGGGAAAGCAGGCCGCGAGCAGGTCGACCGCCGAGACGCCGGGCGCGAGCCGGCCGGTGACCGTGCTCACGAGATGGTGCACGGTGGCGAAACTCTCCAGCTCGCAGATCTTCGGCACGGCCACGCTGCCCGTCTCGCACACGCGGCCGAAATCGTTGCGCACCAGGTCGACGATCATCACGTTCTCGGCGCGGTCCTTGCGCGAGGCCGAGAGTTCGGCTCGCACGCGGGCGTCCTCCGCCGGATCGGCCCGCCGCCGGCGCGTACCCTTGATGGGCTGCGTCACGGCCTCGCGGCCCTCGACGGTGATGAAGCGCTCCGGGGAACTCGAAAGCACCACGCCGAACGGGAATTCGAGGTAGGCGCCCATCGGCGCCGGATTCGTCTCGTGCAGGCGCCGGTAGAACTCCCAAGTGTCGCCGCGGTAGCGGATGCGGAACTCGCGCGTGAGGTTCGCCTGGTAGATGTCGCCGGCCCGGATGTAGTCGATGACGCGCGCCGCGCGCGGCAGGTAGGCCTCGCGCTCCAGCGTGCTCGCGATGTCCCCCAGCACGCGAAAGGGCTCGCGCGGCGGCGGCTCGCCCGCCAGGAGCCGCTCGCGAATCCGGAGCGCTTCGTCCTCGGGGAAGTCCTCCAGCGAGGTGAGGCCCGCCCGCCTGAGCTTGTGATCGATGACGACCGTCCACGGGTACAGGCCGAATGCGGCCTCCGGCATGAACGGCACGGTGCCGGCCTTGGCGTCGGGCAACTTGGCGCCCGCCCGACCGAGCTCGTAGCCGAAATAACCCAGGGTGCCGCCGGCGAGAGGCCAACCCGCCTCACTCCCGCGGGCCGGCGCCGCCAGGGCCTTGAGCCCGTCGAACGCGCTGCCGCGCCAGCGCGAGATCTCGCCGCCGCGCTCGAGGCGGATCTCGCCGCCGCGCGAGACGAGCGTCGCCCGCGGCGCGGCCGCCAGCACGTCGTAGCGCCCGCCCGTGCGAGCCCGGTCGCCGCTGTCGAGGTAGACCGCCCAGCCCAGCGCGCGGATCCGCTCGAACCACGGCAGCCGCTCGGCGCAACCGGTGGTCGCGTCGTAGGGCAGTTCGAGTGCGCGGGCCATGCCGCAATTCTACCGGGCCGCGGCGCTTCCCCGACGCGCCGGTGGTATTCTCGTCGCATCGACAACCCGCCCTCCGAACGCCGCCATGAAGAATGCCGCCCTACTCGCGCTCGCCGCCCTCGTCGCCGCCCCCGCCGTCCTCGCGCAGTCCCCCGCCGACGCGATGAAAGGCAAGATGAAGCCGGGCCTCTACGCGTACAAGATGGAGATGGACATGCCCGGCGGCGCGGGCAAGCAGAACCTGAACATGCAGCAATGCGTCACGGACAAGGACATCGAGGGCGGGCAACTCGGCAGGGGCGGCGAGATGCCCAAGAACTGCCAGATGAAGGACTTCCGGATGTCCGGCAACACCGCCAGCTACAAGATGGTGTGCAAGGGCGAGATGGCGATGACCGCGGACACCGACATCACCTTCGTGCCCGACGGCTTCCGGATGAACATGAAGATGCAGATGGCCCAGGGCGGCCAGAAGATGAGCATGACCCAGAAGATGGAAGGCAAGTACGTGGGTCCGTGCCCGAAGAAGTGACGGCGGCCCAAGCGAGCGACAGTTCCCGCCACGGGGCCAGGTCCCAGAATCGCGCGGCCTGTCCCGAGGGCGAAGTGAGCACGAAGAACCGCGTGCACCCTTCTTCATCCGCCTGCCAACCGTAGGCGACCTCCCGGCCGAGATAGCCCCGCGCGGCGTTCTTGCTCGTGAACGCGACGATGCGGGGCCGGTAGCGCCGGATCTTGCGACGCAGCGATCGGGAATCCAGGCTGCCGTCCGGCAGTTCGTCGTCGTTGCCCGAATGCCCCTTGCACAGGTCCGTGAGGCCGATGCCGAGCGCGCGGAGCATCGCGTACTCGCCCGGCTGGAAGCGCCACGGCGTGAACCCGGCCGCGTGCAGCGCCGGCCAGAACCGGTTGCCCGGCTTGGCGTAATAGGCCTTCGCGGCCGCCGACGCGCGGCTCGGGGCCGTGCCGCAGAACACCAGCGCGAGACCCGGCGCGAGGACGTCCGGGAGGATCGCCCGCTTCAACCCTTGAGGGCGGCGCGGATCTGCTCGAGGGCCGCGGGGTCCTCGATCGTCGTGAGGTCGCCCGGGTCCCGGCCTTCGCAAAGCGCCTGGATCGAGCGGCGCAGGAGCTTGCCGGATCGCGTCTTCGGGAGCACCGAGACGAAGTGCACGCGCGACGGCCGCGCGATCGCGCCGAGTTCCTTGTCCACCGTGGCCATCACCTCCTTCTCGAGGGCCGCCGCGAGTTCCTTCGTGGCCGTCTTGCCCGCGTCCTTCGCCACCGCGAAAGCGACGGGCACCTGGCCCTTCAGAGCGTCGGCCACGCCCACCACCGCGACCTCCGCGATGCCGGCGTGGGCCTGCACGGCCTCCTCGATCTCCCGCGTGCCCAGCCGGTGCCCGGCCACGTTGATCACGTCGTCGGTGCGACCGAGCACGTAGTAATAGCCGTCCGCGTCGCGCACGGCCCAGTCGAAGGTGGAGTAGACCACCTCGTCCTTGAAGCTCTTGTAATACGTGGAGACGTAACGCTCGTCGTCGCCCCAGACGGTGGTCATGGCACCCGGCGGCAGCGGCGGGATGACGCAGAGCACACCCTTCTGGTCGGGCGCGGTCTCGTGCCCCGTGACCTCGTCCTTGATCTTCACGTTGTAGCCGTAGACGGGGAACGAGGGCGAGCCGAACTTGCGCGGCGTGTCCTCGACACCCGGGCACGCCGAAAGAAGCGGCCAGCCCGTCTCCGTCTGCCAGTAGTTGTCCACGATGGGCACGCCGAGCGCCTCGTCGACCCATCGGGCCGTCGGCTCGTCGAGCGGTTCGCCGGCGAGGAACAGGTAGCGCAGGCTCGAGGTGTCGTACTTCTTCATGAACGCCGGATCCTGCTTCTTCAGCACCCGGATCGCCGTGGGCGAGGAGAACATCGAGGTGACCTTGTAGTCGGCCACGATCTTCCACCAGATACCCGGGTCCGGCCTGATGGGAAGCCCTTCGAACATGATCGTCGTCGAGCCGTTGATGAGCGGGCCGTAGACGATGTACGAGTGCCCCACGACCCAGCCGATGTCCGAGGTGGAGAAGTACGCCTCGCCCGGCTTGGAGCAGTAGATGTGCTCCATCGACGCGGCGAGGGCGACGCAATAGCCGCCCGTGTCCCGCTGCACGCCCTTGGGCTTGCCCGTGGTGCCGCTGGTGTAGAGGATGTACGAGGGCTCGTTGGATTCGAGCCACGTCACGGGAACCTGCACGCCGGAGAACTTCGCCGACAGTTCGGCGTAGTCGAGGTCGCGGCCCGGCACGCGGGTCATCCCCGGGTCGAGACCGCGGTTCACGATGACCACGTGCGCCGGGGGCGTCTTCGCGAGGCGGATGGACTCGTCGACGAGGGGCTTCAGGGGAATGCCCTTGCCGCCGCGCGAGCCCGAATCCGAAGTGATCATCACCTTGGGCGTGGCATCGTCGATGCGCGCCGCGAGACTCGCCGCCGCGAAGCCGCCGAAGACCACCGAGTGCACCGCGCCGATGCGCACCGTGGCGAGCATCGCGAACACGGCCTCGGGCACCATCGGCATGTAGATGAGGACGCGGTCACCCTTGCCGACGCCGAGGGACTGGAGAATGGCGGCGAAGCGGTTCACCTCGTCGGCGAGCTGGGCGTACGTCCAGCTCTTCTCCTCGTTCACTTCCGTCGAGATCCACACGAGCGCCTTCTGGCTCGCGCGCGCCTCGAGGTGGCGGTCGACCGCGTTGTAGCAGAGGTTCGTGAGGCCGCCGGGGAACCACGACCGGAACGGCGGTTTCGCGTAGTCGAGGACCTTGTCGAAAGGCTTGTGCCAGTGGATGCGCTTCGCCTCTTCGGCCCAGAAGGCCTCGGGGTCGCGGACGGAGCGGGCGTGGAATTCCTTGTACGTGGTCATGGCTCTCCTCGTTCGGCGGTTCACGCGGGCCACGCCGTGCTTCG
This sequence comes from Betaproteobacteria bacterium, assembly GCA_016711875.1. Lineage (GTDB taxonomy): Bacteria > Pseudomonadota > Gammaproteobacteria > Burkholderiales > Usitatibacteraceae > FEB-7. The sequence goes on along the minus strand of JADJSD010000003.1, from coordinate 47,157 downwards.
CGGCGGCCCTTTCGGCCGGGGCATGGCGCCCCCGTATTGCATGCTGCCACGCCCGGCCTTACGAATCCCTGACGGGCGGGCGTCGATCCTCAGGAGCGTAGGGCCCGCCGCGGGCGAGCCGTTGATCCGCCTCAACCGGCGTCGCTTCGCCCCCCGGGTTTACCCGGAGCCCGGACCCGTCAGGCGTTCACGTCCACCACGAGACGGCCCCGGATGCGGGCCGCCAGGACGTCCGGCGCCCTCGCGATGGCTTCGGCGAGCCCGATCGGCGTCGCGATCGAATCCACGACGGCCGGCGCGAGATCCGCGGCGAGGCGGGCCCAGGCCTCCTCGCGATCCGTCCGGGGCGCCATCACGCTGTCCACGCCGATGAGCCGCACGCCCCGCAGGATGAAGGGCGCCACGGAGCCCGGGAAGTCCATTCCCTGCGCGAGCCCGCAGGCCGCCACCACGCCGCGGTACTTCGATTGCGCGCACGCGTTGGCGAGGGTGTGGCTCCCGACCGAATCGATGACACCGGCCCAGCGCTCCTTCTGGAGAGGCTTGCCCGGCGGGGAGAGCGTTTCGCGACCGATGACCTCCGCGGCGCCCAGGGCCTTGAGCCAATCCGCCTCGGCCGCCTTGCCGGTCGAGGCGACCACGCGGAAGCCCCACTTCGCGAGGATGGCGACTGCAATGCTGCCCACGCCGCCCGTCGCCCCGGTGACCAGGACGTCGCCGAGCTCGCGGGTGACGCCCTGCTTCGCGAGCGCCAGCGCGCAAAGCATGGCCGTGTAGCCCGCCGTGCCGATCGCCATCGCCTGGCGCGCGCCCATCCCCGCCGGAAGCCGAACCAGCCAGTCGCCGCTCAGCCGGGCCCTTTGCGAAAGGCAGCCCCAATGGGTCTCGCCGACACCCCAGCCGTTCAGGATCACTTCGTCGCCCACCCTCCAGAGGGGGTGGCTCGAAACCTCCACCACACCGGCGCCGTCGATGCCCGCCACCATCGGCCAGCGCCGCACCACGGGCGACGCGTTGGTGATCGCCAGGGCGTCCTTGTAGTTGACCGTCGAATACGCCACGCGGACCGTGACGTCGCCCTCCGGCAATTGCGACTCGTCGAGCTGCGCGACCCGCGCGGCGAACGCGTCAGGGTCCTTCGTGAGGGTGATGGCCTTGAACATGGTCGATGCGGTCTCCCTGGGCGCGGCGGTTCACGTCGGCGGATCGTCCGGAAATGCTACCTCGACTGCATCACCTGCGGATTCTCGGCCGAGGCGTGCTTGCGGGCGAAGTAGTCCCGCGACTGCATCTCGCGCAGCCGGCTCGCGGTGCGCAGGAACTCGGTGCGCACCATGCGCCCGGGCCCGGTCTGCTCGTTCGTGGGCGCGACGATGTCCTCGGGCTGGACCTCCGCCGAGATCACCAGCCGCACCTTGCGGTCGTAGAAGACGTCGACCAGCCACGTCAGGCGGCGGATCACGTCCGTCTGCGCGCTGGTGAGCTGCGGAACGCCGGAGACGAGCACGGTGTGGTAGCCGCTCGCGATCTCGAGATAGTCGGCCTGCGAATGCGGCTCCATGCACAGGGGCGCGAATTCGAACCACACCACGCCCTTCGCCCGCCGGCGGTAAGGGATGGGCCGGCCGCCCGCCTCGACGGTGCCGCCGGTGACGAACGAGGCCTTCGTGACGGCCTCGAAGAAATCCGCGAGGTGCGCGTCGGCCTCCTCGCCCGGCGGCGTGTACCAGACCTTGAGCCGCTCGAGGATGCGGCGCCGGTGGTCCGTGCCGCCGCCCAGGGCCACGACGTCGAGGTCGCGCTTGAGGACCTCGATCGCGGGCAGGAACCGCGCGCGCTGCAGGCCGTTGGGGTAAAGGCCGTCGGGGTCGTAGTTGGAGGTCATCACGAAGACGACGCCCCTGGCGATCAGGAGCTCGAGCAGCCGCGCCAGGATCATGGCGTCGGCGATGTCGCTCACGTGGAATTCGTCGAAGCAGAGCAGGCGCAGCTCGCGGGCGATCTCGGTGGAGATCGTCTCGAGCGGGTCTTCCGTGCCGGGCAGCGCGCGCATGCGGGCGTGGATCTCGCGCATGAACTCGTGAAAGTGGACGCGGCGCTTGCGCCGGTGGCGGCTCACCTTGAAGAAGGCGTCCATCATGAGCGACTTGCCGCGCCCCACGCCGCCCCAGATGTACATGCCGCGCGGGGGCCTCCTGCCCGCGCCAAGGTTCGTCACCAGGCGGTTGAGCCTGCCGGCGCGGTACTGGCGGTAGTCCTCGAGCTCGCCGAAGAGGCGCTCGAGCATTTCCAGGACGCGCAGCTGGTCGCTGTCGGACTCGAAGTCCTGGCGCTGCTGGAAGTGCCAGTACCACTCGAGGGGGCCCGAGTACTGGTTCGGGTCCGCGGGCTCGAGGTCTTCGTCCTCGTACTCGGGGATTTCAGGCAGCGCGGTCATGGATGTCGAAAGGCGTTGGAACCGCAGATGAACGCAGATGAACGCAGATGGCCCGTGACATTTTGAATGTGTGCGACCGGATGCACGGTACCGATGCGACCATGGGCACGGGGATCAAGCCCTCCCAAGTCATCTGCGTTCATCTGCGTTCATCTGCGGTTCCAACGCTTTGCCAGCCCGGAGGGCTAGGAGTTGAGCGAGCGCTTGTCCACCGCGAGCGCGGCCTCGCGCATCACCTCCGACAGCGTCGGATGCCCATGGCAGATGCGAGCGATGTCCTCCGCCGCCCCCTTGAACTCCATCACCGTCACCGCCTCCTGGATCAGGTCGGAGGCGTGCGCGTGGACGATGTGCACGCCGAGCACGCGATCCGTGGCCGCGTCGGCCACGATCTTCACGAAGCCCTGCGTCTGCCCCGTGCCCAGGGCCCGGCCGTTGATGGCGAACGGGAACTGGCCCGTGCGCACGGCGATGCCCTTCTCCTTCGCCTTCTTCTCCGTGAGGCCCACCCACGCGATCTCCGGCGAGGTGTAGATGATCCACGGGATGCAGTCGTAGTCGATGTGCGGCTTCTGCCCGGCGATGAGCTCGGCCACCATCACGCCCTCGTCCTCGGCCTTGTGCGCGAGCATCGGGCCGCGCACCACGTCGCCGATGGCCCAGACGTTGGGCAGGTTGGTGCGGCACTGCCCGTCCACCTCGACGAAGCCGCGCTCGTCCACCTTGAGCCCGACGTTGGTGGCCCCCAGGCCGTCGGTGTTGGGCACGCGTCCCACGGAAACCACGAGCTTGTCGCACTCGAGCTTCTGCGCGAGGCCCTTGTCGTCCGTGTACTCGATCACCACCGCGGAGTTCTTGCGCGTGGAGACCTTCTCGATCTTCACGCCCAGGCGGATCTCGAGGCCCTGCTCCTTCGTGAAGGCCTTCCAGGCCTCCTTCTGCACGGCCTCGTCGCAGGGCGAGAGGAATTCCGGCAGCGCCTCGAGAATCGTCACCTCGGCGCCCAGGCGGCGCCAGACGCTGCCGAGCTCCAGGCCGATGACGCCCGCGCCGATGACGCCCAGGCGCTTGGGCACGGTGCCGAAGGCGAGCGCGCCCTCGTTGTCGCAGATGGCCTGGTTGTCCACCGGCACGTTGGGCAGCTGCCGGGCCTTCGAGCCCGTGGCGACGATGACGTGCTTCGCCTGGACGGACTCCTTCCTGTCCCCGAGCGTCACCTCGACCGTGTAGAGGTCCCCGTTGGCGACGAGCTTGCCGAAGCCCTTCACCCAGGTGATCTTGTTCTTCTTGAAGAGGAACTCGACGCCCTTGGTCATCTTGCCGACGATGGCGTCCTTGCGGGCCTGCATGCGGCCCACGTCGATCTTCACGCCCGCGACGCTGATGCCGTGCTCGTCGAGATGGTGGTTGGCCTTCTCGAATTCCTCGCTCGTGGCGAGCAGCGCCTTCGACGGAATGCAGCCCACGTTGAGGCAGGTGCCGCCCAGGGCGAGCTCGCCCTTCGGGTTGGCCCAGCCCTCGATGCAGGCGGTCTTGAGGCCGAGCTGGGCTGCGCGCACCGCGGCGATGTAGCCGCCGGGGCCGGCACCGATGACGACGACGTCGAATGTCTGGGACATGGATGGCGTTCCTGTTCGAGGTTTATCCGCGGACGCAAGCGCCCCGGCTTTCATCTGTGTTCATCTGCGTTCATCTGCGGTTCCCAAGCCTCGCCCCGCGTCAGCGAAGCCAGAACCGCGCGATATGCACCCCGAGCCCCGCGCACACCCCGGCCGCGACCGGATGCACGTTCTTCAGGAACATCGGCGGGTGCTTGAGCAGCCCCAGCAGCCAGAACGTGGCCGCCACGGCGATGCCCACCGCGAGCGAGACGGCGAAGTGCCGCGGCAGGTACACGTGAAGCGTCTGCTCGAGGAAGACCGCGAGAAAACCCACGAGGAGCGATCCCAGGACGAAGAAGAAGGCCCGTCGCAGGAGGTCGGTGGCCTTCCATTTCGCCTTCTTGCGTCGCGCCAAGCCGGCGGCCTTCCTAGACGTCCAGCAGCAGGCGCGCGGGGTCCTCCAGCGCTTCCTTCATCGCCACGAGCGAAAGCACCGCTTCGCGCCCGTCGATGATCCGGTGGTCGTAGGAGAGCGCCAGGTAGTTCATCGGGCGCACGACGACCTGGCCGTTCTCGACGACCGCGCGTTCCTTCGTGGCGTGCACGCCGAGGATGGCGCTCTGCGGCGGATTGATGATCGGCGTCGAGAGCATCGAGCCGAAGACCCCGCCGTTGGAAATGGAGAATGTGCCGCCGGTGAGCTCCTCGAGGGTGATCTTGCCGTCCTTGGCGCGCTTGCCGAAATCCGCGATGGCCTTCTCGATGTCGGCGATGGTCATCTGGTCCGCGTTGCGCAGGATGGGCACGACGAGGCCGCGCTCGCTTCCGACGGCGATGCCGATGTCGAAGAAGCCGTGGTACACGATGTCCGTGCCGTCGATGCTGGCATTGACGACCGGGTACTTGCGCAGGGCGTGCACGGCGGCCTTCACGAAGAACGACATGAAGCCGAGCTTCACGCCGTGCTCCTTCTCGAACTTGTCCTTGTACCGGTTGCGCAGGTCCATCACCGGCGCCATGTTCACCTCGTTGAAGGTGGTGAGGATGGCGGCGGTCGACTGCGACTGCACGAGGCGCTCGGCCACGCGGGCGCGAAGGCGCGTCATGGGCACGCGTTGCTCCGGGCGGCTGCCGGCAGGGATGGGCGCCGCGGGCGACGACGGCTTCGCCGCGGCGGGTGCGGGCGCCGGCGCGGTGCCGGCAGCCAGCACGTCGCCTTTGGTCACGCGGCCGTCCCGGCCCGTGCCCGCGACCGAAACCGGGTCGATGCCCTTCTCGGCGGCGATCTTGCTCGCCGAGGGCGACGGCGCGCCGGCCTTGCCTGCCGCCGCGCCGGCGGCTGGCTTCTCCGAAGGCGCATTCGCGGCCATGGCGGCCTTGGCCGGGGCGGGGGTCGCGGCGACCGAGGCTTTCGCCTCGGTGTCGATCACCGCGATCACCTCGCCGGAGGCGACGAGCGAGCCGCCCTCCTTCACGATCCTCGCGATGACGCCATCGGCGGGCGCCGGCAGTTCCATCACGACCTTGTCGGTCTCGATGTCGACGAGGTTCTCGTCGCGCTTGACCGCCTCGCCGACCTTCCTGTGCCAGGCGACGAGGGTCGCCTCCGAGACGCTTTCCGAGAGCTGCGGGACTTTCACTTCGACTTGCATGGCGTTTCCTTCCCGTGATGCGCCGCGCCGGGGGGCGTCAGGCGACCGCCTTCTTGTGGGTTGCCGCGGCCTCGAGCGTAAGGGCCGTGTCGATGATTTCCTTCTGCTGCTGGTTGTGCAGGGCGAGATAGCCCACCGCCGGCGAGGCCGACGACTTGCGCTGCGCGGCGGTGAGGACGTGCTCGGGCCTCAGGTGCTCGAGCAGGTAGTGCTGGATGCGGTGCCACGCGCCCTGGTTGGCGGGCTCTTCCTGGGCCCAGACGATGCTCTTCGCGTTCGGGTAGAGGTCGATCTGCGCCTGGAAATCCTCGTGCGGGAACGGGTAGAGCTGCTCGATGCGCACGATCGCGATCTCCTCGAGCGCGCGCTTGTCGCGCTCCGCGGCGATGTCGAAGTACACCTTGCCCGAGCAGAACACGATGCGCTTCACCTTCTTCGGCGCGGGCTTCGCGGGATCGGGGATCACGCACTGGAAGCCGCCGGTCGCGAGATCCTCGAGAGGCGAAGCGGATTCCTTGCGCCGCAGCAGGCTCTTGGGCGTCATCACGATGAGGGCTTTCTCATCGGCCGGATGATTTGCCGGCGCAGCATGTGGAAGAACTGCGCGGGGGTCGACGGCACCACCACCTGGATGTTGTGTTCCGCGCAAAGCTGCAGGTAGCGCTCCAGGCGCGCCGAGGAATGCTCGGGACCCTGCCCCTCGTAGCCGTGGGGCAGGAGCATCGTGAGGCCGCAGAGGCGCCCCCACTTGGCCTCGCCCGAGGCGATGAACTGGTCGATCACCACCTGGGCGCCGTTCGCGAAGTCGCCGAACTGCGCTTCCCAGAGCACGAGCTCGAACGGGTGCGCCGTCGCGTAGCCGTACTCGAAGCCGAGCACCGCTTCCTCGGAAAGGAGCGAATCGATCACCAGGAAATTGGCCTGGCCGGAGCGGATGTGCTGCAACGGCAGGTAAGTGCCCGAGTCCCACTTCTCGCGGTTCTGGTCGTGCAGAACGGCGTGGCGGTGGGCGAAGGTGCCGCGACCGCAGTCCTGGCCCGAGAGACGCACCGGGTGGCCTTCGTCCACGAGCGAGGCATAGGCGAGGTTCTCCGCCATGCCCCAGTCGAGCGCCACCTTGCCCGCACCCATCTCGCGACGCGCGGCGAGCATGCGCTCGACCGTCGGGTGCAGCTTGAAGTTGGGCGGGATGTCCGTGAGGCGCTGGGCCAGGTGCTTCAGGCGGTCGATGGGCACCGACGTGTTCGCGGCGCGGCGCCATTCGACGCCCATGTAGGGCGCCCAGTCGACCGCGAGCGCCGGGCGCAGGCCGTAGAGGATCTTCGGGTTGAGGGGCTTGCCCTCGTCGAGCTTCGCCCGGAAGCTCGTGACCAGCTCGTCGGCGAAACCGGCGGTGGTGATGCCTTCCTTCTCGAGCTTCTCGGCGTACAGCTTGCGGGTGCCCGGGTGCTGCGCGATCTTCTTGTACATCAGGGGCTGCGTGACGAACGGCTCGTCCTGCTCGTTGTGGCCGAGGCGCCGGAAGCAAACCATGTCGATCACGACGTCCTTCTTGTACGTCATGCGGTAGTCGAGCGCGATCTTCGCGACCATCGCGACGGCCTCCGGATCGTCGCCGTTCACGTGGAAGACGGGCGCCTCGATCATCTTGGCGATGCCCGTGCAATAGAGCGAGGAGCGCGTGTCGCGCGTGTCCGAGGTCGTGAAGCCGATCTGGTTGTTCACCACCACGTGGATCGTGCCGCCCGTCCTGTAGCCGCGCGTCTGCGAGAGGGCGAGCGTCTCCATCACCACGCCCTGGCCCGCGAAGGCGGCGTCGCCGTGGATGAGGAGCGGCAGCACCTGGTCCCCCTTCATGTCGCCGCGGCGATGCTGGCGGGCGCGCACGGACCCCTCGACCACCGGGTTCACGATCTCCAGGTGGGAGGGGTTGAACGCGAGCGTGAGGTGCACGGTGCCGCCGGGCGTCTGGATGTCCGACGAGAAGCCCTGGTGGTACTTCACGTCGCCCGAGGCGAGCTCGGTCGCCTTCTTGCCTTCGAATTCGGAGAAGAGGTCGGCCGGCACCTTGCCCAGGTTGTTCACCAGGACATTCAGGCGGCCGCGGTGCGCCATCCCGATGACGACTTCCTTCAGGCCCTGCGCGCCACCTTCCTCGATGATGATGTCGAGCATGGGCACCAGGCTCTCGCCGCCTTCGCCGGAGAAGCGCTTCTGGCCGACATAACGGGTGTGCAGGTAGCGCTCGAGCACTTCCGAGGCCGTGATGCGCTCCAGGAGGAAGCGCTTCTGGCGCTCGTTCAGGCTGGGCGTGGAAAGCGTGCCCTCGAAGCGCTCGCGCAGCCAGCGCTTCTCCTCCATCGACGCGAGATACATGTATTCGACGCCGATGGTGCCGCAGTACGTCTTGCGGACCATGGCCACGATGTCGCGCAGCTTGCGGCGCTCGCGCCGGTTGCCGAACGAGCCCATCGAGAACTCGCTGTCGAGGTCCTGCGGGCCCAGGCCATAGGATTCGAGCTCGAGCTCCGGCACAGGCTGCTTGTCCATGCGCTGCAGCGGGTCGAGTTGCGAGTAGGTCGAGCCCGTCGTGCGGTGGGCCCGGATGAACATGAGCACCTTGGCCTGCTTGTCCTCGTGCTCGAGGTCGATCGCCGAGAGGCTCGCCGCCGGGGCGGCGGCCCGGGGACCGTGGCGCGCCGCCTGCGCGAACGCCTCGATCACCGGGGTGTGGGCGACGTCGGTGCCCTGCCCGTTGCCCTGCCACGCGTCGAACTGCGCGCGCCACTCCGGGGCCACGGAAGCCGGGTCCTGGAGATAGCGCTCGTAGAGTTCCTCCACGAACGGCGCATTCGCGCCGTAGAGCGCGGAGGAGGCTTCGAACTGCTTCATGACGCTGGACATCGGGGGGAACCTCGGTCGGGTTGGGGACGGACGGGCGCGGCCGCTAGCCGCGCTTCGCCATCGGGAGCACGTCGCGCTTCACCGCGCCGTCATAGAGCTGGCGCGGGCGGCCGATCTTCTGCTCCGGGTCGGAGATCATCTCGTTCCACTGCGCGATCCAGCCGACCGTGCGCGCGAGCGAGAAGATGCAGGTGAACATCGACACCGGGATGCCCAGCGCGCGCTGCACGATGCCGGAGTAGAAGTCGACGTTCGGGTAGAGCTTGCGCGAGACGAAGTACTCGTCCTCGAGGGCCACCTTCTCGAGCGCCATCGCCAGCTTGAAGAGCGGGTCGTTGTGCAGGCCCAGCTCGTCGAGCACCTCGCGGCAGGTCTCCTGCATGAGCTTGGCGCGCGGATCGTAGTTCTTGTACACGCGGTGGCCGAAGCCCATCAGCTTCACGCCGGAGTTCTTGTCCTTCACCTTCTTCACGAACTCGCCGACCTTCTCGACGCCGCCTTCCTGCTGGATGTCGAGCAGCATCTGCAGGGCCGCCTCGTTCGCGCCACCGTGAGCCGGGCCCCAGAGGCAGGCGATGCCGGAGGCGATGCAGGCGAAGGGATTGGCGCCAGAGGAGCCCGCCAGGCGCACCGTGGAGGTGGAGGCGTTCTGCTCGTGGTCCGCGTGCAGGATCAGGATGCGGTCGAGCGCGCGCACGAGGACGGGATTCACCTCGTATTCCTCGGCCGGCACGCCGAACATCATGCGCATGAAGTTCGAGGTGTAGTCGAGGTTGTTCTTGGGGTACATGAAGGGCTGGCCGATCGAGTACTTGTAGGCCATGGCCACGATGGTCGGCAGCTTCGCGATGAGGCGGAAGGCCGAGATCTGGCGGTGATCCGGGTTCGTGATGTCCAGGGAGTCGTGATAGAAGGCCGACAGCGCGCCGACCACGCCCACCATCACCGCCATCGGGTGCGAGTCGCGCCGGAAGCCCTGGTACAGGCGGGCGAGCTGCTCGTGGACCATGGTGTGGCGCGTGACCGTCCAGTCGAAGGACTTCTTCTGCTCGGCGTTCGGAAGCTCGCCGTTAAGGAGGAGGTAGCAGGTCTCGAGAAAGTCACAGTGCGTGGCGAGCTGCTCGATCGGGTAGCCGCGGTACAGGAGCACGCCCGCATCGCCGTCGATGTAGGTGATCTTCGAGCCGCAGCTGGCGGTCGAGAGGAACCCCGGGTCGTAGGTGAACATCCCGGTCTTGCCGTAGAGCGCCCGGATGTCGATCACGTCCGGGCCGACCGTGCCGCCGTAGACCGGCATTTCAAGTGTCTTGCCGTCGCCGTAGGAGAGTACCGCCTTGCCCTTGTTGTCCATGGTGAGCCTTTCGCCTCCTGGGTAGCGCCGCCTTCAGGCGGCCTTCAATCGGACCAGCATCTGCTCGAGCGCCGGATCGGCGTTGGGGACGCGATCCATGACGAGATCGAGCAGGTCATTGTCGGGCATCGCGAGGAGCTTCGCGAGCGCCCGGCCTTGAGCGGCGTCAATTTCCGGGCCCGGCGGGGCCCAGAATCGCTGCAGGACGAGGTCCAGCTCGAGCAGTCCCCGGCGGCTTCGCCAGCGCAGCCGCTCGCGCTCCCGCTCGTCCACCGGCACGCGCCCCCCTCCCCTAGACCGCCCGCCGGACCATCAGCTCCTTGATCTTGCCGATCGCGAGCGTGGGATTGAGGCCCTTGGGGCAGACGTCGACGCAATTCATGATGGTGTGGCAGCGGAAGAGGCGGTACGGGTCCTCGAGGTTGTCGAGGCGCTCGTTCAACGCCTGGTCGCGCGTGTCCGCGATGAAGCGGTAGGCATTCAGGAGCCCGGCGGGACCGACGAACTTGTCCGGGTTCCACCAGAAGGACGGGCACGAGGTGGAGCAGCAGGCGCACAGGATGCACTCGTAGAGGCCGTCGAGTTCCGCGCGCTCGGCGGGGGACTGCAGGCGCTCCTTCTCGGGCGGCGGCGTGTGGTTGACCACATACGGCTTGACCGAGTGGTACTGGTCGAAGAATTGCGTCATGTCGACGATCAGGTCGCGGATGATCGGCAGCCCCGGCAGCGGCTTGATGACGACCGGCTCCTTCAGGTCCGAGAGCTTGGTCACGCACGCGAGGCCGTTCTTGCCGTTGATGTTCATCGCGTCCGACCCGCAAACGCCTTCGCGGCACGAGCGGCGCAGGCTCAGGGTGTCGTCCACGGTCTTGATGCGCACCAGGGCGTCCAGGAGCATCCGGTCGGACGGCCCCATGGCGACGTCGTAGTCCTGGAAGTACGGCTTCGCGTCCTTGTCCGGGTCATAGCGCTGAATGCGAAACTTCATGGCTGTCCTTGGTGCGAAGGCGCTAGTAGACGCGCGCCTTGGGTTCGATCGACTCGACGGTGAGCGGCTTCAGGTTCACGGCCTTGTAGGCGAGCCGGTCGCCGGCCTTGTACCAGAGCGAATGCTTGAGCCACTTCTCGTCGTCGCGCTTCGGGAAATCCGCGCGGTCGTGGGCGCCGCGGCTCTCCTCGCGGGCCTGCGCGCACACCATGGTCGCGCGGGCCGTCTCGTAGATGTTGTCCAGCTCCAGCGCCTCGATGCGCGCCGTGTTGAACACCTTCGACTTGTCCTTGATGCCCGTGCGGCCCATGCGGCCCTCGAGGGCGCGGATCTTCTCCACCCCCTGGGCGAGCATGTCGGGGAAGCGGAAGACGCCGCAGTGCGCCTGCATGGTGCGCTGGATCTCCCCGCGGACCTCGTTCACGTCCTCGCCGCCCTGCTGGCCGTCCAGGCGCGCCAGGCGCGCGAGCGCGTTCTCGCCGGCGTCCTTCGGCAGCGGCCGGTGCGAGCCCTGGCCCTTCAGGTACTCGAGCACGCTCATGCCGGCGCTCTTTCCCATGACGAGCAGGTCGGTGAGGGAGTTGGTCCCCAGGCGGTTGGCGCCGTGGATCGAGGCGCAGCCGCACTCGCCGGCCGCGTAGAAGCCGGGCACCGCGCCGCCCTCCGGGACGACCACTTCGCCGCGATAATTGGTCGGGATGCCGCCCATCTGGTAGTGGCAGGTCGGCACCACGGGGATGGGTTCCTTGATCGGGTCCACGTTGGCGAACTTGATGGCGATCTCGCGGATGCCGGGCAGGCGCTTGTCGATCACCTCCGGGCCCAGGTGGTCGAGCTTGAGCAGGATGTGGTCCGCGTGCTCGCCGGCGCCGCGGCCTTCCTTGATCTCGGTGGCCATCGCCCGCGAAACGACGTCGCGGGACGCGAGGTCCTTCACGTGCGGGGCATAGCGCTCCATGAAGCGCTCGCCGTTCTTGTTGAGGAGGATGCCGCCCTCCCCGCGCACGCCCTCGGTGATGAGCACGCCCGCGCCCGCGACGCCGGTCGGGTGGAACTGCCAGAACTCCATGTCCTCGAGCGGGATGCCGGCGCGCGCCGCCATGCCGACGCCGTCGCCGGTGTTGATGAACGCGTTGGTCGAGGAGTGGAAGATGCGGCCGCCGCCGCCGGTGGCGAAAAGCGTGGCCTTGGCGTGGAAGAGGACGACCTGGCCCGTCTCCATCTCGAGGGCGGTGACGCCCAGGACCGCGCCTTCGGCGTCGCGCACCAGGTCGAGGGCCATCCACTCGACGAAGAACTGCGTGCGGGCGTACACGTTGCGCTGGTAGAGCGCATGCAGCATCGCGTGTCCGGTGCGGTCCGCCGCGCAGCAGCTCCTCTGCACCGGCTTCTCGCCGAAATTGGCCGAGTGCCCGCCGAAGGGCCGCTGGTAGATGGTGCCGTTGTCGTTGCGGTCGAACGGCATGCCGAAGTGCTCGAGCTCGATCACGACCTCGGGCGCCATGCGGCACATGAACTCGATCGCGTCCTGGTCGCCGAGCCAGTCCGACCCCTTGATGGTGTCGTACATGTGCCACTGCCAGCTGTCCTCGCCCATGTTGCCCAGGGCGGCGCCCACGCCGCCTTGCGCCGCCACGGTGTGCGAGCGCGTCGGGAAGACCTTGGAGAGGACCGCGACCTTGAGGCCGGCGGACGAGAGCTCGAGCGCCGCGCGCAGGCCCGAACCGCCGGCCCCCACGATCACGACGTCGAACTTGCGGATGGAAAGTGCCATGGCGTTACCTGCCCCAGAGGATGGAGACGGACCACACGAGGTAGAAGACGAGCGCGGTGCCCACCAGCGCCTGCAGCAGCAGGCGAAGGCCCGTCGGCTTGATGTAGTCCATCACGATGTCGCGTACGCCCACCCACGCGTGGTAGAGCAGCGCGAGGACGAAGAGCATCGTCGCGAGGCGCACGAAGGAGCCGGAGAACAGGCCCTTCCAGTCGGCGTAGTTCACGGGCGGGCACCACAGCAGGATGCCCGCGAGAAGCAGCGTGTACGCCACCATCACGACGGCGGTGAGGCGCTGCATGAGCCAGGCCGTGAGGCCGTAGTGCGCGCCGACGGGGAGCTTGAAGGAGGCCATTACCAGACCCTCCAGGCCACGAGGAGGGTGGCGAACGCGCCCAGCACGAAGACGAGCTTCGCGGAGGCCCGCGCCGGTTCCTTGCCGATTCCCCAGTGCAGGTCGAGCAGCAGGTAGCGGATGCCGGCGAAGAAGTGGTGCGCGTAGAGCCACGTGAACCCGAGCAGGATGAGCTTCACCGCCGGCATCGCGAGCACGCCCCGCCACTGCAGGTAGCCCGCCTCGGAGCCGAGCGTCGCCTGCATCAGGAAAAGGAGCGCGGGAATGACCGGCACGAAGAGCAGCGCGCCGGAGATGCGGTGGAAGATCGAGACGAGCCCGGGAGCCGGAAGGTTCGCGAGGTTGAGATCGTAGTACTTCGGACGCTGCGGGATCGCAGGCTTCATGATTGTTGTCCTGATTGCATGGCGGCACGCAGGGGGCTTGCCGGGACGGGATGCGGGAACTCGGTCCGTCCGGTGCGGAAGCCGGGCGATTCTACCGTGGAAAAGTGTGCGCCGCACAAAACGCGCCGGGCGGGGATCGTCAGGTTCATGCCAGCTCGTTCGTGTAGGAAAAGCCGTCGGTGAGGCACAGGCCGCGGCGCCATTCCACCGGGGCGTCGCCATAGGTGTAGGCGATGCGGTCGACGCACAGCAGCGGCGTGCCCGGCCTCACCTTCAGCAGGCCCGCGGCGGGCCCCTCGGCCGGGACGGCCGTGATCCGCTCCTCGGCGCGGATCATGCGCAGGCCGTAGACAGCCTCGTAGAAGCTGTACATCGAGCCCTTGTATTCCTCCAGCCGCGCCATGGTGAGCCCGGGGAAGCGGCCGGCCGCGAGGACCATCTCGTCCAGGATCACGGGCCGCCCGCGGAATTCGAGCACGCGCTTCACGACGTGGACGGGCGAGCCGGCCTTCAGCCCGAGCGCGCGCGCGACCTCGGCGCTCGCCTTGCCCTTTCGCAGGTCCACGAAGACGGTGTGCGGATGCAGCTTCTCGCCGGTGTCCGGCATCACCCGCAGGAACCGGTACTGGTAGGAAGGCTCGCTGTGGGACGCGACGTAGGTGCCCTTGCCCTGCCGGCGCACGAGGATGTGCTCCGAGGCGAGCTCGTCGATGGCCTTCCTCACCGTGCCCTGGCTCACGCGGAAGCGCCCGGCCAGCTCGATCTCAGAGGGAATGGCTTCCCCGGGCTTCCATTCCCCGGCCACCAGGCTCTGGGTGAGGAGGATCTTGATCTGCTCGTAGAGGGGCCGGAAAGCCGGCGCCGACAGCGGCTTCGACATGGCGCGCATCGTAGCATGAACACCGGGATTCGTTGTCTTATATAAGATACAAGTCCTGTTGACACCGGCGAGGCCGCGCGCGTAGCATTTGTGCATAGCAGCAAGCTTGGGCACCTGAAGGCGTCGCCCGGGCGGGGTCGCGCAAATGCCTTCCCATTCAGAGACTTGCCGCCATGAACCCCTACTATCGTCCCCGCCGCTCCATGCTGTACGTGCCGGGTTGCACGACGCGGTATCTCAACAAGTCGCGCACGCTCAACGTCGACTCGGTCATCCTGGACCTGGGCGACCCCATCCTGGTCGAGGCCAAGATCGAGTCGCGCCGCAACGTGGTCGAGGCGGTGCTCGCCGGCGGCTTCGGCCGGCGCGAGGTCGTCGTGCGGGTGAACGACCTCGATTCCCCCTGGGGGGCGGACGACGTGAAGGCCGTCGCGGGCATCGGCGCGGACGCCGTGTGCTTCCCCAACGTCGAGTCGAAGGCCGACGTCGAGCAGGCCCTCGCCGCGCTCGACGCGGCCGGCGGCAAGCACCTGCCCATCATGGTGATGATCGAAAGCCCGCTCGGCGTGCTGCGCGCCGAGGAGATCGCCGGCGCCTCGCCCCGCATCGCCTGCATCGTGATGGCCACCTCGGATCTCATCACGCAATTGCACGCGCGGCGCACCCCGGACCGCATCGCGCTGCACTATTCGCTTTCCCGCGTGCTGCTCGCCGGCCGCGCGTTCGATCGCAGCGTCGTCGACGGAATCGCCACGGACCTGAAGGACATGCAGTCCTTCGAGTACGCCTGCCGCCTGGCGCGCGACCTGGGTTTCGACGGCAAGAGCCTCGTCCACCCCTTCCAGCTGCCCTATTGCAACGACGCGTTCACGCCCAAGCCGCACGACCTCGCCGCGGCGACCGAACTCATCGAGGCGCTGGAGGCCGCGCGGCGCGACGGGCGCGGAACGGTGGTGGTGAACGGCCGCCTGATCGAGGGCCATCACCTGAAGGCCGCGCGCCGGCTGCTCGCGCTCGCGGACATGATCCGCCAGCTCGAGGCCGGACGGTAAGCCGCACGCATGCCCGGCAGCCGCCCTCGCCCGCTCGACGGCTACTTCCTCGAGGACTACGCGCCGGGCGACAGGCTCGTCCACGCGACGCCGCGCACGCTCACGGCGGCGGACGCCTCGCTCTATCTCGCGCTCACCGGCTCGAGGAACCCCGTGCACTGCGCCGCGCCGCTCGCCCGCGCGATGGGACACCCGTCCGCGCCCCTGGACGACCTGCTCGTCTTCCACGTCGCCTTCGGGAAGACGGTGCACGACGTCTCCTTCAACGCCGTCGCCAACCTGGGCTACGCCGACGTGCGCTTCCTCGAGCCGGTCTACGCCGGCGACACGATCGCGTGCGAGAGCGAGGTCATCGGGGTCAAGCAGAATTCCAGCGGCCGCAATGGCAACGTGTACGTGCGTTCGCATGCCTTCAACCAGCACGGCCGCGAGGTGCTCACGTGGGCGCGCTGGGTGATGGTCGAGAAGCGCGATCCGGCATCGCCTGCCCCGGCGCCGGTGGTTCCGGACCTGCCGAAGGAGGTACCCGGCTCGCGCATCGCGGTCCCCGGCTTCCTCAAGCCCGCGGCGCTCGATCCGCGCGCGACCGGCGGCACTCGCCTGTGGGACGACTACGCGGTGGGCGAGAGTCTCGATCATCCCGGCGGCTTCACGATCGAGGAATCGGACCACATGCTCGCCACCCGCCTCTACCAGAACACGGCCCGGATCCACTTCGACGCCTTCGCCGCGAAGTCGAACGCCTTCGGCCGGCGCCTCATCTACGGCGGCCACGTGATCTCCCTCGCCCGTGCCCTGCAGCACGACGGACTGGAGAACGCCTTCGCCATCGCGG
The DNA here is from genome assembly GCA_016711875.1 of Betaproteobacteria bacterium. Taxonomy (GTDB): domain Bacteria; phylum Pseudomonadota; class Gammaproteobacteria; order Burkholderiales; family Usitatibacteraceae; genus FEB-7. Next base: position 30,942 of record JADJSD010000003.1, on the reverse strand, counting down.
CTTTCCACGGCGGCACCCACGCGAACCCCACCTTCGCAGGCGACACGGTCTACGCCCGCAGCGTGGTGACCGGCCGCGAAGGCGTGCGCGCGAGGAACGACCTGGGCCTGCTGCGCGTCCGGCTCCTCGCGATCAAGAACGCCAAGCTCTCCGAAGTGCCCACGCCGGCCACCGGGGAAAGGCACCCCGCCGTCGTGCTGGACCTGGACTTCACCGTGCTCCTGCCGCGTCGAAGCTGAACGCCTAGAATACCGATCCCCATCCGGAAGGACTCCCCATGCCCGCCCCTGCCCATCCCAAGGACGCCCTCTTCGCCGGCGAGAAGCCCTTTCCGGTCATCCCCGCCTGCGAGCACTTCGCCGGCAGCGAGAAGCTGATCCTCAAGGCGCTCGAGCTGCAGGAGCGCCTCGGCGCGGTGTTCGACATCACCTGCGACTGCGAGGACGGCGCCGAGACCGGTCGCGAAAAGGCGCACGCGGAGATGATCGTGGGCGTTCTCAACTCCACCGCGAACCGCTTCGCCATGGCGGGCGCGCGCATCCACGACTACACGCACCCGCACTGGAAGAAGGACGTCGACATCCTCGTGGGCGGCGCGGGCAAGGTGATCGCCTACGTGACGATCCCGAAGTGCACCTCGGTCGCGCAGGCCGCGGAGATGATCGACTACATCCAGGCCGTCTCGAAGAAGAAACGGCACAAGCGCGTCGTCCCTGTGCACGTGCTCGTCGAGACGCACGGCGCGCTGCACGACGCCTGGGAGATCGCGAAGCTTCCCTCCGTGCAGGTGCTCGACTTCGGCCTCATGGACTTCGTGAGCGGCCACCACGGCGCCGTGAACGCCTCGGCCATGCGCTCGCCGGGACAGTTCGAGCACCCGCTCATCGCGCGGGCCAAGACGGAAGTGGTGGCCGCGGCCCTCGCCCACGGCGTCGTGCCGGCCCACAACGTCTCGCTCGACCTCAAGAACAGCTACAACGTCTTTCGCGACGCCTGGCGCGCGCGCACCGACTTCGGCTTCATGCGCATGTGGAGCATCCACCCGGCGCAGATCCCGCCCATCGTCGACGCGATGAAGCCCGACCTGAACGAAGTGGCGGTCGCCGGCGCCATCCTGCTGCAGGCCCAGGCGGCCAACTGGGGCCCGATCCAGTTCGACGGCGAGTTGCACGATCGCGCGACCTACCGCTATTTCTGGGAACTCCTCCAGAAGGCCCGCGTCACCGGCGTGAAGATGCCCGAAGAGGCCGCCCGCGCCTTCTTCGACTGACGACGCCCGGCCCGTGCACTCCGCCCCGCCCGGACCGGGCCCCAAGAAGTCCGTCGCGCTCTCGGGCGTGAGCGCCGGCAACACCGCCCTGTGCACGGTGGGGCGCGCCGGCAACGACCTGCGCTACCGCGGCTACGACATCCTCGACATCGCGACGCGGTGCGAATTCGAGGAGATCGCGCACCTGCTCGTGCACGGCAAGCTCCCGAATGCCGACGAGCTCGCCGCCTACCGGCGAAAGCTCCAGTCGCTGCGCGGCATCCCCGCCGGTGTGAGGGACATCCTGGAGTGCCTCCCCGCCAACACGCACCCGATGGACGTGATGCGCACCGCCTGCTCGGCCCTGGGCGCCGTGCTGCCCGAAGGCGAGGAACACAAGATCGCCCCCGCGCGCGACATCGCCGACCGTCTCATCGCCTGCCTCGGCTCGATGCTGATGTACTGGCACCACTTTTCCCACGCCGGCCGGCGCATCGAGGTCGGGACGGACGACGAGAGCGTCGGCGGGCACCTGCTTCACCTCCTGCACGGCCGCAAGCCTTCGGACCTGTGGGTGCGCTCGATGCACGCCTCGCTCATCCTCTACGCCGAGCACGAGTTCAACGCCTCCACCTTCACCGCGCGCGTCGTCGCGAGCACGGGCGCCGACCTGTTCTCCGCCGTCACGGCCGCCATCGGCGCCCTGAAGGGCCCGAAGCACGGCGGCGCCAACGAGCATGCCTTCGACACCATCGGCCGCTACGACGACCCGGACGAGGCGGAGGCGGACATCGTGAAGCGCGTGGGGGAAAGGCAGGTGATCATCGGCTTCGGCCACCCGGTCTACACGATCGCCGACCCGCGAAGCGCCGTCATCAAGGAGGTGGCACGGCGGCTGTCGGACGATGCGGGCAACACGAAACTGTTCGACATCTCCGCCCGCGTGGAGGCGGTGATGTGGCGGGAGAAGAGGATGTTCCCGAACCTCGACTGGTACAGCGCCACGAGCTACCACCTGATGGGCGTGCCCACCGCGATGTTCACGCCGCTCTTCGCCGTCTCCCGCGCCGCGGGCTGGTGCGCGCACGCGATCGAGCAGCGCAGCGACGGGAAGATCATCCGGCCTTCGGCGAACTACGTCGGGCCGGAGGATCTCGCGTTCGTGCCGCTCGCGCAACGCACGTAGGACGAAAGGCGTTGGAACCGCAGATGAACGCGGATGAACGCAGATGAAGGCCCCTTGAATGGATTCGCGGGGCCCTGGGTTCGATCGTCCGAATTCAACGATGGGATGTCGCGAATCTTCATCCCCAGGTCATTTGTGTTCATCCGTGTTCATCTGCGGTTCCAATGCCTTTGACTTGAGCCCGTCAGGAAAACCATCAGCGTGTCCGCCCCCATCTCCAACGCCCGCCCCCAGCCCGACCAGGTCCTCGCCGACATCGCCGACTACGTCCTCGATTTCGAGGTCGCGAGCGAAGAGGCCATCCGCACGGCCCGTTACTGCCTCATGGACACGCTGGGCTGCGGGTTCGAGGCCCTGGACTACCCCGCCTGCACGAAGCTGCTGGGCCCCATCGTCCCCGGCACGATCGTGCCGAACGGCGCCCGGGTGCCCGGCACCGCCTTCCAGCTGGACCCGGTCAAGGCCGCCTTCGACATCGGCACGATGATCCGCTGGCTCGACTTCAACGACACCTGGCTCGCCGCCGAGTGGGGCCACCCGTCGGACAACCTCGGCGGCATCCTCGCGACGGCCGACTGGCTCTCGCGCAATGCCGTTGCCGCGGGCAAGAAGCCGCTGACCGTGCAGGATGTGCTCACGGCCATGATCAAGGCCCACGAGATCCAGGGCTGCATCGCGCTCGAGAACAGCTTCAACAAGGTCGGTCTCGACCACGTCGTGCTCGTGAAGGTGGCTTCCACGGCCGTCGTCGCGGGGATGCTCGGGCTCGCGCGCGAGGAGATCGTCAATGCCGTCCCCCTCGCCTGGGTGGACGGCCAGTCGCTCCGAACCTACCGCCACGCGCCCAACACCGGCTCGCGCAAGAGCTGGGCCGCGGGCGACGCCACGAGCCGCGCCGTGCGCCTGGCGCTCATCGCGAAGACCGGCGAGATGGGCTGCCCCTCCGTGCTCACGGCGAAGACCTGGGGCTTCTACGACGTACTCTTCGAGGGCCGGCCGTTCGCGTTCCAGCGGGCTTACGGCAGCTACGTGATGGAGAACGTGCTCTTCAAGATCTCCTTCCCCGCCGAGTTCCATGCCCAGACGGCCGTCGAGGCCGCGATGACGCTGCACGGGGAACTCGCGAGGCGGGGAAAGTCCGCGGCCGACATCCGGCGCATCACCATCCGCACGCACGAGGCGTGCCTTCGCATCATCGACAAGCAGGGCCCGCTCCACAACCCGGCCGACCGCGACCACTGCATCCAGTACATGGTCGCCATCCCCCTCCTCTTCGGCCGGCTCACGGCCGCGGACTACGAGGACGCGATCGCGAAGGACCCGCGAATCGACGCGCTGCGCGAGCGGATCGCGTGCGTCGAGGACCCGGCATTCACGAGGGACTACCATGACCCGGACAAGCGCTCCATCGCCAACGCGCTGACGGTCGAACTGGACGACGGCACCCGGCTCGCGGAAATCGTCGTCGAGTACCCTATCGGTCACCAGCGTCGCCGCGCGGAAGGCATGCCCCTTCTGGTCGAGAAATTCAAGGCCAACCTGGCCCGGCGGTATCCCGAACGCCGCCAGGAGGCCATCCTGGCGCTGTGCCTCGCCCCGGAGAGGCTCGAGGCCACGCCGGTCCACGAATTCGTCGACCTCCTGGCCGTCCCGGCGGGTGCCGCGTGACCGCCGTCATTGGCGCGGCCGGCCCGGCTGTGCTTTCATCTGCGTCTCACCGGCCGGGACGAAAGGAGACCGCATGAAACGCCTCGCCGCGCTCGCCCTGCTCCCGATCGCCTTCGGCTGCGCGTCCACCGTGCAGTTGACGCTCATGCCTCGTGACAGCGGCAAGCTCTACCACGGCACCGCCGACGACGGCGGCCCCGAAGGCCGCATCGCCATCACCATCGACGACAAGGCCTACACTGGCACCTGGGTCGAGGCCGCCCCCGCGCGATCCACAGGCACCGTCACCGGCGGGGCGTGGGGCGGCTGGGGCCGCCGGGGCTGGGGCCTGGGCACGGTCTCGGTCGACAACCCCGAGGGCGGCCTCTACAAGGCCCTGCTCACCGCCCCCGACGGCTCGGGGCTTCGGTGCGACCTGCGTGGCGGCTCCGGCCGCGGCGGCGGAACGTGCCGTGACGACAAGGGCCGCGAATACGACGTCCAGATCCGCCCCGCCGGGAAGCCGGCCCCGTAGCCCCCCTTTCAACGAACGCCATCCACCCCCACGAGAATCCCATGCCCCACAACGCCTTCGGCACCCTCAAGACCTTCCATCCCGCGCCGGGCAAGACCGGCCAGTACTATTCGCTGCCCGCGCTCGCCGAGACCTTTCCCAACGTGAAGCGCCTGCCGGTGTCGATTCGCATCGTGCTCGAATCCGTCCTGCGCAACGTCGACGGCAAGAAGGTGGCCGAGGAGCACGTCAAGGAACTCGCCAACTGGAGCGCCACGGGAACGCGGACCAACGAGATCCCGTTCGTCCTCGCGCGCATCGTGCTGCAGGATTTCACGGGCGTCCCGCTCCTGGCGGACCTGGCGGCCATGCGCGGCGTCGCCGCGAAGATGGGCAAGAACCCGAAGGTCATCGAGCCCCTCGTCCCGGTGGACCTGGTGGTCGACCACTCGGTGCAGATCGACCACTACGGCGGGCCGCAGGCGCTCGACCTCAACATGAAGCTCGAGTTCGACCGCAACCGCGAACGCTACGAATTCATGAAGTGGGGCATGCAGGCCTTCGACACGTTCAAGGTCGTGCCCCCCGGCATCGGCATCGTGCACCAGGTGAACCTCGAATATCTGGCCCGCGGCGTCTTCCAGAAGAACGGCATGTACTACCCCGACACGCTCGTCGGCACCGACAGCCACACGACGATGATCAACGGCATCGGCGTGGTGGGCTGGGGCGTGGGCGGCATCGAGGCGGAAGCGGGCATGCTCGGCCAGCCCGTGTACTTCCTCACGCCGGACGTGGTCGGCGTGAACCTCACGGGCAAGCTCCGCGAAGGCGTGACCGCCACCGACTTCGCCCTCACCGTCACCGAGATGCTTCGCAAGGCAAAGGTGGTGGGCAAGTTCGTGGAGTTCTTCGGCTCGGGCGCCGAGACGCTCGCCGTCACCGACCGCGCCACCATCGCCAACATGGCCCCCGAGTACGGCGCGACCATGGGCTTCTTCCCGGTGGACGCGCGCACCATCGAGTTCTTCCGCAACACCGGCCGCACCGCCGACGAGGTCTCCGCGCTCGAGGCCTACTTCAAGGCGCAGGACATGTTCGGCATGCCCCAGAAGGGCGACCTCGACTACTCCACGGTGCTCGAGCTCGACCTGTCGACCATCCGGCCTTCGGTCGCGGGCCCCAAGCGCCCGCAGGACCGCATCGACCTGGGCCAGCTCAAGTCGAAGTTCACGGAGCTCTTCGCCAAGCCCGTCGCCGAGAACGGCTTCTCCAAGAAGCCCGAGGACCTCGCCCTGCGCGTGAAGACCTCCGACGGCACGGACCTGGGCTCGGGCGACGTGCTCATCGCCGCCATCACCTCGTGCACCAACACCTCGAACCCGAGCGTGCTCATCGCCGCGGGCCTGCTCGCGCAGAAGGCCGTCGCCAGGGGCCTGAAGGTGAAAGGCCACATCAAGACCTCGCTCGCCCCGGGCTCGCGCGTGGTGACGGAGTACCTCAAGGCCGCGGGCCTGCTCGAATCCCTCGAGAAGCTCGGCTTCAGCGTCGCGGCCTACGGCTGCACCACGTGCATCGGCAACGCGGGTCCCCTCGCGGAGCCCGTCGAGAAGGCCGTCGTCGACAACGATCTCGTCTGCGCCGCCGTGCTCTCGGGCAACCGCAACTTCGAGGCCCGCATCCACGCCAACATCCGCGCGAACTTCCTCGCCTCGCCGCCGCTCGTGGTCGCCTACGCGATCGCCGGCACCGTCCTGAAGGACCTCGAGACCGAACCGCTCGGCCAGGGCACGGACGGACCGGTCTACCTGAAGGACGTGTGGCCCACCTCGGACGAGATCAACGCCCTGCTCAAGTACGCGACCGACCCGGCCGTGTTCGGGCGGATGTACGCGAACCTCGCCGAGACCAATCCCCTCTGGAAGGCGATCGCCTCCTCGACCGGCCAGGTCTACGACTGGCCCAAGTCCACCTACATCGCCGAGCCGCCCTTCTTCGAGGGCTTCGGCATGAGCGCGGGGACGGCGAAGGACGTCTCGGGCGCCAAGGTGCTCGGCATATTCGGCGACTCCGTCACCACCGACCACATCTCGCCTGCCGGCGCCATCAAGGACTCCTCGCCGGCCGGCAAGTACCTCATCGGCCACGGCGTGATGAAGGCCGACTTCAACAGCTACGGCGCGCGTCGCGGCAACCACGAGGTGATGATGCGCGGCACGTTCGCCAACGTCCGCGTGAAGAACCTCATGCTGCCGCCCAAGGCGGACGGCACGCGCATCGAGGGCGGCGTCACGCTGTTCCAGCCAACCGGGGAGCAGATGCCGATCTACGACGCGGCGATGAAGTACATCGCCGGCGGCACCCCCACCGTGATCTTCGGCGGCGAGGAATACGGCACCGGCTCCTCGCGCGACTGGGCCGCCAAGGGCACGCAGCTGCTCGGCGTGAAGGCCGTGGTGGCGCGCAGCTTCGAGCGCATCCACCGCTCCAACCTGGTCGGCATGGGCGTGCTGCCCTGCCAGTTCAAGGGGTCGGATTCGGCCGAATCCCTCGGCCTCACGGGAAACGAGACGATCGACGTGGTCGGCCTCGAGAAGGGCATCCGCCCGCAGATGGACGTGACGCTCGTGATCCACCGCGCCGACGGATCGAAGAAGGAAGTGGCCGTGCTGCTTCGCATCGATACGCCGATCGAGGTGGACTACTACCTTCACGGCGGCATCCTGCCGTTCGTGCTGCGGGAGCTGGTCGCGGCCTGACGGACGCGGCCCCGGGTTCGCGGTGGACTTCCTCGCGACCCCGCTGGCCATCGGCTGGGCGATCGCCACCTCGGCGGTCGCCCTTTTTCTGCGCGCGGGCCGCGCGCCGCGCGCCCTGGGCGCTCCTGGCCGACGGATTCCGGCTGCACGGCTGGCTCGGGGCCTCGTTCGCGATCGCGCTGGCGTGGATCCTGTCGGCGAGGCCCACCCCCGGGCTTGCGCTTCACCTTCTCGCCACGCCACTCGTCGCGCTCATGTTCGGGCGCGACCTCGCGCTCGTCGCCGCGTTGCCTGCGGTGGTGGCCGCGTGGCTGTGGCGCGGGAGCGAGTGGCCGGGACTCGGCGCGACGTGGCTCCTGGCCGCCTGGCTCCCGATCACGGTCGCCGACGGCCTGCGGCGACTCGCGGACAGCCGCCTGCCCCGCAATCCGTTCACGTTCATCTTCCTGGCGGGGTTCTTCGCCCCGGGCATCGCCTTCGCGGTGACGGTGACCGCCGCCGCCCTCGCGCACGCCGCGGCCGGGGCGGCACCATGGTCCCGGCTCTCGGACGGGTTCCTCCCCTACGGACTGCTGCTTTCCTGGGGCGAGGCTTTCCTCACGGGGCTGCTCACGGCGATCTTCGTGGTGTACGAGCCGCGCTGGATGGCCACCTTCGACGACGCGCGCTACCTCGGCAAGCCGAAGGGGCGCTGACGGAGCGTCACACCGCGGTCACGCGATCCCGGTAGTGTGCCCGCGCAAGCCTCCCCAGGAGCCCGCGCGCGTGTCCCGCCCAGCCTTCGCCGTCCCCGCATCCCCTTCCCTCTCCGACCGGTTCGACCAGAAGATCTTCGACGCGATCTATTCGCGCTCGCTCGTCTACAACACCTGCTGGGAGGACCCGGCCGTCGACCGCCAGGCGCTCGGGCTCGGCCCGTCCGACACCGTCATGGTCATCACGAGCGCCGGCTGCAATGCGCTCGACTACGCCCTCGACGAGCCGCGCGCCATCCACGCTGTCGATGCGAATCCCCGGCAGAACGCGCTCGCCCAGCTCAAGATCGCCGGCATCCGGACGCTCGCTCACGACGACTTCTTCCGGATCTTCGGCGAGGGCACGCATCCGAGGATCGGCCCGATCTACCACGAACTGCTGCGCCCGCACCTCACGCCGTTCGCGCAGGCCTGGTGGGATCGCCACCACCACTGGTTCGCGGACCCGCGCCAGCCCCTTTTCTTCCACGGCCTGTCCGGGCTCGTCGCACGCGGCTTCCGGCGCTACCTGGCGATGCGGCCGGCCCTGCGAGAGGCGGTACACGCGATCTTCGATGCGCCGGACCTCGAGACGCAGCGAGCCCACTACGACGAGCGGATCGCTCCGCTGCTGTGGGGAAAGCCCGTGGACTGGGTGCTGTCGCGGCAGTTCACGATGAGCCTGCTGGGCGTGCCTTTCGCGCAACGCCGCCAGGTCGAAGCCCAGCACGCCCACGGGGTCGCCGGGTTCGTCCGCGAGTCGGTGGAATACGTCTTCCGGGAACTGCCCGCACGCGACAACTACTTCTGGTCCGTCTATGTTCGCGGCCACTACACGCCGGCGTGCTGCCCGCAGTACCTGAAACCCCTGCCGTTCGCGCGGCTCAAGCGCGGGCTGGTTGAGCGCATCCGCCTGCACACGGACACCGTCACGCAATTCCTTCGCCGCACGCCGGCGAAACCCACGCGATTCGTGCTGCTCGACCACATGGACTGGATGAGCGGCTACAAGCCGCAGGCGCTCGAGGAGGAGTGGCGGGAAATCGAGCGCACCGCGTCGCCGGGCGCCCTCGTTCTCTTCCGAAGCGCCCACCGCGATCCGCCCTACCTCGCGACGCTTCACGTGGGAGGCAGCCCGATCCGGGAACGCCTCGCGTTCGACGACGCGCGAGCCGAACGCCTCACGCGGGAGGACCGCGTCCACACCTACGCGGGGTTCCACATCGCGCGCTTCCCGGGCTAGGTACGTGGTCACCGACACCCGCACCCTGTTCACGCTGGTCCGCGGCCTGCCCCGCAAGGGCGGACTCGCCGACCGCCTGGGCGCCTTTTACGGGCCGCAGGCGCACCACTACGACGACTTCCGCGAGCGGCTGCTGCACGGGCGCGACGAACTCGTGTCGCTGCTGCCGGTTCGTCGCGGCGGCGTCATCGTCGAGATGGGCGGCGGCACCGGACGCAATGTCGAGCGATTCGGACCCCGACTCGCCCGCCTGAAGAGCGTCCATGTCGTGGACCTGTGCAGGCCGCTCCTGGAGATCGCCCGGCAACGCGCGGCGCGCCTGCCGAAACTGCTCGTGCACGAAGGCGACGCGGGAACCTGGCGCGCACCGGAGCCGGTGGACGCGATCTACTTCTCGTACTCGCTCACGATGATGCCGGACTGGCGCGCCGCCCTCGACAACGCCATCGGCCAGCTCAAGCCGGGCGGCACCCTGGGCGTGGTGGACTTCTACGTCAGCGCGGAACGGGCCGAGGACGGCCTGCGCCAGCACACGGCGTGGACGCGCGCGTTCTGGCCGCGCTGGTTCGGCCACGACGGCGTGCGGCTTTCGCCCGAGCCGCTCGCCTGCCTGCGTTCCCGCCTCGACACCATCGTGCTGGCGGAGCACTTCGGCTCCGTGCCCTGGCTGCCGTGCCTGCGCGTGCCCTACTACATCTTCGTCGGACGGTTGCCCGCGCGGGCTGCGCCCGGGCGATTTGCCGGCCGGCGCGCGGCGCGTCTATAATCCGCCACTTCCCGCTTCACCCCGCCACGAGATCCGCCCATGAACCGCATCGACGCCACCCTCGACATTCGCCGCTCCCGCGGCGGGATGCTCCGTGGCGCCGGCATGGCGCGCCTCGTCCTCCCGCCGTCCTTCGGCGGCATCGACTGACCCGGCAGACCACCGTCCGCCGGCAATTCGAGGCGGATGGAACCGGAACACCCTTCGGACATTCCGCCTCGCGCCCCGCGCGACGCGCCGTCGCGCCTGCACAAGAAAGCGGCGCCGGACCGCAAGGCCCGGCGAAGAAAAAATGAACTCCCTTGCTCTCCCGGCTTCACCCCGACCGATGGCTCACCGGCCTGTGGCGCAACCCCGACTTCGTGAAGCTCTGGGGTTCGCTCACCATCACCCACTTCGGCGGCCAGGTCACCTTCCTCGCGCTGCCGCTCACGGCCGCCCTGCTCCTCGACGCCTCGCCGTTCGAGGTGGGCGTGCTCACGGCGCTCGAGGCCCTGCCCTTCACGCTCTTCGGACTCTTCGCGGGCGTCTACATCGACCGCACGCGCAAGCTCCCGGTCATCATCGGCGCCGACGTGGGCCGCGCGCTCGCGCTCGCCGTGGTGCCGGTGTGCGCGTGGATGGGCATGCTCTCGATGCCCATCCTCTACGTGGTCGGCTTCCTCGTGGGCACGGGCTCGGTGATCGGCTGGCCGGCCTACCAGGTCTTCATGACCGAACGCGTCGGCCGCGAGAATCTCGTCGAGGCCAACGCGAAAATCGGCGTGTCCGACTCCGCGGCCCAGCTCGTCGGGCCCGGCCTCGCGGGCGCGCTCATCCAGTGGCTCACGGCGCCTTTCGCGATCCTGCTGGACGCGGTCTGCTTCGCGGTTTCGGCGATCATGCTGCGCGGCATCCCGCCGTCGGCCACGGACGCCCCCAAGCTTGCGAGCGACAGCGTGTGGCGCGACATCGGCGAAGGCCTCACCGCCGTGTGGAACAACCGCACGCTGCGGGCGCTCGCCTGGTCGCTCGCCATCTGGCAGGTGTTCCGGCACGCCTACATCGCGGTGGTGGTGCTTTTCGCGGCGCGCGAACTGGGCTTCTCCGCCGGTCACGTGGGCGTGCTCTTCATGCTGGCCGGCGTGGGCTCGCTCGCGGCCGCGACGGCGGTCGCGCCGCTCAACGCACGGTTCGGCTTCGGGCCGACGATGCTGGCGGCGCTCGGCGGCACGGGCGCGGCCTGGCTGGTGATGGGCGCCTCGACCGGCAGCCACTGGGTCGCCTCCCTCATCTTCGGCGGCGGACTCTTCCTCCTCGACTTCACCGCGATGACGTTCTTCATCAACTACCTCACGCTTCGCCAGGCGGTGACGCCGGACCGGCTGCTCGGGCGCGTGACGGCCACGATGATCGCCCTCACCGTCTCGACGGCCCCCCTGGGCGGTCTGGCCGGCGGCTGGATCGCGGAACATTGGGGCGTTCGCACCACGATCCTGCTGGCAGGGATGGGCGCGCTCCTCATGCTGCCGCTCATGGCGTGGACCTCGCCGCTCGCGAAGCTCGCACGCCTGCCGGGCCCGCCGGAGCCGGCGGTGACCGAAAGCGTCGCGGAGGAAATGGCGAGCTAGGTGAAGTTGACAGCTGAAGGTGACAGTCCCCTTCAGGCTCGCGGAAGGGGACGCACACCTTCAACGCGTCCGCAAGAAAAACGGGCCCCACGGGGCCCGTTTTTTCGCCTGCGAACCCTGTCAGCGGCAATCGCGCAGCGCGTCCTCGACCAGGTTCGGGTCCATTCCGTTCCGGGCCAGGTTGTCGAACCGGTACTGCGACCGCGCGAGGTCCATCTCGGCGGCGCGCCGCTCGATATCGCTCACCGTCCGGGCACGGCCGGAAGCGCTCCAGGTGGTAACCGGCGCCACCTTGCATTCGGACTTGGCGATCTGGACGGCGGGATCGGTGGCGCAACCGGCGGCCAGCAGGGCCGCGCCGGCCAGGGCGAGAAGGGCTTTCATGGGCATCTCCTCAAGGGGAACGGGTGCCCCATTCTACGCGCGGTGCCGCAGCGCGGTTGACCCCGGCGAATCCAACCGGCACCCTCGCCGCGTCGGAGGGACATGCCTCACGACACCCAACGCCCCTGATGCGGTTCCCCGGAACCCGCGGAGACTCCCATGAACCTGCAAGAAACCCTGGTCGTCGCGATCGGGATGCTGGCCTCGCTGGGCCTGCCCCTGCTGCTGGCGGCGCTCGTTCTCGCCGCCCGGCACAAGCGCGCCCGCCTCAAGCAGGAGGCGATCCTGCGGCTCGTCGAGAAGGGCTTGCCGGTGCCCCCGGAATGGCTCGCGCCGCCGCAACGCCAGGCGGGACTGCGGGGAGGTCTCGTGCTCGTCGCCCTGGGAGTCGGCCTGGGAACGTTCTTCGCGCAGCTGGGCTTGCCCTGGTCGATCGGCCTCATCCCGGGGCTCATGGGCGTCGCGCTCGTGGTCGCCTGGAAGATCGGGCGGAGCGAGCCGGACCGCCCGGCCGCGCGCTAGCGGGCATGCCGCCCCGGTCGGCGTCTACGGATGCCGCACTCATCCTGGCCGCCTCGCGACACGGCGACCGCGAGGCCTTCGCCGAACTGGTGCGCCGCCACCAGTCGATGGTACGCGCCGTGCTCCGGCGGCTCACGAACGGCGATGCCGCGCTGGCCGACGATCTCGCGCAGGAGGCGTTCCTGCTGGCCTGGCGGCGGCTCGGAAGTTTCCGTTTCGAGGCCCGGTTCACGACCTGGCTCTACCGCATCGCCTTCAATGCCTGGCAGAGCGAGCGCCGCAAGACGCGCGAGGTGCTGCTGGGCGAGGACGAGGCGCTTCCCGAACCGCACGCCACCGTCCGCGGGCCGGGCACCGAGGAGCGCCTGGATCTCGAACGGGCACTCGCGACGCTCTCGGACGCCGAACGGGCGGCCATCGCCGCCTGCTACGCGGCCGACCTGAGCCACGCCGAGGCCGCCGAAGCGCTCGGCATTCCGTTGGGAACCGTGAAGACCCATATCCTGCGCGCCAAGGAGAAGCTGCGCGCCCGCCTCGTGCCGAAGGAGCAAACGCCATGAACACCGACCCTTCCCGCGACGACCTGGAATCCCGGCTCCTCGCGCAGTTGCGCCGCGAAATCGCCGACGACGGCTTCACCGCCCGCGTCGCGCACGCGCTGCCCCGGGCGCGGCGCCGCATCGACTGGACGTTCCCGCTCGTCACCGCCGCGGCGCTCGTCGGCTGCGTCTTCGCGACCTTCCTGGTGCCCGTGGGCCCGGCGATCCTGGAGGGGTTGCGCGACCTGGCGGCAGCCCGCGCGTTCACGCCCGCCGCGATCGGCGCCTTGGCGGCGATGGGCGCCTTGGCCGCGACCGGTGCGGTGATGGCGGCCGACAGCTAGGGGGCAGCGCGCCGCGGCGCGCGCACCTTTCCCGCCGCGCTCTCGCGCCGGCGCGCCGGCAGCGGCGCCTCGCACGGCGCACTCGCGCCCTGCGCGCAGTTCTGCGCGATGAACGCGAGCACGGCCATCATGAGGGACACGTTGGCGCGGTAGCGCTGGAAGCGGCCTTCGGACACGACGGTGACGATGCCCGCGGCCAGCATCGATTTCAGGTGGAACGACAGGTTCGTGGCCGGGATGCCGAAGTCGCGCGCCAGTTCCCCGGCCACCATGCCCGTCGGACCCGAATGCACCAGGCGACAGAAGAGGTCCAGCCGCTGCTTGGCGGCGAGCGACTGGAACACCTTCAGGACGTCGGCCTGGTCCATGGGTTCGCCTACTTCTCGACCGGGTAGTTCTTGGTGATCGAGGCGTTGATCTCGCCGAGTGTGAGGCCGGTCGGCGGCGCCACTTTCCAGGACATGTAGCCCCATTTTATCGCATAGGCCTTCTCGTAGCCCAGCATGTGCAGCACGGTCAGGATCTTGTTCTGCACCTGGCCCGTGTCGCAGTGGACGATGATGTCCTTGTCCTTCGGGAGCTTCGCGAGATTTTCCGGCCGGGCGAACTGGTCCGAGGCGATGAAGATCGCGCCCGGCAGGTGGCCCTGGTCGAACTTCTTGTCCTTCGGCACGCGCACGTCGACGATGACGAAGTCGTTCTTGCCGGACTGGATGCGCTTGTAGACATCCTCGGCGCTCACGTGGAAGTTGCCGTTCGCCGGAATGGCCTGGAGATACTGGTTGGCGGCTTTCTGGATGACGGTGTATTCCGCGTCGGTGATCGCAAGGGCCGCGGGGGCGGCGACGAGTGCGGCGAGGGCCGCGGCAAGGGCGAAGCGTTTCATGGCATGACTCCTTCGGGTTCGTCTGGCCGGCGCCCCCTTCGCACGTCGCTTTGAGAATAATACGACCAAAGGCCTAGGCACATCCGGCTCGTAACATCAGGTTACGACTGGAGACGACCTTCCTGTTGATCCACATCAGGAGCCCACACTGCAAATTGCCTTGAAATAATGGCATCGCTTCATACCCCCCCGAGGATAAGATGCCCTCCCCCAGCCGCCGGCGTTTTCTCAAGATCTCGGCCGCCACGCTCGGCGCCGCCGCCGCAGTCCCGATGTTGCAACAAGCCACCCCGTTCGCCCGCGCGGCTTCCGCCGGCCCCGGCACGGTCACGACGATCCCGACCTACTGCGAGATGTGCTTCTGGAAATGCGGGGGCATCGCGAGCCTGCGTGACGGCAAGCTCTGGAAATTCGAGGGCAATCCCCTCGATCCGATGAGCCGTGGCCGGCTCTGCCCCCGCGGCACCGGCGCGCCCGGCAACCACATCGACCCGGATCGCCTGAAGCGCCCCCTCATCCGCTCCGGCGAACGCGGCCAGGAGCAATGGAAGTCCGTCACCTGGGGCGAGGCCCTCGACTACGTGGCCGAGCGCATGAAGAAGATCGCCGCCGAGCACGGCCCGGAATCGATCGCGCTCTGGAAACACGGCACCGGATCCCGCTTCTTCGAGCACGTGATGCGCGCCTACGGCTGCGTCAACAAGGCCGCGCCCTCCTTCGCCCAGTGCCGCGGACCGCGCGACATCGGCAACCTGCTCACCTACGGAACGGGCCTGGGCTCGCCCGAGCCCACGGACATCGCCAACACCCGGTGCCTCGTCCTCATCGGCACGCACCTGGGCGAGAACATGCACAACACGCAGGTTCAGGAGTTCGCCGAGGCGATCGGCAAGGGGGCCACGATCATCTGCGTCGACCCGCGCTACTCCACCGCTGCGAGCAAGGCGAAGCACTGGCTGCCCATCCGCCCCGGCACGGACCTCGCGCTCGTGCTCGCGTGGCTCAACGTCCTCGTGAAGGAAGGCCTCTACGACAAGGACTTCGTCGCGAAGCACGGCCACGGCTTCGACAAGTTCGCCGCCGCCATCGCGGAGAACACGCCCGAGTGGGCCGAGAAGGAAACCGGAATCGCCGCCGGCGTGATTCGCGAGACCGCCCGCGAGATGGCCCGCCACCGTCCGGCCACCCTCGTGCACCCGGGCCGGCGCGTCAACTGGAACGGCGATGACGCCCAGCGCGCACGCGCCATCGCCCTGCTCAACGCGCTGCTCGGCAACTGGGGCCGCCAGGGCGGGATCTTCCTCGCGGCGGGCATGAAGATCGCGGGCTATCCCTTCCCGAAGTATCCCGAGCCGGGCAAGCCCAAGGTCGACAACCCCGACGGCCGCTGGCCCTTCGCCGACGAGGAGGTCACGACCGGCCTTCGCGAGGCGACGATCACCGGCAAGCCCTACCCCATCAAGGGATGGGTGGTGTATGCCGCCAACCTCATCCAGACCCTGCCCAACGAGAAGGAAACGATCGAGGCCATCAAGAAGCTCGACCTGCTCGTGGTCGTCGAGACGCATCCGAGCGAGATCGCCGGCTGGGCCGACGTCGTTCTCCCGGACACCACCTTCCTCGAGCGGCACGACGACTTCTACGTCGGCTGGGGTCGCCAGGGCTGGGCGGCAATGCGCCAGCCCGTCGTGGCTCCTCCGGACGAGCAGAAGCCCGCCTGGTGGATGGCCAAGGAACTCGCCAACCGCCTCGGCGTGGGCGCGTACATGCCCTTCAAGGACATGGAGGAGTACCTCGCCGTGCGCTGCGAGAAATCGGGCATCGACTACGCGAAGTTCAAGCGCGAAGGCATCGTGATGGGCCCGAAGAAGCCCATCACCATCGAGGAAGGCGCCGAGATCGCCTTCGACACGCCCTCGAAGAAGGTCGAGTTCTTCTCCGACCAGCTCGCGAAGGCGGGCTTCGACCCGGTGCCGAAGTACACGCCGCCCGAAGCGCCGCCCGCCGGCTTCTATCCGCTCGTCACGGGCCGCTCGCCCGTGCACACCTTCAGCCGCACGCAGACCAACCCGCTCCTGGCGGACCTGGTGGGCGAGAACGAGGTGTGGATCAACGCCGCCACGGCCGCCAAGGCGGGCCTGAAGAGCGGCCAGTACGTGCGCCTGAAGAACGAGGACGGCGTCGTCTCCAACCGCGTGAAGGTGAAGGCCACCCAGCGCATCCGGCCCGACACGCTCTACATGGTGTACGGCTTCGGCCACACCGCGAAGGGCCTGCGCCGGGCCCTGAACAAGGGCGCCAGCGCCGCGCAGCTCAACACGCGCTACAAGGTTGACCCTCTCATGGGCGGCACCAGCATCCACCGCAACTTCGTCACGTTCGAAAAGGAGGCGTGAGATGGCACGCTTCGGAATGGTCATCGACACCGCCAAGTGTGTCGGCTGCATGGACTGCGTCGTCGCCTGCCAGACGGAGAACGACGTCCCGCACGGACACTGCCGCGACTGGATCGTGACGGAAGTCCGCGGTACCTACCCCACGCTCGAAATGGAGATCCGCTCGGAGCGCTGCAACCACTGCGACAACCCGCCCTGCGTGTATTGCTGTCCCACCGGCGCGAGCCACGTGGAGCCCTTCGGCAAGACCGTGCAGGTCACGGCGAATCGCTGCATCGGTTGCAAGGCGTGCCTCGCGGCATGCCCCTACGGCGCGCGGTTCGTCCACCCCGAAGGCTACGCGGACAAGTGCACGTTCTGCCTCCACCGCGTGAAGGAGGGCAAGGACCCGGCCTGCGTCTCCGTATGCCCCACCCGCTGCATGCACTTCGGCGACCTGGACGACCCGAAGAGCGAAGTGAACCGCCTGCTCGGCTCGCGCAAGTGGCACACGCTGCTGCCCGAGGCCGGCACCAAACCCCGCATCTTCTACCTCGACTGAGGGACGACGACCATGCTCGAGATCACCTCCACCCGCCACAACCCGTTCGTCGACCCGCAGCTCCACGTGTGGGGCTGGGAAATCCCCGTCTACCTCTTTTTCGGGGGCATGATCGCCGGGATGATGATCCTCGCCGGCATCGCGATGTTGCGTGTCGCCCGCGGCGAGGATCCGGAATCTTTCTTCTCCGTCCAGACGCCGCTGCTGGGCTTCATGCTGATGAACGTCGGCATGCTCGCCCTCTTGCTTGATCTTTCGCACAAGCTCTATGTGTGGGCCGTGTACCTCACCTTCGAGCCGCTCTCGCCGATGTCCTGGGGCTCCTGGGTGCTGCTCGTGGCCTACGGCATCCTGATGGCCTCGGCGCTGGTTCGCATCGGGGACTCCTGGCCGTGGCTCACGCGCACCTTCCCGGTCGTGGGCCGCCTCTCGGCCGCGCTCGAGACGCCCTCGCGCCTTCGCCTGCTCGCCTTCGCCAACATCGGCTTCGGCATCGGCCTGGGCATCTACACCGGCATCCTGCTCTCGGCGATGGTCGCGCGCCCGCTGTGGAACAGCGCGATCCTGGGCCCGCTCTTCCTCTTCTCCGGCCTGTCGGCAGCCGCGGCGATGGTGCACATCGCGGTCCGGATCTTCCCCGGGCGTCCCGCGCCGCAGGGCTTGGTGGGCGGCGCCTTCGCCGCGATGTGGCAGCCGCTCGGGGCACGCGCGCCACGCGCGGGGACCGAGAACGCGCTGGTGCGAGCCGACGTGGGATTCCTCGGCGTCGAGCTGGTGCTGCTCGCCCTCCTCCTGCTCGGCCTGGTGACCGCCGGCGCCTCGCAAATCGCCGCCGCGCAGATCCTCATCTCGGGCGCCTACGCCCCGGCTTTCTGGGGCGCCATCGTGTTCGCCGGCATCGTCCTGCCGATCGCCCTGCAACTGCTCGAACTCGGCCATCGCATTCCCCACACCGTCGTGCCCGCGCTGCTCGTTCTGGCCGGCGGCTTCGCCCTTCGCTGGGTGCTCGTCAACGCCGGCCAGGCGAGCCAGGTCCTCCAATCCGCATCCCGCTGATCCCGCTTACCTCACAGGAGAACGTCGTCATGAAGATCCGAATGCTCACGGTCCTCGCCTTGGCTCTCGCCACGAGCGGGATCGCCACGGCCCAGCCGACGCGGCCGACCGTGCCGCAGGTGTGCCAGAACTGCCACAAGCCCGAGGCGGGCCAGATCCGCGGCATCTACGAGAACATCGCCTTCAAGACGCAGTCGATCCAGCTCAAGATCGACAACGTCACGGAAATCGTGAAGTTCGACCCGAAGACGATCAAGCTGCAGGACGGGGAAGAGGACAAGCCCAACAGCGAGCTGGCCAAGATTGCCAAGCACCGCGAGGCTCGCATCGACTACGTGGTGAAGGACGGAACCAAGGTGGCGACCCTGATCTCCTTCAAGGGCCCCATCCGCATCGCGCCCGAGCGGCTCATGGACTTCGCGACGCTGGACAAGCTCGTGGCCCTGGGCCCGGAGAAGGGCAACTACACGCTCATCGACTCGCGTCCGCTGCCGCGCTTCCAGGAAGCCACGATTCCGACGGCGATCAACCTGCCCTTCCCGGCCTTCAAGAAGTTCACCGACCGCCTGCCCCCGGACAAGAGCCGGCTCGTGATCTTCTTCTGCGGCGGAGTCACCTGCACGATGAGCCCCAAGTCGATGGAGATGACCAAGGCGATGGGGTACACGAACCCGAAGGTGTACCGCGAAGGCATGCCCGAATGGAGCGACAAGCGCCCCGGCGTCACCTCGGCCGCGTTCTTCAAGGTGGCCTACGTCGACAAGGGGATTCCGCACGTGCTCGTCGACGTGCGCGAACCGGCCGCGGTGCGCGCGGGCTACATTCCCGGCGCCGTCGGCATTCCCGCCCGCGATGTGAAAAAGGTGATCGACCAGCTCCCCGACAAGAAGCTGAAGGCGCCCATCCTCGTCTACGACGGCGGCAACGGCGATGCGGCCC
This sequence comes from Betaproteobacteria bacterium, assembly GCA_016711875.1. GTDB lineage: Bacteria > Pseudomonadota > Gammaproteobacteria > Burkholderiales > Usitatibacteraceae > FEB-7. The sequence continues at coordinate 11,627 of JADJSD010000003.1, read as the reverse complement.
GCCCGGCGGCTGCCGCCATCAGCGCGGCCGGCTATGCCAACGTCACGGTCGTGGCCGGCGGCTTCGACGGCTGGAAAGCCGCGGGCAACACGGTCTATGCCGGGGACATCGGCACCCGCATCGCCTACGTGCCGGCGCTGCGCCCGGGCGAGATCTCCATCGACGACTTCACCGCGATCGCCAAGTCCACGCCCGCGGGCACCCTCATTCTCGACGTGCGCAACGCCGATGAGGCCAAGAGCGGCATGATCAAGGGCGCCCTGCTCGTACCGGACGAGGACCTGGTCGCCCGCATAGGCGAGGTGCCGAAGGACAAGCGGATCGTCACCCACTGCCTCACCGGCACCCGCGCCGAGATGGCCTATCACAAGCTCAAGGAGAAGGGCTACAACGTCTCCTTCCTGAAGGCCGCCATCGCCATCGACGGCACCGGGGCGTTCAAGATCACGCCCAATTGAGGCTTGTCAACGGAAATCGGGGGAAGATCGTTAAGATCCGCGGCGACGGAGAAAACCGCCGCCCCCCACACATCCAGGAGAAATACCCATGAACAAGCTGCTCGCCGCCCTCGTCGCCGGACTCTTCGCCGTTGTCACTCCCGTCCTCGCCCAGGACAAGGCCGCTCCCGCCAAGGTGGAAGAGGCCAAGAAGGACGTGAAGAAGGCCGACGCCAAGGTCGACGCCGCCAAGGCCGACGCCAAGAAGGCCGATGTCAAGGCCGATGCCGCCAAGAAGGAAGTGAAGAAGGCCGACGCCAAGGCCGAGGCCGCCAACAAGGAAGTGAAGAAGGCCGACGCCAAGGTCGACGCCGCCAAGGGCGATGCCAAGAAGGCCGATGCCAAGATGGACGCCGCCAAGAAGGAAGCCGCCCCGAAGAAGGAAAAGAAGGGCGGCTGCTAAGTCCCTCTTTCCTCTCGGAAAGTACGAAAGGCCCTCCCCTGTGGAGGGCCTTTTCGTTTATAATGCCGCCCGGCGTCTCGAGCGCCGCCCCACATAAAATCCAGGAGCAGTTGAACATGAACAAGCTGATCGCCGTCCTCGTCGCGGGCCTTTTCGCCGCCGCCCCCGCTTTCGCCCAGGACAAGGCCGCCCCGGCCAAGAAGGAAGAAGCGAAGAAGGAAGCTGCCGCCCCGGCCAAGAAGGAAGCTGCGGCCCCGGCCGCCAAGAAGGAAGCCGCGCCGAAGAAGGAAGCCGCCCCGAAGAAGGAAGCCGCCCCGAAGAAGGACGACGGCAAGGCGAAGAAGGAAGAGCCGAAGAAGGACGCCCCCAAGAAGGAAAAGAAGGGCGGCTGCTAAGCCTTTTCCCCCACAGGGAAACCGGGAAGGGCCGCCCCAGGGCGGCCCTTCTCATTGGTGTCGCCGGGCCCGGCACGCATATCGACGCGGCCGCTCGACCTGCAACCCATCAATCGCCCAGCGCGGTGAAAAGCGCGGCGCTAGCCGAGCAGGTGGGCGACCGCCGAGCGCTCCTCTTCGAGTTCCTTGAGAGTCTTGTCCATGCGCTCGCGCGAGAACGGGTCGATCTCCAGGCCCTTCACCATCGTCCACTCGCCACCCGCGGTCGTGACCGGGAAGCCGTAGATCACGCCCTCCGGAATGCCGTAGGAGCCGTCGGACGGCACGCCCATCGTCACCCACTTGCCGCTCGAGCCGAGCATCCAGTCGCGCACGTGGTCGATGGCCGCGTTGGCCGCCGAGGCCGCCGACGACAGTCCGCGCGCTTCGATGATCGCCGCGCCGCGCTTGCCCACCAGGGGGATGAAGGTGTCCTTGTTCCAGGCCTCGTCGTTCACGAGCGCCTTCACCGGCTGGCCGCCGGCGGTGGCGAAGCGGTAATCCGGGTACATCGTGGGCGAATGGTTGCCCCACACGATGAGCTTCTCGAACGAATCGACGCTCTTGCCGGTCTTCGCAGCCAGCTGCGACAGGGCGCGGTTGTGGTCCAGGCGCAGCATCGCCGTGAAGTTCGAGGCCTTGAGGCTCTTCGCCGACTTCATCGCGATGTACGCGTTGGTGTTGGCGGGGTTGCCCACCACCAGCACCTTCACGTCGCGCGAGGCCACCTCGTCGAGGGCCCGCCCCTGCACCGTGAAGATCGCTCCATTGGCCTCGAGCAGGTCCTTGCGCTCCATGCCCGGGCCACGGGGGCGCGCGCCCACCAGCAGCGCGACGTCGGCGTCCTTGAAGGCGACCTTGGGATCGGCGGCCGGCACCATGCCCGCGAGCAGCGGGAAGGCGCAGTCCTCCAGTTCCATCATCACGCCCTTCAGGGCCTTCTGGGCCTTCTCGTCGGGGATCTCCAGCATCTGGAGGATGACGGGCTGGTCGCGGCCGAGCATCTCGCCGCTCGCGATCCGGAACAGCAGGCTGTAGCCGATCTGGCCGGCGGCGCCGGTGACGGCGACGCGCATGGGCTTCTTCATGGGGTCTCCTTGAGGGGCTTGCGGGGTGTTTTTCGAGCGTCTTGTGCGTCGCCACGCGTGATGATCGGTGGCACTCGAAAAGTATAGCGCAGCGGGTGGCCGAAGGGCTTACGCGGGGCTGACTGGATAGTGCCGGGGAAAGGAGGCGATGGCTCTTGCCGGTACTGAGCGATGCACCCGTGGCTGCATCTTGCGGGTGCCCGGCATTTTGGCGGCAGTCAACCCACGACAGCCCCCAAAATGCCACCCGCAAACGTGTCGGGGAGCGCTCCGCGCTTCTTCCCGACACAGGATCGCAGCCGCATCGCCAAGTACCGGCAAGAGCCATCGCCTCCTTTCCCCGCGCGCATCGTGCCAATGGGGGCGGCCTCGTGTTACGCGCGCGCCGCCGCAAGTACCGAGACGCTGTCCACCGCAGCCACCCTGCACGGCGGGGTCGGTTCGCTTCCCGGATCCTTGGCGCCGCGGCTGCGATCCTTGGGGTGGGGGAAAGGCGGAGCCGCGCCCGCCCCTGTTGCGGGTGGAAATTCCGGGCCTGGCGTGTGTTGCCTGGCCCGGAATTTCCGGGCACCCGCAAGATGCAGCCACGATGGCGGCGCCCAGGATCCGGGAAGCGAACCGACCCCGCCGCGCCGCCCAGGACCGCCCACCCTGCGCCCGATCAACCCGCCTTCTGCGGCGTCTTCGCGAGCGTGATGGAAAGCACGCCGGCCACGACGAGCGCGGCGCCGGCGAGCTGGATGGCGGTGATGGGCTCGTCGAGGAATCCCGCGCCCATGAAGATCGTGGCGACGGGACCGACCGTGCCGATCATCGAGGCGTGGCTCGAGCCCACGCGCCGGATGCCCTCGGACATGAGCACGACCGGCATGACGGTCGACAGGAGCGCCATCACGAGCGACAGGCCGTAGACGGCCGCGGGCAGCCGGAAGATGCCCATGAAGTCCGGCGCCACGAGCGCGTAGTGCGCGAGCACGGCCACGCAGGAGACGAGCGAGGCCAGGCAGGCGAAGAGCACGCTGCCCATCTTCTGCACCATGCGGCCGTTGCCGATGAGGTAGACGGCGTAGCACAGCGCGGACAGGAGGACCCAGAAGGCGCCCAGGGCGACGTTGCCCTGCCCCGCCTTGAGGTCGTGCACGAAGACGAGCGCGATGCCGAGGTAGGAGAGGGCCAGGGCCACGACGTCGCGCCGCCCGATCCGCCGGCCATGCAGGACGGCGGCGATGAGCACGACGAACGTGGGATAGAGGAAGAGGACGAGCCTCTCGAGCGCCGCCGTGATGTGCTGCAGGCCGTAGAAGTCGAAGAGGCTCGCGAGGTAATAGCCCAGCATCCCGAGGAAGACGATGGCGCGCCAGTCGCTCCCGCCGAGCCGCCCGGCCGCGCCGTCGCGGTTGGCCCAGGCCGCCATCACGAGGAAGAACGGCAGGCTGAAGCCCATGCGCAGCGAGAGCAGCGTGAGCGGATCCACGCCGTGGCGGTAGGCCAGCTTCACGAGGATCGCCTTGGCGGAGAAGGCGATGGCGGCGAAGGCAACGAGCCCTGCCCCGGCGAGCCGGGCCTGGTTCAGGGATTCACCCGCACGGTAAAGACCACGGTGCCGCTCGCGCCCGGTGTGAGGGAGCCGGTGAGGGTCCACGCGAGGGCGCCCGAGCCGCCCACGGAGGGCTGCGTGGTCGCCGCGCACGCGGTAAGGCTCGCCGGCAGCGGCGCGGTGCAGGTGGCGGACAGGAAGGTCGTGAAGGCCGGCGTCGCGTCGGTGATCACGATCGAGCTGAGCGCGCCCGAGCCGCCGTTGGTGTAGGTGACGGTGTACTCGAGCACGTCGTTGGGCCGCGCGGTGTTGGCCGTGCCCGCGGCGCCGCCCAGCGTGACGTTGCGAACCGACTTCGCGAGCGTGAGGCCCGCGCCGCCCGCGTTCGCGACCGTGGTCGTGTCCGTGCGCGTATAGGTGAGCGTGCCGCTGAAGGTGGCGGTGACGGATATCACGTTCACCGCGCCGTAGGGAGCCGCCGCCGGCACGTTGTCGGCGACCACGATGCAAACGGATTCTCCCGCGTTCACCGGCACGCCGGGACCGATGGCCCCGGCCGATTCGGCGCCGTCGAGCACGCCGTTGCAGTTGGTGTCGCGGTAGACCACCTGCGTCCAGCCCGGCACGGCCGGCGATTGCGCGGAGGTCGTCGTGAAGGTGAGCGTGCCGGCGAGACCCGCGGTGAAGGTGTGCGGGTAGAAGACGGAACTGCCCGGCGTGGTGGCGAGATTGCCATCGGGCTGGAAGGTGTTGGCCCCGGCCGGCGAGACGACCGTGTAGTCCGCGGCCGCGTTGTTGCCGTTGTTGACCGCCGGCTCGCCGCCGCCCGACACGGTCGCATTGTTCGTCACGTTGGGCACCGCCGTCGGACCGACCGTCACCGTGAGCGTGATGGGATTGGCCGACGTCGCGCCGGCCGCGATCACGGCACTCGACGTGCACGTGACCACCCCGGCGGCGTGCAGGCAGCTCCAGCCCGTGCCGGTGGCCGTCACGAAGGTGAGCCCGGCGGGCAGCGTGTCCGTGACGGTGATCGTCCCGCTGGTCGGCGCGGCGCCGAGCGTGTTGTTCACCACCAGCGAGTAGGTGCCGCTCGTGCCCACGGTGAAACTGCCCGCGTGGGACTTCGCGAGCTGGAGATCCACCGTGAGGACCGTGGTCGTCGCCGATGCGCCGTTCGTGTTGGCCCCGATGCGGCCCGGGTCGTCCGGATCGGAGGTGCCGAGGGGCGGCAGCGCGACGACGGAATTGGTGAAGGTCCCCGTCGGCGGGGCATTGCCGGTGATCGTGAAGGTGACGCTGCCGCCCGAAGGCAGGGTCGTGATGGTGCTCGTCACCGCGTTGCCCGCCACGGTGACAGCCCCGCAGGCCGCTCCGCCCGTGGGCGAGCCGCAACTCGCCGCGACGCCGGTCACGGCGACGGGCACGTTGTCGGCCAGGGTCGCGCCGTTCGCCGGGTCCGGACCGAAATTGGACACCACGACCGTGTAGGTGATGGCGCCACCGGACAGTACGGTGGCCGGCCCCGACTTGGTGACGCGCACGTCGGCGGCCGGCAGGATCGTGAGCGTCGCGGAAGCCGGCGCCGTGTTGGCGCCGACGTTGGTCACGATGGCGCCGACCGGGATCGTGTTGACCACGGAAACGCCGGGAATCACGCCCTGGACGTCGACCTGGAAGGTGCACGAGCCATTGGCCGGCACCGTGCCGCCGGTGAGCGTCGCGCTGTTCGGGGTGGTCGACAGCACGCCGCCCGCGCACGTCGTGGCGCCGTGCGGAGTGACCGCCACCACCATGTTCACGGGGAAGGTGTCGGTGGCGGTGGCGATGGTGATCGGCGCATCGTTGGGGTTGGTGACGGTGATGACCAGCGTCGATTCCTGCGAATTGCCGATGGTCGCCGGCGTGAACGACTTGGCGACCGCCGGCGCGATCGCGGTCACCGTGAGCGTTGCGCTGTTGGACACGGCGCCGGTCCCCGCCTCCGCCGTCGTCACGCCGGACGCCGTGTTCGGGTGCGGCCCCACCGACGCGCTGCTCACCGTCACCGTCACCGTGCAGCTGGCGGCGGCCGGGATCGTGAGTCCCGTGAACGACAGCGCCGTCGCGCCCGAGGTGAACGTGTTGCCGGCGGCCCCCGCGCAGGTGCCGCCCGCCGCCTGGTTGGCCGCGATCGCCATGCCCGCGAGCGTGTCCGTGAAGGCGCCCGCCGTGAGCGGGATCGCGTTGGTATTCGCGAGCGTGAACGTGAGGGTCGATACGCCCGTCACGTACGCAATGGAGGCGGGCGAGAACGCCTTGGCAAGGGTGGCCGCGTTCACGCTTACCGTGAGGCTGGCCGTGTTCGAACTGGCGCCCGTGGCCGCCTCGTTGGACGAAACGCCGGAAGTCGCGTTCGGGTGCGTGCCCGCGGTGTTGCTGGTCACGGTGAAGGTCACCGTGCACGAGCCGTTCGCCGGGACGGTGAGCCCCGCGAACGCGAGGTTCGTCTGGCCGGCGGTGAAGGCGTTGGCCGCCGCGCCGGCGCAGGTGCCGCCGGCGTTCTGGTTGGCGGCGACGCGCATGTTCGCGAGCGCATCGGTGAAGGCCGCCCCGGTGAGCGCGACCCCGTTCGGGTTCGAAAGCGTGAGGGTCACGGTCGACACGCCGGCCGCCGCGATCGAGGTCGGCGAAAAAGCCTTCGCGATCGTCGGCGTGCCGGCCGTCACGGTGAGTGTCGCCGTGTTCGAGGGTGAGCCTGCCGGGGCCTCGTTCGAGGCGACGCCGCTCGCGGTGTTCGGGTTCGCACCGGGCGAATCGCTCGTGACCACGACCGTCACCGTGCAGGCACCGTTGGCCGGCACGGTGAGCCCGGTGAACGAAAGGCTCGTCTGGCCCGCGGTGAAGGTGTTGCCCGAAGCGCCGGCGCACGTGCCGGCCGCCGCGCCCGCGGCATTGATGCGCATGTTGGCGAGCGTGTCGTTGAACGCGCCCGCGGTGAGGGGGATCGGGTTGGCGTTCGCGAGCTGGAAAGTGATCGTGGAGGTGCCGTCCGCGGCGATGGCGGCCGGCGCGAAGCTCTTGGCGATCGTCGGTGCGTTGAACACGCCGAGGGTCGCGCTCGCCGGGGTGGTGTTCGCGCCGGCGTTGGTCGTGGTGATCGCGCCGGCGCCGATCGTGTTGTTGTAGCTGCCGGGCGTGGCGCTCGTGACATTCACGGTGATCGTGCACGAGGAGGCGGCCGGAACCACGCCGCCCGCGAGGCTCACCGACCCGGCGCCCGCACCCGCCGTCACCGAGCCGGCCGCGCAGGTCGTGGCGGCAGCGGGCACGGCGGCGTTTACGAGGCCGCCGGGGTAGGTGTCGGTGAACGCGACGCCATTGACGGGCGTCGCGTTCGGGTTGGTGAGCGTGATCGTGAGGGTCGACGGGCTTCCCGCGCCGACCGGGTTGGGCGAGAAGGACTTCGCGGCGGTGACGTGCTGCAGGACCGTGAGCGTTGCCGTCACCGCTGCCGTCGTGCCCGCATTGGTCGTCGCGACGGGCCCCGTCGAATTGAGGTAGATCCCCACGGCGGCGCTCGTCACGTTGACCGTGACCGTGCAGGTGCCGCCCGCCGGCACCGTCGCGCCGGAGAACGTGAGCGTGTTGCCCCCGCCCGTGGCGGAGACGGTGCCGCCGCAGCTGCTCGTGACGGCCGGCGAGGCGGCATTCACGAGGCCTGCCGGGTAGATGTCGGCGAACGCGACGCCCGTGACGGCGCTCGTCGGGTTCGGGTTGGTGAACGTGATCGCGAGGAGCGAGATGTCGTTCGTGCCGATGGAGGCCGGGGTGAACTGCTTGGTCGCCCCGAGGGGCGAGAGCACCGAGAGGGTGGCGTTCGCGGGCGCGGTGTTCGCGCCGGCGTTCGTCGAGGTGAGCCCGCCTGCGGCCACCACGTTGGTGTAGGCGTTCGCCGTGGCGCTGGTCACCGTCGCGGTCACCGTGCAGCTGCCGCCGGCGGGTATCGTGCCCCCCGCGAGCGCCACGGCATTGCCGCCCGCCGTGCCCGAGGCCGTGCCGCCGCAGGTGGTGGCGATGGACGCCGGCGTGGTGTTCACGACGCCCACCGGGTAGGTGTCCGCGAAGGCGGCGCCCGTGACCGCCTGGGCGCCGTTGGCGTTCGTGAGCGTGAGTGTGAGCGTGGACGTGCCGTTCAGTGCGATCTCGGCGGGCGAGAACGCCTTGGCGATCACCGGGTGCGCGAGCACGGTGAGCGTCGCCGTGCCCGCGGCCGCCGTGCCGGCGTTCGCGGTCGTGACCGGGCCCGTGGAGTTGAGGTAGCTGCCGGTCGAAGCGCTGGTGACGCCCACCGTGACGGTGCAGGAGGCGTTGGCCGGGACCGTGCCGCCCGTGAAGGCGAGGCTCGCTCCCCCGGGAGTGGCCGTCGCGGCGCCGGCCGCGCAGGTCGTGGTCGCCGCTGGCGAGGCCGCGTTCACGAGGCCCGCGGGATAAGTGTCGGTAAAGGCCGCGCCCGTCACCGCGGTCGCGTTCGGGTTGGCGAGCGTGATCGTGAGCAGGCTCGTGTCGTTCAGCCCGATCGAGGGCGCGGCGAAGGCTTTCGTCACCGTCACCGCCTGCAACACGAGCAGCGTGGCGTTGGCAGCCGCGCCGGTTCCCGCATTGGTGCTGGCGATCGGGCCGGTCGAGTTGGCGTAGCTGCCGGCGGAGGCGCTGGTGACCGTCACCGAGACCGCGCAGGAGCCCGAAGCGGGGATGGTGCCTGCCGTGAGGGACAGCACGCCGGCACCGCCCGTCGCGGCGGCCGTTCCGCCGCACGTATTGGTGATCGTGGGCGTTCCAGTGTTCACGAGGCCCGCCGGATAAGTGTCCGTGAACGCCGCGCCCGTGACCGCCGTCGCGTTGGCGTTGGCGAGCGTGATGGTGAGGGTCGAGACCTGGCCCGGGCCGATCACGGCCGGCGAGAAGGCCTTCGTCGCCGTGGGCACGGCCAGCACCGTGAGCGTGGCGTTCGCCGCGGCGCCGGTGCCGGCGTTGCCCGTGGTGACGGAGCCGGTGCTGTTGACGAGTCCGCCCGCCGTGCTGGCCACGACGCTCACCGAAACCACGCAGGACCCACCCGCCGGAATCGTGCCGCCCGTGAGCGACAGCGTGCCGGCGCCCGAATTGCCCGTGGCGCTGCCGCCGCAGGTGCTGGCGAGTGCCGGCGTCGTCGCGTTGGCGAGGCCGGCCGGATAGGTGTCGGTGAACGCCACGGCCGTCACCGGCGCCGCGTTGGCATTCGCGAGGGTGATCGAGAGCGTGCTCGCCTGCCCCACGCCAACCACCGCCGGGGCGAAGGCCTTCGAAACCGTGGGCGGCGAGAACACCGTGAGGCTGGCGTTCGCCGGGCCCGCGTTGCTGCCGCCGTTGGTGGTCGTGACGGAACCGGCAGCCAGGGTGTTCGTGTAGGTGCCTGCCGTACTCGCCGTCACGTTCACCGTGATCGTGCAGCTGCCGCCCGCCGCGATCGTGCCGCCCGTGAGGCTGATCCCCACGTCCCCGATGCCGAGCGCACCGGCCGCCGTGTCCGTGAGCGTGCCGCCGCAGGTGTTCGTGTTCGTCCCGTTCGCGAGCGTCATCGGGCCCGGCGAAACCGGGAACACGTCCGTGAAGGCGAGGCCCGTGAGCGCCGTGGCATTGGGATTGGTCACCGTCACCGCGAGCGTCGTCGTGCCGCCGGAGGCAATCGTCGCCGCGCCGAAGGCCTTGGCTACCGTCGGGCGCGCGAGCACATCGAGGTTCGCACTCGCCGCGCCGGCGTTGCTTCCGCCGTTGGCCGTCGTGACGGAGCCCGCGGCCAGGGTGTTGGTGTAGGTGCCCGCCGTGCTCGCCGTCACGTTCACCGTGATCGTGCAGCTGCCGCCCGCCGCGATCGTGCCGCCCGTGAGGCTGATCCCCACGTCGCCGACACCGAGCGCACCGGCCGCCGTGTCCGTGAGCGTGCCGCCGCAGGTGTTCGTGTTCGTCCCGTTCGCGAGCGTCATCGGGCCCGGCGAAACCGGGAACACGTCCGTGAAGGCGAGGCCCGTGAGTGCCGTGGCATTGGGATTGGTCACCGTCACCGCGAGCGTCGTGGTCCCGCCCGAGGCGATGGTGGCCGCGCCGAAGGCCTTGGCGACCGTCGGAGGTCCGAGCACCGGAACCGAGCTGCCTGCGGCGCCGGCGTTGCTGCCGCCGTTGGTGGTCGTGACGGAGCCCGCGGCCAGCGTGTTCGTGTAGGTGCCCGCCGTGCTCGCCGTCACGTTCACCGTGATCGTGCAGCTGCCGCCCGCCGCGATCGTGCCGCCCGTGAGGCTGATCCCCACGTCCCCGATGCCGAGCGCACCGGCCGCCGTGTCCGTGAGCGTGCCGCCGCAGGTGTTCGTGTTCGTGCCGTTGGCGAGCGTCATCGGGCCCGGCGAAACCGGGAACACGTCCGTGAAGGCGAGGCCCGTGAGCGCCGTGGCATTGGGATTGGTCACCGTCACCGCGAGCGTCGTGGTCCCGCCCGAGGCGATGGTGGCCGCGCCGAAGGCCTTGGCGACCGTCGGAGGTCCGAGCACCGTAACCGAGCTGCTTGCGGGAGTCGCGTTGCTGCCGCCGTTGGTGGTCGTGACGGAGCCCGCGGCCAGCGTGTTCGTGTGCTAGGTGCCTGCCGTGCTTCGCCGTCACGTTCACCGTGATCGTGCAGCTGCCGCCCGCCGCGATCGTGCCGCCCGTGAGGCTGATCCCCACGTCGCCGACACCGAGCGCGCCCGCGCCCGTGTCCGTGAGCGTGCCGCCGCAGGTGTTCGTGTTCGTGCCGTTGGCGAGCGTCATCGGCCCGGGCGAAACCGGGAACACGTCCGTGAAGGCAAGGCCCGTGAGCGCCGTGGCATTGGGATTGGTCACCGTCACCGCGAGCGTCGTCGTGCCGCCGGAGGCAATCGTCGCCGCGCCGAAGGCCTTGGCCACCGTCGGGCGCGCGAGCACATCGAGGTTCGCACTCGCCGCGCCGGCGTTGCTTCCGCCGTTGGCCGTCGTGACGCTGCCCGCGGCCAGGGTGTTCGTGTAAGTGCCCGCCGTGCTCGCCGTCACGTTCACCGTGATCGTGCAGCTGCCGCCCGCCGCGATCGTGCCGCCCGTGAGGCTGATCCCCACGTCGCCGATGCCGAGCGCGCCCGCGCCCGTGTCCGTGAGCGTGCCGCCGCAGGTGTTCGTGCTCGTCCCGTTCGCGAGCGTCATCGGGCCCGGCGAGGCCGGGAACACGTCCGTGAAGGCGAGGCCCGTGAGCGCCGTGGCATTGGGATTGGTCACCGTCACCGCGAGCGTCGTCGTGCCGCCGGAGGCAATCGTCGCCGCGCCGAAGGCCTTGGCCACCGTCGGAGGTCCGAGCACCGTAACCGAGCTGCTTGCGGGAGTCGCGTTGCTGCCGCCGTTGGTGGTCGTGACGGAGCCGGCGGCCAGGGTGTTGGTGTAGCTGCCGGCGGTGCTCGCCGTCACGTTCACCGTGACCGTGCAGCTGCCGCCCGCCGGGATCGTGCCGCCCGTGAGGCTGATCCCCACGTCCCCGATGCCGAGCGCACCGGCCGCCGTGTCCGTGAGCGTGCCGCCGCAGGTGTTCGTGTTCGTCCCGTTCGCGAGCGTCATCGGGCCCGGCGAAACCGGGAACACGTCCGTGAAGGCGAG
>JADJSD010000002.1 GCA_016711875.1 Betaproteobacteria bacterium | reverse complement strand
CGTCGCGAAGCGAGGCGTGCGACGATGAGCCGCTGCAGCGTCGTGCGGCGCTGCGCCGGCGGTGCCGACGGCGGAGAGAAGGCGATGCCGCGCACGGCGAGGTCCAGGTCGGCGCTGGGCCGCGGCGATCGCGGCGTTGTTGCCGCCCGGCTCCAGGATCGTGCGGCCGAAGCGCGCCGCGACGCGGTCACGGGCCGGCCCATGCGCGTGCTGCCGGTGGCGCTCACGAGCGACGCGCGCTGGTCGGCGAGCGCCTCGCCGGCAGGCGAGGCGCCGATGACCAGCTCACCGATGTCCTGCGGCAGGTCCGGGAACCCGGCGAGCGCCTGCTTCCAGATCGCATGCGGCAGCAGAGCGCCGTGAGGAGCGCCTTCTCGGAGGGCTTCCACACCACGGCGTCCCCGCACGGGCGAACGCCAGTGCCGCGTTCCAGCCCCACCCGCGGCCGGGAAGTTGAACGCGTGATGACGCCCACGACGCCCAGCGGATGCCACGTCTCCATCATGCGTTGGCCGGGCGTTCGAGGCGATGGTGAGCCCGTGGAGCTGCCGCGAGGTGCCGACTCCCGCGAAATCGCAGATGTCGACGATCTCCTGCACCTCGCCCAGGCCCTCGGAGCGGATCTTGCCCACCTCGCGGGTGACGATCTCGCCCAGCGCCGCCTTGTCAGCGCGCAGCCGCTCGCCGAACGCGCGGGCCCACCTCCGCCGCGCCGGGGCGCGGGGATGAGGCGCCATGCGAGGAACGCCGCGCGCTCGCGCGACCGCCGCCGCCACGTCCGTCGGGGACTGCGCCTTCAGACGCGCGATCGCCTCACGCCCGTGACGGGCGCGTGCGCACGACGGGGTCGCCGCCCTCGTGCGCGCGCGGTCGACGCCGAGGCACTTCGCGAGGTGCGGGCGCGCTCGCCAGGCAGCGCGCCGGGCGGGTGCGTCATGTTGGGACTCTCCAGTGTTGGTTGCCTTCGCCCGCATAGTGCCGCCGAAGCGGTTGGCGAGGAGGTCCCCGAGCGTCGCCTGTTCCGGCGCACGAAGCCCTCTGCGGCGGCTCCCTTCCCGGTGCAGGTCCCACCATCGCGCAGATGCCGGGCCGTGGTGACTGGATGGCCGACAGGAGCTGCCGTGCACGCGGCCGGCGTACACCTTGCGCACGAAGGTCTCCTGCGTGAGGCGCCCTGCTTCCAGCCCGTCACCGTGACGAAGACGAGCACCACGTCCTGCGTGGTCATGGGGATGGCGGCCTCGAAGACGTCCTTCAGCATGCCGCGGTTCTGCGCGAGGCGCAGGTCGCGCACGAGCATCTTCACGATGTCGCGGTGGCCGGGGTAGCGCACCGTCTTGTAGTCGAGGTTCTCGACGCGGCCCGCGAGGTGTCCCGCAGAGCGTGCCCAGGCCGCCGGAGGTGTTGAAGGCCTCGTACTGCACGCCGTCCAGCGAGAACCCCCTCCACCTGCTCGAGCGCGGGCACCGCGCTGCACGCCGTCGAAGATGGCCCCGCACGGGTTGCAGTACTCGTTGATGAGGCCGTCGGTGCTCCAGGTGAGGTTGTACCTGAGCGCGTTGCTCGGGAAGATCGGCAGGGCTCCACGCGCATGCGCACGTCGCGCAGCCTGTCGAACCCCTTTCGCGGCGCCGTACGCGCGATAGGAGATGAAACCGGGGGCGAGGCCGCACTGCGGGACGAACGCCGTCTGCGCGCCTTCCGCCAGCCGCTTCACGACGCGCGTGGACTCCACGTCCTCGGTGAGGTCGAAGTAGTGCACGCCGGCCTCGAGCGCGGCGCGCGCCACGGTGGGCGTCAGGTAGTACGGGCAGGCCGAGATCACGGCGTGGTGTCCCGCGAGCACCGGGGCGAGCGCCGACACGTCGCCGATCTCGCACGCCACGGTGCGAAGCCCCTGCGCCGCGAACGCCTTCGAGGCGGCCGCGTCCTGCTCCGACGATCGTCACCTCGTAGTCGCCCGTCGGGACGAGGAGCGCCACGATGGCCTCGCCGATCTTCCCCGCGCCCGCCAGCACCACTTTCGTCTTGGCCATGGTCATGCCCTCGATGTCGAAGGGCGGACTGTACCCGCTGGCCTTGTCGGTTTGTAGCCTCGAGAACGACGCAATATCGGCCTCGATACGTCATAATGACGACATGAAGCGACGAACCGTAGCCTTGGACGACCCCGACAAGCGCCTCCTCGCCCTGCTGCGGGAGGACGCGCGCCTTTCCACGGCGGAACTCGCCCGCCGGCTCGGCCTCGCGCGCACGACGGTCGTCGAACGAGTCAATCGCCTTGCGAATCGTGGGGTCATTTCAGGCTTCACGGTGCGCATGAACCCGCGCTACGAAGCGCGCCTGCTGCGGGTTCACGTGCTGCTGGACGTGGATCCGAAGACGGGCGAATCCGTCGTGGCGGCCCTCAGGGCGATGCCGCAGGTGAAGGCGGTTCACGCGATCAGCGGCGCCTTCGACAGCCTGGCGTTCGTGGAGGGCGAGACGACGGAGGAGATCGACGGGGTGCTCGATGCCATCGGCCACATTCCCGGCGTCGGGAAAACGCAGAGCTCCCTCGTGCTTTCCGTCAAGTTCGACCGTCAATAGGGTCCCGCGCCCGTTGATTTTCTGATCTTCGTCAAACCCGCTCCCGCCTCGGACTCTAGCCTCATCAGTCTGGAGGCATGACATGTACGCGGCGAGGATCAGCGAGGTGATGGACCGGAAGCGGCGGATCGTGGCCGCGCGGGATACGTCCGTTGCGCGGGCCGCGAAGCTCATGGCGAAGAAGAACGTGGGCGATCATGGTCGTGGAGGGCCAAGCGCCTCGTGGGCATCTTCACCGAGCGCGACGCCGTGTTCCGCGTGATCGCCGAGGGGCGCGACCCGCGCGCCACGCGGCTGGACGGGATGACGCCGCAGCCGGCGACCGTCACGCCGGACGAATCCTTCGGCAGGGCGCTGCTGCTGATGCACGAGGGGGGTTCCGCCACGTCCCCGTGGTGAAGAACGGCGAGCCGGTCGGGATCGTGTCATCGCGCAGCGCGCTGGATCCGGACATGGAGGAGTTCGTGTCCGAGGCGCAACGGCGGATACACCTGCGGTGAGTTGGCGGCGGTGGCCAGGCGAGGCAAGGCCTTGGAAACGCCGAAACCAGATGAACGCGGATGAACGCAGATGACCTGCGTAGTTCGTGCGTCGTCGCATCGGGAAAGGTGCCCGGAGATGATCGTCGGTTCAACCCTCTCCCGGAAACACAAGCCGTCATCTGTGTTCATCCGTGTTCATCTGTGGTTCCAAAGCCTTACCTGACCCAGGGCGGCAGCGCGTCCTTTCTCGACGCCATAACGCTCCACCGCCTTCGCCGCGAGCGCGGGATCGATCGCCGCCAGCGCCGCCACGGCGATCGCCTGCCGGTCCACCTCGAAGAACCGCCTGAGGTTCGCCCGCGTGTCGCTGCGCCCGAACCCATCCGTCCCCAGCGCCGTGTAGGCATCGCCGATACAGGGCCTCACGAGATCCGCCACCGCGCTCACGTAGTCGCTCGCCGCGGCGACCGGCACGCCGGACTTCGGCAGCTGCTGCGCGATCCAGGGCACCGGACCCTTCCCCCGCAGCCGCGTCTCGCGTGACGCCGCCATCGCCTCGCGCCGCAGTTCGGTGAAGCTCGTGACCGAGAACACGTCGGCGGCGATGTCCCAGTCCTTCGCGAGCAATTCCGCCGCCGCCAGCGCTTCGCCGAGGATCGTGCCTGCGCCGAGGAGTCGCACCTTCGCGATGTATTTCCCGCTCCCCGGCGCCAGAGGCGCCTCACGCACGCGATGCATGCCGCGCAGGATGCCCTCGCGCGCGCCTTCCGGCATCGAGGGCTGCGCGTAGTTCTCGTTCATCACCGTGAGGTAGTAGAAGACGTCCTCTGCGGTCCTTCAGCATGCGGCGCATGCCGTCCTCGAGGATCACCGCGAGCTCGCCGGCGAAGGCCGGGTCGTAGGCGCGACAGTTCGGCACCGTGGCCGCGATCACGTGGCTCGAGCCGTCCTGGTGCTGCAGGCCCTCGCCGCTGAGCGTGGTGCGGCCCGCCGTCGCGCCGAACAGGAAGCCGCGCGCGCGCTGGTCGGCGGCAGCCCAGATCAGGTCGCCGACGCGCTGGAAGCCGAACACCGAGTAGAAGGTGTAGAACGGCAGCATCGGCACGCCGTGCGCGCTGTAGCTCGTCGCCGCGGCGATCCACGAGGACATCGCGCCTGCCTCGGTGATGCCTTCCTCCAGGATCTGGCCGTCGCGCGCCTCGCGGTAGTAGAGCAGCTCGTCGTGATCCTCCGGCTCGTAGAGCTGGCCGAGCGGCGAATAGATGCCGACCTGCCGGAAGAGGTCCGCCATACCGAAGGTGCGCGCCTCGTCGGCGACGATCGGCACGATGCGCCGGCCGAGGCCGGGTCGCGCAGGAGCCGCCCAGCATGCGCACGAAGGCGATCGTGGTCGACATCTCGCTTCCCTGCGGCCTCCAGGAACTTCGCGAACGCCCCGCGGCGGGCGTCTGAGCGCCGGGGCCTGCGCGCGGCGCTGCGGCAGGTAGCCGCCGAGCTTCTCGCGCCGCGCGTGCAGGTACTGCATCTCGGGCTATTCGCGCGCGGGCGGTGGTACTCGCAGCCCTCGACCTGCGCGTCCGTGAGCGGCAGCGAGAAGCGGTCCCGGAACGCGATGAGCGCCTCGTCGTCGAGCTTCTTCTGCTGGTGCGTCGTCATGCGGCCCTGGCCCGCCGTGCCCATGCCGTAGCCCTTCTTCGTCTGGGCGAGGATCACGGTGGGCTGCCCCGCATGGCGGGCCGCGTGCCAGTACGCGGAGTAGACCTTCACCGGGTCGTGGCCGCCGCGGCGCAGGCGGTCGATGTCGGCGTCGGACATGCCCGCGATCAGCTGCTGCAGTTCGGGGTACTTGTTGAAGAACTGCTCGCGGTTGAATCGCCCGTCGGTGGCGGCGTAGGTCTGGAACTCGCCGTCGACCGTCTCGTGCAAGCGCTTCAGGAGGAGCTGGTTCACGTCGCGGGCGAAGAGCGGGTCCCAGTCGCCGCCCCACAGGACCTTGAGCACGTTCCAGCCGGCGCCGGCGAAAAGGCCCTCGAGCTCCTGGATGATGGAGCCGTTGCCGCGTACCGGGCCATCGAGGCGCTGCAGGTTGCAGTTGACCACGAGCACCAGGTTGTCGAGCCGCTCGCGCGCCGCGAGGGCGAGGCCCGCGAGCGATTCCGGTTCGTCCATCTCGCCGTCGCCCACGAAAGCCCAGACCTTGCGACCGGCCGTGTCCGCGAGGCCGCGGTTGGCGAGGTAGCGCATGAAGCGCGCCTGGAAGATGGCGAAGAGCGGGCCCAGCCCCATCGAGCCGGTCGGGAACTGCCAGAAATCCGGCATGAGCCACGGATGGGGATAGGACGAGAGCCCGCCGCCCCCCGTCTCGCGCCGGTAGCGGTCGAGGTTCTCCGCCTCCAGGCGCCCCTCGAGGAACGCGCGGGCGTAGACGCCGGGCGCCGAGTGCGGCTGGAAGTAGACGATGTCCCCCGCGGGACCGGCGCGGAAGAAGTGATTGAAGCCCACTTCGAAGAGATCGGCGGCGGAGGCGTAGCTCGCGATGTGGCCGCCCAGCTCGCCGGAGGATCGGTTGGCGCGCACGACCATGGCGAGGGCGTTCCAGCGAACCAGCGCCGAGATGCGCGATTCCAGCTCGAGGTTGCCCTGGAAGGGCGGCTGCTCGGCGAGGCCGATGGTGTTCACGTAGGGCGTCGCGAGCACGGAGGGGAGCGGGACGCGGCGGACGCGGGCGTGCTGGAGGAGGCGGCGCAGGAGGAAGGTGGCGCGGTCCTTGCCCTCTTCGGCGATGAGCGCGTCGAGGGCCTCGATCCACTCGCGGGTTTCGAGGGGGTCGGAGTCGCGGTCTTCCGGTGGCGTGGGAGGTCGCTCAGTGCTCATGGATGCCAAAGTCTTTGGAAACGCCGATGAACGCCGATGTCACGCCGATGAACGCCGATGATTGGAGGGAATTGCATGACCCGGACTCGCCCTTGGCCGCCTCTGAGCGTCCTTTGCATGGCGTGTCCACTTGATGGAATGTGCATCCGAATGGCCATGGCAATCGAATCGAATCGCCCTCATCGGCGTTCATCGGCGTGACATCGGCGTTCATCGGCGTGACATCGGCGTTCCGGCGTTTCCAAAGATTTGCGCCCGCCTCACTTCCCACCGCTCATTTTTTCGACGCAGCAGCCCGCAAGGCATCGATCGTCGTGTTCGGCGTGATGGCCTGAGGATCGACGCGAAGTTCGATCACCGCCGGCTTCCCCGAAGCCACGCACCGCTCGAACGCCGCCTCGAACTGCGAGGTCTCCTCCACGATCTCCCCCGCGCAGCCGAAGGCGCGCGCATAGGCGGCGAAGTGCGGGTTCTGGAGATCCGTCCCGTGCACCCGCCCCGGATAGCGCTTTTCCTGGTGCATGCGGATCGTGCCGTACATGCCGTTGTTCACCACGAGCACGATGACAGCCGCGTCGTACTGCACGGCGGTGGCGAGCTCCTGCCCCGCCATGAGGAAGCAGCCGTCGCCCGCGAAGGCCACGACCACGCGCCCGGGCTGCGCGATCTTCGCCGCGATGGCCGCGGGCACGCCGTAGCCCATCGCGCCGGAGGTGGGCGCGAGCTGCGTGCGGAAGCCCGGATAGCGGTAGAAGCGGTGCGGCCACGCGGTGTAGTTGCCGGCACCGTTGGTGATGATGGCGTCCTCGGGCAGGTTGCTCGAGAGCCACTCCATCACGTCCCACATCTGCACCTTGCCGGGCGTCTCGCGACGGGCGGTCCAGGCGAGGAAATCGGCGCGGGCCTCGCCCACGCTCGCCTGCCAGGCCGTGGAGTCCACGGGCGCCATGGCCGCGGCGTGGCGGGCGAAGCGCGTCATCGAGGCCTGGATCGGGATCTCGGGCTGGTAGACGCGGCCGAGTTCCTCGCCGCTCGAGAGCACGTGCACGAGCTTCTGCCGCGGCACGGGCGAATCGAGGAGCGTGTAGCCGCTCGTGGTCATCTCGCCCAGGCGAGGGCCGATGGCGAGCAGCACGTCGGCGGTGCGGATCCGCTCCGCGAGGATCGGGTTCACGCCGACGCCCACGTCGCCCACGTAGTTCGGCAGGCGGTTGTCGTAGAGGTCCTGGAAGCGGAAGGCGCAGGCGACCGGCAGGTGGTTCGCCTCGATGAACTTGCGGATGTCGGCGCAGGCATCGGCCGTCCAGCCGCTGCCGCCGAGGATGGCGAGGGGGCGCCGGGAACCGGCGAGCAGGTCGCGAAGGCGCTCCATCTCGCTCTCGCCCGGGTCCGTGTAGGCCGGTTGGTAGGGTCGCGCGTCGGCGACGTCCACGACGTGGGTGAGCATGTCCTCGGGCAGCGCGAGCACCACGGGGCCGCGCCGGCCGGACATCGCCACGCTGAAGGCGCGCGCGACGTACTCGGGAATGCGCTCGGCGCTGTCGATGCGCGCGGCCCACTTGGCGAGCGGGGCGAACATCGTGTGGAAGTCGACCTCCTGGAAGGCTTCGCGGTCGCGGAAGTCCGACCCCACGTCGCCCACGAAGAGGATCATCGGCGTGGAATCCTGGAACGCCGTGTGCACGCCCACCGAGGCCTGCGTGGCGCCGGGGCCGCGCGTCACGAAGCAGATGCCGGGGCGGCCCGTGAGCTTCGCGTGCGCCTCGGCCATGTTGGCCGCGCCGGATTCGTGGCGGCAGACGACGAGCTTCAACGCCTCGCGGTGCTCGTAGAGACCGTCCAGCACGGCGAGGAAGCTCTCGCCGGGAACGCAGAACGCGAGGTCCGCGCCGTGGATGCGCAACTGGTCCGCGAGGATGCGGCCGCCTTCGCGCGCGCTCACAGCTGCCTCACGACGAAGCCGCGCTTCTTCAGCATCTCGACGAGGCCCTTCGGCCCGGCGAGGTGAAGGGCGCCGACGGCGACGAAATGGCGCTCCTTCGACTCGAGCAGCATGCGGCCGATCTTCCCGGCCATGGCGTCGTGGCGCGACCAGATGAACTTTTCCTCGATCGCCGCGGCGCCCGGGATGCTGTCGTTGTACTTGCGCGCGACCTCCAGCAGCAGCGCGGGGTCGCCCGCCTGCCAGGCGTTCACCATGCCGGTGATCTGCTCGCGCACCAGGCCGCTTTCGAGCGCGTTCAGCGTGCCCTCGAGCGAGGCGAGCGTCTCGGCCGGCGTGAGGGACTCGATGACGGCCGTCTGCGCGTCGCCGCCTTCGAGTTCCACCAGCTTCTTGCCTTCCTCCTTCGCGCGATTGATGAGATGCAGGTCCACGCCGAACTGCGGCAGGTAACCGAGCTTGCTCCACTCGGCGAAGGCGAGCAGCGTGCCCGCCATGAAGGGCTTGAGCATCGCGACCTGCGGGGCGGGCAGGCCCAGGCGCGCGGACTGCTTCTGGATGCGATCCCAGGTGGCCTTGGGCACCGCCTTGTCCAGGCTGGCCGGCGGCTCGTAGACCATCGTCTTCGCGCTGCGGGTCATCGCCGCCGCGTCCGTGATGTCCGCCTCGACGGCGACCACCTTCGATTCGGCAAAGGCCTTGTCGACCACGGCGGGCAACGGGAAGAAGCCCGGCTTGCCGGCGTGCACGGTACCGTAGAGGTAGATGCGGTTGGTGAGCGAGGCCACTTCCCAGAGGTATTGGCGGGCGGTGGGGGATGCGGTGGCGGGCGTGGCGGGCGCCGAGGGCGCGGCCGGGACCTGCGCCGAAGCGGGCAGGGCCAGGCACGCGGCGAGCGCGGCAAAGGCGTGGCGGATCAATCGAGGCTCCGGTGAGGGGATCGGGATCGATTCTACCCTCCGGCGCTCCCTGTTCGGGGCGGGCAATTGCTGTCACAATTTCGTCATAAAACCAACTCGCCACGAGAGGAGCTGTCCCATGCAAGCCATCATCCGCGCGGCCGCGATCGCCGCCGCCCTCACCCTGCCGTTCGCCGCCGTCGCCCAGGAGTGCAAGAGCCGGGGCGACCTCGACCCGATGTACTGCGACGAGAACGCGGACCTCGTCGCCGATACCCCCAAGGATCCGAAGAAGCTCAAGACGCCGAACACCATCGTCTTCACCTACACCCCGGTGGAAGACCCCGCGGTGTACGAGAAGGTCTTCAAGCCCTTCACAGACCACCTGGCGCAATGCATGGGCAAGAAGGTCGTGTTCTACCAGGTGCAGTCGAACGCGGCCGAGATCGAGGCCATGCGCTCCGGTCGCCTGCACGTGGGCGGCTTCTCCACCGGCCCCACGGCCTTCGCCGTGAACATCGCCGGCGCCGTGCCGTTCGCCATCAAGGGCTACGAAAAGGATTTCCAGGGCTACAACCTCATCGTCATCGTGAAGAAGTCGAGCCCCTTCCAGAAGCTCACGGACCTGAAGGGCAAGAAGCTCGCCCATACCTCGCCGTCGTCCAATTCCGGCCACATGGCGCCCATGGCCCTCTTCCCGAAGGAAGGCCTCACCCCGGAAAAGGACTACAAGATCGTCTTCTCGGGCAAGCACGACCAGTCGGTGCTCGGCGTGAATTCCGGCGACTACGACGCGGCCGCCGTCGCCTCGGACGTGTTCCACCGCATGGCCACGCGCGGCCAGGTCAAGGAAGACGACTTCCGCGTGATCTACCGCAGCGCGAAGTTCCCGACCTCCTCGTTCGCCTACGCGCACGACCTGGAGCCCGCCTTCCGCGACAGGATGCTCAAGTGCTTCTACGACTACCGCTATACGGACGAGATGAAGAAGGCGTTCGACGGCGCGGACCGCTTCTACCCGATCAACTTCAAGGAGCACTGGGCGGTCGTGCGCCAGGTGGCCGAGGGCGGCGGCGAGAAGTTCAACAGCGAGGCCTACGCCAAGGAAAGCAAGCGCGAGGAAGAAGCCCGCAAGAAGGCCGCCGAAGCGAAGAAGAAGTAGCGCCGCGATGACGGTGCGCGCACTCGCCGCGGCGGTGATCGTCGCGGCGGCTTTCCCCGCCCTGGGGCAGGACGCCTGCCCCCAACGTGGCGACCTCGACACGATCTACTGCGACGCGGACGGCGACCTCCTCGCCGACCCGCCGAAGGACGCGTCGAAGCTCAAGAACCCCGACACGCTCTTCTTCACCAATTCGCCGCTCGACGACCCGGCCGTCTTCAACAAGCTGATGCAGCCGTTCGTCGACCACCTGGCGAGCTGCACCGGGAGGAAGGTCCGCTACTACGACGTCTACTCGAGCGCCGCCGCCATCGAGGCGATGCGCGCCGGCCGCATGCACCTGGGCACGATGTCCTCGGGCGACACCGCCTTCGCCGTGAACGTCGCGGGGGCCCACCCGCTCGGCATCCGGGGGGACGCGAACGGACCCCAGGGTTACCAGCTCTGGATGATCGTGAGGAAGGACAGCCCCTTCCAGAAGCTTTCGGACCTGAAGGGCAAGCGCGTCGCGCACACGACACCCTCGTCCAACTCGGGAAACCTCGCTCCGCGGGCGCTATTCGCCGCGGAAGGCCTCGTGCCCGACAAGGACTACAAGCCGCTCTTCTCCGGCAAGCACGAGAACTCCATCTCGGGCGTCGCGGCCGGCGACTACGATGCCGCGCCCATCGCCCACGACATCCTCGTGCGCATGGCCGAGCGGGGCGTGGTGAAGGCGGACGACTTCCGCGTCATCTGGAAGAGCGCCAACTTCGCCCCCGGCGGGCTTTCGATGGTCCACGACCTGGCGCCGGCCCTCGAGAAGAAGATCCGCGAGTGCACCTACGCGTTCCGCTACCCGCCCGAGATGCAGAAGGGCTTCCAGGGCGCGGACCGCTGGCTGCCCATCGACTACAGGAAGGACTGGGAACTCGTGCGCCGCGTCGCGAAGGAAAGCGGCCAGAGCTTCAACCGGACCGCGTTCGACAAGGAAAAGGCGCGGGCCGAGGCGTCGAAGAAATGAACGCGGCATCGACTGCCCTGTCCGTCCGCGGCCTCGTCAAGGAATACGTCCGCGGCAAGAAGGTCCTCGACGGCATCACGATCGACTTCGCGGCCTCCGGCCTCTCGGCCGTCATCGGCCCCTCGGGCACGGGCAAGTCCACGCTGCTTCGCTGCGTGAACCGGCTCGTGGAGCCGACGGCCGGCCAGATCCACTTCGGGGGCCGCGACATCGCCCCGCTCAAGGGCCGGGCCCTGCGCGAGGCGCGCCGCGAGATCGGCATGGTCTTCCAGGAATACAACCTCGTCGAGCGCCTCTCCGTGATGGAGAACCTCCTGTCGGGGCGCCTGGGCTACACGCCCGCCTTCAAGGCCTGGTTGCGGCGCTTCCCGCAGGAGGACATCGACCGCGCCTTCGCCCTGCTGGACCAGGTGGGCCTGGGCAGTTTCGCCAACCAGCGCGCCGACGCGCTCTCGGGCGGCCAGCGCCAGCGCGTGGGCATCGCGCGCGCCGTGATGCAGCGCCCGAAACTCCTGCTCGCCGACGAGCCGACCTCCTCCCTCGACCCCAAGACGTCCGTCGAGATCATGGGGATCATGCGCGACTTGGGCCGCGAGCACGGCATCCCGGTCATCGTGAACATGCACGACGTGGAACTCGCCAAGCGGTTCGCCGACCGCATCGTGGGCATGTCCGGCGGGAGGATCGTCTACGACGGGCCCCCGGACGGCCTCACGGACGACGTGCTGAAGACGATCTACGGCGGCGAATCCTGGCTGGCCGGATGAGCCCCCAGGGCTGAACGCCCCCGAACGCCGCCTCGCCTTCCCGCCCAATTGGTGGGCGCGCATCGGCTGGCTGGTCCTCGCCGCCTACGTGATCTACGCGCTCGGCCGGCTCGACTTCAGCTGGGATCGCTTCGTCACCGGCCTGGACAACGGCGCGCGCTTCATCGGGCGCATGCTGCCGCCCCGGATCGCGCAGCCCGACTCGCTCGCCAAGGGCCTCATCGAATCGCTCGAGATCGCGATCCTCGCCTCGTCGATGGGCATCCTGCTGTCGCTGCCCATCGGGCTCTTCGCCGCGAGGAACCTGATGCCGGTGTGGGCCACCTGGCCCGCCCGCGCGATCATCGCCGCGGCCCGGTCCTTCCACCCCGTCATCGTCGCGATCATCTTCGTGAAGGCGGTGGGATTCGGCGCGCTCGCCGGCATCTGCGCGCTGGTCGTCGCCTCCATCGGGTTCATCGGCAAGCTCTTCGCGGAGGCCATCGAGGAAATCTCGCTCAAGCAGGTGGAGGCCGTGCGCGCCACGGGCGCCTCGTTCATGAACGTGATCCTCTTCGGCGTGCTGCCGCAGGTGTTCGGCCGCTTCATCGGCTTCGCCACCTACCAGCTCGATTCCAACCTGCGCAATTCCACGATGGTGGGCATCGTCGGCGCCGGCGGCATCGGCGGCACGCTCTTCTCGGCCTTCCAGCGCTTCGACTACGACTTCGTCGCGGCCATCCTGCTGTCGATCATCGCGATGATCATGGCGGGCGAGGTGCTCGCCACCTGGGTGCGCGGGGTGTTCCTCGAAAAGGGCAAGGTGGACGGCGAATGAGCGCCACCGCCTCGATCGAGCAAAGAAGGTGGCGGCGGTTCACGCCGCGCCAGCGGCTCGCGCGCTTCGCGGTGTACCTCACGCTGGTCGTCGCCATCGTGCTGTCGGCGCGCACGGTCGAGGTCATCCCGGAGTTCCTTTACGACGCGCCGGAGCAGATGCGCGATCTCCTCGAGCGCATGTGGCCCATCGCATGGAGCCATTACCCCAAGGGCGTGCACGAGGCCCTGGTGGAGACGCTGCACATCGCGACGCTCGGCACCCTCATCGCGCTGGTGATGGCGCTGCCGGTGGGCCTCATGGCGGCGAACAACGTCGTGCCCAACCGCGTCGTGAACTACCTCGCCAAGCTCGTGCTGGTCTCCAGCCGTTCGGTCAACTCCCTCGTGTGGGCACTGCTCTTCGTGGCCGTGTTCGGGCCGGGCGCGCTCGCGGGCACGCTCGCCATCGCCTTCCGTTCCGTGGGTTTCGTGGGCAAGCTCTTCGGCGAGGCGCTGGAGGAATCGAACCGCGGAACGATCGAGGCGCTCGAGGCGACGGGCGCCCCGTGGAGCTCGCGCCTCGCCTGGGGCTACTGGCCGCAGGTGAAGCCGGCCTTCTGGTCCATCGCCCTCTTCCGCTGGGACATCAACGTGCGCGAGTCGGCCGTGCTGGGCCTGGTGGGCGCCGGCGGCATCGGCATGGCGCTCGACACGGCGCTCAACCTCTTCCAGTGGGACCGCGTCGCCATGGTCCTTTTCTCGATCTTCTCCGTGGTCGTCGTCGCCGAGATCATCGTCACGCAGATCCGCAAGAAAATCCTCTAGGGGAACGCCATGCAAGTGGGCATCGTCGGGCTGGGCAAGATGGGCGCCAACATCGCGCGGCGCCTGTGCCGCGCCGACATCCACGTGGTCGGCTACGACGCGAACCCGGCCATGGCCGAGCCGCTCGCCGGCGAGGCGGGCTTCCAGCCGGCCTTCTCGATCGACGCGATGCTGCTCGCGCTGAAGGGTCCGCGCATCGTCTGGTGCATGCTGCCCGCGGGCGTGGAGACGGCGCGGCTCCTCGATCAGCTGGCGGCCACGCTGGCCGAGGGCGACCGCGTCGTCGACGGCGCCAACGGCCACTATCGCGTCACCATGGCGCGTGCGCCGCGTTTCGCCGAGCTCGGCATCGGCTTCGTGGACGCCGGCGTCTCCGGCGGCGTCCGGGGGCTCGAGAGCGGCTATTCGCTCATGCTGGGCGGCGCGCAGAAGGACATCGACGCCCTCTGGCGCGTCCTCGAGGCGCTGGCGCCGCGGCCGGGGCAATGGCTGCGCTGCGGCCCGACGGGCGCGGGCCACTACGTGAAGATGATCCACAACGGCATCGAGTACGGCCTCATGCAGGCCTACGCGGAAGGTTTCGCGCTCCTGAAGGACCACCCCGACTTCGACCTCGACCTCGACGCGATCGCGGCCACCTGGATGCAGGGAAGCGTCGTGCGCTCGTGGCTGCTCGAGCTCTCGCGCGAATTCCTGGGCGACGCGGCCGCGCTCGAGGCCGCCGCCCCGGTCGTCGCCGATTCGGGCGAGGGCCGGTGGACGGCACAGGAAGCCATCGATCGCGGCATCCCCGCGCCCGTGATCAGCGCCGCGCTGATGCAACGATTCTCGAGCCAGGGGCGCGACGACTTCGCCGCCCGCGTGCTCGCCCTGATGCGAAACCGCTTCGGCGGCCACGCCATCCCGAAGGAGAAATCATGAGACTCGCCCGAACCCTTTCCGCCCTCGTCCTCGCCGCACTCGCCCCGGCCGCCTTCGCGCAGGCCTGCCCCCATCGCGGGGAACTCGATGACCTGTATTGCGACGCCGACAAGGATCTGCTCGCCGACCCGCCCACGGACCCGAAGAAGTTCAAGAACCCCTCGACGCTCGTCTTCACCTACACGCCCATCGAGGACCCGGCGGTCTACCAGAACATCTTCAAGGACTTCCTCGAGAAATTCCAGGCGTGCACGCAGAAGAAGGTCGTCTACTACCAGGTGCAGTCCAACGCGGCGCAGATCGAGGCCATGCGCGCCGGGCGCCTGCACATCGCGGGATTCTCCACGGGCGGCACCGGCTACGCGGTGAACCTCGCGGGCGCCATCCCCTTCGTGGTGAAGGGCGACGCGACGGGACCGCGCTCCTACCACATCGCGCTCATCGTGAAGGCCGACAGCCCCTTTCAGAAGCCGGCGGACCTGAAGGGAAAGAAGGTCGCGCACGTCTCGCCCTCGTCCAACTCCGGGAACCTCGCACCGCGCGCGCTCTTTCCTTCCGTGGGCCTGGTGCCGGACCAGGACTACAAGCCCCTCTACTCGGGCAAGCACGACCAGTCGATCCAGGGTGTGGCCGGCGGCGACTACGACGCGGCGGCCGTCGCCGACGACGTGCTCGCACGCATGGGCAAGCGCGGCGTGGTGAAGGCGGAGGGCTTTCGCAAGCTCTACGTGAGCCCGCCGTTCATCACCTCCTCCTTCGCGTACGCCCACGACCTGGAGCCGGCCCTCGCCGCGAAGATCCGCGAATGCTTCACCGCGTACAAGTTCACGGCGGAGATGACGAAGGAGTTCAACGGCGACGACCGCTTCTGGGCCGTCGACTACAAGAAGGACTGGGCCGTCGTGCGCCAGGTGGCCGAGGCCACCGGCACGCCGTTCAACCGCGCCGCCTTCGACCGCGAGGCGGCGAAGGAAGCCGAGGCGAAGAAGAAGGGGAAGTAGGGCACCGCCCCACGCGGGCCCCCTTCCTCAGCGCACCTGCACGCTCACCAGCCACTGCCCGTTCGAGCAGCGGTTGCCCTTCTGCGGTTCGCCCGCGAGCCGCGCCTTCGCGATCGTCGTCGGGTAGGTGGATTCGCAGGCCTCCCGCGCGCTCGAGGCCCAGTTGCAGGTGACCTTGTCGCCCGCCACCTCGAGCTTGTCCTTCCAGCAGTACATCGTTCCCGAGGCGGGCTCGGCGCCCCCGCCGGCGGTCGAGGTCTGGACGTTGGCGCACGCGGCGAGGAGAACGAGCGGGACACAGGCGATGAGGGCGATCTTCATGGATTCTCCGATGGTCGATGGGCAAGGGGCGACGCGCGGGAATGGCGGCGCGATCTTCGCGGCCCGCGCCTCGACGGCAATCGCGGACCCTCCCACGACCTATTGCCGCGCGGAGCCGGATTGGTTCCCGGTCCGCGCTAGAGGCCGCGGTCGAGTCCGCGCACGCACCTCGAAGCGCGCACACGGGCTGCACGAGTAAGATGCGCGGCCCCCGCGTTCGGATTCACGCGGGAGGGAATCGGTTTGTTGCAGTTTGTACCGGCCGTGACGCTCAGGGACCGTCCGCCAGCCTTCTCAGCGTGTCGCGGCCCATGGCCGCATGACGCGGATGGTCGGCGAGGCCGCTGTCGAGCAGCATCACGCCGAAGGCAAAGGCCCAGCCGCGGGCGCGCATCCACGTGGCTTCGCTCACGCCGGCGCACTCGCCCATCGCCTCCTCTCTCGCGGCGCGCGATTCGAAGAGCCCCCAGACCGACGCGAGGTCCGTCGCGCGGTCGCCCGCCCCGAGGTCGCTCCAATCGATGATTCCCGCGATGCGCCCTCCCGAAACGAGCACGTTGCGCGCGTGCAGGTCGCCGTGCAGCCAGCGGTCCTCCTCGTCGATCGGGACGGCGAGCGCCTCTTCCCAGAGGCGAAGGAGCGCCGGCGTGAGGGCATCGGAAACCGCGGCGATGCGCTCCGCGCGGGCCTCGACATTCTCGCGTCGCAGGGAAAGCGGCACGCCCCGGACGGGATTGCGCGGCACGCCCGCGGGGGCGGGACGATGCAGCGCCGTGAGGAATCGACCGATCACACGGGCCTCGCCCGGGGCGGGCGGCGCGAGGTCGGCCGTCTCGCCCGGGATCCAGGGCACAACGCTCCAGGGCCACGGGTAACCCGCGCCGGGCCGTCCGCGGCGCACGGGCGCCGGCACGGGCAATGGCAGCGAATCGGCGAGAACCGGCAGCCAGTCCTGCTCGCGATCGAGCATCGCCACGGAGGCGGCGCGGCGGGGCAGGCGCACGACGAGCCCCTCGCCCAGGCGGAACATGGCGTTGTCCCAGCCCTCGTCCAGGAGCGACAGGGGAAGGCGGGCGAGGTCGGGATGCTGCGCGGCGAGCAGGGCGGCCACGAGCGCCTTGTCGAGAACGACTTCGGCCTTGGGCGTTCCCTGCGGCACGGGCCCGGTCGTCACCGGTGTCACTTCACGTTGGGCGCCCAGAGGCTTTTCACGGCCACGAAGGGTTCCATGGGGATCTCCTCGTAGCGCACCTCGACGATGTCGACCTCCTGGCGCCCGCCCGGCGTGACGAGGGGCACCCGGTCGCCCTCGCGGGCCCGCATGAGCGCCCGCGCGATGGGCGAGATCCAGCTCACGTAGCCGCGCGAGGGGTCCGTCTCGTCCAGGCCCACGATGCGCACGGTGGCATCTTCGCCCCGGGCGCCGGCGTCGGCGATGGCGTAGGTCACGGTAGCGGCGAAGAAGACCTGGTCCGTCTCCTCGCGCCGGGAGGGATCGACCACCTCCGCGTTCTCCAGGCGCTTGGTGAGGTAGCGGATGCGCCGGTCGATCTCGCGCATGCGCTTCTTGCCGTACTGGTAGTCGCCGTTCTCGGAGCGATCGCCGTTGCCCGCGGCCCAGGAGACGACCGCCGTCACCTCGGGGCGCTCCACCTTCACCAGGTGGGTCAGCTCGTCGCGCATGCGCCGCCAGCCATGGGGCGTCATGTAGTTCTTGCTGCCTTCGGGGATCGGCAGGCCGCCGTCGTCGCCGTCGTCCTCGTCGTCGTCGTCGTTCTCGCGCGTGAAGGCCTTGCTCATGCGGAAAGTCCTTTCACGAACTCGCGGATGCCGCCCAGCAGCATCTCGACGGCGATGGCGGTGAGGATGAGGCCCATCAGGCGCTCGAGCGCCTCCATGGCCGCATCCCCCAGCAGGCGGTGCAGGCTGGCGCCGGCCACGAGGATCACCGTGCAGATGGCCATGGTCACCGAGACGGCCGCGGCCCACATGCCGATGCGCGCCGGGTCCTTGGTGGCCATGAGCATCACCGTCGCGAGCGCCGACGGGCCGGCGATGAGCGGGATGGCGAG
The DNA here is from genome assembly GCA_016711875.1 of Betaproteobacteria bacterium. GTDB lineage: Bacteria > Pseudomonadota > Gammaproteobacteria > Burkholderiales > Usitatibacteraceae > FEB-7. The sequence goes on along the minus strand of JADJSD010000002.1, from coordinate 11,912 downwards.
CGGGACGATGAAGGGCTCCGCGCCTTCCTTGCCGCCCGCGGACCCGGCCGCCTTCCCGAACACCATGCGGATCGAGATCATGAAGAGGATCACGCCGCCGGCAATCGAAAGCGATGTCTGCGACAGGTGCATGAGCGAGAGGAACGACTGCCCCGCGAACAAGAACACGAGCAGCAGGCCGAACGCGATGCCGCACTCGCGCAGGATGACGAGGCGCCGGCGCGATTCGGGCACGCCGGCCATCATCGCGTTCACGATGGGCACGTTGCCGAAGGGGTCCGTGACCAGGGTGAGGAGGATCACGGCGGAGAGGAATTCGTTGTTCATGGATTTCCTCGGAAGGGCCGTCATTCTACCGCCCGGGGCTCGCCCGCGTCCGACGTGAGAAAATGCCGGCGTGAACGTCCCTGCCGCCCCGGCGCCTTCCCGTATCGAAACTCTCGCCTTCCTCGCCCTGCTCGCCGGCGGCTGCTCGATCGCCTTCGCCCCCATTTTCGTGCGCCTTTCGGACGCGGGCCCCGTCGCGAGCGCCTTCTGGCGCACGGCGATCGCAACGCCGATCCTGTGGGCGTGGGCCCTGCGCGAAGGCCCGGCGCGCACGCCGGCCTCCTTCGGGCCCCTCGCCGGCGCCGGCCTCTTTTTCGCCTGCGACCTGGGCGTGTGGCACTGGTCCATCACGTACACGTCGGTCGCCAACTCGACGCTGCTCGCGAACCTGGCGCCCATCTTCGTGACGCTCGCGGGCTGGGTGCTGTGGCGGCAGCAGGTGACGCGTACCTTCCTCGTCGGCATGGCGGCGGCGATCGCGGGCATGTTCATCCTGGTGGGGCCCCACTTCGCCGTCGGCGGCACGCGGCTCGCGGGCGATGCCCTCGGCGCCCTCACGGCGGTCTTCTACGCGGGCTACATGCTCTCCATCAAGAGCGCGCGGGACGCCGGCGCCTCGACGGCGCGGCTCATGGCGTGGAGCACGACCATCACCGCCCTCGCCCTCCTGCCCGTCGCCCTCCTCTCGCCGCAGCCCTTCGTTCCGCAGGGCGCCTCCGGCTGGACGGTCCTCGTCGCGCTCGCGCTCGTGACGCAGGTGCTGGGGCAGGGACTCATCGCGTACGCGTTCGCCCACCTGCCGGCTTCGCTCTCCTCGGTGAGCCTGCTCATCCAGCCGGTGATGGCGGCCCTCTTCGCGTGGGCCCTTTTCGGCGAGGCGATCGGGCCCGTGCAGTTCGTCGGCGGGGCGGTGGTGCTCGCGGGGATCTGGCTGGCGAAAAGGGGAAGCTAGGGCAGCTTGGCGCGGGTCCCGCCGAGACCGAGCTTCAGGCGATCGGCACGCAGAGCGGCGGAAGACAGGGACCCATCCCGCCACGAACGGAGATGCCGGCAAGGCCTACTTCGGTCCCGCGCCGAAGGCGTCCAGGCCGAGCAGCTCGCGGCCGATCACCAGCTGGTTGATCTGGGTCGTGCCGTCCGGCACGGTGAGCATCCGCGCATCCCGGAAGTGCCGCTCGAGGGGGAATTCCCGGGTGAGCCCGTAGGCGCCGTGGACCTGGACGGCCCTGGAGGCGATCCGCGTCACGGCCTCCGTCGCGAAGGCCTTCGCCATCGCCGCCTCGAGGTTGCAGCGCACGCCGCGCTCGACCAGGTCGAGCCCGCGATAGGTGAGCAGGCGCGCCGCATGCAGCTCCGTCGCCATGTCGGCGACGAGCTCCTGCACGAGCTGGTGCCCGCCGATCGGACGGTCGAACTGCAGCCGGTCCTTCGCGTACCGGATCGACGCCTCGAGCGCCGCCTGGCCGATGCCGAGCGCCAGGATCGAGATGAACAGGCGCGCGCGTTCGAACCCCCGCATCGTCTCCCGCAAGCCCGCGCCCACGCCACCGATGACGTAATCGCGTGACACGAGCGTGTCGCTGAACACCACGCTCCCGAGCGACCAGCTCGTGAGGCCCAGCTTCGAGATCTCGCGCGTCTCGATGCGGTGCTCGCGCGGATCGATGAGGAACATCGTGAACTCCTGCGGCCCGGTGAGGGCCGTCAGCATGATGACGTCGGCGATGGGCGCGTTGGAGATGAACGTCTTCTCCCCGCTGATGCGAAATCCGTCGCCTTCGGCCACGGCGCGCGTGCGCATGCCGCGGACGCCGGAGCCGCCGCCCGGCTCCGTGACCGCCGAGCATCCGATGGCCTGCCCCGACAGGAGCCCCGGCAGGTAGCGCGCTTTGATGGCCTCCGAGCCCCCGCGGAAGATCTTCATCGCCGCGCCCTCGTGGACGTAGGCGAGCCCGGCCAGGTCGGCGCTCACGCGCGCGAGCTCCTCGTAGAGCAGGCCGCTCGAGATGTAGCCGATGCCGAGGCCGCCGCCGGCATCCGGAACCCACCCGTTGCCCACGCCGTAGTCCGCGAGCGCCGCGAGCAACTCGTGCGCCACGGGCTTCGGGAAGACGGCGTCGCGGTGGCGCTCGACGACCGGCGCAATGTCGCGCTCGAGAAAGCGGCGGAAGGCGTCGACGGCGAGCTTCTGCTCGTCCGTGGGGTCGAAGTTCAAGGTCTGGCTCCCGTCGCGCCGGCCTCGCCGAGCCAGTCGGCCAGGATGGCGTCCTCGTGCTCGCCCAGCAGCGGCGGCGCGGACCAGCCGTCCGCGACGTCGAATCCGGAATACTTCACGGCCGGCCCGATCGTGGGCACGTCCCCGTAGGCGGGGTGCTGCAGGTTCATCTTCATGCCTCGGTGCAGCACCTGCGCGTCGTCGAACACCTGGCGCATGTCGTTCACGGGCGCGCACGGCACGCCGGCGGCCTCGAGCCTCGCGAGCAGGTCCTGCGTGCGATGGCGCCGGACTTCCCCGTCGATCACGGCGTAGACGGCATCGCGGTTCTCGACGCGCGCCGCGAGGGTCGCGAAGCGCGGATCGGCGAGCAGGTCCATCCGGCCGATCACCTGCAGGAAGGGCTCGAACACGGGTCGTAGCCGGCGCCGATCACGATCACGCCGTCTTGCGTGTCGAAGGCCTTGTACGGGACGATCTGCGAATGCTCCGATCCCCAGCGCTCGCGCACGTGGCCCGACACGAGGTATTCGAGCGCCGCGTCGACGAGGAAGGCCACCTCGCTTTCGAGCAGGCTCGTCTCGACGCGCTGTCCTTGGCCACACTGCTGCCGGCGGTAGAGCGACATCACGATCGCGCTGTAGGCATTCAAGCCGCAAACCAGGTCGAAGATCGAGGTCCCGACCTTGATCGGCTTTCCGCCTCGCTCGCCCGTGATGCTCATGAAGCCGCCGGTCGCCTGGATCGTCAGGTCGAATGCGCCCTTGGCGGCATCGGGCCCGTCGGAGCCCATGCCGGAAAGCGACGCGTAGACGAGCCCGGGATTGGCGCGGGAGAGCGCGTCGTAGCCCAGGCCGAGGCGGGGCATCACGTCGGGACGGAAGTTCTCGACGACGACGTCGGCGCGCTCGGCGAGCCGCTGCAGGCGGTGCAGGTCCTCCGGCTTCTTCACGTCGAGCTCGATCGAGCGCTTGTTGCGGTTGGCGGCGAGGAAGGTCATGCCCATGCCGTGGTGAAATGGCGGGCCCTGGCGCCGCACCGGGTCTCCGCCCGGCATCTCCACCTTGACCACGTCCGCCCCGTGATCCCCGAGCAGCATCGTGCAGTAGGGCCCGGCGTAGATGCGGGTGAAGTCGAGGACGCGGATCCCGGCGAGCGGCTTCACAGGACGCCCACCTGCGGCATGACGAACTCGCGATGGCCCAGGCGCTCCGAGCGGGTCGGTTCGCCGTCGATCACCGCCCGGATCGCCGCCTCGATGCGATCGCCGCCGCCTTGCACGGTGGCGCCGGCGGTCACGATGTCGCTGATGTCCACGTCCACGTGCCCCGGCACCTTGCGCATCCCGTCGGGCGAGGCGCAGATCTTGATGACCGGGCAGATCGGCGAGCCGACCGGGGTGCCCCGTCCCGTGGTGAAGAGGACGACCTGCGCGCCGGCTGCGCTCATGCCCGCGACGGAGGCCGGATCGAGGCTCGGGTTGTCGAGGAGCCAGAGTCCCGGGCCGCGGGGCTGCTCGCCGGGCGCGAGGACGCCTTCGATCGGGCTGGCGCCGCTCTTGCGGATGCCGCCCAGCGCCTTCTCCGTCAACGTCGTGAGCCCGCCGGCGATGTTGCCCGGCGACGGGTTCGCCTCGTCAATCCGCACCCCCCGATGGCGGGAGGCGTCGTACAGGCGCCGCAGCACCTTCATGATCGCGCCGCGCACCTCGTCGTCGCGGGCGCGCCGCATCAGTACGTGGTCGGCGCCGAACCAGCCGGCGCTCTCGCCCAGCAGGGAGATGCCGCCCGCCTGCACGACGCGGTCCGAGACGACGCCGACCGCGGGATTCGAGGCGATGGCGGACGTCCAGTCGGAGCCGCCGCACTTGGTGCCCAGGATGAGCGAGGACGCCTCGCAGGGCTCGCGCAGGTCGCCCTCGAGATGCGCCCGCGCCCGGGTGACGAACTCGCGGCACTTCGCGAGCGCCTCCTCGCTGCCGCCGCAGTCCTGGATGGACACGGCCAGCGCGAACTTGGTCTCGCGCAGCTCGTCGCGAAGGTCCTTCGCCTGCGCCTGCTCGCAGCCCAGCCCGACGAAGCACACGGCCCCGACGTTCGGGTTCATCGCGAGCCCGAGCAGCATGCGGCGCGTGATCGCGCGGTCGTCCTCAAGCGCGATGCAGCCCGCGGCCTGCTCGATGACGATCACGTCGGGGCATTCGAAGCCGATGCGCTGGACGACGCGGTTGGCGCAGGTGACCGTCGCGAGCAGCAGGATGTGGTTGCGCACGCCGACGCGACCGTCGCGGCGGCGGTAGCCGAGGAACTTCCTCATGGCGATGCCGTTCCCGTGCGCGCCGCGAGCCAGTCGTCGAAGAGGACCTCGACGTTGTGCGTGTGCACGTGGCAGCCCGCCTCGATCTCGCACCGGGCGAGCCCGATGGGTTCGCCGTACTTGATCACCGGGGAAGCGGCCGGGATCGCGCCCAGGGCCACCTTGTGGCCAAGGGGCACCGGCTCCTTCACTGTCACCTGGCGCCCGTGCGCCTCGATGCGATCGCCGGCTTCCAGCGGCTCCAGGGCGTTGGCGACGTTGTCGAGGTCATCGAGCGCGAGGACGCGGCCGCGACGCTCACTGGGCACGGACTTTGGCCGCCTTGACGACCTTGCCCCACTTGGCGATCTCCACGCCGACGAACTCGGTGAGTTCCTTCGGCGAGTTGCCGCCGGGGATGGCACCCTGGCCCGCGATCTTCTCCCGCACGTCCGGGAGGTTCAGGATCCGCACCATTTCCTTCGATATCTTGTCGAGCCGGTCCTTCGGGACGCCGGCCGGCGCGACGGCGGCGGTCCACGTGTACGCGTCGAACCCCGCCAGGCCGCTCTCCGAGACCGTGGGCACCTCGGGCATCGTCGGCAGCCGCTCCGCCGTGCTCACGGCGATGGCCTTGAGCTTGCCGGCCTTCACGTGGCCCGACGAGGAAAGCACGCTGTCGAACATGATCAGGGTCTCCTGTCCGCCGAGCGCCGCGGCCAGAGCCGGCCCGCTGCCCTTGTAGGGTATGTGGGTAAGCTGTAAATCCGCCATCTGCTTGAACATCTCCATCGCGAGGTGCGAGGGCGTCCCGTTGCCGATGGAGGCGTACGAGGTCGCGCCGGGCTGCGACTTGATCCAGGCGATGAGTTCCTTCACGTTCGAGGCCGGCACCGACGGATGCGCGAGCAGCAGCATCGGGAGCTTCGCCACGAGCGTGATCTGGTCGAAGCTCTTGAGGGGGTCGTAGGGCAACGACTCGAACAGGGTCGGGTTGATCGCGTGCGGCCCGTTCGCCGTCATGAGGAGCGTGTAACCGTCCGGCGGCGACTTCGCCGCCGCCTCGACGCCGATGATGCCGCTCGCGCCGCCGCGGTTCTCGATCACGACTGGCTGCCCCCAGGCCTCCTGCATCTTCTGCGCGACCAGCCGGGTGAGGATGTCCGTGCTGCCCCCTGGCGGGTAGGGGACGATCCAGCGCACAGCCTTGTTGGGGTAAGTGTCCGCCACGGCATTTCCGGCTATCACCAGCAGGGCGGCGCCGGCCAGCGCCTTCCATCGGGCAAGCATGGGCTTTTCTCCTCGGGATCCCGGCCCGGGTGGGTTCCCGGAACGGCGGCCTGACCCTGCTATTGGTCAGACCAATTTGGTCTGACCACAATCTACCGAACCACGCGAATCCGCGTCAAGCCCCGGGTAGCCGGATCAGGCGCCGGCGGCGAGAATCGCCCGGCGCATGCCGCCCTCGATGTGGCGCTGCATGAGGCGCTTGGCCTCCCCGCAGTCCCGGGCGACGATCGCGCCCAGGATTCCCCCGTGCTCCCGGAACGAGCGGCGGCAGCGCGCGAGGTCGGAGAAAATAGGTCTCGCGCCGCGGTCGCGAGAGCCGGTAGAAGGCGTGGACGATCTGCACGAATACCGCGTTGCGCGTCGCGGCGACGATGCCGAGGTGGAAGGCCCCGTCCAGGTCGATGATGCTGTTTCCCTCCCGCAGGCAGGTGCGCGTCTGCGCGAGGACGGCGCGAAGCGCCGAGAGATCGGCATCCGAGCGCCGGTGGCAGGCCAGCTCGACCGCATGCACCTCGAGGAGCTGGCGCACTTCCGCCGAGCTCACGACCATTTCCCGGTCGAGGGGCAGGCCCAGGTCGCTTCGCAGCACGACGCTCTCGAAGCTCGGCGGGGAATCCCGCTCGGCCAGGTAGATGCCCGAATTGGGGCGACGGACGATCATGCGCATGGCTTCGAGCGTGGCGAGGGATTCCCGCAATGCCGGGCGGCTCACCCTGAGAACCAGGGCGAGCTCGCGCTCCGAAGGCAGGCGTCCGCCGGGATCGAGCCGCCGCTCCTGGATCAGCTGCAGCACCCGCGCCGTCACGCTGTCGAGTGCATCACGCGCCCCCGGGCTTTCGCCATCCGGCCTCGCGGCAGGCGACGGCTTGGGACCCAGCCTAGTCGGTGACTTCATTGCCCTGACACTTCCATCGATTGGCGGCCCCGAATTGTAGACCACGTCGCGTTTCGCCGGATGGCCCGCCCTCTTCGCCCGGGCGCTCTTCGGCGAGGCGATCGGGCCCGCCCAGTTCGTGGGTGGCGCGGTGGTGCTCGCGGGGATCTGGCTCGCGAAGCGAGGGAGCTAGCGCGCCTTCGGCGCGGCGGCTTCGAGGCCGAGCCTCGCGCGGTCGGCGCGCGTGAGCTTGCGCACACCAGCGCATGGGAGCGCGAGAGCGCCTTCAACTCCGCATCGCCCAGCGCCTTCAGGCTCGCGAGCTGCACCCACTTCGCCCGGGCGAGGGTAGGGTGCCGGCACGATGCCGGGACGGTCGGTGAGTTCAGGAACCGCCGTCGCCACCTTGAACGAGACGGTTTCCAGGCCCTTCTTCGCATCGAAGACGACCGCGAACATCTTCCCGCCCACGCTGTAGACGTGGTCCTGCCCCCACTTGAGGTCGTAGGTGGCGGCCGGGAGCTTCAGGCAGTAGGCGCGCAGGGCGGCAGGGGTCATGCGCCCATCCTGCCACGATTGGCGGCGGCTAGCGCCCCCGCCTCACCATCGGCGTCCCGAAGAATTCGCGCATCAGGTAGGCCTCGAGTTCGTCGTTGTGCTGCGGCGCGGCCGACAGGATGACCACCTTGGCCTGCTTGCGCGATTCCCAACGGAAATCGCCCGAATAGTGCTGCCGGATGAGCACGATCATGCGGCGCACGATGGCGCGTTCGATGTCGCCCCCGACGCCCGCGTCCACCTCGATCACCTCGCGCCACTTGCGGTTCGTCTCCGTGCGCCAGCCGTTGAAGGCGAACTCCGCCGTTCTCTGTCCGATGCGCAGGATCTGGAACACGCCGCCCGTGCCGTCGTCGTTGGTGAGGGTTTGCAGGTTCTGCGCCAACCCCGACGGCGCCTGGCCGGTGGCCGCCGGCGGCCCGCGTGCGGCGGCCGCCTCCATCTGGGCGCGGCGGGCGCGATTGGCCGCGATGAAGGCCGCCATATCGAAGACCGGTTCCTTCGCGACGGGGTTCTCCGGTTCCGGCGGCGTGGGCTCGGGCACCCGGAAGGGTGCCGGCGTCGTCCGCGGCGCGGTGGCGATCGTCTCGCGGCGCGGGCGTGGCTCCGGCGCGCCCTTCGCGACTTCCGGCACGGCCGCAGGTGGCGGCGACTCGGCGCGCGGCGCGAGGACGAGTTCCACCGTGAGCGGGCCTGCCGTTCCCGCGGGCCCCTCCCCGAGCTTCTCGCGCATCGGGATGAGGAGCAGCAGCACGTGCAGCAGGATCGACCCCGCCACCGCGATGGCGATGGAACGCGGCATCCGCGCCATGCCCGGCAGGTGGCGCAGGTCCATCGTCGTCATCCGGCGACGATTCCGGCGTCAACCGTTCCCGTGCGGGCGGCGTTATCCGGTGTGACGCCGTCCCAACCCGCAAGGAGAATTCGATGCGCCGTCACATTGCCCTTCTCGCCCTCGGCCTCGCGGCCGCCGTTCCGCTTTCCGCCGCCGCCGGTCCCCGCGTGGGCGTCAGCGTCAGCGTTCCGGGCCTGAGCATCCAGGTCGGCCATCCCGGCTGGGGTGTAGTCGTCGGCGGCCCGTACTATGCGCCGCCCGCGCCCGTGTACTACTCGCCAGCACCGGTCTACTACGAGCGTCCGAGCACTACGCGCCGCCGGTTCGCTACGCGCCCCCGCGTGCCGTGGTCGTCGTGCCGCGCTACGGGTACGGGCACGGCCACGGGTACGGGCACGGGTACGGCCGCGGAAACGGCCATGGGCACGACCGTCACGGAGATTCGCGCCACTGGCGTTGACCGCCTCACGCTCCGCTCCCGGCCAGGTAGCGCGCCGGGATGCGCGGCTCGAAGGCGCGCAGGGCCGCGCGCAGTTCGGGTGACTGGGTTTCGTCATCCCGGAAGCGCAGGAACACACCCGCTGCGACCCTCGCGGCTTCGTCGTGGTCCGCGGCCGCGTCCAGGAATCCCGCGCGGGCGCCGTCCTCCACAAGCAGCCATCGCTCCAGGATGCACTTCACCGCCGTGCCGGGCGTGCGCTGCTGCTGGCCTTCGTGCCACCGGTAGGCGCTCAGGGGCTCGGCCACCCACCACGCGCCGCCGCGAGCGAGCAACCGCAGCCAGAGCGAAAGATCCGCGAGGCACTCGTACTCGTTGGCACCCCAGCGGAAGATCGAGCCGCCCTCGACGCGGACGGCTTCACGCCGGAAGAGCACCGTGCTCGGCTCGCCGATGCGGTTCACGCCGAGCCGAAGCAGGAAGGTGCCCAGAGCCCGCCCGGCCATGAAGCCGTCGGCGGGCATGAGGGGCAGCGTGGCCGTATCGCCCGCGAGCGCGCCGCCGTCGGGGCCGATCACCGCGCGCCGGCTCGTCGCGAGCACGGCCTCGGGCCTCGAGAGCAGGGGCGCGAGCAGGCGCGGGACGCAATCGGGGTGCAGCACGTCGTCGTCGTTCAGGAATTTCACGAAGGTCCCGCGTGAGACCTCGAACAGCCGCGTGAAGTTGCCGGCGAAACCCAGCGCCGGCTCGTGCCTTTCGTAGCGGATGCGCGGGTCGCCCGCGGCCCTCACGGCCTGCGCGACCTCCTCGCCGGGCGAATCGTCGCCCACCACGATCTCGAGGCTCGCGTGGCGCTGCGCCCGGGCGCTCGAAAGCGCCTCCCCGAAGAAGCGCGGCCGGTAGGCGGGGATGAGAAGGGAGACGAGGGGCGCGGCGCTCATCGGCCCGCGCGCGGCGAAGGCGCAGGCGTGACGACCTGGGAGAAGACCTCGTCCTGGCGGATCATGCCCAGCTCGACGCGGGCCCGCTCCTCGACGGCGTCGAGGCCCTGCTTCAGGTCGCGCACCTCGGCGTCGAGGGCGTCGTTGCGCACCTTCAGCAGGTCGTTGCCCGCGCGCTGCTGCGCGAGCTGGCGATCGAGCTCGCGCACCTTGAGCCACCCGCCCTTGCCGAACCAGAGCGGGTACTGGAGCGCGAGGACGAGGCCGGCCAGGAGCGCGGCGAGCGCCTTCATCTCATTTCAGGTGGTAGAAGGCCCTGCGGCCCGCGTACTCGGCGCCGTCGCCCAGCTCTTCCTCGATGCGCAGGAGCTGGATGTACTTGCTCATGCGGTTCGAGCGCGAGAGCGAGCCGGTCTTGATCTGCATGGCGTTCGTGCCCACCGCGATGTCGGCGATGGTCGAATCCTCCGTCTCGCCGGAGCGGTGCGAGATCACCGTGGTGTAGCCGGCACGGTGCGCCATGCCGATGGCCTCGAAGGTTTCCGAGAGCGTGCCGATCTGGTTGATCTTCACGAGGATCGAGTTGGCGACGCCCTGCTGGATGCCTTCCTCGAGGATCCGCGGGTTGGTGACGAACACGTCGTCGCCCACCACCTGCACGCCCTTGCCGATGCGCTCGGTGAGCATCGCCCACCGTCCCAGTCGCCTTCGGCCATGCCGTCCTCGATGGAGATGATCGGGTACTTGTCGCACCAGGTGTCCAGGAGGTCCGTGAACTGCTGCGAGGAATAGGCGACAGTGCTCGCTCTCGAAGCGGTACTTGCCGTCCTTGTAGAATTCGCTCGCGGCGCAGTCCAGGCCGATCAGGACGTCGCTGCCGGCGAGGTAGCCCGCTCCTCGATGGCCCTGAGGATCCACTGGATGGCGGCCTCGTTGTTGGGCAGGCTGGGCGCGAAGCCGCCTTCGTCGCCCACCGTGGTCGACATGCCTTCCTTGTCGAGCATCTTCTTGAGCGTGTGGAACACCTCGGCACCGCAGCGCAGCGCATCCCGGAACGTGGGCAGGCCCGCCGGGATGATCACGAATTCCTGCAGGTCGAGCGAATTGTTCGCGTGGGCACCGCCGTTGATGACGTTCATCATCGGCACGGGCATCTTTGCGCGGGGCGCTGCCCCGAGATATCGGTAGAGGGGGCAGGCCGCATTCCTCCGCCGCCGCCTTCGCGCAGGCGACGGACACCGCGAGGATGGCGTTGGCGCCCAGGCGGCCTTGTTCTCCGTACCGTCCAGGTCGATGAGCACGCGGTCCAGGTGCGCCTGCTCGGACACGTCGAGCCCGAGGACGGCCTCGCAGATCTCGGTGTTCACGTGCTCCACGGCCTTCTGCACGCCCTTGCCGAAGTAGCGCTGCGCGTCGCCGTCGCGCAGCTCGATGGCTTCCCTCGACCCGGTCGAGGCGCCGGAGGGCACCGCGGCCCCTTCCCAGCACGCCCGATTCCAGCAGGACGTCGGCTTCCACGGTGGGATTGCCGCGGGAATCCAGGATCTCGCGGGCAACGACTTCGACGATGGCGGACATGCGCTCTCCCTGAAGGCTCGGTTGCTCGCGCGGGCGAAGGCTCGCGCGTCCAGCCCCTCATTCTACCAAAGGGGTCAGAGCTTCTTCGCGAGTTGCTCCGCGAGCCGCCGCGCCGGTTCCGGCTCGCGCTCCGCGGGCTTCTGCGAGCCGACGGCCACGGTGAGCCAGGCGCGCCCCTTCTGGACGTGCAATTGCCCCTGCTTCGCGCTCCAGAAGGCGCGCCCGCCGGCGATGAGCATGGGCTTCGACTGGAACTTGAGGCGCTCCTCGTCGAAGGCGCGCTGCACGTCGGCCTCGGTCTTCGCGAAACGGAACTGGGCGGTGGCCGCGGTGACCTTGCCGTCGCGCGAACCGAAGTAGCTGCAGGTGCTGACCACCTTCGGGCGCTTCGCCTTCGGGTTGACCGGCTCGGGGCTCGCGCCCTTGCCCAGGACGCTCTCGGCCTCCGCCTGCGTGAACAGCTCGCAGGCGTCGAAGGGCTCCTGCGCCAGGGCCGCCCCGCCGCCGGCGGGGGGGCCGCGGCGAAGGCCATCGTCGTCGTGAATCGCATGTCTCGTCTC
>JADJSD010000001.1 GCA_016711875.1 Betaproteobacteria bacterium | reverse complement strand
CCTGCCCGTCGCCCTCCTCTCGCCGCAGCCGTTCGTGCCGCAGGGCGCTTCCGGGTGGACGATCCTCGTCGCGCTCGCCCTCGTCACGCAGGTTCTGGGGCAGGGGCTCATCGCGTACGCGTTCGCGCACCTGCCCGCCTCGCTCTCGTCGGTGAGCCTGCTCATCCAGCCGGTGATGGCTGCCCTCTTCGCGTGGGCGCTCTTCGGCGAGGCCATCGGCCCGGCGCAGTTCGTGGGTGGCGCCGTCGTTCTCGCGGGGATCTGGCTCGCGAAGCGGGGGAGCTAGCGCTTCTTCGGCGCGGCCGCTTCGAGGCCGAGCCTCACCCTGTCCGCGCGCGTGAGCTTCGCGCACACCAGCGCATGCGAGCGGGCGAGCAGCGCCTTCAGTTCCGCGTCGCCCAGCGCCGCGAGGCTCGTGAGTTGCACCCATTTCGCCCGGGCGAGGTAGGGTGCGGGCACGAGGCCGGGCCGGTCCGTGAGTTCGAGGAACCGCCCGTCATCCACCTTGAACGAGACCGTCTCCGCGCCCTTTCTCGCTTCGAAGACGACGGCGAACATCTTCCCGCCCACGCTGTAGACGTGGTCCTGCCCCCACTTGAGGTCGTAGGTGGCGGCGGGGAGCTTCAGGCAGAAGGCACGCAGGGCGGCGGGGGTCATGGGCCCATGGTGACACGCGGGAAGTCGCAGCGCGATTGATCCAGATGAAGTCGGCAGAGAGGTGAGCGCCTACGATCAAAAATACCCTCACTGTTCCCGCCAACCGCCATGCTTGCCTACCGTCGTCACACGGGCCACGCCATCCTCGCCCGCGGCATCGTCCTTGCCGGCCTCGACCCGACTGCGCGTGCCGGGTCCCCTGCAGGCGGCGAGCCGGGCCTGCTCGACCTTCCACTCGAAGCCCTCGTCGACCTTCGCGTCACTTCCGTCGCCAAGCGCGACCAGAAGCTCTCCGAAGCCGCGGCCGCCATCTTCGTGCTCACGGCCGACGAGCTTCGACGCTCGGGTGTCACGACGTTGCCGGAGGCCCTGCGACTGGTGCCGGGCCTCGAGGTCGCGCGAATCAGCTCGGGCAGCTGGGCCGTGAGCGCACGCGGCTCCAACAGCCGCTTCGCGAACAAGCTGCTCGTCCTCGTCGACGGCCGCTCGGTCTACACGCCCCTCTTTTCGGGCGTGTTCTGGGATGCGCAGGACATTCCGCTCGAGGACGTCGAGCGCGTCGAGGTGATCCGCGGTCCCGGGGCGTCCCTCTGGGGCGCCAACGCCGTCAACGGCGTGATCAACGTCATCACGCGATCGGCCGCCGGAACGCTGGGAACGCTGGCGGCGGCGACCGTCGGAAACGTCGACCGGGCCACGGCCACCCTGCGCCACGGCTACGAGCTCGCCCCGGACGCACACCTGCGCCTGTACGCGAAAGCCGCGCAACAGGAACCGGGAGCCGCCTTCACCACGGACGACCCGAAGGACAGGTGGAAACGATGGCGCGCGGGCTTCCGCGTCGACCGCAGCGACGGAACCGACAGCCTGACGGTGCAGGGCGAGGCCCTGCGCAGCGAGATCGGCGACGCGCTCACGACCGGCCTGCTCGTCCCGCCCTACACGATCACCTTCGATTCGCCCCTGCGAAACGAAGGCGCCCACGTGCGCGGCCTCTGGCGGCGCCAGCTGGCCGGCGGCTCGAGCCTGAGCCTGCAGGCCTATGTCGACCAAGCCCGCATCGAGTACGTCGGCGCCAAGGAGCTGCGGCGCAATGCGGACCTCGAGTTCCAGCACACCCTGCGTCCCGCCGCGGGTCACGACTTCACCTGGGGCCTGGGCTACCGGTTGACAGACTACCGGTTCGAGGACGGCGTGGTGCCGGGCGGATCGCCCACGCTCGGCGTGTCCCTCGATCCCTCCCGCAACCGATTCAACCTGGCCAGCGTGTTCGCGCAGGACGAGGTGACCCTCGTGCCTGAGCGCTTGAAGGTCGTCGCGGGTGCACGGATCGACCACACGGAGTTCACGGGGAACGAGTTCCAGCCGAACCTGCGCATCGCCTTCACGCCGGATCGCGACAACACGGTGTGGGCCGCGATCTCGCGCGCGGTACGCTCGCCGGCCATCATCGAGCGCGACAGCTCGGTGCGCCTGAGCGTGATGCCGCCCTTCATGGGGCCGAACGTTTCCCCCTTTCCCGCGCTGCTGGACGTGCGCGGCTCGCGGGACTTCGCCTCGGAGGAACTCGTCGCGATCGAGGCGGGCTGGCGCACGCGCCTTTCGCCGACCTTTTCGATCGACCTCGCCGCGTATCGCAACCGCTACGATCACCTGCGAGCCACGGTCTTCGGCCAGCCGTCCTTCGTGACCGAGCCCGTGCCGCACGTCCTCCTGCCCCTGCAGTTCACGAACGAGCCGAGCGGGACCGTCAGCGGGCTCGAAGCCGCGATCGACTGGCGCCCCCTGCCCGCGCTGCGCTTCCAGGGGGCCTACACGGGTACCCGGACCCGCTTCGACGCGCCCGACTCCAGCCTGTCGCAGCCGGACGAGCTCGACACACCCGAGCACCAGTTCTCGCTGCGAGTCTCGGCGAATCCACGTCCGGACGTGGACCTCGACTTCGCCATCCGCCATGTCGGGCGCGTGCAGCTCGAGGGCATCACCATCCCCCGCTACACGGCCCTCGACGCGCGGGCCGGCTGGCGAATCCGGCGCGGTCTCGAGATCTGGATCGCCGGCAGCAATCTCGGCGATCGCCAGCACCCCGAGTACCTGTCCGACTTCCTCGGCACGGCCGCCACGCAGGTTCGCCGGAGCATCCATGCCGGGGTGCGCTGGACGTTCTGAGTTCGCCGGCCCGGCATAGCGCCCGATCATGACCTCGAAGCGATTTCCGACGCCCTTGCGCCCCCGGCCGGGAAAGGCAATCGCCCTGCTCGCGATCCTCGCCTGCATCGCGTCCGCGGGTGCGCAGGTCCCCTCCGAGTCGGAGCTCAAGGCGGCCTTCGTCTACAACTTTGCGAAGTTCGTGCAATGGCCGGCGGAGGCGTTCGCTTCCGCGACGGCTCCCCTCCACCTCTGCGTCGCCGGCCGCGACCTTCCTCCCGCCTTCGAGGCCCTGCATGGCAAGAGCGCGCAGGGACGCGAGGTGCGCGTGCGTCGCCTGCTGCGCACCGACGACGTCGGCCAGTGCCACGCCCTCTACGTGCCGGAATCGGCGGAGTCCCTCGTGCCCGAGCACCTCCGCAACTCGCGCGGCACGCCGATCCTCACGATCGGCGAGTCCGAGGGCTTCGCGGCGAACCGCGGCATCGTCGGCTTCGCGCCCCGCGACGATCGCCTGCATTTCGAGATCAACCCGGAGTCCGCCGCCCGGGCGGGAATTCGCGTGAGCTCGCAGCTGCTGCGCCTGTCGACCATCGTGCGCGACGAGAAGCGGGTCCGGCCATGAAGCGGTTCCTGCGCGACGCGAGCCTCAGCCTCAAGCTCACCACGCTGGGCGCCCTCCTGCTCGTGACGGGCCTCGCCTTCGCGCTGGCCGCGATCTCGGCTTTCGAGTACCGGTCGATGCAGCGGCAGGTGTCGCAGCGGCTCGAGCAGCTCGCCAGCGCGACGGCCTTGCACAGTGCCGCGGCGCTCGCGTTCGGTGACGCCGCCGCCGCGCGCGAGACGCTGGAGGCGCTGAAGGCGGATCATACCGTCCGGACGGCGGCGCTCTACGACATGCCGGGCCGGCTTCTCGCGAGTTACCGGCGCACGCCGCCCGGGGGGGGGGAAGGCGATGCCGTGCCGCCCGCGATCCGGCCCGAAAGGCCGCTTGCGGCGATCGACGCACCGCCCTCGCTCGACGATTCGCGCCACCGCACGGAGACGGCGGTCCTGGCGGACGGCATGCGGATCGGCACCCTCGCGATCGAGGCGGACCTGCGCCCCTTCCTCGAGGACTTCCGCCTCAAGCTCGGCTTCTACGGGCTCGCGACGCTGCTCGCCCTCGCCCTCGCCTTCGTGCCGGCCCTGTGGCTCAAGCGGCTCGTCACGGCGCCGATCGAACGGCTCGCCCACGCGGCGACCGCGGTGGCGCGGGAGGCGGACTACTCGCGCCGCGTCGCCAAGACGGGGGACGACGAAGTGGGCACGCTCGTCGATGCCTTCAACGCCATGCTCGCGCAGATCCAGGCCCGCGACGAGGAACTGCGCCGCCACCGCGACGACCTCGAGGCGCTCGTCGAGACGCGCACGGCCGAGCTGCGCCGCGCCGCGCAGGAGGCCGAGTCCGCCAACCAGGCGAAGAGCCTGTTCCTCGCCAACATGAGCCACGAGATCCGCACGCCCATGAACGGCGTGCTGGGCATGGCTTACCTGCTGCAGCGCTCGGAGCTGTCCGAGCGCCAGCAGCGCCATGCCGACGCCATCGTGACCTCGGGCCGGTCCCTGCTCGCGCTCATCAACGACGTGCTGGACATCTCCAAGATCGAGTCGGGGCGCATCGAGATCGAGTCGCGCGAATTCTCGCCCCGCGATGTCGTGCGGGAAGTCGTCGAGCTCTTCGCGCTGGCGGCGCAGGGCAAGTCGCTCGCGCTCGTCGCCGAGGTCGCCAGCGACGTGCCGGCGCGGCTCCTGGGCGACGCGTTCCGCCTGCGCCAGGTCCTGGTGAATCTCGTCGGGAACGGGATCAAGTTCACGCAGCGCGGCTCGGTGAGCATCCGCTGCGGCTGGAATGGCGACGGAAGACTCGCCTTCGCCGTCACCGACACGGGTATCGGCATGGACGACGCGGCGCGCGCACGCCTTTTCGCCCCGTTCACGCAGGCGGACGCCTCGACCACCCGGCAGTACGGCGGCACCGGCCTCGGTCTCGCCATCGCGCGCAAGCTCGTCCGCCTGATGGGCGGGGACATCGCGGTCGAGAGCCGGCCCGGGCAAGGATCGACGTTCCGCTTCGAGATCGCGGCACCGCATTCCGCTCCGCAAGCTTCGGCAGCCGCACCGTCGCCGGCGACCGCAAAGCCGCATCAGGCTCACTTCACCGGCCGTGTGCTGCTCGCGGAAGACAGCGCCGTCAATCGCGAGGTCGCCACCGCGATGCTGGCGGAACTCGGGGTGGAGACCGACGTGGCGCACGATGGACTGGAGGCCGTCCGCCTCGCGGCGGCACGCTCCTACGATCTCGTCCTCATGGATTGCCAGATGCCCGGGCTCGACGGCTTCGGGGCGACACGCCGGATCCGCCATGCCGAATCCGCAGGAGAAAGGCGCCTGCCGATCGTCGCGCTCACCGCCAACGCGCTCGTGGGCGATCGGGAAGCCTGCCTCGCGGCCGGCATGGACGACTACGTCGCCAAGCCCTTCGGGGCCGAGGATCTCCGGCGCGTGCTGGCGCGCTGGATGCCCGCGCCGGCCGGCGCCTGAGGCACGCTAGCGCCCCCGCCGCACCATCTGCGTCCCGAAGGACTCCCGCATCATGTAGGCCTCGAGCTCCTCGTTGTGCTGTGGCGCGGCCGACAGGATGACCACCTTGCCCTGCTTGCGCGATTCCCAGCGGAAGTCGCCCGAGTAATGCTCGCGGATGAGCACGATCATGCGCCGCACGATGGCGCGCTCGATGTCGCCGCCCGTGCCCGCGTCCACCTCGATCACCTCGCGCCACTTGCGGTTCGTCTCCGTGCGCCAGCCGTTGAAGGCGAATTCCGCCGTGCGCTGGCCGATGCGCAGGATCTGGAAGACGCCCCCGGTGCCGTCGTCGTTGGTGAGCGATTGCAGGTTCTGCGCCAGCCCCGATGGCGCCTGGCCCGTGGCGGCCTGCGGGCCGCGCGCGGCGGCGGCATCCATCTGGGCACGCCGGGCGCGATTGGCCGCGATGAAAGCGGCCATGTCGACGACCGGCTCCTTCGCGACGGGCTTTTCCGGCTCCGGCGGCGGGGGCTCGGGCACCTTGAAGGGCGCCGGCGTCGTTCGCGGCGCGGTGGCGATCGTCTCGCGCCGCGGGCGCGGCGGCGGGGCGCTCTTCGAAGGCTCGGGCATCGCTTCGGGCGGCGGCGTCTCCGGACGCGGGGCGAGATTCAGCTCCACGGTAAGCGGGCCGGCCATGCCCGCGGGCCCTGCCCCCATCTTCTCGTGCATCGGGAAGAGGAGCAGCAGCACGTGCAGCAGGATCGACACCGCCACCGCGATGGCGATGGAAGGCGGCACCCGCGGCATGCCCGGCAGGTGGCGCAGGCCCATTGTCGTCATCCGGCGACGCCCCGGCCGTCAACCGAAGCTCTCCGGGCCGCGTTATCCGATGTGACGCCGTCCCACCCCACCAGGAGACAACGATGCGCCGTCACATTGCCCTTCTCGCCCTTGGCCTCGCAGCTGCCGTTCCGCTTTCCGCAGCCGCCGGCCCCCACGTGGGCGTCAGCGTCAACGTTCCGGGCCTGAGCATCCAGGTCGGCAACCCCGGCTGGGGCGTCGCCATCGGCACGCCGTACTACGGCCAGCCCGCACCCGTGTACTACGAGCCCGCGCCGGCCTACCGCCCGGCTCCCGTCTACTACGGGCGGCCCGTCTACTACGCGCCGCCGGTGCGCTACGTGACGCCGCGTCCCGTGGTCGTCGTGCCGCGTTACGGCTACGGGAACGGCCCCGGCCGCGGCCACGGCTACGGGCACGATCGTCACGGGGATTCGCGCCACTGGCGTTGACCCCTTCACGCTCCGCTCCCGGCCGCGAGGTACCGCGCCGGGATGCGCGGCGCGAAGGCGCGCAGGGCCGCGAGCAATTCGGGTGACTGGGTTTCGTCGTCGATGAACCGGCGAAACACGCCCGCCGCGACGCTCGCGGCTTCGTCGTAATCCGGGGCCGCGTCGAGAAACCCGGCGCGCGCCCCATCCTCCACGACCAGCCACCGTTCCACGATGCACTTGGCGGAAGTGCCCGCCGTGCGTTGCTGCTGCCCCTCGTGGTAGCGGTAGGCGCTCAAGGGATCGGCCACCCACCACGCGCCGCCCTTCGCGAGCAGGCGCAGCCAGAGCGACAGGTCGGCGAGGCACTCGTAGTCGTTGTCGCCCCAACGGAAAATCGAATCGCCCTCCACGCGCACGCATTCGCGCCGGAAAAGCACGGTACTCGGCTCGCCGATGCGGTTCACGCTCAGGCGCAGCAGGAAGGTACCGAGGGCCTTTCCGGGCATGAAGCCGTCCGCGGGCATGAGCGGGTGCGTGGCCGTGTCGCCGGCGAGCGCCTGACCTTCGGCGCCGATCACCGCGCGCCGGCTCGTGGCGAGCGTCACGTCCGGCCTCGCGAGCATCGGGGCGAGCAGGCGCGGCACGCAATCCGGGTGCAGCACGTCATCGTCGTTCAGGAACTTCACGAAGGGGCCCCGTGAGACCTCGAACAGGCGCGTGAAGTTGCCGGCGAAGCCGAGCGCCGGCTCGTGCCTTTCGTAGCGGATGCGCGGATCGTCCGCGGCCTTCACGGCCCGCGCGATCTCCCCGCCGGGCGAGTCGTCGCCCACCACGATTTCAAGGTTCGGATGGCGCTGCGCCCGGGCGCTCGAGAGCGCCTCCCCGAAGAAGCGCGGCCGGTAGGCAGGGATGAGGAGCGAGACGAGGGGCGCGGCGCTCATCGGCCCGCGCGCGGCGTGGGCGCAGGCGTGACGACCTGGTAGAAGACCTCGTCCTGGCGGATCATGCCCAGCTCGACGCGGGCCCGCTCCTCGACGGCGTCGAGGCCCTGCTTCAGGTCGCGCACTTCCGCGTCGAGGGCGTCGTTGCGCACCTTCAGGCGATCGTTGCCCGCGCGCTGCTCGGCGAGCTGGCGATCGAGCTCGCGCACCTTGAGCCAGCCGCCCTTGCCGAACCAGAGCGGAACCTGGAGCGCGAGGACGAGGCCGGCCAGCAGCGCGGCGAGCGCCTTCATCTCATTTCAGGTGGTAGAAGGCCCCGCGGCCCGCGTACTCGGCGCCGTCGCCCAGCTCTTCCTCGATGCGCAGGAGCTGGTTGTACTTGGCCGTGCGGTCCGATCGCGAGAGCGAGCCCGTCTTGATCTGCATCGCGTTCGTGCCCACCGCGATGTCGGCGATGGTCGAATCCTCCGTCTCGCCGGAGCGGTGCGAGATCACCGTGGTGTAGCCGGCGCGGTGCGCCATGCCGATGGCCTCGAAGGTCTCCGAGAGCGTGCCGATCTGGTTGATCTTCACCAGGATGGAGTTGGCGACGCCCCGGCGGATGCCTTCCTCCAGGATGCGCGGGTTGGTGACGAACACGTCGTCGCCCACCACCTGCACGCCCTTGCCGATGCGCTCGGTGAGCATCGCCCACCCGTCCCAGTCGCCCTCGGCCATGCCGTCCTCGATCGAGATGATCGGGTACTTGTCGCACCAGGTGTCCAGGAGATCGGTGAACTGCTGCGCGGTGTACGACAGGTGCTCGCTCTCGAAGCGGTACTTGCCGTCCTTGTAGAACTCGCTCGCCGCGCAGTCCAGGCCGATCAGGACGTCGCTGCCGGCGAGGTAGCCCGCTTCCTCGATGGCCTTGAGGATCCACTGGATGGCCGCCTCGTTGTTGGGCAGGTTGGGCGCGAAGCCGCCCTCGTCGCCCACCGTGGTCGACATGCCTTCCTTGTCGAGCATCTTCTTGAGGGTGTGGAACACCTCGGCCCCGCAGCGCAGCGCATCCCGGAAGGTGGGCAGGCCCGCGGGGATGATCATGAATTCCTGCAGGTCGAGCGAATTGTTCGCGTGGGCGCCGCCGTTGATGACGTTCATCATCGGCACGGGCATCTTGCGCGGGGCGCTGCCCCCGAGATATCGGTAGAGGGGCAGGCCGCATTCCTCCGCCGCCGCCTTGGCGCAGGCGACCGACACCGCGAGGATGGCGTTGGCGCCCAGGCGCGCCTTGTTCTCGGTGCCATCCAGGTCGCAGAGCACGCGGTCCAGGTGGGCCTGCTCGGAGACGTCCAGGCCGATGATGGCCTCGCAGATCTCCGTGTTCACGTGATCGACGGCCTTCTGCACGCCCTTGCCGAGATAGCGCTTGGCGTCGCCGTCGCGCAACTCGATGGCTTCCCTCGACCCGGTCGAGGCGCCGGAGGGCACCGCAGCCCTCCCCAGCACGCCCGATTCCAGAAGGACATCGGCTTCCACGGTGGGATTGCCGCGGGAATCCAGGATCTCGCGGGCAACGACTTCGACGATGGCGGACATTCGCTCTCCCTGAAGACTCGGTTGCTCGCGCGGGCGAAGGCACGCGCGTCCAGCCTGTCATTCTACCAAAGGGGGTCGCGAGAGCCCTTGCCGAAGGCGTCGAAGGGGACTGTCCCCTTCATCAGAGCTTCTTGGCGAGCTGCTCCGCCAGGCGCCGCGCGGGCTCCGGCTCGCGTTCCGCGGGTTTCTGCGACCCCACGGCGACCGTGAGCCAGGCGCGACCCTTCTGGACGTGCAGCTGGCCCTGCTTCGCGCTCCAGAAGGCGCGCCCGCCCGCGATGAGCATGGGCTTCGACTGGAACTTGAGCCGCTCCTCGTCGAAAGCGCGCTGCACGTCGGCTTCCGTCTTCGCGAAGCGGAACTGCGCGGTCGCCGCGGTGATCTTGCCGTCGCGCGAACCGAAGTAGCTGCAGGTGGAAACCACCTTCGGGCGCTTCACCTTCGGGTTGGGCGGCTCGGGGCTCGCGCCCTTGCCCAGCACGCTCTCGGCTTCGGCCTGCGTGAACAGCTCGCAGGCATCGAAGGGTTCCTGCGCCACGGCCACCGCGCCACTGGCCAGTGCCGCGGCGAAGACCATCGTCGTCGTGAATCGCATGTCTCGTCTCCCCAGGGATTCGGGTTCGTCGGCGTGCGCGCTGAAGCTCTCGCCCGGTCGGGCGCGGAAGGCGGCTAGTTGCCGACCACGTCCCGCGTGCCGCCGAAGCGTCCGTTATAGGTGCAGAACTGGTCGCCGCCGGTGAAGCTGGCGTGGAATCCGTTCACCTGGGCGTCGAGGGCCGTCATCGAGAAGGTCCCGTTGTTGGCCTGCTGGGTGCCCACGACGCACGAGAAGGTGCCGCCGGAGATCGTGGCCATCCGGCCGATCTGGACATACGGCCCGTTGAAGGTGCAAATCGAACTCGCGTCGATGCTGATGACGAAGTTCGCCCGCAGCGTCGCGCCGACGCCTGTCATCGAGGCGACCATCGTGCCGCGGATGTCGGCCACGCCGTTGTTGGTGGGGTTCTGGCACTGCGAGGCGATGGCGATCATGCCACCCTGGTACTGGCCCGCGATGTTCTCGGTGCCGAAGGGCTGGCGCGCGATGTCCTTCCTGACCGTGACGCCGTCCACGTCGTACTCGAGCGTTCCCGTCACGGGCGAATTGAAGGACAGGGTCATGTTGCCGACCGGCGCGATCCCTATCGGAGGCGTCGTGAACGTCGGGGCGCCGAACCAGGGACCCGTGGTGCGCACGAGCTGGCCCGAGAAGCGCGTGAGGCCGGAAGGCTGCGGGCTCACCGGCACGAGCGTGGCCGAATACCAGCGCGCCGTGTTGTCCGCACCATAAACAAACAGCGTCGCGAAGATGATGTTGCTGCGCTGGGCCACGTTTATGCCCCAGCCGCTCTCGGCCGCGTTCCACCAGATGTCGGTGAAGTCGATGGAATAGGTCGTCGCGCGGGCGGGCATCGCGAAGGCGACGCCGAGGGCGAGAAGGGCGAGAAGGCGGCGAAGGGGATGCGTCATGGTCGTTCGGTCCTGCGGGAAAAATCGCATTCTACCCTGCGGAACGACCCTCCTACGGCAACCCGAAGAGCGCCGCGCCGTTCTTCCACGCGATCCGCGCGGCCGCCTCGGCGGGCAGTTGCCCGAGCCACGTGCGGTAGGTGCCGATGATCTCGGGGTACATCTGCCAGCGCTGGTTCACCCAGGTGTCGGAGCCGGCCACGAACCGGTCGGCACGTTTCGTGAAGAAAGCCTTCCACTCGGGCGTGAGCGTCTTTCCCTCCACCACGTCCCACCGGTACGAAAGCTCGCCCCAGAGTTGGGGATATTTTTCGAGCAGCGCGTCAACCTCCGCGATGGGGGTCGAAAACCCCGTGTGCGCCCAGATCACCCGCGCTTTCGCATTGTGTCGATAGAGAACCTCGAGTGCCGCCGGGTCGCAGTGGCAATGCAGCAGCAGGCCCTTCGCCACCGCGAAATCCACGATCCGCTTCACCACGGCCGTGTCGGCTTCCGTGCCCGACAGGTGGAATTCCCCCACCCCCTTGTAGTAGCCGCGCTTCCACTCGTCCTCGATCATCTGCGCGACTTCGGGACGATTGAACCAGGTGCCGTAGTCACTGCGGTCCCGATAGACGCGGATGAACGGCACGACGTGGAACCCCGCCCGCGGGCTCTTCTTCTGCGCCTCGACGAGGGCTCGCGTGCCGTCATTGGGACGGCTGTTCGCGAGGATGGCCTTCACGCCGTTCTTGGCGAAGAGCTCCATCACCGTGCCGATGGGATAGCGCTCGATCGCGTCGTCGTTGTAGTGCAGGTGGGCGTCGAAGATCGGGCCTTCGTAGGGCGCGGCCGAGGCGGCGAGGCAGGCGGCGGTGGCGGCGCAAGCAAGCAGGCGGCGAAGCATGGGCGACCTCATCGTGGGCGGTGATTGTCCGGCAGGCGGCGATGAAGCGGAAATCGGGTGCAGCCGGGTGATGCGAGGAGCATGGTGTCGGTTGCGTTTTTTCGATTTTGGACCGAATGAACTTGCTCCGTCCGTCGACTTCGGGGCCTATGTCGACATAGGTTCGAGCAGGCAGGCTGGTGATGCCTTGACTCGGTCCAAAATCGAGAAAAACACAACCGACACCATGCTCCGGATATGCCTTCTGGTAGCACCGTCCCTCGCCGCCTGCCGGACAATCTCCGCCCGACTGGCAGGGCGCTCGCGCTTACCGGTGCTTCTGCGTACGGATCGTCAGCACATTCTCCGGCGCCTGGAACGTATCCGGCCGCGCGTTCTTCCAGAAGACCTGGTAGACCGGGCTCTTCGGAATATCGTCGCCAAGCAACGCGCCCGGCTCGAGCCAGTGGTGGAGGGTGGAGAGGGAGCGGACTTCGTTCGACGACACGCGGCGGATGACGTGCTCCGGGCCCAGCTCGCTCGGGTGGGAGAGGCCGGCGGCGCCGAGCAGTTCCTTGAGCGCCTTGAGCGTGTTCTGGTGGAAGTTGAAGACGCGCTCGGCCTTGTCGGGCACGACGAGCGCGCGCATGCGGCGCGGGTCCTGCGTGGTGACGCCGGTGGGGCAGTGGCCGGAGTGGCAGGTCTGGGCCTGCAGGCACCCGAGGGCGAACATGAAGCCGCGCGCCGAGTTGCACCAGTCCGCGCCGATCGCCATGGTGCGCGCGATGTCGAAGGCGGTGACGATCTTGCCGCTCGCGCCCACGCGCACCTTGTCGCGCAGGTTCACGCCGACCAGGGAGTTGTGCACCAGCATGAGCCCTTCGCGAAGCGGCGCGCCCACGTGGTCCGTGAACTCGAGGGGCGCGGCGCCCGTGCCGCCCTCGCCGCCGTCGACCACGA
Organism: Betaproteobacteria bacterium; assembly: GCA_016711875.1. Taxonomy (GTDB): domain Bacteria; phylum Pseudomonadota; class Gammaproteobacteria; order Burkholderiales; family Usitatibacteraceae; genus FEB-7. The sequence goes on along the minus strand of JADJSD010000001.1, from coordinate 2,042,917 downwards.
TGTAGTCCGGCGTGATGCCCGTCTCGACCATCGCCTTCACGATGCCGAACCATTCCCAGGGGTGGCCGATCGCGAGCTTGAAGCCCGTGGGCTTGCCGCCGGAGAGCTTGCGAAGCCGGTCGACGAACTGCAGCAGTTCGATGGGGTTGGAGAAAGCCGAATGGCACGCGGGCGAGATGCAATCGGTGCCGACCGGCACCCCGCGCGCCTCGGCGATCTCGGGGGTCACCTTCGGGCCCGGCAGCACGCCGCCGTGGCCGGGCTTGGCGCCCTGCGAAAGCTTCACCTCGATCATCTTCACCTGCTCGCCCGTCGCGTTCGCGGTGAAGCGTTCCGCGTCGAAGCGTCCCTCGCCGTCGCGGCAGCCGAAGTAGCCGCTGCCGATCTCCCAGACGAGATCCCCCCCCTTTTCGCGGTGGTAGCGCGAGATGGAGCCCTCGCCGGTGTCGTGGAAGAAGCGGCCGCGCTTCGCGCCTTCGTTGAGCGCGAGGATGGCGTTGGCCGAGAGCGCGCCGAAGCTCATCGCCGAGATGTTGAAGACGCTGGCGGAATACGGCTTCGCCACGCGCCCCTCGCCGATTCCCAGCCGGAAGTCGTGGCTTTCGACCTCCACCGGCGCCATCGAGTGGTTGATCCACTCGTAGTGCTCCTCGTAGACGTCGAGCTGCGTGCCGAAGGGCCTCTTGTCGACCGCGCCCTTGGCGCGCTGGTAGACAATGGAGCGCTGCGTGCGCGAGAAAGGCAGGTGTTCGTTGTCGGCCTCGATGAAGTACTGGCGGATCTCCGGCCGGATGAACTCGAAGAAGAACCGGAAGTGCGCGATGACCGGGTAATTGCGCCGTATCGCCTGCCTGGGCTGCGCGAAGTCCGCGAGGCCCACGAGGGCGAGCGCGGCGAAGAGGGCCGCGGGCCAATACCAGAGGAGGGAATGCGGGACCATCGCGAAGCAGCCGACGGCCAGCAGGGCGCAGGTGGCCCAGGCCCAGTACCGCTGGGGAACGACGGCGTCGAGGACGCTCAGCACGGCTAGTCTCCTCCCGGGAGTCTCTTGGTCTTGTGACGGCGGGGTGCCGGGGGACTCTACGGGTTGCCACCGGCCTTGTAAATCCTCGGATTTTAGGCCAAACTTTGATTGTGGGAACTTTTCCCACACTTCACGGTCCGACCGGTTCGACCGCACCCGCATACCAGGAGACAGCCATGGCCCCCAGGAGAATCCTCCCTTTCGCGCTCGCCGCCGCCCTCGTGACGGCCTTCGCCGCCCACGCCCAGACCCCCTTCTATGTGGGCGCCGCCATCGGCCAGTCGAAGGCCTCGTCGGACCTGGTGCGCGACCGCGAGTCGAACATCGCGCCCGGCACGCCGAGCACCCTCGCCACGTCGTCGGACCTGAAGGACACCGTCGGCAAGGTCTGGGCGGGCTGGCAGGCCCTGCCCTGGCTCGCGCTCGAGGCCGGCTACACAGACCACGGCTCGCAGAAGATCGGCACCGACTACATCCTGAACTTCGGCGGCATCGTCTCGACGGGCACCGTCACCACCGACCGCGATGTGAAGGGCTGGGGCGCGGACCTCGTGGCGAGCTTCATGCCGACGCCCACGCTCAAGGTGTTCGGCAAGGTGGGCGCGTTCCGCGCGGACATCACCACGCAGACGCGCGTGTCGAACGGCGGCTCCTTCCAGAACCCGATCGGCGATTCTCTCAGCGCGAGCAGGACCGAGACCGTCGTGAAATACGGGCTGGGTGCGGACTATTCGTTCACGAACCACGTGTCGATGCGCCTGGAGTGGGAGCGCCTGCCGAAGATCGGCCAGGCGGGCAGCGCGGCCACCACGGGCGAAGCGGACCAGGACAGCTTCTGGCTGGGCGTGAACTACCGCTTCTGATCCCCGCCGCAGCCCGGCCTCACCGCCCCGGGTCGCCGGAGAGCGCGTACGGCGCCCAGTAGAACGGGTGCCCGAAGCCCGGGCCGGCCTTGCCTTCGATGAGTTCGAGCTGCGCCTGGCGAACGCTTTCGGCGCGCGGGGCCGCGGCATTCGCCGCCTGGTGCCGGAAGGTGCGCGTCACCAGTTCGCGGGCGGAAATCGTCTCCACCGCCCAGTGCGTCGCGAGCACGGCGCGCGCGCCGGCGAAGAAGAACGCGCGGGCGAGCCCCGAGTACGCCTCCTGCGCGCGGCCGTCGTCCGAGGCCGTGTTGCAGGCCGAGAGCACGACCCAGTCCGCGGCGAGCTTCATCGTGAGGACGTCGTCCATCGCGAGGAGCGGCGAGGAGCCGTCGCTCGTGCCGGCCATGGCGAGCGCGGGCCGCGAAAGTCCCGGCAGGTCGCCCGGCTTGAGTCCGTGCGTGGCGAAGGCGACGACGCGCCGGTCGGCGAGGTCCGTCGCGAGGGCGGCGGCGCGCGTGGCCTTCGCGCCGTAGAGCGCGTCCTTCGCCGGGTCCGCCGAAAGCGCCCGGGCGATCGCCGCGATCTCGTCGCGCGTCTCCGGCAGCGGCGGCACGGACCCGTAGTCGAACGTCTCGGTGTCGAAGCCCGCCTCGCGCTTGCCGCGCACGAGGGCACGGACCGCCCCCGGCTTGCTCGCGGGCACCGGCCCGGGCTTGAACTGCGGATCGCCGAAACCGAAGAAGGCGAGTTTCGCCGGCTCGCGCGAACGCGATTCGCGCAGGGCCCGGAAGGCCGCCGCCGTGGAGACCTGGTTGACCGCGACCTCGCGAACGAGCCAGGCCGTACGAGCGCCATCGAAGGCTCCTTCCGCCGGCTTCGTCACCAGCACCGCCAGGGGCAATTGCGCGAGCTCGCTGGCCGTCGCGACCGTGATCACCTTCGCGCCGGGCGCGGTGGCGCGCGCGGGCGCGAGCAGCTCCGCGTAGAGGCGATGGCTCGTCGCGGTGTCGAAGGGCGCGCGCCCCGCGTCGGGACGCTCGCCCACGTCGAGGTCGCGGCGCAGCTTCGCGACCGCCTCGGCCACCTGCGCCTTCGTGAGCGGCGAGACGTGCATCGCGGGCGGTCCATCCGCCGAAACCGTCCACACGTAGGTGGCCTCGGGCGTGGGGTAGACGCTCACGAAGGCCTCGTCCTTCGCGAGGAGCTTCGCGAGCACGGCCAGCGTGGGTGCCTTCGGGTTCACCAGCGCGTAATAGGCGGGGAAGCGCTGCGCGATCTCGCGCTGGTGCTCGCCCCGGGACTTGTCGAGGGTGTCGAGTTCCCCGCGCAGCTTCTTCAGGTCCTCGCGGCTCGCGCGGACGCGCTCGCGCTCGGCCTTGGCGAGCTCCGCGAGCTTCGCCGGCTCCTGCTTGGCCGCCTTCGCCGCTTCCAGGCGCTCCTTCGCCTCGCGCGCGAGCCGGCCCTCCTCGGCGAGTTCCTTGTTCAGGCGCGAGAGGTTCTCGCGCGCCTTCGCCCGGCGCTCCTGCTCCTTGCGCGCGAGCGCGGCCAGCTCCGGCGTCGTGGCGAGCACGCGCGCGGCGCTGTCGATCATGGCCTGCTGCACGACGCTCGCCTGCAGGCGGTCGGCGACGCGGAAGGCCTCGTCGGCGAGCGCCGCATCGGTCTTGCCCGCCAGGTGCCGCTCGCGCACGAGCTTGAGGAAGCCCCGCAGCACCTGCGGCAGGAAGAAGCCGCGCAGCCCGCTCGGCTGCGCGTCGGAATACGCGCTGTCCGGCGCGAAGACGAACTCGAGCACCTCGCGGTAGTCGTCGAGGGCGTTGCCGGATTCGCCCATCGCCTGGCGCACCATCGCCCGGATGCCGAGCGCTTCGATCGCGCCGGGGTGGCGGTGCCCGTTGAAGCGCTGGCGGTAGCGCACTGTGCCCTCGATGCGCTCCTTCGCCTGGTCCAGGCGGCCGTTCTTCAGGTGCAGGAACGACACCAGCACCGGATTGTCGGCGACGCCGCGAGCGGTGAAGTCATCCACCGCCGCGGTGCTCATGGCGAAGGCGACCTGGTCCGCCTCGGCCCAACGCTCGAGGCCGAACAAGCCCTGCATGAGCACCGTGCGCGCGCCGGTCAATTGCTGCGAGCTCGGGACCACGCCGGCCGCGAGCATCGCCGCGATGGCCTCGTTCGACGCCGCCACGGACTCCTCGAACCGCCGCTGGCCCAGGAGCGCCTGCGCGAGCTTGCTCTGCCAGTAGCCGAGCACCGCGCCCCCGGTCTTCTCCTCCACCGCGAGCCGCATGCCCTGCCGCGCGAGCGACTCCGCCTCCTCGTTGCGGCCCTGCACGAAGGAGAGCCACGTCGCGTAGGTCATCGTGCCGTTGCGCTGGCGGATCGCCCGGTCGTGGATCAGCCCGCCGGCCGAGGCCATCGACCGGGTCGCCTCGACCTCGGCCCGGCTCGCCACGAGGGCGCGCTTGATGGCCGCGAGCGAGCCCTCGGCATCGGCGCTCGAATTCAGGACCGCGGCGCGCAACCGCTCGGTGGAGATGGTCAGGTAGGCGCGGCTGCGCGGGCCGAGGGTCGGCTCGAGGCGCTTGCGCTCGGCATCCACCTCGGCCAGCGTCCGGGCCGCCTTGTCGCGCTCGCCCTGGGAAGCGTAGTCGAGACCGAGATCCGACTTGTAGATGAGGCGCTGCTCGGGCGTCGCATCGCGGTGGTTCGCGAGCGCCTCGCCCATCTCGAGCGCCTCGGTCTGGTTGCCGTAGCGCAGCAGCTCGCGCCACAGGTATCCGGCCCAGGGCGAGATCTTGCCGGGTTCGGAGGTGAGCTCGACGAGCTTTCGCAGCGCGGCGATCCGCTCCGCGGTGTTGCCCATCGTGAACGCGGCCCGCTGGCGGGCGATGTAGTGGTCGACCTGCGCCTGCTTCGTCGCGGCCGCCGGCAGGGGCGTCGCGAGGATGCGCCTCGCGTCCGCTTCCGAGAGCCGCTGGCCGGCCTCCTCGATCTCGTCGGCGCGCTCGTCCTGCGCGCGGGCCGCGAGCGGCTGGCCGAGAAGGAGCGCGGTGGCGAACAGGGCAAGCAGGATTCGACTCACGGCTTCCTCCCGGCGCGATCGCGCCCTCGTCCCTCGGTCAGCTCGGGTGCGACCTCACGCCAGCGCGGCGAGGGCCGCGCGAAGCCCCTGCGCCTCGCCGCCCAGCGGGCGGCCGGGACGCGAGACGTCGTTCCAGGCATAGGTGTCGAAATGCGCCCACGCGAGGTTGTCGGGCACGAAGTACTCGAGATACAGCGCCGCGGTGATGGCACCGGCGAAGCCGCCCTTGCCGGCGTTGTTGAAGTCCGCGATGTCCGAATCGAAGAGTCGCCGGTAGCCCCGCCACAGCGGCATGCGCCAGAGCGGGTCCTCGACAGCGACGCTCGCCTCGATGAGCTTCGCGGCGAGCTTTTCGTCGTTCGCGAAGAGCGCGGGGAGCTCCGGACCCAGCGCCACGCGCGCGGCGCCGGTGAGCGTCGCGAAATCGATGAGGATCTTCGGCTTGTCCTCGGCCGCGTAGGCGAGCGCATCGCACAGGATCACGCGCCCTTCGGCGTCGGTGTTGCCGATCTCCACCGTGTGGCCGGCGCGCGTGCGGATGACGTCGCCGGGGCGGAAGGCGTTGCCGGAAATCGCGTTCTCCACCGCCGGCACGAGAAGCTGCAGCCGGTACGGGAGCTTTCGCTGCATCACCAGGCGCGCGAGGGCGATGGCGTGCGCCGCCCCGCCCATGTCCTTCTTCATGAGGCGCATGCCGTCGGCGGTCTTGATGTCGAGCCCGCCCGAATCGAAGCACACGCCCTTGCCCACGATGGCGAGGCGCGGATGCTTCGGGTTGCCCCAGTTGAGCTCCAGCAATCGCGGCGCGCGCGTGGCGGCGCGGCCCACCGCATGGATGGCGGGGAAGTTCTGCGCGAGGAGTTCGTCACCCACCCACTCGTCGAACTCGGCGCCGAAGTGCTCCGCGTGCTCGCGGACGATGTCGGAGAGTTCCGCGGGCCCCATGTCCTCGGCCGGCGTGTTCACGAGGTCGCGCACGAGCTTCACGGCCTCGGCGAGGCCGAGCGCGTCGGTGACCGACGCCGACGGGCCGACCTGCAGGCTCGCGGGCTTGCGGCGCGACTTCTTGTAGCGCGTGTACTGGTAGCCGCCGAGCGACCAGGCGAAGGCCGCCTTGTCCGGCGCGAGGGTGACGGGCCCCTTGCCGAGTTCGTACCGGCCGGGCGCGAGCTTGAGCGGCAGGTGCGCGAGGGCCCAGGGATCGTCGCCATCGCGAACGCCCGCCAGCACGAAGGCCACCTCGCCCCTGGCGCCGGGGACCGTGCAGTGCGTGAAGGGGCGGCCCTCGAAATCGCTGCCATCCACCCAATGGCGCTGCGCCGGCGTGAGCTTCGCGACGAGGCGCGGCAGGCGCTTCACGTCGGTGGCGAGGATGGGCACGGCCTTCTCGAAGGCCTTCTTGTCGTGGATGACGGGCATGGGGGCGGGTCTTGGCGGGAAAGGCGCAATTCTACCCGCCGCCCGCGGGCGGCCCGCCAAACCCGGAAAAGCCGAGGCCCCGTGCCTGGGCGGACCGCTACTTCGCCCGCTTGTACGCGATCTGCCAGGTCGTCTTCCAGCTCGCGCCGTCGTCGTCGGATCGCTGCCAATCCCATTGGAACGAGTCGGCCTTCACGTCGCGAAAGACCATGCGCTGGCGGATGCGCTTGCCGTCCTTCTCGAGCGAGCGCTCGAAAGCCATGCTTCCGTCGACGGTGGCGGCGTTGAAGTCGAGGTAGGCGCCGGTGTTGTCCACCCACGTCTGCCGCCAGCGCCGGGTCGCGGGATCGAAGGTCGAGACGCTCATGCCGTCGAGGTTGGTGCCGGGCATGCCGCGGAATTCCTCGAGGACCACGCAGCCGCCCAGGACCTTGGTGATGCGGTTCGAGCTCTTGCCGCCGGAGTGGGTCGCCTCCCAGTTCCCGACCCAGAAGTCGAGGCGCTTCGATTCCTCGGAAGTGCATCCGGGCGCGGGGGGCTGGGTCTGCGCCTGGGTGGAGACGGAAAGCGCGGCCGCGACGATGGCGGTGAGACGGGTCGTGGTTTTCATGGGACCTCCCTGAGGGTGCCCCATTGTTCCGAAGCCCCCGGGCCTCAGGGGTTACGGATTCTTTCCCGCCTCGACCTCGAGCGACACCAGCCACGAGATCACGACCACCGGATACATGACGCCGAAGATCGCCTCCAGGTTGGCGAGCCCCCGTGCGACGGGATGCACGGGCACGATGTCTCCATACCCGACGGTCGACAGGGTGACGAGGCTGAAGTAGTTGAGCGAGGCGACGATGGCGTCGTAGCCGGCCGCCGCGCCCTGCACGAGGAATGCCACGGGTACGTGCATGGCGACCAGTCGATAGGCCTGCGTGAAGGCGAGCCCCGCGAGGAGCCATATGGCCACCGCACCCACGACCCGGTGCCAGTTCATCGCGCCGCGCGTGCCGAAGACCTGCCGCGCGACGAGATGGGCGAGGAGCAGGTCCGCCGCGAGAAACATCGTCGCGTCCCAGAACCGAAGCGCCTGGTCGGGCACCCAGAAGTTCGCGAGCCGGATCAGGGCGATCGAGAACGCGAGGACCCCCAGCACCCTCGCGGCCATGACATGCGTCCAGACGGCGCTCGCCCCCAATCCCACGACGAGCGCCACGGCGAAACCGTGCAGGTGCCGGTTGAGGAGGCCGGATCCCACCAGCGCCTCGAACACGGCGATGTCGAGCAGGATGAGAGCGACGAGGCCCGTGAGGCACCGGTCGGCGCCGCGCGAGCGCAGCAAGGGGCGGTGGGTCAGTTCCATGGGGCGATGCTAGCCGCCGGCGAACCGGCGCGCCACAGGGCCCGGGTTGACCGGGCGCAACGCCGGTGGGGCCCCGGGGACGCTACGATAGGCGCTGGAGGAGAAAAAATGACCTGCGCCTGGATCACCCACCGGGACTGCCGGCTGCACGAAATGGGGCCCGGCCATCCGGAATGCCCCGAGCGGCTCGACGCGATCTCGGATCACCTGCTCGCCCAGGGGCTCATGACGCTCATGATCCCCTACGACGCGCCGGAAGCCACCGTGGAACAGCTCGAGCGCGCCCACACCGCGCACCACGTGCTCGAGATGTTGAACGCGGCTCCGGCCGAGGGCTACATCCACGTCGACCCGGACACCGCGATGAACCCGCATTCGCTCAAGGCCGCGCTGCGCTCGGCGGGCGCGGCCGTGCTCGCGACGGACCTCGTCGTGAAGGGCGAGGTGAAGACGGCCTTCTGCGCCGTGCGCCCGCCGGGGCACCATGCCACGCGCGATGCCGCTATGGGGTTCTGCTTCTTCAACAACGCCGCCGTCGGCATCCGCCACGCCCTCGACGTGCACGGGATCGAACGCGTCGCGCTCATCGACATCGACGTTCACCACGGCAATGGCAGCGAGGACATCCTGGCCTCCGACCCGCGCGTGCTCATGGCCTCGACGTTCCAGAAGGGCCTCTACCCCTTCCTGGGCGACGAGCCCAAGGGGCTCAACATGGTGAACGTGGGCCTGCCCTACGGCGCCAAGGGCGACCAGTTGAAGGCCGCGGTGCTGGAATACTGGATGCCGGCCTTCGAGGCGTTCCGCCCGCAGATCCTCTACATCTCCGCCGGTTTCGACGCTCACCGCCTCGACGACATGGCCAACCTCGGCTTCGTCGAGGAGGACTACGCCTGGGTCACGGAACGGCTCGTGGAGGTCGCCCATCGCCATTGCGACGGGCGCATCGTGTCCCTGCTGGAAGGCGGCTACAACCTCGGGGCGCTTTCGCGCAGCGTCGCGGCCCACCTGCGCGAGCTGATCGCCGCCTGAAACCGCGCGGGCAGCGTCCCCTCTGTTCTAGTGCTTGTGTCCCTTGTGCTTGCTGCCGTCGTCACCCGGCGCGCGGGCCTCGGCCTTCACCTCCTGCGTGAACTTCTTGCCGTCCTTGCCCACGAACGTGAGCGTGATGGGCACGGCGGCGCCCTTGTCGATGGGCTTCACCAGGTCCATCAGCATCACGTGGTAGCCGCCGGGCTTCAACTCGACCGTCTTGCCGGCCGGCAGCGCGAGCGATTCGATGGCGCGCATCTGCATGACGTTGTCCTTCATGGACATCTCGTGCACCTCCACCACCTTCGCCACGGGCGAGGCGGCCGAGACGAGCTTCGCGTCGCCTTCGCTCTTCACCTTCATGAATGCGCCGGTCGCCTTCTGGGCGGGCACGGTGGAACGCACCCAGGGGTCGGTCACGGTGACCTGGGCGGCGGCGGGAAAAGCGATGAGGGATGCGGCGACGGCGAGCGCGAAACGGGTCTTCATGGGGATTCCTTCCGGGGCAAATAGGCCCCGCCATCCAGGCAAGGGCCGATGGGTGATTTTACCAGCGGGCCGCTCAGTACTCGCCGCGCAGGCCGACGAGGAACGACCGCCCCATGAGCGGGGCCACGTCCTTGAGGTACGAGGTGTGCACGCGCAGGTCGCGATCGAGCAGGTTGGTGCCCTGCAGGAACACGACCAGGCCGGGCCGGCGCTCGCCGATCCGCCAAGCGAGCTCCGCATCGACGCGCGTGTAGCCCGGGGTCGCGCTCTCGAGGTCCGCGACGCGATCCTGCTCCCGCACCCGCGTGGCCGTGAGCCACCCGGAGGCGCGCCCCGAATGGCCCTCCAGCGTCGCGCCGAAGCGCGCGGGCGAGATGCGCGGCAGGTTGCCGCCGCCCGTGAGCTTGCCCCGCACCTGGTCGCCGAAGAGCCGCACACTCCACGGCGAGCCTTCGGGCTTCCAGCGCAGCTCGACCTCGACGCCCTGGAAGCGAGCGTCCGCCTGCGTGAACCGTTGGTAGAGCAACTCGCCGTCCGGCGCGAGGTTGCCCTCGTCGTCCACGAGGTCCGCGACGCCGTCGCCGTCCTCGTCCCGGCTGGCGGCGTAGACATAGTCACGCACGCGGTTGGCGAACACGTTCACCTTCCACTGCAACGCCCCCTCGACGCGCCGCAAAGTGAGGTCGACGTTGCGCGAGACCTCCTTGCGCAGGCCGGGGTCGCCCACCTCGAAGGATTCAGTCGCGCCGTGCGGGCCGTTCGAGTAAAGCTCCTCCGCCGCCGGCGCGCGCTCGGCGCGCGTGGCGTGGACGCTGAAGCGGTAACCGGGCGCGAAGGCCCACACCGCGCCGGCCGAGAAGGTGCCCAAGCTGAAGCGGCGCGAAGGCAGGTCCCCCTCCGGCTTGTGCTCCTCGCGCTCCCAGCGCAGCCCCGCGTCGAGCGTCCAGGCGCCGAGCTTCTTCTCCTCGACCAGGAACACCGCCGAGGTCCGCGTGTTCGTCTTCGGGACCACGACTTCCTCGCCCACCGCGGAGAAGTCCCTCTCGGAGAGCTGGAATCCCAGGGCTCCCTTGCCGTCCGTCCAGGGCACGTGGCCCAGTTCGAGACGGCCTTCCTTTGCCTTGTTCGCGAACGTCGTGCCGACCTCGCCGGTGCTCTCGATCTCGCGGTGCTCGTAGTCGTTCCAGCCCAGGCGCACCTTGGCGCGCGTGATGCCGGGCAGCGGGTTCTCGATCTCGGAGGAACCCTGCCAGCGCGTCTGCCTGAGCGAGATCGTGAGGCCCTCGCCCGAGGGGATGCCGTAGTCGCTCTCGAGGCGGGAGACGCCCAACCCCGCGAAGCCGGACGCGCCGACCCACGAGGCGCCGGCACCGCCGCCGCGCGAATCGATGAAGGTGCCGGGCAATCGCCCCGTGGGGCTCGCCTCGTCGTCCCGCACGGCGCGACCCGGGATACGGTAATCGCGGGCGTCGCGCGAGAAGCCCTCGACGTGAAAGGCGAAGTTGCCCGTGCCCGCCGTGAGTTCGGCGGCGCCGCTGCGTTCGCGGTTCGCGCTGCCGGCGCGAAGCTCGGCCGACCCCGTCGGCGTGGCCGGCACGACGTCCGGGACGAGATTGGAGATGACGTTCACCACGCCGCCGATGGCGCCACTGCCGTACAGCAGGCTCGCGGGGCCGCGCAGCACTTCGATGCGGTGCGCGAAGAGCGGCTCCGTGGTGACGGCATGGTCCGGGCTCAGCGTGGAGACGTCGAGCGTGCCCACGCCGTTCTCGAGCACGCGCACGCGCGGGCCGTCGAGGCCGCGGATGATCGGCCGCCCGGCACCGGGGCCGAATGAACTGGAATGCACCCCCGTCTCGCCCGCGAGCGTGTCGCCGAGGGAGGCCGCGCGCTTGCGGCGAAGGTCGTCGCCGGTGAGCACGGTGGCCGGTTGGGCGAGGTCGACCTCCCTTCGGCCAAGGGGCGAGGCGGTAACCACGATGTCGTCGATCTTCTCGACCTTGTCGTCGGGCTTCGGCGCGGAGGTGGAAGGCGCGGGTGCCTGCTGGGCCGACGCGAGGGGGGATGCGGCAAGCGCGGACGCGACGGCGCCCGCCAGAAGCGAGGTGCGGAACATGGGTACTCCCGGATCGAACCGAAGGGGCCGGCGCGCGAAAAAGCGCCGGATCGCGAAGGTCAGGCGGGAAGCGGAGGAGGCGCTCGGGAGCGGAAGGCGACGCGCGGGGCCGCGAAGGCCGGCGCATCGGTGAAGAAGGCAATCTCGTGCAAGGCCGCCGGGGCGGTGAAGGCCGGCCAGGCGCCGACCGCCATCGAGCCGAGCTCGGCGAAGAGGGCGTGCAGCGGACAGTTTTCGCGCCCGCCTTCCTCGTCGTCGCAGGCATCGGAGGCGAAGTCACCGTCCGCGGGAAGCGCGGCGTTCGTGACAGCGGCCAGGTCCTCGAGCGCATGGCCGAGCGCATGGGTCGCGACGCCGGCCTGGCTGGCCAGGACGCAAACGGCCAGCAGCACGGCCACCAGGGCGCGCCGAGTGAAGCCGGCCTTGATCGTGCAATCGGGTTGCATCACGGACGGAACTGTACCAGAAGCCGGGCCGGTCTAGCGACGAACGCCCGGCACTTCCACGGCGAGGCCGCCCGCGCGCCCGGCGAGGTAGAGCTCGAGCGCGAGGAGATCCTCGCTGCCGGCGGCCGGTTGCTGCGCCCGCACGCCGAAGAAGCAGGCGCGCAGCCGGCGGTGCAACGAGCCCAGCGACTGCCATTCGAGTCGATAGGCCGGCCAGCCGGTGGCGTGACCCTGGCTGATGGATTCGGCGAGCAGCGTACGGCCCCAGCGTTCGTCGTGGCAGTGCGTGCAGGCGAGGTTGAGCTGGCCGACCCGCGTGAAGTAGAGTGCGCGGCCCCGTTCGAAGGCCGCTCGGGCCGGACCTTCCGTCGACACCTTCACCGGCAGGCCTCGCGACTGGTGCGCGACGAAGGCTTCGAGCGCGAGCGCGTCCGGCGACTCGCGGGCGAGCGCCGGGCCGCCCTGGTATCGCGTGCGGCAGGCGTCGATGCGTCCGGAGAGATCGGTGAGCCGTCCGAGCGACGGATCGTGACGCGGGTGGCGTGCCGAAACCCCCTTCATCGAAACCGCATCGACGCCGTGGCAGTCGGCGCAACGCTTGCCGTTGGCGCCGGGCGCGCGCCACAGCTCCCCGCCGCGCGCGACCCAGAGCATGCCGGGATTGGCGAAGTCGTCCGCCTGCAACGCGCGCACGTCCGGGCTCTGGAATTCGGGGCCCGGCTTGAGCGGCGAAGGGCGCTTCGCCTCCTGCGCGAAAGCCGCGGCGGCGAACGCCGCCAGGAGCAGTGCGGCCGCCCTCACGACACCGCGATCGGCGCGGCGACGCGTCCCTTGGCGCCCGCGTCGTCCACCCATTCGACGACCAGCTCGCCGCTCGCCGGAGGCACGATCCAGAACGCGAGGTAGGGATTGGCCGAGACGCCGGTCCCGAACTCGGCCCGCAGGATCTCGACGGCCCCCAGACGGCACACGAGCGAATGGACGACGTTCATCGGCACCGCGCGGCCGTCGGCCTCGCGCCGGAAGCCCGTCTCCATCGGATGCTGCACGAGCACGCGCACCTCGACCGCCTCGCCGGCGCGCACCGTGGAAGGAACCTGGAGCCTCGCGATAGCCACGCTAGATGCCCTCGTCGATGCAGGCGGCCGACGTGACGACCACGTGCGTCTCGCCCGACAGGAACCGGCCACCCGAAAGCGACGCGATGACGAACACGCGCTGCTCCACCGCAAGCCGGATGCGGGTATCCACCTGCGCACGCGCCATCGCCGGGCCGAAGTGATAGGCCGCGATGAGCGGGCGTGGATTGCGCTCGGCGAACACGTGCAGGTCCGTGACGCGGTCCGTGGCGGACATGGGGCTCGCCACGCGGATGCGAAGGGGCACCGAGTTGCCGTTCTCGGCGAGCGAGGGCAACTCCACGGTGACGTCGCGCTTGTCGATCGGCCGGCCGCCGGTGATTTTCTCGATGAGCGGAGCGATGTCCTGCACCGGCAGGATGCGGTTCGCCTGCGCCGCAGCCGGCAACGCCGCGCCGGCGGCAAGACCCCCGGCCACTTGCAGGAAAAGGCGACGACTCAACGAAGACTCCCCAGGTAGGCCACGAGGTCCTCCACCTGCCGCGCATCGAGCACCGGCCGGCCCGCATACGCCGGCGCCACGCGCTCGAGCCCTTCCGTGCGATGGAACGCGGGCATCGCCGCCTCCGGATTCAACCGCGTGATGTCCGCCACGCGGTAGCGGATCTCTCCCGGCGACAGCCGGGCGCCGATGCCATCGAGGGCCGGGCCCACGTCCCCCGCCACCGCCAAGCCCGGCACGCGGTGACAGAGCACGCAATGCCCGCCTTCGCGCGACACGAACACCTCGCGCCCACGAACGGCGTCGCCCGGTGGGCCGAGCGGCGCCTGCTCGAGCGGCGTGGTAGCGCATCCGAACAACAGGACCGAGGCGGCAAACCCGGCGATGCACGCAGAGACACGACTATCGACAATTTCGAAACTCATCTGTGTTCATCTGCGTTCATCTGTGGTTCCCAAGCCTTTCGCCGGTCGCCAGCCACGATGCATCAAGCCTTCTTCAACTCCCCCGGCTTGAGCGGCAGCGTCCGCACCCGCTTGCCCGTCGCGGCATGCACCGCATTGAGCACCGCCGGCATGAACGAAAGCGCCCCCGGCTCCCCATGCCCGCCCCAGAACCCGCCCGTCGGCACCAGCACCGTCTCCACCTTGGGCATCTCCGACATGCCGGGGATCTGGAACGTGTCGAAGTTGCCTTCCACCATCCGCCCGTTCTTCACCGTGTTGGCCTGGTAGAGCATGCCGATGCAATAGGCGGCATTGCCCTCGGCTTGCGCGGCGCAGGTATCCGGGTTCACGACGTGTCCCGAGTCGATCGCCATCACGAAGCGGTGGATCTTGAGTTCGCCCGCCGCATTCACCGAAACCTCGGCGACGCCGGCGGTGAAGCTGCCGAAACCGTCCGACATGGCGATGCCGCGGAAGACGCCGGCCGGCAGCGGCTTGCCCCAGCCCGCGTGCTTCGCGGCGGCCTCGAGCACCAGGCGGTTCTTGTCGCCGGGCTTGAGCATGGCGAGGCGGTACTCGAGCGGATCCTTGCCCGCCGCCTGCGCCAGCTCGTCGATGAAGCACTCGCGGTAGACGGCGTTCTGCAGGCCCGGCGCGCGCCAGAAGCCCACGGGCACGTGCCCGTTGCGCATGGCGTAGTCGACCTTCTGGTTGGCGATGGTGTACGGCATGTCGTTGAGCGTGCGGACCGCCGAGAAGTCGATGCCCTTCTGGATGGCCTCGGGCCGAAGGAGCGCGAGGATGGAAGGGCAGGCGATCTTCGCCTCGAACGCGACGCAGTTGCCCTGCGCATCGAGGCCCGCCTTCATCCGCACGAGGCTCGCCGGGCGGTAGTAGCCGTGGCGCATGTCTTCCTCGCGCGACCACATCATCTTCACCGGCACGCCGGGCACCTGCTTCGCGATGAGGACGCCCTGCTTCACGAAATCCTGCGGGGCGCCGCGGCGGCCGAAGCCGCCGCCCAGCATCATCTTGTGGACCTCGACCTTCTCGAGGGGAACGCCCGCCGTCTCCGCCGCCGCGGCCATCGAGGCCTCGGCGTTCTGCGTGGACGTCCACACCTCGACGAAGCCGTCCGGCTTGATCCAGGCCGTGCACGTCATCGGTTCCATCGTCGCGTGATTGAGGTAGGGCGAGGCGTACTCGGCCTCGATCACCTTCGCCGCGCCGGCCATGGCGGCCGCGGCATCGCCCACCTTCTTCGCTTCCGGCAGCTTCGGGTCGGCGAGGCCCTCGCGCAGCATCGCCATGATGGTTTCGTCGGAGAACTTGCCGTTCGCGCCCTCGTCCCATTCGACCTTGAGCGCCTTGACGGCCTGGTTGGCGCGCCACCAGTTGTCCGCGACGACCGCCACGAAATCCGCTTCGCGCACGATCTTCTTCACGCCGCGCATCTTCTCGGCTTCCGCCGAATCGACGTTCTTCACCTTGCCGCCGAAGACAGGCGACTGGAAGATCGACGCGTGCAGCATGCCGGGCAGGTCGACGTCCACGCCGAACACGGGCTTGCCGACGACCTTGTCGGGGATGTCGAGACGGCGCAGGGGCTTGCCGGCGATCTTCCAGTCCTTCGGATCGCGCAGCTTCACGTCCTTGGGCGGCTCCAGTTTCGCGGCGGCGGCGGCCATCTGGCCGTAGCGCACGCGGCGCTTGGACGCACCGTGGGTGATGACGCCTTTCTCCGCCTTGCATTCCGCGGCCGGCACCTTCCATTGCTGGGCAGCCGCGGCCACGAGCATTTCGCGAGCCGTGGCGCCGCCTTTCCTCACGTAGTCCTGGGAACTGCGCACGCCCTGGCTGCCGCCCGTGGACATGGAGCCCCAGATGCGCTTCCTCCTGATGTGCTCGTTGGGCGAGGCGAACTCGGTGGTGACCTTCATCCAGTCGCAGTCGAGTTCCTCGGCCACGAGCTGGGCGAGCGCGGTGAGCGTGCCCTGCCCCATCTCGGAGCGGGCAATGCGGATCACGACGCGGTCGTCCGGGTGGATGACCACCCACGCGTTCACCTCCGTGGGCGGCAGTCCCTTGGCCGGCGCGGCGGCCACGGGCAGCGAGAATTCGAGGGCGAGCCCCCCGCCGACGGCGGCGGAGGCCTTGAGGAACTGGCGGCGGTCGATGGCGATCGTCATGGCGGCTCTCCTCAGGCTTTCTTCGCGGCGGTGGCTGACGACAATTGCCCGGCGGCAGCATGAATCGCCTTGCGCACGCGCGGATAGGAGCCGCAGCGGCACAGGTTCGTCATGGCCTCGTCGATGTCCGCATCCGTGGGCTTGGGCTTCTTCGCGAGGAGCGCGACGGCGGCCATCATCATGCCGCTCTGGCAGTAGCCGCACTGGGGAACCTCGTGCTCGATCCAGGCCTTCTGGATGCGGTGCAGGCCCGGCTTGCCCAGGCCCTCGATGGTGAGGATCTTCTTGCCCACCATGTCGCCCACCTTGGCGCGGCAGGAGGTGACGGGCTCGCCGTCGACGTGCACGGTGCACGCGCCGCACTGCGCGATTCCGCATCCGTACTTGGTGCCCATGAGCTTCAACTGGTCGCGAAGCACCCACAGCAGGGGCATGTCGGGTTCGACGTCCACGGTGTGGACGCGGCCGTTCACGGTGAGCTTGATCATGCGTGGCTCCTCATCGGGGAAAGGGATCCGGCTTCTGGCGTCCGGGTGGGGTGATCCGATTGTAGCCGACGACCGCCGGCTCCAAGGCCCGACTATTTGCGGGGGGTCGAAGTTCCCGGGGAGACGACCGTCGTGGTGGTCGTCGAGGAATTGATGACCGAAGGCAGGCGGGCGAAAGCGAGGCCCGAGGTGTCGCCGGAATCCGACACCTGCCGCAGGATGGCCCGGTATCGGTCGATGGCCTGTGCTTCGTAGGGCGAGGCGCTGAAGTAGTAGAGGTAGTCGGCCAGCGAGGCCACGCCGCAGCGGCCCTGGATGGCGCAGCCCGAGAGCACCGCCGGCGCGTTGGCCCCGCACGGGTAGCCGTATTCGCAGGCGAGCAGGAACGCCGCGTTGCGGATCGCGCTCGGGTCCACGGGCTCCGTATCCGTCCCGAGGCGAAGGGACACGTCGCGGAACTGCTGCGTGAGCAGGTTGCCCGCGAGCGCGATGGCCTCGGGGTCGCGGGAAGTGAAGGCGCCCTTCACGGCGTCGAGCTGCGCGTCGTTCAGGGTCGGGCGGACGAAGCCGGGGCGACTCGCGTTGGCGCTGCGCCGCTCCGCCCACATCTCGGCCTCCGTCTGGACGAGGCGCGCCTTGGGATCGCCGCCGAGCGCCGCCGCCTTGAGCAGGCCGTTCAGCTCGGATTCCGGAATGGTGATGCCGCCCATGCCCTCGCACTTGTCGACCGAGAGCTGGTCCAGGGCCGCCAGCCGCTGTTCGCGCACGACGCTGCCTTCGGGAATCTCGGCCAGGACGCGCTCGCGGCGTTCCTGCAGCATCGTGGGCGAGAGGCCGCGGGTCGGGGCGAAGGAGCTCTTGCGGTCCGCCACGGTCGCGCAGGCGCGCAGCATCTGGTACAGGTAGTACTGCCCTTCGGGAGTGCGGCCTTCGGGCGAATCCTTGAGGCGGTCGTAGAGCGCCTTGTAGGTCTTCGCCGCCGTGTATTCGCGCGACAGGGGCGTGGCGGTCTCGCGGACCGCCGCCGGCTTCAGGAAATTGACGGCGGCCGTCACCGGGGCGCCCCCCGGCGTCACAAGGCCGGCCGAGGCCGAAGATCCCCCCGCCTTTGCAGCCGAAGCCGCCGCGGAAGCCGATGGCGCCGGCGCCGCATCGGGCCGGCCCTTCATCCAGTCCCACGCCAAGGCGGCCACGGCCAGGACGGTGACCCCGGCGAGCAGGGTCTTGCGGTTCAACGGAAATCCTCGAGAAGCATGCGGGCGCCCTTTTCCGCGATCGCGTAGGCCGGCGCGTTGGTGTTGCCCGACGTGATGCGCGGCATGATGGATGCATCGATAACGCGCAGCCCCTCGATCCCGTGCACACGCAGCCGGTCATCCACGACGGCGAGCGGATCGGCGCCCATGCGGCACGTGGAGACGGGGTGGAAGATGGTGGTGCCCAGGTCCCCCGCCGCCTTCGCGAGTTCCTCCGGCGATTGGAGCGCCGGGCCGGGCTTCCACTCCTGCGGCCGGTACTTCGCGAGCGCTTCCGAGGCCATCACGCGGCGCGTGAACCGCATGCCGTCCGCGGCCACCTGGCGGTCGTGGTCCGTCGACAGGTAGTTGACCTTGATCTCGGGCGCGGCGAACGGATCGGCGCTGCGGATGCGAAGCCACCCGCGCGAGGTGGGCCGGAGATTGCACACCGAGGGCGTGATCGCGTCGAAGGCATGCAGCGGGTCGCCGAACTTGTCGAGGGAAAGCGGCTGCACGTGCCATTCGATGTTGGCCGTGGGCTGCGAGGGGTCGCTCTTCGCGAACGCGCCGAGCTGCGAGGGCGGCATGGTGAGCGGGCCCGTCTTGAACAGCAGGTACTCGAGGCCCATGGCCGCCTTCCCCACGAGGCTGTTCGCGCGGGTGTTGAGCGTCTTCACGCCGTGAACCTTGTAGACCATGCGGATCTGCAGGTGGTCGTGCAGGTTCTCGCCGACGCCCGGCAGCTCGTGAACGACGGGGATGCCATGCGTCGAAAGCAGCGCCGCGGGCCCGATGCCCGAGAGCTGCAGGAGCTGCGGCGAGCCGACGGCCCCGGCCGCGAGCACCACGGCCTTGCGGGCCCTCGCGACTTGCGCCCCCTGCCCCTCGACGACGTACTCGAGCCCCGTGGCGCGGCGGCGGCCGTCTTTCGATTCCACCCGTACCTTCGTCGCGTGCGCCCGCGTGACGACCTCCAGGTTCGGGCGGCCCCGGGCGGGCTCGAGCCACGCGTTCGTCGCGCTCCAGCGCCGGCCCGCCTTCTGGTTCATGTGGAAGTACGCGTTGCCGAAGTTGTCGCCGCGATTGAACTCGTCGATCTTCGGGATGCCGCATTGCGCGGCCGCCTCGCGCCAGGCGTCGAGGATCTCCCATTTCACGCGCGGTTCCTCCACGCGAAGCTCGCCGCCGGCGCCGT
Organism: Betaproteobacteria bacterium; assembly: GCA_016711875.1. GTDB lineage: Bacteria > Pseudomonadota > Gammaproteobacteria > Burkholderiales > Usitatibacteraceae > FEB-7. The sequence goes on along the minus strand of JADJSD010000001.1, from coordinate 2,023,955 downwards.
GGAACTCGTTCGCGCCCGCGAAGAAATCCTCCAGGTCGCGGTAGATCGGAAGGATGTCGTCCCAGCCCCAGCCCCGGTTGCCGAGCGATGCCCAGTGGTCGTAATCCTCGCGCTGGCCGCGCATGTAGACCATGGCGTTGATGGACGAGCAGCCGCCCAGCACCTTGCCGCGCGCATACCCGAGCTGGCGGCCGTTGAGGCCCTCATCGGGCTCGGTCCTGAAGCACCAGTCCGTGCGGGGGTTGCCGATGGTGTAGAGGTAGCCGACCGGGATCCTGATCCAGAACCAGTCGTCCTTGCCGCCCGCCTCGAGGAGCAGCACCGAGGACTTGCCGCCCGCGCTCAGGCGGTTGGCGAGGATGCAGCCGGCGCTGCCGGCGCCGACGACGACGTAATCGAACTCACGGGGAGCGGACATGGTGGGGCCATGCTAGCAAAACCGGCTGCGGGACGCAGAGGGCGCGGGCGGGGCGGTTGAAAGGGTTTGTAACCGGTGGGGAGTGTTGCGGGCTGAAAGTCTCTGGAAACGCCGATGAACGCCGATGTCACGCCGATGAACGCCGATTGCGGACTGAAAATCCGGCAATCGCTTGCGATCGATGACCGGGGATTGCCGGCTGCCATGACACGACGCCACTGATTCATCGGCGTTCATCGGCGTGACATCGGCGTTCATCGGCGTTCCAAAGAAGTTGGCCCACTGAACTCGCCACCGCCTGCCATCGGGAAGTCCGCAAGCGGTTCCAAAGCCTTGCCCACCCGCAAAGCGGGAAGCCTACTTCAAAGCCTCCTCCACCAACCCCGCGACAGCACCGAGCGGCTTCGAGGCATCCTCCGCGATGCCATGGCGCTTCCGGAGCATCGCCGGGTCGTTGTAGCCCAGCCATACCTTGCCGTTTTCGTCCTGCCACGCCAGCGCCTTGAGCGGCAGGTCGATGGCGAGCGAGGGCGCGGCCACCATCATCGGCGTGCCGGCCTTGGGATTGCCGAACACGAGGAGTTGCGTCGGCCGCATCCTGAGCCCCGCCTTCTCGGCCTCGCCCGAATGGTCGATGCGCGCGAAGACGGTGATGCCCTTCGCCTTCAGGACAGCCTCGAGGCGGGCGATGGTTTCCGGAACCGTGTGACGGCTCTCCTTGGCGACGATGCCGGAATCGGCGGCGGCGCCCAGGCTGGCGAGCAGGAGAAGCGAAGCGGCGAGCGTTCTTTTCATCGGAGGGGCTTTCGGGTCGGGTGGGAAAACGACATGCGGGCCCCGCCCGAAGGCGGAACCCGCTACCAGGTCGATGCTACGCGAATCAGTCGTCGTCGCGATCGCGGCCCTTGCCGTCGAAGTAGTCGAGCGCCGCCTTGTAGGCCTGCTCGCCCACCTCCACGCCCATCTCGCGCGAGACGAGGTCACCGTCGATGAAGTGGATGCCGCCGTAGCGCCGCGAGATGCCGGCCTCGTTGGCCGCGTCGGTGAACAGGGCCCAGGAGAGGGTCACGTTCCTGGTGGGCGCAATTCCCGGCTCGACGCGCAAGCTGCCGGCGGGAACGGTCACCGAATGGCCGAACACGTCGCTTCCCGTGAAGAGGCGCAGCACCGTCGCGCCGGCCATGCTGAAGATGCTGTGACCGGACACGTATTCCGAGAAGGGCGGCGTCACCACGTCCGCCGCCTGGTACGGGCGCCACGTCTCGCCCGGGATGAGCCTCGTGCCCTGGCCGGGGCCAGCCCACGCCGAGACCATCTTGCCCTTGAAGAGCACGTTGATCGCCGTCACCGGGCGCACGTAGTCGTAGTGGCGCTTGGCCTCCCAGGAGGCGATGCTCGCGTCGAAGATGGCATTGGTCATCGCGAAGAACATCTTCGTGTCGCGGTCCACGCCGTGGCCGTCGCGGCGCGAGACGAACTGCGCGAAGAGCGCCCAGTGGCCCGGCGGCAGCTCCGAGGAGGGGCCGTCGGCCCAGTACTCCGCGATCACCTTCTGCTCGTCGTTGAGCGCGGCACTGTAGGCGAGGACCTGCTTGGCCTGCTCGGTGAAGTCGAACGACGGGAACTTCGCCGGTGGCTCCGGCCTGAACTGCGAGGCCTTCCTGAGCGCGAAGGGCTTCACCTCGCGCCAGTGCGGCGTGATGAACTTCTGCACCGTCGTGCCCACGCGCAGCGGCTGCCAGCGGTTCAAGTTCACCACCGTGTCGGGCGTATTGACCGGCACGTATCCCGTCCAGTCGCTGTACGGCGCACCGCCGTTCTTCTCGCCCAGCTGGTTCGAGCCGTCCTTGTGGCGGTAGTCCAGCACGGCCTTGCACGCGACGTTGCCGATACCGGCGGGCGTCTTCGTGTCCGTCGTCGTGTCGAGCGGCGAATAGCCCAGGCTCGTCATGAGCGCGTCGAACTGCGGCTTCTCGCTCGGAAAAAGATCCACGAGGGCCCGGTAGGCGCCGTAGCTCACGGCCTTGTTCTTGTTGGCCTCGGTACGCTCGGATGACGGTCGGCGCAAGTTGCCCTTGAGTCGCGTACCGTACGCGTTGGCGTCGTACGCCGCCCAGGCGTCGTACATGCAGGTGTGGGCGATGGCGAGGGCGCGCGCCACGATGGGCGGTCCCGGATGCGTGACGCGAATGGCCTCGAGTGCCGCCGCGTCCCATTGCACGACCACGGTATCGGCCGCGAAGGCCGGCTGCGTGAAGAGGCCTGCCGTCGCGAGTGCGACCACGGCCCCGGTTCTGCGAAATCCCCGCATGGATGTTCTCCCTGGAATGTCGTTGGGCGCGATCGCCGCGCGCAAGCTTTGATCGCGTCGTGGCGCACTGGACGGCACCACGGGGCGAACTCTAGGGAGGATCGTTGCGCATGTAACCGCGAATATTCTGCGTTCGGCGCGAAGCGTGGATATTCTGCATGTCGTCGTCGGACGACAGGAGACATCGGTGCAGCGCGCGATCGAAGGCTGCTACGCCGCCGGCAGCCGCCCCGCGGCGCGGCGCGCCTCGTACGTCTTGAGGTGCGCGAAGGCGAGCGCGAGGATCGTCTCGTCCACGCCGTGCTCCCTCGCCCGCTCGAGCATGAAGCCGACGATATGATCGGCCTCGACGGGATTTCCGCGCTCCACGTCGCGCAGCATCGACGAGGCCGCCGGGCCGGGCGTGAGCAGGCGGCCACGCGCCCACTCGATGATCTTCTCGCGCGGCGGCGCCGCGCATTTCGCGACGATCTCGATGTTGGCGGCGATCGCCCGTTCGAGCGTGGCCCGTCCGCCCGGCGCCGAAAGGACCTCCCCGATATTGCCGCGGAAGAGGCACGTGACGGCCGCGAGCACCGACAGGAACATGAGCTTCTCCCACATGTCCTGCTCGATCGTGGGCGAGAGCGTCCAGTCGATGGAAGACTTCGCCAGTTCGGCGGCGAACGCCTTCGCTCTCGGGCTTTGCGCGCCGTCGCGCTCGCCGAAGGTCAGGCGGTTGAGCGGCTCCATGTGCTTCACGGTGCCGTCGGGCCCGAGCGTCACGTTGATCTGGCACGTGCCGCCCATCACCTTCGCCTTGCCGAAACGGGCGTCGAGCCGCTCCAGGTGCGAGATGCCGTTGAGCATCGGCACGACGACGCACTCGCCCGTCATCGCGGGTGCGATCGCGTCCATGGCCGAATCGAGGTCGTAGGCCTTGCAGGTGAATAGGACGAGGTCGTACCCCGGCTTCATGCCTTCCGCCGTGACGGTCTTCGCGACGATGGTGGCGTTGCCGTTCGGGCTTTCGATGACGAGGCCGTTCGCGGCGATCTGCGCGGCGCGTTTCTCGCGCACGAGGAAAGTGACGTCGGCGCCGCCTTGCGCAAGACGTCCGCCGAAATACCCGCCGATGCCGCCGGCGCCGAGGACGAGGATCTTCATGGAAACTCCGGAAGGGAAAGGACGGTGTGTCGCGCCGCGGCGGGCGGCATTACGGCATCGGGACTACAGGCCGCTTTCCGCGAAGCCCCGCCGTTTCACCAGGAGATCGATCTCCTTGAGCGTCTCCAGCAACTCGCGCATGCGCGGCAGCGGCCAGGCGTTGGGGCCATCCGACAGGGCTTTCGCCGGATCCGGGTGCGTCTCCATGAAGAGGCCCGAGACGCCCGTGGCGACGGCCGCGCGGGCGAGCACCGGAACGAACTCGCGCTGTCCGCCCGAGGAGGTGCCCTGCCCGCCCGGCAGCTGCACCGAGTGGGTGGCATCCATCACGACGGGGCAGCCGGTCTCGCGCATGATCGCGAGCGAGCGCATGTCGGAGACGAGGTTGTTGTAGCCGAACGAGACGCCGCGCTCGCACACCAGGATGTTGTCGGTGCCGCTCGCCTCGCGTGCCTTGTCCACGACGTTCTTCATGTCGTGGGGCGCGAGGAACTGGCCCTTCTTGATGTTGACCGGCTTGCCCGAGCGGGCGACGGCGTGGATGAAGTCCGTCTGGCGACACAGGAACGCGGGGGTCTGCAGCACGTCCACGTGCTTCGCCACTTCCGGCACTTCCTGTTCGGTGTGCACGTCGGTGAGGACCGGGACGCCGAGGGTGGAGCTCACCTTGGCGAGGATCTCGAGGCCTTTCTCCATCCCGGGGCCACGGAAGCTCTTGCCGCTGGAGCGGTTGGCCTTGTCGTAGCTGGACTTGAAGATGAAGGGGATGGCGAGAGAAGCGGTGATTTCCTTCAGCTGGCCGGCGACGTCCATCTGGAGCTGCTCGCTCTCGACCACGCACGGGCCGGCGATGAGGAAGAAGGGCTGGTCGAGGCCGACGTCGAATCCGCAGAGTTTCATGCTGGTTGCCTCATGAGGGACGGCGGGGAGTGATGCCGCCCAAAGTCTTTGGAAACGCCGATGAACGCCGATAGAAGCGCGCCGATGAACGCCGATGATTCCTGAAAGCGATCTGCACGCCGCGCGACAATCCGACAGACCGCCAAAGGCATCGATACGCATGCCCTCGGAAAGCTGCCCGGCCGGAGCGATCGGCTAGATCTTATCGGCGGCAATCGGCGGGCTTCTATCGGCGTTCATCGGCGTGAACCGCCTTACGCGGCGGAGCCGCCAATCACCTTCAGCCCCGGCTCGGGCACGCGCCTGCGATGCTGCTCCAGGGCCGCCTTCACGTAGGAGATGAAAAGCGGATGCCCGGTGCGCGGGGTGGAAGTGAATTCCGGGTGGTACTGGCACCCGAAGAACCACGGATGGTCCGAGCGCTCCGAGATCTCCACCAGGTTCTCGCTTTGCGTGCGCGCGCTGATCGTGAGGCCCGCGGCCTCCAGGCGGGCGACGTACTGGTCGTTCACCTCGTAGCGGTGCCGGTGGCGTTCGGCGACGACGTCCCTGCCGTAGATCTTGTGCGCGAGCGAGCCCTTCTTCACGTTGCACGGCTGCGCGCCCAGGCGCATGGTGCCGCCCAGGTTGGAGCTGGCGTCGCGCTTCTCGATCCGGCCGTCGCGGTCCTGCCACTCGGTGATGAGCGCCACGACCGGGTGCGGCGTGTCGGGATCGAACTCCGTGGAGTTGGCGCCCTCCAGGCCGCAGAGATTGCGCGCCGCCTCGATCACCGCGATCTGCATCCCCAGGCAAATGCCCAGGTAAGGCACCTTGTTCTCGCGGGCGAAGCGCACCGCGGCGATCTTGCCCTCGATGCCGCGCTTGCCGAAGCCGCCCGGGACGAGGATGGCGTCCATGTCCTTGAGCGTATCGGCCACGTCGCCTTCGATCTGCTCGGAATCGACGTAGTGGATCTTCACCTTGGTGCGGGTGTGGATGCCGGCGTGGATGAGCGCCTCGGAAAGGCTCTTGTAGGAATCCTGCAGGTCCACGTACTTGCCGACCATCGCGATGTCGACCTCGTGCTCGGGATGCTCGAGCGCATCGACGATCCTGTCCCACATGGCGAGGTCCGCCGGGTAGGCGGCGAGGTCGAGCTTGCGGCACACGATCTCGTCCAGGCCCTGCTTGTGCAGCATCGACGGGATCTTGTAGATCGAATTGACGTCGTAGCAGGAGATGACGGAGCGGTGGTCGACGTTGGTGAAGAGGGCGATCTTGCGCTTGTCCTCGTCCGGGACCGGCTGCTCGGACCGGCACATCACCACGTCCGGCTGGATGCCGATGCCGCGCAGCTCCTTCACGGAATGCTGGGTGGGCTTGGTCTTGATCTCGCCCACGCTCGCCAGGTGCGGCACGAGCGTGAGGTGGATGTAGCAGGTGTTGTTGCGGCCTTCCTCGATGCCGATCTGGCGGATGGCCTCCAGGAAGGGCAGCGACTCGATGTCGCCCACCGTGCCGCCGATCTCGATGATGCCGACGTCCACGTCCTTGCAGGCGGCCTTCACGCTCAGCTTGATCTCGTCGGTGATGTGCGGGATCACCTGCACCGTGCCGCCGAGGTAGTCGCCGCGCCGTTCCTTGTTGATGACGCGCTCGTAGATCTGGCCGGTGGTGAAGTTGTTGAGCTTCTTCATCTTCCCGGAGATGAAGCGCTCGTAGTGGCCGAGGTCCAGGTCGGTCTCCGCGCCATCGTCGGTGACGAAGACCTCGCCGTGCTGGAACGGCGACATCGTGCCCGGATCGACGTTGATGTAGGGGTCGAGCTTGACGTTGGTGACCTTGATCTTGCGCGATTCGAGGATCGCGGCGAGGGAGGCGGCGGCGATGCCCTTGCCCAGGGAGGAAACCACGCCACCGGTGACGAAAACGTACTTGGTCATTGCGACCCCCCAGCGGGAAATTTGTATTCTACCGGGATTCGCGCAAACTCGCCCCGACGACGACCGACGGAAAGACCATGGCCCGCAGGAATCCGCAAGCCCCCGGGTGGACGCGCCAGGGCGTGAAACGACGCATCGTGGAACGCCTGTGGGTGCGCTTCCACATGAGCCTCATCCTCGCCTCAAGCGGGCTCACGGCCATGCTTGCGAGCTGGGTCATGCTTCAAGCCGGCGTGGGCTCCATGCTGGTGCGCTACCCCATCGCGATCGCGATCGCCTACGCCGTCTTCCTCCTCGGCGTCTGGCTCTGGCTGCAGTACGCCGGCGTGGGCGACGGCGAAGAGCGGAAGGAATCCGGCAACTCGCTCGTGGACGGCGCGGACCTGCTCGACATCCCGATCGGCGCCGGCAAGGGCAGCGGCGGTTCGGGCGGCGGATTTTCGGGCAAGGGCGGCGGATTCGACGGCGGCGGCGCGAGCGGTTCGTGGGTCGAGGGCGGGCCGAAGGGCGCCTTGTCGTCGCCGCAACTGAACGCACGGGCCCTCGCGAGTTCATCCGGATCCGACGCGTCCTCCTCCGGAAGCGGCGGCGGATTCGACCTCGATCTCGGCGACGACCTGGGCATGGTGATCCTGGGCCTGCTGCTCGTGCTGGCGGTGCTCGCGGCGAGCGGCTACCTCGTCTGGGCGGCGCCGGACATCCTCACGGAAGCGGCGTTCGGCGCGATGCTGGCGGGCGGGCTCGCGCGCCGATCGAAACACGAGGACGCAGCCGGCTGGGTCGCCGGCGTCATCAAGAAGACGTGGTGGCCGTTCGCGATCGTGCTGGTCCTCGCGCTCGGCTTCGCGGGCTACGCCGCCAAGCACCACCCGCAGGCAAAGACGTTCCGTCAGGCGATCGAGGCGGCCACGGCGCCCGACATGCCAAAATAGGGCTTCCCACCCCGCACCGCGTCCCATGAAAGTCGACGGCCAGCATTACCGCACGCTCCGGGCCGAGCCCGCCGCGAATCGCGTCCACATCATCGACCAGACGCTCCTGCCGCACGCCTTCGAGATGCGCGCGCTCGATTCGCCGGAGGCCGTGGCCGAAGCCATCGTGTCGATGCGCGTTCGCGGCGCGCCGCTCATCGGCGTGACGGCCGCCTTCGGCGTGGCGCTCGCGATGAACCGCGACGCCTCCGATGCCTGCCTGCTCGAAACGCGGGACCGCCTGCGCGCCACGCGGCCCACGGCGGTGAACCTCGCCTGGGCGCTCGAGCGGATGATGCAGGCGCTCGCGCCCCTGCCCGTCCCGCGCCGCGCCGCGGCCGCCTGGGATCTCGCCCAGGCCATCGCCGACGAGGACGCGGCCATCAACGAGGCCATCGGTCGCAACGGCCTCGCCCTCCTCGAGGCCGAGCACTTCCTCAAGAAGCGCCCGATCAACGTCCTCACCCACTGCAACGCCGGCTGGATCGTGACCGTGGACTGGGGCACCGCCCTCGCCCCCCTCTACATGGCCCACGACAGGGGCATCCCGGTCCACGTGTGGGTCGACGAGACGCGGCCGCGCAACCAGGGCCTGCTCACCGCCTGGGAACTCGCGGGCCACGGCGTGCCGCACACGCTCGTCGCCGACAACGCCGGCGGTCACCTGATGCAGCAGGGCCTCGTGGACCTGTGCATCGTCGGCGCGGACCGCGTCACGCGCCGCGGCGACGTGTGCAACAAGATCGGCACCTACCTCAAGGCGCTCGCGGCCCATGACAACGGCGTGCCCTTCTACGCGGCGGTGCCCACCCCCACGATCGACTGGGAGATCGACGACGCCATCGAGGGCATCCCCATCGAGGAAAGGAGCGGCGACGAGGTGCGCATCGTGCGCGGCCTGGACGCATCCGGCCGCCCCGCCTCGGTCACGATCGCGCGCGCTTCGACGAAGGTCGTGAACCCCGCGTTCGACGTGACGCCCGCGAAGTACGTCACCGGCATCGTTACGGAAAAGGGCGTGCACCCCGCCACCGAAGCCGGCCTCGCCGCGGCCCGTCCCGCCTCATGAACGAAGACACGCTGCGCGAGCGCATCGTCCACACGGCGCGCGCCATGAACGCCCTGGGGATCAACCAGGGCAAGAGCGGCAACGTGAGCGCGCGCGTCGAGGGCGGCTTCCTCGTGACGCCTTCGGGCATCCCCTACGAGCACCTCCTGCCCGTGGACCTCGTGCTTGTCGGGATGGACGGCCAGGCGAACGGGCCCCGCGAGCCCTCGAGCGAGTGGCGCTTCCACCGCGACATCTACCGCACCCGACCCGAGGCCGGCGCCGTCGTCCACACGCACTCGTCCTATGCCACCACCTTCGCGTGCCTGGGCCGGCCGATCCCGGCGTTCCACTACGAGGTGGCCTTCGCGGGCGGCCGGGACATCCGCTGTGCGCCCTACCGCACCTTCGGCACGCAGGAGCTGTCGGATGTGGCTCTCGCCGCCCTGGAAGGAAGGAAGGCCTGCCTCCTGGCCCAGCACGGGGCCATTGCATTTGGAACAGACCTGGCGGACGCCCTGCGCCTGGCGGACAAGATCGAGCACCTGGCGCGCATTTACTGGCAGGCCCTGCAGGTGGGCGAGCCGCCCCTGCTTTCCGACGGGGAAATGGACCTCATGGCCGAGCGCTTCCGGCACTACGGACCTCGCCCCGCCTGACCCCGGCGCCCCATCCCGGGGCGCGTTTCCTCACCTTCGGTAACAGGTCCGTATCACCCCGGCCGGGGTGTGGCCATTCCGGCTCGCGTGCGATAATTGGCGACTTGCCAAGAAGCCGGCGTCGATTCCATGTCAGCCGGCAATTCCCTCGGAGGAAGGTCCATGCACGCTCAAGCCGCCCCGGTCCCGGGCACCGCCCCGACTCGCAACGCGAAGCTCCTGAAATGGGTGGCCGAAGTCGCCGCCCTCACCCAGCCCGACAGCATCCATTGGTGCGACGGCTCCCAGGAGGAATACGACCGCCTGTGCGGCCAGCTCATCGAGGCCGGCACCTTCCGGCGGCTGAACGACAAGCTGCGGCCCAATTCCTACCTCGCCCTCTCCGATCCTTCGGACGTGGCCCGCGTGGAGGACCGCACCTTCATCTGCTCGAAGAAGAAGGAAGACGCCGGCCCCACCAACAACTGGGTGGAGCCCGCCGAGATGCGCAAGACGCTCTCGGGCCTCTTCAAGGGCTGCATGAAGGGCCGCACGATGTACGTGGTGCCCTTCTCGATGGGCCCCATCGGCTCGCACATCGCCCACATCGGCGTCGAGCTGTCTGACAGCGCCTACGTGGCCGTCAACATGAAGCTCATGACCCGCATGGGCGCGGCGGTGCTCGCCACCCTGGGCGAGCACGGCGATTTTGTCCCCTGCGTGCACTCCGTGGGCGCGCCGCTCGCGGACGGCCGGAAGGACGTCACCTGGCCCTGCAACGCGGAGCACAAGTACATCGTGCACTTCCCGGAGGACAAGGAGATCTGGTCCTTCGGCTCCGGCTACGGCGGCAACGCGCTGCTGGGCAAGAAGTGCTTCGCGCTGCGCATCGCCTCCGTGATGGGGCGCGAGCAAGGCTGGCTCGCCGAGCACATGCTGATCCTCGGCGTGGAATCGCCGGAGGGCGTGAAGCACTACGTGACGGCCGCGTTCCCGAGCGCCTGCGGCAAGACCAACTTCGCGATGCTGATCCCGCCGCCCGCCTTCCAGGGCTGGAAGGTGACCACCATCGGCGACGACATCGCCTGGATCAAGCCCGGCGAGGATGGCCGGCTCCACGCCATCAACCCGGAAGCGGGCTTCTTCGGCGTCGCGCCCGGCACGGGCTATGACACCAACCCGAACTGCATGGAGGCCGTGAAGGCCGACACCATCTTCACCAACGTGGCGCTCACGCCCGAGGGCGACGTGTGGTGGGAAGGCATGACGAAGGAAGCGCCCCCGAAGCTCACGGACTGGACGGGCAAGGAATGGACGCCGGGCTGCGGGCGCCCCGCCGCGCATCCCAATTCGCGCTTCACGGTGGCCGCCTCGCGCACGCCGTCGATCGACCCGGCCTGGGACGACCCGAAGGGCGTGCCCATCTCCGCTTTCATCTTCGGGGGGCGCCGCTCCTCCACCGTGCCGCTCGTCACCGAGGCCGCCACGTGGGACGAAGGCGTCTACATGGCCGCGACGCTCGGCTCCGAGACCACCGCCGCCATCACGGGGCAGGTGGGCGTCGTGCGCCGCGACCCGTTCGCGATGATCGCCTTCTGCGGCTACAACATGAGCGATTACTTCGCCCACTGGATCGAAATGGGCCGCAAGGTGCCGTACCCGCCCAAGATCTTCATGGTGAACTGGTTCAGGAAGGGCGCCGACGGCAAGTTCGTCTGGCCCGGCTACGGCGAGAACATGCGCGTGCTCAAGTGGGTGGTCGAGCGAGTCGAGGGCATCGCCGACGCCGTGCGCACCGAGTGGGGCTACGTGCCCAGCCACAAGGACCTCGACTGGAAGGGCCTCGAAGGCTTCGCCGCGGAGAAATACCTTTCCATCTCGGCCATCGAGAAGGACATGTGGAAGCAGGAAATGCCGCTGCACCGCGAGTTCTTCGACAAGCTGGGCACGCGCCTGCCGGGCGCGATGAAGCAGCGGTTCGAGACGCTGGTGCAGAAGCTGGGGTAGTCCCTTCTTCCGGGCGCACGCATGAGTCGCAGGGCCTCCCCTCGGGGAGGCCCTTTCTTTTTGGCGGCCGCCGCCAGGTTGTTCGCTACCGCACCGACGGACCGGTATCCCGATGGCCCAATGGAAAATCGGGTCAATCGGCCCGAGAATGGTTGAGAAAGCCCGGGCGATGACCTCCATCGTGGACAGCATCTCCTTTCGGGACGGGAAGCGCCTCGGCGCCATCGCCCTCGACGACGTCAGCGGGCTCATCGCGCAACCCGGCACGTTCGTCTGGCTGGGGCTGCACGAGCCCGATGACGCACTGCTGCGCAAAATCCAGGAAGCGTTCGGCCTGCACGACCTGGCCATCGAGGACGCCCACCACGCGCACCAGCGGCCCAAGATCGAGTCCTACAGCGATTCGCTCTTCATCGTGCTCAAGACGGCCCAGCTGGAGGCGGGCCAGGTCGTCTACGGCGAGACCCACCTGTTCGTCGGCACGAATTTCCTGGTGACCGTGCGCCACGGCGCGTCGTCGAGCTACGCGCAGGTCCTGCAGCGCTTCGAGGACGGCACCAGGCGCCATTCCATGGGGCCGGGGCTCGCCCTCTATGCGGTGCTGGACTTCGTGGCCGACCACTACCAGCCCGTCGTGGCGCAGTTCGAGAAGGATTTCGACGCCATCGAGACGGACATCTTCCGGGACCGTTTCGACCGGCTCGTGATCGAAAGGCTGTACGCGCTCAAGCGGGACCTCCTCGAGCTGCGCAACGCCGCCCTGCCCCTGGCGGAGATCAGCTCCGAGCTGATGCGCCTGCACGAGGACCTGATCCCCAAGGCGCTGCGGGCCTACTTCCGGGACATCCAGGACCACGTCTCGCGGCTCGTGGGGCTCATCGACGGCATGCGCGACATGCTGACCACGGCCATGCAGGTGAACCTCGCGCTGGTAGCCAACAACCAGAACGAGGTGGTGAAGCGCCTGGCCGGCTGGGGCGCGATCCTCGCCATCCCGACCGTCGTCTTCAGCCTGTACGGCATGAACTTCCAGTGGATGCCCGAGTTGCACTGGAAGGCCGGGTATCCGATGGTCGTGGCCGCGACCGCGCTCGCCTGCTTCCTCGTGTACCGGCGCCTGCGCCGCGCCGCGTGGGTATAGCCGCTGCGCCCGGGAACACCCGCATCCCGACCGGTTCGAGGCTCGCGATCTACGGCGCGATCGCGGCCAACATGGCCATCGCGGCGACGAAGCTCGTCGTCGCCGGCATCACCAACAGCTCCGCCATGCTCTCCGAGGGCATTCACTCGGCGGTCGACACCTTCAACGGGATGCTCCTGCTCGTGGGCATCCGCCTGAGCCAGAGGCCCGCCACGCCCGAGCACCCTTTCGGGCACGGCAAGGAGCTTTACTTCTGGAGCCTGATCGTCGCCGTGCTGATCTTCGGGCTCGGGGGCGGGATCTCCTTCTACGAGGGCGTGCAGCACATCCGGCATCCGCAACCCTTGCAGGATCCCTTCTGGAACTACGTGGTGCTCGGCGCGGCGGCGCTCTTCGAGGGCATCAGCTTCGCGATCGCGCTGCGCGAGTTCCGGAAGCAAGCCGGCACCGCCCCGTTCTGGGAAGCCATCCATCGCAGCAAGGATCCGACCACCTATACCGTGCTGGCCGAGGACTCGGCGGCACTGGGGGGCCTCGCGATCGCCGCGACGGGCATCTGGCTGAGCCATCGCTTCGACATGCCGGTGTTCGACGGTGCCGCCTCGATGCTCATCGGCGTGCTGCTGGCGGTGGTGGCGAGCTTCCTCACCTGGCAATCGCGCGACCTGCTCATCGGCGAGGGCATTCGCCCGGAAACGGCGCGTGCCATCCGCGGCATCGCGCTCGCCGTGCCCCGGGTGCGGGACGTCGGGCGCATCCTGTCGATGTACGTGGGGCCCGACGACGCGCTCGTCACGATGGATCTCGACTTCGACGCGGGCACCGACGCCGCCGACGCGGCGCTCGCGATCGCCGACGTGGAGCGGCAAGTGCGGGCGCGGTTTCCCATGATCAAGCGGCTCTTCATCGAATCGGGCGCCGTGCCGGCGTCGCAGCGCTGGTCGAGGCCGGATGCGATCCGGGCGCCGGCCGATCCTTCCGGCACGCCCGCGTCGTCCTAGCGTCGTCTCTTTCGGCCTGACGTGCGCGATGGAGCATCGGACCGAGATGCTGGTGCAGCCGTTGAGGTGGTTAGTCTCTGTTGGCGGCGGTTGGCCGCTAACGACCCGGAGCGGAAGTACAGGAGTTACTCAAAGCATGAAGGCAGCACATTGCGCACTGAACCGAGTGCGTTGAGCCGATTCCAGGTTCTGCGTGGACCGAGACTCCTGAGGCAGATCAGTCCCACTTTATCGTCGAGTTAAGTGCACTCACGTCATGCAGTGCGTCGAGTTCCAGAATACTGTCCTTGAGCCGAACCGTGCCAGCGGCACCCAGCACGGGTTCTACCAGCGATTGGAATTTCGCTTCGACGCGCCTCGCCTGGGCTTGTCGATCGGTTTCCGGGCACCCCGCATCGTATCGCGTGGTCACTCGCTCGCCTTCTATCGTCTCGACCTCCATGATGGACTCCATCATCCCGAGGTCTGCGGAAAATGCGACTGTTACCCGATCGCGTACGGCAATCACCTCGGCAGCCGACACCGCGCCATCCGAGTAGGCACTTAGACGCGACGTATCGCGGCCCAGGAGACCCAATGCCGCACTCAACCGCAGGCTGAATTTGCCTTCAAGGGCATTGGAGGGTGCAACGATGTTGCAGTACTTGTCGCTGGCGGGATTGGAGGTGACGAGCACGCGTACGATCGATGCAGAGCCATTTGGCAAGCGCTCGCGAAGTAACCTGCCACACTCAATCACCGCGTGCACGCCGTTGCAGGCGGCGTGATACTTGAATAGGTTGGCAAGGATGAACAGGTCACGGCTGTCGTCCAGAGCGTCTTCAGCCTTGAAGTCTGGGCTCATTGCGCGGCCGAATCCCTGTGGATGTTCCAGTGCTACCGAGCCAGCGTCGAATCCGCGCGCGGCAAGCCGTGCCGCCAGAACGCCACTTCTGGCCGCGAGACCCGCATGCAGCGGCTTGCCCATGTTGCCGAAGAGTGCTTTCAGGCCACTCGCCTGGGTGGCCGCAAGCGAGAGGGCACTTGCTGCCTGAGTCGTGCTGAGCCGCAGGAGGTTCGCGCAGGCCGCTGCGGCGCCAATCCCTCCGACTGTCGAGCTGGCGTGGAAACCACGTTCATAGTGCCCCGGGGCGACCAGAAGACCTACACGGCACGCGATCTCATAGCCAGCAACGAATGCGGCGACCGTCTCGCGACCGCTCGCACCAATCGCCTCACCGAGAGCGAGTACCGCCGGCATTACAACGGCAGTGGCGTGCCCGGGGATCGCAAGGTTGACGTCATCGTAGTCAAGAGCATGGGCGGCGGTGCCATTGGCGAGAGCAGCCCCTCCCGCCGGGACGCGCAGGCTGGATCCGAGAAGGGTGGACTCAGCCCTTCCACCCTGATCGGCCACCTCCCCCCGCACCATCACTACCGCCGGCTCGTTCAATCCCGCAAGTGAGCAGGCGGTGGCGTCGAGGATGCAGCGTACCGCCATCGCCCGCGCTTCCGCAGGGAGTGTCTCGTGTCGGTACGAAAGCGCCAGCTCTCCCAGACGCCGGGTGAGCATGTGCGTTTACTCCTGCTTCATGCCAGCGTCCTTCATCACCTTGGCGTACTTCGGCAACTCGGTGCTAATTACGCTATGAAACTCCTGGGGAGTCGTGGCAACAAGCTCAACCCCCGCGGCGATCATGCGTTCGCGCACTTCGGGGACGGCGGCAATCTTCGCGATCTCGGCGTGCAGTTTGTCGATGACATCCTTGGGCGTACCCTTTGGCGCCAGCAGGCCGATCCATCCCGCCATCTCGTAGCCCGGCAAACCGGCTTCGCTCACGGTCGGCACGTTGGGCAGTGCAGAGGAGCGTTTGGCGGTAGTAACCGCGAGCGCCTTGATCTTTCCCGCCTTAATCTGGGGCAATGACTGCGCAACGGTGTCAAACATGATGTTGACTTGACCGCCGATAAGATCAGCAAGGGCGGGCGCAGCTCCTTTGTAGGGCACGTGAAGCATTTCCACTCCCGCCATGGACATGAAGAGCTCTCCAGCCAGGTGAATGGAACTGCCTGTGCCAGACGAAGCGAAAGTGATCTTGCCTGGCTGCGCTTTCGCAAGAGCGATCAGTTCCATCACCGACTTCGCAGGAACATTCGGATGGGCAGCCAGTACGTTTGGCGTCCAGCCAATCAGACTTATCGATTCAAAGTCCTTCACGGGGTCGTAGGGCGCCTTCTTATAGAGGTTCGGGGCAATGCCGTGGGTACTGGTCGTCGCCATAAGCAACATGTAGCCATCCGCCGGGGATGTGGCAACGAAGGCTGAACCGATCGTTCCTGTGGCCCCGGACTTGTTTTCAACAACAACGGACTGACCGAACGCCTCCCCGAGTTTCTGTCCGAACGTTCGCGCCAACATGTCAGTGGCCGCCCCAGGCGGGAACGGAACGATGATCTTGATGGACTTTGATGGATAGGCCTGCGCGGCGGCGGAAAGCGAAAAAACCATAGCCAGAACGGACATGACATTTCGCGTTGCGATTGCAAAGTTCATCGGACTCTCCTCGTGGGCAAGCGTTTCAACGTCAGGCGGCACTCAGTTCGACGGCCGTCATTTGCTCTGGCAACTCGCGGAGCATTCGGCGGAACGGCTTGGTATCGCCAATACCATGGCAGACAAGAAGCGCTCCCTCGATGGCAAACACTGCATTCTGTGCGCGAACCCTGGCTGTACGCCGGGTCAACCCCGCTTCAGTGAGCACACTTGCGATCGCATCAATCCAGGCGGTGAAACCCGCCTTGATATGCGACTCAAATCTATGCGTCCCTGGAGTATGCGTGAGACTGCCGAGCAGGCACGATTCCGTCCCGCCGGCAAAGTAGCGGTCGACACTGCGCATCATCGCGCGTAGCCGCTCGGAAGGTGAGCCAGTGCCATGGAGGGGCGCTATGATCTCGCGCTCGAGCACGGCGTTGGATCGTTCGACTACCGCCGTCGCCATCTCCTCCTTGCCACCCGGAAAGTAGTGGTAAAGGCTCGCGCGCTGCAGGCCCGTGTTTTGGGAAAGCTGTGAGAGGGTGGCGCCGTAGCCGTTCTCACGAAACACACGCGTGAGGCGGTTTAGGACCTCATCCTTTGAAATCAGCGGGGCACCCATGAGATCTACAGCCTAGCGAAGGTCCTGCTCATCTCGTTTGTCATGACCATGAGCCCCTCATCAAACCCCATCCCTGGCTTTGTGAACAAGCGCCACGCACCAAACGCGATTCCCACATGAACCGTTGCCCGCGCTGAGATGTCAGTCTCATTGCAGCTGCCGCCAAGGTAGGGAAGTATCCCGTGCTCACGACACGTGCGCACTGCATCGATCGCCGTGACAAGTGATCCGTTATCGGGAACCTTGATCTGGATTGCGTGAGCAGCCTTTCCACTTGCGAATCGAAGCATTTCCTCAGGCGCGTTTGCCCACTCGTCAGCTATCAGGCCGCAATGCGGCCCGCGAGAATCGAATCGTTCCCGTAGGCGACTCATGCGGTCGAGAGCTTCGTCGGCACTTGCCGAAAGCATCGGATCCTCGAAATAGACTTTGAAGGGCCCTGCCCGCTTCACGATGTCGGCAAGGTAGTCGCACACGCGGTCCTCGTCATTGCCAAACATGCGACCGAGGGACGCATGGAAGTCGAAATGCAGATCCGGGACATAGCCTAACCCGGCAAGCTCACCTACACGCCGGACAATCCATGAGACGTAATCGGGAAGCTTTTCACACTCCGAACGAGTCTGGATAGCGCTCTGAGGAAACATTGCGAGCCGGCGTGCGATGGCTTTGTCGACGTTCAACTCCCATTCCCCTCCGCAAGACCCCGCGAATTGGGGTGGAGCAGCAGGAAGCGTCAACCCATATTCGTCCATCAACACGCGAGCCATCGGCACTCGCTTATGAAGCGCTGCCGCAGACAGCAATGCCTGCGAAATACCGAACGCCACTGGAAGTGTCCATGATTCCTGACTCAAGCCAGACAGTGCATCGGCGGCATCGCGGAATCCCTTGAAGGACTTTCCATCGAAGAGGCGCCCGCATTCCTCTTGTACCGTCGGCAAATGCGCTGCCCGTAGCGGTCGAGGCCTTCCTGCACAGCCAGCATTGAAGACAGTCACGCAGTCGCCATAAGCAAGCTGGCCGTCCGCGAGCTCCACAGTTACACAATAAGCCGTGCTCGGCTCGCGTATCGCTTTGAAGCCCGGGGTAACAGGGTCGCCCTTGAAGAAGAAGCCGTCACGCGTGGCGCCTGCCTGCACCGCAGGTTGGTCGTTCACCCAGTAGCCGCCTATGCCTTCGGCGAAAGTAATGCATCGAATGTCGATGGCGCTCACCTTTATCATTTTACCGAACGTTCGGGCTAGACTAGCCGTTGAGCCGGACACGGGTCAATTCCGGTCAGGGGGCTATGTGGAAGACCGTCGGCCGTGTCGGATCCTACCTGCGATCGTGTTCTCGCAATTCGCTGGAACGTCCCTTTGGTTCGCGGGAAATGCGGTGCTACCGGACCTGCAGCTCCAATTCGGGCTTGGGCAAAGTGCCGTCGCTACCATCACCTCAGCAGTACAGCTAGGGTTCATCGCCGGTACGTTGGTCTTTGCCGTACTCAATCTTTCAGACCGGTTTTCGCCACGTTCGGTATTCCTCGCGTGCTCAGCGTTCGGTGCTCTTGCAAATGGAGGGATTGCCCTGCTCGCGAACATCGGGCACCCCTATGAGACGCTTTTGGGTATGCGGTTTGCGACGGGCTTTTTCCTGGCAGGCATCTATCCCGTAGGCATGAAACTCGCGGCCAGTTGGTATCGGGAAGGACTTGGAGCAGCGCTTGGATTCCTCGTGGGTGCCTTGGTCATCGGCACCGCATTCCCACACCTCGTTAAGGGGCTCGGGCACTCTCTGCCGTGGGAAGAGGTTACCTGGTGGCTCTCAGGACTCGCGCTCACAGGCGGGATCGTCATGTACATGCTCGTGCCCGATGGGCCTCACCACGCCAAAGGCACGCGTCTTGATCTCGGTGCCATCGTGGCCATATTCGCATCTCGGGACCTGCGCGCTTCCGCCTTCGGATATTTCGGACACATGTGGGAGCTCTACACGCTTTGGGCAATGATCCCGCTCATGATCGCAGGCTATGTGGAGATGCACACACTTGGGGCCGTGAACGTCGGATTGTGGTCATTCTGGGTTATTGCTGTTGGTGCGATAGGCTGCGTTGCAGGCGGCCTTGTCTCTCGTCACGTAGGCAGCGCTAAGGTGGCATTCACCCAGCTTTCGTTGTCGGGACTTTGCTGCCTCCTTTCACCTCTCGCCTACGTGCTGCCGCTTCCTGCCTTCATCGCGTTTCTCACAGTTTGGGGAATCTTCGTTGTCGGAGATTCACCACAATTCTCTGCGCTGACGGCCGCGACGGCACCTAGAGCATTCGTGGGCTCTGCGCTCACAATCGTCAATTGCATTGGCTTCTCAATCACCGTCGTGAGCATTCAGGTCACTTCTATGCTCACCGCACACTTGCCATTGCAGGCTTGGTTCGTTCCAGTCGCAATCGGACCAGTTCTAGGACTATCTGCCTGTAGGCGCCTAGTTCGTCCAATGCGTTGATGCCACTTATGCAGGACTGTGCGATCGACCGCCGCGACAAGCGGCCAGTTGGGATCGACCGGACACCCGTCAGTGGCTCTACTTGTCCGCCCGTTCGATCTTTCCGCTTTGGAGTGTTCTGGGCAGGCCAACAAAGTCGCAATCCGACCCTGTGCCGTCATTCCCGCGAAGGCGGGAATGACGGCTGTTGGCCGAAAGCAGTCATACCACCGAACATCTGATCAAGCCGCAAGGCGATCGCCCGGTTCGACGGACAATTTCATTCCCACCGCCTTGAGCACCGCGAGCAACGTCTTCAGGGTGGGATTGCCCGAAGGCGACAACGATCGATAGAGCGCCTCGCGGCTGATGCCCGCCTCCGTGGCCACCGCGCCCAATCCTCCATAGGCTTCCGCGACCGTTCGAAGGGCAATCAGCCCGGCCGCGCGATCGTTCGGATCGTCGAGCGACTCCATGGCCGCCTTCAGGTATTCGACGGCCAACCCGCGATCGGCTCCCAGTTCAGCCACTTCGCGCGCGTGATGCGAAACGGCCGCTGTCTTCTTCCTCATCCCCGCCTCCGCTTCCAATCGGCCCAGAATGCCCGCGCCAACTGGCGACGGAAGATCTCGCAATTCTTCAATTGTAGCTTTAAAGCTACACCCCATCGATCTTGAGCACGCATCAGGCGCGTTGGGTTGAAGCCGCAGCGCCTCCGTCCATCGCGGCACGGGAAATCGGTAACATCGGGGATTGATCCGCCCGGAAGACCGACGATGTCCCTCTACTCGCAGGACAACTCCCTCCCCGCCTCCGTCATCCTCGCCGTGGGTATCGCCGTCGGCCTCGCCGGCGGCGGCTGGCTCATCGGCCAGGGTCTCACGCGCTTCAAGGGCGACGCCCGCGCCGTTACGGTGAAGGGCCTCGTCGAGCGCGAGGTGAAGAGCGACCAGGCCGTCTGGACGCTCAACCTGCGCCGGGCGAGCGACACGCTGGCCGACGCGCAGCAGAAAATCACCGCCGATCGCGACGCCGTGCTCGCCTTCCTCAAGAAGCAGGGCTTCGCGGACGCCGAGATCGAGCGCCAGCCCACGAAGACGCTCGACAAGCTGGCTCGCGACTTCAACCAGGCGCAGGGCGAACGTTTCCGCTACGTTGTCACCACGTCCGTCGAGGTGACCACGAACAAGGTCGATCTCGTGCGCTCCGCCACGGGCGCCACGGAGGAACTGCTCAAGGCCGGCGTCATCCTCGACAGCGAGAACACCACGGGCCGCGCCAACCCGCGCTTCGTGGTCACCAAGTTCAACGACCTGCGCCCGGAGCTCCTCGCCGCGGCCACGAAGAACGCGCGCTCCATCGCCGAGCAGTTCGCGGCCGATTCCGGCGCGAAGGTGGGCGGCATCCGCTCGGCCAACCAGGGCACGATCCAGATCTTCGGCACCGACGGGAACGACGAATCGGCGCCCTTCTCCCCCACGAGCACGCCCGCGAAGAAGATCCGCGTGGTGAGCACGTTCGAATTCGAACTGAAATGAACCTCGCGAGCCTCGAAACGCCGCGCCTCGTGCTGGACGCGGCGAAGATGGACGCCAACGTCGCGCGCCTGAAGGCCCGCCTCGCCGCCCTCGGCGTGCGCCTGCGCCCGCACGTGAAGACCTGCAAGTCCATCGAGGCGGCGCGCGGCCTGATGGAATCGCCCGCCGGCCCCATCACCGTCTCCACGCTCAAGGAGGCGGAGCAGTTCTTCGCCCACGGCGTGACGGACATCTTCTATGCGGTGGGCATCGCGCCCGGCAAGCTCGACCACGTGGTCGCACTGCGCGGCAAGGGCTGCGACCTGAAGGTCGTCGTGGACAGCGTGGAGGCGGCCGAGGCGGTCGCCGCGAAGGGCGCGGGCATCCCGACCCTCATCGAGATCGATTGCGACGGCCACCGCGCCGGCGTGAAGCCGGGCGCGCCGGTACTCATCGACATCGCGAAGGCCCTCGCGAAAGGCGCCGAGCCGCGAGGGGTGATGACGCACGCGGGCGATTCGTACGCCTGCCGCGGCGACGACGCGATCCGCGCCATGGCCGAGCAGGAGCGCCGCGCCGTGGTCGAAAGCGCCGCCGTGCTGCACGCGGCCGGCTTCGAGGCCCCGGTGGTGAGCGTCGGCTCGACGCCCACCGCGATGTTCGCGCAGAACCTCGAAGGCGTGACGGAAGTGCGCGCCGGCGTCTTCGTCTTCATGGACCTCGTGATGGCGGGCCTGGGCGTGTGCGCCGTGAACGACATCGCGCTCTCCGTGCTCGCCACCGTGATCGGCCACCAGAAGGAGAAGGGCTGGATCATCACCGACGGCGGCTGGATGGCGATGTCGCGCGACCGCGGCACCGCGAAGCAGCCCGTCGACCAGGGCTACGGCCTCGTGTGCGACGAACAAGGCCGCCCGCTGGACGACCTCATCGTCTCCGACGCAAACCAGGAACACGGCATCGTCTCGCGCCGCGGCGGCGGGCCGCTCGACGCGTCGAAGTATCCCGTCGGCATGCGCCTGCGCATCCTGCCCAACCATGCCTGCGCCACCGGCGCCCAGTTCGACGCGTACCAGGTCGTGCGGGGCAACACCGAAATCCTCGAACAATGGCCGCGCTTCAGCGGCTGGTAGCAAACCGGAGAAACCCATGAGCGCCATTCGCACCGTCAATGCCGCCGGCATCGCCCCGCCGGCCGGCCACTATTCCCACGCCGCCCTCCACAACGGCGTCGCCTACATCGCGGGCCTGCTGCCCCACGTCCCGGGGCAGGCCGCGCCGAAGCCCGGCACCATCGAGGAGCAGGTGCGCCAGGTGCTCGCCAACCTGGACACCGTCCTCAAGTCCGTCGGCTCCGATCGCACGCGCGTGCTTCGGGTGACGGCGTTCGTTTCCGACGTGTCGCACTGGCCCACGGTGAACCGCGTCTGGGCCGAGTTCTTCGGCGAGCACAAGCCGGCGCGATGCGTCGTCCCCGTGAATGAGCTGCACTACGGGTACGCCATCGAGATCGAGACCACCGCCGCCTGCGACTGACGCCATGGACCACCCGATCGACGCCCTCGTCGCGAAGCGCGCCGATTCCCTCGTCGCCACGCTGCTCGACTCCGTTCGCATTCCCTCCGTGAGCCTCACCGGCGAGGGCATCGCCGAGGCGGTCGCGTTCCTGCGCGCGAAGCTGCTCGCCTGGGGCTTCGACGTGGAAGTGCACGAGACCTCGAGCCAACCCATCGTCTACGCCGAGATCGGCCCGAAGGACGCCGCGTTCACCTGGCTCACCTACGGCCACTACGACGTCTACCCCGCCGATGCGAAGCAGGAGGGCTGGAAGACGAGCCCCTTCGAGCCCGTCATCGACGGCGACCGCATCTGGGGTCGCGGCGCGGGCGACAACAAGGGGCAGCACCTCGCGCTCCTTCACGCCATCGCCCTCTACCGCGAGTTGCACGGCGAGCTTCCGATCCGCATCAAGGTGATCCTCGAAGGCGACGAGGAGACGGGCAGCCGGCCGCTCCCGGAGTTCGTCGAGAAGCACCGGAGCCGGCTTGCGGCCGACCTCGTCGTGTACTCCGACGGCCCGATGTACCCCAACGACCAGCCGGCGCTCCTCATGGGCGTGCGCGGCAACCTGGGCGTCGAGTTCCACGCCACGGGCGCGAAGCGCAACCTCCATTCCGGCGCCTACGGCGGCGTGGCACCCAATCCCACGCTCGAGCTCATCCACCTGCTCGCGGAGATGGTCGACCGCGAAGGCAAGATGCTGGTGCCGGGCGCGGGCTACGCGGACGTGACCATCACGCCGTCGGAAACCGAGGCGGTGAAGCGCATCCCGCTCGACCTCGCGGGCGTGGAGGCGAGCATCGGCGTGAAGCCCACGGTGACCGATCCCGCCACGTTCCACGAGCGCCTGATGCTGCGGCCCGCGTTCAACGTCTCGGGCTTCGCCTCGGGCTACACGGGCAGCGGGCAGAAGACGATCATCTTCAAGGAAGCGCTCGCCAAGGCGGACATCCGCCTCGTGGGCGGGCAGGATCCGGCCGTCGTGTTCGCGGCCATCCGGAAGTTCGCGGCCGAGCGCGGCTACCACGGCATAGAGATCCGGGAACTCAAGGGCACGCCGCCCTCGCGCACGTCGCTCGACAGCCCGTTCGTGCCGATGGTGAGGCAGGCGGTCGCCGACGGCTTCGGCCGCGAGCCGCTGGTGGTGCCCTCGCTCGGCGGCACGACGCCGGACTTCGTGTTCACGAAGCTGCTCGGCCTGCCCTCGATCGTGGTGCCGCTCGCGCCCTACGACGAGAACAACCATGCGCCCAACGAATCCACGAAGGTCTCGCTCTACCTGGCGGGTATCCGCTCGGGCATGCGCCTCATCGAGGCGATGGGCAAGCGTGCGTAGCGCCGCCCTGCTCCTGCTGCTCACCGCCGCGCCGATCGCCTTCGCCAAGGCGCCCGCCGAATCGTTCTGCACGCCGCAGGAAGACGTGATCTTCGCCTGCCGCACGGGCGCGAAGCTCGTCTCGATCTGCGCGTCGAAGGACGCCTCGCCGACGAAAGGCAGCGTCCAGTACCGGTTCGGCAAGCCCGACCCCAAGGCGCCGCTCGAACTCAAGCTGCCCGAGGCGCCGACCCTGCCACCCCAGGCGGCCACGGGCACGAACGTGCCCTTCGCCGGCGGCGGAGGCACGTGGATGCGCTTTCGCAAGGGCGAGTACGCCTACGTCGCCTACTCGGGCATCGGCCGGTGGGGCCCGAAGGGCGAGACGGCGACCAAGGCCGGCCTCGTGGTGGAGCGCGGCGGGAAGGCGATCGCCAACCTGCGATGCAAGGGCGGCGATGCGGATGGCGAGATGGGACCGGACTGGTTCGGCAAGGCCGGCATCCAGGCCGGCCCGAACGAGGATTTCGACTTCCCCGAGTAGATCCCGCGCCGGCCTAGCGCTTCTTCTCGCGCGCCGCCCTCGCCTCGTCGACGAGCCACTTGGGGGCGCTCACCGCGGGGTTCGCGCGCGAGTAGACGATGTCGATGGGGTCTCCCACGTCGAACTGGTCGAATCGCCCCTCCGTGACCTGCGAGCGGAAGCGGTGCTCGCGGCCCCGTTCGTCCTTGTACGCGTAACGCAGGTGCTTGCCCTTGCGCGTGCCCCCGCCCCCCCCGAACACGAGCTTTTCTTCCACGAGACCGATCGTCTCGATGCCGTCCTGCACGAGGCGACCGAACTCGCCGGCGCGGCGCACGATGACGATCGCGGCCACCGCGACGAGAATCACGAGGCTGCCGAGGACGATCAGGAAGATCTGCATGGCCGTTGCTCCCCTCAGGCGGCCGCCGCGCTCACGACGCGGTTGCGTCCCGCGCGCTTGGCCTCGTAGAGGCGCCGGTCGGCCACGGAAAAAAGGGCATCCCAGGTCTCGCCGTCCTGGGGAAATCGCGCGACGCCGCCGCTCACCGTCACCGTGAGGGCGTGACCCTCGTGCAGCAGGGACGTGGCCTCGATGGCGTGGCGCAGCCGGTCCGCGGCCAGGTGCGCACCGCCGGGCAGCGGGTCGGCCATGAGCACGACGAATTCCTCGCCGCCGATGCGGCCCAGCACGTCGCCGCCGCGCTTGCCCGCCGCGAGGACACGCCCGACGTGGGCGAGGAGCGCATCGCCGACCAGGTGGCCATGCGTGTCGTTCGTGCCCTTGAAGTGGTCGAGGTCGAAGACCGCCAGGGCGAGGCCGCCGCCCTTGCGCTTCATGCGCGCCACCTCGTCCGCGAAGCGATCGACGATCGCGCGGCGATTGGCGAGGCCCGTCAACGAATCGGTGAAGGCCATGCGCAGCATCCCGGCGCGCGTGATGCTCACCTCCATCCAGAAGACCCCGAAGGCCGCGGCGACGCCGACCAGGATCTGCGCGATGGCGAAGACCGCCACCACGATGTCGAGGCGCTGCCGGTCGATGGGTTCGGCGAAGAGCGCCGGCATCGAGGCGACGCGCGCCCACCAGATGAGCACCGCGGCGAGCAGCACCCCGCCCACGACCCGGGCGGCGCGCCCCGCGTCCTCGTGCGGGGCCCTGAGGAGCGCGAGACCGGCGTGCATGAAGAGCACCGTTCCCACGATCGTCGGTACGACGACGTTGAACCCGTGGTTCGGCGGCGAGATGGCGAAGTTGCCGTAGGCGAGCGCGGCCGTGGCGATGGCGAGCCCGACCAGCGCGGACGTCCGGTCGAGGCCGCGCTTCGTGTAGTGCAGGGCCCCCAGCGCCGTCACGATCGACGAGCCCGAGATGAGGATGTTCCCGACGAAGAGCGCGACGGGCTTGGTGGGCACGCCCGCGAGGCTCACCGCGATGCCCGACGCATAGACGAGCAATCCCCAGCCCCACAGGCGGATGCCGCGGCCATCCGCCTCGCCCCGCGCCGCGCCCAGGCACAGCAGCCCGAGCGCCACGTGGACGCTGAGCAGGGCGATCGTGAGGAATTCGGCGCGCGGCACGGCGGGCCCCTACTGCGCGGCGACGACCAGGATCTCGATCCGGTAGGACGGGTTCGCGAGCTTCGCCTCGATGGTGGCGCGCGCCGGCGCGTGGCCCGGGACGACCCAGCGCTCCCACACCGAATTCATGGCGGCGAAGTCGGCCATGTCGGGCAGGAAGATCTGCGCGGTGAGGATCTTCGTCTTGTCGCTGCCGGCCTCGCCCAGCAGGCGGTCGATGGAGGCGAGCACGTCCTGCGTCTGCCCGATGATGTCGAGGGTCATGTCGGAGGCGACCTGCCCGGCGAGGTACACCGTGCCGTTGTGCACGACCATCTCGGAAAGACGCTTGCCCACGTGGTGGCGGTTGAGGCTCATGGAAAATGCTCCGTGTCGGGGTTGCGAAAAACGGTTCACTCGTCGGAGTTTCGCACGCGCGCGAGGTAGCCGGCGCGGGTGAGGGCCTCGACGATCTCGGCCACGTGCGCGTGGCTGCGGGTCTTCAGGACGAAATCCACCTCCGCGTCCTGTACGGCGAGGTGGGTGAAGGCGCGCTGGTGGTGCACCTCCTCGATGTTGGCGTTCTGGTCCGCGAGGAGGCCGGTCACGCGGGCGAGCGAGCCGGGCAGGTCGCGCACCTGCACGCGCACCCGCGCGAGGCGCCCGCCGCGCACCATGCCGCGCTCGATGATCTCCGCGAGCACCAGCGGATCGATGTTGCCGCCGCACAGCACGAGGCCCACCTGTCGGCCGGCATAGCGGCCCGGCTCCTTCAGGAGCGCGGCGAGGGACGCGGCGCCCGCGCCTTCGACCACCGTCTTCTCGATCTCGAGGAGCATCACGATGGCCTGTTCGATGTCGCCTTCGTCGACCAGCACGATGTCGGAGACGAGCCGCTCGACGATGGCCTGCGTGATGCGGCCGGGTTCCTTCACCGCGATTCCCTCGGCGATGGTCGAGGCGCCGAAGGCGGCATGGGTGCCGCGCACCGCGTGGTACATGGAGGGGAAGCGCTCCGTCTCGACGCCGATCACCTCGATCGCGGGGTTCAGCGCCTTGGCGGCCGTCGCCATGCCCGCGATGAGGCCCCCGCCGCCGATCGCCACGACGAGCGTGTCGAGTTGCGGATGCGCCGCGAGCATCTCGAGGGCGATGGTCCCCTGGCCGGCCACGATCTTCTCATCGTCGTAGGGGTGCACGAGGGTGAGATGGCGGGAGACCGCGAGCGCACGGGCCTCGGCCTTCGCCTCGTCGAAGTTCTCGCCGTGCAGGATCACCTCGGCGCCGTGCCGGCGCGTGTGTTCGACCTTCACGAACGGCGTGTGGCGCGGCATCACGATGACCGCCGGGATTCCGAGCCGGCTCGCGTGGTAGGCGACGCCCTGCGCGTGGTTGCCCGCCGAGCAGGCGATGACGCCCTGCTTCGCGGCCTCCGGGGAAAGCGCGAGCAGCTTCACGAGCGCACCGCGCTCCTTGAACGAGGCCGTGAACTGGTGGTTCTCGAACTTGAGCCAGACCTGGGCGCCCGTGATCTCCGAGAGCGTGCGCGAATGCAGGCAGGGCGTGTCGACGACCTGGCCGCGCAGGAGGTCCGCGGCGGCGCGGATGTCTTCGAGAGTGACCGTCATCCGCGCATTGTCCCGTAAATCGGCCGCGTGGGGCTAATCCGCGAAGGCGAACACGACCTCGGGACGGCGCCCGGAGATCCGGTCGGCCAGCGCCCGCCCCGAACCGCAGGCCATCGTCCAGCCGAGGGTGCCGTGGCCGGTGTTGATCCAGAGATTGGGTATCCGTGTCCGGCCGATGATCGGGACGCCCGAGGGCGTCGCGGGGCGAAGGCCCGTCCAGTACGCCGGATTCGCCCAGTCGCCGGCCTCGGGCAGGAGCTCGCGCATGCGCCGAACGAGCACCTCGCATCGAACCGGGTTCAGTTCCGTCGAATAGCCGGCGAGTTCCGCCGTGCCCGCGACCCGGATCCGATCGCCCAGGCGCGTGATGACGATCTTCGCCTCGTCGTCGGTGAGCGGGACGCGCGGGGCGCGGGACGCGTCGGCGACCGCGACCGTGGCCGAGTAGCCCTTCGCGGGATACACGGGCAGGTCGATCCCCAGGGGCCGGGTGAGAAGCGGACTGTAGCTGCCCAGCGCAACCACGAACGCGTCACCGGCGATCGTCTCCTCGCCCGCGGGCCCCTTCACGACGACGGCCGTCACGCCCTTGTCGGTGGCGCGAAGTCCCTGGATCTCGCGTCCGGCGAGAAAGGTGACGCCCTTCTCCTGCGAAAGCCGCGCGAGTTCCGCGGTGAACCGGTGCGCATCCCCCGACTCGTCCGAGGGCACGAAGATCGCGCCCGCAAGGCGGTCCCGGGCGGCGGAGAGCGCGGGCTCGAGGGCGAGGGCCTCCTCGACGCTCTTCTCCTCGCGCGCGAGCCCCAGCCGGCGAAAGAGGGCCGAGCCTTCGCGCGCCGATGCGAAGGAGGCCGGGTCGGTGTAGAGATGCAGGATGCCCCGCGTCGATTCGTCGTACGCGATGCCGGTGCGCGCGCGCAGCAGCTGCAGTTGCTGGCGCGAGTAGAGCGCCATCGCGAAGATCTGCGCGGTGTTGGCGGTGGCGCGCCACGCGAGGCATTCGAGGAGGAACTGCACGCCCCAGCGCCACTGGGCCGGGTCCATGCGCGGGCGGAAGAGCAGCGGCGCGTCGTCCTGCGACAGCCACCGGAGGATCTTCGCGGGCGCCCCGGGCCCGGCCCACGGCTCGGCGTGGCCGACGGAGACGTGCCCGCCGTTGGCGAAGGAAGTCTCGAGGCCGGGGGCCTCGCGCCGCTCGACAACGACGACTTCGTGGCCGGCCTCGGCGAGGTACCAGGCGCTCGCCGTGCCGATCACGCCGGCGCCGAGGACGATGACTTTCATGGATGCGATCTTTTCGGGAGCCCGAAACGGACAAGGGGAGAAGCGGCGCATTCCCCGCTTCTCCCCTTGACCGCTGTCTCCTCCCCGGAGTTGGCGCGAAATATAGGGAAATGCCCTAGACTTGTCAACGAATGAAGTCCCGCCGCCACGCCGACCTGGCCGACCTCGTGCGCTCCGCGTGCACCCACGCCTCGCACCTCGACCGCGAGATATCCCTCGTCGCCTTCGAGGTGCAGGACCACACGCTCGGCTGGCTGCGCCCGTCCTTCGCGAACGCGCTCGAACGCTGGCCGCACTGGTTCGCTTTCTCCCCCGAGCGCGTGCGCTTCAGCGCAACGCCCGACACGGCCGAGGGCCGCACCGCCGCGCTGGCGCAGGTGACGCGCGCGCTCGCCGCCGAGGGCCTGATCGCGGGATGGCGCGACGAGGAGGTGAGCGTCTCGCACCACTACGCCGCCCCGGAGATGCTGCGCATCGAGCGCGCCGCGACGCGAGCCTTCGGGATGGTCGCCTACGGGGCCCACCTCACGGGGTTCACCCGTCGCGACGGCGAGCCGCACCTGTGGATCGCGCGCCGCTCGGCCTCCAAGAGCGTGGACCCCGACCGGCTCGACAACCTCGTGGGTGGACGGATCGCCTCGGGCTTCACGGTCGAGGAGACGATCCGCAAGGAGTCGTGGGAGGAGGCGGGGCTGCCCCCCGCGATGCTCCGGGACGTGCCCTGCGTGGGCGCCCTGCGCGTGGAGTATTCGGTCCCCGAGGGCCTGCACCGCGAGATCCTCTTCGTGCACGACCTGTGGCTGCCCGCGGACTTCACGCCGAGGAACACCGACGGCGAGGTCTCGGCGCACTACTGCATGAGCATTCCCGCGACGATCGAGGCCCTCCTCGCGGGCGAGTTCACGCCGGATGCCGGCACCGTCACGGTGGACGCGCTCCTTCGCCTGGGCGTCATCGCGCCGGAGGACCCGCAGTACCTGGATCTCGTGCGCCTCACGAAGCCATGAGCGCGCTCGCCGCGCCGCGCGTGGTGGACGACGAGACGCGGCTGCTCGCCGAGCTCGTCCCCCTGGCGGGCGCCCGCGTGGTGGACCTGGGCTGCGGCGCCGCGGAATTCTCGCGCCGGCTCCTGGAAGGCGGGCTCGTCGCCTCGGTCGAAGCGCTCGAGGTGGACCGGGTCCAGCACGCGCGCAATCTCGCCGCGCCCGCCGTGCCGGGCCTCGCCTTCGGCGAAGGCGGCGCGGACGACATTCCCTTCGCCGAAGGCACGTTCGATCTCGCGCTCATGCTCAAGAGCCTGCACCATGTCCCGCCCGCGCGCCTGGACCGCGCCCTGGACGAGGTGGCCCGGGTGCTGCGGCCGGGCGGGTGGCTCTACGCGAGCGAGCCCGTCTTCGCCGGCGACTTCAACGAGATCATGCGGATCTTCCACGACGAGGAGGCCGCGCGCGCCGCGGCCATCGACGCGATCGCCCGGTCGGTCGCGCGCGGGCGCTTCGAGGCGCTCGCGCAGGTGCACTTCGTCGCGCCGATCGCCTTCCGCGACTTCGCGGACTTCGAGACCCGCATGATGGGCGTGACCCACTCCGCGCTCGATCGATCGGGAGCCACCGTCGCGCGGGTGCGCGAACGCTTCGACCGGCACCTGGGACCGGCAGGGGCGCGCTTCGACCGGCCGATGCGGGTGGATCTCCTGCGCAAGATGGCGCCGTGAGCGCCTTCGCGCTCGCGCTCGTCGTCGCGGCGGCGTTCATCCACGCGAGCTGGAACTACCTGCTCAAGAAAAGTGGCGGCGGCCCGGGACTCGTCGCGCTCACCTCCATCGCCTCGCTGGCGATCTACGCCCCGCTTGCGGCCTTCGCCGTCTGGCAATCCGGGTGGAAGCCCGAGCCCGTGCACTTCGCCGTCACCTTCATGAGCGGCATGGTGCACACCGCGTACTTCCTGCTGCTCGACCGCGCCTACCGCGGCGGCGGCGACCTCTCGATCGTCTACCCGCTCGCCCGTGCGACGGGCCCCTTGCTCACGGTGGCCTTCGCCATCGCCGTGTTCGGCGAACGGCCGGGCCCCTGGGCGCTCGGCGGGGCCCTGCTCATCGGCGCGTCGGCCCTGGTGCTGGCCGGCAATCCGTTCGCGCAGTCCCGCGGCCCCGTGCGAGAGGCGGTGGGCTTCGCGCTCCTCACCGGGCTGATGATCGCGATCTACACGCTGCTCGACAAGCGGGCCGTCGCGGCCTACCTCATTCCGCCGCTCGTGTTCGACTGGATGACGAACGCCTTCCGCTGCGCGGTGCTGCTGCCGTGGGCCCGGCACCGGGCGCCGGGCGGGCTGTCGGCCGCCTGGGCCGGCCAACGCCGGACGGCGCTCGCCATCGCCTTCCTCTCGCCGCTTTCCTACATCTTCGTCCTCACCGCGATGGTCTTCACGCCGGTGAGCCTGGTCGCCCCGGCCCGGGAGCTGTCGATCCTCTTCGCCGCGCTCATGGGCGCCCACTTCCTGCGCGAAGGCGATGTCCGCCGCCGCCTGCTCGCCGCGGTGGGGATGGCCCTGGGCATCGCCGGCCTCGCGCTCGGCTGAGGTTCCCCGCCCTCCGGTATCATGGTTCGGCGTTCTTCCCGAGCGCTTCCCTCGACACGACACCATGACCGACCCGGCCCCTTCGCCCGCCTGGACCGCCCTTGCCGCGCACCGCGATTCGCTCGCGGGAACGCGCATCGAGTCGCTCTTCGACGCCGACCCGGGGCGCGCCGCCTCCCTCACGTTCCCGTTCGCCGGCCTGTCGATCGATTTCTCCAAGCAGCGCGTGAACGCCGGAACGCTGGAACGCCTGGTCGCCCTCGCCCGCGAGCGCGGGGTGACGGCGGCCGTCGAGCGGCTTTTCGCCGGGGCCGTGGTGAACCCGACGGAGGGCCGCCCGGCCCTGCACACGGCCGTGCGGGGCGAGGAGCACGTCGTGGTCGACGGCGCGGATATCCTCCCCGACATCCAGCGGTGCCGCGAACGCATGCGCACCTTCGCCGCCGCCGTCCGCGACGGCCAATGGAAGGGCGCGACCGGCGAGCCCATCCGCGCCGTGCTGGCCCTGGGCATCGGCGGCTCCTCGCTCGGCCCGCGACTCGTCCTGCAGGCCCTCGCCGACATCGCCGACGGCCCCGCGGTGCGATTCGCCGAGAACCTGGACCCGGTCTCCCTCGACGAGGCCCTGGCCGGGCTCGATCCGGCCACGACCCTGGTCGTGGTGGCCTCCAAGACCTTCACGACCCAGGAGACGATGACCAACGCGGCCGCGGCCAAGCGCTGGATCGTCTCGGCCCTGGGCGAGGGGGCGGTCGCCCGCCATTTCGTGGCCGCCACTGCCAAGGCCGACGAAGCCGCGCGGTTCGGCCTGCCCGAGTGCAACGTCTTTCCCTTTGGCGAGTGGATCGGGGGCCGCTACTCGTTGTGGTCGAGCGTGGGGCTGCCCATCGCCATCGCCATCGGCATGCCGGCCTTCGAGCGGCTGCTCGCCGGCGCCCATGCCGCGGACCTGGAGTTCCGGTCGGCGCCGCCGGAGCGAAACGTCCCGGTGCTCGCCGCCCTCGTGGGGCTGTGGAACCGCAACTTCCTCGGGATGGGCGTCCTCGCCGTCCTGCCCTACGCGGACCGCCTCGCGAACCTCTCGGCCTACCTCCAGCAACTCGAGATGGAATCGAACGGCAAGTCCGTGCGCCTCGACGGTTCCCCCGTCGGCGTCGTCACCTGCCCGGCGATCTTCGGCCAGCCCGGCACGCCCGGCCAGCACGCGTTCCACCAGTGGCTGCACCAGGGCACGGACCCGGCGGCCTGCGACTTCATTCTCATCGCCCGACCCATGGGGTCGCGCGCGGACGCGCACGAAGCCCTGCTCGCCCACGCCCTCGCGCAGAGCGAGGCGCTCATGACCGGCCGCAGCACCGGCGACCCGCACCGCGACTGCCCCGGCGACCGGCCGAGCACGACGATCGTCCTGCCGCGGCTGGACCCGGCCTCGCTCGGCGCCCTGCTCGCCCTCTACGAGCACAAGGCCTACGCCCAGGCGGTCCTCTGGGGCATCAATCCGTTCGACCAGTTCGGCGTGGAACTCGGCAAGGCGATCGCCGGGCGGATCCTGCCGGCCGTGCGCGGCCAGCCCGAAGGCGGGCTGCATCCGGCCACACGGCACCTGGTCGGCGTCCTTCACAAGCTCGCCCAGAGCGACTAGCCTTCGGGTTCGCCCGCCCCCCCTCCCATGGCCTCCGAGGATTTCCAGCGCATCGTCGAGTCGCTCCGCATCGCGGTGGCCATCGCGGACAGCGGGGGCGTCGTCGCGTTCGCGAATCCGGCGTTCGCCCAGCTCGCGGACATGCCGGGCAAGCCGGCGGCTGGCGCGTCGCTCCCCTCGCTCTTCCACCCGGGCGACGCGAAGCGCGTGCACCAGAACGTCGCGCGCATCGCCGAGGGCAAGACGGCCTCGGCGCTTCTCGACGTGCGCACGGCCTCGAGCGGGTCGTGGGTGCAGCTCGCCCTGCAGCCGGCCCTCGACGCGCGCGACAAGCCCGCCGGCATCATCGCGACGCTGCACGACATCGCCACGCAGCGGGAGACCGAGTCGGCGCTCAACCTGTCGGCGGCGCGCCTGCTCGCCCTCACCGAGGCTTCGCCCAACGCGGCGCTCATCGAGAACAGCGACGGCGAAGTGGAGCTCGTGAACGAGGCCTTCTGCCGCCTCCTCGGCATCGACAGCGCCCCGCAATCGCTGCTGGGCATGCCGGCCCTCGAGCTCGTGGGACGCTCGGCGCACGTGGACCGCGACGCCCTCGCCGCGGCGAGCCGGCAGCCGACGCGGCCCACGAGCATCCCCATCGCGCGCGAGAAAGGGCCGCCGGCCGTGCTCGATCGCCAGCCGGTCCTGGTCGACGAGGAACCCGCGGGCGCCCTCTGGTCCTCGCACGCCGCGACCGCAGCGGCGGGAGAACCGGACCGCGGCGCCTCGGAGCTCGCGCTCATCGAACGCATCGGCGCCGAGCTCTCCGTGGCCCTCGAGGGCCTCTCGGCCATCTCGATCCGCGCGCAGCAGATGGAGTTCGACCCGGCGCTCGTCGAGCACTTCCAGCAGATCCGCGCCTGCACCGAGACGGCCCTGGCGGCCATCGGCGACCTCGTGGACTTCTCCAAGGTCGAGGGCGGCATCGAGCTGCACCATTCCCCTTTCCTTCTGCGTACCGCCATCGCCGACCTCGTCTCGCGCGTCGTGCACCGCGCGGAGGAGAGCGACTCGCGCCTGCGCGTGAAGGTGGAGCAGGACGTGCCCGACGCCCTGGTGGGCGACGAGGAGCGCCTGCAGCTCGTGTTGAGGAACCTCCTCGACAACGCCTTCCAGCTCGCGCCCGGCGCCGAGATCACGCTGCAGATCGCGCCCGAGTACACGACCGACGCCGGCATCCAGCTGTCGTTCTCCGTCTGGCTCGCCTGGCCGCAGTCCGACCGGAACGCGGCGGCCCGCCCGCCGCTTGCCGCCGACGCCGGCATGGGCGTCGCCGTCGCGCGCTTCATGGTGGGCGCGATGGGCGGCCGGCTCGTCGTGGGCCAGCGCTCCGGCACCGAGGCGCTCTACGGCTTCACCATCGAGTTCCCGGTGCGCCCGGCGCCGGCGCCGCCGCGCCGCGCCACCTTCGTCTCGCTGGTGGGCCTGCCCGTGCTCGTCGTGAGCGAGGACCCGGCGCAGCGCCACGAGCTCACGAACCTGCTGCGCGGCTGGCGCATGACGCCCATGGAGGCGGACAACGCCTCCATGGCGCTCAAGTTCCTCGAGCGGCTGCATGACGAGGGCAGTCCCGTGCCGCTCGTTCTCGTCTCGAACCGCCTGCCGGTGCAGGACGGCTTCCTGCTCGCCTTCCGCGTGCGCAGCCATCCGCACCTCTCGCAGACGCTCGTGATGATGCTCGCCACGCACGGCCGGCCCGGCGATGCCATCGCGTGCCGCGAGAACGGCATCGCGGCGTACCTGCGCTACCCGGTCGCGGACCAGCAGCTGCACGACGCCATTGTCGCGGTGACGGGCGCCTCGCTCGACGCGGACGAGACCCCGACGCTCGTCACGCGCCACTCGCTGCGCGAGCAGCGGAAGGGCGCGACCATCCTGCTGGTGGACCCGCACCGCGACAGCCACATGCTCGCCGCGCACATCCTGAGGAAGCGCGACTGCAGCCTCTCGGTCGCGCAGGATCTTCCGGAGGCCCTGGCGGCCCTCGTGCAGGACGTCTACGACCTCGTGCTCGTCGACACCACGCTCAAGGGGCTCGACGGGCCGGGAGCGGCGACCGCGCTGCGCAGCCACGTGGCGAAGGACCCGGAGAACACCAGGATCTACGCGACGAGCATCGACCACTCGCCGGCGTTCCGGGAGCGCAAGACGAAGGAAGGCTTCGACGGCACCCTGCCCAAGCCCTTCAAGCGCGACGATGTCCACGCGGTGCTGAAGGCGATCGGGCGGCTGGTCGAGGGTTGACTTGCACCGATCGAACCTGCCCTGGCTTTCGGATGACATCGAGGGCAAGGGAAGGCTGCCGAAATTCCGGGCGGCGCAATCACGGATGGAAGCGAATGGTGGCGCCAGGATGGCCTCGAGGGCGAGGAAGCACCGTCGAAATTCAGGGCGGCGCAATCACGGACTCTTGCGGGATGGGTGCCCCGGAATTTCGGGCCAGACACTGGTCCCACCCCAACAAGTCGGGGACCCCCGCGTCAGGCCCGAAATTCCGACCCATCCAGTGATTGCCTCCCCGTGAACCCGGGAGGCAATCCGGCGACGTCCGCGCCGCCATGAATTTCGACGGTGCTTCCTCGCCCTCGACGCCGCGGTGCACATGGACACGACGCCGCGGATGCGCATGCCGGCTAGAGCGGTGCTGTATCCCGTGGCGACGCTCCGGCCGTCGGTGGTCAAAGGTGCGTGAAGTTCATGGCGGCGCGGCCGTCGCCGGTTCGACCCCGGGGGTTGTGCGGGGTCGAACGTTGGATGGGTCGGTTTTCGAGGCCTGACGCGGGGGTCCCCAACTTGTTGGGGTGGGACCGGTGTCTGGCCTCGAAAACCGGGGCACCCATCCCGCAAGAGGCCGTGCTTGCGCCGCCCTGAACTTCACGCACCTTTGACCACCGACGGCCCTTGCCACTGACCGACGCTACTGGGCTTGCCCCCTTGCCAAGAGGATGGCATCCGCCAGCTCGGCGAACCCCCGCGACCCCTCGGATGGCGTCACATAGCGCGGCAGGCTCGTCATGAGGTCCGCCATCTTCGCCACGTTCGCCACGCCCACCGCGTTCGGGAAGCACGCGAACATCGGCTGGTCGTTGGGCGAGTCGCCGACGAACACGAGGCTTTCCTTCTCGGTGTCCAGGTCGATGCCGAATTCCTCGGCCAGCATGAGGCGGCTCGTCGAGAGCTTGTCGTAGCCGCCGAACCAGCCGTTCACGTGGATGGAGCTCACCTTGGCGGTGAGTCCCTCCGATTCCATGACGGCCACGATGCGCGCCACGGCCTCACGCGGCAGCGCGGGCACGTCCTCGCAGAAGTCGATGGCGAGGTCCGCCTCGCGATAAGGCTGGTCCGACGCGATGGCCGACCCCGGCACTTCGGCGAGCACGCGATGCGCGATCGCCCCGAGGCGCTCGGCCCGACGGGCTCGCTCGGCCCCGCGCATCACGTAGCGCTTCACGAGGCGGCGCGCCTTCGGATCGTGGCGGAACCAGAACGCGCCGTTCTCGCCCACGACGGCGTCCACGGGCCACAGGCGCGCGATGTGGTCGCACCAGCCGGCGGGCCGGCCCGTCACCGGGATCACGAGGAGTCCGGCGTCGCGCAGGCGCTCGAGCGCCGCGTACGCCACGGCCTGCAGGCGCCCGTGCGTCGTGAGCGTGTCGTCGATGTCGGCGAGCACCGCGCGGATGGCGCGGCGCGCCTCGGGCGGGAACTCGGCCAGCGGCTTCACGGGGGCGCGCCTACTTGCGCGTGGCGAGGTAGGCCTCGAGGGCCGCCTTCTGCGCGGCATCCAGGTGCAGGCCGCACTTGGTGCGCCGCCACAGGATGTCCTCCGCGGTCTCGGCCCATTCCTCGGCGACGAAGTAGTCGACCTCCCGTGCGGTGAGGCCGTGGCCGAAGTTCGTGCCGAGTTCCTCGGGCGACCTGGCCTGGCCCAGGATGTCGAGCGCGCGGGTGCCGTGGCGGCGAACGAGGCCCTCGAGCATCTCGCGCGGGAAGCCCTTGTACTTCTCGTGCACCTCGTCGCGGAAGCCGTTGAAGTGGGGCATGCCGCCGCCCGGAAGCGCTTCCTTGTCCGTCCAAGAGGAGCACATCGCGGGGAAATACGAAGCGAGCTTCGCGAGCGCGGACTCCGCGAGGCACCGGTAGGTGGTGAGCTTCCCGCCGTAGATCGAGAGGACCGGCGCCTTGCCCGCCTCGTCGTCCAGCTCCATCACGTAGTCCCTGGTGATGGAGGACGGGTCGGACTTGCCGTCGTCGTAGAGCGGCCGGATGCCGGCGAAGCTCCAGACGACGTCCTTCTCGGCGATGGGCGTCGCGAGATAGCGGTTGGCGCAATCGATCAGGTAGCGCGTCTCCTTCGGCGTGATGCCGGCCGCGTCCTCGATGCGGTCCACCGGCACGTCGGTCGTGCCGACCAGGCTGTACTGCCCCTCGAACGGGATCACGAAGGTGACCCGCTTGTCCTCGTTCTGCAGGATGTACGAATGGCCCAGGGAGTGGATCTTGGGCACGACGATGTGGCTGCCCTTCACGAGCCGTACCTTGGCGCCCGTCGGCTTGGCGGGCAGGCCCTCGAGCACCCGGCCGACCCAGGGGCCGCCGACGTTCACGAGGGCGGTGGCGGCGACGGTTCGCTGTGCTCCCGTGCGGGTATCCTCGACCTGCGCTTCCCAGCGGCCGGCCTCGCGGCGGGCGGAGACGAAGCGCGTGCGCGTGAGCACCGTGGCCCCCTTCTCGCGGGCGGCAACCGCGTTGGCGAGCGTGAGGCGCGCGTCGTCGACGCGGCAGTCCGCGTACACGAACCCGTCGCGCAATTCGGTCTTCAGGCCGGCGCTGTACTCGATGTGGGGGAACTTGACCGCCATCGAGCTCGGCAGCGACACGCGCTTGCCCAGGTGGTCGTAGAGCCACAGGCCGATCCGCACCATCCACACGGGGCGCATGCTGGGCTCGTGCGGCAGGACGAACAGCATGGGACGCACCAGGTGAGGCGCGATGGCGAGGAGCACCTCGCGCTCCGCGAGGGCCTCCCGCACGAGGCGGAACTCGTAGTACTCGAGGTACCTGAGGCCCCCGTGGATGAGCTTGGAGCTCCAGCCGCTGGTGGCCGAGGCGATGTCCGACTGCTCGACGAGGAGCACCTTGAGACCGCGGCCGGCCGCGTCGCGCGCGACCCCGGTCCCGTTGATGCCGCCGCCGATGACGAGGAGATCGTAGGAATCCATGGTTCGCTCTTTTTCTTCTTGATTCTCGATTTTACGGCGTTCCGCCCCTCGCCGCCGGGCGGCCGAACCGGGCCCACCACAGCAGGGCGAAAGTGGTCTTGGTGTCCGTCACGAGCCCGTCGCCGATCCACGCGATGACATCGTCCACGCGGGCCGGGAACACTTCCAGGTGCTCGCCGGGATCGAGGCGGGCGCCCACGTGCTTGAGCCCCCGGGCGCCGTAGAGCTCGATGACCTCGTCGGAATAGCCGATGCTCGGGTGCAGGGTCGCGACGTGCCACCACTCGGCGGCCTCGTAACCGCATTCCTCCACGAGTTCGCGCTTTGCCGTCTCGAGGGGCGGCTCGCCGCGCTCCATCTTGCCGGCGGGCAGCTCGAGGAAATGGCTGCGTCGCGGGTAGCGGTACTGGCGCTCGAGCAGGATCGTGTCCTCGTCGAGGAACGCGAGCATCATCACCGCGCCCGGATGCTCCACGTATTCGCGCCACGCCACGGCCCCGTCCGGCAGGCGCACCTCGTCGCGGCGAAGGCGCAGGAAGCCGCCATCGTAGGCGAGCCGGGTGGAGACGGTGGGCTCGGTGAAGTCGCCGGTCGGCTCCGGCGGACGCTTCGGGGTCGGCACGTCGGGAATCAGAGCGAGGCGGTGATCGCCCGCGCGCACAGGTCCATGAGCGGCGCGGGCACGATGCCCAGCAGGAGCACGGCGAGCGCGTTGGCCGAGAGCACGACGCGCATGTCGGCACGGCCGGCAACCGGCGGTTCGCCCCCGACGGGCTCGTCCATGTACATGAGCTTCACCACGCGCAGGTAGTAGAAGGCGCCGATCACGCTCATCAGCACGGCGAAGACGACGAGCCACGTCCAGCCGGCCTCCAGGGCCGCCTGCAGCACCGCGAGCTTCGCGAGGAACCCGACGGCCGGCGGGATGCCCGCCAGCGAGAACATCACCACGAGCATCACGAAGGCGAACCACTTCGAGCGCTTGTTGAGACCGCGGAAATCCTCGAGGTTCTCCGCCTCGAAGCCGGCGCGGGAGAGCAGCAGGATCATCCCGAAGGACGCGAGCGTCATCAGCGCGTAG
The DNA here is from genome assembly GCA_016711875.1 of Betaproteobacteria bacterium. Taxonomy (GTDB): domain Bacteria; phylum Pseudomonadota; class Gammaproteobacteria; order Burkholderiales; family Usitatibacteraceae; genus FEB-7. The sequence continues at coordinate 1,984,898 of JADJSD010000001.1, read as the reverse complement.
GTGATGACGTAGAACATGGCCGACGAGTAGCCGTTGTCCGAGCCCGAGAGGATGCCCAGGAGCAGGAACCCCATGTGCGAGATCGTGGAGTACGCCAGCATGCGCTTCAGGTTGGTCTGCGCGATGGCGAGCAGGTTGCCGACCGCGAGCGATGCGGCCGCGAGGATGGCGAGCATCACGCTCCAGTCCGCCGCGAGCCCTCCCAGCCCGTGCGCGAGCAGGCGCATGACGAAGGCGAAGGCGGCGATCTTCGGTGCGGCGCCGATGAGGAGGGTCGCCGGCGTGTAGGCCCCCTGGTAGACGTCCGGGACCCACATGTGGAAGGGAACCGCGCCCAGCTTGAACGCGAGACCGGCCACCACGAACACGAGCCCGAAGGCCGCGAGGGTCGGATTGGCCTGCGAATGCGAGAGCGCGAGGGCGACCCGGTTGAGTTCCAGCGAGCCCGTGGCACCGTAGAGCATCGACAGGCCGTAGAGCAGCATGCCGGAGGCGAGCGCACCCAGCACGAAGTACTTCATGGCGGCCTCGGTCGACACGACGCTGTCCCTTTGCAGGGCGACCAGCGCATAGAGGGAGAGCGCGAGGAGCTCCAGGCCCAGGTAGAGCGTGAGGAAGTGGTTGGCCGAGACCATCACCAGCATCCCGAGCGAGGCGAAGAGCGACAGGCTCACGAACTCGCCGGCGAGGAGGCCCCGGGCCTCGAGGTATTCCCGGCTGTAGAGGAGCGTGATGGCGACGCTCGCCAGGAGCGCCACCTTGAGCACCTGGGACATCATGTCCGAGACGAACATGCCCTGGAAGGTGACCGCGGTCGGCCGGCCGATGGTGAGGGCCGCGAGCACGGCCACCCCCAGGAGCGCCACGATGCCGAGCCAGTACGTGACGTGGCGGTCGCGCTCGGCGAGGAAGAGATCCACGAGCAGGAGCGTGCAGGCGAGCGCGAGCAGGACGATCTCCGGGATGGCCGGGGCGAGCGTCGCGAGGGAGAAGGTGGCGGTGTTCATTGGAGCTTGGACTCGGCGATGTGCGCGAGGAGCTGCTGGATCGTCGGGTTCATCACGTCCGCCAGGGGCTTCGGATACACGCCCAGCGCGAGCACGCAAACGGCCAGAAGGACGAGGAACACGAGCTCGCGCCGGCCCACGTCCTTGAGCGCGGCGACGTGCTCGTTGGCGACCTCGCCGTAGAGCACGCGCTTCACCATCCAGAGCGTGTAGGCCGCGCCGAAGACGAGCGTGGTGCCCGCGAGGAACGCGTACCAGAAGTTCACCTTGATGGCGCCCATCACGACCATGAACTCCCCGATGAAGCCGCTGGTCGCCGGCAACCCCGAGTTGGCCATGGCGAAGAGCACGAAGAAGGCCGCGAAGACCGGCATGGTATTGGCCACCCCGCCGTAGTCCGATATCTGGCGCGAGTGCATGCGGTCGTAGAGCACCCCCACGCACAGGAACATCGCCGCGGAGATGAAGCCGTGGGAGACCATCTGGATCAGGCCGCCCAGGACGCCGTCGCCGTTGAAGAGGAAGAAGCCGAGCGTGACGAAGCCCATGTGCGAGATCGACGAGTAGGCGATGAGCTTCTTCATGTCCGATTGCGCGAGCGCCACGAGGCCGATGTACACCACGGCCACGAGCGAGAGCGCGATCATGAAGCCCGAGAGCGCGTGCGAGGCGTCCGGCGCGATGGGCATGTTGAAGCGCAGGAACCCGTAGCCGCCGATCTTGAGGGTGATGGCCGCGAGGATCACCGAGCCGCCCGTGGGTGCCTCGACGTGCGCGTCCGGCAGCCACGTGTGCACCGGCCACATCGGCACCTTCACCGCGAAGGACATGAACATGGCGAGGAACACGAGCACCTGCGCCGTGATCCCGAGCGGCACCTTGTGGTAGTCCAGGATCTCGAAGCTGCCGTTCGTCTGCCAGTAGAGGTAGATGAACGCGGCGAGCATCAGCAGGGAGCCGAGCAGCGTGTAGAGGAAGAACTTCACCGCGGCGTATACGCGGTTGGGCCCGCCCCACACCCCGATGATGAGGAACATCGGGATCAGCATCGCCTCGAAGAAGACGTAGAAGAGGATCGCGTCCAGGGCGGCGAAGGTGCCGTTGATGAGCCCGGACATCACGAGGAAGGCCGCGAGGTACTGCGAGACCTTCTCGGTGATCACTTCCCAGTGCGCCACGACGACCAGGATCGTCATGAAGCTGTTCAGGAGGATGAGCGGCATCGAGATGCCGTCCACGCCCAGGTGGTAGTTGACGTTGAATCGGGCGATCCAGGGCGCCATCTCCTCGAACTGCATGCCGGCGCTCTTCAGGTCGAAGCCCGTCCAGAGCGGCACGCACGCGAGGAAGCCGAGGATCGAGCCGGCCAGGGCCGTCCAGCGGCCGAGCGCCGGGTTGCGGTCGTTGCCGACGGCGAGCACCGCCACGCCGAAGGCGATCGGCACCCAGATGGCCAGCGAAATCGTCATGCCGGTCATCGCCTTCAGCCCCCCGCCCGCCAGAACATCCAGGTGAGCAAGCCGAAGACGCCGATGATCATCGTGAACGCGTAGTGGTAAACGAAGCCGGTCTGCGTGCGCCGGGCGACGCCGGCGAACCAGCCGATGGCCTTCGCCGTGCCGTTCACCATGATCCCGTCGATGATCGTGCGATCGCCCCACAGCCAGAGCCCGTGGCCGAGCTTGCGGGCGCCGCCGGCGAAGAACCAGTCGTTGAACTCGTCGAAGTAGTACTTGCGTTCGAGGAGGGTGGCGAGGAAGCCGGACTTCGCCTTGATGATCGCCGGCAGGTCCGGGCGGACGATGTAGAGGTACCAGGCCGTTGCCGCGCCGCCCAGCGCCAGCCAGAAGGGCAGCGAGGTGAAGGCGTGCACCACCATGGCGCCCGCGCCGTGGAAGTGCTTCGCCATCTCCGCGAGCGTGGCGGTGGGCACGATGGCCTTGCCGAACCAGTCGCCGTAGAGCATCGGCCCGATCGCGAACCAGCCGATGAACACCGACGGAATGGCCAGGAGGATGAGCGGCAGCGTGACGACCCAGGGGGTCTCGTGGGGCGCGTGGCCGTGCGAGTCGCCGGAGGCGACCGCCTTTCCGGACGAATGATCGTCGTGGCCGGCCGCGTGTTCATCGTGCCCGTGACCGCCCTCCGCGAATCGCTCCTTGCCGTGAAAGGCGAAGAAGACGAGGCGGAAGGAATAGAGACCGCCCACGAAGACCCCGGCGAGCGCGAGGGCGTAGGCGAACCCGGCGCCGGGAGTGGCCGACAGGTGCAGCGCCTCGATGATGGAATCCTTGGAGAAGAAGCCCGCGAAAGGCGGCAGGCCCGCGTTGGCGAGCGCCCCGATGAGCACCGTGGCGTAGGTGATGGGCATGTACTTGCGAAGCCCGCCCATCTTGCGCATGTCCTGCTCATGGTGCAGCGCGATGATGACCGAGCCCGCGCCCAGGAACAGCACCGCCTTGAAGAAGGCGTGCGTCATGAGGTGGAAGATGGCCGCCGAGTAGGCCGAGGCGCCCAGCGCCATCGTCATGTAGCCCAGCTGCGAAAGGGTCGAGTAGGCCACCACGCGCTTGATGTCCGTCTGCACGATCGCGATGAGGGCCATGAAGAAGGCGGTGATGGCGCCGATCACGATCACGAACGAGAGCGCCGCCTGCGACATCTCGAAGAGCGGCGACATGCGCGAGACCATGAAGATGCCGGCCGTCACCATCGTCGCCGCGTGGATGAGCGCGGAGATCGGCGTGGGGCCTTCCATCGAATCCGGCAGCCACACGTGCAGCGGGAACTGCGCGCTCTTGCCCATGGCGCCGATGAACAGGCCGATGCAGATCACCGTGACGAGCGACCACTCGCTGCCCGGGACGATCTCCACCAGCATCTGCGCGTAGCGCGGGGCGGCCTGGAAGACCGGCGCGTAGTCGAGCGTGCCGAAGGCGGCGAAGACGAAGCCGATGCCCAGCAGGAACCCGAAGTCGCCCACGCGGTTCACGAGGAAGGCCTTGAGGTTCGCGTACACCGCCGTCGGCCGCTTGAACCAGAAGCCGATGAGCAGGTAGGACACGAGGCCCACCGCCTCCCACCCGAAGAAGAGCTGGACGAAGTTGTTCGCCATCACCAGCATCATCATCGAGAAGGTGAAGAGCGAGATGTAGGCGAAGAAGCGCTGGTAGCCCGGGTCGTCCGCCATGTAGCCGATGGTGTAGACGTGCACCATGAGCGAGACGAAGGTGACCACCACCATCATCGTCACGGTGAGCCGGTCGATGAGGAAGCCCACCTGCAGGCGCCAGTTCTCGCCCGTCATCCAGGTGTAGACCGTCTGGTCGAGCGTGGCGCCGTCGGCGACCTTGCCGAATATGACGAGGGAGGCCGCCAGCGAGACGGCGACCGAGAGGATCGTGACCGTGTGGGCGAAGGTGCGGCCCAGTTTCCAGCCGAGAAAGCCGGCGGCGGCCGCGCCCGCGAGGGGGGCGAAGGCAGCGACGAGGCAGAGCGTGTACAGGTCCATCGTTTTTCTTGTCGTCGTCCGGTGTCGTCAGCCCTTGAGGCTGCCGAGGTCGTCCACGTTGATGGACTTGAGGTTTCGGAAAAGCGTCACGAGGATCGCCAGGCCGATCGCCGACTCGGCCGCCGCCACCGTGAGGATGAAGAACACGAACACCTGCCCGCCCGGATCGGCAAGGAAGTGCGAGAAGGCGATGAAGTTCATGTTCACGGCGAGCAGCATCAGCTCGATCGCCATGAGGATCACGATGAGGTTCTTGCGGTTGAGGAAGATGCCCGCGACGCCGATCGCGAAAAGGAGCGCCCCCAGCACGAGGAAATGGTTCAGCGGGATCATGCGCCGGCCTCCGGGGGCGTGGCCGGCGGCTCGCGCTCGGCCGCCATCTTCACGATCTTCAGGCGCCCGGCGCGGGTGGCCGCGAGCTGCTCCGTCGGGTCCTGGTAGCGCGACTCCTTGCGCTGGCGCAGCGTGAGCGCGATGGCGGCGACGATGGCCACCAGCAGCACGACGGCGGCAAGCTCGAACGGAAACACGTAGTCCGTATAGATGAGGCGGCCCAGCTCCTTGGTGTTGGAGTGGCCGGGGGGAGGCGCGCCGGGCGAGGCGACCGAATCGCCTCCGAATTCGCGCGAGCCCACCACGAGCACCATCTCGAAGGCCATGAGCGCACCCACGATCGCGGCGAGCGGCACGTGGCCCCAGAAGCCCTCGCGCAGCTTGTCGAAGTTGATGTCGAGCATCATCACGACGAAGAGGAAGAGCACCATCACCGCGCCCACGTAGACGAGGACGAGGGTGATCGCGAGGAACTCGGCGTAGAGCAGCAGCCACGTGGCGGCAGCGGTGAAGAACGCGAGCACGAGCCACAGGGCCGCGTGCACGGGGTTCCTGGCGGTGATCACGCGCAGGGCCGCGAAGAGCAGGATCGCGGCGAAGGCGTAGAAGGCGATGAGCGGAAGGTTCATGGGGTAGGCATGCGCTAGCGGTACCGCGCGTCCTCGGCCCGGTCGGCCGCGAGCTGGTCCTCGTAGCGGTCGCCGATCGCGAGCAGCATGGGCTTCGTGTAGTAGAGGTCGCCCCGGGCTTCGCCGTGGTACTCGAGGATGCGGGTCTCGACGATCGAGTCCACCGGGCAGCTCTCCTCGCAGAAGCCGCAGAAGATGCACTTGGTGAGGTCGATGTCGTAGCGCGTGGTGCGGCGCGTGCCGTCCTGGCGCTCGTCGCTTTCGATGGTGATCGCCAACGCGGGGCAGACCGCCTCGCACAGCTTGCAGGCGATGCAGCGCTCCTCGCCGTTGGGATAGCGGCGCAGCGCGTGCAGGCCCCGGAAGCGCGGGCTCTGGGGCGTCTTCTCCTCGGGGAACTGCACCGTGATCTTGCGGGCGAAGAGGAAGCGGCCCGTGAGGCTCATGCCCTTCAGCAGCTCGGTGAGCATCAGGGATGAGGCGATTTCCTTCGCGCGGTTCCACATGGCCTTATTTCCCGAACCAGATGGAGAAGGGCGGGGTGCTCGCCAGGGGCTCGAGCATCATGACGCCGGTGACCACGATCCAGACGATCGTGATGGGGATGAACACCTTCCAGCCCAGCCGCATGATCTGGTCGTAGCGGTAGCGCGGGAAGGAGGCACGCACCCACAGGAAGAGGAACATGAAGACCGCGATCTTGGCGAGGAGCCAGAGGATCGACTCCGCGCCCAGGAACCCCCACGAGGCCGGGAACGGCGACATCCAGCCGCCCAGGAAGAGCAGGCTCGCGAGGACGGAGACCAGGATCATGTTCGCGTACTCGGCCAGGAAGAAGACCGCGAAGGTCATGCCCGAGTACTCGACGTGGAAGCCCGCCACCAGCTCGCTCTCGCCCTCGGCCACGTCGAAGGGGTGGCGGTTGGTCTCCGCGAGGCCGGCGATGAGGTAGACCAGGAAGAAGGGGAAGAGCGGCAGCCAGAACCACTCGAGCAGGCCATAGGCGCCCCCCTGGCGCGCCACGATCGCCGAGAGGTTGAGGCTCTGCCCGGCCATGAGCGCGCCCACGAGCGCGAAGCCCATGGCGATCTCGTAGGCCACCACCTGCGCGGCCGAGCGCATGGCGCCCAGGAACGCGTACTTCGAGTTGGACGCCCAGCCGGCGATGATGATGCCGTAGACGCCCATCGAGGTCATGGCGAGGACGACGAGCAGGCCCGCGTCCACGTTGGCGATGACCCAGCCCGGCGCGAAGGGGACCACGGCCCAAACGCCGAGGGCCGGCGCGACGGCGATGATCGGCGCCAGGAGGAAAAGCCCCTTGCTCGCGCCCGTGGGCACGATGCGCTCCTTCATGAGGAGCTTCACGGCGTCCGCGATCGGCTGCAGCAGGCCGAACCAGCCCACGCGGTTCGGGCCCTTGCGGACCTGGATCCAGCCGATGACCCAGCGCTCGACGAGCTGGTAGTAGAGGACGGTGAGCAGCAGCGGCACGAGCACCATCACGATGCCCACGAGGCTCTTGGTGACGATCCAGGCCGACGGGCCGTACTGCGGGCCGAAGAGGCCCTGGATCGCGCCCTGCGCGCCGGCGATGAGCTCGGTCATGCCGCCTCCTCCGCGCGGACCTTCTCGAGGCTCAAGGGGCCGTCGCCCAATGCGGCGGACTCGCGCGTGCCACGGGCCACGCGCACGCTGCCGTCGGGCAGCGCGGCGTCGATCGCCACGGGAAGGGTCGCTTCGCCACCACCTTGCTTCACGAGGACGCGATCGCCGGCGGCGAGGCCCCGGGCCGCGGCCGTGGCGGCGTTGAGGCGCACCGTGGAGGCCGCCTTCGCGTCCGCGGTCTTCTGCAGGCTCGGCGCGCGCCGCACCTGGGGATCGGTGCCGTAGATGGACCATTCGGCCACGCGCTCGAGGCCGGTGGCCGGGGCGGGCAACGCGAAAGCGAAAGGCGCGACGGCGTTCGAGAGCCCCGGCTCCGCCCAGGCTTGCAGGTCGGGCGCGATATCCCGGCGCACGGCGTCGATCGATTCGGCCTCGAAGCCGGGCAGCCCCAGCATCGTGCCGATCACGCGAAGCACCTTCCAGCCCGGACGCGCTTCCCCCTGCGGCTTCACGACGGCGTGGAAGGACTGCACGCGGCCCTCCATGTTCACGAAGGTGCCCGCCGTCTCCGCCGAGGGCGCGATCGGCAGGATGACGTGCGCGTAGTCCGGCGCCCAGCATCGCCATGCGCTGAAGGCAACGACGAATTCGGCCTTCGAGAGCGCCGCGATGGCTTCGGTGGCGAGGGCCGCGTCGCGCTCCGGCTCGAACCCGGCGACGAGGAAGGCCTTGAGGCCGGCGTGCAGCATGCCGCGCGTGTCGAGGCCGCCCGACTTCGGGCCGGCGCCGGCGAGCTTCGCGCCGACGCTGTTCGCGTTCTGGGCGATGAAGCCGAGCTTGGCGCCGGTGAGTCGGGCGATCTCCTGCGCGATGGCGGCGAGGGGCCCGAAGTCCGCGTGCTGCTGGGCATAGGCACCGAGCAGCACCGCCGCGCGCTCCTTGCCGGCGAGGCTCTTCGCGATGGCGCGGGCTTCGTCGGTGACGGTCACGCCGGCGCAGGCGCCGGCCACTTCGCCCTCGAGAGCCTTGCCGGCGATTTCGGCCGCCGCCTTGGCCACCGAGGCGAGCGCGCCAGCGAGTTGCGAGGGGCGCACGACGAGGTGATGGGCCACGGGCATGAGGAGGTCGTCGTCCGCGACGTGCAGCACGTTCACGGCGAGGCCCTTCTTCACGCCCTGGCGCAGGCGCTGCGCGAGGAGGGGCTGTTCCTTGCGGATCGTGGCGCCCACGAGCAGGACGGATTCGAGCGCACCCACCTCGGCGATCTTCATGCCCAGCCACGGGGCGCCCCCGAACTTCGCGCGGGCATCGAGCGCGCGGAAGTGATAGTCGATGTTCGGCGTGCCCAGCCCCGCGGCGAGCTTCACGGCGAGGTGAAGCTCCTCGAGCGTGAGCGTGGGCGAGACCAGCGCGCCGATCGCGGCGGGGCCGTGCTTCGCGGCGACGTCCTTGAGCCCGTTGGCGACGGCCTCGAGCGCCTCTTTCCACTCCACCTCGACCCAGGCGCCGTCCTTGCAGACCATGGGGCGCGTGAGCCGGTCCTCCGTGTTGAGGCCCTCGTAGGCGAAGCGGTCGCGGTCCGAGAGCCAGCATTCGTTGATGGCGTCGTTCTCGTACGGCAGGACGCGCATCACGCGCTCGAGCTTGGTCTGCACGACGAGGTTGGAGCCCAGGCCGTCGTGCGGCGACACGGACCTGCGGCGCGCGAGTTCCCACGAGCGCGCCGAATAGCGGAACGGCTTGGACGTGAGCGCGCCCACCGGGCACAGGTCGATCACGTTGCCCGAGAGCTCGGAGTCCACCGTGCGGCTCACGAAGGTGAGGATCTCGGAATGCTCGCCGCGCCCGGCCATGCCGAGCTCCATGACGCCGGCGATCTCCTGCCCGAACCGCACGCAGCGCGTGCAGTGGATGCAGCGCGTCATGTCGGTGGAGATGAGGGGCCCGAGGTTCTTGTTCACCACCACGCGCTTTTCCTCCTGGTAGCGCGAGGCGGAAGCGCCGTAGCCCACGGCGAGATCCTGCAGCTGGCATTCGCCGCCCTGGTCGCAGATGGGGCAATCGAGCGGGTGGTTCACCAGCAGGAACTCCATCACGCCCTTCTGGGCGGTGATGGCCTGCGCCGACTGCGTCCAGACCTTCATGCCGTCGGTGGCGGGCGTGGCGCAGGCCGGGACGGGCTTGGGCGCCTTCTCGACCTGCACGAGGCACATGCGGCAGTTGGCCGCGATGGAAAGCTTCTTGTGGTAGCAGAAGTGCGGGACGAAGGTGCCGGCCTTGTTGGCCGCCTCCATCACCGTGGCGCCGTTTTCGACCTGGACGCTCTTGCCGTCGATCTCGAGATTGATCATTTGTCTGGTATGCCGGCTCGTTCCTCGACCACGGGTCAGTCGGCCGCCAGCTTGCCAGCGTCCGGGTCGGCGCTGGAATAGCCGCCGGCCTTCACGAGGCAACGCTTGTGCTGGATGTGGTGCTCGAACTCCGCCCGGAACTGCTTCACGAAGGCGCGCGTCGGCATGGCCGCGGCGTCGCCCAGCGCGCAGATCGTGCGGCCCTGGATGTTGTCGGCGAGGCTGAGGAGGAGATCGAGGTCCTCCATGCGCCCTTCCCCGCCCTCGATCCGCTTGAGGATGCGCCAGAGCCAGCCCGTACCCTCGCGGCAAGGCGTGCACTGGCCGCAGGATTCCTCGAAGTAGAAGTAGGCCAGGCGCTCGGCGGCCTTCACCATGCAGGTGTCCTCGTCCATCACGATCACCGCGCCCGAGCCGAGCATGGAGCCGGCCTTGGCGATCGAGTCGTAGTCCATGTCGAGGGACATCATCACGTCGGCCGGGAGCACGGGCATCGACGAGCCGCCGGGGATCACGCCCTTGAGCTTCTTGCCCCCGCGCATGCCGCCGGCCATCTCGAGCAGCGTCGCGAACGGCGTGCCCAGGCGCACCTCGAAATTGCCCGGGCGGTTCACGTGGCCGGAGACCGAGAAGATCTTGGTGCCGCCGTTGTTGGGCTTGCCGAGGTTCAGGAACCAGTCGCCGCCGTTCACGATGATGTTGGGGACGGCCGCGAAGGTCTCGGTGTTGTTGATCGTGGTCGGCTTGCCGTACAGGCCGTAGCTCGCCGGGAAGGGCGGCTTGAACCGCGGCTGGCCCTTCTTGCCCTCGAGCGACTCGAGGAGCGCGGTTTCCTCGCCGCAGATGTAGGCGCCGTAGCCGTGGTGGGCGTGCAGCTGGAAATCGAAGCCGCCGCCCATCACGTTGTCGCCGAGGTAGCCGGCGGCCCGGGCTTCCTCGAGCGCCTCCTCGAAGCGCAGGTAGTCGGCGAAAATCTCGCCGTGGATGTAGTTGTAGCCGACCGTCGCGCCGATGGCGTAGCCCGCGATGATCATCCCCTCGATGAGGATGTGCGGGTTGTAGCGGATGATGTCGCGGTCCTTGAACGTGCCGGGCTCGCCTTCGTCCGAATTGCAGACGACGTATTTCTGCCCCGGGAACGCACGCGGCATGAAGGACCACTTGAGACCGGTCGGAAAACCCGCGCCGCCGCGGCCGCGCAGCGAGGATTTCTTCACCTCGGCGATGATCGCCTCGGGGGCCATCTTCTCCGTCACGATCTTCCTGAGCGCCTGGTAACCGCCCCGGGCCTCGTAGTCCGCGAGGCGCCAGTTGTCGCCCGTGAGCCCCTTGAGGATGACGGCGTCGGGCCCGTAATCGAGGAAGGCCGTCACTTGCCCAGCTCCTCGACCAGCGCGTCGAGCTTGTCGTTCGTCATGCGGCTGCACATGCGCTTGTTGTTCACGATGAGCACCGGGGCATCGCCGCAGGCACCCATGCATTCGCCTTCCTTCAGCGTGAAGCGGCCGTCGGCGGTGGTCTCGTTGAAGCCCACGCCGAGCTTCGCCTGGAGATGCTCCGCGGCGGCGACGCCCCCCGAAAGGGCGCACGGCAGGTTGGTGCACACCGTGATCTTGGCCTTGCCGACGGGCTTCAGGTCGTACATGTTGTAGAAGGTCGCGACCTCGTACACCGCCACGGGCGGCATGCCGAGCACCTGCGCGACGGCTTCCATCACCTCGTTGGAAAGCCAGCCGTGCTCGTCCTGCGCGATGGCGAGGGAGGCCATCACCGCGGATTGCTTCTGGTCCGCCGGATACTTGGCGACCTCGCGGGCGATGCGCTCGAGGGAGGGGGCCGAAAGCAGGCTCATGCCTCGTCCTTCCAGTAGTCGACGTGGGCGGCGGCGGGCGACATGTGACGGAACTTGCCGTCGGCGAACGCGCCCACCTTGCCGGAATCGGGGTACTCGCAGATCTCGGCCGGGTGGTTGGTGCTGACGGAAAGGTACGCGAGCGGCGCGTCGGAATCGTTGACGATCTGGTGCGCCGTCTCGGGCCCGCCGGTGGGGCAGCAGACGATGTCGCCCGCGCGCAGCGCCCGCGTCTCGCTGCCGTAGCGCAGGAGGCCCGTGCCGGAAAGGACGAAGAACATCTCCTCCTCCACCCGGTGGCTGTGGAAGGGGCAGGAGCGCTTGCCGGGGGGCACGACGTCGTACGAATAGCCCAGGTGCTTCGCACCCACGAGCGGGCCGATGCGTGCGCACGCGCTCGCGAATCTTTCGCCCTGCTCGAAAGGCTCGAGCTTCAGTTGGTCGATGTTGACGACGCGGGTATCGATCACGCGCGCGCTCACCGGTCGATCTCCCCGAACACGATGTCCATCGTGCCGATGATCGCGACCACGTCCGCGATCATGTGGCCCTTCACCATTTCGTCCAGGGCCGCCAGGTGCGGGAAGCCCGGCGCGCGGATCTTGAGGCGCCACGGCTTGTTCGCGCCGTCGGAGACGAGGTAGATGCCGAACTCGCCCTTCGGGTGCTCGACCGCGGCGTAGACCTCGCCCGGCGGGACGTGCATGCCTTCGGTGAAAAGCTTGAAGTGGTGGATCAGCTCCTCCATCGAGCCCTTCATCTGCTCGCGCGAGGGCGGGGCCACCTTGTGGTTGTCCGTGATGACCGGGCCGGGGTTCGCGCGCAGCCACGTGACACATTGCCGGATGATCCGGTTGGACTCGCGCATCTCCTGCACGCGCACCAGGTAGCGGTCGTAGCAGTCGCCGTGGGTGCCGATGGGGATGTCGAAATCCATCCGGTCGTACACCTCGTACGGCTGCTTCTTGCGCAGGTCCCACGCGACGCCGGAGCCGCGCAGCATGGGGCCGGTGAATCCCAGGGCCTGGGCGCGTTCGGGCGTCACGACGCCGATGCCCACCGTGCGCTGCTTCCAGATGCGGTTCTCGGTGAGGAGCGTCTCGTAGTCGTCGACGTACGCCGGGAAGCGGTTCGTGAAGTCCTCGATGAAATCGAGCAGGGAACCCCGGCGGTTCTCGTTGAGCCGCGAGATCTCGGTGGCGGAACGCTGGTTGTTCGAGGCGTACTGCGGCATGCGCTCCGGCAGGTCGCGATAGACCCCGCCCGGGCGGTAATAGGCCGCATGCATGCGCGCGCCCGAGACGGCCTCGTACATGTCGAAGAGGTCCTCGCGCTCGCGGAACGCGTAGAGGAAAACCGTCATCGCGCCCACGTCGAGGGCGTGCGAGCCGATCCACAGCAGGTGGTTCAGGATGCGCGTGATCTCGTCGAACATCACGCGGATGTACTGCGCGCGCTCGGGCACCGATACGCCCACGAGCTTCTCGATCGCCATCACGTAGGCGTGCTCGTTGGCCATCATCGACACGTAGTCGAGGCGGTCCATGTACGGGACGCTCTGCAGGTAGGTGCGCGTCTCGGCGAGCTTTTCCGTTCCCCGGTGCAGCAGGCCGATGTGCGGGTCCGCGCGCTGCACCACCTCGCCGTCGAGCTCGAGCACGAGGCGCAGCACGCCGTGGGCCGCCGGGTGCTGGGGCCCGAAGTTCATCGTGTAGTTCTTGATCTCGGCCATGTCAGCGCTTCCCGCCCACGCCGTAGGAATCCTCGCGGATGACGCGCGGGACGATCTCGCGGGGCTCGATGGTCACCGGCTGGTAGACCACGCGGCGCTGCTCGGGGTCGTAGCGCATCTCGACGTGGCCGGAGATGGGGAAATCCTTGCGGAAGGGGTGCCCGACGAAGCCGTAGTCCGTGAGGATGCGGCGCAGGTCCGGGTGGCCGTTGAACACCACGCCGTAGAGGTCGAACGCCTCGCGCTCGAACCAGTTGGCCGAGGGCCACACGTCGATGACGGAATCGATCATCGGGAAGCCGTCGTCCTCGCAGGTCGCCTTCACGCGCACGCGGCGGTTGCGGTCGATGGACAGCAGGTGGATCACGACGACGAAGCGCCCGCCTTCGCGTTCGCCCTCGCCGAAGCCTTCGTAATCGACGACGCACAAGTCGACCAGGATCGTGAAGGCGAGGCCGGCGTCGGACTGAAGGATGCGCGAGGCCTCGAACCAGTCGGCCGCCTTCACCTCGAGGGTGAGCTCACCCCGGTCGACGCTCGCCCGGACGAGCCTTTCGCCGAGGGCGGCGGTGACGGCGTCTTGCAGCGCCTGGAGGTGGGGGGTCATCGGTCAGCCGCGCCGGATGGTCTGCGTGCGCTTGATCTTGTTCTGCAACTGGATCAGGCCGTAGAGGAGCGCTTCGGCCGTCGGCGGGCATCCGGGAACGTAAACGTCCACGGGCACGATGCGGTCGCAGCCGCGAACGACGGAATAGGAATAGTGGTAGTAGCCCCCGCCATTGGCACACGAGCCCATCGACAGCACCCAGCGCGGCTCGGCCATCTGGTCGTACACGCGGCGAAGGGCCGGGGCCATCTTGTTGCACAGCGTGCCGGCGACGATCATGAGGTCCGACTGGCGCGGGCTCGGGCGGAAGACGATGCCGAAGCGGTCCAGGTCGTAGCGCGAAGCGCCCGCGTGCATCATCTCCACCGCGCAGCAGGCGAGGCCGAAGGTCATCGGCCACAGGGAGTTCGTGCGCGCCCAGTTAAGGACGTTGTCCACCTGTGTGACGACGAAGCCCTGGTCGGAGATGCCGCCTTCCTTCAGCGCGCTCATCGGGCGGCCTCCACGGCGCGTGTCATCAGTCCCATTCCAGGGCACCTTTCTTCCACTCGTACGCGAAGCCGACCACGAGGATGCCCAGGAAGATCATCATGGCCGAGAAGCCGAACCAGCCGATCTCCTGCAGCACGATGGCCCAGGGAAAGAGAAAGGCGATCTCGAGGTCGAACAGGATGAAGAGGATGGCGACGAGGTAGTAGCGCACGTCGAACTTCATGCGCGCGTCCTCGAAGGCCTCGAAGCCGCATTCGTACGGGGTGAGTTTTTCCGCGTCCGGGCTGCCGACGCCGGTGAGCTTCGTCAGCACGCCGCTCGCGATGAGGGCGCCGATGCCGACGGCGCAGCCGATGGCGAGGAAGAGCAAGACGGGAAAATAGTTTTCCAGCATGGCGCCCCAGGCGACGAGGTTGTTCCCGTGCCGGATTCCCGGCGATGCTTCGAACCGAATGGTGCGGTCGGAGAGACTCGAACTCTCACGCCTTTCGGCACTGCCCCCTCAAGACAGCGTGTCTACCAATTCCACCACGACCGCATTTGATGCTGCAGGCACTGCGAGGCTTACTTCGGGATCTCCGTGGACTTCGCAGGATCCCCCGACGGTGCGGGCGCCGAGGGAACGGGCGCCGCCGGTTTGCTTTCGGTCTTCTTCCCTGCCGCGTCCAGCGTTTGCGTCACGCCGCCGGACTTCGACTGGGTGGCCGAAAAATAGGTGAGCGCGAGGCTCGTCGCGAAGAACACGGCGGCGAGGCCGGCCGTGGAGCGCGAAAGGAAGTTGGCGGCGCCCGCGGAGCCGAAGAGGCTGCCGGCGGAGCCGCTGCCGAAGGCGGCGCCCATGTCCGCGCCCTTGCCGTGCTGCAGGAGCACGAGCACGACGATCGCAACCGCCGCCAGCACGTGGAACACGATGATCAGAGTCTGCATTGCTATCCCTTGCGCGCGATCGCCGCCTGGCAGATCGCCGCGAATTCTTCCGCTACCAGCGATGCCCCGCCGATGAGACCGCCATCGACATCCGGCATCGCGAACAATTCCGCCGCGTTCGCGGCCTTGACGCTGCCTCCGTAGAGGATCGGCAACGCCTCCGCAACTCTTGCGTCCTTCTTCGCCACCCGGCCCCGCAGGAACGCGTGAGCCGCCTGCGCCTGCGCCACCGTGGCCGTCCTGCCCGTGCCGATGGCCCACACCGGCTCGTAAGCCAGGAGGGCCCCGTCAAGGGCCGCGGCGCCCTGATTTTCCAGCACCGCGTCCAGCTGCCGGGCGAGCACTTCTTCCGTCACGCCCCGCTCCCGTTCCTCGAGCGTTTCGCCCACGCACAGGATCGCCGTGAGCTTCGCCCGCCGGGCCGCCGCGAATTTCTCCGCCACGACCCCATCCGTGTCGCCGAATATCGTCCGGCGCTCCGAGTGGCCCACGATCGCGTAGGTGCACCCGAATTCCGCCAGCATCGCCCCGGAGACTTCCCCGGTGTAGGCGCCCTTGTCGAACCGGCTGCAATCCTGCCCGCCCCATTCGACACCCGATCCGGCCAGCAAATCCTTGACTTGCGCCAGGTACGGGTAAGGAACGCAAACCCCGAAACGGCAACCGGCCGCTTTCGGGACTGCCGCCTTCACCGATCCGAGGAGCGTTTCATTCCCGGACAGGCTGCCGTTCAGCTTCCAGTTCCCGACGACGTGGCCGATCCGCATGTAAGCGCCCCTCAAAACCGAAGGATTTTACCGCGATGCAGCACCGAGGGTCAATTTCGGCCCGCACCCGGGTTTCGGAGCAGGGCTGAATTTCCTGCTTCCCGTTGACGGTCCGCCATTTATTTCGATAATATTCGAATTATGGAATCAAAAGACGCCGTCAATGCCCTGGCAGCGCTGGCCCAGGAAACCCGCCTCGCGATCTTTCGACTGCTGGTCCAGGCGGGGCCGGAAGGCCTGGCCGCCGGTGCGATCGGGGAAAGGCTCGCCGTGAGCCCCGCGACGCTGTCCTTCCACCTCAAGGAACTGGCGAGGGCCGGCCTCGTCACGCCGCGCAACGCGGCGCGCTTCATCTATTACTCGGCGAATTTCGAGCGCATGGCCACGCTCATGACCTATCTCACCCAGCATTGCTGCCAAGGCATGCCGAGCGAATGCCTCTCGACGGTCGAGACCGCCCTCGCCGGCTGCTGCCCGCCCGCAACCCTTCGAAGGGACATCCCATGAAGCGATTCCACGTGCACGTCAGCGTCGCCAGCCTTCCCGAGAGCATCCGTTTCTACACGCAGCTCTTCGGGGCCCCCGCCCACCGTCGAGAAGCCCGACTACGCCAAGTGGATGGTGGAGGATCCGCGCCTCAACTTCGCCATCTCGCAGCGAAGCCGGGCATCGACCGGCATCGACCACCTGGGCTTCCAGGTGGAAACCGACGAAGAGCTGGCGGGCATGCGCGCCGCCGTGGATCGTGCCGACATTGCCGTGCGCGAGGAGCGCGGCGTGTCCTGCTGTTACGCGAAGTCGGACAAGCACTGGGTGAGCGATCCGCAGGGCGTGGCCTGGGAAACCTACCGCACGCTCGATACGGTGCCGACCTTCCATGGGGCAGCGCCGCCGGAAACGGCGTGCTGCGCCCCGAAGGCCGGCGCCAAGCCTTCCGCGACCTCCTGCTGCAGCTGAGGCGCCCATGGCCGACCGTCCGCTCAACGTGCTTTTCCTCTGCACCCACAACTCCGCGCGCTCCGTGCTGGCGGAGGCCATCGCCTCTCGCATCGACCCCTCGCGCATCCGGGCCTTCAGCGCGGGCAGTTTCCCGTCGGGGCGCGTGAATCCCTTCGCGATCGAACTGCTCGCGAAGAATGGCTACCCGGTCGACGACTTGCGCAGCAAGAACTGGGACGAGTTCGCCGCGCCCGGTGCGCCGGAGCTGGATTTCGTCTTCACGGTCTGCGACAACGCCGCCGGCGAGGTCTGCCCCGTCTGGCCCGGGCAGCCGATGACGGCGCACTGGGGCGTGCCGGATCCCTCCGCCGTGGAGGGCAATGACGACGAAAAGCGCCGCGCCTTCCTGGACACCTACCTCACGCTCAAGCGCCGCATCGAGCTGTTCGCCAGCCTGCCCGCCGGGAAGCTCGACCGCCACGCGCTCGCGACCCGCCTGCGCGAGATCGGGAGCTCGTGAGCGTTCCGGCACCGGCCATCGGCTTCTTCGAGCGGTACCTGACCCTGTGGGTGGCCCTGTGCATCGCGACGGGCATCGGGCTGGGGCAGGTCTTCCCCGGCGCCTTCGTCGCCATCGGCTCGCTCGAAGTCGCGAAGGTAAACCTGCCGGTGGGCGCGCTCATCTGGGTGATGATCGTGCCGATGCTGCTCAAGATAGACTTCGCCGCCCTCGGGCAGGTGAAGGCGCACCTGCGCGGCATCGGCGTCACGCTTTTCGTGAACTGGGCGGTGAAGCCGTTCTCGATGGCCCTGCTCGCGTGGATCTTCGTGCGCCACCTGTTCGCACCCTGGCTCCCGGCGAACCAGGTCGACAGCTACATCGCGGGGTTGATCCTCCTCGCGGCGGCGCCCTGCACGGCGATGGTGTTCGTGTGGAGCCAGCTTTGCCGCGGCAACGCGTACTTCACGCTCTCCCAGGTGGCGCTCAACGACACGCTCATGATCGTTCTCTTCGCGCCGATCGTCGCGCTGCTCCTGGGCATGTCGAGCATCACGGTGCCCTGGGACACGCTCTTCACCTCGGTCGTGCTCTACGTCGTGGCGCCCGTGGTACTCGCCCAGCTCTGGCGGCGCCTGCTCCTCGCGCGCGGACAGGCGGCGTACGAGGCGACGCTCAGGCGAATCGGGCCGCTCTCCATCGCCGCGCTCCTGGCCACCATCGTGCTGCTCTTCGGCTTCCAGGGCGAGGCGATCCTGCGCGAGCCGCTCGTGATCGCGCTCCTCGCCGTGCCGATCCTGCTTCAGGTGTTCTTCAACTCGGCCCTCGCCTACTGGCTCAACCGGCGACTCGGCGTCGCGCACGAGGTGGCCGGGCCTTCGTGCCTCATCGCGGCCAGCAACTTTTTCGAGCTGGCCGTGGCCGCGGCGATCACGCTATTCGGCCTCGAGTCGGGCGCCGCGCTCGCGACGGTGGTGGGCGTGCTCATCGAGGTTCCCGTGATGCTCGCGGTCGTGAAGATCGTGAATGCGAGCAAGGGGTGGTACGAGGCGGGCTCGGCGAAACCATAAAAAAGGGCGATCCGAGGATCGCCCGAAAAGCCACCAGAGGAGGGTATCCCGGTGGTTGGGGGTCTTGCCCGACCGGGCCAGGACCCGGTCGAGTCACCCGACGAATCGTAGGCTGCGCACGTTTCAGCCTCGTGTCCGATCCGCGCGCCTTCCGCTATGCTGGCCACCGGATACGCTTCCCCTACCCCATGGACAATCCCTCGCCGACACCCCCGCCCGGAAAGCCCCCCGCCATGAACCCCATGAAGGGCAAGACGGGCATTCGCCGGGTAGTGAATGCGTTCTTCTATTCGATGGCGGGGCTGCGCGCGGCCTGGCACCACGAAAACGCCTTCCGGCAGGAAGTGGCGCTCGCGGCCGTCCTGCTGCCCGTGGCTTTCCTGGTGCCGATGCCCGGCGTGGAACGCGCGCTGCTCGCGGCGAGCGTGCTGATGGTGCTCGTGGTGGAATTGCTCAATTCGGCGGTGGAGAGCGCGATCGACCGGATCTCGCCGGAGCACCACCCGCTCTCGGGACGGGCCAAGGACGTGGGCAGCGCGGCGGTGCTGGTGGCACTGCTCACCACGACCGTCGTCTGGGCCTGCGTGCTTCCGGAGCGGATCCGGGCACTCCTCTGACCTCGAGATCGCGCCCGGTCTAGCCGAAGCGCCCCGTGATGTAGTCTTCCGTTTCCTTCCGGGTGGGTTTCAGGAAGATCCGGTCGGTCTCGCCGAACTCCACGAGGTCACCCAGGTACATGTAGGCCGTGTAGTCCGACACGCGCGCCGCCTGCTGCATGTTGTGCGTGACGATCACGATCGTGAAATCGTCGGCCAGGTCGGTGATGAGCTCCTCGATCTTGAGGGTCGAGATCGGGTCCAGGGCCGAGGTCGGCTCGTCGAGCAGCAGAACCTGCGGCTTCACCGCGATGCCGCGCGCGATGCAAAGTCGCTGCTGCTGGCCGCCCGACAGGCTCATCCCGGACTGGCCCAGCTTGTCCTTGACCTCCCCCCAGAGCGCGGCCTTCTTGAGGGCCCACTCCACCCGCTCGTCCATCTCGCCGCGCCCCATCTTCTCGTGCAGCCGCACGCCGAAGGCGATGTTGTCGTAGATCGACATCGGGAAGGGCGTGGGCTTCTGGAAGACCATGCCCACCTTGGCCCTCAGGTCGTAGATGTCCGTGCCGCGCGAGAGGATGTCCTTGCCGCCGAGGATCAACTCGCCCTCGGCCCGCTGCTCGGGATACAGGTCGTACATGCGGTTGATCGTGCGCAGCAGCGTCGACTTGCCGCAACCCGAGGGTCCGATGAACGCCGTGACCTGGCGGCGGAAGATCTCCAGGTTGATGTTCTTGAGGGCGTGGAACTTCCCGTAGTAGAAATTGAAGTTGCGGAAGGCCACCTCGGTCACGAGGGGCGGGGCGGCGATCTCTTCGGCGACGGCATTCATGCGGGGCTCCGGCTTCAGCGCTTCTCTTGGAAGAGCACGCGCGCCGCGACGTTGATCGCGAGCACGCCCAGGGTGATCAGGAAGACGCCCGCCCAGGCCAGCTGCTGCCAGTCCGTGAACGGGCTCATGGCGAACTTGAAGATGGTGACGGGCAGGTTCGCCATCGGTTCGTTCAGGTTCAGGCTCCAGAACTGGTTCGAGAGCGAAGTGAAGAGGAGCGGCGCCGTCTCGCCCGCGATACGCGCGACGGCGAGGAGGATGCCCGTGATGATGCCAGCCTTCGAGGCGCGGATCGTCACCTTGAGGATCACCTCCCACTTGCGGGCGCCCAGGGCGTAGACCGCCTCCCGCAGGCTGTTGGGCACGAGGATGAGCATGTTCTCCGTCGTGCGCACCACCACCGGGATCACGATGAGCGCGAGGGCGATCACGCCCGCCCAGCCCGAGAACCCGCCGACCTGGGCCACGTAGACGGCATAGATGAACAGGCCGATCACGATGGAGGGAGCCGACAGCAGCACGTCGTTGATGAAGCGCGTGACGTTGCCGAGCCAGGTGCTCTGACCGTACTCGGCCAGGTACACGCCCGAGAGGATGCCGATGGGCGTCCCGATCGCGGTCGCGAGACCCACCATGATCGCGCTGCCCGCGATGGCGTTGGCGAGGCCACCGGCCTCCTTGGCGCCGGGCGGCGGCGTCATCTTCGTGAACAGGTCCAGCGACAGCCCCGCGATCCCGAGGTCGAGGACGGTCCAGAGGATCCACATCAGCCAGAATATGCCGAAGGCCATCGCCGACAGCGAAAGCGCGAGGGCGACCCGGTTCGTCAGATAGCGGCTCTGGTGGAGATTCACGGCGCCTCTCAGGACTTGCTGCCTTCGCCCTTGGCGAGCCGCATGAGCAGCAGCTTCGAGAAGGCGAGGACGACGAAGGTGATGACGAAGAGGATGAGGCCCAGCTCGATGAGTGCGGCGGTGTGCAGCCCCGGCGACGCCTCACCGAACTCGTTGGCGAGCGCCGACGTGATGCTGTTGCCCGGCTCGAACAGCGAGGCGGAATTGAGGAAGTTGGTGTTGCCGATCACGAAGGTCACCGCCATCGTCTCGCCGAGGGCACGCCCCAGGCCGAGCATCACGCCGCCGAGGGCCCCCACCTTGGTATAGGGCAGCACGACGTTCCAGACGACTTCCCACGTCGTCGCACCGACACCGTAGGCGGATTCCTTCAGCATCGCGGGCGTCACCTCGAAGACGTCCCGCATCACCGAGGCGATGAACGGGATGATCATGATCGCGAGGATGATCCCGGCGCACAGCAGGCCGATGCCGATGGGCGGGCCGGCGAACAGCTTGCCCACCAGGGGAAGGTTTCCCAGCGTCGCACCCAGGGGCGGCTGGATGTACTTGGAGAAGATCGGGGCGAAGACGAGCAACCCCCACATGCCATAGACGATCGACGGGATGCCGGCCAGCAGCTCGATGGCCGTGCCGAGCGGACGACGAAGCCATGCCGGCGAGAGCTCCGTGAGGAAGAGCGCGATGCCGAAGCTGACCGGAACGGCGATCACCAGCGCGATGATCGAGGTGACGATCGTGCCGTAGATCGGGATGAGGGCCCCGAACTTCTCCGCCGGGGGGTTCCAGTCGCTCGTCCAGACGAACGGCAGGCCGTATTTCTGGATGGACGGCCACGCCGCGTACACCAGGGAGACGATGATGCCCGCGAGCATCAACAGCGCGATCAGGGCGAATGCGCGGGTGATGTTGAAGAAGATCGTGTCGCCCAGGGAGGACGACACGGCCTTCACGGGCTTGTTCGGGGGCATGACGGCCATTTTGCCACCCTCTTCACCCATGGCCATACCGGGCATGGAGTCGGCGGTCATGCTCATGGGCGATCGGGCTCCGCGCTACTTCGGGGCGTAGACGGGCTTGCCGCTCGCGTCCTTGATGTTCGCCCAGGCAGCCATGATCTGCTTCTTCACGTCGTCCGGGAACGCGACGTAGTCGAGCTCGTCGGCCATCGCGTTGCCGTTCTTGTAGGCCCACTCGAAGAACTTGAGCGCCTCGGCGGCCTGCGCGGGCTTTTCCTGCTTGAGGTGCATGAGGATGAAGGTGGCGCCGGTGATGGGCCAGCTGTCCTTGCCGGGCTGCTCCGTGAGGATCACGCCGAAGGCGTTCTTCGCCCACTCGGCGCCCGCGGCGGCGGCCTTGAAGGTGAGATCGTCCGGCTGCACGAAGTTGCCGGACTGGTTGCGCATCGAGGCGTGCGTGAGCTTGTTCTGCTTCGCGTAGGCGTACTCGACATAGCCGATGGCGCCGGGGATGCGTTGCACGAACGCCGAGACGCCTTCGTTGCCCTTGCCGCCCAGGCCGATGGGCCACTGCACGGCGGTGCCGAAGCCGACCTTTTCCTTCCACTCCGCATTCACCTTGGTCAGGTAGTTCGAGAAGATGAACGTGGTGCCCGAACCATCCGCGCGCCGAACCACGGCGATCGCCTGGTCGGGCAGCGCGGTGCCCGGGTTCAGGTCGGCAATGGCCTTGTCGTTCCACTTGTTGACCTTGCCCAGGTAGATGTCGCCGAGCAGCTGGCCCGTGAGCTTGAGCTGGCCGGGCTTGAGGCCGGCGACGTTCACCACGGGCACGACGCCGCCGATGACCGTCGGGAACTGCATCAGCCCGTTTTTCTGGAGGTCTTCGGGGGACATCACGCCATCGGAGGCGCCGAAGTCGACCGTCTTGGCGATGATCTGCTTGATGCCGCCGCCGGATCCGATGGACTGGTAGTTGAGCTTGTTGCTCGTGGCCTTCTGGTAGGCGTCGGCCCACTTGGCGTAGATCGGAGCCGGGAAGGAAGCGCCGGCACCGGTGATTTCGGCGGCATAGGCCGGGGCCGACAGCGCGAACGCTGCGACGATCGCGAACGACTTGAGTATGCGGTTCATGGGGGTCTTCCGGGAAATGGGGAACGGGGAAATTCCAGACGCCCGAGTCTAGGCACCGGCCATGACAATTCCGTGACAGGTCTGCGGGCTGGTGGGGGGATAATCCCGTCCATGGCGATACTTCTCGTCCGAGGCTCCGGGGACATCGGCTCGGCCGTGGCCCACACACTCTGCTTCGCGGGCCATTCGGTGGTTCTGCACGACGACCCGCTCCCGGCCCATCCCCGCCGCGGCATGGCCTTCACCGACGCGCTGTTCGAGGGCTCCGCCCGGCTGGAATCGCTCCTGGCCAAGCGCGCCGCGTCGCCCTCGGACCTGCCCCCCATGATCGGCTGCGGCCGCGCGCTGCCCGTCACGGACTTGCCCTTCGACCGGGTGCTTCGGGTCGTCGAGCCGGACGTCCTGGTGGACGCGCGCGTGCGAAAGCACGCTTCCGTCGAGCCCATCCGGGGGCTGGCCCCGCTCGTCGTCGGGCTCGGCCCCGGCTTCGTCGCGGGCCTCAACGCGGACCGGGTGGTCGAGACGGGCTGGGGCGAGAACCTCGGGCGACTCCTTCATGTCGGGGCGGCGCGCGGCTACAGCGGAGAGCCGCGGGAGCTCGGCGGCCACGGGCGCGAGCGATTCGTCTACGCGCCGGCGCCGGGGATCTTCCGCACGGAACGCGCCATCGGCGCCGCCGTGGCCGAAGGCGAGGTCGTCGCGCGCATCGGGACGCTCGCGATCCTGGCGCCCCTGGCGGGCGTTCTGAGGGGGCTCACGCACGACGGCGCAAGGGTCGCGTCGGGCACGAAGGTCGTGGAGGTGGATGCCCGGGCGGACCCGCGCGCCGCTTTCGGCATCGGCGAGCGCCCGCGACGCATCGCGCAGGGCGTGCTCGAGGCCGTTGCGGAGGGCTAGCGGCTAGGCCGCCTTGCGGACGGCCTCGGCGATCGATTCCGCCAGCGCCTTCACGCGAACGGGATCCTCTCCCTCCACCATCACCCGGATGACCGGCTCCGTGCCCGAGGGGCGCAGGAGCACCCGTCCACGCCCGGCCAGCGAGGCCTCGGCCGCGGCAACCGCCTGCA
Source organism: Betaproteobacteria bacterium (assembly GCA_016711875.1). GTDB lineage: Bacteria > Pseudomonadota > Gammaproteobacteria > Burkholderiales > Usitatibacteraceae > FEB-7. Next base: position 1,961,132 of record JADJSD010000001.1, on the reverse strand, counting down.
TCACGGCCGGCGCGCCCATGACGTCCTTGCGCTCGGCGAGCTTCACGTTCAACAGGATCTGGGGCAGCAGCACGAGGTCCGCGGTGAACTGCGCGAGGCTCTGGCCGGCGGCCACCACGGCCTCGAGCACCTGCAGGGCGGAAATGATGGCATCGCCCGTGGAATGGCAATCGAGGGCGAGGATGTGGCCCGAGTTCTCGCCGCCGCAATCCCAACCGCGCTCGTGCAGCAGCTCGAGCACGTAGCGATCGCCCACCTTCGCGCGCGCGAACGCGATGCCGAGCTCGCCGAGCCGCCGCTCCAGCGCGAAGTTGGTCATGAGCGTGCCGGCGACGCCGCCCTTCAGGCGCCCGGCCTCGTGGCGGTGCTTCACGATGGCGAAGAGAAGCTGGTCGCCGTCGAAGAGGGTGCCGTCGCGGTCGGCCATCGCGAGGCGGTCGCCGTCGCCGTCGAACGCGATGCCGAAATCCGCGCCGTGCTCGACGACGGACTTGGCCATCGTCCTGGGGTGCGTCGCGCCGAATCGGTCGTTGATATTGACGCCGTTGGGATGGTTGCCGATGGCGATCACTTCCGCGCCGAGCTCCTCGAACACCCGGGGACCCAGGCGGTAGCAGGCGCCGTGGGAGCAGTCGACCACGAGCTTGAGCCCGCGCAGCGTGCGGTGCTTGGCGAAGGTGCCCTTGCAGAACTCCATGTAGCGGCCTTCGCCATCGTGCACGCGCACGGCCTTGCCCAGCTGCGCGGAGGGACGGCACTCGAGCGGGCTTTCCATCATCGCCTCGATCTCGCTTTCCACGGCGTCCGGCAGCTTGAGCCCCTCGGCCGAGAAGAACTTGATGCCGTTGTCCTCGAACGGGTTGTGCGAGGCGGAGATCATGATGCCGGCCGAAAGCCGGAGCGCCCGCGTGAGGAAGGCGACGCCCGGCGTGGGCATCGGGCCCGACAGGAGCGTGTCGACGCCCGCCGCGGATAGCCCCGACTCGAGGGCCGACTCCAGCATGTAGCCGGAAATGCGCGTGTCCTTGCCGAGCAGCACGGCGGGGCGGTCGCGGTGCGGCGAGGCGATGTCGGCTCGCGAAAGCACGCGCCCGGCCGCATAGCCGAGCCGCAAGACGAATTCGGGAGTGATGGGGGCGCTGCCCACGCGCCCGCGGATGCCGTCGGTACCGAAATACTGTCGCTTCACGATCCTGTTTTCCGAAGGAACCTCGCCTACCGGAGTGCGGCCCAGACCTTGAGCGCATCCACCGTCGGCAACACATCGTGCACGCGCACGATGGCCGCGCCATTCTGCACCGCGACAAGGGCCGCCGCAACGCTCCCGGCGGTTCGTTCCTCCACCGCGCGACCCGTGATCTCGCCGATCATGCGCTTTCGGGACAGGCCCGCGAGCACGGGGTAGCCCAGGGCCGCGATCGCGCCGAGCCCTTTCACGAGCGCCACGTTGTGGGCGAAGTTCTTCCCGAAGCCGAAGCCCGGATCGAGCACGATGCGCTCGCGGCGAACGCCGGCGGACTCGAGTTCCCGGGCGCGACCGGCGAGAAAATCGCGCACCTCGCAGACCACGTCGCCATAGCGGGGTTCGGCCTGCATCGTCGCGGGCGTGCCCTGCATGTGCATCGCGCAGATCGCGGCACCGCTCGCGGCCGCGGCCTCGAGCGCGCCGGGCGCGAGAAAACCGTTCACGTCGTTCAGCATCGCGCAGCCGGCTTCGGCGGCCGCACGCATCACCTCGGGCTTCATCGTGTCCACGGAGACGGCGATGCCCTTCGCGGCCAGCGCCTTCACCACCGGGATGACTCGCGCGAGCTCCTCCTCGAGCGCCACCGGCACGGCGCCCGGCCGCGTCGATTCGCCGCCCACGTCCACGAGGTCCGCGCCCTCGCGGGCGAGACGTTCGCCCTGGGCGATGGCCGACGACGGGTCGAGAAAGCGGCCGCCGTCGGAGAACGAGTCGGCGGTGACGTTGACGATCCCCATCACGAGGGGACGGTCCAGGATGAGGCGGCGCGGGCCGCAGTCGAGGATGGCGTTCACCCGAAGAAAGGGGTGGCGCGAGGCCACCCCTTCGGGCTGATCACCGGGCGCACGAAACGGCGCGTCAGGCGCTCTCGGCAGGCGAGGCGTGCGATGGGGCGTCCGCCACCTTGCTGCCGCCATCGCCCGGGGGCGAGTTGGGGCGCGAGGACGCGACGGGCTTGGGCGGGCGCGGCGGGCGGCCGGCCATGATGTCGTCGATCTGCTCGGCGTCGATGGTCTCCCATTCGAGCAGGGCCTTGGTCATCGCCTCGACCTTGTCGCGGTTGTCCTCGAGGAGCTTCCTCGCGAGGTTGTACTGCTCGTCGATGATGCGGCGGATCTCGCTGTCGACCTTCATCATGGTCTCGTCGGAGATGGCCTGGTGCGTCGTGACCGAGCGGCCGAGGAACACCTCGCCCTCGTTCTCGCTGTAGACCATGGGCCCGAGCGTATCGGACATGCCCCACTCGGTGACCATGCGGCGCGCCATGTCGGTCGCGCGCTTGAAGTCGTTCGAGGCGCCGGTGGTCATCTGGTGCATGAACACCTCCTCGGCGATGCGCCCGCCGAAGAGCACGGCGATGTTGTTGAGGAGGTAGCCGCGGTCGTAGCTGTAGCGGTCCTGTTCCGGCAACTGCACGGTGACGCCCAGGGCGCGGCCGCGCGGGATGATCGTGACCTTGTGCACCGGGTCCGTCTTCGGCAGGAGCTTCGCGACGATGGCGTGGCCGGACTCGTGGTACGCGGTGTTCTTGCGCTCCTCTTCGGGCATCACCATGGAGCGGCGTTCCGCGCCCATGATGATCTTGTCCTTGGCGCGCTCGAAGTCATCCATGTCCACCAGGCGCTTGGCGCCGCGCGCGGCGAAGAGGGCGGCCTCGTTCACGAGGTTCGCGAGATCCGCGCCCGAGAAGCCGGGGCAGCCGCGCGCGATGACGGAAGCATCCACGTCCGGCGCGATGGGCACCTTGCGCATGTGCACGAGCAGGATCTGCTCGCGGCCGCGGATGTCCGGCAGCGGCACGACCACCTGGCGGTCGAAGCGGCCCGGGCGCATGAGCGCCGGGTCCAGCACGTCCGGGCGGTTCGTGGCGGCGATGACGATGACGCCCGAGTTGCCCTCGAAGCCGTCCATCTCGACGAGCAGCTGGTTCAGCGTCTGCTCGCGCTCGTCGTTGCCGCCGCCCAGGCCCGCGCCGCGCTGGCGGCCGACCGCGTCGATCTCGTCGATGAACACGATGCAGGGCGCGTTCTTCTTCGCCTGCTCGAACATGTCGCGCACGCGCGCGGCACCCACGCCGACGAACATCTCGACGAAATCGGAGCCGGAAATGGAGAAGAAGGGCACCTTGGCCTCGCCCGCGATGGCGCGCGCGAGCAGCGTCTTGCCCGTGCCGGGCGAGCCGACCATGAGCACGCCGCGCGGAATGCGCCCGCCGAGCTTCTGGAACTTGCTGGGATCGCGCAGGAAGTCGACGAGCTCGCCGACCTCTTCCTTGGCCTCGTCCACGCCCGCGACGTCCGCGAACGTCACCTGGTTCGTGTTCTCGTCGAGCATCCTCGCCCGGCTCTTGCCGAACGAGAAGGCGCCGCCGCGTCCGCCGCCCTGCATCTGGCGCATGAAGAAGATCCACACGCCGATGAGCAGGAGCATCGGGAACCACGACACGAAGATGTTCATGAGGAGCGAGGGCTCCTCCTCGGGCTTCGCCTCGACGTTCACGCCGTTCTTCAACAGGTCCGAGACCATCCACGGGTCCTGGATGCCGGGCGTGTACACCGTGTAGTTCTTGCCGTCCTTGGTGGAGGCCTTCAGGGTGCGACCGCCGTCCATCTTCACCTTGGCGATGCGGCCCTGGCGGGCTTCTTCCATGAAGGTCGAGTAGTCGAGGACGTTCGCGCTCGACTGGCGATTGCCGACCTGCATGAAGACCATGGTCAGGACCACGCCGATGACGAGCCAGACCATGATCGTGCGAACCGTATTGTTCACTGCGATGCCCTTTGCAAAAGACCGTGCGGAATCAGGGGGATAAAGGGAATACCGGGAGAACCACTATAGCAAAGTTCGGGCGGTGGTCCCCGGTTTCAAGAGCGGGGGGCGCTGCGTTGTTGCATTTCAGCCGAAACGGCGCGGACCCCGGGCCAGGAGGTACTGCTCGGCGCTTTCGTCCCGGGAGGCGTCGGGCTTCCTCATGACCACCTTGTCGAACGCCCCGCGCAGCGACTTGAGGAATTCGTCGTAGCCGACCCCCTGGAACACTTTGACCAGGAAGACGCCGCCCGGTTTCAGGTGGTCGAGCGCGAAATCCCGCGCCAGTTCGGCCAGCGCCATCGAGCGCGCCTGGTCGGAGATCGCGATTCCCGACAGGTTGGGGGCCATGTCCGACAAGACCACATCCGCCTGTGTTCCGCCGAGCGCGGCCTCGACGGCGGCGAGGCCTGCGCCCGTCGCGAAATCGCCTTGCAGGAAGGCCGATCCGGGGACCGGCTCCATGGCGAGCAGGTCGATCGCGATCACCGTCCCCTTCGCGCCGACCTTCTTCACCACCACCTGCGTCCAGCCACCCGGGGCGCTTCCGAGATCCACGACGACGCCGCCGGGGGCGAGAAACCGGTCCTTCTCGTCGATCTCGAGCAGCTTGTAGGCCGACCGCGCCCGCCAGCCCTCCTTCTTCGATCGCTGGACGTAGGGGTCGTTCACGTGGCGCTTGAGCCAGTCTCGGCTGCTCTTCGAGCGCTTCACGGCCGCCCCCCCGCGATTCGGGCGATAATCCGGGCATGAAAACGCCGATCTCCCTCGCCCGCCGCAGCGAACTGCGCGCGCTGGCCCATGTCCTCAAGCCCGTCGTCATCATCGGCGACAAGGGGCTCACCGAAACCGTGCTCGCCGAGATCGGCCGCGCCCTCGCGGCGCACGAGCTCATCAAGGTGAAGGCCGCCACCGACGAGCGCGACCTGCGCGGCGCCTGGATGGCGGAAATCTGCGAGAAGCTCGAGGCCCATCCGGTTCAGTCGATCGGGAAGATCCTGGTGGTCTGGCGGGAGAACCCGGACAAGAAGCCTGCGGTCGCGCCAGCCCCCGCGCCCAAGGCGAAGCCGAAAGCCAAGGCGAAGTCCGCGAAGGCCCGCGCGAAGCCGACGCCCAAGACCGACCTCAAGGATCGCGCCCGGGAAGTCGCCAAGGAAGCTACTCGTAGCGGACGTCCACGATCTCGACCTCCTTCACCCCTCCCGGCGCCCGGACCTCTGCGACGTCGCCCGCGTACTTCCCGATGAGGGCCTTGGCGATCGGCGAGGAGTAGGAGATCTTGCCGAGCTTGATGTCGGCCTCGTCCTCGCCGACGATCTGGTAGGACACGCTGCCCTCGCCGCTCGCGGCGTCCACCAGTTCGACCGTGGTGCCGAAGACCACGCGGCCGTCGTCCTCGAGCAGCGCCGGGTCGATGACCTGGGCGTTGGCGAGCTTGCCCTCGAGCTCGAGGATGCGCCCCTCGATGAAGCCCTGCTTCTCGCGCGCCGCGTCGTACTCCGCGTTCTCCGAGAGGTCGCCGTGGGCGCGCGCCTCCGCGATCGCCGTGATGACGGCCGGGCGCTCGACGGTCTTCAACCGGTGCAGCTCGGACTTCATGAGCTCCGAGCCCGCGACGGTGATCGGTATCTTCGACATGGCCGCTGGCCCTCCTCAGGCGATGGTGGCGTGCAGGTCCTGCAGGCTGTAGGGCCGCAGTTCCTCGAGGTGCTGCATGCCGACGCACGCGGCGCGGGCGCCGGCGACCGTCGTGTAGAACGTGACGCGCATCTGCAGCGCCATGTTGCGGATCGACCACGAATCGCGAACCGAGCGGCGATCCTCCTCGACCGTGTTGACGATCAGGGTGATCTCCTTGTTGCGGATCATGTCCACCACGTGCGGGCGGCCCTCCATCACCTTGTTCACCACCTGCACCTTGAGGCCGGCCGCGACGAGCGCGGCGGCGGTGCCGCGGGTGGCCACGAGCGAGAACCCCAGGCCCGTGAGCGTACGCCCGATCTCGACCGCCTTCGGCTTGTCCTCGTCGCGCACCGAGAGGAACGCCTTGCCGGAGGTCGGCAGGCGCACCCCGGCGGCGAGCTGGCTCTTCACGAAGGCCTCGGCGAAGCTCTCGCCCACGCCCATCACCTCGCCCGTGGATTTCATCTCGGGCCCGAGGATCGTGTCGACGCCCGGGAACTTGATGAAGGGGAACACGGCCTCCTTCACGCAGAAGTACGGCGGGACGATTTCCCGGGTGACGCCCTGGTCGGCGAGCGAGCGCCCGGCCATGCAGCGGGCGGCCACCTTGGCGAGCGGCGTGCGGATCGCCTTGGAGACGTAGGGCACCGTGCGCGAGGCGCGCGGGTTCACTTCCAGCACGAAGACCTTGTCGTCCTGGATCGCGAACTGGACGTTCATGAGCCCGACGACGTCCAGGCCCTTCGCCATGGCCACCGTCTGCCGGCGAAGCTCGTCCTTGAGTTCCTCGGACAGGCTGAACGGCGGCAGGGAGCACGCCGAATCGCCGGAGTGCACGCCGGCCTGCTCGATGTGCTCCATGATGCCGCCGATGATCACCTGCTTGCCGTCGCTCACCGCGTCGACGTCCACCTCGATGGCGTCATTCAGGAAGCGGTCGATGAGCACCGGCGAGTCGTTGGAGACCTTCACGGCCTCCTTCATGTAGCGCACGAGGTCGCTTTCGGCGTGCACGATCTCCATCGCGCGCCCGCCCAGCACGTACGAGGGGCGCACCACGACGGGATAGCCGATCTCGCGCGCCGCCTCGAGCGCGGCCTCGGGCGTGCGGGCCGTGCGGTTGGGCGGCTGCAGGAGCTTCAGCTCGTGCAGCAACTGCTGGAAGCGTTCGCGGTCCTCGGCCTTGTCGATCGAGTCGGGGCTCGTGCCGATGATGGGAACGCCGGCCGCCTCGAGGTCGCGCGCGAGCTTGAGCGGCGTCTGGCCGCCGAACTGCACGATGACGCCCTCGGGCTTCTCCTTGTCGACGATCTCGAGCACGTCCTCGAGCGTGAGCGGCTCGAAATAGAGGCGGTCCGAGGTGTCGTAGTCGGTCGACACGGTCTCGGGGTTGCAGTTGACCATGATGGTCTCGTAGCCGTCTTCGCGAAGGGCGAGCGCGGCATGGACGCAGCAGTAGTCGAACTCGATGCCCTGGCCGATCCGGTTGGGCCCGCCGCCCAGCACCATGATCTTGCGGCGGTCGGTCGGCTCGGATTCGTCCTCCTCGTCGTACGTCGAGTAGAGGTAGGCCGTCTTCGTCGCGAACTCGGCCGCGCAGGTATCCACGCGCTTGTACACCGGGCGGATGCCCAGCGCGTGCCGGCGCGCGCGCACCTGGTGCTCGCTCGTCTTCCACAGGTAGGCCAGGCGCCGGTCGGAGAAGCCCTTGCGCTTGAGGTCCCGGAGCTCCTGCGGCGTGAAGTCGGCCAGCGAGCGCTTCTCGATGGCGAGCTCGGTGTCGACGAGGTCCTTGATCTGCGCGAGGAACCACCGGTCGATCTTCGTGCAGCGGTGCACTTCCTCGAGGCTCATGCCGACCCCGAAGGCATCGGCCACGTACCAGAGGCGCTCGGCGCGCGGGTACGCGAGCTCGTCCTCGATCTTCTCCATGTCGACGGACTTGAGGTTGAACCCGTCCACGCCGACCTCCAGGCCGCGAAGGGCCTTCTGGAGCGATTCCTGGAAGTTGCGCCCGATGGCCATCACCTCGCCCACGCTCTTCATCTGCGTGGTGAGGCGGTCGTCGGCCTGCGGGAACTTCTCGAAGGCGAAGCGCGGCACCTTCGTCACCACGTAGTCGATCGTGGGCTCGAAGGAGGCCGGCGTCGCGCCGCCGGTGATCTCGTTGGCCAACTCGTCGAGGGTATAGCCCACCGAGAGCTTCGCCGCGATCTTGGCGATGGGAAAGCCCGTGGCCTTCGAGGCGAGCGCCGAGGAACGTGAGACGCGAGGGTTCATCTCGATGATGACCATGCGCCCGTCGTCGGGGTTGATGGCGAACTGCACGTTGGAGCCACCCGTCTCCACCCCGATCTCGCGCAGGCAGGCGATCGAGGCGTCGCGCAGGATCTGGTATTCCTTGTCCGTGAGCGTCTGGGCCGGCGCGACGGTGATCGAATCGCCCGTGTGCACGCCCATGGGATCGAGGTTCTCGATGGAGCAGATGATGATGCAGTTGTCCGCCTTGTCGCGGACCACCTCCATCTCGAACTCCTTCCAGCCCAGGACGCTTTCCTCGATGAGGAGTTCCTTGGTGGGCGAGGCCTCGAGGCCCCGCTCGCAGATCGCGACGAATTCGTCCATGTTGTAGGCGATGCCGCCGCCGGCGCCGCCCAGCGTGAACGACGGGCGGATCACGGTGGGGAAGCCCACGCTCGCCTGGACCTGGAGCGCTTCCTCCAGGGAGTGCGCGAGCGCGGAACGCGCGCTTTCGAGCCCGATCTTGGCCATCGCGTTCTTGAACTTCTCGCGGTCCTCGGCCTTGTCGATGGCTTCCTTCTTCGCGCCGATCATCTCGACGCCGTACTTGTCGAGGACGCCGTGCTTGGCGAGGTCGAGCGCGCAGTTGAGCGCCGTCTGCCCGCCCATCGTCGGCAGGAGCGCGTCCGGGCGTTCCTTCTCGATGATCCGCTCGACCATGCGCCAGGTGATCGGCTCGATGTACGTGACGTCGGCCATGTCCGGATCCGTCATGATCGTGGCCGGATTGGAGTTCACGAGGACGACGCGGTACCCCTCGTCGCGCAGGGCCTTGCAGGCCTGGGCGCCGGAATAGTCGAATTCGCACGCCTGGCCGATGACGATCGGGCCGGCGCCGATGATGAGGATGCTCTTGATGTCGGTGCGCTTAGGCATGGGGTCGCCGCTTCCGCGGGGTAAGGCATTGGAACCGCAGATGAACGCGGATGAACGCGGATGATCATCGAATCTGTGGCGTCGCCTTCATTGCGAATGACTGCCTGCCCATGCGGCATCGCAGGGCACGACTTTCGGGAAAGCCATCTGCGTTCATCTGTATCCAGGAACGGCGCTTCGCGACCACGGTTCATCTGCGGTTTCATGCCTTTCGCTTCTCCATGAGACCGATGAAGCGATCGAAGAGATAGTCCATCTCGCGCGGGCCCGGCGAAGCCTCGGGGTGCCCCTGGAAGCTGAACGCCGGCTTGTCCGTGCGCTCGATGCCCTGGAGCGAGCCGTCGAAGAGCGAGCGGTGCGTGGGCCGCGCGTTGGCGGGCAGCGTCGCCTCGTCCACCGCGAAGCCGTGGTTCTGGCTCGTGATGAGGACGCGCTTCGTGTCGAGGTCCTGCACGGGGTGGTTGGCGCCGTGGTGCCCGAATTTCATCTTGACCGTCTTCGCCCCGCTCGCGAGGCCCAGGAGCTGGTGGCCCAGGCAGATGCCGAAGGTCGGCGTGCCGCTCGCGACGATCTCGCGGATGGCCTCGATCGCGTAGGTGCACGGTTCCGGGTCGCCGGGCCCGTTGGAGAGGAAGACGCCGTCGGGCTTCAAGGCCAGCGCTTCCTTCGCGCCCGCCTGGGCCGGCACGACCGTCACGCGACAACCGCGCTCGGCGAGGTGGCGCAGGATGTTGTGCTTCACGCCGTAGTCGTAAGCGACCACGTGGAATCTCGTCTCGCCGGAAGGGGGGTGCCCGGCCGTGAGCGACCAGAGCGCGCCGTTCCACTCGTAGCGTTCCTTGCAGCTCACGACCTTGGCGAGGTCCAGCCCGGCCATGGACGGGGCGGCCCTGGCGGCGGCGAGCGCCTCGGCCTCGTCGAGCGAATGGGCGGATTCGCCCGCCCGCCCGGTCACGATGCAACCGTTCTGCGCCCCCTTGGAACGCAGGATGCGCGTGAGGCGGCGGGTGTCGATGTCGGCGATCGCCACGATGCCGTGCTTCGCGAGGAAAGCCGGCAACGTCTCGGTCATGCGCCAGCTGGAGGCAAGCAGCGGCAGGTCGCGGATCACGAGGCCGGCGGCGAAGACGCCACGCGATTCGAAATCCTCGGCGTTGGTGCCGGTGTTGCCGATGTGCGGGTAGGTCAGGGTGACGACCTGCCCGGCATAGGAGGGATCGGTGAGGATCTCCTGGTAGCCCGTCATCGCGGTGTTGAACACCACCTCGCCCACGGTGCGACCGGGGGCGCCGATGGATGTGCCGCGAAAGACGGACCCGTCGGCAAGTACCAGGAGGGCGGGGGTCTTCGGCGACAAGGACGGCTCCAGAAAACGGGGGAAACGACGGGCGCAAAAAAACGGGAGGAGCTTGTCTACCGCCTTGGGCTCATCCCGCTTTCATTGAACCGAAATCATAGCAAATTCCGGCCCTTCCTTCAATGCGGGGCGCGGCTGGGGCGATAATCGGTGCGTCCCCATGCAGACCTTCCACGCCCTCGCCGGCATCGCCCTTCTCGTCGCCCTCGGGTGGTCGATTTCGGAGAACCGGCAGGCCATCCGGTGGCGGCTGGTCGCCTCCGGGCTCGCGCTCACGGTCGGCCTCGCCGCTGTCCTTCTTGCCGTTCCTTGGCTGCGCGAGGCCGTCTTTTCGCTCAACGCGGCCCTCGCGGCTCTCGAACGGGCGACCCAGGCCGGCACCGCGTTCGTCTTCGGCTACCTGGCCGGCGGGCCGGCACCCTTCGCCGAGACGAACCCCGCGGCCTCGTTCGTTCTGGCCTTCCGCGCGCTACCGCTCGTGCTGGTGGTGAGCGCCCTGTCCGCCCTGCTTTTCCACTGGCGCATCCTTCCGTGGATGGTCCAGGCGTTTTCCCGGGTGCTCGAGAAGACGATGGGCCTGTCGGGCGCCGTGGGCGTCTCGTCGGCGGTCAACGTGTTCGTGGGCATGGTCGAGGCACCCCTGGTGGTGAAGCCCTACCTCGCGCGCCTCACGCGCGCGGAGCTCTTCATGGTGATGGTGTGCGGCATGGCCACGGTGGCGGGCACGGTCATGGCCCTCTACGGCGCGGTGCTGCTGCCCGTGGTGCCGGACGCGCTGGGACACATCCTCATCGCCTCGATCGTCGCGACGCCCGCTGCCCTCGTCGTGGCGGCCCTCATGGTGCCGGGCGAAATGTCGCGCGAAGCGAGCGTGGACATTCCGCGCCAGGACGCGAGCGCCATGGACGCGGTGACACGCGGGACCGTCGAGGGGGTGCAGCTCCTCATCCAGGTGATCGCCATGCTGATCGTGCTGGTGGCGCTGGTGCACCTCGCCAACGCGGCGTTGGGCCTGCTGCCCTCCTTTGCCGGCGCACCTTTCACGCTGCAGCGCGTGCTCGGGTGGGCATTCGCCCCGCTCGCGTGGATGGCGGGCGTGCCCTGGGCCGAAGCGCAGGCCGGCGGCGCGCTGCTGGGGACGAAGACGATCCTGAACGAATTCATCGCCTATCTCGACCTCGCGAAGCTGCCGGCGGAGGCGATGTCGCCCCGATCGCGGCTGCTGATGACCTATGCGCTCTGCGGTTTCGCCAATTTCGGCAGCCTGGGGATCCTCATCGGGGGGATGGGGGCGATGGTGCCGGAGCGGCGGGGGGAGATCGTGGCGCTGGGGATGAAGTCGATCGTGGCGGGGACGTTGGCCACGTGCCTCACGGCTGCGGTCGTCGGGCTTTTCGTGTGAGGGAAAGGCGTTGGAACCACAGATGAACACGGATGAACACCGATGAACGTAGATTGATCAAGCGCAAGGCTATGCCCCATAGCGCGAACTGAACCGGTAAGCCGAAGCAGCCATGGGCATGAACAACGATCAGCCACGAATCATCTGTGTTCATCCGTGTTCATCTGTGGTTCCAACGCCGTTCGCCAATCGTCAGCCCTTGATCCCCAGCACGTCGTCCATGCCATAGAGCCCGGGCGCCCGGCCAACCAGCCACTTCGCGGCCCGGATCGCCCCCTGCGCGTAGGTCGCGCGGGAATTCGAGCGGTGCGTGATCTCGATCCGCTCCCCCGCGCCGGCGAAGAAGACCGTGTGATCGCCGATGACATCGCCGGCGCGCGCCACGGAAAACCCGACCGTGCCGCCCTTGCGTTCCCCGGTCACGCCATGCCGCGCGAAGACGCCATCCTTCTCGAGCGTCGTCCCGCGGGCCTTCGCCGCCACTTCACCCAGCTTGAGCGCGGTGCCCGAGGGCGCGTCCACCTTGAGCCTGTGGTGCATCTCGAACACCTCGACATCGTAGTCCGGCCCGAGTGCACGCGAGGCGAGGTCGACGAGCTTGAGCGCCACGTTCACGCCGATGCTGAAGTTGGGTGCCAGCACGATGGGAATCTTCGTCGCGGCGGCGCGGATCGCGTCCATTTCGTGCGGCTCGAAACCCGTGGTGCCGATGACGATCGCCCTGCCGGCCACCGTGCAGGCGGCCACGTGCGCCAGCGTCCCCGCCGGACGCGTGAAATCGATGAGCGCATCGCTCGCGCAGGCGGCGGCGATGTCCGATCCGATCGCCACCCCCCGGGCTGAAGCAGCGAGTTCGCCCGCGTCACGCCCCAGGAGCGGCGAGGAAGGCGCCTCGAGCGCCGCCGAGACGACCACGCCGGGCGTGGCACCGGCGGCTTCGAGCAGCGCGCGGCCCATGCGGCCACCCGCGCCCGCGATGGCGAGGCGAACGGCACTCACTTCAGTGGCGTCGTGGAAGGCGTGGGAGGCGGGGCGGGCGCCGCGGCCGGCGGGGAGGCGGGAGCGGGGGCCGGTGCCGAAGCCGGGGCGGAGGCCTGCCCCGGCATGCCTACCACTTGCCCGCGGCTGGCCGACGGGGTGGGCGAGCCCTCGATGCGCGCCACTTTCTCGTCGACGAAATACACCGAGAAGCGGTTCTCCTCCACCAGCTTGCCACCGCGCTCGTTGCGGAAGAAGTAATCCCAGCGATTGGCGTGGAAAACGTCCGTCAGCAGCGGCGTGCCCAGCAATTGCCGGACCTCCGGCCGCGTCATCCCGGTCTTCACCTTGAGGTAGCTCTCGGGCGGGACGGCGTTGCCCTGCTGGATGTCGATGCGGTGCACGAGCGAGCAGCCCGTGAGGAGGGCGGCGAGGACGAGCGTGGCAGGAAGGCGCATGGGGGCGGTCGGGGCGGGGGGAAACAGCTGCGCATTATAGCGCGGCACCCTCGCCGCCCGGCCTCCAACGCCCCGCGGAACGCGGTTATCATGGATTCGTCCCCGCCCCGCTACCGCGACCATGACCGAACCCCACGAACTGCGAAGCACAGGCCTCAAGGTCACCGCCCCGCGTCTTCGCGTGCTGGAGCTCTTCCAGAAAGGGCCGGAACGCCACATGACGGCGGAGGACGTCTACCGCCGGCTCCTCGACGAGCACGCCGACATCGGTCTCGCCACGGTCTACCGCGTCCTCACCCAGTTCGAGCAGGCGGGGCTGCTGGTGCGTCACCACTTCGAGGGCGGCAAGGCCGTCTACGAGCTGAACGAAGGCAACCACCACGACCACCTCGTGTGCCTGCAGTGCGGCCGCGTCGAGGAGTTCTTCGACCCCGAGATCGAGAAGCGCCAGTCCAAGGTGGCCCGCGATCGCGGCTTCGCCATCCACGACCATTCGTTGTACCTGTACGCGGATTGCCTGAAGGCCGACTGCCCCAACCGGCCCAAGGGCGGATGAAGCCCTCGCTCCAGCCCGGCCTCGCGGGCACCTTCCGCTACACCGTGCCGCCGACCCGCACGGTGCCGCACATCTATCCCGACGCGCCCGATTTCCAGCTGATGCCCGCGGTCTTCGCGACGGGCTACTTCGTGGCGCTTTGCGAGTGGGCGGCGGTCGAGCTCATCAAGCCGCACCTCGACTGGCCCGCCGAGCAATCCCTGGGCACGCGCGTCGACATCACCCACACGGCGGCGACGCCGCCCGGCCTCACCGTGGAGGTGGCCGTCACCCTGGCTGCCGTCGAGGGCCGAAAGCTCAGCTTCGCCGTGAAGGCGCACGACGGCCTGGACCCGATCGGCGAGGGCACCCACGAACGGGTCGTGATCGACAGCGCGCGCTTCGACGCGAAGCTCGCCGGCAAGATCGCGATGGCCCGGGGTAACGCCTGATGCGCGCCTGGGTCGCCGTCCTCGCCTTCATCCTCGCGGCCTTCGCGCTTCCCGCGCAGGCCCAGCGCGAGAGCGCGCCCGCGCTCGCCGACAAGGAGATCGCGGCGAAGGACCTCCCCCGCGAGGCGCGCGAGGCGCTCGCGCTCATCCGGAAGGGCGGGCCGTACCCCTATGCCAAGGACGGCACGGTCTTCGGCAACCGCGAGGGGCGCCTGCCGAGGCAGAAGCGCGGGTACTACCGGGAATTCACCGTCCGCACGCCCGGCGAGCGCACGCGCGGTGCGCGCCGCATCGTCGCCGGAAAGCAGGGCGACCACTGGTACACCGACGACCACTACGCGACCTTCCGACGAATACGGGAATGAGGCCGACCCATGGCGCTTGAAGCCCTGAAGACCCTGCTGGAAGACGAGAAGGGGGGCGTGTTCTTCCTGCCGGAGCACGCGCCGCCCAAGGACGTCGCCGCGGCCGCGAAGCGGGTGAAGTACGCGTACTTCCATATCGAGGGCAAGCTCATCGCCCGCAAGGAACAACTCCTCAACCACGTGGCCACGGCCCTGCGCTTCCCGGCCTACTTCGGCGGCAACTGGGACGCGCTCGAGGAGTGCCTCGCGGACATGGAATGGGTGGACGCGCCGGGCTACCTCATCTACTACGACCACATCGACGCGCTGGCCAACGAGCACCCCGACCAGCTGCAGACGTTCGTCGAGATCTGCCGCGACGCCGTGGCCTCGTGGAAGGAAGACGGCACGCCCATGATCGTGCTGCTCTCGGGCACGAAATCGCCCAAGGGCGTCGCGAAGCTGAAGGCAGGCATCGCCGAGGACTAGGGGCAGCGCACCGCGAGGCTCGTGTCGATCGCGATGTCCCGCGTCGACACCTTCGCCCGCCAGGCCATCACCTCGACGCCCGCCGCGATCGCCTCCCGAAGCGTGCGCCCGTAGACCGGGTCGATCGCGTCGGCGGGCCTCACTTCGTCCACGTCCCCGCGCTGCACGCAGAAGACGAGCACGGCCCGCAGGCCCTGCCCCTTGAGCCGCATGAGCTCGCGCAGGTGCTTGGCGCCGCGTTCGCTCACCGCATCGGGAAAGAGCGCGACGCGGCCCGTCACCGCGGCCGTGACGTTCTTCACCTCGACATAGCAGGCGGGCCGCGCGGCGTCCTCCAGGAGCAGGTCGATGCGGCTTCGTTCCTCGCCGAAGGCCACCTCGGGCCGGATCGATCCGTAGCCCGAGAGCCCGGCGATGACGCCCGTTTCGATCGCCTCGCGCACCAGCCGGTTCGGAAGGCCCGTGTTGATGCCCACCAGTTCGCGCGCCGACTCGACGATCTCCCAGGTGTGGCGGTACTTGCGCGTGGGCGAGTCGCTCTCGGAGAGCCACACGCGGCTGCCGGGCTCGCAGCAACCCATCATCGAGCCGGTGTTGGGGCAGGCCGCCGTGATCGCCCCGCCTCCTTCGAGCTCGACGTCGGCCAGGAAGCGCTTGTAGCGCTTCACGAGGCGTCCTTCGACGAGCGGCGCGGCGAACTTCATTCCGCGGACGCGATGAGTGCCGCATTGCCGCCGGCGGCGGCGGTGTTCACGGTGAACGTGCGCTCGGTGGCGAAGCGCAGGAGGTAATGGGGCCCCCCCGCCTTCGGCCCGGTGCCGGAAAGACCCTCGCCGCCGAACGGCTGGACGCCCACCGTCGCGCCGATCATGTTGCGGTTCACGTACACGTTGCCCGCGCGCGCGAGGCGTCGCACCGTCTCGACGGTCTCGTCGATGCGGCTGTGCACGCCGAGCGTGAGCCCGTAGCCCTTCGCGTTCACCCGCTCGACCATCGCGGGCAACTCGTCGGCGCCGAAGGTCACCACGTGCAGGATGGGGCCGAACACCTCGCGGTCGATGGCTTCGAGCCCGGCGAGCCGGTAGGCGCGCGGCGCGAAGAAGTGGCCCCGGGCATCGGCCGGCACGCTCGCCTGGCACAGGAGCTTCGCCTCCCGGTCCATGCGCGTCGCGTGGGCCCGCAGCATCGCGAGGGCTTCGGCGTCGATGACCGGTCCCACGTCGGTATCGAGCCGCGCGGGGTCGCCCAGGCGCAGCTCGGCCGTCACGCCTTCGAGAAGGGCGAACACGCGAGGCGCGATCTCCTCCTGCACGCACAGGATGCGAAGCGCCGAGCAACGCTGGCCGGCGCTGTTGAAGGCCGAGGCGACGGCGTCCGTCACGACCTGCTCGGCAAGCGCGCTCGAATCCACGATCATCGCGTTGAGTCCGCCCGTCTCCGCGATGAAGGGCACGATCGGGCCCTCGCGGGCCGCGAGCGACCGGTTGATGGCGCGCGCGGTCTCGGTCGACCCGGTGAACGCGACGCCGGCCACGCGCGGGTCGGCGACGAGGCGCGCTCCGACGACCTCGCCGCGGCCGGGCAGGAACGCGATCGCCTCGGCAGGCACGCCGCAGCGGATGAGCAGCCGCACGACCTCGAAGGCCACGAGCGGGGTCTGCTCGGCCGGCTTCGCGAGCACGCCATTGCCCGCCGCGAAAGCGGCAGCCACCTGGCCCGCGAAGATGGCCAGCGGGAAGTTCCACGGGCTGATGCAGGCGAACGGGCCGCGCCCCACGAGGCGCAGGTCGTTGGATTCGCCCGTCGGCCCGGGAAGGACCTCCGGTGCCGCGAACTGCCGCCTCGCGAGCATCGCGTAGTACCGGCAGAAATCGGCGGCTTCGCGCACCTCGCCCAGGGCGTCCGGCAGCGTCTTGCCCGCCTCGCGAGCCAGAAGCGCCATGAGCATCGCCCGATCGGCCTCGATCGCGTCGGCGGCGCGCTCGAGGATGCGCGCTCTTTGCTCGACATCCGGCAGCCTCGCGCCGGCCACGCAGGAGAGCGCTTCTTCCACCGTCTCCGCGCCGGCCTCGCGCACGTGACCGATGACGACGCCACGCGCGGGATCGACGATCGGCGTCGAGTCGCCCGCCCGTTCGTTGCCGGCCACGAGCGGCGCCGCACGCCAGTCGGTGCGCGCGAGCGGGGCCGCCATCGCGGCGAGAATCGGCTGCGCGGCGACCGAGTCGGCGAACGCGATCCCGCCGGAATTGCGCCAGGCCCCGTACAGGTCGACCGGCAGCACGATGCGCGGATTGGGCTTGGACGGGTGGCCCTGCGCCACCGCCACGGCATCCGTCACCACCTGCTCGACCGGAAGCGTCACGTCGGCGATTCGATTCACGAAGGACGTGTTCGCCCCGTTCTCCAGGAGGCGCCGAACGAGATAGGGCAGCAGGTCCTCGTGCGTGCCGACGGGGGCGTAGACGCGGCAAGGCCGGCCCTGCGCGCCCGTCACCTCCGCGTAGAGCTCCTCGCCCATGCCGTGCAGCCGCTGGAATTCGAACGGCAGGTCGCCCGCGCGCTCCAGGATGGCGGCGACGGTGTGTGCATTGTGCGTGGCGAACTGGGGATAGAAGGCCTCCGGCGCCGCGAGCATGCGGGCGGCGCACGCGAGGTAGGACACATCCGTATTGCACTTGCGGGTGAACACCGGGTAGCCGGCCATCCCGCCGGCCTGGGCACGCTTCACCTCCGTATCCCAATACGCCCCCTTCACGAGGCGCACCATGAGGCGCCGTCCGTGCGAACGCGCCAGGGCCGCGAGCCAGTCGACCACGAAGAGCGAGCGCTTCTGGTAGGCCTGCACCGCGAGGCCGAATCCCTCCCAGCCCGCCATCGCCGGCGAGGCGAATACGCGCTCCACGAGGTCCAGCGACAGGTCCAGGCGGTCGGCCTCCTCCGCATCCAGCGTGATCCCGATGTTGCCGCGCCTGGCGCGTTCGGCCAGGGACTGTACGCGCGGCAGCAGTTCGGCGAGCACGCGCTCGCGATTGGCGAAGTCGTAGCGCGGGTGCAGGGCCGAGAGCTTGATCGAGATGCCGGGCCGGTCGAACACCGTGCCTTGCGCGCCGGCCGACTGCGCGATGGCGTCGATGGCCCTTTCGTAGGCGACGCGGTAGCGCTTCGCGTCGGCCTCGGTGAAGGCCGCCTCGCCCAGCATGTCGAAGGAGTGGCGGAACGGCTTCTGCGGGCCGGACCGGCTTCGCTCCAGCGCCTCGGCGATGGTGCGCCCCATGACGAACTGCTCGGCCATGAGCTTCATGCCCTGGCGCAGGGCCATGCGCACCACGGGCTCGCCCGCGCGCGACGCAAGCCCCGCGAGCCAGCCGCTCCATTCGCCCGCGCGCGCCGGATCGACGTCCACCAGGCGGCCGGTGAGCATCATGCCCCAGGTGCCCGCGTTCACGAGCAGCGAGTCGCTCCGGCCGAGGTGCCGTTCCCACTCGCCCTTCGAGAACTTGTCCTTGATGAGCCGGTCGGCCGTCGCCGCGTCGGGTATGCGCAAGAGCGCCTCGGCCACGCACATGAGCAGGACGCCCTCCTGCGAGGAGAGGTCGTACGCCTTGAGGAAGGACTGCATGCCGGCGGATTGCCGCTGGCGTTCGCGTACGCCCTCGACGAGCGACCGGGCGCCGGCCATGACGCGCGCGCTGGCGTCCTCGCCGAGCCGGGCCGCCGGGAGGAGCCGCGCGAGCGCGGCGGTTTCGTCTTCGAAGTAATGCGCGCGGATCGCGTCGCGCAGGAGGTCGAGCGTGGGCTGCATGGGGGCGCCTTGCGGGTTCCTCGTGGGAAGTCCCGCCATTCTACGGGCGCCCCCCGGCGCCGCGGGAAGCGTTACAGGTGCTTCTTCAGGAACTCGAAGATCTGGTTGTACAGGTCGACGTTGTTCTCGAGCTTGCCGTAGCCGTGGCCCTCGCTGCGCTTCACGACGAATGCCTTGGCCGGGTTGCCCGCGGACTCGAGGTTGTTCGCCATGTCCTGGATCTGCGCGATCGGCACGCGGATGTCATCGAGGCCCGCGTACAGGAAGATCGGCTTGCCCTTCATCTTGTCGGCGAAGTGGACCGGCGAGATTTCCTTCACCAGCGACGAGGAAAAGTCGTTGGAGCCCAGGATCGACTTCCAGATCTGCACCGCCTGCTCGCTGCGCGGGATGTCGCCGTCGAAGCTCGTGAGCTGGTACTTGAGATCGGTCACGGCGAGCCCCGCGATGGCGCACTTCCACATGCCGGGGTTGCGCACGATCGCCTGCAGCGGCGCGTAGCCGCCATAGCTCGCGCCGGACATGCACACGCGGGACGGCTCGACGAACCCCTGCTCGATGCCCCATTTGAGCGCGTCCTCGTGGTCGTCGGACATCTGGCGGCCGAAGGTGCCGAAGCCGCTGTAGTAGATCTTCGAGCCCAGGCCGGGAGTGATGCGGAAGTTCGGCACGATCACCGCGTAGCCGCGCGAGGCGAAGAGCTGCCCTTCGTTGTAGCCGAAGCCCTGTCCGAACGTGTCCGCGCGCACCTGCGGGCCGCCATGGATGTGCACGATGGTCGGCAACTTCGTGCCGGGCTTCCAGTCCTTCGGCAGGTAGTAGTAGCCGGGAATCTCCAGTCCGTCGCGCGTCTTGTAGGTGAAGGGGCGCTGCTCGACGAGCTTGCCCTCGAGCCAAGGCTTCGACGAGCCGATCTCCTCGATCGTCTTCTTCTCGTCGTCGAAGAGGTACCACCGCGACGGGAGCGTGTCGGAGAAGGACGTCACGAGCCAGCGCTTGCCGTCAGGAGCGCGCCGGAAGCGGTTGATCCGGTTCGGCATGTGCTTGTCGAGGGCCGCCTGCAGCGCGACGTACTTCGGGTCGAGCCAGACGATCTCGGGTTTCGCGGCTTGCACGGCGTAGCCGAGAAGCCTGTCCGTCTCCGGCTCGATGACGACACCCGGGACGCCTTGCCCCTGCGCGTTCGCGCCCATGTCGTACCTGGGGTGCTGCGCGACGAGTTCGCCGAACTTCTTCGCTTCCGGGTCGAACCGGAACACGGCCATGGTGTCGCGGTTCCCGTTGTAGGCCACCTGGAGGGTCTTGTTGTCGTTCAACTCCAAGGCAAGCGGCACGAAGGCCGGGCCCTTGTCAGCCTCGAAACGGGCGATCTCGTACCAGGGGGAATTCGCATCCTTGCGGTACCAGACCACCTGCGTGAGCTTGTCCTTCACGCCGGCCGTGAGGACGCGCGGGACGAGGTTCTTGTCCAGGATCCACGACTGCGCGTACTCGGACGGGCGTCCGGTCGTAAGCAGGGTCGCGCGGCCCGTGAGGATGTTCAGGCGGTAGAGATCGCTCGACTCGGCATCCACCATGTTGCCGCTGGCGATGATCTCCTCGTCCGTGCCCGGGATCGACCGGAAATATTGATAGCCCCGGTAGACGCTCTGGTTCTGGCCGCGCGTCTCGCGCACGGTCATCGACAGGCGGCGCGACTCCTTGCCGTCCTTGCTCACCATGAAGAGGCCGCCGCCGTCGAACTGGCCCGGGCCGGTGGGCGAATTGAACTGGCCGAGCGAATAGAGCAGGCGATTGTTGCCTACCCAGTTCACGCTGATGACGTCGAAATCCTCGTAGCCCGTGAGGGCGAGCGCCTTGCGGGACTCGAGCTCGACGACCACCAGGTTCATGCGCCCGCGCACCGGGGCCGTGGCGGCCATGTACTTGCCATCCCGGGAGAGCGTGATGCCCGAGAGCTGCGGCGATTTCCAGATGTCCTCGGCGGTGAGGGGCGCCGCCGGGGCCGCGGCCTTGGCGGGCGCCTGAGCGAAGGCGGGTGCGGCGACGGCCATGAAGAGGCCGGCGGCGAGGGAAGCGAAACGGCGATACGAGGCGATCATGCGGGACACTCCGGACACAGTCGGTGAAGCCGCGAAGTGTGAGGCGTGCCGCCGCAAAACTCAACAAAGCCGGGGACGGGCCGTGCCCCCGGCGGGACGAAAGGCCTAGGCGGAGGGACGAGCCGCTTCCGCCGCCTCCTGCTCCGCCATTTGCCGGCGCACGTCGGCCATGTCCAGTTCCTTCGCCTTGGCCACGACCTGCTCGAGGGGCCCCTTGGGAAGCGCGCCGGCCTGCGAGAACACGATGACCTGCTCCTTGAACACCATGAGCGTGGGGATGGAACGGATCTGGAAGTGCTGCCCGATCTCCTGCTCGTCGTCGGTGTTGACCTTGGCGAAGACGATGTCGGGATTCGCCTCGGCCACCGCCTCGAAGACGGGCGCGAAGCCGCGACACGGGCCGCACCAGGGCGCCCAGTAGTCCACGATGACCATCGGGTTGGAAGTGATCACCTGCTCGAAGTTTTCCTTCGTGAGTTCGACGACGGCCATTCTGTTCTCCAGTGGAGGGCCGGACGACGTCGGGTCGGCCGGCCCGGTTTTCAAGCCGGGTTCACTTCTCGAGGAGCGCCCGGAGCATCCAGGCCGTCTTCTCGTGCACCTGCATGCGCTGCGTGAGGAGGTCCGCGCTCGGTTCGTCATGGGCCTTGTCGACCAGCGGGAAGACACCGCGCGCGGTGCGCACCACGGCCTCCTGTCCTTCGACCAGCAGGCGGATCATCTCGCGGGCCTCGGGCACGCCCTCGGTCTCCTTGATGGAGGAGAGCTTCGCATATTCCCGGTAGGTACCCGGCGCCGGGTAGCCCAGGGCGCGGATGCGCTCGGCGATGAGGTCCACGGCGAGGGCGAGCTCGTTGTACTGCGTCTCGAACATGAGGTGCAGGGTCTGGAACATCGGGCCCTTCACGTTCCAGTGGAAGTTGTGCGTCTTGAGGTAGAGCGTGTAGGTGTCGGCGAGCAGGTGCGAGAGCCCGTCGGCGATCTTCGCGCGGTCGCGTTCGGCGATGCCGATGTCGACGCTCGATGCGGATTTCTTCCTGGCCATGGTCTTCTCCTTCGCGGTGGGTATGAGGATATTGTCCGGCGCGATGGGTCGCGAGGCCAATGAAATCTTCCTATGCGACCGATAGGGCCGCCCTATGCCCGCAGCTTCGCCGCGAGGCCCGCCACGGCCTCGGCCAGCGAGCGTACCTGCCTGGCGACGCGCTCGTCCGCGAGCGACCCGTCCGCCGCGAACGCCTCGTGGGCCTTCGGCACCGCGACCTGCGCGCCGACGACGGTGACGCCCAGCCCCGCGAGCACCTGGCGCAGGTGCGGCAGATGCCGAACGCCCCCGAAGGCACCGGGCGAGGCCGCCAGCATCCCCGCCACCTTGCCGCGCCACGGGGCGAGACCCGAGTTCGAGCCCTTGCCGTCACCCACGTCGCGCGAGAGCCAGTCGATCGTGTTCTTGAGCAGCGCGGAGATCGAGCTGTTGTTCTCCGGCGACGCGATGAGGAGGCCATCGTGCGCGAGGAGCAGGGCGCGCAGTTCGCGCGCCATCTGCGGCATGCCCGAGGCCACCTCGAGATCGCCGTGGTAGATCGGCATCGGGTAGTCCTCGAGGTCGACGAAGGTGGCCTCGGCACCCGCCGCCTTCGCGCCGGCGTGCGCCGCCCGCGCGAGCTTCTTGTTGAGGGAATCGCGCCGGGCGGAACCGGCGAAGGCGAGGATGCGGGCGGTCATGGAAGGCGCTCCGATCAGGCGGCGAGACCGACAGGATAGTCCGAGTAGCCCTGCGCGCCCGGCGTGAAGAACGTGGCCGGATCGGCCGGACGCAGCGCCGCGCCCGACTTCAGCTTCGCGACGAGATCCGGGTTGGAGATGAAGGGCTTGCCGAAGGCGACGAAATCGCCGGCCGAGGCCGCGAGGTCCGCCTCCGCCTTCGCGCCGTCATAGCCGCCGTTCAGGATGAAGGCGCCGTCGAAGGCCTCGCGCATCGCCTTTCGCAGGACCGGTTTCGACTCCGGCGCGCCCATCACGCCGACGTCGACGAAATGCACGAAGGCGATGCCGACCGCGTTGAGCTCCCGCAGGAGCGCCAGGTACACCGCGTCCATCTCGGCGTCCGGCCCGAGATCGTTGTAGACGCCGTAGGGCGAAAGGCGGATGCCGACGCGCTCCGGGCCGATCGCCGCCGCCACCGCCTTCGCGGCTTCCACCGCGAAGCGGATGCGGTTTTCGACGCTGCCGCCCCAGCGGTCCGTGCGACGGTTGGACTTCATGTTGAGGAACTGGTCGATGAGGTAGCCGTTGGCACCGTGGAGTTCCACGCCGTCGAAGCCCGCGGCGATCGCGCGCTTCGAGGCGTCGACAAATTCGCCGATGGCCTTCGCGATGTCCGCCTCCGTCATCTCGACGGGAACCGGGTGGTCCTGCAGGCCCTTCTGGTCCGTCCACATCTGCCCGGCCGCGGCGACGGCCGAGGGGGCGACCATGCGCGCGCCTGCCAGCATGTTGTCCGGGTGCCCGATGCGGCCGGTGTGCATGAACTGCACCACGATGCGCCCGCCCTTCGCGTGGACGGCGTCGGTCACCTTCTTCCAGCCCGCCTGCTGCTCGTCGGTGAAGAGCCCGGGGATGCGCGAGTAGCCGAGCCCGTCCGCCGACGGGGCGACGCCTTCGGTGACGATGAGGCCGGCGTCGGCGCGATCGGCGTAGTACTTCGCCATCAGGTCGTTCGGCACGTTGCCGATGGCGCGGCTGCGGGTCATCGGCGCCATCACGATGCGATTCGGCAGCGTGAGCTTGCCCAGCTTGCCGGCGGAGAACAGGAAGTCGGTCATGGTGTTTCCTTTCTTGGAATGTGGAAAGTGACGGTGCGGCGGATTCAGGATTCGGCGAGCGTGCCCATGCGACCGGTGCGGAAGGCGATCTCCGCGGCGCGGACCTGCTCGGCGCTGTTCATGACGAAGGGACCGTGGAACACGAGCGGTCCCTCGGCGGGCGCCCCGCCCAGGAAGAGCGCCTCCAGCGGTTCGGTGCCGATATTGGCGGCCTCGAGAAGGCCACCCTCGTCGGCGAAGACGGCCAGTTCGCCGGCGCCCGCCGAAAGGGGATCCCCGGAACCGAAGGCGCCCCGGCCCGCGATGACGTATGCGCCGGCCTCGAAACAAGGCGCCACTTCGAGCGCGATGCGCGCGCCGGGATCGATGCTGGCGTGCGCGAGGAAAAGCGGCATCAGCGCCTGCGCCGGCCCGCGCACCCCGGATACCTCGCCGGCGATGACCCGAAGACGCGCCCCGGGAAGATCGGACCGGGCGATCGCGGACGCCTCGATGCGCTGGTAGCCCGGCGGCATCAGCTTCATCGCGCGCGGCAGGCTCGTCCAGAGCTGGATGCCGTGCACGATCGCCTCGCCGTTCGATTCCATGAGGGGCCGCTCGGCGTGCACGATGCCGCGCCCTGCCGTCATCCATTGCGCGCCGCCCGCGGTGACGATGCCCGAGTGGCCCGCGGAATCGCGGTGCTCGTTGCGCCCCTCGAGCAGGTAGGTGACGGTCTCGATGCCGGCGTGCGGATGCGGGCCGACGCCGTCGCCGCCGGCGAGGCGCGCCGGCCCGAAGTGGTCGAGGAAGACCCACGGGCCCACCGCCTTGCGCTCGCGGTCCGGCAAGGCGCGGCGCACGGCCAGCGTGCCGGCGGCGGCCGGTTGCGAGGCGATGACGCGCTGGGCGATTCGCGCCGGGGCGACGGGGGTCATGTCGGATTCCTGTCGGTGGATGGAGGTAGATGGGGTCAGGCGAGGTCGAATACGAGGACCTCGGCTTCGCGGCCGCCTTCGAGGCGAACGGCCGGCTCGTGCGTGAGCTTCACCGCGTCGCCCGCCGCGAGCGGCTGGCCATTCACGGTGACTTCGCCGCGCGCGACGTGAATGTAGGCCCGGCGTCCGGGGGCCAGCGCGAGCGAAGCCGCTTCGTCGCCGTCGAAGAGGCCGGCGAAAAGGAGCGCGTCCTGGTGGATCGTCACGGAGCCTTCGCGACCGTCCGGGGAAGCGATGAGGGCTAGGCGCCCGCGCTTGTCGGCTTCGGAGAACGTCTTTTCCTCGTACCCGGGAGCGATGCCGGTGACGCCGGGCAGGATCCAGATCTGCAGGAAGTGCGCCGGATCGGCCGACGACGGGTTGAACTCGCTGTGGCGCACGCCGGTACCGGCGCTCATGCGCTGCACGTTGCCCGGGCGGATGACCGAGCCGTTGCCCATGCTGTCCTTGTGCTCCAGGGCGCCCGCGAGCACGTAGCTCACGATCTCCATGTCGCGGTGGCCGTGGGTGCCGAAGCCCATGCCGGGCTTCACGCGGTCCTCGTTGATGACGCGAAGCGCCCCGAAACCCATGTGGGCCGGGTCGTGGTAGTCCGCGAACGAGAAGGAATGGAAGGAATCGAGCCACCCGTGGTTCGCGTGGCCCCGGTCTTCGCTGCGGCGGAACTCCATCATTGTCGTTTCCTTTCGGCTGACTGGCTGAACGATGAACCACATGATGGAATTGATATTTCCCTATTGATAGCGAATAATTTCCACCATGTCGCTCGAAATTTTTGAACATTGAAGCTGACCCTCGAAACCCTTGAGGTTCTGGACGCCATCGACCGGCGCGGGTCCTTCGCCGCCGCCGCCGACGAACTTCACCGCGTTCCGTCAGCGGTCACTTACTCCGTTCAACAGGCCGAGGAAGCGTTGGACGTCCAGCTTTTCGACCGCCGGGGCCACCGGGCCAAGCTGACCGAGGCCGGCCGGGAGCTGCTGCAGGAAGGCCGGGAGTTGCTTCGGATCGCCGCCGATCTCGAATGCCGCGTCCGGCAGGTCGCCCGGGGCTGGGAAGCCGAGCTGCGCATCGCCGTGAGCACCCTCATCGGCGCGGAGAAGCTCATGGGCCTGGTCGCCGAGTTCTACGCGGCCAATACCGGCACTCGCGTGAAGCTGCTGCACGAGGTGCTGGGCGGCACGTGGGATGCCCTGGCGGCCGGCCGGGCCGACCTCGCCGTTGGCGCTTCCGGAGACGCGCCGTCGGGGGGCGCCTATACCGCCCGGCCCCTGGGCTCCATCGCGATGGCCCTGGTCGCCGCGCCCTTCCACCCGCTCGCCCGGGAAGCGGGCCCCATCACGGAGGCGATGCTGCTTCGCCACCGGGCGATCGCGATAGCCGACACCTCGCGACTGCTGCCGCCGCGCACCGTGGGCCTGCTGTCGGGCCAGGACATCCTCACCGTCGGCACGATGGAGGCCAAGGTGGCCGCGCACGTCGCCGGACTGGGCGTGGGCTGGGTGCCGCGCTGGATCGCCGAGCGGGAAGCCTATGCGAAGCGCCTCGTCATCCTCGCGCCCGAAGCCGAGCGGCCGCCCGCCGACATCGTCCTCGCCTGGCGCCCGGCCGCCGCCGGCAAGGCGACCAAATGGTTCGTGAAGCGCCTCGAGGATCCGCTCGTCACGGCGATGCTCCTCTCGTGAAACCCATCGGCCGGTTCTCGCCCTCCCCCACCGGGCCGCTGCACTTCGGCTCCCTCGTCGCCGCCGTCGCGAGCTGGCTCGACGCACGCGCCGCCGGCGGCCAATGGCACCTGCGGATCGAGGACGTCGACGCCACCCGCACCGTGCCCGGCGCCGAGGATGAGATTTTTCGCGCCCTCGATTCACTCGGCCTGCACTGGGACGGCCCGATCGTGCGGCAGACGGCGCGCACCGCGCGGTACGAGGAAGCCCTGGCGAGCCTTCGGGATCGCGGGCTCGTCTATCGCTGCCGCTGCTCGCGCAAGGAGATCGCCGACTCCGGCACCCACGGTATTGACGGCATCGTCTATCCCGGCACCTGCCGCGAACTCGCGCTGGGGATCGACGTCGCCGGCGCCGAGCGATTGCGCGTCGACGAAGAGCCCATCGAATTCGAGGACCGCCTGCAGGGCCCGCAATCGCAGCAACTGGCGCGCGACGTCGGCGATTTCGTCGTGAAGCGCCGCGACGGCCTCTTCGCGTACCAGCTCGCGGTCGTCGTCGACGACGCCGACCTCGGCGTCACGGACGTGGTGAGGGGCGCGGACCTGCTCGATTCGACGCCCCGGCAGATCGCGCTGCAGCGCGCGCTCGGTTTCCCGACACCCCGCTACCTGCACATCCCGGTCGTGACGGTCGGGGGCGAGAAACTTTCCAAGCAGACGCTCGCGCCCGCCATCGATGCGAGCCTGGCAACCAAGTGGATCGCCCGGGCACTGGCGTTCCTCGGGCAGGAAGTCCCGGACGACGGCGAGAATCCGGCGCGGCTGCTCGACGCGGCCGTCCACCGGTACGATGCCACGCGAATCCCGCGAACGCGGGCCGTCGACTTGCCGCGCGACTGAGCCCCGCTAGAACCCGACCGCGTGGCCGTCCTTGCGGTGGTCCGACCCGGCGCAGTACCCGTCGTCGAGCTTCCAGATGAGCTGCGCGCCGCCGAAGCCGAAGGTGCCGCGCTCGGCCGCGATGATGCGGTGGCCGCGGGCCGCGAGCGCCTCGAGCACGGCCGGCGCGATGCGCCCCTCCTCGAAGCTCACGCTGAAGTCGGCGTTCACGATCCAGCGCGGGCCGTCGGAGGCGGCCTGCGGGTTCTGCTGGTAGTCGACGATGCGCGTGACCATCTGCGCGTGGCCCTGGGGCTGCATGTTGCCGCCCATCACGCCGAAGCTCATCACGGGCTGGCCGTCCTTCGTGAGGAAGCCCGGGATGATCGTCTGGAACGGGCGCTTGCCCGGCCCCACGAGGTTCGGGTGCCCGGGCTTCAGGCTGAAGCCGTGGCCGCGGTTCTGCATCGAGATGCCGGTGCCGGGCACCACGATGCCCGAGCCGAAGCCCATGTAGTTGGACTGGATGTACGAGACCATCATGCCGTTCTCGTCGGCCGTGGTGAGATAGACCGTCCCCCCGGCACGCGGGTCGCCGGGCGCGTGGTCCTGCGCCCGTTGCCGGTCGATGGCCTTCGCCCGGCCGGCGAGATAGGCGTCGTCGAGCAGGCGGCCGGCCGGAAGCTCCATCGTCGCGGGATCCGACACGTACCGGTACGCGTCGGCGAAGGCGAGCTTCATCGCCTCGAGCTGCAGGTGCAGGCTCTCGACGCCGTCCACGGGCATGGAGGCCAGGTCGAAGTGCCGCAGGATGCCCAGCGCCATGAGCGCCACGATGCCCTGCCCGTTGGGCGGGATCTCGTGCAGCCGGTAGCCGCGGTACTCGATCGACAGCGGCTCGACCCAGTCGCAGCGGTGATTCGCGAAATCCTGGGTGGTGTGCGCGCCGTCGTCCGCCCGGCTCGCCATCGCGATGCGCTCGGCCAGCTTGCCGCGGTAGAAGCTCTCGCCCTTCGTGGCCGCGATCTCCTCGAGCGTCTCGGCCTGCTGGGGGCAGTAGAACCGCTCGCCGGCGCGCGGCGCGCGATCCTTGGGCAGGAACGTCCACGCGAACTCCGAGAACTTCGTGAAGGTCGGCGCCTGGCGAGCCCAGCTCATCGCCGTGATGGGCGAGACGACATAGCCGTCGCGCGCGTAGCGGATGGCCGCGCCGAAGAGGTCCGCGAAGGGGAGCTTGCCGTAGCGTTCCGAGAGCGCCACCCAGGCGGAAACGCAGCCCGGGACCGTCACCGCGTCCCATCCGGTCTGGGGCATCGCCGTGCGGCCGGCGAATCGCTCCGGCGTCCACCCCGCGGGCGCGCGGCCCGAGGCGTTGAGGCCCACGAGCCTCTCGCCGTCCCAGAGGATCGCGAACGCGTCCGAGCCGATGCCGTTGGACGTGGGCTCCACCACCGTGAGCGTGATGGCCGCCGCGAGCGCCGCGTCGACCGCGTTGCCGCCGCGCGCGAGCGCCTGCATGCCCGCCTGCGCCGCGAGAGGCTGCGAGGTGGCGACGATGTTGCGCGCCATCACGGGCATGCGCTGCGAAGCGTAGGGAAAATCCCAGGAAAAGGTCATGGCGGGCGGCTCGGTGCTTTCTTGTTGTTCGTCGGGACGGCGGCTACTCCGGCTTCACGCCGGCATCCTTGATCACCTTCGACCACTTGGCGGCATCGCGCTCCATGGTCCGGGCGAAATCCGCGCTCGTTCCGACGGCGGGCTCGAAGCCCACCTGGACGAAGCGGGCCTGGATCTCGGGAAGCAGCAGCGCCTTGTTCAGCTCCGCGTTCACGCGGTCCACGACCGCCTTCGGCGTCCCGGCCGGCCCCAGGAGGCCGAACCAGACGAGGCTCTGGAAACCGGGCAGCCCGGCCTCGGCGACGGTGGGCAGCTCGGGCACGAGCGCCGATCGCTTCGGCGAGGAGATGCCGAGCGCCTTCACCTTGCCGGCCTTCACGTTGGGCATCGCCGTCATGATGTTGTCGAAGAGGATCGCGACCTGGCCGCTCATGACATCGGGAATCGACTGCTGCGTCCCCTTGTAGGGAACGTGCGTGAGCTTCACGCCCGCCATGCTCGCGAAGAGCTCGCTCGTGAGGTGCGATATCGTGCCGATGCCGCTCGTGGCGTAGTTGAGGCGACCCGGGTCCTTGCGCGCGAGCTCGATCAGTTCCTTCACGTTCGAGGCCGGCACGTTGTTGCTCACCACCAGCACGTTCGTGGCGTTGCCCACCCACACGATCGGCGTGAAGTCCTTCACGGGATCGTAGGGAAGCTTGCCCAGGTACGGGCCGATCGAGTGCGTGCTCGCGGTGGCCATCACCAGCGTGTAGCCGTCGGGCGCGCTCTTCGCGACGAAATCGGCGCCGATCGAGCCGCCGGCGCCCGGCTTGTTCTCCACGACGACCGGCTGCCCCAGTTGCGCACCCATCTTGTCCGCGAGCACTCGCGTGAGCACGTCGGTCGGGCCGCCCGCCGGGAACGGCACGACGACCTTCACGGGCTTGTTCGGGTACCCCTGCGAAAGGGCGGGCAATGCGGCCACGCAAAGCGCGGCGGCAAGAAGGGCGAAACGGGTGCGCATGGGGGAGTGACCGGCGTGGTGGATGGCTGGTCGAAATGCTACCACCGGCCCGCGCGCGGCGTATTCTGGGAAAAACGCCTTTGAGGAGGAGTCCCATGACCGCGCAGACCGAAGCCCTCGTCTTCGACGCCTACGGAACGCTCTTCGACGTGCATTCGGTCACGCGGCTCGCGGAGTCGCACTTTCCCGGCAAGGGGACCGCGCTCTCGCAGGCCTGGCGCGCGAAGCAGCTCGACTACACGTGGCTTCGCAGCCTGATGGGGCGCTATGACGATTTCGGGACGGTGACGGCGGACGCGCTCGATTGGTCGCTCGACTCGCTGGGCCTCGCCGCACCGCCCGGCACGCGCACGGCGCTCCTGCGCGCCTACCGCGAGCTCGCGCCCTTTCCCGAAGTGCGCGGCGCGCTCGAGCGGCTCGCCCGCGGTCGCATGCTCGCGATCCTCTCGAACGGGCACCCCGACATGCTCGACGCGGTCATCGACCACAACGACCTTCGGGTCTGGTTCGGGGATCGCGTGCTGTCCGTCCACGACGCCGCGGTCTACAAGCCGGACCCGCGCGTCTACGCGCTCGCGACCGCGCGCCTCGAGCGGCCGGCCGCGTCGATCGGCTTCGTCTCTTCCAACGGGTGGGATGCGGCGGGCGCCAAGTCCTTCGGCTTCGCCACGTGGTGGGTCAACCGGGCCAAGGCGCCGCCCGAGCGGCTGGGATCGCCGCCGGACGGCGTGGTGGCCGACCTCGCCGAGCTCGCGACGCGACTCGGCTAGGACGCCGTCAACTTTCCTCGACGAAGGCCTCTTCGCGCTTCTGCCGGATCGCCGGCATCAGCACGATCACGAGCAGGATCACCGAGATCACGAGGAGCGTTGCGCTGATCGGCCGCGTCACGAACACCGCCGGATCGCCGCGCGACAGGAGCAGCGCCCGGCGCAGGTTCTCCTCCATCATCGGGCCGAGCACGAATCCCAGCAGAAGGGGCGCCGCCTCGCAGTCGAGCTTGCCGAACAGGTAGCCGATGAAGCCGAAACCCGCGGCCAGCAGCACGTCCATCCAGGCGTTGTTGATCGAATAGACGCCGATGCAGCAGAACAGCAGGATCGCCGGGTAGAGGAACCGGTATTCCAGCGAGAGGAGCTTCACCCACATCCCGATGAGCGGCAGGTTCAGCACGACGAGCAGGAAGTTGCCCACCCACATCGAGGCGATCATGCCCCAGAAGAGGTCGGGCTTGGCCGTCATGATCTGCGGGCCCGGCTGGATGCCGTGGATCATCATGGCGCCGATCATGAGGGCCATCACCGGATTGGGTGGAATGCCCAGCGTGAGCAGGGGGATGAACGACGTCTGCGCGCCGGCGTTGTTGGCCGATTCCGGCGCCGCCACGCCTTCGATCGCGCCCTTGCCGAAGCGCGAGGGATCCTTGGCCAGCTTCTTTTCGAGGGTGTAGGCCGAGAACGAACCCAGGACGGGGCCCCCGCCGGGCAGGATGCCGAGGAACGAACCGAGAATGGTCCCCCGGATGGTGGGCCACGTCGACTGCTGGATGTCCTGCCAGTTCGGCCAGAGGCCCGTCACGCGACTGGCGACCACCTCGCGCTTCTGGCCGTGCTCCAGGTTGCGGATGATCTCGCCGAACCCGAAGACGCCCATGGCGATGGGACCGATGCCCACGCCATCGATCAGTTCCGGCAGGCCGAAGTTGTAGCGCGCCACGCCGGAATTGACGTCCGTGCCGATGAGGCCGACGAGCAGCCCCAGGATGATCATCGCCACGGCCTTGATGAGGGAGCCGTGCGCCAGGACGACGGCGGCGAGCAGGCCCAGCACCATGAGGGAGAAATAATCGGCCGGGCCGAACTTGAGGGCGAGCTCGGCGAGCGGCGGGGCGAACGCGGCGATGAGGAGCGTGGCGACCGTTCCGGCGAAGAACGAGGCGAGCGCCGCGACGCCCAGGGCCTTGCCCGCATGGCCTTGCTTCGCCATCTGGTGGCCGTCCAGGCAAGTGACCACGGAACTGACCTCGCCGGGCAGGTTCACCAGGATCGCCGTCGTCGAGCCGCCGTAGCTCGCGCCGTAGTAGATGCCCGCGAGCATGATGAGGGCGGAAACGGGCGGGAGCACGAAGGTCGCCGGCAGCAGCATGGCGATGGTGGCGACCGGGCCGATGCCCGGCAGCACGCCGATCAGGGTTCCGAGCAGCACCCCGATGAAGCAGTAGAGGATGTTGGTTCCGGCCAGGGCGACGCCGAAGCCGAGCTGCAGGTTGGAGAGCAGTTCCATGGCGGCCTCTTTAGACGCGGCAGGCCGCGAGTTGCTCGAACACCCCGAAAGCGGGGCACAGCGGGATCGGCAGCTTGAGGCCGCCGACGAAGATGATGCTGCAGAAGATCACCAGGCCGATCGCCAGGAGGATGACCGGCCGCAGCTTGAATTCCTCGCTCGCGATGCTCGAGACGATCACCACCATCAGGCCCATGAAGATCATGCCCATGATCTTGAGCCCCACCCCGAACAGCACGATCGGGAAGAGCACCCAGAACGTCACGTTCCAGTGGAACTTCTCGACGCCGGGGCCGGCATTCTTGTCGCGCAGCGCGAGCAGCGCGATCGCCACCCCGAATGCGGCGAGCATCAGCCCCAGCACGAGCGGGAAGTATCCCGGGCCCATGCGCGCCGCCGTGCCGATCTTGTAGGTGAACCCCACGCCGGCGAACAACGCACCGAGGGTGAAGAACATGACGCCCGCCCAGAAGTCGCGGGGATTCTTGATGAGGTGCTTCATGCGCTCACAATCGCCGGGCGGTGACCCGGCGCCTCCTCGTTTCTGTCGCTGTTGTCGGGCGTGGGTAGGCCGGGCTGCGGCGTCCCACATGTTGTGACGGCAGTATAGCCGCCCCGCCCGCAGAATGTCCGGCCCCGCCTACTTGGCGAGCCCCATCAGCTTGGCCGCCTCGATGTACGCTTGCTTCCGCTCGGCCAGGAAGGCCGGGATCTTGTCGTAGGTGACGTCGATCAGCTCGAAGCCGCCCTCGGCCATCTTCTGGCGGAATTCCGGATCCTTGTTGATCGCGGAGAAGACGTCGGACACGCGCTTGCGGATGTCTTCCGGCGTGCTCTTCGGGACGCCGCAGCCGCGGTAGGCGCCGTCCACCCAGTCGCCACCCAGCTCCTTGAACGTCGGCACGTCCGGGAAGAGGGCGAGCCGCTTTTCCGATGCGATGGCCAGGACGCGGACCTTGCCCTTCTGGGCGAGGGCGAGCGTGTTGTAGGACATGGCCGCGGAGACGTGCCCGCCCAGCAGGGAGGCGACGAGGTCGCCCGTGCCCTTGAACGGCACGTAGGTCGTCTTCGCGCCCATCAGCTTGTTCAGCCGCGTGTGCGCCAGGTGGTTGGCCGAATTGGTGCCCGAGCCGGCGAACGTGATCTGGTCCTGCTGCCTCCTTCGCGCCCTTCACGAGATCCTGGTACGTCTTGAAGGGGCTCTCGTTGCGGACGA
The DNA here is from genome assembly GCA_016711875.1 of Betaproteobacteria bacterium. Classification (GTDB taxonomy): domain Bacteria; phylum Pseudomonadota; class Gammaproteobacteria; order Burkholderiales; family Usitatibacteraceae; genus FEB-7. The sequence continues at coordinate 1,927,824 of JADJSD010000001.1, read as the reverse complement.
TGATCGCGTCCGGCGTGTACTGGTAGAAGTGCACGTTCACGATGTCGTCGGTCTTGTACTGCACGTTGCCCTCGAGGGGCTGCAGGACGATGTGGGGCAGGTTCGTGCCCATGACCGTGTAGCCGTCGCCGGGGAAGCCGTTGAGCTGGCTCCAGGCGAGCGCGCCACCGGCGCCCGGCTTCGACTCGATGACCATTTCCTGCCCGGTGATCTTCCGGAAGACGCCCTGCTGCAGCCGGGCGCCGATGTCGGATTCGCCGCCCGGGGCGAACGGGATGATGAGGCGGACGGGCTTGTCGGGAAAGGCTGCGCGGGCGGGCAGGGACAGGGTGGCGGCCAGGGCGCCGCCGGCGACCAGGAATTCGCGTCGTTGCATGGTGAAATCTCCTCGTGGGTCGGGTCCCCTGGAAATGGGGACTCTCGTCACCCCGATGTATACCGTATTTCAGCCCCGCCTTTCCATGACGCGATGCCGCATTCCGGCAAAACGGGGGCGGCTAGAGTGCCGCGGCGATCGCCTCGCCCACTTCCTTCGTCGAGGCGGTGCCGCCCATGTCGCGCGTCTTCGGTCCCGAGGCGATCACTTTCGCGATCGCCTCCACGATGGCGGCGCCCGCGTCCTCGTGCCCGAGGTGCTCGAGCATCATGGCTCCCGACCAGATCTGGCCGATGGGGTTGGCGATGCCCTTGCCGGCGATATCAGGGGCGCTGCCGTGCACCGGCTCGAAGCACGAGGGAAATTCCCGCTCGGGGTTGATGTTGGCGCCGGGGGCGATGCCGATCGTGCCCGTGCAGGCCGGGCCCAGGTCGGAAAGGATGTCGCCGAAGAGGTTCGAGCCCACCACGACGTCGAACCAGTCGGGATGCTGCACGAAGTGCGCGGTGAGGATGTCGATGTGGTACTGAGAGGTCTTCACGTCCGGGTACTCGGCGCTGATCGCCTTGAAGCGCTCGTCCCAGTACGGCATCGTGATGGAGATGCCGTTCGACTTGGTGGCGCTCGTCACGTGCTTCCTCGTGCGCTTCCGGGCGAGCTCGAACGCGTAGCGCATGATGCGGTCCGTGCCCTTCTTCGAAAAGACCGAGAGCTGCGTGGCGAACTCGGCCTCGGTGCCCGCGTACATGCGCCCGCCCATCGAGGAATACTCGCCCTCATTGTTCTCGCGCACGACCCAGAAGTCGATGTCGCCCGGCTTGCGGTTCGCCAGCGGGCTCGGCACGCCGGGCATGAGGCGCACGGGTCGCAGGTTCACGTACTGCTGGAACTCGCGACGGATGGGCACGAGCAGGCCCCAGAGCGAGACGTGGTCCGGCACGCCGGGAAAGCCCACGGCGCCCAGGTAGATGGCGTCGTGGCCGCGAATGGAGGCGAGGCCGTCCTCGGGCATCATGCGGCCATGCTTCGCGTAGTACTCGCAGCTCCAGGGCTTCTCGTCCCACGTGAAGCCGATGCCGAACCGGCGGCCGGCGGCCTCGAGAACGCGGACACCTTCGGGAAGGACTTCGTTGCCGATCCCGTCACCGGGAATCGTGGCGATCTTGTAGGTCTTCATGGCTCTCTACTCGGAAAAGAAGGTCTCGAATTCGTCCGCGACGAGGTCCGGGACCTCCTCGGGCAGGTAGTGGCCGGACGGCAGGGACTTGCCACGCACGTCCGTCGCCACGCGCCGCCATTCGGCCAGCGCGTCGTAGCACTTCTCGATGACGCCCCGCGAGCCCCAGAGCACCAGCAGCGGACAGCCGACCTTGCGCCCGGCTTCGCGGTCGGCGCGGTCGTGCTCGAGATCGACCGTGGCGGCGGCGCGGTAGTCCTCGCACGTGGCGTGGATGGCCTCCGGCGTGAAGCAGCGCACGTATTCCGCCCACGCGCGCGGGTCGAACGGATCGTCTCCCATGCCGCGGTCGCGCATCTTGAAGGCGAGGTAGCCGGCCGGGTCGTGCCCGATCATCGTCTCGGGGATCGGCGCCTTCTGGATGAGGAAGAACCAGTGCCAGTACGCACGGGCGAAGGCCATGTCGGTGCGCTCGTACATCGCGAGCGTGGGCGCGATGTCGAGCAGGGCGACGCGCGTGACCGCGTCGGGATGGTCCGCGGCGAGGCGGTGCGAGACGCGCGCCCCCCGGTCGTGACCGGCCAGCGCGAATCGCGCGTGGCCGAGATGCGCCATCAGGGCGACGGCGTCCTTCGCCATCTCGCGCTTCGAGTATGGTTCGTGGTTCGCGTCCGTGGCGGGCTTGCCGGAATCGCCATAGCCGCGAAGGTCCGCCGCGACGACGGTGAATCGCCGGGCGAGGCGCGGGGCCACCTTGTGCCAGAGGGCGTGGGTCTGCGCGTAGCCATGGAGCAGCAGCAGCGGCGGGCCGGATCCGCCGACGACCGCGTGCACCTCGGCGCCTGCGCCGGGCGCCCGGACGACCCGGAATCCGGGAAACAGCGCTTCTTGTGGGACCATGGTGCCATTATGCCCCCGCCCGCTCGGGCGGCCCGCTTGATGGGCATCAACGAAGCGCGCGGCGGGGAGCCTAAAAAGAAGGCTGCACAAACGGAAAACGGATCGATGACCATGGACAGCATGACGGCCGGCCTCGACGTTCTCGTCGTCGGCGCCGGCATCTCGGGCCTCGCAACGGCCTTTCACCTGTCGCGCGCCGGGCTCTCGGTCGAAGTGATCGACCCCGCCACGAAGCCCGGCGGGGTGATCGGATCGGTGCGCCGCGACGGGATGCTCTACGAAACGGGACCCAACAGCGCCCTGGACACCACGCCGAAGATCGGCGAGCTCGTCGAGGCCGCCGGCGTGAAGGCCGAGATGCGCTTCGCCAGCGAGATCTCCAACACCCGCTTCGTCGTGAAGGGTGGCCGGCCCGTGGCGCTGCCCATGTCCCCGGGCGCGTTCCTGTCGACTCCCCTCTTCTCCTTCCGCGCCAAGGCGCGCCTCGCGCTCGAGCCCTTCATCGGGAAGCAGCCGGCGGACGAGGAAGAGACCATCGCGCATTTCGTGCGCCGCCGCCTGGGCGTGGAGTTCCTCGACTACGCCATCGAGCCCTTCGTCGCCGGCATCTACGCGGGCGACCCGGAGCGCCTGTCGGTGCCCGCCGCGTTCCCGAAGCTGTACGCGCTCGAGCAGCGCTGGGGCAGCCTCATCAAGGGGCAGTTCCTCGGGGCCCGGGAACGGAAGAAGCGCGCCGAGACGGCCAAGAACACGGCGAAGAGCTTTTCGTTCGCGGGCGGCATGCAGACCCTCACCGACGCGCTGGCGAGCCAGGCGGGACGGGTCACGCTGGGCGCGAAGGCGATCGCGATCGCGCGCCTTCCCGACGGCACGTTCGTCACGACGGTCGAGCAGGATGGCGTGCGCACCACGCGCCACTCGCGCGCGGTCGTCGTCGCCACGCCCGCCTACGCCGCGGCCACGCTCGTCGAGAGCTTCGCGCCCGAGGCATCCCGCGCGCTGGCCCTGGTCGAGTACCCGGCGGTTTGCGTCGTCGCGAGCGCGTACGCGCGCAAGGACATCGCCCACGGCCTGGGCGGCTTCGGCCTGCTCGCGCCGAAGAAGGAGAACCGCGCCCTGCTCGGCACGCTCTTCTCGAGCTCCATGTTCGAGGGTCGCGCCGATGCCAAGCACGCGATGCTCACCACGTTCGTGGGCGGCCGCCGCAACCCGGCCCTCGCCGCGGACACGGACGAGCGCATTCTCGCCGAGGTGGGCCGCGAGCACCGCGAGCTGCTGGGCGCGACGGCCGCGCCGATCTGGAGCGCCATCACGCGCTGGCCCCAGGCCATTCCGCAGTACGAGCTCGGCCACCTGAAGCGCATCGCGAAGCTGGCCGAGGCCGAGGCGCAGGTGCCCGGCCTTCGCTTCTGCGCGAACTACCGGGGAGGCGTTTCCGTCGGCGATTGCATCGCGAACGCCGCGGATACCGCGGATTCCCTGGCCCCCTGGCTCCAGGCACAGGCGGCCGTGAAGTAGCGAACCGGTCCGCGAGGAGGCGTGCGATGCAGGCCCGCGACGTGATGACGAGCCCCGTGCTCACGGTCACCACCGACGTCACCGTGCAGGAGGTCGCCCGCCTCCTGCTCGACCGGCACATCAGCGCGGTCCCGGTGGTCGACGGCGACGGCATCCTCCTGGGCCTGGTGAGCGAGGGCGACCTCATCCGCCGCGCCGATGCCGGCACGGAGCGCCATCCCTCGTGGTGGCTCGGCCTCGTGAGCGATCCGGAGGACGACGCCCGCAGCTACCTGAAAAGTCACGGCCTTCGCGCCGGCGACGTGATGACGCGCAACGTGATCGCCATCACGGAAGACACGCCCATCCCGGAGATCGCGGAACTGCTCGAGAAGCACCGCATCAAGCGCGTGCCCGTGGTACGGGACGGCTGCGTCGTCGGCATCGTGAGCCGCGCCAACCTGCTGCAGGCGCTGGTGGCCCGCCCGGTGAACTCGGCCGTGCAGCCGAGCGTCGACGACCGCGCCCTGCGCGAGGCCGTCTTCCAGGCGGTGAAGTCCACCGGCGCGCGCACGATCTTCGTGAACGTGCTCGTCACCGATGGCGTCGCCCACCTGTGGGGCATGGCGCATTCGGAAGCCGAGCGCGACGCCATGCGCGTGGCCGCCGAATCCGTGCCCGGGGTGAAGCGGGTCGAGGCGCGCGTGACCCTGCTGCCCGCCGGCCGGGGCCGTCCCGGCTAGAGCATCGCGCGCAGTTCGGTCTTCAGCACCTTGCCGTAGTGGTTCTTCGGCAGGGCCGCCACGAACCGGTATTCCTTCGGCCGCTTGAAACGCGCGATGCGCTCGAGGCAATGCGCGTCGAGCGATTGCGCCGTGGGCGGCACGCCCCTCGCCACCACGAACGCGACGACCGTCTCGCCCCACTCGGCATCGGGCCGACCGACCACGCTCGCCTCCGCGACGCCGGGATGCGCGAGGAGCGCCTCCTCCACTTCGCGGGGGTAGATGTTCGCGCCGCCGCTGATGATGAGGTCCTTGCTCCGGTCTCGAAGGGTGAGGAAGCCCTCCTCGTCGAAGCTCGCGAGGTCGCCCGTGCGCAGCCATCCGTCCCCAAGCGCCTGTCGCGTGGCCTCGGGGTTGCCCCAGTAGCCGGCCATCACCACGGGGCCGCGCACGCACACCTCGCCGATCGTACCCGGCGGCAGGTCCGCGCCGTCCTCGCCGCGGACGGCGACCTCGACGCCGGATTGCGCGCGGCCCACGGAGGCGATGCGCTCGAGCCAGCGCGGATGGCCGCGGTCGTTCACGACCGTCTTCGGGAGCGCGGTGATGGTCATGGGGCTCTCGCCCTGCCCGTAGATCTGCGCGAAGCGCGGGCCCATCACATCCAGCGCCCGCCGAAGGTCCGCGACGTACATCGGGCCGCCGCCGTAGACCAGCGTCTCGAGACCCGAGAGATCCGGATCCGTGGCGGCCGCGCGGTCGACGAGGCGCTTCACGATGGTCGGCGCCGCGAACATCCCCGTGCCGCGATGCGCGCGCAGGAGCGCGAAGACCTCGTCGGCCTCGAAGCCGCCGGATTCCGGCACGGCCTGCAGGGCACCGGCGACGAGATAGGGCACGAGATACAGGCCTGAGCCGTGCGACATCGGGGCCGCGTGCAGCAGCACGCGGTTCGCGTCGAGCGGCTCGACGTCCGATATGTAGCCCTCGGCCATGGCGAGCAGGTTCCCGTGCGTGAGCATCGCGCCCTTGGGCCGGCCCGTCGTGCCGCTCGTGTAGAAGAGCCAGGCGAGATCCGCGCGCTCGAGCGGCTCGCAGGCGATCGCCGGGGCCTCGAGGGCGCGCCACGCGGCGCTGCCTGCCTCGAAGATCGCGGGGTCCGTGCCGGCCTCGAGCGCGGCCGAGGCCGCGACGGCGGCGAGATCCGCCGTGGCGAAGACCGCTCGCGCGCCGCAATCCCCGAGGATCCACGCGATCTCCCTGGGGTGAAGCTTCGCGTTGACGGGCACGGCGACGAGCCCCGCCCACCACAGCGCCAGCAGGGCTTCGGCGTACTCCGGCGCGTTCGCCATCACGATCGCCACGCGATCGCCGCGGGCGAAGCCCAGGCGGCCGCGCAGGGCCGCGGCGAGGCGGGCGACCCGGCCGGCCAGCCGGGCGAAAGTGGCCCAGCGCGCGTCCCCCCGCGCCACCGCCGGGCGGTCGGGCGAGGTCCGGGCGGCGCGTTCGAGAAAGGCGGCGATGTTCACGAAGACGGCGACAGGGTTGAATCCGGCCGGTAGTATGCCGCGTAAACGAGGATTGCCGCCCGGCCGCGGGCGGCCCGAACCACGCCACTTGGGAGGGTGCATGGGACTTCGGCTCAAATTCAACATCGTGCTCGTGCTGGTCTTCGCCGCGGGCATCGGCGTCTCGGCCTTCGTGTCGCAGAAGCTGCTGCAGCAAAACGCCAAGGAGGACGTGCTGCACAGCGCCGGCCTCATGATGGAGGCGGCGCTCTCGATCCGCGGCTACACCGTGCAGCAGGTGAAGCCCCACCTCGAGGACAAGCTCCAGGCGGTCTTCCTGCCGCAGACCGTGCCGGCCTACTCCGCCACCGAGATCTTCAACTCGCTGCGCAAGAAGTACCCCGACTACAGCTACAAGGAGGCGACGCTCAACCCGACCAACCCGCGCGATCGCGCCGTGGAATGGGAGGCGGACATCGTGAACGCCTTCCGCGCCGACCCGAACAGGACGGAGGCCATGGGCGAGCGCATGGCCGCCTCGGGACCACAGCTCTACCTCGCGCGCCCCATCCAGATCAAGGACCCGGCCTGCCTCGCCTGCCACACGACGGCCGAGATGGCGCCCGCCTCCATGGTGAAGCTCTACGGGCCCTCGAACGGCTTCGGCTGGAAGCACATGGAGATCATCGGCGCGCAGATCGTGTCGGTGCCCATGGCCCTCGCGCAGCGCAACGCGCAGGAGGCTTTCCGCGCCTTCCTCTTCTCGCTCACGGCGATCTTCCTGGTGGCCTTCGTCGTGCTGAACGTGATGCTCTCGTTCATGATCATCCGGCCCATCTCGCGCATGGCCGAGGCGGCGGACAAGGTCTCCACCGGCGACTTCGAGGTGCCGGAGTTCACCGGCAAGGGCGGCGACGAGATCGCGGCCCTGGGCGTCTCCTTCAACCGGATGCGCCGGAGCCTGCAGAAGGCCCTCAAGCTCATCGAGCGCTAGCGAGAGACGGCGCGGCGGCCATGGCAGCCTCCCACCCCGAGCGCATCGGCAAGTACGCGATCCGGCGCGCGCTGGGGCGGGGCGCCATGGGTACCGTCTACGAGGGCTGGGACGAGATCATCGAGCGCCGCGTCGCGATCAAGACCATCCTGCGCGAGTATCTCGAGAACGCCGAGGCCCAGGACGCCATCGCCCGGTTCAAGCGCGAGGCCCAGGCCGGCGGGCGCCTGAACCACCCGGCCATCGTCGGCGTGCACGAGTACGGCGAGGACGGCGGCGGCGCCTACATCGTGATGGAGTACGTGGAGGGCAAGGAGCTCCGGCAGTACTTCCGCATGGCCAACCGCTTCGACCTGATCGACGTGTTCGAGCTCATGAAGCAGCTGCTCCTCGCCCTCGACTACTCGCATCGCCAGGGCGTCGTGCACCGCGACATCAAGCCCGCGAACCTCATGATCCTGCCGGGCATGAAGCTCAAGATCATGGACTTCGGCATCGCGCGCATCGAGAGCTCGAGCCTCACGCAGGTGGGCACCGTGGTCGGCACGCCCACGCACATGGCGCCCGAGCAGCTCGCCGGCCTTCCCGCGGACGGCCGGGCGGACGTGTGGTCCGCGGGGGTCATCCTCTACGAGCTGCTCACCGGCGTCTCGCCCTTCATGGGGGACACCCCCGTTGTCGTGATGAACAAGGTGCTGCAGGCCGAGCCCGATCCGCCCTCGCGCCTGGTGCCCTCCCTGCCGGAGGCCTTCGATGGCGTGGTGGCGCGCGCCCTCGGCAAGAAGGCCGACGATCGCTTCCAGTCCGCGCGCGAGTTCCACGCCGCGCTGCTGGCGGCCTTCCAGGGCCGTGCGGTCCGGGCGCGGCGGAGCGACGGCGATCCGGAACGCACGCTCGACCCGCAGGCGGCCGCGAAGGTCGAGGCGTCGCGCGCGGCGTCCGGGCCCGCCAGCGCGTCCTACACCCTGCCGCCGGACAGGCTCTCGGAAGTCGAGCGATCGCTCTCGCGCTCCATCGGCCCGCTCGCGAAAGTGCTCATCCGGCAGGCGCAGGCGCACTCGTCGAACGCGAGCGAATTCTTCGACCACATCGCCGGCCACATCGAGGACGAAGCCGAGCGCAAGGCCTTCCTCGACAAGCTCGCGAACCTTCGCCGCGCGGAGGCCACGGCGCCGCCTTCGCCCGCCCCCGTTCCCCCGGCCGCCTCGGCAACCGCCAGCCCGGCGCCGGCCCCGCGCGCCGAACTCACGCCGGAAATGCTCTCGACGGCGGAGAAGCGCCTCGCCAGCTACGTCGGGCCTCTCGCCCGCGTCCTCATCCGGGAGGCCGCGGGCAAGAGCGGCAACCTGCGCGAGCTGTACGCGCAGCTCGCCCTGCACATCGACGACGAGGCCGAACGCAAGGCCTTCCTCGGCTCCCTGGGCCGCTGAACGAATTCGGGGACGCAACCCGATTCTCAGTAGAATCGCCGCTTCGACTTCCCCGGCGCCCGCGCCAAGACGCAGCGCCCGCCCGTGTCCAACGCCGCCCCTCCCTGGCTTCGTTTCGCCCCCGCGCTGTTCGTGATCCTGTGGAGCTCCGGCTTCATCAGCATCCGGCTGGGCGTGCCGCACGCGGAGCCCTTTTCGTACCTCGCGTGGCGCTACGCGCTCGCCTCGCTGCTGCTGTTCATCGTCTTTCTCGTCGTGCGCGCACCGTGGCCGTCCAGCCCCCGCCTCGCGATGCACTCGGCCGTCGCGGGGCTCCTCGTGCACGGCGCCTACCTGTCGGGCTGCTTCTGCGCCGTGCGCCTGGGGATGCCCACGGCGATGGTCGCGCTGATCGCCGGCCTGCAGCCGGTGCTCACGGCCATGACCTCCGGCCCGCTGCTGGGCGAGCGGCTATCGCGCGTGCAGTGGGCGGGCATCGCGCTCGGGTTCCTCGGCGTGACGCTCGTTGTTTCCTCCAAGTGGACGGGACCGGGCGCGCTCACCGGCGCCGCCGTCGCCTGGGGCGTGGTGGCCCTCCTGGGCATCACCTTCGGCACGCTCTACCAGAAGCGCTTCTGCGGCAACGTGCCTCTGCTCGCGAGCGGCGTGATCCAGTACGTCACCTCGGGCATCCCCACCGTACTCCTCGCCTACTGGCTCGAGAGCTTCACGATCGACTGGACGCCGCAGTTCGTCTTCGCGCTCGGCTGGCACGTGGTGGTGCTCTCCGTCGGCGCCATCGGGCTGCTCTTCACGCTGATCCGCCACGGCGAGGCCTCGCGCGTCGCGAGCCTGTTCTTCCTCACCCCGCCCACCACGGCCGTGATGGCCTTCCTCTTCTTCGACGAGCGCCTCGCCCCGGTGGCGCTCGCCGGCCTCGCCGCCTCCGCGATCGGCGTCGCCCTCGTGACCGGCGGCATCAGAATGGGCCGCACATGACCACCATCGTCGTCGTCCGCAAGGGCGATCGGGCCGCCATCGCGGCCGATTCGCTCACCACCTTCGGCACCACGCGCCTCGCGCCGTACTACGACCGCAGCCCCCACAAGATCGCCGCGTACCGCGATTCCTTCATCGGCGTGGCCGGCAGCGCCGCGCACCAGCTGGTGCTCGAGAACATCCTCGCGCGCAATGCCGATCTCGACTTCCACGGCAAGGACGCGATCTACGAGACCTTCCGCAAGCTCCACCCCATCCTGAAGGACGAGGCGTTCCTCAACCCGAAGGAGGAGGACGACGATCCCTACGAGTCCTCGCAGATGACGCTCATGATCGCGAACCCCGCGGGCATCTTCGCCGTCTATTCGATGCGCGAGGTGTTCGAGTTCGACCGCTTCTGGGCCATCGGCTCGGGGCGCGACTTCGCGCTGGGTTCGATGTTCGCCACCTACGCGAAGGCGAAGAGCGTCGAGGCGGTGGCGAAGCTCGCCATCGAGGCGGGCGCCGAGTTCGACACCGGCACTTCGCTGCCGATGGACCTGCGCACGGTGACGCTCGCCGCCTGATCGCTAGGCGCTGATCAGCTTCAGGTCGAACGCCCGCTCGGCCAGCCACACCAGCGACACCAGCAGGGTGAGGGCCGATCCGCCCACGAAGATGCCCCGGCGGTACAGCGGCGTGCTCCGGAGCAGGAAGGCCACCGGCAGGAAGCTCGCCACGATGGCGAGCTGGCCGAGCTCGACGCCGACGTTGAACCCCAGCAGCGAGAGCACCAGCGCGTCCGCGGGCAGTCCGAGCTCGGCCAGGACGCTGGCGAATCCGAATCCGTGGATGAGGCCGAACCCGAACGCGACGAGCCAGCGTCGCCGCTCCACCACCGGCCACAGGTTGTTGGCGGCCGCCAGCACCACCGAGGCGGCGATGGCGGATTCCACCAGGCGCGAGGGCAGCTCGATGACCTGCATCGCCGCGAGCGACAGCGTGATCGAGTGCGCGACGGTGAAGGCGGTCACCACCCACAGCACCTCCACCAGCGCGGCCCGGAACGACCTCACGCCCGTCCAGCGCCGCGCCTCGTGCACCAGCACGGCGGGCAGCAGCAGCGAGAGCAGGAAGAGGATGTGGTCGAAGCCGATCCAGATGTGCCAGACGCCTTCGACCAGGTACTGGCCGAACTGCGCCAGGCGCGACGTCTCGCCGGCCTTCAGGTTGAGCGCCCCGCTCGTCGGCCCCAGCACCGACGCGTGCGGGACGCCGTCGAGCTCCAGCCGCACGAGCCCGCGGTGCAGCTGGTCGATGTCGAAGAGCAGGCGGTAGTCCAGCGCGAGGTCCTGCGTGCGCGAAGGGCAATTGCCCGTGAGGCGCAGCACGGCATAGGCCCCGTCGGTGTGCTCGTCCACCAGGTGCTCCGCCACTTGGAGGCTGCAGTCCCCGCCGCGCGCCAGCTTGAGCCTCCCCAGCGCCCACGTCGCGATGTCGGCGTGGCGTGCCTTGACTTCGCCCCAGGTGATGTCGCCGTCGCCGTTGGCATCCAGGCCGACGGCGAAATCGATGTCGCGCAGGGCGATGTCCCACTGGCCGGCCACCTCCTGGCCCTTCACCTGCAGGACGAGATAGCTGTCGCTCGCCTTGTGCGCCAGCGCCGGCGCGGCAGCCCAAGCGACGAGGCAAGCGAACAGGCCCAGGAAAATCCGCGGCGCCTTCAAGGCCTCGCCTCCGGCTTGCCGGGCGGCGGCGCCGACGCCACCGAACCCGCCTGAGCCGACATCGCGCCCAGCTGCCGCAGGCGCGCATCCTCGAACCCGCTCGCCTTCAGCCAGTCGAGCACCGGCTGCGCGGCGCCGGCATCCTTCGCCGCGACGGCCGCTTCCAGCAGCACCCGGGCGTCGCGCGGCTCGCGTTGCTCCCGGTAGTTGATGGCCGCCACGGCAAGCGCGGCGGGCGCGTTTCCGGCCAGGTGCAACTGGAAGCGGGCCTCTTCGGCCCGGTGGGTCGTGTCGCCACGCGCCTTCGCCGCGGCGAACCGGTCCGCCAGCGCCTGCACTTGCGCCTTGGCGGCAGGCAGCTTGAGCGCGGTCCCGGCGATCGCGAGGCGCAGCAGCAGGCCATCGGACGCCTCCCAGCCGGCCAGTGCCTTCACGACCTCCGCGGGGCGTTGCTGGTCCAGAAGGAAGTCGGACCAGGCCGCGATCAGGTAGCCATCCTCGATGCCCAGCGCCAGCGCGGCCCGGAAATGCCGTTCCGCCGCTTCCGGCTGCCCGCGCCAGGCCGCCACCTCGCCCAGGCGGGTGAGAAGCCACAGGCGGTTGTCTGCTTCCCGGGTCCCATCGAGGGCGCGCTGCAAGGCGGCGTAGCCCGCTTCCATCCGCCCGCTGTAGGCGAGGAGCAAACCGGTGCACCCCCCATGAAGCGTCGGACGGTCCAGCGCCAGGAGGGCATCGCATTCGGTCCGTGCCGCGGCGTAATCGGCCCGGACGAGATGGATGGCGCCGCGCCAGGCATGGGCGGCGGCGAACTGCGGGTCGGCCTCCAGCGCCCCGGCGAAATCCGCCAGCGCCCCCTCGAAGTCATGCCGGTACTGGCGCAGCTTGCCGCGAATCGCCAGCACGGCCGCGGCCCGGCTCCCGGCAAAGGGCGACATGACGGCGTCGGCATATCCGATGTAACGCGGGTCGCCGCGAGCCATGGCCAGTTCGAAATAGCGCCCGGCGAGCTCGGTGGCGGGCAGGGGATCGTCGCCGGCCGCCCGGGCGACGGCAGCCCGAAGTCCGGCCAATTCGCGGGCCGTGGGGTCACCGGGCCGCATCGGCAGTCGCTGCAGCACCTCGGCCGGATCTGTCGGAAGCCGCGGGGCGGCCCGCGCGGCGAGGGGTGCCAGGGCAGCCCCCGTTCCGGCCAAAAACCCCAGGACCAGTACCAAAACTGCAACAACCTTAGAAAACAGAGGGTTAAACCGGTGACTTTTGCTCATTCTTCCCATAGACTGCGTCGCGCGTTCGAAAAATCCACTCATCCGTTACCAACCAGAACCCCGGAGTCTATACATGAACAAGCTCGTTTCGATGTTGATCGCCGCCTCCTTCGCCACCGCTTCGGTGGGTGCCTTCGCTGCGGCCCATGGCGGCGCGATGAGCGATGCCGACAAGGCCAAGAAGATGGAAGCCTGCAAGAAGATGGACGCCAAGGCCGACGACAAGATGAAGGCCGAGTGCAAGAAGATGATGGAAGACGCGAAGAAGATGGACACCAAGAAGTAATCGCGCTTCGCGTGCCGGCTCGTTCCGGCACGACGCTTCAGGAAAAATCGGGCCTCGTGCCCGATTTTTTTTGCCGGCCTCCGGCCGAGGCTAGAATGGCACGGTCGCGGTCCCGAGTGACCGCCCCCTCTTGCGGGCGCGCGCCCGGGATCGCCGCTTGGAACCTTCCCCCGCATCCGGCGGTTCCGCCGCCCTCCGCCTCGACAAATGGCTCTGGGCCGCGCGCTTCTTCAAGACGCGCGGCCTCGCCGCCGAGGCCATCGGCGCCGGTCGCGTGAGCGTGAACGGCGAGCGGGCCAAGGCCGCCAAGAACGTGAAGGCCGGCGACATCCTCGAGATCCGGCGCCCGCCCTTCGAACAGGCGGTGAGGGTACTCGGCATTTCGGACAAGCGCGGGAACGCAACGGCCGCCCAGTCGCTCTATGAGGAAACACCGGAAAGCCGCGCGAAACGCGAAGCGGTGTCCGCCGAACTGAAGGCGATGCCCCCACCCGTCTTCAAGGGCCGCCCCACCAAGCGCGACCGCCGCGCCCTCGAGAAATTCCAGCGCCACCAGGAGGACTGACATGACCGCGAAATGGATTGCCGCCGCCGCCCTCGCCCTCGCCATCCCGGCCCACGCCCACCACGGCTGGAGCGAATACGACCAGAACCAGCCCCTCACCCTGACCGGCAGGATCGTCGAGACGGGCTACGAGCATCCGCACGGCCACGTGAAGCTCGAGACGCCCGGCAAGACATGGCTCGTGGTGCTGGCACCGCCCTCGCGCATGCAGAATCGCGGCCTCGCACCCGAGGCGATCGCCAAGGGCCGGACCGTGACCGTGGTCGCCTATGCGAACAAGGGCAAGCCGGAAGAAGCGCGCGCCGAACGCATCACCGCCGGCGGCAAGACGGTCGAGCTGCGCTAGGCCGTGACACCCGCCAACCCGGTCGAGGCCCTGCCCTTCGCGCGAGCGATGCGCGAGTCGCTGTGGATGTACCCGATCGTGGAGGTGATCCACATCGTCGGCTTCGTGATCCTCGTGGGTTCGGTGCTGATGTTCGACCTGCGCATCCTCGGGCTCAACAAGCAGATCTCCGTGCGCGCCCTCGCCCGCCACCTGCTGCCGTGGAGCTGGGCCGCGCTCATCCTCATCGTGCCCACCGGCTTCCTCATGTTCACGGCCCACGCGAACGATTTCCTGGGCAACCAGGCCTTCCAGCTCAAGATGGCCCTGCTCATGACGGCCGGCATCAACGCGATCGCGTTCCACACGGGGCCCTACCAATCGGTGATGGCCTGGGACATCGGCGTGCCCGCGCCGCTCGTCGCGAAGGCCTCGGTCGTCGCGTCGGTCATCCTGTGGCTGGGCGTCATCACGTGCGGGCGGTTCCTCGCCTACACGTGAACGGAACGCGACGCTTCCTCGTGAAGCTGTCCGCCGCGCTCCTGGTGGGCGTGCCGCTCACGCTCCTGCCGGCCTTCTTCCTCGCATGGGGTCTTTTCGCCGGCATCGAGGGCCTTTTCGCGCCGCCGCAGGTGCGCGCGGTGGAGGCCGGGGCCCTGACGCTGATGTGGAGCCTGGCCGGCATCCTGGGCATCCTCGGTTTCTGGGCGTGGATCTTCCTCGCCCGCCAGGCCCGGCAGAAGGTGCGCAACCTCATCGCCGTGACGCTCGCGGCGGGACTCGCCTCGCTGCTGTCCGCAGGCCTGCACGCCCAAGGCACGGAGGGCATCCTTTTTCTCGCGGGCGGGCTCGTCGCCATCGGCGTGCCGGTGCTGCTCCTGCTGAAGCCTCGCCTTTCCTGGAATCCCGACCGACCGGACCCCGCATGAAGAACTCTCTCGCCGCCCTGCTGCTCTGCTTCGCGCCCCTCGCGCTCTCCACCAGCCCGATGGCCGTGCGCGTGCTCGACTGGATGCTCCCCGTGCCCGCGAACTGGACGCCGCAAGTGCCCTCGAGCGACATGCGCCTCGCCCAGTTCACCATCCGCAGCGAAGGTGGCGCGGCCTCCGCCGCCGTCTTCTACTTTGGCCAGGGCAGCGGCGGATCGGTGGAGGAGAACACGAAGCGCTGGGCCTCGCAGTTCCTGGACGAGGCCGGCAAGCCCGCGACGCCGAAAGTGGAAAGGGGCACCGCGAGCGGCATGCCCGTCACCTGGGTCGCGCTCGACGGCCGCTACGCGCGCGGCGTCGGCACCGGGCCGCAGGGCGAATCGAAAGCGAAGCAGTCCCTTCGCGTCGCGGTGATCGAGACCGATCGCGGCAACCTCTTCTTCCAGCTCTGGGGCGACGAGGCGGCCATCGCGAAGCAGGTCCCCCTGATGAAGGGGATCGTCGGCCAGCTGAAGCGCGGCCCCTGACCATGGCGAGCCCCCTCCTTCGCATCGCCCCCCTCGGTGCGCCGCCGTGGGAGACGCCGAACCCGTTTCTCTTCTGCGTCCACCACCTCGACTTCTATCCGAAGGGCGACGGCCGCCTCGGCCCCGCCGCCTCGCTCGCCGGCCGAACCATCGGCCAGGATTTCGCGGGCAAGGACGGATGGAGCCTGTACCACGGGGCGACGGTGCCCGGCTTTCCTCAGCATCCGCACCGCGGCTTCGAGACGGTGACGGTGGTGCGCCGCGGCCTCGTCGACCATTCCGATTCACTCGGCGCGCAGGCGCGCTACGGGGAAGGCGACGTGCAGTGGCTCACGGCGGGCGCCGGCATCCAGCACGCGGAGATGTTTCCGCTGGTGCACGAGGACCGCGAGAACACGCTCGAGCTCTTCCAGATCTGGCTCAACCTGCCGGCCGCGGACAAGATGGCACCCCCGTATTTCGCGATGTTCTGGGCCGACACGGTGCCGCGCGCGTATCCCGTGGCCGGCGTCGAGGTCACCGTCGTCGCCGGCGCGCTGGGCGACGTGCGCCCTCCCGCACCGCCGCCGCACTCGTACGCCTCGCGGCCGGAAAGCGACGTCGCCATCTGGACGATCCGGATGGAGGCCGGCGCCAGGTGGACGATGCCGCCGGCCGCGCGCGGCTCGAACCGGTTCCTCTACTTCTTCGCGGGAGAGAACCTCCGGATCGCGGGCGAGGCCCTGGCCCGGCCGAGACTCGTGGTCGCGGATCCCGAAGTACCCCTGCCCCTGGAAGCGACCGATGCGCCCGTCGAGTTGCTCGTGCTCCAGGGCAAGCCCATCGCGGAGCCCGTGGCGCAGTACGGCCCCTTCGTGATGAACACGCGCGCCGAGTTGCAGCAGGCTTTCGCGGACTACGAGCGCACGAGGTTCGGCGGGTGGTGCTGGGGAAGACCCGACCCCGTGAACGGAACGCAGGGCCGGTTCGCGCGCCGGCCCGACGGCACCGTGGAAAGGCCGGGCCCATGAACACCCCTGCCTCGCGGGGGGAGCCCCCGGCTGCTCACGCCAGGCATCCCCGCGACGGTAAATGAAACGGCGTCGCCTAGAATGGGAAGATGCCGCTCCCGATACTCCAGTCCGGCCCGCCGCAAGCGCTTCCCGGCCGGTACTTCGCCTTCTACCGCGACACGGCTCTCGCGCCCGGCGTTCGCGACCTCTACCAGGTCGGCATCAACTTCCGCGAGCCCTCGCTCTGCGACGCCACGTACAAGTTCGGCGGGTTCGCCGCGCTGCACCGCTACCTGATCGTTTCCGCCGGCGCCACCTGCCTCGATCGCCTCTCGCCCGACATGGAATGGGGCCAGTGCGTCTGGCTGCCCGGGCGCATCTTCAAGGTGATCGGCGTTCACCGCGATGGGCGGCACTCGCAGACCAGCCTTCTCGAAGTGCCGGAAAGCCAGCGCGATTCCCACCCCACCGCGGAGCGGTTGGCGATGGAAGCGCACTTTGCCGAGCAGGCGGCGGGGCAGTTCGAGGCGGCGCTTCGGGCGCCCGTGCTGCCGGAACACGCGGACCGGCTCTGGCTGGACCGGCTGCGGTATCCCCTGGGCGTGAACGACGAAGGGCGGTTCTTCGAATCCTGGGGCCCCGTTGCGCCGGCCATCGAACCATGATCGGCCTGCTCCTTTGCGGCGTGCTAGCCACCACGAGCCCGGACATCGCGTCCCTGTGGGACTTCTCCGATCCCGCCGGGAGCGAGCGGCGTTTCCGCCAGGCGCTCTCCACCTCGACGGGCGACGACGCGCTCGTCCTCCAGACGCAGATCGCGCGCACCTGGGGCATCCGCAAGGATTTCGACAAGGCGCGTACCCTCCTCGCGCAGATCGAGGCCGAAGCGAAAGTCGCGGGCCCCGCGGCGAAGGCCCGGTGGGAGCTCGAGATGGGCCGGACCTTCGCCTCCGCCAGTCACCCGCCCGCCTCGCAAACGCCACAGGCGAAGTCGCGCGCGCGCGGGCACTTCGAAGCCTCGCTCGCCTTGGCCCGCCAGGGAAAGCTCGACGGCCTGGCCATCGACGCCATCCACATGATGGCCTTCCTCGACACCGCTCCCGCGGACCAGGAGAGGTGGGCGCGCGACGCACTCGCCCTGGTCCTGGCTTCGGACCAGCCGGCCGCGAAAGCCTGGGAAGGCTCGGTGCGAAACAACCTCGGCTACGCGCTCCACCAGCAGGGCCGCCTCGGCGAAGCGCTCGCCGAATTCGAGAAGGTGGTCGCGATCCGCGAGCGGGGAACGAACGCGGTCGCCACGCGGACCGCCCGCTGGATGGTGGCGTGGACGCTGCGCGCGATGGGTCGCACGAACGAGGCGATCGCCATCCAGCTGCGGCTGGAGAGGGAAGGCGACGCCGACGGCAAGCCCGATCCGTACGTCTTCGAGGAACTCGCGCTTCTTTACCGCTCGACCGGCGACGAGACGAAGGCCGCGCACTATGCGAACCGCAAGGCGGGCTCGCGGTAGCGGCGGGGCCGAGGTAGGCGGGCGCGCCGAAATTCCGTAGCATTTTCCCTGCCCATGAACGTCGACCGCCACCGCCGCATGCGAACCCTCGTCTTCGGGTTCCTCGCCACCGCCCTCGGGGTCGCCACGGCCGCCGGCACCGTCCTGCTCGCGCTGCGGCTCCGGGAGACCGGCGGCGACCTGCTCGCCCATCCGCGATTCGTCCTCACCGCCTGGATCTTCCCGGCCTACGCCGTGACGCTCCTCGCCATCGGCTGGTCGCTGCTGCGCCACGGCCGCCTCGCGCGCGGGCACCTCGTCGTCGTGGGGGGCGTGATCGTCGCCACCGCCCTCGCGGTCCTGCTCGCGGGCGATGTCTTCCGCGCCGCGATCCACCTCGCCCTGGGCGGCGTCGTGGTCTGGCAGCTGCGCGGCTTCCTGCCCCGGCGCGAGTAGCCCGCTAGAATCCCGGACATGCCCGCCCTCGCCATCCGCCCCCTGACGCCCGAACGCTGGCCGGACCTCGAGGCCGTGTTCATGGCGCGGGGCTGCTCGGTCGCGCGCGGCTGCTGGTGCATGTTCTACCGCGAGACGGGCTCGTTCATCCTGCCCGGCGGCAAGCAGCCCGTACTGGCGCGAAAGCAATCTCTCCACGACCTCGTCGCGCAGGGACCGCCGCCCGGCCTCATCGCGTACCGCGGCGGCAAGCCCGTCGGCTGGGTGACCCTCGGGCCGCGCGAGGATTTCAAGCGCCTTGCCCGTTCGCGTGCCATGAAGGCCGTGGACGAAAAACCCGTCTGGTCCATCGTCTGCTTCGTGGTGCCGTCGGAATTCCGCGGGCAGGGCGTCGCGACGGCCCTGCTCGAGGGCGCCGTGGCCTGGGCGAAAAAGCAGGGCGCCGCGATCATCGAGGCCTACCCGAAGGAACCCGAAGGCAAGGTCGCGGACGATTCCCTCTGGTTCGGCAGGAAATCGATGTACGACAAGGCCGGCTTCACCGAAGTGGCACGTCACACGCCGGGCCGGCCGGTGATGAGGAAAGCCCTGCGGAAGGCGGCGGCGCCCCGGAAGCCCGCCGCCCGGCGCTCGCCATGATCCGCGCCTTGGCTGCCCTCTTCCTGGCCATCGCTTCGCTCCCGCCCGGTGCGGCGCAGGCCGCCGACACGCTCGCCGGCATGTGGTCCGCCACGGGCCGCACGCGCGGCGGCCTCGCCCCCCAATGGGTCTTCGCGCCGAACGGCGTCGCCACGCGCACCTTCGGCGCCCTCGTCGACTACCGCTACGCCATCCAGGGCGCGCGCCTGAGCCTCACCGAGCTCGACGAGAACCACGCGCCCACGAGCAAGGTCACCACGCAGGACTTCACGCTGCTGGGCGACACGCTCACCATGAACCCCACGAAGCCCGAAGGCCGGCAGCTCATGAAGCGCGTGGGCCAGCCCTTCCCGGGCACGCATCCCATCGTGGGCGAGTGGTCCTTCAAGCACTACTCGGGCGGCATCGCGTACATGCGCTTCGGCCGGGCGGGCATCGTGCAATTGAGCGTGCCCTTCGAGACGGCCACCGGCACCTGGGCGACGGACGGCGCGAAGCTCACGACGCAGCTCAAGGACCGCAAGCCCGTGGCGGGTCCCTGGCGGATCGAGAAGGGCACCCTGCATTTCCGGGAAGACGGCGAGAAGGACGGCCGATACCGCGCGTTCGATTTCTGATCGCGGGGGAGAGAAACCGTCACACGGGCGCACGATCCGCCCGCTACCATCGATCCGCCCCTCCCCCCCGACCCGAAAGGATCACGACATGACCCGCAACCCCGTCGGCTGGTTCGAGATCTACGTGCAGGACATGGAACGCGCCACCGATTTCTACCAGAAGGTGCTCGGCGTGAAGCTCGACAAGCTGCCGGGCGTCGACCTCGAGATGAACGCCTTCCCGATGAACGCCGAGATGTACGGTGCCTCCGGCGCCCTCGTGCGCATGGAGGGCTGTCCTTCCGGGGGCAACAGCACGCTGGTCTACTTCTCGTGCGACGACTGTTCCACGGAAGAGGCGCGCATCGTGCCCGCCGGGGGCCGGATCATGCGCGAGCGCTTTTCCATCGGCGAGTACGGATTCTGCACGCTCGCCTTCGACACCGAGGGCAACCTCTTCGGGTTGCACTCGATGAAGTGAGATACGCCGCTTGATCGTCCTGCGCGAAGCCGCGGCCGCCGATGCGACGGCCCTCGCCCGCCTGCACGCACGCAGCTGGCGCGGCTTCTATCGCGGGATGATGAGCGACGCCTGGCTCGACGGCGACATCGACGCCGAGCGCGGCGCCTTCTGGTCGAACGCCCTGGCATCGCCCGTACCGGGACAGGCCGTGATCGTGGCCGAAGCGCAAGGCGAACTCGCCGGCTTCGTGCACCTGCACGCGAACCACGATGCCGCGTGGGGCAGCTACGTTCACGCACTGCATGTCGCCGCGACCTTTCAGGGGCGGGGCATCGGCGCGCGCCTCATGGATGCGGTGGGCGAATGGTGCGAGCGCCACGGGACGCGCGGCGGCGTGTGGCTGTGGGTGCTGGAACCCAACGCGCCCGCGCGCGCCTTCTACGAGCGCATCGGGGCGCGCAACGTGGAGCGCGACGTGTGGGAGGCCCCGGATGGCGGGCGGGTGCCGAAGTTCCGCTACGCGTGGCCGAGCCCGCAGGCGCTGCGCGCCGGAGCCGGGCAAGCGGCGAGGACCGAGCGATGATCGCACGGGCGATCCGGGCAGCCCTTGTGCTGGCCTTCACCGGCGGGGCGGCCCTCGCGCTCGCCGCCGACCGCGAGCACACGCTCGAGTCCGGCGGCGCGACCCGGCATTACCGCGTGCACGTGCCCGACAGCACCGGCAGCCGCACGCTGCCCGTCGTCGTGATGCTCCACGGCGGCGGCGGCACCGGCAAGGCGGCGGCCTGGGAAACGGGCTGGAACGACAAGGCCGACCGCGAACGCTTTCTCGCGGTGTACCCCGATGCTCTCGCGCCGGACCGCAGGCGCGAGAGCCACTTCAGCCGCAACCCGCAGCTCTGGAACGACGGCTCGGAGCGCTTCTACCCGGGGCAGGCGGCGCCGGACGACGTGGCCTTTCTCGACACCCTGCTGGACGACCTCGCCGCCCGTTACGCCGTGGATTCGCGGCGCGTCTATGTCGCCGGGTTCTCCAACGGCGCCTCGATGAGCTTTCTCTGGGGCGCGCGCTCGGCCAAGCGCATCGCCGCGATCGCCCCCGTGGCCGGGGCCGCCTGGCAAGAGCCCGGAACGCTCGAACGGCCCGTGCCCATGCTCTACATCACGGGCGATGCCGACCCGCTCAACCTCATCGGCGGCGGCGTGCCCCGGCTCGCGAGCGGGCAATCGGACAAGGTCCGCGCAAAGCCCAAGCCCCCGGTGCGCGAGACGATCGCCAAATGGGTCCGCGCGAACGGGTGCGAGAGTGCCGCGCGGCGCGTGTCGGAGGCGAACGGCATACGCACCGAATCCTGGGGGCCCTGCCGGGAGGGCTCGGAGGTGGCGTTCGTGAAGGTCGCGGGCCTGGGCCACACGTGGGCCGGCGGCAGGAGCCTGCTGCCGGAGTCGATGGTGGGAAAGCGGACGGACCGACTCCTGGCGACCGACGTCATCTGGGAGTTCTTCTCGCGCCACGCGCTGAAGTAGCCTCGTCGCCCTTCGGCGACGAGCCGGGTCGGGTGAAAATTGCTAGCATCGCCCTTCCCTCCCCGCCTGCCGCCACGCCCCATGTCGCCGATCCGCCCGCTCCCCCTCGCCGCCCTCATCCTGCTTGCCATCTTCGTCGCCGGCTGCGGCAAGTCGAAGAGCGCGGTGCAACTGCCGGCCGACCTGAAGGCCGTGCAATGCCCGCCCGGGCGGGCCGAGAGCGCGGCAGGCGCCTTCGCGGACGCTCGCGTCACGTTCCTGTGCATCCCGAAGGAACTCGCCGACAAGCCCCACCTGCTGCGCTGCGATCTCGAGAGCCGCCCCATGATCTGCGAGGACGCCGGTTCGTTCGTCTACACGCGCACCGAGGCGGGCAAGGTGCTCTCGGGCATTCCGCGCGACGGGGCCGACCTGCTGCGCAGCACGCGGCTCTCGGTCAATTTCCGCAAGGACCCGCCCCGCCAAGCCACCTTCGAGGAGGTCGAGACCGACTGGAAGTTCCTGTCGGACGAAGGCAAGCGACTCCTTCCCGCCGGCTTCACGCTCGTGAAGGGCACGCTGTGCGACCGGAACGCCTCCGTGCTCGACAGCGGCATCTGCAACCTCGAGGCGCAGTCCGCTTCCCTCTACTGGCATGTCGCCATCGAGATCCGCCGCCCGCGCGGCGAGCGCATCGAGGAAAGCGAGTATCGCGAGGCGCTCGCCTTCTGGCTCCCCTTCCTCGGCAAGCTCGTCGTCGACCCCGCCCCCAAGTAAGGAGCATCCCCCTTTTGAAGAAGATCCTCGCCTTCGCCGCCACCCTCGCCTTCACCACGGCGGCGAACGCTCTCTCGCCCGTCGTGAAGCTCCCCGGCCGCGTCACGATCTTCGAGAACGTGCGCATCTTCGACGGCAAGTCGGCGCAGCTGTCGCCGCCGCGCCACGTGCTGGTCGTGGACAACCGCATCCTCGGCATCTCCGCGACGCGGCTCGACCCGTCGACCGAGTCGCCGCCGCTGCGCATCGCGGGCGGCGGCCGCACGCTCATGCCGGGGCTCATCGACGCGCACACGCACGTCATGTTCGCCACCGTGCCGCAGCTCGCCGTGCTGACGGCCGAGATCGGCTACGTGCACGTGGCCGCTGCCCGGGGAGCCGAGGACACGCTGATGCGCGGCTTCACCAGCGTGCGCGACCTCGGCGGTCCATCGCTGGGCCTCAAGCGCGCCATCGACCAGGGCCTCGTGAAGGGGCCGCGCATCTGGTCCTCCGGCGCGTTCATCTCGCAGACCGGCGGCCACGGCGACTTTCGCCTGCCCACGGACCTGCCCGCGCGCCCGGACGACTTCAGCTACAGCGAGCGCGTCGGGGCCGCGGCCATCGCGGACAGCGCCGACGTCGTGAGAAAGCGCGTGCGCGAGCAGCTGGCGCTGGGCGCCTCCCAGATCAAGCTGATGGCCGGAGGGGGCGTCGCCTCGAGCTTCGACCCGCTGGATGTCACCCAGTATTCGGTGGCGGAGCTCCGCGCGGCCGTGGAGGCCGCGGAGAACTGGGGCACCTACGTCACGGTGCACGCGTACACGCCGCGCGCCGTGCGCCAGGCCCTCGAGGCGGGCGTGAAGTGCATCGACCACGGCCAGCTTCTCGACGAGGCCACGGTGAAGCTCATGGCCGAGAAGGGCGTGTGGTGGAGCCTGCAGCCCTTCCTCGACGATCGCCCCTCGCCCTATCCCGAGGGCTCGCCCAACCGCGTGAAGCAGCTCGAGATGTTCAAAGGCACCGACAACGCGTACGCCCTCGCGAAGAAGTACAAGGTGAAGACGGCCTGGGGCACCGACACGCTCTTCGATTCGTCCGTGGCGGCCCTCCAGGGCCAGATCCTCGCCAAGATGGTCCGCTGGTACACGCCGGCGGAAGTGCTGCGCATGGCGACGGCGGATAATGGGGAACTGCTGGCGCTTTCCGGTCCGCGCGTGCCCTATCCCGGCAAGCTGGGCGTCGTGGAGGAAGGCGCGCTCGCGGACCTGCTGCTCGTCGACGGGGACCCGATCGCGAACCTCGGGCTCGTCGAGGATCCGGCGAAGAATTTCCTCGTCATCATGAAGGACGGCAAGGTGTACAAGAACACGGTGAAATGACATGACCACGATCGCACTCGCCCACGTCAACCTGCGCGCCGGCCGCGAAGCCGTCGAATCCCTGCGCGCCTTCTACTGCGACGTCCTGGGCCTCACGGTGGGCCCGCGGCCCAACTTCGCGCTCTCGGGCTACTGGCTCTACGCCGGCGATCGCGACGTGATCCACCTCGTCGTCGACGACGAGGCGGCCTCCCGCAACACGGGGGAATCCACGTTCCACCACACGGCATACGAATGCGAGGACCGACCGGCCTTCGAGAAGCGCATCGCGGAGCGGCGCATCCCGCACCACGCGGCGCAGGTGCCGGGGCGGCCGATCGTGCAGATCTTCCTGCAGGACCCCGCGGGCAACGGCGTGGAGCTCACCTTCCGCGAAGGCTAGTGCGGGGCCTGCCTCAGAACTTCCCGAGCACCGCGCCCGCGTCGATCTCGCCGCGGGCCTTGGGCGGCTTCCCGAGCGAGCCCGCCGCGATCCAGCCGACCAGTTCCTCGCCCTCGCGGCAATGCGCCGCGACGATCGCGGGGTCCCTCGCCCGCGCGCCGGAGACCACCTTCGCCCCGTAGCCCATGAAGTGCAGCGCGTTCACCGCGTTCGCGACGGCGCCGCCCACGGCCATCCACTGCTCCTGGGGCGGCACGACCTCGTCGTGGGGATTGATGCGCGCGATGATGGCGATGACGACGGGCGCCTGCATCGCCTTCTCGCGCTCGAAGTCGAGCTCGCGGCCTTCCTTGCCGTGGCGGCGCCCGTAGTCGACGTAGAGATCGGCGAGCCTGGCGAGCCCCTCGCCTCGCGCCACGACGAATCGCCAGGGAATGCGCTTCTCGTGATCGGGTGCGCGCAGCGCGGCCATGGCCACCTGCCAGAGCTCGTCGTCGGTGGGGCCGGGCTCCAGCAGGTGCTTCGCGCTCACGGAATAGCGCTGAAGCAGGCGCCGGAGCGCGCCGCGACCCCCGGGTGTCGCCCCCGGGACCGCGAGCCCTTCGCCGTCGTCCGCGACCGGCATCGTCAGCGCAGCTTCGTCATCGCGCCGTAGACCAGCGCGCCCATCTGCTCGCGGTAGTACTTGCGGATGTCGCCCGGCGCGACGGTGCCGACGACCACCACGAGCCTTTCCTTCGGGTCGGCCCACATCGAGGTGCCGTTGGCGCCGTTCCAGGAGAAGTCGCCGGCGGTGCCCGGCGTCGCGGCCACGCCATCGAAACCGCGCACGGCGACGCCCAGCCCGAAGCTGTAGCCGTCGCGGTGCGGCTCGACGAGCGCCACGTTGTTCTTGATGGAGGCCGGAAGGTGGTTCGAGGTCATGAAGGCCACCGTCTTGGGCGAGAGGACGCGCCTGCCGTCGATCGCGCCGCCGTTCACGAGCATCTGGCCGAAGCGCAGGAAATCGCCGACCGTGCCGAAGGCGCAGGCGCCGGCGCAGTCGAACTTCGATTGCGTCTTGAGGATCCTGATGGCCTGCGGCTTGCCGCTGATCGGATCGACGGGCAGCGGCTGCGCGAGGCGCGCAAGCTGGCCTTCCGGCACGACGAACATCGTGTCCTTCATGCCGACCTTGTCCCAGACGCGCGCCTTGAGGAAGTCGCCCAGGCGCTGGCCGCTCACCTTCTCGATCACGAAGCCGAGCACGTCGGTGGACACGCCGTACTGGAAGGTCGTGCCGGGCTGGTTCACGAGCGGCGCCTTGGCGATCTTCTCGAGGAAATCGGGACCGGGCGTATCCGTCGCGTCGAAGGCGCCGGGGTACTGCTTCGCGACCGGATGGGCCGGGTTGCCGTAGGCGAAGCCCGTGGTATGGCGATAGAGGTCATGGATGAAGATGGGCTGCTTCGCGGCCTCGAGCGTGACCTCGCCGTTGGCGCCGACCACGCCGACCTTCTGATCCTTGAACTGCGGCAGGTACTCGTCCAGGCGGCTCTTGAGCGGCAGGCGCCCCTCCTCGTTGAGCGTGAGCGCGCCCACGCTCGCCATGATCTTCGTCATCGAGGCGAGGTTGAAGATCGCATCGGTCGTCATGGGCTTGCCCGACGCCTTGTCGTGGAAGCCGTAGGCCTTGTAGTGCACGAGCTTGCCGTCCCGCGCGACGGCGACGACGGCGCCCGGCACGCGGTTCGCCTCGATCTCGCGAGCGAAAAAGGCATCGATGCGCGCGAGGCCTTCGGCGGAAAAGCCGGCCTTGTCGGCGGTGACGGGAGGAAGCGGGGGGGCGGCGAGCGCGCCGGCGGTGAAGCCGAGCACGGCGAGGAGGGCGAGCGGTCGCATGGAATTTTCCTTGTGGGGGCGGGACGTGACGTTCCCCCCCATGCTACCGCGCCGCCGGAAATCGCGACAACGCCACCCGCGTCTACTTCGGGTCGTAGTGGCAACCCTTCGGCACGCCCGGCACGGGGTCGCCGCCGAACTTTTCCGTCGTGCACGCGATGCCGCCGCGCGCGATACGGTAGGACACCTTGCCGTTGGCGCCGAAGGACACCTTGCGCTGGCCCTCGAACTTGCAGAACTGGCCCTCCCGAGCGCACGGAACCCACGAGCCGTCGAGTCGCGAGACGGGAGCCTGCCCCTCGGCCACCTTCACGCGGCAGCTCTTCTGCTGGCCCGGGGCCGGATCGCCGAACGCGGCGTTACCGCATTTCACCCCGTTCACGAAGACTTTGGTGACCCACTTGCCTTCCGTGCCGTAGGCCACCTCGCGCCGGCCATCGAAGGCGCAGAAGCCGTCCTCGCGCGCGCAAGGCGTCCACTGCGCCGCCGCGGGCTTCGTGCCGCCCGAGACGCGGATCTGGCAGGACTTCTTCACGCCCGGCGCGGGATCGCCAAACCGCTCCGCCGTGCACGCGACGCCGTTCTCGTAGACGCGGGTGTTCCAGGCCTTGCCCGCGCCGAAGGACACCTCGTGCCGGCCGCTGAACTTGCAGACGCCGCCCTCCGGCGCGCAGACGGCCCAGTCGGCCAGCGCGCCGGTGCTGGCGAGCAGAAGGGTCAGTGCGGCGAGGATCCGGATGGGGTTCATGGGCTCGGGCCTTTCTTTCTACGTTGTCTTGTTCGTTGCTTCGTCGGGATGGTGGCGCGGCCGCGGTCACTTCGAGGGGCGTGCGGAATCCGCGGGCAGGATCTTCACGCCGACGACGAGCGGCAACAGCTTCGACTTCCGGCAATCGGGCGCGCCCTGGCACGCCTCGGATTGCACGCTCACCACGCGCCAGGTGAGCGCGAGGCGGCGGCCGACCAGTTGCCTTCTCCCGCACGCACAAGTCGAAGTCGCCCATTTCCCTGAACGCCTTGCCGCGCTCGTCCGTGAAATGCAGGTAGCACGCGATGTCGCCGTTCTCCAGGCTCGCGAGCGTCCCCGAGGTCCTCTTCGACTGGCCGCCGACCATCACGGTGGCGGGCATCGGCGAGGCTGCCGGCGGCGCTGCGGCAGCCCACTTCGCGCGGATGGCCGGCACGTACGCGGCCAGTTCGTCGAGGCGCGCATTCGCCTCGCGCGCGAAATCCGGATCGCTCCCGGGGATGGGCGCCGCCTCGCGTCCGCCGAGCCACTTGAACATCTTCCCGTCGTCGAAATACTGGCGATGCTCGACACGCGTGACCTGCCTCGTGCCCTCCCAGCCCTTCACGGCCGAAAAGGCGAAGACGAACTGCTGGTCCTTGCCGAAGTAGTACTCGACGACGACGTCGCCCGAATCGTCCCGCGCCACGGACTCGATCTTGCGAAGCACCCCGGCCTCGGACCACGCGCGCAGCTCGTTGTCGTATGCGACCCCGCGTCGCCGCAACGTGAGGCGGGTCTCGACGAGGGAAGCGAGCTTGCCGTTCACTTCGGTGAAAACCCGGCGGGCGGCGGCGGTATCGGCCTGCGCGAAGGCACCGCCGGGAGCGAACAAGGCGAGCGCGACGAGTCCGACGGCGAGGACCCGTGCGGCGCGCACGACGGTGACGTTCATGGGGGAAGGGTCTCCCTGACCCGATCTTTCGCGGCAAGGTAGCACAGGCCTCGCCGGCCGATGCAATACGCCTGTAGCGAAGGCGCGCGCTAGCGCAAGGCGATGCGCCCGACGACCTTGAGGCCGCAGCACCCGTCGGGGCGCACGACGACGATCTCGCCCTGCCCCACGGCCTGGTGGGTGAGCGCCTGGATGTTCACGTGGTGCGTGACCATCACGATGGTGCCCTTGGGCTTGCGGGTCGAATACGTGCCCACGCGGTTCTTCACGCGCTCGGTGAGTCCCGGCTCGAGCGCGCGGTCGTCGAAGAAGCTCGAAAGGGCGTCCCAGTCGTCGGCCTTGCCGAAGGCGAGCGTGGCCGTGTCGCGGCATCGGCACCAGGGGCTGGTATAGACCTTGTGGATGGCGACACCCTCGGCACGAAGGCGATCGCCCAGGCGCTTCGCCGCTTCGCGCCCCGGCGCCGACAGGTTGCGCTGCGTCGCGCAGTCGTCGAGGCGGTAGCCCGGCGGGTCGCCCAGGCCGGGCTCGGTCGCCTCGTGGCGGATGAAGGCAACGTGACCGCCCTTCTTCAGCGCGGCCCAGGCGGCCGCCTCGTCGGCGAGCGCCGGCGGCGCGACGAACGCGAACGCGAAGGCGAGGAACGCGCCCCGGGCCGCGACCGCCATCAACCGAGGCGCTTGGTCACCGACGCGAGCAGGTCGCCCAGCTCGTTGCCTTGCGGCACCTGGCCGCCGGGCGTGAGCTTGTCGACGACGTTCGGCAGCAGCTCGGAGAGTTTCGAGGAAAGGTCGCCCTGGTCCATGCCCAGGCTCTGCGCGAGCGAGCCGAGCTTGTCGCTGCCCAGGCCCTGCGAGAGCTGGTCCGGGGAGATGGGCATGTTCTGCCCGGTGGAGACCCAGCTGTCCACGATGCCGCCCAGGCCCTTGTCCTGGAAGGACTGCAGGAGCCCGGGAAGGCCGCCGTGCGCCGGGTCGTTCACCATCTTGAGCACGGTGTCGAGGAGTTCGTTGCCGCTGCCGGATCCGGCGCCGGACTGGGACAGGGAACCGAGGAGGGAATCGAGCAGGCCCATGGGAGTCTCCGTTCTTTCAGGGGTTGGCGGGGGCCGACTGGGGCGGCCGTTCCGCGAAAGGGTACCCGAGCTTCGCGATCTCCGCCCGGACATACGCCATGGCGGCCGGCACGCGCGTGGCATCGCCGCGCATCGAAAGCTCGATCACGCGCGCGCCGTTGCCGTGCCATTGCGGCAGGCTGGAGAGCTTGAGGTCCGCGTAATCGCGCACGACCGCGTTCATGATCTCGAGGAGGTCGGACTCGCCCGCCTCGCGCACGATGATGGCTTCCTCGTACGGCAGGCTCGCCTTGAAGAGGTCGCGGTGCTTCGTGTCGAGCGCCCAGCGCATCATCGCGTGGGCCATCTCGGGGAAGCCCGGCAGGAAGTAGTGCGTGCCCACGGAGAAACCCGCGATGCGATTCACCGGGTTCGGCACGAGATCGGCGCCTTCCGGGAACTCCGCCATGATCACGCGCCTGGGGTACGCGGCCTCGCCGAAGCGCGCCTCGATCTCCTTCACCGCGCCGGGGTGGCGAACCACCGGACGCCCCAGCGCGGCTGCAGCGCACTGGCGCGTGTAGTCGTCGGGCGTGGCGCCGATGCCGCCGAAGGAGAAGACGACATCGCTCGTGGCGAAAGTCCGCTTCAACGTGGCGGTGATGCGCGCCGGGTCGTCGCCGAGATACTCGGCCCACGCGAGCTCGATGCCGCGCTCACCCAGGATCTCGATGGCCTTCGAGAGATGCTTGTCCTGCCGTTTTCCCGACAGGATCTCGTCGCCGATGATGAGCAGGCCGACCGGCACCTACGGATACTTCACGGCCGGGTTGAGCGAATACACGCCGGTGATCGCCGCCTGCGCGAGCACGTGGCCCTGCAACGCCTCGCGCGCCTGCGCACCGGTGAAGGCGCCATCCAGGGGAAGCTTCGCGACATCCAGCGCGTACACGGTGAAGACGTAGTGGTGCGGGATCTCGTCGTTCCACGGGGGGCAGGGGCCGTCGTAGCCGAAGTACTGGCCGCCCATGTCCTTGTCGCCCGCGAACCAGCCGGTGTAGTCGTTGATGCCCTGCCGGGCGCCGTGCGCGGCCGCGGGACCGGGCTTGCCCTTCGCCGTGACGCTGGAGGCGAACTCGCCTTCCCCGAGGCTCGTCACGGAGGCGGGCAGGTCGACGAGCACCCAGTGGAAGAAATCGACGCGCGGCAGGGTCTTCGGCACGACGCGGCCTTCCTGGTTCACGTCGTCGCCGCGGCTGGGCACGTCCGGGTCATGGCAGATGACCGCGAAGGACTTCGTGCCCGCCGGAGCGCCGCTCCACGACAGCTGCGGGCTGCGGTTGTCCGAAAGCGTCGCGTGCGTCTTCGGGTCGAGCTTGCAGAACGCGAGGGCCGGCGGGATGGCCCCGCCGGCCCGGAAGCTGGTGCTGGTGACTTGCATGGCGGGACCCGTGGCGGTCAGTTGATGACGTTGACGAGCTCGACGTCGAACAGCAGCGTCGCGTTCGGGGGAATGACACCGCCCGCGCCGCGCTCGCCGTAGCCCAGGGACGGCGGGATGATGAGCGTGCGCTTGCCGCCTTCCTTCATGCCGACGATGCCCTGGTCCCAGCCCTTGATGACCTTGCCCGCACCGATGATGAAGCCGAACGGCGCGCCGCCGCGGTCGTAGGAGGAATCGAACTTCTTGCCCTTGCCCTCCGGGGCCTTGGGGTCGTAGAGCCAGCCGTTGTACTGCATGTTCACGGCCTTGCCGTTGTCGGCCATCTTGCCGGCGCCTTCCTTCGTGTCCTTCTTGACCAGTTCCTTCACCTCGGCGGGCAGCGGGGCGCCGCCGCCGGTCTGGGCGAGCGCGGGCAGCGTGGCAATGGCGAAGGTGAAAGCGGTGATGAGAGCGAGTCGCTTCAAAGGAAATCCTTTCGTGTCGAGGTTGCGAGTGTGGAGGGTGCGATTCCGGGACGAAATGGGACTAACGGCCGCGGGCCGCGCCTTCGCGGCGGGGGTCGGCGCCGGCTTCCCAGCCGGTGGCCGTGCGGCGGATTCCCGCCAGGCCGCTCGTCATGTCGATGGCGCGAACGTCGTGACCCATGGCCTTCAGAGCGCCGGACACGGCGTCGAGTTCCGTTCCCTTCTCGATTTCCGTGGGCCCGCCGCGGCTGCCGCGGTTGGGCAGGTCGATGGCCGATTGCATGTCGAGCTTCCAGTCGAGCGTCGCGACGAGCGTCTTGGCGACGTAGCCGATGATGAGGCTGCCGCCGGGGCTGCCGAGCACCTGGTCCAGGCGGCCGGTCTTCGCGTCCGTGACGATGAAGGGCGCCATGGAACTCCTCGGCCGCTTGCCCGGCGCGATGGCATTGGCCGTGAGGCGGCCATCGGCCAGCGGCTCGAAGTTGAAGTCCGTGAGCTGGTTGTTGAGCAGGAACCCGCGCACCATCTGGCGCGAGCCGAAGTAGTACTCGATCGAGGTGGTCATCGAGACGGCGTTGCCTTCGCGGTCCACGGCCACGATGTGGCTCGTGCCCGGCAGCTCCTCGCGGTCGTCGTCGGCGAGCGCCACCTTCAGGCCCGCGGGCGTGCCCGGCTGCGCCCGGCCCATCGCCTTGCCGTCCGCGACGAGCTTCGCGCGATCGGCGAGGTACCCCTTGTCCACGAGCCCGCGAACCGGGACGTCCACGAAGCGATCGTCGCCGACGTAGCGATTGCGGTCGGCGAAGGCGAGGCGGCCAGCCTCCGCGAAAAGATGCGCCGCTTCGGCCGAGTTCGGCTTCACCTTGGCGAGGTCGCGGCTTTCGAGCACGCCGAGCATCTGGAGCACGGCGATGCCGCCCGAAGAAGAAGGCGGCATGCCGCACAGCCGCCAGGCACGGTACGCGCCGCAGAGCGGTTCCACGTCGCGCACGCGATAGTCCGCGAGGTCGGCGAGGGACAACGTGCCGGGGTTCGCGGGATGCCCCGTCACCGCCTTCACGATATCCCCGGCGATCTCGCCCGCGTAGAAGGCATCCATGCCCTTCGCGGCGAGGGTGCGCAATGTCTTCGCATACGCCGGGTTGCGCAGGATGGCGCCGGCCGCGCGGGGCTTGCCGTCCGCGGTGAAGAAATAGGCGCGGGCTGCGGCGTTCTCGGCGAGGCTCTTGTCCTTCGCGATCATCCCCTGCACGCGCGGCGAGAGGGGCCAGCCGTTTTCGGCGAGGGCGATGGCCGGCGCGAAGAGCGCGGCCCAGGGAAGCTTGCCGTGGCGAGCGTGCATCACCTCGATGAGGCGCGGAAGGCCCGGAACGCCGACGGCTCGCCCGCCCACGACGGCCTCCTGGAAGACGAGCGGCTTGCCTTCGTTCAGGAACAGCTCGCGCGTGGCGCCGGCGGGGGCCGTCTCGCGGCCGTCGAGGGCGGTGACCGCCTTAGACTTCGCGTCGTAGTGCATGAAGTAGGCGCCGCCCCCCAGCCCCGAGGCCTGGGGCTCGACGAGGCCGAGAACCAGCTGCGTCGCGATGACGGCATCGACCGCGCTGCCGCCCTTGGCCAGGATCGCCGCGCCCGCCTCGGCGGCGAGGGGGTTGGCGGCGACGACCATGTACTGCTTCGCGGTGGCGAGCTTCTTGGGCGTCCAGCCGCTGGGCGGCTCGGGTTGCGAGGGCCTTTGCTGCGCGGTCGCGGCGAGTGAGGCGGCGGCGAGGAGTGCGGCGAGCAAAAATCCTGGGAACGCCGATGAACGCCGATGGCACGCCGATGAACGCAGATAACGGCTGGTCAAGTATTCCGCGGACGATCGACTCGGAGATCTCGGCAATTTCCGGATCTCGCTCTTTGACGAGCTGTCATCGGCGTTCATCCGCGTGCCATCGGCGTTCATCGGCGTTCCCAAGACTTTCCGCCCGCATCACCCCCCACAGCCTATTGAATCCCACCCAGGCAGATGTACTTGATCTCGAGGAAATCCTCCACGCCGTACTTCGACCCCTCGCGCCCCAGCCCGGACTGCTTCACCCCGCCGAAAGGAGCGACCTCGTTGGCGAGGATGCCGACGTTCACGCCCACCATCCCCGTCTCCATTCCCTCGGCCACGCGCATCACGCGGCCGACATCGCGCGCGTAGAAGTAGCCGGCCAGGCCGAACTCCGTGTCGTTGGCGAGCGCAAGGGCCTCCTCCTCCGTCTTGAACCGGAAGAGCGGCGCGACCGGACCGAAGGTCTCCTCCCGCGCGACCTTCATCTCCGTGGTGACGCCCGTGAGCAGCGTCGGCTCGTAGAACAGCCCGCCCTGGGCCACGCGCTTGCCCCCGGTCACCACCTTCGCGCCCTTCGCGAGGGCGTCGGCGACGTGCTCCTCCACCTTCTTCATGCCCTGCTCGTCGATGAGCGGGCCGACGGTGACGCCGGCCTCCGTCCCCTTGCCCACCACGAGCTTCCTCACGCGCTCGGCGAGCTTGGCGGCGAACGCGTCGTAGACCCCGTCCTGCACGAAGATGCGGTTCGCGCACACGCAGGTCTGGCCGGCGTTGCGGTACTTGGAGGCCATGGCGCCGTCGGCGGCCGCGTCGAGGTCCGCGTCGTCGAAGACGATGAACGGTGCGTTGCCGCCCAGCTCGAGCGAGAGCTTCTTGATCGTGTCGGCGCTCTGGCGCATGAGGATGCGGCCCACTTCCGTGGAGCCGGTGAAGGTGACCTTCTTCACGATGGGGTTCGCGCACAGCTCCTTGCCGATGGAAGGCGCATCGCCCGTGACGATGTTGATGACGCCCTTCGGGAAGCCGGCGCGCTCGGCGAGTTCCGCCAGCGCGAGGGCCGAGAACGGCGTCTGCTCGGCGGGCTTGAGCACGAACGTGCAGCCGACGGCGAGGCCGGGCGCCATCTTGCGGGTGATCATCGCCGTGGGGAAGTTCCACGGCGTGATCGCCGCGCACACGCCGATGGGCTGCTTCAGGACGATGAGGCGGCGGTCGTTCGTCGGGCTCGGGATCGTGTCGCCGTAGACGCGCTTGCCTTCCTCCGCGAACCACTCCACGAACGAGGCGCCGTAGAGGATCTCGCCCTTGGCTTCCGGCAGGGGCTTGCCCTGCTCCGTGGTGAGGATGAGCGCGAGGTCGTCGGCGTTGGCGACGATGAGGTCGTACCACTTGCGCACGATGCGCGAGCGCTCCTTGGCCGGCAGGGCGCGCCAGGCGGGCAGTGCGCGCGCGGCGGCTTCGATGGCGCGGCGCGTCTCGGCGGTCGACATGTCCGGCACGGAACCGACGACGGAGCCGTCGCACGGGTTGTCGACGTCGAAGCGCTTGCCGGAATCGGCATCGCACCACGCGCCATCCACATAGGCGCGGTCTCGGAACAGGGTGGCGTCCTTGATGGCGGGCGCGATGGGCGTGCGTTCGGGGGCGTTCATGGGCTTGTCTCCTCTGCGGGAGGAAAAGTATAGCGCTTCGCCGAAGCCCTTCAGCGCGGGGCAGGCCGGCCGTAGTTCCCGCGCCACCGCG
Organism: Betaproteobacteria bacterium; assembly: GCA_016711875.1. Taxonomy (GTDB): domain Bacteria; phylum Pseudomonadota; class Gammaproteobacteria; order Burkholderiales; family Usitatibacteraceae; genus FEB-7. Next base: position 1,893,888 of record JADJSD010000001.1, on the reverse strand, counting down.
AGGCGGCGAGCCCGATGGCCAGCGCGGCCTGCGCGCCCATGACGACGGCCGCCGTCGTGCCGCTCCCGGTGAGGAACGGGTTCACGAACTGCGCGACGCTCGCGAGGCCCGCCACCGCGAGCAGGCCCGGGATCACCCACCACAGCAGGGCGAGGTACAGGATCGTCGCGCCTTCGACGCGCCGGGGCTTCGCGGCCGAGGCGAAGAAGACGAGGATCGCGCCGTCCCGGGCCGCCGCGAAGGCGAGCGCCAGCGGCGCGCGCGTGGCGAAATCGCCGATGGCTTTCCAGTCGGGAAGGTCGAGCCACTCGCGCACGCCGGCGAAGGCGAACGGCGCGGCCAGCGCGAAGGCGAATGCGGGCGCGAGCGAGGTGGGCCAGAGCGGCAATTCCTCGAGCGCGCGCCGCCGATCGCCCCGGGCCCAGGCCGTCGCCACGCGTCGCACCTTCATGGCGGTCGTCGGGTCCGTGAAGAGGGCGACGTAAGTGGCGACCAGGCAGGCGAGCAGCCCCGTCACCGTGAAGGCACGCGCAAAGCCGATGTCCGGCGGGGCGAGCCCCGCCGCCCAGGCCGCCACCCAGAGAGAGAATGCCGGCCAGGCCCACGGCCGCGTGCGCACCTGCAGTTCGCGGCAGAAGCTGCGGTAAGCGCCGAAGACCGCCCAACCGGCGAACGCGACCATCGACACGGCGAAGAAGGGCAGCCGTTCGAAGCGCATCCCGAACCACGAAAGGGCCTTCGCCGTCCCGCCCCGATCGATGAACGGGCCGACCCACATCAGGAGCAGCACGGGCAGCAGCAGGAGCGCCACGCCGAGGCGCCGGCTGGCGCGCGACTCGCGATGCACCGCCTGCAGGCTGGCCGCCAGGGCCGTGGCGTGCACGAACACCGCGCCGGCGATGGTCGCGAGCACGGTCCAGCCGACGGATACGCGGCCGGGCAGGGCCGCCGCGGCGAAGGCCATCGTCGCGAGGCACATTCCGCCGGCATACCACGCGAACATCGGCGCGCCCAGGAGCTTGCCGACCGTCATCTCCCCGGGGCCGAGCGCGGACAGGCGCTGCAGGTCCCAGGTGCGCTCGCGCACTTCCTCGGCCACCGATTCCGCGGTGAGATGGGTGCCCCACAGGAAGAGGATGACGAAGGTGAGCACCGAGGCCGGCCCGTAGAGGCGCTCGCGCCAGCTGCCGTCGTCCCCGCCCGAGGCGAAGAGCGCGAAGACGAGCAGCAGCACCGCCGGCGCGGCGATGCGCCTGTGGAGTCCCATCTCGAGCCAGGCGTAACGGCGCAGCTCGGGATTCATGCGCGCTCCTCGCCCGGCCGCACCGTGCGCAGGTAGGAATCGTGGAGGTTCTCGCGCTCGGCCGCGAATTCGGCGACGGGAAGCCCGGAGGCCAGCAGCGTGGCGAGCAGGGCCGACTGGGCCGCCTCGTCGCCCGCGAGGGCGATCACGGCCTCGCGATCGCCGGCCTCGACGACGCGCACGCCCGGGAGGGCACCGAGCGTCGCCACCAGGTCCGCCCGCGGCGCCGCGAGGCGCAGGCGCAGGCGGCGCTCCCCGGGACCCGCGCCGCCCTCGAGCGCGCGGTGCTCCACCACCTCGCCGCCGCGGATCACCAGCATGTGCGTCGAGTACTCGTCGAGCTCAGCGAGGATGTGCGAGGAAACCACGAGCGTCATGCCCTCGTCCTGCAGCGCGCGGAAGAGCGCCGCGAGCGCGTGGCGTGCCTCCGGGTCGAGCCCCGCCGCGGGCTCGTCGAGCAGCAGCAGCTCCGGGCCGTGGATGAGCGCCTGGCCGATGGCGAGCCGCTGGCGCAGGCCGCGCGAGAGCGTTCCCGCCGCCTGGCCGAGGCGATCGGAAAGCCCCAGTCGCAACGCCGTCCGCCGGACCGATTCGGCCACCCGCCCGGGTGCCGCGCCCTGCATGGCCGCCGCATGCGCGAGGCATTGCGCGACCGTGAGCGCCTCGTAGACGCCGAAGAAATCCGAGAGGTAACCGAGCTTGCGGTGAGCCTCGCGAGGAGACTCGAGAACGTCAATGCCGGCCACCTCGATCGCCCCCTCGAGTGGCGCATCGAGGCCCGCGAGGCAGCGAAGGAGCGTCGTCTTGCCCGCGCCGTTGGGGCCCACCAGCGCCGTCACCGTGCCGCGGTTAAGCTCGAAGGAGACGCCCGACAGGGCACGCACGCCGGGGTACTCGTAGCCGAGGCTGCGGACGCGGGCGATGGGGACGGAAGAGGCCAGGGGAACCTGCGGAGGGCGTGCGACGTTGGCGTATCATGCCACGGACCCTTCCCCCCGGAGACCGACCATGCGACGACTCCTCGTCCTCGTTGCCGCCACCCTCATTTTCTCCCCCCTCGTCGAGGCGAAGACGCTGCGCTGGTCCAGCCAGGGGGACTACGTCACGGCCGACCCGATGGCCCAGAACGAGTTGCTCACCAACTCCATCAACGGCCACGTGTACGAGCCGCTCGTCACGCGCGGCAAGGGCCTCGAGATCCTCCCGGCGCTCGCGGCGAGCTGGAAGCAGGCGAGCCCCACCGTGTGGATCTTCAACCTGCGAAAGGGCGTCAAGTTCCACGACGGCAGCGACTTCACCGCCGACGACGCCGTCTTCTCCATCCAGCGGCTGCAGGGCGAGACGAGCAACTTCCGCGTCTACGGCAACGCCGTGGGCAAGGCGCGCAAGATCGACGACTACACGCTCGAGCTCACCACGCCGGTGCCCAATCCCGTGATGCTCGAGATGCTCGCCAACAGCCTCTTCATGATGAGCCGGAAGTGGTGCGAGAAGCACAACGTCCAGCGCGCGCAGGACTTCAAGAACAAGGAAGAGACCTTCGCCGTGCGCAATGCCATGGGGACGGGTCCGTTCCTGCTCTATTCGCGCGAGCCCGACGTGAAGAGCGTCTTCAAGAAGAACTCCAACTGGTGGGGCCTGAAGGAGAAGGGCTACTTCGACGGCAACGTCGACGAGATCGTCTACACGCCCATCAAGAACGAAGGCACGCGCATGGCCGCGCTGCTGTCGGGCGAGCTCGATTTCGTCCTCGACCCGCCGGTGCAGGACGTCGAGAAGCTCAAGAAGGACAGGAAGATCCGGGTGTACGAGGGCCGCGAGAACCGCATCGTGTTCATCGGCATGGACCAGGCGCGCGACGAGCTGCTCTACTCCAACGTGAAGGGCAAGAACCCGTTCAAGGACCGGCGCGTGCGCGAGGCGATGTACCGCCTCATCGACGTGTACGCGATCAACAAGGCCGTGATGCGCGGCCTTTCGGTGCCCACGGCCGTGAACCTCGCCAACCCCGAGAAGGCCGGCGTCCCGAAGGAGATGGACAAGCGCTACCCGTACGACATCGCCGCGGCGAAGAAACTGCTCGCCGAAGCCGGCTACCCCAACGGGTTCGAAGTGACCCTCGACTGCCCGAACAACCGCTACATCAACGACGAGAAGATCTGCGTGGCGATCGCCGGCATGGTCGCCAAGGGCGGCATCACCATGAAGGTGAACGCGCTGCCGCGGGCGCAGTACTTCCCGAAGGCGCAGCGCCTCGACGTCTCCATGTACATGCTCGGCTGGGGCGGCGCCACGACGGACGCCATCTTCACGCTGCAGCCGGTGCTGCACAGCCGCAACGACAAGGGCGACGGCGACTACAACTGGGGCAACTACAAGCACCCGGAATTCGACGCGCTGATCGACGACGCCAAGGGCGACACCGACCCGAAGCGCCGCCAGGAGACGATCAACAAGGCGATGAAGTACCACCATGACAACGTCCTGCACATTCCCATCCACCTGCAGGTGATTCCCTGGGCCTCGCGCGGCAACGTCGAAGTCGTCCACCGCGCCGACAACTGGCTCCAGGCTACCTGGGTCAAGATCAAGTAGCCGTCACGCCCACAAGAAAAACCCGGAATAAGGAGGTAACCCATGGATTCGCCCCGCTGGACCCGCAAGCTGCTGGTCGTCACGCTCGCCACCGCGTGCGCGCAGGCCTTCGCGCAGCAACCCCCGCCCGAGCTGCCCTCGGGCTGGACCGACAAGACCATCGTCTTTTCCAAGCGCGAGATGGTCGCCGCCGCCAACCCGCTCGCCGTGAAGGCGGGCGCCGACATGCTCGCCCTGGGCGGCACCGCCGTCGACGCGGCCGTGGCCGTGCAGATGGTGCTGGGGCTCGTCGAGCCGCAGTCCTCCGGCCTGGGTGGCGGCGCCTTCATCGTCACGTACGACGCGGCCGGCAAGCGCGTCGAGACCTACGACGGCCGCGAAACCGCGCCCGCCAAGGCGACGGACAGGTACTTCATCGGGGCGAACGGCCAGCCGCTCGCCTTCGGGACCGCGGTGATCGGGGGCCTTTCGACGGGCGTGCCGGGCGCGATCAAGGCGCTCGAGCTGGCGCACAGGGAGAAAGGCAAGCTCCCCTGGGCGATGCTCATGAACCCGGCGATCGAGCTGGCCGAAAAGGGCTTCGCGATCTCCCCGCGCCTCTTTTCCGCGCTCTCCGGCGCGAACGCCGAGCTGAAGGGCCCCCGCGGCGCCGGCAGCTACTTCTACAACGCCGACGGCACGCCGAAGGCCGTCGGCACGGTGCTCACCAACCCGGATTACGCGGCCTCGCTGCGCGCGATCGCCGCGGGCGGCGCCGACGCGCTCCTCAAGGGCCCGATCGCCGCGGACATCATCGCCAAGATCAAGTCGCACCCGACCAACCCCGGCATCATGGAGCTCTCCGACTTCGCGGCCTACACGGCGAAGAAGCGCGAGCCGGTGTGCGGCACCTACCGCGAGCGCTGGCGCGTCTGCGGCATGGGCATGCCCTCCTCCGGCGCGGCCACGATCCTCGCGACGCTCGGCATCCTGCAGAACTACGACGTGGCCTCGCTCGGGCCCGACACGGTCGCCTCGGTGCACCTCGTCTCGGAGGCCTACCGGCTCGCCTACGCCGACCGCGCGCTCTACATGGCCGACCCGGACTTCGTGTGCGTGCCCACCGCCGGCCTCATCGACGCCAACTACCTGAAGGGCCGCGCCACGGCGATCAGCCTCACGCGCAGCATGGGCGTGCCGCGCGCCGGCACCCCCTCGGGATGCGGCAAGGAGGCGTATGCGCCCCACACGGACGAGCACGAGAACGGCACTTCGCACATGTCGATCGTCGACCAGGACGGCAACGCCCTGTCGATGACCACGACCGTGGAGAGCGGGTTCGGCAGCCACCAGTGGGTGCGCGGCTTCGTGCTGAACAACCAGCTCACCGACTTCAACTTCGCCCCGACCGACGCGGCCGGCGTGCCCGTCGCGAACCGCGTCGAGCCCGGCAAGCGCCCGCGCAGTTCGATGGCGCCGGTGATGGTCTTCGACAACGCCAACGGCGGACGCCTGCACGCGGTGGTCGGATCCCCGGGCGGCAGCAACATCATCCAGTACGTGGCCAAGACGCTCATCGGCGTGCTCGACTGGAAGCTCGACGTCCAGCAGGCCATCAACCTGGGCAACTTCGGCGCGCAGACCTCGGCGACGACGAGCCTGGAGCGCAACAGCTCCGTGAAGAACCTCGGCCCGGGACTGCAGGCCCTCGGCCACACGGTGAGCGTCGGCGACATCAACTCCGGCATCCACGGGATCACGCGCCTGAACGCCAATCCCAACCCCGACGTGGCGCTGCGCGCCATCGTCAAGCCCCTTTCCGGCTGGGCCGGCGGCGCCGACCCGCGCCGCGAAGGCACCGCGGCCGGCCGCTGAACGACTCGGAGAACACGACCATGAAGAAGATCATCGGATGCGTCGCCGCCGCGGCGCTGGCAGCCGCGGCGATGCCCGCCACGGCCGCCGGCTGGTACGCCGGCGTCTCGCTCGGCAATACCTACGGCCAGGTGAACAACGGCCGCATCGAAAGCGACCTGCGCTCGCTCGGCTTTTCCTCGGCGAGCGTCTCGGGCGACACGAAGGACTTCGGCGGGCGTGCCTTCCTCGGGCGCCACGTGCTGCCCTGGCTGTCCGTCGAGGGCTACTACGCGGACCTGGGCGACACGAACTGGCGTGCCACCACCGTCCCCGAAGGCACGGTCTCCGCGCGCATCGAGTCGAAGGCCTACGGCATCGCGCTCCTGCCGGGCTTCTCGCCGGCCAAGAACCTGATGGTGTTCGGCAAGCTGGGCATCGCGCGCGCCGAGGCGAAGGCGAGCTTCGCTTCGAGCGGCTTCGCGGAACTCGAAAGCTCCAGCCGCAAGGACACGAGCACGGCCGCGATCTACGGCCTGGGGGCCGCCTGGCGCTTCGAAGGCAGCAACGCCTTCGTGCGGCTCGATCTGGATTCCCACGACAACCTGGGCAGCAACGAGATCGGCGGCAAGTTCAAGGCGCGCGCCGCCCACGTCGGCTTCGGGCTCGGCTTCTGAGCCTCGCCATGGGCAGGCGGGGGGCCTTTGTCCTCGCGGCGCTCGCCGTCCTCGCCGGTTTCGCCGGCCCCGCGCCGGCGAAGCCCTTCCGCTGGAGCTCGCAGGGGGACTTCCTCACGGCCGACCCCCACGCGCAGAACGAGGGGATCAACAACCTGCTCCTGTACCACGTGTACGAGCGCCTCACCACGCGCGACAAGGACCTGAAGCTCATCCCCTCCCTCGCGCTGTCGTGGGAGCAGCCCTCGCCCACGGTCTGGCGCTTCAAGTTGCGGCCGGGCGTGAAGTTCCACGACGGCAGCCCCTTCACGGCGGACGACGTCGTCTTCTCGGTCGAGCGCGCGCAGAGCCCCACCTCCAACTTCAAGACGTACGCCTCGCGCCTGGGCAAGGTGCGGCGCGTGGACGACCTCACGGTGGAATTCGTCACGGCGAGGCCCACGCCGATCCTGCTCGAGTACGTGAACTCCATCCTGGTCATGAGCCGCGCGTGGTCGGTGAAGAACGGCGCGCAGCGCCCGCAGGACTTCGCGAAGGCCGAGGACACCTTTTCCGCCCGGAACGCCAACGGCACCGGCGCCTACCGGTTCGTCTCGTGGGAGCCGGAGGTGAAAACCGTCCTGCGCGAGAATTCCGCGTGGTGGGGCCGCGCGGCGGGACGCTTCACGGGCAACGTCACCGAGATGACCTACCGCCCGGTCAAGTCCGACGCGACGCGCATGGCCGCGCTCGTCTCGGGCGAGGTGGATTTCGTGCTCGACCCGCCCCTGCAGGACGTGAACCGCCTGCGCTCGAACCCCGCCGTGCGGATCCTCGAGGGCCCCGAGAACCGCGTGCTCTTCCTCGCGATGGACCAGGAGCGCGACGAACTCCGGTATTCGAACGTGAAGGGCCGGAACCCGCTGAAGGACCTGCGCGTGCGCCAGGCCCTATCGGCCGCCATCGACGTGGAGGCCATCCGGGCGCAGGTGATGCGCGGCAATTCGCAGCCGACGGGCGCGATGGTGCCGGCCCGCGTGGCGAGCGACCCGGCGCTGGAGCCTCGCGCCGTCCCCTACGATCCCGTCCGGGCCCGGAAGCTGCTGGCCGAGGCCGGTTACGCGGCGGGCTTCGAAGTGCAGCTCCTGTGCCCGAACAACCGCTACGTGAATGACGAGCGCATCTGCACGGCGATCGCGGCGATGTGGGCGAAGGCCGGCGTGAAGGCCTCGCTCGCACTGCTGCCGCGCGCGCAGTTCTTCCAGCGCGTGGACCAGACCGACCTCGCCGTCCACCTGTACGGCTGGGGCGGCGCGCCGACGGACCCGGCGATCACCCTCGGCCCGCTCCTGCACAGCTACGACGGCAAGGGCTGGGGCGACTTCAATTCCGGCCGGGTGAAGGACGCGGCGCTGGACCGGATGATCGAGGCCGCGGACGTCGAGATGGACGTCGCGAAGCGGCGGCAGATCCTGCTGGACGCCCTGCAGCGCGTGCGCCAGCAGGTCTACACGATCCCGCTGCATCGCCAGGTGATCCCCTGGGCGGCCCGCCAGGGCGTGAACGTCACGCACCGCGCGGACAACTTCATCGAGGCGCAGGGCATCACCGTTCCCTAGGTGCGGTGTCAGTTTCGCCCCTCCGGCCCGGTCTACATCGGCAGGAGCCCCTTTCATCCGCGCCCGCCGAATGCCATCCGATCCCGCCAGCCGCCGCTTCGAACAGGTCGTTCGCGCCTACGCGAACGATTTGTTCCGCTACCTGTACTGGCTTTGCCGGGACCGGGCGCTGGCTGAGGACCTCGTGCAGGAGGCCTTCGCCCGCGCGTGGGCGGCGTGGGAGAGCCAGCGCGACGAAAAGGCGGTCAAGGCCTGGCTCTTCACGATCGCCCGCCACGAGTTCGCCCGCCTGCACGAACGCAAGGCGCTCGACGTCGACCCCGAAGCGGATCTCGAGGCACTCGTCGCGCGGGGCCCGTCGGATCCTTCCCTCGCCCTCGACCTGCGAAAGGCCTTCGCCCTGCTGCCCGCAACCTATCGCGACCCCCTGCTGCTGCAGGTGCTCGCGGGTCTTTCCTCCGTCGAGATCGCCGCGGCCCTGGGCACGACGGAAGACAACGTGAACGCGCGTCTCAGCCGGGGCCGCAAGGCGCTGCGCGCGCTCGTCGATGGCGAGCCGGCCTCGGCGCCCGCCCTGAGGACGAATCCATGAACTGCCTCGACTTTCGCCGTGCCGTGCTCTCGGATCCCCGCCAGGCGGACGGGGAACGGCTGGCGCATGCCGCTTCCTGCGCCGCGTGCCGCGTCTTCGCGGAACGGCAGGCCGATCTCGACAACCGCCTTTTCGATGCGATGCGCGTCGAGGTGCCGGACGGGCTTGCCGATCGCGTTCTCGTCGCCCAGGGCCCGCGCCGGCGCCGCACCCCGTGGATATGGGCATTGGCCGCGTCCGTCGTCCTCGCCACCGGCGTGGCGCTCCTCGTGCCGCCGGGATTGGCGGGCGAACGCCTCGCCCGCGAGGCCGCCATGCACGCGGAGGAAGAAAAGGAGTCCTTCCGCGCACGACAGGTGGCGGCGCCCGGCTTCCTGCAGGCCGTGCTCGCCGATCAGGGCGTGCGGCTCGCCGTGTCGATGGGGGAGGTCACCTATGCCCGCCTGTGCCCGCTGGCCGGCAACACGGCCCGCCACATCGTGATCACGACGCCCGACGGGCCGGTCACGCTCTTCCTGCTGCCCACGGACGACCAGCGCCGAAGGCGCGCCGAGATCGCGACGGGCGGCATGACCGCGATCGCGATGCCGGCCGGCCGCGGCTCGATCGCGATCGTGGCGGCAAATCCCGAACTGGCGAGGGCCCTGGAGCGCGCCCTCGCGCAAGCCTGAGGACCATGTCCATGACGCAGTCCATGAACGCCCCCGAAGGCCTTCGCTCGAACGACTCCGACGAACCGGAATTCGACGAATCCGGCGCCTGGCGCGATCCTGCGTGGCGCCACGCCGGCCAGGACTTCGCCCCGGAAGCCATCGCGCGATCCCTGCCGGAGCTGATCGACGCGCTGCCGCCTTCGCAATCACGCGCCTTCCTGATGCGCGAAGTGCAGGGGCTCGCACCGGGCGACATCTGCGCCCGGATGGACATCGCGCCCGGCGATCTCGAGGTGCTCCTGCACCGCGCACGCATCGCCCTTTGCGCACGAATCGCCGGCGGGCGGCTCCCGCGGGACTGACGGCCGCGCGGTCGCGAAAGGATCCCGCGCGGAGAACGACTCACCCGTACCCGTCCGGAACGACGGGCCTTCCTTCCACTTCCCAGGAGCGTTTCCCATGAACCCGAAGTCCTCCGTTCTCTCGCTGGCCGGCGCCGCGGCCCTCTTCGCGCTGTCCGCCGCCGCCGTCGCGGCCAATGCGCCGGCCGGCAGTTCCGGCGCCGCCATCGCGGCGAGCGACAAGGTGCACTGCTACGGCGTGCACGACTGCAAGGGCAATTCCGACTGCAAGACGGCCGACAACTCGTGCAAGGGACAGAACGCCTGCAAGGGACACGGATTCAAGGCCATGGCCGCCAAGGACTGTCTCGTGAAGAACGGCATCATCGGCGACATCGTCGCGAAGAAGTAGCCGTGTTCGCCGGGGAACGCGTGGGGCGTTTCCCGGCGACCGTCCCCATGTCCTGCTCTGTCAACGCGTCGCCGGGATTCGGTCTCGGCCTTCGCCCCGCGCACTACCCGGACTACGTGGCCGGAGGCGTGCGTGTCGACTGGGTCGAGGCGATCTCGGACAACTACCTCGTTCCCGGCGGAAAGCCCCTCGCGATGCTCGACGCGATCCGCGAGCGCCATCCGGTCGCGCTGCACGGGTCTCGATGTCCCTCGGCTCGGTGCATGGCCTCGACGCGGGCTACCTGCGTTCGCTTGCCGCCCTCGCGCGCCGGGTCGAGCCGTTGTGGATCTCCGACCACCTGTGCTGGACCGGCGTCCACGGCCGCCACCTGCACGACCTCCTGCCCCTGCCCTACACCGACGAGGCGCTCGACGTCGTCGTGCGCAACATCGGCCAGGCGCAGGACGCGCTCGGGCGGCGGCTCGTGATCGAGAACGTCTCGAGCTACGTCGAGTTCGCGGATTCGATCCGTACCGAGGCGCAGTTCGTGCGCGAGGTCTGCGAACGCGCCGACTGCCTGCTGCTGCTCGACCTGAACAATGTCCACGTGAGCGCCGTGAACCACGGCTTCGAGGCGCTCGATTACCTGCGCGAGATGCCGGCGCATCGCGTCCGGCAGTTCCACCTCGCCGGCCATTCGGACCACGGCGACCACCTCGTGGACACGCACGACCACCCGGTGGCCGATCCCGTCTGGGCGCTCTACCGCGAGGCCTGCGCGCGGTTCGGGCCGATCGCCACGATGATCGAGCGCGACGATCGCATTCCGCCGCTCGCGGAGCTGGTGTCCGAGCTGGACGTCGCCCGACGGATCGCGAGCGACGTGCTCGGCGGACCCGGCCGGGGGGCGGTGCCATGGGCCGCGTGAGACCGGAGGCGTCCTCGCTCGAGGCACTCCAGCGCGAGATGCAGGCGTTCCTGCTGGGCCGCGAGAGCGCCGTCGCCTCGCGCGTCGCCGCCCGGCCGGGGCTCGCACCGGAGCGCCGCCTCGGAATCTACCGGCACGCCTACCGCGCCCGCCTGGCCGACACGCTCAGGGACAGCTTCGGGCACACGGCGGCCTTCCTCGGGGATGAATTCGACACCCTCGCCGCGCGCTACGTCGGCGAAAACCCGTCGCGGCACGCCAACTTGCGGTGGTACGGCGAGGACTTCCCCGGCTGGCTCTCGAGCGGTCCTGCCACGCACCCGGTAGTCGGCGAGCTCGCGGCGCTCGACCGGGCGCTGCGCCGGGCGTTCGACGGCGCCGACGAGCGGGTGCTCGGCCTGGCCGACCTGGCGGCGCTGGGCGCGGCGGACTGGGACGGCTTGCGACTGCGCCTGCACCCGACCTGCGCGCGACTCTCCTTCCGGTACAACACGCTCGCCCTGTGGCACGCCCTCGATCGAGACGAGGCACCGCCCGTCATCGAGATCGCGCCGCACCCCGTGGACGTGTTCGTCTGGCGCGCCGGGCAGCAGCCGCATTTCCGCAGCGTCGCGCCCTTCGAGGCCTGCGCCCTGGATGCGCTCGCCGAGGGCCTCGCCTTCGGGTTGCTCTGCGAAGGGCTCGCGGCGCGCTTTCCGGAGACCGACGTCGCGACCCAGGCCGGCGGTCTGCTGCGACGATGGGTCGACGAGGGCGCGCTGGCGGCCGAAAGCCCCTCCATCTAGGGGCATTTCCCGCGATTTCAAGCCGTTGAAATCGCCCGCTTCCCCCTCCAGTTTCCGGACATGGCCGCCCCGTCGGGCGGCGAGACCCCCACCGGAGGACCCATGACCTACCGACCGCTTTTCGCCCGCGACGTGTTCGCGGAACTCGACCGCCTGCAACGCCACGCCCTGCAGGCCTTCGACCGCCAGCCGGCCATCCGCGGCGCCGCCCGCGGCTACCCGGCCATCAATGTCGGCTCCACCCCCCGCTCGCTGGAGCTCTTCGTCTTCGCCCCCGGCCTCGACCCGGCCACGCTCGACGTGCAGATCGAGAAGGGCGTGCTCACCGTCGCCGGCGAGCGCAAGCCCGATGCGGCGCCGGAGAACGCCACGCGCCACGTCGACGAGCGCTTCGCGGGCGCGTTCCGCCGCATCGTCACGCTGCCCGACGACGCCGACCCGGATGCCGTCGAGGCGAAGTATCGCGACGGCGTCGTGCACCTCACCATCGCCCGCAAGCAGGCGGCCCAGCCGCGCCGCATCACCGTCCAGTAAAGGAGACCGCCATGTCCGATCTTTCCACCGTCAACCGCGCGGCCACCGAGTCGCGCGAACAACCGGCGCTGCTGCCGCCCGTCGAAGTCGTCGAGGACGCGAACGGCATCACCCTCTACGCGGACCTGCCCGGCGTGCCGAAGGAGAACCTGGACGTGCGCGTCGAGGGCGACACCCTCACGATCGCCGCCGAGATGGCCCTGCCCGCGATCGAGGGGCTCGAGCCGACGCACGTCGAACTCGACACGCCCCGCTACAAGCGCGTCTTCACGCTCTCGAAGGAGCTGGACGCGACCCAGGTGGGCGCGGAGCTCGCGCACGGGGTGCTCAAGCTGCGCATCCCGAAGGCCGCGCACGCGCAGCCGCGGCGGATCGAGGTGCGGGTCGCCTGATCGCAACACCCGGCAACCGGCGCAAGAATCCGTTACCCCGCAGGCCGGCGGCCCGGCCATGATGGCGGCATGAGAACCTTTCTTGCCGCCATCCTGCTGGCCGCCGGCGTCGGGGCGTCTGGAGACGCGCCTGCCCAACCGACGCCGACTTACCGCGAAGCCAGCGCCCGGACGAAAGAGGTTGGCGAACGTTACTTCGCGGCCTACATCGCCAAGGACTGGGCCACCGTGGGCGAACTCCTCGCCGAGAACGGCAGCTTCGCCGACCGGACGGCGGAGCTCGTGTTCGGCAGCACGCTGCAGCAGGGGCGTGCCGCGACCCTGGCGTTTTTCGAGAAGGGCTACACGGGAGTGCAGATGCGCTACCGCCCCACCCGTGCCATCCACACGGGCCACCACGCCGTCTACGAAGGATCGCTCGACTGGACCCTGAAGCTCGGCGACGGAAGGACGGTCACGACGGAAGCGATGCCCTTCGTCGTGATCCTGCGCGTGGAGGCCGGGCGGGTGGTGGAGCACCGGGACTACGCCGACTACCATCCCTTCGTGGAGAACCTGCGCCGCGCGCCGCGGCCGGGCTAGCCTTCGTCGACGATTGCCCCGATCGCGATGTCGGCGGGGAGCACCGCGCGGGCGGGAAGCGGCTCGAGGCCGGCGAGCGCCGCGTAGTGCGGCGTGAAGTCCGGCGCCGTCGCCTCGAACAACTCCCGGAAATCGCGGATGACGAAATACGTCTCCTGGAAGGTGTCGATCTTGTAGCGCGTGCGCATGATGCGCAGCAGGTCGAAGCCGATGCGATGGGGCGCCGCGCTCTCGATGCTGTAGGGCAGCTCGCCCCCGGAGGAGAGGATTCCGGCGCCGTACGTGCGCAGGCCCCCGGGCGTCGCGATGAGCCCGAATTCCACCGTGTACCAGTAGAGGCGGGCCAGCATCTCGATGGCGCCGAGCGCGTCCGCCTTGAGGCCGCCCTGGCCGTAGGCTTCCAGGAAATCCGCGAACACCGGGTCGAAGAGCAGCGGCACGTGCCCGAAGAAATCGTGGAACACGTCCGGCTCGACGATGTAGTCGAACTCCTCGGGCGTGCGCAGCCACACCGTCACGGGGAAGCGGCGGTTCGCCAGGTGCTCGAAGAAGACGCGGTCCGGCAGCAGCCCCGGCACGGCCACGATGCGCCAGCGCGTCGCACGCGCGAGCTTCGGGTTCACCGCGTCGAAACGCGGGATGCCCGCGGAGAAATCGAGGGCGGCGAGCGAATCGATGAACTCGCGGCACGCGTACCTCGGCAGGAGAACCGCCTGGCGCTCGTAGAGACGCCGCCACAGGGCGTGCTCCGCCGGCGTGTACGCGGCCCAGTCCTGGTCCACGGTGTAATCCGGCCGCATGCCGGCGTAGTCGCCGCGAAGGCCGTGGGCGGTCTCGCCGGTCATGGCGCTAGCGCGAGTAGCGCTCCACCCTCTGCTCGATCGCGCCGAAGACCGTGGCGCCGTGCAGGTCGAACATCTCGATCCTCACCGTGTCGCCGAACGACAGGAAGGGCGACTTCGCCGCGCCTTCCTCCACCTGCTCGACGAGCCGCTTCTCCATGAGGCAGGCGTAGCCCGTCGACTTGTCCTGGTTCGAGATCGTGCCCGTGCCCACGAGCGTGCCGGATCGCAGCTCGCGCGTCTTCGCCGCATGGGCGATGAGCTCGGGCAGGCTGAAGGCCGCATCGGTTCCGGCGTTCGGGTTGCCGAACCATTCGCCGCGCACGTGACACACGAGGCGCAGGTGCACCTTGCCGCCGTCCCAGCTCGAGCCCAGCTCGTCCGGCGTGACCGCCACCGGCGCGAGCGCGTTGGCGCCCTTGCCGTTCACGAAGCCGAAGCCCTTGGCGAGTTCCGAGGGAATGAGCCGCCGGAAGGACACGTCGTTCACGAGCGTGAGCAGGCGAATGGCGCCCGAGGCTTGCGCCGGCGACGCCCCCATCGGCACGTCGCCCGTGATGGCGGCCACCTCGCCCTCGAGGTCGATGCCCCACTCCTCGGTGATCGCGCGGATCGGATCCCGCGGACCCATCATGTCGCCCGCGCCGCCCTGGTACATGAGCGGATCGTGGTGGTAGCTCTCGGGCACAGTGTCGCCGCGCGCGTGGCGCACGCGCTCCACGTGCGAAAGATAGGCCGATCCGTCCAGCCATTCGTAGCCGCGCGGGAGGGACGCGGCCACCTCGCCCTTCGCGAGCGCCGCCTGGAAATCGAAGGCGTGCCGCTCGTTGCCGCACTCCAGGCTCTCGTATGCGTCGAGAAGCTTCGGCCGAAGCGCATCCCAATGCTCGAGGGCATGCTGCATCGTGGGCGCGATGCCCGCGGCCGACACGGCGGTGGAAAGGGACCGGTTCACGAGCACGAGCGTACCGTCGCGCGTGGGGCCCTTCAGGCTCGCAAGCTTCATCGCGGGACCTTCGCTTTCGGGAAGCCGTCCCACGCCGCGTCGTAGCCCGGGTCGAGGGCCGGCGTCGCCAGCGCGAAGGCGGTGGGTTCGAACGGATGGCGGCTCTCGACCATGAAGGCGAGGGTCGCGTCGAGGTACTTCGGTTCCAGCTTCGCGGCGGTCGCGCCCTGGTGCGACGCGACGTCCGGGCCATGCGCCGTCATGACGTTGTGCAGGCTCGCGCCGCCGGGGACGAAGCCGCCCTGCTTCGCGTCGTACGCGCCCTTGACCAGGCCCATGAACTCGCTCATGACATTCCGGTGGAAGTACGGCGGACGGAAAGTGTCCTCGGCCACCATCCAGCGCGGCGGGAAAATGACGAAATCCGCGTTGGCGGTGCCGGGCGTATCCGAGGGCGAGGTGAGCACGGTGAATATCGACGGATCGGGATGATCGAAGCTCACGGTGTTCATCGTGTTGAAGCGGGCCAGGTCGTACTTCACCGGGTACGACGTGCCGTGCCACGCGACCACGTCGAGCGGTGAATGGGCGTAGCGCGCGCTCCACAGGTGCCCGCCGGCCTTCGCCACCACTTCGCAAGGCGCGTCGAGATCCTCGAAGGCCGCCGCGGGCGCGAGGAAATCGCGCGGGCTCGCGAGGCCGTTGGCGCCGAGGGGGCCCAGCTCCGGCAGGCGAAGGGGCGCACCGTAGTTCTCCGCGAGGTAGCCGCTCGCCGGGCCGTCCCCGAGCGTCACCCGGAACTTCACGCCGCGCGGCACCAGGGCGATCTCGCCCGGCGCCACCGCGAGCCGGCCGAGCTCCGTGAAGAGCTCGATGCCGCCTTGCTGCGGGATGAAGAGCAGTTCGCCGTCATTGTCCTGGAAGACGCGGCCCGCCATGGACCGGTTGGCGCGATAGACGTGCATTGCGACCCCTGCGCCCATGCGCGCATCGCCGCCGGCCGCGAGCGTCGCGAGGCCGTCGACGAAATCCACCGGCGCCTCGGGCATGGCGAGCGGCATCCAGCGCAAGCGGTTCGGCGTCACCCCGCCCTCCCCCGCCGGCGCCGTGCGCACGAGGCCGTCGTCGATCCGCCGGAACTCGCCGTGCATCGCCGAAGGGCGCAGGCGATAGAGCCAGGAGCGCCGGTTCTGCGCCCGCGGCGCCGTGAACGCCGTCTCCGAGAACTGCTCGGCATACAGCCCGAACGCCGGCTGCTGCGGCGAATTGCGCCCGACGGGCAACGCGCCCGCCACCGCCTCCGTCTCGTGGTGCGATCCGAAGCCGCCGAGGTATCGGTGGTTTGAACTCATGCCGTGCTATCTCGATTCATGGGTATCTCATCTGCGTTCATCGGCGGGGCATCGGCGTTCATCGGCGTTTCCAAAGAAGTGCGCCTGCATCACTCTCAAACGACTCCGCGCGCGATCTGCTCCGCCTCGATCGACTCGAACAGCGCCTGGAAATTCCCCTCCCCGAACCCCTCGTTCCCCTTGCGCTGGATGATCTCGAAGAAGATCGGCCCGATCACCGTCTCCGTGAAGATCTGCAGCAGTTTGTCCTCGTGATGATCCCTGTCCACGCCCTCGCCGTCGATGAGGATGCGGTTCGCGCGCAGGCGCGCCAGGTCCTCGCCGTGGTCCTTCACTCGCGCGTCCACCCGATCGTAGTAGCTGTCGGGGGTGTCGAGAAAGCGCACGCCGCCCTTCCGGAGCCCTTCCACCGTCGCGAAGATGTCCGCCGTCGAGAGCGCGATGTGCTGGATGCCTTCGCCCGCGTACGCGTCGAGGTATTCCTGGATCTGGCTCTTCGTGTCGCTCGGCTCGTTGATGGGGATGCGGATCTTCCCGCACGGGCTCGTGAGCGCGCGCGAGGTGAGCCCGGTCTTCTTTCCCTTGATGTCGAAGTAGCGGATCTCGCGAAAGCCGAAGAGCTTCTCGTAGAACTGCGCCCAGATGTCCATGCGGCCCGCGTAGACGTTGTGCGTGAGGTGGTCCACCTCGAGGAGGCCCGCGCCCACCGGCTGCTGCCCGACGCCATGCACCGGCACGAAGTCCACGTCGTAGATCGTGAGGTTGCCCCCGTTCCCGGGATAGCGGTCCACGAGGTAGATGAGGCTGCCGCCGATGCCCGTGATGGCCGGGATGTTGAGTTCCATCGCGCCGACGGGGCCGTGATGGGGCTTCGCGCCCAGCTCGAGCGCGCGCTGGTAGGCCTTCGCCGCGTTCTTCACCCGGATGGCGAAGGCGCAGGCCGACGGCCCGTGCACCCGCGCGAACGACTGCGCGAAGGAGCCGGGCTCGCGGTTCACGATGAAGTTGACGCCGCCCTGGCGGTAGAGGGCGACGTCCTTCGAACGGTGCTTGGCGACGAGCGTGAAGCCGAGCTGCTCGAAGAGCGCGCCCAGCAGTTCGGGGTTCGGCGCGGTGTATTCGATGAACTCGAATCCGTCGGTGCCCATGGGGTTCGCGATCGGGGCGGTCTCGGTCATGGGCTTTTCCTCGGCTAAGGCGGTTCGCGGGTCGGCGAATTGTACGCGCGCGCGCGCGCAATGAGCTTGCATTTCTGCCCCCGCAAAGCCCAATTGACGCAATAATATTGCGTGTTTACGACGTAGTGAGCGACAAATGACAGCCATCGCCCTCGACCGCACCGACTGCAAGCTGCTCGACCTGCTGCAGCGGGACGGCCGCATCACCAACCTCGAGCTCGCGACGAAGGTGTCGCTCTCGCCGAGTGCCTGCCTGCGCCGCGTGCGCGCGCTCGAGGAGGCGGGCGTCATTCGCGGCTACGCGGCCCTGCTCGATCCGGCCAAGGTGGGACTGGGCCTCACCGCCTTCGTCACCGTGAAGCTCGAGAAGCGCGGCCGCATGCCCACCGACCAGTTCGCGCGCGCCTGCCGCGACTGGCCCGAGGTGGCCGCCTGCCACGCCACCACCGGCGACATGGACTACCTGGTGCGCGTGGTCGTCGAGGATCTCGCGCACTTCTCGCGTTTCGTGATGGATTCGCTCCTCAAGCACCCCGGCGTGCTCGACGTGAAGTCGAGCTTCGTGCTGGAAGCGGTCAAGGAGACGACCGCCCTCCCGATCGCCGCCCGCGCCTAGCGCCACCGCCCCGAGCCCCGCGGCGGGGCGAGTGCATCGTGGTCCGGCGGGAGCGGGACTGTCGGATGCTTTCCTTGGCAAGAGGACCGAGGGTATGGAACGCGTATTTTTCGACCCGGGCCGAGTGAACTTGCCACGAGGGATGATCGCTTCGGGCGGCCTCGACATAGGGGAGGGTTTGCCTTTCGGATCACCGTGAGTCGGCCCGGGATCGAAAAATGAACGCGTCCCATACCCCCGGTCCGCCGGGGCTTCGGAGGCGGTACCGCTTCGTCGCGTGGCTTGGAGCCGGTTCCGCGCCTTCTGCCAGCAGATCCGGCGCTTCGCAGCAGGCACGTTGACAGCGTGACCAGCGGCACCGAGCGCTGACGCTTCCGAAGTCATGATCGACCGGGGGTGTGGGACGTGATCTTTTCGAGCCGGGGCCGAATCACAGAGGCGCGACGGGCACCACCATGGCCTATGTCGACGAGGCCGACGGGACACGACGCCCGAGGCAAGTTCACTCGGCTCCGGCTCGAAAAATCTCGTCCCACACGCCCGGTCAATTTGCGAAAGGAGTGCATCCGACAGTCCCGCTGCCGCCGGACAAGGACGCACTCGCCCCGAAGCGGGGCTCGCCGTCTGCCGGCACCGGGCTACGTCGCCGGCGGGGTCGCGGGCGGGGTCTCGCCCCACTGGATGCAGTCGCGGTAGGCGTGCCACGTGGCGTGGCCGATGAGGGGCATCGTGATCACGAGGCCGACGAAGAAGGTCGCGAGCCCGATCCCGGTGAGCAGCACGATCGTGATCGCCCACACGGCCATCGTCCCCGGGTTCTTCGCGAGCGCCTGCACCGAGAGAATGGCGGCCGAGACCGCATCGTTGCCGCGGTCGAGCATCATCGGCACGGAAATCACGCTCACCGCGAACACGATGGTGGCGAAAAGCCCCCCGGCCGCGAAGTAGACGATCACGAACTCGATGTTGCCCCACGAGAATGCCTTGGCGAGGAATCCCTTCAGGTCCGGCATCGTCCCGGTGGAGAAAAGCGCGAAGGTGACGAGCGAGGCCCGCGCCCACACGAGGAAGATCACGGTGATCACGAGCACGTAGATGCCCAGGCCCCCGACGTTCTCCCGCCACGCCGTGAGCGAGGCGAGGAAGCGCGGCTTCTCGCCCCGCTCCCGGTCGCGCGACAGGGCGTAGAGCCCGGTGGCGAGGAAAGGCGCCGCCAGGAGGAAGGCCCCGGCCAGCGTGGACACGTACTGGTACGCGAAGTCGTACAGGGAGAGGAGCGCCCAGCCCATGCCCGCGAACGCTGCCCCGTAGAACAGGCTCGCGAACGGCGCGGCGCGCAGGTCGTCCCACCCGCGCACGAGCCAGGCGAGGGGCGAGAACGCCGGGATCTCGCGCAGCTCCCAGGTCGCGCCCTGGGGCGAAACGAGCGGCGGGGGCGGGTTGTCCGGGGCGGCCATCGGCTACTTTGCCGCGGTAGGCGCCGGGGCGCCTTGCGTCTTGAGGGCATCGAGCCTCGCCAGGTCGATCTTCGCGATCGCGGCCCGGAACGCCTTCATGTCGAGGCCCGTCGACTCGGCCGCCACGAGGAAGCGACCGGCGGCCACCACGTCGAGCTTGCCGGTCTTCGAGGCCTTCTCGTAGCGCTCGTAGGCCTTGCGCCCCTCGATCGTCGTGGTGCGCTCGTAGCCCGAGTCGCCCTCCTTGTCGATCTCGACATTGATCCACGCCACCGCCACCGCCGCGAGACCCGTGAGGGTGCCGGCGTCGGTGATCGCGACTTTCATGCGCCCCCCTTTGCCGTCCTGGTACACGGCTTCGGCGGTGGAAGCGGCGATGCCCATCACCTTCGTCCGCGAGCCTTCCGAACTCACGCGCTTCAGGCCCGCGAGGCTCTCGGGGAGCAGGTCCTTCAGGGTGCGGAAGTCCACGGGCTCCACCTGGACGGAGCCGGCGAGCGCCCCGCCCATCTGCTTCATGGCCTCGCCGACCTGGCCGACATCACCGGCGAGCATGGCCGAGCCCATCTTCTGGGCGGCGTCGCCCACTTTCGAGCCGGTGTCCGCGGGCTTCGGCGAATCTTCCTTTCCGCAGCCGGCGAGGGTCGCGGCGAGGAGCAGGGCTGCGAGGGCGAGGCGGGTCATTGGGGTCTCCGTGGGTGGCGTAACTTAACCCGTTGGGGGGCAGTTGGGAATCGGGCGACCGGCCAGGGAGTGATGCGGGCTGAAAATCTTTGGAACGCCGATGAGCGCCGATGCAACGCCGATGAACGCCGATAGGGCAGAAATTCAGAATTCATGCCTGGTGGATGCAGTGCATTCCAGGTGCGCTTCGGGCACATGATCGGGAAGGGTGGCGCCTGCCTGAAATGACTCCAACGAATGATCGGCGTTCATCGGCGGGCTTCTATCGGCGTTCATCGGCGTTCCAAAGATTTTCAGCCCGCATCACTCTTCCCCCTTCGTTGACGCGGAAAGCCCCCTCAGGCATCATCCCCCGCACTGCCATTCGGCCTGCAAGTCCTTGAATATTCGGGGCTAGCATCGCCGGGCCGCCCCCGCCGGCCCGCTCACCCAACCGCACACCCGGGAGACTCCCCCATGTCCGCCACCCCCGTCCTTCGCGCGACGACGCTCGCCGTCCTCGTCGCCCTCGGCCTGAGCGCCGAAGCCAAGACCCTGCGCTTCACGAGCCAGGGCGACATCTCGACCATCGACCCCCACGGCAACAACGAGGGCTTCACCAACGCGTTCCTCGAGAACATCTACGAGACGCTCGTCACCCGCGGCAAGGACCTCAAGATCGAGCCCTGCCTCGCCGAATCCTGGACGCAGGTGAGCCCCACGGTGACGCGCTTCAAGCTGCGTGCCGGCGTCAAGTTCCACGACGGCTCGCCCTTTACCGCCGACGACGTGGTCTTCTCCGTGCAGCGCGCGCTGGCCGACACCTCCAACTTCAAGCCCTACCTGGCGGGCGTGAAGGAAGCGAAGAAGATCGACGACCTCACCATCGAGGTCATCACCGCCGGCCCGGCCCCCGTGCTCATCCCGCAGCTCACCGAAGTGCGGATCATGAGCAAGGCCTGGTCCACCAAGCACAACGTCACGAAGCCCCAGGACTTCAAGAACAAGGAAGAGACCTTCGCCACGCGCAACGCGAACGGCACCGGCCCCTTCATCCTGCGCACGCGCGAGGCCGACGTGAAGACGACGGCGGTGCTCAACTCCAACTGGTGGGGCAAGCGCGAGGGCAACGTGACGGAGATCGTCTACCAGCCCATCAAGAGCGACGGCACGCGCCTGGCGGCGCTCATCTCCGGCGAGGTGGACTTCGTGCTCGACCCGCCCCCGCAGGACATCCCGCGCCTCAAGCAGGACACGAAGATCAAGGTGGTGGAGGGCAACGAGAACCGCACCGTGTTCTTCGGCATGGACCAGTTCCGCGACGAACTCCTCTACTCGAGCGTGAAGGGCAAGAACCCGTTCAAGGACAAGCGCGTGCGCGAGGCGGTGCTGTTGTCGATCGACACGGGCGCCATCAAGACGCAGGTGATGCGCGGCCTGTCCGTCCCCTCGGGCGTCATGTTCGCCCCGCAGGTGGACGGCTACCCGAAGGACCTCGACAAGCCCGTGAAGGTCGACCGCGAGAAGGCCAAGAGGCTCCTCGCCGAGGCCGGCTATCCGAACGGCTTCGAGGTGACCCTCGACTGCCCGAACAACCGCTACGTGGCCGACGAGAAGATCTGCGTGGCGACCGCCGCGATGCTCGCCCAGGTGAACATCAAGGTGAAGGTGAACGCGCAGCCGCGCACCATCTGGAGCCCCAAGATCCAGAACATGGACACGAGCTTCTACATGCTCGGCTGGGGCGTGCCCACCTTCGACTCGCAGTACTCCCTGCAGAGCCTGCTGCGCACGCGCGTCGAGAAGAGCGCGGACGGCGACTACAACCTCGGCCGCTACTCCAACCCGAAGGTGGACGCGCTGATCGACAGCCTCAAGTCGGAGATCGACCCGAAGAAGCGCGCCGCGATCGCCCGCGAGGTGACGCAACTGCACCAGGCCGACGTGGGCCACATCCCGCTGCACCACCAGGTGATCCCCTGGGCCATGCGCT
The DNA here is from genome assembly GCA_016711875.1 of Betaproteobacteria bacterium. GTDB lineage: Bacteria > Pseudomonadota > Gammaproteobacteria > Burkholderiales > Usitatibacteraceae > FEB-7. The sequence continues at coordinate 1,871,634 of JADJSD010000001.1, read as the reverse complement.
CGAACGTCTCCGTCGTGCACCGCGCCGACAACCGCCTCACGGTGAAGTGGGTCAAGATCAACTGACCTGACCGGCCGCGGCACCGCTTCCGACCGACTCACCGACCCACCGGCCCCGCGCATTCCGCGGGGCCGGCCGCGTTATGCTCCGCCCCATGACCCTGCGCCTCGTCCTCGCCGCCGCCGTGCTCGCGCTCGCCCCCGCCCTCGCGCCGGCGAAGCTCCTGCGCTACGCGAGCCAGGACGACCCGCTCACCCTCGATCCGCACGCGGCCAACCTCGCGGCGTCCTCCCGCACGACCCAGAACATCTACGAGACCCTCGTCTGGCGCGACAAGGACTGGAAGGTGGTCCCCTGGCTCGCCGTGCGCTGGAGCCAGCCCGACGAGAAGACCTGGCGTTTCCACCTGCGGGACGGCGTGACGTTCCACGATGGCGCGCCGTTCACGGCGGACGACGTGGTGTTCTCAGCCAACCGGGCCCTCTCGCCGCTTTCCCAGATGCGGGTGAGCCTGCAGGGGGTCGCCCGGGCGGTGAAGGTGGACCGCCTCACGGTCGACCTCGTGATGGCCGAGCCCAACCCGGCCCTCCTCGCGCACCTCACCCAGTTCCGCATCATGAACCGGGCCTGGTCCGAGAAGAACGGCGCCACCCAGCCGCAGGACTTCAAGGGCAAGGAGGACACCTTCGCCTCACGCAACACGAACGGCACCGGAGCCTACCGCCTCAAGGAGCGCCAGCCGGACGTGCGCACCGTGCTCCTGCGCCACGACGCCTGGTGGGGCCGGGCCGCGGGCGTCGAATCCGGCAACGTCACCGAGGTGGTGATGCTGCCCATCAAGTCCAACGCGACCCGCGTCGCGGCGCTTCTCTCGGGAGAAGTGGACTTCGTGCTCGACCCGCCCACGCAGGACGTGGCCCGCCTGCGGCAGGACCCCGGCGTCAAGATCCAGGAGGGCGGCGAGTTGCGCGTGCAGTACCTGGCATTCGACACGCACCGCGACGAGCTCCTCTATGGCAGCGAGCGGACGAAGAACCCCTTCAAGGACGCCCGGGTGCGCCGGGCCGTCGCCCACGCCATCGATGCCGACGCGATCCGCGCCAAGGTGATGCGCGGGTTCTCCCGTCCCGTGGGCGCCCTCATCACCCCGGGCGTCGCCGGCTATTCCGCCGAGGGCGATGTCCGCGTGCCCTACGATCGCGCCCGCGCCAAGGCCCTCCTCGCCGAGGCCGGCTACCCCAACGGCTTCGAGGTGACGCTCGACGCGGGCAACATCCAGCCGGCAGCCGACATCGCGCAGGCCGTTGCCGCGATGCTCGCGCAGGTGGGCATCCGCGCGCGCCCCAACATCGTGCCGCAGGCCAACTACTTCCCGAAGATCGAGCGATTCGACACCAGCTTCTACGTCCTCTCGTGGGGCGGCGGTGTCACCGCCGACTCGCTCTACACCCTGCAGGCGCTCTACAACACCCCCGGCAAGAAGGGCGAAGGCGACTTCAACATGGGCCGCTGGTCGGACCCGGCCACCGACGCGCTGCTCGCCCGGCTGCGGGTGGAGAAGGACGAGGCCCGGCGCACGGCGATCACCCGCGACATCCTGAAGCGCGCGGCCGCCGAGATGCCCCTGGTGCCCATCCACCAGCCCCTCATCCCCTGGGCCATGCGCAAGAACGTCACGGCCCCCTTCAGCCCGGTGAATGTCCTCTACTTCCACCGCGCACGGGTAGACTGACGGGTCCGGCCGCGCCCCCACTCTTCCCGAAACCGCACCGCCCCGCGAGAAAATGATCGCCTTCGTCATCCAACGGCTGCTGCAGGGCGTCATCGTGATGCTCGTGGTCGGCTTCATCGCCTTCTCGCTCTTCAACTTCGTGGGCGACCCGGTAGCGCTGATGCTGCCGCCGGAGGCCACGCAGGCCGACCGCGCCGCCATGCGCGAGGCCCTGGGGCTCGACCGGCCCTTCTACGTGCAGTTCGCCAACTTCATCGCCAACGCGGCGCAGGGCAACTTCGGCCTGTCGCTGCGGCTGGGGCGGCCGGTGTCCGCGCTCCTGGTCGAGCGCCTGCCGGCCACGCTGGAGCTCGCGTTCGTCGCCGCGACCATCGCGCTTTCGGTGGGCATCCCGCTCGGGGTCTACACGGGCCTCAACCGCAACAGCTGGCTCTCGCGCGTCTTCCTCACGGTCTCGCTCATCGGCGTGTCGCTGCCCACCTTCCTCATCGGCATCTTCCTCATCCTCATCTTCGCGGTGTGGCTGGGGTGGCTGCCCTCCTTCGGCCGCGGCGACACCACGATGGTCGGCGCGTGGTCCACGGGGTTCCTCACGACGACGGGCCTGAAGGCCCTGATCCTGCCGTCCATCACGCTCGGGCTCTTCCAGCTCACGCTCATCATGCGGCTCGTGCGCAGCGAGATGCTCGAGGTGCTGCGCACGGACTACATCAAGTTCGCCCGCGCCCGCGGCCTCACCAACCGCGCCATCCACTTCGGCCACGCGCTCAAGAACACGCTGGTGCCCGTCATCACCATCACGGGCTTGCAGCTGGGCGCCATCATCGCCTTCGCGATCATCACCGAGACGGTATTCCAGTGGCCGGGGATGGGCCTGCTCTTCATCCAGGCCGTGCAGTTCGCGGACATCCCGGTCATGGCCGCGTACCTGTGCCTCATCGGGCTCATCTTCGTGGTGATCAACCTCGTGGTGGACCTGCTCTATTATTTCGTCGACCCGCGGCTTCGCGTCGACCATTCCGCGGCCGGGGGGCACTGATGGACGCGATCCGGCGTTTTCTCGACGGCGACGTCTTCCACAGCTTCAAGCGCTCGCCGATCGTCATCGTGTCGGCCGTCGTGGCGCTCACCTGCATCGTCGCCGCGGCGGGCGCGGGATTCCTCGCCCCGCACAACCCGTTCGACCTGAAGACGCTCAACCTGCTCGATGCCTTCACGCCCCCGGCCTGGACGGAGCGCGGCAACCCCACCTACCTGCTCGGCACCGACGACCAGGGCCGCGACGTGCTCTCGGCCATCATGTACGGCTCGCGCGTGTCGCTGCTCGTGGGGCTGTGCGCGGTCGTGCTCGCGATGTTCATCGGCGTGACCCTCGGCCTCATCTCGGGCTACGTGGGCGGCAAGGTGGACGCCTTCATCATGCGCGTGGCCGACGTGCAGCTGTCGTTCCCGTCGATCCTGATCGCGCTCCTCATCGACGGCGTGGCGCGCGTGGCGCTGCCCAAGGAGGCCCACGACTCGGCCGCGATCTACGTGCTGGTGCTCGCGATCGCCGCCTCCGGCTGGGTGCAGTACGCCCGCACGGTACGCGGCTCCACCCTCGTCGAGCGCAACAAGGAATACGTGCAGGCCGCGCGCGTCATCGGCCGGCACCCGATCGCCATCATGTTCACGCACGTGCTGCCCAACGTGACCGGGCCGGTGCTCGTGCTTGCGACGCTGCACATCGGCACCGCCATCATCACGGAGGCCACGCTCTCCTTCCTGGGCGTCGGCGTGCCTCCCACCCAGCCCTCGCTCGGCACCCTCATCCGCATCGGCAACGACTTCCTGTTCTCGGGGGAATGGTGGATCACCGTCTTCCCGGGCGCCTGGCTGGTCATGATGGTGCTCGCGATCAACCTGCTGGGCGACTGGCTGCGCGACGCCCTCAACCCGAAGCTGCGCTAGGGAGATCCCATGAAGCGACCGCTCGCCGCATTCCTTCTCGTCCTGCCCTTCGCGGCCGCGGCCGGTCCGTACGACCAGCCCTGGTCGATCGTCACCACCGACACGCGCCCTTCGTCGGACCCGAACCTGCGCCCCGTCATCGTGAACCGCGTGGATGGCGAGACCGTCATGAGCCGAACCCCGGCCGTCATCGCGCCGGGAAAGCACCAGGTCACCGTGGACTTGCCGCCCCGCAAGGGCTTCAAGGTCGCCACGCAGGAAACCTTCGAGTTGCTGGCAAGCCCCTGCATGCGCTACTACGTCGCCGCGAAGCTCGACAATTCGGTCGGGCAGGAATGGAAGGCGGTCATCCGCTCGAGCGAGCTGATCGGCGAGTGCGCGGCGAAGTTCAAGACGGACAAGCCGGCTTCATGAGCCCCCCCGCCCGCCACAATTTCTCGAGCGGCGCCCCCTGGGAGCCCGTCGTCGGGTATTCGCGCGCCGTGCGCTGCGGCCCGAACGTGTGGGTCTCGGGCACCACGGCCACGGACGCCGACGGCGCCATCGTGGGCAAGGGCGACCCGCGCGCGCAGGCCCTGCAGGCGATCGCCAACATCGCGAAGGCCCTGGAGCGCGCCGGCGCCTCGCTCGAGCACGTGGTCCGCACCCGCATCTACGTGACGGACATCGCCCGCTGGGAGGAGGTCGGCCGCGCCCACGGCGAGATCTTCGGTAACGTACGACCGGCCTGCTCGATGGTAGAAGTGAGCGGCCTCGTCGACCCGGACATGCTGGTCGAGATCGAGGCCGATGCCTACATTCCCGACAAGGAGCCCGGATCATGAAAAAGACGACTTTCGCCGCCCTCGCCCTCTGCGCCTCCGGCCTCGCCCAGGCCGGACAGTACGACAAGCCGTATGCCATCGTCGAAAGCGGCAACAACTCCGAGACGCGCAAGGAGTCCCGCCTCGCCGTGACGAAGGTGGACGGCAAGAGCACCCGCAATACCCGCAAGACCGACCCGATCGAGCCCGGCCCGCACACCCTCACGGTCCATTTCGAGTCCGCGCGCGGCAAGTTCCGGCCCGAGTACGAGGACCTTCAGATGAACCTGGAGGCCTGCACCCGCTACCGCGTCGTCGCCCAGTACGAGGTGAAGACCGGGCCGGACTGGAAACCCAAGGTCTACTCCGAGCCCATCGGCGAGTGCGTGAAGAAGTTCAAGAAGAAGGACGCCCCCGCCAAGTGAGCGCCGCCGCCCGCCCCCTGCTGGAAGTGCGCCACCTGCGCGTGGAGTTCAACACGCGCAGGGGCACCCTTCGCGCCATCGACGACGTGAGCCTCGCGATCGCGCCCGGCGAGGTGCTGGGCGTGGTCGGCGAGTCGGGCGCGGGCAAGTCGATCACCGGGACGGCCATCATCGGCCTGCTGGAACCGCCGGGCCGCATCTCCGCAGGCGAGGTCCTGCTCGACGGCGTGCGCATCGACAACCTGCCGGCCGAGGCGATGCGCCGGATCCGCGGCCGCAGGATCGGCGCCATCTTCCAGGACCCGCTCACCTCGCTGAACCCGCTCTACACCGTGGGCCGGCAGATCACCGAGACGATCCAGACGCACCTGCCGATGAACGCGGCCGAGGCGCGGGAGCGCGCCATCGCCCTCCTGAAGGAAGTGGGCATTCCCGCCGCCGAGCGCCGGATCGACCACTATCCGCACCAGTTCTCCGGCGGCATGCGCCAGCGCGTGGTGATCGCGCTCGCCCTGTGCGCCAACCCCGAGCTCATCATCGCCGACGAGCCCACCACCGCGCTCGACGTGTCAATCCAGGCACAGATCATCACGCTCCTGAAGACGCTCTGCCGCGAGCACGGCACCTCCGTGATGCTCGTCACCCACGACATGGGCGTCATCGCCGAGACGGCTGACCGCGTGGCGGTGATGTATGCCGGGCGCCTCGTGGAGGTCGGCCCGGTGCAGGACGTGATCCACAACCCGCAGCATCCGTACACCGCGGGCCTGATGGGCTCCATTCCGGCCATCGGGCAGGAGGTGGAGCGGCTGCCGCAGATCGAGGGGTCGATGCCTCGGCTCAATGCGATCCCGCAGGGGTGCGCGTTCAATCCGCGGTGCCCGAAGGTGTTCGATCGGTGCCGGAAGGAGCGGCCGGACCTGCTCGAGGCCGGGGCGACGCGGGCGGCCTGTTGGCTGCATGCAAAAGGCTTTGTAACCGCAGATGAACCGTGGTCGCGAAGCGCCGGCAAACAGACAAGTGAACACAGATGAGTGCTGAGAGCGCGACCGCAGTGCCCGTGACTGGCGTCGATCAAACCTCGAAGGTTCTCCTCGAGGTCCGGGACCTCGCGCGGAGCTTCGACGTGTCGAAGCCCTGGCTCAACCGCGTGCTCGAGGGCGCGCCGCGGGTGCTGCTGAAGGCGGTGGACGGCGTGTCGTTCACGATCGACCGCGGCGAGACGCTCTCGCTCGTGGGCGAATCGGGCTGCGGCAAGTCGACGGTGGCGCGGCTCATCTGCGGCCTGTATCCGCCTTCGCGCGGCGAGGTGGTGTTCGACGGCGTGGACATGGCGAAGATCGCGCAGCGAAGCGAGATGCTGCGCATGCGCCGGCGCTTCCAGATGATCTTCCAGGACCCGTACGCGAGCTTGAACCCGCGCTGGCGCGTGGGCAAGATCATCGCCGAGCCCATCCGCCAGCACGGCATCCTCACGGACGAGAAGGACATCCGCCGGCGCGTGGGCGAGCTGCTGGAGGATGTGCGCCTGTCGCCCCTGGATGCCGAGAAATTCCCCCATGAATTCTCCGGCGGCCAGCGCCAGCGCATCTCCATCGCGCGGGCCCTCTCGTCCAACCCCGAGTTCCTCGTGTGCGACGAACCCACGAGCGCCCTCGACGTGTCGGTGCAGGCGCAGATCCTCAACCTCATGAAGGACCTGCAGCGCGAGCACGGCCTCACCTACCTGTTCATCTCGCACAACCTCGCGGTGGTCTCGCACATCTCGAACCGCGTGGGGGTGATGTACCTGGGGCGCATCGTCGAGATCGCGCCCACGAAGACGCTCTTCACGCGGCCGCTGCACCCCTACACGCAGATGCTCGAGAGCGCGATCCCCGACATCACCATGAGCGGCAAGGCGAGGACGCCCGTCGCGGGCGAGGTACCCAACCCGCTCGACCCGCCCACGGGCTGCGCCTTCCACCCGCGCTGCCCGCACGCCAACGACCGCTGCAAGGCCGAGCGACCCGAGCTGGTCGATTTCGAGGGCGCGCAGGTGGCCTGCCACGCCGTCGCGGAACGGCGCATTCCCATCCGCGCCGCCTGAGGGCGGGCCCATTGCGGTTTCGATTGACGCGAGTCAACGCGGGCCCCGGAGGCGGGTGCACGCTGGTCTTGGGGAACTCCGCGACCTGCGGAGGGGTCCGACAGGATCAACCGCAATTTCCCCGACGCACCCGCAAGGAGGCACCCATGACGCAAGCCACCCAGGCAGTCACCCGCGAGAAGTTGCTGCAGGACTTCAACGCCGTCGTCGCCGAAACCGAGCAATTGCTGAAGGATGCCGCCACGGCAGGCGGCGACAAGGCCAACGCGATCCGCGGCGACATCGAGATCAAGCTGCGCAGCGCCCGCGAGAAGCTCACCGAGCTCGAACACGCGGCCGTCGAAAAGACGAAGGCCGCCGCCCAGGCGACCGACACCTACGTGCACGAGAAGCCCTGGCAGGCGATCGGCATCACCGCCGGGGTGAGCGTGCTGGTGGGGATCACCATCGGCCTGCTGCTCAACCGCCACCGCTAGGCGAGGCCGCCGCTCCGTGACCTCCGGCCCGCAGGACCCAGGCCCGGCCGGCGCCGCCCGAACGCTGGGCGCCGACCTGATCTCACTCCTGCGGGTGCGGGCGGAACTGCTCGGGGTGGAACTCGAGGAAGGCAATGCCCGGCGCAAGCGCCTGGTGATCCTGGGATGCGTAGCCGTCCTTTTCGGCGCGGTGACGCTCCACCTCGTCGCGCTCCTCGTCGTGACGCTTTTCTGGGATACGCACCGCGTGGCCGCGGCGACGGGCGTGACGATCGTCTACGGGGCCGTGGCCGCCTGGGCGTTCGCGAGCTTTCGCGAACTCGCCCGGAACGCCCCGCCCCCGTTCAGCGCGACGCTGGCCGAATTCCGCAAGGATCTCGAGATGTTCCGGGGGAACGATGACCCAGCCGACTGACGACTTCGAATCGCGCAAGCAACTGCTCGTCGCACGCTCCACACTGGGCCGCCTGAAGCTGCAGCACGATGCGGCACGCCTGCGGGAGAGCCTCACCTTCGGGAACGTGGGCGCCGCCGTCGTGAAGTCCCCGGTCGTGCGCTCGGCGGCCTTCCTGCTGGCCGTCGAGATCGCCGGCTCCGGGCGCATCGCGCGGCTCCTCTCGTTCGCGGGCCAGGCCCTTTCCGTCGCGAGGATGGCCGGCGTCGCCTTAGCCTGGCTGAAGGCGCCTTCGCACCCGGCCGGGCCGCCCGCGCCTTGAGGCGTACGGCGCACGTCCACCCTTCCGACCTTCACGGGTTGGGCCGCCTCGCGTTGGACGCGACCCTGGGCGTCACCCACCTCGTCGAGGCGCTGCACCACAGCATCGCCCGCGTCGCGCCGCCGCTCGGCAAACCGGGCTCGGGAAAGACGAGGGGCCTCACCGGCTTCGTGTATTCGGCCGTGCGCGGGGTCACCGGCTTCGTGGGCCAGGGGATCGATGCGGGGCTGGCGCGGCTCGTCCCCGCGCTCGGGGCGAAGGCTTCGAGCGCCGAGCGCGACGCGATGCTCTCCGCGCTGAACGGCGTGCTCGGCGACCACCTCGAGGCGACGCGCAATCCGCTCGCCATCGCGATGGGCCTTCGCCGGGACGGCCGGGCCCTCGTCCTGGATCGCGCCTCGCTCGCGGCCGCCATTCCCGGGGCCACGCCGCGCATCGCGGTGATGGTCCACGGGCTTTGCATGAACGACCGGCAGTGGCAGCGGGGCGGCCACGACCATGGCGCCGTGCTCGCACGCGAAGCCGGCTGCACCCCGGTCTACCTGCACTACAACTCGGGCCTGCACGTCTCGACGAACGCGCGCGCCCTGGCGGCGCTGCTCGAATCGCTCGTCGAGTCCTGGCCCGTGCCCGTCCGCTCGTTGGTTCTGGTGGGTCACAGCATGGGCGGTCTCGTCTCGCGCGGCGCGCTCCACTACGCCGGCGAGGCGGGCCTCGCCTGGCCCGCGAAACTCGAGGCGATGTTCTTCCTGGGCACGCCGCACCTGGGCGCGCCGCTCGAGCGCGGGGGCAACTGGGTGAACCTGCTGCTGGGCGCGAGCCCGTACACCGCGCCTTTCGCGCGCCTGGCGCGCATCCGAAGCGGCGGCATCACCGACTTGCGCCATGGCGCGCTGCTCGACGAGGACTGGTCCGGCAGTGACCGCTTCGCGCACGGGCCGGCGCCCCGGCACGGCCTGCCCCTTCCGCCCGGCGTGCGCGCCTACGCGCTCGCCGCCACCACGGCCGGCAGCGTGGAGGCGGCGCTTCGCCGCGGAACCGGCGACCGCCTGGTGCCACTCGCGAGCGCGCTGGGCCGCCACCGGCTGAAGTCGCGCCACCTGCGCATCCCGGCGGATCGCCAGTGGATCGGCGCGAACATGAACCATCTCGACCTGCTGTCGAGCCGCGAGGCGGGAGCGCGGATGGTGCGCTGGCTCGCCCTGCCTTAGCGCGTATGATGATTTGACGGGGACATCGCGGTTCTCGCGCAGGTCCGAACCCCGCGACGCGACATTTCGAGCACCCCTTCATGAACTGGAACCGCATCTCGGGCAACTGGGATCACTTCAAGCCCCTGCTCAAGAACCGCTGGAGCAAGCTGGAGGACCAGCAGCTGCGCCTCATCGCCGGCAACCGCGACAAGCTCCTCGACAAGATCGGCGAAGCCTACGGCCTCAGCGAGGGCGAGTCGGACGCGCAATTGTCGGCCTGGCAGGATTCGCAGGACTGGCAACCGCCGGCCTCCTGACGGGCAGAGGTTCCGGCCACCGCGCGAGGCGACTCCCCAGCGCAATCCTGCGATAATTCCCCGCGTCGATCGACTCACGTCGGGATGGCCCGCATGCGATTCGCCTACATCGCCAACGGCACGCTCTGGATCCAGCAGGATGACCGACCGCCTCGCGGCGTGCAGTCGCGTTTCGTCAGCGAGGCAAAGGAGCGCGCGGCAAGAAGCCAGAGAGCTCACGGCTGGAAGAACGCCGACCGCGACGAGCCTCGCGGGCTCATTCCCAACGAGATGCTGTGGCGCAGCCGCGCCGCCACCGACGAGGCCACCGTGCCGCGTTTCCGTCACGTCGCGCCCGGGCCCGACGACGACACGCTCTTCTACGTGATGGAACTGGGCCGGACGGTCGGCCTCTTCGAATACCACCTTGCCGAGGATCGGGAGGTCCGCATCCTCCACAGCGCCGACTTCCAGTGCGACGGGCTGCACTACGACCGCCAGACCGACCGCCTGATCATCGCCCGGACCGGCCAGGACGGCCGGACGCACCTGCAGGAGCTCGACCGGGAGGGAAACCCGAAGGGCCTGCTCACGGGAGGCGACTGCCAGGACGTGGCCCCCACCCTTTCGCCGGGCGACCCGGGTGCGGTCCATTTCCAGTCCTCGGGCCTCGCACTTCATCCCAACAGCGGGCACGTCGTGGCCCTGTCGCCGGCCCGCGTCAGCCGCCTCGACCGGCGCAACCGGGAAGTCACCACGCTGCTCGAACACGAGGGCGACGACTGCATCGCGCCGCGCATGGACCCGCGGGGCTCGATCTACTACATCCGAAGGCCCTACGAGCGGCCCTACAAGGCCTCTTTCACCGACCAGATGATGGACATGCTCCTATTCCCCTGGAGGCTCCTGAAGGCCGTCTTCGGGTATCTCAATTTCTTTTCGATGATCTACGGGAAGGAACCGCTGAAGACGGCCGGCGTTCCCAAGGGCGCAGGGCTCGACCAGGACCTGGGCCGCCTGTGGCTGCACGGAAGGTTGATCGAGATCGCCAAGGTGCGGCGAGGCTCTCCCCAGGACGGCATCGTTCCGGGGTCCTGGCGCCTCGTGAGGCGCCAGTCGGACGGCACGGAATCCGTCGTCGCGAAGCAGGTCGCGTCGTTCGACGTCGCGACGGACGGCGCGGTCGTCTACACGAACGGCTTCGACATCCATCGCTTTCCCAGCCGCGACCTGAAGCCCCTCGCCCGCGCCGATCTCGTCGAGAAAGTCGTCGCGCTCGACTAGACACCGCGGCGGCCAGAACCGGTCCCAGGCCGGCTTCGGCCCGAAGTGCCCCACGAGGAAATCCACGAAAGCCCGCACCTTCGGCGGGACATGCTGCGTCTGCGGATATACCGCGTAGATGCCCGGCTCCAGCGGCTTCCTTTCCGGCCTCAGGACGACGAGCTTGCCGGCCGCGATGAGCGGGCCGACATAGAAGGTCGGCAGCATCGCGACGCCGCCGCCTGGGCGCATGCCGGCAGCGGCTGGCTCTTCACAGCGGCCTTCTTCATTTCGCCTGCACGGGCGCGACGGACTTGAGCTTCGCTTCGATCTCGGTCCAGTCCACGGGGCCTTTCGCGAAACGGTGACCCAGCACGGACAGCGTGTTCTTCCAGGTCTTCTCGCTGGACGCGTAGTAGGCGTCCCAGTCCGGTCCCTCGCCCCAGCCGCCGTGAAGCAGCGAGAGCTCCGTGTTCTTCGCATCGACGGCGCGCAGGCGGATCGTCACGTAGGTGACCTGCTTGCGCATCGCCACCTGCGTGGGCGGCGCGATCCACGTGAAGGTGAGCATGCGCGGCTCCTGCATCGTGAGGATCTGCATGCCGTCGGTGCCCCGCATTCCCGCCGGCGCATAGGGATTGAACCAGATCTCGTAGTCGCCGCCGGTGCGGTAGTCGACCTTCGCACCGGGCGCGAAGAAGGTGCGAAGGCCCTCGACCGTCGTCCAGGCCTTCCACACATCGACGACGGGGGCCGGCACCGTCACCTTGAGGCTCAGGACCTTCTCGACGGTCGGCGCCGAGAGGTCGGGCGGCCCGCCCGCGGCCAGCATCGACTGGGCGGCAGCCGGAAAGGCGGCCAGGCTGGACAGCGCGAGAGTGAAGGTCAGCGGGACAAGGCGTTTCATCGGGACTCCGGATTCAGTACACGAAGGGAAGGATAGCCCGGGTACGCTCGCGATAGGCCGCGTAGCCGGGATGAACGAGGACGAGGCCGCGCTCCTCGCGCACCGCCTTCGCGGCGAGCACGACGGCGAGGAGCAGCCAGAGCACGGCCTGCAAGGCATCGCTCGCGACGACGAAGGCACCCATCGTCACGAGCACGGCGAGATACATGGGATGGCGTATCCATCGGTAGGGCCCGGCCGTCACCAGGATCGCCCCATCCTTCGGCTCGGGCCGGATGTTGAAGTTCCCGGGGCGATTGGCTGAGATCGCCCAAGCTCCGATGGCGAGGCCGGCCACCAGCAGGGCCGCGAACGCGTGGCCGAGGCGGGAAGGATCCGTGCGCAGGATCATGGCGGCGATGAGACCGAACTGCAGCGCGACGAGCAGGCGGGACACGGCGCTAGCGTGCGGCGAGGAAGTCGCGCACGCGCTCAATCGCCTCCTCGAGCCGGGCCACGGGCTGCGTGTAGGCGATGCGCACATGCCTTTCGGGGGCCGCGAAGCCGAAATCCCGGCCCGGCGTGATGGCGACGCCCGCCTTCACGAGCACCTCGCGTGCGAAGGCGAAGCTGTCGTCCGTGAGACCCGAGCAGTCCGCGTAGACGTAGAACGCGCCTTCGGGGACGGCGGGCACGCCGAACCCGAGCGATTGCAGCGCGGGCACGAGGAAATCGCGGCGCGCCCCGAGCTCGCGGCGCCTTTCCTCCAGGATCGCGATCGTCTCCGGGCGGAAAGCCGCCAGCGCCGCGTGCTGCGACAGCGTGGCGGGCGAGATGTAGAGGTTCTGCGCGAGCTTCTCCACTTCGCGCACGTGGCTCGCCGGCGCCAGGAGCCAACCGAGGCGCCATCCGGTCATCTGGAAATACTTCGAGAAGCTGTTGATGACGAAGACGTCCTCGCCGGCTTCGGCCGCCGTGCGGGCATCCAGGCCGTAGGTGAGCCCGTGGTAGATCTCGTCGGCGATGAGGGCGGCTCCCCGCTCGCGGGCGAGCTGCGCGAGGGTGGCCATCTCCTCCGGCGGGACCATCGTGCCGGTGGGGTTCGAGGGCGAGGCCACCATCGCGACGCGCGTCCTCGCCGTCCAGGCGTCCCGCGCGAGGTCCGCCGTGAGCTGGTAACGCGTCCGCGGTCCCACCGGCACGAGGCGCGGAACGCCGCCCAGGGCGTGCACGAAGTGCCGGTTGCACGGGTAGCTCGGATCGGCGAGCAGCACCTCGTCGCCCGCGTCGAGCAGCACGCCGAAGGCGAGCAGGAGCGCCGCGCTCGAGCCCGCCGTCACCACGATGCGTGCGGGATCGACGTTCACGCCGCAACGCACGGCGTAGAAGCGGGCGATCGCCTCGCGCAGCGCGGGTATGCCGAGTGCCGAGGTGTAGTTCATCGGCTGCGAGTCGAGTGCGCGGTGGGCGGCCTCCACGATGGGCGCGGGCGTGCGGAAATCCGGCTCGCCGATCTCCAGGTGGACCACGTCGCGCCCCTGCGCCTCGAGCTCGCGCGCGAGGGTCTGGATCTCCATCACCTCGAAGGCGGCGATGGAATCCATGCGCGAGGCGAGGTGCAGGCGGGCGGCGCGGTCGTTCATGGGGTCAGTGCAGGTGGCCGCCCGGCACGTCCAGCTCGCGCACGCCCTTGCGGTCGCGCACCGCGTCGACGGCCTTGAGGATCTTCTCGCGTAGCGCGTCGGCATCGGGCACGCCGCGGATCCAGAGCACGGGATTGGTGGCATCCGAGGTCTCCAGCTCGACGTTGCCGATGCCCACGAGGCGCATGACGAACGGCTGCTCGAAGCTCGCGTCCTTCACGCGGTAGAGCTCGAGGCTGTCGGTGCGGCGGCTGAAGACGCCCTGCCGGATGCGGATGCGCTGGTCGGTCACCTCGTAGCTGAAGCAGCGCGTCGCGACATAGCGCCAGATCGCATACGGGATGGGGATCACGAGGATGCACAGGACGAAGGGCCAGAAGTTCGTCCACTGCGAGGGGTTGCCCTGCCAGAGTACCTGTTCGTCCGTGCTCATCGACATCCTCCCGATTGGGGCCAAGCGGGCATTATCGCAATACTCTCGTTCTCCATGCGCGTGCAGACGGGAGATCGGTCGAAGGGCAAGGGCCGACGGAAGAATCGAAGGTGTCAAATTCCGGGCGGCGCAATCACGGCCTCTTGCGGGACGGGTGCCCCGGATCTCGGGGGGAGTCAACCCACGACTCCCCCCGAGATCCGACCCGTCCAATGATTGCCCCGCTGCGGGTGCAATCCTGCGACGGCCGCCCCCCCCCCCCCCCCCCCCCCCCCCCCCCCCCCCCCCCCCCCCCCCCCCCCCCCCCCCCCCCCCCCCCCCCCCCCCCCCCCCCCCCCCCCCGCCCCCCCCCCCGCCGCGGGCGTGAAAGGCCCCCCCCCCCCCCGCCCCCCCCCCCCCCCCCGGGCCCCCCCCCCCCGCGTTCCATCCGGGGGGGGGCGGCCCCCGGGGGGGCCCCGGCCCCCCCCCCCCCGCCCCCCCCCCCCCCCCCCCCAAGGGCCCTGTTGGCCGCCATGAAATGGCAACGCCTTTCCACGCCCTCGACGCCGTATCTCAACGCCTCAGGTGCTCGTCCCAGAACTTCTGCAGGCGCTTGGCGGAGACGGGAAAGGGCGTCTTCAGCTCCTGCGCGAAGAGCGAGATGCGCAGCTCCTCGATGAGCCAGCGGAACTCCTCCAGCTTCGGGTCGCGGCGTTCGGCCTCGTGGTCGGCGGCCGCCCGCGCCTCGTACTGGTTCCAGAGGCCGGCGATCACCGGGCCGTGGCGCACGTCCCGTTCGGGGTTGGCGCGGGCCTTCTGCATCCGCAGGGCGAGGCCCTTCAGGTAGCGCGGCAGCTCGCCGAGCTTCTCCCAGGGCGTCCGCGCGAGGAAGCCCGCGAAGACGAGGCGCTGCTGCTGCGCCTTCACCTCGTGCGCGAGCTTGCCGAGCCCGGCGGCTTGCGCGAGCGCAGTCGTGAGGGCGTGGTTCGCATCCGCGATGGCCATGGCGTGGCGGGCGACCGCCTCGCTCACCGCGGGCAGCCGGGTCTTCGCGCGCTTCTTCTGCTCCTCGTAGCCCTTGGGGCTGCGCGGGGGCTCGTCCTCGCCGATGAACGCGCGGTCCATCACGCAGGCGACGAAGTCCGCGCGAAGCTTGTCCGCGGGCATCACGGACTGGAGCTTGAGCGCGAGGGCGTTGAACGAGGAAGGCCCGCGCTCCAGCTGCTTCACCTGTTCCTTGAGGTCGAAGGCGAGCAGGCGCCGCACGCCACCGCGATGGGCGTCCTGCGCCTTCTCATTCGTGTCCATGAGTCGGATGGCGACGCTCTCGCCCTCGTCCACCAAGGCGGGGTACCCGGTCATGGTCTGGTTGCCCCTGCGAAACGTCACTTCCGCGGGAAGGTCGCCGAAATCCCAGGCCTTGATGCCTTCGCGCTCGAGGCCCGGCTTCGACTGGGAGAGCGTGAGCTGCGCGGCCTCGCCCAGCTGCTTGCGAAGGGCGCCCAGGTCGCGGCCCATGGCGAGCTCGCGCTTCGCGTCGTCCACGATCCGCAGGTTCATCCGCAGGTGATCGGGCGCCTGGTCCTTCGACCAGACATCCGAGTCGAGGCGTTCGCCCACCAGGCGCGAGGCATAGCCGAGCACCTCCTCGGCGATGGGACGCCCACCCGGCTTCACGCGTTCCAGGAACGCCGTGACGTGCTCGGGGACGGGCACGAGCGCCGAGCGGATGCGCTTGGGCAGCGCCTTCATGGTCCACGCGACCTTGTCGCGCACCATGCCGGGCACGAGCCAGTCGAGCGCCGCCTCGTCCAGCTGGTTGAGGAGCGCGAGGGGCACGTTCATCGTGACCCCGTCCATCGGGTGGGCGGGCTCGAAGCGGTAGGCGAGCGGGAAGACGTGGTCTCCCAGCCGGAACTGGCGGGGGAAGAGCTCCTCCGTCACGGATTCCGCCCCGTGCCGCATGAGGTCCTCGCGCGTGAGGTGCAGGAGCTTCGGCTCCGCCTTCGCGCGGCCCTCGTACCAGTGCTCGAAGGAGCGGGCATCGCGCACTTCGGCCGGCACGATCGCGTCGAAGTACGAGTAGAGCGCGCGGTCGTCCACGAGCACGTCCTGGCGCCGCGCCCGGTGCTCGAGGTCCTGGACCTCCTTCACGAGGCGCTGGTTGTGCGCGAGGAACGGCTGCCGGGTATCGAATTCGCCGGCGACCAGGGCGCCCTCGATGAAGATCTCCCGCGCCCGGACCGGGTCCAGCTTGCCGTAGCTCACCTTGCGCCGCGCGACGATCGTGAGGCCGTAGAGCGACACCGTCTCGTAGGCGGCCACCTCGCCTCGCGTGCGGTCCCAGTGCGGCTCGTTGTGCAGGCGCGTGACCAGGTGCTGCGCCGCCGCCTCGATCCACTCCGGCTCGATGCGCGCCACGTTGCGGGCGAAAACGCGAGTCGTCTCCTGCAGCTCGCCCGCCATGATCCAGCGCGGGCGGTTCTTCTTGAGGCCCGAGCCCGGCCAGATGGCGAAAGGGATGCCGCGCGGGGCGTTGTAATGGTCGCCCTCCTGCGCCTTGAGGCCCACGTTGGAGATGAGGCCCGTGAGCAGGGCCCGGTGAACCTGTTCGTAAGTCGCAGCCGAGGGGTTCTCGCGGATCTTCAGGTCCGCGGCCATCTCGCGAAGTTGCCCGGCGAGGTCGCGCCATTCGCGCATGCGCACGTACGAGAGGAAATGGTCGCGGCAAGTCTGCCAGAGCTTGCGGCCCGATTCCTTGTGGCGGAAGGCCTCGTCGAAGAACTTCCACAGGTTCATCAGCTGGACGAAATCCGAGGCGTCGTCTCGGAATTCCTCGTGCGCGCGGTCCGATTCCTGCCGCTTGTCCTGCGGGCGGTCGCGCGGGTCCTGGATCGACAGGGCCGCGGTGAGGATGATCATCTCCGCGAGGCAATTGAACTCGCGCGCGGCGAGCAGCATGCGGCCGATGCGCGGGTCGACCGGCAGGCGCGCCAGCTCGTGGCCCAGGGGCGTGAGGGTGCGCTTGCCGTCGAGGGCGCCCAGTTCGAAGAGGCTCTTGTAGCCGTCCTCGATCTGGCGGGGCGTTGGCGGTTCGACGAAGGGGAAGGCCGCGATGTCGCCCAGCTCCAGGGCCGCCATGCGCAGGATGACGGAGGCGAGCGAGGTACGCAGGATCTCCGGCGTCGTGTACTCGGGCCGCCCGGCGAACTGCTCCTCCGAGAAGAGGCGGATGGCGACGCCGCTCGCGACGCGCCCGCACCGGCCCGAGCGCTGCTTCGACGCGGCCTGCGAGATGGGCTCGATGCGCAACTGGTCGATCTTCTGCCGGGGACTGAAGCGCTTCACGCGCGCGAGACCCGTGTCGATCACGAAGTGGATGCCCGGCACCGTGAGCGAGGTCTCGGCGACGTTGGTCGAGAGCACGATGCGACGCCGCGCCGAGCGCTCGAACACGCGGTCCTGCTCCTCGGCGGACAGGCGCGAGAAGAGCGGCAGGATCTCCGCGCCCTTGGGGTGGTGCTTGCGCAGCGCCTCTGCCGCCTCGCGGATCTCGCGCTCCCCCGGCAGGAAGACGAGGATGTCGCCCGTGCGGCTCTCGCGGTCGATCTCGTCGACGGCCTTCACGATGGCCTCGTTCATGTCGACGGGCTCGTCGTCCTCGTCCTCGATCTCGAAGAATTCCGGCCGGTACCGAACCTCGACCGGATACGTGCGCCCCGACACCTCGATGACCGGCGCGCCCCCGAAGAAATCCGAGAAGCGCTGCGTGTCGATGGTGGCCGAGGTGACGACCACCTTCAGGTCCGGGCGGCGCTCCACGAGGCGCTTCAGGTACCCCAGAAGGAAATCGATGTTGAGGCTGCGCTCGTGGGCCTCGTCGACGATGATCGTGTCGTAGGCGCGAAGCTCCCGGTCCGAATGCGTTTCGGCGAGCAGGATGCCGTCCGTCATCACCTTGATGGCGGTCTCTGGCCCCGTGCGATCCTGGAAGCGGATCTTGTGGCCCACGAAGCCCTTGGGCGTGCCGGGAAGCTCCTGCGCGAGGCGAGAGGAGAGGCTGCGCGCCGCGATGCGCCGCGGCTGCGTGCATCCGATGAGGCCCGCCGCCCCGCGCCCCAGCGCGAGGCAGATCTTCGGAATCTGCGTCGTCTTGCCCGAGCCCGTCTCGCCGCACACGATGGTCACCGGGTGCTTCGCCACCAGCGCCGCGATGTCCTCGCGCTTCTGCGCGATGGGCAGGTCTTCCGGGAAGTGGGGCACCGGAAGCCGGGCCGCCCGGACCGCGAACGCCTTGCGCGAGCGATCCACCAGTGCCTCCAGGATCGCCTTCTCGCGCTCGTGCGGGCGCCCCGAGCGCGTGCGCTCCGCCACGGTGGCGGCGAGCGCGGCGATCTTCGGGTGGTCCGCCGCCAACGTGGCAGCGAGGAGGTCTTCGGGGAGGGTGTTCAAGCCGCCATTTTACCGGGCCGGGGGCGGCTTTCCCGTGAGGGCGGCGTTGATTCTGCAGAGGTGGAGTTGCGTGCGGGCGGCAATGGGATCGGGTGCGAGGTGACGCCATCGATATTCAGCGCGGCGTTTCACCGTCCCCGGCCCCCTTGCCAAAGGTGCTACCGCAATCTCTCCAACACCTCATCGACACTGGCATCGGCGAACGCATGCAACTCCGCGGTCGTCCGGTTCTGCATGGGATGGGGAACGAAGACCGAAGCACCTGCGTACCCGATGGCGCCGCACTGCTTCGCGAACGCATCGCGAAACTCGGTCGTGAGCACGCTCACCCCCGGGATGCCGCGCAGGTCCAGGTCGTTGAGGTCATGGGTGCTGCAGGAGGTGCACGAACCGCAATCCGACAAGGCGATGATCACGGCGTCGCACTCGGTGGCCACGGCCTGCAGGGTGGGCACAGGCGCCGTGCGCGTGTTGGTGGGCTTCGCGTAGCGCCTCGTGAGGACGCCTCGGACCTGCAGCAGCGCCTCCAGCCGGTCGATGTACTCGGCGCCGCGCATCTTGCCGATGTCGAGCAGGCCCACCGTCTTGCCAGCGAGGTCAGAGGGGGCGGCCTTGCGGGTACGTTGCACGGCGGCGGCTTCGGGCGTGGGGTCGCGCAGCTTCACGACGGCGTTCATTCGACGATCTCCCGGGTGACGGGCTGCGACTCGTGGCGGAAGCGCCCGCCCGTCCAGCCCGCGAGGATGGCGGAGAAGAGGCCCGCCTGCCCGCCTGCGCGGACGATGAGCAGCCCCTCCTCCCAGAACTTGGGCACGGCTTCGCCCGCGCGCTTCGGGTCGATGCCCTCGCCTACGCCCTGCGCTCCCTGCACGAGTTCCGTGCCGGGGCGCAGCAGGGCCGCGTGCAGCTCCTTCGTGATGCGCGCGCGGTCCCAGCCAGCGTTGCGATAGATGGCGTAGTGCTCGGCGGACAGCACCAGCATCGCGTTCGTGAACTGGCAGAGCTTCGGGTGCCCCACGGCGGCGAGGCTCATGGCGAAAGAGCGCGTGATCTCCTCGGGCGTGCGCGAGCGCTGGTCGATGAAGCCCTGGATGCCGTCGCCCTGGAAGAGCGTGACGGCGCTCCTGCCCGGCGCGATGCCGCGCGCCACGGATAGCGGCTCCCACGTCGGATCCGTTTCGTCCTCCGCGAAGCAGAAGGTGTACTTGCCGGGTCCGCCGAGCGTGGCGCGGTCCAATTCACCGGGCACGCCGCCGCCCACGTTTCGGACGATGAGCTGCAACGCACGGCCGATGGTGGCGTTGGCGCGGTTGCCCTGCCCCAGCGCGTTGATGCCCCAGTTCATGCCGATGCGTTTCGCGATGGGGCCGTTCACCACGATGACGGGCCCGGAGAAGCAGGTGGTGCACAGGAGGCCGTGCATCGTGAAGATCGGATCGAGCGCCGTTTCCAGCGCGGCCAGCACCACCGGCATGTACTCGGGCTTGCAGCCTGCCATCACCGCGTTGATGGCCACCTTCTCCACCGTGCATGCGGCCAGGTTGGGCGGAACGCGTCCCACCACCTCGTGCGGAAGACGACGCGTCCCGGCGAGCATGCGGAGGATCCTCTCGTCCGTCGGCGGCACCACGGGCAGGCCGTCCGTCCAGCCGCGCTCGAAGCAGGCCTCCATCGGGTCGTCCCATTCGCCCACCTCGATCTCGCGGGAGGCGAGGCCCGCGTCGCCGTAGCGCACGACGAGGCGCTCGTGTACGCCCGGCTCGCGCGACTTCGAGCCGCAGCCGGGTTGCCAGGCCGGCATGCCCTCGCCGATCGAGGCATCGCCGAGAAGATCCCTCCACTCGTCGCGCTGCCAGCCCACGACGCGGCCCGTCTCGATGCCTCCTTCGATGCGCACGAGCGTGGGCACCGTCTCGATGTCGTGGCGGAAGGATTCTTCCAGCGCCGTGTCATCGAGCGGTGCGAGGTCCGCGAAGTGCCCGGGATCGTCCTGCACCACGCCCCGGATGGGCACACCGGCGGCCCGAAGACGCGCGAGCAGGGGGTGCACGAGAGCGCAGGTTTCGCACTCGCGCTTCACGAAGGCGAGGATGCCGTTGGCTCGGGACATGGGGCAATGGCGGCGGAAGTCGGGAACGGCTTCCATGGTAGCCCGCTTTCGGCGGGCCGGCCCCCGCCCGATCGCGCCGCTAAACGCCCGGGAAAGGCACGACCCGGTTGTCGGCGTGCGTCTCCAGCGCGTCGAGCTGCCGGCGCACGTGGACGTCCGCCCGCAGTCGCTCGGCCACCTGCTCCGTCTCGCGCAAGGCGTAGTAGAGGACCATCCCCGAGAAGAAGAACGCCATCGTGCCGGCGACGACGTGCGGGCCGCTCTCGACGAAGAAGATGTACGCGGTCGAGGGCAGCGTCGCCGGGAGCGAGAGCGCGGGGTGCGCCCATTTCACCGGCGCGTAGGCCGTGATGGAGCCGCCCACGAAGCAGGTGATCACCATGAGGGCGAAGCTCTGCCGGTAACCGGGCTCCTCGGGAAAGAGCCAGGTGCCCAGGAGCCCCCACTGCACGCCGGCTAGGAAGTTGGCGGCCACGGCGAGGCGGGCCCAGTCGCGAGGTTCGAGATCCGGGAACTGGTCCTGGCGATGCGCCCAGGCGAGGCAAAGGGCGAAGCGCGCCCCGGCGACGGCGACCCCGTAGAGCAGCCACGCCACGTGCGCGCCCTTGAGGCCATCCGCGGCGAAGAAGGCAAAGCACAGCAAGACGCCGAAGGCGGCCGACGCCGACGCCACCGGCAGGGTGCGGAAGAGCGAGGCGACCTGCAGCGCCTCGACTTCGCGTGCGTACGAATGGGCGATCGCTTCGTGGCCAGCGGTGGCGGGAGACATGGCGTGTGCGCGAATCGCGGAGGGCCCCTGGGAGACCCTCTCCTGGAAGAGTTGTACCTTCCAATTAACACGTGCTGCCCGGCGGTTCTGTGAACCGCGTCACATTTCCCGGTGCGGCCTAGGGATTGAGCTGGCGATAGACGCTCGTGGAGACGCGCGAGAGCGCGGCCTTGTCGATGTCGCCGGAAAGCGCGTAGCCCCAGTTGCCGTCGATCCAGTAGAAGACCGGGACCGTGCCTTCCTGCACGAACCGGAACGCCGTGGGGCCCTCCTGCTTCGAGCGAGCGGAGACGTAGAGGGTGAGCCGCTTGCCGGTGCCCTCCTGGTACATGAACTGCGCCACCGGACCTTCCGGGCCGGGCAACAGGCGGCCGCCGAGCAACTCGAAGCCGTCCTCGGCCAGCACCGGCACCTTGAGCGGGGTGCCCAGGCGCTTGGAGAGCCAGGCCACGAGGTGATCCTGCTGCGATGCGTCCACCTCCACCGGATGGCGGACCTCGGCCGCGTACACCACGTGGGCGCGGGCGGCGCGCGCGGGCAACCCAGCGAACGCCGGCGCGGGCGCCGTGGCGACCGGCGCCGGCACGGAACCCGCCCGCCAGGGCGAAGGGGCCACGAGGCCGATGGCGACACCCACCGCGAGCACCGCCGCGGCGCGCGCATACGCCATCCAAGCGGGGCGCCGAAGCCGCAGCCGCTCGGGAATCGGCTCCTGCATCACCGGATCGAAGCGTTCCTTCAGGAGGCGCTTCTGCTCGACCAAGCGCAGCACGCGCCGGGCCGTGTCGGGATCCGCCTGCAAGGCGGCTTCGACGGCCGCGCGCTCCGCGGGGCCGACGGCGCCGTCGACGAAGGCCTGCAGCAGGTCGTCGTCGATGTTCACGGCACGGCCTTCAGGTTGGGGCGGGTGCCCTCGCCGTCCATGTGGCGGCGCAGCTTCTCGCGGCCGCGGGACAGGCGCGACATCACCGTGCCGATGGGAATGCCCAGCGCCCGGCTCACCTCTTCGTACGACATGTCCTCCAGGCTCACCATGAGGACCACCTCGCGCTGCTCGGGCGGAAGGCCGGCGAGGCCGCGCTCCAGGTCGTGCGCGTCCGTGACCCACTCGGGCGTGCCCGCGCCGGCGTATTCGCCGAGTTCGTCGGTGGGCTGGTTGCGCTTCGAGCGCAGCTGGTTGATGAACACGTTGTGCATGATGGAAAAGAGCCAGGCCCGCAAGTCGCCGGGCCGCCAGAGGTGGAACTTGCGCATCGCGCGCTCGAGGGTGTCCTGGACGAGATCGTCGGCGGCATGGCGCTCGCCCGCCAGCGCGCGCGCGTAGCGACGCAGGTTGGGGATGTAAGCGACGATGGCGTCGGAATCCACGGGCATGGGGTGAAGGGTACGTGAGGTGAACGGCGCCGGGCAGCCGGTTATTCCGGCGCGAGCTCCGGCAGGATCACCATCCCGAGCGGCCCGCGAAGCACGGCCGAGAGCCCGGTGCCCGCGTCGCGCGCGAACCGAAGCCCCGGCGGCTTCACGAAGCCCAGCGTGCCCAGCGTCGATTCGATGGCCTCGGCGCGAGGGCTCCGGATGGCCAGCCAGTCGAGCCGGCAACCGGCGTCGGGCAGCGTGGGCGCGGGATGCCGGCCCCCCGGCCATTCGATGAGCGTGGGAAAGGCGCCGCCGTCCGGGAGCGAGCCGTCGGAGGGAACGCCGATGCGCCAGCGAAGATCGCCGCGCGTCACCTCGAGGATCTCCCCGGCCCGCTCGCCGAGCACCGCGTGGTCTCGCGCGATATCGTCGGTGCGAACCACCCAATGCGCGAGCCCCGGCGCCTTCTCGATCCGCGCGCGCATCGCCGGGTCGTCCAGGCTGTACCAGCGGGGCCGTCCCGGCGCGCTCGCCTGCGGGTCGATCGCGATGATCTCGAGGTACGCCTCGGGTCCGAGGGACAGCAGCCGGTTGTGCGTGCCCATCAGGGCGTGCCGCCCGCCACCGGCCGGCGCGACGCCCAGGCGCGCCTCCAGCCACGCCGCGCCCTCCTCGAGGGTGCGGCTCGCGACGACGAGGTGGTCGAGCTCGAGGCTCAAGACATCGTGATGCCCTCGTCGGCCATCACCTTCTTCACGGCCGGGCGGGCGAGGACGCGCTGGATGAGCGCGGTGTAGTGCGTGAGCTTGGTGACGGGCATGCCGTTGCGGTTGGCCCAGCGGTACATCACGAGGAGGTACGGGTCGACGACGGTGAACTGCTTGCCCATCGCCCATTTCTTTCCCGCGAGCAGCCCGTCGATCTCCACGAGGCAATCCCAGTACTGTTCGCCGCCCTTGGCCTTCACCGCATCCACGGGGGCGCCCTCGGGCACGAAGCGCTCGGGCCGGAAGAAGCGCGAGTAGGTCGGGTGCACGGTACCGGCCAGGTAGGCCATCCAGGAGACGGCCTGCGCCTGCTCCCAGGTGGTCTTCGGCCACAGGCCCGCCTGCGGGTGGCCGCCGGCGATGAAGGTGAGGATGGCCGCGTTCTCGACGAGGCGCTTGCCGTCGACCATCAGCGTGGGCACCTTGCCCCGGGGGTTGATCGCGAGGTAAGCCGGCTGCTTCTGCTCGCCGGCGGCCGTGCTGATGCGAACGGCCTCGTAGGGAAGGCCCGATTCCTCGAGCGCGATGTGGGAGGCCAGCGAGCAGGCGCCGGGCGAATAGTAGAGCGTGAGTTTCATGGGCCTCTCCGCCTAGAGACGCGTGATGAGCGACGAGGTGTCCCAGCGCTTGCCGCCCGCCTTCTGCACGTCGCCGTAGAACTGGTCCACGAGGGCCGTGACGGGCAGGCTCGCGCCGTTCCTCTTGGCCTCGTCCAGGCAGATGCCGAGGTCCTTGCGCATCCAGTCCACCGCGAAGCCGAACTCGAACTTGCCCTCGGTCATCGTCTTGCCGCGGTTCTCCATCTGCCAGCTCTGCGCGGCGCCCTTCGAGATGACGTCGAGGACGAGGAGCGGATCGAGCCCCGCCTTCTGCGCGAAGGCGACGCCCTCGGAAAGGGCCTGCACCAGGCCCGCGATGCAGATCTGGTTCACCATCTTGGTGAGCTGGCCCGCGCCCGACCCGCCCATCAGCGTGACGGCCTTGGCATACGAATCCATGACGGGCTTGGCGAGGTCGAAGGGTGCCTGCTCGCCGCCGCACATGACGGTGAGCTTGCCGTTCTCCGCGCCGGCCTGGCCGCCGGAGATCGGCGCGTCGATGAAGGGCACGCCCTTCGCCTTGGCGAGGGCGTGGAGCTTGCGCGCCGCATCGGCCGAGGCCGTGGTGTGGTCGATGAGGATGGCGCCGGGCTTCATGCCTTCGAGCGCCGCGGCGCCGACGGTGAGGACGTCGTTGTCGTTGCCGACGCACATGCAGACGAAGTCCATGCCTCGCGCGGCTTCGGCCGGCGTGGCGGCGGACTGCCCGCCGTGCTTGCCCACCCACTCGGCGGACTTGGCGGCCGAGCGGTTGTAGACGGTGACGTCGTAGCCCTTGGCCTTGAGGTGGCCGGCCATGGGGAATCCCATGACGCCGAGGCCGAGAAATGCGACTTTCGCGCTCATGCTTTGTCTCCCTGGAGTACCTGCGGATTGACGAGATGCGGCGGCGTGCGGCCTTCGAGCACGGCCGTGAGGTTGGTGACGGCGGTCTCGCACATGCGAAGGCGCGTCGCGCGCGAGGCGCTGCCGATGTGCGGGGTGAGAACAACGTTGGAAAGACCGAGATAGCCCGGGTTCAAGGCGGGCTCGCCCTCGAACACGTCGACGCCGGCCGCGGCGATGCGCTTCGCGCGCAACGCCTCGATGAGGGCGGCATCGTCGACGATGCCGCCGCGCGCGGTGTTCACGAAGACGGCCGTGGGCTTCATCTTCGCGAAGTCCTCCGCCTTGATGAAGTGGTGCACGGCCGGCGAGTACGGGACCATCACCACGATGAAGTCGCTTTCCGCGAGAAGGCAATCGCGCTCCACCCAGGTGGCGTTCAGGCGCTTCTCGTCGGCTTCCGGCAGGCGCGAGCGGTTGTGGTAGAGCACGCGCATGTCGAAGCCCGTCGCGCGCTTCGCGATGGCCTGGCCGATGCGCCCCATCCCGAGGATACCCAGCGTGGCGTGGTGCAGGTCCGCGCCCAGGAAAGCGGACATCGTGAAGGCTATCTTCCACTCGCCCCGGCGCACGAAGGCGTCGCCCTCCGCGATGCGGCGCGCGGCGGCCATGAGGAGGGCCCAGGTGAGGTCCGCGGTGGTGTCGTCCAGGACGCCGGGGGTGTTGGTCACGCGGATGCCGCGCTTCGTCGCGGCGGCGACGTCGACGTTGTTGTAGCCCACCGCGATGTTGGAGACGACCTTCAGGCCCGGGGCGGCGGCGAGGACGTCCTCATCGACCTTGTCCATCACGGTCGCGAGGATGCCGTCGGCCATCGCGGCGCGCTCGGCCATTTGCGCCGGGGTATAGGGCACGTCGGCGTCGTTGTGGTCCACCTCGAAGCGTTCCCGGAGACGGGCGACGACTTCGGGAAATACCTGGCGCGTGACGAGGACTCGTTTCATGGCGATCGGCGCATCTTGTCTCGGGGGCTACCGGCCGGCGGCCGGGACGAAAGGGCGCCGCCCACCGAAGCGGGCGGCGGCCGGCCTCAGGCTGCGGCAACTACTTGTACAGGACGGAAGGCAGCCAGAGTCCGATTCCAGGGAACATGTACAGCAGCACGATCGCGATCACCTGGATGCCCATGAATGGCAGCATGCCCGCGAATATCTGGTTCAGGGTCACGTGCGATGGAGCGACCCCCTTCAGGTAGAACGCCGCCATGGCCACCGGTGGCGAGAGGAACGCCGTCTGCAGGTTGAGCGCCACGAGCAACCCGAAGAAGAGCGGGTCGATGTTGAATTTCGCGAGGAGCGGAATGAAGATCGGCATGAAGATCACGATGATCTCCGTCCACTCGAGCGGCCAGCCCAGCAGGAAGATGATCGCCTGCGCGAGGATCATGAACTGGATGGACGTGAGGCCCATCGAGAGCACCCAGCGCTCGATGATCTCCTGGCCGCCCAGCAGCGCGAAGGCCGCCGAGAAGATCGAGGACCCCACGAAAAGCCAGCACACCATCGCCGACGTCTTGGCCGTGAGGTAGACGGACTCGCGCACGGTGCCGATCAGCTTCACCTGCATCGTCGCCATCACGCACCAGACGGTCGTCGCGCCGACCGACACCCAACCGACCCAGGCGGGCGGACCGGATTCGGTGACCTCGAACTTCCAGAGCAGGAACCAGATCACCGCCACGAGCGCGAGAACGGCGAGCGGCGCCCACGTCCGGAGGATGCGGATCATGCGCTCCCGGGGCTCCTTCACGACCATGTAGACCGCGGCGAGGCCGAACCCGCCGTACGACCCGATGGCCGCCGCCTCGGTCGGCGTGGCGAGGCCGAAGACGATCGTCCCGAGCACCGCGAGGATGAGCACCGCGAGCGGGAAGAACGACTCGAGCAGCATCTTGTAGATCTCGACGCGCTCGTAGGTGAGCAGCGCGTAGAGGATCGCGAGGCCGAGCAGGCCCGCGCCGAGGACGTACCAGAAAGTCATGGGCGCGGCGATGCGCGAGGCCGCGGGCTGCTCCGCCGCCTTGGCCTTCTCGGCCGGCTTCGCCACGGCTTTGGGCGGATCGACGGGCTTGGCGGGCGCCTCGGCGCCGGGCAGCGGCGTGAGACCCGAGGTCGCGGCGTGCTTGGCCGCCGGCTCTTCGGCCGGCAGCGGCGTGAGCCCGGACGGCGCGGAATCCTGCTTCGGTTCGTCCGAGCCCGGCAACGCCGAAAGACCGGAGGGCGCGGAATCCGTGGACGACGGCGGCGCGAGATCGCCGGAATCCCTGGCCGGCTCCTCGAACCCGCCGCCCATCTCCTGCAGCCCCGAGGTGTCCTGGACGATGTCGGCCTTCGTGAGGGCGTTCCACGTGAGCCCCATGAGGATCACGAACGCGACGGCCGGCAGCAGGGTGAGCAGCAGGTCGCGCGCGACCTTGCGGCGCTCGGCGACGGCGGCCTGGTTGGCGCGAAGCGCCTTGATGAACCCCGCGAGCGCGTTGGACCCGCCACCCGCGGCGGCCTTGGCCTGCGCGACGTGGGCGGGCAGCGGCACGAAGCGCTGCGCCTCCGTGAGCGGCGGCGCCCACTCCGGCTTGATCTTCGCGATGATGATCACGTAGAGGATGTAGAGGAAAGCCAGCATGATCCCGGGAAAGAACGCCCCGGCATAAAGCTGCACCACCGACACGCCCGCAGTGGCACCGTAGACGATCAGCATCACCGACGGCGGGATGAGAATGCCCAGGCACCCGCCCGCCGTGATGACACCGGCCGCGACCTTGATGTTGTATCCGGCCTTCAGCATGGCCGGCAGCGCGAGCAGCCCCATGAGCGTCACGACCGCGCCCACGATGCCGGTGGCCGTGGCGAAGATCGCGCAGGTGACGAGCGTCGCGACCGCGAGCGAGCCCGGCACGCGCGCGAGGGCGAGGTGCAGGCTCTTGAAGAGCTTCTCGATGAGATTGGCGCGCTCGACCAGGTAGCCCATGAAGACGAAGAGGGGGATCGAGATGAGCACGTCGTTCGTCATCACCGACCAGGCGCGCGAGACCATGAGGTCGAGCGTCTGCTTGAGCGCGCCTTCCACCACGCCGTTCTGCATGTAGTAGGCCGCGAAGGCGAACAGCATGCCCATGCCCATCAGCGTGAAGGCCGTCGGAAAGCCCAGCATGATGGCCGCCACCACGAGCGAGAGCATCAGCAGGCCCATGTGACCCTGCGTGAATTGCGAGAACGGCGGCATGGCGACGAGCGTCCCGACGACGATCAGGACCATGATGCTCAGGCCGAAATAGAGTTCCTTCCTCACTTGGAACCCTCCGCCTTGACGACCAGTTCGTCGAGTTTCGCGATGTCCTCGTCCTTGACGTGCACCATTTCCTTGAGCTTCTCGACGTCCACTTCCTCGACGTCCTGCTCGCGCGAGGGCCACTCGCCCTGCTTCAGGCAGATGACGCACCGGACGATCTCGACGAAGCCCTGCAGCAGCAGGATGGCGCCCGCGAACGGGATGAACGACTTGAACGGGTAGATGGGCGGGCCGTCAGCCATCACGGACGAGTGCTCCTTGATGGCCCAGGAGTCGCCCGCGTAGATCCAGCCGGCGTAGCACAGCGCCACGACGCCCGGGATGAACAAGATGATGTAGAGCACGAGGTCGATGCTGGCTTGCAGGCGCGCCGGGAAGAAGCCGTAGAGCACGTCACCCCTCACATGACCGTTCTTCGACAGGGTGTACGCCCCCGCCATCATGAAAAGGATGCCGTAGAACATGAGCATCACGTCGAAGGCCCAGGCGTGGGGCGCGGAAATCACGTACCTGGAGAAGACTTCCCAGGAGATGAGCGCGGTAAGCGCCACGATCGTCCACGCGAAAAACTGGCCCAGCCAGGTGCTGAGCTTGTCGATTCCGAGAAGGAGTTTCTGCATGGGGGTGCGTCCTCTGTCACCGCGGTCCGGCGCTCGTTGCGGCGCCTTTCAAAAAATCAGCCACCCCGCGGGGCGCGGGATGGCTGACTCGGGTGCTGCCGATGAAGCGATCAGCTCTTCTTCGCGCCGAAGAAGTGGTTGTACGCCATCTTGTAGTCGACGTTGGTGTCGCTGGACCACTTGCCGGCGCGCTCCGCGAACGCCCGCATCGAGGCGTTCACCTTCTTGAACAGCGGGTTCTCGGACTCCTTCTTCTTCGTGACGGTGTCCCAGATCTTGAGCTGGTCCTGGAGGATCGCCGTGGGCGTGGCGTAGAACTTGACGCCCATCTTCTGGAGTTCGCCGTAGTCCTTGGAGTAGCGGTCGACCGCCTTCCAGGACATGTCGGCCGACGAGGCCTCCACCGCGTGCCAGATGATCGCCTTGAGCTTGGGCGGCAGCGCGTTGTACTTCGTCTTGTTGAAGATGATCTCGAACTGCTCCGAGCACTGGTGGAACGAGCGCAGCATGCAGACCTTCGACACGTCCGGGAAGCCCAGGAGCTTGTCCGAGGTGGCGTTGTTGAACTCGGCGGCGTCCAGCAGGCCGCGGTCCATGGCGGGGACGATCTCGCCACCGGGCAGCGCGTTCACCGCGGCGCCCATGCCGGTGAAGATGTCGATCGACAGGCCCACCGTGCGGAACTTGAGGCCCTTCAGGTCCGCCGACTTGGTGACCGGCTTCTTGAACCAGCCCAGGGGCTGGGTGGGCATCGGGCCGTACAGGAAGGACTGCACGTCGAGATTGAGGCCCTTGTAGATTTCGTCCAGCAGTTCCCGGCCGCCGCCGTAGTAGTGCCAGGCGAGGAGCATGTTGGGGTCCATGCCGAAGGCCGGGCCCGAGCCCCAGAGCGCCATGGCGGAGTTCTTGCCGTACCAGTACGCGACCACGCCGTGGCCGCCGTCCAGCGTGCCCTTGGAGACCGCGTCGATGAGGTCGAACGCCTTCACCACGGCGCCGGCCGGGAGCAGTTCGATCTTGAGATCGCCGCCGGCCATGTCGTTCACCTTCTTGACGTAGTCGGCCGCGTACTCGTGGAAGATGTCCTTGGCGGGCCAGGTCGACTGCCAGCGGAAGGTGATCGGGCCCTGCGCCTTCACGATCGCCGGGAAGCCCAGGGCGGTCGCGCCCGCGGCGGCGGCGCCGCCAGCGAGGAACTTGCGTCGGGTGGTGGTGGTCGCCGCGCCTTGGGCGACCGATTTCTTGTCGGACATGAAATTCTCCTCTTGGGGTGGTAGTGCCGGCGAGCTTTTGAAGATGCTCTTTCGGATGCTGCATTGCACCAATCGCACGGCGCCCTGCAACACGCCGATGAGACAGGGAATCGTAGCCCTCCGAGAGGGGACAAGGCAATAGTTGCAGCCTACGCGAGCGGGCTTTCGCGACGCTGTCGGGCGAGCAGCCAGGCCAGGATCGGCGGGGTGGCGAGGGTGGTGAGGATGACCATGGCGACGATCACGGAGAAAAGGGCATCGTTCACCACCCCGAGCTGCTTGCCGATGGCCGCGAAGATGAGGCCGACCTCGCCGCGCGGCACCATGCCCCAGCCCACGACCCACTTGTCGACCGGCCCGGCGGCGATGCCCGATACGACCTTGCCCGCCACGGCGGCCACCGTCAGCGCGAGAGCCACCCCGATCACGGCGGGGTCGGCCAGAGCCTCGAGCTTTACCTGCATCCCGGTAAAGACGAAGAAAACCGGCACGAGGAAGTGCCCGAGCGGCTCGAGGATGTGTTCGTGGTGGTGGTGGCGGTAGCGCTCGAGCGCCTTGCCGGCCCGATCGGCGTCCAGCTGCGGGAGCTTCGCGACCAGCGGCTCGAGCTCGCGCACGATCTCGGGCGCTTCGAAATCCTTGAGGAAGATGGGCTCGAGCAGCACGCCGGCCGCGAACGCACCAATGATGGGCGCGAGGCCGATGGCATGGGCCAGCCAGGCGAGGCCCAGGCCGACCGACAGCAGGAGCGTGAGCTTGGTGGCGACGGAATCGCTCACGCCCTTCAGGATGCGCACCAGGTAGGGGGCGGCAGCCCGGCCGATCACGACCGCGCCCACGAGGAAGCCGAAGGCCTCGAGCACGATGATGCCCACATCCCTCGCGCTGACCGTCCCGCTCTGCACGAAGCCGGTGACGACCGCGAGGATCACGAGGCCGAGCACGTCGTCGATGACCGCCGCACCCAGGACGATGCGGGCTTCGCGAGAATCCAGCCGCTTCGCATCGCGGAACACGCGGCCGGTGATGCCGACCGAGGTCGCGCACAGGGTGGCGCCGAGGAACAGGTAGGCGTTGAGGCCCAGTCCGGGCAGGAGCAACGGGCCCACGACGAACGTGCCCAGCAGGAAGGGAACCACCACGCCGATGAGTGCCACCGCCGCCGCGCGAAACCCCACCTTCGCCAGTTCCGCGACGGTCGTCTCGAGCCCGATCTGGAAGAGCAGGATGACGACGCCCAGCTCGGCGAAGACGGCGATCGTCGTGTCCTGGGCGATCGGCTCGAACATCCCGATGCCGGCGAGCGTGAGGTTCCCGAGCACGACCCCCATGAGGAGCTCGCCGAGGACACCTGGCACGCCGAAGCGCTCGACGAACGAGGAGAGGCGCGCCAGGAAGATGATGAGCGCGAGCCACAGGAACGTCTGGCTGGCCACGGCCGAGCCGGCGGCGAAAGCCTCGCCCGCGCCGACGGCCGCGAGCGCCGCGAGGGCGATCGTGAGTCGCGGGGAGCGCATCGCTAGCGCAGCTGCTGGAGCGCGGGCGGCAGCGGCACCGGCTGGCCCTTCACGCGCTTCGGGCCCGGGTGCCAGCCCAGGATCATGAGCAGCACGAGAAAGCCCGCGACATAGCCGACGACGACGGCCCAGCCGTGGCGCAGCCACAGGCCCACGGAGCGGGCCTCGGGGAACTGGTTCGACAGGGCGACGCCAGCGGAGGAGCCGAACCAGATCATCGAACCGCCGAAGCCGACGGCGTACGCCAGCATCCCCCAGTCATAGCCGCCTTGCCGAAGGGCGAGCGCCGTGAGCGGGATGTTGTCGAAAACGGCCGAGACGAAGCCCAGGCCCATCGTGCTGGGCCACGAGGCCGGCGGGAGTTTCTCCACGGGCATGAGCGAGGCGCAGGAAACCAGGCACAGCAGGAAGATCGTGCCCTTGAGGCTCGCGGGCAGGAGGGACCAGTCGGGCTTGCGCAGCGGGGCGGTCACGAGGAGCGCCGCCACGACGGTCGCGCCGATCACCGGGAAGCTGTCGATGGCGGCCGGGTAGTAAACGTTGGCCACCACGTTGGCGCCGACGGCGGTGACGAGGATGAACGCCACCACGAAGAGCCGGCCCCGGTCGATCGGCGGCGGCGCCACGGTGTCCCGCACGATGGGCGCGTGGGCGTGCTGCTGGCGCGCGGCGATGAAGCCGAAGATCGCGAGGGCGACGAAGGCCGCGATGTAGGCGTCGAGCACCTCGAGCGGGTTCACCCCGTCGATCCACATCATCGTGGTGGTGGTGTCGCCCACCACGCTGCCCGAGCCGCCCGCATTGGAGGCCGCGACGATGGCCGCCAGGTAGCCGATGTGGACCTTGCCCTTGTAGACGGCGGCGGCCATCGTGCCGCCGATGAGCGCGGCCGCGATGTTGTCGAGGAAGGAGGAAAGCACGAAGACGATCACGAGAAGCACGAAGCCGCCCTTCCAGCCCTCGGGCAGGAACCGCGGCAATGCCGCCGGGACGTGCGAATCCTCGAAGTGCTTCGACAGCAGCGCGAAGCCCATGAGCAGGCAGAAGAGGTTCGCGAGCGTGATCCACTCGTGCGCGAACACGGCGAAGACCCCGCCGAAGCCGGCGCCCAGCGGCGTGCCGGTGATGAGCGCCTTGTAGAGCGCGATTACCACGAGCCCCGAAACGGCCACCTGGAAGGTGTAGTGGTGGAAGAGCGCGATGCCGAGCAGCACGCAGGCGAAGAGGATGAAGTCGAGCGGGACGGGGCCCAGCATCACGATCTGCGGTACGAAGGCGGCGGTCATGGCGGTCGTCGGGCTCGTCGTTTCGTTGTCGGGGCGCGCGCGGCGCCGGCTTCAGGGCGCGATGATGACATGGACCCGGTAGGGCCCGTGCGCGCCGATCACCATCGTCTGCTCGATGTCCGCCGTGCGCGACGGGCCGGAGACGAAGAAGGCCGAGCGCGGGAGTTCCCCTTGCTCGCGCCGCACGAGGGCGAAGGCTTCCTCCAGCGTGCCCAGGAGCCGGGATTTCCGGACAACGCAGACATGCGTCTCGGGCAGCAGGGCAGTGACCTTGGGCTGGTCCGGCGAGGAAAGCAGGAGCGTCGTGCCCGTCTCCGCCACGGCGCAGGTGCATCCCGTGAGCCCCGTCCGGTCGTCGCGTCGCGCGGGACGCGACTCGAAGGTGACGCCCGCCGAGGCCCAATCGAGGTGGGCGAACGCCGGCCAGGCCACGATGCGCGCTTCGAGCCCGGCCGCGGCGAGGTAGCGCGCCACCTCGCGCGGGATGTCCGCCTCGGAAGCGACCTGCGCGTGCGTGGTGCCCACGCGGTCGCATTCCTTGAGGAACTGCACGAGCAGGTCGGGCGGATGGGCGAAGGCCGGTTGCGGCCCGTTCACGGGGTTCGCCATGACCGCACGGACGCGCCCGAGATCGGCGGCCGTGGGCTCGCCTCCCGGCTTGCCCTGGGCGCCGCGGATGCGCGCGAGGATGTTCTCCCGGGCGCTCATCGCTTGCCCTGCCGTTCGCGGTACAGGTCGCGGAAGGTGCGGCCCGAAGGCGCGGGCATGTCGCGACCCTTCGTCCAGCCGTCGAGGCCCGGCAGCGAATGGATGAGCCCGTCGCGGCCGCCGAGCCACGAACCGATGCGCGCGGCCCATCCCGTGGCGAACGCGTAGAGCCCGGGCCGCATCGCGAGCCAGCCCCAGGCGTGGAGCCCCACGCGCTCCGACCAGGGGCGCAGGTGCCCGTCGAATTGCCGCTCGCGAAGCTTGCGCATGAGATCCGGCAGCGGAATCTTCACCGGGCAGGCCACGGCGCATTCGCCGCAGAACGTCGCGGCATTGGGCAGGTCGCCCGCGTTCTCGATGCCGACGTATACGGGCGTGAGCACCGAGCCCATCGGCCCCGGGTACACCCAGCCGTACGCGTGCCCGCCGATGTTCTGGTAGACGGGGCAGTGGTTCATGCACGCGCCGCAGCGGATGCAGCGCAGCATCTCCTGCAGGTCCGTGCCGACGAATTTCGTGCGGCCCGCGTCGACGAGGACGATGTGCATCTGCTCCGGCCCGTCGGCATCGCCCGGCCCCTTCACGCCCGTGGTGAGCGTGAGGTAGTTGGTGATGGACTGGCCGATGGCCGAGCGCGGCAGCAGGCGCACGAGACAGGCGAAGTCCTCGAGCGTCGGGATCACCTTCTCGATGCCGGCGATGACGCAGTGGATGCGCGGGATCGTCGTCACCAGGTCCGCGTTGCCCTCGTTCGTGACGGTGAGCGTGGTGCCCGTCTCGGCGACGAGGAAGTTGGACCCGGAGATGCCCATGTCCGCCGAGAGGAAATGCTCGCGCAGCTGCTCCCTCGCCTCTCGCGTGAGCGCGTCGATCTGCGTGATGCGCGGCTTGCCGTGGGCCTCGGTGAAGAGGTCGGCCACCTGCTCCTTCGACTTGTGGATGGCCGGCGCGACGATGTGCGAGGGCGGCTCGTGGGCGAGCTGCAGGATGTATTCGCCGAGGTCCGTCTCGACCACCTGCACGCCCGCGGCCTCCAGGCGCTCGTTGAGGTTCACCTCCTCCGAGACCATGGACTTGGACTTGGTGACCTTGCGGACGCCATTGTCCTGCGCGATCTTCACGATGATCGCGCAGGCCTCCTCCGCCGTCTCGGCCCAGTGGACGACGCTGCCGCGTCTCGTGGCGTTGCGCTCGAACTCGACCAGGTACGCGTCCAGGTCCGCGAGGGCCGCGTCGCGGAGCTTCGCGGCGTAGTCGCGAAGGGGTTCCCAGTTGCCGAATTCGAGGACGGCTTTCGCGCGGGCGTCGACGAACTTGCCCTTGGCCTTCCGCATGTTGGCCTGGAGGAGTCCGTCGGCGAGCTTTTCGCTCGCGCGGCGCTTGAAGAACATGGATTGGACTTGCATCAGCGGGCTCGAGTGATGCTGGCAAAAGTCTTTGGAAACGCCGATGAACGCCGATGGCACGCCGATGAACGCCGATGAGGCCAGGGCGCAACGGTCATGATGGGCGCATTCGACGATTCCGAAATGCAGGAAGTCGAATGGGCCCTTGAGGGGTAATCAGCGTTCATCGGCGTGCCATCGGCGTTCATCGGCGTTTCCAAAGAATTGCGTGTCCGTCAGCCATCGCCGGCAATCACCTGCGCGAAGTGCAAGACCTTCGTCTCATGATCCCCCTCCCGCCGAAGCCGCCCCTCGATATTGAGCAGGCACCCCAGGTCGCCCCCCACGATCGCCTTCGCTCCCGTTGCCCGGGCGGAGGCGCACTTGTTCTCGCACATCCGCGTCGAGATCTCCCCCAGCTTGATGGAGAACGTCCCGCCGAAGCCGCAGCACTTCTCCGCCTCCGCCATCTCCGCCACGCTCGCCCCCGCCATCGAGAGCAGGAATCGCGGCTGCATCTTCACGCCCAGTTCCCGCAGGCCCGAGCAGCTGTCGTGGTAGGTGACGGTGCCCTCGAAGCGCCCCGGCACCGACTGCACCTGGAGCACGTTCACGAGGAAGTCCGACAGCTCGTACCACTTCGCCGCGAGCTTCTCGAACTCGGCGCGATCCGGGTCGTCCTTGAAGAGGTCTTGCGCGTAGGAGGCCTTTACCTGCCCGGAGCAGGAGCCCGAGGGCGCCACGACGTAGTCGCAGTCCTTGAACTCCGCGAGCACCTTGCGGGCCAGGGTGCGCGAGATCTCGCGGGCACCCGAGTTGTAGCCCGGCTGGCCGCAGCAGGTCTGGGTGGCGGGCACGACGACCTCGCACCCGGCCGACTCGAGCAGCTTCAGGGCGGCGAAACCGATGCCCGGGCGGGCGACGTCCACGAGGCAGGTGACGAAGAGGCCGACTTTCATGGGCCGAGTTTATCAGCGCCCCGGTTGCGCCACCCCAAAAGGAACCTGTCCCGATCCGGGCGAGGTCTGGCATCCTTCCCATGTTTCCCGAATTCGAGAAAACGCCATGTCGACCGCCCTCGCGAGGCGCTTCGCCCGCGCCCTTTTCGCTTTCCTCCTGGCCCTGTCCGGCTCCGCAGCCGCACAGACGTTCGGCGGGCTCATGTCCGGCGCGTGGTGGGACGCCTCCCGGGCGGGCGAGGGGCAGTTCATCTCCTTCGAGACGGTCGGCACCCGGAACGTCGTCTACCTCGCCTACTTCACCTACACGCCAGGCGGGACGGCCACCTGGCACGTGGGCAACGCGGACTACACGCCCGGCGCCACGAGCATCCCGATCCCCGTCGTGACGGGCTCGGGCGCCCGATTCGGCGCCGCCTTTCGCGCCGCCGACGCCCAGTTCGCCTCTTCGGGCACCGTGACGCTGGAGTACGTGGCCTGCGACCGACTGCGCCTTCGCCATTCGGGCATCCCCGCCACGACACTCGAGCTCACCCGGCTCATCGGTCCGCTGCAGGGCGCGCCCTGCACCGCGCCGGCGCCGACGGCCGCCGCGACGGCATTCGGCGGGCTCAGTTCCGGATCCTGGTGGAACGCCAACCGCGGCGGCGAAGGCCAGTTCATCACCTTCGAGACGGTGGGCGGCCGCAACGTCGTCTACCTCGCCTACTTCACGTACACCGCGAGCGGCGCCGCCACCTGGCTCGTCGGCAACGCCGATTTCGCGAGCGGCGCGCGGACCGTGACCATCCCGCTCATCACGGGCGCCGGCGCCCGCTTCGGCACCGCATTCCGGCCCGGCGACGCGACCTTCGCCTCGAGCGGGACCGCGACGCTCGCCTTCACCTCGTGCTCGGCCATCCGTCTCACCTACTCGGGGACGGAGAACTTGGGCCTCGATCTCACGCGCCTGGTGGGCCCGCTCACGGGAGCGCCCTGCACGGACGCCGTCACCCCACCCTCGGCGACCGACACCCAGCTCCGGTTCCTCCTCACGCAGAACGGCATCACGGGAAACGCGCGCGCCGGGCGGAACCTGCCTTCCATCGACGATCCGCTTCCCCAGCTCGGCAAGTTGCTGTTCTTCTCGAAAGCGCTTTCCGCGCCGCGGGACACCGCCTGCGTGACGTGCCACCACCCTGCCCTCGGTGGAGGAGACAAGCTGGCCGTCTCCATCGGGACCGGGGCCCAGAATCCCGACCTGCTCGGCCCCGGGCGCCGCCTGGCGAACGGGCCGCTGGTGGTCGGCCGGAACGCGAACACCATCTTCAACGCGGCGCTCTACGACAGCGGGCTTTTCTGGGACTCGCGGGTCGAGAGCCTCGCGAAGATCGCGCGCCGCAACGGCGCCGGCGGCGGCATCCGCACGCCGGACTCCGTCCTCGGGGTCGCCGACCCGAAGGCCGGCGCCACGCTGCCCGCGGCGCAGGCCCGTTTCCCGGTGACGGGTGCGGCCGAGATGCTCGGCGCCGGCTTCGCGGGCATCTCGGGCAACGAGAACATCCGCAACCACCTCGCGGCGCGCCTGGGCGACTACGGCGCCGGACAAGGGGGGCTTCCGGCCAGCCAGTGGCTGGCGAAGTTCCGGACGGCCTTCAACCGCCCCACGGGCACGGCGCAGGAACTCATCACGTTCGACAACATCGCCCAGGCCATCGCGGAATACCAGCGATCGGCCACGTTCGTCGATTCGCCGTTCGCGCGCTACGCGCAAGGCGACAACGCCGCCCTCACGGAGCCGCAGAAACAGGGGGCGCTGCTCTTCTTCCGATCGACCAACGCCGGGGGAGCTGCCTGCGTGCAGTGCCATCGCGGCGAGACGCTCACGGGCGAGACGCACCACGCGCTCGGCTTCCCGCAGGTGGGCCCCGGCGTGGGCGACGGCACCGGTGGCACGGACGACTTCGGGCGCGGGCGCGAGACGCAGGGGATGAACGAGCGCTACCAGTTCCGCACCGCCTCGCTCCTCAACGTGGAGGTGACCGGGCCCTGGGGCCACTCGGGTGCCTATGCCACGCTCGACGAGGCCATCGCGCACTACATCACGCCGGACGCGACGCTCGGCACCTTCCTGTCCTCGCGCGCGTGGTGCCAGATCGCGCCTTTCACCACGATCGATTGCGCGGCGACGGTGGCCGACGTCACGCGCAATTCGCAGGCGGCGCTCGCCAAGCTGCGCATGGAGCAGATGATGATGCCGGGCGTCGCGATGCCCGCGATCGCGAACGGCCAATTGCCGCCGACGGCCACGGCCGACCTGAAGGCATTCCTGCTTTCGCTCACGGACCCGTGCGTGAAGGATCGCGCCTGCCTCGCGAAGTGGATTCCGGCCGCCTCCGAGGCGCCGGACGGCCTGCAGCTCAACGCCGTCGACGCGAACGGCAACCCGCTCTAGAAGCTCGCGGAGGCGGTGAGACCGACGAGGAAGTTGCGCTCCGGCGCGGGCTCGAAGTAGCGCCCGCGCGCCTCCGCGACGATCACCGAGCCGGCGTAGCGCCGGTCCGTCACGTTGTCCACGCGCGCGAAGGCCTTGAACGTGACCCCGCCTGCGCGGGACTCGATCCCCACGCGCAGGTTCGTGACCGTGTACGACGCCGCCGAATCGACGTTGGCCTCGTTCACGAAAACCCGGCCGGCGTGATGCACTTCCGCGCCCGCGTGGAAGCCGCTCGCGGCGTGGCGCCACACGAATTCGCCGTGGAGGACGACCGGAGGCACGCCGGGCAGGCGGTTGCCGGCGGGCACCGTCACCGCGGGCGTCCCGGTGGTGAAGGCTTCGGTGAAGCGCGCGTCGAGCCACGTCCCCGCGACCACCGCCTCGAATCCCGCGCCGAGTCGCGACTCGGCCGACAGCTCGAGACCGTCGCGGCGCGTGCGCGAGGCGTTCCTGAAATCGGTGCGCCCGCCCGAGCTGCCGTTCGTCACGATCTCGTCGCGCGTGTCGATGCGGAAGAGCGCCGCCGTGACGCGCGCGCCCTCGGCGAGCCGCCCCTTCACACCCATTTCACCGTGGCGGCTCCTCGCCGGCTTCAAGGCGAAGTTCAGGCCGGTGGCGCCACCCGGCCGGTACGCGAGTTCGGCGAAGGTGGGCGTCTCGAACCCCTCGCCGGCATTGGCGTAGACGTTCCAGCGCGGGCTCGCCATGAAGACCAGGCCGGCGACGGGCGTGGTGCGCGAATAGGACTGGCTGCCGCTGTCGTCGGGGTTGGGGCCCGTGACGTAGAAGTCGCGGCTCTCGAACTGCACGCGGCTGCGGCGCGCGCCCAGGCTCGCGCGCCAGGCCGGCGCGAATCGCCATCCGGCCTGCGCAAAGACGTCCCGGTTGGAGACGCGGTCGTCCTCGTCCCGGCGAAGCGCGCCCTGCTCGCCGAGATCGTTCACGAAACCGCGCCGGCGCTCGTCGAGGCGATCGAAGTCGAAGCCGGCCGTGACCGTGGCCTCGCCGCCGCCGACCGTGAACGCGTGGGTCCAGCGAAGCCCGGCGCCGCCGTACGAGCGGTCGAGGTCCACCACGCCGCCCGAGCCCAGGGGCGTGTCGCCCGACTGGCCGAGGAACTGCACCACGCGGCGCGATCCGCCATACAGGCGCACCTGCAGCGAATCGGCCGGCGTGAGCGCCGCCTCGTGCACGGCGCCCAGCTGCGACTGGCGGATGCTTTTGCGCGTGTCGAAGAGGATCGCGGACGGATCCACCTGCCGCGGGTCCGCCTCGAACTGCGCGCGATTCAGGCCCAGCGGATCCTGCGTGTCCGGCTGGTCCAGCGCGTTGGCGACGAGAGTGAGCTTGCCGCCCGCGAGCGGCATCGCGACCTTCACGTTCGCGGTGTCGCGCACGGCTCGGCTGTGTTCGCGGTAGCCGTCGGTCTCGAAACGCGAGACGTCGCCGATCAGGTTGACCTGGCCCGCCTGGGTGCTGGCGAGCAGGCCCGCCTTGCGCGTGCCATAGCTGCCCGAAGCGAGGAAGAGATCCAGCGTCGGGTCGGGCGGGCCGTCCCTCGTGAAGACCTGCACGACGCCGCCCGAGGCGTTGCCGTAGAGGCTCGAGAACGGGCCGCGCAACACCTCGATGCGGTCGGCGGAGGCGAGCGCGAAGGTGGCGGCCTGCCCCTGCCCGTCCGGCATGGTCGCGGGAATGCCGTCCGCGATGAGGCGAACGCCGCGCACGCCGAAAGTGCTTCGCGCGCCGAAGCCGCGCGAGGACACCTGCAGGTCCTGCGCGTAGTTCTGCCGGTTCTGGACGACGATGCCGGGCACGCGGCCGAGCGACTCGGACAGGTTCACCTGCGCCTTGCCTTCCGAGATCGCGCGCGCGTCGACCACGTCGATGGCGGCGGGCACGTCGAAGCCGGGCTGCGGGATGCGCGTGGCCGTGACCGTGAGGCCCTCGACGGGTGTCGCCCGATCGTCGGGCGCCTGCGAGAGCGCGGGTGGCGCGGCGCCCGCGAGGGCGAGAAAGGCGAGTGCCGGGGCGGGGCGCATCCAGGCGCGAAGCAGCCCTACTTTTCCGGGGCGCGAAGCCGCCCTTTCGTTTCGACGAACGCGATCACCTCGGCGAGACCCTGCCCGGTCTTGAGGTTCGTGAAGACGAACGGCCGCTCGCCGCGCATGCGCTTCGCGTCGCGATCCATCACCTCGAGCGAGGCACCCACCATCGGCGCGAGGTCGATCTTGTTGATGACGAGCAGGTCGCTCTTCGTGATGCCGGGCCCGCCCTTCCTCGGGATCTTGTCGCCCGCCGCCACGTCGATCACGTAGAGCGTGAGGTCGGAGAGCTCGGGACTGAAGGTCGCCGCGAGGTTGTCGCCGCCGGATTCGATGAAGATCACCTGGAGACCCGGGAACCGCGCGTTCAACCTCGCGACCGCCTCCAGGTTGATGGAGGCATCCTCGCGGATGGCCGTATGCGGGCAGCCGCCGGTTTCCACCCCGATGATGCGCTCGGGGGCGAGCGCCTCGTTCTTCACGAGGAACTGCGCGTCCTCCTCGGTGTAGATGTCGTTGGTGACCGCCGCGATGTCGTACTTCTCGCGCAGGTTCTTGCACAGCAGCAGCGTGAGCGCCGTCTTGCCGGAGCCGACGGGGCCGCCGATGCCGACGCGCAGGGTGGCGTTGCCTTGCATGGGGATGTCCTAGGAACGGAAGAGGCGCGAGTACTGCGTCTCGTGCCGGGAGGAAAGGAGGGCGAGGCCGGGCGCGAAGTTGGCGAGGTCCTCGTCGTGAAGCGCGAGCGCGGCCTGCACCACGGGCGGGAGGCGATCGCCCAGCGCGAGGAGGACGCGCTGGCCGTCCGTCTGCCCCAGCGGCACGGCCTTGAGCGCCGCCATCACCTGGTTCTCGATCCACGCCCAGAGATACGCCGCGACGGCGTCCTCCGGCGCGATTCCCCAGGCGTTCGCGACGGCGGCGAATGCCGCGGGGAACGAGACTTCGTCGAGCGACTCGAGCGCGCCTGCGCCGCCGAATTCCAGTTCCTTCGCGAGCCGACGGAGCGAGTAGCCCATCTGCACGGTCTCGGCCCTGAATTCCGCGCTCTCGCGGCTGGCCAGGAATTCGTCGTTCCAGCGGGAGGCAGCAGCGGGATCGTCAGCGGCGAAGGCCTCCAACAGCCGCGCCAGGAGCGGCGCTTCCAGCGAGGCGACCGACAGCGCGAGCACTTCGCCGATCCAGCGTTCGGCACCGGCGGCGTCCTTCACGAGCCCGGCCTCGACCGCCGCCTCCAGCCCCTGCGAATAGCTGTACGCGCCCACGGGCAACGCGGGGCTCGCGAGCTGCAGCAGGCGCACGAGGGCGCCCAGATCGCGTTTCACGTCGACTTCGCGAGGGCGCCGCTCGCGTCGAATTCGTGGATGCGGCCGCCGTGGCCCGATTCGTTGTCGTGGCGGTGGTGCGCGCCGTACGCGCCGGCCTCGGGCTCGAAGGGCGCGTCCACCGGCGAGACGGTCGCACCCAGGCCCTGGAGCATCACCTCGAGCACGTGGTCCGCCGCGAGGCGGATCCATCCTTCGCCCACCTGCACGGGCACG
Organism: Betaproteobacteria bacterium; assembly: GCA_016711875.1. Lineage (GTDB taxonomy): Bacteria > Pseudomonadota > Gammaproteobacteria > Burkholderiales > Usitatibacteraceae > FEB-7. Next base: position 1,829,734 of record JADJSD010000001.1, on the reverse strand, counting down.
TGCCGGTTGCCCAGGTGGTAGGCGGCGCGGGCGAGCGCTTCGGGTGAAGCGCACACGACGTGCAGCAGCGGTTCCGGCGAGGCGACCACCTCGACGACGCGGCTGTCGTTGGTGACGACGAAATCGCCGCCGCGAAGCACCGTGCCGCGCGGCAGGACGAGCGCGACCTCCTCGCCCGTGTCGAGCTTCGCCAGCTGGCGGCTTTTCTGCCGCGCGTCGAAGGGCAGCACGAGGCGGCCGGCCACCTTCGTGCCGTAACTTTCGTGGGGCCGGACGGGAAAGCGCGAGCGGATCTCGACCATGGTCAGAAGAGGAAATAGCGCTGGGACATCGGCAGCACCTTCGCGGGCTCGCACACGAGCAGCTCGCCGTCGGCTCGCACCTGGTAGGTCTCCGGGTCCACTTCGATGGTGGGCATCCAGTCGTTGTGCACCATCTGCTTCTTGCCGATGCCGCGCGTGGCCTTCACCGCCTCCAGCGGCTTCGCGAGGCCCAGGCCCGCGATCGCCGGGTTCGCGAGCGCGGCCTGCGAGACGAACGTGACGCTGGTGCGAAGCCCGCCCGCAAAGCTGCCGAACATCGGCCGGTAGTGCACGGGCTGCGGCGTGGGGATCGAGGCGTTGGGGTCGCCCATGGCGGCCGCGGCGATCATGCCGCCCTTGAGGATCAGCGAAGGCTTCACGCCGAAGAACGCCGGCTTCCACAGCACCAGGTCCGCGATCTTGCCGGGCTCGATGGAGCCCACCGCGTGCGAGATGCCGTGCGCGGTGGCCGGGTTGATCGTGTACTTGGCGATGTAGCGCTTCACGCGCGCGTTGTCGTGCGTCTTCGGGTCGCCCTTGGCGGGCCCGCGCTGGACCCGCATCTTGTGGGCCGTCTGCCACGTGCGGATGATCACCTCGCCCACGCGGCCCATGGCCTGCGAGTCCGAGGACATCATCGAGAACGCGCCCAGGTCGTGCAGGATGTCCTCGGCGGCGATCGTCTCCTTGCGGATGCGCGACTCGGCGAAGGCGACGTCCTCGGCGATGGCCGGATCGAGGTGGTGGCACACCATGAGCATGTCGAGGTGCTCGGCGATGGTGTTCACCGTGTAAGGGCGCGTCGGGTTGGTGGACGAGGGCAGCACGTTGGGCAGGCCCGCGACCTTGATGATGTCCGGCGCGTGGCCGCCGCCCGCGCCCTCGGTGTGGAAGGTGTGGATGGTGCGGCCCTTGAACGCGGCCACCGTGGCCTCGACGAAGCCCGACTCGTTGAGCGTGTCCGTGTGGATGGCCACCTGCACGTCCATCTCGTCGGCCACGGAAAGGCAGTTGTCGATCGCCGCCGGCGTCGTGCCCCAGTCCTCGTGGAGCTTGAGGCCGATGGCGCCGGCTTCTACCTGCTCGCGCAGTGGGCCGGGCAGCGAAGCGTTGCCCTTGCCGAAGAAGCCGAGATTCATCGGGAAGGCGTCGGCCGCCGCGAGCATCGAATGCAGGTGCCACGGCCCCGGCGTGCACGTCGTGGCGAAGGTGCCCGTCGCGGGCCCCGTGCCGCCGCCCAGCATCGTGGTGACGCCGGACATGAGCGCCTCCTCGATCTGCTGAGGGCAGATGAAGTGGATGTGCGTGTCGATTCCGCCCGCGGTGACGATCATGCCCTCGCCCGCGATGGCCTCGGTGCCCGCGCCGATGGGGATGGTGATGCCCGGCTGCACGTCCGGATTGCCGGCCTTGCCGATCCGCCAGATGCGCCCGCCCTTCAGGCCGATGTCGGCCTTGACGATGCCCCAGTGGTCGACGATGAGCGCGTTGGTGATGACGGTGTCGGCGACGTCTTTCGACAGCCGCTGCCCCTGCCCCATCCCGTCGCGGATCACCTTGCCGCCGCCGAACTTCACTTCCTCGCCGTAGGTCGTGAAGTCCTTCTCCACCTGGATCCACAGCTCCGTGTCCGCGAGCCGCACGCGATCGCCCGTGGTGGGTCCGAACATCTCCGCATAGGCCTGCCGGCCGATCTTCACGCTCATTTCGCCTTCCCCCCCAGCGGACCCATCACCTTGCCCTGGAAGCCGTACACCTTCCGATCGCCGGCGAACGCAACGAGCTGCACGGTGCGCGATTGCCCGGGCTCGAAGCGCACGGCCGTCCCCGCCGCGATGTCGAGGCGAAAGCCCCTCGCCTTCGCGCGGTCGAAGGCGAGCGCGTCGTTGGTCTCGAAGAAGTGGTAGTGCGAGCCCACCTGGATGGGCCGGTCGCCCGTGTTGGTGACCTTCACCGTGACCGTCTCGCGGCCCGCGTTCAACTCGATGTCGCCGGAAGCGACCTTCATTTCGCCGGGAATCATGTCGGCCTCACACGATGGGGTGGTGGACGGTGACGAGCTTCGTGCCGTCGGGAAAAGTCGCCTCGACCTGGATCTCCGGGATCATCTCGGGAATGCCCTCCATGACCTCGTCGCGCTTGAGGAGCGTCGCGCCCCAGCCCATCAGTTCCGAGACGCTGCGCCCCTCGCGCGCGCCCTCGAGGATGCCGGCCGTGATGAACGCCACGGCCTCGGGGTAGTTCAGCTTGAGGCCCTTGGCCTTCCGGCGTTCGGCCAGCAGGGCCGCCGTGAAGATGAGCAGCTTGTCCTTCTCTCTCGGGGTGAGTTCCATGTCGAAAGCCTCAGGTTCGCCAGATGCGCGGCGTCACGGCATCCCGCCCGGCCACGGAGGGCCGAAGCAGGCGCCAGAGCGCCGCGAAGTAATCCCTTGCCGCCTCGCTTTCGTCGCCGCGATAGCGCGCGACGAAAAGGCCGGGCAGGCGCGTCACGGCGCCCTCGCCCCCGGAAGGCCGCGCCTCGCGGCAGTGGCCCAGGAGTTCGTCCGACACGGCGCCGCCCGTCGCCACCAGCGTGCCGAACACCGTGTGGCCGGCGAGGCCGGCCGCGGCGTCCATCGCGCCGCTGCCCCGCCCCAGGCGTCCGCGCTCCACCCACAGGGCGCGTCCGCCGCGTTCGATGCGCGTCGCGATGCGGGCGGTGCCTTTCGCGTAGCGCTCGCCCGAGCCCGTCCGCCCGAGGCACACGATGTCCCAGGCCACGAGGCGGGCGGACCGCGCGAGGCGCGCATGCCATCGGATATCGGCGACCGAGCCGTCGAAGAGGATGGTCTCCTGCGGCAGCCACTCGACCACGGCCTCGTCGGCGGCATCGATCGTCACGTGCTGGCTCGCGGCCGGGCCGGCGGTGCGATACCACTTGCCTGCGCCGGGCGTGGTGAGGAGCGCGTGAGCCCCCGCGGCCGCGTTCACGTCGAGGCGAAGCTGGTCGCCCCCCGCGATGCCGGCCGGCGGGTGAAGGACGATGGCATGGCAGACGGCGTCGCCCTCCGGGTGCAGGGCCTTCTGGACGACGAGCGGCCCGTCGTGCACGCGGTGCGCGAGCACCGTGCGCTCGCCGCGGCGCTCGAAGCCAAGCTCGAGCCGCGCCTGCCAGCCGGCCTCCGGAACGAAGTCGTCGCGTCGCATGGCGCCATCATACGGCGAGGCGCTCGCGCACGCCGTCCTTGTCCATGTCGGCGCCGGCCCCGCGCGCGATGATCTCGCCGCGCTCCATGACGATGTACTGGTCGGCGAGCGAGCGGGCGAAATCGTAGTACTGCTCGCACAGGAGGATGGACATGTCGCCGCTTTCCGCGAGCGTGCGGATGGCGCGCTCGATGTCCTTGATGATCGAGGGCTGGATGCCCTCGGTGGGCTCGTCGAGGATGAGCAGGCGCGGGCGCATCGCGAGGGCGCGGCCGATCGCGAGCTGCTGCTGCTGGCCGCCGGAAAGATCGCCGCCGCGGCGCTTCATCATCTGCCTGAGGACGGGGAAGAGTTCGAACACGCGGTCCGGGACGCCCTCGCCGGAAGGTCGTGCCGCGAGGCCCATCTCCAGGTTCTCCGCGACCGTGAGGCGCCCGAAGATCTCGCGCCCCTGCGGGACGAGGGAGAGCCCGGCCCGGGCCCGCTCCTCGGGCTTCGCCTTCGTGAGGTCGGCCGCGCCGAAGCGGATCGATCCCGTCTTCGAGGGCACCAGTCCCATGAGCGTGCGAAGGAGCGTGGTCTTGCCCACGCCGTTCCTGCCCAGGAGCGTCGTCACCTTCCCGGCGGGAACCTCGAAGGAGAGATCGCGCAGGATGTGGCTGCCGCCGTAGTACTGGTTCAGGCCCGAGACGACGAGCGCTTCAGCGGCCAAGGTACACCTCCACCACGCGCGGGTCGGCCTGCACGGCATCGAGCGTGCCTTCGGCGAGCACGCTGCCCTCGTGCAGCACCGTCACCTTCTTCGCGATCTTCGCGATGAAGGCCATGTCGTGCTCGACCACCACCAGCGAGTGGCGGCCGGCGAGCGTGAGGAAGAGCTCCGCCGTGCGCTCGGTCTCGTCGTCGCTCATGCCGGCGACCGGCTCGTCGAGCAGCAGCAGCTGCGGCTCCTGCATGAGCAGCATGCCGATCTCGAGCCACTGCTTCTGCCCGTGGGAGAGGAGCCCCGCCGGGCGGCCGCTGCTCTCGGCGAGGCGGATCTCGCGCATCGTCTCGGCGATGCGGCCATCCTCCTCGGAGGAAAGCCGGGCGCGCAGCGTGCGGCGCACGCGCTTGTCGGCCTTCATGGCGAGCTCGAGGTTCTCGAACACCGTGTGCGACTCGAAGATCGTGGGCTTCTGGAACTTGCGGCCGATCCCCGCATGGGCGATCTGGGCCTCGGTGCGCTGCGTGAGGTCGATGGTCTGGCCGAAGAAGGCCTTGCCCTCGTCGGGACGCGTCTTGCCGGTGATGACGTCCATCATGGTCGTCTTGCCGGCGCCGTTGGGGCCGATCACGCAGCGAAGCTCGCCCGCGTCGATGGTGAGGTTGAGCTTGTTGAGGGCGCGGAAACCGTCGAAGGACACCGTGATGTCCTCGAGGTAGAGCACGACGCCGTGCGAGAGGTCGAGCTCGCCGACCGGCACGCGCTTGCCGAAGTTCGGCGTCGAGCCGTCGGCCACCGCCTCGGCGGCAGATCCGGCCGGCGGCCACCACGGCCAGGGTCGGGGCGCGTCGGGATCGCGGCGCGGGGGCTCGGCGCTCACGGCTTCTTCCATTTCGCGAGGAACCCCATCACGCCCTGCGGGAGGAACAGCGTGACCAGGACGAACAGCAGGCCCAGGAAGTAGAGCCAGTACTCGGGGAAGGCCACGGTGAAGAAGCTCTTGAAGCCGTTCACCAGGCCCGCGCCCAGGATGGGGCCCACCAGCGTGCCCCGGCCGCCCACGGCGACCCAGATGGCGATCTCGATCGAGTTGGCGGGTGACATCTCGCCCGGGTTGATGATGCCCACCTGCGGCACGTAGAGGGCGCCCGCGATGCCGCACAGCACCGCCGAGAGCGTCCACACGAAGAGCTTGTACCAGAGCGTGTCGTAGCCGCAGAACATCACGCGCGCCTCGGCATCGCGGATGGCGGCCAGGACGCGCCCGAAGCGCGAGGTGACGATGGCCCGGGCGAGCAGGAGCGTGCCGATGAGGACGGCCCCGGTGATCATGAAGAGGACGATGCGCGTCTCGGGCGTGGCGATGGGGAAGCCCAGGATGCGCTTGAAGTCCGTGAACCCGTTGTTGCCACCGAAGCCCGTCTCGTTCCGGAAGAAGAGCAGCATGGCGGCGTAGGTGAGCGCCTGCGTGATGATCGAGAAGTACACGCCCTTGATGCGCGAGCGGAAGGCGAACCAGCCGAAGACGAAGGCGAGGAGCCCCGGAACCGCGACGATGAGCACCGCCGCCCAGAGGAAGCTGTCCGTCCCCGTCCAGTGCCAGGGCAGCGTCTTCCAGTCGAGGAAGACCATGAAGTCGGGCAGGTCCAGCTTGTAGACGCCCTCGCGGCCGATCTGGCGCATCAGGTACATGCCCATCCCGTAGCCGCCCAGCGCGAAGAAGAGCCCGTGGCCGAGCGAGAGGATGCCCGCGTAGCCCCAGACGAGATCCATCGCGACCGCGACGATCATGTAGCACATGATCTTGCCGGCGAGCGTGACGCCGAAGGCCGAGACGTGCAGGGCGCTATCGGGGGGAACCACGCGGTTCAGGAGCGGAACGACGACGAACACCACCGCCGCCGCCACGCTGAGCGCGAGCCAGCCCTTCGGTCCGTAGAGGCGCGCCAGGAGCATCAGTCGATCACCCGGCCCTTGAGGGCGAAGAGGCCCCTGCGGGCGCTTCTGGATGAAGAGGATGATCACCACGAGGATCGCGATCTTCGCGAGCACCGCGCCCGCCCACGACTCCAGCAGCTTGTTGAGGATGCCCAGGCCCAGCGCCGCGTAGACGGTGCCCGCGAGCTGGCCCACGCCGCCCAGCACCACGACCATGAACGAGTCGACGATGTAGGACTGGCCGAGATCCGGGCCGACGTTGCCGATCTGGGAGAGCGCGCAGCCCGCCAGGCCGGCGATGCCCGAGCCCAGCCCGAAGGCCCAGGTGTCGATGCGCGCGGTGCGCACGCCCACGCAGGCGGCCATCGCGCGGTTCTGCGTGACGGCGCGCACGAAAAGGCCCAGCCGCGTGCGGGTGAGGAGCACCGCCATGCCCGCGAGCACGGCCATCGCGAAGGCGATGATCACGATGCGGCTCCAGGGCAGCACGATGCCGGCCAGGATCTCGATGCCCCCGGACATGAACGCGGGGTTCTCCACCTGCACGTTCTGGGCGCCGAAGAGCGTGCGCACGCCCTGGATGAGGATGAGGGACAGCCCCCAGGTGGCGAGGAGCGTCTCGAGGGGCCGGCCGTAAAGCCATCGGATCACGGTGCGCTCGAGCGCCATGCCCACGAGGGCCGAGGCGACGAATGCCGCCGGCAGCGCCGCGGCGAGGTACCAGTCGAAGGCGCCGGGCAGGTGGGCGCGGAAGAGGTTCTGCACGACGTAGGTCGTGTAGGCGCCGATCATGATGAGCTCGCCGTGCGCCATGTTGATGACGCCCATGAGGCCGTAGGTGATGGCGAGGCCCAGCGCGGCGAGAAGCAGGATGGAGCCCAGGCTCACGCCCGAGAACGCGAGGCCGACGCGCTGGCTCCAGGCCAGGCGCCCCTCCACGGCCGTGAGGCTCGATTGCGCCGCCAGGCGCACGTCCTCGTCCGGCTCCAGGAAGGAGCCGTCCTTGTTCCGCTCCACGATGGGCGAGAGCAGCATGCGCGTGTTCGGGTTGGCGGAAGCGCCCAGCGTGCGGATGGCCGCGAGGCGCTGGGCCTTGTCGGCGCTCTTCAACTCGAGGCCCGCCACCGTGAGCTCGAGCATCGGCTTGATCGTGCCGTCGGTCTCGTTGCCGACGGCTTTCTTCAGCAGGGGCAGCATCGCCTCGTTGGCGCCGCCGGCGAGTTCCTTCGCCGCGGCCAGGCGCGCGTCGCGATCGGGGGACAGCAATTTCAGCGCGGCGAGGGCGGATTCGATCTCGCGGCGCAGGCGATTGTTGGCGACGACGTCGTCGCGCGGGGACGGCACCGGGGAGACCTTCTCGCCGGTCACCGCATCGAGTCCTTCTTCACCCTTCACCAGCAGCACGCGCCCGGCCGCGACCGTCATCTCGCCGTCGGCGAGGGCCTGCAGCACCGGCACGGCGCGCGGGTCGCCCGAGGCGATGAGCTGCGCGATGGCGGCCACCTTCTCGTCGCCGTCGCCCGTCGCGAGCCTCGTCACGACGGCGGCATCGAGCGCCGCCCGCGCGGGCAGCATCACCGCGAATGCGAGGCACAGCGAAACCCACCAGCGAGACATGGTATGGACCTTCTTCCGGGGGGAGGCGGGCAGGCAGCGGGGCCCCACACCCCCGCCGCCTTCCGCATTTCAGGCAGCTGCGACTACTTCTTCGGCGCGTCGGCCTTCTTCGCCGCCATTTCCGGCTCGTCCTTCTTCTTGTCGTTGCCGGGGATGTACGGGCTCCAGGGCTTCGCCTTCACGGGGCCGGGCGTCTTCCACACGACGTTGAACTGGCCGTCCGCCTTCACCTCGCCCATGAACACCGGCTTGTGCAGGTGGTGGTTCTTCTCGTCCATCTTCACGGTGAAGCCGGAGGGCGCCTTGAAGCTCTGGCCGGCCATCGCGGCGATCACCTTGTCGGTGTCGAAGCTCTTGGCCTTCTCGACCGCCTGCTTCCACATGTACACGCCGATGTAGGTGGCTTCCATCGGGTCGTTGGTGAGCGGCTTGTCCTTGTGGCCGGCGAGGTTCTTCGCCTTGGCGTAGGCGGCCCACTTCTTCGTGAACTCGTCGTTCGACGGGTTCTTGAGCGACATGAAGTAGTTCCAGGCCGCGAGGTGGCCGACGAGGGGCTTCGTGTCGACGCCGCGCAGTTCCTCCTCGCCCACGGAGAACGCGACGACCGGCACGTCCGTCGCCTTCAGGCCCTGGTTGCCCAGTTCCTTGTAGAAAGGCACGTTCGAGTCGCCGTTGATCGTGGAGACCACCGCCGTCTTCTTGCCCTCGGAGGCGAACTTCTTGATCTTCGCGATGATGGTCTGGTAATCCGAATGCCCGAAGGGGGTGTACTCCTCCATGATGTCGGCTTCGGCGACGCCCTTGCTCTTCAGGAACGCGCGCAGGATCTTGTTCGTCGTGCGCGGGTACACGTAGTCGGTGCCCAGCAGGACGAAGCGCTTCGCGCCGCCGCCATCCTTGCTCATGAGGTATTCCACCGCCGGGATCGCCTGCTGGTTGGGCGCGGCGCCGGTGTAGAAGACGTTCTTCGAGAGCTCCTCGCCCTCGTACTGCACCGGGTAGAAGAGCAGGCCGTTGAGTTCCTCGAAGACCGGCAGCACCGACTTGCGCGAGACGGAGGTCCAGCAGCCGAACACGACGGCGACCTTGTCCTGCGTGATGAGCTGGCGGGCCTTCTCGGCGAAGAGCGGCCAGTTGGAGGCGGGGTCGACCACCGCGGGCTCGATCTTCGAGCCCTTCACGCCGCCCTTGGCGTTGATCTCCTCGATCGCCATGAGGGCCACGTCCTTGAGGACGGTCTCGCTGATGGCCATGGTGCCGGAGAGCGAGTGCAGGACGCCGACCTTGACGGTCTTCGCCTGCGCGTGGAGGTCGAGCGAGCCGAGGCCGGACACCGCGAGGGCGGTGGCGAGCGTGATCGCCTTGATGACGGAACGTCGCTTCATGGTCTTCCTTCCCGAAGATGGAGTGGTGGCGGTTGCGTGGTTCGTGTGGTCAGGCGGGCACGTTCGTCCGCTTCGACAATGAACAGCGCAACGTCCGTGCCAAGCCATCGCGAGGCGGACAATGAATTGATCGGCAAGGAAAAAGCGACCGGCTCGCGACGTCCCGGTGCGAACCGGCGCCCACGTCCGCACCAATGTCGTGCGAACGCGGACCGCGCGCACCAAATCGGTGTCCGACACGGGAAGGATCGACAGCCCGCGCACGCGCAACGAGAATGGAGCCGAGGATTTCTCCAGGCCCATCCCCCTTGTCCCCGAGCACGCCTTCCCCGCGCGGCCGTCTCGACGCGCTGCGACTTGCCGCGTTTCCTCTCGGCTACGGCATCACCGGCGCCCTCGCGGGCGGCACCCTCAACCGGATCATGGTCGCCGAACTCGGGCTGCCGCTCACGCTGGTGGGCCTGCTCTTTGCGCTGCCCCTGCTCGAGGCGCCGCTGCGCGTGTGGTTCGGGTACCGCTCCGACAGCCACCCGGTGTTCGGAAGGCGGCGCGAACCCTACATCGTCGCGGGCTCGATCCTCGCGGGCGCGGGACTCGGGGCCACCGTGTGGTTGATGACGTCCGGCGCCTCGCGCGAAGCCCTGGCGTCGGGCCTGTTCCTCACGTTCGTCGTCTACGGCTTCGGACGCAACCTCGGCCACAACGTGTTCCAGGCGCTCGTCGCGGACCGCTTCGAGGGCAGCGCGCGCTCGCGGGCCCTCACCCTCTACGAGGTGGCGACCATGCTGGGCCTCGTGGCGGGCGCGGGCGGCCTGGGCCACCTCCTGCGCGACTACGCGCCGGCGAAGCTGGTCGCCGCGACCCTCGCCGCGGTCACCGCGCTCGCCGTCCTCACGCTCGTCGCGGTGCTGGGGCAGGAGCGCCGCTCGGCCCGCATCGCGCGGGCGGCGAAGCTCTCGCGCGAAAAGCCCTTTCTCGACGCGCTCAAGGAATTCCTTTTCGGCGACCCCCAGGTGCGACGGTTCTTCCTGCTCATCGTCTGCACCTTCGTCGGCACGCTCGCGCAGGACGTGCTGCTCGAGCCCTACGGTGCGCTGGTCCTGGGCATGTCGGTCTCGGAGACGACGCGGCTCACGGCCTGGTGGGGCGGCGGCGTACTGCTCGCGATGCTGATGTCCGGCGGATTCCTGTTGCGCGTCGCGAGCCACCTCGTCCTGCTTCGGGTGGGGCTCGTCGCGACCGTCTTCGTGTTCGCCGGGGTCGTCGCCGCGGGTTTCGCCGGCAGCCCGGATGCCTTCCGCACGCTCGTCGCCTTCATGGGCTTCGGCACGGGCCTCGCGGGCGCGGGCCTGCTGGGGGGCATCGCCACCTTCGCGACTTCGGTTCGCGCGGGTCTGCTGATGGGCGTGTGGGGTACCGCGAGCCTGCTGGGCAAGGCCGTGGGGAGCCTGCTGGGCGGCGCGGTCGTGGACGCCGTGCGGCTCGCGACGGGCGCGGCGTTTCCCGCCTACGCGACCGTGTTCGTGCTCGAAGCGGTCCTGCTCGCGATCGCGTTCGCTCTCAGCTTCCGGCTACAGGTGGATGCCTCGCGCGCAAGCCGCGAGGCGGCCGGGCAAGGCGATGGCACTACGGGGTGAAGGGCGCGCCGGGGGCGCGGACGCGATCAGCCGGCGCGGAAGTTGCCGGCGATGAGGCTCGGGTTCTTCTCGAGCCACTTCTTGATGCGGTTGGCGTCGCCGATGCGCGTGAGGCGGCCCCAGGAATCGAGGAGCACGATCACGACGGGCGCGCCGGCGATGATCGCCTGCATGACGAGGCACTTGCCCGATTCGCTGATGTAGCCGGTCTTCGACAAGCCGATGTCCCAGTTGCCGGCGCGCACCAGGGCGTTCGTGTTCACGTACGCGACCTTGCGCCCCGTGTCCGGCAGAGTCACGTCGAGCGCGGGCGTGGTCGAGTACTCGCGGATCTCGGCGTAGCGCGAAGCTTCGCTCACGAGTCGGCCCAGGTCCGCGGGGCTCGAGACGTTGCCGGGCGCGAGCCCGCTGGAATCGACGAAGGTGGTGGCGGAAAGGCCCAGCAGCTTCGCCTTCGCGTTCATCGCATCCACGAACGCGGCGATGCCGCCCGGATAGGAGCGGCCCAGCGCCGCGGCGGCGCGGTTGTCCGAGGCGACGAGCGCGATGCGGATGAGGTCGTCGCGGCGGAAATGGGCGCCGACCGGCAGGCGCGACTTGGTGCCCTTGAGAGTATCGAGGTCCTCGGTCGAGATCTGCACCGCCTCGTCGAGGGGCAGCTTCGAGTCGAGCACGACCATCGCCGTCATCAGCTTCGTGATGGAAGCGATGGGGTGGACCTGGTCGGCATTCTTCGCGAAGAGCGTCTGGCCCGTCTTCGCGTCGAGCACGAGGGCGGCCGTCGACTGCAGGTTCGGGTCGCCCTCCTTGTTGAAATCGGACACGGCGGGGGCGCGCGTCGACGCCTTGGTGGCGCGGGCCTTGGGCGCGGGCTTGTCGGCCGCGACGGCGGCGGCGGACAGGGCGGCAAGGGCGAAACAGGCGACGAGTCGCTTCATGGAGCATCCGATTCCGGGGGATGTGAAACCATAGCAAACAAGACCCTTCCGTGACAAGATAAGTTGCATCTTAAATATTTTCTGCAACCCGATGATTTCATGACACATTCACCCCCCAAGCCCCCGCATCCCGACACGCTGGCCGTCCACGCGGGCCAATCGCCCGATCCGGCGACTGGCGCCCGGGCGGTTCCCATCTACCAAAGCGCCAGTTTCGTGCTGCCGGACACCGACACGGCGGCGGCGCTTTTCGACATGGAAATCCCGGGGCACGTCTATTCCCGGCTGTCGAACCCGACGGTGGCCGTGTTCGAGGAACGCATGGCCGCGCTCGAGGGCGGCGCGGCAGCCCTGGCGACGGCGAGCGGGCAGGCGGCCCTCGTCCTCGCCGTCCTCACGCTCATGGGCAAGGGCGGCCACGTGGTCGCCTCGGCGAGCCTTTACGGGGGCTCGCACAACCTCCTCGCCTACACCCTGCCGCGGCTGGGGATCGAGACGACCTTCGTTCCCGCCCGCGACCTCGATGCCTGGCGCGAGGCCATCCGCCCCGAGACGCGCCTGCTCTTCGGCGAGACCGTGGGCAACCCGTCGGTGGACGTGCTCGACGTGCCCGCGGTGGCCGCCCTCGCCGGCGAGCACGGCATCGCCCTCCTCGTCGACGCGACGGTGACGACGCCGTATCTCGGGCGCGCCCTCGACATGGGCGCGCACCTCGTCATGCATTCGGCCACCAAGTTCCTCTCGGGCCACGGCACCGTCATCGGCGGCGTGCTCGTGGACGGCGGTCGTTTCGACTGGGATGCCTCGGGCAAGTACCCGACGCTCACCGAGCCGTACGAGGGCTTCCACGGGATGGTGTTCACCGAGGAATCGCCGGTCAACGCGTTCGCGCTGCGCGCGCGCCGCGAGGGGCTGCGCGACCTCGGCGCCTGCCTCTCCCCGATGAATGCGTTCCAGATCCTGCAGGGGCTCGAGACGCTGCCGCTGCGCATGCCGCGGCATGTCGCCACCACGCGCGCCGTGGCCGCATTCCTTGCGAAGCACCCGGCGGCCCTGCGCGTGCACCACCCGGATCTCCCGACGCATCCCGACCACGAACTCGCCCAGCGCCTCTATCCGGCGGGCGCGAGCGCCATCCTTTCCTTCGAGATCGCCGGCGGCCGCGAGGCAGGGCGCAAGTTCATCGAGTCGCTCTCGCTCTTCTCGCACCTGGCCAACATCGGCGACGCGAAGTCCCTCGTGATCCACCCGGCCACGACGACGCACTTCCGCATGGACGAGCGAGCGCTCGCGAAGGCGGGCATCGGACCGGGCACGGTGCGCCTGTCGATCGGCCTCGAGCACCCGGACGACCTCCTCGAGGACCTCTCCCGGGCGCTGCGCGCCTCGCAAAAATGAGGATCATCGCGCAGGGCTATCCGGCCTGGGCCTTCACCGGTGGCGTTGCCTACGACGCGGCGCTGCCCGCGGTCCTCCTGCTGCACGGCGCCGCGATGGACCACAGCGCCTGGCAGTGGCAGAGCCGTTACCTCGCGCACCATGGATACGCCGTCATCGCGCCGGACCTGCCGCGCCACGGGCGAAGCCCCGGCACGGTGCGCACGAGCGTGGAAGCGCTGGCCGACTGGGCCGCCGACCTGCTGGCGGCGCTCGGGCGAGAACGCGCGTTCGTCGCGGGCCACAGCCTGGGCTCGCTCGTCGCGCTGGAACTCGCGATGCGCCACCCGGGGCGCGTGACCTCGCTCGTGCTCGCGGGCACGAGCGTCCCGATGCCCGTGGGCGATGCCTTCCTCGCGGCGGCGAAGGACGACTCACCGGCCGCGCACGCCATGCAATCGACCTGGGGTCACGCGCGCCTGTCGCAGCTGGCGGCGAGCGCGGTCCCGGGCGCGAGCCTGCTCAATGCCAGCCTTCGGCTCGTCGAGCGCGCCGCGCCGGGCGTCCAGCATGCCGGGCTCGCCGCGTGCAACGCCTATGCGCCCGATCCGGCGCGCTTCGAATCGCTCACGACCCCGGTGACGGTGATCGCGGGCCGATACGACCAGATGACGCCCCCGCGCGCCGGTGAGGCCCTGGCGAAGCGCATTCCGGGCGCGCGCTTCGTGCTCGTGCACGCCGGACACTCGATGCTGTCCGAGGCGCCAGGCGAGGTGCTCGCCGCGATGAAGACCGCTTTCGCCGGCGCGCCGACCGGGGCCTAGAAGATCGCGGGGCGGCAGGCGAAGACCGCACTGAGCGGCCCCGTGCCGTTCACGCCGTCCACGGCGGACACGAGCTTCGCGGTGCCACCGCACATTCCGCGCGACTTCATCTCCTGCTCCGCCGCCTGTTCGAAGTACTGCATGAACGCGTGGTAGGCATCGCTGCGGTCGCCGGGCGCTTCGAGGGACGCGCGGTCGCGCAGCGCCTTCGAACGGACGGCGTCGAACTCGACGCGATAGAGGTTCGGCTCGGGCGGGTCCTGGAAGGAGAGGCGGTCGACCTTCTTCACGCGCGCCTCGCCCGGCAGCGGCGCGGGCGGCGGCACCGAGGGCAGCGCGCAGGCGCCCGCGAGGAGGGCGACGAGTACGGCGGCGGCGATTCGTTTCATGGCGTGTCCCCGGGTTCCGATTCGGTCTCTTCCTGCTGCTGCAACTGCCACATCTCGGCGAAGCGGCCGCCGCGCTCCATCAGCTCGCGGAACGAGCCGCGCTCGACGATGCGCCCGGCGTCCATCACGAGGATCTGGTCGGCCTCGACGATGGTCGAGAGCCGGTGCGCGATCACGAGCGTGGTGCGGTCCTTCGAGATCTCCGCGAGCTCGCCCTGGATGGCCTTCTCCGTGCGCGAGTCGAGCGCCGAGGTGGCCTCGTCGAAGATCATGAGCGGCGGGTCCTTCAGGAGAGCGCGCGCGATGGACACGCGCTGCTTCTCGCCGCCGGAGAGCTTGAGGCCGCGTTCGCCGACGCCCGTCTCCCAGCCACTCGGCAGGCTCTCGATGAAGTCGTGGATGTGCGCGACCTTGGCGGCCTCCACGACCTCCTCCCGCGTGGCGCCGGTGCGGCCGTAGGCGATGTTGTAGTGGATGGTGTCGTTGAAGAGCACCGTGTCCTGCGGGACGATGCCGATGGCCGCGCGCAGCGAGGATTGCGTCACGTCGCGGATGTCCTGGCCGTCGAGCGTGATGCGCCCGCCGCCCACGTCGTAGAAGCGGAAGAGCAATCGCGCGAGCGTGCTCTTGCCCGAGCCGCTCGCCCCGACGACGGCCACGGTGTGGCCCGCCGGAATCTCGAAGTCGACGCCGGCGAGGATGGGCCGCTTGCCGTCGTAGCTGAAGCTCACGTCCTCGAAGCGCACCGCGGCGCCCTTCACCGCCAGGGCCGGCGCGCCGGGCTTGTCCTCGACCTCGCGGTTCACCGCGAGCAGCCGGAACATCTTCTCCATGTCCGTGAGCGACTGCTTGATCTCGCGGTAGAGCACGCCCAGGAAGTTGAGCGGGATGTAGAGCTGGATGAGGAGCGCGTTCACCATCACCAGGTCGCCCAGCGTGAGGCCGCCGTGCACGATGCCGTCGGCGGCGCGCCACATGAGGAGCGCGACCGTGAGCGCGATGATGCCGGCCTGCACGGTGTTGAGGAACCCCAGGGACGTCTCGCTCGTCACCACCGCGCGCTCGTAGCGCGAGAGGCTCTCGTCGTAGCGCCCCGCCTCGTAGCCCTCGTTGCCGAAGTACTTCACCGTCTCGTAGTTGAGGAGCGAATCGATGGCGCGCGTGTTCGCCTTCGAGTCCATCTCGTTCATGGCGCGGCGGTGGGCGATGCGCCGCTCGGAGATCGCGAAGGTGGCGGCGATGTAGAGCACGAGCGCGCCCACGGTGATGACGCCGAACCACACGTCGAACTTCACGATGAGGAAGCCCGTCACCAGGGCGATCTCGAAGAGCGTCGGCAGGACGCTGAACACCATGAAGTTGAGCAGGGTCGAGATGCCGCGCGTGCCGCGCTCGATGTCGCGCGTGAGCCCGCCCGTCTGACGTTCCAGGTGGAAGCGCAGCGAGAGCGAGTGCATGTGCTGGAAGACCTCCAGCGAGATGCGGCGCATGGCACGCTGCGCCACCTTCACGAAGACGACGTCGCGCAGCTCGTTGAAGAGCGTCGAGGACATCCGCAGGATCCCGTAGGCGGCCAGGAGCGCCACCGGCACCACGAGCACCGCCTTGGGGCCGGAGAGCCCGTCGACGATCTGCTTCATGAGCAGCGGCACCGAGAGGTTCGCGAGCTTCGCGGTCACCAGGAACGCGATCGCGAGGAACACCCGCCCCTTGTACTCGAGCAGGTAGGGCAGGAGCTTCGCGATGACGCCCGCGTCGCCCGTGGGAGGCGCGGCGGCAGGGTCGGCGGGTTGCTGCGGGAGGGAGGCGGCGCTCATGAGACGGGCATTGGCGTGCCCATCTTATCAGCGCCTGCGCCGCCCGGCGGCGCAGGACTACTCGCCGGCCGACCCGAGCCGGGTGGAAAGCCGGAGCGCGGGCGGGTCGATCGCCTCCTCGCGAGCCGGGGCTTCTTGCGCGTTCGCCTCGGGAAGCGGAATGGCGCTCGCGAGCACGGGCCCGGCATCCGATGGCGAGTCGATGAGGCGCGGCGCCAGGGCCGCGGTGAGGGCCAGTGCGGCGATCGCGGCCGCGATGCGCCAGCGCCGGGGCGCGCGACGGGCCGAATCGATGGAGACGACGGGCGCGGGAACCGGGGCGGCCGGCGGGATTTCGTCGATGAGGCGGGCGCGCTCGAGCGCCGCCTCGGCTTCGCACCGTTCGGCTTGCGCCTGCCGTGCCAGCGCGTCGGCTTCCTGCGCGGCGGCCTGGGCGCGCTGCCGCTCGGCATCCCGAAGGGCTTGCGCGTTCGCGGCAACCCGGGCGGCTTGCTCGCTCGCTTCGATTGCGGCCCGCTCCGCGGCGGCGGTCTCCTGCTGCGCGAGCCTGAGCGCCTCGAGCCTTGCCCGGGCTGCCTCCCCGGCGCGGCGTTCGTCCCCGGTGCGGCTCGCTTCGGCGCGCGCGACTTCCTGCTCCGCCGCGATCCGGGTCCGGCTGGCGGCCTCGGCCTCGTCGGCAACCCGGGCGCGCTCGCGGCATGCCTCGGCCTCCTCCCGTTCCGCGGCCGCACGCCGGGCGAACGCCTCGGCTTCCTTCGTCGCGTCCAAGGCGTGTTCCCGCTCGGCCTGCTCGAAGGCCCGGGCCTGCGTGAGCGCTTTCCCGGCCTCGTCGATGGCCACCTGCGACTCGCGGACCGCGGCGGCGGCGCCTTCCTTCGCACGGGACTCGGCTTCGAGCCGCGCGGCGTGGACGGCTTCGGCACGCCGCTGCATGTCGATCCTCTCCTGCGCTTCGCGGGCAGCGCGATCGGCCACCTCTTTCGCTTGGCGGGCCGACTCGGCCAGCGTCGCTTCCAGGCGGGCGACGCCTGCCACGGCGATCTCGCGTTGCGCGGCGGCGCGCCGGCGTGCCTGCGCCTCGATCCGCGCGCATTCGTGCGCGGCCGACAGGTCGCGCGCGGCGGCGGCCTCGCGCGTTTCTTCCTCGGCCCGGGCGGCGGCGAGGCGCGCGGCCTCGCGATCGGCCTCGCGGCGCTCTTCCTGGCGCGCCAGGGCGCGACGCTCCTCATGGAACCGGACTCGAGCCTCGAGCGCGGCCACGGTGCCCTTGCGCGCCCGTTCCTGCTCCAGGACACCGGCTTGCGCCTCGAGGCGAGCCACGTTCGCGACGGCCCGTGCGCGGTGCTCCTGCGCGCGGCGCCGTTGCAGGGCGCGCTCGCGGGCATCGGTTTCGGCCTGCGCGAAAGCGCGAGAGGCTTCCGCAAGGCGCCGGTCTTCCGCAGCGCGGCCGGCCATCGCGAGGGCGGCTTCGTCCTGGCAACGACGGCGTTCCTGCTGGTCGAGAGCGGCATCGCGTTCTTCGCGGCACCGACGTCGCGACGCGAGCGCCGCGACGAGGCTCGCGCGGGCGGCGAGTTGCGCCGCGTCCGCGACCTCGGCGAGCCGGCGCGATTCGACGAGCGCCAGGCGCGTGGCCCGCCGCGTCTCGTGCGCTTCGCGCTGGACCTGCTCATCCCGGGACTGCTCGGCCTGGAGACGTTCGCGCGCCTGCCCCGCCAGCTGGTCCTCATGTGCCGCGCGCTCGAGCGCGGCGTGGCGGGCGGCCATCGCGACTTCGCGGTGCGCCTCGGCGGCGCGCTTCGCCATCGCGCTCGCCCGGGCGCGGTCCTCTTCCGCCCGAACCTCGGCACGGACGGACTGCGCAGCCGCTTCTCTTTCCTCGAACGCCCGCTGCGCGGCCCGGCGACGTTCCCCGGCCGCGGCAGCCTCGCCGGCGCGCAGGTCCGCTTCATGCTGCGTGAGCCGGAGGGCCTCCATCTCGTCGTGGAGGCGGGCCTGCGCGGACTCGCGCAGCACCTGCTCGGATTGCAATCGCTGCTCGGCGGTTCGCGATTTCTCGCACGCCAGCCGCTCCCGCGCCTCGGCCTGTTCGCGCGCCGCGGACTCGTTCCGCGCGATCGACTGCGCGTGGGCGAGGGCGGCTTCCTCCGCCGCGAGGCGCGCCTCGACGGCCGCCCGCGTGTGGGCTTCCTCCGCCATGCGCTCGCGACACACGTCGGCGAGACGCGCTTCGGCGTTCGCGCGGCGCTCGGCCTCGCCCCGGGCGAGCTGCTCGGCCTCTAGCCTCGCCTGCGCGACGGCACCGGCGCTCGCTTCCTGCGCGGCCCGCGCCTCGATCTCCAGGCGCAGCCGGGTCTCGGTGGCGAGATTGCGTTCGGCTGCCTCCCGGGCGCGTTCGGCGGACCGCGCGCCTTCCTCGGCGGCGGCGCGGGCGGCGGCCTCCGCGCGGGTACGCGCGGCGATGCAGTCGGCGTTCCGCTTCACGGCCTCCTCGCTACGTTCCGCTTCCTGGCGCAGGGCGAGCTCCTCGCGGATCGCCTCGTCGCGCTGGCGACGGGCGGCTTCGGCCAGTTCCTGCTCGGCCTCCAGGCGGAGGCGGGCGCGCTCGCAGGCGTCGGTTTGCGTCGCGGCTCGCTCCTGCGCCGCGGCGACGAGGCGGACCTCGATCTCGCGCCTCGCGGCGATGGCTTCGGTCTCGCGGCGTTCGGCCAGGGCGCGCTGTTCGGCCTTGTCGCGGGCCTCGCGCTCGGCGATCAGCCGCTTCTCGATTTCCAGCCGGGCGAGGCTCTCGGCCTCCTCGCGACGCGACGCCGCATCCCGCAGCCAGCGTTCGGCCTGGATGCGCTCCATCCCGGCCACGGCGGCCCGGGCCTCGGACTCCACCCGCGAAATGGCCTCCCGCACGGCTTCGGGACTGCAATCGAGTTCTTTCGCTTCGGCGGTCGTCGGGAATGCGTTCATGGCTCAGCCCCCAATGGGTGTTGTCCCATTATTGGAAAACTTGAGCCCGCCGAAGCCTCGATGAGCGGCGCAAACGCCCCCCATTTCCGCCGCCGGCCGCCTTGTGTTCGCGCCCCGGTGCTACGATGCGCCGACACCCACCGAAAGCACCGGGGAGGCGCCATGGCCGGATCCCGCTCCCGCACCGGCCCGTTGGCCGCCCGAATCGCACTGGTCCTCGCCATCGCGGCCGGAGGGCCTTCCGCGCAAGCCGCGGCGAACCCCTCGCCCCCCATGCAGCCGGCCGAGTCGGCCGCCGAGGCCACCCACCGCCAGCTCACCGAGGCCGCCGGCGCCGTGGTGAGCCTGCGGGTGAAGGCCCTGCGCAACGCGCGCTCCGCGGCGACCCTCGGCACCGAACGCACCGGCTCGGGTGTCGTCATCGCGCCCTCGGGCCTCGTGCTCACCATCGGCTACCTCATCCTCGAGGCGGACCAGGTCGAGGTCACGGACGCAAAGGGCCGGACGGTGCCGGCGACGGTCGCCGCCTACGACCACGCCACCGGGTTCGGACTGGTGCGTCCCTTCGCGCCGCTCGCGCCGAAGCCGATCCGCCTGGGCACCTCCAGGAGCGTCGAATCCGGCGATCGCGTGCTCGTCGCGACGACGGGCGAGGCGGGCCTCTCGGTCGCCACCGTCGTCGCGCGCCGGCCCTTCGCGGGCTACTGGGAATACCTCATCGAGGGCGCCCTCTTCACGGCGCCGCCGCGCATCGACCACAGCGGGGCGGCGCTCATCAACAAGGACGGCGAGCTCGTGGGCATCGGCTCGCTCCTCGTGATGGACGCCCTCAAGCCCGGCGAGCGCTTCCCCGGCAACATGTTCGTGCCGGTGGAGCTGCTGGAGCCCATCCTGGCCGAGATGATCGCGACGGGGCGGCAGAAGGCGGGGCGGCGCCCGTGGCTGGGCGTGAACGCGATGGAGGACGACGGCCGCCTTCGCGTGCTCCGCGTCACGGAAGAGAGCCCGGCCGACGAGGCGGGCCTCAAGCCGGGCGACGTCATCCTGGGGCTCGGCGGCGTGCCCGTGAAGGACCTCGAGGCCTTCTATCGCGCGCTCTGGGGCGCCGGCTCGCCCGGCGTCGAGGTGACGCTCCGCGTGCTGCAGGAAGGCGAAGTGCGCCAGATCCGCGTGAAGTCGATGGACCGCCTCGACTTCGTGCGCCGCAAGCCGACGATATGACCGACGCGGGAACACCGGCGGAAGCGGCTTGAGCGGCGCGGGCGCGCGCTACCGGCGGCTTCTCTATGCGGGAGCGCTGCTTCGCGCGCTCGCCATCGGCCTCATGGCCGTCCTCATCGGCCTGTACTGCTCGCGCCTGGGGTTCACGGCGGTGCAGATCGGCATCGTGCTCTCCGCGGCGCTCTGGGGATCGGCGATCGCGGCCCTGGGCACGATGCTCGCGGGCCGGCACGTGTCCGAGCGCGCCCTCCTCGTCACGCTCACGCTGCTGCCGGCCGCGGGCGGCGCCCTCATCGCCTCGACCGATGCCTTTGCCGTGCTGGCCGCGGCCGCGTTCGTCGGGATGGTGAACGTCCACGGGCGCGACCGCGGCGCCATCCCGATCCTCGAGCAGGCGATGTTCCCCGCGACCACGACGGACGCGGAGCGCACGCGCGTCTTCGCCTGGTACAACGTCATGCTGGACGGCGGGTACGCGGTCGGCGGGCTGCTCGCGGGCCTGCCCACGATCCTCGAGCGGTACGCCGGCATCCCGGAGCTGGACGGCATGCGCATCGCCCTCGGGATCTTCTGCGCGCTCTACCTCGCCTCCGCCGCGATCTACGCGCGGCTGCCCGCCCGGATCGCCGATACGGCGCCCGCCGGCCTTCGCGAGCTCTCGCCCGAAAGCCGGCCGATCGTCGCCAAGATCTCGGGCCTGTTCATGATCGACGCCTTCGCGGGCGGATTCATCGGCACGGCGATCTTCGCGTACTTCTTCGCCGAACGGTTCGGGGCCGGGGCGGCGACGGTGGCCATCCTCTTCAGCGCGGGGCGCACGCTCTCCGCGTTCTCGCATTTCGCCGCGGCCTGGCTCGCGAAGCGCATCGGCCTGGTGAACACGATGGTCTACACGCACATCCCCTCGAGCCTGCTGCTCTTCACGGTGGTCGCCGCGGACGACTTCGCGTGGGCGGCGTTCTTCTTCCTGCTGCGCGAGGCGCTCAACGAGATGGACGTGCCCACGCGCCAGTCCTACGTGATGGCCGTCGTGAAGCCCGAGGAGCGACTTGCGGCCGCGGGCATCACGAACCTCGTGCGCTCGACCGGATGGGCGCTCGCGCCGGGCTTCGCCGGCTGGCTGATGCAGGTCTCGGGCCTGGGCGCGCCGCTCGTGCTCGCCGGCATCGGCAAGATCGCCTACGACCTGCTGCTGTGGCGGGAATTCCGGCGGGTGAAGCCGCCGGAGGAGCGCTGACAGGCGCGCCTGCGCAGGGCTACGACTTCTTCCCGTGCTTCGGCGCGGCAGGCTTGATGCCGCGGCGCTCCAGGGCGTCGCGCAACAGGTACTCCACCTGGCCGTTCACGCTGCGAAGCTCCGACTGGGCGAGCCGCTCGAGCTCGGCCCACAACGCCGGGTCGATGCGCAGCAGGAACGCCTTCTTGTCGGGACTCGCCATGAATCAGCGACGCGTCGGGGAGCGCGGCGACCGGCGCGGGCCGGCTCCCGGGTCGGCCGGCCGCGGCTTCCGGCGATATCTCGCGAGCCCCAGGAAAGCGCCGAGCACGAGCCCGAGGCTCGCGACCACCGAGGCCGGCCCCATTTCCTTGCCGATCGCTCCGGTCATCACGGCGCCGCCGATCGCGCAGAAGGCCAGCCCGCCGAGCACCAGCGTCACGGCCATCCAGCGGCCGAGCCCTTCGCGATCGGGATAGCGCTCGGGATGGGCCCGGTAGTTGCTGATGAGCTCGACGCGCCCCTGGACGCCGATGAGCCAGGCGAACACCAGCTGCAACACGCCGCCTCCGGCAATGGCCACGCCGCCGTAATACAGGTCGTCGCCCATCGTCTTACGGGTACAGCGTGCCGGTGTTCACGATGGGCTGCGTGTCGCGCTCGGAGCACAGCACCACCATGAGGTTGGAGACCATCGCGGCGCGGCGCTCGTCGTCCAGCTCGACGACGCCCTTCTCCGAGAGGCTCTTGAGCGCCATCTCCACCATCGACACGGCGCCGTGCACGATCTTGTGGCGCGCGCTGATCACCGCCTCGGCCTGCTGGCGGCGCAGCATGGCCTGGGCGATTTCCGGCGCATACGCGAGGTGCGTGAGCCGCGCCTCCTCCACCTGCACGCCGGCAAGCTGGACACGCACCTGGAGTTCCTCGCACAGGGCATCGGCCACCGTGTCGGCGCCGCCGCGCAGCGTGATCTCGTGGGCGTCGTGCTCCTCGCCCTCGTCGTAGTTGTAGCGCGTGGCCACGTGGCGCAGCGCCGACTCGCTCTGCACGCGCACGAAGTTCTCGAAGTTGTCGACGTCGAAGAGCGCTTGCGCCGTGTCCTCGACGCGCCAGACGACCACGGCCGCGATCTCGACCGGGTTGCCGCGCTTGTCGTTCACCTTCAGGGTCTCGATGTTGTCGTTGCGCGCGCGCACGCTCACCTTCTTGCGCAGGTTCCAGGGGAACGTCCAGCGCAGGCCGCTTTCCCGCTCGGTGCCGACGTAGTCGCCGAAGAAGGTGAGCACCGCCGCCTCGTTGGGCTGGAGGGTGAAGAAGCCCGGGAACACGATGCCGATCGCGATGCCGCCGACCAGCAGCGCGACGGGCGAGCGGATGACGGCGACGAGGTACACCTCGATCGCGATGGCCGCGAAGAGCACCATCAGCATGAAGATGCCGTTGAAGGTGGTCGCGGACTTCTCGAAGGTGCCGGACTTGCGGAACTCGTTCATGGGATCCCCCGGGGGGTGGTTATCAAAGTGATATCACTTTGCTATACCCGCCCTCCCGGTGTCAAGGGGTCCCGCGCGCCGGGGCCGGCCCGGCGCCCCGCGCATCAGCCCAGGGCCGATATCGTCGCGTCGGTCGTCTCGGCCATGCGCGCCTTGCCGCCGATGTCCGCCGGGAGGAACTTCCCCTCGGCGCACACGCGCTCGATCGCCTTCATGATCGCGTCCGCCCCGGCCTGCTCGCCCAGGTGCTCGAGCATCATCGCCACCGTCCAGAAGGTGGCGATGGGGTTGGCCACGCCCTTGCCCATGATGTCGAAGGCCGATCCGTGGATGGGCTCGAACATCGAGGGGAACGCGCGCTCGGGGTTCAGGTTCGCCGTGGGCGCGATGCCGAGGCTGCCCGCCAGGGCGCCCGCGAGATCGGAGAGGATGTCCGCGTGCAGGTTCGTGGCGACGATCGTGTCGAGGGAGCGCGGGTCCTTCACCATGACCGTGGTCGCGGCGTCCACGAGGAGCTTCCTCACGGTGACCGCGGGAAACTCCTTCGCTATGTCCGCGGCGATCTCGTCCCACATCACCATGCCGTGGCGCTGCGCGTTGGACTTGGTGATGACCGTGAGGTGCTTCCTCGGCCGCGACTCGGCCATCCGGAAGGCGAAGCGCATCACGCGCTCGACGCCGGCGCGCGTGAAGATGGACGTTTCCGCCGCCACCTCGATGGGCAGGCCGCGGTGCGCGCGGCCCCCGACGCCGGAATATTCGCCCTCGGTGTTCTCGCGCACGATGACCCAGTCGATGTCGCCGGGGCCTCGGCCCGCGAGGGGGCTCGGCACGCCGGGGAAGATGCGCGTGGGCCGCACGTTGGCGTACTGGTCGAAGCCCTGGCAGATCTTGAGCCTCAAGCCCCAGAGCGTGAGGTGGTCCGGCAGTTCCGGATCGCCCACGGCGCCGAAGAGGATCGCGTCGAAGGGCTTCAGGGTCGCGTTGCCGTCCTCCGGCATCATGATCCCGTGCGCGCGGTAGTAGTCCGAGCCCCAGGGGAAGTGCGTCGGCTCGCAGCGGAACCCGCCGACCTTCTTCTCGACCGCCGCGAGGAGCCGCAGGCCCTCGGGCACCACTTCCTTGCCGATGCCGTCGCCCGGGACGACGGCGATGCGATGCACGCGCATCAGTCCCCCGCCTTGATCCTGTTGTCCTTCACGACCTTGGCCCAGCGGTCGATCTCGCCCTTCACGAACTTGTTGGCCTCATCGGGGCCGCTGCCCAAAATCTCCATGCCCTGGGCCTGGAGCTTCTCGGCGATGGCGGGAACCTTGAGCGCCTTCTGGAGCTCCTCGACGAGCTTCTTCGTGATGGCGGGCGGCATCTTCGCCGGCGCGATCACGCCCCACCAGGCAAGCGCCGAGAAACCGGGCACGCCCTGGTCGGCCACGGTGCCCACCCCCGGCATCGTCGGCGAGGGCTTCGCGCTCGTCACCGCGAGGGCCTTCAGCTTGCCGCCCTTCACGTGCGGGTTCACGACGAACACCGAGCCGATGGCGAACGGAACCTGGCCGCCCACCGCGTCGATCATGAGCGGGCCGCCGCCCTTGTAGGGAACGTGCGTGAGTTCGACGTTCAGCAGGTTGCCGATCTGCGCCACGGCGAGGTGACCGAGGCTGCCCGACCCGATGGAGCCGATGGCGACGCTGCCCGGCTTCGATTTCGCCGATGCGAGCACCTCCTTGAAATCCTTCCACGGCTGGTCGGCCTTGGTGACGATGGCCATGGGCGAGGTGCCCACGAGCATGACCGTGTTCAGGTCCTTGAGCGTGTCGAACGGCAGGTTCGGGATGAGCGAGGGGTTCACGCCGTGGGTGTCGAACACCACGCCGATCGTGTAGCCGTCGGGCGCCGCGCTCGCCACCGCACCCGCGCCGATGGAGGCGGAGGCGCCGGGCTTGTTCTCGACGATGAACTGCTGGCCGAGCTGCGTCTGGAGCTGCCCGGCGAGCACGCGGGCCACCTGGTCGGTCGAGCCGCCCGGCGGGAAGCCCACGATCACCTTCACGGTCTTGGTCGGCCAGGCGCCTTGCGCCTGCGCGAAGCCCGCCGCCATCGCCAGCGCGGCGAATGCGGCCCTTTTCCACATCTTCATCGCTGCTCTCCTTGCGGGTTGTCCTGCGGGCCGGGCCTCAGAAGGCGAGCCGCATCACGTGCTCGCCCTCGGCGACCTCGCCGGTGGGCGTGAAACCGAAACGCCGGTAGAAGGGCTCGGCCGAGCCTTCCTCCGGCACGAAACTGAGGATCATGCAGCGGGCACCGGGGCGGGTGCGCGCGTGGGCGATGAGCGCCTCGATCGCCTTCGCCCCGAACCCCAGCCGCTGGTAACGATGGTCGATCATGAATCGCCACAGGTAGATGTACGGATCGGCCTTCCACTCGTCGGGCGCCTTGTCCGGTCGCCCGGTCCAGTCCTCGAGCATCGCGAAACCCACGGGGATGCCGCCGGCCACGATGAGACGGAACCACGCCTCGGGATGGAAGTGGGCCTGGGCGATCGAGACCGCATTGGAAGCCACGAAGCGTTCCTGGTCCGGGCGGACCTTGAGGCGGAAGGCCTCGCGATAGTTGGTCGCCGTGATCTCGACAAGCGCGACGGGAGTGTCGCGGGGAGGGATCGGGGTCGTCATGACCCCGATTCTGCCATCGCAGGGCGGCCTATGCCGGCTGCCCCTCGGTGAACGATTGACCTCCGCCGTAGCTCGCCAGTTCCGTGAGCGTGCCGCCCTTCGTGACGCGCACGGCGCAGTATTTGAGCTCCGCTATCTTGCCGAATGGGTCGAGGGCCGGGTTGGTGAGCCGGTTGGCCGCGGCCTCGTAGAACGCGAACGGGATGAAGACACTGCCGCGCGGGGTGCCTTCGTCGGCGCGGGCATTGAGCGCGACTTCGCCGCGGCGCGAGGCCACGGTGATCACGTCGCCGGGCTTCGCGCCCAGCGCATCGAGGTCGAGCGGGTGGATCGACACCACGGCACGCGGCTCGAGGGCGTCGAGCACCGAGGCGCGGCGCGTCATGGAGCCGGTGTGCCAGTGCTCGAGCTGCCGTCCCGTGATGAGCACGAACGGGTACTCGGCATCGGGCCGCTCGTTGGCCGGGATGAGATCGGCCGGGACGAACTTCGCCCTTCCGTCCTTCGTCGGGAACTTGTCCGTGAACACCACCGGCTGGCCGGGATCGTCCTCGGTGCGGCAGGGATACGTCACCGCGGAATTCGCCTCGAGCCGCTCCCACGAGATGCCGCCGATGGAATTCATCGCCCCGCGCATCTCCTCGTAGACCTGCGCCACGCCGCTGTCCGACCCCGCGTAGTTCCAGTCGAGGCCCAGCCGCCTGCCGATCTGCTGGGTGATCCAGAGGTCCTGCCTCGCCTCGCCCGGGAGATCCAGCGCGCGGCGGCCCATCTGCACGGTGCGATCGGTGTTCGTGACGGTGCCCGACTTTTCCGGCCAGCTCGACGCCGGCAGCACCACGTCGGCGAGGTAGGCCGTCTCCGTGAGGAAGATGTCCTGCACCACCAGGTGCTCGAGATTCGCGAGACCCTCGCGGGCGTGGTTCGAATCCGGGTCCGACATGGCCGGGTTCTCGCCCATCACGTACATGCCCTTCACCCGACCGTCGCAGGCGGCATCGATGATCTCCACCACCGTGAGGCCGGGCTTGTGGTCGAGCGGCTTCCCCCAGTATTTCTCGAAGCGCGAGATGGCCTCGGGGTTGTCCACGCGCTGGTAGTCCGGGTACATCATCGGAATGAGCCCCGCATCCGAGGCCCCCTGCACGTTGTTCTGGCCGCGCAGCGGGTGCAGGCCCGAGCCGGGCTTGCCGATCTGCCCGGTCATGAGCGTGAGCGCGATGAGGCAGCGCGCGTTGTCCGTGCCGTGCACGTGCTGCGAGATGCCCATGCCCCACAGGATCATCGAGGCCTTCGAGGTGGCGTAGGCGCGGGCCACTTCGCGGATCGTCTCCGCGGGGATGCCGCAAAGCGGCGCCATCGCCTCCGGGCTGAAGCCCTTCGCGTTCTCCTTCAGGGCCTCGAAGCCGGTGGTCCGCTGGCGGATGAACTCCGGATCGACGAGGTTCTCCTCGAGGATCGTGTAGATGAGCGCGTTGAGGAGGGCCACGTCCATGTCCGGCTTGAACTGCAGGACGCGCCAGGCGTGGCGCGCGATGTCGGTGCGCCGCGGATCGGCCAGCACGAGCCTTGCCCCGCGCTTCACCGCATTCTTCATCCACGTGGCGGCCACCGGGTGATTCGAGGTGGGGTTCGACCCGATGAGGAAGATGAGGTCGGCCTTCTCGACATCCGCCACCGGGTTGGATACCGCCCCCGAGCCGATGCCCTCGAGCAGCGCCGCCACCGACGAGGCGTGGCACAGCCGCGTGCAGTGATCGACGTTGTTGGTGCCGAAGCCCGTGCGCACCAGCTTCTGGAAAAGGTAGGCCTCCTCGTTGGAGCCCTTGGCACTGCCGAAGCCGGCAAGCGCGTTCGGGCCGTCGCGGTCGCGGATCTTCGCGAGGCCTCCGCCGGCGAGATCCAGCGCCTCTTCCCACGTCGCTTCGCGGAAGACGTCCTGCCAGCGCGTGGGATCGACCGTGAAGTCGCCCGTCTTCTTCGCGTCCGCCTTGCGGATGAGGGGTTTCGTCAGGCGGTGCGGGTGGTGCGTGTAGTCGAAGCCGTAGCGACCCTTCACGCACAGCCGGTCGTGGTTGGCGGGGCCGTCGCGGCCCTCGACGCGCAGGATGGTGTTGTCCTTCACGTGGTAGGTGAGCTGGCAGCCCACGCCGCAGAAGGGGCAGACCGAATCGACCGTCTTGTCCGCCTTCACCTGGTAGGCCATCTTCGCCGGCGCGAGCGCCCCGGTGGGGCACGCTTGCACGCACTCGCCGCAGGCCACGCACGTCGAGGCGCCCATCGGGTCGTCGAAGTCGAACGCGATCTTCGATTCCGAGCCGCGCCAGGCGTAGCCGATGACGTCGTTCACCTGTTCCTCGCGGCAGGCGCGCACGCAGCGCGTGCACTGGATGCACGCGTCCAGGTTCACCCACATCGCCGGATGGGAGGCGTCCTGCTGCGGCTGGTGACGGGCCTCGAAGCGGGGCCGGCCCACGCCGAGCCTGTCGCTCCAGAAGCGCAGCTCGTTGCCGCCGGGCTTCAGGTCCGCTTCCGGCGCGTCGGACTTGAGGAGCTCGAGCACCAGCCTCTGCGAATGCACGGCGCGGGGCGAGACGCTCGAGACCTCCATGTCCTTCGAGGGCGCGCGGCAGCACGAGGGGGCGAGGACGCGCTCGCCCTTGATCTCCACCATGCAGGCGCGGCAATTGCCGTCCGGGCGCATCCCCTCCTTGTAGCAAAGGTGGGGGATGTCGACGCCGTGGCGCTTCGCGGCCTGGATGATGGTCTCGCCGGAAAGGGCGGAGACCTTCTCGCCGTTCAGCTTGAAGTCGATGACTTCGGCCTGGCCGATGGGTTCGTTCATTTTCATCGCGTCACCTCAAATCTCCTGCGGAAAATGCTTGATCACGCACCGGATCGGATTCGGCGCCGCCTGCCCCAGCCCGCAGATCGACGCATCCGCCATCGCCTGCGAAAGCTCCTCGAGCAGCGCCGCATCCCACTTCGGCGCCTCCATCAGCTTCGCCGCCTTCGCGGTCCCCACGCGGCACGGCGTGCACTGCCCGCACGATTCGTCCTCGAAGAACCGCATCATGTTGAGCGCGGCATCGCGCGCCTTGTCGTGCTTCGAGAGCACGATCACCGCCGCCGAGCCGATGAAGCACCCGTGCGGCTGCAGCGTGTCGAAGTCGAGCGGGATGTCCCCCATCGAAGCCGGCAGGATCCCGCCCGAGGCCCCGCCCGGCAGGTACGCGTAGAACTCGTGCCCCTCGAGCATCCCGCCCGCGTATTCCGCGATCAGCTCCTTCACCGTGATCCCCGCCGGCGCCAGGTGCACCCCCGGCTTCCTCACCCGGCCCGAGACCGAGAAGGAGCGAAGGCCCTTGCGCCCGTTGCGCCCGTGCGAGGCGAACCACCCCGCCCCCTTCTCCAGGATCTCGCGCACCCAGAAGAGCGTCTCGAAGTTGTGCTCGAGCGTCGGCCGCCCGAAGAGCCCCACCTGCGCCACGTACGGCGGGCGAAGCCGCGGCATGCCCCGCTTGCCTTCGATGGATTCGATCATCGCGGACTCCTCCCCGCAGATGTACGCGCCCGCGCCGCGGCGCAGCTCGATCTGCGGAAGCGGCCCCGGCGGGTCCGCCCGCAACGCGGCCAGCTCCTTCTCCAGCGTCTCGCGGCAGGCGTGGTACTCGTCGCGCAGGTAGATCCAGATCTTCTCGATCCCCACCGCCCACGCGGCCACGAGCATCCCCTCCAGGAAGCGGTGCGGGTCGCGCTCGAGGTAGTAACGGTCCTTGAAGGTGCCCGGCTCGCCCTCGTCGATATTGATGGCCATGTGGCGCGGGCCGGCCTCGCCGCGCACGATGCGCCACTTGCGCCCCGTGGGGAACCCCGCGCCGCCCAGGCCGCGAAGGCCCGCGTCTTCCATCATCTTCAGGACCGATTCGAGATCGCGCTTGCCGGACAGGCATTCGCCCCAGAGCCGGTAGCCACCCTCTTCCCGGTAGCGCGCGTAGCCGATGTGATTCGTCTTCGGGGCCTTCACCAGGCCCTCCTTCACCATCGTGGCCACCTTCTCCGCCGTGGCCCCGCCGAAGGCGTTCTGCCCCACGCTCACCGCCGGGGCCTCCTCGCAGCGGCCGATGCACGGCGCAGACACCACGCGGACGTTCGCGCCCAGCGTAGCCTTCAAGCGATCGAGCAAGCCGACGGAGCCGGCCATCTGGCACGAGAGGGTGTCGCACACGCGCACCGTCACCTTGGCGGGCGCGTCCTCGCCTTCCTTCACCACGTCGAAGTGGTGGTAGAAGGTCGCGACCTCGAAGACCTCGGCCTGCGAAAGCTTCATCGCCTCGGCCAGCGCAGCCAAGTGCGCGGCGGAAAGCAGGCCGAACCTGTCCTGCACCCGGTGCAGGTTCTCGATGAGGTATTCCGGCGCGCACGGTGCGGAACCGAGGAGCGACTCGATTTCCGCCCTTGCGGCCGCATCGACGGCGCGGCCCTTGGGATGCGGGCGGGCCTTGCGAATGGAGGAAAGCGGGATGGCGACCCGGTCGTTCATGGCGAGCTCTTCGTGGGGGTTTTCGCGACCGGCATGTCTTCCGGTCGGGTGGAGGCCGGTTCCCCCGGGCGTAGCTGCTCGCGGGGAGGGCTTGGGTCAGGCGTCCAGACTACCGAAGCGCGACCGCTTTTGGGGTTGACGGGCGTCAAGGGCGCCCATGCGCCTGCGGCATGGGCCCACTATGCCAGAATGCCCCGATGTGCCGCGCCCTCCTCTATCTCGGCGAACCCGTCCCGCTGGACACCCTGCTCCACCAGCCGGATTCCGCGCTCGTGCGGCAAAGCTACATGCCGAAGATGCTGCACATGATGAACCTCGCCGGGTTCGGCCTGCGGGCCTGGGACCGGGCGTCGCGCGATCCCGGGGAACCCTGGCGGTACGGGTCCACGGAGCTGCCCATCTTCGACCGCAATCTCGAGAGCCTTTCGCGCAAGGTGGAAGCCTCGGCGGTGCTGGCGCACGTGCGCGGCGTCTCCTACAGCACCACGGCCGACGTGACGCCTGCCAACGTGCATCCGTTCCAGTTTCCCGGCATGCCGCTCGCGATGGCGCACAACGGCGACCTGGCTCGCTTCCCCGAGCTGAAACCTGCCCTCGCGGCCCACGTGCCCGCCGCCATCGCCCGCCACGTGCGCGGCACCACGGACAGCGAATGGATCTACGCGCTGGTGCTCTCGGGGCTGCCCGATCCCGCGCGCCGGCCCGAAGGCGACGAGCTCGCGAACGCGCTGCAGCGCGCGCTCGCCATCATCCGCCGCGAGCGCGACCGGCTCGGCATCGACAGCTCCTCCTCCGTGAACCTGTTCGCCTGCGACGGTACCCAGCTCGCCGCGGTGCGGTACTGCTTCGACTTCGGCCGCTATGCCACCGAGGACCCGGCGCGCGTTCACGAGGCCAACCTGCATTACCTCAGCCTCTGGTACACGCTCGGCCGCGACTACGGCCTGCACGGCGGCGAATGGCGCATGACGGGGGATGCGGCCGAGGCGAACTCGATCCTGGTCGCCTCCGAGCCGCTCACGAAGGACGTCGCCTCGTGGGTGGAACTGCCCGAGTACGGCCTGCTCACCGCGACGGTGGCGGGCGGACGGCCCTCGATGGCGGTCCGTTACCTGGACTGAGCGGTCTCCACCCAGAGGGCGGGGCCGGCCAGGGGAGCGCCGGCAAGGCGTGAGTGGGTCGCCAGGCGCGCGAGGGCCCGGTTGGTGCGGGCCAGCGACTCGAGCAGGTGGCGCTGCGTCGCCGCACGCACGCGCACCGAGACGCCCCCGTCGCCGAAATAGAGCGTCCGGAAATCCTCCGCCCCGATCTCGAGAAAGGCCGCCGCCTCGCGCACGGTCGCGTGGGCGCCGTGCGTGCCCCCCGCGAGCGCGCCCACGAAGCCCACGGGCTGGCCGGGCCCCAGGATGGCGAGGCGACGATCACCCGCGGCGCTCGGGCGCGCGATCTCGACGGCACCGCGCACGACGAGGTAGACGGCCGTGGCCGGATCGCCGGCACGGTAAAGGGGCGCCCCCCGGGGAAGCTCCAGCATGCGGCCGGTCGCGAACACCTCGTCGATCTCGTCCGCGGGGAACCGATCAAAGAAGGGAAGCTTCGCGAGGAAGCGTGCCGCATCGAAGGACCCCTTGCGCGAGCGCACGGGCTCGAAGGGGGCATCAGGCGCGGGCGGGTGCGTGGGCGCATCCTCGCGATCGACGGCCGCCAGCCGCGCGTTCATGGCGCGAAGGCGCTCCGCCAGGTGCATCGTGAGGGCGTGCTGCAGGTCGCGAGCCGCAAGGCCCCGGCGCGAGACCGCGCCCCGGAAAGCCTCGCGCTCCACGAACCAGCCGTCGAGCGGCGCCGCGGCCGTCACGTTGGCGATGCAGGTTCCCTGGTCGACCAGGGCCATCTCGCCGAAGAGGTCGCCGGGGCCCAGGCGGGCGAGGACGATGGAATTGCCGCCAGGCGCGGGCACGCTCACCTCGGCGTGGCCCTCCCGCAGCAGGAAGGCGCCGCGCGCGGGATCGCCGTGGCGCACCACCGGGGCGCCGGAAACGAAGGAGACGGGGCGGGCCGCGTCCAGCAGAAGTTCGCGCGCCCCGTCCGCGAGGCGCGCGAGGAACGTCAGAGGACGCTCTTCAGCAGCTTGCCCATCTCCGCCGGGTTGCGCGTCACCTTGATGCCGCATGATTCCATCACGGCGAGTTTTTCCTGCGCCGTGCCCTTGCCGCCGGAAATGATGGCGCCCGCGTGGCCCATGCGCTTGCCGGGCGGGGCGGTGACGCCGGCGATGAACCCCACCACCGGCTTCTTCATGTTGGCCTTGACCCACTCGGCCGCGGCTTCCTCGTCGGAGCCGCCGATCTCGCCGATCATGATCACGGCGTCGGTCTCGGGGTCGTCGTTGAAGAGGCGAAGCACGTCGATGTGCTTGAGGCCGTTCACCGGGTCGCCGCCGATGCCGACGGCCGAGGACTGGCCCAGGCCCAGCGCCGTGAGCTGGCCCACGGCTTCGTAGGTGAGCGTGCCCGAGCGCGAAACGACGCCGATGCGGCCCTTCTTGTGGATGTGGCCGGGCATGATGCCGATCTTGATCTCGTCCGGCGTGATGGTGCCGGGGCAGTTCGGGCCCAGGAGCAGGGTCTTGCGGCCCTTCATCCTGTCGCGCGTGCGGATCATGTCGCGCACCGGGATGCCTTCCGTGATGCAGATGACGAGGTCCAGGTCCGCCTCGACCGCCTCGTCGATGGCCGCGGCCGCGAAGGGCGGCGGCACGTAGATCACGCTGACGGTGGCGCCCGTCTGCTTCTTCGCGTCGGCGACAGTGCCGTAGATGGGAATGCCCTCGAAGGCTTCGCCCGCCTTCTTCGGATTCACGCCGGCCACGAAGCAGTTCTTGCCGTTGGCGTAGGCCGCGCACATCTGGGTGTGGAACTGGCCGGTCTTGCCCGTGATGCCCTGGGTCATCACGCGCGTGTTCTTGTCGATCAGGATGCTCATTCTCTTTCCCTTCAGCTCTTGGCCGCGGCGACGACCTTGGCCGCCGCATCGCCCATGTCGGAGGCGGAGATGATCGGCAGTCCCGACTCCGCGAGGATCTTCTTGCCCAGGTCCACGTTGGTGCCCTCGAGGCGCACGACGAGCGGCACCGAGAGGCTCACCTGCTTGGCGGCGGCCACCACGCCGTTGGCGATGGTGTCGCACTTCATGATGCCGCCGAAGATGTTCACGAGGATGGCCTTGAGGCCGGGGCGCTTCAGCATGATCTTGAAGGCCTCCGTCACCTTCTCCTTCGTGGCGCCACCGCCGACGTCGAGGAAGTTGGCCGGCTCACCGCCGACGAGCTTGATGGTGTCCATCGTGGCCATCGCGAGGCCGGCGCCGTTCACCATGCAGCCGATGTTGCCGTGCAGCGAGATGTACGCGAGGTCGAACTTGGAGGCCTCGATCTCGGCGGGATCCTCCTCGTCGAGGTCGCGGTAGGCGACGATCTCGGGGTGGCGGAAGAGCGCGTTCGAGTCGAAGTTGAGCTTAGCGTCGAGGGCAACCACCTTGCCCTCGCCCGTGACGATGAGCGGGTTCACCTCGGCGAGGGAGCAATCGCACTCGTCGAACACGCGGACCAGGTTCTTGAGCAGGTCGCGCGCCTCGGCGACGGAGCCCTCGGGCACGCCGATCTTGCGGGCGATGTCTTCCGCCTGCGCGTCCGCGAGCCCCGTCTTCGGGTCGATGGCGACGCGGTGGATCTTCTCCGGCGTGTGCGCGGCGACCTCCTCGATGTCCATGCCGCCTTCGGACGAGGCCATCATCGTGGCGCGCTGCGTGACGCGGTCCACCACCAGGGCGACGTACAGCTCCTTCTTGATGTCCGCGCCTTCCTCGATCAGCAGGCGCCCGACCTTGCGGCCCTCCGGCCCGGTCTGGTGGGTGACGAGCTGCATGCCGAGAATCTTTCCGGCGAGCTCCTTCACTTCGGCCATCGACTTGGCGACCTTCACGCCCCCGCCCTTGCCGCGGCCGCCGGCGTGGATCTGGGCCTTGACGACCCAGACCTTGCCGCCGAGCGTCTCGGCCGCCTTGACGGCCTCGTCGACGGAAAAGGCCGGAATGCCGCGCGGCGTGGGCACGCCGAATTTCCGGAAGAGTTCCTTGCCCTGGTACTCGTGGATGTTCATTGTCGTGGGGGGGAGCGGAAGTGGAGAGCGAAGGCCATTCTAGCAGCCGGGCATCCGCGCCGAACCTTGACCCAGGTCAGGCCGGGCGGGCTTGCTTGGCCCCGGTCAGGACGTCGGGGCCCGGTACCAGCGGGGATGGAATTGCCGCACCACGTCGCCCTGGGTGTCCAGGGCATGGCATCGGTCGAGTTGCGGGGGCTTGCGGTCGGCGGGCAGGATCCCCTGCCCCGCAAAGGTCTGGAAGGTGGCCGTCGCGAGCGCGCCGGCCAGCTCCGTGAGATGGGTGCACCCGGCCACGCCCCCCAGGCGCTCCTTCAGGTGCCGCAGGTAGCCCGGTCCGATCGTGAGCCCGACGAGCTTCGCATAGGCGGGATTGACCGCGTCGCAGGTGCCGACGAAGGGCATGCCGACCGTCTTCGCCTCGGCGGCCACGATGCGGAACTCCCGGTCGACGGTGATTCGCAGCCACATGTCGTGCACGGGG
This sequence comes from Betaproteobacteria bacterium, assembly GCA_016711875.1. Lineage (GTDB taxonomy): Bacteria > Pseudomonadota > Gammaproteobacteria > Burkholderiales > Usitatibacteraceae > FEB-7. The sequence continues at coordinate 1,794,868 of JADJSD010000001.1, read as the reverse complement.
TCGCCGGGGGCGCGGACCGTGCCACCGACCGGGAAGGGAATGTCCTTGGCGTCGACGAGGTGGCCCTCGATGTCGAAAAGGCCGTCCTCGCGCTTGTAGCCGACGATGTCGATGCGCCGGCGATGCAGGGGTTCGCGTGCGATCCGGCTCTCAGAGCTCGACATCGACCGTCGTGCCGGTGCCTCCGACGCGGGCCTTGCGAATGGCGGCGGCGAATTCCTGGCCCGTCTGGTAGCGCTGGTTCACGTCCTTCGCGAGGGCCTTGTCGATGATGTCGTCGATCCAGGCCGGCAGCGCGGGGTTGTACTCGCGGATCTGCGGGTGCGGATTGTTGGCGATGCAGAACATCAGCGTCGTCATCGACTCGCCCTCGAAGGGCAGGCGCCCGGCCAGCAGCTGGAAGAGCGTGACGCCGAGCGAGAAGAGGTCGGAGCGGCCGTCGATCTTCTTGCCCGCGAGCTGCTCGGGCGACATGTAGGACGGGGTGCCGAGCACCATGCCCGTCTTGGTCCGGGAAGAATCGGTGACGCGCGCGATGCCGAAGTCGGTGACCTTGGGCACGTCGCCCTCGGGCTCGTACATGATGTTGGCCGGCTTGATGTCGCGGTGCACGACGCCCATCGTGTGCGCGTAGCCCAGCGCGTCGGCGACGCGCTCGACGATGGAAAGCGCCCGGTCCGGCGGCAGCAGGTTCGGCTGCTTGATGTAGGGCACGAGGTCCTTGCCCTTCAGGAACTCCATCGCGATGTAGGCGAGATCGTGCTCCTCGCCCGCGTCGTAGATGGTGACGATGTTCGGGTGAGAAAGGCGTCCGGCGGTCTCGGCCTCGCGGAAGAAGCGCTCCTTGGCCTCCTGCAGCTCCTCGCCCTCGAACTCCGAGGAGAGGGCCATCGTCTTGATGGCGACCACGCGGCTGATCTTCGGGTCCTTGCCCAGGTAGACGACGCCCATGGCGCCCTTGCCCAGTTCCTTGTCGATCTCGTAGCGCCCGAGCATCGGCTTGGTGGCCCCGGCGCCGCCCATCACCATCGTGGCCTGGTTGGTGCGCGCGCCCGAGGAGCCGCCCAGGATGATGGTCTCGCTCATCGTCTTGGCGCGCTGCATGCGGTCGGCCACGTCCTTGAACTTCGGGTCGCCCTTGTGGATGAACGCGAAGGCCGATTCCGCCTTGTTGAACTGGCGGCGTCGCTCGAAGTCGAGGGCGAGGGAGTAGACGTTCTCGGCGAGCTGCTCGTCGAAGGGGCACTTGCGGAACTTGTCGAAGGCCATGTCGAGCTGGCCCTGCTGCTGGAAGGCGAGGCCGAGCATGCGGTTCGACTCGGCGCCCTCGCTGTCGGCCTTCTCCTTGCCGCGCTCGGTCACGAGGAAGCGCTTGGTGGTGAGCAGCAGGTGCCCGACCACGAGGAGCGCGGCGGGCAGCATGAGCTGCAGCCACAGCCCGGCACTCGTCATGAGGCCCAGGTGCAGGCAGAAGATCACGACGAAGAGCAATGCCGTGAAGATCGCGCCCATGCCAGCGCCCAGGCGCGGCAGCAGCAGGATCAGGTAGAGCGCGACGAGCAGGTAGACGCCGATGGTGGCGTACCCGCCCCACGTCGGCGCGACGAAGAAATGCTCGCTCAGGAGCGAGGAGACCGAGTGCGCGAGCGTCGTCACCGGGTTCATCTGCGCGGAGATCGGCGTCACCTGGCTGGTGCCGATGCCCGCGGCCACGGCGCCGATCAGCACGATCTTGTCGGCGTACTTCGTGGCCGGGATCTTGCCGGAGTAGACGTCGAAGAACGAATCGATCGGGAAGGCCGTGCGGCCGTCGCGGTCCTTGTAGAAGTACGTGTACATCTTGGCCTCGTCGTCCGTGCGCACGACCTTGTTGCCGAGCGCGACGCTCTCGCCCAGCGTGACCTTGATGTCCTTGGAATTCAGGTTGAGGCTCTTCGCGGCGATCTGCAGCGCGAGCGACGGGAACTGCTGGCCGTAGTAGTCGATGATGAGCGGCTCCGCCCGGATGGCACCGTCGGCCGCATCGGGCGTGGCGTTCAGGTGGCCGATGCCGGCGACCGCCGCGCCGATCTGCTCGATCGGGGCGATGATGTTGGCGCCGTAGATGAACGAGCCGCCCTTGATCGTGGCCCCGCTGATGGCGTTCTTCGAGACGTAGTCGGGAAGCGCCTTGTCCGGGCGGCCCGGGGGCGGCACGTACATCGTCTCGTCGAAGACCATGGGCACGACGACGTTGCCGGCCTTCTTCACGCTGGCGGCGAGCTTCACGTCGCTGTTGAGCGCGTTCGAGGCCTCGCGCAGGATCTTGCCGATCTCGCCGATCTCGCCGGGGGGCTGCGCGCCCGCCTGGGCGGCGGGCGTGGCGCCGCCGAAGACGCCGGTGGCCTCGGGCGCGGCGCCCGGGTAGGCCTTGTCGTAGAGGGCCAGCATCCTGTCGACGTAGGCGAGGCCGGGGTCCTTCTGCGGCTCGAAGAAGAACACCGTGTTGCCGATCACCTTCGCCTTGGCGGCGGCGAGCTGGTCGATCAGCTTGGCGTGCACTTCGCGCGACCACGGCCAGCGGCCGATGTTCGCGATGGACTGCTCGTCGATCGCGATCACGGCGATCTTGTCGCTGGGATTCTTCGACGTCATGCGCACGCCGAGGTCGTAGGCCCACCGTTCGAGGCCGGGGATGAAGTTGGAGGACATGTTGAATACCAGCATGCCCAACGCGATCACCACGCCGAGGAACCAGTCGGCCTTCCAGAATTGGCTCTTCATGGATTCTCCCTAAGTGCGCATGAAGCCTTGCCCGGCGGCTTCCCTCCGCCCGACCGGCTGCTTCCGAAGCCCGGAATCTTACATGGAACGGCTTGCGGCCGTGCGAAAGCCTAGGGCCTCGCGTGCCCTCCGGCCTACGCCCCGACGTCCACCTCGGAGCCCAGTCCCGCCGCCCGGGCGCGCACGAGCAGTTCCGCGGCGATCGCGAGGTCCTGGATGGCCATGCCCTGGGACTCGAACAGGGTGACCTGCCCGGGATCGGTGCGGCCCGGGCGCGTACCGTTCAGCACCTCGCCGAGCTCGGCGACCTGGCCCAGGCTGATGCGGCCTTTCTCGAAAGCGGGAAGGAGGTCGCCGGCTTCCTTGAGCGCGGTGGGGCGGGAATCGACGACGATCGGGGCGCACTTGCGCACCGTGGTCTCGTCGATCTCCTGGCGCAGCAGGGAGTTGGATCCGGCCGCATTGATGTGCTGGCCCGGCTCGACCCAGTCCCCGCTGAAGACCGGCGTGGCGGCGGTGGTGATCGTGACGACCACGTCGCTGCCGCGGACGGTCTCCTCGGCCGAGGCCGCCGGCACGACGTCGAGCCCGAGCCGCTCGCGCATCTTCACGCAGAACTTCGCGAGCTTGTCGGGATTGCGGGAGTAGACCTTCACCCGCTCGAGCTTCCTCACCGCGGCGAGCGCCTCGACCTGCCCGCGGGCCTGCCAGCCGGCGCCGAAGACGCCTGCCACCTTCGATTCGGGACGCGAGAGAAGGCGGACGGCGACGCCGCCCGCGGCCCCCGTGCGGATCATGCCCAGCAGGTTCGCCTCGACGATGCCCTCGAGGTTCCCGCGCTCGGCGCTGAACACGTAGACGATGAAGCGGATGCCCTCGCGGCTCGACGTGTAGGCCTTGTAGCCGAAGACGCCCGCGGACGGCACGGCGCCCTGCAGGATGTGCAGCGCCGCCCTGGGCAGGCGCGTGCGCTCCCGCGGCACGTCGATCGCCTCGCCCGCCGAGTATTCGCGATGCACGCGCTCGACCCGCTCGAGGGCGAGATTCATGGTGAGGAGCTGCTCGACGTCTTTTTCCTTGAGGAGTAGGGCCATGGCGATCGGAAGGAAATGGGGGGCTTCGGGAACGTCCCGAGTGTAGCAAGCGCGGGCCCGTCAGATCGCGCGCCGCGTCCGGCGCCAGCCCGTGTAGCCGAGCAGCAGCGCGAGCAAGGCGAGCATCGCCTCCGAGAGGGTCGGCACCTCCAGCGGCGCGACGAGAACGGTCGCGTTGGCGGTCGTCGCATAGTCGTTCACGCCGCCCTCGCCCGTACGCTCGCCGTTCGGCGTGCCCGGCGCCCCGGGAGCAGCCACGCCGTCGGATCCCGCGCCGTTGGGGCCGGCGAGGCTCGTCCAGTCCGCCGTGAAGGCGAAGGGGATCGCTCCGACGGCCGGATTGGGGCCGACGGTCGCATCGAACACGATGCTCACCTCGCCCCCCGGCGCCAGGCGCCCCACGTTGACGCGCAGGAACGTGCCGACCGTGATGTCCGCGATCCCCGTCGCCCCGCTCGAGGTGATCGTGCGCGCGCCGAGTTGCGTGATGACCGCGGGCAACTGGCTTCGCACGCGCAGGTCGTGCGCAGGTGAGATCGTCGTACCGGTGGCGTTCCGGATCACGAGCGTGACGCGCGTCGGCCCGCCCGTCGGCGGCACGCTGGTGGGCACGGCGATGGCCGAGAGCGTGATGGCCGGCTCGACGATCGTGGCACCCAGGCGGTTGGCCGCGACCGACTGCTGCTGGCCGAGAACGTCGTTGTAGACGACACCGGCCACGTTGTCCGCGAGGGCGCCGGCCTGGTTCGTGATCACGTTGGCCGCCACCGCACGGTACTCGAGCGTATAGAACTCGGTGCCGGGATCGGCGTCCGAATTGGTGACGTCGCCCAGGGTCACGCCGAGGAAGGAGGCGCCGGAGGGCAGCGTCGCGACCTGCATCCCGTTCGCCCCGTCGGGAATCGGCCCGAAGACGCCGGAGGCCCGCGCATTGACACCGCCCGGGTCGAGCGAAGCGATGAAGCCCGTGTCGAAGGTGCGCGAAAGCCGCGCGCTGCCCGGCACGTACGTGAGGCCGGCCGGCAGCAGGTCGGCGATCGTCGCGCTTCGCGTGAGGCCCGGCGGGAACACGACGCGCACCTGGTAACGAGCCACTTCGCCCACCGCGAGGCGGGTTCCGGCGGTGTCGCTGTCCGGTTCGCTCGTGCCGGCAAGCTGCTTGGTGGCGGTGACGGGCTGCGCCGCTCCGGTGAGCACCGGCGTGAGCGTGGGATTCAGGCCGTCGGCCGCCACGCCGTTGTCGTCGGAAGGCACGCTGATCCCGCCGTTGGCCGTGACGTTCGCCTGGTTCGCGATGATCACGCCACTCGCGGTGGCCGGGTTGATCGTCACGGCGAACGTCACGGTGGCCGCCTGTCCGATGGCGAGGTTCGCGAGGTTCACGTCGATCGGGCTCGTCGTGACGATGGCGCCCTGGCTCGTCACCAGCGACCCCGGCACGAAGTTCGTACAGGGATTGAGCGCGCCGGTGCAGGTCGGCACCGGATCCGTGAGCCGCACGTTCGTCGCCGGCGCGCTGCCGGAGTTCACGACGTTGATCGTGTAGCGGATCGTGTCGCCGGGGCTCGGCACGCCGAGGGGCGGGGTATCCGTGAGCACGAACCAGCGCTTCTGCACGTCGAGAACGGGCGCCGCGACCCCGCCCGCGCCGACGGCGACGAAGGAAGTCGGCGAATTGCCGTCGGTGGGATCGCCATTGCCGTCGGTGCGGATCGTCCCCGTCTGCGACGCCGTGGCCGTTCCCTGGTTGACGTAGGCCTGCTGCGGCGGCGTCACCGATGCGATCGTGACGTCGAAGGTCGCGGTGGCCGAAGCGCCCGGGGCCAGCGGCCCCGCGCCGGTCCACGTCACGGTGGATCCCAGGACCAGGAGCGTGCCCGAGGTGGCCGTCGCGGAACCCGCCACGTACGTCAGGCCCGCGGGAATCAGGTCGACCAGCACCGGATTGGTGAGGGTCACGGTGCCCGTGTTGCGAAGCTCCAGCGTGTAGCGCATCCGGTCGCCCTGGGTGACGGTCCCGGACGAATCGACATCCTGCAGGAGGGCGACGCGCTTGGGCGCATAGAGCGACCCGACGCCGATCACGGGAGGAAGTCCCGCGACCACGATATCGGTGGGTTGGTCGCCGTTGGCGTCGTTGCCGTCGGCATCCGTGGGCTCGGGCACCGTCTGGTCCGAATCCACGACGCCCTGGTTGCTGATGACCGTGCCGGCGGGTGTGCCGAGGTCCACCGTCACCCGGAAGCGGATCGTCACCGTCTCGGCCGCGGCCATCGATCCGACGACCACCCGCACGGGCGGCCCGCTCGGGGTGCCCTTGGAAGTCGTCACCGAACCGGGCACGAAAGTGGTGTTAAGGGGCGTGGGATCGTCGAACACGACGCCCGTCACCGCCGGCCCGTTGTTCGTGAGCACGATGGTGTACTCGAGCGTGTCGCCCGGCGTGAGCGAGCCGCTCGCGTCCGCATCGACGGCGATGGCGACGGTCTTCAGGGCCTCGATCTGGTTGGCCGCGTTGGGGGTGACGCTCGCCGAGGCGTTCGCGAAGTAGTCGTTGAGGCCGCCCGAACCGGTGCGGCCCGAATCGGGCGCGCCCGTCGCGCCCGAAAGGCTCGCCCAGCGCGCCTGCGCGGCATTGACGAGCGGCACGCCCACCGTGGCGCCCGGGTTCACGCGCGCCTTGTAGGAGATGCGCGCCACGCCGTCCGCCCGAGTGAGGGACGTGATCGCGAATCCGATCACCTGTCCGGCGACGACGCCGATGGTCCCGGGCGGCTCCACCGAACCCGACTCGAAGGTCATGCCCGGGGGGAGCGTGTCGGAGATGGCGATGTCGAAGGCGTCGGCCGTCGAACCCGTGGCGTGCGCGACTTCCAGGGTGTAGGTCACCAGCGCGCCCAGCGCCTGCGAGGCCGGATCGACGGACTTGCGCAGCGCAAGTCGAGGTTCCGTGACCGTGACCGGCACGCCCTGCGCCCCCGGGACAGCGGGATCGGCATCGAACGCCACGACCGTTCCGGGGCCGAAGGTCACCGAGACGGGCGAGGCGGCGGCGGCCTCACCATTGCGAAGGACCACGCCGTCCTGGTTGCCGGCCACGTTGTCGACGCGCGCCACGATCTCGACATCGACGAAGTCGTCGGTCGTGCTGCCGTTGCCCGGGTTCGCCACGTCGCCAAGGTTGAACTGCACCGTCTGGCCCGTGCCGAGCCGCGTGTCGTACGCCGGGTTGCCGAGCACCATGCCGAGGTTGCCGACCGCGATCTGGTGGCTCACGTAGCTGAGGCCGGCGGGCAGCACGTCCGTCACGATCACCGCGGGTGTCGTGCCCTCGATCAAGGTCACGCGCAGCCGGAAGGTGACGGCCCCGCCCACCGGGCTCGTGACGGGCGAGGCCTGCTTGTCGATGGCCACGGACGAGGCCGCGGTGATCGAGGCGCTCGCGCGCTCGCGATAGTTGTTGAGGATGGAATCGTCGTCGTCGTCCGCCGCAGGGCCTCCCGAGCCGTCGCGGCAGGTCGCCGGCGGCGTGCAGGCGGCGAGGCTCGCGTACGTCGCGCGGGTGGTGTTGGCGATCACCTGGCCCGGCACGACCGAGGGCTGGACGATCGCGCGGAAGTCGATGACGAGCGAGGCGCCCGGGCCCATGACGATCGTGTCCGTGCCATCCGCCGCGAGCGTCGCGACGTCGAGCGTGTCGCCCGGCTGGGACGTCGTGGTCACCTGCACATTGGCCGAGGTGACCGGCGTCGACGTGCCCTCGAGGACGACGGTGCCCGACGACTGCACGGTGATGCCGGTGATCTGCGCGAGCCCCGAGGGCAGCACGTCCCGGATGTCCACGCGCCGCGCGTCCACCGAACCGTCGTTGCGGACCTCGACGCGATAGTCCACCGGATCGCCGGCATCGGCCCCGATCGCGCCGGCGAGAACCCCTTCGTCATCGTGAGATTGGGCTCGCCCACCCGCACGGCCGGCGCGGCCGACGGCGGTGCGCTCGTCGGCGCGCCCGTCGCCGGGTCCCGGTAGGCGAGCAGCGCCGTGTTGGCGAGTTCCGTGCCCTCCTGGTTCCCGAGCACGTTGTCGACGTACGCCGAGAACCGCACGAGGAGGTAGCCCGGCGCGGAAGCGACGACGTCGCCGAAGTCGAACACGAGCTGCTGCCCCGCCTCCACCGGCGGCAGCCCGGGGCGCGTCGTCGCGATGGGACCGTTCACCACGCCAACGCTCGCCGAGCCCGGCACGTACCGCAGGCCCGCCGGCAGGGTGTCCGTGACGACGACGGACGACGTGGTGCCGGTCGAGGTCACGACGAGGAATTCGTAGTCGACGGTGTCGCCGATGGGGTAGCGGACCTTCGCGTTGCGCAGGCGCTTGAACAGGGCGATCCGGCCGTTCACGAAGGCGGTGCCGGCGGCATCGAAGAGGTTGTTCACCCCGCCCGCGCCGGTGCGCTCGCCGTCGGCCGCGCCGGGCGCCCCGGGCGTCGCGCCGGCGGTGCCGTTGGTCCCGGGCAGCGACGTGCCGGTGACGATCGCCCCGTTCACGATCGTCGTCCCGATGGGCGCCGAAGGCGCGATGTTCGCCGTGTAGGTGAACGCCACGGTGGCGCCTGGGTCGAGCCGGGCGATGGTGCCGGAGACGCGGTTGCCCAGGATCGACACCGTGGTTCCGGGCGGCACCGGCCCCGCGAGGACGGGATTCGCGAGTTCCGGGGGCAGGTCGTCGACGAAATCGAGATCGAACGCCGGGCCGGCACCCGCGCCGGCAGCCACGTTCGCGATGGAGACGGTGTACGTCACCGTGCCCTGTCCGATGAAGATGAGCGGCCCGGCCGTCTTGGTGACGCCGATCGCCGGCGCGACGATCCGCCCTCGCGCGACGCCGCCGTTGAGCGTCTGGTCGCTCGAGGCGCCGAAGGGACGGTAGATCACCTGGCCGCGGTTGTCGCGCGTGGCGTTGCCCACGTTGGCGGCGACGTTGCGGACCTGGAAGCCGATCTCGAGCGTGTAGAAGTCCGTGCTCGCGCCCGTGAGCGGGTCGTTGGTCACGTCGCCCAAGTCGAAGCGGATCTGGTTGCCCGAGCAGGGCGAGGTGCCGATGCACTGCGGCGTGACCGGAACGAAGGTCCCCGGCGCGGCCGCGTTGATGCCGCCCGGGTTGGACGCGGCCGTGAGCGCCGCCGTGCTGCGCGCGAGGCGCGCGCTGCCCGGGATGTAGGCGAGGTTGGCCAGCCCGCCCGTCATCTGGTCCACGAGGCGCACCGCGCGCGTGATGCCGTCGGGCAGGGTGAAGCCCACGCGATACGTCACCTGCTCGCCGATCGCGAAGAAGCCGCCGGCGGTCACGCCATCGGGCTCCGAAGTCGCCTGGATCACCTTCGTGGTCGCGGCCGGCGCGCCGAGGTTCAGCGCCGCATTGCCGCTCGCGTTCACCGCGGATCCGCCCGCCTGGGGCGTGGGCAGGGTATTGCCGACGAGCGACGCGGTGTTGCCCACCGAGCCGCCCGCCGTGGCGGTCGGCCGCAGGGCCACGCTGAACACGGCGCCCGCCGGAGGAACCGTCGGGCACGGCGCCGTCGTGTCGGTCGCCGTGTAGGTCACGACCCCGGTGACCGGATTGGAGGCGAATGCGTATCCGGCGGGCGTCGTCACGGGGGCGATGGTCGCGGGGTTGAAAACAGTGAGGTTCACCGGGTCCGTCACGACGCAGCGGAACATCGGGCTCGCCGCGCTGTTGTTCTGCCAGCCGAGCCGCACCTGCACCACGTCGTTCGCGTCGGCGCTGGCGGGATTGAACGACTTCGAGACGACAGGTACGGGGCTCACGAGCGTCCAGCTCGCGTTCGCGGTGCGCGCCGGGACGTTCGTGGCGGCGACGCTTGCCGTGTTGCTGCCACTCGCGGACTCGGCACGCGAGTACGTGTACGTGATCGTGCCGGGGGTGCTTCCCGCAGTGGCCGCCACGCTCACCGTCGTGCCGGCGACGCTCACGTTGGGCGAGCAGGTGAAACCCGGCGCGCCGCAGGAAACCGCGGGGATCGACTGGCGCGTGTCGGTCAGCGAAAAGCCCTGGTACTGGCCTTCCGAAAGCGTGACGGTGATCGTGAAGGTGAGCGTCTCGCCCGCGTTCACGTTTGGTGTCGCGGTTTGAGCGACGCTCGTGGCCGTGATCGCCTTCGCCACCGACTGGATGTCCGCGAGCGAAATGCGCGTCTTGTGGACGTTCGGTCCCGGAAAGCTCGTGTTCGACGCGTAGTTCGCCGCGGGGTTGGTGGTTTCCGCGGGGTCGCTCGCGTAGTACTTGAGGCGCGCCGTATTGTCGAAATTGCGCGCGGGCAAGCCGGGCAGCGCGGCCGGCGAGACCGTGCAACGGTAGTCGACGCGAACCGTCTCGCCGGGCAGCACCGCGGACGACAGGTCAGCCGGGATCTGCGCGAGGGTGAGCCCGCCGTTCGCGCTCGTGTCGAAGAGCGACCCGGTCGTCGGCACGGCGACGCCGTTGCCGTCCGTCACCGCGAGCAGTGCGCAGGTGCCGCCGAAGCCCGCGGCCGGGCTGCCCTGGTCGTCGTCGAGCCGGACGTTGCGCGCGGCGAGCCGGCCCGAATTCTGCAGCGTGAGGCGGAAATCGAGGGTATCCCCGGCGTCGCATCCGCGGACGGCGCCGTCGTAATCCGCCGGCGGGACATCCGTCACGCAGGCCGGGTTGGAGGTCGCGAGGATCGCCTTCGCGAGCGACACGCGCGGCGCGCGCGACTCGATCGGCACCGTGTCCACGCTCTGGGACGCCTGGCCCACCGAATTGGTCGTCTCCGACACGCCCACGTTCGTGATCGACAGCCCGTCGGCGTAGGTCGCGTCGGTCGCGGCCACCGTGAAAAGGATGTCGACGACTTCGTTGGGCCCCTGCACGTCATAGCCCGGGTAGGCGAAGACGATCGCGTTGTTCACGCCGCTGGTGGTGACCGCGGGCGCCAGGTTCTGCACGGTGCCGCCCAGCGTCGTGAAGGTGTCGTCCGGGCCCAGGGTCCAGCGGCCCGCGGCCGGCGGCGTGCCGGTCTTCGCGAGGGCCGCGTCGCCGGCGGTGTTGAAGCCCGCGATGGAGAAGACGGGGCCGGGCAGGAAGTCGGTCAGCCGGAAGGAAGTGAACGAGGCGATGGGGATCGCCGTGCGCAGGCGGTAGGTGACGGTATCGCCGAAGCCGACCACGATGCCCGGTGGCGGCGGCGCCACCCCGTTGACCGCGTAGATGCTCTTGTCGAACGTCGCGACGAGGATGTTCGAGGTCGTCGAGGAATCGTCGGCCGAGACGAACCCGGCGCTCGCGCCGTCCGCGACGACCTGGTTGCCGATGCGATCGCCGGTGGCGAGAGCCGGGTCGCCCGGACCGGGGAAGGGCGTCTGCGAGAAGGCCGTGTCCACGGACACGAGGAACTCCACCGTCACCCGGGTGGCGCCGGTCTGCGCGGCGTCGGGCGCGACGAGGTCGCCGTCGAGCAGCGACCCCAGGAGCGGCGACAGGCGCGAGCCCACGTCGAAGGTGATGACGGTCTGCCCCATCGCGTTCTTCGGCGCCGCCGAGCAGCCCAGGGGCGTGTACGGCTGCGCGGCGACGATCGTGCCGTTCTCGAACGCCGAGATCGTCGTCCCCGCGTTCGCGCAGCCCAGGAAGGTCTGCCCGTCGCCCAGGGTGTCGGTGAAGCGCAGGCGACCGGCCCCGCCCAGGTCCACGGCGAAGTAGTCCGACAGTTCGTACTCGAGCCGGTAGCGCAGGACGTCGCCGGGCCCCAGGCCGTTGCCGTCCGCGTCCGAGACGATCGCGACCGACTTGCGCATCGTGGCGAGCTTCGCGGTGAGGTTCGCGCTCGCGTTCGAGAAGATGGTCACCGGCGGCGTGCCGGGCGGCGATCCCGCCGGAATGTACGACCCGCTCGCGCCGGCCACGTTCGGAATCACGCGGATCGGGGATGCCGGCTCGATCACCGGCGAGACCAGTCCCGCGAGATACGGCACGAAGACCTGGAACTGCATCACCACGGTGTCCGCGCCGGCCACGCCGGTCGCCGTGGCGCATCGCCGCGTGATGGCCTGGCCGGGCGTGCCGGGCACCGGCGTGTCGACGTTCGTGACCGCCCCCGCGCAGCCGGTGACCGTGTCGGTGGCGGGTATGAACTGCAGGCTTCCGGGCAGTGAGTCGGCGATGTCGATGTTGGTCATCGTGACGCCGGGGGCGAGCCGCAGGGCGAGCCGGATGGTGCGCGGGTAGTTGGGGCCGGTCGCCGTTTCGCCTTCCGGGGCCGCGATCGTTTTCGCGAGCTGCAGGAGCGAGGGCGTGACGTCGAGCGGCGAAGTGGGACCGACGATGGCCGGATCCGATCCGGGGTTGTCGAGCGCATCAGCGCCCAGCGAGAACACGGGCGTGATGCGCAGCTGGCGCGTGGTGCCCAGCGGGGCGACGGTGGCGTCGCCGAGATCGAGATTGAGCAGCGTGCAGGCGGGCGGCTGGTCGGGCGCGATCGACGGCAGCGCGATGCGCACCACGGCGAGCGACTCGCCCGTGGCGAGGGGCACGGTAGCCTGGGTGTCGGGGTTCACGAAGCCCGTGGGACAGCCGCCGGGCGCCGAGCACGTGCCGACCGCGACGATTGACTGGGCGCCGCCATACGACAGGGCCCCGGTCAGCGTCGATCCGGCGGGCACGACGACCTGGAGCGACGGCCCGAAGCCGGTATCCGCCGGCGACAGGTTGTCGAAGCAGGCCGACGCGGTATAGGCCGCATCCGACAGCACGCTGCCCGGCGGAAGGGGCGCAGGCGTGAACCCGGGAACCGGCGCGCCCTGCACGAGGCAGGCGGCCGTAGTCACTGCGGCAGCGAAGAGACGGTGGACGCGCACGGCGGAGGTATCGTCCGGAAGCCTGCAACCGGCCCGGATCGCTTGTTTTCGGTGGGTAATACTACCGCGCGGGCGCGGCGGGCGCAGTCCCCGGGGCGGACAGCCGGAAACGCAGCCTTTCGATCCGGTCGCGGTTCACGCCGAAGTCGCGAATGCCCAGCCGCGCACCCGCCCGAACGTGGATGAGGCCCGCCTCGCGGTCGAGTGCGAACTCCTCGTCGTCCACGAATCCCATCACCTTCGAAGCGAATTCCGCGTGGAGGTAGCCGGGAGCCGCCGTGATCACGCGGGCGCCCGGCTCCGCGCGCACCGCGGCCTCGAGCGCCTGCCAGGCGAGGCCGGGATCGCCGCCTGCCGGAAGCGGCTCGACGCGATGGGCATCGGCGGGCGGGACCTGCGAGGAAACCCAGTTCGGCCGCCCGTCGCCGCCGCGCAGCTTGCCGCCGACGAGGCCGAGATCGGCAGGGCGGGATCCGGAGAACAGGCCCAAGGGCGCGCCGATCGCGACAGCGAGGCCGGCGGTCGCCGCCAGCACGCCAAGGGCGGCCAGCACGCGCCGCGCGCGGCCCGCCATATCAGGGGACGAGGACCGTGGAGCCCGTGGTCTTGCGGGCCTCGAGGTCCGTGTGGGCCTTCGCCGCGTCCTTGAGCGCATACGACTGGCGTGCGCCCACCTTGATGCGTCCCGCGAGGACGTGGTCGAAGAGCTCGTTCGCCGCCGCGACGAGTTCGGCACGAACGGCGGTATACGAGATGAGCGTGGGGCGCGTGACGTAGAGCGAGCCCTTGGCCGCGAGGAGCCCCGTGTTGAGCGAGTCCACCGGGCCGGAGGCGTTGCCGAAGAGCGCGAGAAGGCCGCGCGTGCGCACGCAGTCGAGCGACTTCATGAAGGTGTCCTTGCCGACGGAGTCGTAGACGACCGGGCACTTCTTGCCGCCGGTGATCTCGGCCACGCGGGCGACGAAGTCCTCCTTCGTGTAGTCGATGGTGTGCACGGCGCCGTGCTCCTTGGCGAGCGCGGCCTTCTCCGGCGAGCTCACCGTGCCGATGAGGTTCACCCCGTACGCCTTCGCCATCTGGCAGGCGATGAGGCCGACGCCGCCGGCGGCCGCGTGCCAGAGGACGAAATCGCCCGCCTGCGGGACGACGTGCAGCCGGCGCAGCAGGTAGTGCGCCGTGAGGCCCTGCAGCATCATGCAGGCGCCCTGCTCGAAGGAAATGCCCTCCGGCAATTTCACGAGGCGGTCCACCGGGTGGATCTTCTTCTCGCTGTACGCGCCGATGGGGCCGTTGCAGTAGGCGACGCGATCGCCGACCTTGAACTCCGTGACGCCGGCGCCGACGGCCTCGACCACCCCCGCCGCCTCCAGGCCGATGCCGGAGGGCATGGGCATGGGATACAGGCCCGTGCGGTGGTAGGTGTCGATGTAGTTGAGGCCGATGGCCTTGTGCGCGATGCGGGCCTCGTTCGGGCCGGGGTCGCCGACGGCGACCTCCTCCCACTTCAGCACCTCGGGGCCGCCGGTCTGGTGGAAGCGGATGGCGTGGGACATGGAATTCTCCTCGGAAAGGGTCGACTAGGATAACGCGCAAACGAAACGCCCCGCGACGTTCGCGGGGCGCGGATGATGAATCGATGGGCGGTGCTCAGGTGCCGAGGATCGTGCCGGCGCCCGCGCCGGCGGCCTTGGCCCACTCGGCGGCGGAGACCTTCTTGCCCTCCTCGCCCTTCACCTTGGCGATCTCGACCTGGCCGCCCTGCGCCGTGACGCGCATCGACTCGGCCCCGATCTCGGTGATCTCGCCGATCTTGCCCTTCACGGCCCCGAAAGTGCGGACCAGGTGCTTCCTCGAGCCGAAGAGTTGCAGCTTCTTGCCGCCGATCGTGGTCCACGCGCCCGGCGCCGGGTCGGCGCCGCGGATCGTGTCGTGGATCCAGTCGACGTGCTGGTTCCAGTTCACCCGGGCCTCGGCCGCCTTGAACCAGCCCTCGTAGGAAGCCTGCGATTCGTCCTGCACGACTTCCCGGTGCTTGCCGGCGACCACGAGGTCAGCCGCCTCGAGCATCGCGGCCACACCCATCGGGAAGAGCCGGTCGAAGTAGACGGTGCCCAGGGTGTCGTTCTCCGAGATCGGGGTTTCCTTCTGCAGGATCACCGCGCCCTCGTCCAGGCCGTCGGTCGGCCGGAAGATCGTGAGGCCCGTCTTCGTCTCGCCCTTGGTGATGGGCCAGTTGATGGAACTCGGGCCGCGGTACCTGGGCAGGAGCGAGGGGTGGAACTGGATCGTGCCGTGCTTCGGGATGTTCACGAACTCCTGCGGCGCGAACTGCAGCACGAAGGCCATGATGCCGATGTCGGCGTCGAGCGCCTTCATGGCGGCCGTGGCCTCGGGGGCCTTGAGCGAGGGGAACTGGAAGACTTGCAGGCCCTTTTCTTCCGCCGCGACCCGCATGGGGTCGGGCTTTCCGCCCGGCTTCTCGGGGGCGACGAAGACGCCCGCGATGGTGTCGCCGCGGGCGACCAATGCTTCGAGGACCGCTTTGCCGAAATCCTGCTGGCCGATGAGGGCGATGCGCATGGGGAGTTATCCGATCGAGATTCTTGGGAAACGCCGATGAACGCCGATGTCACGCCGATGAACGCCGATCAAGCCCGGGCTGGGTTCTTCATGTGAATTTTCGCCGGCAATCAAATGCGCGACGCGGCCAATGCCCTCAGATGGGGTATCGGCGTTCATCGGCGTGACATCGGCGTTCATCGGCGATCCAAAGACCTTGGGTTACTGAACTCCCCTACGCCGCCTTCTTGGGAGGGTTCGTGAAAGCGCCCGCGGCCTTCATCAAGGCGATCTTCGCCTCGTCGTAGCCGAGCACGTTCTTCAGCACGTCGTCCGTGTGCTCGCCCAGCAGCGGGCTCCTCTCGATCTTCGCGGGCGAGGCCGAGAGCTTGATCGGCATGCCGACGTTGAACCACTTGCCGCGCTGCGGATGATCGAGTTCCACGTACATGTCGCGGCCGCGCACGTGCTCGTCCGTCGCGAGGTCGGTCGTCGACATGATCGGGCCGCAGGGAACGTCGAGGGGGTTGAGGATCGCCATCAGCTCGCGCTTGGTGTAGTTCCGCGCGAACTCGTTCAGCTTTTCCCAGACGAGGTTCTGGTTCTTGCGCCGGTCGGCGATGGCGGCCACGCGCGGGTCGGTGGCGAGATCGGGCATGCCGACGTCGGGGCCGATGCGATTGGCGAGCCCGGCCCACACCGCCTCCTGCACCACCACGTAGAGCCAGTCGTTCGGGCCGTGGGGCTTGCAGTGGATGGCATTGCCGAGCTGTCCGCCACCCGAATCGTTGCCGGCGCGCGGCACGTCGCCCATGCCCTGGCTCGTGGGAACGGAATATTCGGAGAGCCCCTGGCGCGTGAGGCGCTGGTGGTCGCGGAACTTCACGCGGCAGAGGTTCATCACGCCGTCCATCATGGCGACCTCGACGTACTGGCCCTCGCCGGTGCGGTTGGCCTGGTGCAGCGCGGCCAGCAGGCCGATCGCCAGGTGCAGGCCCGTGCCGGAATCGCCGATCTGCGCGCCGGTGACGAACGGCGGCCCCTCGGGCACGCCGGTGGTGCTCATCGCCCCGCCCATGGCCTGGGCGACGTTCTCGTACGCCTTGAAGTCCGAGTAGGGTCCGGACGAGCCGAAGCCCTTGATGGATCCCACGACGATCTTCGGGTTGATCTCGTGGATCTTCTCCCAGGTGAATCCCAGCCGCTCGAGCACGCCGGGGCCGAAGTTCTCCATCATGATGTCGCACTTCTTCAGCAGGTCGACGAAGACGAGCTTGCCCTCGGCGCTCTTCATGTTGACCGTGATCGAACGCTTGTTGCAGTTGAGCATCGTGAAGTAGAGGCTGTCCGCGCCGGGCACGTCGCGCAACTGGCCGCGCGTGGCGTCGCCCTGGGGCGGCTCGAACTTGATGACGTCCGCGCCCATCCACGCGAGCAGCTGCGAGCAGGTCGGGCCCGCCTGCACGTGGGTCATGTCGAGAATCCGTACGCCTTTGAGAGCTTCCATGCGCTTCGCTTCCTGTTCAGACGGGGGAACCGCAGATGAACGCAGATGAATGCAGATGACTTGTGAGTGAGGCGAGCCGGATCGACCGTGAAGTCCGTTCGCTTCCGTGTCGCGGCGGCCAATCAGTCACGAATCATCTGCGTTCATCTGCGTTCATCTGCGGTTCCTGGGGTTGAGGTTTCCCCGGAAATGGCTACTTCTTCTTCGCGGCGCTCGGGTTGAGGCTGGTGATGCGCCCGCTCTCCGTGCCGGCCGTTTCGTCGATGACGGCATTGATGAGAGTCGGCCTGCCGGAGCGGATCGCCTCCTCCATGGCCGCGCGCAGCTCCGACGGGGTGGTGACATGCACGCCCACGCCCCCGAACGCCTCCATCAGTTTGTCATACCGCGCGCCTTTCACGAACACGGTGGGCGCCGGGTCGCGGCCCGTGGGGTCGACGTCCGTGCCCTTGTAGACGCCGTTGTTGTTCAGCACGACGATGCACACGGGAAGGTCGTAGCGGCACAGCGTCTCGACCTCCATGCCGGAGAATCCGAAGGCGCTGTCGCCCTCGATCGCGATCACCGGCTTGCCGGAGGTGACCGCGGCGGCCACGCAGTAGCCCATGCCGATGCCCATGATGCCCCAGGTGCCCACGTCGATGCGCTTCCTGGGCTGGTACATGTCCACGATGCTGCGCGTGAAATCGAGTGCGTTGGCGCCCTCGTTCACGAGCATCGCGTCCGGGTTGGCCTTCACGATGTCGCGCACGACGCCCAGGGCACTGTGGAAATTCATCGGCACCGGGTCCTTCGCGAGGGTCTCGGCCATCTTCGCGATGTTCTTCGACTTCCTTTCGGCGATGGCGGCCGTCCACTCGGCCGGCGGCTTCGTCCAGCCCTCGCCGATGCCCTCCAGGAGCGCCGAGACGCACGAGCCGATGTCGCCCACGAGCGGCGCATCGATGCGCACGTTGCTGTCGGCCTCCTGGGGCGAGATGTCGACCTGGATGAACTTCTGCCCGCCCCAGGCCTTGGGGCCCTTGCCTCCCCAGGTCTTGCCCTTGCCGTGGGACAGCAGCCAGTTGAGGCGCGCGCCGACGAGCAGGACCACGTCGGCCTCGGGCAGCACGAACGAACGCGCCGCGGAGGCGCACTGCTCGTGCGTGTCCGGCAGCAGGCCCTTGGCCATCGACATCGGAAGGTACGGGATGCCCGTCTTCTCGACGAGCGCGCGGATGCCGGTATCGGCCTGCGCATAGGCGGCGCCCTTGCCGAGCAGGATGAGCGGCTTCTTCGCGCCTTTGAGCAGGTCGAGCGCGCGCCGGACGGCCTCGGGCGCCGGAAGCTGCCGCGGCGCCGGGTCGACCACCTGGATGAGGGAATCGCGGCCCGCGGCCGCGTCCATCGACTGCGAGAAGAGCTTGGCCGGCAGGTCGAGGTACACGCCGCCCGGGCGGCCGGAGACGGCGGCGCGGATGGCCCGCGCGATGCCGACCCCGATGTCCTCGGCGTGGAGCACCCGGAAGGCCGCCTTCGCGAGGGGCTTCGCGATCGCGAGCTGGTCCATCTCCTCGTAGTCGCCCTGCTGCAAATCGACGATTTCGCGCTCGGAAGAGCCACTGATCAGGATCATCGGGAAGCAGTTCACGGTGGCGTGGGCGAGCGCGTTCAGGCCGTTCAGGAAGCCCGGGGCCGACACGGTGAGGCAGATGCCCGGCTTCCGGGTGAGGAACCCGGCGATCGACGCGGCGTAACCGGCGTTCTGTTCGTGGCGGAAGGCGATGACGCGCAGGCCGGCCGCCTGCGCCTTGCGCGTGAGATCCGTGATGGGAATGCCCGGCAGGCCGAAAATGGTATCGATGCCGTTGAGTTTCAGGGCATCGATCACCAGGTGAAAGCCGTCGGTCGTTTCGGTCTCGGCCGCCGCGCCCGTCACGGCCGGCTCATTGACGATTCCCATGTGTCTTTCTCCTCGGGGGGGCCCGGCTTCGGCGCCGGGGGGCGGGCCGGCCGGAAGGCTCGTTCGATCGTTCGGGAATCGCGTTCCGGAACGCGGAACGGCCCTTGGTTTCGCGATAGAATGTTAGGGACCCGCTCGAGCGCACCGCCTTGATGCGGGTCAAGCGCCGGCCCTTTCGATGACCTTCCTTGCCAATCATCCCGAACGCGCGGACGTGAGCGCGCAACTGCGGCGCAACATCGTCCTCAGGCGGTTGCGCGAGGAGGCTTTCGCCGAGCTGGAGCCCCTGCTCGCCGTGGTGGATTACCGCAAGGGCGACGTCCTGCTCACGCAAGGCGCCCACGAGATGGAGCAGTACTTCGTGATCGAGGGCGTCCTCAAGCGCGTCGTGTCGAACCCGGAGGGCAAGGAGATGATCCTTCGCTTCGCCCGCGAGGACGACATGGACACGAGCTACGCCGCGTGGAAGCTGCGCACGCCGGCGCCCTACTCCATCCGCGCCGTCACCAAGGCGCGCGTGGCGAAGATGCCCCTCCCGCAGTGGGCCGGGTTCCTCGACACCCACCCGGACCTCAAGGACGACTTCGAGTACGAGGTGATGTTCCTCATGAGCGAGGTGATGGCGCACACCATCACCTTGCACCTGCTCGATGCGCCGGGGCGCGTGCACCGTTTCGTCCGCAAGCACCCGGAACTCGCCGAACGCGTGCCGAAGAAGGAGCTCGCTTCCTACCTCAACCTGTCGGCCGAGACCTTGTCCCGATTGAAGCACGCCGGCAAGATCTGACCCGCGGCCGCCGGCCCGCGACACGCGCGGTTCAGCGCAACGCCGCAGCAGTCCCTCGAGGGAGATACCGATGCTCGACGAAACGCTCGTCTTCCACAAGACCGCGCTCGGCGCCGGGGAGATCGGCGGCGCGAACCGCACCCTGGCGGCGAAACTGCGCCGCGCCCTCATCCTGGTCGACGGCGCCAAGAGCGTCGCGCAACTCGCCCCCATGTTCCGCGAAGGCGAAATCGACGTGATCCTCGAGGAGTTGCAGGCCGCCGGCTTCATCTCGCTCGCCGGCGGCGAGGTGGCCCCGTCGGCGCCGGCGGCCGGCGAAGCCGCGCCGGCGAACGGCCTGCTCCGGTTCGAGCAGGCCAAGCGTGCCGCGATGCGGGAGGTCATGGACCGCCTCGGTCCCAATGGCGATACGCTGGCCGTGAAGATCGAGCGGGCGGGGAGCCCGGCGGAACTGCGGTCTGTCCTGGTCGAGGCCGAGCGCCTGCTGTCGGCCTACCTGGGCGAGGCCGCCGCCCGCGCCTTCTCGCAGAAGATCGGGCGCGACCTCGGCGGCTAGCGGCCCCGGCGCTACTTGCTCAGCGCCTGCTGGGGAAAACGCTTCATCCGCCCCGACATGGTGGTGAGCCGGTCTTCGACGCCCGCGGCGCCCGCGATGCCGCCGGCCACCTCGTGGCAGAGGGCGTGTTCCTTGTCGTTGGCCACGATGCCGGTGAGGACGAGCTTGCCCTCCAGCGCGTCGATCGCGATGTCGATGCCCGCGGTCGCGGGGTTCGCCTTGAGC
Organism: Betaproteobacteria bacterium; assembly: GCA_016711875.1. Lineage (GTDB taxonomy): Bacteria > Pseudomonadota > Gammaproteobacteria > Burkholderiales > Usitatibacteraceae > FEB-7. Next base: position 1,774,541 of record JADJSD010000001.1, on the reverse strand, counting down.
GCGGCGCGGGCCCGGGCGCGCAGGGCGAGGTCCTGGAGATGGCCGCGGGAGGCGGGCGTCTCCTGGAAGGCGGCGCTCCTCGCGAGCCCCACCACCATGTCGACGCAGGTCGCCGTCGGCAGGCGCTCGGTGTTGAGCGTGAGGTCGTAGAGCGTCGGGTCGCCCCAGTGGACGCCGAAGTGCTCCGACATGCGCGTGGCGCGCGCGTGATCGTCGACCTCGATCTCGTGGCGGGCGAGCTTCTCGTCGTCGGTCTCGAGCCGTTTCATGAGGCGCTCGACGCGGATGTCCATCGGCGCGCACACGCGCACGCACGGGATATGGGCGACCGAGCGCAGGAGCATCGTGGCGCCCCAGCCGCGCACCAGCACGTTGCCCTTCACCGCGAGGTCGAGGACCTCTTCGGCGGTGAAGATGGAAATCGACTTCTCGTCGGCCGTCCAGCGCTCGAACGGGCCCGCCTTTCCCTCGCGAAGGCGCCGGATGAGGCTCTTCTTCACGTGCATCCGGCCGGCGACGACGTCGCCGACCTCGTGCCGGACCATCTCGAGGCCGAGGGCCTCGCAAACGCCCGCGGCCACGTCCGAGCCGAGGGTCGCCATTTCCTGCGTGAACGCGATCACCGCCATGTGCCGCTTCCTCCTGGGAATGCCGGGGTGCCTGCCGCCGGCTAGGCGGCGCTGCGCCCGCGGGCGATCGAGACGAGCTTCGAGATCAGCGGCCAGAATAGCAGCAGCAGGGCCGCCCCCGTGATCGTGCCGACCAGCGGGTTCGCGAAGAAGGCCGAGAGGCTGCCCTGCGAGCCGAGCATCGACTGGCGGAAGGAATCCTCCGCGCGGTCGCCCAGCACGAGCGCGAGCACGAGCGGGGCCATCGGGTAGTCGAGCTTCTTGAAGACGTAGCCCAGGATGCCGAAGCCGACCATGAGCCACACGTCGAACATCGAGCCGTGCACGGTGTAGGCGCCGATCGCGCAGATCACGAGGATCACGGGCGCGATGATGGCGAACGGGATGCGCAGGATCGAGGCGAAGAGCGGCACGCAGGTGAGCACCACGATGAGGCCGACGATGTTGCCCAGGTACATCGAGGCGATGAGGCCCCACACGAAGTCGGCCTTCTCGACGAAGAGGAGCGGGCCGGGCTGCAGGCCCCAGATGAGGAGGCCGCCCAGGAGAACCGCCGCGGTGGGCGAGCCGGGCACGCCGAGCGTGAGCATGGGCAGCAGGGCCGCGGTGCCGGCCGCGTGGGCCGCGGTCTCCGGCGCCACCACGCCCTCCACCTTGCCGGTGCCGAAGTGCTCGCCGTCCTTGGAGACCTTCTTCGCGAGGCCGTAGGCCATGAAGGAGGCGGGCGTGGCGCCTCCCGGAACGATGCCCATGAGGCAGCCCACCGCCGAGGAACGGATCGACGTCTTCCAGTACTTCGGCAGCTCCTTCCACGTCTCGAGCACGACCTTCATGTTGAGCTTGGCCTGGGCGCCCTTGAACTCGAGGCCCTCCTCGATGGTGAGCAGGATCTCGCCGATGCCGAAGAGCCCGATCACCGCGATGAGGAAGTCGAAGCCCTTGAGCAGCTCGATGATGTCGAACGTGAGGCGCAGCTGCCCCGTCACCGTGTCGATGCCGACCGCCGCCAGCGCGAAGCCGGACATCATGGCCGCGATGGTCTTGAACGGAGTTCCCTTCGCCATGCCGACGAACGCGGAGAACGTGAGCAGGTAGACCGAGAAGAACTCCGGTGGACCGAACTTGAGCGCGAATCTCGCGATGATGGGCGAGATGAAGGTGATGAGGATCACCGCCACGAGCGCGCCGACGAACGACGAGGTGAAGGCGGCCGTGAGCGCCGCGCCGGCCCGCCCCTTCTGCGCGAGGGGATACCCGTCGAAGGTGGTCGCCACGGACCAGGGCTCGCCGGGAATATTGAAGAGGATCGACGTGATGGCGCCCCCGAAGAGCGCGCCCCAGTAGATGCACGACAGCAGGATGATGGCGGAGGTGGTGCCCCCGGGCTGCTGCGACATGGAGAAGGTGAGCGGCAGCAGGATCGCGACGCCGTTCGCCCCGCCCAGGCCGGGCAGCACGCCGATCAGCACGCCGAGCGTGACGCCGGCGAACATGAGCGCGAGGTTGAACCACGTCATGGCGACGGCGAAGCCGCCCATCAGGGACTGGATTTCTTGCATGGGGGCTCCGGGTCAGCTGAATCCGAAGGCAGCCTCGAGGGGACCCTTGGGCAGGGGCACCTTGAACCACACCTCGAACATGAAGAAGAAGAACACCATCACGCCCACCGAGACCGGAGCGATGCGAGCCCAGCCGTACTTGCCCAGGTGCCACATGAAGAAGGCGATGAAGATCGCCGAGGCGACGTAGATGCCGAGGCTGAACCAGGGGTTCGCGATGAGCGCGACGTAGATGACCGTCGGGATCGTGACCGTGAGGATCATCCTCAGCTGCCCCCACTCGACGAACGCCGCGCGCCCCTTCTCGCCGAGGTTGAGCGCCCGGAAGATGATCGCCCCGGCGGACACCACGATCAGCAGGCCGATGTAGAACGGGAAGTAGCCCGCCTGGGGGCCATCCTCCGCCCAGTCCGAGCCGAGCCGGCGGCTGTCCCACATGACGAGCGCCCCGAAGGCCAGGAACAGGCCCGCCATCACCAGTTCGGCCACGCGCATGGACGTGACCGGTTTCTTCTCATCCATCCTTTTTTCTCCCCGGTGGAATTCTCGTGCGTGAAAGCGCGGGGGGCGCCCAAGGCGCCCCCCGGGGCTGCGCGACCTACTTCTTGCCCGGCGCGAGGAAGCCTGCGTCCTTCATGAGGCCCAGGTGGAGCGTCTCGGCCTTGGCCACCCAATCCGCGTACTCCTTGCCGGAAATGGCGGTCTGGTTGAAGGCGCCGTCCTCCATGAACTTCTTCCACTCGGGCGTCTGGCGGACCTTCTCCATGAGGTCGACGTAGTACTTCACCTGGTCGGGCGTGACGCCGCCCGCCATGAAGATGCCACGGAGCATGACGTAGTCGGTGTCGACGCCGGCCTCCTTGCAGGTCGGGATGTCGTTCCAGCTGTAGTCGCCGGCGACCTTGCCCTTGTACGGCATGCGCTCGTTGTCGAACACGCACAGGGGCTTCAGGTTGCCCGCGCGCCACTGGGCCACGGCCTCGATGGGGTTGTTCACCGTGGAGTCGATGTGCTTGCCGACCAGCTGCGTCGCGACCTCGCCGCCGCCCTTGTAGGGGATGTAGGTGAACTTGGCGCCGGATCGCTTCTCGAGGGCGACCGTGATGATCTGGTCTTCCTGCTTGGAGCCCGTACCGCCCATCTTCATCTTGCCCGGGCCCGCCTTCTTCACCGCCTCGATGTATTCCCTCGCAGTCTTCGCCGGGTTGTCCTTGTGGACCCAGAGGACGAACTGGTCGAGGGCCAGCATGCGAACCGGCGTGAGGTCCTTCCAGTTGAACGGGACGCCCGTGGCGAGCGGCGTGGTGAACAGGTTCGAGAGCGTGATGACGATCTTGTGCGGATCGCCCTTGGCACCCTTCAACTCGAGGAAACCCTCGGCCCCGGCGCCGCCACCCTTGTTCACGACGATCATCGACTGCTTCATCAGGTTGTGCTTGGCGATGATCGACTGGACGAGGCGGGCCATCTGGTCCGCGCCGCCGCCGGTGCCGGCGGGGACGATGAACTCGACGTTCTTGGTGGGCTCCCAGGCAAAGGACGGGAAGGCGCCGGCGAGCGAGGCGATGCCGATCGACAAGGCGACGGCGGTGCGACGGAAAAAGCGGGGGACAGGTGCGTTCTGCATGGTTTCTCCTCAGTTCCGATGGGGGTACGGACGGATGTCGAGGGCGTGGTCGCCCTTCGCGCTCACCTTATCGCAAAATCATCGGCCCGCGAGAGGCCTTGCGGAATTGACCCGGGTCAATCGGTTCGGCGGAATTGACCGGGGTCAACGAATGGCGCGATTCGCGCCGGTAAACGCGTTACTTGACGAGCAGCACCGGGACGTCGGCCAGGCCGAGCACCTTGGTGGTAACCGAGCCCATCACCACGCCCGCCACGGAGCCCAGGCCCCGCGTGCCCATCACGATCTGGTCGATGGACTTGTCCTTCGCGTAGCCCGCGATGACGTGGGCCGGTTCGCCCACGCCGATGTGCGTGACGTAGGGGATCTTCGCGGCATCGAGGATCGCGCGCGCCGAGGCGAGCGTCGACTCGGCGTGTTCCCGGTGGTAGTCCTGGAGCTGGGTCGCGGGAACGAATTTCGCCACGCCCGCGGGCAGGGAGGGCTGCACGTTGAGCAGATGGACCTCCAGGCTGTCCTTGTACCAGGCGAGCTTCTTCAGCAGGTGCGAGACGGCACGGTCCGAGGATTCGGAGCCGTCGACGGCGACCAGGATGCGGAACATCTTCGTGTCTCCCTTGAGTGGCGTCGGGCGCTACTTGGCGCCCGGCTCGCCGGAACCGGCCTTCGCGAGATCCACCTCGGGGCCTTCCTTGTGCTGCGACTCGGCGCGCGACGCCAGCCACTTGCCCACGGCCACGACGCCGGCCGCGCCGGCGGCGGGGGCGGCCGTGTGCAGCCACGCGGCGTTGGCATCGACCCAGTCCTTGATGGCGGGGTCGGTTACGGCCATGTCACCGGACACCCAGCCCAGCAGGGCGGCGCCCAGCGTGATGATGACGGGGAAGCGCTCCATGACCTTGAGGAGCATGGTGCTGCCGAAGATGACGAGCGGGATGCTGATGGCGAGGCCCAGCACGAGCAGCAACATGCTGCCCTTCGCGGCGGCCGCCACGGCGATCACGTTGTCGAGGCTCATCACCAGGTCCGCGATGAGGATGGTGCGGATGGCCGCGCCCAGGCCGCCGACGGCCGGCCCGTCCCCGCCCTCCTCGTCCTCCGGCAGCAGCAGCTGCACGGCGATCCACAGGAGGAGGATCGAGCCGATGATCTTGAGGTAGGGCAGCCGCAGCAGTTCCACCGCGACGATCGTGAGCACGATCCGCATCACGATGGCCGCGCCGCTGCCCCAGAGGATCGCCTGCTTCTGCTGGTGCGGCGGCAGCGAACGGGCGGCCAGGGCGATGACCACGGCGTTGTCGCCCGAGAGCACGATGTTCACGCCGATGATCGCCATCAGGGCGGCCCAGAACTGGGGCGTCATTACTTCGGCCATGCGTCACTCCTCCCTTTTCGCGGACTCTTCGCCGCGATCGCCTTCATGGTACCCGATCGCGCATGCCCGGCCCCGCGCGAAGGCGCGCGGAAACCCGGGCGGCGAGCCCTATAATGGCCGCTACTCTAGGGGATCGGATCTGCCGTGGCGTTGACCTCCTTCAAGATTTTCGCGTCTTCGCTCCTGCTCGCCGCAGGGACCGCCGCCGGGGCCGGGGTCGACGCGGACATCGTCGCGGCTCGCGAGGCCTTTCGCGCGGGCAACGCCAAGGCACTCGAGTCGCTTCGGACCCGCACCGCCGGGCACCCGCTCGCCTCGTATCCGGCCTATTGGCAGCTCGCGGCCACGCTCGAGCGCGCCGCCCCCGAGGACATCCACGCCTTCCTCGCGAAGCACGCGGACGGACCGCTCGCGGACACCCTTCGCCGCGATTGGCTCAAGGTCCTGGGCAACTCCGGTCAATGGGATCTCTTCCGCGCCGAGCACCCCGCCTTGCTTTCCGAGGATGCCGAGGTGGCTTGCCACGCCCTGCAGTCGCGCATCCTGCAGGACGACCCGGAAGCCCACAAGGAAGCCCGCGCCCTCTTTCTCGCCGGCCGCGAGGCGCCCGCGGCCTGCACCGCGCCCTTCGAGGCCGCCGCAGCCCGGCGGCTCGTGGGCTCGCCCGAGATATGGGAGCGCGTGCGCAAGCTCCTGGCCGCCAACCTGCAGAAGGACGCTCGGCGGGCCAACGCGATGCTGCCGGCCAGGGAACAGTTCAACGAGAAATCGCTCGAGCGCGCAGCAGCCGATCCCTCGAAGTACCTGGCGGGCGAGAAGAGCAGGATCCCGACGCGGGCCACGCACGAGTTGCTTCTCTTCGCCGTCGGGCGCCTGGCGCGCTCGAAGCCGGACGAAGCCGCCGCGCACCTCGAGGCCCACGCCGCGGTGCTCGGCGCGGACGACACGCGCTACGGCTACGGACAGATCGCCTTCGCCGCCGCCCAGTCGCATCATCCCCGCGCCCTCGCCTGGTACGAGCGGGCCGCAGAGGCGCCGCTCACGGACGCGCAACTCGCCTGGAAGGCGCGATCCGCGCTGCGCGCGGGCGACTGGGCCGCCGTGCGCGGGGCGATCAACGTGATGTCCCCCGAGGAGGCGCGAGATCCCGCCTGGCGGTACTGGCTCGCGAGGGGCCTCGCCGAAGGCGGCTCGCGCGAGGCTTCCGCCGCGATCCTCGGCCCGCTCGCCCGCGAGCGCCACTTCTACGGCCTGCTCGCCGCGGAGGACATCGGTCGCGTGGAGAAACCCGACTGGACCGCGAATCCTCCCGCCGAGGAGGATCTCGCGCGGCTCAGGGCCATCCCCTCGATCCAGCGCGCGTTCGCCCTTTACCGGCTGGAACTCAACGCCGAGGCGTTTCGCGAATGGGTCTTCGGCCTGAAGAACATGGACGACCGCGGGCTCCTCGCGGCCTCACAGCTCGCCGCGGAGGCCGGGCTCATCGACCGTTCCATCGGCACCGCCGACCGGACGCTCGTGCGTCACGACTTCACGCGCCGCTATCCGATCCCGCACCGCGAGGCTCTCATCTCGGCCGCGCAGCAGTTCGGCGTCGACGAGTCGATGGTGTACGCCCTCATCCGGCAGGAAAGCCGCTTCAACGTCTCGATCAAGTCGCGCGTCGGGGCGACGGGCCTGATGCAGCTCATGCCCGCGACGGCCCGCTGGGTCGCCAAGCAGATCCCGATCGACCCGTACCGGCCCGCCCTCCTCACCGACCCGCAGACCAACGTGGCCATGGGCACCTACTATTTCCGGCGGGTACTCACGGACCTGGGCGATCCGATCCTCGCCACCGCGGGCTACAACGCCGGGCCCGGCCGCGCCCGCCGCTGGCAGGACGCGAAACCCCTCGAAGGCGCGATCTATGCCGAGTCGATTCCCTTCAACGAGACGCGCGACTACGTGAAGAAAGTGATGGCGAACGCCTGGTTCTACCGCCACCGCCTCACGGGGCAGGCGGCGAGCCTGCGCCAGCTGATGGGCACCATCCCCGGGCGAGACGGCGGCAATGCGGCCGCGGTCGCCGCGTTGCCGTGAGGGCCCGCCGCGTCCTCGTGCTGGGCGGAACCGGGTTCGTCGGACGTTCGGTGTGCGCCCGCCTCGTGCGATCCGGCCGGGAGCCGCGCGTGCTCACGCGCGATCTCGGCAAGGCCCGGCTTCTGCAGGTGCTGCCGTCCGTCGAGATTCGCCGCGGCAGCCCCCAGGATCCCGATACCCTCGCGCAGGCGCTCGACGGCGTCGATGCGGTGGTGAACCTGGTGGGCATCCTGCACCAGAGCGCGCGCCAGCCGTTCGAGAAGGTCCACGTCGAATTGCCGGCCCGGCTCGTGCGCCTCATGGCCGAGCGCGGCGTGCGCCGGCTCGTGCACGTGAGCGCGCTTCATGCGGGTGCGTCGGGCCCGAGCCTCTACCTCCAATCGCGCGGCCGCGGCGAGGAAGCGATCCGCGCCGCCGGCGGCATCGACGCGACGATCCTCAGGCCTTCGGTGATCTTCGGGCGCGACGACAGCTTCCTCAACCTCTTCGCTGAGCTCGTGAAGCTGCTGCCCGTGGTGCCGCTCGCGGGCGCCTCGTGCCGCTTCGCGCCCGTGTGGGTCGAGGACGTGGCGCGCTGCGTCGACATCGCGCTGGACGAGCCGGCCACCGCGGGGCAGTCGTTCGACCTGTGCGGACCCGGTGCCTACACGCTCGCCGACATCGTCCGCTTCGTCGCGGGCCAGCTCGGAAAGCGGCGCGCGATCCTGGCCCTCCCCGGCCCGGTGGCGCAGCTCCAGGCGATGTTCCTCGAACGCCTGCCCGGCCCGGTGATGACCCGTGACAACCTGCGCTCGATGGAAGTCGACAGCGTCTGCGGCTGCGGTTTCCCGCCGGTGTTCGGCTTCGCGCCCGCGGCGATGCAGGCGGTGGTGCCCGAGTACATGGGGCACCAGGGCCCGCGCGATCGCTACGATCGCTTCCGCAGCCGCTAGGGCCGCGGCCGTGGACTGCGTCGCGAGTCGCCGATGAAGACCTACGCCGTCGGCGGCTCGGTCCGGGACGAACTGCTCGGACTTCCGGTCGTGGACCGCGACTGGGTCGTGGTGGGCGCCACGCCGGATGCCATGGCGAAGCTCGGCTTCCGCCCGGTCGGCTCGGACTTCCCGGTCTTCCTGCATCCCGAAACGCACGAGGAGTACGCGCTCGCCCGGACCGAACGCAAGACGGGACCCGGGTACAAGGGCTTCGCGTTCCATGCCGCGCCGGACGTGACGCTGGAGGAGGACCTCCGCCGGCGCGACCTCACGATCAACGCGATGGCGCGCGCCGAGGACGGCACGCTCGTCGATCCCTACGGCGGCAAGGCGGACCTCGAGCGCGGCGTGCTGCGCCACGTGAGCGAGGCTTTCGCCGAGGATCCCGTTCGAATCCTGCGCGTGGCCCGCTTCTCCGCGCGATTCGGGTTCGACGTGGCGCCGGAGACGATGGCGTTGCTGCGACGCATGGTCGAGGACGGCGAGGCCGATCACCTCGTGCCGGAACGCGTGTGGCAGGAGCTCGCCCGCGGGCTGGGCGAACCGAAGCCGGCTCGCTTCGTGACGGTGTTGGCGCAATCCGGCGCCCTGGGCCGGGTCCTGCCGGAGATCGGCGCCCTCGCCGAAGGGGGCGGCCTCGAACTCCTGCTGGCCCGGCTCGACGCGGCGACGGCCTTCGCGACCCCGGTGCGATTCGCCGCCCTCACGGTCGGGCTCGCCCCGCAGGACGTCCGGCACCTCTGCGAACGCGTGAACGCGCCGGGAGAGTGCCGCGACCTGGCGGAGCTGGCGGCGCGCGAACGGGCGGCGGCCGAGGGCGCCGCCGGCCTCGGACCCGAAGCGCTCCTCGCGCTGCTCGAGCGGACCGATGCGTTCCGGCGCCCGGACCGGCTCGCACGCCTCCTGGAAGTCTGCGAGAGCGACCTGCGCGCCCGCCGCCTTTCGCGACAGGTGCCGCGCGAACGGATCGAAAGCGCCCGGAAGGCGGCCCTGGAAGTCGACGCCGCCGCCATCGCCCGCGGACAGGCCGACAACGTCGCGGCCGCGATCCGCACGGCGCGCACCGCAAGGATCTCGGCGCTGCTCGAGGGAAGCTGAAATGAAAAGGGCCCCCGGGAATCCCGGGAGCCCTTCTTCAAGGCGGTTTCGGAAGGACCCCGCCTTGCGGGGCCTTCGCGACTACTTGCGCTTCGTCGTGCGGCGGGCCTTCGGCGCGGCGGCGGCCTTCTTCACCGTGGCCACGTTCTGCTCGACGGTCTTCTCGACGGACTCGACCAGCTGCTTGTTGATCGAGGCGAGGTTCTCGTAGGCGTTCTGCGCGGCGGCGATCGCGGACTTCACGTTGCCGACGTAGGCTTCCGAGCCGGCCGGGGCGTACTTGAAGGCCTCTTCCATGGAGGAGGTGGCGGACTTGCTCAGATCCGAGGTCTGCTTCTCGATGACCTTCTTCACTTCGGCGTTGGTCTCGGCGGCGGTCTCGTACACGGTGCGCGAGTAGGCGTAGGCGCGCTTCATGACCGGCTCGAGGGCGGCGGAGTTGATGGCGATCACTTCGTGCACGTCCTTGGCGCCCGCGAGGGAAGCGGCGTGGGCGGTGGCCTGCTCGACGGAGTCGCGGGCGGCGTCCAGGCCGATCGCGGCGAACTTCTCGAGGTTGGCGAGGGACATCTGGGCGAAGTGGGCGAACTGGTTGATCGCGGCTTCGTTGGCGGCGGTGAACTGCTCGATCTTGAACGTTTGGTTCATGGCGGCTCCTGTTGGGCTTTTGGCGGGATTCGATGGTCGCGGCAGCCTTTTTGCTGCACTGCACAATGGCGAATTTTAGGCCAGAACCGGGCGAAGTCAAGGGGTTTCGGTCATTATTTTTTGCACTGCAGCATAAATCCCCCGAAGCAAGGCGAATCAAGGGGTTAGCGCTCCCGCCCCCGTGCGACCGCCCGCGTCTCCCAAAGAACAAGGGCCCGCGAACGGGCCCCTGGGGGGAAAGGCGAAGACGGAAAGGTCAATTGACCTTGAGGCCCTTCTCCTTGAAGTAACGCAGGGCGCCCGGGTGGAACGGGATGGGCGAGGCCCCCGTCATCTGCGTGTCGAGGGACAGGAAGGAGGCGTCCTTGTGGACCTTCACGAGTTCTTCCTTCTTCTCGAACATCGTCTTGGTGATCTCGTAGACCAGCTTTTCGTCGGCGTTCTCCGGCACGACGAGCAGGTTCCAGACGTCCACGTTCGTGGTCTCGCGCGACTCGCCGGGATAGGCATTGGCGAGGATCCGGTTCTTCACGTAGATCGGGCCGTACTTCTTGCGCATGCCCTCGGCGCCGTCGCCGTGGTCGATGAGCTTGATCTTCTTGCCCGGGGTGGCCGCGAGGTCCGTGAGGCCCGGCGTCGGCACGCCGCCCACCCACATGAGGGCGTCGATCTTGCCGTCCTTGAGCGCGCTGACGGATTCGCCCACGGACAGGCGCTCGCGCGTCACGTCCTTGTTGGGGTCGATGCCATGGGCCTCCAGCAGGCGCATGGACATCACCTCCGTGCCGGAGGCGGGTGCGCCGGTGGAGATGCGCTTGCCCTTCAGGTCCGCGAACTTCTCGATGCCCTTGCCGTCGACCGTGACCACCTGCATGCGGTTCGGGTAGAAGACGACGAGCGTGCGAAGGCCCACCTTCTTGTCCTTGAACTTCTCGAGGCCGTTGTAGGCGTCCCAGGCCGAATCCGCCATCGTGAAGCCGATCTCGGACTTGCCCCCGCCGATGAGCTGCAGGTTGGCGATGGAGCCGGCCGTGACTTCGGCAGTCGCGTCGACGCCGGGAACGTACTTGGACAGGACGGCCGCGAGGCCGCCGCCCAGCGGGTAGTACACCCCGCTCGTGCCGCCGGTGCCGATGGCGATGCGGGTCTTCTTGTCCTGCGCGCTGGCGACGCCGACGGCAAGCGCCAGGCTGGCGGCGACGAACGCCGCGATGCACTTCTTCATGAATCATCTCCTCTGGGTCGATGCCGGGCGGAAGTGGTCTTCCGTCCCGCGCGGGTCATGGCGGGAACGACTTCCCGTCCTGCGCTCCCGGCCATTCTAGCCCGAAGCGGCGCGGCGCGACCTATTCCGCCGGCTCGAGCGCAAGCGGCCGCGCGGACTGGAAGCCCAGGAAGGGCGGCGAGAGGCCCCGGGCGATGCCGAGCACCTTGAAGATCTCGCCCATTTCCTGGGGGTTGATGAGCCGGAGCACCGCGCTGGTGGCCTTCAGGCGCGAGAGCGTCATGCCCGGGTCGACCTCGGAGACGAGCACGGCGAGGCCGCAGGAAATGAGGAAGTGGGCCTGCGTCGTGTAGGGCATCACCTCCGCGCCGGCCGATTCCGCCGCCCGCGCCATCGCGGAGAAATCGACGTGCGCCGTGATGTCCTGAAGGCCGGGCAGGAAGAACGGATCGTTGTGGAACCGGTGGCGGTAGTGGCAGCGCAGCGTCCCCATCGACCGCTGGGGATGGTAGTACTCGGCATGGGCGTAGCCGTAGTCGATGAAGAGGGCGAGGCCGCGCTCGAGCGATCCGGCGACCGTGCGAACGAGCGCCTCGGCGGCGAGGTTCACCTCCGTGAGGTACTCGTAGTCGCCGGGCGGCAGGATGCGCAGCACGCGCCGCCGCAACTCCCCGTCCGCGAGGGGCGTGTCCTCCCAACCGAACCCCGCCTCGGCCACCGAGACGCCGCGCTCCAGGATGTCGCCGCCAGCGGCCCGGCGCACCAGGGAACAGGGCAGCACGTCCAGGACCTCGTTGGCCACCACGAACCCGTTGAGGACCGGCGGAAGGCTCTCGATCCACTCGAAGCGGTCGAGGTCCTCCGGGTGGCGCGAGGCGATGTGCGCGCGCTGGCGCTCGCGCAGGTCCGCGCTCACCTCGAGCAGGCGGTACTTGCGCGGCGCCGATCCCTGCGCTTTCAGTTCGGCGAACAGGTCCGCCGCCAGCACGCCGGTGCCCGGCCCGAGCTCGAGAACTTCCGCGGCCGAGCGTTCCATGACCTGGATGGCCTGCATCGCGAGGCATCGCGCGAACATCGGGGAGATCTCGGGAGAGGTCACGAAATCGCCTTCCCCGCCGATCTTGCGGGCGCCGGCCGCGTAGTAGCCCAGGCCCGGCGCGTAGAGCACGAGCTCCATGTAACGCGAGAAGGGGATCCAGCCGCCCGCCTCGGCGATCTCGCCGGCGATGTGTTCGGCGAGAGCGTGCGAATGGGCCGCGGCCTCGGGCGCCGGGGCGGGAAGCGAAAGTTCGGCGGGGCGGGACATGGGATCGGGATTCGCGCCGGAGGGCGCAGGGCAGCGTTCGGCTAGAATGGCCGCCTCTTGCAGAACGCCGCCCCGTTCGGGCGGCCGGGCGATCACTCGGGGAAATATAGCACCATGCGCGAGCCGGCGGTTCTGGTGACGGGGGGCGCGAAGCGCGTGGGCGCCGCCATCGTCCGGAAGCTTCACGACGCGGGCGTTCGCGTGATCGTGCACTGCCGGTCCTCGCGCGCGGAAGCCGAGACCCTCGTCGCCCTACTGAACGCGGCCCGGGCCGCGAGTGCCGGAGTCGTCGAAGGCGACCTCGCCGATACCGCCTCGCTCGAAGCCCTCGTCGCCGAGTCGGTCGCGCGCTTCGGCCGGCTCGACGGGCTCGTGAACAACGCGTCCGGCTTCCGGGCCACGCCCTTCGGCACGCTCACGCCGGCCGACTGGGAGGAACTTTCCGCGACGAACCTGCGCGCCCCGATGTTCCTCGCGAAGGCGGCCGCGCCGCACCTGGCCCGGACTGGCGGGGCCATCGTGAACATCGTCGACATCCATGCCGAGCGTCCGCTGCGCGATTTCACGGCGTACACCGTCGCCAAGGCGGGCCTCGCCGGGCTCACCCGCTCGCTCGCGCTCGAGCTCGCCCCGGCCGTGCGCGTGAACGGCGTCTCCCCGGGCGCGATACTCTGGCCCGAGCCCGACGATGCCTATCCGCCGTCGGAACGGGCCCGCATCACGGCCCAGACCCCCCTGCGCCGGACCGGCAGCCCGGAAGACATCGCCGGCGCGGTAAAATACCTGTTGCTCGACGCTCCGTTCGTCACCGGCCAGATCCTGGCGGTGGACGGCGGGCGGTCGATCGCCCTCTAGAGCCCCCCGACCATGACCGACACCCTGCGCGACACGCGCAAGGCCGACTTCGAGACCGCCAAGCGCAGGAAGCGCATCCGCCGTCTCGTGGGCGAGGCCATCGCCGACTTCTCGATGATCGTCCCGGGCGACAAGGTCATGGTGTGCCTGTCCGGCGGCAAGGACAGCTACGCCCTGCTCGACGTCCTGATGCACCTGCGCGACTGCGCCCCGGTGCCCTTCGAGTTGGTCGCGGTGAACCTCGACCAACGCCATCCCGGCTACCCGGAACACGTGCTGCCGGACTACCTCCGGTCGATCGGCGTGCCTTTCCGCATCGAGGTCCAGGACACCCACAGCGTGGTGAAGCGCGTGATCCCCGAGGGCAAGACGATGTGCTCCCTGTGCTCGCGTCTTCGCCGCGGGGTGCTCTACCGCGTGGCGAAGGAGATCGGCGCGACGAAGATCGCGCTGGGCCACCACCGCGACGACATCCTGGAGACGTTCTTCATGAACCTCTTCCACAACGGCAAGATCAAGGCGATGCCGCCCAAGCTCGTCTCCGACAACGGCGAGCACATCGTGATCCGCCCGCTCGCCTACGTGGAGGAAGGCGACCTCGCCGCCTACGCCGAGGACCGCCGGTTCCCGATCATCCCCTGCGACCTGTGCGGTTCGCAGGAGAACCTGCAGAGGAAGCAGACGAAGGCGATGCTGCGCGAATGGGAGAAGAAGCATCCCGGCCGCGTGATCTCGATCTTCAGCGCGCTCACGCGCGTCACCGCCTCGCACCTGATGGACCGCACCCTCTACGACTTCGCGAACCTCGCGGCGACCGGCCGGCCGGAACCCGATGGCGACCTCGCCTTCGATCCCGACGGGGAATCCGGCGTCGACCCGCAGTCCCTGCCCGACACCACGCAGGGAACGATCGTGCGATTCACGCCCGGGCGAGGTTGACGCCCCCTCCCGGAGGCGACCGCATTCCCGCTTCGAATTCCCCGGCGCACGCGCGACGGACGCACAACAGGAAAGACCCCATGACCACGCTCAAGCACCAGGCACCCACCAAGAAGATCCACTCGTTCCACCCGCCGCAGCGCACCCTCATGGGTCCGGGCCCGTCGGAGATCAACCCGCGCGTGATGGCGGCGATGAGCCTTCCGACGATCGGCTACCTCGACCCGGTCTTCGTCGAGATGATGGAGGAGCTCAAGTCGCTCCTGCGCTACGCTTACCAGACGAAGAACGCGCTCACCTTCCCCGTCTCCGGGCCCGGTTCCGTCGGCATGGAGTACTGCTTCGTGAACATGGTGGCCCCGGGGGACAGGGTCATCGTGTGCCGCAACGGCGTCTTCGGCGGTCGCATGATCGAGAACGTGGAACGCGCCGGTGGCATTCCCATCGTGGTCGAGGACGAATGGGGCCAGCCGTGCGATCCGCAGAAGCTCGAGGACGCGCTCCGGAAGAACCCCGGCGTGCGCGTCGTCGGCTTCGTCCATGCGGAGACCTCCACCGGCGTGCAGTCCGACGCGAAGAGCCTCGTGCAGGTCGCCCACCGGCACGACGCGCTGGTGATCATGGACGCCGTGACCTCGCTGGCCGGCACGCCCGTGCTCGTCGACGACTGGGAGGTCGACGCGGTGTATTCCGCCAGCCAGAAGTGCCTGTCGTGCACGCCGGGCCTGTCGCCCGTCTCGTTCAACGACCGCGTCGTCGAGCACGTGAAGGCGCGCAAGGACAAGATCCACAGCTGGTTCATGGACATGAACCTGCTGCTCGGCTACTGGGGCGCCACGACCCGCACCTACCATCACACCGCGCCCACCAACAGCCTGTACGCGCTGCACGAGGCGCTGTTGCTCATCAAGGAAGAAGGGCTCGAGAACTGCTGGGCCCGCCACCACCGGCACCACCTCGCCCTCAAGGCGGGGCTGGAGGCGATGGGCCTGCAGTATCTCGTGGACGAGGGCGCCCGCCTGCCGCAGATGAACGCGGTGCACATTCCGCAGGCCGTGCAGTCGCGCGAGGCCGAGGTGAGGAAGACGCTCCTCACCGAGTTCAACCTCGAGATCGGCGCCGGGCTCGGCCCCCTGGCCGGCAAGATCTGGCGCGTGGGCATCATGGGCTACTCGTGCAAGCCGGAGAACGTGATGCTCTGCCTCTCGGCGCTCGGGTCGGTTCTCTCCGACATGGGCCTTCCGGTGAAGGTGGGCGAGGCCGAGGGCGCCGCCCATCACGCCTACGCGCAGATCCACGCCCAGGAGGCGCAGCACGCCCGCTCCAAGAAGGTCGCGAACCTGAAGTGACCGCGGGCGTCCACGCCATGAGAAAGGGCGCCGCGAGGCGCCCTTATCGCTCTTCCCGGCCGGCCCGCGCTATTTCAGGCCGGCATTCTGGCGGAAACGCCCATCGACCTGCGGCTGGCGCGCGTACTGCTCGAGCGTCGCGGGCACCACCTTCTCGAGTTCCGCGATGCGGTCCGCGGGCGAGGGGTGCGTCGAGAACGTGATGGAGGCGCCGGATTCCTCGGGCTTCACGGTGGCGAGCATCGTGAGCACCGCGACCAGGCCGTAAGGATCGTAGCCGCCCCGGGTGGCGATGACGACGCCGATGCGATCCGCCTCGTATTCCAGGCCGCGGTCCAGGGGCTTCATGAAGAGCCCGTCGCGCACCAGGTCGGCGCCCAGATTGGCGAGCTGCGTCTTCAGGCCGAGCGCGTCGTTCTTCCCGACCTTCTGCGCGATGATCTCGGCGCCCACGGACTTGCCGACATCGCCCCAGGCCCCCGACTGGATGGCCGAGATCTGGTGCCGCCGCAGCACGTGCGCGATCTCGTGGGCGAGGACGCCGGCGAGTTCCGATTCGCTCGCGAGGCGCTTCACCAGGCCGTGCGAGACGATCACCGTGCCGCCGGGCATCGCGAAGGCGTTGATCGTTTCCGTGTCGATCACGCCGAAGGTCCAGGGCAGGTCCGGCTTCTCGGTCTGCGAGGCGAGCCAGCGTCCCACGCGATTCACGTAGCGCTGCAGGCGCTCGTCCGGGTGGAGCTTCGTCGCGCCGAGGAAGCCCGATGCGATCCCTTCGCCGAGCGCGATCTCCTCGTCGACGGAATATTCCTTCGTCGCTTCCTGGACCTTCTGGCCGACCTCGACGGCCTTCTTGCCGAATTCCAGGATATTGCCGATGTTGCCCAGCTGGGCGTGCGCCGGCAGTGCGGCGGCCGCCGCGGCCAGGAACGCCAGCGCGAATGCGCGTTTCATCAGGATCCCTTCGCGTAGTCGATGCGCACCGGAGCCAACTTCGCTTCCTTCGCGAAGCGCTCGGCCGAGGCCTTGTCGGAGCGGTAGGACTGGAGCTTCCTCAGCGCGGCCGGGTCGGGCGAGGACGACTGGAAATCCTCCGGCGTGAGCCCGCGGATCCCGATGGTGGCCACCTTGGACGATTCGGGCCCGCGCTTGCCGCCGCCGAAGCCGAAAATGGACGTGAGGCCGGACAGGGCGCCGCCGCCCGAGGATTGCTCGACGGTCGAGGGAAAGCGAAGGTGGAAAACGCGGATCCAGCCCTTGTTCGCGCCCATTTCGACCTGCGTCCAGCCCCCCTGCCGGGAGAGCACCTTGACGGCGGTGCCATCGGGCACCGGCGACACGGTACGGCCGTCGAACGAAGGGCGATCCTTCAGTTCGGTGGCGCGGTTGGCGAACGCTTGCTCCTGCGCGGACGCGACGCAAGGGAGCAGCAGGCCGATGGCGAGGATCGCGGCAAGGAGGGAACGGATCATGGCGCCGATGATAGGTCGATGCGAGGCGAAGGACAATCGAATATTCAGCGCACCATGAGGGTCGCGAGCCCCAGCAGCATCCCCATGCTCGCGACATCGGTGGCCGTGGTCACGATGATGCTGGAGGCCGTGGCGGGGTCGGCGCCCAGGCGCTTGAGCACCAGGGGCACCAGCGCCCCCGAGACGCCGCTCACCGCGCAGCTGCCCATCATGGCGAGGCAGACCGCGACGCCGAGCCACAGGGCGTGCGCCGACTCCTGGGCGCGCGCCAGCAGGAACATCGCCAACCCGCACACCACGCCCGTCACCGCCCCGTTCGCGAGCCCCAGCAGGGCTTCCTTGGCCACGAGCGCCTTGCCGCCCCCGGGGCGGATGTCCCCGAGCGTGATGCCGCGCACCGTGACGGCGAGCGCCTGGCAGCCCGTATTGCCCGACTGGCCGGCGAGCACGGGCAGGAAGGTCGCGAGGATCACGAGCCGGTCCACCGTGCCCTGGAACATCGCCACGACCCCGCCCGCCGCGAACGCCGTGAGCAGGTTGAGCTGAAGCCAAGGATGGCGGAACCGGAACGCCCGCGCGAGCGAGGTGGTGACGCGCTCCTCGCGCTCGACGCCGACCATGGCACCGGGCTGGGCCGTGATCTCGAAGGCCTCCTCCTCGAAGAGCGCCGCCCCTCGCACGAGGCCCAGGAGCCTTCCCGCCGGATCGCACACCGGATAGACCGGGAAGTGGCGGTTGAGCGTGAGCTTCATGGCGTCGGAGACCGTCATGTCCGGTCGGAACGCGAAGACATCGCGCAGCATCACGGCATCGAGCCGGATGTCCCTGTCGGAGAACAGCAGGTCGCGCATCGTGATGAGCCCGAGAAGGCGTCCCTGCGGGTCCTCGACATAGCCGTAGGTCACGAAGGCCGTGCGCACGAGCCCGCGCAGCTGCTCGATGGCCTCGCCCACGGTGGCTTGCGGCGCGAAGACGGCGTACGCCGGCTCCATGAGACGGCCGACGGTGCCGTCGGGATACCGCGCATTGCGCCGCCACTGGCGCGCCACCTCGGGAGAGGCGACGCGCGCGAACGCATCGAGCGACTCCTGGGGGAGTTCCGCAAGCAGGTCCTGGGCGACGCCGGGGTTGAGTTCGAGAAGCGCGCCCACCGCGGCGGCGGGCGATTGCGCAGCCAGGAGGACGGCCGCTTCTCTCGGCGGACTCGCCTTGAGGCGCGTCGCGAGCGAAGGGGGGGCGGAAACGGCAGGAGGGGCAGTCAAGGGCAACTCCGGGTCGCGAGGGTGCCGGGATTCTACCCGGCACCTTCGCGACGCGAAGGCCCTACAGGCCCAGGCGCTGCCAGATGGTCGAGGTGGGACCGGCCTGGTTGAGCGTATAGAAATGCAACCCCGGCGCGCCGAGCTCGAGGAGGCGCTCGCACAGTTCCGTCACCACGTCGAGCCCGAAGGCCTTGATGGAGGCGGTGTCGTCGCCGAAGCTCTCGAGCCGCAGGCGGACCCAGCGCGGGATCTCCGCGCCGCAGGCATCGGAGAAGCGCGAGAGCTGCGCGCAGTTCGTGATCGGCATGATGCCGGGCACGATCGGAATGTCGACGCCGAGCGCCTCGACCGACTCGACGAAATGCGAGTACGCGTCGGCGTTGTAGAAGTACTGCGTGATCGCCGAGTTGGCGCCCGCGTCGACCTTCTCCCTGAAGTGGCGGAGGTCGTCCGAGGGGCGCCGCGACTGCGGATGGAACTCCGGATACGCGGCGACCTCGACATGGAACGCGTCACCGGTGTGTTCGCGGACGAAGCGCACGAGGTCCGTCGCGTACCGGAACTCGCCGCCCGGCGCCATGCCCGAAGGCAGGTCTCCCCTCAGGCACACGAGGCGGCGGATGCCCTTGGCCCGGTAGGCCTCGAGCATCTGCGCGATGGACTCGCGGCTCGAACCGATGCACGAGATGTGCGGCGCGGCCATGTGGCCCTCCGCCTGGATCTCGAACACCGTGCGCATCGTGCCCTCCTGCGTCGAGCCGCCGGCGCCGAAGGTGCACGACATGAAGGTGGGCTTGAGCTGCGCCAGCTGGCGCCGCGTGGCCCGCAGCTTCTCCTCCCCCTCCGGCGTGCGGGGGGGGAAGAACTCGAAGCTGAAATTCCGGGGCTTGTCCCGTTGCGTGCGCATCTAGTAGCGGTACGCTTCGGGCTTGTAGGGGCCCTCCTTCGACACGCCGATGTAGCGCGCCTGGGCGTCGGAGAGCTCCGAGAGCTGCGCGTTCAGTTTCCCCAGTTGCAGGCGCGCCACCTTCTCGTCCAGGTGCTTGGGCAGCACGTACACGCCCACCGGGTACTTCCCGGTGTTGCAGAAGAGCTCGATCTGCGCGATGGTCTGGTTCGCGAACGAGGAGCTCATCACGTAGCTCGGGTGGCCCGTGCCGCAGCCGAGGTTCACGAGGCGCCCCTCGGCCAGCAGGATGATGCGCTTGCCGTCCGGGAAGATGACGTGGTCCACCTGCGGCTTGATGTTCTCCCAGCGGTACTGCTTCAGGGAAGCGACGTCGATCTCGTTGTCGAAGTGGCCGATGTTGCACACGATGGCCTGGTCCTTCATGGCCTTCATGTGGTCATGCGTGATGACGTTGAAGTTGCCCGTGGCGGTCACGAAGATGTCGGCCTTGTCGGCCGCGTACTCCATCGTCACGACGCGGTAGCCTTCCATGGCCGCCTGCAGGGCGCAGATCGGGTCGATCTCGGTGACCCAGACCTGGGCCGACAGCGCGCGAAGCGCCTGCGCCGAGCCCTTGCCCACGTCGCCGTAGCCCGCGACGAGCGCGACCTTGCCGGCGACCATGACGTCGGTGGCGCGCTTGATGCCGTCGACCAGCGACTCGCGGCAGCCGTAGAGGTTGTCGAACTTGCTCTTGGTGACCGAGTCGTTCACGTTGATCGCCGGGAACTTGAGCAGGCCGTCCTTCGCCATCTGGTACAGGCGCTTCACGCCCGTGGTGGTCTCCTCCGTGACGCCCTTCACCTTCGCGAGGCGCGTCGAGTACCACGTCGGGTCCTTCGCGAGCTTCGCGCGGATCGAGGCGAAGAGCAGCGTCTCCTCCTCGCTGCCCGGGTGGTCCAGGACCTTCGCGTCGGCTTGCGCGCGCGTGCCCAGGTGCAGCAGGAGCGTCGCGTCCCCGCCGTCGTCGAGGATCATGTTGGTGTGGCCGTTGTCCGGCCACTCGAAGATGCGGTGGGTGTAGTCCCAGTAGTCGGCGAGCGACTCGCCCTTCACGGCGAAGACGGCGGTGCCTCCCTTGGCGATGGCGGCGGCGGCATGATCCTGCGTGGAGTAGATGTTGCAGGAGGCCCAGCGAACTTCCGCCCCGAGCGCCTTCAGCGTCTCGATGAGGACGGCGGTCTGGATGGTCATGTGAAGCGAGCCGGTGATGCGGGCGCCGCGCAGGGGCTGCGTGGCGGCGTACTCCTCGCGGATCGCCATGAGGCCGGGCATTTCGGTCTCGGCGATCGCGATTTCCTTGCGGCCCCAGTCGGCAAGCGACAGGTCGGCCACGACGTAATCGACAGCGGGGGAAGGCTTGGCGACAGCGTTCATCGTTACTCTCCGGATGCGAGGGTGAAGGATGCCGCTGTGAGAAACGGGAATCCCACCCGGTCCTGCACAGTCGGGTGAGCGCCGTTTCACGTGATGTGAGCCCGAGCCTGGCGGGGTGGGGAACCCCGTCGCAACGCTCCTCGGACGGGACGAATTATACGCGGGTACGGCCATGCATCCAAGCCCTGCGCGGGGGGACCAAAGGCACCCCCGGGAAAGCCTGACGCGCGTCAAGTCAAGCCCGAATTTCGTCTTGCCCCGGCCGGCGCCGGCTTGGTAGCGTGCAATCGTTCCCCGTTCCTTTCCTTGCCCCAGGAGACCCCATGACGCGCCCCTCCCGCATCGCCCTCGCGGTGACCCTCGCGCTCGCCGCCCCGATCGCCCTGGCCCAGTCGAAGGCCGCCCCGGCGAAGACGCCCATCGCCAACTACTGGATGGACGTCGCCACGGTGAACGTCTCGATCCCCGGCGTGGAGGAGGCCACCGAGATGCCTCTCATCGGCGGGATGATCGGCAACTTCTTCGGCGGCTCGAAGCTCGGCATGGTGCCGGGCAAGTGGCTCGACCTCGCCCTCTACACGCGCCAGAAGCCCGCCGGGACCAGCGGCACGCATGCGATCCCGCCGGGCCAGAACATGGGGGCGAGCCTGCCGCTCGAACCGGTCCCGAAGCCGCAGCCCGGCGGCACGGCACCCGACACGAAGCCCGAGGACGTCGAGCGCCAGAAGCCCAAGGGGCGCCTCCTCCTTTACTGGGGTTGCAGCGAGGCGGTACGTCCCGGGCAGCCGAAGATCCTCGACATGGCCACGGCCGGCCCGATGGACTTCGCGAAGTTCTTCGTCGGGCGCTACGCGCCCGAGCGCGGTGCGACGAGCGAGCCGGGGCGGTCGATCTGGCCCAACGAACGCGACAAGCAACGAGTACCCAAGGACTCCTCGCTGCGGGGCGACCACGCGATCTCGGGCGAGGGCGTGCCCCCGAGCCTCAAGTTCGCGATCGGCGAGAACCAGGACTTCATGGAGCGCATGAACCTCGCGGCGCCCGGCGACCCGAAGGGTTCCCTGTTGTCGACCTGGAACGCGGTGCCCACCGCCCGCGCCTATTTCCTGTCCGCCGTCGGCGGCAACGGGGAGGACATGGTCCTCTGGAGCTCGAGCGAACTGCCCGAGGCCGGCCTGGGCCTCATGGACTACCTGTCGAACACGCAGATCGACCAGTGGGTGAAGGACAGGGTGCTGCTGCCCGCCTCGACGCAGAAATGCGCGATCCCCACGGGCATCTACGGGCAGGCGG
This sequence comes from Betaproteobacteria bacterium, assembly GCA_016711875.1. Lineage (GTDB taxonomy): Bacteria > Pseudomonadota > Gammaproteobacteria > Burkholderiales > Usitatibacteraceae > FEB-7. The sequence continues at coordinate 1,752,522 of JADJSD010000001.1, read as the reverse complement.
GCGGGGCCATGCTGCGCGGCATCGCGTACGGCAATGAACTGAACCTGCTGCATCCGCCGCGGCCGGCCGACCCGAAGCTGCTCGCGGCCTGGAACCCCGAATGGTCCCTGCGCGTGCGCGTCAAGTCGACGACGATGGCGATGCTGGGCCAGGAAGCGCCCCCCGCCCGCCAGGAAAAGAAGAGCGAGCCCGTGAACCCGCTCGACATCCTGAAGAAGGGCCTCTTCGGTCGCTAGCGGCGCAACGCGCGTCCCGAAAGGGAAACGGGCGCCGCGGCGCCCGTTTCGCATCCTCCCGGCCGGCACCGTCCTCAGTCGGCCGCAGCCCCGGCGCGCGTAGGCTCGCCCTTCAGGCCGGCGGCCTCGCGCAGGAACTTCGCCTTGTCCGTGGCTTCCCAGGAGAACTCGGGCTCCTCGCGGCCGAAGTGGCCGTAGGCCGCGGACTTCTCGTAGATGGGTCGCAGGAGGTCCAGCATCGTGACGATGCCCTTGGGCCGCAGGTCGAAGTGCTCCTGCACGAGCTTCGCGATCTTCTCGTCGGAAATGACGCCCGTTCCCTCGGTGTAGACCGTGACGTTCATCGGCCGCGCCACGCCGATGGCGTAAGCCACCTGCACCTGGCACTGGCGCGCGAGCCCCGCCGCGACCACGTTCTTCGCCACGTAGCGCGCGGCGTAGGCCGCGGAGCGGTCGACCTTGGACGGATCCTTGCCGCTGAACGCGCCGCCGCCGTGCGGGCAGGCGCCGCCGTAGGTGTCGACGATGATCTTGCGGCCCGTGAGGCCGCAGTCGCCCTGCGGGCCGCCGACGACGAAGCGACCGGTCGGGTTGATCAGGTACTGGGTATCCGCGGTGAGCCATTCCTTCGGCAGCACGGGCTTGATGATCTCCTCGCGCACGGCCTCGTAGAACGCATCCGTCATCTTGTGGCCGAGGCTGTACTCCGGCGCGTGCTGGCTGGAGAGCACCACCGTGTCGATGCTGTGGGGCTTGCCGTCCACGTAGCGCATCGTGACCTGGCTCTTCGCGTCCGGGCGCAGGAACGCGAGGCGGCCGTCCTTGCGCAGCTGCGCCTGGCGCTCGACCAGGCGGTGCGCGTAATAGATGGGCGCGGGCATGAGGACCGGCGTCTCGTCGCAGGCGTAGCCGAACATGAGGCCCTGGTCGCCGGCGCCGGTGTTCAGGTGGTCGTCGCTCGCGTGGTCGACGCCCTGCGCGATGTCGTTGCTCTGCTTGTCGTAGCAGACCATGACCGCGCAGCCCTTGTAGTCGATGCCGTACTCGGTGTTGTCGTACCCGATGCGCTTGATCGTGTCGCGCGCGACCTGGATGTAGTCGACGTGCGCGTTCGTCGTGATCTCGCCGGCCATCACCACGAGGCCCGTGTTGCACAGGGTTTCCGCCGCCACTCGGGAGCGGGGGTCCTGCGCTAGAATGGCATCGAGAACGGCATCGGAGATCTGGTCGGCCACCTTGTCGGGGTGGCCTTCGGACACCGATTCCGACGTGAAGAGGTAATTCGATTTCATCGGGTTCGCCCCACAGTCGCTGAATGAACCCGTCATTTTAGCAAACTTCGCTCCCGCGCCACCCCCTAACGGGCCGGCGCCCCTCCGTGAAACTCCTGCTGCGACTGCTCGCCTGGCTCGACCTTCCCGCGAACCACCGCGTCGGGGCGTTCGCCGGTCGCGTCGTCTACGCCCTTTCTCCGCGCTTCCGCCTGCGCACGCTCGAGAACCTGCGCGCGAGCGGCATCGCGTCCGGCGAAGGGGCCCTCCGGGCGCTCGCGAAGCGCAATGCGGCCGAGATCGGCAAGGGCGCGGCCGAGCTGGCCTGGGCGCTCTTCCGGCCGATCGACGAGGTGACGGCGCTCGTGCGCGAACTCGAAGGCTGGGAGGGCGTGGAGCGCCTTCGCGCCGCCGGCCGGCCGATCCTCTTCGTCACGCCGCACCTGGGCGGCTACGACATCGCCGGCCGCTATCTCTGGACGCGCCTGCCCATCCTCGCGATGTACCGGCCGCACAAGCTCTCGTGGCTCGACGACCTGATCCGCGAGGGACGCAATCGCGGCGCGGCCCCGGACGGCTCGAACGTCGCGCCGGCGACCATGGCCGGCGTGCGCATGCTGCTCAGGCACCTGAAGAAGGGGGGCTCGAGCGTGATCCTGCCGGACCAGGTGCCCGGCGAGGGCGAGGGGGAGTGGGTCGAGTTCTTCGGCCGGCCGGCCTACACGATGACGCTCACCGGCCGGCTGCAGGAATCGACGGGGGCGGCGATCGTCTTCTGCTTCGCCCGGCGACTACCCGACGGTCGCGGATTTCGCCTGGTGCTGCGCGCCCGTGAGGAGTCCCTGCCCGCCGGGCGCGGTGCCGCGGCCCGCGCCGTGAACGAGGGCGTGGAGCAGCTCATCCGCCTGGCCCCCGAGCAGTATCTCTGGGGTTACAACCGCTACAAGCGGCCGGCGGGCGCGCCGCCGGCGCCGGGAGCGATCCGGTGGTGATCCTCTCTCGCATCGGCTCCTGGACCGCCTTCGCCTTCCTGTGGGCCATCCATTTCCTGCCCACCCCGTGGCTGGGCGCGATGGGCCGGGCCCTGGGCAGGCTCCTCTACCGCTTCGGCCGGGGACGCGTCACCGACGTGAACCTCGCGCTCTGTTTTCCCGGCATGCCCGAACCCGAGCGCCAGGCGCTCGCGAAGCGGCATTTCGAGGCGCTGGGCCGCAACGCCATCGAGATGAGCGTCATGTGGTTCGCGAGCGACGAGCGCGTGCTGGACCTCGTCTCGATCACGGGCCGCGAGCACCTGGACCGGCTCAAGGGCCAGCCGATCATTCTCCTCGTGCCGCACTTCGTCGGCCTCAACATGGGTGGCGCGAGGATCGCACAGGAGTACCCGGGGTCGGCGAGCATCTACAGCCGCCAGAAGAATCCCGTGCTGGACCGGCTCTTCCTCAAGGGCCGGCTGCGATTCGGCTCGCCGAAGCTCCTGTCGCGACAGGACGGCATGCGCGCCATCGTGAAGACGCTTCGCGAGGGGCGCCTGCTCTACTTCCTGCCGGACATGGATTTCGGCGCGCGCGACGCCATCTTCTCGCCTTTCTTCGGCGTGCCCGCCGCCACCGTCACGGCCCTGCCGCGCCTTGCCCAACTCGGCCGCGCGACGGTCGTACCCGCGATCGCCGTGCAGAAGGAACGCGGCTACGAGATGGTGGTCTACGCCCCGTGGGAGAATTACCCCTCGGGCGACGTCGAGGCCGACGTGCGCCGCATGAACGCGTTCATCGAGGAGCGCGTTCGCGAAATCCCCGAACAGTACTTCTGGGCCCACAAGCGCTTCAAGACGCGCCCGCCCGGCGAGCCATCACCCTATCGCCGGCAGTAAGATGGCGCCCTGGGCAAACTTTTCCGGAACACCGATGCGAATCCGCTTCACCAAGATGCAGGGGCAGGGCAACGACTTCATCGTGCTGGACGGCGTGCGCCAGCGGCTCGAGCTGCCCTCGGACCTCGTGCGCCGGCTGGCCGACCGCCACTTCGGCATCGGTTGCGACCAGGTGCTGGTCGTCGAGCCGCCTCGGGAATCGGGACACGATTTCCGTTACCGCATCTGGAACGCGGACGGCGGCGAGGTCGAGCAGTGCGGCAACGGGGCACGCTGCTTCGCGCGCTACGTGCGTGACGAAGGGCTGACCGACAAGGACGAGATTTCCGTCGAGACGGCCCGCGGCGTGATCCACCCGCGCATCGAGCCCTCGGGTCTCGTCACGGTCGACATGGGCTGCCCGGTGTTCGAGCCACGCGAAATCCCCTTCGAGGCCAACGAGCGGAGGCTCACGTACCCGATCGAGATCGAGGGCAGGCTCGTCGAGCTGGGCGTGCTCTCCATGGGCAATCCGCACGCGGTCCAGGTGGTTCGCGACATCGACGCGGCGCCCGTCACGACGCAAGGGCCGCTCATCGAGCACCACCCGCGCTTCCCGCGGCGCGTGAACGCGGGCTACATGCAGGTGATCGGGCGCGACTTCATCCGCCTGCGGGTCTGGGAGCGCGGCGCGGGCGAGACACTCGCCTGCGGGACGGGCGCCTGCGCCGCCGTCGTCACCGGCGTGCGCCGGGGCCTGCTCGACGCGGACGTGCGCGTGCTCACTCGCGGCGGCGAGCTCGCGATCCGCTGGCCCGGGGAGGACGCTCCCGTTATGATGACGGGCGACGCCGTCCGCGTGTTCCAGGGCGAGATCGACCTGTAACGCGGCCACCCCCGGAGAACCCCAACTTGCTTACCACGGACCAGGTCGCCGACTTCCTTCGCCGGAATCCCGGCTTCTTCGAGCAGCACGTCGACGTGCTCATGAACCTGCAGATCCCGCACCCGCACGGCGGGCGCGCAGTCTCCATCGGCGAACGCCAGCTCGTGGCCGAACGCGAGAAATCGCGCCTGCTCGAGGACAAGCTGCGCGAGCTGATCCGCTTCGGCGAGGAGAACGACGCGCTCGGCGGCAAGGTGCATGCGCTCGCCTGCCGCCTGGTCGACGCGGGCAGCCTGGACACCCTGCTCGACACCGTCTATCTCGACCTGCTCGACCATTTCGCGGTTCCGCATGTGGCGGTGCGCCTGTGGGGCGTGGCCGAGGCGACGGCCGAGGCGAAGGAGTTCGCGGCGGTGCCGGCCGAAATGCGGCAGTTCGTCGAGAAGCTCGACGTCCCCTATTGCGGCAACCACGCCGTCTATGAAAGCCAGGCGTGGTTCGGCGAATCCGCGCCCCACCTGAAATCGTTCGCGCTCGTGGCCCTTCGCCGGGAGGAATCGGCCTTCGGCGTGCTCGCGCTCGCTTCCGAGGACGCGCAGCGCTTCTATCCGGAGATGGGCACTCTCTACCTCGCGCGGATCGGCGACCTCCTGGGCCATGGGCTCCGGCGATACCTCACCCCGGCCCCCGCCGCCGCCGGCTAGCGCCCTCGAGCGCTACCTCTCGCATCTGGCGAACGGGCGCCGCCTCGCCGCCCACACCGTGACGGCCTATCGCCGCGACGGCGAATTGCTCCAGCGCCTCGCCGGCGAACGCGCGCCGGCCGACCTCGGTCCGCAGGACATTCGCCGCTTCATCGCGAAGCTTCACGCCGGCGGCCTCGCGCCGCGCTCCCTTGCGCGAGTCCTTTCCTCCTGGCGCGGCTTCTACGACTGGCTCGCCAAGGGCCATGCCGTGGCCGCGAATCCCTGCACCGGCATCCGGCCGCCCAAGGCGGCACGCACGCTCCCCGAGGCGCTCTCGCCCGACGAGGCCGTCCGCCTCGTGAGCGTGGAGGACGACTCGGACACCGGGCTTCGCGACCGCGCGCTCTTCGAGCTCGCCTATTCCTGCGGCCTGCGGGTGTCGGAACTCACGGGGCTCGACGCGGGCTGCGTGGATGCCCGCACGGGCGAGGTGCGGGTGACCGGCAAGGGTGCCAAGACTCGCCTGGTCCCCGTGGGCGGACCGGCTCTCGAGGCCCTCGCGAACTGGCTGCCGGTGCGCGATCGCGTGGTGGCGCCGGGCGAACCCGCGCTCTTCGTGGGACGCACCGGCCGCCGGCTCTCGCCCCGCGAGGTGCAACGCCGCATCAAGCGCCGCGCCGCGCTGGCCGGCCTCGCGGTCGACGTGCATCCTCACATGCTGCGCCATTCCTTCGCCTCGCACGTGCTGCAGTCCTCGGGCGACCTGCGGGCGGTCCAGGAGATGCTCGGCCATGCCAGCATCGCCTCCACGCAGGTCTACACGCACCTCGACTTCCAGCACCTGGCCAAGGTCTACGACGCCGCCCACCCGCGGGCCCGGCGCAAGCGCTGAGCCCACGCGCGCAACCCAATTGCATCTGAGGCCGCGCGAAGCCTAGAATGCCGTCATGCCCGCACCCCGTTCCCGTTCGTCCGCCGCCGAGCGCGCCATCCGCGCCGCGGGCGAGCGGCTCACCGCCCCGCGCGCGGCGGTGCTGGAAACGCTGCTCGCGGCCCGGCAGGCCCTCACCCACCACGAGATCGAGCAGGCGCTCGCCACCCGCCTCGCCGTCGACCGCGTCACGGTCTACCGCGTGCTCGACTGGCTGGTGTCCCTCGGCCTCGCCCATCGCCTCGCCGGCGAGGACCGCACGTGGCGGTTCCTCGCGACCCACGGCGAGGCTCACGCCGCCCATGCGCATTTCATGTGCTCGCGCTGCGGACGGACCGTCTGCCTCGATGAGGTGGCGGTGCCGCCGGCGGTGAAGGTGCCTCGCGGCTTCGAGCCCAGCCACGTCGAGCTCAACGTGAAGGGCGTGTGCGCCACCTGCCGCTAGCCGCGCGCGCGGCCCCGCTTTGCTCCCGAACCCGATGACAGCGAGCCCCGTCACGCCGGTCACCGTGCTCACCGGCTTCCTGGGCAGCGGCAAGACGACCCTGCTCAACCGCCTGCTGCGCGATCCGGCGGCAGCCGACTCCGCCGTGATCGTGAACGAGTTCGGGCCGGTCGCCATCGACCACGCCCTGGTGCGCACGGCGTCCGAGAATGTGGTGCTGCTGCCGAGCGGCTGCGTCTGCTGCCGGGTCGCAGGCGACCTCGTGCAGGCGCTGCGTGACCTCTACTTCAGGCGCGCCCGCGGGGAGGTGCCCCCGTTCCGTCGCGCGCTCATCGAGACGACCGGGCTCGCCGATCCGGCTCCCCTGCTGCGAACGCTCGTCGAGCTTCCGCTCGTCGCCGCCCGCTATTCGCTCGCCGGCGTCGCGACCACGGTCGATGGCGTCCACGGCATGGAACAACTCGACGCGCATCCGGAGGCCGTCAAGCAGGCCGCCATGGCCGACCGGATCGTCATCACCAAGTGCGATGCCGCCCTGCCCGGCGCGCTCGAGGCGCTCGAGACGCGGCTTGCAGGCATCAACCCCGGTGCCGGCCGCGTCCGCGCGGTGCACGGCGCCGTCGACGCGAACTGGCTGCTCGAAACGGGCCTCGCCCGCGGCGCGACCCGCCTGCCCGACGCGGCCGCCTGGATGAATGCCGGCGCCTACCGCATCGCCGGAGGCGCCCGTCCTTCCGTGCACGACCCGCGCATACGCGCCTTCGCTTGGTGGGGAGGCACCGCCGCGTCGCTCGGCGACGTCGAGGAAGGGATCGAGACCCTGCTCGAACTGGCGGGGGAGCGGATCCTGCGGCTGAAGGGCCTGGCGGGCGCCGACGACGAAGCCGGCCCGGTCGCCTTCCACGCCGTCCAGCACACGCTCTACCCGCCCGCGCGCCTGGATGCGTGGCCTGACGCGGACCACCGCACGCGCTTCGTGGTCATCGCGCGGGACCTTGAAGACGCGTTCGTCGCCCAGATATTCGACTCTTTCATCCGGGCTCCCGCCCGGGAATCCGTCGCCGGCCCCGCCGTCGCCGCCATCTCCCCGAGGTAACCATGGCCGTCCCCACTCCCGAGAAGGATCTCATTCCCGTCACCATCCTCACCGGATTCCTGGGGAGCGGGAAGACGACGCTCCTCAACCGCATCCTCCACGAGCAGCACGGCGAGAAGATCGCGGTGATCGAGAACGAGTTCGGCGAGACCGGCATCGACAACGAGATCCTCGTGCAGGACAAGGAAGAGCAGATCGTCGAGATGAACAACGGCTGCCTGTGCTGCACCGTGCGTGGCGACCTGGTGCGCATCCTGGGCGATCTCGCGAAGAAGCGCCGGCAGGGCCAGCTCGCGTTCGACCGTGTCATCATCGAGACGACGGGGCTCGCGAACCCCGGCCCCGTGGCACAGACCTTCTTCATGGACGAGAAGATCCACGACCTGTACCTGCTCGACGCCGTCGTGACGGTGATCGATGCGGTGCACGGCAACAAGCAGCTCGACGAGCACGACGAGGCGCGCGCGCAGGTGGGCTTCGCCGATCGCCTGCTCCTGTCGAAGACCGACCTGGCGGCCGAGGCCGAGACGAAGGACCTCATGGAGCGCCTGCGCGCCATGAACCCCCGCGCCCACCAGAAGAACGTGCACTTCGGCGAGACCGACATCCGCGAGATCCTCGACATCCGCGGCTTCAACCTCAACGCCGCGCTCGAGGTCGACCCCGCCTTCCTCGAGGACACGCATCATCACCACGACGACGACGTGAAGAGCTTCGTGTGGAAGGACGCGCGTCCGCTGCACATGGAGAAGATCGAGACGTTCCTGTCCCTCATGGTGCAGAACTACGGCGAGGACCTGCTGCGCTACAAGGGTGTCCTCAACATCCAGGGCGAGCCGCGCCGCATGATCTTCCAGGGCGTGCACATGCTGATGGGCGGCACGCCGGGCAAGCCCTGGGAGGCAGGCGAAACGCGCGAGAGCGTGATGGTCTTCATCGGCCGGCGCATCCCCCGCCGCCTCTTCGAGGAAGGCCTCGCGTACTGTGTGGCGCCATGAGTCACCCGGTGAGGGCCCCGCGGGCGGCATCGACGGCAAGACGAATGGCGCCGGGCGCCGGCAGGACGCCGTGACCCATTCGCCCGACCTTCCGGAGGCGGTGCGTGATCAGGCCCCCATGCTCGAGATCCGCGGCCTTCGCCACCAGTACGAAGGCCGCACCGTGCTCTCGGTGCCTTCCTGGGACGTGCTCCGCGGCGAGGCGAGCCTGGTGCTCGGGCCTTCCGGCAGCGGCAAGAGCACCCTGCTCAACGCCATCGCCGGCCTCGCGACGCCGACCGAGGGCACCATCCGCGTCGCGGGCGAGGCCATGACCGGCATCGCCCCGGCGGCCCGCGATGCGCTGCGCGCCAGCCGCATCGGACTGGTGCTGCAGACGCTCCACCTCATCGGCGTGGTCACCGTCCGCGAGAACCTGCGCATCGCGCAGCGGCTCGCGGGGCTGCCACCCGACGACGCACGCATCGACGAGGTGCTCGCGAACCTCGGCATCGCCAATCTCGCCGGCGCGAAGGCGAGGCAGCTGTCCGTCGGCGAGGCGCAGCGCGTCGCCATCGCGCGCGCGGTCGTGAACCGCCCGCCCCTCATCCTCGCGGACGAGCCGACCTCGGCGCTCGACGACGCCAACTGCGAGAAGGCGCTCGCGCTGCTGCTGGACCAGGCCCAGGCCACCGGCGCGACGCTCGTCGTCGCCACGCACGACAACCGCATCCGCGAGCGCTTCGCGAAGAGGCTCGAGCTGTGATGACCCTGCGCCTCGCCTTCGCCTACCTCGCGAGCCGACCGCTCGCCACGATCCTGCACGTGCTCATGCTGGCCCTGGGCGTCGCGACGCTCGCCTTCCTCCTGCTTTTCACGAGCCAGGCCGAGGAACGCCTCGCGCGGGACGCGAAGCCCGTCGACCTGGTGGTCGGCGCGAAGGGGAGCCCGCTGCAGCTCATCCTTTCCTCGGTCTTCCATGTCGACATCCCGACGGGCAACATCGGCCTCGAGGAATCGAAGGCGATCTCGCGGCACCCCATGGTGGCCTCGGCGACGCCCGTGGCGCTCGGCGACTCGTACCGCGGCCACCGCATCGTCGGCACGGACGCGTCCTTCCTCGGGCTCTACGACGCGAAGGTCGCCGCCGGCCGCCCCTTCAAGGAGGAGATGGAGGTCGTCGTCGGCAGCGAAGTGGCGCGGCGCCACCAGCTCGCCCCGGGGGCGAAGATCGTCGGCTCCCACGGCCTCGCGCAGACCGGGCCGGGCCACGACGAGGACCCCTTCGAGGTCGTGGGCGTCCTCGCGCCGACGGGTACCGTCATCGATCGCCTCGTGCTCACGCCCGTCGAGAGCGTCTGGCACGTTCACGAGCACCACGGTGACGCGCCGGCGAAGACCGTCCCGGAGGCTCCCGGCAAGAAGCACAAGCACGACCACGACGACGACGAGCCGGCGAAGGCGCCCCCGGCAGGCCCGGCGCCCGGCGCGGTCCCGCCCGGCATGCCGCCGGCGCTGATGGCCGCCTCGCAGGGCGGCCGGCTCGAGATCACGGCACTCCTCGTCAAGTACCGCACGCCGCTCGCGGCCGCGATGCTGCCGCGCCTCGTGAATTCCTCGACGTCGATGCAGGCCGCCTCACCGGCCTACGAGAGCGCGCGGCTGCTGGACATGGTCGGCGTCGGCGTGCAGACGCTGCAGTGGTTCGCGGCCATCATGATGGCGAGCGCGGCGTTGTCGGTTTTCGTCGCGCTCACCTCGGCGCTGCAGGAGCGGCGATACGACCTCGCCCTGCTCCGCACGCTCGGCGCGCGGCCCCTGCGGCTCGCTTCTCTCACCCTGGCCGAAGGCGTGACGCTCCTGGTGTCGGGGGTTATACTCGGTCTGGCTCTCGGGCATGGCGCGGCGCACGCGCTCGGTCTCTGGCTCGCGCAGTCCGGATCGTGGCCGCTCGCCGGCCTCGCGTGGGCACCGGGCGAGACGATCCTGGTGGCCGCGGTCTTCGCCGGCGGCTTCGCAACCTGCCTCGTGCCCGCCGTGCAGGCTTACCTGAGCGACCCCGCGAGCCTCCTCGCGAAACGATAGGCCCTCGAACCATGTCGAAACCTCGCCTTCCCCTCCTTGCCGCCGCCGCAATGCTCGTGGTGGGCTCGGCGGTCTCCGCCCCGCCGCCGCAGGATCCGAAGCAGGCGCCGGGCCAGCCGGGTTTCTGGATCGGGCCCGACCCGGCACCGCCCGGCACCGTGCCGTGGCAGGTGTTGCAGTCGACCAAGACGGTCCAGAAGGCGGACAAGAAGTTCGGCCCGTCCTTCCCGAAGGAAGTGAAAGACCTCGACAAGAAGCAGGTGAAGCTCTACGGCTTCATGATGCCGCTCGACCAGGCGAAGAAGCAGAAGCGGTTCCTGCTCGCGGCCTTCCCGCCGCACTGCTCGTTCTGCCTGCCCGGGGGCGCCGAGTCGCTCGTCGAGGTGATCGCCGACCAGCCCATCGACTTCACTTTCGAGCCCATCGTCGTCGCCGGTCGCATGGCCATTCTGGACGACGACGTCGTCTACTACCGGCTCACCGGCGCCTCGTCGGTCAAGCCCTGACCCGAGCTTCACCGTGGCCCCGACGAGCGTCGGCACCACCTCCGCCGGGACCCCGCGGCCCGCCGCGCGGTCAACGGGCCGCACCGGCAACGAGGAATTCCATTCCGCGCCCCTGTCGGTCGCCCAGGAGGCCGCCGTGCTCTACGCGGCCAACCACGCCGCGGCGGCCGAGTCCGTCCTTCGTGCCGAGACGCGCGACCCCGCCGGCCGCACCAACCGCCAGGCGTGGCTCATGCTGTTCGACCTGTTCGAGGTCGCGCAGAATCGCGCCGAGTTCGACGCCCTGTCGATGCTCTACACCGTCCGCTTCGAGCAGTCGCCTCCCGTGTGGGCCGGGGGCGCCGAAGCCGCCCACGACCCGAGGCGCGCCCAGAGCCGGGAGCGCAAGGATTTCATCGCCCTGAAGCCCTCCGCGACCGGCGAGCTCGCGGCGGAGATCGAGAAATTCCTGGCTTTCGCCGAGGACATGGGCACCGTCCGTCTCGACTTGGGCAAGGTGGTGTCGATCACGGCCACCGAGTCGGAGCTCCTCACCGTCGCCCTGCAGCGCCTGCGGCGCCTGAAGACGCCCATGTGGTTCAACGCCATGGACACGCTCGAGCGCGTGCTGCGCGGGGCCTTCAACGAGCGCGCCTCGGAGGCGACCAAGCCCTTCTGGCTGCTGCTCTTCGAGCTCTACATCCTCCAGGGCAACGGCGAGGCCTTCGAGGAACTGGGCCTCGAGTTCGCCGTGGCGTTCGAGGTCTCCCCGCCCAACTGGGAAACGTACGTGAACACGATCGCACAGGCTGCCGCCAAGGTGCCCGCGTCGGCCGCCCCCGCCGCGCCCGAGCCCGGATTCTCGCTGAAGGGCGTCATCTCCCCCGCGAGCGGCAACCAGTTCGCGGACCTCGCCGGCTTCGCTGCCACCCAGCAGGAGGCGGTGATCGACATGGGCAAGGTCCTGCGCATCGACTTCGCCGCCTGCCACCAGTTCTTCGAGGTGGTGAAGGCGATCCAGCTGGGCGGCAAGCGGGTAATCCTGTCGAATCTTTCGGAATTGAACGCCGCCCTCCTCGAGGCCTTCGGGTTCAATCGGCACGCCATCCTCATCCGCCGCAAGGCGAACTAGGTTCCCTTCCCCATGCCCGAGGAAAGCTTTCACGGCACCACCATCGTCTGCGTGCGGCGCGGCGATCGCGTCGCCATGGGCGGCGACGGCCAGGTCACGCTCGGCAATGTCGTCATCAAGGCGACCGCCCGCAAGGTGAGGCGCCTCTACCAGGACCGCGTCCTCGCCGGTTTCGCCGGCGCGACCGCGGACGCCTTCACGCTCTTCGAGCGCTTCGAGGCCAAGCTCGAGAAGCACCAGGGCAACCTGCTGCGCTCGGCGGTGGAGCTCGCCAAGGACTGGCGCACCGACCGCATGCTGCGCCGGCTGGAGGCGATGCTCGCCGTGGCCGACCTCGAGTCGTCCCTGCTCATCACCGGCAATGGCGACGTGCTCGAGCCCGAGCGCGGCATCGTCGCCATGGGCAGCGGCGGCGCGTACGCCCAGGCCGCGGCGATCGCGCTCGTCGCCAACACGGCACTCGAGCCCGCCGAGATCGTGAAGAAGTCCCTCGAGATCGCCGGCGAGATCTGCATCTACACGAACCAGAACCACGTGATCGAGACGCTCCAGGCCCCGTGAGCCCCGACGACTCGCCCGCCGCCCCGGTGCCGCCCGCGTCGATGATGACGCCGCCGGAAATCGTCCACGAGCTCGACAAGCACATCGTCGGGCAGAACGCGGCCAAGAAGGCCGTGGCGATCGCACTTCGAAACCGCTGGCGCCGCTCGCAGGTGGAGGAGCCGCTGCGCGGCGAGATCACGCCGAAGAACATCCTCATGATCGGGCCGACCGGCGTGGGCAAGACGGAGATCGCGCGCCGCCTAGCGCGGCTGGCGAACGCCCCCTTCGTCAAGGTGGAGGCGACCAAGTTCACCGAGGTGGGCTACGTCGGCCGCGATGTCGATACGATCATCCGCGACCTGGCCGAGGTCGCGATCAAGAACACGCGCGAGCAGGAAATGCAGAAGGTGCGCGCCCGCGCCGAGGACGCCGCCGAGGAACGGATCCTGGACGCCCTCCTGCCCGGCGTGCCCTCCGCGGATTCAGGCGAGTCCGGCACGACTCGGCAACGGTTCCGCAAGATGCTTCGCGAAGGCAAGCTCGCCGACAAGGAAGTCGAGGTGGATCTCGCCCAGGCCGGCGGCGCCGAGATCCTCGCTCCGCCCGGCATGGAGGAGCTATCGCAGCAGTTGCAGGGCCTGTTCGCGAATCTCGGCCAGGCTCGGCGCGTGCGCCGCCGGATGCCGATCCGCGAGGCCATGGCCGCCCTCACGCAGGAAGAGGCGGGGCGGCTCGTGAACGAGGACGAGATCCGCGTGAAGGCGATGCGCGCCGTCGAGCAGGACGGCATTGTGTTCCTCGACGAGATCGACAAGATCGCGAGCCGCGGCGAACTCGCCGGGGCCGACGTGTCGCGCCAGGGCGTGCAGCGCGACCTCCTGCCGCTCGTGGAGGGCACCGCCGTCACCACCAAGCACGGCGTGGTGCGCACCGAGCACATCCTCTTCATCGCGAGCGGCGCGTTCCATCTCTCGCGGCCGTCGGACCTCATCCCGGAACTGCAGGGGCGCCTGCCGATCCGCGTGGAGCTCTCGAGCCTCTCCGTGGAAGACTTCGAGCGCATCCTCACCTCGACGGACGCCTGCCTCACCATGCAATATCGCGCGCTCCTCGCCACCGAGGGCGTCGCGATCGACTTCGCACCCGAGGCCGTGCGCCGCATCGCCGAGATCGCCTTCGCGGTGAACGAGTCGACCGAGAACATCGGGGCGCGGCGCCTTCACACGGTGATGGAAAAGCTCCTCGAGGATATTTCCTTCGATGCGGGTTCGGGCGCCCGCGAGATCCGCATCGACGCGAGCTACGTGGACTCGCGCCTCGCCGGACTCGCGCGGCGCGAGGATCTCGCCCGGTACGTCCTGTAGCGCGGCAAGCTTCCGTCACGGCGCCGTCGGCATCCGTCACGAATCGCGCCGCGTCCGCGCACAATCGCGTGTCATGAGGCTCCTCGCTCCGCTCGCGATCCTGGCCGCCGGCTGCGTCGCGGCGCCCGCCCTGCCCCCGCCGGATACTCCCGCGACGCTCGCGGCGGCGGAGTCCGCCTTCGCGGCGCAGTCCGTGCGCGAAGGCATGCGGGCCGCCTTCCTCGCCTGGCTCGCACCCGGTGCGGTGCTCTTCCGTACGGGGCCCGTCGATGGCCCGGCGGAAATCGCCCGCAACCCCGACCCACCGATCGTCCTCGACTGGCGACCGGCCTATGTCGAGGTTTCGGCGTCCGGCGAGCTGGGCCTGTCGACGGGACCGTGGCGAATCCGAAGCAAGGCGGATCCATCGCGTCCCGAACGGTTCGGGCAGTTCATTTCCCTCTGGAGGCGCCCGCCGGGCGGAACCTGGCGGGTCTGGGTGGACCTGGGCATTGCCCACCCGGGCCCGGCCCTGTGGGATGCGCCGCTCGAGGCGGGTTTCACGCCGCCGGCTGCCGGCGCGGGCAGCGTGGACGAGGCCGAAGCCGCCTTCGCCCGGTTGGCGCATGCGTCCGGCCACGCGGCCGCCTACGCGGCGTGGGCCTCGCCTTCGGTACGAGTCTACCGCAACGGCAAGGCGCCTTTTCTCGGCCTGGAGTCGACTCTCGGTTCACCGGCCGCGCTGGGCCATGCCCAATGGACGATCGACCGGCACGAAACCAGCCAGGCGGGTGACCTCGGATTCGCGATCGGGCGCTTCGGCCCGGCCAAGGACGCCAAGGCGGGCGATTTCGTCCGCGTGTGGCGCCGGGAGGCCGCCGGCTGGCGAATCGCGCTCGACGTGGTGGACGAGGTCAAGGCGAAATAGGCGGCGGCCCGCCGGGGATTTCTCTCCGGAAGGCGCCCAGCACGCCGTGGCTCGCGAGCTGCTCGAGAAATGCGGGCAAGTCCCAGTCGGGCTCCCCGGCGGCCTCGTCCAATCCCAGACCCGACGCCAGCGCCTCGATGAAGGCGACCTCCCGCGCCGACAGCGCCACGGCGCGAACCGTGCCCGATTCCCGCCAGACGAGCACCGTGTCCTCGCCGACATCCCGATCGGGCGTGCCTTCGCGGTCGGGCTGGTTGGCTTCCCAGATCGCGAGGATCGGCCAGGCCGACTTCACCACGCTCACGGACGGGTGGAAAGAAAAGCGCAGTTCGCCTTGGGCCTCGAGCGGAACGTGCGCGAGGGCCTCGAAATCCAGCGGCTCGCCGTCCCCGGCCATCGAAGCTTCGTGGCAGGCCCATTCCAGACGAGCGACATCCGCGAGCCAGGGCATCGCGGCGGCGGGTTCATAGCCTTCGAGGAACGCGCCGAATCCGCTTCCGAACCGGTTCAGGTCCCCGGAACGCGGGGGGTCGGCGCGGGCGTATCGGCTCGCGGCTTCGTGGAAGTAGGCATCGCCCACCAGGCGCAGGACCACCGGATGGGCGCCGCGCAATGCCCCCACCAGATTCGCGGTGACCGCGCGGCCGTAAATCGCGAGGCGTCGCTTCGCTTCCTCGCCGCCGGGCTCGATGAACGCGGCCACGGGGTCCGGGTCGCCGTCGAGCACGGCCCGTGCGAACGCTTCCTGCAATGCCCGCAAGCCGCCGGCGCTCAAGGGGCGCCCTCCCCGCGATCGCTTGCACGACGGAGCACGGCCGTCGCCGTGTCGGCCTCCGCGACGAGCACCTCGAGGGCCGGGATGTTCGTGTCCCACTCGATGAGCGTCGGCACGGGGCCCAACCGGGCGATCGTCTCCTCATAGAGCGCCCACACCTCGGGCAGCACCCGGGTGCCGTGGCTGTCGATGAGGCCGTCCTCGGTGCGCTCGGGGCCTGCGAGGTGGATCTCCCCGACGCTGGCGGGGTCGATGGCCGCGAGAAAGGCACGCGCATCGGTGCCGTGGTTCTGCGCGTTCACGTAGGCATTGTTCACGTCGAGCAGGACGCCGCAGCCGGTGCGCCGCGCCACCTCGGCGACGAACTCGCCCTCCGGGATCGTCGTTTCGCGGTAGCGCAGGTAGGCCGACACGTTCTCGACGAGGAGCCGGCGGCCCAGGCGCTCCTGGGCCTCGTCCACCCGGGCGCAGACGACCGAGAGGCTTTCCTCCGAATACGGCAACGGCAACAGCTCGCCCAGGTTGCGTCCGCCGATACGCGACCAGCACAAGTGCTCCGAGATGAGCGCGGGCTCGATGCGGGACACGAGGCGGGCGAGGCGGTCGAGGTGCCCGCGATCGAGCCCGTCCACGCTGCCGAGGGAAAGCGCGACGCCGTGCAGGCTCACCGCGTAATCCTCCCGGAAGCGCTCGAGCCAGGCGAGCGCCGGACCGCCGTCGGCGAAGTAGTTCTCGCTGTGCACTTCGAGGAACGAGACGGCCGGCCGGCTGCCGGCCAGCGCCGCGAAATGGGGCGTGCGCAGGCCGATGCCGGCCTGGCGAGGGTCCGGCGCGCGAGGGGAAAAGCGCGCGGACGCCAAACGAAGCGCTACTTCTTCGGCGCCGCCGGCGCCTTCAGGTTGCCACCCAGCTTCTCGCAGGTGCCCTTGGCCACCAGCTTCCATTCGTCGGGCTGGTTGTCCTTCTTGGCGAGACCGGCACACGCATGCGTGGCCGTGCCGCAGTCGTTCTGGCCCTTCTTCGCGATGCCGTAGCACTTCTCCTTCCCGGCCGGGGCCGGGCCGTCATGGGCCTGGGCGCCGGCCGAGCCCACGCCCAGGGCGATCACGCCGGCAAGGGCGCTGCGAATGAGGTTGCGCTTCGAGTTCATGGGTATCTCCGGGGGTTTCGGTGTCGCGCGAGTCTTTCCGGCGACGGGCGGCAAATCATAGCATCGCGGCCCCCCCCTTTTTCCGGGAGGTATGCCCGCCTACAATACGCACACTCTCCCCTCCCCCTGCGCGCCCTCCTCCATGCCCCCGAAAGTCAGTTCCGCCCAGAAAGCCGAAGTGCTCATCGAAGCGCTGCCCTACATCCAGCGCTTCTACGACAAGACGATCGTGGTGAAGTACGGCGGCAACGCGATGACCGACATCGCCCTCCAGGAGGACTTCGCCGAGGACATCGTCCTGCTCAAGCTCATCGGCATGAACGTGGTGGTGGTGCACGGCGCCGGCCCGCAGATCGGCGCGCTGCTGCAGAAGCTCGGCAAGCAGAGCGAGTTCATCCAGGGCATGCGCGTCACCGACGACGAGACGCTCGACGTGGTGGAGATGGTCCTCGGCGGCCTCATCAACCAGGAGATCGTCACGCTCATCAACAAGGCGGGCGGCAAGGCCGTGGGCCTCACGGGCAAGGACGGCCACTTCATCCACGCCCGCAAGCTCAAGATCCCGAGCAAGGAAGACAAGAAGAAGAAGATCGACGTGGGCCTCGTGGGCGAGGTGGTGCGCATCGACCCGGAGATCATCCAGCTCCTCGACGAGCGCGACTTCATCCCCGTCATCGCGCCGATCGGCGCCGACGAGAACGGCACGGCGTACAACATCAACGCCGACGTGGCCGCCGGCAAGCTCGCGATCACGCTGCAGGCCGAGAAGCTCATCCTGCTCACCAACACCACGGGCGTCCTCGACAAGGAAGGCAAGGTGATCACCGGCCTCACCTCCAAGAAGGTGAAGGAGATGATCGACGACGGCACGATCTCCGGCGGGATGCTGCCGAAGGTGGAATGCGCCCTCGATGCGGTGAAGAGCGGCGTGAAGAGCGCGCACATCATCGACGGGCGCGTCTCGCACGCGCTCCTGCTCGAGGTGCTCACCACTTCCGGCGTCGGCACCCTAATCCGGGGCGCCGCGGCGAACCGCGCGGACCACCACTAGGGCCGCACCGCTAGGACCAGCGGTCCCCGATCCCGGCCAGGCCCATCGCCAGGCGCGCGTAGCCGTAGGCGAGCCAGCCGACCACCCGCTTCGCAAGGGACCTCCTCTTCCAGAGCAGGCGCTGCACGGCCGTCGCCCCGTGGCGGATCTCGTGGTCGATGGACTCGCGCAGCTCCCGCGCGAACGGCTCGTTCATCACCGCCACGTTGGCTTCGCGCGCGAGGAGCAGGCTGAAGGGGTCCAGGTTGGAGGAGCCGACGGTGGCCCAGCGTCCGTCCACGCACGCGGCCTTCGCATGCAGCTCGCTCTTCTCGTACTCGTAGATCTCGATGCCATGGTCCAGGAGCGTGCCGTAGAGCACGCGGCTCGCCTGCTGGAACAGGCGGTGGTCCGACCAGCCCTGCACCACGATCGCCACGCGCACCCCGCGGCCGGCAGCTTCCATGAGCGCGTGACGCACGCGCCAACCGGGCATGAAATACGCACAGGCGATGAAGATCTCGCGCCGGGCGGCCCGGATCCCCTCCAGGTAGAGTGCCTCGATGTCGTGGCGATGGCGGAAGTTGTCGCGCTGGACGAAGGCGGCGGTCGTGTCGCCTACCGGACCCGGATGCAACGGCGGCGGCGCGTGCGCGAGCTCGCGTTCCCGGCGCGAGAGGGCGGACACGAGCCACCACAGGCGGTGGACCACCGGATAGATATCGGCGAGCAGCGGCCCCTCGACGCGGACCGCGTAGTCGAATCGCGGCTCCACGCCTTCGTGGCCCGCGCGGTCGTCGAGGATGTTGATGCCGCCGACGAAGCCCACGCGACCGTCGACCAGCGCGATCTTGCGATGCAGGCGTCGCAGCCTGCTGCGACGGAACTGCAACCACCCGCGCTCGGGACGGAAGCGCAGCACGACGACGCCCGCGGCCTCCATGCGGGCGATGAACGCCGCCGGCAGCTCGCGGGAGCCGAAGCCATCGATCAGAAGTCGCACCCGCGCGCCGCGCGCCGCGGCCCGCGCGAGCGCGTCGGCGACGGCACGGCCCGCGTCGTCGTCCTCGAAGATGTAGGTCTCGAGCCGCACGTCCGCCATGGCCGAGTCGATGGCCGCGACGAGCGCAGGGAAGAACTCCGCCCCGTTGCGAAGGAGCGTGAGTCGGTTGCCGGCGACGAGATTCATGGCCGGCCGGCCCGTCAGCGCCGCAAGGTGGCGGCGAGCGCCACGTGGTCCGACAGGCGCGACCAGGAAGCCTCCGCGAGGCGCCGCGCCCCGCCGACCTCGAGTCCGCGCACGTAGATGCGGTCGAGCGAGAGCATCGGGAGCCGCGCCGGGAAGCTGCGTGCATGGCGCCCGAGAGCGCTGCGGAAGACCTCCACCATGCCGAGCTCGCGCTCGAGCATGGCAGTGGCGGCACCGCGCCAGTCGTTGAAATCGCCCGCGACGACGAGCGGAGCGCCCGGTGGCACCGCCGCGACGATGCGGTCGCGAAGCCATCCGAGCTGCAGGCGCCGGCTGCGGGCCCAGAGCCCGAGGTGCACGTTGATGCAATGCAGCGGGACGTCCCAGCCGGGCACCTGGAGCTCGCAGTGCAGCAAACCCCGGCTCTCGAGCGCGTGGTGGGAGATGTCGAGGTTCTCGCTCCTCACGATGGGATAGCGGCTCACGATGGCGTTGCCGTGATGGCCGTCCTGGTAGACCGCGTTCATGCCGTAGGCGGTGTGCGCGCCCTCGTGGGCCAGGAACTCGTGCTGCGAGCCCGCCGGCCACGTCTCGTGCTTGTTCGAGTGGCGGTGGTGCACGCCCTGGACTTCCTGCAGGAAAACGACGTCGGGCTCGAGGGACTGCAGGCGCTCCCGGATCTCGTGCACGACGAGCCGGCGACCGAGCGCCGAGAAACCCTTGTGGATGTTGTACGTGACGACGGTGAACGGGCGGGGGGTGCCGGTCATGGCCGCAGGGGGACGCGCGAGGCCTTGTCGGGGAGCATCAGTATCGCCTGCCGGTTGCTCCACGAGAACACTTCCCCGGCGGCCCGCTCGAAGGGCAGCCAGCGCAGGGCGATGTGCTCGTCGGGGGCGAGGCGCACGGGAGTGCCCGGCGGCACGCAAAGGCTGAAGACGTGCTCGGTGTTGTGCGTGACGCCCGGCGCGTAGCGGTGGCGCCACACGGCGAAGATTTCGTAGACGTTCGTGGTCTCCCAGTCGACCAGATCGGCCTCGACGGCCACGATGCCCGTCTCCTCGCCCACCTCGCGCACCGCCGTGCGGCGCAGGCTTTCGCCGGGATCCTGGCTGCCCGTCACGCTCTGCCAGAAGCCGCGCCTGTCGGCGCGCTCGATGAGGAGCACCTCGAGGTCGGGGGTATGCACGACGACGAGGGTGGAGACCGGGATCTTGTGCGCGTTCCCCAAGCGCTAGGCCCGCATGCGGGCGGCGACAGGGCCATCGCCGCAGAACCAGGCATGAGGCATGTCGCGCGTGCGATGGCGGGCGACTGGCATGCCGGTGGCGTCCACGGCGATGAGGCCCACGTCGGCATCGTAGTCGCGGCCCAGGCCCTCCAGCACCGCTTCCATCGAGGCCGCGAGGCTCTCGCCGCGCTCGACCCGCTCCGCGACGGCGCGGGTCGCCAGCGACCGGAGCACGAACTCGCCGGTGCCGGTGGCCGAAGCGGCGACACGGGCGCAGGCGTAGTTGCCCGCGCCGGGCACGGGCGAATCGCCCACGCGGCCCACCATCTTCAGCGTGACCCCGCCTGTGGAGGTGGCGGCGGCGAGCACGCCGTGCGAATCGACCGCGGCCGCGCCGACGGTGCCGCCCGCGTACTCCGGGTGATCCTGCAGGAACCGGCGCATCCTGAGCGCGTGCTTGCCGAGCACCTCGTCGAGGCGGTTGCGCTTGTCGAACCAGTCGGCGCGACGCTCGGGGGTGATCGGGTCGTGGTCCGGGAATCCCATCACGCGGGCGAAGCGCTGCGCGCCGTCGCCCGTGAGCATGACGTGGTCGGTCTCCTCCATCACCTTGCGGGCGACGAGGATGGGGTTCTTTGCGCGCTGCAGGCCCGAGACGGCGCCCGCCCGCGCCTCGCGGCTTTCCATGACGCACGCATCGAGCTCGCAGAAGCCGTCGAAATTGAGGACGGCGCCGGTTCCCGCGTTGTATATCGGGTTGTCCTCGAGCGCGACCACGGTGGCGCACACGGCGTCGAGGCTGCTGCCGCCGGCCGCGAGGATCCGCCGCCCGGCCTCGACCGCCGCGGTGAGGCCGGCGAGCGCGTCGTCATCGGAGCCGGGCCGCCACTTGCCGGCCCCGCCGTGGGCGATGAGGGCGATCCCCATGACCGCGTCAGGCCGCCGGCACCGTGTTGCGCAGCCGGATGTGCAGCTCGCGAAGCTGCTTTTCCGTGACCACGCTGGGTGCCTCGACCATGAGGTCCTGGCCGCGCTGCGTCTTCGGGAAGGCGATCACGTCGCGGATCTGGTCGACGCCCGACATCATCGCCACCAGGCGGTCGAAGCCGAAGGCGATGCCGCCGTGTGGCGGCGCCCCGTAGGCCAGCGCATCGAGCAGGAAGCCGAACTTCGCCCGCGCCTCCTCGTCGCCGATGCCGAGCGTCTTGAACTGCTGGGCCTGGACCTCGGCGCGGTGGATCCGTACGGAGCCGCCGCCGATCTCCCAACCGTTGAGGGCGATGTCGTAGGCCTTCGCAAGGACCTTGCCCGGATCGGTCGCCATGAGCGGGACGTGCTCGTCCTTCGGGCTGGTGAACGGGTGGTGCGCGGCGAGCCAGCGCTTGGCCTCCTCGTCGTATTCGTACGCGGGGAAGTCGAGCACCCAGCACGGGCGCCAGGCGCTTTCGGCGTGTCCCTTCTCGTGACCCACCTTCACGCGAAGGGCGCCCATGGCGTCGTTCACGATCTTGCGCCGGTCGGCGCCGAAGAAGATCACGTCGCCGTCCTGTGCCCCGGTGCGCTCCAGGATCGCCGCGAGCTGTTCGGGCTTGAAGAACTTCACGATGGGCGACTGCAGGCCCTCCTCGTTCGGCTTCGTGCGGTCGTTCACGCGGACGTACGCGAGGCCCTTGGCGCCGTAGATGGCCACGAAGGGCGCGAGGTCGTCGAGTTCCTTGCGCGTGAAGGCGCCATTGCCACCGGGCACGCGTAGCGCCGCCACGCGGCCATCGGGTAGCGCTGCCGCGGCGCGGAACACCTTGAAATCGACGTCCTTCATGAGGTCCGTGAGTTCGGTAAGCTCGAGCTTCACGCGCAGGTCCGGCTTGTCGCTGCCGTACTTCGCCATGGCATCGGCGTAGGCGAGGCGCGGGAAAGGCGGCAGGTCCACATCGAGCACGCGCTTGAACACGTGGCGCACGAGGCCTTCCATGAGGTCCTGGATCTCGCGCTCCGTGAGGAACGAGGTCTCGACGTCGATCTGCGTGAACTCGGGCTGGCGGTCCGCGCGCAGGTCCTCGTCGCGGAAGCACTTCACGATCTGGTAATAGCGATCGAACCCCGCGATCATGAGGAGCTGCTTGAAAAGCTGGGGCGATTGCGGCAGCGCGTAGAACTGGCCGTCGTGGATTCGCGAGGGCACGAGGAACTCGCGCGCGCCCTCGGGCGTCGACTTGTAGAGCACCGGCGTCTCGACGTCGATGAACCCGTGATCGTCGAGGTACTCGCGCACCGCGCGCGAGGTCCGGTGACGCAGCATGAGCGCCTTCTGCATGGGCTCGCGCCGCAGGTCGAGGTAGCGGTAGCGAAGACGCACCTCCTCCGAGACGAACTCGTCGTCCACCATGAACGGCGGCGTCACCGCCGGGTTCAGGATCTCGAGCTCGTGGGCGAGGACCTCGATCTCGCCGCTCTTCAGGCCCGGGTTCACCGTTCCCTCGGGGCGCCGGCGCACCAGCCCCGTCACGCGCAGGACGAATTCGTTGCGCACGCGATCGGCGTTCGCGAAGGTGTCCTCGCGGTCCGGGTCGCTCACGACCTGGACGAGGCCCTCGCGGTCGCGAAGGTCGATGAAGATGACGCCGCCGTGGTCGCGACGCCGGTGCGCCCAGCCGTAGAGGGTCACGGTCTGCCCGAGGAATCGGGCGTCGGTCAATCCGCAGTATTCGGTTCTCATGGTCGTTCCGTCGGGCTCGCCGGCGCCCCCCGAGGGGCTGCCGGCATCGTGAAGTTCGGGGCCCGCGCCGGTCTCGTGGCCGGTCGGGCGGTGTCGCGGTTCCGCGGGGTGCCGCCGCCTACGTTTTCGGCGACGGCATGGGGTTGGGGTCGGTCCCGGAGGGATGCCTCTCGGGCCGCCCCGGCGGGCGCGGCGGCTCGGCCACGCCCATCGAGATGATGTACTTGAGCGCTTGGTCGACGCTCATCTGGAGTTCGATCGTGTCGGTCCTGGGCACGATGAGGAAGAACCCCGCCGTGATGTTCGGCGTGGTGGGCACGAAGACCGAGACCTGGTCGAAGCCGAGGTGATCCGTGACCTCATGCTCGGGCGATCCGGTGACGAGCGCGACCGTCCAGGTGCCCGCCTGCGGGTAACGGATGAGCACCGCGCGACGAAACGCCTTGCCGTCGGGCGAGAAGAGCGTGTCGCTGATCTGCTTCACGCCGCCGTAGATCGATCGGACGATGGGGATGCGCCCGAGCAGGCTTTCCCAGAAGAGCAGGAGGCGCTTGCCGAAGAAGTTGGCCGCGACCGCGCCCGTGAAGAGCAGGATCGCGAGCGTAAGCACGATGCCCAGCCCCGGCAGGTGGAAGCCGAGCAATGCGTCGCTGCGGAACTGCGGCGGCACGATGAGCAGCGACTGGTCCATCAGCTCCACGAGGAGCGAGAGGACCCAGATCGTGATCGCGAGCGGAACCCAGACGACGAGGCCCGCGATCAGGTAGCGGCGAAGGGTGGCCATCATGCCCGACTTGCGACCCGCTTCGCCGCGCGCACCCAAGCGCCGCCTACTGGCAGGCCGGGCAGGCGCCCGTGCCGCAGGCCGGCGCAGCGCTCGCAGCGCCCTCGCCTTTCTTTTCGACCGCGGGCTTGGACTCCCCGCCTTCGGTCTTGGCCGCAGGCTTCGCGCCGCCCTTGAAGTCGGTCGCGTACCAGCCGCTTCCCTTCAACTGGAAGCCGGCCGCGGTCAGCATCTTGCCGAGCGTGTCCTTGTCGCACTGCGGGCAGTGCGTCTTGGGCGGATCGCTCAGTTTCTGCAGGTATTCCTGCTGGTGCCCGCAGCTGGAGCACCGATACTCGTAGATCGGCATGGGCGCCTCGTGAATTCGGAAAAATATCTATTTTAACACAAGCACTTGGCGCTTCCAGCGCCCGGGCCTCAGCCGGCGGCGCGGCGCCGGTTCGCGAAGAGGCCGCCGGCCCCGAGGCAGGCCGCCATCGACCAGAAGACCGGTCCCATGCCGAGCGCCGTGCCGATGCCACCGAAGAAGAGCGGCAGCAGCGTATGGCTCACGTTGAGGACCATGGTGCGAACACCGAGCGCCTCGCCGAGCCTACCCTCGGGCGTCGAGTGCTGGATGAGGGAAATGAGGCTCGGCTGCGAGGCGCCCAGGCCCAGGCCCAGGAGGAAGGCCATGGAGGCGATGAAGGGCACGGTGCGCACCATCGGAAACAGGAGGTAAGCCGCGCAGGCGATGAAGAGCGTCGACGTGATGAGCTGCCACTCCGAGAGGCGCCGCGCGAGCCAGGGCAGGGCGAGGCGAATGGCGAAGGTCGCCGCTGCGAACGACCCCAGCACGGCGCCGATGGTGGAAGCCGACAGCCCGATCGACGTGCCGTAGATGGGCATCACGAAGACGAAGAGGTCCCAGGCCATCGCGAGGACGCCCGTCACGAGGAAGACGCGGCGGAGCTCCGGCTTCGCGAGCAGTTGCTTCAGGCCGCCGCGGTGCTCGGCCTCGGATTCCCCGCGCGGCAACTTCGGGTGGAGGAAGGCGATCGCGACGAGGGGCACGAGGCCGATGGCCGCGAGCATCGCGAACGTCCACCGGTGGCCCGCGCCGTCGATGACGACGCCCGAGAGCGTGGGCCCGATGAAGCCGGAGATCGAGAAGCCCAGCGCGAGCCAGCTGTAGTTCACCGCGCGCTCGCCCGGTGGGCTCATCGCGCCCACTGCGTTCTGCACGCCGATGTGGAAGACCATGAATGCGAGGCCGATGACCGTGGCGGCGACGTAGAGCGAGGCGAGGCCGGGCCAGAGGGCCGGAAGGCCCACGCCGGCCACGAGCGCGACCGTGGCGACGCGCATCGGCAGGGCCGTGCCCACCCGGTCGATCATCCGGCCGGAGTACACCGACAGGAACATCGGCAGCAGGGAATAGAGGGACACGATGGCCCCGACCGTGAGGGGCGTCGCGCCGAGGTTCAGCGCGAAGAGCGAGACGGTGACGCGGCTGCCGTTGAACGCCGTGTGCGCGCAGACCGTGAGCGCGATGAGGACGGCGAGGCGCACGGCGGCCCTACGCCCGGGCGGGGCGTGCCGCGCCGCGCCCCGGACTCAAGGGCGCGATTCGAGGGCCGCGATTCGCGCCTCGATCGGGGGGTGGCTGGAGAAGAGGGCCATGAAGCCGGCCTTGTCGGAGATGCCCGAGGCCTGGAAGGACTTAGGCAGCTCGCCGGGTTCGAGCCCGCCCAGGCGGCGCAGCGCGGAGACCATCGGGCGCGGCGTGCCCAGGTAGGCGGCTGCGCCGGCGTCGGCGCGGAATTCCCGATGGCGCGAGAACCACATCACGATGACGGAGGCGAGAATGCCGAACACGATCTCGCAGACCACGACGGTGATGAAATAGCCTGGGCCCGTGCCGCGTTCGGTCTTGAAGATGGTCTTGTCGACGAAGTAACCGACGATGCGCGCCAGGAACACCACGAACGTGTTGACCACGCCCTGGATGAGCGTGAGCGTGACCATGTCGCCGTTGGCGACGTGCGCGACTTCGTGGGCGAGAACCGCCTCGACCTCTTCCTTCGTCATCGACTGGAGCAGCCCGGTCGAGACGGCCACGAGCGCGGAATTGCGGAAGGCGCCCGTGGCGAACGCGTTGGGCTCGCCTTCGTAGACCGCCACTTCCGGCATGCCGATGCCGGCCTTTTCCGCGAGCTTCTTCACCGTGTTCACGAGCCAGAGCTCGTCCCCGCCTTGCGGATTGTCGATCACGTGCGCGCCCGTGGACCACTTGGCCACGGGCTTCGACATCAGCAGCGAGATGAACGAGCCGGTGAAGCCCACGACCGCCGAGAAGACGAGCAGCATCCCGAGGTTGAGGCCTTCCTGGGTGAGAAACCGGTTCACCCCGAGGACCGACAGCGTGATGGACAGCACCACCATCACGGCGACGTTCGTGAGCAGGAAGAGGAGGACTCGCTTCATTTCGGGCTCCGGAAAGGGAAGGTCGGCAGGGGACAGTGCATCAGAACGGGATGTCGTCCTC
This sequence comes from Betaproteobacteria bacterium, assembly GCA_016711875.1. GTDB lineage: Bacteria > Pseudomonadota > Gammaproteobacteria > Burkholderiales > Usitatibacteraceae > FEB-7. Next base: position 1,726,224 of record JADJSD010000001.1, on the reverse strand, counting down.
GAAATCGTCGAACTTGGTGCCTGCAGGCTTGGCGCCCGCAGGCTTGCCGGCCGGGCGAGCCGCCTCGCCGCGATCCGGCGCCTCGCGCTCGGCCCCGCCGCCACCCATGCCCTGGCGCGAGCCCAGCATCTGCATGCGGTCGGCGACGATCTCGGTGGTGTACTTGTCGTTGCCGTCCTTGTCCTGCCACTTGCGCGTCTGCAGGCGGCCCTCGACGTAGACCTGGCTGCCCTTCTTCAGGTACTCGCCGGCGATCTCGGCGAGCTTGCCGAAGAAGGCCACGCGGTGCCATTCGGTCTTCTCCTGCTTCTCGCCGTTCTTGTCCTTCCAGTTCTCGGTGGTCGCGATGCTGATGTTCGTGATCGCGCCGCCGTCGGGCATGTAGCGCACCTCGGGGTCCCGCCCGAGATTGCCAATCAGGATGACTTTGTTGACCGATGCCATGGACCTCTCCCGTTGTCAGGGGTTGATTGCGCGGGGTTCGCGAGGTTCCCCGATATTGTCTTCATGTTCGTGCTCCCCTTCGCGCCCCATCCGGCCCATGGGCCAGGCCGAGACGAACCAGAGGGCCGTGAGGGTGAAGCAGGCTGCAAGCAACGCGCCGGGGCCGGCATGCTGCGCGGTCGCGCCGCCAGCGGCCCCGCCGGCGAAGATGCCGAGAAATTGCACGCTCGAGTACACGCCTCCGGCCGCGCCCCGCGCGGCCCCCGGCGCCGCTTTCGAGACGAGCGCAGGCAACTTTGCCTCAAGAACGTTGAAGGCGGCGAAAAAGATGACAAGGCCGGTCGAGAGGACCGTCAGGCTGCCCAGTCCGGTGGCGGTGACCGCAAGGCCCGCGCCCATAACCGCGACCGAACCGAGGAATACCGCGCGTTCGTGCGCCGCGAATCGACGCGAGGCGACGAAAGGCAGCATGAAGACGAACCCGGCACCGACGACAGCCAGGTAAAACAGCGAATGCGAGGCCACGGGCAACCCGGCGCGCACGAGAGCGAGCGGCACCACCAGGAAAAGCGCCATGAGGATCGCATGGAGGGCGAAGATCCCGAGGTAGAGCCGAAGCAGTTCCGGATCCCCCAGGACCCGCGAAAAGGGCACCCGCTCCCGGATGGCCGGCTGCGCCGGCAGCGCGGGCACCGCCCAGGCGACGACCGCGATCGCGGCGAGGGCCATGGCCGCCGTGGCGGCGAATATTCCGGGCACCCCCACGGCATCCTTGAGCGCCGGCGCGACCATGAAGGAAGCGGCGATGACGACACCGATGGTCGAACCGATGATGGCCATCGCCTTCGTGCGCTGGCTGGGGCGGGTGAGGTCGGCGGTCATGGCGATGGCGACTCCCGAGATCGCGCCGGCGCCCTGGATCGTCCGGCCGGCGATGAGTGCCCAGGGAGCCTCGGCGACGGCACACACCACGCTGCCGGTGGCGAAGACGAGGAGTCCGAACACCATCACGGGCTTCCTGCCCAGCCGGTCCGAGGCCCAGCCGAAGGGGATCTGCAACAGGGCCTGGGTGAGCCCGTACGCGCCCAGGGCGATGCCCACCAGCGTCAGGTTCCAGCCCGGCAGCGCCTCGGCGTAGAGGGCGAACACCGGCAGGATGATGAAGAGCCCGAAAAGGCGAAGCCCGAAGATCGAGGCGAGCGCGAGGCTCGCCCGCAACTCGAGGGCGCTCATGCGGGCCGAGGATGGGGCCACGGGGGGGATTCGAACGGGATTGAACGCTGCGGTATATTAGCAGATTGCCCTTCGCGTCCCTGACCCGCGCCGGCCCTCGCCGCGGGAGGTGCGCGGGGCCAGCCGAGAAGGACGCGACACCCCGGGCATGGACCAGATTCGAATCCGCGGCGCGCGCACGCACAACCTCAAGAACGTCCACCTGGACATCCCCCGGGAGCGACTCGTCGTGATCACGGGGCTGTCGGGGTCCGGAAAATCGTCCCTGGCGTTCGACACGCTCTACGCCGAAGGGCAGCGCCGCTACGTCGAGTCGCTTTCGGCCTACGCACGCCAGTTCCTGCAGCTGATGGAGAAGCCCGATGTCGACCTGATCGAGGGGCTCTCACCCGCGATCTCCATCGAGCAGAAGGCCACCTCGCACAACCCGCGATCGACCGTCGGAACGGTCACGGAGATCCACGACTACCTGCGCCTGCTCTTCGCGCGGGTGGGCGACCCGCATTGCCCGGAACACGATCTGGCGCTCGCCGCGCAGAGCGTCTCCCAGATGGTCGACCATGTGCTCGCGCTGCCCGAAGGCACGCGCGTGGTCATCCTCGCTCCCCTCGTGGTGGGCAGGAAGGGCGAGCAGGCCGAGCTCTTCGAGGAACTGCGCTCGCAGGGCTTCGTGCGCCTTCGCATCAACGGGAAGGTGCACGAGATCGACCAGCTGCCCAAGCTCGAGAGAAACCGCAAGCACACCGTCGAGATCGTGGTGGATCGCATCAAGGTGGCGGCCGACGCGAAGCAGCGCCTGGCCGAATCCTTCGAGACGGCGCTTCGCCACGCGGAGGGCCGCGCCATCGCCCTCGAGATGGATTCGCAGCGCGAACACCTCTTTTCGGCGAAGTTCGCCTGCCCGCTGTGCAGCTACTCGCTGGCGGAGCTCGAGCCGCGGCTCTTCTCCTTCAACAATCCGATGGGCGCCTGTCCGAAATGCGACGGCCTGGGACAGGTCACCTTCTTCGATCCGCGACGCGTGGTGGCCTTCCCGCACCTGTCGCTCGCCGGAGGCGCGATCCGCGGCTGGGACCGGCGCAACCAGTTCTATTTCTCGATGATGGCCTCGCTCGCCCAGCACTACGGGTTCGACATCGATGCGCCATTCGAGAATCTTCCCGAACGGGTGCAGCAGGCCGTGCTGGAGGGCTCGGGCGAGGAGAAGATCGCCTTCCGCTATCCCGGCGAACGCGGCAAGAACGCGGTGAAGGAACATCCCTTCGAGGGGATCGTGCCGAACCTCGAGCGCCGCTACCGGGAGACGGACTCGGTGGCCGTCAAGGAAGAGCTCGCGAAGTACCTCAACACGCGCGAGTGCCCGGATTGCGCGGGCTCGCGCCTGCGGCTGGAGGCCCGCAGCGTCCGCGTGGCCGGACGCTCGATCCACGAGCTCTCGACGATGCCGCTCAAGGAGGCCCAGCCGTTCTTCGAGCACCTGAAGCTCCCCGGCAACCGCCAGGCCATCGCCGAGAAGATCCTGCGCGAGATCGCGAACCGCATCCAGTTCCTGAACAACGTCGGCCTCGACTACCTTTCGCTCACGCGTTCGGCGGACACCCTGTCCGGGGGGGAGGCCCAGCGCATCCGCCTCGCGAGCCAGATCGGATCGGGGCTCACCGGTGTCATGTACGTGCTCGACGAGCCATCGATCGGCTTGCACCAGCGCGACAACGCGCGACTCATCGACACGCTCAAGAGCCTGCGCGACCTGGGAAATTCCGTGATCGTCGTCGAGCACGACGAGGAGGCGATTCATGCCGCCGACCACGTGGTCGACATGGGACCCGGCGCCGGAATCCACGGCGGGGAAATCGTCGCGCAGGGCACGCCCAGCGAAATCGAACGCAATCCCGCCTCGCTCACCGGCCAGTACCTCTCGGGACGCCGCGCCATCGCGCTCCCGCCGCGCCGCCACGCGCCCGATCGCCGCCGGCAGCTGCGCATTTCGGGCGCGAGCGGCAACAACCTCAAGGGCGTCACGGTGGACATTCCCGTGGGCCTCTTCGTGTGCGTGACGGGCGTGTCGGGTTCCGGCAAGTCCACGCTCATCAACGACACCCTCTACGCGGCCGCGGCGCGGCACCTCTACGGCTCATCGGCCGAGCCCGCCGCCCACGAGGCGATCGAGGGCCTGGATCTCTTCGACAAGGTGATCAACGTCGACCAGAGCCCGATCGGCCGCACGCCGCGCTCCAACCCGGCCACCTACACGGGGCTCTTCACGCCCATCCGCGACCTCTTCGCGGGCACCGCGGAATCGCGCGCCCGCGGGTACGGGCCGGGCCGGTTCTCGTTCAACGTGAAGGGCGGACGCTGCGAATCCTGCCAGGGCGACGGCGTCATCAAGGTGGAGATGCATTTCCTGCCCGACGTCTACGTGCCCTGCGACGTCTGCCACGGCAAGCGCTACAACCGCGAGACGCTCGAGGTCGCCTACCGCGGCCGCAACGTGAGCGAGGTGCTGGACATGACGGTGGAGGCGGCGCTCGAGCTGTTCGCGGCCGTGCCCGCCATCGCGCGCAAGCTCCAGACGCTCATGGAGGTGGGGCTCGGCTATGTCCGGCTCGGCCAGAGCGCCACCACGCTGTCCGGCGGCGAGGCGCAGCGCGTGAAGCTCGCGCTGGAGTTGTCCAAGCGCGACACCGGCCGCACGCTCTTCATCCTCGACGAACCCACCACTGGCCTTCACTTCCACGACATCGACATGCTTCTTCGCGTCCTGCACCGGCTGCGCGACCACGGCAATACGGTCGTCGTGATCGAACACAATCTCGACGTCATCAAGACAGCCGACTGGGTGATCGACCTCGGGCCCGAAGGCGGCGATGGCGGCGGGACGATCATCGGGCAGGGAACGCCCGAGGACATCGTCGCCACCCGCGCGAGCTTCACCGGCCGCTTCCTCGCCCAGGTGCTGGGTCCCGCGGGACGCCGCTCCGTGGTGGCTCGATGAGCCCGCGCGAATTGCTCATCGGATGCCTGCGCGCGGCGATCGCCGAGGCCGATCCGCGCGTCATCGTCCCTGCCCACCTGCCGGTCCCGCCCAAGGGACGCACGCTGGTCGTCGGGGCGGGCAAGGCCGCCGCGTCCATGGCGGCCGCGGTCGAGGCTCACTGGCCGGTCGCCGCCCCCCTCGAGGGCGTGGTCATCACGCGCCATGGCCATGGCCTGCCGACCCGGCGCATTCGCGTCGTGGAGGCCGGGCATCCGGTTCCAGACGAGGCGGGCGAGCAGGCGGCCGCCGAGATCCTGGCGCGCGCCGGCGCGCTCGGCGAGGACGACCTGATGCTCGTGCTCGTTTCCGGCGGCGGGTCCGCCTTGCTGTCGTTGCCGGTCGAGGGCGTGTCCATGGCGGACCTGAAAGCGCTCACGCGCTCGCTCCTTGCCTCCGGCGCACCGATCCAGGACATGAACACGCTGAGGAAGCACTTGTCGCGCATCCAGGGCGGACGTCTCGCGCTCGCCTCGCGGGCGCGCGTGCATGCGCTGGTGATTTCCGACGTGACGGGCGACGACCCGACGCACATCGCCTCCGGCCCGTGTTCGCCGGACCCGACGACCTACCGGGATTGCCTCGACATCGTGTCGCGATTCGGCGTCCAGCCGCCTCCCAGCGTCGCGGACCATCTCTCGAAGGGCGCCCGGGGCGAGGTTCCGGAATCGGCGAAGCCCGGTGATCCCGGATTCGACCGCACGGAGGTACGCGTGATCGCCACCGCCCGCCGCAGCCTCCAGGCGGCCTCGGATTTTCTCGCGAAGCACGGGGTGAAGGCGCTGGTGCTGGGAGACAGCGTCACCGGCGAGTCGCGCGACGTCGCCGGCGTACACGCTTCCATTGCCCGGGAGATTCGCCAGAACGGCCATCCGTGGCCTGCGCCGGCGGCCATCGTCTCCGGCGGCGAGACCACGGTCACGATCCGGGGCTCGGGAAAGGGCGGGCGCTGCAGCGAATTCCTGCTGTCGCTCGCCATCGACCTGGACGGCCTGCCGGACACCTGGGCGCTCGCGGCCGACACCGACGGCATCGACGGCGCGGAGACGAACGCCGGGGCCATCGCGACTCCCGACACCATCGCCCGCGCGCGTGCCGCCGGCCTGGATCCCAAGTCACGCCTCGCCGACAACGACTGCTTCGGCTTCTTCTCTCCGCTGGGCGACCTGGTGACCACCGGACCCACGCTCACCAACGTGAACGACTTCCGCGTGATCCTGGTGTTGTAGGGGCGGTTCGCTCCATGAAAAAGGCCGACCCGAGGGTCGGCCTTTCTTCGCGTGGCTGCAAGGGATCAGGCGGACTTCGCGTCGCCATCCTTCGCCTCGGCCGCCTCGGGGCGGTCCATCAGTTCGACCAGGGCCATCGGCGCATTGTCGCCCAGGCGGAAACCCCACTTCAGGATGCGCAGGTACCCGCCGTTGCGGTTCTTGTAGCGCGGCCCGAGCTCGTCGAAGAGCTTCACGACCATGTCGCGATCGCGAAGGCGGTTGAACGCGAGGCGCTTGTTGGCGAGCGTCGGGTTCTTGCCCAGGGTGATGATGGGCTCGGCGACCCGGCGCAGTTCCTTCGCCTTCGGCAGCGTCGTGCGGATGGCCTCGTGCTTGAGCAGCGAGACCGTCATGTTGCGCAGCATCGCGAGGCGATGGCTGCTCGTCTTGTTGAGCTTTCGAAGCCCGTGGCGGTGACGCATGGTTCGATTCCTTGTCGGTCTCTTGGCCTATCCGGCCTTGTTGTTGTTATGGGGTTGGAAAAACCCTACTTCGTGAGGCCGGCGACCGGCCAGTTCTCCAGCTTCATGCCCAGGGTGAGCCCCTTGGACGCGAGCACTTCCTTGATCTCGTTGAGCGACTTGCGGCCGAGGTTCGGCGTCTTGAGCAGTTCGTTCTCGGTGCGCTGGATCAGATCGCCGATGTAGTAGATGTTCTCGGCCTTCAGGCAGTTGGCCGAGCGCACCGTGAGTTCGAGATCGTCGACCGGCTGCAGCAGGATCGGATCGACCTGCGGCTGCGCGCTCTCGATCCGCTCCTCGCTGGTGGACTGGAGCGAGGCGAAGACCGACAGCTGGTCGACCAGGACGCTCGCCGCGTAGCGGACGGCTTCCTCGGGCTCGATCACGCCGTTGGTCTCGATGTCGATCACGAGGCGGTCCAGGTCGGTTCGCTGCTCGACGCGGGCGCTCTCGACTTGGTAGCTCACGCGGCGGATCGGGCTGAACGAGGCGTCCAGCAGGATCGAGCCGATCGAGCGGGTGTCGTCGGCGCGGCGGGCGGTCGCCGGCACGTAGCCGCGGCCCTTCTCCACCTTGACCGTCATCTCGAGCTTGCCGCCCTGCGTGATGTGCGCGATCACGTGGTCGGGGTTGATGATCTCGATGTCGTGGGTGCCCTCGATGTCCGCGGCCGTGACCGGCCCGGGGACGGCCTTCTTGAGCTTGAGGCTCACCTCGGCGCGGCCGTGGAGCTTCATCACGATGCCCTTGAGGTTGAGCAGCACGTCGACGACGTCTTCCTGCACGCCTTCGATGGTCGAGTACTCGTGCAGGACGCCCGCGATCTTGACCTCGGTCGCGGCATAGCCGGGCATCGAGGAAAGGAGGATGCGGCGAAGCGCGTTGCCGAGCGTGTGGCCGTAACCGCGCTCGAAGGGCTCCATGACCACCTTCGCGTGCGTCGGGGACAGGTTCTGCACGTCGATGATGCGGGGCTTCAGGAAATTCGTGGCGTTGCTTTGCATGCGGGAGGCCTCTGCCAGATTCGGTTGAGGGAGCGAGTGTTCTCGACAGTGACTACTTCGAGTAAAGCTCGACCACCAGCTGTTCGTTCACGTCGGAGTAAAGCTCCGAGCGATCGGGCACGCTCTTGAACACGCCCTTGAAGTTCTTCGGGTCCACCTCGACCCAACCCGGGAAGCCGTTGGCTTCCGCGAGGTCCAGCGAGCTCTTGATGCGAAGCTGCGCCCGGGACTTCTCGCGCACCGTCACGATGTCGGAGGCGCGAAGCAGGTAGGACGGGATGTTCACGGGCTTGCCGTTCACCTCGATCGCCTTGTGGGAGACGAGCTGGCGCGCTTCGGCGCGCGTGGAGGCGAAGCCCATGCGGTAGACGACGTTGTCCAGGCGGCTCTCGAGCAGCTGCAGCAGCACCTCGCCCGTGGCGCCCTTCTTCTGGGCGGCCTTGTCGAAGTAGTTGCGGAACTGGCGCTCGAGCACGCCGTACATGCGGCGGATCTTCTGCTTCTCGCGCAGCTGGTGCCCGTATTCGGACACGCGCGTCATCTTCGCGCCGTGCTGGCCGGGGCGGACGTCGAGCTTGCATTTCGTGTCGAGGCCGCGGCGGGCGCTCTTCAGGAACAGGTCGGTGCCCTCGCGACGGGCGAGCTTGCACTTGGGGCCGGTATAGCGTGCCATGGTGTTCTTCCTGTGTCTTCTCGTTCGTGCGCGCCGTTACATCCGGCGGCGCTTCGGCGGACGGCAGCCGTTGTGCGGCACCGGCGTCACGTCGGCGATCGAAAGGATCTTGAGACCGAGCGCGTTCAACGCGCGCACGGCGGATTCGCGCCCGGGGCCGGGGCCCTTGATGCGCACTTCGAGGTTCTTCACGCCGCATTCCATCGCGGCGCGGCCGGCGGCTTCCGCAGCGACCTGGGCGGCGAAGGGCGTCGACTTGCGCGAGCCCTTGAAGCCCGCGCCGCCGGAGGTGGCCCAGGAAAGGGCGTTGCCCTGGCGGTCCGTGATCGTCACGATGGTGTTGTTGAAGGAGGCGTGGACGTGGGCGATGCCCTCGGACACGTTCTTCTTGACCTTCTTGCGGACGCGCGTGGCGGCGGGTTTGGCCATTCTGTGGTTTCCTCGATTCGTCTAGGCGGTTCAGGCCGACTTGGACAGGCGGACGGCCTTGCGCGGGCCCTTGCGGGTGCGCGCATTGGTGCGGGTGCGCTGGCCGCGCACGGGCAGGCCCTTCTTGTGGCGCATCCCGCGGTAGCAGCCCAGGTCCATGAGGCGCTTGATGTTCATCGACGTCTCGCGGCGAAGGTCGCCCTCGACGCTGAAGCGGCCGATCTGCTCGCGCAGCTTGTCCATCTCGCCGTCGGTCAGGTCCTTGATCTTCGCGGAGTGCTTGACCCCCGCGGCGTCGCAGATCGAACGGGCGCGGGCGCGGCCGATGCCGTAGATCGCGGTGAGCGCAATCGCGGCGTGCTGGTGATTCGGGATGTTGATGCCGGCAATACGGGCCATGGTCAGTCCTTAATTCTCGTGTGTCCTGTCGGGCGGTGGGGTCAGCCCTGGCGCTGCTTGTGGCGCGGGTCCGCGCAGATCACGCGCACCACGCCCTTGCGCCGCACGATCTTGCACTTGCGGCAGATCTTCTTGACAGAGGCTTGCACTCGCATCGTCTTTCTCCTTACTTGGCGCGGAACGTGATCCGCGCCTTCGTCAAGTCGTACGGGGTGAGCTCGACGGTCACCTTGTCGCCCGGGAGGATCCGGATGTAGTGCATCCGCATCTTCCCGGAAATGTGGCCCAGCACTATGTGGCCGTTTTCCAGCTTCACCCGGAACATCGCATTGGGGAGGGTCTCGACGACTTCCCCCTGCATCTGGATGGTTTCTTCCTTTGCCATGTCGCGGGCCCCTTATCGCACCGGGAAGCCCGAGCCCTTGAAGTTCGCCTTCTTGAGCAGGCTTTCGTACTGGTGGGACATGAGGTACGCCTGGAGCTGCGACATGAAGTCCATCGTCACCACCACCACGATCAGGAGCGACGTTCCGCCGAAGTAGAACGGGACGTTGTACTGGCTGTGCAGGAACTCCGGGCAGCAGGCAGACCAGCGTGATGTAGATCGCACCGACCAGCGTGAGGCGGGTGATGACCTTGTCGATGTAGCGCGCCGTCTGGTCCCCGGGGCGGATGCCCGGCACGAACGCGCCGCTCTTCTTCAGGTTGTCGGCAGTCTCCTTCGAATTGAAGACGAGCGCCGTGTAGAAGAAGCAGAAGAAGATGATGGCCGAGGCGTAGAGGACGATGTAGAGCGTCTGCCCGGGCGAGAGCGCCGCGGAGAGGTCCTTGAGCCAGGTCATCTGTTCATTGGTGCCGAACCAGCTTGCCATGGTCGCCGGGAACAGGATGATCGACGAGGCGAAGATGGGCGGGATCACGCCGGACATGTTGAGCTTGAGCGGCAGGAACGAGCTCTGCCCGCCGTACATCCGGTTGCCCACCTGGCGCTTGGCGTAGTTCACCAGGATTCGGCGCTGGCCCTTCTCGACGAACACCACCGCGTAGGTGACGCCCACCACGAGCGCGAAAATGATCAGCGCGATGAAGATCGTCATGGCGCCGGTGCGCACCAGCTCGAGCGTGCCCCCGATGGCGGACGGGAGCCCCGCGACGATGCCGGCGAAAATGATCATCGAGATGCCATTGCCCAGGCCGCGCTCGGTGATCTGCTCGCCCAGCCACATGAGGAACATCGTTCCCGTCATGAGCGTGATGACCGTCACCAGGCGGAACATGAGGCCCGGATCGATCACCAGGCCCGGCTGCGCCTCGAGAGCCACCGAGATGCCGAGCGCCTGGAAGGCGGCCAGGATCACCGTGCCATAGCGGGTGTATTGCGTGATCTTGCGGCGGCCGGCCTCGCCTTCCTTCTTGAGGGCCTCCAGCTGCGGCGAGACGACCGTGAGCAGCTGCATGATGATCGACGCCGAGATGTACGGCATGATGCCGAGCGCGAAGATCGAGAAGCGCGACAGGGCACCGCCCGAGAACATGTTGAACATGTCCAGGATGCCGCCCTTGGTCTGCTGGAACAGCTTCGCGAGTTCGGCCGGATCGATCCCCGGCACCGGGATGAAAGTCCCGACGCGGTAGACGACCAGCGCGCCCACGAGGAACCACAGCCGGCGCTTGAGGTCGCCGAGCTTTCCGAGGGTCGCGAGGGGGTTGGCCGACAAGGTTCTCTATCCTATGGAAATATTCAGGTGACCGAGCCGCCGGCCGCCTCGATGGCAGCCTTCGCGCCCTTGGTGGCGACGACGCCCTCGACCTTGTAGGCCTTGTCGGCCTTGCCGGTGAGGATGATCTTCGCGCGGGCAGCCGCGTCGGGCACGAGGCCCGCCTTCTTCAGGCTGGCGAGGTCGATGGTGTCGCCCTCGACGCGCGCGAGATCGCCCAGGCGGACCTGGGAGGCCTTTACGATGGTGACGGCGACGAAGCCGCGCTTGGGCAGGCGCCGCTGGAGCGGCATCTGGCCGCCTTCGAAGCCCACCTTGTGGTAGCCGCCGGCACGCGACTTCTGGCCCTTGTGGCCACGGCCCGCGGTCTTGCCGAGGCCCGAACCGATGCCGCGGCCGACGCGGCGGCGGTTCTTCTTGGAGCCCGGAGCGGGCTTGAGCGTGTTCAGTTCCATGGCTAGCCCTCGACTTTCACGAGATAGGGCACCTTGTTGATCATGCCGCGGATGGACGGCGTGTCCTCGAGTTCCACCGTGTGGCGGATGCGGCGCAGGCCGAGCCCGCGCACGGAAGCCTTGTGCTCGCTCAGCGCGCCTCGCAGGCCCTTGACCTGCGTGACCTTGATTTTCTTGGGAGAAGTCATCTTGGAGTCTTTCCTCAGCCGACGATCTCTTCGACCTTCTTGCCGCGCTTGGCCGCGATCTCCGAAGGGCGATGCTGCTGCAGCAGGCCGTCCAGCGTGGCGCGCACGACGTTGTAGGGGTTGGTGGAGCCGTGGCACTTCGCGGAGATGTTCGTGACGCCCATCACCTCGAAGACCGCGCGCATGGCGCCGCCCGCCTTGATGCCGTTGCCTTCGGCGGCCGGCTGCATGAAAACGCGCGTGGCACCGTGCTGGCCGAGCACCTCGTGGTTGATCGTGCCACTCTTGAGGGGCACTTTCACCATGTTGCGGCGCGCCTGCTCCATCGCCTTCTGGACGGCAACGGGCACTTCACGGGCCTTGCCCTTGCCCATGCCGATGGAACCGTCGCCGTCTCCCACCACCGTGAGCGCGGCGAAGCCGAGGATCCGGCCACCCTTCACGACTTTCGTGACCCGGTTCACCGAGATCATCTTCTCCCGGAGACCGTCGCTGCGCTCGTCGCTGTTATGTTCGAATTTCGCCATGTCTTTTTCCTGGTCCTGGATAACCGGCCGGTCAGAACTTCAGTCCGCCTTCGCGCGCCGCCTCGGCGAGCGCTTTCACGCGCCCGTGGTAGCTGAAGCCGGCGCGGTCGAAGGCAACCTCGGTGACGCCGGCGGCCTTCGCCTTCTCGGCGATGCGCTTGCCCACGATCGCCGCGGCGGCGGTGTCGCCGCCCTTCGGGTGCTGGGCCCGCACTTCCTTCTCGAGCGTCGAGGCGGAAGCGAGAACCTTTGCACCGTCGGCCGCGATCACCTGGGCGTAGATGTGCAGGTTCGTGCGATGCACCGTGAGGCGCACCGCTTCCTGGCGGTGGATGCGCGCGCGCGTCTTGGCGGCGCGGCGCTTGCGGGAAATCTTCTTGTCGATCATGTGGGGTTCTCCGTTCGCTTCGCCCGAGCCCGTTACTTCTTCTTCGTTTCCTTGATGACGACGGTCTCGTCGGCGTAGCGCACGCCCTTGCCCTTGTAGGGCTCCGGCGACTTGTACGCGCGGATCTCGGCGGCGACCTGGCCGACCTTTTGGCGATCCACGCCCTTGATGAGGATTTCGGTCGGCGTCGGCGTCTCCGCCTTCACGCCTTCGGGAAGCAGGTGCACGACCGGGTGGGAGAAGCCGAGCGCGAGGTTGAGCTTCGTGCCCTGGGCCTGCGCCTTGTAGCCGACGCCCACGAGCGTGAGCTTCTTCTCGAAGCCCTGCTTCACGCCCTGCACCATGTTCGCGACGAGCGCGCGCATCGTGCCGGACATGGCGTTCGCCTGGATCGAGCCGCTGGCGGGCTCGAACGTGACCTTGCCTTCGGCGACCTTCACGATCACGTCGGCGCTGGCCTTCTGCGTAAGTGTGCCGAGCGGGCCCTTCACCAGGATCTCGGCGGCGTTCACCGCCACCTCGACCTTGTCGGGCACCACAACGGGATTCTTGCCGATACGGGACATGGCGATACTCTCCTTACACCACGATGCAGAGGACTTCGCCGCCCACGCCCGTTTCGCGGGCGCGCCGGTCGGTCATCACGCCGCGGGAGGTGGAGACGATCGCGATACCCAGGCCGTTCATCACGCGCGGGATATCGTCGCGTCCCTTGTAGATGCGAAGGCCGGGGCGCGAGACGCGCTCGATCTTCTCGATCACGGGCTTGCCCGCGTAGTACTTCAGGCCGACCTCGAGGACGTCCTTGCCGTCCACGCTGCGATTCGCGAAGTCCTCGATGTAGCCTTCGTCCTTCAGGACCTTGGCGATCGCGGTCTTCACCTTCGACGCGGGAATCGCAACGCTCACCTTCTCGGTGGCCTGGGCGTTGCGGATCCGGGTCAGCATGTCCGCAATGGGATCACTCATGCTCATGGATGGGCTCCTACCAGCTCGCCTTGGTCATGCCGGGGATCTCGCCGCGCATCGCGATCTCACGGATCTTGTTGCGCGCGAGGCCGAATTTGCGGAACGTCCCGCGGGGGCGGCCGGTGATCGCGCACCGGTTGCGCAGCCGCACGGGAGAGGAATCGCGGGGCAGGGCCTGGAACTTCGCCCGGGCCTCGTCGCGCGCCTCGTCGGTCGCCTTGGGATCCTTCAGGATGGCGAGAAGGTCCGCGCGCTTCTGGGCGTACTTCTTCACGACGGCGCGGCGCTTCGCGTCGCGATTGATGAGTGCGAGCTTGGCCATTACGCCCTCTCAGTTCTGAACGGGAAGCGGAAGGCGGCGAGGAGGGCCTTCGCCTCCGCATCCGTCTTCGCGGTCGTGGTGATGCAGATGTTCATCCCGCGGAGCGCGTCGACCTTGTCGTACTCGATCTCGGGGAAGATGATCTGTTCCTTGACGCCCATGCTGTAGCCGCCGCGGCCGTCGAACGCCCGGCCGCTCACGCCACGGAAGTCGCGCACGCGCGGCAGCGCGATCGTGACCAGGCGGTCGAGGAATTCGTACATGCGGTGCGAGCGCAGCGTCACCATGCAGCCGATGGGGTAGCCCTCGCGGATCTTGAAGTGCGCGATCGACTTGCGGCTCTTGGTGATGACCGGCTTCTGGCCGGCGATCTTCACCATGTCGCCCGAGGCGTTCTCCAGGATTTTCTTGTCGGCCACGGCCTCGCCCACGCCCATGTTGAGCGTGATCTTGGAGATGCGCGGAACCTGCATCACCGTCTTGTAGCCGAACTGCTTCATGAGGGCCGGCACCACCGTCTCGCGGTAGAGCGTCTGCAGGCGCGCGGGCTGCGTGGGCGCCTGCTGCTTGCCGGGTTTCTGATCTTTGGCCTTTGCCATGGATTGTCTCTCCCGGTCTCTTTAGGCGTCGGCGACTTCGCCGTTCGACTTGAAGAAGCGGACCTTGCGGCCGTCGTCGAGCGTGCGAATGCCCACGCGGTCGCCCTTGCCCGTCGCCGGGTTGAAGAGGGCCACGTTCGAATTGTGGATCGGCATTTCCTTGTCGACGATGCCGCCCGTCTGGCCCTTGATCGGGTTGGGGCGGGTGTGCCGCTTCACGCGGTTCACGCCCTCGACCACGACCTTGCCCGTCGCAAGCACGCGCAGCACGAGGCCGCGCTTGCCCTTGTCCTTGCCGGTGGTGACGACCACCTGGTCGCCCTTGCGGATCTTTTCCATTGCCTGGGCTCCTACAGCACTTCCGGCGCGAGCGAGACGATCTTCATGAACCGCTCGTTGCGCAGTTCGCGCGTGACCGGTCCGAAGATGCGCGTGCCGATCGGCTCGAGCTTGGGGTTCAGGAGGACGGCGGCGTTCGTGTCGAACTTGATGAGCGAGCCGTCCGGGCGGCGAACGCCCTTGGCGGTGCGCACCACGACGGCGCTGTAGACCTCGCCCTTCTTGACACGGCCACGCGGGGCCGCCGACTTGATGCTGACCTTGATGATGTCCCCGATGCCCGCATAGCGGCGCTTGGAGCCGCCGAGCACCTTGATACACATCACCGACCGCGCGCCGGTGTTGTCGGCGACGTCGAGAATCGACTGCATCTGAATCATTTTTCTCTCTCAACTTAACCCGGCGACCTCCCGCGGATGGGGCGAGCGTCCGGCCAGTCTTGGATCCGTCTTCCGCCGGACGCGCCCCTGTCGGGGCCGTGGCCGGCTGGCGTGAAGTGTTTCTGGGCCCGGGCGCTTCAAGACTCGCGTCGGCTTCGGCTGACGCCACGGGCTGCCCCCGGGTCCCCCCGGGGTTTCGTGCAGACTTTCGGCCGACGAAGCCGCGGCCGAAAGCGTGAGAAGTCGTCCATTATGGCAGCTTTTCGCCGCCCCTGCAAGACTACTCGACGCGGGCCCGCTCGACGAGCTTGGCGACCTTCCAGGCCTTGGTCTTCGAGATCGGGCGGCACTCCTCGATCACCACGGTGTCGCCCATCTTCGCGTCGTTGCCCTCGTTGTGGGCGTGGTACTTCTTCGTGCGGCGCACGACCTTCCCGATGATGGGATGCATCATCTGGCGCTCGACGAGGACCGTGACGGTCTTCTCCATCTTGTCGCTCACGACCTTGCCGGTGAGCTGGCGGTGGTTCTTCGCGGTCTGGCTCATGGCTTGCTCGCTTTCGCCTTCTCGTTGAGCACGGTGTGCACGCGCGCGATCTCGCGCTTCACGCGCTGGATCTCGCTGTTCTTCGTGAGGCTCTGGGTGGCGAGCTGCATGCGCAGGCCGAACTGGGCCTTCCTCAGCTCGAGCAGCTCCTTCTGGAGCTCGTCCACGCTCTTGGCACGGAGTTCAATGGGTTTCATGTCCTGTCCTTCAACCGATGTGGCGATGCACGAAGGTCGTGCGGATCGGCAGCTTGGCGGCCGCGAGGGCGAAGGCCTCCCGCGCCAGCGCTTCCTCGACGCCATCCATTTCGTAGAGCACCTTGCCCGGCACGATCTCGGCCACGAAGTATTCCGGCGAGCCCTTGCCGTTGCCCATGCGGACTTCGGCCGGCTTCTTGGAGATCGGCTTGTCGGGGAAGATGCGGATCCAGATCCGCCCGCCCCGCTTGATGTGGCGGGTCATGGCGCGACGCGCGGCTTCGATCTGGCGGGCGGTGAGCCGGCCGCGACCGATGGCTTTCAGGCCGAACTCGCCGAAGGCGACCTTGGCGCCGCTCGTCGCGACGCCCTTGTTGCGGCCCTTCTGTTCCTTGCGATACTTCCTTCTAGCTGGCTGCAACATGTTTCACCCCCGGTTTCCTGGTCTTCTTCTCGGCCTCGGGCGCCGTCGCGGCGGGCTGTTCCCCCTTGCCGAGGATCTCGCCCTTGAAGACGAGCACCTGAACGCCGATCGTGCCGTAGGTCGTGCGCGCCTCGGAGAATCCGTACTCGATGTCCGCGCGAAGCGTGTGCAGGGGCACCCGTCCTTCGCGATACCACTCGGTGCGCGCGATCTCGGCGCCGTTCAGGCGACCTGCGCTCGTGATCTTGATTCCCTGGGCACCCAGGCGCATGGCGTTCTGCATGGCGCGCTTCATGGCTCGCCGGAACATCACGCGCTTCTCGAGCTGGCCCGTGATCGAGTCGGCGATGAGCTGCGCGTCGAGTTCGGGCTTGCGGATCTCCTCGATGTTCACGTGGACGGGCACGCCCATGAGCTTCTGGAGCACGCCGCGCAGGCCTCGATGTCCTCGCCCTTCTTGCCGATCACCACGCCCGGACGCGCCGAGTAGATGGTGATGCGGGCGTTCTTGGCGGGGCGCTCGATCACGACGCGGCCGACCGCGGCGTGCGAGAGCTTCTTCTTCAGGTACTCACGGACCCGGATGTCCTCGGCGAGCATGCCCGGGAAGTTCTTCGAGTTCGCGTACCACTTGCTCGACCAGTTGCGGTTGACCGAAAGGCGGAACCCGGTCGGGTTGATTTTCTGTCCCATGTTCGACCCTTCAGTTCTTGCCGTCGCCGACGGCGAGGAAAACGTGGCAGGTGTGCTTGAGCACGCGGTTGCCGCGGCCCTTCGCGCGCGCATGGAAGCGCTTGAGAACGGGGCCTTTCTCGACGAGGATCCGCGTGATCCGCAGTTCGTCGATGTCGGCGCCGTTGTTGTGCTCGGCGTTCGCGATCGCGCTCTCCAGGACCTTCTTGATGATCTGGGCGCCCTTTTTCGGCGTGAACGCGAGGATGTTGAGGGCGCGGTCGACCTTCTGGCCGCGCACGAGGTCGGCCACGAGCCGGCCCTTCTGGGCCGAGAGTTTCGCGCCGTACAGCTTGGCTTCGACTTGCATCGCTTTTCGCCTCCTTACTTCTTCGCCGGGGCCGACGACGACGAGACCTTCTTGTCGGCCGAATGGCCCTTGAAGGTACGCGTCAGCGCGAACTCGCCGAGCTTGTGGCCGACCATGTTCTCGGTCACGTAGACGGGGATGTGCTGCTTCCCGTTGTGGACCGCGATGGTGAGGCCGATGAACTCCGGAAGAATCGTGGAACGGCGCGACCAGGTCTTGATCGGGCGCTTGTCCTTGGCCGCCGAGGCGGTTTCGACCTTCTTCATGAGGTGCCCGTCCACGAACGGGCCTTTCTTGACTGAACGTGCCATGTCGGTCCCCTTAGGCCTTCTTGTGGCGGCTGCGGACGATCATCGTCTGCGTGCGCTTGTTGCTGCGCGTCTTCTTGCCCTTGGCGGGCTGGCCCCACGGCGACACCGGGT
This sequence comes from Betaproteobacteria bacterium, assembly GCA_016711875.1. Classification (GTDB taxonomy): domain Bacteria; phylum Pseudomonadota; class Gammaproteobacteria; order Burkholderiales; family Usitatibacteraceae; genus FEB-7. The sequence continues at coordinate 1,708,759 of JADJSD010000001.1, read as the reverse complement.
GCCGGTTGCCGCGGGTGCGGCCGCCGAGCGGGTGGTCCACCGGGTTCATCGTCTCGCCACGCACCGTCGGTCGGATGCCACGCCAGCGGTTGGCGCCGGCCTTGCCGATCACGCGGAGGTTGTGTTCCTCGTTGCCCACCTCGCCGATCGTTGCGCGGCAGTCCACGTGCACGCGGCGGATCTCGCCCGAGCGCATGCGAAGCTGGGCGTAATCTCCCTCACGGGCCAGGAGCTGCACGCCGGCGCCGGCCGCACGGGCGATTTGCGCGCCCTTGCCGGGCAGCATCTCGACGCAATGCACCGTGGTGCCCACGGGGATGTTGCGAAGCGGCAGGCAGTTGCCGGTCTTGATCGGCGCTTCCGCGCCGCTTTCGACCTTCTGGCCTGCCGCGATGCCCTTGGGAGCGATCATGTAGCGTCGCTCGCCGTCGGCATAGCACAGCAGCGCGATGTTGGCGCTGCGGTTCGGGTCGTACTCGAGGCGCTCCACCGTGGCCGGGATCCCGTCCTTGTTGCGGCGGAAATCGATCAGGCGATAGTGCTGCTTGTGGCCCCCGCCCTGGTGACGGGTGGTGATGTTGCCGAAGTGATTCCGGCCGGCGCGCTTCGACTGCTTCTCGAGCAGCGGGTAGTGCGGCTTGCCCTTGTGCAGGTCGGGATTGACGACCTTCACCATCGACCGGCGGCCGGCCGAGGTGGGCTTGGTCTTGACGAGTGCCATGGTTAAGCCACTCCTTCCACGAAGTTGATGTCGCCGTCGCCCTTGAGGCTCACGTAGGCCTTCTTCACGTCGCGGCGGCGGCCGACGAAGCGACCGTGGCGCTTTTCCTTGCCCTTCACGTTCACGACGTTCACGGCAGCCACTTCGACCTTCTGCTCCTTGAAAAGCAGTTCCACGGCGGCCTTGATCTCCGCCTTGGTGGCGTCGGCCATGACCTCGAAGACGATCTGGCGGTTCTTCTCGCCCACCATCGTCGCCTTCTCGGAGATGATCGGGGCCCGGATGACCATCATCAGTCGTTCCTGGTTCATGCGAAGGCCTCCTCGAAATGCTTGACGGCGCCCCGCGTGAGCAGGACCTTGTCGTACTGCACCAGGCTCACGGGATCGGCGTGACGCGCCTCGAGCACCAGCACGTTCGGCAGGTTGCGCGAGGAGAGGAAGAGGTTCTCGTCCACCGTGTCGGTGATGATGAGCACCTCGGCGAGCCCCATCGCCTTGAGCTTCTGGGCGAGGAGCTTGGTCTTGGGCTGCTCGACGGTGAGGCCCTCGACGACCGCCAGGCGCTCCTCGCGGACCAGCTGCGACAGGATCGAGGCCATGCCGGCGCGGTACATCTTGCGGTTGACCTTGTGCGAGAAATTCTCGTCGGGCGAGGACGGGAAGATCTTCCCGCCGCCGCGCCACAGGGGGCTCGAGGACATGCCGGCGCGCGCGCGGCCGGTGCCCTTCTGGCGCCAGGGCTTCTTGGTCGTGTGCTTCACTTCGCCGCGGTCCTTCTGCGCCCGCGTGCCGGAACGGCCGTTGGCGTGGTAGGCGACGACGATCTGGTGGATGAGCGCCTCGTTGTACGAACGCCCGAACAGGGCCTCGGAGGCGGCCACCGGGGCGAGCGACTCGCCCTTGTCGTTGATGACCTTCAGTTCCATCACTTGCCTCCCTTCGGCGCCTTGGCCTTCACGCTCGGGTGAAGGACGACGCTGCCGTTCTTGGCGCCGGGCACGGAGCCCTTCACCATCACGAGGCCGCGTTCCGCGTCGACGCGGGCGACTTCGAGGAGCTGCACGGTGCGCTGGACGTTGCCGAGATGACCGGCCATGCGCTTTCCGGGGAAGACTCGGCCCGGGTCCTGCGCCATCCCGATCGAGCCCGGGGAGTTGGTCGACACGGAGTTGCCGTGCGAAGCCCGGTTCGACGAGAAGTGGTAGCGCTTGATGACGCCGGCGTAGCCCTTGCCGATGGACGTGCCCGTCACGTCGACCTTCTGGCCGACGGCGAACATGTCCACCTTGAGTTCAGCGCCCACCTGGAGCTCGGCGAGCGCCTCGGGGGCGACGCGGAACTCCTTGAGGACGCTGCCGGCTTCGGAGCCGGCCTTGGCGAAGTGGCCCGCCATCGCCTTGGTGACGCGCGATGCGCGGCGCTTGCCGAACGCCACCTGGATGGCGCAGTAACCGTCGCCATCGGCGTTCTTGATCTGGGTGACGCGGTTTCCCGCGCAATCGAGCACCGTCACCGGGACGCTGGTGCCGTCCTCGTTGAAGATGCGCATCATGCCGACCTTCCGGCCGACTAGACCGAGACTCATCTTCGATCCTTTCTTCTTGGGTTTCCCCGCGTTGTTCCCGGGGTGCCGGCTGCAATTGGCCGGCCCTTCACCATCCGCGGGGCCGACCTCGGCCCTGCGGTCCTTCCGTGATGCCTTACAGCTTGATCTCGACGTCCACGCCCGCGGGCAGGTCCAGCTTCATGAGCGCATCGACCGTCTTGTCCGTCGGGTCGATGATGTCCATGAGACGAAGGTGCGTACGGATCTCGAACTGGTCGCGGGACGTCTTGTTCTTGTGCGGCGAGCGCAGGATGTCGAAGCGCTCGATGCGGGTGGGCATGGGCACGGGGCCCTTCACCACGGCGCCGGTGCGCTTTGCCGTCTCCACGATCTCCAGGGCCGACTGGTCGATCAGCTTGTAGTCGAACGCCTTGAGGCGGATGCGGATCTTCTGCTTCGCGATTGCCTGTGCCATGGTCATTACTCCAGGATCTTGGAGACGACGCCGGCGCCGACGGTGCGGCCGCCCTCGCGAATCGCGAAGCGCAGGCCCTCCTCCATCGCGATCGGCGCGATCAGCGCGACCGTCATCTTGATGTTGTCACCGGGCATCACCATCTCGACGCCCGTGGGCAAGTCGAGCGAACCGGTCACGTCCGTCGTGCGGAAATAGAACTGCGGGCGGTAGCCGTTGAAGAACGGCGTGTGACGACCGCCCTCCTCCTTGCTCAGCACGTACACCTCGCACTCGAACTTCGTGTGCGGCGTGATCGAGCCCGGCTTGGCCAGCACCTGCCCACGCTCGACCTCCTCGCGCTTCGTGCCGCGCAGCAGCACCCCCACGTTGTCACCGGCCTGGCCCTGGTCCAGCAGCTTCCTGAACATCTCCACGCCCGTGCAGATCGTCTTGAGCGTCGCCCGCAGGCCCACGATCTCGATCTCGTCGCCCACCTTCACGATCCCGCGCTCGATGCGGCCCGTCACCACCGTGCCGCGCCCGGAAATCGAGAACACGTCCTCCACCGGCATCAGGAACGCACCGTCGATCGCGCGCTCCGGCGTCGGAATGTACGTGTCCAGCGCATCGGCCAGCTTGAAGATCGACTGCGTCCCCAGCTCCGAATCCTCGCCCTCCAGCGCCTTGAGCGCCGAGCCGATCACGATCGGCGTCTTCTCGCCCGGAAACTTGTACTTCGACAAAAGCTCGCGAACCTCCATCTCGACAAGCTCCAGAAGCTCCTTGTCGTCGACCATGTCCGCCTTGTTCATGTACACGATGATGTACGGCACCCCCACCTGACGGGCCAGCAGGATGTGCTCGCGCGTCTGCGGCATCGGCCCGTCCGCAGCCGACACCACCAGGATCGCCCCGTCCATCTGCGCCGCACCCGTGATCATGTTCTTCACGTAGTCCGCGTGACCCGGGCAATCCACGTGCGCGTAGTGACGGTTCGCCGTCTCGTACTCCACGTGCGCCGTGTTGATCGTGATCCCGCGCGCCTTCTCCTCCGGCGCCGCGTCGATCTGGTCGTACGCCTTCGCCTCGCCGCCGAACTTCTTCGACAGCACCGTCGTGATCGCAGCCGTCAACGTCGTCTTGCCGTGGTCCACGTGCCCGATCGTCCCCACGTTCACGTGCGGCTTCGTCCGCTCAAACTTGCCCTTTGCCATGTCGATTCCTCGTGAAAATCAGGCTGCTGCTTTCTGGTTGATGATCGCTTCGGCGACGTTCTTCGGCGCCTCGGAGTAGTGCTTGAATTCCATGGTGTAGGTGGCGCGGCCCTGGGTCGCCGAGCGCAGGCTCGTCGAGTAGCCGAACATCTCCGACAGGGGCACCTCGGCCTTGATCACCTTGCCGCCGCCCGGGATGTCGTCCATGCCCTGCACCATTCCGCGGCGCGACGACAGATCGCCCATCACCGTGCCCGCGTAGTCCTCCGGCGTCTCCACTTCCACGGCCATCATCGGCTCGAGCAGGACCGGCGAAGCCTTGCGCATGCCTTCCTTGAAGCCGATGGAAGCGGCCATCTTGAAGGCGTTCTCGTTGGAGTCCACTTCGTGGTAGGACCCGTAGTGCAGCGTCACCTTGACGTCGACGACCGGGTAACCGGCCAGCACGCCCGCCGGCAGCGTTTCGCGCAGGCCCTTTTCCACCGCGGGAATGAACTCGCGGGGCACCACGCCGCCCTTGATGGCATCGACGAACTCGAAGCCCTTGCCGGGCTCCTGCGGCTCGACCTTCAGCACGACGTGGCCGTACTGACCGCGTCCGCCGGACTGCTTCACGAACTTGCCTTCGGCGTCCTCGACCGTGCGGCGGATCGTCTCGCGGTAGGCGACCTGCGGCTTGCCCACGCTCGCCTCGACGCCGAACTCGCGGCGCATGCGGTCGACGATGATCTCCAGGTGCAGCTCACCCATTCCGGCGATGATCGTCTGACCGGATTCCTCATCCGTGTGCACGCGGAAGGACGGATCCTCCTGGGCGAGGCGGTTGAGGGCGATGCCCATCTTCTCCTGGTCGACCTTGGTCTTCGGCTCGACGGCCTGCGAAATGACCGGCTCGGGGAAAATCATGCGCTCGAGCACGATCTCCTTGTCCGGGTCGCACAGGGTGTCGCCCGTCGTCGCTTCGCGCAGGCCCACGGCCGCAGCGATGTCGCCGGCGCGCACTTCCTTGATCTCCTCGCGCTGGTTGGCGTGCATCTGCAGGATGCGGCCCAGGCGTTCCTTCTTCGACTTGATCGGGTTGTAGACCGTGTCGCCGGACTTCACCATGCCGGAGTAGACGCGGAAGAAGATCAGCTGGCCGACGAACGGGTCGGTCATGATCTTGAACGCGAGGCCCGCGAACGGCTCGCTGTCGTCGGCCTTGCGCTCGCCGATCTGGCCATTCTCTAGCTCGCCCTTCACGGGCGGGATGTCGGTCGGGGCCGGCATGTACTCGATGACGGCATCGAGCATCGCCTGGACGCCCTTGTTCTTGAACGCGGAGCCGCACAGCATCGGGACGATCTCGCTCTTGATCGTGCGATCGCGCAGCCCCTTCTTGATTTCCTCCGAGGTGAGCTCGCCGGAGTCGAGGTACTTGTTCATCAGTTCCTCGTTGGCTTCAGCAGCCGACTCGACCATCTTCTCGCGCCATTCCTTGGCGAGCTCGAGCAGTTCCGCGGGGATCTCGCGCAGATCGAACTTCATGCCCTGCGTGGAATCGTCCCAGTAGATCGCCTTCATCCGGATCAGGTCCACGATGCCGGCGAAGTTCTCCTCCGCGCCGATGGGGATCTGGATGGGCACGGGGTTCGCCTTGAGGCGCGCCTTCATCTGGTCGTAGACCTTGAAGAAGTTCGCGCCGGTGCGGTCCATCTTGTTGACGAACGCGACGCGCGGCACCTTGTACTTGTTGGCCTGGCGCCAGACCGTCTCCGACTGCGGCTGCACGCCACCCACGGCGCAGTACACCATGCAGGCGCCGTCGAGGACGCGCATCGAGCGCTCGACCTCGATGGTGAAGTCGACGTGGCCGGGCGTATCGATGATGTTGATGTGGTGCTCGGGGAAGTTGTTGTCCATCCCCTTCCAGAAACAGGTCGTGGCGGCCGACGTGATCGTGATGCCGCGCTCGCGCTCCTGCTCCATCCAGTCCATCACGGTCGCGCCGTCGTGGACCTCGCCGATCTTGTGGGAGACGCCGGTGTAGAACAGGATGCGCTCGGTCGTCGTGGTCTTGCCGGCGTCGATGTGCGCGGAAATCCCGATGTTCCGGTAGCGTTCGATGGGTGTCTTGCGGGCCACGGTGTGCTTTCTGTTTCATTGCGCCGCGGGCCCCTCGTGGAGGCCGGCGGCTGGGTTCGCGTCGGCTAGAAGCGGTAGTGGGCGAAAGCCTTGTTCGCCTCGGCCATGCGGTGAACTTCCTCGCGCTTCTTCACGGCGCCGCCACGGCCTTCCGCCGCCTCGAGCAGCTCGTTGGCGAGTCGCTGGCCCATGCTCTTCTCGCCGCGCTTGCGGGCAGCTTCGCGCAGCCAGCGCATCGCGAGCGCAGTGCGGCGGATGGGACGGACCTCGACCGGGACCTGGTAGTTCGCACCGCCGACGCGGCGGCTCTTCACCTCGACCATCGGCTTCACATTGTTGATGGCCGCGCCGAAGACCTCGAACGGATCCTTGCCGGACTTCTTCTGGATCTGGTCGAGGGCGCCGTACATGATCCGCTCGGCGACTGACTTCTTGCCGCGCGTCATGAGCACGTTGATGAACTTGGCGACTTCCTCGCTCTTGAACTTCGGATCCGGGAGGATCTCGCGCTTGGGTACTTCTCTGCGGCGGGGCATGGCTCTCTATCCCTTGAATGATTGCGTTGACGCGGCTGTCGGCCTGATCCGGTGATCAGGCGGCCTTCGGCCGCTTGGCGCCGTACTTGGAACGCGACTGCTTGCGGTCCTTGACACCCGCGGTGTCGAGGCTGCCGCGCACCATGTGGTAGCGCACGCCCGGCAGGTCCTTCACGCGACCGCCGCGGATGAGCACCACCGAGTGTTCCTGGAGGTTGTGACCTTCGCCGCCGATGTAGCTGATGACTTCGTAACCGTTGGTCAGGCGCACCTTGGCGACTTTCCGCAGGGCCGAGTTCGGCTTCTTCGGGGTGGTGGTGTAGACGCGCGTGCAGACGCCCCGTTTCTGGGGGCTGCCGCCGAGGGCCGGCACCTTGCTCTTGGTGACGGCCTTCTGGCGCGGTTTGCGAAGCAACTGATTGATCGTAGGCATGTTTTTTTCGTCCGCTCGTCGTTCGAGGCCCCTGCTGAAGCCCGGTTCCGCCACCCCGGCCTTGCCGGTGGTAGCGGAAAAAAGCTCTCAAGTTTAGGGGGTTAGGTCATTTCCGTCAAGCAACCTGCTCGCTGCCGACATCGGACTCGTCCAGCGAGAAGCCGAACGAGGTCCCCGACCCGGGCTGCGCCGCGGCATCCTTGCGGCGGGTGGCGTGATAGGCGAGGCCGGTGCCGGCCGGAATGAGGCGGCCGACGATGACGTTCTCCTTGAGGCCGCGCAGGTCGTCCTTCTTGCCCATGATCGCGGCTTCCGTGAGCACCCGGGTGGTCTCCTGGAAGGAGGCTGCCGAGATGAAGGAGTCCGTCGAAAGGGACGCCTTGGTGATGCCGAGCAGCATGTAGTCGAAGGTGGCCGGCTTCTTGCCGCCCGCCTTGGCCCGGTCGTTCTCCGCCAGCACCTCGGCGCGCTCGACCTGCTCGCCCACGATGAAGCGGGTTTCGCCCGGATCGACTACCGACACGCGCCGAAGCATCTGGCGAACGATGACCTCGATGTGCTTGTCGTTGATCTTCACGCCCTGAAGACGGTAGACGTCCTGCACCTCGTCGATGATGTAGCGCGCGAGAGCCTCCATGCCCTGCAGGCGCAGGATGTCATGCGGATCCGCCGGACCGTCGACGATCACCTCGCCCTTGTTCACCACCTGGCCGTCGTGGACGGTGATGTGCTTGTCCTTCGGGATGAGGTACTCGTGGGCGATGCCGTCGAAGTCCGTGATGATCAGACGCTGCTTGCCCTTGGTGTCCTTGCCGAAGGAAACCGTGCCGGTCACCTCGGCGAGCAGGCCCGCGTCCTTCGGGGAACGCGCCTCGAAGAGCTCCGCCACGCGCGGCAGGCCACCCGTGATGTCGCGCGTCTTGGAAGATTCCTGCGGGATCCGCGCAAGCACGTCGCCTACAGCGAGCGTCTGGCCGTTCTTCACGGTGATGATCGCGCCGATCTGGAAGGTGTAGTTCACCGGCGTCTCGCTGCCGGCGAGCTTCACTTCCTTGCCCTTTTCGTTCAGCACCTTCACCGCGGGGCGAAGGCCCTTCGCGGCGGCGCCGGCCTTGCGCTTCGGGTCGATGACGACCAGGCTCGACAGGCCCGTGGTGTCGTCGATCTGCTTCGCGACGGTGACGCCTTCCTCGACGTTCTCGAAACGCACCTCGCCCGCGTACTCCGTGATGATCGGGCGGGTGAGCGGGTCCCACGAAGCGAGCGGCTGGCCGGCCTTGACCTTCGTGCCGTCCCGCACCGCCAGCGTCGCGCCGTAAGCCACCTTGTGGCGCTCGCGCTCGCGGCCGCCGTCGTCGACGATCAGGATCTCGCCGTTGCGGGAGATCGCGATCTGCTCGTCGCGCGCGTTGGTCACGTAACGCATCGTCGGCGCGAAGCGCGCAACGCCGTTCGACTTGGACTCGACCGAGCTCACCACGGCCTGGCGGGAAGCCGCGCCGCCGATGTGGAAGGTGCGCATCGTGAGCTGGGTACCCGGCTCCCCGATCGACTGCGCCGCGATGACGCCGACGGCCTCGCCCTTGTTGACCAGCGTGCCGCGGCCGAGGTCGCGGCCGTAACAGCCGGCGCAGATGCCGTAGCGCGTATCGCAGGTGAGCGGGGTGCGAACCTTCACCTCGTCGATCCCGAGAGCCTCGATGCGCTCCACGGAATCCTCGACGAGCAGCGAGCCGGCCGCGAGCACAAGTTCCTGCGTTTCCGGATGGACCACGTCCGTCGCCGCCACTCGGCCCAGAATGCGCTCTCGCAGCGGCTCGACCACCTCGCCGCCCTCGACCAGCGCCTTCATGGCCATGCCCTGCGTCGTGCCGCAATCGTCCTCGATCACGACGAGGTCCTGCGTCACGTCGACGAGGCGGCGGGTGAGGTAACCGGAGTTGGCGGTCTTCAGCGCCGTGTCCGCCAGGCCCTTCCGGGCGCCGTGCGTCGAGATGAAGTACTGCAGGACGTTCAGGCCTTCACGGAAGTTGGCCGTGATCGGCGTCTCGATGATCGAGCCGTCGGGCTTCGCCATCAGGCCCCGCATGCCGGCGAGCTGGCGGATCTGGGCCGCCGAGCCGCGGGCGCCGGAGTCGGCCATCATGTAGATCGCGTTGAAGGACTCCTGCGTCGTTTCCTTCTTGTTGCGGTCGACGACCTTTTCCGAGCCGAGCTGCTCCATCATCGCCTTGGCGATCTGGTCGCCGGCGCGGCCCCAGATGTCCACGACCTTGTTGTAGCGCTCGCCCTGGGTCACGAGGCCGGAGGTGTACTGGCGCTCGATCTCCTTAACTTCCTTTTCCGACTCCTCGATGATCACCGCCTTCTGCGTCGGGATGAGGAGGTCGTCCACGCAGATCGAAAGGCCCGCGCGGGTGGCATAGGTGAAGCCCGTGTACATGAGCTTGTCGGCGAAGATCACCGTCTCGCGGATGCCGCAGCGGCGGAAGGCCTCGTTGATGAGCTTGGAGATCTCCTTTTTCTTGAGGGCCTTGTTGATGACCTGGAAAGGCAGGCCCGCGGGAAGGATCTCGGAGAGCAGCGCGCGGCCGACGGTGGTCTCGTGGCGGTTGACGACCTCGTAGAGATCGCCCGACTCGTTCTTGAGCACTTCGCGGATTCGCACCGTGATCTTCGCGTGCAGCTTGACGCCGCCCGACTCGTACGCGCGGCTCACTTCGCCGACGTTCGAGAAGAAGCGCAGCGGCCGCGTTCCGGCAGCCTTGAGGCGCTGCTCGTCGGAGCTGGTGGCGACGTCGCCCTCGGCCTCGTCGATCCGGTCGCGCGTCGCGTAGTAGAGACCCAGCACGATGTCCTGCGAGGGAACGATGACCGGTTCGCCGTGGGCCGTGTGGAGCACGTTGTTGGACGAGAGCATCAGGGTGCGCGCTTCCATCTGCGCCTCGAGCGAAATGGGCACGTGCACGGCCATCTGGTCGCCGTCGAAGTCCGCGTTGAACGCGGCGCAGACGAGCGGGTGCAGCTGGATGGCCTTGCCTTCGATGAGCACGGGCTCGAACGCCTGGATGCCCAGGCGGTGCAGGGTCGGTGCGCGGTTGAGCAGGACCGGGTGCTCGCGGATCACCTCCTCGAGGATGTCCCATACCACGGGCTCCTGGCTCTCGACCATGCGCTTGGCGGCCTTGATGGTCGTCGCGAGACCCATCACCTCCAGCTTGTGGAAGATGAACGGCTTGAAGAGTTCCAGCGCCATGAGCTTCGGAAGCCCGCACTGGTGGAGCTTGAGCGTCGGGCCAACCACGATCACGGAACGGCCGGAGTAGTCGACGCGCTTGCCCAGCAGGTTCTGGCGGAAGCGGCCGCTCTTGCCCTTGATCATGTCGGCGAGGGACTTGAGAGCACGCTTGTTGGCGCCCGTCATGGCCTTGCCGCGACGACCGTTGTCCAGCAGCGAATCCACCGACTCCTGCAGCATGCGCTTCTCGTTGCGCACGATGATCTCGGGGGCCTTCAGCTCCAGCAGGCGCTTCAGGCGGTTGTTGCGGTTGATAACGCGCCGGTAGAGGTCGTTCAGGTCGCTGGTGGCGAAGCGGCCGCCGTCCAGGGGGACGAGCGGGCGAAGGTCGGGCGGCAGCACCGGCAGCACCTCCATCACCATCCAGTCGGGCTTGATGCCCGACTTGTTGAACGCCTCGAGCACCTTCAGGCGCTTGGCGATCTTCTTGATCTTGGTCTCGGAGCTGGTCGCCGCGAGCTCGGTGCGCAGCTGCTCGATGTCACGGGGCACGTCGAGCTTGCGAAGCAGCTCTCGAATGCCCTCGGCGCCCATGGCCGCGTGGAAATCATCGCCGTATTCCTCCACCTTCGCGAGGAAATCATCCTCGGACAGCAGCTGGCAACGATTGAGGGGCGTCATGCCGGGATCGGTCACGACGTAGGCCTCGAAGTAGAGTACGCGCTCGATGTCGCGAAGCGTCATGTCGAGCACCATGCCGAGCCGCGAAGGCAGGCTCTTCAGGAACCAGATGTGCGCGACGGGGCTGGCGAGCTCGATGTGGCCCATGCGCTCGCGGCGCACCTTCGTCAGCGTGACCTCGACGCCGCACTTCTCGCAAATGACGCCGCGGTGCTTCAGGCGCTTGTACTTGCCGCAAAGGCACTCGTAGTCCTTGATCGGTCCGAAGATCTTGGCGCAGAAGAGGCCATCGCGCTCCGGCTTGAAGGTGCGGTAGTTGATCGTCTCGGGCTTCTTCACCTCGCCGTATGACCACGAGCGGATCTTGTCGGGGGAGGCGAGGCCGATGCGGATCGCGTCGAATTCCTCTTCCTGGGTGACCTGCTTGAACAGATCGAGCAGAGCTTTCATCCGTATTCTCCTGGGGCGTTCGCTGTCGGGGACGCTAGTCGGGTTGTCTTCCGGATCAGTAGCGTTCGAGATCGATGTCGATCGCGAGCGAACGGATTTCCTTCACCAGCACGTTGAACGACTCGGGCATGCCAGCCTCGATCTTGTGCTCGCCCTTCACGATGTTCTCGTAGACCTTCGTGCGACCCTGCGTGTCGTCGGACTTGACGGTGAGCATCTCCTGCAGGGTGTACGCGGCGCCATAGGCCTCGAGCGCCCACACTTCCATCTCGCCGAAGCGCTGGCCGCCGAACTGCGCCTTGCCGCCCAGCGGCTGCTGTGTGACCAGCGAGTACGGGCCGGTGGAGCGGGCGTGCATCTTGTCGTCCACGAGGTGGTGGAGCTTCAGGATGTGCATGTAGCCCACGGTCACCGCGCGGTCGAACGCATCGCCGGTGCGGCCGTCGAACAGGGTGATCTGGCCGCTTCGCGGAAGTCCAGCGAGTTCCAGCATGTCCTTGATCTCGGCTTCCGTCGCGCCGTCGAAGACCGGCGTCGCGAAGGGCACGCCCTTCTCGAGGTTGCGGCACAACTCGACGATCTCGCCGTCGCTGAACTCGGAGAGCTCTTCCTTCTTGCCGGCGGAGTTGTAGATCTTGTCCACGAACTTGCGCAGCTTCGCCGCGCTTTCCTCGGCGCGCAGCATTTCGGTGATGCGATGGCCCAGGCCCTTGGCGGCCCAGCCCAGGTGCGTCTCGAGGATCTGGCCCACGTTCATCCGCGAAGGCACGCCCAGCGGGTTGAGCACGATGTCGACGGGCGCGCCGTCGGCCATGTACGGCATGTCTTCCACCGGAACGATCTTGGAGATGACGCCCTTGTTGCCGTGGCGGCCGGCCATCTTGTCACCCGGCTGCAGGCGGCGCTTCACCGCGACGTAGACCTTCACCATCTTCTGCACGCCCGGCGGCAACTCGTCGCCCTGCGTGAGCTTCTTCTTCTTTTCCTCGAAGGCGCGGTCGAACTCCTTGCGGGTGAGGTCGAGAGACTCGCGCAGCTGCTCCAGCTGGGCGGCGGCTTCCTCGTCCTGCAGGCGGATGTCGAACCACTCCGGACGCTCGAGCTCGGCGAGGTACGCCTTGCCCAGCTTGGCGCCCTTGGCGAGCTTCTTCGGACCGCCCTTGGCGGCCTTTCCGTTCAGCATGCGCTCCAGGCGGGCGAAGAGGTCATCCTCCACGATGCGCAGCTGGTCGTTCAGGTCCTTGCGATAGTCCTTGAGCTGGTCGTCGATGATCTGCTGGGCGCGCTTGTCGCGCTGGATTCCCTCGCGGGTGAAGACCTGCACGTCGATCACGCAGCCGGAGATTCCCGAGGGAACGCGAAGGCTCGTGTCCTTCACGTCGGAGGCCTTCTCGCCGAAAATCGCTCGAAGGAGCTTCTCTTCCGGCGTGAGCTGCGTCTCGCCCTTGGGCGTCACCTTGCCCACGAGCACGTCGCCCGCCTCGACCTCGGCGCCGATGTACACGATGCCGGACTCATCGAGGCGTGCCAGCATGCGCTCCGAGAGGTTGGAGATGTCCCTGGTGATTTCCTCGGGCCCGAGCTTGGTGTCGCGCGCGACGACCACAAGTTCCTCGATGTGGATCGACGTGTATCGGTCCTCCGCCACGACGCGCTCGGAGATGAGGATCGAGTCCTCGAAGTTGTAGCCGTTCCAGGGCATGAACGCGACCAGGAGGTTCTGGCCGAGAGCGAGTTCGCCCATGTCCGTGGAGGCACCGTCCGCGATCACGTCGCCACCGGCGATCTGGTCACCCACCTTGACCAGCGGGCGCTGGTTGATGTTGGTGTTCTGGTTGGAACGGGTGTACTTGGTCAGGTTGTAGATGTCGACGCCCGCCTTGCCGGCGCTCGTCTCGCTGTCGTTCACGCGCACCACGATCCGGCCCGCGTCGACGTAGTCGATGCGCCCGCCGCGCCGCGCCTGCACGGCCGTGCCGGAATCGATCGCGACCGTGCGCTCGATGCCGGTGCCGACGAGCGGCTTTTCGGCACGCAGGCAGGGCACCGCCTGGCGCTGCATGTTCGAGCCCATGAGGGCCCGGTTCGCGTCGTCGTGCTCCAGGAACGGGATGAGCGAGGCGGCGACGGAGACGATCTGCGAAGGCGCCACGTCGATGTACTCGATCTTGTCGGAAGTCGAGAGGGTGAACTCGTTGCGATGGCGGCAGGAAACGAGCTCGTCGACGAAGTGGCCGCCCTTGTCGAGTTCGGCGTTCGCCTGGGCGATCACGTACTTGCCCTCCTCAATGGCCGAGAGGTACTCGATGTCCTTGGTGACCTTGCCGTCCTTCACGCGGCGGTACGGCGTCTCGATGAAGCCGTACTCATTGGTGCGCGCGAAGAGCGCGAGCGAATTGATGAGGCCGATGTTCGGACCTTCCGGCGTCTCGATCGGGCAGACGCGGCCGTAGTGCGTCGGGTGCACGTCGCGCACCTCGAAGCCGGCGCGCTCGCGCGTGAGGCCGCCCGGGCCCAGGGCCGAAATGCGGCGCTTGTGGGTGATTTCCGAGAGCGGGTTCGTCTGGTCCATGAACTGCGAGAGCTGGCTGGAGCCGAAGAACTCCTTGATCGCCGCGGAGACGGGCTTCGCGTTGATCAGGTCGTGCGGCATCAGGTTCTCGCTCTCCGCCTGCGAAAGGCGCTCGCGCACCGCGCGCTCGACGCGCACGAGGCCCGAACGGAACTGGTTCTCGGCCAGTTCGCCCACGGAGCGCACCCGCCGATTGCCGAGGTGGTCGATGTCGTCGATCTCGCCGCGCCCGTTGCGAAGCTCGACCAGGATGCGGATCACGGCCACGATGTCCTCGGTCGAGAGGGTCATCGTGCCCGTGAGCTCGTCTCGACCGACGCGACGGTTGAACTTCATCCGACCGACGTCGGAGAGATCGTATCGGTCCTCGCTGAAGAAGAGGCCGTTGAAGAGGGTCTTCACCGCATCCTCGGTCGGCGGCTCGCCGGGGCGCATCATGCGGTAGATCGCGACCTGCGCGTTCATCTGGTCGACGCTCTCGTCGATGCGCAGCGTCTGGGAGATGTAGGGCCCCTGGTCGAGGTCGTTGGTGTAGATCGTGAAGATCTCCTCCACGCCGGCGTCGGCGGCCTTCTTGAGGAGGGTCTCCGTGACTTCCTCGTTGGCGTTGGCGACGATCTCGCCGGTTTCCTTGTTCACGAGGTTCTTCGCGAGGGTGCGGCCGAGGAGGAAATCCGGCTCGACGGAAAGCTTCTTGAGGCCCGCAGCCTCCATCTCGCGGATGTGCTTCACCGTGATGCGCTTGTCCTTCTGGATGATGACCTTGCCGGCCTTGGTCGCGATGTCGAACTTCGCGATCTCGCCCTTCATGCGGTCGGCGACGACCTCGAACTCGATGCCCTTCTTGGTGACGTGGAAGGTATCGAAGACGAAGAACTCGGCGAGGATGCGTTCGGGGTTGTAGCCCAGGGCCTTCAGCAGGATCGTCACCGGCATCTTGCGACGGCGGTCGACGCGGAAGTACAGGAAGTCCTTCGGATCGAACTCGAAGTCGAGCCAGGAGCCGCGATAGGGGATCACGCGGGCCGAGAAGAGGAGTTTGCCCGAGGAGTGCGTCTTGCCGCGGTCGTGCTCGAAGAAGACGCCCGGCGAGCGGTGCAGCTGGGAGACGATCACGCGTTCGGTGCCGTTGATGACGAAGGAGCCGTTGCGGGTCATGAGCGGGATCTCGCCCATGTAGACCTCCTGCTCCTTCACTTCCTTCACCGTGGGCTTGGTGGCTTCACGATCCATGATCGTGAGACGCACTTTGGCTCGAAGCGGGCTCGCGAAGGTGAGGCCGCGCTGCTGGCATTCCACGACGTCGAACGGGGGCTCGCCGAGCCCGTAGCTCACGAATTCCAGGCGGGCGTTGCCCGAATGGCTCGAAATCGGAAAGACGGACGTGAAGGCGGCCTGCAGGCCCCGTTCGCGGCGCGCATTGCCGGCGACCTCGGACTGCAGAAAATCGGCGTAGGAGTCGATCTGGGTCGCAAGCAGGAACGGGACGTCGAGGACGGCGGCCCGCTTGGCGAAACTCTTGCGAATGCGTTTCTTCTCGGTGAACGTGTAGGTCATGATGGCTCCGGTACATCACGGACGCGAAGCGTCCGTGCACCCGACTGTGGTGCTTTGCTCATGGCCTGGTGGCTGGCCTCTACCAGCCGCTGGCGGACAGCCCTGCCGTCAACCCAGCTCGCTGGGGATTTCGGCACGGGCCCGACCAAACCTCACCTTCCGCAGTCGCTTCAGAAGGCAAATCAAAGCCGTCCGGGGCTTTGATTTGGCTTCGGAAAAAGGCGTTCGAGCGGCGCCGGGAAACCGGTGCCGCTCGAAGCCCACAAGCACTTGGACCCGAAGTCCTACTTGACCTCGACCTTCGCGCCAGCCTCTTCCAGCTTCTTCTTCACGGCCTCGGCGTCGGCCTTGTTCACGCCTTCCTTCACGGGCTTCGGCGCGCCGTCGACGAGGTCCTTGGCTTCCTTCAGGCCCAGGCCCGTCACTTCGCGCACGGCCTTGATGGTGTTCACCTTGTTCTCGCCGGCGGCGGCGAGGATGACGGTGAACTCGGTCTGCTCTTCGACGGCGGCGGCGGCGGCGGCCGGGGCGGCGACGGCAACGGTCGCCGCAGCGGCGGACACGCCGAACTTCTCTTCCATGTCCTTGATGAGCTGCGAGAGCTCGAGGACCGTCATGCTCGCGATGGCGTCGAGGATTTCCTGCTTGGCGATAGCCATGTTTCGTTCTCCTGGTTTCGTTTCAGTGATGTGTTGGGAAGGATCCGGCGGGCCCTAGGCGGCCTGCTTTTCCTTCTGGTCGCGAACGGCGGCCAGGGTGCGCACGAACTTCGAGGGCACCTGGTTCAGCGTCTGGACGAACGTGGTGACCGGAGCCTGCATGGTCCCCATGAGCTTCGCGATGAGTTCCTCGCGGCTCGGGAGGGACGCAAGACTGCCGACCTCCTTCGCGTTCATCACCTGGCCGGGGATGGCCCCGCCCTTGATGACGAGCTTGTCGTTCTCCTTCGCGTACGCGTGGAGCAGCTTCGCGGCGGACACGGGGTCGTCGGAGACGCCATAGGCGAGCGGACCGATCATCTGGTCGGCCAGCTTTTCAAAAGGCGTTCCCTGGACCGCGCGGCGCGCGAGGGTGTTCTTCAGCACGCGAAGGTAGACGCCGGAAGCCCGCGCTCTCGCGCGAAGCTGCGTGATCTTCTCAACGGGCAGGCCCCGGTACTCCGCAAGCACGATGGCTTGCGCCTTGGCCAGCCGTGCCGAGAACTCCGCCACGACTTCCTTCTTACCTTCAAGATTGAGACTCAAGGTCTTTCTCCTTCAGTGATTCGACGCGCAGTACCTCGGGGACTTTGGGTATTCCCCGAAAGGCGACTTCGCGCCACCATAGCGACCTTTCGTCAGGAGAACGGCTCCGCCCGGCGGGCGGGAAATCCTGTCTGGGGTGCGCTATCTGCGTAGGCTAGGGGCCCCGGAACGAGCGGCCCCGCATTGAGCCCCGGAGGGCGCCTACGGTCTTGGATAACCCGCCGCCGGCCCGAATCGGGCCGGCGGCGGCCCAAAGCTACTGCGCCGAGCCGGCGTTGGCGCCGGCGAGCGTGGAATGATCGACCCGAATGCCGACTCCCATCGTGCAGGAGACGGAGACCTTCTTCAGGTAGACGCCCTTGGACGATGCGGGCTTCGACTTGTTGATCGCGCCGATAAGTGCCTCGAAGTTCGCCGCGAGGGCCTCCACCGGGAACGACGCGCGGCCGATCGTGCATTGCACGATGCCGGCCTTGTCGGCCCGGTACTACACCTGGCCGGCCTTGGCGTTCTTCACCGCTTCGGCGACGTTCGGGGTCACGGTGCCGACCTTCGGGTTCGGCATGAGGCCGCGGGGACCGAGCACCTGGCCGAGCGGACCGACGACCTTCATGGCATCCGGCGTGGCAATGACCACGTCGAAATCCAGGAAGCCCCCCTTGATCTTCTCCGCCAGATCGTCGAAGCCGACGATATCGGCGCCGGCTGCCTTCGCCGCTTCGGCATTGGCCCCTTGCGTGAAGACCGCCACGCGCACCGACTTGCCGGTGCCGCGGGGGAGGACGACGCTGCCGCGGACCACCTGGTCCGACTTCTTCGCGTCGATGCCAAGGTTCACCGCGACGTCGATCGACTCGTCGAACTTGGCGGTAGCCGTCTTCTTCGCGAGGTCGAGGGCATCGGGAAGGGCGTAATTGCGGGCACGGTCGACCAGGCCCGCGAGATTCTTGACTCGCTTGGATTGCTTCATGTTCAGATCCCCTCCACGTCGACGCCCATGCTGCGGGCGCTGCCGGCGATCGTGCGCACCGCGGCGTTCATGTCGGCGGCGGTGAGGTCCGGCATCTTGGTCTTGGCGATTTCCTCGGCTTGCGCACGCGTGAGCTTGCCGACCTTGTCCGAATGCGGCTTGCTGCTGCCCTTCTCGAGCTTCAGCGCCTTGCGGATGAGCACGGAGGCCGGCGGGGACTTGAGGATGAAGGTGAAGCTCTTGTCCGCGTAGGCGGTGATGACGACCGGGAGCATGAGGCCCGGTTCGACCTTCTGGGTCTGCGCGTTGAAAGCCTTGCAGAACTCCATGATGTTGAGGCCGCGCTGGCCGAGCGCGGGGCCGATGGGCGGCGAGGGATTCGCCTTGCCCGCAGGCACCTGAAGCTTGATGAAGCCGACGATCTTCTTTGCCACGATGGCACTCCTCGGGTTCCAGCGGACGCCGACTGCGCGCCCTCCCCGTTCATTCGACCGGGAAACGCGCCCGGTCCACGCGTGCCGCCCGGAAGGGCGGCGACTTCAAATTCCTCAGGCCTTCTCGACCTGGCCGAAATCGAGTTCCACCGGCGTTGCACGGCCAAAAATCAGCACGGACACGCGGATCTTGCTCTTCTCGTAGTTCACTTCCTCCACGGACCCGTTGAAGTCCGTGAACGGGCCCTCGGTGACGCGCACCGACTCGCCGACCTCGAAGAGCACCTTGGGCTTGGGCTTTTCCACCCCTTCCTGCACCTGGTGCAGGATGTTGGCCACTTCCTTGTCGGAGATCGGGGTGGGCCGCATGGCCGAGCCGCCGATGAAGCCGGTGACCTTCGGGGTGCTCTTCACCAGGTGCCAGGTCTCGTCGGTCATCTCCATCTGGACGAGGATGTAGCCCGGGAAAAAGCGGCGCTCCGAGAGCGCCTTCTGGCCGCCCTTCATCTCGACCACTTCCTCGGTAGGCACGAGCACCTCGCCGAACTTCTCGGCCATGCCGGAACGCTTGATCCGGTCGATGAGTGCGGCCTGGATGCTCTTTTCCTGGCCGGAATAGGCATGCACGACATACCAGCGCATCGTCGTCATGTCAGCCCCCCTGCCCGAGAAGCCGCTGCGTCACCCACAGGAGTCCCGCGTCGACACCCCATAGGAACAAGGCCATCACGAACACGAATACGAACACGATGCCCGTCGTCTGGAGGGTTTCCTTGCGGGAGGGCCAGACGACGCGCTTCGCCTCGTCCCACGACTCCCGGGAAAAGACGAGAAATTCGCGTCCTGCCTGCGTGAACCACATGACGCCTACGCCCGCGGCGAAGCCGCCTGCGAGCGCCGCGAGGCGAATGATCGTCGCCCTGTCGGCCAGCGCGTAGTAGCCCCAGAGGCCAGCCACCGCGAGGATTGCCGCGACCGCAATTTTGATCTTGTCTGCCATGTCCTTAGTGCTGCCGGGTGGCAGGCCAGGAGGGTCTCGAACCCCCAACCTGCGGTTTTGGAGACCGCCGCTCTGCCAATTGAGCTACTGGCCTAACCTTTCGAACTCGTTTTACTCCAGGATCTTGGAGACGACGCCGGCGCCGACGGTGCGGCCGCCCTCGCGAATCGCGAAGCGCAGGCCCTCCTCCATCGCGATCGGCGCGATCAGCGCGACCGTCATCTTGATGTTGTCACCGGGCATCACCATCTCGACGCCCGTGGGCAAGTCGAGCGAACCGGTCACGTCCGTCGTGCGGAAATAGAACTGCGGGCGGTAGCCGTTGAAGAACGGCGTGTGACGACCGCCCTCCTCCTTGCTCAGCACGTACACCTCGCACTCGAACTTCGTGTGCGGCGTGATCGAGCCCGGCGTGGCCAGCACCTGCCCACGCTCGACCTCCTCGCGCTTCGTGCCGCGCAGCAGCACCCCACGTTGTCACCGGCCTGGCCCTGGTCCAGCAGCTTCCTGAACATCTCCACGCCCGTGCAGATCGTCTTGAGCGTCGCCCGCAGGCCCACGATCTCGATCTCGTCGCCCACCTTCACGATCCCGCGCTCGATGCGGCCCGTCACCACCGTGCCGCGCCCGGAAATCGAGAACACGTCCTCCACCGGCATCAGGAACGCACCGTCGATCGCGCGCTCCGGCGTCGGAATGTACGTGTCCAGCGCATCGGCCAGCTTGAAGATCGACTGCGTCCCCAGCTCCGAATCCTCGCCCTCCAGCGCCTTGAGCGCCGAACCGATCACGATCGGCGTCTTCTCGCCCGGAAACTTGTACTTCGACAAAAGCTCGCGAACCTCCATCTCGACAAGCTCCAGAAGCTCCTTGTCGTCGACCATGTCCGCCTTGTTCATGTACACGATGATGTACGGCACCCCCACCTGACGGGCCAGCAGGATGTGCTCGCGCGTCTGCGGCATCGGCCCGTCCGCAGCCGACACCACCAGGATCGCCCCGTCCATCTGCGCCGCACCCGTGATCATGTTCTTCACGTAGTCCGCGTGACCCGGGCAATCCACGTGCGCGTAGTGACGGTTCTCCGTCTCGTACTCCACGTGCGCCGTGTTGATCGTGATCCCGCGCGCCTTCTCCTCCGGCGCCGCGTCGATCTGGTCGTACGCCTTCGCCTCGCCGCCGAACTTCTTCGACAGCACCGTCGTGATCGCAGCCGTCAACGTCGTCTTGCCGTGGTCCACGTGCCCGATCGTCCCCACGTTCACGTGCGGCTTCGTCCGCTCAAACTTGCCCTTTGCCATGGTCGTTTCTTTCTCTTCAAGTGCCGGAGATGAGAATTGAGTCGCCTTCAGCGGCGGTGATGCGCACTGCCTGTGTGCCTGGTGCCCATGACGCGGATTGAACGCGTGACCTCTCCCTTACCAAGGGAGTGCTCTGCCACTGAGCTACATGGGCGCTTTACTGCCTCGCCGGCGCGACATACGCGCCGGCTTTCAACTGGAGCGGGTGAAGGGAATCGAACCCTCGTCGTAAGCTTGGAAGGCTTCTGCTCTACCATTGAGCTACACCCGCCTCGTGCCTTCGCCCGCCCGCCAAGGCCCTTCCCGAAAGCAAGTGGCCTGGGCGCTCTGATCTGGTGGAGGAGGTTGGATTCGAACCAACGTAGGCGCAAGTCAACAGATTTACAGTCTGCCCCCTTTAACCACTCGGGCACCCCTCCGGGAAACTCTCAATTATCCACGATTAGGAGCCTTTCGGCAAATTGGCCGGACCGTTCGGCGCCGGGAGACCGCAGGGTCCGGCTAGTGCCAGCTGGCTTTCAGGGCCAAGAAATGTCGTTCGTAGGCCCAGTAGGACAGCGCACCCACCGCAAATGTGAGGATCAGCGCGGCGGCCAGGTAGCCCACCGCCATGCCCACCCCTTGCACCCCGCCCAGTCGAGGACCGGCTTGCCTAGCAGGTCGTGCAGCGGCTTGTGGAAAACGTACATCCCGAAGCTGAATTTCCCGGCCATGCAGAGCAGCGGGTGGCTGAAGAGGCTTGCCGGCCCGGGGTGTTCCGTCCCTTTGCTGTCCCGGAGGGCCAGGGCGAGCACCACGAAGGCGAACGACAGCGCGAGCGCGCTGTACCCGACGGTTTGCCCGAGCGTGGATGTCCGGGGATAGCCACGAGTGACGACGAAGCCCGCCGCGGCGACGGCAAGGCCAGAATCCAGAGCGCCGCCGGGTCGCGGAGCCGAGCCAGGACACCTTGCGGAAGGCGGATCAGGACCGCGGCCGCTCCTCCCAGGGCGAGGGCGTCCAGCCTTGAGAGCGTCACCTGGTAGATGGCATCCGGCGAAACGCCGAAGCCCACCATGAGAATTCTCGCCATCAGGCTGGCGACGGCCAGCGCAAGGCAAACGGCACCTACTTGCCGGGCGTTCAACGCCAGGACGACAAATGGCCAGGCGAAGTAGAACTGCTCCTCCACCGCCAGCGACCAGAAATGGGGTAGCGCCTCGCCCCCGAACCAGTTCGATAGGAACACCCAGTAGGCGAAATCCACTTCCCCCCAGGACTTCGGGGCAAGTCCCAGGTTCGGGAGCGCCACCAGGAAGACCATCAGGGCGCCGAAGTACAAGGGAAAGATGCGCAATGCTCGCCGGACATAGAAGTTCCGTATGAAATTGGGGCAGCCCTTTGCGTCCATGAGGATTCCGGTGATCAGGAAGCCGCTCAGGACAAAGAAAAGTTGCACGCCTATCCAGCCCACGTTAAGCGCGTAGTCGAAGATCCGAACGCCCGGCCCGGTGGCCGCCGTGACCTGGATCCTGTCGAACTGGTGGCAAAGCACCAGCAGGATCGCGACGCCGCGAAGACCGTCCAGCGAAGGGAGGTGCCGGGGCGTTGGCAATATCGCGTCGACTTTCGTTTCGGCTGACATGGGTGCCGGCACCCCGAATCGAACGGGGGACCTACCGCTTACAAGGCGGTTGCTCTACCTGCTGAGCTATGCCGGCGAAGCTGGCGCTCACTTGATCAATTTGAGGCGGGCCTTGCCTGCCGTCGGCGGGCGGGGAAGCTCGGAACTTCCCGCAGCCGGCTGGGACTCAGCCGGCCCTTCGCCTTCCGCCGGCTGCTCCACGGTGAAAAAGGCACCCTGCCCGTTTTCGCGGGCGAATATGCCCTGTACCCGATCCACCGGAATGCTGATCTCGCGCGAAACGCCGTTGAACCGGGCGGAGAATTGCACCAGCTCATTGTTGATCGTCAGGTTGCGCGTGGCGTTGAGGCTCACGTTGAGGACGATCTCGCCGTTCTTCACGAACTCCGTCGGTACCCGGGTGTTCTCGTCCACCTTCACGCTCAGGTAGGGCGTGAAGCCGCAATCCGAGCACCACTCGTAGATCGCCCGGATGAAATACGGCTTGGTGGAGACGTCGGGCATCGCGGCGGCCCGGCTAGCGGCGCATCGCCTTTTCGGAAGCCGTCATCGAGTCGATGAACGCCTGCCGGGTGAATAGGCGCTCGGCGTACTTCAGGAGCGGCGCCGACTGCTTGTTCAGCTGGATCTGGTAGTGGTCGAGGCGCCAGAGCAGCGGGGCGATCGCCACGTCGAGCATCGAGAACTCCTCGCCGAGCATGAACTTCTGCTTCACGAAAATCGGCGCGATCTGGATGAGATTCTCGCGGATGTAGAGCCGGGCCTTCTCGTGCGCCTTGGCCGGTCCACCCTCGAGGGCCTTCACATGCGTGAACAATTCCTGCTCGAAGCGGAACAGGAACAGCCGCGCACGGGCGCGCATGACCGGATCCGCCGGCATGAGCTGCGGGTGCGGGAATCGCTCGTCGATGTACTCGTTGATGATGTTCGACTCGTAGAGCACGAGGTCGCGTTCGACGAGAACGGGTGTCGTGTTGTAGGGGTTCATCACGGCGAGGTCCTCGGGCTTGTTCATGAGGTCCACGTCGATGATCTCGAAATCCATCCCCTTCTCGTACAGGACGATCCGGCACCGGTGGCTGAAGGGATCGGTGATCCCCGAATACAGCGTCATCATTTTCTGTTCACCCCTAGTTTTTGTCCCCCGGGCCGCTTCCGGCGCCCGTCCCACGAGAGTCCCACCCCTTGAAGCGACGAGCCCGATGCGCCCTCACGGGAATCGCACCGGGCACGATCACGAACGCCGCCGGGCGGCTAGCGCACGTCCTTCCAGTATTCCTTCTTGAGCAGCAGCGTGAGCACGAAGAACGCGGCAAGGAAGAACATCACGACGATCCCGATCTGCACGCGCTTGGTCCGGGCCGGCTCCCCCAGGTAGGTGAGGAAGTTCACGAGGTCGCCCACGTAACGGTCGTACTCCGCCGGGGACATCTTCCCCGGCCGGTCAAGCACGAGCTTGCCCCCGCCATGCTCGTCCGCCTTGTACGACTGGTCCCCCTGGTACTCCCAGAGGATGTGCGGCATGCCGACGTTCGGAAAGACGGTGTTGTTCCATCCGGATTTAGCTGCCGGATCCTTGTAGAAGCCGCGCATGTACGTATACAGCCAGTCCGACCCTCTCGAACGGGCGACCAGCGAAAGATCCGGCGGGTTCACGCCGAACCACTCCTTGCCGTCCTTGGGCGCGAGCGTCGTGGTCATCGGGTCGCCGACCTTGTCGCCGGTGAGGATGAGATTGTCCTTGATCTGCGCGTCGGTGAGCCCGAGGTCCGTGAGCCGGCCGTAGCGCATGTACTGCGCCGAGTGGCAGTTGAGGCAGTGGTTCACGAAAATCTGGGCGCCGCGCTGCAGCGACGACTTGTCGCTGAGGTTGACCGGCGCGCTGTCGAGGTGGACCGAGGCCCCGGAGGCAAAGGCGAACCCGGGAATCGCGAAAAGCACAATGGCGAGAAGCTTTTTCATCAGAAGGTCACCCGCGACGGAACAGGCTTCTCCTGATCCTTCGCCGTGTACCACGGCATGAGGACGAAGAAGGCGAAATAGACGGCCGTGAGGACCCGGGCCACCCAGGTTGCCACGTAGTCGCCTCCGACGACCGGAAGCCCCTTCGGGAACTCGCCCCAGATGTTCGTCGGCTCGACGCCCAGGTACCCCAGGATCACGAAGCTCACGATGAACGCCGCGAAAAAGCCGCGGTACAACGTTCCCCGGTAGCGGATCGACTTCGCCTTGCCGCGATCGAGCCAGGGCAGGGCGAACAGGATCATCACCGCCGCCCCCATCACGATCACACCCCACACCTGCATGTTGAAGAACGAGGGTATGGCGCGCAGCATCGCGTAGAAGGGCGTGAAGTACCACACGGGCGCGATGTGCGCCGGCGTCGCCAACGGATCGGCCGGGACGAAGTTGTTGTACTCGAGGAAGTAACCTCCGACCTCGGGCGCGAAGAACACGATCGCCGAGAACACGATGAGGAACACCGCGACCCCGACCATGTCCTTCACCGTGTAGTACGGATGGAACGGGATGCCGTCCATCGGGGTGCCGGTCTTCGGGTCCATCGTTTCGTAGATCTCGACACCGTCCGGGTTGTTCGAGCCCGTCTCGTGCAGCGCCATCAGGTGCGCGACCACCAGGCCCAGCAGGGCCATGGGGATCGCGATCACGTGCAGCGCGAAGAACCGGTTGAGCGTGGCGTCGGAGACGTTGTAGTCGCCCCGGATCCAGATCGCGAGGTCCTCGCCGATGATGGGGATGGTCCCGAACAGGTTGATGATGACCTGCGCGCCCCAGAAGGACATCTGGCCCCAGGGAAGCAGGTAGCCGAAGAACGCCTCGGCCATGAGGCACAGGTAGATGAGGACACCGAAGATCCAGGTGAGCTCGCGGGGCTTGCGGTAGGACCCGTACATGATGCCGCGGCACATGTGCAGGTAGACCATGATGAAGAACGCCGAGGCCCCGGTCGAATGGATGTACCGGATGAGCCAGCCGCCCGGGACGTCCCGCATGATGTATTCGACGGACGCGAAGGCCGTCTCCGCCCCCGGCTTGTAATTCATCGTGAGAAAGATCCCGGAGACGATCTGGATGACCAGCACGACCAGGGAAAGCGAGCCGAAGAAGTACCAGAAATTCATGTTCTTCGGCGCGTAGTACTCGGCCACCTGGCTCTTGTAGAGCGCCACCAGCGGGAAGCGCTGGTCGACCCAGGTGAGGATGCCGTTCATGCGGCCCGCGCCGGTAACCGGCGGCTTGTTGAGGACGGCCATGGCGTCAGGCTCCCTTCGCGTCTTCGCCGACGACCACCACGTTTTCAGCGTAGCGATGGGGCGGGACATCCAGGTTGGTCGGAGCCGGCGAGCCGTTGAAGACGCGTCCGGACAGGTCGAATCGGGAATTGTGGCAAGGGCAGTAATACCCGCCCGGCCAATCCTTGCCCATGTCGGAGGCGGCACCCACTTCCTTCTTGAGGGTGGGGGCACAGCCCAAGTGGGTGCAAACGCCGACCGCGACAAAGACTTCCGGCTTGATCGAGCGGCCCGGGCCCTTCACGTAGTCGGGCTGCTTGGACGACTTGGAGCCCGGGTCCGCGAGCAACGCATCGTTCTTCTCGAGCTGGGCGAGCATCTCGGGCGTGCGGCGCAACACCCAGACGGGCTTTCCGCGCCACTCGAGCGTGACTTGCTGCCCGGGCTCGAGCTTGGAGACGTCGAGCTGGACCGGCGCACCGGCCGCGAGGGCCCGGGCGCTGGGGAACCAGCTGGCGAGGAAGGGCACGGCGACGGCGCCGGCGGCCGCGGCGCTGGCCGCGGTGGTGGCGACGATCAGGAAGCGGCGCTTCCTCTCGTCGACCTGGTCATGGACGATGGCGGTCATTGCGGGCGGGGGGGCAGGTGGGGAATGGGAGGAGGTTCGCCCATCATTTTAGCCGATTCCCCGTCCGGACTTAAGTCCTTTGGACGGCGGCAGGGTTGACGCCCCCCCGGCCCCCCCGTAGATTTCCCATCCCTGCCGCCCGGTTCCCCCTTCTTTCCGATGCGCCGCCTCTGGCTGGTCTTCGCCCAGGTCGTCACGGTGACACTGGGCGTCCTGTTCGTCATCAGCCTGGTGAAACCCGACTGGCTGGCCACCCGCTCGAGCGTCGTGGCGATCCAGGAGTCGCCCCAAGCCATTCCCGTGGGCACCCTCCCGGCTGCCGGGCGCGCTTCCTACCGGGAGGCCGCCCAGAAAGCCGTCCCGTCGGTCGTGAACATCTCGGCAACCAAGGAGGTTCGGCGCCGCAGCCCCATGCTGGACGACCCGGCGTTCCGGCGGTTCTTCGGTGACCGATTCAATGTGCCTGAAACCCAGCAGTCGCTCGGATCGGGCGTCATCGTGAGCCGCGAGGGGTTCATCCTCACCAACGACCACGTCGTGGATGGCGTGACCGAGATACGGGTGACGCTGAACGATGGCCGGACGGTCCCGGGAAAGATCGTCGGATCGGACCCGGAAACCGACCTTGCGGTCGTGCGCATCTCCGCGCCCGGGCTCACCCCGGTCACTTTCGGTCAATCCGACCAGCTCAAGGTCGGCGATGTCGTCCTCGCCATCGGCGACCCCTTCAGCGTCGGGCAGACGGTCACCATGGGCATCGTGAGTGCCCTGGGTCGCGAAATCGGGGCCGCCAACCCCTACGGGAGCTTCATCCAGACCGATGCCGCCATCAACCCGGGCAACTCCGGTGGGGCCCTGATCGATGCCGCCGGCAACCTCGTCGGCATCAACACCCTCATCTTTTCCCGTTCCGGGGGCTACCAGGGAATCGGGTTCGCCATCCCGGTGAGCCTCGCCAAGAAGGTGATGGAGGAAATCATCGAGACGGGCGCCGTCACCCGGGGCTGGTTCGGGGTGGAGGTGGCGAACATCACGCCGGAATTGGCCGAGTCGCTCGCCCTTTCGGGCACGCGCGGCGCCATCGTCGGCGGTATCGAGCGTGGCAGCCCGGCCGAGCGGGCCGGAATCCGGCTCGGCGACGTGATCGTCAAGGTGGGCGAGCGGTCCGTGCCGGACATGAATGCAACGCTCAATGCGATCGCGGACATCCCGCCCGGCAAGACCGTCGCCGTTTCGGTGCTTCGCCGCAACCAGGAAGTCGGCCTTTCCGTAACCGTCGGAAAGCGCCGGCCCCGCGCCGGCGGCGAGGAATAGCCGGCGCTAGCCCTCGGCAGCGCCCGCGTCGACCGCGGGTTTGCGCTTCTCGATGAACCGGGAGACGAATATGCCCAGCTCGTAGAGGATGCACAGCGGGATCGCGAGCATCAGCTGCGAGACGACGTCGGGGGGCGTAACCACCGCCGCGACGACGAATGCGCCCACGATCACATACGGCCGGATCTCCCTCAGCTTCTCCACGGAGACGATGCCTGAGAGCACCAGAACCACCACGACCACGGGCACTTCGAATGTGACCCCGAAGGCAACGAACATCCCGAGCACGAAATTGAAATAGGCCTCGATGTCCGGGGCCACGGAAATGGACTTTGGCGCGAAGGACGAGATGAACTTGAAGACCGTCCCGAAGACGAAGAAGTAGCAGAACGCCATGCCCGCGAAGAAGAGCAGCGTGCTCGAGACCACGAGCGGGAGCACCATCTTCTTTTCGTGCGCGTAGAGACCCGGAGCCACGAAGGCCCAGGCCTGGTACAGCAGGTAGGGCAGCGCGACCAGGAAGGCCACCATCAGCGCGATTTTCATCGGGATGAAGAACGGCGTGATGACCCCGGTCGCGATCATGCGGGAGCCCTCCGGCAGCGCGTTCATCATCGGCTGGGCCAGCAGGTCGTAGAGTTCCGAGGCGTAGAAGAACGCCGGCAGGAAGCAGAGCCCGACCACGACGAGCGTGCGTACCAGGCGCTCGCGCAGCTCGATGAGGTGCGAGATGAAGGTTTCCTGGACGCCCTCTTCCGTCATGGCGTGGCGGTGGGCTTGGCGGCGGGAATCCCCGCCGGCTCGCCGATGCCCAGCTCGAGTTGCGGAGATGCGGGGGCCGGCTCGAGCGCGGGCAGAGGCGTCGATGCCTCGGCCGGTGCTGCCTCGCCCGCCGGCTCGGCCGGGTTCACCTGCCGTTCGATGTCACGCTCGACCTCGCGGATTTCGTCTTCGGTCTTGCGCGCCTGAGACTCCACGTCCTGCTGGAAACCGCGCGCGGCGCTCTCGAACTCGGTCTTCACCTTCGAGAGTTCGGAGGCGTCCATTTCGCGGTTGATGTCCGATTTGACCTGCGCGACGTAGCGCTGCAGGCGCCCGAAGAGGTGTCCGAGCGTCCGGGCCACCTTGGGCAGCCGTTCGGGGCCGATGACCACGAGGGCCACGACCCCGATGATGAGCATCTCGGAGAAAGCGATGTCGAACATGGAGGCAGGCCGGGGCCTTGGGCGCCCGGTCCCGGGGGCGTCAGGTCTTCTGCCGGTCCTTGATCTCGCCTTCGACGGTGGTGCCGGAGGCCGCGATCTCGCCGGCGGGCTTCTTGCCGTCGTCCTCGCCCTTCATGCCGTCCTTGAAGCCCTTCACCGCACCGCCGAGGTCGCTGCCGATGTTGCGCAGCTTCTTGGTGCCGAACACGAGCAGGACGATGACGAGGACGATCAACCAGTGCCAGATGCTGAATGAACCCATGGAACGCTCCTGGAGGGGCCCGCCGCGCTATTCCTTCGCGATCATGCGCGGAAGGGGGGACGGGCCGCCGAGAATGTGGATATGCAAATGATACACGTCCTGCCGCCCGACCCGACCCGTGTTCACAATCGTCCGGAAGCCGTCGGCGGATCCCTGTTCGCGGGCAAGCCGGCCCGCCAGCGCCAGGAGGCGCCCCAGCACCGGTGCGTCCGATTCATCCGCGTCGGCCAGCGAAGGCAGGTGATCCTTCGGGATCATGAGGAAGTGCACGGGGGCGGCGGGGTGGATGTCATGGAAAGCGAGGATCTCGTCGTCCTCGAATATTTTCTTGGCGGGGATCTCGCCCGCGGCGATCTTGCAGAAGATGCAGGACGGGTCGCGTCTCATGCCCTACTCCTTTCGGGATGCCTTCTCGTCGAGCCCTGAGCGGCCCTCTCGGCGTTCGAGTTCCGCGAGTACGTCCGCGATCTTGACACCCTGCCGGTCCAGGAGGACGAGGCAGTGGAACCAGAGGTCGGCCATTTCGGCGACGAGCGCCGGCCGCTCGCCCGACTTGCCGGCGATCACGGTTTCCGTCGCCTCCTCGCCGACCTTCTTGAGAATGGCATCGAGGCCCTTCGCGTTCAGCCGGGCCACGTACGAGGCGCCCGGGTCGCCGCCTCGGCGCTCGGCGATCGCAGCTTCCAGACGCTCGAGGATGTTGCTCATGGGCGAAACCCTCCCGGAGAAGCGAGCACCGGCTCGGTCACGCGCCACTCGGGCACGGAGCCGGCGGTGTCGAGCCGGTTGAAGAAGCAACGGCGGCGCCCCGTGTGGCAGGCAATGCCTCCCACCTGCTCGACGAGGAGAAGCACCGCATCGGCGTCACAGTCGAGGCGGATCTCGACTACGCGCTGCAGGTGGCCGGAGGTCTCTCCCTTTCGCCAGAGGCAGCGGCGGGATCGGGACCAGTAGGTGGCCTCGCCTGTCCTGACCGTGAGGGCGAACGACTCGCGATTCATCCAGGCCATCATGAGAACCTCGCCCGAGGCGCTGTCCTGCGCGATGGCGGGCACGAGGCCGTCAGCGTTCCAGGCGATGGCGTCGAGATAGTCCATGGCTGCTAAAGCCGCATCTCGATGCCGCGGTCGGCCATGAAGCGCTTGGCCTGCCCGACGGTGAATTCGCCGTAGTGGAAGATGGACGCGGCGAGTACCGCATCGGCCTCGCCGACCTCCACGCCCAGCGCCAGGTGCTCGAGCGTACCCACGCCTCCGCTCGCGATGACCGGCACCGGCACGGCGCGGCTCACTGCCCGCGTGAGCAGAAGGTCGAATCCGGCCTTGGTACCGTCCCGGTCCATGCTGGTGAGCAGGATCTCGCCCGCGCCCAATTCGCACATGCGCCGGGCCCAGGCAATGGCGTCGAGTCCCGTGGCGTTGCGGCCGCCGTGAGTGAACACTTCCCAGCGGTCCGGGCCCACCGATTTCGCGTCGACGGCCACGACGATCGCCTGCGAGCCGAACCGATGCGCACAGTCGGCGACGAGCGACGGGTTCTGGACCGCCGCCGTATTGATGCTGACCTTGTCGGCGCCCGCATTGAGGAGCTTTCGGACATCCTCGACCTTGCGCACGCCGCCGCCGACCGTGAGCGGGATGAAGACCTGGTCGGCCACGCGTTCGATGATGGGGACGATCGTGTCGCGCGCATCGCTGGACGCGGTGATGTCGAGGAAGGTGATTTCGTCCGCGCCCGCCTCGTCGTATCGTCGCGCCACCTCGACCGGATCTCCCGCATCGCGCAGGCTCACGAAATTGACGCCCTTCACCACGCGACCGGCATGCACGTCGAGGCAGGGAATGATTCGCTTGGCGAGTCCCATCGGGATCGTCGGGTGCCTTCGGGGCCGGCGCTCAGCCGGTCAGGCCCCGCCGTCGGCGAGTGCCTGGGCAGCCGCGAAATCGAGACGGCCCTCGTAGATGGCCCGTCCGGTGATGGCCCCGGCGATGCCTTCTCCCTCGACGTCGCGCAGCCGCTTCACGTCGTCGAGGCCGTTGAGGCCGCCACTCGCGATGACGGGGATCGTGAGGGCCTGCGCCAGCTTCACGGTCGCCTCGACGTTGACGCCTTTCATCATCCCGTCGCGGCCGATGTCCGTGTAGATCACCGCCTCGACGCCGTAGTCCTGGAAGCGCTTGGCGAGGTCGATGACGTCGTGGCCCGTGAGCTTCGACCAGCCGTCCGTCGCCACTTTCCCGTCCTTGGCGTCCAGTCCGACCATGATGTGCCCGGGAAACGCGTCGCACGCCTCGTGCAGGAAGCCCGGGTTCTTCACGGCTGCCGTGCCGATGATCACGTACGAGATGCCGTCGTCCAGGTAGCGCTCGATCGTGTCGAGATCGCGGATGCCGCCGCCCACCTGCACCGGGATGTCCGGGTCGACCGCCGCGAGGATCGCCTTGATGGCGGGCTCGTTGCGCGGCTTGCCGGCGAAAGCGCCGTTCAAGTCGACGACATGCAGGCGCCGGGCACCCTGGTCCGCCCAATGGGCGGCCGTCTTGCCGGGGTCGTCCGAAAAGACCATCGCGGTCGCCATGTCGCCCTGTTCGAGGCGGACGCAACGGCCGTCCTTCAAGTCGATCGCGGGAATGATGAGCATGGGCCGGTAGGGGTAAGGAGCCGCTTCAGGGGCTCCAGCGCGTGAAGTTCTCGAGTAGCCTCAAGCCGGCAGCGCTGCTCTTTTCGGGGTGGAACTGCGTCGCGAAGATGTTATCCCGCGCGATGGCCGAGGTAAAGGCATGGGGGTAGCGCGACCGGGCGGCCGTCAGCGCGGGGTCCCGCGGTTCGCAAAAATAGCTGTGGACGAAGTAGAAACGGGCGCCATCCGGGATGCCGCTCCACAAGGGGTGGGACACCGACTGCCAGACCTCGTTCCACCCCATGTGCGGAATCTTGAAGCCGGCCGCGACCGTGTCCGGCGCCTCGGCGAACGCCCGCACGTCACCGGGCAGGATGGCGAGGCCGGGCGTGTCCCCCTCCCGGCTGCGCTCGAAGAGCATCTGGAGTCCGATGCACAGGCCCAGGAACGGCTTGGTCGCCGCACTTTCACGCAGGGCTTCGTCCAGCCCGCTCTCGGCGAGGCAGCGCATGCAATCGGGCATGGCCCCTTGTCCGGGGAAAACGACGCGGTCGGCCTCGCGGATAGCGCGCGGATCGGAAGTGATGTCGACCGAATCCCCCGGCGCCACGTGCGCGAGGGCCTTCTGCACCGAACGCAGGTTGCCCATCCCGTAGTCGACGATCGCGATGCGCTGTGCCATGGGTGTCGGAGCGCGGGACCCCGGAACGCCGGTCGCCTAGAGGGTGCCCTTGGTGGACGGGATGGCGCCGCCGGCGCGGGGGTCGGACTCGACCGCCATGCGCAACGCGCGGGCGAACGCCTTGAAGAGCGTCTCGCACTGGTGGTGGGAATTGTCGCCGCGCAGGTTGTCCAGGTGAACGGTGGCGAGCGCGTGATTCACGAAGCCCTGAAAGAACTCGCGAGTGAGGTCCACGTCGAACTCGCCTACGCGGGCGCGCGTGAAGTCCACGTGGAACTCGAGGCCGGGGCGGCCCGAGAAATCGATGACCGCGCGGGAGAGCGCCTCGTCGAGGGGAACGTAGGCGTGGCCGTAGCGGCGGATGCCCTTCCTGTCGCCGAGCGCCTTCGCCACCGCCATGCCAAGGGTGATGCCGATGTCCTCGACGGTGTGGTGCGCGTCGATCTCGAGATCCCCGCGGGCCTTCACCGTGAGATCGACCGCCCCGTGGCGCGCGATCTGGTCGAGCATGTGGTCGAGGAACGGCACGCCCGAGTCGAGGCTCGCACGGCCTTCGCCATCGAGGTTCACGGAAACGAAGACCTGCGTTTCCTTCGTGTCGCGCTGGATTTCTGCGGTACGCATGGGTTCAGGCGGACTGTCTCAGCGCATCGACGAGCTTCCCGTTTTCTTCGGGAGTCCCGACCGTGAGCCGCAGGCAATCGGCGAGCAGGGGATGGGAGCCTTGAAAGCTGCGGACCAATATACCACGCGCCTTGAGGCCCTCGAAGGCGCGTGGGCCGTCCGGAAGACGCACCAGGACGAAGTTGGCGGCGGACGGAAAGCGGCGGACCCCCGGCATCGCGTCGAGGGCGACCTCGAGCCGCGCCCGCTCCTCGTTGATGCGGGCCACCTGCGCGTCGAGCACGTCGCGCCGCGAGAGGATGAAGCGGGCGGCCGCGTCCGTCAGCACGTTCACGTTGTATGGCAGGCGCAGCTTGTCGAACTCGGCAAGCCAGTCGTCCGGCCCGGTGACGAGGCCCAGCCGAAGGCCCGCCAGGCCGAGCTTGGAGACCGTGCGCACGAGGACCAGGTTCGGATGCCGCCCCACTTCGTCCAGCATCGTGGCGCCGCCCGAGTAGGGGTAGTAGGCCTCGTCGACGACCACGAGCCCCGATGCGGCCTTCACGATCTCGAGGACGTCCGCGCGCGCGAAGAGGTTTCCCGTCGGGTTGTTGGGGTAGGACAGCCACGTCACGGCCGGGCGAACGCGGCGAACGGCCCCGAGCACGGCCGGCAGGTCCAGGGAGAAATCCTCCTTGAGCGGGACGCCCTCGTAGGCCATGCCGGCCATGGTCGCGCTCATCCGGTACATCACGAACGAAGGCTCCACCGAGAGCATCACGGCGCCGGGCCTGGCAAGCGCCATCGCGATCATCATCAGGATCTCGTCGGAGCCGTTGCCGAGAAGGATGCCCAGCCGGTCCGGGATGCCCATCGACTCGCGCAGCACGCGTTTCAGGTCGGGGGACGTGGGATCCGGGTAGCGGTTGACGGCGACGCCCGAGAGGACGCGTCCGAGTTCCTCCGCCATCTCCGGCGGCAGCGCGTAGGGGCTTTCCATCGCGTCGAGCTTCACGAAACCGGCCGCCGGCGACACGTGGTACGCCGTGAGCGCGCGAATCTCCTCGCGCACCCAGTCCGCGGCACCTTTCACGGCGCTTCGCCCCGCAATTCGGCGCTCCTGGCGTGGGCCTCCAGCCCCTCCGCGCGGGCCAGAGTGCGGGCCGTCTCGCCCAGGCGGACGGCGGCCTCGCGACTCACGCGGATGAGGCTCGAGCGCTTCTGGAAATCGTAGACGCCGAGCGGCGAGGAAAATCGCGCCGTGCGCGAAGTCGGCAATACGTGATTCGGTCCGGCGCAGTAGTCGCCCAGCGACTCCGAGGCGTAGTGCCCCATGAATATCGCGCCGGCGTGGCGGATCTTCGGCAGGAGTGCATCGGGATCGGCCACGGCGAGTTCCAGGTGTTCCGGGGCGATGCGGTTCGCGATCGCGCAGGCCTCGTCCAGGTCGCGTGCCACGATCAGGGCTCCCCGGCCGCGCACCGAGGCTTCGATGATCGCGCGCCGCGGCAACGCCACCACCTGCCGGCGCATCGATTCCAGCACGCGGTCCGCGAAGCCCGGTTCCGTCGTCACCAGGATCGCCTGCGCGATCTCGTCATGCTCGGCCTGGGAGAAGAGGTCCATGGCGACCCAGTCGGGATTCGCGGTGCCGTCGGCGATCACGAGGATCTCCGAGGGCCCGGCCACCATGTCGATGCCCACCCGCCCGAAGACACGCCGCTTGGCCGCCGCGACGTACGCATTGCCGGGGCCGACGATCTTGTCGACCGCCGGAACGCTCGCCGTGCCGAACGCGAGTGCCCCGACGGCCTGGGCGCCGCCCACCCGGAATATGCGATCGACGCCCGCGAGCGCCGCCGCGGCGAAGACGAAGTCGTTCTCGACCCCGTCCGGCGTCGGGACGACCATCACCAGTTCGGGAACGCCGGCGACCTTGGCGGCCACCGCGTTCATCAGCACGGACGAGGGATAGGCCGCCTTTCCGCCGGGCACGTAGAGCCCGACGCGGTCGAGAGGCGTCACCTGCTGGCCCAGAACCGTGCCGTCCGCCTCCTCGATGCGCCAGCCCTTGACGTGCTGGTGTTCGTGGTAGCGGCGGATGCGCCCGGCCGCGGTCTCGAGCGCGGTCCGTTCCGCGGGTCCGATGCGCTCCAGCGCCTGGTGCGCTCGCTCGAGGCTCACCTCCAGCCCGGCGGCACCGGCCGGCGTCCAGCGGTCGAACTTGCCGGTGTATTCGAGGAGGGCTTCGTCCCCGCGTCGGCGAACGTTCTCGAGGATGTCCGCGACGGCTCGGTCGACCGAATCGTCCTGCGCGGTCTCGAAAGCGAGCAGGGCGTCCAGCTTCGCGTCGAAATCGTCGTCGCGGGTGGTCAGGCGGCGCGGTTCAGGCACGACTCGCCCTTTCGAAGGCCTCGATCACGGGGACGACCTCGGCTCGCTTCACTTTCATCGACGCCGGGTTCACGACCAGTCGGCTCGAGATGCGCAGGATCTCCTCGACCGCGACGAGCCTGTTCGCGCGCAACGTGCTTCCGGTATCCACGACGTCCACGATGGCGTCGGCGAGACCCACGAGCGGCGCCAGTTCCATCGAGCCGTAGAGCTTGATGAGGTCGACGTGGACACCCTTGGCCGCGAAGTGCTCGCGTGCCGTTCCGATGTACTTCGTGGCCACGCGAAGGCGGGCGCCGCGGCGGACGGCCGCCTGGTAGTCGAAGCCCTCGGGCACCGCCACCATCAGCTTGCAGCGGGCAATGCCCAGGTCGAGCGGCTGGTAAAGGCCCTTGCCGCCGTGCTCGAGCAGCAGGTCGAGCCCTGCCACCCCCAGGTCGGCGGCACCGTACTGCACATAGGTGGGAACGTCCGAGGCCCGGACGATGATGACGCGCACCCCCGGATGGTTCGTCGCGAGGATGAGCTTGCGGGACTTTTCCGGGTCCTCGGCCGGAACGATGCCGGCGGCCTCCAGGAGCGGAAGCGTTTCCTCGTAGATGCGGCCTTTGGAGAGTGCGATGGTGATCATCGTGGTTTCGGCCGCGTCGCCCTCGGGCGACGTGTCACCGGCATTATCCTGCGCTTGAAGGGGAAATCCCACGTGGGGCGAATTCGGTGCGGGCGAGGATTCGTGCCCGCGGGTTCAGCGTGCCGCCCACTCCTCGGGCGTCAGCGTTCGCATCGAGAGCGCGTGGATCTCCTCGCGCATTCGCTCGCCCAGGGCGCCGTAGACCAGCTGGTGCCGGCGCACGCGGCTCTGGCCCTCGAAGGCGGGGCTCACCACGATCGCCTCGAAATGGGACCCGTCGCCGCTCACCTCGAGGTGACGGCAATCGAGACCGCTACGGATGGAGTCCTCGATGGAGCGGGGGTCGACCATGGGCGTGGAAATCAGGAACGCAGCTTGTAGCCGGAGCGAAGGAGCCGCAGGGTCAGCCATGATAGGGCACAGAGCGTGCCCGTCGCAATCGCGAGGCTCGTTTCCGGCGGGACATCGGACTGGCCGAAGAAGCCGTAGCGGAAGCCGTCGATCGCGTAGAAGAACGGGTTCAGGTGCGAGGCAGCCTGCCAGAAGGGCGGCAGGGACTTCACGGAGTAGAAGACCCCCGCGAGGAAGGTGAGCGGCATCACGAGGAAATTCTGGAATGCCGCGAGCTGGTCGAACTTCTCCGCCCAGATTCCGGCGACGATGCCGAGCGCGCCGAGCAGGGCCGAGCCCACCAGCGCGAAGGCGAGCATCCAGAACGGGCTCGCGACCGGCAGTGGCACGACGAGGAATGTCGCCGCGAAGACCCCCGCTCCGACCGCGAGCCCGCGAGCCACGGAGGCGAGCAGGTAGGCCCCGAAGATGTCGCCCGGTGTGAGCGGCGGCAGCAGGATGAAGACGATGTTGCCGGTGAGCTTCGACTGGATGATCGACGAGGAACTGTTGGCGAACGCGTTCTGCAGCATCGACATCATGGCGAGCCCGGGCACGAGGAACTGCGTGTACCCGACACCCGGATAGGCCTCGACGTGGGAAGAAAGCGCGTGGGAGAAGATCATGAGGAAGAGAAGCGCCGAAAGCACGGGCGCCGCCACGGTCTGGACGCTCACCTTCCAGAAGCGCAGCACTTCCTTCCACAGCAGGGTGCGGAAACCGGCGCTCATGCCGGGACTGGCGCGGCTTCGCCCGCGTTCGCCATGATCTTCACGAACACTTCCTCGAGTTCGGGCTCGGCGACCTCCAGGTGCTCGATGCGGGCGCCGGCCTCGCGCAGCCGGGCGAGGGCCGACTCGACCTGGGCCGCGCCTTCCACGGGAAGGCGCCAGGCGCCGTCCGCGGCCAGGCTCGCCCCGGCGGCGAGCGCGGCAGGCAACTCGCATCCGGCGAACTTCACCCGCAGCACCCGCTCGGAAAACGCCGCGAGCAGCCGCGCCGTCTCGTCCAGCGCGACGATCCGTCCCGCCTTCATCATCGCGATGCGGGAGCAGAGTTCCTGGGCTTCCTCGAGGTAGTGGGTCGTGAGGATGATCGCGTGGCCCGCGGCGTTGAGTTCGCGCACGAAGGCCCACAGGGTCTGGCGCAGTTCCACGTCGACGCCGGCCGTCGGCTCGTCGAGCACGATGACGGGCGGGCGATGCACGAGGGCCTGCGCGACGAGCACGCGGCGCTTCATCCCGCCCGAGAGGCTGCGCATGTTGGCACCGGCCTTGGGACCGAGCGCGAGCCGCTCGAGCAGCTCGTCGATCCATTTTCCGTTGTCTCGCAGGCCGAAGTAGCCGGACTGGAGCTCGAGGGTCTCGCGCACGCTGAAGAAGGGGTCGAAGACGATCTCCTGCGGAACGATGCCCAGGCTGCGGCGAGCCTCGCGATAGTCCCGGATGACGTCGTGACCCATGACGCGAAGCTCACCGGAATCCGCGCGAACCAGGCCGCCGAGCGCCGAGATGAGGGTGGTCTTGCCGGCGCCATTGGGCCCCAGGAGCGCGAAGAACTCGCCCGGCTCGACGGTAAGGGAGATGCCGTCCAGCGCATCGAGCTTCCCGTAGCGCTTGCGGACGTCGCGGACCTCGACGGCAGGCGTCATCGCTAGGCCCGGCAGGGCTGGATGAGTCCGGTGACCCCGTAGAGATCCGCGAGCGCGAGCAGGTTCGCGGGGAGGTTCTCGAAAAGGAGCGACTTGCCGAGCCGGGCGGCTTCCCGCCGCCACTCCAGCAGCAGGGCGACGGCGGAGGAATCGACCTGGGTGATGGCGGAAAAATCGATGGTAAGACGGTCCGGGAGGTCCGTCCGCGCGGTATACGCCCGGCTCTTCTCGAGCACATCGGGCAGGCTCTCGAAGGAGAGCGCGCCTTCGAGCGCCAGGACCTCGCTGCGGACCCCGGCGTTCACTTGCTCGGCTCGGCCTTCGCAGGCGCCTTGGGCGAGGCGCTTCCCCCCCGGTTGCGGTCCGCGAGCGTCTTCACCAGCCCGTCGATGCCACCCTTCTGGATCTGGTCGTTGAACGAGCTGCGGTAGGTGGTGACGAGGGATACACCGTCGACCACCACATCGTAGACGCGCCAGCCCTTGTCGGACTTCTCCATCGAATAGTCGATGGGGATGGGCTGGCCGCCCGGCTGGTTCACGAGGGTCTTCACGAGCGTGTCCGTGTCGCCCGCGCCGACCTTGGCCGGCTTCACGTCGATGGTCTGGTTGCGGTATTGCGACAGGGAAGTGGAATAGGTGCGCACGAGCAGCGTG
Source organism: Betaproteobacteria bacterium (assembly GCA_016711875.1). Lineage (GTDB taxonomy): Bacteria > Pseudomonadota > Gammaproteobacteria > Burkholderiales > Usitatibacteraceae > FEB-7. The sequence continues at coordinate 1,670,365 of JADJSD010000001.1, read as the reverse complement.
CGGAATTCGCGCACCAGCGACTCCTTCTGCGCATCCGAGGCCTGTGCCCAGTTGCGGCCGACCGCCAGTCGCGTCATGCGATTGAAGTCGAAGTGCGGCAGCACCTTCTCCTCGACCAGGTCGAGGATCTTGCGCTGGTTGCCGGCCTGGAGATCCTTGTCCGTCCTGATGACGGCGAGGACTTCATCGATCGACTTGCGCACGAGGGCATCGGGTGCGACGTCCGGCGCCGCGGCAGCCGCGGGTGCGAAAAGGCAGGCCGCGCTGGCAAGAAGGGCCGCGATCCCGCGGGGCAGGAAAGCCGTGAGTCGGTCGTTCATGGTGTGATGTCCTTGGCGTGGGTACGCCGGTTGGAGCGTGCGAGGCGCCGGAGGGTTCCCGGCGTCACTACTTCTTGCCGCCGTCCTCCTGGGCCTTGCTGAAGAGGAACTGGCCGATGAGCCGCTCGAGCACGACGGCCGACTGGGTGATGGAAACCCGGTCGCCCTGAGCGAGCTTCTTCTCGTCGCCGCCGGCGTCGAGGCCGACGTACTGCTCGCCCAGAAGACCCGAGGTGAGGATCGAGGCGCTCGTGTCCTTCGGGAAGGTGTAGCGCGAGTCGAGCGCGAGGGTGACCGAAGCCTGGAAGCGCTCGTTGTCGAAATGGATCTCGGCCACACGCCCGACGAGGACGCCGGAACTGCGCACGGGAGCGCGCACCTTGAGGCCGCCGATGTTGTCGAATCGCGCCTGCACCTGGTAGGTGCTCGCGGGCCGCTCCGCGCCCAGGTTGCCCGCCTTGAGGGCCAGCACCAGGAGTGCCGCGAATCCCGCGATCACGAAGGCGCCGAACCAGAGATCGATCGTCGTTCTTTCCATGGCCTATCCGCTCGGTTGGTCCGCCCGTCGCTCAGGCATCGCCGCGCAGCATGAACGCGGTGAGCACGAGGTCGAGGGCGAGGATGGTGAGCGCCGAACTCACCACGGTGCGCGTCGTGGCGCCGGAGACGCCTTCCGCTGTCGGGGGGGCATCGAATCCCTCGAATGTCGCGATCACCGTCACGGCGATCCCGAACACGAAACTCTTCACGACGCCGTTCAAAACATCATACCGGAAGTCCACCGCCGCCTGCATTTGCGACCAGAAGGCGCCGTTGTCCACGCCGATGAGCACCACGCCCACCAGGTAGCCGCCGAAGATGCCCATCGCGGAGAAGATTGCCGCGAGCACGGGCATCGAGATGACCCCGGCCCAGAAACGGGGCGCGATGACGCGCGACATCGGCGAGACGGCCATCATGTCCATCGCGGTGAGCTGCTCGGTCGCCTTCATGAGGCCGATCTCCGCGGTGATCGCCGAGCCCGCGCGGCTCGCGAAGAGGAGCGCGGCGACCACCGGTCCGAGCTCCCGCACCAACGAGAGCGCGACCAGCACGCCGATCGACTCCTGAGCGCCGTAGCGCTGGAGCGTCTGGAATCCCTGCAGCCCCAGCACCATGCCGACGAAGAGCCCGGACACCACGATGATGATGAGCGAGAGGACGCCGGTGAAGTACACCTCGCGCATCACCAGGCGGAAGCGGCGCGCGCTGGTGCCCGACGCCGCGATCACCTGGACGAAGAAACGCGTCATCGCGCCCACGCGCCAGACGCCGTCGATGAAGTTGTGGCCCAGGCGCCCGAGCGTGAGCTTCACGCGGTCAAGCATGGACGGGCTCCTTCGCCGCGTCGGCGAGCCCCACGTCGGCCGCGTAGTCCGGGGCCGGATAGTGGAAGGGCACCGGGCCGTCGGTCTCGCCATGGACGAACTGGTGCACCACGGGCGTGGCCGACGCGCGGATCTCGTCCGGCGTACCCTCGCCCACCACGCGGCCGTCGGCGACGAAATAGAGGTAATCCACGATCTGCATGGATTCGACCACGTCGTGCGTGACGAGGATCGAGGTGGCGCCGAGCGCGTGGTTCAGGCGCCGGATGAGGCTGCCCACCACGGACATCGAGATCGGGTCGAGGCCCGCGAAGGGCTCGTCATAGAGGACCAGCATCGGGTCCATCACCACGGCGCGGGCCAGTGCCACGCGGCGGGCCATGCCGCCCGAAAGCTCGGAAGGCATGAGGTTGTGCGCGCCGCGAAGGCCGACTGCCTCCAGCTTGAGCAGCACGAGATCGCGCACCATCGCCTCCGACAGGTCCGTATGCTCGCGAAGGGGGAAGGCGACATTGTCGTAGACGCTCAGGTCGGTGAACAGGGCGCCGAACTGGAAGAGCATGCTCATGCGGCGGCGCAGCCGGTAAAGCCCCTCGCGGTCGAGCTCGTGCACCGTCTCTCCGGCCAGGCGTACCGAACCGGCCGTGGGCTTCAACTGGCCGCTCACCAGGCGCAGCAGCGTCGTCTTGCCGCAGCCGCTCCCGCCCATGATCGCGACGATCTTCCCGCGCGGAATGCGCATCGAAATGCCCTTCAGCACCAGGCTGCGGCCATAGCCGAACTGGACGGCGTCGATCTCGACGAGGGGAGCTTCGGACACTCGGGATGGTTGGCGCGGCGCAAGAGGGAAGCGCATTCTACCAAAACGACACCGCGCTCCGACGGGGCGGCTCTTCTATAATCTCCAACCCAAGCGTGCACGCCATGAAGCCCCGACTCCTCCTGGTCGACGACGCCCCGCTCATCGCCGAGAGCCTCGCGTTCGTCCTCGAGGCGGACTACGAGGTCGCCTGCGCGTCGGACCGGGAATCGGCCGTGGCGCGCCTGCGCGAATGGCCCGAGCCGCCGCAACTCGCGCTCATCGACCTGGGCCTTCCGCCCGCGGCCCACCTTCCCACCGAAGGCTTCAAGCTCATCGGCGACCTGCTCGCCCACGCCCCGGAGGCCCGCATCGTCGTGCTCACGGGCCAGAACGAGGAGTCGAACGCGCGCCGCGCCCGGGCCCTGGGCGCCGCGGACCTCGTGCCCAAGCCGTGCGAACCCGACCAGTTGAAGGCCGTGCTGCGCCGCGCCCTCGCCACCGCCGATCTCGCGCCGCAGCCCGGCCGAGCCGAGGAAGGCCGCGCCCTGGTGGGCGACAGCCCGGCGATGCGCAAGCTGCGAAGCCAGATCGACCTCTACGCGTCCTCCGCCTTCCCGGCACTCATCGAGGGCGAAAGCGGCAGCGGCAAGGAGCGCGTCGCCTTCGCCCTCGACCACCTGAGCCCTCGCGCCCGCGAACCCTTCCTCGCCCTCAACTGCGCGGCCATCTCGCCCTCGCTCGTGGAACCGACGCTCTTCGGCTACGCCAAGGGCGCCTTCACGGGAGCCACGCAATCGAAGGCCGGCTATTTCGAGGATGCCGCCGACGGCACGCTGTTCCTCGACGAGATCGGCGAGCTCCCGGTCGACCTCCAGGCGAAGCTCCTGCGCGTGCTCGAGAACGGCGAGTACCAGCGCGTCGGCGAGACGCAGACCCGCGTGAGCCGCGCCCGCATCGTGGCGGCCACCAACCGCGACCTGCGCCACGAGATCCGGCAGGGCCGATTCCGGGCGGACCTCTATCACCGCCTGTCGGTATTCACCGTGAGCGTTCCACCGCTGCGCGACCTCGGCGAGGACAAGCTGCGCCTCCTGGACCACTACCGCCTGCTCTTCGCCGAGCGATCGGGCAATCCGCCGTTCGAACTCGACGAGGCCGCGCGGGGGCGCTGGATCGCCTATGCATTCCCCGGAAACGTCCGCGAGCTGCGCAACATCGTGATCCGGCTGTCCACCAAGTTCGCGGGCTTCACGGTGAAGGCGGTCGACCTGGAAGCGGAGTTCGCGCCCGGTTCCGATGGCGAAGGGGCGGCCCCGATCCGCTCGGCGGCGTGCGGGCGGCCTTCGCCGCCGGCGAGTCGGTCAACCTCGATGCGGCGCTCAAGGCCGTCGAGGGCGCCTACCTGGATGCCGCGATCGAGGCGGCCCGCGGCAACCTTTCCCAGGCGGCACGGCTCCTGGGCATCTCCCGCAGCACGCTCTACAGCCGACTGGAAGCCACCGGCCGCTCCGGTGCTAAACTCGACGCCTCCCCAACCGAGACTGCCGGGCCGCGAAGCGGATCCGGCGGCCGCCCGTGATCGCGACCGACGCACGCCCATGACGATGTACCTGGAGCACTTCGGACTGCGCGAGGCGCCCTTCCGCATCACGCCGCACACGGAGTTCTTCTTCGCCGGCGCGAACCGCGGCGCCACGCTGGAGGCGCTCACGTATGCCATCACGGCGGGCGAAGGCCTGGTGAAGGTGACGGGCGAGGTCGGCACCGGCAAGACCATGCTCTGCCGCGTGCTGATGGAGCGGCTGCCGGACAAGGTGGAGACGATCTACCTCGCCGTCCCCAGCCTCTCCCGCGACGAGATGCTGGTCGCCGTGGCCTCGGAAATCGGGATCGATACCGAGGGCGCCACCACGACCCGCCTGCTCCGCGCGCTGCAGGAGAAGCTCCTCGCCCTGCACGCCGAGGGGCGCCAGGTCGTGGCGCTCATCGACGAGGCCCACGCGATGCCCCTCGAGACGCTCGAGGAGATCCGCCTGCTCTCGAACCTCGAGACGGGCACGCAGAAGCTGCTGCAGATCGTCCTGTTCGGCCAGCCGGAACTCGACGAGCACCTCGCGCTCCCGAACATGCGCCAGCTGAAGGAACGCATCACGCACGCCTTCCTGCTCGACCCGCTGCCGGCCCGCGACATCCGCGACTACATCAATTTCCGCCTGCGCGCGGCCGGGTACCACGGGCCGGACCTCTTCGGCGCCGAGGCGCTCAAGATCATCGCCGAGGCCTCGGAAGGCCTCACCCGCCGCATCAACATCTACGCGGACAAGACGCTGCTCGCGGCCTTCGCCGCCGGCACCCACTCGGTCAGCGCGGACCATGCCCGGGCGGCCGTCTCCGACACCCAGATCGTCCTCGCGCAGAAGCCGTCCACCCCTCGTGCCCCTCTCTATGCGCTTGGCGGGCTCGTCGCCGGCACGGTGCTCGGTTTCGGACTGGCGCAGATGTTTCCGCTCGGATCGGCCGTCGTTCCGACCTCGCCGGCTTCGGCCCGGGGCGCGGTCGCACCGGCCCCCGCCACAACGCCCGAGGCCGCGACGGTAGCGGCCGCATCCCCTGCCGTCCCGACCGCCCCGACCGCCCCATCGTCCGCGCCGGCGCCGGCCGCCGTGCCGGCTGCGACGATTGCCCCATCGGCCGAGCCCGCCAAGGCGGAGCCTGTCACCGCCCCCCCGAAGTCGGCCGCGGTGTCCGCGCCAGTGCTCGCCCTGGAAAGTACGCTAAAGAGTCCCGCCAAGGCCGAAAGCCCGGCACCGCCCGCCCCGTTGTCGCCCAAGCTCGCCGCCCGGATGGACGCCGGCCTCGGCCTTCTGGACACGCCCGGGGAGAAACGATTCGTCGTCCAGTTGATGATGACCGACGCCCGGCAGCGGGACTACCTCGAGTGGTATGTGGGGGAGGCCTCCCGCGCCCTTCCACCCGACACCCTCTTTCTTTATCCGAGCGGCAATGCCGAATCGCCCAAGATGGGTGTCCTGTACGGCGCCTTCGCCACGAGACGCGAAGCAACGTCCGCGATGGAGGGCCTGCCGGCCAACCTCCGGAAGTTCGGACCGTACGTGCGGACGGTCGAAGGGGTCCGAAGCGACGTGCGAAAGGGCCCGCCGGCTTGAAAATCCTTCAAGCCTGTCAAGGGCTTGCGGGGCGCGGGCCGTCCGGGGTTTCGATTGCGTTCGGCACTTGAAACGGCTATAAAGTGAACCTAGGGCTTTCCCTCCCAAAACAACCACTTACCTCCGACTCTTCATGATGCGCTTTCGATACCGCTCTCCCGAGGTCCTGATCGCCGCCGTCGCGGTCGCACTGGGGGGCTGCGGAACCCAGCCGATCGCGCAGCCCGACAGCCACTTGCGCCAGGAATCGGCGCGACCGCCTTCCGCCCAGGCCGCCATCCCGCCGACGGTGCGTCCGGCACCGCTTCCCCCGCCGCCGGAAGCTCGCGCGGCCGAGATCAAGTACTCGATCATCGTCGCCAACCAGCCGGTGCGGGATGTCCTGCTCGCCATCGCCCGCGAGACGAAGGTGAACGTGGACGTGCACCCCGGCGTGGAGGGGACGGTCACGATCAACGCCATCGACCAGACGCTGCAGCAGATCCTCGCGCGCCTCTCGAAGCAGGTCGACATGCGCTACGAGATCGAAGGCTCGACGATCCAGGTGATGCCGGATTCGCCGTACCTGCGCAATTACCGCGTCGACTACGTGAACATGTCGCGCGACACGACGGAGACGGTTTCGGTCGCGACGCAGGTCCTCTCGGGCACCGTCGGCGGCGGCGCCGCCGGCACCGCGGGCAGCCAGGGGGACAACAACTCGACCGTGCGCATCAGCAACATCTCGCGCCACCGCTTCTGGGAGACGCTCGAGAAGAACATCAAGGACATGCTGCGCGAGACGGACAAGCTCCTGCCCGAAGGCAGCAGCGAGACCTTCGTGAGCAACCGCGGCCAGATCGGCTCCGCCACGACCCAGGCCACGACGGCGCGACGCATTGCCTCCGGCGCGAGCGCTTCGGCGGCCACGGTGGCGCAGGTCACGCCGGGACAGACACAGACGCAGCAGGCGTCGGAGACCGTCGAGTCGCGCCTCACCTTCCGGGAAGCCGCCTCGGTCATCGTGAACGCGGAATCCGGCACGGTGACGGTGCGGGCCACTTCGCGGCAGCACGAGAAGGTCTCGGAATTCATCGAGCAGGTCACCGGCGCCGCGAAGCGCCAGGTGCTCATCTCGGCGACGATCGTCGAGGTCGAGCTGAGCGACCAGTACCAGGCCGGCGTCGACTGGTCCGCCATCGCCACCAACGGGCTGGGGTACACGATCACCCAGAGCCTCATCGGCTCCAATTTCTCCGCGGCCCCGGGGCTCCTTTCGCTCACCTACAAGAATCCCAACCCGGCTGCGGGCGGCAACGTCTCGAGCACGGTCAACATCCTGAGCCAGTTCGGCAAGACGCGCGTGCTCTCCAGCCCGCTGCTCATGGTGCTCAACAACCAGACGGCCGTGCTCAAGGTGACGGACAACATCGTGTACTTCACGATCAAGGCCGACACCAACACCAACGCCAATGTCTCGACGACGACCTTCACGTCCACCCAGAACGTCGTGCCGGTCGGCCTCATCATGAATCTCACCGCCCAGATCAGCGACAGCGACGTCGTCACCCTGAACGTGCGCCCGACGATCACGAGCATCATCGGATCGGTCCAGGATCCGAACCCGTCCCTGCGCGGTACCATTCCGGGCACCTCCATCGAGAGCCTGATCCCCGTGACGCGCACGCGAGAGATGGAAAGCATCCTGCGCGTGGCAAGCGGCCAGACCGCCGTGCTGGGCGGCCTGATGGAAGACAGCTTCGTGGGCAAGCGCAACGGCCTGCCCAACGTGTCGCGGGTCCCGATCCTGGGCGACTTGTTCAGCTACCGCGACGACAAGTCGGTCAAGAAGGAGCTGGTCATCTTCCTGCAGCCCCAGGTCGTTCGCCAGGCGAGCACCGATGGCGAGCTCGCGAACTACCGCCGCCTGCTGCCGAGCGACGAGTTCTTCAAGGACACGCGGCCGCCCCTGCCTGAATTCCAGAAGGCCATGAGCGACATCGAGCGCGGGGAAATGCCGGCCATGAAACCGGTTCCCGTGGTGCCGGAGCCGCCCGCGCCCGGGAGCGCCCGATGAGCTTGCTGCTCGACGCCCTCAAGCGCGCCGAACAGGAAAAGCTCGCCCGCCAGGGCCAGGCCTCGGCCGCCGAGGAACCTCAACCGGCGCCCGCCGGCGCGGGAAAGCGGTCGCTGGAACTCGAATCGGTCGATACGCCCGCCGAGAAGAGCGCGACACCCAGCGCCGATCGCCAGGGCGCCCGCGCGGTGTTCGCCGCGAAGCAACCGGCCCTGGAACCGCCCCGAGAGGCCGGCAAGGGCAACAAGGCGATCCTCGCGATCGTCGGCGTCGCCGTGCTCGCGCTGCTCGCGGGCGGCGCCTACGTCTGGTACGAGATCAACAAGTCACCGAGCCCCATCGCCCTCGCGCCCATGGCCCCTTCCCCGGTGAAGCCCGCGCCCGTGGCGGCCGCGGTCGCAGAAGGCAAGGCGGCCGAAGCAACGACCGGCGACGCGAAGGGAGACGGCGTGCCGCCGGTCTCCACGCTCAAACCCGGCGAGGTGGGTGCCAAGTCGAAGCCGCAGCCGAAGGCGGCGGAGCAGCTCGTGATGAGCCTGCTCAAGGATTCGCCGCGCGCCGCCAAGGCGGCCCCGCCGCTCAAGCTCGCCAAGACCATCGACCCGCCGCGTATCGCGCCGGAGGTGAGCCAGGGCTACGAGGCCCTGCGCAGCGGCGACCTCGAGACCGCTCGCAAGGCCTACCAGTCCGCCGTCGCGAAGGACGCGACGAGCCTGGACGCGCACCTGGGCCTCGCGACCGTCGCCGCCCGCGCAGGCGACCGTGCCACGGCCACTCGCCACTACCGCCGCGCCCTCGAGCTCGACCCCAAGAACGTCTCCGCGGTGGCCGGCCTCGCAGCCCTCGCCGACTTCTCGCGCCCCGATTCGCTCGAGGCCCAGCTTCGCGCCGACCTCACGCGTTACCCCCAGAGCGCCGCCCTCCAGTACACGCTGGGCAACCTCTATGCCGCGCAAGGGCGCTGGAACGAGGCGCAGGCCGCCTACTTCGAGGCCTATCGCCTCGACCCGGAAGCCGCCGACGTCGCCTACAACCTCGCGGTGAGCCTGGACCATCTCGGCCAGTCACGCCTCGCCGCCGATTTCTACCAGCGCGCCCTCACCGCCTCGCGGCAGCAGAGCGTGCAGTTCGACAAGGGCCAGGTATCCCGCCGCCTCGCGGAGCTCAAGCCCTAGCGATGGGCACCTTGCAAGCGCCCCTTTCCCAGGTACCGCTGGGCCAGACGCTCCTCACCAAGGGAATCGTCAGCCAGGACCAGCTCAACATCGCCCTCACGGAGCAGCGCAAGTTCAAGGCGCCGCTCGGCAAGGTGCTGGTCACGATGGGGTTCGTCACCGAGGCGACGATCCGCGACATCCTGTCCGAGACGCTCGGCCAGGTGTCCATCGACCTCGAGAACACCATCGTGGACCCGGCGGCCATCGCGCTGGTGCCCAAGGACCTCGCGCGGCGCTACCACGTGCTGCCCGTGAGCTACGACCACGAGAAGCGCTCGCTCCTCATCGCCGTCTCGGACCCGGCCAACGTCGTCGCCCTCGACCAGATCCGCGCCCTCGTGCGCGAGGACCTGCGCATCGAACAGGTGCTCGCGCGCGAATCCGGACATCACGATCGGCATCGAGCATCACTACGGCTTCGAGCTGTCGATCGACGGCATCCTGAACGAGATCGAGACGGGCGAGATCGACTACCAGAGCCTCGCGGCGGATTTCGACGAGTACAGCCAGCCGGTCGTGCGCCTGGTGGACGCGCTGCTGGTCGACGCGGTGAAGCGCGGCGCCTCCGACATCCACTTCGAGCCGGAGCAGGGGTTCCTGCGCATCCGCTACCGCATCGACGGCGTGCTGCGGCAGATCCGTTCGCTGCACAAGAACTACTGGGCCGCGATGGTCGTGCGACTGAAGGTGATGAGCGGCATGAACATCGCCGAGACCCGTGCGCCGCAGGACGGCCGCATCTCGCTGCTGCTCTCCGGCCACCAGGTGGATTTCCGCGTCTCCGCGCAGCCGACCACGCACGGCGAGAACCTGGTGCTTCGGATCCTCGACCGCGACAAGGGCATCGTGCCCCTCGAGGACCTGGGCCTGCAGCCCGAGGAGCTGAAGACGCTCAAGCTCATGCTGGCGCGTCCCGAAGGCATCATCCTCGTGACGGGCCCGACGGGATCGGGCAAGACGACCACGCTCTACTCGGTGCTCAACTACGTGAACACCGAGGGCGTCAACATCATGACGCTCGAGGATCCCGTCGAGTACCCGATGACGATGATCCGCCAGACCTCGGTGAACGAGGTGGTGAAGCTCGACTTCGCCTCGGGCATCCGCTCGATGATGCGCCAGGACCCGGACATCATCCTCGTGGGCGAGATCCGCGACCAGGAGACGGCCGAGATGGCCTTCCGCGCCGCCATGACGGGCCACCAGGTCTACTCGACGCTGCACACCAACTCCTCCATCGGCGCCATCCCCGCCTCATGGACCTGGGCGTGCTGCCGGACATCATGGCGGGCAACATCATCGGCGTGATCGCCCAGCGCCTCATGCGCAAGCTGTGCATCCACTGCCGCGTCCCCTATGAGCCGGACCCGGCCACGCGCCGCCTGCTCACCATGGACGAAAGCGACGACCGGCCCGTCTACCAGCCCGTGGGCTGCGCCAAGTGCGAGAACCAGGGTTACCGGGGGCGCCTGGCGATCATGGAGATCTTCAAGCTCGATTCGGAGATCGACGAGCTCATCGCGCGGCGGGCCACCGGGCGCGAGATCCGCATGGCGGCGGCCGCCAAGGGCTTTCGCACGCTCGCCGACGACGCGATCTCGCGGGTGCTCATGGGCCAGACGAGCCTCGAGGAAATCTCGCGGGTCGTCGACCTCACCGACCGCGTCATCTAGGGCACGCCATGGCGCTCTTCGCCTACCGCGCCGTCGACGAGGAAGGCCGGATCTCCTCCGGAAGCCTCGACGCCACCAACGCGATCGACCTCGAGCTGCGCCTGCGGCGCCTGGGCCTCGACCTGATCACGTTCGAGTCGGTCAAGCGCTCGGCGGCGGCCCGCTCGCGCCGGGTGACGCGCCCGGAGCTCATCACCTTCTGCTTCCACCTGTCGCAGCTGCTCAAGGCCGGGGTCAACATCCTCGAGGCGCTGACGGACCTGCGCGACACCGTCGACAACCCGGGCTTCCGCCAGGTAGTGGCGGGCCTGCTGGAGGACATCGAAGGCGGCCTCAAGCTCTCCGAGGCGATGGCCAATCACCCCTACATCTTCGACGGCGTGTTCGTCGCCCTGGTGCGCGCGGGCGAGCAGAGCGGCACGCTCAACGAAGTGCTCGACGAGCTCTCCGAGAACCTCAAGTGGCAGGACGAGATGGCGAGCCAGGCGAAGCGCGCGCTCATCTACCCCGCCATCGTGTTCGTGGTCGTCATCGGGGTGATCTTCGTGCTGATGATCTTCCTGGTGCCGCAGCTCGCATCGACCTTCAAGTCGCTCGTGCCGAAGCTGCCGCGCGAGACGGAGCTGCTCATCGGGCTGTCGAACATCTTCGTGAAGTACTGGTACCTGCTCATCGGCGTTCCCGCCGCGGCCATCGCCGGCATCTTCGTCCTGTCGCGCACGAACGAGGCCATGCAGCACCGGCTGGACGAGCTCTCGATCCGCGCGCCGGTGATCGGGCCCATCCGGTTCAAGATCATGCTCGCGCGCTTCACGACCTTCTTCGCGATGCTCTACCGGTCGGGCATCAGCGTGCTCGACTGCATCCAGATCTGCGAGAAGATCATGGGCAACCGCCTCATGGAGGACGCGCTGCAGCGCGTGGGGCGGCAGATCTCGGACGGCACCGGCATCAGCCAGGCGTTCACGCAGACGAAACTCTTCCCGCCCCTCGTCCTGCGCATGCTGCGCGTGGGCGAATCGACGGGGGGACTCGACACGGCCCTGCTCAACGTGAGCTACTTCTACAACCGCGAGGTGCGCGAGGGCATCATCAAGATGCAGGCGCTCATCGGCCCTGCCACGACCCTGATTCTGGGCGGCCTCATCGTGGGCATCCTCTACACGATCTTCCTGCCGCTCTACGACGTGATCAGCAAGATCAAGTTCTAGCCCCCCATGGCCGCCAAGCACATCCTCTACCTCACCAACACGGGCCTCGTGAGCCTCGTGGCGCGCGGGGGACGCCTCACCGGGCGCCGGGTGTTCGCGACGAACGCGCCGGGGCGCGAGGACTTCGGCGCCTACGTCGAGGGGCTGAACGGGCTCGCCACGTACGTCCTCACGGACCTCGCCGAGGAGGATTTCCGCCTCGATACGATCCCCCACCTGGGCGGCAAGGACCGCGAGGCCGTGCTTTCGCGAAAGCTCGCCCAGATCTTCCGCAATTCGCCCTACCGCCACGCCATCGCCCAGGGTCGCGAACCGGACGGGCGCCGCGACGACCGCGTGGTCTACACCGCGATCACCAACGGCGAGCTGCTGCGTCCCTGGATCGAGATCCTCGAGAAGCACCGGGTTCCGCTCGAGGGAATCCTCTCCAGCGCCGTCTTCAGCGAGAAACTCCTCCCGGACCTGGGCCTCACCTTCCCGCACGCGCTGCTCGTCACCTTCACGCCGGGCGGCGCGATACGCCAGACCTACTTCCGTGAACGCGAGATCAAGTTCAGCCGCCTCACGCCGGTGGATCTCGAGGAAGGCGACACGCTCGGCGGGCTCCTCGCGGGCGAGACGGCGCGCACCTGGCAATATCTCGACAGCCAGCGCTACTTCACGCCGGCGGACCGGCTTGAAGTCTGCGTGCTGGTGCACGCCAAGGACCGCGCCGCGGTCGAACCGGCGCTCCGGGACTTCAACCAGATCCACTACCGGCTGGTCGACATCGAGCAGGCGGCCGCCAAGCTCGGGCTCAAGCCGCCGCCCCTGGGCTCGAGCGCCGAGAACCTCCTCGCCCACGAACTGCTCCAACGCGGCGCGGACAATCATTTCGCCCCGCCCGAAAGCCGCCGGTTCGCGCAGGTACGCCGGTTCAAGATCGGGCTGCAGGCACTTTCCGCGTGCGTGCTGGCCGCCGGCCTCGGCTACGGCGGCTGGAACCTCTTCCTCGCGCTCCAGAATCGCGAGAAGGACGAGCAGACCGGCCAGCGCGTCGCGACCATCAAGCAGGAGCTCGACGAGATCCAGCGAGCGATGCCGACGCAGGGCGTGGCGGGCGAGACGATGCGCGACACGGTCGCCTTCTACGCCGGCGCGCTGCGCGGCTATCCGTCCATCGGCGAGTTCCTCGTGCCCGTATCCGGGGCGCTCGCGCGCTTTCCCCGGGTGCAACTCTCGCAACTGGCCTGGCAGGCGGCGGAGACGGACGCGGCCATGCCGACGATCCAGCCCATCCAACCGCGAAACCTGCCGCCGGTGAAGGCCCTCGCCAAGGCCGGCGATGCAACCCCGACCGCGGCGGCAGCCAAGGGCCCGGGCGAAAGTTCCGATTCGCCGTTCGTTCCCGGGAGGGTGACCGTCGCGCTCTTCGAGGCCACCGTGCGCGTGGACGGCTCGGGCTTCCGGCCGGCCCTGGCGGAGGTCGAAGGTCTCGTCAAGGAGATCAACGGCCTGAAAGGGTACAAGGCGAGCATCGTGGACAGCCCGCTCGACATCACGCCCAAGGTGGCGATCCTCGGCCGCTTCGCCGACGCGCCCGCATCGCCGTCGGAAGCCCGCTTCACGTTCAAGGTGACGCGCACGTCGGAGGCCGCGCCATGAACTTCGCCTTCACGAAGGACGGTTTTCGCTCGCTGCGGCTCGCCTGGGCATTGCTGGGCCTCGCCCTCGCGGCGGCGGCGGGCATCGCCTGGGGCAGCCTCGCCTACCTCCAGAAGGAAAGGCGCGACGACATGGCCTCGCAGCGGCAACTCGGCGAGATGCGCGCCAAGGTCGAGGCGGCTCGGCGCGAGCGCGATGACCTGCGCAGTTCCTCCGTCGTTTTCGCCGACCTGGTGAGCCGGGGCATTCTCAAGGAGGAGAGCCGGCTGGACCTGATCGAGCGCCTGGATGCGCTGAAGGTGAAGCATCGCCTCATGGACCTGGAGTACGAGATCCAGCCGCAGCGGCCACTGCCGCTGCTCGGTGGGCGGGTGTTCAACGCCGTCGACGTGCTCGGAAGCCGCGTGCGGATCAAGGCTCAGGCGCTGCACGAAGGCGAGGCGCTCGCCTTCATCGAGGACCTCGTCCGCCCCCCGACCGGCTTCAACCCGGCCAGCCGCTGCACGCTTGCGCGCATGACGCCCGGCTCGCCCGATGCCGCGACAGCGCGCGTCGAAGCCCAATGCACGCTGGAATGGATATCGCTGCGCGACAAGCGAGGCCAACGTGCGAGCTAGCGCCATTCTCGCCCTCATCGCGCTTTCGTCCGGCGTTTCGGCCGCGGAACTGGGCACGCTCTTCCACACCGCGAAGGAGCGCGACCAGCTCGAGCGGCTTCGCAAGGGCGAGAAGATGCCGGACGGCCAGCCGGCCATCGAGCGGCCGGACCCCGTCATCACCGGCTATGTGAAGCGAAGTGACGGCAAGAGCACGGTGTTCATCGACAAGCAACCGGTGCCGGTGCGCAACCCGCGCCTGGAGAAGCGGTTGGAGCCGAAGGCGGTCGAGCGCTACGAGCCCTTGCCGCTCCCCGTGGTTCCGGTGGACGAAGAGGCCAAGCCCCCGGAGAAGGCCGCCGCGGCGGCCGGCAAGACCGGCGATGCGAAGGCCGTCACGCCCTCGCCCACGGCAAGCAAGCCGCCCGCTCCGCGCAAGCGCGGCGAAAAGGACGAGTGACCGTGCGGCGTTGCCCGAACCCCGAGCGACGCCCGCCGAACTCCGCCGGCTTCACGCTGGTGGAGATCGCGGTGGTGATCGTGGTGCTGTCTCTCCTGCTCGCGATGATCGCGGGGATCGCGACGGCGATGGTGGGGCAGCAGAGGCGAGAGGCCACGCGTCAGCTACTGGCGGGAGTGGAAACGGCCTTGGCTCTGTTCGTTTCCCAGAACCAGCGATTGCCCTGTCCAGCCGACGGACAACTCGCGGGCACCGACGCGAACGCGGGACTGGAGCAGTCGGCAGTGGGCCCACCTCGAACCTGCGCCGTGGCGGGCACCGCAAACAGCCAGCGCCACGGCGTGGTTCCCTGGAGAACACTCGGGCTGGCGGAGCAGGACGTTACCGACGGGTGGGGAAATCGGCTCACCTATCGCGTCGACGCGGATTTCGTCACGGTCGCGACCATGAACCTCACGTTCTGCGACCCGGCCGGAACCAAGAACGCGCCGGAAATCTACAGCGCCGCTTCGGGCTATTGCGACGGAACCTGTGCGACGGCCACGTTTCCCGCCAGTTGCACGCGGCCGTCCGCGATCGTGCTCAACCAGGGCCTGACGGTCCAGAACCTGGCCGGTACCGCCGTGATGAGCCCAGCCGCGTCAACGGGATCTGCCTACGTCGTCGTGAGCCACGGAGAGAACGCGCGGGGCGCGTACAACAACCAAGGGCTGCTGCAGGCCGCATCCGGACCCGACTGGGGCACGGAAGAGGCAAAGAATTCCGCCGACCTCGTGATTGCCGCCTATTACGTGGACGATTTCGCCGCCTTTGCGGAAGGGGCAGGTCACTTTGACGACATGGTCCTGCGACCCTCCATCCTGACCGTCGCGACAAAGGCCCAGCTCGGGCCCCGCGCCCACTGACGGAACCTGACTTGGTCCCCCGCAATCGCCAGGCAGGATTGGCCGCTGCCACGATAGTCATCCTGCTGGTACTCGGGCTGGTTGCACTCATCCTCGGCGCGCGCTATTTCGATTCCGCGCTCGGCCTGGACCAGCGGACGGTAACGGAAGCCAACATGCGACGGATCGCGGAAAGTCTTTCGCGCTTCGCGACCCTGAATCAGCGAATCCCCTGCCCTGCGGCGGGAAACGTTGATGCGGGAACCGAAAACGCGGTTTCCCCATTCGCAACGTGCAACTCGCCGGATGGCGTCGTGCCGTGGGCCGCGCTCGCACTTCGGCGGGACGAAATCCTCGACGGCTGGGGCCGGAAGATTTCCTACCGCGTCTTCTCCGGCAACACCGGGTTCACGCAGGTGGGCGGCACCAGCATGTCCGACTGCAACGTCAACGGCGCAGCATCCGATACGGTCAATGCGAGCGGACTCTGCCAGGCCGCGCGCCAGACGCCACCGGCCGCCTTTCTCGCCGGCAAGGGCTTGTCGATCCAGGGCGATGCCGCTACCACCGGCGGGTTCGCTTTCGTGTTGATCAGCCATGGGGAATCGGGGCTCGGCGCCTTCGCCGCGGAGGGAACCGGCAGATCCGCGCTTCCTTCGGCGGGCTCTCTCGAATTGCCCAACGCACAGGCCGGCGCGACGTTCAACCAAAGGTCGCGCTCCCCTCCCGGCGTAGCGCCCACGGATGTCGCGCATTTCGACGACACCGTGCTCGCGGTCTCGATCACGGACGTCGTCAATGCCGCCAAGCTGACCGCGCGCGACTGGGGCGCCCCGCCCGCTTCCGCATCGCAGGTGTTCACTGCAGCCGCCATCGCCGCGGCCGGCGGCGCAGGCGGATACAACACGGGTCAAACCACCCTCACATTCGGTTCAGGCGCGGGCGCCATCACCGTCACGGCCATTGGCGATTCAGGAAGAAATGTCGGATTCAATGTCGACACCGGTACCGGCATCGGGTCGATCGGCACGAGCTCCAATTCCGCATCGGCCGCCACGGCCAACCGCGCGACCAACGAAGGGCTGGTGTTCACGTTTGCGCAGACAGCCAGGTATCTGGGCGTGACCCTCGGACGCTTCGGTGACCAGTCAGGCGAACGCGAGCGCGTGAGCTTCGACTTCATAGTCGGCGGATCGACCATCCGCGTGACGAAGACGGCTTGCCGCAACGGCGACGGTCGAGTGAACTTCACGCTGAACCCCGGCGGGGATTTCACCGAAGTGACGATCGAGCCACGACTCACGGCGTCCTTCAATTACGACTCGACGCTCAATGTCCAGGCCATTGCGGCCTGCCCCTCTTCGAATCCTTCGTGCAAGGCGCCGGGGGCGATCGCGGGAGAAGACTGCCCCTAGCAGTCACCACTCGACCTCGCGAATCCCCGCTACACAAGCCGGCGATTCTCCAGCGACGCCCATCGCCGCGCGCCGCAGACTCCGGCCATGCCTTCCCGCCGGAGCATTCCGATGCGATCGAATCGCCAGTCGGGCGCCGTCCTCCTCGCCATCGCCGCCTTCTTCGCGATCGCGCTGACCGCCCTCTTCACCACAGCCCTCGCCCGATCCGCCACCGGCCCGCGTCGCTACGCCGCGAGCGACACCGCCCTCGCCGCCGCGCGCGAAGCCCTCATCGCCTACGCCACCGCGCGCCCCGTCAACGAGATCGTCGGCCCGGGCTACCTTCCCTGCCCGGACCTCGACGACGACGGCTGGGCCGAATCGACGTGCGGGTCGATGTCCGGCGAAACGGGCCAATGGCAGCGCCTCGGGCGGCTGCCGTGGAAGACACTGGGCCTCGCGGACCTGCGCGATGCCTTCGGCGAACGCCTCTGGTACGCCGTCTCGAGCAAGCACAAGGGCCTGCTCAATTGCACCGTGAGCGTCGAGTGCCTCGACATGTCGCCCGAAGCCGCCTTGGGCACGATCACCGTGCGCGACGCCTCGGGCACCGTGATCCATGACGGCACCTCCGCGAGCTCCTACGATCCCGGGCGCGGGGGTGCCGTAGCCCTGGTGATCGCGCCGGGCCCGGTGCTCGCCCGCTGGAACGGGCAAGGCAGCCCGACACGGGCACAAGCGCGAACCTGCGAAGGCGGACGCTGCAACGAAGCCGGACGCTGCCTCACCGAGCCGCCCACGCTCACGCCGAAGTGCGATCCCGCGAACTACCTCGACCGATCGCCCGGCCCCGCCTTCGCCGACGAGGACAACGCGAGGTTCGTCGATCGCAACGACGCCGCGGGAAGAACGCTGAACCGGGACGGCTTCATCCAGGGCCCCATCGTCACCACCGACGGCACCTTGTGGGTGAACGACCGGATCGCCGTCCTCTCGTACGACGATCTCATGCCCCGGGTGATGCGCCGCGTGGGCGAGGAGGCGGCGAATTGCCTGCAGCAGTACGCCGAACTTCCCGCGCACGGAGGACGAACGCCGTGGGCCTCTCCCGCCTGCCGAAGCCGCGATTCGAATGCGGCTCTTCGCGGCGCGGACGCGAGCGGCGTGCGCTTCGGGCGCATCCCGGACACGCCGTTCGTCGCCACCGAACGCGACAGCGGCGGCACGCTCTCGCCTCGCTGGCACCAGGGCCGGACGGGCTGCAGTCTCTCCGACAGCGCGGGTCGCACGGCGGGCCTCGCATCGCACTCGTGGTGGAGTGCGTGGAAGCCTCACGTGTTCTATGCCGTCTCCGAAGCCGCCGCGCCCGTCGCCGATGGTTCCCGGCCGTGCGACGCGAACGCCTGCCTCGTCGTCGGTGAAGCGACGGCCGGCCAGCGCTTCGCCGTCATCGTGGCCGGGCCGCCGCTCGCGCGGGACGAAGGCCGACAGTCGCGCAGCGCTTTCGCCAGTCTGGATGCGCGGCAATGGCTCGAAGGGCCCAACGCCGACCTGCGCCGCCTCAACGCCAATCCCTCCACGGCGGAGTGCGCACCGGACCCGGGCGACCCGCCCGGGCCGGGATCGCGCGCCTTCAACCGCCTCGCATCCGGCACGGGAAGAGGCGCCAACGACATCGTCATCACGCCACCGGCGGGAGCGAGGCGATGAACCGGCGCCCGGCCTGCGCGCGAGCGTTCACGCTGCTCGAACTGATGCTCGTCCTCTTCATCCTGGCGATCCTCGCCGCGGGCCTGTCGATGCCGCTTGCCGCCCAGGTTTCGCTTCGCCGCGTCGAGGAGTCGAAGCGCCAGCTCGACGAGGCCCGCGACGCCCTGCTCGGCTTCGCGGCGGCCAACGGCAGGCTGCCCTGCCCAGCCACAGGCGAGAGCCGCGGCAACGAAAGCTTCGCCCCCGGCAGCGACGCGCGCGACGGGCTCTGCGCCGCGTTCTTCGACGGCTTCCTGCCGGCCGCGACGCTGGGCCTCTCCCCGCTCGATGCCGAGGGGTTCGCGAGGGATGCCTGGGGGACAAATGCGAACCGGATCCGGTATGCCGTGTTCGGCGGCCGCGCCGTGGGCGGCATCGCGAACCCACTCACGCGCGCGAACGGCGTAAGACAGGCGACGCTGGACGAGATTGGCGCCGCGCCGGGCTATCTCGTCATCTGCTCGACTGGCGCTTCCGCCGACGCGTCGGGATGCGGTCCGGCCGCCAACCAACTCACGCGAAAGGCGGCGTTCGTGCTGATGTCGCTCGGCCCCAACGCGCCCGACATACCCCTGCGTGGCAGCGACGAATCGCGGAACGTCGATGGCGACGGCGTCTTCGTCGCACACGAGCCCACCCGGGATTTCGACGACCTCGTCATCTGGGCCGGCGTGAACCAGCTGGCGAGCCGGCTGGTCGCGGCGGGCCGTGCGCCTTGAGCTCCGCTCAGGCCGGCTCGAGCCGGAAGACGACGCGCCCGGGTTCGTTGCGCGCGAGCGATGCCATGTAGCCGGATTGCGCCGCGAGCCGCGCCAGCTGGTAGAGGCCGATCGCGAAACCCGCGCCCCCTTCCCGGGGAATCGGCTCGTCGAACAGGATCTCGGCGATGGACGCGGGAACGGGGTCGCCGGAATCCTCGATCTCGAGGCTGGCCCGCCCCCGCGACAGGTGAAGGGAAACCCTGATATTCATACCCGGGTTCGCATCGCGCTTGCGCCGGGCGTTCACGAGGCAGTTCTCGACGAACCCGTCGAACACCGATGCCGGCACCATGCAGGCCCCTTCGCCATGAAGCTCGAACAGGACACCACTCGCATCGGTCCGGCGTTCGAGGTCCTTCCACCACGCGTGCACGCTGCGCGGCGGCTCGCGGATCTCCACCTGCGGCGAGCGGAGCTGGTCGAGCGTCGTCTGGAGGCGGCGCGTGATCTGCGGCAGCTGGCGCGACAGCAGCTGGGCGTACTTCGCGTCGAACGATTCGTCCCGCGGCGCCGCCGACGTGAGCGTGAAGAGCGACTGCAGCAGGTTCTTGATGTCGTGCGTGAGGCGCGCGCCGGTCTCGTGAACGGCCTGGACATAGGCGTTTCGGCGCATCTCCGCCTCGCGGCGCTTGCTCTCGTAGAACTCGCCCACCACCTGGGCGAGGAGGCGCATGTGCAGGAAGAGCGCGGGAGACAGGTCGATCTCGGTGTAGAACGTGAGGTCGACGCCGTGGAAGGCGAACCGCGCCGCGTCATTCGCCTTCTCGCCGAATGTGCCCTCGCCCTCGGGCGAACGCCACTCGCCCCCGCGCACCCAGGGCAGCTCGGACACCAACGACAGCGCCTGGTGCAGGAAGCGCTGCGGGTCGGGTTCGCGCTCGGCGAGGTCCGCGACGCGGCGCACCCAGATCTCGAAGGGCATGCCCACGGACATGAGGTAGCGGGACAGGTAGGTCCGGAGACCACCGAAGCCCTGGCGCGGGCCCCAGAGCACCGCGAGCACGATGAGCGTCCCGCCGAAGCCGATGACGGTGAGGCCCGCGGCCGTGAAGTACTCGCCGTTCGTGTAGCGCGTGAGGGCGACGGCGCCGAGCACGAGCACCACCACCAGCTGGAACACGAGCACGGCATAGAAGAAGTCGAAGACCTGGCGGTGGTCGTCCTCGCGCGAGTCGAAAGGCAGGAAGGCCAGGGCGACGAGCGAGAAGGGCAGCACCGACTGCACGAAGGCCACGACCGGCGGCGGAATGACCTGGTCGCGGATCACGAGGCTCGGCACCGCCCAGACGATGAGGATCGCCGCGAGATAGAAGAAGGCGACCAGGTAGAAGCGCCCCTGCCGCCTCGCCTGCAGCGTGAATACCTTGCCCCCGAGGATCCCGAGCAGCACGCTGATCCACGCCACGATGAGCCAGCCGGGCAGGAAATAGATGATGACCCCGGTGATGGCGAGCAGCATCACGACGGCGAGGCGTTCGAGCTCCTGCTCCGCCGCGACGAACGGCTGCCACAGCAGGAAGAGGCCGAAGTGGACGATCAGCCAGATGCGCTGGAAGGCGCCGCCCGGGTCCGTGACGAGGGCGGCATGCAGCGCAAGGAGCATCGCCAGCACGATCCACCGCCGGGCCGAAAGCAGGCGGGTGCTGAAGCCGGGGGTGGGGGGAAGCGTGGCGGGCAAGGGGGCGGGCTGAGTCGGGACCCGGGAATTAAAGCATGGCCGGCGGCTACCGGCCGGGAAGCCGGCGCAGCCGAATCGCGGACACCTGTCGGGCGCGGCTACACCCGGTGTCCGGATTCTCGACACCTGGCAGGCGCCCGGAAGCCGGCATACCCCCCCTCGGAACCATTACATCCTTAATTTTCAACAGGATAGACTTTGTGGCACGGTGGTTGCATAGTAATCGCCGTACCCCACCACCCGGAGTCACCATGAATCGACCTGCCGCCCAGAAGCAACCCCTTGCCCTCGTCGTGCTCGGCTCGGGTCTCGCGCTCGGCATCGTGCTCCAGGCCATCCAGTTCCTGCGTAGCGCGGGCTGGGCAGGCTGAACCGGGGTAGTCGTCTTCCATCGGAGAGAACCATGAAATCGCAACAATCGGGCTTCACCCTCGTCGAAATCGCGATCGTGCTCGTGATCATCGGCCTGCTGCTCGGCGGCATCCTCAAGGGCCAGGAACTGATCAACAGCGCGAAGGTGAAGAACCTCGCGAACGACTTCCGCGTCATCCCGACGTACATCTACGGCTACCAGGACAAGTTCAAGTCCCTGCCCGGCGATGATTCGGCCGCCGCGACCCACATCAACGGCGCCACCAACGCGACGACTCCCGGCGCCCCCAACACGGTGGGCAACGGCGTGATCGCCGGCTCGCCGCTGTCGGCCACCCAGACCGACGAATCGTACCTTTTCTGGCAGCACGTCCGCCTCGCGAACCTGGCGGCCGGCCCCACGGCGGCGGCGGATCCGGACTACCGTCCCAAGAACGCGGTCGGCGGTTTCATCGGCATCGCGAGCCTCGTGAACGCCGGCGGTCTCGCCAACGCCGTCATCACGGCGCCCACCGCGATGAACGGCACCTACCAGATCTGCTCCGAAGCGGTCCTCGGCAAGTTCGCCAAGCAGCTGGACGTGCAGATGGACGACGGCAACACGCAGACGGGCTCGATGCGCTCTTCGCTGATGACCGCGCAGGCCACGGCGATCGCCACCAATGCGATCGACGACGCGACGCCGTACCTCGTCTGCTACTCGTTCTAGCCTTCGGGCAATTGGTCGAATGAAAAGCCCGCCCATGTGGCGGGCTTTTTTTATCCCTGCAGGATCCGCATCTCCGCCTTCGCGAGCGCCTCCTGCGTGCCCATGAGGACGACGATGTCGTTCTCGCGAAGCCGCATCCCGCTCGAGGGGTTCGTCTCGCGCACGCCCTGCCGCCGCACCGCCGTCACCTCGACGTCCATCGCATCGAGATTCATGCTCTCCAGCGTGTGGCCGACGCAGGCCGCGCTGGGACCGACCATCACCGACCGCAATCGCCGCTGGACGGAATCGGACTCCGTCTCCGTATCCGTCGCGCCGGGGAAGAAGCCGCTCATCAGGTGGTAGCGCTCCGAGCGCACCTCGCGAAGGCGGCGCAGCACGCGGTTCATCGGCACGCCGAGCAGCATCATGGTCTGCGTGGCGAGCATGAGCGAGCCCTCGACCACTTCCGCCACGATCTCCGCGGCGCCCGCCTCGCGAAGCTTGCCCACGTCCGTGTCGTCCCACGTCCGGACGATGACCGGCAGTTCCGGCCGCATCTCGCGCACGTGCGCGAGGATCGACAGGGCCTTGGGCGTATCCGCGAAGCTCACCACCACGGCCACCGCCCGCGAAATCGCCGCCGCCGCGAGCACCTCGCGGCGCGACGCGTCGCCGTACACGACCGAGTCGCCAGCCGCCGCAGCCTGTCGAACGCGCTCGGGGTCCGCGTCGAGCGCGATCACCTGGATGCCCTCGCGCTCGAGAAACCGCGAAAGCGCCTGGCCGCTGCGCCCATAGCCGCACACGATCACGTGCCCCTGCGTCGCCATCGTCTTCACCGCGAGCTGGTGCAGGGCCATCGCCCGCTGCGTCCACTCGCTCTCCACGAAGTAGAGGACGATCCGCTCGCTCTTCGCCATGAGGAGCGGCGTGAGCACCATCGACAGGAGGGCCGCGGCGAGCACCACCTGCAGCGTCTGCGCGTCGAGCGCCGATTCCTTGCCCGCCAGGGCGAGCAGCACGAAGCCGAACTCGCCCGCGGGCGCCAGGGCGAGCGCGCAACGCAGCGCGGTTGGCTTCTCGTTATCGAAGGCGCGAGCCAATCCGAAGATCACCACGAACTTGAGCGCGAGCAGGGCCACGAGCACGAGCGCCACGAGCTTCCACTGGCTCACGACCACCGAGGGCGCGAGCAGCATGCCGATGGTCACGAAGAAGAACCCGAGCAGCACGTCGCGAAACGGCTTGATGTAGTCCTCGACCTGGTAGCGGTACTCCGTCTCCGAGATGAGCATGCCCGCGAGGAAGGACCCCAGGGCGAGCGAAAGTCCCGCCAGTTCCGTCAGCCACGCGAGCCCCAGCGTCACCAGCAGCACGAAGAGGACGAAGAGTTCGGAGGACTTCTGCCGCGCGACCAGGTTGAAGAGCGGCCGCATGGCCTTCTGGCCGATGAAGAGCACGAGCGCGAGCACCACGGCGGCCTTGCCGAGGGCAATGCCCATCGCCCCGGCCAGCGCGTCCGGCGGCAGCGCGAGGGCCGGGATGAAGACGAGGAGCGGGATCACCGCGAGGTCCTGGAAGAGCAGCACGCCCATGATCTGGCGTCCCGCCGGCGTGTGCAGTTGCGCCTGCTCGGAGAGAGTCTTGGAGACGATGGCCGTCGACGACATGGCGAGCACGCCGCCCACGATGAGGCCGGTCTGCCAGGTCTGGCCGGCGGCAAGCGCCACGACGGCCGCGACCGCGAGAACGATCGCCACCTGCAGGCCGCCGAAGCCGAACACGGTACGGCGCATCGCCATGAGTTGCGGCAGGCTGAACTCCAGTCCCACCGAGAACATGAGGAACACCACGCCGAACTCCGCGAGGTAGCGCTGCTCCTCCGTGGCCGAGACGATGCCGAGCGCCCCCGGGCCGATGACCGCGCCGACGAGGAGGTAACCCAGGATCGCGGGCATCGACAATCGCCGGAACAGCACGACGACCGCGACGACGGAACCCAGGAGGATCAGGGCGACTGGAAGGGCTTCGTGCATCTTCGGGGGCGGGGCGTCGAGGGGCTATCCCTTATACTTTCGCCATGCCAAATCTACACCATCCCGCAGGGGCGACCGCCGCCGACACGGTTCTCGCCCGCGCCCGCGAGGTCCTGGAGATCGAGGCCGACGCCGTCCGGCGCCTCGTCGGGCGGCTGGACGGGGCATTCGTGGCCGCGCACGACATCGTCCTCGCCGCGAAGGGACGCGTGGTGGTGACGGGCATGGGCAAGAGCGGCCACGTGGGCGGCAAGATCGCCTCCACGCTCGCTTCGACGGGAACGCCCGCCTTCTTCATGCACCCCGGCGAGGCGAGCCACGGCGACCTGGGCATGATCGTGGCCGACGACGTGGTGCTCGCCATCTCGAATTCCGGCGAATCCGACGAGATCCTGCGCATCCTCCCCCTCATCAAGCGGCGCGGGGCCAAGGTGATCTCGATCACCGGCCGGCCGCAGTCCACCCTCGCGCGCGAGTCGGACGTGCACCTGGATGCCGGTGTCGAGAAGGAAGCCTGCCCCCTGAATCTCGCCCCGACCGCGAGCACCACCGCGGTCCTCGCGCTGGGCGACGCGCTCGCCGTTGCCCTGCTCGAATCGCGCGGCTTCGGCAGCGAGGACTACGCCCTCGCCCACCCCGGCGGCGCGCTCGGCAGGAAGCTCCTGCTGCACGTGGCCGATGTCATGCACACGGGCGAGCGCCTGCCGAGCGTCCCGGCGGGCGCCACGCTCAAGGAGGCCATCCTCGAGATGTCGCAGAAGGGCCTGGGCATGACCGCCATCGTCGACCCGCAAGGCCGGGTCGCCGGGCTCTTCACGGACGGCGACCTGCGCCGCGCGCTCGAGAAGCACGACGACATCCGCGGGCTCATGGTCGCGGAAGTGATGACGCGCAGCCCCCGCACCATCGGACCCGCCCGGCTCGCGGCCGAGGCCGCCCAGGTCATGCAGGCCCATCACGTGAGCGGGCGCCTGCTCGTCGTGGATGAATCGAACCGGCTCGTCGGCGCACTGCACGTCGACGACCTGCTGCGCGCGGGCGTCATCTAGCCCCATGGACGCCCAGGCCCGCGCCCGCGGCGTTCGCCTCGCGCTCTTCGACGTGGACGGCGTGCTCACGGACGGGCGGCTCTGGTACGGCGCCGAGGGCGAGGCCCTCAAGTCCTTCCATATCCTGGACGGCCATGGGCTCAAGATGCTCTCGGCGACGGGCGTCGCGACGGGCCTGCTTTCGGGCCGCGCATCACCCTCCGCGGCCGCGAGGGCCCGCGAGTTGGGCCTCGCGCACGTGATGCTCGGCGTCACGGACAAGCTCGCGCGGTTCGAGGAACTGGCGGCCCGCCTGGGGCTCGAGCCTTCGCAGTGCGCGTTCGTGGGCGACGACCTGCCGGACCTGCCGGTGATGCGGATCTGCGGATTCGCGGTCGCGGTCGCCAACGCGGTCGCCGAGGTGAAGGCGGCCTCGCATCACGTGACGACGACTCGCGGCGGCGAAGGCGCGGTGCGGGAATTCTGCGAGTTCGTGATGCGCGCGCAAGGCACGCTCGAGGCCTCGCCGGGCCGGTACCGGGCCTAGGGACCCGACCCGCGTGATCCGCCCCTCCTCGTGGCTTCCGCTCGGCGTGCTCGCGATGCTCGTCGCGCTCACCGTCTGGCTCGACGGCCTCGTGCAGCCCACGCCCGCCCGCCCCGACGGAAAAGCCCGCCACGACCCCGACCTCATCGTCGAGAATTTCCGCGCGAACAAGCTGGGCGAGGACGGCCGGGTGCTCTACACCCTCACGGCGCGCAAGATGGTACATTACCCCGACGACGAGTCCGCCCTTCTCGAGCGGATCGCCTTCAAGGCCGAGCAACCCCGCCAGCCGAAGGTGGCGATCACCTCCGACACGGGCCGGCTCCTGGAAGGCGGCGACAAGGTCTGGTTCGAAGGCAATGTCGTGCTCGTCCGGGACGCCGACACGCGCGTGGCGGCATCGAGACTCACCACCGACCGGCTCCTCGTGCTTCCCGATGAAGGCATCGCCCGCACCACGAGCGCCGTCGTACTCGAGAACGCGGACGGACGCGTCGAGGCGGCGGGCCTCGAACTGAACAACCAGTCGCGCACGGCCCGCCTCGACCGGGTGCGCGCGACCTACAAGCCCCCCCGACGCTGATGCGCACACTCATCCTCGCCGCAGCCCTCGCCGTCGCGCCCGCCGCGATGGCCGAGAAAGCCGATCGCGAGAAGGAAATCCAGGTGCTCGCCGACCGCCTCACGGCGGACGACACCAAGCGCGAGGCCGTCTACGACGGCAACGTGATCGTGACGCAAGGCACGCTGCGCGTCGTGGCGGCGCGCATCGTCGTGCGCGAGGACGCGGAGGGCTACCGCAGCTTCGTCGCCACCGGCGGCCCGGTCACCTTCCGCCAGAAACGCGACAAGACCGACGATTGGGTCGAGGGCCAGGCGCAGCGCGCCGAGTTCGACGACCGCACGGACCTCCTCAAGCTCATCACGCAGGCACGGCTCAAGAGCGCGCAAGGCGAAATCACGGGCGAGTTGATCTCCTACGATCGCGGCCGCGATTTCTTCCAGGTCACCGGCGGGACGCCGGGCTCGGCGGCCAGCGCCGGCTCGCGCGTCAAGGCGACGATCGTGCCGCCGAAGAAGGGCGCCGAAGCCGGCAAGGCGTCGCCTCCCGTCGAACTCAAGCCCGACCGCGCGCCGGGCACGGGCGGGTGAGCGTGGCGGTGGGCGCGCCGGCCCCGCACCTCGCGCTCGTGAAGCCCGAGGCGAGCCCGTCGGTGCTGCGCGCCGAGGCGCTGATGAAGCGCTACAAGAAGCGCACCGTGGTCTCCGACGTCTCGCTCACCGTCGAAAGCGGCGAGGTGGTGGGCCTCCTGGGCCCCAACGGCGCCGGCAAGACCACGTGCTTCTACATGATCCTGGGGCTGGTCCCGATCGACCAGGGCATGGTCACGCTCGACGGTCGGGACGTGACGCACCTGCCGATCTACCGCCGCTCGCGCCTGGGCCTGTCGTACCTGCCGCAGGAGGCGTCGATCTTCCGGCGCCTCAACGTGGCGCAGAACATCCAGGCCGTGCTCGAACTCCAGGGCCTGGGCGAGGACGAAGTCGCCGCCCGCCTGGAGAACCTCCTGGACGACCTGCACATCGGCCACCTGCGCGCGAGCCCGGCCGTCTCGCTCTCCGGGGGCGAACGCCGCCGCGTCGAGATCGCGCGCGCGCTCGCGACCAACCCGCGGTTCATCCTGCTCGACGAGCCCTTCGCCGGGGTCGATCCCATCGCGGTGATCGACATCCAGCAGATCATCCGTTTCCTCAAGGACCGCGGCATCGGCGTGCTCATCACCGATCACAATGTCCGCGAGACGCTCGGCATCTGCGACCACGCCTACATCATCAACCAGGGCACGGTCCTCGCCTTCGGGAAGCCCGAGGAAATCATCTATAATGAGGCCGTCCGAAAGGTGTACCTCGGGGAGAATTTCCGCCTCTAGCGCCCCCCGCTACAAGCCCCGCGGTTTTCGACATGAAGCACAGCCTCCAGCTCAAGCTCTCCCAGCATCTCACGCTCACCCCCCAGCTCCAGCAATCGATCCGGTTGCTCCAGCTGTCGACGGTCGAGCTGAACCAGGAACTCGAGCGCTACCTCGCGGAAAACCCCCTGCTCGAGCGGGCCGACCTCTCGGGCGAGGAAAGCCTCACCCCGCCGCCGGCCGAAGGCGCGCCGGCCACCGCATCGTCGTCCGTGGAGACGGAGCCCTCGCCCTCGCCGGAGGATTCGTCGTCCTTCGGTGACGAGATGGCGCCCGGCCCGCGCCGCAGCGACGAGGACCGCGAGGACTTCACCCAGATCGCCGCGGCCGAGCCCACGCTGCAGGAATACCTCATCCGCCAGCTGCAGCTCATGCAGCTCACGGAACGCGACAAGCGCATCGCGCTGGTCGTGATCACGCACCTGGACGAGGACGGCTACCTCAAGGCGACGCTCGAGGACCTGGTGCAGGTCGCGCGCGCCGAGCTCGAGGACATCGAGGCCGAGGAAATCACCATCGCCATCCGGCAGATCCAGAACCTCGAGCCCGCCGGCGTGGGCGCGAGCGATCTGTCGGAATGCCTCGCGCTGCAGCTGAGGGCGCTCGATGCGTCCGAGCCCCAGCGCGAGCGCGCCATCGAGCTCGTGACTCGCCACCTGGACGCGCTCGCCTCGCGCGACTTCAACAAGCTCAAGCGCCAGCTCGGCATCGACGAGGACGAGCTGCGCGAGGTGCGCGCGCTCATCCTCACGCTCGATCCGAAGCCCGGCCGGGCGTGGGGCGAGGGCGACGTGCGCTACGTCGTGCCCGACGTCACCGTGAGGAAGATCGGCGGGCGCTGGCTCGCCCAGCTCAACCGCGACGCGATGCCCCGCCTTCGCATCAACAAGATGTACGCCGACCTGCTGCAATCCTCGCGCGACAGCGGCGGGAGGAACCTCTCCGGTCAGCTGCAGGAGGCGCGCTGGCTCATCAAGAACGTGCAGCAGCGCTTCGACACGATCCTGCGCGTGACGCAGGCCATCGTCGACCGGCAGAAGAACTTCTTCGAGCACGGCGAGGTCGCGATGCGCCCGCTCGTGCTGCGCGAGATCGCCGAAGCGGTGGGGCTGCACGAATCGACGATCTCGCGCGTGACGACGCAGAAATACATGCTCACCACGCGCGGCATCTTCGAGCTGAAGTACTTCTTCGGCAGCCACGTGGCCACCGACACGGGAGGGGCCTGTTCCTCGACCGCCATCCGCGCGCTCATCAAGCAGCTCGTGGCCGCGGAGGACGGCAAGAAGCCCCTGTCGGATCACCGCATTTCGGACATACTGGCCCAACAGGGCATCCAGGTCGCGCGCCGGACGGTCGCCAAGTATCGCGAGGCGATGCACATCCAGCCGGCGAACCTGAGGAAGTCGATATAACCCGCCAGAAGAAGGAGGAACCATGAACCTGCAGATCACCGGACACCACGTCGAGATCACACCCGCGATCCGCGACTACGTGATCTCGAAGCTCGACCGCATCAACCGGCACTTCGAGAACGTCATCGACGTGAACGTGACCCTCACGGTGCAGAAGCTCGACCAGAAGATCGAGGCGAACGTCCACCTCTCGGGCAAGGACATCCACGTGCAGTGCCACGACACGGACATGTACGCCGCGATCGACGGCCTGGCCGACAAGCTCGACCGCCAGATCATCAAGCACAAGGAGAAGTTCAAGGAATCGCGCCACGCCCCCGCAGCCAAGCGGCAGGTCGAGTCCGAGTAGGCGGTCCGCTCGCGAAGCGCGCCGCGAAGGAGACATCCCGATGAACCGCCTGTCGCCGCTGCTGCCCCTCGCCCACGTCGCGCTCGATCTCGACGTGAGCAGCAAGAAGCGCCTTTTCGAGCAGATCGGCCTGCTCTTCGAGAACTCGCGCCAGATCCCGCGCGCGCGCGTCTTCGACAGCCTCTTCGACCGCGAGAAGCTCGGCTCCACGGGCCTGGGCTACGGCGTCGCCATTCCCCACGGTCGCCTGAAGAGCCTCAAGGACACCGCCTGCGCCTTCGTGCGCACGCAATCGCCCCTGCCCTTCGAGTCCCCGGACGGGCAGCCGGTGCGCCTGGTGCTCGCCATGCTGGTGCCCGAGCACGCGACGGAGCAGCACCTGGAGCTGCTCTCGGACCTCGCGCAGATGTTCAGCGATCCCCAGCTTCGCGACGGCCTCCTCGCCGCCGGCGACGCGCCCTCGGCGCACCGCCTGCTCACGCAGTGGTCGCCCTATGCCCCGGCTCAGCGTTCAGCAGCTCTTTGAGGACAGGCGCGAGCGCCTGGCTCTCGCGTGGGCGGCCGGCGCGTCCGGCAGCCATCGCGAGCTCACCAACGAGATGCTCTCGCGCCCGGGCCTGGGGCTCATCGGGCACCTGAACCTCATCCACCCGCTGGTCGTGCAGGTCCTGGGCGGGCGCGAGGTCGAATACCTGCAGAGCCTGGAGGCCGGCGAGCGCGCCGCCGTCTGCGAGCGCATCGCCACGGGCGAGACCCACTGCGTCGTCGTGTGCGACGGGCTCTCCGTGCCGACGGAGCTCGAGCGCGCCGCGACGCGGGTGGCGACCCCGGTGCTCATCGCGCGCGAGGCGAGCCAGCAGGTCATCAACGTGCTGCGGCCCTACCTGCAGCGCGAACTCGGCGAGGTGACGACGCTGCACGGCGTCTTCCTCGACGTGCTCGAGATCGGCGTGCTCATCACGGGCGAGTCCTCCATCGGCAAGAGCGAGCTCGCCCTGGAGCTCATCTCGCGCGGCCACGGCCTCGTCGCCGACGACGTGGTCGAGCTGCAGCAGATCGGCCCCGAGACGGTCCAGGGCCGCTGCCCGCCGATGCTGCGCGACTTCCTCGAGGTCCGGGGCCTGGGCGTGCTCAACATCCGCTCGATCTTCGGCGAGACGGCGGTGCGTCCCCGGAAGGCCCTTCGCCTCATCGTGCACCTGGAGCTGCCCGCCGACGGCCGCTACGAGGAACGCGACCGTCTCGCCACGCGCTCGGGCACGCGCAGCGTGCTGGGCGTCGAGATTCCCACCGTCACCCTCACCGTGGCGCCGGGCCGGAACCTCGCCGTGCTGGTGGAGGCCGCCGTTCGCAACCACATCCTCATCACGCGCGGAATCGATTCCACGCGGGACTTCATCGCGCGCCAGGCGGCGGCGATGCGCGGCGGCGATCGCGACACGCGCGGGGACTGACCGATGCGCCTCGCCCTCATCAGCGGCGTGTCCGGCTCGGGAAAGAGCGTCGCCCTCAAGGCGCTCGAGGATTCGAACTGGTTCTGCGTCGACAACCTGCCCACGGACCTCATCCAGGCCCTGCTCGCCCACGCCGCCTCGCGCGGCGAACCCCGAGTCGCGGTGAGCGCCGACGCACGCAGCGCGGCCACGCTCGAGAACCTGCCACGCGTCGTGATGGAGGCGCGCGCCGCCGGCGCGGAAGTGCAGCTCGTCTTTCTCGACGCGACCGACGACAGCCTCGTGCGTCGGTTCTCGGAGTCGCGCCGCCCGCACCCGCTCGCCCGGGAGGGTCGCACGCTGGAGGAAGCCATCACCGAGGAACGGCGCCTTCTCGCGCCGATCGCCGAACTCGGCCACCGCATCGACACCAGCGGGCTCAGCCCGGTCCAGCTGCGCGGCTGGATCCACGACCTGCTCGTGACGGACCCTTCGCGCCTCACCGTTTGCCTGGAGTCCTTCGGGTTCAAGACGGGCGTGCCGCTCAACGCCGATTTCCTCTTCGACGCGCGCTTCCTGCCCAACCCCTTCTACGATCCCGAGCTTCGTCCCCTCACGGGCCGCGACGCGAAAGTCGCGGGCTTCCTCGAGCGCGAGACCGAGGCCGGCCTCCTGCTGGAGGACATCCACCGCTTCGTCGCGCGCTGGCTGCCCAAGTTCTCCCTCGACCGCCGCGCGGCCCTCACCGTGGCCATCGGCTGCACGGGCGGGCGCCACCGCTCCGTCTACCTGGTCGAGGCCCTGGCCGCGCGACTGCGGGGCAACTACCCCGTCATCGTCCGGCACCGCGACCTGCACGACGCGTAGGAAGGCGTCGTCGTGCTCGTCATGAACCTGCTCGCCGCGGGTCCGCCGCCCGGCGAGACCGTGCCGATCTTTCCGCTCGGCGCGGTGCTTTTCCCCGGCATGCGCCTGCCGCTTCGGATCTTCGAGCCACGCTACATGGAAATGGCGAAGGCCTGCCTCAAGCACGACGCGCACTTCGGCGTGTGCCTCATCCGCGAAGGCGAGGAGGTCGGCGCCCCGGCCGTGCCCGAGAGCGTCGGCTGCCTCGCGAAGATCCGCGAGTGGGACATGGAACAGCTGGGCATCCTCAAGGTTCGCGCCGAAGGTCTCGGGCGATTCCGCCTCGAGGCGCGCGAGACCACGCCCTCGGGCCTCGTCCTGGGGCGCATCGCGCGCCTGCCCGACGAGGATCCGGCCGCTCCCCCGGAGCTGCCCGCGTGCGCGGACTTCGTTCGCAAGGTGATCGAGGCCGTGGGTTCGTCGCGGTTCGGCGAACCGTACGGCTACGACGACGCCACCTGGGTGGGCTTTCGCCTCGCGGAAATACTGCCGCTGCGAAATCCCGTGCGGCAGAAGCTGCTGGAGCTCACCGACGCCGCGGCGCGAATCGCGATCCTGCACCGGTTCCTGCGCGAGCAGCGCCTGATCGGCTAGCCTCCGGCGCAAGCGCGGCGAGCAGGCGCTTCACCGGCGCCGGCAGCGCCGACTCCTGCGCTTCACCGAGCGCGATCCATCGCCGTTCGATCTCGCTCGCCGAAAGGGTCGCGCGACGAACGCCCACCCGGAAGGGCATGGCTTCCAGCGTGAAGTGCGTGAAGGCATGGGTGAGGACAGGCAGCGGCCCGATCGTCGTCGGGACGATCCCCAGGCCCGCACAAGCCCCGCCCGGATCGGTGCCCTCCGCGAACTCGGGGAAACTCCACAAGCCGCCCCAGATCCCGGGCGCCGGGCGCTTCTCGAGAAGGACCTTGCTTCCTGCGAGGACCACGAGCCAAACCGCGCGCCGGAGTTTCACCACCCGCGCGGCCTTTCGTCCCGGCAGCTCGTCGGTCAGGCCTTCACGCCACGCCACGCAGTCGGCGCGTACCGGGCACCGCTCGCAATCCGGCGCCGAGCGCGTGCACAGCGTGGCGCCCAGGTCCATGAGGCCCTGCGTGTAGGCCTCGACGTCCCGGCGAGGCAACCGTGACTGCGCCACGTCCCACAGCCGGGCGAGGACCGCAGCGCCGTCCACGGCACCCTCGACCCCGGCATGCCGCGCCAGCACGCGCTTCACGTTGCCGTCGAGGATCGCGTGGGGCTCGCCGGTCGCGAATGCGAC
Organism: Betaproteobacteria bacterium; assembly: GCA_016711875.1. Classification (GTDB taxonomy): domain Bacteria; phylum Pseudomonadota; class Gammaproteobacteria; order Burkholderiales; family Usitatibacteraceae; genus FEB-7. Next base: position 1,637,375 of record JADJSD010000001.1, on the reverse strand, counting down.
GATCGCCGCCGCCGTCGACCGGCCGATGCCCGGCAGGTCGGCGACGGCCTCGATCGCCAGCGGAAACCGGCCGCCATGCGCCTCGACCACCCGCCGGGCGGCACCGTGCAGGTTGCGCGCACGCGCGTAGTAGCCGAGGCCGCTCCACAGGCGCATGACCTCGTCCGCGTCCGCCTCGGCGAGCGCGGCGACATCGGGAAAGCGCGCGAGGAATCGCTCGTAGAAGGGAACCACGGTCGCCACCTGCGTCTGCTGCAGCATGATCTCCGAGAGCCACAGCCGATAGGGGTCGCGCGTGCCTTGCCACGGCAATCCGTGGCGGCCATGGACTTTCTGCCAGTCGATCACGCGGCGCGAAAAGGCTTTCACGTTGTAAGGGCTTTGGGGGCGGGCGCGCGAGTGTAGCACCGCGTGCGAATGCAGAATGCTCCGGTGGACAGCAGGGCCGGTTCCCTTCAGTATCCGCATTCCCCGTGCGTACCGTCCGTCAGAGGCGAGGCGTGCGGAGTTGGGGCGAGAGGGAAGAACGACCCCCGGCCCCCGGCGAGGCGCCATGCCCCCGGGATGGCCGGCAATCCGAACGAGAACGCACACAGGGAGATTCGCAGATGCTCAAAGGAAAATCCGCCATCGTCACGGGCTCGACGAGCGGCATCGGCCTCGGCATCGCCGAAGCCTTCGCGCGCGAGGGCATCAACCTCGTGATCAACGGCTCGCGCAACACGCCAGAGGCCGAAGAGATCCGCAGCCGCCTCGCGAGCACCTACGGCGTCAAGGTCGTCTTTCTCCCCGCCGACATGGGCAAGGTCGCGGCCGTCGAGGAATTCGTGAGCAAGTCCGTCGAGGCCATCGGCCCGATCGACATCCTCGTGAACAACGCCGGCATGCAGCACGTGTGCCCCATCGAGGATTTCCCCGTCGAGAAGTGGGACCAGATCATCGCCCTCAACCTGTCGGCCGCCTTCCACACCACGCGCCTGGTGATCCCCGGCATGAAGCAGAAAGGCTGGGGCCGGATCGTGAACGTGGCTTCCGCGCACGCGCTGGTCGCCTCGCCGTTCAAGAGCGCCTACGTTTCCGCCAAGCACGGCATCCTGGGCCTCACCAAGACGGTCGCGCTGGAAGTCGCCGAGAAGGGCATCACCTGCAACGCGGTGTGCCCGGGCTACGTGCTCACGCCGCTCGTCGAGAAGCAGATCCCCGACACCGCGAAGGCGCGCGGCCTCACCATCGAGCAGGTGAAGCGCGACGTGCTCCTCGCGGCGCAGCCCACCAAGCAGTTCGTCACCGTGGAACAGGTGGCGGGAACCACCGTCTTCCTCTGCAGCGATTCGGCGGCGTCCATCACGGGCACGCACATCGCCATCGAGGGCGGCTGGGTGGCCCACTGACCGAAGTGCCCCTGCGCGCCGCATCGCCCACCGGGCTGCGGCGCGGGAGAATCGCCATGGCGACGAAACGAACCAAGACGAAGGCCCCTTCAAGGAAGAAAGCCGTGCCGCGCGCCCGCAAGAAGGTGCTCGTACCCACGGCTCCCCTGGAGCGCGGTCCGACCGGCCTGCCGCTCCTGAACAAGTCGGCGCAGCGGCGCGACAACGGCATGAAGAGCATCAACCTCGCCCTCCAGGGTGGCGGCGCGCACGGCGCGTTCGCCTGGGGCGTGATCGACAAGTTCCTCGAGGACGGCCGCATCGAAATCGAGGGCGTCTCGGGCACGAGCGCCGGTTCGATGAACGCCGTGGTGTTCGCCTACGGCATGCTGCGCGGCCCCGACGGCGCGCGCCAGGCGCTGCACGACTTCTGGAAGGCCATCTCCGAGGCCGGCGCGCGCTACAGCCCGGTCAAGCAGATGCCGTGGGAAAAGATGATGCATGGCCACAACCTCGACCAGGCGTGGGCCTCCGAGATGTTCAAGATGATCACGCACTCGTTCTCGCCCTACCAGCTGAACCCCATGAACTTCAACCCGCTGCGCGAGGTGCTCGAGGCGCAGGTCGACTTCGACGAGCTGGACCGCTCGCAGAAGACCAAGCTTTTCCTCTCGGCCACGAACGTGCGCACGGGCAAGGTGAAGGTGTTCAACACGAACGAGATCACCTCCGACGTCGTGCTCGCCTCGGCGTGCCTGCCGTACCTCTTCCAGGCCGTCGAGATCGCGGGCGAGTACTACTGGGACGGCGGCTACATGGGCAACCCGGTGCTGTACCCGCTTTTCTACCACACCGATTCGCGCGACGTGGTAATCGTCCACATCAACCCGATCGAGCGCCCGGGCCCGCCGACGATGTCGAACGACATCTTCAACCGCATCAACGAGATCACCTTCAATTCCTCGCTCATCAAGGAGCTGCGCTCGGTGTTCTTCGTCCAGAAGCTCATCGACCAGGGCTGGATCAAGGACGAGTACAAGGAGCAGCTCAAGTACGTGCTCATCCACTCGATCCGGGCCGACAACGCGCTCTCGGACCTCTCGGTCTCATCCAAGTTCGCGAACGACTGGGCCTTCCTCACGATGCTGCGCGACCGCGGCCGCGCCTACGCGAGCTCCTGGCTGGACAACCACTTCAACGACCTGGGCGTGCGCTCCTCGGTCGACCTGAAGAAGGAATTCCTCTAGCCCGGCTGGCGGGAAGGCAAAAACAAAAGGGGCCGCTCGCGCGGCCCTTTTGCTTGCGGCGCCGGGGCGCCTCAGGCGAGGTAATCGTGCAGCACACGCCCGTACGGCAGCGTCATGTCCGTCACCATGTGAAGGCCGCCCGTCACGCGGCGAACCGGAAGGTCCGCCAGCGGGCAGTTCACCGCCGGGATGAGCTCCAGGCGCGCCTCGCCCGTCCAGGCACCGTGCAATTTCACGTCCGCGAAGTTGATGCCCACGAGCTGCGCGATGGCCGGCGTGCCGTCGATGTCGGGGATCATCTTGAGCGTGACCTGCGTGCGCGCGAGCAGCTCCTTCTCCTTCGAGAGATCCGCGCGGAACGCGTCGTGCTTGTAGACCATCGTGCCCGTGGCGGCGCGCTGCGTCGCGTAGTCGAGCGTTCCCGTGAGGGTGTCGCCTGTCACCTTGAGCACGGCCTTGCCGTACTTCATCGGGTAGCCCCAGATCTCGCGACCGCCGGCGAGCGGCGGCGTGTTGTCCACGTACATCTGCGAGACGAAATTGCAGGGCTCGCCCTTGAAGGTGCAAGGGATGATCTGCGCCGCGGCCGAATACGCGCCGAAGCCCTCGCCATCGGGCAAGTCGAGCCACTGGACGGCCACGGTGTCGCCGGCCGGCACGAGGGGTTCGGGCAGGGCTTCGCGGATGGCGGCCGCGTCGCTCTGGTAGGAGACCACGAGATACTGGCGCCGGAAAAACCGGTAGGGCCCGCGCGGAAACGTCGGGCTCTGCAGCGGCATCGAGGGCAGCTTGAGAACGTCGCTCTTCTTCATGGCTTCGCTCCCGCGCCTAGGGCGCCTTGTCCTTGATGTAGTCGAACAGCACCCGGCCGTGGGGCAGCGTGAGGTCGCCGATGAAATGCTTGCCGCCCACGATCTTCTTGATGGGCAGGTCCGCGGCGGGCGCGTTCACGTGCGGGATGAGGTGCAGGCGCGCGGGCGAGACCCAGCTGCCCTTGATCGTGATGTCCGTGAGGTTGTAGGCCACGAGCTGGCAGATCTTCGGGCTGCCGTCGACGTCCGGGATGATCTTGAGGTTGCACTGGGTCTTGGTCATGCCCTTGGCGGTGGCCTCGATGCCGCCGGGGGCCTCGGCGTGCTTGTAGGCCATCGTGCCCATCGCGACCAGCTGGCCGGCGTAGTGCAGCGTCCCCGTGATGGTGTCCGAGCACACCTCGAGCTTCGGATGCGCGTACTTCTTCGGGAAGCCCCAGATCTCGCGGCCCGCGGAGATGGGCGGCTCGTCGTCGAGGTACATCTGCGCGGTGAAGTTGATCGGCTGGCCCTGGAAGAGGCAGGGAATCACCACGCCGCTCTCGGTGTAGTCGCCGAAGCCGGAGCTGTCCGGCATGCGGATCCACTCGTAGAGCACATGGCCTTCGGGATTGGGCTCGAGGGGCTCTGGCACGGCCTCGCGCAGCAGGTCCTTGTCCGTCTCGTAGGTGATGATCAGGTACTCGCGGTTCACGAACCGGTACGGGCCCATCGGGTAGCTGGGGCTCGCCGCCGGCATGGACGGCAATTTCAGGATCTGTTCCGGGGTCATCGTCCTCTCCTGGGGATTTTCGGGCTGCGGTGTGCGCCGAGAATGATTCCGTTTCTCGCCGTCTGCCGGGGATTCTACGGGGTTCGCGAGCCGCCATTCAAACGAAAAAGCCGCACCGGCGGCCGGGTCCGGGCGGGCGGACGCGATGCCCTATTTCAGGGCGAAATCGACGCGGTTCGCCCGCCCCTTGTCGCGGATCGCCTCCGCGCCGAGCCGCGGCGCCACGAGGAACACGCGGTCGGGCGCGACGGCGCCCGGGCCCACCAGCCAGTCCTTGGCGGCCTGCGCCCGCGCGTTGGCGAGCGATCGCAGTTCCTCGTCGCCGACCGGCGCGTTCGCCAGCATGAGCGACTCCATCTCGGCGACCGGCAGGTCCTTGAGCATCCCGATGAAGTTGCGCGGCCGCGTGAACTTCGCCTCCTTGTAGGCGGCGGTGAGGAACCGGGGGTACTCCTCCTTCGTGACCGCGATCTCGTCGAGGCTCGCGGCCTTCGCGGCGTCGCGCGAGAGGCTCTTGGCCTTTTCGGCCTTCACGGCCCGCTCGAGCGAAAGCGCTCGCAACGCTTCCTGGTCCGTCGCCGGGTCGGCGCGACCGGCGATGTCGAGCTTGAGGCCGGGACGATTGCCGAGCGCCTTGGCGATGGAGGCGAGCTTGTCCGTCCCCGCCTTCTCGAGCCGGGCGCCCCCCGGCGCGAACTCCAGGTAGGCGAGCTCCTCGCCGCCGCCGCCCAACGCGGCGCCCAGCAGGGCGAACGGCGCCGTCGCCGCCTTCGCGATGAGGTTCACGATGACCCGGCCGATGATGCCCCACACGCTGAACTGCGGGTCGTCGATCGACCCCGAGATGGGCAGGTCGATGTCGATGACGCCGTTTCGGTCCCGCAGGAGCGAGACGGCGAGCAGCACCGGCAGCTTGGTGGCCGTGGGGCTCTCCACCTTCGGCCCGAAGGTGAGCTGGTCCAGGTAGACGTTGTTCTCGGCCGCGAGCTTGCGGTTCTCGACGAGGTACTTGAGGCGCACCGACAGCTTGCCGCGCTCGATGCCGTAGCCCGCGTACTTGATCGCATAGGGCGAGAACGCGGGCAACTCGATGTCCTTCGCGGTGGCGGAGAGATCCACGAGCAGGTCGGGCGAGAGCACGTTGAGGCGGCCGGCAGCCTCCACCGGTGCCGTGCCGTCCAGGCGCGCGGAGAGCTCGACGACGCCGGGCTTCTGCGAGGTCATCTCGCTCACGCCGCCTCCGATGGCCTTCAGGTTGGCGGCGTAGTTGGGACGCACGAAGAAATCGCTGAAGGCGACCTGCCCGCCTTGCAGCATGACGCGTCCGATGCGGATGTCGGCCGGCGGCTTCGCGGGCGAATCCGGACCCTTCTCATCCGGCGCCTTCGCCGGGGCTTCTCGCGGCGCATCGACGGCGCGACCGTCGCGGCGAAGCTCGGTGTCCGTGAGGCTCTTCGCCTCGTCGCCTTCCTCGCGCATCACGTCTGCGAGGTTGAGGCGGCCCGCGGCCGACAGGATGATCCGCGCGTAGAAATCCGATAGCGCGACCTCCCCGACGTGGGCCTTGAAGGGCGAGAGGGCGAAGTCGATGCCACCCACGTGCAGGGAACGCCAGTTGGCGAAGTCCTCGCGGCTCAAGCGGTCGACGGAAGCGAAGTCGCCGATCGTCACGTCCCCCTGGAAGGCGGCGTTGAACGGGCCGTCGGGGGGGGCGCTCGCCCGCAGCCGTCCGCGCGCAGAGAGCGAGCCCGAGGTGAGCGCGAGGTTCGTGCGCTTGTCGAGATAGGGCTGCGCGAACGCGAACTCGAGCCGCTTGGCCTCCACGTCGAGTTCCGCCGCGAACGGCGACATCGTGACCGGCCCTCGCGCCGACACGGTGCCCGCGCCGTTCACGGTCGCGCCCACCCGCACCGTCGCGCGCGTGCCCGGTGCGTTGGACCAGTTCTCCGCGAGCCCCTGGATCCGCGTGACCTTCACGATCACGGGCGGCTGGGGCACTTCGTCGGTGAAGGTCGCGGCGAAGCCCTCGATCGCGCTGCGCTTGAGGTCGATGCGCCAGGGCGAGCCGCCGGCCTCGGCCGTCTGCGGCCCCTTCGCCACGCCGGTCGGGCTCGCCTGCTGCTTGAGGAGGCGGTCGAACCGGAGCTTGCCGTCGGCCTCGCGATGCGCGTTCACCACGCCGCCCTTCGCGAGCACCTCGCCGACGATGACCTGTCGCGCGCCGATATCGGCGGAGGTGTCCCGTACGTGGGCGAGGGGCAGGCGAACGAAGGCATCCTTCTCGCCCGGATAGCGCAGAACGACCGCGCGAAGGGTGGCGCTCGCGCCCGAGACGCGCACCCGGGTCGCCCCGGATTCGTCGGCGAGCGCATAGCCCGCGTCGAAATCGAGCGTGCCATCCGCGATGTCGACGTTGAGGACCGGCTCGAGATAGGGATAGACGCGGGCGAGCCGGAATCCTTCGCCGGACACGCGGCCCTCTGCCGCGACAGGCGCCAGTTGCAGCGCGCCCTCGTGGCGGAAAGTGCCGAGGCCATCCGTCGTGAAGCTCGCCGTGACCTTCGCCTTGCCACCCGGGTGGTTGGAGAGCTGCTTCACGCCCACCTCGATCGCGCCGAGCTCCGTCTTGAAGGGTCGCGGCGTGACCGAGAGATCCGCCACGTTCACCTGGCCGGACGCGACGACGATGTCCTCGACCGAGAATCGGAATGCCTTCGGGTCCGGGGGCGACTTGCCATCCGGCTTGCCCGCTGCCGTCCCCGCGGGCGTCGCCTCGGTCGCGGCCTTGGGCAGAACCTCCACCAGGTTGAGGCGACCGTCCTTCGCGCGAACGACGTTGGCGAAGGGCCGCTCCAGGCGAACCGAGCGTACCTTCGCTTGCCTCGCGAAGACGTCGATCGTCTCGATGTCCGTCTCGAACCGCTCGAAGGAAACCAGGGGCGCCCCGGACGCATCCCGCACCGAGACCTTCGAAAGACCCGCCGTTCCCGTGGCCGTGAGCCCGATGGCCTTCGCGCCGCGCGTCACGAAGCGCAAGCGGATTCGCGTGTCGAGCGCCCCCGATTCCAGCCGGAAGCCGAGCGGCACGGGCGAATAGTCCGCGATCCTCGGCAGCGAGAGGGCATCGAGGTTGACGTCGACCGTGGTTTCGTTGGTGTCCTTGAAGGGGTGGGTCTCTCCCTTCACCGCGAGGGGCGCGCCGTTCACCCGCGCGGAGAGCTCCGGCTGCACGTCGATATCGACGTGCGAGGGCAGGCTCGAGAAGAACGGAAGCCCCACGCGAAGATCCGACACCTCGTGTTTCTCGCCCGCCACGGCGTCGTCGAAGACGATGCGCCCGCCGTCGATCTCGATGTTGTTCACCGAGAACCGGAGCGGCTCCGCCGGCTCGACCGGCTTCGGCGAGGGCGCGAGCGCTTCGTCGATGAGGTCCTGGAAGTTGTAGGAGCGGTCGGCGCGCCGGGCGAGCTGGAGCGTCGGGCGCGTGAGGCGCACGGCGCTCACCACGGGCGCGAACCGGAACAGGGACGTGTAGGACATGCGCACGTAGAGTTCCTCGAAGCCGGCCGCGACGGACGAGCCGTCCCGCTCCCGCACCGCAAGGCCCTTCACCGTGATGGAGGGTGCGAAGGGATTCACCCGGACGTTCTCGACCGTGACCGGCCGGCGCAGCTTCTCGCCCAGCATCTTTTCGGCCTGCGAGCGGACGAGAGGCGGCGCGACGAAAAACCCGAGCAAGGCCACGACCAGAAGCCCGCCGACGAGCCAGCGCAGCAGGCGGCGCGCGCGCCCCGAACGGGGCAACGCACGCATTCGCTCGGACAACCGGGCGGCTGCGCTCATGGGCTCTGGGGCCTTGTCGGCGCCCCCGCGGGGGGAACGCCTGCGGATTCGCGTGGAGCGGGTGAAGGGAATCGAACCCTCGTCGTAAGCTTGGGAAGCTTCTGCTCTGCCATTGAGCTACACCCGCGAGGTGAACCGCATTTTACACGGGCCCGGGCGGTCGGCGGCGATCGGCAGCCACCGTTCGCGAAAGGCCCGCGCCGTTCGCGCCGCGCGCCGTCCATTCGTCGCAAGCCTGCCCCGGCTGTCGCTTTGCGGCTACGATTCCGCCATGCCTACCGCCGTCGCAAGCCCCGCCTGCAGCCCACGCGAACCGGGGGACTACCACCCGCTCGAGATCATCCCGTACTTCCGGCGGTTCGACCCGTCGCACGGGCGCGACCTCGTCTACACCTTCATCTGGAACCTGCTTCTCACCGCCGCGTTCGTGCTCGTGGGCCTGCTGTTCAATTCCCGCGGCGTCAGCCTCGAGATGGTGGGCCGGGTCTTCGTCATCGCGCAGTGCATCGGCTACACGATTCACGCCTTCTACTTCATCGGGGGCGTCGCCGGGCTCGACCGGCGCGTGCACCGCCGAGGCGGGATCGTGGTGGCGGTCTACTACTCCGGCATCGCCTGCCTCGGGGTCCTCGCGGGATTCGCCATCGCGGGCACCCTGCTCGACATGGACCTCGCGAGCTTCTACACCTCGCCGAAGCGGGTCGGGAGCATCCTGCTCAACAGCCTGGTGATCTCGGCGATCCTCTCGGCGATCTTCTTCGCGAGGGAGCGCGAGGCGAAGTCGAAAGCGGCGCTGGTGGCCGAACGCCTGCGCGCCGAGCAGGTCGAGCGCCAGGCGACCCTCGCCAACCTGCGCGCCCTGCAGGCCCAGATCGAGCCCCATTTCCTCTTCAACACCCTCGCCAACGCGACGAGCCTCATCGATGCCGATCCGGCCCGCGCGAAACACATGCTCGAGGCGTTCATCCGGTTCCTGCGCGCCTCGCTCGCCGCCACGCGCCGCAGCACCACGACGCTGGCGGACGAGTTCGCCATGCTCCACGATTTCCTCGAGGTGCTCGCCGTGCGCATGGCCGACCGGCTCACGACCCGGGTCGACTTGCCCGAGGCACTCGCCGCGATCGAGATCCCGCCCATGCTGCTGCAGCCGCTCGTCGAGAATGCCATCCGCCACGGGCTCGAGCCGAAGATCGAAGGCGGCGCCGTCGAGATTTCCGCGAGGCTCGAGGAAGACCGCCTCGTTCTCCAGGTGACCGACACCGGCGTGGGATTCCGGGACTCGGGCTCCGGCGGCGTCGGCCTCGAGAACATCCGCGAGCGCTTGCGTCTCGCGTACGGCGAAGCCGGCCGGCTCTCGATCCGCGAAGGTCCGGCCGGCGGGACCATCGCCACGGTGACTCTTCCGGGGGGAGCGCATTGAACGCGAATCCGACCCTGCTCGTGGCGGACGACGAGCCGGCTCTTGCCGAGTACCTGCGCGCCCGGCTCGAGGCGCTCTGGCCGGGCGCCCGCATCCTGCCCGCCGCGCGCAACGGCGCCGAGGCACTGGCCGCCATCCGCGAAGAGGAACCCGACTGCGCCTTCCTCGACATCCGCATGCCCGGCCTCACGGGACTCGAGCTCGCCTCGCGCATCGAGGGCGCGGCCCACGTCGTCTTCGTGACGGCCTACGACCAGTACGCGGTGGAGGCCTTCGACCGCGACGCCGTGGACTACCTCGTGAAGCCCGTCTCCGACGACCGGCTCGTGCGCGCCATCGATCGCCTGAAGGCGAAGCTCGCGAGCCAGGAGGCGCCCCGGGGCATCGACGAGGTGCTTCGCCGCATCGCTGCAACGATTCCGGGCTCGGGCGCGGGGAGGCTCAAGTGGGTGCGCGCCCTCAAGGGCGAGGAGGTTCACCAGGTGCCGGTGGACGAGGTGCTCTACTTCCAGGCGCAGGACAAATACACCTGCGTGATGTCGCGAGACGGCGAGTACCTCATCCGCACGGCGCTTTCCGATGTGGTCCGGCAGCTCGATCCCGAGGAGTTCGCGCAGGTCCACCGCTCCACGGTGGTGAACCTGCGCTTCGTCGCCGCCACGCGCCGCGATCTTGGCGGGCGCCTGTTCGTGCGCCTCAAGGACGGCGCGAAGACCGAGCTCCCGGTTTCGCGGGCCTACGCGCACCTCTTCCGCCAGATGTGAGCGCGCCCGAGGCGCGGGGCAGGCGGGGGCGCGCTAGAATTCGCCCATGGACATCCGGTTGACGATCAACGGCGCCGAGCGGCGCTTCCCCCCGCCGATCACGGTGCGTGGCCTCGTGGGCGAGATGGGCATCGAGGGCAGGCGCATCGCGATCGAGCGCAATGGCGAGATCGTGCCCCGCAGCCGCTACGACGAAACCACCCTCGCCGACGGCGACCGGCTCGAGGTCGTGGTCGCGGTGGGAGGCGGCTGATGGACGACCCCCTCGTCATCGCGGGAAAATCCTACGCGTCGCGCCTGCTCGTGGGCACCGGCAAGTACCGCGACTTCGGCGAGACCCGCGAGGCCATCGAGGCGAGCGGTGCGCAGATCGTCACCGTCGCCATCCGCCGCGTCAACATCGGGCAGGACGCGGACCAGCCGAACCTGCTCGACGTGCTGCCGCCCTCGCGATTCACGATCCTGCCCAACACCGCCGGCTGCTACACCGCCGAGGATGCCGTGCGCACGCTCCGGCTCGCGCGGGAACTGCTCGACGGCCACGCGCTCGTGAAGCTCGAGGTGCTGGGCGACGCGCACACGCTCTTTCCGAACATGCCGGAAACGCTCGCCGCCGCGAAGACGCTCGTCGCCGAGGGTTTCCAGGTGATGGTCTACTGCAGCGACGATCCGATCATGGCGAGCATGCTCGAGGACATCGGGTGCGTGGCCGTGATGCCTCTCGCCTCCCTCATCGGGTCGGGGATGGGCATCCTGAACCCCTGGAACCTCCAGATCATCCGCGACCGGGCGAAGATCCCGGTGCTGGTCGATGCCGGCATCGGCACGGCTTCCGACGCCGCCGTGGCGATGGAGCTCGGTTGCGACGCCGTCCTCATGAACACCGCCATCGCCGCGGCCCGCGACCCCGTGCGCATGGCCCGGGCCATGAAGCTCGCGGTGGAAGGCGGGCGCGAGGCCTGGCTCGCCGGCCGCATGCCGAAAAAGCCCTACCGGGCCCAGCCCAGCTCGCCGTCCGAGGGGCTCATCGGAAAGACGTCCTGACGGTTTCGGCAGGACGTGCCGCGCCGCTCGCGTAAAATCCGCGGATGAACGCGCATCCCCGGCCCATCCGCAGCTTCGTCCTTCGCCAGGGACGTTTCTCGCCCGGCCAGCATCGGGCCTACGACGAGCTGATGCCCCGGTTCGGGATCGCCTTCGCGCCCTCGCCGCTGGATCTCGACGCCGCCTTCGGCCGCCCGGCGCCGAAGATCCTCGAAATCGGATTCGGGATGGGTGAAACCACCGCCCGGATTGCCGCCGAGAGCCCCGGCAATGACTATCTCGGCGTGGAAGTGCATACGCCGGGCGTTGGCGCGCTGCTCAAGCGCCTGCAAGAGCAAGCACTCACAAATGTCCGCGTGGTCCAGCACGATGCCGTCGAAGTCGTCCGTGAAATGATCCCCGACGACTCCCTCGCCGGCATCCATGTCTTCTTTCCGGATCCCTGGCCCAAGAAGCGGCACCACAAGCGGCGGCTACTCCAGCCGGCTTTCATCCAGCTGCTGGCCTCGCGGCTGGCACCGGGCGGGTACCTGCACGCCGCGACGGACTGGCAGGAATACGCCGAACATATCCTGGCGACGCTGTCGAACGAGCCGTCACTGGCCAATCGCCATCCGGGATTCGCCGAAAGGCCGGGCAGCCGCCCGCAGACGAAATTCGAACAGCGTGGGCTGCGTCTGGGCCACGGAACCTGGGACATCGTCTTCGAAAAGAAGCCAAAATGATTCAAAATGCATCCATCTCCCGGCTTCTTCAGCGCCGAAAATTCATTCTTCAGCTTGTGGCCTCCGGGTCGCTCGGCGCGGCCGGCTTGTCGGGAGTCATGAGTCGCGCCCTCGCCAAGGGTGACCTCCCGGCCATCCCCGGCGTCAATCGGCTCGAAGGCCGCGCCACCGTGAACGGGCGCGAGGCGAAGGTCGGCACGCCCGTCGGCCCGAAGGACCGCGTCACCACCGGGGCGGGCAGTCAAGCCGTCATCGTGATCCAGGACGACGCCTTCCTCCTGCGCAGCAACACCTCGATCGAGTTCGCCGAGACGCGGGGTGTCCTCAGCCGCATCCTGATCGAGGCCGGCAGCGTGCTCTCGGTCTTCGGGAAAAAGCCCGTGCAGGTCCGGGCCCAGAGGGCCACCATCGGCATCCGGGGCACCGGGGCTTACGTGGAGGTCCTGCCGTCCGAGGTCTATTTCTGCCTGTGCTACGGCGAGGCCGACCTCGACGGCCCCGGCATGTCGACGAAACGCATCGTCACCCGGCATCACGAAGAGCCCCTCCTCATCCGGGACGGCGCCACGGCGATGCGCGCGGACCCGGGCCCCTTCCGCAACCATTCGGATGCGGAACTGGTGCTCCTCGAGTCGCTCGTCGGCCGCGAGCCGCCTTTCCAGGGCCTCGCCCCGTATCCGGCGAGTCGCTAGCGAACCCCCGGCTGGGACCGAGGTCCCATCGAGGGACGCTTTGCCCACCCCCACCTGCCCCTTCTATACTGGCCCTCCCGTGAAAGGCACCCCCATGAACCAGCGCGCCAACCTTCCCATTCCCGACGTGCAGGCCACGCCGGACGGGCGGCGGCTCGCCATCGACCGGGTCGGCATCAAGTCCATCCGCCACCCGATGCGCATCGCGGAGCGTGCCGGCGGCGTGCAGCACACCGTCGCCGCCTTCGACATGTACGTGGGCCTGCCGCACCAGTTCAAGGGTACGCACATGTCGCGCTTCGTGGAGATCCTGAACGCCCACGAACGCGAGGTCACCGTCGACACCTTCCGCCTGATGCTGCGCGAGATGGTGAAGAAGCTCGAGGCGGAAACGGGCCGGATCGAAATGCGCTTTCCGTACTTCGTGCTCAAGAAGGCGCCGGTCTCCGGCGTCGAGAGCCTGCTCGACTACGAGGTCACCTTCACGGGCGAGATCGTCGACGGAAACGAGGTCTTCTCGTTGCAGGTCCTGGTGCCGGTGACGAGCCTGTGCCCGTGCTCGAAGAAGATCTCCGCCTACGGCGCGCACAACCAGCGCTCGCACGTCACCATCGCGGCGCGCGTGCAGAGCTTCGTGTGGATCGAGGAGCTCATCGACCTGGCGGAAAAGCAGGCCTCGAGCGAGCTCTACGGCCTGCTCAAGCGCCCGGACGAGAAATACGTCACCGAACTCGCCTACGACAACCCCAAATTCGTCGAGGACATGGTGCGCGACATCGCGGCCAAGCTGAACGAGGACGCGCGCATCGAGGCCTACGTGGTGGAATCGGAGAATTTCGAGTCCATCCACAACCACTCGGCCTACGCGATGATCCGCAAGAACTGGCCGTCCTGCTGAACGAAGGGGCGCTCGCCTAGTAGCGCTTCGTCAGGGTGAGGTTGCCGCCCTCGCGGCGCATCTCCGTGCGGTTGAGGAAGCTCATGCCGAGCAGCGCCACGTCGAGGCCCGGCGAGTCGTGGACCGCCGCATCGACGCCGTTCAGGATCATCCCGCCCACGCTCACCGAGTCGAGCCGAACCCGGTACACGAGCACGCGGCCGTTGGCCGTCTGCGACACCGCGGGCTGGCCGCGCTTGAAGTCGATGCCGAGCCGCAGCGCCTCCGCGCCCGGCAAGGTGACGAAGGTCGCGCCCGTATCGACGAGGAAGCGCACCGTGCCGCCGTTCACCTGCCCGTCCACCGAGAAATGGCCGCTCGCGTCGGAGGCGAAGGTGACGCTCTGCCGGCTGCCGGAAATCGACGGGGTTTCGATGGCCTGTCCCAGGCCGATCACCTCGCGCTTGCCATCCACGTCGAAAGTGGCGGCCTTCGAGTCCGCTGAAAGAAGCGTCACGCCCTCCGGCGTCTTCTGGCCGACCGACAGGGTGCGCGGCGGCGTGCCGTTGATGACGACAACCGCCTTGCCGGGAAAGAGCCCGATGACGTTCACCTCGGCCGCGAAGGCGGGGAACGCGGCGAGGAGCGCCGCGGCCATACAATGCGAGAACCGCATGCGCCGTCCTTCCTCTCGATGAAGCCCGTCCTCGTCTTCCGCCATTCCGCCACGGAGGGACCGGGCTATTTTGCCACCTTCCTCGACCGCCACGGGATCGATTGGCGGCTCGTGAAACTCGACGAGGGGGAGCCCGTTCCCGCTTCGGCCGGGGACTACGCCGGCCTCGGGTTCATGGGCGGCCCCATGAGCGTGAACGACGACCTGCCCTGGATCGAGCCCGTGCTCGCGCTCATCCGCGACGCGGTGGAGCGCCGCGTGCCGGTGATCGGGCATTGCCTGGGCGGCCAGTTGCTGTCGAAGGCGCTCGGCGGCATCGTGCGGTCGAACCCGGTGAAGGAGATCGGCTGGTGCCGCGTCGATCTCGAGCAAACCCCGCTCGCCCGGGAATGGGTCGGCCTCGACACGCCGGCATTCACCACCTTCCAGTGGCACGGCGAGACCTTTTCCCTGCCCCCGGGCGGCGAGCGCATCCTTCGCGGCGAACATTGCGCCAACCAGGCCTACGTGATCGACGGCAGGCATCTTGGCATGCAGTGCCACGTGGAAATGACGCCCGAGCTCGTCCGCTCGTGGTGCGAAACGGGCGCGGACGAGGTGTCGGAAAGCCGCGCGAGCCCCGCCGTGCAGCCCGTCGAGCGCATCGAGGCGGAGATGGCCGCGCGGCTGCCCGTCCTCTCGGACGTCGCCTCCCGGCTCTACACGCGGTGGATCCGGGGCCTGGCGACCTAGTCGCGGAAGTTCTGGAAGGTCAGCGGCACATCGGTCACGCCGGCACGGACCAGGGCGATGGCCTCCTGGAGCGTGTCGCGCTTGGCGCCGGTGACGCGCACGACGTCGCCCTGGATCGCGGTGGTCACCTTGAGCTTCGCGTCCTTCACCATCTTCACGATGCGCTTGGCGAGTTCCGACTCGACGCCGTTCTTCACGGTCACCTTCTGCTTCATCTTGTCCCCGCCGATCTTCTCGGGCTTGTCGATCACGAGGAAGCGCAGGTCCACGCCGCGCTTGGCGAACTTGGCGTTCATCACGTCGCGCACCTGCCCGAGCTTGAACTCGTCGTCGGCGAAGACGGTGAGCTCGTGCTCCTTCTGCTCGATACGCGCGTCCGAACCCTTGAAATCGAACCGGTTCGAGACTTCCTTGTTCACCTGCTCGATGGCGTTCTTCACCTCGACGGCGTTGGCTTCACAGGCGATGTCGAACGAAGGCATGGGACCTCCCGGGTGCGCTACTTGCGCCCGTGGCGCGCCGCGATGCGCATGCGCAAGGCGTTCAGCTTGATGAAGCCTTCCGCGTCCTTCTGGTCGTAGGCGCCCTGGTCCTCCTCGAACGTGGCGATGGCGGTGTCGAAAAGCGAGTCCTTCTTCGAGGTGCGGCCCACCACGAGCACGGTGCCCTTGTAGAGCTTCACGCGCACCTTGCCGTTCACGTGCTCCTGCGAGGTGTCGATGAGGCTCTGCAGGAGCTTTCGCTCCGGGCTGAACCAGTAGCCGGCGTACACCAGGCGCGCGTAGCGCGGCATGAGGTCGTCCTTGAGCGCCACGACCTCGCGGTCGAGCGTGAGCGACTCGATGGCGCGGTGCGCCTTCAGCATGATCGTGCCGCCGGGGGTCTCGTAGCAGCCGCGCGACTTCATGCCGACGGAGCGGTTCTCGACGAGGTCGAGGCGGCCCACGCCGTGCTTGCCGCCGAGGCGGTTGAGCTCGGTGAGGACCTGCGCGGCCGACATCTTCTTGCCGTTCACCGCGACGATGTCGCCCTTCACGTAGTCGAGCTCCACGATCTCGGGCTTGTTGGGCGCCTTCTCCGGGGAGACCGTGATGCGCCACATCGACTCTTCCGGCTCGAAGGACGGATCCTCGAGCACGCCGCCCTCGTAGGAGATGTGCAGCAGGTTCGCGTCCATCGAGTACGGCGCGCCGCCGCCCTTCCTCTTCTTGAAGTCGACCGGAATGCCGTGCTTGTCCGCGTACTGGAGGAGCTTCTCGCGCGAGAGCAGGTCCCACTCGCGCCACGGGGCGATGATGCGGACCTCCGGCATGAGCGCGTAGGCGCCCAGCTCGAAGCGAACCTGGTCGTTGCCCTTGCCCGTCGCGCCGTGGGAGATGGCGTCGGCGCCCATCTTCTTCGCGACCTGCACCAGGTGCTTGGCGATGAGCGGGCGCGCGATCGAGGTGCCCAGCAGGTACTCGCCCTCGTAAAGCGCGTTGGCGCGGAACATCGGGAAGACGAAGTCGCGCACGAACTCCTCGCGCAGATCCTCGACGAAAATCTTCTTCACGCCCAGCAGCTTCGCCTTCTTGCGCGCGGGCTCGAGCTCCTCGCCCTGGCCGATGTCGGCCGTGAAGGTGATGACCTCGCAGCCGTACGTGTCCACGAGCCACTTGAGGATGACGGACGTGTCGAGGCCGCCGGAGTACGCGAGGACGACTTTCTTGACCTTTTTCATGGGGTGCCTGTATCGGGGATGTCGGGAGTGTCAGGGTTTGCGGGGCGTGGCGGGCGCGGGCTTCGCTTCGTCCACGGCCTTCGGGTCGGTCACGGTCACCACGCCGATCGCCTCGCGCAGCGCGCGCGAGCTCGAGCGCTCGACGAAGGTCTCCACCTGCCCGGCGAGCTGCTCGGGCGTGAAGTTCCTCTCGAGGGTCGTCGCGGTCCACATCGGGTCGTAGATCTTCTGGAAGTCGAAGCGCTCCTCGGAATCGATCACCTGGAGCGTCTTCGGGTCGATCACCCAGAGCTTGGTGTAGAAAAATGGCGCCACGTAGATCGCGGAGCTCGTGGGCTTGCCGTCGGGGGTCACCGTCTCGGCCTCGGCGAAGCCCGCCAGGTTCGCGTCGAGGTCGATGTTGCCCGTGCGCCGCTCGAGCGGCTGGATGAAGACACCGATCCCGCCGAGCTTGGAGGCGAGTCCGTTCACCTCGCCGAAGCGCCAGTTGGGCGTCACGACGAAGATCTTGTCCCAGCCTTCCCGCTGTTTCATCGGCTCCAGGGCGGAGATCACCTTGCCGATCGCCACCTTCTCCCGGTCGGCCGGCCGCACGCTTTCCATCTCCGCGGGGTTGAGCGAGAGGAACAGCCGTTCGGATCCCGGATCGTTCGCGGCCACGGTGCGGTCGAGGCCGCGCAGCACGGCGCGGTCGAGCGCGCCCCCGGGCACCTTCGCGGTGAATCGCCGGAAGGGCTCGAGATTCGTTCCCGTGGACGGGCGCCGGCTTACGTACTGGAACTGGTCGCCGACCGCCGACACGAGGGCGTAGGTACGGGGCCGGGGAGCCTCGGGGGCGGGATCGGGGGCCGTCGCAGCGGCGAGACCGCTCCAGGCGAGAAGGATTGCGGCGAGGCCGGGCGCGGGCTTCACGTATCCACCTTGCCCAGGAGCAGATATTCCATCAGCGCCTTCTGCACGTGCAGGCGGTTCTCCGCCTCTTCCCAGACCACGCTCTGCGGGCCCTCCAGGACATCCGCGCTGACCTCTTCGCCGCGGTGCGCGGGCAGGCAGTGCATGAAGAGCGCATCGGGCCGGGCGACGGCCATCATCTCCGCGTCCACCATGAAGGCCGCGAAGGCGCTCTTCCGGTCGTCGGTTTCGGCCTCGAAACCCATGCTCGTCCACACGTCCGTCGTCACCAGGTCCGCGCCCTTCGAGGCGGCGAGCGGATCGCTGAAGAGTTCAAGGTGGGCCCGGTCGACGCCCGAGGCGCGCGCGGGCTCGAGCTCGTAGCCCGGCGGGCTGGCGATGTTCAGCTTGAAATCCAGGATCCTCGCGGCCTGCAGCCACGTGTTGCACATGTTGTTGCTGTCCCCGATCCACGCGACCGTCCTGCCCGTGATCGAGCCGCGATGCTCGACGAAGGTGTAGATGTCGGCCAGGATCTGGCAGGGGTGATACTCGTTCGTGAGCCCGTTGATCACGGGAACGCGCGAGTGCGCGGCGAAGCGCTCGATGATCGTCTGCTCGAAGGTGCGGATCATCACGATGTCGACCATCCGGGAGACCACGCGCGCCACGTCCTCGATGGGCTCGCCCCGGCCGAGTTGCGTGTCGCCCATGTTGAGCACGATGGAGGCGCCGCCCATCTGGAACATGCCCGCCTCGAAGGAAACGCGCGTGCGCGTCGAGCTCTTCTCGAAGACCATCGCCAGCATGCGGTCCACGAGCGGCTGGTAGGCGATGTAGTTCTTGAAACGGTCCTTGATGACGCGGGTGCGCTTGAAGAGGTGCTCGATCTCGTCGCGCGAGAAGTCGCGAAGCTGCAGGAAATGCTTCATGGGGTCCCGGCGCCGCCGGCGGCGGGCGATTCGCGAAGAAAGGCGGTGACGACGGGCGCGAGACGCGCGACGATCTCGCGCGCCTCGGACTCGTCGATGACGAGGGGCGGCAGGAGCCGGATCACGCGCTCGGCGGTCACGTTGAGCACCAGGCCGGCGGCGAGCGCGCGCGGGACGATCTCGCCGCAGGGACGGTCGAGTTCCACGCCGATCATGAGACCGCGGCCGCGGATCTCCTTCACGCCGGCCACGCCGGCGAGCGCCTCGCGAACCCCCTGCATGACGATGCCGCCCATGCGTTCGGCATTGGCGAGCAGGCCCTCCTGCTCGATGGCCTCCAGCGTGGCGAGCCCGGCCACGCTCACGAGCGGGCCGCCGCCGAAGGTCGTGCCGTGATTGCCGGGCTTGAAGACCTGCGCCGCGGCGCCGCGCGCGAGGCACGCCCCGATGGGCACGCCGGAGCCCAGGCCTTTCGCGAGCGACATCACGTCCGGCACGATTCCCGCCCACTGGTGGGCGAACCACTTGCCGGTGCGCCCGATGCCGCTTTGCACCTCGTCGATCATGAGGAGCCAGCCCCGGGCATCGCAGAGGGCGCGAACCTGCCGGAGGTAGTCGAGGTCGGCCACGTGGATACCGCCTTCTCCCTGCAGGACCTCCAGCAGCACGGCCACGACCGAAGGCTGAACCGACAGGCGCTCGATGGCCGCCAGGTCGTTGTAGGGCACGCGCAGGAATCCGCCCATGAGCGGCTCGAACCCCGCCTGCGCCTTGCGCGAGCCGGTGGCCGAGAGCGTGGCGAGCGTGCGGCCGTGCCACGCCTTCTCCATCACGATGATCGCGGGGCTCTCCACGCCGCGCTGGTGACCGTGCAGGCGCGCGATCTTGATCGCGCACTCGTTCGCCTCGGCGCCGGAATTGCAGAAGAACGCGTTGTCCATGCCGGCGAGGCCGCACACGCGCTCGGCGAGGCGCTCCTGCTCGGGCACGCGGAAGAGGTTCGACGCGTGGATGATCTTCGCGGACTGGTCGGCGATGGCCTTCACGAGGCGCGGGTGCGCGTGGCCCAGGCCGTTCACGGCGATGCCGGCGAGCGCATCGAGGTAGCGATTGCCCTCGGTGTCCCACAGCCACGCGCCCTCGCCGCGCGCGAAAGCGACGGCCTGCGGCGCGTAGGTCTTCATGAGGTGGGCGGCTGTCATCGAAAGCGCCTCGCAGAAATGGTCACGGCGGCATCGCGCCGCCGTGCAAAAGGGGGACAAGAATTATGGTCAATTCGGGAGGTGCCCGCAACCGGCCGCTCGCCGGCGGTTCCGGGGGAAGCCCCCGTCGCGATAGAATACGGCTTTCCCCGAATCTCCAGGCGCCCGGCGGCGGTCGGATGCCGTCTCGGCCGGCCCATCATGTCAACCGCGCCTCGCGCGATCATCATCCAGGGGATCACCCGCTCCGGCCGCGCCTTCCGTCCCAGCGACTGGGCCGAACGCCTGTGCGGCGTGCTTTCCACGTTCGGCGACGACCGCCAGATGCGGTATTCCCGGTTCGTGCACCCCGTGCTCATGGACGGCGTTCGCTGCGTCTTCGTGAACACCGAGCTCAGAAGCGCCGAACCGCGGGCGTTCCGCTTCCTCCTCGATTTCGCAGGAGACAACGAACTGGTGGTGATCGACCCGACCCGGCCGGAAGCCGAGGGGGAATTCTGCCCGGTCCCCGGAGTGGACCTGGGCGCCGGGGGCTGAGCGCCGCCCGGCGGGCAAACCGACCTAGGCAGCCTTGGCGCCGGCGAGCGACTTGATCTGCTGGGCCAGGCGGCTCTTGTGACGGGCAGCCTTGTTCTTGTGGATGATCTTCTTGTCGGCGATGCTGTCGATCGTCGCGACGTTCGCGTTGAACGCGGCCTGGGCGGCGGCGGCATCGCCCGCGGCGATCGCGGTCTTCACCTTCTTGATCGCGGTGCGGAGGGTCGTGCGAAGGCCCATGTTGGCGGACCGCTGGTGGGTCGCCTGCTTGGCGCGCTTGGCAGCCTGCTTGGAGTTGGCCATGATGATTATCCGGGAAGTCGAAATCGGGTTTGTCGAGGTAAGCCTGATATTATACCTCGCTTGTCCTGTCAAAACAAAGCCCTAGCCGCTCCCGGCCTTTCCGGCCCCCGGCCCGGGCCTTCCGGCCCCCACCCCGCATGAACCTGCTGAAGTCCGCCGCCTCGGTGAGCGTGATGACGCTGCTGTCGCGGATCACCGGCTTCGTCCGCGACACGCTGCTCGCCATCACTTTCGGCGCCGGCTTCGCGATGGATGCCTTCGTGGTGGCCTTCCGCATCCCGAACCTGCTTCGCCGCCTCTTCGCCGAGGGGGCGTTCTCGCAGGCCTTCGTGCCGGTGCTGGGGGAATACCGGGCCCGCAAGGGCGAGGAGGCCACGAAGGCCCTGGTCGACCGGGTGACCGGCGCCCTCGGGGTGGCCCTGCTGGTCGCCACCGCGGTGGGCGTGGTCGCGGCGCCCCTCGTCGTCTACGCGAGCGCCTGGGGATTCGCCCGCGACGCCGACAAGTTCGATCTCACGGTGCAGCTGCTGCGGATCTGCTTCCCGTACATCTTCTTCATCTCGCTCACGAGCCTGGCGGGCGGCATCCTCAACACCTGGGGCTCGTTCAAGGCGCCTGCCTTCACGCCGGTGCTGCTGAATGTCTCGTTCATCGGGTTCGCACTCTTCGCCGCCCCGTACTTCGACCGCCCGATCGTGGCGCTCGCCTGGGCCGTCTTCGCGGGGGGCATCCTCCAACTGGCCTTCCAGGTTCCTTTCCTCGCCCGGATCCGCATGCTTCCGCGCCCCCGCTGGGATCCGAAGGACGAGGGCGTCATCCGGATTCTCAAGCTGATGGCCCCGGCGGCGCTCGGCGTCTCGGTGGCGCAGGTGAGCCTCGTCATCAACACGCAGATCGCCTCCCTGCTCGGCAACGGCCCGGTGTCCTGGCTGTATTACGCGGACCGGCTGATGGAGTTCCCCTCGGGACTCCTGGGCGTGGCCCTGGGCACGGTGCTGCTGCCCTCGCTCGTGAAGCACCACCAGGGGGGCAACGGCGAGGCCTACTCCAGGCTTCTCGACTGGGGCCTGCGTCTCACGGTGCTCCTCGCCGCGCCCGCCGCGGTCGGCCTCGCGATGACGGCCGTGCCGCTCGTGGCGACGCTCTTCTGGCACGGCGAGTTCACGCGGCACGACGTCTTCATGACGCGCTCGGCCCTCGTCGCCTACGCCGCCGGGCTCCTCGGCATCATTCTCGTGAAGATCCTCGCGCCCGGCTTCTACGCGCGGCAGGACATCCGGACGCCGGTGAAGGTGGCGATCGCGACGCTCGTGGTGACGCAGGTCGCCAACGCCGCGCTGGTGCCCTGGCTCCGGCATGCGGGGCTCGCCGCCGCCATTTCCGTGGGCGCGTGCTTCAACGCCGGCTGGCTCTGGTTCCTCATGCGCCGCTCGGGGGCTTACCGCCCGCAGCCCGGGTGGGGCGCGTTCCTGCTCAAGGTGTCGGTCGCCTTGTACATGATGGGGGGCGTCATCTGGTACGGCATGGGCTCGGAGATGTCCTGGTTCGCCATGACGGCCGGCCCGCGGGCCGCGAAGCTCGCCGCGCTCGTCGCGGGATCGGCGCTCGCCTACTTCGGAACCCTCTGGCTCGTCGGTTTCCGCTTGCGCGATTTTTCGAGGAACGAGCCATGACGCCGCGCGTCGTCCGCGATCCGCGTCCCGGCGCCCGCGATTCCGTCATCGCCATCGGCAGCTTCGATGGCGTCCACCGCGGCCACCGGACGCTGCTCGAGCGCGTGGTGCGCGAAGCACGCGAGATCGGGGCCGAGCCGGCCGTGCTCACTTTCGAGCCGCTGCCTCGCGAACTGCTCATGCCGGATGCGGCGCCGCCCCGGCTCTCCGCCCTGGGCACGAAACTCGCCGCGTTCGCCGATGTCGGCATCGAGACGGCCTACGTCCTTCGCTTCACCCGCGCCTTCGCCTCGCTCTCCGCCGCCGAATTCGCGGCGAGGCTGCGCACGCACCATGGCGCGCGCCGGATCCTGGTCGGGCGCGATTTCCGTTTCGGCGCGAAGCGCGCCGGCGACGTGAGCTATCTCGCCGAGGAAGGCCGCCGGCTGGGCTACGAGGTCGAAGTGCAGGCGACCGTCGATGACGGCGCCGAGCGCGTCTCGAGCACCCGCGTGCGCGCCGCCCTGGCCGCCGGCGACCTGGACCTGGCCGCGCGCCTGCTCGGGCGCCCTTTCGCGGTCTGCGGGCGCGTGGTCCATGGCCGCAAGCTCGGTCGCAGCCTCGGTTTCCCCACCGCGAACGTCCAGCTGCCCCCCGGGCGCCCGGCGATGACCGGGGTCTTTGCGGTAAGATGCGGCGGTGCGGCAACTCGCGGACTCGAGGGAGTGGCGAGCCTCGGCTACAAGCCGGTCGTCGAAGCAGGCGGCCCGGCCACGCTCGAAGCGTTCCTCTTCGATTTCTCCGGCGACCTCTACGGGCGCCGCGTCTCGATCGAGTTCCTGAAGAAGCTGCGCGAGGAGGAGAACTATCCCTCCCTCGACGACCTCGTCGCCCAGATCCGCCGGGACTGCGACGCGGCGCGAGACTTTTTCCGAGGAACCCGACGCTGATGGCCGCCCCAGACAAGCCCGACTACAAGCAGACCCTCAACCTTCCGGACACCGCCTTTCCCATGCGCGGGGACCTCGCGAAACGCGAGCCCCTCTGGGTGAAGGCCTGGCAGGAGAAGGGCCTCTACCGCCGCATCCGCGAAGCCTCCAGGGGCCGCCCGCTGTTCGTCCTGCACGACGGCCCGCCCTACGCGAACGGCGACATCCACATCGGCCACGCGGTCAACAAGATCCTGAAGGACGTCATCGTGAAGTCGAAGACGATGGCGGGCTTCGACGCGCCCTACACGCCGGGCTGGGACTGCCACGGCCTGCCGATCGAACACCAGATCGAGAAGAAGCACGGGCGCGGCCTCGACGGCAACGAGGCCCGCCGCCTGTGCCGCGCCTATGCCGCCGAGCAGATCGACCGCCAGCGGGAGGACTTCAAGCGCCTGGGCGTCCTGGGCGACTGGGACCACCCGTACAAGACGATGGATTTCGCGACGGAGTCCGCGGAGATCCGCGCACTCTCCCGCATCTGGAAGACGGGCCTGCTCTACCGGGGCCTCAAGCCCGTCAACTGGTGCATCGACTGCGGATCGGCCCTCGCCGAGGCCGAGGTCGAATACGAGGACAAGACTTCCGCCGCCATCGACGTCGGCTTCGAGGCCGTCGATACGGCGGCGGCCGCGCGCGCCTTCGGGGCGGCCCCTTCGCCTTCGAAGGTCTTTGCGGTCATCTGGACCACTACGCCCTGGACCCTGCCGGGCAATCAGGCCATCTCCCTGCACCCGACCCACGAGTACGAGCTGGTCTCGACGGACAAGGGAGCGCTCATCCTCGTCTCCGAACTGCGCGAGGCCTGCCTGAAGCGCTACGGGCTCGCGGGGGCGACGCTGGGCAAGGCGACTGGAAGCGCGCTCGAGAAGCTGATGTTCCGCCACCCCTTCGAGGATCGTGCCGTGCCCCTGGTCGTGGGCGAGCACGTGACGCTCGACGCCGGCACGGGCCTCGTGCACACCGCCCCGGCCCACGGCGCGGAGGACTTCGACGTCGGCAAGCAGTACGGCCTGCCGCTCGACCAACCCGTGGACGACCGGGGCCGCTTCAAGTCCACGGTGCCGCACTTCGCCGGCGTGGGCGTCCGCGAGGCGGAAAAGCCCATCCTCGAGCGGCTTGCCGCGAACGGCGCGCTCCTCGCGAACGAGCCGCTTCGCCACAGCTATCCGCATTGCTGGCGGCACAAGACGCCGATCATCTTCCGCGCCACCACCCAGTGGTTTGTCGGCATGGACCGCGCGCCCGCGGACGCAGGCCCGACCCTTCGCGAACGCGCGAAGAGGGCCATCGACGACACCACGTTCTATCCCGCCTGGGGCCGCTCGCGCATCGAGGCCATGATCGCGAACCGGCCGGACTGGACGCTCTCCCGCCAGCGCAACTGGGGCGTACCGCTGCCGTTCTTCCTCGACCGCGAAACGGACGAATTGCATCCCGAGACGGAGCGCCTCCTCGAAGAGGCCGCTGCCCGCGTCGCGAAAGGCGGCATCGAGGCCTGGTTCGGCGCGACCTGCGAGGACTTCGGCGTCGACCCCGCCAGGTACCGCAAGATCACCGACACCGTCGACGTGTGGTTCGATTCCGGGACGACGCACTTTTCGGTGCTGCGCGGCCTCGCCGGCCAGAAGTGGCCCGCGGACCTCTATCTCGAAGGATCGGACCAGCACCGGGGCTGGTTCCAGTCGAGCCTGCTCACGAGTTGCGCCATGGAAGGCCGCGCCCCCTACGACGCGCTGCTCACGCACGGGTTCGTGGTCGACGGCCAGGGCCGCAAGATGTCCAAGTCCCTGGGCAACGTGATCGCGCCGCAGAAGGTCTCCGACACGCTGGGCGCGGAGATCATCCGCCTGTGGGTGGCCTCGGCGGATTATTCGGGCGAGCTCTACATCTCGGACGAGATCCTCAAGCGCGTCGTCGAGAGCTACCGCCGCATCCGCAACACGCTGCGGTTCCTCCTCGCCAATACCGCCGACTTCGACCCGGCGAAGGATCTCCTGCCGCCGGACGAATGGGTCGAGATCGACCGGTACGCCCTCGCCATGACGCGCGAGATGATGGAAGGCGCCCAGGCCGACTACGCCCGCTTCGAGTTCCACCTCGTGACGCAGCGCCTGCAGACGTTCTGCTCCGAGGACCTGGGCGCCTTCTGGCTCGACATCCTGAAGGACCGCCTCTATACCACGGGCCGCGACTCGAAGGCGCGCCGCTCGGCGCAATCGGCACTGCACCACGTGACGCAGGCGCTCGTGCGCCTCATGGCCCCGATCCTCTCCTTCACGGCGGAGGAAGCCTGGGAGACGCTCCATCCCGGCCGCGACGAGAGCGTCTTCTTCCACACCTGGAATGACCTGCTTCCGTCGCAGGGCGGGGAGTCTGCGCTCGTCGCGAAGTGGAAGCGCCTGCGCGAGATCCGCGCCACGGTGCAGCGTGAAATCGAGGAACTGCGCAAGGCCGGGGCCATCGGCTCGTCGCTCGCGGCGCAGGTGGAGATCGCCGCGCCCGAAGGCGACCGGATCCTGCTCGAGACCCTCGGTGATGACCTGCGCTTCCTTCTCATCACGTCGACGGCGAGTGTCGAGACGGGTGAGGCGCTCGCGGTGCGCGTGACGCCGAGCGAATCGGCCAAGTGCGAGCGCTGCTGGCACTACCGGGAGGACGTGGGCGCCGACCCGCGGCACACGACGCTCTGCGGCCGATGCGTCGAGAACATCGAAGGCGCGGGCGAGACGCGACGCCATGCCTGAGCGCCCGACCGGCTGGTTTCGCTGGCTCGGCCTGTCCGCGGCCGTGCTGGCGATCGACCTCGCGACGAAGGCCTGGGCGAGCGCCGCGCTCGCCTCGGGCGAACCCGTGCGCGTGACGGGGTTCTTCAACCTCGTGCTCGTCCACAACACCGGGGCGGCATTCAGCTTCCTCGCCAACGCCGGTGGCTGGCAGCGATGGTTCTTCGTCGGCGTGACCATCGCCGTCTCCGCGGTGCTGCTGTGGCTCCTGCGCAGGGACGCGGCCAACCGCCTGCTCGCCATGGCCTACGCGCTCGTGCTGGGAGGAGCCGCCGGCAACCTCTGGGACCGCCTCACCCTCGGCAAGGTGGTCGACTTCATCCAGCTGCACGCCGCGGGATACTATTGGCCCGCCTTCAATGCCGCCGACTCGGCGATCACGCTCGGCGTGATCCTCCTGCTGTGGGACGGCTTCCGCGACGCCCGTGCCAGGCCGCCCGCGCCGGCGGGAGAATCCCGCACCGGAAGATGACGCCATGACCGACTCCGCAGAAATCGTCCTCGCCAACCCCCGCGGCTTCTGCGCCGGCGTGGACCGCGCCATCGCCATCGTCGAACGCGCGCTCGCGACCCACGGCGCCCCCATCTACGTGCGCCACGAGATCGTGCACAACAAGTTCGTGGTCGCCGACCTGCGCGCGAAAGGCGCCGTTTTCGTCGAGGAGCTTGCGGAAGTGCCTGCGGGCGGGACCGTGATCTTCTCGGCGCACGGCGTGTCGCTCGCCGTCCGCCGCGAGGCCGAGTCGCGCGATCTTCGCATCTTCGACGCCACCTGCCCCCTGGTCACCAAGGTGCATGTCGAGGTGGCCAAGATGCGCGATCAGGGACGCGAGGTGGTGATGATCGGCCACGAGGGCCACCCGGAGGCCGAGGGCACGCTCGGCCAGTCGGCCGACGGCATGTACCTGGTGGAGACCGAGGAAGACGTCGCGAAGCTCGTCGTTCGCGACGCCGCCCGCCTCGCCTACGTGACGCAGACCACGCTTTCCATGGACGACGCGGCTCGCATCGTCGCCGCGCTCAAGCAGCGCTTCCCGGCCATCGTCGGTCCGAAGAAGGACGACATCTGCTATGCGACGCAGAACCGCCAGGACGCGGTGAAATTCCTGGCCCCGAAGTGCGACGTGGTGATCGTCGTCGGCTCACCCAACAGTTCGAATTCCAACCGCCTTCGGGAAGTCGCGATGAACCTGGGGCGCGAGGCCTACCTGGTGGACCGCGCGGACGAAGTGCAGCCGGAATGGGTCGCCGGGCGTCGCACCATCGGCGTGACGGCCGGCGCGTCGGCACCGGAGGTGCTGGTGCGCGACGTCGTGAGGCGCCTCCAGGAGCTGGGCGCCACCCGCGTGAGGGAACTCGAGGGCATCGAGGAGGCCGTGACCTTTCCCTTGCCCCGGTCCCTCGTCGCGGGAAACGGCGCCTAGCCCATCCCCCCGGAAGGTTTCGCGCCGCCCGGGGTCGCCGGCGGTGGCGTGTAGGCGGGCTTGGGGGGTTCGTACGTCGCACCCGCCTTGGTCGCCACGCAGCGCGCCTTCTTCGAGGATGCGTCCAACCGGAAATCCGGCGCGCATTTCATGACGCAGTACGCACCGCTTTCGAACTCCGTCTTGCGGCAACTCTCGAGCGACGTGCGCAACCGCTGCTGCGGCTCGTAGCTCGCCATGCCTTGCGCGAGGACGGCCACCGGCAACGCGGCCGCCGCGGCCAGGAAAGCCACCCGCATCGTCTTGTTCATGTCGATCACCTCTGGATGAGTTCGCGCCACGAGATGCGCCTTGCCGTGCCGCCTCCCCCGCCGATGTTGACCGCGAACGGCGTCTTGGTTCCCGTCGCACCCGTGGCGATGCCCTTGAACACGCCGCTGGGCAGCCGGACCACGACGAGGCCCACCGTGATCTGGCCCGTGAACTTCTGGCCCGCGACGCCGAGCGCCGAGGACTCGACGTAGGTGCCGTTCTTGTAGTTGAACTGGTAGATCCAGCTGTCGCCGCCCACCGCGCAGGCGCTCTGGTTGGGCACGTTGGTCACCGCGAGCAGCGTGCCCTGCACCAGTTGCAGGTCGAGGTTCACGCGCTCGCCCGGCGAATCGCCGCTCGGGTTGAAGTCGATGAACCAGCCGTCCTTCGCCGTCCAGTCCACGGTGTTGTTGCTGGTGCTTCGCGAGGTGGCCGAGAGGATGGTGATGGTGTTCTGCACGACGTTGCCGGTGCGGAAGTTCCCGTAGGCGACGCCCTTGTCCTTGATGGCGTATAGCGACTGCTCGTAGGCCCACTGGTTGGGCGGCGCGAGCGTGGCGGGATCGACGAGGTCGTCGAGGCCCAGGTAGCGGCCCGTGCCGACGTAGACGATCGGGAAGCCGTCGATGAGCGCGAGTTCAGGACGCGAGGTGATCGACTGCGGCTTGCCGCTGGCGTCCTTGAGCGTCGCGAGCTGGGTACGCGTCGGCGTGGAGGTCTGCATGTCGAACTTCCACACGTTGCCGTACAGGTCGCCGCCGTAGATGTACTTGCCCGTATTGTCGTAGTTGAAGTTGTCGGCGAAGGCGCTCAGGTGGTTGAAGCCGGAGGGCGTCGTGGTCGTGCCCACGCCCGTGTCCAGCTTCTGCAGGATCGCGCCGGTGGCGAGGTCCGCCACGTAGAGGTAGCCGCGCCCGGTGCCCGGCGAGACGTTGTTGAGGCCCGAGGTGAACGCGACGATCCACTTGCCGTCCGTGGGCCGCTTGGTGATCACCGGGTTGCCGTGGGTGAATCCGATGTCCGGGTCGTTGATCGCGCACAGGGTCGCGTCGTGGCAGATCTCCCAGAGCACCTTCGGCGCCGCCGGGTCCGTCACGTCGAGCGCGTAGTAGCCGCGCCCGCCGCTCGCCAGGCCGGCCACGAGCACCGTCTTCCAGCCGCCCCCGAAGAAGGCGTCCATGATCTGGGGCGAGCCGTCCACGGAGAACTCGTGCGTGACCGACCAGTTCTCCTTGGCGATCTTGTGCATCCTCGGCATGGTGATCCGGGGCACGTACGCCCAGATCTCCGATCCCGTGTCGCCGTTGAGCGCATGCAGCATGCCGTCGTTGGCGGCGATGAAGAGCGTCGGGGTGCGCGCCGCCTTGGCGATCTTGAAACTCGCGTAGTCCGGCGTGACGAGGTCCGCGAAGTTGAACCGCGGCACGGACATGAAGGCCGGCGTGGCGTTCACCGGGTCGCCCAGCACGTTCTCGCGCGCCCGGAACGGGGACGTGGACTCCGGCAGGGTGAAGGCTTCATGCTGCCGCTGGCCCCGCAGGTAGTTCACCAGGTTGTCGCCGCTGTTGGCGATCGCCTGCTGCGAGGCGGTGAGCAGGGCGCACTGCGAGAGCACGGAGCACTTGGTGTCGAAGTACGGGCGCTCGGCCGCGATCCCGCTGGCGGGCGACGAAGAGAGCGACGAGTAGAGGAAGTTCTTGCGCTTGCCCCCGCCCGTCTCGTCGATGGTGAAGATCGTGCGCGTGTCGCTGTTGGCGGTGGTGCGGCCGTTGAGCGAGGTGGAGGCCGACCAGACGACGGCCGGCAGCACGTTGCCCGACACGGTGTCGATGCGCTGCGCCACGATCTCGCCGTCCCACTTCACCGTGCGGAAGGTGGAGCTGTAGATGAAGTTGTCCGTCTCGGTGATGTTCGGGCTCGAGGTGGCCGAGGCCGCGGCGGCAGCCGTCTGGATGTTGAGCGCCGCGAGCGCGCCCTGCAGGCCCAGCGTGAGCGAGTTCGGGTCGCCGGCACTGAAGTACCGGCCCCGCCCGTTCACGGCGGCGTGCCAGAGGTCGTCCAGCGTGCTCGGGTCGTTCGAGGCGGGAACGGGCCAGTTGCAGGTGCCCGTCGTCCAGGAGCAGGCGTTGTTGGTGCCGGCCTTGATCTTGGCGAAGTCGCCCGAGGCGGACGACTCGTAGTCCGGCTGGTAGTCCATGAGGCCCTCGAGGCCCAGGCCCAGCGTGAAGGTGACCATGTGCTGCGCCGGGTTCGCGTCGCGCACGCTCGTCGGCACGTTGTTCTGCGCGACGGCGCCCGAGGTGCGCAGGTCGTTCTTGTAGTAGTAGGCAGCCACGTCAGCCAACGTGTTCGAGGCCGAGCCCAGCCCGCCGTCATAGGCGCCCCAGGCCCGGGTGGTGAAACCGGAGTTGGCGTTGTCCTGGTTGCCGACGGACGAGAACGTGTCGTTCCAGTAGCCGTCCGTCGTGAGGAGCGAGAAGTTCTGCTGGCACGAATACTCGATGGGGTCCTGCGGCATGCCGCTGTTCACGCCGTCCGTGTAGCCCTGGTAGTGGCGGCCGACCCGGTGCAGCGCCGTGCGGTTGGGCGTGCTGCCGTTGGTGACCTGCTGGTAGAGCTTGGCGTACCAGGCCTGGCGCTGCGTCGAATCGAACTTGGCGATGGGCTGGTACTTGCCGGAGGTGACGGGGGTGTTCGGGTTGATGGTGATGAAGCCGATGCGGAAGCGGTCGTCGATCGGCAGGAAGGCTCGGCCCGTCGCCGTCTTCATGAGCGCGAGGCGGGTGCGGTAGTACGTCCACCAGTTGGCGTAGTTCTGGATCTCCTCCGCATACGTGCAGGATGCGGCGGCCGCGCAGTCGGTGCGGACGGCGCCCGGCCCTTTCGGGTAGTTCGCGGTGGACGCCACGATGTCGGTGCGCGTGAAGCGGCCATAGCGCGGGTAAGGATAGTTGCTGCGGTTGTACTTCTTCTGGCAGCGCGGGGTGCCGCCCGAATTGCCCGAGATGACGGCCGTCGAGGTCGCGTCGGCGGCGGTGCGGCAATAGCGCACCGGCGCGGCGATGGTGTTGGGCGCGCCCGGGGAGGCGCCGGCCGCGTTGGCGAAAACGCAGTTCACCAGGTTCGCGTCGCTGCAGTATTCGTGCGGCGTAATGGTGAAGTAGTGGGCGTTGGAGCTCGAGACGAGGACCTTCTTGTAGAAGGTGGTCGTCGGCAGGCCGATGTTGGTGCCGGTGCTGTTCCAGTACAGGAAGTAGGCGGGCTGCCCCCCCAGGTACGGCGAGACGTTGTGGATGCCGTTGCGCCGGCACTTCGTGGGGTCGTTCAGGTTCGCGGCGGAGGGCGAATTCAGGTTGCAGTAGTAGACCTCCTTGAACCCGCTGACCAGGTTGGTGTTGCCGCTCGCCAGGTAGTAATCGTCTTTCGCGTTGGTGGGATTGGCGTTGCCCAGGCTCACGCCCAGGTAGTCGACGCCCGGCGAATAGGTGATGTTGGGGTTGTACCAGATCTTGTTGAAGAGGGCCGCGTAGAAGGGCGCCTCGCCGTATGTCACCTCGGCCGTGTTGTCGGCCGTGTCCGGATCGCTCTGGATGTTGCCGCACTGGTGGCCGTTGGTTCCCGTGCCGCCCGGGCCGGAGCAGGACGCGTTCGTGCAGCGCTTGCAGTTGTTGAGCGTGTCGCCGCTGCTCGTGCGCCAGATGTTGTCCGGCATGTACGGCCAGGCCATGGACCCGGAGTCGTCCAGGATGTACATGAGGTTCGGCAACACCGCGTCCGAGGGCGAATTGGCGAGCGGCACCTGCGCGAGATCCGCGATCTCGGCATGGGCCTGGCGGAAGGGCAGCATCACCGCGGCGGCCATGAACAGCGCGACGGCGAATCGGTGGAAGCGGGAACGAATGGCCATAAGGGTCACTCCTGGGTGAATGGGGGCGTCAGATCCCGACCAGCACGCTGGTCTGGATCACGCTCACGGTGTTTCGCGGGCCTTCCACGCGCGTCGTCACCCGGTAGTAGAGCTGAGGGGTGCCGACGAATTGCGGGGCGCCGACGGCCATGCTGCCGCCGGAAGCCGCCGCGCTGGTGGCGAAATAGAGGGCGCACTCGTTCGCCGTGGCGCCGATCGCGCCGTTGTAGGGCGTGTCCGGGAGGGTGCACATGCGGTGGACCACGTAGCGGATCACGTTGCCGGAAGCATCCGGCGTGCCGCCGTTGACGGCCACCGACTGGGTCCAGCTCGCCGCGTCGAACCAGTCCGGCTCGACCACGGGGCGGGAGGAGAAATAGCCGCGCGTGTCATCCGTGCTCTGGAGCGTGGCGCCGGCACTGTTGTCCTGCAGCCACTTGGCGGCTTCCTGCGTACCCCGGTCGGCGACCATGATGGCCGCCTGCTTGAAGGCCATGTTGCCGGCGACGACGGTGCCGGTGTCCACCGACCGCATGAGAGCCACCCCCGCGAGGGACATGGCCACGAGGACGATGAGGGCGATGAAGAGCACGAGGCCGCGCTCGCGGCGAGGGGCGGCGATCTCGCGAGGGGCGGAAAGGAAGCGGGGGTGGGTCATGACGGCGTCCGGGCGTATTCGTCAGGAAACGAGGGGGAACCACACCATGTTGCGGATCGGCACGACGACCTCGAAGGTGCGGTAGCGGTAGCATTGCCACTCCCCCGCCACGGCGAAGGCGGCGCTGACGTCGAGATCGATGCCGGGAGGTGTCGCGCCCGGATCCGGGGAGACCCACTTGGGTGGCACCGTGGTCGTCCGGCACACGCCGTCGGGGTCCGGCCGCTCGGGCGTCTGGCTCCGGGCGGTGACGACCAGGCGGATGGCGATGATCCGCGACCACTCCGTCGACGTCGCGGCGACGGGCATGCTGTCCGACCAGCTGTCGACCACCGAACCCACCACCACGGCGGCATTCGACGCTGCATTCGACGCGATGCGGCCGTCGTTGTTGCCGTCGTACCCGTACTGCGCCTGGAGCTGCACCACGCCGTCCGACAGGACCGCCGTGGCTTCGGCCACGCCGGGCGTAAGCGCATTCGTGGCGACGAGCCGGCTGTTCTGGATGGAGTACGTGACGACCGTGGGCGCCGGCCCCAGGTTGTAGAGGCGCCCGCCGGTGCTCGCGGCCGGGTTCCAGGCCGGATACAGGATGCCGTTGGGCGCCGGCAGCCCCCCGGGCCGGTTGAACTGCGTCGGCACGTTGGCGCCCTGGGAGTTCACGTAGGTGCCGCTGTCGTGAAAGACCTGGTCCTGCTCCCCCAGCGGCGTCGGCAGGCTGCTCACCTGCGCGATCGAGCAGGGCTGGCCGTTCGCGGCGGCGACGACCACGTCACCCTCCCGGAAGGTGAAGCGGTTGTCGACGAGGTAGCGGAACGCCGGGGTCGGCATCGTCTGCTTGAGCTTCACCGGCGCGGAGAAGAGATCCGAACTGCCCGAGGCGATCCGGATCTGGTCGGGTGCGCCGCCGGCACCGTTCGTGATCTCGACCGGCACGAGCCGGAAATTGAATGGCGCCCCCGTGGGCTCGTACCACCCATTGGTCTGGCAGCCGAGCAAGGCCAGGTGATTCATGCCGTAGCCCGCCATGCGGATGTCGCGCTCGATCTGGAAGAGGCTGAAGCCGCCGTTCTGCTGGGCGTCGCTGCCCCCGGTGGTGGTGCGCTTCTGGCCTTCGGACACCGCGAACACCTGGAAGATCACCACGGTGGCGATGAGGCCGATCATCACGCCGACCATCACCTCGACCAGCGTGAAGCCCCGGGATGCGCGCGACAGGTTCTGGTTTCTCATGGGGTCGGTCTCAGGGGTCGCTGATGAAGGCGACCGCCGTGTGGTTGCTCACGTCGGTGGCCTCGGGCGCCTTCCACCGGATGGTGACCGTCACCTGCCGGCCGCCGGAGGCCGGCGTGGCGATCGCGACCGTGGGCGGGAACGCCGTGCTGTTGGGCATGTGCTGGTTGACCTTGTCGACCCAGTTCTGCGACTGCGTGGAGGCCCCGACGCCGCCCGTCACGGTGTAGCTCGCGACGTTGGCGTAGTTGACCCCGCGGTCGATCCAGACCTGGCTGAGGATCTCGTTGGCGAGGAAGGAAGCTTCCGTCCGGTAGCGCGCGTTCGACACCGTGCTCACGGAGACGGCCTGCATCGCGACCAGCGCGAGTACGCCGAGGGAGAAGATGAGGATCCCGATGAGGGCCTCGAGGAGCATGACGCCTTCCTGCTGGCGGGGGGTGGATTTCATGGCCGTTCGCTCCGTTAGCAGGCCCGCGGATCGCCCGCGGCCACCTTGGGATCGCACATCCGGAGGGCCCCGCCTGCGGGGATGATGATGCGCAGGTTGCGGCGGTCGGCGACCACCGGGATGAGCACGTTGTCGATGTCCACCTGCGCGAGGGACTCGGAAGCGTCGGCGTTCGGCACCACGCGGCCCAGGGCGCTGAAGGTCACGGTGTCGGCGCCGGCGGGCGTGGGGACGATGCTGGCGTTGACCGATCCCTCTTCCGCCGCGCGGCTCTGGATGGGTACGCCGTCCGGATCGATGAAGGGGTTCACGCGCCACTGCGTGTTCGTGCCGCCGTCCAGCTTGAACTGCACCGCGGCATTGCGCCGGATGGCCTCGTTCCGGGCGGTCTGCAGGCCGTTCATGATCGCCTCGGATGCCGTCCGCACCTGCGTGTTCTGGATCCAGGTCTGGAACGCGGGCGCGCCGAGCGCCATCAGCACGCCGACGATCGCGACCGCGACCATGACCTCGATCAGGGAGATGCCCGACTGGCGGTGGCGCGGTTTCAGCACGAGCCCTTCCTCGTGACGAAGCAGGGGGCCGGCATCGCGGCGGCTTCCCATCCGGCCTTGGTGCCCGTCGTCTGGCGGGCGTTCAGCTCGTTGATCGTGAAGACGAAGCCGCCGACGCGCCCACGGGCACCGGTGGCGGTGACGACGTAGGTCTGGCCGGCCGACACGCACCGGAAATCGAAGAACTGCTGCCCGGCCGGCGCGGCGGCGCCGCAGTTGCCGAGACCCGCGCCGTCGTAGG
The DNA here is from genome assembly GCA_016711875.1 of Betaproteobacteria bacterium. Classification (GTDB taxonomy): domain Bacteria; phylum Pseudomonadota; class Gammaproteobacteria; order Burkholderiales; family Usitatibacteraceae; genus FEB-7. The sequence continues at coordinate 1,602,609 of JADJSD010000001.1, read as the reverse complement.
TGCGATTGTCCTGGTAGAACTGCTCCATGCGCACGCGCATGTCCTGCAGGCCCGTGTGGCCTTCCACGAGCTGGCTGCGCAGGATGTAATCGGTGTACTGCGGGACCGCGATGGCGGCCAGGATGCCGATGATCGCGACCACGATCATCACTTCGATCAGGGTGAAGCCGGATTGTCTCTTCTTCATGGGATCCTCCAGGACGATAGGGATAGTAGGCACCCGGCCGTCAAGGTGCCAGCCGGACCGACGGCTGGCGCCCGAAGGCCGACGAACGGCTTTCCGGGGGAAGGCCGGGCCCCGGGTCGCCGGGGCCTCGCGGAAGGAGCCCCGACCGCGCTATAATCTACGACTCGCGTGCTGTTGTAGCTCAGCTGGTAGAGCAACTGATTCGTAATCAGTAGGTCGGAGGTTCGAATCCTCTCAACAGCACCAGTTTTCCGAAGGGCCCGGCCGCAATGCCGGGCCCTTTTCCTTTGCGGCCCCGCGTCGGGCGGTGAACCGGTATCCGGTCTGGGGTAAAGTGACGAAACTCCCGGCACGCCGACGCCGAATCGGCGGGCGCCTCGAAATTCGAGGCCGCCTCCGGGTCAAAGGAGCCCCCATGCCGCAGACGGTTCAGGAAATCCTCGACGACAAGCCCCCGCGGGGTACGCGGCTGCATGCCGTCTCGCCCGCCTCGCCCGTGCGCGAAGCCGTGGCCCTCATGGTGCGGGAGGACATCGGGTCCGTGGTGGTGCTGGAGGGCGAGGAACTCGCCGGCCTGGTCACGCTGAGGGAAATCGTCAAGGGCCTCGAAAGCCTGGGCGGGCGGCTGCTGGAATCGCCGGTCCGCGAGGTGATGAACGCGAAGCCCGCCATCGTCCGCCCCGAGGATTCCGCCGACAGCCTGCGCACCACGATGACCGACAACCACGTGTCCCACGTGCCGGTCGTCCAGGGCGGCGCGCTCGTGGGCATCATCTCGTTCCACGACATCGCCCGGAGCGCGATCAAGGATGTCGCGTTCGAAAACAAGCTGCTCAAGCAGTACATCAAGAACTGGCCCGCCTCGTAGGCGAAGCGCTGCGCCCTACTTCAGGAAAAGCCGGTACGCGGGGTTGCGAGTCTCGTCCGTATAGTCGTAGCCCAGCTCCCTCAGGAACCGCCGGAATGCCGCGCGGTCCTTGTCCGGCACCTGCAGGCCCACCAGCACGCGGCCCACGTCGGCGCCGTGGTTGCGGTAGTGGAAGAGCGAGATGTTCCAGCCCGAGCCCATGCGCGCCAGGAAGTTCATGAGCGCGCCCGGCCGCTCGGGAAACTCGAACCGGAAGACCTGCTCGCCCGCACCGGCCGGGTTGTGCCCGCCCACCAGGTGGCGCACGTGCAGCTTGGCCATCTCGTTGTCCGAGAGATCAACGGCCTTGAGCCCGGCGCGGTCGAGCTGCGCGATCAGGCGTTCGGTTTCCTCCCGGCCCGCCACCGCCACGCCGATGAACACGTGGGCCCGGGCCGCGTCCGCGATGCGGTAGTTGAACTCCGTGACGCTGCGCTTGCCGAGCAGCTCGCACAGCGCGCGGAAACTGCCCGGCTTCTCCGGGATCGTGACGCCCAGCACGGCCTCCCGATGCTCGCCGAGTTCGGCGCGCTCGGCGACGAAGCGCAGGCGGTCGAAGTTCATGTTGGCCCCGCAGGCGATCGCGACCACGGTGCGGCCCTTGTGCCGGCGCCGGGCGAGCCAGCGCTTGGCCCCGGCCAGGGCGAGCGCCCCGGAGGGCTCCACCACCGTGCGCGTGTCCTCGAAGATGTCCTTGATGGCCGCGCAGGTCTCGTCGGTATCGACCAGCACCATCTCGTCGACCAGCTCCCGGCAGATCCGGAAGGTCTCGCGACCGACCTGCCGCACGGCCACGCCGTCGGCGAAGATGTTCACGTGCGGCAGCGTCACGCGGCGACCCGCCTTGAGCGAGACCGTCATCGCGTTGGAATCCACCGGCTCCACGCCCACGATGCGGGTCGAGGGCGAGAGGGCCTTCACGTAGGCCGCGATGCCGGCGATGAGGCCGCCGCCGCCCACGGGAACGAAGATCGCGTCGATGGGATGCTGGTGCTGGCGCAGGATCTCCATGCCGATCGTGCCCTGCCCCGCGATGACGAGCGGATCGTCGTAGGGGTGAACGAAGGTGAGCTTCTCCTTCTTCGCGAGCGCCTTGGCGTGCTGCGCGGCCTCGTGATAGCTGTCGCCGTGCAGCACGACCTTCGCGCCCCGCGCCGAGACGGCGGAGACCTTGATGCGGGGCGTGGTCAGCGGCATCACGACGGTGGCTTTCGCGCCGAGCTTCTGGGCCCCCAGCGCGACGCCCTGCGCGTGATTGCCGGCGCTCGCGCAGATGACGCCGCGCGCGAGCTGCGCCGGCGTGAGGTGCGCCATCTTGTTGTAGGCCCCTCGCAGCTTGAACGAGAAGACCGGCTGCTTGTCCTCGCGCTTGAGCAGGACGTGGTTGCCGGTGCGCTTCGAGATGGCCGGCGCGAGTTCCAGCGGGCTCTCGATCGCGACGTCGTAGACGCGCGCCGAGAGGATCTTTCTGAGGTAGTCCGTTTTCATGATTCTCCCTGACCCCAAGAATACCAATATATGATTGGGCCCATGGACCAGGACGCTCTCAAGAAGCAATGCGCGCAGGCCGCCCTCGCCTTCGTCGAGGACGACATGATGGTCGGCGTGGGCACCGGCTCGACCGTGAACCACTTCATCGCCGCCCTCGCCCCCTGGAAGCACCGCATCGCCGGGGCCGTCTCGAGCTCCGAGGCGAGCACGCGGCGGCTGAAGGACATCGGCATCGCCGTGCGCGAACTGAACGACACCGACGGCTGCGAGATCTACGTGGACGGGGCGGACGAGGTCACCGAGCACCTCGCCATGGTGAAAGGCGGCGGCGGCGCCCTCACCCGCGAGAAGATCGTCGCCCAGGCGAGCCGCCGGTTCGTCTGCATCGCGGACGCCTCCAAGCTCGTGCCCGTCCTCGGGACGTTCCCCCTGCCCGTCGAGGTGATCCCCATGGCGAGGAGTCTCGTCGCGCGGCAGCTCGTGAAGCTGGGCGGCCGGCCGGTGCTGCGCGAGGGCTTCGTCACCGACAACGGCAACGTGATCCTGGACGTCCACGGCCTCACGATCACGGACCCCGCAGGCCTCGAGTCGGAGTTGAACCAGTTCCCGGGCGTGGTGACCAATGGCCTCTTCGCCCGTCGCCCGGCCGACGTGCTGCTCCTGGGCGACCCGGCCGGCATGCGGCGCATCGACCGCAAGCGCTAGGGCGTCACGCGCCGGTCACAATGTCCGGCTAGCATCCGCAAACCGGGTAGCTTTGACCCAAACTCCCCATCCGCCAGGATCCGACATGCCCCTCAACACCCAGGAACACACCTCCAAGCGCTACGACGCGGAACTCGAGACCGTCCGCTCCCACGTGCTGCAGATGGGCGGGCTGGTCGAGACGCAGATCACGGCGGCCATCGAGGCGCTCGCCACCGGCAACCTGCAGCTCGCGGACCAGGTGGTCGCCGACGACCACCGCGTGAATTCGCTCGAGGTGAAGATCGACGAGGAGTGCGCGCACATCATCGCGCGTCGCCAGCCCGCCGCGCAGGACCTGCGCATGATCATGACGGTCATCAAGATGATCACGGACCTGGAGCGGATCGGCGACGAGGCCGAGAAGATCGCGCGGATGACCAAGCTCATCTACGCCTCGGAGCGACTGCTGCTGCCGCGCTTCGCGGAGATCAAGGTGGCCGCCGGCTACGCGCTCGACATGCTCAAGAAGGCGCTCGATGCCTTCGCGCGCGTGGACCTCGCCGCCGCCGCCGCAGTCGTGAAGCAGGACCGGCTGCTCGACGACCAGTTCCGCGGCATCCTGCGCCAGCTCATCACCTTCATGATGGAGGATGCGCGGACGATCTCCACCTCCATCGAGATCCTCTTCGTCGCGAAGGCCCTCGAGCGGATCGGGGACCACTCGAAGAACATGTCCGAGTACGTCGTCTACCTGGTGAAGGGAAAGGACGTGCGGCATGTGACGGCGGAAGAATTCGAGCGGGAGACTTCGTCGGACTGATTTCCGCTCGCGGGGAACGAAAAAGCCGCCCGAAGGCGGCTTTTTCTTTGGGGAGTGATGCGAGCTGAACATCTTTGGAACGCCGATGAACGCCGATTGGGCGGGAATTCACCCGGCGAGCGGGGTGGAAGCATTGAGTCGCAAGTTGTCGATCTGGCTCACCGACGCCCGCACTGACGACGCCGGTGAATCATCGGCGTCTATCGGCGGGCTTCTATCGGCGTTCATCGGCGTTCCAAAGATGTTCAGCCCGCATCACTCCCGGTCGCTCACGCCTTCGGCACGAACCCCTGCGCCGCATCGGCGCCCTCGCCGAAGAAGTGCTTCCGCATCTGTTCCTCCAGGTACTTGCGCGCCCGCGCGTCGGCCAGGTTCAGCCGGTTCTCGTTCACCAGCATCTTCTGGTGCTCGAGCCAGGATTTCCATGCCTCCTTGGAAACGCTTTCCCAGAGCTTCTTGCCCAGCTCGCCGGGATACGGGGGGAAGTCGAGGCCCTCGGCCTCGCGTTGCAGCTTGATGCACTGGACCATTCGGGCCATGGCTAGAGTCCTTTGGTGAAGATCTTGGAACGGCGATCATAGTTGTACAGGGCCTGCTTGCGCTCCGGCAGGCGGGCGAGATCGGCCTCGGCGAAGCCGCGCTCGATGAACCAGTGCGTGGTGCGCGTCGAGAGCACGAAGAGCGTCTTGAACCCCTGCTTCCTCGCGCTCGCCTCGGCGAAGGCGAGGAGCCGCTCGCCCCGGCCGCCGTCGCGGTAGTACGGGTTCACGGCGAGGCACGCGAGCTCCACGCTCGATTCCTCCGGGAATGGATAGAGCGCGGCGCAGCCGAGAATGTTCCCCTCGCTCTCGATCACGTAGAAGCGCTCGATCTCGCGCTCGAGCTGGCCGCGGTCGCGCTTCACCAGGATGCCCTGCTGCTCGAGCGGCTCGATGATCTGCACGATGCCGGCCACGTCGCCGGCGCCGGCACCGCGGATCACTTCGGGCGACTCGGGCACGAGCATCGTCCCGATGCCGTGGTGGGTGAAGAGCTCGATGAGGAGCGCGCCGTCGACGTGCCGGCTCACCAGGTGCGCACGCTTCACGCCGCCGCGGCACGCCTTCACCGCGCAGGGCAGGTAGATCTTCACGTCCTCGGGCAGCGTCCCGTTGCCCGCGACCAGGATCTCGTCGGCCTGCTTCACCGTCATCTCGGAGATCAGCCGGCCCTTGGCGTCCAGTGCACCGGCCGTCTCGGTGAGGAAAATGAGCTTGTCGGCACCGAGAGCGATCGCCGTGGAGGTCGCGACGTCCTCGACCGTGCAGTTGAACACGTCACCGGTCGGCGAGAAGCCCAGGGGCGACAGGAGCACCACCTCGTGGTCGTCCAGGCGCCGGCGGATGCCCTCCGCGTCGATCTTGCGCACCTCGCCCGTGTGGCCGAAATCGACGCCGCCCACGACGCCGACCGGCTTCGCGGTGACGAAGTTGCCCGAGGACACGCGGATGTCCGCGCCCCACATGGGACTGTTGGCGAGTTCCATCGACAGGAGCGCTTCCATCTCCACGCGCACGATGCCGTTCGCCTCCTTCACGCAGGCGAGGGCCCGGTCGTCGGTCACGCGGCGGTTGGCCACGTAGCGAGGCGTCACGCCGTGCTGGCGCATCTGCTCCTCGATCTGCGGGCGCGTGCCGTGGACCAGCACCACGCGCACCTCCAGGCTCATCAGCACGTTGATGTCGTGCGTGAGCTGCTGGAACTCGCCGTCGGCGAGCACCTCGCCGCCGAAGGCGATGACGAACGTCGCCCCGCCCCACTGGTGGATGTAGGGCGTGGCGGACCGGAACCACTTCACGAAGGCTTCGGTCTTGAGGGCGGGCTGCTTGGCCATGGACTCGATTCTTGCGGGGGCCGGCGGATTCTACCCGCGGAAGTCGCCCCACAGGGTTTGCATCGCGGCGAGGGCCGCCAGGGGCGCCGTCTCGGTGCGAAGGATGCGCGGCCCGAGCGTCAGGGGCTTGAAGCCGATGGTCAGGGCGATGTCGATCTCCCGCTCCGAAAGCCCGCCCTCGGGGCCCACCAGGAGCTGCACCGGGCCGTCCGGCGGGGGTTGCGCGGCGAGTGGCTCCTCGGCGCCCGGCATCAGCATCCAGCGGCGGGCATCGCCGGCCATCGCGGCCCAGTCGCGGAATGCGGCGGTCGGCTTCAGTTCCGGCACGCGGTTGCGTCCGCACTGCTCGCAGGCGGCGATCATCACCCGCTGCCAATGCGCCTGGCGCCGCGCCGCCCGTTCGCCCGACAGGCGCACGACGCTGCGGTCGCAGACGACCGGTTGCACCCAGGCGACGCCGAGCTCCACGGCCTTCTGCAGGATCCAGTCCATCTTGTCGGCCTCCGGCAGCCCCTGGACGAGCCCCGCCTCGACCGGCGATTCGCGTTCGACGTCGCGGAAGGCGCCCGTCTTCACGTCCACGCGACCGCGGTCCACGCGCAGGATCACCGCCTCGTATTCGCCGCCGCGCCCGTCGAACACCACGAGGGAATCGCCCGCGGCAAGGCGCAGCGCCTTGGCGATGTGGTTGGCGGCTTCGTCGGAGAGGGCGAACTGGGCGCCCGGACCGAGCCGGACGCCGCAGTAGATGCGGGGGGAGGCCATGACGATGGCGGAGATAAGGCTTCGAGTCGATGCTAGCACAACCGCCCGGCCGTTCCGGCCCGGGGCGAGGGCACGCTGCGCCGCCCCTAGTAGGTCATGCAGGCCGCGTTCAGCATTCCCACGCCGAGCGAAAGCGCGCCCAGGAAGAACCCCGACGCCTCCTTGCCCTCGGCGATGTTGTCGTTGATGCGCGGGATCATGAGCTTCACGACGACGAAGGTGATCACCTGGACCACGAGGGCGATGAGCCCCCAGATGGCCATGTCCACGAGGCTCACGCTGTTCTTCACCGCGGAGGCGAGCGGCACGATGAAGCCCAGGAGCGCGCCCGCGAGGCTGTAGGAGGCCGCGATGTTGCCTTCGCGGATGAGCGTGATCTCGCGGTGCGGCGTCACGCGCACGTAGATCGCGACGAACATCGCGAGAAGGCCGAGCGACACGGCGAGGTACACCAGGAAGTCGTCGAAGCCGGCGAACGAGTCGAAGATCTCTCTCATGGCGTTTCCTCGGGAGTGGGGTGCGTCAGGCGAAGTGGTGGGGAACGAAGCGGCTGGAATTCTTGGTGATGGGCGAGTCGTCCTCGCGGATGCCGATGCCGGCCGGCTCCTCGCCCACGATCCACGAGCCGATGACGGTGTGGTTGCCGCCGAACTGCGGGAGCGGGTGGTAGCCCTGCCAGATGAAGCCTTCCTCGCCGTACTCGCCGGGCTCCTCGAGCGTGCGCCCGCCCGAGGTGATGGACACGTTGGCGCCCTCGCGCGAGTAGAGGGGCTTCTTCACGAAGTCGGTCGCGAACTTCCCGGGCTCGAAGAAGGCCGGCAGGAGGTTCGGGTGGTCCGGGAACATCTCCCAGAGCACCGGCAGGATGGCCTTGTTCGACAGCAGCATCTTCCACGCGGGCTCGACCACGCGCACGGTGCGCTTGAGCAGGTGTTGGCCGAATTCCTCGCGGGCGAGCCATTCCCAGGGGTAGAGCTTGAAGAGGACCGCGATGGGGGTGTCCTCGAGGTCGCGGAAGCGTCGTCCGTCCCAGCCGATGTCGGCCATGTCGAGCGCCTTCGTCTGGAGCCCGGCCTGCATGGCGGTGTCGCAGAGGTAGTCGAGGTTGCCCTGGTCCTCCGCGCTCTCGGCGACGCAGGCGAAGTGCACGAGGCCGTCGGCGGGAAAGTCGGCCTTCATCTCCTTCCAGCGGTCGATGAGGCGCTCGTGCAGCGAATTGAACTGGTCGTGTCCGGGGAAGACGTCCTGGAGCCAGTACCACTGCACGACGCTCGCTTCCAGCAGGGCCGTGGGCGTGTCGGCGTTGTACTCGAGCATCCTGGGCTCGCCGCTGCCGTCCCACGAGAGGTCGAAGCGGCCGAAGAGCGATTTCTCGTCGTCGTTCCAGGACTGCTCGATGAGCGGGATGAAGGCCTCGGGGATGCGGAAGCGCTCGTAATCGCCGCTCTCGATGACGCGCCCGGCCGCGTCGATGCAACGCGACTGCAGCTCGCCGGTGGCGAGTTCGAGCTTGTCGACCTCCGCGCTCGTGAACCGGTAGCAGGCGCGTTCGTCCCAGTAGACGCCGTCGATGGTGTGGAAATGGAAGCCCAGCTCCTCCACCTTGCGGGGCCAGTCGATTCGCGGGACGAGTTCCTCTCGTTTCATGGGGGGTTCAGCTCGAGGAGGACCGCGCCGAGCTGCCGAAGCCGCCGCGCGAGGACGATGAGGAGGAGGAGGAGGACGAGGACGACCCGATCGAGCGGCTCGAAGCGCTGGAGCTGCGGCTGTAGGAGCCCCCCGAGGACGAGCGGTGCGTGTACGAGGGGCCGTAGAAATAGCCGCGGCTCGCGTGGCGCGATTCGGTGGCGGGCGAGCAGTCCTCGGGCTTGTTGCCCCAGTCCGCGAGGCAGTCCTCGCGCGAGGCGTAAACGTCGCGCCGGTCGTCGCCACCGCAGCCCGCCAGCCCCGCAAGGCCGATGAGCACGAGCGTCACGCGCGTGGAGGACTTCCGGATCCTCTTGAGCATCCCTTCCCCCTTCCCTTGCCCCGCACGGGGCCGTCAGGCCAGCAGCGACTTCACGTAGTTGGGCAGCGCGAACACCGCCCGATGGGTGTCGCCATTGTAATAGCGAAGGCCCTTCACGCCCCGGGCGGCGAGACGCGATTCGACCTCGGCGGGTTCCACCTCGCGCGGATCGAGGCTGCCGGAAGCCACCGCGAATCCCCAGATCGAGCCGTAGATCGGGATATGCACGAAATAGGGCGTGACGAGCGGGAAGACCGACCGCAGGGCCGAAATCGTCCGGCGCACGCGATCCGGGTGCGAAAAGGGCGAACCGACGTGCAGCACCAGCGCCCCGCCCTCGGCGAGCGCCCCCTTGGCGAGGGCGAACGTGGCGGGCGAGTAGAGCTCCACGGCGGGGCCGACGGGGTCCGTGAGGTCCATGGCGACCAGGTCGTAGCGCACCGGCGTCGAGCGCAGGTAGGCGAGGCCATCGCCAACCGTCACCTGCAGGCGGGGGTCGTCGAAGGCCCCGCCGTGGACCTTGCCGAACTGCCGCTTCGAGATCTCGATGACGTCCGGATCGAGTTCGGCCATGTGCACCCGCTCGATCGTCGCGTGCCGCAGGAGCTCCTTGGACGAACCGCCGTCGCCGCCCCCGATCACGAGCGCCTGCCGCGGGCCCGGGTGGGCGATGGCCGCGGGGTGGATGAGATTCTCGTGATAGAAGAATTCGTCCCTCTCGCTCGTCATGTTGAAGCCGTCGAGCCGGAAGATGCGGCCGAGTTCCGGGGTCTCGTACACCTCGAGGAGCTGGAAGGGGGTCTGGCGCCGTTCGACGAGCGTGCCGTCGAACCAGGCGCCGCTCGAGTCGTTCAGGCGCTCGAAGATGCGCTCGGACATTGCTGCGGGGCCGGCTAGCGGACCGCGGCGAGCTTTTTCTGCTTGATCGGCAGGTCGCGGCCGCGCCAGATGCGCTCGACGAGGCTGTCGTCGGGAAGCAGGGCCTGCGAGAGGGTCTCGTAGAGCTGCTCGGCCTTCTGGCTGTTGTCGCAGGTGACGTTGCAGACGTACACGTCCAGCGTCGCGCCGTCGCGCTCGGGCCAGGTATGGATGGCGAGGTGGGATTCCGCGAAGATGACCGCGCCGGTGGCGCCGCCTTGCTGCGTCGCGTCGAGCCCCTGGAATTGGTAGAAATGGTCCCCGAGGACCGTGAGCCCCACGTCCTTGCAGGCCGCCACGCAGGTTTCGCGGAGCTTGGCGGAGGAGGCCAGCAGGTCGCGGTTCCGGCAGCCGTACAGGTCGGCGATGATGTGCAGTCCCTTCACTCCGATACCCCCTTCTTCTGGCAGCTGCCTCTTGGAGGCCGTCGTCCGCGTCAGGAGGCTTTTCCGCCCTGGAGTGCGCCTTCGGGCGCCTTCCGCATCGAAAAAACGATGCGGCGGCGCCCCTAGGCCAGGGGCGGCGGGTGCAAGCCTTTCTGTTGGAACGTGCCCAAGCAGCTTGTCGGTGGAGAAAAGAGAGAATTATAGGGTTTGGGCGACCCAAAAGCCAGATGTTTCAAGCGCTTCGGTGCTTTTCGGGGGCCGGCCACCCCCCCTCGCCCCACTCCGGCGACGCCAGCAGGCGAGGGGCTTCGGCGAGGATGAAGGCCCGGCAGGCGGACGCTACCGGCAAGAGGCGCTTCGGCGCCAGGTGAACCACGTACCACTCGCGCAGGAGAGGCATCCCGACGACATCGAGCGCCACCAGGCGGCCCGCCGCGAGCTCGAGGCCCAGGGTGTGCCGCGACAGGAACGAGAGCCCCAGGCCCGCGATCACGGCCTGCTTGATGGTCTCGTTGGAGGCCATCTGCATGGCCACCGGCACCGTGAGACCCCGGTCGGCGAAGTGTTTCTCGAGAAGCGTGCGCGTGCCCGATCCGGGCTCCCGCACCACGAAGCGTTCCCTGGCCAGGTCCTCCAGCCGCAAGCGCTTTCGTCCGGCCAGCGGATGGCCGGCCGGGGCGATCACCACATGCGGGTGCGGGGCGAAGGCCTGCGAAGCGGTATCGAGTTCGGCCGGCGGCCGTCCCATGATGGCGAGGTCCACCTCGTTGGCGCCCAGCTTGGCGATGACCGCCTCGCGGTTGTCGATGGCCAGCTCCAGCTTCACCGCCGGGTGCGCGCGGAGGAACCGGGCGAGAAGCGGCGGCGCGAAGTACTTCGCCGTCGAGACCACCGCGATCGGAAGTCGCCCCTCGGTTAGCCCCTGCAAGGCCGCCAGCGCCTCGTCGGCCTCGGCCAGCTCCCGGATGACGGTATTCGCCCGGCCGTGCACGACCTGCCCCGCCTCGGTCAGGAAGATCTTCTTGCCCACCTGCTCCAGGAGCGGGAGGCCCGCCTGCGCCTCGAGCGCCTTTACCTGCATCGAGACGGCCGGCTGGGAAAGGTGCAGCTCCTCGGCGGCCCGGGAAAAGGACCGGTGGCGCGCGACGGCATCGAAGACGCGCAACTGGCGGACGGTGGCATGGCGGACGGGCATGGCGGCGTTCCCTCGGCGGCGGCCGAAATGTCAGCAAAACCTTATCGTAGCGATAAGAACTATTGACTGTCACTTATGCATAGCGAGGGCTAGATTGGACCCACACCGCGTAAGGAGAGAAACGCCATGGCCAACGACCCTGCCGACCGCTACCGCGCCGGCGTCATGAAGTACGCCCAGATGGGCTACTGGCAGCCGGACTACCAGCCGAAGGAGACCGACGTCCTCGCGCTCTTCCGGATCACGCCGCAGGAAGGCGTGGACCCCGAGGAGGCCGCCGCCGCCGTCGCCGGGGAGTCCTCGACCGCCACCTGGACGGTGGTCTGGACCGACCGCCTCACCGCCTGCGACATGTACCGCGCCAAGGCCTACCGCGTGGATCCCGTGCCGGGAACGCCGGGCCAGTACTTCGCCTACATCGCCTACGACATCGACCTTTTCGAGGCCGGTTCCATCGCGAACCTCACGGCCTCGATCATCGGCAACGTCTTCGGCTTCAAGCCGCTCAAGGCCCTGCGCCTGGAGGACATGCGCCTGCCGATCGCCTACGTGAAGACCTTCCAGGGCCCCGCCACGGGCATCGTCGTGGAGCGCGAGCGCCTCGACAAGTTCGGCCGGCCGCTGCTGGGGGCCACGGTGAAGCCGAAGCTGGGCCTGTCGGGCAAGAACTACGGCCGCGTCGTCTACGAGGCGCTCAAGGGCGGCCTCGACTTCACCAAGGACGACGAGAACATCAACTCGCAGCCCTTCATGCACTGGCGCGACCGCTTCCTCTATTGCATGGAAGCCGTGAACCGCGCGCAGGCCGCCACGGGCGAAATCAAGGGCACCTACCTCAACATCACCGCCGGCACGATGGAGGACATGTACGAGCGCGCGGAATTCGCGAAGGAGCTCGGCTCGACCATCGTCATGATCGACCTGGTGATCGGCTACACGGCGATCCAGTCGATGGCCAAGTGGGCCCGCAGGAACGACATGATCCTGCACCTGCACCGCGCGGGGCATTCCACCTACACGCGCCAGAAGACGCACGGCATCTCGTTCCGCGTGATCTCCAAGTGGATGCGCCTGTCGGGCGTCGACCACATCCACGCCGGCACCATCGTCGGCAAGCTCGAGGGCGACCCGAACTCGGTCCAGGGCTTCTACGACATCCTGCGCGAGGAGAACAACCCGGTGAACCTCGAGCGCGGCATCTTCTTCGAGCAGGACTGGGGCGGGCTTCGCGGCGTGATGCCGGTGGCCTCGGGCGGCATCCACGCCGGCCAGATGCACCAGCTGCTGCACTACCTGGGCGACGACGTGGTGCTGCAGTTCGGCGGCGGCACGATCGGCCATCCGATGGGCATCCAGGCCGGCGCCACGGCCAACCGCGTCGCGCTCGAGGCGATGGTTCTCGCCCGCAACGAGGGTCGCGACATCTGGAACGAGGGTCCCGCGATTCTCGCGAACGCCGCGAAGAGCTGCGCGCCGCTCAAGGCCGCGCTGGACACCTGGGGCGAGGTCACCTTCGACTACGCCTCCACCGACACGCTCGACTTCGTCCCCACCCCGACCGCCGCCTGAGGAATGCCGCCATGAGACTCACGCAAGGGACCTTTTCCTTCCTCCCCGACCTCACCGACACCCAGATCAAGGCGCAGGTCGAGTATTGTCTTGCCAAGGGCTGGGCCGTCTCCATCGAATACACGGACGACCCGCACCCGCGCAACACCTACTGGGAAATGTACGGAAACCCCATGTTCGACCTGAAGGACGCCGCCGGCGTGATGACCGAGGTGAACGCCTGCCGCAAGGCCTTCCCGAACCACTACGTGAAGCTGAACGCGTTCGACTCGACGCACGGCTGGGAGGCGCTGCGGCTGTCGTTCATCGTGAACCGCCCGAAGGTCGAGCCCGGCTTCGAGCTGCGGCGCGAGGAAGGCGCGGGGCGCATCCAGCGCTACAGCACGCGCTCCTACGCGACCGCCAGGCCCGAGGGCGAGCGCTACAGCTGATCCCCGAAGCACGCCCCGATGAACGACGCGCTCACCATCGACCTCGAAGCCCTTTCGCAGGAGGCGGGACTTCCCGCGCTCCTCGCGGAGCTCGACGGGAGCCTCGTGGGCCTCGCGCCGGTGAAGACGCGCATCCGCGAGATCGCGGCGCTGCTGGTGGTCGACCGCGCCCGGCGCCAGGTCGGCCTTTCGGCGTCGGCCCCCTCGCTGCACATGTCGTTCACGGGAAACCCCGGCACGGGCAAGACCACGGTGGCGCTGCGGATGGCGGAGATCCTCCACCGCCTGGGCTACTGCCGGAAAGGCCACCTCGTCGCCGTCACCCGCGACGACCTCGTGGGCCAGTTCATCGGCCACACGGCGCCCAAGACGAAGGAGGTCGTGAAGCGCGCGATGGGCGGCGTGCTCTTCATCGACGAGGCCTACTACCTGTACCGCCCCGAGAACGAGCGCGACTACGGCATGGAGGCGATCGAGATCCTCCTGCAGGTGATGGAGAACCAGCGCGACGACCTCGTCGTGATCGTGGCCGGGTACAAGGACCGCATGGACACCTTCTTCAAGGCGAACCCCGGCCTTTCCTCGCGCATCGCCCACCACATCGACTTCCCGGACTACGCGCCGGAGGAGCTCCTCGCCATCTCCGACCTGATGCTGGGCGGGATGCAGTACCGCCTGAGCCCCGGGGCCCGCGAAGCGCTGGTCGAGTACATCGAGATCCGCCGCACCCGGCCCCATTTCGCCAACGCCCGCTCGATCCGCAACGCCCTCGACCGCGCGCGCCTTCGCCAGGCCAACCGCCTCTTCGCCTCGCGAAGCGGACCCGTGGCCCCGGACGCCCTCATGACGATAGAAGCCGAGGACCTGCGCGCGAGCCGGGTCTTCGCGGATAACGCGCGCGAGCCAGATCTTCGCGGATACGGAGGAACGCCATGACCCTGAAGGCCCTGCTGTTCGACGTCGACGGCACGCTCGCCGACACGGAGGAAACCCATCGCCAGGCCTTCAACTCGGCCTTCCTCGAATTCCAGCTCCCGTACGCCTGGAACGCCGAACAGTACGAAGTGCTTCTGCGCATCTCCGGCGGCAAGGAACGCCTCTCGCAGTTCTTCGCCGGCCTGCCGGTGAACGAATCGGAACGCGCGCGGCTCGCGGCGAACGTGGCGAACCTGCATCGCGTGAAGACCGACCGCTACGCCGAACTCGTCGCCGCCGGCGGCTCGCCGCTTCGCCCCGGCATCGCCCGCCTGCTCGACGAGGCCCTCGTGGCCGGCGTGCGGATCGGCATCGCTTCGACGACCACCTCCGCCAATGTCGCCGCGCTCCTGGACGCCGAGCTCGGAAAGGGCGCGCACCGCCGCTTCTCCGTCATCGCCTGCGGGGACGTGGTGCCGGCCAAGAAGCCCGCGCCGGACATCTACCGGCTCGCCCTCTCGGCGCTCGGCCTCTCGCCGGAAGATGCCGTGGCCTTCGAGGATTCCGCCAACGGCCTCGCCGCGGCCAAGGCGGCGGGAATCTTCACCGTCGTCACGCCCACGCGCTGGACCCGTTCCCAGGATTTCGGCGAAGCCGATCTCACGCTCCCTCACCTGGGCGATCCCGCGCACCCCCTCGCGGGCGAGGACGCCGCCCGCGCAGGCGGGGCCTTCCTCACGCTCGAGTCGCTCGCGGCGATGCACGGCCGCACGCGCCGCGCCGCCTGAGGACATCGCCATGAGGCCCTCTCTCGTCGTCGAGACCCGTCCCACCATCACGCAGTTCTTCCTGGCCGAGCAGCGCAAGGTGCCGGGCGCGACGGGCGAGTTCACGGCCGTCATCAACCACATCCGGCTCGCGTGCAAGCGCATCGGCAACGCCGTGGGCCAGGGCGCGCTCGCCGGCTCGCTCGGCAGCGCGGGCACGGACAACGTGCAGGGCGAGAAGCAGATGCGCCTCGACGTCCTGGCCGACGAGATCTTCGTGGCCACGAACGAGTGGGGCGGCCACCTGGCCGGGCTGGTTTCCGAGGAACGGGACGAGCCCTACATCATCCCCGACGCCTATCCGCGCGGCCGCTACCTCCTCGTCTACGACCCGCTGGACGGCTCGTCCAACATCGACGTGAACGTATCCGTGGGCAGCATCTTTTCGGTGCTTCGCTGCCCCGAAGGCGTGTCGGAGCCGACGGCGGCGGATTTCCTTCAGCCCGGCACGAAGCAGGTCGCCGCGGGCTACGCCATCTACGGGCCGACGACGATGCTCGTCATCACGCTCGGCCACGGTACCCATGGCTTCACGCTCGACCGGGCCATGGGCGAGTTCATCCTCACCCATCCGGACATGCGCATTCCCGAGGCCACGCGCGAATTCGCGATCAACACCTCGAACGCGCGCTTCTGGGAGGCGCCCGTGCGCCGCTACGTGGACGAATGCGTGCAGGGCAAGAGCGGGCCGCGCGGCAACGACTTCAACATGCGCTGGATCGCCTCGCTCGTGGCCGAAGTGCACCGCATCCTCGTGCGCGGCGGGCTGTTCATGTACCCGCGGGACACCAAGGACCCGGCCAAGCCCGGGCGACTGCGCCTGCTCTACGAGGCGAATCCCATGGCGATGGTGATCGAGCAGGCCGGTGGCCTCGCTTCCACCGGCCGCGGGCGCATTCTCGAGGTCGATCCCACGGGCCTGCACCAGCGCGTGCCGGTCATTCTCGGCTCGCGCGAGGAAGTCGAGCGCATCGAGCGCTATCACCGGGACCACGACGCCGGCATCGAACCGCCGCGCGCCCCGCCCCTTTTCCAGGAACGCTCGCTTTTCACCACGCGGAGCTGAACAGCATGTCGGCCAAGCACCCCATCATCGCCATCACGGGCTCCTCCGGCGCCGGGACCACCTCGGTCATGCGCACCTTCGAGCAGATCTTCCGGCGCGAGAACGTGAACGCCGCCTTCGTCGAGGGCGACAGCTTCCACCGCTACAACCGCACCGAGATGAAGATGAAGATGGCCGAGGAGTGGAACGCGGGCAACCGCCACATGAGCCACTTCGGTCCCGACTCGAACCTGTTCGCTGAGCTCGAGGCCCTCTTCCGCGATTACTCGCTCGCCGGCCGGGGCAAGCGCCGCCGCTACCTGCACGACGACGGGGAGGCCGCTCCCTACAAGCAGCCGCTCGGCACCTTCACCGAGTGGGAAGACCTCCCGGTCGGCACCGACTGCCTCTTCTACGAGGGCCTGCACGGCGCCGTCGCCTGCGGCGACGTGGACGTCGCGAAGTACCCGGACCTCCTCATCGGCGTGGTGCCGGTCATGAACCTCGAGTGGATCCAGAAGCTGCACCGCGACCGCTCGATGCGCGGCTACTCCACGGAGGCCGTCACGGACACGATCCTTCGGCGCATGCCCGACTACATCAACTACATCTGCCCCCAGTTCTCGCGCACGCACGTGAACTTCCAGCGCGTGCCCACGGTGGACACCTCGAACCCCTTCATCGCCCGCTTCATCCCGACGCCCGACGAGAGCTTCCTCGTCATCCGCTTCGCGAACCCCCGCGGCATCGACTTCCCGTACCTGCTCTCGATGCTCAAGGATTCCTTCATGTCGCGCGCCAACACGATCGTGTGCCCGGGCGGCAAGATGGACCTGGCGATGCAGACCATCCTCACGCCGATGATCTGGCGGCTGATGGAGCGTCGCAAGCAGGCCTCGGGCCGCTAGATCCCGCGCCGCGACCCCGGTCCCCGCGACCCGCGCGGGGAGCCCGGACGCGTTCCGCGATAAAATACGGCTCATCCGCCGCACCCCTTTCCTTCCCAGGGCTTTTCGAATGTCCTCCGCCGCCCCGCAGGTCCCCCACGCAGATCTCGTGAACGCCATCCGCGCCCTTTCCATGGACGCGGTGCAGAAGGCCAATTCCGGCCACCCCGGCATGCCCATGGGCATGGCGGAAATCGCGGAGGTGCTCTGGCGCCGGTTCCTGCGGCACAACCCGTCGAACCCGGCCTGGGCCGACCGCGATCGCTTCGTGTTGTCGAACGGCCACGGGTCGATGCTGCAGTACGCGCTGCTCCACCTGTCGGGCTACGCGCTCGCGATCGAGGACCTGAAGGCCTTCCGGCAACTGCACTCGAAGACGCCCGGCCACCCGGAGGTGCACGTGACCCCGGGCGTCGAGACGACCACCGGCCCGCTCGGCCAGGGCCTCGCCAACGCCGTGGGCATGGCGCTCGCCGAGAAACTCCTGGCCGCCGAATTCAACCGCCCCGGCCACACGGTCGTCGACCACAACACGTACGTCTTCGTGGGCGACGGCTGCCTCATGGAGGGCATCTCGCACGAGGCGTGCTCCCTCGCCGGCACCCTCGCGCTGGGCAAGCTGATCGTCCTGTACGACGACAACGGCATCTCCATCGACGGCGAGGTCCACGGCTGGTTCACCGACAACACGCCGATGCGCTTCGCCGCCTACGGCTGGCACGTCATCCCGAACGTGGACGGCCACGACCCGAAGGCCCTCGAGGCCGCCATCGCGGAAGCGCGCGCGGACGACTCGAAGCCCACCCTCATCTGCTGCAAGACGGTGATCGGCAAGGGCTCGCCGGGCAAGCAGGGCACCGAAGGCGTGCACGGCGCCGCGCTCGGCGACAAGGAAGTGGCCGCCACTCGCGAGGCCCTCGGCTGGCCGCATGCGCCCTTCGAGATCCCGCCGGGCGTCTACGGCGCCTGGGACCAGCGCCCGCGCGGCGGCGCGCTCGAGGCGGAATGGACGAAGCGCTTCGCGGCGTACGAATCCGCCCACCCGGATCTCGCGAAGGAGTTCCGCCGCCGCATGGCCGGCGACCTGCCGCCCAACTGGGCCAGCGTCGTCGAGGAGATGGTGGCCAAGGCCGTCGCGAAGGGCGAGACCGTCGCCACGCGCAAGGCATCGCAGATCGCGATCGAAGCCATCGCCCCGCACCTGCCCGGCTTCCTGGGCGGGTCGGCGGACCTCACGGGCTCCAATCTCACGAACTGGTCCGGCTCGAAGTGGGTCTCCGCGAAGCAGGCGGGCAACTACGTGAGCTACGGCGTGCGCGAATTCGGCATGGCCGCGATCTGCAACGGCATCGCCCTTCACGGCGGCTTCATCCCCTATTCCGGCACCTTCCTCACGTTCAGCGACTACTCGCGCAACGCCATCCGCATGGCGGCGCTCATGAAGATCCGCAACATCTTCGTCTTCACGCACGACTCCATCGGCCTGGGCGAGGATGGGCCCACGCACCAGTCGGTGGAGCAGGTTGCGAGCCTTCGCCTGATCCCGGGGCTCGATCTCTGGCGACCCGCGGACACCGTGGAAACGGCGATGGCCTGGGCGTGCGCCCTCGAACGGCGCGACGGCCCGTCGGCCTTCGCCCTGTCGCGCCAGAACGTGCCGTTCCAGGCCCGCACGCCCGAGGCCGTCGCGGCCATCCGTCGCGGCGGTTACGTGCTCTCGGATGCCGCCGGCGCGAAGGCCGTGATCATCGCCACCGGCTCGGAAGTCGGCCTCGCCATGGCCGCGCAGAAGGCGCTCGCCGAAAGCGGCATCCCGGTCCGCGTCGTTTCCATGCCCTGCACGAGCGTCTTCGACCGGCAGGACGCGGCCTGGCGCGCCCAGGTGCTGCCGAAGGGACTGCCGCGCGTCGCAGTCGAGGCGGGCGTCACGGACCTGTGGCGCAAGTACGTGGGCCTCGAGGGCGCCGTGGTCGGTGTCGATCGCTTCGGCGAATCCGCCCCGGCAAGCGAGGTCTACAAGCTCTTCGGCGTGGACGCGGCGCACGTCGCCGACGCCGTGCGCGCCGTCCTGTAGCCGGCGTGGGCGACTGGGCCGTCCGCCGAGCGGGGCCTGCCGACGCCGAGGCCCTCCGCCAGGTGCACGCCGAGGGCTGGCGCGCCACCTACGCGGGCATCCTCCCGGCGCTCGCCATCGACCGGGAATTGAAGCGGCGCCGGGCGACCGGCTGGGGCCCCACCCTCGGCGGGCAGGGCCTCGCTGCCGTGCTGGTGGCCGAATCGCCGGAGGCCGGCGTCGTGGGCTTCGCCACCGTGGGAGACCCGCGCGAATCCATCGCGGACCTCGAGGCGGAGATCGCCGAGCTCTATGTGCTCCCCGCCCACCAGGGACGCGGCGTGGGACGCACGCTCGTCGAGGCCGCGGCGCGCCACTTCGTTCGCCACGGGCTCTTCGGCTTCTACGTGTGGGTGCTGCGCTCGAACCGCGCGCGCTTTTTCTACGAGGCGCTGGGCGGCGAGCCCGTTCTCGAGAAGACCGGCGCCGTCGGCGGGCACCCCTACGGGCTCGTTGCCTACGCCTGGCACGACCTCACCCGGCTCGTCACCGGCGCCGATGCGCCGGGTGCCTTGCCCCCCATCGGCTAAAATAGCGTTTTTCGCGCACACGTCACTTCTTCCGGAGCTTCCCACATGACCATCCGCGTCGCCATCAACGGCTACGGCCGCATCGGCCGAAACATCCTCCGCGCCCACTACGAGGGCGGCAAGCGCCACGACATCGAAATCGTCGCGATCAACGACCTGGGCAACGCCGAGACGAATGCCCACCTCACGCGATACGACACGGCCCACGGCAAGTTCCCGTTCAAGGTCGACGTCGACGGCGACGCCATGGTGGTGAGCGGCGACCGCATCCGCGTGCTGGCACAGCGCGACCCCTCGAAGCTCCCCTGGGGCGAACTCGGCGTCGATGTCGTGCTCGAGTGCACGGGCCTCTTCACGACCAAGGAGAAGGCGGGCCTGCACCTGGCCGGCGGCGCGAAGAAGGTCATCATCTCCGCCCCGGGCGGCAAGGACGTGGACGCCACCGTCGTCTTCGGCGTGAACCACGGCACGCTCAAGGCCGCGCATACCGTCATCTCGAACGCCTCGTGCACCACGAACTGCCTCGCTCCGCTGGTGAAGCCCCTGCACGAGAAGATCGGCCTCGTGACGGGCCTCATGACCACCATCCACGCCTACACCAACGACCAGGTGCTCACGGACGTGTACCACGAGGACCTGCGCCGCGCCCGCTCCGCCACCATGTCGATGATCCCGACCAAGACGGGCGCCGCCGCGGCCGTGGGCCTCGTGCTGCCCGAGCTGAACGGCAAGCTCGACGGCTACGCCATCCGCGTGCCGACCATCAACGTCTCGGTCGTGGACCTCTCCTTCATCGCCGCGCGCGACACGACGGTGGACGAGGTGAACGCGATCATGAAGGAAGCCGCCGACGGCCCCCTCAAGGGCATCCTGAACTACAACAAGGCGCCGCTCGTCTCGATCGACTTCAACCACGACCCGGCCTCCTCCACGTTCGACTCGACGCTCACGAAGGTGTCGGGCCGGCTGGTCAAGGTGAGTTCCTGGTACGACAACGAGTGGGGCTTTTCGAACCGCATGTTGGATACCACGGTCGCTCTCATGTCGGCAAAGTAGGACAAGGCACGCCCCACTCGTTGCGTCGACCGCTGACCTGCCGCGTCTTTCGGCAGGTCAAGCGCGTGGAACGAGCGGGCGGACGACACAACCCGTCGCATACCTCGATCTGGAGAAGAATGTGAAGGTGCTCAAGCTGGCCGATCTCGACCTCGCGGGCAAGCGCGTCTTCATCCGCGCCGACCTGAACGTCCCCCAGGCCGACGACGGCTCCATCACGGACGACACGCGCATCCGCGCCTCCGTCCCCGGCATCCGCATGGCGCTCGACAAGGGCGCCGCCGTCATGGTCACCTCGCACCTGGGCCGGCCGACGGAAGGCACGCTCGCGCCGGAGGATTCCCTGGCGCCCGTCGCGAAGCGCCTCGCGGAGCTCCTGGGCCGCGACGTGCCCCTGAAGGCGGACTGGGTGGACGGCGTGGACGTGAAGCCCGGCGAGGTGGTCCTCCTCGAGAACTGCCGCGTCAACAAGGGCGAGAAGAAGAACGACGAGGCGCTCGCGAGGAAGATGGCCGCGCTCTGCGACGTCTTCGCGAACGACGCCTTCGGCACCGCGCACCGCGCGGAAGCCACCACGCACGGCATCGCGAAGTTCGCGAAGGTCGCCTGCGCGGGCCCGCTCCTCGCCGCCGAGCTGGACGCGCTCGGCCGCGCCCTCGCCGCGCCGAAGCGCCCGCTCGTGGCGATCGTCGCGGGCTCCAAGGTCTCGACGAAGCTCACGATCCTCAAGAGCCTCGCCGGCAAGGTCGACCAGCTCATCGTCGGCGGCGGCATCGCCAACACGTTCATGCTCGCCGCGGGCCTGCCGGTGGGCAAGTCGCTCTGCGAGGCCGATCTCCTGGGCGAGGCGAGGGAAATCCAGTCGATGATGCAGGCGCGAGGCGCCGGCGTGCCCGTGCCCACCGACGCGGTGTGCGGCAAGGCCTTCGCGGCGGACACGCCGGCCACCACGAAGCAGGCCGCCGACGTTGCCGCCGACGACATGATCTTCGACATCGGCCCGGACACGGCCCGGTGCTATGCCGACATCCTGAAGAAGGCCGGCACCATCGTCTGGAACGGCCCGGTCGGCGTCTTCGAGTTCGACGCGTTCGGGGGCGGCACGAAGGCCGTCGCCCTGGCCGTCGCCGAATCCCCGGCCTTCTCCATCGCGGGCGGCGGCGATACGCTCGCCGCGATCGCGAAATACGGTGTCACCGACCGCATCGGCTACATCTCCACCGGCGGCGGGGCCTTCCTCGAGTTCCTCGAAGGCAAGGTGCTGCCCGCCGTCGAAATCCTCGAGGCGCGCGCCGCCGGCTAGGGCGCCGCCCGGGGCAGCTGCAGCGCCGGGTTACACTCCCGGTTACTTCGGAAGAGGAGTCCTGCATGCTGAGAAGCACCAAGATCGTCGCGACGCTCGGTCCCGCGTCCAGCGAGCCTGCCGTCCTCGAGCGCATGTTCCGCGCCGGCGTCGACGTCGTGCGCCTGAACTTCTCGCACGGCACCGCGGCAGACCACGAGGCCCGCGCGAACCTGGTCCGCGAGACCTGCCGCAAGGTGGGCCGCGCCGTCGGCATCATGGGCGACCTGCAGGGGCCCAAGATCCGCGTCGGCAAGTTCAAGGAGGGCAAGACACTCCTCAAGCCCGGCGAGCGGTTCATCCTCGACGCGACGCTCGAGCTGGGCGACCACGAGGGCGTCGGCCTCGACTACAAGGAACTGCCCAACGACGTGAAGGAGGGCGACGTCCTCCTCCTGGACGACGGCAAGATCGTGCTCGACGTGAACGAGGTGCGCGGCAGCGCCATCGCCTGCATCGTGCGACACGGCGGCGTGCTCTCGAACAACAAGGGCATCAACCGCCAGGGCGGCGGCCTCACCGCGGCCGCCCTGACGTCCAAGGACATCGAGGACATCGGCACTGCGGCAAAGCTCAACGTCGACTACCTCGCGGTGTCGTTCCCCAAGAGCGGCGCCGACATGTACATGGCCAAGGAGCTGCTGCGCGCTCGCGGCGGCCACGCGCTCCTCATCGCCAAGATCGAGCGCGCCGAGGCGATCCCCGCGCTCGAGGAGATCATGCGGGCCTGCGACGGCATCATGGTCGCGCGCGGCGACCTCGCCGTGGAAGTGGGCGACGCGTCGGTGCCCGCCCTGCAGAAGCGCATGATCCGGCAGGCCCGCGAGCTCAACAAGCTCACCATCACCGCCACGCAGATGATGGAGTCGATGATCTCCTCGCCCGTGCCCACGCGCGCGGAAGTCTCCGACGTCGCCAACGCCGTGCTCGACGGCACCGACGCCGTGATGCTCTCGGCCGAGAGCGCCACGGGCCAGTACCCGGTCGAGACGATCGAGGCCATGAGCCGCATCTGCGTCGAGGCCGAGAAGTCGATGCCCGTCGCCCTCGAGCGCGAGTTCCTCGACCGCGTGTTCACGCGCGTCGACCAGTCCATCGCCATGGGCGCGCTCTTCACGGCCTTCCACCTCAAGGTGAAGGCCATCGCCTCGCTCACCGAATCGGGCTCGACGGCCCTGTGGATGAGCCGGCTGAACTGCGGCGTGCCCATCTACGCCCTCACCTCGCAGCCCAACACGCACTACCGGACGACGCTCTTCCGCGACGTGTACCCGCTGCAGGTGAAGTACGTCGGCCACGACCGCGAGGAGCTGCTCGCCGAGGCCGAGCGCGTGCTCGTGAAGAGCGGCGTGGTGGAGATGGGCGATCTCATCGTGATCACGATCGGCGAGCCCATCGGCAAGGCGGGCGGCACCAACACGCTCAAGATCGTGAAGGTCGGCGACCACCTGAAGAGCTAGTCGGCCGGCAGCTCCAGCGCGAGAAGCCGGTGGCCCCGGCGGCCCGCCGGCAGCGGCGTGACGCCTCCCGCGGGCGCGGCCCCCTGCAGGTTGGGATCGGCGAGAAACAGGAAGCGCCCGCCCGCGATCGCACCCGTGGTCGGGTTGCGGAAATCGGGCTGCCCGCGCAGCAGCAGCTTCGCGCCGACGCGCCGGGCCGCGCGGTCCACCTCGAGGGACCAGACCCGCCCGCGGCCGGCGAGATTCTGGATCGCGACGAGTTGCCTGCCGCGCCTCGCGATCCCGTCGATGCCGCCGAGATACAGGCCCGGCGGCGACGCGAGGCGATCGCGCACGACCTTCCCCGACGCATCGGTCGCCACCAGCGACAGCCCGTGGAAGTCCGCCACGAGCAGCACTCCGGCTTCGAGAACGGCAATGCCGTTGGGCCCCTCGAACGTCCCGGCCGGGACGTGGGGTTCGAGCGCCCGGCCGCCCGCCGGCAGGCGCAGGATCGCACCCCCCGCGGATTCCGTGACGAAGATGGTGCCGTCTCCCGCGATCGCGAGGTCGTTCAGCATGCCGCCGCGGTGCGGGACCGATTCGACGACACGTCCCGCGGCGAGGTCGATGCGCGCCAGCAAGGCGGTGCCGGCCTCCCCGGGCTTCGCATCCGCCATGAACGGCGCGGCGGTGCTCGCGACCCAGAGCGAATCCGACGCTGCGTCGACCGCCATGCCCAGGACCGCGAGCAGGCCGCCGTCGGCCTGCGGCACCACCGGCCGGCATCGCCCGTCCGCGCCGATCGCGAAGACCGCGCGAAGGCGTCCGCTCGAGACGAGTACCTCGCGCCGCCGGGCATCCCACGCCGTTCCTTCCGGAAGCAGGTCGCGACACCCGGTCTCGGTCGCCTTGGCGCTCCCGACGGGAGGCGCGGCCTGCGCGAAGCGGTCGGCCCTTTCGCGAAAGGCGGCACCGGCCGCGAACGAACCGAAATCGTCCGGGTCGAGCTCGTCCCCGGAACCCGCCTTCTCGAGCCGGTCGAGCCACAGCATCGCGAGCGCCTCGTCGCCCGCTCGCGCCGCCGTCCTGGCAGCCACGTACAACGCACCGGCGTGCGCCGGTCCGCGGCCGACCCACGCCTCCAGCTCTTCGCGCAGTTCACGCGGCGCGGGCGGGCCGCCGGCCGCGAGGACTGCGACGGGCGCCGCCAGGAACAGGCATGCGACGCGGCGAGCGCAGTTCATTGGTTGAACGCGATGCCCATCACCTCCGACCAGGTGCGGCATTCGTCGGCGCCGGCGCGGCGGCGATCGGCGATGAGGCTCTCGATCTTCCTCACGAGCTCGCGCTTGCGCTCGAGCTCGGACGGGCCCTTGGCGGGCAGCTCCCGCGCCGTGGCGAGGCCGTAGTCGACGGCCTTGCGGCAATTCTCCTTCTGGCGCGCGACGCACTCGGGCGTGGTCTTCTCGTGGCAGGGATCCCGGGCGAAGGCTTGCACGGGGTCGGCCAGGAAGAGGACGAAGGCGAAGGCCTTCAGGGCGGTCGTCATCGCGGGCGCTTCCTTCAGCGGGGCCGATGCGTGAACCAGGCGAGGAACGCGGTGCCGTCCGCGCGCCGGTCGACGAAGACCCCCTCGCCCGAGCGCGACGGCCCGCCCCACCACTGCCCGTTCACCCAGCTCCGGTCGGCGTGGTCCACGCCGCGGTCGCGGCATCGCTGCGTGCCCTCGTCCTCGAAGAAGCGCGTGAGCTCGTAGCCGCCGGTGCCGAAGCCCGCCGAGTTGGCACCCGACGAATCCCAGGCGAACCGCGCGGTGGTGCACGTCAGGAGTTCGAACCGGATCGTGCCCCAGCGCTTGATGACGAGCTCCGAGAACCTGAGATCCGGCCCGAACGCGGTGCCCGACGCCGTGTAGGCCGTCGCGATGTCGAGCACGCGGCCGGCGAACACCGCGTCGCCCACCACCCAGAATTGCGAACCCACCTGCGAGGCGTCGACCGTCGGGCTCGCCTTCGCGATCACCGCGACGAAGACGGGCCCGGCCACGCGGCCCGGCGAGACGACGGTGGCGAGCGTCGTCCCGGTGGCCGGGTCGATCTTCACCACGCTTTCGCCATCCACCACGAGCAGGTTGCCGTCCGGCGCGTGGTCGATCCCCGTGGGACGCGAGAGTCCCCCGCGTATCTGCACGAGATCCCCGGTCGCGAGATTCCAGCGCAACAGCTGCCCCGAGCCTTCCGCCGTGACGTAGAAACCGGTGCCGTCCTTCGCGGGCAGCAGTCCCCGCGTGTTGCGGATGCCGCCCGAGCGGGGCGCGAGCGCTTCCGAGGCGACGCCGGTGCGCGGATCCCACTTCACGACGTTGTGCGTGTCGTAGCCGGGCACGTAGAGGTTGCCGTCGGGGCCGAACGCGAGCCCGTTGTCCGGCCCGCCCAGCCCGCCCGATCGCGCGGCGAAGATCGCACCCTCGGCCACGCCCGTGGCGGAGAAGCGCCTCACGTCCTGGCTGCGATAGCCGGCCACGTAGACCTTTCCGGCCGGGTCGAAGACCATGCCGGTCGGCCCGATGGGCCCCGTGGCGGCGAACTCGCCCACGTAAGCCAGGGTGTCGTTGCGGTACTTGAGGACCTGCGAGGTCTCCTCGCTCACCACGTAAAGGAACCCGTCGGGCCCGAGGCGCACGGCCATGGCGCCCTGGATGCGGGTTCGAGTGTCGAGGTCCTGCAGGAAGGCGCCGGTGCACGCGTCGAAGACGTGGACGGTGGAGAAATAGCCGCTCACGAAAAGCCGCGAGCCGCACGCGGATTGGGCCAGGGCGGCGGGAACCGCGAGAAGCGCGGCGAGCAGAAGCAGCAGGGCGAATCGGGCCATCGTCTGTGACTCCGGGGGGGTTCGAAGTCTCCGAGGATCGCGCCCGTGGCACCTGTCCGACCCGCCCGGAGATCTCCGTTTTTTCTCCGATTTGCCTTCTCCTTCCGGCCCCTCCCGGAGCGAGGGCCTAGAATCCCGCCATGTCCGGACCGCCACCCGCCTCCCGCCCTCCCTCCCGCCTGCGCCTGGGCGAGTTCGAGGTCTTCCCCGACTCGCACGAGCTGTCCGGTCCGGCCGGCGTCCAGCGCATCCGTCCGCTCATCATGGCGGTGCTCCTGCGGCTGGCGGCCGAGCCCGGGCAGGTGGTGACGCGGGAGCGGCTCCTCGCCGACGTGTGGCCGCGGCGGATGGTGAACGACGAGGTGCTTTCGCGGGCCATCGCGGAATTGCGAACCGCGCTGGGCGATGACGCACGCCAGGCCCGCTACATCGAAACGCTGCCCAAGGCGGGCTACCGGTTGGTCGTCGCGGTCGAGCCGATGGGTGAAGCGGCCCTCGCCGCGGTCCCTGTCGCCGGGGAGGCCCGGAGGGACCGGCCCACCGCGCCGCACCGTTCGCATCCGGTGTTGGTCGGCGTCGCCGTTCTCGCCGTCCTGGCCCTCCTCGCGGCGGGTTTGGCGGCCCTGCGCCTGGAGCCCGAGCCGGGCGCGGAGCTGGCCGGGCGCCTCGCCGCCGCCCAGCCGCTCACCGCCGATCTTTCCCTCGAGCTCAGCCCGCGCTTTTCGCCCGACGGCACGCGCGCCGCGTTCGTCGTGGCCGAAGGCGACGAGAGCCGTATCGCGATCCAGTCCCTCGAGGGCGGCCCGCGGCGACTCATCGGCGAGGCCGGTGCCGTGCGGCAGTCCCCGGTGTTCTTTCCGGACGGACGGCGCATCGCGTTCTGGCTCGCGCAGGGGGGCGACTGCGCCGTCGTCGAATACGACCTGGATTCGGGCGCGAAGCGGGACATCGTCGGCTGCGGCGCCCAGCCGCGCTCGCGCTTCGACCTTTCCCCGGACGGGAAGCGGCTCGCGGTCACCGCCACGCACCGCGAGCAGTTTCCCCCGGGGATCGCGATCGTGGACGTGGCGAGCGGCGAGCTCCGGCACCTCACGAAGCCCGAACCCGGAGAAGGCGACGACCTGCACCCGCGTTTCAGCCCCGACGGGCAGCGGATCGCGTTCTTCCGCGGCACCGCCTCGCACCGGCGCGCCTGGATCGTGAAGGCCGACGACCCCGCCAGCGCGAAGCCGGCCTCCGCCCTGGAGGGACTCACCTACGGCAGCGCCTGGCTGGGGCCGGACGGCCCGCTCCTCGTCGCGGCGGACTGGCTCGGATTTCGCGCGCTCACCCTCCTGGACCTCGGCACCGGCCGGGCGCGGCTTCTCGGGGCGCGGGGCGCGCGCTTTCCCGACGTGAGCCCGGGCGGCGACGTCGTCTACGAGAACGCCGTCTTCCAGGCGAACCTCTGGCTCGCCGACGCCAAGGACGAGTCGGCGGCGCCGCAGGCGCTGTGGCCCTCGACGCGCTACACCAGCCAGCCCGAGTTCTCACCCGACGGCACGCGCCTCGCGTTCGGTTCCAATCGCGACGGCCTGGAGGCCCTCTACGTCGGCGTCCTGGGCACACCGGGCGATCCGGCGAAATTGCCGCTGCCCGCGGACCACCGCTTCATCCGGCCGCATTGGTCCGCCGACGGCAAGCACCTCTACGCCGTGCGTATTCCCGTCGGCGCCCTGAAGAACGCCGTGCAGCACGCGGTACGCGTGTCGGTGCCCGACGGCAAGGTGGCGGTGCTCGACCACCTGGGCGCGGCCGTGAACGCGGTGCGCCCCTCCCCCGACGGGAAGTGGCGCTACGTCGGCGAGATCTCCGGCAATGCCGTGCGGATCTCCCGCGCGAGGGCCGGCACCACCGATACGCCCGAACGGCTTCCCCTCCCGGTTGTCGGCGAATTCCAGCTCACCGCCGAGCGCCTCGTCTTCACGCAACCCAACCTCGCCGGCGCGACGAGTTGCTCGTTGCCCGAGCTCACCTGCGAGCGGATCGACGTCGCCCTGGACGACGGCACGCGCTTCGACTGGCTGCTGGCGGGCCGGTCCCTGTGGTTTCCCGTGCGTGCTCCCGGTGGACGGCAGCTCGCGCGCTACGACCTCGCCGAGGGCAGGTTGGCCGAACGCCGGGCCTTCGCGCCCACCGCCAACGGCCTCGCGATCGCCGTGAGCCCCGACGGCAGGCGCCTCGTCCTCGCGCGCGAGGACGCCCCCTCCATCGACCTCATGATCGCCCGCGCGGCCCGTCGCTGAACGCGGGGGGCGTATCCGGGTCCAACCCGAGGCGCGAAAAGCGTCACACTGATAAAATCGTTCCTGTCCCCGCCCCGTTCGACGGGCCGCGCCGCGCATACCCCCTGGAGGATCAAAAGATGGCACTCGTCTCGATGCGTCAATTGCTGGACCATGCGGCCGAGCACGGCTACGGCCTGCCCGCCTTCAACGTGAACAACCTCGAGCAGGTGCAGGCCATCATGGAGGCGGCGAGCGAAACCGACAGCCCCGTGATCATGCAGGCCTCCGCCGGGGCGCGTAAGTACGCGGGCGAGACGTTCCTCAAGTACCTCATCGAGGCCGCCGTCGCCACCTACCCGAAGACGCCGGTCGCCATGCACCAGGACCACGGCCAGTCTCCCGCGGTGTGCGAAGGCGCCATGAAGATCGGCTTCTCCAGCGTGATGATGGACGGCTCGCTCGAGGCCGACGGCAAGACGATCTCCAGCTACGAATACAACGTGCAGGTCACGAAGACGGTCGTCGACATGGCGCACCGCCTGGGCGTCTCGGTCGAGGGCGAGCTGGGCTGCCTGGGTTCGCTCGAGACGATGAAGGGCGACAAGGAAGACGGCCACGGCACCGACGCCACGATGACGCGCGAGATGCTGCTCACGGACCCGGAGCAGGCCGCGGACTTCGTGAAGAAGACGGGCGTGGACGCCCTCGCCATCGCCATCGGCACCTCGCACGGCGCCTACAAGTTCACGAGGAAGCCCACGGGCGACATCCTCGCGATCGAGCGCATCAAGCAGATCAACGCGCGCATCCCCAACACGCACCTCGTGATGCACGGGTCGTCTTCGGTGCCGCAGGACCTCCTCGCGATCATCCGCGAGAACGGCGGCGAGATGAAGGAAACCTACGGCGTGCCGGTCGAGGAGATCCAGGAAGGCATCAAGCACGGCGTGCGCAAGATCAACATCGACACCGACATCCGCCTCGCGATGACGGCCGCCATCCGCAAGTACCTGTTCGCCAACAAGAGCGCGTTCGACCCGCGCGACTACCTGAAGCCCGCGCGCGCCGCGGCCAAGGAGATCTGCAAGCAGCGCTACCAGCAGTTCGGCTGCGCCGGCATGGGCTCGAAGCTCCAGCCCATCACGCTCGAGAAGATGGCCGACCGCTATGCGAAGGGCGAACTGAAGGCCGTCGTCGTCTAGGAACGCGTTCCCCACCCGCTTCACCCCTCCGGGCCGCCCTCGCGCGGCCCGGCTTGCTTCGGAAAAGCCCATGGATCTCTACCAGTCCTCGATCAAGTCCCTTCCCCTCATCGCCCGCGGCAAGGTGCGCGACATCTACGCCGTGGGCGAGGACAAGATGCTCCTCCTCGCGAGCGACCGCCTCTCCGCCTACGACGTGATCCTGCCCACGCCGATCCCGGAAAAGGGCCGCGTCCTCACGCAGATCGCCAACTTCTGGTTCGCGAAGCTGGGCCACGTGGTGGCGAACCACCTCACGGGCATCGACCCGGAGACGGTGGTGGCCCCGGACGAGCGGGACCAGGTTCGCGGCCGCGCCATCGTGGTGAAGAAGCTCACGACGCTGCCGGTGGAAGCCGTGGTGCGCGGGTACCTGGAGGGTTCGGGCTGGAAGGAATACAGCGAATCGAGGAAGGTGTGCGGCATTCCCCTTCCCGAAGGCCTGCAACGCGCCTCCAAGCTGCCGCATCCGATCTTCACGCCCGCCACCAAGGCCGAAGCCGGCGAGCACGACGAGAACATCACGTTCGAGCGCATGTGCGCCATCGTCGGCGAGGCGCGCGCGAAGGAAGTGCGCGACGTCGCGATCCGCCTCTACACCGAGGCCGCCGACTTCGCCCTCGGCAAGGGCATCATCATCGCGGACACCAAGTTCGAGTTCGGCGTGGACGCGGCCGGCAAGCTCCACCTCATCGACGAGATCCTCACGCCGGATTCCTCGCGCTTCTGGCCGCTCGACACCTACAAGGTCGGCGCCAGCCCCGAGAGCTTCGACAAGCAGTACGTGAGGAACTGGCTCGATTCCATCGGCTTCGCCCGCAAGCCCCCGGCGCCCGACGTGCCGCGCGAGGTGGCGCTCAAGACCTCCGAGAAGTACCAGGAAGCGTTCAAGCGCATCGCGGGATGAAGCGCGCCGTCCTCCTCGACATGGGGGGCGTCCTCGTCGAGCTGGGCGGGGAGAAGCCCTTCCTCGAGTTGCTGGGCGGCAGCCACACGCGCGAGAGCATGTGGCGGATGTGGCTCGACTCGCCCGCCGTGCGCGCCCACGAGACCGGGCGGATGGACACGAAGGCGTTCGCCGAGGCGGCCGTGGCGGAGTTCGGCCTGCGCATCGGCCCGGACGCCTTTCTCGAGCATTTCGCGAGCTGGATCGTCGGGCCCTACGAGGGCGTCCACGGTTTGCTGGAGGAACTCTCGGCCCGCCACGAGACGGCGATCCTCACCAACATCTCCGCGATCCACACGGACATCGTGGCGGACTACGGGCTCTTCGAGCGCGTGCGGCACGTGTTCGCCTCGCACCTCATCGGGGAGATCAAGCCGGACCGCGCGTACTTCGAGCACGTGCTGGTCCGCATGAACCTCGCGCCGCACGAGGCCGTGTTCCTCGACGACAACGAGATCAACGCGCAAGGCGCGCGGGCCTGCGGGATCGAGGCGCACGTGGTGCGCGGGCTGGGCGAGACGCGCGAGACGCTCGCCCGCCTTGGCTTCCTCGACGCCTGATCGCGCCGCTTCCGCCCTAGAACAGCACGATCGGCGTCGGCAGGAACCGCTGCAGGTTCGACAGGACGACCTGGGGCGGCGAGGCCAGGGTCTGGATCCGCATCTGCGCGTCGAGCCCGCCGTTGGCGCCGTTGACCGAGAACAGGAGCCTCACCGCACCGGCGCGCGTGATCGACGACATGAAGACGGAGGGGCAGACCGGGCATTCGGCCTGGAATCCGCGAGACTCGTACAGGCTGCCCTCCCAGGTCATGCCGTCGGCACTCCAGGCGCCCTCCTGCAACGAGTACCAGCGCGGCGCGCCGTTCGAGTCGTAGAGCTGGAAGGTCGCGAACACGCGATCGGACTTCCCGAAGTCGTGCGTGATCATGACGCCCGAACCGTTCCGGTCCGGGTCGTACCAGGCGCCCGAGGCGTCGTATCGGGCCCTCGGTTCGGCGGCGCTGCCCGTCACGATCGTTCCCGAACCCAGCGGCGAGGCCAGCGTCGTCATCACGACGATTTCGCGCTGCCCCGCCGTCGTGGGCGTGTAGTCGAGCTCGAACCGGTAGGGCCTGAAGGCCGATGTGCATGCCTGCAGCGTGAGCGGCTCGGCGACCAGGATGCCGATCGCCTGGTCGCGCGCCCAGGAGGGCGGCTGGCCCAGCTGCGCCTGCGTCGGGATGCAGCCGTTCGGCCAGATGCCGCTCACCACGATCCTGCGGGGGACGCCGGGTGCGGCGAGCGGCGGATCCACGCTGATCGAGACGAGGGGCGGGGCCACCGTGAGCTTGGGTTCCGCCGGCGCCGCAAGCGCGGAGCCAGCACTGACTCCGATTGCCAGGGACAGGATGACGGTGGCCGCGCCACTCGCGAATATCTTCCAGTTGCCTTCCATGGGACGCCCTTTCGTGTGAATTGGTGGCGGGATTCGCCTTTGCACTCAGGCGATTGCTTCGGATCCCAATTTGTGGGATTATTTCCCACAGTTTGTTCCGGACGCTTTCCGCCTGTCAACTGCCGCCGGGTTACCAAAAATTGTGGGAAGATTTCCCTCACCCCAGCCTCGAGCTTCCGCGCCATGCCGGATCACGAACCCCAGTCACGCCAGTCGGCGGTGCTTCGCGCACTGGCGCGCGTGCTGCGGCCCGTGGCGCGGCTCTTGATCGCGGGCGGCGTCCCCTTCCAGGCCGCGAGCGAATCGCTCAAGCGCGCCTATGTCGAAGCGGCCCGGCGCCACTACCGCGAGGACGCGAAGAACGACAGCCGCCTGTCGCTGCTCACGGGGCTCAACCGCAAGGAGATCAAGCGCCTCACCACGCCGATCGCGGACGAATGGGGTCCCGAATCGGTCACGTCCTTCGCCTCGGCCGTGTTCACCGCGTGGACGGGCCGTCCCGAATGGCGTGGCCCGGACGGCGCGCCTCGCGTCCTGCCCCGCCGCGGCGAGGGCTCCTTCGACGCGCTCGCCCGCAGCGTCACGCTCGACATGCGGCCGGCCTCCATCCTCGACGAGCTGGTGCGGCTGGGCTATGCGCGGATCGGCGAGGACGACTTCGTTCACGCGATGGGCGACGAATTCACCTCGCGGCGCGAATTCGCCGACCGGCTCGGCCCCCTCGCCGAGAACCTGCAGGACCACGCGGACGCGGCGGTTGCCAACGTGCTCGCCGATTCCACGCCCTCGCCCCACCTCGAGCGCAGCCTCTTCGCCGACGAACTGTCGCCGGAGTCGGCGGCGAAGCTGGAGGCCTTCTCGCGCGAGAAGTGGAAGTCGCTGCACGATGCCTTCATCGCGCGGGCCGACGAACTGGAGGCCGAGGATCGCGCCCACGGACGTCCGGCCACGATGCGCGTTCGCGTGGGGCTCTACGGGTACGCCGAACCCTCCGACCCGGCTCACGACCCCCCCGCAGGCCCGAAAGAGACCGATGACTGAGTTCCGATCCTGCGCCACGCTCGTCGCGCTGGCCGTCGCCCTCGCCGGCTGCGGCCCGGATACCAAGACCGGCAGCAATGGCACCGGCATCACGCCCCCCGCGATCGAGCCGACGGTCGTGGCAGGCACCCTCACCGGAGCCGACCCGCTCGCCACCGCCAACCTCACGTACGACGCAGCCGTCGTCTCCGTGCGCCAGGACGCGAACGCCGGCGCGGGCACGGCGAACCTCCGGCTGGGCATGTTCCTCGAGGCGACGGGAAGCACAACCGGCGTCGCGCCCACCCGGCTCTCCGAGGCCAGCATCCAGAGCGCGGTCCGCGGCCCGGTTACGGCCGTCGACATCCCGGGCGGCCGGTTCACCGTCGCTTCGCTCCTCTTCGATGTCGACAACAACACGCTTTTCGACGGGATCGCGGGCATCGGCCGCCTCTCGGTGGGCGATACCGTCGAGGTGTTCGCGCTGCCCGTCATCGAGGCGCGCGCGATGCTCGCCACGCGCGTGACGAAGGTGGCGGCCTCGCCGGACGGTCGCTTCACCATTGCCGCTCGCATCGAGCAGTCCTCGGCGATCGGGTTCGTGCTGGCCGGACTGTCGGTCGCGGCGCCGGTGAGCGTGTCGGCTTCGCCCGTGGCCCTTGCCGGCTCCCGCGCCCGCGTCACGGGGAAGCTCAACGCCGCCGCCTCGGCCATCTCGCCGGACCACATCGACCTGCTGCCAGAGTACCCGCCGGCCACCGGCACGCGGACGGAATTCGAGGGCATCGTGATCGGCGTGGACAACGCCGGGGGCTTTCGCCTGCGCACGCCGGCGCGCGATTTCACCGTCACCGCGATCCCGGCCGGGACTCCGCTCATCGGGGCTGGCACGCGCGTGCGGCTCATCGGGCGGGCGAGTTCGGCGGACAGGATCGAGCCGCAGTTCGTCGGCGTGATCGCGCCGGGCGAAGCCATCGTCTACCGCGTGACGGGCAGCGTGAGCGAGTTCGCCTCGCTCGCCTCGATGCGCGTGCGCGGCGAGCCCGTGGACCTCACCACCGCCGTCATCACGGGCGGCAGCCCGGCCGACATCGCGAACGGCAAGCGGCTTTCGCTCTCGGGCACCGCGGGGCCGGGATTCCTGCGCGTGACGGAAGCCGCGATCCTGCCCTAGCGCAGCACCTCGCCGAGCCACCCGGAGACGGTGGCGGCGAGTTCCGCTTCCTTCTTCGCGTAGAAATGGTCCGCGCCGGCGATCATCACCTGGCGTGACCCGTCCGCGCCCGTGGCGAGCGTGATGCGGCGTCGCCACGCGGCGTCCACGGCGGGTTCGAGATCGCTCTCGCCGTACACGTCGAGGATGGGCCGCGGGCTGAAATACGCGCCCCAGCTGTAACCGCCGGTGAGGCCCAGGCAGGCCCAGCCCCGGAAGGGCGTGTCCGGCGTCTCGTCGAAATACGCGTTGGTCATCCACGAGCCGAGGCTGTGGGACACGATGGCCACGCGCGGGCCTTCCTTCGCCACGAGCCAGGCCGCCGCCTTCCGGATGCGTTCGAGGGCCTCGGGAAAGAGCTTCGGGTAGTAGGCATCGGAGCGCGCCTCGGCGGGCTGCACGGGCATCTGGATGGAAAGGGTCGTCCAGCCCGCATCCGCGAGCTTCGTGCGCAGCACGCCGATCACGCCGTGGTCCGGGTGCACGCCGATGCCGTGGACGATGACCGCGGCGCCCTTGGGCTTGTCGGCCTTCGCGTGGATGGCGAGGAACTTGCGGCCGGCCGAGGTCTCGAGCCAGACGGCGTCGCCGACCACGAGAGCGGGAACGACCTCGTCGGCCCAGCGTTTCTCGCGGGCGTAATCCTGGGCGGCCGCGGGGAGCGCGGTCATTGCGATGAGCAGCAGGAGGCGGGCGAACATGCGTGAGAGAATAGCAATATCGCGCCCCGTCCGAGGCTCCATGGAATTCTTCACCTTCGCCTGGGTCGGCGACCCGCAGATCTGGCTCTCGCTCGTCACGCTCTCGGCCCTCGAGATCGTGCTCGGCATCGACAACCTGGTCTTCATCGCCATCCTCACCGGCCGCCTGCCGGAGCACCAGCGGGCCCTGGGCCGAAAGGTCGGCCTCGCCCTCGCGCTCATCACGCGCCTCATGCTCCTCGCGACGCTCGCCTGGATCGTCGGCCTCACCCAGCCGGTGTTCGAGGTCGCCGGCAAGGCCTTCTCGTGGCGGGACATCATCCTCATCGGCGGCGGCCTCTTCCTGCTGTGGAAGGCCACGGTCGAGATCCACGAGATGGTGGAAAAGGACGAAGGCGAGGCGGACAGCCCCGAGGGTGCCGCGGGCGTCACGTTCAAGGGCGTCGTGATCCAGATCGCGATCATCGACATCATCTTCTCGCTCGATTCCGTCATCACCGCCGTGGGCATGGCCGACAAGCTCTGGGTGATGGTCGCCGCCGTGGTGATCGCGATGATCATCATGATCGTCGCCTCGAACCCGCTGGCGAACTTCGTCTCGGCGCACCCCACGGTGAAGATGCTCGCCCTCTCCTTCCTGCTGCTCATCGGGGTTATCCTGATCGCCGACGGCTTCGGGATGCACGTGCCGAAGGGCTACATCTACTTCGCGCTCGCCTTCTCCGTGGCCGTGGAAACGCTCAACCACGTCGTCCGCGGGCGCCGAAAGCGCCTGCGCGCCGCAGCAGGGACGGGAACATGAAGACCCGCATCGACCCGCGCGCGCTCACCCGCGAGCTGCTCGCGTTCAACACCATCAACCCCCCGGGCATGGAGCGCGCCTGCGCCCGGCACCTCGGGGCCATTCTCGAGGCCGCGGGCTTCCGCACGGCCTATCACGAGTTCGCCGAGAGCCGCACGAGCCTCATCGCGGAGATCGGCGGGGATCCGCTGCGCCCGCCCATCTGCTTCACGGGCCACATCGACACGGTGCCCCTGGGCACCAAGGCCTGGACGAAGGACGCCTTCGCGGGCGAGACGGACGGCGACCGGCTCTACGGCCGCGGCTCGTCGGACATGAAGAGCGGCGTCGCGGCCTTCGTCGCGGCGGCCGTCGAGCTCGCGCCGCAGCTCGCGAAGAGCCCGGGCATCGTGCTCGTCATCACGGCGGGAGAGGAGATCGGCTGCGAAGGCGCGCGCTACCTCGCCGACCACCAGCTGCTCGGGCGCGCCGGCGCCATCGTGGTGGCCGAGCCCACCGGCAACTTCCCCTACATCGGCCACAAGGGCCTCGCGTGGTTCGAGATCGAGACCACGGGCGTCACCGCGCACGGCTCCATGCCGGAAGTCGGCGAGAACGCCATCAACAAGATGGCCCGCGTGATCCGGGAACTGGAGAGCTTCGAGTTCCCCGTGAAGTCCCACGATGTGATGGGAAGCCCCACGCTCAACGTGGGTACGATCCGGGGCGGGCTCAATACCAATTCGGTGCCGGACCGGGCGACGATCACCCTGGACACGCGCACGGTGCCCGGCATAGACCACGTGCACCTGTGCCGCTCCCTCGAGTGCCTGCTCGGCGGTCACGGCGCCACCGTGCGGCGCATCGTCGACACGCCCTCCCTCTACACGCCGCCGGAAGACGAATGGGTGCAGCAGGTCTTCGAGATCTGCACGCCCTTCCTCGAAGGCCGGCCGACCCCGAAGACCATCACCTTCTCCACCGACGGCGCCGATTTGAAGCGCGGCTATGGCGGCCCGCCTGCCGTGATCCTGGGGCCGGGCGAGGCGAAGCTCGCGCACCAGACGGACGAGTGGTGCTCCCTCACGCGCATCGAGCATTCCGTCGACGTGTTCGCGACGCTGATGCGCAAGTGGTGCGGGGTCTGAGCGCCTACTTGCGCCAGAAGGCCGGCGTGAAGAGCACGAGCATCGTGAAGAGCTCGAGCCGCCCCAGCAGCATGGCGAGCGTGCAGACCCAGGTCTGAAAGTCGCTCAGCACGGCGAAGGTGGTCGAGGGACCGACCGCGCCCAGGCCCGGACCCATGTTGTTGACGCAGGCGATCACCGCGGTGACGGCCGTGATGACGTCCGCGCCCGAGGCCATGAGCAGCATCGACAAGGCGATGATCGTCCCGCCCCACATCAGCATGAACGCGAGGACGGCGAAGATGACGTTGTTCTCGATCACCTGGTTGCCGAACTTGACCGGCACCACGGCGCGCGGGTGGATGATGCGGGTCATCTCGCGCAGCGCCTGCTTGAAGAGCAGCGCCATGCGGATCATCTTGATGCCTCCGCCCGTGGATCCCGAACTCGTCACGAAGCACGACAGGAAGATCATCCAGACCGGCGCGAAGACCGGCCACTGCGCGTAGTCGAGCGAGGCGAAGCCGGTGGTCGAGGCGATCGAGACGACATTGAACGCGGCGTGGCGCAGGGCCGTCCCGAAGTCCGGGTACACGCCGCGGGCCACGAGGAAGATCGCGATGCCGACCACCGAGCCCACCATCCAGATCATCACGCGCCGGGCCTCGGCATCGGCGACATAGGCAGCGAACGACCGGCGGCGAAGGGCCATGAAGTGGGTGGCGAAATTGAGGCTGGCCGCGAGCATGAAGAAGACGGTCACCGCCTCGATGGCGGGCGACCTGAACCAGCCGAAGCTGTCGTCGTGCGAGGAAAATCCGCCCAGGCCCATCGTCGAGAACCCGTGGATCACCGCGTCGATTGCCGACATGCCCGCCAGCCAGAAGGCCAGCATGCAGGCGAGCGTCACGGCGAAATAGACGCCCCAGAGTCCCTTGGCGGTGTCGCCGATGCGCGGGGTGAGCTTGCTGTCCTTCATGCAGCCGGGGCTCTCGGCCTTGTAGAGCTGCATGCCGCCCACGCCCAGCAGGGGCAGGATGGCCACCGCCAGCACGATGATGCCCATGCCGCCGATCCACACCAGGAGCGAGCGCCAGATGTTGATCGAGGGATCCAGGTTGTCCAGGCCGGAAAGCACCGTCGCGCCGGAGGTGGTCATGCCCGAGACCGTCTCGAAGTAGGCGTCGGTGAACGAAAGGCCCGGGATCGAGAGCATCAGCGGGATCGTCGCGAACGCGGGCGCCACGGACCACACGAGGGTCACCAGCAGGAAGCCGTCGCGCGGCTGCAGCTCGCGGCGGTGCCGGCCGCGCGTGGCGAGGAAGAAGAAGAGCCCCAGGACGAAGGTCACCAGGAAGCCGGTCCCGTACGCGGCGTGCGCGCCATCGCCCAGGTAGATCGAGAAGGCGAGCGGCACGAGGAACGCCGGGGAGAAGAGCAGCATCGCCGCCGCGAGCACGTGAAGCACGGGAAAGACGCGCAGCGCCACATCGACGATGCGCGAGGCCGGGGTCGGCCGCGACGCCGGAGGAATCGGCCGGCTCATCGCCTAGAAGAACCCCACGCTCACCTCGAACAGCTTCTCGATCTTCGGGATCATCCGCCGCTGCGTGAGGAATACGACCAGGTGGTCGTCGGTCTCGATCACGT
The DNA here is from genome assembly GCA_016711875.1 of Betaproteobacteria bacterium. GTDB lineage: Bacteria > Pseudomonadota > Gammaproteobacteria > Burkholderiales > Usitatibacteraceae > FEB-7. Next base: position 1,563,901 of record JADJSD010000001.1, on the reverse strand, counting down.
GGTCGTCGCGCTGCGCGACGATGGCCTCGCCGCGGCGGATGATGCCCACCACCGTGGCGCCGGGTGGCAGGTCCAGCTCGCGGATCGCGCGGCCCACGACGCGCGAGCTCTTGCGATCGCCGTGGGCCACCAGCTCGATCGCCTCCGCCCGGCCTCGGCGCAGGCTGTGCACGGCGGCCACGTCGCCCCGGCGCACGTACTCGAGCAGGCTCCCCAGCGTCGCGTGCGCGGGCGAGATGGCGATGTCGATCTGCCCGCCCTGCATCAGGTCGCCGTAGGCCCGGCGGTTCACGAGCGCGATCACCCGCCGCGCGCCCATGCGCTTGGCGAGGAGCGCCGACATGATGTTGTTCTCGTCGTCGTTGGTGACCGCGACGAAGAGGTCCGTCTCGTCGACATTCTCGTCGGAGAGGATGTCCTCGTTGCTCGCGTCGCCGTTGAGCACCAGCGTCGAGCCCAGCTGACCGGCGAGGAACTCGCAGCGGCGCTTCGCACGCTCGATCACCTTCACGTTGAGCCGCGACTCGATCGCGCGGGCGAGGCGCAGGCCGATGTTGCCGCCGCCCGCGATGATGACGCGACGCACCGGCCTGTCCCGGTGCCGCATTTCGGCCATCACCTCGCGGATGTGCGCTGAGGCGGCCACGAAGAACACCTCGTCGCCCGCCTGCACCACCGTCTCCGGCGTGAGCTCGAGCGGGCGATCGTTGCGGTAGATGGCGGCGATCTTCACGTCGATGTTCGGCAGCAGGTCGACCAGGTCCCCCACGGGGTGGCGCACCATCGGCCCGCCCTCGACGGCGCGCACCGCCACCAGGTCGATCTTGCCCCCGGCGAACTCGGCCACCTGCAGGGCCTCGGGAAACTCGATCAGCTTCTCGATGTACTCGGTGACGATCTGCTCGGGACAGATGGCGTGGCTCACCGCGAAGCAGTCTTCGGCGAGCAGCTCGGGGTGGTTCTGGAACCACGACGAGCGCAGGCGCGCGATGCGGGTGGGGATGTTGAAGGCGGTCTTGCCGACCTTGCAGGCGACGAGGTTCGTCTCGTCGCTCGCGGTCACCGCGAAGAGCATGTCGGTGTCGGCCGCGCCGGCCTCGGCGAGCAGTTCCGGCTGGGCCGCGTTGCCGGCCACCGTGCGCAGGTCGAACTGGTTCTGGAGGTCCTTCAGGCGTTCGGCGTCGGTATCGACCACCGTGACGTCGTTCTTCTCCGAGACGAGGCTCTCGGCCACGCTGGCGCCGACTTGGCCGGCGCCGAGGATGAGGATCTTCAAGGATCGCTTCGACGGGTGACGAGGTGACGGGAATTCTACGCCGCCTCGCGCCCGCTCGCGTTTCAGAGGGAAGCGAAGAGCTTCGCGGCGAGGACGAGGATGAAGAGGGCGAAGACCTTCTTGAGGTGCCCCACGGGAAGGCGATGCGCTACCCTTGCCCCGAGAGGAGCGGCGAACACGCTCGTCACGGAGATGCCCAGGAACGCCGGCACGTAGACGTAGCCGAGCGTCCATGCGGGCAGCGCCGCCTCGCCCAGGCCCGCGGCGATGAAGCCCGTGACGCCCGCGATCGCGACCACGAAGCTGATGGCCGAGCCCGTGCCGATCGCGGTGTGGAAGACGAGGCCCCAGGACATCATGAACGGCATCGAGATCATGGCCCCGCCCACGCCCGCGAGCCCCGAGAAGCCGCCCACGAGCAGGCCCACGCCGAAGAGGCCGCCGCGGCCCGGCACCGGGCGGGTCGTCTTCGGCTTCAGCCCGAAGATGATCGTGTAGGTGATGTAGACGACGAAGAGCAGGAAGAAGCCCTTGAGGAGCGCCGTGGGCAGCAGGCGCGCGATCGTCCCGGCGGCCAGCCCCGCGAGCACGATGCCCGGCGCGAGCCCGCGCACGATGTCCTTCCTCACGGCCTCGTGCTTCAGGTGGGCGCGGGCCGAGGAGGCCGTCGCGAGCACGATGGCGGCGAGCGAGGTGCCGATGGCGACCGGCATCACGTGCTGGGGAGGAAAACCGAAGGCCACGAAAACGAGCCCCAGGATCGGCACGGTGACGGCGCCGCCGCCGATGCCGAGCAGCCCCGAGAAGAAACCGACGAAGACGCCGAGCCCCGCGTAGGTCAGCCAGGTGAGCGGGTCACCCGGCATCGCGCGCGATCAGGCCGCCGATGTGCTTCCATTCGGCCGGGGAGACCGGCGTGATCGACAGGCGGTTGCCGCGCTGCAGGGTGATCATGCCCGCGAGGGCCTTCTCGGCGCGCATCTCGGCGAGGCTGACGAGGCGGGTCTTCCTCTCGAGCTTCACGTCCACGAGCATCCAGCGCGGCGTTTCGCGAGTGGCCTTCGGATCGAAGTACTTGCCCTTCGGGTCGAACTGCGTCTCGTCCGGATAGGGCGTGCTCGCGACCTTCGCGAGGCCCGCGATGCCCGGCTCCGGACAGCTCGAGTGATAGAAGAGGACGCCGTCGCCGACCTTCATCGCGTCGCGCATGTAGTTGCGCGCGAGATAGTTGCGCACGCCGAACCACGGGGTCGTCTTCTTCGGGGCGCGCACGAGGTCGTCGATCGAGAACTCGTCCGGCTCGGACTTCATCAGCCAGTAGGACATGGCGAACGGGGAAGGGAGAAATGCAAAGGCCGGATTCGCTGCGGTGTTCGTCCGGGCCGCACGCTCGAACCCAAGGGTCCAAGGCGGTTGCTCACCGGGTGCCGCAGGTGCATCCGACGGGGGACGCGCACAAAGGCACCGCTTGGGCGAGCATCCAGGTTGACAAGATTATCGGCTCAAGGATGTAAGCCCGGACGAACACCGCAGGAAACCCGGCCCATCGGGCGCGGCGCAGAATTGCCGCTAGAAGAGCTTGTCCTGGTCGGCCGACAGCGCCGTCTCCAGCGTCTCCTGCATCGCCACGATTCTACGCCGATGTTCCGGAGCGTCAACGGAAGCGGATGACGATTTCGCGGGCTTCTGGGCGAGCATCTCGTGCGCGAGGTTGAGCGCGGCCATGACCGCGATGCGCTCGTTGCCGACGATCTTGCCCGAGTCGCGAAGGTCCTTCATGCGGCGGTTGAGGAAATCGACGGAGGCCTGCAGCTGCTTCTCCTCGCCCTCGGGGCAGGCCACGCGGAACTCGCGACCGAGGATCTGGATGGCCATGCCCTTGCCCGCGTTCTTCGCGTCGGCCTCGCTCACGTCTCGTTCTCCGGGATCTGCTTGAGGAGCGCCTCGATGCGCGCCTTCGCGGCGGCGAGCTTCTCGCCGAGGCGCACGTTCTCGTCCGTTCGCGCGGCGAGTTGCTGGCGAAGCTCGCGGCCTTCTTCCCGCAACTGCTTGAGCTGCTGGACGGCCTGCTCGACCTTCGCCTCGAGGGCGGAAAGCTCGGAATCCATGGCGATTACCCTAGTGGAAAACCCTTTCGCGGTCAATATTTAAGCGCGTTTTCTGAAGTGCTTTCGATGCCATTCGTAAGACTTTCAGCCCCGCTCGGCGTATCATCGCCCCGGTCGTTCGGGTGAGCGCGGGAAGGGGTCCGAGCGCCTCGCCGGCCGAAAAAGGCCGGGGCGCGCGGGAATCTCCGGCCCCGGACAGCGGTCCCACGGTGTGTCCGGGATCCGCCCGTCCGATGGCCCCGCCAGCCGCCCGCCGACCCGACAGCCACCCGTCTCGATGAAACCGACCCCTCTCGCCGGCCTCGCCGCGGCTGCCGCCCTCGTCGCGCAAGCGCAATCGCCGGCGGACTTCCCGAGCTACGACTCGCGAAGCGCCACCGCCGCGCGCGCCGAGCGGTCAGCCGTCGATGCGCTGCGCGACGTGATAGTCATTCCCCGTGACCGCATCGAGCAATCCGGCAGCCTCTCGCTCGCGGAGCTGCTCCAGCGCCACGCGGGCGTGGAGTTCCGCGGCGCGGGCGGCCCCGGGCAGCCCGCGGGGCTCTTCCTGCGCGGGGCCAACGCCGGCCAGACGCTCGTGCTCGTCGACGGGTTGCGCGTGGGCTCCGCCACCGTGGGCACCACGTCCATCGAGAACATCCCCCTCGACCTCGTCGAGCGCATCGAGGTGGTGAAGGGGCCGCTCTCGAGCCTCTATGGCGCCGACGCGATCGGCGGCGTGGTGCAGGTCTTCACGCGCGCCGGCGCCAAGCCCCGTGTCTTCGCGTCGGTCGGCGCGGGAAACGCGGGCGAGTACCGCGCCGCAGCCGGCTTCACGGCCATCGAGAAAGATGTCACGTACTCCTTCTCGGCCGGCGCTCGCAAGGCGGACGCCCCGAGCGCCACCAACGAACGCGCCGCCTGCCACGACCCGGACCGCGATCCCCACGAAAACGCCTTCGCCAGCGCGCAGGTCGCCTGGCGCTGGTGGCAGGGCGAGGACATCACGATCGCGGGCTTCACGAGCCAGGGGAAGACGCACTTCGACGGGTGCCCGGACGCCCAGGGCCGCTTCGGGGACGACCGCAACGACCAGGCGATCTCCGGGGCGCGAATCACCTCGCGCTCGTGGTTCGCGCCGTGGTGGGCGAGCCGGCTCACGCTCGGCCAGGGCCGTGACAAGCTCGAGATCCGCGGCAGCGAGCCCGGGCATTTCGAGACCCGCCAGGACCAGATCTCGTGGGTGAACGAATTCGGCACCGTGCTGGGCCCGATCCTCTTGGGCGCGGAGAGCGTTCGCCAGCAAGTCGAGTCGGACACGGCCTTCTCGCGGAACCGCCGCGACACGAACTCGGTGTTCGTGAGCGTGAACGAGACCTGGCAGGGACAGCGCCTCGAGGCCTCCGCGCGAAGGGACGAGGACGAACAGTTCGGCGGTCGCAACACCGGAACCTTGAGCTACGGTGCGCCCTGGCCGGGCTTCGGTTTCCTCACCTTCACCACGGGCAGGGGTTTTCGCGCGCCGACCTTCTTCGACCTCTACGCGCCGCCCTCCGATTCCTACCGGCCCAACCCGGACCTTCGCCCGGAAAGAAGCGAGAGCCGCGAGATTTCACTGCGCACGGAGCCGGGCGGGAAATGGTCGGGACGCCTCACCTGGTTCGACCATCGGCTCGAGGACCTCATCACCTACGCCGCTCCTACGATGCAGAACGTGAATCGCGCCCGCATCAAGGGGATGGAAGCCTCGATCGAGGGCTTCGCCGGGCCGGTGAAGGTGCGCGGCTCCCTCTCGGTGCAGCAACCCCGGGACGAGGAGACGGGCTATCGCCTGCAAGGGCGTGCCGAGCGCTTCGGCCGACTCGAGCTCGAGCACGTGAGCGGCCCCTGGCGGATCACGGGCGGCGTCACGGCGAGCGGCGATCGCTTCGATTCGACCCACGAGGCGGCGGGCACGCGCCTGCCGGGCTACGCGACCTTCGACGCCGTGCTGCGCTACCGAATCGACGGGAACACCGCCATCGAGTTCTCCGGCGCCAATCTCGCCGACAAGCGCCTCGAGCACGCCATCGGCTACGACGCCCCGCGGCGCGCGTTCCTGCTCCGATTCACTTTCGAGGGAAAGTGACCCCGCACGGCGTTCGCCTTCCGGCGGGCGGGGCCATTTGCTAATCTGCGGGGATGGTTCCGGATCCCATCGGCGTCGATTCCCTCCGGCGCGTGCTGGTGGTGAAGCTGCGGCACCACGGCGACGTGCTGCTCACCTCCCCCGTCTTCCGGGTGCTGCACGAGCGCGCCCCGCAGGCCGAGATCGATGCCCTCGTCTACGCCGACACCCGCGACATGCTGGCCGGGCATCCGGACATCGCGCGCCTGCATCTCGTGGACCGCGAGTGGAAGCGCCGGGGCTGGCTCGTGCAGGCGCGCCACGAAAGCGCCCTCCTCGCGCAACTTCGCGAGCGTCGCTACCAGCTCATCGTCCACCTCACCGATCACCCGCGCGGCGCCTGGCTGGCGCAGCTCCTTCGGCCGCGCTGGTCCGTGGCACCGGCCCGTCCGGGGCGTCTCTGGAAAGCGTGCTTCTCGCACCGCTACGCCCTCGCCAAGGGCGGCACGCGGCACACGGTGGAATCGAACCTCGATGCGCTGCGCCGCCTCGGGCTCTATCCCAAGGACGAAGAGAAGCGGGTCGTGATGGTCCCGGGCGACGAGGCCGTGGCCCGCGTCGATGCCCTGCTCGCGCAGCACGGCATCGAGGCGAAGGGATTCATCCATGTCCACCCCACCTCGCGCTGGCTCTTCAAGGCCTGGACGGACGAGGGCAACGCGGAGCTCCTCACCCGCCTCGCCCGGGACGGCCACCGCCTCGTGCTCACGGCCGCGCCCAGCGCGCGCGAGAAGGCCATCGTCGCCCGCATCCTCGAGAGGACGAAGGCGAACGTCGTCGACATCTCCGGATCCCTCTCGCTGCGCGAGATGGCGGCCCTCTCCGCCCGTGCCCGCCTCTTCTTCGGCGTCGACTCGGCACCCATGCACATCGCCGCGGCCGCGGGCACTCCGGTCGTGGCCCTTTTCGGGCCGAGCGGGGACGTCGAGTGGGGCCCCTGGCGCGTGCCCCACCGCATCGTGACGAGCGGGCATTCCTGCCGGCCCTGCGGCAATGACGGCTGCGGCGGCGGCAAGGTGAGCGAGTGCCTCACCCAGCTCCCGGTCGAGCGCGTGCACGCCGCCATCAACGAACTGCTCGCCCAGCCATGAGCGCGGTCCCGCGGGCGCGCCCGGCGAGGACCGGCCCCCGCGTCGCTCTCGTGAGGAGCCGCTTCGACGCCTTCGGCGGCGCGGAACGCTTCGTGCAATCGGCCATCGGGGCCCTGTCGGCCCAGGGCGCCTCTCTCACCCTTGTCACGCGCAAGTGGCCGGGCGACGACGGCAGCGCCGTCATCGTGAATCCGTTCTTCCTGGGCAGCCTCTGGCGCGACCGGGGCTTCGCCCGCGCGGTGTGCGAGGCCCTCGCGAAGCGGCCCTTCGACCTCGTGCAGAGCCACGAGCGCATCGCCTGCTGCGACGTGTACCGCGCGGGCGACGGCGTGCATGCCGTGTGGCTCGAACAGCGGGCGCGCATCCAGTCCGCCCTCGGCCGGTTCGTCACCGCGCGCTCGCCCCACCACCGCTACCTGCTCGCGGCCGAGCGCGAGCTCTTCACCTCGCCCCGGCTCAAGGCCGTCATCTGCAACTCGGAAATGGTCCGCGGCGAGATCCGGGAGCGCTTCGCCACGGCCGGGGAGAAGCTCGTCCTCATCCGCAACGCCGTCGACTGCACGCGGTTCCACCCCGGCCTGCGGGACGAATTCCGCGAGCCCCTGCGCGGCCAGCTCAAGATTCCGGCGGACGCGCCCGTCTTCGCCTATGTAGGCTCGGGCTTCGAGCGCAAGGGGGTCGGCGCGTTCCTGTGCGCCCTCGCGGCGCGGGAGGAGCCCGCCTGGGGCCTCATCGCCGGCAAGGACAAGCACGCCGGGGACTACGGCAAGCTCGCCGTGAAGCTCGGCATCGGGGGTCGCGTGCGCTTCACCGGGGCCGTCTCGGACGTGCGGCCCTTTCTCGCGGCCTCGGACGCGTTCGTGCTGCCCACGCTCTACGACCCCTTTCCCAACGCCGCCCTCGAGGCCATGGCCTGCGGCCTGCCGGTGGTGACCAGCACGACGTGCGGGGCCGCGGAGATCATCCGCGAGGGCGAGAACGGCTTCGTGCGCGACGCGCTCGACGTGGGCGGCCTGGCGCAGTGCCTGGACCGGCTCGATCCCGATACGGCCCGCCGCATGGGCGAGGCCGCCCGCGAAACGGTGCTGCCGCTCACCCCGGAGGCCATGGGGCGCGAATACCTCGCCCTCTACGAGCGGCTCCTCGCGGGGAAGCTGGGATAATGGCGGGATGACCGCTCCCGAGCCCGACGGCCGCGCCCTCTACGCGCGGCTCCTCAAGCACGTCTGGCCCTACCGCACCGCCTTGGGCGGAGCGATCGTGGCCATGATCGTGGGCGGCCTCGCGGACGCGGCGCTCGTGAAGCTCACGGGCCCGCTCGTGAACGAACTTTTCGTGAACCGCAACCGCGAGCTCCTGTTCCTCATCCCCCTGGGCGTGGTGGCCGTGTTCGTGGTGGGCGGCCTCGCGAGCTTCGCCTCCGGCTATCTCACGCAATGGGTGAGCAACAAGGTCATCCTGGACCTGCGCCACCTCATGTTCGCGAACGTGCTGCGCCTGCCGCCCGCCTTCTTCGACGAGGTGACCACGGCGCGGCTCGTCGCGCGCTTCACCAACGACGTCACCAACATCGCCGCCGCCTCGACGAGCGTGCTCACGGTGCTGGTGCGCGACACGGTGACCATCGTCGCGCTCCTGTCGATCCTGCTGTGGTCCAACTGGCGGCTCACGCTCATCACGTTCGCCGTCATCCCGCCGCTCGCCCTGGCCGTGCGCTACTTCAGCCGGCGCCTGCGCGAGACGAGCCGCGAGAGCCAGAAGGCCATCGGCGGCGTGGCCGAGGTGCTCGACGAGGCCATCACCAACCAGCGCGTGGTGCGCATCTTCGGCGGCCAGGGGTACGAGCGCTCGCGCTTCGAGAAGGCGGCGCAGGCCATCCGCCGGTTCAACATGAAGCAGTCGGCGGCGGCCTCGGCCTCCGTGCCCATCACGCAGTTCTTCGTCGCGTGCGCGGTGGCCGCCATCATCTACTTCGCCGCGAGCGAGGCCTTCGCCGGCAACACGGACGTGGGCAAGTTCATCGAATTCATCGCCGCCACCGGCATGCTCCTGCAGCCGCTCAAGCGCCTCACGGGCATCAACGAGCACCTGCAGCGCGGCCTGGCGGCCTGCGAGAGCGTCTTCGGCGTGATCGACGAGAAGCCCGAGGACGACCGGGGCACGGTGAGGCTCGCGCGGGCGCAAGGCGCGGTGCGGTTCGAGAACGTGTCCCTCACCTACCGGACGGGCAACCGGCCGGCCCTCGACGGCGTCTCGCTCGACATCCGCCCCGGCGAGACGGTCGCGCTCGTGGGGCCCTCGGGCAGCGGCAAGTCGAGCCTCATCCACCTGCTGCCGCGCTTCTACCACCCGGACGCGGGTCGAATCACGCTCGACGGCCACGACCTGCAGGACCTCGCGCTCGAGAGCCTGCGCGGCCAGATCGCGCTCGTCTCGCAGAACGTCGTCCTCTTCAACGACACCGTGGCCGCCAACATCGCCTACGGGCAAGGCGAGAAGGCCGACGAGGCCGCCATCCGCCGCGCCGCCGAGGCCGCGCACGCGATGGGCTTCATTGACGAACTGCCGGCGGGCCTCGCGACCGAGATCGGCGAGAACGGCGCCAAGCTCTCGGGCGGCCAGCGCCAGCGCATCGCCATCGCCCGCGCCATCCTCAAGGACGCGCCCATCCTCCTGCTCGACGAGGCCACCTCCGCGCTCGACACCGAGAGCGAGCGCGCGGTGCAGGCGGCGTTGGAGGCCCTCATGCAGGGTCGCACCACGATCGTGATCGCCCACCGGCTCTCGACCGTCGAGAAGGCCGACCGCATCGTGGTCCTTTCGCAGGGCCGCATCCACGAGGTGGGGACGCACGCCGAGCTCCTCGCGAAGGGCGGCATGTACGCGGGCCTGCACCGCCTCCAGTTCGCCGGGGCCTAGCGTGGAGCGGCTTCGCATCCTGCACACGGAATCCTCGCTCGGCTGGGGAGGCCAGGAGATCCGCGTGCTCACCGAGGCGCGCGCCCTCGCCCGCCGCGGCCACGCGATGACGATCGCCGCACCGGCCGAATCGCGCATCTTCGAGGCGACGCGCCGCCACGGCGTCGAGGGCATCGCGATCCCCATCGGACGCAAGTCCCTGGGTGGCCTCATCGAGATGCGGGCGCTCCTTCGCGACCGCGAGTTCGACGTCGTCAACACGCACAGCTCGACGGACAGCTGGCTCGCGGCGGTGGCGGCCGCCACCCTGCGGCACGCGCCGCCCCTCGTGCGCACGCGGCACATCTCGGCCCCCGTGCCGCGCAACTTCGCGACGCGCTGGCTTTACGCGAGCGCGACCGCCCGCATCGTCACCACGGGCGAGAAGCTGCGCCTGCAGGTGATCGATGAGGCGGGGGTGTCGCCCTCTCGCGTGATCTCCATCCCCACGGGCATCGACCTGGAGCGGTTCCGCACGGGCGACGCGCAGTCCGCCCGGATCGCGGCCGGGCTGCCGCCCGACGCCTTCGTCGTCGGCATCGTCGCGACGCTGCGCAGCTGGAAGGGGCACCGCTATCTCTTCGAGGCGTTCGCGCGGCGCGAGGACACGACGAGCCGGCTCGTCGTCGTGGGCGACGGCCCGCAGCGCGAGGCCCTCGAGGCCCTCGCCCGCGAGCTGGCCATCGCCGATCGCGTGACGTTCGCCGGCAATCGCGAGGACGTGGCACCCTGGCTTCGCGCCCTCGACATCTTCTGCCTGCCCTCCTACGCCAACGAAGGCGTGCCGCAGGCGCTCATGCAGGCGATGGCCACGGGCCTTCCCGTCGTGACCACGCCCGTCGGCAGCATCGCGGAGATCGTCGAGGACGGCGTCTCGGGACTGCTGGTACGGCCCGAGAGCGCCGACGCGCTGCGCGACGCGATCGACGCGCTGGCCGCCGACCCCGTCCGCCGCGCCGCGCTCTCGCGCAAGGCCCGCGAGACGGCGCTGGCCCGCTTCGGCGAGGACCGCATGGCCGACGCGATGGAGGACGTCTTCCGCGCGGCGGTGCGGGCGCGCCGTGGGTGAGCGGTTCGCCACGCGCGCGCGCGTCGTCTCGCGCGCGCTGGGTCGGCGCCTTCTCGCGCGCGGGCTTCCCGAGGCGCCGAAGGAACCGCGGAGCATCCTCGTCGCGCACCACCTGCTGCTGGGCGACACGATCATGCTCTCGCCGCTGCTCGCGAAGCTGCGCGCGAACCACCCGGGCGCGCGCATCGCGATGACGGTGCCCCGGGCCTTCGTGCCGCTCTACGTCGCGAGGCCCTGGGGCGTCGAGGCCCTGCCCTTCTCGCCGCGCGACGCCACCTCCGCCCGGGCGCTCTTCGACGAGGGCCCCTTCGACCTCGCCGTGGTCCCCGGGGACAACCGGCAAGGCTGGCTGGCCGCGGCGATGGGCGCGCGGCACATCGTGGCCCACGCGGGCGACAAGCCCGCGTCCAAGAGCTGGCTCATCGACGACGAGCGCGCGTACGGCGGCCCCGGCGCGTGGGGCGATCTCGTCGCCGACCTCGTCGCGGGCCATGAGCCCGCCCCTTTCGCGAGGGGAGACTGGCCGGCGCCTGCGGCGGCGCCGGACGAACGGCCCCGCTCGCCCTACGCCGTGCTGCACGTGGGCGCGAGCACGGTCCTCAAGCAATGGGCGCCCGATCGCTGGGCCGCACTGGCCGAGGCGCTCGCGAAGCGCGGCCTGCTCGTGGTGTGGAGCGCGGGACGCGGCGAGGAGCCGATCGTCGGGCGCTGCGACCCCGCGCACCGTCACGCGAGCGTCGCCGGCCGGCTCGATCTCGCGCAGCTCCGGCACCTGCTCGCCGGCGCCTCGCTGCTCGTCGCGCCCGACACGGGTGTCGCGCACCTGGGCCGCACCACCTTCACGCCCACCGTGACGCTCTTCGGGCCGGGCTCGGCCGTCATCTGCGGGCCGGGACGCTTCTGGCGCGACACGCCGGGGCGCGCCGTCACCATCGACCCGTTCCCCTGCCGCGACCAGGCGATTCTCTTCCGGCGCGAACTCGCGTGGGTGCGCCGCTGCGGCCGCTCCACGAGCGAGTGCGCCGGGCCGAAGTGCATGGAGGCGATCGGCGTGGACGCCGTGCTCGCCGCGGCGGACGACCTCCTGGCGCCGAAGCCATGACGGATGTCTTCGCCGACCTGAAGGGCGAGGAACTCGTCCGTTTCCACGACGAGCGGCTCGGAGACAAGCCGCACCCGGTGAGCGGCACTCCCCGCTTCGCCGAGGGCGTTTGGCAGGCCGTTGAGGACAACCACCGCTTCAACGCGCGGCTGTGGGAAGAGGAGGAACTCGCCCGCCGCCGTGACGTGCCCGACGCCGAGATCGCGGCGAACAAGCGCAACATCGACCGTCTCAACCAGGGGCGCAACGACTCGGTCGAGCGGATCGACGAAATGCTCGCCGGCCGGATCGGCCCGCCGGGGCATCCCGGCGCCCGCCTGCATTCGGAGACGCCGGGGATGATGATCGACCGGCTGTCGATCCTGTCGCTCAAGATCCGCGCGATGGGTGCGCAGTCCTCGCGCCAGGACGCCACCGCCGAGCACCGCTCGACATGCGCCGCGAAGCTGAAAAGGCTCCTGGAGCAGCGCGGGGACCTGCGCCACTGCCTCGACGAGCTGCTCGCCGACTGCGCGCGCGGCACCGCCCGGTTCAAGGTCTATCGGCAGTTCAAGATGTACAACGACCCTTCGCTCAATCCCCACCTGGCCGGCAAGCCGGCGTCCTAGAGCATCTCGCCGAGCCGGGCGAACACCGCCTCGTCGTCGAGCTCGCCCACGGCCTGCCTCGCCTCGAGCCAGCGCGCCTTCGGTCCGAGCGGCGCCCAGCGCGACGGCGGCGGCGACACGTCGGCCTGCGCGAAGAGCCCCAGCACCCCGCCCGGACTCGCCGCCGCGAAGTGCATGAGCCCGCTGTCCGGAAAAATCGAGACGCGCGCGTGCCACACGAGGCCGAGCGCCGACCACAGCGGCCCGCGGAAGGGATGCAGCCAATCGGGCGCCTGCGCCAGCACGGGCTTCGCGACATCGTCGTCGCCGGGGTAGTGCGGGTTGTCGCTGCGGCCCGGAGTCCACATGAAAACGGTGTCGAGACCGTGAACGCGTTTGAGCCACGCGCTCCAGCGCAGCACCTGCCCCCTTGTCCGGCTGCTTCGCGGCGCGACGCGCGCCCAATCCGATGATGGCGTAGCGGCCGGCGACGAGGCCCTGGGCCTCGAGAGATCGCGCGGCCTGCGCGAGAAGCGGCTGCGGCGGCGCGAAGAGGGGCGTGGGCGGGTCGGCCGGGATGCCGATGCCGAGCGGGGCGAGCAGCCCGATCATCCGGTCGCGCTCGTGGCCCGACGCGGGGGGCGAAATCGGGTCGCTCACCCTCGGCTCGCCCGGATCCACGTAGGCGATGGTGCGAGCGGCGCCCACCCAGCGGGCCCGACGCGCGGCACGCGGCGAGGGTTCGCCCTGCGCGGCGATGGCCACGTCGAAATGTTCGAATCGAAGGCGCGCGCCCAGGATGGCCTGCTGCAGCCCGCCCACCACGGAGATGCTGTTGCCCACCCGCGAGCGCCGGTAGACCCACACGCGGTCCACATGCGGGTTCCCGCCGAGCACCCACGCGTTGTAGTCGCTCGCGAGAACCTCGATGGCGGCGCCGGGAAGCCGCTGCCGGAGGACGGCGAGGAGCGGGGTGGTGAGCAGCATGTCCCCCAGCTTGTCGCGCTTCAGGACGAGGATGCGTTGACCCTCGCCGGCGCGATCAGCGCGGGCCATGGGGGGAGGAAGCCGCGGCCTCCGGGAGGGCGCGGGCGGCGGGAACCGGTTCCCGGTTATCGCTGTCGCACGAATATTCCGCATCCCGCCGCGAGGGGCGACGGGGGCCGCCTGATAAAATCATCCGTTCGATCCGTCCAAGGCCGTCAATGATCCTGCGCCTCGCCCTGCGCGCCTTCCTGCCGGGCCTTCTCGTCGCCGCGACGCTCGCCGCGAACGCATCGGCCGATCCGCTGCCCGTCGTGAAGGGCGAAGTCTACCGTGGATCCCCCGAGGCCAAGGCGGCGCTCGCCCTCGTCTCGACCGAATCCGAGCGTCCCGCCCGCGTGATCCGGCTCGACGCACCGGCCGGCAGCGAGTTCGCGTCCCTGGACAAGCCGGGCCTTCAGCCGAAGGCGCGCGACATCGGCTTCGGCCGGCGCCTCGCGGACCGGGTGCAGGAAGGCGAGAACACCGCATTCGATTTCCGCGCCACGGGCGAGGTGCGTGTCGCGAAGCTGCGCATCGTCTCTCCCGGCGCTGCCGCGCTGCGCGTCGCGCTGAAGGTGGGCGGGTCGACCGCGCCCGTCACCCTGCTCGTGACCGGCAGCGGCGACGAGACCCGGGTTCTCGGGCCCGTGAGTCTCGCAGGCCCCCTGGGCGCCAACCCCGAATACTGGACGCCCGTCACCGCAGGCGAGGCGCAGGTCATCGAGATCGTCTCCGCGCCCGGCGCCGAGCCGCCCGCCATCACGGTGGAGCAGGTGTCCCACCTGGTGTCCGGACCCGAAACCCGCTTCGCCAAGACCGTCTCGGACATCGGCCGCTCGGGCTCGTGCAACATCGACGTGGCCTGCGTGGCGAACCCCTCCCAGGCGCTCCGGCAGGCCGCGAGCGGCGCCGTGCAGATGCTCTTCACCAAGCGCAGCGGCGGGACGACCCTGTGCTCGGGCACGCTGCTCAACGACACGGACACCAGCTCGCAGATCCCGTACCTCTACGGCGCCAACCATTGCTTCGAGGCGGCATCGGCCCCTACAACACGCCCGCGCAGATGCAGCAGGTGGCCAATACCCTCAACACCTACTACTTCTTCGACGCCGTGGCGTGCGGCAGCACGCAGGTGCCTTCGTTCGTGCAGCGCTTCGGCGGCGCCACCTACCTCCACAGCAACCTGTCCCAGGACGTACTCTTCCTGCGCCTGAACGACGCGCCGCCCGCGGGCGCCTTCCTCACGGGCTGGAACGCGAATCCGATGGACGCGGGCAATGCCGTGACGGTGCTGCACCATCCGCAGGGCGACCTCAAGAAATTCAGCACCGGCGCCTACGGCGGCAACGAGACGCTGGCCGCGCCGCTCAACGCCTCCACCGGCTTCCAGCGCGTGACGTACAACCAGGGCACGACCGAAGGCGGCTCGAGCGGCGGGGGCGTGCTCACCTTCGACGGCAGCCAGTACGTGCTGCGCGGCGGCCTGTGGGGCGGCGGGGCCTCCTGCAGCTCGCCCGCCGAGCCCGACTTCTATTCGCGCTTCGACATCGCGTACTCCACGCTCAAGAACTGGCTGCAGCCCGCCACGGGCCCCGCCTTCAACGTGACGGACATGTGGTGGAACGCGGCCGAGAGCGGCTGGGGACTCAACCTGACGCACCACGCGAGCGGCCAGGTGTTCGGCGTCTGGTACACCTACGCCGCCTCCAACCGCCCCTACTGGCTCATCCTCTCGGGCGGCCAGTGGGTAAACGGCAACGTGTTCACCGGGAAGCTCTATACCGTGAGCGGGCCGCACTACGCGCAACCGGTCTTCGACCCCGCGAAGGTCATCCTGCGCGAGGTGGGCGTGATGACGCTCACCTTCAGCGGCGACGGCAACAACGGCTCGTTCACCTGGAGCGTGGACGGCGTCTCGGGCGTGAAGCTCATCACCCGCCAGCCGTTCTAGCCCGCGCCGCCACCCGGCATAATGAGGGGCATGGCGGCCCCCTCGCTCACCGTCGCGATCGTCACCTACGCGCCCGACATGCACTGGCTCGCGCGCACGCTCGCGTACCTGGCCGAGGCCGCGCACTTCGCACGGGAACAGGGCACGCTTGGCGAGACGCGCCTCGTGATCGTGGACAACGGGCCGGAAGGCCTCGCCGACGATCTCGCGCGCCTCGCCGCCGCCGCCCTCGAGCGCGCGCCGGGCCTCACCTTCGAGGTGGCGAGCGGCCACGGCAACGTGGGCTTCGCGCGGGCCAACAACATCGCCCTCGACCGCGTCGCGGCCGACCTGCACCTCATCCTGAACCCGGACGTGGAGATGGAAACGAACGCGCTCGACGCGGGACTTCGCTACCTCGCCGCGAACCCGGGCGTGGGCGCCGTCACACCGGCCGCGCACCATCCGGACGGCACGCCGCAATATCTCGTGAAGGCGATGCCCACCTGGGGCGTGCTCTTCCTGCGCGCCTTCGCGCCGGCGTTCGTGCGTTCGTGGTTCAAGGCGAAACTGGACGCCTACGAGATGCGCGAGCGGGACTGGAACGCGGAGCAGTGCCCCGTGGAGATCGCGAGCGGATGCTTCCTGCTGTGCCGTCGCGCCGCGCTCGATGCCGTGAAGGGATTCGACCCGGGCTACTTCCTGTACTTCGAGGACTTCGACCTGACGATGAGGCTCTCGAAGGTGACGCGCATCGCCTACGTGCCGGCCGTGAGGATCGTGCATCACGGCGGCCGCGCGGGGTCGAAGGGCCTGCGGCACATGGCGCTTTTCGTGCGGTCCGCCTCCCGGTTCTTCCGCGCGCACCCCGGCTGATCGCGCCGTCACGCCGGGGCCGCCCCCTCGGCCGGCCGCCACGACGAAATCCCCCTTCTCGCCGGCGCGATTTCCGCGGGATCGCCAGCGCCCGCGCGCCTAGCATCGGGCCATGTCGAATTTCACCCGAACGCCGAGCGCCGAGGAATCCCCATGAAGGAACTGAACGTCGAGGAAGTGAACGCCATCGCAGGCGGACGGCCGCCCGGCGCCTCGCTGGACGAGATCCTCTATCGCGCCCCCGCCGAGCCGCTGCGCGACCCCGTGGAGCACGCCCGCCGGGTCGAGGAAACCTGCCCGGCCGACTGAATCGTGGCGACATCGCCACCCTCGCGAATCGGTCCGGTCGCTGCCGTCCTCGCGCTCTTTCCCGCGACCCGCACAGGAGACATCATGAAGGAACTCGAATACAAGGACGCCCCCGACATCGGTGGCGGCATCGTCCCGGGCCCGGATGGCGGTTGCCCCCCGGATCTCGGCTACCCGAACTGGCCGCTCGCACCGGATCCGTTCCCGGAGGTCGACCACAGCCCGATGCCCTCCGACCCCGAAGTGCGCTGAGGAGACGACCATGAGCGAACCGATCGTACCGAACGCGAACGACGCGAAACTCGCGACGCCCTCCGAACTCGACGCGGCGCAGCTCGCCGGGATCGGCGGCGGCGGCGCGGAGAACTGCGCGGTAACCGTGCAGATCAGCGGCGATGGCATCACCGGCACCTTCAGCGCCGGCAGCGTGGGCGAAGCGCTGATCGCCGCTTACGAAGGCATGGTCGACGGGGCTTCCCACGTCATCGGCCGCGTGCTCGGCCCGTAGACGATCCCTCAGTCCCCGGGGCGGGCCATGAGCCCGCCCCCCAAAATTCCCACGCGCCGTCAGTCCATGCCCCGACCCGCCGACATTCCCGCACCGCTTGCGGCATCACCCCTGAACCCCGTCCACGTCCTGCTGCTGTTCGGCATGGCGTACGGTGCGTGCACGATCGCCTCGACGCTTCTTTGCCACTGGATCGGCTTCGGAGAGACGCTGCGGGACCGGGAGCTTGTGAACGGGACCCTTTGGTCGCTGATCCTAGCCGCGCTGGTCGCGACATTGCGGCCGCTGCGCGAAAGCGTCTCCACCTGGTTTCGCACGCCGCAATCCCCGCTGCGCTTCTCCGACATCGCGATTGCCACTCTTCTCATCACGGCGTTCAACGTGGGCGTACATCGAGTCCTGGTCGTCATGCCCATGGTGCATTCGAATCCGGAGTACTACGATTTCTGGCAACTGGCGAGCGCCTATGCGCGGGCCACTTCCGCGGACTACGTGGTGCTGGCACTGGGTACGCTCGCGATTGGCCCCTTGCACGAGGAAGTCTTCTTTCGCGGCGTCCTGTTCGACGCCATTCGCGCTCGCCGGTCGCTTTTCCTGGCGGTCGCGGCAACTTCCCTGCTTTTCGGCATCATGCACGGGCGCAACGGTTTGGCTGCCGCCTTCGCAGGCCTCGTCCTGGCCTTCGTCTATTTGCGCTACGGATCTCTCTGGCCGGCGCTTCTCGTGCATGTGCTTGGGAACGTACTGGTACTGCCCCCACTGCTCGCCCAGTTCACCCTGCTCAAGACCCGAGCCCAGGCCCAGAGCTACGAGGGCTGGTTCTTCGAGTTCCTGTTCGCCGCGCTCTTCGTTCCGCTCGCCCTCGCGTTCTGGCGACGCTTCCGGCCGACCTGACCGCCATGGCATCGAAGTCGATCTTCCGCGCCGAAGTCCACCAGAGCGCGGAGCGGGCGAGGCTCGGCCGCATCGTCCTCGTCCGCCCCCTCTCGTTCGCGTTCCTCACGGCCCTCGCGACGGCGACCGGCGTGCTGGCCCTCGCCTTCCTGGGCCTCGCGGAATACGCGAAGAAGGCCTCCGTCCCCGGGACGCTGGTGCCGGCCGCCGGCGCCATCCGGGTGATCGCCCCGCAGGCCGGGACACTCCGCGGCCGACGTCTCCGGGAAGGCGAGCGCGTGGAAGCCGGCGAGGAACTCTTCCGGCTCGCGGACGGCCGCGCCACGACGGACGGCATGCCGCTCGGCACCGCCCTCGACGCCTTGTCCGCCGGACGCGCACTCGATCTCGACCGGCAGCGAATCGCGACGCAGGCCGGCGCCCGCGCGGAGATGCGGACGCTGCAAGGGCGCCTCGGCCAACTGGACGCCGACCGGGACGAGCAGCAGCTGGAGCTCGCGCGGCTGGAGGAGCGCCGCAAGCTCGTGGCCGAACGCGCCCGTCGCCTCGCGACGCTCGAATCGCGCGGCTTCGTGTCGACCGCCCAGCGCCAGCAGGCCGACGAGGAAGCCCTCGAGCACGAATCGCGACTGGGCGGGGCCCGGCGCGCGCCTGGCGATCGAGCGCGAGATGGCGGCCACGCGAAGCGCGGTCGACGAGGCCCGAGCGCGGCACCGTTCGCAACTGGCCGTCATCGACGGCCAGGTCGCCGCGCTGGAGCAGGCGCGGCTCGAGCGCTCCGTGCAATCCGACTCGCGGGTGGAGGCGCCGGCGAGCGGCTTCGTCGCCGCCGTGCTCGTCGAGCCGGGGCAGCCCGTCGCGAGCGGAACGCCGCTCCTCACCGTGCTTCCCGAAGGATCGCCTCTCGAGGCCCACCTGCACGCGCCCTCGCGGGCCATCGGCTTCGTGCGAGCCGGGCAGGAGGTGCGCCTTCGCTATCCCGCCTTTCCCTTCCAGAAGTTCGGCAGCCATCGCGGCCGGGTCGTCTCGGTCTCGCGCAGCGCCCATGCACCGGGCGATCTGGGTTTCGCGCCGCCCGACGGTTCGCGCGAGCCGCTCTACCGGATCAAGGTGTCCCTCGACTCGCAGGACGTCATCGCGTACGGCCGGCCCGAGCCCCTGCAGGCCGGCATGCAGGTCGAGGCCGACGTGCTGCTGGACCGAAGGACGCTCATCGAGTGGCTCTTCGATCCCCTGGTGAGCCTCGCCGGGAGGCAATGAGTGGACGCGCTGGCCGGTCTCGACTTTCGCGGCGAACGGCGGCTGCCCCTCTTCCTGCAGACCGAGGCGGCGGAATGCGGCCTCGCGAGTCTCGCCATGATCGCGTGCTTCCACGGCCACCGCGTCGATCTCGCGGGGCTCAGGCGACGCTTCACGCTGTCGGTGAAGGGCGCGACGCTCGCGTACCTGATGCAGGCGGCGGGCCGGCTCCAGTTCGCGCCCCGGCCCCTGCGCCTCGAGCTGGACGAGGTTCCCCGGCTCGCCACGCCGTGCATCCTGCACTGGGACCTCAATCACTTCGTGGTGCTGAAGAGCGCCACGGCGCGGGAGGCCGTGATCCACGATCCGGCCGGAGGTCTTCGGCGCCTGCCGATGACGGAGCTCTCGAAGCACTTCACGGGAATCGCGCTCGAGCTCACGCCCGCGCCCGGCTTCCAGCCGATCGACGAACGCCGCCGCGTGAAGCTCTCGGATCTCACCGGCCGGATCACCGGCCTGGGCCGGTCGCTGGCGCAGGTGCTCCTGCTCGCCCTGGTGCTCCAGGCGATCGCCGTCGTCTCGCCCTTCTACGTGCAGTGGGTGGTGGACGGCGCGGTGGTCTCGGAGGATCGCGACCTGCTCGCCGTGCTCGGGCTGGGGTTCCTTCTCCTCGCGGCACTCCAGGTGGGCGTCTCCGCGCTGCGTTCCTGGGTCGTGCTCTACCTGGGGACCACGCTCAACCTCCAGTGGCTCGCCAATGTCTTCTCGCACCTGCTGCGGCTGCCCGTCTCGTGGTTCGAAAAGCGGCACCTGGGCGACGTCGTCTCGCGCTTCGGGGCCGTCGGCACGATCCAGCGCACGCTCACCTCGAGTTTCGTCGAGGCGCTCATCGACGGCGTCATGGCCGTCGCGACGCTCGCGATGATGCTCGCCTACAGCCCGAAGCTCACCGCCATCGCCCTCGCCGCCGTGGCGGCCTACGCGCTGCTGCGAACGCTCTACTACGCGCCCCTGCGACGGGCGACGGAAGAGCACATCGTCCACGCCGCGCGCCAGCAGAGCCACTTCCTCGAGACGGTGCGGGGCGTGCAGTCGATCAAGCTCTTCGGGCGGCAGGAGGAACGCCGGGCCCGGTGGCTGAATCTCGTGGTCGACTCGGTCAACAAGGACGTGGCCGTGCAGAAGCTCACGCTCGGATTCCGCTCCGCCAACGGCCTCGTCTTCGGCGCCGAGCGCGTGGCCGTGGTGTGGGTCGGCGCGCTCGCGGTGCTCGACACGGCCTTCTCGATCGGCATGCTGTTCGCGTTCATGGCCTACAAGGAGCAGTTCTCCGCGCGCGTGGCCGGGCTGATCGACAAGGCGATCGAGCTGCGGATGCTGCAGCTGCAGGCCGAACGTCTCGCCGACATCGTGCTCACGCCGCCGGAGGAGGAGCCGGCCACGGCGGCGCCCCCGGTGCAGGACGCTTCCATCGAGGTGAGAAACCTCGCCTTCCGCTACTCCGACAACGAGCCCTTCGTCCTGCGCGATTGCTCCTTCCGCATCGAACCGGGCGAATCCGTCGCCATCGTGGGCGCCTCGGGCGGGGGCAAGACCACGCTCGTGAAGATCATGCTGGGCCTGCTGCAGCCGACCGACGGACAGGTGCTCGTGGGCGGCGTGGACCTGCAGAAACTCGGGGTCGACGCGTACCGGCGCCTCGCGGGCACGGTGATGCAGGAGGACCCGCTCTTCGCCGGTTCCATCGCCGACAACGTGAGCTTCTTCGACCCGGATCCGAGCCAGGAAGCGATCGAGCGCTGCACGCGACTCGCTGCCGTGCACGAGGACATCACCGCCATGCCCATGGGCTACCACACGCTCATCGGCGACATGGGCGCGGCGCTCTCCGGCGGGCAGCGGCAGCGGATCCTCCTGGCGCGCGCCCTCTACAAGCAGCCCCGCATCCTGTTCCTGGACGAGGCGACGAGCGCCCTCGACGTGCAGCGCGAGCGGCAGGTGAACGAGGCGATCCGCGGGCTCTCGCTCACCCGCATCCTCATCGCGCACCGGCCGGAAACCATCGCGTCGGCGGGACGCGTGATCATGCTCGCGAACGGGCAGGTCGCCCAGGACCTGAAGCGGGTCGCGTGAAGGCCCCCCGTATAATCCGCGCTCGGGGGAATTCCCCCTTCCGGCGCCTCCCGCATGACCTCCTCCTGGATGCTCGTCTCCGGTTTCTTCTTCGCCGCCGCGGGCGTCTTCGTGAAGCTGGGCACGCAGTGGTACGACGCGGCCGAGCTCGCCTTCTACCGTTCCCTCTTCTCCTTCTTCGCGGTCGCGGTCGTGGTCATCGCGCGCGGCGGCGGTGGCCAGCTCTGGCCCGGTCCTTCGATCGGCATGCACGTGATCCGCGGCACGATGGGCGCCCTGGGGCTGCTGGGCTACTTCCACGCCATGGCGAAGCTGCCGCTCGCCACCGCGCAGACGCTCAACTACACCTCGCCCCTCTTCCTCGCCATCGCCACGACGCTGGTGATGGGCGAGCGCTTCTCGAAGCTCCTCATCGCCGCCGTGCTGCTGGGCTTCGGCGGCATCGCGATCCTGCTGCAGCCCTCCTTCGCCTCGGGGCAGGAGGCGCCGGCGCTCATCGGGCTCTTCTCCGGCGCCTTCGCCTCGTGGGCCTACCTCGCCGTGCGCTCGCTGGGCCGCGCGGGCGAGCCGGACTGGCGCATCGTGCTGTGGTTCGGCATCGTGGCCACGGTGCTGTGCGCCGCGTTCCAGCTCGCGACCTCGACTTTCCATCCGGTTCGCTGGGACAATGCGTGGCCCATCATCGGGGTCGGCGTCACGGGCACCCTCGCCCAGTTCGCGATGACGCGCGCGTATTCCGCGGGCAACACGCTGGTGTCGGGGGCGCTTTCGTATTCCACGATCGTGTACGCGACCGTCTTCACGGTCGTGATCTGGGACGAGTCGCTCTCGCCCCTGGCGTGGGCCGGCATGGTGATCATCGTGGCGAGCGGGCTCCTCGCCCTGCGCGCCGAAAGGAAGGAAGACCAGAAGGAGGCCGGTTTTGAAAGCTGAACTGCTCGTTTCGACGAAGGACCTCGCCGCGCACCTGGGCGACCCCGACTGGGTCGTCTTCGACGTGCGCCACGACCTGGGCGATGTCGCCCGGGGCCGGCGCGACTACCTGGCCGCCCACATCCCCGGCGCGTACTTCCTGCACCTGGATGAAGACCTCTCCGGCGAGACGACCGGCTCGAACGGCCGCCACCCGCTGCCGGACGTCGCCACCTTCGCCGCCAAGGTCTCGAAGTGCGGCGTCGCCCCCGGGCGGCAAGTGGTGATCTACGACGACGCGGGCGCCTCGGTCGCGGGTCGCCTGTGGTGGATGCTGCACTGGCTGGGCCACGGCCGGGTCGCCCTCCTCGACGGGGGCTTTCGCACCTGGGTGAAGGAAGGCCTGCCCACGGACGCGCTCGTTCCCGCCGCGCGCGAGGGCCGCTTCGAGCCCAGGCCGTTGCTGGGCGCCATCGCGGACATCCACTACGTCGATGCCTTCCGCAACAGCCCCACGGTGCGCCTCGTCGATGCGCGCGCGGCGGAGCGCTTCAGCGGCGCCTCCGAAACGATCGATCCGGTGGGCGGCCACATTCCCGGCGCGATGAACCGCTTCTGGAAGGACAACCTCCAGCCCGATGGGCGCTTCAAGGCACCCGCGGTCCTCAAGCAGGAATTCCTCGCCCTGCTGGGCGAGGCCACGCCTTCGCTCACCGTGCACCAGTGCGGCTCCGGCGTCACGGCCTGCCACAACCTCTTCGCCATGGAACTCGCCGGTCTCAAGGGATCGCGTCTCTACCCCGGCTCCTGGAGCGAGTGGTGCGCCGACAAGTCGCGCCCGGTGGCCCAAGGGTCGTGACGGCCCGCGCCTTCGCCCTCGCCCTCGCCATGGTCTTCGGCGCCTCGCTTCCCCTTTCCGCCGACGGACAGTCGGTGCTGCCGCCGCCCGCGATGAAGGCGGACGGCGTCGAGCCCGTGCCGGTGGAGGTCGCGAAGACGATCGCGCCGTATACGGACTTCCGGATCACCACCGTGCTCGGCTGGCGCGCGGGCGAACGCGAGCTGCTGGTGCTGCAACGCCTCTCGGAGACGGACCAGGTGCAGCGCGTGATGGAGCCGGGACTGCCCGCGGCGCCCCTCACGCGTTTCCCCGACCTCGTTTCCAAGGCCGATTGGCAGCCGGGCAAGGCGGCGATGCTCCTGTATTCGCGCGCCACCGGGGGCGATGAAGTGGATCGCCTTTACCGTCTCGATCCCCCATCCGGCGAATCGGTCGCGGTGAGCCCCGAGGGCGTGCGCGTGGCCAGCTGGTCCTGGAACCCGAAGGGCGACCGCGTGGCCTACACGACGGTGCCCGTGGGCCGCGGCGGCGTGGCGGGCGAGGTCGCGACCACGCTGCACCTGGCGGACCCGATGGCGCCCGGCAAGGCCGTCGCCGTCGCCTCGCTCAAGGGCGGCTCGTGGGATGGCCTTCGCTTCTCCCCCGACGGCAAGCGCCTCGCGATCGTCGAGCACCGCGCCACGAGCGACACCGCCGTGTGGATCGTCGAGCTTTCCACCGGCAAGGGCCGGCGCGTCACGCCCGAGCGCAAGGGCGAGCCCGTGCGCTACGAATTCCCGCAGTTCTCGCCCGACGGCAAGGGGCTCTTCGCGGTGAGCGACCGCGGATCGGATTTCCGGCGCGTCGTGCACATCGACCTCGCCTCGGGCCGCGAGACCCCGCTCGCCACCAACCTCAGGTTCGACGTGGAAGGCCTCGCCGTCTCCGCCAAGGCCGGGCGCATCGCCTTCCTCACCAACGAGGAGGGCGGCTCGCATGTGCTGCGCCTGCTCGACATCGCCACGCGCAAGGAGTTGCCGCGCCCCGCGCTGCGCCCGGGTGTCATCACCGCGATGCACTGGCGCGAAGACGGCGTGGAAATCGCCTTCACCCACGCCTCGGCCCGTTCTCCCGGCGACGCCTTCTCCTACGAGGTGGTGGCGCACCGGGTCACGCGCTGGACCAACGGCAACAGCCCGGCGGTGAACACGAGCGAATTCCCGGAGCCGCGCCTGGTGCGCTGGAAGAGCTTCGACGGCCGCGAGATCACCGGGCACTACTACCACCCGCCCGGGCGCTTCGAGGGCGTGCGGCCGGCCATCGTGGTGGTGCACGGCGGCCCGGAGGCGCAGGCCTATGCGGGTTACATCGCGCGCTACAACTATTTCCTGAACGAACTGGGCATCGCGATCATCCTGCCCAACGTGCGCGGCTCGACGGGCTTCGGCAAGGCGTTCCAGCGGCTCGACGACCGGCGAAAGCGCGAGGACGCCGTGAAGGACCTGGGCGCCCTCCTCGACTGGATCGGCGCTCAGCCGGGCCTCGACGCGAAGCGCGTCATGGTGATGGGCGGCAGCTACGGCGGCTACATGACGCTCGCCGCCGCCGTGCATTTGGCCGACCGCCTCGCCGGCACCGTGAGCACGGTGGGCATCTCCCACTTCGTCACCTTCCTCGAAAACACCGAGGCCTACCGTCGCGACCACCGGCGAAGCGAATACGGCGACGAGCGCGATCCCGCGATGCGCGCCTTCCTCGAATCCATCTCGCCCCTGAACCACGTGGACCGCATGATGAAGCCGATGCTCGTCATCCAGGGCAAGCGCGACCCGCGGGTGCCCTGGACGGAATCGGAGCAGATGGTGGCCGCGCTGAAGGCGAAGGGTCGGGCGGTCGGCTACCTGCTCGCCGAGGACGAGGGGCACGGGTTCAAGAAGAAGGGCAACGCGGACTTCGCCTTCCTCGCCACCGTGGCGTTCGTGCAGAAGCACCTGCTCGCGTCGAAGCCGTAAGGCGGCGGCTACTTCAGGTTCTCGGCGAAGAACTTCTCCAGCCGCGTGTAGAAGTCGATCACGTTGGCGTCCTTGTTGAACCCGTGGCCTTCGCCCGGGTAGACGACGTACTCGACCTTCTTGCCCGCCGCGACGAGCGCGTCGTTGAAGCGGTTTCCGTGGACGATGGGCACGCGGCGGTCGTCGGAGCCCATGGCGAGGAGGATGGGCGCCTTCACCTTCGAGACGTCCCGCGCGGGCGAGTTCTTCTCCAGCATCGCGCGGTCCTTGTCGGGATCGCCGATCATCTTGCGCGCGTCGGTGCGAAGGTACTCCGCCGGCAGGTCGGATTCGGCGGCCGTCAGAAGCAGGATCAGGTCCGTCACCGCGACGAAGGGCGAGGCGCAGCGCCAGAGGTCCGGGTCGCGCACGGCACCCATCGCCGAAGCGTAGCCGCCGTAGCTGCCGCCGTGGATGCACATGCGGCTTCGGTCGACGATTCCCTCCTTCACCAGGTGCAGTGCACCGTCGTTGATGTCGTCCTGCATCGACTGGCCCCATTTGCGCAGGCCGCTCCGGAAATGCTTCGCCCCGAAGCCGGTGGAATGGCGCGGCTCCGGCTCGAGGACGGCGTAGCCGCGCGAGGCGAAGAACTGGGCTTCCGGCCACCGCCCCCAGGAGACGCCGGAGTAGCCTCGCGACTGCGGTCCGCCGTGCACGTTCACGATGAGGGGCAGGTTCCTGCCGCTCGAACCGGCGGGAATCGTGAGCCAGGCGGGAATCTCCAGGCCGTCGCGCGCCTTGTAGGTGATGAAGCGGCGCTCCGCCATGAGCGACGGGTCGAGCCATTCGCGCGTCTTCGCGATCGGCTCGATGGAGGGCTTGGCGCGGTCCATGAGGTGGTACATCCCCGGATCGCGGTCGGAGTAGGTGTAGACGAGCGCAGACTTTCCGCCGTTGCGCGGAATGCCGATCGCATTGACCGTCTTCGGGAACGTGGCGTCGATCTGGCGCTGGAGCTTGTCCATGGCGGGATCGAACCAGTAGGTGGACGGCATTTCGGCGTTGTAGCTGACACCGAGCAGCTTCTTCTCGGCAGCGCTGAAGATGAGCCCGCCACGCACGTCGATCATCTTGTGGCCGAACACGAGTTCGCCGAACTCGCGAGTCTTCGTGTCGTACTTGAAGAGGGCCATCTTGTCCCTTCCGCCCCGGTTGGAGGCGACGTAAAGGGTGCGGTTGTCGTAGTCGAAGGCGATGGGCGTGGTCATCTCTCCCATCGGCTGGCCGGAGAGCGACTCGTACTCCCACAGCTTCTCCCACGGGGCGGCCGCGGTTTCGCGATACCACACGACATTCTTCTGGAAGCTATCCGGATCGGACCGGCGGTCGAATTGAGGCGACGTGACCGCCAGGCGAGGCACCTGCTTGCGGTCGAGGACCCAGCGGCCCACTTCGCCGGGCGAATCGAACGTGAGGTGCGTCGTGCGGCCCGTGATCGAGTTGAACCGGTAGAGATCCTCGGAATACCGGGTGCGAAGGTTGATCGAGGCGATGAATTCGACCGAGTTGTCCTCCGGGAGATACACCGGGTCGATGAACACGATCTTGCCGTTCATCCGGTTGAAATCGCGGATGTCCTTTCCATCGTGGTCGATGCAGTAGAAGCCGCGGTAGCGGAAGCGTCCTGTCACCTCCTGGCCGTCCGCAACCCGAAGGCACAGGCGGTCGTCGTTCACCCAGAAGAAGCCGACGACGTCGAATTCCTCGAAGCTCGTGATGATGTTCCGCGCGCGCGTGGCCACGTCGATCACGACGAGGTTGTTGCGCCCGGCGAGCGGCGCAAGAGCCGCGAGGCGCCCGCCGCCGGGCGAGAGGGACATCTGCGTGTACTCCGCGCGCTTGAAGAACGTCTCGACGGGGATGTCCCTGGCGGACTTCTGCGCGAAGGCGCCGGTGGCCGCAAGGGTAAGGCCGGCCGCGAGGGCCAGGACGGGCAAGCGAGTCATGGATTCGGTCTCGTGAAAGTGGAGTCGGAGCCGCCCTTGTGGAAAGGCCCGTTTCTGAAAGGCGTGCGAATGTTAGTGACGCTGCGCTCCCTTTGCAACCGCGTTGGGCAAACGTGCTGCAGATCGCCCGGCAGTCGGCCAGAATGACCGCATGCTCCCCGACGCGATCCTCCTCGTGCACGCCGCCTTCGTCCTCTTCGTTGTCGGGGGGCTTGCCGCGATCTGGGTCGGCCTCGCGCAAGAGCGGTCATGGGCTCGAAACCGCGTTTTCCGTCTGGCCCACCTCGGCGCGATCGCGTTCGTCGCGTCCGAGAGCCTCCTGGGCATCGCCTGCCCGCTCACGGTGTGGGAGGACGCCCTGCGAGGGCGGAATCCGGGCGCGGAGAGCTTCGTGGGGCGTGCCGTCCGCGCGGCACTCTACTGGGACCTGCCGGAGGCGGTCTTCACGGCGCTCTACGTGGTATTCGCGCTTCTCGTGGCGTGGACGTGGTGGCGGTGGCCGCCGCGGCGGTAGCCGGCCGCTCAGCTTCGGCCGAGCACCAGGTTCACGGCCATCATCAGCGCGCTCACCTTGAAGGGCTTGCTCACGTAGCCGTCAGCGCCGGCGGCAAGGCCCGCCTTCACGTCCGCGACCTCCGCCTTGCCGGTCATCATGATCACCGGCAGTCTCGCGAATTTCGAGTGCGCGCGCAGCCGCGCGAGGATCTGCAGGCCGTCCGCGTCGGGCAGCATGATGTCGAGCAGCATGAGGTCCGGCAGCAGGGGCTTGTTCACCTCCGCGTTGATCTCTGCCCGGTTCTTCGCCTTGCGCACCTCGAAGCCCGCATCGCCGAAGATGTCCCCGAGCAGGTTGGCGAGGTCCGGGTCGTCCTCCACCACGAGGAGGGAAAAGCGCTCGCCGTCGCGCGGTGCCACCTTGGCCGTGGTGCGACGGGCGATCGCGACGTAATAGCCGTTCGACTGCAGGTGCGCGCCGCCGACGGCCGCCTCATGGCTGGCCGATTCCAGCTGCTCGAGGCTCGGCGCGGGGATGGGTTTCGCGAGGGTCTTGGTGAAATCGAGATCGTCAGTGCTCATGAGGGGGCCTTCTTCTTTTCTCCGATGCGGCTTTCCTCGCCGCGCAGCAACTTGCCGATGTTGGCCTGGTGGCGCCACACGAGGACGGCGCACATCGCGAGGCTCGCCACGAAGAGCGGGCCAGCGCCCAGGAACGCGTAAACCGTGACTGGCGCGACCGCCGCCGCCACCAGCGCGCCGAGGGACGAATAGCGCGTGGCCACCACGACGAGGATCCAGGTGCCCACCGTCGCGAGCCCCACTCGCCAGTCGATCGCGAGAAGCACGCCCGCCGCCGTCGCCACGCCCTTGCCGCCCTGGAACTTCAGCCAGAGCGAGAAGACATGCCCCAGGAAGGCGGCGAGCGCCACGATCGCCACGACCTCCACCGCGAGCCCCAGCTTCATCGCGCCCCACACCGCCACCCAGCCCTTGGCCGCATCGCCCACCAGCGTGAGGAGCGCCGCCACCTTGCTGCCCGAGCGCAGGACGTTCGTGGTGCCGGGGTTGCCCGAGCCGTAGGACCGCGGATCGGGCAGGCCCATCGCCCGGGTCACGACCACGGCGAAGGGAATCGAGCCCACGAGGTAAGCGATGATCGCGGCGAGGACTGCTGTCATGCCCATACTTTACAATACGCCACCCTCCTCCAAGCCCTCCTGCGGCGCCCCCTTTCCATGGATCACATCTTCATCCGCGAGTTCCGCGTGGACGCCTGGGTGGGCATCTACGAGTGGGAGAAGCTGCGCGCCCAGACGATCGAGCTGGACCTGGAGATCGGCGTGCCCGGAACCGAGGCCGGCCGCACGGACGACATCTCGCACACCGTGCATTACGGGCACGTGGTCGAGCGCGTGCGCGCGGAACTCGCCGAAAGGCACTTCGGGCTGCTGGAGGCGCTGGCCGAGCATGTCGCGGGCCTCGTCACGGGCGAATTCAAGGCGCCGTGGGTGCGCCTGTCGGTCGCGAAGCTCGGGCACGTGCGCGGCGTCCGCAAGGTGGGCGTGACGATCGAGCGGCACCGGAAGGCCTGACGACCCATGCTCAAGTGGGTCCTCGTGATCGTCGTGGCCGTGCTGGTGCTCTCGTTCTTCGCCCCGCAGCTCGGCAAGATCGGGCTGGGCCGGCTTCCCGGCGACGTCACCGTGAAATTCCGCGGGCGCCTGGTCTACCTGCCGATCACCTCGACGGTGCTCATCTCGCTGTTCCTCACGGCGCTCGGCCGGGTGCTGTAGGCCGCGTTCAGCCGGCCTCGGGCTCCGTGAAGACGGCCCGGTAGGAGGCGTACGTCGAGGCCATCATCAACGGCACCCAGACGAGGATCCCCAGCCCGAAGGGCAGGAGCGCCGCGATGAGGAGCAGCAGCATCACGAGCGAGTAGACGAGGAACGAGAGGATGTTCCGGAAGCACGCGAAGAGGCTCTCGCGCATCGCGTCCACGGGCTTCATGTCGTGCATCATCACCAGCATCGGGGCGAACCAGTAGGCCGCCATGAGCGGCACGAAGAGCGCCGCGCACACGAGAAGACCCAGCACGAGGGGCAGCGAGGCGGCGGCGATCGCCTCCAGGACGTGCTCCTCCCCGCCCACGAGCACCGCCGAGACGATCGAGAAGCCCGCGAACAGGCCGAACACGAGCAGGATCGCGAGCGAGCCCAGGATGTAGAGCACGCCCACCACCAGCAGGTTGCCGGCGTTGCGCTGGAAGCCGCCGAAGAGGTGCTCGATCTCGAGCTCCCCGCCGGTTTCGAGCGACCGGCAGCCGAGCGTGACGCCCCCGGCGAAGAGCGGCGCGATGAGGTATCCCACGAACGTGCCCACGATCGGCACGAAGGACAGCGCGACCTGGATGATCAGGTAGATCACGAAGAAGAGGACCCACATGAGGGGGGCGCGGCGGAAGAGACCCCACCCCGTGGAGATCCAGTCCACGCCCTCGCTCGCGGAGCAGCTGCGGCCGGGCAGCACGAGGCGAGGCGCGCCGGCGTCGTTGGCGGCGTCGGTGGAGACGGGGAAGCCGGGTCCGCTGGAACTCATGCGTTCACTCCCTGGAAAGGTCGAACCGAGGCTACTCCTCGCGTCCGACCTCGACAAGGACGGGCGAGAGGGTGCGCACCACCTCGCCCGGCGGCATGCCGAGAAGGTAGCCGCGGCGGCCTCCGTTGATGTAGATGCGCTGAAGGGCCAGGATGGATTTCTCCATGTACACGGGCATTCGCTTGCGGGTGCCGAAGGGCGAGCACCCCCCCACCAGGTACCCCGAGTGGCGCGTCGCGTCCTCCGGCTTGCAGGGAAAGATGCGCTTCGCCCCCGCGACCCGCGCGAGCTCCTTGGTGGAAACCTTGCGGTCGCCGTGCATCAGCACCACGAGGGGTTCGCCCTTGTCGTTCTCCATGACGAGGGTCTTCACCACCTCGTGCTCGGGAACGCCCAGCGAAGAGGACGAGACGGACGTGCCGCCGTGCTCCACGTAGTCGTAGACGTGTTCGGTGTAGGTGACGCCGTGCTGCGCGAGAAAACTCGTGGCCGGCGTGCCGGTGTGCTTGCCCATGGAGCGGGATTCTAGAGGAGCGTGCGCGCGAGGAGAACGCCCCCGGAGGCGAGCAGCAGCACGCCGATGAAGCGGCGCATCTGCGCCTGCGTGAGCCTGGTGTGGATGCGCGAGCCCAGGCGGATGCCCAGAAGGGCGAAGGGGGCGATGAAGGCGATGCCCGCCAGGACGCTCGCCTTGGCGAGCAGGCCCGCCACCAGGTACATCAGGCCGCGCAGGGTCGCGGAGACCGAGATGATGGCCGAGATGGTCGCGCGGACGGCATCCTTGTCGCCGAGCCGACCGGTCAGGTAGGCCACGTAGATGGGGCCGCCGGCGCCGAACACCGCCCCGAACACGCCCGCGACGGTGCCCGCCGGCACGCACCACCACGCGGAGATTCGGCCCTTGGGCATGGGGTTTAGCAGCGTGCTCACGCCCACGCCCATCGAGAAGAGCGCGAGGGCGACCGCGAGGGGCTTCTGGGGCACGCTCACCAGCACCGTCACGCCGAGCACGAGGCCCGTCACGAGGAAGGGCAGGAGCCGGCGCAATTCCGTCCAGCTCACGTGCTGCCGGCTCGTGCCGCCCACGAACATCGCCGAGACGATGTCCGAGAGCACCATGATGGGCACGAGCGTCGTGAGGGGGATCCAGTTGGCGAGGATCGGGATGGCGATCACAGTCGAGCCGAAACCCGAGATGCCGAAGACGGTGTAAGCGAGCAGGATCACGGCCGGGGCCGCGATCCAGAAAACGAGGGGCAGCTCGGCCCACTCGCTCATCCGCGCGGGTGGTGCTTGGCGTGCAGCTTCTTGAGCCGCTCGCGCGCGACGTGCGTGTAGATCTGCGTGGTGGAGATGTCCGCGTGGCCCAGGAGCATCTGGACGACGCGCAGGTCCGCGCCGTGGTTGATGAGGTGGGTCGCGAACGCGTGGCGGAGCGTGTGCGGCGAGATGGCCGAGCGGATGTCGGCCCGCGCCGCGTGGCGCTTGATGAGTCCCCAGAACGCCTGCCGCGTCATCGGCCCGCCGCGCGAGGTGACGAAGAGCGCGTCCGACTTCCTCGCGCCGAGGATCATGGGCCGCGCTTCGCGAAGGTAGCGCGTGATCCAGTCGACGGCCTCCTCGCCCAGGGGCGTGAGGCGCTCCTTGGCACCCTTGCCGAGCACGCGCACCACGCCCATGTCGAGGCTCACCTGCTGCACCTTGAGGCCCACGAGCTCGGAGACGCGAAGCCCGCTCGCGTAGAGCGTCTCCAGCATCGCCTTGTCGCGAAGGCCGGCGTCGGTGCCGGTATCGGGCACGGCGAGGAGCGACTCGACCTCGGCTTCCGAGAGGGTCTTGGGCAGCGAGCGCGGCAGCCTGGGCGATTCCACGTCGACGGTGGGATCGTCGCGGCGCAGGCCCTCGGCCGAGGCGAACCGGTAGAAGCGCCGAAGCGACGAGACGAGGCGCGCCGTGCTGCGGGCGCTCGCCTTCTTCGTCGTGACCTGCCAGGCCAGGTGGCGGTGCAGGTGGGCGGGTGAGGCGTCGAGGAGGCCGGCATCGCCCCCCTTGGCGAGCCACGTGGCGAATTGCGTCACGTCGCGCCGGTAGCTCTCGAGCGTGTTCCTCGAGAGCCCGTCCGCGAGCCACACGGCGTCGCCGAAGCGTTCGATGAGCGCGACGTCAGGGGCGGAGGGCGCCTTCATGCTCCAGGAGCCAGCGCTTGATGGACCGCTCGAAGCCCTCGCCTCGCACGCCCATGAAGCCGCCGAGCGACCCGTCGTTCGCGACCACGCGGTGGCACGGCACGATGAGCGGGACGGGGTTGGCGCCGCAGGCCCCGCCGACGGCACGCGCCGACGAACCCACGGCCTTGGCGACCTCGCCGTAGGTTCTCGTCTCGCCCGCCGGGATCGCCTGCATGGCCTCCCACACGGCGATCTGGTGACGCGTGCCGCCGAGCTTCAGGGGCAGCTCGAAGTCGAACGCCGGGTTCTCGAGGTAGGCCTGGAGCTGCACGCACACCAGGTGCGCGAGCGTGTTCTTCTTCGGCACGAGGGCCGGCACGTCGGGCGAGAGGTAGCGGATGGCCGTGACGTGGCGGTCGTCGGCGGAAATGCCAAGAGTCGCGAAGGGCGTCTTCACGCAGGCTTCGAACGGCGCCATGGTTCAGCCCTCCCCCGCGAGTGTCGCGATCTTTCCCGCGAGATCCGGCGGGACCGCGATGCCGTCCCTGGCGATCTTCTCGCGGTTGGCCCGGCGCCTGTCACCCGGGATGCGAACGCCTTCGTCGGCCAGCATCGCGGCGACGAGCGTCTCGACGCGTTCGAGGAACACGTCGTTGCCGGCGAGCGCGCCCGGATCGATGGCGAGGAAGGCCTGGCCGATGCGGGTGGGCTTGCCCGACTCCGTGAAGAAGCTGTCGGACTCGAAACCGAAAGCGGATCCGGAGAGCGCGCACGCGAGCAGTTCCACCACGAGCGCGAGCATGGCGCCCTTGGCGCCGCCCGCCGGAACCATCATGCCCTCGAGGGCGGCCTTCGCGTCCGTGGTCGGGTTGCCGTCCTTGTCGAGCGCCCAGCCGAGGGGTATGGGTTTGCCGTCGCGGGCGGCCACCATGATCTTGCCGCGGGCGACTTCCGAGAGGCTCAGGTCGATGACGATGGGCTCGCCCCGGCGGCGGGGGAAGGCCGCGGCGATCGGGTTCGTGCCGAAGATCGCGCGCTTGCCGCCCCACATGGGCATGGCGCCGGGCGAATTGCCGAAGGCGAGCGCGACGAGGCCGGCCCGGGCGAGAGGTTCCACGTGGTAGGCGGCGACGCCGAAATGGTTGCTGTTGGCGACGCTCGCGAAGGCGACGCCGTGGCGCTTCGCGCGATCCGCGAGTTCGTGCGTGGCAAGCGCGCACGCCTCGAAGGCGAGGCCGCCGCCCGCATCCACGAGCACCGCGCCGCCGCGTTCGTTCGCGATGCGAGGCACCGCCGAACCGGTGGCGCGGCCGTTGGCCACGTGGCCGCAGTACTGCGGGATGCGCGAGGCGCCGTGGGACGGGATGCCGTCGAGCTCCGCCGCGACGAGGGCGGCGGCCGTGGCTGCGGCCATGGCGGGCGTGGCCCCCGAGCGTTCGAGGGCGCGGCGCATCAGGGATTCGAGGTCGGCGGGGGCGAAGCGATCGGTCATGGGAGGGCGGGCACCGGCTTTCGGCGCGCGAACTGGAGGAAGAGGACGAATCCGAAGAGCCCGACGCCCAAGGCGTCGAGGCTGTTCACCGGGACGATCACGAGGGCGCCGGAGAGCACCAGGAGGCAGCGCTCGAGCGTCGTGGTCTTCTTGAAGAGCCAGCCCTGCAGGCCCGCCGCCAGCGCCGTGATGGCCACGAAGATGAGCGCGAGCACGCCCAGCACGTCGAACCACGAGGCGCCCTTGGGCAGCATGAGGAGCACGCCGGTGCCGAGCGGATCGAGCACGAAGAAGAAGGGCACCACGAACGCGGGCATCGTGTACTTCCACGCCTGCAGCGTGGTCTTGTACGGGTCCCCCCCGGTGATGGCCGCGGCCGCGAAGCACGACAGGGCCGTGGGCGGCGAAACTTCCGACAGAAGCGCGTAGTAGAAGACGAACATGTGCGCCGCGTAGTCCGGCACACCCAGCGTGATGAGCGCCGGCGCCGCGATCACCGCGCAGATGATGTAGGAAGCCGTCACCGGAACCGCGAGCCCCACGATCCAGACGATGAGTGCCGTGTAGAGGGCCGTGAGGGCGAGGCTGCCGCCCGCGTAGTCGATCACGATCGACGAGAACTTGAGCCCCAGGCCCGTGAGCGTCACCACGCCCACGATGATCCC
The DNA here is from genome assembly GCA_016711875.1 of Betaproteobacteria bacterium. Taxonomy (GTDB): domain Bacteria; phylum Pseudomonadota; class Gammaproteobacteria; order Burkholderiales; family Usitatibacteraceae; genus FEB-7. Next base: position 1,529,499 of record JADJSD010000001.1, on the reverse strand, counting down.
GGCCGAGGCGCAGGTGGCCGCCACGTTGAGCACGCCCGTGGTGCCCGCCTCCATCGCCTGCACGAAGCGCCGCGGCACGAGCGCCGTCTCGCGCTGGAAGAAGCTCACGAAGAAGGCCGTCACCGTCGCCCAGAACACGGAGAGCGTGGGCGAGAAGCCCATCATCATGAAGACGATGATCGAGGCGAGGGACAGGAAGTGGTACCAGTAGCGCTTCGTGAGCGTCCAGGCGCTTTCCACCGCCTCGAAGGCGCCCTCGCTCATGCCGTACTTGCGCGCGTCGAGTTCCACCATGAGGTAGAGCGAGAAGTAGTAGAGCACCGTCGGGATCGTGGCCATCTTGATCACGTCCAGGTACGACATCTTCAGGAACTCGGCGATCAGGAACGCCGCGGCGCCCAGCACCGGCGGCGACAGGATGGCGCCCAGCCCCCCGGCGGCGAGGAGGCCCCCGGCCGCGTTCTTCTCGTAGCCGCTCTTGGCGAGCATCGGGTAGGCCACCGAGCCGATGGTGACCGTGGTCGCGACGCCCGATCCCGAGGGACCGCCCAGCAGGAAGGAGGAGAGCACCACCGCGCGGCCCGCGCTCGTGGACTTGCCGCCCATCAGCGAGAACGAGAAGTCGAGGAAGAACTTGCCCGCTCCGGAGTACTGCAGGAACGCCCCGTAGATCGTGAAGAGGATGATGAGCGTCGCCGAGACGTCGACGGCCGTGCCGAAGATGCCCTCGAGCGTCATGTACATGTGGCCCACGAGGCGCGAGATGTCGTAGCCGCGGTGCGTCCACGGGTGCGGCAGCCACGGCCCCACGAAGGCGTAGACGATGAACGAGCCGATCACGATCGGCATGATCCAGCCGGAGGTGCGCCGCGTGGCCTCGATCACCAGGAACACGAGCGCGACGCCGAAGACCATGTCCCAGGTGTTCGGGCTGGTGTTGCGGTCCGTGAAGTCGTCACCGCCCGCGATCATGTAGGCGATCACGGCGAGCGACAGCAGGGCGAGGACCACGTCGAACCCGTTGACGCGATGGCGGAAGCGCTTCGCCATCGGGATCATCATGAACGTGAGGAAAAGGATGAGGCCGACGTGCACGCCCCGCAGCAGGTCCGTGCGGACGATGCCGTAGGCCGCATACAGGTGGAACGCGCTCGTCCCGACACAGACGGCCGTGAGGAAAACCGCGAGCCATCCCTTGTAGCGGTGGAAGGCGCCTTCTTCTTCCTCGACGAATTCCTCGACGCGGCGCAGCTGCTCGTCGGAGAGCAGCACTTCGGTAGCGCCGGGTTCGGCGGGCGGCCTTGCGGGGTCGGTCATCAATCCTCCTCGGGCGCCCTGTGGCCGGGCGCTGCCGCCATTGTCCGCGAAAAGCGGCGGCGCGGGCGAGGGTAAATCGGAGGAAAGCGGGGACGGAGCCCGAATTCCGCCGGTGCCGCGCGGAAATCGGGCTCCGTCCCCTGTTTCGGCGTCAGGCGCTTTCGAAGAGGCGCGTGAGGACGAACTCGCGGTGGCCCAGGGCCTCCGCGGCGGTGAGGCGGCCGTTCGCCGTGCGGAACATGCACTCGAGCAGCGCGTCGCCCGCCTGGTCCGGGCTCATCTCCTTGCGCAGGAGCCCCGAGACGTCCACGTCGATGTGCTCGCTCATGGTGCGAACCGTGCGCGGGTTCGCGCAGAGCTTGATGACCGGCAGGATGGGGTTGCCGATCACGTTGCCCTGGCCCGTCGGGAAGAAGTGCACGACGTAGCCCGAGGCGGCGCAAAGGGTCACCATCTCGGCGGCGGCCGACGAGGAGTCCATGAACCACAGCCCGGGGCCGGTGGGCACCTCGCCCTTGTCGATCACGCCGTCGATGAGGCACTCGCGGCCGATCTTCTGGATGTTGCCCAGGGCCTTTTCCTCGATCGTCGTGAGGCCGCCCTCGATGTTGCCCTTGGTCGGCTGCGAATCGGAGAGGTCGCTCGTCTTGTGCCGCTCGATGAGCGCCTGGTAGCGGTCGAACATGAACTGGAATTTCTTCCTCACCTCGTCCGTGCGGCAGCGCGCCGCCACGAGGTGCTCGCCGCCCGTGAGCTCCGTCGTCTCGCCGAAGACGAGCGTGGTGCCGTGGGGGTAGAGCTTGTCGAAGGCGTTGCCGACCGTGGGGTTGGCGCCGCAACCGCTGGTGGTGTCCGATTCGCCGCACTTGGTGGAGACCCACAAGTCCTTGAGCGGACGCTCCTCGCGGCGCAGCTCGCTCGCCCACTGCACGAATTCCTTGGCCTTCTTCGAGGCGCGCATGATCGTGTCGTGGTCGCCGTGCTGCTCGATGCCGAAGTACGCGACGGGCTTGCCGGTGGCGGCGATGCCGTCGGCGACCTTCTTGGCCCAGCCTTCCTCGATGCAGATCACCACGACGGCGGCCACGTTCGGGTTGGCGCCCGTGCCGATGAGGGTGCGGAAGTGCAGGTCGAGGTCCGCGCCGAACTGCAGGCGGCCGTAGGGGTGCGGCAGGGCGAGGGTGCCCTTGATGTTGTTCGCGACGGCCTCGGCGGCGGCGTTGGAGAGGTCGTCGACGGGGAGGATGATGACGTGGTTGCGGACGCCGATGCGGCCGTTCTCGCGCTTGAATCCCCAGAAGGTGCTTTTGCTCAGGTCCATTTGATTTCCTTTGTGGCTGCGAGAAGCAAAAGGGCAGGAACGCCGATGAACGCCGATGTCACGCCGATGAACGCCGATTGAGGATGAACACGAGTTGCGGCGCTCCCCATTTCGAGGTGATTTCCGTTCGATGGATACCCTCGGAAGTCATCTGCGTTCATCGGCGTGACATCGGCGTTCATCGGCGTTCCAAAGACTTTCGCTTGCATCACTCACCAGCGCTTGGTCTTGATGTTATGAACGTGAGCGTGCTCGCCCACCCCGATGGCGGCGACGACACGGCCGATGTCCGTGCCGTACTTGATCACCGTCGCATCCTTCGCCAGCGCCTTGATGGCGAGCTTGTGGCCGATGGGAATGTTGCTCGCGGCCTTGAAGGTGATCTCCTTGTCCTGGTCCATGATCCAGCCGGTGAGCGTATCCCCGGCCTTCACGCCCTCGACCACGACGACCCCGACCGAGTCTTCCTCGTCGTGCACCACGAAATGAATCATCGCTCGCTCCTTGTGTTGGCGGTGAAATACGGTCCCTCGCGGGGCCATCGGCGCATCGTAGGCGGCGCCCGCCGGGGCAGTCAACTAGATGAGTTGCATGATAGACTCGCCGCGTGCCTTCGCCCCGCCCCGCCGCCCTCTCCCCGCCCGGCCGCCCCCTCTACGAGGAAGTGCGCGCCCACCTGACGGAGGGCATCGCCGAGGGCCGCTGGAAGGCCGGGGATGCGCTCCCCACCGAAAGCGCCCTCGCCGCCCGGTTCGGCGTGGCGATCGGCACGGTGCGAAAGGCCGTCGATGCCCTCGTGGCGCAAGGCGCCTTGCTGCGCCGCCAGGGCAAGGGCACCTACGTCGCCGCGCACGACGACCGCCGCCTGATGTTCCACTTTTTCCACATCGTGGGCGCGGGCGGCGAGAAGGCGCAGCCGGAGGTGCGCACGGTCCGCTTCGAGCGCGGGAGAGCCGATGCCGCCGAAGCCGCGGCGCTCGGCCTTCCGCGTGACGAGCGCGTGATCCGCATCCGCAACGTGCTCTCGCTCGCAAGCCGCCCCGTGATCCTGGACGACATCGCGATCCCGGCGGCGCTCTTTCCCGGCCTCACCGAGCGCATCTTCACCGGCCGCGACAACACCATCTACCACCTCTACCAGAGCCGCTACGGCATCAACGTGCTGCGCACCGACGAGCACCTGCGCGCGGTGCTCGCTGCCGGGGACATGGCGCAGTTGCTGCAGGTGGCCCCTGGCGCGCCGCTCCTCGAGATCCGCCGCGTCGCCCTCACCTTCCGCGACCGGCCCGTCGAGTACCGCCTTTCGCGCGTGAACACGGCGGCCCACGCGTACCACAACACCTTCGGCAAGGGCGAGGCGGCCTGACGGTGCACACCGCGCTCCTCATCCTGCCGAGCTTCATGCTGATCCTCATCGGCCTCGCGCTCGCCCGCGCATTCGACTACGGGCGCGATTTCTGGGAGGGGCTCGAGAAGCTCGTGTACTTCGTGCTCTTCCCGGCGCTGCTCTTCCGCTCGATCGCGGTGTCGGCCATCGACTTCGGAAGCCTCGCCCGCGTGGTGGGCAGCGCCTGGGGCATCCTGCTCACCGCCGTGGCGCTCGCGGCGCTCACGCGCCCGATCTTCAAGCCCGAGCCGATTCTCGCCGCGTCGTGCGCGCAGTGCGCCTTCCGCTTCAACACCTATATCGGGTTCGCGGTGGCCGGCAGCCTCTTCGGCCCGCCGGGGCTCGCGGTGGCGGCGCTCCTCGCGGGGGCGGTGGTCCCCTTCGCAAACGTCTTCGCGGTCGCCTTTCTCGCCAAGCACGGCAAGCGCGGTTTCCTGGGCGAGCTCGCGCGCAACCCGCTCATCGTCTCGACCGTCGCGGGCTTCCTCTTCAACGTGGCCGGGCTCAAGCTTCCCGATTTCGCCGACCGCACGCACGCTATGATGGCCTTCGAACCCATTTGGTGGAGGCCCGCATGAAGCTCGACGACCAGCGCGAAAGCGACTCCGTGGAAGACCGCCGCGGTGGCGGCGGCATGATGGCAAAGGGCGGCGTCGGCATCGGCACGGTCATCCTCGCCCTCGTGGCCTGGTACTTCGGCTTCGACCCGCAGACGGTGCTCGACGCCTCGCAGGCCGTGCAGGGGCCGGCGCAATCCCAGTCCCGCCCCAGTGGCGAGCCGCCCGCGCGCGACGAGATGAGCGTCTTCGTGCGCAAGGTGCTCGCGAGCACCGAGGACACCTGGGAGGCCATCTTCCGCGAGGGCGGCTCGCAGTACCGCAAGCCCGGCCTCGTGCTCTTCTCCGACGCGACCCGCACCGCCTGCGGCACCGGCCAGGCCGCCATGGGCCCGTTCTACTGCCCCGGCGACGACAAGGTCTACATCGATCTTTCGTTCTTCCGCGAACTGCGTGACCGGTTCCGCGCGCCCGGCGATTTCGCCCAGGCCTACGTCATCGCGCACGAGGTGGGACACCACGTGCAGAAGCTGCTCGGCATCTCGGCCAAGGTGGATGCGCTGCGCGGGCGCGTGGGGGAGGCGGAGTTCAACCGCGCCTCCGTGCGGCTCGAGCTGCAGGCGGACTGCTTCGCGGGCGTGTGGGCGAACCGCTCGAAGAGCCTGCTCGAAACGGGCGACCTGGAGGAAGGCCTCGCCGCAGCCGCCGCGATCGGCGACGACCGGCTGCAGAAGGAGTCGCGCGGGCGCGTCGCGCCCGATTCGTTCACGCACGGCACCTCGGCGCAGCGGGTGAAGTGGTTCCGGGCGGGGTTCGAGACGGGGCGGCTGAAGGCTTGCGATACGTTCGCGGCGGCGCAGCTCTAGGCGGGGAACGCCGCTTGATTCGGTCCCGGTCCTCGCATCGCCTCGCCCTTGCCGGTCTCGCCATCGCTCTCGCCGCGAATGCGGTCCCCTTGCATGCCGCCCTGAGCGCCGAGGAAAAGGCGGCCCTCGCCACGCCGTCGAACCTCAAGAACCAGCCGCATGGCGACGTCGCGATCCGGATGGCCCGCCGCCTCGGCGAGGAGAAGCGCGTGGACGGTCTCGAGGCGATCGTCGCCGTGCGTTCGCCCCGCCTCGTCGATCTCTGGCGCGAAGGACTCGGCGGCTCGACGATCGCCAATGACCGCGGCCTGGAATTCCCGCGCGAAGTCGCCGCCATCGAATCCGCCGTGCTCGCCGAGATGGCGAAGGTGAAATCCGACGCCCGGATGACCGAATCCCTCGCGCAGGTCTTCGGCACCATACGCTGGCGCTCGGCGCAGACGTTCGACCTGCTGAAGGCACGGGTGATCGGCCCGATCTGGCCGCCGGAAGCGCGATACCAACCCCTGCTCAACACGGGCAATCCCGAACTCGGGGAGCGGATTTTCGCGCTGCGGGACGGCATTCCGCCCTTCACGCGGCCCGCCTTCCTCGCCGCGTTGACGCGCCTCAAGGTGAGGGCGGCGCTGCCCTTCATCGAGGAGGCCCTCCTCACGCGCCAGCCCGGCGAACTCTTCGTGGGCGACCTCGCACGAACCCTCATCGCGCTCGACGAGCGATTCCCGCCGCCGGCGATGCTCGCGAGGATCCGGCAGGACCTCTCGGGCTCGCCGGATAGCCCCGCCCTGCAGGACGCGGCGATACTCGTGGCAGCGATCGCCGACGACAAGAGCGGGCGCAAGCTCGACTACCGCGCGCTGCGCGCTGCGCTCGGCATGCCGGTCCCGGAGCCTCTTCGAGAAGGGCTCGTCCGAACGATCCAGGCCCACCGCGTGACCGAAGGCCGCGAGGACCTCCTGGCCCTCGTCGCCGGCGGCGGCATCGGCGCGGACCAGGCGGCCTACGCCATCGTCGCCATTCCCGACCCGGATCTCTGGAAGCGCGCGCTCGAGGCCGCGCGCGCCACGAAGGCCCGCGAGCCCGAGAACCGGCGCCTCGACTATCCGATCTCGCAACTCGAGAAGAACGTCGCACAAGGAACGTCGGGCGCGGACACCATGAAGCGGGAGGCGGCGACGCAGGAGATCCGCGCGCGTGAAAGCCTCGCGAGCCAGCGGGTTTCCCGGCTGCTCATGGGATCCGACGTGTCCGCAGAGGCCGCGACGGAACTGGAATCGGCCCTCGCGGAGTGGAGGAAGCGCATCGACGAGGCCGGGCCGGAGGGACGGATCCACGAGACGAACTTTCGCGAAGGGCGTCACGCTGCGGCGCTCTGGTACCGCTTCCGGAACGGCAATCCGCGCAAGGCGCTCGCGGAACTCGACCGGCTGGCCGAGGAAGGGATGCTCGAGAGCGCCGTCGCGGCGGCCGATACGCTACAGCACGATCTCGGGGACACGAAGGGCGCCGTATCGCGCCTTGAGGCGCTGCTCGCGAGGCGGCGCGCGCAGAAGAGCGTCGTGTGGTCCCGCGGCAACGGGGCCGTCGGCGAGAACTGGGTGCGCGAGTGGATCGAGGCCGAGATCGCGTACCTCAAGGGCGGCAAGCGCTATCGCGGCCTCGTCACCCTGGAATCGGCGCAGGCCGCGGGACCGGCCGCGTTCATCCTCGGTCTCGGCATGCCGTGGCGCCTGGGCCTCCTCTACTCATACGAGCCGGCTCGTGGGAAGCAGCTTCTGGCGGAAGTGCGCGCCGCCCGACCGACCCGTTTCGCCCTGCTGACGCTGCAGTCGCTGCTCGCCCAATCCGACGCGGGCGACCTGTCCGCCGAGTTGCTGCGCAACGATCCGACCGGTTTCCTGTCGTCACAACTCGTCGGCCACCTCCTCGCCTACCGTGACGCCGGCTGGCAATCCCGCGACAAGTCGCTGGCGCCGGACCGGGCCGCCTCCGCGCTCGGCGCGACGAAGGCTACGGCGGCGGCCCTCACGAAGGCGACCGGGGTGCGCTTCCGCCTCGAGCCGGACCCGGCCTACGCGACGCCCGAGAAGACGTGGGGCGCCTTTCTCGCCGCCCTGCGCAAAGGGGACCTCGCGACTGCGGGCGCGTGCATGACGCCGAACGCGTGGGGGAAGTGGGCGCCTGTCCTCGGCAAGCTCTCCGCCGCGGACATGAAAGAGATGGCCGACACCGTGCGCACCTTCGCGCCTTCGGTGCAATTGGAAGCGCATGCCGAGTACGCCGTCGGGCGCGAAGGCGGGACGGGCGGCATCGTGAGCTTCTCGAAGCAGTTCGGCGAGTGGAAGATCAGCCAGATGTAGCCTTGACCCGGCGGAAGCCCGAATGAAAAAGGGCCGCGCGAAGCGGCCCTTTTCCCTTCGGCGAAGCGAAAACGCTAGGCCTTGGTTTCCGGCGCGGCGGCGGGAGCGGCTTCCTCCACCGGCGGCAGCACCTCGCGGGAGGCGACGCTGCGCAGCTTTTCCTTGATCCGCGCGCTCTTGCCCGAACGGTCGCGCAGGTAGTAGAGCTTCGCGCGGCGCACGTCGCCGCGGCGCTTCACCTCGATGGAGGCGACGGCGGGCGAATACGTCTGGAACGTCCGCTCCACGCCTTCGCCGCTCGAGATCTTGCGCACGATGAAGTTGGAGTTGAGGCCGCGGTTGCGCTTGGCGATCACGACGCCTTCGTAGGCCTGCTCGCGCTTCTTGTCGCCTTCGACCACCTGCACCTTGACGATCACGGTGTCGCCGGGGGCGAAGTCGGGGATCTTGCGGCCCAGCCGCGCGATCTCTTCCTGCTCGAGTTTCTGGATGAGGTTCATCTCGGTTCCTTTTCAGATGTCCGGCCCTTTCCGGGCCACTTCCGGCAGAGCAGCCCCTCGGGCTGGTGCGCGGCGTTTCTTCTTTCGCTACTGCTGTTCCTGCATCTGCTGCTCGCGTCGCACCTCGTCGAGGAGCTTCGCGTCTTCCTTCGAGAGCGCCCGGCCTTCGAGAAGGTCCGGCCGCCTCGCCAACGTTCTGGCCAGCGCCTGCTTGCGTCGCCATTTCGCGATCGCCGCGTGGTTGCCCGAGAGCAGCACGTCCGGCACCCGCTCGCCCTGCCACTCCTCCGGCCGCGTGTAGTGCGGCCAGTCCAGCAATCCGTCCGAGAACGAGTCCTGCGTCGCGCTCTCGGCATCGTTCAGGCTTCCCGGCAGGAGCCTCACGATGGCATCGAGCATCACCATCGCGGGCAATTCCCCGCCCGAGAGGACGTAATCGCCGATGGAGATCTCCCGATCGACCCGTCGCGCGATGAGGCGTTCGTCCACCCCTTCGTAGCGTCCGGCCAGGAGCACCAGCCCCGGCGATTGCGCCATCTGCCTTGCCACCGCGTCCGTGAAGCGTTCGCCCTGCGGCGAGAGGAGCACGACCTGCGGCCTTGCCACCCCGGCGGCCTGTTGTCTCGCCACCGCGGCATCGATGCAGCTTTCGAGCGGCCCGGGAATCATCACCATTCCCGGCCCCCCGCCGTACGGCCTGTCGTCGACCGTGCGGTGCGGGTCGCTCACGAAATCCCGCGGGTTCCACGCCCGGAAGTCGAAACCGCCTTCCTCCAGCGCGCGCCGCGTGATGCCGTGGCGGGTAACCGCCTCGAACATCTCCGGGAAGATCGTGACCACGTCGAAGTAAAGCATCAGACGTCGTACCCCGCTTCCCAGTCCACCGTGATGCGTTTCGCTTCGCGGTCGACCTTCAACACGTAGTGGGCGACGAAGGGAATGAGCCGCTCCTTCTCCTCGCCCTTCACCACCAGCACGTCGGCACCGCCGCCGCGCACCAATTCCGTCACCCGCCCGAGCGTTTCGCCCTGCAGGTTCACCACCTCGAGCCCTTCCAGGTCCACCCAGAAGAACTCGCCTTCGGCGGCTTCCCCGAGATCCTCCCGGGTGACCGCCACGTCGCAGCCCCTGAGGAGCTCGGCGGCAGTGCGGTCGTCGATGCCCTCGAGCTTCGCGGAGGTTGCCGCCGGACGCACCTTGAATTCCTGGAGCTTCGCCGACCGCCACCCGGCCTTGCCGCGTATCCACCACGTGGGGTGGGCGCCGAGCGAGCCGGGGGTTTCGGTGAAGGTCCGGAGCTTGACCCACCCCTGGATGCCGAAGGCGCCCATGAGGCGCCCCATGACGACCAGGGCCGATTCGTCCCCTGCGTAGGGGACGCCCGCCGCCTGGCTAGGCAGCAGCGGCTTCGGGCTTGGCGGTGAGCTGGGCCTTGCCACGCTTGATCAGCTTCTTCACCGCGTCCGAGGGCTGCGCGCCCTGCTTGATCCAATGGCTGGCGCGGTCGAGCTGGATGCGATAGCCCGGTTCGTTACCGGCGGCCTTGGGGTTGTAGAAGCCGATGCGCTCGATGAAGCGCCCGTCGCGCGGCATGCGCGAATCGGCAACGACGATGCTGTAGTAGGGACGATTCTTCGCGCCACCGCGCGCCAGTCTGATCACGACCATGTTGGCTCCATCCCGTTGTGAACGGGTAACGTTGAAATGAACGCCTTCGCGAAAAACGATTCCGGAAAGCGGAAAAGCCTTGCATTATAAGGGTTTGACGCTCCCCCTGCAATCCACCCCATGACTGACTCCCTCCCGACCCTCGTGGACGCCGCCGACCGGCTTTGCGAGGATCCCGCCTTCCGCGACGCCGTCTGGCGCCACCTCACCCATCGCCGCCCGGACGCCGATGCGGGCCGGCTTCGCACGCGCATCCACCCCGGGGACCAGATGCTGCGCCATTCGCTGCGCCATTGGGGCGATGCGAACCTGTCCGTGAGCCAGTACTACGGCGTGGCACTCCAGCAGCACCATGCGGCCCGGCAACTCCTGGCGCTCGCCCATCCGGGCGGAACCGAAGGGCTCGCGATCCTCGACTTCGCCTGCGGTTGGGGACGCCTGCTGCGGTTCCTCACCCACTCCGTCCCGCCCTCGCAGGTGTGGGCCTCAGAGATTCAACAGGACGCCGTGCGATTCGTCCGCGAGGAATACGGCGTGTCGAGCGTGCCTTCGGCCTTCAACCCGGACGAGTTCCGGCCCGGGCGCTCCTTCGACTTCATCTGGGTGGCCTCGCTCTTCTCGCACCTGCCCGATGCCCTCTTCCGCCGGTGGCTCGCGAGGCTGCTCGAGCTGCTCACGCCCACGGGCGTGCTCTGCTTCAGCGTGATCGGGGAGCGCCTGCTGCCTTCCAACGTCCCGATGCCCGCGCCCGGAATCCACTTCGAGAACGCGAGCGAAATCGAGGAGCTGGACAACCGTTCCTACGGAACGAGCTTCGTGACCGAGGACTACGTGCGCCGCGCGATCGCCGCCGCACAAGGGACCGGTGCGGGCAATGCGGTCCGCATTCGCCAGGGCCTCGCGAACGAACAGGACCTCTACGTGGTGCCGAAGGATGCCGGCCGCGACCTGGGCGCCCTGGATCGCTTCCGGCGAGGCGCCTGGGGTTGGGTGGACGCGGTCGCGTTCGACCGGGGCGTGCTCCGCCTCGCCGGCTGGGCGGCGTCGCTCGACGAGGGCCCGGCCGAATCCGTCGAGATCCGCGTTGACGGAGAATCATCCGAGGCTCGCGTCGACCAGACCCGCGTGGACGTCGCCCAGGTGCTCGGCGACCCGCGGCTCGCCACGAGCGGCTGGTCCTTCGAGAAGCCCTTCGCGCGGCCCCGCATCTTCGTCGAAGCGAGCGCGCGAAACCGCCACGGCGACCGCGCCTTGCTCTACGCGGGCTGGCTAGGCCAGCCCGGCTGACGCTCCCGCGCTAGAAGCGGAACTGCCCGTTGCGGCCGATGACCGCGAGCTCCACGTAGCGGTTGCCGTGGCGCTGCTCGGGGCCGAAGGTCACGGTGTAGCCGCCCACGTCCATGGCGCCCAGGCCGTTCAGCGCCTTGTAGAGGCTCTCGCGCGTGACGTCCTTGCCGGAGCGCTTCATCGCCTCCGTGAGCACCTTGGCGGCGATGCAGGCCTCGAGGTTCGTGTAGTTGAGCTCGGGCAGGCCCGCCTTCCTGATGGCCTCGCCGCACTCCTTGATGACCGGCACCGTCGACTTGGCCGGCGGCGGCACGACGCCCGCCACCGAGACCCCGGCCGCATCGGCGCCCGCCGCCTTGGCGAGTTGGCTCGGGCCCACGAACGAGAGCGAGGTGATGCTGTATGGCTTGCCAGCGGCCTTGAGCGCCTTCACCACCTGCGCGGTGGCGCCGTAGAGCGTCGTCGCCACGATGATCTGCGGGTCGCTCGCGATGATGGCGTCGATCTGGGCCTTCTCGACGTCCGCGTTGCGCTTCAGCTTCACGCCCACGGCCTTCTTGCCGGCGCGCTGCATGATGCGCTCGACGGTCGCGAAGTTCTGGTTGCCGATCTCGTCGTCGTAGTTGATGACCGTGACGCGGTCCACGCCCAGGCTCTTCCAGTGCTCGAGGATCTTCTCGAGCTCGTCGGCATAGGAGGCGCGCATCACGAAGACGAAGCCGTTCTGCTTGTGGATGGCGTCGGCGCCGGTGAAGGGCGCGAAGAAGGGGACCTTCTTCTCCTTCACGACGGGCATGGCGTCCAGCGACAGCGTGGCGGAAGCGAACCCGAAGAGCGCGACGGCCCCCGAGTCGTTCACCAGCTTCACGGCGTTGGCGCCCGCGACCTTGCGGTCGTTCTTGTCGTCGACGGAGATGAATTCGATCTTCCTGCCGCCGATGCCGCCCGAGTCGTTCACCCGCTTGAACCAGGCGGCGGCGCCGTCGCGGATGTCCTTGCCGATTTCCGCGTTGGAGCCCGTGAGGGGGGCCGACTGGCCGATGACGATCTTGTCGGCGCCGTGGCTGGCGAGCGGAATGGCCGCTGCCAGCACGATCGCCATGTGCGCGAAGCGATGCATGCTGTTGTCCCTTTCCCGGGATCCCTGCGCTCGCCCCAGATCGTTGTCTTTTTTGCGGGGTGCAACGATTATCGCGCCTAGGCGGCGCAAGGGGAAAGGCCGGAGGGCTCCGGCTGACGGGCGGCGCCCGCCGGGGAACGAGCGGTCGCGGGCAGGCCCCCGCGTCCCGCCGGCTCAGCGCATGCCGCCGGGAAGCATGCCCTTCATGCCGCGCATCATCTTCGCGAGGCCGCCCGACTTCATCATCTTCATCATCTTCTGCATCTGCTCGAACTGGTTGAGCAGGCGGTTCACCTCCTGCACCTGCACCCCGGCCCCGGTCGCGATGCGGCGCTTGCGGGAGGCCTTGATGAGTTCGGGCTTGGCACGCTCGAGCGGCGTCATCGCGTTGATGATGCCCTCGGTGCGCTTGAGCGCCTTTTCCTGCAGGTCCGGCGCCTGGCTCGCCGCCTGCGCGAACTGCGCGGGCATCTTGTCCATGAGGCCCGACATGCCGCCCATCTTCTTCATCTGCTGCAGCTGGGTCTTGAAGTCCTCGAGGTCGAAACCCTTGCCCTTCTTGAACTTGTCGGCGAGCTTCTTCGCCTCGACCTCGTCGACGTTCTTGCGGGCTTCCTCGACGAGCGACAGGATGTCGCCCATGCCGAGGATGCGGGAGGCGAGGCGCTCCGGGTGGAAGGGCTCGAGGCCGTCCATCTTCTCCGAGACGCCCGCGAACTTGATGGGCACGCCCGTCACCTGGCGCACCGAGAGTGCCGCGCCGCCGCGCGCGTCGCCGTCGAGCTTGGTGAGGATGACGCCGGTCAGCGGCAGGGCCTCCGAGAAGGCCTTCGCGACGTTCACCGCGTCCTGGCCCTGCATCGAGTCGACGACGAAGAGCGTCTCCACCGGCTTCACGGCCGCGTGGATCGCCTTCACCTCGGCCATCATCGCCTCGTCGATCGCGAGGCGGCCGGCCGTGTCGACGATGAGCACGTCGTGGTAGTGCTTCCTCGCCCAGTCGAGCGCGTTCACCGCGATGTCGACGGGCTTCTGCGAGGGGTCCGACGGGAAGAGGTCGATCGCGAGCTGCGCGGCGAGGCTCTTCAGCTGGTCGATGGCCGCCGGGCGGTAGACGTCGGCCGAGACGAGGAGGACCTTCTTCTTCTGGCCCTTCAGGAGCCGCGCGAGCTTGCCCGCGCTGGTCGTCTTGCCCGCGCCCTGAAGGCCCGCCAGCAGGATGACGGCCGGGGGCGTGGTCGCGAGATCGAGGGCGGCGTTCGTGCCCCCCATGAGCGCGACGAGTTCGTCGTGCACCACGCCCACGAGCGCCTGGCCCGGGGTGAGGCTGCCCACGACGTCCTGGCCGAGGGCCTTCTCCTTCACCCGCGCGGTGAACTCCCGCACGACGGGCAGGCCGACGTCGGCCTCGAGCAGGGCGAGTCGCACCTCGCGCAGGGCTTCCTGCACGTTGTCCTCGGTGAGGCGGGCGTGGCCGCGAACCGTCTTGATGACGGACGCGAGGCGTTGCGTCAGGGTGTCGAGCATGCGGGGGACCGGGGGAGTGGTGTAGACTGAATTGGTCCGAAATGCCCCAATCCGTTCCCTATTTTATCACCGCGGCCTGCTGGCTCATCCTCGCGATGCTGGCCTGGCAGGCGGCCTCCCGTCCGGCCCCCGCCGGGGCGGCTTTCGGCGGCGCCTTCCGCGCCGAAAGCGTCCTGCTGCCGATGGCCCTCGTCCTGCACGGAATCCTGGTCTACCGCGGCATCGTGAACCCCGACGGGCTGAACCTCGGCGTGGGCAATTCGATCTCGCTCATCGTCTGGCTCACCGTCGCCATCTACTGGCTGGGCGGCATCGCCTACCCGGGTCTCGCCACGCTGCAGGGCTTCTGGGCGCCCATCGCGGCGCTCGCCGTGGCCGCGCAGTGGGCGTTGCCCTCGCGTGCCGTGGTGCAGTACGGCGGCGACACGGTCTTCGCGCTGCACTTCGCGATCGCCATGCTCGCCTATGCCCTCTTCGCCGTCGCCTCGGTGCATGCCGTGGTGATGCTCGCCGAGGAACGCTGGCTTCGCCGCGGCGTGATGCCCCCCTTTCTCCGGGGCCTTCCTCCCCTGCTCGAGATGGAAGCCCTCCTCTTTCGCATCGTGATGGCCGCCTTCGTCCTGCTCACCCTCACGCTGGTGACGGGCGTCTTCTTCTCCGAGCAGCTCTTCGGCAAGGCCGCGAAGGCCAACCACAAGACCATCTTCGGCGTGATCTCGTGGCTCATCTTCGGGCTGCTGCTCGCCGGCCGCTACTTCCGCGGCTGGCGCGGCAAGCGCGCCGTGTACTTCACGCTCGGCGGCTCCGTCGCGCTGCTGCTCGCCTACGTCGGCAGCAAGTTCGTCCTCGAAGTCATCCTGCAGCGTTCCTAGCGCGCCGCCTGCGCGCAGCCCCCCGCCGTGATCGACCAAATACCGCTGTTCTGGCTCGTCATCACGCAAGCCACGCTCCTGCTCACCTCGGGTTTCTTCTCGATCGCCGAGACGAGCATGATGGCGCTCAACCGCTATCGCCTGAAGCACCTGGTGCGCCAGGGCAAGCGCTCGGCGCGGCTCACGCAGGACCTGCTCGACCACACCGACCGGCTGCTCGGCGTGATCCTGCTGGGCAACAACCTGATCAACTCCGCCTCGACCGTGGTCGCGACGCTCATCTGCACGCGCCTGTTCGGCGAAGGCGAGGTGACGCTCGCCATCGCCACCGGCGGCGTCACCTTCGGCATCCTCGTCTTCAGCGAGATCACGCCCAAGGTGATCGGCGCCACGTACCCCGAGCACATCGCGCTGCCCTCGGCCTACGTGCTCACGCCGCTGCTGCGGATCGCCTACCCCGTGGTGTGGTTCGTGAACCTGTTCGTGCAGGGCCTGCTCAGGCTGATGACGATCAAGCCGCGTTCGGAGGGCGACGGGCAGCTCTCGATGGAGGAACTGCGCACCCTGGTGCTGGAGGGCGGCCGGTTCATCCCCCCGAAGCACCAGTCGATCTTCCTCAACCTCTTCGAGCTGCAGGACATGACGGTGGACGACACCATGACCCCGCGCGGGCAGCTCGAGGGCATCGACCTCGAGGACGACATCGAGGACATTCGCCTCGCGATCGCCACGGCGCACCACACGCGCCTGGTGGTCTACGAGGGCGGGCTCGACAAGGTGACGGGCATCCTGCACGTGCGCAAGTTCCTGAACGCCTCGCGCCGCGAGCCCGTGGACAAGGAGGGCCTGCGGGAGATCCTGCGCGAGCCCTACTTCGTGCCCGAGGGCACGCCCCTGCTGGTCCAGCTCACCAACTTCCAGGAGCAGATGCGGCACGTGGGCCTGGTGGTCGACGAATACGGCGAGGTACTCGGCCTCGTCACGCTCCAGGACATCCTCGAGGAGATCGTGGGCGAGTTCACCAGCCAGAAGCCCATGGCCGGCGGGCTGTGGCGCCGGGAACCCGACGGCTCCGTGATCGCCGAGGGCGCGTGCCCGCTGCGCCTGCTCAACCGCAAGGCGGGTTTCCATTTCCCGCTCGAGGGGCCCAAGACGATCAACGGCCTCGTGCTGGAGGCGCTGGAGGCCATCCCGGAACCCGGCACGGCCCTCGTGATCGCCGGTCACCCCGTGGAGATCCTGCAGGTGCACGACCGCATGGTGAAGGTCGTGCGGCTGCGCGAGCGCAAGTCGGACGGCAAGGCCGCCGTTCAGGCGGGCCGCGCCTCGTCCACCCGGTAGCGCGCGAGGAAGCGCCGGTCGATCCGGTCCTTCCAGTGCCACACCCATCGCCCGCCGAACGTGAACGCCCCGTAGAGGCCGATGGCCCGCTTGTCGCCGCAGGCGATGAGGGCGAGGAAACGCTTCGGCGTCACGTGCGCCACGAGCGGCTGTCCGGCGAGGAGCGCGCGCAGGTTGGTGACGAGCGCCGGCCCGGCCCGCACCGCGAAAACGCCCGCCTTGGGCCGCGGGTGGTCCAGGCTCGTCGCGCAATCGCCCGCCCCGAAGATCTCCGGGTGCGAGACGCTCTGCAGGAAGTCGTTCACGAGGAGGAAGCCGCGCTCGTCGGTGCGCAGGCCCGATTCGCGAAAGAGGGGATTCGCCGCGGCACCCGCCACCCAGAAGGTGGCATCGCTCGCGAACTCGATGTTGTCGCGCAGGCGCACGAACCCCGCGCCGACTTCCGCGACCCGGCTCGAGGGATGGATCCCGATGTTTCGCTTCGCCGCGAGCCGAAGCAGGCGGGAGCGGGCGCCGTCGCCGTAGTCCGGCAGCACCACGGGCGTGTCGGCCAGCACCCGCACGTGGGGCGCGTCGGCGCCGAGCAGCGTGCGCAGGCGGTGCTCCATCGCGAAGGCCACCTCGAGGCCGGCCGCCCCGCCGCCCACGACCGAGAGCGAGCCGATCTCGCCGCGCTGCGCCCGCCCCACCAGGGCCTCCCAGGCGAGCACGAAACGCTCGAGGGGGCGCACGGGGGTCGCGTATTTCTCGACGCCCACGGCATCGCCCAGGAAGGCCTGCGAGCCGATGTCGATCGAGAGCACGTCGTAGGGCACCGCCTCGCCGTTGGCGCAGACGACTTCGCGCCGCGTCGGGTCCACGAGCACGCCGGAGGAAGGCACCACGCGCGCCCGCGCGCGCCGGGCGAGAGGCCCCAGGTCGATGCCGCACTCGTCGAGATCGTAGTGACCCGCGATCCAGCCCGGGAGCATGCCCGAGTAGACCTGGGTCGCCACCGGCGAGATGAGCGTGATCGAAAGCGCGGAGTCGGGCGGCTCGGCGATCGCCTGAAGCACGTGCACGTGCGCGTGGCCGCCGCCGAGCAGCACGAGGCGCTTCATGGCCGCTTCTCCAGGCGGAAGTCGCCGAACCAGGCGGTGACGCGCTCGCCCGTCTGGTCCGTGTCGTTGCCGGCGGCGATGCCGGTCACGCGGGGCACGGGGCCGGACCACCCGGATCCGAAAGCTTCGCGGAA
This sequence comes from Betaproteobacteria bacterium, assembly GCA_016711875.1. Taxonomy (GTDB): domain Bacteria; phylum Pseudomonadota; class Gammaproteobacteria; order Burkholderiales; family Usitatibacteraceae; genus FEB-7. The sequence continues at coordinate 1,512,142 of JADJSD010000001.1, read as the reverse complement.
GTCGGCCTCGAGGTCGCGCGATTCGGCAGCCCATGCGCCGGCCCCGCCGCTCCTGAGCACCACGGTGCGCACGCGGTCCGTGTACGGGTTCCAGCGCGTCGTGCCGGGGGCATGGCGGTTGTCCCACACGTAGCAGAGCGCGGCCGTGGGTACCTCGCGGCCGTAGAGGTTGCGCGCGAGGAAGATCTTCAGGCGCTGGCCGACGGAAAGCGAATCGGCCGGCACGTCGAAGAAGACGTACACGCGGGCGGCGAAATCGTCGCCGGCCTTCGTCGCGAGATCCGCCTTCTCCACGACGCGGTCCACCTTCCAGCGCCAGCGCAGCATCGGCCGCCCCGGCACGTCGTGGCCCAGGGGATGGGTGACGGTGCCCGCGGCCGCCTCGGCGATCGAGCGAAGCACCGTGACGCCCTCGTCGGCCACGAGGGCCACCTGCGGCGCCGGCACCTTGGGCAGCGTGAGAGGAACCCAGCCCGTGGGCATCGCCTCGCCGGGCTTCATCGCCGAAAAGGGGGCGGGATCGACGGGCGCAGAAGCCGCCTGCGCGAGCGAGATGATCGCCGCGAGCAGGAGCGCGTTCATGCCGGCCCTTCGGCGAGCAGGCCCGTGACCGTGAGTCGCTGGTAGTCGGCGGGCCGGTCCACGTCCCAGCGCGAGGGAAGCTCACGCCACGTCGCGCGCGCGGCGCGAAGGCGCAGGCGGGTATCGCGCATCACCTTGCCCTCGCCCCAGTCGATGCCCTCGAAAAGCCCGGGCACCGGCTTCGAGAGGCCGACCAGCACGTAGCCGCCGTCCTCCGCCGGCTGGACGACGGCGTCGTGCGTGGCGAGCGAGCGGGCGGCCGCGTGCAGGTCGTCGACCGTGAGCGCCGGGCAGTCCGAGCCGATGATGAGGCCCGGGCCCTGCAGGAGCATGGCCTCGAGCGCGCGCGCCATGCGCTCGCCCAGGTGGCCGCCGCGCTGCGTCTGCAGCGTGACGCCGAACGCCTCGGCACACGACTGGAAGAAGGGGTGCCCCGTCTCCGGCATGCACCAGAGCGTGACCGGCCCGAGCGCCGCGGCCCGCGCGGTGGCGAGTGCGCGGCGCACCAGCACCGAATGCAGCTCCGCGGCGCTCTCCTCGCCCAGCAGGGGCACGAGGCGCGTCTTCACCTCGCCCGGCACCGGGGCCTTGGCGAAGACGGCGATCGAGACTTCAGCGTGGGCCATGGGGCACGTAGCGTTCGGCGAGGCGCGCCGGATCGGCGCCGAAAAAGTAGGCGAGTCGCAACCGCCACATGAGCAGGATCGTGCGCAGGGGGCCGTGCCGCTCCCAGCGACGGCCGGAGGTCCGCACCTTCGCGGCGAGGCATGCGGGCGGGCCGCGACGCTTCATCGCCTTGCAGAAGGCGATGTCCTCCATGAGCGGGATCGGGGGGAAGCCCTTCACCGCGTCGAAGGCCCCGCGGCGCACGAAGAGCGCCTGGTCGCCCGTGGCGATGCCGGTCAGTCGCGAGCGCGCGTTCATGAACGCGGCGACGACGGGCAGCCAGCGCGAGCGGCCCTCGATGGCCACGTCGAACCGGCCCCACTCGCGCGAGGCGAGGGCCCGCGAAATGGCCTCGTCCGCGCCTTCGGGCAGGCGCGTGTCCGCGTGCAGGAAGACCAGGCCCTCGCCCGTGGCGGCGGCGGCGCCCGCGTTCATCTGCAGCGATCGGCCCCGGGAGGATTCCACCACCCGGTCGGCCAGGGGCGCGGCGATCGAGGGCGTGGCGTCCCGGCTGCCCCCGTCGACGACGATGACCTCGGCTCCGCGCTCCCGATAGGGGCGCAGCAGGGCGAGGCTCGCGGCGAGACCCGCGGCCTCGTCGAGAACCGGAACGATGATGGAAAGGCGCACCCCGCGATTATCGCGGGATTTTCAGCGCGCGTCGTTGAGCGACCAATCGTAGGCGGTGTGGTCGATGGGCGCCTTGCCGTCGGCCACGAGCTTGCGATGCTCCGGCTTGTCGGCCAGGAGATCCGCGTAGCGGCCGAAATACTGCTCGCGCGAGGTGACGGGCGCGCCGTTCGAGAGCCCCTTGTAGCCGCTCGCCCAGTCCTCCTTGAACCACTTGAATATCTCGGAGACCTCGAGCTTGCCGCTGGCGGGGTTGAAGCGGTTCCTTGTGCGGTCCGAGAGGAAGCGCTTCGCCTGCTCCTCGAGCTGGGCCTCCAGCCGCGAGGCGACGAACGCCTCCTCGCGCAGGGACGGGCAGCCGATGGAAGCGCAGTTCACGGCATAGTGCACGCGCGGCTCGTCGTACGCGCCCGGCTTCCTGAGCGTGTCGTGCTCGATGCGGTCCAGCCAGTACGGCTCGCCGAACAGGGTGAAGAACTTCTGCTTCCAAGGGCTGTTGAAGACGATGTTGCCCAGGTCGCGGATCGACTTGAGGTCCGGGTACTTCGTGAGGATGAGTTCCACCGTGTACGCGTTGTAGGCATTCACCAGGAAGGCCATGCGCCCGGCCTTGGGCCAGCCCGCGAATTCGGCGGGCGTCACCTTCGACACCTCCGCGAGGTACGCCTTGAGCGCAGCGCGATCCTTCGCGAAATCCGCATAGCGCACCTGCGAGGCCTTGCCGCCGTCGATCACCTTCACGTGCTTCTTCAGCAGCGCGTCCCAGGCCGCATGCGTGTGGTCGAAGGCGGCGGCGCTCGCACTGAAGGCAAACGCCGTGATGGCAAGCATGGTGCGGAACAGATTCATGTAATTGCTCCTGGATGACGTGGCCTGTCGCAACAATCGGATCGTTCGCCTGGATAAGTGGGGGGAAATCGAGGGTGGATATCCCGCTTGCAAATTCCGGGCGGCGCAATCACGGCCTCTTGCGGGACGGGTGCCCCGGAATTTCGGGCCAGACAACACACGTCAGGCCCGAAATTCCGACCCGTCCACTGTTCGAGCCACGGTAACCCTGTGGCCCGAACCTGCGACGGCCGCGCCGCCATGAATTTGCAAGCGGGATATCCACCCTCGATGGGGCCGTGCCCATGGACGCGTTGTCGCGATCGATGCAGCGCGCGGTTCCGCAAATTGCGGCCATGGCTGTCCGCCACTCACCGCATCGTCGACCCTGGCGCCCCGCGGGCGTGCAACGTCGAATGCGGCACGAAGCGGCGATGCTTCCCACCGCGACGATGCGGCCGGAGACAGGCAATGGCTTGCAATTTTCATGGCGGCGCGGCCGTCGCAGGTTCGAGCCACGGGTTCATCGTGGCTCGAACATTGGATGGGTCGGTTTTCGGGGCCTGTCGTGTGTTGACTGGCCCCGAAAACCGGGGCACCCATCCCGCAAGAGGCCGTGATTGCGCCGCCCTGAAAATTGCAAGCCATTGCCTGTCTCCGGCCTCTTTTGTTCAATCATCCCCATGCGACGCCGCCGCGTCATAGTACGGCCGCTTGTCGCCCGTGAGCGCGCCGATCTTGCCGAGCACGCCGCCGAAGCCCGCCTTGCCGAGGCGCCATTCCTGGAAGGCGGCGAGGAAGTCCATCTGGCCGCGGGTGACGGTGCCGCGCTTCCAGACGCCGGCGGCGTACTTGTTGGCCTCGGCGAGGGTGGGGTAGGTGTGGATGGTGCCGAGGACCTTGTTGAGGCCGATGCCGTGGCGCATGGCCATCACGAACTCGGCGAGCAGGTCGCCGGCGTGCTCGCCGACGATGGTGGCGCCCAGGATCTTGTCGGAGCCCGGCGGCGTGATCACCTTCACGAAGCCGTGCGCCTCGGAATCGGCGATGGCGCGATCCAGGTCGTCGATGCCGTAGGTGGTGACGACGTGCGCGATGCCTTTCTCCTTCGCCTCCTGCTCGTTGAGGCCGACGCGGGCGACCTCGGGTTCCGTGAAGGTGGCCCAGGGGATCACCGAGTAGTCGACCTTGAACTTGCGGAAAGTGCCGAAGAGCGCGTTCACCGCGCAGTACCAGGCCATGTGAGCCGCCGTATGCGTGAACTGGTAGGGGCCGGCCACGTCGCCGCAGGCGAAGATGTTGGGATACAGCGTCTCGAGGTACTCGTTCACCTCGACCGTGCGCTGCTTGGTGGTGGGGATGCCCAGCTCCTCGAGGCCATAGCCCGTGGTGTTGGCGACCCGGCCCACGGCGACCAGGATCTCGTCGAAGGCCACCCGCTTCTCGGTGCCTTCGCTCTCGACCACGAGGAACTTGCCGCCGTCCTCGACAAGCACCTGCTTCGCCTTGTGGTTCACGAGAACGTCCACGCCGTCGGCCTCGAACGACTTCTTCACGAGCGCGGAGACCTCCGCGTCCTCGCGGATGAGGATGCGCGGCAGCATCTCCACCTGGGTCACCTTCGACCCGAGGCGCGCGAAGGCCTGCGTGAGTTCCGAGCCGATGGGGCCGCCGCCCAGCACCACGAGGCGCTCGGGCAGCGCGCGCAGGTTCCAGACGGTGTCGGAGGTGAGCGGGTTCGCCTCGAGCAGGCCGGGGATCGGCGGCACGAAGGGCCGCGCGCCCGCCGCGATGACGATGTTCTTCGTGGTGAGGGTACGCTTCTCGCCGCCCTCCAGCATCACTTCCACCGTCCACGGGCTCGTGATGCGGGCCGTGCCGGCGACGCAATCGACCCCGAGCGACGCGTAGCGATCGACGGAATCGTGCGGCTCGACGGCCTTCACGACGGATTGCACGCGTTCCATCACCTGCGCGAAGTCGAAGTCCGCCGACGCCGTGTGGATGCCGAACTCCTTCGCGCGACGAACGTGCGAGAGGAACTTGGCCGACCGGATGAGCGCTTTCGAGGGCACGCAGCCGGTGTTGAGGCAGTCGCCGCCCATCTTGTGACGCTCGACGAGCGTCACCTTCGCCTTCACCGCCGCGGCGATATAGGAAGTGACGAGGCCCGCGGAGCCCGCGCCGATGACAACAACGTGCCGGTCGAAGGCCGCCGGCTTCGGCCACCGGGCGTAGACCTTGCGCGCCTTCAGAGTCTCGACGATGCGCTTGGCGATGAACGGGAAGATGCCCAGCAGCACGAAGGCCCCGATGAGGCCCGGCGAGAGGATGCCCCGCAGCGAGGTGATCTGCGCGAGCTGCGTGCCGGCGTAGACGAAGACCACCGTGCCCGCCAGCATGCCCACCTGGCTCACCCAGTAGAACGTGGCCGCGCGGATGGGCGTGAGTCCCATCACCAGGTTCACCACGAAGAAGGGGAAGGCCGGCACCAGGCGAAGAGCGAATAGGTAGAACGCGCCCTCCTTCGCGACCCCGGCGTTGATGGGCGCGAGCTTGTCGCCGAACTTCGCCTGCACCCAGTCGCGCAGCAGGAAGCGCGAGACGAGGAACGCGAGCGTGGCGCCGATCGACGAGGCGAACGAGACGATGACGGTGCCCCACAGGAGGCCGAACACCGCGCCGCCCACGAGCGTGAGGATGGCCGCGCCCGGCAACGAAAGGCCCGTGACGGCGACGTAGACGGCGAAGAACGCGCCCGCGGCGGCCAGGGGGTTCTGCGTCGCATAGGAGGAAATCGCGGCCTGCTGGCTCTTCACGAAATCGAGCGAAAGGTAGCGGCCGAGGTCGAAGGCGAAGAAAGCGCCCACGGCCGCGGCGATCGCGACGAGGATGAGGATTCGGCTGCCCTTCATGGATTCTCCCGGGCGCGGGGCTGGGGCCCGCGTGTTGTCCGGCGCGTGGGTCGCGCCGGAGGCGTCGTTCCTTACGGTGCGGCGGAAGGCGCCGCGCGCGCCGGATCGAAGGCAGGCCCCGATTCGATGCGGCGGAAGTACGAGTCGTGCGCCGGGGATCCGGCCGGCCACTGCGCGAGGAACCGGCGCCGGAAGGACGCGGCATCGTAATCCACCGCGACGGCCTCGACATGCACCCCGGCGACGCAGGCGCCGTACAGACGGCCGCGGGGAGCGGGAGACACCGACACGCGCGTCACGATGCCCGCGAGGGATCCGCGAAAGTTGGGCATGCCGGTCGCGCCATTGTTGGCCACCGCCACCGCGCGCCCACCGGCTTCGAAAAGGCGGGTCGCGGGCACGCAGGTGTGGCTGCAGGCGAAAACGTCCACGCGCGAGGCCTCGAAAGCGGAGTCGATCCAGCGGCGGTGGGCGGGATCGTCGAGCCGGTCGTGGGCGAAACCCCAGCCGGCGAGGGAGGACGCATCGCCGTGCACCAGCCCCACGCGGGCATCGCCCACGCGGGCGACGAGGTTCATGGGCAGTCCCGCGAGGGCTTCCCGGCGCGCGGGAAAGGCACGGGCCGTCTCGCGCAGCCGGTCGAGGATCTCGTTGGACCGCTCGACATCGGCGTCGCCCACGTCGGAAGGGTAGGCGCAGCCGCAGCCCGCCCCCGAATCCTCGCCCGCGATCTCCGTCTCGACGTTGCCGCGCAGGCGGGCGTGCTTCGAGACGGCCGCCTCGATCCGCTCGAAATCCGCGGGGTCCGCGTCGAACCAGTGGAAATCGCCGTTGAACGCGAGCATGGCCCCCGGATCCGCAGCCACGAGATCCAGCAGCCGATCGAGCGCCTCGACATTGCCGTAGAGGCCGCCGTCGACATAGAGCGTTTCGGCCTCGAGCTCGGGCTCGCGGTCGAGGCTCGAAGGCGGGTAGCGGTATTCCATCGGGCACGCGCGGCCCGGGCGGTCGCCCGCCGCGAACGGCGCTCGCGCAAGCCTCACGTTCATGCGAGGGCGCCGCCGCAGGAGGAGCCCTGCCCCGCCGTGCAGCCGTAGCAGTGGTCGTTCACGACGATGGGGTTGCCCTCGAGGTCGTGGCCCAGCACGTCGCGAAGATGCGGTCGCGCGCGGCCGCGCACGACGAGCGGCAGGCCGAGCATCTGGTTGAAGTCGCAGTCGTAGAGGTACCCCTGCCAGTCCACGGAAACGAGCGACTTGCACATCACGGACTCCAGGTTGTCCTCGCGATGCGCGCCGCGCAGCAGCGTCATGTAGGCGTTGAACTGGCCCTTGGAGATGAGCGTCGAGCCGAAGCGCTGGATCGGCATGTTCGCAATGGTGAGAAGCCCGTTGAAGGCGATGCCGAAGGCCTCCCCCAGGATGCGCTTGTAGTCGGCCTCGAGCCGCTCCTGCGCGGGCGGCAGGCTCGGCCCCTGCGGGTTGTAGACGAGGTTCAGGACGAGGCCGCTGCCTTCGCGCCCGTAGCCCAGTTCGTTCAGGCGCCGGATGGCGCGCACGCTCTTGTCGTAGACGCCCTTGCCGCGCTGGCGGTCGACGAGTTCCTCCGTGTAGCAAGGGAGCGAGGCCACGATCTCGACCTGGTGGTCCGCCAGGAACGGCGCGAGGTCCTCCTGGCCTTCCTCGAAGAGGATGGTGAGGTTGCAGCGGTCGATCACCCGGGCGCCCAGGGCCCGCGCCCGCGCGACCAGGTAGCGGAAATGCGGGTTCAGCTCCGGCGCGCCGCCCGTGAGATCGATGGCCTTCGCGCCGCTCGCGGCGAGGACGCCGAGCACCTGGTCCACGGTCTCGCGATCCATCGACTCCGTGCGCGTGGGGCCGGCGTTCACGTGGCAATGCAGGCAGGTCTGGTTGCAGACGTATCCCAGGTTCACCTGCACCGTCTCGAGGCGGCGGCGGCGGATCGGCGGGAAGTCTGTCTTCGTGAGCAGGGGCAGGGTCGCGTGCATGGCAAGTCCTTGGCTTCGGTAGGGGAATACGCGAAAGGCCCCGAGGCGGATGAGGGGGCATGGTAGCAAACACGGGGCGCCGCAATGATGCGTCGCGATCGGCCCGCCATGCCTTACACGAGGCCGGCGACGGGATACACTCCGGGCACCTTTTTCCGGCCGCGAGCGATGCCATGACCTCTCCCGATCCCGCGAGAAGCGCCGACGGCGCCCGCCTCGATTTCGCCGGCGAGATGAGCTACGGCGATTACCTCCAGCTCGACCGCGTGCTCGAAGCGCAGCGCCCGCGCTCCGGCGACCACAACGAGCTGCTCTTCATCATCCAGCACCAGGCCTCGGAGCTGTGGATGAAGCTCGCCCTGCACGAACTCGCCGCGGCCCGCGCCCACGTGCGCTCGGGAACGCTCGCGCCGGCCTTCAAGATGCTCGCCCGCGTGGGTCGCATTTTCGCCCAGCTGAACCAGTCCTGGGACGTGCTCGCCACCCTCACGCCCGCGGAATACTCGGCGTTCCGCGCCGCGCTCGGCAGCTCCTCGGGCTTCCAGAGCTACCAGTACCGCTCCATCGAATTCATGCTCGGCGCGAAGAAGGCGCTGATGCTCGAGCCGCACCGGCACCGCGAGGACCTGCTGCGGCCCCTGGAGCGGCTTTTGAACGAGCCGTCGCTCTACGACGAATCCATCCGCCTGCTCGCGCGGCGCGGGTTCGCGATCGCACCGGCGGCGCTGGAGCGCGACTGGTCCCGGCCGCACGAGTTCGACGCCTCCGTGTGCGAGGCCTGGGCTGCCGTCTACCGCGACACCGCGGCCCACTGGGACCTCTACGAGCTCGCCGAGAAGCTGGTCGACATCGAGGACGCCTTCCGCCAATGGCGCTTCCGCCACGCGACGACGGTCGAGCGCATCATCGGCTGGAAGCGCGGCACCGGGGGCACCTCGGGCGTGGGCTACCTCAAGTCGATGCTCGACCACGTTCTCTTCCCCGAACTCTGGCGGGCGCGCACCGCGCTCTAGCCCCCGAGGTAGATGGCGCGGGCGATTCGTCGTAGGCTGGGTCGATCCGAGCTGCACCCTCGCATCCCCGCCCATGGTCGCCCCCCGCGAAATCGAACTGAAGCTCGTCCTCGCCGAAGGGCAAGCCGCGCGCGTGCCGCTCGCCCCCCCGCTGGCCGGCATCCCCGGGCACCGGGCGCGTTTCGTGGCGTTCTACTTCGACACGCCGGATCACGCGCTCGCGAAACGGCAACTCGGTTTGCGCCTGCGCCGATCCGCTTCGACATGGCGCGCCACGCTCAAGGCGGGAGGCACGTCGACGGCGGGCCTGCACGACCGGCCGGAATGGGAATTCCCGGCGTCGGGCCCGAGACTCGACCTTTCCCGCTTCACCGCCACGCCGCTCGCCGACGTGCCCGGGGCCGCGACCCTGCACGAGCGCCTGGCGCCGGTGCTGGTCACCGAGTTCGTGCGGACCACGTGGCGCCTCGAGCCCGCGCCCGGGTGCCGGGTCGAGGTCGCGCTCGACGTGGGGCGGATCCTCGCCGCCGGGCGCGAGGCCCGTATCGAGGAAGTGGAGATCGAGTTGCTCGAAGGCGACGCCCTGGCGGCCTTCGACCTGGCCGAGGTGCTCGCCACGACCGTCGCCATGCGTCCCGAGCCCGCTTCCAAGCTCGCTCGCGGGCTGGAACTGGCGGGCGCCGCCCGGCCGCGCCCCGTCCGCGCCCCGCGCGTGGATCTCTCCCCGGCCGGGGATGACGCCCGGGCCGCCGCGCGAATCGCCGTCGCCGCCGCGCTCGCCCACGGCCAGGCCAATGAAGCCGGCGTTCTCGCGAGCGCCGATATCGAGTTCGTCCACCAGCTTCGCGTGAGCCTGAGGCGCCTGCGCTCGGCCCTCGCTGAGACTCGAGCGCGCGATCGATCCGGCCGACACGGCGCCCTTCGCCGAGGACCTGCGCTGGGCCGCGAAGGCGCTGGGCGCCTGCCGGGACTGGGACGTCTTCGTGACCGAAACCCTGCCTGCACTTCTCGCCGCGCAGGGGGATGCCATCGAGGCGAAGCGCGTGCTGCGGCGCGCGCGCGCACGCCAGCGCGATGCCCGCCGGGCGGCACGCGAGGCGCTCGCCTCCAGCCGGTACGGCCTCGCGATGCTGCGCGTCGCCCGCTGGTTGTCGAGCGCCCCGGGCGAACCGCCGCCGGAAACGCCGGACATGAAGGAACTCGCGTCCGCCTGCCTGCGCAAGGGAGCGCGTCGCGTGGCCGCAGGCGAGCGCACCTTCGCGACCCTGGACGCCCAGGCACGCCACGCGCTTCGCATCCGCGTGAAGCGCCATCGCTACGCCGTCGAGTTTCTGGGCGGTCTCTTCCGGCGGAAGGAAGCGTCGCGGCATGCCCGGCGACTGGCCCGGGCGCAGGAGGACCTCGGCGTCGCCAACGACTGCGCGACGGCCTTCGCCCACGTACGCGAGCTGGACCCCTCCCCTCGCTTCCTCGCGTTCGCGCAGGGATGGTTCGCGGCGCGGGAGGTGTCGAGCATCGAACGTGCCGCGGGAAGCCTCGCCCGCGCGGCGGCGCTTCGCCGCTTCTGGCGAAAGAAGCCCGATCCCGAGCCCGCCCCCGCTCCTTGATCTGTGGCAAGCGCCCTCCGGCTCCCGGTGGGAGACTGGGATCGGTTCCTCCCGGCAGGATTTCCGCGTGATCCGTGCTCGCCCGCTCCTCGTCGCTTCGTTCACCCTCGCCTGCGCGCTTCCGCTCGCCGCGCCGGGCGCCGATGCCGAGCGCGGCCGTGCGCTCTACGAGCAACGCTGCGACAGCTGCCACGCCGAGAGCGTGCACGGGCGCGCCAAGCGCGAGGCGAGCGGTTTCGAATCGCTGCGCGGCTGGGTGCGGCGCTGGAGCGGCAACCTGGGGCTGAAGTGGTCGACCGAGGAGATCGACGACGTCGCGCTCTACCTGAACGGGCGCTACTACCGCTTCGCCTGCCCGCCGGCGACCTGCCCGAAGACCGGGCGGTCGGACGGGGCGCCTCAGTTCACCGCGACCGGGCCTTCGGGAGCGTCGTAGCGAACCCAGAGGCCCGCGTCGCCGCCGTGGCGCGACACGATGCGATCGAGGGCCTCGACCACCCCGGCGTCGAACTCGCGGCCCTCCCCGCGGCGCAGGACCTTCATCGCGTCCTCGTGGCCGCGGCCCGGCCGGTAGGGCCGGTGCGAGGTGACCGACTCGTAGACGTCGGCGACGGCGAGGATGCGCGACTCGAGACGGATGGCCTCGCCCGTGAGCTTGCGCGGATAGCCGCTGCCGTCGAGGCGCTCGTGGTGCTGGCCCACGACGAGCGCGATGGGCCAGGGGAAATCGATGGCGCCGAGCACCTCCTCGCCGATCGACACGTGCTGCTTCACGATTTCGAGCTCCGTCTCGGTGAGGCGCGAGGGGCGCGAGAGGATCTCCGCCGGCACCACGAGCTTGCCGATGTCGTGCAGCTCCGCGGCGATGCGAAGGCCCTCGACGGTGTTCGCGTAGAGGCCCATCTCGGTCGCGATCGCGACGGTGATCTGCGCAGCGCGCATCTCATGGCCGGCCGTGTACGGGTCGCGGATCTCGAGCAGGCGCGCCATCGCCTGCAGCACGCCGGCGAGCATCTTCTCGTAACGCGCCTCGGCCTCGCGCCGCGCCGCGTTGGCGCGGCCCGAGACGATGCCGTAGGCGAGGTCGCGCGCGAGCGATTCGATGAGCGCAAGCTCGCTCTCGTGGAAGGCGTCGGCCCGGCCATCGAACACCGAGAGCACGCCGAAGACCACGCCCCGGTCGTCCTCGAGCGGCACCGCCACCATCGAATGCATGCCGTGGGCGAGCGCCTGCTCTCGCCAGGGGGCCATGGCGGGATCGATGGCGATGTCCGGGACGCACACGGCGCGGCGCTCCCGGATGGCGCGCCCGGAGGCGCCGCCGCCGTGGGGCCCGCCGGGCAGGGCCTCGATCCGCTGCCTGCGCATCACCTCGCTCGCGACGCCGTGGGCCGCCATGATGCGCACCGTGCGGGCCGGGTCGTCGCCGACGATGCCGATGGCCGCGAGACGGTAGCCGCCCTCGTCGGTCACGGCGCGGCACACGGTGTTCATGAGGTCCTGCTCGGCCTGCCCGCGGGTGAGGGCGCGCTCCACGGCCGACACCATGGCGAGAACGCGGCCGCGCCGCTCGAGTTCCGCCCGCTGCAGCTGCAGCCGCGTGAGGTCGTTCACGGCGACGATCGCCCCGGTGGGCCGCCCCTCGTCGTCGAACACCGGTGTTGCGTTCGCCGACACGTAGGCGTGGCGCTTGCCCGGAGTCACCACGAGGTAGCGCCGGTCGTTCACGGGTTCGCGCGTGCGCAGCACGACCTGGGCGGGCATCTCCTCCGGGGGAATGGGCCGGCCGGACCAGTCCTTGAAGACCCAGCCGGGAGCATCGACGAACGACATGCCCGGCGGCAGCGACTGCACGTCGAAGACGTCGAGCAGCGCGCGGTTCGTGAAGACGACGTTGCCATGGGCGTCGGTCATGTAGAGCCCGGAGGGAAGCGTGTCGGCCAGGGCCGCGAGCCGCGTCGCGGTCGACTCGCTCGCGGCCTCGGCCTCGGCCAGCCGGCGGAAATGGCGGGAGAGGACGAAGGCGAGGACGACGGAGGTGACGGCGACGAACGCGAAGCCCTTGGCGAGCCCCAGGACCATCCCGGCGCGGCCTTCCTGGGCGACGTCGGCGAGCATGAGATCCGACACGATGAGCCAGGCGAGCGAGGTGATGACGTACACCGCGACGATCCGGATGATCGTGTCGCGGGATTCGGGGCTCAACGGGCTGTTTGTCGACACGAGTGAGGGCCGGGGCCGCGTTGGACGGCGCCGGTGCAAAGACTGTACCTTGAGGGACTGATCCCGGAAAGGGGGAAAGGCGGACATGTTCGAATCGGCGGAAATCGGCCATCGGCTCGGCAAGTCGGAATACAAGCGGGAGGAGCCGAAGCTGCGCCAGGCGCTCCTCGCCGCCCAGTACGCGCTGCTCGAGAACGGCAAGTTCCCCGTCATCGTCCTGGTGAACGGCGTGGACGGCGCCGGCAAGGGCGAGACGGTCAACCTGTTCAACGAGTGGATGGACCCGCGCCACGTCCACACGCACGCCTTCGGCCTGCTCACCCAGGAGGAACGCGAGCGCCCCGAGATGTGGCGCTTCTGGCGCGCCCTGCCGCCCAAGGGGCGCATCGGCATCCACTTCGGCTCGTGGTACACCGACCCGATCGTCCAGCGGGTTCTGGGCAAGGACAAGCGCGCGGTCTTCAAGCAGCGCCTCGAGCACATCCGCCACTTCGAACGCATGCTCGCCGCCGAGGGCGCGCTCGTCCTCAAGCTCTGGTTCCACCTGTCGAAGGACCTGCAGGCGAAGCGGTTCAAGAAGCTCGCCGCCGACAAGCGCACCGCCTGGCGCGTGACGAAGGAGGACTGGAAGCGTTTCGCCCACTACGACGAGTTCCGCGACGTCTGCGAGGACGCCCTGCGCGAGACCTCCACGGGCGAGGCGCCGTGGCACGTGATCGAGGGCTGGGACCACGAGTACCGCTCGCTCACCGCCGGCAAGCTCCTGCTCGACGCGATCAACCGCCGACTGAAGGAGGGGCCCGGTCGCGGTGGCCCCTTCCGCGCCGCCGCCCGAGCCCGCGATCGACGGCCGCGACGTGCTGAAGGCGCTCGACTACAAGGCGAAGCTCGCGCCCAAGCGGTACGACCGCCGGCTGGGCGAGGCGCAGGCGCGCCTGGCGCGACTCACCCGCAGCAAGGCCATGAGGGACCGCTCGATCATCCTGGTCTTCGAGGGCATGGACGCGGCGGGCAAGGGCAGCACCATCCGGCGCCTCACCCGCGCCATCGACGCGCGCTTCTATCGCGTGATCCCCATCGCCGCGCCCACCGACGAGGAGCGCGCGCAGCCCTACCTCTGGCGATTCTGGCGGCACATCCCGCGCCACGGCCACGCGGTCATCTTCGACCGCTCCTGGTACGGGCGCGTCCTCGTCGAGCGCGTGGAGGGCTTCTGCAAGGAAAGCGACTGGATGCGCGCCTACCACGAGATCAACGATTTCGAGGAGCAGCTCACCACCGCCGGCGCCATCGTCGCCAAGTTCTGGATGGCGGTGACGCCCGAGGAGCAGCTGCGCCGCTTCAAGGAGCGCGAGAAGACGCCGCACAAGCGCTTCAAGATCACCGACGAGGACTGGCGCAACCGCAAGAAATGGCCGTCCTACGAGCGGGCGATCTGCGACATGATCGATCGCACCTCCTCGGACGCGGCCCCGTGGCACCTGGTGGCCGCGAACGACAAGCTGTCCGCCCGGGTGCAGGTGATCGAGACGCTGTGCGGGCAGCTCGAAGCGCGGTTGTAGGCGGCGGGCCATGAGCTTCTCGAGCCTCTTCCGCGAGGAGGTCGTCGCCGCGATGGCGGCGGCGCTCGCCTGCGGGCTCCTCCTCATCGCCGTGCGTCCCGCGGACCGCAAGTGGACGCGCACGGCGCTCGTCTTCCTGGCGATATCCGCCCTCGCCTTCCTGGCCGAGAACGCCATCGCCTCGGCGGGCGGCCGGCGCGCCGCGGCGATCGTCGAGGACGTGGCGAGCGTGCTGGTGGCCATCGTGCTCATCCGGCTCGCCGGGGCCGTGGTGTTCCGCGTGCTGCTGCCGATCGTGCGCGTGAACCCGGCCCGCATCATCGAGGACCTGGCGACCACCGGCCTCATCCTGGGTGGCGGCCTCGTGTGGCTGCGCATGGCCGGCGTGGATCTCGCGAGCCTCGTCACCACCTCCGCGGTGATCACCGCCGTGGTCGCGTTCTCGATGCAGGAGACGCTCGGAAACATCCTGGGCGGCATCGTGCTGCAGCTCGACCAGTCGATCCGCGTGGGTGACTGGGTGAAGATCGACGACGCGAGCGGCCGCGTGGTCGAGATCCGCTGGCGCCACACCGCCATCGAGACGCGCAACCGCGAGACCGTCGTCGTGCCCAACGGCTGGCTCATGAAGAACCGCTTCACCGTGATCGGCTCGCGCACCGACGAAAGGCCCCTGTGGCGCCGCTGGGTGTGGTTCGACATCGAGCCGACCGGCGCGCCCCTCGTGGTGTGCGACGTGCTGGTGAAGGCCATCGCGGACGCCGAGATCGCACACGTCGCGCGCGACCCGGCGCCCACCGCGGTGCTCATGTCGACGAGCGGCGGCTACGGGCGCTACGCGCTGCGCTACTTCCTCACCGACCCGAATCCCGACGATCCCACGGATTCGGCCGTCCGGGCGCACGTCCTGGCGGCCCTCAAGCGCCACGGCATGGCGCTCGCCGTGCAGCGCGAGGAACGCCTGCTCATCAAGGACAACGAGGCCCACCGCGCCGCGGAGCACGAGAAGGACCTCGCCCGGCGCAAGGCCGCCCTCGCGAAGGTGGACCTCTTCGGCTCCCTTTCCGAGGACGAGCGCCTGGAACTCGCCGAACACCTCGTCTACGCGCCCTTCGTGAAGGGCGACACGGTCACCCGCCAGGGCGCCGTGGCGCACTGGCTCTACCTCATCGTCTCGGGCTACGGCGACGTGTGGGTCGACACGCCCGCGGGCCGCACGCACGTGAGCACGCTCACGCCGGGAAACGTCTTCGGCGAGATGGGCATGATGACGGGCGAGCCGCGGCGGGCGACGATCACCGCCCACACGGACCTCGAGTGCTACCGGCTCGACAAGACGGGCTTCGAGAAGGTGCTGCGCTCGCGACCGGACATCGCGAGCGAGATGACGCGGGTGCTGGTGCAGCGCGAAGGCGAGCTCAGCTGGCGGCGCGACGCGGCCGAGGCGAACGGCCGCGGCCGCCACGACGACATCCTCGCGAAGATCCGCGGCTTCTTCGGGCTGGAAGGCTGAGCCGCCCGGTCAGCCGGCGACGCTCACCCGGATGCGGTTTCGCCCGTACAGGTAGGCGTACTCGGATCCCTGGGTGAGGCTGTGGGCGAGGATGACGCCGAGCCCGCCTTCCCGCCGCGTCTGGGCGAGGGCCTCGAGCAGCTCGCGGGCACCCGGAGCGAACGGGTTGAAGGGCGGCGCGTGGTCCTCGTAGGTGAGGCGGATGCCGCCGGCTTCCGTGGCGAGCGTGATCCAGACCGGGGCGTCCGATCCCCCCCGGTGTCCGTGCTTCACCGTGTTGAGGAAGAGTTCCTCCACCACCAGGTTCAGCCGCAGCCCGGCCTGTCGGTCGATGCCGGCGCCGGCGCAGAAGCTCTCGAGAAAGGCGCGGGCCTTCTTGAGATCTTCCAACCGGGATACGAACATGCCGGCACGGCTTGTGATGGTGTTCACAGAAATTCCTTTTCGGGCATTATAGGCTGCCCTCATACCCCCCAACCGGTCGGAGGCTCCCATGCGCAAGTCCCTTTTCGCCGTCGCCGCTTTCTTCGCCGCGCTGCCCGCCTTCGCGAGCACCGATGTCGGCGTGGTGAAGGTTTCGCAGGGCCCCGTGCAGATCGAACGCGAAGGCAGGAGCGTCCCGGCGACGGTCGGCATGGCGGTGCGCGCCTCCGATACGCTGCGCACCGGCGCCAACGGTTCGGCCGGCGTCACCTTCGCCGACAACAGCCTCGTCTCGGTCGGCCCGAACACGGTCTTCTCGATCGACAAGTACCGCTTCGATTCCACCACGCACGCCGGCGAGTTCGAGGGCTCCCTGAAGAAAGGCAAGCTCGCGGCCGTCTCCGGCAAGATGGTCAAGCAGACGCCCGAGTCGATGAAGATCCGCACGCCCTCGTCCGTGATGGCCGTGCGCGGCACCGAGTTCGTGGTGTCCGTCGAAGACGCGCCCGCCCCGTAGCCCATGCGCCTCGTCGCGGCCGCCTTTCTCCTCGCCGCGATCGCGGGCTGCGCCGAAGCCCCGCCGAAACCCCGGGCCCTCGCGCCCGCCGAGATGGTGGCCGTGATCCCCGGCCCGACCGGGCACGTGGGCGCCGTGGTCGTGCGCACGCGGGACGGCGAGCAGGTTCTCGACAAGGCCTACGTCGCCCGCCGCGTGAAGGCGGACGGCTCCACCGAGACGGTGGCCGTCACCCGCGAGTCGGTCGACGCGATCTTCGCCGAAACGGTGTCTGCCCTGCCCGGCCGGCCCGCGACCTTCACGCTCTATTTCCTGGAAGGCAAGGACGAACTCACGCCCGCCTCGAAGGCCGAGCTCGACAAGGTGTTCGGCGAGCTGCGCCGCCGTCCGGCGCCCGACATCCTGGTGATCGGCCACACGGACACGGTGGGCAACCTCGCCTTCAACGACAAGCTCTCCCTCGCGCGCGCCGATCGCGTGCGCGACATGCTCGTGGGCATGGGCATGGAACGGCAGCGCATGCAGTCGGCCGGCCGGGGCAAGCGCGAACTGCTCGTGCCCACCGACGACAACGTGGCCGAGCCGCGCAACCGGCGCGTCGAGATCAGCGTCAGATAGCGTCGGAGCCGACGGCGTTCGACTGCCGCGCGTCGCGCGCGCCGCCCCGCCATCGGATCGCGAAGAGCGTGAGGTCGTCCGCCGGTTCCGCCTCCCCCGAGAATCGCCTCACGTCCTCGCTCACGCGCTCGACCACGGCGGCCGCACCGGCTTCCTCGCCGATCCAGCCGAGCGAGGTGGCGAGGCGTTCCGCGCCGAAGAATTCCCGCGCCGTGTTCATCGCCTCCGTCGCCCCATCGGAAATGGCGAGGACCCATCCGCCCGGCTGCAGCGCGTGACGCGTGGTCGGGTAGGAAAAGACGTCCATCACGCACAGGGGCGGCCCGCCCGCGGCCTCGAAGCGCACCGGCTTGCCGCCGGGCGGATGGATCCACACGGGCTCGTGGCCGGCGTTGGCGATCTCGAGTTCGCCCGTCTGCAGGTCGAGGATGCCCGCGAGCGCCGTCACGAAGAGCGATTCCGGGTTCTCGCGCTGGATCTCGTCCTGCGCCCGCGCGAGCACCCCGCCGAGCGTGCCCTCGACCGTGAGCGCCGCGCCCTTGAGCACCGACTTCGCCGACGCCATGAAGAGCGAGGCCGGCAGGCCCTTGCCGGAGACGTCGGCCACCACGAAGAAGAGCCGGTTCGCATCGAGCATGAAGCAGTCGTAGAAGTCGCCGCCCACCGTCCGGGCGGGCACGAGGAGCGCGGCCACGTCCACGCGAGACTCGCCGGCGAACACCTCGCGCGGGTCGGGCAGCAGGCCCATCTGGATGCGCTTGGCCGCGTCGAGTTCGCCCGCCATGCGCGCGGCCTGCTCGCGCAGCTGCTGGCGCTGGCGCTGCGCCTCGGCGAGCGAGCCGACCTGCATCATGCCGAACACGAGCATGCCGCCGAGCGCGGGCGACACCGGGTCGAAGAGCAGGCCCGCCTGCCGGAACGCGAGCCACCCGGCGCCGCCGATGAGGGCGACGCCCCCTGCCAGCGCGCTCGCCGAGCGAAGGGCCCCCACGCGCGGCACCAGCCAGAAAAGCGCGAACCCGAAGGCGAGGAGCACGGCCGCCTCGAGACGCGGCGCGAAATCGTAGCGCCTGAGGTACCGTTCCTCGACGATGGCCTCCGCCGCCTGCGCGTGGTGCTCGACGCCCGGAACGCTCTCGCCCAGCGGCGTCACCGCCAGGTCCTGCAGGCCCAGGCCCGTGAAGCCGATGAGCACGAGCTTGCCCTCGAGCGGTGCGAGGTCGACCCGGCCGGAGAGGATGTTCGAGGCCTCGATGAAACGCGTCGGATCGCTGCGGCCGAAGTAGACGTGGGCGCGCCCGTCCGGCTGAACGGGCACCCGGTAGTCCCCGAAACGCAGCTCGAGGAGCCCTCCCGCCGCCGGGTGCAGCGCCATGTTTCCGCCCACGGCGAGGCGCACGAGCTCCGGGCCCAGGCCCGCGACCCCGTGCAAGCCCACCCGCGCCACGTATTGCATGCGCCGCGCGATGCCGCCCTCGAAATCGACACTCACGAGCCCGTGGCTCGCCGCGCCCGCGTCCACCTCGCGCGTGTTGTGCAGGAAGCCCTTGTACCCGCGCAGCGCGGCTTCCGTGCCCCCCACGAACCGGAAGGGCGGCCCCGCGGGCGCGCCCGCGAACTGCGGGTCGTCCTGGTCGAGGCCCGCGACCGCCAGGACGGTGGGAACTCGCTTGAGCGCCCGGCCGAGCACGGCATCGCTCGAATCGAGACGGCGAAGGCTCGCGGCAAGATCCGGCGGCAGGGAGATCACCTTCTCGATCGCCGCGGGCGAATAGCGGTCCGGCTCGGCGAACAGGATGTCGAGCGCCAACGCGGCGGGCTTCGCGTCGGCGATGAGGGAGACCAGCTCGGCCACGCGGGTGCGCGGCCAGGGCCACTGGCCGTACTGTGCGATGGCCTTCTCGTCGATGGTGACGACCGCGACCAGGTCCGAGGTGCGCTCGCGCGGCTTCCAGCGCTGGTAGCTGTCGAAAACGAGGTTTCTCGCCATCTCGACCGGGGGGGCCGAAAGCGCGATGGAGAGGGAGAACGCGGCGAGGAGGGCGAGCGCCGCTACGCGGAACGCGCCCGTCGCGTTCAGGGTTCGAGCTCCAGTCCGTCGTAGGCGGCGGACACCTTCAGGGCCTGCTCGCCGCGCGTGAGCTCCTCGAACCGGCGGGCCTCCTTGAGCAGGCCCTCGAGGGTGGCGTCGTCGTTGGCCGGCTCGTGGTGGAAGAGCACCAGGTGCTTGGCGCGCGCCATCTGGCAGAGCTCGACGCCCACGATGTTGCTCGAGTGGCCCCAGTCCGCCTTCACGCTGATGGCCTCGGCCAGGGCGTACATCGCGTCGAAGATCACCATGTCGGCGTCGCGGAAGAACGCGGCGAAGCTCTCGCTCTCGGCGCGGTTCTCGAGCTTGTGCTCGCTGTCGGTGGAGTAGACGACGCTCTTGCCGTCCTTCTCGAAACGAAAGCCGTATGAATCGCCCGAATGCAGCTGCAGGTGCGGGGTGACCGTGAGGCCGCCCACGACGTTGGGCTTGTCGGGCTCGAGCCTCACGAACTCGATCTTCGCGGCGAGCTGGTCGAAATCCACCGGGAAACACGGCGCCGACTGCTGCAGGCGGAAGGCCTGCTCGATGACGTCATGGCAGCCGTGGACGCGGATCGTGGTGCCCGGGACATAGGCCGGCCCGAAGAAGGGGAAGCCCATGATGTGGTCCCAGTGCACGTGGGACATGAAGACGTTCACCACGGCCGGGCGGCGGGACTGGTTGGCCAGCACGTGCACGCCGAAGGGCCGCGCGCCGCTGCCCAGGTCGCACACGTAGTATTCCGGGCCGCCCAGGTCGAGCTCGACGCAGGGGGTGTGCCCGCCGAAGGTGTGCGTGATGGAGAAGTCGAGTTCCGTCGAGGCGTAGGCGTGGGCCTGCTCGTAGGAATCGAACGTGCGCCCCGAGGCCTCGACGAGGGCGCGAGCCAGCTTGTCTCGGATGTCGAAGGCGGTGAGCGCGACGGGGATCGAGCCCCGCGTGCCCCAGAACCGGACCCGGAATGTCATGCCGCGAGGCTCCTGGCGGCGTCCGTCACGCGACGGCGGCCTTGTCGTAGGACGCCGCCGCGTCCGAGGATGCGGCCGCGAGCGCCTCGCGGACGGTGGGGAAGACCTGGAAAACGAGGTTGAAGTGGCTGATCTCGAATATCTCGGCCACCATCGGCTGCAGGGCGGCCACGAGGATGCGGCCGTGCTGGGCCTTGGCCTGCCGGTAGGCGAGCATGAAGCAGCGCAGCCCCGCGCTCGAGACGTACTCGAGGCCGGAAAGGTCGAGCACCACCGAGCCGCCATCGTGGGCGGATTGCTCGACGTGCACCATCAGGTCGGCCCGGAACGCGTCGCAGTTGTCCTGGTCCAGCCTGCCGGCCACGTCCACCACGAGCGCATTGGCGTAACGGCGTGCCTGCAGAGCCATTTTTTCTCGTTCTGAGGGCTGAATCGGCCCTATTGTCGAGAAAGCCCGGGATAAGCGGCGGCGCCCCCGGGGCCCTGGGGGCGCGTGTCGGCCGCGACCGCCGGCCGCCCGTACGATTCTCGGGCCCGCAGCGGCCCTGCCGGGCGGCCTGATCTCCTCCGGCACCATCCGGATGGCGCCGCAGGGGCATTCGGCGGCGCAGACGCCGCAGCCCTTGCAGTAGTCGTAGTTGAAGCGGAAGCGCTTGCCGGGGCCGAGCTTGATGACGGCGTTGTCCGGGCAGACGCCGTAGCAGTTGTCGCACTCGAAGCAGTTGCCGCAGGACAGGCACCGGCGCGCCTCGAAGAGGGCCGTGCCCTCGTCCAGGGCCATCACCACCTCGTCGAAGGAGGTGATGCGCTTCTGCATGTCCAGCACCGGCCGCACCGTCTTGGAGGCGTCCGAGTAGTACCAGGTGTTGAGCTTGCCGAATTCCGCCACCTCGTGCTTCTCGCCCGGCTGCCAGGCTCCCCCGCGCAACCACGCGTCGATGTGCCGCGCGGCCTTCTTGCCGTGGCCGATCGCGACCGTGACGGTGCGCTCGGCGGGCACCATGTCGCCGCCGGCGAAGACGCCCGGGTGGGAGGTCATCATGTTGGGGCCGACCTTCACCACGCCGTCGGTCACCTCGAGATCCGGCACGCGGGAAAGCAGGGAGAGGTCGACGTCCTGCCCGAGCGCGAGCACCACGGAATCGGCCTCGAGCGTCTCGAATTCGCCCGTGGGCTGGGGCACGCCTTTCTCGTCGAGTGCCATCTTCTCGATGGTGATGGACTGCTCGCCCGCCTGCTTGATGGTCGAAAGCCACTTGATGAGGACGCCCTCTTCCAGCGCCTCCTGGACCTCGAAATCGTGGGCGGGCATCTTCTCGCGCGTGCGGCGATAGACGATCATCGCCTCCTCCGCGCCCAGGCGCTTGGCGGTGCGCGCCACGTCGATGGCGGTGTTGCCGCCGCCGTAGACGACCACGCGACGGCCGAGAAGGGGCTTTTCCTCGCCTTCCATCCCGCGCAGCACCTGCACCGCGTCGAGAATCTTCGCGGCCTCGTTGGCCGGGATGTAGGCGCGCTTGGCGATGTGCGCGCCGACCGCGAGGAAGGCCGCGTCGAACGGCCCGTCGGCCATCGCCTCGAGGATGTCGTCCACGCGGGCGTTGAGCTCGAGCTCCACCCCCAGGTCGAGGATGCGGCGCACCTCCGCATCGAGCACGTCGCGCGGCAGCCGGTAGGAGGGGATGCCGAAGCGCATCATGCCGCCGGCCATGGGGCCGGCCTCGCGGATCGTGACGGCGTGGCCCAGGCGGGCGAGGTGATACGCGGCGGAGAGCCCCGAGGGGCCCGCGCCCACGACGAGCACGCGCTTGCCGGAGTAAGGCGCCGGGTCGTCGAAGGCCCAGCCGCGCTTGATGGCCTCGTCGCCCAGGAACCGCTCGACCGAGTTGATGCCGACGGCCGAATCGAGCTGCGCGCGGTTGCAGGAGCCTTCGCACGGGTGGTAGCACACGCGCCCCATGACCGCGGGCATCGGGTTGTTGGCGACGAGGGCGCGCCAGGCGGACTCGTAGTCGCCACTTTCGGCGTGGAAGAGCCAGCCCTGGATGTCCTCGCCCGCGGGGCAGGCGTTGTTGCAGGGCGGCAGGCGGTCGACGTATTCGGGCCGGCTGGTGCGCCAGGAGCCCGTGTGGTTGGCGAGGCTCGAGCCGGGTCCAGCGTGATGGCGAAAGGCTTCTTCACGGCGTCGTCTCCAGCAGCCCGTACTTGCGGATGTTCTTGTCGGCGGCCTCCTGGATGCGCCGGATCACGTCCTCGCGCGGCTTGGGCGAGAAGAGATGGGCGTAGCGCTTCTGGGGCCGGAGGTATTCCTCGACGGGCACCTGCCGGCGGATCTTCGAGGCGCCGGTCACCTCGCCGCTTTCCGCCTCGAAGACGGGGAAGATGCCGCTCTCGTGCGCGAGGCGCGCCATGCGGATGGTGAGCGCGGAGTCGTGCCCCCAGCCCAGCGGGCACGGCACCAGGATGTGCAGGTAGCGCGCGCCGCGGAATTCCATGGCGCGGCGCACCTTCGCCTCCAGGTCGCGCAGTTCCGACACCGTGGCCGTCGCGACGTAGGGAATGTTGTGGGCCATCGCGATGGCCGGCAGGTCCTTGCCCTGCCCGAAGGGGTTGCCGGGCGTGGGGCCTACCGCCATCGTCGTGGCGGTGCGTGCGGCCGGCGGCGTGGCCGAGGAGCGCTGCACGCCGGTGTTCATGTAGCCGCCGTTGTCGTAGCAGATGTAGAGCACGTCGTCGTTGCGCTCGAACATGCCCGACAGGCAGCCGAAGCCGATGTCGGTGGTGCCGCCGTCGCCGCCCTGCGCGACCACGCGAACTTCCGAACGGCCCTTCACGCGCATCGCCGCGGCGATGCCCGTGGCCACGGCCGCGGTGTTGCCGAAGAGCGAGTGCACCCACGGGATCTGCCACGACGTCTCCGGATACGGCGTCGAGAAGACCTCGAGGCAGCCGGTGGCGTTGGCCGCGATGAGCTGGCCCGAGGTGGCCTCCATGGCCGCGTCGATGGCGTAGCGCGCGCCCAGGGCCTCGCCGCAGCCCTGGCAGGCGCGGTGGCCGGAGTTGAGCGAATTGTGGCGGCGCACGGTCGACTGCACCGAGCGCTCGGCGTCGGGAAGCAGGCGGTTGCCCACCGTGAAGGTTCCCGTCTGGTAGAACTTGACCGGCTGGAAGCTCATGGCATCTACCTCAACTGTGCGGTGACGAGGCCGACGTCCCGCAGGAGCGCCTCGGCGATGGGGCCGCTTCGGCGCGTCTCGCGTTCGCGGGCGAGAGCCCGGTCGACAGCGGCGCGGTTGAGGTCGAGGAACGTGAGCGCCGGCGCGGTTCCCGCCTCCACTTCGAGGAAGATCCTCGCGAGCGAATCGCGGGTGATGGGCCGTCCGCCGAGCCCCGCGATCACGGTGTACACCGAGTCCGGCGACCCGGAGGAGGTGCGCACGTTGGCCGAGACGATGCCGCCCAGGCCCACGCCGAAGGCCTTCTCCAGGACGATGACCTTCTTCGCGTTGCCGAGCGCCTGGCGGATGGCCGCCGTCGGCCAGGGCCGGAAGCAGGTGATGCCCAGGACGCCGACCCGGTGGCCCTGCTCGCGCAGCGCGTCCACCGTGTCCTTGATGGTGCCGAGCACGGAGCCGAGCGCGACGACGATCGTGTCCGCGTCCTCGGTGCGATAGGCGTGGATGAGACCGCCCGAATCGCGGCCGAAGGCCTGGCGGAATTCCTCGGCCCAGGCCGGGATGAGGTCGAGCGCCTGCATCTGCTTCACGTGGGCGAGGTAGCGCACCTCCGTGAACGCCTCGGGCCCGACCATCGCGCCCATGGAGACGGGCTCCTGCGGGTCTAGCACCTGGCGCGGCTGGAAGGGCGGCAGGTACGCGTCGACCTGCGCCTGCGTGGGCATGTCCACGCGCTCGTACGCGTGCGTGAGGATGAACCCGTCCATGCACACCATGACGGGGACCGAGAGTTCCTCGGCCAGCCGGAAGGCCTGGATGTGCAGGTCGAGCGCCTCCTGGTTCGTCTCCGCGAAGAGCTGGATCCAGCCGCAGTCGCGCTGGCTCATCGAGTCGGTGTGGTCGTTCCAGATGTTGATGGGCGCGCCGATCGCGCGGTTGGCCACCGTCATCACGATCGGCAGCCCCATGCCGGCGGCGTTGAACACCGCCTCGGCCATGTAGAGCAGGCCCTGGCTCGCGGTGGCGGTGTAGGCGCGGGCGCCGGCGGCCGAGGCGCCGATCGCGACGCTCATGGCCGCGAACTCGCTTTCGACGTTGATGAATTCGCACGGCGCGAGCTCGCCCGACTTCACCATCTCGCCCAGGCCCTCGACGATGTGGGTCTGGGGAGAGATCGGGTAGGCGCAGATCACCTCGGGGCGGCAGAGGGCGACGGCCTCCGCGACGGCGTGGGAACCTTCAGTCTGCTTGAGCATGGGCTGCCTTTCCGACGGCGCTTCGCACGTGGTCGTGGGCGGCTCGTGCCGCGAGGACGTTGCCTTCCGCGATCTTGGCCGGGAACTTCTCCCGCACGGCCTTCTCGACCGACTCGATGGATATCTGCCCCGAGAGGGCCGCGAATCCCCCGAGCAGCGCCGCGTTGGGCAGGGGGCGGCCGACGTGCTTCAGGGCCAGTTCCGACCCGGGCACCATGACGAGGCGCACCCCGGGATGGGACTGCGCGAACTCGGCGAGCCCCAGGGTCTCCAGGCTCCTCGAGGTGTTGATGAGGACGAGGCCATCGGCCTTGAGTCCCGAAAAGACGTCCACCTGGTGCAGCAAGGTGGGGTCCTGGATGATGAGCGCGTCGGGCTCGAGGATCGGCTCGCGCAGGCGGATCTCGCGGTCGTCCAGGCGGCAGTACGCCACCACCGGGGCGCCGGTCCGTTCGGAACCGAAGCTGGGAAAAGCCTGGGCATGGCGGTCCTCGAGGAAGGCGGCCACGGAGAGCATCTCCGCCGCGGTCACCACCCCTTGGCCGCCGCGTCCGTGTATCCGGATCTGGAACAAGCGGTCCTCCTCCTGGCAAGTACCGCCATGCTAGGTGGGACCAAGGGCCAACGCTTTGCGCTGCGGCAAAGTCTCCGGGATTTCGCGGGTCCGCCCGCCCGCCTACGACCCCTCAGGCAGGGGGTCCCAGCGGCCCTCGCCCGAAGGCAGGTACTCGAGGGCGCGGCTCACCCAGTTCGCGTGCTCGTCTTCTTCCCGGGCCATTTCCTCGGCCATCCGGACGACCTGCGGATCGCCCGCCGACCGCGCGACCGAGTCGAAGAAGTCGCGGGCCCGGTGCTCGGCCGCCAGGGCGATCTCGAGCAGTTGCCGCGGGGTCGCGATCCGGTAGAGCGCCTCGGGGGGCAGCGCCTCGGGCGTTCGGGCGTCGAGCCACCGGTAGGCGTGGCCGGGAATCGCCGGCAAGGTGAGGCCCCTCGAGCGCTCGACCAGCTGGTCGAAATGCTGCTCCTCGAAGTGGGAAAGGTTGTTGCAGAGGCCCGCGAGCATGTCCTCCTCGCGTTCGGCGAAGCAGGCCTGGAACTCGCGGTAGCGTTGCACGGCCTCGCCTTCGATGGCGAGCGCGTGCGCGAGGAATTCCTCGATGCTGCGGATGGGCTCCCGTGTCATGGCGCGACCCTCCTCATCCCACGATGGACCGCGGGACACGCGGGCGGTTGACCGGCATCAAGCCCGGCCCGATGCCGGACGACCGGCGCGCCCTAGCCCGCGAGGAAGGCCGTGCCGCGCATCGAGACGCCGCCCTCGGCGAGCCGGCAGCCGGTCTCGACGCGATCGCCGGCCAGGTCGGCCTCGAGGGTGAGCGTCGTGCCCAGCAGGGCAGGCTTCAGGGCACGGTACTCGAAGCGCCGGAGCGTCCGACCGCTCGTTTCCTGCGCGAACCCGGCGAGCAGCGTCGCCACCAGCGGGCCGTGGATCACGAGGTTCGCGTAGCCCTCCACCATCCGGCAGTAGTCGAGGTCGTAGTGGATGCGATGGCCGTTGAAGGTGAGCGCGGAATAGCGGAAGAGCAGGGTCGTGTCCGGCTCGATCGCGCGGCGATGGGCGCCGGGCGCCGGATCTTCGTCCGCCTTCGCCGGGGCGCCGCCCGCGGGCGACGGGTCCCGGTAGACGATGTCGTGCTCCTCCGCGATGCAGCGATCGCCCGCCACGAAGATCTCGTGCCGCACCGTCACGAACACCAGCGGGCCGGCGCGGCCCTGCTTCGCGTCCACCGAGAGGATGCGCGAGCGCTTCGTCATCGGCGCGCCCAGCGGCACCGGCCGCTCGAAGTCGACGCGGCCGCCCGCCCACATGCGGTTCGACAGCGGCACGGGCGGCAGGAACCCGCCACGCGCGGGGTGGCCGTCGCGGCCCAGCTCCGCGGGAGGGCGGGCCTCGAGGAAGAAGATCCAGTGCCACAGGGGCGGCATCGCCTCGCCCGTCTGGAGCGCAGGACCCGGGCGGCCGACCGTCGCCGCCATCAGGTGCGCATGGCGAAGGCTCGCGAGGTCCTCGTCCTCGCGCTCGCGGCCGATCCACTGGCGCAGGTGATCGAGATCCACGGCCGGTGCGCTCACGGCCGGACCTCGAAGGCTTCCGGCGCGAGGCCCCCGGCGGCGCGTTCGTGCATGCGCGCGAACGCCGACTCGAGGTGGCGCGTGAAGGCGGCCGTGTCGAAGAGCGGCGCGCTCGCGCGCGCTGCGGTCACGCGGCCCCGGATCGCCGCCAGCGCCTCGCGCGAATGCGCGAGGCGAATGGCCTCGGCCTCGTATGCCTCCGGGGAGGAGGCGACCAGCTCCGGCAGCCCGGCCGCCGTGACCACGCTCGCCGCGACGCGGCCCGCGAATGTCCCACCCGGGCAGGTGAGCACCGGCAGCCCCGCCCACAGCGCGTCGCTCGCGCCGGTGTGCGCGTTGCAGGGCAGCGTGTCGAGAAAGAGGCCGGCGGCGGCGAGGCGGGCGAGGTGCGCCTGTTGGGATACCCGCGGCGCGAACACCAGCCGGGCTTCGTCGATGCCGCGGGCGGTCGCCTCCCGGCACAGGTTCCGCGCGACCGCCGGGCCTGTCTCGAGCAGCCACAGCACACTGCCGGGCACGGCGGCGAGGATGCGCATCCAGCGATCGAACTGCGGCGGGTTGATCTTCCACGGGGCGTTGAAGCCGCAGAACACGAACCCCGATTCAGGAAGCCCGAGCGCCTCGCGGGAAGGGACGTCCCCGACGGCACCGCGGCGCGTGTCGTGCGGCTGGAAGCTGCCGGGGAGCACGACGACCTGCTCGTCGAACGCCTCGCGGATCGCCGGCGTCATCGCCACCGCATCGGCGACGAAATAGTCCATGTGCTTCGCGCCCGTCGTGGCGGGATAGCCGAGCCAGCTCACCTGCACCGGCGCGGCGCGGCGCGCGAAGACGCCGGTGCGCTCGTCGAGCGCGTAGCCCTTCAGGTCGATGGCGACGTCGATGCCCTTCTCGCGGGCAACGCTCGCGATGTCGCGCTCCGTCCTGCCGCGCACGTCCACGAAATCGTCGAAGGCGGCGGCGAGGCGCTTTCGCATCGCATCGCCGGTGTCCGGACCCCACGAGAAGGCGGTGACATGGAAACGGGCGCGGTCATGGCGCTCGATCACCTCGGCCAGGAGATGCGCCGTCGCGTGCTCGTGGAAATCCGAGGAGAAATAGCCCAGGCGGATGCGCTCGCCGGGCGCGCGGGCCGCCGGTGCGGCCGGCTCTTCCCCCGGCCGATGGCCCGCCCAGGCCCGTGCGGCGGCGCGCTGCGCGAGGGCCGAGAACGGCATGCCGAGGGTGGGGAACGGGATCGTCACGCGATCGCCGCGCGCGACGCCGGCCGCGATCGAGGACTGCAGCGTGTCCAGGCCGGCCCAGTCGCAGGCGTTCATGCGGGCGAAGGCGAGGCCGCCGGCCAGGAAGGGCGTCCCCGGCGCGAGTTCGATGGCACGCTCGTAGGCGGGCACGGCCTCGTCGTGGCGCCGCAATTCCACCAGGGCGTTGGCCCGGTTGGCGTGGGCTTCGGCGAAGGTGGGCGCGGAAGCGATGGCGCGGTCGAAGGCGGCCACCGCCTCCTCGATCCGGCCCGTGTCGCGCAGCACCACGCCGCGGCCGTTGTGGGCCATCCCATGGTTCGGGGCGATCGCGAGCGCGCGGTCGAAGCTCGCGAGCGCGTCGAGGCGGCGCCCGAGCTCGCGTTGCACGAGGCCGAGGTTGTTCCAGCAATCGGGGCTGCCGGGAAAGACCCGCACCGCCTTGCCCAGCCACTCGTGCGCCTCGACCATGTGGCCGGTCTGGGCGCCGATCAGGCCCAGGATGTGCAGGGCGTCGAAAGCGTCGGGACGCAGGGCGAGGGCCGCGCGGCACCACCGCTCCGCTTCCACGAAGGCATGGCGCTGGAAGGCGCCGGCGGCGCGCTGGAGGGTGTCCTGCAGGGTGGCGGATGCGGCGTTCATCGGGGCACGGTCGGCGGCAATCCCGAAGGATGCCACCAACCGGCCCGAAGCCGCAGCCGGCGAACCCGCCCCCCCGGGGCGGTGCTCAGAAGGCCAGGTTGACCTGGACGACCGTCGTGGTTCCGCTCACCTCGTGCCCGATGACGAGCAGCGGCTTGCCGTTGGGCGACTTGTTCGCCGGAATGAGGATCAGCCCCTCGGGCCCGCGATCGCCGGTATCGGCCGTGCGCGGGTTGAAGTAGGTCACGAACGTGGCCGCCGCCGGGTTGGTCACGTCGTAGACCATGACGCCCCCCACCCGCTCGAGGCCGACGAAGGCGTAGAACTTGTCGCCGAAGCGGCCGACCACCACGCCCTCGGGTTCCGGACCCTTGCTGGCGCTGCGGCCATCGAGCGTGTTGTTGTCGTGGCTCGCATTGAAGGCGGCGTTGGCCAGGGCCGTCGTGCGCCGCTCGAACTCGTCGCCCGAGTCGTACTGGCGCACGAGCGCGGTGTTCCAGATCGTGAAGGAACGGGCGCCGAAGCTGTAGAGCTCGTTGCACTGTCCGGACGCGTTCTTGCCCGCGCTGCCCCCGTTGGGCGTGGCGGTGATGCGAAGGCGCCCGAGGTTGGAGTCGAGAATGAGGTTCGCCGCGTCGGGGAAGACGGCCGGGTCCAACCCCGCCGTGCAGTGCGCGCGCACCCGGGTTTCCTCGTTGAAGCCGGGCCAGTCGGCGCGGGCATCGCCTTCGTTGGCCGTGATGAGGTACGTCTGCCCGCCCACCGAGTAGCTCGCGATGGCGTCGGGCAGGTACATCCCCTTCACCGGCACCGGGAGGATCTTCACCGCCGGCGTGCCGCTGTTCGTGTTCGTGCCGCCGTCCTCGTCGGAGGGGTCGAGGCCCATGCCGGCCAGGTTGTGGTTCTTGAAGCCCAGCGGCTTCACGTCCGTCACGCGCGCCGTCTCGATGTCGACGAAGGCGATGGCATTGTTTTCCTGCAGCGTCACGTACGCCGTCTTGCCGTCCTCGCTCAGCGCGATGTACTCGGGCTCGAAATCCTGAGCGGCGCTGGCGCCGGGCCCGAAGATGCGGATCCCCTGCGCGCGAAGCGCTTCCTCGCGGCCGTTGTAGGCGCGGAAATCGGCCGTCGCGACCGCCGGCGTGCCGCCCCGGTTCACGGTGATGACGCTCACCGACCCCTCGGGATCGACGGAATCGGGCAGGCCGTAGCTGTTGGGCTCGCCCTCGTTCGCCACGAGGACCTTGTTGCCGTCCGGCGTGAAGACGACCATGTCGGGCAGTGCCCCCACGCGGACGTTGCTCAGGAGGGCGAGGCTCGCGGCGTTGTAGAAGGCCACCGTGCCCGGGCTCGTCTTGGGCGAGGCCTCGATGGCCACCGCCACCAGTCCCTCATGGACCGCCACGCTGTTGGCGGAGGCGCCGAGCGCGGCCACGCTGATGCTGCCGGCGCGCACCGGGAGCGTGGGGTTGGAGAGGTCCAGCACATCGACCGTGCCGTTGGCGCCGTTCACGACGAAGAGCCGCTTCGAGGCCGCATCGTAGGCGGTGATCTCCGCCGCGCCGAGCGCGCCGCCGTTGAAGCCGCCGATCTTCTCGAGCGTGAGGCCCGTGGGCGTCGGTTCGCCGTCGTTGCCGTCGCTTCCGCAGCCCGCGAGGGCCGCGGCACCCAGGAGCGCGGCGAGGAAGAGACGGACGGGCGAGGCGAGACGGTCGAAACGCAGGGCAGTCACGATCGGGGCTTTCGGCGAAGAGCGGAAGCGGTGGATCATCGACGCCGCCGATGACAGAGTCGTGACACCGCCGGCCGGCATGGATCGACGCCCCGGGCCGTCAATCCGACAGGTCCGGGGAAAGGACAGCCCTCAGCACCGTCTCCCCCATGCCCATCTCCTCGTCGAGCTTGCTCGAGAACCACCAGATGGACCCCTTGCGCACGGCGAGGTCGCCGCGGTGTCCCGTGACCAGTTGCGCCGCCACGCGGCCGAACGCGGGCTGGTGACCCACGAGGATCACGTTCTTCTTCCGGGCAGGCCACTCGACTTCGCGCAGCAGGGTGTCTTCCGTCGACTGCGGCCCGACCGTGATGCAGGTGCGGAACTCCCGTTCGAGGGCTTCCGCGGTCTGCCGGGCACGCACGGCGGGACTCACCAGGATCTCCCACTCGTCGTCGAGCCGGGGCTTCAGCCACTTCGCCATGCGCGAGGCCTGCCGACGCCCCTTGTCGGTGAGCTCGCGCGCCAGGTCGGGCTTGCCGTCCTCGGCATCCGCGTGCCGCCACAGAATCAGTTCCACGAATCACCTCCTTCAGATGAAAAGACGCCGGATCCGGGCCGAGACCAGGTCGATGGCCGTCACGAACACGATGATGAGCAGCATGACCGCGCTCGTCTGCGCATACTCGAAGCCGCGGATCACCTCGTAGAGGATCACCCCGATCCCGCCCGCCCCGACCATGCCGACGACCGAGGCCGAGCGCACGTTGGACTCGAACCGGTAGAGCGCGTACGAGATCCACAGCGGCAGGACCTGCGGAATCACGCCGTAGACGATTTCCTCGAGCGCGGACGCCCCCGTGGCCCGGATGCCCTCGACCGGGCGCGGATCGATGGCCTCCACGGCCTCCGAGAAGAGCTTCGCGAGCGTGCCGGTGGTGTGGACCCAGAGCGCGAGCACGCCCGCGAAAGGGCCGAGCCCGACCGCGACGATGAAGAGCATCGCGAAGACCATCTCGTTGATCGCCCGGCAGGCATCCATGAGCCGGCGGACGGGCTGGTAGACCCAGACCGGCACGATGTTGGAGGAGCTGAGCAGCCCGAGCGGGACCGCGCAGGCGATCGCGAGCACCGTGCCCCAGATGGCGATGTGGGCGGTGACGACCAGTTCGCGCAGGTAGGATCGCCACTCGCGGAAATCCGGCGGGAAGAACTCCGCGAGGAACGTCGCCATGTTCCCCGAATCCCTCGCGAGATCCGCCGGGCGCATG
Organism: Betaproteobacteria bacterium; assembly: GCA_016711875.1. GTDB lineage: Bacteria > Pseudomonadota > Gammaproteobacteria > Burkholderiales > Usitatibacteraceae > FEB-7. The sequence goes on along the minus strand of JADJSD010000001.1, from coordinate 1,480,565 downwards.
TCTGCGCCCTTCCAGGCCCACGCGAGCACGATCGCGAGCGAAGCCCAGCCGAGCGCCTGCAGGAGCGTGCGGCGCTCCGCCCCGGGCGGCCGAAGCGCGGCCGGGAGCGCAGCGGTCCGCGATGCCGTCACTTCGCCTTCTCGAGCTGCGCGAGGCGCGCGTCGATCTCACCCAGCTTCGCCAGCCGTTCGGCGGGGCTGAGGTTCGCGTCGCTTTCGATCTTCTTGCGGTCCTTCGCCAGCTCGAGCTGCCGGATCGGGATCAGCTGGGCGTTGGTCGATTCCTTGAAGCCCGCGATCTGCAGCATGTTCTTGAGCACTTCCTTCTCGCGGTCATCCTTTCCGTAGCCCAGCACGAACTTGCGGATCTTGGCCTTCGCGTCCTCCGGCAGGTCCTTGCGCCAGACGAGCGGGTCGCGGGGAATGAGCGGCGAAGTCCAGAGGATCCGCACCTCGTCGCGCTTGGCGGGGTCCTTCGACTTCAGCTTGTCGAGTTCCTCGCTGTTGTTGGCCGCCACGTCCACCTGCTTGTTGAGCACGGCGAGCAGGTTCACGCCGTGGGAGGCCGGGCGCGAAATCTTGAAGACGTCCTTGACCTCGAGGCCGCGCTGCGCGAAGACGTAAAAGCCGGGGACGAGCGTGCCGGAGGTGGACTGCGGGTCCTCCGTGCCGTAGCTGAGGCCCTTGGCCTTGCGGAACATGTCGTCCAGCGACGTGATGCCGCTGTCGCGGTGCGTGATGATGTAGCTGTAGTAGCCCGGCGTGCCGTGCAGGTCGATGAACTGGGCGAACACCTCGCCGTTCGCGCGGTCCACCGCCTCGATCGCGCTCTTGTTGCCGTACCACGCCACCTGCACCTTGTTGAAGCGCTGCGCCTCGATCACGCCCGTGTAGTCGGTCGCGTAGAAGGCGTTGATCTTGAGGCCCGTCTCCTTCTGCATGTCGTTGATGAACGGCTCCCACATGCTGCGCAGGGCCGCGGCCTTGTCCGTGGTGATGATGCCGAAGTTGATTTCCTGGGCGAGCGCGGGGATCGCGACCAGCAAGGCCGCGAGGGCGGCAAGGGCACGCTTGGCGATGTTCATGGAACTCCTGTCGGGTGGGTCAAGAAGGCGAAAGCAGCGGGGCGGACCGGTCGGCGCGGGGGATATCGGCCCGGGCCGCCGCATCGTCGACGAGGGCCTGCAGCGCGTCGGCGCCGTCGAGCAACTCCTCGACGCTCGCCCCGTAGAGCTGCCGGAGCATCGGGGCATCCAGCGCCGCGGACGGGCCGTCGTAGACCACCTCGCCCTGGCGAAGCGCGACGGTCCTGGGGCAATAGCAGCGTGCGAAGGGCACCTGGTGCAGCGAGACCAGGACCGAGATGCCCTTCTCCCGGTTGATTCGGGCCAGGATCTCCATCACGATGCGCGCGCTTTCCGGGTCGAGCGATGCGATGGGTTCGTCCGCCAGGATGAGCCTTGCCCGCTGGACGAGCGCCCGGGCGATGGCCACGCGCTGCTGCTGGCCGCCCGAAAGCGTGCTCGCCCGCTGCCAGGCCAGCGACTCGATGCCCACGCTCTCGAGCGCGCGCAGCGCCAGGCCTTCTCCGCGTCGGTGAACCGCCCCGTGAGAGTGCGCCAGGCGGGGACATGGGGCAGCAACCCCATCAGCACGTTGGTCATGACCGTGAGCCGGCCGACCAGGTTGAATTGCTGGAACACGAAGCCCACGTCCGCCCGGAGGGCGCGGATGTCGCGCGCGATCACGCCGTTCGCCTGGACGAGCCGCCCGCCCACGCGGATCTCGCCCGAGCCTTCGTCGGCCGCGAGGAAGCCGGACACGTGGCGAAGCAGCGTCGACTTCCCCGAACCCGAAGCCCCGATCAGCGCCACCATCTCGCCGGGCTCGAGCCGGAGCCCGACGCCCGACAGGGCGCGACGCGGCGCGCCGAACGACTTGGACAACCCATTCACCACCAACGCCGCGCCGCCTGCCATGGTCCGCCCCAGTTCCGCCCGAATCCCGCCTCGTCGTGACACACCCCTGTCACGGCAGCACGATACGTTTCGCGTGTTGCACTTTGCTTACACGGCCCGAACGGCGGTGGCGATGGCCTACGATGGCGCGGGATGCGGGACGGGGGCTCCGGAGGGCGGCGCTATCGCCCGGCTCGGGCACGACCCCGGCGGCGCGGCGAGTTCGCCCGGCGAGCGGGTCCACGCGACGCTCGAGCGCGGCATTCTCGCCGGCGACCTTCCCGCGGGCTCGCCCCTCGATCCCGCCGGGCTCGCCGCGAACCTCGGCATCCCGGAGTCCGCCGTTCACCATGCCCTCGGCTCGCTGGCCGGCGCACGCCTCGTCACGACGACCCCCGACGGCCGGTCGTTCGTCCGGGTGGTCGACCTGGGGGAGGCCGTGACCCTTTGCGAAGTGAGGGCCTCCCTCGAGCTGCTCGTCGGGCGCCTCGCGGCACGCCATGCGCGCCCGGAGGACATCGAAGAACTGCGGCAGGTCGTGAAGGCCATGGCCCACGCGGCTCGCGCCGGCGAGTCGCTTCGCTGGCGCGGCCTCGACGGGCGGTTCCATGACCGGCTCGCCCGGCTCTCCGGCAACGCCGCCCTGTCGGCGGCCTACCGCACCGTGGCGAACGAGTACGAGCTCTACCTCTGCCGCAGCCCGCATGCCGAGCGGGAGGACCTGCGCGAGCCGACGCGCGAGCACCAGTGCGTCCTGGAAGCCGTCGCCCGGGGGAAGGGCACGCGCGCGGCGAACCTCCTGCACGAACACGCGCTGGGGCAGGTATCGCGCCTGCGGGCGCTCGCGCAGGACGCGGCCGGCAGCCCCCGGGATCCGCGCGCCGGGTTCGGCTGAGTCCCGCGCCGCTCGCGGCAAAGGGTGTATACCGTGTATACTGTTTATCCGCCTCGACTCCCGAGGCTCGATGGAGATCCCCATGGCAAAGACCCCTTCCCCGGCGAAGCCGGCCGCCCGCCGCACCCGCCCCGCCGCGAAGGCCGCCGCGAAGGCCGCCCCGAAAGCCGCCCCGAAAGCCGGGAAGCCCGCGGCGGCGAAGCCGAAGGCCGCAGGCAGGAAGCCCGCCAAGGCGCCTGGCGCAAAGAACGCGACGGGAAAGAAGATGAAGACCATCCGCGACAGCTTCAACATGCCCGCGGACGATTACGCCCTCATCGCCGCCCTCAAGAAGCGCGCGCTCGATGCCGCGACGCAGGTGAAGAAGAGCGAACTGCTGCGCGCCGGGCTGCGGCTCCTCACCACGCTGGGCAACGACGCCTTCCAGGCGGCGCTCGCCGCGGTGCCGGCGGTCAAGACGGGTCGCCCCGGCAAGCACCGCAAGGGCTGAGGGCGCCGGGTTCGGCCGCCATCAACTCGGAGCGCCCCGCCCCGGTGGGGCGCTCACCGCTCATCTCGCCATCGGCGAACCTGCTCGGCGACCCAGTCGCCGGCGTCCAGGGGCAGGTCGTGCCCGGCCGTCGGGTGCTCGCGAAGGGGCACGTTCCAGCCCCGCGCGATCGCCCGCGAGCAGGCCGGATCGACCAGGCGATCGCCGGCCCCGGCCAGCAGCAGGACCGGCACGGGCGGCGGCCCTCCGTCGCCCCGATAACGCGCGGCGGCGAGCAGCTGGCGAATCGCCTGGCCGCCGCGGGGCGGCGACTCGGTGCGGTACCGCGCCCATGTCCGGACGATCTCGCCGTCGGTGTCCGGGCGATTGCTCGTCATCGCATGGATGAGCGCCTCCTTCCGGGAATCCGGCGTGCCCGGCCAGGCGATCGCCAGCAGCGTCGCGTAGTTGCGCGGCAGGAGGCGCCGGTGAAACGGGCTGAAGGCGCCGAGGCTCGCGTTCACCAGCACGCAGGCGGACACCTCCGACGGATGCCGGCGAGCCCAGTCCACCGCCACCATGCCGCCCAGCGACAAGGCGAGCAACCGATAGGGCGGTGAAGCCGCGGCCTCGCGCAGGTCCTCTCGCAAGGCTTCCACGATCGCCTCCACGCGCGTCGGGCTTCGCACGCCGGCACGGGCGCCGAATCCGGCCAGGTCCGGCGTCAGGACCCGGCTGCCGGGAATCGCCTCCCGCAGCGCCTCGGGAAAGCGCCCCCAGTGCCGCGCCTCGCGCGTGAGCCCGCGCAGGAGCACCCACGGGGTCATCGTGTCGGGGCCGGCCACGCGGCCAGCGCCTCGCGCCCGTGACGATCGCGCTTCGCGCCGGCGGGCATCCAGTGGCGGAAGGAGGCCGTCGCGCGGCACAGGAATTCGAGCCAGACGAGGTGCCGGCGCAGCACCCGCTGGTGGCGATGCGCCGCCAACGGGTTGAAGATGCCCGCCCGCGACAGGAGCTGGCTGGGCGACTTGCGGATCCAGCGCCACGAACCCATCTCGAGCGTGAGCGGCAGGAACACGCGCCCCGGCCCGCACTCGAGGTACAGGTGGTCCCACAGGTCGCCGTGCGTGAAGTACTGCCGGCTCTGCGGCTCGAAGATGTAGTCGTGGTTCGGATAGGCGTGGTCGAAGAGCGTCATCAACGCGTGCACCTCCGGCAGGTGCGCGATCGGCTCGCGGGTGTGCGCGAAGGGAAACCAGATCCGGTCGTCGAGTCCGAACCCCGAATGGCAGTCGAGCGACAGGCTGAACGGGCGATCGAGCAGCTCCTCGCGCACGAGGGCGCAAAGCGCCTCGGCCTCCGGCTCCATGGCCGCTCCCTCGCGCCCCCGGTACCACGGCAGGCGGGGGCTGAGCCGCTGGCCGCCGTAGAGGAAGGGCACCCGCTCCTTCGCCCGCACCGGGGCGTTTCGCATCAGGTCGACCCCGCTCGCGTTCGCTCGCGTGCCCTGCCACAGGCCGGCCGGATTCACGATCGGGAGGAACACCAGTCGCAGGCTCTCGAGCTGGCGGTGCAGTTGCTCGTCCCACGCCAGGCGCGCCACGATGGAGCCCAGGAAAGCGAGGACCACCCGGGTGCCGATGCGCTCGAGCCCGTGCACGCCGCCGAAGAGCCCGATGGCCGGCACGTCGCGTGACGCGTTGCCCAGGGCGATCGCGCGCACGGGAAACTGCCGGCCGCCCACGGCGACCTGGCACAAGTCCCGCACTTCCAGGTGGCCGCGTCCGCTCTCCACGATCCGCTGGAGGTCGTCGAACTCGGGGCATTGGCCGGCACGCATCGGCGCGAGGATAGCCGAACCGAAGCCCGATCCCGAAGGATTGCGACAGGGACCGCCGCCACAAAACCGTCACGAAGCTGAAACGGCCATTACGCCGACGATCGCGACAATCGGGGGTCATGACGAGCGCCGCGCTGGAACTCCCGCAGGGCAGGCTGACGACCGGCCCGCTTCCCGTCCCCGGGGACGACGGCGCGCCCGTCCTTCGCTTCCGCTCCCTCTTCATCTCCGACATCCACCTGGGCACCACCGGCTGCCAGGCGGAGAAGCTGCTCGAGTTCCTGCGCCTCACCGACAGCCAGCACCTCTACCTGGTCGGCGACATCATCGACGGCTGGCAGTTGAAGCGCCGCTTCTACTGGCACCAGAGCCACAACGACGTCGTCCAGAAGATCCTGCGCAAGGCGCGCAAGGGCACGCGCGTCACCTGGATCGCCGGGAACCACGACGAGGCGATGCGCCATTTCCTCGGCGTCGCCTTCGGCGGCATCGAGATCGCCGACGAGGCCGTGCACGGCACCGCGGACGGACGGCGGCTGCTCGTGATCCACGGGGACCTCTTCGACGCCGTCGTGCAGCGAGCGCGGTGGCTTGCCTTCGTCGGCGACCACCTCTACACCCTCGCCCTCTACCTGAACCAGTGGTTCAACCACGTCCGCGCGAAATTCGGCTTCCCCTACTGGTCGCTGTCGCAGTACCTCAAGCACAAGGTGAAGAACGCGGTCTCCTACATCGCCGACTTCGAGGAGGCGCTCGCGCGCGAGGCCCGGCGGCGCCACCTGGACGGCGTCGTCTGCGGGCACATCCACAAGGCCGAGATCCGCGACATCGGCGGCATCCTCTACTGCAACGACGGCGACTGGGTGGAAAGCCTCACCGCCCTGGCCGAGATGGACGACGGCGAGTTGCGGATCATCGACTGGCGCACGGTCGAGGAAGCGGCCGGCGCCGCCACCGCCCTGGCCGCGAGCCCCGTCGCGGTGGGCGTTCCCCTTCCCCAGGAGTAAGGCCATGTTCCAACTCGAGAACGTCATCGAAGCGAAGTTCCCCGATTTCGGGCGCCGCCGCGGCGTGCTCGCGCGGCCGACGCTCGCCTTCCTGAAGAAGGTGCTGCGCGAGAAGGACGTGAACGCGTTCCTGCGCGAAGCCGAGGGGCTCGAGGGCATGGCCTTCATCGACCGCATCCTCGAGCACTTCGATTTCAGCTACAGCGTCGTCGGGCGCGAGATCGAGAACATCCCGGCCGAGGGGCGCGTCGTCATCGTCGCGAACCACCCGCTGGGCATGCTCGACGGCGTCGCGCTCCTCAAGCTGGTGAGCGAGGTGCGCCGCGACGTGCGCATCGTGGCGAACGACATCCTGATGCAGTTCAAGCCGCTGCATCCGGTACTGCTGCCCATCGTCAACCTGGGCGGCGGATACAACAAGGCGCACATCCAGGCCATCCACGACGCGCTGGGCAGGGACGAGGCGGTCATCATCTTCCCGTCGGGGGAAGTCTCGCGCGCGGGACCGTTCGGCATCCGGGACGGCCGCTGGCAGGCGGGGTTCCTGCGTTTCGCCGAGCAGGCGCGCGCGCCGCTGCTGCCGGTGCACCTGGACGGCCGCAACTCGGCGCTCTTCTATTCGCTCTCCACCGTGTTCAAGCCGATCTCGACGCTGCTGCTCGTGGGCGAGGCGATGCGCCAGCGCGGCGTGACGCTGCCCGTGCGCATCGGCGAGCCCATCGCGTGGCGGGAGATCGCCGCGCTCACGGGGGACCGCGAGCACAAGATCCGGAGCATCACGCGGCTCCTCTACGGCCTTCCGCGCAACCGCGTCGTCCAGATCCGCACCGAGAAGACGATCGCGCGCGCCGAGAACCGCCTCGACCTGCGCAGCGAGCTGCGCCGGTGCGAGCCCCTGGGCCGCACCCAGGACGGCAAGGACATCCTTCTCTTCGAGGGTTCCCCGGACTGCGCCGTGATGCGCGAGCTCGGTCGCCTGCGCGAAGTGACGTTCCGCCAGGTGGGCGAGGGCACGGGCAAGCGGCGCGACATCGATGCGTTCGACGCCTGGTATCGCCACATCGTGCTCTGGGACGAGACCGCCCTGCAGGTGATGGGCGCCTACCGCGTGGGCGACGTCGCCTCGATCGTGGCGACGCGCGGTGCCGAGGGCCTCTACAGCCACGGCCTTTTCGCCGCCGAGGAAGGCCTGCGCGCGCACTACGCGAATTCCCTCGAGCTCGGGCGCAGCTTCGTGCAGCCGCGCTACCAGGGCCTGCGCGCCCTGGAGTACCTCTGGTACGGCATCGGCGCCTACCTGCGGTCACGGCCGGAGATCCGGTATCTCTTCGGCCCGGTCAGCATCAGCGCCGACTATCCCCTCGAAGCCCGCGAGCTGCTCATCCACTTCTACCGGCGCCACTTCGGCGTGCCCGAGCGGCTGTGCGTGCCGCGCCGGCCGTTCGTGATCCCGGAGGAGCGCGAGGCCGCCCTCGCCGCCCTGATTCCCGGCACCGACTGCGCGGGCGAATTCCGCACGCTCAAGCGACGGCTCGCCGAGCTGGGCGTCGCCGTGCCGACGCTCTACAAGCAGTACACGGAGCTGTGCGAGCCCGGCGGCGCGCGCTTCCTGGGCTTCAACGTGGATCCGGCGTTCGCGGGCTGCGTCGACGGCCTCGTGCTGGTGGACCTGCTTCGGCTCAAGCCGGCGAAGCGGGCGCGCTACCTGGAGCAGGGGCGCATCGAGACGCCGGGCGGCGGAGAGTCCCTCCTCATGAGCGCGTGAACGCCCGCCGGCGCTAGGCCGCGGCCGAGAGCAGCCGCTCGAATCGGCCCACGATGGCGTTCCAGTCGAGGGCCTGCGCGGTCATCCGGGCCTGCGCGCCCATCTCGCGAAAGCGCGCCGGCCGGTCGCGATGCATCGCGACGAGCTCGTGGGCCAGCTCGACGAACGCCTCGGCCCGGCCGAAGGGCGCGAGCAGTCCCTGCGTGCCATGGCGCACGTGCGCCGCCGCCGCCGCGTAGTCGTACGCCACCAGGGGCAGGCCGCTCGCCATCGCCTCGAGCGTCACGTTGCCGAAGGTCTCCGTGCAGCTGGGAAAGAGGAAGAGGTCCGCCGAGGCGTAGTGCATGGCGAGGGATTCGCCACGCTGCAGGCCCGCGAAGTGCGCCTCGGGCAGGCGCTCCCTGAGGCCGCGCGTCTCCGGCCCGTCGCCCACCAGCACGACCTTCGCGTCCGGACGCTCCCGCCCGATGCGAAGCGCGGCATCGACGAGCAGGCCCAGGTTCTTTTCGGCCGCGATGCGCCCGACGTGCAGGACGACCGGGGTGTCCGGCCCCGCTCCCCAGGCGCGGCGAAGCGCCTCGGTGCGCCGCTCGGGGGCGAAGAGGTTCGTGTCGACGCCGCGCGAGAGCACGTGCAGGTTGCGGAAGCCGAGCGCCGCGAGCTCGCCGCGCATCGCCTCGGTGGGCACGAAGGTCGCGAGGGTCCGGTTATGGAACTTGCGCAGGTAGCCGAAGATGGGCTTCTTGAGCCAGCCGATGCCGTAGTGCCGGGTGTACGCGTGGAAATTGGTCCGGAAATCCGAGGTCACCGCGATGCGCAGCTGGGTCGCGGCCTGCAGCGCGGACCAGCCGAGCGGGCCCTCCGTGACGATGTGCACGAGGTCCGGCCGGCGCAGCTTCCACTGCTTCAGGAGCGCCTTGCGGGCCGGGAGCCCCAGCTTGAGCTGCGGGTAGCGCGGAATCGGGACGCCCCGCGTGAGCATCTCCGCGAACCCCTCGCCGGAGGCGGCGAGGTCCTCGCGGTCCTGGCGCGGGCGGACCAGCTGGATGTCGTGGCCGTTCGCCCGCAGCCCGTCCACCATCCGCGCGAGGGACAGGGAGACGCCGTTCACCTCCGGCAGGTACGTCTCCGTCACGATCGCGAGGCGCAGCGCGCGCCGTCCGGCCGGCAACTGCTCGATGACGAGAGGTTCCATGGCATCGCTCCTGGAAGGGCGAGCGATTGTGTCCCGCGAACCGTAACAGCCTCGCGTCAGCCCCGTGACGATTGCGTTTCCGCCGCCGTTGTCGCGAAAGTTTCGCCAATCCTTCACGCCACGGAAGCCTTCGGGCCGCAGGGTTCTACCCACGCGGCACCCCCCGAACCCTTCAAGGAGCGAGCGTGAACGACTTCCTCACGGAACTGCGGACCCAGCGTTGGGATGACCACCGCTTCTATCACCAGAGCCGCATCAACCAGTCCCTGCACTTCGTGAGCGCCCTGAGCTTCCTGGTCGCCTACGTGATGCTGTTCACGAGCCCGGCCATCGCGGCCGTGATCGGCTGGATCGTCTCGATGGGGACTCGCCAGTCCGGCCACTTCTTCTTCGAGCCCAAGGGCTACGACCACGTGAACCAGGCGACCCACGCGTTCAAGGAGTCGATCAAGGTGGGCTACAACCTGCGGCGCAAGGTCGTGCTCATCGCGATCTGGGCGGTGTCGCCCTTCGCGCTCCTCGCGGACCCCACGCTGCTCGGGCTGTTCTCGCCGGCGCGCGGCCCGCAGGAGATCCTCGAACAGGTCGGCCTCATCTGGCTCGCCATCGGCGTGGCGGGGCTGCTATTCCGGACGGTGCAGCTCTTCTTCATCCGGAACGTGCGCACCGGCCTCGTGTGGATGACCAAGATCCTCACGGATCCGTTCCACGACGCCAGGATCTACTGCAAGGCCCCGCTCCACCTCCTGCGCGGCGAGCTCATCGACCCGATGCCCCACGCCGCCATCCGGCATCACCCCGGCGATTGACGCCATCAGTCGCTTTCGCCGGGCAGGGCATCCGGCAGGGCCGCACCGCGGGACGCTTCGGCGTCCCGCGCGTCGCTCCGCCCGCCGAACCGGGCCGCCAGGAAGGCCTTCAGCAGGTTCCGGCGGATCCGCTTGTTCGTGAGCCCCGGCACCTCGGCCCACCACCCGCCCCGCTCCATCGCGCGCGCGGCGGCGAGGAACCGGTCCGCCACGTCCGCATAGTCGGCCTTCGTGTAGTCCAGGCTGAAGATGAAGCGGCCGGTGCCCACCCACGACAGCGCCAGCCCCTCGGCGCGCAGGTAGTACTGCAGCATCCAGTTGTAGGCGCATGCGCGCGTGTAGCTCACCGTCCAGATCGTGGACAGGTTGGCCACGCGCACCGGCAGGTCCTCGATCTCGAGGCGCGCGTTGAGCAGCTCCGCGCGCTCGTTCCAGGTGGCGTCGAGATCGTCGTAGAGGGCGCGAACGGCCGGGGATTCCAGCCGGTCGAGGAACGCCCGCATGGCCCCCATCACGTAGGGATGGGAATTGAAGGTGCCGCGCGCGAAGCAGATATCGGCCGGCCGGTCGTCGCGGAAGCGGCGCATGAGGTCGGCGCGGCCGCAGACGACGCCCACCGGGAGGCCACCGCCCAGCGTCTTGCCGTAGGTGACGAGGTCGGCCTTCACGCCGAAGTATTCCTGCGCCCCGCCGGGGGCCAGGCGAAAGCCCACGAACACCTCGTCGAGGATGAGGACGATGCCGCGGCGCGAGCAGACCTCGCGGAGCCTTCGCAGCCAGGCCGCATAGGCCTCGCGGTCGAATCGCGCGCGGCGCGAGCTGTCGACGAGGGCGGAGTCCCCCGGCGCCGAAGCGTTCGGGTGCAGCGCCTGCAGCGGGTTCACGAGTACGCAGGCGATGTCGCTTCGCGTGGCGAGGACGTGCAGGCTGTCCTCGTCCATGTCCTTGAGCGTGTACGTCTCCCGCGGGGGAAGGGGATTGCCGATGCCCGGCTGCACGTCCTCCCACCAGCCGTGGTAGGCGCCGTTGAAGCGCACGAGGTGGCGCCGGCCCGTGTGATAGCGGGCGAGTCGGACGGCCTGCATCACGGCCTCCGTGCCGGACATGTGGAAGGACACTTCGTCCAGGCCGGAGATCGCCTTGAGCCGCTGCGCATTCTCCGCCGCCAGGGGATGGAGCGCCCCGAGGAAGGGCCCCAGGCCTTCGGCGCGGGTCGCGCCCTCCGCGATGCACCGGCGGTAGAAGTCGGTGCCGAAGACGTTCACGCCGTAGGAGCCGGTGAGGTCGTAGAACGTGTTGCCGTCGAGATCGGTGACCTTCACGCCGGCGCCGGACTCGACGAAGCCGCCGCCCCTCAGGTGCTTTCGCACGTGGGCGCTGAACGGCGCGGGCACGCGGTAGCGCCCGGTGAACTGGAGGTCGGACAGGCTTGCGGTTGCGGACTCGGTGAAAGCGGCCGAGCGCGCGAAGCGATCGCGATAGAGGGCCGACAGCGCCCGGAAGGCCTCGCGGCGCCGGGCCACGATGGCCTCGGGCGCCCCGTCGACGCCGAAGAAGACCTTCTCGTCGTATTCCATTCGCGGGACGAGCCGGGCCACCCATTTCGCCAGGCGGGAATGGCCCCCGAGGGAGCGGTGCTTCGCCCGCGAGAGCTCCAGGCGGCGCTTCACGCGGGGCAGGACCAGCGCCAGCGCGGCGATGCCGGAGGCGGCTTGCGGCAGATAGTCGTTCATCGAGACCTCCTCGATGTCGTTTCTACTTTCGTCACATGACCGGGCCATGACCGTCCGAAGCCTCATCGCGCGGGTCGTCCTCCAGGAGGACATCAATTTCCTGCTCACGAACCGCGTTCCCCGCCGGTTGCTCACGCAATTCATGGGCTGGTTCAGCCGCATCGAACGGCCCCTGGTGCGCGACCTCTCGCTGGCTGCGTGGCGCCTCTTCACCGACCTCGACCTCTCCGACGCGAAGCGCACGTCCTTCGCGAGCCTGCACGAGTGCTTCACGAGGGAACTGAAGCCGGGCGCCCGGCCGGTCGATCCGCGCGAGGACGTGCTCGTGAGCCCCTGCGACGGCATCGTCGGCGCATGCGGCGCCATCGCGGGGACGACGCTCTTCCAGGCCAAGGGCTTTCCGTACGCGCTCGAGGACCTCTTCGGCGACGCGGACACGGCGGTGCGCTACCGGGACGGCCTCTACGTCACGCTCAGGCTCACGTCGGCCATGTACCACCGGTTCCACGCGCCCGGGGCGGCGTCGGTGCGCCGGGTGACCTACATCGCGGGCGACACGTGGAACGTGAATCCGATCGCGCTCAAGCGCATCGAGCGGCTTTTCTGCCGGAACGAACGGGCCGCGATCGAACTCAGGCTGGCGGATGGCGGCGGGCCGCTGATGCTGGTGGCCGTGGCGGCCATCCTGGTGGCGAGCATCCGGCTTCGATTCCTCGAGGGCCCCCTGCACCACGGCTACCGCGGCCCCCATGTCATCGACTGCCGGGTTCCGGTGGAACGCGGCGATGAGATGGGCTGGTTCGAGCATGGCTCGACGATCCTCGTCTTCGCGCCGGCGGGGTTCGCGCTGGCGGAGGGCATCGCCGAAGGGCGTCGGGTACGGATGGGGGAAGCGCTGCTCGGGCGCGTGCCCCTCCAATGAAAACGCCCGCTGCGGGAGCGGGCGTCGGAAATCTGGTGGCCTGGGGCGGAATCGAACCACCGACACGCGGATTTTCAATCCGCTGCTCTACCAACTGAGCTACCAGGCCGTGTCACTGCGTTCCCCGGCCCGCAACTCAAGCTAGCAGGCCAGACAAGCCCGCAATTATAGCGTTTCAGCCGGGGGGCAGCCAACCCACCCTTCCGGCCGGCTCAGAACCGCGCCAGGAACCAGGCCGGCGCGAGGGCGATGGCGAGCGACAGGGCCAGGCAGAAGACGCTCGCGCCCACCGCCAGCGCGCGCCCGGGCGAGGGACCGTGGAAGGCCGACGGGCTCATGAACATGTACTGCACGACCCGCAGGTAGAAGTAGATGCCCAGGTAGCTGCCGATGAGGCCGATGACCGCCACCATCGTCCAGCCGGCGGCGAGCACGTTCTTGAAGATCAGGAACTTGCCGATGAAGCCCGGGAAGGGCGGGATGCCCGCGAGCGAGAGCATCGCGATGGCGATCACGATCGCGGCGAAGGGGTTCCTGTGGAAGAGGCCCTTCAGCGTCTCGAGGCTGTCGCGCGCGACGTCGTCCTTGTCGGACGGCAGCGCCGCGAAGGCGAGGATGTTCATGACGCCGTACGCGGCCAGGTAGAAGAGCACCGCCTCGAAGCGCCCCGCGCCGTCGCCCAGGAAGGCGAGGAAGAGGTAGCCCGCGTGCGCAATGGAGGAGTAGGCGATCATGCGCCGCAGGTTCGGCTGGCGCATGGCCGCGAGGTTGCCCCAAGCGATGGAAACCACCGGCAGCAACGCGAGCAGGGCGGCGTGGGCCGGGTCGACGGTCGCTTCCCCGAAGAGCCTGAGCGCCGCGAGCAGCACGCCCGCCTTCACCAGCGTGGCCATGAAGGCCGTCACCGGGATGCTCGAGGCCTCGTAGGCATCCGGCGCCCAGCCGTGGAAGGGCACGATGGCCGCCTTCACGAAGAGCGCGGCGAGCACCATCACCACGGCCGTGCGGGCGAGGATCGCGTCGGAGCCGAGCGCGGCGGCGAAGGCCGTGATGGAGAGCGAACCCGTGGAGCCGAAGAGAAGCGAGGCGCCCATGAGGAGCGAGGCGCTCGCCGTGCCCGAGAGCACGAGGTACTTGAGCGCGGCCTCGGCGCTTTCCGGGCGGCGATAGGCGAGGAGCACCAGCACGTACACCGGGATCGACATGATCTCGATCCCCAGGAACAGCGTGAGGAAGCTGCCGGAAGAAGCGATGAGGAGGATGCCGTAGAGCGAGGACAGGAGCAGCGGGTAGAACGGGCCGCGCTCGAAGTCCTCCCGCGAGATGAGCAGCACCGGAATCGCGAGGAGCAGCACCGCCGCCTTCGCCCACGCGATGACGGGCGTCACGACGAACTGGCCCGGGAAGGGCTCGAGCGTGCGGCCCTGGGAAGCGATCCATGCGGCCGCGAGGCCGGCGAGGCCCACGGCGACGAGGCTCACGGCGAGCTCGCCCTTCGGTTCGTCGGATACGATCTCGAGGATCAGCAGGGCCACCAGGCCCGAGAGCAGCAGGTGCTCCGGCAGCATCGCGGCGAATACGAGGCCCGGGCTCATCGCTTCTCTCCGGCGGGCAGCGCGGGCAAGGCCGGCCCCGTGCGCTTCTGGTTCACGAGTTGCTGGTAGTCGCGCGCCGCGAGTTCCGTCTTCCTCAGCGCGCCGTCCGGGAAGAGGCCGAGCCAGAAGATGGAGGCGACGAGGATGACGAGGATGGTCTTCTCGCGGCCGTTCAGGTCCGCGACCGGCGCGTGCGGCGCCTTCTCCGCGCCGAAGAGGAAGCGCTGCGCGAACCACAGCATGTAGAGCGCGCCCAGCACCACGCCCGTGGCGGCGATGCCCGCCATCGCCAGGAAGTAGATCGAGCCGCCCTGGTACTGCCGCCAGCCGGCCGCGAAGGCGCCCAGCAGCACGAGGAATTCGCCCGTGAAGCCGCTCGTCGTGGGCAGGCCCACCGAGGCGAGGGTGAGGATGAGGAAGAACACCGAATACACCGGCAGCAACCGCGCGAGGCCGCCGTAGGCCGCGAGCTCCCGCGTGTGACAGCGCTCGTAGATCATGCCGACCATGAGGAAGAGCCCGGCGGCGACGAGGCCGTGGCTCACCATCTGGATCATCGCGCCCTGGATGCCCAGCAGGTCGAGGCTCACGAGGCCCAGCACCACGTAGCCCAGGTGGCTGATGGAGGAGTAGGCGATGATCTTCTTGATGTCCGTCTGCACGAGCGCGAGGCACGCGCCGTAGACGATGCTGATGACGCCCAGGGTCGCGAAGAGCGGCACCGCGAGGCGGGTGGCGTCCGGGAAGAGCGGGAAGCCGAGCTTCATGAAGCCGTACGTGCCCATCTTGAGGAGCACGCCCGCGAGGATCACGGAGCCGGCGGTGGGCGCTTCCACGTGCGCGTCCGGCAGCCACGTGTGCAGCGGCACCATCGGCACCTTGATCGCGAAGGAGAACGCGAAGGCCGCGAGGAGCCACTGCTGGGTGGCGAGGGGCAGGTTCACCTTGTAAAGGTCGGCGAACGCGAAGGACATCGCACCCGTCGCCTTCCACTGCGCCCACACCAGGTAGATCACCGCGGCCAGCATCAGGATGCTGCCGAAGGCCGTGTAGAGGAAGAACTTGAGCGTGGCGTAGATGCGCCGCTCGCCGCCCCAGATGCCGATCATGAGGAACATCGGGATCAGCATCAGTTCCCAGAACAGGTAGAAGACGAAGAGGTCCTGCACGACGAAGGTGCCCACCATCGCGAACTGGATGAGCAGCACCATCGCGTAGAAAAGCTTCACGTCCTTCTGGATGGCGCTGAAGGCCCCGGCCGTCACGAGGGGGCCCAGGAACGCCGTGAGCAGGACCAGCAGCACGTTGTAGCCGTCCAGGCCGATCGTGTAGGTGACGCCCCAGTCGGGAATCCACGCGATGCGCGTGGCCGCCTGCAGGCCGCTCGCCGCCGGGTCGAAGTGGACGTAGAGGATCGCGGCGAGGACGAGCTGCACGACCATCAGGGCGAGCGTGAATTGCCGCACGAGTGCCGCGTTGCCCTTCGGGATGGCCGCGATGGCGAGCATCCCCAGGAAGGGGAGCCACAGGACCAGGTTCAGCAGGGTCGCGTCAACCATGGCGCCACACCCACAGGAGGCTGCCGACGAGGCCCGCCACCACCAGGAATGCGTAGAGGTGGATGCTGCCCGTCTGCACGCGCGAGAGGCGCCCGGCCACGCCCGAGGCGAGTGCCGCCAGCCCGTTCAGCGTGCCGTCGATGAGGAAGCGGTCGCCCACGCGCAGGAAGACCTTGTCGGAGATCCAGTGCAGGGGCTTGCCGACGACGGCTTCGTAGAACTCGTCCACGTAGTACTTGTTGTAAAGCACCTTGAAGAGGCCCTCGAAGCGCCCGCGCACCGCCGCGGCCCGCGAGGCGTCGCCCGCGAAGAACCAGGCCGCCGCCCCGATGCCGATGGCCGCGATGGCCACGGAGGCGCCCACGATCAGGTGATGCAGGTGATCGGGGTCGCCCTTCAGGGCCGGCAGCTTCGCGAGGGGTTCGAGGAAGTGCGGCACGGAGAAGAAGCCGCCGGCCGCCGAGAGCACCGCCAGGATCACGAGCACGATCGTCATCGACGGCGGCGACTCGTGGATGTGGTGCTCCACCTCCGGCCCCATGCGCGGCTTGCCGAAGAACGTGAGCCAGAGCAGGCGCGACATGTAGAACGCGGTGAGAAGCGCCGTGAAGGCCATCACGGCGAACAGGAGCGTTCCGCCGCCCTTCTCGCTCGCGAAGGCGTAGAGCAGGATCTCGTCCTTCGAGAAGAAGCCCGCGAGCGGCGGCACGCCGGCGATGGCCGCCGTCGCCACGGCGAACGTCGCGAAGGTGACGGGGATCTTCTTCGCGAGGCCGCCCATCTTGCGGATGTCCTGCTCGCCCGACATGGCGTGGATCACGCTGCCGGAGCCCAGGAACAGGCAAGCCTTGAAGAAGGCGTGGGTATACACGTGGAAGACCGCGACGCCGTACGCGCCCACGCCCGCGGCGACGAACATGAAGCCCAGCTGCGAGACCGTGGAATAGGCGAGCACCTTCTTGATGTCGTATTGCGCCACGGCGATGGTCGCCGCGACCACGGCCGTGAGCGCACCCACCGCCGCGATCACCGTGCCGGCTTCGGGCGCCAGTGCGTAGACGCCGGACATGCGCGCGATGAGATAGACACCCGCCGTCACCATGGTCGCCGCGTGGATGAGGGCCGAGACCGGCGTGGGGCCCGCCATCGCATCCGGCAGCCACACGTAGAGCGGGATCTGCGCGCTCTTGCCCGTGGCGCCGATGAAGAGGAGCAACCCGACGAGGCTCGCCGAGACGGCCGGGAGCGCCGCGCTGCCGAAGGCCGCGTTGATCTTCGGCATGTCGAGCGTGCCGACCGTCGAATACAGGACGAACATGCCCAGCAGGAACCCGGCGTCGCCGATGCGGTTCACGATGAAGGCCTTCTTGCCCGCCTTGGCCTTCTCGATGTCGTCGAACCAGAAGCCGATGAGCAGGTAGGACGCCAGGCCCACGCCTTCCCAGCCGACGAAGAGCACCAGCAGCGACTTGCCCAGGACCAGGAGCAGCATGAAGAAGAGGAACAGGTTCAGGTACGCGAAGTAGCGCGCGTAGCTCCTGTCCTCGTGCATGTACCCCATCGAGTAGATGTGGATCAGCGTGCCGACGCCGGTGATGATGAGCGCCATGATCGCGGTGAGGCGGTCGAACCAGAAGGCGACCTCGAACACGTCGGGGCCGACCATGGCCCACACGAACGCGAGTTCCGAGACCGGCGCCCAGCCGGCGCCCTTCGCGTCGAGCACCACCTTGATCGTGACCGCGAAGGCGATGGCGGGCAGGCCGCAGCCCACCACGGAGACGAAGGTCTTGCCCAGGCGATTGCCCAGCAGCCCGTTCAGCAGGAACCCCAGCAGGGGCAGGAGGACGATGAGGGTGAGAAGGCCCATGGCCGCGGCTAGCCCTTCAGGTCCGTGAACGCTTCGAGGTCGAGCGTGCGCTTGCGGCGGACCAGCAGCAGCACGATCGGGATGGCGACGGCGATCTCCGCCGTCGCGACGACGAACACCAGGAACACCAGCACCGCGCCCACGGACTCGCCCAGCTGGTGGGCGAACGCGACGAGCGATAGGTTCACGCCGTTCAGCATGAGCTCCATGCACATGAGCATCACGAGGACGTTGCGGCGGATCACCACGCCGGTCAGCCCCATCGTGAAGAGCGCCGCGGCGAGGGCGAGCAGGACCTGGATCTTATCCACGGGGATCCTTCCGGTTCACGCGGATCACGGCGAGGGCCGCGACCACGGCCGCCACGAGCAGGACCGAGGTGAGCTCGAAGTGCAGCCAGTACTCCGACAGGAAGACCTCGGAGAAGGCCTTGAGGCTGAAGGGCTCGCCGGCCGGGCCGCGCGGCGGGCCCGGGAGGTCGTTCCAGATGCCCGCGGTGAGCGCCTCCACCAGCAGCACGTAGCCGACGGCCCCGGGCCACAGGAAGTGCGAGTAGCGCACCTTCATCGATTCGTCGCGCGGGTCGAGCAGCATGATCGCGTAGACCATGAACACCATCACGGCGCCCACGTAGATCAGCACCTGGAAGGCCGCGATGAAGTGCACGCCCAGGAGGCCGTAAACCCCGCCCAGGAACACCATGCACGAGATGAGCGCGAGCGCGACCCGCATCGGCTCCTTGAGGAAGAGCATGAGCGCGGCGCTCAGGAACGCGCAGCCCGCGAAGACGTAGAGGAAGACGGTGTCGAGGCTCGCGAGGACGGTGTCGATCATGGCCGGTCCTTGTCGCCGGCGGGCCGGCCGGGGTACGGCTTGGCGGCGTCGCGCGCGGGCTTCCAGGCGAGGAGCTCCTCCTTGCCGAGCCACATGACGTGGCGGTCCGGCGAGGGCAGCGTGGGCACTTCCTTCTCCATGCGGATCGCGTCCTCCGGGCAGGCTTCCACGCACAGGCCGCAGAACACGCAGCGCGAATAGTCGATCTCGAAGCGGGCCGGGTACTTCGGGTGGGCCGCATCGGCCGGATCGAACGCCGCCTCGATCTCGATCACCTTGGCCGGGCACACCGTGGCGCACAGGTTGCATGCGATGCACTGCGGCGAGCCGTCCGGCCGCTGCACGAGGACGTGCTTGCCGCGGTTGCCGCGCGCGTAGTCCCAGCGCGTCTCTTCCGGGTAGTAGGTGGTGAGCGCGCCCTTCTTCCCCGTCATCCACTTGGCCATGTTGCGCAGGAAGACGCCTCCGGTGATGGCGAGGCCCTTCAGGATCTCCGGCAGGTAGGCCTTCTCATACCAGCCCATCTCCGGCTCGTTCCAGTAGCGCTTGCGCACGTGGGTTCGCCTGGTCATTTTCCGAGGGCCCACATCACGACCGCCGTGATCACGAGGTTGGCGAGGGCCAGCGGGAACATGAACTTCCAGGCGAACATGAGCACCTGGTCGTAGCGGAAGCGCGGCAGCGACCAGCGGATGAGGATCTGGAAGCTGCACAGCAGGAAGACCTTGGCGAGGAAGGTCACCATCTGCGTGACGACGACCGCGCCGTGGGGCAGCGCCGCCGTGCCGCCGCCCGGGAAGGCGAAGCCCGCGTCGTTCATGTACGGCAGGTTGTAGCCGCCCAGGAAGAAGGTGGTGAAGAGCGCGCCGATGATCGCGATCTCGATGAACTCGGCGAACATGAACAGGCCCATCTTCATCGCCGAGTACTCGGTGTAGTAGCCCGCGATGAGCTCGCTCTCCGCCTCCGGCAGGTCGAAGGGGATCCGCTTGTTCTCGGCGATGGCCGCCGTGAGGAAGAGCGTGGCGGCGAAGGGCTGGTAGACGATGCCCCAGGCCGGGAGGAACCCGAGCACCGTGCCGGACTGGTGGCGCACCATCGCGTCCAGGTTCACCGTGCCGTAGATGAGGATGAGGCCCAGCAGCGTGAGGCCCAGCACCAGCTCGTAGGAGATCATCTGCGAGCCGGCCCGCAGGGCGCCCAGGAGCGCGAACTTGTTCGACGACGACCACCCGGCGAGCATCGCGCCGATGATCGTCATGCCGCTGAAGGCGAAGATGATGAGCAGGCCCCCGTCGAGGGTCGCGATCTGCATCGGGTAGCTCTTGTCGCCGAAGAACCCGGCGAGCGGCGCCCACAGGTGCGCCGGGTGCAGCGTGCCCCCGAACGGGATCACCGCGAAGACGAGCAGCACCGGGGTGAACACCACCCACGGGGCCACGGCGTAGGCGTACCAGTCGTAGGTGCGCGGCTTCCAGTCCTCCTTCACCAGCATCTTCAGGCCGTCGGCCATGCCGTGGAAGAGGCCCCACCACACCAGCTTCACCTGCGTGCCGGGGATGCGGATGTAGGCGCGGTTGGCGCCGATGCGGTCCGCCATCACGGCCGCCTGCTTGCGCTCGACCCAGGTGAGGATCGTGCCGAACCCCATGAGGACCGAGATCGCGTAGACGATGAAGAGCACGGAGACGAGGAGGTCGGCCAGCATCACGCGCCCCTTCCGTTGCCCACGAGGGATCCGAAAAGCTCCTCGGCATGCAGCACGCCCGGCGGCAGGGCGAAGCAGCGCTCGAAGCGGCTCGTGACGCCCGCGAAGTTGGTGTAGTGGCCGCTGCGCTCGGTCTGGATCGAGAGGGGCAGGAAGACGTCGGCGTGGCCGTTCTCGGGGGCGAGGAAGGCGTTCAGGAAGACGATCTTCGCGCCCGCCGGCACCGCTCGGAAGTCGAAGCCCTCGCCCCAGACGAGCACGAGGTCCGCGTCCTTCGGCACCTCGGTCCCGCATTCGCCCAGCACGGCACGCACGCCGGCCGCGTTCGGGTTCTTGTCGGCGCGGATGAGCAGGTCGTCCTGGACCACCTCGCCGGGTTGCGGCTCGTGATCCCGCTTGGCGACGAGCGCGAAGCGGGAGCCGAAGGCGGCCTTGAAGGCCGCGAGTTCCTCGTTGGAGGCCCAGCTCGAGACCACGGCGACCGGCCGCTTCGCCTCGGCGATGAGCGCGCGGGCTTCCAGTACCGCGGCCTCGCACGGCGCGGGGGCGCCCTTGAAGAGCGGGCCGGTGGCCCGGACGCGACCGAAGAGCCTGGGCAGGTCGCGCGCCTTGTTGCACACCCAGGGCCCGTTCACGGCCGGGTTCTCGATCGGCGTCACGCGGTCGATGCCCTCGTTGCGCGCGGCCTGCCGCGGCGAGCGCAGCTTCCACTCGTCCTTGCGGTGCCACAGGTTCACGCCGCAGCCGCGTTCGCAGCCCGGGCAGACCGACGGCGTCGCCTTCAGGTACCAGACGCGCGCCTTGTGCAGGAAATCCTTCGCGAGGAGCGCGCCGACGGGGCACAGGTCGATCACGTTGTCCGAGTAGGCGTCCTTCGCGAAGGCGCCGTCGGGCGACGGGCGGACGATGGAGTGGTCGCCGCGGTCGAGCATCCCCAGGCCGTTCGACATCGAGATCTCGCGCGTGAAGCGCACGCAGCGCGTGCACTGGATGCAGCGCTCGTTGTCGAGGACGATGCGCTCGGACAGGTCGAAGTGCTTGGTGGCGTGCGTCTTCGCGTCGCGCGAGACGCTGGCCGCGCCGTTGTACTCGAAGTGGTAGTCCTGGAGCGTGCACTCGCCCGCCTTGTCGCAGATGCCGCAGTCGACCGGGTGGTTGAGCGTGATGAATTCCATCGTGGCCTTGCGGCGCGCCTTCACCTTCTCGCTCGCGGTGAAGACCACCATGCCCTCGGCCGCCGGCATGTTGCAGGCGATCTCGACCCACTCGCCGCCGTCCTTCTCCGCGACCCCCACCACGCAGATGCGGCAGTTGCCGGGCACCGAGAGGTTCGGGTGCCAGCAGAAGTAGGGGATGAAGATCCCGTGATCGCGGGCGGCCTGCATCACCGTCTGCCCGGCCTTGGCCTCGATCTCGCGGCCGTCGATGGTCAGGCGCGGCATTCGAGCCTCCCGTCCATCTTCGAGCGCTTGTTCGCGATCCAGTATTCGAACTCGTCGCGGAACTTGTTGAGGATGCCCACCGTCGCGAAGCCGGCCGCGTCCCCCATGCCGCAGATCGTCGTGCCGTCGTTGGCGTGGGAGATGGCGTAGAGGCGCTCGATGTCGTCCGGCACGCCCTCGCCCGCCACGATGCGGTCGATGATCCGGTGCATCCAGCCCATGCCCTCGCGGCACGGCGTGCACTGGCCGCAGGATTCGTGGTGGTAGAAGCGCAGCAGCACCTGCAGCAGGCGCACCATGCACGTGCCCTCGGCGATGACGATCATGCCGCCGGAGCCCAGGCCCGAGCCCGCCGGGTTCACCGATTCGTGCGACAGCGTGAGATTCTCGATCTCCGGGCGCGTGAGTACCTTGGTGGAGATGCCGCCGGGGACGACGCACTTCATCTTCGCGCCGTGGAGCATCCCGCCGCAGTCCTCGTCGAGGAACTTCGCCCACGAATAGCCGTACTCGACTTCGTACACGCCCGGCTTCGCGATGTGGCCGGAAATGGAGATGAGCTGCGTGCCGGGGCTCTTGGCGGTGCCGACCTTGCGGAACTCCTCCGCGCCCATGCGGATGATGCCGGTGATGTTCGCGAGGGACTCGACGTTGTTGATGACCGTGGGTTTCTGGAAGAGACCCTTCACGGTGAGGCGCGGGGGGCGGTTGCGCGGATAGGGCTTCCTGCCCTCGATGGAGGTGATGAGGCCCGAGGCCTCGCCGCACACGTAGGAGCCGGCGCCGCGGTAGACGACGATATCGAGCGCGAAGTCGCTGCCGGGGACCGGCTTGCCCAGCAGCCCCGCGGCGTACGCCTCGTCGATGGCGCCCTGGATGCGGCGGTACGGCAGGTCGAATTCCCCGCGGATGTACACGAACGCGTGGCGCACGCCGAGCGCGTAGCTCGTGATCAGCATCGACTCGACGAGCAGGTGCGGCGCGTGCTCGAGGATCCAGCGGTCCTTGAAGGTGCCGGGCTCGCCTTCGTCGGCGTTGGCGCAAAGATAGTGGATTTCGCCCGGGTTGGGCTTCATCACGCCCCACTTGCGGCCCACGGGGAAGGCGGCGCCGCCGTGGCCGAGCAGGCCCGAGGCCGTCACTTCCTTGGTGATGTCCGCCGGGGCCATCCCGAGGGCCTTCACGAGCGTCTCGTACCCGCCGCGCGCCCGGTAGTCGGCGAGCGTGTGGGAGGCGGGCGTCACCTCGAAGTTCATGATGAGCTGGCGGCCGGGCATTTTAGGAAAGCCCCGCAATGAGCGCGTCGAGCTTCTCGAGCGTCATGTTCTCGTGGTACGCGTCGTTCACCATCAGCACGGGCGCGGTGCCGCAGGAGCCCAGGCACTCGACGGTGGAGAGCGTGAACTTGCCGTCCGCGGTGGTCTGGCCGGGCTTCACGCCGAGCCGCTTGCAGGCGTGCTCGATGACGTCCTCGGCGCCACGCATGGAGCAGGCGATGTTCCGGCACACCTGCAGGTGCGTCTTCCCGATGCCTTCGCGCCGGAGCATCGTGTAGTAGGAGAGGACCTCCTCCACCTGGATGCGCGGCACCTTCAGGTACTCGCACAGCCCGACGATGTCCTCGTCGGCCACGAAGCCGCGGTCGGCCTGGATGCGGTGCAGGCACGGAAGCACGAGAGAGGAATCGAACCCCGCGGGAAAGCGCGCCTTCATCCGCTCGAACTCGGGAATGAGGTGCTTCACCGGTCGCACTCCCCGCCGATCATGTTGATCATGCCGAAGGTCGGCACGAGGTCGGCGAGCTGCCCGCCCTCGAGCATGAGGTGCGTGCCGCCCACGTGGACGAAGCTGGGCGCCCGGCAGTGGACCTTCCAGGGCGTCCCCTCGCCCGTCGAGACGAGGTAGAAGCCCAGCTCGCCGTTGGGGCCCTCGTGGGCCGAGTAGACCTCGCCGGCCGGCACGCGCGGGCCTTCCATCACGATCTTGAAGTGGTTGATGAGGCTCTCGATCTCGCCGTACACCCGGGTCTTCTCCGGGAAGACGCAGCGGCGGTCGTCCACGTTGATGGGGCCCGGCTCGAGGAGGTCCACGCACTGCCGGATCATGTGGATCGACTCGTCGATCTCGCACATGCGCACGTAGTAGCGGTCGTAGTTGTCGCCCTTGATGCCCACGGGCACCTCGAAGTCGAGCTCCGCGTAGGCGAGGTAGGGCGTGTCCTTGCGCAGGTCCACCGGAAGGCCCGTGGAACGCAGGATCGGGCCGGTGTAGCCGTAGGAGAGCGCATCGGACTGCGAGATCACGCCGACGTCGCGCATGCGGTCGATGAAGATGCGGTTGCGGTCGACGAGCCCGTGCGCACGGCCCAGGAAGTCGTCGGACTGGACGAGGATCTCCTCCAGCCGCGCGAGCCAGCCTTCCGGCAGGTCGCGCGCGAGTCCCCCGATGCGCCCGTAGGAATGCGTGACGCGGGCGCCCGTGAGGTCCGCGATGTGCTCGTACATGTAGTCGCGGATCATCACCAGGTAGAGGAACGCCGTCATCGCGCCGAGCTCCATGAGCGAGGCGGCGATGCAGGTGATGTGGTCGCACAGGCGCGAGTATTCCGAGAGCAGCGTGCGCAGGATGACCGCGCGGCGCGTGATCCCGATGCCCATCATCTTCTCCACGGCCTCGCAGTAGGCGAAGTCGTTGATGAGCGGGGAGCAGTAGTTCAGCCGGTCGACGTAGGGGATGAGGTTGTGCCAGGTGTGGTCCTCGCACTCCTTCTCGAAGCCCCGGTGCAGGTAGCCGCAGTGCACGTCCGCGCGCAGGATTCGCTCGCCGTCGAGCTCCGCGAAGATCTGGATGGTGCCGTGGGTCGCCGGGTGCGACGGGCCGATGCTCACGATCACCGTGTCCTCGCGCGAGGCCTTGTCGAAGGCCGGGCGGACGGGGTTCGCGATCACGGGGCCGGGCGCGTTCACGGCTTGGCCTCCTCGCGGTACGGCACGAGCGGCTGTTCCTTCTGCTTGGGGTAGTCCTTGCGCAGCGGGTGGCCCACGAAGCCCTCGTAGAGGAGGATCGGGCGCAGGTCCGCGTTGCCGTCGAAGCGGATGCCGTACATGTCGTGGCATTCGCGCTCCATGATGCCGGCCGAGCCGTAGAGCGCCGTGAGCGAGGGCGCGACGGGGTCCGCGAGCGTCACCGCCGTCTTCACGCGCACGCGCACGCGGTTGCGGGTCGCGTAGAAGTGCCACACCACGTCGAAGCGCGGGTCGCGGTCCGGCCAGTCCACGGCGGTCACGTCGAGGAAGAGGTCGAAGCCGAACTCGTCGCGCAGCACCTTCACCGCGCCGGCGACCTCGCCGGGCGCGAAGTGGAGCACGAGGATCGAATGCTGCACCGTGGTCGAGGAACGAGCCGTCCCGGAAAGATCATCCTCGGCCTTGCCGAAGCGCTCCTTCACCCTCTCGAAGATGTCGCTGCCATAGGTTGTCATTTTGGTAACGGCTCGTTCCTCGACCACGTCAGAACTTGTCGTTCACGATGAGGTGCTGCGAGCGGGCGATCTTGTCCTGGAGCTGCATGATCCCGTCGATCACCGTCTCCGGGCGCGGCGGGCAGCCGGGAATGTAGACGTCCACCGGGACGATCCGGTCGATGCCCGGGACCGCCGCGTAGTTCTGGTAGAAGCCCCCGCTCGTGGCGCACACGCCGAAGGCCATCACCCACTTCGGCTCGCACATCTGTTCGTAGACCTTGAGCAGGATCGGCGCCTGCTTGTGCGTGACGGTGCCCACGACCATCAGGAGGTCCGCCTGGCGCGGCGAGAAGCGCGGCAAGGCCGCACCGAATCTGTCGGTGTCGTAGGGCGAGGAACTCACGGCCATGAACTCCATGGCGCAGCACGCGGTGACGAACGGGTACGGGAAGATCGAGAACTTGCGCGCCCAGCCGATCAACTCGTCCTTCCTCGTGGTGAGGTACTCGAAGGCCGCGCTCTTGCCCGACCCGCCCGCCGCCTCGATGGGAATCACGCGTCCGTTCATCGGGGCTCCGTCACGCCCTCGAGCAACCGGGCCTTGTACACGTAGAGAAGGATGAGGACCAGGAGGAAGGCGAACACGCCGAACGTGAAGAGCATGAAGCCCGTCACGGGCTTGGCCGCCAGCGCCCAGATGAAGAGGAAGATGGTCTCGAGGTCGAACAGGATGAAGACGATGGCGACCGCGTAGTACTTGATCGGCACGGCCTTCACGTTGTCGGTCTCCACCGGCGTCGCGCCGCACTCGAAGGGCTCGAGCTTCACCTCGGTGCCCGCCGGCTTCGGGCCGAGCAGGCCGTTCAGCAGCAAGGTGAGCGCCACGAATCCGAGGATCGCGGCCATGTAGAGGAGGAAGACTACGTAGGGGTTCATTTCGTCTTCGCGGCCTTTCCCGAAAAGAGCGGATCCGGGTACTCGAAAGGCCTTCTTGCTACGTTTTTGTCGGTGATCCCTTGTGAGGATCCCTTGTCGTGTCGAAGCCAGATTAGACCTAAGTCCCATGCCGGTTTTGACGCAAGTCAACGGCGCCGGGGCCGCGGAAGTGTCAGGCGTCGTTGACGCACGCGGTTCCGCAAAGGACCAATGACAGGCACCATGGCGACCCATGAATCACCGCAAAGTCGCCGCCATCGCGGGCGGGCTCGCCGTCTGCGCCGCGGGGGGCGCCCTGTGCACGTGGCTGCACACCCCGCTTCCCTGGATGATCGGCCCGCTGGGCGCCATGGCCCTCGTGCAGTTCGGGGGCGCGAGCCTGGAGGCTCCGCCCTTCGGCCGCGAGGCGGGACAGACCACGATCGCGGTCGCGCTCGGCCTCTACTTCACGCCGAGCGTCGCGCGCGAGGTCCTCGCCCATGCGCCCACGCTCGCCGTCGCCGCGCTCGGGGTGTTCGTCGTGGGACTGCTCGCGAGCCTGCTGCTCGCGAAGGTCGCCCGCGTCGACGCCGCCACCGCGTTCTTCTCGAGCGCCATCGGCGGCGCGGCGGAAATGGTGAACCTCGGGGAGAGGAACGGCGCGCTCGTCGATCGCGTGGCGCTCGCGCATTCCATCCGC
Source organism: Betaproteobacteria bacterium (assembly GCA_016711875.1). GTDB lineage: Bacteria > Pseudomonadota > Gammaproteobacteria > Burkholderiales > Usitatibacteraceae > FEB-7. Next base: position 1,453,887 of record JADJSD010000001.1, on the reverse strand, counting down.
CTGCTCATCGTGGTGACGACGGTCCCGATCGGCATCACGCTGATGGGCCAGACGGGCTCCGAGGACTACCGGCCCGTGGCCGTGCCGTTCGACACGGGCGGCCTCGCGATCCTGTTCGCCGTGGGTATCGCGGCGGCATTCGCCTGGCGCCGCACGAACCTGCCCAATGCCTTCATGATGGGTCCGCTCATCACCACCATCGCGATCACCGCGGCCGGCCACTCGCTTTCGTCGCTGCCGTCCTGGATGAGCAACCTCGCGCAGTTGCTGCTCGCCTGCTCGCTCGGGTCGCGCTTCCAGCAGAGTTTCCTGCGCGAGGCGCCGCGATTCGTCGCGGCGGTCGTCGCCACGATCGTCTTCATGCTCGCGACGCTCGCGCTCTTCGCGCACGGCCTCGCCTGGGCCACGGGGGGGCTTGCCGCCACGATCATGCTGGCCTGCTCGCCGGGGGGGCCCACGTTCAAGCTCATCCAGCGCCTCGCCCGCAAATGAAAAGCCCCCGGTGAAGCGTGGGGGCGAAGCAGAAGGGGCACTTCTGCGAGAGGAGTCGGCGGCCCGAAGGCCGCCGCAACCGACTATGGTCCGGGACGCTGACGCCAGCCTGACACGCTGAAGCGGCAACCCGCGCCGCCCTCGCCCGCCTCCACCGCGAGCGTCGCGCCGTGGCGTTCCGCGACGGCCTTCACGATGGAAAGGCCCAGGCCCGCACCCGAGGCGCCCGAACCGGGCACGCGGTAGAAGCGCTCGAAGATGCGCTCGCGGTCCGCCTCGGCGATCCCCGGGCCGGTGTCCTCCACCTCCAGGACGGGGCCATCGCCGCCGCGCACGCGCACCGTCACCCGGCCGCCGCGCGGCGTGTACTTGAGCGCGTTCTCCGCGAGGTTCGAGACGAGCTCGCGCACGAGCAGCGCGTCGCCCGCCACGATCGCCGCCTCCTCGCCGGCCTCGAAGCCGAAGTCGATGCCGCGCTCCACCGCGATCGGGGCGAGGTGTTCGCAGGCGACGCGGGCCGCATCGGCCAGGTCGACTCGCGCGGACCCCTTGCCCGCCACCGCACTCTCGTCCGCGCGCGCGAGGGCGAGGAGCCGCTGCACGAGGTGATGGGCGCGGTCCGCCCCGGCGCCCAGCTGCCCGAGGCGCTCGCGCAGGTCCTGCCCGTCCGTGGCGCGCCGCGCGAGCTCGGCCTGCATCTTGAGGCCGGCCAGCGGGGTCTTCATCTGGTGCGCGGCGTCGGCGATGAACCGCCGCTGCGACTCGACGCTCGTCGCCACGCGGGCGAGCTGCTGGTTCACCGTGGTCACGAGCGGGGCCACCTCGTCCGGCGCCCGGTCCACGGGCAGCGGCGAGAGGTCCGAGGGCGAGCGGGCGAGCACGGCTTCGCGAAGCTGCTCGAGGGGTTCGAGCCCGCGCCGCAGGCCGTAGAGCACCAGCATCACGAGGATGACGAGCAGAACCACGAGCACCGAGGCGACCATGCGCGTGATCTCCGCGGCGAGCCGGTCGCGCTTGCCCAGCGTCTCGGTCACTTGCACCGCGAGCAGCTTTTCCCACCCGGGCGGGCGCACGACGAGAAAGGCGACCCGCACGCGCACCCCGCCGACCTCGCCGTCCTTGAATTGCACGTCCGGATTCTCGCGCAGCTCCGAGAGTTCGAGCGGCGGCACCTCGGCGTCGCCGAAGAGCAGCTCCTCGCCGTCGAGGGCGACGTGGATGCGCATGACGTCGGTGTCGTCGTCGGTGAGCAGGAAGTCGCGCACCGAAGGCGGCACGATGGGCTGGAGGGTGAAGGGCGCGGGCGGCTCCGCGGGCACCAGGCGCTGCAGGGACCGCACCGTGGCCGAAAGCTCGCGATCGTAGGGCGAGTCGGCGATGGTTCGCGCGGCGACGTAGGTGAAGAGGATCGCGAGGGGCCAGATGATGATGAGCGGCACCAGCATCCAGTCGAGGAGCTGGACGTAGAGCGAGCGCGGGCCCGAGTCCCGCGCCTCGTCGCCGATCATGCGTCGGGCGGCACGGGCTCGAGGCAGTAGCCCAGGCCGCGGACGGTGGTGATGCGAACGCGCGCCGGCTCCAGCTTCTTGCGCAGGCGGTGGACATAGACCTCCACCGCGTTCTCGCTCACCTCCTCGCCCCACTCGCACAGGTGATCGACGATCTGCGTCTTGTTCACGAGGCGGCCCACGCGCGTGGCGAAGATCTCGAGCAGGCGCAGCTCCCTCGCCGTGAGGTCGAGGCGCTCGCCGCCCGCGCTCGCCGCCCGGGCCTGCGGGTCGTAGACGAGATCGCCGCACTGCACGAGGGGCTGGCCGCCGTTCGAGGCCCGTCGCACGAGGGCGCGCACGCGCGCCTCCAGCTCGACCAGCTCGAAGGGCTTGGTGAGGTAGTCGTCCGCGCCCAGGTCCAGGCCCTTCACGCGGTCCTCGAGGCCGTCCTGCGCCGTGAGGATGAGCACCGACACGCGCACCTGGCGCGCGCGCAGGCGCTTGAGCACCTCGAGGCCCGGCATCTTCGGCAGGCCCAGGTCGAGGATCAGCAGGTCGAAGGACTGGGCCGCGAGGGCCGCGTCGGCCGCCGCGCCGTCGCCGACGTGGTCGACGGCGTACCCGGAAGCGCGCAGGGCGTGCAGCAGCCCGTCGGCGAGGATGGAGTCGTCTTCGGCGATGAGGATGCGCATGGACGGGCGGGTGGGCAGTCGGGGTGGGCCAGTGTAGCGACAAGGCGGTGGCGGCCGCATCCCCAATCCGTCATGGTAGCGGTATCATTCTCCGCCATGACCCCCGTTTCCGTCCCCTCGCCCCGACCCAAGCGCCCTCGCCGGGGCTCGGGCGGCCTCACGCTCGGCGACGTCGCGCGGCTGGCCGGGGTATCGCCCATCACCGTCTCGCGAGCCCTCAACGACCCGGATCGCGTCTCTCCCGAGACCCTCGCGCGCGTCCAGGCGGCGGTCTCGCGCACCGGCTACGTGCCCAACCGCGTGGCCGGCGGTCTCGCCTCGAACCACAGCCGCCTGGTCGCCGTCATCATCCCGAGCCTCGCGAGCCCCATGTTCCTCGCGACGCTGCAGGCGCTCTCGGAATCCCTCGCCGCCGAGGGCTACCAGGTGATGATCGGCGAGAGCGGCTACGACGGCACCCGCGAGGACGCGCTCCTCGACGCGATCATCGGCCGGCGGCCGGACGGGATCGTGCTCACCGGCGTGATGCACTCGACCGAAGGGCGGCGGCGCCTCCTCGCCTCGGGCATCCCGGTCGTGGAGACCTGGGACCTCACCCCCACGCCCATCGACATGCTGGTGGGCTTCTCCCACGAGCAGGCGGGGGCCGGCGCGGCCCGCTACCTGCACCAGTGCGGCGTGCGCGAGCCCGCCATGATCTCGGCCGACGACCACCGGGCGGGCCTTCGCCGGCAGGGCTTCGCCGAGGCGGCCAAGGCGATGGGACGGGGCAAGGTGCCCGTGCGGCTCGTCCACGCGCCCACCACCATCGGGGAAGGGCGCCGCGCCCTCGCCTCCCTCCTCGAGCGCCACCCGGACATCGACGCCGTGTACTGCAGCTCGGACCTGCTCGCCCTGGGCGCGCTCATCGAGGCCAAGTCGCGCGGCCTCGCCGTCCCGGGGCGGGTGCGCATCGTGGGATTCGGCGACCTCGACTTCGCCGCCGAGACGGACCCGCCCCTCACCACCTTGCGCGTCGACGGCACGGCCATCGGCCGGCAGGCGGCGCGCTTCCTCGTCGACCGCATCGCCGGGCGTCCCGAGGGCCCGCGCATCGTGGACCTGGGCGTGACGCTCGTCCCGCGCGCGAGCGCCTGATTTCCCGGTTGACGCCGGCAATATGGTAGCGCTATCATTTCGCGCGTAAGCCGCCCAGAACTTCCCGAAGCCCCCGAGGAAGGCCGGCGGCCGAGCGCTTCAGCCCACCCGGAGGAGATCCCCATGCAGAAATTGCTGCCCCGCCTCGCGTCCGCCTTTGCCACGCTGGCCGCCGCGACGGCTTTCGCCGCCCCGTATCCCGAGCGGCCCGTCACCATCATCGTGCCCTTCACGCCGGGCGGTTCGTCCGACATCACGGCCCGCACGGTCGCGGCCCGCCTGACGGAGACCCTCGGCCAGACCTTCCTCATCGAGAACAAGCCCGGCGCCAACGGCGGCATCGGCGCGGCCTACGTCGCCAAGGCGAAGCCCGACGGCTACACGCTCTTCGTGGGCTCGATCGGCGTCTTCTCGATCAACCCCGTGCTCTACAAGAACCTGCCGTACGAGCCCAACCGCGACTTCGACCTGCTCTCGGTCGCCGTGCGCACGCCAAACGCCCTCGTCACGCGCGCCAACTTCCCGGCCAACACCGTCGCGGAATTCGTCGACTACGTGAAGAAGAACCCGGGCAAGGTCTCCTTCGCCTCGTCGGGCACCGGCTCCTCGGACCACCTCACGGCCGCCCTCTTCTGGCAGAAGACCGGCACCACCGGCATCCACGTGCCGTACAAGGGCGGCAGCGCCGCGCACACGGACCTCATCGGCGGCCAGGTGGACGCGTCGTTCCAGAACCTGGGCTCCATCACCAACCACGTGAAGGGCGGGAAGATGAAGCTGCTCGCCGTCACCGGCAACGCGCGCGACCCCGCCGTGCCGAACGTGCCGACGATGACCGAAGGCGGCGTGCCGGGCCTCGAGGTCTTCTCGTGGCAGGCGTTCGTCGCGCCCAAGGGCCTGCCCAAGGAGGTGACGGACCGCCTCGTGCCCGCGCTCATCGCGGCCATCAAGGACCCGGGCGTCACGAAGAAATTCAACGACATCGGCTTCGAGGTCGTGGGCAACACGCCGGCGGAATTCGGCAAGTTCCTGAACGAGGAGCTCGCGCGCTGGAAGGGCGTGGTCGACGCCGGCGGGATCAAGCAGAGTGACTAGCCGCCGCAAGAAGCCCGAGGAGCTCCGGAGCCACCGCTGGTACGGGGTGGACGACCTGCGCTCCTTCGGGCACCGCTCGCGCACCGCGCAGATGGGCCTCGAGCGATCGGAGTACGCCGGCAAGCCCGTCATCGCCATCGTCAACACCTGGAGCGAGATCAACCCGTGCCACACCCACTTCCGCCAGCGGGCGGAAGAAGTGAAGCGCGGCATCTGGCAGGCGGGCGGCTACCCGGTGGAGATGCCCGCGCTCACGCTCTCCGAGCCGTTCCAGAAGCCCACCACGATGCTCTACCGCAACCTCCTCGCGATGGAGACGGAAGAGCTCCTGCGCAGCTACCCGGCCGACGGCGCGGTGCTCATGGGCGGGTGCGACAAGACGACGCCCGCCCTCATCATGGGCGCGCTCTCGGCGAACCTCCCCGCCATCTTCCTGCCCGCCGGTCCCATGCTGCGCGGCGACTATCGCGGGCAGTTCCTGGGCAGCGGCAGCGACACCTGGAAGTACTGGGCGGAGCTTCGCGCCGGCAACATCACGCAGGAAGACTGGAAGGAGATCGAAAGCGGCATCGCGCGATCGCCCGGCCATTGCATGACGATGGGCACGGCCTCCACGATGACGAGCGCGGCCGAGGCGATGGGCCTCACGCTGCCGGGCGCCGCCTCCATCCCCGCGCCGGATTCGCGCCACGCGCAGATGGCCTCGCTCACCGGCAAGCGGGTCGTCGACATGGTGTGGGAAGACTTGAAGCCCCGCGACATCGTCGATGCGCGCGCCATCGACAACGCGGTGACGGCGGTGCTCGCCCTCGGCGGCTCCACCAACGCGATCGTGCACCTGATCGCGCTCGCGCGCCGCGCCGGCGTGCCGCTCGACCTCGCACGCTTCGACGCGCTGGCCCGCCGCACCCCGGTGCTCGCCAACGTGCGCCCCTCGGGCAAGTACCTGATGGAGGACTTCTTCTACGCGGGCGGCCTGCGCGGCCTGCTCGCGCGCCTTTCGGACCTGCTCGACGGCACGGCGCTCACGGTGAACGGCCGCACGCTGGGCGAGAACGTCGCCGGCAGCCCCGTGTACCAGGACGACGTCATCCGCACCCGCGACAACGCGCTGGTGGCGAACAGCGGCCTCGCGGTCCTCACCGGCAACCTCGCGCCCCACGGCGCGGTGATCAAGCCGGCGGCCATGGAGGCGCGGCTGCAGGTGCACACCGGCCCGGCCGTCGTCTTCAGGAGCTACGACGACATGGCCGCGCGCATCGACGACCCGGCGCTCGCGATCACCGCCGATTCGGTCATCGTCCTGCAGGGCGCGGGCCCGCACGGCGCGCCCGGCATGCCGGAATGGGGCCAGCTCCCCATCCCGAAGAAGCTGCTCCAGGAGGGCGTGCGCGACATGGTGCGCATCTCGGATGCGCGCATGAGCGGCACGAGCTACGGCGCGTGCGTGCTGCACGTGGCGCCCGAGTCGCACGTGGGCGGGCCGCTCGCGCTCGTGAAGGACGGCGACCTCGTCGCGCTCGACGTGCCGGCGAGGAAGCTCGAGCTTCTCGTGGACGCGGCCGAGCTCGAGCGGCGCCGCGCCGCCTGGCGGGCCCCGCCGCGCCATTTCAACCGCGGCTTCGGCGCGCTCTATCTCGACCACGTCACGCAGGCCGACCAGGGGTGCGATTTCGACTTCCTCGAGGACGGCGCGGCCACGGCCGATCCCGAGATCCATTAGGAGCCTTCCATGAAGACCGTCTCGCCGATCCGCCGCGTGCTGCTCGTCGCGCTCGCCTCGCTCGCCGCCGTGCCGTCCGCGTACGCGCAATCGCCCTTCCCCACGCGCTCGGTGACGATCGTCGTCCCCTTCCCGCCGGGCGGCGGCACGGACGTGGGCGCGCGCATCGTGGCGCAGAAGCTCTCGGAAAAGTGGGGCCAGCCCGTCGTCATCGAGAACAAGGGCGGCGCCGCGGGCCAGATCGGCAGCGAGCTCGTCTCGAAGGCGAAGCCCGACGGGTACACGCTGCTCATGGGCAACGTGGGCACCCAGTCGGTGAACCCTTCGCTCTACCCGAACATGACATACAACCCGGATACGGCCTTCGTGCCGGTGTCGATGGTGGCGTGGCTGCCGCTCGTCATGCTCGCGCACCCGTCGATGCCCGCGAAGACGCCGAAGGAGGTCGCCGCCAGCGCGCGCGCGAAGCCGGGCACCCTCAGCTACAGCAGCTCGGGCGCGGGCGGATCGATGCACCTGGCGGGCGCGCTCTTCGAGTCGATGGCCGAGGCGCCCATGCTGCACGTGCCCTACAAGGGCGGCGGCCCCGCGCTGCAGGATCTCATCGCCGGCCACGTCAACTATTCCTTCGCGACGATCCTCGAGGCGAGCGGCTTCGTCCAGGCCGGCAAGGTGCGCGCCCTCGCGGTCACCAGCGCGAAGCGCTCCCCCGCGCTGCCCGACGTGCCCACGCTCGTGGAGGCCGGCTACCCCGGTTACGAGGCCTCGTCGTGGATCGGCCTGCTCGCGCCGGCCGGCACGCCTGCGGTCGTGGTCGAGAAGGTCGCCGCGGACGTACGCGAGGCGGTGGCGCGGCCCGACGTGCGCGACCGCTTCATCGCCCAGGGCGCGACGCCGGATGCCGAGGGCCCTTCGCACTTCAAGGCCGTGATCGACGGCGACCGCGTGCGCTGGGCGAAGATCATCCGCGAGAAGAACATCACCACGAAATGAAGGCCGGGAAATGAAACCGATCGTCCTGCAACTGGGCCCGCTGCACCCGATCGTCGAGAAGGGCCTCGCGGAGCGCTACACGCGCCTTCACCTGGGCGAGGCGAAGGACCCGGAGGCCTTCCTCGCCGAGAATGCCGCCCGCATCGACGCCGTGGTCTCCTCGAGCCGCAATGGCGTGAACGCCGCGCTCCTCGATTCGCTCCCGAACCTGAAGATGGTCTCCCACTTCGGCGTGGGCTACGACAACGTCGACGCGGAGCATGCCCGGTCGAAGGGCGTCGTCGTTTCCAACACCCCGGACGTGCTCACCGACTGCGTGGCGGACCTCGCCATCGCCCTCATGATCGACGTGGCGCGCGGCCTCACCGCCGGCGACCGCTACGTGCGCCGCGGCGACTGGGCTGCGAAGGGCCCCATGCCCCTGCTCGCGAAGGTGAGCGGCAAGCGCCTGGGCATCGTGGGCCTGGGCCGCATCGGGCAGGCCATCGCGAAGCGCGCCGAGGGCTTCGGCATGCCGATCCGCTACCACAACCGCAAGCCGGTGGCCGGCTCGCCCTACGGCTACGAAGCGTCCCTCGAGTCGCTCGCGAGGAACAGCGATTTCCTCATGGTCGCCACCTCGGGCGGCGGGGCCACGAAGGGCCTCGTCTCGCGCGCGGTGCTCGAGGCGCTGGGCCCGAAGGGTTTCGTGATCAACATCGCCCGCGGCTCCGTGATCGACGAGCCGGCGATCCTCGAGTTCCTGCAGCAGAAGAAGATCGCGGGCGCCGCCCTCGACGTGTTCGTGGACGAGCCGCGCGTGCCCGAGGCCTTCTTCGCCCTCGAGAACGTCGTGCTGGCGCCGCACATCGCGAGCGCCACGGTGGAGACGCGCGCCGCCATGGCGAACCTCGTGCTCGAGAACCTCGCGCAGTTCTTCGCGACCGGCAACGCCGTGACGCCGGTCTGACCCCCCACCCCACCCGGAGGAATCCCATGAACCGACTCGCCCAACGCCTGCTGGCCGGCCTCGCCGTGCTCCTCGCGGCCACCGCGGTGAACGCCCAGCCGTACCCGTCCAAGCCCATCAAGATCGTCGTGCCCTACCCGCCGGGCGGCACCTCGGACATCCTGGCCCGCTCCGTCGGACAGAAGCTCACGGAGACGCTCGGACAGACGGTGGTCGTCGAGAACAAGCCCGGCGCCACCGGCAACATCGGCGCCGACTTCGTCGCGAAGTCGCCCGCCGACGGCTACACGCTGCTGCTGGCGGACATCGGCTCGCTCGCCATCGCGCCGAGCGTCGTCGCGACGCTGCCCTTCGACCCGGTGAAGGATTTCGCCCCGGTCATCATGGTCGCGTACTCGCCGCACATTCTCGCCGCCCACCCGTCGGTGCCGGCCAAGGACGCTAAGGAACTCATCGCGCTCGCCAAGGCGAAGCCGGACTCGCTCAACTTCGCCATCTCCGGCATCGGCGGCGCCAACCACCTGGCCGGCATCGACTTCGCGATGCGCACCGGAATCAAGTGGACGTACATCCCGTACAAGGGCGGCTCGCAGGCCATCGCCGACGTGATGGGCGGCCAGGCGCAGGTGCTCTTCAACGGCATGCTCGCCACCTACCCCGCGGTGAAGGACGGCAAGCTGAAGGCCCTCGCCATCTCGAGCGCCAAGCGCTTCGCGGCCGCGCCGGACGTGCCGACAGTCGCCGAGTCCGCGGGGCTCCCGGGCTTCGAGACGGGCTCCTTCCAGGGCATCGTGGCGCCCGCCGGCACGCCGGCCGACGTCGTCGCGAAGCTGCACGCGACCATCACGAAGATCCTCGCCACCCCCGACATGCAGGAGCGGCTCACGAAGGCCGGCGCCGAAACGCGCCCCGGCACGTCGGCCGAGTTCGGCGCGTTCATCGTCGCCGAGAAGGCGCGCTGGGCGAAGGTGGTGAAGGAATCCGGCGCGAAGTTCGACTGACCCCGAAAGAGAAGACCATGGCCACCCCCTACACGTCCCCCCCGAACTCGTTCAAGCGCGATCTCGTCGCCGGCAAGCGCCTCATCGGCTGCTGGTGCTCGCTCGCCAATGCGAGCACCGCCGAGGTGCTGGGCCTCGCCGGCTTCGACTGGCTGCTCGTCGACGGCGAGCACGCGCCCAACGACGTCACCTCGCTCGTCCCGCAACTCATGGCCCTCAAGGACAGCGTGAGCGCACCCGTGGTGCGCCCGCCGTGGAACGAGCCGGTGATCATCAAGCGGCTGCTGGACGCGGGCTTCCACAACTTCCTGCTGCCGTTCGTCGAGAACGCGGAACAGGCCGCCGCGGCCGTGGCCTCAACGCGCTACCCGCCTCGCGGCATCCGCGGCGTGTCGGTCTCCCAGCGCAGCAACAGGTTCGGCACGGTGCCGGATTACCTCAGGATCATCGACGACCACATCACGGTGCTCGTGCAGATCGAAAGCCGGCCGGGCCTCGAGAACGTCGACGCGATCGCGAAGGTCGACGGGATCGATGGCGTGTTCGTCGGCCCGCAGGATCTCGCGGCGGCCCTGGGCCACCTCGGCAACCCCTCGCACCCGGACGTGCAGGCGGCCATGAAGCACCTGTTCGAGCGCACGCGCGCGGCGGGCAAGGCCGCGGGCACGCTGGCGCCGGTGGAAGCCGACGCGCGCCGCTACATGGAATGGGGCGCGAGCTTCGTCGCCGTGGGCAGCGACCTCGGCCTTTTCCGCGCGGCCACGCAGGCGCTGCGGGACAAGTTCAACAGCTAAGGCGTCAAGCGGCTTCCCCGGCGGCGTGGCCCGAAGCCCACGCCCACTGGAAGTTGAAACCCCCGAGGTGGCCGGTCACGTCGACGGCCTCCCCGATGAAGAAGAGCCCCGGCAGCGCGAGGGCCTGCATGGTCTTCGAGCTCAGTGCCCGCGTGTCCACGCCGCCCAGCGTCACCTCGGCCTTGTTCCAGCCGAGCGTGCCCGAGGGACGGATCTCCCAGGCCCCCAGGGCCCGAGCCGCCTCGTCGAGCGATCGCGACGACAGCTCGGGCATCGCTTTCGCCACGCCGTGGGCCGCGCACCAGGCATCGGCGAAGCGCTTCGGCCACCGTTCGGCCAGGATCGCGGGCAGGGTCGCCTTCTCGCGACGCCGGGCTTCCAGCCATTCGCGCGGCCGCTCGCCCGGCAGCAGGTTCACCACGATCGGATCCGACGCCGGGCCCGATTGCCAGTACGACGAAACCTGCAGGATGGCCGGGCCCGACAGCCCCCGGTGCGTGAAGAGCAGGCTTTCGCGAAACCGGCCGCCGCGACACGAGGCCTCGACCTCGATCGAGGCGCCGGCAAGTTCCCCATAGAGCGCCAGCGACTCGGCATCGAGAGAAAGCGGCACCAGGGCCGGCTTCGGCGTCACCACCGCCAGGCCGAACTGCTCCGCGAGCCGGTAGGCGAAGGGCGTGGCGCCGATCTTGGGCACGGTGAGCCCGCCCCTCGCCACCACGAGCGACGCGCAGTCGACCGGCCCCTCGCCCGTGGCCACGCGGAAGCCGTCCGCGAGGCGCTCCACCGTGCCGACTTCGCACGGCCGCCGCCACGCGACGCCGCCGGCATCGCATTCCGCGCGAAGCATGTCGATCACCTGCACGGCGCTGCCGTCGCAGAAGAGCTGGCCGAGTGTCTTCTCGTGGTACGCGATGCCGTGCTTCTCGACGAGGGCGACGAAGTGCCGCGGCGTGTAGCGCGCCAGGGCGGAGCGGCAGAAATCGGGGTTCGTCGAAAGGTAGTCGCGCCAGGTGGCGTGAAGATTCGTGAAGTTGCAGCGCCCGCCGCCGGAGATGCGGATCTTCTCGCCGAGTTCCTTCGCGTGATCGACGAGCAGCACGCGGCGGCCGCGCCGCCCGGCGGTCGCCGCCGCCATCATGCCGGCCGCGCCGGCACCGATCACGACGACGTCGAACTTCGCTGAAGGGGAATCGGGCACGGCTCGTTCCTCTAGCCGCGCGTGGGCTCCCGCGAGAAGGTCATCTCGCGCTGGTCGAGTTCCTCCTCGAGCAGGAGGAACACCTCGTCGTTCACGAGATTCTTCTCGGAGAGATCGCGCAGGCAGGCGCGCTCCGCCTCGATGCCGGCGAGCCGCAGCGCGCGTGCGCTCGCCACGTGCTGCGCTTCGCGCTCCGCGAGACTCGGCCCGCCCTCCGCCATGGCCACGCGGCCCTCGTAGCGCGTCATCAGGGTTTCGGCGTACTCGCGATCCTGGGAATCCGCCAGGCGCACCATGGCGGGCGAGAGCGCCTCGAGGGCCGCGCGCGCCATCTCGGCGCGGGCGAGTTTCTCCTCGATCTCGCCCCCGTCGCCGGGCGCATCCAGCCGGCGGATGATCCACGGAAAGGATATGCCGTTGATTCCCAGCGTGAGGATGATGGTGGCCGCGGCGAGGAAGATCACGAGACCGCGCTCGGGCAACGGCATCCAGTCCCGCGTGAGCAGGGGCACCGAAAGCGCCGCCGCGAGCGTGATGGACCCGCGCACCGCCGCCCACGAGAGCAGGAACATGCGCTTCGCGTCGGGACCCTTGTGCCCGCCCGTCCAGCCCAGGTCCAGCTTGAAGCGCGCCCAGGCCGATGCCCAGACCCAGCCGAAGCGAAGCCCCATGAGGACCGCCCAGAGCGCGAAGGCGAGGAAGGCGAGGTGACCGGCGCCGTACGACTCGACGCCCGCCACCATGTGGCGCAGCTGCAGCCCCAGCAGCACGAAGACCAGGCCGTTGAACACGTAGCTGATCATCTTCCAGAATTCGCGCGAATGTCGCCGGCCCTCCACGGACAGGCCCTTCACTTCCTGGCCGCCGGCCCACAGGCCCGAGGTGACGACCGCGAGAATGCCCGAGACGTGAAGCGACTCCGCGGTGAGGTACGCGGCGTAGGGCACGAGCACGGTGAGGAGCGAATAGAGCGCGGGTTCGTCCGAGCCGTAGGCGAGCACCTTCTCGCGCAGCTTGCGGCCCAGCCATTCGACGACGACACCCACGAGGACGCCGCCGCCGGAGAGGACGAAGAACTGCGTTCCGACCTCGCCGAACGTCACCGTGCTCGAGGCCGCCGCGGCCACCACCGCGAGCTTGAAGGCGACGAGCCCCGTCGCGTCGTTGAGCAGGCTCTCCGCGTTCACGATGTGCGTGACCCGCGCGGGCAACGGCAGCTCCGAGGTGGTCGCGACCGTGGCGACCGCGTCGGTGGGCGAGACGATCGCCCCGAGGGTGAAGGCGACCGCCAGGGGCATCGCCGGCACGAGCCAGTGGATGAAGTAGCCCACGCAGACCACGGTCACGACCACGAGACCGAGGGCGAGGCCCAGAACCGGCTTGATGACGCGCAGCAGGTCGCGCCGGGGCAGGATGCGCGCGTCCGCGAAGAGCAGCGGCGGAATGAAGAGCAGGAGGAAGACCTCAGGATCGACGTCGATCTGGTCGAGGCCCGGCACGAAGGAGGCGCCCGCCCCCACGACCACCAGGAAGATCGGCAAGGGGATGCGCGAGAACCGGACGAGCGTGCCCGCGACGACCACGATGAGCAGCAGGATGAGGGCGAGATCGATGACTTGCATGGGAGTTGCGCCGGGAGGCTCCGCGGGAAGCCTCCATCATCCCCCGAACCGCCACCCCGCCCTTTGTGCGAAGGCAAGGCGCGGCGCCCCGGGGACGTGGCGGCCGATCAGGGGCTGCGGACCGGGTTCCCCGCGCGCGTGCGCCCGAAGAAGGGGTATTGGGGATCCGAGTAACCCGGGGTGGACGGGTGGCCGGGGCGCACCAGGGAATCCACGAAGGCTTCGTCTTCCGGGGTCCACTTGTAGTCCAGCGCCCCGAGGTATTCCTCCCACTGGGCCAGCGTGCGCGGCCCGGCGAGGACCGAAGTGACGATCTCGCTCGCGAGCACCCAGGCCGTGGCGAACTGGCCGGAGGTGATCCCGCGGGACTTCGCGTGCTCCGCGAAATGGCGGGCGTGCTCCATCGATTCGGCGCGGAATTCCGTCTCCATCAGGCGGCGATCCTTCACCCCGGCGCGCGAACCCTCCGGCGGCGCGGCCCCGGGCGCGTACTTGCCCGTGAGGACTCCCCGGGCGAGCGGGCTGTAGGGCACGACCCCCAGCCCGTAGTAGGCGCAGGCCGGCAGCACCTCGACCTCCGGCATGCGGTTCATCGCGTTGTAGTACGGCTGCACGCACACGGGGCGCGGCATGCCGAGCTGGTCGGCGACGCGGATGACCTCGGCCATGCGCCAGCCGCGGAAGTTGGAGATCGCCCAGTGGCGCACCGTGCCCTCGGCGAGGAATTCGTCCACCGTGCGCAGCGTCTCCGCGAGCGGCGTCGTGACGTCGTCCTTGTGCAGGTAGTAGACGTCGATGTAGTCGGTATCGAGCCGCTCGAGGCTCGCCTCGAGCGCGACCTGCAGGTGACCGCGAGAAAGGCCCTTGTCGTTGGGGCCCGGCCCGGTGGGGTTCGCCACCTTCGTCGCGAGCACCCAGTGGGCCCGGTCGGCCTTGATGAGCTCGCCCACGATGCGCTCCGAGGCGCCCTTGGCGTACACGTCGGCCGTGTCGATGAAATTCACGCCCGCGGCTCTCGCGTGGGCGACGATGGCCGCCGCTTCGTCCCGGCCGGTGCGGTCGCCGAACATCATCGTGCCGAGGCAGATGGGCGAAACGGCGACGCCGTTCTCGCCGAGCTTGCGGTATTCCATGCATGTCTCCCCGAAAAAAAAAGGGCCCCGCCGAAGCGGGGCCGCCCTGTCGCGTTGCGACGATCCTACCGCATGCCGTCCATCCAGTGTTCGTCGTGGGGATAGCGGGAAGCCACGAGTGCCATGGCCACGGCGATCAACAGGAAGGTGGCGGAAGGGTTGTCGGCGATCCAGAGGAGCAGTGCGTTCACGGAAGTTCCCTTGAGGAGGAGGTCCTGCGTTCGTGGGCGGCTTTCGTCGTCGTCGCCCACACCTGAATCTTCGGCCTGCCGGGGATCGAAAGGTGGCCGGAAAAGCGGCGATATTCCCGCCCAATTCGATGGTCGTCGTATCATCGCCGGCGCGAAGGAGAAGACCATGACCCGATCCATCCCCGAACCGCCCGAGCGCGAGAAGCGCGCACCCGCCCGCCGGTTCGCGATCGCACGCCTCGGTGAGGACGCCGCCGCGGAGCTCGCGCGGCAGCTCGCCTACCTGGATGGAATCGACGGGAGCTTCGCCGCCCTGGCGCCCACGCCCGACTGCGCGGCCATCGAAGCGGCGCGGCTCGAGCCCGTGGCCGAGGAGATCGGCATGGCCTGCGAGCGGTTGATCGACGACGGGGCGCCGGCATCCGCCTCGGCCACGCTCGCGTGGAACCTCGAGCTCGCCGCCCGCGCCTATGGCGACGCGATCGACGTGGTGCTGGGCACGGAGGACGAGAACGGCCTGCCGTTCAATCCCGCGACGGACTACGCCAGGTCGGGCGTTTCCGGCGCGACGGACCTCGCGCTCGTGATCGCGGTGGCGCGGGAGGCGCGTGACTGCGCGGCGCGGGAGGGCGGGCTGGCCGAACGGCACGGCGCCCCGGCGAAATGACGAAGGGCGCGGCTTTCGCCGCGCCCTTCCTGCTGCATCGATTCCGTCCGGCAGGTTCCCCACGAACGGGGTGCTGCAGGGGGGTCACCTTCCTTCCGCATCAGGTACACCCGCCTTTCGGGGGCGCGCACAACAGCGGCTTCTGGGGTTGGTGACCGGCTGGGTCGGCCTTGGTTGTCGAGTGATTCCTGGTCCGTTCGGTTTCGATGAATGCATTGTGCGCAAGGGCGGGCGGCCGCGATGGCGGGATAAGGACCCATTCCCGGGGTCTGTTCGGCCTCACGAAACCCCTTTTGCCTGCACACCGCACGTCGGACGCGCATGAATGACGAAGGGCGCGGCTTTCGCCGCGCCCTCCGATGCTTCATCGATTCGCCTGCAGGACCCCGGGAACGGGGTGGCCAGGTGGGTCGCCTTCCTTCCGCATCAGGTACACCCGGCTAAGGGGCGCGCGCAACAGCGGCTTTTGGGGTCGGCAACCGGGGGGAGGCTTTGGTTCTCGAGATGCTCCTGCGTTGGCGTTTCGATGAACCCATCCTACGGGCGCCGTGCCGCCGCCGGTCCGGGGAAAAGGCACCGGGCTTCCCGCCTTATCGCGCTACAGGAAGGAACCGCTTCGCCGTACGCGCGAAACCGGCCTGTCACGAACGCGGGCCATGCTGTGGACCATGGGCACGAAGACGAACCACTGGCTGGGCGCGTGTGCGGCGGGCATCGGCTTGGCCGCCGCGCCGGTCTTCGCCCAGGATGCGGCGCGCGGCGAGCAGCTCTACCGCGAACACTGCCAGCGCTGCCACGGCTACCCGCCCCTTCGCGGCCCCGAGACGGCGCCCTACGACCCGGAGATGATCCGCAGCGCCATCGAGAGCCGCGTGGCGCGCATGAGTTTCCTCGCCTTCCTCACCGACGCGGACCTGGCCGACATCGCCACGTTCGTGGGACGCCTGCTGGGGATCGAGCCGATCCCGGCGCGAAATTACACGGACCTGTGGTGGACGCCGGCGGAGCCCGGGGGGGGACTTTCGCTCGTCCAGCATGGCGCGCCGCGGCATGTCGCGTTCGGCGTGCTGTTCATCTACGGGGAGGGGAAGCGCCCCCTGTGGCTCGTGATGTCGGAGGGTCGCTGGGTGGCGCCCGCCAATGTCGAGGGCGATCTCTACCGCGTCTCGGGGCCGCACGCCGCGCAGCCCTTCCTGCCCTCGCTCGTGGGCATCCGGCCCGTGGGCCGGCTCGCGATCGCCTTCACGGGCGAAGGCGCCGCCACCGTGACGGTCACGGTGGACGGCGTGCGGACGCAGAAGAAGGTCGTCCGCCAGCCCTTCTAGGACCGGCGGACGTGTTGCGCTAGACCGCGATCTTGCCGCCGTCGTTGCGGGTGATGACGATGGTGGAGGAACGCGGGCGCGAGGTGGCGGTGGCGCCCGGCCAGGTGCTCTCGAAGGTGCCGGCGGCGAGTTGCGCGGCGGTGGTGTTCTCGCCCGGGTGCTGGATGTTCACGAAGAGCGCCTTGCCATCGCCGGATTCCGCGATGCCGGTGATCTCGCACCCTTTCGGGCCCACGAGGAAGCGGCGCAGCGTCGCTTCCGTGACCTTCTTGCCCACCTTCGTGGTCATGTTCACGTCGACCGTCGCCCCGCCGGTTCCCTGCGGCACGGACTTGTTGGCGATGGTCACGTTCCCGCCGTCGCCCAGCTGGCCCGGCAGGGCAGCGAGGAGCATGCAGTTAGTCACGTCCGTGTAGGCGCCGTCGTCGGTCTCGACCCACATCAGGCCCGGCGTCACGCGGCTGAACCACAGGCCGTCGGGACTGGAAAGATCGTTGGCGGCGGTGAGGCCGGAGACGTTCACGTTGGCCTGATAGTCCGCGTCGGCCGCCGCGGCGTCCGCGGTGGCCTGCGCCGCGAAGAGATAGATGTCCCAGGTGAACCCGGCCGACGAATGGTCGCCGTTGGTGGGCAGGAAACGGATGATGTGGCCATTGTTGTTGCCTCGCTGCGTCGCGGTGCCGCGCGTGTCGGTGTAGTAGCGCGGGTTGGCCGGGTCGAGGGGCGCCGCCGTCGAGCCGCGCTGGCTGTTGTTGGTGAGCGTGAAGTACACCTCGCCGTTCTTCGGGTTCACGCCGCCCCACTCGGGACGATCCATCTTGGTTGCGCCTACGACGTCGGCGGCGAGACGCGCGTGCACCAGCACGTCCGCCTGGTCGGCGAAGGGATACGCCGCGCTCGCCGACGTGATGCCGTTCACGCCGAACGCGAGCTCGACCCACGAGCCGCTGCCGTCGGCGTTGAACTTGGCCACGTACAGCTTGCCCGCGTCGAGGTACTTGTCGCCCGCCACCACGCCGCGCGTCGCGTCGGCTGGGTCCCACAAGGCGGTCGAGACGTACTTGTAGACGTACTCGTTGCGCGAATCGCACCCGGAATAGAAGACGATCGGACGGCCGGCGACGACCGGACCCACCCAGGAGCCTTCGTGGAAGAAGCGGCCCATTCCCGTGCGCTTCTTCGGGGTGGAGGTCGCGCTGAAGGGGTCGATCTCGACGATCCAGCCGTAGGTGTTGGCCACGTTGCGAAAATCGTCCGTGCCGTCGGCGGAGGCGCCGATCTTCGAGGCGTTCCAGCGCGAGTACGTCGTGTCGTTGGGGTCCGTGACGACGACCGAGCTCCACGCGTAGTTGCCGGAGGAACCCTGCGTGATGCCATAGCGGTTGAGGGCGGTCACTTCCGCCGCCGTGCGCGCGGCATTGTCCGTCGCCGAGCGGCGGAAGTAGAACGACCAGTTCTCCTCGCACGTGAGGTACGTGCCCCAGGGCGTGTAGCCGTTGGCGCAGTTGTTGATTGTGCCGCGCGTGCGGGTGCCATCCGGGGAGAATTTCGTCCGGAAGAAGCGCGATCCCGCCGCCGGGCCGGACATCAGCATTTCGGTGGACGGGGTGATGCGGCGGTTGAACGTGGAGGTCCTGCTGGCGCTCCACGCGTTGCCAGTGCGGACGACCTCGACCACGCTCACGCCGTGGCAGTTCACTTCCTTGTCCACCTCGTCCCTGATCGTGCGCACGCCGTTCACGACGGTCGGGCCGGCGGTGTGCAGAAGTAATTGCGTGATGTTCTCGTGGTTCATCACGAGCAGGCCACGGTCCGAGGCGTTCTGGTCGAACGTGCCGCTCGCGCCCAGCCCGAAGAAGCTCATGCCGTCGTGATGGTCGCCGGCGCGGAAGGCATAGGACGATCCCGTGTCACCTGCGATGTTGGCGGATTCCGGCGTGGCGGCGTTGATGGGGTCGCCCAGGCGGTAGAGCACGCTGGCGGTGTAGCCCGCGGGCACGATCAGCGCATCGGCGAGGCCCTTGGGCACGGCGGTGAAGCTGAGCGAAAGGTCGTCGTTGCCCGAGTCGCTGTTGCCGCAGCCCAGGAGACTGCCCCCGAAGATCGCCGAGCCGGCGAAGCCCGCGGCTCCCTTGAGCAGCGAGCGCCGCGACATGCGCATCGAGAGCACGTTCGCGAAGGATTCGTTTCGGGAGTCGTTGAAGCTGGCGTCTTCCGGGTTCGCGGCGAGGTCGTGCGCGGGGCGGTCGTTCATGGCGGGCTCTCGGAAAGGAATGGGACAGGGAGAGCCACCCTAGCGGCGCGACGTGACAGCGTGCTTTCGGAATTGTGACGGCTTGGCATTCGGGGACAGGTGAAATTGGGGACAGGTGAAAATTTCACCTGTCCCCAATTTCACCTGTCCCCGAATGGCGAAAAAAAAAGCCCCGCCGAAGCGGGGCTTTTTCGTGCAGCCGGAAGGCCCGGACTTACATGTCCATGCCGTCCATGCCGCCCATGCCGCCCATGCCGCCGCCCATGCCGCCGGCCATGCCCTTGTCTTCCTTGGGCAGCTCGGCAACCATCGCGTCGGTGGTGAGCATCAGGGCCGCGACCGAGGCCGCGTTCTGCAGCGCGCAGCGCGTGACCTTGGTGGGATCGAGAACGCCCATCGCCACCATGTCGCCGTACTCGCCCGTCTGGGCGTTGTAGCCGAAGTTGCCCTTGCCCTCGAGGACCTTGTTCACCACGACGCTCGGCTCGTCACCGGCGTTGCGGGCGATCTCGCGAAGCGGCTGCTCGATCGCGCGCAGCACGATCTTGATGCCGGCGTCCTGGTCGGGGTTGTCGCCCTTCACCTTGGCGACGGCACCCTTGGCGCGGATCAGCGCGACGCCGCCGCCCGGGACGATGCCTTCTTCCACGGCAGCGCGGGTGGCGTGCAGCGCGTCTTCCACGCGGGCCTTCTTTTCCTTCATCTCGACTTCGGTCGCGGCACCCACCTTGATGACGGCCACGCCGCCGGCGAGCTTCGCCACGCGCTCCTGGAGCTTTTCCTTGTCGTAGTCGCTGGTGGCTTCCTCGATCTGGGCGCGGATGGTCGTCACGCGCGCCTTGATCTGGTCTTCCTTGCCGGCGCCGTCGATGATCGTGGTGTCTTCCTTGCCCACTTCGATGCGCTTCGCCTTGCCGAGGTCCTTCAGCTGGACGTTCTCGAGCTTGAGGCCGAGCTCTTCCGCGATGACCGTGCCGCCCGTGAGGATGGCGATGTCTTCGAGCATGGCCTTGCGGCGGTCGCCGAAGCCCGGGGCCTTCACGGCGCAGGTCTTGAGGATGCCGCGCAGGTTGTTCACGACCAGGGTCGCGAGCGCCTCGCCGTCGACGTCTTCGGCGACGATGAGAAGCGGACGGCCGGCCTTGGCCACCTGCTCCAGCACCGGCAGCAGGTCGCGGATGTTCGAGATCTTCTTGTCGTGCAGCAGGACGAAGGGATCGTCGAGGATCGCGATCTGGCGGTCCGGGTTGTTGATGAAGTACGGGGAGAGGTAGCCGCGGTCGAACTGCATGCCTTCGACGACATCCAGCTCGTTGTCGAGGCTCTTGCCGTCCTCGACCGTGATGACGCCTTCCTTGCCGACCTTGTCCATCGCGTCGGAGATGATCTTGCCGATGTTGTCGTCGGCGTTGGCGGAGATGGAGCCGACCTGCGCGATTTCCTTGGAGGTCGTGCAGGGCTTGCTGATCTTCTTGAGCTCCTCGATCGTGGCGAGGACGGCCTTGTCGATGCCGCGCTTGAGGTCCATCGGGTTCATGCCGGCGGCGACGTACTTCATGCCTTCGGTCACGATCGACTGGGCGAGCACCGTGGCGGTGGTGGTGCCGTCACCGGCGACGTCCGAGGTCTTGGAAGCGACTTCCTTGACCATCTGGGCGCCCATGTTCTCGAACTTGTCCTTCAGCTCGATTTCCTTCGCGACCGACACGCCGTCCTTGGTGACGGTGGGGGCGCCGAAGGAGCGCTCGAGCACGACGTTGCGGCCCTTGGGGCCCAGGGTGACCTTCACGGCATCGGCGAGAACGTTGACGCCGGCGATCATGCGGACGCGGGCGTGTTCACGGAATTTGACGTCTTTGGCAGCCATTGGCTTTTCCTCTGTCTATCTATGCGTTGAATTCGGGGGTCGGATTCAGGCGACCACGGCCATGATGTCTTCTTCGCGCATCACGAGCAGTTCCTCGCCGTCGATCTTGACGGTGGTGCCCGAGTACTTGCCGAAGAGGATCTTGTCGCCGACCTTGACGTCGACGGGGAAGAGCTTGCCCTCGTCGTTCTTCTTGCCGGGGCCGATCGCCATCACTTCGCCCTGGTCGGGCTTCTCGGCGACGGTGTCGGGGATCACGATGCCGGAGGCGGTTTTCCGCTCTTCTTCCAGGCGCTTGACGATCACGCGGTCGTGCAAAGGACGCAGCTTCATGAGTTCACTCCTCAGTTTCTGTTTGCGATGACTGGGTTCGGGAACCGGGAAAAGGGTTCCCGGTGGAAATCGGCGGGGTAGTAGCACTCACCCGCGGCGAGTGCTAATAGTAGTGCCGCCGGGCCGTTCTTTCAAGAGGGAGCGAAAGCGAACCCGTAAATGCTATTACATTCAATTATTTGAAGGTAAGTAAGCGCTTTCATTTCCGACCTGTCTCGCCCCCGGCGGCGATCTGCCGTACGCTTTTCCATCCACGCGTCTCCTGCCCGAGGAAGCTCCATGCGCCTTACCGTCCGCCTGCTCGTCGTCATGGCCAGCGCCCTTGTCGCCCCGGCGCTCCTCGCCGCGGATCGTCCCGCCGCCCCCGCGCAGCCCCCGGGCACGATGTCCACCCAGTTGCGCGACTGGACCGGCGACTGGGACGGGATCGAGAAGCGACGCACGCTGCGGGTGCTCGTCGTTCCCAACAAGACGAACTACTTCGTCGAGAAGGGCGTCCAGCGCGGCATCACCTACGACACCTTCCGGCTGTTCGAGGAAGAGACCAACAAGCGGCTGAAGACCCGGGCGCTCAAGTTCCACGTCGTCTTCATTCCCGTGCCGCGCGAGGAGCTCCTAACGGCCCTGGTGAAGGGCCGGGGCGACGTCGCCGCCGCCAACCTCACGGTGACCGACGCGCGCGACAAGCTGGTCGACTTCACCTCGCCCACGCTCGAGAACGTGAGCGAGGTGATCCTCTCGAGCCCGAAAGCGGCGTCCCTCGCGTCCGCGGAGGATCTCTCGGGCCGCGAGGTCTACGTGCGCAAGTCATCGTCCTACTGGGAGCACCTGGTCGAGCTGAACGCCCGGCTCGCCCGTGCGGGCAAGGCGCCGGTGAAGCTGCGCGAGGCGCCCGACGACCTCGAGGACGAGGACCTCATGGAGATGCTCGAGGTGAATCTCGTCGACCACCTGGTGATCGACAGCCACAAGGCCGCCTTCTGGTCGAAGGTGTACCGCAAGGTGAAGGTGAACGAGGGCGCAGCCGTCGCGACCGGCGGCCGGGTGGCCTGGGCCCTCCGCGAGGGCAGCCCGCTGCTCAAGGCGCAGCTCGACGCGTTCATCGCGAAGCACCGCGACGGGACCTTCGGCCGCAGCGTGATGAAGCGCTACCTGAACGACCCGCGGCGCCTGAAAGCCGCCACCGACGACGCCGAGATGCGCAAGTACCGCCAGGTGGTGGAGCTCTTCCGCAAGTACGCCGGCCGCTACGAGATGGACCACCTGCTCATGATGGCGCAGGGCTTCCAGGAATCGCGCCTGGACCAGGGCGCGAAGAGCCCCGTGGGCGCCATCGGCGTGATGCAGGTGATGCCCGCGACCGGCAAGGACCTCGCGGTCGGCGACATCGCGCAGCTCGAGCCGAACATCCACGCGGGCGTGAAGTACATGCGCTTCATGATGAACACCTTCTACGCCAAGGAGCCGATGACGGACCTCGACAAGGCGCTCTTCACCTTCGCCTCGTACAACTGCGGGCCCGGGCGCATGAAGGGCCTGCGAGCGGAGGCGGCGAAGCGCGGCCTCGACCCGAACCGCTGGTTCAGGCACGTGGAGCTCGTGACGGCCGACAAGATCGGCGCCGAGACCGTCACCTACGTCTCGAACATCTACAAGTACTACATGGCGTACAAGCTCGTGGCGGAGCAGGAAGCCGAACGCGCACGCGCACGCGAGGAGGCGACGAAGGCCACCGGCTGAGGCGATCGCGGCCGGCCGGCGCCGCGCCTAGCCGGTGCTCCAGGCCCGGGGCCTGCGCATGCCGGCGATCCGGCAGGCCTGCCCGGGGTAGCCGTAGGGAAAGAGCTCGAAGAGCCGGTTGCGCGCGCCTTCGCCCTGGCGCCGTTGCAGGTGCCGGATCACGAAGCGCGCGTCGGCGGCGACCTGGTGCTCGTCGTACCAGGCGCGCATGAAGCGGATCACCTCCCAATGCTCGTCGGTGAGGGCGATGCCCTCGCGGCGCGCGAGTTCCACGGCCGCCGCCTCCGTCCATTCGCGGGGCTCGACCAGGTATCCGTCCGCATCGAGAAGCGGCATCGTGAATGCACCTTCCATGGCCGCATGATAGCGGCTTGCGCGCCCCGGTCAACGGCGCCGATGGGCGACCCCGACCGGGTAGAAGGCGTATCCCGGCGTATCACCCGATGAGCTTCTCGCTCCGCCCGAACTGGTACACCACCCGGCGCGCCTTGCCCGGCTTCGTCGGGGCGGCCAGGTGCGGGCAGGGCGGGTTGCGGTACCCGCCTTCCTGGAGCGTCACGTCGTCCGCCACCTCCGCCCAGAGCCCGCCGCGCACCGGGCGGAACATCCACTGCACGTAACCCCCGCGCCCGGCCGCGTCGATGAGGTCCTCGCCGTCGGGCACCTCCGCCACCACCGGCGGCTGGCCCTCGATCAGCACCGGCGGGTTGCCGAAGGCGTTCATGCAGTCGAAGGATTCCCGCGCCGTGCCGCCCGGGCGGACGAAGGGCTTCGCCTCCTGCCGCGCGAGATCCCAGGAACCCAGCTCCCAGGCCACGTCGAGAATGGCGTTCTCCAGGTCCTCGAGCCGGTCCCAGCGCTCGTTCACCTGCAGGGCCGAGCTGGGCACCGGCTGGTAGGCGACGACGTTCGCGTCCGTGATGTCCGCGAGCCGGGTCTCCACGAAGCCGTGCCAGTGCAGGGTGAGGACCACCGGGGTGTTCGCGTGGGGCACCGCCGCCACGCTCACGCCTACGAGGGGCAGGCGGTTCGAGAGCAGTTGCGTCTCGATGCAGTCGAGCAGTTGCATGGAATGAGTCCCTCCGTCAGTTGTCGATAACCTGATGCAGAAACCAGACACCGCAATCGCCAGTGGGCACAAGCAAGGCCCGTGCGCGGTCGATATGTCGCATGGATCGCGCGCGCCGTGTTGCTAGCAGTCGACCGCATCGGTTGCCAAGCCGCGCCTTGCACCGCGCGCCGCTAGAATGGCGGTCCTCGTGCCGAAGACCCTCGCCGTGACCCGCAACGCCGACCTCGTCGCCCGCTCCCTCGCCGCCGTCTGGCACCCATGCACGCAGATGAAGCATCACGAGCGCTTTGCGCTGGTGCCGATCGCGCGCGCTTCCGGTGCATGGCTCGAGGACGTCGAGGGCCGCCGGTTCGTGGACGGCGTGAGCTCCTGGTGGGTGAATCTCTTCGGCCACGGCCATCCGCGAATCGCCGCCGCCATCGCGGAGCAGGCCGCCTCGCTCGAGCACGCGATGCTCGCCGGCTTCACGCACGAACCGGTGGTGGCGCTTTCGGAGCGGCTTTCGGCGATCGCGCCGGGCAGGCTCGGCCACGCCTTCTACGCCTCGGACGGCGCCTCGGCCACGGAGATCGCGCTCAAGATGGCCTTCCACCACTGGGCCAACCGGGGCCGGCCGGGCAAGAACCGGTTCGTGGCCCTGCAGGGCGGCTATCACGGCGAGACGGTGGGCGCGCTCTCGGTCACCGACGTGCCGGTCTTCCGCGATGCCTACGCGCCGCTCTTGCGCGGCAACCTGCAGGCGCCCTTTCCGTCGAACGGACCGCAGGGCCGCGAGTCCTGCTCCGAGCCCTGCGCCGTGGAGGCGGCCGCGGCGCTCGCGCGGCTCCTGGAGGACGAGGGCGACCGCATCGCGGCCTTCATCGTCGAGCCGCTCGTTCAGGGCGCGAGCGGAATGCGCATGTATCACCCGGAGTACCTGCGCCTCGCGCGCGAGCTGTGCACGCGCCACGAGGTCCTGCTCATCGCCGACGAGATCATGACGGGCTTCGGGCGCACCGGGACGATGTTCGCGTGCGAGCAGGCGGGCATCGCGCCGGACCTGCTCTGTCTTTCGAAGGGCATCACGGGCGGGTTCCTCCCGCTCTCGTGCGTGCTATCCACCGACGAGGTCTACGCGTCCTTCTGGGACGACGACACGGCGCGCGGCTTCCTGCATTCCCACTCGTACACCGGCAACCCGATCGCCTGCCGCGCGGCGCTCGCCGTGCTGGATCTTTTCGAGGAAGGCGACGTGATCCGCGCCAACCGCGAGAAGGCGGAACGCTTCGACCTCATCGCGGCCCCGCTCGCGCACCAGCCCGGAGTGCGGAACCTGCGCCGCCTCGGGATGATCTGGGCCTTCGAGGTGGACACGGACGAGACGCAGTTCGCCCGCCTCGCCTTCGAATCGGCGCTCGCCGACGGCGCGCTCCTGCGACCCATCGGGAACACCGTCTACTTCATGCCGCCCTACGTGATCGACGACGAGGCCTTCGCGACGCTCGTGAAGGCCGGCATCGCGATCGCCCACCGCTGGGGACGCCGTTGAAAGCCCTGCTCGCCCTCGCCCTCCTCTGCCCGGCCCTCGCGCTGGCGCAGCTCCCGCCCACCGTCCGCGACGCGCTCGCGAAGGCCGGCGTCCCCGAATCCGCGGTCGGCGCCGTGGTGGAGCCGGTGACGGGCGGCAAGCGGCTCCTCGAGCACAACGCCGGCAAGGCGCTCAATCCCGCCTCGACCATCAAGCTGGTCACGACCTTCGCCGCGCTCGACCTGCTGGGGCCCGCGCATGCGTTCACCACCCAGGTGCTCGCCACGGCCGAGCCGTCGGGCGGCGTGCTCGAGGGCGACCTCGTGCTCAAGGGCGGCGGCGACCCGAAGCTCACCTACGAGCGCCTCTGGCAGCTCGTACGGCAGGTGCGCGCGCGCGGCATCCGCGAGATCCGCGGCGACGTGATCCTCGACCGATCCTTCTTCGGGACCTCGTCCCACGATCCGGCGAAGTTCGACGGCGAGGCGCGGCGAGCCTACAACGTCGGCCCGGACGCCTTGCTGCTGCACTACAAGGCCATCGCCTTCCGCTTCATCCCGGACGCGACAGGCGTCACGGTGCTCGCCGAGCCGGACTTCCCGACGGTGGAGGTGCTCTCGCGCCTGAAGGTGGTGAAAGAGCCCTGCGGCAACTGGCGCCGGAACCTCAAGTACACGATCGAGGAAAGCGGGCTCCTCGCCATCGCCGAATTCACCGGCACCTATCCGGCGGACTGCGGCGAGAAGTTCCTGCCCCTGTCCGTCTTCGACCAGGACCGCTATGCCGAGGCGCTCTTCCGCTGGCTCTGGAGCGAGACCGGTGGCAAGTTCTCGGGGAAGGTGCGCGCCGCGCCGACGCCCGCGAATGCGAAGCCGGTCCTGCGCTTCGAATCCGAGCCCCTCGCGCAGCTCGTGCGCGACGTGAACAAGCATTCCAACAACGTGATGGCGCGCCAGCTCTTCCTCGCCCTCTCCGCGAGAAACGGCGCGCCGGGCGAGGCGAAGGCGAGCGACAAGGTCGTGCGCGACTGGCTCGCTTCGAAAGGCGTGAGCGCGCCGGAACTCGTCATCGAGAACGGCTCCGGCCTGTCCCGCGCCGAACGCATCAGCGCCTCGAGCCTCGCGGGCGTGCTGAAGGCCGCGTGGACGAGTCCCGCGATGCCCGAGCTCGTTTCCTCGCTTTCGCTCTATGCGGTGGACGGCACGTTCAAGCTGAAGAACGGCGCCTTCGCGGGCCAGGCGCACCTGAAGGGCGGCACGCTCACGGGCGTGCAGAGTGTCGCGGGCTACGTGCTCACGCCGGCCGGCGAGAGGCGCCTCGTCGTGATGATCGTGAACCACGAGAACGCCAATCGCGCGCAGCCAGCGCTCGACGCGTTAGTCGAGTGGGCGTGGAAGAGCCGCTGAGCGGCGACGGCAGGTCAAAGGCGTTGGAACCACAGATGAACACGGATGAACACAGATGATTCGTGGATGAGATCAGGCCGTGCCCTTGGTGAATATCTGGATATTCACCATCAGCACGCTCTCAACGAATCACAAGCCATCTGCGTTCAGGATGTTGGTTTGCCGGCGCTTCGCGACCACGGTTCATCTGCGGTTCCCAAGCCTTCAACCCGACACGCGCGACACCGCCTCCGCGAAGCGCCGCAGGGTTCCCGATAGCGCCCCCGGCGCGATGCGCACGTCGAGCAGGTGGAAGCGTCCCCGCTCCCGCCCCGCGATTTCCAGCGCCGCGCCCAGTTCCGCGCGCGTCGTCACGCGGTGCCCCACCCCGCCCATCGCCGGCGCCATCGTCGCGTAGTCCCAGGTGCCGAGCGCGTTGTAGGCCGCGTCGGGCCGGAAGGCGCGCAGCATCCCCCAGCCGCCGTTGTTGAGCACCACGACGATCGGGTCCCAACCGTGGCGGGCGCAATGGCCGAGCTCCATGCCCGTCATCTGGAAGGCGCCGTCGCCCACCAGGATCACGGGACGCCGGCCGCTCGCGGCCTGCACGCCCAGCCCCGCGGGCACGCCGAAACCCATGCTCGCGTAGTAGCCGGGGGCCACGTGGTCCGTGCGCTGCAGGTCCATGGCGGTGAAGAGGCAATCGCCGACGTCGGTGGCGACGGGCATGCGGCCCCGGGAGTCCATCAGGTCGTTGAGCGCGCGTGCCACGTCGGTGGGCTCCGGCGCCGTGCCGTCCCTCACCAGGCCGCGCGGCGCCTCGACGGGCGCGACGGCACGGGCTTTCGCGAGCGGCGTCGCCCGCGCGAGGAGCGCCTCGACCAGGCGCGAGAGCGGGATGTCGGCATAGGTATGGAAGCCCAGCCGCACCTCGCGATCGAGCGCGAGGATGGCGCGGCGCAGGTCCACGCGGCTCGCCGAGACGCCGAAGTTCGTGTCGGAGACGATCACGCCCAGCAGGAGCAGGCCGTCCGACTCCTCCACGAGCCGCGAGACCTCGGGCGTGCCCGCGAGCCCCAGGTAGGTGCCCACGAGCGGCGCGTCCGTGCCCTCGAGGAGGCCGCGGCCCATGAGACTGGTCACGACGGGGATGCCGAGCTTCTTCGCGAGCGAGGCGACGGCGGCCTCGAGCCCGAAGCGGCGCACCTCCACATCCACCATGAGCACCGGCGACTTCGCCGCCGCCAGCCGCCCCAGCACCTCCTGGACGCAGGCGGCGAGCGCTTCCTCGTCGATGGGCGGTTCCGTCCCGGGCGGCGCAGGGTCGCAGGCGACGTTCACCATGTCGCGCGGGACCTCGAGGTACACGGGTTGCGAATGGCGCTTCGCCGACGCGAGCACGCGCGCGATCTCGCGCCCGGCCCGCGACGGATCATCCAGCCGCGCCTGGTCGCACGTCACCTGCCGGAAGAGGTCGTACTGCGATTCGAGGGTCTTCACCTGGTGGTGAAGCATGAGGCCCGAGCGGCGTTCGGCCGCGCCGGGCGCCCCGGAAATCACGACGACGGGCGAGCGCTCGGCGAAGGCGGAGGCCACCGCGTTCACCAGGTTGAGCGCACCGGCGCCATAGGTGACGGCGGCGACCGAGGGCGCCCCCCGCATGCGGGCCGCGCCATCGGCGGCGAACCCGACCGACGGCTCGTGCGACAGGGTGTAGAGCGGCAGCCGGCCGTCGGCGCACAGGGCATCGAAGAACGGCAGCGCGAAGTCACCCGGGATGCCGAAAACCTCCCGCGCGCCGGCGCCGTGCAGCGCGCCGAACAGTTGCCCCGCGAGGGAGGGACGCGAAGCCGCGCTCAACCCGGCCCGGCCGTGCGCTCGACGTGACGGACCACTCGGGCGATGAGCTTGCGCGCATGGGTCACGTCCAGCCGCGCGAGCGTCTCGCGCACGGCCTGGGCGACCTTCGGGTCGCCCACGACGACGAGATCGTGCAGGAAGAGGCCGTCGGGGCGGTCCTCGCGCTCGGCGAGCACGGCGAAATCCGAGGCGTTCACGCGGAAGCGCAGCGCGGGCTCGCCCACCGGCGGCACCGGGTAGAAGCGACGGCCGCTGGTCTTGAAGGCCATGACGAGTTCCACGTCGCGCACCTCGACGAAGAAGACCCGCCCTTCCAGCTGCTCCAGCGTCTCGCGCGGCAGGCGCCGGCGCAGCGTGAGGTTGAGCACGGTCGCCACCACGGCCGAGGACGGCAGGTGGGGCAGGTTCCTCACGAGCTGGCGGATGGGCCGGGGAAGCACCTTTCGCCGCCGCATCGAGGCGGTGGGCATGATGGGTGCGTTCATGGGGTTCTCCTTGCGGCCACGGCGTTCGCGAGTGCCGCGATCGCCTTACCGGTCAAGGCTAGCCCGAGGCCCGGCGGATTTCTTGAGGTACGTCAGTCCCGACGCGAAGCTTCGTCCCGTCGTGAGGCGAATGTGACGGCGATCAAGGCCGCGAGGGTCGCGAGAGCGAAAGTCGCCGCGATGCCGAGCGGCACGAGCGCCAGGGCGACCACGGCGAAGAACGCCGAGAAGCCCGTGAGCCCCGTGACGAACCCGCGCAGCAACCGCGCGAGCGCGTCCTCGCCGTAGAGGGCGAGCGTGAAGGGCGGCATGATCGATCCGGTGACCGGCATCGACAGCAGGATGCCGCTCACGACCGGCCCCAGAGTCGATGCCCCCAGGAGGATCGCGGCCGCGAGCAGCAGGGCGGCACCCAGGCGCAGCCAGAGCTCGACGGGCGGGATGGACGGCAAGGCGACCGTGCCTTTCGGCCGCGGGAGCACCTTCGCCGCCAGGAGAAGCCCGCCCGCCGCGAGGAGCAGCGCCAGGCCGGGGCCCAGGGGCAGCATCGAGATCGCGGCCGCCGCGACGACGAAGGCCGTCCACCCCGAGAGGAGGCCGGGGATCGGCCCCCAGGCCCGGCCCGCGCGCGAGAACGTCGTGAGGTGCGCCGCCTGCCCGGCCACCACCGCCAGCGTGACGAGCGCCGAGCCTGCGGCGAACGCCGGCCCCAGGTCGATGGCGAGGAACAGCGTGATGGGACCGCCGATGAGCGGAAAGCCGCCGAGATACCCGGAGACCGAATGCCCCCACTTGCGCGCCGCGAGGCTCGCGAGCCATACCGCGAGGGGGACCAGCAGGAGCTTCGCGAGCGTCGCGACCGTCATGGGCGCCGGTTGGCGCCCGCCACCATGCGGTACTCGTACAGGCGGCACTCGATCGCGCCGTTGTAGAGCGGCGTGCGCTTCGTGGCCGAAAGGCGGATGAGCTTGGGCAGGTCCGTGTCGCCCGACAGGATGTACGCGTTCCAGCCGGCGAACTTCTGCTTGAGCAGGTGCCCGAGCTCCGGGTAGAAATCGGCCAGCGTCTCCTTCTCGCCCAGGCGCACGCCGTAGGGCGGGTTCGTCACGATGAAGCCCGACTCGGCCGGCGCGGAGATCTCCAGCAGGTTCACCTGCTTGAGCGAGACCACGCTCTCGAGGCCCATGTCGCGCAGGTTGGCGCGCGCGCCCTCGACGGAACGGCCGTAGAGATCGGAGCCGAAGATGGGCTTGGGCGCGATCAGTTCGGCCCGGGCCAGCCCCGCCGCCTTGATCTCGGCCCACTTCGCCGCGTCGAACCGCGTGAGGTTCTCGAACCCGAACGGGCGGTCGCGACCGGGGGCGAGCTGCAGCGCCATCTCCGCGGCCTCCACGAGGATGGTCCCCGAGCCGCACATCGGGTCGAGAAGCGGCTGGCCCGGCGTCCAGCCCGACAGTTTCAGCAGCCCGGCCGCGAGATTCTTCTTGAGGGGCGCCTCGCCCACCTGCTCGCGCCGGCCGCGCTTGAAGAGGGGCTCGCCGCTCGTGTCGAGGTAGAGGGTGCACCACTTCGCGTCGAGGAAGCAGTGCACGCGCACGTCCGGCTCGCGCGAGGAGACGTCGGGGCGCTTGCCGAGGGCGTCGCGGAACACGTCGGCCACCGCGTCCTTCACCTTGAGGGTGATGAAGTCGAGGCTCTTCACCGGCGCCTTGACCCCGTTCGTCTCGACCTTGAAGGTGCGCTCGACGCCGAAGTGGGCGTGCCAGCGCACGCGCTTCGCGCCCTCGTAGATGTCGTTCTCGTTGCGGTAGTCGAACCGCGTCATCCGCCAGAGGATGCGGGTGGCGAGGCGCGACTCGAGGTTGGCGGCGTAGGCGACCTCGAAGGGCCCCTCGAACGAGACGCCGGCCTCGTCGGCGCTGGCATTCTGCGCGCCCAGGGCCGTGAGCTCCTCGGCGAGGGCCGCGGCGAGCCCGCGCGGGCAGGTGGCGTAGAAATGGACGTTGCCATCGATGGCCCGGGCCACCGTGGGCGCTGTGGCGGCCGCGCCCGGCAGGCGCCTCAGGACGGCCATGAAGGCCTCCGGGGGGCCGCCCGGTAGAATGGGCGCGCCATGAAGACGACGAAATACGCGGTGGTGGGAGGCATGGGAGGCGGGGCCGGCGAGGAACTTTCGACGCCTCGGGGCCCTCTACGGGGTGGCTTTCCGGAATTCTACGGCATGTCCCCCACCCGACTCCTCCCGCGCATCGCCGGCGCCGCCCTCGCCGCCCTCTCATTCCTCGCGTTCGCGGCGCCCGCCGCCCACGCGGCGCCCGTGCGCACCGAACGCGTCGAGGCCGAGCTGCACGCCGAGAAGGCCGCGGCCGTCGCCGGCAAGCCCGCCACCGTCGGCCTGCGCCTGAAGCACGACGAGCACTGGCACACCTACTGGAAGAACCCCGGGGATTCGGGCCTGCCCACGAAGATCCGCTGGACCCTGCCGGAGGGCTGGACGGCGGGCGCCTTCCAGTGGCCCCACCCTGAGCGCCTGCCTTTCGGCCCGCTCGTGAATTACGGCTACAGCGGCGAGACGATGCTGCTGGCCGAGCTCACGCCGCCCGCGAACGCGAAGCCCGGCCCGGTGACGATCGCCGGCGATGCCGATTGGCTCGTCTGCAACGACGTGTGCATCCCGGAGAAAGCCTCGCTCAAGCTGGAATTCGCCGTCGCCGAGGGCGATCCGGCGCCCAAGTCCGGCGAGGTGGCGCGTTTCGCCAAGGCCCGGGCGTCCCTCCCTGCGAAGGCGGAGGGCTGGAAGGCCGAATCGACGATGGCCGGTGGCCAGCTCACCGTGCGCCTCATGCCACCGGAAGGCGCCGTCGCCCCGGGCAAGGCGTTCTTCTTCCCGGATCGCGAAAGCTTCATCGAGCCGGCCGCGCCGCAAGCCCTCGCCCGCGATGGCGGGGGATTCCGGCTCGCGGTGAAGCTCGCGCAGCCCGAAATCAAGGACGTCACCACCGTCAGTGGCGTGATCGTCACGGAAGGCGCATGGCCGGGCCTGCCGGGCCGCAAGGCCGTGGAGATCGCCGCGCCTCTCGTCACTTCGTTCCCCGCGCCGGCCGCCGCGCTGCCGGTGCCGGATGCGCCGGCGCCCGCGGGCGCCGAGGGAAGCCTCCTCGCCGCCCTCGCCTTCGCGTTCCTGGGCGGTATCCTCCTGAATCTCATGCCCTGCGTGTTCCCGGTGCTCGGCATCAAGGTGATGGGCTTCGTGCGGCACGCGCACGGCGACGCGCGCGCGCTCTGGATGCAGGGCGTGGTGTTCTCGGCCGGCGTTCTCGTTTCCTTCCTCGTGCTCGCGGGGCTGCTCCTCGCGCTGCGGGCCGGCGGCGCGCAGCTCGGCTGGGGCTTCCAGCTGCAGTCGCCCGCTTTCGTCATGCTCCTCGCGGCGCTCTTCTTCCTGATGGGGCTCAACCTCTTCGGCGTCTTCGAGTGGGGCGGCTTCGCGCAGTCGATGACGTCGAACGTTTCCGCGCAGGGCCGGTATGCGGATGCCTTCCTCGCGGGCGTCCTCGCCACCGTCGTCGCGACACCCTGCACGGCGCCCTTCATGGGCGCGGCCGTGGGCTTCACGCTCGCGCAGCCGGCAGCGGTCTCGCTCGCCGTGTTCGCGATGCTGGGCGTGGGCATGGCGGCGCCGGTCCTCCTGCTCTCGCTCTTCCCGAACGCGCTCAAGCGCCTGCCCAAGCCGGGTGTGTGGATGGAGACCTTCAAGCAGGTCATGGCCTTCCCCTTGTTCGCGACGGTGGTCTGGCTCGCGTGGGTGCTGGGCGCGCAGGCGGGCAACGACGCGGTGATGATGCTGCTCGCGGGCCTTCTGCTGCTCGCCCTGGCCGCATGGATCTATGGCCGCTGGGCCCGTTCGGAAAGCCTGCTGCGCTTCGTCTTCGCGGCCGCCTTCGCCGCCACCGGCCTGTGGCTCGCGTGGCCGCACGGCGCGACGGCGCCCGGCGCGGCGCAGGCTTCGGCCCCGCGCGCGGGCGAGGTGCCCTGGCAAGCCTGGTCGCCGGAGAAGCTGGCGCAACTGCGCGCGGCCGGCATACCGGTCTTCGTCGACTTCACGGCGGCGTGGTGCGTCACGTGCCAGGTGAACAAGCGCGTGGCCCTGAACCGCGAAGAGGTCGTGAAGGCCTTCTCCGACCGCGGCGTGGTGGCCCTCAAGGCCGACTGGACGAACCACGATCCCCGCATCACCGCCGCCCTCGCGGAGCTCGGCCGCAATGCGTTGCCCGTCTACGCGGTCTACGCGCCGGGCGCCACGCAACCGAAGCTTCTGCCCGAGGTCCTCACCGCCTCGATCGTCGTCGATGAACTGTCCCGGCTGCCCGCCCCGAAGCAGGCCGCCCTTCCCGCCCCGCCGAAAAACTGAAGGAGACCCCCATGAAGACCGTACGCCTCGCCTGCGCGGCCGCCATTGCCGCCGCCTTCGTTCCTGCCGCCTTCGCCAATGCCCCCGCGGGCGCGGCCGCCCCCGCGTTCACCCTCACGGACCTCGCCGGCAAGACCGTGAACCTCGCCGACTACAAGGGCAGGACGGTGGTGCTCGAATGGCACAACTTCGGCTGCCCCTTCGTGCAGAAGCACTACAAGAGCGGCAACATGCAGGCCCTGCAGAAGAAGTACGGCGGCGACGTCGTGTGGCTCGCCGTCAATTCGACGAACGCGGCCCACCAGGACTACATGAAACCCGATGCGCTCACGAAGACGCTCACCGATTTCGGCGCGGCCCCCGCGAAGTACCTGATGGACGAGCCCGGGAAGGTCGGAATCGCCTACGGCGCCAAGACCACGCCGCACATGTACATCATCGACGGCACGGGCAAGGTGGCCTACAACGGCGCCATCGACGACAACCGCTCGGCGAACCCCGCGGACGTGAAGGGCGCGAAGAACTTCGTGGCCGTCGCGCTCGAAGAGATGAAGGCCGGCAAGCCCGTCTCGACCGCTTCCACCACGCCCTACGGCTGCACGATCAAGTACAAGTAGGGCCGCCGGTCGGGCACCCTTCGGGCAAGGGCCGCGCGAGCGGCCCTTGCCGCTTCCGGCAGATCAGGGCGTGTCGACGAACACCTGCGTGCTGTACTCGGATTCCGGCAGCTTCGCGAGGGTCTGCACCGACTTCGTGTAGTTCACGAAGGAATCGGCGTAGTCGAGGAAGAGCTGGTCCTCGCGGCGTGCCCCGGTGATGGTCTTGAGCGTGTTCCAGCCGTCGCCGCCGGCCACGAGGAAGTCGTTGACCATCACCTTGTACGAAGCCGACGGGTTGATCGGTGTCCAGGTGCCCGAGGCACTCTTCACCTCGATGGCCGAAAAGCGGCTTCCCGCGGGCTGGTTCAGGTCCACCGTCCAGCGGATGTTGGCGCCATAGGGGTAGGCGCCGGAGTTGCCCGCGGAGGCCAGGACGAAGGTGATCGCATCCTCCAGCGTCGCCTTGACCTCGGCGCCGGTCATGGTGAGCCGCGCGAGCACGTTCTTGAACGGCAGCAGGGTGTACACCGTGCCGATCGTGACGTCGCCCTGCCGGATGTCGATGCGCACCCCGCCGGCGTTCTGGAGCGCGATGTCCGCGCCGCCGAAGCGCTTGCCCTGCTCGAGGTAGGCGAAGGCGACGAGTTGCTGGGCGTCGCCGCCGTGGGCATTCGTGAAGGCCGCCTTGTTGCACGTGTCCCCGAGCGCCGAGCGCGTCGTGTCGCGCTTCGTGCCGGGAACGCGGCGAAGGCAGAGGTTGTCGGCGGAGGTGCCGACCTTGGTCGCGCCGAAGGCGTCCTTCTGCGTCTTGTAGGCGGCGAGCACCGTGCCGGCCGTTGCCGAAGGCGACTGCACCCGAAGCGAAGGTTCCCTGGCGACATCGGCGGCGATGGCCGCCTGGTCGGCGGCCGAAAGCGCCACGCTGCCGGTGGCGCGTCGCAGGGCGTTGCCGATGAGCACCCGCGGACCGCCCGAGCACGACACCACATCGCCCGCGCTGTTGAAGCTCACGTCGAGCTCGCCCACCACCCAGCTGTATTGCCAGGCCTGGACGATGCAGACGTTCCGGCCGGCCGCATCGCTCGCCATCGTCGGGTAGCGGCCCGCGGGCGTGATGCCGTAACCGGTGAGCGTGGAGGGACCGACCAGCGTGTGGGAATCGCCGCCCACGATGACGTCGACGCCGGTGAGGCGGGGCGCCATGGCGACGTCCTGCTCGTAGCCCTGGTGCGTGAGCAGGACGATGCGGGACACGCCCTGGGAGCGCAGGGCGTCGATCTCGCGCTGCGCCGCCGTGACCTCGTCCTCGAACACCGTGGTCGCGTCCGGTCGGGAGGAGTTCTTCGTCTTGCCCGCGACGGTGATGCCGACGATGCCGATCTTCGCGCCGCTGCGCTCGACGATCGTCGACGGGCGGAAGTAGTCGGTGGCACTGGTGCGCGTGAGGGCGGACACCCCCAGCGACGGGCGCGTGTTGGCCGACAGGACCGGCGTGTTGCAGCCGCCGGCGCCAGCGGCGGGACGCAGGAAGTCGAGGAAGGTCTTGAGCCCGGCGTCGCCGGAATCGAACTCGTGGTTGCCGAGCGCCAGGGCATCGAAGCAGACCGTGTTCATGAGGTCGGCGTCGGCCTTGCCGTTGGTGATGGTGTAGTAGAGGTCGCCCGTGATCGCGTCTCCCGCATGCAGCTTGAGCACGTTGGGGCTCGTGGCCGCCAAGGCCTGGATCGCGGCGGCGACGCGCGGGAAGCCCCCGAGATCGAACACCACGCTTTCCTTGGCGCCGCTCGCCGTGGTCACGTTCAGGTTCACGGTCTCGGCGTCGAGGCGCGAGTGGTGATCGTTCACGTGCAGGATCTTCACCGTGAGCGGCGCCTCGTTGAGGTCGTTGCTGTGGCTCGAGCAGCCGGCGAGGGCCGCCAGCACGGCGGCGGCCAGGAGCAGCGGGTGGATCGGTCTCATGATTGCCTGCGGAGGAGTGGTGGGTCCTCCAGCGTTGCAGGCTGCCGTGACGATTCCGTGTCGGTTCCGTGACGGCCCGGTGCCGTCAAGGGAGAAGTACCGGCATCCAGGCCCGCTTTTCGTCACATCGGCGTCACGACGCCGGGGCAGAATGGTTCTCGTGACGGCCGCCCCCCAGGGCACGTCACCGGAGAAACCGGACGTCGGAGATACCGCCGCCGGGGACTCCACCCCCTCCGGAAGGCTCGCCCGCAAGGGCGGGCCTTTTTTCCCGGCCGTGCCCGGAGATGCAGGCCGCTTAAAAGGCAAGTAGCATGCGGGTTAAGGGAGCGAGCCGGCCAGCGGTTCGCTTCCCTTCCAATAAAAAGGGAACACCCCGCCCCATGCGCCTCACCACCTTCACGGACTACAGCCTTCGCGTCCTGATGTACCTCGCGACGCACCCCGAGGGCCGCTCCACCATCGCCGGCATCGCCTCCACCTTCCGGATCTCCGAGAACCACCTCACCAAGGTGGTGCATTTCCTCGGCAAGGAGGGATACCTCGAGAACACCCGCGGCCGCGGCGGCGGGCTCGCCCTCGCCAGGGCGCCCACCGAGATCAACATCGGTGCGCTCGTGAAGCTGACGGAAGGCGGAGACGTGCCCGCCGAATGCTTCGAGCGCGAAACGAACGAATGCTCGATCACCGCGGACTGCCTGCTCAAGTTCGCGCTCGCCGAGGCGGTGAAGGCCTTCTACGCGGCGCTCGGCAAGTACACGCTGGAGGACGCGGTGAAGAACCGCAAGGCGCTCGCCAAGGCGTTGTTCATGGTTCCGGTGCCCTCGCCGGCCGCGCGCCGGCGCGGGTAGCGCCACCGCCTAGGCGAGGAGCCTGCGGCGCAAGAGCCTGAGCGCGAGCGCGAACCCTGCGAAGCCCCAGGCCGCCAGCACCGCGGCGTGCAGGAGACCGTCCTGCGGCCACTGCCCCAGGAAAAGCGGCCGGCCGATGGCGATGGCGTGCGTGAGCGGCAGCGCCGAGGCGATCGCCTGCACCCACCCCGGCAGGCCCGAGAGCGGGAAGAACACCCCGCACAGGAGCATCTGCGGCGTGAGCACCAGCGTGAACCAGTAGGTGAAGAAGTCGTAGCTCTTCGCGATGGCCGTCATCACGAGGCCCATGCCCGCGAAGCAGAGCCCGATGAGGAACGCGAGGGGCACGATGAGCACCATCGTCCACGACTGCGAAAGCCCCAGCGCGATGGCCACCAGCAGGATGGCGGTGCCCGAGAGCAGGCTCTTCGAGGCCGCCCACACCCACTCGGCGAGAACCACGTCCTCGAGCGACACCGGCGCGTTCATGATGCCCTCCCAGGTGCGCTGCACGTGCATGCGCGCGAACCCCGAGTAGAGCGCCTCGAAGGACGCCGCGAGCATCGTCGTGTAGCAGATGGTGCCCCCGGCCAGGAAGGCGATGTACCTCACGCCCTCCACCTCCGGGATCATGGTCGAGAAGCCCAGGCCGAAGCCGAGCAGGTAGAAGAGCGGGTCGATGATGTTCCCGGCGATGCTCGCCGCGGCGAGCTTGCGCCACACGAGGTAGTTGCGCCGCCACACGGCGATCCACCGGCCGGCGAGAAGGGCCTCGATCATTCGCGCATGTCCCGGCCGGTGAGCTTGAGGAAGAGGTCCTCGAGGTTCGCGCGGCGGTGCAGGAAGCGCAGGTGCGCGAAGCCCTTGAGGTTCGCGACGAGCGGCTCCGCGTCCTGCAGGTAGCAGAAAGCCGTCTCGCCGTGGATCTCGGCGCGCGCCGACAGCGCCTTCGCGTGACCGGCGAACCAGGCCTCCACGCCCTCGCCGTAGACCTCGACCACCTCCGGCTCGATGTGCTCCGCGATGAGCGCGGGCGGCGTGCCCTCGGCCAGCATCCTCCCGTGGTCGATGATCGCGAGGCGGTCGCACAGGCGCTCGGCCTCGTCCATGAAATGCGTGGTGAGCAGGATCGTCTTGCCCTGGCGCAGCAGCAGGCGCAGGCGCTCCCACATGAGGTGGCGCGCCTGCGGGTCGAGGCCCGTGGTCGGCTCGTCCAGGAAGATGAGCTCCGGGTCGTTCACGAGGGCGCGCGCGAGCACGAGGCGGCGCTTCATCCCGCCCGAGAGCGCCTGGATGCGCGCGTCGCCCCGCGTCTCCAGCGCGGCGAACTCGAGGAGCTTCGGCAGGCGTGCGGCGACTTCCGATTCCTTCATCCCGAAGTAGCGGCCGTAGACGAGCAGGTTCTCGCTCACCGTGAAATCGGGATCGAGGTTGTCCATCTGCGGCACCACGCCCACGCGGATGCGACCCTCGCGCGCCGCCTGCGGCACCGGATGGCCCAGCAGCTCGATGGAGCCGCTGTCCGGCGCCGTGAGCCCGAGCAGCATGCGAAGGGTCGTCGTCTTGCCCGCGCCGTTGGGGCCGAGCAGTCCGTAGCACTCGCCCTTGCGCAGCGCGAGGTCGATGCCCGCGACGACCTCGCGCCCGTCGTAGGACTTGCGCACGGCCTTCGCTTCGAGGATGGCCATGGCGCTACGCGGCGGGCCGCACGAGGCGACCGACCACGTCGCGGATCACGTGCAGCTTGCGGTGGAAGAAGTGGTCGGCGCCGGGGATCACGAGCACCGGCACCTCGCGCGGCTCGCCCCAGGCGATGGAGTCGGCGAGCGGCACCGTGTCGTCCCTGTCGCCGTGCACGATGATCGTGTTGGCGACCGTGTGCAGCCCCACTGTGCCCAGCGAGGGATCGAGCGGGTCGGGCGGCGTCCCCAGGCCGTGGCCGGTGATTCGACGCAGGGCCGGCGCCATCAGCACCAGGTGCGCGAAGGGAACGCGGGTGCTCGCGCGGATCGCGACGCCGCCGCCGAACGAGAAGCCCGAGAGCCACAGGGGCAGGTCTCCCAGCGCCCGTGCGGCGTGCGCCGCGACGACGAGCAGGTCCTGCGTCTCGCCGCGCCCCTCGTCGTGGGCGCCTTCGCTCGCGCCCACCCCGCGGAAATTGAAGCGGAAGGTGGCGGCGCCCGCGTCGTGGAAGGCGCGCGCGACGGTGGTGACGACCTTGTTGTCCATCGTGCCGCCGAAAAGCGGGTGGGGATGGGCGAGCACGGCGATGGCGCGCGGGGCGGCGGGGATCGCCGCGGCGATCTCGATCGCGCCCGCCGGGCCCTCGATCCGCTCGTGGGCACGCCCGGCGGAAGTCAAATCTTCAGCCTCTCCACGACGCGGCCGTTCGCGAGGTGTTCCTCGACGATCTCGTCGATGTCCGACTTGTCCACGTAGGTGTACCAGACGCCGTCCGGGTACACGACCGCGACGGGGCCTTCCTCGCACCGGTCGAGGCAGCCGGCCTTGTTCACGCGCACCTTGCCGGCGCCCGCGAGGCCCTTCGCCTTCACCAGGGACTTGCAGTAGTCGCGCATGTCCGCGGCGCCGTGGCGGGCGCAGCAGGCGCGGTCCGCCTCCTCGCGCTGGTTGTCGCAGAAGAAGATGTGGCGTTCGTAAAAACCCATGGCGGCGTTCCCCCGGATGAGGCCGCTATTGTATCGGCTCGCCCGCGCGGCGCACGAAGCGCACGATCAGCCACGCCAGGGTGAAGACCGGCCAGGATTCGTGCAGCCACCGCGTGAGGGTGGCGAAGCTCGCGAGTTGCCCGTGGGGCCACTGGAAGAGGCGCAGGAAATCGGCGAGCTCGCTGTATTCGCCGAAGATCTTGGCGAAGAGCGAGCCGGCGAGGAGGCACAGGATCGCCAGGTACGTGCGGGCCGTGCGGCCCAGCAGCCGCAGGGGCAGGAAGAGCGCGAGGCCCGCGACGAGGCCCGCCACGCGCCCTTCGGACATCCACATCGCCGTGAGGTTGGGCTTGAGCATGAGCGAGGCCATGGTGAACTTGCACCAGAGCGCCACGGTGAGCAGGATCAGCGTCCACCCGAGCGAGCCGCGCTCGGCCCGCAGCAGCACCGACACGAAGAGGCCGAAGGCGGCCACCGACAGCGCGACCGACACCGTCGTCACCACGAAATCGGCCATCGTCGGACCGGTCGCGTCGACGATGTTGCCGGCCTCGAGGAACGGCAACGCCGGGTTGAGTTGCGCCAGGAGCCAGAAAAGGACCAGGACGAGCCCCATGTCGCCCGCGCCGCCGGGAACGACGAGCCGATCCCGGAACCGCGCGACGGGCGTCATCACCGCGCGCTCGACCGGGCGGAAGAAGAGCAGCGTCCCCACGAAGGCACCCGCGGTGTTGGCCAGCACGTCGAAGAGCGAGGCGACGCGCGTGGCGATGAAGAACTGGGAGAGCTCCATCGCGAGGCTCACCGTCGCCGCGAGGAGCACGGCACGCCAGCGGGCGCTCCAGCGCGCCCGGCCGGACATGAAGTGCAGGCAGGCGAGCGCGCCGAAGGGCGCGTACGCCGCCACGTTCATGAAGACGTCGAACTCGGAGATGAACTTCGGGCGCAGGAAGAGCGCCGGCGCGTCCTCGCCCGGAAGCCGGATCGGCAGGAACGGGTAGAGGCTCGCGTACGCGAGGAGCAGCGCCCAGGCGACGAGCGCGCCCCGGTGGCGCGGCGCCCTAGGGCGCGGGTTTGAGCCCGGCGAGATATTGGCCGGCGCGCTCGACATAGTGCTCGGCGATCCACGTGTTGTTCGCGATGTTCTCCGGCGTCATCTCGCGCACCACCTTGCCGGGCGAACCCATCACGAGCGAGTTGTCGGGAATCACCTTGCCCTCGGGCACGAGGGCGCCGGCGGCGATGAGGCAGTTCCTGCCGATCACGGCGCGGTTGAGGATGATGGCGCCGATGCCGATGAGCGAGTTCTCGTGCACGGTGCAGCCGTGCAGCATCGCGAGGTGGCCCACGCTCACGTTGCGGTGCAGGATGCAGGGGATGCCGCCATCGGTGTGGATGACCGCGCCGTCCTGGATGTTGACGTTCTCGCCGATCGTGATCGCGTCGTTGTCGCCGCGGATCGTGACGCCCCACCAGACGCTGGCGCCGCGCTCGAGTACCACGGAGCCGATCACGGCCGCGTTGGGGGCCACGAAGTTGTTGCCGCGAAGGACCGGGGTGCGGACGTCGAGGGCGTAGATCATCTCGGGGCGGGGGGCGACAAGGAAAGAGGCGCCATTGTAGCGCCTCGCCTCCCGGCCCGAAGCCGCGGTGCCGCGGGTGGCCGCTTACCAGGTCTCCTTGCCGTGGCAGGAGTTGGCGCAGCTTCGCGTCGAAGGCGCCCAGCCGCTTGCCGTGACCATCTCCTTGACGCCGTTGTTGTGGGTCGCGGCGTTCACCGTGGTCGACGTGTAGCCCGGCCCGTGACAGGAGGAGCACGCGCGCGAACGGTGCTTGCTGTGCTTGCCCGTGCTCGGCGGATTGCCGTGGCAGCTGCTGCAGGAGAGCGTCGCGGTCGTCGACCACGTGCCCGATCCGTGGCAGGCATTCGCGCAGGACTGGCTCGTCGCGTTCCAGCCGACCGAGGCGATCACTTCCTTCACGCCGTTGCGGTGGGTGGCGCCCACCGTGGCGGGGCCGTAACCGGCGCCGTGACAGGAGCTGCAGGCATACCGCGTATTGTGCTTCGCGTGCCCGCCCGTCGCCGGCGGATTGCCGTGGCAGCTCGTGCAGGAGAACGTGGCCGTGGGCGACCAGGGCGTGCTGCCGTGGCACGCGTTGGCGCACGACTGCGTGCCGGCGTTCCAGCCGAT
This sequence comes from Betaproteobacteria bacterium, assembly GCA_016711875.1. Classification (GTDB taxonomy): domain Bacteria; phylum Pseudomonadota; class Gammaproteobacteria; order Burkholderiales; family Usitatibacteraceae; genus FEB-7. The sequence goes on along the minus strand of JADJSD010000001.1, from coordinate 1,412,201 downwards.
GCTCGCGACGGTCTCCTTGACGCCGTTGCGGTGCGTGGCCGAGTTCACCGTCGAGGCCGTGTAGCCGCCGCCGTGGCAGGTCGAGCAGGCGTAGGCGGTGTTGTGCTTCGCGTGGGCGCCCGTCGCCGGCGGATTGCCGTGGCAGCTCGTGCAGGAGAACGTGGCTGTGGGCGACCAAGGCGTGCTGCCGTGGCACGCGTTGGCGCACGACTGCGTGCCGGCGTTCCAGCCGATGGCGGGCGCCGTGTCGCGCCGGCCGTTGCCGTGGGTGCCGGCGTTCACCGTGGTCGGGCTGTAGCCCGCGCCATGGCAAGTGGCGCAGGAGACGGTCGCGTTGTGCCGCGCGTGGGCGCCGGAGGCCGGCGGCACGGCATGGCAGCTCGTGCAACCGAGCGTGGACGTCGTGGACCAGGTGCCGGCCCCGTGGCAACCGTTGGTGCAGGTCCGCGCGGCGGAGTTCCAGCCGATGGCCGCGAGCACTTCCTTCACGCCGTTGTTGTGCGTGGCGGCGTTGACCGACCCCGGGCCGTAGCCGGCGCCGTGACAGGTGGCGCAGCTCGCGCGCGGCTCGTGGCGAACGTGGCCGCCGGTGACCGGAGGCACCGAGTGGCAACTTCCGCAGGCGGGCGTGGCGGGCACGAGCGGCGCGAGCGCGGCCACGATGGCCTCGAGCTGCGGCGTCGAGAGGTTCGAGAGGAATCCCATGCCGCCCACGTTGCCGGCGATGGCCGTCTGCGTCCGCGCGAGCGTCGTGCCGCCCTTCGTCGACGACTCCAGGGGCTGGTGGCACGAGGCGCAGTAGCTCGCGTAGAGGGTCGGGCCGTCGGTGCCCGCGACGGGCTGCGGCGAGGCGGGTGAAGTGCAGGAAGGCGAGCCGTTCGCGAACACCTGCCGCGAGATCGACTTCGTGACGGCCCTGCCGTCGACGCTGAAATTCAGGGTGCCGGTGGCGCCATCCGAGAACGCGAAGCGCGCTTCTCCCACCTTCGTGACGTCCGCGGCCGCGAGCGGCGTGAACGGCTGCGCGTTGAAGGCCGGGCCGCGCGTGCGGAATAGGTCGCCACGCCAGGAGCCGTCCGCCTGCCGCGTGCCCTGCGTCATCACGAGCCACAGGTCGTTGCCGGAGGCGTCGTAGGTGAAGAGGGCGGCGAACATCGTGTCGGCCTGGTGGGTGATGGTGACGCCCCAGCCCGATTCCGCCGGGTTCCACCAGAGGTCCTGGTAGTTCGTGAGCGCGGCACGGCTTCCCGTCGTCGGCGTGCAGACCGCGGCGGCGCCGCCGAACACCTGCGGCACGATGCGCTTCACGACCGCCCTGCCGTTCACCGTGTAGGTGAGCGTCGCGCTCGCACTGCCGTCGAAGGCGATGGCGAGGTTGCCCACGGCCGTCATGGCCGACGGGCCGACCGGCGTGAAAGGAACGGCGTCGAAGGCGGGACCCCGGGCGCGATACAGCGTGCCGGCATAGGTCCGGCCGTCCGCCTGCTTCGCGCCGGCGCTCATCACGAGCCACATCGGCGAGCCGGCGTCGCTGTAGGTGAAAAGGGCGGCGAACACGGTATCGCCCTGGTGGTTGAGGCTGATGCCCCAGCCGGATTCGGCCGGGTTCCACCAGAGGCCGGTGTAGTTGGATGACGACAGGCCGGTCGTGGGGGCGGTCGCCAGCGCCGACGAGATGGCGTCGACTTGCGCGGGCGTCAGCATCGACAGGAAGCCCATGCCCCCCGCGTTCGCGGCGATGGCGCCCTGCGTGCGGGCCGCGGAAGCGCCCCGCTTGGACGACGAGGCGATCGGGCCATGGCACGAGGCGCAGTAACTTCCGTAGAGCGCCGCGCCCTCCCCGGTGGGCTGCGTGGTCGGCGGCGGCCCCGTCCCGGGCTTCGATTGCGCGTCGCCCGGGTTGCTGGCCGGCGCGTACTTCAGTTCGTCGCCGTTGGAGACGCCGTCACCGTCGGAATCGAGCGCCTCGAGCGTCGGCGTGAACGCGAGCCCGTTCTCGAGATACGCCTGGCCGAAGGGATTGAGGACCCCACTGGACGGGTCCGTGTGGCAAGCCGCGCAACCGAGCGACACCGCGTTCGGATACCGGACGAAGAGATCCGCCTGGAAATCCGGCACCGCGCGGGCCGCCGCGATGACGAGCAGCATGACGCCGAGGCCGGCGAGGAACTGCTTGGATGTACGGACGACGCGAGGATGCATGGCTTTCTTCCTTCCGGCCCTTCCGGGGACCGTGTCCCCGGTGGAAGGCAGTGGCCGTGCCAGATTCCCCCACCGGCATGGCGGACGAAAGTCCTACGTGAGCGTCGCTTGACCTGAGTCAAGGGAAGGCGTTTTGCGGGACGATTTCCCGCACCCCTCCGAAGCCCGGCACCCCGCGCGTTGCAGGCCTCGGCGCGCGCGACGGCCGCGCGGAGCCGCCCGGCCGGTCGATTCGTCGGGGTGGGGCGACAGCGTCCTCGCGCCGGTGCCCCGGCGCGTCACGTGCCGCGGAACAGGTGCGAGAACGACCGGCTCACCTCGAGCACGTCGGGGTGGCGCTTGAGCCGTATCTCGCGGTGCCCCAGCTCGTCGGCCGTCACCGACTCGATCTCCTTCACGTTGACGAGCGTGGAGCGGTGCACCTGCCAGAAGCGCTCGGCATCGAGCTCGGCCATGAGCTCCTTGAGCGTCTTCTTGAGGAGCGATTCGCCCTCGCGCGTCACCACCCGCGTGTACTTCGAGTCGGACTGGAAGTAGAGCACCTCGTCCAGGTCGATGAGGCGCACCGTGCTGCCGACGGTGGCCTGCAGGAGCTTCAGGCGCGGCGCGGGCGCGGGGATGCGGCGCGAGAGCTCCGCCATCAGCGCCTCCAGCGAGGCCGGTGGCGTGGCGAGGCGCGCCTTGAGGCGCTTCACGGTCTGCGCGAGGCGCTCCTTCGTGGCGGGCTTGAGCACGTAGTCGATGGCGCCGCGCTCGAAGGCCTCCAGCGCATAGCGGTCGTACGCCGTCACGAACACCACGTGCGCCGACTCGCCGATGAGGCGCGCGGCCTCCAGGCCGTTGGTGCCGGGCATCTCGATGTCGAGGAAGGCGATGGCGGGCCGGTGCTCGCGCACGGCGTGCACGGCCTCGGCGCCGTTGCGGCCCTCGGCGACGATCCCGAGCCCGGGCCACGCCTCGAGGAGCGCGTCCCTGAGCTGCTCGCGAAGCAGGGGTTCGTCGTCGGCGAGTATCGCGGTGATGGCGGTCATGAGGGTCTGTCCGGCAGGGTGAGGACGGCGACGGCGCCGCCGCCCTCGCGCCCGCGCAGCTCGAGCGAGGCGTCGGGGCCGTAGAGGGTGGCGATGCGCTCGCGCACGTTGGCGAGACCCACCCCGGGTTTCAGGTCTTCGGCGAGTCCGCGGCCGTCGTCCTCGACGCTCACCGTGAGCCGCCCGCCCGCGCTCGTCGCGGCGAGCCGAACCCGGCCGCGGCCCACGGGCGCGATGCCGTGCTTCACGGCGTTCTCGACGAGCGTCATCAGCATGAGGGGCGGGACGGCGTGGCCCTCCAGGGCCGGCGGCACGTCGATCTCGAAGGCGAGGTCCCCGCCCATGCGGATGCGGATGATCTCGAGATAGGCGCGGGCGAGCGCGGCCTCGCGGCCCACGGTCGAGCTTTCCTCGCGGATGCCCGGCAGCGCCGTGCGCAGGTAGTCGATGAGGTGGTCGAGCATCGGGAGCGCGTCGGCGGAGCCCTTCTGCACGAGGTGGCGCAGGTTGGCGAGCGTGTTGAAGAGGAAATGCGGCTCGACCTGCGCCTGCAACAATCGCAGCTCCGCCTCGCGGTTGCGTTTCTCCAGCCGCTCCCGTTCCGCCTCGGCCACGAGCGCGGCCTGCCGGGCCCGCGTCTCCCGGGTGCGCACGAGGGTGATGCCCACGAGCACGATGGCGACCACGATGCCCGTGAGCACGCCCACGGACACCATGCGCACGATCTCCGCCAGCCCCAGCGAAAGGATCGACTCGCCCTTCGTCGTGCGCCCGATGAGCGCCCCGGTGAGCGCGCCACCGCAGGTGATGAGGATGACGGTGATCGACAGGCGCCAGACGGACTTGCCCGCGCTGCGGCGATGGCCGAACCACACGCCCACGATGGCGATGAGCGTGGCGACGACGAGGACGTTCGCGAGGAAGAACGTCTCGCCGAGCGGCAGGGCGGGCTTGATGCCGGTGAGCAGGAGCGTGAGGAGCGCGGTGATGCCCAGGTAACCCGCCAGCAGGCGCGCCCAGTTCCGCTTGAGGTACCGGTCGAGCTCCTGCGCCTCGCCCATCTCGTCGGCCGAAAGGCGGCGGGCGGCCCAGCCGTCGGCCTTCGCCTCGCAGCGCCGCAGAAAGTTCCCGATTCCCATGCCCGAAGGTTAGCCGATCCGGGCGCCGATGCCCCGGCCGCAGGGACGGAGCGTCGAAATCGGGGTATGAGCCGCCTAGCCCGCGAGAAAAGTGAGCAGCAGCGCGCGGGCCTTCGTCCATTCGCGGCGCACCGTGCGCTCCGAGGAACCGAGGGCCTCGGCAATCTCGATTTCCGTGAGGCCGCCGAAAAAGCGCATCTCCACCAAGCGCGCGAGACCCGGGTCCACCCGGGCGAGGTCGGCGAGCGCGGCATCGACGCGCTCCACGTCGAGCGAGGCGGGCAGGCCCGGGACGTCGGTCGTGTCGAGCGTGACCACCTCCAGGTCGCCGCCGCGGCGCAGCGTCCTTTCCTCGCGCACCGCGTCGATGACGATGCTTCGCAGCGTGCGCGAGGCGTAGGCGAGGAAGTGCAGGCGGTCGGGAAACTCGCGCTCGACGCCGGAGGCGAGCTTGAGGTAGCTGTCGTGCACCAGGGCCGTGGTCTGGAACTGGCCCGCGAGGCCGCTGCGGCGCAGGCGCGAGCGGGCGAGCTGCTTCAGGTCCGCGTAATGCGCGGCAAAGGCCCGGTCGAGCGCCGGCGAGGGGCTCTCGCCCAGGCGGTCGAGGGCCTGGCGGACTTCGTTCATTCACGCTCCGGTGGCACGTCGGGACGCGATGAATCTAGCGGAAACGGGGACGCAGGCGCAAATGCGCCCGTCCCCTCTTCGCAGGACATCGGGGCTACGTGCCAGCGGCGCCCGGGCCCCCGCGCAGGCGCGCGATGAGCGCATCGCACTCGGCGATCGCCTCGCCGATCTGCTCGACCAGCTTGCGGGAGGTGGCGGCATCGAGATTGCGGTCGGCCATCTCCTGGCGGAACGCGCGGCTCTCGGCGAGCAGCCCCCGTGCCTTCCGCGCCGCGGGCAATCGCTCGGCCGGTGGCGTCCTCGGACTGCCGGCGAGCGCCATGTACGCGAGCCCCGTGTAGCCGCGGGCGTTCGCGATGTTGGCTCGGACCCGGATCGTCGAGCGCACGGCCTCCGGGAGCTTCGTCACCAGGCCTTCCATTTCCTGCGACAGCGCGAGGGCGCTTTCCGGGCGGCCCCGCGCCTGCTCGACGGCAAGGCTCACGTTGAGCGCGCGCAGGTGGCTCACGGCGTTGGCCGCGTTCCCCGGCTCGCGGACCCAGGCCGGCGCACTCACGGCCCTCGCGCGGGCGAGGCTGCCCGCCGCGGCGTCCAACTGCCCGGCCAGGCGCTGCGAGTCGGCGAGATTCGTGAGGCGCTTCACGACCGACTGCTCGAGCCGCTGGTCGAGCGGGTCCTCGCGGTGGAGCGCCTCGGTGAGCTCGACCGAGCGCTGCTGCAGGTCGATCGCCCGGGGGAGGTCGCCGGCATCGAGGCTCTGCTCGACGATGGCGGACGCGCGCTCGTAGGTATCGGCCTGCGCCTGGCGCAGGAGGCGATCGCCCGGCGCCTCCCGCGCCAGGGTTTCCAGTTGCCGCGTGGCCTCGCCGATCCGCTCCATGGCGGCGGCGCGGTCCGATGCCACGATGGCCAGGTCGTACGCCTGGTCCGTGATCGCGAGGGCCAGGGCGCGACGATCCTCGAGCGTGGCCGAAGGCAGGGCCGCCGCGCGCCCGGCGACCGCCACCACCGATTCGCGCATCGGCATCACGGCCACGTCGCCCGCGTCCTTCAGCAGGCGCGCGAGCAGCGACTTCGCCGCGCGCAGCTCCCGAAGCGTGTCCCGGTCGCGCGGATCGGATCCGTCCAGGGCCTCGAGGAGCGCGATCGCCTTCTGCACGTCCCGGCGAGCGGCGCCCGGTTCGCCCACGTTGGCGGCCTGCGAGTCGCCCTCGATCTCGGCGATCTTGCGGTAGGCGGACGCGACTTCACGCTGCAGCGCGCGGTCGCTCCCGGTCTCGCCGGCGAGGGAATCGAGGTACGCGAGCGAGGTCTTCACCAGCCGCTGCCGCGCGGCGAGCGAGCCCGGCAGCTTCTCGATGTCGCCGTGCACGTCGAAGATGAAGGTGTTCGCGAGCTGGCGGACGCTGGCGAAGTGACGCTCGGCCCGGGCGCGCTCCCGCTCCGCCATCACGAGCCCGGCGGCCAGCGCGATCACCACGCCCGCGGCCAGCGCGAGGGGCAGCCGCTGGCGCCGCACGAATCTTCCCGCGAGGTAGCGCCACGTGCCGGCACGCGCGCGGACCGGGCGGTGCTCGAGGTGGCGGCGGATGTCCTCGTCGAACTCGGCCACCGTGGCATAGCGACCGGCGGGATCGCGGCGAAGGGCCTTGAGGAGAATCGCGTCCAGGTCGCCCGCGAGGCGGCGAGAAAGCGCGCGCGACGAATCGAGCCCGCGCTCCGCGGCTGCGGCCGGCGGCAGGGCGAGGGACGAGGGGCGCGCGATGTCTTCCTGCTGCAGGGCCGCCTCCGTGAACGCGCGCCCTTCACGCACCGCGCGATAGGGCGAAGCGCCCGCCAGGAACTCGTGCAGGACGACGCCGAGCGCATACACGTCCGTCGCCGTCGTGATCTCGCCGGCCGTCACCTGCTCCGGCGCGGCGTAGCGAAGGGTCATCACGCGGCCGCCCAAGCGCGTGAGGTCGGCCGGCGCCTCGGCCGCATCGCCCACGCCCACCAGCTTCGCGATGCCGAAGTCGAGGAGCCGCACCTGCCCGGCGCGGTCGATGAGGATGTTGGCGGGCTTCAGGTCCCGATGCACGACGAGGTGGCGGTGCGCGTGCGCGACGGCGGCGAGCACCTGCCGTGCGATCCCGAGGCGCGCGGCGAGATCGAGCCGGCGCCCGCGGGCGTGGGCGTCGAGGGGCTCGCCCTCGACATACTCCATCGCGAGCCAGGGCTGGCCCCGTGGTGTCACGCCCGCGTCGTACAGGCGCGCGATGTTCGGGTGCTCCAGCTTCGCAAGGATGTCGCGCTCGCGGCTGAAGCGCCGGGCGCGCTCGTCGCCCGCCTCGAAGAGCGTGGGGAGCTTGAGGGCCACCTGCCGCTCGAGGCGCCCGTCCGCCTGCTCGGCGAGCCACACTTCGCCCATGCCGCCGCGGCCGAGCGGGCGAAGGAGCCGGAAGGGACCGACGGACTCGCCCGCCCGGAAGAGGCTGGGCGCCGGGCCCGCGAGCCGGGGCGTCGTTTCCAGCTCGGCGTACCGCTCCGCGCGGTCGTTGCTATCGAGAAGCGCGGCCACGAGCAAGGCGACGTCCGGCTGGCGGATGGCCAGGTCGCGCAGCCAGGCGGCCCGCTCGCCGGCGGGCAGATCGAGCGCGTCCGTGAAGGCCGGCTCGGCGCGTTTCCAGTCTTCGGGCGTTATCTTCATCGTGGCTCGTGGCGCCCCCCGATGGATCGAACGCGATCCCGGGGCCATACCGGCCACGCAAGACTACATCTGCTTGAAGAGGTGCGAATAGATGCGGGAGACCGTGAGCACCTCGTCCTTGCCCTTCACCTTCACGTGCGCCTGGCCACGGAAGTCGCGCGTCACCCCCGCGATGGCGCTCGCGTTCACGAGCGTGGAGCGGTGGATCTGCCAGAAGACCTCCGGGTCGAGGCCGTCCATGAGTTCGCGGATGGGCGTCTTGATGAGGGCCTCGAGGTCGGCCGTCACGACGCGCGTGTACTTCTCGTCGCTCTGGAAGAAGAGCACCTCGTCCACGGGGATGAGGCGCAGGTTCTGCCCCACCGTCGCCTTGATCCACTTGAGCTTCTCCGAGCCGCCGCCGCGCAGCTGCTCGGCGAGCTTCGCCAGCAGCGCGTCGATGGCGGGCGGGGGCGTGGCGAGCTTGGCCTTGAGCCGCTCCACGGTCATCGCGAGGCGATCGTCGGTGTACGGCTTGAGCACGTAGTCCACCGCGCCCGTCTCGAAGGCCTGGATGGCGTACTGGTCGTACGCGGTGACGAAGACGACGTGGCTGCGCCCGCGCACGTGCTTCGCGACCTCCACGCCCGTCATCACCGGCATCTGGATGTCGAGGAAGAGGAAGTCCGGCGCGCGGTCTTCGAGCGCCTCGAGGGCGGCCTCGCCGTCCTCCACGCTCGCGAGGATCTCCAGCTCCGGCCAGAGCTTCTTCAGCTTGGCTTCGAGCTGCTGGCGCAGGATGGGCTCGTCCTCGGCAAGGACGGCAGTGGGGTTTGCCATGGCGCGATTCTAACCGGCGCGGGGAGGATCTTCGGGCGGGATGGGCGGGGGCGTATCGGCCGAACGCCGGATGATCGGCTCGGCGGGCACGGCTGGCGCCGGCCCGGCCATCTTCGGCTCCACCTTCGCCGCGGCTTGCGCCTTCTTGCGCTTGTCCCGGCGGATGAGCCACCACAGGCCCAGCCCGAGCAGCACCAGCGGCGCGATCGCCGGCGAGATCGCCACGATCACCACCACCGGGATGAAGATCGCCAGCGCGGCGAACATGAAGCCCAGGCCGTAGATGAGCGCGAGCACCGCCGCGAGCACGAGCACCACCGCACAGAAGGCGAGCAGGACGCCCGCCGCGCCGATGAGGGCCCCGCCCGCGCCGCTCATCGTCTCGTCGCCGACCTGCACGGGCAGGACGCCGGTCACGATGCCTCCGATGGCAAGTCCGCAGAGGATCGCCATCACGACGACGAGTCCCACGAAGGCGAAGGAGAGCGACTTGCGCCACACGCGCTCGGCCGTGCCCACGGCGGAGAACACCTTGCCCGCGGCCGTGGCCGGCTGCGCGCTCTGCGAGGGGGAATCGGGCATCGGGCCGCCGGACGCGCTCGCCCGCATGCCCTCCACGGGCACGTCGATGGTCGCGATGACGCCCGTCGGCGTGTTGGCCTCGAGGGTGAGCTTCGCGCTCTCGCCGTAGAGGGCGGCGAGGCGCTCGCGGATGTTGGCGAGGCCCACGCCGTTGCCCACGGTGTCGCCGAAGCCGCGGCCCGTGTCCGCCACCGTGAGGCGAAGGCGCCCCTCCAGGGACTGCGCGCCGATGTGCACGCTGCCGCCTTCACGCTGCGGCTCCAGGCCGTGCTTGATCGCGTTCTCGACGAGCGAGGGCAGCATCAGCGGCGGGAAGGGCAGGCCCGTGAGGTTCGAGGGCACCGCGATGTCGAACGCGAGGCGCCGGCCCATGCGCATCTGCAGGATGTTGAGGTACGCGCGCACGAGCTCGACCTCCTGGCCCACCGTCGAGATCGACTCGCGCATCTTGGGCAGGGCGTTGCGCAGGTACGCGATCAGGTGGTCGACCATCATGCCGGCGCGCTCGGGATCGACCTCGGTGAGGGCGCGCACGTTGGCGAGCGTGTTGTAGAGGAAGTGCGGCTCGACCTGCGCCTGCAGGGCCTGCAGCTTCGCCTCCGTCACCTGCTGGCTCATGCGGCTGTACTCGGCCTCCCGCTTCTTCAGGTCCGCCAGGCGGAGGGCGGCACGCGAACGGTCGATGAAGATCTTGGCCACGATCGTCAGGATGAAGAGCGGGATGAAGATGAGGATGAGGCCGGCGCCGATGCCGATCTTGCGGATGTCCGTGTTCACGTCGCGGCGGATCTGCTCGCGGACCTCCGAGGGCAGGATGATCGTCCCGGACTTCGAAGGCGGCTCCGGCGGCGCGGGCGCATCGACCGCCGCGGGCGGGGCGGGCGGGCTGGCTGAAACCGGGGGAGCGGGCGGGCTGCCTGCGGCCGGGGGGGCGGGCGGCGACGGGGCCTTGGGAGGCTGGAGCGACACGCCCGGCTTGTCCTCGGGCTTCGACTTGCCGATCTCGATGTCGATGAGCGGCTTGTCCTTGTCGGTGGACAGGCCGATGGACAGCTTGCGACGCCCCTCTTCCTGCGCGAGGGCGGCCTTGGCTTCCTCCTCGGCTTCCTTCGTGGCCTTGAGCGCACGGTCGAGCGACTCGCGCACCTTGGCATTGTCGACGCCGGCGAGCTTCATGGCGTCGTCGGCGCTCTGGCGGGCTTCCTCGATGGCGGTGGTGGCCTCGCGGACGGCTTCGCGCGCGGTGTCCACGGCCTCGCGCTTGGCGGCGAGCACCTCGGCGCCCGCCTGGCGCAGTTCCTCGCGCACGCGATCGAGTTCCTCGAGGGCGCGGTTCAGCTCCTCGCGGCGCTGCGGATCGCTCGTCGCGCCGCGCATGGCGAGGATGGCCTGGCGGGAGACGTCGAGGGCCCCCTCGGCGAAGGTGTTGTCGATCTCGCGCTTGATGGCACGCTTTTCCTCGGCCGACGCGCCGTCGTTGCGAAGGTCGATGACGTGGAAGGGCGTGACGAAGGCCGCCAGGGCGAGCACGACGAGCATCCCGCCCACGATGAGAACGGGCCAGGACAGGCGGTGGATGAGGTTCGAGAAAAATTTCATGTCGGCGGGGGGGCGGATGCCTCGCGGAAGATACCGGGAAACGCGGGCCTTCGGGTCAGTCGTCCAGCAGCAACGCCAGGACGACGATCGTGAGGGAGAGCGTGAGCGCTCCGAACACGAGGGCCAGGGTGAGCAGGGGCGTTGCGGGCTCCATCGGCGATTCCGGCTCCGGGGTGAGGCCGTCGGGGGGACGGCGCGATGGGACCAGCGTAGGGGGGCGCAGGCCGAATCTCGCCCGGAAAGCGCCGAAATGCAGAAGCCGGGGGGCGAACCGTCGCCCGGCGGGGCGAACGGCCTGAAGGTGACGGTCACCTTCAGGACGGGTGAAGGTGATTGTCACCTTCAGCGGACCTTCGGAGGGAGCTACATCTGCTTGAAAAGGTGGGTGAAGTTGCGCGAGACGATGAGCGTCTCGGCCGATCCCTTGAGCCCGATCTCGGCCTGGTCCTTCATCCCCCGCCGCACCGAGGCGATGGCATCGACGTTGACCACGGTCGCCCGGTGCACCTGCCAGAACTTCTCCGGGTCCAGTTCGTCCAGCAGCTCCTTGATGGGCTTCCTGATGAGGACCTCGCCGTCGCCCGTCACGACGCGGGTGTACTTCTCGTCGCTCTGGAAGAAAAGGATGTCCTCGACCGGAATGAGCCGAACCGACTGCCCGACGCTCGCCTTGATCCACTTCAGGGTGTCGCTCGGCTTTCCGGCGATGCGCTCGGCGAGCTTCAGCACCAGGTCCTCGATCGCGGGCGGGCCGCCGGAGAGCCGTTCCTTCAATCGCGCGACGGTGGTCGAGAGCCTCTCCTCGTTGAAGGGCTTGAGCACGTAGTCGATGGCGCCCTGCTCGAAGGCCTCCACGGCATATCGATCGTAGGCCGTCACGAAGACCACGTGCGCACGCTTGCCCACCGCGCGGGCCGCCTCGAGGCCGTTCACGCCGGGCATGTGGATGTCGAGGAAGAAGAGCGTGGGCGCGTGCTCGGCGAGGACCCGCTCCACGTCCCGGCCGTTCTCCATCTCGTGGACGATGGCGAGCTCCGGCCAGAGCTTCGCCAGGCGCGAACGAAGCTGCGCCCGCAGGAGCGGCTCGTCGTCCGCGATGACGGCGGTGACCGCATTCATGCGACCCGCGCCTCGTGCCGCGGGGCGAGCGCCTCCTGCGGGGCCAGCGCCTCCAGCTCGATCGTGGCCACCACCCCGCGCGGCTCGTTCTCCTCCAGCACCAGGCGCGCGTCGCAGCCGTGCAGCGCCTTCAGCCGTTCGCGGATGTTGGCGAGCCCCACCCCCGTGCCCTTTTTCGTGGAAATGCCCAGGCCCGTGTCGGCCACGCTGTAGCGGAGCTTCCCGCCCTCCTCCCACGCGCGCACCGAGATGCGCCCGGCCTCGCAGCAGGGGTCGATGCCGTGCTTGAGCGCGTTCTCCACCAGCGTGATGAGCATCATCGGCGGGAAGGGGCGGTCGGCGAGGGCCGCGGGCACGTCGATCTCGTAGTCGAGCCGAGAGCCCATGCGCATGCGGTGGATCTCGAGGAAGGCGCGGGCCATCTCCGCCTCGCGCCCGACGGTGGTCACGTCCTCGCGCATGCGCGGCAGCGCCGCCCGCAGGTACTGGATGAGGCTCTCGAGCATCTGCGAGGCCACGGGAGGGTTCGTCTCCACCAGGTGCTGCACGTTGGCCAGGGTGTTGAAGAGGAAGTGCGGCTCCACCTGCGCCTGCATGAGGGCGAGGCGCGACTCGAGGACATTCTTCTCGAGCTGGTGGCGCAACGCCGCGGCATTGGCGAGTTGCGCCGCGTGGCGCGACTCGCGCTCGCGGAAGATGTAGACCGACAGCGCCATGCAGCCGAAGCCGATCCCCAGGCCCATCGTCACGAGCACGCCGAAGAGGCGCTCGCTGAACATCATCGAGAGGTCGCGGCCCTTCACCACCCCGGCGAGCACGGTGCCCAGGAACGAGCCGGCGACGATGCCGCAGACTTGCAGAACCCACTGGGGCACGCGGTCCTGGCGCAGGTTCGTCGCCACGGTGAAGAGGACCATGCAGGTGTAGCCCACGCACAGCGCGGACACCAGCAGGTCGAGGTACGTGTTGATGAAGAACCAGACCGTGATGGCCGACGCCCACACGCACAGCAGCGTCACCAGCGCGGCGCGCTTGAGGGTGAGGCCATCGAAAAGGTGGGCGTAGGCGTTCACGGGCGGGCGGTCCGGACGGGCGGCCGCTAGCGTATCAGCTGCGGGCCGGACCGACGCGGTGGATCGGCTTCCATCGGCCGCGGATGCCGGGTCGCGCCGGAAGCGAAGTGCCGGGCGGGCGCGGATTGGCGGGCGTGGCGGGCGTCGGGCGCGTCTTCCAGGGCACGGGCATCGGGCGGGTCGGGGACGATCTCACGGCGTGATTCCTCGGGGTTGAAGTTGCAGGATATTGCGGCTGCGCGGCAAGTGGCGACGCTCCCGCGACGAAACGCGCCATCTTGGGAATGAAACGCGCGGTAAACACCGGGGACAGGTGTATTTGGGGACAGGTGTCCCCACCAAAAAAAAAACCCCGGCTTGCGGCCGGGGCAGGAGGGTCCACCTTCAGGGATCTTCAGATCTGGCGAGCCATCGGCGGGGCCGACGCGGTACGCGCGGACGGGGCCTCGAGGCGCTCGGCGGTGACCGTCACCTTCATGCGGCCGTCGTCGGTGATCGCCACGTCGCCATCCGGGAGGGAGCGAACCTGCTGGGCCGTGTGTCCAGCCCATCCCACGATGACCCCCGCCACGACGACGGCGATGGCGACCGAGTGCAGGGTGTCCAGGTATCCGAGCTTGTTCATGATTTCGTCCTTCCGTTGACCGGTCGGCGCCCGGCGGGCGCGTTCGACATGGCGCCAATCTAGCGAGGCGACCCGCCGGGCTTAAGCGGAAAGCGACGAAAATGCGGAAAACGGGGCGAAGGGCCGCAGCGGCGGGCGGACTCGCCGCCGGTCAGTAGAAATCCCACCGGAATCCGACGTTGAAATAGTGGCGCCGGGTGTCTTCCGTCTGCGTCGGCCCCTTCAGCTTGGAGTACTCGGCGCCCGCCTCGCCTTCGAACGTGAGGTGGTCGGCCCAGCGGTAGCCGGCCTTCGCGCTGGGCGTCCAGCGGGTCAGCTTCAGGTCGTTCGCGTCCTTCTGCCCGTAATACTTGAGGCCGGCCTCCAGGCGCCACTTCTCGATGACCCGGACATAGGACGCGCTCACGGAGGTGCCGTCGTAGGTCTCCGCCCGGTTGAGGGCGAGGCTCGCGACGAAGACATCGTTCGTGGCGAGGAGCCCGGTGCCGATTCCCTGCACGGTGTAGACCCAGAGATTTCCGCTCGGGGGGGTAGCCGGGTACTGGCCCACGGCCTCGGTCGCACCGATACGGGAGAGCTTCACGTCGGCGCCCAGCTGCCACCGTGCCGAGAGCGGATGGGTGACGCCGATGGAGACGAGGTCGGAGACCGGCGTGACGCCCAGGGCCTGCTTGCGCAAGTCGTCGTAACCGAACCCGGTATCCATCAGTTCGCGCAGGCTGGCCCCGCCGTAGGCATAGGAGACGTTCGAGACCTGCAGCGGCGGCGTGCGGCGGCGGTCATAAAGGAACGCATAGTTGGTGCCCGCTCCGGTGAGCCAGTTGGCCTGCAGCATCGCCGTACCCACCTGCTTGAACTTCGTGTCGTAGTCGAAGACGAGGAAGGCGTTGCGGGTCGGGTCGAAATAGCGCATCTCCGTGCCGACCGCCTGCCGGTCGACGACGCCGTCCAGGCGCTGGGCGATGGCGTAGAGGCTCGTCGTCAGGCGGTTGTCCCACGGCCCGACATCCATGCTCGCGCCCAGGAGGCTGCGGCGCGGCGCGTCGTAGTACTCCACCGTGCGGCCCCCGACGACGTTCAGCTTGATGGACGGCGTCACGCCCAGGCGCGCCCAGCCGCCGTCGAACCGGCCCAGCACCCCCGCGCCCGGCGAGGACTGGCGGCCCAGGCGAATGCTCGCGTCGCGCTCCTTCTGGTTCAGCTCGTAGTACGCCGCGGCGAGGCGGTTCTCGTTCTTGTCGCCGGCGATGAGCGTGGTGGTCTGCGTGTCGCGGAAGACGAGCTTGTTGTCCCAGGGCCCGTTCTGGTAGCGGCCGGTGACGTCGATGTTCGTGACGAACGCCGACTGGTCGGTCGAGGTGAGCGAGACCTGGTCCGGCGGCGGCAGGCCCGGAAGCGGCGGCGCGAGCGATGCGTCGTATTTCGTGGCGCCGCGGTAATAGGTGCTGGAGACACTGCCGTAAACCGTCTTCTCCGGCGGCCGGGCCTGTCGCTCGGGGCGCCCTGCCGGGGGCGCCGCGCCGAGCTTCGCGAGCTGTTCGCGCACGCGCCCGGCGCCGGGGCTGTCGGGATAGAGCTTGAGGTAGAGCTCGTACTCCGCGCGCGCCTTGGCCGTCTCGCCATTGGCCTCGCGCGCCTGCCCGATGAGCTCCTGCGCTTCCGCGGAGAACGCGCCGGGAGGCAGGTTGAGGGCCCGGTTGAGCCGCTCGATCGCCTCCTCGGCGCGCCCTTCCGCGAGCGCCTTGCGGGCTTCGGCCACGATCGCCGCGCCGTCGCGCTCGAGGGCCGGATCCGTCGCCAGGGAGGGGGCGGACGGCTTCGGTTCGGGCGCGACGGCGGGCTTCGCGGGTGCTGCGGGGGAAGCGCCCTTCGCGGGCGCCTTGGGCGGTGGCGTGGCGGCGGCCTTGGCGGGCGGCAGCGGCACGCGAACGAGGATCGAGCGGCCGTCGCCTCCACCGCTCACGCGCCAGGCGACTTCCCGCTGGAACTCGACCGTGAGCGCGTTCTGGGCGGCGACGTAGCGAACCTCGAAGGCCGGAAGGTTCGCGTCGCCCGGATAGGAACGCGATTCCGTGATGAGGCGCCCGCCGATCTGGCTGTCGGTCGGACCGGTGATCTGGAACTCGACCTTCATGAGGCGGCCCTTGGCCGGCGGCGAATGGCGCAGGTACTGCACCGTCGTCACGAAGCGGATGCGGATCTCCGCGTCGCGACCCTTCGTGGTCACGTCGAGCTGGTCGATGATCTGCGCGTGTGCCGGCTGCGAAAGGGCCAGCACGGCGAGAACGGTGAATGCGGCGACGAGCGCGGCGATCCATCCGGACGAGCGGGGGTCCCGGCTGATCCCCGTTCCTCCTGTGCGGTGCGACATCTAGAAACCTCCCTTGGTGCCCGAGTGCTCGCCCGAGCGCGACTTCTTGATCGTGGTGAACGTGGCGTTGGTGTAGGTGTGGCATGCGCCCGAACAGTCCTTCAACTCCGCCACGGTGTAGAGAATCTTGGGCGAGTCGCTCTTCACATGCTCGCCGGGCTTGTACTTGTTCGCGTGGCAGCCCGCGCAGTCCGGCTTGTAGGCCGTGTAGGGCCACGGAATCTGCTCGTTCTTCGAGGTGTGGCAGCCGTTGCACGAGACCCGCGTCCCGTGGGACTTGAAGAACGGCGAGAGGTGCGTGTACGTGGTCACGGGTGTCCAGCCGGTCGTCTTGTGGCAGGCGTCGCAGGCGCGCGTGGTGACGAAGTGCGAGGCGCCCTTGCCCGTGGCCGTCGAGCCGTTGTGACAGGTCCCGCAGCTGCCGGGCGTGACGCTCGTGTGGCTGAAGGTCGCCGGTTTCCACGCCGTCGTGCGATGGCAGCTGTCGCAGGAGAGCGTCGTCGGAACGTGGGACGCCGTCTTGCCCGTGGCCGACACCCCGTTGTGGCAGGTGGCGCAACTGCCGGGCGTGACGCTCGTGTGGCTGAAAGTCGCCGGCTTCCAGGCGGTGGTCCGGTGGCAGGTGTCGCAGGCCGCCGTCGTGGGCAGGTGCGTGGCGTTCTTTCCGGTGGCCGTCGAGCCGTTGTGGCACGTGGCGCAACTGCCGGGCGTGACGCCGGTGTGATTGAAGGTCGCGGGCTTCCACGCCGTCGTGCGGTGGCAGCTGTCGCAGGCCGCGGTGGTCGGGATGTGGCCATTGTTCTTGCCGGTCGCCGTCGAACCGTTGTGGCAGGTTGCGCAACTGCCCGGCGTGACGCTCGAATGACTGAACGTCGCGGGTTTCCAGGCCGTCGTGCGGTGGCAGCTGTCGCAGGCGGCCGTCGTCGGGATATGGCCATTGTTCTTGCCCGTGGCCGTGGATCCGTTGTGGCAGGTCGCGCAGGTGCCAGCGGCAACGCCGGTGTGGTTGAACGTCGCCGGCTTCCAGGCCGTCGTGCGGTGGCAGCTGTCGCAGGCGGCCGTCGTCGGGATATGGCCGTTGTTCTTGCCCGTGGCCGTGGAGCCGTTGTGGCAGGTCGCGCAGCTGCCCGGCGTGACGCTCGCGTGATTGAAGGTCGCCGGCTTCCAGGCCGTCGTGCGATGGCAGCTGTCGCAGGCCGCCGTCGTCGGGATGTGGTTGTTGTTCTTGCCGGTGGCCGTCGAGCCGTTGTGGCAGGTGGCGCAGCTGCCGGGCGTGACGCTCGCGTGATTGAAAGTCGCCGGCTTCCAGGCCGTCGTGCGATGGCACTGGTCGCAAGCCGCCGTCGTCGGAATGTGGCCGTTGTTCTTGCCGGTCGCCGTCGAGCCGTTGTGGCACGTGGCGCACGAACCCGCCGTCACTGAATTGTGATTGAACGTCGCGGGCTTCCAGGCCGTCGTGCGATGGCAGCTGTCGCAGGCCGCCGTCGTCGGAACGTGATTGTTGTTCTTGCCGGTGGCCGTCGAGCCGTTGTGACAGGTGGCGCAGCTGCCGGGCGTGACGCTCGCGTGATTGAAGGTCGCGGGCTTCCACGCGGTGGTGCGGTGACACTGGTCGCAGGCCGCCGTCGTCGGGATGTGATTGTTGTTCTTGCCGGTCGCCGTCGAGCCGTTGTGGCAGGTCGCGCACGAGCCGGCCGTCACCGAACCGTGGTTGAACGTCGCGGGCTTCCAGGCCGTCGTGCGATGGCACTGGTCGCAGGCCGCCGTCGTCGGGATGTGATTGTTGTTCTTGCCGGTCGCCGTCGAGCCGTTGTGGCAGGTCGCGCACGAACCCGCCGTCACCGAATTGTGGCTGAACGTCGCCGGCTTCCAGGCCGTCGTGCGATGGCAGCTGTCGCAGGCCGCCGTCGTCGGGATGTGGCCGTTGTTCTTGCCGGTCGCCGTCGAGCCGTTGTGGCAAGTGGCGCACGAGCCTGCCGTCACCGAACTGTGGTTGAACGTCGCGGGCTTCCATCCCGTCGTGCGGTGGCAGCTGTCGCACGCCGCCGTCGTCGGGACGTGGGAATTGTTCTTGCCCGTGGCCGTGGAGCCGTTGTGGCAAGTCGCGCACGAGCCGGCCGTCACCGAACTGTGATTGAACGTCGCGGGCTTCCAGGCCGTCGTGCGATGGCAGCTGTCGCAGGCCGCCGTCGTCGGGATGTGGCCGTTGTTCTTGCCGGTCGCTGTCGAGCCGTTGTGGCAAGTGGCGCACGAGCCTGCCGTCACCGAACTGTGGTTGAACGTCGCGGGCTTCCATCCCGTCGTGCGGTGGCAGCTGTCGCAGGCCGCAGTCGTCGGGATGTGGTTGTTGTTCTTGCCGGTCGCCGTCGAGCCGTTGTGGCACGAGGCGCACGAGCCCGCCGTCACGGAATTGTGATTGAAGGTCGTGGGTTTCCACCCGCTCGTCTTGTGGCACTGGTCGCAGGAAGCCGTCGTCGGGATGTGACTGTTGTTCTTGCCGGTCGCCGTCGAGCCGTTGTGGCACGAGGCGCACGAGCCCGCCGTCACGCCGCTGTGGGTGAACGTGGCCGGCTTCCAGGCCCGATTCGTGTGGCAGGAATCGCAGGCCTGCGTGGTGGGCAGGTGGTTCGCGCTCTTGCCGGTGGCGGCGGTGCCGTTGTGGCAGGAGGCGCAACTGCCCGGTGCGATCCCGGCGTGGCTGAAGGAGGCCGGCCGCCAGGCGGTCGTCGCATGGCAGGTGTCGCAGGATGCGGTCGTCGTCACGTGGCCTGTCGGCTTGCCCGTCGCGGCGGCGCCGTTGTGGCAATTCGCGCAGCTGCCGGCGCTCACGGTGCGATGGTCGAAGAACGCCGGCTTCCACGCGTTCGTGCGGTGGCAGGCGTCGCAGGAGGCGGTCGTGACCGGGTGGTTGCCGGACTTGCCGCTCGCGGTGGAACCGTTGTGGCAGTTGGCGCACGTGCCGGGCGTCACGGCACCGTGCGAGAACGAGGCGGGCAGCCAGGCCGAGGCGCGGTGGCAGTTGTCGCAGTTGACCTGCGTCGCGATGTGTTCCGTGGGCTTCGCTGTGCGGGCGAATCGGCTCCCGGGCTGGTGGCAGGTGGCGCAGTCGCGCGGCGTGCCGCGGAAGAGGCCCTGGACGTGGCACGACTCGCAGCGGGTCTGCTGGTGCGCGCCGGAGAGCGGGAAGCCCGTGCGGACATGGTCGAAGCTGCGGGGCGCGGGCTGGGCGCCGGCCCAGAGGACGACGGCGAAGCCGGCCGCGAGCAGCGCGAGGCTTCCGGCCAGCCGGCGAATGTGGCGGATCACGAACGACATGGCGCACCTCTCCTGGGGGGACTCGGCCGCCGGTCCTCCAGGACGGGACGGCGGGCCGGTGCGCGAGGCGGAACCCTTGTTGTTATGGGCCGGCTCCATGGCGCGGGATATTTTCCCGCGTGCAGAATGTAGCGACTTTCGCGCCGCTTGCCTAGCCCCCCGGCTTCGGTCTCGCGGGCGCGAGGCCCGCGCCGGCGCGGATCGACCTCCATGACGACACTTCATGGCAGCGCTCGCACTGGGTGCCGAATCCCCCGCCGTGCACGTCGTCGCCGCGATGGCAGGAGAAGCACGTCGTGGACGTCTCGACCCTCCCGTCGGTGGGGCGCGTGTGGCAGGACGCGCAGGTCGCCTTCCGGTGCCCACCCTCGAGGGGGTACTTCGCCCGCTTCGCGTGGTCGTAGTCCCAGCTCTTCCAGGTGCGCACGTTGTGGCAGTCCTGGCAGCGCGGGCCGAGCGTCTTCCTGTGCACGTCCTCCTTCTCGTGGCAGGAGCGGCACTCGCTGGGCGCGTCCTTGTAGCGCCTGGACTTGTGGCACGAATCGCAGGCGACCTTCACGTGGCTTCCGGCGAGAGGGAAGCGTGACTTCGCGTGGTTGAAGGCGGTCCTCGTCCAGGACGCGGCGTTGTGGCACTGGCTGCAGACCTTGCCCTGCTGGCCCTTGTGCGGGTCCTTCTCGCCGCCGTGGCAGGCCTCGCACTGGACGGGCGTGCGCTGGGCGTAAGGGTTGGCCTTGTGGCAGCCGTCGCACTTCACCTGGGCGTGCTTGCCCTCGAGCTCGAAGGCCGCGTCGCGCTCGTGGTCGAAGGTGATCGTCTTCCACGACTTGTCGGCGTGGCAAGACTCGCACTTCTCGCCGAAGCCGCCCTTGTGGGTGTCGTCCGCCTTGTGGCAGGCGATGCAGGTCTTCTCCAGCTTCACCTTGAGGCCGGCCTTGTGGCACGACTCGCACTTCGCTTCCCTGTGCTTGAACCGGAGGGGGAATTTCGTCTCCTTGTCGTGATCGAACGACGATCCCTTCCAGCCGCGGTCGTTGTGGCACTTCTCGCAGGCCTCGCCCTGGGCCCCCTTGTGCACGTCGTCGGCGCGATGGCAGCCGATGCACTTCATCGGCAGCGGCTCCTTGTAGAGGGGTGCCTTGTGGCAGGAATCGCACTTCGCCTTGGCGTGCTTGCCGTGCAGCGGGAACTTCGTCTTCGTGTCGTGCGGAAAGTGGTTGTCCCAGTTGCGGGCGTCGTGGCACGTCTCGCACTTCGGGCCGTAGCGGCCCTTGTGGGAATCGTTCTTGCGGTGGCAGGAGACGCACTCGCGCGGCGTGTCCTTGTAGCCCTTCTCGTGGCAGGCCGTGCACTTGGCGTCGACGTGCTTGCCCACGAGCGCGAAGCGGGTCTTGTCGTGGTCGAATGCCGCTTCCTTCCACGTCCTCTCGTTGTGGCAGTCGGCGCATTTGGGTCCCAGCGAACCCTTGTGCGTGTCGTCCTTGCGGTGACAGTCGACGCACTGCCCCGGCGCTTCCCGCCAGCGCTTGCCGGCCGCATGGCACGACCTGCACTCGAGCCCGGGCTTGGCGTGGCCGCCCCTGAGGGCGAAGTCGGTCCTCGCGTGGTCAAACTTCGCCTCGTCGAAAGCGGCGATGTGCACCTCGCGGCCCTTGTGATCCGTGTGGCAGGCGCGGCATTCCTTCCCCTGCACCTCCGGGGCGCGGCCGTGGTAACCCGTCTTCGCCTGGACATCGGCCGCGACGGCCTTGTGGCATTCGCCGCACAGCCGCGACTGCGCAGCCTTGTCGAAGCGCACGTGGCAGCTCTCGCACTTCGCCTCGAGCTTCGCGTGTCCCTCGATCACCTTGCCCGGCATGACGACGGACTCGAGGCCCTGGGCCGCGGCGAAGGAGGACGCGGCGAGCAGAAGCGCGGCGGCCAGCCGCCGCAAGGAACGCATCAGTACATGTGCACGGCGAGCACGTGGTAGCACGCGCTCGCGACGAGCAGGTAGACGAGCGGGATGTGCAGCACGTGCCACCACGAGAAGATGCGCTCGAAGACCGTGAACTGCGCGTTCGACTGCACGCTGCGAAGGTAATCGCGCACGAGGACGGCGCCGCGCCGGGCGCGCCTTGCCTGCTCGCCCTCGTCCCACTCGCGCTTCGGGCCGTGCTCGCGCAGCGCGAGGAGGATGTCGGCATCGAGCTGGCGGGCGAGAGCCCGCGACCGCCAGCCCAGCGTGAAGAACCGGATCACGCGCGCGGCCGGACCCACGTCGGGATCGAACGCGGCGATGCGAAAGGCGTCCAGGCGTTCCTTTGCCGCGGGCGCCGCGCGCAGCAGGGAGGCGAGGCCGCGCTCGGAGTTCTGGAGCGCCTCGTCGAGTTCCGCGAGGCTCGCGCGCCGGCCGTAGAGACCGTGGTGGATGCGTCGGTAGGCATAGCGCCCGATGAAGCCGCTGCCGGCCACGACGACCATGCAGGCGAAGGCCACGACCGCGTTCATCGACGAGAAGCGAAAGCCCGTGTGGAAGACGACCAGCACCGGCCCGAGCACGCCGAGCACCATGTGCGCCTGGAACCACGGCTTCATGGGCCCGGCGCGGCGCAGCGGCTTGAAGTGCTTGCGCAGCGGGTAGGTGAGGAGCGCCGCCATCATGAGACCGCCCGCGAGACCGAGCGCGTATCCGAGGTCGGAGCCCGGCGTGTAGGGCTGTCGCCAGGCGACGACGACCGCGCCGACGGCGATGGCGAGCAGCGCCGCGCAGGCGAGGACGCGAGGAAGGAGGCGGACGTTTCCGCTTGCCCGTTCGGAGGGGCTGAAGAATAATGAGGCCATGACGCGGGAAAATTTACCGCGATTGCACTCCTCCTGTAAAGCCCGACGCCACGATGCTCGACGACGCCACCGCCCCGCTCCTCTATGCGATCCCGCTGCTCCTGCTCGTGCTCTGGCACGTGCACGGCCACAAGCGTCGCGATGCGAAAAGCGCCGAAGTGATCCGCGAGGTGAAGGAGGCCGGTCTCACCGAGCCCGCCTCGCTGCATCCGGTGATCGACCTCGCCAAGTGCTGCGGCTCGGGCGCGTGCGCGAAGGCCTGCCCCGAGGAGGCGATCGGCTTCATCGCGGGAAAGGCGGTGCTCGCGAATCCGTCCGCGTGCATCGGCCACGGCGCGTGCGCGGCCGCCTGCCCCGTCGGCGCCATCTCGCTCGTGTTCGGCACCGAGCGGCGCGGCGTCGACATACCGCTCGTGAAACCCACTTTCGAGACGAACGTCGAAGGCATCTACATCGCGGGCGAGCTGGGGGGCATGGGCCTCATCCGCAAGTCGGCCGAGCAGGGCCGGCAGGCCATGGAGTCGATCGCGAAGCGTCGACGGAGCGATGAGCCCCTCGACGTGGTGATCGTGGGCGCGGGCCCGGCGGGGCTGGCCGCCTCGCTCACGGCGAAGGACCGCGGACTCCGGTATGTCACCCTCGAGCAGGAATCGGACCTCGGCGGCTCGATCCTGCATTTCCCGCGCCGCAAGATCGCGATGACGGCGCCGGTGAACCTGCCCATCGTCGGCAAGGCGCACATGAACGGGATCTCCAAGGAGGAGCTCATCGACTTCTGGAGCGGCGTGATGCGGCGCGTTCACCTCAACATGAAGTTCGGCGAGCGCATGGAGGCGATCGAGCCCGACGGGCGCGGCGGCTTTCGCGTGGTGACGACGCGTTCGACCTACCACGCGCGCAGCGTGCTGCTCGCCCTGGGCCGGCGCGGCACGCCCCGAAAGCTCGGCGCCCCGGGCGAGAACCTGGAGAAGGTCGTCTACCGCCTCCTCGACCCGGAGCAGTATCGCGGACAGGCGGTGCTCGTGGTCGGCGGCGGCGACAGCGCCCTCGAGGCCGCGCTCGCGGTATCAGAGGTGGCGGGCACGGACGTCACGCTCTCGTACCGGAGCGATGCCTTCAGCCGGGTGAAGCCGAAGAACCGCAAGCGCCTGGAGTCCGCGAGCGACGCCGGCCGCATCCGCGTCCTGCTCGCCTCGACCGTGAAGACCATCACCGCCGACGCCGTCGAGATATCCCACGGGGGAAAGACGCTCGACCTCGACAACGACGCGGTGATCGTGTGCGCGGGCGGGGAACTGCCCACGCCCTTCCTGAAGAAGATCGGCGTCATGGTGCAGACCCACCACGGCGCCGTCGCGAACGGCTAGCGACGCTAGCGGTCGATCTCGAGCGTCGTGGCGCGAAGCACGCCGGCGACGACCGGCCCCTTCGCGTGCACCTTGAGGCCGTTGGCGAGATCGGAAGCCCGACCGCCGGAGAACCGGGCCGACGTGGCGTCGACGACTTGCCCCTCGACCTTGAAGTTCGAGACGGAGACGAAGCTCGTGATGCGGCCCTCGACTTCCGCGGGCTCCCTCGAGGTTTCCGAGTCGGCGAAATGGATCTTCGTCGCCGTCACCAGGCCGCCCGAGAGCCGGCCCTCGATCTCGAGGCGCCGGCCATTGGCGATCTGCGCGGCCGTCCCCGATTCGTAGACCGTCTGCGCGTTGGTCGTGATCGCCTGGTTGTTCACGCGGAAGCTGGCGGCCGACACGAAGTCCGTCACCGTGCCCGCAAGCGAGACGGTCGTCGGCGCGGGCGCCACCTTGAAAGTCACGGTGATCGCGGTGAGCAGGCCGTTGGTGAGCATCCCGTCCACCTCGACCACGCGGCCGCTCGCCAGCTCGGAGGCCATGCCGCCCACGAAAGCCGTGGCCGCGTTGGTGGTCGTGAACTGGCCATTCACGTAGAAGCTCTGCGCGGACAGGAAGCCGTCGATCGTGCCGCTCACGATCGTGCGCGTGCCGGCGGGCACCGCGGGGGCGACGAAGGCGAGCGCGGTCGCCTTGAGCACGCTGCCCTCCAGCAGGCCGGTGACCTGCACCTGGCGGCCATTGGCGAGGCTCGCCGCCGTGCCGCCGGTGTACGCCGCGGCTGAAGCGTCGACGGTCTGCCCGCGCACGCGGAAGCTCGCGGCCGAGACGAAGTCGGTGACGTCCCCCTCGAGCGTGAGGGGCGTGGGCGGCGCGACGGTGAGCGGCGCGGCGCGCACTTCCACCAGGGTCGCGACCAGCACGCCCTGGACGATCGAGCCCTCCACCTCCACGAAGGCGCCATTGGCGATCGCGCCCCCCGCGCCCGCCAGACGGGCGTTCGTCGCGTTGACCGGCGTGCCGAGCACCCGGAAGTTGCCCGCGCCGGCGAAATCCGTCACGTAGCCCTCGATCTCCGTGAGCGCGCCCTCGAGCGGATCGAATTCGCTTCGGCCCGTCACGCTCGCCGCGCGCAGGCCCGTTCCCAGGGCCGCGCCCTTCACCTCGACGTATCGCCCGACCGCGAGCCCGCCGGAGACGTTGACGAGCGCCGCCGTCGTGTCCACGACGAGCGCGCCCAGCTGGATCGAGCCGGTCGCGACCGCGCTCACCCGGCCGATGATCGTCGCCTGCGCAGGCACGGGGCTTCTCACCTCGAGACGGGTGGCGTCGATGTGCCCGGCGAGCAGGTCGTAGAACCCGTAGACGGCCACGACGGTCCCGGCACCCAGGCCCGCGACGCCGGAGGCGCCCAGCAAGGCGGTACCCGGCACGATCTCGACGCGCTGGCCGAGCACCGTGATTTCGCCGGTGACGGCGTTCGCGGACTCGACCGGCCCGATCACGAGGGCGGAGGCGCTCACGCTCTCGGCCTTGCCGGTGCGAAGGGCCGCGTCGATCTCGCCGCGCACCTCCACCACCATGCCGAGCCGCAGCTCGCTCACCGGGCGATCGGGCACGCCGTCGATCGTGACGCGGGCGCCGGTCTCGTCGTAACGGATGCCGTTCACCACGATGCTGCCCAGGCCTTCGATGACGCCCACCGTCACCGACGTCGACTTGGGCGCGCCCGTGCCGCCCGTCCTCACCATCTGGGGGTCGCCGGCGCCGCAGCCGGCCAGGGTCGATAGCGCGAGCAACGCCGCGACGCACGCCCGGTGCGTGGATTCGAGCCATCTCATGAGCGATCTTCCTCGGGTGGAACCGCGCGCGGCTCCGCATAGAAGTACATGCCGACATTGATGCGGTGCGTGACGCGCCCGGCGTCGCGGTCCCTCGCCTCGAGCTCGGCGGTGCGCCGAACGACGACCTGCAGGACTTCCGACCACTGCTCGCGCGACAGGTGCAGCAGCGCGTTGACGGACTCGGCGCTCAGGTCGTCCGAGTAGACGGCCTGGTCGAGGAACGGCGGATCGCCGCCCGAGAGGTTGTGCACCCCCGCGGCGAGATGGTCGCCGACGTTCTCGCCCAGGAAGAAGTTGCGTTCGTCGGCGTCCTTGGGCGGCACGAATGCCGCGACGTTCAGGGCGACGTTCTCCTGGTCGTCGAGCGTCACCATGTCCAGCCGCACGAGTTCGTCGAGGATCGGGCGGGGCTTCAGGTCGCTCGAGATGCTGTAGGCGAGGCTCGCGAAGGAGATCGGGTGGCGGGCCGTGGTCGAGCGCGGAAGAACGCGGGGCTTGCCGTCACGCGTGCGGTAGCGGCGATCCGTCGCCCAGCGGGTCACGACTTCGGAGAGCACGTTGAGGGCGGTCATGTCCTCCGGGGCCCGGTCCGCGTCCCGCAGGCGCCGGATGTCCTTGCGGTGCACGCCCGTGAGCAGGCTCACCCGGGTGTCCGGCGGCGGCGCGTCGCCCAGCCGGAAATCGGTGACCGCCACCTTCACGTAGGCATCCTTGAGCATTTCCACGGCGGCGGGAAGCGTGATTCCGCGGGCGATCAGCAGCCGCACGAGCGGGCGCAGGATGCGCGCGATGCTCGCGAGAAGGGCCGACGAAGGCTCGAGAAGCCGTCCCATGGTTCCGTGCGCGGGGATTGTCAGAAAGGGAGGGGGAGTCCTGCGTGGGGAACGCCCCTAGTGCGGGAAATATTCCCCGCAAAATGCCCGCGCGTCAATGGGACTTGCGCCCCTGCGACGGGCGCGCCCGGCGATCAGGTGGCGTGGGTGCCGTGCCGCGCGTCCTTCACCAGCTGCGGGGCGAGGGAGCCGGCGACCATGCCGAGCGCGGAGGCGAAGAGCCCCACCATCTGCGGCGGCACGGTGGCGTCCGCGAAGAACGCCTCGCAGATTCCCCAGACCGCGAGGCCCGTGAGCGCGGAGACGAGCGCGCCCTGGGTGCTGGCCTTGTGCCAGTAGATGCCGCAGACGAGGGGGGTGAAGGCTCCCACCAGCGTCACCTTGTAGGCGTTCTGCACCATTTCGTACATGGTGCTGGTGTTGTTCAGGGCGAACATCAGCACGCCCGCGGTGAAGAAGACGAGCACCGTGCGCAGCATCACGAGGAAGCGCTTGTCGGTCATTTCGCCGAAGAGGGGCTTGATCACGTTCTCGGTGAAGAGCGCCGTGGGGGCGAGGAGCGCGCCGGAGGCCGTGGAGAGGATGGCCGAGAGGAGCGCGCCGAAGAACATCACCTGCGCGAACATCGGCATGTGGGTCAGGACGAAGTTCGGGAGGATGAGCTGGACCTCTCGGCCTTCCTGCGCGAGGAGGGGCTTCACCGCGTCCGGGGTGACCATGAGGGCCGTGTAGGCGAGGTACATCGGGACGAAGGCGAAGCAGAAGTAGGCGGCCGCGCCCAGGAGCGAGCCCTTCACGGCGGTGTTCTCGTTCTTGGCGCTCGTCACGCGCTGGAAGACGTCCTGCTGCGGGATGGAGCCGATCGAGAGCGTGGCCCAGGCCGCCACGAACGCCCACCATTCCTTGCTCCCGCCCGTGGGCCAGAACTGGAACTTGCCGGCCTCGGAGGCGTGGGTGATCACCTTGTCGAAGCCGCCGGCCATGCCGGTGGCGAGCATCGCCACGTAGATGAGGCCCAGCACGATCACCACGGACTGGAAGAGGTCCGTGAGGGCGACCGACCACATGCCGCCGAACGTCGTGTAGATGAGCACGATGACGGCGCCGATGAGGATGCCCTGGTTGAGCGAGATGGCGCCCTGGGAAAGGGCATTGAAGACGATGCCCAGCGCCGTGAGCTGCGCGCTCGTCCAGCCGAGGTACGAGAGGGTCACCGCGAGGCTCGTGAGGACCTCCACGCCCTTGCCGTAGCGCTTCTTGTAGAAGTCGCCGATGGTGAGCAGGTCCATGCGGTAGAAGGCGCGGGCGAAGAAGAGCGCCACGAAGACGAGGCAGAAGCTGGCCCCGAACGGGTCGGCCGGGATGCCCCCCAGGCCGTCCTTCACGAAGGTGGCCGACACCGACAGCACCGTCTCCGCCCCGAACCAGGTGGCGAACACCGTCGCCGTGCTCATGTAGAGCGGCAGGCCGCGGCCCGCGACCAGGTAGTCCTTGGAATTGGAAACGAACTTGGCGGCGTACAGGCCGATCGCGATCGTGACGACGAGGTACGCGACCGTGAAGAGAACGAGGGTGGACATGGGCGGGCGGTGCGGGGGCGCCGGGGGGGCGGCAGATTGCCGGCGAGAATAGCAAAATCCGTGCTGCGCCGCAGCAGGGCGGCTGTCCGCCGTTGCATCGGCGCAACTCGGCGGGCACACTTCGCCCACCTGAACTCCCGAAGGTGACCTCCTGAAGGTGACAGTCACCTTCAGGACCGGTGAAGGTGACTGTCACCTTCAGAAGCCCACGCCAGC
The DNA here is from genome assembly GCA_016711875.1 of Betaproteobacteria bacterium. Classification (GTDB taxonomy): domain Bacteria; phylum Pseudomonadota; class Gammaproteobacteria; order Burkholderiales; family Usitatibacteraceae; genus FEB-7. The sequence goes on along the minus strand of JADJSD010000001.1, from coordinate 1,384,362 downwards.
CCGTGTCCTCCATCCGCCTCGAGTCCGTCGCCAAGCACTGGGAAACCGCCCGGGCCGTGGACGGCGTTTCCTTCAGCGCGGAGGCGGGCGAATTCGTGGTGCTGCTGGGTCCCTCGGGCTGCGGGAAATCGACCACCCTGCGGCTCATCGCCGGCCTGGACACCCCCACCGCCGGGCGGATCCTCATCGCCGACCGGGACGTCACCCACGCCCCGCCCGCCGAGCGCGGCATCGCGATGGTGTTCCAGTCCTACGCCCTCTTCCCCCACCTGACGGTCGAGGAGAACATCGTCTTCGGCCTCAAGGTGCGGAAGGTCCCCGCGGCCGATCGCGCCCGGCGCCTCGCCAAGGTGGCCGAGCTCCTGGGCCTCGCCGCCCTCCTCCAGAGAAAGCCCTCGCAGCTCTCCGGCGGCCAGCAGCAGCGGGTCGCCCTGGGCCGGGCCATCATCGCCGAGCAGCCCGTCTGCCTCATGGACGAGCCCCTCTCCAACCTGGACGCCCAGCTCCGCGGCGAGATGCGGCGCGAGATCCGCTCGCTGCAGCAGCGCCTGGGAATCACCATGGTCTACGTCACGCACGACCAGACCGAAGCCATGACGATGGCCGACCGCGTGGTGCTGCTCAAGGACGGCCGCGTCGAGCAGGTAGGCTCCCCGGACGAGCTCTACAACACGCCGCGCACGGCCTTCACCGCGGGCTTCATCGGCGCGCCTCCCATGAACCTCGTTCCCCTGGAGAACGCCGGCGGCCCGTGGCGCTACGCCGGCACGGACGCGAACGCCCCCTACGCCGGCACCGAGGCCGCGACGCTCGGGGTTCGCCCGGAGGACATGGACGTCGCGACCGAAGGCGGCATGCCGGCCGTGGTCGATTCCGTGGAATACCTGGGCGCCGACTCGCTCGTGGCAGCGAAGGTGGGCGCGGCGCCCATTCTCGTCCGCGTCGCCCGTCACGCGCCCTTCGCCACCGGCGAGCGCATCCGTGTCACATGGAAGCCCCAGCATCAGCACCTTTTCAGCACCCGCACCGGCGAACGCATTTCCGCGTGACGCCGGACGGCCATCCCGAGGAGAAGAAGACCATGACCACCCGCAGCCTCTGGCGCACCGCCGCCGCCGGCCTCGCCGCGATCGCCTTCACGGCGGCCGCGCAGACCGAGATCACCTTCTATTACCCCGTCGCCGTCGGCGGCCCCATCACGAAGACGATCGACCAGATGTCGGCCGACTTCGAGAAGGAAAACCCCGGCATCAAGGTGAAGCCCGTCTACGCGGGCACCTACCAGGAGACGCTCGTGAAGGCGATCACGGCCCACAAGGCCGGCACGCCGCCCACGACGGCGATCCTGCTCTCGACGGACATGTACACGCTCATCGACGAGGAGGCGATCGCCCCCTGGGACGAACTCGCCGCCGGCGCCGACGACAAGAAATGGATCGCGAGCTTCTACCCCGCCTTCATGGCCAACAGCCAGACGGGCGGCAAGACCTGGGGCATCCCGTTCCAGCGATCGACGATCGTCCTCTACTGGAACAAGGAGCTCTTCAAGGAAGCCGGCCTCGACCCGAACAAGGCGCCGGCCACCTGGAAGGAAATGCTCGAGTACGCGCAGAAGCTCACGAAGAAGGACGCCTCGGGCAACGTGACCCAGTGGGGCGTGCAGATCCCCTCCTCCGGCTTCCCGTACTGGCTCTTCCAGGGCCTCACGACGCCCAACGGCGTGGAGCTCATGAACGCGGCGGGCACGGAGACGTACTTCGACCGGAAGGAAGTGATCGAGGCCCTGCAGTACTGGACGGACCTGGGCCGCAAGCACAAGGTGATGTCGCCCGGCGTCGTCGAGTGGGGCACCACGCCGAAGGATTTCTTCGAGAAGAAGGTCGCCATGATCTGGACGACCACGGGCAACCTCACCAACGTGAAGAACAACGCCAAGTTCGACTTCGGCGTGGCGATGCTGCCGGCCTCGAAGAAGCGCGGCTCGCCCACGGGCGGGGGCAACTTCTACGTCTTCAAGAAGGCGACGAAGGCGCAGCAGGAGGCAGCGGCGAAGTTCGCGAAGTTCATGACCCAGCCCGATCGCGCCGCGCAATGGGGCATCGATACGGGCTACGTGGCCGTGCGGCCGGACGCGTGGGAGACCAAGCGGATGAAGGACTACGTGGCGGGCTTCCCGGTGGCGGCCGTCGCGCGGGACCAGCTGCAGTACTCCGTGGCCGAGCTTTCGACGCACGAGAACCAGCGCGTGACGAAGGCGCTCAATGACGGCCTGCAGGCGGCGCTGACGGGGGCGAAGATGCCGGAGCAGGCGATGAAGGATGCGCAGGCGGAAGCTACGCGCATCCTGCGTTCCTACAAGCGCTAGCGCGCGGACGGGGAGTGATGCGGGAGAAAATCTTTGGAAACGCCGATGAACGCCGATAGATGCCCGCCGATGAACGCCGACTATTCGGGATCGGCGTTTGATGCGGATAACACGGGATCGAATGGGATTGCCGGGCTGTCTATTGGCCAGCGCCCTGCGACCCTGTCCTATCGGCGTTCATCGGCGTGCCATCGGCGTTCATCGGCGTTTCCAAAGATTTTCTCCCGCATCACTCCCCCGCGCTCATGAACCGCCCGGCGATCACGGGCTGGCTGCTGGTGCTGCCGGCCGCCGCCCTCCTCGCCCTCTTCACCCACTGGCCCATCGTCGGCACCGTGTGGGACAGCTTCCACGCGACGCCCAAGGGCGCGAACCCCGCCCCCTTCGTCGGCCTGGAGAACTACCAGGTCATGATCGCCGACGAGGTGTTCTGGAAAAGCCTCTGGAACAACCTGTGGTTCGCGCTGGGCACCATCCCGATTTCCATCGCGCTCGCGCTCGTGATGGCGCTGTGGGTCAACTCGGCGATGCGCGGCCGCACGTGGCTTCGCGTCGCCTTCTTCACGCCCACGGTGCTGCCCATGATCGCCGTGGCCAACATCTGGCTCTTCTTCTACACCCCGCAGTACGGCCTGCTCGAGAAGCTCACGACAGGACTGGGCTTCGGCACGCACAACTGGCTCGGCACCGAGTCGACCGCGCTCGCCTGCATGATCGTCGTGGCCATCTGGAAGGAAGCCGGCTTCTTCATGATCTTCTACCTGGCGGCGCTGCAGTCGATCCCGCCGTCGCTCGCGGAAGCGGCCGCGCTCGAGGGCGCGCCCCGCGGCTACTACCTGCGCCGCATCGTGTTGCCCCTCCTCATGCCCACCACGCTCTTCGTGCTCGTGAACGCGGTCATCAACTCGTTCCGGCTCGTCGACCACATCGTCGTCATGACCCGGGGCGGGCCCAACAACGCCACCTCCCTCCTGCTCTTCCACGTCTACCAGGTGGGCTTCAGCTTCTGGGACACGGGGTACGCCGCGGCGCTCACGGTGGTGCTGCTCGCGATCCTCGCGCTTGCGGCCATCGGCCAGTTCGTCTTCCTCGACCGCAAGGTGCACTACCAGTGAGCCGCCTGTACGAGCCGACGGGCTTCTCGCGCGCGCTCGAGACCGGCGCGGCCTGGCTGCTGGGGTTCCTGTGGATCCTCCCGCTCGCCTACGCGGTGTGGACGGCGTTCCATCCGTCGGAGTACTCGGCGAAGTTCGTCCTCACGGCGCCCCTCACGCTGGAGAACTTCGTGCGGGCCTGGGACGCGGCGCCCTTCGCGCGCTACTTCGCCAACAGCTTCGCGCTCGTCACGATGGTGCTCGCGGCGCAGCTCGTCCTGGGCACCCTCGCCGCCTACGCCTTCGCGCGCTTCGAGTTCCCGGGCAAGGACATCGCGTTCATCCTCGTCCTGGTGCAGCTCATGATCATGCCGGACGTGCTCATCGTGGAGAACTACCGCACGATGTCGCGCCTGGGGCTGCTCGACTCGATCCCCGCCATCGGCCTGCCCTACGTCGCGAGCGCCTTCGGCATCTTCCTGCTGCGCCAGACGTTCAAGACCGTTCCGCGCGAGCTCGACGAAGCCGCGCGCGTGGAAGGCGCGGGGCCCGTGGCGATCCTCCTCAAGGTGTACGTGCCGCTCGCCAAGCCCGTGTACCTCGCCTACGGCCTCGTGTCGGTGAGCTATCACTGGAACAACTTTCTTTGGCCGCTCATCGTGACCAACTCCGTCACTTCACGCCCGGTCACGGTGGGCCTGCAGGTGTTCTCCTCGGGCGACCAGGGCATCGACTGGTCCATCATCACCGCCGCCACGCTCATGACGAGCGGCCCGCTGCTCGTGGGGTTCCTCCTCTTCCAGCGGCAGTTCGTGCAGTCGTTCATGCGGGCGGGAATCCGGTAGGGCTGCGACGAAACGCGCATTCCCGGGAACGAACGGTAACGACACCGGCGAAATAGTGTGGGACAATTTCCCACGCTATCAATACCGCCGGAGTTTTCCATGAAATTCAAAGCCTTGGCTGCCGGTCTTGCCATCCTTGCCGGTTCGGCCGCCGTTTCCGCCCAGACCTTCGCCCTCGTCCCCGCCCAGCCGCAGACCTTCGATCCCCTCGTGCTGCGCATGACCGTCGACTCCTGCGTCTACGACCAGGACCGGATCAGCGTCTCCGCGAGCCAAGGCGTCTTCCGCGTGTTCATCGCGGTGAACCCGTGCCTCGTCCCCGGCCCCCTCAAGGTGATCGACGTGCGCCTGGGAGCGCTGCCCGCCGGCCCGGGGCGCGTCGAGGTCTTTCAGATCGTGGGCGGGGACCTCCTGGTGCGCCTGGAAGGCGGCAACATCGACTTCAACGTCACCGGCCGCCCCGTCATCGCCGTTTTCCCGCCGCCCAAGAAGCCCAACAACGACTGGTCGGGCAACTGGGTCACGCAAACCGAACTGGGCTGGGGGCTTTCCATCCAGCAATCGCCGACCGACGTGCTCTTCGCGCAGCTCTTCGTCTACGCCGTGAACGGCGCGCCCGTCTGGTTCACGTTCCAGGAGGGCCAGTGGAAGAGCGCGACGCGCTGGGAGGGCAAGCTATTCGCGAGCTCGGGCCCGGGCTTCACCGAACCCGTCTTCGACCCGCGCCAGGTCGCAATCCAGCCCCTGGGCACGGCGACGATCGAGTTCGAGCAGACGCCTGGCAACGAGGCGTTCGCGACGCTCAACTACGTCGTGGGCAACGTCCCGGTGACCAAGCGCATCCGCAAGCTGCTCTTCTAGCCGCGCCTCACGCGGCCTTGCACACCTCGCGCGCCTTCGGGATGACGCCCGCCTCCTCGAGGATGGCGCGGCCGATCTCGAAGCGTGCCTTGCGGGGCGTCTCCTCCAACGTGCGGTAGTTGAGGGCGAAGTACGCGACCGGCTCGCCGCGCCGCTCCACCCAGCCCACCCACCAGGCGATGCCTTCCTTGCCCGCCATCGCCGTGCCCGTCTTCGCGCGGATCACCGCGTCGCCGCACCGCTCCGCGACCAGCATCTCGCGCACGATGCGGCGCGATCTCGCGGTGACGGGAAGGCGCCCCTCCACCAGCTTTCGCAGGAACCGCACCTGCTCCTGTGCGCTGATGCGAAGCCCGCCCTGCAGCCAGAACTGGTCGATGCCACCGGTCATGTCGCGATTGCCGTAGTCCAGCCGGTCGAGCCACTCGCCCATGGCGGGCTTGCCCACGCGGCGCGCGATCGCCTGGAAAACCCACGCCGCGCTGTCGCGCATCGCGGTGGAAAGCGTGTGGTCACGCTCCCACGCGTCGAAGCGCTTGGGCTTGCCGTCCCACTGGAAGACCTCGTGCTCGTCCGCGACCGCGCCCGTCTCCAGGCCGATCAGCGCGTGGGCGATCTTGAAGGTGGAGGCGGGCAGGAACCGTTCCGACGCCCGCACCTCATTGAAGGCCCGCAGGCGTTCGGCCCCGGGCTCGTCGAGCACGAAGGTGCCGGTGACGCCCTGGAACGCGAAGTGGCGTTCCCATCGAGGGACGCCCTCGGTCGGCGCGGGCTGGGCGTTGATCGAGGCGAGCATCATCGCGAGGGTGGGGGCGAAACGCTTCATGGCGGGCTTTCGGGAGTGGGCGTACCCGAACGCTAGCGGGCGATTCTGGCGAAATCCGGGCGGGCCGGCGACAATCCGGGGATGAAGCTCATCACCTGGAACATCCAGTGGGGGCGCGGGCTCGACGGCAAGGTCGACCTCGCGCGCATCGTGGCCCATGCCCGCGCGATGGCCGACTTCGACGTCATCAACCTGCAGGAGGTGGCGGACAACTTCCCCGGCCTCGCGGGCAACGACGACGCGGACCAGTTCGCGCAGCTCGCCGCGTTGCTGCCGGGCTTTACGATGCTGCCCGGCTACGGCGTGGAGGTCCCCGGCCCCGGCCGCCACCGCCGCTTCGGCAACGTCATCTTCACGCGCCTGCCGCTCGTCTGCGTGCGCCGCCATGCGCTGCCCTGGCCCGCGGACCCGGGCAGGGAATCGATGCCGCGCGTGGCGATCGAGGCCACGGTGAAGTGCGCGCTCGGCCCGGTGCGCATCACCACCACGCACCTGGAGTACTACTCGGACGTGATGCGCTCCGCCCAGGCGAACCACCTTCGCGACCTGCACGACGAGGCCTGCGCCCGCGCGCACCTGCCGGGGCACCCCACGGACGAAGGCAGCCCCTTCGACCGCACGGCGCAGACGGTCTCGGCGATCCTAACGGCGGATTTCAACTTCCCGCCGGACAATCCGTCCTACGACGCGATCCAGGAGCCGCTCGCATCGGGGGGGCCCAGCTACGTCGATGCGTGGAAACTCGTGCGCGGCCGCGACGCGCACGACCCGACCTTCTGCGTGTTCGACCTGCGCTGGGCCAAGCGCCCGATTTGCTGCGACTTCATCTTCGTGAGCGAGGATCTCGCCTCCCGCGTGCGCAGCGTGCGCGTGGATACCGATACGAAGCTCTCGGACCACCAGCCGGTGCTGCTCGAACTGGACGACCGATGAGAGTCGCCCCTTTCGCCCTCGCGGCATTGATGCTGGCCGCGGCATGGCCGGCCTCGGCCAAGCTGCCCTGCGCCGCGAAGGACCGCGCCTGCCTCCTGAAGGCCGCGATGAAGAGTCCGGTCCGCACGCTCGACTTCTGGGCGAAGCGGCTCGCCGATCCCGTGGCGGAGCGCATCGGCCCGGCGCCGCAGGAGCTGGTGGACTACCTCGAGATCGACAACGCGGTGAACGGTTTCCCCGAGAAGCCTCGCGTGGCGAAGCTTTCGCCCGAATTCCTCGCCGATGCGCGCGGGGCGCTGGCGGACCTGCTGCCAGTCCTGCGCAAGGTGGCGGGTCCCACCTTCGCCGGCGTCTACTTCGTCGAGGACCTGGGCGGCACCGGCTTCACCGACGCCGTCCGGGAAAAGCCCGGCGCGGCACCCAAGGCGGCGTACATCGTGCTGGACGCGAAGGTGCTCGAGCACCACCGGGCCAACGGGTGGGCGACCTGGAAGGAGAACACGCCGTTCAAGCCAGGCGGCGGCTGGACGCTGGAGGCGAAGATCGAGGAGCCGGCCGAGGACACGCGTCGCAGCGCCATCCGCTACATCCTGCTGCACGAGTTCGGGCACGTGGTGGCCGCCACGCGCACGCTGCATCCGATGTGGGACCTCTCGCCCAGGGATCTTCCCGCCGGCGCGAAGTGGCCCTTCTTCGACCTTTCCTGGACCTCGGACCGGCAGAAGAACACCTACGCATCGAAGTTCGACGCGTCCTTTGCGCTACGCAAGTCCGTCGTCTACTACCTGGGGGCCAAGCTCGACGCGAAGCAGATGACGCCTGCCTACAAGGCGCTCGACGCGACGAACTACCCGACGCTTTACGGGGCCACGTCGTTCGGCGACGATTTCGCGGAATCGTTCGCGAGCTATGTGCACACGCAGGTGCTGAAGCGCCCGTGGTCGATCCGCATCCTGAAGGACGGCCAGCCGGACTACACCTATCGCACCTGCTGGGACGATCCGCGCTGCGTCGAGAAGCGCGACATCCTCGAGGCGCTGCTCAAGTAGATCCCGGGCGAAGGCGCCGCAACACACGGTGACGGTTCGCCGTCGGGGTGCGTGCTATCACGGCGGCACGCATTTCCGTGGAGCATCGCCATGCGAACCCTGAACCGGCTGGCCGCCCTGGCCCTCGCCACCCTCGCGATCGCCGCGCGCGCGGACTACGCGCCGAAAGCCTGGGACGTCGTCACCCTCGCCGAGGGCGTGCACGGATTCGTGTGGCGCGACCCGCTCGCCGATCCCATCGAGGGCAACGCGCTTTTCATCGTGAACGAGGAAGACGTGGTGGTGGTCGATTCGGGGCTGCTGCCCTCGAGCGCGCGGATCATGGCGAAGGAACTGAAACGCCTCACCTCGAAGCCCGTACGCTTCGTGGTGAACACCCACTGGCACAACGACCACGTGGGCGGCAATGGCGTCTACCGCGAGCTGTGGCCGGGCGTGGAGTTCATCTCCCACGAGGACACGCGCACCGACATCCTCGAGCAGGTGTTCGCGAACCGGGAGGCCAACCTGCAGGCCAACGAGCGGACGACCGACACTTACGCGAAGTACATCGAGAGCGGCGTGGACGGCGACGGGAAGCCCCTCGCGCCCGATCGGCGGCAGCGGCTCGCGGAGGTGGTCGCCATGTACCGCGCGGTGCTGCCGGACCTGCGGCAGGTGCGGAAGGTCCCTCCGGACGTGACCTTCCGCGATCGGTTGGTATTGCGGCGCGGGGAACGCACGATCGAGATCCTCTGGCTGGGGCTCGGCAACACGCGCGGCGACGCGGTGGTGTTCCTGCCGAAGGAGCGCATCGTCGCGACGGGGGACCTGCTCGTCTGGCCGGTGCCGTTCATGTTTGGTTCGTATCACGCCGAGTGGCCGGCGACGCTCGCGAAGCTGGACGCCCTCGCGGCCGACACGCTGTTCCTGTCGCATGGCGCGCCGCAACGCGATCGCGGTTACCTGCGGCAGGTGCGGGATTTGCTCGCCTTCATCCGCGACGAGGCGAAGCAAGCCGCCGCGACCGACCTGCCGCCGGCCGAGGCGAAGAAGGCCATCGACCTGGGCGAATGGAAGAAGCGATTCGCGCAGGGCGATGCGAAGCGGGAGCGGGCGTTCGACGCCTTCGTCACGGCGCCTTCGCTGGAGCGGGCCATTCGCCAGGCGCGGGGCGATGCAGGGGCGATGACGCAGAAACTTCGCTGAGCGATTTGGCTTTGGGCTTGGCGGGGAACCAAGCGTGCCTCGGCGCGATCCCACGGGATTGATCCCGAGCGCGGAGGTTCCATGGAACCGGATCGCATGAGGCCGGAGGGCGCGAGCCCTCCACGAGTCGCGCTGGGCGTCACCGTGGCGATCGTCGCGATCGCCGGCGCCGCCTGGTATTTCTGGCCGGTTCCCGAGGCGGCTCCCGTGCCAACCGTGGTCACCGCCGCGCCGCCCGCGCCCGAACCGGCCAAGCCGCCGCACTATCCGGTGCCCGCGCCCGATGCGTCGGAGCCGCCCAAGCCGCTGCCCGCGCTGGATGCGAGCGATGCCGCGCTGGCGCAATCGTTTTCAGGCGTGTTCGGCGCCAAGGCTTTCGCGCAGTTCTTCCGGCCGGAATCGCTCGTGCGCCGGATCGTGGCGACGGTCGACAACCTGCCGCGGCGCAGCTATGCCCAGCGCCTGAGTCCCGTCGCGCCGGTGGGTGGCCTGCTCGTCACGGAGGGGAAGGAGGAGGGCCTCACGCTCTCGCCGGGCAATGCGGCCCGGTATTCGGCCTGGGTGAAGTTCGTCGAGGCGGTCGACGTGAAGCGGGTCGTGGCCGCCTACGTGCACTTCTATCCGCTCTTCCAGCAGGCGTACGTGGAACTCGGCTATCCGGACGGCTACTTCAATGACCGGCTGGTGCAGGTGATCGACCACCTGCTGGAGGCGCCGGTCGTGCAGGGGCCGGTGAAGCTCGTGGTGCGGCGCGTGTTGCCCGAGTTCGCGGACCCGGCGCTGGAATCGGAGTCGGCCGGCCGGAAGATCCTCCTGCGGATCGGGCCGGAGAACGCGGCTGTCGTGAAGGCGAAATTGCGCGCCCTGCGCAAGGAACTCACCGACAGGACGCCCGCTTCCTAGCGGCGGACGAAAAAAACGGGGACGTGTCCCCCGACACGTCCCCGCCACCTTCTACCTGCCACCACACAGCGCCGCCGGACCTCGAGGGCCACCTGGAAGGCCCGCAACCGGGACGCCAAGCCAGTGTGCCGCGCGCGGCTTGGCCTCGTCACGCAGGGTATTCGCGCCCGAAAGTGCCGAAAATTCCGCATTCCCCTGAAGTTCCTGAAGGTTCCTGAAGGGGACGCACACCTTCAGCACGGGTGAAGGGGACGGACACATTGCCGGTCCCGCGAAAGGAGTCCGTCCCCTTCAGGAGCGGTGAAGGTGTGCGTCCCCTTCAGGAGGCCCCTTCAGGAGGCCCCTTCAGGAGGCCCCTTCAGGAGGCTAAAGGAAGGTACGGAGGGCGGCGGCGAGTGCCATGGCCGCCAGGATGACGGCGATGGCGAGGAGGATGCGCGACTGGCTCCGCTGCGCCCGCTCCAGCTCGCGGATGGCTTTCTCGAGCCGGCCCGGGGCGTCGTCGGCCAGAACTTTGTGGATCAGGCGCGGGATCTGCGGCAGCGTCTTGGCCCACGTGGGCGCCTCGCGGGAGATCTGCCTCCAGAGTGCCCGCGGCCCCACCTGCTCGTTCATCCACTTCTCGAGGATGGGCTGGGCGGTACGGCGCAGGTCGAGGTCCGGATCGAGGTGCCGTCCCAGCCCCTCCACCTGCAGCAACGTCTTGTAGAGAAGGACCAGCTGCGGCTGCACGTCCATCCGGTAGCGCCGCGACACCTCGAACAGGCGCATCAGCACCCGCCCGAAGTAGATCTCGCGCAGCGGCTTGTCGAAGATCGGCTCGCACACCGCGCGGATGGCGCCCTCGAAATCATCGACGCGCGTATCGGGCGGGATCCACCCGGCATCCAGGTGCGCCTGCGCCACCGCCCGGTAGTCGCGCCGGAAGAAGGCGATGAAGTTGAGCGCGAGGTAGTTCTTGTCCGCGTCCGACAGCGTCCCCATGATCCCGTAGTCGATGCCGCAATAGCGCCCGTCGTACGCGACGAAGATGTTGCCCGGGTGCATGTCCGCGTGGAAGAAGCCGTCACGGAACACCTGCGTGAAGAACACTTCCACGCCGTTCCTGCCCAGCGTCGGGATGTCGATCCCCGCCTCGCGGATGGCATCCAGGTCGTTCACGGGAATGGCGTGGATCCGCTCCATCACCATCGCCTCGCGCGTGCACCAATCCCAATGCGGCTCGGGCACGTAGAGGATCTTCGAGCCCTCGAAATTGCGCCGCACCGCGCTCATGCTCGCGGCCTCGCGGATGAGGTCCAGCTCGTCGTGGATGGTCTTCTCGAATTCCTCCACCACCTCGCGCGGGCGCAGCCGCTCGCCCTCGGGCAGGAACCGCTCCACCAGCACCGCCAGCACGCGAAGGAGCGACACGTCCTTCGTGATCGTCTCGCCGATGCCCGGGCGCACGATCTTCACTGCCACCTCGCGGTCGTCCGGCAGCGTCGCGAAGTGCACCTGCGCCACCGAGGCGCTCGCCACCGGCGTCAGGTCGAAGGTCTTGAAGACTTCCGTGTGCGGCTTGCCGTAGCTGCGGCGAAGCGTCTCGACTACCTCTTCGGAAGAGAAGGGCTCGACGCTGTCCTGCAGCTTCGAGAGCTCCTCGGTGATGTCGGTCGGCACGAGGTCCGGCCGGATCGACAGCAGCTGCCCGAACTTGACGAAGATGGGGCCCAGGTCCTGCAGCGCGAGGCGAAGCCGCTCGCCGCGCGGGCCTGAGCGATCCGCCCAGAAGAAGGCGACGCGGAAGCCGAAGCGCGCAAGGCCGCTGCCCGGCCCGACCAGGAATTCGTCGAGACCGTGCCTGCCGACCGTGGAGAGGATTCGAAAGAGACGGGCAACCCGCATGGAACCGGGATTTTAACCCGGCCCGCCTCCGCGCCCGAACTACTTCGCCTTCTGCCCCGGATAGAGCCCCGACTTGGGCTCCATCGTGTCCAGGTTCCACGCAGCCTCGACGAAAGGCGCGCGCACCTCCTTCACCACGGGGAAGCCGCCGACTTCCTTCTCGTCGTCGATCACCTTGCCGCGGCCCTCGGCGATGAAGAAGAGCACGCGGACGTCGTGCTCGTCGCGGTCCCAGGGGCGGGCTCCGGCCTGCGCGAGCACGTGCGTCTCGACCTGCCCGGACGGCATCACCTCGATCCCGGACGGCCAGGCCACGGGCTCCGCCTTCTCGATGAGCTTCGCCTTCGTGTTGCCGTAGCGCCCGAACAACGGCAGCGGCTCGCCGTGCTGGTCCACCGCGACGTTGTCCTTGCCGTAATACTCGAGATCGCCGTCGCCGCCCAGCATCAGGAAGGGCAGCCGCGGCATCGTCGAGGGGCCGCCGCGAAGCACGTTGCCCACCGCGCTCATCTGCCCCACCTGGTACGGGCGGTTGCCCCACTCGAGCGCCATCAGGTTGTAGTGCACCGCGCGGCGCTGCGGATCGTAAATGAGGTTGTTCACGATCGATCCGCGCACGCCGCCCTTGAAGAGGGGGCTGCGCTCCACGTTGTGCGCGAAGACATTGCGGTAGAAGAGGATGCCCGTCACGTTGTCGTGAACGAGCGAGCCCTTCGAGTGCTCGCCCTTGGGGTGGCTCGCGTCCGCGAGCCCCTCGGCGGCCAGGTTGTACGAGAACGTGATGTCGTGGCTCGTCCCCTTGCGCCATTCGTCCGGCGTCGCGCCCGTGAAGCGCGGCCCCGAGGCCGACATGTTCTCGTCGATGGCCCAGCCGAAGGTGCAGTGGTCGACGATCACGTTGTGCGCGTTGCCGGCGGTGGAGAACGCGTCCGCCTCCCAGCCGCTTCGCTTGGCCTGCCCGTCCACGCCCGTGCGCACGCGGATGTGCCGGATGATCACGTCGTGCGCGCGCACGTCCAGGCCGCCGCGGATGATCGTGATGCCAGGCGAGGGCGCCGTCTGGCCCGCGATGGTGAGATACGGCTCGGTGATCTTGAGCTCCGCCCGGCCGAAATCGATGACGCCCGAGACCTCAAAGACGACGATGCGCGGGCCCTTCGCGGTCACGGCCGCCTTGAACGAGCCCGGGCCGTCCGCGTTCAGGTTCGTCACCCGGATGATCTTCCCGCCGCGCCCGCCGGGCGTCTTCGCGGCCCAGCCGACGGCGCCGGGGAAGGCGAGCGCCTCAGCCTGCGCGAGGGCAGCCGGCGCGGCGAACGCGAGAAAGGCGGCGAGGATCAGGGATGTCGGGCGGCGCATGGGGCTTCCTCCAGCTTCAGTCGAAAGGGTATCAGTCCGTCTCGTTGCGGTACTCGGCGAGGAACGGCGTCTCGGGGATGTCCTTCGGGGCGAAGCCCAGGTCCTTCACCGCGTCGATGCCGGCCACCTCGAGATTCGTTCGCCACCGGCCCGCATGGTATTGCACCGGACGCCATTGGCGGGTGCCCGGGGCGTTCCAGTCGGCCCAGGGCCGCAGGCGATCGATATGGGCGCCGATTCGCGAGCGCAGGATCGCGACCTTGCCGACGGCCTCGAGGCTCTCGCGCGAGATCGTGCCCGTCGTGCCGTCGAAGGCATCGCGCTCGCCCAGCCGGCACACATAGCCGGGGATGGACGGCAACGGCTCGTAGGGCGTGCAGCGCTGGCCGCGGAACCACTGGCGCGCCAGGTGATGGCGCCCGGATTTCGCGCGGTCGCTGCCGTCGTGGGTGAAGCGGCATTCGTCGAAGACGAACCCGTGGCGGGCCTTCACGTGCGTGCTGGGCGCGAGGGCATAGGAAAAGTCGCGCGTGCCGCGGGTGCGGACTTCGGACCGGCGGAAGAACGCCGTGGCATCGCCGAAGATGAAATCGACGTCGCCTTCGATGAAGGACTCGTTGAAGTAGGCGAAGGACGCCTTGCCCGGCGAGGGCGCGCGCAGGTACAGCGTGTCCTGCAGGCCCAGCAGCCGCACGCCCTCGAAGTGGGCCCGGTCCGCACCGTCGACGAAGAGCGCGACGGCTTGCATGGCCTGCTCGCCGTCGCTTCCGCCGCGGTTGTACGAATTCTCGATGGTGAGGTTCCGCGCCTGGAAGCCCTGCCCCCGCACCCACACCACGGCCGAGCCCGAGGTGCCCACGCGATCGCGCGTCCGGAGCGACGCCGCCATCGCTGCGACGCGTGACCCGGCCTTCGCGAAGCGCCCGCCGAACGCCTCGCCGTGCCGCGCGCCGGCCATCGCCGCCGGGATGTTCGCGACGATGCGCACCTCGCCCGCATCCCGCCCCTCGCCCGCGATCGTGAGAGGCGCGGCGGACTCGGGAACGTAGACCGGGCCCTCGTAGGTTCCGGGAAGCACGCGGATGTGCATGCGTCGCCGGTCCGACTCCGCCTTCGCGAGGGCGGCATCGACCGCCGCCTGGATCGACTCGAAATCGCCGCGGCCATCGGGAGAGACGACGAAATCCGGCGGAGGAAGGACGCCCTTTGCGAAAGGATCGACCGTCGGGTCCCACTCGCCCAGCACCTCGCGAAGCGAAAACCCCGCGGCCGAGCGATCGTGCAACTGGGGCCGCGAAGCCAGTCGGCGGGCGAGTTCCGGAATCACATCCACGAGATCGCGCGCCATCAGCGAGGCGAAGAACGCCCCGCCCTTCGCGCCCACGTGCGTCCGGTCGAAATCGGGCGGCGGCATCGCGAGCGTGTCGGCCTCTTCCGGCCCCATCCGCGCCACCTCGCGCACGCTCGCCGCGTGCAGGTCCACGAGCGGCACTTCCTTCGCCTTGGCCACGCGGGCCGCCGCCTGCGCCCACGGGCCGAGGTCGTCGTCGTGCTCACGGCCCCGGAACTTGCGCCGCGCGAGGGGCGTCACCAGCACCGGCCGCGCGCCGGCGGCGCGGATCTCGTCCACGTAGCGCGCGAGGTTCACGGGAAACTCGTCTTCGAGGTTCGTGGACCGGCCGGGCTTGCCCGGCTGGTCGTTGTGCCCGAACTGCACGAGGACGATCGTCGAACGGGCGGTTTGGCGATCGGCGAAGAGTGCCGCCACGCGATCCCACGAGCCGTCCTCGCGGAAGCTCTTCGTGCTGCGCCCGCCGCGGGCGAGGTTCACGCAGTCGAGATCCGGGACGAACAGGGCGCAGAACGCGGGACCGTAACCCGTGCGAACCGCCATCGTCGAATCGCCCACGAGGATCACGCGGCGGGGTTCGGGCGAAGGCGCGTCGGCCAGCGCCGCGGGGGTCGCCGCGACCGCCGCCGACAAAAAAAGGCGGGGGAGCAACGCTCCCCCGAGAAGTCCCACCGGGGATTCCGTGCTCAGAACCGCACGCGCATGCCGGCGTAGTACTCGCGGCCCGTCACGTGGTGCACGACGACGCTGTTGCGCTCGCGGGAGATGAACTGGTCCACGGGCTCGTTGGTGAGGTTCGTGCCCTCGAGCGTGAGGTCGATGTTCTTGTTGAGCTTCCAGGAAATGGAGGCGTCCACGTTGCGCGAGGCGTTCTTGCCCTCGACGTCGTTGTTGTTCTGCCCCGGCACGCGCGTGAGGAACTCCTGCCGGTACGCGGCGGAGACGCGCGCGCTCAGGCGCCCGTCGTCGTAGTAGAGCGTCGCGTTCCAGGTGCGCGGCGAGAGGTTCAGCAGGTCGTCCGTGATCGTCGTCGTCGAGGTGGGCGAGACGAGGTATTCGATCTGCGAACGCACGTACGTGTAGTTGAGCAGCGTGCCGAAGTTGCGCCAGATGCCGGGCAGGAAGTTGAACTGCTGCTGGTAGTTGAGCTCGATGCCCGTGAGCTTGCCGCCGGGCGTGTTGACGGGCGTGGTGACCTGGAACACCTCGTCGCCCGTGAAGTTCGCCGGCAGGAGCGCGAGCGGCAGCCCCGTCTGGTTGTAGGGGACGTTGGTGCGCAGCGTCTGGATGTAGGTGCCGATGTCCTTGTAGAAGAAGCCGACGCCGAAGAGCGAATTGCGGTCGAAGTACCACTCGATGTTGGAATCGAACGTGGTGGCGCGGAAGGGCTCGAGCAGCGGGTTGCCGACCGTGATGGCGAGGTTGCCCGTGGTGCTGATCGTGCCGCCCGGGTTCAGGTTGCCCAGTTGCGGGCGCGCCATCACCTTCGCGCCGGCGAAGCGCAGCAGCAGGTCCGGCGCGAGGTTGAAGACGATGTTGGCCGACGGCAGCCAGTCGTCGTAGCTCTGGTCGACCGTCACCTCCGTGCCGCCGCCGGTGGCCTGGTAGCCCGTGGCCGATTGCTTCGTCTCGACGTAGCGAAGGCCCGCGTTGCCGCGCACCGGCAGGTCGAAAAGGCGGCCCTGGAAGTCGCCCTGCATCCACCAGCCGCGGTCGCGCTCCGTCACCTTGCGGTTGTTGCCGCGCGCGTTGCCGTTGTTGGTCGAGGAGAGCGTGAAGTCGCCCGGCCCGCCCGCCGGCCCCGACTGCAGGCAGTTGCAGTAGATGTTGTAGAGATCCGCGATGGCGCCCAGGTTCGGGATGATCCACGAGGTGGGAACGCCCGAGGGCAGGCTGAGTCCATTGCCGAAGCCCGAGAGCGTGGACACCAGGCTGTTGATGTCCGTGCCGGCCGGCGGCGCGAAGATCGTGTCGTTCTGGTTCACGCGCCGGAATTCGAAGGTGTCGAACTGGTACTTCTTGTAGTCGATGCCGCCCTTCGCCGTGAAGGCCGGCGACACCTCCCACGCGAGGTCGACGCGGCCCACGTCGATCGTGTTGTTGGCGCCCTGGGGCCGGATGCGGATCTCGCTCGAGGTGGTGTTGGGGATCGTCGCCGGTTGCGTCCCGCTCGCGACGCGCGGGACGCCGACGATGTTCAGGACACCGGCGCGGGTCACGTCGAACGGATAGGTGACGGACGGCAGGCGGTCGTTGCCGCGGAAGTCGATCCCGTAGCCGTTCACATTCAGGGCATCGAGCGTCGTCGTGGTCTGCACGGGGTTGTCGAACTTCGAATCCGCGCGGCCCAGCTTCGCATTCAGCTTGAGCTTGTCCGAGAATTCGTGCTCGATCGTGACGCTGGGCTGCTTGAAGGTGGTGGAGAGCACGTCGTAGCGCGACTCCGCGCGGATGTCCACGCCGTTGTACAGGCCGTAGAGCAGCGCGCCGTTCGGGGCGTAGGCCGTGTCGATGACGCTCGTCTGGGGCTTGCCCCCCTGCGCGGCGCTGCGGCTGAAGGAGATGGCCTGCAGGAAGTCCTCCTGGCGCGTCGCGTCGATCTTCGAGTACAGGTAGTCGAACGTGAGCACCGTCGAGGCGAGGGGCTTCCACTGGAAGGCGCCGGTGAGGCCCGTGCGCTCCTGGTCGTGGGTGAGGCGGCCGTAGCGCGGCAGGCGCGGGTGGAAGTTGGCGGCGTTGCTCGCCGTGCTGTAGGCACTCGACGCCACGGCACTGCCGGGCAGACGCGGCACGCCCTGCGCGGACGGCCCGCAGGTGGTGGAGGTCGAGTTGGTGGGGTTCGCCGGCGTCACGCCCTGCGGGGCGCAAAAGCCGCCGGAGGAGGCGCCGTTGTCCCAGCGCACGGTGCTGAAGCCTTCCTCGAACAGGTAGCGACTCGAGTACGCGCCGGAGAGGAGGACGCCCATCTTGCCGTCGTTGAAGCGGTCGGAGACGAGGAACGCGACCCGCGGGTCGGTTTTCTCGGCGAGGTCGTTGTAGCGCGCCTGGGCCGCCGCCGTGGCGACGAAACCGGGGAAGTCGAAGGGCCGGGAGGTCTGCAGGTCGATCGTCGCACCGAGCGAGCCTTCCTCGACGTCGGCCGACGAGCTCTTGCGCACCGTGAGGGAGTTGAAGAGTTCGGCCGGGAAGACGTTGAAGTCGAAGGCGCGGCTGCGGTTGGCGCCGCCGGAGCTGTCCGTGCCGCCGGTGCTTGCGAGCGCCTCGATGCCGTTGATGCGCACGCGCACGAAGTCGCCACCCAGGCCGCGCACCGTGATCTGGCGGCCCTCGCCGGCGTCGCGGTCGATCACCACGCCCGGCACGCGCTGCAGCGCCTCGGCGAGGTTCGTGTCCGGGAACTTGGCGATGTCCTCGGCCTTGATGACATCCACGATGCCGTTGTCGTCGCGCTTGGCGGCCAGCGCGCTTTCGACCGACGCCCGGAAGCCCGTGACGGTGAACTTGTCGACCGCGGCCGCATCGGCCTTGGCGTCGGCGGGCTTGGGCGCCGCGGCGGGCGCCGGCGCCGCCTGCGCGAGGTTCAGGCGCGCCCTTTCGGCGGCCTTCCGGTCCTCTTCCCGGGTTTCCGGCTTCTTCTGGTCCGCTTCCGCCGGATCCTGCGCGAAGGCGGGCTGCGAAAGGGCCATCACGGCGAGCGCGATGGGCGTGAGCGCGAACGGGTGCGTGTTTCTCACGGTGCTCCTCCTCGTCTCGCACCCTCTGCGGCTTGGCCGCGGGGCGCGCTTGTTCGGTCCTGGGCGGTAAACCGTTTCCCCTCTCTTGTCGCCTCGCCGGACTTCTCCAAATCCGACGGGCTGGAGGGAAAGCGTTTTCCCACTTTAGCGAGGCGATTCCGGGCTGTCAATCCACCTCGGGAGGGAAAACCGGGGGGAAGCACGTGCGAAAAACGTTTACTGGATTCAGGAAACAAGTTTCCCGAAGGGCCCGTCAGCCCGGGCCGCGGCGCGCCTTCGCAACCGGCCGCGGCGCAGCCTGCGGGGCCCGCACGCGCGTGGAATCGCGCAGCACGAGGCGGGGTTCGAGCCGCGTGTGACCGGGCGCGGGCGGATCCTCGCCCACGATGAGCCGAAGCAGCAGGCGCATCCCTTCCTCCCCCAGCTTTTCGCTTTGCGTATCCACCGTGGTGAGCGCGGGGCTGGTGAATCGGCCGAAGGGAATGTTGTCGATGCCGACGACCGAGAGGTCCTCGGGAATGCGGATGCCGAGCGAGGTCGCGACGCCCATGAAGCCGATGGCCACGAGGTCGTTGTAGCAGACGACGGCGTCGGGCTTGCCCTTGCCCAGCAGCACCGTGGAGCAAACCCGCTCGCCCTCCGCGAGCGTCGGGCCCTGCGCCTCGAAGCGCGTGGGCGCGAGGCCGTGGGCCGCGAGGCTGTCGGTAAGACCCTTGATGCGCTCCTGGTCCGGCCGCGCGGGCGCGAAGCCCACGTAGGCGATCTTGCGGTGGCCCTGCTTCACCAGCAGCTCGCCGATCATGTAGGCGGCGGCATACGCGTCGATGCCGATGCTCACCGAGCCTTCCGGCGCCACGCGGCCCGAGAAGACGACGGGCTTGCCGAGCGCGAGCACCCCGGGCAGCTCCTCCTGCGGCATGCGCGTGCTGACGATGAGGCCGTCCACGCGGCGCGAGAGGGCCGCGATCAGGTCCGACTCGCGGGCCTGGCTCTCCTCGGTGTCCACGAAGAGCAGGTTGTAGCCGTGCTCGAGCGCGATGCGGTTCGCGCCCTTCACGATGTTGGTGAAGTGCGGGTTGAGGATGTCGAGGATCACCACGCCGATGGAGCCCGTCTTCCCGGTGATCATGCTGCGGGCGAGCGGGTTGGAGTGGTAGGCCAGCTCGTCGATGGCCGCCTGGATGCGCCGCTCGACCACGGCGCTGAAGCGCTGCGTGCCGTTGATGAACTTCGAGACGGTGGCGATCGACACCCCGGCCTGGCCGGCGACGTCGCGGATGGTGGGTCGCTTCTTCATAAGTAAACGTTTTCGCCGTTTCGACCCGCCGCTGTCAAGTCACGGCGGCTTTCCGGGGCGATTTTCCATGGCCCCGGCTTGACAGGCCGCGGGGCCTCTGGCAAAAAGGAAATCGTTTTCCTACCCCCGGCCGGTCTTCGGGCCCCGGGGCATGCCCACGGAGAAACCTTGAACCCACCCGGCAAATTCTACCGCCTGCTGCTCACCGGCGCGGCGGGCGGCCTCGGCCAAGTGCTGCGGGAACGCCTGAAGCCCCTCGCGACGGTGCTGCGCGTCTCCGACATCGCCGATCTCGGCCCCGCCCGCGAAGGCGAGGAAGTCGTGAGCTGCGACCTGGGCGACAAGGCGGCGGTGCACGCGCTCGTCGACGGCGTCGATGCCATCGCGCATTTCGGCGGCGTCTCGGTCGAGGGCCCGTGGGACCCGATCCTGAACGCCAACATCGTTGGCGTGTTCAATCTTTATGAAGCCGCGCGCAAGCACGGCGTGAAGCGCGTGGTGTACGCCAGCTCCAACCACGTGGTGGGCTTCTACCGCCAGGACCAGCGCATCGACGCCGATGACCCGATGCGCCCCGACGGCCTCTACGGCGTCTCCAAGTGTTTCGGCGAAAGCCTCTCCCGCCTCTACTTCGACCGCCACGGCATCGAGACGGTGTGCCTTCGCATCGGCTCGTCGTTCCCGGAGGCGAAGGACCGCCGCATGCTGCGCACCTGGCTCAGCTACGACGACCTTGTGCAGCTGGTGACGAAATCGCTCGTGACACCCGCAGTCGGCCACACCATCGTCTTCGGCGCCTCGCGCAACGCGGGCCTGTGGTGGGACAACCGCAAGGCCGCGCACCTGGGCTTCGAGCCGAAGGATTCCGCCGATGGCCAGCGCGAGCGCGTCGAAGCCCTCGGCCCGCCCCTCGACGCAGCCGACCCGGTTGCCGTCTACCAAGGCGGCGCCTTCGTGACCGCCGGCCCCTTCGACGACTGACATGACGGCGATCGAGCGGCTGACCGAGCCCGCGTTCACGGTGGGCGAATCGCCCGTGTGGCGCGCGGAGGAATCGGCCCTCTATTTCGTGGACATCCCCGCAGGGAAGATCCTGCGGCTCGACCCGGCCACGGGCCGGCTCGACGCGTGGAGCGCGCCCGAGCCCGTCGGCTGCATCGCCTTCGCCTCGAACGGCACGCTCATCGCGGGGATGCAGACCGGCGTCTTCTCGCTCGAACTCGCGGCCGACGGCACCGTCGCCAAGGCGCGGCTGGGCACGCCCGGCTTCGCGCTGCCGAACATGCGCTTCAACGACGGCCGCTGCGACCGGCAGGGGCGCTTCTGGGCCGGCACGATGCACAACGACATGGCCGCGGCGCACGCGGTGGGCGGGCTCTTCCGCTACGCCTCGCCCGGCGGTCTCACCGGCCCCGTGGTCGGCGGCCTCGTGGTGCAGAACGGCCTCGCGTTCTCGCCCGCGGGCGACCGGATGTATCTTTCCGATTCGCACCCTTCCGTGCGCCAGGTCTGGTGCCTCGACTACGACATCGACAGCGGCATGCCCACCAATCGCCGGCCCTTCATCGACATGAACGCGCACCCGGGCCGCCCCGACGGCGCGGCTGTGGACGAGGACGGCTGCTACTGGACCTGCGCCAACGACGGCGGCTGCGTGCTGCGCTTCACGCCGGAGGGCCTGCTCGATCGCCGCATCGACCTGCCGGTGAAGAAGCCCGCCATGTGCGCGTTCGGCGGCCCGGGACTCGACACCCTGTTCATCACCAGCATCCGCCCGGCCGACCCCGCCGCGCTCGAAAGCCAGCCGTGGGCCGGCGCCGTGTTCGCCGCGAGGCCCGGCGTGAAGGGCCTGCTCGAGACGCCTTTCGCATCCCCCGCATGACACTCGGAGAAAACAAGATGACGAACCGCCTGCTCGCCCCGCTCGCGAGCCTCGCCGCGCTCGCGCTCCTTTCCTTCCCCGCGCTCGCCCGCGATTTCCGCTCCGCCGACGTGCACCCCGCCGACTACCCGACGGTGCAGGCGGTGAACCACATGGGCAAGCTCCTCAAGGAACGCTCGGGCGGCAAGCTCGGCGTGCGCGTGTACCCCTCCGGCGCCCTGGGCACGGAGAAGGACAACATCGAGCAGCTGAAGCTCGGCGGCCTGGACATGATGCGCATCAACGTGGCGCCGCTCAACGCCGTGGTGCCCGAGACGATCGCCACGGGACTGCCCTTCATCTTCCGCGACACCGCGCACATGCGGAAGGTGCTCGACGGGCCCATCGGCGACGAAATCCTCGCGGCGATGGAATCGCAGGGGCTCGTGGGCCTCGCGTTCTACGACAGCGGCTCGCGCTCCTTCTATTCCACCAAGAAGCCCATCAAGACGGTCGCGGACATGAAGGGCATGAAGATCCGCGTCATCCAGTCGGATCTTTTCGTGGCCATGGTTCAGGCCTTGGGCGCGAACCCCACCCCCATGCCCTACGGCGAGGTGTACACCGCCCTCAAGACCGGCATCGTGGACGCGGCCGAGAACAACTGGCCCAGCTACGAATCCTCGCGCCACTTCGAGGCGGCCAAGTACTACAACACGACCGAGCATTCGCTGGCGCCCGAGGTGCTGGTGTTCTCCAAGAAGGTGTGGGACACGCTCTCGAAGGAAGACAAGGCGCTCGTGAAGCAGGCCGCGAAGGATTCCGTGGCCCACATGAGGAAGCTCTGGGACGAGCGCGAGGTGAAGTCGCGCGCAATCGTGGAGAAGGCGGGCTCGCAGGTGGTGGCCATCCCGAACAAGAAGGAGTTCATCGACGCCATGGCGCCGGTGTACGCGAAGTTCGCGAGCACGCCGAAGCTGAAGGACCTCGTGAAGCGCATCCAGGACACGAAGTAGGCGTGTCCAAGCACCCCACCGCCCTCGGCCGCTTCAACGCGGCCCTCTCCCGCTACGCGCTCTACGCGTGCGTGGCGGGGCTCGCGGCCATCGTCGCGGTGGTGGCATTCCAGGTGTTCGGGCGCTACGTGATGAACGACAGCCCGACGTGGACGGAAAACCTCGCCCTCGTGCTCATCCTCTACGTGACCCTCATCGGCGCGGCCGTGGGCGTGCGCGACGCGGGGCACCTGGGGATGGATTCGCTCCTCGTGCTGGCCTCGGCCGAGTGGCAGCGGCGCCTGGGCATCGCGATCCACGTGTGCGTGGGCACGTTCGGCGCGCTCATGGCGTGGAACGGCGCGGTGCTGGGCGAATCGGTCATGTCGTACAAGC
Organism: Betaproteobacteria bacterium; assembly: GCA_016711875.1. Lineage (GTDB taxonomy): Bacteria > Pseudomonadota > Gammaproteobacteria > Burkholderiales > Usitatibacteraceae > FEB-7. Next base: position 1,361,418 of record JADJSD010000001.1, on the reverse strand, counting down.
TTGCCAACATCGACCTGCCCGAGTCGGTGCGGTACGTGCCGCTCGTGATCTCGGGGTTGCTGATCGTCCTTTTCTCGGTGGAACACGCGATCGCGCTCGTGCGCCGGGCCTCGGTGGAACGCGCATGGCACTGACGATCCTGTGCGTCACCTTCCTCCTCCTGCTGCTGCTCGGGGTGCCGGTCGCCTTCGCCATCGGGCTCTCGGCGGTAAGCGCGATCCTGTGGGAGGGCATGCCTGTCGCGATGCTCTTCCAGCAGATGATGTCCGGGATGAACGTGTTCTCGTTCCTCGCGATCCCGTTCTTCGTGTTCAGCGGCGAGCTGATGCTGCACGGGGGGATCGCGGAGCGGATCGTGAACTTCGCCCGGAGCGCCGTGGGTCATATCCGGGGCGGCCTCGGCATGTCGAACGTATTCGCCTGCACGCTCTTCGGGGGCGTCTCCGGATCGCCCGTGGCGGACGTCTCCGCCATGGGCTCGGTGATGATCCCGATGATGAAGAAGGAGGGCTACCACGTCGACTACGCGGTCAACGTGACGACGCACGCCTCGCTCGTCGGCGCGCTGATGCCCACCAGCCACAACATGATCATCTATTCGCTCGCCGCGGGCGGAAAGGTGTCGATCGGCGCGCTCATCGCGGCGGGCATCCTGCCGGCGCTGGTGCTCACGGTGTGCATGCTCGCGGCCGCATACCTCGTGGCCGTGAAGCGCGGCTATCCGGCGGGGGTCTTCGCCGGCTGGGCCACGATCGGGCTCACCTTCGCCGCCGCGCTGCCGGGGCTGGCGGTAGTGGCGATCATCCTCGTGGGCATCCTCACGGGCATCTTCACGGCGACGGAATCGGCGGCGGTGGCGGTGGTGTATTCGCTGCTGCTCACCGTCTTCGTCTATCGCTCGCTCACGTGGGAGAAGTTCCTGAAGGCGGCGGCGCGGGCCGTGAAGACGACGGGCGTGGTACTGCTGCTCATCGGTGTCTCGACGATGTTCCAGTTCCTCATCGCGCTCTACCAGGTGGCGGACCTGGCGGGCGGGGCGCTGGCGGCGGTGTCGACGAACCCGCTGGTGATCTTCTTCCTGATCAACCTGATCCTGTTCCTGCTCGGCACGTTCATGGACATGGCGAGCACGATCCTCATCTGCACGCCGATCTTCCTGCCGATCGCAGTGACGTACGGGATGGACCCGGTGCAGTTCGGGATGGTGATGCTGCTCAACTGCGCGCTGGGGCTCAACACGCCGCCGGTGGGGACGACGCAGTTCGTGGGGTGTGCGATCGGGGGGATTTCGGTGGGGGAGGTGATGAAGACGATCCTGCCGTTCTATGCCGCGCTTCTTGCTGCATTGCTTGCGGTCACCTACGTGCCGGCTTTCTCGCTTTGGCTGCCGGGGGTGCTCGGGGCGAAGTAGGAAGCAGCGGGGCTACGGTGGGGTGAAAATCCTTGGAACGCCGATGAACGCCGATAGACGCCCGCCGATGAACGCCGATGAAATTGTGATTGCGCTTGGTAGGGTCGGTCGGTAGTCGATTGGTTGGCGAACCCCGAATGTGAATCGTACAACTCGCCCGGCATTGCCTTATCGGCGTTCATCGGCGGGCGTCTATCGGCGTTCATCGGCGTTCCAAAGAAGCGCGTCCGCATCACTCCCCACCGCTCACTTCTTGAGACGATCGAGAAAGTGCTTCCGAGCCTTCGCCACCTTCGGCTCCACCACGAACGTGCAATAAGGGTTCCGCCCCCCGATCCGCGCGAAGTATTCCTGGTGCTCGTCCTCGGCGATATAGAAAGTCTCCGCCGGAACGATCTCCGTCACGATCGGTGAAGCCCACAGCTTCTGCGCCGCCAGGTTCGCCACCACCTCGCGAGCCTCCTTCTCCTGCTCCGCCGAGTGGAAAAAGATCGCGGAGCGATACTGCGTCCCGACATCGTTGCCTTGCCGGTTCAATGTCGTCGGATCGTGTATCGTGAAGAACACCGAGAGCAGGTCGCGGAAGGACACCACCGCCGGATCGAACGTGACCTGCACCACCTCGGCATGCCCCGTTTCCCCGGAACACACGTCCCCATAGGTCGGGTGGGCAGTCTTTCCGCCCATGTAGCCGCTTTCGACGCTCTGCACACCCTGCAGAAGGTCGAAAACGGCCTCGAGGCACCAGAAGCATCCGCCGGCCAGGGTGGCGACTTGGGGGGTCATCAGCACTCCAGAAGTGTGGGAATCAGGGGGGTAAGTCGGTCCATTTTCAACTTCCTTTCGCGATTCCGGGGGTTAGGCCCCCGGACTTCAGAAAGTGCTTGAACATTACAGCGTAAAGCCACAAGATGTAGTGGCTTTCACAAACCCGTAGCACACGATCTAGTTGACGTAGATCAAGGCTGACGGGGGGGTGGTGCGGAGAATCGTCAGTCCGCCTGGCCCCAAGAAGGCCGGCGATTCACTATAAATCAGCAAGTCGAGGGGGATACCTCCATGAGCGTGGCCAAGTCCCGCGAAGCAACCGATATTTCCAAGCTCCCCGCCCAGGAAATCAGCACCGAAGTTCTCATCGAGAAGTACGCCAAGGACGGGGAAAAATCCATTCGCGAGGTGCGCCTGCGGGTCGCCAAGGCCCTGGCGCAGAACGAGGCCGAGGACCGCCGCACCCACTGGGAAGCGAAATTCCTCGAGGCGCAGGAAAACGGCTTCATCCCGGCCGGCCGCATCAACAGCGCCGCCGGCACGAGCCTTACCGCCACCCTCATCAACTGCTTCGTGCAGCCCGTCGGTGATTCGATCACCGAGCTGAACGACGGCCGCCCCGGCATCTACACCGCGCTCGCGGAAGCCGCGGAGACCATGCGCCGCGGTGGCGGCGTGGGCTACGACTTCAGCTCCATCCGCCCCGAAGGCGCGTGGGTGAAGGGCACCAATTCGCGCGCGAGCGGCCCCGTCTCTTATATGCGCGTGTTCGACCAGTCCTGCGAGACCGTCGAATCCGCCGGCGCCCGCCGCGGCGCGCAGATGGGGGTCCTCCGCTGCGACCACCCGGACATCGAGCGCTTCATCCACGCCAAGGACAAGGGCGACCTCACCAACTTCAACATCTCCGTCGGCGTGACGGACGCGTTCATGCGCGCCGTGGAATCCAACGGCGACGTGGAGCTGGTCCACCGCGCGGCCCCCTCGCAGGAGGTGAAGGACGCGGGTGCGTACCAGCGTGGCGACGGCCTGTGGGTGTACCGCAAGGTGCGCGCCCAGGACCTGTGGGACCAGGTGATGCGCTCGACGTACGACCATGCCGAGCCGGGCATCCTGTTTCTGGACCGCATCAACCGCGACAACAACCTTTATTACTGCGAGTCCATCGAGGCGACGAATCCGTGCGTCACGGCCGACACGTGGGTCATGACGGGCGAAGGCCCGCGCCAGGTGGCGGACCTGATCGACACGCCGTTCGAGGCCGTCGTGGACGGCAAGACGTACCCGACCGAATCCGCCGGCTTCTTCGCCACGGGCGTGAAGCCGGTGCTGGCGCTTCGCACGCGTGAAGGCCACGCGGTTCGACTCACCGCGGACCACCCCGTGCGCCGCGTGTGGCACGCCACGCGCAACATCGCCGAAACGGAATGGGTGAAGGCCGGCGAACTTCAGCCGGGCGACCGCGTCGCGCTCAACGACCATCGCACCTTCGTGCGCTGGGAAGGCGCCTACGGTTCCGCCGAGGGTTACCTGCTCGGCCTGCTGCTGGGCGACGGCCACCTGAAGGACGACGAGGCCCTCCTGGGCGCATGGGATCCGGACATGCGCCGGGAAGCCAACGGCGGCAACGTGATGTCCGTGGGCGTGTCGTCGATGATGCAGGCCGCCCTCGAAGCCACGCGCGAGCTTCCCCACCGCGCCGACTTCCGCGGCTGGCACGAAGTGGCGGGGCAGCCCGGCCATTTCCGCCTGAAGCTCGCCGCCATCCGCGACCTGGCGACCGAAGTGGGCATGCGTCCGGGCGCCAAGGCGATCACGCCGACGATGGAGTGCGCCTCGTCCGATTTCTCGCGCGGCTTCCTGCGCGGGCTGTTTGATGCGGACGGCTCGGTGCAAGGCACGCTCGACAAAGGCGTCTCGGTGCGCCTCACGCAGGTGAACCTGGACACGCTGCGCGCCGTGCAGCGCATGCTCGGTCGCCTGGGCATCGCGGCGAAGATCTACACGGAACGCCGCCCGGCTGGCGAGCGTTCCCTTCCCGACGGGCGCGGTGGCCATCGCCTGTATCCCACGCAGGCGTGTCATGAACTCATCATCGCCGGCGAAAACCTCGCGCGATTCTCGGAAGTGGTGGGCTTCGCGGACGAAGACAAATCCGAGCGGCTCGAAGTGGCCCTCGCGAGCTACAAGCGCGAGCTGAACCGCGAGCGCTTCTTCGCGACGGTGGAATCCCTCGAGGCCGATGGCGTCGAGGCGGTGTACGACGTCACCGTTTCCGACGTGCATGCGTTCGACGCGAACGGGCTCTACGTCCACAACTGCGCTGAGCAGCCCCTGCCGCCCTACGGCTGCTGCTGCCTGGGCTCCATCGACGTGGCGCGCTTCGTGAAGCAGCCCTTCGCGGAAGACTGCACGTTCGATTTCGAAGGCTTCGGCAAGGTGATCGACGTCTCGATCCGCATGCTGGACAACGTGCTGGACGTGACGCCGTGGCCCCTGCCGCAGCAACGCGCCGAGGCCGCCAGCAAGCGCCGCGTGGGCTTGGGCTTCACGGGGCTGGGCGATGCCCTCCTCATGCTGCGCCTGGCGTACGACACGGAAGAAGCCCGCGCCATGGGCTCCAAGATCAGCGAATACCTGCGCGACCACTCGTACCTGGCCAGCGTGGAGCTCGCCTCGGAACGCGGCGCCTTCCCGCTCTTCAATGCGGACCTGTACCTTTCCGGCGGCAACTTCGCCTCGCGCCTGCCGCAGGAAGTGAAGGACAAGGTGCGCAAGCACGGCATCCGCAATTCGCACCTGCTGTCCATCGCGCCCACGGGCACCATCTCGCTCGCCTTCGCGGACAACGCCTCCAACGGCATCGAGCCGCCGTTCTCGTGGACGTACACGCGCAAGAAGCGCATGGCCGACGGCACGCACAAGGAGTTCCGCGTCGAGGACCACGCCTTCCGCCTCTACAAGTTCATCAATGGCGAGAACGCGAAGCTGCCGCCGTGGTTCGTGACGGCGCTCGAGATCAGCGCCGAGGCGCACAAGGCCATGGTGGCCGCGGTGGCGCCGTTCGTGGACACGAGCATCTCCAAGACGGTGAACGTGCCCGAGGACTACCCCTACGCCGAGTTCGAGGGGCTGTACCTTTCCGCGTGGAAGGCGGGCCTGAAGGGCCTGGCCACCTATCGCCCCAACAGCGTGCTGGGCTCGGTGCTCTCCACGGAGCCCGCGAAGCCCGTCGAGCCGGCCAAGCCCGTGATCACGCCCGCCGACGCGATGAACCGGCGCCTGGCGATCAAGTCGCTGCCGGAGCCGGTGCTCGCGTCCCTGCGTTGGCCCGGCCGCCCCGAGCTGCCCGAGGGCAACCCGGCGTGGACGTACATGGTGGATTCGCCCGTGGGCAAATTCGCGCTCTTCATCGGGCACGTCGAAGGCGAGGCGCACCGCGCCTTCCCGTTCGAGGTGTGGGTGAACGGCGCCGAGCAGCCGCGCGGCCTGGGCGCCGTGGCGAAGACGCTCTCGATGGACATGCGCGCCAACGACCGCGCGTGGCTCAAGATGAAGCTGGATGCCCTCGCCCTCACGGTGGGTGACGACGGCTTCGACATGCGCATGCCGCCGCACGGCGAGAAGCGCCGCGTGCCGAGCATGGTCTCCGCGCTGGGCCAGGTGGTGCGCCTGCGCTGCGAAACGCTGAAGGCTTTCGACGACCCGGGCGAATCCCCCCTGCTCGACGCGATGTTCAGCCTGGAGGAGCCGCGCACCGGCACCGACGGCACGCTCGCGTGGACGGTGGACATCGCGAACCCGGCCTCCGGCGAGGAGTTCGTGGTGGGCCTCAAGGAAATGCACATGCCCGATGGCGGCACGCGGCCCTATTCGATGTGGCTCTCGGGGCACTACCCGCGCGCGCTCGACGGACTCGCGAAGCTGCTCTCGCTCGACATGCGCGTGATGGACCCGGCTTGGATCGGAATGAAGTTGCGGAAACTGCTCGATTATTCGGAGCCGCTGGGTGACTTCATGGCTTTCGTCCCCGGCGAGCGTCGGCAGCAGAACTGGCCGTCGACCGTCGCGTACCTCGCGCGCCTGGTAATCCACCGCTACAACATGCTCGGCGTGCTGGACGAGAAGGGCTACCCGAAGCAGGAGATGGGGATCCTGGAGTCACCGCGCGGGAAGGACGAGCCGGCGCTGATGAAGGGCACCAAATGCGGGGAGTGCGGGAACATGACGGTGATTCGCAAGGATGGCTGCGATTTCTGCAGTGCTTGCGGGTGGGTGGGGACTTGCGGGTAGCTCTTCTACGCGCTATTTGAATTGCCGAAGCCGAGGCGAGAAGGGCCAACGGATGGGTTGGCCCTTTTCTTTTTGAGTGCGTCCTCAGCCTGCGGCTGCCCTCACTTGCTGAACCTTGGCTGTAAGGTGCAATGGCTCCGGCTTGTGTCCGCTCCCGGCCAGAACCAATGGACATTCTCATGGTGCTAGCGCCAGCTTCAAACTGATGTCGGATGATCGGCCACGTACAACAGAACGACGGCTGGTGCCGAACGAGGGTCCTATCGGCGCCGAAACATCGTTCGCTGTCGACCCGTTCCTTCGGTCAGAGCGCCATGCCGAGTGAGCACGCGGCATGCCTCAAGGACGTCCCACGGGATCTCGCCCATCTTGTCGGCGACGTCGACGTACGAAATCAACGCGCCCGCCGGCCATGACGCAAGTACCCTATGCACGAGATCGCCGAGGCTCGGGTATTGCAGTGTCTCGTCATCACCGTAGGCATCGAACAATAGGATGCGGCCGCCCCAAATGATGAAGTGGCTTTCGCAGCCGGAATCTCGCCAAACCGATGGGAAGACCGTCGCCCCGCGCGGACCGCCTTCGTAGTAGCGCCATGCCTTGCCGGCGCGCTGATCGAGGTTGATGGGTATGTCCTCGCCACAGCCGCAAGGACATCTAAGAATCAACCAGCGCGGTTGCCCTCGCGTGATGAGCACGGCGTCGCCGGGCTTGCTAAGCTGCGCGCCGACATCGGCACGAGAGGCGACAGTAGGCTTCAAGGTTAGGGGTATGTGCTTCAATCGATCACCCGTCTGAGCAACGACCGACAGCAGCCAGCCCGGTCAATACCCACTCGGCAAGCACGTATGCCATCGCCCTGGTTTGCTCCATGCGAATTCGCCCCAGGTCTGGCTTCGACCCAACATTTGTATCCTCGTCAAAATTAGTGCTGTTGCATGATTTGCGGATTAGTTCAGAGGCGAGAAGCAGAGCGTACTGGTTGGCTGCAAGCTCAAACGGACGAGCCTGCATTCGGATCTGCATGACACAGTCGAAGAACCACGCCGATCCATCGTCTGGTTGGCAATGCGTGACGCGACCGTCGGCGCGCAGCAAGTCGGTCGTATAGAGACACTTTACGGACGCCAGAATCGATGCCGTGTCGCGTCGCTCGCCGACAAACCCATCAACGAACAGCCCGCCTTCAAGGCAGGCCAGGTCGCGCAATACTGGCCCTTGTGACTGCACCTTTTCAAAGTCAATCAGGATGGCATCGCCTCCGCGGACCAGAACATTCGTCGCATGGAGATCGCCATGGATCACACCGACACTGACCGGTGTACTGTCGCCGTCGACCAGCCACTTTCCCAGCTCGTCCAAAGTCCTCGTGGCACCGGCCGCATCGATCAAGGGCTTACGAAACGCAGGGATGGCCGTCGGCATTCTGGCCTGAAGGTGTATCTGGAGGGGAACCGCGTCTGGCTGAGCGCCGTTGTGCCAGCCACGGAAAGTCACGTTGAAAAGATTGGCAATTACGCCAGCGGCACGACCATCACGTGCGCAATCTCGAAGCGGCTCGGCACCGTTGACGTAGTCGCTGACAAGAATGCCGTCGCGATGCCCAAGCTCGCAACGATCTAGGCGCAGCCGCGGCCCCAGGTGGTATGGCAGATGTTCCAGCGCGATGTCGCGATAGGCGAGGTACTCAGCGGCGACCTTATCGCGCGGGCCGACCTTTGCGAAGTATCGAAGGGGATACCTGCCGGCGACGCTGTTCGATTGCTGCACGTACGCCCTATAGGCGTCAACACCAGAAAGCCCATTGCGCAACTGCTCCAATCGTACCTCTGCGCTATCCCAGAAGGCACGTTGCACCAGAAGTAGTCGCTCGGCCTCGAGCGGCCGCTCTATCCCGTTGATGTCCTTGTGCCTGATGCTAGGCCCAGGCGTCGCACCCGGTCCGGGCAGGTGCAACTGTAAGTGCATGAGCAAGCCCTGCCAATCGTTCGGGCGTCCCAACACATGTACGAGTGGTGTCATCGGGCGATTCGTTGCCTTGAACCAAGAACCGAGCGAGCGAAACTCGTCATCTGTCAGCCCAGATATTGGCAGCTGCAATGAGTCGATTGCCTCCACGAAAAATCGCCTTAGGTGCTGGTTTCCGGAGCCCTCTTCGGCAGGCAATGGCTGGATAAAGACAAGACAGCCGTGCGACAGGAGCGCAGGCGCGAAGCGCTGCATCTGCTCAGCAATCCGCTTCGGGTGCGAGTCCGACTGGCGAAACAGCACGGCGGCTGTGGTGGCAAGAAGTCCGGCATCCGTCAGCGCAGCCCCGTCGAAGCGGTACACGTCGTAGCTCGGCAGCAACTGAAGGATCGCCGGCGTTGGCCTTTCCTCAGCCAAGCCTATCCGGCTGCGAGGATGCGCCGCTGTAAAAAAATGTATCGGCATGTCAGTCCTGCCGGGCGAACAAGGGCTGAAGGTCGCCACGACCCAACACACCTTTTCGCGAACAAATGAAGCATTCGGTCTGCGCAGTGCCCTGCACCGGTCGCAACGTTGACACCATCGCGTTGTAGATGAGGTACCTCGGACCAATCGGGATTGCAGTCACAACACCGAGCATCATCGTGATGGCCAACGAAACGACGGTGGCGTTGAGCGAGATGACTGCCGGCGCGGGCTCCCGAGCACCTGGGATGTACGGGTCGGCCCTGCGCTCGAAGGCTGTCATCATGTCCCGGCGCACTTCCTCTGAGCTCAGCAGACCGGTGCACCACAAGCAGGGCTGCCCGGGCCCAAGCATCTGCACGCGTCCGAAGACTCCAGTGACCCGGCCGCCCTGATTGGAGATTGTAGATCCGACATCGATGCACGGGATTAGATATTGGTAGGCGATCTGTTGAACGACAGAACGGCTGCCGTGGCTGTCGGTGCAGCACAAAATCAGGTCGGTCTCCAGCAGTTCACTGGCCACTGCAGCGTGGACCACGTCACCAGCGACCGCGTGGACAGCGGCGTCAGGCGCGATCGACTGGATGTGCCGTCGAGCAAGATCGACCTTGGCGTGACCAAAGTCTGCCTTAGACGTGCCGACAACCCGGTTGAGGTTGGTGAGTTCCAAGTGGTCGGGGTCAATGAGCACGAAGCTTCGGACACCAAGATGGGCGAGCTGTTGAACCGCGATCGAACCCGTGCCGCCCAATCCCACTATACCCACGCAAAGCCCTTGCAGCAGGCGCTGACCTTCGATACCGAAAGCGCGCACCTGTCGATCGAACACCAAGTCGGCTGCGCCCGTCTTGCTGCTCGGATCAAATTCGGTAGTTAGTCGATCTCCTATCGAGATGACACGAAGAGGATCAGACCCTCCGAGCACTCGGGCGCATATGCCGCCGTCACTCAAAACAAGCGCGCCATGAAGAAGCGACAGATCGCGGCGTGTCAGAAACGCAGCGAGCTCACGCTCGCCATCATCATCGGTCCGCGAAAAGCGTGGCGGCAGATTGCCCGGATGCGTGTGCACGAAGATCAGCGACAAGTTTGCCAACTTGGCACGCTTGGTCATGCGTGCCACGAACTCCGGTTTCAGCTCAGCGTGTATCGGACTTCGACGGGCATAGTCGGCATCGCTGGGGAAAATTGTTTCTCGCACCAGCAATGCTCGACGCCCCCGCTCTAGTCGTGATGCCAATAGCACCGCACAGCGCTCATCCTCGCACCCAAGAAGCGTCGAACGAATGGTCGCAAGATCGGCGGAGGCAATGCGTAGGTCGATCATCTGGCGGGGGAAAGGCGACCAAGGATTACGTTGAAGTAGGTGACTAGCGAACTGCGACTCGGATCCCAACTTTCGACATGCCACGAGAACCAGGTGGTGCCTCGACCCGGTTCAATGTCACTGGGGATCGGGTTGCCGTCATTAGCATTCTGCGGCGTCTGACCGTTTGCCAGCCGGAAGTTCTGGGGTTCAACCCAGAAGCAATCCGGCCGGGCTGCCGGGTAGCCCGGCGGCACCAGAAACAGCACGTCTGCGGTCGGCCGATTCCAACCCACAACTGGTACGGCGGGAAGACGGATCAATGTGCCGCCGCTTGGAAGCGCTGTCGGGACAGGCGCCTGCAGGCCGTTCTTAGCGCAGTACGAAGCCAACTCGGCGAGTTGTTCTTGGATCATGCGTGACCAAACGTCGCAGGCGGCACCGAGTAGAAGTGCTTGGGCGGGTTGGCCAGATCGATGGCTTCCCCGTCGGACAAGGCTCGATCCGGGTCATTGCCCCGCTCTTCGAGGAAGAGCTGGTGGTTGCTGGGCACCCCGGCCAGGTTCTTGATCTCCAAGGCGCTCAGGGAGGCGTGATCGGTCTCATACTTCTTGTTGTCGACAAAGAAGTGATACTTAGCGTGCTTCGATTCGTTCATGGGTGGCTTCCTGTAGGTTTGACTTGGGCGGTTTAGGGGGCTGACCCGGGCTCTTGTGACCCGCAGCGATCACATCCACGAGTTCGGGCCGATTCACGAGTTCCAACGGCTGTGCTGCCGGCGGCAAGTTTGATGGGCGATCCAACTGCAGCTGTCGCAGCATGTAAAACGCAAGCGCTCTGCGGCACGAGAGTCGCAGACGGCCACGCGACATGCCGAAGTCGACCTCAATGGCACGCCGCTGTCCCTCGGTCAGACCAGCGCGCGGTGCAACAATGATATCGACGAAGGTGCGCCAGCTCTCATCATGATCGCTGGATACCGTCGCTCTACGGTGGCCCTGCACGCTCTGGATCCGCGAGATCACGAAATCTCTGAACTCGCGAGCTTCATGGCACCAAGCCCGGACATGCCATCGCTGGCCGTCCGAGGCGAACGCGTGAGGAGCGATCCAGCGAGAAGTGGCGGTCGGGCTACGCATCGACTGATACAACACCTTTAACTCCTCGCCGTCTTGGATGGCCCACAACAACCGCAAAAACGTTCCGGTGGCGATCAGTCGCACCGGGCACCGCACGACGTCGCAATCGGGATGCCAGCCGATGAACGAGTCGTTGGCGGGCCGTGCGCCGGAGGACAGCGCGGCCAGGTCCCGGAGATACGTCTGCGCATCGTGACGCGATGCCGCCGGCCTAAACCTGTCCGTCGCACGATAGGTCTTCAGGCTCTTGTCATACAACATGTTTTCGGGGGCAAGCTCAGCGTATCTCGCGAAGTCAGCGGACGCCTGCTGGGGTGAAATCCGAAAAAAGCGGATCAGATCGGCGCGGTTGACCGTGCGATCCCAGCGCAGCCGAAAGTCGATGAATTCAAGCCGGCGCTCGATACCCCAAGGCGCAGGGCTGTCAGTGACGTCTTTGCGCGACATTTCGGCTCGTCCAGTTCATGGATCCATCTATTTAGTGGAAGCATTATCGCATGCGCGCCCAAATTTTGGCAAGCCGCCAGAGTGCCGCGTTGCAGCCGCGGGTTCGTGAGACGAATGAGCGCGGCGGACTTCCCGTCGACATGTCCTACCGCGGTGGATCGATAGAACTCATTTGAGTTTGGCCTGTGGTGAAACACCGGGCTTCCGTTTGACGGCGTCCTTAGTGCCGGCGATTCTCGCCGCGCTCAAAGTGATGCCCTTGGCTCCCTTCGCCAATCATGCGAACCTCTCCCCTGACCGCATCCCCATCAGGAGCCCCGCCATGCCCGCCCGAGCCACTGCCCGCCAGCACCTGAAATCCCTCCTCGCCACCACCCTCGCCCTCACCGCCTCCCTCCTCCCCGCCGCGGCCACCGCCCAGCCCGCCGGCTACCCGAACAAGACCGTCACCATCGTCGTCCCCTTCCCCCCCGGCGGCGCCACGGACATCGTCGCCCGCATCGCCGCCCAGCACCTCTCCGAAGTCACCAAGCAGCCCCACGTCGTCACCAACGTGCCGGGCGCCTCGGGCTCCATCGGCCACGAGCAGGTGGTGCGCGCCGCCCCGGACGGCTACACGCTCATCGTCGGCACCGCGAGCACCGTGCCCGGCAACGCGGCCTACAACACCCTCAAGTGGGACCCGATCAAGGACGTGACGCCCATCGCCATGCTGGCGGTGGAGCCCATGTCGGTCATCGTCCACCCCTCCGTGCCGGCCAACTCGGTGAAGGAGCTGATCGCCCTCGCCAAGGCGAAGCCCGGCACGCTCAACATGGCCTCCTTCGGCAACGGCTCCATCTCGCACTTGGCGGGCGAGCTCTTCAAGGTGCAGGCGGGCGTGGACATGACGCACGTCCCCTACCAGGGCTCCGCGCCCGCGCTCACCGCGATGGTGGGTGGGCACGTGCAGGTGATGTTCCACACGCTCTCCGTGTCGCTGCCGCCGGTGCAGGCGGGCAAGCTGAAGATGCTCGCCATCACGGATACGCAGAGGAAACCCGGCCTTCCGGACATGCCCACGGTCGCGGTATCGGGCCTGCCCGGCTATTCCGCCGTCACCTGGCAGGCGCTCTTCGGGCCGCCCAACATGCCCAAGGAGATCGTCGCGTTCCTCTCGAGCGAGATGGGCAAGATGCTCGCCAAGCCGGACGTGCGCGAGCGCCTCACCAAGATGCAGTCCGAGCCCTCCGACGGCAAGCCCGAGACGCTCGCGAAGGCGGTGGAGCGCGACCTCGAGAAGTGGCGCAACACCATCCGCGACGCCAAGATCAAGCGCGAATAGCCGCGCCATGGATGACCTCATCATCCGCGGCGGGCGCGTGCTGGACGGCACGGGCGCGCCGGGACGGGAAGCCGACGTCGCCATCGCCGGCGCGCGCATCACGGAAATCGCGCCCGGCTCCACGCGCACGGCGAAGCGAGAGATCGACGCACGCGGCCAGGTGGTCGCCCCCGGCTTCATCGACATCCACACCCACTCGGACTACACGCTCCCCCTCAACCCGCGCGCCGAATCCAAGATCCGCCAGGGCGTGACGACGGAGGTGGTGGGCAACTGCGGCTTCTCCATCGCGCCGGCGCTGCCCGGCACCTCGGCGATGCTCAAGGAATACCTCTCCGCCAGCGCGCCGTGGCTGCCGATGAAGGACACGAGCTTCGCCGACTACCTCGACACCTACCCGGCCACCTCGGTGAACGTGGTTCCGCAGGTGGGCCACAACACGCTGCGCCTGATGACGGTGGGCATGGCGCGGCGGGCGGCGACGGCGGAAGAGCTCCAGCAGATGGCGAGCCTCCTCGAGGAAGCGCTCGCAGCGGGCGCCCTGGGGCTTTCCTCCGGGCTCTTCACCGCGCCGGGGGCCAATGCGGCGCCGGAGGAGATCCACACCCTCGCGCGCATCCTCAAGAAGCACGGCGCCCGCTACTCCACGCACATCCGCGACGAAGGCCCCGGCGTCTTCGAGGCGGTGCGCGAGGCGATCGACGTCGCGCGGCAGACGGGCGTGCACGTGCAGATCGCGCACCTCAAGCTCTCCGGCATGGACAACTGGGGCCGCGCGAAGGTGCTGCTCGACGAGATCGCGGCCGCGCGCGCCCAGGGCATCCCCGTCGACTGCGACCAGTACCCGTACGACACCGGCACCAACCCCCTTCGCAACCTCCTGCCCTCCTGGGTGCAGGAAGGCGGCGTGGGCCCGATGCTGGAGCGGCTGAAGGAAGAATCGGTTCGCGCCCGCCTTCGCGCGGACATCGATCGCGCCGGCCTCAACAACTTCGGCCGCATCCCCTCGTGGGACGCGGTGCGCGTCGCCATCTCCGCGAGCCAGCCGGGCATCAACGGCCGCACCATCGGCGACGTCGCCCGCGAAAGGCGCCTGGACGCCTTCGACCAGGTGTGCGACTGCATCCTCTCGGACAAGGGCCACACGCGCATCCTCGTCACCTCGATGGCCGAGGAGGACGTGAACGCCATCACCGGCACGCCGTGGATCCTCGTGGGCTCCGACGGCAACTCCCTCGCCACCGAGGGCATCACCAGCCAGGGCATGCCGCACCCGCGCTTCTACGGGACGCACACGCGCGTGCTGGGCGCCTGCGTGCGGGACCTGCGCCTGCTGTCGCTGGAGCAGGCCGTGCACAAGATGACGGGCGGCAGCGCGGAGGCGCTCGGCTGGACGGAACGCGGCTGGCTGAAGCCCGGCTGCTTCGCGGACGTGACGGTGTTCGACCCCGCGCGCATCGCCGACGTGGCCACCTACGAGAGTCCCCATCAGTACGCGACGGGCGTCTCGACGGTGGTGGTGAACGGCGAGGTGGTGATCGATGGCGGCGAGCACACCGGGGCGCTGCCGGGGCGGATGATCCGAAGGCCGACGCTGCACTGAGGGCAGAACCCGGCTCCTGATCCTGTGCCGCACATTAGCGCTCACTTCTCGAGCCGATTTGTGCCGTGAGCCGCGATTTCCTCCCTATACGGCTCATATCCTGAGCCGTATTCACGCCGTCTTGGTAGGATTTAACGCCATCCAGCTTGATGATTTCTATAAAATCCTAGATAAATAGGATCTTTATATCCAAGAGCTCTTCCGGCGTTATAATCCTATTTTGATGGGATTAAAATGAAGAAGATCCTCCCGACCCCCTTCCCGCCCGCCCCCCTCCTCACCGACATCGCGGTGCTGGGTGCCGCCATCCGTGCCGCACGAACTGCCGCGGGCCTGCGCTTGATCGATGCAGCGTCCCTGATCGGTGTCGCCCGCCAAACCCTGAACGACCTCGAGAACGGCAAGCCCACGGTGAGCGTCGGCAACGCGCTCAAGATCGCCGACGGCCTGGGCGTCGCGCTCTTCTGCGTACCCGCCGCCGAGCGCGAGCGGGTGCGCCGCAAGCTCACGGAGCGGGGCTGATGCGCCTGGAAGTCTGGGCCGGGGAACGCCGCGTCGGATGGCTCGCCTCCGACGGGAACACCTTCGCCTTCGCCTACGACCCGGCGTGGCTCGCTCACCCGGACCGCTTCGCCCTGAGCCCGTTCCTGCCTTGCACGGCGGGCCCGCCACCGGATGCCAACGAGCACAGCATCCGCGTGCGCCAGTTCTTCGACAACCTGCTGCCGGAAGGTCGGGGGCTCGAAGATGCGGCACGCACGTTCGGGCTTTCGAAAGCGAACCTCGTCGGTTTGCTCGTTCATCTCGGGCGTGAGTGCGCCGGGGCCTTTCGCATCTTCGCCGAAGGATCGCGGGATCCGCGGGCCGAGGACACCGCGCCTCGTGAAGTCGAACCGGGAGAGCTATCGCAGCGCATCCGCGAGCGCCCCGGCATGCCCATTACCGTGTGGGACGCCCGCGTCCGCCTGTCCATCGCCGGCGTGCAGGACAAGGTCGCGGTGTGCGAGCAGGGTGGCCGCTGGTTCCTGCCCGACGGGCGCACGAGTTCCACGCACCTCCTCAAGCTCGAGGAGGCAGGCCACGAGCGCCGCCGTCTCACCACGAACGAATTCTTCTGCATGCGCCTCGCCAGGGCCGCCGGCTTGCCGGCCGCCAACGTGCGCCTCGTGCAGGTGCCCGAGCCCGTGCTCGTGGTCGAGCGCTTCGACCGGCGAGTGCGCGCCGACGGTTCGATCGAACGACTGCACACGCTGGACGGCTGCCAGGTGCTCGGCCTTCCGTCCATCCACAAGTACGAGCGGATCTACGGCGACAACGTGGATGTGCGCGACCAGCGCCACGGCGCTTCGCTTGCGCGGCTGTTCGGCGTGGCCGTCGCCGGCCAGGTGCCGAGCCCGCGCTGGAGCGCCAGAAGCTCCTGCGATGGGCGCTCTTCCAGGTGATCGTCGGCAACGCCGACGCTCACGGCAAGAACCTCACGTACTTCTGCGGTCCCGAAGGTCTCACGCTCGCGCCGGCCTACGACATCGTCTCGATCCCCGCCCTCGAGGACAAACGCCTTTCGCGGACTTTCGCCATGGCCATCGGCGACGCCTTCGCGTTCGAGGATCTCTCGGTGTTCGAATGGACCGGATTCGCCGAGACGTGCGGCTTGCCTGCGCGCCTGGTCGCCGACGAGCTGCGCGCCCTCGCCCAGCGCACCGTGGAGCAGCTCGATGCGACAGCCGAACGGTGCATCGCCGAGGGGGCGGACGCGAGCGCCGTCGCTGCCGTGGCGAATGTCGTGCGAGGGCAGGCCACGTCGCTGCTTCGCATGGCCGAGGACCTCCGAAAGTCCCGGTGATCTCCACCCAGTTCGCCATCGACGTCCGCCTCAAGCGCGAGAAGGTGCCGTCCTTCGGCGAGTACCCCTTTTCCCTTCCGGCCGTGCAGCCGTTGGAGACGTTGAAGCTCCACCCCAAGGTGACGTTCTTCGTGGGCGAGAACGGCTCGGGCAAGTCGACCCTGCTCGAAGCCATCGCCATCGGCCTGGGATTCAACGCGGAAGGCGGCACGCGCAACTTCCGCTTCGACACGCGCGCCTCGCACTCCACCCTCGCGGACTACCTCACCATCGGCAAGGGCCTCAGGCGCCCGAAGGACGGCTTCTTCCTGCGCGCCGAGAGCTTCTTCAACGTGGCCACGGAGATCGAACGTCTGGATTCGGAAGGCATGGGCGCGCGCGTCATCGACTCCTACGGCGGCCGCTCGCTGCACGAGCAATCCCACGGCGAATCGTTCATGGCGCTCATGCTCAACCGCTTCGGCGGCAACGGGCTCTATCTTCTGGACGAACCGGAGGCAGCCCTCTCGCCCCAGCGCCAGCTCGCGGCGCTCGCCCGCATCCACGACCTGGTGAACGCCGATTCGCAGTTCATCATCGCCACGCATTCGCCCATCCTGATGGCCTACCCGGAGGCGACGATCTACGAGTTCACGCGCGAAGGCGTCGCGCAGGTGGATTACCGCGACACGGAGCACTACCGCGTGATGCACGACTTCATGGCGAACCCGGAGCGGATGCTACGTGTCCTCACGGCGCCCGACGATTCCGGGGACGCGGCGGAGCGATAGAATCGCATTCGCCTCGACAACTCGAGCCCCGGAGCCGCCATGTATACCCCTCCCCATTTCACGCAAGCCGATCCCGCGGAGCTCCAACGCATCCTGCGCGCCCATCCGCTGGGCACGATCGTGCGTTCGGGGCCCGATGGGCTGGATGCCGATCACATCCCGTTCGAGTTCGATCCGGCTTCCGGGCCCTTCGGCAAGCTCTCCGCCCACGTCGCCCGCGCGAACCCGCTGTGGCAAACCACCCCCACGGGCACACCGGTGCTGGTGATATTCCGAGGCGCCGAGGCCTACGTCTCGCCCAACTGGTACCCGAGCAAGCACGAGGCCCATCGCCAGGTGCCCACGTGGAACTACGAGGTGGTGCACGCCCACGGCCGCCTCGCGATCCTGGACGACGAACGCTTCGTGCGCGGCCTCCTCGCACGCCTTACGCGGCACCACGAAGCCACTGAGCCCAAGCCGTGGAAGATGGGCGATTCCGCGCCCGACTTCATCAACGACCTGCTGGGCAAGATCGTGGGAATCGAGGTCGAGATCACGTCCATCGCGGGCAAGTCGAAGCTCAGCCAGAACAAGGAGGCTCGCGATCGCATCAACGCCGCCGATACCCTGGTCGCCAAGGGGCACGAGGAGCTGGGCGAGGTGATGCGCAAGGCGGGTTGAACGGTGGCCTCCGCGACCGGGTATCGCCCGGGACTGCTCGTCGTCGCGGTCGCGGCTCTCGCCGTCGCGGGTTGCTTCCCGCTCGCGGCCACCTACGTCCATCTCGATTCGCCCGGCATCCGTCACGTGCAGGCCATTTGCCGCGACATCGGGCCGCCGGTGCTCGCCGCGTGGGAGAGCTCCGGGGTGCGCTTCGAGGCGACGCTCAAGCCCCTCTACGCCGCGAAGTCGGGCGAGGGTTTCGTGCGCGTGCAGGGGCGCAAGGACAGCATCGTCCGGCCCGCCGAGCCGCTGGGCCGCATCGTGCGCAAGGATGGGAATGCGCCCACCGAGCTTCGCTTCGGTTTCGAGCGGCGCGACGAAGTGCTTTCGCCGCACGCGCTCCCGGTTCCGCCGCACGGCACCGTCTGGCACACGTTCGTGTTCACCGGGCTTCCACCCATCGACTTCCCCGGCCGGCTCGAGCTGCCGGCGATGATCGTCGATGGCGTGTCGATGCCGATGCCGGCGTTCGAATTCGAGATCCGGCCCTGGGCGGGGTTCGCGCCGATCAACTGCTGAGAGCCGGCCCGGCAACCGTCGGTCAACCAACCCGGCCGATTGCGCGTTGTCCTGTTCAAGACTAAAATTCGTCCTGAACTGGACAGGACCAAGCCATGGCCACCATCGCCAAGAAGCGCCCCGCAGCCCGCAAGGTGACGCCGCCGGGCGCGCGCGTGGCCCGCTTGCCGGTCACGCCTGCGCTCGTCGCCGCCCAGCCCCTGGCCGCCTACGAAGCCGAGCTCGGCGTTCGCCAGTATGTCGCCCGCATCCGCCGCGCCACGCCCCTGCAGCTGATGGAAGCCGAGCGCACCGGCGTGAAGGCACGCCTGGTGAAGGACCTCGCCAACGAACTGAGGATTCCCGTCGCGCGCTTCTACGGCATGCTCGATGTGCCCAAGGCCACCATCGAGGCCAAGGTCGCCCGGGACGAATTGGTCGGCGGCGCGGGCGGGCAGCGTGCGCTCGCGATGGTGCGGCTGCTCGGGCAGGCGCACGACATCGTCTCGCAGAGCACGGCGGCCGGCGCGGCCCGCTTCGAAACGGCGCATTGGCTCGGGGAATGGATCGAGACGCCACAGCCCGCCCTCGGCGGCCGCAAGCCCTCGGACCTGCTCGACACCCCCACGGGCTTCGAGATCGTCTCGCGCACGCTGGGCGCCCTCGAAAGCGGCTCGTACCTGTGAGCGATGCGGTGGTCGCCTGGCGCATCGCGGCGCAAACACGCGATCGCCGCGCGAACGACCTTTCCGGCAACGGGTCCGCCCGCTACCCGGGCCGGTGGAACGAATCCGGGCAGCGTGTCGTCTACGCGGCTTCCACCCTCGCGCTGGCGGTCCTGGAGACCGCGGCTCACGTGAATCCGCTGGGCCTGCCGCTCGACCGCTTCGTCGTGCGGATCGAGATCCCGAAGGCCGTATTCGCACGGCACGAGGCGCTGGAAGCCACCGCCCTGGATCCGGCCTGGGGCGCCATACCCGCTGGCCGGGCGAGCGTGGAGGCTGCCTCCGCCTGGTATCGCCGGGGCGGGTCGGCCGTGCTGCTGGCGCCATCGGTCATCGTGCCGGAAGAGCGGGTGGTGCTCGTCAATGCGACGCACCCGGATGCCGCGAAGATCAAGGCGTTCGTGCAACGGCATTTCCGCTACGCGTCGATATACCGGTCGTCGTAGTCAGCCACTTCGTGCAGCTTTCGATGGAGGTTGCCCGTCAGCCCTTGGTGCGTTTCCCCGCGCGCTTCTTCACGGGCTCGGGCGGGTCGCTGGAACGCCCATGGGCATCGTTCAGGTACACCGGGAGCTCCTGTCGCAGCACGTGTCTGAGGATCCTCTCGGTCACGGGCTGATCGACCTGTGACAAGTAGGTTCGCAAGGCCTCGTTCATCAAGGTCTGGTATCCGGATCCCGCCTTTTCCGCGCGAGCGCGAAATTCAGCGAGGATCGCGTTATCGATGTGAATCGAGATCCGCGTCTTTCCCTTTTGCGGAGCGATGGCACCGCGTTTGCCCTGCGAGAAGTCGTATTCAGGTTTCATAGGTCCTTCTTTCGTTTCGCGTGGCGCGCCTGGCCGAGATCAACCGGCAATTTCCGCTGCGTTCCGTGAACACGACGACCAGGACTTCTCCCGCGCTGCCGAGGCCGATCGTCACGTAGCGCCTTTCGCCGATGGCCTCCGTGTCCCCGATCGTCAGGGCCAAGGGATCCTGGAGCACACCCTCGGCGTCGGCAAACGAGACCCCGTGTTTCCGGAGATTCGCGGATGCTTTCGCCGGATCGTACTCGAGGGACATGCGTTTATTATACATACTTTGTATGTATACGAAAAGGTGCCCTGCCCGGTCTCGGACTCACGCACCTCATCGTTCAAGCCGTCACCCGCCCCACCACTCGCCGCACCCAGGGCGCGATGAGCGTCACGGTCGGGAAGGCCACGGGCCACGTGGTGAGGCAGCTCTTCGCCCATTGCTGGGCGAGCCCCGCGTGGAAGCCCTGCGTCGTCACCAGGACGAACGCGGAGACGATGGCCACCATGATGGCCGAGAGCAAGGCGCCGAAGACGATCGGGGAATAGCGTGAGGGGATTCGCATGTCGATTTCCTTTCTTGGGTGAGTGGCGTGGATGGCGCCCTCTCACGGCGCCGGGATGAAACTCGAGAGAAGCCCGGCCGCGTAAAGGCCGAGCCCGAAGATCGCGTGCGTGGCGAGGCTCTGGATGCGCGCCGCGTTCGGCCGCGGCGTGCGGCTGGCGGCGAACCCGGCACCCATCGCCGGCTGCATCACGAGGAAGGGCGCAGCCACCGTCGCTACGCCGACGGCGAGCGCGATGCCGATCGTGGGTGCGCGGAACCACCCGGCGCCGGCAAGCCCGTACAGCAGCCCGGCAAAGGCGATGCCGATCGCGTAATGCGCGGCCCACCCGATCGCCCGCTCGCCCCGCACGGTGGGCGCGGCCGCGATGCGCGGGTGGACGAACTGCCCGTGCGCCATTCGGCCCAGCCAGCGGCCGACGAACCCGTAGTCCGGCTGCGGGATGCCGAGGAAGCGCTCGCGCGCGACCATCGCCACGTCCATGAGCGCCGTGGCGCCGATCCCGGTGAAAAGCACTTGCGTGTGAGCGTCCATCTCGTCCTCCTGGGGGTTGCCTTCGCGAGGCAGGCGAGCACAGTGCCACTTCAAGTCCACTTGAGGTCAAGGGGGTCTGCCATGGATATCGCGGAAGCGGCCAAGCGCTCCGGCGTGCCGGCCTCGACGCTGCGCTTCTACGAGGAGAAGGGCCTCATCCGCTCCGTCGGGCGGCAGGGCCTGCGGCGGGTGTTCGGCCCGGACGTGATCGAGCGCCTGGCGCTCATCGCGCTGGGCCGCTCGGCGGGCTTCTCGCTCGACGAGATCGCCGTCATGTACGCGCCCGACGGCCGGCCGAAGATCGATCGCGAGCGCCTCGCCTCCAAGGCGGAGGAACTCGACAGCCTGATCGGCCGCTTCACCGCCATGCGCGACGGGTTGCGGCACGCCGCGGTGTGCCCGGCCAAGAGCCACCTGGAATGCCCGTCCTTCAAGCGGCTGCTGCGGGTCGCGTCGGCGGGCCTCTTCGAGCCGAAGGCACCCGGGGTCCCGGCGCCTCGCAAGATGACGGCGCCTCGCAAGCCGAGGGGGACGAAATCATGAAGACCATCGGCCTCCTGGGCGGCATGAGCTGGGAATCCACGGCCACGTACTACCGGCGGGTCAACGAACTCGTGAAGGCCCGGCTGGGCGGCCTGCACTCGGCGAAGATCGTCCTCGTCAGCGTGGATTTCCACGAGGTCGAAGGCCCGATGCAGGAAGGCGACTGGGATCGCGTCGGCGCGTCGCTCGCTCTGGCGGCCAGGCAGGTGCGGGCAGGCGGCGCGCAGTGCCTGCTCCTGTGCACGAACACCATGCACCGCGTCGCCCCGGCGATCGAGGCCGCCATCGACATCCCGTTCCTGCACATCGCCGAGCCGACGGCGCGGGCGTTGAAGCAGGCGGGGCACACCCGCATCGGTCTTCTGGGAACGCGCGCGACGATGGAGCAGGCGTTCTACCGCGACTATCTCTCCTCGCGCGGCATCGAGCCGCTCGTGCCGCCCCCGAAGGATCGCGACCTCGTGCACCGCGTCATCTTCGAGGAGCTGTGCCTGGGCATCGTCACGGAAGCCTCGCGCGCCGAGTTCCGTCGCGTGATGGCCGACCTGGCCGCACGCGGGGCGCAGGCGATCGTGCTGGGGTGCACGGAGATCTCGTTGCTGGTCGGCGCCGCCGATTCGGCGCTGCCGCTCTTCGACACCACGGAATTGCATGCGCGGGCGGCGGTGGATTGGGCGCTGAGGCCCGGTTAGCGGCGCGGCAGCGACGACGCCTACTCGCGGAACGCCGCCCCCTTCGCGAACCGCGATTCCCAGTGCCCGAGGTACGCGGCCGCCGCCTCCGGGTTGTTCCAAAGCACGACGACGTTCTCGCTGTTGCGGTTGGCCGACTCGGCGTAGTTCCAGCTGCCCGTCTGCACGTGGCACGCGTCGACGACGATGAACTTGTCGTGATGGATGCGATAGTCGCCGTTCGTGCGCGCGGGGATGCCCGCTGTGGCCATCGCGGCGAGGGCGTCGCGGCCGATGCGCTTCGGGTCCGTTTCCGTGTTGTGCTTGCGGTCCACGACCGCCTGCACGTCCACGCCGCGCTTCTTCGCTTCCACCAGCGCCTTGACGATCGTGGGCGAGGAGAATGCGAAGGCGGCTACGCGCAGTGAGGTCTTCGCCGACCCGATGGCCTTCACGATGAGGGCCTCGGCGCCGCGCTCGGGACCGAACGCCACTTCGGGCGGTGCGGGCAAGGCGGCATCCGGGCAATCCGCCGCCACCCGCGTGAGCGTATCCAGGGCGAAGGGCTTGCGCGCGCCGGACGCATCCTGCCCTTCCATGCGAAGCACCCATCCCTTGCGCTCGGGCTGCCAGGTGAAGGTGTTGTAGAAGGGCCCGTCGGGGTAGTCGAAGCGGAATTCGATGGAATCGCCGGCACGCTTGCCGCGCCCCACGGCGGAGAACCTGCCGCCGAACGTGTCCGTCCAGTGGGCCACGTATTCCTTCGTGGCGTGGACGTAGCCGATGAGGACGATGGCCTCGTACGCGGGTGGCTCCTTCACGTCCTTCATGTGCAGGCGCATGAACTGGTGGTTCAGCGCCCACGCGGCGGTCATCGTGTTGCGCACCTCGGTGCCGCGGATCTGCCGGACGATGTCCCAGCGGCCTTCCAGGGTGGCGATGAACGGGTCGTCGAAGCGGGCACGCGGGCCGTCGACCACCGGCTCGGCGGCATCGAGGCCCAGGGCCGCGAGCGCGACGAGGGCGGCGAGGAAAGAACGAATGAAGCGCATGGCAACCTCCTGCGCTCCATTATGCCGCGCGGGGATCAGATCCCCGGCTTCACCATCGGCCAGCCGCGCTTCGCCCATTCGCTCATGCCGCCGCTCACGAACTGCACGTGGTCGTAGCCGCCGGCGTTGCGAAGCGACTTGAGGAGCGCGCTCGAGCGGTTCTGGGTGTTGCAGATGATGTAGACGGGCTTGGTCGGGTCCGTGGGGATCTCCGCGACGCGCTGGTTCACCTGGCTCAGGGGCAGCAGCTTCGCGCCGGCCGCGACGCCCGTGGCGTGCTCGCGGGGCTCGCGCACGTCGATGAGGACCACTTGCCCGGCTTCGCTCTTCGCGCGGGCTTCCTCGAGGCTCACGGGAGCATCGGCGGGCGCGGCGACGGCAAGGCGGGCAGCCAGGGCGAGGCCGAACAGGACGGCGGTGGCGAACGGGGCGATACGGGAGGTCATGGCGGGGCCTGCGTCGAAAGGGTCCGGCCAGTATACTCCCTAGGGTATATCGCGCTCAAGCCCCGGTCGCGAGGCCCTGCGATCTTCCGGTCAGCCGTCCCTGCCCCACCCCTTGCGCGCGGCCCACGCCGCCAGCAACCCGCAAGGCAATGCGAAGATCAGGCGCGAACCGAGCTCACCGACGTCACGGGCGACCGCCAGGACCAGCCCGGGGCTCTTCACGCCGCCCAGGATCCAGTCGAACGGCATGACGAGCAAGGCCAGCGCGAACACCGCCAACAGGATGGCGGACGCGCGGTAGACGACGATGGGATCGTCGTGGGAATCCTCGTCTGTCATGGCGCCCCCTCCCGGCAACCACGATGGTCTACCGATGGTGCGACCGCGCCCGCCCGGAATCAAATTGCCACTGTAATGGCGCGGCGGGAGGCGGTCATGGCCGCCAATCGGATCGGGCTGACGGGCATCATCTGCGCCCGGGGGTTTCTCTTGCTAGGCTTCCGAGAGCGCCCCTTCGATCAACCCACCGGAATCACCCGTCATGCTCAAGTCCCTGCACTCCCCCCGCGGCATGGTCACCGCGCCCCACCACGCCGCCTCGCAGGCCGGCCTCGCCGTCCTTCGCGATGGCGGCAACGCCGTGGAGGCGATGGTGGCCATGGCCTCGACCATCGCCGTGGTCTATCCGCACATGAACACGATCGGGGGCGACGGCTTCTGGCTCGTGAGCGACCCGGCGAAGGGCGTGTACGCCATCGATGCGTGCGGGCGATCGGGCAGCGAGGCGACGATGGCCTTCTACAAGGACCGCGGGTGCGAGGCGATTCCTTCGCGCGGGCCGCTGGCGGCCAACACCGTGGCTGGGGCTGTTTCGGGATGGATGGCCGCGCTGGAGGCGGTGAAGGGGCGGCTGCCGGTTTCGCGGCTGCTCGCCGATGCCGCGTGGTATGCACGCAACGGCACGCCCGTCACGGCGAACCAGGTGTCGTACACGGGCAAGTTCCAGCAGGAGCTGGAGGGGCAGCCCGGGTTCGCGAAGACGTACCTCACGGACGGCAAGCCCCATGCGGCCGGGTCGCTGCAGCGCTTTTCCGCGCTGGCTTCGACGCTGGAGCGGCTGGCGTCGGTGGGCCTCGACGACTTCTATCGCGGCGAGATCGGGGCGGCGAATGCTTCGGAGCTGGCCGCGCTGGGGAGCCCCGTGCGTCTCGAGGATCTTCGCGCCCATCGCGCGCAGGTGGTGAAGCCGCTGTCGGTGAAGGTGGGCGCGGGCGAGCTCTTCAACATGACGCCGCCGACGCAGGGGCTCGCCTCGCTGATGATCCTGGCGATCTTCGACCGCATCCGCGCGGGGGCGAAGGTCGATAGCTTCGAGCACGTGCACGGGTTGGTGGAAGCGACGAAGCAGGCGTTCATCGTGCGAAACCGTCACATCTGCGATCCCGCGGTGATGAAGGCGGACCCGGGGTCGTTCCTCACGGATGCGGCGCTCGCGGAACGAGCGGCGGCGATCGATCCGGCCCGCGCGCGTCCGTGGCCGGAGCCGCCGATCAAGGGTGACACGGTGTGGATGGGCGCGGCGGATTCCGAGGGGCGGATGGTGAGCTACATCCAGAGCGTGTACTGGGAGTTCGGGTCGGGCGTGGTGCTTTCGGGGACGGGCGTGGGCTGGCAGAACCGCGGCAGTTCCTTCCTGCTGGATCCGGCCGCTCACCTGGCGCTCGCACCGGGTCGCAAGCCCTTCCATACGCTGAACCCGGCGCTGGCGCGGCTCTCCGACGGGCGGACGATGGTCTACGGGAACATGGGCGGGGACGGGCAGCCGCAGAGCCAGGCGGCGGTGTTCAGCCGGTTCGCGATGTTCGGCGACGACCTGCAGCAAGCGGTGACCAAGCCGCGCTGGCTCCTCGGGCGCACGTGGGGAACGATGAGCGTGAGCCTGAAGGTGGAATCGCGGCTGGATGCGGCCGTGATCGATCGCCTGAAGGCTGCGGGGCACGACGTGGAGGTGATCGAAGCCTTCTCCGACTTCGTCGGCCATGCGGGCGCGCTGGTGCGCGATGGCGCCGGCGTCATTTCCGGCGCGGCCGACCCTCGCTCCGACGGTACCGTCGCCGGCTATTGAAGGCTATTGAAGGGGACGCACACCTTCACCCTGCCTGAAGGGGACGCACACCTTCATCCCACTTGAAGGTGTGCGTCCCCTTCACCGCTTCTAAAGGTGTGCGTCCCCTACAGAAGTGGTTGCTTACCAGCCGATGGCCTTCGGTGCCCAGAGCGCGAGCTGCGGGAAGAAGAAGACCAACGCCAGCGCGAGGACCTGCATCCCGATGAACGGGATCACCCCGACGTAGATCTGCCGCGTGGTGATCTCCGGCGGCGCCACCCCCTTCAGGAAGAAGAGCGCCCATCCGAACGGCGGCGTGAGGAAGCTCGTCTGCAGGTTCACGCAGATGAGCGTCGCGAGCCACACCAGGTCCACGTTCTGGCTCACGAACACCGGCAGGAACAGCGGCACCGCGATGTAGCTGATCTCGATCCACTCCAGGAAGAACCCCAGGATGAAGATGATGAACATCAGGAACCAGATGTCCGCCGCCACGCCTCCCGGCAGCCACTCGAACATCTTCCCGATGAGATCCTCGCCGTGCAGGCCCCGGAACGCGAGCGAGAACACCTGCGCGCAGATCAGGATGAACATCATCATGGCCGTGATCTTCGTCACCGACTGCACCACCTCCCGCAGCACCTTGAAGGACATCCGCCCCGCGAACGCCGTGACGAGGATCGACCCCAGCGCCCCCATCGAGGCCGCCTCGGTCGGGGCCGCGACACCCGCGATGATCGAGCCGAGCACCGCGAACACCAGCAGGACCGGTGGCACCACCACCTTCATGAAGCGGATCCACAGGTCGCGCCGCGCGAGCGCATCGCGTTCCTCCTGCGGGATGGGCGGCACCAGTTCCGGCTTCACCATGCCCAGGATGACGATGTAGGTGCAGTAGATGGCCGCGAGCAGCATGCCCGGCACCACCGCCGCCGCGAAGAGCGTCCCCACGGAAAGCTGCAGGATGTCCGCGAGCAGGATGAGGATCAGCGAGGGCGGAATGATCTGCCCCAGCGTCCCCGACGCGCAGATGGCCCCGCAAGCGAGCCCCGGGTCGTAGCCGCGCTTGAGGAGCGTGGGCAGCGTGATGAGCCCGAGCGTGATGACCGTGGCGCCCACGATCCCGGTGGTGGCGCCCATGAGCACGCCCACGCCGATGATCCCGAGCGCCATGCCGCCGCGCAGCCCGCCCGCGAGGTGGCCGACGACGTCCAGCAGGTCGTCCGCCAATCGTGATTTCTCGAGCATCACCCCCATGAACACGAAGAGCGGTATCGCGAGCCACTGGTAGTTCGCGACCACGCCGTACACGCGCGAGGGCAGCAGGTTGAAGAGTCCGGTGCCGAAGCCCATGACGCCGAAGACGAAGCCCACCGTGCCGAGCGTGATGGCGACGGGCACGCCCGCCAGCAGCAGCACGAAGAACGCCAGCAGCATCAGGATCGCGAGGATCTCGGTGCCGCTCACGACGCCGCTCCCCGGATCTGGCGGATCTTCACGAAGACGCCCAGGAGCGTGGCGAAGGACTGCAGCGCGAGGAGCGCGAAGCCCATCGGCAGCATCGCCTTGAGGAACCAGCGGTACGGCAGCCCGCCCGGGTCCGACGAGGTTTCGCCGATCGAGTACGACTGCTGCACGTAGGCGAAGGAGAGCCACAGGAACAGCAGCGCGATGGCGATGCCCAGCACCTGCGACACCACCTCCACGTATTGCTGGTTCATCGGCTTGAACTTCTCGAAGAAGACGTCCACGCGGACGTGGTCGCCTTTCAGCAGCGCGTACGGGATGCCGAACATGATGAGCGGGGCGAGCAGGTGCCATTCCAGCTCCTGCGCCCAGACCGAACCGATGCTGAAGAGGTAGCGCAGCACCACGTTCACCGCCATCAGCACCACGATCACGAGGGCGAGCCAGCTTGCCGCGCGGCCGACCAGGTCGACCACGCGTTCGATGCCTTCCTTCATGCCCTACGCCTGGATCTTGTTGTGGTACGGCGTCTCGCTGTACTTGCTCCAGGCGTCGAACTTGGCCTTGTACGCCATGTAGGAGTCGTGGACCTTCTTGGTGACCGGGTCCTTGGCGATGGCCTCGGCGAGCACCTTGTTCGTGGCCTCGCGCAGCGCCTTCACCACGTCGTCGGGCAGCGGCTTCGCGGTGACGCCCTGGTTCTTCACCAGGTCTTCCATCGCCTCCGCGTTCGTCTTCTGGCACCAGCCTTCGCTCACCACGTTGCAGGCGGCGGCGGCGTTCTCGACGATGGCCTGCAGGTCCTTCGGCAGCTTGTCCCACGCGGCCTTGTTGATGAGGAGCTCGGAGACGGTCGCCGGCTCGTGCCAACCGGTCGTGTGGTAGAACTTGGCCGCTTTCTGCAGGCCCAGGCGACGGTCCTGGTAGGGGCCGACGAATTCCGCCGCGTCGATCACGCCGCGCTCGAGCGCCGGGAAGATCTCGCCGCCCGGCAGCAGCTTCACGTCGACGCCGAGGGTGGCGTACACCTTGCCCGCGAGGCCGGGGATGCGCATCTTGAGGCCCTTGAAGTCCGCGACCGACTTGATCTCCTTCTTGAACCAGCCGGTCATCTGCACGCCCGTGTTGCCGCAGGGCATCGCGACCATGCCGAAGGGCGCGTAGACCTCGTTCCAGAGGGCGATGCCGCCGCCGTCGTAGAACCAGCCGTTGATGCCCTGGAAGTTCAGGCCGAAGGGCACCGCGGTGAAGTACTGCGCGGCGAACGTCTTGCCGGTCCAGAAGTAGCTGTTGGCGTGGTTCATCTCGACGGTGCCCGCGCGAACGGCGTCGAAACCCTCGAGGGCGGGGATCAGCTCGCCCGCGCCGTAGACCTGGATCTTGAGGCGGCCGTTGCTCATGGCCTCGATGCGTTTGGCGAGGTCCGTCGCGCTGCCGGGGCCGTCCATGTAGAAGGGGGCGCCCTTGGGGTAGGCGCTCGTCATCTTCCAGGTGATGGGCGATTGGGCCTTGGCGATCATCGGGAAGCCGAGGGCGCCCGCGGCGGTGGATGCGGCGGCGGCGCCGGTGATGAACTTGCGGCGATTGGTGGTCATGGGGGATGTCTCCTCAAAGGGGGGTGTGCGAGCTTGGATGCGGACGCTAGCTCGGCCGCACGGGGATTCCCTTCAAAAGCAAACGGCGGGCCATGGCGAATCAGGGCCGTCACCGGACTGTAACCGATGCCGTCGCACGTCGATGGTGCGTTCCGCGCACCAGAACAGGCCGCGCACTCCTTGATGGGGACAGGTGAATTTGGGGACGGGTGTAAATTTCACCTGTCCCCCAATACACCTGTCCCCGATTCCGGAGTCTTTTATGGCCATCGATGTCCACCCCGTCAGCCCCGACGAAGCCCTCCAGCGCCTGAAGGACGGCAACGCGAGGTTCCTGCGCGGCGAAAGCCATTTTCCGACCGTCCAGACGGCCATCGTCGAGGAGCTCGCCGACGGCCAGCAGCCCTGGGCGACCATCCTGGGCTGCAGCGACAGCCGCGTGCCGCCGGAGCTGGTCTTCGACGCGCACCTGGGCGAGCTTTTCGTCGTGCGGGTGGCGGGCAACGTGCTCGGTCCCTCGGTCTACGGCACGCTGCAGTACGCCGGCGCGCACCTGAAGACGCCGCTCTTCGTGGTGATGGGCCACGAGGGCTGCGGTGCCGTCAGCGCCGCGCTCGACTGGCGTTTCGACGGCCACCGCGCCAAGAGCCGCATCGAGCTGCTCCTGGAGAACATCGTGCCCGCCATCGAATCCATCGACCCGAACCTGCCGAAGGAAGAACGCCTGCAAGCCGCCGTGGAGGCGAACGTGCGCCACACCATGAAGGTGCTTCTCTCCACCCCCGAGGCGCAGTCCTCGACGAGCGGGATCCGCCTCGTGGGTGCCCTCTACGACATCGACACCGGACGCGTGAGCTTCCTCGACTGATCGCCACCCACCTCCCGAAAGGCGACCCATGCCCAGGATCCCCGGCATCCGCTGGCTCGACGAGCCGGAGGAAGCCAACTATCCCGCCGCCGCGTCCTACCTCGCGCTCGTCGTCGACGAAAAGGAGACCGACCGGCTGGTGAAGCGCCTGCGCAAGGCGCCCATGACGACCTTCAAGGCGAAGGACATCTTCCGCGCCTCGGGCCTGCCGCTGCTCGGCCTCAGCAACTTCCAGGTCGACAAGAACCGCGCGAAGATCAAGGCCGGCAAGCCGATCTCGCCCCTGCTGCTCGTGCGCGACAGCGCCCACGGCAAGGTGGTGATCGCCGACGGCTATCATCGCCTCTGCGCGGTCTACTCGCTGCACCAGGACACGCCGATTCCCTGCAAGATCGCCTGACCGACGACCCGGAGGAAGACACCGTTGAAGAAGACACTGGCGTGGGCGGGAGCCCTCGTCGCAATGGCCCTCGCCCCCGACGCGGCCGCCCAATCGCCCGGCCCCGAGGTACGCAAGTTCCTGCGTTTCGAGGACCGCGTCGTGGCCCTGAGGAACGTCCGCGTCATCGACGGCACCGGCGCCGCCGCGAAGGAAGGCCGCACGATCCTCATCCGCGGCGAGCGCATCGAGGCGATGGGCGACGACACCCTCGCCGTCCCGAAGGACGCGAGGGTCCTCGACCTCGCCGGCCACACGGCCTACCCCGGCCTGGTCGGGATGCACAACCACCT
Organism: Betaproteobacteria bacterium; assembly: GCA_016711875.1. GTDB lineage: Bacteria > Pseudomonadota > Gammaproteobacteria > Burkholderiales > Usitatibacteraceae > FEB-7. Next base: position 1,330,774 of record JADJSD010000001.1, on the reverse strand, counting down.
GATGTACACCGCGTCCCTCAACTTCGACGCCACCGGCAAGATCCCCCCGCCCGGCGGCCTCGTCACGCCCGTCGCCTTCACCGCCCCGCGCCTCTACCTCGCCTCGGGCGTCACCACGATCCGCACCACGGGCAGCATCGAACCCCATCTCGACCTCAACCTGCGCGACAAGATCGACGCCGGCGAGATGCCCGGCCCGCGCGTCGACGTGACGGCGCCCTACCTCGAGGGCCGCGGCACCTTCTTCCCGCAGATGGCGGTGATGAAGGACCCCGAGCACGCCCGCCGCACCGTCCGCTTCTGGGCGCAGGAAGGCGTCACCTCCTTCAAGGCGTACATGGAGATCACCGAGCCCGTGCTCGCCGCCGCCATCGACGAGGCCCACAAGCTCGGCCTCAAGGTGACCGGCCACCTGTGCGCGGTGGACTGGAAGCGCGCCATCGCCATCGGCATCGACAACCTCGAGCACGGCCCCGTCTACACCGACACGCAGTTCGTGCCCGACCGCAAGCCCGACACCTGCCCCCCGGGCCGGGCGGCCACGGCCTCGTGGGTCGAGCAGGACATCGAGGGCGAGCCGGTGAAGTCGCTCATCCGCGAACTCGTCGCGAAGAAGGTGGCCGTCACCTCGACGCTCGCCGTGATGGAATCGTCCATCCCCACGCGCCCGCTCCTGTCGGCCCGCCAGCAGGCGTTGATGTCCCCCGAGTCGCTTCGCAGCCACCTGCACCACCGCGCCCTCGTCGCCGCCATCGCCGGCAGCACCGAGCGGCAGATGGCCGCCCTGCGCAAGGAATTCGCCTTCGAGCTCGCCTTCGTGCGCGCGGGCGGCCACCTCATGGCGGGCGCCGACCCCACGGGCAACGGCGGCGCGCTCCCCGGTTTCGCGGACCAGCGCGGCCTGCAGCTCCTGGCCGAGGCCGGATTCACTCCGGCGGAAGTCTTTCGCATCGCCACGCTCAACGGCGCGAAGTTCCTGGGCCGCGACAAGGATCTCGGCACGATCGAGCCCGGAAAGCGCGCGGACATCGTCGTGGTGAAGGGCGATCCGTCGAAAAATATCTCGGCGGCGGAGAACGTGGAGATTGTGTTCAAGGACGGGTACGCCTACGATCCCGCAAAACTCCTCGATTCGATCAAGGGGATGGTCGGGATCCGATAGGCGCACCCCTACGGCCCATCGACGAAGAATCCATGAGCATTCATTTCCGCATCGACCAGCTGTCCCCCGCCGAGGCCTCGTTCCTGCGGTGGCAGTACGGCTTCGAGGACGCCGACGACGCCTACGCGCGCGTGCTGTGGCAGGCCATCGGCCGGGCGTGGGAGGCCGACGAGGCGTCCGGCGGGCGCACCAATCACCTCGCGCGGCTCGGCAGCCGCGGCGCCTATCCGGATGAAGTCGCGCTCTACCTGAAGTTCCGCTCGGACGAAGGCGACGCCCTCTGGCAGGACCTCATCCGCCGCGCGGGCCTGTCCGATCGCCGCAAGGACAAGGTCGCGCCGAACGTGGAACGCCGTCGCCGGGCCTAGCCCGGTGGCGGGTCGCCGAAGCGCTCGCGAAGCGGGGGCATGAAACTCATCGCGAGCGCGGCGCCCCACAGCAGCGAAGAGGTCTCCTGCAGCGCCATCGCCCAGCCCGAAAGCAGCGTCGGCCCCAGGATCACCGTGTAGGGCACCGTCACGAGGGTGAGCACGACCGCCCCCGGGCGCGACCACGCCCTCAGGCGGAAGAGGCCGACCATCACCACGGCGAGCGCGGCCAGCAGCCCGAGCGCGGAGACGGCGAGGAACCCCAGGGCCATGCCCGATTCCTCGTTCGAGTGAACCTCCCAGGCGCCCTGCAGGACCGGCGGCAGCAGCGAGGCAAAGGCCACGTCGATGAACGAACCGGCCAGCGCGAAGACGAGGCTCGCGACGAGCAAGCCGCGAAAGACGGTGACGGTGTCCATGGCGCCCTCAGTCTAGCAGCGGGCGCCCGTCCATCCCTTCGGCAGCCACGCCGAGCCAGGCGAGGATCGTGGGTGCGATGTCCACGAGCGAAGCCGGCCGCGACACGACGCCGGGCCCCTGGCCGGGAGCCGCCAGCACGAGGAAGGGCACGGTCTCCTGCGGGCCGAGCCCGCCATGCTGGCCGCAGCCCATGTCGCGGCTGCTCTCGCCGTCCTCCGCGAGCCAGCGCGACCCGATGACGCCGAACGGGTTCGCCTGCTCGAGGCGCGCCATGTCGATCGCCGCGACGAGCGATTCGGCCGGCCCCACGCCCAGCTCGGCGAGCGCATCGCCCGTGTGCACCTCGCCGGCCCAGGGCTGCACCCGCAGGGATGGCAGCACCGCGTCGAAGCGCGCACGGGCTTCCTCGATGGCGTAGACGAGCGCCGCCGTGCCCTGCCCGGCCACGGCGATCTTCCCCTCGCGTACATCGCCGGCGAGCCCATGGCCCGAGAGCCACTCGCCGACGTGCACCCCGCGATCGATGGTCTCGTGTCCGTGGTCGGAGCCGATGGTGACCAGCGTGCGCTCGGCGTCGTCCTGCGCGGTCACGGCCGCCACCACGTCGGCCACGAGAGCGTCGACGACGCGAAGCGCCTCGAGATGCGCGGGCGAGCCGAGCGGCGCGTGGTGCGTGGTCAGGTCCGGGTTCGCGAGCCACAGGAGCCCGAGGCGGCACTCGCCCCCCGCCACCACCTCGTCGATGAACCGGGCCGTCATGGCGCGATCGCCCTCGAGGTCGTGGCTCACGCGCAACGCATCGTCGCCATCGAGCAGCGCGCCGCCCGGCCCGAACGATCCCGCGCGGTGCAGGACCGTGCCGAAATGTTCCGGATCGAGGAAGTACGCCGCGCCGGCCGAGACGTTGGAGAACGCGACTTGCCCGCCCCGGTCCGCGAGGCGCTCGGCCATCGTCGGCACGCGCAGCGTTCCGCCGGTGGCATCGCGCATCGCGTGGCGGAAGTTCGGGTGCCCGACGTTGTGCACGGCGAGGCGATCGCCCTTGCGCAGCGCGACCTGGTTGCCGATGAGGCCGTGGCGCGCGGGAAGGCACCCGGTCGCGATCGAGGCGGCCGACACGCGGGTGACGGAGGGAAAGACGGCGCGGATACCCGGCACGCGAAGGTGGCGCGTGCTAAGGGCGCAGAGTGTCGGCGTGAGCTCCGGACGCAGCCAGTCGGCGCCGAGCCCGTCGCACACGACCGCGATCGCCCGCCGGCCCTCGCGTCGCGCCATGGGTCAGTCGAGCTTGATGTCGGCGCGGGCGACGATCCGGTCGCTCTTCGCGATCTCGTCGCCCACGAAGGCCCGCAGGCGTTCGGGCGTGGAGCCGATGGGCTCGGCGCCCTGGTCGCGCAGCACGGCCTGCACGTCGGGGAGCGCGAGGGTCTTCACCACGGCGTCGTGCAGCCGCTCGACGATGGCCTTCGGCGTGCCGGCCGGCGCGGCGAGCGCGACCCACGTGTTGAATTCGTAGCCCGCGTAGCCCAGCTCGGCCATCGTGGGCACCTCGGGCATCGCGGCGGAGCGCTTCGCGGACGTGACGGCCAGCGCGCGAAGCTTGCCCGCCTTCACGAGCGGCACCGCCGGCGGCACGCTGCTGATCGCCATGCTCACGTGGCCCGCGATCGCGTCCTGCACCAGCGGCCCCGACCCCTTGTACGGCACGTGGGTGAACTTCACCGCGGCCATGCTCACGAGCAGCTCGCCCGCGAGGTGCTGCGGGCTGCCGGCGCCGATGGATCCGTAGGAGATGCCCCCGGGCGAGGCCTTGGCCGTGTCGATCATCGAGGCGAGATTTCCGGTGTACGTGGCGGGCGCGACGAAAACGAGCGGGAACGAGGCCACGAGGCTCACCGGCTCGAAATCCGAGCGCGGATTGTAGGCCATCTTGCGGAAGAGGCTCGCGTTGATCGCCATCTCGCTCGCCGCGCCGAAGAGGAGCGTGTAGCCGTCGTTCTTCGCCTTGGCGACGCTGTCGGCGCCGATCATGCCCGTCGCGCCGGGCCGGTTTTCCACGACCACGGGCTGCCCCAGGAACCCGGACAGCCGGTTGGCCATGGCGCGGGCCGTGATGTCGGTGCCGCCACCGGGCGGATAGGGCACCACGAGCTTCACCGCACGGGTGGGCCAGGCGGGCTGGGCCTCGGCGTCGACCGGGAGAAGAGCAACCAACGCGGCGGCCATCGCGGCCAGGCGGGAAAGCAGGTTCATGGGATTCTCGGCGTGAAGGGGAAGGAGAACCCGGGGAAGCTACCGGCAGAATGTGACAGGCGTACCGGCCCGGTCGTGGCAGAATATCGGCCCCATGCCTCTTGCCGCCCCCCCACCCCTCGAGACGCCCCGCTTCGTCGTCCGCCCCCTCGTGGCCGACGACCTGCCCGGCCTCATGCCCATCAACGGCGACGACGCCGTGACGAAGCACCTGCCCTACGCCAGCTGGAAGTCGATGGACGACGCCCGGGCGTGGCTCGCACGCATGGAGGGCATCCAGGCGACGGGCACGGCCATCCAGTTCGTCGTCGTCGCCAAGTCGCAGGGCAAGGCGGTGGGCACGTGCCTCCTCTTCCGTCACGACGAAGGCAGCGCCCGCGCGGAGCTCGGCTACGTTCTCGGCCGTGCGCACTGGGGCCAGGGCGCCATGCACGAGGCGCTCTCGGCCCTGCTCGATTGCGCCTTCACGCAGCTGAAGCTGCGCCGCATCGAGGCGGAGGTCGATCCGCGCAACGTCGCCTCCTGCCGCGTGCTCGGCCGGCTCGGCTTCACGCGCGAGGGGCTCCTGCGCCAGCGCTGGGTCAGCGACGGCGTGGCCTACGACGTGGAATCCTGGGGACTGCTCGCCGACGAATGGCGCGCGAACCGCACGCGGCCCGATCCGCACGTCGTCGATACGGAGGCGAAGCTCGCCGCCCTCTTCGGCGAGGTGAACGCGAACTCCCTGCGCAAGGAAGTCGATCACATCGCGCCGGTGTACCGCGCGATGATCGAAGCCTCGCCCTTCGTGATCCTCGCCACGTCCAACGCGAAGGGCATCGACATCTCCCCGCGCGGCGACCCTTCCGGCTTCGTCGTCGTGGAGGACGAGCACACGCTCCTCATTCCCGAACGCCGGGGCAACAACCGCGTCGACACGCTCAGGAACCTCATCGCCGACTCGCGGCTGGGGCTCCTCTTCCTCATCCCCGGCGTGGGCGAGACGCTGCGCGTCGCCGGCCGCGCCAGCTTCACCACCGACCCGGCGCTCCTCGAGCGCTTCCGCCGGGAAGGCCGCCCGCCCAAGGGCGTGCTGCACGTGAAGGTCGACAAGGCCTACTTCCAGTGCGCGCGGGCGCTGCAGCGCTCGAAGCTGTGGGAAGCGGTGGTCGAACGCAACCCGGCCGTGCCCACGGCGGGGGCCATCCTCGCCGCGCTCACCGACCCGAGCTTCGATGCGGAGCAATACGACCGCGAACTGCCCGCGCGGCAGCGCGGTTCGCTCTACTGACCGCTACGACGCCGCAGGCTTCTCCGGCAGGGGCGTCCCCGCCTGCCCGAACGCATAGCGCCACCCCTCCGCCGTCCTCACGTAGGTGTCCGTGTACCAGAGCTTGAAGTCGAAGCTCGCGGCGTTGTCGTTGCGCTTGCCCGTGAGCCGGAGCTGCGCCGTCACCGTGGCCGTGTCGCGGCCGTAGAGCCGCACCGACTGCGTGCCCGGCACGATCGCTTGCCGCTGGTAGGTGATCACTCCCTTCTTCGAGGAACCCACGACCTCCTCGCGGGAGTGCACGCGCCCGTTGCCGAGCACGAGCACGAACCCGGGATGCAGGATGCGTTCCATCGCCTGCCAGTCGCCCTTCTCCACGGCGGCCTGGTAGGCCACGTCCATCTCGCCCACGAGGCGCGCATCGTCGTTCGCCTGCGCCGTGGCGCAGGCCGTGAGCGACACGGCGAGCGTGGCCGCGCGAGTCATCTTGCCGAGCTTCATGGGATGCCTCCGGAAATCGTGAAGGCGCCGAGGCTAGCCCTTCGGCCCGCCGCGCGCCACGGAGAACCGGGCACCCGTAACACACTGCTACAAGCGGACGGGCCCCCTACCGGCGTCCGGTCGCCCGGGCGAGCAGCCAGCCGATCAGCGCGCCCACGAAAGCACCGGCGATGCCGATCGCCGTGGCGAACACGATCTCGAAGGGCCACAGGCTGTGCGAGGTGCTGTCGCGTGCCACGTCCACGATGACGCGCGCCATCGCGGCCGCCGGCACGGCGAGGCCGGGCATGACGATGGCGGTGGCGAGCTTCGCGCCGCGGAAGGCGAGGACCGACCCCGCGATCACCAGCGCCGCGAGGCCGATCGCGACGACGCCGGCGGGCAGCTCCTTGTTGTAGGGGACGAGCCAGTACGGAATCCCCGCCGCGAAGAACACCCCCGCAAAGGCAACCCATTTCGCCTTCATCGCTCCCTCCGCACGCGGGCCGTCAACGCTTGCGCGGCCGCTCCATCGCGACCTCCGACCGCGTGAACCCGACCCGATCGTAGAATCCCTCCACGCCCTCGCGCGCGGCACGCAGCACCCAGGTGACGTGCTCGTCCTCGCCCATCGCGTGCGCGAGGAGCGCGCGGCCGATGCCGCGGTTGCGATGGGCTTCGTCCACGACGAGCATCGAGATGTAGCCGTTCGACATGCCGTCCGTCAGGGCGCGCAGGAACCCGACCACGACGCCCTCTTCAACCGCTACCAGCGCGATCTGCGAGCGCGACAGGAGTTCGGGAAAACGGTGCGTGACGGTGTCGCGCTCGCTCCAACCGGCGGCGATGAGCAGGCGGCGGGCGGGCTCGATGTCCTCAGGCTGGATCGGCCGTATCTGCATCGGGGGACTCCTTCGCGACCTGCATCGCCGTCGCGGCCAGGTCGAGACCCGTCTCGCGCTTCACGCGGGCGGCGGCCAGCTTCATCTTCGTGGGCGAGAACTTGCCGAACGGCTCGTTCGCCGCCAGCACGATGGTGTTGCCCGCGTCGCAGCGCGGCAGCACGAGCACGTGGTCGTCGAAGGCCGTGCGGATGCGCCCGATGCTCGCCTCGCTCCCCCACCGCCCCGTGAGGAGGTTGAAGACGGCGAGCCCGCGCGGCGCGAGGCGCGGAGGCACGTTGGCGAGGAAGGGCGGTGCGTCGAGCATGCCCGGGCTGCCTTCCCCGTCGAAGCCGTCCACGATGACCAGGTCGAACCGCGACGACGTCCGCGCCACGTAGTCCGCGCCGTCGCCGATGACGATGCGAAGCCGTTCGTCCTCCGGCGGCAGCTTGAAATGCTGGCGCGCGGCGAGCACCACGTCCGGCAGCAGCTCGATCACCGTGAGCTTCGCCGCGGGGCGATGCTTGCCCAGGAAGCGCGTGAGGGAGGCGCTGCCCAGCCCCACCTGCAGCACGCGGCGCGGCCAGGCGTCCGGGCGCAGCAGCAGCGGGAACATCATCTGCCGGGTGTACTCGAGCTCGAGCGCGTACGGCCTCGCGACGCGCATCGCGCCTTGCACGAGATCGGAGCCCAGATGCAGGTAGCGCACACCCTGGCTTTCGCTGACGACGACGGGGGCCATGGGCCGATCATACCGGCCCGGCGTCGTTCACGAGCGAAGCGCGCGGCGTGACGAAAGGTTGCGGCCGATTGACGCGCGCGAGAGCGCGACGCGAGAATCGGGGAGCGAAAGGACGCCATGGCCTTCAGGCTTCGCCCCATCGAGGGATTCACCTACCGCGAGGACGGCGAGCACGTCATCGTGACGTTTGAGGCGGAGCCTTCCCACAACGCCTTCATGGCGCTGCTCGTCACGCTGCCGGAGAACGCCGAGCTCGACTTCTTCGACCGCTTCTATCCCACGATCAGCGACCCGGGCGCTTACGTGCGCGTGCAGCGCAGGGGGGCCTTCTTCATCTACTACCTCAACAACCACGGGTGGTCGTCCGGCATCTGGGCCCCCCAGGGGCCGGAGGCGCTGGCGGCCTGGCTTGCCCTGAACGCCGGGCCGCTTCGAGCCGACGGCAATCCGCTTCGCGAGATGCGCATCGAGCCGGCGTCGGGCTCACCGTTCCAGACGCCGAAAGAAGGCTAGCCGGCCAGGGACTCCGCGGCCTCCAGGTCCACCATCATCTCGTTGGCCAGCGCCTCGAGCGAGCGCTGCATCGCACCGTTGGTCACATCGGCCGGCACCGCGAGCAGCGCCTTCACCTTGAAGAGGTCGTCGCCGGACATGGCCGCGCTCGCCACCTGCGTCTGCAGTTCGTCGATGGAAACGCCGAGGTTCGCCAGGGCCGTGGAGAGGTCGCGCACGATGCCGGGCCGGTCGTGGCCGACGAGTTCCAGGCGCACGCGCCGCACGGCGCCGCCCTTGGCCGCGCCGCCGCTTTTCGCGACGAGGATCTGCAGGCCCGAAGCCTCGAGCTGGCGGAAGGCCGCGGCGAGCGCATCCGCCTTCGCCGCCGGCGTGTCGAAATGCACCATGCCCGCGAACTGGCCGGCGAGGCTCGCCATGCGGCTTTCCTCCCAGTTGGCGCCGAACTGCTGCGCGACGTCGGAGAGCTCTCTCACGAGGCCCGGGCGGTCGGGGCCGATGACGGTGATGACGAGGGAAGCGTTCATGTTCGGTAACGCGCCTGGCGGTGGGGTAAGGCGATGATAGCGCCTCCGCGCGCGGCTTTCCTCGTCCCCCGTCGCCGGTGCTAGTCTGCACGCTCGGCCCGACCCACCCCCCCCATGCGCTCACTCCACCGGCTGGCCCTGCTTCTCGCCCTCGCGTGTGTCGCGATGGCGGCCCGCGCAAGCCCCGGCGCCGGTGCCGCTCGAGGACCTCCTCAGGCGCTCCGCCTTCCGCGACGTGTCGCTCTCGCCGGACGGTCGCCACCTGGCCGCCATCGTGCCGGTGAACGGGCGCTACAACCTGGGCGTCGTCGACCTCGAGACGCGCACCGTGAAGCGTCTCACGAACCTCGAATCGAGCGACGTGGCGCAGTTCCAGTGGGTGGCGAAGGACTGGATCCTCTTCGCGACGGGCGACCTCGCGGAGGCGAGCGGCAACATCGTGCTGCGCGAGCGGGTGCTGGCGAAGCTGGACGGCTCGTCGCAGCGCCGCATCGCCATCCCGGGCTTCGCGGTGCTCTCCACCGAGACGAACACCCCCGACGAGATCCTCATCCTCGCCACCCTGCGCAATCGCGACTTTCCGGACATCTACCGGTTCAACCTCGCCACGGGCCGCCCGACGCTCGCCACCTTCGATTCGCCCGGCTACGTGGTGCGCTGGGTCGTCGACCGCGCGCAGGTGGCGCGCCTCGCGAACTCGCGCATCGACGGCAAGCACACGCTCTGGTACCGCGCCGACGAAAAATCGCCCTGGGAGAAGTTCGGCGACGGCGCCCCCGACGCCGACGGCGTGCAGCCCATCGCGTTCGACTACGACAACCGCACGCTCTACGTGAGCTCAGGTCTCGGCCGCGACAAGCGTGCGATCCACCAGTGGGATTTCGAGAAGAAGGCCCTGGGGACGCTGGTCGCGGAGAGCGCCGAGGCGGATCTCGGCACGCTCCTCTTCAGCCGCCACGCGAAGAAGGCCGTGGGCTATCGCGCCAACGGGGATAAGCCGACGACCGCGTGGTTCGACGAGCGCCTCGCCAAGGCGCAGTCGCAGGTGGACGCGACGCTCGCGGGCCACGTGAACGTCCTCTCCTGGGCCGCCGACAACCTGGATCGCATGCTGGTCTTTTCCTTCTCGGACCGCGATCCGGGCACGTACTACCTCTACGACGCGGCGAAGCCCTCGATCGAGCGCGTGGTGGACGTCGCGCCCTGGATCAAGCCGGAGCGCATGGCCGAGCGCAAGCCGGTTCGCTACAAGGCGCGCGACGGGCTCGAGATTCCGGCCTACCTCACGCTGCCGCCGGGCGTCCCCGCGAAAAACCTGCCGGTCGTCGTGAACGTGCACGGAGGGCCCAACGTGCGCGGCAAGGTCTGGGGCTTCGATGTCGAGGACCAGATGCTCGCCTCGCGCGGCTTCGCGGTGCTTTCCCCTAACTTCCGCGGCACCACAGGCCTGGGCAGGCACCTCTACCGGTCGGGCTTCCGGCAATGGGGGCTCAAGATGCAGGACGATCTCGTCGATGGTCTCAAGTACCTCGTCGAGCAGGGCATCGCCGACCCGAAGCGCGCGTGCCTCTGGGGCGGCAGCTACGGCGGCTACGCGACGCTCTTCGGCGTGGCGCGCGACCCGGACACCTGGCGCTGCGGCGTGGCGTACGTGGCGGTGAGCGACATCGGCCTGCTCTTCGACACGCCGTATTCCGACACTGCGCGCAGCGCCTACCGGTTCCTCGATTTCGAGGCCAAGGTCCGCATCGGCGACCCGGACCGCGACCGCGCGCAATTCGACCGCACCTCCGCCGTGAAGAACGCCGCGCGCATCAAGGCGCCGCTCTTTCTCGCCTACGGCTCCGACGACCCACGCGTGCCGCTCGTGCACGGCAACGAGATGCGCAAGGCCCTGGAGGCGAACGGCAAGCGCTTCGAGTGGGTCGTGTATCCCGGCGAAGGGCACGGCTTCAACAAGGACGAGAACCGCAAGGATTTCTACACCCGCGCCCTCGATTTCCTCGTGAAGGAGACCCAGTCCCCGTGATCCTCGAATCCGCCCCCCTGCAGGTGAAGCCCGGCCAATCCGCCGCCTTCGAAGCCGTCTTCCGCGAGGCCGAGCGAATCATCGCCGCGATGCCCGGCTACCGTTCCCACGAGCTGCAGCGCTGCCTCGAGCGCGAAGGCCACTACCTGCTGCTCGTACGCTGGGACAGCGTGGAGGCGCACGAGGTGGGATTCCGCCAGTCCGCGCCCTACCAGGACTGGAAGCGCCTGCTGCATCACTTCTACGATCCGTTCCCCACGGTGCTGCACTACGAGAAGATCGGCGGCATCCCGGCGCCGGACGAACCCGTCGCGCGCGCGGCCCTCGCCGTGGCGGAGCGGCAACTCGCGGCCTACAACGCGCGGGACCTGGAGGCCTTCGCGGCGTGCTTCGCGCCGGACATCGCCGTGTACCGCCCGCCCGCGCCCGAGCCGGCGATCTCGGGTATCGCGGCCCTTCGGGAGTTCTACGCGAAGGAGCGCTTCTCGAAGCCCGGCCTGCATGCCGAGATCCTCGGGCGCATCGTGATGGGATCGCGCGTCTTCGACCACGAGCGCATCCACGGCGTGCGCGAGGCGCCCTTCGAGATGACGGTGGCCTACGACGTGGAGGACGGAATCATCCGGCGCGTCTACGGGTTCGCGGACTGAGGCGGACGACGTGCGCCTCCTCATCCTCGGCGGAACCGTCTTCCTCGGCCGCGCGCTCACCGACGCGGCCCTCGCGGCCGGCCACGACGTCACCCACCTGAACCGCGGCCGCAGCGGCACCGACCCGCGCGTCGAGACGATCGCCTTCGACCGGGAATCGATCCCGTTCACGGTGTCCCCCGCCGGCAGGACCTGGGACGCCGCCATCGACACGTGCGGCTACCTGCCCCAGGTCGTCCGGCGGTCGGCCGTGGCGCTTCGCGACCGCGTGGGCTGTTACGCCTTCATCTCCTCGATCTCCGCCTATCGATCCTTCGAACGCGAAGACTTCGACGAGGATTCGGCGCTGTTCGAGACACCCGACCCGTTGCCGACCGACCGAACACCGGAACTCTACGGCGCCCTGAAGGCGGGCTGCGAACGGGTCGTTTCCGAGGTGTACGGCGAGCGCGCTTTCCTCGCAAGGCCGGGCCTCATCGTCGGCCCGCACGATCCCACCGACCGCTTCACGTGGTGGCCCTGGCGCGCCGCGCAGGGTGGGCGATTCGCCGCGCCCGGGCGACGGGAGCGCCGTGTCCAGTTCATCGACGGGCGGGACATCGCCGACTGGATGGTCGCGATGCTCGCGCGTTCCGCTTCCGGCACGTTCCACGTGACCGGGCCGCAGGCGCCGCTCACCATGGGCGAGCTGGTCGACGCGTGCGTGCATGCCGCCGGTGACGTGCCCGCGCAGGCCGTCTGGATGCCGGACGAATTCCTGCGCCAGCAGGAGATCGCGCCCTGGTCCGCAATGCCGCTGTGGCTGCCGGAAGGCGATCCGGCATGGCAGGCCTTCATGGCGGCGAACGTGTCCAAGGCCGTCGCGCAGGGCCTCGTGTTTCGCCCGCTCGAGGCGACAGTGCGCGATGTCCTCGCGTGGGCCCGCGCGCGCGCCACGACGCACGAATGGAAGGCCGGCCTGCCGCCCGCACGCGAGACGGCCTTGCTCCAGGCCTGGGACGACGCGAAGTGATCCGCCACGGCAACCCCACCAGGACCCCACGGGAGGAATTCATGGGAACGACCAATCGCACCCTGCGCATCGCCTGCCTCGCCGCATTCGGCGCGATGACGGCCCTGGCCTCGCAGGCCCAGACGGTGAAGGTGACGCCCCTGGGCGGCTTCGAGGGCGAGTTCTGCCCGCAGGACCGGGCCCTCGTCTTCGAGGACCCGAACGGCACCCGCATCCTTTACGACCCGGGCCGCACGGTCGCCGGCGCGGACGACCCGCGGCTCGGCAGGATCGACATCGTCCTCGTGAGCCACATGCACGGCGACCACGTGGGCAACGCGCACATCAAGGCGCCCAACGCGGGCAGCTGCGAGAAGCCGGACATCACCGTATCGGCCCTGCCCCTCACCAGCGCGGTGAACATCGCGCTCGCCAGGAAAGCGAAGATCGTCACCGGCAGCGAGATGCCGCCCTTCTTCGCCGCGAAACTGAAGGCGGGCGGGGGCGACCCGCGCAACTCGATGCTCGCCCGCTTCGGCGGCAGCGTGCTCGTGGGCGGCGTGCGCATCGCGACGGTGGCGGCCCTGCACAGCAACGGCGTCGACCCCGACTACATCGGCGGCGACCTGGGCAAGGCCATGAAGGAGGCGGGCATCGCCGGGGACGTGGGCCTCGCCACCGGCTACGTCCTCAAGTTCAGCAACGGGCTGGTGACGTACCTCTCGGGCGACACCGGCATCACGGCGGACCAGGACCTCGTCGTGCGCGGCCACTACGGCGCGAAGCTCGCCGTCATGAACATCGGCGACGGCTTCACCACCGGGCCGGCCGAAGCGGCCTACGTGATGAACGAGCTGGTCAAACCCGCGGCCGTCATCGCCTCGCATGCCAACGAGGTCGGCACCGTGAACGGCAAGGTGCGAGCCGGCAGCAAGACGGAGGCCTTCATGAAGGCGGTGAAGGCGCCCGTGCACATTCCGCTCTCCGGAAAGACGATGGAGTTCGACGCCGCGGCGAAATGCACCGCGGGGTGCTGAGCGCCTAATCGGCCGTCGCGCCCGAATCCCTGGCGAGCTTCACCCAGAATTTCGCGTCCTGCACGAGGAAGGCCGCGAACTCCTCGGGCGAATGGGAGATCGCCATCTCCGTGCCTTCCCGCGCGAGCGTCGCCTTGTACTCGGGCCGGTAGGCGGCCGCGGCGGTGGCGTCGTAGATCTTCTTCACGATGTCCGGCGGCGTGCCGGCGGGCACGAAGAGCCCGTACCAGAACGAAAGCGACATCGAGGGAACGCCCGCCTCGCGCATCCCCGGGATGTCGGGCATGAGGGGCGAGCGTTCCGGCGTGGTGACCGCCAGGGCGCGCAGGCGCCCGGCCTTCACCATCGGCATCACCGACGGCGGCGTCGCGAAGGAAAGCTGCGTGTCGCCGCCCACCACGGACACGACCGCCGGCGCGCCGCCCTTGAACGGCACGTGCACCATCTTCACGCCCGTGAGCTGGCTGAAGAGCGCCGCGCCGAAGTGCGGCGCGGACCCGATGCCGGAGGTGGCGTAGTTGAGGAAGCCTGGCCGCTTCCCCGCCACCGCGACGAGCTCGCCCACCGTGTTGATGTCCGTGGCGGGGTTCACCACGATCACGAGCGGCGAGCTCGAGACCTTCGTGATGGGGGCGAGATCGCTCGCCTTGTAGCCCAGCTTCGGATTGAGCGCAGGGTTCACCGAGATGCTCGACGGGCTCGCGATCAGGATGCTGTAGCCGTCCGGCGGGCTCTTGGCGACGTTCTCGGCCGCGATCGACGAACCCGCGCCGGCGCGGTTCTCGATGACGACGGGCTGGCCGAGCGCGCGGGAAAGCCCTTCGGACAGGGCGCGGGCGACGATGTCCGCCGCGCCGCCGGGCGCGAAGCCCACCACCAGGCGCACGGGGCGGCTGGGATAGGGCTGCTGCGCGAGCGCCGCACCGGCGCACGAGAACGCGACGAGTGCGAAGGCGAGCCGGCCGATGCGGTTCACGCCGCCTCCGACATCGCGATCACGATCTTGCCCACGTGGCGGTTGGCCTCCATGTGTTCCCGGGCCGCGGCCAGCTCGGCGAATGGGAACACGCGATCGACCATCGGCTGGATGCGGCCGGCCGCGATGCCCGGCAGGATGTTCGCGACGAAGCCCGGCACGCCCGAGGCGCGCTGATCCGCGGTGCGCAGCTTGTTGGAGACACCGAAGAGCGTGAGGCGCTTCGCGTGCAGCGCCTGGAGGTCGATCTCCGCCTTCAGCACGCCGTCGACGTAGCCCACCTGCCCGTAGCGGCCCTCGAAGGCCATCGACCTGATCGCCTCCGCGAACACGGTGCCCCCCACCGTGTTGACGACGAGATTCACGCCCTTGCCGCCCGTCGCCTCGAGCACCGCGGCGTGGAAATCCGCGCCGCGCGTGCAAAGGGGGACATCGAGTCCGTGGGCCTTCAGCCTGTCGAGCTTCTCCTGCGAGCCCGAGGTGCCGATCACCCTGGCGCCGCGTTCCTTGGCCGCCTGCAGGGCCGAGACGCCCACGCCCGAGGTAACGCCCAGCACCAGCAGCCACTCGCCGGCCGCGAGCCGCCCCTGCGAGAAAAGGATGTCCTGCGCCACCAGGAACGTGAGCGGCACCGCGGCCGCCTGCTCGAAGGAGAGAATGGCCGGCATGGCGACGGCTTCGCGCACGTCCATGACGGCGTACTCCGAGAAGGCCGCCGCGCAGCGGCCCATCACGCGCTGGCCGGGCGCGAATCCCGTGACGCCGTCGCCCGCCTTCACGACCTCGCCCGCGCCTTCCATGCCGATGGGCTTCACGGTGCCCGCCTTCGTGAGGCCGTGGCCGATGATGAACTCGCCGCGGTTGAGCGCCGCCGCGCGCATCTTCACAAGGAGCTGCTGCGGGCCGGGCTCGGGCACCGGCGCATCGACGAGTTCGAGGGTGCCGCTGTCGGCGGCGGCTCTGAGGGTGTAGGACTTCATGGGAGGCTCTCCGGTGCGCGGGGAAAGAAAACGGCCGCGCGAAGGGCGCGGCCGTCTCGATGCGGCGGGTTCTTGCCGGCGGGTCTTAGTCCGCCTTCGCGCCGGAGGCCGTCACGACCTTCGACCACTTCTCCACTTCGGACTGGATCACCTTGCCGAAATCCTCCGGCGAGCCGGCGATGGGGCTGCCACCCAGGTCCGCCAGCTTCTCGCGGAACTTCGGGTCGGCGAGCGCGCGGTTCACCTCGGCGTTCACCTTGTCGACGATGGCCTTGGGCGTGCCCTTGGGCATTCCCAGGCCGAACCACGCCGAGGCCTCGTAGCCGGGGACGGTTTCCCCGACGGTCGGCACGTCGAGCGCGGGCGTCTTGGTGGTCGTCGTCACGGCGAGCGCGCGGATGCGGCCGCCCTTGATGTGGCCGATGGACGAGGGCAGGTTGTCGAAGAGCACGTGCACCTGGCCGCCCATGAGGTCCGTGAGCGCCGGGCCCGCGCCCTTGTACGGCACGTGCAGCATCTTGCAGCCCGTCATGTACATGAAGAGCTCGCCGGACATGTGCACCGAGGTGCCCGCGCCCGAGGAGGCCATGTTGATCTTGCCCGGGTTCGCCTTGCAGTAGGCGAGGAACTCGGCGACGTTCTTGGCCGGGAAGTTGTTCGTCACCTCCATCACGTTGGGGGAGCGCACCAGGCCCGCGACGGGCGCGAGGTCGGTGAGGATGCTGAAGGGCAGGTTCTTGTAGAGCGTGTGGTTGATGCCGTTGGCCGGATTCACGAGGAACATGGTGTAACCGTCGGGCGGCTGCTTGAGCGCGAAATCGGTGCCGATGTTGTTGCCGCCGCCCGGCTTGTTCTCGACGACGAACTGGGCGCCCATCTTGTCGGTGAGCCACTGGGCGATGAGGCGCGCGAGCACGTCCGTCGTCCCGCCCGGCGGGTAGGAGACGATGAGCTTCACGGGCTTGGCGGGGTACTCCTGGGCGACGGCGGGCAGGGTGCCGGCGGCAATGGCCAGGAGGGCCATCGCGGCGATGCGGGCGATGCGGGACATGGAATCTCCTCGGGGTGCAGCGGTTTTGGGGCGCTCGGGGCGTCTTGGTCTCCCGCTAGGGTAACGATTCGCCGCGCCGATGCAAGACCCGCGGGTGCCCCTATCATGGCGTCATGCCGAAATCCCCTTCCGAAGCCCTCACGCGCGAACTGCGCGAACGCGTCCTCGTTGCCCTGGCCCGCAACCGCACGCCGGGATTTCACTTCGCCGGCAACCTGCTCGAGGTGGTCTTCGAGCGCATCGATCGGGAGGCGAGCGTGCTCTCCATGCCCGCGGGGCCGCACTGCGAGGAGGCCGACGGTCTCGTGAACGTGGGTGCTCTCGCCCTCCTCGCGGACTCGGCCCTGGCCGGCGGGATCCGCGGCCACATCGGCTCGGACGCGCGCCTCGCCACCGTCAGCATGCACTTGCAGTTCACCGGCGTGGCGGCCCGGGGCCCGCTCGAATCCCAGGGCTGGTTCGAGGGCATGCAGCAAGGCACAACGGCGCCGCAAGGGCTCGCGCGCACCGCGGTGACGGCCGGCGGGAAGAAGGTTCTCTTCGGCAGCGGGGCCTTCATGCCCATTCCGGCCCCGCCGGGCAAGCCGCCCCTGCCGCTGCACTACCCGGACGGCAGCCGGTCCGCGCCCCTTCGCATCGAGGAACTCACGGACCGCGAGCGCGTCATTCTCGCGCGTGCCGACGAAGCCCTGGCCCACGCCACGAAGCACCACAGCTTCATCCGGCGCCTGCTCGGCCAGGACCCGCACCCCACGAAGGGCGGCGCGGCCTGCACGATGGAAACGGGCGAGCATGTCGGCAACCGCGCAGGCCACGTGCAAGGCGGCCTCCTCACGGGCCTCGCCGCGACGACGGCCATGGCCGCGTTGCCGGCCAGCTGGCGGCTGTCGGGCATCTCGTCGTGGTTCACGAGCCCCGGCGAGGGCCGCAAGCTGCACGCCGTCGCGAGGATCGTCCACCACGGCAAGCAGACGGCCGTGGTGCGCACCGTCGTCACGGGCAAGGACAGGCGTCGGGTCCTGCAGGCGGTCAGCACCCACGCGCTCGGCAAGCACGATTGATGCCCCCGTCTTGAGGTAGATTCGCCCTTTCCCCGCGAAGACCGACCATGGCCGCCTCCAGCCTGCTTGCCCTCATCGACGACATCGCCGTCCTCCTGGACGACGTCGCCGTCATGACGAAGGTCGCCGCGAAGAAGACGGCCGGCGTCCTGGGCGACGACCTCGCCCTGAACGCCCAGCAGGTGACGGGCGTGAACGCCGACCGCGAGCTGCCCGTGGTGTGGGCGGTGGCGAAGGGCTCGTTCCTGAACAAGCTGATCCTCGTGCCGACGGCGCTCGCCATCAGCGCCTTCGCGCCGTGGGCGATCACGCCGCTGCTCATGGTGGGCGGGGCGTTCCTCTGCTACGAGGGGTTCGAGAAGCTCGCGCACAAGTTCCTGCACCCGAAGAGCGAGGACGACGCGCACCACAAGGAGCTCGTCGAGGCGGTTGCGAACCCGCAGGTGGACATGGTCGCGTGGGAGAAGGAGAAGGTGAAGGGCGCGGTGCGCACGGACTTCATCCTGTCGGCCGAGATCATCGTCATCTCGCTGGGCACCGTGGCCGCGGCGAGCTTCGGCAAGCAGGTGGCCGTGCTCTCGACCATCGCCATCGTGATGACGATCGGCGTCTACGGCCTCGTCGCGGGCATCGTGAAGCTGGACGACGCGGGGCTGTGGCTGCTTTCGCGCGATTCGGCCGCGGCGAAGGCGCTGGGGCGGGGCATCCTCGCCTTCGCGCCGTGGCTCATGAAGGCGCTCTCCGTCTTCGGCACCGCGGCGATGTTCCTCGTGGGCGGGGGCATTCTCGTGCATGGCATTCCGGGGATCGAGGGGTTCATCCACCTGGTCTCCGACGGCGCCGGGAAGACGGGCGGGCTGCTCGTCGCGATGCTCGCCGACGGCGTGCTGGGCGTGGCTGCAGGCGGGGCCGTCCTCGCGGCCGTCACCGTCTTCCAGAAGCTGCGCGGCAAGGCGTAGGCCTCGAAGCGCGACATCGCGCCGAGCCCCGAAGCGGGGGCGGCCGCATCTTGGTACTGCGGCAGCGGGAATGTCGGATGCTTCCCTTCTGCAAATGGACCCGGGGTAAGGGACGCGTTTTTTCGACCCGGGCCGAGTGAACTTGCGACGAGGGATGATCGCTTCGGGCGGTGTCGACATAGGTAGCGGCGGTGGCCGTTGCATCACCGTGAGTCGGCCCGGGATCGAAAAGAACGCGTCCCTTACCCCGGTCCGCCGGAGCTTCGGAAACGGTACCGCTTCGTCGCGTGGCTTGGGGCCGTGTCCGCGCCTTCTGCGAGCAGGTCCGGCGCTTCGCAGCAGGCGCGTTGACAGGGTGACCAGCGGCACCGAGCGTCGATGCTTCCGAAGCTGCAGACGGACCGGGGGTGGGGTGGTGCGTACTTTCCGGATTGACGCCGACTCACGGTGGCGCGACAGGCACCTGCCCGCCTAAGTCGACGCCGCTCGAAGCGATCATCCCTCGTCGCAAGTTCACTCGGCGGGAATCCGGAAAGACGCATCCCCCACTCCGGGTCCATTGCCAAGCCGTCGATCGCTTTGCAATGGGGATCGTCCGACAGTCCCGCTGCGGCAGGACCACGACGTGCGCGCCGCTGGCGCTGGGCCGCTGGCGCCGGGCCGCTAGCGCTTGGCGGCCGAGGCCCGCCCCGTGCCGACGCGATACCACGGCGGCTCGGCGGGGGCGGCGGCGCCGGTCACCTTCTCGCCCGCCAGCGAGCCGAAATGTTCGCCCAGGAAATCGACGAAGGGCCGCACGCGCGGATTGCGCCGGAACCCAGGGCGGTAGAACAGGTTGATGGGCGGCGCGTGCGCCATCTCCCAGTCGAGGAGCGCCGAGACGAGGCGCCCGTCGCGCGTGTGCTCCTTCAGCGTGAGGGACATGAGCCGCGCCACGCCCATGCCCGCGAGCGCCGCATCGACGATGACGTTGCGGTCGTCGCTCACGAGGTTTCCCTTCACGGCGACCGACTCCTGCCGCCCGGCCTTCGCGAACTCCCACAGGTCCAGCACCGTGCCCTCGGGGTTGCGCATGCACAGGCAGTTGTGGCGCTGAAGGTCGCGCGGGTGCTTCGGAAAGCCGTGCATCGCCCAGTATTCCGGCGACGCACTCGCGAAGACGCGCGTGCGCGCCAGCACGCGGTGCACCAGGCCCGTGGCCAGGGGCCAGCCCAGCACGAGGGTCACGTCCGCCCCGCGCGGCTCCGCATCCGCCAGCCGCGTGAGCACGCGGAAATCGACCTGGATGTCCGGATAGCTCGCGAAGAAGGCCGGCATCGCGGGCACGAGCCAGTGCTGGATGACGAAGCCCGGCGCGCCCACCACGAGCGTTCCCTTGGGGCGGGCGCCGGCGCGCGAGATCACGGCATCGGCGGCCTCCAGCTGCTCCAGGAGCGGGCGGCACGCGTCGAGGTACGCGCGGCCATCCGCAGTGACGACGAGGCCGCGCGAATTGCGCTCGACGAGCGTCGTGCCCATCGCCCGTTCGAGGGCGTTGATCATCTTGCCCACGGCGGGCACGCTCACCTCCAGATGGCGCGCCGCGCCGGAGAAGCTGCCCGCCTCGGCGGCGGCGACGAAGTACTGCAGGGCGCGTAGCTTGTCCATGGGCCTCCCTCGGGTCATTCCATTCTGCTGTAACCGTTGGTTAAAGCCAAATGGTCGCGCCGGCATATTCCCGGCCCGGCAGGCAGGCCCTAGATTGGCGCCATCGACCGACAGGGAGGTCCCCATGAAGAACCGAACGATCCTTCGCACGCTCGCCGCCTCGATCGCCCTCGCCGCGGGATGCGCGTCCGCCGCGTGGCCCGAGAAGCCGATCAGGATCCTGCTGCCCTTCCCCGCCGGCGGCGGCTCCGACGCCACCGCCCGCGCCCTCGGCCAGACGCTCTCGAAGCGCCTGGGACAGCCGGTGGTGATCGACAACCGGCCCGGTGCGAGCGGGGGCCTCGCCGCCCAGGCCGCCATGGCATCCCCGGCGGACGGCTACACGATCCTCTGGGCGTCGGCCTCGATGGTCGGGCTGCCGGTCCTGCTGAAGAAGCCGCCATACGCCGCGATGACGGACATGGCGCCCGTCGCTGCCGTCGGCCGCCTGCCTTTCTGCACCTTCGTGCATCCGTCGGTGCCCGCGAAGACGCTCGCCGAGTTCCGCGCCGAGGCGAAGAGGAACCCGGGCAAGCTCAACCTGGCGTCGGGCTCGGTCAGCGAACTCATGGCCGGCACGCAGCTCGACACCGCGACGGGCGCGCGCATGCAACACGTGCCCTACAAGGGCGGCCCGCAGATCATGCCGGACCTCGTCGCCGGCCGCGTCCAGGTCAATATCGGCCCCTGCTCGACGGGCATGCCCTTCGTGAAGACCGGGGCCCTGCGCGTGCTCGCGACGCTGCTGCCCTCGCGCAGCAATCTCCTGCCCGACGTGCCCACGGCGACGGAGGCCGGCATGCCCGAACTCTCCGCGCCCACCTGGCAGGCCCTCGTCGCGCCGCCGCGCACGCCGAAGGAGATCGTCGAGAAGCTCGCGCGCGAAGTGGCCGAGTCACTGAAGGATCCGGAGACGCTCGCGCAGTTCGGGAAGATCGGCGTGCTGCCGGAGTTCGCGGGGCCCGCGGCGCTCGAGGCGCGCATCCGGGACGAGTCGCCCGTGTGGAGCCGGTTCGTGAAGCAGAACGGGATCGAAGCGGAATGAGCGCCCTGCCGAAAGCCGACCCGCGCAAGCTCCTCGCCCTCGTCGGCGCCAACTGGACCACGCAGGCCGTCGGCGCCGCCGTGCAGCTCGGCGTGGTCGACCGGCTGGCCGAGCGGCCGCGGAATGTCGCGGGCCTCGCGAAGCTCACGAAGTGCGAGCCCGATGCCCTGGCGCGGCTGCTGCGATCGCTCGTCTCGATCGACATCGTCGCCGAGGACGAAGGCCTATATGCACTTACGCCCACGGGCTCGCTCCTGCGCGAGGACGCCCCGGGCAGCATCCGCTGGTGGGCGCTGTGGTGCTGCGGCACCCAGTGGACGCTCTGGGGCGATCTCGCCGAAAGCGTACGTACGGGCCGCAGCTTCCGCGAGCGTCATGGCGGCATGCCGGGCTACGCGCACCTGGAGCGCGACGCGGTGGCCGCGGACGTATTCAATCGCGCGATGGCCGGCCTCACCCAGCGCGTCGGCCGGGAGGCGGCGCGCGTCATGATCTGGCGAGGCGTGAAGCGTGTGGTGGACGTGGGGGGCGGCCATGGCGAACTGCTCGTCGAGCTGCTCAAGGCGAAGCCCGCGCTCGAAGGCGTCGTCTTCGATCTGCCCCACGCCGCGAAGGGCGCCGTTGCCCGGCTGAAGGTCGAACGACTCTCGGATCGCGGGCGTTTCGTGTCCGGGAGCTTCTTCGAGGCCCTGCCCGAAGGGGCGGACGCCTATCTCCTCAAGAGCATCCTGCACAACTGGGACGACGGGAAATCCCTCGCGATCCTCAAGCAGGTGCGCGCCGCAATGGCGCCGGGCTCGCGCGTCGTGCTCGTCGAGCGCGTGCTGCCGGAGCGCCCTCGCGGCGGCCTTCGCGACAACGCCATCGTGCGCAGCGACCTCAACATGCTCGTGAGCCTGGGCGGGCGCGAGCGCACGCGGAAGGAATTCGCCGCGATGCTCGCGAAGGCGGGCTTCGGCGCGCCGACGGTCAAGGCGACAGCAACGGACTACAGCGTCATCGAGGCGGGGGCCGCCGAGCCCGCCCTGGCGCAGAGGCATCGCGCCGGCCCGAGACACGCGTCAGCAACCCAGCGCTAGCGGCGCGTGCGTCCTTGTCCGGCGGCAGCGGGACTGTCGGACGCTCCCCATTGCAAAGCGATAGACGGCTTGGCAATGGACCAGGAGTGGGGGATGCGTCTTTCCGGATTCCCGCCGAGTGAACTTGCCACGAGGGATGATCGCTTCGAGCGATGTCGACATAGGCAATGACGGTGCCCGTTGCCCCACCGTGAGTCGGCGTCAATCCGGAAAGTACGCACCACCCCACCCCCGGTCCGTCCGCAGCTTCGGAAGCATAGACGCTCGGTGCCGCTGGTCACCCTGTCAACGCGCCTGCTGCGAAGCGCCGGACCTGCTGGCAGAAGGCGCGGAACCGGCCTCAAGCCACGCGACGAAGCGGTGACGTTGCCGAAGCCCGGGCAGACCGGGGGTGTGGGACGCGTTCTTTTCGATTCGGGCCGACTCACGGTGGTGCAACGGGCACCCTTTCGCCTATGCCGAAGCTGCACGAAGCGATCATCCCTCGTGGCAAGTTCACTCGGCCCGGAATCGAAAAAACGCGTCCCACACTCGCGGTCCCTTTGCAAAAGGAATGCGTCCGACAGTCCCGCTGCCGCAGGACCACGACGCGCTCGCCCCGGGCCGGGGCTCGGCGCCCGGCGGCCTCAGGGCGTGAACTTGAAGATCGTCACCTTGTGCTTGCCGCCCGCCTCGCGCTCGGCCTTCGTCGCGCGGATGATGCCCGCGATGGTGCCGGGGTTCGAGCGGTCCCAGGCGATGCCCTGCCCGCGGATGTTCATGGGGATGACGTCGGCCAACTCGAGCACCGAGCCGGCTTTCGGGAAGCGCACACGGTAGAGCTCGGCCGGATCGTGGCCCGAAAGGTAGAGGAAGCCGTCCGGCCCCCACGAACCACCGGAGTTGCTCATCTCCTCGAACTTGTCGAGCAGCACCTTGGGCAGCGTCCACATCTGCACCGTCTGGAAATCCTTCGTCATCTTCACGACCACGGTGTTCACCTTGTGGCCGTAGGGCGTCTTGTTCGGCCCGATGAGGCGGTCGTAGTTGGCGAACCCCATCCACCAGTGGCCGTCGTGCCAATCCACCCAGGTGAGCGAACCGTAGCGGATGCCGAAGCTGTGCGTGCCCACGTGCTCCATCGTGGCCGCATCGAAGATCTCGAGGGAGCTCGTCATCGGCCAGAAGGGCCAGTTGGAGTGCGCCGCGTAGATCTTGCCGTCCATCACGAGCGCGCTGTCGAGGTGAATGACGGGCCCGTCCTTCGGGCCTTCCCATTTCTTCACGAGCTTGCCGGTCTTGCGGTCGTACTTGGCGATCTCGCGGTCGTTGACGGCGTAGAAGTGGTCCTTGTCGATGCCGACGCCCTGGTTGGCTTCGGGGATCGCGAACTCGGCGACTTGCTCGAGCTTGGGAGCGGCGCTTGCGGCAACCGGCGCGATCGCGACGAGCGCGGCGGCGAGCAAGAGGGCGGGGCGAATCATCATTGTTCTTCTCCGGTGAGGGGACTGTGAAGGCTAGATGAGGACGTTGACGATGGCGTTACCGATCCCCACCAGCGCCGAACCCGAGATGAGGCCGGCGCAGATGGGCTCGCAGCCTTCCACCCAGATGTCGTGCCCGCGCGTGCCGGGCTTTTGCCGCCGGCCGGCCCACCAGAAGATCATCGCGCCCAGCCACATGGCGAAGGTGGCCTCCGGCGGCAGCACGACGCCCAGGCCGATGGAAACGGCGGAGAGCGGGAAGCGGCCCTTGGTCTTGATCTTGATGATCTCGATCGTGGCCGCCGCCACCGCCGCGAACGCCATCGAGATGACGGCGGAGGTCGGCAGGCTCGTGAGACCCTTCGTGATGATCTCCGCCACGCCCTTCCACTGCAGCGCCGCGGGCATCGCGAACTGCTCCGAGACGATGGTGGCGGCCGAGCGCACGCCGTTCGCGTCCGGCGGCAGGAACAGCAGGTAGAAGAGCGGCACGCAGGCGAGCGAGCCCGCGAAGATGCCGATGACGTGGCCGACGGCCTGTTGCCGCGGCTTGGCGCCCAGCATGTAGCCCGGCTTGATGTCGGAGAGCAGGTTCGCGGCGTTGGAGGCGATCTCCGCCGTCATGCCCGCCGGGATGAGGTTGTTGGCGGGGTTCGTCCGGTCCAGCGCGCCCATGGAGAACTGCGTGATCTTCGAAAGCGCACCCGTCGGGGTCCACGAGGTGAGCGCCATCGAGTTCGTGCAGATGATGGTGAGCACGAAGATGAGCGGGAGCGAAATGGCCGCCATGTAGACGGGCACGCCGAAGAATTCGTGCGTCACCCAGATGCCCAGGACGCTGAACACCGGCACGCCCACCGCCGAGACCCACAGCGGGAACTCGATGTGCGCGAGGACGTCCGTGCCTTCCTTCTTCTTGCCGCCCAGGGACTTGAAGGCGCTGGTGAAGAGATCCGGCCGCGCGAGCAGGCTCGTGAGCGAGCCCACCACCATCATCGTGACGCCCCACCAGAGCGACCACTGGTTCACGATCTCCACGCGCGAGATGGGCACGGTGGCACCCGTGGGGCCGATGCGGGGGGCGATGTCGCCCATCTGGATCATCATCGGCGCGAGCACGACGAAGTTGATGAAGGCGCCCAGCAGGCAGCTCGTGGCCACTGCGATGCCCATGAGGCCGCCCACGCCGAGCATGGCGGCATCGAGCGTGAGACGCAGGCCGAGCTGGCGGATATCCGTGCCCAGGATGGAGGGGATCCAGCCCGTCTTGCCGGCGAAGGCGTAGTAGTACGTGTCGAGGCGCTCGTGGAAGACCCAGGCTTCCTTGAGGCCCATCCACTTGTCCATGGCGAGCAGCTTGATCTGCAGGAGCTTCATCCAGCCGTCGCTGATGACCATCTGGTAGAGACCCGTGCCCACGGCCACCCAGCCCAGGAGCTTCGCCTTGAAGACGCCCGCCGCCGCGTTGCCGGTGTAGAGGGCATCGAGCACCACGCCGCACGCGCGCCCCTCGGGGAAGGGCATCTGCTCCTCGTTGATGAATCGGCGCTTGAGCGGGAAGGCGAGCAGCACGCCGATCATGGAGACCACGCTCATCCACAGGATCATCTGCCACCACGGGATGAGCTTTCCCGTGACCAGCATGTAGGCGGCGAGGCTCGAGATCATCGGCGCGACCATGTAGCCGGCGGCCGTCGCGATGGACTGCGTGCAGTTGTTCTCGAGGATCGTGAAGTCCGACGCGAGGCCGGTGGAGGCGAAGATGCGGAAGAGCGCGAAGGCGAGGATGACCGAGGTGAGGCCCACGCCGATGGTGATGCCGGTCTTTCCGCCGATGTAGAGGGCCGTGGCCGAGAGGATGCCGCCCAGGAAGAAACCGGTGATGCCCGACCGGATCGTGAGCTGCGGCATGTCGCCGCGGAAGAGGTTCTCGAGCCACCAGCGGTCCTTCTGCTCGCGGGACCAGTCGCGGATCTGCTCGTCGGTGAGGTGTTGCAGCGCCATGGGGATTCTTCTCTCGTGGGGAAGGGGGCGGAAGGGGGCCGGTTGGGCCGGGGCCAATTGTGACAGAGCGGCGGCGGGCGGCGAAAGGCCGTGACGGGGAGCGCGGAGTAAAATTCGCGCTACCGTGACCGCGCCGCGCCCCCGCCCCCTCCTCGAGATGCCCAACCCGTTCAAGCACGAACGCGGCGTGGCGCGCATGGTCGAGCCGGCGGACGCGGACCGGGAAGACCTCGCCCGGCGCATCGTCGAGGGCACCTACGGCAAGCCCTTCGTCATCGACGACGGCGTGGTGCGCGAGCTCTACTTCAAGCGTGAGATCGTGCAAAGCGGCATGCGGCTCGCCGATCCGTGGGCGCTCGACTTCAGCTACACGCGGCTCGCGATGGCGTTCCTGCTCTTCAACCCGGCGCCGAGGAAGATCCTGCTGCTGGGGCTGGGCGGCGGGTCGCTCTCGAAGTTCTGCCATCGCAACCTCCCGGAGGCGGATCTCACCACGGTGGAAATCGACGAGGACGTGATCGCGCTTCGCGAGGAATTCCTCGTGCCCGCGGACGGCCCGAACTTCCACGTGGTGCAGGACGATGCCGCCCGGTTCGTCGCGCGCGAAGGGGGGTTCGATGCGATCGTGCTCGACTGCTTCGACCCGGAGGGCTACAGCCCCTCGGTGATGACGCGCGACTTCTTCCGCGACGCGAAGGACGCGCTCGCGAAGAAGGGCGTGCTGGTGTCGAACCTGGTCGGAAAGAAGGAAGAGCGCGTGGCGCAGCTCGACCTCATCCGCGCCGCCTTCGGCGACAACATCGTCGTCATGCCCGACAAGGAGGACGGCAACCTCGTGGTGTTCGTCTTCCGCGATGCGGCGTTCGAGCCGCGGTGGCGGTGGATGGCGGCCGAGGCGCCCGCGATGAAGGCCCGCTACGGGCTCGATTTTCCCCGTTTCGCCAAGAAGCTCGAGAGGAGCCGCAAGCTCCGCTACCTCGAGCGGACGATGGGCGAGGCGGCCTGACCCCGCCATCGAGGAGGCCCATGTTCCCGGAATTCCAGAAGGAGACGCTGCTGACGACGCTCGGCATCGAGATCGTCGAGGCCACGAAGGACCGCGTCGTCGCGCGCATGGCGGTGGGCCCCAAGGTGCACCAGCCGTTCGGGTTGCTGCACGGGGGGGCGTCCCTGGCGCTCGCCGAGACGGTGGTCTCGGTCGGCGCCTACCTCAACGTGGACAGGGAGAAGGAGTCCGCGGTGGGCCTGGAGATCAACGCGAACCACGTGCGGGCAGTGCGTACCGGCACCGTCACCGCGACCGCCACGCCCATCCACGTGGGCAGGCGCACGCAGGTCTGGGAGGCGAAGATCGTCGACGATGCGGGCAAGGTCGTCTGCGTTTCCCGCTGCACGCTGGGCACCCTGCCGCGTTGAAGGCGACTGTCGCTTTCAGGACGGGCGGAGGTGACTGACACCTTCAGGGGGACGCTTTCCGGGGGAGGATCTTGATGGGCGCATCGTCGAGGGTGAACCGGTAGACGGCATCGATGCCGGGCTGGTAGCCGGCCCGCATGATGACCTGGAACGCCTTGGTCACCTGCCACGCCACGCGCATGGAGCCTTCCGCATCGGCGAGTCCCTGCTGGTAGGAAAGGTAGATGTCGTCGGAGAGGCGCTTGCCGACGGAGAGCACGTCCTGGGTGCTGGTCGTCCCGGTCTTCCCGGCGACGGTGCTCTGCGGCATGGTGCCCAGCAGGCTCCCGCTGTCCTGCCCGAGCCGGATGTCCTCAGGCCCGATGCCCAGCCCGCCCAGGAGCCGCCCCGCCTGAGTGTCGTCGCGCCCCAGGATGGAACCGGCCGCCGAGACGAGCAGCGCCGCGTCGCTCGCGGCCATCTGGCCCTGCCCGCGCCCGAGCACCAGCCAGGCGAGCTTCTCGGAGTCGGGCACGTCCGGGAACGAGACCAGCCGCACGCGAGGCCGCGAAACGTTGCCCAGGATCTCCACGCCCGCCTCCACCGCGAGCCCCTTCCGGAGCGCCAGCACGTTGAGGCCGGGGTTGTCGATCGGCCCCTGGAAGTTGAGCGCGCCCCGTTCGATGGCGAGCTTCTGGCCGTAGGCGTCGTAGGTGCCGTCGACCGCGCGGATGGAGCCCGAGGCCCGCAGCCCCGAGCCCACGTCCCCCGCGATCCGGATCGAGCCCGTGAGCCGCGTCGTGAGCCCGCGCCCGGTGAAGTGCGTGTTGTCGCCCAGGGCCACGCGCAGGTCCAGGCGGATGCGCTCGGACGTCGCCGTGCTGGCGAGGGGCTCGCCGCGATCCACGATCACGTCGTCGGCGACGGTGGGCGCCGCGGAAGCCGGTACGCCGAACCAGCCGGCATCGGCGCGAAGGTCACCGGTGACCGCGATGAGCGGGCCGTCGATCTGCGCCTTCGACTCGCCCGTCACCGCGAGGAATCGCGTCGTGAGCTGCGTCACCGGATATCCGGCCGACTTCACGCGGAACTCCCCCTTCTTCGTCGTCGCGTTGAAGGCGCCCTCCGCCGACAGCGTGCCGCGCTCCGGCCGCTTCACGTTCCCGATGGCCCTCGCGGCTTCCCCCGTCGGTCGCCACGGCGCATCGAAGGCGAACTTCTCGAGCCGCAGCTCGTGATCGCGGAAGGAAATGGCGAGCGTTCCCTGGGTGCCCTCGAAGCCGGTCGCCGGCTCGCGGATGACGAGCCCGGTGCCGTCGATGCGACCTTCCCACGTGGGCTCGCGCCGCGTGCCGGTGAGCGCCACCCGCCCCAGGAGCCGGCCGCCCGCCTGCGCGTCCGGGCCGATCCAGCCGGCGGTCCACGCGAGGTCGGGCACGTCCACGTCCAGGCGCCCCGTGAGCGGCGCGACCGGCGAGATCTCCCATCCCCCTTCGCCGCGCCGAAGGGGCAGGTCGCCATCGGCGCTCACCCGGCCCACGAGCGTTCCGCGGATGTCGCCCTTCGCCTTCACGCGGCCGGCGGCGGCGTCGAGCCGAAGGAGCAAGGTCTCGAGCCCCAGCGCCTGGCGCGCGTCGCCCACGCGCACGTCGCCGCTCTCGCGCCTCACCTCCGCGAAGCCCTCGATCGTCTCGGCGGCCCGCAGGTCCCACGACGCGCCCACGACCAGGTTCGACGAAGGCGCCTGCCGCAGGCCCGCCAGGCGCGTCACCGTGCGCACCGCGATGCCGTTCGCCGTGCCCTTGGCCTCGAACAGGGCCGGCGTCCAGCGCGTGGTAGCCAGATCGACCTGGCCCCATTCGCCCGCGAGCCTGGTGCCGCCCAGCTCGACCCGGTGGGCGGCGATCGAAAGCGTCGTGGGCGCCCCGAGCACCAAGGGATATCGGCCCGTGGATTCGAGCACCTCCAGGCGGCCGCGCCATTCCGGCGAGGCGCTCGTCGCGCCGAAGAGCCCGCCGGAGAGCAGCACGCGCACCTGCGAGTTCTCGGGCAGCTCGCCGTCCAGTTTCAGGTCGTGCGAAGCGCGCGTGCCGCGAAGCGCCAGCACCGCCTTCGTGACGAGCGCCTCCTTGTCCGTGGCCTTGTCCTCGCGCAGCCCCGCGAGCGTCACGTCGCCCGTGAGCGGCGAATCCTCCGCGGCGCCCAGGGACAGCTTCGCGTCGAGCGTCGCCACGCGGTACTCGCCGGGCAGGGACAGGTTGGACGCCTTGAAGGCGACGCGGCCATAGGGCGCGGCATAGGTGCCCTCGACGAGCGCATCGCCGTCGACGCGCCCCGCCGCCTTGAAGCCGAACGCCTTGCCCAGGGGCGCGAGATCCGGGGAGGAGAACTTCACCGCGAGCGCGTCGCCGGGTTTTCCGAAGGCACCGCTCGCACTCGCCCGCGATTCGCCCATCGCCACGTTCGCCTCGATGCGGCCCAGGTGCGCGTCGTCGGCGGCCACGTCGGCGCGTCCCTCGAGGGCGAGCCCGGCGAAGCGGCTCTTCGCGATCTCGACCTGCGCCTGCACCGAACGCCCCTCGCCGAGCCGGCCGCTCGCCTTCAGGCCGCCGCTGATCTCGCCTTCGGGCACTTTCGCGAAGTGCGCCGGGTTCACGCGGTCGAGCCGCCCCTCCACCGCGAATTCGCGCTTGCCCTGGAAGGCGAAGCGTCCGGCCGCCTCGATCGCCGATCCCGTGCGCGCCACGCGCACCCGCTCGATGTCGATGGCCTGGTTCGCGATGCGCGCGGCGCCCGTGATCGTGAAGCGCGGATCGACGAGGTCCAGCGTGAACGATTGCGCATCGCCGGTGACGTCGGCGCGGATGACGCCGCCCAGCGCGGTCGCCCGCAGCGGCGTGTACCACGCGAGCAGGTCGAGGCCCTTCACGTCGAGCGCCGCGTCGAGCTTTCCCCTGGCCCACGCGAGATCGCCCTTCGCGCTGCCACCGCCCGCGAAGAGCGCCTCCAATCCCCGCGCCTTCAGCGCGCCATCCTTCGCGACGGCCAGGTTCGCCGCGAGGGAAGCGACGGGCACCAGGTTGCGATCGAGCGGACCGGGGGCCGCGTTCGCGATCTTCACCGGGCCGGCGAGAAGCAGGTCGCCCGAGGGCACGAGCTCGGCCTCCACGGAGAGCTTCGTCTGTGGCGACTTCGAAAACGCCGACAGGTCGAGCCCCGCGAGCTTCACCGACAACGCCCGAAGCGGCGACGACGCGTCGAACGGCGCGATGCGCGCCTTGCCACCGCCCTCGAGCCCGCCTTCGGCGCCGGTGAACGCCGCCTCGAAGGCCGAGAGCGGACCCTTCGCGTCCAGCTGGAGGCGGTACTTGCGCTCGCCTCGCGTGCCTTCGAGCGCACCCTTGGCATCCAGGTCGAAGGGACGCAGGGCGGCGATCGTGCCGCTCACCTGCGCGAGGCCGAAGGGCGTGAGAGCCCGCGCATCGCCCACGATCCACGCGGCACGGTCGCCCCGGAGCTTCACGGAAATGTCCCGGATCTCCACGGGCGCGGACTCGCCGCGCTTCGTGATCACCAACCGGTCGAGACCCGCCTGCGCCACGTAAAGGGGCAGGGGCGGCGCGAGCGAGAGCGGCTCCTTCGCGGGATCGGTCGACGGATCGGACTCGATCTCGAGCAGCGCCGCGTGGAACCGCTCGACATGAAGCTCGCCCTGCAGCAGCCGGACGGGCGACCAGTCGAGCGCGATCCGCGTCGCCTTCACGTGCGTCTTCCCGGCATTCACTTCGAGCGCGTCGATGGCGAGGGGCCCGGCGAGGCTGCCCGTCACGCCCTCGGCCGCGCCACCCACGAGCGCGAGCGCGCGGCCCAGCACGAGGCGCGCCCCCGATTCCGAGAACGCGAGCCACGCGCAGGTGCCCAGGATGGCCACGACCCCGAGCCCGAGGCCGCCCGAGCTCCAGGCGAGCCAGCGTTTCACGCGGGACGGGGGGCGGGGAGCCGTGCTCTCTTCCATGGCCTAGAACGCCACCGAGACGGAGAAGACCGCGCGGACCCGCTTGTCGCGGTCGGCGTAGGCGAGGTCGAACGCGAGCGGACCGGCGGGGGTGCGGAAGCGCACGCCGACCCCGTAGCCCAGGTTCGCGCCCAGGGTGTCGCGCGTGTCGGCCGCGTCGCCGGCGTCGAGAAAGGCCGCGGCGCCCCAGGTGGGGTTCAACCAGCGGACGTACTCGACGGTGCCGGTCGCGATGTAGCGGCCGCCCACGGTGGCCTCGCCGTCCTTCACGCCCAGGCTCTGGTACTTGTAGCCGCGCACCGAGCGCGTGCCGCCCGCGCGGTAGAGGAAGTCCTCCGGCACGCCCTCGCGGCTGGGCGCGAAGGTCTTGCCGAACTCCGCACGCACCATGAACTGGTCCTTCGGCGTGGGCGTGAACCAGTGCTGGTACTGCGCGTAGGCCTTCACGAAATCCTGGTCCGAGAGGAAGGCCTTCGAGCCGACGGCCGCCTGCACCTGCAGCACGCCACCCGTCTTCGGATCGAGCACGTCGTCCACGAATCGCCAGGTCACCGTGGCGTTGGGCGCGAGGGCGCGCTTGAGCGACTTGTCGCTGCCGTCGGGACGCGCCTGCTCGATCTGGTAGCTCACGCCCACGCGCACGTCGAACGGGCCCTTGAGGAACTGCCGGTAGCCGGCGACGGCGACCCGCTGCGTGTCCAGGCCCTCGATGAAGGTGTGTTCGCCGAGGATGCCGACGCTGTCCTTGGTGGCGAGGGTGCCGACGATGGGCGCGGCGATCGCCCCCGTGGGCAGGTAGAAGTCCGCGTAGCCGATCTGGCGCGTCTTGTCGGCCTGCAGGGCGGAGAGGTTGTCGAAGCCCAGGCCGAACGCGTTGCGATAGCGAAGGGACACCTCGCCTCGCGCTCCGGAATCGGTGCCGTAGCCGGCGGAAAGGCCCACGTCCGCCACCGGCCGCTCGACGACCGTCACGCGCACCGGCACGCGTTGCGGGTTCGCGGAGTCGCGCTCGATCTCGACGGTGACGCCGGCGAAGTACGGCGTGTTCTGGAGCGTTCGCTGCAGGTCGAGGAGGCGGTCGCTGCGAAAGGGCTCGCCCGGGTCCACGTCGACCAGGCGCTCGACGACCTTGGCGGGATATTTCGTGAGACCGACGATCTCCACTTCGCCCAGCGAGAAGGCCGGCCCGCTGTCGAGCACGACGGAGAGCTTCGCCTGGGCGGTCGCGGCGTCGACGCGGCCCTCGCTCGCGACGATGCGGCCCGCGGCGTAGTCGTCGGCGGTGAGGGCTTCGAGCAACCGCGCCTTGGCCTCTTCCCAGTCCGCGGTGCGGAAGGGCCTGCCTTCGGGCAGGGACCATGCGGACGTGAGCGCTTCTCGTCGGGCCTTCCGGAATGCCCCTTCGCCCGCCACATCGCCCTTGAACTCGATCGCGATGCCGGCGACCACCGTGCGCTCGCCGGGCACCACCTTCACGTGCACGGGCTCGATGTCGTCGTCGATCTCCACCTTGGCCGAGAACCAGCCTTCGGCCGCGGCGATCTCGGGCGCGCGCCGGCGCACCTCGCGGATCCAGCGGCGCAACTGCAGGCGGTCCTCCTTCGCCTCCGGCGGCGGGCCCCTCAGGTGCTTCTCGAAATGGACCTTGAGCGCCTCCGGCGCCTCCCACGTGACGGGAAGCGGGCCGGGCGGCTCCTTCGCCTCCGCGCTGGCCGCGAAGAGCGCGAGCAGCGCGCAAGCGAGGACGGCGCGGACGCTCACCTAGCCCTGGTGATAGCCCGTGACGCGATCGACCTCGTTCTTCGAGCCGAGGTAGACCGCGATGCGCTGGTGGAGGGCGGTGGGCTGCACGTCGAGGATGCGCTCGCGGCCCGTGGTGGCGCCGCCGCCCGCCTGCTCGATGATCATCGCCATCGGGTTGGCCTCGTACATGAGGCGCAGTCGCCCGGCCTTGCCCGGTTCCTTCGTGTCGCGCGGGTACATGAAGATGCCCCCGCGCGTGAGGATGCGGTAGACGTCGGCCACCATCGAGGCGACCCAGCGCATGTTGAAGTCCGTGCCGCGCGGGCCGCTCTTGCCCGCGAGCAGCTCGCCGATGTACCGCTGCACGGGCGACTCCCAGTGGCGCTGGTTCGACATGTTGATCGCGAATTCCTTCGTGTCCTCCGGGATGCGGATGTCCTCGCGCGTGAGGACGAAGGAGCCCACCTCGCGGTCGAGCGTGAAGGCGTGCACGCCCTGCCCCATCGTGAGCACCAGCACCGTCGAGGGGCCGAAGACCGCGAAGCCCGCGCACACCTGCGCCGTGCCGGGCTGCAGGAACGCCTGCTCGCTCGTCGGGTCCACGCCCTCCGGGCAGCGCAGCACCGAGAAGATGGTGCCCACGGAGACGTTCACGTCGATGTTGGAGGAGCCGTCGAGCGGGTCGAAGAGCAGCAGGTATTCGCCCTTGGGGAAGCGGTGCGGGATGGCGTGGGGGCCTTCCATCTCCTCCGAAGCCATGGCCGCGAGGTGGCCGCCCCATTCGTTGGCCTCGAGGAGGATTTCGTTGGCGATGACGTCGAGCTTCTTCTGCGCCTCGCCCTGCACGTTGCCGCTGCCGGCGTCGCCCAGCACGCCCGCGAGCGCGCCCTTGCCGACGTTGATGGAGATGGCCTTGATGGCGCGGGCGACGACCTCGACCAGCAGGCGCAGGTCCGAGGGGATGGCGTGCTTCTGCCACTGTTCATCGATGAGGAAGCGCGAGAGGGAGACGGAGCGCATGGTCTTGTGGGCGTTGGGCGGGCGATTGGCGTTCGAGTTCCGGGCCGAAGCGGCAATTATCGCCCAGACTGCGAAGGTGCCGCCGTGAAGGTGACAGTCATCGCGAATGCCCTGGCGAGGCTTCCCGTCCACCCTACCGGGTTCTTGCGAGCCAGGCCGCGGACGCGATGACAAGCACCCCGCCCGCCAATTGTCCCGGCGTCAGGCTCTCCCCCAGCACGAACCACGCGAGCGCCGCCGTGAACACCGGCTCGAAGGTGGATACGACCGATGCCACGGACGGCCCCACGCGCTTGAGCCCCGCGAAGAAGGCGAGGATCGCGACGACGCCGCCCACGACACCCAGCGCCGCGACGGCCGCCCATCCCCACCACGTGCCCGGCAAGCGCGTGTCGATGAAGAGCGAGGCAATGCCGAGCGTCGTCGCCGCGGAGAGACAGATGACGGTCGCGCTCGCGAGGGCGTCGGTGTTCGCGAGCTCGCGCGATCCCACGAGGATGTACACCGAGTAGATGCCCGCCGCGGCGAGGCCCAGGCCGATCCCCCGCGGCGTTCCCGATCCGCCGCCCAGCATGAGGGCGAGGCCGGCGAAGCTCACGGCGAGGAGGAGGAGCTTCGTGCCCGTGATCTTCTCGCGCAGGAAGACCGCCGAGAGGATCACGACCAGCGTGGGATACACGTAGAGCAGCAGGGCGACGAGGCCCGAGGAGGCGTACTGCAACGCCGTGAAGAAGCACGCCGCCTGGCCCACGTAGCCCAGGCCCCCCATGGCGATGGCGAAGACCAGCGGCCGCCCTCGCGGAAATTTCCGCCCCGTGGCGACGAGCAGGAGGGCGAGGAGGATGCCCGCGATGGCGAAACGCCCGGCGAGGAGCCCCGGCACGTTCGCGCCCGAGGCGAAGACGCCCCGCGCGATCACGGCCATGGCGCCGAAGGCGCAGGCGGACAGCAGGACGAGCGCGATGCCCGACCGGCTAGCCAGCGGACGCGTCCTTCTCGATCCGCTCGATGCGCTTTTCGAGACGCTCGACGGCGTCGCGAAGGAGCGAGACCTCGTCGACGAAGCTGGCCACCTTCACGCGGGAGGCGATGAGGGGCGATTCCTCGGTGAAGTACTCGGCGGCGGAGGCGGCGAGGCGCTCGGCGGCGTCCTTGCCCCAGCCGGCGGCGGCCGTGGCAGCGCCGACGGCGCGGTGGGCGGCGGCGTCTCCCATCACCTTCGAGAGATCCTCCTCCACGTCCCACTTGAGGTTCTTGGCGAGGAAGGCGATCTCCGCCGCGAAATCGGCATCGCCCGTCATCTGCACGTCGCGGAACGCCGTCTCGTCGCGCGCGGCGAGGCGCGGAAGGAGAAAAGGCGAGAGCCTCACCTCGAGATCCTTCGCGGCGGTTTCCACCGCCGGCAGCACCTCGCCCGTCGTCTGCACGGTGAAGGCGGCATCGAAGGGGCCGACGTGGAAGGCGGCCGTGCGCCCGGCGAACTTGCCCAGGCGCTCGCGCGAAAGGGGCGCCGCGCCCGTCAGCTTGTTGATGAAGCCGGCGGCAGCGTCGGTGGGCGTGGGGCCGATCACGGCTTGAAGCCGCGGTGCAGCGCCACCACGCCCATCGTCAGGTTGTGATAGTCCACGCGCACCAGGCCCGCGGTTTCCATCATGGCCTTGAGCGTCTCCTGGTCCGGGTGCATGCGGATGGACTCGGCGAGGTACCGGTAGGCCGCCTCGTCCTTGGCCACGACCTTGCCGATGAAAGGCAGCACGTTGAACGAGTAGAGATCGTAGGGCTTCTCGAGCGGCTTCCACACCTTGCTGAACTCCAGCACCATCACCCGCCCGCCGGGCTTGGCGACGCGCGTCATCTCGGCGAGGGCCTTGTCCTTGTGCGTCATGTTGCGCAGGCCGAAGGCGACGGTGATGCAGTCGAAGGTGTCGTCGGGGAAGGGAAGTTTCTCGGCGTCGCAGATGGCCGGCGGGGCGAGCACGCCGCCGTCGATGGCCTTGTCGCGGCCCACGGTGAGCATGGCGCCGTTGATGTCGGTCATCACCACCTTGCCCGTAGGTCCGGCGAGCTTCGCGAAGGCGAGGGCGAGGTCGCCGCTGCCGCTCGCCACGTCCAGCACGGTGCTGCCGGCCTTCACGCCCGACAGGGCGACGGCGAACTTCTTCCACAGGCGATGGAGCCCCATCGACATGAAGTCGTTCATCAGGTCGTAGTTGCCCGCGACCGACGAGAAGACCTCGCCCACGCGGGCGGCCTTCTCCTGTTCGGGGACTTCCCGGAAGCCGAAGTGGGTGGTCTTGTCGCTCATTTCGGGTCGCGCGAGGCGCCGGCCTGCTCGAGGCGGGCGAGGTAGCTCTTCCAGCTCGACTCCTGCGTCTCGCCCAGTTCGTAGAGGTAATCCCACGAGTAGAGGCCCGTGTCGTGGCCGTCCGAGAAGACGAGTTTCACGGCGTAGGCGCCCACGGGCTCGATGTCCTTGATCTCCACGTCGCGCTTGCCCACCTGCAGCACCTCCTGGCCGGGGCCGTGGCCGCGGACCTCGGCGGACGGGGAGTAGACGCGCAGGTATTCGCAGGAAAGCGAGAAGCGCTTGTCGTCGTCGAAGGCGACCTCGAGGATGCGCGACTTCTGGTGCAGCTTGATCTCGGTGGGGCGGGGGGCGGCTTTGTTCATGGGGGTTCTTCCGGTTGGCCGCCATTTTCCCACGGCCCGGGGGTTTCGGGGCTGTAACCCCGGTGTCACGATGGGACCGTAACATGCCCGTCATACCGCTCGCTTGAGCCACCCCAAAAGTCCCATGCCCGCCCAGATCCTCGTCGTCGAAGACGAGAGCGCCATCCAGGAACTCATCGCCCTCAACCTCGAGCAGGCAGGGCAGACCCCCATTCTGGCCGGGAGCGCGGAGGAGGCCTGGACGTGCATCCAGACCGCCCTGCCCGACCTCGTGCTCCTCGACTGGATGCTGCCCGGGCAGAGCGGGGTCGATTTCGCGCGCCGCCTGCGGGCCGAACCGCGCACGCGCCTCCTGCCCATCATCATGCTGACGGCGCGGGGGGAAGAGGACGACAAGCTGCGGGGCCTCGACACCGGCGCGGACGACTACATCACCAAGCCCTTCTCGACGAAGGAGCTGCAGGCCCGGATCAAGGCGGTGCTGCGGCGGCGCGCGCCGGAGATCACGGACGATGCCATCGAATACCACGGCCTGAACCTCGACCCGGCTTCGCACCGCGTCACCGGCAAGGGGAAGGCGCTGGAGATGGGGCCGACGGAGTTCCGGCTGCTGCACTTCTTCCTGACGCACCCGGAGCGGGTGTATTCCCGCACGCAGCTCCTGGACCACGTCTGGGGCGACCACGTCTTCATCGAGGAGCGCACGGTGGACGTGCATATCCGCCGGCTTCGCGCCGCCCTGGAGCCTGCGCGGCTGGAGGCCTTCGTCCAGACCGTTCGGGGCGCCGGCTACCGCTTTTCCAAGGCCCCCTGACCCCCCTGAAGGGGACGCACACCTTCACGGGCGGTGAAGGGGACGCACACCTTCAGGCAAGGTGAAGGTGTGCGTCCCCTTCAGGTTAGATGAAGGTGTGCGTCCCCTTCAGGAGGTTTGATCGATAATGGGTGTCATGCCCGCCTGGACCGCACGCCTCGCCCTTCACGCCCTGGCCGCCACGGCCGGCGCGGTGATCGTGGGCTTCGTCGGCGGCTGGGGCGAGGTGCGCGGGTGGGTGATGGCGAGCGTATTCCTGCTCGTCTACCTGCTCGTGGCCCTGGGCCGGCTCCTGCGCGAACGCGACCGCCTGGCCGACTGGGCCATGAAGCCCAGCGCCGACGACGTGCCGGACGTGGGCGGCCGCTGGGGCGACATCTACGCTCGCCTCTACCGCCTGATCCGCGAACAATCCCGCAGCCGCGCCGGCCTCTCCCACGCCCTGTGGCGATTCCGGCAGGCGGGCGAGGCCATGCCCGACGGCGTTCTGGTCCTGGACGCCGGCAACCGCATCGAGTGGATGAACCCCGTCGCCGAGGAGCACTTCGGCCTGGGTATCAAGCGCGACCGCGAGCAGGCCCTCACGAACCTCGTGCGCCACCCGTCCCTGGCCGCCTATCTCGCCGCGCCGACCTACGCCGAACCCCTCCTGCTTCGGGGCGAGACCGACCGCATCCTCTCCATCCAGCTCGTGCCCTACGGCGACAACGAAAAGCTCCTGCTTTCCCGCGACGTGACGCGCTGGGAGCGCCTGGAAGCCGTCCGCCGCGACTTCATCGCCAACGTCTCGCACGAGCTGCGCACCCCCCTCACGGTGATGAAGGGCTTCCTCGAGACCCTCACCGACGCCGACCGCATGGACGAGAAGGTCTACCGCCGCTCCCTCGCCCTGATGACGGACCAGGCCGAACGCATGCAGCGACTCGTCGAGGACCTGCTGATGCTCTCGCGCCTGGAGGACTCGCGCTCCCTCCTGCGCGAAGAGCCGCTCGACATCCCGGCCCTCCTCGCCGCGATCGTCCAGGAGGCCCAGTCGATCAGCCAGGGCCAGCACCGCCTCACCACGGATTTCGCCCCGGTGTGGCTTCTGGCGAGCCGCGAGGAAGTCCGCAGCGCCTTCACGAACCTCGTCACCAACGCCGTGCGCTACACGCCGCCGGGCGGGGAAATCGCGGTCACCTGGGCGCTCGAGGACGGCGACCCCGTCATGCGCGTGCAGGACAACGGCGAGGGCATCGCGCCGGAGCACATCCCGCGCCTCACCGAACGCTTCTACCGCGTGGACCGCGGCCGCTCCCGCGCCTCCGGCGGCACGGGCCTGGGCCTCGCGATCGTGAAGCACGTGCTGCAGCGCCACCAGGGCCGCCTCGTCATCGAAAGCGAGGTGGGCCGGGGAAGCACCTTCTCGTGCAAGTTCCCGTCCGCGAGGAGGCTTCCCGCGAGGACCGAGGCGGCCGACGTCACGCCCATCCGCGCCGCCTAGAGGGTGCGGCGCCGCCGCCGGTGCCCTAGAATGAGGCGATGATCGGCATCCTCATCGTCTCCCACGGCGCCTTCGGCGAAAGCCTCATCCACTCCGCGAGCCACGTGCTCGGCAAGCGCCCGCTCTACGTGCGCCAGGTCGGCATCACGGTCCACGACGACCCGGACTCGCTCATTCCCGTCGCCGAAGACCACATCCGCTTCATCGACCGCGGCGCCGGCGTCCTGGTGCTCACCGACATCTACGGCGCCACGCCCTCGAACGTCGCCTCGCGCGTGCTGAAGCCCGGGCGGGTGGAAGGCCTCGCCGGCGTGAACCTCCCGATGCTCATCCGCGCCCTCACCTACCGCGAGGAACCCCTCGAGACCGTGATGGCCAAGGCCCTCTCCGGCGGCACCGAGGGCGTGATCCGCATGACGCCCCCCGCCTGAGGACCCCGCCCGTGCAGAAGAAGACCCTCCCGATCGTGAACAAGCTGGGCCTGCACGCGAGGGCCTCCGCCAAGCTCACGCAGACCGCCGGCAAGTTCTCCTGCAGCGTCTTCCTCTCCCGGAACGGCCGGCGCGTGAACGCCAAGAGCATCATGGGCGTGATGATGCTCGCCGCCGGCAAGGGCTCCTCCATCGAGGCCGAGACCGAGGGCGCCGACGAGGTGGAGGCCATGGACGCCATCGAGAAGCTCATCGCGGACAAATTTGGCGAAGGCGAGTAAGGAAACCGTGGCCGACGCCAGCGCAGATCCCCGCCCCCACAACGTCTGCTTCACGATGCACGGCATCGGGGTGTCGGGCGGCATCGCCATCGGCCACGCGCACCTCTTCTCGGGCATGTCCACCGAGGTGGACCACTACCCGATCGCCGCCTACGACGTGCCGCGCGAGCAGCGCCGCTACGACCGCGCGGTGAAGGAAGTGCGGGAGGAACTGAAGGAACTCGCCGACAGCGTGCGGCACAGCGCGTCCTCCGAGCTCGCGCCCTTCGTGAACGTGCACCTCATGCTGCTGCAGGATTCGGCGCTCTCCGAGGTGCCGCGCGAGATCATCGCCGAGGAGCGCTGCAACGCCGAGTGGGCGCTTCGCGTGCAGCTCGACGAGCTGACCGCGCAGTTCGACGACATCGAGGACGAATACCTGCGCGAGCGCGAGAACGACGTGCGCCAGGTGGCCGAGCGCGTGCTGGGGGCGCTCGCCGGCTCCAAGCGGCGCATCGTCCCGCGACCCGCCCGCGAGGACCCGGCCATCCTCGTCGCGCGCGACCTCTCGCCCGCCGACGTGATCCTCTTCCGCGAGCACCCCTTCGCGGCCTTCGTGACCGACATGGGCGGCGCCACTTCGCACACGGCGATCATGGCGCGCTCGCTCGCCATCCCCGCCATCGTGGCGCTGCACCACGCGCGCTCGATGATCCGCGAGGACGAGCTCATCGTCATCGACGGCACGCAGGGCGTCGTCATCGTCAACCCGGACCGCGCCGTCCTCGCCGAATACCGGCTCAAGCAGAACCAGGCGCGGCTCGAGCGCGACAAGCTCAAGCGCATCCGCACCGCGACCGCGGCCACGCTCGACGGCACGCCCGTGCAGCTCTACGCCAACATCGAGCTGCCCTCGGACATCGATGCCGTTCGCGCCAGCGGGGCCACGGGGATCGGCCTTTTCCGCAGCGAATTCCTCTTCATGAACCGCCGGGACCTGCCCGACGAGGACGAGCAGTTCGAGGCCTATCGCGAGGTGCTCGAGGGCATGAAGGGCCGGCCGGTGAACATCCGCACGCTCGACATCGGCGCGGACAAGGCGCTCGACGGGCAGGAGAACGAGGCGGAGAACCCGGCCCTGGGCCTTCGCGCGATCCGCTATTGCCTGGCCGAGCCCGAACTCTTCAACACGCA
This sequence comes from Betaproteobacteria bacterium, assembly GCA_016711875.1. Taxonomy (GTDB): domain Bacteria; phylum Pseudomonadota; class Gammaproteobacteria; order Burkholderiales; family Usitatibacteraceae; genus FEB-7. The sequence goes on along the minus strand of JADJSD010000001.1, from coordinate 1,290,140 downwards.
GCTGCGCGCCATCCTGCGCGCCTCGAGGCACGGCAAGGCGATGATCCTCATCCCGATGCTGTGCTCGTGGACGGAACTGAACCAGTCACTCGCCGCCGTCGCCCGCGCCAAGGAGGAACTGAAGGCCGAGGGCGTGAAGTTCGACGAGCACGTGCCGGTGGGGGGGATGATCGAGATCCCCGCCGCCGCCATCGCGCTGCCGATGTTCATCCGCAAGCTCGACTTCCTCTCCATCGGCACCAACGACCTCATCCAGTACACGCTCGCCATCGACCGCGCGGACGACGCGGTGGCGCACCTGTACGACCCGCTGCACCCGGCCGTGCTCTCGCTGCTGCACGGGGTCATCCGCACGGCCCACCAGCACGAGAAGCCCATCGCGGTGTGCGGCGAGATGGCGGGGGACGTCGAGCTCACGCGGTTGCTGCTGGGTTTCGGCCTGCGGCACTTCTCCATGCACCCGGCTTCGATCCTCGCCGTGAAGCAGCGCGTGCTCACCACGAGCCTGCCGGACATCGCGCCGCTGGTGGCGCGGGTGCTCAAGGGCGAGGAGCCGGACAAGATCCGGCAGGTGCTGGGCAAGCTGAACGGGTGAAGTCGTCTGCGGGGCGGGGCGGGAAGGGTGTGAACCCGGCTGGACGGTCCGGGTTTACCGACAGCGGCACGCACGCCGGCTCGCCACGCCTGTCGGCAATTGTCTAGAATCGGCGCTTTCCACTGCGCATGCCATCCGGCCCCACCCGAAATCCGGCGCGCAGGCCGCAACGGGGCGCCGGATTCCCATCGAAAGGCATTCGACATGCGATTGCGTACCGGCCTTCCCACCCTCCTCGCCGCGGCGGCGGCGTTCGCGCCCCTCGCCGCGAACGCTTCGTTCCTCTCGGGCGACGCCCTCGACACGATGGCCAACGTGATCAGCTGGGTCGTCATCATCTTCGTGCCCCTGGGGGTCATCGCGCTCTTCTGGATGGTGCACGTGATGCCGGAGAAGATCGCCGAGAAGCGCCACCACCCGCAGCAGGAATCGATCAAGGTGCTGTGCCTGCTCTCGCTCGTCTTCGGCGGCCTGCTCTGGCCCTTCGCGTGGCTGTGGGCGTACACGAAGCCCATCGGCTACCGCATCGCCTACGGGACGGAGAAGCACGAGGACTACTTCCTGCACATGGCCGGGCGCGCCGGCCGCGGCGAGCTGGACGAGGTGCAGCTCGAGCATTTCCGCGAGGAGTTCGCCGCGATGGCCGCGACCGGGCCCGTTCCGGAGAAGCTGCGCGGCGTGAAGGCGATCCTCGCCTCGGCGAAGCCGGCCGTGAATCCGCCGCCGGCGCCCGCCCCGTCCGGGAGGGCCGCCTAGATGGATGCGATCATCCTCGCGGTCTACGCGTTCCTCGTCTGGTTCATCTTCATCAAGAAGAAGTGGTTGCCCTGGAACACGACGAGCCAGGTGATCGTCGTCATCATCCCGATCGTCGGGATGACGATCCTCATCATGTTGCTCAACGTCTTCGCGCCCTCGACGGCCGACGTGCGCGTCATCAAGTACGTCGTGAACGTGGTGCCGCAGGTGAAGGGCAAGGTGATCGAGGTGGCGGTCGAGCCCAACCGCCCGGTGAAGAAGGGTGACGTGCTCTTCCGGATCGATCCCACGCCCTACCAGCTGCAGGTGAACGCGCTCGAGGCGCAGCTCGCCAACGCGGTGGGCACCTCGAAGGAGCTCGAGGAGCAGTCGGCCGGCGCGCAGGCGCAGGTCGCGCAGGCCACGGCCGCGATCGAGCAGGCCACGGCACGGGTGCGGGAAGTGTCGGCCCGGACGGAGCTCGCGCGGCTGCGGGTGGCCCAGAACCGCGAGCTCGTCGCGACGGGCGCCGGCAACAAGTTCGACCTCGAGCAGGCCGAGACCACCCTCAAGGAACTCGAGGGCCAGCTCGACGGCGCGCGCAGCAGCGAGGCGCAGGCCCGGGCGGCGCAGGTGCAGGCCTCGGCGAGCCAGCGCCAGGTCGCGCAGCGACTCGGCGCCAAGTCCAACGGCGAGTTCGCGCAGGTCGCCCAGGTGCGCGCGCAGCTCGAGAACGCCAAGTGGGAACTTGCCCAGACGACGGTCACGGCGCCGGCCAACGGCTACGCGATCAACGTCCAGCTTCGCCCGGGCACCATGACCGCGGCCTTCCCCATCACCCCCGCCCTCACGTTCGTCGAGGACGAGTACCAGGTGATCGCCCTCTTCGGCCAGAACGAGCTGCACCAGGTGGCGCCGGGCAACCTCGCGGAGATCACGCTCCGCACCCACCCGGGCGAGGTGCTCAAGGCCACGGTGGACTCGATCGTCTGGGCGCAGGGCCAGGGGCAGGTGGCGATGTCGAACACCCTGCCGACCACGGGCATGCAGCCGCTGCCGCCGAACCGCTTCCCGGTGAAGCTCGCCATCGACCCGAAGCACAAGGACCTCTTCCTCGCCGCCGGCGCGGCCGGCGAGGGGGCGATCTACACCGACCACGCCAAGGCCATCCACGTGATCCGCATGGTGATCCTGCGCGTGGGCGCCAAGGTCAACTACCTCGTGCTGAAGCTGCACTGATGCGCGCCGCCCGCCTTCCGCTCCGGCGCCTCGCGGCGCTCGCGGTCCCGCTCGCCCTCGCCGGCTGCGCCCTCAATCCGCCGCCCGACGCGAAGGCCCTCGCCGCCGACGCGATGCCGGCCCTCAAGATCCCCGAATCCTGGGCGACGAAGGGTTCCGCCCCGGGCGCCGTCGGCTCGGGCTGGCTCGCGTCCTTCGCCGACCCGAAGCTCGATGCCCTCGTCGCCGAGGCGCTCGCCAACAACCCGGACCTGCGCGCCGCCGCCGCGCGCGTCGAACGCGCCACGGCCCTGGCGGTGCAGGCGGGCTCCACGCTCTACCCGCAGGTGAACCTCATCGCCAAGGGCGGCGGCAAGCTCTCGGGAGACTCGAGCGGCATCGAGGGCGGCGGCATCTACGCCAACTGGGAGCTGGACCTCTGGGGCCGCGTGCGCTCGCAGGCCGCGGCGGGATCCGCGCAGTTCGAGGCCACGGACCGCGACGCCGAATACGCCCGCCAGTCGATCGCTGCCCTGGTCGCGAAGAGCTGGTTCCTCGCCACCGAAGCGCGCCGCCAGCGCGAGATCGCGATCGACATGGCCGCCGCCGGCGAGAAGATCGCGACGCTCGCCGGGGAGCGCGTTCGCATCGGCCGCGGCGACGACTACGAGGCCCGCCAGGCGGACGCCTCGCTGCAGGGTTACCGCGACACGGTGCTCGCTCTCACGCTCGCGGAGCAGCAAGCGGTGCGCGCCCTCGAGACGCTGGTGGGCCGCTACCCGGCCGCCACGCTCGCCACCGCCGCCGAATTTCCCGCCTTCCCCGGCCCCGTGCCGACGGGCCTGCCCTCGGAACTGCTCGAGCGCCGCCTCGACGTGGCCGCCGCGGAGCGCCGCGTCGCCGCCGCGTTCCACCTGGTGGGCGAGGCCGAAGCCGCCCGCCTGCCGCGCATCTCGCTCACCGCGAGCGGCAGCAGCATCTCCAGCGAGCTCTTCCTCCTCAAGGATCGCGACAACCCGGTATGGAGTGCGGGCGGAGGGCTCGTCCTGCCGCTCTTCGTGGGCGGCGCGCTCAAGGCCCAGCGGGAGGTGCGCACGGCCGAACAGAAGGCTGCCGTGGCCGACTACGGCCGCATCGGCGCGCGCGCCTTCTCGGAAGTCGAGAACGCCCTGTCCGCCGGCTTCACCCTCGAGGCGCGCGTGAAGGCGCTCGAGGCCGCCGCCGCCCAGAACGAGAAGCTGCTCGAGATGGCGCAGGTGCGCTATCGCGTCGGCTCCGCCGACCTGCGCGCCGTGCAGCAGCAGGCCCTCGCCACGGCCGCCACCCGATCCGCGCTCGTTCGCGCGAGAAGCGAACGGCTCGTGCAGCGCGTGAACCTCCACCTGGCCCTCGGCGGCGCCTTCGGCCCCGCGGTCGTCGCGAGCGCGGCGCCCGCGAAGTGACGCGCCGCTAGTCCCGCTGCAGGTCGGCGCCCGTTCGGCGGCGCCACATGACGTAGGGGATGACGGTGAAAGCCGAAACGAGCAGGTAGGCCACGATCCCCGTGTAGACGGGCGGGGGCGCGTTGTTGAGCGAGGCCACCAGGAGCGCGAGGCCCGGGTTCCGCGCCGACGCCGTGATGGCCACCGCCGTTCTCGTGCCCGGTTCCGGACCGCCCAGCAGCTGCCCCACGGCCAGCGCGCCCAGCGTGACGAGCACGATGGCGATGCCGACCTTCGTGCCGGCAAGGACCACGAGCGGGAACATCTCCACCACGGCGACAAGGGCCAGGAGCAGCAGCAGCGCCGTGCCCACGGGCGAGAGCTTCGCCTCCAGCCAGGCCGCGCCCCGCGCCGCGAGATGCCGCACGAGCATGCCCAGGCCGAGGGGAACGAGCTGGGCCACGCAGACCTGCCGGGCGAGGGGCCAGGGATCGATGGCCGCCGAATTGCCGTAGTACTGGGCGAGGAGAGCGACCGACAGCGGCATCGAGACCACGGCGAGGATCGCCACCGAGATCTGCAGGCCCGGCGCGAACGCCTTGTGCCCGCCCGAGCGCAGCGACTTGCGCAGCGCCACCGGGGCGCCGGGCGAGACGGCCATGAGCACGATGGCCACCTCCGCGAGCCGCGGCAGGCCCAGCACCTGCGCCACGGCGATCGCGATGGTCGGCACCGCCACCAGCACGCAGAAGAGGGCCTTCAGCATGAGGCCCGGGCGGCGCCAGATCCAGCGGAACTCGCCGAACGAGACCCCCAGGCCGATCGAGAACATGACGGTGAACACCGTCGCCATGGCGACGACGGACAGGAGCCAATCCGGGACGATCCCGGTCATCCCGGCGGGCATGGCGCTAGATCAGGAAGCGCTTCGCCTCGGCGAACACGTCGCGCTTCGCGATGGCGTCACGGGGAATCGCGACGGGCAGCACGACGAGGGGCGGGCCCGCGGCGCGGCGCACCTCCACGAGGTCGAGCCGCACCGTCGTGCCCCCGGCGGTGTCCTGGCGGATGCCCAGGCGGTCCATGAGGATGGAAAGCGGCTGGGCGAAGAGCTGCTCCGGTGCCTGCTCGAGCGTCTCCACCAGCAGGTCGAGATGGCGCGGCAGCGTCCGGGCGCCGGTGCCCGTGGCCTCGAGATCGCGCCCGATCTGCGCGAGCTTCGCCTCGAGCGCGACGGCGTCGGTGCCCTCGCCCTCGTCCGCGTGCGAGAGCCCGAAGTGCGAGGACTGCAACGCCCGCACCTTGGCCTTGAGCACGGCCTGGCCGGCCTCGAGCGCCTCGCGCTCGTGGCTCGCCATCGTGATGCGGGTGAGCGCCGCCGTGAGGACCTGGTCGAACGCGCGGCGCATGACGAGTCGGCGATGGTCCTGCGCGCTCGCCTGCGGCTCGAGGAGCCGGTGCTTGTCGAAACTCACTTGTACCTGCGAGACCTCGCGCTGCACGTGCTCGCCCTGCAGGGCCATCCCGAGAACCTTCTTCTCGGTGCGCTCCATGACGAGGAGGGCGTGCACGGGATCGGCGCCGCCCATCGGGCTTTCGAGGAAATCGAGGAGCGCCCGGTCGGCGCCGAACACCTCCGCCATGCGCGCCGAGGAGGCGAAGAAGGAGGAAAGGCGATCGTCCTCGCCCCAGGTGCGGGCGCTCGCCTCCACGGGGGGGGGCAGGGCGCTTCCGAGCGCGATCACGTGGTCGATCGCCTTCGCGACGGCGGGCTGCAGGCGCTTCCGGTGCCCGGCGATCGAGCGCAGCCGCGGGTCCGTCGCATCGAGCGCACGGTCGATGGCCCGCTCGACGACTGACGCGTCGCGCAGGCCGTTACCGGCCGGCTTCCCGCCGAACAGGGACTGGAAGAGCCTCGACATGGACGGGCGACAGGGCGGGACGGCGCGGCTCAGGCGACAAGCGCGCCGGACCCGTTCACTGCGGCGCCTTCTTCCAGCGCTTGTCCGGATCGAAGCGGGTGAGCTTGCCCGCGACGCCCGCCGTGTCCTTGCCGAGATCGGCTTCGTAGACCACGCCGTCGTGGTTCACGAGGAAGCTCATCACGCCCGACACGCCGTAACGGGCCGGGTACGCGACGACCGCGAAGCCGCCGAAGAGCTTTCCCTTCACGAGGTAGTCGTGCTTGCCGCCCGGCGCGAACCCGCCCTGGCCCGCGGTGAGCATGCGGAAGTAGTAACCGTTGTACGGCACGGGCGAGCCGTCCTTGCGCTTGCCGCCGTAGCCTTCCTTCACGGCCTTGGCCGCCAGGAGGCCCAGGGGGCTCGTGGCCTCGCCGGGCTTCGTCTCCCAGTACAGGCCGTCCTTCTTGCCGGGCGTCGAGACGAAGCGCGCAGCGTAGTCGGCGAGGCCGTTGCCGTCCGCGTCCTTCGCCGCGTATTCGCGCTGCGCGTCGACGATGGCGAGCAGTGTCTGGATGGTGTCGAGCTCGTTGCGGCCCACGCGGCGGTTGGTGACCTCCTCGCGGCCGGCCTCGGCGTCGAAGGCCCACGCATCGCCGCGCTTCACGATCGGCGCCGCGAAAGGAACCGGATCGGTGCCGATCTGCAGGACGGCCCTGGCATCGCCTTCCTTCACGAGGGCGTTCTTCGCGTCGTAGGCGGCGACGAACTGCTTCCATTCGTTCGCGTCGCTCACGTCGTCGCCGGTGAAGATCCAGGTGCGCGAGCCGGGGCCGACGATGTCGACGAGGGCCTTGGCGTCGGAGGCCCGCACGGCGTCCACGAGGGCCTTCGCGGCGTCCTCGGGCGTGGCGAACGTGCGCTGCTTGGCGGGTGCCTTCTTCGGAGCAGCGGCGCCCGGCTTCACGGACTTGGCTTCGGGAGCCGCCTGGGCGAGCGCGGCGGCCGGGAGGGTCAGGGTCAATGCCGCGGCAATCGCGACGACGATCGGGGTCATCCGGGTATTCATGGTCATGGTCTCCGTGTCCTGGGATGGGCTAGCGACGACGTCCGCCGCCGCCGCCGGCGCGGGCACCGCCCCCGCCACCCATCGACGCGCGGCTGGCGCTGCCGCGCGTGCTCGCGGCGCGCGTCGACGCGCCGGACGAGGCCCCGGAGAATCCGCCGCCACCGCCGCCCTGGCGGGTGGAGGCGCCACCGCCCAGGTCGCGGCTGCCCGTGCCGGCCGAACCGCGCGAACCGAGGTCCCGCGTGTTGGCCTGCGCGGCGCGATTGCCTGCATCGCGGTTTCCCGCGCCCGCGCGGTCCGCCTGCGACACGCGGTCGTTCAACTGCCCCTTGTCCATGGACTTCAGCTCGCCCCGCCCTTGCTCCGCGTGGCCGCGGAACTGTTCGCGCGACTGCGCCGCCTTCGCGTCCCCGCCGCGGTTGTACTTCTGCGCCGCCGCCTGGTTGCCGTACGAGACGCCCTTGCGGTGCTCGGCGTTGTGCTGGAAGTTGTTGTTCGAGATGTTCGTCCGGTTGAAGCTGTTGTACTTGTTGACGTTGATGTTCACCTCGTTGCGGCCCCAGTGGCAGCCGCCCCAGATGGCGCCGCCCACGATGATGCCCGTGCCGAACCAGAAGGCGCCGCCGGCCACGTAGCCGGGCGGATAGTAGTAGTACGGCGGCGGGTACCCGTACCACCACGGCCCGTAGATCACGGCCGGGTTGTAGGTGGGCACGTAGACGACCTCGGGCTTCGCGGGCTCGATGATGTAGACCGTCTTCTGCTCCACGACCTCGGTCTTCACGATCTGCTCGGGGGTGCTCTTGAGGTTGCCCGCGGCCTGCGCCTTGCCGCGCAGGGACTGGGCGGTGGCCATCACGTCCCCCTGCTGCGCGAGGAACGCGTCGCCCAGCTTCTGCGTCCAGTCGAGCTTCTCGTTCATCATCGTGAGGACCTGCGGCACGGCCGTGAGCGACTTCACGCTCGGGTCCCACGACTGCTTCGTGAGCGCCTCCTCGAGGGCCTTGTCCTTGAGGGCGGCGTTCGATTTCTGCCAGCGGGCGGCCTCGACGACCTCCAGCGGGTAGGTGGACGCCATCAGCACCTGGGCGAGGAGCGCATCGGGGTAGAGCGCGATGGGCGCGAGGAGCTCGTCGAGCTCCTGCTGGGAGAAGGTCTTGCCCGCGGGCGTGGGTGCCTTGGCCGGGGCGGCGGCGGGGGCCGGGGCCGTCGCGGGCGCCTGTCCCTGGACGACGGGCATCACGAGGCAGGCGGACACGGCCAGCGCGAGCGCGCGGGTGGAGCGAGCGGAGAGGGACATTGTTGTTCTCGCAGCGTGGGGAAACGGCATTGTACCCGCCGGAGAGCAGGGCACGGGTCGCAGGCAGGCACCCGGGAGGCCCCGGAAGGCCCCCGGAAAGTCCCGACTAACGGACGTCGACCTTCACCGACGAGATCCGGCCGTCGAACCGGAACGGTCGCCTGTCGATGTAGTCGAGCGACACGGTCGAGCCGAGGTCGACGCCGACGTCGAAGGTCTCGCTCGCCGAGAAGGCAGCGGGCACCGTACGTTTCACCGTCGTGCGGGCAGCTTCCTGCCCGTCGACCTTCAGCACCACCTGCGCCGGCGACAGGGGCTTGGCGCTCTCGAGCGTCGTCGTCACCTCGATGCGGTGCCGGCCCGCGGGAATGGCGGCCGTCGATCGCGCGATGTAGCGCTCGATGATCATCATGTTGTACTCGTAGACCAGCTGGCCCTTGTCCATGTAGAGCGCGAGCCCGCCGCCGGACCCGCCGAGCGCGTACAGGACGCCGGAGGCCTTCTCGCCCAGTTCGGCGTCGATGGTCACGGTGCTCGATTCGCGGCCCAGGCCCGGGGCCGTGAACTCGGGCATGCGCGTGGTCGTCGCATCGAACTGCCAGCTCGTGTAGGGCGTCTTGATGCGGTCCTCGGGATGCAGGCGCAGCCAGATGCCGGCGCCCAGCGGGTAGACCTTGTTGGCGCGGGCCTGGGCGTCGAACGCCTTCTGCAGCGTCGCCAGCCGTTTCGGGTCCTTCCCGGCCAGGTCCACGGCCTGCGAGAAATCCCCGCGGATGTCGTAGAGCTCCCACTTGTCCTTCGCCGAATCCCATTCGGCGAGCCCCGGCGCGCCCGGCAGCCAGGGCACCAGGGGCCCGAACGTGGCGGCCACCCAGCCGTCCTGGTAGATCGCGCGGCTGCCGTTGTTGTCGAAGTACTGCACCTTCTTGCGCGTGGGCGACCGGGCGTCGGCGAAGGTGTAGGCAAGGCTCACCCCGTCGATCGGATCCTGCTTGAAGCCGTCCACCACCGCCGGAGGCTTCACCCCGATGACCTCGTAGAGCGTCGGCGCAATGTCGTTCACGTGGTGGAACTGCGCGCGCGGCGCGGGATCGGGCTTGATGCCCTTGGGCCACGAGATGACCATCGGGTTGCGCGTGCCTCCGAAGTGCGAGGCCACGAGCTTGGTGTGGCGGAACGGCGTGTTGCCGGCCCACGCCCAGCCCGCGTGGTACATGCTGTCCGTCTTGGGCGAACCCAGGGCATCCAGGCCACCCATCTTCTCGAGCGCGGCCATCTGCTGTTCCACCGTGTTCGGGATGCCGTTCTGCGCCAGCAGCTCGCTGATGGTGCCGTTCTGGCCCTCGGCGCTCGCACCGTTGTCGCCGAAGATGTAGATCACGATGGTGTTGTCCCGAACGCCAAGGCGCTCGAGCTCGTCGATCACGCGGCCCGCCTGCGCGTCGACGTGCTCGACGAAGCCCGCGTAGATCTCCATGAGGCGGAGCTGGAAGGGACGCTGCGCCGCCGGGATGCTGTCCCACGACGGCATGGAGTCCGCTCGCGGCGTGAGCCTCGTGTCGGCCGGTATCCAGCCGAGCTGCTTCTGGCGGGCGAACACGCGCTCGCGGTAGGCATCCCACCCCGCGTCGAACTTGCCCTTGTACTTTCCGGACCACTCCTTGCCGACCTGGTGCGGGCCATGCGCCGCGCCCGGCGCCCAGTACATGAGGAAGGGCTTGTCCGGCGAGTAGGCGCGGTGCTTGCGCAGCCAGTCGATGCCGCGCTGCGCGAGGTCCTCGCTCAGGTGGTACTTCTCGTCGTGCGGCGGCTCGACGACGTTGGTGTTCTCGACCAGGCGCGGCTCCCACTGGGAGGTCTCGCCGGCAAGGAAGCCGTAGAAATAGTCGAAGCCGTGCCCGGTCGGCCAGCGGTCGAACGGCCCCATGGCCGTCGTCTGGTCCGCGGGCGTGTTGTGCCACTTCCCGAACGCCGCGGTCTTGTAGCCGTAGTGGCGCAGCACTTCGGCGATCGTGGCCGAGGACTTCGGGATCACGCCCGTGTAGCCGTCCCAGTCCACGGCCCGCTCGGCGATGGTGCCGTTGCCCACGCGCTGGTGGTTGCGCCCGGTGAGGAGGGCCGCGCGCGTCGGCGAGCAGATCGCGGTGGTGTGGAACGTGTTGTAGCGGATGCCCTGGTCGGCCAGCTTCGTGAGCGTGGGCGTGTTGATCTCGCCGCCGAAGGTGGACGCCTGGCCGAAGCCCACGTCGTCCAGGAGGACGATGAGCACGTTGGGCGCGCCGGCCTTCAGGTGCTTCGGCTGGTCGCGACGCTTGTGCGAGGAATCCTGGAGCCGCGGGGCGGCCTTGCTGGCCGAGGGAACGGGCGGGAAGGGGAGCGACGTACCGTCCGCCGGGGCGGCCCATCCCGTAATGCCGATCGCCCCGAAGGCCAGGCAGGCGCCCGCAAGCCGGACGGGCTTCGGGACGTATCGTCGATTGTCGTTCACGCCATTCTCCGTTCGCCCCGGCAGGGGATCACTTCTTCAGGTAGGAAATCGTCGTCTTGCCGATCGCGCCGTTGTACGCGAAGGGCGCCTGGTCGTAGTAGTCGAGCGTGACGGGCGAATCCAGGTCCACGCCGATGTCGAAGGTCGCGTTCGAGGTGAAGTGCAGCGACATGGCCGCCGGCACGCGCCCCTGGCCCACCACCTCGCCGTTGACGCGAAGCGTGATGTCCATCGGCCCGCCGATCGCGCCGGCCAGCTTCGACTCGACCTCGACCTTCGCCTTGCCCCGTGGCAAGGGCGCGCGGGAGCGGATCTTCGTGCGCTGGATCTCGAACAGGTTGAACTCGTAGTTCAGGTAGCCGTCCTTCACGAAGCACGCGACACCGCCGGAGAAGCCCGCGAGCGCATAGAGCACGCCGTTGGCCTTCGCCGGCACCTCCAGTTCCATCGTCACGAGGCTGCTGTTCTTGCCCAGCTTGGGCGCGGCCGATTCCGGCATGCCGGTGATCGGCTGGTCGAACGTCCACTCGGTGAGCGCCGATGCGGGCGCGTCCTCCGGGTGATACAGCGCCGTCGACCACAGCCCCCCGCCGATGGGCAGGTTCCTGTTCTTCGTCGATTCGACGACGAAGAGCGCCTTCATCTCCTCGAGCTTGCGCGGCTCCTTCGCCGCGAGGTCGTTCGCCTGGCTCCAGTCGGAATCGATGTGGTAGAGCTCCCACTTGTCCGTGAGGGGCGACCAATCCTTGACGCCGGCCGGGATGCCGCCGACCCAGGGCTCGCGCGGCCCCGGGGCGCTGGCGAACCAGCCGTCGTGGTAGATCCCGCGGCTCGCCATGATGTCGAAGAACTGCGTCTTGCGTCGCCCGGGCGCCTTCGCGTCGTCGAACGTGTAGGCCATGCTGGTGCCGGCGATCGGGTCCTGCTCGAAGCCGTTCACGATGCGCGGCGGCGTGATCTTCGTGAGCTCGTAGATCGTCGGCACGACGTCGATCACGTGGTGGAACTGCGGCCGGGCCGTCGCGTCGGCCTTGATGCGCCTGGGCCACGCGACGGCCAGGGGCTGGCGGATGCCGCCGAAGTAGGAGCCCATGAGCTTGGTGCCCTGGTAAGGCGTGCTGCCCGCCCAGGCCCAGGCGGCGTGATACATGTTGTCGGTCTTCGGTCCGCCCAGCGCGTCCAGCCCCCCGAGTTCCTCCAGGGCCTGGATGTGCTGGCCGACCTTCGTCGGGATGCCGTTCTGGGCGAGCTGTTCGCTGATGGTGCCGTTCAACCCTTCGGAGGACGAGCCGTTGTCGCCCCAGATGTAGAAGACGAGCGTGTTGTCGAGCCGCCCCTGCCGGTCGAGTTCGTCGATGATGCGGCCGGCGTGGAAGTCGGCGTGCTCGGTGAAGCCGGCGAACACCTCCATGAGCCGGCGCTGGAACGGCTTCTCCGCTTCCGGGATCGAGTCCCACGAGGCCATGGACGCGGGACGCGGCGTGAGCTGCGCATCCTTCGGGATCCAGCCCTTGGCCTTCGCGTTCGCGAAGGCGCGCTCGCGGTACTTGTCCCAGCCATCGTCGAACTTGCCCTTGTACTTGTCCGCCCATTCCTTCATGACCTGGTGCGGCCCGTGCGAGGCGCCCGGCGCCCAGTACATGAAGAACGGCTTGTCCGGCGCGTAGGCCTTCTGCTCGCGCAGCCACTGGATTGCGTCCGTCGCGATGTCCTCGGTGAGGTGGTAGCCCTTCCGGTGCTTGAGGGCGAGCGGCGTCGTGTTGCGCGTGAGCGTCGGCTCGTACTGCGACGCCTCGCCCGCGAGGAAGCCGTAGAAATACTCGAAGCCGTAGCCGGTCGGCCAATAGTCGAACGGCCCCTTGTTCGTGATCTGCTCCTCGGGCGTGTTGTGCCACTTGCCCCACGCGCCGGTGTTGTAGCCGTAGCCCTTCAGCACTTCGGCGACCGTTGCCGACGACTTCGGGATGGTGCCGCTGAAGCCGTCGAAATCGTTGGCGATGGCCGAGATCTGCCCGTTGCCGACGAAGGTGTGGTTGCGCCCGGTGAGCAGCGCCGCCCGCGTGGGCGAGCACATGGCCGTGGAGTGGAAGCGGTTGTAGGAGATGCCCGCCCGGGCGATGCGATCGAGGGAGGGCGTGCGGATCTCGCCGCCGTAGGTCGATGGGGTGGCCGGTCCGACGTCGTCCATCAGGATGACGAGGATGTTCGGCGCGTCCTTGGCCAGGCGCCGGGGTTCGACGCGCTTTCGGTAGACCGAATCCTGGATCGTGAGACCGGCGGTCGAGCCGGAGGGCGCCGGCGGGAAAGGCAGGATCTCCTGGGCGCGAGCGCCCCCGGCGAGCGACATGCCGAGGACGGTTGAACAGGCGGCGATGGACAGTCGGATGAACATGGCTTCTCCTTCGATTCGCGGCGACTGGCGCCGTCCTGACGCTTCAGAACTTGAGCATGGCCTTCAGGAAATACGTGTCGCCCTTGAGGCGCTTCGCGGTGTCGTTCTCCTGCAGCCACTTGAACTCGACCATCAGGTCAGCGCCCTCGAGCTTGCGGATGTAGGAGATCACCGGGCCCAGGCCCACGGTCTTCGCACGGAAGGCGCCGAGCGTAGCACCCTCACCGCTGTCGTCCGTCACCTGCTTGTAGTAGAAGGCGCCGAGCCCGAGGCCCGCGACGCCGCCGGCCAGCGGCAGGTGCTGGGCGAACGTGCCGTCGATGTGCAATTGCGTGCCCGACTTGTACTTCGTGCCGGGGTTCTCCTGGTTGAAGTCCGCGCCGATGAAGACGGACGCCTCGCGGCCGTTCTTCTGGCCGAAGTACATGAAGCCCACCGTGGGCTCGATCGTCCAGAAGTTCTTGCCCGTGTTGGCCAGGCGCCCGACCTTGTAGCTGCCCGTGGGCGCGTAGCCGGTGAGGCGGGCGTTCACGCTGAATTCGGGATCGACCGTGTAGTTGAACATCACGGGCATGAGGATGATGTCGCCCAGTCCCGTGGTGCGGTCCGCGCGGCGCGGGCCGCCGGTGGTCCCGCCCGAGGGGAGCGTCACCGCCGTGTCGGCCGACACTTCCATCGTGACGTAGGGGATGGTGGTGCTCATCGCGTAGCTCCAGCCCTCGCCGATCTCGACCTTCGGGCGCCAGAACATCGTGAAGCCGTATCCCCACGACTGCGCGTTCGCGCCGAGGGCGGTCAGGCCGCCGATCGGCAGCGCCACGTCCTTGTCCACGCCGCCCCGGTAGTTGAGGATGTTGATGCGCGTGATCAGCGCGGGCGTCGGGGAAACGCCGTCCATGAAGGACGCGATGGAGCCCGGGGTGTAATGGCCCGAGCCGCCTTCCTCCGCCATCGCGGGCAGGGCGGACAGCCCGATCGCGAGAGCGAGACCCGCCGCGCGCCGCGGCACCCGCTCAGCGCGGCGGGTTGACGACGACATAGGTCACGCTCGAGCCGCTGTACTGCGGCTGGTACCAGTAGCCGCCGCATTGCTGGTACATCACGTTGCCGACCATCACCTGGGAGCAGTTCGGCGGCAGCGTGCGCACCATGGAGCCGACCACGATCGCGGTCGCGGTGACCGCAGCCGCGGTGGCGATGGGGTGGTAGTTGCGGTCCACGTCGACGTCCACGTGCACGTTCTTGTTCGTGTTCACGTTCACGTTCGTGTTGCGGTTGCTGTTCACGTTGACGTTGGTGTTCTTGCGGTTGTCCACGTTCACGTTGGTGCGCGTGTTGTTCTTCACCTTCACGTCGCGGTCGCGGTTGCCCGGCGCGGCGGCGGCGGGCGACGTGCCGAGGATCGCGGCGGCGGCGAGGCACGCGGCGAGCGGCATCGCGAGGGGATGGCGGCGGGTCGTCATGGCGTTCTCCAGGGTCGGTTTCAGGGGCGCGGTCATTTCGGCGCCACCGCGGCGTTGCCCGAGGCGATCCCGATCCGGTGGGCGTCCCTGGGGGCGGAGAAGCGGAAGGGCATCTCGCCGAAGACCGACTTCGTGTCCCACTTGAGCACCGAGGTGAACTGCGGCTGGCTCGACTCCTCGAGCGTGGTCACGATGAGCTTCATGGGCAGCGGCTTGTCGCCGTGGGCGATCCAGACCTGCCAGTCGACGTCGGCCTGGCGGAAGGCATAGTGGTCGCAGTCGACCCCGCCCATCATCGCCTTGCCGACGAACGTCGCGCCGACGAGCGCGTCGACGCCGGACTTGGGCGTGCCCCAATAGAACATGTCGGCGAGCGGCAGCGTGATGCCCAGCTCGTCGGCCGCGACCTGAAGCGTCGCGTCGATCGTGGCCGGCACCTTCACGGCGCCATAGAGCTTCAGCTTCGGCGCGTACTGCGTGAGCGTGGCGCCATCGTAGAAGAACTGGCGGTGCACCCGGTCCGTGCGGACGTCCGCGCGCAGGCGGTCGGGCTGGCGGACCTTGTAGTCGACCGTGCCGGCGAACTGCACCTTCTGGCCGTTCTCGAGCACCTGGTCGCCCGTGGTGTCGGCGTGCACGGCGAACTGCTTGAGGGAGCGCAGGTACTTGCCCATGGCGGCCAGGGCCTCGAGGGCCTCGGGTTCGCGCACCGGCGCGGCGGAGCCCTGGGCAAGGGCGGGCGGGGCGGCGAGGGCCATGGCCAGTGTCGCGGCGCCGGCGGACAGCGCGATGCGAATCGTCCGGAGAACGGGGGAACATGCGACGGGTCGGGACACGGAAGCGATCTCCTGGTCGAATGCGGGAACCGATTCTAGGAGGCATCCGAACGGGCACCTGTCCGGATGGCGACAACTCCGGTCACGCCCCGAAATGGCCGCGCCGCGTCGATCGTTCATAATTGTCGGATTGACGACAGGTCGGAGCGGCATGTGGGCGAGCAGGCGCTGGAGGACATCGAGCGATTCCTGGCCGCGGGCGAGTGGTTCGGCAGCCTGTCCGCCGCGCTTCGCCAGCGGATGCTCGCGCTTTGCGTCATCCGCAAGTACGACCGGGGGCAGGTCATCAGCCTCGAGGAGAGCGCCGCGCGCGGCCTCTATGCGGTGCTCGAGGGCCAGGTCCACCTGGTCCGCGACATCGGCGGTGGCGAGGAAGGCCTCGTTCATGTCGGGGAGCCCGGCTTCTGGTTCGGCGAGTACGCGCTGCTCACCGGACGCCTCACTGTCGTGACGGCCGTCGCCCACACGCCGGCGCGGCTGCTCTTTCTTTCGAAGGCGAAGTTCGACGGGCTGGTCGCCGAGGATCCGCTCCGTTACCCGAAATTCGCGCGGCTCGTCTTCGATCGCTACGCGCTCCTGCTGCGCGCCATCGTCCAGGGCCACGACATGGTTCCGGAAGCCCGGCTGCGCCAGCGGATCGCCCTGCTGGGCGCCCTGCGCGCCCGCGAACAGCCGGACGCCGGGCCGCCCGTGCTCGCCATCTCGCAGGCCAACCTCGCGAAGATGGTCGGCGTCTCCCGCCAGACGCTCAACACGATGCTGGGCTCGCTGCAGCGCCAGGGGCTGATCGAACTGGGGTTCAAGTCGATCCGGGTGCTCGACGCCATCGGGCTGGTGGCTTTCGTCGCCGGTCCGGCCAGGCGCAAGCCGATCGCGCGATCGCGCCCCGACCGACGCGAGGCCGTGCCCAAATCACGTCGAGACGGTCCCGCCAGGCGATGATGCCGGCCTCCCGGAGGCGGACCCGGCCGGTGATCGCCTGGGCGTTCTACGACGTCTCGAGTTCGACCTGGGCCGCGCTGCTCCCGTCGCTCTTCGGCGTCTACTTCGTCCAGGGGCTCGCGTCCGGGCGCGCCGATGCCACGGCACTCTGGGGGATAGTCGCGGCGCTTTCGTTCGGCATCGCGGGGGTCCTGGCGCCTTTCGTCGGCGCGTTTGTCGACACCCGCGGGCGCTGGCTCGGCCCGCTCGCGGCCGCGACCGCGCTGTGTTCGCTTTCCACGGTCGCCCTGGCCCTCGCCGGCCCGGCGGCCATGGCCCTCACCACGGCGCTGTTCGTGGCGGCGCAGGTCGGCTACACGTTGGCGGCATCCCTCTACGATTCGCTGGTCCGCCGCGTGGCGGACGCCTCGAAGATCGGGCGCGTGTCGGCGTTCGGGTGGGCGAGCGGGCTATGCGGAGGCATCGTCGCGATCCTCGCTGCGATCGCCATCGTGCGCGTGGCACCGGCCGAGGCGCAGGTCGCCCGGCTCGACGAGGTGTTCCTGCTGGCCGGACTCCTCTACGCCGCGTTGGCCGTACCCGCCCTCCTGGGGCTACGCGGCCTGGCCCGCGAAAGCCGGACAGGCGAACCGCCCGTGGCGCCGGCACGCGACGCCGGCACGACCGTCTGGAACACCCTCCGGCATTGGCGTCGCCATCGCGAGCCCTTCCGATTCCTGGCGGGGTACTACTTCATCAACGACGCGCTCGTGACCCTTGTCGTCTTCGTCGCCATCATCCTGCGCGAGCGCTTCGGGCTCACCGTCGAGGGCCTTCTCTGGCTCGCCTTGCTCTATCACGCGATCGCGGCACCGGCCACGCTCGCGTTCGGCCTCGGCGCGGATCGGTGGGGGCCCAGGCGGACGACGTTTGCCATGGTGGCTATCCTCGCGGCCGCGGTGGTGCTCCTCGCTCTCGGCACCGCGCGGACGACGCCCGTCGCGGTGGTCGCCCTGCTGGGCCTCGTCTACGGATCGATCCAGGCCGTGAGCCGGTCCTGGCTCTCCCAGCTCGCCACGCCCGGCAAGGCGGCGGAGCTGTTCGGCTTCAATGCCACCGCCGGCCGGCTATCGGCGGCCGTGGGGCCGCTCGCCTTCAGCGCGGTGGCGACGGCGACGGGCAGCGATTCGGCGGCGATTCTCTCCCTGCTCGCCTTTCTCGCCGTCGGCGTCGCGATCCTGTCGACGCTTCCCGCCCGCGGGCCGATCGCCGCCCCGCCTGCACTCCTGAGCCGTTCCGCCCCGCACCGAAACTGAGGCGGCGCGCTCAGTCGCGGATGCGAGCGCCCTTGATCGTGCCCTTGGGCAGCGTCGCTTCCTTCCAGAAGGCGCCCGCCGGTCCCCGCAGGGATATGTACTTGATGTTCACCACCGGGAAGATGAGGAGCCCGCCGTCCGAGTCGACGACCAGGTGCTTGGCCGTCATGAAATCGGCCACCTTCATCTGCTTGGCGGCGGCGTTCGCGGCCTGCTCCGGGAAGTCGAAGGAGAGCTTGCTGCCGTCGACGAAGTGGATGGTGAGGACGCGGTCGTTCTTCATGTCGTTCTCCGGGCTAGAGGGGGCATCTTCCGAAGATACCAGAGCCGGCAACCGGGCAATTGTCCCCGCCGGGACGCGGCCGTATAATCTCTCCACGCGCCGAATTTGAACTCAGCTTGCGGGCGCTTAATAAATGCGGCTAAAGCGAGATCAGGCGTCCCGGAACCCGAGAGCCCGACCTTCGCGAAAGCCGGTCGGGCTTTGCTTTTCATCGGACCATGACCGCCATTCCGCCAGGCTCCGTGGGAGAGGTCGCGCCGCAACGCGCGGGCTTCCTGGAGCCGCTCATCCTCAAGGCCGGGCGCACGCTCGCCTCGTACGAGCTCGTCTACGAAACGTACGGGACGCTCAACGCGGACCGCTCGAACGCCATCCTCGTGTGCCACGCGCTCTCGGGGAACCACCATGTCGCCGGCTGGCACGCGGAAGGCCCGAGGAAACTCGGCTGGTGGGACAACATGGTCGGGCCCGGCAAGGCCGTCGACACCAACCGCTTTTTCGTGATCGGCGTGAACAACCTCGGGGGCTGCCACGGTTCCACGGGGCCTTCGTCGATCGACCGCGCCACGGGCCAACCCTACGGCGCCACCTTCCCGGTGGTGACCGTCGAGGACTGGGTCGCCTCGCAGGCGCGACTCATGGACCGGCTGGGCATCGAGAGGCTCGCGGGGGCCCTGGGCGGGTCGCTGGGCGGCATGCAGGCGCTGCAGTGGACGATCTCGTATCCGGATCGCATCCGCCACGCCCTGGTGATCGCCGCGGCGCCCAAGCTCAGCACCCAGAACATCGCCTTCAACGACGTGGCGCGGCAGGCCATCGTCTCGGACCCGGAATTCCACGGCGGCAACTTCTACGCGCACGGCGCCATTCCCGCGACCGGGCTCAAGCTCGCCCGCATGCTCGGGCACATCACCTACCTGTCGGAAGACCTCCTCGGTGAGAAGTTCGGCCGCGACGTGAAAGGCGGCGAGTACGGCTTCAACTACGAGGTGGAGTTCGAGATCGAGTCGTACCTGCGTTACCAGGGCGACAAGTTCGCGCAGGTGTTCGACGCCAACACCTACCTGCTCATGACCAAGGCCCTGGACTACTTCGACCCGGCCAAGGAAGCGGGCGGGGATCTTTCCAAGGCCCTGTCGGCGGCCCGGGCCGGGTTCTTCCTCGCCTCGTTCAAGAGCGACTGGCGCTTCCCGCCGGAGCGCTCGCGCGAGATCGTGCAGGCGCTCGTGAAGGCGAAGCGGCGGGTCACCTACGCGGAGATCGACGCGCCCCACGGG
This sequence comes from Betaproteobacteria bacterium, assembly GCA_016711875.1. GTDB lineage: Bacteria > Pseudomonadota > Gammaproteobacteria > Burkholderiales > Usitatibacteraceae > FEB-7. The sequence continues at coordinate 1,270,922 of JADJSD010000001.1, read as the reverse complement.
CACGACGCGTTCCTGCTGGACGACGTGCACTATCACCGCCTGGTGGCGGCCTATCTCGACAACGTGGCGGGGGAGATCGGCGCCGGGGCGCGCCAGGGGCCGCTCATCGTGGGCGGCACGGAACTCGAGGAGATGAAGGGCTTCCGGTCGCAGGAGGCGCCCCGCTGATGGCGACGCCGCGCTTCGACTTCCAGCTCATCTCCTCGTGGATTCCCGAGGGCGCGCGCGTGCTCGACCTGGGCTGCGGCGACGGGACGCTCCTCGCGGGCCTCGTCGCCACCAACGGCGTCGAGGGCTACGGCGTGGAGCGCGACGACGACCGCGTGCTCGCCTCCGTGGGCCACGGCGTGAACGTGATCCAGATGGACCTCGAGACGGGCCTCTCGGCATTCGAGGACGACGCGTTCGACTTCGTGATCCTCTCGCAGACCCTGCAGGCCATGCACCGCTCGGACCGCATCCTGGGCGAGATGCTGCGCGTCGGGCGCGAGGGCATCGTCACGTTTCCGAACTTCGGCTTCTGGAAGCACCGCCTGGCCATCCTGCGCGGCCGCATGCCGGTGTCGGAAGAGCTGCCGTACGCCTGGTACGACACGCCCAACATCCACCTGTGCACGGTGAAGGATTTCGAGGACCTGTGCGCGAAGGTGGGCGCCGAGATCCTCGACGAGAGCGTGATCCACGACGGTCGCGCGGTGAAGACGCTGCCGAACCTGCTGGGAAGCCTCGCGGTCTTTCGGTTCAGGCGCGCGCGAAAGGATTGAGGACCCGCACGCCGGCGTAATCCTGGCCGTCGGAAAGATCCTCGCTCACGAGTACCGCGGCACCGAGACGATGGGCGCCGGCGACGATGGCCGCATCCCAGTACGCCAGGCCGTAGCGCCCCTTCAGGTGAAGGGCCTGGCGAACGAGCGCGGCGTCGACGACGGCCACGGGCCGGGAATCGGCGATCTCCGCGATCATTGCGACGGCGTCCTCGTGCCTGAGCGTCTGCGGCGCCCGCACGGCGTTCACGTAGAACTCCTGCAGCGCCTGGGCGCTCACGCCCCAATCCTCCCGCGCGATCCACTCGCGGGCAATCCGCGCCTTCGCCGCCTCCCGAGGGTTGCGCGAGATGGCGTAGAGCAGGACGTTGGTGTCCAGGCAGTGCGCGATGTCCAACGTCAGGCCCCCCGTTTGCGGAGGCTGGCTCGGTCGTGGGCCTCCTCGCGCGTGAGGCGCTTCGACGCATCCACGCCCCGGTCGCCGGCGATCGCCAGGAGGCGTGCCAGGAGCCGGTCGCCCGGGGGTTCGGCGGACGCCGCGGCGTAGGCCGCGACGGGCGCGCCGGTCGTCGTCGCGCTCTCGCGGGCCGCCGATTCGAGGATGGCCATGAGCTCGCCCTGGAGCGAGCGGTGGTTGCGCTCCGCCCGCCGCCGCAGTCTGGCGGCGAGTGCCTCGGGCACGTTCTTCACGGACAGGTTGACGGGCATGGAAGCTCCGGAATGGATCCAATGGCTCCATTCTGGATCCACTCGCCGGATGCCGCAAGAGGCGCCCTTGGCCGGCGATACGGCCCTAGCCGACGATCTCCTCCGAGTGCAGCGGCATCCCCAGGCCGCGCAGCGCCGCCTGCACCTTGGCGACCGGCACGTTGCGCACGGTCGTGCCCTCCTCCACCGCGATCGCCGCGGCCGTACCCGCCGCCTGCCCCGTCGCCATGCACGCCGGCATGTTGCGCGAGCGTGCGTGGGCGTCGTGGTCGGCGGAGATGCAGCGGCCGGCCACGAGGATCTGCTCGATCTTCTGCGGCACGAGGCACCGGTAGGGAATCTCGTAGGGCGGCATGCTCTGGAAATCGACGTCGCCTCCCTTGGGCTCGTGGATGTCGAGCGCGGAGGCATCCGCGGCGATGGAATCCTCGAAGCGCGTGCCCTGGATCGTGTCCGGGCCCGTGAGCGTGTATTCCCCGGCGATGTGGCGCGTCTCGCGCACGCCCAGGATCGGCGAGAGCTGGCCGATGCGCGCGTTCTCGAATCCCGGGACCCGTTCGATGAGGAAGCGCGAGACGCCCTCGATCTGCCGGTAGCATTCCAGCACCGCCTTCGTGAACTCGCCCGGGTCGAACACGTTCACGCCCAGCACGCGCGTCGCGTTGACGTACATCTGCCCGTCGGTGGTCTTGAGGGTGATGTTCTCGCGCTGGAGCACGACGCCCGTCTCGGCCTGGAAGGCCTTGAGCATGTTGTTGAAGCCCGTGAGCCAGAGGTTGTAGCCCAGGTCCTCGTCGTTCGCGGGAATGGCCTGCGCGGGCACGTCGGCGCAGGTCTTCGCCCACACGGCGAGGCGCTTCACGTCGACGTTCTTCATGATGTAGTACATCGAGACGGGCTGCATGCGCGGGTCGACCCCGCCCGTGCCCATGATGAAGGGCGCCCCGGCCTTGGCGGCCATGTCGGCGTCGGCCGAGCAGTCCACGATCACCTTCGCGCCCACGAACTGGCGGCCCGCCTTGCCTTCGATGACCACGCCCTTCACGGTGCCGTCCTCGACGACCGGGTTGGAGACGAAGGTCTCGAAGAGGATCTGCACCCCGGCCTCCGCGCACAGGCGCGTGAGCAGCATCTTCATGACCTCGGGGTCCGTGGGCGAGGCGAGCTTCACGCCGCCCGTCTTGGTGATGGCCTGGTAGTCCTTGCCGGCACCGCCCGCCTTCCTCGCGAGGTCCCAGATCTCGCGCGGGATGCCGCCCACCAGCGCGCCCGAGGGCTTGGTGTTGAGGCCCAGGGTGAGGATGCCGCCCAGGGAGCCGAAGCGTTCGATGAGCGCCACCTTGCAGCCGCGGCGCGCGGCGGCGATGGCCGCGAGCGGGCCGGTCGTTCCGCCGCCCACCACCACCACGTCCGCCTCGAGCAGGACGGGAATGTCGCGGGCGGGCTCGTGGATCGTCTTCACTGAGGCGTTCATCAGTCGCCCTTCGCGCCGGAGGCCTTGACCGCCTTCGCCCACTTCTCGATTTCGTTCCGGTTCCACGCGGCGAACTCCGCCTGCGTGTTGCCGACCAGCACCGCGCCGCTCGCGCCCAGCTTCTCGCGCACGTCGGGCATCTTCAGGACCGCCACCATGTCCGTGTGGATCTTGTCGACGATGTCCTTGGGCGTTCCCGTCGGGACCAGCGCGCCGATCCAGGAGACGGCCTCGAAGCCCGGCACGCCGGATTCGGCCACCGTCGGGACGTCCGGGAGCGAGGCGGCGCGATTGGCGCTGGTGACGGCGAGGGCCTTCACCTTGCCGCTCTTCACGTGGCCCATCACGGCGACGATGTTGTCGAAGAGCAGGCCGATCTGGCCGCCCAGCAGGTCCGCGTGGGCCGCCGGCGTGCCCTTGTACGGCACGTGCTGCATGTCGGTCCCGGTGTAGGCCTTGAACATCTCGCCCGCGAGGTGGTTGGAGGTGCCCGTGCCGCCCGAGCCGAAGTTGAGCTTGCCGGGGTTCGCCTTGGCGTAGGCGATGAGCTCCTTCACGTTGTTCACCGGGACGCCGGGGTTCGCGACCAGCACGAGCGGCGTCGTGGCCACCAGCGTGACCGGCGCGAAATCCTTGAGGTAGTCGTAGCCCAGTTTCGAGTAGTAGCTCGTGCTGATCGCGTTGGCGACGGTGCCGAAGAAGATCGTGTAGCCGTCGGCCGGGGCCTTGGCGGCGAGCTCGGTCCCCAGGTTTCCGCCCGCGCCGGGCCGGTTGTCGATGACGACGGGCTGGCCCCATTTCTCCGAGAGCTTCTGGCCGACGTTGCGCGCGATGATGTCCGTCGCGCTGCCGGCCGGAAAACCGAAGAGGATCTTCACGGGCTTGGTGGGCCAGGCCTGGGCCTGGGCGAGGGACGAGGCGGCCGCCAGGGCGAGCGCGACGAGCGGGGTGACGAGTTTCATGGAGCCTCCGGGGGCGGGGCCGGCCCTTGCGCGGGACGGCGATTCACGGTGAAGTGGTCTTGTTATGCTGCAATACTGTAGTGCTATATAGTATTGGCCGTCAACGCCCGCGGCCGCCCGCCCCCGCCACCGCCCGATCCGCCATGCCCGAAACGCCCGCCGCCACCCGCGCCTTCCTCGCGAAATACCGCCCGTCCGGCGTGCCCGGCCTCACCAAGTACGCGCAGCTGCGCGAGATGTTCCACGCGGCGCTCAAGGCCGGGCACTGGAAGCCCGGCGACCGGCTGCCCACGGAGGCCGAACTCGCGAGCCTCTCGCCCTTCAGCCTGGGGACGGTGCAGCGGGCCCTGCGCGCGCTGGTCGACGAAGGGCTCGTGGTGCGCACGCAGGGCAGCGGCACCTTCGTGGCCGAGAGCCGCGCGCCCATCGACGCGCCGCTGCACCTGCGCTTTCGCGGGGTCGAAGGCGAGCCCGAATTCCTGCCGCTCTACCCCAAGGCGCTCGGACGGCGGCGCGTGGCCGAACAGGGGCCGTGGTCCGAGCCCCTGAAGCAGAAGGGCGACGAGATCGTGTGCGTCGAGCGACGCCTGTCGGTGAACCGCGAGTTCGACGTCTACAACCGCTTCTACTTCAGCGCCGACACCTTTCCCGCGGTGAGCCAGAAGTCGCTCGCCGCGCTGGACGGCGCCAACCTGAAGCAGCTGCTCGCCAGCGTCTCGAGCATGCCCGTCACCCACGTCGAGCAGACGATCACGCTCGCGAAGCTGCCGCCCGAGGCGCTCAAGGCACTTTCCCTCAAGCCCGGCACGCGCGGCATGCTGCTCGAGAGCGTCGCCTACGCGGGACGCGGCCTCGCCCTCTACTACCTCGAATCGTGGATCCCCCCCAACCCCCGCAAGCTCGACGTGAACGTGCCATGAAGATCCTCATCACCGGCGGCGCGGGCTTCCTCGGACTGCGACTCGCCAGGCGCATCCTCGATAGGGGCGCCGTGGCTGGGCCCGACGGCCAACCCCGGGAAGTGACGCGGATCGTGCTCGCGGACATGGCGAATGCCCCGATCGAGGACCCGCGCGTCACCTCGCTCGTGGGCGACATCGCCGACCCGGCCTTCGTCGACGCGGCCCTGGGCGGCGATTGCGCGAGCGTCTTCCACCTGGCCGCGGTCGTGAGCGGGCAAGCCGAGGCCGATTTCGACCTGGGCCTTCGCGTGAACCTCGATGCGACGCGCCTGCTGCTGGAGGCCTGCCGGCGCCTGCCGCGGCCGCCGCGCCTCGTCTTCACGAGCAGCGTCGCGGTTTTCGGCGGTGCGCTGCCCACGCCAGTGCCCGAGACCTGGATCCTGAATCCGCAGAATTCCTACGGCACGCAGAAGGCGATCGGCGAACTGCTGGTAAACGACCATTCGCGCAAGGGATTCATCGACGGGCGGGCCGTCCGGCTCCCGACCATCAGCGTTCGTCCTGGCCGGCCCAACAAGGCGGCCTCGTCGTTCGCGAGCGGCATCATCCGCGAGCCCCTCGCCGGCGAGATCGCGACCTGTCCCGTGCCGCCGCACACGCCGATCTGGCTGTCGTCGCCGCGCACCGCGATCGCCCACCTGCTGCAGGCGCACGACGCGCCCGCGGGCGCCTTCGGCACCGGCCGCTCGCTCAACACGCCGGGCCTCACGGTTACCGCCGGCGAGATGGTGGCGACGCTCGAGCGCGTGGCGGGCCGCGAGGTCGCCTCGCGCGTGCGCTGGGAGCCGGACGAGGCCGTGGCCGGCATCGTCATGCGCTGGCCGGACCGCCTCGAAACGGTGCGCGCCGAAGCGATGGGCATGCGGCCCGAGCCGGATTTCGAATCGATCGTGCGGGCCTACCTCGCCGGCGAATAGTTCGCGTGAAGCGTGCGGCATGCGGCAGAATTCCCGCATGCCCCGGCTCGCCGCGAACCTGAACTGGCTGTACCCGGACGTCCCCTTCCTGGACCGCTTCCGCCTGGCCGCGCAGGACGGCTTCCTGGGCGTGGAGATGCGCTCGCCCTACGAGCAAGGCGTGCACGAGGTGCGCGCGCGGCTCAAGGCCTACGGGCTCAAGTGCGCGCTCATCAATGCCCCGGCGGGCGACTGGGCGGCGGGCGAGCGGGGCCTCGCGTCGCTGCCGGGGCGCGAGCGCGAATTCCAGGACTCGATCCTCGAGGCCTTCGAGTTCTCGCGCGTGATCCACAACCGCGTGATCCACGTCATGGCCGGATCGATCGCCGAAGGCGAGGACCGCGCCGAGCGCCGCGCCACCTACGTGAAGAACCTCGCCTGGGCCGCGGCCGAGGCCGCGCAGGTCGGCTTCACGCTCACGATCGAGCCCATCAACCCCGGCGACACGCCCGGCTATTTCCTGCAGCACCAGGCCGAGGCGCACGAGATCGTGCAGGAAGTGGGCTCGCGCCACCTCAAGGTGCAGCTCGATTTCTACCACTGCCAGATCGTCGACGGCGACCCGGCGGGGCACTATCGTCGTGGTCGCGACCGCATCGGCCACGTGCAGGTCGCCGGCGTGCCGGGCCGGCACGAGCCCGATGAAGGCGAGATCGATCCCGACCCGCTCTTCGAGATGCTCGACCACCTGGGCTATTCCGGATGGGTGGGCCTGGAGTACCGGCCGCGCGGCGACACCACGCGCGGCCTCGCGTGGGCCCGCCCCTGGCTGGACTCGAGATACCGGTGAACGGCCTCCGCGGGCTCGTCGCGGCGAGCGCGGCATCGCAGTTCCTCCTGGCCGTGGGCTGGACGGTCTACGTGATCTACCTGCCCTCGCTCGCGGCGCAGGCCGGCATCGACAAGCGCTGGGTGCCGTGGATCCTGCTCATGGACCAGGCGATCTTCGCGGCGATGGACTGGGCGCTCGGGACGGCGGCCGATCGCGTCGCGGGCGCCACGGCGAGGCTGGGCAACGCGATCGCGCTGGCGACGCTCGTGTCGTGCGGCGCGTTCCTCGCGATGCCGCTCGTGGCACCGCAGGGTTCGCCCGCCCTCTTCCTCGCGCTCACGGTCGTGTGGTCCGCGACTTCGTCCGCATTGCGGGCGCCGCCCTTCGTGCTCCTCGGGCGCCACGTGCCCGGCCCCTCGCAGCCGGCAGCCGCGGCGTGGTTCCTCTTCGGGCTGGGCGTCGCAAGCGCGATCGGCCCCTACCTCACGAGTGCCCTGAAGGGCGGGGACCCGCGCTGGCCTTTCGCGCTGGCGGCGGTTTCGCTCGCGCTCGCGACGATGGTGCTCGCCCGCGCCATCCACGCGAATCCCGCGCCTGCCGTGGAAGCGCAGGCGCCCACGGCACGCCTCGCGGCCGGGCCGGTCACCGCCTTTCTCGCGGCCGTGCTGCTCGCGGGGCTCGCCTTCCAGGTGCACTTCGCGCTCAACGCCGCGCCCGCGTTCCTGCGCTTCGCGAAGCCCGCGGATCTCGAGGCGCTGATGCCCGTCTTCTGGATCGGCTTCAACGTGATGCTCGCCCCGGGCGTACTCGCAACCCGGCGCGTGGGCGGCGTCGCGGCCTTCGCGCTGGGTTCGGCGCTGGGCGGCATCGGCGCGGTGCTCGCCACGAGCGCCGGCAGCCTGCCGCTGCTGGTGACCGCGCAGTTCGTCGCGGGCGCCGGCTGGGGCATCGCCATCTCGAGCGCCGCCGCCGCGGCCCTCGCCATGGGCCGCACCGGGCGCGAAGGCTTCGTGAGCGGCGCCCTGTGGTCGCTGCTCGCCATCGCGGCCTTCACGCGCATCGCGCTCGTCATCGCGCAGGTGCCGCAGGACGGCGCGTGGAAGCCGGTGCTCGCGTGGCTGCCCGCGACGCTCTGGATCGCCGCGGGCCTGCTCGTCCTCGCCGCCGCTACTGCTTCGCGAACAGCCGCGACGGATCGGCGAAGGCCTTGAACTCGAGGGCGTTGCCGCACGGGTCCAGGAAGAACATCGTCGCCTGCTCGCCGGGCAGCCCCTTGAAGCGGACATGCGGCTCGATGACGAAGGCGATGCCCGCGGCCTTCAGGCGATCGGCCATCGCGTGCCACTCGTTCATCGGCAGCACCAGCCCGAAGTGGCGCACCGGCACGTTGTCGCCGTCGACGGCGCTCGTGTTGCGGTGCCCCGCCTCCGCGGGAGACAGGTGCGCGACGATCTGGTGGCCGTGGAAATCGAAGTCGATCCAGTCGGGGCTGGAGCGCCCCTCGGGGCAGCCCAGGAGCTTGCCGTAGAAGGCGCGGGCCTCCTCGAGGTCGCGCACGGGGAAGGCGAGGTGGAAGGGGGGCATGGCCATGGGGGCGTCGATCCGTCGGTGCGAAAACGCGATTATGCGGCAGGCTTGTCGAGGGCCTCGACGGTGGCGCGCTTCCACGCGAGGAACGCGAGCCCCGGAAGCGCCACCAGGAAGGTGAGGAAGAAGAACGTCGTCCACGCGAGCCCGAGCTGCTTCGGATCCGTGGCATAGCCTGCGGCGGGCCCCACGTACACGCGGCCGAAAGCCGAGAGCGCCGAGATGAGCGCGTACTGCGTGGCCGTGAAGCGCCGGTCGCACAGCGCCATCATCAGCGCGACGAAGGCCGCCGTGCCCATCCCGCCCGTGAGGTTCTCGAAGCCCACGGCGAACACCATCATCGGATAGCTCTTGCCGGCGTAGGCCAGGGCCATGAAGCCCAGGTTGGAGAGCGCCTGCAGCACGCCGAAGACCATCAGCGCGCGGTAAAGGCCGAGCCTCACCATGATCGCCCCGCCGAAGAGGGCGCCCACGATGGTGGCCGCGAGCCCCATCCCCTTGTTCACGTAGCCCACGACGTCGAGCGGAAAGCCCACGCCACGCAGGAGGAACGCCGTGGAGAGGGACACCGCGAACGCGTCGCCCAGCTTGTAGAGGATCACGAGCACGAGGAGCGCCCAGGCGCCCGGTCGCGCGAAGAACTCGCGCAGGGGAAGGAGCACCGCTTCCTCCAGGGTGCGCGGCGGCGGCGCCTGGATCTCGGGCTCCTTGCCCGCGAGCGTGACGAAGGCGGCCACGACCATGAGCCCGGCCATCACGAGGTACGTGTTCTTCCAGCCGAGCGCGGGAATGAAGCCGGAGCCCGCCACCAGCACCAGGGCCGCGGCGCCCGAGGTGAGCATCGCCACGCGGTAGCCCACCACGGTGAACGCCGCCGCGAGCCCGCGCTGCTCGGGCTTGGCGATGTCCGTGCGGTAGGCGTCGTAGACGATGTCCTGGGAGGCCGAGGTGAAGGCGAGCAGCACCGCGAGGACGGCGATCCACGCGAGGTCCTCGCGCGGGTTGCTCGTGGCCATCGCCGCGATGAGACCCGCGATGGCGAGCTGCGTGATCACGAGCCAGCCGCGCCGACGGCCGAGGAAGGGCGGCACGAAGCGGTCCATGAGCGGCGACCACAGGAACTTCCACGTGTAGGGCACGCCCACCAGCGTGAAGATGCCGATGGTGGCGAGGCTCACGCCCTCGACGGTCATCCACGCCTGCAGCGTGCCGCCGGTGAGCGCGAGGGGCAATCCGGAGGCGAACCCCAGCAGCAGGATGACCGCGAGGTTGCGGTCGCGGAAGACGGCGGAGTAGGCGGACGCGGCCACGGTCGGGGCGCCGCTCAGGCGCCGCGCTTCAGGATGCGGATCGCGGCGCACGCGCCGCCGTAGCCGTTGTCGATGTTCACCGCGACGACGCCCGTGGCGCAGGTGGCGAGCGCGCTGTGGAGGGCCACGTGGCCGCCCTGCGCGACGCCGTAGCCCACGGAGGTGGGCACCGCGATGACCGGCGCCTCCACGAGGCCCGCGATCACGCTGAAGAGCGCGCCTTCCATGCCCGCGACGGCGATGACGACCTTGAAGGTGCGGATCTCGTCCAGGCGCTTCATGAGGCGCCACAGGCCCGCGACTCCCACGTCCGCGATGACCGGCGCGGCGAAGCCGGCGAAGGCGAGGCTGCGCGCAGCTTCCCGGGCGACGGGCAGGTCCGAGGTGCCGGCGCACACGATGCCGGCGCCTTCGAGGGCCGGCGCCTTCGGCGCGCCGTGGAAGGCCGTCCTCGAGAGAGGGTCGAAGTCGAGCTTGGCGCGAACCGCCGCGGCGAGCCCGGCGTGCTTGCTTTCATCCAGCCGCGTGAGGAGCAGCCGCCGCTCCCCGGCCTCGCCCAGGATGGCGTCGACCTGCGCGACGCTCTTTCCTTCGCACAGCACCGCCTCGGCAACGCCCGTGCGCTTCTCGCGCTCCCAGTCGAGGACGAAGTCGGTCACGGGTGGACCTTCACTTCGCGAAGGAAAGCCGCGCCCTGCCGGTAAGGTCGCAGGCCCGCGAACTCGCGGCCGAACCGGGCACAGAACTCGCGCGCCCAGGCTTCGAGCGACTCGCGCTCGGCGCCTTCGGGAAGGGCATCGAGGGCGAGATAGACGCCCTCGGCCGTGATGCGGCAGCGCAGGGTGCGGCGCCCCGGAAGGCGCTCGGCCATCGCCGCCTCCGCACGCTCGATGAAGTGCAGGGCCGCGCGGTCCACGGCGATGCCCGTCTCGATGCGGCTCGACAGGCAGGGCTGCGCGGGGAGCGCCGCGAGATCGTCGAGGCCGTACCGCTGCGCGAGCGCGTAGATGTCCGCCTTGGCGAGCCCGGCCTCCACGTAGGGATGCACGACGCCGTGGTTCTTCGCCGCCTCGAGGCCGGGACGGAAGTCGGCGAGGTCGTCGAGGTTGGTGCCCGAGGCGAGGGTGCCGCCCGCGAGGGCCGCCATGCGGCCGTAGAGGTTCTTCTTGCAGTGGAAGCACCGGTCCACCGGGTTGGCGAGGTAGTCCGGGTCGGCCATCTCGCCCGCGTCCAGCAGGCGCAGGTTCCAGCCGTGGCGGTGGGCGTGTTCGCGCACGCGCTGCGTGGCGAGGAGCGGCACCGCGGGCGACACGGCGTGCATCACCGAAACGTCCGCGCGCGAGAAGCGGTGGGCCACGTAGGCGAGCACCATGCTGTCCACGCCGCCGCTCGCGGCCACGGCGATGGCCGGGTGCCGGTCCAGCACCGCGACGAGGGCGGCCTGATGATCGAGCCGCCCGTTCATGCGCCGCCCTCCGATTCGCCCAGCGCCTTCAGGCGGCGGCGTTCCGCGAGGCTCCCGTGGCCGGCGAGGTCGTCGCTTTCCACCTTCACCGTCGTGCCGCCCCCCGGGCGCACCGCGCGCTTCACGCGCACGCCGACGCCTTCCACCGCGACCGTGCCCGGCTTGCGGGGAAGCACGGTGCGCGCTTCGCGCGTTTCGCGCAGGCCCAGCGTGGAGGTCTCCCGGAAGCACGTCTCGCGCACGGCTTCCACGGATTCGGGCTGCACGAGCAGCCGGAAGTCGATCACGGGACGGCTCTTCTTGCCCCAGCGCGAACCGAGGGTGAGGTCGATGACGCCCTCCTGCGCGCGCAAGCGGTCCGAGGCCACGCCGATCTCCTCGCCCGTCATGTCGTCCACGTCGAATGCGATCACGATCACCTCGTCGCCGGTGGCATGGCCCTGCGAGGGCTCGTAGATCATGGCGCGCAGGATGTTGGGCATGCCCGGGAGGTCGCGGGTTCCCGCACCGTTGCCCGTGGCGCGCAGGACGAATGCCCCTTTCGGGAACGCCGCGCCCTTCGTGAGGTGCGCGAGGATGCCCGCGCCCGTGGGCGTGACGCGCTCGCCGCCGACGCCGTCGTCGCGGAAGCGGAAGCCCTCGAGGAGCGCCGCGCTGGCGGGCGCGGGAACGGGCAGCAGGCCGTGATGCGTGCGCACGAAGCCGTCGCCGCGAGGCAGTGCCGAGACGCTCCAGGTGCAAGGGGCGAGCGCGGCTGCCACGCTGCCGGCCGCGACCACGTCCATGAGGGAATCCCAGTCGCCGATCTCGTGGAAGTGCACGTCGTCGACGCTCACCCCGTGCAGGCGCGCTTCCGTCTGCGCGAGCCGCGCGAGGATGGCGAGTGCCTCGGCGGCCGTGCCGGCATGGAGCTTCGCGCCCTCGATGCGCTGCACAAGGCTCGCGTAACGGACCCCGTGGGGGTGTTCCTCACCCCCGAGGTGTCCGGAAGCCGCGCCGTCCCGGAGTGCGAAGCGCCGCACCGCGATGCCGCCGCTCATCCCCGGCGCGAGCGCCGGCTTGCCGAGCCCCGGGGGAAGGACGGCCTCGATGTCCGCGAAGGCGCGCGCGACGAGATCGGGCCGCGCATCGAGCAGCGCCGCCACGAACATGTCGCCCGCGGCGCCGCCGACGGCGTCGAGATGGACGTGGGTGCGCGCCGCCATCAGCCTAGTGCGCCGCCCAGTCGCCGAGGTTCGCGAGGTTTCCTTGCGCGTCGAAGGACCAGTCGCGAAGCTCGCCCCGGATTTCGACGTCGCTGCGACCTCGCGCCTCCTCGAGCAGGCCCTCCGAGATCTCGACGTGCTCCAGGTGCAGGGTGTTCGGGATGCGCATGACGCGAAGGCGCTTCAGGTCCGGCACGTTGCTCGTGCGCACCGCCACCTGCACGGCGCGCTGGTCGGTCTGCATGATCATCGGGATCTTGGCGTGGCCGATGACCGCGGCCGTGATGTGGTTGGCGTAGGTGGGCGCGAAGTCGATCTTGTCGAACAGGCGGCGCGTGCACACGTCCGCCAGGCCCATGCCGGTGGCGTTTCCCTTGCTGCGCTCGGTGAGGTCCAGGATCACCATGCGGTTCACCCGCTGGGTGGTCTGGATATAGGTGGTCGAGGCGCGGCCGGTGATGTTCGGGTCCATGCCCGTGCCCGAGAACTCCTTGCCCATGCGGTCGATGACGAGCACGTCGAGGGGGTTGAAGGCGAGGCGCGGCATGAGGCCCCGGGCCACCTCGAGCAGCGCGGCGTCGCGCTCCAGCAGGCAGGATGCGGGCACCGCCTCGACGACGGCCAGGCGCTCGCAGGCGTTCTCCACCGTCGCGAGGCCGAAGAGCACCTTCGTCTTCTCGAGCTTGATGCGCGCCATCTCCGTGACGTTCTGCGCCATCGTCGCGAAGCCGAGCGCGTGGCAGGATTCGGCGCCCTTCTGCTTGCCGAGGCCGATGGCGAGCATCTTCGCGAGGCCGCTCTCGTTGGGGCCGCTGAAACTCGTGTGCGGCTTCACGCGGTTGAGGACCACGATGCCGTCGGCAGCGAAGGCGTTCGCGTCCAGGTAGACCGGCAGGCCGCTCGGGAGCCGGTCGATCTCGACCACCTCCATCGACGAGCGGATCTCGCAGCCGGCGCTCGACTCGGTGATGCCCAGGGCCGCGAGCAGCGCCACCTGCCCCTCGGCCGTGGCGCCGCCGTGGCTGCCCATCGCCGGGACGATGAAAGGAAGGGCCTTCGCGAGCTTCAATTCCTCCACGAGCGTGCGCACGAGGAGCGGCAGCTCCGCGAGGCCGCGGCTGCCCACGGCCACGGCGATGCTCATGCCGGGGCGGATCAGCGAGGCGATGGCGGGGGCGCGCACCTGCTCGCGCACCGCAGCGGCCACGTCGGGCAGGGCCTTGTCGGCCAGGACCTGGCGCGCGCGCACCATGCGCGGCAGGGCCACGTCCTTCAGCAGGCGCTCGATGATGTCGTTCATGGGTGTCGTCGCGGGGCCACGCTCAGCAGGGGGCCGAGTCGGGCATCGCGTCCTTCGAGGGTTCGTTGTCCGGGGTCTCGTCGTAGCCCTTGCCCTTCGGCCTGAATTCTTCCTTGCGGGCGAAGGCGCCGGCGTCGCTGCGCGCGGACTCCGCGGCGATGCGCGCGGCCTCCGCGTAGGGCCGCGGCGTGAACCGGCGCTCGATGACGAGCCGCTTCGTCTCGCCGTCCACGCCGATGAAGTACCGGCTCATGTTGTAGAGCAGGTACATGGCGTTGAGGTTGTCGTAGTCCCGGTAGCGGTCGTGCTCGCGGCGGAAATCGCGCGAGAGCACGGAGGGGAAGCGATTGGGCAGGTAGCGGAAGGCGATCTTCTCGTCCTCGTGGGGGTCGACGTATTCCGAGCCCGCGAACTTGCGGTAGAGAACCACGTCCATGCGGTAACCGCGCCGATCCCACGCCTGCATGAGCTTCATCGCGATCTCGGTGGGCATGTTGGCGGTGAGCGCGGCCACGACGCGCAGGCGGTCGAGCAGCAGGACGCCGGTGGAGACCTCGAGGTCCTCGTAGCCGGCGCCCACGCGGAAGCCCTGCCCGATGGTCTTGGCGCAGTTCAGGCGCAGGTAGCCGTAGAGGATCTCGTCGTCGTGGTAGTCCGCCTTCGGGGCACGGGCGCGGAAATCGCCGTTCACGCGCGTGAAGAAGGCCCGGAGCCTTTCGCGCTCCGCCGCCGGCACGCCGAAAACCCGCACGCCGATGACGGAGCGCTTGTAGACCTCGCCGAAATCCAGCCCGAACGAGGCCTTGGGGCCGAGCGAGGAGGTCTTCCCGTAGAGGTACTCCTTCTTCGGGATCATCGCCATCAGGTCGTCGGTGTAGTGGTTCTCGGCGTGCTTCGGGTCGCGGTCCGCGTAGAAGTTGGCGGAGTAGACGAGGTCGTCGCCGGGCGCGCCGTCCCGCAGGGCGAGCGCCAGGTGGCCGGCCGAGCCGCCCTTGGAGGTGCCGAAGGAGATGAGGAGCTCCAGGTCGTAAGGATCCTCGCGCAGCACCGACGAAATCTCGTCGAGATTGGAAGGCGGCGGCCCGCCGGGGCTGCCGAAATCCGCCGCCTGCGCGGCGCAGGCGAAGGCGAGCGCGGCCAGCAGCGCCCGTGCGTATCCCGATCCGTTGCACTTTGTTCGCATCCGCGAAGTATACGGGCGGCATAGAATCCCCGGCTCGGGGCCCGCGATCCGGGCCGCCCCCTTTCGAGGCGAGCGATGGCCAAGATCACGAAGACGGATGCCGAATGGAAGGCGATGCTCACCCCCCAGCAGTTCGAGGTGACGCGCAAGCACGGCACGGAACGCGCCTTCACCGGCGAATTCCACGACTGCAAGGACCCGGGCACCTACCAGTGCGTGTGCTGCGGGACGGACCTCTTCGACGCCGCGACCAAGTACGAGTCGGGCACGGGCTGGCCGTCCTTCTGGCAGCCCGTGTCGAAGGAAGCCGTGGCCGAGAAGACCGACCGCAGCTGGTTCATGTCGCGCACCGAGGTCCTGTGCGCCGCCTGCGACGCGCACCTCGGGCACGTGTTCCCGGACGGGCCGGAGCCGACCGGGCTTCGCTACTGCCTGAACTCCGCGGCGCTCAAGCTGAAGCCGGCGTGAGGGCGCCGCCTCCCGGGTAGCGCGCCTCGCCCGAGGGCGGGAGCTTGCCGAGCTTTTCCAGCCGCAGGCGGATGGAGCCCTGCGTGCGCTGGTGCCGGCGGGCCATCTCCAGGATGGGGGTGCCGGCGTCGAACGCCGTGGCGATTTCGCGGTCCTCGCCTTCGTCCCAGGGCTTGCCGAAATTGGCGGGCAGGCGCTCTCGCTTGCGGGACTTGTCGACCTCCCGTTGCATGAGGTCGACGGCGGTGAAGAGCGCGCGCAGGGCGCGCGGCTCCGCGTAGGGGCTGTGCTCGGGGTACGCCTCGCCGGTGACGGGGTTCACGCCGTCGGCCAGGGCTTTCACGATGGGCAGTGCGGATTCCAGTTGCATGGGATGGGCCTCTCTATCGGTGGGGCCGCCGGCGTCATTGCCGCGGCCGCATCCTGAAGAACGGTCAGCCCTGCGCGCGGTTGACCTCGGACTCCATTTCCGCGCTCACCCAGAGCCAATCCTCCTCGAGCTTCGAGAGGATCGCCGCCAGCTCGCCGTGCCGGCGCGACTTCTCCGCCAGCAGCTCGCGGTTGCCCTCCGCGTACGCCTCGTCGCTCGCGAGCCAGGCATCGAGCGCCGCCTGCTCCTTCTGCAGGGGTTCGAGTTCCTTCTCGATGGCGGCGATGCGCTTCTCGAAGGGCTTGCGGGCGTCGGCCACCTTGCGCCGCGCCGCGGCCTCGACCCGCTTCTGCGCCTTGCGGTCCCCGCCGCTTTCCTTCGCTTCCGAACGGCCCCGCCCACGGTACTGCTTCGACCATTCGCGGTAGTCGTCGAGGTCGCCCTCGAAGGGCGCGACCTTGCCGTCGGCCACGAGCCACCACTCGTCCGTGGCCGCCTCGAGCAGGTGCCGGTCGTGGGCGACCACGATGAGCGTGCCCTCGAAATCCTGCAGCGCCTGGGCGAGCGCCTCGCGCATCTCGATGTCGAGGTGGTTCGTCGGCTCGTCCAGCACGAGGAGGTTGGGCCGCTCCCACACAATGAGCGCGAGGGCCAGCCTCGCCTTCTCGCCGCCGGAGAAGCTCTCCACCTTCTGGAAGACCTGGTCGCCGCGGAAGTCGAATCCCCCGAGGAAATCGCGCAGTTCCTGCTCGCGCACCCCCGGCGCCAGGCGCCCCAGGTGCCACATCGCCGATTCCTCGAGCCGGAGCTTCTCCACCTGGTGCTGGGCGAAGTAGCCGATGCGCAGGTCCGGCGAGCGGATGATCTCGCCCGCGACCGGCGGCAGGTCGCCGACGATGGTCTTGAGGAGCGTCGACTTGCCCGCGCCGTTGGGGCCCAGGAGGCCGATGGCCTCGCCGAAGTAGACGCTCCATTCCACGCCCGCGAGCACCGCCTTGTCGCCGTAGCCCGCATCCGCCTCCGCCACGCGGAAGAGGAGTTTGGGCTTCGCGGGCGGGGTGCGGAACGCGAAGGTGAAGGGCGAATCGATGTGCGCCTCGGCGATGTCCTCGAGCTTCTCGAGCGCCTTGATGCGGCTTTGCGCCTGCCGGGCCTTGGTCGCCTTGGCGCGGAAGCGGTCGATGAAGGACTGCAGGTGCGCGCGCGTCCTCACCTGCTTCTCGTGCGCCGCCTGCTGCTGCGAGAGGCGTTCGGCGCGCTGGCGCTCGAAGGCCGAGTAGTTGCCGGCGTAGGTCGTGAGCTTCTGCGCGTCCACGTGGACGATCGCGCCCACGACGGCGTCGAGGAACTCGCGGTCGTGGGTGATGAGCAGGAGCGCCCCGGGGTAGGCCTTCAGCCAGTCCTCGAGCCAGAGCACGGCGTCCAGGTCCAGGTGGTTCGTGGGCTCGTCGAGCAGGAGCAGGTCCGAGCGGCACATGAGGGCGCGCGCGAGGTTCAGGCGCATGCGCCAGCCGCCGGAGAAGGTGGAGACGTTCTGCGCCTCGGCCTCGGGGCCGAAGCCCAGCCCCGACATGAGCGCCTGCGCCCGCGCCTTGGACGAGTAGCCGCCGATCTCGTCGTAGCGCGCGTGCAGGAGCGCGGCCTTCTCGCCCTCCTCGTGGGCGGCCTCGGCCACCCGGATGGCGTCCTCCACCTCGCGCAGCTCGACGTCGCCGTCCATCACGAAGTCGAGCGCGGGGCGCTCCAGCGATTCGAGTTCCTGCGCGACGTGCGCGATGACCCAGCGCTGGGGAAACTCCACCTCCCCCGCGTCCTGGTGCAATTCGCCGCGGACCAGGGCGAAGAGGCTCGTCTTGCCCGCGCCGTTCGAGCCGACGAGGCCGACCTTGTGGCCGGGGAAGACGGTGAGCGAGGTGTCCTTCAGCAGGACGCGGGCGCCGCGGGCGAGGGTGATGCCGGTGAGCTTCAGCATGGCCTGGCGGCCTTCGCGGCACGCGGCACGCGGCCCCGCCGGGCCTCGGCGGTGGCCCAGTCGCGAAAGAGGGCGACGCGCGCGTCGAAGCGTCGGGACTCCGGGTAGACGAGGTAGTAGGCGTCGTCGGCCAGGTAGCGCACGCCGAAGGGCTGCACGAGACGGCCCGCCGCGAGATCGTCCTGGACGAGCAGCCGCGGCAGCAAGGCCATCCCCGAGCCGGCCAGGGCCGCCTGCCCGATCATGTAGTAGTGCTCGTAGCGCGGCCCGCTTCGCGCGTCGACCGCCGGCGCCCCCGCGGCCTCGAACCAGCGGCGCCAGGCCTCGGGGCGGCGCGCGTGCTGCAGGAGGACGGCGCGGGCGAGATCCTCCGGTTCCTTCAGGCGCTTCATCGTCCGCAGGTACGCGGGCGAGCACACGACGATCTCCTGTCCGTCGCCCAGGCGGTCCATGACGACGCCGGGCCAGTCCGCCTGGCCATAGTGGATGGCGGCGTCGAGAGGCTCGCTGCCAAAGTCGAAGGGGGTACGGCTGCGGGTGGCGAGGTGCAGGAGGATCTCCGGGTGTTTCGTGGTGAACCGCCCCAGGCGCGGGATGAGCCATTTCATGCCGATGGCCGGCTGCGTCGCGAGCCTGAGGACACCGCCCTGCCCGCGGTGCGCGAGGAGCTCCAGGGTCGCCGACTGCAGCCGCTCGAGCGAGCCGACCACCTCCGCGACGTAGGCCCGGCCCACCTCGGTGAGGACGAGCCGCTGGCGAACGCGCTCGAAGAAGGTGACGCCGAGCTCCGCCTCGAGGTCGCGCACCTGCCGGCTCACGGCGCTGGGCGTGAGGTGCAGTTCGATGGCGGCCTTGGTGAAGCTCAGGTGCCGCGCGGCGGCCTCTCGAGGGTCCGCAGCGCGGTGAGGGAGGGGATGCGCCAGCTCAAGCGGGGCCCGACGGGAAGTTCATGAGAAAAACTCATGATCCCACAACTATCCCTCGCTTGCCCCGGGGAGCGTCCCTGCCGAGAATCGGGCGGGCCATCCCGAGGAGGAGACGACATGAAAACCACGACCCGCATCCTGCAGGGCCTCGTTACCGCGTTCGCGTTCTGCGCCGCGCTGCCGGGCCTCGCGCAGGGCTTTCCCCACAAGCCGATCAAGCTGGTGGTGCCCTACCCGCCCGGCGGCGGCACCGACGTGCTCGCCCGCATCATCGCGCCCAAGCTGGGCGAAGTGCTCGGCCAGCCCGTCATCATCGACAACAAGCCCGGCGCCGGCGGCACCATCGGCAGCGCCGTGGCGGCCAAGATGCCGCCGGACGGCTACACGCTCCTCATCCTCAACACGCTGCCGCACACCTCGTCGGCGGGCCTGTACGCGAAGCTCTCCTACGACCCGGTGAAGGATTTCGCCGGCATCGGCGCCATCGCCACGGTGCCCTACGTGATCACGCTGAACCCGAACGTGCCGGCGAAGAACTGGACGGAGTTCGCGGCACTCGCGAAGCAGGGCAAGCTCAACTACGCCTCGGCGGGAACCGGCAGCGCGACGCACCTGGCGGCCGAGTTCCTCAAGGCGCAGACGAAGCTGCCCATGACCCACGTGCCCTACAAGGGCGGCGGGCCCGCCATCGCCGACCTGCTGGGCGGGCAGGTGGACCTCACCATCGAGAACATCGCCTCGGTGATCGGCCACATCAAGGCGGGAAAGCTGCGCGGCATCGCCGTCACGACGAGCGCCCGTTCCTCGATCCTGCCCGACCTGCCCACGATCGCCGAGTCGGGCTATCCCGGGTTCGACGTCGGCGGCAAGTTCGGCATCGTCGTCCCCGCGGGCGCGCCGCCGGAGATCATCGCCACGCTGAGCGCCGCGCTCGCGAAGGCGGTGAAGTCCGACGAGTACGTGCAGAAGCTGCGCGAGCAGGGGGGCGAGCCCCAGGTGATGACCCCCGCCGAATGGGATGCGCTCATGCGCGCCGAGTCGGCCAAGTGGCTCGGCGTCATCTCCTCGAGCGGCCTCAAGCCGGAGTGACGCGCACGCGATGACATCCCCTCCCGCCGATCCCGAGGTGCTCGACGCGGACGTCCTCGTGATCGGCGGTGGCCTCGCGGGGCTGCGCGCCGCCGTGGCGGCCCGGGCGGCGGGCGCCCGCGTGGTGCAAGCCTTCCACGGCCGGGGGGCCTCCCAGTACATCATCGGCTTCAACGCGCCGGTGGGACACGCGGACCCGCGCGACGGCCCGGAGGCCTACTACGAGGACACGATGGCGGGCGGCTACGCGATCAACGACCCCGCGCTCGTGCGACTGCTGGCCGAGGGGGCGGTGCCGGCGCTGCGGGAGCTGGAGGCCCTCGGCGTCCCCTTCGCACGAGACGGCGAGAAGTTCGCGCAACGCCTGCTCTCGGGCAACCGCTACGCGCGCTCGGTCTACCACCCCGAGGGCATCGGCAAGCACGCGCTCGAGCGGCTGGCGGCGCGGGCCGGGGAGCTCGGCGTCGAATCCCTCGCCGGCTACAAGGCGGTGGGGCTGCTTCGCGACGGCGCGGAAGTCACCGGTGCCCTCCTCGCGAAGGTGTCCACGGGACAACTCCTCGCCGTGCACGCAAGAGCGACGGTGCTCGCCTCCGGCGGCATCGGGGCCATCTACGCCGACAGCACCTACCCGGCGGACGTCGCCTCCGATTCCTTCGCCCTCGCCCATGCCGCGGGCGCCGCGCTCATCGACATGGAGTTCGTGCAGTTCGAGCCCACCGTCGTCGTGCACCCCGCGGGCTGCCGCGGGATGGAGATGCCCACGGCCATGCTGGGCGACGGGGCTCACTTGCGCGACAAGGCCGGCGTGCGCTTCATGTTCAACCACAACCCGGGCGGCGGCGAACTCGGGATCGAGAAGGCGCGCATGGCCCTCGCCATCCAGCAGGAGATCGACGCCGGCCGCGGGCTTCCCGACGGCACGGTGCTCTTCGACACGCGCGTGCTCGCGCCGGACCGGCTCGAATCCTACGTGGGCCACTGCCGGCGGCTGCGCGCGGCGGGGCTCGACCCGGCCGCGGAGGCGCCCCGCGTGCGACCCGCGGCCCACAGCGTGATGGGCGGCATCCGCGTGGACGCGTCGCTTCGCACCGCGGCGCCCCACCTGTTCGCCGCCGGCGAGGCCGCGGGCGGCGTGCACGGGGCCAGCCGGCTCGCGGGCAACGGCGCGGCGGACGTGATCGTGTTCGGCGGCATCGCCGGTCACCAGGCGGCCGCCCATGCGGCGCGGACACCGGCCGCCGCCCGCGACCGCGCCCGCATCGAGCGCGAGGCTCTCGCCCCGTTGCAGGGATCCTCCGGCGGCGCCGATGCGCCCTCGCCCGACGAGATCCGCGACGCCGTTCGCGCGACGCTCCTCGAGGGCGCCGGCCTTTACCGGCGTCGCGCGGGCCTGGAGCGCGCGATCGCCCGGCTGGAGGCCCTGGCGCAAGCCGTGGGCTCGGGCCTCGCGATGCGCACGCCGCGCGACCGGTTGCGCGCGCTGGAGGCGGCGAACATGGTCTCCACGGGACTGCACGTGGCGCGCTCCGCCCTCGCGCGCACCGAGAGCCGCGGCGCCCACCAGAGAACCGACCATGCCGCGCGCGACGACGCGAAGTGGCTCCGGCACGTCGTCGTCGAGGCCGGCTCCTCGCGCCTCGCGATACAGTAGGGACACCCCATGACGATCCTCCTCGAGGAACGAAAAGGCGCGGCGCTCGTGCTGCGGCTGAACCGGCCGGAGGCGATGAATGCGCTCTCCACCGCCCTCGTGCACGCGCTCGCCGAGGGCATCGCGGCCGGATCGGCGGCCCCGGGCGTGCGCGCCCTCGTCATCGCGGCCGCGGGCGACCGGGCCTTCTCGGCCGGTACCGACCTCAAGGAACGCGCGAGCCTCGATGCGGCCGGCAAGGCCGCGCAGAGCCGCTCGCTCCTGGAGCTCACCTTCGCGATCCGCGCCTGCCCGCGGCCCGTGATCGCGGCCGTCCACGGCTGGTGCCTGGGCGGCGGCTTCGAACTCGCCCTCGCCTGCGACCTGCGCATCGCGGCGGACGACACGCGGTTCGGCTTTCCCGAGATGACCCTCGGCGCGTACCCCGGCAGCGGCGGACCCGTGTCGCTCTCGCGCGTCGTGGGCGTGGCGCGCGCGAAGGAGATCCTCTTCGGCGCGCGCCGGTTCGATGCCGCCGAGGCCCTGCGCCTGGGCCTCGTCGAACGCGTGGCCCCGCGTGCGCAACTGGACGAGTCCGCTCTTGCCTGGGTGGCCGAGATGGAAGCCACCGCGCCGCTCGCCCTGGCCGCACTCAAGCGCTCGCTCGACGAGGGCGCCGCGATGCCCTTCGCCGAGGCGGCCGAACACGACCAGCGCCTTCGCCGCCCGCTCGACGCGACGAACGACTACGCCGAGGGCCTGCGCGCCCACGCCGCGAAGCGCAAGCCCGATTTCCGCGGCGACTAGACGACCGGAACCTCCCGATGACGAACGCCTCCCGTCCCAAGCCCCTCGCCGGCATCCGCGTGCTCGACTTCACGCGCTTCTTCGCCGGCCCCTACTGCGCGCAACTGCTGGGCGACCTCGGCGCGGAGGTGGTCAAGGTGGAAATTCCCAAGGGCGGCGACCCGCTGCGCGGCCAGGGCCCGCCCTTCCACCACGGCAACGGCATCACCTTCTACGCGACCAACCGCAACAAGCGCTCCCTCACGCTCGACATGCAGCAGGAGGAAGGCAAGCGCGTGGCGCGGGCGCTGTGCCTGAAGGCCGACGTGGTGCTCGAGAATTTCCGCCCCGACGTGATGCCGCGCCTGGGGCTCGGTTACGAAGACCTCGCGCCCGAGGCGCCGCGGCTCGTCTACGCCTCGATCTCCGGCTTCGGCCCCGACGGGCCCGACGCGATGCAGGGCGCCTTCGACCTCACCATCCAGGCGCTCGGCGGCTACATGGCCATCACGGGGGAGCGCGGCGGGCCGCCCATCAAGCTCGGCACCTCGGCCTTCGACATGCTCGCGGGGATGAACTGCCAGTCGGCGATCCTCGCCGCCCTCCTGCAGCGCGCCGCGACGGGCCTGGGCCAGAAGGTGGATACGAGCCTCCTCGAGAGCGAGGTGGCCTTTCTCGTGAACGCCGCGCTCGAGTACCTGCTCCTGGGCCGCGAACCGCAGAAGTGGGGCTCCGAGCACGCGCAGCAGGTGCCGTACAAGGCATTTCGCACCGCCGACGGCTGGGCGATCGTCGCCGGCGGTTTCCAGAACCTGTACGAGGCCTTCTGCGGCGTGATCGGGCGGGCGGATCTCGCCACGGACCCGCGCTTCCGGGACATGCCCGGGCGCGTCACGAACCGCGAGACGCTCTACGCGATCCTGGATGCCGAGGTCGCGAAGTTCGCCACGGCCGACCTCATGGCGAAGCTCGAAGCGGCCAAGGTGCCCTGCGCGCCGGTGAACGACATGGCGCAGGTGTTCTCGAACCCGCAGGTGCGCCACCGCAAGATGCAGGTGACGCTCACGCACCCGGCCTACGGCGAAGTGCCCACCCTGGGCGCCGCCGCCAAGTATTCCGCTTTCGACGTCACCGAGGGCTGGACGGCGCCACCCCTTCTCGGCGAGGACACCGACGGCGTGCTGGCCGACTGGCTGGCCCTTCCCGAGAGCGAAATCGCCCGTCTTCGCGCCGCGCGCGTCCTCTGACCCTTCACGAACCGGAGACCCCCTTGCCCGCCCCCGAGTACTTCCAATCCGAATCCGGCCGCTTCGAGGATGTGAAGGTCGGTACGACCCTCACCTTCACCAAGACGATCTCGGAATCCGACGTCTATCTCTTCGCCGGCATCACGGGCGACTTCTCGCCCAACCACATCGACGCGGAATACATGAAGCAGGGCGCCTACGGCGAGCGCGTGGCCCACGGGGCGCTGATGGTGGGGCTCATGTCCGCGGCCTCGGCGCGCATGCGGCTCGGCCGCACCGTGTCGCTCGGCTACGACCGCGTGCGGTTCGTCGCGCCGGTGCGCTTCGGCGACACCATCGCGACCGAGTACACGATCGTCTCGCTCGACCCGGCCAAGCGGCGCGCGATGGCGGAGGTCACCTGCCGCAACCAGCGCGGCGAAACCGTCGCGGTGGCCACGAACATCCGCGCGTTCGTCGACTAGATCGCCAAGGCACCCGGCCCCGCCTCAGCGGCCCGCCGCCGGGCGGATCGTGTGCAGCTGCGAGCGGCGGAACTCGTGCACGCCGAAGAAGAGCCCGCCTTCCACCACCGGCTTGCCCGGGTCTCCCGCGATGCGGGTCACGATCCGGTCCCCGTCCTCCACGATCACCTCCGCACCGCGGGCGACGACGAGTTCCGGCGGGAGCAGGCCGCTCGAGCGACTGCCGACGAGGTGGTAGCTGCCCAGGTCGACCTTGCTCCCCGAGGCCGGCAGTTCGCCGCGCGCGTCGCGTTCCATGAGGTCGCGCAATCGGGCAGCGGCCGGTACGAGGTCGTCGCGCAGGCGTGCGAGCGTCGCCGGGGTCGGCCGGCCATACTCCTCCGGCGTGAAGGTGCCCGGCAGGTGAACGAGATAGCGGCCCGACCATGATTCGCCCTCGAGGTCGGCGACGTACGTGAGCCGGTAACGGTCGTCGACGCACTCCTGGATGAAGACGAAGGGCCGCAGGCGCAGTGCCCGTCCCGTCGGCGATGCCGTGAGGAGGCTGCTGTCCGCCAGGGCCTTCGCGAGAATGGCCTGCGGGTCCACGTCGACCAGCACCCGCTCCTCGGCCGAGGCGCCCTGCGCGTTCACGGCGTCGGCGACCGCGCCGACCAGCAGGGGAACCGGCGAGGCGAGTTCGGCCACCGTCTCGACCGCGCCCATCGCGGGCAGCAGCACGAAGCGGCCCTTCGGGAAGGGCGCGGCCCGCTCGGGCAGTTTCGCCGGCAGGCCCTCGACAATCGCGAGCGACGGGGGTGCCGGATCGCGCGGCAGGGGAACGCTGGGCTGGATGCCCGCGCAGCCCGCGAGGACGAGGAGGGCCGCGATGGCGAGGGGGCCCGCGAAAGCGAGGGGGGCAAAAATGCCCCGGCGTTCAGAGTGCGAAGTCATAGTCGATGGTGAGGGGTGCGTGGTCGGAGAAGCGTTCGTCCTTGTAGATGCGCGCGTACTCGGCGCACCGGGCGATGCCGGGCGTGGCGATGTGATAGTCGATCCGCCAGCCCACGTTCTTCGCCCAGGCCTGGCCGCGGTTGGACCACCACGTGTACTGCTCCGGCAACGGGTTGAGCGTGCGGAAGACGTCGACGAAGCCCACGGTGTCGAAGACCGTCGTGAGCCACTCGCGCTCCTCGGGCAGGAAGCCGGAATTCTTCCGGTTCGAGCGCCAGTTCCTGAGGTCGATCTCCTTGTGGGCGATGTTCCAGTCGCCACAGACGATGAATTCGCGCCCCGAGGCCTTCATCGCCTTCATCTTCGGCAGGAAGCGCTTCATGAAGGAGAACTTGCGCGCCTGCGCTTCCTCGGACGACGACCCCGAGGGCACGTAGACCGAGACCACGGAGAGGTTCCCGTAGTCCACCTGGAGGTAGCGGCCCTGGGCGTCGATGTCCTTGATCCCCAGGCCGAGGACGACCCGGTCCGGCTCCTTGCGGGCGTAGATGGCGACGCCGCTGTAGCCCTTCTTCTCGGCGGGATGCCAGAAGGCGTGGAATTTCCCCGGCGCGAGGATCTCGCGGGCGAGGTCGGCTTCCTGGGCCTTGATCTCCTGCAGGCAGACGAGGTCCGCCTTCTGGCGCTTCATCCAGGTGAGGAATCCCTTGGACGTGGCCGACCGGATGCCATTGACGTTTGCAGTGACGATGCGCACGGGCGATGCTCGTTTTCGCGTTGGGTTTGGTGGAAAATAGCCGGCATCTTATAGGCTACCGCTCCCGCCATGGACTCGCCCGCCCCCCAGGCCACCGATTTCCGCCGCCAGTTCGTCGAATTCGCCATCCGGATCGGCGTGCTGCGCTTCGGCGAGTTCAAGACCAAGGCCGGGCGGGCATCGCCCTATTTCTTCAACGCCGGGCTCTTCCACGACGGCGCAAGCCTCGGGGAACTCGCGCGGTACTACGCCCAGGCGGCCCTCGCTTCGAAGGTGCCCTTCGACCTGCTCTTTGGCCCGGCCTACAAGGGCATCACCCTCGCCTCGGCCACGGCCGTGGCACTGGCCCAACTTGGTCACAATGTGCCGTTCTCCTACAACCGGAAAGAGGCGAAGGACCACGGCGAGGGCGGGAACATCGTGGGCGCCCCGCTGGCCGGGCGGGTGCTCGTCATCGACGACGTCATTTCGGCCGGGACTTCCGTCCGCGAATCCGAGGCGATGATCCGGGCCGCGGGGGCCACTCCCGCTGGCGTGCTAATTGCTTTGGACCGGCAGGAAAGGGGCCAAGGCGAGCTGTCCGCCACCCAGGAAGTCAGCCGTTCCTTCGGCATCCCCGTTGTAGCCATCGCCACGCTGGACGACGTGCTCGCCACCCTGCGGGCCCGGGACGACCTGCGGGGCCAGGTGCCTGCCATCGAAGCCTACCGCGAGCGGTATGGCGTGGCGGCGTAGCGTTCAGTCACGACAGCAGGGCCGCGAAGCCGGCAGGACGACCGGCGGGGCCCGGCGCACGAGGAAACGATGTCCATGAGGAAGATCCTGTTGGTCCTGGCCGCCCTGGCCTTCGCGCCGGGCGCGCACGCGCTCTACAAGTGCACGGACGAGAAGGGCAAGACCCACATCGGCGACACGCCGCCGCCGCAGTGCGACCGCGTGATCATGTACGAGGTGACCAAGTCCGGCACGGTCCTGCGCAAGATCGACCCGACGCCCACCGAGGAGCAGAAGCAGGCGCGCATCGACGAGGAAGCGCGCAAGAAAGAGGCCGCCCGCGCCGCCGACGAGCAGCGCCGCAAGGACCTCGCCCTCCTCGCCACGTACAGCAACGAGCGGGATTTCGACGTCTCGCGCGACCGCAACATCGACCCGGTGCAGAACCGCATCAAGGGCGCCCGGGAGCGCAGCGAGGCCGTCGACAAGCGCATCAAGGAACTCGAGGACGAGATGGAGTTCTACAAGGCCGGCAAGAGCAAGGCCACCGCCGGCAAGACGCGCGAGGCGCCCCCGCAGGTCACCTCCGACCTCGAGCGGGCGAAGAAGGAAAGGACCCAGCTCGCGGCGAACCTCGCCTCCTACGACAGGGAGATCGAGCAGATCAAGGTTCGCTACGAGGCCGACAAGAAGCGTTGGCAGGAGCTCAAGCAGGCTCACCGCGAAGGCCGCCTGGACCTGCGCGACCCCCGCGAGATCGAGGCCGCGGCCAAGAAGGCCAACCAGCCCGCCGTGCAGACCAAGCGCTACAACATCTACATCGTGCCGACGAATTAGGGCGCCAAGCCGGCGACCTGGCCGAGCTTTCGCTTCAGTATCTCGTTCACCTGCGCGGGGTTCGCCTTGCCGCGCGAGGCCTTCATCACCTGCCCCACGAGCGAGTTGAAGGCCTTCTCCTTGCCGGCCCGGTAGTCCTCCACCTGTTTCGCGTTCCCGGCGAGCACCTCGTCGACGATCGCCTCGATGGCGCCGGCGTCCGAGACCTGGCGCAGGCCCTTCGCCTCGATGATCGCGTCCGCCTCGCCCTCGCCCGCGGCCATGGCGGCGAAGACGTCCTTGGCGCTCTTGCCGGAGATGGTCCCATCCAGCACGCGCTTCACCAGGCCGGCGAGCGCGGCCGGCGGCACGGGGCCGGCGTCGGCCTCGACCTCCAGGCGGTTGAGGAGCGCGGAGAATTCCCCCAGCACCCAGTTGGCGCAGGCCTTCGGCTCGCCGCCCACGGCCTTCACCACCGCCTCGAAGTAATCCGCCAGCGCCTTCGACGCCGTGAGCGTCGTCGCGTCGGAAGCGGGCAGGCCGTGCCCGGCGATGAACCGCTCGCGCATGGCGGCGGGCAGCTCCGGCATGGCGTCGCGTTCCCGGGCGATGGCCTGCGGCGTGATCTCGAGGGGCAGCAGGTCCGGGTCGGGGAAGTAGCGGTAGTCCTGCGCGTCCTCCTTGGAGCGCATCGCGCGCGTCTCGCCCTTCTGCGGGTCCCACAGGCGCGTCTCCTGGACCACCTTGCCGCCGTCCTCGATCAGCTCCACCTGGCGGCGCACCTCGAAGTCGATGGCCTTCTCCAGGAAGCGGAAGGAGTTGAGGTTCTTGATCTCGCAGCGCGTGCCGAGGGGCGCGCCGGGCCGGCGCACGGACACGTTGGCGTCGCAGCGGAACGAGCCCTCCTGCATGTTGCCGTCGCAGATGCCGATCCAGCGAACGAGCGAATGCAGCGTCTTCGCGTAGGCGACCGCCTCCTTCGCCGAGCGCAGGTCCGGCTCGCTCACGATCTCGAGCAGCGGCGTGCCGGCCCGGTTCAGGTCGATGCCGCTCATGCCGTGGAAGTCCTCGTGCAGGCTCTTTCCCGCGTCCTCCTCGAGGTGGGCGCGGGTGAGGCGCACGCGCTTCTCGACGCCCTCCACGGCGATGAGGATCTCGCCGCCCACGACCACCGGCAACTCGAACTGGCTGATCTGGTAGCCCTTCGGCAGGTCGGGGTAGAAGTAGTTCTTCCGCGCGAAGACGCTGCGCGGCGCGATGGTGCCGCCGACCGCCAGGCCGAAGCGGATGGCGCGCACGACGGCGCCCGCGTTCAGCACCGGCAATACCCCGGGCAGCGCGAGGTCCACGGCCGAGGCCTGCGTGTTGGGCGCGGCGCCGAAGGCGGTGGATGCGCCGGAGAAGATCTTGGACGCGGTGGACAGCTGCGCGTGCGTCTCCAGGCCGATGACGACTTCCCAGCCGGCGCTCACCGCAGGTTTCCCGGGCGGCGGCGATGCCAGTCCGTCGCGAGCTGGTACCGGTGCGCCACCTGCAGCATGCGCGCCTCGTCGAAGTAGTTGCCGATCACCTGCAGCCCCACCGGCAGGCCGTGGGCGCCGAAGCCGCAGGGCACCGACAGGCCCGGCAGGCCCGCGAGGTTCACGCTGATGGTGTAGAGGTCCTCGAGGTACATCTGCACCGGGTCGTTCGACTTCTCGCCGAGGGGAAACGCCACGGTGGGCGCGGCCGGGCCGGCGATCACGTCGCAGGCCTCGAAGGCCTCGGTAAAGTCCCGGGCGATGAGCCGGCGCACCTTCTGCGCCTGCAGGTAGTAGGCGTCGTAGTAGCCGTGGGAGAGCACGTAGGCGCCCACGAGGATGCGGCGCTTCACCTCGGCCCCGAAGCCCTGCGCGCGGGTCTTGCGGTACAGGTCGTTCAGGTCCGCGTACTCGGCGGCGCGGAATCCGTAGCGCACGCCGTCGAAGCGCGAGAGGTTCGACGAGGCCTCGGCCGGCGCGATCACGTAGTAGACGGGCACGGCCAGGTGCTGGTTGGGCAGGCTGATCTCCACGGGAACGGCTCCCAGGCGCTTCAGCTCGTCGATGGCGCCCGTGACGCAGGCGGCCACGTCGGGTGCGAGATCCGCCGTGAAGTACTCCCGGGGCAGGCCCACGCGAAGGCCGGCCAGGGGCTTCGCGAGGTCGCGCCGGTAGTCCTCCCCCGGCCGCTCGACGCTCGTGGAATCGCGGGGGTCGAACCCCGCCATCGCGTTCAGCATGAGCGCGAGATCCTCGGCGGACTCGCCGAAGGCCCCGCCCTGGTCGAGCGAGGAGGCGAACGCCACCATGCCGTAGCGCGACACCGCGCCATAGGTGGGGCGGATGCCGGAGACGCCGCAGAGGGAGGCGGGCTGGCGAATGGAGCCGCCGGTGTCGGTGCCGGTCGCCGCCGGCACGAGGCGTGCGGCCACGGCCGCCGCGGAGCCGCCGGAGCTTCCGCCGGGCACGCGCGTGCGGTCCCAGGGGTTCTTCACCGGGCCGTAGAACGAGCTTTCGTTCGACGAGCCCATCGCGAACTCGTCCATGTTGGTCTTGCCCACGAGCACCGCGCCCTCGCCGGCGAGCCGCTCCACCACGTGCGCGTCGTACGGCGCGACCCAGTTGGAGAGGATCTTCGAGCCGCAGGTGGTCTTCCACCCCTTGGCGCAGAAGAGGTCCTTGTGGGCGATCGGGATGCCGGTGAGCGGGCCGCCCTCGCCCCGGGCCAGGCGCTCGTCGGCCGCGCGGGCGGCGGCCAGGGCCTTCTCCTCGTCCACGGTGATGAAGGCGTTGAGGCCCCCGTCGAGGCGGGCGATGCGATCGAGCTGGTGGCGCACCAGTTCCTCGCTCGAGAATTCGCGCGCGGCGAGGCCCGCGGCGAGCGCGGCGAGGGGGCGGTCGTGCATGGCGCTACTCGATGACCTTGGGCACGAGGTAGAGCCCGGCCTCCACCTGCGGGGCGCCCTCCTGGTAGAGCGCGTGCCGGTCTTCCTCCGTCACGGCGTCCTCGCGCAGGCGCTGGGTGAGGTCGATGGCGTGGGCCATCGGCTCGACGCCGGCGGTGTCCACGGCGCGCATCTGTTCGATGAGGCCGAAGATGCCGTTGAGCTGCTGCTGCAGGGCCGCGACTTCCCCTTCCGGAACTTCGATCCGGGCGAGGTCGGCGATGCGGCGGACTTCATCGAGGGTCAACATGCAAAAAATGCGCTAAGGCCTTAATTCAAGGGGATTTTGGGCTATTATAGGCGACCCCCCGCCCCGGGGGAAAGGCAGTACCCCGAATTCTCTTACGGATCAAGATGTTCTCCTTCGTTTCCAAGTACTTTTCCACCGATCTCGCGATCGATCTCGGCACCGCCAACACGCTGATCTACGTGCGCGGCAAGGGCATCGTCCTCGACGAGCCGTCGGTCGTCGCCATCCGCCAGGAAGGCGGCCCGAGCGGCAAGAAGACCATCCAGGCGGTCGGCCTCGCGGCCAAGCAGATGCTCGGGCGCACGCCGGGCAACATCACGGCCATCCGCCCCATGAAGGACGGCGTGATCGCGGATTTCACGATCACGGAGCAGATGCTCAAGTACTTCATCAAGAAGATCCACGACAACCAGTGGTTCCGGCCCAGCCCGCGCATCGTGATCTGCGTGCCCTACGGCTCGACGCAGGTCGAGCGGCGCGCGATCAAGGAAAGCGCCATCGGCGCGGGCGCCTCGCAGGTGTTCCTGATCGAGGAACCGATGGCCGCGGCCATCGGCGCGGACCTGCCCATCGCCGACGCGACCGGCTCCATGGTCGTGGACATCGGCGGCGGCACCACGGAAGTCGGCGTGATCTCGCTCGGCGGCATCGTCTACTCGGCTTCCGTGCGGGTGGGCGGCGACAAGTTCGACGAGGCCATCATCAACTACATCCGCCGCAACTACGGCATGCTCATCGGCGAGGCGACGGCCGAGAACATCAAGAAGACCATCGGCTCGGCCTTCCCCGGCGCCGAGGTGCGCGAGATGGAAGTGAAGGGCCGCAACCTCGCCGAAGGCATCCCCCGGTCGTTCACGATCTCGTCCAACGAGATCCTCGAAGCCCTCACCGACCCGCTCAACTCCATCGTCTCGGCCGTGAAGAGCGCCCTCGAGCAGACGCCGCCGGAACTGGGCGCCGACATCGCCGAAAAGGGCATGGTGCTCACGGGCGGCGGCGCGTTGCTGCGCGAGCTCGATCGCCTCCTCATGGAGGAGACGGGCCTGCCGGTGATCGTCGCCGACGATCCGCTCACGTGCGTCGTGCGCGGTTCCGGCCGCGCGCTCGAGGAGATGGACAAGCTCGGGACGGTCTTCACCAACGATTGAGCCCCGTGCCCGCCCGGAAGCCCGCCCCGCGTAGCTCGCAAGGCGGGCTTCTTCGCTTCCGACCCGAGGCCTCGTGATCCACGATCCGCC
Source organism: Betaproteobacteria bacterium (assembly GCA_016711875.1). GTDB lineage: Bacteria > Pseudomonadota > Gammaproteobacteria > Burkholderiales > Usitatibacteraceae > FEB-7. Next base: position 1,239,646 of record JADJSD010000001.1, on the reverse strand, counting down.
GCCCTTCTTCCACCGAGGCCCGAGCCCGCTCGCGCGGCTCACCTTCTTCAGCCTGGTGGCCATCGCGATCATGATCGCGGACCACCGCTTCGGCGCGCTCGAGGCGGTGCGGCTCTCGCTCTCGGTGCTGGTCCATCCGCTCCAGCAGGCCGCCGCGGCCCCGGCCGCGATGCTCGGCCGCCTCTCGGATTACTTCACCTCGCAGGACCGCCTGCTCAAGGAGAACCAGGAACTCAAGGCGAAGCTCCTGGAATACGCCGCGGACGCGCAGAAGGCGCAGCTCCTCGCGACCGAGCAGAAGCACCTGGCCGACATGTCGCCGGGACGCTCGCGCTACGCCACCGACGGCGTGCTGGCCGAGATGCTCTCCTACGGCCGCAACCCCTTCACCCGCAAGCTCGTGCTGGACAAGGGACTCTCGCAGGGCGTGCACTCGGGCATGCCGGTGATCGACGCCGATGGCGTCGTCGGCCAGGTCACCGCCGTGGGCACCTTCACCAGCGAGGCGACGCTGCTCACGGAGAAGGACCAGGCCGTGCCGGTGATGCTCACGAGGAACGGACTTCGCGCCATCGCCGTGGGCTCGGGCAAGGACGGCTCGATCGACGTGCCCTTCATGCCGGTCTCGGCGGACATCCAGAACGGCGATCTCTTCGTCACCTCCGGCATCGACGGCACCTATCCGCCCGGGCTCGTCGTGGCCCGGGTGACGGCCGTCGAGAAGAACGCCGCCTACGTGTTCGCGAAGATCACCGCGAAGCCCGCGGCCGGCGTCGACAACCACCGGTTCGTGCGCATCCTCACGGCGAAGCGCCCGGAATTGCCGCCCCCGCTCCCGGCCGGCGACGACAAGCGGCCCGTGCGCGAGAAGGCGCCCGGCAAGGCGAGGGCAAGGCCATGAGAACGCCCGCCGACCTGACCCCTCTCGCGCGGGACGTCATGAAGCTCCCGGCCGGCCCGGGGCTCATCATCGGTTCGCTCCTCGCCGCCTACCTCTTCAATGCGTTGCCGTGGTCCGGCTGGCTGCTGCTCGCGCGGCCCGACCTCGTGATGATCGTGATGCTCTTCTGGGCGGTCCACCAGCCGAGTTCCGTGGGCCAGGGGCTCGCGTTCTTCCTGGGCCTCGCGATGGACGTGAACGACTCGATGCTGCTCGGCCAGCACGCGCTCGCCTACGTGCTCGTCGCCTACGGCGCGCAGGTGATCCGCGTGCGCATCCTGTCCTTCCCCCTGGGCGAGCAGACGCTGCACGTGGCCGGCCTCGCCCTCGGGGCGACCCTCATGATCCTGCTGCTCAACCTGCTGCTGGGCGCGGATTTCCCCGGCGTCGCGATCCTGCTCTCGCCGGTCATCGCCGCGATGCTGTGGGCGCCCATCAGCGGCATCCTCTACCTGCCGGGGCTTCGCCGGATGCGCCGGGAGAACGCCTCGTGATGGTCGGGCAGGCGCTGCGCGATCCGCGGCGCGAGCTCACCGTCTTCCGCAACCGGCTCACGGTCGCCGGCGTCCTCGCCCTCGTCGCCTTCGGGCTGCTCGTCTCGCGCTTCGTGTGGCTGCAGGTGGTCCAGCGCGAGTACTACCACACGCTTGCCGAGGCGAACCGCATCTCCGTCGTGCCGGTGGTGCCCAACCGCGGCATCATCCTCGACCGCAAGGGCCAGGTGCTCGCCGCCAACTACTCGGCCTACACGCTCGAGATCACCCCGTCCAAGGTGGGCAACGTCGAGAAGGCGATCGACGATCTGGCCACGGTGATCGAAGTGGCCCCGCGCGACCGGCGCCGCTTCAAGCGCCTGCAGGAGGAGAGCAAGAACTTCGAGAGCCTGCCCATCCGCACGCGCCTCACGGAGGAGGAGGTCGCCCGCTTCGCGGTGAACCGCTGGCGCTTCCCGGGCTTCGAGATCAAGGCCCGGCTCTTCCGCTCGTACCCCCACGGCGAGGTGGCCTCGCACGCGATCGGCTACATCGGCCGCATCAACGAGGCCGACGTGCGCCGCATCGAGACCGCGGGCCTCACCACCAACTACAAGGGAACCGACCACATCGGCAAGCTCGGCATCGAGGGCGCCTACGAGAAGGAGCTGCACGGCACCACCGGAAGCGAACAGGTGGAGATCGACGCCGGCGGCCGCGCCATCCGCGCGCTCTCCCGCTCCGAGCCCCAGTCGGGCAACAACCTGCTGGTCACCCTCGACATCGAGCTGCAGAAGGTGGCCGAGGAAGCGTTCCAGGATTACCGCGGCGCCCTGGTCGCCCTGGACCCCTCGACCGGGGACGTGCTCGCGCTCGTCTCCAAGCCCGGCTTCGACCCGAACCTCTTCGTGGACGGCATCGACCCGGTCAACTGGGACGCGCTCAACAACTCGCCCGACAAGCCGCTCAACAACCGGGCGCTGCGGGGCCAGTACCCGCCGGGCTCGACCATCAAGCCGTTCATGGCCCTGGCCGCGCTGCACTACGGAAAGCGCACGCCCGAGTACGCGATCTCCGATCCCGGCCACTGGATGCTGCCGGGCGTGTCGCGCCCCTTCCGCGACTGGAAGCCGGGCGGGCACGGCATGGTGAACCTGCACCGCTCGATCGTCGTCTCCTGCGACACGTACTACTACGGCCTCGCGAACGACCTGGGCGTCGACGCGATCCACCGCTTCATGACGCCCCTGGGCTTCGGCTCGCGCACCGGCATCGACATCGACGGCGAACTGCCGGGCCTGCAGCCCTCGACGGACTGGAAGTGGCAACGCTTCAAGCAGAAGTGGTATGCCGGCGACACGATCAGCGTGGGCATCGGGCAGGGGTACTGGCTCTCGACGCCCCTGCAGCTCGCCACCGCCGTGGCGACGCTCGCCAACGGCGGCAACGCCGTGCACCCGCGCCTGGTGCGCGGGGTGCAGGACGCGCGCACGCAGGAGATCCGCGAGCTCCCGATCCGCGCGCGCGAGTCGCTTTCGATCAAGCCCGAGCACCTCGAGCTGGTGCGCGCCGCGATGATCGACGTGACGAAGCCCGGAGGCACGGCCACGCGGGTGGGCCAGGGGGCGCCCTACCTCGTGGCCGGCAAGACGGGCACGGCGCAGGTCGTCGGGATGAAGGCGGGCGAGAAGTACGACGAGAAGAAAGTGAAGGAGCGCCACCGCGACCACGCGCTCTTCATCGCCTACGCGCCCGCGGACAATCCCAAGGTCGCCCTCGCGATCCTCGTGGAGAACGGCGGCCACGGCGGATCGACCGCCGGCCCCATCGCGCGCGAGGTGTTCGATTTCGCGATCCTGGGCAAGCGCCCGGAGCGCAAGCAGAAGCTGGGCGAGGAGGACGGCCCGAATGATTAGCCGCCTCTTCGAGATCCTCGCGCGGCGGATCGACGGCCCCCTGATGGTGGCCCTCGTGCTCACGGTCTCGCTCGGGCTCACGGTGGTGTATTCGGCCTCGGGCGGCGGTTCCCTCGACCGCGTCATGGGCCAGGGACGCAACCTCGCCGTGGCGCTCGCCGCCCTGTGGATCGTCGCCAACATCCCGCCGCAGGCGCTCATGCGCCTGGCGGTGCCGGCCTACGTGGGCGGGCTCGTGCTGCTGGTGGGGGTCGCGCTCTTCGGCGAGGTGCGAAACGGCGCGCGGCGCTGGCTGAACCTGGGCTTCACCACGATCCAGCCCTCGGAGATCATGAAGATCGCCGTGCCGCTCATGCTCGCCTGGTACTTCCAGCGGCACGAGGAGGGGCTCAAGCTGCGCGACTACGCCCTGGCGGCGATCCTCCTCGCGCTGCCGGTGGGGCTCATCGTGCGCCAGCCGGACCTGGGCACGGCCCTGCTCATCTTCGCCTCGGGGTTCTTCGTGATCTTCCTGGCGGGGCTGTCGTGGAAGATCATCGTCTCGCTCGGCGTGACCGGGCTCGCCCTGCTGCCCGTGCTGTGGGGGATGCTGCACGACTACCAGCGCCGGCGCGTGCTCACCCTCATCGACCCGATGGAGGACCCGCTGGGCGCGGGCTACCACATCATCCAGTCGACGATCGCCATCGGCTCGGGCGGCGTCCTGGGCAAGGGCTGGCTGAACGGCACCCAGGCGCAGCTCGATTTCGTGCCCGAGCGCTCCACGGATTTCATCCTCGCGGTGTACGGCGAGGAGTTCGGGCTCGCGGGCAACCTCGTCCTCATCCTGCTCTACGCCCTCATCGTCGCCCGGGGGCTCATGATCGCGGCCAACGCGTCGACCACCTTCGCCCGCCTCACGGCCGGCGCGATCTCGCTCACGTTCTTCACGTACGCCTTCGTGAACATGGGCATGGTGAGCGGCATCCTGCCGGTGGTGGGCGTGCCGCTGCCCCTCATGAGCTACGGGGGGACGGCCCTGCTGTCGATGCTGGTGGGCTTCGGCGTCCTCATGTCCATCTCGACCCACAAGCAACTGGTGTCGAGTTGAGGCGCGCCCTCGCCCTCCTCGCGCCGGCCCTCGTCGTCGCGGCGTGCGGCACGGCCCCCAAGGCGCCGCCCAAGGGCGAGCCGAAGAAGCCCGCCTACTACTCGGACGACGGCCCGCCGGACTCCGTGCCCGCCGACATCGCCTTGATTCCCGATGCCGTGCCGACCGCGGAGCCCTACCACCGCTACGCCAACCGGCCGTACACCGTCTTCGGCCGCTCCTACGCGCCGGTCGTGAACGACGAGCCGATGAGGGAGCGCGGCCTCGCCTCCTGGTACGGGCGCAAGTTCCACGGCCAGAAGACCTCCTCCGGCGAGGTCTACGACATGTTCGCGATGACCGCGGCCCACAAGACGCTGCCCATCCCGAGCTTCGCGCGCGTGACGAACCTGAAGAGCGGCGCCTCGGTGGTGGTGCGCGTGAACGACCGCGGGCCCTTCCACGAGGGCCGCGTCATCGACCTCTCCTACGCCGCGGCTGCCAAGCTCGGCATCGCCGGCCCGGGCAGCGGCCCGGTGGAGGTGGAACGCGTGTTCGCCCGCGATGCCGGCACGATCGTGGCCGCCGGGCCGCGCCCGCCCGCCGCTGCGCCCAGGCCCGCTTCACCACCCGCATCGCCCCCGGCCCCACCCGCGACGGCGGCCGCGTCCGCGAGCGTCACGACCCCGCTCAGGACCGAACCGCCCGTTCCGCGCCCCGCCGAGATCGAGACGCCGCTGGTCGCGCCGGCCTCCGGGGGGTTCATCCTGCAACTCGGCGCGTTCTCCAGTGTCGACAATGCGGAGAGCTTCCGCGCGCACGTCTCGCGGGAACTGTCCTGGATCCTCGAACCGATCCAGGTCGCGAGCGCGGGCGGCCTGCACCGCGTGCGCCTCGGCCCCTACAAGACGCGCGAGGAAGCCCAGGCCATCGCGGACAAGATCCGCGCCTCGCTCGATTTCGCCCCTGTCATCTCACCTGCCCAGAACGCCCCCCCTCGATGAAACGCCTCGCCGCACTGCTCCTCGCCGCAATCCTTCCCCTCCCCGGCTTCGCGCCGCTCAACGCCCTCGCCCAGCAGATCACCGCCCCGCCCGTCGCCGCCCGCGCCTACCACCTGGTCGACGCGCTCTCCGGGCAGGTGCTCGCCGCGGTGTCGGACGACGACCGCTTCGACCCCGCCTCGCTCACCAAGCTGATGACGGCCTACATCGTCTTCGGCGCCCTGAGGGACAAGAAGCTGGACCCGAACGCCGCGGTGCCCGTCTCCGAGCGCGCCTGGAAGGCCGAGGGCTCGCGCATGTTCATCGAGCCCCGCAAGCCGGTGACGGTGGCCGAGCTCGTGAAGGGCATGATCATCCAATCCGGCAACGACGCCACCATCGCGCTCGCGGAGGCCGTCGCCGGCTCCGAGGACACCTTCGCCCAGCTCATGAACCGCGAGGCGAAGCGCCTGGGCCTCACGAACTCCAACTTCATGAACGCGACGGGCCTGCCCGCCAAGGACCACTACGCCTCCGCGCGCGACATGGCCACGCTCGCCATGGCGCTCATCCGCGACTTCCCGGCCGACTACGCGGCCCACTACTCGCAGAAGGAGTACGCCTACAACGGCATCAAGCAGGCGAACCGCAACCGCCTGCTCTGGATGGACACCACCGTGGACGGCGTGAAGACCGGCTTCACCGAGGCCGCGGGCTACTGCCTCGTGGCTTCCGCCAAGCGGGGCGACCGCCGCCTCGTCTCGGTGGTGATGGGCGCGCAGTCGGACGCCCTGCGCGTCTCCGAGAACCAGAAGCTCCTCAACTTCGGCTTCCTCGCCTTCGACACGCAGCGCCTCTACAAGAAGGGCGACACCGTGGGCTCGCCGGAGATCTTCAAGGGCACGCGGTCCACGATCAAGCTGGGCTTCGACCGCGACGTCTGGCTCACGCTGCCGCGCGAGCGCTTCACGGGCCTCAAGGCCCAGCTCGAGACGCAGCAGCCCTTCCTCGCGCCCTACTCGGTGGGGCAGAAAGCAGGGATAATGAAACTCACCCGTGACAACGTCGCCGTGGCCGAGATCCCCGTGGTCGCCCTCGAGGACGTGCCGGTCGCCGGGTTCCTCTCCCGCGGATGGGACACGATCCGCCTGTTCTTCCGGTAAGGCGCCATGACCTCCCCGATCGCCCATTTCAACGGCCAGCTCGTCCCCCTCGACCAGGTCCACATCTCCCCGCTCGACCGCGGCTTCCTCTTCGGCGACGGCGTCTACGAGGTGATTCCCGCCTACGGCGGAAAGCTGCTGCGCGCCCACGAGCACTTCGCGCGGCTGCAGCGCTCGATGGACGAGATCGGCCTTTCGAACCCGTACACGGCCGAAGGCTGGGTCGATGCGGTGAAGGCCCTCCTCGCCCACCATGCCGGCGACCAGGCCGTCTACATCCAGGTCACCCGCGGCGTGCCGCCCAAGCGCGACCACGTGATCCCGAAGGGCCTCGCGCCCACGGTGTTCATGATGTCGAGCCCGATGGTGAACCCGTCGAGGGAGATGATCGACAAGGGCGTCGCCTGCGTGAGCGCGAGCGATTTCCGCTGGCACAAGTGCCACATCAAGTCGGTGTCGCTCCTGGGCAACGTGCTCGCGCGCCAGATCTCGGCGGACGCGGGTGCCACGGAGACGGTGCTCTTCCGCGACGGCTACCTCACCGAGGCCGCGGCCTCGAACGTGTTCGTCGTGAAGGACGGCGTGGTCTATGCCGCGCCGCAGGACAACCACATCCTGCTCGGCATCACCTACGAGCTCCTCGCCGAGCTGGCCGCCGGCGGCCACGTGCAGTTCCAGATCCGCCCGGTGGCCGAGACGCTCGTGCGCGTGGCGGACGAGATCTGGCTTTCGTCCTCCACCAAGGAGGTCATCGCCGTCACCACCCTCGACGGCAAGCCCGTGGGCGCGGGCGTTCCCGGCCCGGTGTTCAAGCGCATGCATGCCCTCTTCCAGGACTACAAGGCGAAGCTCGCCGCCTGATCCCCGATGTCCGAGCCCTCCCCGGAAGTCTCGCTCCTCACCTTTCCGACGCCCTTCCCGATCAAGGTCATGGGGCGGCGCGAGGAAGGCTTCGCGCAGGAGGTCGTGGATGTCGTCCTCGCCCACGCGCCGGATTTCGACCCCGCCACGGTCGAGATGCGGCCCTCGTCCGCCGGCAAGTACCTTTCCGTCACCGTCACCATCGAGGCGCGCTCGCGAGAGCAGCTGGATGCGCTCTACCAGGCGCTCACCGGCCACCCGAAGGTGATGATGGTGCTCTAGGCCCCCGTGGCCGCCCGCGTGCGCGCCCTCGGCCGGGCCGGGTACGAGCCCGTCTGGCGCGCGATGCAGGATTTCACGAAGTCGCGCGGCCCGGACACGCCGGACGAGCTCTGGTTCGTCGAGCACCCGCCCGTCTACACCCTGGGCCTCGCGGCGAAACCCGAGCACGTCCTGGATGCCGGCTCGACCCCCGTCGTGCGCATCGACCGCGGCGGACAGGTCACCTGGCATGGCCCGGGACAGCTTCTCGCGTACGTGATGCTCGACCTGCGCCGCTCGGGCTACGGGGTACGCGAGCTCGTGCGCCGCCTCGAGAGATCGGTGATCGACCTGTGCACGGGTTACGGCATCGCCGCCCACCGGCAGGAGGGCATGCCCGGGGTTTACGTGGCCGGGGCCAAGCTCGCCGCGGTGGGCCTTCGCGTCTCGCGCGGGTGCACGTTCCACGGCATCGCACTCAACGTGGATCCCGAACTCGGCGCCTTCGCCGGCATCAATCCCTGCGGCTACCCCGGGCTCCCGGCCACGCGCCTGGCCGACCTGGGGGCCGGTGATACGATGGATGCCGTTCGCGCGCGCTGGGAGTCGACGCTCCTCGCCGCGCTCTATCCCCCCAGGCCGAATCCATGACCGATACCCGCGGACCCGCCGCCAAGCTCGACGCCAAGCGCGCCGGGAAGACCGCGCGAATTCCCATCAAGGTCGTTCCCGCCGAAACGCTGAGGAAGCCCGAGTGGATCCGCGTGCGCGCCGGCGGCGGCGAGCGATTCCACGAGATCAAGCGGATCCTGCGGGGCGCGAAGCTCGTCACCGTCTGCGAGGAAGCCTCCTGCCCCAACATCGGCGAGTGTTTCGGCCACGGCACGGCCACGTTCATGATCATGGGCGAGTACTGCACGCGCCGCTGCCCCTTCTGCGACGTGGCCCACGGCCGCCCCCTCGCGCTCGACGCGGACGAGCCGCGCCTGCTCGGCGAGACCATTGCCGCGATGAAACTGCGCTACGTGGTCGTGACGAGCGTGGACCGCGACGACTTGCGCGACGGCGGCGCCGGCCATTTCGCCGATTGCATCCGCGCCATCCGCGCCACCGCCCCCGGCACGAAGATCGAGATCCTCACGCCCGACTTCCGCGGCCGGCTGGAGAAAGCCCTCGCGCTTCTCGCGCAGGACCCGCCGGATGTCATGAACCACAACCTCGAGACGGTGCCGCGCCTGTACGCGCAGGCCCGGCCCGGCTCCGACTACGCCCATTCGTTGCGTCTCCTTGCGGACTTCAAGGCCGCCCGGCCCGGCGTGCCCACCAAGAGCGGCCTGATGGTGGGGCTGGGCGAGACCAACGACGAAATCCTCGCGGTGATGCGCGACCTGCGCGAGCACGGCGTGGACATGCTCACGATCGGCCAGTACCTGCAGCCCTCGAAGAGCCACCTGCCGGTGCTGCGCTACGTCCACCCCGACGAATTCCGGATGTTCGAGGTCGAGGCCGCGCGCATGGGCTTCGCCAACGCCGCCTGCGGACCGATGGTGCGCTCGTCGTACCACGCGGACCGGCAGGCGAAGGAGGTCGTATGAGGCTCGCCATCGCCGTCGCTTCCCTCGCGCTCGCCGCGCCCGCCGCGGCGCAGACCGTCTTCCGCTGCACCGGCGCGGACGGCAAGGTCTCGTACCAGGAGACACCCTGCGACGCGAAGTCCGCGCAGAAGCGCGTACCCATGGGCCCGGCCCCGGACGTGCAGGACGAGATCGACGCCCGCCGCAACCTCGAGCGCGACGCCTGGCGGGGCAGCGAATTGTCGGGCCGCCTGGCCGGGGACGCCCGCGAACGCGAGCGCGATCGCTACCTGAAGGAAATGCGCGAACGCGACGAGGCCGCGCGCCGCGCCCGCGAGGAGGCGCTCAAGACCCGCCCCGAGGACATCCCCTGGAACCCGCCCTGGGGCTTCCCGGGCCGCCCCGGGCAGGCATTGCCGAAGCCGAAGCCGTCCCCCTCGAGTTGAGGAACGGGAGCGTGCGGGCACGCGCGGCGACGATCGCCTGGTCCCTCGCCGCGTTGGCGGTTCCGGCCGGCGCGCAGCAGGCCTACCGCTGCACCGACGCCGAGGGGCGCGTCACCTACCAGGAGCGCCCCTGCCCGGCCGCTGCCGCCGAGCGCAAGGTCGACACGACGCCCGCCAATACCGACTTCGATCCGGCGCAGCGCGAGCGCGTGCTCCGGCAAGGCGATGAGGCGCAGCGCCGCCTCGAGGAGCGCATCGCGAGCGAGGAGGCCGAGCGGCAACGCCAGCGCGAGCGGCGCGAAAAGGAAGCGCAACAGGAGCGCGAAGCGCTGGCGCGCGAGGAAGCGCGCGAAACCGCGGTGATCGTCTACGGGCCGGGACAGCAACCCATCGTCGTCCCGCCCCGCCCGAAGCCCCGTCCGAAACCGCTGCCCGCCCCGGCACCGCGAACTCCCGCGCCCGCCGCCCGCTGATCGCGGCGCGACCCGGCATCCAGGCTGCCCGCACCGGCGTAACCGACTCGATGGACATCGCGACCCGCATCCGCAAGATGGGATTCCGCAAGTGGTACGAGCGGCAGCTCATCGACAGCCATCTGTCGTTCACCACCTGCGTGCTGTGCGGGATCACGGTGGCAGCCTGCCTCGAGAGCATCACGTTCACCGAGTTCGGCTGGAAGCCGGCTGCGCTGCTCGCGGCGGTCGCCGGCTCCGTCCTGCTCGGCCTTTACTCCTGGAAGCGCTACATCACCGTGCTGCAGCGCGCCGAGCGCTACGGCGATCGATCGACCTGTCCGTCCTGCGGCACCTACGCCCGCTTCGAAATTCTCGCGAGCGGAACGACCGCCGAGGGGCCCTACCTCGATCCCGCGGACGATTCGCTCCCCTGCCCCTGGCTTCGGGTGCGCTGCCGCAAGTGCGGCACCCCGTGGCGCATGCCGGACTGACCGGCACCCGGAAGGAAAAAGCCCGCCGGGTCGCGGCGGGCTTCGGGTGCGGCGAGCCGGCAGGGCGGTCAGGCGAGCGCTTCGTAAGCCGGCAGCGTCAGGAACTCGACGTAATCGTCCGAGGAGGTTAGCTCTCCGAAGAGCTTCGCACCCTCGACGTACCTGCCGGCGGCGAAAGCGGCCTCGCCGACGATGGACGGCGTCTTCTTCAGTTCGTCCGCCAGGATCTCGGCGAAGAGCTCCTTCGTCACCTTGCGACCGTCCGCCAGGACGCCCTTGGGCGAGCGGATCCACTGCCACACCTGCGAGCGGGAGATCTCGGCGGTGGCCGCATCTTCCATCAGGTTGAAGATCGGCACGCAGCCGTTGCCGCCCAGCCAGGAGCCGATGTACTGGATGCCGACCTGCACGTTGTTGCGCAGTCCGGCCTCGGTGATGGGCGCCTCGGGCTTGAAGTCCAGCAGGTTCGCGGCCGTGACCTGCACGTCCGGCAGCTGCTTGCCGTACTGGTTCGGCTGCGGCATGTGCTTGTCGAAGATCTCCTTCGCGATGGGCACCAGGCCCGGGTGGGCGACCCAGGTGCCGTCGCAGCCGTCCGTCACCTCGCGCAGCTTGTCGGCGCGCACCTTCTCCATCGCGGCCTCGTTGGCGACCGGGTCGTTCTTGATGGGGATCTGCGCGGCCATGCCACCCATGGCGGGGGCATGGCGGCGGTGGCAGGTCTTCACCAGCAGCAGCGCGTAGGCGCGCATGAAGGGCGAGGTCATCGTGACCTGCGAGCGGTCCGCCAGGCAGAAGTCGCGGTTCACGCGGAACTTCTTGATGCACGAGAAAATGTAGTCCCAGCGGCCGATGTTGAGGCCGGCCGAGTGGTCCTTGAGCTCCCAGAGGATCTCATCCATCTCGAAGGCGGCGACGACGGTCTCGATGAGGACCGTGGCCTTGATCGAGCCGTGGGGGACGCCGACTTCCTTCTCGGCCACCGTGAAGATGTCGTTCCAGAGGCGCGCCTCGAGGTGCGACTCCATCTTCGGCAGGTAGAAGTAGGGGCCGGAGCCGCGCGCGAGCAGTTCCTTCGCGTTGTGGAAGAAATAGATCGCGAAGTCGAAGATGCCGCCGGAGACCGGCTTGCCGTCCAGCTTCACGTGCTTTTCGTCCAGGTGCCAGCCGCGGGGCCGCGGGAAGAGGACGGCCGTCTTCTCGTTCAGCTTGTACTGCTTGCCGTTCTGCTCGAGGGTGATCGTGCGGCGGATGGCGTCGGCGAGGTTCGCCTGGCCCTCGATCATGTTCTCCCACGTGGGGCAGTTGGCATCCTCGAAATCCGCCATGAAGGTCGAGGCGCCGGAGTTCATGGCGTTGATGACCATCTTGCGGTCCGTGGGACCCGTGATCTCGACGCGGCGGTCGAGGATGTCCCCGGGCTGGTCGGCTATCTTCCAGTCGGCGTCGCGGACGGACTTCGTCGCGGCCAGAAAATCCGGGAGCTTTCCGGCGTCGAACTCCTTCTGGCGCAGCGCGCGGGCGGCGAGGAGTTCCTCGCGGCGAGCGCCGAACTGGCGCAGGAGCTTCGCGGCGAACTCGAGGGCCGTGGGGGTGAGGACGCGGCCGTACTCGGCCTTGAGGGCGCCGGTGATTTCCATGCCGGCGGGCAGGGGGATCTTCGTATCCATGGTTTCGCTCGGGGGGGGCGGGCGCGACGGCCCGGGCTGGGACCGCCTCTGCCGCACTGCAACATGGAAGTGTATTACGGCATGGGAAATAAGGTAATCGTCCCTGTCAGTAAAAGGTTTTATACTTCGGGTGGCCCATGGATCGCTTCAAGGAACTGACCACTTTCGTCGAGGTTGCCCAGCGCGGCAGCCTTTCGGCTGCCGCTCGCGAGGAGGGCATCACGCCCGCGATGGTGGGACGGCGCATCGACCAGCTCGAGGAGCGCCTGGGCGTGAAACTCTTCAAGCGCTCGACGCGCAAGGTGACCCTCACGCCCGAGGGCGCCACGTTCTACGAGGATTGCCACCGCGTCCTCGCGGACCTGAGGAGCGCCGAGGACGCGCTCACCGCGGGCGCGAAGAGCGCGGCGGGCCGCCTCATCGTCACGGCGCCCACGGCATTCGGCCGCAAGCACATCGCGCCGCACCTGCCCGGCTTCCTCGCCACCCACCCGAACCTCTCGATCCAGCTGCACCTGTCGGAGCGGCTGGTGGACCTCAAGAACGAGCGCTTCGACCTCGCCATCCGCATCGCGGACCTGAAGAGCGTCGACCTGGTCGCGGTGAAGCTCGCGCGCAACCACCGCTTCGTCTGTGCCGCCCCCGCTTACCTCAAGCGCGCCGGCAAGCCGCGCACGCTCGCGGACCTGGCCCACCACAACTGCCTCGTGACGAGCACCGAGGACGGCATCGCGGACAACTGGCACTTCCAGGACCGCGGCAAGGCCGTCCACGTGAAGGTGAACGGCAATCTCCAGTGCAACGATGGCGAGGTGCTCACCCGCTGGGCCATCGCCGGCGAGGGCCTCGCCCTGCGCAGCGCCTGGGAGGTGAGCGAGGACATCAAGCGCGGCCGCCTCGTCCCTGTGCTGGACGACTATGCCGCGCCGGGCAACAACATCTACGCCGTGTTCCCGGAGCGCCGCCTGCTCCCGGCCAAGGTGCGCTTCTTCATCGACTACCTGAAGAAGGCCTTCGGGGATCCGCCCTATTGGGAGTAGACCGCCAAGCCACCCGGCCAGGGGCCCCGCTTGCGGGGATGGACGGCAAGGCGCAGGCGGTCGCGGCCGACACGACGACTTCGGATGCACCGCGGTCGCTGAAGGAGGCCGCCTCCCGTTCGCAGACGGTCCGATCGTCGCTCTTGCGACGACGCTTCCCCTCGCACTCCGTCCCTGAGGCCTAACCGAATTCCTTCACCACATGCTGCTGCCGCCGGCTGACAGGCAGCCGCTCGCCCGTCGCGGCGATGAGCACGACCCAGCCCGCCTCGCCGTCCGACTCGCCCCGCTCGAACCCGCCCACCGCAGCCCGGGCCACCAGGCAATTGCGGTGGATCCGCACGAAGGCCTCGCCGAACTCCTCCTCGAGCTTCGTGAGCGACTCCTCGACGAGGTGCTCCTTCGCGGCCGTGCGCACCGTCACGTACTTGAGCTCGGCGCGCAGGTAGAGGATGTCGGCCACGGACACGAGATGGATGCGGCCGCGCTCGTGCACGGCGAGGTGCCGGCGGGCCCGGTTGGCGGCGGCCTCCAGCGCGGCGCGACCGGGCTGGGCGGCGCGCGCCTTCGTGAGCGCCGCGAGCAGGCGTTCGGCCCGGATGGGCTTCACGAGATAGTCGATCGCGTTCACCTCGAAGGCCTTGAGGGCGTAGGCGTCGAACGCCGTCGTGAAGATGACGGCAGGGGCCTCGGGCAGCGTCGCGATGTGGCGGGCGGTCTCGATGCCATCCATCTCGGGCATCCGGATGTCGAGCAGGACGATGTCCACCTTCTCGCGCGCGAGGATGTCGAGGGCCTCGCGCCCGCTGCGCGCCTCGTCCACGATCGCCAGGGGAAAGCGCGGCCGGCAATCGTCCAGCAGGTCGCGCAGTCGCGAGCGGGCCGGCGCCTCGTCGTCGGCGATGAGGATTCGGGCGGCGGCCTGGTCGGCAAGGCTCATGAGGCGGCAATGTACGGCAGGACGATGCGAACCTCCCAGACCCCGTCCGCGTGGCCGGCGTTCATGGTGGCTTCGGCGTCGAAATGCAGCTGGAGACGCTCGCGAATGTTGGCGATCGCCATGCGGTTGCCCTCGTGGGCCTCGCCGCCCGCGCGGTAGGGGTTCGCCAGCCGGAAGCTCACCCGCTCGCCCGCCCTTTTCACCTCGATCGTGATCTCGCCGCCCCCCTCCAGCGGCTCGATGCCGTGGTAGACCGCGTTCTCGACCAGGGGCTGGACCAGCAGCGCGGGCACCAGCGCGTCGGCGGGCATTTCCTCCAGGAGCCAGGCGATGCGCAGCCGTTCCCCCAGGCGCAACTGCTCGATCGCGAGGTACTGGCGGGCGATCTCGATTTCCTTGGCCACCGGCTGAAGCGAGCGGTCGTCCGCCATCAGGACGCGGAAGAGGTCCGCCAGGTCCTCGAGGGCGCTCTCGGCGCGCTTGGGCTCCTTGCGGATCAGCGAGAGGACCGTGTTGATGCTGTTGTAGAGAAAGTGCGGCCGGATGCGGGCCTGCAGCGCCTGGATCCGCGCCTCGGCCACGGCCGGCGAAAGCGCGCGCGAACGAAGGTCGAAGTAGCCCAGGGTCGTGCCGGTGGCGAACAGCGTGAAGAACGCGAGGTGCCAGAAGCTGGGGGGCGCGCCCAACGGCAGCAGGCGGTCGAACGCGATGGCCCAGCCCCCGACCAGGGCGAGCTCCACGAGGGCGAGGACGGCAAGGGCGGGGTAGTAGCCCAGGGCGTAGAGCGGGCGGCGGGCGGCGCAGGCGATGAGGAGCGAGACCACCAGCACCGGCTCGGTGTACACCGCGACGAGAAAGAACTGGGTCTCGATGTCGTCGAGCGTGCGGGCCCGGAGGACCGCCGCTCCCAGCGCGAGCCCGTTCACGAGGACGAGCGTCCGGAGCATCACGCCGAAGTTGCAGAAGTTCGGCAACCGGATGCCCGCACCCGTCTGATTTATACTCGCCACGCAGCCATTCTTCCCGACCCCGCCGACTCCATGCAACCCGAAGATCCGAAATCCGGCGATTCCGCGCCGGGCAAGGCCTGGTCGGGCCGCTTCGCCGAGCCCTTCGACGAACTGACCCAACGATACACGGCCTCCGTCTCGTTCGACTGCCGCCTCGCGGAATTCGACATCCAGGGCTCCCTCGCCCACGCGCGCATGCTCCAGCGCTGCGGCATCCTGCCGGCCGCCGACCTCGAGGCCATCGAGCGCGGCCTGGCCCAGGTCGCCACCGAGATCCGGGAGGGCCGCTTCGCCTGGTCCATCGCCCGCGAGGACGTCCACCTCAACATCGAGCACCGCCTCACCGAGCTGGTGGGCGACGCCGGCAAGCGGCTGCACACGGCCCGCTCGCGCAACGACCAGGTCGCCACCGACATCCGCCTGTGGCTGCGGGCCGAGATCGACCACCTGGTCGCGCTCATCCGCCGGGTGCGCGAGCGCCTGCTCGACATGGCCGAGAAGCACGCGGACACCGTCATGCCGGGCTTCACGCACCTGCAGGTGGCCCAACCGGTCACCTTCGGCCACCACCTGATGGCCTACTTCGAGATGTTCACGCGCGACGCCGAGCGCCTCGCGGATTGCCGCAAGCGCGTGAACCGCCTGCCGCTGGGGGCCGCCGCCCTGGCCGGCACGGGCTTTCCCATCGACCGCGTGTCGGTCGCGCGGGAACTGGGCTTCGACGGGGTGATCGAGAACTCGCTCGACGCCGTCTCCGACCGGGACTTCGCCATCGAATTCCTGGCGGCCGCGGCCATCGCCATGGCCCACGTCTCCCGGATGTCGGAGGAGCTGGTCCTCTGGATGAACCCGAGGTTCGGGTTCGTCGACATCGCCGATCGCTTCTGCACCGGCTCCTCGATCATGCCGCAGAAGAAGAACCCGGATGTCCCGGAACTCATGCGCGGCAAGACCGGTCGGGTCTACGGCTCCCTCATCGCCCTGCTCACCCTCGTGAAGGCGCAGCCCCTCGCCTACAACAAGGACAACCAGGAGGACAAGGAACCGCTCTTCGACGCTGCCGACACCCTCGCCGACACCTTCACCATCCTGGCCGAGCTGCTCGGCGGGGTGACGCCGCGGCCGGACCGGATGCGGGCGGCCCTGGCCGAAGGCTTCGCGACCGCGACCGACCTGGCCGACTACCTGGTGAGAAAGGGCGTCCCGTTCCGCGACGCCCACGAGATCGTCGCGCGCGCGGTGAAGGAGGCGGAGATCGCCGGCGTGGATCTTGCCGCCCTCTCGGTGGCGCAGCTGAAGGCCTTCTCGCCGCTCGTCGAGCCGGACGTCTTCGAGGTGCTCACGCCCGAGGGCTCGGTGGCCTCGCGCCGCCACGTGGGCGGGACGGCGCCGGAAGCGGTGCGCGCCGCCATCTGCCGGGCTCGCGCCCGGCTCTAGCCGGTCTCGTCGCGCCGGGCGTCGTACAGCCAGCAGAGCCGGCGGGTCTCCGGTCCCGAGAGACGGTCCCCCATGAGGCCGCACCGGTAGATCCGCTGCGAGAGCTTCTGGCAGTGGGCGCAGCTCGTGCACTCGCCGAACATCGCCCCCTCGTTGTCGTCCTGGAGCGTCGCGAGCGCCTCGCGCAGCGCCGACGTGGCGTTGCGGATGCGATTGGGGCTGATGTTGCGGGTGGCGTTCTGCCAGGCGAGCGCCGGCTGGGCCTCGTAGAGCAGCTGTTCGCCGGAGGTCGACAGGCGCAGGCGCACCACGCGGCGGTCGACGTCGTCCTGGTAGCGCTCGATGAGGCCCCGACGGTCGAGCACGAGCAGCGTCTGGGAGACGGTGCCCTTGGTGAGCCCGAGGTAGGCGGTGAGCGCCTGCGGCGTGTTGGAGTAGCGGTTCGCCTTGGCGAGGTAGATCATCGCGTGCAGGTGCACCGGCTGCAGGCTTTCGTCGGAACCGGCCTTCCTCAGCTCGGCCCGCATCAGGTTCGCGAGGCGCTCGACCAGCTCCAGGAGCACCAGGGGGTTCTTGTCCAGGGTGGATTCTCCCTCTCGCGGATCCGCCGCGACCCCTGATTAGTATCGGGTCGACACGAAATTGTCAAGGATTTGCGATCCCGGCGAATCGTATCGGATCGATACAATCGCCGGAAGCAGGCCCGGCGCGACCCGCTTTCAGCCGAACTCGACGCGCTCGCCCGCCTGCGAAGCGAGGATTTCCGCGAGTGCGGCGAAGAGCTCGTCGCCGGAACGCGTGTCGCGCCACGCGCCCTCGCTGGCGCGGTAGTGGAAGCCGCCGGAGCGCGCCGCCACCCAGATCTCGCGGTTCACCGCCTGCTTGTTCACGATCACCTTGCTGCCGTCGGGGCACTCGATGGTGAGGATGCCGGCCTCGATGTCGGCGTCGAGGTCCCGGGCGGCGCTGCAGGCCGCCTCGATGCGCGCGAGGACCGCGTCCGCGGCCCGGTGGAATTCGCTCTCGTCCATGGGGGAAATGCCTCTCGGGGCTGTGCTACGCTTTCATCCCGATGATACGCGCACTCGCCGCCCTGGCCCTCGCGCTCGCGCTTCTCGCGTGCGGCCAGAAGGGCCCCCTCAAGCTCCCCGATCCGCCCAAGCCGGCGGCCCCCGCTTCGTGAGCGCCGTGCGCCGCGCGGACGGCGAACTGTGGATGGAGGGCGTCCCGCTCTCCGCGGTGGCGCAGCGCTTCGGCACCCCCTGCTACGTCTACTCCCGCGCCGCGATCGAGGCCGGCTGGCGCGCCTTCGACGACGCGCTCGCGGGCACCGACCACCTCGTCTGCTATGCGGTGAAGGCCAACTCGAACCTCGCCGTGCTGGGGACGCTCGCCCGCCTGGGCTCGGGATTCGACATCGTCTCGGGGGGAGAACTCGCCCGCGTGCTCGCCGCCGGCGGGCGCGCCGAGCGCGTCATCTTCTCGGGCGTCGGCAAGAGCGAGGCGGAAATGCGCCAGGGGCTCGCCGCCGGCATCAAGTGCTTCAACGTCGAGAGCGAGCCGGAACTCGACCGCCTGGACGCCGTCGCCGCCTCGATGGGGCGCCGCGCGCGGGTGTCGCTTCGCGTGAACCCGGACGTCGACGCGCGGACCCACCCGTACATCTCCACCGGCCTCAAGGGCAACAAGTTCGGCATCCCGCACGATCGCGCCGTCGCGGCGTACGAGCGGGCGGCAGGGCTCGCGCACCTCGAGGTGACGGGCATCGACTGCCACATCGGCTCGCAGATCCTGGACCCGGCCCCGCTCGGCGAGGCGCTCGAGCGGGTCATGGACCTCGTGGCCACGCTCGCCGCGCGCGGCATCCGCCTCGCGCACGTCGACGTCGGCGGGGGACTGGGCATCCGCTACCGCGAAAGCGAGGCGGCGCCCGACGTGGGCGCCTGGTGCCGGCAGGTCGCCGCGCGCCTCGCGGGCACCGGCCACGCGATCGTGCTCGAGCCGGGGCGGTCGATCGTCGGCAACGCGGGCGCGCTTCTCACCCGAGTCGAGTACCTGAAGACCGACAAGGAGAAGCGCTTCGCCGTCGTCGACGCCTCGATGAGCGAGCTGCTGCGCCCCGCCCTCTACGAGGCGTGGCACGAGATCGTTCCGGTGGCGTCCCCCGCCCGGGAAAGCGCGCTCTACGACGTGGTGGGCCCGGTGTGCGAGTCCTCGGACGTGCTCGGCTTCGACCGCGAGCTCGCCCTCGCCCCCGGCGACGCGCTCGCCATCCTCTCGGCCGGCGCGTACGGCATGGCGATGGCGTCGAACTACAACACGCGCCCGCGCCCCTGCGAGGTGATGATCGACGGCGAGCGCGCCGTCGAGGTTCGCGCCCGCGAAAGCGTCGCCTCGCTCTTCGCGCTCGAGCGCACGCTCGACTAGCGCGCGGGCGGCGCCGAAGCGCGTTCGGCGGGAGCGCTAATGGTGTCGAATCGATACCATCGAAGCGCGAGTTCGATCAAATAGTCGCCCTTGACATCATCCGCGGTCGGCGTTCCTCGCATATCATCCGCTCCACCAAGCTGTCGAATCGTTTCGTCTTCACCGGCGGGCGGCGCGGCAGAAAAGAGCCACCAGGCTTCCGTTCGATCGAAATACCCGAACGCTTGGTCGCGAGGGACCCCCGGCGAGCGATTCGCCGCCCGAGCGAAAAGAAGCTTCGTCCAACAATCGAAAGGAGTACCACGATGGCAACCGCGAAGAAGAAACCCGCCGCCAAGAAGAAGGCCGTGAAGAAGCCCGCCGCCAAGAAGAAGGCCGTCAAGAAGCCGGCCGCGAAGAAGAAGGCTGCGAAGAAGTCGGTCAAGAAGGCCGCCAAGAAGGCGACGAAGAAGAAGGCTGCGAAGAAGCCCGCGAAGAAGAAGGCCGCGAAAAAGCCTGCGAAAAAGGCCAAAAAGAAGCCAGCGAAAAAGCCGGCAAAGAAGAAAGCGGCCAAGAAGCCTGCCGCGGCGAAGCCCGCAGCCCCGGCCAAGCCGGCAGCTCCGGCGGTGACCCCGGTCATCACGCCGCTGATCAAGCCGATGTCCTGACCGGAAGCTCACGCTTCCGGGCCGATCGGCCTGACCCCGAATACGAGGCGCCGTCTGGCGGAACCGCCGCGCAAGCGGCAGGAGACACCGTCCGGGTGGCGCCTCGCAGACGGGGCCCCCGCTTCTCCCGACCCCGGGCATTCGCCCGCGCGGGTCAGCTTTCCTTCCCGAGTTCCCAGTCCGCCACGTTCGCGTAGGTACCTTCGCCCCTGTCCGAGCGAACGAGCGCGAATCGTTCGACGCGCCACTCGACCGGTTCGATCGCCGCCTCGGCCCTCGGATTCGCCACCTTTCTCGCCAACGTGAGGTGAGGCGCGAACGGCCGCGCGTCGAGCGCGAACCCGGCGGCGCGCAAGGCGGTTTCGAGCGCCGACTGGAGGCGGACGAGCCCGGGCGGCATGGCCGACGGCCCCGCCCACGAGACGCCCGCACGGCGGAATGTGCCGGTGCGATCGAGAGCCAGGTCGAAGGCGCTGCCTCGAACGCCCGCGGCGACGGCGAGCGCAGCCACGACCCGGTCGTCCGGCACTTCACCCAGAAAGGCGAGCGTGAGATGGAGGTTCGCCGCGGGCACCGCGCGGCCGCCCGCCTCGGCCGCCAGGCGCCTGCCCATCCCGGCGAGCGCCGCGCGTGCGGGGCCGTCCGGCCAGAGGGCGAAGAAGATCCGGGGCACGACGGTGGGTCACCCTAGAGGAGGAAGACGGTCGCGAGCCCGAGAAAGATGAAGAACCCCATGCTGTCCGTCACGAAGGTGAGGAACACGCTCGAGCCGATGGCCGGATCGCGGCCGAAGCGCTCCATGGCGAGGGGAATGAACAGGCCCGCCATCGCCGCGACCGTGAGGTTCAGCATCATCGCGAGCGCCATCACGCCGCCCAGCGCCACGTTCGAGTAGAGCAGCCAGGCGACGATGCCCAGGACGCTGCCCCAGAGCGCGCCGTTCACCACGCTGATGCCGAGTTCCTTCATGAAGAGCCGGCGCGCATGGGAGGCGCTCACCTGGTCCAGGGCGAGGGAACGCACGATGAGGGTGGAAGTCTGGTTGCCCGCGTTGCCGCCGATGCCGGCCACGATCGGCATGAGGGCCGCGAGCGCCGCGAGCTTCTCGATGGAACCCTCGAAGGCGCCCACCACGCGCGAGGCGACGAAGGCGGTGCAGAGGTTGAGCGCGAGCCAGGGCCCGCGGTTCTTCGCCGACTGGAACACCGACGAGAAGAGGTCCTCTTCCTCCCGCAGGCCGGCCTGCGCGAGCTGCTGGGCCTCCTGCCGGTCACGGACGAAATCGAGCACCGCGTCGATCGTGACCCGCGCGATGACCCGCCCGTCGGTCGAGACCACCGGCGCGCTCACCAGGTCGTAGCGTTCGAAGGCCTGCGCGGCCTCCTCCGCGTCCGCGTCGGGCAGGAAGGAGGCGACCTCGCGGTCGATGAGGGTCGCGACCTCGACGTCCGGGTCGCTCACCAGCAGGCGCTTGAGCGGCAGGATGCCCCGGAGGTGGTCGTCGCGGTCCACGACGAAGAGCGCGTCGGTGTGGCCCGGCAGCTCGTCGAAGCGGCGCAGGTAGCGCAACGCCACCTCGCAACTCACGTCGTCGCGGATGCTGATCACCTCGAAGTCCATGAGGGCGCCGACGCTGCCCTCGGGGTACGAGAGGGCCGACTGGAGCTGGGCCCGCTCCTCGACGTCCTGGGACTCGATGATGTCCTGCACCACCTCATCGGGCAGGTCGGGCGCGAGGTCGGCGATCTCGTCGGCATCGAGGCTCTGGGCCGCGGCCACGATTTCCGCGGAGTCCATGTCCGCCAGCAGCGTCTCCCGGACCGAATCGGAGACCTCGAGGAGGATGTCGCCGTCGCGGTCGCTGCGCACCAGCCCCCAGACGAGGAGGCGGTCCTCGAGCGGCAGGCCCTCGAGGACGAACGCGACATCCGCCGGGTGCAGGACGTCGAGGCGCCGCTGCAGCTCGGCGATATTCTGGCGATGGACCACCGACTCGACGAGCGCCTGGCGCCCCGCGTCCCGATTGCCCTCGCGATGCACGAGTTCCTCCACCAGGCGCTGCTTCGCGAGGAGCTTCGACACGGCGTCGAGATGCTCCTGCGGCGTGGTCGAGCGGGGTTTTTCGGCGGGTCGGGCCATGGGACTGCCGGGGCGGGGGTCGCCGTATTGTAGGCCCGGGGCGAGTGGGGGGGCCGCCCGTGCGCCCCTTTTTTATCGGCCCTTCAGGGCACTTCCGCCGCGCCCATGCGCGAGAGGACGATCTGCGTCTTCCGGTCGAGCCAGGGCGTCTTGCGGTTGCGGTCGTAGAAGCGCGGGTTGGGCACCATCGCCGCGAGGCGAGCGGCCTGTTCGGGACCGAGCGACGAGGCGCTCGTGCCGTAGTAGTGGCGCGCGGCCGCTTCCGCGCCGAAGACGCCATCGCCCCATTCGATCACGTTGAGGTAGATCTCCAGGATGCGCCGCTTGTCCATCGCGTTCTCGAGCATCACCGTGATCATCGCCTCCTGGGCCTTGCGCCACGGCGTGCGCTCGCCGGACAGGAAGAGGTTCTTCGCGAGCTGCTGCGAGATCGTCGAGCCGCCGGCCACGACCTTTCCGCGCTGCTGGTTCTTCTCCCACGCCTTCTGCATCGCCTCCCAGTCGAAGCCTTCGTGGTCCGAGAATTTCGCATCCTCGGCCGCGATGACCGCGCGCTTGAGCGGCGTCGAGATGCGCGCGTACGGCACCCACTGGTGCTTGAGCTGCGCCCCGGGCTTCTTCTCCCGCAACTTGTCCAGGCGTGCCTGCATGAACGCGGTGGCCTCGGGGTTGTGGTCGCGCCACCACACGATGCGCGCGAGGATCGAAAGCTCGTAGGCGACGAAAAGGGCGCCCGCGACGACGAGCGCCCGCGCGGCCCAGCGCCCGAGCGCGCTCAGGCGCCCCGGAGCGCCGCGATCACCGGGGCGGTTCGAGGCCGCTTTCCGCGCCATAGCCGGAAGGACTCGGCGGCCTGCTCGACGAGCATGCCCAGGCCGTCTTCGGCGCGCGCACCCGCGGCGCGCGCCTCGTCGAGGAACGCGGCGGCCGCGGGGCCGTAGGCCATGTCGTAGGCCGCGACGCCTGCGCCAAGCACGCCCGCCGGCAGCGCGAGCCTTTCGCCATGGGTCGAAGACGAGGTCGCGTTCACCACCACGTCGAAGTCGCCCGCCAGTTCGTCGAGGCCGGCACCGGCGACCGGGCCGAGCGATGCGAAGCGATCCGCGAGCTCGACCGCGCGGGATTTCGTGCGGTTCGCGATGACGAGCCGCTCGGGCCGCTCGGCGAGCAGGGGCGCGACCACGCCGCGCGAGGCGCCTCCCGCACCCACGAGCAGGATGCGCCGGCCCGCGAGCGCGATGCCGAGATTGGCGGTGAGGTCCGTCACGAGTCCCGCGCCGTCGGTGTTGTCCCCCGCGATGCGACCATCCCGGGCCGCGAGCCAGTTCACCGCACCGGCGAGCTCGGCGCGCGGCGTGCGATCGGTCGCAAGACGCCAGGCATCGACCTTGAAGGGCAACGTCACGTTGGCGCCGCGACCGCCGCCCGTGAAGAACGCGAGCGCCACGCGATCGAACTCGCCGGGCGGCGCGAGAAGCCGCTCGTACGCGAGGCTCTCGCCGGTCTCGCGCGCGAAGAGCGCGTGGATGTCCGGCGAGCGCGAATGCGCGACGGGGTTTCCGATGACGGCGTAACGATCCATGGTCGAGGCGGGTGGCACGGGCGCCATCATAGCGGCCGGCGCCGCTCCGACGCGAATCGGCCCACTATATATATGGCACCTGAAAGGTCTTGAGGATGCGCTTGCACTTTTTCGGTGCGATGCCATACTGACCGCACCATGAAGGTGCGTTCTTGCCATTCTTTGCGGCTGCAATCCAAAGGAATCAAGGGGTTAATTGCCCCATTCCGTGGCACGCTTCCTGCTAAATATTCCACTCCATCCGTCTACCTCCCCGATACATTCCCCATTCTGGGGCGTCATCCCTCAACCAGGAGAAAGAGTCATGTCAGCGGCCGATGTCTTCAAGATGATCAAGGAAAACGACGTCAAGTTCGTGGACCTGCGCTTCACCGACACCAAGGGCAAGGAACAGCACGTCACCGTGCCCACCAAGATGTTCGGCGAGGACAAGTTCACCGACGGCCACGCGTTCGACGGCTCGTCGATCGCCGGCTGGAAGGGCATCGAGGCCTCCGACATGCTGCTGATGCCGGACCCGGCGTCGGTCCGCATGGACCCGTTCATGGACGAGCCCACGCTCGTGCTGAGCTGCGACGTGCTCGAGCCCTCCACGCACACGGGATACGATCGCGACCCGCGTTCGCTCGCGCATCGCGCCGAGGCGTACCTCAAGAGCTCCGGCCTGGGCGACACCGCGTACTTCGGTCCCGAGCCCGAGTTCTTCATCTTCGACGCCGTCGAGTGGAAGGTCGACATGTCGGGCGCCTACTGCAAGATCTTCTCCGAGGAAGCCTCGTGGTCCTCCGACGAGAAGTTCGAGGGCGGCAACCTCGGCCATCGCCCGTCGGTGAAGGGCGGCTACTTCCCCGTCCCGCCGGTCGACCAGCTGCAGGACATCCGCTCGGCCATGTGCCTCGCGCTCGAGGAGCAGGGCGTCGAGGTCGAGGTGCATCACCACGAGGTGGCGGGCCCCGGCCAGTGCGAGATCGGCACCAAGTTCGCCCCGCTCGTGAAGCGCGCCGACTGGCTGCAGATCCTCAAGTACACGGTGTGGAACGTCGCCCGCAGCTACGGCAAGACGGCCACCTTCATGCCCAAGCCCGTCGTCGGCGACAACGGCTCCGGCATGCACGTGCACATGTCCATCTGGAAGGACGGCAAGAACCTCTTCGCCGGCACGGGCTATTCGGGCCTGTCCGAGTTCGCGCTCTACTACATCGGCGGCATCATCAAGCACGCGCGCGCGCTCAACGCCATCACGCACCCCGGCACCAACTCGTACAAGCGCCTGGTTCCCGGCTTCGAGGCCCCGGTGAAGCTCGCGTGCTCCGCGCGCAACCGTTCCGCCTCGATCCGCATTCCGCACGTGGCGAGCGACAAGGCGCGCCGCATCGAGGTTCGCTTCCCGGATCCGACGGCCAACCCGTACCTCGCCTTCTCGGCCCTCATGATGGCGGGCCTGGACGGCGTGCAGAACAAGATCCACCCCGGCGACCCGGCCGACAAGAACCTCTACGACCTGCCGCCCGAAGAGGACGCGAAGATCCCGACCGTGTGCCACTCGCTGGACCAGGCGCTCGAGGCCCTCGACAAGGATCGCGAGTTCCTCACGCGCGGCGGCGTGTTCTCCAACGACCTCATCGACGCTTACATCGCGCTCAAGCAGGAAGAAGTCACGCGCTTCCGCATGACCACGCATCCGCTCGAGTACGACATGTACTACTCGGCCTGATCGCCGGGTGCCACGCGAAAGGGGCGGCACCCGCCGCCCCTTTTCTTTTCCGCCCCGCCGCCCGCGCTTGTGGTCTGCCGTCCGCCAAACCACAAGCCATGGGGCCATTTTCCCTCAGGCCTTTGATCTCGTTGACTTTTTCCATGGCCGATCCCTATCCTGACCCTCCCCCGACGTCGAAGGGACCGCGTCATGAGAGCCGTTTGGATTGCCGCCGCCTTGGGAATTCTCTCGCCGCTGGCGATCGCGCAGACGCAGATCTGGAAGCACGTGGACGAAAGCGGTCGCGTGACCTATTCGAACCGCCCCATCAAGGGCGCGGTGCTGATGGAGCTCGACCCGATCTCGACGATTCCGCCGCTCGCCCCGCGGGCCACGCCCGGTGCACCGGCATCGACCCTGTCGGCAAGCGCGGTGCTCGACAAGCCCGCCGCCAAGGCCCCCAGCGTCGCGACCGTGACGCCGCGCACGCTTCCCCTGCCGAGCACGGCCAATGCGACCGTGGCCTCGATCGATCCGAACACGCAGAGGGGCCGCGACGACACGCGGCGCCGGATCCTCGAGGAAGAGCTGCGGCAGGAGGAGCGCACGCTGATGGAGGCGCGCGACCGCCTGCGCGACGAGCAGCAGAACCCCACGCTCATCGCGGCGGTGCGTGTCGCGCAGCAGGCGCAGGAGCCCACGCCGGCCCAGCAGGCCGAGATGCGCGCGGCGATCGAGCGGGCCTCGGGCCGCATCCGCGGGCTTCAGGCGTCGGTCTCGGAGCACGAGAAGAACGTCGAGGCGCTGCGCAAGGAACTCGGCGCGCTCAAGCCCTAGCTTCTCCCGCTTCCGCTTTCCCGCATTTCCACTCCCGCGTCGCGCCCCTGTCCGGCGCTGGCGCGCCTCTTGCTTTTTCCCCGGGGAGCGCACGGTCGTGACGCAGCCGTTTCCCGGTCTCGAGCTTCTCTCGACCGCCGTGCTCATGCTCGACGAGGCTCTCCAAGTGACCTACGCCAATCCCGCCGCCGAAACGCTCCTCGCCCACGGACGCAAGCACCTGCTCGGTGCGTCGTTCGAGCGCGTGGTGCCCGGCAACGCGCGGTTCGCGAAGCGGCTGGCCCAGGCCGTGGCCGACGATGCGGGTTTCTCGGAGAACGAGCTCACGCTCGAGATCGCGGGCCAGCCCGTCACGCTGGGCTGCGTGGCCGTGCCGATCATGGAAGAACCCGCGCGTCTCCTGCTGGAGCTGCGCGAGCTCGACCAGCAGATCCGCATCGCGCGCGAGGCGAAGCTCGTCGAGCACCAGCAGGCCAACCGCGAGCTGATCCGCAACCTCGCCCACGAGATCAAGAACCCGCTGGGCGGAATCCGTGGCGCGGCACAACTGCTCGAAAGGGAACTGCCCGGGCCGGAGCTGCGCGAGTTCACGCAGGTGATCGTGAAGGAAGCGGACCGGTTGCAGTCGCTCATGAACCGCCTGCTCACGCAGAGCCGCCTGCCGCAGATCGAGATGATCAACGTGCACGAGGTGATGGAGCGCGTACGCACCCTCGTGCTCGCCGAGCACCCGGAAGTCCTCGCGGTACGCCGGGACTACGACGTGAGCCTTCCCGACCTGCCCGGCGACAAGGAAAGCCTCATCCAGGCGGTGCTCAACGTCGCGCGCAACGCCGCGCAGGCGATGAACGGCCGCGGCCAGATCGCCTTCCGCACGCGCGTGGCGCGGCAGGTCACGATCGCGAAGGCCCGCTACCGCCTCGCCGTCGCCGTCGAGATCGAGGACAACGGGCCCGGCGTGCCCGAGAACCTCGCCGACAAGATCTTCTACCCGCTCGTCACCGGCCGCGAAGGCGGCTCCGGGCTGGGCCTGTCTCTCGCGCAGAGCTACGTCCACCAGCACCAGGGGCTCATCGAGTTCGAGAGCGCCCCCGGCCGCACCTGCTTCACCATCCTCCTGCCGGTTCGCAACCCCGCGGAAGCGGGTCTCGCGCGCCCGCCATCGGAAAGCGACAAGCCATGAAACCCGTCTGGATCATCGACGACGACCGCTCGATCCGTTGGGTGTTCGAGAAGGCCCTGGGCCGCGAGGGAATCGACTTCCGCGCGTATGCCTCGGCCGGCGAGGCCCTCGAACATCTCGCCGACGAGCCGCCCCAGGTCGTGGTGAGCGACATCCGCATGCCCGGCGTGTCCGGCCTCGCGTTCATGCAGGCGCTCAAGGAGCGGCTTCCGCAGACGCCCGTCATCATCATGACGGCCTACTCGGATCTCGAAAGCGCCGTGGCCGCCTTCCAGGGCGGGGCGTTCGAGTACCTGCCCAAGCCCTTCGACGTGGACCACGCGGTGGAACTCGTGCGCCGCGCCATGGAAGAGAGCCGCCGCCAGGTCGAGGCGCCCGCCGAGGGGGGCGACACCCCGGAGATCATCGGCCAGGCCCCCGCGATGCAGGAGGTCTTCCGCGCCATCGGCCGCCTCGCCCAGTCGCACGCCACCGTGCTCATCACGGGCGAGTCCGGCACCGGCAAGGAGCTCGTGGCGCGCGCCCTGCACCGCCACAGCCCGCGTGCCGCGCGCGCCTTCATCGCCATCAACACCGCGGCCATCCCGAAGGACCTGCTGGAGAGCGAGCTCTTCGGCCACGAACGCGGCGCCTTCACCGGCGCGCAGGCCATGCGGCGCGGCCGCTTCGAGCAGGCCGACGGCGGCACGCTCTTCCTCGACGAGATCGGCGACATGCCGCCGGACTTGCAGACGCGATTGCTGCGCGTGCTCTCCGATGGCCAGTTCTACCGCGTGGGCGGGCACACGCCCCTCACCGCCAACGTGCGCGTCATCGCGGCGACGCACCAGGACCTCGAGGCGCGCGTGAAGCAGGGCCTCTTCCGCGAGGACCTCTACCACCGGCTCAACGTGATCCGCCTGCGCCTGCCGAGCCTGAGGGAGCGGCGCGACGACATCCCCGTGCTCGCCCGCCACTTCCTGGCGAAGAGCGCGCGCGAACTCGGCGTCGAAGTGAAGCGCCTCACCGAGGCGGCGATGCAGTTCCTCGCCGCGCAGGACCTGCCCGGCAACGTGCGCCAGCTCGAGAACCTCTGCCACTGGGTGACGGTGATGGCGCCGGGCCAGGTGGTGGACGTCGCGGACCTGCCGCCGGACGTGCGCGGCGAGACCCAGGCCGCCGGCAGCGCGGGCGAATCCGGCACCTGGAAGGACGCGCTGGAGCGCGAGGTGACGGCGCGACTGGCGCGCGGCGAGAGCGGCATCGCGGATCCGCTCACGCGCGATTTCGAGACGGCGCTCATCACGCGGGCGCTCGCGCATACCGGCGGGCGGCGGATCGAGGCGGCGGGGTTGCTGGGGATCGGGCGGAACACGCTCACGCGCAAGGTGCAGGAGCTGCGCATCGACAAATAGTACCGGGGCGGCAGCCCCGGTCAGCGGGAACGGCGCTCGAACGGACGGCAAGCCGCCGTTCAACGCCATCGGACAGCGGAAGCTGCGACCCGTTACTTCACATACCGCCGTTCGAACTCCGCGGGCGGCAGCGCCGGGCTCGCGAGAAAGCCCTGGTACTCGTCGCAGCCCAGGCCCACCAGCACCGCGAGCTGCGAATCGGTTTCCACGCCCTCGGCCACCACGGACAGCTTGAGCGAATGCGCCATCGCGATGATGGCGCGGATGATCGCCTCGTCGTTGGGGTCGCGCCCGATGTCGCTCACGAACGAGCTGTCGATCTTGATCGCGTCCACGGGCAGCTTCTTCAGGTAGGAAAGCGACGAGTAGCCCGTCCCGAAATCGTCGATCGCGAGGCCCACGCCCAGCTCCCCCAGCCGGTTGAGGAGCGCGGCCTTCTCGGCGACGTTCTGCATGAGCAGGCTCTCCGTGAGCTCGAGCTCGAGCGTGGCCGGGTCGATGCCCGCCCGGCTCACCGCGCCCGCCACCGCGCGGTAGAGACGCTCGCCGTCGCTCACCTGGCTCACCGAGAGGTTCACCGAAAGCTTGAGGGGCCTCCCCAGGCGCCGCTGCCACTCGCGCAGCTGCTGGCAGGACTTCTCGAGCACCCACTCGCCCATGGGCACGATGAGGCCCGAGTCCTCGGCCACGTCGATGAACTTGCCGGGCGCGAGGAGGCCTCGCCGGGGGTGCATCCAGCGGATGAGCGCCTCGACCGCGACCACGGTGCCGTCGTCCACGCGGATGCGCGGCTGGTAGTGCAGCTGCAGCTCGCCGCGGCGCAGGGCGAGCCGCAGGTAGTTCTCGATCGACAATCTCTCCTGGGCGCGCTGGTTCATCTCGGCCGAGAAGAACTGGAAGTTGTTGCGGCCCTTTTCCTTGGCGTAGTACATCGCCACGTCGGCGTGCTTCATGAGCGTGGCGCTGTCCTTGCCGTCGGCCGGGTAGACGCCGATGCCGATGGAGCACGAGGTGTTGAGGTGCTGGTTGCCGACCAGCATGGGCGAGGCCATGGCGAGGATCATCTTCTCGGCCACCTGCCGGGCGCCTTCGTCATCCACGTCCCGCAGGCTCTCCACGATGACGGCGAACTCGTCGCCGCCCAGCCTCGCCACGGTGTCCGAGGCCCGCACGCAGGCGGTGAGGCGGGCGGCGACGCGCTTGAGCAGTTCGTCGCCGACGTCGTGCCCGAGCGAGTCGTTGATCGTCTTGAAGCGATCCAGGTCGATGAACATGAAGGCGAAGCTCGTGCGACCGCGCGCGGCCCCCACGATCGCCTGCTCGAGGCGGTCGTGCAGCAGCACGCGGTTCGGGAGCCCCGTGAGCGCGTCGCGGGTGGCGAGGTACTCGGCGCGCTCCTCGGCCTCCTTGCGCTTGGTGACGTTGGTTGAGGTGCCCGTCATGCGAAGGGCCCGGCCGTCCGGCCCCCGCTGGGTGACCTTGCCGCGCGAGTGGATCCAGATCCAGTCGCCCGAGGCGTGGCGCACGCGATACTCGCATTCGAAGGCCTCGCTCACGCCCTGCACCGCGTTTGCGATGGCGGCCTCGAAGATCGTCCGGTCCTCGGGGTGGTTCCAGGCGCGGATCTGCTCGGCCGGCAGCGTCGTCTCGCGGGTGGGCTCGCCCAGCAGCATCGCCCAGCCTTCGCTGAAGAAGATGCGGTTGGTCGCGAGGTCCCAGTCCCAGAGGGCGAGGCGCGAGCCGGTGAGCGCGAGGTCCAGGCGCTCCTTGTCGCGCAGCGTGCGCTCCTCGGCGCGCTTCCTTTCCGTGATGTCGCGACCCGTGGCGAGCACGCAGGCCTCGCCCGCGATGCGCACCGGGCGGCAACCGAACGCGTACGGCCTCGCCGTGCCCGCCTTGTCGAGCATCGGCACCTCGACGTTCGACTCGCGGCCCGACTCGAGCGCTTCGCGGATGGCAAGCTCGAGCACCGCGCGGTCGGCCGGCGCGACGAGGTCCCGGGGGTTCAGGGCGGCGATCTCGAGGCTCGAATAGCCGGTGGCCGCCTGCAGGCGCGCGTTCC
This sequence comes from Betaproteobacteria bacterium, assembly GCA_016711875.1. Taxonomy (GTDB): domain Bacteria; phylum Pseudomonadota; class Gammaproteobacteria; order Burkholderiales; family Usitatibacteraceae; genus FEB-7. The sequence goes on along the minus strand of JADJSD010000001.1, from coordinate 1,208,950 downwards.
AGCGGAGCATCTCGCCTTCCGCCGAGAAAAGCAGGAACGCGCCCGGCAGGCTCTCGATCACCGCCTCCGTGAACTCGCGCTCCTTGGCGAGCAGGTCCTCGAGTTCCTCGGCGCGGTGCGAAACGGCGAGCGCGTCGACGCCCGGCGCCACGCCCGCTCGCGCCTCGAGGCGTGCCATGGCGAGCGTGGCGAGGTTCTCGAACGCCGTGCGCTCGGCCGGCTGGAGCCGGCGCGAGACTCGATCGGCCACCACCAGCGCCCCGAGGGCATGGCCGTCGCTCGTGGAGAGCGGCGCGACGGCGAGGAAACGCACGCGCGGGTCGCCCGTCACGAGACCGTGCGCGGCGAGCGGGGATTCGCGCGCGTCCTCGATCTCGACGAAACGGGTGGGAAGCCCCGCGCCGAAGACGAGGGAGCGGCGACCGGGCAGGTCCTTGAAGGCGATGCCGATGCCGGCCTTCACCCATTCGCGCTGGCCGTCGTGGAAGGAAAGCCAGGCCATCGGGGCGTGCAGCGCCTCCTGCGCCCGGCGAACGAGATCGTCGAACACCGGTTCGGGCGGCGTGCCGAGGATGCGGTAGCCCGCGAGCCGCGCAAGGCGCTCGTCCTCGCGCGCGGAAGGCCTCGCCGCCATCGCCGCCCTATCCCTCCAGGTCGCAGTAGACCGGCGCGTGATCCGACGGGCGCTCGAGCTTGCGCGGCTCCACGTCGATCACGCAGGCGCGGCAGCGGCTCTCGAGCGGGCCCGAGAGCAGGATGTGGTCGATGCGAAGCCCGAGGTTGCGGCGGAAGGCGGCCATGCGGTAATCCCACCAGCTGTACGACTTCTCGGCCTGCTCGAAGAGGCGGAAGGCGTCCGCGAGACCGAGATCCGCGAGCGCCTTCAGGGCGGCGCGCTCCGCGTCGCTGCACAGGACCTGCCCGCGCCAGGCGTCGGGATCATGCACGTCGCGGTCTTCCGGCGCCACGTTGAAGTCGCCCAGGAGCGCGAGCGACGGGCTCGTCTCGATTTCCGTGCGCAGCCAGCCGGCCAGCGCCTCGAACCAGCGCAGCTTGTAGTCGTATTTCTCCGAGCCCACGGCCTGGCCGTTGGGACAGTAGACGCCCACGATGCGCACGCCGTTCACGTCGGCGGCGATGACGCGCTTCTGCAGGTCCGCGAACCCCGGAATGCCGCGCGAGACGTTCGCGAGCTCGTGCCGCGCGAGGATGGCGACGCCGTTGTAGGTCTTCTGCCCGTCGTGCACCCAGCGATAACCCGTGGCCTCGATCGCGGCGGCCGGGAAGGCGGCGTCCTCGCACTTGGTTTCCTGCAGGCACAGGGCATCCGGCTGCTGCTTCGCGAGCCAGTCGACCAGGTGCGGCAGGCGCACCTTCAGCGAATTGACGTTCCAGGTGGCGATTCGCATGGCCGGCCTCCCTTCCGGCGCTGTGCGGCGCCCGCGCTACTTGGGCGCGTCGGCGACGGGAGCCGCGGGGGCGGCGGTCGCGGGCGCAGCAGGCGCGGCGGGAGCCGGCGGCTTGGGCGGCACCGGCAGGCGCTGGCCCGGAAGGGCCGTGCGCGGATAGCCGGCGGCGTCGAGCGCCGAGTTCCAGGTGTCTTCCTCGTAGCCCTTCAGCTTGTTCTGTCCGATGGTGATCACCGGGACATCCATCGTGCCCACGAGCTTCTTGAGCGCCTCGGCATCGGCTTCGTTCGCGCTCACGTCCTTCTCGGAAAACGGGATGCCGCGCTTGGCGAGCACCGCGCGTCCCTGCTCGCAGGGCGTGCCGCACGTCGGCGCGCCATAGAGGACGACGGGGTTCTTCTGCGCGGCGACCTGCGTGGCATAGGGCAACTGCGAGACCTCGACGGCGCTCCCGCCGCCCGCGCGCTTCTGCTGGACGTTCTTCACATCCTCCGGCGGGGGCTGGTCGGAGTAGTGGACCTTGCCGGCCTTGTCGACCCAGCGGTACACGGTCTGCGCGTCGGCCGACACGGGCACGAGCGCGATCGCGGCGATCGCGAGGGCAATTCGCGGGATGGCTTTCATGGTCTCCTCCGTCTTCAAGCGGTGGCCGTCATTCCATTATGCCGCAGGAGGGCGTCCATCGAGGGCTTGCGCCCGCGGAAGGCCACGAAGGACTCGATCGCGGGACGGCTTCCGCCCACGCCGAGAATCTCGTCGCGGAAGCGCGCGCCCGTCTTGCCGTTGAGCACGCCTTCCTCCTCGAAGGCCGCGAAGGCGTCGGCCGAGAGCACCTCGGCCCACTTGTAGCTGTAGTAGCCGGCCGCGTAGCCGCCGCCGAAGATGTGCGAGAACTGGCAGGGGAAGCGGTTCCAGGCGGGCGGCAGGATGACGGCCACGCGCTCGCGCACCTGGTGCAGCAGGCCGAGCCAGGAGTCGCGCGCGGGGACGAAATCGTGGTGCAGGTGCATGTCGAAAAGGGCGAACTCGATCTGGCGCAGGAACGCGAGTCCGCTCTGGAAGTTGCGGGCGGCGATCATCTTGTCGAAAAGGGGGCGCGGCAGCGGTTCGCCGGTGCCCACGTGGCGCGTCATGTGCTCGAGCACGTCCCATTCCCAGCAGAAGTTCTCCATGAACTGCGAGGGAAGCTCGACCGCGTCCCACTCCACGCCGTTGATGCCGGAGACGCCGAGATCCTCCACGCGCGTGAGCATCTGGTGCAGGCCGTGGCCGAACTCGTGGAAGAGCGTGATGACCTCGCTGTGCGTGAAGAGCGCCGTCCGCCCCCCCACCGGCGCCGCGAAGTTGCAGGTGAGGAACGCGACGGGCGTCTGCACGTGCGCGGCGAGACGGCGGCGGTTCCTGGCGTCGTCCATCCAGGCGCCGCTGCGCTTGCCCTCGCGCGCGTAGAGGTCGAGGTAGAACTGCCCGACCAGGCCGCCCTTCGCGTCCTCGATCGAGAAGAACCGCGCGTCGGGGTGCCAGGACGCCGCCTTCGCGGGCTTCACCTTCACGCCGTAGAGCGTCTCGATCACGCGGAAGAGGCCCGCGAGCACGACGTCCTCCGGGAAGTACTGCTTCACCTCGTTCTCGGAGAAGGAGTAGCGCTTCTGGCGCAGCTTCTCGCTCACCCAGGCCACGTCCCAGGCGCAGATATCCGGAAGGCCCAGCTCGTCCCGCGCGAGGGCACGCACCTGCGCCATGTCGCGTTCGGCATGGGGCCTTGCGCGGGCGGCGAGGTCCTCGAGGAACGCGACGACTTCGGCGGGGGCGCCGGCCATCTTCGTGGCGAGCGAGACCTCGGCGAAGGTGGCGAAGCCCAGGAGCTTCGCGGCCTCCTCGCGCCGCGCGAGGATCTGGCCGATGAGCGGGCCGTTGTCCCATTCGGGCTTTCCGAATTCGGCCGCCCGGGTGACGAAGGCGCGGTAGAGCTGCTCGCGCAGCGGGCGGTGGTCGGCGTACTGCATCACCGGCATGTAGCTCGGCGCGTGCAACGTGAATTTCCAGCCCTCCTCGCCGCCCTGGGCGGCCAGGGCCTTCGCGGCCTCGAGCACGTCCGCCGGGATGCCGGCGACGTTCGCGGGATCCTTCTCGACGTGCGAGAAGGCGTTGGTCGCGTCGAGGACGTTGTCCTGGAATCGCGCGGCGAGGCCCGCGAGTTCTTCCTGCAACTGCTTGAAGCGCGCCTTGCCGGCGTCCGGCAGTTCGGCCCCGCCCAGGCGGAAATCGCGCAGCTCGTTCTCGACGTGACGGCGACGGGCGGACGAGAGCGCCGAGAAGGCCGGGCTCGATGCGAGGGCACGGAATCGGGAGAAGAGGCGCAGGTCCTGCCCTTGGGCGGTGAAGAACTCCGTCACCTTCGGCAGGCCGGCGTTGTAGGCCTCGCGCAGGGCGGGCGTGTTCACCACGAAGTTCAGGTGCGTCACCTGCGACCACGCGCGGCCCAGGCGCTCGTTGGCGTCGTCCAGGGGCTCGACGAAGTTCTCCCACGTGGGCGGGACGGCGGCGGTGGCCAGGCGCTCGATCGTGGCACGGCCTTCACCGATGAGCTGGTCCAGGGCGGGCGCGACGTGCTCGGGCCGGATGTCGCCGAATCGCGGGAGGGCGGAGAAGTCGAGAAGCGGGTTCAGCATGGCAATCCGATGCGAGTGAGAGGGGAGGGAGTCAGGCGGCCGGGGCGTCCAGGTACCCCTGGAGGATCAGCGTGGCCGCCAGTGTATCGACATCGCCCTTGCCCGAGCGGCGATTTCCGGCCGCGCGCAGCTGCGACTCCGCCTCCGACGAGGTGAGGGTCTCGTCCACGTAGGCCACCGGCAGGCCGAAGCGCCCCTCGAGGCGCCGGCCGAACCGGCCGGCAAGGCGGGCCACCTCGTGCTCGCCGCCATCGGGGTGTCGTGGCTGCCCGACGACGAAGCCCACCGGACGCCATTCGGCCACGAGCCTCGCGATGGCCTCGAAGCGAACGTCGTTCGATTCCGTGGCGATGGTCTCGAGCGGGTGCGCGAGCCGCGTGGCGGTCTCGCCCACGGCGACGCCCACGCGCTTCTCGCCGAAATCGAAGGCGAGGAGGGTTCCCTGCGGCAAGCTCATGCGGAACGCCTCCGAGGCACCTGCCTCATGCGTGCCCGGCTTCGTCGGATAGAAACGCGGCGTTCACGCCCAGGGCGCCCAGGGCCGCGTCCCAGCGCGCCTCCGGGGGGATGCGGAAAATGACGTCGAGGTCGGCCTGCACCGTGAGCCAGCCGTTCTTCGTGATCTCGTCCTCGAGCTGGCCCGCGGCCCAGCCCGCATAGCCCAGGGCCACGAGGCGATCGATCGGGCCCTCGCCCTTCGCCATGGCCTCGAGGATGTCGCGCGAGGTGGTGAGGCCGATCTCGCCGACGGGAAGCGTCGAGCGCCATGAACCCACGGGCCGGTGCAGCACGAAGCCGTGCTCGAGCTGGACGGGGCCGCCGAAAAAGACCGGCTGCGCGGCCAGGGGCTCGTCGGCCAGCTCGATCTCCACCTGGCGAAAGAGCGTGCCCAGGGTCACGTCGGTGGGCCGGTTCACCACGAGGCCGAGCGCGCCGCGCTCGTTGTGCTCGCATACGAACGTGAGCGTGCGGGAAAAATTCGGGTCGGACATGCCCGGCATGGCGATGAGGAAGTGGCTCGTGAAGTTGGTCGTTTGCATTTGCCACCGGCCCCGTATTCTAATTCGAATGCCCGCCACCCTCCCGGCGGGCGCCAAGCGATTCCCCCCCGCGCACCGCCCCCGTGACCGCCTCCCCGCCCGCCTACGATACCGCCCTTTTCTGGTTCCGCCGCGACCTTCGCGACGAGGACAACGCCGGGCTCCACTACGCCCTCACGTCGGCCCGGCGCGTCCATTGCGTCTTCGTCTTCGACCGGGAAATCCTCGATTCGTTGCCGGACCGGCGCGACCGGCGGGTGACCTTCATCTGGGACAGCGTGAAGGCCCTGCGCGAGGCCCTGCGCGCAAAGGGCGGCGACCTGCTCGTGCTTCACGGCCGGGCCCGCGAGGCGATTCCGGCCCTGGCCGGGCGCCTGGGCGCGCAGGCCGTCTTCACGAACGAGGACTACGAAGGCGCTGCGCGGGCGCGGGACGAAGCCGTGGAAGGCGCCCTCGCCGCCTTCGGGGTGCGCATGCACCGGGCGAAAGACACCGTCGTCTTCGAGAAGGACGAGATCCTCACGCAGGCCGGGGGCAAGTTCGTCGTCTTCACGCCTTACAAGAACGCCTGGCTCGCCAAGGTGGACGATTTCTACCTCAAGGGCTACCCCGTCGCGAAGCACGCGCGCGCCCTCGCCCCCGCGGACGGCGCGGCCGAACTGCCGGCGCTCGAAGCACTCGGTTTTGAACGCGCTGAATTGCTCGTGGCCCCCGGCATGGCCGGCGCCCGCGCCGCCTTCGTCGACTTCACCTCCCGCATGAAGGACTACAGGGCGGCCCGCGATTTCCCGGCGCTGAAGGGCGTCTCGTACCTTTCGGTGCACAACCGTTTCGGCACGATCTCGATCCGCGAGCTCGCGCGGGCCGCCCATGCGAGCGCCGGCGAGGGCGCCGCCACCTGGCTCTCGGAGCTGGTGTGGCGCGACTTCTACTTCCAGATCCTGTGGCACCACCCGCACGCGGCCACGGGATGCTTCCGCCCGCAGTACGACGCCATCCGCTGGCCTGGCGAGGACGCGCATTTCGCCGCCTGGTGCGAAGGCCGCACGGGGTATCCGATCGTCGATGCCGCGATGCGCCAGCTCAATGCGACGGGCTACATGCACAACCGCCTGCGCATGATCGTCGCGTCGTTCCTCGTGAAGGACCTGCTGGTCGACTGGCGGCGCGGCGAGCGGATCTTCGCCGAGCGCCTCCTCGATTTCGACCTCGCGGCCAACAATGGCGGCTGGCAGTGGGCCGCCTCCACCGGCTGCGACGCCCAGCCCTACTTCCGCATCTTCAACCCGGTCGCGCAGTCGGAGCGCTTCGACCCGCAGGGCCGGTTCATCCGGCGCTACGTGCCGGAACTCGCGAACGTGCCCGAGTGCTGGATCCACGCGCCCTGGACGATGCCACCCCTCGAACGGCAGGCGGCCGGATTCGAGCCCGGGCGCGACTACCCCGCGCCCGTCGTGGACCACGCCGTGCAGCGCGAGCGGGCCCTCGCGCTCTTCAAGGCCGTGCGCGGCTAGAAGCGCGCGGCGGCGAACCGCCCGTACTGGTGGTCGGAGCCCGTTCGCGCGCGCAGGTAGCCGGAGATGGCGTGCTGCGTGACCTCGAAGTCCGTGATCTCGAACGTGCCCGCCTCGCCCCCGACGCACGTGTACTGGCCCGATAGCGTCGCGTAGCGGCCCGACGGGGTGCGCGTGCCGCGGAACTCGCAGCGGCTCCTGGGCTCCTCGATGCGCAGGAAGACATTCTGCCCGTCGAGGTACGCCAGCACCTCGCCCGTGAATTCGCGCGTGCCCCAAGGCGCGCCGCCGGCGTTGCTCGCCTGGCGCAGCCGGAACGAGCCGTGGAAGGTGCCGCCGACATCGGGCTGCGAGAACGTCTGGCGCTCGACCACTTTCTCCACGTGGACGCCCTCGGCGTTGTAGCCGACGTAGATCCGTCCCGCCGCCCGCGGCTCGATCACGATGTCGCCCACCCCCTGCACGGCCACCTTGGAAGGATCGAAGGGACCCCCCAGCCAGGGGCCCGTGGTCTTGTAGAGCGCGCCCCGGAACGCCGGGTTGCCCGAGGCATCCTCGGCAACGTTCTCGAGGTTCGAGGCGACGTACCAGGTGGGCTTGCCGTCGGGCCCGTAGACGAAGAGGGTCGCGAAGGCGGTGTAACCCTGCTGGACGATCTGCAGGCCCCAGCCGCTTTCCTGCGGGTTCCACCAAAGGTCGGAGTAGTTGGCCGGCGCGGCGGCGGCCTGGAGGGAGCCCGCGGCGACGAGCGCGGCGAGCAGACGGTGAATGGTCTTCATGGCATCTCCTTCGGATGAGGCGCGAAAAGTAGCCCGGCCCGCCGGCACCGGCCACGGCTTCGCGACGAAGCGCGAAAATCGCGGGCCGGAACGCGCGGACGGCCCCGGACGCCGCGCACTGTGTCGCGTGCGAGGGCACCGGCGCCAACACTTTTCGCGTGATACCTTTTCGGCATGGCCTTCGCGTTCGACCTCCGCCAGCTGCGCTACTTCGTCGCCGTCGCCGAATCGGGCAGCTTCCGCGCGGCCGCCGAGCGGCTGCACGTCTCCCAGCCGCCGCTCAGCCGGCAGGTGGCGGATCTCGAGCGCGGGCTGGGCGTGCGACTGCTCGATCGCAGCGCCGCGGGCGTCGCCCTCACCGCGACGGGCCGGGCGGTGTATGCGAAAGCCGACGCGATCCTGCGCGAGGCCGAGGCCCTCGCCGCTTCCGTCGCCAAGCCGCAGGGGCCGGCACGCGGCCTGCTGCGAGCCGGCCTCACGCTGGCGGTGGCGGTGGGCGATCGCACCCGCGTCGCGAAGGCCTGGGCGAAGGCGCTTCCGGAGGCCACATTCGAGCTGGTGTCCGGGCCTTCCCGCGACCTGATCCCCGCGCTCAAGTCGGGGCGGCTCGATTTCGCGCTCGTCGGCCTGCCGGGAAACGCCACCGGCCTCGAGACGCGCGAAGTGCTGCTGAGCCCCCTGGTGGCCGCGCTTCCCTCCCACCACGCTCTCTCGCGGCGGCGGCGGGTGTCGCTCCTCGACGTGCGGGACCTGCCGCTCTTCTGGAACCCGCGCGCCTTCAATCCGGCCTATCACGACTTCTGCCTTCGCTACTTCCGCCAGGTCGGTTATCGCCCGGAGATCGTCACCGTCGAGCCGGGCCAGGTGCAGACGCTCGAGCGCATCGCCGCGGGCGAGGGCTGGACGATCCCCAACGGCGCGATGCTCGCCGCGCGGGTGAAGGGTGTCGTGTACCGCCCGCTCGCGGAAGGCGAGGCGCTCGGCATCCGCGTGGTGGCGGCCTGGGTGCCGACGGAAGGCGAAGGGCGCTACGAGAAGCTGGCCGCGGCGGCGGTCAAGGTGCTGGGCGGCAAGCGCTGGCGCGAGGAGCGCCTACTCGGCGGATAACTGGTCGCCGCGCGCGAACGTCCAGGTGCGCGTGATGTAGAGGATGTCCGTGTCCCTGCGGATCGAATCCGGGAAGCGGTCGAAGGGCGCGGCCAGCCGCACGATGCGGATGGCGGCCTGGTCGAGCACCTTCTTGCCCGAGGACCGGTTCACCTCGACGGATTCCACCTCGCCGTCGGGCTTGATGCCCACGGTGAGCTGCAGCGAGCCGTAGAGTTTCTTCTGGCGCGCCTCGTCCGGGTAGTTGAGGTTGCCCACGCGCTCGATCTTGAGCCGCCAGTTGTCCACGTAGGCGGCGAAGCGGTATTCCGCCGCGCGCGCACCCACGAATTGCTTGCGGGGGCGCTCCTGGTAGGCCTGGTACTCGCGGCGGATCTGCGCCTCCAACCGCTGGATCTCCAGGCTTTTCTCGATGAGGTCCTGCGCGGTCTTGTCCGGCGTCTTGTCGCCGCGGTCGGCCGCCGGATCGGCGGGCGCGACGGCCGCGTTCGACTTCATCCGGGTCATGAGCTCCTTCGCCTCGAGCTCGAGCTGCTTCACGCGGCTCTGGGCGAGCTTCATCTCGGGCGCCGTCTCCTTCTGGTCGACGACGGGAAAGGGATTGGAGGCGCGGCGCTTCTGGTCGGTGTTCCCGCCGCCGTCGAGGTTGGCCTGGGCGAGGGCGTCGGCCTTCACGGGCTTGGTCGCGCTCTTGGCGTTGACGAGCACGACGTCGAGCACGTTGTGCGGGGCGTCCCACGCGCGCGGGTCGGGCACCTTGAAACCCAGGCCCACGATGGCGGCGGCGTGGAAGGCGAGGGAGGCCACGAGGGCCACCTGCATGGTGGCGGCGAGGCCGTACCGCTCGAGGAGGTAGTCGGAGAAGTGGACGAGCGCGTCGGGGGTGTTCTGCCTCAGTTCCATCGGCAGGCGCGGGCTCGCTCGGGCGGGCGGGTCATGAGCCCGGATGATAGCAGCGCTCGCGCGTCAGGCGGCCGGTTTTCCCGCGTAGCGGCAGGGAAGGTTGACCTCCCACAAGTCCGGCTCACCGAAGGCGATGCGGACCCTGTCGCCCGCGGACGACGGCGGCAGGCCCGTGGCGCGGCACACGAGGGGGATGCCCTCGAGTCGCACCAGCTCGTCGCGGACGATCGAGGCGTCGACGGCTTCCATCCCCTCCTGCACCACGTAGCGCAGGCACCAGTAGCGCTCGAGATGGCGCTGGTGCTCGGCATAGGCCTCGTAGGCGGTCTCGAAATCGCGCGCGGCGGCGCCCAGTTCGTCCTTCGAGTACGCCGGCTCGGTGCCCGAGAGCAGCGAGACGAGCTGGCGCTGGTTGGCGAGGTCCGAGAAGCGCCGCAGGGGCGAGCTCGACCACGCGTAGTGCGAGACGCCCAGCCAGTCGTGCTTGCCCGGCACCGTCTCCATGCGGGTCTTGATACCCACCTGGTTGCGGTAGATGGCGGGAATGCCGGCCTCGGCCAGCATGCGGCCCCACGAGGAGTTCACGTGGATCATCAGCTCCGAGACGAGCACATCGATGGGCGTGCCGCGGCGGCGCGGTTCGATGGCGACGCGGCCGTCCCGGACGCGGAAGGTGTAGTCGAGCTTTTCCCCTCTCTCTTCGGCGGCGCCGCGAACGGTGCGCAGCGACCTGGCGAGCCGCCACAACAACAGCAGGTCGTCGCCATGGCTGCCCTCCACCTGCCCGGCCGCGAGCGAGTCGGCGTGCAGGCGCGTCTCCAGCTCCGCGATGCGCAGGTTGGTGGCGATGGCCACGCGCTCCAGGCGCGAAGTCGTGGCGACGATCTCGAGCGTGTCCGGCGCGAGGTCCAGGTAGAGCGAGGCGGCCGGGACGGTCTTGCCTTCGGCAAGCGTCGCCTCCGCGATGGCGCCTTCGGGCAGCATCGTGATCTTGCCGCCGGGGAAATACACGGTGGACAGTCGCTCGCGCGCGAGGGATTCCAGCCGGTGCTCTCGCCCGAAGAAGAGCGCGGGCGCGGCGATGTGGATGCCCACGCGCACGTTTCCGTCGGCGAGACGCTCGACCGAAAACGCGTCGTCGATCTCGGTCGTCTCGTGATCGTCGATGGAGAACGCGGGCGCGGACGCGACCGGCAGCTCGCCGGGAGGCGTCACGGCCGGAACGATGCCGAAACCGGTGCCCTGCGGGAAGAGCTCGCAGGCGAACCGGCGCAGGAAGAACTCCTCCGGCCCGTCCAGCGCGCCGATCTTCGCGAGGAGCCGGGGTGGCGCGAGGCCGGCGGCCGTCGCGGCCTGGTCCAGGGCCCGCCATTCGAGGGACATCTTGTCCGGCTCGAAGAGGAGCGTGTCGAGCTTGCCGGCGATCTCCGGCGGCAGGTGCCCTTCGCCGATCTTCGCGGCCCACGCGTCCACCTGCTCCTGCTGGCGGCGCTTCTTCTCGAGCCCGGCGAGCGCGGCCTTGAGGTTCTCCTCCGGCGCCGCCTGGTAGCGGCCCTTGCCCCGGCGGTAGAAGTACATGGGGCTCGCGTGCAGCGCCACGGCGACCGCCGTCGATTCCACGGGCGAGGGCGCGTGGCCGTAGTAGTCGGCGGCCAGTTCCGCGAAGCCGAACTCCGTCGGGCCGCATACTTCCCAGAGAAACTTCGGGTCGATGGCCTCGGCGCGCGATTGTGCCTCGGGCATGAAGACCGCAAGGGCCTGCCCGTCGAAGCGCAGCAGCACCGCGTTCGCCTTCACCTTGGAGCGCTTGCCGTGCGCGGCCTCCACCTGGAAGGCGGCACCCGCTTCCGACAGGATGGTGCCGACGCGAAACGCGCCGTCCTCCTCGAACAGGACCTGTTTCATTTTGCGAGGCTCTGGTGGTCGCTGCCCAGCGCCCAGGCGACAAGGTCGGGTATGAATTCCGGAAAGCTCGCGAAACCGTGGTCGCCGCCCTGCACGATGCTGTGGAACGCGCCCTCGTAATACGCGACGGCCTCGCGGTAGTCGAGCACCTCGTCCGCCGTCTCCGCGAGGAGCCAGTAGCGTTCCGGCCGCGTGATGGCGGGCGGGTCGAGCGCGGCAAGTTCGGCAACGTGCTCGCGCGTCAGCTCGAAGCGTTCCTTCGTGTAGAGGTTCTCCTGGGGCCCGATATGCCGCTCGAAGAGGTGCTGGGGATGCACCGCCGGGTTCACCACCACCGCCTTGCAGCCGACCTTCTCCGCCACGACCGTCGCGTAGAAGCCGCCGAGCGAGCTGCCGACGAGCGTCAAGTCCGCCGGATTCCTTCCCAGGCAGTGCCATTGCACCTGCGAGACGGCCTGCGCCGGTCGGTGATGCAGCGCCGGGACGACGACCCGGAGGCCGGGCGCCTGGCCGCGGACGTAGTCGCCGAGCATCACGGCCTTGCGCGAGGCGGGCGAGCTGATGAAGCCATGCAGGTAGACGAGCGTCTTCAAGGGATCCTAGAGCGAGAGGGTGCCGCGGCCGAGATCGGCCACGGCGCCGCCCACGGTGATGGCGCCGTGGGCGACGCCGAGGAAAAGCGTGGAGGGGCGGGCCACTTCGTCGCCCTGGGACACGACGCGCGTCACGTCGGCGCCGGGCCGCAGGGCGCAGAACCAGCCGCCGAGGTTGGCGCAGGCCGAGCCCGTGGCCGGATCCTCGAGGACCGCCGCGCCGCTCGGGAAGAAGAACCGCGAGACCACGGTGCCCTTCGCGTCGCCCTCGTCCGCGAACACGTAGGCCATGCTCTGGCCGTCGACGCTCGCGAGCCGCGAGAAGGCGTCGGGAACGGGGCGGGCGCGGCGGACGGCGTCCGGCGAGCGCACCGGGACGATGAGCTGCTCCTTGCCCGACTTGACCCACAGGGGCCGGTCGGCGAGATCGGCCACGGAGAGCCCCAGCATCATCGCGAGCGTGCCGAGCGGCTCGTTCACCTCGCGCCAGGTGGGCGCGTTCGCCGTAAGGGTCCAGCGGTCGCCCTGCGCGCTCACCGGGATGACACCCGCCTTCATCTCGAGCGAGAGCGCGTCGCCGGCACCCTTGAGCGCGCGCACGACGTGCGCCGTGCCGAGCGTGGGGTGACCGGCGAAAGGCATCTCGTAGGACGGCGTGAAGATGCGCACGCGGGCGGTGGCCTTCTCCGAGGGCAGGATGAAGGTCGTCTCGGACAGGTTGAACTGGCGCGCGAGGGCCTGCATGGCCTCCGTGTCGAGGCCGGTGCCGTCCTCGAAGACGCACAGGGGGTTGCCCGTGAGGCGGCCGCCGCGGGTGAAGACGTTCACGATCCGGTAGGTGAGGTGCTTCATGACTTCTCCTTCGCGCCCAGGCGAGCGAGCAGCTTGCCATGGATGCCGCCGAAGCCCCCGTTCGACATGACGAGGGCATGGTCGCCGGGCTGGAGCACGTGGCCCAGCGCCTCGATCATCGGGTCGAGCTCCGAATAGATGGCCGCGCGGGAGGACAGGGGCGCGAGGGCCCTTTCCGGATCCCAGCCCAGGTGGCTCGCGTAGCAGTAGACGAGGTCCGCGCCCTCCAGGCTCTTCGCGAGCCGGGTCTGCATGGCGCCCAGCTTCATCGTGTTGGAGCGCGGCTCGAAGATGGCGATGATGCGGGCGCGGCCCACGCGCTTCCTCAGGCCCGCGATGGTGGTCTCGAAGGCCGTGGGGTGATGCGCGAAGTCGTCGTAGACCGTGACGCCATTCGCGGTGCCGCGCGTCTCCAGGCGCCGCTTCACGCCCTGGAAGCGGGCCAGCGCTTCGATGCCCGTGGCGACCGGCACCCCGGCGTGGCGGGCGGCCGCCAGGGCCGCGAGGGCGTTCATGCGGTTGTGCTCGCCGGCCTCGCCCCAGCGGACCGTGCCCTGGGAGGCGCCGTTCAGCACCACCTCGAACGAATCGTCCGGGGCGACCGGCCCCACCTGCCACGCGGCACCGGGGCCGAAGCGCTCGACGCTCGTCCAGCAGCCGCGGGCGAGCACACGGTCGAGCGACGCCTCCGCGGCGTTCGCCACGACGAGCCCGTTGGCGGGCACCGTGCGCACGAGGTGGTGGAACTGCGTCTCGATGGCCGAAAGGTCCGGGAAGATGTCGGCGTGGTCGAACTCGAGGTTGTTGAGGACGGCCGTGCGCGGGCGGTACCAGACGAACTTGGAGCGCTTGTCGAAGAAGGCGGTGTCGTACTCGTCGGCCTCGATCACGAAGAAAGGCGATTCCGTGAGAAGCGCGGAGACGTGGAAGTTCACCGGCACGCCGCCGATGAGGAAGCCGGGGTTGAGGCCCGCGTTCGCGAGGATCCACGCGAGCATCGACGAGGTGGTCGTCTTGCCGTGCGTGCCCGCGACCGCCAGCACCCACTTGCCCTGCAGCACGTTCTCGGCGAGCCATTGGGGGCCCGACACGTAGGGCAGGCCGCGGTTGAGGATCTCCTCCACCACGGGCTTGCCGCGGGTCATCGCGTTGCCCACGACGTAGAGGTCGGCGGGGTACCGGTCGAGCTGCTCGGCGTCGTAGCCCTCGTGCAACCCGATGCCCAGGTCCCGGAGCTGGTCGCTCATCGGGGGATAGACCTGGGCGTCGCAGCCGGTGACCTGGTGGCCGGCCTCCCGCGCGATCTTGGCGAGGCCGCCCATGAAAGTGCCGCAGATGCCGAGGATGTGAAGGCGCATGGGGGTCCGGAATGGGTCAGGCCGCGGCCCGGACACGCAGGAGGGCGCGTGCGGCCGAGTAGCCGGTGCCGAGGAAGTAGAGCGCGAGCGCGTGGAAGGCGAGGCCGATCCAGTCGGCCGCGACGAGGAAGATGAGGGTGTCGAGCGCGAAAAGCAGGATGCCCAGGGCGAACGCTCGCGCGGAAGGCCGCGAGGCCGCGCGGCCGAGCCAGGCGAAGGCGGCGATGACCGCGAAGGCGGCGGCGCGCACGGCGAACCCGATGCCGACCTCGCCCGATTCACCGAACGAGGTGGCGATCGCGTCCAGCACCTGCGTCACGCCGAGCCCGATGATGAATCCCCACGAGCTGCCGAACGCCGCGGCGATGGCGTTCACGAGCGACAGCCCCGCGATCCAGTAGAACCAGGACGCGCCGCCGCGCACCCGCTCGAGCAGCCGGGGATCCTCCGCGGGTGCTTCGGGATCCGCCTCGCCCGTCGGGGGCGACGCGTCGAGGGCGTCCACCGCATCCCACCCGCGGACCTGCAGCGCGGCGAGTTCCTTCTCCGGCGGCGACCAGCGCGTGCGCGGCGCGGCGTTGAAGGCATCCCATTCCCCCGCGAGCGCCCAGCCCGACGCGCCCTCGATGCGCCGGCGAGTCTGCGCGAACTTCTCGCGCTCGAGCTTCACGTAGCGCTCGAGCGTGAACCCGGGGGCTGGGGTCCGGCCCGTGCGCTCCGCCACGTGCGCCACGAGGCGGCGGTGCTTCTCGATGACCTCGAGGAGCCCGAGCCCCGGGAACGTCGCCGCCACGACATGATCGCCGCGGATCATGAAGAACACGGGCAGGGCCTGCCGTTCCGCCGCCTGGACGCGGATGCGCCCGCCGAGCACGGACGTGACGTTGAAGTGCAGCCCGAACTGGTCGTCGGGCATCGCGCCCGCCGGCAGGGCGACCTTCTCGAAGTGCTGGATCTCGACGATGCGCGTCCCCTCGCGGTCGGCCAGGAACCGCGCGAAGCCGCGAACCATCGCCTGCGAGGCGTTCGACGTGTAGTCGCCCAGGCGCGAGTACCCGCGCGCCTCGAGCTGGATCGACAGGTCCTCGATCGCGGCCCAGTCGGCCTTCGGCCACTGCGCCGGGTCCACCGGCACGAGGCGGAAATCGCGGGGAATGCCGTTCGCCATCGACTGCCGGACACCGCGAAAGGACTGCCAGGCCGAGAAAAGCGCCACGCCGCCGGTGAGCGCGAGGGGCCACCCCAGGCCCTCGATCGAGTCGAGCCCACCCGTGAAGGCCGTGATCGCGAGGCTCGCCAGCAAGACGACGACCGCGAGGATGACGGCCCGGCGGATGAGCGTCGCGCGCACGGTCGATCAGCCCCGGAAGATGAAGTAGACCGCGCCCATCAGGCAGAGCGCGGCCCACAGGTAGTTCCACTTGAGGCCCTCGCCCATGTAGAGCATCGCGAAGGGAACGAATACCGCCAGCGTGATGACCTCCTGGAGGATCTTCAGCTGCGCGAGGGAATGGCCGCCCGCGAACCCGATCCGGTTGGCCGGCACCTGCAGCAGGTACTCGAAGAGCGCGATGCCCCAGCTCGCGAGCGCGGCGATCCACCACGGGCTCGACTGGAAGTGCTTCAGGTGCCCGTACCACGCGAACGTCATGAAGAGATTCGACGCCGCCAGCATCGTGGCGGTGATCGCGAGGGTCTGCAGGGGTGTCATGGGCGGCGCGGCCGGGGGCGGGGCCCCCGGGGAGATGTGGTCGGGAATTTTATCACCCGGCCGGGTTAAACTAGCCCCCCACATCCGAAGCGACGCGGGGTTTCTCGCCCGCCCTCCCGCCGATGGTTCCCCACCTCACGACTTCCCTCACGGGCCCGCTGCAAGAACTGGAGCGACTCGTCCTCGACCGCCGGCCCGAGATCGAGCACTGGTTCCGCGCGCAATTCGCCGAGCACGAGGTGCCCTTCTACTCGTCGGTCGACCTGCGCAACAGCGGCTTCAAGCTCGCGCCCGTCGACACGAACCTCTTCCCCGGCGGGTTCAACAACCTGAACCCGGACTTCCTGCCGCTGTGCGTCCACGCGGCGATGTCGGCCGTGCAGAAGCTCTGCCCGGACGCCGAGCGCTTCGTCCTCGTGCCCGAGAACCACACGAGGAACCTCTTCTACCTGCAGAACGTCGCCACCCTCAAGCGCATCCTCGAGGGCGCGGGCCTCGCCGTGCGCATCGGCAGCCTCATCCCCGAGCTCGCCGGTCCCACGGAATTCACGACGGCCGGCGGCGAGACGCTCCTGCTGGAGCCGCTCAGGCGCTCCGGCAACCGCGTGTACCTCGAAGACTTCGACCCCTGCGCCGTCATCGTGAACAACGACCTCTCGGCCGGCATCCCGCCGATCTTCGAGGGCCTCGAGCAGACCGTCGTGCCCCACCTGGTGGCCGGCTGGTCCACGCGCCGCAAGTCGCAGCACTTCCACGCCTACGACCGCGTGGCCGAGGATTTCGCGAAGATGCTGGGCATCGACCCGTGGCTCATCAACCCGGCCTTCAGCCAGTGCGGCAAGGTGAACTTTTCCGAGAAGGAAGGCGAGGAGTGCCTGGCCGCCAACGTCGAGGCGGTGCTCGGCGAGGTGCGCGAGAAGTACGCGAAATACGGCATCGCGGAGCCGCCCTTCGCCATCGTGAAGGCCGACGCCGGCACCTACGGCATGGGCATCATGACGGTGAGAAGCGTCGACGACGTCCGCAACCTCAACCGCAAGACGCGCAACAAGATGGCGGTCATCAAGGAAGGCCAGCCGGTCCACGAGGTGCTGATCCAGGAGGGCGTGTACTCCTTCGAGAGCGTGGAAGGCTTCGTGGCCGAGCCGGTGGTCTACATGATCGACCAGTTCGTCGTGGGCGGCTTCTACCGGGTGAACACCGAGCGCGGCAAGGACGAGAACCTGAACGCGCCGGGCATGTCGTTCCGCCCCCTCGCCTTCGAGACGGACTGCCATTCGCCCGACTGCACCGGCGGCGCGGGTGCGCCGCCCAACCGCTTCTATACCTACGGGGTGGTCGCGCGCCTCGCGATGCTGGCCGCGGCCCTGGAGGTCGAAGAGCTCGTCGCGCGGTCCCTGGAGCGCGCCCCGCAGGCCGCGACGGCATGAAGCTCGCGTTCCTCGTCGATCCGCTCGGCGATCTCAAGCCGAAGAAGGATTCATCGATCGCGATGATGCGCGAGGCCTCGCGCCGCGGGCACGAGGTCTACGCCTTCGAGCTACCCGACATGCGCGTGGAGGAAGGCGCCGTCCTCGCGCAGGCGAAGCGCCTCGCCGTCGGCGGTGACGACGCCGCCTGGTACCGCGAGGAAGCCTCCTCGGAAGCGCCGCTCGCCTTCTTCGACGCGGTGCTGATGCGCAAGGACCCGCCCTTCGACGCGGAGTACTACTACGCGACGATCCTGCTCGAGCGCGCCGAGGCTCAAGGAGCGCGCGTGATCAACGCGCCCCGGGCGCTCCGCGACTGGAACGAAAAGCTCGCCATCCTGCGTTTCCCGCAGTTCGCGCCTGCCACGCTCGTCTCGCGCGACCCGGCCCGCGTGCACGCCTTCGTGGACAAGCACGCCGACGTCATCCTCAAGAAGCTCGACGGCATGGGCGGCACGATGATCTTCCGCGTCCGCGCCGACGACCCGAACCGCAACGTCATCGTCGAGACGATGGTGGGCGAGGCGGCCCGCTCGATCATGGTCCAGAAGTACGTGCCGGCCATCGCGAAGGGCGACAAGCGCGTGCTCGTGATCGACGGCAAGCCCTTCCCGCACTGCCTCGCGCGGATCCCCAAGGCGGGCGAGACGCGCGGCAACCTCGCCGCGGGCGGCACGGGCGTCGCCCAGCCCCTTTCGGCGCGCGACCGCGAGATCGGCGAGACGGTGGGCGCGGAGCTGGTGAAGGCCGGCATCACGCTCGCGGGCCTGGACGTGATCGGCGACTTCCTCACGGAGGTCAACGTGACGAGCCCGACCTGCATCGTGGAGATCGCCCAGCAGACGGGCGAGAACGCCGCGAAGCCGCTGCTGGACGCCGTGGAGCGCCGCGCGGCCCGCTAGAAGATCGTGACGCGGTCGAAGTCCGAGCCGCGGTCCAGGATCTCGTAGACCGTCGATTCCCTCGGCTCGCCCTTCCACGTCTCGATGCCGCGGCCGCGCGCGGCCATGCCCGTGGGCACGACGAGCGATTCGGGCGTGCCGATGCGTTCCATGGGCGGCAGGCGGAAGCCCTGCATCCACTGGTGCCCGCCGCGATTGCGCGAATCGGAGGCGCGCACGGCGATGGGCTCCGGGCGGCCGGGGAAGAGAGTGATCGAGATGACGATGCGCCCGTCGGTCTCCTGCACCAGGGCCCGCACCATCCCGAGGAAGAACGAGCCGCCCTCGGCGAGCCGCATGGCGACGATGCGGCCGATCGCGACGCCCTTGGAGGCCGTGGGCGGGCGGGCGAGGCGCCAGGCGCCCAGCATCTCGTCGACGATGCCCCAGCTCTCGAGCTGGAAGTTGAATTCCGACAGGCGCAATTGCTGCGTGCGCTCCGATACCTTGCCGAATACGGCGAGGTCGTCCTTTCCTGCCGCGAGAGCTCGCGCGACTTGTCGGGCTGCTCGAAGGTGACACCGCCGGTCACGAAGAAGTGGATCTCCGGCAGGCCGAAGGCGAGGCCCACGGCCTTCTCGTCTGGCACCTTGGCCGGCGGCCGCGGCGGCGCGCCCTCGCACCAGAGCTTGTGCAGGCGCTGCAGCTGGATGAGGGCGTCGATGGCGCTCGCGTCGGGGGGCAGGCCCATCGACACCGGTTCCTCGCCCGCCTGCAGCGCCTTGATGCGCCGGCGGATGCTCTTCGAGAGCGGGTCGATGTCGAGGATGCGGTGATGGGCCTGGCGGTCGTCCGCGTTGAGCGGGCGGGCGCCGATGGGCTTCTGGAGGTCGACCGCCAGCGGGAAGGTGGCGTGGCCCTCGGCCACGGCGGGCGGCTCGGTGGTGACGTGCACCTTGCGCACCCACATCCTGAGGATCGCGGCGAGGAAGTCGATGTGCCCCGCGGTCATCTCGGAGAGGTAGGCCGCCTGCTCGAGCACCACCGTGACGTAGGCCTCGTGCACCGTCGAGACGCCGTCCTCCGATTCGAGGCTGTCCTTCACGCGCTCGCCGGCGCGGCCGAACCGCTCGGCATCGGCGAGCAGGCCGTGCAGGCGCAGCCACAGCGACGGGTCGAAGCGGCGGTAGACCATCGCGTGGAACATCATCTGCGCGCCCAGGTAGCGGGCGATGCGCTGCATGGTGAGCGCCGCATGGCGCGAGATCTCGCCCGTGCCCGCATCCGCCGCGGCCAGGCACAGCCGGTAGCCGGCTTCCATCTCCTCGAGGAGCGTCCGGCCCGTGGCCCAGGCCATCTGGTCGTTCGGCGAGAGCGGCAGCGACTTGCCGAAGTAGCGCGAGCGCTGCTCGCCCTGCAGGAACGCGACCTTGTCGCGCAGCAGCTCCATGCACTTGAGCCGCTCGAGGCCGTCGAACTCGGCGGCGTTGAGGAAGCGCAGGGTCTCCAGCGCGATCTGCTGCGCCTGCGGGATGTTCGTGAGCGGCAGGCCGGCGAGCCAGTCCTTGCAGCCTTTCGCGTCCGCGAAGGGAACGCCGTTCGCGGCGGGGCGGAGGGGGGGCGTGGAGGCCATGGCGGCTAGCGGTCCCCCGGTCCCAACGCGGCGGCCAGGGAGGCGGCCATCACCGCGCTGGCGGCAGCACGGGCGGCCGGCACCGGCGCGTCGTGGCGCGCGGGCGCCCACACGGGGCCCGGGAAGTGGCGATCGTCCTGCCAGCGCGGGATCACGTGCCAGTGCAGGTGCGGTGTCAGGTTGCCGAGGCTCGCGAGGTTCATCTTGTCCGGTTCGAGGCAGCGGCGCGCGTGGCTCTCGACGGCGAAGACGACGGCCATGAAGGCGGCCCGGTCCGTTTCGTCGAGGTCGGTCATCTCCCGCGCATGGCGGTTCAGTATCACCCGCAGGAAGCCCGGGAGGCCGGGTTCGTCGACCGCGACGACCCGACAGAGCCCATTCTGCCAGAGGAGCACCCCCCCGTCGCCATGACACAGTTCACAGGTCACGGGCGGCCCCTAGAGCGGCTGGCGGGTGATGGCATTGCTGCCCGAGAGCCCGTCGATGCTGTACGTCATGCCCGCGCTCTTGCCATCCGCCCCGAACGTGAAGGTGACGGTGCCCGCCGGCGTGATCTGGAAGCGGGACGGGTCGTAGGTCGCGCCCACCCAGGGCGAACTCGTCGTGCGGTAGGCCGTGCCGGTGAAAACGTTGGCGGCCGTCCAGGTACCGCCGGGCACGACGAACCACGTGTTGCGCCCTTGCGTGTCGTAGGTGAACCACACGGCGAAGAGCGTGCGGTACTGCTGGCTGATGGTGATGCCCCAGCCGTTCTGGCTCGTGCCGGCCCACCACAGGTCCGCGTAGCTGCCCACGGGCGTCGAATCCGGCGGTCCGTAGGGCTGGCGCACGATGGCCTTGGTGCCGGAGACGCCGCGGATCGTGTAGTCGAGGCGCGCGGTGTTCGCGTTCGAGAAGGTGAGCGTGCCGGTGCCCACCGGGGCGCCCACGACGAAGCGCGACGGATCGTAGGCGGCGAACGAGGAGCCCTGCGGGATGTAGAGCGGGCCGGTGTAGGCGGTGAAGTCGGCGTTCCAGGTGCCGCCCAGGAGCGCCACCCATTGGGGACGGCCTGCCTCGTCGTAGATGTACATCGAGGCGAAGAGCGAGCGGCCGCGCTGCACGATGCTCACGCCCCAGCCGTTTTCCTGCGCCCCGGCCCACCAGAGGTCCTGGTAGCTCGCCGGCCCCGTCGCGGGCGCCGAGGCCTTGAACATGCCGCGGCCGTAGGTGGCGGCCCCGAGGGTCTCGTCGTCCAGCCAGAAGAGCTCGCGCACGCGGATGTTGGCCGGGCCCTCGTTCGACGTGGACCAGGTGGCGCCGCGGTCCTCGCTCGTGAAGATGCCCACGGAGGTGGCGGCGTAGAGCCAGTCCGCCCGCTTCGGGTGGCGCTTCACGTCGAAGACGGGCGCCTGCGGCAGGTTCGAGGCGACGGAGGCCCACGTCGTGCCGCCGTCGAGCGTCTCCCACAGGTTGTTCGCCGCGAAGCCCGTCACCGCCACGAGGACCCGGTTGTGGTTGTCCTTGTCGATCATGATCCGCTGCACGGCGCGGGAGGGCAGCGTGCCCTGCCCCACGCGTTGCCACGCCGGCGTCCCCGCCCGGCCGTCGCGCGTCACGTAGACCTCGCCGTTGTTGTGGCCCACCCAGATCACGTTGCCGTTGCCCTCGGCCGCGGCGATCGCGTTGATGAAGTTGTCGGTGGTGGCCGACGGCTCCTTGATGACGCGCCAGGCCGGCGCGGGCGCCTTGGCCCCGTCGGTCACCCACAGCGAGTTGGCGCCGGCGAGCAGCCGGTTGGCGTCGTTCGGGTCGAGGATGAAGGGGGCGATGAAGTTCGCCTTGCGCACGTTGGACGAGCCGCAGTAGGGGCTCGTGCCCTCGGCCGGCTGGGCCTCGGTGATGCCGCTGCAGATGTACTGCGAGTTCGCGCCGCCGTTGAGCGAGCGGTGGATCGACAGGTACACGTACGAGCCGTACATCACCTGGTCCGAGACCGGGTCCACGGCCGAGTAGCCGCCGTCGCCGCCCCGGTAGATGCTCCAGGCGCCCAGGGAGAGTTGCAGCGAGCCGTTGTCCTGCGTGCCGCCGATCACGCGCCCGCCCGCGGCCGTGCGGCCGGCGCCGGAGTAGAACTGCGTCACCGCGAGGCCGTTGTTGACCGGCGTCCAGCCGCCGCCCGAGCCGTCGCGCACCGAGAGGATGTCGAAGGCCTTGTACACGCCGCCGTCGTTGCCGTTGTAGAGCACGCGATTGCCGGGGCCGTAGTCCGGCGGCGAGGCGAGCGCATGGTGGTCCGGATGGGGCGAATTGGGGAAGACGCGCCACTCGCTCACCTTCGTGAACGTGGCGCCCCCGTCGGTGGAGCGGTAGAGGTCGAGGCCGCCCACCACCACCACGTTGCCGTCCGTGGGGTCGACCCAGATGGCGTTGTCGTAGTCGCCCTGCTCGTTCAGGTGCCCCGGCGTCGCGAGCTTGGTCCAGCTGGCGCCGGCATCGGTGGATTTCCAGACCTCGCCCTTGTTGTTGTCGAGCGAGGCGTACACCAGGCCGGGCGTGGAACGCGCGAAGGCGATCTCCGCGCGCGCCGTGCCCTGCCGGCCCGTAGGCGTGCCGGTGACCAGGGGCGCCGAGCGCGTCCAGGTGATGCCGGCATCGCGCGAGAAGGCGATGGTACCGTCGTCGAGACCGGCGACCGCGTTGGCGGGCGTGTTCGGATCGAAGGCGATGTCGAGCGCCTTCATCGTCGCCGCGCGCGTCCACGTGGCGCCCGAATCGGTCGAGCGGTAGATCGCGCCGATGACGCGGTTGTTGTTGGACATCGCCGCGAGCAGCGTGCCCGTCTGCGTCGGGTGGATCGCGAGGCGGTTCACGAAGCGCCAGTCGGGGTTCGCATCCACGTTCGTGGCGGGAAGGAACGCCCAGGTGCGTCCGCCGTCCGTGCTCTTGAACGCCCCCAGGCCCACCAGGCCCGCGCTCGCCTCGCCCGTGCCGACGTACATCGTGTCGGGCCGCGCCGGATCGACGACGATGGTGGAGATCGAGAGGTTCGGCAGGAAGTCGAAGGTGGGCTCCCACGAGGTGCCGGCGTCGTTGGACACCCACAGCCCGCCCGAGGCCGTGCCCGCGAAGACGCGGCGCGCATTGCGGGGGTCGAAGGCGATCGCGCGCACGCGCCCGCCGATGTTGCCCGGCCCGATGGCCTCCCAGGTGCCACCGGCGAGGCCCGCGGCCTTGGCCCGCCCCGTCTCCTTGAGGATCGACTCGCGCTGCGCGTGCGCCCGCAGGACCTGCGCCGCGCTCGGCGGGCCGTTCTCGTCCGCCTCGAGGTCGAGGTGGTACTGCGCGGAGATGGTGGCGCGGTCGCGCTTGCGCCCGTCCTTGGGCGCCTCGCGCTTGGACTCCGCGCGGAAGGGAGCGCCCGGCTCCGCCGCGGCCGTGACGGGGCCGGAGGGCGCCGTGGCGCACCCCGCGACGGCCAGGGCGAGAAGGGCGGGAACGAAGGCGATGCGGAAAGCGCTCATGCGACGGCTCCCGTCGGGCTGGGAAGGCGATTCTAAAGCAACACCCTCTCGATGCCGCCGCGGTTCGCTTTCTCCACGAAATCCGGCAGCCAGCGCTCGCCCAGCAGCTGGCGCGCCATCTCGACCACGATGTAGTCGGCGCTCGTGCCCGAATCGCCGTCGTAGCGCGAGAGGCCCTGGAGGCAGGAGGGGCAGGACGTGAGGATCTTCACCTCGCCGGCGAAGCCGTCCCCGCGCTGCGCGGCAGCGCCCTTCACCATCTCCTCCTGCTTGCGGAAGCGCACCTGCGTGGCGATGTCGGGGCGGGAAATGGCGAACGTGCCCGATTCCCCGCAGCAGCGCTCGTTGAGAGCCACAGGCACCTGCATCAACTCGTTCACGACCTTGATCGGCTTGTGCGTCTTCATCGGCGAGTGGCAGGGGTCGTGGTACATGTAGCGCACGCCCTTCGCGCCCTGCGCCCTCACGCCCTTCTCCATCAGGTACTCGTGGATGTCGAGCAGGCGGCAGCCGGGGAAGATCTTCTCGAACTCGTACTCGAGGAGCTGGTCCATGCACGTGCCGCAGGAGACCACCACGGTCTTGATGTCGAGGTAGTTGAGCGTGTTGGCCACGCGGTGGAAGAGCACGCGGTTGCGCAGCGTGATCTCCTCGCCCTTGGCCGCCTGGCCGCCCGCCGTCTGCGGGTAGCCGCAGCACAGGTACCCCGGAGGCAGCACGCACTGGGAGCCCACGTGGTAGAGCAGCGCCTGCGTGGCGAGCCCCACCTGGCCGAAAAGCCGCTCCGAGCCGCAGCCCGGGAAGTAGAAGACGGCGTCCGATTCCTCCGTGACCTTCGCGGGGTCGCGGATGATGGGCACGTGCGTCGCGTCCTCGATGTCGAGGAGCGCGCGCGCCGTCTTCTTCGGCAGGTTCCCCGGCATGGGCTTGTTGATGAAGTGGATCACCTGCGCCTTGAGCGGCGGCTTGCCCACCGTGGCGGGCGGATGGCGCGTCTGGCCGCGCGTCACCAGGAAGCGGCGGGCGATGCCGCTCGCCAGGCGCTGCGCCTTGTACCCCCAGTCGAGCATCAGCGTCTTGGCGATCTTGATGGTCGTGGGGTCGGTCGCGTTCAGGTAGAACATCGAGGCCGCGGTACCCGGGTTGAATCGCTTCTTGCCGAGCTTGGTGAGGAGGCCGCGCATCGCGATCGACACGTTGCCGAAATCGATATCCACGGGGCAAGGCGACTCGCACTTGTGGCAGACGGTGCAGTGGTCCGCCACGTCGCCGAACTCGTCGAAGTGCCGAAGGCTCACGCCGCGGCGCGTCTGCTCCTCGTAGAGGAAGGCCTCGGTGAGGAGGGACAGGCCCAGGATCTTGTTCCTCGGGCTGTAGAGCAGGTTCGCCCGCGGCACGTGCGTCGAGCACACGGGCTTGCACTTGCCGCAGCGCAGGCAGTCCTTCACCGAGTCGGCGATCGACCCGATGTCGCTGCGCTCGAGGATGATCGACTCGTGCCCGATGAGGGCGAAGGACGGCGTGTAGGCGTTCGAGAGGTCGGCGCCGGCGAGGAGCTTGCCGCGGTTGAAGCGCCCTTCCGGGTCCGCCTTCGCCTTCCAAGCCGCGAAGGCCTCGACCTGGGCCGGCTCCATGAACTCGAGCTTGGTGATGCCGATGCCGTGTTCGCCGGAGATGACGCCGCCCAGGCGCTTCGCCAGCGCGAACACGTGCGCCACCGCCTCGTTGGCGGTGCGCAGCATCTCGTAGTCGTCGGAGTTCACCGGGATGTTGGTGTGCACGTTGCCGTCGCCCGCGTGCATGTGCAGGGCGACGAACACGCGACCGCGCAGCACCTCGGCATGGCGTGCCTCGACGGCCTTGAGCAGCGGCTCGTAGGCGCGGCCGGCGAAGATCTGGCGCAGGGGCTCCCGCAGCTCGCGCTTCCACGACACGCGCAGCTCGTGCAGCTGCACCAGCGAGAAGAGGGTTCGGTCGTCCGGCTGGTCGGCGACGAGGGCCGCGAGCCCCAGGGGTTCCAGATCCGTTCGCACCTCGCCGAGCGGACGGTCGAGGTGGCCTAGCAGGTACTGCCAGCGCGACCGGATGAAGCGCACCCGTTCCAGGGCCTGCGCGGGGCGGTCGCCCAGCACGTCCTCGCGGGAGAGCGCCTCGCCGTCCGTCTCCACGGGAAGCTCGCCGGACAGGAAGGCCTCCAGCGCGTCGGCGAGGCGCAGCTTGTTCGTGATCGAGTACTCGATGTTGATGCGCTCGATCGCGTTGGTGTAGTCGCCCAGGCGCTCGAGCGGGATCACCACGTCCTCGTTCACCTTGAAGGCGTTGGTGTGCTTGGCGATGGCGGCCGTGCGGGCGCGCTCCAGCCAGAAGCGCTTGCCGGCTTCCGGGGTCGCGGCGATGAAGCCCTCGCCCCCGCGCGCGTTGGCGAGGCGCACCACTTCGGAAGCGGCGCGCGCCACGGCGTCCTCGTCGTCGCTCGCGAGGTCGCCCAGGAGCACCATGCGCGGGCGGCCGTGGGCCTTGGCCTTCGTGGCGTAGCCGACGGCCTTCACGTAGCGCTCGTCCAGGTGCTCCAGGCCCGCGAGGACGACGCCGTCGCGCCCGTCGATGCGGCGGACGATCTCCACGATGGCCGGCACCGCGCGCTGCACGTCGCCGAAGAACTCCAGGCAGACGGTGCGCGTGTACTTCGGCATGCGGTGCAGGATGAAGGTCGCCGAGGTGATGATCCCGTCGCAGCCCTCCTTCTGCACACCCGGCAACCCGCCGAGCACCTTGTCGGTCACGTCCTTGCCCAGGCCCTGCTTGCGGAAGCGACGACCCGGCAGCTCGAGGAGCTCCTCGCCCTTGGGCGTCCTGCCGTCGGCTTCGAACCGGCGGATGCGAAAGCGCGCCACCGCCGCGTCGTGGATCTTGCCGAGGTTGTGGTCCAGGCGATCGACCTCGATCCAGTCGGCCTCGGGCGTCACCATGCGCCAGGAGGCGAGGTTGTCGACGGCGGTGCCCCAGATCACGGCCTTCTTGCCGCCGGCATTCATGGCGATGTTGCCGCCGATGCAGGAAGCGTCGGCCGAGGTGGGATCCACCGCGAAGACGAGGCCGGCGTGCTCCGCCGCCTCCATCACGCGGCGCGTCACAGCCCCGGCGCCCACGCGGATCACGTCGACCGGGCCCTCGACGCCGGGCAGGGCCTTCGTTCCGACGGCCTCGAGGAAATCGAGCTTCTCGGTGTTCACGACGGCCGAGCGGCTGTCGAGCGGGATCGCCCCGCCCGTGTAGCCCGTGCCGCCGCCGCGCGGGATGATCGTGAGGCCGAGTTCGATGAGCGCCTTCACGAGGGGCGCGCATTCCTCCTCGGTATCCGGCGACACGACGACGAAGGGGTACTCGACGCGCCAGTCGGTGGCATCGGTGACGTGCGAGACGCGCGCCAGGCCGTCGAAGGCGATGTTGTCCTTGCGCGTGATGGCCGAGAGCCGGCGCAGCACGCGGCGGCGGAGCTTTCGGGTCTCCTCGAAGCCGCTCGCGAAGTCGTCGACGGCCTTGTGCGCCGCCGCGAGCAGCTTCGCCACGAGGGCGCTGCGGTCGAGGTCGCTGCCGTCCGCCTCGCGCCGGCTGTCGATCTCGCCCAGGCGGTGACGCATGGCTTCCACGAGCATCGCCTGGCGCTTCGGGTTGTCGAGGAGGTCGTCCTGGAGGTAGGGATTCCTCTCCACGACCCACATGTCGCCCAGGATCTCGTAAAGCATCCGCGCCGAGCGCCCCGTGCGCCGCTGGCCCCGCAACTCGTCCAGCACCGCCCAGGCCTCGCGCCCGAGCAGGCGGATCACGATCTCGCGGTCGGAGAACGAGGTGTAGTTGTACGGGATTTCGCGCAGGCGGGCGGTCATGTCGCGGGCGGGGCGCCGGAAGCGGTCTCGGGGGGACAGCGATTTTACCGCAATGCAGCATTGATCCCGGCTTGAGCGGGCGCAAGGGAGGCCTTTGGGCCACCCCGCCTACAGGAGGGCCACGGCCTGGGCCACGACGGCGTACCGGGCGAGCTTGCCGGCGGCCATGGCGAGGGTGCAGGCGAGCCAGGGGAGCCTCAGGAACCCTGCTGCGGCGCAAAAAGCATCGCCCACCACGGGAACCCACGACAGGAGCAGCAGCGCGGGACCATATCGGCGCGTCCGGGCGAGGGCCGGGCCCTCTTTCACCCGCGCGGGGATGAGGCGCCCCAGGAGATACGTGGTGAGGCCGCCCAGGGTGTTGCCCACCGTCGCCACCAGGAGGGCGAGCGGCACCGACGCCCCGGCCTTGAGGACGGCCGCGAGGACGATTTCGGAATTTCCGGGCAGGACGGTCGCGGAGGTGAAGGCGGCGAGGAAAAGGCCACCCAGGTGCCAGTCCATGGCCCCGCGCCCTAGTCTCGTGGCCGGGCGAGACCCTCGAGGAGGCGGGCGAGCGCCTCGACGGGCGCCGGGTCGTCGAAGAGGCGCGGCGCGCCGGCCGCCAGCCTCGCACGCACTTCGGCACGCCAGGGTGCATCCGTCCCCAGGCGCACCGCGAGGCGCACGTAGTCTTCCGCATCCTTCGCGATCAGTTCGGGCACGCCCGCGAGGCCCAGCATCCCGGCGCTCTGGCGGCCGCGCATGAAGGCGCCGGGCAGCGTCACGACGGGCAGGCCCATCGCGATCGCATCCAGGGAGGTGTTGCCGCCGGACCAGTGCAGCGTGTCGAGCATCACGTCGGCCAGCGCGTTCACGCGAAGGTAGTCGGCGTGGCCCGCGCGGCCGAGGAAGACGGCGCGCGCTTCGCTCACGCCCTTCGCGGCGAGCGCCCGGCCGAGGCGCGCGCGGAAATCGCGGGTGAGCGGCGGATCCTGGTCCTCGAAAAAGACGAGGCGGCCGGCGGGGTCGGACGCGAGCACGCGGGCGAAGAGCGCGTCGTTGTCCGGGTGCACCTTGAAGAGCGACTGCGGGCAGAGATAGAGCGTGCCCTCGGGCGGCAAACCCAGGTCCGCGCGCGACTTGTCCGACGCCGGTCCCGGCCTCGCGTACCGCGTGCCGATGCCGGGCAGGCGCTCCAGGTGCTCCGTGTAGTGGGCCTGGGCGCCTTCGGGCTCCATGGCCGCGCAGGTGATGAACGCGTCGATGGCGCCCTGCCCCGTGGTGACCGGGTGGCCCCAGCCGGCGAGCTGCACCGGCGCGAGCCGCATGCCGGCGAGCAGGTAGCTCGAGGTGTCCATGCCCACTTCCGGATGGACGAGGATGTCGAGCCCGTCGGCGAGCACGACATCCGCGATGCGCGGCACCGTGTCGACGATGTGCCGGTGGTGCTCGATCTCCTTCGCGAGCGCCTCGGAAAACGCGTCGCGGATGTACGCGGTGTAGTAGACGAACACCTCGAAGCGCGTGCGATCGAGGCCCGCGGCCCAGCTGCGGAAGTACTTGCCGGCGGTGCAGTCGCGGAAGAACCCCGAGAGGAAGCCCACGCGGATGCGCGCTTCCGGGGGAATCCCGCGCTTCGCGCGCGGCTCGTAGTAGCGCGGCTCGGCGCGTGCGCCCAAGCGGGCGAGGAAGCCCGCGTACTTCGCCTGCAGCTCGCGGTCGTCGCCGCCCTGGTAGGCCAGGTGGAAGTTCTCGCTCTGGAGCTTCAGGACCTGCGCGGCATTCCTCGCGAAGAGCGCCTCGCGGGCGAGGAGCGATTCGAGGCCTTTCGCATAGGTTTCGCGCGCGCGCGCCAACGCCTCGGCCGATTCGGGCACGGCGGGCAGGGCGAGGGCCTCGACGACGGCCGCCTGCAGGTCGGCGCCATCCCGCGCGAGGATGCCCCGCGCCACTTCACGCGCTTCTTCCGCGCGGTTGAGGCGCTTGAGCACGTAGGCCAGCAGCCGCGCCGGCTCCGGGTTCTCCGGGGCGAGCTCGCAGGCGCGGCGCAGGAAGGGTTCGGCCTCGGCAGGGCGCCAGCGCGACGTGAGCACCAGGCCGAGCTGCTGGAGGGCCCGGGTATCCGTGGGCACGACGCGCGCGGCTTCACGCCACGCGGCTTCCGCGCCGGCGAGTTCGCCTCGCTTCTGCAGCAATCCCGCGAGATTGCCGTAGGCGGTCGCGTAGTTGCGGTCCACGCGCACGGCCTCGAGGAACGCGGCTTCCGCGTCGCGCTCGCGCCCGAAGGCGAGGAGCGTCGTGCCGAGGTTGTTGTGATTGCGCGCGACGCCGGGATAACGCCGGGTCTCTTCCGTCACGCGATCGAGCGCCTCGTCGAGGCGGCCGAGTTCGCGCAGCACGAGCCCCATCTGGCCGTTCACCTGCGGGATGGCCGGGTCGAGGGCGCGGGCCTTCGCGAGGGCCTCCAGCGCCTCCTCGTGACGGAGCATCTCGCGGCGCGCGAGCCCGAGCGAAAGCCAGGCGGCGGGCTGGGCGGGCTCGAGGATGACCGCCTTCGCGAGCTGCTCCTCGGCCTCGTCGAAGCGGCGCAGCGCCATGAGGGCGACGCCGGCCCGGTAGCGAAGCTCGGCTTGCGCTGGGTGGGCGGCGATGAGCGCGAGGTAGGCGGCGAGCGCCTCGGCGAGGCGGCCGGCCTGGTGATGCGCCGTCGCGCTGGCGAGCCGCCGGGCGGCCGCTCCGTTGAGCGCGCCCACGGCCCTTACTCCGGAAACTCGCCGAGCAGGAAGTCGCCGAGCGCGCGGACCGGCTCTTCCTCGTCGAAGAGCCGGTGGCTCGCCCCGACGATGCGAGCGCGCAGGCTTTCGCGCCAGGCGCGGTCGCGGCCGACCCTGAGCGCCGTCTCGACGTACGCCTCGTTCGAATCGACGACGAGCTCCGGGATGCCCAGGATCGAGAGCATGCCGGCGCTCTGGCGCCCACGCATGAACTCGCCCGGGCGCGTGACCACGGGCAGGCCGCAGGCGAGCGCGTCGAGGGACGTGTTGCCGCCGGACCAGTAGAGCGAATCGAGCATGGCGTCGCACGCGAGATTGATGCGCAGGTAGTCGGCGTGCGGCACGTTGGGCAGCAACTTGATGCGGCCCGCGGTCGGAAGGCCTCGCGCGGCGAAACGCCGCGAGAGCCGGTCGACGAACTGGTTGGTGATGGGCGCGTAGCGGGACTGGAACATCGCGATGACGGCGCGGGGCTCGCGCGCGAGGATCTCGACCAGCAGCTCGTCGTTGTCCGGGTGCACCTTGAAGAGCGACTGCGGGAAGAGGTACACGATCGCGTCGTCCGGGAGCCCGAGCGCCGCGCGCGGCACCGGGTCCGGTATCGCCGGGCGCGGGTAGCAGGTGCCGATGCCAGGCAAGCGCACGAGCCGCTCGCGATAGTGGCCCTCGGCGCCCTCGGGCTCCATGGCGGCGCTCGAGAAGCCCACGTCGATGTTGGCGTGGCCCGAGGTGACGGGGTGGCCCCAGCCGGCGCACTGCAGCGGCGCGAGGCGCAGCGAGGCGAGCGTGAAGACGCGGGCATGCATGCCGAGCTCCGGGTAGACGAGCACGTCGAGGTCCGCCTCGCGCACCGCCTGGGCAAGCCCCAGGAACGACCAGGCGCCTTGCCGGAAGCTCGTGCAGGCCTGCTGGATTTCCCGCGTGACGGCGTCGGGATTCAGGTGCAGCGAGAAGACGTGCGTCTCGAACTTCGCCGGATCGAGCTTCGTCACCCAGCTCTTGAAGTAGTTTCCCGCGGTGCAGTGGTAGAAGAAGCTCGAGACGAACCCCACGCGCAGCCGCCGGCCGGCGCGTGGCTTCCTGGCAATCGGCACGTAGTACGGGGCGAGCGCCGTCTCGAGAATCGTGCGCTGGAAATTCGCGAAGCGCTCCTGCAAGGGGCGGTCGTCGCGTCCCTGGTAGGCAAGGTAGAAATTGTTCCATTGCGCGGTGCTGATCCGCTCGCCGGGATGCAGGTCCCCGATCCACTCGCCGATGCCCTGTTCGAGGGAGCCGAGCCCCGCGTCGAATTGCTGGCGCAGCAGCTCCACTTCCTGCGCGCTCGCGTAGATCTGGGGAAGGGTAAGGGCGAGGCCCATGCGCGCCCGCAGGCTCTTGGGGCGCGCCGCGAGTGCGAGCCGGTAGCATTCGCCGGCCATCGCGCGCTGCCCCTTCTCCGCCACCGTCTCGCCCAGAGCAAGCCACGCATCGGCCGCCCGCGGGTTGAGCTGCACGGCCTGGCGCAGCGACGCCTCGGCACGGTCGAGATCGAAGCGCTCGCGGTAGAGCCGGCCCAGGCCGAAGTGCGCATCGGAAAGGCGAGGCTCGAGCTCTACCGCCCGCTTCAGCGTCACCTCCGCCTCGGCGTGGCGCCCCGTGGCGAGCTCATGCAGGCCCAGGTTCAGGTGCGCATGCGCATAGTTGGGGTCGATGCCGAGGGCGCGGTTCAGGCATTCCACGGCCTCCTGAGGCCGCTCGAGCGTGAGCAGCGTCGAACCGAGGTTGTTCCACGCCCGCATGTAGTCGGGCTTCGCCTCGACGGCGCAGCGGAAGGCGGCCGCGGCCGGCACCGGGCGCCCGAGGGATTGCAGCACGATGCCCAGGTTGTTGTGGGCATGTGCGAACTGCGGATCGATCCGGATGGCGCGTTCGAAATGCTTTACGGCGCCTTCCAGGTCGGACTGGTCCTGTCGGATGTTGCCCGCGAGCAGGTGCAGTTTCGGGTCGTGCCCGTGCAGATCGATGGCGCGGGAAACCGCCCGCCAGGCCCGCGCGAGGTCCCCTCCCTGCTGCGCCGCGAGCGCGAGGTGCTGCCAGCCCAGTGCGTCGTTGGGCCGCGTGGTGGTGTACTGGTCGAAGCGCACGAGCGCCTCGGCGAGCCGGCCGGCGCCCTGCAGGGCGAGGCCTTCCTGGAGAAGGGGGGCGGGGGTGCTCATGGTTCGATCCGGATGCCCGACTGGGCAAGGCCCGCGAGGAGCGCGCTTTCGAGGGCACGAGTATGCGCGGTCGTGTCCGCAAGGGTCGAGGCCGGCACGCGCCGGCCGATGGCCTCGCGCAGCGAGGCGCGCCAGGGGGCGTCGGCGGCGAGGCGGGCGGCGAGCTCGCCGTAGGCCGTAGGCGTGGCGGCCACGAGTTCCGGCAGCCCGGCCGCCGAGAGCACGCGGAAGGCACCGCGCTCCTCGATGCGGGCACCCTCGAGCGTCACGACCGGCACGCCCTGCGAGAGAGCATCCATCGCCTCGAGAGGGCTCGAGCGCGGGAAGGTGTCGAGGGCGCAGTCCACGAAGAGCCAGCGCCACGCGTCCCCGCCCTCGCCTTCCACGCCCGGCAGGATCGCGGTGCGATGCGGTTCGATCCCGGCCGCGACGGCGAGCCGCTGCGCGGCAACCGCGTCCGCAGCGAAGGGCGGCGAAAAGGCGAGGATGGCATTGGGCACGCGCGCGAGCAGCAGGCGCCACGCCTCGAGCGTCGCCGGGGAGAACCGGCGTGGCTCGCCGAACACGCCGAAGACGAACGCGTCGGCGGGCAGGCCCAGTTGGAACCGGCCCATCGGCGCCTTGCGCGCCAGGGTGCGCGGCGAATAGGGGAAGACGCAGCCGTCCATCGCGAGCGGCTTCGCGCCCGGCGCGGGCAAGGGCACGGCCGCCGGTTCGAGCACGGCGTCGGTGAGGCGGTAATCGACCGTGGCCACGCGCGCGCTGCCGGCGAAGGCCGGATGCGCGACCTGGATGCGCGCGGGCTTGAGCGCGAGGATCGCGGCGGCCCCCCCATGGCCGGGCTCGCACAGGTCCACCAGCACGTCGAGCCGCGCCCGGGCGATGAACTCGCCCGCCGCGCGCAGCGGCAGGCCTTCGATGCCCGCCACGCGATCGGCGAGCGTGCGGACCGTCTCGGTGAAGCGGCCCGCGTAGGCCGAGAGCGAATACACCGAGACCTCGAAGCGCGAGCGGTCGTGGCGCGCGAGGAATGCGAGCGCCAGGCGCTCGGAAGCCTCGTCGGCGAACGCGGCGGTGAGGTAGCCCACGCGAACCTTGCCGCCCGCCTCCCGCGGCGGCGCGAGGGGCAGCTGGGGATGCAGCGCGCGAAGGGCCTGCGAGTGGCGCGTCTCGAGGGCGAGGCGCTCCGAATCGTCGATCTTGAAAAAGGTGGCCGCCTCGAGAAGCGGCCCGATGAAGTCGGCCGCCACGGCATCGTCCTTCTCGCGCTGCGCCGCGGCCACCGCCTGGTGGAAACAGCGCGTGGCCTCGAGGAGGTCGCCCTGGTGCTGGGCCACGGCGATCGCATAGAGAGCGAGGCGCGGCGAATCGGGGCACCACTTTGCGAAGGACTCGAAGTTGGCGACCCACTCGGCGAGGCGGCCGCCCGCGCGAAGCGCCTCGTGCAGCGAGACGTAGGCCGCCTCGAGGGCCGGCTCGATCGAGAGCGCGCCGCGCCAGCTCGTGATGGCGAGCTCGCGCTGGCCCACGCTGTCGAGGAGCAGGCCGAAATTGAGCAGCGTCTCGGCGGAGTTCGGGTCGATCGCGAGCGCGGCGCGGTAGGCGGTGCGCGACTCGTCGACGCGGCGCGCCTTCTGCAGCGCGATGGCGAGGTTCAGGTGCGCGGCGGCCTTGCCGGTGTCCAGGGCGAGCGCGCGCTGGAAGGCCGCGATCGACCCGTCCGGCTCGCCCAGGGGTTCGAGCGCGAGCCCCAGGCCCGACCACGCATCGGCACGGTCGGCACGAACGGCCGTGACGGCCTCGAAGGCCTTGCGCGCCTGGGCGGGGCGGCCGGCTTCGAGCTCGAGGTTGCCAAGCGCGACCTGCGCGTCGGCGTACGAGGGCGAGACGTGCACCGCGCGCTGCAGCAGCGTGCGGGCCCGCTGCACGAGGTCCCGCTCGCGCAGCAGCATCGCGAAGAAATAGTTGAGGGGCGGGTAATCGGGCTGTTCGACGGCGAGGCGCTCGTAGGCGAGGATCGCGTCGTCCTTGCGGCCGGACTGGTGCGCGACCAGGGCCGCGCGGAAGGCCGTCTGGAATTCGTCCACGGACATCGCCGCCGGGGTGTCGAGGCGCACGCCTTTCTCGGCGAGCGCGTGCGCGTAGGCCGTCTCGAGCGCGCGCACGTAGCCGGCGTGGCCCTCGGCCTGCTTCACGGACCACGCGGCGCGGATGTCGTCGGCCGCCTTCGCGCGGCGCGCACCGTCCTTCGCGAGTTCCACGGCCAGCGCCACGTAGTCGTCCTCGGAACGCGTCACGAACTGCGGCAGGCCCGCATGGGTGAGGATGCTCTCGCCCGTGCGCTCGCTGTGCCGCCGGCCGGTGAGGGACACCACGGGAACGCCGCTGTCGAGCGCGGCCACCGTGGTGTCGCCGCCCGCGTAGGGAAAGGTATCGAGCACCAGGTCGACCAGGCGGTAGCGCGCGCGGCGCTCGGCATCGTCCCGCCCCGGGGGCAGGAACGCGACGCGATCGGCGCCGATGCCGGCTTTCGCGAGGATCGCCGCGATGACGGGCTTGTCGCCGTCGCTGAAGGGCGAGAAGGCGAGTACGCCCTCGGGCACCTGCGCGAGGATCCTCGCCCACGCGTCCACGAGGCGGGGCGCGAGCTTCAGGGGGTTCACGAACTCGCCGAAGACGACGCGGCCGGCGAGCCCCGCCTCCTCGCGCGTGGGGCCGGGGTTCTGCGAGGGCGCCACGTGGTCGAACGGAAAGATGCACGCGTCCATGAAGAGCAGCTTCTCGACCTGGAAGCGCGCGTTGGCAGGCTCGTCGACGAGGCGGTCGGCGAGCTTGTAGTCGACCTGCCGAATGCCGACGCAGCCGTGGTAGCCCAGGTGCGTGATCACCACGCGCGCCGGCTTGTAGGCGAGGATCTCGGGCCGGGAGCCCTGCGTGTGCCCGGCGAGGTCCACGAGGATGTCGAGGTCGTGATCGGCGATGAGGCGGGCGGCCTGCGCATCGGCGAGCGCCGACACGTTCGAGAAGCGCACGGCGTGCTCGCGGAACCAGGCGGTGGCCGCGTCCTCGAAGCGCTCGGCGGCGAGCGAGAAGGCGTAGACCTCGAAGTGCTTCGCGTCGTGGTTCTCGAAGACATGGCGCATGAGGCGCCCCATCACGTGGTCGCGGAAATCCGGCGACAGGTAACCCACGCGGATTCGCCCGCCCCGGGTGCGCTTCATCTGCCCCGAATAGTTCTCGAAGACGCCCGAGCCCATGAGGTTCGCGTAGCGCTCGTAGAGGGCAAGGAGGTGCCCGGGCGGCAGGTCGAAGTACTGCGCGATGGACAGGGGCAGGCGCGCGAAGTCGCTGTGCGGCGGCGGGAAGGGCCAGCGCACGCACAGGTCGAGGTACTTCGCCTCGCGCGCGCGGTCGCCCGCGAGGCGCGAAAGCGTGAGTCCCGCGAGGGTGAGCTCCGCGCTCGGCGGGGCCTTCGGCTCCCAGGCGAGGAAGGCGTCGACGGCCTCCATCGGGCGCTTGAGCGCCATGAGCGAGGCATAGAGATGGTCCCAGGCCTGGACGTCGGCGGGGGCGAGCGCGAGGGCAGCGCGAAGGGGCGCGAGGCTCTCCTCGTGGCGGCCCAGTCGGCGGCGCGCGATGCCCAGGTTCAGCTGTGCCGGATGCAGGGCCGGCGCCACCTCGACGGCCGCGGCGTATTCGCGCTCGGCTTCTTCCACGCGCCCCTGGAGCAGCAGGCAGCTGCCGAGGTTCACGCGCGCCTCGCCGAAGGCGGGCTTCGCCGCGAGGGCGGCGCGATAGGCCGCGATGGCGGGGTCGAGGCGACCGAGATGCTGAAGCACGAAGCCGAGGTTGTACTGCCCGCCGAAATCGCCGGGCTCGCGGCGCACGACCTCCTGCAGCACGAGGAGCGCCGCCTCCACCTGCCCCGCGCCGTGCAGCGCGGCGGCCTTGGCCCGCAGCTCGGGCGTGGTTTCGCGAAAGGCCGGGCGTGGCGACACCGCGTTCATGCCGGGCGCTCGATCACGACGGCGTCCTGGCCGTGCCAGAAAGCACGCTCGGCGTAAGCCCGCGCCGGGCGACCCAGGGCGCGGACGACTTCGGCCTCGACCCACGCGCGCGTGGTGAGCGTGGTGCCGTACACCTCGCCGTCGACGGACGGCGACTCGCTGGAGGTGAGGAACTTCGTGCCATCGGCGTCGAACTGAACGCCCAGGTCGCGCGAGAACGCCTCGTTGTGCACCGTGAAAACCAGCAGCCCGCCCGGCGCCAGGGCGCCCTCGAGGGCGCGCAACCAGGGTGTCCACTGGTGCATCGGCAGGTGCGTGAAGACGGAAAGCACGAAGACGAGGTCGTACGTCTCGGGAAGGCGCAGGCCGGCCGGATCGCGCGCCGAGGCGAAGGCCTTCACGCCGAACGTGTCGCGCAGGAATTCCGGGGTGCCCGGCAGGACGTCCGAAGCCGTGAGGCGGCCCGGCAGCACGCGTGCGAGGTGTCGCGTGAACCGCCCGAAGCCCGCGCCGAACTCGAGGACGCGGCCCATGCGCAGCAACGGGCGGTCGATGCCCTCGAGGAGCACCATCAGCTCCGAGAGCGTGCGCCAGCCGTCCGCGAGGTACTCGCGCACGGGGTTCTTCGCGAGGGCATGGTTCGCGAAGAACGCGAAGATGTCGTCGTCCGGATGGATGAGGCAGTTCACCCGCATCCAGTGCCCCATCGCATCGGGGCTGCCCTGGCGTTCGAGTTCGTTGTGCGCTGCGAGGAGCGCGGCCGCGGGGCCGCCGCCGGCATCGAGGGGGGTGGTCATCCTGTCTTTTCGCTTACGGCGCTTCGCGGCCGGGGATCCATTCGTGCGCGAGCCTCACGAGGCCGAAATCCCGCGTCTCGCCCGTCACGACGAATGCCGTCTCGATGGTATCAAAAAGCCGCAGGCCCTCCGGCTCGAGGACATGGGCGCGGATCTCGTACTTGCCCGGCAGCAGGGGGGCGGCGGGAAAGCGCACGGCGAAGGCGTAGCGGCGCTCCGCGAGGCGGGTGGCGGCGTAGCCCGCGTCGATGGACAGGGAGCCGTAGACCGGCGTGCCGTCGGCTCGCACGATGCCGAAGAGGAGCGCGGGCGTCCTGTCATCCGGCTCGAGGGCGATGCCGCGAAGCACGATGTCCTCGCCCAGGGCGAACGTGGCGGTGGCCTCGCCGCTCGCGCGTTCGAGCCAGATCTTCTCGAGGCGCGGCTGCGTACCGGAGACCGCCGTCGGCGCGGCCACGCGGGCGATGCGGGTCTTTTCCTCGTGGTAGGTGAGGTATTCGCGCGCCACGTCGAAGGCGGTGCCGTCGAGGCGCGGGCGGCCCTGGTGGATCCAGAGGGCGCGGCGGCAGAGCGTCTGCACGTGATACATGCTGTGCGAGACGAGGAGCAGCGTGCCGCCGCCGCCGAGGTAACGCTCGAGCCAGCGCATGCACTTCTTCTGGAAAGACTCGTCGCCGACCGCGAGCACCTCGTCGGTGATGAGGAGGTCGGGCGACAGGGCCGTGGCCACCGCGAAGCCCAGGCGCACCACCATGCCCGAGGAGTAGTGCTTGATGGGCTCGTCGATGTGCGCGCCGATGTCGGCGAAGGACACGATGGCCTCCACCTTGTCCTCGGTTTCGCGCCGGGAGAGGCCCAGCAGCGCGCTCGAAAGGTAGATGTTGTCGCGGCCCGTGTAGTCGGGGTGGAAGCCGCTGCCGAGCTCGAGCAGCGCGCCCACGCGGCCATTCGTCACCGCGGTGCCGCGCGAGGGCTTCACCACGCCGGCGATGATCTTGAGGAGCGTGCTCTTGCCCGCGCCGTTCTCGCCCACGATGCCGACGGCATCCCCCCGGCGGATCTCGAGGTCGATGCCGTCGAGCGCCGTCGCATGGCTCGTCGCCCCGCGACCGGCCAGCAGCGAGACGAGCATGCGCGCGCGGCTCGCGCCCGTCGCGAGGAGCGGGTAATCCTTGCCGACGCCTTCGAGGCGGACGAGGACGTCGCTCACAGGAGATCCTCGAACCAGGGGGAAAGGCGGCGAAACACCCACAGGCCGGCCGCCAGGGTGAGCAGGGAGGCGACGATCACGCCCAGGTCGCCCGCCTGCCAGCCGCCGGCGCCGCTCAGCAGGTCGCGATAGCGCGTGACCACGTAGGCAAGCGGATTGAGCGCCAGCCAGTCGCGGTAGGGCGCGGGGATGAGCGCGAGCGGATACACGATGGGCGTCGCGTAGAAGACGACCGTGAGCGCGAGGCCGACGGCCTGTTCCACGTCGCGAAGCACCACCTGGAGCGCGGCCAGGAAGGCGCCCACGCCGAGCGTGAAGGCGAACTGCGCGACAAGGAGGGGCAGCGCGAGGAGCAGCCCCGCGAAGCTCACCGGCTCGCCCCACAGGCGCAGCGCGACGAGCACCGCGGCCCATCCCAGCAGGTGGATGAAGAAGGTGCCGCCCACGGCGGCGACGATGAGCAGCTCGTGCGGGAAGGCGACCTTGCGGATGAGACTGGTGTTGGCGGGAATGCAGTCCATCGCGCGCTTCACGCTGTCGCCGAACATGAGCCAGGGCCAGAGCGCGATGGCGAGAAACGCCGGGAAGCGCCAGCCGCCGAGCGAGTCCGCCGGCGCGCGCAGCAGCACGCCGAAGACGAAGGCGTAGAGGGCGAGCTGGACGAGAGGATTCGCGAGGGCCCAGAAGATGCCGCCCACGGAGCCCGTGTAGCGCGAGCTGACCTCGCGCTTCAGGAAGTTCGCGAGCAGCCAGCGCCAGGAGTGAGCGGGGCGCGGCGCCACGGCGTCGAACTACTTGCGGGAAGCGGATCCGGGAGCCTGCGCGGGCGCTCCAGGGGCAAGCGCGGGCGATTGCGTCGTGGGCGCGGGTGCCCCCGACAGCGCCGGGGAAACCCGTGCGTCCGGAGACGGCGTGATCGCGGGGGCGGGAGCGGCGGTGGCGAGCGCCGTGATGGCGTGGAGGTTCACCTGGATTTTCGGATCCTTGGTGATCGTGCCCACCAACAGCTGGCGCTGTTGCTTCACGAAATCGGTGCGCAATCCGTCGATGATCTTCGCCCTCACCTCGTCGAATGTGCGCTGGCGCCCGGGCTTGACGTCGTGCAGCACGACGACGTGATAGCCGAAGTTGGAGCTCACGGGCTCGCTCACCTCGCCCTTCTTCATCGTCGGCAACAGCTCCTGCAGCGTCGGATTCAGGGCTTCGTAGCCTCGCCAGCCCAGGCTGCCCTTGTTGGTCGAAGCGGTCGGGTCGTCTGAGAACTGGGAGACGACGTCCGGGAGCGGGATACCTCCCAGGTAGACCTTGCGCGCCTCGTCCGCCCGCGCTTTGGCGGCATCAGGCGTTCGGCATTTGAAGTCGACCATGATGTGCGAGGCGTTGTAGAGCGGCTTTTCCTCGTAGGCTTTCGGGTCGGCGAGATAGAGTTCCCGCGCGCGCTTGGTGAAATCCGGGGCCTTCAGCGTGGCGTCGTACTGGTCGAGCCGGCGCTGCGCGAGCGTGCGATCGATGGCGGCCTGGATCTCCGCCTTGGTTTCGGGGGCTTGGTCCAGCTTCGATTCGCGGGCCTGCTTGGCCAACGTCTTCAGGACGAGGATGCCTTCGATGTAGCCGGGCAGCCGTTCCGGGGTGGCGCGCAGGGCCCCTTGCTGCTCGGGCGGGAGCCGCGCGAGCTCCGCCTCGAAGTCCGCCTTGGTAATCGTGACGTGCTCATTCTTCGCGAGGAAGGGCTCTTCGGCCCACGCGACAGCCGACAGGCTGGCGAACAAAAGGACGGCGTAGGGCTTTTTCATCATGTGCATGGGTTCTTTAAATGCGAGAAGGCGACCCTGCGGTCGCCTTCTCGCTCGAGGCTGGGGTTGGCGTCAGTTGATGCTGAGACTGGTGCCGCAGTAGTGGAGGCCGACCTGGTTGGTATAGCCGGGTTTGCAGGAGGTGAGGCCGCGCGCCGGGCCAAAGCCCGCGAAGCCGACATCCTCCCAGCGCGTGCTGAGGTAATAAACGGTGTTGGGTTGGAGGCCGCACTTGCCGGCCGCTGCCTGCCCACCGTTGAGAATCTGCACCAGCATGCTCCCGCCGCCGTTCTGGTCGAGATTCCTGTAGCAGCCGTCGCCCGCGTCGAACTTGGTGTAGTCAAAATCGCAGGGCTTCGTGGACAGTGCCGCGAAGCGTGTCGCGATCTCGCCCCGGTTCTCCTGGGCGACGAAGGAGAAGTTGTAGGTGCCGATCACGTTCGAGTTGGGGATGGCGCCCGTCAACTCGCCTGCATTGCCCGTGCGGAACTTGATGATGA
This sequence comes from Betaproteobacteria bacterium, assembly GCA_016711875.1. Classification (GTDB taxonomy): domain Bacteria; phylum Pseudomonadota; class Gammaproteobacteria; order Burkholderiales; family Usitatibacteraceae; genus FEB-7. The sequence goes on along the minus strand of JADJSD010000001.1, from coordinate 1,168,476 downwards.
AGGCGTTGTACTGGTGCTGGGGATAGCGGAAATCGACACCCGGAATGTGGGTGTTTCCGATCTTGAGGTCCTCCAGCATGAACATGGTGGCGGAATCGACGGTGTTGTTGATCGCCGGACGGAAGGCATTTGCCGGAGTCGGGACACCCGACATACCCGAGTTGCAGTTGTAGGCACCTGCCTGGCGGTTGGGATTGGCGACCGCGTAGTCGTACCCGCCACAAGGGGTGCGGCCACCCTGGCCCGGAGTCGGAGTGCCCGGGACGCCCACGGCCTGGAAGTTCTCGCAAACAAGAGTGAGGCCGGCATAGGAGCCCGGCGCCAGCGAGTCAGGAATTGCCGTGCCGGAGGTCGAGACATCGTTGGCGGAAGGGGGAGGCAAGGCGCTGGCGATGGTGAGCGTGTGGCTGGTCGTTGCGCCCAGGTTTCCGCCGGTCGGGCTAAGCAGCCCGAAGGAGACGGTCTTGGTATTGCCGCCAGGCAACGACGCGTTGATCACGAGCACATTGAAGCTGACTTCCTGAGTGGTGACGCCTGATGCGGCCGGGGCGAAAGTCATCGGGTACTGGAGATCGGAGCCCGCAACAACGAACGGCGGCAGGTTCAGATTGAAGTTGACCTGACCCGCAGCGGTACCCCCGGTATAGCGAACGATGACGGAGCCGGCCGTCGTCAAGTCCGATCCGGTGCGTCGTACGGTGACCGTCGAAGTAGCGGTGGTTTCGACCACCTGGACGGCGCCGGCGGTGAACGAATAGACAGGCGTGGCCGGCGGCGGGCCGGAACCAGCCAGGCACCCGGCCGGCGAGAAGGTGAGCACGCCGGTGGCGCTGAACGTATAGGACGTGCAGGCCGCGGAGGTTGTGGTGCCGTCCGTCACGTTGTTGATTTGCGCGATCGCAGGGCCGAAGGCCATCGCTGCGATGCACGCGCCCGCCAGTTGGAGCAAGCGCCTGAAAATTGGGTTCATTCGGTGTTCTCCCGGGAAGAGCGCGCGCGAGTCGGCGCGTGTCGCCTTTCCATTGGACCTGCATGAAGGACTATTCGTTCCTTCTGAATTATACGCGCGGGGACTTCAAGTGACTGTGACCCGCAACACAGCACGTCAACGCTTGGGCTACTGCCTGAAAAAAGAAAAAGGCGGGGGATAACCCCCCGCCTTCTTCTCTTGCATGCTGCAGACCGTTATCGATGAACCGATTACGGGTTGGTGATCGGACGGTTGTACTTGTGCATGAACAGGCCGCCGTAGTTCGAGAGGACGCCGCCGACGTTGCCGTTGGAGAAGTCCTGCACCGCGAAGCCGAGAACCGGCAGGCCGAGGTGCGTCACGCCGCCCGCAGCAGCCGCGCCGTTGATCGTGGCGGTGGCGGTCTGGAGACGCTGCAGGCGCGGCTGGGCCACGGTCGCAGCTTGCGTGAAGGAGATCTGGCCCCAGCCCGTGCGGTTGGTCGGGTTGAGCGCCGAAGCCGTCGGGTCGATGTTGTACAGGTTCGTCGAGCCCAGCAGGTTGCTGTTGGCGAACGTGAGGATGTTCGTCTCGTAGCAGAACTGGTTGAACGACGGGGCGATGATCGGCTCCGGCGAGGGCAGGACCACCGTCGTCACGCCCGGCGACTGTTCTTCGCGGTTCCAGAACTGGAAGCCGAAGATGTCGCAGGACTGGCCGTTGGTGAAGTTGGCGTTGAACGGGCCCGGGAGGTTCGTCGGGCCAGCGGGATCGACCACGATGTAGGCGAACTTCGTCGGGAACGTCACAACCCAGTCGGTGCCCGAGGAGGTGCCCGTCTCGAGGACGAACTCGTTGATGACGTTCTGCGCCATCAGCGTGGCGGACACGGCATCGCGCCCGGTCGTCCACGTGGAGGTGACCACGCTGCCATCGGCACGGAAGATCGTCGAGGTCAGCACGTCACCGGAGGACAGGTTCGGCGTCAGCGAGCCGGCGCGCGAGTACTGGGTGATGGTCGACCAGTTGGTCAGCGCGGTGGCGTCGTACGAGAAGTCCGAACCGGCCTGGACGTTGATCAGCGAGGAGCCGCCAGCGAGGCCGCCGGTCGGGGGCACGAGGCCCAGGTTCGCCGGGGTCTGGTCATTGGCCTGGAAGAACGCGCAGTTGGCCGGCACGCCAGCGCTGTTGTGCAGCGCAGCAGCGGTCGCCGCGGCGGCCGTGAAGACGGCCATTTCCAGCATTTCGAAGTGGCCTTCGCGAGCGCGATCGAGCGTCGTGCCGCCACCGTCCGCCGGCGTGCCGGCATAGATGAAGTTCTTGAAGTGGTTGAGGGTGTTCGACGCAGCGGTCGAGAACAGGCCCGTCGGGACCACGCAGGTGTTGTCGCTGGAGACGAGGCGAGCGCCGTCGGAGGTGCGGGTGACCGCGCCGGTCCACACGTCGCGCGGCGACAGGAAGAGGTTGAAGTCAAGGACTTCAGCCGAACGCTTGCCTTCCAGGAAACGCACCTTGACCGCCTTGAAGCTCGTCGTCGTGTTGACGACCGAGATCAGCGTGTCGTAATAGGCCGTGCTGTTGCCGCCGCCATCCGCGCGAACGGTGTAGTACGGGTACAGCAGGACGCTGCCGAGGCCGTCCTGGGCCAGGTTGACGGCGCTAGCCGTGCCCGCGAAGCCGACGGCGCCGAGGCCCGCCAGCACGGCGGCGTGCAGAGACTTCCGCTTGAACGTATTCATTTTGTAAACCACTCCTTTTTGATGAGATGAGGTGATCACTCTCGTTTGGAAGCTACAACAGGTCGAGTCTAAACCAATGTCGAGTCTATACCAACAGGCCCAATTTGACAATTCCGGGGAACCCTCGAGTCGACGGCCGCTTGGCCTACCGACCCTCCACCAACCACCAGGCTCCCTCGTCCTGAATCCAGGTTTCCACGATATCCCGCTTGAGATTCTTCACGTCGGGCGAAAGATCGTATTCCAGCAACATCATGACCTTGCAGGTGTCGCTAGCGCATTCCACATTCTGCATCGCGACGGACCTCCAGTACCGGGCACTTCCCCTGCGCTTCACGTAGGCGTCCTTCGACACGGACGCCTTGGAGGCGGGGCTCAGGAATTCGTAAGCCCCGCCATATCCCCTTTCATCAACAAGGCCCAGCGTTGCTTCGCCCGGGTTGCCACGACTTGTTCTGGGGTACCTCCGACGCCGATCGATGCACACGCACCGAGTAAGAGCCCGAGGACTCCGGTTGCAAGCCACTGCGTCCATTGGGACGCCCGGAATATCCCCCGACCCGTCTTCACAGAGCAAAGGCTAGAGAATCGGGACTGCTGCGTCAAACAAATTCGGTCTGAATTTACAACAGTGTTGTAGATGTGCAACACGCTGAACCTTTCGCTTAGTCGAACTTCCGCGAAGGCGGCCGGAAGCCGGCATGCCTAGCGCGGCGTTGGGACGCTATCTGCCTGGCGCCGGCGTGGCCGCAGGGGCGGCCGGCGGCGAAACCGAGGGCGGAACCACCGGGACGGGAGTGAGAAGCGGGGCTGGGGGGGGTGCAGTTGGCTTGACGGCAACGTCCTTTGCCGGTGGCGTCACCAGCGCTGGTTTCGGGGCCGGCGGCGGGAAAACGACGGCTTTCGGCATCACGCTTTCGAGCGCCGGCATCTTGCGGCGGATTTCGTCCAGTGCGTCGCGAGCATGTGTGGTGTCCGCGATGAGCTTGGGCGTGATGAGGAGTACCAACTCCGTCTTGGTTTCGTTGTATGTCTGGGACCCGAATGCCCCTCCGATAATCGGGATCTTGGAGAGGATCGGAATGCCGGAGGTGCCAAACGAGCGCTGCGACTGGATGAGACCGCCGAAGACCAGCGTTTCGCCCGACTGCGTGGTCACCGTGCTCTGCGCCTGGCGTCGGGAAATGGTGGGCGAGTCGATGGTCGATGAATCCGTCTTGGCGGCATCGCTCACCTCTTGGTTGATTTCGAGCGTGATGCGTCCGCCGGCATTCACCCGCGGGGTGACCGTGAGCAAGACACCCGTCTCGAGATAGTTGATGTTGCTGATGATGCCGCTTCCCGTGTTCACGCCCGTCTGCGTGGACGAGAGCGTCGGCACCTTCTTGCCCACCTGGATCTGGGCTTTCTGGTTGTCGATCACCATCAGCGTGGGTGAGGAAACGATCTTGAGGCGGGAATCGCGTCCCAATGCGTTCAGTACGCCGCGGACGTCACCGCCGAGCGTGTTGATGAGCTGCAGGCCGGCAAATGCGGGTACCGCGCCAGTGGGCGTCGACGGCAGCCCACCCAGGTTGAGCGTACCCCGGGTCACGTTGGGCTCGGGGCGCCCGCTTCCGCCCATCGACAGGCCGGAACGCGCATTGATGAACCAGTCGATGCCGTATTGCAGGTCGTCGGTCAGCGTCACCTCGGCGATAAGCACCTCGATCAGCACCTGGCGGGGCACCACGTCCAGCTTGCGTATCGCCGACTCGATCTTGTCGTAGTCCGTCGGGCTCGCCAGAATCACGAGCGCATTGTTGTCCTTGTCGGCGATGACGCGGACATCCTTGGAGACCGTGGTGCCGTCGCCTTCGAAACTGGTTCGAACCGGCGCCGCCCCCGGCGCGGCCGTTTGGGGCTGCGCCGGTTGGCCGGGTTGCGTCGGGATGGCCGGAGACTGGATCGTCGCCGGGCGCATGCCCGGCGCCAACGTCGGGGCCTGGGTTGCGCTTCCCGCCTTGCCGGAAAAGATGTCGGACAACAGCGAGGCTAGGTTTTCCGCCTTGCCATTCTGCACGGCGTAAACCCAGAGACGGGTGCCCCCGGAGGCACCGCCCATGCGGTCGAGACGTTCGATCCACGTTTCCGCGATCTTCAGGTAGTGCGGCTGTGTCGTGACGATGAGGAGCGCGTTGAGGCGCTCGACCGGGATCACGCGCACGATGCCCGCCAGGGGACCCTGAGCCGCCGGCCCGAAGACCTTGTCGAGCTCGGCCACGAGCGTCTTCACGTCAGCCCCCTGGAGCGGAAAGATGCCGACCGACATGCCCGCGAGGAAATCGACGTCGAAGGTGTCAATCGTGTCGATGAGGTGGCGAAGCTCGCGCTGGGTGCCGTGCAGGATGAGCAGGTTCCGTACCTCGTCCACCTTGATGGCCGCCTGGTCGACGGCGAACGGCTCGATGAGGCGGGCCATCTCCTTCGCGCCGACGAACTTCACCGGGACGAGCAGAACGCTGTAACCCGGTCGGAGGGCCGCTCCGGTACCGCCGAGCTGAGGGCTGATCGAACCGCGGGCCGCAATGGAGATCGGGACGATCTTGAAGAGCGCGTCTTCCTTCACGAGCGCCGCGCCGTTCTGGCGCAGAAGCATCTCGAGCGTCGGAATGAGGTCTTTCCTGGCGATGGGACGTACGGTCCGAAGGGACACCGTGCCCTGGACCTGCGGGTGCACCGTGAATGACTCGCCGAGCATGTCCGACAGTATCGTCGCCGCCACCTGGCGGATTTCGGTCGCCTCGAAATTGAGCGAAACCTCCTCCAGGCCCCGCGGGTCGGCCAGGGCGGGCTTGTTCTTCACGAACGTCCCGGTTCCGGGAAAGGTGCGCGGCTTGTCCGGCGTCCGGTCGGTGTTCTTTGCCCCGGTAGGCTCGGGTAAGGCGGGCGCCGACGTCGCGGGCTGGGGCGCGGAGGTCTTCACCTGCGGCTCCTCGGCAGCGGGCGCGCCGGGTAGTCGGGCGCATCCACCGACCGCGAAGATCGCGGCGAGGGCCATCGCCAGGGGCGCGGGGCGCAGGGAAGAGCTCGGTCGTCGAGTAGTCATGGGGATCGCCTGCTAGGGTTTCATCCAGGGCCGACGGCGACTGGCCGTCGATTCCACGCCCGGGGCAGGCATGGCTGCGGGATTGGTCGGAGGTGCAGCACCCGGCGCGCCGGCCGCGGGCATGCCCGCCTGCGGAGGACCGCCCGGGGCCCCGGGGAGCGGCACGCCTCCCGGCGCATAGATGTTGGGCGCAGCGCTTCCCGCGGCTGGCGCTCCGGGCGCGGGCGCAGGCGCCGCGGTCCTCGGCGGCACCTGAATGGCGAGCATCAGGTCCTCCGTCTCCTCACCTTGGCGCAGCACGACCCGGCGAGGCTCCACGGCATCGACGCGCAGGCCGTTCACCTCGGCGCCCTTGCGCACGCTGCGGGTCTTTCCGCTCGAGACTTCCTTGAGAAATGCAAAGCTCGCCTCCGCGGACACCGTGATGCCCGTAAGGACGAACTGCCCTTTGCGCATCGTGGCCTGGACCGTGGCCGCCGGTGGCGCCGGGCGCCGCGTCGGCGTGAACAGCGGGCGCGCGGCGGTCTCCGAAGCGAATTGGTCCGCCGCGGCCAGCGTGAAGGGCGGAAGCATCCGGGCATCGGCGACCTTGGCGGGCGGCCGGGGACCGCCTGAAGGCTCCTCGTTTCCCAGGTAATGTTCCAGGCCGATGGCGACGGCCAGCACGGCCGCGGCCCCGCCCCAGAAGGCGACCCAGAAGCTCGCTCCCCGGGCCCCGGTGCTCATGTTCCGCTCCCCGGAATGGCGTAGCCCGACACTTCGAACTGGATGAACATCTCGGGCTCGAAGCCCGGCGGTGGCTTGTAACCCGGCGGAACCTGCGCCCGGACCACCAGCGAATCGACGAAAAGATAGGGCTGGTTGGTCTCCAGGGCATGCAATATCCGGCGCGTGACCATGATGTTGGCGTTGGCCTGGACGGTGACCGGCACCTGCTTGAATTTACCCTCATCGCGCGGTGTGCCCATCTGTACGCTGATGACCCGTCCGCCGGCGCTTTCAATGAACTGCCGGACGCGATCCTGGACCTCCGCCGCCGACAGCGAGGCGGCAGAAGCCTTGAGGAAGTACTTCCGGCTGCCCATGGCCCGGACGCCTTCGAGCTTCTGCTCGAGCTGGAGACGGGCGGCCGCGAGCCGCTCGTATCGCACGAGGCGCTTGTCGATGTCCTCGAGCGCATCGTCGTAGTGCTGGTGGGCAAACCACAGGGGCAGCGCCAGCATGGCCAGCAGGAGCGCCGCCACGCCCGCCGCCATGCCGATGGCGGCCTTGCGTCGCTTGGCGGCCGGCCAGCCCATGATCTCGCGCAGCAGGCTCATCCGCGCCCCCCGGGAGCCGTTGATGCCGGAACCGGTGCCGAGCCGGGAGGCGTCGCGCCCTTGCCCGATACGGGCGCCGGCGCAGGAGGACTCGCCGGGGGCGCTGGCGGCTGCGGTACGCCTGCAGGGGCGCCAGGCCGCGGCCCGGCGGCGGGCAAGGGTGTCTTGGGCAGTGGCGCGACTGTCGCGGTCGCCGGCGGCATCGCCGGTGCCGACTTGGGCGTTGGCGGTGAAGCGGCCGCCGGTGGGGTCGTCGGCACGGCGGGCGGCGCGACTGCAGGTCCCGCCGGTGACGCGGAGGCCGGCGCCGCGGATTGCTCCGGGTTGGCTGGGGCGGTCAAAGGCGCCGGGTTCGCCGCGGCCGCCGGAGAACCGGAAGGAGGCGCGGCGCCGGCCGGCGCCGGCGCGCCGGAGGGCAGGAAACCCGCCTCCGGCAGCGGCTCCGGAAGCGCGCGCGCCTTCACCTCCGCCGCGAGGAGGTATCGCTCGGTATTGGGCGTCTGCCCCTTGGTGAGAGGCGACTTGAAGCTGGCATTGGCCAACGTGCCGGACTTCTCGATTACTTCGACCAGCTGCGAGGACGAGCCGGTTTCGCCGGCGATCTGCACTTCGCGGCCCTTGGAAGTCGATCGGAGGTCCAGTTGCTGCACCCACGTCGTATCCGGGAGGATCTTGGAGAGATCCTCGAGTATCGCGACAGCGGTATAGGCACCCTGCTTCTTGCCGACGATGAAGTTGTGCTCCGCCGCGATCTTCTCGATCTCACGCCCCAGGCGGTCGGCGACGTCCGCGCCGACCTTGGCGGTGTCGAGGCGCGGCTGCAAACTGATCACGCGCTCGCGCTTCTGCCACAGGGGATAGGCGAGCGCGACCAGGGCAAGCGCCACGGTGCAGCCGGCCAGCACGCGCGCGGCCAGGGCGGCCCGGGAAGGTGCGGGGCGTTCACGGCGATCGGCCGGGAGCAGGTTGAGGGGCGCGGCACCGGCGGCGACGTCCTCGGCGAACCCGATGCCGAGCACCGTGGCGCCCAGCTCGCGCAGCTCCGCCAGGGTTCCCTCGATGCCCGCGCGCGGCGTGACCGCGAGATCCACCTCGAGGCGCTGCGCGTTGGCATCGCGCGAGACGATGCGGCAATCGAACCAGGCCTGCTCCGCGGCGAAGGGCGTGAACCGGTCGAGTTCGAAGCCCACGGCCTCGGCGAGCGATTCCTCGGCGGCGAGCGGCAGGCTCACGCGACGGCGCAGCACCGAGGGCTCCGGGAGCAGGAGCCAGACGTTGGGCGCGACGCCCGCGCCCTCGCCGAGCAGCCGCCGGAATGCCGACCGACGGCCGGCCGCATCGAGCGAGGCCAGGCGGGCCCGGCCCGCCTCGACGAGCGAGGCGCCGCCTCGCTTCCACGCGACCCAGTCGCCCTCCTGCGGCGAGACGATGGCGGGGCCGCCGCCGTCGACCCGCGCGCGCCACGCGGGCGGCACGGCCGCAACGAGTTCGGCCTTCCACCAGCGCAGGAATTCGGCGACGCCGGCCCGCTCGGCGGCCTCGCGCAGGGGGGCGAGAACCGAATCAGCGACGCTGGCCAAGGGCACTCTCCGGGGGGGCGTTCTCTCGCTTCGCATCCTGGTCGCGCGAGACCTCGCGCCAGGCGAGGAGCGTCCAGGGGCGGCGCACGAATTGCGGGGTGAGCACGGCGACGGCCTCGCGCTGGATGGTGATGCCGCGCTCGAGCTTCACCTCGGCACGCACCGTGATCGCCGTGGCCTGCGCGTACGTCGCGTAGGCGCCGGCCGCGGCGAACACCGGCGGCGCGCGCCCCTCCGCGCGGGCGCGTTCGCGCTCGACGAGATAGAAATCGACCTGCTCGGGCGTCACGCCGGGAATGGCGAGCAGCGCGTTGCGGCCGGCGATATGGGGATTCACGCCCGGTTGGCGCGAGTACACGGTGATCATGGGCGCGATGCGCTGGAAGACCTCGGGGCGCATGCCGAGGACGAGCTGCAATTCCTCCGTGGACTGGAACGGGAAGTTCGCCGGTCGCCCCTTGAGGCTTGCCTGCGAGTATTCGGCCTCCTCCGCACCGAAGGGCCGCTTGAGCGAATCCGGATCGCGCCAATCGAGGACTGCGTCGAGCAGCTTCACCGCGTCTTCCTCGGAGAGGCCCGCGAAGCGGAACAGCCCCTTGAGCAACTCCTGATTGGCGGTGTTGACGTCGATTTTAGCAGACTCGTCCGAGAGCCTGACCGCCACCGGCGTGTCGTCGAAGACCCATTCGCGCACGCTCGCATCGCGCCGCCATCCCTCTGGACTGCCCGGGGGCTTGAAAAGTTCCATGAGGGCCCTCGCCACGGCCGCCCGGGCGACCGCTTCGCCCTTCGCGATGGCGGCGGCATTGCGCGAGGCACGCGCGTCGGTGCGCATCGCGTAGGTGAAGCTGCCGGCGATCACGAGCAGCAGCGTGACGAGCCAGATGACCAGCACCAGGGCGATGCCGCGCTCGCGGCGGGGCGCGGTCCTCATCGCCGCGGCACGCAGTTGCGCTGGAAGTTGGTCTCGTAGCAGCCGGCCTCCTCGCCGATGCCCAGGGCGACCACGACCTCCGGCAGCGCCGTCTCGCCGCTCTTCATCACGAGGCGCACGTGCGTGGGCATGCGCAGCGGAAAGTCCCACGAATCGGTCCAGGCCGGCTTCGCGGTGTCGTTCTCGGCGCCGAAGTACTCGAAGCGCAGGTCGGTCACGCCCTCGGCGAGCGTGAAGGGCTCCGAGGCCTCGATGGCCTCGAAGTCCTTCGCGTCGGAGAGCGCAGGCGAACGGCGCATGACCAGCCGCCCTGCCCGCTCCGCGCCCTTGGCGGAGGCCTTCTCGAAGGAGACGAAGGCGAGGCCGCCCCCGCCGAGTTCCGCGGGCCGCATCGAGACGAAACGCACGCGCTCGCGCTCGCCGTTGAAGGCAAGGCGCACCGCGAGCGGGTCCTTGAAGCGCCACGGGAAGGCGGCCGAGAGCTCCTTCCTCACGAACGAGTAGGTGAGCAGCAGCTGGTCGGCGCGGTCGCCGCGGTCGGTGCCGGCGTCCCAGGCGCGAACGCCCGTGCGCAGGCCGGCGAAGAGCAGCCCCAGCATCATGGCGAGGAGCGTGACCGCGATCACGGTCTCGAGCAGGGTGAACCCGCCGGAGCGCGAACGGCTCATGGCTTCGCGGCGAGCACGAGGGTCGCGAGGCGCACGTCGCGCTCCCGCCCGTCGGCCGCGGACCAGGCCACGATCGCGTCGACGCGAAGGAGTGTCGCACGCGCAGGTTCAGGTCGCGGTTCGCGTCGGCGCTGGGGGTTTCCCTGCGCTCGTCGTAGGCTGCGGCCGTGACGCGCCACCGGTAGCGATCCTCGGTGCCTTCGGCGTTCTTCTCCTCCACCTGCTCGACGGCGGTGAAAGCCGCCAGGCGGGACTGCGCGATCATCACCGCACGGGCGTACTCGTCGGCGAGCTGGGCGTCGGTGAGGCCCCGCGTGAAGAGCTGCATGATGCCGGCGAGCGCGAGGCCGAACACGACGAATGCCGCGAGGACCTCGACGATCGTGAAGCCCGCCTCGCGGGCCGGGCGGGAAGGCGAGCGCGCCATGGGGCGCGGGCGGGGCGCTAGCCCCCCTCCTTGATGCTCACGCGGCCGGTGAGCCAGTCGACGTCGACGAGCAGCTTGCGTTCGCCCGCCGACAGGGTGACCCGGCCGCCGGTGGAGCTGCCGTCGGGATAGAAGCGGATCGCGCCGTGGCGCTCGTCCCTCACCTCCGACTGCGCCGTGTAGAGCTTGAGCTCGAGGCGCTCGGAGAGGGCGCGCGGCTTGGCCGCGCCCGTCACCTCGATCGTGCGCTTGTCGAGGTCCACGAGCATCGCGGCCGACTCCTGCGTGGCGATGGCGGTGCCGCGCGCGTCGCGCAGCCCGGCGGCCACCGTGCGCGCGGCGCTCTTCAACTCCGCCCCGGAGACGCCGGCGCCCGTGAAGCGCACCACCAGTGCGAAGCCGGCGGCCGCGATCACCAGGACCATCAGCACCTCGAGGAGCGTGAAGCCGCGCGCGGCGCGCCGGGGATGCATGTCAGTTCCGGATGTCCTTGTTCTCGCCGTCTCCGCCTTCCTTGCCATCGGCGCCGAGCGAGATGAGGTCGTAGCCGCCCTTCTCCGCCGGCGAGCGGTAGGTGTAGTCGCGCGACCAGGGGTCCTTCAGGATCTTCGCGTCCTTCACGTACGGCCCGTTCCAGTTGGCGATGCCCGAGGGCGCGGCCACGAGCGCCCCCAGGCCCTCCTGCGAGGACGGGTACCGGCCCGTGTCGAGCTTGTAGAGCTCGAGCGCGCCGCCGATCTGCTCGATGCCCACCTTGGCGCGCTCCGAACTCGCGCGGCCCAGGCTGTTGAACACGCGCGGGCCGACCATCGCGAGAATCACGCCGATGATGACGAGCACCATCACCAGTTCGAGCAGGGTGAAGCCGCGGCTCGAGCGCGCGGCGGAAAAGCGGAAGGGGCGGGTCATGGGGACTCCGGTCGTTGTCGTTCGCCCTAGAGGGGCAGGTCGTAGATCGAAAGCATCGCGGCGAGGATCGAGAGGATGACCGCGCCGACGATGCCGGCGAGGGTCACGATCATCACGGGCTCGAGCAGGGCCAGGGCGCGCTTCACGGCGCGCGCCACCTCGCGGTCGTAGACGTCGGCGACGTCGAGCAGCATGCGGTCGAGCCGCCCGGTCTCCTCGCCCACCATGACCATGTGCACGGCGAAGGCGGGAAAGCGTCGCGTCTCCAGCATGGGCTTGCCGAAGCCGCGGCCGGTCTTGAGCTCGCGCCCGACCTCGGCGAGGCCAGCCGCCAGCCAGGTGTTGCCCATCGTCTCGCGCGCGATGCCGATGGCGTTCACGAGCGAGACGCCGTTGCGAAGCAGCGTGCCCAGGGTGCGCGCGAGGCGGGCCGTCTCGACCTTGGCCGCGAGGTCGCCCACGACCGGCAACCCCAGGAGCCAGCGGTCCCAGCGCAGCTTGGCCTCCGGGGTCTCGAGGCGCGTCACGACGAGATAGACGAGCGCCACCGCCCCGAGCACCATCGCCCACCACCAGGCGCGCATCAGCGCGCCGGCGCCCAGCACCACCTCGGTCACGAGCGGCAGGGCCTTGCCGCTTTGGGCGAAGATCGGCTCGAACTGCGGCACGACCACCGCGAGCAGGATCACGACCGAGAAGACGGCGACGAAGAAGAGGATGGCCGGATAGATGAGGGCGGACTTCACGCTTTCCTTGAGGTCCTTCGAGCGCTCCATGAATTCCGCCAGGCGCGCGAGCACGTCGCCCAGCGCGCCGCCCGCCTCGCCCGCACGGATCATGTTCACGTAGAAGCGCGAGAAGACGCCGCCTTGCTGCTCGAGCGCCTTTGAGAGCGAGGCGCCGCCGCGCACCTCGTTCCTCACGGCCCGGAGCATCTCGGCCACGCGCTCGCTCTCGGCGAGGCCCACAAGGATCTCGAGGCTGCGATCGAGGGGAAGGCCGGCGTTCAGGAGGGTCGAGATCTCCCGCGTCACGACGCCGATCTCGTCCTGACTCACGCCCCGGCGGAAGAGCGGCGAGGCCTGCCGCCTCGCCACGGCCACCTGCGCCTCGCCCGCCCCCGCCTCCACCGCGCGCAGCGGCGTGTAGCCCATGTCGCGCAGGCGCTCGACGATGGCCCGGCGGTCCGTCCCGTCCATGGCGCCCTCGAGGACCTCGCCCGCGGGCGTCACGGCCTTGTACTGGAAGACGGGCATGGGGCGTCAGTCCTCGCGGGTGACGCGAAGCACTTCCTCGATGGTGGTGGTGCCCACGACGGCCTTGCGAAGCCCGTTCTCGAACATCGATTCCATGCCGCTTTCGACGGCGGCGGCGCGCAGCTCCGCGGAATTCGCGTGGCGCATGACGAGGGAGCGGATGGCGTCGTTCATGGGCAGCATCTCCATGATGCCCATGCGGCCGCGGTAACCGGTGCCGGAGCACTGGTCGCAGCCGCCCGGGTGCCAGAGCGTCACCTCGCCCTCGGGCACGTAGCGTCGAAGGCCCATCTGCTCGATCACCTCCGGCAGCGCCTTGTAGGGTTGCCGGCAGTGCGGGCAGAGGTTGCGCACGAGGCGCTGGGCAAGGATCCCGACCACGGTGGACGTGAGCAGGTAATCCTCGACGCCCATGTCGAGCAGGCGGTTCACCGTCGAGGGCGCGTCGTTCGTGTGGACGGTCGAGAGCACCATGTGCCCCGTGAGCGCGGACTGCACGGCGATCTGCGCCGTCTCGAGGTCGCGGATCTCGCCGATCATGATGACGTCCGGGTCCTGGCGGACGATGGAGCGAAGCGCGTTGGCGAACGTGAGGTTGATCTGCGGCTTCACCTGGATCTGGTTGATGCCGGGCATCTGGTACTCGACCGGGTCCTCGACCGTGAGGATCTTCACGTCGGGCTGGTTCAGGCGGTCGAGCGCCGTGTAGAGCGTGGTCGTCTTGCCCGAACCCGTGGGGCCGGTCACGAGGAGCACGCCGTGGGGCTGGCCGAGGGCCTCGAGGAAGAGCTCGAGCACCGGCCCGTCGAAGCCGAGCGAGGCGAAGTCGAGGGGCACCCCGCCCTTGTCGAGGATCCGCATCACGACGCTCTCGCCGTGCATCGTGGGAACCGTGGACACGCGCAGGTCGATCTCCTTGCCCTGGATGCGCAGCTTGATGCGGCCGTCCTGCGGCAGGCGGCGTTCGGCGATGTCGAGGTTCGCCATGATCTTCACCCGCGAGATCACGGCGGCGGACAGGCGGCGCGGCGGCGATTCGACCTCGTGCAGCACGCCGTCGATCCGGTAGCGCACGATGAGGCGGTTCTCGAAGGGCTCGATGTGGATGTCGGAGGCCCGGCTTTCGAGAGCGTGCGTGATGAGGAGGTTCACCAGGCGCACCACCGGCGCCTCCGAGGCGAGGTCCTTCAGGTGCTCGACGTCGCCGGCGTCCTGCTCCTCGTCGCGGGAGGCGATGTTGTCGACGATCTGGCCCATGGAACTGCGGCCGGCGCCGTAGAGGCGCTCCAGGGCGGCATCGAGCTCCGGCACGATGGCGAGGCGCGGGACGATCGGCTTGCCGCACACCATGGCGAGCGAGCGCAGCAGGAAGGCGTCTGCCGGGTCGGCCATCGCGACCACGACGCCTTCGTCCGTCTCGCGAAGCGGCAGCGCCTTCGCGTCCCTGAGGAAGCGGTCGGAGACCTGCTCCTCGAGGATGGGCAACTCGGGGTACTCCGAGGCCGCGGCGACGGGGATCGCGAGCAGCTCCGAGAGCGCTTCGGCGAGGTCCCGCGCGGAGACGAGTCCCAGGCGACCGAGCATCACGCCCAGCTTCTCGCGGCGGCCCTCACCCTCCTGCAGGCGAAGGGCGCGCTCGAGGTTCGCGAGGTCGAGTTTTCCCCGGGCGATCAGGATTTCGCCCAAGCGGCGTGGCTGGCTCTCGACGGGTAGCGCGGACATGGAGGGAAAAATTATAGCCGACGGGCCATTGCGAACCCCTATGAGCGGCCAAACGGCCGGAGGTTCCCGGCAATCAGGCCGAAGGCAGCGCCGCGAAGACGGCGTCGAGCTGCGACTCCCACGAGGGCGGCGCGAAGCCGAAGGCCGCCGTGAATTTCGCGGGGTCGAGCACCGAATAGGCCGGGCGCCGGGCGGGTGTCGGGTAGTCCGACGAGGCAATGCGTATCACTCGCGGCGCCCGAAAGCCCGGGCGGGCGGCCGCGCGGGCGAAGATGGCCTCGGCGAAAGAGGCCCAGGTGGTCTCGCCGCCGGCCGAGAGGTTGTAGATGCCCGAGGCGACGCCCTCGCGCGGAATGGCGCGGATCGCGCGCACGGTGGCCTCGGCGAGGAAGAGGCTGGAGGTCGGCGCCCCGCGCTGGTCGGCGACGATGCGAAGCTCCTCGCGCGTGGCGGCGAGCTTGAGCATCGTGAGCAGGAAGTTGCCCCCGCGCGGCCCGTACACCCACGTGGTGCGGAAGATGAGGTGCTTGCAGCCGCTGCGGGCGATGGCGAGGTCGCCTTCGAGCTTCGTCCGGCCGTACTCGTTGAGCGGCGCGGGCGCGTCGTCCTCGCGCCAGGGCTCGCGCTTCGAACCGTCGAAGACGTAATCCGTCGAATAGTGGACGAGGACCGCCCCGAGCTGCCGGGCCTCCCGCGCGAGGACACCCGGCGCGGTGCCGTTGATGGCGAGCGCGAGCGCCGGCTCCGACTCGGCCTTGTCGACGGCGGTGTAGGCCGCCGCGTTCACGATGAGCCCGGGCTTCGTCTCGCGGCACAGGGCCCTCAAGGCGCGCGGGTCCGCGAGGTCAATGGCGGGATAGTCCACGCCGTGCACCTCGCCCAGCGAGGCGAGGGTGCGCTGCAGCTCGTGGCCGACCTGGCCGCCGGTGCCGATGAGGAGGATGCGCATCAGGGGAAGGTCTCCAGGTCGGCGAGCGGCAGGCCGCGCGCGTCCGCGGGCTTGAGCAGCGGCTCGCCGTCGAGCGGCCACGCGATGCCGAGCGCCGGATCGTTCCACAGGAGCGTCTTCTCGTACTTGGGCGCGTAGTAGTCCGTCGTCTTGTAGAGGAACTCCGCGTAGTCGCTCGTCACCAGGAATCCGTGCGCGAGGCCCTCGGGCACCCACAACATCCGGTGATTGGCGGCCGAGAGCGTGACGCCCACGGAGACGCCGAAGGTGGGCGAGGAGCGGCGCACGTCCACGACGGCGTCGAAGACCTCGCCGGCCACGACGCGCACGAGCTTGCCCTGCGTGTGGTGCAGCTGGTAGTGCAGCCCGCGCAGCACGCCCTTCGCGCTGCGCGAGTGGTTGTCCTGCACGAACTCGACGTCGCGGCCGACGGCCTCGGCGAAGGCGCGCCGGTTCCAGCTCTCGAGGAAGAAGCCGCGCTCGTCGCCGTGGACCTTCGGCTCGAGGATGAGCACGTCGGCGATGGCGGTGGGTATGGCCTTCACGGGCGCCCCCGGGGCTAGAAGACGCGGTCTCGCAGCACCTCGAGGAGGTACTGGCCGTACGCGTTCTTCTTCATGGGCTCGGCGAGGCGCTCGAGCTGCGCGCCGTCGATCCAGCCCTGGCGCCACGCGATCTCCTCCGGGCAGGCCACCTTGAGGCCCTGGCGGCGCTCGATCGTCTCGATGAACTGCGAGGCCTCCAGCAGGCTCTCGTGCGTGCCGGTGTCGAGCCAGGCGGTGCCGCGCCCCATCACCTCCACCGCGAGCGCGCCCAGCTCCAGGTAGCGGCGGTTCACGTCGGTGATCTCCAGCTCGCCGCGCGCCGAGGGCCTCATCGTGGCGGCGATGTCGAGGACGCGGTTGTCGTAGAAGTAGAGGCCCGTCACGGCGTAGCGCGACTTGGGCGCCTTGGGCTTCTCCTCGAGCGAGACCACCTTGCCGGTGGCGTCGAACTCCGCGACGCCGTAGCGCTCGGGGTCCTTCACCGGGTAGGCGAAGACCGTGGCGCCATCGGCCCTCGCCGAGGCGCGCTCGAGCTGCCCGGTGAGGTCGTGGCCGTAGAAGATGTTGTCGCCCAGCACGAGGCAGGACGGATCCCTGCCCACGAATTCGCGGCCGATGATGAAGGCCTGCGCAAGGCCCTCGGGCTTCGGCTGCACGGCGTAGGAGATGCTGAGGCCCCAGGCCTTGCCGTCGCCCAGGAGTTGCGCGAAGCGCGGCGTGTCCTCGGGCGTGGAGATGAGCAGGATGTCCCGGATGCCCGCGAGCATGAGCGTCGTGAGCGGGTAGTAGACCATCGGCTTGTCGTACACCGGCAGCAGCTGCTTGGAGACCACCTGCGTGACGGGGTAGAGCCGCGTGCCGGAGCCCCCGGCGAGGATGATGCCCTTCCTCATGCTTGTGCCCTCTCGGCGTAGTTCGTCTCGATCCACTGCCGGTAGGCGCCGCTCCTCACCTCGGCGACCCACGCCGCGTTGTCGAGGTACCAGCGCACCGTGCGCTCGAGGCCCGACTCGAAGGTCTCGGTCGGCGTCCAGCCGAGCTCGGTGCGGATCTTGGTCGCGTCGATGGCATAGCGCCGGTCGTGTCCGGGACGGTCCTTCACGTACGTGATGAGGTCCCGGTAGCCGCCGGCCGCGCGCGGCGCCAGGCGCCCGAGCGTGTCGCAGAGCGCATGCACCACCTCGAGGTTGCGTTTCTCGGAGTTGCCACCGATGTTGTAGACATCGCCCGCGCGCCCCTTCGCGAGCACGGTGCGGATGGCGGTGCAGTGGTCGCCGACGTAGAGCCAGTCGCGCACCTGCATGCCGTCGCCGTAGACCGGCAGCGGCTTGCCCTCGAGCGCGTTGAGGATCATGAGCGGGATGAGCTTCTCGGGGAACTGGTAGGGGCCGTAGTTGTTCGAGCAGTTCGTCGTGAGGACCGGCAGCCCGTAGGTGTGGTGGTAGGCCCGCACCAGGTGGTCGCTCGCCGCCTTGGAGGCCGAGTAGGGGCTGTTGGGCGCATAGGGGGTCGTCTCCGTGAATCCCGGGTCCGTCTCCCCGAGCGAGCCGTAAACTTCGTCGGTGGAAACGTGCAGGAACCGGAAGGACGCCTTCGCCCCGTCTTCGAGCGCGCCCCAGTAGGCGCGCGCGGCCTCGAGCAGCGTGTAAGTGCCGGTGATGTTCGTCTCGATGAAGTCGCCCGGGCCGTCGATCGAGCGGTCCACGTGGCTCTCGGCCGCGAAGTTCACGATCGCGCGCGGCCTGTGCTCGGCAAGCAGGGCGTCGAAGGCGGATTGCTCTCCGATGTCGGCCCGCACGAAGCGGTGCCGCGGGTCGGCGCCGAGCGAGGCGAGGTTCGCGAGATTGCCCGCGTAGGTGAGCTTGTCGACGTTCACCACGGGCTCGCCGCCCGCCGCGAGCCAGTCGATCACGAAATTGGAGCCGATGAAACCTGCGCCTCCGGTGACGAGGATCATGTCGCGATGCTCCTGGCGCAGGTTCGGCGAAGACTCATGCGCCTTGGCGCGTTCCGTCGGAGCCAAACCGCTCCACCCGTCACGAGAATCGTCACTTTTCGGCCTTTTGCCGTTCGATCAGCTTGAGGTACTTGTGGAAGGTGTTCTGGCAGCCGATCGCCACGTGGGCGAACCCCGGCCCGCCGTCGAGGATACCGAGCCGCAGGAAGTAGAACTTGAGGAAGCGCACCAGCGGGTTCACGAAGAGCCGGGCATAGCCCGCCCGCACGCCCTGCCGGTAGAGCGCCTCGGCGTGCAGCGAGGTGTAGCGGTTCTGCTTGGCGAGGTAGGTCGCGACGTCCTCGGCCGACTCGTGGAGCAGGTCGCCGGCGAGCCGGCCGACCTCGGCCGTGGTGAGCACGGTCTCGTGCACGTCGTCGTTGGACCAGCCCGCGTGCGCCCGGTGGAAGAGGCGCAGCGACCAGTCCGGGTACGCCTCGCCGTGCGAGAGCCAGCGCCCGAGAAAACGGTTGCGGCGCGCCATGCGGAAGGCCTTGTAGCGCGGGTCGGCAAGGGCCTTCGCGAGGCTCGCCGCGAGTTCGGGCGTGACGCGCTCGTCGGCATCCAGGCAGAGGACCCAGTCGTGTCGGGCGGCGGTCACGGCGAACTGTTTCTGGCGGCCGAACCCGAGCCAGTCCTGGCGGATCACCCGGGCGCCCATTCGCTCGGCGAGGGCGACGGTGCCGTCGCGGCTGCCGGAATCGACCACGACCACTTCGTCCGCGAAGGCGACGCTCGACAGCAAGGCCCCAAGCTGCGACTCGGCATCGAGCGCGATCACGGCCACGGAGAGCGGGAGCTTGGTCGGGGGGGGCACGGCGGAAAGCCCGGGGCGGGAAAAGGCGGCCATTTTACCCTGTCGCCCCTTTCGCCTTCGACCCGGGGCGGACGGCGATTTAGAATGCGCCATGCCAGCGCCCCGCGTCCTCCTCGTGAAACTCTCCTCGCTGGGCGACGTGATTCACCTCCTGCCCGCGGTGACGGACCTCGCCCGGGCACGCCCGGGGATCGAGATCGACTGGGCGGTCGAGGAAGGCTTCGCGCCCGTGCCCGCGATGCATCCCGCAGTGAAGCGCGTGATCCCCGTCAGCCTGCGCCGCTTGCGTGCGAACCCGCTTTCGCCGGCGGGCTGGGGCGCGCTCGCCAGCGCGCGGGCCGCGCTTCGCGCCAGACCCTACGACTGGATCGTGGATGCGCAGGGGCTCCTCAAGAGCGTGGCCGTGGGCCGGTTCGCGGCCGGCCCGCTCTTCGGCTACGACCGCACCAGCATCCGGGAGAAATCCGCGGCCCGATTCCTCGACATGGGCCTTCGCGTTCCGCGCGACCTGCACGCCGTCGAGCGATGCCGGCGCCTGCTGGCGGCGGTGTTCGGGTACGTCCCGGCGGGCGAGCCCGACTACGGCATCGCCGCGCCCGCCGAACCGCCCGCGTGGGCGCCTCGCACGGACTATGTCGTGGGCCTGCATGCCTCGAGCAAGCGCGCCAAGCGCTGGCCCGATTCCCACTGGCGCACGCTCGCCGAACGCCTTGCCCTCGAGGGCATCGGAATCGTGTACCCGGGCGGCTCCCCGGCGGAGCGGGAGGATGCCGCGCGTCTCGCCCAGGCCTCGGCCGGCGCGCTCGCCGCGCCCGCGATGACGCTGCCCGAGGCCGCGTCCCTCCTCGCCCGCGCAAGCGCCGTCGTCGGCGTCGATACCGGCCTCACGCACCTCGCGGTCGCGCTCGGCTGCCCGACGGTCGGACTCTACGTGACGACGCAGCCGGGGCTCACGGGCCTGGCCGGCGGGCCGCGCGCCGTGAACCTCGGCGGGCCCGGCGCACCTCCGGCCCCGGCCGATGTCGCTCGCGTCCTTTTCGGGGCGGATGCGGCCGCGTGATGCTGCGCGCCCTCTACGGACTCGCCGTCACCCTTCTGCTGCCCTTCGCGCTCGCGCGCCTCGCGTGGCGCGCCAGGCGGCAGCCCGGCTATCTCGAGCACCTGGGCGAGCGCTTCGGCGGGGCGCCGCTCGCGGGCGATGCGCCCGTCATCTGGATCCACGCCGTCTCCGTCGGCGAAACCCGGGCGGCTGCACCGCTCGTGGCCCGGTTCGGGCGCGACTTCCCCGGCGCGCGGATTCTCCTCACCCACATGACGCCCACGGGACGGGCCACCGGCATCGAGCTCTTCGGCGAGCGCGTGGACCGCGCCTGGCTGCCGTGGGACGCGGCCTTCGCGGTGCGCCGCTTCCTCGCCCGTGTGCGTCCGGCGTTCGGCATCCTCCTCGAGACGGAAATCTGGCCGAACCTGCTGGCCGAGTGCCGGTCAGGACAGGTTCCGATTTTCCTGGTGAACGCGCGGTTATCGGCGCGCTCGGCGGCCGGCTACGCGCGCGTGGCGCCGTTGGCGCGCAAAGCGCTCGCGAACCTTTCGGGCATCGCCGCCCAGACCGCGGACGATGCCGCCCGGCTCGAAGGGCTTGGCGCCCGCGGCGTGGCCGTGACGGGCAACATCAAGTTCGATCTCGATGTCCCCGACGATACCGAGGCCAAGGCAACGGCGCTGCGCGCGCTCTTCGGGGAAGGCCGGCGCGTCTGGGTCGCGGGCAGCACGCGCGAAGGCGAGGAGGCGCTGCTCGTCGAGGCGATCGAGGCGGCCGGGCTCGACCCGGACATCCTCGTGGTCGTGGTGCCGCGCCACCCGCAGCGCTTCGACGAGGTGGCCGCCCTTCTCGGCAAGCGCGGCGCGCCGGTCGCCCGCCGGAGCCGCGGCGAACCGGTGCCGGCGGGGGCGCGCTATGCACTCGGCGACTCGATGGGCGAGATGCTGGCCTACTACCGGGCGGCCGACCTGGTGGTGGTGGCCGGCAGCTTCCTGCCGCTCGGCGGCCAGAACCTCATCGAGGCCTGCGCGGTCGGGCGGCCCGTCCTCTTCGGTCCCCACACGTTCAATTTCGAGGCCGCGGCCGAGGCGGCGATCGACCGCGGCGCGGGGCTTCGCGCGCGTGACGCGGCGCACGCGGTGGCGATCGCGAAGGAACTTCTCGGGGATGCGCCGCGGCGGGAGCGAATGGGCGAGGCCGCCCTCGCCTTCGCGCGCGACAACCGGGGGGCGCTCGCCCGGCTCGAGGCCTGGCTCGCGCCCCGACTGCCGGCTATCCGCGGCCCAGGGCGCGATTGACCTGCTCGAGATCCGGCTCGTCGAGCGTGCCGGTCGCGGATTTCAGGCGCAGCGTGTTGAGCAGGTAGTTGTAGCGGGCCTGCTGCAGGTCCCGGCGCGTCTGGATGACCTGCTGCTGCGCGTTCAGCACGTCCACGCTGGTGCGCACGCCGACGTCGCGACCGAGGATCGTGGAATCGAGTTGGCTCTGCGTCGAGGCGAGCGCCTGCTCGAGCGCCCGCACCTGCGCGATGCCGCTCGTCACGTTGAGATAGTTCTGCCGCACCGCCTGCGCGACCGTGCGCTGGGTGTTCTCGAGGTCCTGCTGCGCGCGGTCCTTGTTGGCGAGCGCCTGGCGCACCAGCGACTGCGTGCCGCCGCCGGCGAAGATCGGCACCGAGACCGAAACGCCCACCGACCCGGTGTTCTGGGCCAGCGTGCCGATGCCCGAGGTGAGGTTGGGGTTCTTGTTGTAGACCCACTGCGCCGACAGGTCCACGGTCGGATAGTGGCCGGCCCGGGCGCGGTCGACTTCCTTGTCGGCGATCTCGTAGCCGGCCTTGGAGATGGCGACCGAGAAGCTGGACGTGCCCGCGGCGTTCACCCAGTCCTCGATCCTTTCGGGCCTGGGCGGGGCGAGGGGCAGCGGGTCCTTCAGGGGCACGAGCGACTCGGCCGGCTTGCCGATCAGCTGCTGGAGGGCCTGGCGCTTCACCTCGAGGTCGTTCTTGTCCAGGATCTCCTTGGCGACCGTCTGGTCGTAGCGCGCCTGCGCCTCGAGCGTGTCCACGATGGTGGCGGTCCCGACCTCGAAGTTGCGCTTGGCCTGCGCGAGCTGCTCGGAGAAGGCCTTCTTCTGGGCCTCGGAGAGAGCGACGTTGTCCTGCGCGAGCAGCACGTCGAAGTAGGCCTGCGCCGTGCGCACGATGAGGTCCTGGCGGGCGATCGCGAGGGTGGCCTCGGCCTGCATCACCTGCTTCTCGGCCTGGCCGATGGCGACCCAGTTCTGCCAGCGGAAGAGCGGCTGGCTGAGCGTCACCGCGTAGGTCTGGTTGTTGTAGGTGAGATCGTCCGCGAAATCGCGGTCGAGCCGGTTCTTGAAAGCCGAGGCCGAGCCGGTCACGTTGGGCAGGTACCCGGCGCGGGCCTGCGGCAGGCGCTCGATACTGGCGTTGTACGTGGCACGCGCGCCCTGGTAGACCGGATCGCTCACCTGGGCGTCCTTGTAGACGCCGAGGAGATCGGCGCCGAAGGCGCTCGAGGCGAGTCCGGCCGCGGCGAGGAGAAGGACGAGTCGGGTGGGCTTCATCGGTGGGGCTTTCGGTTCGTTGTCGTAGGGGCTTTGACGCCGCGATCGCGCGGGGCGGATTCGCGCCGCCGCGCCTTCATTCGTTCAGTACACCGCCATGTCCGTGTCGACGCCGCGGGCCCAGCCATCGATCCCGCCGCGCAGGTTCACGACGTCCGAGAAGCCCTGCCGCTCCAGGAAGGCGCCCGCCTGGAGACTGCGCATGCCGTGGTGGCAGATCACCACCGTGGTCCTCGCCGGGTCCAGTTCCGGATGGCGAGCCGGAAGCTGCCCGAGCGGGATGTGCACCGAGCCCTCCATCCGGCACAGCGCGAACTCCCACGGTTCCCGCACGTCGAGGAGCGTCACCGGCTCCTCGCGCCTCGTGAGCCACGCCCGCAGTTCGGGCGCCTCGAGCTGGCGCATCAGAAGCGGAAGCGCGCCGGGGCCTCGGCATTCACCAGGGGCCGCAGCATCGTCTCGAAGAGCTCGGTTCGCCGGGTTTCGCCGGGCCCCGCCTGTTCCACGAGCACCGCCTTCATCACCGGCGCATCGCCCACCACCGCGACGAGGCGGCCGCCCGCGTTCAGGCGGGAGAGAAAGGCGCCCGGCAGGACCGGCGTGGAACCCGTGAGCACGATGACGTCGTAGGCCTTTTCCCCCAGAGGGGCCCGGGCGCTGTCGCCCTCGAGCAGGGTCACGTTGCCGATCCCGGCGGCCGCGAGGTTCGCCTTGGCGCGGGCGGCGAGGTCCGGGTGGATCTCGGCGCTGGTCACATGGCGCGCGAGCTTCGCGAGCAGGGCGGTGAGGTATCCCGAGCCGGTTCCGACCTCGTAGACGGTGTCGCCCGGCTTCACGCCGAGTTCCTGGACGATGCGCGCTTCCATCTTGGGGCTCATCATCGATTCGCCGTGCGCGAGGGGAATCTCGAGGTCCGCGAACGCGAGCCCGGCGCAGCCCTCGGGGACGAATCGCTCCCGCTTCACCTCGAAGAGGAGGTCGAGCACGGCGGTGTCGAGGACGTCCCATGGGCGGATCTGCTGCTCCACCATGTTGAAGCGCGCTTGTTCGACGTTCATGGTAAGGGACGGGGAGGGCCGCGAAAAAAGAGAATTGTATCAAAGCGAAACGGCATTTCGCGCGGAGCCGCCCGGCGCGTGGCTTGGCGTCCTAGTCGAGGGTCTCCCGGTAGCGCCGCAGGGCGAGCGACGCCGCCACCACGAGGAAGGCGGCCAAGGGCCAGACGTTCGGGGCGATGTCGGCCCACCCGCTGCCTTTCAGGAGGATGCCGCGCACCACGCGCAGGAAGTGCGTGAGCGGCAGCAGCTCGCCGATGGCCTGGGCCCAGCCCGGCATGCCGCGGAACGGGAACATGAATCCGGAGAGGAGCATCGAGGGCAGGAAGAAGAAGAACGTCATCTGCATCGCCTGCATCTGGCTCCGCGCGAGCGTGGAGAAGGTGAAGCCGATCGCGAGGTTGGCGGCGATGAAAAGGACCAGCACCGCGGAGAGCAGCACGAGGCTCCCGACCATGGGCACCTCGAAGAGCTGCCTCGCCGCCACGAGGATCACAACGACCTGCACGTAGCCGATGAGGATGTAGGGGACGATCTTGCCGAGCATCACCTCGAAGGGACGCACCGGCGTCGCGAGCAGGTTCTCCATCGTGCCGCGCTCGCGTTCCCGGGTCATCGCGATGGAGGTCATCATCACCATCGTCATGGTGAGCACCACGCCCATGAGTCCCGGCACGATGTTGTACTGGGTGATCCCCTCCGGGTTGTAGCGCCGGTGCACACGCACCTCGAAGGGCGCGGGCGAGGCGCGAAGCCAGGCGAGCGGTCCGGCGAGGTCGCGGTCGAGCGCGGTGAGGTTGAGGGCCCTGCAGGGCGCTCACGGCGTTGCCCGTGGCGGCCGGATCGGTCGCATCGGCCTCGATGAGGATCGCCGGGCGCTCGCCGCGCTGCAGACGCCGGGAGAAGTCGGCAGGTACCTGCAGCAGGAACTGCACCTCGCCGCGCGCGAGCATCCGCTCGCCCTCTTCCACGCCCGCCGGCTGCGCGATCACGCGGAAGTACCCGCTGTTCTCCATCGCGCGCACGAAGGAGCGCGAGAAGGCGCTCGTCTCGGCGCTCACGACCGCGGTCGGCAGGCCCTTGGGATCCAGGTTGATCGCGTAGCCGAAGAGCACGAGTTGCATCACCGGGACGCCCACCATCATCGCGAAGGTGAGGCGGTCGCGGCGCATCTGCACGAATTCCTTGACGAGCACGGCGAGGAATCGGTCCCAGGAGAACATGGCTCAGCTCCCCGGGGCGGGCGTGGCCGACACGGGCTCGCCCTCCTTCATCAGGTGGATGAAGACGTCCTCGAGGCCCGTGGGCACGCGCTCGACACGCAGGCCAGGCCGCGAGCGCGCCGCCGCGAGGCTGGACTCGAGCAGGCCGGCGTCGGGACCGCTGACGTGCAGGGCGGCGCCGAAGGGAACGACCATGTCGACGCCGGGGCGGCCGCGCAGCTCGCCGGCCAGGGCGACGAGGCCCTCGCCTTCGACGGACCAGGTGGCGAGGCCGGCGCCGCGCACCACCTCGTCCACGGTTCCGTGGGTGAGGAGCTTGCCGTAGGCGATGTAGGCGAGCGCGTGGCAGCGCTCGGCTTCGTCCATGTAGTGCGTGCTCACGAGGACCGTCATGCCGCCTGCCGCCAGCTCGTGCAGGTGTTCCCAGAACTCGCGGCGGGCGCTCGGATCGACGCCCGCGGTGGGCTCGTCCAGCAGGAGGAGCTTCGGCTCGTGCAGAAGGCACGCGGCGAGCGCCACGCGCTGCTTCCACCCGCCCGACAGGGTGCCCGCCAGCTGGCCGCGCCGGCTGGCGAGCCCGAGGCGTTCGAGCGCCTCGTCGACGCGGCGGCGCCGGCCGTCCATGCCGTAGACGCGCGCGATGAAGTCGAGATTCTCGGCGATCGAGAGATCCTCGTAGAGGCTGAAGCGCTGGGTCATGTAGCCCACCTGCCGCTTGATCTGCGCCGACTGCGTGAGGATGTCGAACCCCAGGCAGGTGCCGCGTCCCGCGTCCGGCGTGAGCAGGCCGCAGAGCATGCGGATCGTCGTCGTCTTGCCGCTGCCGTTGGGCCCCAGGAAGCCGTAGATCTGGCCCCGGCGCACCTGCATCGAGAAGCGGTCGACGACGGTCTTGCCGCCGAAGCGCTTGGTGAGGCCCTCGACGTCGATGACGATCGCGGGTTCGCTCATTGCAGCGTCACGTCGAGGGGCTGGCCCGGCCTGAGCTTCGCGGAGTCGCCGGGGGATGCCCGCGCCTCGACCAGGAAGACCAGCTTCGCCCGGCTGTCCTTGCTGAAGATAACCGGGGGGGTGAATTCGGCCTGCGGCGCGATGTACGTGACCTTCGCCGCGATCGGCGCGGCGCAGCCGTCGCAGCGCAGCTGCACGTCCTGGCCGATCCGGAGTGCGCCAAGCTTCGTCTCGGGCACGAAGAAGCGCGCCTTCACGTTCTCCGGCGGCAGGATCGTCACGACGGGCGCGCCCGCGTTCACCCATTCCCCCGCCACGTACAGCGTCTCCGTGACGGTGCCGGCGACGCTCGATATCGCCCGCTTCTGGCGAAGGCGCCAGTCCGCCTGCGCGAGCGACTGGCGGGCGGCGTTGGCATCCGCCTCGGCCGCGCGGATCTCGTCGACGCGCGAAGGAAGTTCCGCCGTGGCGAGCAGCGCCTTCGACTCGGCGACGCGCGAGCGGTCCCGCTCGCTCGCCGCGCGCGCCGCATCGAGCGACTGCCGGCTCTGGAAGTTGCGCTTCACCAGGTCCTCGGCGCGGGCCAGTTCGGCCGTGGACAGGCGCAGGGCGGCTTCGGCCTGGGCGAGCTGCGCGCGCGCCGCGTCGAGCTCCGTCGGCCGCCGGCCCTTGCCCAGGTTGGCGAGCCTTGCCTCGGCCATCCGAACCCGCTCCTCGGCTTCGCGGCGCGCGGCGCCCTCGCTCTCCGCCTCGAGCGTGAACAGGGGCGCGCCGGGCGCCACCGTGCTGCCTCTCGCCACGTCGAGCGTCACGAGCGTGCCGGCGATGGGCCCCGCGACGCGCACGAACTCGCCCTCGGCGTAACCCTGCAGCGGGGCTTCGCCTGACGTGCACGCGACCAGGACGAGCACGAGCGGCAGGAGGTGGCGTTTCTTCATGGTGTCTCCTTTGCCTTGCGGGTCGCGCGCGGCGGCGCGGCCAGCGCCTTCAGGATGAGGTCGATGCGTTCGTCGATGGCGGCATCGCTCATGACGGATTCGGCCAGGGCGCGGGCGGCGGCCTTCGGCATCGCGCCACTTTCGGCGATGGCGCCGCCGGCCAGGATCGGCATCGCGAGAGCCCCGGCGATGGTGCCGAGCGCCTGGGCTGGCGCCAGGGGGCGCAGCGTTCCGCGGGCCACCCCGGCGGCCACCAGGCCCACGATCACGGTCGCGTGGCGGGGAAGGTTGTCGCGGGCGAATTCCCGCGCCACCGCCTCTCCCGCCAGCGCATCGGACAGCAGGCGCGCGATGAACTCGCGATTGTCGCGAACGAACCGGCCGAGCACGCGCAGCGCGGCTTGCAGCAGGTCCTCCGGGGTGGCCGGCGCCTCCGGGCGGGCCGTCACGAGGGTGAAGCGCGAGAACATCTCCTCGTAGGCCTGCTGCATCACCGCCCGCAGGAACTTCTCGCGCGTGCCGAAGTGGTAGTTGAACATGCCGCTGTTCACCCCCGCCGCCTCGCAGACCTGGCGGATCGTGAGGCCGGCGCAACCGGTGGCCGGGTAGAGCGCCCGTCCGGCGGCGAGCAGGGCGCGGTCGAGATTGCGGGAGGGCCTTGGCATTCGCGTTCCGGTGTCCGGGAAGGGATCGCGATAATTATTCTCCCGAGTAATTACTCGGTCAAGTAGTTTTTTCGCTCCCGCCGGCGTCATTTGCCCGCGGCCCGGGCTTGCGGTAGCTTGTCCCCCTGCACGCAGGGGTCCGGGCCCGCACGGCCGGTGAGACAAACCCTTCGAACCTGATCCGGATCATGCCGGCGTAGGGAGCGTGGCGCGGCCCCCGCCGCCCGCTCCCCGCCATTTATCGCAGCCGAGGAGCGCTCCCATGAATGCCAACCCGAAATTCATCGCCTCGTCCGCGCACGTCGACGAAGCCGCCGTCCAGCCGCTGCCGCGTTCGCGCAAGGTCCACGTCGAGGGCTCGCGTCCCGACATCCGCGTGCCCATGCGCGAGGTCTCCCAGTCGGATACGCCCGCCTCCTTCGGCGCCGAGGCGAACCCGCCGGTGTTCGTCTACGACACGAGCGGCCCGTACACCGACCCCGCCGCGCGCATCGACATCCGCAAGGGCCTCGCGCCGCTTCGCGAGCGGTGGATCGAGGAGCGCGGCGACACGGAGCTCCTCGCCGGCCCCACCTCGCACTACGGGCGCGAGCGGCTCGCCGACGCGAAGCTCGCGGAGCTTCGCTTCGACCTGAAGCGCCTGCCCCGCCGCGCGAAGGCCGGCGCCAACGTGACGCAGATGCACTACGCGCGCCGCGGCGTCGTCACCCCCGAGATGGAATACGTCGCGATCCGCGAGAACCTGCAGCGGCAGCAGTACCTCGAGTCGCTGCGGGCCACGGGTCCCGGCGGCGCCCGGCTCGCGGACCTGATGGGCCGCCAGCATCCCGGCCAGTCCTTCGGCGCGGCCATCCCGCGCGAGGTGACGCCCGAATTCGTCCGCGACGAGGTGGCCCGCGGACGCGCGATCATCCCGGCGAACGTGAACCACCCCGAGATCGAGCCGATGGCGATCGGGCGCAACTTCCTCGTGAAGATCAACGCCAACATCGGCAACTCGGCGCTCGGCTCCTCCATCGCGGAGGAGGTCGACAAGATGACCTGGGCCATCCGCTGGGGCGGCGACACGGTGATGGACCTCTCCACCGGCAAGCACATCCACGAGACGCGCGAGTGGATCGTGAGGAACAGTCCCGTGCCCATCGGCACCGTGCCCATCTACCAGGCGCTGGAGAAAGTGGACGGCCGGGCCGAGGAGCTCACCTGGGAGATCTTCCGCGACACGCTGGTGGAACAGGCCGAGCAGGGCGTCGACTACTTCACGATCCATGCGGGGGTACGCCTGCCGTACATCCCGATGACCGCGAAGCGCCTGACCGGCATCGTCTCCCGCGGCGGCTCGATCATGGCGAAATGGTGCCTCGCCCACCACAAGGAGAACTTTCTCTACGAGCGGTTCGAGGAGATCTGCGACATCATGAAGGCGTACGACGTGTCGTTCTCCCTGGGCGACGGCCTGCGCCCCGGCTCGATCTACGACGCGAACGACGACGCCCAGCTCGCGGAGCTGCGCACCCTGGGCGAACTCACCACGACCGCCTGGAAGCACGACTGCCAGGTGATGATCGAGGGGCCCGGCCATGTGCCCATGCAGCTCATCAAGGAGAACATGGACCTCGAGCTCGAGTACTGCCACGAGGCGCCCTTCTACACCCTGGGGCCCCTCACGACCGACATCGCCCCGGGCTACGACCACATCACGAGCGGCATCGGCGCGGCCCAGATCGGCTGGTACGGCACGGCGATGCTCTGCTACGTGACGCCCAAGGAGCACCTGGGACTGCCGGACAAGAACGACGTGAAGGACGGCATCATCACCTACAAGATCGCCGCCCACGCCGCGGACCTCGCCAAGGGCCACCCCGGCGCGCAGATCCGCGACAACGCCCTGTCCAAGGCGCGCTTCGAGTTCCGCTGGGAGGACCAGTTCAACCTGGGCCTCGACCCGGACAAGGCCAAGCAGTTCCACGACGAGACGCTGCCGCAGGAGGGCGCCAAGCTCGCCCATTTCTGCTCCATGTGCGGGCCGCATTTCTGCTCCATGAAGATCACACAGGACGTGCGCGACTTCGCTGCGAAGCACGGCGTCTCGGACCAGGAGGCGCTCGCGAAGGGCATGGAAGTGAAGGCGGTCGAGTTCGTGAAGGGCGGCGCCGAGCTCTACAAGCGGGCCTGAACCCTTCGCGGGGCGCCCTCCCGGCGGGTGCCGAATTCTCCGCATCCGCCCGGCCCGGTTGGGCGTATAAATGCGGACGGCCCTGGGAAGGGGCCGCCCCCCCCCACCGAACAACCCTGACCCACAGGAGACCCGCAACCATGGTTCCTTCGATCCGCCAGCTTTCCCCGATAGCCGCCGCCCTTGCCCTCGTGGCCACTCCCGCCCTGGCCGGGCCGGAGAAGATCAGCTACCCGACCGACAAGGGTGTCCTTTACGGCGTGGTCGACCGCGCCGACAACAAGCAGGTGCGAGAGCTCTACGCGCCCAAGGCCGTCGTCGACGCCGTGAAGGCCGGCAAGCCCATCCCGGCCAATGCGCCGCTCACCATGTACCTGTACAAGGCCAAGCTGGACGACAAGGGCGAGCCGGTGAAGGACGCGAGCGGCCGCTTCCAGAAGGGCGACGCGATCGCGCACTTCGTGATGGCGAAGGGGGCCGGCTGGGGCTCCGAGTACGGCGCCGACATGCGCAACGGCGAGTGGGAGTACCGCTCCTTCGCGCCGGACGGCAAGGTGAACGAGAAGGCGGACCTGAAGCCGTGCTTCACCTGCCACCTCAAGGTGAAGGACTCGGACTTCGTGTTCTCGGTCCCGCAGATGAAGACCGCCGCGAAGTAACACGGCGCCTTCGCGGCACGAAAACGGCGGCCCCCGGGCCGCCGTTTTTTCATGGTGCCGGCGTATCATCGGCGGGCCGGAGGGAAGCCGGCGCCAAACAGGGAGAAGAACATGAAGCGGATCGGACTCACGGCGGCCCTCGCGCTCGCCGCGGCTGCGGCCCAGGCCGGCGGCGACAAGGTGGCGTTTCCGGTGAACTACGACAAGGGCGTGCTTTACGCCACCGTCGATCGCCACGACATCAAGCAGTACCGGGAATTGTGGTCGACGCCCGCCGCCGTCGAGGCGGCCAAGGCCGGAAAGCCCGCCCCGAGCGGCACGGTGCTCACGCTGGTGCAATACAAGGCGAAGGTGGACGACAAGGGCGCGCCGGTGAAGGATGCGAAGGGCCGCTTCCAGAAGGGCGACCTGGTCGCCTACACCGTCATGGAAAAGCGAGCCGGCTGGGGCGCCGAGTATCCGTCCGACCTGCGCAACGGCGAATGGGAATACCAGGTCTTCGGGGCGACCAGGGCCGTGAACGACAAGGCGAACCTCAAGACATGCTTCCAGTGCCACAAGCCCCATGCCGGCCAGGACTACGTGATCTCCCTGGCGAGCCTGGGAGGCAAGGCGGCCGGAGGCGCCGTCGCGGCACAGGCGGGCCCCGACCGCGTGGCGATCGCGAGCTTCCTCTTCGGTCCGGAGAAGCTCAGCGTGCGGAACAACCAGTACGTCACGTGGACCAACACCGACGACTCGCCGCACCAGGTGACGATCGCGGGCGAGGCAGGCACGCGCACGGCGGTGATGCTCAAGGGACAGAGCCAGACGCTCAAGTTCACGGCACCGGGCACCTACGACTACATCTGCGGCCTGCACCCGGGGATGAAGGGCAAGGTCGAGGTGCAGTAACGCCTCGCAGGGCTCGCCCCGAACGGCGGCTGCGGCCGCCGTTCGCCTTTCCGGTGCCGCGACGCCCCGGCGCAGGTGCTAGACTCGCGGCGATGGAAATTTCCCCGCTCGCCTCCGCGGTCGTTCTCGGCATCGTCGAGGGGCTCACGGAGTTCCTGCCCGTCTCCTCGACCGGCCACCTCATCATCGTGTCGGACCTGCTCGGCGTGAATGACGAGAAGGGCAAGATCTTCGACATCGTGATCCAGCTGGGCGCCATCCTCGCGGTGTGCTGGGAATACCGCGCGCGGTTCGCCCGCGCCTTCTCGGGCATCGGGACCGACCCGCTTCAGCAACGCTTCGCCCTGAACCTCGCCGTGGCCTTCACGCCCGCCGCGGCGCTGGGGTTTCTCTTCGCCTCGAAGATCAAGCAGTACCTGTTCAACCCGATCGCCGTCGCGGCGGCGCTCGTCGTGGGCGCGATCGCCATCGTCGCGATCGAGCGCTGGTACGAGCGGCGCGGCGCCCCGCGCGTGACGAGCGTGGACGAGATGACCTGGCAGGACGCCCTCAAGGTGGGGTTCGCGCAATGCCTCTCGCTCGTGCCGGGCACCTCGCGCTCGGGCGCCACGATCATGGGCGCCATGGTGGTCGGGCTCTCGCGACAGGCCGCCACCGAATTCTCGTTCTTCCTGGCCGTGCCGATCATGTTCGCGGCCACCGGGTACCAGGTGGTGAAGTACCGGGACCTCTTCACCGCCGCGGACCTGGGGCCCTTTGCCATCGGCTTCGGGGTGAGCTTCGTCGCCGCGCTCGTCGCCGTGCGTGCGCTCATCCGCTACGTGGCGACGCACGACTTCCGGGCCTTCGCGTGGTATCGGATCGCGCTCGGCGCGGCGGTGCTCGCCTGGTTCTCCTAGGCGGTCGCGACGGCCCGCGAACTCAGGCGAGCGTCGCTTCGCCGGTGTAGCGCCTGATGAGCGAGAGCAGCAGGTCTTCCTGGTAGGGCTTGCCGATGTACTCGTTCACGCCCATCTCGATCGCATGGTTGCGGTGCTTGTCCGCCGTGCGCGAGGTGATCATGATGATCGGGATCGACCGCGTGGCCTCGTCGGCACGCACGTTTCGCGCGAATTCGAAGCCGTCCATGCGAGGCATCTCCACGTCGAGCAGGATGCAGTCGGGCTTCACGTCCTGCAGCTGTTGCAGGGCGTCCACCCCGTCCTTGGCGGTGATCACCTCGTAGTTCTCGCGGGTGAGCATGCGGCTCGTGATCTTGCGCACGGTGAGCGAGTCGTCCACCACCATCACGAGCGGCGCGCCGGAGCGCGATTCCACCACCAGCGGCTCGGGCTCGGGCGGCGGCGCGGCCCCCGCGACCACGGCCTGCGCCGAGCCGCGGTAGACCAGGCTCACCGGGTTCAGGATGAGCACGACCTGGCCGTTGCCGAGCACGGTCGCGCCTGAGACGCCGGCCAGGCGCGCGAGCTGCGGCCCGATGGTCTTCACCACCACTTCGCGGTTGCCCACGATCTCGTCTACGCGCACGGCGGCGCGCTGCACACCGCTCTTGAGCAGCAGCACCGGGATCTGGCGCGCCGGCACCGGGGTGTCGATCTCCCCGAGCAGGGTCAGCAGCGATCGCAGCGGATAGCGGTTGCCCTTCCATTCGATCTCCCCCTTCGCCGCGAGCTGCGCGAAGGGTTCCGACTTGTACTCCTGGACCTGCTCGATCATCACCGACGGCACCGCGTAGAGCGTGGGGCCGGCGCGCAGCATCACCGCCTGCGTCACCGCGAGCGTGAGCGGCAGCGTGATCGTGAAGGTCGTTCCCTTGCCCGCCGTCGACTCGAGCTCCACGCGGCCGCCGAGCGAGGTGATCTCGCTCTTCACCACGTCCATGCCGACGCCGCGCCCAGCGATCTGGGTGACCTCGGATGCCGTCGAGAATCCGGGCAGGAAGATGTACGGTGCGAGCTGGGCCGGCGCCGGCGTGGCGGGATCCGTGATGAGGCCCGCCTCGCGGGCGCGCGCCTCGATGCGGGCGAGGTCGAGACCGCCGCCATCGTCCCCGACGGTGAGAACCAGTTCGTTGCCGCGTTGGACGGCGTCGATCACGATCTCGCCGATCTCGTCCTTGCCTGCAGCCAGGCGCCTCTCCGGCGACTCGATGCCATGCGCCACGGCGTTTCTCAGAAGGTGCTCGAACGGCGCGGTGATCTTCTCGAGCACCGAGCGGTCCAGGTCCACGCGCACGCCCTTGAACTCGAGGTTCGCCTTCTTGCCGAGTTCCTTGCCGGTCTGGCGCACCACGCGGTAGAAGCGGTCGGCGAGGTTGCCCAGGGGCACGAGACGCACGCCCATGAGGCCCTGTTGCAGGTCGCGGTTCAGGCGCGCCTGCTGCAGGAGCGCGAGCTCGGCCTCGTCCAGGTTCTTGGCGAGGCCCTGCTGCAACGTGATCACGTCGCCCAAGGATTCGGTGAGGAACCGGGTGAGCTCCTGCATGCGGGTGAACCGGTCGAACTCGAGGGGATCGAACGACGCGCCCGTTTCCTCGCGCACCTGCAGGCGGCTCTGCATCTGGCCCTCGGAGGCGATCTCGATCTCGCGGATCTGGGCCCGCATGCGCGCGACGTTCTCGGAAAGGTCGCCCAGGGCCCGCTTGAAGGCGGCGATTTCCAGCTCGATGCGCGAGCGCGCGATCGAGAGCTCGCCGGCCTCGTTCACGAAGTCGTCGATGAGGTCCGCGTTCACGCGAAGGAGGGCCGTGCGCAGCTCCTTCACGTCGCGTAGTTCCGGGGGCAGGGCGTCACGCTGCGCGGCCGCCTCGGCCGCCGCCGCGATGACGGCGAGGGAGGTGGGCTTGTCCTTCTGCTGCTCGAACACCGCGGAAACCGGGACCTCCGGGGGTTCGGCCTCGAGGAAATCCTCGCCGCGCGCGAGCCGGTCGATCGCGACGGAGTAACGGTCGATGCGCTCCTCGGCCTCCTCGAACTCGGCGAGCGTCGGGGCGGGCTCCGCGTCCATGGCGGTGACGCGCGTCTCGAGCACGTGGGCGAGTTCGCCCAGGCGCATGAGGCCGGTCATCCGGGCGCTTCCCTTGAGGGTATGCAGATGCCGGCGAAGGTCGGCGGCCGCGCCGTGGTCCTCCGGGTTCGCCTTCCAGCGGCGCAGGCCGTCACTCACCGCGGGCACGAGTTCGCGCGCCTCGTCCATGAAGATCGGCAGCAGGTCGCGGTCGACGTCGTCCTTGATCTTGCGCTGGTCCTTGCCGGACTCGAAGGGCTTGGCGACCTCGCCCGGCGCGGGTGGCGGCTCGACGACGACGGCCGGGCGCGTCGGCGCGAGGAACGGTTCGATCGGCGGGACCGGGGTGGCCGGAGGAGCGGGCGCGGGCGCTTCGGCGGCGAGGCGCAGCCCGGTGGGCGCACGCAGGTGCGTTCCCTCGCCGGTGCTGCGAGCGGCCTGCAGCGCCTCGCGCAGCCGGCGAAGCTCGTCGACGATCTCCCCGCGCGGCATCGGCCACGCGCGCCCCGCGATGGATCGCACCATGACACCCACCGCGTCGACGGCACGCCGCGTGGTCGAGAGTCGGTCGGCATCGAAGACCGGCGGGTAGTCGATCGCGTCCGCGAGCCATTTCTCGAGCGCGCTCGCGAGATCGGCGAGCACTTCGAAGCCGGTGGTGCGAGAACTGCTGGTGAGCGTGTGGGCGGCCCGCATGAATTCGTGGCTCACCGGGTAGAGCGGATCGGCCTCGAGGCTCGCCATCTCGCGCTCGAGCGTGACGACATGCTGCTCCGCCTCGCCGACATAGATCGCATAAAGTGCCGACGAGATGACTACCGGGCCCACGACGACATCGGCCTCCTCCTCGACTGCGGCCTCGGGTTCCGTCTCGGAGTCGGGGGCTCCCGGCGCGTGCGCTACCGGGGCGTGTTCCAGGAAAGCGAACGCGGGCTCGCCTTCCACGGGCTTCGCAACTTCCGGGGCCGCGGGTTCCGGGAGCGCCGCCGGCCCTCCCAGGTCGAGCGACTCGAACGAGAAACCCGCGGGCACGGGTGCAGGTTCCTCGGGCATCACCGGCTCGAGCGCCGGCAGGGAAGCCTGCACCGGCTCCTCGCCGCTCTTGAGCCGCTCCGCGGCCGCCGTGATCACGGCGCCGTCGATGCGCGGGTCGCCGCCGACCTTGAGCGTGGCGATCCAGCCTTCGAAGGCCGTCCCGGCCCCGGCAACGAAATCCAGGAGGCCGGCCGTCGCCGGCTTCTCGTCCTTCAGCCACTTGTTCAGCACCTGCTCGCACTGCCAGGCGACTTCGCCCAGGTCGGTGAGGCCGACCATGCGGCCGCTGCCCTTGAGCGTGTGGAAACCGCGGCGAATGGTCGTGAGCGATTCCCTGTCGTGAGGCGCCCCGCGACAGATCGAGAGGTGCTGCGCGATGGTCTCGCAGACTTCCGACGCCTCCTCCAGGAAGATCTCGAGCAGCTCGCGGTCGATCTCCGAGCCCGGCGCATCGACCAGCTGCACGACCTGCGCCGTGGGCGTCTCGGGCGCCTTTTCGGGGGCGAGCCCCTCGAGCGCGCGGAAGATGCCGGTCTGGCTCGGGTCCTCGCTCTTGTGGATGGCCTCGAGGGCCTCCTCGCTGCGGCGCGTGACCTCGGTGTCGGCGATGACGGCCGCATCCCGCTTGAGTTCGTCGACGGCGCGCTCCAGCTTCTCGCGCCCCGCGGCGGCGGGCTGCTCGCGCCAATCCTCGTAGAGCGCCTGGACCTTCTGCTTGGCGAGCTCGAGGTCGATGGGGGCCACGGTGCCGGTGCGCCGAAGCGCTTCCTCCCCGCGGGAACCGGTGGCTCGAGAAGGCCGAGGCGCACCAGCGCAGGCGTGAGGATCTCTTCGGGGCGGGCGGCGCCTTGCTGGATGGCCGTCACGAAAAGGCCCAGGGCCGACAGCCCGTCGGCGACCATCTCGGCGGCATCCCCCTCGCCATCCATCGTGCCGTCGGCGAACTGCTGCACGCGCGACATCACGGCGGCGTTGAGCTCGGCGGCGCGGTCGAGCTCCATGATCATGAGCGCGCCCTGTACCTGGGCGAACTGGCCGGGCAGGGCCTTCAGGTCCGGCCGCTTGTCGCTGTCGCGGAAGAAGCCGTCGAGCACCTGCTCGATGCCCTGCAGGTTCACCTGCACTTCCTGTCCCACCTGGAAGACGAGCAGCTTCTCCTGGGCCCGGCGCGTCATCTCGTCGAGGATCCCGCCATGCGCGGTGTCCATGGGGGGTACCGCCTCGCCCGCCATCGCGGCCTTGAGCCGTTCCGCCACGGCCTTCGCCTGGCGGTCGAAGTCCTCGCCCAGCTTGAAATAGTTCTCGAGCGCCGATTCCACGAACAGGAACGCGGTGGCGACCTCGAGCGCCTGCGTCTCCGACGGCGGGATGGCGCGCGCCTTGAGGTTCGGCGCGACATCCGTCAACCGGTTGAAGACGAGTTTCAGGTCGCGCTGCGGCAGGCGTCCGGCCTTGTCCGCCAGGGCGAGTGCCTGCTTGCCGAAGGGCTCGAGCGCGGCACGGTTTCCGGAGGTGTACTTGAGCCAGGTGTCCTTCTGCTGCGCCGTGAGCTCGCGCAGTTCGCGAAGCAGCGAGACGAGCGCCTCGTCGGCGGTGTCCGCACGCGAAGCCGCGGGACGCGCGAGCAGTTCGTCGAGTCGGTAGGCGTGCTTCAGGGCGCCTATGCGCTCGGTAACCGGTCGCGCGCGCGCGACCTGCAGCAGCAGGTCGCGGAACAGCCGCTCGGAGACCTTCGGCGAGCCCTCGATCAGCTGCTTCACCTGCTGGTCGACTCGCGCGAAGAGCGGCTTCACGGCGGGTTCGAGGGCGAGACCGTCGAAGGCGAGCGCGTCGAAGAAACCCGCGGCCGCGCTCCAGAACGGGCGGTTGGGCGTGGCCACCTGCAGCGACTCGATGGCCGACACGGCCGACTGCATGTGGCCCAGCGCCGCGTGCGGCTCGCTCGAGCGCAGGACCTTCAACAGGCCCTGCTGGTACTGCGCGCGCTGCAGCGCGAGACCCTTCGCGAGCACGGCATCATCGACCGGCGCGGCGGCGATCGGCGGCAGGGGCGCATCCAGGTCGGGGTGGAACAGGTCGCCCTCGGTCGCGTCCGAAGCCCCGCGCACGCGGTTCAGCTCGAGATACGCGGCGAGCAGGGCCATCGGCCGGTCCGGCACACCGGCGAGAAGGCCGTCGAGGTAATCGGAAATCGCTCCGATCGCCCGCTTGGCTGCCCCGACGCGATCGGGCACCGCGAGCGCCTCGCAGCCCTCGATCGAAGCGACGAGCTTCTCGAGCTCCTCGTTGAATCGCGTGGCCGCGCCGAGGCCGACCATCGCCAAGGCGCCGGTCGCCTGGTGCAGGTGGGTGAGGATGTACTTGACCGGCGCGCGTTCGGCGGGCAGCAGGCCGACCTTGTCGAGGTTCTCCCGCGCCTGGGCGAGCGAATGGTCGATCTCGGT
Source organism: Betaproteobacteria bacterium (assembly GCA_016711875.1). Taxonomy (GTDB): domain Bacteria; phylum Pseudomonadota; class Gammaproteobacteria; order Burkholderiales; family Usitatibacteraceae; genus FEB-7. Next base: position 1,130,904 of record JADJSD010000001.1, on the reverse strand, counting down.
CTTCACCCAGGTGAGGGGACCGAGATCGAAACCGGCGGCGGGATTGGCGGCCATGCGTTACCTGGTGTTTCGGGCGCTAGAGCTTGAAGCCGGCGACGGAGCTCTTGAGCTCCTGGGCCACCGAGGCGAGGTCCTTGATGGAACCCGCGGTCTGCTGGGTACCGCGCGTCGTCTGCCGCGTGATCTCCAGGATGTCCTGCATGTTCTGCGCGACCTTGTTGGTGGCGCCCGCCTGCGTCTGCGTGGCGGTGGAGATCTGCTGGATGAGCTGGGCGAGGTTCTTCGTCACCGAGTCGATCTCGGTGAGCGCCTGGCCGGCGGCGTCGGACAGCTTGGCCCCTTCCACCACGCCCTGCGTCGACTTCTCCATGGCGGCCACCGCGTCCTGCGTGTCCGCCTGAATGGTCTTCACGATCGCGCCGATCTGCTTGGTCGCCTCGCCGGAACGTTCGGCCAGCCGCTGCACTTCCTCCGCGACCACCGAGAAGCCGCGTCCGGCTTCGCCGGCCGATGCCGCCTGGATGGCGGCGTTGAGGGCCAGCACGTTCGTCTGCTCCGTGATGTCCGAGATCAGTTCCACGATCTCGCCGATCTCCTGGGAGGATTCGCCCAGCCGCTTGATCCGCTTGGAGGTCTCCTGGATCTGGCCGCGGATCTCGTTCATGCCCGAGATCGAGTTCTGCACCGCCTCGCGTCCCTTGTCGGCCGCCGCGAGGGAGCGCATGGCCACCCGGGCTCCTTCCTCCGCCGTCGTGGACACTTCCGAAATCGACTTGGACACCTGAAGCACCTGCGAGGTCGTGTCCTCGATTTCCTTGGACTGGCGTTCCGCGGCACCCAGCAGTTGCGCCGAGATCGACTGCGCCTGCTCCGTCTTCTGCGTCACCGAGATGGCCGCGTTGTTCACCCCGGTCACCAGGTTGCGCAGCTCGTCGATCGTGTAGTTCATCGAATCCGCGATGGCACCCGTGATGTCCTCGGTCACCTGCGCTTTCACCGTGAGGTCGCCGTCGGCAAGGTCGCCCATCTCGTTCAGGAGCCGCAGGATGGCCTCCTGGTTGCGCTTGTTCTCCGCCTCGGCGATCGCCGACGCGCGGCGCGAGTCGCCCAGGAACACGAGGCCCATCAGAGCCAGTACGACGATCAGCATCGCCGCGAAGACGATGACCGCGACCAGGGTGCCGACGGGCTTTTCGGCCTGCAGCGCTTCCTGCAGGCGCTGCACCGCGCTCTGCAGCTGCTCGGAACCGGCCACCAGCTTCGCTCCGGCCTGGCGGGCCGACACGAGCTTCTGCAGTTCGCGAAGGATCGGGCTCACGTTCTTCTCGAATTCGCCGAACGTCTTCTTCAGCTCGGCGAGCTTCCCGCGCGCCTCGCCGTCGCGGATCGGCACGATCTGCAGGCCCTCGCTCCCGCTCTCGAGCGCGCGGACGATCTCGCGCAGGTCGTTCGTGTCCTTGCCGATGAGGAACGGCACTTCGGGATCGATGATCTCCGCCCCGAGAATCTCCGCCGAGCCGCGGCCCAGGCGCTCGGACAGGAACGTGATGCGGTTGGCGCGAATCACCTGGCCCGGGGCCGAGCCCGTCTGCGACATGAGCGCGGTGAGCTCCTGCGACAGGGTCGCCATCTCCTCGGAACCGATCCGCGTCTGGGCGATGTTCTGCGCGAGCGTCACCAGGTCGCCCCGAGCCGCGAGGATGGCGCCGGCGGCATTGGACGACTCCGGCCAGCGCTGGGCGAGTTCGTCCAGGCGGCTTTTCAGCTCGTCGTTGACGGCCGCGGCAGGCACGTCGGTGCCGAACGCGTAGCCGCCGTTCTGCAGCACCGTCAGGTAGTTCGCGAACTCGTCACGGCTGTCCTGCACCTGCGGAAATGCCGCGGGCTGGCCGCGGGCCGCGAGGCTCGCGGCCTTCGCGAGCCGCTGCGTGTGGTACTGCATCTGCGAGGCCACCGTGACGTAGGCGGAGTTCTGCGACCGGGCTCGCGCATCGAGGAACACCATGAGGGCGGTGAGGGCCACGAGCACCAGCGCCAACGTGCCCAGGATGTTCAACTGCACCGTGATCGGACGCTCGCCGATGACCGGAAGCCGGAAGTCGGCCAGCGAGTAGCGGCCCGCCTTGGAGGCCGGCTTCGCGGCCGTTCGCGTCGCGGTGGCCGGGCCGCCGGCAGCCGGCAGGTTGGTCATCGTCGAGAGGCCTGCCGCCTCGGGACGAGCGGCCGCTTTCGCCTTGTTCGCGGTGAACTTGCGGAAGAAATCCGCGAGCGAGCTCTTCGGTTTTGCCGACGGTGCTTTGGCCATGTGTGCGACTCCCTGTAGTGCTCGCCGTGCCGCCTGGTGGCGGCCGGCGACGTTATCCGATCCCGACCTCGAGGAAACGACGATCCTTCGCGAGGACGGGAAGGTCCAGCTCGCGCCATTCGGCGCCCGCGGCGTCGGTGTACACCGCGCCGAGCCACGGCGGCGCATCCGCCGGCTTCGTGCCCGGCGTGAAGGCCTCCGGGCTGCGCAGCCCGAGCATGCGCGAGACCAGGAGCCCCGCGCCGCCCACCAACTTGTCGGAGACGAGGATCACGCGGCGCTCGAGACCGCCGGCCGTCGCGTCCCCGCCCTGGAAGGCCGAGAAATCCACGATGCTGTAGAGATTGCCCCGCACGTTGGCGATGCCGCGGAACCAGGGCTGCGTGAGCGGCACCCCCACCGAGGGCGGAACGGGAACGACCTCGCTCACCTGGTGCAGCGCCACGAACCAGTTGCGACCGCCCACCTGGAAACCGAGCTTCGAAGAGAGCGCCGCGCGAGAGGCGGCCGTCCGCAGCCGTTCGGCGACGGAAAGCTGGAACTCGCGAAGACCGGTTCGTCGGGCCACGGGGCGCTCGGCGTGCCGGTCAACCGAATGCCTTGATCTTCTCGATCAGGTCGGTCTCGTTGATGGGCTTCGTGACGTAATCCTTGGCACCCTGCCTGAGGCCCCAGATCTTGTCGGTCTCCTGGTCCTTCGTCGTGCAGATGATGACCGGGATGTGCTTGGTCGACTCGTCGCGCGTGATGGCGCGCGTCGCCTGGAAGCCGTTGAGGCCCGGCATCACGACGTCCATCAGGATGAGGTCGGGCTTGTCCGCCTTGGCGCGCTCGATCGCGGCCTCGCCGCTTTCCACGAGCACGACCTCGAACCCCTTCTTCTTGAGGAGACTGTCGAGGTACGCGCGTTCGGTGGGCGAGTCGTCCACCACCATGATTTTCTTGATCGGCATCGCTTTGTGCTCCGTGGGCTTCGTGATGAAAGTCGGGAAGGCCTCAGGCCGCCGTGCGGTGCGCGAGATGGGTCTCGACCGCGCGAATGAGGCTTTCCTTGGTGAAGGGCTTGGTGAGGTACTCGTCCGAGCCGACCATGCGGCCGCGCGCCCGGTCGAAAAGGCTGTCCTTGGACGAGAGCATGATCACCGGCGTCGACCGGTGCTTGCCGTTCTTCTTGATGAGGGCGCACGTCTGGTAGCCGTCGAGCCGCGGCATCATGATGTCGACGAAGATGAGGTCGGGCGCATGGTCGGCGATCTTCGCGAGTGCGTCGAAGCCGTTCTCCGCCAGGATGACCTGGCAGCCGGCCTGCATCAGGAAGATCTCGGCGCTGCGACGAATGGTGTTGCTGTCGTCGATCACCATCACGCGCACGCCGGAGAGATTTTTCGTGTCTGCCACGCCTTCCTCGCTTCACCCGGAAACGGGGCTCGCAGGCATGGCGCGCACGGACCTTTCCCCACACCCGTGCGCAACCGGACTGCCGACTCTCCCCTCGCACTGTCGCTCTTTCGCATGGCGACTTCGTGCTGACAGGGGTAGCCTAAGCCTTTTGCCCCATCAAAACAAGTTACAAGCGCAAAGTCTTGAAGCTTTTTCGAATTGCGGGCTTCAGAGCTGGACCATCTCGAAATCGTCCTTGCGGGCGCCGCACTCCGGGCAGCACCAGTTCGCCGGGACATCTTCCCACCGGGTGCCGGCGACGATGCCGTCGTCGGGCCAGCCTTCCTGTTCGTCGTAGACCAGGCCACAGACCAGGCACATCCAGGTTCGGAAGGGGGCCGCCTGGGGGGCGGGGGCGGAAGCGGACATGGAAAGGCAGGCGCCTCGGAGAAGGTAGAATGCGGGACTCGCCGCCCGCTCGGGATGCCGGACCGGTCGGACGCCGCGATGAACTTCGAGCGCTCGCCTCCTGCCGGTACGGCCTCCAGTGTAACCGCGTTTTCCCCCGTCGCGCCCCGCCCCATGACAGAGCCCTCCGCCGCCGCCCCCCCCGCCGTTCTCACGTTCGCGGCCACGGACCCGACCTCCGGTGCCGGCCTGCAGGCCGACATCCTCACCTTCGCGAGCATGGGCTGCCTGCCGCTGTCGGTCGTCACCGCGATCACCGTCCAGGACACGGCGGGAGTCGAGAGTTTCCTCGCCCTCGACCCGGACTGGGTGGCCGACCAGGCACGATGCATCCTCGAGGACATTCCCGTGGTGGCCTTCAAGATGGGGGTCCTCGCTTCGACGGAAATCGTCACGGTCGTGGCGGAAGTGGTCTCCGACTACCCCGACATACCGCTCGTGCTCGATCCGGTTCTGGCCTCGGGACGCGGAGACGATTTCGGCGGCGACGAGATCGTCGCGGCGATCCGCGAACTGCTGGTTCCACAGAGTACGGTGGTGACGCCCAACATTCCGGAGCTTCGCCGCCTTTCGGACAGCGACGACGAGGACGATGCGGACCACGGCGAGTGCGCCCGCCGGCTCCTCGACATGGGCTGCGAGTACGTGCTCGTGACGGGCACCCACGACCCGACGACCTCCGTGGTGAATACCCTGCACCATCGCGACGGCATCGTGCGCTCGGATACGTGGCAGCGGTTGCCAGGCAGCTATCACGGCTCGGGATGCACGCTCGCCTCGGCAATCGCCGCGAACCTCGCGCGCGGGCTGGAGGTGCCGGAGGCGGTCTTCGAAGCGCAGGACTACACCTGGCGCGCCCTGCAGCGCGCCTTCCGCCCCGGCATGGGCCAGTACATTCCCGACCGCCTCTTCTGGGCGCGCGAGGCCGATGGCGACGACGAGGACTGAGCGGACCGCGAGGCTTCGCGGCCTCTACGCGGTCACGCCCGAGCGGGAGGACGACGGGGCACTGATCGCGCTCGTCGAGCAGGCCCTCGCGGGCGGCGCCCGGCTCGTGCAATACCGCGCCAAGGCGCTCGCCCCGTCGGCGCGCGCGCGCCAGGCGGCCGCGCTCGCGAAAGCTTGCCGAGACCGCGGTGCCCTCTTCATCGTGAACGACGACCCGATGCTCGCCCGCGATTGCGGGGCCGACGGCGTACACCTCGGCGCGCACGACGGCGACCCGCGGGCGGTACGCCTCGCCTGGCCCGACGCGATCCTGGGCGTCTCCTGCTACGACCGCCCCGAACTCGCGCTCGCCGCGGCCGAGGCCGGCGCCGACTACGTGGGCATCGGCAGCGTGTTCGCCTCGCGGGTGAAGCCCGGCGCGATCCGCGCGCCTATCGAACGCCTGTCGCAGGCGCGATCGGCCTCCGGACTCGCCGTCGCGGCCATCGGCGGCATCACGGCCGCCAACGCGCCGCTCGCGGTCGCCGCCGGCGCCGACATGATCGCCGTGATCTCCGCCCTCTTCGATGCGCCCGACGTCGCCCAGGCGGCGCGGGACCTTTCCCGACCCTTCGACACGGAACCCCTTCCCCATGTACGAACGCAGCCAGCAGCTCTTTGAAGCCTCCCGTCGGGTGATCCCGGGCGGCGTGAACTCGCCCGTGCGTGCTTTCCGCGCCGTCGGCGGCACGCCCGTCTTTTTCCGCGAGGGACGCGGTGCGTGGCTCGTCGACGCCGACGGACGGCGCTACGTGGACTACGTCGGCTCGTGGGGCCCGGCGATCCTCGGCCATGCCGACCCGCAAGTGCTCGAGGCCATTGGCGAAGTGGCGGCGCGGGGCCTGTCGTTCGGCGCGCCGACCGAGCTCGAACTGGAAATGGCCGAGTTCCTCGTGAAGGCCCTGCCTTCCATCGAGCAGGTGAGGCTCGTGAGTTCCGGGACGGAGGCCGTGATGAGCGCGCTGCGATTGGCACGCGGCTTCACGGGCCGCTCGCTCATCGTGAAATTCGAGGGCTGCTACCACGGCCACAGCGACTTCCTGCTCGTGAAGGCGGGATCGGGAGCCCTCACCTTCGGCAACCCCACCTCGGCCGGCGTGCCGCCCGAGCTCACCTCGCAGACGCTCGTCCTCGACTACAACGATCCGCAGCAGGCCGAGGACGCATTCGCGAAGTTCGGCGAAAAGATCGCCGCCGTCGTCCTCGAGCCGGTGGCCGGGAACATGAACTTCATCCGCCCCTCGCAGGCCTTCGTCGACACGCTGCGCGCGCTCTGCACGAAGCACGGCGCCGTCCTCATTTTCGACGAGGTGATGACGGGCTTTCGCGTCGGGCCGCAGGGCGCCCAGGGCGTGTTCGGCGTGAAGCCGGATCTCACCACGCTCGGCAAGGTGATCGGAGGGGGCATGCCCGTGGGCGCCTTCGGCGGCCGCCGGGACATCATGGCGAAGCTCGCGCCCGAGGGCCCGGTCTACCAGGCAGGCACGCTCTCCGGAAACCCGGTGGCGGTGACGGCGGGCCTCAGCACGCTCAGGCGCGTTCTCGCGCCCGGCTTCTTCGAGGCGCTTTCGGCCACCACCGCTGCACTGGTCGAGGGCCTCGCGCGCGAGGCGAGGGACGCCGGCGTTCCCTTCAGCGGCACAAGCCTGGGCGGAATGTTCGGTATCTTCTTCCGCGAGGCGCTCCCGCAGACGTTCACCGAGGTCATGCAAAGCGACAAGGAAGCCTTCAACCGCTTCTTCCACGCGATGCTCGCCCGCGGCGTGTATCTCGCGCCGTCGGCCTTCGAGGCTGGTTTCGTGTCGGCCGCGCATGGCCCCGCGGAGATCGAGGCGACGCTCGCTGCCGCCCGCGACGCCTTCCGGGCCCCGTAGCGTTGTCGCATTCGGCAGGCCGGATCGCAGGCGCGGGACTCGCGACCGTCGCGATCGTGATCGCGGTGCTCGCCGCGCTCCTGTTCAGCGATGTCGAGAAGGAGTCCGAGCTCTCCCGCGAGATGATCGCGGTGCAGGGGGTGAAGGACGGGCTCGAGTCGCTCAAGGACGCACTGCAGCGACTCGCCATCGCGCACGCAGCCCGGGGCGGACGGGGCCAGGCGACGTTCGCGCAGGATCTCGCGCGCGAGCGAGTCGGCATCGAGGCCGACCTGGACTACCTGCGCGCGAAGGCCGCCGAGCAACCGCGCTTCGCGCAGGCGATCGCCGCCGTCGAGGGCCCGGCCAGGGACTTCCTCGATGCCGCGACGCTCGCCAGCCTGGCGCCGGCCTCGTCCGGACCCTTTGCTCCGGCCTCCGAGGGTGAATCGCTGGCCGCCGTGCGTCGGGCCATGGCCGTGGTGACAGGTGAGATCCAAGCGCGCACGCTCACGCAGATCCGGCTGGCGGAAGCCAGGCGCGGCACCGTGAAATGGCTGCTCGCCGGCACGATCGCGGTCCTCGTCGGTCTCGTCGTCGCATTCGTCCAGTCGCAGCGGCGCGCACGAGCCGACCGGGCACGCATCGAGCAACTCGCGCATTTCGACCGGCTGACCGGGCTGCCGAATCGCAGCCTTCTCGACGATCGCCTCGAGCAGGCGGCACAGCTCGCCACTCGCCAGGCAGAGCCGCTCGCGGTCCTGCTGTTCGACCTCGACGGGTTCAAGGCCGTGAACGATTCGCTCGGGCACGCCGCAGGTGATGCGCTCCTCGCGCAGGTCGGCCTGCGCGCCCGCGATTGCATGCGGGCCTCCGATACCGTCGGCCGCCTGGGCGGCGACGAATTCCTCGCGATCCTGCCGGCGACGGGCGCGGACGGCGCCCGGGCGGTGGCCGCAAAGCTGCTCGAGTCGATCGCGCAACCCTATGCGTTGTCGCGCGGCACCGCCGTCATCGGCGTGAGCGTCGGCGGCGCATTCCATCCCGCGAACGGGATCACGCCGGACGAACTCACGCACGCCGCGGACATGGCGCTCTATCGCGCCAAGGCGGACGGGCGAAACTGCTATCGGGAGTCGGAAGCTGGCGGTCGCATCCCGGCAGCCGGGATGCGAAGCGCCGCGAGCTAACGCAGGCCGGCGATGTACTCGGCGAGCGCCTTCATGTCGGCCTCGCCCAGGCGCGCGGCGATCGGCCCCATCACGCCATGGGCACGGGCGCCGCTCTGGTAGGCCTTCAGCCAGGCGAGCGTCAACTCCGGATACTGCCCGGCCAGTCTCGGGTATTGGGCCGGAATGCCCGCCCCCGCTGCGCCATGGCAACCGGAGCATGCCGGCACATTGCCCTGCTTGAGTCCGGCACGCCAGATGAGCTGGCCACGCTCCGCGAGCGCCTTGTCCTTCGCGGCGCCGCCCTTGGGCGTCTGCTGCGAGAAGTAGGCGGCGACGTTGCGCATGTCGTCCGGCGTGAGCGCGGCGGACATGCCGGCCATGATCGGGTTCGGGCGAGCGCCGGACTTGAACGCGGCGAGCTGAGCGGCGATGTATTCGGCGTGCTGGCCGGCAAGATGCGGGTTGGTCGCCGCGGGGCTGTTGCCGTCCGGGCCGTGGCACGCGGCACAAATGGCCGCTGCCGTCTGCTTTCCCTTTTCGGGATCCGCCTTCGGCGCGGGCGCCGGAGCGGCAGCAGACGCCGCGGTTGCGTAGACTATCGCCGAAAGCACCCACCCACCGGTCAGAAGACGCATTGCCGATCCTTGGCTGAAAATTAGGGACACCTTGCCCAAACCCCACGATTTTACCGTAGCGAGCCCCCGCGCCGCCCCCCCGCCCGTACGATCGGCGTGGATTTCCCGGTCCTGACGCGATGCGCCTCGAAAACGCACGCTTCATCATTTCGGTCCACGACCCGAAACTGCTGCCTCCCGATGCCGAGCCCGAAGTGGCCTTCATCGGCCGCTCGAATGCCGGCAAGTCGAGCGCCATCAATACGCTCGCCGGCCGGCGGCGTCTCGCCTACGTCAGCAAGACGCCCGGACGCACGCAGCTCATCAACTTCTTCGCGGTCGACGACGACGGGTTCCTCGTCGACCTGCCCGGGTATGGCTATGCCGGCGTGCCCCTCGCGGTGCGCGAGCACTGGAACACCCTCGTCGGGGACTACGTCCGCGGGCGCGGCGCCCTGGCGGGCGTGGTGATCGTCATGGATTCCCGCCATCCGCTCACGCCGCTCGACCGTCGCCTGCTCGACTGGCTCAGGCCCGCAGGCCGGGACCTGCATGTCCTGCTCACGAAATCGGACAAGCTCTCCGCCCAGGCGGCGCACCGAACGCTCGCCGCCGCCCGCAAGGACCTCGCCGGCCTGTATCCCGGAGCCACCGTCCAGCTGTTCTCCAGCATGAAGCGCACGGGAATCGCGGAAGCGACCGCCCGCATTGCCGGCTGGTTCGGCGAAGCGGAGCCGCAAAAAACAAAAGCCCCGGCTGAAGGGGAAGTAGCCGGGGCAAAAAAGCCTTAATGGGAATTAAGGCACCCGCTCAGGGAGGAGAAGCGGGGAAGGAGTGATCCTTCGCAGATTGAGAGCGCAAACGCCGTGCTAAAGTTCCCGCGCCCTTGGCCACCGGCAATCGCAATGACAATTCCCCTCGGCAGTTACCCCACGCGGCGCCCCCGAAGGATGCGCCACGACGACTTTTCCCGCCGCCTCATGCGGGAGAACCGCCTGTCGCCTGACGACCTCATTTTCCCGGTGTTCGTGCTGGATGGCGTGAAGCAGGTGCAGGCGGTGACGTCGATGCCCGGCGTGTTCCGGCGAACGATCGACGAACTCCTCCCCGTTGCTGAGCAAGCGCTCACCTTGGGGGTGCCGATGATCGCCCTCTTCCCGGTCATCGAGCCCTCTCTCAAGACGCCGCTCGCCGAGGAGGCGTTCAATCCCGAGGGCCTCGTGCCCCGGTGCGTGCGCGAGCTCAAGCGGCGATTCCCGGAACTCGGGGTCATGACGGATATTGCTCTCGACCCCTACACGAGCCACGGGCAGGACGGGCTCATCGACGAAGCGGGATACGTCCTCAACGACGAAACCATCGACGTGCTTTGCAAGCAGGCGCTCACACATGCTGGCGCCGGCGTCGACATGGTTGCGCCCTCGGACATGATGGACGGGCGCATCGGGGCCATCCGCACCGCGCTCGACGGGCAACGCTTCATCCATGCCCGGATCATGGCCTACTCGGCCAAATATGCCTCGTCGTTCTACGGACCGTTTCGCGACGCCGTAGGCTCCGGCGCCAACCTGGGCAAGAGCGACAAGAAGACCTACCAGATGGATCCGGCCAACACCGACGAGGCGCTGCAGGAAATCGCTCTCGACCTGGCGGAAGGCGCCGACATGGTGATGGTGAAGCCGGGCATGCCGTATCTCGACATCGTGCGACGCGTGAAGGACACCTTCGGCGTTCCGACGGCGGTCTACCAGGTGAGCGGCGAGTACGCGATGCTCCAGGCTGCGGCGGCCCAGGGCTGGATAGACGGCCCGGCGTGCATGATGGAGTCGCTCGTCGCCTTCAAGCGCGCCGGCGCGGACGCCATCCTCACGTATTTCGCCCTCGACGCGGCCGGCGCGCTCGCCAACCGCTAGGCGTCGAGCAGCGCCTCGACTTCCTCCAGGCGCGCGCGCGCAGGGCCCTCGGCTTCGCTCCGCTGGCGCGGCACCTGGCGTTCGTCATCACGCGAATAGACCGTCAGCCTCACCGGGACCCGGTCGACCTCCAGGCAAACCACCGGCAGGTCGGCCCAGGCATCGCCGATTCGCACGCGCCTTTCGTCGCTCTCGAACCGGTAGCGCCGGTTGAGCAGGAAGAGAGTGAGCGCCTTGGGATCGTCCGTGAACAGCTGCAGGGTCACCTCGGAAAACTGGTTGGCGGTGCCGTTGAGCACCGCACCCACCAGCGCCGGGCGGAATTCGGCGAAGTCGCGCATCACCTTCACCGCAACTTCGCGAAGGCGCCGCAATTCCAAGGGCTGCTGGTCGCTCTGGTAGAGGTCCTGGAACTCGCGCAGGGCCGATTCGATTTCGCGGTTGTCGGGCAGGAGGGCCGCATCGAGGAGGCCGGCCTGGCGCGCGGCCTTCAGCTTCGCCGTGCCATAGTCGGCCACGCCCTCCTCGGCCATCAGCCTTGCGGCGAGGTAGGCGATGTGCCGGCGCAGGTTGTCGTCGCGCCGAGATCGATTCTTGCCCACTGGGTCTCCCGGCCGGCCTAGAAGATCTGGTTGCGCACTTCTTCCGGCGGCTTGGCGGCGTCGCGGGCGCCCGCGCCTTCCTCGCCGCTTCCGGGCAACGACTCCTGGTAGAAGTACTCGATGGTCTTGCTGCGGCCGTCCGCCTCGCGCAGGCCGGTGACCGGATTGATGCTCGCAACGGCCACGCCCGAGGGCGTCTCGACCTCCTGCTCCCCAACGCCCTTGAGCACGCGGCCGGCGTAGGTCATCCACATCGGCAGGGCCGCCAGCCCCCCGGTCTCGTTGGCGCCGAGCGGCGCGGGCGTATCGAAGCCGATCCAGGCCACCGCGACCAACTTCGGGTTGAAACCCGCGAACCAGGCGTCGATGTGGTCGTTGGTCGTACCGGTCTTGCCCGCCAGGTCGCCACGGCCGAGCGACATCGCGCGAGTTGCCGTACCGGCGCGCACGACGTCCTTCATCATGCTGGTCATGAGGAAGGCATTGCGCGGGTCGAGGACACGCTCGGCATCCGTGCCGGCCACCTCCGGTTTCGCCTCGTAGAGCAGCTCGCCGCGGTTGTCGACGATCTTCGTGACGAACCATGGCTTCACGCGGTAGCCCCCGTTCGCGAACGTCGCATAGGCGCCCGCCATCTGCAGCGGCGTGGCCGAGCCGGCGCCGAGCGCCATCGTGAGATAGGCCGGGTGCAGCTTGGGCTCGAAACCGAACTTCTGGATGTAGTCCTGGGCGTAGCCGGGCCCGATCGCCTGCAACAGCCGGATCGAAACCATGTTCTTCGACTTGGCGAGCGCCATGCGAAGCCGCATCGGACCTTCGTACTTGCCGTCGTAGTTCTTGGGCTCCCACAGCTGGCCGCCGGTCTTGGCGGCGTCGATCACGAAGGGCGCGTCGTTCAGGACGGTCGCCGGGGTGAACCCCTTTTCCAGCGCCGCGGAATAGATGAAGGGCTTGAAACTCGAACCGGGCTGGCGCCAGGCCTGGGTCACGTGGTTGAACTTGTTGGCCGCGAAGTCGAATCCGCCCGCCACCGCGAGCATTGCGCCGTTGGCGGGGTCCAGGGCAACCAACGCCGCCTCGACCTTGGGAAGCTGCGCGATCGCCCAGGTGCCCTTGTCGGCCGCCTGCAGGCGGACGATCGCGCCCCGCCGGATGGCCTTGTCCGGGTTCACCCGGTCAGCCAGCGCACGGGCGGCGAACTTGGAGGCCCTCGCCCGAAATCTTCACCGGATCACCCCGGCGCATCACCGCCGTGACTTCCTTGGCGGAGGCCGCCGTGACTACCGCAGGGACGAGCTCACCCAATGTCTCGCGCTCGGCCAAGGCGTCCTCGACGGCTTCGTCGAACTCCGGTCCGGGCGCTGCCGGAAGGTCCACGAAGCCCTCGGGTCCCCGGTAACCATGCCGGCGGTCGTACTCCAGGACACCTTGGCGCAATCCGGCATTGGCCGCTTCCTGGTCCTTGCGCCGGACGGTCGTGTAGACCCGGATTCCACTGACGTAGGCCGGTTCGCCGTACTGCTCGAACACGGCGGCCCGGGCCATTTCGGCCACATAGTCGGCCCGGAACGCGAATGTCTCGCGCTGGTCCACGTTGAGCCGCAAGGGCTCCGCCAGGGCTTTCTTGTAGGCCTCCGGGGCGAGCCAGCCCAAGTCGTTCATGCGGCGAAGGACATAGTGCTGGCGCTGCTGCGCCCGCTTCGGGTTCACGAAGGGATTCTGCCGGGACGGGGCCTGGGGCAGCCCCGCCAGCATGGCGGCCTCGGCCGGGCTGACCTCGGAGAGGTTCTTGCCGAAGTAGACGTTCGCGGCGGAAGCGAATCCGTACGACCGGCTCCCGAGGAAGATCTGGTTGAGGTAGAGCTCGAGAATCTGGTCCTTGGTGAGGGAGGCCTCGATCTTGAAGGCGAGGAGGACCTCGGAGAGCTTCCGGGCGATCGTCTTTTCCCGGGTGAGGAAGAAGGTGCGGGCCACCTGCATCGTGATGGTGCTCGCTCCCTCCCGCCGGCCCTGCACGTTTGCGAGGGCCGCACGGGCCACCCCGGCGAAATCGACGCCCCCATGCTGGTAGAACCGGTCGTCCTCGGCCGCGAGGATCGCCTGCTTCATCACTTCAGGCACGTCCTTGATGCGGACGACCGCCCGCTTTTCCTCCCCGAACTCGCCGATCAGTTCGCCCTCGGCGCTGTAGACCCGAAGGGGGATCTTCGGCCGGTAGTCGGTCAGCGCCTCGAGCGACGGGAGGCTGGGCCACAGGAGCACCACCGTGAGCGCCCCCACGCCGGCCACCACGATGGCCAGCGAAACGAGAATCAGCACGGGGTAGAACCACCAGCGGGAGGTCATGGGCTTGGCGCGGAGGAGGGCGAACAGGAGGATCCAGACCGTGTCCTGGATGCTCTGCACACATTATAGACAAGGCAGGGTTCAGAGCGGCTCCCCAAAAAAGGCTTTACTCTCCTAGGACTTGTTGCTAGCATCTAAAGTAGATTCTTCGTAGTGGGTGCTAAGTTTCCACCATGCTTAAAGAAAAGTTGGCCGCCCAATTCGACTTCCTCAAGGCGAAGACGCCGCCGCTCATTGGCTGCGACATCAGCTCGTCTTCCGTGAAGATGGTGGAAATCGCCGAAGCCGGGCGGAACGTCTATCGCGTGGAGCGCTACGCGATCGAGCCGCTGCCCAAGGACACCGTGGTGGACGGCAACATCGCCAACATCGAGGCGGCGGGCGAGGCCATCAAGCGCGCCCACAAGAACCTCGGCTCCCGGATCAAGAACATCGCCATGGCCCTCCCTGCCGCCGCGGTCATCACCAAGAAGGTGATCCTGCCCGGCAACCAGCGGGAGGAGGACATGGAAGTCCAGGTCCAGAGCGAAGCCAACCAGTACATCCCCTTTTCCCTGGACGAGGTGAACCTCGACTTCCAGGTGCTCGGTCCCGCCCCCTCCGGCGAGGAGGAGGTCGAGGTCCTGATAGCGGCCTCCCGCAAGGAGAAGATCGAGGACCGCGTCGCCGCGGCCGAGGCGGCCGGCCTGAAGACGATCGTGATGGACGTGGAGTCCTACGCCTCCCAGTGCGCCTTCGAGCTCATCTGTGGCGGCAATGCCGGGGTCCGGGAAAGCGATGTCACGGTGATCGTGGACATCGGCGCGACGGTCACCCGCGTGAGCGTGCTGCACAACGGGCAGACGGTCTACACGCGGGAACAGCAGATCGGCGGCAACCAGCTCTCCCAGGAGATCGCCCGGGCGTTCGACATGCCGCCCGAGGAAGCCGAGGCCGCCAAGCGGGTCGGAAGTCTTCCGGAGAACTACGGGCCGGACGTCCTGGCGCCGTTCAACGAGAAGATCGTGCTGGAAATCCAGCGTGCCCTGCAGTTCTTCTTCACCTCCACCCAGTTCAACAAGGTCGACCACATCCTGCTCACCGGCGGGTGCGCCATGCTCGACGGGCTGGAGGAGATGGTTTCGCAGCGCACCCAGGTCCACACCCTGGTGGCCAATCCCTTCGCCAACATGGCGCTGTCCTCCAAGATCAAGCCGCGCCAGCTCACGATGGACGCCCCGTCGCTGATGGTGGCCTGCGGCCTCGCGATGCGGAGGTTCGACCCGTCATGATTCGCGTCAACCTCCTTCCCCACCGGGAAGAGAAGCGCAAGCGACGCCAGCAGCAGTTCGTCGTGCTGGCCGCCCTTGCAGCCGTCCTCGGGCTCGTGGTGGCGGGCGCCGTGTGGCTGTTCCTGGACCAGCAGGAACAGCAGCAGAAGGCCAATGTCGCCTACATGAAGGGCGAGATCGACAAGCTCGACAAGCAGATCGAGGAAATCCGGAAAATCCGCGAGGAAACGGCCTCCCTGCTCGCCAAGAAACAGGTGGTCGAGGGCCTTCAAAGCAACCGGTCCGAGCCCGTGCAGCTGCTCGACCAGCTGCTGCGCCAGCTCCCGGAAGGCATCTACCTCAAGCAGATCAAGCAGGCCGGCGTAAAGGTCAACGTCGTGGGCTACGCCCAGTCGAATGCGCGCGTCTCGACCCTCATGCGCAATCTGGGCGCCTCCCCGTACCTCGAGAACCCGGAGCTCGTCGAGATCAAGGCGGTGCTGCTCGACAACAACCCGAACAAGCGCGTCAACGAGTTCAGCATGAACATTTCGGTGAAGCGCGCCAAGGCCGATGACGGCAAGGCGGCGGGCAAGGGTGCGGCAGGTGCCGCCAAGCCGGCGGGGGCGAAATGAACCTGCTCGAAGAACTTCGCTCGCTCGATCCCAAACAGCCCGGAAACTGGCCCTGGCCGATCAAGCTCGGCGCGATGGGGCTCATTTTCCTGGCGATCCAGATCGGCGCGTTCTTCCTGCTCTGGCAGGCCCAGAACGAAGCCATCGAGGCCGGCCGGGTCGAGGTGGACAAGCAGAAGCAGACCTTCCTCGAAAAGAAGAAGCTCGCCGTGAACCTCGACGCCTACAAGCAGCAGCGCGCCGAGATCGAGCAGTCCTTCGGCGCCCTGCTCAAGCAGCTGCCGAACAAGAGCGAGATGGACGCCCTGCTCATCGACATCAACCAGGCGGGCCTCGGGCGCGGCCTCGCGTTCGAGCTCTTCAAGCCCAGCCAGACGGAGAACTTCACCGAGTTCTACGCGGAGCTTCCCGTGAACCTGAAGGTGACCGGCAACTACCACGACCTCGGGGCGTTCGCGAGCGACGTGGCCAAGATGCCGCGCATCGTGCTGCTCACCGATCTCAAGGTCGACCCGCCCAACAAGGAAGGCACGCTTTCCATGGAGGCGGTCGCCAAGACCTACCGCTACCTCGACGACGAGGAAGTCTCCAAGCAGAAGAAGGCCGCCAAGGACAAGAGCGCCAAGAAGGCGGGAGGCAAGTGATGAAACGCCTGCTGATCCTTCCCGCCGTCGCGGTTCTCCTCGCATCCTGCAGCTCGGAGATGGACGAGCTTCGCCAGTTCGTGAAGGACTCGGAGAAGGGGCTGCCGCGCAAGATCGATCCGCTGCCGGCCGTGAAGCCCTTCGAGCCGTTCACGTACGAGGGCTTCGATCTCGCCGACCCCTTCAAGCCCCGCAAGATCACCTCCAAGGAGGGCGCGGGCGGCCTCGCACCGGACCTCAACCGCCGCAAGGAGCCGCTCGAGGCCTTCCCGCTCGAACAGCTCAAGATGGTGGGCACGCTCCAGCAGGGCAAGGACGTGTTCGCCATCGTGCGCGCGGACAAGACGCTCTACCGCGTGAAGAAGGGCAACTACATGGGCCAGAACTTCGGCCTGATCACGGACATCACCGATGCCGAGATCAAGCTCAAGGAAATCGTCCAAGACAGCGCCGGCGACTGGGCGGAGCGGCAGAGTGTCCTGCCCCTGCTCGAAGAGGCCAGCAAAGGGGATAGAAAGTGATCGCGAACGTCATCCGCAACCGAATCGCAGGCGTGCTCCCGGGCGCCGTAGCGGCGCTCGCCCTCGCCCTCGCGGCCCCGCTCGCCTGGGCCCAGGGCGCCAAGAACGCCGTCGAATCGATCAACTTCTCGTCCATCCAGGGCGGCAAGATCCTCGTGAAGGTCGCGCTGAAGGAGCCGCTCAAGGCGCTGCCGCAGAGCTTCGCCGTCACCAACCCCGCCCGCATCGCGATCGACCTGCCCGAAACCACCAGCGCCCTCGCGCGCAACCAGGTCGAGGCCGGCGAAGGTGACCTGAAGAGCGTCTCGGTGGTGCAGACCGCCAATCGCACCCGCCTGGTGATGAACCTGGCGCGCAGCCTCACCTACTCCGCCGCGCTCGAAGGCAATCTCCTCGTGGTCACGATCGACGGTTCGCAGGCTCCGGCAGCTTCCACGCCCGCCGGCGCATCGCCCGCAGCCGCCTCGACCCTTTTCGCCGAGGCCGCTCCCGGCACGGTCCGCCAGAACCTGCGCGACATCGATTTCCGCCGCGGCAATGCCGGCGAGGGTCGCGTCATCGTCGACCTCTCGTCCGCCAACATCGGCATCGACATCCGGATGCAGGGCCGCACGATCCTCGTCGACTTCCTGAATACTTCGGTACCCAAGAACCTGATGCGCCGCCTCGACGTGGGCGACTTCGGCACGCCGGTGCGATTCGTCGATGCCTTCGAGCAGGGCGGCAGCGCCCGGATGGTGGTCGAGCCGCGCGGGATATGGGAATACTCGGCCTACCAGACCGACACCCAGTTCATCCTCGAGGTGAAGCCGGTCAAGGAAGACCCGAACAAGCTGGTGCAGAGTTCCAACCCGGGCTATGCCGGCGAAAAACTCTCGCTCAACTTCCAGAACGTCGAGGTGCGCGCGGTCCTGCAGGTGATCGCCGACTTCACGGGACTCAACATCATCACGAGCGACACCGTCGGCGGCAACCTCACGCTTCGCCTGAAGGACGTGCCCTGGGACCAGGCGCTCGACATCATTCTTCAGTCGAAGGGCCTGTCCAAGCGCAAGAACGGAAACGTCGTGCTGATCGCGCCCACGGACGAGCTCGCCGCCAAGGAGAAGCTCGCGCTCGAGGCGAACGCCCAGATCTCGGACCTCGAGCCGGTTCGCACCGAGTCCTTCGCGCTCTCCTACGCCAAGGCCGACGACCTGAAGAAGCTCCTGTCCGACAAGGACCAGCGCATCCTCTCCAAGCGCGGGAGCGCGACGGTCGACGAGCGCACGAACACGCTCTTCGTGCAGGACACCGGCAACCGCCTCGAGGAGGCCCGCCGCCTGATCCAGCAGCTCGACGTCCCGGTGCGCCAGGTGATGATCGAGGCGCGCATCGTGATCGCCGATGACAAGTGGGGCCGCCAGCTCGGCGCGCGCTTCGGCACGCAGTCGGCATTCAACTCGGGCAGCCGCAACTATGGAATATCCGGCACGCTGACCGACACGGCGAACCCGCTTTCCAACAACCCGATCTCGCGCGGCTCCTCGCAGCTTACGAGCCCGATCCAGCCCGTCGCCGGCATCGGCCTCGGCCTGCCCATCGGCGGCCAGCCCGAGCAGCTCAACGTGAACCTTCCCGTCGCGGGCGCCGCCGGCCAGCTGGCCCTGTCGATCCTGAACCTCGGCAGCGGCAACCTCGTGAACATCGAGCTTTCGGCGCTCGAAGCCGACAACCGGGGCAAGGTGGTTTCGAGCCCGCGCGTCATCACGGCGGACAAGAAGAAGGCGATCATCTCCCAGGGCGAGCAGATCCCGTACCAGACGGCGGCTGCCAGCGGCGCGACCACCATCGCCTTCCGTGACGCCGTGCTCGAGCTCTCCGTCACGCCGCGCATCACGCCGGACGACAAGATCATCATGGACCTCGAGGTGAAGAAGGACTCGGTCGGCAGCCGCATCGTGCAGGGCACCCCGTCCATCGACACCAAGCGCGTCAATACGCAGGTCCTGTGCGACAACGGCGACACGATCGTGCTGGGCGGCATCTTCGAGCAGACCACGCGCACGACGATCGAGAAGGTGCCGGTGCTCGGTGACATCCCGCTGGTCGGCCACCTCTTCAAGCGCACCAGCCGCCAGGACGACAAGACCGAACTGCTGATCTTCGTGACGCCCAAGATCGTGAAGGACACCCTCACGATCCGGTAGCGGCGGCGGCCTTCCCGAAAAGCCCCGGCCCCGCCGGGGCTTTTCGCTTGTGCGCTATGCTCTTTCCCGGGGCGGGAACTCTGCCGATGGACGATCGCAACATTTTCCTCGTGGGCATGATGGGCGCGGGCAAGACCACCGTGGGCAAGGCGCTCGCGCGCCGTCTCGGCCGGCAGTTCATCGACTGCGACCGCGAGATCGTCGAGCGCACGGGCGTCCCCATCGCCACCATCTTCGAAATCGAGGGCGAGGAGGGATTCCGGCGGCGCGAGTCGCAGGTGCTGGCCGAGCTTGCCACGCGCCGCGGAACGGTCGTCGCCACCGGCGGCGGCGCGGTCCTCGCCGAGGAGAACCGCCGCTCGATGCGCGCGAGCGGAACGGTCGTCTACCTGCGCGTCTCGCTCGATCACCTGCACGAACGGACGCGCCGCGACACGGCAAGGCCCCTGCTCGCCACCGGCGACCGGCGGGCGACCCTGGAATCCCTGCTCGAAAAGCGTCATCCCCTTTACCAGGACGCCGCGGACCTCGTCGTCGACAGCGGCGCCCAGAGCCCGGGCACCCTCGCGCAGCGCGTCATCGACGCGCTGAATCGCGAGAACGCAAGCCCGGGGGAGAAAGCCCCATGACATTCCGGACCCTGGTCGTCGGACTCGGCGATCGCAGCTATCCCATCCACATCGGCGATGGGCTGCTCGACCGGGCAGACCTGCTCGCTCCGCACGTCGGCGGCCGCCGGGCCGTGGTCGTGACCAACGCGACGCTGGCTCCCCTCTATGCGGACCGCCTCGAGCGCACCCTGGCAGCCGCCGGCGCGACGGCCGGACGCATCGTCATCCCCGACGGCGAGGCTCACAAGACCTGGCCGACGCTGGACGCGGTGTTCGGACAACTGCTCGAGATGCGGGCGGATCGAAAGAGCGTCGTGGTGGCGCTCGGCGGCGGTGTCGTGGGCGATCTCGCCGGCTTCGCGGCCGCGAGCTACCAACGCGGGATCGACTTCGTGCAGGTTCCGACCACGCTTCTCGCCCTGGTCGATTCCTCGGTGGGCGGCAAGACGGGCATCAATCATCCGCTCGGCAAGAACATGATCGGCGCCTTCCACCAGCCGCTGGCGGTGTTGGCCGACACCGGCACGCTCGCGAGCCTGCCGGACCGCGAATACCGCTCCGGGCTCGCCGAGGTCGTGAAGTACGGCGTCATCCACGATGCCGCCTTTTTCGAATGGCTCGAGAAGCACCTCGATGCCCTGCTCGCCCGCGACCCGGCCGCCCTCATTCATGCGATCCATCGGTCCTGCGAAGTGAAGGCCGAGATCGTCGCCCTCGACGAGCGCGAATCCGGGCTTCGCGCGCTGCTCAACCTCGGACACACGTTCGGGCACGCGATCGAGACCGTGCAGGGATACGGGGAGTGGCTCCATGGCGAGGCGGTGGCCGCGGGCATGGCGATGGCGGCGCGATTCTCGGTACGGCTCGGGCGGCTGGACGAGGCCGATGCGGCACGGCTCGAGGCATTCCTCGTCCGCGCGCAGCTTCCCACCGCACCACCGCGCATGGAACCGGGTGCCTGGCTCGAGGCGATGGGCCGGGACAAGAAGAACGAATCGGGCCGCATCACCCTCATCCTGCTCGACGCGATCGGCCGCGCCCGGATCGAGAAGGCGACGCCGGCGGGCGAGCTCGAAGCGTTCCTCGCGGCCGACTGAGGGCCGATCGGCGGTATCATCGGAAGCGTTCCCCGGGGGCCGTCTCTTCGCCCCCGCCCCGTTCCGAGAACTTCAATTTAGGAGTCCCGCACCATGACGCGCACCCTGCGACTCGCGATTGCCGCGCTCGCCTTGTCCGCCCTGCCCGTGGCCGTCCTCGCCAAGGACCGCGAGGTATCGATCGGCCTGCAGGCGGCCATCACCTCGATGGATCCGCACTACCACAACCTGTCGCCGAACAACTCGATGATGCTCCACGTGTTCGAGCCCCTCATCAAGCGCGACGCCAACCAGAAGCCCGTGGCCGGCCTCGCGACCTCCTGGCGCGCCGTGGACGACCTCACGTGGGAATTCAAGCTCCGCAAGAACGTCCGCTTCCACGACGGATCGCCCTTCACGGCCGACGACGTCGTGTTCACGCTGAAGCGCGTGCCGAACGTGCCGAACAGCCCCTCGTCCTTTGCCACCTTCACCAAGCCCATCGTCGACGTGAAGGTCGTCGATCCGCACACGATCGTCTTCAAGACGGCCACCCCGCACGTGCTCCTGCCCAGCGACCTCGCCTCGGTGCTCATCGTCTCCAAGGGTGCCGGCGAGAAGGCGGCGACCGAGGACTACAACAGCGGCAAGGCGGCGATCGGCACGGGTCCCTACAAGTTCGCCGAGTACGTCCCCAACCAGCGGGTCGTGCTCAAGGCGAACTACGGCTACTGGGGCGGCGAGGAGCCGTGGGACAAGATCACGTTCAAGATCCTCACCAACCCGGCCGCACGCGTCGCGGCGCTGCTGTCGGGCGACGTGCAGATGATCGAGACCGTGCCGACGTCCGACATCGCAAAGCTGTCGAAGGACGCGAAGTTCAACCTGGTCGACAAGGTTTCCAACCGTGTGATCTACATCCACATGAACCAGAGCACGGAGAAGTCGCCGCCCTTCGTGACCGACAAGTCGGGCAAGCCTCTCGAGAAGAATCCGTTCCGCGACGCCCGCGTGAGGAAGGCGCTCTCGATGGGCATCAACCGCGATGCCATCGCCGATCGCATCATGGAGAAGAAGGCCGTGCCCGCCGCGCAGCTGCTCCCGGACTTCTTCTACGGCACCAGCAAGAAGCTCAAGCCGGTGAAGTTCGACCCGGAAGGGGCGAAGAAGCTGCTGGCCGAGGCGGGCTACCCCAACGGCTTCGCGATCACCATCCACGGCCCGAACAACCGCTACATCAACGACGACAAGGTCGCGCAGGCCATCGCGCAGTTCTACACGCGCATCGGCGTGGATGCGAAGGTCGAGACGATGCCTTCGGCCGTCTACTTCACGCGGGCCACCAAGCTCGAGTTCGGCTACATGGTCCTGGGCTGGGGCACGGAATCCGGCGAGCAGGGCTCCAGCCTGCGCTCGCTGCTCGCAACGTACAACCGCGACAAGGGCATGGGCGTCACCAACCGCGGTCGCTACTCGAATCCCGAGCTGGACAAGGCGCTTTCCGTCGCGCTCCTCACGATGGACGAGAAGAAGCGCGAGGCCCTCATCCAGCAGGCTGCCGAGATCGCGATGAACGACACCGCGCTCATCCCGATCCACTACGAGGTGAGCACCTGGGCCACGGCCAAGGGGTTCAAGTACGAGGCGCGCACCGACCAGTACACGCTCGCCTCGGGACTCAAGCCCGGCAAGTGACGCTCGGCCCGCCGCCGGCCGGCCTGCGAAGCCCCGCCTCGGCGGGGCTTCGCGTTTGCCGGGGGTAGAATAGCCGATTCCCGGCGCCCCACTCCATGCTCGCATACGCCATCCGAAGGTTCGGGCAGAGCTTCATCGTGCTCGTGTTCATGTCCTTCCTCGTGTTCGTGGGGGTATACGCCATCGGCAATCCGGTCGAACTGCTGGTGAACCCGCAGGCGGACGAGGCCGAGCGCATCCGGGCCACCGCGGCCCTGGGGCTCGACAAGCCCTTCCTCGAGCAATACTGGGGATTCCTCGTGGGTGCGGCCAAGGGCGACCTGGGCAAGTCCTTCGTCTTCAACGTCCCGGCGCTCACGCTCATCCTGGAGAAGCTGCCGGCCACCATCGAGCTCGCGTTCGTCGCGATGGTGTTGGCGATCTCGCTCGGCATCCCACTCGGCCTCGTGGCGGGCTTGAAGCCCGACTCGTTCGTCGGCCGGGGCATCATGGCGGGGTCGATCATGGGCTTCAGCCTGCCCACGTTCTGGGTGGGACTGGTGCTCATCATGATCTTCTCGGTGCACCTGGGATGGCTTCCCTCTAACGGACGCGGCGAGACGGTGCTCGTCGCGGGCATTCCGGTGAGTTTCCTCACGATGGACGGCATCGCGCACCTGGCCATGCCCGCCACCAACCTCGCCCTCTTCAAGTTGTCGCTCCTCATCCGACTCACGCGCGCCGGCACGCGGGAAGCGATGCTGCAGGACTACGTGAAATTCGCGCGCGCGAAAGGCCTGCCCCAGCGCCGCGTGATCGGCGTTCACGTGCTCAAGAACATCCTGATTCCCATCGTGACCGTGATCGGACTCGAACTCGGATCGGTCATCGCCTTCGCCATCGTCACCGAGTCCATCTTCGCCTGGCCCGGCACCGGCAAGCTCCTCATCGACTCGATCAACCAGCTGGACCGCCCGGTCATCGTGGCCTACCTGCTCGTGATCGTGTCGCTCTTCGTGGTGATCAATTTCGTGGTCGACGTGCTCTATTCGCTCCTCGACCCGCGCGTGCGCCTGGGCGGCGCGGCCGCGGCCCACTAGGCATGACCGAGCCCGCCCGCGTCGAAGGCCCGTGGGTACGCTTCTGGCGCGACTTCTCGGAGAGCCGTCTCGCGCTCGTCGGGCTCGCCCTGCTCGCCCTCGTGGTCGCCATCGCGATCCTCGCGCCCGTCATCTCGCCGCAGAACCCGTATGACCTCGCGCAGCTCGACGTGATGGACTCCAAGCTCGCGCCCGGCGAGGCCTCCGGGACCGGCAAGACGTACTGGCTCGGCACCGACGACCAGGGCCGCGACATGCTCTCGGGCATCTTCTACGGGCTGCGGATCTCCCTGGGCGTGGGCGTCGCGAGCACGATCTTCGCCCTCGCCATCGGCCTCGTCCTCGGTCTCGTCGCGGCCTACTTCGGCGGCTGGGTCGACACGCTGGTCATGCGGATCGTCGACATCCAACTCTCCTTCCCGGCGATCCTCATCGCGCTCGTGCTGCTCGCCGTGCTCGGTCAGGGCGTCGACAAGATCGTGGTGGCCCTCGTCACCGTGCAGTGGGCGTACTACGCCCGCACGGTCCGCTCCTCGGCCCTGGTGGAACGGCAGAAGGAGTACATCGAGGCCGCGCGCGTGCTCGCGCTGGGGCAGGCCCGCGTGGTCTTCCGCCACCTGCTGCCCAACTGCCTGCCGCCCCTCATCGTCGTGGCGACGGTGCAGGTGGCGCACGCGATCGCGCTCGAGGCGACGCTCTCCTTTCTGGGTCTCGGCCTTCCGATCACCGAGCCGTCCCTCGGGCTTCTCATCTCCAACGGCTTCCAGTACCTGCTCTCAGGCAAGTACTGGATCAGCTTCTACCCCGGCATCGCGCTCCTCGTCACGATCATGGCGATCAACCTCGTGGCCGACCAGTTGCGCGATGTCCTGAATCCGAGGCTTCGCAAGTGAGCGGCCCGCCCTTGCTCTCGGTCGACGGGCTGCGCATGCATTTCTTCACGAAGGCGGGCGTGGTGAAGGCCGTGGACGACGTGAGCTTCGCCGTCGGACGCGGGCGCATCCTGGGCCTGGTGGGCGAGTCGGGTTCGGGCAAGTCGATGACCGGCTACAGCGTGATGGGGCTCATCGATCCGCCAGGCCGTCTCGTGGGCGGACGCATCGTCTTCGACGGCCAGGACCTCACGCGCCTGGACGCGGCGGCATGGCGCCGGCTTCGCGGCAACCGCATCGCGATGATCTTCCAGGACCCGATGATGACGCTCAACCCGGTCCTGCGCATCGACACGCAGATCGTGGAAACCATCCGGGCGCATGCGGACGTCTCGCACGAGTCGGCGCTCGCCCGGGCTCGCGAGGCGCTCGCTCGCGTGGGGATCGCCTCGCCCGACGAGCGGCTGCGTGCGTACCCGCACCATTTCTCCGGCGGCATGCGCCAGCGCGTGGCCATCGCGATCGCTCTGCTGCACCACCCCGACCTGATCATCGCCGACGAGCCGACCACGGCGCTCGACGTCACGATCCAGGGCCAGATCCTCTTCGAGATGCAGAAGCTCTGCCGCGAGACCGGTGCCGCGCTCATCTGGATCACCCACGACCTTTCCGTGATCGCGGGCCTCGCCGACGAGGTGTGCGTGATGTACGCCGGCCGCGTGGTGGAGTCAGGCACCGTCGCGGAGGTGATCGAGCGACCCCTGCACCCCTACACCCGCGGTCTCATCGATTCCGTCCCGAGCCGCAACGAGCGCGGACGCCCGCTGCGGCAGATCCCCGGCATGACGCCGTCGCTGCTGGAGCTGGCCCCGGGCTGCCCGTTCCGGGAGCGTTGCTCCCACGCGTCCGCCGCGTGTGCCGAGAGCCCGGCGGTGACCGAGCCCGCACCGGGCCGCTGCCTGCGGTGCTTTCATCCGGTGCATGCATGACGGCAGCCGCGATGCGACCCGGCCTCGAGCCGATCCTCGCCCGGGCCTTGGCGAGCCATCAAGCCGGCCAACTCGCGCAGGCGGAGCGCCACTACCGCGAGGCCCTCGGCGTGGATCCCGCCAACGGCCCCGCCCTCCACGGACTGGGGCTCCTCGCGATGCAGGCCGGCCATGTGGCGGCGGCCCAGGAACTGCTCGGCCGTGCGGCTGCCGCGACGCCGGGCGATCCCGGCGTGCTCAACAACTGGGGAATCGCCCTTGCACGGCTGGGACGAACGGCCGCCGCCCGCGAGCGCTTCGAATCGGCGATCGCCCTCGCGCCCCGTTTCCCCGACGCGCTCGTGAACCTCGGCAGCGTACTCGCGGACCTGGGCGAGCTCGCCGCTGCCCAGTCGCGCCTGCGTGAGGCGCTCGCGATCACCCCGCAATCGGCCGACGCCCGCTGCGCCCTCGCCCGCGTGCTGCTCTCGCAGCGCAAGCCCGCGGCAGCCGAGGGCCTGCTTCGGGAGGTTCTTCTCGGGAAACCCGCGCACGCCGTTGCCTTGAACCTCCTGGGCAACGCGCTACGGGAGCAAGGCCGGCTTCCGCAGGCCCTCGAGTGCTATCGACTCTCGCAGGCGGCGCGTCCCGATCACCCGGAGGCGTGGAGCAATTTTCTCGTGGCGCAGAATGCCGACCCGTCGGTCAGCGCCCTCGAAGCTTTCGAGGCGCACCGGGCGTTCGGTCGGCGCTTCGAGCCGCCGCAGCCTTTTCCCGGGCCCAGCCTGGCCGCCCGCCGCCCGGGGCGCCTTCGCATCGGCTACGTGTCGGCGGATTTTCGCGCCCATGCGCTCGCGGCCTTTGTCGAACCCGTGTTCACCCATCACGATCGATCGCGCTTCGAGATCGCGGCCTATTCGAACACGCCGGCCGAGGACGTCACCACGGCGCGAATGCGCGCAATCGTCGAGCGATTCGTTCCGGTCGCGGGCCTGAGCGATGCGCAACTGGTGGAGCGCATACGCGCGGACGGCGTCGACGTGCTCGTGGACCTGTCCGGGCACACCGCAGGCAACCGCCTGCTGGCCTTCGTCCGACGGGCTGCACCCGTGCAGGTCACCTGGCTCGGTTACCCGAACACCACGGGACTCTCGTCCATGGACTTCCGCCTGACGGATGCGCGCGCGGATCCCCCCGGCGCGGAATCGCTGCATACGGAGCAACTCGTGCGCTTGCCGACGGCCTGGTGTTACCGACCCTGGACGGACGCGCCTGCGGTCGCGGCAAGGCGGGCCGACCCCGGCGCGATCGTCTTCGGCGTCATGAACAATCCCGCGAAATCGAACGACGTCCTCTTCGATGCCTGGGCACGCCTCGTCGCCGGGCTTCCGGGCTCCCGGATGCTCATGCACGCGCCCGACGACGAGGGGTGCCGGGCCCGAACGATCAAGGCTTTCGCGGCCGCCGGCGTCGATGTCTCACGCATCGATTTCTTCCCGCGCCTCGCCACTGCCGGTTATCTCTCTCGCTATGCCGAAGTCGACATCGCACTCGACTCCCATCCCTGCGCCGGCGCAACCACGACCCTCGATGCCCTGTGGATGGGCGTTCCCGTCGTCACGCTCGCGGGCGACCGGCCCTACGGCCGCTCGGGCGCGAGCATCCTGGGAACACTCGGCCTCGACGACTGGGTGGCCACGACGCTCGAGGACTACATCGCATGCGCCAGCGCCCACGCGCGCGACCCCCACGGTCTCGAAACGCTTCGTCGCGACCTGCGTGAGCGCCTGCGCGCCAGCGTTCTCATGGACGGGGCGGCCATGGCCCGCGCGCTCGAGTCGGCTTTCGAGCGAATCGCGCGGGGCCGGGGCTTCGCGGAGAGCAACCCATGACCGGCGTCGCGCCGCTCCTCGAATTGAAGGGCATCTCGAAGCGCTTCACCTCGCGCCTCGACCTCGCCGGGCGGATTGCGCGCGCCCTCGGGTCCTCGGTCCGTGAGCAGACCGTGCACGCGCTCGACGGCGTCGACCTCGCGGTGACCGAAGGCGAGGTCCTCGGGCTCGTGGGCGAGTCGGGCTGCGGCAAGTCCACCCTCGGTCGCATCGTCGCGCGGATTCTCGAGCCGAGCGAAGGCGAGCGCCTGTGGAAGGGGCGGCCGTACGCCGAGTACGAGCAGTCGGCCTCGCGCGCCGAGCGCCTCGCGGTGCAGATGATCTTCCAGGATCCTTTCGCTTCCCTCAATCCGCGACTTCGCATCACGGACGTGATCGGGGAAGCGCCGGTGGTGCACGGCCTGGTGCCCGCCTCGGGGCGCGACGAGTACGTGGCCGACATCATGCAGCGCGTAGGTCTCGACGCGAGCCTCGCCCGGCGCTTCCCCCACCAGTTCTCCGGCGGCCAGCGAAGCCGCATCGGCATCGCGCGCGCCCTCGCGGTGAAGCCGCAGTTCCTCGTCTGCGAC
The DNA here is from genome assembly GCA_016711875.1 of Betaproteobacteria bacterium. Lineage (GTDB taxonomy): Bacteria > Pseudomonadota > Gammaproteobacteria > Burkholderiales > Usitatibacteraceae > FEB-7. The sequence goes on along the minus strand of JADJSD010000001.1, from coordinate 1,103,263 downwards.
GAGGCCGTCGCCGCGCTCGACGTCTCGATCCAGGCGCAGGTGCTGAACCTCTTCATTCGCCTGCGCGAGGAGTTCCGGCTCACCTATCTCTTCATCAGCCATGACCTGGGTGTCGTACGCCACCTGTCGGACCGCGTGGTGATCATGTACCTGGGTCGCGTGGTCGAGTCTGCCCCGTCTTCCGAGGTCTTCGCCAGGCCGAACCACCCGTACACGCAGGCGCTGCTCGCGGAGATCCCGAAGCTCGAAGCGACACGACGCACGTACGCGCCCATCCAGGGCGAGATCCCTTCTCCCCTCAACCCGCCGAGCGGATGCCACTTCCACCCGCGCTGCCCCCACGCGATGCCCCGATGCCGGACCGAAGCGCCCCGGCTTCGCGAAATCGCACCCGGTCACCGCTCGGCCTGCCACCAGAACGACACGCCATGAAACGATCCGAAGCCTACTCCCGCGTCGAACCCACGGGGCCCGTCGTACCCGTCGTCCTCGACTCGCCGCACAGCGGCACCGCCTACCCCGAAGATTTCGCCGCCGCCGTTCCGATGGTGGCGCTGCGCCAATCCGAGGACAGCTACGTCGATGAGCTCTACGCGAGCGGACCGCGCCATGGTGCCGTCCTCATCGCCGCCCGCTTTCCGCGCGCGTACATCGACGCCAACCGGTCGCTGCTCGACATCGACACGGATCTGCTGGACGCCCCATGGCCCGGCCCGGCCGTGCCGAGCCGGAAGACGCAGCTCGGCATCGGGCTCGTCTGGCGCAAGCTCGACACCGGCATGCCCATCTACGACCGCCGGCTCACGGTCGCGGAACTGCGCCGGCGCATCACGGAGTATCACCAGCCCTACCAGAAGGCCGTGAAGGATGCGATCGACTCGGTGCACGCGCACTTCGGTGCCGTGTGGCACATCAACTGCCACTCGATGCCCGCGGTGAGCAGCGCCATCTCAGAGGAAGGCCCGGGCAAGCCGCGTGCGGACTTCGTGCTCGGCGACCGCGACGGCACGACGTGCGATCCCGCCTTCACCTCCCTGGTGCGGGATGCGCTCGCCGACATGGGCTACGACGTCAAGGTGAACGATCCCTACAAGGGTGTCGAACTGGTGCGTGCCTTCTCGGACCCGCCCGCCGGCCGTCACAGCCTGCAGATCGAGGTGAACCGGCGCCTTTACATGGATGAACGCACGCGGGAGCGTTCGGCCGGTTTCCCGCGCCTGGCCCGCGACATCGAGCGGCTCGTTAAATCCGTCTGCGCATACGCGGCCGAGCGGGGCTCCCACGCGTGCGACGGCCACGACCATGGCCACGTGCACGGGCCCGGGTGCGGTCATGACCATTCGCATGACCATGCCCACGGACACCACCACACGCACGACCATTCGCACGACCACGGGCAACATCATCACGAGCCGCACGACCATGCCCACGACCATTCCCACGGCCATGGCCACGCCGGCCCCAAGACCGAACGCTGACCGCCCATGAACCGTTTCCCGATCGAGCTTGCCGCCCCCGTCATCGACGCCCACCGGAAAGGCAATACCGGCGTCGATTTCGTCCACACCTTCGAGAGCGGCCGCCCCGGGCCGCACGTGATGGTGAACGCCGTCACGCATGGCAACGAGATCTGCGGCGCCATCGCCGTGGACCGACTGCTCGCGATGGGCCTTCGTCCGGCACGCGGAACGCTGACGCTCAGCTTCGCCAATATCGAGGCGTTCCTGCGCTTCGACCCCGCGCAGCCCTACGCCACGCGGTTCGTCGACGAGGACTTCAATCGCGTCTGGCGCCCGGAGACGCTCGATGGCACCCGCGACAGCGTCGAGCTGCGCCGGGCACGGCAGCTGCGCCCGTTCGTCGAGTCGGCCGACTTCCTGTTCGACATCCATTCGATGCTCGAACCCAGCCCGGCCGTGATGATCTGCGGGCCTCTCGACAAGGGCATCAACTTCGCCTTCGACGTGGGCATCCCCAAGTTCATCGTGAGCGACGAGGGACACGCCAACGGCACGAGAATGCGGGACTTCGGCGGATTCGGCGATCCGGCCAGCCCGAAGAACGCGCTGCTCGTCGAGTGCGGCCAGCATTGGGAGCGCAAGGCCGTCGACGTTGCCTGGCAGTGCACCTGGCGCTTCCTTCGGAATCTGGGGGTGGTGGACCTCGCGCTCGCGGCCCGCGAGATCGATTCCGTCGAGCCCTCCCCGCCGATGCTGGTTCGCGTGACGGAGGCGGTCGTCGCTCGCACGGCGTCCTTCCGCTTCGCCCGCGATTTCTCGGGCATGCAGGTGATCGCGAAGGCGGGAGACCCCATCGCCTACGACGGGGACACCGTCGTGCGAGCTCCCTACGACGAGTGCGTGCTCGTGATGCCGGTGCCGAACAACGTGAAGACCGGACTCACCGCGGTGCGCCTCGGACGCATCGAGCGACGCTAGCTAGTCGGCGGGGGGATCCTCGCCTCGCAACGAGGGCCGGATCCCGAGCTGCTTGAGCTTTCGATAGAGGTGCGTGCGCTCGAGGCCGACGCGCTCGGCAACCCGGGACATGTTGCCGTCCTCGCGGCGGATGTGATGCAGGAAGTAGAGCCGCTCGAAGCGCTCGCGCGCCTCCCGGAGCGGCGTGTCGAGCGAGAACGAGGGTGCCGGGTGGGTCGTTTCGCGCGGCACCACCGAGAACTCGCGAGCGACACGGGCGACGTCCTCGCCGGTGATCTCGGTCACCAGCGAGGTGAGCGCGAGCGTCTTGACCACGTTCTGCAGCACGGGAAGGTTGCCCGGCCACTCCAGGTTGCGCAGGGCGTTCTGCGCGCTCACCGCCAGCGTTCGAAGCGGAACCTCGTGGGCGTCGACCATCAACGTGAGCATCTGCGTGGCGAGATCCGGGATGTCTTCGGCGTGCTCGCCGAGACCCGGCACACGGATCGTGAGGGCGGAGATCTGGTGGAACAGGTCCGGGTCGAATCGTCCGTCGGCGGCGAGCGAGGCGATGGGGTCGGCGCTGGCGCAGACGAGGCGGACATTGAACTTCTCCAGCTTCGCGACGAGTTGCGCGAGGCCCTTCTGGCCGGCGCGATCGAGCGCGCCCACGTCGGGAATGAAAATCGTGCCTTCGCGTGCCTCGTTGAGCGGCCCGAACGGATTGGCCGCGAGCCAATCGCGCTCCTCCGGAGCAACCCAGGGCGTGTTGGGCGAATGCAGGTACCGCGCCGCCAGCTCGAAGCCGCATCCCGGCTCGCCGACGAGCAGCACCGGGGTCTTGAGGCGTGCCACCTGGTCGAGGCGCTGGCGCAGCTCCTGGATGATGCGCGCCTTGCCGAGCTGCACGAGCGTGAGGCCGGCACGCGGCATCGCCCGGCCGCCGGCAAGCGCCTTGCCGACGGTTGCGAGAAGCTTCGGCAGGCTGATCGGCTTCTCGAGAAAATCAAAGGCGCCGATGCGCGTCGCCTCCACCGCCGAGTCGATGGTGCCATGGCCGGACATCATCACGACGGGCATCGTGAGCAGGCCCGAACTCGCCCACTCCTTGAGCAAGGTGATGCCGTCGGTGTCGGGCATCCAGATATCCAGGAGGACGAGGTCCGGCCGGATCTCGCGGCGAAGCTGGCGGGCTGCGTGGGCATTCTCCGCCAGGCGCACGCCGTATCCCTCGTCTCGCAGGATCTCGAAGAGCAGTTCGCGGATGCCGACCTCGTCGTCGACGACGAGGATGTGGTTGGCGGACATGGCCTTGGCCGCGTCAGGCCGCTTCGCGCAGCGGCAGGAGGATGCTCACGTTCGCGCCGTGGGGCTTCACGTTCTCGACATGGATGCGCCCGTGGTGCTCGTCGACGATCTTCTTCACGATCGCGAGGCCCAGGCCGGTACCCTTGGGCTTCGTGGTGACGTAGGGTTCGAAGATGCGCCCGATGACCCCTTCGGCGATGCCCGAGCCGTTGTCGCTCACCGAAAGCTGGACGCTTTCGCCCGACAGCTCCGAAGTGACCACGATGTGCGGGCTCTCGGCGCCTGCGAGCGCATCGATGGCGTTCTGGCTGAGGTTGTGGCGCACCTGGCGAAGCAGCGCCGCGTCGGCCGGCACCGTCGGAAGGTTGTCGGCGAGGCGCAGCTCGATCGGCACTCCCATCGACTCGTAGAGCACCAGCACCTCTCGGACGAGGTCGTTGAGCGGCACCGCCTCGGCCGACATGCGGCGCGCCCGCGCGTACTGGCTGAAGTCGTCCACCATGCCCTTCAGGGCCGTCACCTGGCTCACGATCGTGCCCGTGGCGCGCGTCAGCATATCCGCATCGATCTGCGGCAGCTTGAGCAGCAACTTCTGCTGCAATCGTTCGGCCGAAAGCTGGATCGGCGTGAGCGGGTTCTTGATCTCGTGCGCGAGGCGGCGGGCCACTTCGCCCCAGGCCGCGTCGCGCTGAGCCTGCGCCAGGTGCGTGATGTCGTCGAAAACCACCACGTAGCCTGTCTCGCCTCTCGAGCCCAGGCGCGTGCCACGCACCAGGAGCGTTCGCGCGCCGCCCTCCGCGCGCCGGTATTCCATCTGGTGCTCCCACTGCTTGTCCGAGCCGGCGGCGAATTGGCGAAGGACCAGGTCCGTGAGGGGCGAGACGCCCGGCACGTGAACGGACCAGTCGGGCAGCTTGAGGCCGTGGAACGAACCGATGGGCACACCGAGGATTTCGTAGGCCGATGCGTTAACGGTCTTGAGGTAGTAGCGCTCGTCGAAGGTGAGCACGCCCGCGGTGAGATTCGAGAGGATGCTCTCGAGATAGGTCTTGGCCCTCTCGAGCTGCTGCTGGTTCCTCTCCATCGCCTCGGTCGCGTCGCCGATCTGGCGCGTCATCGTATTGAAGGACTGCGTGAGCACGCCGAATTCGTCCCGACTCTTCACCGGATTCAGGCGCGAGTAATCGCCCTTGGCGATGGCCCGCGTCGCTTCGGCAAGCGCCGAGAGCGGCGCCGAAAGGCGCTCCGAAAGCAGGAAGGAAACCGCGATCGATGAGAAGAGCGTGAGCAGCATCGCGAGCGTGAGCGTGAGCCCGAACAGGTTCTTCAGGCCCGCTCTCGCGAGCGTGAGTTCCTGGTAGTCGCGCCAGCCCTGGTCGACGATGCGGGCGTCGGCCGCGACGGCCGGCGGAACGCGTTCGAGCACCTGCAGGATGCGGATGTCCTCGGCCAGCGACAGGACGTTCACCGGGACGATCACGCGCAGAAAGAGGCCGCGATCGGGAATGGCCTCGATGGAACGCACCGGCTGCTGCGCGCGAACCTGGCGAAGGACGGCGGAATTGGGCAGCTCGGGCTGCAGCGCGCTCGTTTCGATGCCCGCAAAGGCGATCACCTTGCCACGCTGGTTGAGCAGCGCGGCTTCCTCGACTCCATATTGTTCGCGCAGCCGACTGAGCGTCGCGGGCTCCACGGCCTGCGCACTCGCGAGCGACTGGGCCATCCCGTCGGCCTTCTTGCCGAGTTCGCGCAGCGAATTGTCGAGGGTGCTTCGCGCGAGGTTGAGGCCGCCTTCCAGGGCCTTGTCCATGCGCACGTCGAACCACGACTCGATCGAATTCTGCAGGAACTGGTAGGAGATCGCGTAGACGAGGCCGCCAGGCACGAGCGCCATGAGCGCGAAGACCACCATGAGCCGGAGCGTGAGCTTGGAGCCGAATACGCGCTCCTTCAGCTTGCGGCGCATCACCACGAGCTGATAGCCGATGAGGCACATGAGGCCCAGCGACAGGAGGCCGCCGAGGCCGAGGAGCGTGGGGTAGTTGCGGGTGAAAAGTGCGGTGTTCGATGAGGCCTGTGACATCAGGTAGACGAGAGCGGCACCCGTCACCACGCACAGGAAGATCAACGGCCTCACGGCTGGACGGTCCACCGATACCAGTCCGATGCGAGGTTCCAGTCGCGGGAGGCGACCGCGTTGAGTTGGAAGGGTTTGGGCAACTGCGCCGTGTCGAGCCGCAAGCGGATCGCCGCCTCGTATTCGCCGGGCTTGCGCAGGGCGTTCTTCTCGGCGACGGTCCAGCCACGCAGGCGCGAGAGCGCCCGGACGAGATCCTCGAGGCGCGTGAAGTTCTGGTAGGCGCTGCCGGAGGACAGGCGGTATTGCCGCAGGAGCGGCGTGTAAGTGATCTTGTAGGTCTGCGAAAGCTGCACGGGTTTCTCGTCGAACCAGTACCAGCGGGGCTTGCTCAGCGAGAACTCCACGACGAAGTACAGGGCGACGCCGCGGTTCACCGCCTCTTCGAGGCCCGGATTGAAGCGGATATCGAACTCGGCTTCCACCCGGTATCCGTCCTCCGATGCGACCAGGCGTGCGCCGTTCGTCTCGATACCTTCGGCAAGGGCCACCGCCGACTGCAGGACGAAAGTCAGCGCCAGCGCGAGCAGTGCCGCGAGCCTGAGCCCGCCGCGCCTAGCGCTTGCGAAGAAGGGCGTAATAGAAGCCATCGCGTTCGTCATCGGGCAATATCTGGCCCCCGGCCGACAATCCGGGCGCGGGAGGCTCCAGGGAGGCGTCCGGCTGGCGGGCGAGGAAGGATTCCACGACGGAATCGTTCTCTTCCCTGAAAACCGAGCAGGTCGCGTAGAGCAATTTACCACCCCCATCAAGCACTTGCCACACATTCTCCAAAAACGCCACTTGTTGTTGCGAAAACCGCAACAAGTCCCCCTGTCGGCGGTTCCAGCGTATATCGGGGTGCCGTCTTGTAACGCCAGAAGCGCTGCACGGCGCGTCAAGAAGAACCCGCTGGAAAGGGCGCCCGTCCCACCATTGCCCGGGCTGGCTCGCGTCTCCGGTCAGCACCGTGGCCGCCAATCCCAAGCGCTTTAAGTTAGCTTGTACTCGCTCCAGGCGCCTTGCATCCGAATCGAGCGCTGTGAGGTCGATATCGGCCAACTCCAGGAGGTGCGTGGTCTTGCCCCCGGGGGCGGCGCAGGCATCGAGCACGCGCTGGCCGTCGAGCACGTCGAGGAGAGGCGCCGCGAGTTGGGCCCCGGCATCCTGGACGCTGATGAGCCCCTCGGCGAATCCGGGCAATTCCGCCACCGGTCGGGGATCGACCCGGATCGCCGCTCCGCCAAGGGCCCGGGCGTCGATTCCGGCAGCCGTGAGCGCCGACAACATGGACTCGACGTCGGTCCGGCGTCGGTTCACCCGAAGGGTCATCGGCGGGTGGCGATTGGTGCTTTCGACCATCGCCTTCCACCCATCCGGATGCTGGTTACGCAGCTTGTCGATCCACCAAGCCGGGTAGCCGTAGAGCACTTCGGCCTCGCCCCAGTGAGCAGCAGTGAGCGTTTCACGGCGCCGAAGGTAGTTGCGCAGGACGGCATTGACGAGGCCGCGGGCAGCCGGAACCCCCAGCGGATCCACCGCTTTCACGGCATGGTCGACCACGGCATAGGGTTTGGCCCGCGTGAACTGCAGTTGCGCGAGTCCCACCAATAATAGGTAACGAAGGCCGGGGTGTTTGAGGGGGGTCACGAGGAGCGACGAGAGCTGGGCCTCGAGAAGTCCCAGCCCACGAAGTGCCTGGTGGCAAATGTCCCGCACGGCCGCACGGTCCGGTGGGCCCAGGCCTCGTCTGCGCTTCAGCGAGTCCTCGAGCACCGAATCGAGGTTGCGTCCGGATAGCGTGGCACCGAGGACTTCCGCGGCGCAGAGCTGGATTTCGACCAGGTGACCTCCGGACCGTGCGATGGTTCAGGCCCGCGCGAGAGCGCGGGTCATCGCCTGAAGCCGCGCAATGCGCTCGCCGGTGTCGGGGTGCGTGCTGAAGAGACCGGCAAGGCCGCCGCCGGCCAAAGGGTTGATGATCATCATCTGCGCTGTGGCCGGGTGAGTTTCCGCCGTTTCCAAGGGTACGCCTTGCCCGTAACGATGGATCTTCTCCAGGGCTGAAGCGAGCGCCTGCGGGTCGCCGCTCATTTCCGCGCCGCCGCGATCGGCCTCGAATTCGCGAGCGCGGGAGATCGCCATCTGGACCATCATCGCCGCGAATGGCGCGACGATCATCGCGAGCATGGCGAAAACGGGGTTGGTGGAGCGGCCCTCTTCGTCGCGCCCGCCAAACAGCCCCCCGAATTGTGCCAGCGAGGAAACGGCGCCCGCGACGGTGGCCGACATCGTCGAAATGAGGATATCGCGATGTTTCACGTGAGCCAATTCGTGGGCCATCACGCCGCGCAGTTCGCGTTCCGTGAGTACGCGCAAAATCCCGGTCGTCGCGGCAACGGCCGCGTTCTCCGGGTTGCGGCCGGTGGCAAAGGCATTGGGCTGCTCTTCGTCGATCAAGTAGACGCGCGGCATCGGCAGGCCAGCGCCCGCCGAAAGCTCCCGCACCATTCGCACGTATTGGGGGGCCGTGGTTTCATCGACTTCCTGCGCTTTGTACAGGCGCAGGACCATCCTGTCCGAGAACCAGTACGCCCAGAAGTTCATCGCGCCGCCGAGCAGCAGGGCGAACAGCATGCCGACCGGGCCGCCCAGGAGCAGGCCGACCCCGCCAAAGATCGACAGGATCGTCGCCATGAGTACTGTCGTCTTGAGCCAATTGCCGAGCATGTTCAGGGTGCGCCTCGACAGGGAAGCCGCAGGAGTGCGGCGCTCGTTAGATTCCTGCGATCTGACGGAATTCAAGCTCGCAGCGCGGCGTTCAACTCAAGAAGGAGCCAAGCGGAACCGGACGTCCTTTGAGGAAGTCTGCACCCGTCATGCGTTTCGATCCTGCGGGCTGGACAAGAGTAAGGGCTAACCCGCCTTCGCGGCAGGCTACGATCGGGAAACCATCACGCGTTCCGACAAACGCCCCTGGGGAGGCCGATACGCCATCGACGACGAAGGCCTCCCAGACCTTCAGGGGTTCGCCGGCCCAATGCGTGAAGGCGCCGGGTGACGGGTTGAAAGCACGCACCTGGCGCGAGACGTGGTCGGCCGGGGAACGCCAATCGATCAAGGACTCCGACTTGGTTATTTTGGCGGCGTAGGTAACGCCGTCCTCAGACTGTTCTTTTGCTTCAAGGGTTTCCAAGTTAGCAAGGACTTGCACAATAGCCATGGAACCTTCCGTGGCCAATCGCTCGGTCAGCGTGCCGGCCGTCTCTTCAGGACCGATCGTGACACGCTTCTCGAGCAGCACCGGGCCCGTATCCAACCCGGGCTCCATCCTCATGATGCCCACACCCGTCTCGGAATCTCCCGCGAGGATCGCCCTTTGAATCGGGGCAGCTCCTCTCCACCGGGGCAACAGTGAAGCGTGGACGTTCAGGCATCCCGCTGGAGGTATAGCGAGCACTGACTTTGGCAGGATGAGCCCATAGGCGGCGACGACCAGTACTTCAGCCCCGCAAGCCGACAATGGGGCCCTGGACTCGTCGGACTTCAGGTTCAAGGGCTTGTCGACGGGCAGGCTCCGGCGAGTCGCGAGTTCGGAGACTGCGCTGGCCGTGAGCCTGAGGCCGCGACCGGCCGGTCGATCGGGCTGCGTCAGGACGAGCGGGACGCAATGGCCGGCAGCCAGGATCGCTTCGAGGATTCGCGCAGCGAAGGGCGGCGTGCCCGCGAACGCGACTCGCAAGCGAAAGGCTCAGGCCGCCTTGCGCTGCCGCTTCTTCAGCTTGGCGCGAATGCGGTTGAGCTTGAGTTCCGAAAGGTACTCGACGAAGACCTTGCCCTGCAGGTGGTCCATCTCGTGCTGGATGCAAGTGGCCAGGAGCCCCGACGCATTCAGCGTGAAGCGGGCGCCGTTTTCATCCAGGGCGGTGACGGTCACGCTATCGGCACGCTCGACGTTCTCGTAGACGCCAGGAACGGAAAGGCAGCCTTCCTGATTGAGGGCCATGCCCTCGCGCCGGGTGATTTCGGGATTGATGAAAACCCGAAGTCCCGAGCGGTCTTCACTCGCGTCGATCACGACAATCTGCCGGTGGACGTTGACCTGGGTAGCTGCCAGGCCGATTCCTTCGGAGTCGTACATGGTTTCGACCATGTCCGACACCAGTTGCCGGGTGGATGCATCGATTTTATCGACCTTCGCAGCCGGCAAGTGCAGTCGCGGGTCAGGGTACTGGAGGATCTCGAGAATGGCCATAAATGCTTGCTAATAGAACAGATTAAGCGCAGAATCTATTGCACTACATGAAAAAAGGGTCGTAACCCTTTTTCAGAATATGGGTCCTGCGCCCCATATACCCAAGAGAGAGCCGCGATGCGAAAGCTCATTATAGCGTTAGTCGTCGCTTCGGCCAGTTTGGTTCCGGGCTTGGCATCGTCGCAGGCCACCGCAACCACCTCGGTGAGCGACCTCCAGGCCGATGCCCCGACCCAGTACACGGTCGTGAAAGGAGACACGCTCTGGGCGATCTCCGGGCGGTTCCTCAAGGAACCTTGGAAGTGGCCCCAGATCTGGCAGATGAACCGGGACCAGATCAAGAACCCGCACCTCATCTACCCGGGCGACGTCATCAAGCTCGATCGCAACGGATCGATGGCGTCCCTCACCCTGTTGCCCGGAGGGATCGAAGGCAACGTCGTCCGACTCCAGCCGCGCACCCGTGTCGAGGCGCTGGCGACCGCCGTCCCCAGCATTCCCGGTACTGCCATCGGGCCCTTCCTCACCCAGCCGCTCGTGCTGGAGACATCCGGCCTCGAGGAATTCCCTCGCATCGTGGCAACCGAGGAAGAGCGCGTCATCGTCGGCGCCGGCAACCTGGCCTATGCGACGGGCATTCGGGCAGGCGACGCCATCAATTGGCAGATCTTCCGTGCCGGCGAGGTGTTGACCGATCCCGAGACGGGCGAAATCCTCGGGTACGAGGCCAATTACCTGGGCGACGCCAAGGTGAGGCGATACGGCAACCCCACGACACTCGAGGTCACGCGTGCACGCCAGGAAATCAACACGGGCGACCGGCTCATGCCTTCGCGCGAGGTTTCGTTCCCGTCGTACGTCCCGCGCGCTCCGGACAAGCCCATCAAGGGCTCGATCCTGACCGTTCAGGGGGGCGTCTCCGACTTCGCGCAGTACTCCATCGTCGCGATCAACCGCGGCTCGCGCGACGGCATCGAGGTAGGCAACGTGCTTGCGACCTATCGCCGCGGCAACGCCATCACGAATACCCGCACCGGGCGGCCCTCGTTGTTCGCCGATTTGATCGGCATCGATGGCATCAAGATCGACACCAAGCCCGTGCCTGTGGTGCCGGATGCCGTCGTCACGACTTCCGACCCGAAGGCGCCCCCCCGGGTGGATCCGTACGAGCCGATCGTCCTGCCGGACGAGCGCAGCGGCCTCGTGTTCGTGTTCCGCACGTTCGAGAAGATTTCCTATGCGCTGGTGATGAAGAGCATCCGTCCCATCTCGATCGGGGATTACGTCCAGACGCCCTGAGTCCATCACGCGTTTCGCGTTCCGATGGGGGCCGAACGGCCCCCATCGCCTTTTTCAGGTCGCGTCATCGGGCCGGGGGCCCGGGCCGTTGAAGCCTCACCTGCCCGCTGAATCGCCACCTTGAACCCCACCAAACTCCGTACCGACGCCGCCGACTGGCTTCGCCTCTGTCATTCGCCCGGCCTCTCGCCGGCCGCCCTGCGCCAACTGCTGCGCGCTTTCGGCACGCCGGCGGCCGTGCTGGCAGCCGGGGGCGCCTCCGTACGGGCCGTTGCGGGGGGGCAAGCGCAAACGGCTCTCGAGGCAGGCCCGCCGTCGGGACTCGTCGACACCACCCTCGCCTGGCTGGAAGGAGGAAACCGGTATCTTCTCGCTCTCGACGACGAGGACTACCCGCGTGCGCTTCTCCAGATCTGCGATCCGCCCCCGCTGCTCTACGTTCTTGGCGAACTCGCCAGACTCAATGATCCGTCCGTCGCCATCGTCGGCAGTCGCAACGCCACGAGACAGGGCCTCGCCGACGCGCAGGCCATCGCGCGCGCGCTTTCGGACGCGGGATATTGCATCGTCAGCGGTCTTGCGCTCGGCATCGATGCCGCGGCGCACCGCGGTGGATTGGCCGGACTGTCTTCGAGCGTGGCAATCGTGGGCACCGGCCTCGACCGCGTGTACCCGGCGGCCAACCGGGACCTTTCGCATGAACTCGCGGCGCGCGGTGCGGTCGTTTCGGAGTTCTGCCTCGGTACGCCTCCCATCGCCTCGAACTTTCCGAGGCGCAACCGGCTCATAGCGGGCCTTTCGCGTGGCGTGCTCGTCGTCGAGGCGGCCATGAAGAGCGGCTCCCTCACCACGGCCCGGCTTGCGCTCGAGCAGGGCCGCGACGTATTCGCGGTCCCCGGCTCCATCCACTCATCGCTGTCGAAGGGATGTCACTGGCTTCTCAAGCAAGGCGCGAAACTTGTCGAATCCGCCGACGATGTACTCGCGGAATGGGGCATCATGCGTGCGCCGGTATCCGATTTTCCCGATGCCGAGGAGACGCCCGGCACCCTCCTCGCCGAACTCGGGCATTCGCCCGCCACGCTCGACGCCCTCGTCTTCCGAACCGGCCGGCCCGCGTCGGAACTCTTCGCCGAGTTCACGCAACTCGAACTCGAAGGACGAGTCGAAAGGCTGCCGGGAGGGCTTTTCCGTCGCCTCGACGCGGCGCCCTGAGGGGAACCGGGCCTGCAAACGCGCAAGACGGCCTGCGAACAATGCGTTATAGAATGAAAAAAGAAAGCACATCGCTCCCATGGCATCGAATCTCCTCATCGTAGAGTCGCCCTCGAAGGCGAAAACGCTCAAGAAGTACCTCGGCAAGGATTACGAGATCCTCGCCTCGTACGGCCACGTCCGCGACCTGGTGCCCAAGACGGGCGCCGTCGACACGGAAGACAACTTCCGCATGAAGTACGAAGTCATCGACCGCAACTCGAAGCACGTCGACGCGATCACCAAGGCCGTCAAGGATGCCGATACCATCCTTCTCGCGACCGACCCGGACCGCGAGGGCGAAGCGATCGCCTGGCACCTGTCCGAGATCCTCAAGTCGAAGCGCGCCTTGAAGGGCAAGGACGTGAAGCGCGTCGTCTTCTACGAGATCACCGAGGGCGCCGTGAAGGACGCGGTGAAGAACCCCCGCGAGATCTCCATGGAGCTCGTGAACGCCCAGCAGGCGCGGCGCGCGCTCGACTACCTGGTCGGCTTCAACCTGTCCCCACTTCTGTGGAAGAAGATCCGCCGCGGCCTGTCGGCCGGCCGGGTGCAAAGCCCTGCCCTGCGCCTGATCGTCGAGCGCGAGATCGAGATCGACAACTTCAAGACGCGCGAATACTGGTCGATCCATTTCGATTCGGAAAAGGCCGGGGCGCCGTTCTCCGCGAAGCTCACGCATTTCCAGGGCGAGAAGCTGGACCAGTTCTCCGTGGGCGACGCCGCGCGCAACGACGAAATCACCGCCTTCCTCACCCAGAACGCCAAGGGGGTCGCCCGCGTCACCGAAATCGAGAAGAAGCGGAAGCTGCGCTCGCCCGCACCCCCCTTCACGACGTCGACGCTCCAGCAGGAGGCGGTCCGAAAGCTCGGGTTCTCGACCGACCGCGCGATGAAGGTCGCGCAGAGCCTCTACGAGGGCGTTTCCCTCGGCAAGGCCGTCACCGGCCTCATCACTTACATGCGCACGGATTCCGTCAACCTCTCCAAGGAGGCGATCTCGGAATTCCGCGGCTACATCACGAAGAACTACGGCACCGACTACCTGCCGAAAACACCCGTCGCCTACAAGAGCACCGCCAAGAACGCCCAGGAGGCCCACGAGGCGATCCGCCCCACGTCGATCGCGCGCACGCCGGAATCGGTGGCGCCCTATCTGAACGACGAGCAGCGAAAGCTCTACGAGATGATCTGGAAGCGGGCGCTCTCCTCCCAGATGACGCCCGCCAAGTTCGACACGGTCGCGGTGGATTTCGCCGTCGGCGGCCCGGGCAACACGTTCCGCGCCACCGGCCAGACGATGGTGTTCCCGGGCTTTTTCGCGGTGTACCACGAAGACCAGGACGACGTGGTCGAGGAGGAGGACAAGCGCCTCCCGGCTCTCGAGAAAGGCGACAGCGTCCCGCTCGTGAAGCTGTACGGCGACCAGCATTTCACGCAGCCTCCGCCCCGTTACTCGGAGGCGAGCCTGGTGAAGGCGCTCGAGCAGTACGGCATCGGCCGGCCATCGACCTACGCCTCGATCATCTCGACGCTCGTGAACCGCGAATATGTCGTGCTCGAGAAGAAGCGATTCCAGCCCACGGACGTCGGCCGCGTCGTCAACAAGTTCCTCACGGAGCATTTCGCGCACTGGGTGGATTACGAGTTCACCGCGAAGCTCGAGGACGAACTCGACGACATATCGAACGGCAAGGAGGAGTGGATTCCCGTCCTGGAGCGCTTCTGGAAGGATTTCTCGGCGCAGATCGGCGAGAAGGAATCGGTCTCGCGCAAGGACGTCACGCAGGAAGTGCTCGAGGAGCAGTGTCCGAAGTGCAGCGCACACCCGCTCACCATCCGCCTGGGCAGGAGAGGCCGATTCATCGGCTGCTCGGGCTACCCGGAATGCGACTACACGCGCAATCTCGACGGCTCCGGAGACTCCTCGGAAGGCCCGGCCAAGCGCGACATCGGCATCGATCCGGAAACCAGCCTGCCCATCCAGCTACTCCAGGGCCCGTACGGGTGGTACTTCCAGCTGGGCGAGCCCGAGGGCGACAAGAAACCCAAGCGCGTCTCGCTGCCCAAGAACGTGGCGCCGGAAGCGGCGGACCTCGCCATCGCCCTCAAGATGCTCGCGCTCCCGCGCGATCTCGGCAAGAATCCCGAAACGGGCAAGAAGGTCATCGCGAACATCGGGCGCTTCGGGCCTTACGTGAATCACGATGGCCAGTTCAAGTCGATCCCGAAGGACGAAAGCGTCTTCGACATCGGGCTTGAACGCGCGGTCGCGCTGCTCAAGGAACCGAAAGCCGCCGGCGGCCGCGGTGCCTTGCGCGTGTTGGGCAAGCACCCGGAGGACGGGCAGTCCGTATCCCTCTACGCCGGCCGCTACGGCCCCTACGTGAAGCACGGCAAGGTGAACGCGACCCTGCCCGACAAGGATGCGATCGCGACGGTGACGCTGGAGGAAGCGCTCGCGCTTCTCGCAACGAAGTCGAAAACGACCAAGAAGGGCGGAAAGTCCCCGGCGCGAAAGAAGGCGGCCTGAGCGAACTGCCTGCCTCCATACGTTTCGACGGCGGGTCGCGCGAAAGCTCAACCCCCCGAAGCTAGACGTCCAGATTGGTCACGCCGAGAGCGTTTTTCTCGATGAACTGGCGCCGCGGCTCGACTTCATCGCCCATCAGCGTCGAGAAGATGTCGTCGGCGCTGATCGCGTCCTCGACCTGCACCTTCAGCAGGATCCGCTTGGTCGGGTCCATCGTCGTTTCCCAGAGTTGCTCCGGGTTCATCTCGCCCAGCCCCTTGTAGCGCTGGATCGCCATGTTGCCCTTGGCCTCGGCCAACAGCCAGTCGAGGCCTTCCTTGAAGGACTTGATGGCGCGGGCGGTCTCGCCCCGCTTCACCTGGGCACCCGCCTGGATGAGACCCGCCAGCATCTCGGATGTGTTCACGATCTGGAGGTAGTCGCCACTTCCGACGAAAGCCTGGTCAAGCACCGTCTCGACCTTGTTGCCGTGAACGAGCTTTTCGAGCCGCAGGCGCCAGCCGTCGGAGGTGGGGTCGCGCTCGATGTGCGCCTTGGGTGCGTTCGGCGCGAGGACCGCGTAAATGGCCTTCGAGGCGTCCGCGGCGCCCTCTTTCGAATCAAGGGAGATGCGGGGAACGGCAAGCATCGCGCGAAGCACGCTGGCGTCCATCCCCTGCGAAAGGCGCTCGATCACCGCTTCCGTCATGAGGTACTGGGTCGCGATGCGCTCGAACGCGTCACCCGTGAGCGGCACCGCCCCTTCCGCGGGCGTGAGCTGAGCACCATTGAGCGCGCGCCGCAATTGATGGTGCTTGAGCGCGAGTTCGTCCTTCAGATAGCGCTCGTCCTTGCCGCTCTTCACCTTGTAGAGCGGCGGTTGCGCAATGTAGATGTGACCGTTCTCGACCAGCGAGGGCATCTGCCGGTAGAAGAACGTCAGCAGCAACGTGCGGATGTGCGCACCGTCCACATCCGCGTCGGTCATGATGATGATGCGGTGGTAGCGCAGCTTCTCGAGGTTGAACTCGTCCTTGCCGATGCCCGTCCCGAGCGCGGTGATGAGCGTAGCCACTTCCTGGGACGAGAGCATCTTGTCGAAGCGGGCCTTCTCCACGTTGAGGATCTTGCCCTTGAGCGGCAGGATCGCCTGGAACTTGCGGTCGCGCCCCTGCTTGGCGGAGCCACCGGCGGAGTCGCCCTCCACCAGGTAGAGCTCGCACTTGGCCGGGTCCCGTTCCTGGCAATCCGCGAGTTTTCCGGGCAGCCCGACGCCATCCAGCACGCCCTTTCGGCGTGTGAGTTCCCGCGCCTTGCGGGCCGCCTCGCGCGCCCTTGCCGCCTCGACGATCTTCGTGCAAATGGTCCTGGCATCGGCCGGTCGCTCCAGGAGAAACTCCGCGAGCTTCTGGCCAACCACTTCCTGGACGACCGGTTGCACCTCCGAGGAGACGAGCTTGTCCTTCGTCTGGGAGGAGAACTTCGGTTCGGGCACCTTTACCGAAAGCACGCACGTGAGACCCTCGCGCATGTCATCGCCGGTCGTCTCGACCTTCGCCTTCTTGGCGATCTCCTCCTTCTCGATGTAGGTGTTGATCGTGCGGGTCATCGCGGTCCGAAGGCCCGTGAGGTGGGTGCCGCCGTCGCGCTGCGGGATGTTGTTCGTGAAGCACTGGACGGACTCGCCGTACGAGTCGTTCCATTGCATCGAGACCTCGACGGTGATCCCGTCCTTCTCACCCACCGCGTAGAAGATGTTTCCGTGCAGCACGTTCTTCGCACGGTTCATGTATTCCACGAAGCCCTTCACGCCACCGGAATAGGCGAAGTTCTCGCTCTTGCCCGTGCGCTGGTCGATGAGCTCGATCTTCACGCCGTTATTGAGGAACGAAAGCTCGCGAAGCCGACGCGCCAGGATGTCGTAGTGGAACTCCACATGGGCGAAGGTCTCGTTGGCCGCAAGGAAGTGGACCTCGGTGCCGCGGCGGTCCGTTTCTCCCACGTCCTTGATCGGCTCGACCGGCACGCCATGACGGAACTCCAGGTAATGCGCCCGGCCATTCCTCCAGATGCGCAGCTTGAGCCACTGCGACAGCGCGTTCACGACGGAGACGCCCACGCCGTGAAGCCCACCCGAGACCTTGTAGGAATTCTGGTCGAACTTGCCGCCGGCATGAAGCTCCGTCATCACGATCTCGGCCGCGGATCGCTTGAGCTCGTCGTCTTCCTTGATGTCCGTCGGGATGCCCCGGCCGTTGTCGACGACGGAGATCGAGTTGTCCGTGTGGATCACGACCTTGATGTCGTTGCAATGGCCGGCGAGCGCCTCGTCGATGGCGTTGTCCACCACCTCGAACACCATGTGGTGCAGGCCCGTGCCGTCGGACGTGTCGCCGATGTACATCCCCGGGCGTTTCCTCACCGCCTCGAGGCCCTTCAGGATCTTGATGCTGGAAGAATCGTATTCGTCTGAGGGACGTCCGTTCTGCGGTGGTTCGTTCTGCGTGGTCATTCGCTTCCTGGTTCGGTGGGAATCGCGCGTGCCCCGTCGGGCCGCTAGATGCGCATCGGCATGACGACGTACTTGAAGTCGTCCTGGCCGGGCATCTGGATGAGGGCGCTCGAGTTCGAATCGCCCATGGTCACGGTCACGGTCTCCGAATCGACGTGGTTCAGCACGTCGAGGAGGTAGGAAATGTTGAAGCCGATATCGAGCGGGTCGCCGTCGTAGTCGATCGTGAGGCTTTCCTCGGCCTCTTCCTGTTCGTTGTTCGTGCAGATGATCGAAAGCGCGTTCTTGGTGAAGACGAGGCGAACGCCGCGGATCTTCTCGTTCGAGAGGATGGCGGCCCGATTGAGACTCTGTGCGAGAACCACGCGATCGAGCGAGACGCGATTCTTGTGCGTGGTCGGAATGACCTTGAGGTAATCGGGGAACTTGCCCTCGACGATCTTCGAGACGATCTCGATGCCGCCAAAGGAAAAGCGTACCTGGTTCGACCCGATGGTGAGGGAAACGGGATCGTCGGTGTCCGAGAGGAGCTTGATCAGTTCGAGGACCGTCTTGCGCGGGAGGATGGCCTCGAGGCTTTCGAGCTCGTGATCGAGCTTCTCGGCCGCGTACGAGAGGCGGTGGCCGTCGGTGGCGACGACGCGCAGCGTGTCCTTCTCGACCGAGAGCAGTACCCCGTTCAGGTAGTACCGGATGTCCTGCACGGCCATCGCGAACTGCACGAGCCCCAGGGCGTGCTTGAGGGCCTTCTGCGGCAGGGTGAGCGAGCGAGCCGCGTCTTTCGAATCGACCATCCGCGGGAAGTCCGCCGCGGCCAGCGTCTGGAGATTGAACCGGCTCTTGCCGGCCCGCACGACCATGCGGTTCTCCTTGGCCTCGAGAGCGACCTCGGCATCATCCGGCAGGGAACGCAGGATGTCATACAGCTTTCTCGCCCCGACCGTGACCGCGCCCTCGGCGGGCGGGCCTTCCAGGCTCGCCTTCGCCGTGATCTGGACTTCCAGGTCGGTGGCGATGAAATCGACCGTCCCGCCCGAAGCGGAAATGAGGACGTTCGACAGGATGGGGAGCGTGTGCCGGCGCTCGACGATTCCGGTCACTTGCTGCAGCGGACCGAGAAGGGCCTGGTTGGTCGCCTTGATCTTGACCATATTGGTTATCTCAAACTAGTTGATAGTTGATAGGAGACGGCCCGTTTCACGAATAACTCCTTAACGCCTTGCGGTTCAATGCGTTGGCAGCGTTTCGGGCTGGGGATCGTTTTGCCCGGGCGGCGCCGGAACCTGTGGACAAAACGGCGGGTCCGGGGGGACCGGCAAACCATCCACAGGTTTTCCCGGGGCATTGAGTCACCGATCATCCCAGGAGGATCTGCTGAAGTTGGGCGTAGTCGCGTGCGAAGTCCTGATCGCCCTCGCGCAACTCCAGCACCTTGCGGCAAGCGTGCAGCACCGTGGTGTGATCGCGCCCCCCGAAGGACTCGCCTATCTCCGGAAGGCTCTGCTGCGTGAGTTCCTTGGCGAGAGCCATGGCCACCTGGCGCGGCCTCGCGACGGAACGGAACCGTTTCTTTGAGTACATCTCCGACACCTTGATCTTGTAGTAGTCGGCGACGGTCTTCTGGATGTTCTCGATCGAGACCTGGCGCGTGAGCACGGCGAGCAGGTCCTTGAGCGCCTCCCGAGCGGACGCGACGGTGACGGTCGTGTTGTTGAAGCGCGCGTAGGCGATCACGCGCTTGAGCGCCCCCTCGAGCTCCCGCACGTTCGACCGGATGTGCTTCGCGATGAAGAAAGCCACCGCTTCGTCGACATGGACGCCGTCGATCTCGGCCTTCTTCAGGAGGATCGCAACCCGCATCTCGAGTTCCGGCGGCTCGACCGCGACCGTGAGGCCCCAGCCGAAGCGGGAAATGAGGCGGTCCTCGATGCCCGTCATCTCGCGCGGGAAGCAGTCGCTCGTGATCGCGACCTGCTTGTGAGCCTCGAACAGGGCGTTGAACGTGTAGAAGAACTCCTCCTGCGAGCGCGACTTGCCGACGAAGAACTGCACGTCGTCGATGAGGAAGAGGTCGAGCGAGCGGTAATAGCGCTTCAGGGAGTCGAAGCTCTTGTGCTGGTAGGCCCGCACGACGTCCGCGACGAACTGCTCGGCGTGTATGTAGCGGACCTTGGCCTTCGGGTTGCGCTTGAGAACCTCGGTGCCGATGGCCTGCAGCAGGTGGGTCTTGCCCAGGCCCGTGCCCCCGTAGATGAAGAGCGGGTTGTAGGCCGTGCCCGGGTTCTCCGCCACCTGGATGGCCGCCGCCCGCGCGATCTGGTTTGCCTTGCCGTTCACGAAGTTCGTGAACGTGAACGACGGGTTGAGGCGGTGCTCTTCCCGGGAGGGGCGCTCCGGCGCCGAAGGAACGGGAACCGGCTCGGGCATCACGATCTCGGTCTCGGCCGTGGCGTCGTCGAGGACGAGGTCGACCTGCAGCATCGCGCCGGCGAACCGCTCGGCACGCGTTTCGAGCTTGGCGAGGAGATTCGTGCGGATCCACCGCAGCACGTGCTGGTTGGGGGCGACGACCCTCAGGTGGTCCCCGTGCCGTTCGGCTTTCAGGGGCTTGATCCAGGTGTCGTACTGCTGCGCCGGCAAGTCCTTCTTGAGCTCGGAAACGAGGGAATGCCAGAGCGAATCCATGGGCACGGTGGAGGGTGGTTCGGGGGTGGAACGGGTGGGGCGGAAGGAATCGCGATTCTATAGGGAAAGCGGGGGGTTATCCACAGGGTGGAGCCTGCAGCCGGTGGGGTGGGGAGGTGGCGGGAATCGCCGCGATCCGCTATAATCGCGCGCTTTTCGCCTGAAACAGGGGCGAAGTCCGCAACCCCCAAAGAGGTTCCCATGAAACGCACTTTCCAGCCGTCCAACACGCGGCGCCAGAAGACGCATGGTTTCCGCGTCCGCATGAAGACGGCCGCCGGCCGTGCGGTCATCAACGCCCGTCGTGCCAAGGGCCGCAAGCGTATCGCCGTCTGAAGCGCGCATGACCCGAGGCGCCCGGAAGGCTGGCCTTTCCCGGCGCCACCGCTTTGTGGGCCGTGGCGCATTCACGGCCGCGCTTCGTTCCCCCCGCAAGCTTCGAGGCACGAGCATGCTCCTGCACGTCGCGGCCGGCCCGGCCGGCCTTTCGAGGCTCGGACTCTCCGTTCCCAAGCGCCAGGCGCCGCGGGCAGTCGATCGCAACCGCCTGAAGCGCCTGGCGCGCGAGGCCTTCCGGCAGCATGCGGCCCGCGACCTTGGCCTGGACCTCGTCTTCACGGTTCGGGAGAAGTTCACGCGGCAAGGCGAGAAACCCTGGCGCGACGAACTGCTCTCGCTCCTCGATCGCGCGGCGGTGTCCTAGCTTGAAGCACGTCCTCATCGCGCTCATCCGGGCGTATCGCTACTTGCTGTCGCCTTGGTGGGGGTCGCAGTGCCGGTTCACGCCCTCCTGCTCGCACTACGCCATGGAGGCCCTGGAGCGCCACGGGGCGATTTCCGGTTCCTGGCTTGCCGCTCGCCGCATACTTCGCTGCCATCCCTGGACCGCCGGTGGCTATGATCCCGTCCCGTGAGCCTTCGCGCGCGTGACTTCGACGAACCGTTGATTCCCCTCCCCTGATGGACATCCAGCGACTCATCGCCTTCGTGGTATTCAGCTTTTCCGCGCTTTTGCTTTGGGACGCCTGGCAGAAGCACAACGCGCCCAAGGCGCCTCCCGCAGCCGTCGCGACGACGGCCACCCCGGGAGCCGCTCCAACGCCCTCCACTTCGCTTGCCCCGGCGGTTCCCTCGGCAGGAGCGCCGTCACCCGCATCTACTCCTTCGGCGCCCGCCGGCGCCGCTCTCGCCGGCGGCGGCGAATCGATCCTCGTGAAGACGGACATGTTCGACGTCGAGTTGAACACGGCCGGCGGCGACATCCGCCGCGTGAAGCTCCACAAGGTCTTCTCCGCGCTCGATCGCACGAAGCCGCTCACGCTCCTCGAACCGGATCCGAAGCAGTTCTTCGTGACGCAGTCGGGCCTGCTGGGCGAGGGGTTGCCCAATCACAAGACGATCTACACGGCCGAGATGAAGGAGTTCTCGCTCGCCCAGGGCCAGGACAACCTCGAGGTGCGCCTCGTGGCGAAGGATGCCGCCGGCATGGAGGTAACGAAGAAGTTCTCCTTCAAGCGCGGCAGTTACGAGATCGACGTGGGCTACGAGGTGAAGAACACGGGCGACAAGGCCGCTTCGCCTTTCGCCTATTTCCAGTTCCTTCGCGATGGCAACCAGCCGAGCCAGGAGGCCGCGCAGACCAGTTCCTTCGCCGGCGTTGCGACTTTCACGGGTCCGGCCCTCTACACCGAAGAGTCGAAGTTCGTGAAGGTCGACTTCAAGGACATCGAGAAGGGCAAGCAGACCCACCCGAAAAAGGCGAAGGACGGCTGGATCGGGATGGTGCAGCACTATTTCGTTTCCGCCTGGCTGCCCAAGGGGGGAAGCGAGCGCGAATACTTCACGAACAAGGTCGGCGAGAACCTGTTCACGGTGGGCGTCGTCGTTCCGGTCGGCGCGATCGCTCCGGGCGCCACCGCCGCAGTGACCGTGCCGCTCTACATCGGCCCGCAGGAGACAGACAAGCTCGCGAAGATCGCACCCGGGCTCGAGCTCGTCGTCGACTACGGCTGGCTCTACATCCTCGCTTCGCCTCTTTTCTGGGTCCTCAAGACCATCCACGGCTTCGTCGGCAACTGGGGCTGGGCCATCATCCTGCTCACCATCCTCATCAAGGGCGTGTTCTACCCGCTCAACCACAAGGCCGGCCGGTCGATGGCGCAGATGAAGGTGCTCGGGCCGAAGATGGAAAAGCTCAAGCAGCTTTACGGGGACGATCGCCAGAAGCTCAACCAGGCGATGATGGAGCTCTACCGCACGGAGAAGATCAACCCGCTGGGCGGGTGCCTTCCGATCGTGGTGCAGATCCCGGTGTTCATCGCGCTCTATTGGGTGCTGCTCGCGTCGATCGAACTTCGCCATGCGCCGTGGCTCGGCTGGATCCAGGACCTGTCCGCGCCGGACCCGTTCTACATCCTGCCCGTGATCTATGCGATCTCGATGTTCGTGCAGACGAAGCTCAACCCGCAGCCGGCCGATCCCGTGCAGGCCCGCGTGATGCTCGCGATGCCCATCGTTTTCAGCGTCTTCTTCCTCTTCTTCCCCTCCGGCCTCGTGCTGTATTGGGTCGTGCAGAACCTGCTCTCGATCGCCCAGCAGTGGCACATCAACAAGACCCTTGCCGCCGAAGCCGCGGCCAAGGCGAAGGGCAAGCGCTAGTGCCGTGACCGCGCGGCCGGACACGATCGCGGCCATCGCGACCGCTTCCGGGCGCGGCGGCATCGGTGTGGTCCGCGTTTCGGGACCGCTTGTCCCCGTGGTGGCCCAGGCGTTGCTCGGGTGCGACCCGGTTCCCCGAAGGGCCCAAATCGCGCGCTTTCGCGACGCGAACGGGGCCATTCTCGACGAGGGAATCGTCCTTCGCTTCCCGGCACCTCATTCCTACACCGGGGAAGACGTCCTCGAATTGCAGGGCCACGGTGGGCCCGTCGTGCTTCGGCAGGTGCTCCAGTCGTGCGTCGCGGCAGGCGCTCGCCATGCCGAACCCGGCGAGTTCACGCGCCGGGCGTTCCTCAACGACCGCCTCGACCTGGCGCAGGCCGAGGGCGTGGCCGACCTCATCGATGCCGCCAGCGCGGAAGCCGCACGCGGCGCTGCGCGCTCGCTCGTCGGCGAGTTCTCGTCGCGTATCACGGCCCTGGTCGAACGACTGACGGAGCTGCGCCTGCACGTCGAGGCTTGCATCGATTTTCCCGAAGAGGAGATTGATCCGGCCGATAGGGCCTGGCAGCGGCGCCGAGGCGAGGAGTTGGTCGCGGAACTGGCGGCGATCCTGGAGGAAGCGCGGCAAGGAGCGGTGCTGCGCGACGGGCTCACGGTCGTGCTGGCCGGCGCACCGAATGTCGGCAAGTCGAGCCTCCTGAACCGCCTGGCCGGCGAGGAAGTGGCGATCGTGACGCCGATCCCGGGCACGACGCGCGACCACGTGAGGGCGATGCTGGTGCTCGAGGGCGTACCTATCCACCTCATCGACACGGCAGGGCTCCGCGACACCGGTGACGAAGTGGAGCGAATCGGCATCGATCGGGCCTGGGACGCGATTTCCAAGGCGGGGGCGGTGATGCACGTGGTCGATGCCATGCGCCCGGGTGCGGCGGACGATTCCACACTGGAGGCCCGGTTTCCGGTGGGTGTTCCCCGCGTGCGGGTCATCAACAAGATCGATCTGGCCGCAACGCCCGCGGGGCGCGAAGATCGCGGGGACGAAGCGTCCATCCGTCTCTCGGCGCTCACGGGGGATGGCGTGGCCGCGCTTCGGGGCTGGCTCCTCGACGTCGCGGGTTGGCGGCCCCAGGGCGAGGGTGTCTTTCTCGCGCGTGAACGACACCTGGTGGCGCTGGGGGAGGCATCCGATGCCCTGGCGCGGGCGGTGGGTCAAGCACAACCTATTGAATTATTGGCAGAAGAGTTGAAAATAGCGCAGCAGGCCCTGGGTCGCATCACCGGTGGGTTGACCCCGGACGAGTTGCTGGGCCAGATTTTCAGCCGATTCTGCATCGGCAAGTAATCTCAGGAGATCTCCATGAATCGAGCGTTCCTTTTTGCCCTGACCCTGGTCGTCATCGCGCCGGCCGGGGCCCAGGAAGTCAGCGAAGGCGTGAAACGCGCCTGCCGTTCCACGGCGGACCAGACGGCTCGAACCATTGCCTACGCCAAGCGAGCCAAGCTGGATCCTGCCACGCAGGTCCGGAAAGTGGCTGACAGCTGGCTGGAAGGCGTGCAGACCCACATGCTCCTGTCGGCATCCCGGGCGGAGAATTTGTCGGAAGGTGAGTTGGCCGCGCTGGGCTACTCGTACTGCGTCGAGCGCCGCCCCACCAACGTGCGCTGAGTCCCGGTTGCGGTTGTTCCACGTGGAACAATCCGCCCGACGGGTCCCGACGACCGTGTTCCACGTGGAACCTCGCTAGGTCGCGGGTGGCAAATCCCGTAGAATTCCGGGTTCGCTGCTCCGGCCCTTCGGGCCATTCCTGCGATCCCCATGGACTTCCCCTCGCGCTTCGATGTCATCGTCGTCGGTGGCGGCCACGCCGGCAGCGAGGCTGCGCTTGCGGCCGCGCGCTCGGGGGCGCGCACGCTCCTGCTTACCCACTCGGTCGAAACCCTCGGGCAAATGTCGTGCAACCCCTCCATCGGGGGAATCGGCAAGGGCCATCTCGTGCGCGAAGTCGACGCCCTCGGCGGGGCGATGGCTTTGGCGACGGATGAGTCCGGGGATCCAGTTCCGCACCCTCAATGCGAGCAAGGGTCCGGCCGTGCGGGCGACCCGAGCCCAGGCGGATCGTGTCCTCTATCGGGCCGCCATCCGGCGGCGGCTCGAAAACCAGCCCGGCCTCTGGATGTTCCAGCAGGCGGTCGATGACCTGCTGATCGAGGGGGACACGGTCGCCGGTGCGATCACGGCCATCGGCCTCACGTTCCGGGCATCCACTGTCGTGCTCACGGCGGGCACGTTCCTGGGCGGTCGCATCCACGTCGGCCTCGAAAACTATGCCGCCGGCCGTGCGGGCGACCCGCCTTCCGTCTCCCTCGCGGCGCGCCTTCGCGAACTGAAACTCCCGGTCGGCAGGCTGAAGACGGGAACGCCGCCTCGCCTCGACGGGCGGACGATCGACTTCTCGAAGTGCACGGAGCAGCCCGGTGACTCGCCGGAGCCGGTCTTCTCCTTCCTGGGCGCTCGCTCGATGCACCCTCGGCAGCTGCCGTGCTGGATCACCCATACCCGGGAGCATACCCACGACATCATTCGCTCCGGGCTGGACCGGTCGCCGATGTTTACGGGGGTCATCGAAGGCGTCGGCCCGCGCTATTGCCCGTCGATCGAGGACAAGATTCACCGCTTCGCGGGCAAGACGAGCCACCAGGTTTTCCTCGAGCCGGAAGGACTCGACACGCACGAGTACTATCCGAACGGGATCTCCACGAGTCTGCCCTTCGACGTCCAGTGGGACCTGGTGCGCTCCATTCCCGGCCTCGAAAATGTCCACATCCTGCGACCCGGCTACGCGATCGAGTACGACTATTTCGATCCCCGCGGCCTGCGGTCGACCCTGGAGTCCAAGGCCATCGCCGGCCTGTATTTCGCGGGCCAGATCAACGGAACGACCGGCTACGAGGAGGCGGCGGCCCAGGGAATTCTTGCCGGCATCAATGCCGCCCTTGCGTCCCGGGGTGAGCCCGGCTGGTGCCCCGGTCGCGACGAGGCCTATCTCGGGGTGCTGGTCGACGACCTCACGACCCAGGGTGTATCCGAGCCCTACCGCATGTTCACGAGCCGGGCGGAGTATCGCCTGCAGCTTCGCGAGGACAACGCCGATCTCCGGCTTACCGGTATCGGGCGAAAGCTCGGATTGGTGGACGACGCCCGGTGGGAGGCGTTCGAGCGAAAGCGCGAGGCCATCGAGAAGGAAACCGCTCGCCTGAAGGCCACCTGGGCCCAGCCGGCGCGCATTCCGGCAATAGAACAGGAAAGAGTGCTGGGCCAGGCCATGGAGCGCGAGTACTCGCTATTCGACCTCTTGCGCCGTCCGGGTGTCAGTTATGACTCACTGATGAGCCTTCCTGTCGCCGGAGAAGTGCCCGCCGACCCGGCCGTTCGTGAACAGGTCGAGATCGCGGCCAAGTACTCGGGCTACATCGTTCGCCAGAAAGACGAGGTCGCCCGGCAGCAGGCGCAGGAAAGCCTCGAGTTGCCCGAGGACGTCGACTACGCCGCGGTGCGGGGCCTGTCGAAGGAAGCCCAGCAGAAGCTCTCGCAGCACCGGCCGGCCACGGTCGGTCAGGCCTCGCGCATCCAGGGCATCACGCCCGCGGCGATTTCGCTGCTGCTCGTCCACCTGAAACGCCGCTCGCTCGCCTTGCGCGCCGGGCCGACGGAGAACCAAGCATGAGTCTCGAATCGCAACTCGGGCACGGGGTGGCCGTCATGGGCATCACCCTCCCGGAAGGGGCCGTGGACCGCCTCGCGCAGTACCTGCGACTGCTGGAAAAGTGGAATCGCGTGCACAACCTCACGGCGATCCGCGACCTCGAGCAGATGGTGACGCTTCATGTCCTCGACAGCCTGAGCGTGCTGCCGTACGTCGCCGGGGCCCACACGCTCGTCGATGTGGGAACCGGCGCGGGCCTGCCCGGCATTCCCCTCGCGATCGCCCGCCCCGACCTGCGGGTGACCCTTCTGGACTCGAGCCACAAGAAGGCCACGTTCCTCGAACAGGCGCGCATGGAGCTCAAGCTCGAGAACATCGCGGTGGCCTGCGAGCGCGTGGAACGCTGGCACCCGCAGGCGAAATTCGACGCCGTCGTCTCCCGCGCCTTCGCGGAACTGGCGGACTTCGTGCAGGGAGCGCGCCACCTGGTCGCGCCCGAAGGCCGGATGCTCGCGATGAAGGGGGTGCACCCTTTCGACGAGATCGCCCGCCTGCCGGACACCTGCCGCCTGGATCGCGTCGTGGAGCTCGCCGTTCCGACGCTCGAGGCGAAGCGGCATCTCGTCCTCCTCGTGGGGGCGTGAGATGGCCCGCGTCTACGTCATCGCGAACCAGAAGGGCGGCGTCGGCAAGACCTCCATCGCCGTGAACCTCAGCGCGAGCCTCGCGCATTACGGCAGGCGCGTGTTGCTCGTGGACCTCGACCCGCAAGGCAATGCCACGACCGGTGCCGGCGTCGACAAGAGCGAAATCGAGCGAAGCGTCTATGACGTGCTGCTGGGCGAGTGCGACGTCGGCGCCTCCCGCCGGCGGGTCGAGGGCGGATTCGACGTGGTGGGCTCCAACCGCGACCTCGCGGGCGCGGAAGTCGAGCTGATCGGAATGGACAAGCGCGAATACCGCCTGCGCACGGCCATCGATGCCGTGCGCGCCGACTACGATTTCGTCGTGATCGACTGCCCGCCCGCGCTCAACATGCTCACGGTGAACGGGTTCACGGCGGCGGACGCCGTCATCATCCCGATGCAGTGCGAGTACTACGCGCTCGAGGGTCTCTCCGACCTCGTGGGCACGCTGCGCAAGGTGAAGCAGAACCTCAATCCGGCGATCGAGATCGAGGCGCTCGTGCGCACGATGTACGACCCTCGCAGCACCCTCACCGTGCAGGTTTCCGACGAGCTGAAGCGCCATTACGGCGACAAGGTCTTCGACACGGTGATCCCGCGCAACATCCGGATCGCCGAGGCGCCCTCCTTCGGCAAGCCCGTCCTGCTGCACGACCCGGCTTCCAAGGGGGCCCAATCGCACCTCGCGTTCGCGCGCGAGCTCCTGGAGCGCAGCGGCCACGCCGTCGCCTGACCCCGAGGAACATCCATGACCACCAAGCACAAGGGACTCGGCCGCGGCCTCGACGCATTGCTGGGCGGCGGAACCAAGGGGCGGACCGAAGGCGAACTCGCCGAGTTGCCCGTCCGCCGCCTGCAGCCGGGCAAGTACCAGCCCCGCACCCGCATGGACCAGGCGTCGCTGGCGGAGCTGGCCGAGTCGATTCGCGCCCGGGGAATCCTGCAGCCGATCGTCGTGCGCCCCCTGGCCGGCGGCGAGTACGAGATTCTCGCCGGCGAGCGCCGCTGGCGTGCGGCACAGCTGGCGGGTCTCGAACGCGTCCCCGCGCTCGTGCGCGACGTTCCGGACGACGCGGCCCTCGGCATCGGTCTCATCGAGAACATCCAGCGCGAGGACCTGAGCCCCATCGAGGAGGCCGCGGGCCTGAAGCGCCTGATCGACGAGTTCGGCCTGACCCACGAGGAGGCCGCCAAGGCCGTCGGACGCTCGAGAAGCGCCGTCACCAACCTCCTGCGGCTGCTCGAGCTCGCGAAATCCGTCCAGGACATGCTCCTGGAGGGCCGGATCGACATGGGCCATGCGCGGGCGCTGCTCGGCGTGTCGAAGTCGAAGCAGGTCGAGCTTGCCGAACAGGTCGCGGCGAAGTCGCTGTCGGTTCGCGAGACCGAGCGACTCGTCCAGCACGCCGCCTTGCCGCCGAAGTCCGCCGCCAAGGCCGCCGCGGGACGGGCCGACCCCGACACCCGCCGCCTCGAGGAGGATTTGTCGGAGGCCTTGGCCACGCACGTATCGGTGAAGGCGCGCCGTGGCGGCCGCGGCAGCCTCGTCATCGATTACGCGAGCCTCGACCAGCTCGACGGCCTCGTTTCGCGGCTGAAGCGGCGCTAGGCCCGGTTTTGCGCCGCCGCAAGTTTTGACCCCCGCCCCCCTTCCGGGCTAGAATCTTTAGGTTTGTCGACCCTCGCGTCCATGAACGAGCGCGCGCCGGAAACCGCAGTATTCGATGCCCGGCGCCTCGTCCTCGTCCAGGCCGGCCTCGTGTTATGCTGCGGCGCAGCATTTTTCGGTGTCGGTGGTCCGGGTAGCGCCGTGGCGGCGCTCGTCGGCGGCACGGCAGCCCTTGCGGGCACCCTGGTTTTCGCCGGGGTTCTCAAGTGGCGGAACAACCCGGCTCCCACGCCGGGCCAGGCCCTGCGGGTCCTGGTCCTCGCGGAGGTCGGCAAGTGGGCCGTGTCCCTGTCGGGCCTCGCGATGCTGCTCTCGGGCAACTCGGGGATCGAATCGGCAACCCGGGCGCCTGGCGCCGTGGTGATCGGATTTTGTATCGCGTGGGTCGCACCCTGGCTCGCGCTATGGAAAAGAAACTGAGCGTATGGCCGCCCAAGGTACCCTGACGCCGTCGGACTACATCGCCCACCACCTCACCAACCTCACGGTGAAGGTCGGGGAGGGCGGTTTCTGGACCCTCAACCTCGACACCATCATCATGTCGTGGGTGCTCGGCCTTGTCGGCCTGGGCGGCATCTGGCTCGTGGCCAAGGGCGCCACCGCCGAAGTGCCCGGCAGGCTCCAGTCCTTCATCGAGATGTTCTTCGAGTTCGTGGACAACACGGTCCGCGACGTCTTCCCCGGTTCCCGCGCGTTCCTCGGTCCCCTCGCGATCACCATCTTCACCTGGGTGTTCATGATGAACCTGATGGACCTCATCCCGATCGACTGGGTGGCGACCGTCTCGCACGGCCTGGGCGCCCCGGCGTGGAAGGCGGTCCCCTCGACCGACCTGAACACCACGTTCGCGATGAGCTTCTCGATCTTCTTCCTGATCATCTTCTTCAGCTTCAAGGCGAAGGGCGCGGGCGGTTTCGTGCACGAGCTCTTCACCGCGCCGTTCGGGTCGAATCCGCTTCTCTGGATCCCCAACCTCGCGCTCAACATCATCGAGCTGCTCGCCAAGCCCGTGTCGCTCGGCATGCGATTGTTCGGGAACATGTACGCGGGCGAGCTCATCTTCATGCTGCTCGGCCTGCTCGGGACCATCGCCAGCTTCACCGTCGGCGGGCTGCTCGCCGGCGGCGCCTCGGCCGTGCTCACCTGGGGCTGGGCCGTGTTCCACATCCTGATCATCCTGCTGCAGGCCTTCATCTTCATGGTGCTGTCGGTCGTGTACATCGCGATGGCCCACGAGCACCACTGATTCCGCTTCGCCTACCTCCCCTACCTCCCCTTCAACACACCCGCCTCTCCGAAAGGAAAAACAAATGGCTCAGTACCTCGCCCTCGTCCAAGGCTACACGGCGCTCGGCATCGGCATCATCATCGGCCTGGGCGCCATCGGCGCCTGTATCGGCATCGGCATCATGGGCTCCAAGTTCCTGGAAGCCGCCGGCCGCCAGCCCGAGCTCATCCCGCAGCTGCAGAAATTCATGTTCCTGCTCGCCGGCCTCATCGATGCCGCGTTCCTGATCGGCGTCGGCATCGCGATGTTCTTCGGCTTCGCGAACCCGCTCCTTTCGGTCATCAAGTAACCCGCGTCCAACCGAAAGGGTCGTTGCCATGAATATCAACGCGACCTTGTTCGTCCAGGCGCTGTCGTTCGCCTTCCTCATCTGGTTTGCGGTCAAGTTCATCTGGCCGCCCCTCACCCGGGCCATCGAGGAGCGCAACAAGCGCATCGCCGACGGACTCGCGGCCGCCGAAAAGGGCAAGGCCGCGCTGGTCGAGGCCGAGCGCAAGGGCGAAGCCTCCATGAAGGAAGCGCGCGATCGCGCCTCGGGTGTCCTCACCGAGAGCGAGAAGCGCGGGACGCAGATCGTCGACGAGGCCCGGCAGGCGGCGAAAGCCGAAGCCGACCGCATCGTGGCCGGCGCACGCGAGCAGATCGCGGCGGAAGTCGCCAAGGCCCGCACGGAACTTCGCGAGCAGGTCGCCCGCCTGGCGGTCGCCGGCGCGGAGAAGATCCTGCAGCGCGAAGTCGACGCCAGGGCCCATACCGAGATGCTCAGCAAGCTGAAGGCGGAGCTCTAGGACGCGCCATGGCCGAAATCGCCACCGTCGCCCGCCCCTACGCCGAAGCGGCCTTCCGCACGGCTCTGGATGCCAAGGACCTCGCCGGCTGGTCCGGCGGGCTCGCGCTCGCCGGCGCCATCGCGCAGGAAGGCCAGATGGCCGAGCTGCTCGCCAACCCGCGGCTCACCCGGGGCCAGAAGCTCGAGTGCTTCTTCGCGGTGGGGGGCGACAAGCTCTCCGGCCCCGTGAGGAACCTCGTCACCCTCCTGGTCGAGGGTACGCGGGCCGCGCTGCTGCCGGAGATCGCCTCGCAATTCGAGGCCCTCAAGCGGGATCACGAGAGTGTCGTCAAGGCGCGCATCGTGAGCGCCCGCCCGCTCGAGGCCGCCGAACGCGACGACCTCGTGGCGAGCCTTGCCCGGAAGTACGGCCGCAAGGTCGAAGCCTCGGTGGAAATCGACGCCTCCCTCATCGGCGGCGCGCGCGTGCACGTCGGCGACGAGGTGATCAACGCCTCGGTGCGCGACGCCCTCGCGCAAATGGCGATCGCGCTCGCGCGCTGACGCCCCCTACGCATTCGGAGCCCCACATGCAAATCAACCCGGCTGAAATCAGCGAACTGATCAAATCGAAGATCCAGAACCTCCAGGTGTCCGCCGAAAAGCGCACCGAGGGGACGGTGATTTCGGTGACCGACGGCATCTGCCGCGTGCACGGCCTCACGGACGTGATGCAAGGCGAGATGCTCGAGTTCCCCGGCGGCACCATGGGCATGGCGCTCAACCTCGAGCGCGACTTCGTCGGCGCGGTCGTGCTGGGTGCCTACGAACACATCTCGGAAGGCGACACCGTCAAGTGCACGAGCCGCATCCTCGAGGTGCCGGTCGGCCCGGAGCTGATCGGGCGCGTCGTGAACTCCCTGGGCGAGCCGATCGACGGCAAGGGTCCGGTCAACGCGAAGATGACGGATCCGATCGAGAAGGTCGCCCCGGGCGTCATCTGGCGCAAGAGCGTGTCGCAGCCGGTGCAGACGGGCCTCAAGTCCATCGACGCGATGGTGCCGGTCGGCCGCGGCCAGCGCGAACTCATCATCGGCGACCGCCAGACGGGCAAGACCGCCGTCGCCGTCGACACGATCATCAACCAGAAGGGCAAGGACCTCATCTGCATCTACGTCGCCATCGGCCAGAAGGCGTCGACGATCGCGAACGTGGTCCGCAAGCTCGAGGAGCACGGCGCGATGGCCTACACCATCGTCGTCGCCGCCACCGCGTCCGACCCCGCCGCCACCCAGTACATCGCGCCCTATTCGGGCTGCACGATGGGCGAGTATTTCCGCGACCGCGGCCAGGACGCCCTCATCATCTACGACGACCTCACCAAACAGGCCTGGGCTTACCGCCAGATCTCCCTGCTGCTTCGCCGCCCGCCGGGCCGCGAGGCGTACCCCGGCGACGTGTTCTACCTCCACTCGCGCCTGCTCGAGCGCGCCGCGCGCGTGAACGAGGAATACGTCGAGAAATTCACGAACGGCGCCGTCAAGGGCAAGACGGGCTCGCTCACCGCGTTGCCGGTCATCGAGACCCAGGCGGGCGACGTGTCCGCGTTCGTGCCGACCAACGTGATCTCGATCACGGACGGCCAGATCTTCCTGGAGACCGACCTCTTCAACGCCGGCATCCGCCCCGCCATCAACGCGGGCATCTCGGTTTCGCGCGTCGGCGGCTCGGCGCAGACGAAGGTCATCAAGAAGCTCGGCGGCGGCGTGCGCCTCGCGCTCGCCCAATACCGCGAGCTCGCGGCCTTCGCGCAGTTCGCCTCGGACCTCGACGAAGCCACCCGCAAGCAGCTCGACCGCGGCCGCATGGTGACGGAGCTGATGAAGCAGCCGCAGTACCAGCCGCTGCAGGTCTGGGAAATGGCGCTCACGCTCTTCGCCGCCAACCACGGCTACTTCGACGACGTGGCGGTGCCCAAGGCGCTCGCCTGCGAGCGTGCCATGCGCGACTACCTGAAGGGCAAGCACGGCGACCTCGTGGACCGCATCGAGTCGACCAAGGACCTGTCGAAGGACGACGAGGCCAAGCTCCACGAAGCCCTCAAGGACTTCAAGAAGAACGGTTCCTACTAGGACATCCCCCGATGGCTGGCTCCAAGGAAATCCGGACCAAGATCAAGAGCGTGCAGAGCACGCGCAAGATCACCAAGGCCATGGAAATGGTCGCGGCCTCCAAGATGCGCAAGGCGCAGGAGCGCATGCGCCATGCGCGCCCGTACGGCGACAAGATCCGCAACATCGCCGCGCACCTGTCCAACGCCAACCCGGAGTACCGCCACGAGTTCCTCGTGAAGCGCGAGGACCGCAAGGACATCGGCGTCATCCTCGTCACGTCCGACAAGGGCCTGTGCGGCGGCCTCAACACGAACTCGCTGCGCCTGCTCACGGGCAAGGTGAAGGAGTGGCAGGACGAAGGCCGCAAGGTGCGCTTCACCGCCTTCGGCAACAAGGGCCTCGCCTTCCTGCAGCGCTTCGGCGGCCGCATCGTCTCCCACCTCACGCATTACGGCGACACGCCCCACCTCGACAAGCTCGTGGGCCCGGGCCGCGTGATGATCCAGGATTACGTGAAAGGCGAGATCGGCACGGTCTACGTGGTCTACACGCGCTTCATCAACACGATGAAGCAGGAGCCGGTCATCGAGCAGCTGCTGCCGCTGCCGGCCGACCGCCTCCAGGCCGACGACCGCACCGCCAAGGGCGGCTGGGATTACCTGTACGAGCCGGACGCGAAGACGGTGCTCGAGCAGCTCCTTCGGCGCTACCTCGAGGCCATCGTCTACCAGGCCCTGTGCGAGAACATCGCGAGCGAGCAGTCGGCGCGCATGGTGGCCATGAAGGCCGCGAGCGACAACGCCTCGAGCGTCATCGACCAGCTCACCCTCGTCTACAACAAGTCGCGCCAGGCGGCGATCACCAAGGAACTCTCGGAGATCGTCGGCGGCGCGGCGGCCGTCTAGGGCCGCCCGGGCGGCGCGGCGACGAAATCATACGAATACCTTCCAGGACTGAGACATGAGCGCGACCCAAGTGGCAGAAGGCAAGATCGTCCAGTGCATCGGCGCGGTGATCGACATCCAGTTCCCCCGCGAGCAGATGCCCCACATCTACGAAGCCCTCACGCTTGTCGAGGAGTCCGACTCCTTCGCCGAGAAGGGCCTCACGTTCGAGGTCGAGCAGCAGCTCGGTGACGGCGTCGTGCGCACCATCGCGCTGGGCTCCTCGGACGGCCTTCGCCGCGGCATGAAGGTGCGCGGCACCGGCGCCCCGATCTCGGTGCCCGTCGGGCCCGGCACGCTGGGCCGCGTGATGGACGTGCTCGGCCGCCCGATCGACGAGCGCGGCCCGGTGGTCACGGACGAACGCCGCTCCATCCACGCCGCGGCGCCCAAGTTCGACGAGCTGTCCCCGTCGGTGGAACTCCTCGAGACGGGCATCAAGGTCGTCGACCTCATCTGCCCGTTCGCCAAGGGCGGCAAGATCGGCCTGTTCGGCGGCGCCGGCGTGGGCAAGACGGTGACGATGCTCGAACTCATCAACAACATCGCCACGCAGCACTCGGGCCTCTCGGTGTTCGCCGGCGTGGGCGAGCGCACCCGCGAGGGCAACGACTTCTACCACGAGATGAGCGACGCCAAGGTCATCGTGCAGGAAGACCTCTCGCAATCTAAAGTGGCGATGGTGTTCGGCCAGATGAACGAGCCCCCGGGCAACCGCCTTCGCGTGGCGCTCACGGGCCTCACCATGGCCGAGCGTTTCCGCGACGAGGGCCGCGACATCCTCTTCTTCGTCGACAACATCTACCGCTTCACGCTGGCCGGCACGGAAGTGTCCGCGCTGCTGGGCCGCATGCCCTCCGCCGTGGGCTACCAGCCGACGCTCGCCGAGGAAATGGGCCGACTCCAGGAACGCATCACCTCCACGAAGACCGGCTCCATCACGTCGATCCAGGCCGTCTACGTGCCCGCGGACGACCTGACGGACCCCTCGCCCGCCACCACCTTCGGCCACCTGGACGCCACGGTCGTGCTCTCGCGCGACATCGCGGCCCTGGGCATCTATCCGTCGGTGGACCCGCTCGACTCCACGTCGCGCCAGGTCGACCCGAACATCGTGGGCGACGAGCACTACACCACCACCCGCGCCGTGCAGGCCGTGCTGCAGAAGTACAAGGAACTGCGCGACATCATCGCGATCCTGGGCATGGACGAGCTCTCCCCCGAGGACAAGCTCGCCGTCTCCCGCGCTCGCAAGATCCAGCGTTTCCTCTCGCAGCCGTTCCACGTGGCCGAAGTCTTCACCGGCTCGCCCGGCAAGTACGTGACCCTCAAGGACACGATCAAGGGCTTCAAGATGATCGTGAGCGGCGAGTGCGACAGCCTCCCCGAGCAGGCCTTCTACATGGTCGGCACGATCGAGGACGCCTTCGAGAAGGCGAAGACGCTCCAGTAAGAGCCCGCCCCCATGGCCAAGACCTTTCACGTCGACATCGTCAGCGCCGAAACGGCGGTCTTCTCGGGAGAAGCCGAGATGATCGTCGCCCCGGGAGAATCGGGCGAGCTGGGGATCCTCCCCGAGCACGCCGCCCTCCTCACCCGCATCAAGCCGGGTACCGTGCGCATCAAGCGCCCGGGCGAGGCCAAGGAAGAAATCATCTACGTTTCGGGCGGCATGATGGAGGTGCAGCCCCACGTGGTCACCGTGCTCGCCGACACGTCGGTGCGCGCGGAGAACCTGGACGAAGCCAAGGCCCTCGAGGCCAAGCGTCTTGCAGAGGAAGCGCTCGCTAACCGAACCGGAGACATGGAAATCGCCGAGATGCAGGCTGCCATCGCCGAATCGGTCGCCCAGCTGGCCGCCATCCGCAAGCTCAAGAGCACTCGCTAGCCCCCTTTTCAGGCCATCAGCGGGCTGTGGTAACATCTCGTTTGAATCACGCCGTAGAAGCAAGATCCACGCGACGAGTCCCCGCCGGACCCATCGCGAGGGTCGTAGGGGAGATCACGAAACTCCTTGATTCAGAGGCGCAACAGGTTCGGGCAGGGTTAACCAACCCTGCCCTTTTTATTTGGACCGCCTGCTAGAAACGCCCCCTCGCCCATGACCACCCAATCGCTCCAGGTCGTCGTGCTGGCCGCCGGCCAGGGCAAGCGCATGAATTCGCGCCTGCCCAAGGTTCCCCACCCCCTCGGGGGCCGGCCCATGCTGCTGCACATCCTCGAATCGGCCAGGCGCCTCGCGCCCTCGCGCCTCGCCGTGGTCATCGGCCACGGCGGCGAGACGGTCGCCAAGCGGCTCGAGGCGCCCGACGTGGCCTGGGCCGTGCAGGACCGCCAACTGGGCACGGGCCACGCCGTCATGCAGGCTCTCCCGAAGCTCGATCCCGCCGGCGTCATCCTCATTCTCTACGGTGACGTGCCTCGCATCGCGACCGGCACCATGCGATCGCTTGTCGACGCGGCTGCCGAGAACCAGCTCGCCCTCCTCACCCAGGATCTCGACGATCCCAGGGGAATGGGCCGCATCGTCCGCGATGCCTCCGGCCGCGTGACGAAGATCGTCGAGGAGCGCGATGCCACCGAGGCCGAGCGTGCCATCCGCGAGATCAACACCGGCATCATGGCCGTTCCCTTCGCCAAGCTGAGCACCTGGCTCGCGGGCCTGGGCAACGACAACGCGCAGGGCGAGTACTACCTCACCGACATCGTGGCCGCCGCCGTGGCCGAGCGCTTCCCGGTTGCGGTCCGCCAGCCGCAGTCTTCCACCGAGTGCCTCGGCGTGAATTCCAAGCGCGAACTCGCCCGCGTGGAGCGCTTGCTGCAGCTGGACCGCGCCCACGCCCTGCTCGATGCTGGCGTGACGCTCGCCGACCCCGCCCGCATCGACGTGCGTGGCGAGCTCACTTGCGGCAAGGACGTTCACATCGACGTGAACTGCGTCTTCGAAGGCAAGGTCGCGCTGGGCGAAGGCGTCACCATCGGCGCGAACTGCATCCTGCGCGACGTCACGGTCGGCGACGGCACCGAGATCCGGCCCTTCAGCCTGCTGGAGGAAGCGAGCGTCGGGGCGAACGCGAAGATCGGTCCCTACGCGCGCCTTCGACCCGGCACGGAACTGGCCGAGGACGTCCACATCGGCAACTTCGTCGAGGTGAAGGCGAGCGCCATCGCCGCACGCAGCAAGGTGAACCATCTTTCGTACATCGGCGACTCGACGGTGGGCCAGGACGTGAACGTGGGCGCGGGCACCATCACCTGCAACTACGACGGCGCCCACAAGCACCGCACGGTGATCGGTGACCGCGTGCACATCGGCTCCGACGTGCAGCTCGTCGCGCCGGTGACGATCGGCGACGGTGCGGACATCGGCGCGGGCACCACGGTATTCAAGGATGCGCCCGCCGGGGAGCTCACGCTCAACCCGAAGTCGCAGGTCACCAAACCCGGCTGGAAGCGACCCGAGAAGAAGAAATAGCCTGCGGCACTACCAGCGCGCAGGCGGCTTCTTGTTCAGCGTGATGATCCGGTTCTCGACCGTAATGTAGCCGCCCACCGTCAGGTCCCGGAAGATCCGGCTCACCATGTCGCGCGAGGCTCCCACACGCTCGGCGATCTCCTGCTGGGTGATCTTCTCGGGAATGCGCATCTTCCCGTCCTTCTCCTCCACCGACATGTTGAGCAGCAGCCGCGCGACGCGGCCGTACACGTCGAGGAGGGCGAGGTTCTTCACGTTGTCCGTGGCCTCGCGGGCGCGCTCGATGACCTTGCCGATCATCTCGAGGGCGAAATCGGGATTCTGGCGGATGGCTTCGAGCAGGGGCTCGCG
Source organism: Betaproteobacteria bacterium (assembly GCA_016711875.1). Classification (GTDB taxonomy): domain Bacteria; phylum Pseudomonadota; class Gammaproteobacteria; order Burkholderiales; family Usitatibacteraceae; genus FEB-7. The sequence goes on along the minus strand of JADJSD010000001.1, from coordinate 1,065,241 downwards.
CTGCACCACCGAAAAAGTCGTCGGCTCGAGCGTCACCACCGAGGCCGAGCGAGGCTTGCCGTCCAGGGCCATCTCGCCCACGTAGTCGCCCGGCACCTGGTTGTTCAGGATGAGCTCGTGCCCTTCCGAGTCCGACACGAAGGCCTTCACCTTGCCCGAGAGGATCACGAACACCGAGTCGCTGGAATCGCCCTCGGTGATGAAGACCGTGTTCTTGGGGTAGGTGCGCACGCGACCGAGCGCGGCGAGATTGCGGACGAAGGAATCCGGGATCGAAGCAAGCTGCGCAGGGGTCGGGGGCTCGCCGTTCATCTCGGGAGGAATGCCATCTTGGGGGAGTGTCGAGTCTAGCACCGTGCAGGCGTCGCGTTAAGATACGCCCGCCCCATGCCCTCCCCCCGAAAGCCCGCCGCGCCGCCGCAGGAACGCCCGCCGACCCCCTGGCTGGGCGTGGCCGCCGTCGCGCTCGCGGGCTTCCTCTTCGCCTGGACACCCCTCGCGGAGCGGGCGGACCTCTTCGCGCTCGACCAGTCCTTCGGCGTCCTTCGCGCCGCCGGACCGAAGAGCGCACCCGACGACATCGTCATCGTCGGCCTCGACGAGGCGACCGAGAAAGCCATCGGCGAGCCGCTCGCGCTCTGGCACGCGCCCCTGGGCGAGGCGCTCGCGAAGATCGCGGCGGCGAAGCCGAAGGCCATCGGGCTCGACGTCACGCTGCCTGAGAAATCGTTCGATTCCATCCGTCCCGGGCTCGACCTCGCGCTCGCCAGGGGACTCGCCGCCGCCCGCGCCGTGCACCCGTTCGTCGTCGCGCTCGCCGTGGACGGCCAGGGCGCCGCGAAGACGATCCACACGCCTTTCCTCGCCGTCGTTGACGACAAGCGCATGGGCCTCGCGCTCTTCGGCCGCGACATCGACGGCGTGACGCGCCGCTACCTGCTCGCGCTTCCGACCGAAGACGGCGCGTTCCCGACGTTCGCCGGGCGCCTTTGCTCGGGCTTGTCGAAGAACTGCCGCGAGGGCATCACCGACTACGCGCTGGGCACGCCCTACCGCTACGTGTCGCTCGCGCGCGTGCTGGAGCTGCAGGACCCCGCCGGCCTCGAGCGGCTGTTCGGTGGCCGCATCGTGCTCATCGGCGAGACCCAGCGATTCACGGACCGCATCGCGCAGCCGGTGAACCTCGCGGGGTGGGAACCGGGCGGTCGGAAGGATGCGCCCGGTGTCCTCGCCCACGCGCAGGTGCTGCGCACGGCGCTGCACGGCACGCCCATCGAGCCCGCGCATCCGGCCACGCTCGTCTTCCTGCTCTCGGCCTGCGCCCTGCTCCTCGCCGTCCGCGACTGGCGACTCGCGCTCGTGGCGGGCGGACTCACGGCGACGGGTCTCGTCGTGGGTTCCGTGATGTTGCTGCGTGCCGGCACGCACCTGCCCATCGCCGCGGCGCTTCTCACGGTGTTCCTCGCCGTGGCGGCGCGCGCCGCGCTCGATGCCCGGGACCACCGCCGCTCGCGGGACCGTCTCACCCATGCGTTCGGCGGTTACGTGAGCCCGCCGGTGCTCGAGGGCATTCTCGCCGGCCGCATCGAGCCGGGCCATCGCGCCGCCACTCGCACGCTCGCGTTCCTCTTCGCGGACCTGCGGGGCTCCACGGCGTTCACGGAGAAATCCACGCCCGAGGAGGCCATGGCGCTCCTCAACCGGTTCCACGATGTCGCGGTGGCGGCCGTTCACAAGCACGAGGGCTTTCTCGACAACATCCGCGGCGATGGCGTCATGGCCGTCTTCGGGGCGCCCAAGGCCATCGACGATCCCGCCGGTGCCGCCTTCCGTGCAGCCGAGGACCTGCTGCGCGGCATCGACCACCTCAATGCCCAGCGCGCCAAGCGGAACGAACCGCCGCTCGAGGTGGGTGTCGGCCTCGCCGCGGGCGAAGGGGTCGTGGGTCACGTCGGATCGCGCGAGCGGTTCAACTTCACCGCCGTGGCCGACGCCGCCAACGTGGCCGCCCGCCTGCAGGACGAGGCCAAGCGGCTGGGCTACCGGGCGGTCCTGAGCGGACCTGTCCGGGAGAAGGCCGGGGCGGCGCAGCTGGATGCCTTGGGGCCCCTAGAACTGCGCGGTCACGACCCCGTCGAGGCGTGGGGCTGGAAAGGCCCCTGACGCGGCAATTGCGTGATATTCGGCAAAACGAATGCGCTATTTCGCATTTCGACCGGCCGCACCCCCGCGTAAAGTGAATTCATGTTCGCGGGGCCCTCCTCTCCTGCGAACGGCCGGGCGAAGTGAGGCCAAGAGCATTCCGCCCGCATTCCACTCCCTCCGGCTCGCGCCGGGGGGAGCTTTCTTTCCCCGCAGGGAGATTCCGATGATTCCGCAGGCACAACGAGACGAAGGTGCCCCGACCGGCCTCGCCACGCTCGCGTTCGTGGCCGTGCTGCTGCTCATCGGGTGCACCGATTCCTTCGCCGCGGACCTGCTCGTCACGGACGTACGCGGCGCCGTCACTCGCGCGGGCTCGACGCAGCCCGTCGCCCTTTTCGATACGCTCAAGCCCGGTGCCCGCTTGTCGGTGCCCGAGGGCGCGCGCGTCGAGCTTCTGGATTCCGCGGCGGGCAGCATCCAGCCCGTGCGCGGTCCCGCCACGATCGCGCTCACGGCGCAGGGACCCCGGGCCGAGTCCGGGACGCTGGATTCCGTTCGAACCGTCGATGCGCAGTTGCGCAAGGTGAAGATCACCAGCCAGGACGTCGCGCTCGGCAGCCTGCGCATGCGAAGCGCCGATGCGCGTCTGCTGGAGGGGCCGGATGGCTTCGTCATGGCGGACGAGGCCAGGATCTACCGTTGGAAGGGGCGCCCGAACCTGGTGCGACTCGAGATCGCCACGCAGGAAGGCCAAGTGGTCCACAGGGCGCGCGTGGAAGGCGGCAGCTACACGCTTCCCGAATCCGTGAAGCTGGAGGCGGGCCGCACCTATGTCTGGGGCGTGAGCGGGGTGAATCCCGCGGAGCCGCCCGTGGACTGGACGGAGTTCGCCGTTCAGGACGCAAGCGAGGTGCCCAAGGCTTCGGGTGCCTCCGAATGGCGGTTGGTTGCCGCGTCCCTTCGCGCGGCGGGACTCAAACGGGCAGCCGAGCGTGCGGAGCTGAAGGCGACCGCGTCCTGAGTCGAAGGGCGCCGCCCCGCGCCCGTTCTTCGGACGGGCTCAGCCCACGTCGTCGTCGGCTTGGCTCTTCGGCCCGATGTAGGAAAGCGCCTTCACCTTGGCGCCCCCCAGCACGATCCTCACGACGACTTCGTCCACGTCCTTCGGGACGTTGATCGTGTGCGTGACCACCTTCCGCTTCGCGATGGGCACCACCAGGCTGCTTCCCTTGGGCAGCTTGTTGATTCTCGCCTTGGACTTCGCCATCGGCGTGCCTGCCGCTTTCTTGGCTGCCTTGCGTGCTTTAGTCTTCATGGGTTCACTCCCTGTGGTCGCCAATGGGTTTCGCGTTTATACCACTGCTGCTCGGGCGTCCGGCAATCCTCGTGCTTGCCTGTGCCGGAATCTCCTGGGCATCCCCGGCCTTCGCGGAAGCCTGCCCTGCGCCGGCGGGCGAAGCGCAGTCGCGGGAGCGGGAGCGGCAGCCGGAATGCCTCGTTGACGCGGCGCGTGCAGCCTACCGCGAACGCCGCCATGCCGATGTGCTCGAGCTGACGGGGCGACTCGCGGCGCTGGGGGATGCCGTTCCTTCGTCCCTGAGGATCGCTGCGCTGCTCGTGCGTTCGCAGGCGCTGTTCCAGACCGGCCGGATCGGCGAGATGGACCGGGTTGCGCGCGAAGCCTGGGGGCTCGCCCGTGCCGAGGGCGGAGCGGACGCACGGCCTGCCCTCGAAGCCCAGAACCTGGTTGCGGTCGCCCTGCGCCGCCAAGGCAGAACGCAGGAGGCCATCGAGGTCTATCGCGACCTGGTCGCCCGGCGCGATCGCGTCGACGGTCCTTTGTCCGCCGACTCGCTGCGCGCGCGCAACAACTATGCGGCTGCACTGGGGGATGCGGGAGACCTGGCGGGCGCGCAGGCCCTCTATGAACAGGTTTACGCGGCTCGGCTCGCGACGCTGGGCCCGAACCACGAGCAGACCGTGTTTGCCTGGCACAACCTCAAGACGACATCCTGGGAGTTTCGCGGCAGCGAACGCACTCTCCGGGAGGTCGAGCTGGCCTTGCCGGACCAGCAGCGGTCGCTCGGCGCAAACCACCCGGAAGTCGCGAGAATGAAGTCGCTCCTGGCGACGATGCTCTGGTCGCAAGGCCGGCTCGAAGAAGCCCGTGCGTTGTTTGCCGACGTGCACGCGGTTCGACGCAAGGCATTGGGCGGGTCGAATCGCCTGACGCAGGAAGCGGCGAGAAACCTCGCCTTCGTCACGCTTCAGCTCGGGGACAACGAGGGCGCCCTCGACCTGATGGAGGCGGCCGCTCGGCAAGCCGCGACATCGGACGACGATTCCCGGGAGCACCGGCAGCTTCTCGCGTTCGTCCGGCTCCAGAGAGGGGAGGCGCAGGCCGCGCTCGACCTGCTTCCGGCGGCTGCGGCGCCCGACGCGTCCCTGAAGGGCCAGCCTCGCGAGCGGCTTGGCGCTGCGTCGCTTCGCGCCGCCGTCCTTTCAAGGCTCGGCCGCAAGGACGAAGCGATCGCGCTGCAGTCCCGCGTGCTCGAGGCGGACGAGGAGCGCCTGGGCCGCCAGCACCCGAAGACGCTGGAGTCCTTGCGCAGCCTCGCGACGATCCAGGTCGCGGCCGACGAGATCGCGGCCGCCCGCGAGACGCTCGATGCCTTCGTCGTGCGGAGCGAGGCGAGGGACGGCGTCCTCGCCAGCGGAAGCGACACCCACCGTCGCCAGCTCTCCCAAGGCATCGAATCGCTCTTCCAGCTGGCCGGCTACAAGACCTACGTCCGTCTCCTCGCCGCCACCGACCCCACCCGCGCCCTCGAAGTGGCCGAACTCGCCAAGGGCCGCTCCCTCGCCGAGCCGCAAGCGACGAGCGGCCGCGGCCAGGTGGCGAGGACGGAAGCGCGCGAAGCGGCGTGGCGCCTCGCCAAGGCCGAGGAAGCACTGGCGGCGAACGAGCCCGGCTCGGCGCCCTACCTGCGGGCGGCGAACGAACGTGCCGAAGCCGAAGCGAAGCTGCGAACCCTGCGCCCCGCGGCAAGCACGACGAAGCGATTCGGCCTCGCCGATCGCCTCGCTACGCTGCCCAAGGGTGCCGTCTTCATCGACTACGTGGTGGACGACGACCGCGCCGTCGCCCTCCTTGCCGGCAAGGACTTGCCCGTCACCGGAATCGATCTCGGCCGCGTGGATCGCCTGGCCGATACCGTGGAAGCGTTGCGGCGGCTCACCGCAACGACCGACCCGGCAAGCGAGCGCGTCTGGCGCACGGCCGAAGGCTACCGGTGGTCGCTGTCGAAGCCTCCAGGCGCCACCGATCGCACGAAGGACGCCACCGAGATCGCGCGCTTCCTGTCGCAGAAGCTCCTCGCGCCCCTCGCGCCGCACGTGGGCAAGTCGCCGCGCTGGATCGTGTCCCCCGACGGTCCCCTCGCCTTCCTGCCCTTCGAACTGCTCGAGATCGGCGGCAAGCGCGTCGTCGAGAACCACGAGATCACGATCGCGCCCTCGCTCGCGGTCATCACGGCGGGCAAGGCAAGGGCGGCACGCGTGCTCGCGCCCGGCGCGAACCGCGAGTTCCTCGGCATCGGCGTGAGCCGCGCCGGGGGAGACTGGCCCGAGCTGCCCGCGGCCGAGCGCGAGGTGAGCGCCGTCGCGAACCTCTTCCCCGCCGACCGGCGCGTCACGCTCACGGGAGCGCAGGCCACCGAGGCCGCCTTCGCGAAGCTGGATGCCTCGGGTGATCTCGAACGCTTCCGCTACATCCACATCGCCTCGCACGCATTCCTCTCGCCGCGAGGCAGCAGCCTTTCGGGCGTGGTACTGGCGAAGGACGCGGCGGACGAAGCGAACGACGGCATCGTCACCGCGGCCGAGTGGCCCGTGTATCGCCTGCGAAGCGACCTCGTCGTGCTCTCGGCCTGCGACACGGGGCGCGGCACGCTCCTCGCCGGGGAGGGGGTGATGGGCCTTCCCTACGCGCTCCTGCAGGCCGGCGCGCGCGACGTGCTCCTCACGCTGTGGCCGGTGTCGGATGCCGCCGCCGCCGACTTCATGCCGCGCTTCTACAACCGCCTTCGCAAGGGCCTGCAGCCGGCGAAGGCGCTTCGCGAAACCAAGCTCGAGCTGGCCCGCAGCCGCGGACCCCACGCCGCCCCGGCCCACTGGGCGGCCTTCGTCCTCCACGGCGTGCCCTGAATCGGTGCCGGGAGGCGTGACGGATGTAACGGCGAAGGAAAATCCCGAAATTCGCAGGTCACGGACCCCGTGAGAGAATCGGGTCCATGTGCGGAATCGTCGGCGCCATCGCCAACCGGGACATCGTTCCCATCCTGACCGAGGGCCTGAAGCGCCTCGAATATCGCGGCTATGACAGTGCGGGCATCGCCGTCCTGGGCGAGGGTTCCATCCGGCGCGTGCGCCGCGTGGGCCGCGTCGCGGAGCTCGAGGGCGCCGCGAAAGCCGAGCACCTCCAAGGCATCGTCGGCATCGCCCACACGCGCTGGGCCACGCACGGCGGCGTCACGGAGCCGAACGCGCACCCGCACGTCTCCTCGGGAGAGATCGCCGTCGTCCACAACGGCATCATCGAGAACCACGAGGAGCAGCGCGCGCGCCTGAAGAACCTGGGCTATGCGTTCGAGTCGCAGACGGACACCGAGGTCATCGCGCACCTGGTCCACCACTACTACAAGGCCACGGGCGATCTCTTCGAAGCCACGAAGAAGGCCGCCGCGGACCTGCACGGCGCCTACGCCATCGGCGTCGTCGCGCTGAACGAACCGGACATCGTGACCGGCGCCCGCATGGGCTGCCCGATGGTGGTCGGCCTGGGCGACGGCGAGAACTTCCTCGCCTCGGACGTCTCCGCCATCGTGAGCGAGACGCGGCGCGTCATCTACCTGGAGGACGGCGACGTCATCGCCATCCGTCGCGGCGGCGTCGAGATCGTCGACCGCCAGGGCAAGACGGCCATCCGCCCCGAGCGCAAGAGCGAGATCGACGCGAACGCCGTCGACCTCGGCCCCTACAGCCACTACATGCAGAAGGAGATCCACGAGCAGCCCCGCGCGGTCTCCGACACGCTCGAGGCCGTCATCGACGGCGGCGTCGACGTGGACGGCCTCTTCGGCGAGGGCGCCGCGGCCTCCTTCAAGGACATCGATTCCGTCCTCATCCTCGCCTCGGGCACGAGCTCCTACGCGGGCCTCGTCGCGCGCTTCTGGATCGAGTCCATCGCGAAGATCCCGTGCAACACCGAACTGGGCCACGAGTACCGCTACCGCGACACGATCCCGAATCCCCGGCAGCTCATCGTCACCATCTCGCAATCCGGCGAGACGCTCGACACGATGGAGGCCCTGAAGCGCGCCAAGGAGCTCGGCCACGCGCAGACGCTCGCCATCTGCAACGTGCGCGAGAGCGCCATCCCGCGCGCCTCGCGTTTCGTGTACTACACGCGGGCGGGCATGGAGATCGGCGTCGCCTCCACCAAGGCCTTCACCACGCAGCTCGTCTCGCTCTTCACGCTCGCCCTCGCGATCGCCAAGGCGCGCGGCCGCCTCACGCCGGACGACGAGGCCGCCGCCATCGCGCAGCTTCGCTTCGTGCCGGGCAGCATCCAGCACGCGCTCAACCTCGAGCCGCAGATCGCGGCCTGGGCCGAGCGTTTCGCGGGCAAGGAGCACGCGCTCTTCCTGGGCCGGGGCCTTCACTACCCCATCGCCCTCGAAGGCGCGCTCAAGCTCAAGGAAATCTCGTACATCCACGCCGAGGCCTACGCGGCCGGGGAGCTCAAGCACGGCCCGCTCGCCCTCGTGGATTCCAGCATGCCCGTCGTCGTCATCGCGCCCAACGACCTGCTGCTCGAGAAGGTGAAGAGCAACATGCAGGAGGTGCGGGCCCGCGGCGGCGAGCTCTACGTATTCGCCGACCTGGACAGCCATTTCAGCGAGAGCGAGGGCGTTCACGTCATCCGCACCCCGCGCCACATGGGTCGCCTTTCCCCCGTGGTGCATGCCATCCCGGTGCAGCTGCTCGCCTACCACACGGCCCTCAAGCGGGGCACGGACGTGGACAAGCCCCGGAATCTCGCGAAGAGCGTCACGGTCGAGTAGTCCGCGTTTCCCGCGCTTTTCCGCCGATCGGCCCCCGCGCGGGCCGGCTACGCTCACTTCCATCGACGCCGGGAGTCCCCGGTGCCAGGGAAGGAGGCGAGAACGTGGATACCTGCCTGGAACCCGCGGTCATCGAGAACGTCACCTTCGAGGAGCTCGCGGTCGGCGCCGAGGCGCACGTCCAGCGCACGCTCTACCCCGACGACATCCTGCTATTCGCCCACGTCTCGGGCGACGTGAATCCCGCGCACCTCGATCCCGAGTACGCGGCGCACAGCGAATTCCACGAGATCATCGCCCACGGCATGTGGGGCGGCTCGCTCATCTCCGCCGTCCTGGGCACGCGCCTGCCGGGACCCGGCACCATCTACCTGGGCCAGTCGCTTCGCTTCCGGCGCCCCGTGCACCTGGGAGACGCGCTGACGGTTTCCGTGAAATGCACGTCGAAGGACGCGGAAAGGCACCGCGCGACATTCGAATGCCGCGTCACCGACCGGCTCGGCCGCGACGTCATCACCGGCGAGGCGGACGTGGTCGTGCCCGTGACCAAGGTGCGCCGCCTGCGCCGGCCTCTTCCGCACGTTCGGCTGGAGCCCTAAGGCCAACACCCGTCCCCCGTTTTGATGCGCTAGGTCAGAAAGCGCCGGGATCGCCGGCGTAGGCTGGATGAGTCGACGCGCCCTCGCGTCGCCACGAGGAAGCTGCGCCATGGATATGCACATGCCCCACGTATTGATCGAGAACGTCCCGATCCACCAGCTGGAGATAGGCGCGCACGCCGAGATGGTGCGCTCCCTCGGGCTGGAGGACATCCAGCTCTTCGCCGCCGTTTCGGGGGACGTGAATCCGGCGCACCTGGACCGCGAGTACGCCAAGGACACGCCATTCCAAGGCGTCATCGCGCACGGACTGTGGGGCGGCGCACTCATTTCCGCGGTGCTGGGCACGAAGCTTCCCGGCCCCGGGACCATCTACCTGGACCAGTCGCTGCACTTCTCGCGCCCGGTCCGCCTCGGCGATACCGTCACGGCGTCCGTGACGTGCCGCGAGAAGAACGACACGACGCGCCGCGCGACCTTCGATTGCCTCGTGGTGAACCAGCGCGGCGAGACGGTCATCCGGGGCGTCGCGGAAGTCCTGGTGCCCGAGAGCAAGGTCTGCCGCCCCCGCACGCCCCTGCCGACGGTCACGCTGGGCGTCATCGGCCTCTAGGGAGGCTTCCCCCCACGGTGCCTTTGCATTTGGCGCCGGAACGCGGTTTCATGTGCCTCGCCCCAGGACATCGCGAGGAGTGAAACCATGGACACCCACCCGGCGCCGGACGGCAGCGTCTTCATGCTCTACGGCCGCGAAGGCATCCGCATCCGCATGCCTGCGGGCGCGGAACCCGCCCTGATCGGCAAGCGCCCGCTGCCCACCTATCCAGACCCGAAAGCCGCCGTCGAGCACGCGCTCTCCCATCCCGTGGGCTCGGCGCCGTTCGAGGTGCTGGCGCGCGGCAAGAAGTCCGCGTGCATCCTCATCTGCGACATCACGCGCCCCGTCCCCAACCACCTCTTCCTTCGGCCGCTCATCGAGCGCCTGCGCTCGGCCGGCATCGCTCTCGCGGACATCGTCGTCCTCGTCGCGACGGGCCTGCACCGTCCCAACGAAGGCGAGGAGCTCGCCGAGGTGGTCGGCGACCCGTGGGTGATGGCGAACGTGCGCGTGGAGAACCACTTCGCGCGGGACAGCGCCGCCCACGTCGACCTGGGCTTCACGTCGATCCGGCGAACGCCGGTCAAGCTCGACCGCCGGTTCGTGGAGGCGGACATCCGCATCGCGACGGGCCTGGTCGAGCCGCACTTCATGGCCGGCTACTCGGGCGGGCGCAAGGTGATCGCCCCCGGCGTCGCGCACAAGGACACCATCACCACCTTCCACAGCGCGCGCTTCATGGAGAACCCCGCGGCCTCGCAGTGCAACCTCGCCGGCAACCCGCTGCACGAGGAGCAGCTCGAGATCGTGAAAATGCTGGGCGACGTGTACGCCATCAACACCGTCATCGACGAGCACCGCGCGCTCTCGCACATCAACTGCGGCGAGGTGATCGAAAGCCACCTCGAGGCGGTCGCCTTCGTCGCGGAAAGCACGCGCGTGCCCATCGGGCGCAAGTTCGGCACGGTGCTCACGTCGTCGGCCGGCTACCCGCTCGACAAGACCTACTACCAGACCGTGAAGTGCATGGTGACGCCCCTCGACATCGTCGCCGAGGGCGGCACGATCATCGTCGTCTCGGCCTGCTCGGAAGGGATCGGCTCCGAGGAATACCGCCGCGCGCAGGAGCGCCTCGTCCGCGACGGGCCCGATGCGTTCCTCCAGTCGCTCCTCGCCAAGGACTTCGCCGACATCGACGAGTGGCAGACCGAGATGCAGCTCAAGTCCACGCGGGCGACCCGCGTGCAGCTCTACACCACGGGCCTGAAGGGCGCCGACCGGCAGATCACCGGCGTCGAGATGATCGACTCCGTGGAGGAGGCGCTCGCGCAGGCCCTGGCCCGCTCCCCGGGCGGTGGCCTCGCGGTCATCCCCGAGGGGCCGTACGTGGTTCCCGTGGTGGCGTAGCGGGGAAGCCCCGGCCGATCGCCTCGTCCCTCAAGCGTGTCGACCCGCCCGTCGGGTCGGCCCGTCCGAAACCCCGAAAGCCAGGAGGAAAGAAACCATGAAGTCCCGAACCCATCGCGGCCTTGCCGCGTGCGCGACGCTGCTCGCGAGCCTCTTCACCCTGAATGCCCACGCCGCCTTTCCGGAGAAGACCGTCCGGATCGTCGTGCCCTTCGCGCCCGGCGGCGCCACCGACGTCGTGGCCCGCGCGCTCGGCCAGCGGCTCTCGGTTCTGTGGAAGCAGCAGGTCCTCATCGACAACAAGCCCGGTGCCGGCGGCAACATCGGCGCGGACTTCGTGGCGAAGGCCCCGGCCGACGGCTACACGCTCCTGCTCGCCTCGCCGGCGGAAGTGGCGATCAACCCGTACCTGTACGCGAAGATGCCCTTCGACCCCGAGAAGGACCTCGTCCCGGTGTCGAAGGCCGCATCGGCGCCGCTCGTCCTCGTGGTCCATCCGTCGGTGCCGGCGGCAAACCTGTCCGAACTGGTCACCTACCTGAAGGGCCGCCCGGAAGGCACGCCCTACGCGTCCGCGGGCACCGGCGGACCGCAGCACATGGCGGGGGAGCAGTTCCGCACGCTCACCGGCACCGCGCTCACGCACGTGCCGTACAAGGGCGGCGCCCCGGCCATCACGGACCTGCTGGGCGGCCAGGTCCAGATGTTCTTCGCGGGCCTGCCGCCGGCGCTGCCGCACATCAAGGCCGGCAAGCTGCGCGCGCTCGCCATCACGACGACGACGCCCTCCTCGCTCATCCCCGGCGTGCCGACGGTCGCGAGCGTCCTGCCGGGCTTCGATTTCGAGAACTGGCAGGGCGTCTTCGCGCCGAAGGGAACGCCCGAGGCGATCGTGGCGCAGATCGCGCGCGACATGGCCGCGGTATCCGACAAGGCGCTCGCGGAGCAGCTGGCCTCGCAGGGCGCCGCGCCGGCCCCGCTCACGCCGGCGCAGTTCGCCGCCTTCGTGCAGAAGGAGCGCCAGAAGTACAGCATCCTCGTGAAGGCCTCCGGCGCGAAGGTCGACTGAGTGGCTGCGACGGCCGAAGTCGACATGAGGCTGGACGACGAGGAGCAGGCGATGCTGCGCGGCGAGCAGGGCGCTGCCGTGCAGGAGGCGATCCGCTTCCAGGTGGAAGTCGGGCGCTTCTTCGGGGCCGAAGGCTTCGTGCGCATCACGAACGCCCACGTCATGGGCGACATCGAGGTGATGGGCGACGGCGGCTTCGGCTTTCTCGAGCGCATCGCCGGCGAGGGCGCGAAGTGCCGCGTGGCCACCGACAGCAACGCGCGCTGCATGCACTTCGACGATGTCGCGTGCCTGAAGCCCGACGCGAAGGAGGAGGCGAAGGAGCGCCGGGTGGTGCAGATCCTGCGCGACATGCGCGTGGCCACCACCGACACCTGCATCAATTACCAGACCGTCTACCAGCCCAAGCTCGGCGAGCACGTCGCGTGGGGCGACACGGGCACGGTGATCTACGCCAATTCCGTCTTCGGCGCGCGCACGAACTACGAGGGGGGCTTCTCCAGCTTCGCCGCGGCGCTCACCGGCCGCACGCCCGCCTACGGCTTCCACCTCGACGCGCCGCGCCGCGGCTCGATCGCCGTGCGGCTCGAGGCGACGATGCGCGACGTGGCCGACTGGGGCGCGATCGGCCGGATCGTCGGCCACCCCAACCAGGACTACTTCGCGGTGCCCGTCATCGATGGCGCGAAGGCGATGCCCCTGTCCGACGAGCTCAAGCACCTGGGCGCCTCGCTCGCGAGCTACGGGTCGATGGCCATGTACCACCTGGTCGGCGTCACGCCCGAGGCGCCGACGGCGGCCGAGGCCTTCGGGGGCCGCGCGCCCGTCTCCCGCATGACGATCACCGACGCGGACATCGAGAACGTCTACCGGTCGTACCGCTACGCCGAGGGCGCGAAGAACGTGGTGGTGTTCTCCGGCCCGCAGCTCTCGATCTTCGAGATGCAGGAGCTCGCCGGGCGATTCGCCGGGCGCAAGGTCGCGCCGGGCATGCACGTCTTCGTCACCACCAACCACGCCATCCACAGCGACGCGAGCCGCCTGGGGTACCTGCGCACGCTCGAGGAGGCCGGCGTCACGGTGCTGCAGGGCGTGTGCTTCTACATCCTGCAGCGGCTCACCGAGATCCGGGCCGAGAACGGGTGGGTCAACCTCGTCTCCAATTCCGCGAAGCTGGTGAACACGATCACCGCGCACCGGTTCAACACGGTACTGCGCCGCACGGCCGACTGCGTGGACATCGCCTGCACGGGGGTGCTGCGATGAGCCTCGTCCTGCACGTCGCGCGCGCCTGGGGCCGGCGGTGGAGGGCGAGGCCCTCGTCATGAAGGAAGGCTTCAGCCCGCGCTACGACCTGAACCGCGTGACCGGCGTCATCACGCGCATCGGACACAGCGCCGAGGGCGAGTCGATCAAGGATCGCATCCTCGTCATCCCCACCACCAAGGGCGGGGTCGCGGGCGGCTGGGCGTTCAACGACCTGCTGCACAAGGGCATCGCGCCGAAGGCCCTCGTCTTCGGCAAGCTCAACCCCGTGATGGTGCAAGGCGCGGTGCTTGCGAAGCTGCCGATCACCGAAGGCTGGACGCGCAACGCGCTGGAGGACATCCGGACGGGACAGCGCATCCGCGTGGACCCCGCGGCCAGGACGATCACGGTCTTCTGACCCGCGCTGCGGCGTGCTAGATTTTCGGCATGAAGTTCGCCTCCCTCGTACGCGAGCTCGCTCTCATCCGCGCGCCGGAAAGGCAGGTTGAACTCGCGCGCCTGTCCCACGCCCAGCTTGGCCGCCTGCCGGAAGCGACGATCGTCACCGTCGTCCACGGGTGGTTCGAGCTCAAGGCCGACGGCCATCCGGATGCGGACATCCTTCGCGAGATCGAGGGAAGACGGAAGAAGGAATACGGGGAGGAATCGCTTCCCGGGGACCTCACGCTCGAGTCCTACGCGCGCTATCGGCTTCGATTGGAGCATCCGCGGGAGGAAAAGGCGCACGACGCCATCTTCGTGATGCAGGCCGTGCACCGGGCGAGACAGGTGCTCGGCGCGACCTATCGCGAGGATACGGAAGGCACGACGGCCCGGGGGGCGCGTCCGGGAGCGATGGCCATCCTGGCCTATGCCGTCCTCATCGGGGTGATCCAGGGGTCGCTCGGTTTCATCGCGGCGTTCGGCTCGCGCGCGGCCCCCGTTTCCCCGGGCGCCGCACTCGTTGTCGCGCTCGTCGCGGTGTTCCTGCTTCTGGGCGCGATCGGCTATGCCGGCGGCACGGTCTGGGGGCGGCCGACGCTCCAGGCCGGCCTGTGGGGCGAGCTGGCGGTCCTGGCCATTGCGGAGGCCCAGGTCGCGGTGAGCGCCAAGGGCTCACCCGGCGGCCTGGTCCCGCTGCTGGTCCCCGCCGCAGGCGCCATCGCGGCGCTCTACTACCTGCACCGTCGCCATCGCGAGTTCACGGCACCCTTGCGTTCCTAGTGCCTTGGAGGGCAGCGCGCCCGAGACCCCCTTCGGGATCCCGTCGCGGTTGGGGCCGCCGCCCTCAGCCCGCGAGCGCCTTCATCACTTCCGGCGGGCAGGTGTACTTGGCCCGGTCCAGGATGTTGTCGCCCGTGTTGTCCTTGCCGTCGGGGTCGGCGCCGATCGAGACGAGGTAGGCGACGATTTCCGCGAGCTTCGCGGCCGGCACCTGCGGGATGCCGCAGTAGTTGACGGCGACGACGAGCGGCACGGGCGGGATGCCCTGCATCTGCGGGAATTTCACGGGCTGGGCCACGTTCGCGCGCGTGACGAGCTTCTTCACCTTCGCGAGGTCGCCGTCGCGAACGGCGCCGTAGAGCGCCCCGCCATCGGCGCCGGGCGCGCCGGGAACGGGCGCCGCCTTGCTCACGGCCGGTGCGCCGCCCGCGGTCGTCGTGCGTTCCTGGCGCGCACCCGCTTCGCGCCATGCCGGACGGATGCGATCGAGCGTCTTTTCGGCGGCCAGCTTCACGCGCGGCTCGGCGTGGGCGAGTTCGGCACGAACCGCGGGTTCCGCATCGACCGCCTTGGCCCACAGGCCCTCGAGACGTCCGAGGTACCGGATCTTCGCTTCGACGTCGGGGTTCGCGGCCAGCCACTTCGCCACCTGCGCGGCCTGCTCGCGATCGTCAGCCCAGGCGAAGGCGACGGGCGTGAGGCAGCGGTCGAATTCCGGGCCGGGCCGGCCGGCGCGCAGCACCGGGTCGCAGATCGGAAACCACAGCGGGAAGGCCGTCCGCGCGGCTTCGGCCGACTGGCCTGCCCCGCGCATGTCCATCGCGCTGCCCAGGATCTCGAGCGCGCGGTTTCGCTGGGCTTCGCTCGCCTGCGGGTCCCTGGCCAGCGCGGCCAGCTCCTTGAGCCCCAGCGGCGTCTTTCCGGCCACGCGCCAGATCGCCGAAAGGGCCATGTCGCGACGGTCCGAGACGCCGAGCAGCACCGCGGCGCGCGGCATCCACTTCGCGAGGGACGCCGCGTCGCCCTGGTAGCCGAGCAGGTCCGATGCGAGGGCAACGATGTCCTTGTCCTGCGAGCCGGCCAGCTGCAGGAGCTGGTCCGTCCAGTCTTCGGGGCGCGGCGAGAAGCGTCCCACGGTGCTCATCAACACCGGCGTGCCCGGCGACCCGCGGCGGATCTCGGCCTGCATCGGTGCGAGGAGCGATCGGTCCTTCGTGTCCGCAAGGCGGTAGAAGGCGCTGCGGGCGAGGTCCACGTTGTCGCGGGAGCCACCGCGCTTGGCCGCCGTGGAAGCTTCCTCCAGGTACGGCAGCATCGCGGGCAGCAGCGGAAGCGGCGGGTCGATTCCGATGAGGCCGCGCCCGGCGAGGAAGCGCACGTAGGGTGTGCCGCCGCCCTCGCGCAGCACGCGGCGGCGCGCCGGGGCGAGTTCGGCCTGCGGCACCTTCATCGCGGAGAGGGCGCCGGCGGCGTGCATCGCCACGTTGGCATCGGCGTCGTCCAGGGCTTTCACGAGCGCGGGCTTCGCCGGCGCGAACCCTGTCTCGTTGCGGCCGGCGAGGTCCCACAGCGCGTTGGCGGCGGCGAGTCGCACGGCCGCATCCGGGTCCGCGAGATGCCCGGCGAGGACGGGCGCCGTGACGGCCGCTTCCTCCGGGCCGAGGGTCTCGGCCGCCTTCACCTGCTCGAGCGGCTTGCCCTTGGCGAGGGCCTTGAGCGCTTCCTCGCGCTGGTCGGCCAGGAACTTCTTCGCGAAATCGGACTGTGCGGCCGTGGGCAGGGCCAGCACGGCGAAGATCAGCGTGAAGACGATGTTTCGCATGGGGCCTCCCCCAACCCGGTGACGCGACGATCCTATCGGCAGCCCCGCAGGCCCGCTAGCGAATAGTCGGCACTTCGAAGCGCGCCATCACGGCCGCGAACAGGGCTTCCCGCACGCGCCGCTCCCGCGCCGCGTCGCTTTCGCCGCAGAAGAACCGACACCAGCCGTCGGTGGGCGATTCGAAGTCGCAGTGCGTCGCGTCGGCGACGAGCGTGTCGCCCGCGGGCCGCGCGAAGGCCGTGCCCCACGGGGCCGCGCTGCCGTAGGCGTTGCAGGGCGTGGCGGGCGCGCGCAGGAGCGTCGCGGGGACGCGAAGCGCTCGGGCCGCCTCGAGACCGCGCGCATCCGGCAGGTCCACCGGATCCAGGCCCACCCATCCGACGACACCCGGTGCGTCGGCCGCGAGGATCGACCAGAGCCCGCCCATGGAGAACCCGACGAGCACGACGCGATCGACGGGCGCGGAGAACCTGCCCGAGCGAAGCGCCGCCACCATGTCCCGCAGCGCCTGCGCGTTGGCCTTCGCGTCGGCGATCGTCGGCAGGTCGGCGGCGACCGCGACGAGGCCGCGGTTCGCCAGCTCCCGCGCGAAGCCGGCCATCGTCTCGCGCGAGCGCATCAGGCCGTGGGAGAGGACGACGCCGCCGCGCGGCGCGGCACCGGGCGCCGCGAGGTGGACGTCGACGGGGATCGAGACGGTGCCGACCGCGAGGTCCACGGTGCGCCGCTCGTTCGCGCCCGCGCCCAGCGCGAATGCCGCCAGCAGGGCCGCGAGGAGAATCCTCATCGCGTGAAGTCCCCGACCCGCGCCTCGCCCAGGGCCGGCGAACGCACTTGCCGTTCGCCCCGGCGAAGCGAACGAACGAGCGGGAGCGGCATCGCCATCAGCACGTGTCCCTCGACCACGACTTCGCGGTCGAAGACGCCGCGCGCGGCCAGGTGCAGGTCGCGCACCGCTTCGTCCAGCGTGCGCACGACGCTCACGCAGCAGTCGGCTGCGCGGAAGACCTCGTCCCAGTGGGCGGCGGGCCTCGCGGCGAGCAGGCGCGTCACTTCGGCGATCGTGGCTGCCGGGTTGCGGGCATCGTCGCGCAAGTCCTCGGGCAGGCCGATCGCCTCGCAGAACGCCTGCCAGAACTTGGTCTCGAGGGGTGCGACGGTGAGGTGCCGTCCGCAGCCGGCGCGATAGATGCGGTAGCGCGGGGATGCGCCGGTGAACTGCGCGTCGTTCGCCTGCGGCCAGTGCCCCGTCGCCTGCCCCTGCGCGAGGCCCCAGAAGAGGAACGGCAGCAGGTTTTCCGCCATCGCGATGTCGAGGAAGCCGCCCACGCCCGTGCGCTCGCGCTGGCGCAGCGCGAGCAGGATGTTGACGACCGCGGGATAGGATCCGCCCGCGATGTCGCCCAGCAGCACGGGCGGCATGCCCGGGGCGCCATCGACGCCCGCGCTGAGGGCGAGGGCGCCCGAGCCGGCCTGGTAGTTGAGGTCGTGCCCGGCGCGCGCGGCATCCGGCCCGTCCTGCCCGTAGCCGGTGATCGCGCAGTACACGAGGCGCGGGTTGGCCTCGCGCCACGCGTCGTAGCCGAGCCCCAGCCGCGCCATCACGCCGGGCCGGAACTGCTCGAGCACGATGTCGAGGGTGGGCGCGAGCGCGAGGAGCGAAGCGGCGGCGCCCGCCTCGCGCAGGTCGATCTCGATCGAGCGCTTGCCGCGGTTGAGGAGCGCGAAGTTCACGCTTTCCTCGCCCACGTGCGGCGCGTAGGCGCGCATGTCCTCACCGCCCGGGCGCTCCACCTTGATCACCTCCGCGCCCGCCTCGGCCAGGATGAGGCTCGCGAGCGGGCCGGGCAGCAGGGTGGAGAAATCGAGGACGCGGATGCCTTCGAGGGGCAGCATGGTCAGGGCGCGCGGGGCTTGCGGCGAAGCATCAGATCGTACAGCGCCTTGGCCGGCAACGAGAGGGACCGGTCCGCGCGCCGGACGAGGTAGAGCGTTCGCGAAAGCCCGGGGATGGCAACCGGGCGGTTCACGAGGCTGCCGCGCTCGAACTCGAAGAGCGTAAGCGCCGGCACCACCGTGATCCCGACGCCCTCCTCGACCATCCCGGTGACCGTGGTGAGATGCTCCACCTCGAGCACCGTCGCCATCGCCTGCGGGGCGAGCGCCGCCTCGAGGTGCTGTCGGACGCTGCTCGCGCGCGAGAAGTGCACGAAGGGATGCCCGACGAGGTCCTTCACCCCCACGCGCGCCTTGCGCGCGAGCGGGTGGTCGCGGCGGCACACGAGGTGAAAGCGGTCGCGGCAGAGCACCTGCGTCACCCATTCGGGACTGCCGGGGTTCGTCGCGGCGACCGCGAAGTCCGCGGTGCCGGCGCGCACCAGGGCGAGGCAGGCGTCGGAGAGCGTGTCGTGCAGCGCGAGGTCGATGCCCGGGTGCTCGCGCCGGAAGGCGGCGAAGAGCCCCGGGATCCACCCGGCGGCGAGGGACGGCAGCGCCGCCACGGTGACGCGGCCGCGTCGCAGCGCCACGCGGTCGCCGAGTCCCGAGGCGATCGCCTCGACGTCCGCGAGCAGGCGCCGCGCGGGCTCCTCGAGCCAGCGGCCCTCGGACGTGAGTTCCACGTGGCGCGTCGTGCGCTCGAACAGGCGCGCGCCGAGCGCTTCCTCCAGGCCGCGCACGACGGCGCTGAAGGCGGGCTGCGACAGGTGGCAGCGATGCGCCGCGCGCGTGAAGCTCCCCAGCTCCGCGAGGGCGAGGAAGGCGCGCAGCTGGCGGGTGGATAGATTGAGTTGCATTGCGGATCAATCCATCGGAAAGAGCGATTTCTCCGATGATGGGCCCCACTATAGAGTCGGCTCCATGGCGAAGCAATCTCTCCTCGTGGGCTGTGGCGCGGGCTTCTCGGGCGACCGCGTGGACGCGCCGGGCCCGGTGGTGCGCACGCTGGCCGCGCGCGGCGGGCCCGCGTGCCTCATGCTGGAGACGCTGGCCGAGCGCACGCTCGCCCTGGCGCAGCTTCGCCGCCTCGAATCGCTCGAGGCGGGCTATGAGCCCTTGCTGGCCCGCCTGCTGGCCCCGGTGCTCGGTACCTGCCTCGACCGCGGCATCCGCATCGTCACCAACGCGGGCGCCGCGAATCCGGCGGGCGCTGCGCGCCGCGTGCAGGAACTTGCCCGGGAACTCGGGCTTCGCCCGCCCCGAGTCGCGGTGGTGGCGGGCGATGACCTCTCGGGTGCCGAGCATGCCGGCCTTCTCGCCGCGGCTTTCGGCGGGGAACGCCGGCCCGTCAGCGCCAACGCCTACCTCGGTGCCGAAGCGATCGCGAAGGCCTGGGATGCGGGGGCCGACTTGATCGTGACCGGCCGGGTGGCCGATCCGTCCCTCGCCGTGGGTCCCGCGATGGCCCAACATGGCTGGAGCGAGACCGACTGGGACCGGCTCGGCCGCGCGACGATGGCCGGGCACCTCCTCGAGTGCGGCGCGCAGGTGACCGGAGGCTATTTCGCCGACCCGGGGTTCAAGGACGTTCCGGAACTGGCCAAGGTGGGCTTTCCCGTTGCGCGGATCGATGCCGAGGGCGACTGCGTGATCGGAAAGGCCGATGCCACCGGGGGCTGCGTCACCGAGGCCACCGTGAAGGAGCAGCTTCTCTACGAAGTCCACGATCCGGCGGCCTACCTCACGCCCGACGTGACGGCCGACATCACGCAGGCGTGCGTCACCGAGACCGGCCCCGACCTCGTGGCGTTGGATGGCGTGCGCGGCCACGAGCGCCCGTGCACGCTCAAGGTGACGGCATTCTTCGAAGGCGGATGGTTCGCCGAGGGCGAGATCTCCTATGCCGGCCCCGGCGCCGAGGCGCGGGCGCGCCTGGCCGCCGACATCCTCGCGAGCCGCTTGCCGCACCTGCGCCTGCGCGCGGATCTCATCGGCGTGACGAGCCTCTTCGGGGACGACGCGGGACGGCTTCTCGCCGCGACCCCCGTCGGCGATGCGAGAGACGTCCGCCTGCGGGTCGCCGCTGCCCACGCGGACCTCGAGGCCGCCCGGCGGCTGGGCGAGGAGGTGACGGCGCTCTATACCTGCGGGCCGGCTGGCGGAGGCGGGGTGCGTACCTCGATTCGCCCGCGTCTCACGACCGCCTCTTGTTTCCTGCCGCGCGAGGCCGTTCACGCGCGATTCGAGTGGGCGGACTGATGCCGCGCACCGTCTGCCTTCGCGAGCTCGCCCACGGCCGCACGGGCGACAAGGGCAACCGCTCGAACATCAGCGTGATCGCGCGCCGTCGCGCCCATTGGGATGCGCTCGTCGCCCAGGTCACCGAGGAGGCCGTGGCGCGCGCGCTCGCGCACCGCCGGCCCTCGCGCGTCACGCGCTACCTGCTCCCGAGGCTCGCGGCCATGAACTTCGTCATCGACGACGTGCTCGACGGCGGCGTGAACGACGCGCTCAACCTCGACGCCCACGGCAAGGCGCTCGCGTTCCTCGTGCTCGACCTGCCCATCGATTTGCCCGACCATCCCTAGAACAACGGAGGAGCCCATGAAGAAGATCGTCGCCGCTCTCACCCTGGCCGCCGCATCGCTCGGCGCCGGGGCGCAGGATTTCCCCAGCAAGACCGTCACCTTCGTCGTCCCCTTCGCATCGGGTACGGCCACCGACACGTTCGCCCGGGCGCTCGGCCAGGCGATCTCGGAGGCCACGAAGCAGTCGGTGCTCGTCGACAACAAGCCCGGCGCGAGCGGCATGATCGCCGCGCAATTCGTGGCGAAGGCGCCGGCCGACGGCTACACCATGCTCTTCACGACCAACACGACGCATGCGGCCAACGAGCACCTGTACAGGAAGCTCTCCTATGACCCGGTGAAGGATTTCGCGCCGGTCGCGCTGCTGGGCAAGGGCGGGCAGGTGCTGGTGGTGAGGAACGACATTCCCGCGAAAAGCGTGGGCGAGTTCATCGCGCTGGCGAAGAAGAGCCCCGGCAAGATCAACTTCGCGAGCGGCAGCTCGTCCTCGCGCATCGCGGTCGAGCTGTTCCAGCAGATGGCGGGCGTGGAGCTGCTGCACGTGCCCTACAAGAGCAACACGCTCGGCGTCACCGACATGCTGGGCGGCACGATCGACATGATGATCACGGACACGACCACGGGACTTCCGCAGGTGCAGGCGGGCAAGCTGCGGGCGCTGGGCTACTCGGATTCGAAGCGCTCGCGCCTCGCGCCGGACGTTCCGACCATTGCCGAGGCGGGCGTGAAAGGCTACGAGATGACCTACTGGTTCGCCGCCTATGCGCCGGCCGGAACGCCTGCGCCGGTGGTCAGGCGCCTGAACGAGTTGCTGGTCGCGGCCACGCGGTCGGGCACGGCGAAGGCGTTCTTCGACAAGACCGGCGTGGATCCGGCCACGACCACGCCCGAAGGCCTTGCGGCGTTCCAGGCCACCGAGACGCGCAAGTGGGGCGAGATCGTGAAGAAGGCCAACATCCAGCCCGAGTGAGGGGCCCTGGCTACTTCCCCGCGGGTGGCGCGGGGAAGACGATGACCGGTCCCTTCGCGGCCTGCCCCGGCGGCACGTACGCCGGCGCAGGGGCTCCCTTCGCCGGCAGCGTCTTCACGTAGCGGTAGAGCGAACGCAGGTCGTCCTCGGTCATCGTGGTGATGGCCCAGAAGGGCATCGGCGGGCGGCTCTTGAACCCCTTGGCGGCCGCGAGCCACTGGGCTTCGGACTTGTCCTTGAAGTAGAGGCGCAGGTTCGAGGGATACGTGGTTCCCCACGGGCCCTGGAAGCCGACGGGGTCGCCCAGCAACCAATCCGATTCGGGCAGCTTGCCTCCCGAAGGCGCGAAGCCCGCGGTGTGGCAGTCGTTGCAGCCCGCGATTTCCACGAGGTACTTGCCGCGCGCGGCCGAGGGGCCCGCGGGCTTGTCGGCGGCGATGGCGAGGATCGCGAGGCCGCCGAAGGCGAGCGCGAGTCCGGCGGCGGCCGCCCAGCTGGTCTTGATGTTCATGCGGTTGTCTTCCCTTGTCTGCGATTCGCTCGAGGTCGACCGGCTCCCCGGTTCTGATGTGCCGAGGTGGCGGGTCGGTGCGCACGATAGTCGCGAAGCCGGGGCCCGGCGACCGCGTTGCGACGAAATGCGAATTTCGCGTGGCGAACGGCGGCCCTAGAGCTGCACGGCGCAGGCGAGGAACACGACCACCGTCAAGGCGCGGCCGATCGCGCGGCCCGCTTCCGTCGGGCGAGACGGCGTGGGCCAGGGCAGCGGCCGCGCGCGCCACGCGAGGAGCGCGAGCGCCGCGACGCCCAGCGCAACCATCGCGTACCACGCCCAGGCGCCCGCGAAGCCCCAGGGCGCCACCAGGTGCAGGAGCAGGCCGGTCGCCACGATCTCGAGGGCCTTCCACAAGGCATCGCGCCGGCTCGCGAGCTTGGCGCGCCAGGCCATCACCGGCAACGCCGTGACGACGAGCGCCATGATCGCGAGGCGCCAGGGCGAGGGCTCCTCCGGCGCGGCGAGAGGCACCGACGGGTCGAGCAGGTGGATCCCGATCTCGTCGATGCCGATGCTGGAGTTCGACAGCACCACGACGGCCGTCTTCGTGCCCTCGTGCCAGCCCGCGAAGGTGCGAAAGCCCCCCGTCCCGCCGTTGTGCCAGAGGATCCGGCTCTCGCCCGCGGGCCGGATGATCCACGCGAGCCCGATGTCCGAGCGCCCGTTCGCCTTCTCTCGCCGCTCCTGCGTGAGCCGCGCGCCGGGCAGCAGGCCGTCGCGCTGGGCCACGAGGTACTTCGCCATCTCCTCGACGTTCGAACGCAGGGCGCCTGCGCCGGCCATGCCGGGAATGAGCCAGTAGCCCGTGCGGTTCATGGCGCCGTCGTGGCCGCGGGCGAGAAGCGGCGCGTCGCCTGTCGAGGTGGACGTGCCGCTTCTCGCCATGCCCAGGGGCTGGAGGATGTCGCGGCGTACCAGCGCGTCGAAGGTCGTGTTCTCGCGGCCCGCCAGGATCTCGCCCAGGAGGGCCATGCCGTAGTTCGAGTAGTCGAACGCGTGCGTCCCGGCCTTGGGCGGGTCCGAACCCGCGGCGAAGTCGAGGAAGCGATGGGACGAGTAGTTGCCGTACGGCCCGTCGCGCGTGAACGCCCGGCCGACGAAGAGCCACGGGTCGAGCGGCAAGCGCGGCAGGCCCGAGGTGTGCGTCGCGAGCTGGCCGAGCGTCACGTCGCCCACGCCGGGGCGCTTCCAGTCGCGAAGGGCTGGCGCGGCTTCGCGCACGGTCGTCTCGAGACGCAGCTCGCCGCGCGCCACGCGCTGGGCGAGGAGCGTCGCCGTGAAGGTCTTGGTGATGGAGCCGATCTCGAAAAGCGTGAGCGCGTCGAGCTGCGGGCGCGCGTCGTTGCCCGAGCGGCCCGCGGTGACGACCTCGAGGCGCCCGTCCGGATGCACGATGCCGGCGACGATGCCGACCGTGGTGCCGGCGGCGACGCGCGCCTCGAGGGCCGCGCGTGCGCGTGCTGCGATGTCGTCCTGGGCCTGCGCGAGGCCGGTGGAAAAGAGGAGGGGCAGCACGAACCGGGCGATCCGCATAAATATCCTTTTCCGTAACATGAGGGCAAAAAAATATCAGCCGGCGGCCGCGAGGAGGATCGTGAGCAGCGGGACGATCCGCTCGGCCGGCACGCCATAGACGCCGCGCTCGAGGGAGCGCACCCAGCCCGCTTCTTCGAGCGCCTTCAGGTGGTGGTAGAGCTGCCCGGTGGTGCCGAGCCCCTCGATGCGCTCGAGGTCCGCCTTGGCCTGCTTGCCCTCGAGCAGGGCCTTCAGGATGGTGAGCCGCACGGGGTGCCCCAGCGCGGCCAGCACGCGATCGACGGCCGTCCAGTCCCGGGCGAAGAGATCCTTCCCGCCGGCCTGCCATTGCCACAGGTACTGCTCGCCCGTGGGCACGGTGACGAGGCCCCCGTAGGCCACCTCGCCGCCCTTCGCGCCCGCCTTGGCCAGGTGATCGAGCAGCCAGTACTTCTGCGGGTCCAGGCCGGTGACGCCCGCCGCCGGGCGCGAGGCCGCCTCCAGCTTCGCGAGCCGGTCGTCGATGGCCTTCAGGGTGGCGGCCAGGTCCGGCGCCGGTTTCTTGGGCATGGGCGGAGATTAATACGGAAAAGCATATTCGTCAACGCCCCGGGGGGCTGGGGTAGATTGGGACCATGCCTCCCGAAGACGACCGCAAGCGCGCCCGCGCCCTCCTCGACGGCGCAACCGCCGTCGCCGTGCTCACCGGTGCCGGCATCTCGGCCGAGTCGGGCATTCCCACCTTCCGCGATGCGCTCACCGGCCTGTGGGAGAAATTCCGCCCCGAGGAACTCGCCACGCCCGAAGCGTTCCTCGCGAACCCGAAGCTCGTGTGGGACTGGTACGCCTGGCGGCGCGAGCAGGTTGCCATGGCGTTGCCCAATGCCGGCCACGTCGCGCTCGTGGCGATCGAGGAGGCCTGCCGCGACCGGGGCGTCGACTTCACGCTCATCACGCAGAACGTCGACGGTCTTCACGAACTGGCGGGCACGCGGCGCCTGGTGGAGCTGCACGGCAACATCCGCCGCGTGAAGTGCTTCGACCACGGCCACGCCGTGAAGAGCTGGCCCGCGACGGACGGCGTGCCGGCCTGCCCGCACTGCGGCTCGCTCCTGCGGCCC
Source organism: Betaproteobacteria bacterium (assembly GCA_016711875.1). Classification (GTDB taxonomy): domain Bacteria; phylum Pseudomonadota; class Gammaproteobacteria; order Burkholderiales; family Usitatibacteraceae; genus FEB-7. Next base: position 1,040,316 of record JADJSD010000001.1, on the reverse strand, counting down.
GACGTGGTGTGGTTCGGCGAATCGCTGCCGGGCGTGGCGCTCACGCAGGCCCTCGCGGCTTCGCAATCGTGCGAGGTCTTCCTGTGCGTGGGGACGTCGACGGTGGTGGAGCCCGCCGCGTCGCTGCCCTTCATGGCGCTGGAGGAAGGCGCGAAGGTGATCGAGGTGAACCCGACGCGCACGCCCCTCACGGGCCGCGCCACGATCGCGATCGCCGGCTCGGCCGGCGAGGTGCTGCCCGACCTGCTGCTCTAGTGGACGAAGGTGACGGGCATCGTCACCAGGTGCAGCACCTTCGTGCCCACCGAGCCCATCAGCAGGCCCTTCACGCCGCTCTGGCCGCGCGTGCCCATGACGATGTGGTTGCACTGCCGGCTCTCGGCCACCTGCGCGATCACCTCGGCGGCCTCGCCGAACTCGACCACGGTCGCGTAGGAAAGGCCCGCCTCCGACAACGGGCGGCCGGCTTCCTTGAGCGCGAGCTTCGCGCGGTCGTTCAGGTGCGCGAGGGCGGCGTCGTGGCCCAGGCCGTGGGTCTGCCAGTCCTCGATCAGGGGCTGCACGTTGAGGAGCACGACCGAGGCCTTGAAGGCCTTCGCGACGTCGGCGCAGAACTGGGCGGCGCGAAGGGCCGACGGCGAGCCGTCGATGGGCAGCAGGATGATCGGGGTGGTCATGGTCGCTTGCGCAGGGAAGGAAGCCGCCATGGTATCGCCCCTCGCCCCCTAGCGTTGGCGGACGTAGTCGCCCGGCGCGTCACCGAGGATCCCGTACCCCGGGGCGCCCGTCTTCGGCGGCGCCACCTTGCGCGTGGAATGGTCGGCCACCCACTTCTCCCAGGCCGTCCACCACGAGCCGGGGTGCTCCTTCGCCTGCTTCTCGAAGGCGTCCGGGTCGACATAGTCCCCACCCTTGGCGCGCGTCGCGAGCTTGTAGCGGCGCTTCGATTCCGGCGAAGGCGGGTTCACCACCCCCACGTTGTGGCCGCCGGTGGTGAGGGCGAAGGTGATCTCGGCGTGGGTGAGCAGGTTGATCTTGTAGACCGACCGCCAGGGCGCCACGTGGTCCGTCACCGTGCCCACGCAGAAGATCGGGATGTCGATGTCCTGGATGGCGATGGGCCGGCCCCACACGTTGAAGCGGCCGGTGGCGAGCTCATTGTTGAGAAACAGGCTGTGCAGGTAGTCGGTGTGCATGCGGTAGGGCATGCGCGTGCCGTCCGCGTTCCACGCCATCAGGTCGTTGAGCTGTGACGGCTCGCCCTTCAGGTAGTGCTGCACCATGCGCGACCACACCAGGTCGACGCTGCGCAGGAGCTGGAACGCGCCCGACATCTGCGCGGAATCGAGGTAGCCCTTCTCCCACATCTGGTCCTCGAGGAACGTGAGCTGGCTGTCGTCGATGTAGAGCGCGAGTTCGCCGGGTTCCGAGAAATCCGTCTGCGCCGCCAGGAGCGTCATCGTCGCGAGGCGCCGGTCGCCCTCGCGCGCCATGAGGGCCGCGGCGATCGCGAGCAGCGTGCCGCCCAGGCAGTACCCCATCGCGTGGATCCTGCGCTTCGGCACGATGGCCGACACCGCGTCCATCGCCGCCATGACGCCTTGGCGAAGGTAGTCGTCCATCGAAAGATCGCGGTCCGCGGGCCCGGGGTTCTTCCACGAGATCGTGAAGACCGTGTGCCCCTGGTCCACGAGGTACTTGATGAGCGATTTCTGCGGCGTGAGATCGAGGATGTAGTACTTCATGATCCACGCCGGCACCATCAGGATGGGCTCGGCGTGCACGCGCGCCGTGGTGGGCGTGTACTGGATCAGTTCGATGAGGTCGTTCCGGAGCACCACCTTGCCCGGCGTGAGCGCGAGGTTGCGGCCCACCTCGAAATCCTCCGAGCCCGCGGGCGGCGCGCCGGAGAGGGTGCGCTCCATGTCCTCGCGCAGGGCCGCGGCGCCGGCGAGCAGGTTCATGCCGCCGGTCTCCCGGATGGTGCGCAGCACCTCGGGGTTGGTCGGGATGAAGTTGGAGGGCGCGAACAGGTCCATGCACTGGCGCGTGGTGTAGTCGAGCACCTTCTCGTGGTGCTTGGTGACGCCGCGCACGCCGCGCGAGGCGATCGACATCCATTGCTGCCCCAGGAGGAAGCTCTGGGACATCACGTTGAAGGGCCACTGCTGCCACGCCGGGTCGCGGAAGCGCGGGTCCTGCGGCAGCGGCTCGATGCAGCGCTCGCACTTTTCATCCTGCGCGTGCGTGAGGAAATGGCCGAAGCGCTCCCATTGACGCACGCTCATCTCGACGAGCTCGGCCTGCTTGCTGGGCGAGAGGGCCAGGTGCAGGGCCCAGTCGGACCACGCGGCCGCGAGCGAGGCCGGCGAGAGCCCGCCGGTGAGCTTGCCCAGCTGCGCGTGCAGCATCCGGTCCGCGTTTCCGGACACGAAGTTGGGGAGCAGGGACTGGGGCTGCGCGTAGTGGGCGTGCGGATGCGAAGCGGGAGCGGCTTGCGGGGGATGCGAGCTCATGGGCGCCATCCTTCTGATTCTCGTGGGACGTCAACGGTTTACCCTACCCCGGCCTCGCGGGGCCCGGTTGACCTTCCTCAACGCGGCGGCGGGCGGGTTTATGATTCCCCGATGCCTTCGCACGCCCCCGCCGACCTCACCCAGCGCTTCCTCCTCGAAAACCTCGACATCCGCGGCCAGGTGGTTCGCCTGGGCCCGCTCTGGCGGGCGATACTCGGCCGGCGCGACTATCCCGCGGCCGTCCGGCCGCTCCTGGCCGAGTTCGCCACCCTGGGGGTGCTCATCGGGTCCGGCCTCAAGCACCCCGGCCGGGCCGTGCTCCAGGTGATGGGCCATGGCCCGGTGCAGATGGCCGTGGCGGATTGCTCGCGGGAGCTGGCCCTGCGCGCCATGGTCCGGCTGGGCGACGGCTACGACCCGCAGAAGCACGCGGTGCTCCAGCAGCTTTTCGCGGACGGGCGGCTCGCCCTCACGCTGGAGAACGCCGCCACCGCGCGGCAGTACCAGTCCATCGTGCCGCTCGAGGGCGCGACCCTCGCCGAATGCTTCGAGCGCTACTTCGACGCGAGCGAGCAGGTGCCCACGCACCTGTGGGTGCACGCCACGGACCACGAGGTGGGCGCCCTCATCCTGCAGAAGCTCCCCAGGGCCGACGAGCGCGACCCGAACGGCTGGGCGCGCATCCAGCACCTGGCCGCCACGGCGGAGCCCTCGCTGCTGGGCCTCATGGAAACCGGGCCCCTGCTCGCGCACTGCTTCCCGGAGGACGACGTTCGCCTCTACGAGCCCCAGGCCGTCACGGACGGATGCGGCCGCAGCGAGGAGAAGGTGATCGGGATGCTGAAGGGGCTGGGGCGCGCCGAGGTGGAGGCGACGCTCGCCGAGCACGGCGTGGTGGCCGTGCGCGACGAGATCTGCAACCAGGACTACCGCTTCACCGCGCCGGATATCGCGCGGATATTCGAGTCCTAGGAAACCCTCAGAAAAGCTTCCGGATCAGGCTCGATTCGGACGAGCAGATGAGCAGCGTCTCGGCCTTCGGGTGCTGCGCGGTCTTCGCCGCCCCGATCGAGCGCTCGGAGCGCTGGCAATCCGACCCTTTCGCGGCTTCCTCGCCGTCGCCCGTGGCGGAGATCGCCATGGCCATGGCCACGAGGAGGCTGCCGGTCACCAGCCCCAGGCTGATGAGGCCGATCCGGCGCGAGGCGCGGGCTTCGACGGCATCCAGGGTTTCGGCGTGAAGGTCTTTCATGGTCTTTCCCGAACTCGGCGTGCGCGGGAGACGTCCTCCCATGACGGCGAGACTACGGGGTTCGGTGCCGGCGCCGCGCCGGAGCATTGCGACCGGCCCCCATCGAAAAATCGGCACTTCCCGTGCGCCCAAACCCGCAAGCGGAGCATTCCGCAGCCGCCCCCGCCCTTCCCGTCTAGAATCGGCCGGTGGACATTTCGACCCCGCACAGCGCCCTCGTCGAGCGTGCCTGGCAGGCCCAGTACGCCGCCCCGCGCGACTCGCACGCCTGGGCCCTCGATGCGCTCGCCGCCGCCGAGGCCGCGGGGGATGCGGCCGTGCGCGCCTGGGCGCACCTCACCATCGGCTACTTCGAGCTTCGCTACGTGGGCGCCGCCCAGGCGCGGCGTTCGCTGGAGGACGCGCTGGCCGGGTTCCGGGCGCTGGCCGACCTGCGCGGCACGATCCTGTCGAGAAACGGACTCGCCCGCGCCCGCATGATGGACGGCGACTGCACGGGCGCGCTCGCGATGTTCCGCGCCAACCTGGAGGAGGACGACGGCAGCCTCTCCACGCTGGACCGTTTCTACACGCTCAACGGCATGGCCGGTTGCCTCGCGGCCCTGGGCGATTCGGCGCAGTCGCTGGGCTACATGTTCGAGGCGCTCGGGCAACTGCGCACGATCAACGCCCGGCCCCAGATGGCGACGCTGCTGTCGAACCTCGGCGCGGAGCTCGTGGCCGTGGGCGACTACGCGGAGGCCGATTCCCTCCTCGAGGAGGCCATCGCCCTCTCCGGCGAGCTGCAGCATCCGCGGCTGCTCGTGGGCGTCATGGCCAACCGCGCCGACTGCCTCGCGCACATGGGCCGCGTCGAGGAGGCGTTGCCGCTCGCGCGCCGCGTCATGCAGCACGCGGAGTCGCCCCATCTCTCCTCGCCCGAAGGCAACGTCTACACGACGGCGGCCTACGTCTTCCTGCGAAACGACTGCCTGGACGAGGCCGGGACCGCCGTCGCGCTCGCCGAGCAGGAGGCCGCGAAGCACGGCGGGCCGTGCGCGGTGTGGGCGCACTACCTGCGCGCGCTCGATTTCGAGAAGCGCGGCCGCGACGAGGACGCCATCGATCGCCTCGGCAAGGCCCGCGCGGGCTTCGAAGTGCGCACGCCGCTCATGCTGCGCGGGCTGGTGCTCGAGTTCCTGGCGCACCTGCGCGCGCGCACGGGCCGCTTCGCGGACGCGTACGCGCTGCACAAGGCCTTCCACGAGGTGTACGAGGCGCGGCTGGGCCTGGGCACCAAGGCGCGCTACTACGCGGTGCAGATCCGCTACGAGCTCAACCGCCTGCGCGACGAGCGCGACCGGGCCCGCGAGGAGGCGCTTCGCGACCCGCTCACCGGCCTCTACAACCGGCGCTATCTCGACACGGTGCTCGGCAACCTCGTCTCGCTCTTCTCGCGCACCGGCCAGCCGCTCGCCGTCGCCATGGCGGACCTCGACGACTTCAAGCGCGTGAACGACGCGTGCGGTCACCCTTTCGGCGACGAGGTGCTCAAGGCCGTGGCGAGGATCTTCTCGGAGGGCACGCGCGCCGGCGACGTCGTCTGCCGCTACGGCGGCGAGGAGTTCTGCCTGGTCTTCCCCAACTCCACGCCGGACGACGCCGTGAAGCGCATGGAGAGCTTTCTCGAGCGCCTGCGCGCGACGACGGTGCGGCTGGGCGACACGGAGCGCGCCGGCATCACCTTCTCGGCCGGCGTCGTGGGGTTTCCGGAGCAGGGCGAGACGCCCGGGGATCTCATCGCCGCCGCGGACCGGTGGCTCTACGAGGCGAAGCGCACGGGCAGGGCGCGGGTCGGGAAGTAGGCGCGTCGCGTCTCGCGCGTCGCGTCTCGCGCGTTGAGGAACTGGCGCCCTTGCCAGCCCCCTTCGCCCGGCCCAGAATGTCTTACTTCAGTCTTACCGCGGTAACCGCCATGGAAACCACCAGGCTGTCGAGCAAGGGGCAGGTCGTCCTGCCCCGGGCCGTGCGCAGCGCCAAGGCCTGGCGTCCGGGGCAGGAATTGGTCGTCGAGGTCACCGCCGAAGGCGTGCTGCTCAAGCCGCTCAAGCCATTCGCCCCCACCCGGCTGGAAGATGTCGTCGGGTGCGTGGGCTACACCGGGCCGCGCCGCTCGATCGAGGAAATGGACGAAGGCCTGGCTGCCGCGGTCAGCGCCGAGTCGCGGCGCCGCAAGTGATCGCGATCGACACCAACGTGCTCGTCCGTTTGCTGGTGGACGACGACCCCGACCAGACCCGCCGCGCCCGCAAGGTCATGAAACGCGGCGACGTGCTCGTCACGGCCTCGGTCCTGCTGGAAACAGCCTGGGTCCTTGCCGCCGTGTACGGACGGGACCGCCCGCAGGTGTCGAACGCCTTGCGCGGTGTCCTCGGCCTGGAAGGCGTCTCGACCGACGCGCCGGCCGCCGTGGCGCAGGCGCTCGACTGGTTCGATGCCGGCCTGGATTTCGCGGATGCCCTGCACGTCGCCACCTCGCATCGCGCGCAGGCGTTCGTCACCTTCGATGAAAGGCTCGTGCGGCGTGCGCGCACCGCAGGGGTTCCGGCCGTCGCTTCCGTGCCGCGCTGATTTGCGCCATCAACGCCGCCGCGCGACCAACCCCACCAGCGCGGACAGGCCCCGGTGGCCCTTGCCCTCGGCCAGCTCGGCTTCGTACTCGCGCAGCGTCACGATCTCCAGGTCCGCGAAGGCCTCGCGCAGCATCGCCGGCGTGTACAGGTGCGACACGAAGGGCGGCCCGCCGGTGCCGTACTCGAGCTGCTTCGGCGTGTAGCCCTGCAGCACGAGCACGCCGCCGGGCCTGAGGCAGCGCGTCATGTTCGCGAAGAGCCGCTCCCGCATCGGCGGGTCGGCGAACTGCACGAAGATGGCCGCGACGCCGTCGTAGTGCCCCGCCTTCCAGTCGAAGCCGTCGCAGTCGGCCACGGCGTAGTCCACCGTGACGCCCTGCGCCGCGGCCAATCGACGCGCCTTCTCCACGCCCACCGGGGCGATGTCGAAGGCGTCCACCGCGAGAGAGCGCCGGGCGAGCCAAACGCTGTTGCGGCCCTCGCCATCGGCCACGCAGAGCACGCGCTGGCCGGGTGACCACATGCCGGCGTGCTCCGCGAGCCAGGCATTGGGCTCGGTGCCGAAGTGAAAGCCCTCCCCCTCGAAGCGCTTGTTCCAGCTCTGCGCGGCGTCGGCGAAGGGGGCGGGCGTGGGTGCGGTCATGGGGGCGGGCGCCGGAAGGTGCGAGCCGTCATCCTACTGGCGCCCGGACATCAGTGGGGCAGCGGCTTGTCCGGATCCGGCCACGCCTCCCTCACCGGAGCGACGAGATCCGGGGATTCCTCGTTGATGCCGTCGTCCCGGTTCCAGCGCGCGGCCTGCGCGTGGAAGGACGAGGACGCGTTGCGGCCGTAGAGCAGGAATCCCTCCCAGGTCGCGAGTCTCGAACGACAGGTGAGACCGTCCGGCCGCTCCGAGATCGGGCCCAGGGCCTCGTAGCGCCGGCGAAGCGTGCTGCCGGGCATCGCGGGACGCAGGCTGCGGATGGAGTTCAGGTATTCGCTGCGGGCGTAGAGGGCGCGAAGGGTGTCGCGCATCTCCGGCGTGAGTCGCTCGAGCCCGGCCCGGGCGATGTCGTCCGGGATGCCGAAGCGCGCTTCCGCGATGGGGCCGGCGATCGCAGCGAGCGTGTCGGAATCGCCGCCGAGCGAGACGGCGTTGCGGATGGCGTCCTCGAAATCGCGGGCTTCCAGTGCGCACACGATCGCCTCGGGTACCGTCTGTTCGCTGCGCTCGCTGTACCGGTAACCCGGCCGGATCATGTCGACGCTGCGGTCGAGGTCGTAGCCGTAGTGCATCTCGATCTCGCTGCGGATCGCGCCCGCCCCCGCGTTGCAGCGGGCGAGGAAGATGGCGTGCGCCGTCGCGACCGCCCCCATGATGCCTTCGGGGTGGCAGTGCGTCGCCGAGGACATGCGGCGCGCGTTCTCGAGCGCCTCGTCGAGCGTGCTGGCGAGGAGCGCGACGGGGCTCACGCGCATGGCCGCGCCGTTGCAGCCGCTGTAGTAGGGATCCAGGCGGCCGGACTCGAGCCAGTCGCTGAAAGCGCCGCCATAGCGCCGGCCCGGATAGCGCACGGACCAATGGTAGAGCGCGTGCTGCGGCAGGCGGCCGTTGACGAGGGCGTCCGCCACGGCCGCGGTGTGCACGGTGTCGTCCGTGAAATCCGCCTCGTCGTCGAAGAACGGGAAGTCCTTCGATCGGTGGTTGTTGGTTTCGTAGATGGATCCGACGATGTCGCCGACCACAGCGCCCAACATGGCTGTCTCCCTGGATGTGCCCGCGGTTGCGGGGAATGCACCCAAGTTAATGGCGCAGGGATATTTGCGGAACTGAAGAATTGCTATAAACGATATTAGCCGCGCAAATGATCGGCGCGCATCCCGCGAACGGGGTGGCCGTACTCGGTGCGCGCGTAGAGGTCGTGGATGAGCGCGCGCATCTCGTCCGTCAGCCGCGCGAGCGCTTCATGGGCGATGTCGTCCGGGATGCCGAAGCGCGCCTCCGCGATGGGCCCGGCGATGGCGGCCACCGTGTCCGAATCGCCGCCGATGGAGATGGCGTTGCGGATGGCGTCCTCGAAATCGCGCGCTTCCAGCGCGCACACGATCGCCTCGGGCACCGTTTCCTGGCAGGTCTCGTTGAACCGGTACGTGGGGCGGATGGAATCGACGGTGCGGTCGAGGTCGTAGCCGTAGCATTGTTCGACGACGCGGCGGATCTCGCCCGGCCCCGCGTCGAAGCGCGCTAGGAAGATGGCGTGCGCGGTGGCGAGGGCGCCCTTGATGCCCTCGGGATGGTCGTGCGTGACTTCCGTGACCCGCCGCGCGGCCTCGAGGGCCTCGTCGAGCGTGTTGGCGAGGAGCGCGGCCGGGCTCACGCGCATGGCGGATCCGTTGCCGAAGCTGTTGTAGGGCGCGAGGTCCCGGGTCTCGAGCCAGGCCGCGAAGCCGCCGCCGTAGCCGCGCCCCGGATGGCGCACGGCCCAGCGGTGGATGGTCTCGCGCGGGGGCTTGCCGCCCAGGAGCGCGTCGGCCACGGCCAGGGTGAGCACCGAGTCGTCCGTGAAATCCGCGCCCTCGCCGAAGAAGGGGAAGTCCTTCGATCGGTGGTTGTCGAATTCGTAGATCGAACCGACGATGTCGCCGACGATCGCGCCGAGCATGGTTTTCCTCCTAGGGGGTCCAGTCCACCGCGAGGGCGGGCCAGTCGATGGCGCGCAGGATCGCGATCGTACGCTCGTCCGGCAGGCCGAAGTCGTGCTGGCACCAGGCGAAGGCCGCGGACGAATAGCATTCGCCGGCATCGTTCGCGGGCGTGTTGGAGCGAAAGACGGCGAAGGAAATCACGGGAGGCAAGCGCTCGCCTTCCGGGAGTGCCTTGTCGGGCCGCGCGGGCAGGATGCTACCGTGCGCCGGAATGATGAAAGCGCCATCGAACCAGTGCGCCCGCCGGCCTGCCTCCTCCGCGTATTCGCGGATGCGGCTTTCGTTCTCCGCCTTCGTGAACCGGCCGCAGAGCACGCCGCCGTAGACGAGCCGCTGCTCGAGAGATTCCAGCATGATCGTGCGCTCACCCGCGATGTCGAGTTTCACGCGGGCCTCATGTTTTCGAGAGCTTCGCGACGAGCGCGGGGATTTCCAGCAGCCGCTCCAGGTACGCCGCCGGATCGCGCTGGTCCCGCGCGACCCAGGAGAGCGCCTGGGCCGCATCCCACTCGGTGTGCGCCTCGCGGGGGCTTCCGGGGACGGCCACGTTCGCGGTCATGCGCTTCTCGCTGGGCCTGCCGGCTTCGAACCGGTTCTCGAACTCCGCGTCGTGGCCCGTGCGCGCGATGTGCAGGAAGCGCGCGGCATCGCGGGCGCCCCACGCATCGCGCAGCGGCCCATCCGCGAACGGCACGAGCGATTCGCGGCGGATGCGGCGCTCGAGCCAATGGCGCATCGCGGCCCGGTCCGTGCGGGCGAGCGTGAGGCCGTTCGCGATTTCCTCGCGAAGGTCCGGCATGACGGGCGACTTGCGGTGCAGCACGCGCCCGGCCTGCTGCGAGAAGCCGACCACGAGCCCGTTGGTGCACACGAGCCGGTACCAGTTGAAGACGACGCGCAGCGACGAGCTGGCATCGACCGAGTTGAGGCACCGCAACTGCAGCATGAGCGGGTGGCCGTCGCCGGGGTCGACCATCCAGCGCGAGCCGAGCTGCACCTCGAGCGCGAGCCGGGCGCCGTAGCGTTCGAGCGTGGCGTGGGTGTCGAGCGCGGCGGCGTCGAAGCCGATGTCCGCGAGCACCTCCGCGATGCGCCCGATGGCCTCGCGGTGGCCGATGAGCCGGTAGCCCTTGCCCACGACCGACACCGGGCGGCGCACCCAGCCATCCGCCTGCCGCGTGCTGATGAGGTCGAATAGCTCGTTGGCATGCCACGGCCCTTCCGATTCCGGCGCCATGGCGAAGGGGCCGCGCTCGAAATCGGGCAGCGCCGCCGCGACTTCGTCCAGGCGGCCGCGCAGCCAGCGGGTGGGCGGCTCCCTCAGCCCGACCGGGGTCCACTCGGCCGTTTCGGGAGGGCGGAGGAAAGGCGATACGGCGAGATCCATGGCGGGCTCCGGGAGTGGCCCTGGGGGGCGGGAGCTTCCAGTATTCGGGGGCAGGGGCTCAGGGGATGAGCTACCCCGGCCGGCTCAGGGGCGATACCGTTCGGCCGTCTCCCGTGCCCGCGTCGCCACCTTTTCCGCCAGCGCCGGCGGCCCCAGTACCTTGCAGTCCGGCCCGAACTTGAGGATGTCCATCACGAGCTCGGTGTCGTCGCTGTAGGGCACCTCGAGGATGTACGAGCCGTCGCTCTCGTGGCGCGCGCGCTGCTGCGAATGCCACTTCTCGTAGCCCACCCACCGCGCGGCCGTCTTCGTGAAGTGCAGCGTCGCCCACGCCGTGGGCCTGCCCGCGAAGATGCCGTAGCTGGAGGCGAGAAAGGCATCGAGGTCCTTCTCCGCAACCGTCTTCGCGGCATCGGGCAACGACTTCGCCTCGCGGATGCCGTCGAGCGAAAAGCTGCGGATCTCGTTCCGGAGGTGGCACCAGCCGTCCAGATACCAGTTGCCGCGATAAAAGACGAGCCGCTGGGGTGAGACCACGCGCTCGGTCACCTCGTCCTTGCTGCGGCTCCAGAAGGTGATGGCGAGGCGCTGCCGCTTGAGGGTGGCGGTGGCGGCCTGCTCGAAGAAATCCGGCTTCATGCCGCGGGCGGCCATGCGGACGATGCGGATGCGCCGGGCGACCTCCTTCGCCGAGGCATCGCCTTCCTCGAGGATCGCGTTCAGCCGAAGGCGCAGCGGCTCCACGTGGCGGGCGAGCAGGCCCGGGTCGAGGCTCCCGAGCAGCTCCTGCATCGTGAGGAGCGCGTGCACTTCGGAAGCGTTGAACAACAACCCCGGCAGTTCGAACCGAGGGCCGGCCTGGGGCTTGAGCGAGAATCGGTAGCCGTTGTTGTCGGGGTCGTACTCGATGGGCGCGTTGTAGCGGTCGCGCAGCTTCTCGAGATCGCGCTTGAAGGTGGCTGGGGAGACCTCGAGTTCGCGCAGGAGGTCGGCCTTCGTGACCACGGTGCGTTCGTGCAGCAGTTCGCGGATCTTGTGGAAGCGCTCGAGCTGGCTCATGGGACAAGTCTCCGGCCGGGGTGGCTCAGGGGTTGAGCCACCCTCCCGATGCTAGCGGGGTGCGCGGGGGGTGTCATGCACGCAAAAGCCGGGACAGGCAAGAATTTCTAGCCCGTAAAGTCAAAACTACTCGCTTGTGATTGTGCGTGCGCGTGCCGATAGTGGTTACATCGACGCCGGCCCCGCCGGCCCCCCGCCAGACACCGGAACCGCCATGAAACGCACCGAATTCGCCGCCATCCAACCCGCCATCGACCGTCACGGCCTCAACCGCAGCGTCGAGATCGCCGAAGCGCTCGCGGACATGATCTTCGCCGTCATCCGCGGCACGCAGCGCCTGGCCGACAAGGCCGGCGGCAAGATGGAAGAGATCTCGCCTTACCTTCCGCGCTCGCAGGCTTAAGTCCCCGCCGCTGCTTACTGCTGCTGCGCCTCGAGCAACCGCTCGATCCCCCGACCGAATTCCGCCGCCCCGCCATAGGCCGGGTGGCGCACGGCCGCGAGCGCTTCCACGCCCAGCTCGCCGAGCTTGCCGCGCGCCTTCTCTCCCACCGTCACCACCGGCACGCCGGGAAAGAGTGCGAGGAAACGCTCGAGTGCCGGCGCCCCCGCCTCCAGTTCCTGCCGCGTGGGCGTGCGGTTGGTGAGCGCGCCGTCGTCGAACGGGTGCCAGGCGAAGGTGTTCCAGTTGACCCATTCCCGCCCGCGAAGGCCCGCGGTGAGCAAGGTGCGCCACACGACGGTGGCGGTGGGTTCGTTGAAGCCGGCGGGTTTCACGGATGCGCGACTCGTCCTGCGTTTCTCACCCGCGAAGTACACCTCGTCCATCGGGCCCGCGGCGAGGAGCTGGCGCTCGCTCGTCATGGCCAGGCCGGTGAACTTGCAGCCCTGGTAGCCGGCCGCCTCCGCGACGAGGAGCAGCTTCGCGTGGCCCACGCGTTCGGCGAGATAGCGGCGAAGCTGGTCGCGGCGGATGGCGGGGGCGTCCTTGCCGATGTCGTTCACCGGGTCCACGTCGCGCCAGGGGTTGAAGACGCGGGGGGACTGGAAGGCGGCGAGGTCGTCGAGGAAGCGGTCGAGGGCTTTCATGCGGCTTCCCCTCGATCGCTCGCACCGAGAAATGCGAGCAGCCCTGCGAAGTCGCCTTGGTCTGCGGCATGCAGCGCCGCGATGTAAGCCGTGCGTTCGTCGCCGGCATGCACCAGGTCCCCGCGCCCCCACGTGAAGGGCGGCACCCCGCATTGCCGCATCAGCAGGTCCGTCATCAGGCGGGCATGGCGACCATTGCCTTTGGCGAAGGCGTGGATGCGCGTGAGGCGATGATGGAAGCGCGCGGCGATCTCGGGAACGGGCCAGGCCTGTGATTCGATCTGCGCACGCACATCCGCCATGAGGTCGCGCATCGCCACGGCAACCTGCTCCGGCGCGATCCCGATGTTCTTCTCCGTGCTTCGGTAATGGCCTGCCCAGCGCCACGTCTTGCCGAACATGCGCTTGTGGAGCGCGCGGGCGAAGCCGTCGTCGAGCACGTCGAATCGCCTCGCGCCCGCGAGCCAGGCCTCCGCTTCGAGGATGTTCTCGGACTCGACGAGGTTCAGCTCCTCCTGCGTCGTGACGAACCCCGGGATGAGGCCCGCGATCTCGTCGGGGTCGAGCGGTGTCGCGCCCGGGGCGTGGACGGATTTCAGCGCCACAGGTTGCGGCGGCTTCCGGCCAGCAGCGAGGCGACCAGCCTGTCGAACTGCTGCTTTTCGCGGCGGCGATCGAGCGCCTGTTCCTCGAGCTTCATGGAATGGGAAACGCGCGAGAGGCGATCGCGGGCGACGTCGTGCGCTCGGTCGCGAACGATGTCCTCGAGCGAGCGCCCCTGCGCCGGGACGATCGCGTACACGACGCGGCAGCCCATGCCTTGCGCGAGCTTCTCCAGGCTTCCGAGCGTGATGGTGCCGCGGGCCTCGCTGCATTCCAGCGTGGCGATGGTCGGGCCGCGAAGCCCGACGCGCGCGGCGAGTTGCTCGCGGGTCATGCCCAAGGCTTCGCGGATGGCGCGTGCCCAGCCGGCGGGGGGGCGGGGCTTTTCGAGCAGAGGGGCGAATCGCCGGAGCGATTCGCCTAGCGAGGATAGAGACAACCGGTTGATCGCCATGACATTACTCCAGAAAACGGTGCTTTTAAGCACGCTTCATGGAGAATGATTGCTTTTATAACAAAAAAAGTCAAACTAGAATTGTTTATATAAAAACCATAATGAACGGGGAGCCAGCCTCCCCTTTGCACTTGCGTCGGGCCCGGCTACCCCTTCCAGATTTCGATCGAACGTGACCGCCGAAGCGCCTTGTCCCACGTGGCGAGCGGCAGGCGTTTGCAGCGGGAGGTGGCGGCGATGAGGCGGTCGGCGGGGTCGCCGTGGAAGTTCTTGGGAAGTTCGCCCAGCGCGATTGCCACCTCGACATCGAGCGGAACGAGCCTCACCAAGGCGGGATCGGTCGCCTCGACGATCCACTGCGCGAACGGCTGTGCCAGCTCGACCCGGCCGCGCGAAACTGCCATCTGCGCCTCCCAGAGACTGATGGCGGACAGGTACACCTCCGATCGCGACGCCAACTCGTCGAGGCGGTCCCGGACCCGGCGCGGCAGCTGGTCGCCGGGCACGAGCCACCAGAGCCAGGCGTGGGTGTCGAGCAGAACGCTCATCGCAAGGCGTCGAAGTCCTCGTCGCGCAGGACGGATTCGCCGGGCTCGAGGTGCACCTTGCCGCCAAGGGCACGCAACCTCTCCCATGGCTTCAAGGCATCGCCGGTCGACGAAAGCGCGGGCGCGACGAGTCGCGCCACCGTCTTGCCGCGGCGCGTGATGGTGATGGGGCGGCCGGTCTTCTCGAGATCGCGGATGAGCTCGAGGCAGCGGTGCTTGAACTCGGTGACGGAAATGTCCATTTCAGGATTATAAATGGCCATTTCGGATCGGTGCAGGGGACGCATCCCCTCTCAACGCGGGCCCCGGGAACGGACGACGTCGATCAAGCGCCCGCCGCTGCCAGGCGAAGCTCAAGGGATGAGCCACTGGCGTGACATGATCCCCCCATGACTCGAATCCTTTCCTGGAACCTCAATCACCGCTCGCGCCCGAAGCGCATCCCCGCGGGTGTCGTCGACGCCGTCCGCCAGCTGCACCCGGACATCCTCGTGCTGACCGAATACGTGCAGGGCACCGACCACCGGCGGCTCTGGGACGACCTGCGAAGCATGGGCCTGGGTTTCATCAAGATTTCGGAGCGAAGGCCGGGACACAACCAGGTGCTGATGGCTTCGAAGCGCGACTTCATCGTGGGTGCGGTGCCCGCGCCGTCCGTCCACTGCGACAGCCATGGCCGCACGAATTTCCTGGCGGCCAGCTTCCGGGAGCCGGAATTCACGCTGATCGGCATGCGGGCGCCAGCCTACGAATCGGCCAAGCAGGTCCGCGCCTATTGGGGGGAGCTGACGGAAACGCTGAGGGTGACCGCGTCACGGAAGGTCGTCGTGATCGGCGACATGAACGGCGACCCGGAGAACGGGAAGTCCATCGGGGGCCAGTACCTGGCTTCCCTGTGCGCGGAGGGATGGAAGATCCCGCGGGCGGAGGGGGAATGGAGCTACAAGGCGGACAGCGGGGCGTACACCTCGAGAATCGATCACGTCGTCGCGAGCCCTGGCATTCGCATGGCGAGCGCTGCCTACATCACGGCAATTGCGGGCATCGTCGTGGCGGGAACGCGGGCGGAGGCGGCGCTATCCGATCATGCGATTTGCCTGGGCGAGGTCGATTTCGGCGATTGAGGCCTTTCGCCTTCGGAAGGCGAATCCACGCCCTAGAATGGCGTCACCCCTCGGGCATTGAGAGAGCCCCTCGATCACGCCAAGCCATGCAAACCCCGCCCCCCATCGCCCTCTCCGCCGGCAAGATCCCCTGGTCGGGCATCCTCCTCGGCATCCAGCCGCGCATCGACCTCTCTCGCTCCTTCGACCAGCGCCAGCACGGCTATCTCGGCTACCTGCTCCTGGTCGACGGCGAAGCGGCTGGCGCGCGCAGGACATTCACGGTGAGAATCGGCCCGGCTGCGCAAGCCAGGCACCAGTTTCGATCCGGGGATCGAATCTCGGGCGTGGCCGCGCACGTCGAAAGCAGGGAGCGTGAAGTGGCGGATTTCTACAAGGCCGGAGAATTGACGGTCGTGGAGCGCTCGACAGCCACATCGTCCGCGTCGCCGCCATGGCTCGGCACGCCGCCCGCCCTCGAGGTGTACCGGGAACGGGGCCACCGCCGCCTGGATTCACGCACCTACGAGCACGCCTGCCGCACCTGCCAATGGGGTTCCCGTATGGCGGTCGAGATGGTCGTCGACCCATGGAACCCGGGCGCAGTGAAGCGCCGCTTCGAGACCTTCTGCTACGGGCCGAAGTCCTGCCCGCTCTACCGTGCAGGCGCCACGCGCAAGGTTCCGGGTCGCGAGGGCATGCCGTACGAGGAAGAGGACTGGGTGGACGACGAGGCGACTTCGCACCGGAGCGAAGACGACTAAGCCGCGAGTCAGGCCACCTCCACCCGATAAGCCGCCAGGTGCACCACCCGCTCGCCATCCACGAGCGCCCCGCCGGCCAGGTTCTCGCCTTCCAGCCGCACGTCCTCGCCCTCCCCCAATGCCGCGTATTTCTCCGTCGCGGCCTTCGTCATCTCCGCCAGGAACCGCCGCACATCAGCCAGCGCGACCGCCTGGTCCACGGGCGCGGTGCCTTCCCGCGCATCCATCGCATAGGCGCGCACGATCTTCGCGAAGCAGCGCGCGAACGCGGCGGGGGAATCGAAGAATTCCAGCCCGATCACGCGATCGCCGCTCGCGAACACCGCGCCCAGCTGCCCCTCCGCGACGGCGATCGACTGCTCGTAGGCGGCGAGGTCCGGTTCGATGGCCTCATACACATCCGCCATGGCGGAAGTCTGCGAGGCCACGCGGCTGTAGCTGATCTTCGATTCGATGTCGCTCCACACCTCGCCCTGGTCCGAGCGCCGGTCACCCTCGTCCCGCAGGGACCGCGACACAGCCGCCATCTTGCGGGCCTTCGCCGAGGCGAAGAGCGATCGCTTGGCCGCGGAGAACTTGGCGCTGCGGTACGACCACCGGCCCTGCTCCACGCACGAGACGGGGATGACGAGCTTCTTTCCGGCCCCGATGAGGATCGAGATGTTGACGATGCGGTTCTGGCGAGCGCCCACCAGCTCGTCGCCATCGACGAGCAGAACGCGCTGAGGCGAGGCGTTCTCGAAGGCGAGCTCGGGCACGGAGCCGGCCTGGGACACTTCGGTCACGTGCGCGACGTCGCTCTCGAGCGCTTCGTCGAGCAGCAGGTAATCCATCGGCGCCTGCGCCGGGCGGAAGAGCGGAAACATGGCGAGGTTGCCGGCGAGGATGGGGTCGCGGACTTCGAGACTGGCAAGGACGGATTCGATCGCTTTCATGCGGGCCTCCCGGGGTGGAAGGCCAGTGTCGCGGGCGGGAGGCTCAGGCGATGAGCCTGGCGGGCATCAAGAACGAGCCAACGGCATCGTCGCCCTGCACCGCGGAAAATTCCCGCACCCCCAGAACCGCGCCCCATCCTTCCCCGAAGTCCGCAACTTCATCCGGTGACCGATCCCGCAGGAAGGGCAGGTCGGCGTCGTGAAGTCCCCCTCCGTCGCGAAAGCGAGCAGGCTCTGCTGCCTTTCCGGCGCCAGGTTCCGCAGCTTCGCGAGGAAATCCTCCCCGTCGATCAGGTGGATCTCCTTCCCGAGCGCGAACGCCCTCGCCTCGCTCGTGAACGCGCCCACCGTGGCGACGATACCCTCCTTCACGCTCGCCGCCGTCATCACGCCCAGCATCTCGCGCACCGGGCCCACGCCCACCGGCACGTTCCGCCACGCCTTGCACTGCACGACGATGGCGGGATGGCGGCTGTCCTTCGTGAAGAGGTGGATGTCCACGCCGCCGTCCGGCCCCGCCTTGGTCGTCTCCGCGCGGAACCCCAGCTCCTCGAAGTAGCCGGCGCACACCAACTCGAATCGCTTCCAGTCGAGGGCCTTGAGCAGTTCGAGGCTCCATCGGCTCGTGTCGATCGCGGCCTCGGCCGGCTCGAAGCGGCCGCCGTCCTTCCAATCGGCGTACAGGTCGCGATCGGGTGCGATCGGGTCCAGCGGCCGCGAACCCCACGCGGGATCTTCCCGGTCGTCATGGACCAGGCCTCGCGACTTGAACGAACGAGATCCGGAGATGATCGCGGCGATTGCGAAGGCGAAGGGCAGAAAGTACTGACCGAAGAGTGCGAGCCCCCGCAGCCACGAGCCGACCACGAACTGGGCGGGCTGCGCACCGAAGCCGCGCGGGTCGGGACGCGTGCCGGCGAACCCGTGAAGCAGCAGGTAGGAGGCGACCGCGAACACGAGACAAAGCCACCAGGGCAACAGGCTGAACAGGTCGAGCCAGCCGGGGCTGTGCTTGCGATTGCGTCGCGCCATGGCAGCAGTGAATTTTTGCAGGCACCGCCCGCATTGAGATAAGAAGGTAACAAAAGTAACCTACGCTTTCCAGACTGCCGCCCATGGGAGATGCAATGGCCAGGATCACCCACGCCCGCGCTTGGGCCAACAACGAAGTTGCCTATGTCGCCTGGGAAACCGACGGCAAGATTCCCGGTTGCCTGGGCTTCGAAGTCACCCGGGTCTACCTGGATGCCGCCGGGAACGTGCTCAGGAAGGCGGACGGCACGGAAGACCGCGTGAAGTGCGCGACTTGGGTCGCCTTCAAGGGGCAACGCAACCCGAACTGGCTTCCCCAGGACACGGGCGTCTGGCCCGTGCAGAAGTTCAGCTGGCGCGACCTCACCATCCGCAAGCGCCGCAGCGGCATGACGCGCCGTGCCGACGAGGCGATCGTCCGCTACGAGGTCCGACCCGTCGGCGACCTCGTGGCCGGCATGCCCGCCGTTCCCTCGAACGGGCAGGAAAAGCAGTGGGTCATCCAGCGCGGTGCCGATGGCGAGCCCCTGCGCGACGCGACGGGAAAGATCATCCGCAAGCTCGAGCGCGCGTACACGGGCATCGCCCGTCCCCTGGGCTACCTGGGTGCCGCCTTCGTGACCGCGCCCGTCGCCATCACCTCGAAGCGTCCCCCGTTCCGCACCACCTTCACCAACGGCATCCTCGCGGCCCAGTGGCTCTCGAACGTCCTGAACGAAGATGGGGTGATCGAGAAGAACGAGCTCATCGAGAAGATCGAGAACCCGGACGACCCCCACCGCAAGTACCTCGCCGGCGACGTGCTTTCCCTGCTGCACGAGCTGTTCGAGCGCAAGGGCACCTTCAAGCTCGCCCTCTACGAGCTCGAGGACAAGGAACTCGAGGACCTTCTCATCGCCAACGCCGCCCGGCTCGAGGTCATCCTCGCCAACACCGGTGTCGCGAGCGGCGAGTGGGACGTGCGGAACAAGCCCGCCCGAAAGCGCCTTCGCGCCGCGCTCAAGACGCGTCTTCACGACCGCATGTTCAACAACGCGACGCACATCGGCCACAACAAGTTCGTCGTCCACTACGACGAGGCCGGCCGTCCCCGGTCCGTCTTCACGGGCAGCACCAACTGGACCTCCACGGGCATCGCGGGGCAGACCAACAACGCGGTCCTGGTGGAGGACGCGAAAGTCGCGCAGGCCTTCGACGACTATTGGCAGCGGATGCTCGCGGACAGGACGCGGATCAGGAAGCCCTCCCCGCTATCCGCGCCCATGACGGACAACCAGCAGGACATGCCCTTTCGCGAATCCAACGAGCAGGCAGCGATCATCCCCCTTGCCGCCGGCGCGCAGGTCACGGCGTGGTTTTCGCCCAACCGGCCGGAACGCCGCAAGCCCACCTCGAAGACCAAGCCGGCCCCGGTGCCCCCCGATCTCGAGGAGGTCTACCGTCGCATGCGCATGGCGAAGGAAGCCATCCTTTTCCTCGCGTTCTATCCCGGCCAGAAGGGAGTGGACTGCATGATCGGCGAGGCCATCGACATCGGCCGCAAGGATTCGTCCATCCTCGTCATGGGCGCCGTCTCGAGCCCGCAGGCGATGCCCAACTACGTTCCGAAGAAGAAGGATTCCGAAACGGACGAGGTGATCGACGCGGGTGATTCGCCCACCACGTTCGAGGAGAAGAACGTCTCTATCGTGCGGGCGGCACGAATCGACGAGAAGACGCTCCTGGGCGACCTGGGCGTCGAGCAACTCACGGCAAAGGGCGGCATCGGCGCCATCATCCACGACAAGATCGTGGTGATCGACCCGAAATCCCCCGATTGCTCGGTGATCTTCGGCAGCCACAACCTGGGCTTCAAGGCCTCGTACTCGAACGACGAGAACATGCTCATCGTCTCGGGCCACGCGGATCTCGCGATGGCCTATGCCGTCCACGTGCTTGACGTCTACGACCACTACCGCTTCCGCGCCATCGAGAACGAGCGAAAGCGCGAGGGCAAGACCGGGTGGTCCGGGTTCCTGGCCGTGAAGGACGACTGGCAGGACGGCTACGTGTCCGGCGCCAAAGGCGCGATTTCGAGGTATTTCGCGCGATAACCGTTGAAGGGCCTCACGCCGAGATCGGGCTTACTCCACCGTTCCCCAATCCTTCGGCAGCTCCGCCAGCCTCGATCCATAGGGATGAATCTCCGGGCAAGCCGCCAGCCACATCTCCAGCTGCTCGGCCAGGTCGTCGAACGCCTCGGGGGAAAGGTCCTTCAGGAAAGACTCGGGGACATACTCGGTGTGACTGTTCCTCATGAGAACGCTCCGTATCGGTTCTTGCCCGCTCTTGGCGAGCGTGAACTCTGGTGAGATGGCTGCATCAATATTTTCGGCCAAAAACCCGTGAACTTCATGGTCCCAAGGCCCAAGGCGCGCAAGGGCGGCCGGCGCAAATGCCTGATAATGATCAAATGAACGCCCAAGACCTCGACCGACTCGAAAAGCTCCTCTCGGCCCCGCACCTGGAGGATTCCCTCACCCTCGACGCCCTCCAGGGCTTCTTCTGCGCCGTGGCTTCCGCCCCCGCGGAGATCCCGAAGGAAAAATGGCTCACCTCGGCCATGGGAGAATCGAAATTCGCCAACGAGGAAGAGGCCAAGGAGATCTCGACGCTCCTCGAGGCCTTCGCCGCCGATACGCAGGCTTCCCTCGCCGAGGGCGTCGGCCTCGATCTCATCTTCTATCCCGTGGAAGAAGGCGAAGAGGAACTCGCCATCTGGTGCGACGGCTACCTGCTCGGCGTCGCGCTCGCCGATCCCGACTGGTACAGCGCCGGCGACGACGAGGAACTCGTCGAGGAATTCCTCTTCCCCGCCATGGCCCTCTCCGGCGCGCTCAAGCAGCACGCCGAGGACGAAGGCGAGGAATGGCACACGCCCGATGAAGAAGCGGACCTCATGAAGGAAGCGCGCGAGAACCTCTACGACTGCGTGTACGAGGCCTGGCAGTGGGGCTTCGGCCTGCGCGTGAATCGCGAGCCCGTGAAGCGCGAGGAAGCCAAGGTCGGTCGCAACGATCCGTGCCCCTGCGGCAGCGGCAAGAAGTACAAGGCCTGCCACGGCGCGGGTTGACCGCGTGCATTGACACCCGTCCGCCCGGCGTTCCACGATACGGAACACCCATTCCAGCAGGTGGACGGCCGGTGGAGAAAACCCTCGCCAAGGGGCTCACGCTGCTCGAGACGCTCGCGCGCCTCGGCCACCCCGTGGGCGTCACCGAGGCCGCCAAGGCCGTGGGCCTGCAGAAGAGCAACGCGCATCGCCTGCTGCGTTCGCTCTCGGAGCTGGGCTACGTCCGCCAGATCGCCGACACCGGTCGCTACGAGCTCACGCTGAAGCTCTGGGAGATGGGCTCGCGCGTCATCGCGCGCCTGGACATCGCCACCGAGGCGACGCCCACCATGCGAAAGCTCGCGGCGCTCACGCGGGAAACGGTGCACCTGTCGCTTCTCGAAGGCGATGAGGTCGTGTACGTCCACAAGATCGACAGCCCCCACCCCGTGCGCGCCTACTCGGCCATCGGCGGGCGCGCGCCCGCGCACTGCGTCGCCACGGGCAAGGCCCTCCTTGCCTTCCAGCCGCCGGATGCGGTGGACGTGTCGAAGATCCGCAAGCCCTTCACGGAAGCGACGATCACCGACCCGATCGATCTTCGCCGCGAGCTCGACCGCATCCGAAAGCTCGGCCACGCGGTGAACAAGGGCGAATGGCGCGAGGGCGTCTTCGGCGTCGCCGCGCCCATCCTCGATGCAAGCGGCCGCGCTGTGGCGGCCATTGGCCTGTCCGGTCCGCAGGAACGCTTCCGCCCCAAGGCGATGAAGGCCTGGACGCCCCTGGTGATGGCCGCGGCGAGGGATCTTTCGAGGGCCTAGGCCCCGATCTGGCGCGAAAGTGACGCCAGGGGTCACCCCGGGGCGCGCAATTGGTGCGCCGCAGCACCAATCAGGGTCGATTCAATGAATTACGTCTGAAGTCCTGTGCTTTTTCTACATTGCACTGCAACAAAACCCTTGTAGCATGGTCGTACGGTAGCGGACCACCCGTCCGTCGCCGTCGAATCGCCAGCCCACAAGGAGCAACACCATGCAGAACAACGAAGCCCTTCACGAACTGGCCCGCCGCGCCCGTGTCGAGCGCAGCCTCTACATCGCCGAAGCCATCTCCGACGTGCTGTCGGACATCTACAAGTTCGTCGCCCGCCAGTTCGAAGGCCCGGATGCCGGCCGCCAGTCGCGCGCCGAGCCCGTCCGCCGCCTTCCCGCGCACCAGCGGTAGTTCCCCGGGGATCTACTGCCCCCCATAGGTCTCGCGCACCAGCGCCTTGGCTCGCTCGCGGGCGAAGTCCAGGAACGCGCGCACGGCCGCCGTGAGCTGCTTGCCCGCCGGGTACGCGAAGTACCAGTGGTTCTCGAGCGGGAATCCCTCCACGTCCAGGCAGACGTATCGCGACGATTCCGGGTCCAGCCCGAACGTGTAGCGCGACAGGATCGTCACGCCCTGCCCCGCGAGAATCGCCTCCTTGATCGCCTCGTTGGTGCCCAGTTCCATGCGCACCTTCGGCGCGAGGCCGCGCTCGCGGAAGAGGCGCATCGCGGTGCGCCGCGTTCCCGAACCCTCCTCGCGCATCAGGAAAGGCTCTTCCGCCAGGCGCGCGAAAGGAATGTCCTTCGCGTGCGCGAGCGGATGGTCGTCGCGCGCCAGCACCACGAGCGGGTTCGGGAGCAGTTCCTGCTGCACAACGCCTTCCATGTCCGGGCGGTCCGCGAACAGGTAGAGGTCGTCGGCGTTGGCGGTGAGTCGCTCGACCAGCGTCTGCCGGTTGTGAACCTGCACGGACACTTCCACGCCCGGGTAGTCCTCGAGGAAGGCCCCCAGCAGCCGCGGCGCGAAGCTCTTGCCGGAACTGCTCACCGCGAGCGCGAGCCGCCCGGCCTCCACGTGCCGCATGCCCTGCAGGTCCGCTTCGATCGCCCCGAACGCGCCGAAGATCTGCTCGCAGCCCGCCTGCAGGCGCTTGCCGGCTTCCGTGAGATAGATGTGCTTGCCCACCTGCTCGAAGAGCGGCAGGCCGACGGTCTCGGTGAGCTTCTTGATCTGCGCGGAGGCGGCGGGCTGGGACAGGTGCAGTTCCTGCGCGGCGCGCGTGAAGCTGCCCAGCCGGGCCGTGGCCTCGAAGAGCTTCAACTGCGTGAGGGTGCCGTGCTTCAGGTAACGGCGGATACCCGGCTGCGTCATGGCGGACTCCTTTGCTGGACATGCGCAAAGGTCTCGCTTGCACCCGAAGGCTCGGCCGGCGCGGCCGGGGCACATCGCCCGGATTGACGACCGCGTCGCGGCGGCTTTCACGCCGCCGAAGCTACTCCCCTTTGAAGGGAGCCCCGGACAAGGCATCCGGGACACATTCCTTTTCTATCACGCGGGGCGGCGGGTCACAACCGGCCGGGGCAAGCGCGATGCATTCGGCTTCGTGATGGATGCCATCACGATTCGTTCGCGAGCATCCGTTTCCGTGATGCTTCGCTTCGAAAGGTTCGAATGTCCTTCCCCGAGAAGCCGCCGGATACTCGATCCGAGGACAGGAGGAGGAGAACAACCATGCAAGAGCGCGAAGCCCACGGCAAGCCGATCGAGCAGCTCGTCACCACGTTCGAAACCCACCTCGAGCGCGGCCTTTCCACCGAGGAGGCCCGCAAGCGCCTCGCCGACCACGGGCCCAACGAGCTGACGGAGCGCCCGCGCCCGGGCTTCCTCTCGCTCCTGTGGGACCAGTTCAACAACTACCTGGTCATCATCCTCGTCATCGCCGCCGTCGTGTCGCTGGTGCTGGGCGAGGTGGTCGATTCCGTCGCGATCATGGTCATCGTGGCGCTCAACGCCATCGTGGGCGTGGTGCAGGAATCGAAGGCCGAGCAGGCCCTGGCTGCCCTCAAGAAGATGTCGGCCCCGAACGCGCAGGTGATCCGCGACGCGAATGTCGTCTCGGTGCCGAGCCGCGAGCTGGTGGGCGGGGACATCGTGCTCATGGAGGCGGGCAACTACGTGCCGGCCGACGTGCGCCTCGTGGAGAGCTTCAACCTGAAGGTGGAGGAGGCCTCGCTCACGGGCGAATCCGTCCCCGTCGAGAAGAACGCGGCGGTGGTGCTCAACGACGACATCCCCCTGGGCGACCGGAGGAACACCGCGTTCATGGGCACGCTCATCACCTACGGCCGGGGCCGCGGCCTCGTCACCGGCACGGGCATGAACACGCAGATCGGCATGATCGCGACGATGCTGCAGTCCTTCGAGGACGAGGCGACGCCGCTGCAGAAAAAGCTCGAGCACCTGGGCAAGGTGCTGGGCACCGCGTGCCTCGCCATCTGCGGCGTGGTCTTCCTCTACGGCCTCGTGCGCGACGCCAACCTCGCCGCGCTCTTCTCCGGCATGAGCTTCGTGTCGTACCTCGAGGCCAACAAGCAGGTCGTCATCTCGCTCTTCATGACGGCGGTGAGCCTGGCCATCGCGGCGGTGCCTGAAGGTCTGCCGGCCATCGTGACCATCTGCCTGGCGCTGGGCATGCAGCGCATGATCAAGCACCACGCGCTGATCCGCAAGTTGCCGGCGGTGGAGACGCTCGGCTGCGCGACGGTGATCTGCTCCGACAAGACCGGCACCCTCACCCAGAACCAGATGACCGTCGTGCGCGCCTGGGCGGGCGGGCGGCACCTGCGCGTCTCGGGCGAAGGCTACGATCCCGTGGGCGAGTTCTTCGAGGGCGACGCGAAGTTCGATTCCCGCGCCGACACGGATGCTTCCGCGCTCCTGCAGGGCGCCATCGCCTGCAACGACGCGCGGCTCGAGGAGCGCACGAACGAGTCCGGCGCCCGCGCCTGGCACATCATCGGCGACCCGACCGAGGGCGCTATGATCGTGGCCGGGGCCAAGGGGGG
Organism: Betaproteobacteria bacterium; assembly: GCA_016711875.1. Lineage (GTDB taxonomy): Bacteria > Pseudomonadota > Gammaproteobacteria > Burkholderiales > Usitatibacteraceae > FEB-7. Next base: position 1,015,305 of record JADJSD010000001.1, on the reverse strand, counting down.
CTGGCTTCAGGACGAACTCGCCAAGGCGATGCCGCGCGTGCAGGAGATCCCGTTCGACTCCGAGCGCAAGCGCATGTCCACCCTCCACCGCAACGACGGTAACCCGCTCTTCCCGCCGATCCTCGCGTTCGTGAAGGGCGCGCCGGACGTGGTGCTGGATCTTTGCGGGCGGATGCTCGATGGCGGCCAGTCGGTCCCGCTGTCGGACGCCATGCGCCGCACCATCCTTGATACCAACGGGGAGATGGCGGGCGATGCGCTTCGCGTGCTGGCTGTCGCCTTCCGCCCGCTCGACGGAGTACCGTCGGACCCGAAACCGGAAACGGTCGAGAAGGACCTGGTGTTCGTGGGGCTGTTGGGCATGATCGACCCGCCGCGGCCGGAAGTCATCGAGGCGTTGAAGGTCGCCCACGGCGCCGGCCTGAAGACGGTGATGGTGACCGGCGACTACAAGGACACGGCCGAGGCCATCGCACGCGACATCGGCCTGCGGACGCCGGATGGGCTGGTGCTCACCGGCGCCGAGATCGACAAGCTCTCGGACGAGGAACTCTGCGAGCGGGCCGACCGCATCGACGTGTGCTGCCGCGTCTCGCCGCAGCACAAGACGCGCATCGTCGAGGCCTTCAAGGCGAAGGGCCACGTGGCGGCCATGACGGGTGACGGCGTGAACGACGCCCCGGCCTTGAAGCGCGCCAACATCGGCGTCGCCATGGGCATCACCGGCACGGACGTCGCCAAGCAGACGGCGGACATGGTGCTCACCGACGACAACTTCGCGTCCATCGTCTCGGCCATCGAGCAGGGCCGCATCATCTACTCGAACATCCGCAAGTTCGTCTACTTCCTGCTCGCCTGCAACGTGGGCGAGATCCTCATCGTCTTCGGCGCCATGCTCTTCGGGATGCCGATGCCCCTGAAGCCCGTGCAGCTGCTGTGGCTCAACCTCGTGAGCGACGGGGCCCCGGCCCTGGCCCTGGGCCTGGAGAAGGGCGACGACGACATCATGAAGCAGCCCGCGCGCTCGCCGAAGGAGCCGGTCATCAACCGCGACATGGCCATCGGCATCGGCGTGGTGGGCTTCGTGGACATGCTCGCGATCCTCACGGTCTTCTGGCTCGCCATGCAGCGCTACCCCGACAGCCTCGCCGCCGCGCAGACGATGGCGTTCGTCACGCTGTGCACCTCGGAGCTGATCCGCGCCTTCGCGGCCCGCTCCGAATACCACAGCGTGTTCTCGATCGGCTTCTTCTCCAACCGGTGGATGGTGGCGGCGGTGGCGGTGTCGTTCGCGCTGGTGCTCGCCGTCGTCTACGTGCCGTTCCTCTCGCCCTTCTTCGACACGGTGCCCCTCACCGGCGGCGACTGGCTCCTCATGCTGCCGTTCTTCTTCGCCTCGCCCATCGCGATGGAGCTGCTCAAGGTGTTCTTCCGGCGCCGCGCCCGCGTGTCGCCGGCTCCGGAGCCGGTCTCCGCGAATGACCTTCCGGTCGAAAGCGCCGACAAGGCGCCCCTCATCACCTCCCAGGGAGTGCATGCCATGCTGAAAGTCCTCGTCCCCGTTCACGGAACACGCAACGACGAGCACGCCATCCGCCACGTGGTGAAGCAGTTCATGAACGACACCGCGATGGAGGTGCACCTGCTGAACGTCCAGGTGCCGTTCTCGCAGGACGTCGCGCATTTCACCAGCGCGAAGAGCCGTCACGACCACCACGCCGAGGAATCCGAGAAGGCCCTCGCGCCCTCGCGCGCCGGCCTCGAGAAGTTCGGCATCCCCTACGCGGTCCACACCGCCGTGGGCGATCGCGCGCAGGTGATCACGGAGAGCGCTCGACGCCTGCACTGCGACCAGATCGTCATGGCCACCTCGCGCAAGAACTCCTTCACGCGCCTGGTCGAGGACTCGGTCACCAACCGCGTGCTCGAGCTCACCGCGGTGCCGGTGGAGCTGATCCCCGGCGAGGAGGTCTCGAAGATGGAGAAGTACGGCATCCCGGCCGCGCTCGCGGCGGCGGTGGCCTTCGCGCTGGCGGCGGACGAATAGGGGAGCGGCCCGGCCGGCCGCCCCGCCGCCCGGAGCCGCGTTCGCGTGGCTTCGGGCGGCGTGTCGATTATTCGCTTTGCACCCCCCGGTGCCGGTGGGATACTCACCCCCTCGCTCGCCCTTGAGGGGGGTCGATGGTTCCCGAGCGCTTCCTCGCATGCCTGCTGGCCGGGGCACTGGCGTTCGTCGCCACCGCCCACGCCGCCACGCCCGCCATCAGCGCGGGCAATCGCCATAGCATCGCGCTGCACGCGGATGGCACCGTGCGTGCCTGGGGAGACGATTCCTCCGGGCAGCTTGGCCTGGGCCGAACGCTTCTCGCCACCACGCCCGCCGTCGTGCGCGGGATCGCGGATGTGCGCAAGGTTTCCGTCGGCGCCAATCACGTGGTGGCCCTGCGCACCGACGGCAGCGTCTGGTCCTGGGGCAAGAACAGCCTGGGCAACCTCGGCGACGGCGGCACAACCAGCCGCGCCACCCCCGCGCCCATTCCGACGCTTTCGGGCGTCACGGACATCGCCGCAGGCTACGGCCACACGCTCGCCCTGAAGGCCGACGGGTCCGTGTGGTCCTGGGGCGAGAACTACGGCGGCCAGCTCGGCTACGACGAGAGCGACAACACGCCCAGGCAAGTGCCGGGCCTTCCCGGCATCAAGGCCATCGCGGCGGGCGGCCTGCACAGCCTCGCCCTCTCGACCGACGGCGTGGTGTGGACGTGGGGCACCAACGGCGCGGGCCAGCTCGGTGACGGCACGACGACGGACCGTGCCACGCCGAGGGCCGTCACGGGCCTTCGTGCCATCGCGTCGATGACGGGCGGCTACACGCACTCCGCGGTCCTCGCCACGGACGGCACGGTCTACACCTGGGGCAGCAACTACGCGGGCCAGGTGGGCGACGGCCTCGCCGCCGATCGCCTGGCGCCCTTCGCGATTCCCGCCTTCTCCGGCGTGGCCGCGCTGTCGGCCGGCGTCTTCCACACCCTCGCGCTCATGAACGACGGCACGGTGCGCGCGTGGGGCGACGGCTACTCCGGCCAGCTCGGCGACGGCCGCACCACGCCCTCGCCACCCACCGTGCTCGCTTCCGGGCTCACGGGCGCCACAGCCGTGGCCGCGGGTGCCTTCTTCTCGATGGCCCGCACCGGCGACGGCAGCGTGTGGGTGTGGGGCGGCAATTCCAGCGGCGAGCTGGGTGACGGCACGACGACGCTGCGCGGCACGCCGGTGAAGCTGTCCGGGCTTCCGGTCATCGCGTCCATCGCGGCGGCGGGCTATCACGGCTTCGCGGTGGCGGGCGACGGGCGGCTCTACGCCTGGGGCACCAATGAATACGGCGAGCTGGGCGACGGCGTGCGGCCGCTTCGCTCCACGCCCGCGCGGGTGCCGGGCGTCACCGCCGCCACCCGCGTATCCGCCGGGGGCACGCACACGCTCGCGCTCAAGTCCGACGGCACCGTCCTCGCGTGGGGCAGCAACGCCTTCGGGCAACTGGGCGACGGCACGCAGGTGAGCCGCTCCACTTCCGGTGCGGTGAGCGATCTCACCGGCGTGCGCGAGATCGCCACGGGCTACTTCCATTCGATGGCGCTCAAGGCCGACGGCACGCTGTGGTCGTGGGGCAACAACTACCAGGGCGTGTTGGGCCTGGGCGACCAGGACCAACGCAACTCGCCCACGCGCATCCCGGGCCTGCCTTTCATCGCCACCTTCGCCATGGGCGCGGGACACACGCTAGCGCTCGGCAACGACGGCACGGTGTGGGCCTTCGGCACCAACGGCAACGGCCAGCTCGGCGACGGCTCGACCACGGACCGCTTCTCGCCGGTGCAGGTCACGGGCCTTTCGAACGTGACGGCGCTCGCGGGCGGTGGCGGCCACTCGCTCGCGCTGCGCGGGGACGGCACCGTGTGGAGCTGGGGCCTCAACTATTCCGGCGAGCTGGGCGACGGCAGCAACGCGGACCGCCTGCGGCCCGGCCCCGTCCCGGGCCTTTCGGACGTAGTGGCCATCGCGGCGGGCGACGCGTTCTCCTTCGCCGTGAAGCGCGATGGCACCGTGTTCGCGTGGGGCGCCAACTGGTCGGGTCAATTGGGCGACGGCTCCGGGTTCGAGCGCACGACGCCGACGGTGATCCCGGGCCTTGCGTCCATCGTCGCGGTCTCCGGCGGCGGCACGGGCGCGATGGCGCTCGCCCGCGACGGCACCGTTTTCGCCTGGGGCAACAACATCGACGGGCGCCTGGGCGATGGCACCTTCGTCACGCGGGGCGCGCCGGTGGCGGTGGTGCGCGAGGATGGTGCGGGCTCGATCGAGACGAACGACTGGTTCCTCGATCTCGACCCGGCCGTGGCGGGCACGGTGGAGGCGGGAAAGACGCCCGGCTTCCTGCTCGTGGCCTCCAACGCCGCGCAAGGCATCGTGGCGGACCTGCGATTCCGCGCGCAGGACATCGGCACCAACGGCAGCGTGTTCGTGTTCGCGCTCGCGCCGGAGGACGCGGTGGCCAAGGCGAAGGACGGCAGCGAGCCGGTGCGCATCGGCAAGGCGAAGTCGGCCGCCGGCAAGGACCTCGAGATCGCCTGCGTGCTCGCCCAATTGAACGGCAGCGGCCAGCTCCAGGCGGCGTCGCTCTCGGGCTTGCAGGCCGCGATCACGGGTCTTCTCTCCACGAACGGCTCGACGGTGGCGGTGATCCCCTCGGGGTCGTCCACGGCCAGCATCGCGGGCGCCACCTTCTTCGTGGGCTACGGGCTCTCGTCCGCCTCGATGATCAGCGGCGGCATCAATCGCGGCGTCGCGAGCGTGCCGGGCTCCCGGGTGTGCGCCCCGCAGGCGCCGCAGACGGGCTGGTGGTGGAACCCGGCCGAAAGCGGGCGCGGGTTCGCCATCGAGGTGCAGGGTCGCCACCTCTTCTATGCGGCGTTCCTTTACGACGTGTCGGGCCGCGCCACGTGGACCATCGCCTCGGGCAACACCTCGCTCGACGGCTCCCTCTTCGCGGGGGACCTCCTCGCCTTCAGCGGCGGGCAGACGCTCGCCGGGCCCTACAAGGCGCCCGCGCCCGCGCGCACCATCGGGCAGCTGCTGCTCACCTTCAACAATGCGCAGGCGGGCACGATGGTGTGGCCCGGCGGCGCGGTGCCCATCGAGCGCTTCAACTTCAACAACCTGGCGGCGCCCGCACAGGCGAACGTGCCGGAATCGGGTTGGTGGTGGAACGCGAACGAGAGCGGCCGGGGCTACTTCATCGAGTGGCAGAACGGCTACGCGGACCTCGCCGGCTTCATGTACGACGATGCGGGCGAGCCGGTGTGGTATCTCGTGCTGAATCCGACGCCGGACGCGAGGACGCTCACGGGCAGCTGGACGCGCTACGCCAACGGGCAGACGATCACCGGCCCCTACAAGCCGGCGACGCTCGTGGATCCGAACGTGGCGCCGGTGACGATCCGCTTCGATTCGGCGACGACCGGGCTCATGACGCTGCCGGGCGGCAATACCCTGCCGATCACGCGATTCCGCTTCTGACGCATGAAACGGGGCGATGCTCGACAGGCGGGGTCGGCTGCTGCGATCCTTTCGCTTTCCGAGGCATCCCGAGAGTTCGCCCCTTGAGCAATCGCACCCCCGCCGATCGCACCGCCCGCTTCGCCCTCCTGTTGGCCACCGGGTTCGCGGCCCTGGCCGCGGGGGTCGCTTCCGCCCAGATCCAATCCGTCACCATCTCGAAGGGCGCGGAGTTCATCCAGACCGGCCCGAACCGCGTCGACCCGGCGCCCACCACGAACGGCTTCGGCTTCGGCGCGGACGTGAATGGCACGCCCGGCGGCACGAGCATCGCGGGCATCGCGGCGCCCATCCTCACCGGCCCGATCAACACGGCGGCGCTCGGCACCTTCCACAACAACGGCCGGCTGGTCTACCGGCCCGGCGACAACGGCTGGCGCTGGGGCCTCAGCGCCAACGACTTCGGCGGCCGGACGGCCGCCATCCGCGACGGCTTCTTCGGCAGCGGCACCTACAACATCCAGGTGAACGGCACGACGGTGTCGCTCAACCTCACGGGCGACCAGTACCCCACCGTGCCGCAACTCACGCTCAGGGGCGGGGCCTGGATCGGCGGCAAGTACGTGGTCGAGACCGACGACGCCCTCGTGATCACCACCAACGAATTCGCGGGCTACGGCACGCACGCGGACGACCTCATCTGCGTCGGCCTCATCGGCGGGCAGTTCACGCTGCCGTTCGAGGAAGTCGGGCCCTTCGGCTGCGACTTCGCCGGCGTTCCCCTCACGCGGCAGTTCGCGAGAACGACGCCCGGAAGCAAGTCGGCCACCGTCGTCATTCCTCCCAACACGCTGCGCGACGGCATGGAGTACGCGGCCATCGCCGTCTTCCAGGCCATCGTGGACGACAAGCCCAATGCGCTGCTGCCCGGCAGCCGCAACGTCGCCACTTACGATTACAACACCGCCGTGCGGGTGGTCGCGCGGGCACCGCGCTTCGGCCGCACGGCCACCGTCACCTCGACGCCGACCACCATCGCGGCCACGAGCAACATCCAGTTCCGTCCGCAGGACATCGGCACGCAGGGCCGCGTCTTCGCCTTCGCCGTGGCGCCCGAGAGCCTCGTGCGGCCCGCGGCCGCGCCCATCGAGCCCACGCGCCTGGGCAAGGCCATCGGCGCGGGCGGCAAGGAGACGCCGACCGCCTGCGTGATCGCGCAGTTGGGTGCCGACGGCCAGCTGCAGGCCTCGAGCCTCACGAGTCTCACCGCCGCGGTGACGGGGCTCCTCACCACGGCCGGCACGTCGCTCACGGTGATTCCGCCGGGCTCGACGACTTCCGGCGTCGCGGGCACGACGTTCTACGTGGGCTACGGTTCGTCCTCGAGCAGCATGATCACCTCGGGACTCACCCGCAGCGTCACCGCCGTGCCCGGCGCGCTCAAGTGCGAGCCCTCGGCGCCGCAGACGGGCTGGTGGTGGAACGCCAGGGAGAGCGGGCGCGGCTTCGGCATCGAGGTGCAGGGCCACAACCTTTTCTACGCCTCGTTCCTCTACGACATCGACGGGCGGGCCACCTGGACCATTGCCGCCGGCCCCACGTCCATCGACGGCTCCGTCTTCGCGGGCGACCTGCTGCAGTACAGCGGCGGGCAGTCCCTCGCCGGCGCGTACAAGGCGCCGGGCGCCCCGCAGACGGTCGGCTCGCTCCTGCTCACATTCAACACGGCGCAGCAGGGCACGATGGTGTGGCCCGGCGGCGCCGTGCCCATCGAGCGCTTCAATTTCAAGGGCGTCGATTCGCCGCCGCAGGTGGGCGTGCCGGAATCGGGCTGGTGGTGGAACCCGGCCGAGAGCGGCCGAGGCTACTTCATCGAGTGGCAGAACGGCACGATGGACATGGCCGGCTTCATGTACGACGACACGGGCAAGCCCATCTGGTACCTGGTCGTCGCCGATACGCCGGAGCCGACCGTGCTCAACTCGGGCTGGACGCGCTACGCGAACGGGCAGACGCTCACCGGCGCCTACAAGCCGGCGAGCCTCGTGGACGCGAACGTGGCCCCGGTGACGATTCAGTTCAGCTCGACCACCACCGGCACGATGACCCTGCCGGGGAACAAGTCGATCCGGATCGAGCGCCAGCCCTTCTAGGCCGCGCCGGATACGGCCGACCCCGCACCGGAACCAATCTGGTGCGGACTTGATCCACATCAAAAAGCCGCCTGACATATCACGGGCATATTAGCCGTTGGAGCGCTGCGGGGAGCGGCGCCACGACAACGGAGCCGAACCATGTCAGACCACCTGGTAGCGATCAAGGACCTCTGCGTCCGCGGCAAGCGCGTCGAGCTGCTCGCCGCGATCAAGGCCGCGATGGCCGACGGCATCGAGGCGAAGACGCTCATGACGGACGCGCTGATCCCGGCCATGTCGGTGATCGGCGAGAAGTACTCGAAGGGCGAGTACTTCCTGCCGCACATGATGCTGGGGGCCCGCGCCATGAGCGAGGCGATGGAGGCGATCAAGACCGAGCTCGTGAAGGGCACCTACGAGCGCAAGGCGAAGGCCGTGGTCGGCACGGTCGCCGGCGACTTCCACGACATCGGCAAGAACATCGTGAAGCTCATGCTCGAGGGCGGTGGCTACGAGGTCATCGACCTGGGCGTGGACGTGAGCCCGGAGCGCTTCGTCGAGGTCGTCAAGGCCGAATCGCCGCGCTTCGTGATGCTGAGCGCCCTCATCACGCTCACCATGGAAAGCATGCGCGGGACGATCGAGGCGCTCTCGAGCGCCGGCCTGCGCGACAAGGTGCTGATCGGCGTCGGCGGGGCGCCGGTCACGCAGAAGTTCGCGGACGAGATCGGCGCCGATTTCTACAGCCAGGATGCCTACGGCTGCGTCGAGAAATGCAACCAGCTGCTCCACTGAGCGGCCAACCCCGGAAGCCAAGCCAATGACGCCCAAGGAACGAGTGATGACGGCCCTCATGCGGGGCCAGCCCGACCAGGTGCCCTTCGTCGAGAACGAGGTCGAGGAACAGCTGCAGATCCGCATCATGGGCGGGCGCACCGACTACACGCCGGGGGAACTGTGCCGCGCGCTCGGCATGGACGGCTTCGGCTACCACTTCCCCACCGGCATGGCCGGCAGCGCGAGCCAGGCGCTGCAGACCTCCAAGTCGATCAAGGAATCGTTCTACTTCCCGAAGAAGATCACCTTCGACTTCGTGCCGCCCTGGATCGCGGACATGGGCGTCGAGCCCAGCGGGCGCACGTACGTGAAGAAGGGGCTTCTCACGGACCGCGACGCCCTCAAGCTCTTCGACGAGTACCTGCCGGATCCGAACCACCCCGCCCGCTACGAGCAGGTCGCCAAGTGGATCGAGCAGTACCGCGAGGACTACGCGGTCTACGCGCGCATCCGCCTGGGCACCGCGAGCACCATCGAGAGCATCGGCCTGGACGTCTTCTCGCTCATGATGTTCGACGACCCGGACCTGGTGAAGGAGATCCACCGCCGCTTCTCCGAGTGGACGGTGAAGGTGATCGAGAACCTGAACAAGCTCGATCTCGATTTCTACTGGGCCAACGACGACCATGCGGACACCAAGATGCCCTGGGTCAACATGGAGATGTACGAGGAGTTCTTCCAGCCCTACCAGAAGATGGTGGCCGACGCGATCAGGAAGCCCTGGGCCTTCCACAGCGACGGCAACATCTTCCCCATCCTGCCGGGCCTGGTGAAGCTGGGCATGAACGCGATCCACCCGATCCAGCCATCCGCGATGGACATCGGCAGGATGAAGCGCGAGTACGGCGACAAGGTCTGCCTCATCGGCAACATCGACCTGGACTACACGCTCACGCTGGGCACGCCGGAGGAAGTCGACGCGGAGGTGAAGAGCCGCATCGAGGTCGCCGGCAAGGGCGGCGGCTACATCATCAGCAGCGCCAACAGCCTGACGGACTACTGCAAGACCGAGAATGTCTGGGCCATGGCGAACGCCATCAAGAAGTACGGCAAGTACTGAGCATGCTGATCGTCGGCGAGCGGGTGAACGCGTCGCGCAAGGCGATCCGCGCAGCGCTGGAGAAGTTCGATGCCGAGGCGATCGCGGCCGAAGTCCGGATGCAGGTCGCCGCGGGCGCGCACTACATCGACGTGAACGGCGGCACCTTCCCGGGCCGCGAGGCCGAGATGCTGTGCTGGCTCGTGGACCGGGCGCAGGAAGTCACCGACCTGCCCCTGTGCCTGGATACCTCGGACCCCGCGGCGCTCGCTGCGGCGCTGCCGCGCGTGCGCGGCCCGCGGCCGATGGTCAACTCCATCAACCTGGAACGCGACCGGTACGCCCGGGTGCTGCAGCTCGTCCTCGAGCACAAGGCCAAGGTGATCGCGTTGGCGCAAGGCGAGGAGGTACCGGCCTCCACCACCGTCCTGAAGGTGGAGCTGGCAAGCCGCCTGGTCGACGCCCTCGTCGCTGCCGGCGTCGCGCTCGACGACATCTACGTCGACCCGCTGGTGTTCCCCGTGGCCACCGATTCGGGGTCGGCCCAGGCCACGATCGGGGCCATCGGCGAGATCATGGCGCGCTATCCGGGCGTGCACACGGTCTGCGGGCTTACCAACGTGTCCTTCGGGCTCCCCGCGCGCAAGCTCGTGAACCGCGTGTTTCTCGCCGGTGCCATCGCCGCGGGAATGGACGCGGCCATCATCGACCCGACGGACACGCAGCTCATGGCGGTGATGTACGGCGCCGAGGCGGTGTTCGGGCGCGACGAGTACTGCATGAACTTCCTCGGCGCATTCCAGTCGGGCGCGATCTCCTGACCGGGCCGCCTCCGGCGCCCGCGGTCCCCGGTTCCCGAGCCCCCATGGCCAAGCCCGAGCACCGGACCGAGCTCTCAGGCATCACCTTCCTGCCCGAATCGCGCCGGGTCGAGGTGGCGCCGGGCGAATCGGTCCTCTCCGCCGCGTGGAAGGGCGGCGTCGGGATCAAGTCCGTCTGCGGCGGCCGCGGCAAGTGCGGCAGCTGCCTCATCGAAGTCGAGGACGACCAGGCCTCGGCGCTCTCCCCGTCGACGGAGGAGGAACGTGCGCTCCTGCCGCCCGGCGGCGATGCCCGGTTCCGGCTCGCCTGCCGGGCCCACGTTCAGGGCGAGGCCTGCGTGTCCATCCCGCCGGAAAGCCAGGCGCTCAGGAGCGCGCCGCGCAAGCCCTACACCGTCACCCGTGTCGCGCTCGCCCCGCACGTGAAGCGGGTTTCGCTCGAGATCGAAGGCGCCTACGCGAAGCCGATGCGGCCCCTGGCCGAGCGGATCGGCGAGGCGCTCGCCCGGGCGGGCGCGCCGGCCCGGATCATCCCGACCGCCGTGCTGGCCGACTATTCGCTCGAGAAGGGATTCGATGCGGCCACGCAGGTGAGCGCGACCTTCGCCGGCAAGCGGCTGGCGGGCCTTCGTCGCGGCACGCACCGCGGTCTCTACGGCGTCGCGGTCGACGTCGGCACCACCTCGATGGTGATGTTCCTGTGCGACCTGCAGACCGGCGAGATCGCCGGGCTGCGCACGGCCGCCAACCCGCAGGCCGCCTACGGCGAGGACGTGATCGCGCGCATGACCCACGTGCAGGAGGACGTGGCGGCGCTCGCGAAACTGCAGTCGCTGCTGGTCGACGAGATCAACCGCCTGGTGGCGGAGGCCGCGGACGAGGCGGGCATCGACCTCGTGGACATCGCCGATGCCGTGGTGGTCGGCAATCCGACGATGCAGCACATCCTGCTTCGCATCAATCCGGAGCCCATCGGGCGCGGGCCGTACCTGCCCGTGCTCGCCGACGGCGTGGAGGTCGAGGCCGCGAGCCTGGGACTTCGCCTCGGCCCGGGGGCGCCGGTGTTCGTGCTGCCGATGCCCGCCGGGTACATCGGCGGCGACACCCTCGCGGCGGTGCTCACGCGCGGGCCGGCGTTCTATCGCGGCACCCATTTGCTGGTGGACATCGGCACCAACGGCGAGGTCGTGCTGGCGAAGGATGGCGTGCTCACCGCGACGTCCTGCGCGACCGGGCCTGTCTACGAGGGCGCCCACATTCGATGTGGCGTGCGGGCCGCGCCCGGCGCCATCGAACGGGTCTGGGCGGATCCTGACGGCAGCCTGCGCTGGGCCGCGATTCCGCCGGTGGGCGAGCGCGACAAGCGCCCCTTCGGCCTGTGCGGCTCGGGCGTGATCTCGATCGTGAAGGCGCTGGTCGAGGCCGGCTCGCTCGGGTCCGACGGCGGGTTCGTGACGACGGGCGCGCACGCGCACGTGCGCACGGAAGCGGCGACGGGCGTCCCCGAGGCGCTCCTCGTGGAGGGCCGGAAGACTCGCACCGGCCGCGACATCGTATTCACGCAGCAGGACGTGCGCAGCGTCCAGCTCGGCAAAGCGGCCCTTCGCGCCGGCATCGAGATCCTCCTGCGCGACCAGGGCGTGAAGGAGCTCGACCGCATCTACCTGGCCGGCACGTTCGGCAACCACCTCGCGCCGGGCGACATCGTGGCCATCGGCCTGGTGCCGCCGGTCCCGGTGGAGCGCATCGAGTCCATCGGCAACGCGGCCGGCGACGGCGCGCGCATGGCGCTCTTCAACCGCCACGAGCGACGGCGGGTCCGCAAGCTCGCGGAGAACATGCGCGTGATCGAGTTGTCCCATCGCGCGGACTTCCAGGACCTGTTCATCGCCTGCACCGAGCTGTCGGCGGTGCCGGCGGACCAGCTCGAGGCGCGCTGAGCATGCTCGCGCTGCGACGCTGGTCGGTGCGCCACGCGGCCTTCCAGGCGCGCGCCTACCGGATGCTCCTCGCCCTTCTCGGCGCCCTGCGGCCGGCGTTCAAGGCGATCGGCTACGCGCGCGCCGAGAAGCCGGCGGCCTGGGTCGAGTCGAACGTGAAGGGGCTCTTCTTCGATTGCCACATGTGCGGCTATTGCCTGCTTTCGGTCAACGGCATGGCCTGCCCGATGAACTGCCCGAAGTCGGTGAGGAACGGCCCGTGCGGCGGCGTGCGGCCCGACGGGGGGTGCGAAGCCAAGCCGCAGATGCAATGTGTCTGGGTGGAAGGATGGCGCGGCATGCAGCGCATGCCGGGCGCCGCCTTTCCGCGGCTGCCGAACCCGCCGGCGAGCGCGCGCCACGCCGGCACCTCGAGCTGGATGCGCCTGGCGCGCGGGGAGCACACGCCGCCGCCCATCAGCGGCGCGCCGGCGACGACGACCGACAGCCGCCTGGAGCGCCTGCTCCGCGCCGGGGAGTTCGTGGTCACGGCCGAGTTCTCGCCGCCGGATTCGGCCGATCCGGCCGACGTGTCGGCGCAGCTGGGGCATTTCCGCGACCACGTCGACGCGATCAACGTCACCGACGGCAGCGGCGCCAACTGCCACATGTCGAGCCTGGGCGTATCGGCGCTGCTCGTGCAGGCCGGCTGCGAGCCGGTGACGCAGATCAGCTGCCGCGACCGCAACCGCATCGCCATCCAGGGCGACATCCTGGGCGCGGCGGCCCTGGGCATCCGCAACCTCCTCTGCCTCACGGGCGACGGCACGACCGTGGGCGATCACGCCGACGCGAAGCCGGTGTTCGACCTGGACAGCATGTCGCTCCTGCAGGCCGCGCGCGTCATGCGCGACGAGGGGCGGTTCCTCTCCGGCCGCAAGATCATCCAGCCGCCGCGGCTCTTCCTGGGCGGCGCGGACAACCCGTTCGTGCCGCCCTTCGACATGCGCCCGCTGCGGCTCGCGCGCAAGATCGCCGCCGGCGCGCAGTTCGTGCAGACGCAGTACTGCTTCGATCTCGACCGGCTCGAGGCCTACATGGCGCAGGTGCGCGACGAGGGACTGCACGAGCGCTGCCACATCCTCATCGGCGTGGGCCCCATCGCCTCGGCGAAGACCGCGCGCTGGCTGCGTACCCGGGTGCCTGGCGTGCACATCCCCGACGCGATCGTCGCGCGCCTGGAGGGCGCGGAGAATCCGCGGGCGGAGGGACGTCGCATCTGCGTGGAGCTGATCCAGGCGATCCGCGGAATTCGCGGCGTCGCCGGCGTGCACATCATGGCGCCGAAGCAGGACGACGCCATCGCCGGCCTGGTGCGCGATTCGGGAGTGCTCGCCGCTCGCCGTCCGGGCCGCGCGCGCGAGGCCGCTCCTTCAACCCCGTGAGGCAGAAGCCGTGAACCCATCCCCGCGTCCCACCGTGGTCATCGCCTGCCGCGTGATGCAGGAACTGCTGGGCACGATGCTGCCGGCGGACATGAAGGTGACCTATCAGGACATCCTGCTGCACAACACGCCGAAGAAGCTGGCTGCGGCGCTCCAGGCGTCGATCGACGCCGAGCCGCAGCCGAGCACCATCATCGTCGGCTACGGGCTGTGCGGCAATGGCCTGGTCGGCGTGAAGTCGGGGGCGCACACGCTCGTGATCCCGCGCACGCACGACTGCGTCGCCATCTTCCTGGGCTCGCACCAGCGCTACGTGCAGCGCTTCTTCGCGAACCCCAACACCTACTACCTCACGCGCGGCTGGCTGGAGGCGAAGGACGAGCCCCTCCAGGACTACCTGGACTACGTGCGGGATTTCGGCGAGGAGTCGGCCGACTACCTGGTCGAGATGAAGTACCACCACTACCGCAGGCTGTGCATGGTCGGCTTCAGCCGGCAGGAGCTCGACGAAAGCCGGCCGATGGCGAAGCGCGTCGCGGACTTCTGCGCCCAGCGCTGGGACATGCAGTACGAGGAGGTCATCGGCACCACGTCGCTGCTCGAGGCGCTGCTTGTCGCGCCGCAGCGATTGGAGGAGGCGGGTCCGGAATTCGTGGTCGTGCCGCCCGGGGGCGAGATCGAGGCGGCGATGTTCATGCGCGAAGGCGAGGCCGTCCCGGCGCCCGCGGCGCGCGGCGAGTAGCCGGGGGAGTGCCGGGGGAGTGCCGGGGGAGTGCCGGGGGGCACCCGCAAAGGGGCCGCGCGGTGAGGCTCAGGCCTGGCTGCCGGCGCCCACGAGCGTGCGGATCTCGTCCTCGCTCAGCTTCGGGCCCTCGAGCGTCACGCGCTCTTCTTCCACCTTGGCCGTGCGGAACTTCGCGATCAGGGGCTTCAGTTCCGGTTTCTGGTGCGTCTCGTCGTAGCCGTTGAAGAGGTGGCCCAGGAGTCCGCGGTTCAGGTCGCTCGTGCCCATGGCCCAGTCCGCGACGGGGAACGTGAGGTTCATGTTCAGGTGCATCATGATCCCCATGTTGTGGTGCGCGGTGTGGTGGCGCCGGATGGTGCTGATGAAGGGCGCGTTGCGGATGAACGCGTTCTCCGGCAGGTGGCAGCACACGTGGAAGGTCTCGTAGACCATGTAGTGGCCGATCATCGTGATCGGGAACATGTAGCCGGCGTTCGGGCCCAGCACGAGGGAGGCGGTGTAGCCGAAGACCGCGCTCGCCACGGCCAGCACGATGAGCACGCGCCACGGGAAGAAGACGATGCGGAACTCCCGGACCGTGTGGATCTCGACGTCATTGTCGGTGAAGTACTGGTGGTGCTGGCGGGTATGGCGGTCGTAGATCGCCCGGAGCGCGAAGACGTCCTTCAGGCGGTGCATGACGTGCATGTGCATGCCCCACTCCACGAAATTGCCGGCGATCGCGATGGGGATGATGAGGAGCCATTCCCACGTGGGGCTCTTCAGCTGGCTCACGCACCAGGCGATGGTGCTGATGCCCGCGACGTACATGACACCGATGTGCAAGAGCCCGTGATACCAGGGGCTGATCTCGGAGAGGTACTTCTCGCGGAATCGGCGCTGCTTGTCGGTCATCATGGCTTGGCCCGTTGATTCGCGTGGATTTGCCTGATATGTTAGTGATCGATCAGAAGCGGTGTCAAGGGAGAGGGCATTGGCGCAGAACCCGCAGGAGGCAGCCCGCAAGAAGCGGACGATCCAGGAGATCCGCGACTCGAAGCACACGGGCGAGAAGATGGTCTACATGTCGGTGCCGGACTACACGTCCGCCCGCTGGGCCGAGATGGCCGGCGTCGACGTCGCCGTGTGCGGCGACAGCCTCGCCATGATCGCCCACGGCCACCCGACCACGATCCCCGCCACGATGGACATGATGGTGATGCACTGCGCCGCCATCCGCCGGGGCGCCCCCAATACCTTCGTGCTGGGCTGCATGCCCTACCAGAGCTACCACACGGTGGAGCTCGCGCTCACGAACGCCACGCGCTTCATGCAGGTGGGCGGCTCGGACGCCGTGAAACCCCAGGGCGGCCGGAGCCAGGCGCACATCCTCAAGGCCATGGTCGATGCGGGCATCCCCACGGCCTCGCACATCGGCATGACGCCCCACACCGTGGCCATGTTCGGCGGCTTCCGCATCCAGGGGAAGACGGCCGATACGGCCATGAAGATCCTCGAGGACGCCTTCGCCATCCAGGACGCGGGCTGCTTCATGCTGGAGTTCGAGGCGGTGCCCGCGAAGATCGCCACCGTCATCTCTCGGCAGCTGGAGATCCCGACCATCGGCATCGGCGCGGGCGTGGGCTGCGACGGGCAGATCCTCCTGGGGCACGACCTCCTGGGCGTCTTCACCGATTTCAAGCCCAAGTTCACCAAGCGCTACGCGAACCTCACGGAGGTCGCCCTCAAGGGCATCGACGCCTACATCAAGGACGTGAAGGCCGGCACGTTCCCGGACGACGACCACAGCTACGGCGTGGACGAAAGGGAATACGAGAAGTTCCTGGGCCTGGTCGAGAAGCGCAAGCACGCCTGAGCCCATGGCCAAGCGCACCAGGAGGCCCGCGCGCGGGCAGAGCCTCACCGACCGGGCGTACGAGGATCTCGAGGAACAGATCGTCACGCTCCAGCTCGCGCCCGGCACCGCGGTGTCGGAGTCGGAACTCTCCGCGCGCCTGGGTATCGGGCGCACGCCCATCCGCGAGGCCCTCCAGCGCCTGGCGCGCGAGCGGCTCGTCGTCATTCTCCCGCGGCGCGGCATCATGGTGTCGGAGATCAACGTCGGCAGCCAGCTGCGCCTGCTCGAGGTGCGCCGCGAGCTCGAGCGCCTCATCGCCACGAGCGCGGCCCGCCGCGCCACGGAGGACGAGCGCGCGAAGTTCCGCGACATCGTCGCGGACTTCGAGCGCTCCGCGCAGGCGAGCGACGACGTGGCCTTCATCCGCGCCGACCGCGCCTTCAACGAGCTCTGCAGCCAGGCCGCGCACAACGAGTTCGCGCTGGGCGCGATGAGCCTCATGCACTCGCTCTCGCGCCGCTTCTGGTACATGAACCACAAGAAGGCCGCCGACCTGCCCCGCACCGCGAAGCTCCACGCCGACATCGCCCGCGCCATCGCGGCCGGCGACGAGGCGCGCGCGGCCAAGGCGTCGGACAAGCTGCTGGACGCCATCGAGAAATTCACGCGGAACACCACACAGGTCTAGGCCCCGCCAGAGGGTCCGAACGACAACGAGAGGAGAACACCGATGAACCACCCACGCAGGAAGGTCCTGGGCGGCCTGGCGGCGGGCGCTGCCGCGCTCGCCTGGCCGTTCGCCGCACGCGCGCAGTTCCCCGACAAGCCCGTCAAGGTCGTGATCGGCTACAGCACGGGGGGCGCCACCGACGCGACCGCGCGCCTGGTCGGACGCCAGCTCGAGCAGCGGCTGGGCCAGCCGGTCGTCTACGAGTACAAGCCCGGGGCCGGCGCCTCGATCGGCGCCGATTTCGTGGCGAAATCCGCCCCGGACGGCTACACCATCGGCCTCACGGACTCGGGCCCGATGACGATCATGCCCAACCTGCGCAAGGTGGGCTACGACCCGCTCAAGGATCTGGTGCCCCTCTCGTACGTGTGCGCCACGGGCCTGGTGCTGCTCGTTCACCCGTCGGTCAAGGCGAACAACGTGAAGGAGCTCGTCGCGCTCGCGAAGACCGAGGGCGGCAAGCTCAACTACGCGAGTTCCGGCGTGGGCTCCGTGCATCACCTCGCGGGGGAGCTCTTCAAGGCCCAGGCCGCGGTGAAGATGACCCACGTGCCCTACAAGGGCGCCGGCCCCGCGCTCACCGACCTCATCGGCGGCCAGGTGCCCGTCATGTTCGCGACGATCGGGCCGGCGCTGCAGATGATCCAGTCGGGCCGTGCCCGGGCGCTGGGCGTGACGAGCGCGAAGCGCTCGGGCGCGCTGCCGGACGTGCCCACGATCGCCGAGCAGGGGCTCGCGGGCTACGAGGCGGTGCTCTGGTTCATGATGGTCGCCCCGGCGGCGCTTCCCGCGCCGCAGCGCACGCGATTCGAGAAGGAACTCGCCACGGTCCTCGCGGACCCGGGCCTCGTCCGGGACCTCGAGAAGCTCGGCAACGAGGACGTGGGCCCCCGCACGCCGCAGCAGGTGAGCGAGCTGCTCAGGAGCGAGCTGGCCAAGTGGGGCAAGGTCATCCGCGACGCCGGCATCACCCTCGAGAGCTGACGGGAACCGCCCGGGTGGATCGCATCTGGAACCGCGGTGAGCGCGACCGCGCGGCGCGCATGGCGCGCGCGCGCGCCGCGGGCCTGGGCCGCATCGTCGAGGCCTCGCGCATCGGCGAGCTGCTCGCCGCCGTGCTCGTTCCGGGCGATCGAATCTGCATCGAGGGCAACAACCAGAAGCATGCGGACTTCCTGGCCGCGTCGCTCGCGAAGCTCGACCCGGCGGTGATCCACGACCTGCACGTGGTGCAGTCCAACCTCGCGCTCCCCGCCCACCTGGACCTTTTCGAGCGCGGCATCGCGAAGCGGCTGGACTTCTGCTATTCCGGGGACCAGGGCGTGCGCATGGCCCGGCTCGTGAAGGAAGGCCGCATCGAGATCGGCGCGATTCACACGTACCTCGAGCTCTACAGCCGCTACTTCGTGGACCTCACGCCGCGGGTCGCCTTCGTCGCCGCGCACAGTGCCGACCGCGAGGGCAACCTGTACACCGGTCCCAACACCGAGGACACGCCCGCCGTGGTCGAGGGCACCGCCTTCAAGAGCGGCATCGTCGTCGCCCAGGTGAACGAGCTCGTCGATCGCGTGCCGCGGGTGGACGTGCCCGCGGACTGGGTGTCGTTCGTCGTGAAGGCCCCGAAGCCGCACTACATCGAGCCCATCTTCACGCGCGACCCGGCCAACATCACCGAGATACAGGTGCTCATGGCGATGATGGTGGTGAAGGGCATCTACGCGCCCTACGAGGTCGCGCGCCTGAACCACGGCATCGGCTTCGACACCGCGGCCATCGAGCTCATCCTGCCGACCTACGCCGAGAGCCTGGGACTCAAGGGCCGGATCTGCCGCTACATGACGGTGAACCCGTGCCCCACGCTCATCCCCGCCATCGAGTCGGGATGGGTCGAGGGAATCCACTGCGCAGGCTCGGAACTCGGCATGGAGGCCTACACGGCCGCGAGGCCCGACGTCTTCTTCAACGGGCCCGATGGCTCGATGCGCTCGAACCGCGTGTTCTGCCAGCTCGCGGGCCACTACGCCGACCTCTTCATCGGCTCGACGCTGCAGGTGGACCCGGAGGGCAATTCGTCGACGGCCACCGCGAACCGCATCGCCGGGTTCGGCGGAGCGCCGAACTTCGGCAGCGATTCCCGCGGGCGGCGCCACGTGAGCAAGCCGTGGCTCATGGCCGGACGGGAGGCCGCGCGGCCCGGCGGCGGCACGATGCCCCGGGGCCGCAAGCTGGTCGTGCAGATGGTGGAGACGTACCGGGAGAAGATGCAGCCCACGTTCGTCGAGAAGCTGGACGCGTGGAAGCTCATGGATGAATTCGGCCTCGACCTGCCGCCGGTGATGGTTTACGGCGACGACGTGACGCACCTGGTGACCGAGGAGGGCATCGCCCACCTGCACCGGTGCGCGACGGTGGCCGAGCGCGAGCAGGCGGTGCGGGGCGTCGCGGGCTACACGCCGGTGGGCCTCGCGCGCGACCGCGCCGCGGTCGAGGGCCTCCGCGACCGCGGCATCGTCCAACGTCCCGCAGACCTGGGCATCGACCCGCGCCTCGCCACGCGCGACCTGCTCGCGGCGCGCTCCATCAAGGACCTCGTGCGGTGGTCCGGTGGCCTCTACGACCCTCCCAAGCGCTTCCGCAACTGGTGACCATGGAACATCTCGTTTTCGAGTTCGGCCCCTATCCCGAGCGCCCGCGGCCGGCGGCGGCCGTGATCGTCGGCGTCGTGGGCTCCGGCAACCTCGAGGCGTTGTGCGAGAGCGCGCCGCTCGGCGGGCGGCTGCGCGTCGAGGTGAGCAGTTCCGTGCACGGCTTCGGGAATACCTGGAAGGCGGTGCTCGGCGATTTCGCGGACCGAGTACGCCTGCCGGACCTGCTGATCACCATCAACGATGCGGGTGCGACGCCGGCGGTCGTGGGGCTGCGACTCGCGCAGGCCGCGGCCGAGCTGGGGGCCGCGTGAGCGCGGGCTACCTCGAGGCCACGGCGCGCCAGCGGGTCGCGCGCTTCTTCGACGCGGGCAGCGTGCACGAGTGGCTCGGGCCGTCGGCGCGCGTGACCAGCCCGCACCTTGCCGCGCTGGGAATGCCGGCCGCGTTCGACGACGGCGTGGCCACCGGCCGCGCGACGCTCGCGGGCCGGCCGGTGTACTTCGCCGCGCAGGAGCCGGAGTTCATGGGGGGCGCCGTCGGCGAGGTGCACGGCGCCAAGCTCACGGGCGTGCTCCTGCGCGCCGCCCGGGACAGGCCGGACGGCGTGGTGCTGCTGCTCGACACCGGCGGCGTGCGGCTGCACGAGGCCAATGCGGGCCTCGTTGCCATCGCCGAGATCCAGCGCGCGGTGTTCGAGGCACGCCTCGCGGGCGTCCCCGTCGTGGCGGTGTGCGCCGGCTCGAACGGCTGCTACGGGGGCATCGGCATCGTTGCGCGCGGCTGCGACCGGATCGTCATGACGGAAGAAGGCCGGCTCTCGGTGTCCGGTCCCGAGGTGATCGAGGCGCATAGGGGCGTGGAGGAGTTCGACGCCCGGGACCGCGCGCTCGTCTGGCGCACCATGGGCGGCAAGCACCGCTACCTGCTGGGCGAGGCGGACGCGCTGGTCGAGGACCGCTTCGAGGCGCTGCGCGAGGCTGTGGTGCCGTATCTCGGGCACGCGCGCCCGCTCGACCTCGATTCGGTCCGAGCCGAGCACGAGGCCCTCGGCCGCCGGCTCGCGCGGTTCGGCGAGGCGCCCGATTCGCTCGACATCTGGTCGGCGCTTGGCGTGGCGGACCCGGCCCGGGTACCGATGCTCGAGCCCGGGCCCTTCGTCGAGATGGCCGCGCCGCTTCGGGAGCGCGCCGATGCGTGACGTCCTCGCCCTGTGCGACGCGCTCTTCCCCGCCGGCCACGACGCGCGCCTGGAGGGTGGCCGCGTCGTGGGCACGGGGCGCACGAGGGACACCGAGGTGGCCGTGGTCGGCACGCACGCGCACGCCGCGATCGGCGCCGACCTCGCCTTCGCGCTCGCCGGCGACGTGCTCGCCATCATGGAAGATCATCCCGGCCGCCCGATCCTCATGCTGGTGGACACGCAGGGACAGAATCTCTCCCGGCGCGACGAGATGCTCGGCAACCCCGGTTACCTGGCGCATCTGGCCAAGTGCTTCGAGGTGGCGCGCCGCCGCGGACACCGGATCCTCGCGCTCGTTTACGGCGAGGCGGTGAGCGGGGGGTTCCTGGCTCTCGGCATGACGGCCGACGAGGCGTACGCGACCCCCGATGCGCAGGTGCGTGTGATGGCTTTGCCGGCGATGTCGCGCATCACGCAGATACCCGTCGAGCGGCTGGAGGAACTCTGCCGCACCTCGCCCATCTTCGGGCCTGGCGCGCAGAACTACGAGAAGCTCGGTTGCCTGGAGGCGGTGTGGCACGGCGATCTCGCCGAGGCCCTCGCGGCCGCGCTCGCGCGGCCGGCCCGCGGCGATCGCCGGCGCTCGCTCGGCGCCGAGCGGGGCGGCCGCCTCGCCGCGAATGACGTCGTCGAACGCCTGCTGCGGGAACCCTGAAGCCATGACCGGCCTGCGCCGCCATCGTTGGGTCCACGTCCGAGCCGACGCGCGCGAGGCGGTGGCCGGCCAGTGCCGCGACGAGGCCTCGGCGCAGGCGGTACGGCGTTGCCTGGCGCTCGGCTGGCCTCTCGTCGCGCGGGCCCGCGCGGCGGGCGACCGGGCGGATTGCCAGCCGGCGGGCCTTTGCCTGCCGCTCGCCGAGGGACGGCGGCGCATCGCGACCGAGGTGCACCCGGCGCAGATGGCCGGTGTCGAGGAGCCCGCGCCGCTCGAGGTCGTGGCGGGCGTGCTGCCGCCGCAAGCGCGGGCGGTGGCGCACGAGCTGGCCGCGCTGGCGCGAACGCTCGGATTCACGGCGCGCGCCTTCGGCTCGGCCGCGTGGCAGTGGCGCACGGGCGAGGCGTACCTCACGCCCGCGTCCGATCTCGACCTGCTCGCGCCGGCGCGAGCCGCGGGCCTCGCTCGCTGGCTCGAGCACCTGGCCGCGCACGAGGCCCGGTCGCCCCTGCGGCTCGACGGCGAGATCGAGGACGAGACGGGCGACGCCGTGAACTGGCGCGAATGGGTGGCGGCCCCGGCGAGCGTGCTCGTCAAGTCGCCGGCGGGCGCGCGGCTCGTCGCGCGCGCGGCACTGGCGGAGGCTTGGCGATGATCGTCGCCGTCCCGCCGCGCGCGCGCCTCGACGCGGACGCCATCGGCATCGGCCACGGCGCCGTGCGGGCGCTTCTCGCCGAACTCGTGGCCTGGCCCAAGCCCGGCCTCGTGAGCCTCGTCGACACGGGCAGCCACGCCGACATGCGGGCCTCGCACTTCGTCGCGAGCGCCCGGGCGCTGCGCGGCTACTTCACCGATTGCGCGCGCGCGGGCGCGACCGGCGCCGGGTTCGACACGCTGCGCCGCATGGGCATCGCGGCGGAGGTGGCCATGTCGCGCGCGACAGGCGGCGTGAACACCCACCGCGGATCGATCTTCGCGCTGGGCCTGCTCGCGGCGGCGGCCGGCGCCCGGCCCGCCGCGACGCTGGGCGAGCATGTGCGTTCCCGCTGGGGCGCGGACATCCTCGCGCATCGCACCGACCCCGCGAGCCACGGCAGCCGGGTGCTGCGATCCGGCGGGGCGGGCGGCGCGCAGGCGCAGGCCGCCGCCGGATTCCCGGCCGTCTACGGCGCGGCGCTGCCCGCCCTGCGTCGCGTGCGCGAAGCCGGCGGCGATGCCAACGCGGCGTCCGTCGAGGCGTTCTTCGCCCTGGTGGACACGCTCGACGACACCAATCTCCTGCATCGCGGCGGCGAGGCGGGCCTTCGCTTCGCGCAGGCGTCGGCGCGCGAGTTCCTCGCCGGCGGCGGCATGCTCGCGGCCGATGGCGCGGCGCGCGCCCTCGCCCGGCACCGCGCCTTCGTCGCCCGCAACCTGAGTCCCGGCGGCTCGGCGGATCTCCTCGCGGCCGCGCTCTTCGTCCACGCGCGGGAAGGGTTCCGGTGAGCCATGCCGGGCTATCTCCTCCTCTGTCCGGGCCAGGGCGGCCAGCACCCGGAGATGCTCGATTTCGCCCTGGCGACGCCGCAGGGCCGCGAGACGATCGAGGAAGCCTCGACGGCCGTCGGGATCGACATCGCGGCGAGGGTCCGCGCCGGGGAGGGCCTCTTCGAGCCCGTCTTCGCGCAGATCGGCATGGTGGCGACGGCGCTCGCGAGCTGGCGGGCGCTGGAGCCCCACGTGCCGCAGCCCGAGGCGGTCGCCGGTTACAGCGTGGGCGAGGTGTCGTCCTGGGGCTGCGCGGGATCGTGGACCGTGACCGAAACGATGACGCTCGCGAGCACGCGAGCCCGGCTCATGCTCGCCGCCTCGCCGCCGGATTGCACGATGGTGGCGATGACGGGGGTCGACGCGGCGGCGGTGGAGCGGCTGCGAGGCCCGGCGGTCCACGTGGCGATCGAGGTGGAGCGGGATCACTGGATCCTCGCCGGGACGCGAGCCGAGGTGGACCGGGCGGCGCAGGCGCTATCGGGGGCGGGCGGCACGGCGCATCCGGTGTCCGTCACGGTGCCTTCGCACACGCCCCTGCTGGAGCCGGCCGCGGCGGCCCTGCGCTCGGTGATCGCGGCGATGGGGGGCCTCGCGCCGCGCTGGCCCGTGGCGCGGGGCATCGACGGCCAGTGGCTCCACCGGATCGAGGACGCGGCCGAGGCGCTCTCAGGGGCGGTCTGCCGCCCCATCCGCTGGCGGTCGGCCCTGCAGGAGGCGCAAGAGCGCTCGCTCGCGGTCTGCCTCGAGTTGCCCCCGGGCCAGGCGCTCACGCGCATGGTGCTTGCCCGCGGGGTGCGCGAGGCCCGGTCGATCGCCGACTTCCGCACGATCGAAGGCGTGGCGCGATGGCTGGAGCGCGCCGCATGAAGCAACGCGAGATTGATTCGAGACGCTCGCTCGCGTAAGTTCGAAAGCGGTCTCACCGATCGAAAACCACAAGGAGGAGGACGACCATGAACAGCAAGCGCAGAAAGCTTTTGCAGGCCCTCGGCGGCACCGGCGTCGTCGCGGCGGCATCCCCGTACCTGAGTTTTCCGGCGTTCGCGCAGAACACGCCGATCAAGGTCGGCATCATCGCGCCCAAGGCGGGCATCGCCGGCACCATCGGCGAATGCGGCCTGCGCGGCACGATGTTCGCCGTCGAGCGCATCAACGCCACGGGCGGCATCGCCGGGCGCAAGGTGGAGCTCATCGTCGAGGAGGAGACCAACCCCAAGGATTCCATCGAGCGCCTGAGGAAGCTCGTGCTCCAGGACAAGGTCGACTG
The DNA here is from genome assembly GCA_016711875.1 of Betaproteobacteria bacterium. GTDB lineage: Bacteria > Pseudomonadota > Gammaproteobacteria > Burkholderiales > Usitatibacteraceae > FEB-7. The sequence goes on along the minus strand of JADJSD010000001.1, from coordinate 990,901 downwards.
CGTCCAGGGCATCGTGTCCTCCGGCGTCTCCCTCGCCATGGGCGCCGTGGCCGAGGAGATGAAGGCCCTCCTGATCTTCTGGGACGGCACCACCCAGGACGGCGTCAAGGAGACGATGGCGAATCCCCGCTACGTCTTCCGCAGCACGGACAACGAGTGCGAGGCGGTGATGGCTTCGCTCCTCGCCATCAAGTACTGGAAGGGCAAGTTCAAGACCATCGCCGGCATCAACCCGGACTACTCCTACGGCCGCAACAACTTCGCGGCGTTCCAGGCGCTGCTCAAGAAGTTCGGCGTCGAGCACAAGGTGGTCGCGGACCAGTGGCCGAAGGTGGGCACCACGGACCTGAACTCCCACGTCGCCGCGCTCAAGGCCGCCAAGCCCGACCTCATCTTCTCCTCGCTCCTTTTCGCGGACCTGCCCATTTTCATGCGCACGGCCCACGGCGCCGGCCTCATGGACGGGGGCACCAAGTTCGTCTTCCCGGCCGCGGGCTTCCAGCACACGGCGCTCAAGAAGAGCTTCACGCCCGAGGGCATGATCTTCGGCCACAACACGCTCTACTTCGACCACAAGGACGCCTCCCCCCTGCAGAAGGATTTCGTGAAAATGTACGTGGACAAGTACAAGGACTACCCGCACTGGGAGGCCGACCGCGCGTACTTCGCGATGCAGGTGTTCAAGGCGGGCGTCGAGGCGGCGCAGAAGGCGAAGAACGCCTGGCCGGGCAAGGAAGACATCATCAGCGCGATGGAGGGCGTGAAGGTCCAGTCCCTCGGCGGCCCCGGCCACATGAGGAAGGACCACATCGCCGAGCAGACCTTCTACCAGGGCCTCACCACGCACAAGAACAGCTACGACTTCCCGACGCTGGGCACCGTGGACACGATGTATTCCGACCAGATCCAGAAGCCGCCGGGCGCGGATTTCTGGAAGTGGATCGAGACCGCGCAGATCAAGCTGTAGCGGACGGGTCTTGACCGCCCTTTTCGACATCGTCTTCGGCGGCGTGTTTCACGCCGCCGTCCTCTTCCTGGTCGCCGCGGGCCTGCAGCTCGTCTTCGGCGTCCAGAAGATCGTGAACCTCGCCTGCGGGTCGTTCTACGCCCTGGGCGCCTATTTCGGGATCAGCGCGGTGAACTGGGCGATCGCGGCCGGCGTGCCGCCGGTGCTCTTCCTGCCGGTGCTCATCCTCTCCGGCATCGTGCTGGGCGCCATCGGGCCGTTCATCGAGGCGCTGCTGCGCACGGTCTACGACCGCGACGAGGCCTTCCAGCTCCTGCTCACCTTCGCGCTCGTCCTCATGTTCCAGGACGTGCTGCGCTACTTCTGGGGCGCCAACCCGCAGCAGCTCGGTGACATCGCGTCGCTCTACGGCTCGATCCAGCTGGGCGCGGTCAAGGGGCCCGCCTACAACCTGCTCGTCATCCTGGCGAGCATCGTCATCGCCCTGGGGATCGGCGCGTTCCTGCAGAAGACCAACTTCGGGCGCATCCTTCGCGCCACGGCAGAGAACCGCGAGATGGCCCTGGCCCTCGGCGTCAACGCGCGCGTCATGTACGCGAGCGTCTTCACGCTCGGCACCATCCTGGGCACCGTGGGCGGGGCCCTCGTCGTACCCACGGCGGCCGCTTCCCTCGACATGCCCGTGGAACTGGTGGTCGAGTCCTTCGCGGTCGTCGTGATCGGCGGCCTGGGCAGCATGCGCGGCGCCCTGGTCGGCGCCCTCATCGTCGGCCTCATGCGTGCGGCGGCCATCTCCTGGTACGCGGAGCTCGAGATGCTCGCCATCTACCTCGTGGTGATCATCGTGCTCGTCTTCCGTCCGGCCGGGCTGTTCGGCAAGGCGGTCGAATGAAGACGGCGGTGGGGGTGTTCGTCCTGGCCGCGCTGGCGACGCTCTTCGCGCTGCCCAGCGTCCTTTCGGCCTACTACATCACGCTCGTGCTGCCGGCGGTGGCCTACGCCATCGCGCTCCTGGGCTTCAACCTGCTGTTCGGGTACACCGGGCTCCTGTCGTTCGGCCACGCGCTCTACGTCGCGGTCGGGGCGTACGGCGCGGCGGTGCTCTCGAGCAAGCTCGGCATCAAGAGCTTCGAGCTGGTGCTGCTCCTGTCGGGTGCGGCTGCGGTGGCCGCGGCGATTCCCGTGGCGCTCCTGTCGGTCCGCTACGAAAAGATCTTCTTCGGCATCCTCACCCTCGCCTTCGGGATGCTCTTCCACTCGTTCCTCTTCAAGTTCTACGACATCACCGGCGGCGACACGGGCATCCGGGTGCTCCGGCCCTCGCTCTTCGGCAACGAGTTCAAGGATCTCGACAAGACGGCGTTCCTGGTCGGGCCGTTCTACTACTACTGCGTGGGATTGCTCGCCATCCTGGGCTTCGTCATGTGGCGCATCGTGCACTCGCCCTTCGGCCTGCACCTGGTGGCCTCGCGCGAGAACCGGCGCAAGAGCGAATACCTGGGGGTGCGCGTGCGCTTCTTCCGCCTGATCGCCTTCTCGATCTCCGCCTTCTACTGCGCCGTCGGCGGGGCGATCCTCGCCATCAACACGGGGCAGGCGGATCCGGAGCTCGCGTACTGGACGCACTCCGGGGAGCTCGTCTTCATGGCCGTGCTCGGGGGCTTCGCCAACTTCTTCGGTCCGCTGGTGGGCGCCTTCACTTTCATCTTCCTCAAGTCCGAGCTCATGGGCCTCACCCAGTTCTGGCGGTTCTGGCTGGGCCTCACGCTCATCGTGATCGTCGTGCTCTTCCCGCGGGGCCTCGTGGGCGTGGGGCAGGATCTCTGGACGAGGCTGCACAAGCGATGAGCACGATCCTCGAAACGGTGGGCGTCGGAAAGATGTACGGCGATTTCGTCGCACTGGACGACGTCTCCCTCGCGATCGCCGAGGGGGAGTTGGTCTCCATCGTGGGCCCCAACGGGGCCGGCAAGACGACGCTGGTGAACGTGCTCACGGGCCTGCTCAAGCCGACGGCGGGCCTGGTGCGCTTCCGCGGCCAGGACATCGCGGGCATCGGCCCGGTGATGCTCGCGCGTCGCGGCATGGCGCGCGCCTTCCAGCTCGTCCATATCTTCCCGGCCATGACGGTCAGGCAGACGATCGCGGTGGCGGTGGTCTCCCAGGAAGGCAAGGGCCTGCGGTTCTTCAGCGCCGTGGACGACGACCGGGGCGTGCGCGATCGCGTGCGCGAAGTCGCTTCGATCTTCGGGCTCGAGCGCAAGCTGGAGACCGAGGCCCGCTACCTCTCGCAGGGCGAGAAGAAGCTGCTGGACATCGCGAGCGCCTTCGCCCTCCAGCCCGAGGTGATCCTCCTGGACGAGCCCACCAGCGGGGTCTCCAGCGCGGACAAGCACGGCATCATGCGCAACGTCGTGGACGCGGCGAAGAAGGCCGGCGTGAAGGCCATCATCCTGGTCGAGCACGACATGGACCTCGTGGCCGAGTACTCCACGCGCATCGTGGCCCTCACGGCCGGCAAGGTGCTCGCCGACCGCCCGCCCGCGGCTTTCTTCAGCGACCCCGAGATCGTCGCGGCCATCGTCGGCAAGATGGTCGGCCGCCTGGCGAAGGAGGCCTGATGCTCGCGATCCGGGACCTCGTGGTCGACATCCAGGGCAGCCGGATCCTGCGAGGCATCTCGCTCGAGGTGGGCGCGGGCGAGCTGGTGTGCCTGGTGGGACGCAACGGCGCGGGAAAGACGACCACCTTCCGCACGATCATGGGCTATCTCCGGCCCGTCGCGGGCGGCGCCGCCTTCCGCGACCAGTCGCTCGTGAGCCTGCCCACCTACAGGATCGCGCAGCTGGGCGTGGGCTATTCGCCGGAGGAAAGCCAGGTGTTCGCGGACCTCACGGTCGCCGAGAACATCGAGCTTCCGACGTGGACGCGCAAGGGCGGCCGGCCCGCGAAGGAACGCATCGACCTCGCCTACGACATCTTCCCGAAGCTGCGCCAGTACGCGCACCGCGACGGCGACCAGCTCTCGGGCGGCGAACGCAAGATGGTCTCCATCGCGAGGGCCCTGGCGCTCGACCCGCAGCTCCTCCTGCTCGACGAGCCCTTCGAGGGCCTCTCGCCCGCGATCATCCCGAGCATCATCGAGGGCATCGCCTCGATCCGAAAGCTCGGCCACGGCATCCTCATGGCCGAATCGAACGTGCATCACATCCCGGAGTTCGCCGACCGCATCTACGTGCTGGAGCGCGGCGAGATCATCTACCACGGCAAGCCCGGCGACACCTACCCGCCCGAGGTGATGAAGGTCATCACCGGCGGCGCCTAGAAGGAGGCCTCCATGCCCAAGATCCTCACGCAGGAACAGGTCGATGCCTACTGGCGCGACGGCTGCATCTTCCCCATCCGCGTCATGAGCGCCGCGGACGCCGGCGAATTGCGCCGGCGCCTGGAGGCCTTCGAGGCCGAAACCGGTGGGCCCCTCAAGGGCGACCTGCGGCACAAGTCGCACCTGCTCTTCGCGTGGCTGGGCGACCTCGTGCGCCAGACGAAGATCGTCGACGCCATCGAGGATCTCTACGGCCCGAACCTCCTGTGCTGGACGACCAACTTCTTCATCAAGGAGCCGCGCAACCCCGCGTTCGTCTCCTGGCACCAGGATTCCACCTACTGGGGCCTCGATCGCCCGGACGTCGTGACGGCCTGGGTCGCGTTCACGCCGGCCAACGAGACGAACGGCGCGATGAACTTCATCCCCGGCACGCACCAGAAGGACCAGATCCCCCACCGCGACACCTTCGCGAAGAACAACCTGCTCACGCGCGGGCAGGAAATCCCGGTCGAGGAAGTGGACGAATCGAAGGCGCGGACGGTGATCCTGGAGCCCGGCGAGATGTCGCTGCACCACGTGCGCCTCGTGCACGGCTCGCCGCCCAACCCCTCCGGCGACCGGCGCATCGGCTTCGCCATCCGCTACATCCCGACGAGCGTGCGCCAGGTCGCGGGCGAGGACAGCGCCACCCTCGTGCGCGGGGTCGACGAAGAGCATCATTTCGCGCCGGAGCCCCGGCCCACGCGCGACATGGACCCGGCATTCGTCGCCCTGCACAAGCAGATCGCGGAGCGGAACGCGCAGATCCTCTACCGCGGCACGCAGGTGAAGAGCTACAACGACCCCAAGGCGCTCCCCGATCGCGCGGCGTGAGCGAATCCTTCCCGGAGGCATCCATGATCGCCGTGATCTTCGAAGTCTTCCCGCAGCCCGAGCACAAGGAGAAGTACCTCGCCGCCGCCGCGAAGATGCGCCCGCTGGCCGAGGGCGTGGACGGCTTCGTCTCCGTCGAGCGCTTCGAGAGCCTCACCACGCCCGGCAAGATCCTGTCGTTCTCCGTGTGGCGCGACGAGCGGGCCCTCACCGCGTGGAGAAATCTTCCCGAGCACCGCGCCATGCAGAAGCTCGGCCGCGCGGATTACTTCAAGGACTACCGCCTGCGCGTGGCGGAGGTCGACCGCGACTACGGCATGAACGAGCGCGTCCAGGCACCGGAGGACTCGAAGTTCGTGCACCCGCCCAAGGGGTAAGGCTTCCATCGGCGTAAAATCCCGGGCTTCACGTCGACTCTCACAGACAGGAAGCCCCCGTGTTCCGCACGAAATACGTCGATTACGCCGAACTCACCGCGCAACTCGCCGCCTGGGCGAAGAAGCACCCCCAGCTCGTCCGCCTGACCTCGCTGGGGCTCTCGGCCGAGGGGCGTGACATCCCGCTCCTCACGATCGGCAAGGATGCCGACCGCCTGCGCCCCGCCGTGTGGATCGACGGCAACATGCACGCCTCCGAGGTCTGCGGCACGAGCGTCGCGCTCGCCATCGCCGAGGACATCCTCGCCATCCATGCGGGCGCGGACGAAGCCGGCGGCAAGCCGCTGCCCAGGCACATGGCCGAGGCGATCCGCGAGTCGCTCTTCTACGTCGTGCCGCGCATCTCGCCCGACGGCGCCGAGGAGGTGCTCAAGAAGGGCCGCTACGTGCGCTCCAGCCCGGTGAACGACCGCGCCCACAAGGACCACGCGTACTGGCAGTCGGGCGACGTCGACGGCGACGGCATGACCACCTACATGCGCCAGCAGGATCCGCAGGGCGAGCTCGTCGAGCTGCGCAGCGAGGATGGCGTGCCCCTCGACCCGCCGGTGATGGTGCCGCGGCTGCCGGAGGACGAAGGCCCCTTCTTCAAGCTCTACCCGGAAGGTTTCATCGAGAACTTCGACGGCCGCCGCATCCCGGACCCGTACTTCCTCGGCGACAACCTCTACGACTTCAACCGCAACTTCCCGTACATGTGGCATGCCGAGCCCGACCAGGCCGGTGCCGGCCACTACCCGGGCAGCGCGCCGGAGACCAAGGCCGTCATCGATTTCGCGGTGAAGAACCCGCACATCATGACGTGGCTGAACCTGCACACCTTCGGCGGCGTGCTCATCCGCCCGCTGGGCGACAAGCCCGACAGCAAGATGGACCCGACGGACCTCGCCATCTACAAGCAGGCCGAGGCCTGGCTCACGGAGCACACGGGCTACGCGTGCGTGAGCGGCTACCACGAGTTCCTCTACGAGCCGGACAAGCCCCTCTTCGGCGACATCACGGAGTGGGCCTATCACCAGCGCGGCTGCCTCGCGTACGTGATCGAGCTCTGGGACCTCTTCAAGCAGCTCGGGATCGAGCGCAAGAAGCCCTTCGTGGACCACTACTCGCAGCTGGGCCGCAATGACTTCCGCGCCCTCGCGAAGCTGGACAAGGACATCAACGAAGGCCGCGTCTTCAAGCGCTGGAAGAAGGCGAAGCACCCGCAGCTGGGCGAGGTGGAGGTCGGCGGCTTCGACGGCCGCGTGGGCATCTGGAACCCGCCTTTCTCGAAGCTGCCGGAAACCTGCGCCACGCAGAGCGCGGCCTTCCTGCGCGTGGCCTCGCTCCTGCCCCGGCTCACGCTGGAAGTGGTGAAGCGGGAAGCCGTCGGCGCGGGCCACACGCGCGTCGAGTTGCGCGTCGCGAACGGCGGCTACCTCGCTACCCACGGCCTGCCTTCGGCCAAGCGCCTGCCCTTCGCCGAGCCGCTTCGCATCACGGCGGAAGGCGAGAACGTGAAGCTGGTCGCCCCCTCGGAGAAGATCGTCGAGATCGGCCACCTGGATGGCTGGGGCGCGGGCCTTCACAACGGTTCGTCGATCTTCATGCCCTGGACGCGCGGCAACGCGCACGAGAAGTACGTGACGCTCGTGGCCGAGGGCCGCGGGACGCTCCGGATCGAGGTGGGCAGCTGCCGCGTGGGTTACCTCGGCGTCGACGTCGCCGTCGGCTGAGGCGGCCATGGGCGATCTCGTCTTCCAGCCGGCGAGGAAGCTCGCCCGCCTGCTTCGCACGCGCAAGGTCGCCACCGTCGAGGTGATGCGCGCCTTCATCGCGCAGGTGGAGCGCGTGAACCCGGCCGTGAACGCCATCGTCACCTTCGTCCCGGAGCAGGCGCTCAAGGAGGCGAAGCGGGTGGATGCGAAGCGCGCGCGCTCGAAGGGCGCCGATCCCATCGGCCCCCTGGCGGGCCTGCCCATCGCGTACAAGGACATGATCGCGACGGCCGGCATCCGCACCACGCAGGGCTCGCGCATCTACAAGGACACCGTCCCGACGGTCGACCACGCGCTGGTCGAGCGCCTGAAGGCCGCGGGCGCCATCACCCTGGGCAAGACCAACACGCCGGAGTTCGCGGCCGGCAGCCAGACCTTCAACGAGGTCTTCGGCGCGACGCGCAACCCGTGGGATCTCGACAAGACCTGCGGTGGCTCCTCCGGCGGGGCGGCGGTGGCGGTGGCCACGGGCATGCTGCCCTTCGCGGACGGCTCGGATCTCGGCGGGAGTCTTCGCAACCCCGGCAACTTCAACGGCGTCGTCGGCTTCCGGCCCACGCCGGGCCGCGTGCCGAGCTACCCCGCCATCGACGCGTGGGCCACGATGAGCGTGCTGGGCCCGATCGCCCGCACGGTCGACGATGCGGCGTTCCTCCTTTCCGCCATGGCCGGGCCCGATCCGCGCTCGCCCATCACGATCACGGAGCCCGGTTCCGTCTTCGCGAAGCCGCTCGCGCGCGATTTCCGCAAGGTGCGCGTGGCGTTCTGGCCCATCGAGAACGGCCGCCTCAGGGCCGACGACCTGTTGCCCGTCGATCCGCGCGTGGCCGCAGTGCTCGAGCGCCAGAAAAAGACGCTGCGCGCCATGGGCTGCATCGTGGAGGAAGCCGCGCCGGATCTCTCCGGCGCCCAGGAGGTCTTCCACGTGATCCGCGCGCTGGGCTATGTGCAGCGCCTGGGGCCCCTGCTCGCGAAGAACCGCCATCTCATGAAGGACACGGTGGTGTGGAACACGGAAGAGGGCCTCAAGCTGGACGCCACCCGCATCGCCGCCGCGATGAACGGCCGCGGCGCGCTCTTCCACCGCATGCGGCAGTTCCTCGAGCGCTACGACTTCCTGTGCCTGCCGGTGAACCCGGTGCCGCCCTTCCCGGTGACGCAGCCGTATGTCACGGAGATCGCGGGCGTGAAGCTCGCCTCCTACATCGACTGGATGAAGACCGCGTACTACATCACCACGACGAGCCACCCGGCCATCTCGGTGCCCGCGGGGTTCACGGACGACGCGCTGCCGCTGCCGGTGGGGATGCAGGTGGTGGGACGCTACCGCGACGACTTCGGCGTGCTGCAGTTCGCCCACGCCTTCGAGCAGGCGGCGGGCGTCGTCGGGCGGCGCCCCCCAAACTGCTAGCGGGTCATTCGGGCTGGATGTTGGCGGACTTCACCACCGCCGACCACTTGGCGGCCTCGGCCTTGATGAACGCGGCGAATTCCTCGGGCGTGCCGCCCACGGGCTCGCTCGCCTGCGACAGGATGGCTTCGCGCATCTCCGGCTGCCTGAGGATCGCGTTGAGTTCCTGGTTGAGCCGCATCACGATCTCGCGCGGCGTTCCCTTGGGCGCGATGACGCCCTGCCAGTTGTAGGACTCGAAGTTCGCGAGGCCGGATTCGGCCAGCGTGGGCACTTCCGGCAGCAGCGCGAGGCGCTTCGTGCTCGAGACGGCGATCGGCTGCACCTTGCCGCCCTTGATGGCCGGCAGCGCCGCGTACCCCATCTCGAACATCATCGCGATGTGGCCGGCGACCAGGTCCGTGGCCGCGGCCGCGCCGCCCTTGTAGGGCACGTGCGTGAGCTCGATGCCGGCCTGGTGGGCGAACATGGCGCCGGAGAGGTGGTGCGCGCCGCCCACGCCGGAGGAGCCGTAGGTGAGCTTGCCCGGATCCGACTTCGCCTTCGCGACGACGTCCTTCACGGTGGCGATCCCCTGCGAGCGATGGGTGGAGAGGACGAGCGGCGCCTTCTCCAGCAGGATCACCGGCACCACGTCGGTGTCCGGGTCGTAGGGCAGCTTCTTCATGAGCGCGCGGTTCACGGCGAGCGGCGCGAGGTTGCCCATGCCGATGGTGTAGCCGTCGGGCGCGGCCTTCGCCACCGCATTCGTGCCCACCACGCCGCCGGCGCCGGCCTTGTTCTCCACGACGACGGAAACGCCGAGGGATTTCGAGAGCCGCTCGGTCACCTGGCGCGCGCGGATGTCGCCGAAGCCGCCGGCCGCGTAGGGCACGACGAAGGTGATGGTCTTGTTGGGGTAGCCGCCCTGCGCGAGGGCGACGGGGCAGGCGAGGAAGGCTGCGAGGGCGGCGCCAAGCGCAAGTCGAAAGTTCTTCATGTCGGCGTATCGGGGAACGGGTCGAGCGTCGACTCTATCCCATTCCCGGGCGCCGATCCGTCAGCCGCCGTACCCCGCGAGCTGCAGCGTCTTCTTCGGGTTGGCCAGGTTGACGCGCCCGTTGCGGTCCGCGCCCTTCAGGATCAGCTCCTTCGCCTGCTCGGGCGTGAGCTCCGGCTTCACGGCGAAGAGCTTGGCGGCGAGGTTCGCGATCTGCGGCGAGGCCATCGAGGTGCCCGAGAGCTTGGTCTTCTCGCCGCCGGGCATGAAGCTCACGACCTCGAAGCCGTTGGCGTGGATCACCACCGTCTTGCCGAAGGTGGAGAAGGACGTCTCGGTGCCGGCCTGGTCCACGGCGCCCGCGGTGATGAGGTTGGGCAGCTGGAAGCCCGCCGGAATGTACTCGGAGAAATCCGCGCTGTTGTCCTCGTTGCCGGAGCCCGCGACGAAGAGGATGCCCGGCGCGTCGGTGATGGCGTCGAGGAGGGCCTGCTTCTCCACCGCGAAAATCCTCTTCGCGATCTCCTTGCGCTCCTCCGGCGTCTTGCCGACGTTGTGGTACGCGAGGGCGCCCTCGTAGAAGCTCGGGCCGTAGCGCCAGCTCATGTTCACCACCCGGGCGCCGGCCTTCTTGAAGTGCTCCACGGCCACGCGGTAGGCGGCGGCATTGCGGGCGGCGCGCTCGGGCGTGGGCAGCTGCGGCGCGGAGTCGTTGCTCCAGTGCATCGCCACGGCCGTCACCTGCGCGAAGGGGTTCCCCTCGACCGCGATGCCCGCCACGTGCGTCCCGTGCACCCACATGCCGACGGCCGCGAGGTCTTCGGTGAACTGCTTCACCTCGTCGGGCTTGAGCGAGCTCACGTGCTTCTTGAAGGCGCGGGCGTCCTCGGAATCGACGGCGGCGCGCAGGTCCATGGAGCCCTTCACGAACTGCTTGAGCATCGGCAGGCGCTTCTGCGCCTCTCCCATCGGGCGCACGAGCGCGGTCACGGGCTTCGCATCCTTGTCGAAGGCGATGCCGGGGTTGGCGGCCTTCCTGAAGAGATCCACGTCCGTGCCGCTGTCCCAGATGCCCACGACCACGGGCTTCGCCTTCGCGTCGGCGGGGAGCGTCACCAGGCGAGGCGTCCAGGTATCGGCCTTGGCCACCTGGTTGCGGTCCACGAGGTCCTGCAGGACCGCGACGGCGTCGTCCTTCACGGGCGCCACGAGCTCGATGGCGTTGCGCGAGGAGACGATGCCCGCGACGATGGGCGCGGGCACGTCGAGCCCCAGGTTCTTCGCGGCCGGGTCGAGGCTCGTGCGGAAGCTGCCGACGATCACGTTCCTCGACAGGAGCTCCATCTGGCCCTTGGCGCCCTTCAGGTTGTCGCCGACCACGGGCCACGGCAGCGCGCCCCAGCGGCTCGTCATCTCCGACTTGAAACGCGCGCGCTGCGCCTCGGGCGTCCCGCCGGCGGCGAGCGTGGCCGCGAGCGTCTCGAGCATGAGGCCGCTCGTGAGCTTGTCGGCTTCCTTTTCCTGTTGCGCGCGCACGTCCCGGAGGAACCGCTGCGCGGCCGCGAAATCGCCGCGGAACATCGCGATCTGCGCGCGCGTGCTGATGAGGCCGGTGCGCGTGGCGCGGTCGCGGATGTCGAGCGTGGCGAGGTCCAGGGCGAGGTCCTTGTCGAGCGCGTCGACGGCGGCCTTGAGTTCGGCCTTGGGCGCCTCCAGCAGCTCGCTCGGCAGCTTCGCGATCCTGTACTTGCGCCGCGGCATCTGGTCGGCGCTGGTGATCACCTTCTTCTCGGCCTGGATCGTGGGATCGCCCGCGAGGGACGGGATGGTGACGAGGGCCGTGGCGGCGAGGGCGGGCAGGGCGGGCACGGCGAGAATGCCGGCGATGGCAACGGGCAGGAAGCGCAGGTGCATGGAATTCCCCAGGGGGTTGATGGCCGCGATTGTGGTCCGGCAGCCGGGACCGGGCGACGCCGAAGCGACGAAACGACGGATTCTAGGGCCCAGCCGACCGGGTTTTGACACGAATTGTCACCGGGGTTCCCGCATCCGTTCAGGCATCATGCGCCGGTGGCCCCCGCTCCGTCCCCCGCCGCCCTCGTCGATTCGCGCTACGCCGCCTTCCGGCTGGGGGTGACGCTCGCCCTCATGACCATCGGCGCTTCCGTCATGTACGTGGTGCCGGTGGTGTTGCCTGCGGTGCAGGCGGAATTCGGCGTCGCCCGCGCGGACGCCTCGCTCCCCTATTCGCTCCTCATGATCGGCATGGGCGTGGGCGGCGTGCTCATGGGGCGCCTGGCGGACCGCTTCGGCGTCAGGGTGCCGCTGCTCGTGGGCGGCCTCGCCCTCGGCGCGGGCTACGTGGGCGCGAGCTACGCCGCCGACATCCACGTGTTCAACCTGCTGCACGGCCTGCTCCTGGGCCTGCTGGGCATCTCGGCCACCTTCTCGCCGCTCATGGCCGACACCACGCTCTGGTGGCGCAAGCGCCGGGGCATCGCGGTGGCGGTGTGCGCGAGCGGCAACTATCTCGGCGGCGCGATCTGGCCGCCCATCGTCCAGCGCGTCGTCGAGACCGAGGGCTTCCCCGGGCGCGGCGCAGGCCCTGCTCATGGTCGCGGGGGTCGCGTGCTGCGTGGCGATGTCGATGCCGCAGGTGCACATCGTCGCGTACTGCGGCGACCTCGGGTACGGCGCGGCGCGCGGCGCGGAGATGCTCTCGCTCATGCTCGCCTGCGGCATCGTGAGCCGCCTCGTCTCGGGCTGGATCTGCGACCACATCGGCGGGCTGCGCACGCTGCTGCTCGGCTCGGTGCTGCAGGGCATCGCGCTGCTGCTCTTCCTGCCCTTCACCGGGCTTGTGCCGCTCTACGTGATCTCCGCGCTCTTCGGCCTGTTCCAGGGCGGCATCGTGCCCTCCTACGCGATCATCGTGCGCGAGCATTTCGCGGCGCGCGAGGCGGGCGCGCGCCTGGGCGCCATCATCATGTGCACGCTCCTGGGCATGGCGCTCGGAGGCTGGATGTCGGGCAAGGTGTTCGACATGACGGGCTCCTACCGCGCGGCCTTCCTGAACGGCCTCGCCTTCAACGCCCTGAACCTCGCCATCGCCTGGCTGCTCCTTCGCCGCGCCGGCCCGCGCGCGCCCCGGGCGAGCCTCGTCGCGGCCTGATCGCGATTCGCGTAAGGTTGGCGCCTTCCGGGAGACCCAAGGGAGTCTTCCGCGCAACCCCAGCCGAGGAAACTCCCATGTTCAAGGGCAAGACCGCACTGGTCACCGGATCCACCAGCGGCATCGGCCTCGCCATCGCGACGGCCTATGCGCGAAACGGCGCCCACGTCGTCCTGAACGGGTTCGGCGACCCGGCCGAAGTCGAGAAGACGCGCGCGAAGCTCGCGGCCGACCATGGCGTCACCGTGCACTACGACGGGGCGGACCTCATGAAGGCCGACGCGGTCGGGGCGATGATGAAGCGCGCGCTCGAGGCCTTCGGCACCGTCGACATCCTCGTGAACAATGCGGGAATCCAGTTCATCGCGCCGGTGGAGGAATTTCCGCCGGCCAAGTGGGACGCCATCATCGCGCTGAACCTCACGGCCTCCTTCCACACCATTCGCCTCGCCGTGCCCGGCATGAAGGCCAAGGGGTGGGGCCGCATCATCAACATCGCCTCGGCGCACGCGCTCGTCGCCTCCCCCTTCAAGAGCGCCTACGTCGCGGCCAAGCACGGCATCGCGGGCCTCACGAAGACGGTCGCGCTCGAGGTGGCCGAGCAGGGCATCACCATGAACGCCATCGCACCGGGCTACACGTGGACGCCGCTCCTCGAGAAGCAGATCCCGGAGAACGCCAAGCTGCGCGGCATCTCCGAGGAGCAGCTCATCAACGACGTCTTCCTGCACGCGCAACCGACGCGCAAGTTCGTGCAGGTGGGCGAGCTCGCCGCGCTCGCCGTCTTCCTCGCGAGCGACGCGGCCGCCTCCATCACGGGCACGATCATCCCGATGGACGGCGGCTGGACGGCGCACTAGGGGAGCCTCGCAGGGCGGCGCCTGCGAGGCGTTGCACGAGGCCGCCGGCCGCTGGTCAGTCCCGCGGGCCGCGGCGGCCCGAACGCTTCCTCGCATAGCTTTCGGCGGCAAGCGCGAGGCCGGGGAGATCCATGCGCGCGAACTCGCCCGCCTCGCGCTCGTCGAGTCCCTCGCGACGCGCCACCTCGAGCGGCGCCGCCGTGAACGCCTCGCGGAACGCCTCGTCGGCGTAGAGCCTTGCGAGGAAGGATTCGGCGTCCACGTTCAGGCCGCCCGCCGCGCGAGACGGCGTCCGCTCGCGAGAGCCTCGCGCGCCCGCACGAGCTGGCTCACGAGATGCGCCATGGCCGGGAACTCGCCGTCGCGCTCGAGGATCACTGTGAGGGGCTGCGGCACGCGGGCGGCCAGCGTCTCGAGGAGCGTGTACACCGGGTCCGGCACGTCGTGCAGGTGATCGTCGAGGAGCCGCGGCGCGAGGCCCGGCGGACGCAGCCACCGGCCGCCCGAAAGATGCACGAGGCGCACGCTCGCGAGGGGCATCGTGTCGAGCAGCGCCACGGGTTCGATGCCCGCGTTCAGCGCGTTGGCGTAGAGGTTGTGCAGGTCGAGGAGCATCGGCGCGCCCGCGCCTTCCACGATTCGGCGCGTCCAGGCGCCTTCGTCCATCGGGCTCGCCGGCGGTGCGACGAGCGTGGCGATGTTCTCGAGCGCGGGGGTCGTGCCGACGATCCGGCGCGCGCGCTCGAGATTTCGCAGCGCGCCCTCGATGCTCGCCGGGCCGCGCGGGGGCGCCGCGAGATGCCCGATCTCGTGCCCCCCGGCGCGCACGAAGGCGAGGTGCTCGGACCACGATTCCGGCGCGGCGGTCTCGAAGAGCCTCGCGAGGGCCGCGAGGCGCTTGTCCTCGACGGCGTGGCGGGAGGCGAGCCCGAGCGCGACGCCGTGCAGCAGCAGGGGCCGCTCGCGACCGAGGGCGCGAAGCGATCGCTGCTCGCGTGCCGGGGCGCGGGTCCAGTCCTCCGCGATCACCTCGAGCACGTCGATGGCGTCCAGCCGCTCGAGGATGGAGGCGGCCAGCTCGCCGCGCCAGCCGAGCCCGACGCGGTCCATCAGTCGCTCCCGCATCCGCCACAGCCCCCGCCCCCGCCGCAGCTGCTGTCGCCCGAGTCGCTGCCGGAACTGCCCGAGTCGCCCCCGCCATCGGACCTCGGCCGCGGGTAGAGCGTCTCGACGAAGGGAAAGGCGCCGGCGGGCAGCGCCCAGATGCCGTAGGTGGCGGCGAGGAGCAGGGCTTCGTTGCTCGCGCCACCGGGCTTGAGCGTTCCGGCACGCCCGAGCAGGCGCATCGTGAGCACCTTCAGGTCGTCGAGCATGTCCTTGCCCGTGGCCGTCAGCCGGCGAAAGCTCGCCCTTGCGGCGAAGAGGCAGGCGATGACGGTGAGGATCGCGAGGAACACGAGGTTCGTGCGCCCCTGCGCGAGCGCGACGACCGCCTTCACCCCGGCGACGCCGACCAGCACGGCCAGGGCGCCCACGAGCCAGGCGAGCCGCGACCGGCGCGTGGGCGCGTCCGGCAACAGGCCCTCCCGCTCGAGGTCCCGGCCGTAGGCCCGGGCTTCACGCAGCAGGGCCTCGTTCGCGACGAGCGCCTCCGGCGCGGTGCCCGCGAAGCACGCGGCGAGCACGGCGCGGTCGATCGCCCTGCGCACCAGCGATTCGGCGTCCTTGCGCACGGTGACGAGGAGGCCGTCCTCGCGCAGCTCGATGAGGCCGCGGTCGACGAGGTTGAAGACCGACACGCGGATCACTTCGGCGGAATCGCCGCGCAGGTACGCGATGCGGTAGGGGTCGGAGGTCATGAACGTCACGTTCACCCGCGAGTCGCTCCGGCCGCGCGCGCGCCAGGCCACGAAGGCGATCACCGCCACGGCCACGACGGCGTAGAAGAGGAGGAATTTTCCCCCGGACCAGGCGAACGGGTTCACGGCCGCTCCGGCAGCGCGTTCGCTCGGGAGCGCAGCGCCTCGGCGAGATCGAGGAGGGCGAGCACCGCCGGTGCGCCCGCCCCCGACGGCAGCACGGCCGATTCGCGCGCGGCGGACAGGTGGGCGAGCGCCTGCGTCCAGCGGTCCGCGCCCGATTCCCTCGCGAGGGTCTCGAGCGCTTCCTTGGGCGAGGCGGCGGCGCGTCCCTCGAGCTGCATCAGGATCTCCGCCGCGGCCCGAAGCGGCGCGGCGCAGTCGGCGAGGAGCCGCGGCACCTGCTCTTCCCGCAGGCTTTGCAGGGCGTAGCGCTCGCGGGTGCGCAGGATGAAATTGAGCAGGATCTGCTTCAGGCGATGCCGCATCGCCGCCGGCGTGGGCTTGAGCGCCGCCATCACGTCGCGACCGGCGAGCAGGCGGTGGCGCACGGCGATGTCGGCGAACTTCACCGCGAAGGCCTCGGCCGCTTCGGCCAGCTCCGACTCGAGGACCAGCATGGCCTCAAGCCGGATGGTGGCGTGCGCGAGGCGAAGCGGCTCGCGCAGGGCATCGAGGCGCCCGGGCGGCAGGCTCGCCAGCACGAGCATCACGTTCACGTCCGAGGTGGCGCGAAGCCGGCCCTCCGCGGCCGAGCCGAAGAGGATGGCGGCCACGAGGTCCTCGCCCAGGGCCGCCTGGGCTTCCCGCACGAAAAGATCGAGGCTGCGGGCGACGTCGGGGGGCAGCGGGTCCTGGTCCATGGATGCTCCGGGCGGTTGGCTGAAGCGCGAGGATAGCGCGCCGGCGTGACGGCGCAAGCGTCTGCGGTGCGACAATGGCGGCATGGAAAAGCCCGCCTCCCCCGGCCCCCTCGCCGGCCTCAAGGTCGTCGAGATGGGCACCCTCATCGCCGGCCCGTACTGCGCCCGGCTCCTCGCCGAGTTCGGCGCCGAAGTCGTGAAGATCGAGACGCCCGGCGAGGGCGATCCCCTTCGCAAGTGGCGCGTGCTGCACGAGGGCAATTCCCTGTGGTGGCTCGCCCAGGCGCGCAACAAGAAATCGGTCACCGTGAACCTGAAGGCCGCGGAGGGCCAGCAGGTCGTGCGCGACCTCGTGGCGAAGGCGGACATCGTCGTCGAGAACTTCCGTCCCGGCACGATGGAGAAGTGGGGCCTCGGGTACGACGCGCTCGCTAGCGCGAACCCCGGCCTCGTGATGGTGCGGCTCTCGGGCTTCGGCCAGACGGGGCCCTACCGCGACCAGCCCGGCTTCGGCGCCATCGGCGAATCGATGGGCGGCATGCGCTACATCACGGGCTACCCGGACCGCGCGCCGGTGCGGGTGGGCATCTCCATCGGCGATTCGCTCGCGGCAATGTTCGGCGTGATCGGCGCGCTCATGGCGATCCACAACCGCGGCAATACCGGCAAGGGCCAGGTGGTCGACGTGGCGCTCTACGAGGCCGTGTTCGCGATGATGGAATCGATGCTGCCCGAGTACGGCTTCTCGGGGCTGGTGCGCGAGCGCACGGGCTCGGCGCTGCCGGGCATCGTGCCCTCCAACACGTACCTGTGCGGGGACGGCAAGTACGTCGTCATCGGCGCCAACGCGGACTCGATCTTCAAGCGCATGATGCGCGCCATCGGGCGGAACGACCTGGCCGACGACCCCACGCTCGCCGACAACGCCGGCCGCGTGAAGCGCACGGAGGAACTCGACCGCGTGATCGGCGAATGGACCGCCACGGTGACGCTCGAGGAGGCGCTCGCGCTCCTGGAGAAGGCCGAGGTGCCCTCCGGCCGCATCTTCTCCATCGCCGACATCGTGGCCGACCTGCACTACCAGGCGCGCGGCATGATCGAGAAGCACCGGCTGGGCGACAAGGACCTGCTGCTGCCCGGCGTGGTGCCCAAGCTGTCGCAGACACCCGGCGGCACGCGCTGGGTCGGACCGCGGCTCGGCGAGCACACCGACGAGGTGCTGCGCGGCCTGGGCTACGACGAGGCGCGGATCGCCGACCTGCGGGCCCGCCAGGTCGTCTAGCCGGAGTTGCGCAGCCCCGCGGCCAGCCCGTTGATGGTGAGGTGGATGCCGCGCTTCACGCGTTCCTCCGCGTCGCCCGCCCGGTAGCGCTTGAGGAGCTCCACCTGCACGTGGTTGAGCGGGTCGAGGTACGGGAAGCGGTTGCGGATGGATCGCGCGAGCGCCGGGTTGGTCTCGAGGAAGCCGCGCGCCTTCGTGATGCCGAAGTAGGCCTTCACGGTGAGGTCCAGCTCGCGCCGGATGCGCCCGAAGATCTCGTCGGCCAGCTTCTCGTCGGGCACGAGCTCCTTGTAGCGCGCGGCCACGGCGAGGTCCGCCTTGGCAAGGAGCATCTCCAGGTTCGAGAGCATCGCGCGGAAGAAGGGCCACTCCCGCCACATGTCGCCCAGGAGCGCGTAGCCCCCCTCATCGTGCTTCGCCAGGAACTGCTCGACGGCGGTGCCCAGCCCGTACCAGCCCGGCAGCATCACGCGGCACTGCGCCCACGAGAAGACCCAGGGGATAGCGCGCAGGTCCTCGATGCGCAGGGAGGGCTTGCGCGAGGCGGGCCGCGAGCCGATGTTGAGCTCCGCGATCTCGCGCACGGGGGTGGAGCCGCGGAAGTACTCGACGAACCCTTCCGTCTCGTAGACGAGGCTGCGATAGGCCCGGAAGGCGGATTCGGAGATCTCCTCCATCGCCGCGAGGAAGACGGCGCGATCGGCGTTCCCGGACTCGTCGACGGACGCGCGCACCGTGGCCGCGAGCAGCGCCTCGAGGTTGCGCCGCCCGATCTCGCGGTTGGCGTACTTGCTCGCGATGACCTCCCCCTGCTCCGTGAGCCGCAGCTCGCCCTGCACGCTGCCGGGAGGCTGCGCGAGAATGGCCTCGTACGAAGGCCCGCCGCCGCGCCCCACGGTGCCGCCGCGGCCGTGGAAGAAGCGCAGGCGCACGCCGGCCTCGCGGAACACCTCCACCAGCTGCGTCTCGGCCTTGTAGAGCTCCCAGTTGGAGGTGACGTAGCCGCCGTCCTTGTTGCTGTCCGAATAGCCGAGCATCACCTCCTGGGCGCCACCCAGCGAATCCACGATCGCCTTCGCCTCCGGCAGCGCGAACCAGGCACGCATCGTCGCGGGTGCCTTCTGCAGGTCTCCGATGGTCTCGAAGAGCGGCACGATCTGCATCCGCGAGACGGGCGCGGCACCGGGCGTGAGGAGCCCGGCCTCCTTCAACATCACGGCGACTTCGAGCAGGTCGGAGACGCTTTCGGCCTTCGAGATGACGTACTGGCTCAGGGCGTCGGGGCCGTGCGCCGCCAGCACGCGCGCGGCTTCGTGGACGATGGCGAGCTCGCCGGCCGTCGTCTCCGAGTACGTGGCGAAGGGCGAGCGCAGCAAGCGCGGCGTGGCCAGCTCCGTGCGCAGCAGCGCGACGCGTCCCGTCTCGTCCCGCTCGAGATAGTCGCCCGCCACGCCCGCCCCGGCGAGGAGCTCGGCGACGACGCTCTCGTGCACGTCCGCGTTCTGGCGCAGGTCCACGGTGGCCAGGTGGAAGCCGAAGGTGGCCACGGCGCGGCGCAGTTGCCGCAGGCGCCCCTCGGCGATCATCGCGCAGTGGTCGGCGCGAAGGCTCGTGTCGATGGCGTCCAGGTCGGCGGCGAAGGCGAAGGCATCCGGGTACGGTGCGGCCTGCCCGACCGCGGCCCGGTGCTCGCGCTTGAGCCCCATCGCGAGGGCCGTGGCCGCGAGCCTCGCGAAGACGCCGGTGAGGGCGCGGCGGTAGGGCTCGTCGGCCCGGTGGGGCGAGCGGTCGGGCGAGGCGTCGGCCAGGGCGAGCAGGGCCCCGCTGGGCCGGGTGAGGAGCTTCGAGATGGGCAACTCCGCGCCCAGCGCATGCACCTCGGCGAAGTAATGGTCGAAGACGATCTCGCCCTGCCGGCGGAAGGCATGGGCGAGCATTTCCGCGGTGACGAACGGGTTGCCGTCGCGATCGCCCCCCACCCAGCTGCCCAGCGCGAGCACCGTCGGCAGCACCGGCCGGCCGGCGGCGCCCGGCATCGCGGCGAGCCGGTCCTCGAGATCCGCGTGCACCCGGGGCACGGCGTCGATGAAGGTGTAGTCGAAGTAGGCGAGCGCGTTCTCGATCTCGTCGCGCACGCCGAGCTTCACGGGCCGCAGCATGCGCGTGCGCCAGAGCGTGGCGACGCGCCGGCGCAGGTCGTCCTCGGCCGCCTCGCGCTCCTCGGGCAGCAGGTCGGCATGGTCCAGCCGGGCGAGCCCCTCGGCGATGGCGAGCTGGTTGTCCAGGGTGCTTCGCCGCTGCACCTCGGTGGGGTGCGCCGTGAGCACGGGGGTCACCTTCACGCGGGCGAGCGTGGCCGCGGCCTCGGCGGCGCTCGTGCCCTTGGCCTCGAGGTCGGCGAAGAGCCCCCGGATCGTCGAGGCCAGCGGGGCGGCGCCCGCCAGGCGCATCGCCCTGCCGCGCCGGATGTGGTGGCGGTCCTCGGCGATGTTGGCGAGTAGCGAGAAGTAGCTGAAGGCGCGCACCACGACCACCATCGAGTCGTCCGTGAGGGCGTCGAGGGTCTCGGCCAGCGAGCGGCGCGAGGTCACGTCCTCGAGGCGGCGGCTCGCGACGGCGAGGCGGCGAATCGTCTCGATGAGCTCGAAGGTGGCTTCACCCTCGAACTGCCGCAACGTATCGCCGAGGATTCGGCCCAGCAGTCGGATGTCGGCCGCGAGGGCGGCTTCCTTGTCGGGGGTGACCATGGCGGAAGCATCCCCGAATCGGGATGCGCCCGCAACACGACGGCCGCGCGGGTCAGTGCGACGCGGTGTAGAGCACGCCGACCGCGGCAGCGAGGCGCGAGGCGCGGTGGCGAAGCTCGGAGGCGGATGCCGCCGATTCCTCCACGCGCGCGGCGTTGCTCTGGGTGACCTCGTCGAGTTGCGAGACGGCGCCGTTGATCTGGCCGATGCTCTCGGCCTGCTGGCGCGCGTCGTCCGCGATCGCGGTGATGATCCCCTGCACGCCCTGCACCTGGCCCACGATGTTCGCCATGGCCTCGTGCGCGTCCTTCACGATGCCGACGCCGCGGTCGACCTGCTCGACGGATTCGCGGATGAGCTCGTGGATCTCCTTCGAGGCGCCGGCGGCGCGCCCGGCGAGCGCGCGCACCTCGCCTGCGACGACCGCGAAGCCGCGGCCCTGCTCGCCCGCGCGGGCCGCTTCCACGGCCGCGTTGAGCGCGAGCAGGTTCGTCTGGAACGCGATGCCGTCGATGACGCTCACGATATCGGCGATCTTGCGGCTGTTGGCGGTGATGCCGTCCATGGTGGCGGAGACGCGGGCGATGGCCTCGCCGCCCTTGTCGGCTGCCGACGAGGCGGTGCCGGCCGCGTCGTGGGCCTGGCGGGCGCTGTCGGCGCTGTGCTTCACCGTCTCGGAGATCTCGTGCATCGTGGCCGAGGTCTGCTCGAGGTTGGCGGCCTGCTCCTCGGTGCGCGAGGACATCTCCTGGCTGCCGGCGTCCAGTTCGGCCGCGGCGCGCGTCACGTGCTCGATGCCGTGCCATGCGTCGTCGATGACGCCCAGCGTCTTCGAATTGAGCTGGTTGAGGTAGCGGGCCAGCCGCCGCAGGGCCTCGTCGCCCTCGAGGGGCAGTTTCTGGCGCAGGTCGCCCGCGAGGAGCTTGGTGCAGGCCCCGACCATGTGATCGACGGGCAGGGCGATCATCCGCGTGAGGTACAGGCCCAGGACGACGGTGGTGAGAACGCCGAGCGCCGTGCCGACCCAGCCGATCAGGGCGGCGTGCGCGGGCAGGAAGGTCGCGGCCAGGGTCGGCGCCACGAACAGCGTGGCCAGCAGGGCGGCGACGAGCCAGCTGCGCAATGTGAAAGGCATGCGAAGCAGCCTGCCGTAAAGGCCGCGCACGCCGGTGCGCACGAGCTCGCCGCCCTGCAGCTTCCAGCCGGCCATGTCGCCGTTGCGCATGCGCCCGTAGAGGGCCTCGGCCTTGTCGACGTCCTCTCGGGAGGGCTTCACGCGCACGGAGACGTAGCCCGCGATGGCACCGTCCTTCACGATCGGCGTCACGTTGGCGTGCACCCAGTAGAAGCGGCCGTCCTTGCGGCGGTTCTTCACGAAGCCCGTCCACGGCTCCCCCGCCTTGATCGTGGCCCACATGTCCGCGAAGGCGGCCTTGGGCATGTCGGGGTGGCGCACCAGGTTCTGGGGCTGGCCCATCACCTCGTCGAGCGAATAGCCCGAGGTGCGAAGGAATCCCTCGTTGGCGAAGGTGATGAAGCTCCTGGCGTCGGTCGATGTGATGATCACCTCGCCGTCGTGGAGGGGGAACTCGTCCTGCTCGTGAATCGTGGCCATCGTCGTGCTTTCTCGGGTGTAAGGCGCATCCCGGCCGCCGGTTCGGCAAGCCCATGCAAAGCATTTATCGGCATCGACGGCGTCCGCTTTAGCTGACAACCGGGACATCCTGGCGGGAATCGGGCGGCCGGGCCGGGCGGATGGCCCCGTTTGCCCCCGGAACGGTGGCAATCCGGGCTTGCGGCCGCCTCGCGATAGAATGTCGTGGCCATGCCGAAACCCCGCCTTTACATCAACGATGTCGCCGTGCGCGACGGCTTCCAGATCGAGAAGGCCTTCATCCCGACGGCCACGAAGGTCTCGCTCATCGACGAGCTTTCGGCCACGGGCCTGGCGAAGATCGAGGTCACGAGCTTCGTGAGCCCGAAGGCCGTTCCGGCGCTGGCGGACGCGAACGAGGTGCTCGCGGGCATCGAGCGCGTGCCGGGCGTGGTGTACGTCGCGTTGGTTCCGAACATCCGCGGCGTGCAGAACGCGGCGGCCACCGGCGCGAAGCCCGACGAATTGAACGGCGTGATGAGCGCTTCGCTCACGCACAATCGCGCCAACATCAACCGCACGCACGAGGAATCGCTGGCCGAGGTTCCCGCGATGGTGCGCATCGCCCACGAAGCGGGCATGACGATGTCCATGAGCCTGTCGACCACCTTCGGCTGCCCGTTCGAGGGGCCGGTGAGCGAGGACGCGATCCTGCGGTTCGTCGAGGCCTTCCTCGCCGCCGGCGTGGACGGGATCTCCCTCGCCGACACCACCGGCATGGCGAACCCGCGGCAGGTGGAGGCGCTCACCCGCAAGGTGCTCGAGCGCTTCCCGCCCCGGGACGAGACCTTCTATACGCTGCATTTCCACAACACGCGCGGCATGGGGCTCGCCAACGTGGTGGCCGGCATCGCCGCGGGGGTGCGTTCCTTCGACGGCTCCATCGCGGGGCTGGGGGGCTGCCCCTTCGCGCCCGGGGCCACCGGAAACATCTGCACCGAGGACATGGTCAACATGCTGCAGGACATGGGCTACGAGACGGGCGTCGACCTGGACCGGCTCATCGCCTGCGCGCGTCGCGTCCCGGCCATCGTCGGCCGCGACACGCCCGGCCAGGTGATGAAGGCCGGCCCGAGCCTCGAGACGCACGCGGTCCCCGAATCCCTCAAGGAGCGAATTTGAGATACACGAAGACCTGGCTGGCCCCGCTGCTCGCCGCGCTGTCGATGCCGGCCGCGGCCGACCTCACCAACCTGAACGCCCTCACCCAGGACCAGTTCCGCAAGCTCTCGGAGGACCTGGGCGCCGCCTTCTCCTACAAGGGCGTCACGCCCGCCACGAGCCTGGGGCCCTGGGGCTTCGACCTCGGGGTGGAAATGACGGCGACGGACATGCGCAACAGCGACGTCTTCCGCGCCGCGGGCTCGGGGTCGGTCGACCGGTTGTTCGTGCCGAAGGTGCACCTCAACAAGGGCCTGTGGACGGGCTCGGACATCGGGGGCTTCTACGGCGGCTCGTCGGAACTCGGCGGCTCGCTCTGGGGCGTGAGCCTGCGCCAGGCCTTCATCGAGGACACCGCCACCTCGCCCGCCTTCGCCGGGCGCCTCTCCGGAACGCGCACGACCGACCTGGGCAGCCTCAAGGTCACCTCGCTCGCGGCGGACCTCATGCTCTCCAAGCGCCTCACGATCGTGACGCCCTACGTGGGCGCCGGCATCGTGCGCGTCGAATCGAAGGCGACGGGCTTCGATTCGGAGACCTTCAACCAGGGCCGCTATTTCGGTGGCCTCAACGTGAACCTCGGCATCATCAACCTGGCTGCCGAGGCCGAGCGCATGGGCAGCAACACGAGCCTGTCGGCGAAGGTCGGCTGGCGCTTCTAGGACCGGCGGCACCGACGGCGCCGCCTTGCCGCGGGCGGCGCCGCGACATTCCACGATGACGGCCAGATCGACGAGGAGAGACTCATGATGCGCATGCTGAGGACGCTCGCGGCACTGGCCGTCGGCGCGATGGTGGCGTTCGGGGCGCAGGCCCAGGCGCCGGAGAAGAAGAAGATCACCATCGCGGTGGGAGGCAAGAACCTCTTCTACTACCTGCCGCTCTCGGTCGCCGAGCGCCAGGGGTACTTCAAGGAACAGGGGCTCGAGGTCGAGATTCCCGATTTCGCCGGCGGCGCCAAGGCGCTGCAGGCCCTGGTCGGCGGCAGTGCCGACATGGTTTCGGGGGCCTTCGAACACACCATCAACATGGCCGCGAAGAAGCAGCCCATCAAGGCGGTGGTGCTGCAGGCGAAGTACAGCTCCATCGTGCTGCTGCTGCCCAAGGACAAGGCCGCGAAGTACAAGGGCCCGGCCGACCTGAAGGGCCTCAAGGTGGGGGTCACCGCCCCGGGCTCCTCCACGAACATGTTCGTGAACAACATCCTCGCCAAGGGCGGACTCAAGCCGACGGACATCGCGGTCGTGGGCGTGGGCGCGGGCTCCGGCGCCGTGGCGGCCATGGAGAAAGGCGAGATCGACGCGATGTCGAACCTGGACCCGGTCATCACCCAGCTCGAGGCCACCGGCAAGTACGTGGCCGTGGCCGACAGCCGCACCGAGAAGGGCATGAACGAGATCTACGGCGGCGACTACCACGCGAGCGTGATCTACATCACCGAGGAGTTCATCCGGAAGAACCCGAACACCGTGCAGGCGGTGGTGAACGCGATCGTGCGGGCCAACCGCTGGATCGCGAAGGCCACGCCGCAGGAGATCGTGGACCTCATGCCGGACGCGTACAAGGCGGGCAACCCGTCGCTGTACAAGGCGGGGCTGCTGAAGAACATGATCGGGTATTCCGAGGACGGGCAGATGTCGATGAAGGCGGCGCAGAACGTGTACAAGGTTCTCAGGCAATTCGAGCCGTCTGTCATTGCCGCCGGCAATGCCATCAAGCTCGAGAACACCTTCGATAATGAATTCGCGAAGAAGGCGGCCGCGAAGTATCGCTAGGCCGCCGATGGTCGCGAACGGCATCGGGAACCGTGTTCGATCGGTCGGATTTCATCCGCCGATCAACACGTGCGGGCAGGGGGTGTGCCGGCAATGACTGTTTCGGTCAGCCTGGAGAAGATCACTTGCACCTTCGCCGCGAAGGGCGGCGGGAGCTACACGGCCGTGAAGGACGTGGATCTCTCGGTCGCCGACGGCGAGTTCGTCTCGGTGGTGGGGCCCACGGGCTGCGGCAAGTCCACGCTCCTCAACGTGGCCGCCGGGCTCCTCAAGCCTTCCTCCGGCGTGACGCGCATCTTCGGTGAGACGCTCGCCGGCGTGAACCGACGCGCGGGCTACATGTTCCAGTCCGAGGCGCTCATGCCCTGGCGAAGCGCCCTCGCCAACGTGACGGCCGGCCTCGAGTTCCGTGGCGAGGACTGGACGGCGGCCCGCGCGAAGGGCGAGGACTGGCTCGCGCGCGTGGGGCTCGCCGGCTTCGGCGACCGCTACCCGCACCAGCTCTCCGGCGGCATGCGAAAGCGCGTGTCGCTCGCGCAGATGCTCATCCTCGATCCGCAGATCCTGCTGATGGACGAACCGTTCTCGGCGCTCGACGTGCAGACGCGCTCGCTCATGGAGAACGAGCTGCTCGAGCTCTGGAGCGCCGACAGGAAGAGCGTCATCTTCATCACCCACGACCTCGAGGAGGCCATCAGCCTCTCCGACCGCGTCGTGGTCCTCTCCGCCGGCCCGGCCACGCACCCCATCGGCGAGTACGCGATCGACCTGCCGCGCCCTCGCGACGTGTCGGAGATCCGGCTCACGCCCGCGTTCATCGCGCTGCACGACAAGATCTGGCACGCGATGAAGTCCGAGGTGCTCAAGGGCTACCAGCAGACCCGCAACCGGACGAGCGCATGAAGAGGAAGCTCTGGATCTGGCAGTGCCTGCTCCTCGTGGCGATCTTCGCCTTCTGGCACGTGGCCACGCACCCGGAGCTGGTGCCGCCCTTCGTCTGGGACAACCCCGATCGCGCCGCCTTCTTCTTCGGCGAGCCGGTCAAGATCTTCAAGGCGATCTACGTGTGGTTCGTCGGCGGCGAGATCTACCCGCACCTGTGGGTGACGCTTCAGGAGACCGCGCTCGCCTTCGTCATCGGTTCCGCGCTCGGCCTGGGGATCGGCCTGTGGCTGGGCCTCACGCCCTTCGCCTCGGCGCTCCTCGACCCGTACATCAAGGCCGCCAACGCCATGCCGCGCGTGGTGCTCGCGCCCATCTTCATGGTGTGGTTCGGGCTGGGCATCTGGTCGAAGGTGGCCCTGGGCGTGACGCTCGTCTTCTTCATCGTGTTCTTCAACGTCTACCAGGGCGTGAAGGAAGTGAGCCCCGTGGTGCTCAACAACGCGACGATGCTGGGCGCCACGCGCCGGCAGCTCCTTCGCTTCGTCTACCTGCCCTCGGCCACCTCGTGGGTGTTCTCGAGCCTGCACACCTCGGTGGGCATGGCCTTCGTGGGCGCGGTGGTGGGCGAGTACCTGGGCAGCGCCAAGGGCGTGGGGTACCTCATCCACATGGCCGAGGGCTCGTTCGACATCAACACGGTGTTCGCGGGCATCCTCGTGCTCACGGTCTTCGCGCTGGTGCTCGACTTCGCGGTGTCCTTCGCGGAGCGGCGCCTGCTCGTCTGGCGTCCCACGCAGGGCGAGACGCAGCCGCTCTAGCGGGCCGCCCGCGCCGAGGCCTTCCCCATCGACTTCGCGAAGGCGACGAAGCGCGCGAGCGTCGGGTTGCCCGAACCGATTCGGGTGACGATGTTGAGCGGGGCGGCGAGCTGCGGGGCATCCGAGGCGACCCCGTAGAAGACGTCGTCGGCGTGGACGACGCGCATCGAGGCCGGCACCACGGAGACTCCCACGCCGGCCGCCACCAGGGTCACGTTGGTGAGCATCTGCCCGACTTCCGCCGCGATGCGCGGCGCGAAGCCCACCGCGTGGCAGGCCTCGATGAGGTCGCCGTACATGCCGGCGGCGCCCGGGCGCCGCACGAGGATGAAGGCGTCGCCCGCCAGGTCGCGCAGCTTCACGCGCGCGCGGCCCGCGCGCTTCGCCTTCACGGCGACGGGGTGTCCCATGGGCAGGGCGAGGAGCAGGGGCTCGTTCGCGATCGCGAGGTAGGTGAGGCCGCTGCGCTCCGACACGGGCCGGCGGATGAAGGCGATGTCCAGTTGCCCGGCGGCCACGGCCTCCGAGAGCGCCGCGGCGTTTCCTTCTCCCACGGAGAGCTCCACGCCGGGGTTCGCCTCGCGGTAGCCGCGCAGCAGCGCCGGGGCGAGGCGGTGGATCACCGCCGAGCTCGTGAACCCCACCGACAGCGTGCCCGCGGTGCCGTGCGCCGCCTGTCCCGCCCGGACGACGGCGGCGTCCACGCGCGCGAGGATCGCCTCGGCTTCCTCCAGGAATACCGCCCCGCCGGCCGTGAGGGCCACGCCCCTGGGCAGGCGCTCGAAGAGCGGGTAGCCCACCTCACGCTCGAGGTCGCGCACCTGCTGCGAGAGCGGCGGCTGCTGGATGCCCAGGCCCGCGGCCGCGGCCGTGAAGCTGCCGGACCGGGCGACGGCGACGAAGTAGCGCAGGTGTCTCAGCTCCATGGCGGATGTCCTTGCCAGAGGTTTGGCATATGGAAAACGTAGTTTCCATATATTTTACGGCAGGGTGGGCGATGCCTATAGTGGGGGTGGGCGCCGAAGACCCGCCGCGCACAGGCGGGCCGGGAACGCCCGCGAACCACTCGGAGAGAACATGAAACGCATTGCCTCGGCCCTCGCGCTCGCGATGGCGCCGTGCCTCGCCCTCGGCGCCGACGCCGGGGCGCCCGGCTGCAAGTCCACTGCCGAATGCGCCGAGCAGGCCGCCCGCATCGGCGCCTTCGTGCCGACGCCGGTCTCCAAGGGCAACACCACGAGCCCCCTCGACCTGGCCGAGGACCAGTTCTACTGGATGAACAAGATCAACAAGGCCTCGATCGTGATGCTGGTCGAGGAGAAGATCCTGCCGCCCGAATCCGGCCGCACGATCGCGCGGGGCATCGCGCAGACC
Source organism: Betaproteobacteria bacterium (assembly GCA_016711875.1). Classification (GTDB taxonomy): domain Bacteria; phylum Pseudomonadota; class Gammaproteobacteria; order Burkholderiales; family Usitatibacteraceae; genus FEB-7. The sequence continues at coordinate 962,699 of JADJSD010000001.1, read as the reverse complement.
CTCGACCAGGCCGCCAGGCCCGGCGGCAAGCGTCCCTCCGACGTGATGCAGATCGAGAAGATCATCACCGACTCGATCGGCCCGGAAGGCTCGCTCATCCATGCCGGGCGCAGCCGCCAGGACATGTACGCCACCTTCCGCGCGGCGCAACTGCGCAACCAGGTGCTCGATTTCTCCGACGCGATCAACAGCCTGCGCGACCGGATGCTCGTCACCGCCTCGAAGCACGTGAACACGATCGTGCCGGCCTACACGAACGGCGTGCAGGCGCAGCCGGTGAGCTACGCCCACTACCTGCTCGCCTTCGAGGCCTCGTTCGCCCGCGATGCCCAGCGCATCCGCGAGCTGCACGCGCGCCTGAACCGCAGCGCCATGGGCACGGCCGTCCTCGCGAACTCGGGCTGGCCGCTCAACCGCAAGCGCCTCGCGGACCTCCTGGGCTTCGACGGCCTCATCGAGAACTCCTACGACGCCGGGCAGGTGTTCACGTACGACGTGCCCATCGAAGCCTCGGGCATCGCGAGCTCCCATGCGATCCGCCTCGGCGCGATCCTGGGCGACATCCACACGCAGTACCACCAGACCCGCCCCTGGCTCCTCCTCGAGGAGGGCGCCACCTACTCGAGCAGCGCCATGCCGCAGAAGCGCAACCCCGGCCTGGTGATGAACGCCCGCGAGGCGGCTTCGACCGTCGTCGGCCTCGCGCACACCGTGAGCCTGCGGGCCCACAACGTGACGCCCGGCATGCGCGACTACAAGCAGACGCCCGTCGACCTGGCCCTCTTCCCGCAGGCGGTGCGCATGATCGCCGCCATGAACGCCGTGATGGATTCGCTGGTGGTGAACCCGAAGCGCGCGCTCGAGGAACTGGAGGACGACTGGACGACCTCGATCGACATCGCCGAGACGCTCCAGCGGGACCACGGCGTGCCCTTCCGCGTGGGCCACAGCTTCGCCTCGTCCCTAGTGACGTACGCGCGCACCGAGGGACTGCGTCCGCGCGAGTTCCCCTATCCGAAGGCCGTGGAGTCCTACAAGGAGGCCCTCGCCAAGTACAAGCTGCCCGACGCGAAGCTCCCGCTCGACGAGAAGGCCTTCCGCAAGCTGCTCTCGCCGGCGGACATGGTGAGGACGCGGGTGGGTATCGGCGGGCCGCAGCCGGCCGAGGTGGAGCGCATGCTCGCGGGTGCCCAGGCCACGCTGAAGGCCGACAAGTCGTGGATGCTGGGCACCCGCGGCAAGCTCAAGGAGGCGGACGCGAAGCTCGACGCCGCGTTCGGGAAGCTGTCGGGTACGTAGGAATATTGGTCCTCCCCCCACGGGGCGGGCCCACGAGAAGACTTTTCACGCATCGGGAGAGGATGAGCAATGAAGACGCAACGCTGGATGGTGGCCCTCGCGGCCATGGCGGCGGCCCCCGCGGCCCTCGCGCAGGCGGGCGACCCCGTCACGCTGTACGGACGCATCTACGTGACGGGCGAGTCCGTCGAGGCGAAGGGTGGCACGACCCCCGTCGCGAGGCGCAGCCGCGTCTCGGACCAATCCTCGCTCCTGGGCGTACGAGGCACGGAGAACCTGGGCGGCGGCCTCACGGCGTTCTTCCAGTTGGAGACGGGCTTCTCGCCCGATGACAACTCCGGGACCTTCGCCCGCCGCAACAGCGCCGTGGGCATCCGCGGCTCGTGGGGCGCGCTCTCCATGGGGCGCTGGGACACGCCATTCAAGACCACGCAGGTCGGCTCCATCGACCCGTGGACGGACCTTCAGATCGGCGACATCACCGGCGCCGCCGTGCGCCAGGGCGCCTTCAGCCAGCGGGCGACGAACGTGGTGATGTACGTCTCGCCCACGATCGCGAACCTGTCGTTGCGCGCGATGTACGGCGCGAACGAGGGCAAGACGGCGACCGTGGATCCTTCCCTCGAGAGCGTCTCGATCACGTGGGCGAAGGGCGAGGGGTCTTTCTCCTACGCTTACGAGAAGCACAACGATTCGGTCGGCCAGACGGCGACCGCGGGCGTCGACGAGGAAGGCCACGGCATCTCGGGCGAGTACCGGTTCGGCCCGGTGAAGCTCTCCGGCCAGTACGGCGAATACGAGCGCACCAATGCCACGAAGCAGAAGTCCTACCAGGCCGGCGTGCAGTACTACCTGGGCAAGCACCAGTTCATCGTCACCTACTCGGCCTCGAAGGACGGCGGGCTCGTGACGGCCGCGGTGCAGCCCGAATGCGACCTCACCGCCGTGGGCTATCGCTACAACTTCACGCGCCGCACCTTCCTCATCGCCAGCTACGCGAAGGTCGAGAACGACACGGGGAGCCTGTGCAACTTCGGCTCGAACACGCTTTCGATCACGGAGGGGCAGGATCCGCAGGGTTACAGCCTGGGGCTGCGGCACGTCTTCTAGCGCGGGCTAGATGTCGTCGTCCGCGCCGGTGATGTACCAGTGCTCGGCGTCCGCCAGCCGGGCGAGGTCCCCGGGCAGGACGGCGTAGAAAGGATGGGACTCGCGTTCCACGAAGCCGTTGGCGGCCAGGTGGTGCTGCAGGTGCCGGGGTCCGAGGAACTCGATCGACAGGCTCGCGGCCCCCTCGCCGTGGGCCTCGCGGGCGAGCTCGGACAGCAGGCGCGTCAATGCGTCCGGGCGCCCGGGCGCGACGAGAAAATCCCTGACGTGGAGCACGTCGCCCGTCCTCTCGCAGACCGCGTAGGCGACCAGACGCCGGCCCCTGCTCGACTGGACCGTGAAGAACCGATGCGTCCCGACGGGGCAGCGCGCGAAGCGCCAGTCCAGGAAGGCGCTGTCGCGAAGGCCGATGATCCGATCGGCGCCGGCCGTCCTCGCCCACAGTTCGTCGAATCGCGGGTCGGGGCGGTCGAGCCATTCCGTCCGATACCCGGTCGCGGCAAGGGACTGCACGCGCAGGCTCGCCAGGCGGGCGGCGTCGATGATCGGGCTCACGGTCTTGCTCAGGGGAGCGGGCAGGTGGCGGGACAGATAGTGCTCCGCGCGCAGGATCCGCACGCTCCTTTGCAGCGACCCGACCTGGCGGTAGCCCACGCGCTTCACCGCCGCCTCGGATTTCGCGTTGGGCAGCCCGAACAGGAGGTCGAAGGTCGCGAGCGCCTGCCGGCAGATTCCCTTCTGGAGGGTGATCGCCGGGAAGAACGTGCGATGCGCGGGATCCACCACGAAATCCACCATCGATCCGCATTGGAGCTCCCGATCGCCCAGGCGCATGCGCCGGGGTCCCGCGGAAGCCACGCCGACCCTCTGCCCGGTGGCGGCATGCGCCAGGAACTCGACGAGCGGAACGCCGGCGGGATTCCCGCCGTAGTACCAGTCGAACTTCCGCTCCGGCCTCTCGGCATGGGTCAGCCCGCGTCTCCACAGGTCGAGCATGGCTTCGCGGTTGCCGAGGGCATCGGCGGAGATCGTGGCGTATTCCTTCATGTCACGCAGGCGGCGACGAGCGCTCGAACCGAGCCCTGCGCGTCGGCGACTTCCCGGATGCCCGCATAGCGGCCGTGCCGCTCGAGCCGCCGGCGAAGCCCCGGCCCCTGGCCCAGGCCCACCTCGAAGGCGAGCACGCCGCCCTCGCGCAGCAGCGCCGGCGCCGCGTCGATGAGGCGCGCGAGGATGCGGATCCCGAACGGCCCCCCGTCGAAGGCGAGCCGCGGCTCGTGGCCCCGGATCTCCGGCGCCATCTGGTCCACCTTGGCGCTGGAGATGTACGGCGGGTTGCAGACGACGAGATCGACCCGGCCCCGGAATTCGTCCGTGTCGAAGGGGGCGAGGAGGTCGCCCGCGACGGCCGTGACGCGCGCCTCGAGCCCCAGGAAGGCCGCGTTGCGCCGCGCGAGATCGACGGCCTCGGTCGAGAGGTCCGCCGCCCAGAGGCGCGCGCGCGGCTCGTGGAAGGCGAGTGCCGCGGCGAGATTGCCCGAACCGGTGCACACGTCGATGGCGAGCGCCTCGCCCCGGGAAGCGACGGCATCGCCCAATGCCGCGAGCGCGGCCCGACCGAGCAGCTCGGTTTCCTCGCGCGGGATGAGCGCGTCGGACGAGGCGATCATCTCGAGGCCCAGGAAGCGCTGCCGCCCGGTGAGGTGGGCGAGGGGCGTGCCCTCGAGCCGGCGGCGCAGCAGGTCGCGGGCGAGCGCCTCGCCTCCGGCCGCGAGCGGCGGCAGCGGCGTGTCGAGCGCGGCACGCGCGGACAGGGGCCGGCCCGCGGCCGCATGCCAGATCGCCGCGATCGTCGCGGCCGCCGTTTCCGCCGGCTGGTCCGGCAGCGGCGCGAACCGGCCCGCGAGCTCGCGCTCGAGGGCGCGATACAGGCCCTGCTGGTCGGCGCCCAGGCCGGCGAGCGCGGCGTTCACGGCGCCACGGGCGGCACCGGCTCGATGAGCGCCGGCGCGGCGTGCAGGTAGCGCGTCGCGCGTCGCTTGGCGTCGATGTCCTTGTAGATGAACTCCGCCTCGCGCACCGCGATGCCGAAGTGCGCGGCGAGGTCCGCGGCCGGAATGCCGTGGTTGGCCGCCCACAGCGCGACGTCCATGCGGTCGTAGGGCAGCGCGAAGTAGAACTCGTCCTGCCCCTGCACGAGGCTGTACGTGTCGGTCGTGGGCGCCGCCTCGCAGATCTCCGCGGGAATGCCCAGGTGGCGCGCGAGGGCGTACACCTGCGTCTTGTAGAGGTGGGCGATGGGCTTCACGTCCGCCGCGCCGTCGCCGTTCTTCACGAAGAAGCCCTGGTCGTACTCGAGCCGGTTGGGGGTGCCGATCACGGCGTAGTTGAGCCGGTCGGCGTGGTAGTACTCGAGCATCTTGCGGATTCGCTGCTTGAAGTTGGTGGCGGCCACCATCTGCAGGTACTCGCGCACCGGCATGCGCGCCTCGCGCAGCGCGCCGCCCGGGGGCTGCACCACCAGCTTGAAGTAGTTGAAGGCGCCCTCGCGCCCGCCGGCGATGGCGATCTTGCTCTTCCAGAGCTCGCCGTAGTCCGGGAACACCGCGCGAATCGCCTCGTCGCGGCGGCGGTAGCAGCCCAGGGCCTCCAGGGCCGGCGCGATGTCCTCGACTTCGTGGGCGATGCCGAACTGCGCCGCCACGAGCTTCGCCCGCGTGAGGCTCTGCGGGGAGGAGTCGCGCTCCGGAAGCATGAGGCCGAAGACCTTGCCCGGGCCGACGGCGCGCACGGCGAGCGCCGCGCACACGGAACTGTCGACGCCACCCGACAGGGCGATCACGAGACCGCGGCGGCGCAGGTCGCGGCCGACGATCGCGGCGAGTCGCTCCGCGATGCGCGAGGCCTGCGCCTCGGCGTCGATCGCGAGGACGTCGGGGGCGAGGGCGCTCATGGCGCGGGGCGGGCCGGCGTCATGCCGCGGGCGCCTGCGCGCGCTTGCGCGCGACGTAGCCCTCGATGTTGGCGAGGCTGTCGAAGTTCTCCGGCAGCATCTCCTCGTCGTCGACCGCCAAGCCGAAGGTCTCCTCGATATAGGTGATCAGCTCGATGAACCCCGTCGAGTCGAGGATGTGCGCCTCCATGAACGAGGTGTCGTCCGCGATGGTGACGCCCCCGCCCATGGCGAAGTTGTCGAGCAGGAACTGCCGTACGGCCTGTTTCACGTCTTGCATGCGCTGCTTCTCCTTGCGGTGCGGGGCCTCGTTCCCGGCGCTTTCGCGCCTTCAGGCGAGCCCGGTTTTCTTGATCTTGCCCGTGTCCGTCTTCGGCAGGGCCTCGACGATGGCCACGTGCCGCGGCGCCATGAAGCTCTCCAGGCGCGCGAGGCAGTGGCGGATCACTTCCTTCTCCGTGAGCACGTGGCCCGCGCGCGGCACGACGAAGGCCTTCACGGCCTGACCGAGCACCTCGTCGGGCACGCCGACCACCGCGGCCTCGAGGATGCCCTCGTGGGCGTAGAGCGCGTTCTCGACCTCCTTCGGCGCGCACCTTCTCGCCGCGGCTCTTGATGATGTCGTCCTTGCGGGCGACGAAATAGAGCCAGCCTTCCTCGTCGGTGCGGAAGAGGTCGCCGGAGTGGAGCACCCATTCGCCCGGGATCGGGCCGGGACGAAGCCGCTCGGCCGTCTCCTTCGGCTTCTCCCAGTAGCCGCGCATCACGTTCGAGCCGCGGATCACGAGCTCGCCCGTGCTGCCGTCGGGCAGGCGCCGGCCGGCGTCGTCGACGAGCCACACCTCCTCGTTGGGCATGCCGCGTCCGACGCTGGTGGGGCGGATGTCGAGCTGCGATGGCGGCAGGTACGTGACGCGCTTGCACTCGGTGAGGCCGTACATCGAGAAGAGCGTCGCCTGCGGGAAGAGCCCGCGCAGGCGACGGATGTGATCCTCGGTGAGCGCGGCGGCGGTGTTGGTGATCATGCGCAGGGCGCCCAGGTCGAAGCGGTCGAGTCCGCGCGTGGCGGTGAGCATCGAGAACATCGTGGGCACGCCCGGGAAGACCGTCACCCGCTCGCGGGCCATGATCTCCAGGGCCTTCAGCGGGAAGGCGAAGGAGCGCTCGAGGACGACGGTGGCGCCCGTGCGCGTCGCCATGAGCCACTGGTACAGGCCGTAGTCGAACGCGAGCGGCAGCGCGCAGAAGATCGTGTCGTCCTCGCGCAAGCCCAGGTAGGTGCTCACCGAGCGCGCGGCCGACACCATGTTGAGGTGCGTGAGCATCACCCCCTTCGGGTCGCCCGTGGAGCCCGAGGTGTAGATGATGGCGGCGAGGTCCTGGTCGATGGTGCCGGGGTCGGGGACGGGCTCGGCCGGGGGCGAGGTCGCGTCGGGCCAGGCGATGGCTCCTCCGGGGCGCGGCGCCGAGGCGCCTTCCTTCGAGGCCACGACGACGGTGTGGACCGAGGGGCTTGCGGCGATTGCGTGGGCCCAGGCATCCGAGAGGGCAGCGTGCGTGAGGAGCGCGCTCGCGCGCGAATCGGCGAGCAGGTAGGCGAGCTTGTCGCGCTTGGTGAGCGGGTTGACCGGCATGAAGACGGCGCCCAGCGAGAGCACCGCGTGGATGCCGGCCACGGACTCCCAGCCGTTGTCCAGGAACAGCGCAACCCGGTCGCCGCGGCGCACGCCGCGCGCGTGCAGGCAGCGCGCGAGCCGGTCCGCCTCGCCGGCAATGTCGGCCCAGGAAAGCCGCGCGCCTTCGCAGGCCAAGGCGATCCTGTCCGGCTGGCGGCGCGTGGTGTCCTGGAAGAAGTGGTGCAGCAGCATGGAAGCCTTCAGTTCCGATGGTCCCGCGAGTTCACGCGGCAAGCAACCCCGGCGCGCAAGCCGGGGCTCCTTTCCCGCCTTCGCCGCCGCGGACGAACTGCTCCTCGAGCAGCATGGTCGACAGGATCGCGACGAAGGCCATGTTGTCCGCGAAGCCGATCGCCCGGCCGGCGGCGCACTTGGCCACGAGTTTGCCCACCGCGACCGGGTCGAAATGCCCGGCGTCGGCGAGCCGCGCGGGCGAAAGCAGGTCCGCGACGTAGTCGACCGGCCGGCCCGCCACGAAGAAGCTCTGGCTGTCGGGTGCGCGGTACGGCTGCTTGGTGCGCGCCCGGATCGATTCCGGCAGCAGGCCCGCCATCGATTTCTTGAGCAGGTACTTCTCCTGGAGGCCGTGCAGCTTGAGCTGCGGGGGCAGGCGGTTCGCGAACTCGATGACACGATGGTCGAGGAACGGGAAGCGGCCCTCGATCGAATGGGCCATCGCCACGCGGTCGCCCTGCGAGCACAGCAGGTAGCCCGACATCAGCGTGTGCGCCTCGACGTACTGGTCGCGTCCCATGGGCACCCATCCCGCCGCCGCGGCCGGGATCCTCCCGGCGATCTCGGCGTAGGGGTCCCAGCCCGCGAGGCTCTCGCGCAGCGCCGGCGAGAAGAACTGGTGGATGCGGCGCGTCGTCGTCCAGCGCGGCGCGTGGGCGAACCACGGCTCGTTCGCGTGCTCGAGCCCTTCCTTGAAGAACGCCTGCGTGAACGCGCGGCCGGCGGCCGGCGAGTGGCGCAGGTACGGGTAGAGCCGCTCGAGGATGCGCGGTCGCGACGCGGAGCCCGGCGAGCGCGCCCAGAATCGGCGGACCTTCGCCTCCTTGAAGATGTCGTAGCCGCCGAACACCTCGTCGGCCCCCTCGCCCGTGAGCACGACCTTGTAGCCCTCGGCGCGCACGTGGCCCGCGAGCAGCATGAGGGGCGTGGGCGCGGTCCGGACGATGGGCGCCTCCGCGTGGAACACGGCGCGCGGAAAGGCCGCGGCGATGTCCGCTCGCGTGCAGCGGATGGACGTGTGGTCGGTGCCCAGGAAAGCGACCATCTCGCGCTGGAAGCCGCTCTCGTCGAATTCCTCGTCCTCGAACGTGAGCGAGAAGGTGCGAAGCGGCGCGCCGGTGAACCGGCGCACGATCGTCGCGACGATCGCCGAGTCGAGCCCGCCGCTCAGGTAGGCGCCCACCGGCACATCGGCGCGAAGCTGCAGGCGCGTCGCGTCGATGAGCAGTTCGCGCAAGGCGTCGGCGAGGGGGCGGTCGTCGGCGGGCGCGGCCTCGTGCGCCGAGGGGAAGGTCCAGTCCCAGTAGCGCTCGAGGCGCCGCCCTTCGGCCGTGACGACCATCACGTGGCCCGGCGGCAGCGATTGCACGCCCTCGAACGCCGTGCCGGGCGGCAGCGCGGACCAGAAGGTGCAGGCCTGCGCGAGCGAGCGCCGGTCGAGGCGTCGCGGGACTTCCGGCAGCGCGAAGAGCGCCTTCGCTTCCGAGGCGAACAGGAAGCGGTCGGCGGCCTCCGTCCAGAAGAGCGGCCGGATGCCGGCGCGGTCGCGTGCGAGTACGAGTCGTTCGCGCTCGCGGTCCCACACGGCGATGGCGAACTGGCCGTTCAGGTGCTCGACGAAACGCTCGCCGTGGTCCTCGTAGAGGTGGACGATGACTTCGGTGTCCGATTGCGTGCGGAACGCGTGGCCCCGCGCGACGAGGTCGGCGCGCAACTCGACGAAGTTGAAGATCTCGCCGTTGAACGTGACCCAGACCGAGCCCGTCTCGTTGGCGAGGGGTTGCGCGCCACCCGCGAGGTCGATGATCGCGAGGCGCGCGTGGGCGAGTCCGGCGGGTCCGTCCAGGTGGATGCCGTTGCCGTCCGGGCCGCGGTGGGCGAGGCGCCCGATCATGGCGGAGAGCTCGCGTGCCTGCGGCGGCTGCCCGCGGGGGCGGCTCAGGATACCGGCGATTCCGCACATGGCAGGGGCGAACCTCGGGAGGACACGACCGCTCCGGATGGCTGGGGGAACAGAAAACTGTACGCGATGGGGTGCCCTCGGGGGAAGGCTCGGCGCCCCTTTCGCGATGCGCCCCGCGTCACAATTGAAACGGGCTACGGCGCGCTAGCCCTTGCGGGGTTTGCGTCCCGCGCGCGAGAAGGCGGCGTCGTAGAGCGCGTTCGGCAGCAACGCGAGCAGTTTCGCCACGATCGCCATCGGCCAGGGAATCACGGCATAGGTGCTTCCCGCGTCGATGGCGCGCGCGAAGCGACGCGCGAAGTCTTCCGCGGAAATGATGAACGGCATGGGATACGGGTTCTTCGCCGTCATGGGTGTGGCGATGTAGCCGGGGCAGATCGTCGCGACGCGAACGCCGGTGCCGCGCAGTTCCACGCGAAGGCTCTCGCAGTAGCGGATGGCGGCCGCCTTGGAGGCGCTGTAGGCGCTCGCGCCGGGCAGGCCCCGGTAGCCCGCGACGCTCGCCACGCCCGCGAGAACGCCGCGCCCGGCCTCGCGCATCGGCGCGACGAACGGGTGGAAGGCGTTCACCATCCCGATCACGTTGATGTCGAGGATCTGCCGGAAGACGTCGATGTCGTCCGCGCATTCCGTGAGCGTGCCGTGGGAGACGCCCGCGTTGGCGATGACGAGGTCGGGCACGCCGTGCTTCGCGATGAAGTCGCGCGCCGCCGCCTGCATCGCGGGCAGGTCGCGCACGTCGACGACGTACGACTCGGCGGGCGTCGCGAGCGACGACTTGAGACTCTCGAGGCGATCGGCCCGCCGGGCGACGAGGCCGAGGGTGGCGCCGCGCATCGCGTAGTGGCGCGCGAGGGCCTCGCCGATGCCGCTCGATGCGCCGGTGAGGAAGACGCGCACCGGGCGGCCGGGGTCGGGGCTACTTCTTGGCGGGGGCCGTCGGCGCGGTCGCGGCCTTGGGGGCGTTCGGGTCCGGCAGGCCCAGGTCCTTGCGGCCCATGGCGACCAGCTGGTCCAGCACGGCGACGACGCGGTCCGGGCCGCCGGCGTGGGCGTTGGAGGTGACGTACTTGCCGTTCACCACGACCATCGGCACGCCGTCGACCTTGTAGGCGGCCATGAGCTGCTTGGCGCGGCCCACCTTGGACTGCACCGAGAAGGATTTCTCCACCCCCTGGTACTGCGCGACGTCGACGCCGTTCTTCGCGAGCCACGATTCGCGGATCTTGGGGCTCGCGAGGTTCACGCTGTCCTGGTGCATGGCGTTGAAGGCCTTCATGTGCAGCGCCTCGAGCTTGCCCATGGCCTCGAGCGAGTAGTACAGGGCGGCGAGGGCCGTCCAGGAGTCGCTGCCCGCGCCCGGGACGCGCTTCATCACGACATCCGCCCCCTGCTTCTTCGCCCACGATTCCAGGAAGGGCTCGAGCTTGAAGCAGTGCGGGCAGGCGTAGGAGAAGAACTCGAGAACCTCGATCTTGCCGCTGCCTTCCATCGGCTGCGGCGGCTGCAGCAGAGTGAACGGGCCCGGGGGCTGCTGCGCCCTTGCGGTGCCGGCGAGGAAGCCGGAGGCGGCCAGGGCGGCGAGGATGAGGCGGCGGGTGCTGTTCATGCGGGCGATGCTCCGGTTATTGGCCTTTGTCGTCGGCACGGATGATCACGGCGCCGACCCCGTTCTGGGACAGCGCGGACTTGATTCGGTTCGCGTCCTCGAGGCTCTGGTACGGGCCCAGGCGCACGCGGTAAAGGGTGCCCTTGTCGGGCACCTGCACCGGGCGGACGGTGGCCTCCAGGCCCGTGATGGCGATCTTCGCCTTGAGGTTGTCGGCGTCGGACTCCGAGGAGAAGGCGCCGGCCTGCAGCCAGACCGTCTCGCCCGAGTGGGGCTTGGGCTGCGAAGGCGAGGAGCCGGGGCCGCTCTTCGCGACTTCCTTCACCTTCGGCTTCTCGGCCGCGGCCTTCACTTCCTTGTCCGTGACTTCCTTGTCGCCGGGCAGCATCTGGTAGAACTCGAAGCGCGGGCGATCCGATTTCGGCTTTTCCGCCGGCTTGTCGGATGTGCCCTTCTCCTCGGGCTTGGGCGGCTGGGCCGGCCCGATCTTCGACAGCGGCTCGATGGGCTTGCCCTTGTCGACGAACGGATTCGACAGGCGGTTCAGCCAGAGGGCGACGCCCAGGGCGAGGACGATGCCGAGCAGCAGCCCGATGATGATGCCCAGGAGCATCGGGTGCGCCGTGCCCCGGCTTTCGGCGCGGGGGGCGGGGCTGTTCTTGTGGTCCTTCGGCATGGGTTACATCTTCTCCGGCGCGCTCACGCCCAGGGCGGCGAGGCCGTTGGCGAGCGCCTGTCGGGTTGCGGCGACGAGGGCGAGGCGGGCGCGCTTCACCGCTTCATCGTCGACGAGAAAGCGCTCGGCATTGTAGTAGGTATGGAAGCGGGCCGCCAATTCGTCGTGCAGGAAGAACGTCACGAGGTGCGGCGAGAATTCGCGCGCGGCTCGCTCGAGCACGGCGGGGAATTCCGCGAGGGCCTGCGCGAGCGCGACCTCGTGCGGCGTGCCCAGGCTGTCGACGGGCGCTTCCGCGAGCGAGGCGACCTCGCCCCCCCAGCCGCGCAGCACCGAACAGATCCGGGCGTGCGCGTACTGCACGTAGTAGATGGGGTTCTCGTCGCTCTGGCTCTTGGCGAGGTCGACGTCGAAGACCAGGTGCGAGTCGGTCTTCCTCATGATGAAGAAATAGCGCACGGCGTCGCGGCCGGCCTCCTCGATGAGGTCGCGCACCGTGACGTAGGAGCCCGCGCGCTTGGAGATCTTCACCTCCTCGCCGCCCTTCATCACCGTCACCATCTGGTGAAGCACGTAATCGGGATAGCCCGGCGGGATGCCGGCCGCGAGGGCCTGCAGGCCCGCGCGCACGCGCGTCACCGTCGAGTGGTGGTCCGCGCCCTGCACGTTCACCGCGGCCGCATAACCCCTTCGATACTTGGTGAGGTGGTAGGCCACGTCCGGCACGAAGTACGTGTAGGTGCCGTCGCTCTTTCGCATCACGCGGTCCTTGTCGTCGCCGAAGTCCGTGGTGCGAAGCCACAGGGCCCCCTCGGATTCGTACGTCCTGCCGGCCGCGACGAGCATCTTCACGGTCTCGTCCACCTTGCCCTCGGTGTAGAGCGAGCTCTCGAGGTAGTAGGAGTCGAACTTCACGCCGAAGGCGCGCAGGTCCGCGTCCTGCTCGCCGCGCAGGTAGGCCACCGCGAACCTGCGCAGCGCCTCGAGGTCCTCGCCCTTCGCGTCGGCCGGGTTCCCGGCCGCGTAGTCGCGGGCGATGTCCCGGATGTACTCGCCGTGGTAGCCGTCCTTCGGGAACTCGCCCGCGATGCCCGCGAGTTCGCGCACGCGGTGCTGCACGGAGAGGGCCAGGTTCGCGATCTGGTTGCCGGCGTCGTTGTAGTAGAACTCGCGCAGCACCTTCCAGCCCTGCCATTCGAGCAGCGAGGAGATGGCGTCGCCCAGGGCCGCCTGGCGGCCGTGACCCACGTGCAACGGCCCGGTGGGGTTGGCGGAGACGAACTCCACCATGATGGTACGGCCTTCGCCCACGCGGCCGCGACCGAAGCCCGCGCCCTGCGCGAGGGCCTGCGCCACCACGCCGAAACGCGAGGCACGCGAGAGCGTGAAATTGATGAAGCCGGGGCCCGCGATCTCCGTCTTCGCGATCTCGGGCGCGCCTTCCAGGGCGGCGACGACGGCCTCGGCCACCTCGCGCGGCTTCTTCCCCACGCGCTTGGCGAGCTGCAGGGCCACGTTGGAGGCGAAGTCGCCGTGGTCCGCGTTCTTCGGGCGGTCGAGATCCACGGCGGTCGTGCCGGCCTCGGGGAAGGCTTGCTGGACCGCCTGGAGGACCAGGGCGGCGAGGCGGGCTTTGGGATCTTCGGTCGTCACGGGGCGGGTTCGTCGGCGAAAACCCACTATTATACGGTCCGCTCCCTCCCGCCTTCGTTCCGCCGCCCGTGTCCCACAATCCCCTGCGCTGGATCGCCCGCTGGCGCGAATCGGCCGACCCCCACGTGGGGCTCGACGCGCTGCTCGTCCGCGCGGACCCCGCCGCCGGGCTGGAGGATCGTCTCGCGTGGCTGCACGACCTCTCCGCGTGGTTGCGCGCGGGGCTGCCGGATCCGGGCGAGGCCCCGCGCGAGAACGCCCCGCAGACCGTCCGGCTGAAGCACTTGCTGAACGTTCTCGAGCGCAATCCCGCGCTCAAGGCGCGTTTCGCGGCGGCGCTCCGGCAGACGGTCGACGCGCGCGAGGCCTTCGACCTGCTGATCGAGGCGGGCATGCCGCGCGAGACGGGCTTCCTGGGCGAGTTCGCGAACCGCCTGTTCGCGAAGGTGCTGCCGCAGCCGCCGGCCACGGACCTGGCCTCCCTCTTCGGCGTCATGTTCCCGGACAGCGGCGACGCGGCGCTGGTGCAGGAGATCTCCGCGGAGAACTGGGCGGGCGTGCTCTCGGTCCTCGACCACGGCGAGGGTGCCGCCGCGTGGCGTGCCGCGCTCGCGCATGCGGCGGCGGGCGCCATCCGCAGCCTCTCGGTGCAGGCGTGCGCGGGGACCCTCCCCTCGGCGATCCGGCGACGCATGCAGGCATCGCCCGACCAGCGCCTGGCGGCCTGGTACCTGCCCGAGGCCGCGCGGGTCTTCGCCGATGTCGTCGAGAACGATGCCCGGGGCGATCGCGAGGCCGCGGCGGCGGTGCTGCACAAGGCGATCCGCGAGACGCTGCTCGAGGTCGAACGCGCCTATTCGCACCTGGATGAGCAGGGCGTGAGCGTCGCCATCGTCTACCAGCTCGAGCGCGTGCGCGCGCAGGCCCAGCGCATGGGCGAACTGGCCGACCTGCTCGCCTCCCCGGAGGCCGCGCCTCGCGTGCTGCCCTACTTCGTGGCCGGCCTCATCCGCGACGCGCACGACCAGCGAAGCGCCTCGGCGCTCCTGCGCCAGAATTTCGAGCTCGCCTCGAGGAAGATCGTCGAGCGCAATGCCGAGACGGGCGAGCACTACATCACGCGCAATCGCGTCGAGTACCGCGACATGCTCGCGCGCGCGGGCGGCGGTGGCGCGGTGATGGCCCTCACCACGTACCTCAAGTTCGGCGTGTCGGCGCTGCACCTGCCCCTCTTCCTCGAGGGCTTCCTCGCCTCGCTCAATTACGCGGCGACCTTCGTGGCGATCCAGTTCGCGCACCTCACGGTCGCGACCAAGCAGCCCGCGATGACGGCGCCGGCCCTGGCGGCGCGCATGAGGAACCTCGCGGACCCCGCGCGCATGACGGCCTTCCTCGACGAAGTGGGCGCGCTGGTGCGCTCGCAGTCGGCGGGCATCATCGGCAACGTGTTCGTGGTGTTCCCGGTCACGTACGCGCTCGGGATGCTGCTCGTGCACGCCGCGGGATTCGCGCCGGTGGATGGCGTGAAGGCGGCGAAGACGATCGACTCGGTCTCGCTGCTGGGGCCCTCGGCCCTCTTCGCGGCGATGACGGGCGTGCTGCTGTGGTTCTCGAGCGTGCTCGCCGGCTGGGTCGACAACTGGTTCGCCTTCCGGCGCCTGGCGCCCGCCATCGCGGGCCACCGGCGGTTCGTGTACCTCTTCGGCCCTTCGCGCATGCAGCGCGTCGCGGGCTTTCTCTCGCGCGAGATCGCGGGCCTCACCGCGAACATCTCGCTGGGCTTCATGCTGGGCCTGGTGCCGGTGTTCTTCGCCTTCTTCGGGCTGCCGGTGGAGGTGCGCCACGTGACGCTCTCCTCGGGCCAGCTCGCGGCCTCGGTCGTGGCCCTGGGCTGGGGCGTCGTGCTCACGGCGCCCTTCTGGATGGCGGTGGCCGGCATCGCGGTGATCGGCGCGCTCAACGTGGGGGTGAGCTTCGCGCTCGCGCTCAACGTGGCCATCGGCGCGCGCGAATCGCCCGGCGTGGGGCGCCGCGCGATCTACCGCGCGATCCTGCGACGGATGAGCGAAGACCCGAAGTCCTTCCTCTTCCCGCGCAAGGAGCCCCTCGCCGGGTGATTCGGCGCCCTAAGCCTCCTGCGGGTCCACGTCGAGGGACCAGCGCACGCGGCGTTCGCCCTTCGCATCCAGGGCCGCCTTCCAGCGGGAGAGGAACGGCTGCATCGCGCCGCGGGTCGCCGCCCGCACCAGCAGCTGCGCGCGCTCGTAGCCGGCCTTTCGCTCGAGCGGCGCGGGCACCGGGTCGAACACCTCGATGTCCTTGCCGATCCCCTGGGCGTCGCGCGCGGCTTCGCGCAGGAACCGCGTGGCCTCGCCCGCCGCCTTCGATTCGGCCCGCAGCAGCGCGAGGTGGGTGAAGGGCGGAAAGCCCGCGAGCCGGCGCTCCGCGAGGGCGGCCTCGGCGAACGCGGGATAGTCGTGCAGCGCGACGGCCGCATAGAGCGGGTGCCCGGGGAAGTCCGTCTGGATGATCACTTCGCCCGGCTCCTCGGCGCGGCCCGCCCGGCCCGCCACCTGCGTGAGGAGCGCGAAAAGGCGCTCGGAAGCGCGGAAATCGACGCTGTAGAGCGCGCAGTCGCTGTCGAGGGCGCCCACGAGGGTGAGGTTGGGATAGTCGTGACCCTTGGCGAGCATCTGCGTGCCCACGAGGATGTCCACCGAGCCTGAGCGCACCTGTTCCAGCACCTCGGCGAGCGAACCCTTCCTCGCGGTGGTGTCGCGGTCCACGCGGGCGATGCGCGCCTCGGGCAGCGCCGCCTGCAGCGTCTCCTCGATGCGCTGCGTCCCGTGGCCGACCGGCGCCAGGTCAGGGCTGGCGCAGCCGGGACACTTCTTCGGTACCCGTTCGCGGTGGCCGCAGTGGTGGCAGCGAAGCTCCCCGGCGTTCAGGTGCAGGACGAGGTTGGCCGAGCAGCGCGAGCACGCGGAGTGCCAGGCGCACGCGCGGCAGAAGAGCACGGGCGAGAAGCCCCGGCGGTTGAGGAAGACGAGGCTCTGCTCGCCCTTCGCGAGCCGCGCCTTGAGCGCGCGCAGCAGGCCGTCCGTGAGGCCGTCGGCGGGGATGTCCGCCCGCGTGTCCACCGCGCGCACGCGCGGCAGCCGCGCGCCCGCGCTCGCCCGCTCGTCGATGCGCGCAAGGGCATAGCGGCCCTGCGAGGCGTTGTGCCAGCTCTCGAGCGAAGGCGTCGCGGATCCGAGCACCACGGGGATGCCCGCGATCTGCGCCCGGCGCACGGCCACGTCCCGCGCCGAATAGCGAAGGCCCTCGTGCTGCTTGTAGGACGGGTCGTGCTCCTCGTCGACGACGATGAGGCCGAGTTCGGGCATCGGCGAGAGCGCCGCGAGCCGCGTGCCCAGGACGATGCGCGCCGCGCCCGATTGCGCCGCGAGCCAGGCCGCCGCCCTCTCGCCTTCGCCCAGGTGGCTGTGGGCGGCGACGATCGATAGGCCCGGGAAGCGCTCCCGCACGCGCGATTCGAGTTGCGGGGTCAGGCCGATCTCGGGCACCAGGTACAGGGCCTGCCGGCCGGCCGCGAGCACGTCGGCGATGAGGCGCAGGTACACCTCGGTCTTGCCGCTGCCCGTGACGCCGAAGAGCAGCACGGGATGGAAGCGCCCGAAGCCCGAGCGCACCAGTTCCACCGCGACTTCCTGCCGCGGCGTCGCGGTGACCGGCGAAGGGAACGGGCCGGCGGGCTGGGCGACGGCGGCGGGCGGCTTGATGCGCCGGCGTTTCGCCTGCCGCAGGCGCGGGGGCAGGCAGGCATGCAGCACTTCGCCGAGGGGCCGGTGGTAGTAGGCGGCGCAGAACTCGAGCAGCGCGAAGTCCCGGGCGGCCAGGGGCGCCACGTCGTCCACGACCGCTTCCAGGGCCCGCAGGCGCTCCGGGGCGATGTCCGTCCGCGATTCCCGCGAGAGCACGACGCCGACCTTGGCCGTGCGGCCGAAGGGGACCCGGACCAGGCTTCCGCGGACCGGTTCCAGGCCTTCCGGCACCGCGAAATCGAAGGCCTGGCCGAGGGGCACGTCGAGGGCGACGCGGGCGATTCTCATGGGCGGCGAAAGCCCGTCGGTCGGGGGTGAAAAAGCCTGTGGATAAGTCTGTGAATAGACTGCGGCCGTCGCTTCCCGGAGACGCGTACTTGCGCGTCATTCTTCATGCGGCCGGGGAAAATACCACTGCAACTAACAGATTAATAAGGATTTTTTAAGCTTGCCGCCGGAAGCGCCTTCTCGACGGCCTGCGCCGCGCGAGAACGAGCCGCGTGTGAATATGCAATCACTTCCGCGAAAATTCTGTGCTTGACAGGCCCTAGGTTTTCGAGGCCCCGACCGAGTGCCGGTGGACGGCCTCGACGAGGGCCCCGACGTGGTCCGGCGGGGTGAACTGCGAGACCCCGTGGCCGAGGTTGAAAACGTGCCCCGGACCGCGTCCGAAGGACTCCAGGATGCGCTTGGCTTCCCGCTCGATGGCTTCCGGCGGGGCGAAAAGGGCGTTCGGGTCCATGTTCCCCTGCAGGGCCATCCGGTCGCCCACGCGCTGGCGGGCCGCGCCGATGTCGACCGTCCAGTCGAGTCCGAGGGCGTCCGCGCCGCAATCGGCCATGGCCTCGAGCCACAGGCCCCCGCCCTTGGTGAAGAAGATGCGCGGGACCGTGCGGCCCTCGGCGGTGCGCGTGACGCCCGCGAAGACCTTCTTCGCGTAGGCGAGGGAGAATTCGCGGTACGCGGCGTCCGAGAGCGCGCCACCCCAGGTGTCGAAGACCATCACGGCCTGGGCGCCGGCGGCGATCTGGGCGTTCAGGTACGCCGTCACGGACTGCGCGTTCTTCTCGAGGATGGCGTGCAGCAGGTCCGGGCGGGCGTAGAGCATGGTCTTCACCTGCCGGAAGTCGTCGCTGCCGCCGCCCTCGATCATGTAGCAGGCGAGGGTGAAGGGGCTGCCGGAGAAGCCGATGAGGGGCACGCGGCCGTCCAGCGACTTGCGGATGAGCGAGACGGCGTCGAAGACGTAGCGCAGCTCGTCCATGCTCGCGAGGGGAAGCTTCCTCACCTGCTCCTCGGTTCGCACGGTGCGCTCGAACTTCGGGCCCTCGCCTTCGGCGAAGTAGAGGCCGAGCCCCATCGCGTCGGGGATGGTGAGGATGTCCGAGAAGAGGATGGCGGCGTCGAGCGCGAACCGCTCGAGCGGCTGCAGCGTCACCTCGCAGGCGAGCTCGGGGCTCTTCGCGAGGGCGAGGAAGCTGCCGGCCTTCTTGCGCGTGGCGTTGTATTCCGGGAGGTAGCGGCCGGCCTGCCGCATGATCCAGATCGGGGTGTGGTCGGTGGGCTGGCGAAGCAGCGCGCGGAGGAAGTTGTCGTTCTTCATGGGGGGCGATTCTCTCACGGCGGGCCGGACCGGCGCCCGAAAGCGTCAAAGGCGGCGGTCGAGGAAGGCGGCAATGGCCGGGCCGTAGAGCGGGTCGAGGAAGAGGTCGTTGTGGCCGCGATGGGGGAGGCGCAGGGCCTGCACCGTCCCGCCCCAGGCGGCCGCGAGGCGATCGGCGTGGGCAGGCGGGATGACGTCGTCGCCCGCCGCCGAGACCACGAGGACGGGATGGCGCAGTTCCGGCGCGCGAGAGATCGAATCGAACCGGTGCCGCAGCAAAAGCCCCACCGGCGCCCACGGATACTGGCCCCGGGCCACGGCCGTGAGGCTGTCGAACGGCGTGGTGAGGACGAGGGCCTTCACGGGCCGGGCGCCGGCGAGCGCGACGGCGATGCCGCTGCCCAGGCTGCGCCCGTGGACGGCGATGCGGCCGGTGTCGAGGTCCGTGCGCGCGAGCAGGCGGTCGTAGGCGAGGAGCGCATCGGCAACGAGAACCGCTTCTCCCGGCTTGCCCGTGCTGCGGCCGTAGCCGCGGTAGTTCACGGCGACGACGGCGCGCGGGCCATAGAGGCGCGCGGATTCCTTCAGGTGGTGCGTGGCCTCCTCGGCGTTGCCGCCGAAGTAGAGGACGACGGCCGGGCGTTCCACCGGCGGGTGCGCGATGTAGCCCTCGAGCTTCGCGCCGTCGGGCGCCTCGAGGTCGAAGCGTTCCATGCGCCAGCCGGGCGGCGCGGTGGGCGGGGTGTCGGGCGGCGCGCCCAGGAAGATGAGCCGCTCCTGGGCGAACCACAGGAACGCGCAGATGCCGACGTACGCGGCGATCGCGATGAAGAGAACCGCCTTCAAGGCGGCGGCTCCGCTATCGCGGCAGGTCCGAGGCGCCGCCCATGAGGTAGGCGTCCACCTCGCGGGCGCACTGGCGGCCTTCGCGGATCGCCCACACCACGAGCGACTGGCCGCGGCGCATGTCGCCGGCGGCGAAGACCTTCGGGGCGCTGGTCGCGTAGCAGCCGGCGCCGTCGGTCGTGGCCTTCACGTTGCCGCGCGCGTCCTTCTCCACGCCGAGCTCCGTAAGCAGGCCCTCGTGGACCGGGTGCACGTAGCCCATGGCGAGCAGCACGAGGTCGGCGGGGATCGTGAACTCGGTGCCGGGCACTTCCTTCATCGCCATGCCGCCCTTGGCGTCCTTCACCCAGTCGACCTTGCAGGCGGTGAGGCTCTCGATCTTTCCGTTCTTCCCCTGCAGCGACTTCGTGGTGATGGCGAAGTCGCGCTTGGCGCCTTCCTCGTGCGAGGACGAGGTGCGCAGCTTCATCGGCCAGTTGGGCCAGGTGAGGGGCTTGTCCTCCTGATCCGGCGGTTGCGGCATGAGCTCGAAGTTCACGACGCTCTTCGCGCCCTGGCGGATGGAGGTGCCGATGCAGTCGCTGCCCGTGTCGCCGCCGCCGATCACCACGACGTGCTTGCCGGTGGCGAGGAGCTGGGCGGGGACCTTGTCGCCGGCGACGACCTTGTTCTGCTGCGGCAGGAATTCCATCGCGTAGTGGATGCCGGCGAGTTCCCGCCCCGGCACCGGGAGGTCGCGCGGCTTCTCGCTGCCGCCGGAGAGCACGACCGCGTCGAAATCCGCGAGGATCTGCTTCCCGGCGATGGTGACGCCCACGTTCACGCCGGCGCGGAAAGTGACGCCCTCGGCCTGCATCTGCGCCATGCGGCGGTCGATGTGGTGCTTTTCCATCTTGAAATCCGGAATGCCGTAGCGCAGCAGCCCGCCGATCCGGTCGTTCTTCTCGAAGAGCGTGACGGCGTGGCCCGCGCGCGCGAGCTGCTGCGCGCAGGCGAGGCCCGCCGGGCCGCTGCCGATGACCGCGACCAGCTTGCCGGTCTTGTGCGAGGGCGGCTCGGGCTGGATCCAGCCCTCGACCCAGCCCTTGTCGACGATGGCCTGCTCGATCGACTTGATCGCCACCGCGTCGCTGTTGATGTTGAGGGTGCAAGCGGCCTCGCAGGGCGCGGGGCACACGCGGCCCGTGAACTCGGGGAAGTTGTTGGTCGAGTGCAGCACCTCGAGGGCGCTTCGCCAGTTTCCCTTGTAGACGAGGTCGTTCCAGTCGGGGATCACGTTGTTGACCGGGCAACCCGTCTGGCAGAAGGGGATGCCGCAGTCCATGCAGCGCGCGCCCTGCTGGCTCATCTCCGCATCGGGCAGGGGACGCACGAACTCGCGGTAGACCTTGATGCGCTCGGCGACGGGCTCGTACCCGCGGTCCTTGCGCGCGATTTCCATGAAGCCGGTGATTTTTCCCATGGTCCTAGTCTTCTCGTCTGGCGGCCCGTTGCGCGGCCACGCTAATCGTTCGCGCGGACTTCGGCCGCCGGGGCGGCCGCGCTGCGGCGGGCCTGCTCCTCGGCCATCTCGCCCAGGGCGCGCTTGTATTCGGTCGGCATCACCTTCACGAAACGCGGCAGGTAGGTCGGCCAGTTCTCGAGGATGCGCCGCGCCCGCTCGCTGCCCGTGAAGAGCAGGTGCCGCTGGATGAGGGCCTTCAACGTCGCCTCGTCGTTGCCGGCGAGGTGGTCGATCCGCACCTTGCCGTGCGTCTCGAGCTCGAGGTTCGCACCCGCGTCGGCCGCCACGCGATCCTCCTCGGGGATGGGTTCCAGCTCCACCATCGCCAGGTTGCAGCGCTGGGAGAAGTCGCCTTCCTCGTCGAGCACGTAGGCGATGCCGCCCGACATGCCCGCGGCGAAGTTGCGCCCGGCCTTGCCGAGCACGATCACGGTGCCGCCGGTCATGTATTCGCAGCCGTGGTCGCCCACGCCCTCGACGACGGCCGTGGCGCCGGAGTTGCGAACCGCGAAGCGCTCGCCCGCGACGCCCCGGAAGTAGCCCTCGCCCTGGATCGCCCCGTACATCACCGTGTTGCCGACGATGATGTTGTCCTCGGGGACGATGGGGCATTCCTTGTCCGGGAAGACGACGATGCGCCCGCCGCACAGGCCTTTGCCGACGTAGTCGTTGGCGTCGCCCTGCAGCTCGAAGGTGATGCCGTGCGCGAGCCAGCCGCCGAAGGTCTGGCCGGCGGTGCCCTTGAACTTCACGTGGATCGAGTCGTCCGGGAGGCCCGCATGGCCGTAGCGGCGCGCGACCTCGCCCGAGAGCATGGCGCCGACGGTGCGATTGCGGTTGTAGATGGCGCTCTCGAACTGCACAGGTCGCTTCGAATCGAGCGCGGGCTTCGCCTTCTCGATGAGCTGGTGGTCCAGCGCCTTCTCGAGGCCGTGGTCCTGGCGGTCGCGCCAGGAGATGCCCACGGAGGCGTCGACATCGGGCCGGTGAAAGAGGCGCGTGAAATCGAGCCCCTTCGCCTTCCAGTGCTCGATGCCGCGGCGCATGTCGAGGCGGTCCGAGCGGCCGACCATCTCGTCGAAGGTGCGGAAGCCGAGCTTCGCCATCCACTCGCGCACTTCCTCGGCGACGAAGAAGAAGTAGTTGATGACGTGCTCGGGCTTGCCGGTGAACTTCTTGATGAGCTCCGGATCCTGCGTGGCCACGCCCACGGGGCAGGTGTTGAGGTGGCACTTGCGCATCATGATGCAGCCCTGCACCACGAGCGGCGCCGTGGCGAAGCCGAATTCGTCGGCGCCCAGCAGCGCGCCGATCACGACGTCGCGGCCGGTCTTCATCTGGCCGTCGGTCTGCACGCAGATGCGCGAGCGCAGCTTGTTGAGCACCAGCGTCTGCTGCGTCTCCGCGAGGCCGATCTCCCAGGGGCTGCCGGCGTGCTTGATGGACGACAGGGGAGAAGCGCCCGTGCCGCCGTCGAAGCCGGAGATGGTCACGTGGTCGGCCTTCGCCTTCGCGACGCCTGCGGCCACGGTGCCTACGCCGATTTCCGAGACGAGCTTCACCGACACGCGCGCCTTCGGGTTCACGTTCTTCAGGTCGTGGATGAGCTGCGCGAGGTCCTCGATCGAGTAGATGTCGTGGTGCGGCGGCGGCGAGATGAGGCCCACGCCGGGCACCGTATGACGCACCTTGGCGATGTACTTGGAGACCTTGTGGCCCGGGAGCTGGCCGCCCTCGCCGGGCTTCGCGCCCTGGGCCATCTTGATCTGCAGGTCGTCCGCGTTCACGAGGTATTCGGTCGTCACGCCGAAGCGGCCCGCGGCCACCTGCTTGATGGCCGAGCGCATGGAGTCGCCGTTCGCCATCGGCACGTAGCGGATCGGGTCCTCGCCGCCCTCGCCGGTGTTCGACTTTCCGCCGATGCGGTTCATCGCGATGGCGAGCGTGGAGTGCGCCTCGTGCGAGATGGAGCCCAGGGACATGGCGCCTGTGGCGAAGCGCTTCACGATCTCCTTCGCGGGCTCCACCTCGGTGAGCGGGACGGGCTCGTTCGAGGTCTTGATCTCGAAGAGGCCGCGTAGCGTCATGAGGCGCTCGTTCTGCTCGTTGATGAGCTTCGCGTAGTCCTTGTACGTGGCGTAGCTGCCCGAGCGCGTGGCGTGCTGGAGCTTCGCGATCGTGTCGGGCGTCCACACGTGCGCCTCGCCGCGCGTGCGGTACGCGTAGTCGCCGCCCGGGTCCAGGCGGTCGCGGTAGAGCGGCGCCTCGGAGTAGGCCTGGCGATGCAGGCGCACGGTTTCCTCCGCGACTTCCGGAAGGCCGATGCCCTCGATGGCCGACGAGGTGCCGGTGAAGTACTTGTCCACGAACTTCGTGTTGAGGCCCACGGCCTCGAAGATCTGCGCGCCGCAGTAGGACTGGTAGGTGGAGATGCCCATCTTGGACATCACCTTGAGCAGGCCCTTGCCGACGGCCTTGATGTAGCGCTTCACCAGCTCCTTGTCGTCGATCTTCTGCGGCAGGCCGTCCTTGATGTCGAGGAGCGTCGCGAACGCGAGGTTCGGGTGGATGGCCTCCGCGCCGAAGCCGGCGAGGCAGGCGAAGTGCTGCACCTCGCGCGCGCTGCCCGTCTCGACCACGAGGCCGCAACGCGTGCGAAGGCCCGCGCGCACCAGGTGGTGGTGCACGGCGGCCGTGGCGAGGAGCGCGGGAATGGCGATCAGCGCCGCGCTCACGTCGCGGTCGGTGACGATGACGATGTTGACGCCCTTGCGAACGGCGTCCTCGGCGTCCGCGCACAGCCGCGCGAGCGCGGGCTCCATGCCGGAAGTGCCCCACTCGGCCGGGTAGCACATCGAGAGGATCTCGCTCACGAAGTGGCCGTTGGTGAACTCGGCGGCCTGGCGGAGCTTCTCCATGTCCTCGAACGTGAGGATGGGCTGCGCGACCTCCAGGCGCATCACCGGCTCCGTCGAATCCGGCGAGAGCAGGTTCGGGCGCGGGCCGATGAACGACACGAGCGACATCACCAGCTGCTCGCGGATCGGGTCGATCGGCGGGTTGGTCACCTGCGCGAAGAGCTGGCGGAAATACGAGTAGAGGGGCTTCGAGCGGTTCGAGAGCACCGCGACCGGCGTGTCGTCCCCCATGGAGCCCACGGGCTCCTCGCCCGCGACGGCCATGGGCGTCATGAGCATCTTCAGGTCTTCCTGCGTGTAGCCGAAGGCCTGCTGGCGGTCGAGGAGCTTGTCGTTGTCGGGCGTGGGGATCGTGCCGGGCGAGGGCAGGTCCTCGAGGCGCAGCTGCGTGCGGTCGAGCCAGTCCTGGTAGGGGCGCTGGGCGGCGAGGTCGCGCTTCAGCTCGTCGTCCGAGACGATGTGGCCGTGCTCGATGTCGACCAGCAGCATCTTGCCCGGCTGCAGGCGCCACTTCCTCACGATCTTCGACTGGGGGATGTCGAGCACGCCCATCTCCGAGGACATGACGATGAGGTCGTCGTCGGTGATGAAGTAGCGCGCGGGGCGAAGGCCGTTGCGGTCGAGCGTGGCGCCGATGAACTTGCCGTCGGTGAAGGCCACGGCCGCGGGGCCGTCCCATGGCTCCATGAGGGCGGCGTGGTACTCGTAGAAGGCGCGGCGCTTCGCGTCCATGAGCGGGTTGCCGGCCCAGGCCTCCGGGATCATCAGCATCATCGCGTGGGCGATGGGATAGCCGCCCATCACGAGGAGCTCGAGCGCGTTGTCGAACGAGGCGGAATCGGACTGGCCGTCGTAGATGAGGGGCCAGATCTTGTCGAGGTCCTCGCCCAGCAGCTTCGAATGGATGGTGGCCTGGCGCGAGCGGATCCAGTTGAGGTTGCCCTGCAGCGTGTTGATCTCGCCGTTGTGCGCGATGAAGCGGAAGGGGTGCGCGAGGTCCCACGTGGGGAAGGTGTTGGTGGAGAAGCGCTGGTGGGCCAGGGCGATGGCCGAGACCATGCGGGGGTCGCGCAGGTCCGTGAAGAACTCGCCCACCTGGTGCGCGAGGAGCATGCCCTTGTAGACGATCGTGCGGTGCGAGAACGACGGCACGTAGAACTGGCCCGCGTTCGTGAGGCCGAGCGCGCGGATGGCGTGGCCCGAGGCCTTGCGGATGATGTAGAGCTTGCGTTCGAAAGCGTCGCGGTCGAGCTGCCCCCGGCCCGCCCCGACGAACACCTGCCGGATCACCGGCATCGTGCTCTTGGCGGTGTGGCCCAGCGAGGTGATGTCGAACGGCACGTCGCGCCAGCCCAGGAGGTTCTGGCCCTCGTTCACGATGGCCCGCTCGATCTCGCGCACGCAGGCCGAGCGCGCGGCCGGGTCCTGCGGCAGGAACACCATGCCCACGCCGTAGGCGCCGGCCTTGGGAAGCTTCACGCCGGCCTTGGCCATCTCCTCGCGGAAGAAGGCATCCGGGATCTGGATGAGGATGCCCGCCCCGTCTCCGTGCAGCGGGTCCGCGCCCGTGGCGCCCCGGTGCGTGAGGTTGTTGAGGATGGTGAGCCCTTTCGACACGATGTCGTGGGACTTGTGGCCCTTGATGTGCGCGACGAAGCCGACGCCGCAGGCGTCGTGCTCGTGCTTCGGGTCGTAAAGTCCTTGGGCGCGCGGGGGCCCGGCCGGGATCTCCATCTCGAATCCTTTCAGCTGGTGCGCCCATCGGGGCGCGGTGACACGGGTGAGTCGGTGCGTGCGAGCTGGGGCCGGTGGGCCCGTCGGACCGCGGGAGGCCGTCTGGGGGCTTGTGGCCCTTCGGGAGGCGGGGAGAGCCGGACCGCGGGGGCCAGGCCGCCCGGTCGGCGTTTCGTGCGGGACCCTCCATGATAGCGACGGGCATACTGCGCCGCAACAATTCCAGTCCCATTCCGCGATGCAAATGGCGGGGTTTGCGGGCGTCCCGCGGGCCTTGTGGGTAGAATCTGGCGAACAACCCGTGCGTGCCCGCCTGCCGGCGCGCCCCGACCACAGGGACTTCCGCCAGTGACCGTCATGTCTTCCCGCGTCCTCCCCCTTCTCCTGCGGTTCGCCGCGGCCGCCCTCGTCGCCATCGGCGTCTCCTCCTGCGGAGGCTCGGTCTCCGCGAACCCGTCGCCGATCGTGACGGATCCGGCGATCTCGATCCTGCCGGGCACCGGCACGACGATGTATTCGGGCCTGCCCACCACCTTCGTCCTGTCGGGCGGCACGGGTTCCTACATCGTCACCTCGAGCAACCAGGCGGTGATCCCCATCGCGGGCGGCGTCACGGGACGGTCGGTGAACCTCGTGCCGAACCCGGTGGCGGCGGATACGCCGGTGACTCTGACGGTCCGCGACACCGGTTCCGCCGTGCCCGTCACGGCGAACGTGACTGTGCGCCCCGGCACCGTCGGCAACACCGTGACGATCACCCCCTCGGCCACGCAGCCTGCGGCCTGCGGCTCGTCCATTTGCGCCGGAGGCGACGCGGAAGTGAAGGTCACGGTCTCGCAAGGGGGCATTCCCCTGGCGGCGCGCGGCGTGAGCTTCGGCGTGGTCTCGGGCGATTTCCGCATCATCGCCTCGGGTTTCGGCGTGACGCCGGAAGTGCTCGCGGCTTCCGCCAACACTATCACCGACGAGCTGGGCGTCGCGCGCATCCGCATCCGCGCGTTGCCCGAAGCCCTCGCCCAGACGGCCCTCATCCAGATCACGGACCTCGCCACCGGCGCCTTCCAGCGCACGAGTTTCACGATTTCCCAGAACGGCTCTGCACCGCTGGTCGCCCTGCCCAACGTCATCAACTTCACCGGCCCGAACACCACGGCCTGCGCCTCGGGCCTGGGCGCCGACGTGGTCGTCTTCGGCGGCCGCCCGCCCTACCAGATCACCCAGCCGGGCAGCGTGGCCTTCGTGACCCCGAGCGTCGTCACCACGAGCGGCGGGCGCTTCAGCGTCACCTCGAACGGCGGCTGCGCGGATATCGCCACCATCGGCATCATCGACGCGAGCGGGGCGACGGCCACGGTGACGGTGTCGAACAAGGTGGGAACGGTCGAGGTCGTCCCGCAGTTCCTCGTCTCGCCGAATGCCGTTGCGATCGCGACCTGCACGGACACCGCCGGGGTCGTGGCGGCCGGTGGCTCGGGCACGTTCTTCGCGGCGGCCGGAAGTGGCGCCCTTGTGACTACGGTTGCCGGCAGCGCGGTCTCGATCGCCCGGGCCAAGGGTTCCGCGGCGCCGGGGATCACCTCGCCGCAGACGCTCCAGGTCTTCGTTTCGGACGGCAAATCGGTCCTGCCCGTCACGGTGACCCTGAACGGGCTGGCGGCCACGACGGCCTGCCCCCCCTGACAACCCCGGCAGCCAGGGCAACCCGTCCGGCCGGCGTGTCGCACCCTCGCCACGCCCGGCCGTTTCCCCGGCCGAAAGCGAAACTTTCACTTGCAAGCAATTGAAAGTTGCGCTTTAATTATCCGCGATAGCCCGCTGATTTCTTGAGATTTATGCCCGCGGGCCCCAGCACAAAGGGGAATCGATCGTGAATTTCGCCGCCCTCCGCAGCGTCCAGTCCCAGCTTTCCATCGCCTTCATCGCGTCGGCGGCCGTCTTCCTCGTTTCCTGCGGTGGGGGTGGAGCGTCCGGCTCGCCAGCCACGTCCGGCAGTCCGATTTCGATCACGCCGCAAGCAGGGTCGCTCTATGCGGGCGTGCCGTACACCATCAGCATCGTCGGCGGCCGGCGTCCCTACCTGATCACCTCGAACGAGCAGACCCTGGTCGCGCTCGGTTACTCCACTTCGTCGAGTTCGTTCGAGTTCGTGGCGAACAACCCGGGCGTGGTCGATGTGGGCCAGGATCCCGATCAGGTGCCGAGCCGCAGCCTCATCATCACGGTGACCGATTCCGGGGGCGCTGCGGTCACGGGCAACTACAACGTCCTGCAGAACTTCTTCACCGGTTACGGGGTGTCCTACCAGTCCACCTGCGCCAGCGGCACGGGTAACGCGCCCCAGGCTTGCTCGGGCCTCGACAGCGTGATCCGCTTCTCGCCTACGTCGCAAGGCACGCGTTACGGCAATCGCGTCCTGCAGTTCGACAAGATTCGCGGCGACTTCCAGTTCGTCCAGGAAGATCCGGCCCTCGTGCCGCAGCTCGTGAACCAGCTGCGCGCCACCACGGACCAGACCGGCCTCGTGCTGGCGCGCCTTCGCGTGACCGTCGGCGCGCCGACGCAGATCGCCACGTACCGCATCACCGATGTGCGCACGGGCGTCACGACGGACCAGACCTTCCTGATCGTCCAGCAGGACCCGACGACCACGATCAACCTCATCCCGAACAGCTTCACCTTCACGGGCGGCCTCGCGGGCACGTGTGGCTCGGGCTCGGGCCAGTCGATCGTCCTGGGTGGCGTGGGTCCCTACCAGGTGTTCACTTCATCGCCGCTCATCATCGCCGGGCCGAACCCGATCGCGAGGAACGGCGACCTGATGTCGGTCACGGTCCCGGTCGGCGTCACGACCTGCCCATCGGGCACGGTGACGGTGATCGACGCCCAGGGCGCCCGCGGCACCATCACGGTGACCTCGCAACCGGGCACGGGCACGCTGCCCCCGATCGCGGTCTCGCCGACCACGCTCACCCTCACCTGCGCGGCGCCCACGGGCTCGGCGGCGGTCATCGGCGGCAACGGCTCGCTCTCGGCGGTCACGAGCCACCCGCGTGTCCAGGCGACCATCAGCGGCAACGTCCTCACCGTCACCCGCCTGGTGCCGGACCTGCCGGTCACGCCGTACCCGACGACCGCCACGGTGGCGATCACGGACGGTGCGACCATCGTGAACCTCACGGCCACGGTTCCGGCTTCCTGCCCGTAAGCGCCACGCGTTCCACGCCTCGCGAGCGGGCATCCTTCGGGATGCCCGTTTCGCTTTCGCGGCATCCATGTCCCCGACCCCCGTCGACCGCATCGTGATCACCGGCGCCACCGGTTTCGTCGGCCGTGCGCTGGCGGCCCGCCTGCCGGGCTTCACGCCCCTCTCGCTCGCGGGCGAGCGGTGGCGTGACGTGCTCGTCGCCACTGACCTGCGCGGCGCGACGGTGATCCACCTGGGTGCCCGCGTCCACGATCCGCACGGCCGCGAGGACGCCTTCCACGCCGACAACGTCGTGAAGACGCAGGCGCTCGTGCAAGCTGCCGCTGCAGCCGGCGCGCGGCGGTTCGTGTTCGCGAGTTCCGTGAAGGTGTTCGGCGAGGAATCGCCGCCGGGTCGCGCCTTCGCCGAACGCGATCCGCCGCACCCCGAGGACGCCTACGCGCGCTCCAAGCTCGAGGCCGAGCGCGCCGTGCTCGCCGCCGGCATCGGCCACGCCATCGTGCGCATCCCGCTCGTGTGGGGCGCGGGCGTGCGCGGCAACTTCCGGGCCCTGCTCTCGCTCGCGGCGTCGGGCGTGCCGCTGCCGTTCGCGGGCATCGACAATCGCCGCAGCCTCGTGCACGTCGAGGACGCGGCCGAGGCGCTCGCGCTCGCCGCGACGCACCCGGGAGCCGAGGGGCGCGCCTGGTCCGCGGCGCCGGCGGACCCCGTCTCGACCCCCGGCCTCGTCGCGGCGATCCGCGCGGCGATGGCGATGCCGCCTCGCTTGTTCGCGATTCCGGTGGGCTTGCTCGAGGCCGCCGCCCGTCTTGCGGGACGGGGCGAACAGGTGCTCCGGCTCACGCGCTCGCTCGAGGCCGACGGCTTGCCGCTGCGGCAGGTGCTCGGCTGGCGTCCGACGCGCTCGCTGGAGGGCGATCTCGCCGCGACCGTCGACGCCTGGCGACAGGAGCGCCCATGACCCTGGCGGGCGCCCTCGCCGCGGCCTTTGCCATCGCGCTCGGCGTGATCGCCTTCTCGCGGCGCACGTTCCTCGCGAAGCGGCTCCAGGACCAGCCCAACGCGCGCTCGCTGCACGTGACCCCCCGGCCCCGCATCGGCGGCCTGGGCGTGATGGCGGGCTCGCTCACGGCGATCTTCGCCGGCTGCGGGCCGGACCTGCGGATCGTCGCCGCGTGCGCGCTGGGGCTCGCGCTCCTTTCGCTCGCTGACGACCTCCGAGCCCTCCCCGCCTCGATGCGGCTCGCGGGTCACGCGGCGGCGGCGCTCGTGGTGGTGCTCGGCCCGCTCGGTTCGCCGCCCCTCGCGATCGCGGTGCCCTGTGTCCTCGCCCTCGTGTGGATGACGAACCTCTACAACTTCATGGACGGCGCGGACGGCCTTGCCGGAGGCATGGCCGTGGCGGGCTTCGGGGCGATGGCCCTCGCGGCGGATGCCGGCGGCGCCGCCGACCTCGCCCTCGCGGCCGGCAGCCTCGCGGCGGCGAGCCTCGCCTTTCTCGCCTTCAACGCCCCGCCCGCGAAAGTCTTCCTCGGCGACGCGGGCTCGATTCCCCTGGGCTTCCTCGCGGGCGCGCTGGGTGCCCTCGGAATCGCACGCGGCGTATGGCCGTGGTGGTTTCCGCTGCTCGCCTTCTCGCCGTTCTGGGTGGATGCCACGGTCACGCTGCTGCGCCGCCTCGCCGCGCGCGAGAAGGTGTGGGTCGCGCACCGGACGCACTACTACCAGCGGCTCGTGACCGGGGGCTGGAGCCATCGGCGCCTGGCCTTCGCGGCCTGGGCCGTCATGCTCGCGGCGGGCGCCTGCGCGCTCCTCGCCCTGGAGGGGCCGGTCATGTTGCATCGCGGTATACTCGCGCTGTGGGTGGTCGCTTACGTCGTCGCCCTGGTCGCGATCGACCGACGGCATCCGAGGCGGACGGCCTGATGCGCGCCGCGACAGATCCGCCTCGATGCCAGCTCGCTTCCCCCGGGCCAAGAACAAGAACCGCAGGCGCACCCTCGATCGACCCGAACGGATGCTCGCCATGAAGCCTTTCCAATTCGATTCGCGCGCCCTCGCGGCCCTGGGCCACGACGCCGTCGCCTTCATGCTCAGCTGGCTGGGCGCCTTCGCCCTGCTGCGCGGCGACGCGGGCTCGGCCCTCAACGGCGGGGTCGGCCTCGCGCTCCTGGTGGCCGTGCCGCTGCAGGGCCTCGTGAACTATCTCTTCGGCGTGTACCAGGGCATCTGGCGCTACACGAGCCTGCCGGACATCCAGCGCATCGTCTTCTCCGTCCTCGCCGGCACGGTGGCCATCGCGCTCGTGCTCTTCGGCACCGGCCTGGGGGGCGTGCTGGGCTATCGCGAATACGTGCTCTACCCGCTCGTGCTCATCGCGCTCCTCGCGGGCTCGCGCATGACGTTGCGCTCCTTCCGTGAGTGGAGCCTCTACGGCCGTGGCGGCGAGCAGGGCACGCCGGTGCTCGTGCTGGGCGCGGGCGACGCGGCGGTGAGCCTGCTGAAGGACCTCTCTCGCAACAGCGAGTGGCGCGTGATGGGCCTCTTCGACGACGACGCGCAGAAGCGCGGGCGATTGCTGCAGGGCGTTCGCGTGATGGGCGGGCTCGACGAGGTGCCGCGCATCGCCGCGCGCCTGAAGGTGCGCCACGCCATCATCGCGATGCCCTCGGTGCCCTACCGCGTGCGCCGGCGCGTGCTGGAGGTGTGCAACCGGGCCAAGATGTCGGTGCTCACGGTGCCCTCGCTCGGCACGATGGCCGGCGGCAAGCTGACCGCCCCCAAGATCCGCAAGGTGGCGGTCGAGGACCTGATGCGGCGCGACCCGGTCACGCTCGACGACGCCGGCCTGCACGACCTGCTCACCGGCAAGGTGGTCCTCGTCACGGGCGCCGGCGGCTCGATCGGCTCGGAGCTGTGCCGCCAGATCTCGCAGTACCAGCCCTCGATGCTGGTGCTCTTCGAGCAGAGCGAATACGCGATGTACAAGGTGGATGCGGAACTTCGCGAGCACTTCCCGGACATGGGCGTCGCCGGCATCGTGGGCGACGTGAAGAACGCCCGCCGCATGGCGCAGGTGATGCACCAGTACTCGCCTTCCATCGTCTTCCACGCGGCCGCCTACAAGCACGTGCCGCTCATGGAGGAGCTGAACGCCTGGGAAGCCGTCCAGAACAACGTCTGGGGCACGTACGTCGTCGCCCGCGCGGCCATCGACTACGGCGTCGCCAAGTTCGTCTTCGTCTCCACCGACAAGGCCGTGAACCCCACCAACGTGATGGGCGCGACCAAGCGGATGGCGGAGATGGTGTGCCAGGCGCTGCAGGGTTCGTCCACCACGCGCTTCGAGATGGTCCGCTTCGGCAACGTGCTGGGCAGCGCCGGCAGCGTGATCCCGAAGTTCCAGGAACAGATCGACAAGGGCGGCCCGGTGACCGTGACGCACCCGGAGATGGTCCGCTACTTCATGTCGATCCCCGAGGCCGCGCAGCTCGTGCTGCAGGCGGGCTGCATGGGCCTGGGCGGCGAGATCTTCGTGATGGACATGGGCGAGCCGGTTCGCATCGTCGACCTGGCCCGCGACATGATCCGCCTCGCCGAGCAGAGCGAGGAGGAAGTGCGCATCGTCTACACGGGCCTTCGTCCGGGCGAGAAGCTCTTCGAGGAGCTGCTCGCCGACGACGAGCACACGCGGCCCACGCCGCACCCGAAGCTGCGCGTGGCGAAGGCGCGCGAGGCCGTGGCGGCCTGGCTCGACGAACTGCTTCCGTGGCTCGAGCAGGACCGCGTGGTCTCCGACGCCGAGGTGCGCCGCGACCTGAAGCGCTGGGTGCCGGAATTCACCTCGCAGGTGCGCCCGAAGCTCAAGGCTGTGCCGGGTACGCGCGCGGCCAGCGGGGATTAGACCCCCAAGGCACCCGGCGACGGGCCCCGCATGCGCGGGATCGACGGCAAGCCGCGCAGGGTCAGGGCTTCCGGGCGAGTCCGGTTTCCTGCACCAGGTCCCCGAACGCGGCACGCACCGCTTCCACGCTCACGTCCGCGACGTCCCGCGTCGGCGCCTGCAGCACGCGCTGCGGCACACCCCACGGACGCCACAGGGTCGCATCCGAATCGCCGAAGAGCGCCACGACCGGCTTGCCGAGCGCGGCCGCCACGTGCATCGCGCCGCCGTCGGCGCCCACGAACGCATCGCAGGCCGCGAGCGCCTTCGCCAGGGCCGGCAGCGTGGTCGTGCGCACGGCCTTCACGGGAACGCCCGCAGCCCGTTCGACGATCCGCGCGGCCTTGTCGTCGTCGCCCGGATGTCGCGGGTCGTCCGGCGCGCCGGGGGACCAGAAGAGGCGAACGCGCGCGCCGGTGTCCTCGTGAATGGCCTGAATCGCCTCGGCGAACCGGGCCTCGGGCCAGCGCTGGCTCGGCTTTCTCGCGCTCACCTGGAAGGCGACGACGGGCGCGCGCCCGACTTCGCGCGGCGGGCTCGCGAACCCCAGGCGCGGCGCGGGCGGCGGGCCATCGATGCCGAGCGCGTTGAGGATGCGGAACACGTCCTCGAGGTGATGCCGGCCGCCGCTGCCCTCGTAGGGGACGGGAAGATCCACGCCGGGCGGGTGCTCTCCCGGCGTCGTGAACGCGACGATGCGTCCCGGCGAGAGCCCGCGCGCGAGCTGGACGTCGCGGGCCCGCCAGCCCGGGGAAGCCACGATCACCGTGTCGAACCGGGCGCGGCGAAGCCGCACGTACTGCGCGAGCCGGGCCGTCCAGTTGGCGAGCCGCGATTCGCCGGGATCGAGGTGCTTGTCCTTCTTGTAGGCGTGGATGGCGTCGAGGTCCGGATGCCCCTCGAGGATCGGCGCGTTGTAGCTGTTCGCGAGCACCTCGACGCGCGCACCGGGGAAATGCGCCTTCAGCGCGGCGAAGACCGGCGTGGTGAGCACGAGGTCGCCGATGTTGTCGCGGCGCACGACCAGGAACTTCACTCCGAAGCTCCGCGCGGCCGGCGGGCGATGCCCAGGAGCATGCCGTTCAGCGCCCAGAAGACGAGCGCGTTGTGGCGGTTGAAGAAGTCGTCGGTGAGGTTCTTCACCAGGAAGGCCGCTATGAGCGCGAGGCCGATGGCACCGAGCACCCTCGTGCCGGGGCGCGCCAGGTTGCGCCCGTGCTCGAACGCGAGCGCGGCGAGGAGCGCGGCGAGAAGCGCCACGCCGAGCGCGCCCAGCGAGACCGCGGCATTGAGGAACAGGTTGTGGCCGTGCGTCGCGAATTCGTACCCGCTTCCGGACATGCGCTCGCGAAAGCGTCGCTCCAGCACCTCCCGCCCGAAGCCGTGCCCGGCCAGCGGGCGCTCCTCGATGACTTCGGCCGCGATCGCCCAGAGCTGGTGGCGGTGGTCGAGCACGAAGGTCTCGGCCGTCGAGGTGACGCCCGGGTAGCTCACCTCGACCTTCTGGGCGGCCGAGAGCGCGAAGAGCCCCGCGATCGCGGCGGCTGCCGCGATCGTCGCCAGGGCGAGGCGGCGGCGGGCCGGTGCCGCCACGACGGGCGCCATGGCGAGCACGATGACGAGGAGCGCCGTGAGGAACGCGGCCCAGACGATGCGGTTGTGCGTGTCGAGCGCGGCGAGGCCGAAGCAGGCGAACGCAGTGAACGCGAGACCCGGCCGCCGGCCGAAGCCCTCGGGGGGCTGCGTGGCGAGCAGCAGCAGGAAGGGTGCGACGAGCGCGAGGTGCGTGGAGAAGCGTCCCGGCCCGCCGTGCCACGGCGTGAGCCCCGGGGCCGCGTGCGCCCGAACGATCTCGAAGAGCGCGAGCGCCACGGTGCCCGCGACGAGCGCGCCGCCCCAGAGCCTGAGGCGCGCCGCGCCGGTGGCCGCGTGGAAGAACACGGCGAAGGCGAGCGCGCCGTAGAGCACTTCGCGGCGCAGTTCGGAAAGCGTGTAGCCCGGGTCCGCGCTCCAGGCGAGCGAGGCCGTCGCGAGAAGGGCCCACAGGCCGTAGAGGATCGCGATCGCGCGCGGCATCGGTCCCGCGAGGCGACCGGGGCCGTGATGGAACGCGATGTGCCCGAGCGCGAGCGCCGCGACGACGAGCAGTCCCACGCGCCACCCCGAGGAGGAGGTGACCGGCGCGATGACGAGGAAGGCCGTGGTCGCCGCGGCGCTTACCCGCGCCGCGATTCCTTCGTCGGCGGCGAGGGGGGCGTTCACGCGGTGGATGGGACGACCCGGATGGTGGAATCGATTGGCGCGCCCGACACGATTCGAACGTGCGACCCCTGCCTTCGGAGGGCAGTACTCTATCCAGCTGAGCTACGGGCGCGTAGGTGTCGGATTCTAAACGATTTCGTGAGTGGGCGTCCAACGAAAAGGGTGCCCTTTCACTCGGGGCGCGGCTATAATCGCGCCCTCACGCCCCCCTGAATTTCCCATCCGAGCCCGAGCCCGAGGAAGCCATGTCCGCAGCCCAGCCCAACGCATCGTCCAACGCCTTTTCCCTCGCCATCTGGATCGCCGTGGGGACGGTCGCCCTCGTGATCGGCATCATCATGCTCACGCGCCTTGCCGTCAGCTCCTACGGCAGCCGCTCGCTGGATCCGGCCGCGATGACGCCCGAAGCCCTCGCGGCGCGCATCGGCCCGGTCGCGAAGCTCCAGCTCGAAGGCGCCGCCGCCGTGGCGCCCGCCGCGGCCGCCGCCCCCAAGGTCGCCGCCGTGGCCGCCGCGCCCGCGAAGGCGAAGGACGGCAAGTCCGTCTACGACACGGTCTGCATGGCCTGCCACATGACCGGCGCCGCCAACGCGCCCAAGCTCGGCGACAAGGCCGCCTGGGCCCCGCGCATCAAGACCGGCAACGATGCGCTCGTCGCCTCCGTGCTCAAGGGCAAGGGCGCGATGCCGCCGAAGGGCGGCGGCACTGCGCTCTCGGACGCCGAGATCAAGGCGGCCGTCGAGTACATGGTCGCGCAGTCGAAGTAGGCCTTCCCCGGCCCGACCCGAGGGCGACTTCCCGTCGCCCTTTTTCATTTCGACGCACATGGCCCTCTACGCAATCGGCGACCTGCAGGGATGCCTCGATCCGCTCCGGCGGCTCCTGGACAAGGTCGCGTTCGATCCGGCGCGCGACCGGCTCTGGTTCGTGGGCGATCTGGTGAACCGCGGTCCCGATTCGCTCGGGTGCCTGCGCTTCGTGAAGTCGCTGGGCGAGGGGGCCGTCACGGTCCTGGGCAACCACGACCTGCACCTGCTCTGCGTGGCCCACGGCATCGAGAAGCCGCGCCACCGCGACACGCTGGACGCGGTGCTCGCCGCGCCGGACGCGGCCGAACTGCTCGAATGGCTGCGCCTTCGCCCGCTCATGCACGTGGAAGGCGCGTTCGCCCTGGTGCACGCCGGGCTCGTGCCCGAATGGACCGTGCCCCGGGCCCGTGAGCTCGCCGCGGAAGTCGAGGCGGTGCTGCAGGGCGAAGGCTGGCGAGGCTTCCTCCAGAAGCTCTACGGCAACCAGCCGGATCGCTGGCGCGAGGATCTCCAGGGCGTGGACCGCTGGCGCACCGTCGTGAACGCGATGACGCGGCTTCGCGTCTGCGCGAAGGACGGGCGCATGGACCTCGCCTACAAGGGCGAGCCCGGCGAGGAGGCGGGGGACCGCGTGCCCTGGTTCGCCCTGCCGCACCGCCAGAGCAGCTCCCACACGATCGTCTGCGGACACTGGTCCGCGCTCGGCCTTCGCGTCGAGGGCGGCGTCATCTCGATCGACTCGGGGTGCGTGTGGGGCCGCGCGCTCACCGCCGTGCGGCTCGCCGACCGTCACCTCATCCAGGTCCGCTGCCCGGGATCGGCAGGCCCAGAAGCGTAGCGATCCGACGCTGCGTTTCGGCCGCGACCTCGCGGCGATTGCGGCCCGCGGGCTCCACCGGCGGCGCGAAAGCGACGCGCACCACCATTTCCCGCGTGCGGATCACCAGGCCCAGCGATTGCGCGAACGTGAGATCGCCCACGAACGCCGCCGCCCGGCAGGGCGTGCCGTCGGCGTGCAGGTAGCGCACGGCGACCGGGTGCACCCGCGTGCCGTTCGCCACCGCGGGCTCGAAGAGCGAGCTGTGGAACTTGAGCAGCTGGTCGCCTTCCGTGGTCGTGCCTTCCGGGAAGAGCCCGACGCAATCGCCGGCGGCGAGCGCGTCCCTCACGTGATTGGCGATGCGCCCCGTGTCGTGGCGGCGCGCGCGTTGCACGAAGATCGTCCCGGCCCGCTCCGCGATCATGCCCGCCACGGGCCAGTCGCGGATCTCGCTCTTCGCCACGAAGCGCGTGTGCCGCACCGCCCCGATGGCGAAGACGTCCAGCCAGGACACGTGGTTCGCCGCGATGAGCGTGCCGGGCTCGAGGGCCTGCGGCGGTTCGCCGTCGCACTCCAGTCGGATCGCGAGGATCGCGAGCAGGTCCTGCGACCAGCGGCTGCCGAGCTCGCGGCGCCGGGGGGCGTCGGCCCGCGGATACAGGAACCGAAGCAGGAAGGCGGCCCAGGCGAGATGGGTGACGAGCCGCGTCCAGCGCACGAAGCGGATCGCCCGCGAGGTCCGGTGGTGCCTCAAGGGGCGTGCGCTCCGGCGCGTCGAAGCGCCCGGGGATCGCGGGCCGCGGGCAGGCGGGGACCTAGTGCGAGACGCGCGTCGAGCCGCGGCCCGAAAGGACGCGCACGCGATCGCCGATGCGGAAGGTCTCGTCGGCCTCCTGCACGATGGCGATGTACTTGCCGCCGTCCAGCAGCACGGTGACCTCGATGCCCTGGCGGTTGTTGGCGTCCTTCTCGATGGACGAGCCGATGAGGCCGCCCAGGAGCGCGCCCGCGACCGCGCCGGCGATCTGCCCGTTGCCGCCGCCGACCGTGGAGCCGGCGATGCCGCCCAGGATCGCGCCGGAGGTGCCGCCGACGCCGGTGTCCTGCGCGTTGATGCGCACGCCGCGCACCGATTCGACGACGCCGAAGCGCACGGACATCTCGCCGCGCGTCTCGCCGCGGACGTAGTCACCACTGCCGGTGGGCGGCGCGGCGCAGCCGGCGAGCCCGAGGACGGCGGTCGTGGCGAAGGCGAAGGTGAGGATTCTGGATTTCATGCGGTTATCTCCCGGGTCCCGGCCGCGCGAGTCGCGCGGCCCCACGATTCTAGAGCTTCTCGCCGAAGGCTTCGAGGTACCGGCGCTCGATCTCGCCTGTCGACGGCTTGTGGTTCTGGCCGCCGCGGAAGGCGATCTTGATGGAACCCATCAAGGAGGCCAGCCGCGCGCTGCGCGTCCAATCCCACCCCTTCGCCAGGCCGTGGAGCAGGCCCGCGCGGAAGGCGTCGCCGCAACCCGTCGGATCGACGAGGGCATCGGGCTTGACGGCGGGAACGCGGATCTGCCCGCCGCCGGTGTGGATCTCCGAGCCTTCCGCGCCCCGGGTGACGACCACCGCCTCGACTCGCCGGGCCAGTTCCGCCACCGTGAGCCCGGTCTTCTGTTCGACCATCCGCGCCTCGTAGTCGTTCACGGTGAGCGCGCGCGCGCCGGAGAGCATCGCGAGCAGGTCCTCGCCCGAGAACATCGGCAGGCCCTGGCCCGGGTCGAGGATGTACGGGATCTTCGCGCGGGCGAGGTCGCCGGCGTGCTCGACCATGCCCTGGCGGCCGTCCGGCGAGACGATCGCGAGGCGCACGCCGGTCGTCCCGTCGATCCGGTTCTCGTGGGAGTTGGACATCGCTCCCGGGTGGAACGCCGTGATCTGGTTGTCGTCGATGTCGGTGGTGATGAAGGCCTGGGCGGTGAACTGGTCCGCGACGCGCTTCACGTGGCGACGGGAAAGGCCCAGTTGGTCCAGCCGGCGCTCGTAGGGGTCGAAGTCGTGGCCGACGGTGGCCATGATGAGCGGGTCCTCGCCCAGGAGCTTCAGGCTGTACGCGATGTTGCCCGCGCAGCCGCCGAATTCGCGCCGCATGTCCGGCACCAGGAACGCCACGTTCAGGATGTGGATCTGGTCCGGCAGGATGTGGTTCTTGAACTGGTCGCGGAAGACCATGATGGTGTCGTAGGCGATGGAACCGCAGACCAGGATCGACATGGGAAGCGCCGGAGGGAAGGAAGCCGCGATTATACCGGCGAGGGAGCGCTCACCTTTGTCGATGCGCGGCGAACGCGACCCGATGGACGGCGTTGACGGCGGGCGGGCGGTCCGCGCAAGATGACTGTTCAAGGTTCCGGGTCCGCGCTTGGCGCGGTTCCCTTCCTAAAGAGAACCCAGCGGCGCACGCTTCAGAAACAGGGCAAACCCATCGAAAGGTGGGGACGCAAAATTTCCGGTCTAAGGGATCCCCCGGGGTCCTACGACAGCGGGATTGCCAGCGAGGCGTGCACGGGGCCTTCCCCCACGCAGCCGGCCCCCCAGGGGGCGTCTTCCTCGCCGAGTGATTCCCCCGCCCGCCGGATTCCTGCGTTCCCGCCTCCCGGGTAGGCCCGCGAAAGGCGGTGCGCCATGTCCGGTCCCTATCGAAACGTCGTTCCGATCGACGCGTCCCAGCGCGCGCGCGTCGCGCTCTCGCCGCACGAGTCGGCGGGCCTCGTCTCCGAGTGCCGCGGCCTTGCGCTCGAGCGCCTGGCCGGCGCCCTCGGGACGGCACTCGAGCGCGTGGAGGACGAGCTCTTCGCCCTCGCCGAGAAGACGAAGGACCGCGAGGCCCAGAACGATTTCCTCGATGCCCGCTCCCAGGCGCGGGCCCGACGGCCTTTCATCGAGGCCGCGTTCGGGAAGCACTTCGTGCTGCAGTTCAACCAGCGCGTGAAAGGCGTCCCCGATCCGGTCGACACCGCGCCGCATGAGCTCATGCTGGTCGACGAGGCGGAGCTCGAGCGGGTCCTCGCCTTGCGCGACCTCGCGGCCCGGCTCGCGGGCGCATGCGAGGGGGAGCTTCGCGCCCTCTCGCAGCGTCTCGCCTTCGTGCTGCATCGGCCGGAACTCTCCGACGAGGCAAACCCGGCCGGACCCCATGCGGTCGCCGTCGCGCTCGCGGAAGGCTGCGGGCAGATCGAAGCGGGCGCCGGTGCCCGGCTCGCGCTGCTGCGGGCCCTCGAAGGGCCGTTCGCCCACGCCCTCGCCCAGGTCTACGGCGACCTGAATGCGCGCCTCGTCGAACGGGGGATCCTGCCGGAGCTGCGGCACGCGTTGCGCCGGTCGGCGGAGGCGCCTGCACCCCGCCGCGCCGCCGCTCCCGACGAGCCGAAGGATGCCTACGCGGCGCTCGCGCAGTTGCTCTCGGCGAACGCCGCCGCCGCCGGCCCGGCCGACGGCTCGTTCGTCGGGCTCGCCGCCGCCACGCAGGGCTTCGTGCACGCGCTCACGCGCCTGCAGCAGCCGGCAGGCGGCCCCGGCGCCGCGCCCACCGTCAACGTCATCCGCGACCTCAAGTCGGCGCCGCAGGGAGCGGCCCTCGCGCCCGCGGACTCGCTCACGATCGACATCGTCGCGATGCTCTTCGACTTCGTCTTCGAGGACCGCCAGATTCCCGTCGAGGTGAAGGCCGCCATCGGCCGCCTTCAGATCCCGATGGTGAAGGTGGCGCTGCTCGACCGGGGGTTCTTCTCGGCGCGCGCCCATCCGGCCAGAAAGCTCCTGAACCGCCTGGCCGAGGCCTCGATCGGCCTGGACACCGCCCAGCCCCGGGGACGCGAGACGCTCGCGCGCATCGAGAAGGCCGTCGGGCGCGTGCTCGACGAGTTCGACACGGACGTCACGCTCTTTTCCACCCTCGCCGGCGAGTTCGACGTGTTCCTCGCCGAGGACGCGCAGGCCGAGGAGGCGCTCGTGCAGCGCGCCGCGACCTTCGTGGAATCGCGCGAGCGCGACGAGATCGCCCGGCTGTCGGCCGAGACGCAGGTCGACGCGCGCCTCGCGGAGTTCACCCACGTGGCCGAACCGGTCCGCGTGATGCTCGAGGATGCGTGGGCCCGCGCCCTCGGCCGCGTGGGGGTCACCGACGGCGAGGGCTCCCCGGCGTGGAACCGCTTGCTCGGGGCGGTCGACGAACTGCTCTGGAGCCTCGAGCCGAAATCCTCGCCGGAAGACCGCCGGCGCCTGGTGAACGGGCTGCCCTCGCTTCTGGCGACGCTGCACCACGGGCTCGAACTCGCCGAGGTCGAGCCCGAGACGTGCGAGGCTTTCTTCGGGGCGCTCGTGGACTGCCACGCCGATGCCGTGAAGGCGGGCCTCAAGGGCCTCGCGGTGGCGAAGCCCAAGGGACGGCCCCAGGATGCGGTCGAGCCGGCCACGCCGGCCGCACCGACGCTCGAGCGCGCCCGGGTGCGCTCGGGTGGCGTCGAGGTGGAGGAAATCCGCCTGCGCGCGCCGCGAGGCGCCCCGCCCGTCCGGAACGTCTTCACGCGAACCGGCATCTGGACGAACGTGCAGCGCTTCAGCTGGGTGGAGTTCGCGCAAGGCGAGGAAAGGAAGCCCGTGCGCGCGCGCCTCACGTGGATCAGCCCGGCCAAGGGCGTCTACCTCTTCACCAACCCGCAGGGCGATGCGGCCGTGTCGATCACGCCCGAGGCGCTCGCCGAGCAGATGCGGCGCGGCGAAGCGCGGCTCATCGACGACGCGCCGCTCGTCGACCGCGCGGTGGACTCGATGCTCGCGAGCCTGAAGGAAAGGGCGGCCTAGCCGTCTACGGATAAAAGAGCATCAGTTCGTACCCGGTCGCCTTCACGCGGCCGGTGTCGAGCCGCAGGCTCACGAGCAGGTCGCGCCCCGGTTCGAGCACGTCACCGGCGACCGGCGAGCGGCCGAGGTAGTCCGCGGGCGCGAGCACGCGGCGCACCGCCGTCTGGCCCGTCGCGTCGGTGAGGGTGAGTTCGACGTGCGGGAATTCCATCGGCGCGCTGGCGAGGCTGCGGATTCGCGCCACGAGCGCGATCTGCCCCGGTTTTCCCGGCACCTCGAGCAGTTCGGAGTCCTCGAGCTTGAGTGCGCCATCCTGGTTGATCCAGGGCACCGTGCATCGCGCGAGGGTGCAGGCCGATTCCAGCACCGGCCGCGCGGCCGGGTAGCGTGCCGAGATCTCGGCGCGAAAGCCGTAGGCGAGCTGCATCCCCATCACGAGGGCGAGGAGCACCGCGGCGAACGCCCAGGCGCGCGAGGGAGGCGGCGCTGGTGTCGGTTCGGGAACGGGCATCGCGAAATCGGAGAGCGGCCGCGAGACCTCGACCGGGCGGCGCGGGGTCGGCACGGTCGGCTCTACCGGCGGCTCGAGTTCCGGCATGGGGTCCGGCTGCGGTTCGGCGGGGACGGGGGGCTCGCCATCCTGCACCACGGCCCAGTGCTGGCGGGGGGCGGGAGTCTCCACCGGCGGCTCGTGCCCGGGCGGCGGTCCTTCGACGTCCGGCGGCGGGACCTCGTCCTGTTCCATCGCCGCGAAGGCCTGCGGGAGCGCGCCGGGTGCGAGCGGTTCGGGCTCGGCGGGTTCGACCGACGTCGCGGGCGTGGCCCGCGCGGCGAGCAGCCGGGTGCCGGTATCGTCGCCCGGGAAGCGCTCGAGCGCCTCGAAGCCGTTGAAGACGCCGCCGCACTCGCCGCAGCGCACCTGTCCCTGGCGGAGGTTCAGCTGGTCGGGCGTCACGCGAAAGCGCGCGGCGCAATGCTTGCAGGTGGTGACGAGCATCGGCCTAGGCCTTTCGCGCGCCTGCGAGGCAGACCCAGTCGGCTTCCCGGCCGGCCACGGCGATGTCGAACCACGGCGCGTAGGCGGCGCGTACCTCGTCGGCCTGCGCGGCCAGAACGCCCGACAGGGCGATGTGGCCGGCGGGTGCGGTGTGAGCGGCGAGGAGGGGCGCGAGCATGCGCAGCGGGTTCGCGAGGATGTTGGCGACGGTGATCTCGGCGACGGCTTCGAGGGGCGCCTCCGCGGCGAGCACCTCGAGCGCGACCGCGTTGGCCCGCGAATTATAGCGAGCGGTCTCGAGCGCGAGCGGGTCGATGTCCACGCCGACCGCGCGGGCCGCGCCGAGCTTCATCGCGGCGATGGCGAGAATGCCCGAGCCGCACCCGTAGTCGAGCACCGTCTCGCCGCCCTTCACCGTGCGCTCGAGCCAGCCCAGCACGAGCCGCGTGGTGGGGTGGCTGCCGGTGCCGAAGGCCGCGCCCGGGTCGAGCACGATGTTCACGGCGCCCGGGTCGGGAGCCACGTGCCAGGTGGGCACGATCCACAGGCGCTCCCCGGCGCGGATGGGCTCGAACTGGCGCTGGGTCTCGGCGACCCAGTCGGCGTCGGCGAGCTCGTCGAAGGCCGGTTCGCCCAAGGCGTGTGCCCCGGCGGCCTCGAGCGCCGCGGCGAGCATCGCCGGCGCATCCGCATCGGGCGGCAGGAGCGCGACGAGCGCACAGCGGGACCATACGCCGACATCGGCGCCGGGCTCGGCGAAGATCGCGTCCTCGTCGGGGGTGCCGGCGTCGGCGTCGGCGAGTTCGGTGGAGACGGCGCCGAGCGCCTCGAGAGCCTCGGCCACGGCCTCGGCCGCGGCGCC
Source organism: Betaproteobacteria bacterium (assembly GCA_016711875.1). Lineage (GTDB taxonomy): Bacteria > Pseudomonadota > Gammaproteobacteria > Burkholderiales > Usitatibacteraceae > FEB-7. Next base: position 919,351 of record JADJSD010000001.1, on the reverse strand, counting down.
TTCCACGACCACGCTCGCGCGACGCCAGGCCATGGGGGCGCTCAGCTCTCGGCCTGGATCGACTTGAGCGCGGCCATCTTCTCCTCGAGGTAATGGATGCTCATGCCGCCGCGCACGAAGGCGGCGTCGTTCATGAGCTCCTGGTGCAGGGGGATGTTCGTCTGGATCCCCTCGATCACCATCTCGGAGAGCGCGATCTTCATGCGCGCGATGGCCTGCTCGCGCGTGTCGCCGTGGGCGATGAGCTTGCCGATGAGCGAATCGTAGTGCGGCGGCACGTAGTAGTTGGCGTAGGCGTGCGAGTCGTAGCGGATGCCCGGGCCGCCGGCCGTGTGGTACTGGGTGATGCGCCCCGGCGAGGGCACGAAGGTCACCGGGTTCTCGGCGTTGATGCGGCACTCGATCGCGTGGCCGCGCTTCACGATGTCGCGCTGGCGGTAGCGCAGCTTGAGGCCCGCGGCGACGCGGATCTGCTCCTGCACGATGTCGATGCCGGTCACCATCTCGGTGACGGGGTGCTCGACCTGCACGCGCGTGTTCATCTCGATGAAGTAGAACTCCTCGTTCTCGTAGAGGAACTCGAAGGTGCCCGCGCCGCGGTAGCCGAGCTTGCGGCAGGCGTCGGCGCAGCGCTCGCCGATGCGGTCGATGAGCCTCGGCTTGATGCCGGGCGCCGGCGCCTCCTCGATGATCTTCTGGTGGCGCCGCTGCATGGAGCAGTCGCGCTCGCCCAGGTAGATGGCGCCGCGGTGCTCGTCGGCGAGCACCTGGATTTCGACGTGGCGCGGGTTCTCGAGGAACTTCTCGAGGTACACGGTCGGGTTGCCGAAGGCGTTCTGGGCCTCCGCGCGCGTGGTGTTCACGGCGTTGAGGAGCGCGGCCTCGGTGTGCACCACGCGCATGCCGCGCCCGCCGCCGCCGCCGGAAGCCTTGATGATGACGGGATAGCCCACCAGGGCGGCGAGGCGCCGGATTTCCTTGGGGTCGTCGGGCAGCGCGCCCTCCGAGCCCGGCACGCACGGGACGCCCACGCGCTTCATCGCGGCCTTGGCGGCCACCTTGTCGCCCATCTGGCGGATCGAGGCGGCCGTGGGGCCGATGAAGACGAAGCCGGAGTTCTCCACCCGTTCGGCGAAGTCGGCATTCTCGGAAAGGAAGCCGTAGCCGGGGTGGATCGCCTGGGCGTCCGTCACCTCGGCCGCGCTGATGATGGCCGGGATGTTCAGGTAGCTGTCGCGCGAGGGCGGCGGGCCGATGCACACCGACTCGTCGGCGAGCATCACGTACTTCGCGTCGGCGTCGGCCTCGGAGTGGATCGCGACCGTCTTGATGCCCATCTCGCGGCAGGCCCGCTGGATGCGCAGGGCGATCTCCCCGCGGTTCGCGATGAGGATCTTCTCGAACATGTGAAGGAAGTGGGTGCTATTCGATGACGAAGAGCGGCTGGCCGTATTCCACGGGCTGGCCGTTCTCCACGAGGATCGCCTTCACGACGCCCGCCTTGTCGCTCTCGATCTCGTTGAGGAGCTTCATCGCCTCGATGATGCAAAGGGTCTGGCCCTTGCCCACGGCCTGGCCGACCTCGATGAAGGAGGGGGCGCCCGGCGAGGGCGAACGGTAGAACGTGCCGACCATCGGGGACTTGAGCGTGTGGCCGGCCGGCTCGGCGGGTGCGGCCGGCGCGGCATCGGTCGGGGCGGTGCCGGCCGCCGGGCCGGTGGCGATGCCGGCGGGCATCATCTGCATCGGGGAGGACGCCATCACGATCGGCGCGGCGGTCCCGGCACGGCTGATGCGCACCTTTTCCTCGCCTTCGGTGATTTCCAGTTCGCCGATCCCCGACTCCTGCACGAGGTCGATCAGCTTCTTCAGCTTTCTCAGGTCCATGGGTCCTCCGGGCGCGGCCTTCAGCCCTTCGTGGGGGCGAGGCGGGCCAAAGCGGCTTCCAGCGCGAGCTCGTAGCCATGCGCGCCCAGCCCGGAGATCACTCCCACCGCGAGATCGGTGAAATAGGAGTGCTTCCGGAACGGCTCGCGGGCATGCACGTTCGAGAGGTGGACCTCGATGAACGGGATGGCCACGGCCGCGAGGGCATCGCGCAGCGCGACGCTGGTGTGGGTGAATGCTGCCGGATTGATGATGATGAAGGCCGTTTCGTCGCTTTTCGCCGCATGGATGCGGTCGATCAGCGGGGCTTCGGCATTGTTCTGGAAGGTCCGCACGGCAACCCCGGCCGCACGGCCTCGCTCGACGAGGCGGCGGTCGATATCGGCCAGGGTCACGCTCCCGTAGATATCGGGTTCGCGGGTACCCAGCAGGTTGAGGTTGGGTCCGTGAAGAACCAGGATGCCGGACATGGGGGGCGAGTCTGCCGCAAGCGCTCGCAAGATGTCCAGCGTTCGCCGACGTTGCGTGAAGTCATGGCTTCTGGCAGGCGCCAGCCCGGGCGAGGGTAGGCACGAAACCCGCTAGGGGCCGGGAGGCCCGGGGCGAATGCGTGCTATTTCGCCGGAGATCGACGAATTTGAGAGGATTTCTCTCATGGGCCTCGGAGCAGGATCTCCGCGAGACGCGCTTCAAGCTGGTCCTCGGCGTAGATGCCGATCCGGCTTTCGATGACCTTGCCGTCCCCGTCCAGCAGGACGGTGTGGGGCAGCACGCCGATCCGATTGCCGAGACGCCGGGAAAGGTCCATGACGGCGGCCTCGCCTGTCCACAGCGGATAATTGATCGCGAGCTTTTCGCCGAAGGCCTTCACCTTCACCGGGTCGTCGTTGGCGAGGCCCACGAATCGCACGCCCCGGGGCTCCCACCGGGTCTGCAGGCGGGCGAACCCGGGCATTTCCTCGACGCACGGCGTGCACCAGGTCGCCCAGAAATTGACGACGATCACTTTGCCGCCCAATTGACCCAGTACGCGGCTTTTACCGTCATGATCGACGAAATTCGCCGCCATTACGGTGGCGGGGGCGGCATCGACTGCCCCCGCTTTCGGCACGGATGGTGCGTCCGGGGTGTTCGCGAGCCAGAGGGAGGCGCCAGCCAGGGCGGCCAGGACGCCGACCCCGACGAACGGGATCCAGGCCTTCACCTTTGCAGTCCCGGGGGCAGGGGGCGAGTGGGGGAATCGGTGACGCGATAGCCCGGCGGTATGTTGAGCGGCAGCTCCTGCACGAAGGGCGCGTAGCAAAGGCGGCTTTCCGCACACCCCTGAGCGGTGATGCGAACGCGGTACGGGCCCGGCCTGACGCTGCTCACGGTGAAGGGAAGGTGGATCGTCACCGATTCGCGAAAGATCACCGACTTTCCGAGGAAGGGATCCTCGATTTCCAGGCCCCGGGGAAACTCCGCGGGCCCGATGAGGAGCGTGGCGGGCAGCACCTCGAAGCGCATCCGGTCGCGATAGAGGTAATACCCGGCCGCGATGCGGTACTCGACGTCGATGCCATGGCGGCCCGACGCCTCGGCGGTTCCGGATATCAGCCTTGCCGTGGGCCGGAAGGCCTGGTCGGCTTCCAGGGGGTCATCCGGGGACGCGGCCCGGGCGGGAAGACAGAGGCAGGCGAAGGCGGCGGCAAGGCCCAGGAACCGCCTCATGGTGCGGGAGAATCTGCCGAAAGAACCTTGCATTCGCGCTCGACCCACTCCAGGTAGGCCGTAAGTCCCTGCCGTGCGTCGAACGCCAGGATTTCCGGAAGGTCGTACGGATGCAGCTCCCGCAAGGCGCGCTCCAGTTCGGGGTAGCGCTCGGCGGTCGTCTTGAGGATCACCGGCACTTCCGGCGCTTCCTCCATCCGGCCCTGCCAGCGGAAAAAGGAGGTCGCGGGCGCCAGTACGTTGGCGCAGGCGGCCAGGCGCCGCTCGACGAGAATCCGCGCCAGATTGAAAGCGGACTCGGAGTCGGGTAGGTTGGTGATGACGGCGATGACGGCCATGGGGGGCGGGATGTTCCCCGGACCCGCCAGCCGGATCGAAATTTCGGGGAAAAGGCATGAGACTCGCGCTGGTCGCCATCTTACTGGGTTTCCCTCTCGTGGAAATCGGGCTGCTCGTGCACCTGGCCGAGACGCACGGCTGGTGGGTGCTTGGCTGGGTGGTGCTGGCGGCGTGCGCCGGGTTCGCCCTGCTGAAGGAAGCACGTTTCGCCCTCGTGGCCCGCATCGGCGCCGCCATCGCGGTGGGCCGCTTTCCCATCGCGGCGCTGGTGGACAGCGCGCGCACGGTGATCGCCGGCCTCTTCCTCATCTTCCCGGGCATCATTTCCGACTTCATCGCGCTCACGTTGCTGCTGCTGCCGCGTCCCGCCCATGTGGAGCCGTTCCCGGCCCGCGGGTTCGGCAACGTGGTCGACGGCCAGTTCCGCCGCGAACGGTAGGCGCCGGGCCCTTCGGGTAGAATCGCGGCTCGCTTCGGGCCGGCCTTGCCGCACCCGTCCTCAGCCACCGCCCACGAAAGACCTTCCCGTTGCCTGAATCGTCAGCCCCGGCCGCCCACCAGGTGCGCCTCGAGCCGAGCGGTCGCACGTTCACCGTGCGGCCCGGCGAAACCGTTCTCGAGGCGGCGATTCGTGAAGGGGTGGGCCTGCCCTACGGCTGCCGCAACGGGGCCTGTGGCGCGTGCAAGGGCACGCTCCTGGGCGGCTCGCTCGAATACGGCGAGCACCAGGAGCGCGCCATCAGCACCGCGGAGAAGGCGCAGGGTCGCGCGCTCACCTGCTGCACGAAGCCCGTCACGGACCTCGTTCTCGAGGTGCGCGAACTCGCGGGGCTGAAGGACCTCACGATCCGCACGCTGCCCGCGCGTGTCGAGAAGGTCGAGAAGCCCGCCGAGGACGTCGCCGTCCTCTACCTGAAGCTGCCGGCCTCCGAGCGCCTGCAGTTCCTCGCCGGCCAGTACGTCGACATCCTGATGAAGGACGGCAAGCGCCGCAGCTACTCGATGGCCAACGCGCCGCACGACGACACGCACCTGCAGCTGCACGTGCGGCGCACCCCGGGCGGCGCATTCTCGAAATACGTGTTCGAGGAGATGAAGGAACGCGCCATCCTGCGCTTCGAAGGACCGCTCGGCGGCTTCTACCTGCGCGAGGACAACGACAAGCCGATGATCCTGGTCGCGGGCGGAACGGGTTTCGCGCCGGTGAAGGCCGTGATCGAGCACGCGTTCCACCAGGGGATCGACCGCCCGATGATCCTCTACTGGGGCGCCCGCGCGAAGGCGGACCTGTACCTGCACGACCTGCCGATCCGCTGGCAGCGCGAGCACGCGAACTTCACCTACATTCCCGTGCTGTCCGATCCGCTGCCGGGAGACGAATGGGCCGGCCGGACCGGCCTCGTCCACCAGGCCGTGCTCGACGACTTCAGGAGCCTCGCGGGCTGGCAGGTCTACGCCTGCGGAGCGCCGGCCATGACGGACGTGGCGAAGAAGACGTTCGTCGAGGAGCGCGCGCTCCCGGCGGACGAGTTCTTCTGCGACGCCTTCACCTACTCCACGCCGGCGGCCGCGAAGCCCTAGCCCGCCAGGGCCGCCTCGATCTCGGAGAAGGTGCTCGCCACGGCGAAGGTCTCGAGCGAGATGCCCAGCTGGCGGGCGATGCGCTGCGTCGAGAAGACGCCGCAGACGCGCTCGCCGTCGGCGACGATCACGTGCATCCGCCCGGCGGACTTCAGCGTCGCGATGACGTGGCCCACGCGCATGGACTTCACCTGCGACAGCGGCACGGCGCGAAGGTCGCCCTCCGGCGTCATCACGTCGGCCACCGTGACGTCGTCCCGCTCGAGGCTGCGCTCGCGCATGAAGCGCACGACCTTCTCGCCCGCGAGGTCCGACATGGTGAGAACGCCCACGATGGCGCGCGAGGCGTCGAGCACGAAGAGCAGCCGCACGCTTCGGCTCGCCATCACGGCCTGGGCCTCGGCGACGGAGCGCTCGGGCGAGGTGTAGCCGGCGCGGACCTCGCGCAGGTCGGTCATCACGGACTCCGCGGGATCGTCGAGCCCGACCTGGGCCGGGCCCGGCAGGTCGGCCAGGCGGGAGGGGGCGGGCAGCGGCTTGAGGCTGAGGGCGGCGTAGTCGCGCGACATGCGGGAGATCTCCATCGTCGGGGTTTCTCGGGGAATCCGGGCGCGCGGACGGGCTTAGCCGGCGAGCTCGGCGCTCTTGCGGAAATGGCGCGAGGCTTCCTGCGGCTTGCCGATGCGCTCCATCAGGGCGGCGAGCGTCATGTGGCCCTCGTGCGTGGGCTCCAGGGCGAGGCTCGCCTCGATGTAGCTCTGCGCCTTGCCCCACAGGCCCTGCTTCATGCAGAGCTTGCCGAGCGTGAGCAGGAGCGCCGGGTCGCGCGCGTGGGAGCGCAGCCACTTCTCGCCGCGCTCGATGAGGTGCACCGCGCTCGTGCCCGCGCAATCGGCGTAGAGCGCGACCAGGCCCGTGTCCCAGCCGGCGGCCAGCGCGTCCTCGACGATGAGCTGCGCCTCGGCGTTGCCGCCGAGCGCGAGGTGGAAGCGCGCGGCCGTCGCGGCAATGGAAGGGTCGAGCCGCAACTCGTTGGGCAGGTGCTTCCAGTACTGCGTGAGGGCCACCGCGTCCTGCGCCTTGCGGTTGAGGTTTCCCAGGTGCGCGGCCCGGCGCGTCGCGGTCGCCTCGGTCTCCGGGATGCCGCCCAGCTTCGCGAGCGCGTTCGTGGTGGCGAGCGCGTCGTCCCAGCGCTTGAGGGCCGTCTCCGAGGCGAGGCGCATGCGCAGCAGGCGCACGTTGCGCGCGTCGCGGCCGGCGAGGTCCTTCAGGACCGCGAGCGCCTCCTCGTGCCGGCCCTGCGCGAGGAGCAGGTCGGCGAGCGTGGTGAGGCGGGCCTGGTCGACGGCGGGCGCGCCCTTCGCCTGGTCCAGGAACTGTTCGCGCTCGCTGAACCGGCCCAGCTCGTGGGCGCTGCGGGCGGCGATGATCGCGGCGACGCCGCGCGACTCGTCGCTTTCCATCGCGATGGAAGCGGACTTCTCCGCGCTCGCGAAGCGGCCCTGGAAGAACGCGATGAGCGCGTCGTTGAGCGACTGGCGGGCGCGGTTGCGGGCGCGCTCCTCGCGGTACGCCGCCACCCGGTTCGGGATGGCGAGCAGCGTCTCGGCCAGGCGCGCCAGCAGGTGGAAGGCGACGTAGCCTGCGAGCACCCCGAGCACCAGCAGGTTGAGCGAGAGTTCGACCCGGTACGGCGCCGCCACGATCACGACGTAGCCGTCGGACTGGCGCGCGAGGAGGGCGATGCCCACCGCGAGGACGGCGAGGACGACGGACCAGATCGCGAAGCGCATGGCGCTAGCGCTTCTCGCGAGCCGAGCGGGCCGAGCGCACCGCCGAGAGGCTCGTGTTGATGTCCGGCACGACGATCGAGACCGGGCTGTCCGCGAGCTGCTTGAGCGTCGCCTGCGCGACGACGGTGGGCCGCGCCTTCGAGTCGAAGTACTTCCCGATCCAGGCCTGCGCGGCCTTGACGTCGTCGCGGTAGGAGGCCTCGTCGCGGGCGAGAAGCGCCACGCGCGCGGCGAGCAGGCGCAGCTTGAGGTTCTGGCGCAGGAAGTACGCCTGGGCCGGCGAGACGAGCGCGGCCTCGTGCGTCTCGATCTCGCGGATGCGCACCAGGCCCTTCATCTCCTCCCAGAAATCGCGCAGCGCGCGCAGCCACCCGGATTCCTCCGGCGGCTTCGACTTCGCCGGCGAGCGCGCGGGCGGCAGCGTCTCTGAGACCACGAGCGGCAGCGTGTCGGCGGCCTGCACGAGGCCGTCGAGCTTCACCGCGAGGCCCACGGTGTCGACGAGCGGCAGTGCCTTCAGCCGCTCCATGTCCTGGTTGAGCGCGCGGCGCAGGTTCGCCGCCTGCAGCTTGTCGGCGCGCGCGAGGCGCTGGTCGGCGGCCTCGAGCGCGATGAGCGCGCCCTTCACGTTGCCGGCGAGCTGCAGTTGCTGGCTCGCGAGGATGAGCAGCTGCTCCACCTCGGCGAGCATGCGGTCGTCGGCGCTGCGCGAGAGTTCGCGGTGCATGTCCTCCACGGCCACGCGGCTTTCCTGGGCGTCGGCGAGGCGCGACTCGAGTTCCGCGAGCCGGGCCTGCGAGTCCTTGAGCGCGGCCTGCGCCTGCGCGAGCGCGCCCTTCGACTGGGCCACCTCGGCGCCGAGATCCGCGAGGCGGCCGCCGGAGGATTGCGACAGCGAGGAGAAGGACTGGCGGGCGTCCCACGCGAGGGCGACGGCGGCCACGGCCACGGCGAGCGCGACGGCAAGGCCCCATCGGGCCGTGCGGTCCGTGGGCGCGGCGGGACGCGCGGCGCGCGGCGGCGGCAACGAGGGCGGTGCGGATTCGGGAAGCGGTGAGGAACTCATGCCTTCCTTGGCAGGTTGAGAAGCGAATCGACGAGGCCGCGGGGCCCGGGACCGGCGACGATCAAGCGCCCGAAGCGAGCGCGGGCGGGACTGCGGCCGATCGCCTCGTGGGGCACCACGAGGGCGAGGGCATCCAGGGATACCGCGGGACCCACGATCGCCCCGAAATTCTCCACCGATTCTGCGCTCATGGCGTGGACCGCGTGGATTTCGCCGCGTTCGATCGCCGACCGGGTCTCGGCCGGATCGGTCGCCGGACGCTCGCGTCGGTAGCACTCGACGTAATCCACCCGCGCGCCGCGGGATTCGAGCACGTTCTTCAGGTGCTCGCGCCCCCCCACGCCGCGGAAGATGATGATAGGGGCCCCCTCGACCGCCTGCAATCGGGGCAGCGCGAGGAGCGCCTCGCTGTCGGCGCGGCCCGACGGGGCGATCACGGGCCCGATGCCGGCTTCACGCAGCGCGGTGGCGGTCGCCTCGCCCACGGCGGCTGCGGCCACGCCGGCGGGCCACGGGCCGTGGCGGCGGGCGGCGGCGAGGCCGTGCAGGACGGCATTGGCGCTCACGAAGATCGCGAGCCGGGCCTCGCCCAGGCCGGCAAGGGCCGCAAGGCTCGCCCCCGCGGGGTCGACCGGGACGATCTCGAGGCTGGGACAGCACAGGACGCGCGCGCCCTCGGCCTCGAGGGGCGCCGCGAGCGCGAGCGATTGCGACCGGGGCCGCGTGAGGACGATGCCGAGTCCCGCGAGGGGGCCCGCCGGGCTCACGACGGCGCGCGGGGCAGCGCGTCCAGCACGGCGCGTCCGCCTTGCGCGAGGAGCCGTTCGCCGAGCCGGCGCCCGAGGTCGGCGGCTTCTTCCGGGCGGGCTTCGGCCTTCTCGCGGATGAGGCGCGAGCCGTCGGGCATGCCCAGGAAGGCCTCGAGGGTGACCTGCCCGCCCGCGACGGCCGCATGGGCACCCAGGGGTACCTCGCAGCTGCCCTCGACGACGAGTCCCAGGGCGCGCTCGGCCGTGGCGGCCACCAGGGCGCCCGCATCGATGAAGGGCGCCAGCACCTCGGCGAGGTCCGCGCGGTCCGAAAGGTATTCGATGGCGAGGATGCCCTGGCCGATGGCGGGCAGCGCGAGCGACGTGGGCAGCAGGGCCTTGATGCGCTCGCCGAAGCCCAGCCGCTTCAGGCCGGCGGCCGCGAGGATGATCGCGTCGTACTCGCCGGCCTCCAGCTTCGCGAGCCGGGTATTCACGTTGCCGCGCAGCGGCTTGATGACGAGGGTCGGGTAGGCGCGCCGAAGCTGGCATTCGCGCCGCAGGCTGGAAGTGCCGACGACGGCGCCCGCGGGCAGCGCCTCGAGCGAGGCGTGGCGGATGGAGACGAACGCGTCGCGCGCGTCCTCGCGGGGACCGAAAGGCACCATCGCGAAGCCCGGCGGCAGTTCCATCGGGACATCCTTCATCGAGTGCACGGCGATGTCCGCGCGGCCCTCGGAAAGCGCGACCTCGAGCTCCTTGATGAACAGGCCCTTGCCGCCGACCTGGGCGAGGGGGCGGTCGAGGATGCGGTCGCCCTTCGTGGTCATGCCGACGATCTCGACGGCGAGTCCGGGGTGGCGTTCGGCCAGGCGGGCGGCCACGTGCTCGGTCTGCCACATCGCGAGCTTGCTTTCGCGGGTGGCGATGCGGATTCGGGAAGGGGGCACGTCGGGTCTTCTTCGAGCGGGATGGGAGCGGCGAAATGCTATCACGGCGGCGATGGGGGGCCCCGTGATGCCGGGCAACGCCCGCCCGCCGCGAGGGGCGAAAAAAAAACGGGCACTCGCGTGCCCGTTGAAGTTTGGCCTCTCTTGGGGGAGATTCCGATCCGGATGCCGCTCGCACCCGGTCCGGAAAGAGGTGGAGTGCTGCAGGAGAAACCGGAGGCGGGTCCACCAACCCGCCCCCGGGGTCCAGCGTTGCTCAGTTGTAGGCGGACTCGCCGTGCGCCGTGATGTCGAGGCCTTCGCGTTCCTGTTCTTCCGGCACGCGCAGCCCGACGACGATGTCGGCGATCTTGTAGGCGATGAAGGCCACCACGCCCGACCACACCACGGTCACGCCCACGGCCTTCGCCTGGGTGATGACCTGCGACACGATCGAGTAGTCCGCGGGCTTCACGACGGCCGCGGTGACCCAGTCGGCCACGTAGCCGGGGCCGCCGAGGTCCGGCGAGCAGAAGACGCCGGTGAGCAGGGCGCCGAGGATGCCGCCGACGGCGTGCACGCCGAAGACGTCGAGCGAGTCGTCCGCGCCCAGCATCTTCTTCAGGCCCGACACGCCCCACAGGCAGACCACGCCGGCGATGAGGCCGATCGCGAAGGCGCCCGGGATGCCGACGTTGCCGGCGGCCGGGGTGATCGCCACCAGGCCCGCGACGGCGCCCGAGGCGGCGCCCAGCATCGAGGGCTTGCCCTTGAAGATCCACTCGAAGAACGTCCAGGAGAGCACCGCGCAGGAGGTCGCGAGGAACGTGTTCATGAACGCGAGGACGGCGGAGCTGTTGGCCTCGAGCGCCGAGCCGGCGTTGAAGCCGAACCAGCCGAACCACAGGAGCGAGGCGCCGATCATGGTCATGGGCAGGTTGTGCGGCGTCATCTTTTCCTTGCCGAAGCCCACGCGCTTGCCGATCACGTAGGAGCCCACCAGGCCGGCGATACCGGCGTTGATGTGCACCACCGTGCCGCCCGCGAAGTCGAGGGCGCCCCATTGCCAGATCATGCCGGCCTTGGCGTTCAGGCCATCGACCAGCTTCGGGTCCGTGTACGCGTCCGGGCCGGGCCAGAACCAGACCATGTGCGCGATCGGCGTGTAGGCGAACGTGAACCAGATCACCATGAAGATCAGGATGGCGGAGAACTTCGCGCGCTCGGCGAACGCGCCCAGGATCAGCGCGCACGTGATGGCCGCGAAGGTCGCCTGGAACGCGACGAAGAGCAGCTCCTGGATCGGCGTGTTCTTCGAGAACGTGGCCGCCATGGCGAACTCGCCCTTGATCGAGTCGAACGTGCCCTTCAGGAACAGGCGGTCGAAGCCCCCGATGAACTGGTTGCCCTCCGTGAACGCGAGCGAGTAGCCGTACACGCACCACAGCACCACGATCAGGGAGAACACCACGAACACCTGCATGAGCACGCTCAGCATGTTCTTCGAGCGCACCATGCCGCCGTAGAAGAGCGCCAGGGCGGGCACGCTCATCAGCAGCACGAGCGCGGTGGAGGTGAGGAGCCAGGCCACGTCACCCTTGTTCGGGGTGGGGGCCGGCGCCGCGGCGGGGGCGGCCGCGGGCGCGCCCGCGGCTGCAGCCGGTGCCGCACCCGCCGCCGCGGGAGCGGCTTCGGCGGGCTTCGCGGCTTCGGCGGCCTTCGGGTCGGCGATCTTCGTGTCCGCGACCGGTACGGTGGCCGGTGCCGACGACGAGGCGGCCGGCGCGGGGGCGTCGGCCTTCTTCTCCTGGGCGAGCGCGGTCCCGCCGAAGGCGAGAGCCGAGCACAGCGCGATGAGGCTGAACAGTCGTTTCATGTGCATGTCCCCTTAGAGCGCTTCCGCGCCGGTTTCGCCGGTGCGGATGCGCACGACCTGCTCGAGTTCGAAGACGAAGATCTTTCCGTCGCCGATCTTCCCGGTGTTGGCGCTCTTCTCGATCGCCTCGATGACCGCGTCGAGCATGTCGCTCTTGATCGCGGCCTCGATCTTCACCTTCGGCAGGAAGTCGACCACGTACTCCGCGCCGCGGTAGAGCTCCGTATGGCCCTTCTGGCGGCCGAACCCCTTCACTTCGGTGACGGTGATGCCCTGGACGCCGATCGCCGAGAGGGCCTCGCGGACCTCGTCGAGCTTGAACGGCTTGATGATGGCGGTGACGAGTTTCATGGAGGGATCCCTTCTAGAACGCGTAGGCCACGAACGCGACGCCGCGGGCCTTGCCCCAGTCCTTGCCCTTGTACGTGTACAGGTTCGAGTCCGCATCCGTGTTCTTGTAGTAGCCGCCGACGCTGAAGCCGCTGCCCAGGTCGTAAGCCGCGCCGATCTTGTACACGGTGTACGAGAGGGCGTTGTTGTTCTTGTACTTCTGGTAGCCGACGTTGCCGGTGAGCGTGAGCTTCTCGGTGATCGGGTAGGCGAGGTTCGCCTCGATGAAGTCCGAGCCTTCGCTGTTGGCCACGCCGAAGGTGTCGTTGATCGAGTAGGAGTACTTCACGGACACGGGGCCGTAGGTGGCGCCGATGTAGATCTCGTCCGTGTTGGGCTTGGGGCTGAAGGCGCCGGAGCTCGGGTACTCGTAGCGCAGGTAGCCGACGTCGAGGGTCAGGTCCTTCATGACCTCGAATTTGTAGCCGCCGAAGATGTCCCACTCGATCTTGGCGCTGGTGCTGAAGCCGCCGACTTCCGCCGCGTCCTTCAGCCACTTGATGTTCGACACGAACGTGCCGAGGTAGAAGCCGCTCGGGTGGCCGTAGTCGATGTTGAGCTGGCCGGCGGGCTTCTCGGAGGTCTGCGAAATGCCGCGGTATTCGTACTCCGTCCACGCCGAAACCTTGAAGGCGAGGGTCGATTCAGGCGCGGCGGGGGCGGCGGCCGGGGCGGCGGGGGCCGTCTGGGCGAAGGCGATCGAGGAGGAGAGGCCGGCGGTCAGGGCGCCGGCGGCGATCAGGGCTTTGGGCAGGATTCGCATCTTGGTATCCTTGGGTGAGGTGGAAGAAGTCTTTGGCAAGTGACGCTTTAGCAGGGACCATGCCACGCGAAGCAAAGTCGCAATGGTTTGATTGTTAAGCATTTGTTGCGGCGCAACGGAATGGCCGCCCCAATTCGGGCCGTCGGTTCGGGCCAATGCACCATCACGGTGCCAGTTGTCCACCGGTCAACCGCCCCAGCACCCCGGGAATTGAAATGAACGACAAGTTGCTCGGCGACATCGCCGCCCGTCTCGCCCAGTTGGCCGCCAACAACCCGGCCCGGGAGTTCGAAAAGAACAGCCGCGCCCTGCTGGGTACGGCCTTCGCGAAGCTCGACCTGGTGACGCGAGAGGAATTCGATGTGCAGTCCGATGTGCTCGCCCGTGCCCGCGCCCGGGTGGCGGAGCTCGAATCCCGCGTCGACGAGCTCGAGGCGAAGCTGGCCCAGTCGGGCCGCGGCAAGACCCCGTAACCCCCAGCCTGGAAGCCGGCGCCGCGCCTTCGCGCTCCCGGAGTTCCCCCCGGAACCGAAGGAACCCCGAAGGCGCCATGTCACTCTCCGTCGTCCTCACCCGCGGCCTCGATGGCCTCGCGGCCCCGCTCGTGCGCGTCGAGGCGCACGTGGGCAATGGCCTGCCGGCCTTCCACGTCGTCGGGCTCGCCGAGACGGAGGTGAAGGAATCGCGCGACCGCGTCCGCGCCGCGCTCGCCACCTCCGGGTTCGAATTCCCCCAGCGCCGCGTCACCGTGAGCCTCGCGCCGGCGGACCTGCCCAAGGAAAGCGGCCGCTTCGACCTGCCGATCGCCCTGGGCATCCTCGCGGCCACCGGGCAGGTGCCGGCGGGGGCGTTCGCCGAACTGGAGTTCGCGGGCGAACTCGCGCTTTCCGGTGAGCTTCGGCCGATCCGCGGCGCGCTCGCGATGGCCGCCGCGTCCCGGCGCGACGGCCGTGCCTTCGTGCTGCCGGAATCGAGCGCGCGGGAGGCCGCCCTCGTTCCCGGCGCCGTGCTGCATCCCGCGAAGTCGCTCGCCGCCGTCTGCGCGCACCTCACGGGGCACGAGCGCCTCGACCGCGTGGAACCCGCGCCTCGCACCGCCACGCGTGTATGGCCGGACCTGGCGGATGTGCGCGGGCAGGCAATGGCAAGGCGTGCGCTGGAGATCGCGGCGGCCGGGGCGCACGGCGTGCTCTTTTCCGGTCCTCCCGGCACCGGCAAGACGATGCTCGCGCAGCGGCTGCCGGGAATCCTGCCCCCCCTGGGCGAGGAGGAAGCGCTCGAATCGGCGGCGGTGCTCAGTCTGGGCACGGCCGGCTTCGACCCTGCGCGCTATGGCGAGCGGCCCTGGCGGGCGCCGCATCACACGGCCTCCGCCGTCGCGCTCGTGGGCGGCGGGTCTCCCCCCCGGCCCGGCGAGATCTCGCTCGCCCACCACGGCGTGCTCTTCCTCGACGAATTGCCGGAATACGACCGGCGCGTGCTCGAGGTACTGCGCGAGCCGCTCGAATCGGGCCGCATCGTCATCTCGCGCGCGGCGCGGCAGGCGGAATTCCCCGCCCGCTTCCAGCTCGTCGCCGCGATGAATCCGTGCCCTTGTGGCCACCTCGGGCACCCGACGCGCGCCTGCGCCTGTACGCCGGACCAGGTGCTGCGCTATCGCGGGCGGATATCCGGGCCGCTCCTCGATCGCATCGACCTGCACGTGGAGGTGCCGGCGCTGCGGGAGGGCGACCTGGACGAGGCGCCGCCGGGCGAGCCTTCGTCGGGCGTTCGCTCGCGCGTCGCGGTCGCGCGGGCACGCCAGCTCGAAAGGCAGGGTTGCCCCAATGCGTTCCTGGCGGGCGGCGATCTCGAACGCGAGTGCGCGCCGGATCCGGCGGGACGCCTGCTGCTGCGCTCGGCGGCCTCGCGCCTGGGCCTTTCCGCCCGGGCCTTCCATCGCGTGCTGCGCGTGGCGCGCACTCTTGCGGACCTCGAGGCGGTTCCCGGCGTGCGTGCCGCGCACGTCGCCGAAGCATTGCAGTACCGGCGCGCAGCCGCCACCTCGCTAAACTAGCCGCTTGCCTACCCGCCTCCTCGCACTCCTCGCCGTCGCCAGCCTTCTCGCGGCGGCCGTCCTGCTCATGCCGGAAGGCCCGGGCGCGCGGCTTCGCGTCGCCGCCGGCCTCGCAGAAGGATGCGTCGCCTGCCACGGCGAGCCTGCCGGCCTCACGGGAGCCCACGCACCCGCGGCCATCGGGTGCGTCGCCTGCCACGGCGGCGACGGCCGTACGATGGACGCGAAGGCGGCGCACGAAGGCATCGTCCTCATGCCCGGCCACCTCGCCGACGCGTCGCGCAGCTGCTCGCAGGCCGGCTGCCACGCGTCGATCCTGCCGCGCGTGGAGAACTCCATCATGTCGACGATGGCCGGCATCATCGCCATCAACCGGCGCGTGCTGGGCGAGGACGCCGGCCCGGGCCTGCCGCACGTCGCGAAGCTGGGCCACGGCGTCGCGGACAGCCACCTGCGCGAGCTGTGCGCGGGTTGCCACCTCGGGCAAGCCAAGGAGGAGCGCGGGCCCATCGGCGAGAAGACACAGGGCGGCGGCTGCCTCGCGTGCCACCTCGAGTACGGCGCGAAGGCGGCGGACGAGATCAAGCGCTTCGAGGCCCAGCCGAAGGAGACGCGCGCGGTGCCGCGAACGCACCCGTCCCTCACGGTGAACCCGCGCAACGCGCATTGCTTCGGCTGCCACAGCCGCTCGGGCCGCTTCGCGCTCGGCTACGAGGGCTGGCACGAGATGCAGGGCCGGCCGGGCGCGGACGAGGTGAGCGGCAAGCGGGTACGCAAGCTCGAGGACGGCCGCACGGTCGAGTTCGTGGTGGCCGACATCCACCACGAGAAGGGCCTCGCCTGCATCGATTGCCACAACGCCAACGAGGTGATGGGCACGGGGGCGCCGGTCTCCTACAAGCGCGAGCAGCAGCGCGTGGGCTGCGAGGACTGCCACGCGGCGAAGCTGGCGTCGGTTTCTCCCGCGAGCCTCGATCCGGAATCGGCTTCGCTGCTGCACCTGCGCGCCCGTTCGCTGGGCCTGGGAGAACGCATGGGCACCACGCGCGATGGCGACCCGCTCGTGAACGTCGTCGTCACGGCGGGCGGCGCACGGCTCGTGACGAAGCACGACGGGAGGTCGCTGCCGCTGAAACCCCCGATGGCCGCGTGCACGCAGGACCGCGCGCACGAAAGGCTCTCCTGCAACACCTGTCACACGGCCTGGGCACCCAGCTGCGTCTCCTGCCACACGCAGTACGACCCGGCCGACGAGGGCTTCGACCATGTCGCGCAGAAATGGGGGCCGGGCACGTGGAACGAGACCTCGGGCCGCTTCGAGGCGAAGCCTCCGGCGCTCGGCGTGCTGCGTGAAGGCTCGGGCCGCGGTGCCATCGACACCTTCGTGCCCGGCATGGTGATGACCTTCGACCGCAACCGCGAGGCCGGCAGGGCGCCCGACGTGATCTTCCGTCGACTTTTCGCGAAGCTGTCCGCGCACACCACGCGGCGCGAGGCGAGGACCTGCGAGTCGTGCCACCGCGATCCGGTCGCGCTCGGTTTCGGCGCCGGCGCGCTGCGATTCACGGCGCGCGGCGGCGAGGGCGCGTGGAGCTTCGAGCCCGCGCTGAAGGCGCACCCGCGAGACGGACTGCCCGAGGACGCCTGGACCGGCTTCCTGGCCGAGCGCGCCGGCATGGTCTCGACGCGCGAGGGGGCGAGGCCGTTCCGCGTGGACGAGCAACGGAAGATCCTCGCCGTCGGCGCCTGCCTGGGCTGCCACGCGGGCGATTCGTCGCCGATGAAGCGGGCGCTCGCGGATTTCAGCGGCGCGGTCGCCGCCCGATCGAGCCGCTGCGTCGTCGCGACCTTCCGCTGATCCGCGGGCCGGGCGGGCCGGCGGCTCCCTCCCCGGGGCTTACAATGGAGGCCTTCCCGCTTTCCTCCCCCGCATGAGTCTCGCCAACCGCCACGACCGCGATTTCCGCATCGCATTTGCCGCGATGCTCGGGTCGCTGGCGATGCTCGGCCCATTCGCCGTCGACACGTACCTGCCCGCATTCGGCGGCATGCAGGCCGCCCTGCACGCCACGCCGATCGAGATGCAGCAGACGCTCTCGGCGTACCTGCTCTCCTTCGGCTTCATGTTCCTCTTCCACGGCGCCATTTCCGACAGCTTCGGCCGCAAGCCCGTGATCGTCGTCTCGCTCGTCGTGTTCGTCTTCTCCTCCGTGGGCGCGGCGCTCGCCGAAAGCGTGCACGCCCTCATCCTGTGGCGGGTGCTGCAGGGCACCTCGACGGGCGCGGGCATCGTGGTGGGGCGCGCGATGATCCGCGACCTCTACAACGAGGAGGACGCGCAGCGCCTGATGTCGATGGTGACGCTCTTCTTCGGCCTGGCGCCCGTGGTGGCGCCCATCATCGGGGGCCTCCTCTTCGAGGCCTTCGGTTGGCAGTCCATCTTCTGGTTCCTCGCCGTCGTGGGCGCGATCCTCGTCGTGGCGGGCGCGAAGCTGCTGCGGGAAACCCTGCCCGAGGAGCATCGCCACCCCTTCCATCCCAAGGCGCTGATGGCGGGCTACCGCGAGGTCGGGGCGAGCCGGCCCTTCCTGCTGCTCTCGCTCGCGATGGGCTGCAACTTCAACGCCTTCTTCCTCTACATCCTGTCGGCGCCGATGTTCCTGGGCACGCACCTGGGCCTCGGGCCGAAGGAGTACTCGTGGCTCTTCATCCCGTCGATCGCGGGCATCCTCGTGGGCTCGCAGCTTTCGGGGCGCGCGGCGGGCAAGCTCTCGCGTCCGCAGGTGCTGCGGCGCGCGTACACGTTCATGGGCGTTTCGGCCGCGGCGAATCTCGCCTACGCGCTCGCCCTGCCGTCCTCGTTGCCGTGGGCCGTGATGCCGATCTTCTTCTACGCCATCGGCTCGGCGATGGCGATGCCGACGATCTCGCTCTCGACGCTCGACCTCTTCCCGACCCGCCGCGGCATGGCCGCCTCGCTGCAGGGCTTCGTCTCGGGGATGGTCAACACGATCACCGCGGGCGTCATCGCGCCGGCGGTATTCCACAGTCCGAAGGCCATGGCCGTGGCGATGATGGCGATGATGCTCACGGGCTTCGCCTGCTGGCGCCTCTACTACCGAGGCACGCGGCGCCGCGCGGCCTGAATCGCCTAGCGGATCTGCTCCACGCACTCCACGCCGGCCTGGCGCAGCTTCTCGTTCACGTCTTCCGTGGGTGCGCCTCGCGTGGCGAGCCCGCGAAGGCCGTCGACGCCCATGATCCCGATCACCTTCTCCGTGGTGCAGCCGCAGAACGTCTCGAGCTGGGCCGGCGTGATGCCGGGCAGCTTCGCGCCGGATTGCCTGCAGCTCGAGAGCAGGATCTTGCGCGATCCCGAGAGCACTTCGGCGTCGGTCGGGCCTTTCTTCGCGCAACCGGCGGCGAGCGTGGCGAGGAGGGCGAGGGCGAGGAGACGGAGCTTCATCGGGCTGGAATTCCTTTGCGTCGGTGGGCGCGGCTTCAAGCCGCCTGCTTGCAGTGGGTTTCCTTCGTGAGCAACAGGCACGCCAGCGAGACGAAGCCCCACACGAAGACCAGGGAAAACGCGGTGCGATAGGCCGCGAGGTCGTAGAGACGCGCGCCGCCGGCCGTGAGTGCACCCGTCCAGTACCGGTCCAGCACCCAGCCGGCGAGGGGCTGCATCACCATGCCGCCGGTCATCACGCCCATGTTGGCGATGCCCGAGACGGTGCCCGCGAGCCTCGCCGGCACGCTTTCCTTGGCGTAGGTGAACGTGAGGATGAAGGCGGCGGTCGCGATGCCGAGCAGCACGAGCAGCACGACGAGCGCCGGACGGCTCCAGCCGGGGACGAACACCAGCGCGGCCCAGAGCGCCTGGCTCACGACGAGGCCGGCGATCATCGGCGTCCTGCGCCGGCCGATGCGGTGCGAGAGCGTTCCCCACACGATGCTCGCGGCGCTCCAGGAGATGAGCAGCACCGAGGCGAGGGTCGCGGCTTCCGCGGTCGAATAGCCGTAGTGCGTCACCAGGAAGGGCACGCCCCACAGCCCCGCGAACATCAGCGTGATGCCCGAGAAGGCGCCGGGGATCAGGTAGAGCAGGATCGTGTTCCGGTAGCCCAGCACGGTGCGAAGGCCCTGCCACACGGAGGCGCCGCCACCGGCTCCGGTGTCGTGCGGGAAGTAGGACTGGTAGCCGCGCTCGACCGGGTCGTCGCGGGCGACGAGCCAGATGGCCACGGCGACGATGGCCGTCAGCGCGGCGCTCGCGACCATGACGTTCCGCCAGCCCATCGCGTCGGCGGCGAGGCGCAGCGGGGCACCGGCCAGCGTCGCGCCCATCACGCCCACGAAAAGCGCCACGCCGCTCGCGAGCGCGAACTGCCGCGCGGGCATCCAGTGGCTCGCGAGCTTGAGCATGGCGACGAACGCGACGCCCGCCGCCGCGCCGATCGCGAGCCGGCCCGCGTTCGCGAGCCCCACCGTGGGCGCCAGCGCGAAGAGGAGCGTGCCCGCGGCCGTGAGCGCGGCCCCGACGGTGAGCAGCTTCCGCGGGCCCCACTGGTCCGCGATGAGCCCCGTGGGGATCTGCATCGCCACGTAGCCGTAGAAATAGAACGCCGAAAGGTTGCCGAGGGCGGCGCCCGTCAGCGCGAATTCGCGCTGCAGCTCCTGCGTGAGCACCGCGGGCGCGACACGCTGGTAGAAGGCGATGAGGTAGAGGGCGGCACCCAGGGACCAGACGAACCAGGCGAGGGAGGCAGGCGGATACCCGCGGGAAGGGCTCACCTGCCGCGGCTCAGTACTGCTGCCAGGGCAATCCGTCCACGCGCCAGCCGCTCCGGGAATTCCGGTGGTGATGCTCGTCGAGCTCCCCCTCGAAGCCGTGCAGGACGTTGATCACGCGCTCGAAGCCGTGCTTCTCGAGCTCCGTGCCGGCCTCCTTCGTGCGGTTGCCGCTGCGGCAGATGAGCACGATGGGACGCTCGCGGAAGTTGGCGCCCGCGATCTTCTTCACCTGCCCGACGAAGTGCGGGTTCAAGTCCCACTCGGCGCCGTCGTACCAGGGCACCATCATCGCGCCCACCGGGTGGCCGACGAACATGAACTCCGACTCGCTCCTCACGTCGATGAAGACGGCGTCGGGATTCTTCTGCAGGAAGTCGTGGGCGGCTTTGGGTTCGAGGTGTTCCATGGCGCGGCCGGCGGGTGGACGAAGGGCGTTGCGAGCGGGGAATTATAAGCCCGGCACTCCCGACGCCGGGCGTAGAATGCCCTTCCTTTCGAGTCACAGGATCGACCATGGATGTCCCCGTGAAGCCCGCGGCGCTCGATGCCGCCCTTGCCGCCGCCGCCGATCGCCTCGAGGAAAAGGTCGTCGCCTGGCGACGCGACTTCCACGCCCACCCGGAGCTCGGCAACCGCGAGGTGCGCACCGCGGCCATCGTCGCCGAGCATCTCAAGGCGCTCGGTTTCGACGAGGTGCGCGAGAAGGTCGCCGTCACGGGCGTCGTCGGCATCCTGAAGGGCGGCCTCCCCGGCCCCGTCGTCGCGCTGCGCGCGGACATGGACGGCCTGCCGGTGAAGGAGGAGGTCGACGTGCCCTTCGCGAGCAAGGTCACCGCCGAATGGAATGGCCAGCAGTGCGGCGTCATGCACGCCTGTGGCCACGATGCGCACACCGCCATCCTCATGGGCGTCGCGGAGATGCTCGCGGGGCTTCGAGCGCAGATCGCGGGCACCGTCGTGTTCCTCTTCCAGCCGGCCGAGGAGATGCCGCCGGTGGGCGAGGAGGGCGGCGCGGAACTCATGGTGAAGGAAGGGTGCCTGCTCGACCCCAAGGTGGACGCGGTCTTCGGCCTGCACGTGACGGCCATCCAGCACACGGGCGTCATCGGTTATCGCTCGGGGCCCCTCATGGCCTCCGCGGACCCGTTCCGCGTGTTCATCCGTGGCACGCAGACCCACGGCGCCCAGCCCTGGCGCGGTGTCGATCCCATCGTCGTCGGCGCGCAGGTGGTGATGGGCTTGCAGACCATCGTCTCGCGCAGCATGAACATCACGAAGGAGCCCTCCGTCGTCACGGTCGGCGTCTTCCAGGGGGGCGTGCGCAACAACATCATCCCCGACGAGGTGAAGCTCGAAGGCACCGTGCGCGCGTTCGACGAGGGGCAGCGCGGGCAGATCCAGGCCCACGTTCGCCGAATCACCGAGATGATCTCGGCCGCCGGCGGGGCCAAGGCG
Source organism: Betaproteobacteria bacterium (assembly GCA_016711875.1). GTDB lineage: Bacteria > Pseudomonadota > Gammaproteobacteria > Burkholderiales > Usitatibacteraceae > FEB-7. The sequence goes on along the minus strand of JADJSD010000001.1, from coordinate 897,966 downwards.
CACGTGCACTTCGACCGCGGCTACCCGGTCACCGTGAACCACCCCGGCCTCACCGGCTGGTCCGTGCCCACGCTCGAGCGCGTGGCGGGCAAGGGCAGCGTGCGCGAGGTGGACAAGGTCTGCGGCGCCGAGGATTTCGCCTTCTTCCAGCAGGCCGTTCCCGGGTTCTTCTACTTCGTGGGCTGCACGCCGCCGGAGCGTGACCTCGCCACCATCGCGCCCAACCACAGCCCGCGCTTCTACGTGGACGAGGCCTGCCTCAAGGTCGGCCTGAAGACCCTCGCCACCCTGGCCGTGGACTGGCTCGCCGCGAACGCCTGAAAATTCGGGGTCAGGTACGAAATTCGACCCGCCCCCATTCGACGGGCAGGAAACTCAAGGGACGGGTACGGGTCGAATTTCGTACCTGACCCCGAATTTCGGTTGCGCGGCATCAAGATCGCTTCAAAGGTTCCTGGCGCATACTGCTTCCCCATGGTCCGTCGCCAACGCTTCCTCGCGTCCGTCTTCGCCGCCCTCGCGATCGTCTTCGCGCAATTGGCGGTGGCCGCGCATTGGTGCGACATGGCGCGGGCAGCGGCCCCCGCCGAGGCAGCTGAAGTGATCGCTCACCAAGCTAGCTGCCACGAGGCGGCGGCCCCGGACACGGACACCAACGGCAACCTCTGCCAGGCCCACTGCCAGTACGGCTCCGCGTCGGTAGATACGGGTTCCCCGGTGCCCCCGGCGGTCGACGTCGCCGGCCCCGTCCTCTTCCTGCTCGTCCCGGCTTCCGAGCCGGCGTCCGTCCTGCGCCGCGCGGAGCGTTTCGCGCCCGCGGCCGCACCCCCTCCCCCCGCCATCCTCTTCGGCGTCCTTCGCATCTGATCCCCGCGTGATGTCCCGCGGCCGCGGCGTTCGCGGCCGTCCGTCATCGCTTGCGGAGGTCCCATGCCCCAGCCCGTCCCGTTTCGCCTCGCGCGCCTCATCGCCGCGTTTGCCCTGCCCGCCGCCGTCCACGCGGCCCCCCCGCTCTCGCTCGACGAGGCGCTCCGGATCGCCGAGTCCCGCTCGGCGCAGCTCTCCGCCCAGCGCTTCTCCGCCGAGGCCAGCGCCTCGATGGCGCTCACGGCCGGCGAGAACCCCGATCCCAAGCTCATCGTCGGCATCGAGAACGCGCCGGTCGAGGGCCCCGACAAGTGGAGCGTCACCGCCGACGGCATGACGATGCGCCGCATCGGCGTGATGCAGGACTTCATGCGCGGCGAAAAGCGCGAGCTCATGGCGGCGCGCGCCCAGGCCGAGGCAAGGCGCGAATCGGCGCTGGTCGACATGCAGGCGTCGGACCTGCGCAAGGAAGTCGCCATGGTCTTCCTCGAGCGCCTCTACGCGGAGCAGTCCATCCGGCTCATCGACGAGCTTTCCAAGGAAGCCGAGCTGCAAGTGGCCGGCACCACGGCGCGACTGGCAGCCGGCCGAGGCGATTCGGCCGAGCCGGTGATGGCCCGCGCCAACCTCGCGATGCTGTCCGACCGCCGTCTCGAGGCCGAGCGCATGGCTCGCCGTGCGGAGGCCAGGCTCTCGCGCTGGCTGGGCGAAGACGCGAAGCGCATCCCCGCCGGCGAGCCCGACCTCGACAAGCTGCCCCGCATCGCCGCCCTCACGACCGACCTCGAGAACCATCCGCAGCTCGCGATGTTCGCGCCCATGACGGCCGCCGCCGACGCCGAGGCGAAACTCGCCGCCGTCGCGACCAAGCCCGACTGGAGCGTGGAGCTCAGCTACGGCGCGCGCGGTTCGGCCTACACCAACATGGTCTCGCTCATGTTCCGGATGGACCTGCCCGTCTTCGCCGGATCGCGCCAGGAACCGGCGGCGATCGCGAAGGCGAAGCAGGCCGAGCAGTCCCGCGCGCTCGCCGAGGAGGCGCGCCGCCGCTACGAATCCGAAGTCCGCTCCGCGCTGGTCGATCTCGACATCGCGAAATCGCGCCTCGCCCGCAACGAGCAGGAGATCGTTCCCCTCGCCGACGCGCGTGCCAGGGCCTCGCTCGCCGCCTACGAAGGCGGGCGCGGCGACCTCGCCATGGTGCTCGAGTCGCGCCGCCTGCTGCTCGAGGCGCGCCTCGCCGCCCTGGGCGTCCGTGCCGAGGCCGCCCGCGCCTGGGCCCAGCTCGCCTACCTGATTCCCGAAAGGAGCCCGAAATGAACCGCACCCTCCTCGCCGCCGCCGTGGTCGCGGCCCTCGCTGCCGGTGCCGGCGGCGGTTACTGGTGGGCGATGAAACAGGCCGGCCATGCGGGCCCGCCGAGCGCAGCCGCCCCGGCCGCCGGAGCCGCCGACGCCAAGACGCAGAACGGCCGCAAGGTCCTCTACTGGCACGACCCGATGTATCCGCAGCAGAAGTTCGACAAGCCGGGCCGCTCCCCCTTCATGGACATGGACCTCATGCCGGTCTACGCCGACGACGGCGCCGACGCGGGCGGCGTGACGGTGAACCCGCGCGTGGTGCAGAACCTGGGCGTGCGCACCGCGCTCGCGGAGAAGGGCCGCCTGGAGATCTCCGTTCAGGCCGTGGGCACCGTCGCCTTCGACGAACGCGCGGTCACCGTCGTGCAGTCGCGCACGCCGGGTTACATCGAGAAGCTGTTCGTGCGCGCGCCCCTCGACCCCGTGAGGAAAGGCCAGGCTCTCGCGCAGCTCTTCGTGCCCGACTGGGCCGGAGCGCAGGAGGAGTACCTCGCCCTCAAGCGCAGCACCGCAGCGGGCGCACAGGACCTCGCCCGGGCCGCCCGCAACCGCCTGCTCCTGCTCAACATGAGCGAGGCCCAGGTGCAGGACGTGGAGAAGGCCGGCAGCCCGCAGCCGCGCGTGACGCTCGCCTCCCCCGTGGATGGCGTCGTGGGCGAGCTGGGCGCACGCGAGGGCATGACGCTCATGCCCGGCGCCATGCTCTTTCGCATCAACGGCATCTCAACCGTGTGGGTGAACGTCGACATCCCCGAGGCGCAGGCCGGCTCGGTGGTGCCGGGTGCGGCCATCGTCGCGACGGTGCCCGCGTATCCGGGCGAGAAATTTCCGGGCCGCCTGCAGGCCGTGCTGCCGGACGTGGTCGCCGCGAGCCGCACCGTGCGCGCGCGCGTTGAGCTCGCCAATCCGGGCGGCAAGCTCAAGCCCGGCATGTACGCGACGCTCGCCATCGCGCCTTCCACTTCACGCGAGACGATCCTCGTGCCGAGCGAGGCGGTGATCCCGACGGGCCGGCGCACGGTGATCGTCGTCGACCGCGGCGAGAGCAAGTTCGAGCCGGTCGAGGTCGAGGTCGGCCGCGACCAGGGCGGGCGCACGGAGATCCTGAAGGGCCTGGAAGCCGGCGCGCGCGTCGTCGTCTCCGGCCAGTTCCTCATCGATTCCGAGGCGAGCCTCAAGGCCACCACCACGCGCATGGGCGAGCCCGCGGGCGACAAGGAGTACTCCGCCGACGCGAAGCTCGAGAAGTTCGGCAAGGACACCTGGACCATTACCCACGCGCCGGTGCCCGAGCTCAAATGGGGCGCGATGACGATGGAGTTCATCCCGATGAAGGGCGGGCTGCCGGAGGGCTTCAAGGCCGGGCAGGACGTGAAGCTTTCCTTCACCCTCGACAAGGACGGGATGCCGGTCGTGACGAAGCTCTCTCCCAAGGGGACGGCGAAATGATCGCGAGGCTCATCCTCTGGTCCATCGCGAACCGGTTCCTCGTCCTGCTCGCGAGCCTGGGCCTCGCGGCCTGGGGCCTGTGGGCGACGGTGTCGACGCCGGTCGACGCGATCCCGGACCTCTCGGACACGCAGGTCATCATCCGGACCACGTACCCGGGGCAGGCGCCGCAGATCGTCGAGAACCAGGTCACCTACCCGCTCACCACCACGATGATGTCGGTGCCGGGAGCCAAGGTGGTCCGGGGGTTCTCGTTCTTCGGCGATTCCTTCGTCTACATCATCTTCGAGGACGGCACGGACCTCTACTGGGCCCGCTCGCGCGTGCTCGAGTACCTGAACCAGGTGCAGGGGCGATTGCCGCCCGCGGCGAAGAGCGCCATCGGCCCGGATGCGACCGGCGTGGGCTGGATCTACCAGTACGCGCTCGTGGACCGCACCGGCAAGACGGACCTCGCGCAGCTTCGCGCCATCCAGGACTGGCTCCTCAAGTTCGAGCTGAAGAGCGTGCCGAACGTGGCGGAGGTGGCCACCGTCGGCGGCATGGTGCGCCAGTACCAGATCGTGCTCGATCCCACGCGCCTTCGCGCCCTGGGCATCACGCACGCGAAGGTGATCGAGGCCATCGGCCGCGCCAACCAGGAGGTGGGCGGCTCGGTGCTCGAGATGGGCGAGGCGGAGTACATGGTCCGCTCCTCGGGCTACCTCAAGACCCTCGACGATTTCCAGAAGATCCCGATCCTCACCACGGAGGCGGGCGTCGCCGTCCGCCTCTCGGACGTCGCGCGCGTGCAGGTGGGCCCGGAGATGCGCCGGGGCATCGCGGAACTGGACGGCGAGGGCGAAGTGGCCGGCGGCATCATCGTCATGCGCTCGGGCAAGAACGCGCTCGAGACCATCGACCTGGTGAAGTCGAAGCTCGCGAGCCTGAAGCGCAGCCTCCCGCCGGGCGTGGAGATCGTGCCCGTGTACGACCGTTCGGATCTCATCAAGCGCTCCATCGCGACCGTGACGGACACGCTCATCGAGCAGGCGGCCGTGGTGGCGATCATCTGCATCGTGTTCCTCTTCCACTGGCGCTCGGCGTTCGTGTCGATCGTGTCGCTGCCCCTGGGCGTCACCACCGCTTTCATCGTGATGCACTACCAGGGCATCACGGCCAACATCGTGTCCCTCGGCGGCATCGCCATCGCCATCGGCGAGATGGTGGATGCGGCCGTGGTGATGGTCGAGAACGCGCACCGCAAGATGGAGAAGTGGCAGGCCGACCATCCCGGCCAGGAGATCGAGGGCGAGGAGCGCTGGAAACTCATCGGCGAAGCATCCGTGGAGGTGGGCCCCGCGCTCTTCTCCTCGCTCGTCATCGTCACGATTTCCTTCATTCCCGTCTTCGCGCTGCAGGCGCAGGAAGGCCGCCTCTTCTCGCCCCTCGCCTTCACCAAGACCTACGCGATGGCGGCCGCCGCGGGCCTCGCCGTGACCCTCGTGCCCGTGCTCATGGGCTATTTCATCCGGGGCAAGATCCCGGCGGAGGAGAGGAACCCCATCAACCGCTTCCTCATCGCCGTCTACCGGCCCCTCCTGGAGTTCGTGGTGCGCCACCCGGTGAAGACGATCGGCGTCGCGATCGTGCTGGCCGTCCTGACGGCCTGGCCCGCCTCGAAGCTGGGCGGCGAGTTCCTGCCTCCGCTCGACGAGGGCGACCTGCTCTACATGCCCTCGGCGTTGCCCGGCCTTTCCGCGGGCAAGGCCTCCGAACTGTTGCAGCAGACGGACCGACTGATCAAGAGCGTGCCGGAAGTGCATCGCGTCTTCGGCAAGGCCGGCCGCGCGGAGACGGCCACGGACCCGGCGCCGCTCGAGATGTTCGAGACCACCATCCAGCTGAAGCCCCGGGACCAATGGCGGCCGGGCATGACGATGGAGAAGCTCATCGAGGAGCTCGACCGCACGGTGAAGGTGCCCGGCCTCGCCAACATCTGGGTGCCGCCCATCCGCAACCGCATCGACATGCTCGCCACCGGCATCAAGAGCCCGGTGGGCATCAAGGTATCGGGCGAAAGCCTCGTCGAGATCGAGCGGATCGCGAGCGACATCGAGCAGGCCGTGAAGAACATCCCCGGCGTGAGTTCCGCCCTGGCCGAGCGCCTCATGGGCGGGCGCTACATCGACATCGACATCGACCGCGAGCGCGCCGCCCGCTACGGGCTCAACGTGGCCGACGTGCAGTCGCTCGTCTCCGCGGCCATCGGCGGGGAGAACATCGGCGAGACGATCGAGGGACTGCAGCGCTTCCCGATCAACGTGCGCTACCCGCGCGAGATCCGCGATTCGCTCGAGGGGCTGAGGAGCCTGCCCCTGCTCACCGAACGCGGCGCGCAGATCCGGCTGGCGGACGTGGCGAAGGTGGTCGTCACCGACGGCGCGCCGATGATCCGCAGCGAGAACGCGCGGCCTTCGGGCTGGGTGTACGTCGACATCCGCGGCCGCGACCTGCGCTCGGTGGTGCACGAGATGCAGGACGTGGTGGGTCGTGCAATCACGCTGCCCCCGGGTTACTCCGTCGCCTGGAGCGGCCAGTTCGAATACCTCGAACGGGCGCAGAAGCGCCTGATGCTTGTGGTGCCGGCGATGCTGATGATCATCTTCGTCATGCTCTACGTCACCTTCCGCCGGCTGGACGAGGCGCTCCTCATCATGGGGACGCTGCCCTTCGCCCTCGTGGGCGGCGTGTGGCTGCTGTGGGCGCTGGGGCACGAGGTTTCGGTCGCGACGGCGGTCGGCTTCATAGGCCTGGCGGGCGTCACGGCCGAGTTCGGCATCGTGATGCTCGTCTACTTGAAGCAGGCCTGGGAGGAGCGCGTCGCCCGCGGCCTCACGGGCGAGGCGAACCTGCTCGATGCCATCCGCGAGGGCGCGGTGCTGCGCGTTCGCCCCAAGGCGATGACCGTCGCCACCACCGTGATCGGCCTCGCGCCCATCCTGTGGGAGACGGGTACCGGCTCGGAGATCATGAGCCGCATCGCCGCCCCGATGGTGGGCGGCATGGTGACCGCCCCGCTCGTCTCGATGCTCGTCGTGCCGGCCGCGTGGCTGCTGCTTCGAAAGCGCGAGGCCCGCAGGCTGGCCGCCGCGACGAAGCCCGTTTCCGCGTGAACCCCTTTCCACCCACCCCCGAAGGAGAAGTCCCATGAAGCGCATCGCACTCGCCCTCGCCGCCAGCCTCTTCGCCGCCGCGGCCCTCGCCCAAGGCCTCGCCGACGGTGAGATCCGCAAGATTGACAAGGCCGCCGGCAAGGTCATGATCAAGCACGGCGAGATCAAGAGCATCGGCATGGCCCCGATGACGATGATGTTCGTCGTGAAGGACAAGGCCGTCCTCGACACGCTGGCCGTGAACGACAAGGTGAAGTTCGACGTGAAGCAGGAAGGCGGCGACTACGTCGTCACGCGGATCGAGAAGGCGAAGTGAGTCGGGGAACCCCGGCGCCCGTGGGACTTTCGGTCGCGGCGGAACTTGCAAGGCTAACGGATGCTGGCATGATGGCGGACATCGACGAAAAGACACGCTGACCGATGGAAAAGCCCGGCCCCGTCGCCTTCTTCGGTGAACAGTTCGACCGCCAGATCGGCGCAGGCGAGTACGCGCTCAACCCGTTCGAGCGGCAGGCGCTGCCCCACATGAAGGGCAACGTGCTGGACCTGGGCTGCGGCCTGGGCAACCTCGCCTTCGCGGCCGCGAAGCAGGGCGCGCGCGTGACGGCGCTCGATGCCTGCGGCAACGCCGTGGACGACCTCGCGCGGCGCGCCATCGAATCCGACCTTCCGGTCTGGGTCCGCCAGGCGGACCTCGAGGGATGGCGCCCGGAGGAGCAGTGGGATGCCGTCGCCTGCATCGGCCTTCTCATGTTCTTCGAGCGGCGCCATGCGCTGCGGGGACTCGACGCGGTTCACGACGCGGTGGGCCCCGGCGGCGTCGCCATCGTGAACGTGCTCGTCGAGGGCACGACGTTCATGAAGATGTTCGACGGCGACAACTACCACCTCTTCACCCGCAAGGAACTGCTGGATACCTTCGAGGGGTGGCAGGTGCTCGAGGAACGCGAGGACTGGTTCGACGCACCGGAGAACACCGTGAAGCGGTTCCGGACGGTGATCGCGCGTCGGCCGGGCTAGTTACCGCGCGAGGCCCCGGCGGTAGTTCTCGATGCGATCCTTGAGCCCCGGGATCGAGGCGGATTTCACCAGCGCGGCCATGTCCGCCTCCCGGTGATCGGCCCGCGCGGCCTCCCTCAGCGCGGCCAGCGTTTCACGCGAGGCCACCGGCGGCGCGAGACGCCGGGCCATCCATTCCTCCGAATCGTCCTCCACTACCTCGGTCACGAGTCCCGCGGCCCGGGCGCCCGGCGCCTCCAGCATCACGCCCTCCGTGACGAGAGGCCGCGCGCGGTCCCAGCCGACGATCTCCGTGAGCCGCCGCGTGCCCAGCACGATGCCGAACGCGGATCCGGGAAAGCGGAACGTGGCATCGGGCGCCGCGGCGCGCAGGTCGCACGCGGCGAAGAGGTCGGCGCCGGCGCCCCAGGCGCGGCCCGTCGCGAAGGCGGCCGTGCGGATGGAGGCATGCCACACCTTCTGCAGCAGCGTCTCCAGCGCCACGAAGCGATCGACGAGCGAGGTGTCGGTCTCCTCATGCATCGAGGACAGGTCGAAGCCGGTGCAGAAGTGCCTGCCGCGCCCGCGCAGCAGGAGCGTATGCACCGTGGGGTCGGCGAAGGCCGCGTCGATCGCGCGGTCCAGAGCCGCGACCGCCTCGTTCGAGAGCGCATTGCCCTTTTCCGGCCGGTCGAGCCAGACGGTGGCGATGCCCCCGCTCACGAGATCGCCGCCCGGATGGCGGCGGATCGATCCCACAGGTTCGGCACGAAAGCCGACGAATAGCCGGAGACGAAATCCTTCGGCGCGCCGGTCGCGGCGTCGAACACGTGCCGCCGCACCGCGCCGATGTTGGCGCCGTAGACGTGGATGCTGATGGAGGGCCGGTCCGCGAGATCGTTGGCCACGGTGTGCACGTCGCCCACGGCGGGCGAGACGGCCTCGATGTCGCCGGGATGGATCACCTCCTCGTTCCCCACGGCGACGAGCTTGCCGGCGGCATCGCGCGCATAGCGGCGGCAGCGCTCCGCGCCGCGCAGCATGCCCACGAGCCCCCACACCGTGTGGTCGTGGATGGGCGTCTTCTGGCCCGGTCCCCACACGAAGCTCACCACGCTGAAGCGTTCGCGCGGGTCGCAGTGCAGCAGGTACTGGCGGTAGAACTGGGGATCGGGCTTCGCGCATTCCTCGGGGAGCCACGCGTCGTTCGCGATGAGTTTCGCGAGCAGAGGGCGGGCGCCGGCGAGGAGGGCGGCCTCGTCGTCGGTCCGGTCGACGAGGGCGGTCATCGCGGTCACGAAATCGCGCAGGGGGGCGAGCGGTTCGGCGGTCATGGAGCCTCCGGCCATCGGGATGCGGCCTGGGATCCGATTGTCGCGGTCCTTTTGAGGCGCGGCAAGACAGTCCGGTACATCTCGCGTAGGGTCGCCGCCATGAACGCCTCCGCCCCCGCCCCCCGCTGGTCCTGGTTGCCGCCTGTCGGCACGTGGAAGTACCACGCCCTCCTCCTCGGCCTGGGCATGTGCGTTCTCGGCCCGCTGGGCGGCGTGACCGCCTCCTACATGAACTTCTCCCTGGGCTTCTTCGTGGGCGGCCAGGTACTCGCGGGCATCCTGGGCTCCACGGTCACCTACGGTTACGGGCCCGAGGGCAAGCACGGCGCCAACTACATGCAGACGGCCGCGGCGTCGGTGGCGAGCCTGTCGGCCATGGGTGTGATGATCCAGGCGATGGTGTGGATGGGCCTGCCGCAGCCGCCCGTGTGGGAGCTCGTCCTCTTCATGCTGTGCACGGGGATGTTCGCCGTGGGAGTGGGCATGCTCTACACGCCGCTCCTCGTGGACCGCATGCAGCTCACCTACCCGTCCGGCCTCGCGGTGGCCAATATCCTGCGGGCGCTCACGGACCCGGTGCTCCTGAAGAAGTCCGTCGCGCGGCTGGGCGGCGGCATGGCGGCGGGCATCGCGGGCGGGCTCGGCTCGGCCAAGATCGCGGCGCTGGGGGCCATCGAGCTGTCCACTTCCACGATGGGCGCGGGGATGCTGGTCGGGGCGCGCATCGGCATTCCCGCCATCACCTCGGGCCTGATCTTCTGGGCGATGACGCCCTGGTTCGTCTCCATCGGCTGGCTCAAGGAAGGCGAGCCCTTCCGCAAGATCGCTTTCCTCATCGCGCTGGGCATGATCCTGGGCGCGGCGCTCATCGACGTGGCCCTCGTGCTCAAGGCCGCGGCGGCGCGCCTGGGCGAGAAGAAGCCGGCTGACGACACGCCGGAATGGAAGCGCGTGAACACCGCCCGCCTCGTCGCGTGGGTGGTCTTCTGGGGCGTGGGCGTCATCGCCAGCTCGCACTTCGTGCTCGGCCAGCCCGTGGGTTTCATCGCCTTCGCGCTCTTCCTCGTCTTCGTCTTCGCCCTCGTGAACGGCATCTCCGTGGGCGTGTGCGACCAGAACCCCATCTCGTCGGCCTTCGTCGTGAGCGTGGTGCTGATGGCGGCCCTGGGCCTCAAGGACCCGATCACGGGCCTCTTCGCCGGCATGATCCTGCTCATCGCCACCAACTGCGCGAGCGACATGCAGCAGGACCGCTCCACCGGCTGGCGACTGGGAACGAACCGCGTGCACCAGTTCCGCTACCAGGTGGCCGGCATCGCGATGGGCGCGGTGGCCGCCGTCGTGTTCGCCAAGCTCTTCATGGCGGCCTACCCGGTGCTGCTGCTGGACCAGACGGTGATGAAGGCGAGCGAGCAGCCCGCTCAGTGGAGCGCCGCGATGACCTACAAGGTGGTGGGGGTCCTGCGCAGCCTCACCGACGACCAGCCGTACCAGCGCACCGCCATCTGGGTGGGCGTGGCGTTCGGGTTCGTGGTGCAGGTGCTTCGCCTGTGGCTGAAGGCCCTGCCGTCCTGGCAGGCGTTCATCGCGCGGGACCGCAAGGGCTTCGTGACGGGCTTCGTGGTGGATGCCTTCGTGCTGCCCACGCCCTACGCCTTCTCCTTCGGCGGCTTCGTGAACCTGCCCACCTCGCTCTGGTTCGGCGGGGGCGGCATCCTCTCGAGCTTCCTCAACACGATCGCGAAGCCGAAGGCCGGCGACGACGGCGACCTGCCGCCCGACATGAACACCACGTCCCTCGTGGGCGGCGGCCTCATCGCGGGCGATTCGCTGGCGGCGCTGGGGCTGGGCGTCGCGGGCCTGCTCGCGACCGTCGCGGGCTGATTCGCCGGGTCGATTCGCGGGCCTCGCGCCCATGCTGCACTGCAGCTTGACCGGAAATGACTACGAATACATTATCGGGGAAACGATGGTCCGGATCCCTCTGGGGAAGCCGTGACTATGTATTCAGCGCTCGCCCTCGCGAGCGCCCGGCTCCCGAGGAGGCAGCACCACATGGACGACGCGAAAGGCGGCAAGCGCCGCAGTTTCTACGGCTGGGGATTCGAGGAAGACGCGGTCTCGGCCGAGGAGCTCGGCTGGTTCGAGAAGACCTGGTCCCACCTTTTCAAGGTGGACAGGTTCGACCCGGCCCCGATGCCGGTGGAATCCGAGGTGTCGATCCGCGCCTCGCGCGTCGCCATTCCGTCGACGCTGCGCGCCTTCTGCTCGGACGACCGCTACGAGCGGCTCTTCCACACCTGGGGCCGATCGGTGCACGACATCGCGAAGATGATCCACCGCCGCGATTTCACGAACCCGCCGGACGTGGTCGCCTTCCCGCGCGACGAGGCCGAGGTGGCCGCCGTGCTCGACTGGTGCGGCGCCAACGACTATGCCGCGGTACCTTTCGGCGGCGGCTCCTCCGTCACCGGCGGCGTGAACCACACGAAGGACGAGCGCTTCAAGGGCCTGGTCACCATCGATCTCAAGCACCTGAACAAGGTGCTCGAGGTGGACAAGACCTCGCAGGCCGCGCGCATCCAGGCGGGCGTGCTCGGGCCGGACATGGAGAAGCAGTTGAAGCCCACGGGCCTCACGATGCGCTTCTTCCTGCAGGCCTGGGAGTTCTCGTCGCTCGGCGGCTGGATCGCCACGCGCGCCGCCGGCCACTACGCCACCAACTACACGCAGATCGACGACCACGTCGAAAGCCTGCGCGTCGTGACGCCCTCGGGCACCATCGCCTCGCACCGCTGGCCCACCTCCGGCGCCGGCCCCAACCCGGATCGCCTGTTCCTGGGCTCCGAGGGCGCCCTGGGCATCATCACGGAAGCCTGGGTTCGCCTGCACAAGAAGCCCACGTACCGCTCGGCGACGACGGTGCGCTTCGGTGACTACGAGAAGGCCGTCAACGCGACGCGCGTGATCAGCCAGGCCGGGCTCTTCCCCGCCAACGCGCGGCTGCTGGAGCGCGACGAAGCCCTCTTCACGGAAGCCGGCGACGGCACGAAGGACGTGCTCGTGCTCACGTTCGAGTCCGGCGACCACCCGCTCGAGCCCTGGATGAATCGCGCCCTCGAAATCTGTGCCGACTTCGGCGGCGAATGGGACAAGGACGCGCTGGAGGACGACGAGTCCCAGCGCAAGGGCGCCGCCGGCAACTGGCGCAACAAGTTCCTGCGCGGGCCTTACCTGCGCCAGCACGCCATCGCCCGCGGCGTGATGCGCGACACGATGGAAAGCTGCGTCACCTGGGACAAGTACCTGGCGTTCCAGGCGAGCGTGAAGGAACGCACCCTGAAGGCGATCCGGGAAATCACCGGCCGCCCCGGCACCTGCACCGTGCGGTTCACGCACGTGTACCCGGACGGCCCGGCGCCCTACTTCACCTGGCACGCGTTCGGCGACAAGTCGAAGCTCGTCGAGCAGTTCTGGGCCATCAAGAGCGCGGCCTCGGACGCCATGTGCGACGCGGGCGGCACCATCACCCACCACCATTCGCTGGGGCCGGACCACCGCAAGTGGTACGACAAGGAGATCCCGCCGCTCTATCGCGAAGTGATCCGCGCGACCAAGAACACGCTGGACCCGAAGTGGGTGCTCAATCCCGGCATCCTGCTCGACAAGTGACCGCGCCCCTCGCCGGCATCCGCGTCCTCGACCTCTCGCGCATCCTCGCGGGCCCGTGGTGCACGCAGGTGCTCGCGGACCTGGGGGCGGAAGTGATCAAGGTCGAGCGGCCCGGCACGGGCGACGACACCCGCGCCTGGGGGCCGCCGTTCCTGAAGGCGAAGGATGGTAGCGACACGGCCGACTCCGCCTACTTCGCCTCGACCAACCGCGGCAAGCAGTCGGTGACGCTCGACATCGCGAGCCCCGAGGGGCAGGAGATCGCGCGCGGCCTCGCCGCGAAGTGCGACGTGTTCGTCGAGAACTACAAGGTCGGCGACATGAAGCGCTACGGGCTCGATTACGAAAGCCTCGCCGCGATCAACCCCCGCCTCATCTATTGCTCCGTCACCGGCTTCGGCCAGACGGGACCGTACCGGAACCGCGCCGGCTACGACTTCATGATCCAGGCCATGGGCGGGCTCATGAGCATCACCGGCGAGCGCGACGAGTTGCCCGGCGGCGGGCCGCAGAAGGCGGGCGTGCCCATCGCGGACCTCATGACCGGCATGTACGGGGCCGTGGCGATCCTGGGCGCCCTGCGCGAGCGCGACACGAGCGGCCAGGGCCAGTACATCGACATGGCGCTGCTCGACGCGCAGGTCGCGTGGCTCATGAACCACAACCTCAACTATTTCGTCTCGGGCAACGTCCCGAAGCGCTGGGGCAACGCGCACCCGAACCTCACGCCCTACCAGGCCTTCCCGACGAAGGACGGCAACCTCATCCTCGCCATCGGCAACGACAGCCAGTTCCGCAAGTTCTGCACGGTGGCGGGCCTTGCCATCGCGATGGAGCCGCGCTTCGTGGACAACAAGTCGCGCCTCGCGAACCGCAGTGCCCTCGTGGCGATCATCGCCGAGGCCATGAAGACGAAGACCACGGCCGACTGGATGGTCGCTCTCGAAGCCGAGGGCGTCCCTTGCGGCCCCATCAACACGATCGACCAGGTGTTCGCGGACCCGCAGGTCATCCACCGCGGGCTGCGCATGGACCTGCCCCACTCGGCGGCGGGCACCGTGCCGCAGGTGGCGAACCCCATCCGCTACTCCCGCACGCCCCTCGAATACCGTTCCGGCCCGCCCGTGCTGGGCGAGCACACCGAAGACGTTCTCAAGCAGGATCTCGGCCTCGACGCCGGGCGCATCGCCGACCTGAAACGAAAAGGCGTCCTCTAGGCGCCGACCCCAGGCAACACAACCGCAAGGAGGAGATTTCATGAAACCCGTTTCGACCCTCGCCAGGCTCGCCCTGGCCTTCTGCGCTTGCCTCGCGTTGCCGCTCGCGGCCAATGCGCAGGGCTGGCCCACCAAGCAGGCCATCAAGTTCATCGTGGTCTACCCGCCGGGAGGCGCCTCCGACGTGACGGCGCGACTCATCGGCGCGAAGCTGGGCGAGATCCTCGGCCAGTCCGTGGTGATCGAGAACAAGCCGGGCGCCAACGGCATGATCGCCACCGATTTCGTCGCCAAGAGCGCGCCGGACGGCTACACGATGCTCATGGCGAACCTGGGCCCCAACGCCCTGAACCCGGTCGTCTACAAGAAGCTGCCGTACGACGCCATCAAGGACTTCACCGGCGTGACGCTCACCACGATCGTGCCGCAGGTGGTGGTGGTGAACCAGGACGTGCCGGTCAAGACGATTCCCGAGCTCATCGCCTACACGAAGGCCAACCCCGGCAAGGTGAGCTTCGGCTCGGCGGGCCAGGGCGCCTCGAACCACCTCTCGGGCGAACTGCTCAACGCGATGGGCGGCATCAAGATGCAGCACGTGCCGTACAAGGGCGATGCGCCCTCGATCGTCGACCTGATCGGCGGGCAGATCCAGCTGGCGCTCCCCACCACGGTGGCGGGCCTGCCGCACGTGCGCAGCGGGAAGCTTCGCGCCATCGGCGTCACCAGCAAGAAGCGCCTGGATTCCCTGCCGGACGTGGCCGCCGTCGCCGAGACGCTGCCGGGCTACGAGGCGGTCTCCTGGGGCGGCGTCATGGTCCCGGCCGGCACTCCGAAGGAAATCGTCAACCGCCTCAACGTCGAGATCAACAAGATCCTCAAGATGCCGGACGTGGCCGCGAAGCTCGAGAACCTGGGCGCCATCATCGTCGGCAGCACGCCCGAGGAGTTCGACAAGTACGTGAAGGACGAGATCGCGAAGTGGGGCAAGGTCGCCCGCGACAACAACATCGCGCTCGACTGAGCGTGGGCAAGGCGACGGGGGCGAAGCCGAACGGCTCGGTGACGAGCCACGACATCGCCCGCCTCGCGCAGGTTTCGCAGGCCACGGTCTCGCGCGTGCTGCGCGACGACCCGAAGGTGAGGCCCGCCACGCGCGAACGCGTGATGAAGGTCCTCGCCGAGACGCGCTACGAGCCGAACGCCGCGGCCCGCGCCTTCCGCGCGGGCCGCGCCGATTCCATCGGCGTGGTCGTGGCACGGCTCTCGTACCAGCTCTACCCCGCGATGCTCGAGGCCATCGGCGCGCAGCTCGCACGGCTCGGGCGACGCATGATCGTCTGGGATTCCGACCACGGCGGCGACGCACCGGCCATCCGCGCGCTTCGCCAGGGCGTGGTGGACGGCGTCATTCTCACCGCGGCGACGAGCGAATCGGAATTCCTGCGCGAGGTGCCGGCGGAGGGTTCGGCCGTCGTCCTCCTCAACCGCATCGTCGCGGACTATGCGAGCGACCAGGTCTCGAGCGACAACCTCGACGGCGGGAGGCGCGTGGCGGAGTACCTCGTCGCGTGCGGCCGGAAGCGTATCGCGCTCATCGGCGGCATTCCCCGCGCGAGCACCATCCGCGACCGCGAGCAGGGTTTCCGGAAGGCGCTGGATCGCCTGGGCGTGGGCTTGCCACCTCATTATTACTTCCGCTCCGAGAACTTCACCCACGCGAACGGCGAGCAGGCCGTGACGCGGCTCATGGAGCTCGCCTCGCCACCCGACGCGATCTTCTGCGTGAACGACGTGCTCGCGATGGGCGCCATGGACGGCGCCCGGGCCCGGGGCGCGCGCGTGCCCGACGACCTGTGGATCGTCGGCTACGACGACATCGAGATCGCTTCCTGGGGCGCCTACGACCTCACGACGGTGCGCCAGCCCATGGAGCGGATGGTGGGGCAGGCCATCGACCTGCTGCTCTCCCGCATCGACAAGCGCGACGCACCCGTCGCCCACAAGTGCCTCGCCAACGAACTGGTGATTCGCGGATCGACGGGCCGGCAATCACCCCCCGCGGCCGCCTCCCGAAAGAAGCCTCGCCCATGATGAAGCCCCTTCGCAGCAACTTCGCCCCCGGCACCCCGCGCTGGGCCGTGCGCCGCGCCCAGTGGAAGGCGCTCGGCCTCACGGACGCGGATCTCGAGAGACCGAAGATCGCGGTGATCAACACCTCGTCGGAGCTTTCCTCCTGCTTCAGCCACCTGGACGGCGTCTCGGCGCGCGTGAAGGCGGCCATCCGCGCGGCTGGCGGCCTCGCCTTCGAGGTGCGCACGGCGGCGCCCAGCGACTTCATCACCAGCGCGGGCCGGCAGGGGCGCTACATCCTCCCCTCCCGCGACCTGCTGGTGAACGACATCGAGGTGCAGGTCGAAGGCGCGATGCTCGACGGCATGGTGTGCCTCGCCTCGTGCGACAAGACGGCGCCGGGGCAGCTCATGGCCGCGGCGCGGCTGGACATCCCGAGCCTCGTCGTCGCCTGCGGCTACCAGCCCCACGGCCATCTCGACGGCCGCGCCGTGGATATCGAGGAGGTGTACGAGAGCGTCGGCAAGGTGGGCGCGGGCCATATCACGCTGGAGCGGCTGGGCGCCATGTGCGACGTCGCCATCCAGGGGCCGGGCGTGTGCGCGGGCATGGGCACGGCGAACACGATGCACATCGCCGCGGAGGCGCTGGGCCTCGCGCTGCCGGGATCGACGCCGGTGCTCGCCAACGGCGATCGGATGTTCGCCTTCGCGGAGGCGGCCGGCCGGCGCATCGTCGAGATGGTCGCGGAGGACCTGAAGCCGAGCGCCATCCTTACGCCGCAGGCCTTCGAGAACGCGGTGATGGCCGGGCTCGCCCTGTCGGCCTCCATCAACCTCGTTCGGCACCTGCAGGCGGTGGCGGCGGAGGCGCGCTGTCCCGTGGACATCTACGAACTCTACGACCGCCTCGGCCCGAAGATCCCGCTCCTCGCCGCGGTGCGACCCAACGGCGAGACGCGCATCGAGGAACTGGAAGCGGCTGGCGGCACGCTCGGCGTGATGAAGCGGCTGGGCGCGCTCATCCACCGCGAGTCGCTCACGGTCTCGGGACGCACCTGGGGCGCGGAGATCGACGCGGCGCCGGAGCCGGGCGCGGTGATCCGAACCGTCGAGGACCCGATTTCCCGCAAGCCTTCCGTCATCGTGATGCGCGGCAACCTCGCGCCGGAGGGCTCGATCCTCAAGGTGGGCGACGCGGGGGCGAAGCAATCGGTGTTCGAGGGCAAGGCGCTGGTGTTCGCCTCGCAGGAGGAGGCGCTCGCGGCACTCAAGGCCGGGCGCCTCGTGACGGGCACGGTCGCTGTCCTGGCGGGCATGGGTTGCCGGGGCGGCCCCGGCATGGCGCTCGCCTCGGGCTTCGTCGCGGCGGTGGACGGCGCGGGGCTCAGCACGACGGTGGCGGTCATCACCGACGGGCAGCTCTCGGGCCTCAACCGCGGCATCGCCATCGGGCAGGTGGCGCCGGAAGCCGCGCTCGGCGGACCGCTGGGCCTCGTGCGCGACGGCGACGCCATCACGATCGACATGGAAGCCCATCGCGTGACGCTGGAGGTGGGCGAGGCGGAGCTCGCTTCGCGCCGCGCCACGCTCGCGCCCCACAAGGGCGCCGACGAACGCGGCTGGCTGCACATCTACGCGCAGGTCGTGCAACCGATCACGAAGGGCGCGGTGCTGGTGGGGCCTGCCCGGGACACCGCGGCTTGAGACTCGAGTCCATCCGCGAGCCGGCGCGCGACGTTCCGGTGATCGCCGAGCCCGACGTGCTGGTGGTGGGCGGCGGCGCGGCGGGCATGGCGGCGGCCTGCGCGGCGGCCCGGGCGGGTGCGGACACGATGCTGGTGGAGAGCTACGGTTGCCTCGGCGGCACGCTCACGATCGTCACGCTGGGCGGCTTCTGCGGCATCCACGCGGTGGTGGACGACGAGCGGCTCGGACGCGTGGTGGGGGGACTGTGCCTCGAGCTGGAAGACCGCCTCGCGAAGGTGGACGCGATCCGTCCCCCGAAGCGGCACGGGAAGATCGTCGGCGTGCCGTACGACTCCGTCCGCTTCAAGGGCGTGGCCGACGAGATGCTGGAGGCGCACGACGTCGCGGTGATGCTGCACACGCACGCCGTGGCCGTCATGACCGAAGGCGGGCGCATCACCGCCGTGATCGTGGAGAACAAGGGCGGGCGTCGCGCCATCGTGCCGCGCGTGGTGATCGATTGCTCGGGCGACGGCGACGTGGCCGTGCGCGCGGGCGCGGGCTACGACCTGGGCCACGAGGGCGAGACGCAGTACGGCTCGGCGATGTTCCGCCTGGGCGGCGTGGACACGGTGCGGGCGGGCCAGCTCACCCGACCCGAGATCCGCGAGAGCCTGGAGCGAGCGGTGGCCGGGGGCTACCCGCTGCCGCGCACCGCGACGGGCGTGCACCTGAACCCCATCGAGGGTGTCGCGCACCTCAACGTGACCAAGCTCGGGCGGCCCGATGGCTCGCCGTTCAACCTCGTCGACCCGGTGGAACTGGGCGATGCGGAGCGCGAGGGGCGCCGGCAGGTGCGGATGTACGAGGAGGCTTTCCGCAAGTACGTGCCCGGATTCGAGAACGCGCGCGTCATCGACATCGGCGCCCGCGTGGGCGTGCGCGAGACGCGGCTCGTCCATGGCGATAGCGTGCTCACGGAGGCGCAGGTGCGCGCGTGCGAGAAGCCCGCGGATGCGATCGCGATTTCCTCCTGGCCGCTCGAGAACCACGGCCGCGGCCGCACGACGAACTGGGAGTTCCTGCCCGATGGCGAGTGGTACGGCATTCCGTGGGGTTGTCTCGTGGTGCGCGGGTTCGACAACCTGCTGGTCGCGGGGCGCAACCTGTCCGCCGAGCACGCGGCGCAGGCATCGGTGCGCGTCGCGGGGCCCTGCATGGCGCTGGGGGAGGCGGCCGGCGTGGGTGCCGTCGCGTGCCTGGCCCATGGCGGCGATGCGCGCGCCGTGGACGTCGAGGCGCTGCGGGCGCAGCTCCTGGGCGAGGGCGCGATCCTCACGCCGGATTTCGGCTGACCTCTCCGGCGCCACGCTGTCATAGTGTCGCCTGCGGCGGCCGGTGGCCGCCGGCAAACCCCCGGAGCGAACCATGAACGACGAATCCTACGAGAAGGGCCTCGCCATCCGCCGCGAGGTGCTGGGCGCCGAGTACGCGGACAAGTCCCTCGCGAACGCCGACGACTTCAACCGCGACTTCTACCGCAACGTCATCGAGTCCTGCTGGGGCATGGTGTGGGGCCGCGACGGGCTCGACCGCAAGACCCGCAGCTTCCTCAACCTCGCCATGCTTTGCGCGCTCAACCGTCCGCACGAGCTGAGGCTGCACATCGCAGGTGCCCTGAAGAACGGCGTCACCAAGGACGAGATGAAGGAAGTGTTCCTGCAGGTGGGGGCCTACTGCGGCGCGCCGGCGGCCCTCGATGGCTTCCGCATCGCGCGGGAAGTGTTCGCGGAGCAGGAGAAAGCCGCGGTGAAGTGAGGCGAACCCGGCCTGCCTGAAGGATTCGCGCGATGCTCCTTCGCGTCCTGCACAGCTTTCCGTTCGCGTTCCTTGCGATCGCCTTCGCGGCTGCCGCAGGCGCGGAGCCGCTCAAGGTCGGCTCGAAGCGGTTCACGGAGTCCTACGTCCTCGGGGAAATCCTCACGCAGTCGTCGCGGCGGGCGGGCGAGGTGGCCGAACACCGGCCCGGCCTGGGCAATACCGCCATCGTGTTTGAAGCCCTGCGCAGCGGCGCCATCGACGCCTACCCGGAGTACACGGGCACGATCGCCAAGGAGATCCTGAAAGCGGACGACGCGCGGGACCTCGAGGCGATCAACCGCCGGTTGGCCCCGATGGGACTCGCCGCCAGCGTGCCCTTCGGCTTTTCCAACGGCTACGCCCTCGGCATGCTCGATGCGCGCGCGAAGGCGCTGGGGATCGAGACGCTTTCGGACTTGGCGCGCCATCCGGATATCGCGCTCGGCCTGTCGCACGAGTTCCTGCGCCGCGAGGACGGCTGGCCGGGGTTGCGGGTGGCCTATGGCCTCAAGCACAAGGACCCGCGCGGGCTGGACCACGGTGTCGCCTACGAGGCGCTCGCCGCCGGGCAGGTGGGGGTGATCGACCTGTACACGACCGATGCCAAGATCGCGCGCCTGGGGCTCAAGGTGCTCGCGGACAATCGCCGGTTCTTCCCGCGCTACGACGCCGTGGTGCTGCATCGCGCCGATGTTCCTTCGCGTCACCCCAGGGCATTCGCGGCGTGGGCCGGATTGCAGGGGAAGATCGACGAAGCCACGATGATCCGCCTGAACGGCCGCGCGGAACTCGATCGCGTGGATTTCGCGGCGGTGGCCGGGGAGTTCCTCGGCGCAGCGCCCGCGGCCGCCTCGCGAAGCCTCGCCTCCGCCGTGTTCGCGCCGGATTTCGCGCGGCTCGCGTGGGAGCACGTCGTGCTGGTGTTCGCCTCGCTCGTGGTGGCCATCGCCGTGGGGGTGCCGGCGGGGATCGCCGCCGCGCGGCTTTCTTCGATCGCGCAGCCCCTGCTGGCGCTGGCCGGGCTCCTGCAGACCATTCCGTCGCTGGCGCTTCTCGCCATCCTCATTCCGCTCACCGGCATCGGGGCGTGGCCGGCGCTCATTGCCCTCTTTCTCTATGCGCTCCTGCCGATCGTGCGCAACACGCATGCCGGGCTCGTGGGCGTGCCCCGGGGCTATCCGGTCGCGGCGCAGGCCCTGGGCCTCACGCCCCGGCAGGTGCTCGCGCGCATCGAGCTGCCGCTCGCGATGCCGACGATACTGGCCGGCGTGAAGACCGCCGCCGTCGTGAACGTGGGCACCGCGACCATCGCGGCCTTCGTGGGCGCCGGGGGGTTCGGAGAGCGGATCACGCAGGGCCTTGCCGTGAACGACAACCAGCTCTTGCTCGCGGGCGCGTTGCCCGCCGCGGCCCTCGCGATGGCCGTGCACGGGCTTTTCGAGTGGTCGGAGCGCCGACTGGTACGCGGTCCGGCTAGTCGACGATGAAGAGCTTCGCCCCCACCTTCGTCCGCGACCGGTGCGGTTCCACCCCGTCCGCCACCTGGTAGCTCGTCCCCGCCTTCAGCGTGAAGAGGCGCCCGTCGGAAAGCTCCGTCACGAGCTCGCCTTCGAGGCACAGCAGGATGTGCCCCTTCTCGCACCAATGGTCCGCCACGTAGCCGGGCGAGTACTCCACCATCCGCACGCGGACCTCGCCGAACTGCTGCGTGCGCCAGTGGGCGACGCCGGTGGTTCCGGGGTGCTCGGTCTTCGGCACACGGGACCAGTCCGTCGTGCCGAAGGGGATGTCGCTCATCTTCATGGCGCGCTCATTTCCGGAGGGGGTGGCGGTCATTGTAGGGCGCGAGCGCCCCTGCCCCCGCAACCCATGCCCGGAATCCTGCATTTCGTCGCCGGATCCCGGGGCTTCGGCGCCGACCCGTTGCGCCGGCCGCCCGCCCTGCGGAGACTCACGGTCGGCGGAAGATCCCGCCGATCCGACCCGAAGGGGACTGTCCCCTTCAATCACCGGGCCAGGGAGGCCACCCCACCATGCTCACGCTCACCGGCGTCACCCACGTCTACCCCAACGGCACGCGCGCGCTCGACGACGCCACGCTCGAGATCCCCAACGGCATGTTCGGGCTGCTGGGCCCCAACGGCGCCGGCAAGTCGACCCTGATGCGCTGCATCGCGACGCTGCAGACGCCCTCGCAGGGGTCGATCCGGTTCGGCGACATCGACGTGGTGAAGGAGCCGGAGCGGCTCCGGGAGACGCTCGGCTACCTGCCGCAGGATTTCGGCGTGTATCCGCGCGTCTCCGCCTGGGACCTGCTGGACCACCTGGCCGTGCTCAAGGGCGTGGCCGGCAAGGGTGAGCGGAAGCAGACGGTGGAGACGCTGCTTCAGCAGGTGAACCTCTGGGACGTGCGCAAGAAGGCCGTGGCCGGCTTCTCGGGCGGCATGCGCCAGCGCTTCGGCATCGCGCAGGCCCTCATCGGCAACCCCCACCTCATCATCGTGGACGAGCCGACGGCGGGCCTGGACCCGGAGGAGCGGAACCGCTTCAACAACCTGCTGGCCGAGATCGGCGAGAACGTGGTGGTCATCCTATCCACGCACATCGTCGACGACGTGACGGACCTGTGCGAGAACATGGCCATCATCGTGGGCGGGCGCATCGTGCGCGTGGGCCGGCCGCAGGACCTGCTGGGCGCCATCCGCGGGCGCATCTGGAAGTGCGTGATCGGCAAGGCCGAAGTGGAAGCCGCGCGGGCCGCGATGGACGTCATCTCGACGCGGCTTCGCGGCGGGCGCACGGAGATCCACGTGGCGGCCGACAATTCGCCCGGCGCGGGCTTCGAGCCGGTGGAAGCCTCGCTCGAGGATCTCTACTTCGCCACGCTGACGGGCCACCGCCGCACCGCCGCCGGCGCTGCCGCGTAAGGGGTCCGCCATGCTCCTTCGCATCGCGGCCTTCGAGGCCCGCTACCAGCTGCGCTCGCCGCTCTTCGCGGTGGGCTTCGCGCTCTTCTTCCTGCTCGCCTTCGGCTCGGTCACGGTCGACGAGATCCAGATCGGCGGCAAGGGCAACGTCAACTTCAACTCGCCCTTCGCCATCGCGCAGACCGTGGCGGTGATGAGCCTCTTCTCGGCATTCATCGTGACGGCCTTCGTCGCCAACGTCATCGTGCGCGACGACGAGACGGGCTTCGCGCCCATCCTGCGGGCCACGCGGATCACGAAGCGCGACTACCTCGTCGGCCGCTTCGCCGGCGCCTTCCTGGTGGCCTTCCTCGTCCTCGCCGCGGTGCCGCTCGCGATGCTGGTCGGCTCGTGGATGCCCTGGCTCGACCCCGAGAAGCTCGGGCCCTTCGTGGCCTGGCACTACGTCTATTCGCTCTTCCTGATGGGCATGCCCACGATGTTCGTGATGGCCGCGGGCTTCTTCGCGCTTGCCACCGTCACGCGCTCGATGATGTGGACGTACGTGGGGCTCGTCGCCTTCCTCGTCCTGTTCGTGACGAGCCGCATCCTGCTGCGCGACCCGGCCTACGACACCATCGGCGCCCTGGCCGATCCCTTCGGCTTCAGTCCCCTCGCGCGCACGACGCGCTACTGGACGGCCGCCGAGCGCAACACGATGCTGCCGCCCATCTCGGGGCTCATGCTCGCCAACCGGCTGCTCTGGATCGGGGTGGGCGCCGCGCTCTTCGCGTTGGCCTACTGGCGATTCCGCTTCGACGCGCCGGGCATCGGGGCGGGCAAGGCGGAGGCGAAGAAGACCGGCGAGGTTGCACTCGCGCCTGTCCCCGCCTCGGGCGACCTCCCGGCGCCTTCCGCGGGCGGCGCCACCGCCTGGCGGCAATTCCTCGCCCTCACGCGCTTCGACATGGGCTTCGTGTTCAGAAGCCCCGCCTTCTTCGTGCTGCTGGCCCTGGGCATGTTCAACGCGTTCGGCGGGCTGGCGGGCTCCGTCACGGACCGCGGCGTGCAGTACTTCCCGGTCACGCGCATGGCGGTCGAGGTTCTGGCGGGTTCGTTCACGCTGATCCCCATCATCATTTCCATCTACTACGCGGGCGAGCTGGTCTGGCGCGACCACGACCGGAAGATGCACGAGATCACGGGCGCGAGCGCTGCGCCGGACTGGGCGTTCGTCGTGCCGAAGATCCTCGCCATCACGCTCGTGCTCCTCGCCACCTTCCTCGCGGGGGTGCTCGTGGCGGTCGCATTCCAGGCGTGGCACGGCTACACGAACTTCGAGCTCCCGAACTACCTGCTCTGGTTCGTGTTGCCCGGGCTCGTGTCGGCCGTGGAGCTCGCGATCCTCGCGGTCTTCGTGCAGGTGATGGTGCCGCACAAGTTCATGGGCTGGGCGGTGATGCTGGTGTACGTGGTGGCCACCATCACCCT
Source organism: Betaproteobacteria bacterium (assembly GCA_016711875.1). Taxonomy (GTDB): domain Bacteria; phylum Pseudomonadota; class Gammaproteobacteria; order Burkholderiales; family Usitatibacteraceae; genus FEB-7. The sequence continues at coordinate 873,897 of JADJSD010000001.1, read as the reverse complement.
CGTCACGGCCGGCTTCGAGCACAACCTCTACAACTACGGCGGGGCGCCCCCGGTCCCGCTCTCCGACATGAACGGCGCGGGGCGCTTCTGGATCGCCCAGGCGTGGTTCCACACCTACTGGCTCGCCTTCGGCATCGTGCTCACGGTGCTGGCGTACTGCCTGTGGCGCCGCGGCACCGAGATGCGGCTGGCTCCTCGCCTCGCGCGGCTGCGCACGCGCCTCGCGGGCGTGCCGGGCGCGATCCTCGCGGTGGGCGTGGTCGGCTGGGTGGGTGCCGGCGGCTACGCGTACTACAACACCAACGTGCTCAACCGCTACCTCACGGCGCCCGAGCGCGATGCGGGGATGGCGGAGTACGAGAAGGCGCTCTACGGCTACAAGGACGTCCCGCAACCGCGCATCGTCGACGTGAAGCTCGCGGTGGACCTCTTCCCGCACGAGGTGCGCGCCGTCTCGACGGGCGAGTACGTGCTCGAGAACCGCACGGGGGCGCCGCTTCCCGGCGTGCACGTGCGCTGGGTGCCGGATCCGCGGGTCACGATGGCGGAGCTGTCGGTGGAGGGCGCGAAGCTCGACAAGGAGCACGGCAAGTTCAACTACCGCATCTACCGCTTCGACACCCCGATGCAGGCCGGGGAGAAGCGCGTGCTGCGCTTCAAGACCGTGGTCGAGGAGAAGGGCTTTCCCAACAGCGCGCCGCTCACGCGCATCGTCGGGAACGGCTCCTTCCTCAACAACAACGAAGTGGCCCCGATGCTGGGCATGGACGACAACCTCCTGCTCGCGGACCGCGCCAAGCGCCGCAAGTACGGCCTGCCGCCCGAGCGCCGCCCGGCGAAGCTGGAGGACGAAAGCGCCAACGCCAACCACTACCTGCGCCACGACACGGACTGGGTGACGGCGGAAATCTCGCTCACGACGGACGCCGACCAGGTGCCGGTGGTGCCGGGCTACCTCGTGTCGGACCGGACGGAGAACGGCCGCCGCACGCTCAAGACGCGCACCGAAGCGCCCATCCTGCAGTTCTTCTCGATGCAGTCGGCGAAGTACGCGATCAAGTTCGACACGTGGCAACCCAAGGGCGACGGGCCGGTGGCGCTTTCGGTCCATTACCACCCGACGCACGAGCACAACGTGCAGCTCATGCTGGATGCGATGAAGCTCTCACTCGGGCAATTCTCGGAGGCGTTCTCGCCCTACCAGTTCAGGCAGGCGCGCATCCTCGAGTTCCCCGCCTACGACAAGTTCGCGCAGGCCTTCGCCAATACGGTGCCTTACTCCGAGGCCATCGGATTCATCCAGAACCACCCCGCCGGCAAGCCCGACGGCGACGAGAAGATCGACCTCGTCACCTACGTCACGGCCCACGAGATCGGCCACCAGTGGTGGGCCCACCAGGTGATCGGCGCGGACAAGCAGGGCATGACGATGCTCTCCGAGACCTTCGCGCAGTACTCGGCGATGCTCGTGATGGAAAAGCTCCACGGCGCCCCGATGGTGAGGAAGTTCCTCAAGTACGAGCTGGATTCGTACCTGCGCAATCGCGGCGGCGAGGTGGTCGAGGAATTGCCGCTGGTCCGCGTGGAGAACCAGGGCTACATCCATTACCGCAAGGGCACGCTGGTGATGTACTGGCTGAAGGAAATGGTGGGCGAGGAAGCCGTGAACCGCGCCCTGCAGCGTCTCATCGCGAAGTACGCCTTCAAGGCCGCACCCTATCCTTCATCCGCCGAGTTCGTGGCGATGCTGCGCGAGGAGGCCGGGCCGCAGCACGCGCAGCTCATCACCGATCTCTTCGAGAAGATCACGCTCTACGACATGAAGGCCAAGGACGCGACGTGGAAGAAGCGTGCCGACGGCAAGTACGACGTCACATTCACCGTCGAGGGGAAGAAGCTCTATGCGGACGGCAAGGGCAAGGAGACCGAGGCGCCCCTGGACGAGCCCTTCGAGGTGGGTGTCTTCACCGCGCAGCCGGGCAAGAAGGGCTTCTCGAAGGAGAGCGTCCTCGCCTTCGAGCGCCAGTCGTTCAAGTCCGGCGCGGCGAAGGTGACGCTGGTCGTGGACAAGGAGCCTTCGTGGGTGGGGGTCGATCCGTACAACAAGCGGATCGACCGCGATTCCGACGACAACCTCACGCAGACGAAGGCGGCGTCGTAGGGCTGGAGGGCCTAGCGGCGCGCCGCCAGCTCCCGCGCGATCTCCGCGTGCAACTGCCGGATGCTCGCGTGGGTGCGGGATTCCGGCGGCAATCCGTCGAGAAGGACGAGCGCCGCGGAAAGGTGCGCCCTCGCCTCGGGCGGATTGGCGAGGCCCTGGGAAAGCTTTGCCTGGGCGAGGTAGACGCGGAGCAACGGCGCCTCGCTCGAGTCCGGCAGTGTCGCGTGGTACTTGAGGGCGGGATCGAGCGCCGCGCGGGCGTCCACGATCCGACCGAGCCTGGCGAGTGCGGCGGTGTGCTGCGCCCGGACGTTGGCGAGGAACAAGCGGTCCCAGACCGAGCGCTCGTCGAAGGAGGTTCGCAGCTCCGTCGCGCGGCGCAGCGCCGCTTCCGCTGCCGCATAGTCCCCGAGCTGGTACGACGAGAATCCGATGCCCTCGTAGGCGTCGGCGAGATTGATCGCATGGAACCGCTTTTGGCCTTCGCTTTCCGGCTTGGCCTTCTCGAGGGCCGCCAGGGCCATGGAGGCGAACTCCCGCGCCTTGGCGAATTCGCCATAGAGGGCATGCAGCGCCGATTGCTGCAGGGGCAGCCACGGCTCGCGGATGGCCCGGCGGAATTCTCCCGGCGCAGCCCCTTCGTAGAAACGCGCCATGTTGCGGGCGCCTTCCTGGATGGCAGCTTGCGAAGCATCGCGATTGCCGATCTCCGCCTCCATGCGGGCCACGTGCCACCAGACGTTCGCCACGTTGCCGGCACGCACCGCGGTCTGGGTGCCCTGGGCGCCCGTGTTCGCGGCCATCCGCATGTACTTGAGCGCCTCCCGGGCCCGCCCCGAGGCATCGGTATAGAGGGCGATGCTCTGGTACTGGGCGCCGAGGTTGTTCCAGGCGATGGTGTTGCCCGGATCCACCTTGAGGTAGGCCTCGTAGTCGCGCGCGGCCGCATGCAGGACTGGCAACGCCAACTTGAACTTGAGACGCGTCCCATCGATGTCGGCCAATCGGGAAAGCAGGAGGCCGCGGGCGCGCAGGGCCAGCATGTGGCCCGGCTGCTTGCCGAGCACGCCGTCGGCGATGGGCCGGGCTTCCTCGCCGATGCGCCGGGCGTCGTCGACACGATCGAGGGCCTGCAGGGATTGCATCTGCCAAGCGGCTGCCTCCACGAAGAGCGAGGCTGCGATGGTGTCGCCGAGCTGCAGTCCGTCGATGCTGCGGGCCACGGCGCGGGACTTCTCGAAAATGCCGATGGCCTCCTCGTGGTCGCCGTCGCGCATCACGTTGAAGCCTTGTGCAACGCCGATCTGCACGAGGGCGCGCCGCAGCGGGATTCCAGCGTTCGCCGCCTCGGCGAGCGGCAGCAGCATGGCGTAGGCCGTGGTGCCTTGCTTGCGTGCTTCGCTGAACTTCCCCTGCTGGTTCTGGACGCGACTGATCGCGCTGTGACCGAGGGCCAGGCTGATGAGCGTGGCCTCCGAGGTGTCGCCCGCGTCCTTGAGCTTCGAGAGAACGGCCACGGCGTCCGTCGCCGACTTGTAGGCTTCGTCGAGCTGGCCGAGGTTGCGCAGCGCCGTGGCGTAGCGCACTTCGGCGAGCGCGCGGTTGCGCTCGGTGGCCGGCGTGCGAAGCGCGGCGGGCAGGCCCGCGTAGTAGTTCATCGCGCGCTTGGATAGGTTCACGACGATGTCGAGGCGGCCGACGGGCTCCAACTCCACCTGGAAGTCCTCGAGCAGGTAGACGACGAGCTTCTCGGCCTCCGCGCGGCCGTTCTCCGCGAGCTTGCGCGTCTCCTGCGCCTGCGCCTCCGCCTCCTTGGCGCGGCTGGTGCTGATGAAGCCCCAGATGGCGCTCGCGACCGCGACAACCGCGAGGACCCCGGCGCCGATGGCGATCTGGCGCGCCTTCACCAGCGCGGCGCGGGTGCGCGCGACCCGTTCTTTCTGTTCGACGAGCTGGCGCTCGGCAGTCGCCTTGGCCTCGCGCGCGAGGCGCTCGGTGCGGCTCGCCTTCACCACGCCGCAGAGCACGTCGTGCGTGAGCTCCACGCGGCGGATGTCCAGGCGCTCCTCGATGCGCAGCAGGCGCCGGTTCACGAGCAGCGCCAGCGCGTCGGGTTTCGCGCCGACCTCGGCGAAGTCATTGACGATGTTCTCTTCCGCCAGGTTCTCGCGGTATCCCGAATCGGTGAGGAGGTTGTCCTCGATCACCTTCCTCACGCCGGGCGGCTGGTCCGCCAGCGCCCGCTCGTAGAATTCCTTGAGGATGGTGTCGTGGGAGCCCGCGAGCAGGTCCGCCGAGATCTCCGGCTTGCCTTGCGCCAGGCGCGTGTTGTTGAGCTCGCGGCAGATGAGGGAGAGGAGCGAGGGCTCGACTTCCGCGTTCTGCAGCTCCGAGCCGCCGGCGATGAAGCGCACGATGGACTCGGCCACTTCCCGCGAGACGAGCCTGCCGCCCGGCTTCATCACGGCCTGCAGCGCCTGCTGGCCCGTCATGGGCGCGAGGCGCATGCGGTTCTGCGTGATGGAGGGCATCGCCGCCTTCACGCTTTCCAGGTGGGCGAGGTAGTCCTCGCGAAGCGCGATGAGGATCCGGTAATCGGCCCGCCCGAAGTCGAAGCGGTCGGAGAGGGAATCGTCCTCCTCCAGCCTCGCCTCCAGGGCCTTGGGCGGGCGGTTCTCGACGAGGTCCGCGAGGTCCTCGATGAACTGCGCGGCGCGCTTGCGGCCCGCGTCGTCCGCCTGCGCGAGGGTGAAGATCTCCTCGAACTGGTCGAAGATGAGCAGGGGAATGACCGTCTTGCCGTTCGCGTCCTTCAGGATGTCGTCGCGGTGGTGCAGGAACTCCCAGAGGGACTCGCCTTCCTCGGCGACGCCGGCCTGCGTCCACGAGCCGGATGCGCTCGTGGCCCGGAAGATGGCCTGCTTGATCTGCTCGGCCGGCGGCGGCGTGTGGGCCGAGTAGTCGATGCGCACGTAGACGGGGCAGTACCCGTCCGGGCGCAGCCGCGGCACGATGCCGGCGCGCAGGATGGACGTCTTCCCGAGGCCCGATTGGCCGAAGAGCACCGTGAGGAGCTTTCGCTGCACGCGGCGGGAGAGCTCGCCGACTTCTTCCTCGCGGCCGTGGAAGTACGGGCGCGTCTCCTCCGTGAAGGAGGCGAGGCCGAGCCAGGGGTGCTGCGCGTCGACGGCGGTGGTTTCCTCGCCCGGCGCCTCGGGCGCGTTCATGCCTCGTCCCGGCCGCGCTCGGCGAAGAGCGAGCGCAGGCGCCCGGTGAATTCGGCCGTGGGCTCGCCGCCCGGCAGCTGCGTGATGTGAACCGCCTTGAACTTGTCCGGCACGCGCGCGGCCTGCGGGTTCGTGCCGTCCACGCAAACCGGCAGCAGGAAGAGGGCGTCGTCGGCCATGTTTCGCGTGCGGTCGATGGCGTAGCTCCACTCGCGCCGGAAGTAGGCCTCGAGGCGCCGGTCCGTGTTGGCCGACACGACGGGGATGAAGTACGAGCAGCGCGCGATGTTCTTGCGGATCTTGAGGTCGTAGTCGTCGCCGCCCTCGAGCCGCTCCATGTCGAACCAGGTCTTGATGCCGGCGGCGTCGAAGCCCGCCTTCAGCTTCTGCACCGCGGCGAGGTCTTCGCGGGCATAGCTGATGAAGACGGCGTTCTCGGGCATCTCGCGCTCGGGCGGCATGACGCGATTCGGCGCGGCGCCCAGCGAGATCACGTCCGCGGGCTTCCTGCGCGCCGTCCAGCGGCGGTGCAGCTCGTCCACGAACTGCGCGGCGCCCGTGTAGACGCGCGTCCTCACGCTCACCTGCTGGAGGAAGGCCATCAGGCGATCGTCGCCGTCGGTGTGGTCGTCGGCCAGCACCTCGCCCACGTCGCGCGGGTCCGAGAGGCGCTTTCGCTTGGCCATGCGCAGGAACAGGCGCGCCAGCCAGTTCGAGAAGCTGCTGCCGATGATGAGCAGGTGGTTGTGCTCGAGCTCGTAGAAGAGCTTCTCCGGCGTGAGGTGCTCGCTCTGCAGGGCGCAGACGAACTCCAGCATGTCCTCGTCCGAGATCACGTAGGTGGGCGAGGCGGAGCAGCGGCCCAGCAGGTGGTAGACGGCGGGGCGCTGCAGGTGCTCGCGCTCGCTCGGCAGGTCCGCCACGCGGTTGGGCGCGTAGCCGATCACGTCCGCCGTGGCCGCGCCGCCGAAGCGCTCGGCGTTGATGGCGTTCTCGAGGAGCGAATCGAAAGTCGTCGTGATGAAGAGGTCGAAGTCGGTGATCTGCGCGAGCTGGCGCAGCGCCTTCGGGGGCGCGAATGTCGTCTCGCGCAGGATGCTGCGCATGCGCGTATAGGTGTCCTCGCGCCGGCCGCGCGTGGCGAGGAACCAGCAGACGACGTCGTTCAGCGTGAGGGGCGAGGGCAGGCGCGAGGTGTCGACGCCCAGCTTGGCCGCGAGCTTTTCCGCCATCCACTCGTAAAGGAGGCGGGGGCCGTTCTCGGTCTCCACCGTGAGCAGTTCCGGGCCCACGATGGGGATGACGCGCTTTTCCTCGATGAAGTTGAGGAGGTCGTCCCAGGCGTCCTCGTCGAGGCGCGGGGCGGATTCGAACGGAAGGACGCTGCTCATGCACCCCTCCGGGGCATGGCGGTACGACGGCATGCGGTTGAAACGAACAAGTGGCGCTCTCCCTCGTCACGGCCCGTCACGGCGCGTGACAGATTAGGCTAATAGCCGGCCGTTGGATAGCGGGACTATGATCCGTGCAGCCCCCGGATTTCCGCGGGGACCGGAAGCCGCCATGACCGACCCGACGCCCGCCCCCGATCCCGCTGCCGCCCTGGCCGGGAAGGCGGTTTCGGGCGTCCAGGCGCACCTCGATCGCGGCGATCCCCTCCTCGCGTACGACCTGGCCCAGAGTTCGCTGGCGCGCTCTCCAGGCCACGTGCGCCTTCGCCAGTTGCAGGGCCTCGCGCTCGCCCGCGCCGGCGACGTCGCCCGCGCCCACGGCGTCTTCTCGGCGCTCGAGGCCGAGGGGCACGGCGACGCCGAGACGCTCGGCATGCTGGCGCGCACCGCCAAGGACCTCGGCCTGCGCGAACCCGCAGGCGCCGCGCGCATCGCCCACTTCACGCGGGCCTTCGGCCTGTACGAACGCGCCTACGAGAATGCCCGGCGATCGGCGGCCGACGACGGCGCGATCTACGCGGGCGTGAACGCCGCCACCATGGCGGTGCTGCTCGGCAGGTCCGACCGCTCCCGGGAGATCGCGATGCAGGTGCACGGGATCGCCGAACGGTCCGATCCCGGCGAGGGCGCGGCGGCCTACTGGCGCGAGGCGACGCTGGGCGAGACGGCGCTCGTGCTGGGCGATCGCGAATCCGCGCGTGCCCACTACGAGGCGGCCGCGGGGCTCGCCGACGGGCGCTACGGGGACCTGGGCAGCACCCGGCGGCAGGCCCGCTTCCTCGCCGAGCACCTGGGCCTGGATGCCGACGAGGTCACCGCCGCGCTATCCCCGCCGCCCGTCATCGTTTTCTCGGGGCACATGATCGACCGGGCGGACCGGCCCCGCGCACGATTCCCGGCAACGCTCGAGCCCGCGGTGCGCGAGGCGCTGCGCGAACGCATCGCCGCCATCGGCCCGGCGGCCGCCTACGGGTCGGCGGCCTGCGGCGCGGACCTCCTGTGCCTGGAACTCGTGCGGGAGATGGGCGGCGAGACCCATGTCGTGCTGCCCTTTCCCGCGGCCGATTTTCGCCGGGAAAGCGTCGAGTTCGCGGGCGGATCGTGGGGAGTGCGCCTGGATGCGGCCCTTGCGGCCGCCTCGAGCGTCACCGTCGCGAGCGACCATTACGCGAGCGGCAGCGCGGCCACGTACGAATACGCGAATCTCCTGCTCACCGGCATGGGGCGACTGCGCGCGCAGGCGCTCGGCTCGAGTCTCGAAGCGCTGGCGGTGCTGGACCCGGGCGCGGCCGGCGCGGCCGGCGGAGCCGGTTCGGCCGCGAGCCTCTGGTCCGGGCTCGGCATCGCGCGGCACGAGGTCGATCTCGCGCGCCTGCGCGGCGATTCGGCGGGAACCGTTTCCGAAGCGCCCGTGCCTCCGACGCTTGCCGCCGGACTTCGGCACGAGATGAGAAGCCTGCTCTTTGCCGACGCCGTGGGCTACAGCCGGCTCACCGAGGACCAGATCCCGCGCTACGTCGAGAAGTTCCTGGGCGCCGTGGCGAGGCTCAACCGCCAGACGAAGCACCGCTTCGAGCACGTGGAGACGGCGGGCGACGGGCTCTACCTCGTCTTCCGGAACGCGCCCGATGCCGCGCGCTACGCGCTGGAGCTGAACGAGCTCGCGAGCGTGCGCGACTGGGCGTCCCTGGGCCTGCCGGAGGAATTCGACCTGCGCATCGCCCTGCACGCGGGGCCGGTGTACTGCGGCCGCGATCCCGTGACGGAAGGCGCGCTCTTCACCGGGCCGCACACGAGCCGCGCGGCGCGCATCGAGCCGATCACGCCGCCGGGGCAGGTCTACGCGAGTGCCGCTTTCGCCGCGGTTGCCGCGGCGAGCGGGGCCGACGACCTCAACCTGCGCTACGTGGGTCGCCTGCCGCTCGCGAAAGGCGCCGGGCAGATGGCGCTCTACCACGTCGAGCGGGCCTGAGCCTCAGGGCACCAGGGCGAGGAAAAGGAACGCCGCGAAGATCACGAGGTGCACGGCGCCCTGCATGAGGTGCGTGCGGCCGGTGGCGAGCGTGACGGTGCTCACGAGGAAGGTGAGGACGAGCATCGCGATGCCCAGCGCGTCGAGCCCGAGCACCAGCGGGATGTCGAGGATCACGGCCGCGATGGCGACGACGGGGATGGTGAGCCCGATGCTCGCCAGCGCCGACCCGATGGCGAGGTTCATGCTGGTCTGCAGGCGGTTGGCACGGGCGGCGCGCACCGCGGCCCAGGTCTCCGGCAGCAGCACGATGAGCGCGATGGCGATGCCGATCACGGCCTTGGGCGCCCCGGCGGCCGCCACGCCCCGCTCGATCGACGGGGAGAGCACCTTCGCGAGGCCGACTACGGCCACGAGCGCGACCATCAGCAGCCCGAAGCTCGCCCACGCCATCGCGTTGGTGGGCGGGGCCGCGTGGACATCCGGGTCGTCGGTGTTCACCGCCGGCAGAAAGTAGTCGCGGTGGCGCACGGTCTGGACGAACACGAACACGGCCCAGAGCGCGAGTGAGGCGACAGCCGCGAAGATGAGCTGCGAATTGCTGTACGTGCCGCCCGGCGTGGTCGTGGTGAAGGCGGGCAGTACGAGCGTGAGCGCCGCCATGGGAATGAGGGCGGCCAGGCCGGAGTTGGCGCCCTCGACGCGGAAGCTTTGCTCGCGGTGGTGCCAGCCGCCCACCAGCAGGCACACGCCCACCACGCCGTTGCAGATGATCATGAGCGCGGCGTAGATCGTGTCGCGCGGCACCGCCGCCTGCTCGATGCCGCCGGCGATGACCATCGACAGGATGAGCGACGCCTCGATCACCGTCACCGCGAGCGCGAGGACCAGGGTGCCGAACGGCTCGCCCACGCGGTGGGCCACCACCTCGGCATGGTGCACGGCGGCGAACACGGAGCCGACGAGCCCGAGTGTGGCCAGGACGGCGATGAGCGTGCTCGTTCCTAGCGCGATGGCCGCGCCGAGGGTCGAAACGCCCGCGAGGGGCACGAGCCAGGTCCAGAGGGTCATGGGCCGATTCTAGCCCGCGCCACCCTCGCGGGTCGCATCGAATTCGTCGCGGATGAGACAATCCTTCTTTGTTCCCCGGTCCTTCCGAAGTGCCCCTCCTCCAGCTCGACCAGCTCTGCCTCGCCTTCGGGCACCATCCCCTGCTCGACCACGCGAGCCTCGTGCTCGAGCCCGGCGAGCGCGTGGGACTCATCGGCCGCAACGGCACGGGCAAGTCGAGCCTGCTCAAGATCGTCGAAGGGCTCGCGAAGCCCGATGACGGCATCGTGCGGCTCTCGCCCGGTGCGCGCCTCGCGGCCGTCTCGCAGGAACCGTCGTTTCCCGAGGGCAAGACCGTCTTCGAGGCGGTGGCCGAGGGGGTCGGCGCGGCAGCGCGACTGCTCGTCGCGTATCACGAGGCCGCGCATGCCCTCGAGGTGCACGCGGACGACGAGGCGCTCGCAAAACTGCAGAAGCACCAGGAGGCGCTCGAGGCCGCCGGCGGCTGGACGCTCGCGCATCGCGTGGACGCCGCCATCGACCGGCTGGGCCTGCCGCCCGATGTCCCCGTCGCCTCGCTCTCCGGCGGCATGAAGAAGCGCGTCGCCCTCGCGCGCGCCCTCGTGCAGGACCCGGACCTGCTCCTGCTCGACGAGCCGACCAACCACCTGGACATCGCCGGCATCGAATGGCTCGAGTCGCTGCTCCTCGCCTTCGGGGGCGCGGCGCTTTTCGTCACGCACGACCGGCGCTTCCTCGACCGCGTCGCCACGCGCATCGTCGAGCTGGACCGCGGTCGCCTGGGCGACTACCCCGGCAATTTCGCGGCGTATGAAACGCAGAAGGCCGAGCAACTCGCGGTCGAGGCGGTGGTGAACCGCAAGGCCGACAAGGTGCTCGCGCAGGAGGAGGCGTGGATCCGCAAGGGCGTGGAGGCACGGCGCACGCGGAACGAGGGCCGCGTGCGGCGCCTCGAACAGCTGCGCCTCGAACGGGCGGCGCGGCGGAACCGGGCGGGCAACGTGGACCTCACGCTCGCGACCGGCGAGCGCTCCGGCAAGCTCGTCGCGGAACTCGAGCACGTCGACAAGCTATACGGCGACAAGCGCGTCGTCGCGGATTTCTCCGCGCGCCTCATGCGCGGCGACAAGGTGGGCCTCGTCGGCCCCAACGGCTGCGGCAAGTCGACGCTCCTCAAGCTGATCCTGGGCGAGATCGAGCCCGACGCGGGCACCGTGCGGCTCGGCACGAAGATCGCCGTCGCGTACTTCGACCAGTTCCGCGCCGTGCTCGACGAGGAGGCGACGCTCGCGAACACCATCTCGCCCGGCAGCGATTTCGTGGAGGTGGGGGGCGGGCGCAAGCACGTCATCAGCTACCTGGGCGAGTTCCTCTTTCCCCCGGAACGCGCCAACGCGCCGGTGAAGGCCCTTTCGGGCGGCGAGCGAAGCCGCCTGCTCCTGGCGCGCCTCTTCGCCCGCCCGGCCAACGTGCTGGTGCTGGACGAGCCCACAAACGACCTCGACATCGAGACGCTGGAGCTGCTGGAGGCGCTGCTGCAGGACTACGACGGCACGCTCTTCCTGGTGAGCCACGACCGGGCCTTCCTCGATAACGTCGTCACGCAGACCTATGCCTTCGAGGGCGAGGGGCGCTGGAAGGAATACGCGGGCGGGTGGTCGGATTGCGAACGCGCGCGGCGCACGAGCGCGGCGCTGGAGAAGGCGGCGGCCGGCGCGGCCAGGGCCGAAGGGGACAGTCCCCTCCCGTCGAACGCCGATGGCGGCAAGGGGCCGTCCCCGAAGGAGGGGGCTGCGCCGCGCAAGCGCGTGAAGCTCTCCTTCAACGAGGTGCGCGAGCTGGACGCGCTGCCGGCCACGCTGGAGTCGCTCGAGAAGGAGCAGGCGGAACTGGCCGCGAAGCTCGCGGACCCGGCGACCTACACATCGGGCACCGCCGATCCGCGCAAGCTGACCGAGCGACACGACGCCATCGACGCGGAACTCACGCGGCTCCTGGCGCGCTGGGAGGAACTCGAGGCGAAAAAAACGGCAGCCGGTTAGGGCTGCCGCTTTCCGGGCGAATCCCGAAGGGGACTGTCCCCTTCGTCGCTACTCGACCTGCTGGATCCCCATGATGAGCCACGAGGCCTTCGCATCGCCGGCCTTCTTGCGCACGTGCCACAGCTCGTCGTACGGCACGGGGTTCGCGCCCGCTTCCTCGCGGATGAGGCCGGTGAAGCGCACGCTCGCAATTTCCCAGCCGTCCTCGACGACGGCGTCGTAGAGGCTCGCGTTCACGGAGACCACCTCGGTCTTCTGCGGCTCCTGCCGTTCCTTCACCTGCATCGCGATCTCGGCGTAGAGCTCGGGCGTGGTGAAGTCTCGGATGTCGTCCAGGTCGCCGGCATCGTTGGCGGCCTGCAGGCGGATGAACGACGTCTTGGCGACGCGCAGGAACGGCTCCTTCTCGAAACCCGGGATGCCGGCGGCCTGCGGGGCGGGCGCGGCTTCCACTTCGGCCTTGGAGACGCTGCCCGTGAGGGCGCTGCCGATCTCGATACGCGGGCGGCCCGAGGCGGTGGGCGCGGGCGAAGCGGCCGGCTCATCCTGCGCGGCGCGCTCGAAGGCCATGGGCTGTCCTTGCGGTGTCGCGGCTTGCGGCGCCGGCTTGCCGCGCGAGGCGAAGAAGCGCAGCGCGAACATGACGGCCGCGGCGATGGCGAGGCCGATCAGCAGCGTGGTCATGATCGCGCCGAACGCGCCGCCGCCGAAGAGGCTCATGAGCGCCGCGCCGATGGCGAGGCCGGCCAGCATGCCGCCCCAGCGCTGCATGAACGAGGGCTTGGCGGCCGCACCCGCGGCCCCGGCGGCAGGCGAGGCGGGCTTGGCGGCGGAGGCGCCTTGCGCGGGCGCGGCGGGCGTCGCGGGAGCGGCGGCGGGCGCGGCTTCCTTCTGCATGGGGGCCGGGCGCTGCTTGCCGAGGTTGCTGCCGCCTCCCATGCGCCTGGCGGCATCCGCATCGAAAGCGGCGAGTCCGAGGGCGACGAGGGCGATCAGGAGGGCGTTTTTCATATTGCGGATTCCGATGGAGGGGCGGCCTCGAAACGGGCCGTGGACCGGCAACATAGCACCGATTCGGCGCAAATCAAGTTGCGGCGCGCAATGTCTCCGGATCGAGCCGGGGAATTCCGGTCAGCGCAGCTTCACGCCCAGCGATTTCTCGATGACCGCGACCATCTCCGGGCTGTCCCAGGCCTTGGCGCCGTAGACGCGCTTCACCACCCGCCCCTTCGCGTCGATGAGCACGGTGAGCGGGATGCGCTCGGCACCCAGCATCGTCTCCCACAGGAGGTTCTTGTCGATGTAGTTGTCGAACGAGACCGCCGCGCGCACGAGGTAGTCCGTGGCCTTCCCGGGGTAGTCGTCCGTGGAGATGCCGATGATGTGGAACTGCCTGCCGTTGTGCCGCTTGGCGATGCGGTCGAGCGAGCCCATCTCCGCGCGGCAAGGCGCGCACCAGCTCGCCCACACGTTGATGATGAGCGGCTTGCCCTGGAAGTCCGAGAATTTCCGGTAGTCGTGGAACAGCCCGTAGAGCGGCTGGTCCGGAATGGCCTCGCCTTCCGGAACGAGCCGGGCCTGCGGCGGCGCCGCGAAGGCCTGCGCGGCGAGCGCGAAGCAGGCCGCGGCGACGAGGCGCGTGGCCTTCACGGACGGCGCGGCTTACTTGCGGGAGAGCGAGGCGTCTTCGACGAGGACGTCGAACGCGTAGCCGGCGCCCATCTTCACGTCGGTGCGCACGGTGCCGCGGGCGGTGATGACCTCGCCCATGCTGGCCGGCTCCTTCGAGGTGACGATGAGGTCGTGCGTGTTGTCGGCGGCCTTGCCCGTGCCGTCCTGGATGTGCAGCCAGTTCTTGTTCATGACGCCGGAGGTCACCTTCACCACCTTGCCGCGCACGGTGACGGTCTTGTCCTTGAGGGCACCCTTGCCGCCGACCACTTCGGCGACGGTCTTCGCGTCCGCGCCCGTGGCCTTGGCCACCTTCTCGACGCCCGCGGCGGGCTGGGCCGCGCCGTGCGGGTTGCTCTCGGCCTTGGCCTGCTTGCCGGCCGCGCCGCCCAACTGCCCGAACCAGATCTTGTCGAACTTGCGGTTCAGGGTCTTGCTCTCGAAATTGGGCATCATCGAGGCGTTCTCGACGGTGATCTTCTCGCCCTTCTTGATGCCGGCGCGCGAGACGGCGACCCACTTGTCGCCTTCCGACGTCTTCAGGCGGACGTAGGTGTAGGCGTCGACCTCGATCACCTCGAGGGCTTCGCCCTGCAGCTTCGTGAACTGGGGCGGCGCGGAGGATTGGGCGAAGGCCGTCGTGGCGGCGAGGGCGAGGGCGGCGGCGAAAAGGCGCAGTTTCATGGCGGTGAATCCGAGTCGGAAAGCGGCCATGATGGCCCAGAACGGCCGGGCGCGGTTGAGGGGCGTCAACCGCGCCTTTCGGGTTGCCGCGGGCCGGCCGCTACGGTGCCGCGAGCTTTTCCAGCGTGAAGACGTAGCTCGCGGCGGCCAGGGGCTTGTGGCAGGCGAGGCACTCGGCGTGGTTGGCGGCGGCGCGCGGCTTCCTCTCGCCGTCGAGCAGGGCGTAGTGCCAGTCGCCATTGCGCACGATTTCGGGGATCGCCGCGCCCCACCCCGGGCCTCGCGCCATGATCGCGTAGGCGAGCGCCTTGCCCGGCACGAGTTCGCCGCGATCGCCGCGCCTGGGTTCGCCCTTCGCATCGCGAACGGCCTCGTGCGTGACGGACATCACCACGGACCCTTCGGGCAATTCCCGTCCCGCCTTCGCGGCATCGCGCGCGGCGGCGTTCGCGAGGAACACGGTCACCCGGCCCTGCTCGGGCGCTTCCAGGGCGTGGTAGCGCGAGAAGCCGTCGGGATAGCCCTCCGGAAATGTCGCCTTCGTGGCGAAGGCGCCGAGCTTCGCGGAACGCACCCCGGGCGCCGCGCCGGGCAGCGAACCGTAGTACGCGGTGATGCCGGCGACCTGCGAGGCATCGAGCGCCTTCGCGATGGGCGCCATCACGTCGCTCTTGCGGTTTCCCGAGCGGAAAGCCTCGATCTGCGCGGCGAGGTAGGCGGGCGGCTGCGCGGCCAGGTTCGGGATGTGCGCGGCGACGCTCGCGCCATCCACGCCATGGCACCCGGCACAAGTCGCGAGCACCGGGGGCTTGCGGGCTGCGTCGGCGGGCTCGAGCGCCGAGATCGGGGGCGCGGGCAGGAGGGCCAGCAGGGCGAGGGCGGGCAGGCGATGGCGCATCGGTCGCTCCGGGTCGGTTGGGGATACCGGGATCCACGCGATTGTCGGTCCGAAGCGGACATGGACGCCATCCCGGCCCGTTTGCCGCCCGTGGGGGGGATGGCGTAAAATTGCCCTCCAGCGCCGATTTGACCGTTCAGCTTGCGGGCGCTCTACAAATGCCGCTAAAGCGACTGGCCCCGAACCCGTCGCCCGAGCCGACGGGTTTTTCGTTTTCAGGACACACGACCATGGACCACGCCCTTCTCACCCGCCCCGCCCGTCAGCAGGCGCTTCACGACGCGCTCGCCGCGCGCATCCTCGTCCTGGACGGCGCCATGGGCACCATGGTGCAGCGCTACCGGCTCGCCGAGGAGGCCTACCGGGGCGATCGCTTCAAGGACCACGCGAAGGACCTGCGCGGCAACAACGACCTGCTCACGCTCACGCGCCCGCAGGTGATCCGCGAGATCCACGCGCAGTACCTCGAGGTCGGGGCGGACATCCTCGAGACCAACACCTTCAACGCGACGACCATCTCGCAGGCCGACTACGCGCTCGAATCCATCGCCTACGAGCTGAACTTCGAGGGCGCGCGCCTCGCCCGCTCCGTGGCCGACGATTTCTCCGCGCGTGACCCGAAGCGCCCCCGCTTCGTCGCGGGCGTGCTCGGCCCCATGAACCGCACGCTCTCGCTCTCGCCGGACGTGAACGACCCCGGCTACCGGGCGGTGACCTTCGACCAGGTCAAGATCGCCTACCTCGAAGCCGTGAAGGGGCTCGTCGAGGGCGGCGCCGACATCCTGATGGTCGAGACCATCTTCGACACGCTGAACGCCAAGGCGGCGCTCTTCGCGATCGACGAGTACTTCGAGGCTTCGGGCACGCGTCTGCCCATCATGATCTCCGGCACGATCACGGACGCCTCGGGCCGCACGCTCTCGGGCCAGACGCCGGAGGCTTTCTGGAACTCCGTGCGCCATGCACGGCCGCTCTCGGTGGGCTTCAACTGCGCCCTGGGCGCCGCGCAGCTTCGCCCGCACGTCGAGGAGCTCGCGCGCATCGCCGATTGCCTCGTCTCCGCGCACCCGAACGCGGGCCTGCCCAACGCGATGGCCGAATACGACGAGCTGCCGGAAGAGACGGCCGCCTTCATCCGCGAGTGGGCCGAGGCGGGCTGGCTCAACATCACCGGCGGCTGCTGCGGCACGACGCCCGCGCACATCGCCGCCATCGCGAAGATCGTGGCGCCTTGCAAGCCGCGCATCGCCCCGAAGATCGAGCCGAAGCTGCGCCTTTCGGGCCTCGAGCCCTGCAACATCGGCGAGGATTCGCTCTTCGTGAACGTGGGCGAGCGCACGAACGTCACGGGCTCGAAGATGTTCGCGCGCCTCATCCTCTCGGGCGACTACACCGAGGCCCTCGCGGTCGCGCGCCAGCAGGTGGAGAACGGCGCGCAGGTGATCGACATCAACATGGACGAGGCGATGCTCGATTCGCAGGCGGCCATGACGAAATTCCTGAACCTCATCGCCGCGGAGCCGGACATCTCCCGCGTGCCGATCATGATCGACAGCTCCAAGTGGAGCGTGATCGAGGCGGGCCTCAAGTGCGTGCAGGGCAAGAGCGTCGTGAACTCCATCTCGATGAAGGAAGGCGAGGAGGAATTCGTGAAGCACGCGAACCTCGCCCGCCGCTACGGGGCGGCCGTGGTGGTGATGGCCTTCGACGAGAAGGGCCAGGCGGACACGCTCGAGCGAAAGAAGTCCATCTGCAAGCGCTCCTACGACATCCTGGTGGAGCGCGTCGGCTTCGCGCCCGAGGACATCATCTTCGACCCGAACATCTTCGCGATCGCCACCGGCATCGAGGAGCACAACCGCTACGGCCTGGATTACCTCGAGGCCATCGCGTGGATCCACCGGAACCTCCCGCACGCCAAGACCTCCGGCGGCGTCTCGAACCTCTCGTTCTCCTTCCGCGGCAACGAGCCGGTGCGCGAGGCGATGCACACCTCGTTCCTGTACCACGGCGCCAAGGCCGGCATGACGATGGGCATCGTGAACGCGGGCCAGCTGGGCGTGTACGCGGACATCCCGAAGGAACTGCTCGAACGCGTGGAGGACGTCATCTTCGACCGCCGGCCGGACGCGACCGAGCGCCTGGTCACCTTCGCCGAGAGCTTCAAGGGCCAGAAGAAGGACGCCGTCGAGGACCTCGCGTGGCGAAGCGCTCCCGTGGGCGAGCGCCTCACGCACGCCCTCGTGAAGGGCATCACGCAGTGGATCGTCGAGGACACCGAGGAGGCGAGGAAGCTGTTCCCCCGCCCCATCCAGGTGATCGAGGGCCCGCTCATGGACGGCATGAACGTCGTGGGCGACCTCTTCGGCGCCGGCAAGATGTTCCTGCCGCAGGTGGTGAAGAGCGCGCGCGTGATGAAGCAGGCCGTGGCCCACCTCATCCCGTACATCGAGGAGGAGAAGCGGCTCCTGGGCACCGTCGACGCGAAGGCCAAGGGCAAGGTCGTCATGGCCACCGTGAAGGGCGACGTGCACGACATCGGCAAGAACATCGTGGGCGTGGTGCTCCAGTGCAACAACTTCGACGTGGTGGACCTCGGGGTGATGGTCCCGGCGCAGAAGATCCTCGACACGGCCATCGCGGAGAAGGCGGACATGATCGGGCTCTCGGGCCTCATCACGCCCTCGCTCGAGGAGATGGCGCACGTCGCGAAGGAGATGGAGCGGCTGGGATTCAAGATCCCGCTGCTCATCGGCGGCGCGACCACCTCGCGCACGCACACCGCCGTCAAGATCGAGCCCGGCTACTCCGGCCCCGTGGTGTGGGTTCCGGATGCCTCCCGCGCCGTGGGTGTCGCCACGCACCTTTCGAGCGAGGAGAGCCGCGATACCTTCGTCGCCGACACGCGCGCCGACTACGTGAAGGTGCGCGACGCCCACGCGAAGAAGACGGGGCAGAAGTCCGTCACGCTGGAGGCGGCGCGCGCCAACCGCGCCAGGATCGACTGGAAGGCCTACGCGCCCCCGAAGCCGAAGCAGGTCGGCCGTGTGTCGCTCAAGAACTACCCGCTCGACAAGCTCGTGCCCTTCGTCGACTGGGCGCCGTTCTTCCAGACGTGGGACCTCGCCGGCAAGTACCCCGACATCCTGCAGGACGCGGTGGTGGGCGAGGCCGCCCGCAACGTCTTCAAGGAAGGCCAGGCGATGCTCGATCGCATCGTGAAGGGCCGCTGGCTCACCGCGAGCGGCGTGTTCGGCCTGTATCCGGCCAGCGCGGTGGGCGACGACATCGAGATCTACACCGACGAGAGGCGCGACCACGTGCTCACGACCTGGCACTGCCTGCGCCAGCAGAACGAGAAGCCCGCCGGCAACCCGAACCTGTGCCTCGCGGATTTCGTCGCGCCGCACGATTCGGGCATCGCCGACTGGGTCGGTGCGTTCGCGGTCATGGCGGGCGGGGGCATCGACGCGCGCGTGGCCGACTACGAGGCGAAGCACGACGACTTCAACGCGATCCTGCTCAAGGCCATCGCGGACCGGCTGGCGGAGGCGTTCGCCGAGCACCTGCACCACCGCGTGCGCACGGAATATTGGGGCTACGCGGCCGGCGAGAATCTCTCGAACGAGGAACTCATCGCCGAGAAGTACGCCGGCATCCGTCCCGCGCCGGGCTATCCGGCTTGCCCGGACCACACGGAGAAAGGCGAGCTCTTCGCCCTGCTCGACGCGCCGAACACGGCGGACATGACGCTCACCGAATCCTTCGCCATGCTGCCGACGGCGGCCGTGAGCGGTTTCTACCTGTCGCACCCGCAGGCGCGCTACTTCGCCGTGGGCAAGATCGAGCGCGACCAGGTGGCGGACTACGCGCACCGCAAGGGCATGGACCTCGCCGCCTGCGAGCGCTGGCTCGCCCCGGTCCTCAACTACTGAAAACTGGGGACAGGTGTATTTTTCACCTGTCCCCAAATTCACCTGTCCCCAATTTGACGATGGGCCGAAAGCGCAGCACGAAGGCGGGCGTCGAGATCGCGCCTGCGCCGCCGCCCTCCGCCAAGGCGAGGCTGGGCGAAGCTCTCAGGGCCATCGCGATTGGCAAGGTCGCGGGCCTGACCGTCGGCTGGGGCGTGCGCCTTTACGCGGCCATCTTCCTGGGTGCCGCCGCCGTTTTCCTCACCGTCGCCTGGAAATCCGGGCCGCAACGCGTTCTCGACGCGCGCGAGTACGCCTCCTTCACCGCCGCAGCCCAGGGCCGCATCGTGGAAAGCTGGCTCGCGATCGAATTCGACCCGGCGCGCGTGGGTGCGGGCGGATTCTGGCGCGGCTCCGCCCGGGCCACGCCCTGCGCCGTCGTCGAGTACGAGGGCGACTGGGGCTCGCCCTTGCGGCGCGCGTTCTGCGGCAAGCGCTTGCAGTTCAACGAGTCCTATCACCTGCACGACGTGGGCGAAATGGCCACGGACGTCCCGTTCGATTGGCCCCGCGAAGCGAACGGATTCGGCGTGCCGGAAATGCGCTTCGCGCCGGCCGCGCTCCGGTGGCTCGCGCAGACGCCGCAGCCCGACGCGGATCGCGATGCGCTCGCGCCCCGGACGATGCTGGGTGTCCTCGAGCGGGAATCGGATCGACCCGACGACGTCGCCATCGAAAGCTGGGCCGCGCCGTCCCGGGCCTTCCCGCTCGCGCTCGACCCGGCGCGCCCGGCCGGCGCGATGCCGAAGGGGCTCGTGGACGGGCGTCGCGAAGCGGGCAGCGTGTGGCTCGTCTCGCTCATGCCTTTCGCGGCCGGTGCCCTGCTCTGGTATTTCGGCATGGGGATCTTCCTGCCGGCGATGCACCCGGCGGCGCGCCTCTTCTTCACCGTGCTGCCGCTGCTGGCCCTGCCCTGGTGGGAGGACGCCCTGCCGCGAAACCTCGCGCGCATCCATCCCGACGTGGCCGAGGTGGTGGGGGAGATGCTCGAGTCGGTGGAACGCGTCGAACGCGTCGTCGCGAGCGATCCGGACGAAGCCACGCTCGCGGGCGGCGAGGCGCTGCGCTTTCGCGTGGGGGGCGGCGCGTACGCCGAGACGCTGGGCCGGCTGCGATTCGCGAAGCCCGAGCGCCCGGCGAAGAGCGGCGACGAAGCGCTGGCCGCACTGGTGGCTTCCGTGACGCCCCAGGTGGGCGGGCTGCCCGAAGCGGAACGCGAGGCGCTCTTCGTCAGGCTGAGGCAGGACAAGGAGGCGGGGCGAACGGGCGCGGGCCTCTTCTTCCTGGCGGCGGCTCGCGATGCCGTGCTCGATCCGGGAAGCTCACCCGGCGTGCGTCAATCGGCCGGTGACTTCCTGTGGGCGTGGGTCACGCAACCTGTCGACGAGCCCTGGCCGCAGGACGCGGGTTTCCGGGAGCGCGTGCGCCTTTTCGAGATGCTGAAGGACGTGCCGACGACGGGCGTGCCGATCATGTCGGCTTCCATCGCGGAGCGGGCCCTCGCCCGCGCCGCGCAGAAAGGCGTCACTCCGCGATGAATGCCGCTCAATGTCTGCTGGCGGCACTGCTCCTTGCCGCCGCGCCGGGCGCGTTCGCCGACTGGTCGCCCACGCGCCCCGTGAAACTCGTCGTTCCCTTCGCCCCCGGCGGGCAGCCCGACGTCGTGGCCCGTTCGCTGGCGGGCCCCCTGGGCGACGCGCTCGGCCAGCCGGTCGTGGTCGAGAACCGTCCTGGGGCCGGCGGCAACATCGCCGCCGAGGCCGTCGCGAAAGCCGCGCCCGACGGGCACACGCTCCTCATCGGCACCAATGGCCCGCTGGCGGTGAGCCCCGCGCTCGCGAAGAGCCTGCCCTACGACGTGGCACGCGACTTCGCGTTCGTCACGCTGGTGGGCACCGCGCCGGGCCTCATCGCCGTGCATCCGTCCCTGGGCGCCGCCACGCTGGCCGAACTGGTCGCGAAAGCGAAGGCGAAGCCGGGCGCGCTCAACTTCGCCTCCGTCGGCAAGGGCAGCATCTCGCAGCTCACGATGGAGCAGCTGAATGGCGCGGCGGGCATCCGCACCGAGCACATCCCGTACAACGGCGGCGCGCCCGCGGTGACGGCGCTCCTCGCGGGCGACGTGCAGGTCCTCGCGCTCAACCCGACGGCGCTCATCCCGCACGTGAAGGCGGGCAAGCTGAAGGTCGTGGCACAGACGGGCGCGAAGCGCTCGCCGCTCATCCCCGACGTGCCGACGGTGGCCGAGTCGGGCTACCCCGGCTTCGACGCGTCGGTGTGGATGGTGATCGTGGTGCCGGCGAAGACGCCGCCCGAGGCCGTCCGGCGTTTGCGCACGGACCTCTCGCGCATCATCCGCGACCCCGCCCTCAAGTCGTCCCTGTGGGACAAGCAGTGGATCGACCCGGTGGGCTCCTCGCCGGAGGTAGCCGAACGCGTCGTGCGCGAGGAGGCGGACCGGTGGTCGCGCTTCGGCCGGTCGACGGGCTTCGCGCTCGATTGACCTGGCGAGGCCCGGCTCCGGCGGAGCTTCAGCGCCAGTAGAGGACGCTATCCGCCTCGAGGAGCGCATCGAGGACCGCGTCGTACGGCTCGGCGCAGGCGAGCGCGACCACCTGCGCGCCCTGCGCGCGCAGCGCGGCGGCGATCGCACCGGCTTCCGGGGTGGGCGCGGGGGCATCGTGCAACAGGAGGATCCTGCGGGTCATGGTCAGATCACGTAGAGGACTTGGGATTCGAGGATCGCCGTCGCGATGACGGCGGCGGGATCGGGCGCATCCGCCAGTTCCTCGCAGGGCACCTCCGCGAAGTCGAGGACTTCCTTCTGCTCGGTCACGGCCGGCGTCTGCGCGAGCGGTCCGGGCACGATCACGCGAACCGCGTCGTTCAGGAGCGTGAGGCCGGCGGCCACCCGCAACGCCTCGGCCTGGTTGTGCTTCGCGATCACGAGGATGTGCTTCATGTCCGTCCCGGCACGACGATCACGCGGTCGCACTCGCGAACGAGCTCCGCATTGCTGAACTGCGTGCCCAGGCGGGCGGCTTGCGGCGCCGGACCTTCCGAGAAGTGATGCCAGCTGTGCTCGCAGACGTCGAGGCGGATCGCCCCGCTGGCGGCGAGCGCGACGAGGGCGGGTGACGTGGCGAGGCGCACGCCCGAATCGGTGAGAAAGCAGCGGCACGCCCAGCCGCGCCTTGCAGCGGCGGCTGCGAGGCCCTCGACCTGCGGGGCGGCCGATTCGTGCGAGGCGACGATACCCAGGCGCATGGTCCCGATCCCTTCGCGTCAGCTCTTGCGGATGGTCCAGCGCAGCGTCCTGCCCGCGTCCTGGGACTTCTCGACGATGTCGTCGCCTTCCGTCTGGCACATGGCGACGATCGATTCGCCCGACGACGGATTGTCGAAGACGAGCTGCAGCGTTTCGCCGCTCTTGAGCTTTTCCAGGGCCTTCTTGGTGTAGATCTGCGGATGGGGGCAGACGTATCCCTGGACATCCAGGACGTAGGTTCCCTCGCCGAGCTTCTCGAACTTCACTGCCATGGTCGTTCCTGTCTGGGTTGCGGTTTTCCTGCGGTATCCGTCCGTCAGAAGCCCAGGGGGGCTTCCTTCGCCATCTTGCGTTCGATCCACCAGTTGAAGAACTTGACGCCGAGCCAGCCGCCGGCGGTCATCCCGGCGGCGAAGAGCCAGCCGGAGGGGTCTCCGTTGGTCACCGTCGCGAAGAAGGCGCCGATGTTGCAGCCCAGGCCCACGCGCGATCCCAGGCCCATCAGGATGCCGCCGCCGATGGCCCAGAGGGCGATCTCCCGGGTGGGAAACTTCAGCTTGAATTCGTTGGCGAGCAACGCCATCACCATCGAGCCGCCGATCACCGAGAAGCTCATCCAGAGCACGGGATTGGCGAGCGGTGCCGGGATGCCGTTTTCCATCCCGAAGAAGATGTTGTCGCGCAGGTTCATGCCCAGCTTGGCCAGCACCCACGCCGCGCCCTGCGCTTCCTGGGTCGTCACGTAGAAATAACCCGGATCGAAGACCGTGTCCTGCATGCTCAGGCCCTCGGTGATGCCCATGGCGGTGAGGAGCTCCCCCGCGTTGGCGATGCCGAACTTCTGCTGCAGCGCCTGCATCACCCACATCTGGAGCCCGGCCGCCAGGCCGAGCACCAGGCCGGCGACCGCGGTGCGCCGGGAAGCGGTGACCATGCTCCACCAGCCGGCGAACTCGCGGGCCGGCCCCGGGGGGAGGTCCGCGTGCTTGCGCAGCCACCCCTTGCGGTAATAGAAGCGGTAGATCACGGCGAGCAGGACGAGCGCCGGCAGGATCGCGTTCACGAGCGAATTGCCGATGAAGACCCTGGCGACCGGGTCCGCGAATCCCAGCGCCTCGCCGACGGTGAGGCCCTTCAGGTCCCAGATGTAGCCGGCGAGGAACTGGTCGTACCAGCCCTGCGTCGCGGTGAGCTGGGCCGGCATCGACTTGGCCGCGGCCGACGCCGTCCACGAAGCGGGCACCAGGAGGTCGAGCACCCCGCCGACGTCGACGAAGATCGCCTGCGCGAAGCTCAGCGAGAACACGACGAGGAGGGCCGCGACGCTGCCCTCGCCGGTCTTGTAGAGCGAGCCCGTGGCGCAGCCGCCGGTGAACACCATGCCGAAGCCGAAGATCGCCCCCCCCACCACGGAGTAAAGGCCGATGGGAGAGGCGTGGAACGTGCTGCGGCCGGTGAGCGTCACCCCGGCGGAAACGAGGCTGAAGAGCACCACGGCGATCATGATGCCGACGGCCATGCGCGGCACGCCCACCGCGAAGAGGTCGCGGATGGCGGAGGCCATGCAGAACCGGCCGTACTGAAGGGACATGCCGTAGACGAACCCGAACCAGAGGTAGGCGGAAAAGTAGAGGTAGCGCGCATCGGCCGCATAGGTGCCGAGCGAGACGAGCAGGAAGAAACCCACCACCGCCGCGGCGCGCAGGATGTTGGCGCGGCTCGTCGCCATGCCGATGCGTTCCGTCGTTTCGATCACGCCCTCCGCCATTTCACGCGTCCTCCCTCGAGACTGCATCGCGCCGGCCGGCTTTCATTCACCGGACTTGCGCACGTAGATCCGCCAGCTGCCCTCCACATGGACCGTGCCCAGGTGGTTGCATCCATGCCCCGCGAGCATGAAGGGGATCGTCTCCACCGAACTCAGGTTGTCGGAGACGATCTCGATCACCGCGCCGGCGGGGGCGGCGTCCAGCGCGCGCTTGGTCGCCAGGTTCGTCCGCAGGCAACTTTGCCCCGTCAGGTCGAGCGAGGCGCTGGCGAGCAGCGTGCCGTGGCCCGGAACGTCCACTTCCCGCGTCTTCGACGCGCTCCTGCCACCTCCGCGCCACGCCAGAAGCCACTCGCCGATGGGTTCGATGAATCGGTACAAGCGTGCTCCCCAGGTCACTCGGCCCGCGACTTGCCGCATCCGGATCAAAGCAATTGGCGTGCCGCTCGTCGCCCGTGGTCGTCTTGCCCCGTGACCCTGCGAAGGCGCTCCGCAACGCCCGGCTGCATGTCGCAATCCGCTCCCGCACGCGTGCGCAGGCGTTGGAATTTGCAACGGGGCCTGCGGCGCGACGGTCGGTGTCGCGGGACTTTGCAAAATGAGCGCCTCGCGAGGCCTGGCGCGGAATTGTGCAATGCCGCCAAGCCGGCGGCTGCCGGCAAGCCCTTGTTTTCGCAGTGGTTCGGTGATCGGCACGCTCCGTGCTTTGGATGAGCCGGCCAGTTCACCGATCGGTCCAGCGTGAAGGAGGAAAGAACATGAACAGTCAGGATTCCAGCGGCCTTCCGAAGGGAAGGCTCCATCCCGGGGCTTCGCTCGCCGTGGCCGCCTGCTTTGCGTTGGGCGCGTGCGGCGGCGGCGGCGGCGAGGATACCTCGTACGGCAGCGTCGCGAAGATCACCGTGAACACGCCCCAGGAAATCGCACAGGCTTCCGCGGACGACTACAACGAGAACCTGAACGGGCTCATCACCGCGAGCACGCTCAAGCGCTGGATCGCCGACTGGAACACGAACCGTCCCGCGGGCGTCGCCGGCAAGCTGATCATCTTCCAGGCCACCGTGGGCCCGACCGGCGCCGAGTACATCAAGCCGAACAACGCGACGGTCTTCACCTACCTCTCGCCTTCCTCGGAGTGGACCCAGTCCCGGATCAACGGCGTGATCGAGACGCCGAGCATGGTGCCCGACGGGCCGACCATGGATGCGCTGTTCAAGAAATACAACATGGACCCGCACAACGACATGTTCGTGTGCGCCCAGGGAACCGGGAGCACCGGGAACGCCATGGCGCAGGGGCGCTGCTGGTATGCGTTGCGCTACTGGGGCGTGGAAAAGCGGAACGTGTCGGTGCTCAACGGCGGCAACCAGTGGATCAACGGCAACGGCATGGTCGCCGCCGACTTCACGGCCACGGCCAGCACGGCGCCCAGTTCCGGCCTCATCGGCGTGCGCACCCTCCTCACGGACAACACCGCGCTGCAGGCGACCTTCGAGGACCTGATGGCCGTCCTTCCCGCCAACGACACGGCGGTGAAGGAAGACGGCATCATGATCTGGGATGCGCGCAGCGTCGGCCAGTTCAGCGCCGGCGAGCGCCTCGAGTCCGGCGATTCCGGGTTCGTCGCCTGCGGCAGCTCCATCTGCAACGCGCCCGCCGGCTACGACTACATGCGCACCTTCCAGAACTCCGGTTCGCGACAGGGGCACCCGCGAGGCACCCTGCAGCTGCAGTTCACCAACCTGCTCGATTCGACCAAGGGCTTCTCCTACAAGCCCAAGGCGACCCTGCAGAACTACCTGAACGGCGGGAGCGACGCGGCCGGCTACCGCTTCGTGGACGGGACGTACAACGGCGTCGGGCAAGGCGGCGCCTACCAGCCCGGTGACGTGATCTACTCCTACTGCGAGACGACCTTCCGCGCGATGATCACGGGCTTCGCGTCCGCCGGCATCCTGGGCCTGCCCGTTCGCTTCTACGACGGCGCGATGGTCGAGTGGAACTCGTTGTCCAACCTGCCCGACAACTCGGGCCGGGTGATCCTGCCGGCCGACTCGCCCTGGCGCACCGACGTGAAGTCGTTCTTCCGTCCGGCCACCAGCCCGACGCTCGTGACCCCGCGCAAGATCGTCGATCCCTACGCGGTGCACGCCAACAAGATCATCCTGGAAGACCAGCTCTACAAGCGCGGCCAGCCCGGCGGCGGTACCGCGGGCACGGGAACCGGCACCGGGGGCAACCCCTGCGGTTGAGGTTCCGATTGGCGGCAGGGGTGGCGCTCGCCATCCTTGCCGGCCTTGCCCTGTGGGCGGGGTACCGGCATCACGCCGGTCGCGTGAGCGACGAGGCGATCGGGCAGTTCCTCGCACGGCACTGGGCCTCGCCGATCGCGCCGCAGGGAACGCCACCCGCCACGCACGCCCCCGACGAAGCCTCGCTCGATCCCGCCCGTTGCGGCCTGTGCCATACCGTGCAACTGGTGGATTGGCGCACGAGCCTGCACAGCCGCGCCTTCGGGCCGGGGCTCGCGTGGCAACTTCACACGTTCGACCAGTCCCAGGGCAACGACTGCCTGCGCTGCCACGCGCCGCTCGCCGAGCAGAAGGCCCTCACGGCGCGCGAACGCGGCTGGCCCAATGCGCCCGCCACCGAACCGCCGGCGTGGGTTCCGCCGGACTTGCATCGGCAAGGGCTCGTCTGCGCCGCCTGCCACGTGCGGGCGCACCAGCGATACGGGCCGGAGCGTCGGCCCGGATCGCCGGAGGCGGCTCCCGGCACCCGCCTTCCCCACGGTGGCGCAACGCGCAACGCCGCCTTCTCGGACAGCCGTTTCTGCGCCACCTGCCACCAGTTCCCGCCCGAGGGTCGCCGCGTCAACGGCAAGCTCCTCGAGAACACCTACGAGGAATGGCGCGGCAGCCGCCATGCCCGCGAGGGAAGGCACTGCCAGGGATGCCACATGCCCGAACGTCGCCACCTGTGGCGTGGCATCCACGATCCCGAGATGACGCGACAGGCGCTCCACCGCGAGTTGCGCGTGCAGCGGGTCGATGCCGGCCGCATCAACGTCACCGTGACGCTGGCCAATCGCGGCGCGGGCCACTACCTGCCCACCTATGTGGTGCCCAAGATCCTCGTGAACGCCTACCTGATCGGTCCGGGGATGCACGTGCTCGTCGGACACCATGTCATCGGGCGCACGGTCGACGTCGCGCTCGCGAACGAGGTGTCCGACACCCGCCTGCCGCCCGACGGGCGCCACGAGCTCAACTTCGACGTGAAGGTGCCGCCGGGCGCGTGGCGCGTGGTGCTGCGAACCGAAGTGGCCCCTGCGGAACACTACGAGCGCTTCTTCCGCGACGTTCACCAGCGTCGAACGGACCTCGACGCCGAGACCCGCGGCCAACTCGAGGAGGCGCTGGCGCGCGCAGGCGCCACGCGATACCGGCTCGCCGAGATCGATCTGGCCGTGCCGCAAGCCGATGGCGCGCGGGTTGAGGGGGTTGCAAATTGAAAGCCCTCCGGGACGCGCGGCGGTATTGCAATGGCATGGCCGAGGTCTTCGCCGGTAAGCACATGATTTTCAAGGCGCCTGCGCACTGGCATGCAACGTGCTGATCAGCATCCGAGTACAAGACCAGCCCGGAGGCGAACTTGAAGATCGGCGGATGGGGAATCGTCACGTGGCTGGTGATCGCCATGGCACCGCCGCACGTGCTTGCCGCGGCGCCGTCGGAAAAGGCCGCGGCGGAAGCGGACAAGCCCGCGACCAAGGCTTCCGCGGGCGCCGAGGCGCCGGCCGAGCCGCGCCGACGCCTCAAGTTCAAGGGCAGCGGCCGGATCTGCGTCTGCGAGAACCCGGTGAGCGAGAGCGAGATCGAGGCGGCGATGGCGGCGGCGCAGAAGTCCTCCGCGGTCGATCCGGTTGATTCCAGGAAGAGGAGAGACGAAAAATGAAGGATCGCAGAAGCTGGGTCGACAGGCTGCGCGCGATGGCGCGCGGCACCTTGCGCATCGCGGCCGGCACGCTCGGCGCGGTGGCCATCGCGGTGCTGTGGTCGTTCGCCGCATCGAGTCCCGAGCGGACGGACCTCGTCGTCCCGGTGGCGCAGGCGCCCGCCGGTTGGGGCGCCGAAGCCCTGGCCGACGTGCGCGACGCGATGCGTGCGGTCTCCCCGATCGCGGAGGCCAACGCCTGCGGCATGGGCACGTCCTCCTGCTTCAAGTGCCACAACGGCACGCGCGCCAAGGCGCCGCCCAACGAGGCGTGGCACAACGACCACCGCAGCGTCGACAACTCCTGCATCGGCTGCCACAAGGGCAACGCGCGCCTGATCAAGAAGGAACTCGCGCACGCGGACCTCGTGGGCAACCCCAGGACGAAGGCCGAGGAGCTCTGCGCGGGTTGCCACAAGTCGGGCAACCTCGCCGATCTCACGAAGGCCTATGCCAAGAAGTGAACCCGTTCAGGAGGAAATGAGAATGCGCAATCCCCACGACGCTATCCCCTCCGCCCGGCGGCGAGTCCACGCTGCCGTCGCCGGCGCGCTCCTGCTCGCGGGCTTCGCCGGCACGGCGGTCGCCGGCCCGACGATTCCCTTCGGCAAGGAAGGCAATCTCAACTTCAACTACTCGATGCAGACCTGGGGCCAGTACCATGGCTACAGCTCGCCGACCGACGACGGGAGTTCCACGGACTTCTTCCTGCGCCGCAACCGCCTCACGTTCTCCGGCCAGTACAACGACCTCGTGGGCTTCTACGCGAACCTCGACGCGCCCGGCGACAGCAAGTACACGAAGGACGACAAGAGCGTCTTCTTCCGGGATGCCTACGTCACGATCGACTACCGCGACGAGATGCGCTTCATCGTCGGGCGCGGCAAGAACACGTTCACGCGCGAGAACCTCGAGGCCTGCTTCG
This sequence comes from Betaproteobacteria bacterium, assembly GCA_016711875.1. Classification (GTDB taxonomy): domain Bacteria; phylum Pseudomonadota; class Gammaproteobacteria; order Burkholderiales; family Usitatibacteraceae; genus FEB-7. Next base: position 844,789 of record JADJSD010000001.1, on the reverse strand, counting down.
ATCCCCTCACGCTCGACCGCGCGGACGCCCTCGCTTACACGCCCTGGGGCGGGAGCCGGGACACCGGCGTCGCCATGTGGGGCAATCTCGCCGACGGCAAGTTCTCCTACCGCCTGATGATGGCCGACGGGCGCGAGGGCGATGAAGTGGTGAAGGACTCGCCTCGGGTGACCGCGCGGGTTCACCTGAGCCTGCTCGATCCGGAATACGAGTTCGGCTACCGGGGCACGTACCTGGGCACGCGCAAGGTCCTCACGTTCGGCCTGGGCTACGATTTCCAGAAGGACGTCGCCTACGGCGACTACATCGGCAAGACCGATCCCAAGGACTACAAGGCGTGGACGGCCGACGTCTTCTGGGAGCAGCCCACCGCCGCGGGGACGTTCACCGCCTCCGGCGCGTACATGAAGTACGACACGGACAAGGTGCACTCGGGCCTGTCGCCGGATCCGAGCCTGCCGGCGAGCACGGACCTGGAGGGCTACTACGTGAAGGGCGGCTACCTGTTCCCGAAGAAGATCGGGCCGGGGCGCGTGCAGGTGTTCGGGCGCTACGAGCGTTCGGAATACAACCTGCCCACGGGATTCCGGGACCAGAAGTGGCGCAGTGCCGGCTTCCACTACCTCATCGACGGACAACTCCTCAAGCTCAGCTTCGAGTACGCCGACGTCAAGTTCGACCTGCAGAACCCGACCGACCCCACGCAACGCGACTACAAGCAGATCACGGCGGGGCTGCAGTTCATCTTCTGAGAACCCGCGCCGGCGCGGGAAGGGCCCGGGGTGGGGTGGCCGACCTCACTCCAGCCCGTAGCGCTTGATCTTGCGCCAGAGCGTGGACTTGTCGATGCCGAGGATCTCCGCGGCGGTGGCGCGGTTTCCCTGGGTTTCCCGCAGCGTCTTCGCGATGAAGTAGGCCTCGATCTCCTCGAGGCTCTGCGGCTCCATCATCTCGACGGCGCGGCTCGAGCCCGCCCCCTCGCGCTCGATGCCGGGCGGGAGCACGTCGATGTCGAGCATGTCGGTCTCGCTCAGGATGAGCATCGATTGGATGGCGTTCTCCAGCTCCCGCGCGTTGCCCGGCCAGTTGTGGCGCATCAGGCTGCCGAGCGCGCGCGTGGCGATCCCCTTGCTGGGCTTGCGCAGCCGCGCCGAGTGCCGGGCCAGGAAGTAGTTCGCCAGCAGCGGGATGTCGTTCCTTCGCTCGCGCAGCGGCGGAAGGACGATCTCGACGATGCGCAGGCGGTAGTACAGGTCCATCCGGAACGCGCCGCTCTCCACGAGCCCGGGAAGGGGCCGGTTCGTCGCGGCGATGAGGCGCACGTCCGCATGGCGCTGTTCCGTGTCGCCCACCCGGAAATAGGTGCCGTCCTGGATGACGCGCAGCAGCTTCGCCTGGAAGGCGGGCGAGGCGTTGTTGATCTCGTCGAGGAACAGGGTGCCCTTGTCCGCGACCTCGAAGAGGCCGGCCCGGTTGCGGTCCGCGCCGGTGAAGGCGCCGCGCTGGTAGCCGAAGAGTTCGCTCTCGATGACGTTCTCCGGGATCGCGGCGCAGTTGACCGCGATGAACCGGGCGTCGCGCCGCTCGCTTTGCAGGTGGATCTGGTGCGCCACCACCTCCTTGCCCGTTCCCGATTCCCCGGTGATGAGCACGCAGCAGTCGTACCCGGCGCAGGCGCGCACCATCCGCCTCACCTGCTCGATCGCGGGGTTCTTCCCGATGAGCCCGTCGAGATCGGCGTAGGCGCTGTTGGCCTCGCGCAGCTGCACGTTCTCGCGGTTGAGGCGGTAGTGCTCCAGGGCGCGGTCGACCGCGTGCCGCAACTCGTCCGGCTCGAAGGGCTTGCGCAGGTAGTCGTACGCGCCGCCCTTGAGCGCATCGACGGCCGATTCCACCGTCGCGTGCCCGGTGAGGAGGATCACCTGGGTGAGCGCGTTGCGCCGCCGGGCGAACTGGAGCACGTCCAGGCCGCCGATGCGGGGCATGCGCAGGTCGGTCACCACGACGGCGACGTCGACTTTCTCCAGGTAATCGAGCGCGCCCTGGGAGCTTTGCGCCTCGTGCACCTCGGCGCCGGGAGGCGCGAGCACCTCGCGAATCATGCGCCGCATCGGCTCGTCGTCCTCGACGATGAGGATCCTGTCCGGGAGGGTGCCTAGCGGCATTCGGCGCCCTCCGGCGTCGCGAGCGGCAGGACGATCTCGAAGCGCGCGCCGTCCCGCCAATCCGGGTCGCACCGGATGCTGCCGCCGATGCGCGTCACGAGCGAGTGGCTGATCGCGAGGCCCAGGCCGGTGCCGGTGCCGCCGGCCTTCGTCGTGAAGAACGGATCGAAGATCTTGCCGCAGATCTCGCGGGGAACCCCGGGTCCGTTGTCGGTGATGCTGACGGTGGCCCGCTCGCCGTCGGCGCGCGAGGAGACGCGCACCCACGGCTCGGGACGGCCGGCGGCGGCCTGCACCGCGTTTACCATGACGTTGACGAGCACGATGTCGATCTGGCCCTGGGCGCCCCGTACGGGCAGGAAGCCCTCCACATCGGCTTCGACCCGCACGCAATGGCGTTCCCCCTGGCACTGGGAGACGGCCTCGACGGTCTCGCGGATGAGGGCGTTGACGTCGCAGGTTTCCGCGTGACAGGCGTCGCGCCGCGCGTAGGCGAGCAACTGGTCCACGATGCGCGCGCAACGCTTCGCCTCCTGCTGGATGGCGCCTGCGTACTCGGCGCGCCGCGAGGCATCGGCTTTCCCCTCGTCGAGCAGTCGCGCGTAGCCGAGGATCGTGCCCAGCGGCGTGTTGAGCTCGTGTGCCACCCCGGCCGCGAGCTGGCCCATGGCCACCAGCTTCTCGGCCTGCCGCGTCATGTCCTCCAGGCGCTTCCAGTCGGTGATGTCCTGCAGGATGATCGCGGCGCAAGCCTGCGCCTGCCGGGGCGAAAGGCTGAAGAACGTCATGTTGAGGGAGACATGGTGCAGGCGCTCGCCCACGGTGAGCGGGAGCACGCGGTTCGTCACCTGCTCCTCGTTCAGGAAGGCGTCGCGGATCAGGTCGCGGCCGGCCGTGTCCACGCGCAACAGATCGAAGACGCCGGCCCCTTCGAGCGCGTCACCCGGCAGCCCGAAAAGCTGCTCGGCCTTCTGGTTGCTCAGCGTGACCCGCAGGTCGTCGTCGACCACGAGCAGTGCGCCGGGAAGCCCCTGCAGGATCGCCTCGTGGCGGTTGCGCTCGGTGATGATGGACAGCTGCGCCTGCTCCATCTCGCCGAAGAGGGTGGACAGGTGTCGTGCCAGCGTGTCGAACTCGTCGGCGAGCTCGCCCATCAGCGGGCGCGAGGCCGGGGGCAGCCGCATGCGGCTGAGGGAGCCGTCCCCGACGCGGTGGACGGCTTCGCGGAAGGCCGCCATGCCGCGCGCGTAGGCGTAGACGGTGAAGGAGAGGGCGAGCACGAGGACGGCCACGGCCGCGAGGACGACCGGCGAGAGCGCCGGATCGCCCAGGGCCGCCTGGATGGCGATGGCCCCGGCGGCCGTCGCGCCCGCCGCGGCGGCGATGACCGGTGCGAGGCCCGTCAAGCGAAGCGCCGGCGCGCCGCTCGTCGACCCACGCCCATCGGGCTGTTCCCCGGGCCCTGCGGCAAGATGCATGATTCCCATGGGACGTCCCGGCGGACGCGCGGCGCGGCGCGCCCCGCCTCAGTCGAGCGGGATCTTCCTCTCGACGCCCTCGGCCTTGAGCATCGTGTATTCGACCATCGAGCCGTCGTAGAGCTTCGCCTGCTTGTTGCCGAACAGCTCGCTGGCGACGAACCAGGGCACGGATGCGAACTGCCCGGTGTTGCAGAACGCGATCTGTTCGCCGCCGGTCGGTGCGCCGGCATGGCGGAAGAGCTTCTCCTGGTGCTCCCGGCTGCGGAACTGCGTGCCGTTCATCGTCCAGTAGTAGGGAACGCTCTTCGCCCCGCCGATCGTTCCTGCGACGGTGGCCTTCGGGTGCTTCGCGATGCCGACGTACTGGTCGTCCGGCCGCCCGTCGACGAGGACCACGCCGGCCGCGCGGGCCTTCTTCACGTCCTCCAGGGTGACGATCATGTCCTTGCGCAGGCTCGCCTTGAACGACTTCGGCGCGGCCTTGATGATGCCCTGCTGGATCGGGTTCTTGTCGTCTTCCATGTACGCGGCCATTCCGCCGTTCAGGAGCGAGACCTGGTCGTGGCCGATGACCTTGAACGTCCAGTAAAGGCGCGTCGCCTGGCTCACGTCGGCCGGCGTCTCTCCCTGGGGCACGATCACGACGTGGGTGGCGTTGTCGATGCCGAGCCGAGTCCCGATCATCGCCTGGAGCGGGCCCAGGTCCTCCGGGAGCATGTCCGGCACCTTGTCGGCCTTGCGCTCCGCGCGCCAGCCGTCCTTGGCGTAGCTGGTGTTGACCGCGCCGGGGATGTGGGCATCCATGTAGGCCTTGGACGGCTGCAGGTCCACGAAGACGATGCCGGGCTTGCCGATGCGGGCGACGACCCAGGCCGGGTCGACGAGGGGGTCGGCGGCGAGCGCCGCGCGAGCCATGGCGAAAAGGAGCAGCAGCCCGACGCACACCCGTGTCGCGAGCCGGCCGGAGATGAGAATCATGGGACCTCCCGGTTGATTGGAATCCATGAACTCAAGTTATTCCCAAGCGCGGCGGGATTCTTGCGCTCAATCAAGGGGGTGTTTGCGCCGCGTGGGGCCGGCCCTTGCGCCGGGAATTCAGAGCGCGCGCATGCGCAGGGGATCCGGCCGCTCCGCGAACGCGAGAAACTCGTCCCCCAGCCGTGCGCTCTCCGCGATGGCCTTGGTCCAGTAAGCGTGCCGGCCGTCGAAATCGTCGCCGTAGCGCTTGAAGTCGCTCCGGTCGGGCAGCTTTCCGTGGGGCAGCCTCGCCAGGTACTCGCGCGAAGGCGAGACGAGCACCACGTTGTCCAGCCACTCGCCGCGCGCCTTGCGCCACGGCAGCGCCTTGTCGAGCCAGCCCGGCACGATGCGGTCCGTGAAGTGCGGGTAGAGCACGAGGCCGTCGAAGCGCGGCCAGGGCAGGTGCAGGTGGTAGTCGATGAGCCCGCCGTCCCAGTAGATGCCCGCCGGCGCACCGGGGATGTCGGGCACCGCCTCGATCACCATCGGGATGGCGGCGGAGGCGACGAGGGCCTCGCGCAGGTTGCCGCGATCGAGCGGCACCGCGTGCGTGTGGAAGGCGTCGAACCGGATGGGTGCCGAGCCCGTCGCCGGAAGGAGATTCCCGGCGATGCCCGCGTCGTCGAGGAACGCAGGCCGCTCGCGCGCGTCGTGGAAGATCGTGCGTTCGAGGAAGTGGCGCAGGTGCTCCCGGCCGGCGAGGTTCGCGAAAGCCGCTGCGCCGAAGCCCAGTGTTCGGCGCACGCCCGCATCCGTGGTGAGCGGGCCGCGGCCGCGCACGGCGAGGATATGCAGGCGGTAGGCGGCGCTCGCGAGGATGTCGTCGTCGTGGCCTTCGAAAAGGTCGGAGAGCATCGCGCGCACCTGCCGCGTCACGAACGAGGGTCCCGCGCGCGGCGGGTAGCGGCCGGCGGCGTAGAGGCGCGCGAGTTCCTCCAGGCCCCGGCGAGGGTCCGCGCGCAAGGCCGACGCGAATCGCCACGCGCCGACGGAAGCGCCCACGAGATGGCGAACGCGCGGCGCCTGCGGCAGCCAGTCGGCGAAGAGGGCGATGTCGAGCCCGTTGAGGCCGAGGGCTTTCGGCCCGCCCGCGGCGCCGGGGATGGTGGAGACGTCGGCGGGCGAAAGCCCGCGCTCGGCGATGATCGCGCGGGCCTTCGGGCCGGCCCGGATGACGAGGCTGTTGCCCGTGCTCACCGGTAGATCAGCACCTCGGGCTTCGTCTCGCCCTTCGCGACGCCGCGGTACATGCCCTCGGTGGTGAAGGAGAAGACGGCGTTGCCGGAGCGGTCGAGCACGATCACGCCGCCGCGGCCACCGAGCGACTTTACCGTGGCGAGGGCGTCGTCCGCAGCCTGCTGCGGCGTGGCGCCCTTGTACTTCACGCGCGCGGCGATGTCGTAGGCCGCGACGCCGCGGATGAACATCTCGCCCGTGCCCGTGGCGGACACGGCGACGCTTTCGTTCTCCGCCCACGTGCCCGCGCCGACGATGGGCGAATCGCCCACGCGGCCGAAGCGCTTGTTGGTGAGGCCGCCGGTGCTCGTGGCCGCGGCGAGGTTGCCGGCCCTGTCGAGCGCGACGGCGCCCACGGTGCCGAACTTCTCGTCCTCCTCGAGGGCGGCAGTCTTCCTCGGCGCGTCGTGGTCGAGCTGGATGCGGTCGCGTTCCTTGGCCTTCTGCAACTGGTCCCAGCGCTCCTGCGTCCAGAAGTACTTCGGGTCCACGATCGCGAGTCCCTGGTCCTTCGCGAAGAGTTCCGCGCCCTTGCCGGCCATCATCACGTGCCGCGACTTGTCCATCACGGCGCGCGCGGCCTCGATGGGGTTGCGGATCACGGTGACGCCCGCGACGGCGCCTGCGCGGCGGCCGATGCCGTCCATGATCGAGGCGTCCATCTCGTTGGTGCCCTCGTGCGTGAAGACCGCGCCCTTGCCGGCGTTGAAGAGCGGCGAATCCTCCATGATCTTCACGGCGGCGACGACGGCATCGAGGCTCGTGCCGTTCGCGGCGAGCACCTTGCGCCCGGCTTCCAGCGCTTCCGTGAGCACCGCACGGTAGGCCGCCTCGCGTTCCGGCGTGAGCGTGGCGCGCGTGATGGTGCCGGAGCCGCCGTGGATGGCGATGGCGAAGGGCTTGTCCTGGGCGCTGGCGGAAAGGGCGGTGGTCATGGCGAGGAGGGCGACGAATCGCTTCATGGAGGCTCCACGGAAAGTAGCGGCGATTCTAACCCGCGAGGGAAATCGGGCCCGGCGCACCGTGCTAGATTGACCCTCCCGTTTCCGGTCACTGCCCCCTCGCCATGTCCCGCCTGTTCGAACCCCTCACGCTTCGTGCCGTCACGATTCCCAACCGCGTCTTCGTTTCGCCCATGTGCGAGTACTCGTGCACCGATGGCCTGCCCAACGACTGGCACCTCGTGCACCTGGGCAGCCGTGCCGTCGGCGGCTGCGGGCTGGTGCTGACGGAGGCCGCGTCCGTGTCGCCGGAGGGCCGCATCACGCCCTGGGATGCGGGCATCTGGAACCCCGCGCAAGTGGAGGCGTGGAAGCCCATCGTGAAGTTCATCAAGTCGCAGGGCTCGGTGCCGGGCATCCAGATCGCGCACGCCGGGCGCAAGGCCTCCTGCGCGCAGCCCTGGTCGGGTGGCGGGCCGCTCGCGCTCGACGCGGGCGGGTGGAAGACGCTGGGACCGAGCGCCGTGCCCTTCGGCCGGTACCCGGCGCCGCGCGAGATGTCCGCGACCGACATCGAGGCTTGCGTCGCGGATTTCCGTCTTGCCGCGGACCGCTCGCTGCAGGCGGGCTTCGAGGTGGCGGAAGTTCACGCCGCCCACGGCTACCTGCTGCATGAGTTCCTCTCGCCGATCTCCAACGTGCGTTCGGACGATTTCGGCGGCTCGCTCTCGAACCGCATGCGCTTCCCGTTGATGGCGTGCCAGGCCGTGCGCGACGCGTGGCCGAAGGAGAAGCCCGTTTTCGTGCGCATCTCGGCCTCGGATTGGAAGGACGGCGGCTGGGACCTCGAGCAATCCGTCGCGTTCTGCCGGGAATTGAAGGCCATGGGCATCGACCTCGTCGACGTCTCGAGCGGCGGCAACGCGCACGACCAGAAGATCGTCCTGGGGCCGGGCTATCAGGTGCCCTTCTCCGCCGCCATCCGTCGCGATGCGGGCATCCCGACCGCCGCCGTGGGCCTCATCACGGAAGCCGTGCAGGCGGAACACGTCGTCTCAACCGGCCAGGCGGATGCGGTGTGCCTCGCCCGCGCCCTCCTTCGCGACCCCTATTGGGCCCGCCACGCCGCGAAGTCGCTCGGCGTGGACCTGAAGTGGCCCGACCAGTACCTTCGCGCCGACGTCGGCCCTTTCGGCCGCTAGAAATTCGGGGTCAGGTACGAAATTCAACCTGTCCCCATTTATCGCCCCCGCCTGAAGCCTGAAAAAATCGGGGACAGGTTGAATTTCGTACCTGACCCCGAATTCCCGGAGAGACCATGATCGACCTGTACTACTGGACCACGCCCAACGGCCACAAGATCACGCTTTTCCTCGAGGAAGCGAAGATCCCCTACCGCCTGCACGCGGTGAACATCTCGAAGGGCGACCAGTTCAAGCCCGAATTCCTCGCCATCTCGCCCAACAACCGCATCCCGGCCATCGTCGACAACGACCCCGCGGACGGCGGCAAGCCCATCAGCGTGTTCGAGTCGGGCGCGATCCTGCTCTACCTCGCGGGCAAGACGGGCAAGTTCCTCCCGAAGACGCTGCGCGGGCAGGTGGAGGTGCTCGAGTGGCTGATGTGGCAGATGGGCGGGCTGGGCCCCATGAACGGCCAGAACCATCACTTCGCCCTGTACGCGCCCGAGAAGATCCCCTACGCGATCGACCGCTACGTGAAGGAATCCGGGCGCCTCTACGGCGTGCTCAACAAGCGGCTCGCCGGACGCGACTTCATCCTCGGCAAGCAATACACCATCGCCGACATGGCCTGCTATCCGTGGATCAACCCGGAGCGGCAGGGGCAGGACTTCAAGGATTTCCCGCACCTGGCTCGCTGGCATGCTGCGATCCGCGCCCGCCCCGCGACGAAGCGGGCCTATGACCGGGTGAAGGAGATCAACCCGGTGCCGCGGACGGTGATCTCGGACGAGGAACGCAAGCTGCTCTTCAGCCAGGACAAGAGCGTCGTTCGCTGAAAGGGGGCCGACAAGAAAAAGGGGCGGCCGCGGCCGCCCCTTTCGCTTTCACCCGTACGCGCTACTGCCGCGCCGCTTCCTGCTCCTCGCGGATCTTCTTCATCACCGCGTTGTAGCCCTCGATGGCCGCGTTGGCGCCGTTCTCGTTCGCCTTGATGACGGCCTTGCGCTCCTCCAGGAAGGCCTTCATGCAGGTCTCGTAGTTCTTCATGTCGCGCTCGAAGACCTTGCGCTTGGATTCGACGGACATCGCCAGGCGCCCGGGGTATTCCGGCACCGGGTCGCACTTGGGCTTGGGCGTCTCGACAGCCGGGGCGGCCGGGGCGGCGGCGGGCGCCTGGGCCAACGCGGCCGAGGCGGCGAACGCGCAGGCGAGCGCGAGGACGGCGTGCTTCATGGGGCGGTTCCTTCTCGGGGGTCGATGGGGCTATTTTAGCGCGGGCGCCCCCTCGGGGACGCCCCGCGTCAGGAGGCCGGCTTCGGCGGGGCCGAGGGCGCGGGGGCGGCCGGAGCGGCCGGAGCGGCCGGAGCAGGCGCCACCGGTTTCGGCGGCGGCGCACCCTTGCCCTGGCCCTTCTCGGCAGCCTCGTGCAGCTGCTCGCACAGGCGCTTCTGGTTCTTCGGGCAGTTGTTCTGCGTGAGGTCGTGGACGTCGTCCAGGTCGCCCTTGGGCAGCGCGCCGCTCGAGAGCCGGGCGAGGATCCACTCGCGGTACGGGATGTCGTTCGTGAAGGTGGATTCCAGCTCGCCGATCTTGGGCCAGCTGCCCACGATCATGCGCAGGAGCGCCTCAGTGAAGAGTTCGCCGGCCTGCCCCGTGTCGCAGTGGCCGTAGTCCTTCCAGGTTTTGTGCATGGTGCCCCAGGACACCACGCGGTCGATGGCCTTCTCGGCGTTGGCCGCGTCGGCCTTGCTGCAGGTCTTCTGGGCGATCGCGGGGGCCGCGAAGGCGAGGCAGAGGGAAAGAAGGGCGGCGCTACGCCGCCATGCCGGGACGTCGGGATGCATGGTTCTGGGTGAGCCTTTCTCGAACCGAACGGACGATGCCCGCTGCGTCCAGGCCGCATTCGGCCAGCAGCCCCGCGGGATCGCCGTGTTCGACGAATTGGTCGGGGAGCCCGAGCTGCAGGACGGGCACCGCGACACCTTGCGCGGCCAGGGATTCGAGCACCGCGGAGCCCGCACCGCCCTGCACCGCATTTTCCTCGATCGTGACGACGAGGTCGTGGGTGCCGGCGAGGCGCAGGACGAGTTCGTCATCCAGCGGCTTCACGAAGCGCATGTTGGCCACGGTGGCATCGAGCTCCTCCCCGGCCTTGAGCGCGGGCGGGAGCATCGAACCGAAGGCGAGGATCGCGACCCGGCGGCCTTCGCGGCGCACTTCGCCGCGGCCCACCGGCAGGGCGGTCATCGCCGCTTGCACCTCCACGCCCGAGCCGCTGCCGCGCGGGTAGCGCACGGCGGTGGGCCCGTCGATCGTGAAGGCCGTATAGAGCATCTGGCGGCACTCGTTCTCGTCCGAGGGCGCCATCACCACCAGGTTCGGGATGGAGCGCACGAACGAGAGGTCGAAGGAACCGTGGTGCGTGGGGCCGTCGGCCCCGACGAGGCCGCCGCGGTCGAGCGCGAAGACCACCGGCAGGTTCTGCAGCGCCACGTCGTGGATGAGCTGGTCGTAGGCACGCTGCAGGAAGGTCGAGTAGATGGCCACCACGGGCTTCATGCCGTCGCACGCGAGGCCCGCGGCGAAGGTGACGGCGTGCTGCTCGGCGATGCCCACGTCGAAGTAGCGGTCCGGGAATTCCTTCGAGAAGGCCACCATGCCCGAGCCCTCGCGCATGGCCGGCGTGATGCCCACCAGGCGCGTGTCCGCGCGGGCCATGTCGCACAGCCACTGGCCGAACACCTGCGTGTACGTGGGCCGCGGCTTCGCGTCCGGGGCGGGCTTCGCCTTCACGATGCCCACGCTCGGGTCGAACTTGCCCGGGCCGTGGTAGTTGATCGGGTCGTCCTCGGCGAGCGCGTAGCCCTGGCCCTTCTTCGTCACCACGTGCAGGAACTGCGGCGAATGCTCGAGCCGCTTCACGTTGGTGAGCGTGTCGATGAGCACGTCGAGGTTGTGGCCGTCGATGGGGCCGGTGTAGTTGAGGCCGAACTCCTCGAAGAGCGTCGAGGGCGTGATCATGCCCTTGGCGTGACCTTCGATGCGCTTGGCGAATTCCTTGGCCGTGGGCGAGACGGAGAGGATCTTGTCCGCCGTCGCCTTGGTGGCCGCGTAGAAGCGGCCCGACATGAGCTTGGCGAGGTAGTTGTTGAGCGCGCCGACGGGCTCCGAGATGCTCATCTCGTTGTCGTTGAGCACCACGATCACGTTGGTGCCGGAGTGCTTCACGTTGTTGAGCGCCTCGAAGGCCATGCCGGCCGACATGGCGCCGTCGCCGATCACCGCGATGGCGCGCCGGTCCAGGCCCTGCGCCCGCGCCGCCACGGCCATGCCGATGGCCGCGGAGATGGAGGTCGAGGAATGCGCGGTGCCGAAGGCGTCGTAGGGCGATTCGTCCCGGCGCGGGAAGCCCGCGATGCCGTGGCGCTGCCTGAGCGACGCCATGCCCTCGCGCCGTCCGGTGAGGATCTTGTGGCCGTACGTCTGGTGGCCCACGTCCCAGATGATGCGATCGCCCGGTGTCGCGAAGACGTAGTGCAGCGCGATGGTGAGCTCGACCGTCCCCAGGTTCGAGGAGAAGTGCCCGCCCGTGGCGGCCACCGATTCCACGATGAAGCGGCGCAGCTCCACGGCGAGGGCGCCCAACTCCTCGCGCGAGAGCGCGCGGAGGTCCGCGGGGTCGTTGATGCGTTCGAGGAGGGGGTAGTCGCTCATGGCGGGGGCGGGTCCGGCGAGGGGCTCGCCCGGAAAATGTACCGTATCTCTAGCGATTGCGCTTCACGATGAAGTCGGCGAGCTCCGCCAGGCGCCCTGCGCGGGGGCCGAAAGGGGCGATCGCGGCCTGGGCGTCGGCGAGCAGTTCCCCGGCGAAGCGCTTCGCGCCCGGGATCCCCATGAGACTCGGGTAAGTGGGCTTGCCCGCTTCCTTGTCCTTGCCGGCCGTCTTGCCCAGCGTGGTCGAATCGCTTTCCTCGTCGAGGATGTCGTCGACCACCTGGAAGGCGAGTCCCACGCACTTGGCGTAGCGGTCCAGCCGGTCGAGCTCTTCCTGCGCGAGGGGCTCCCCGCATCGCGCGCCCAGCAGTACGGCAGCGCGGATGAGCGCGCCCGTCTTGTGGATGTGCATGTTCTCGAGCTCCGGGAGCGAGAGCGCCCTGCCCACGGACTCGAGGTCGATGGCCTGCCCGCCCGCCATGCCGCGCGAGCCGCAGGCCTGGGCGAAGTGCCGGATCATCTCGAGCTGCACGGCCGGGTCGTCGGCGAGGCGGTGCTCGGCGAGGAGCCCGAAGGCGTGGCTCTGCAGCGCGTCCCCCGCGAGCAGGGCCGTGGCCTCGTCGAATTCCACGTGCAGCGTGGGCTTTCCGCGCCGGAGCGTGTCGTCGTCCATGCAGGGCAGGTCGTCGTGCACGAGCGAATAGGCGTGGATGAGCTCGAGCGCGGTGGCCACCACTTCGAGCCGCTTCGGGTCGGCGTTCGTGACGAGGCCGGCGGCGAAGGCGAGCATCGGGCGCACGCGCTTGCCGCCGCCCAGGCTCGCGTAGCGCATGGCGTCGTGCAGGCGGGCGGGGGCAGCGCGCAGCGGCGGCAGGAGGTCCGCGATGACGGCCTCCATCCGGCCGGCCACCTCGCGCGACCATGTCGCGAAATCGGGGGTGCTCACGAGTCGGCTTCGGGTAGGTCCTTGAGCAGCTCGCCTTCGAGGACGGCGACGCGCGCCTGGGCCGCGGTGAGCTTGCCCTCGCAGAACTTGAGCAGCTCCGCGCCGCGCTGGTAGGCGGCGAGCGATTCCTCGAGCGGGAGCTTGCCGTCCTCCATCTTCGCGATGAGGGTCTCGAGCTCCTCGAGGGCCTTTTCGAACGGGATTTCCCCGCCGGCGGGTGCAGGTTTCGGCATGGGCGGCACCTTAACGCAAATGGGGGATGGCGTCATTTTCCGCCCCCCGGGCACCCGGGGCCAGCCCGGGGGGCTTTGCGGTTGATTCCCCTCAAGTATCAACCCCTTAGCCCTTGCCTCGGGGGGGAACTTGGGGCAGACTCCGGGGTCGTATTCTCGGTTGTTCCCGGGACGGAGCCGCAGAGTTAAAAGCTAGCTGACTCGATTAGCCCGCTGTTGTTTTTATCTTCGGATTTCCTGGAGGTAGGGATAATGTCGGATCTCGCGAGCCAGCTTGCGCTCACGCGCACGCCCACCCATCTGCCGCTTTCGTGGTATTTCGACCCGAAAGTGGCGGAAATCGAACGCAAGGTGCTTTTCGACCGCGGTCCGGGTTACGTCGGGCACGCCCTCATGGCGCCCGAACCCGGCAGCTATCGCGTCCTGGATTGGCGCGAGAGCGGGCCCGGCTGGATGCTCGTCAACAACGACGGTCGCCACGACATGGTCTCGAACGTCTGCCGCCACCGGCAGGCCGTCATGCTCGAAGGCGCCGGGAAGCTGCCGGGCGGGTCCATCACCTGCCCCATCCATCGCTGGGCGTACGACAGCGAGGGCAAGCACATCGGCGCCCCGCACTTTCCGGACCACCCCTGCCTCGACCTGCCGAAGAAGAACCTGCAGCAATGGCACGGCATGCTCTTCGACGGCCCGCGCGACATCGCGAAGGACCTCGCGGGCATGGTCGCGGCCAAGGACCTCGACTTTTCCGACCACATCCTCGACCGCGTGGATGTCGTCGAGTACGACTTCAACTGGAAGACCTTCATCGAGGTGTACCTGGAGGACTACCACGTCGCCCCCTACCACCCCGGCCTGGGCCACTTCGTCACCTGCGACGACCTCAAGTGGGAATACGGCGATTGGTGGAGCGTGCAGACGGTCGGCATCAACAACCGGCTCGCGAAGCCCGGCAGCGCCGTGTACGCCGCGTGGCACGAGCAGGTGCTCAAGTTCCGCAACGGCGCGCCGCCGCCGCACGGCGCCATCTGGCTCACGTACTACCCGAACATCATGGTCGAGTGGTACCCGCACGTCCTCGTGATCAGCACGCTCCAGCCCAACGGGCCGGAGAAGTGCCGCAACGTGGTGGAGTTCTACTATCCCGAGGAGATCCACCACTTCGAGCGCGACTTCATCGAGGCCGAGCAGAAGGCCTACCAGGAGACCGCGGTCGAGGACGAGGACATCTGCCGGCGCATGACGGAAGGCCGGCGCATCCTGTGGAAGGAAGGCCGCGAGGAGCACGGCCCCTACCAGTCACCCTACGAGGACGGGATGGTCCATTTCCACGAGTTCGTGCGGCGCGAACTGCTGCAGCACGTCTAGCTCTCGAGGTTCGCCCGCAGTCGCTGGGTGAGCATGCGCAGCATCGCGAGCGAAAAGCTCGGGTGCTGCTGCACCAGGAAGAGAAACCGTTTTTCCGTCACAACCGCCGCCCTCACGGCCGTCAGGGCCTTGGCGCTCGCCGACCGGGGCTGGGCGTCGATGAGGGCCATTTCGCCCACCAGGTCGGTCGGCTTCAAGTCGGCCAGGACGCGACCGTCGCGGTCGATCTGCACCTCGCCGTCGAGGATGGCGAACATGTGGTGGACGGGATCCTCCCCCTGCCGGAAGAGGAACTCGCCGGGGGCGAAGGTGCGGATCTCGGGTTCGTTGTGGAAGATGTCGAGCATGGGGCTTCCTTGGGAAACCCCCGTTCTACGACACCCGCGTGACAGTTCGGTGACGGTCCCTTCCCGCCGGGCGTTTACCGGTCGAACTCGTGCACCACCGCCCAGAGGGTCGCGTAGGTGAGTTGGGGCCACTCCCGGTGCAGCGCTTCGTAGTCCTCCGGGCGGAAGGGTTCGCGTTCCTTGCCCTTGCGGATCTCGAACCACCGGGACTGGATCGCCTCGCGCACGGCGGGCGCGGGCATGGCCGGGCGGCGCAATTTCTCGTGCGTGCCGGCGAAGAGGCGGCGCTTCAGGATCACGTCGGTCGACGAGATCTTGAACAGTTTCGTCAGCATCGACGACGTGGCGCCATGCCGGACGAAATGCTCGATCTGCCGCGAGCGCTTGCTCACGTAGTCCACCTGCCGCAGTCCGTGCTCGAAGGAGCCTGCATCGATCTGCACGGCGACGCGCGGTTCCTGGAGCTCGGAGAGGCGCACGAGATCGTCGGTGGAGAGCGATCGCAGCTCGGCGTACTGCTGCTCCGTCATGCCCGCCGGCGCGGGGCGGCTCTCGTCGACGCTCTTCTGCAGTTCGCGTACGAGGTGCGCCAGGACGAGCAGGCGCAGTTGCTGGTCGCGGATCTCGATCATGGCGGGCTCCCTCTTGTGGCGGCATGCCGTCCGGGCACTGGCGCTCGGACGCGGCCGGGGGATCGAAATTGCCAAGGGAGGTAGCGGCTGTCAACGGTAAATCGCGAAGAATTTGCGATCTGCCGTGACGCGACGGTGACGCGAAATGAAACCGCTTCTTCAAGATCGCGGCGCAAGGCCGCGATCCTGAAGCGAAATTCAGTCTTCCTCGCGTTCGAGCTTGAACGCCGAAGTGAGCGCTGCCTGAGTCTGCCCGGGCACCATGGCGTAGTGGCTGTACTCCACGGTGTACGAGCCCTGCCCGCCCGTCATCGAGCGCAGCTTCGACTGGTACTCGGAGACTTCCGACAGGGGCACCTGCCCGTCGATCGACATGAGGTCGCCGCCCGAGGATTCCGTGCCGGTGATCTGGCCGCGGCGGCTCGAGATATCGCTCGTCACGTCGCCCACGTACTTGTCGGGCACCGTGATCGTGACGTTCACGATGGGCTCGAGGATGATGGGGCCGGCCTTGAGGATGGCGTCGATCACGGCTTTCTTGCCGGCCGTGACGAAGGCGATTTCCTTCGAGTCCACGGCGTGGCTCTTGCCGTCGTAGACGATCACGCGGATGTCCTCGACGGGCGAGCCCGCGATGACGCCGTGGTCGAGTGCCATGCGCACGCCCTTCTCGACCGCGGGGATGAACACGGTCGGGATCACGCCGCCCTTCACCTGGTCCACGAACTCGAAGCCGCTGCCGCGCGCGAGCGGCTCGATCTTGAGATACACCTCGCCGAACTGGCCGGCGCCGCCCGTCTGCTTCTTGTGGCGGCAGTGCCCCTCGGCCTTCTTCGTGATGGTCTCCCGGTACGGGATCTTCGGCGGCTTCTTGTCGACCTCCAGCTTGTACTGGTTGGCCATCTTCTCGAACTTGACGCGCAGGTGCAGCTCGCCCAGGCCGCGGATCACGGTCTCGTGCGTGGTGGGGTGCCGCTCGATCCACAGGCAGGGGTCCTCGACCTCCAGCTTGTGGAGCACGTCGAAGAGGCGCTGCTCGTCGCCCTTCTTCTTCGTCTCGACCGCGATGGAATGCATCGGCGTGGGGAAGTCGAGGGAGCGAAGGCGGATGTTGTCCTCGTCGTGGGAATCGTGCAGCACGGCGTTGAAGTCGATGTCGTCCACCTTGGCGATGGCGCCCAGGTCGCCGGGCACGAGGTTGTCGACCTCGACGTACTCCTTGCCCATCACCTTGTAGAGGTGGCCCACCTTGATGGGGCGCTTGCCGTCGCCGATGTAGAGCTGGGAATCCTTGCTCATCGTCCCCTGGTGCACGCGGAAGAACGCGACCTTGCCCACGTACGGGTCCATCACGATCTTGAAGACGTGGGCGAGCACGTGCTTGGCCGGATCCGGCTCCGCGTGGAATTCCTCGCCTTCGGTCGTGTCGCTCCTCACGAAGGGCGGCGGGTTGCCTTCCGTCGCGTTGGGCGCGAGCTGCGAGAGGATGTGCAGGAATTCCGGGATGCCCGCGCCCGTCTTCGCGCTCGTGAAGCACACGGGCACCAGGTGGCCTTCGCGAAGCGCCTTCTCGAAAGGCGCGTGCAGCTGCTCGGGCTGGAGGTCCTCGCCTTGCTCGAGATAGAGGGCCATCAGTTCCTCGTCGACCTCCACCACCTGGTCGATGATGGCCGAGTGCGCGGCCTTCACGCCGACGAAGTCGCTGTCGCCGTCCGGGGTGAAGAAGCAGTCCACCACGTCCTGGTGGCCGTGGGCCGGCAGGTTGATGGGCAGGCATTCCTTGCCGAAGTGGTCCTGGATCTTGCGAAGGAGGCCCGGCAGGTCCACGTTGTCCGCGTCGATCTTGTTGACGACGATCATGCGGCACAGGCCGCGCGTCTTGGCCCACTTCATCATGCGCGTGGTGTTGAGCTCGATGCCGTTCTGCGCGTTGATGACGACGATGGCGGTCTCGACCGCCGCGAGCGCCGCGATGGACTGGCCGGCGAAGTCCGGCATGCCGGGCGTGTCGATGAGGTGGATGCGCATCCCCTCGTAATCGAAGTTCACGAGCGCGGACTGCAGGGAGTGGCCGTACTCCTTTTCCATCGGGTCGAAGTCGCAGACCGTCGTTCCCTTCTCGACGGACCCGGCGGCGGCGATCGCGCCGGCCTTGGCGAGCAGCGCCTCGGCGAGCGTGGTCTTGCCGCTCGAGCCGTGGCCCACGAGGGCCAGGGTGTGGATGAACTGGGTGGTGACCTTCGGCACGATGCGTCTCCTCTTGAAGTGCGGGAGTGCGGGATTTTTTCGGGGCGGGGGGTGTTCGGGCGGAGGCGGACAGTCCCCCCGAATTTACCCCTTTTGCGGCGGTTGCGCCTCCGGTACGAACAAACCCAGGAGATCGTTCAGGAACCGGCGCCCGCGTGGCGTGGGCCGCACCGAGAACGCATCCCTTTCCACGAGGCCCAGCGATTCGGCGCGTGCGAGCGGGGACTCGAGCACGGCCGCGGGAAGCCCCGTTCGTTCCGTGAAGAGCGCGAGCGTGAAGCCGTCGGCGAGCCGCAGTGCGTTCATCGCGAACTCGAACGGCAGGTCGGCCGCGGGCACGTCGTGGGTGGCCTGGATCGCCGCCCCGGCCATCGCGCCCGCCTGGTACGCCTTCGGCTGCTTGAAGCGCACCTCGCGCACGACGCGGTCGGGGTACGAGAGCTTCGAGTGCGCGCCGGCGCCGACGCCCAGGTAGTCGCCGAATCGCCAGTAGTTGACGTTGTGGCGGGCGCGCGCGCCCGGTCTGGCGTAGGCGCTCGTCTCGTAGTGCTCGAAGCCCGCGCGCGCGAGCTCCGCCTCGACCGCCTCCTCGATGTCCGAGGACGCGTCGTCGTCGGGCAGCGCGGGCGGATGGCGGTGGAAGAGCGTGTTGGGCTCGATCGTGAGGTGGTACGCGGACAGGTGCTCCGACCCGTACGAGAGGGCTTCGGCGACATCGGCGAGCGCGCCGGCGGCGTCCTGCCCCGGCAGCGCGTACATGAGGTCGAGGTTCACGCGGCCGAAGGTCTCCACCGCGATGCGCGCCGCGCGCCGGGCCTCGTCGCCGCCGTGCACGCGGCCGATCGCCTTCAGGCGCGCGTCGTCGAAGCTCTGGATGCCCACCGACAGGCGGTTCACGCCCGCCTCGCGGAAGGCGCGGAACTTCGCCTGCTCGAATGTGCCGGGGTTGGCCTCGA
Organism: Betaproteobacteria bacterium; assembly: GCA_016711875.1. Taxonomy (GTDB): domain Bacteria; phylum Pseudomonadota; class Gammaproteobacteria; order Burkholderiales; family Usitatibacteraceae; genus FEB-7. Next base: position 826,319 of record JADJSD010000001.1, on the reverse strand, counting down.
GCGTGATCTCGGCGTCGACCTCGACGGGCAGGAGGGTGCGCGCCGCCGTGAGGAGCCGGTCGATCGCATCCGGCGAGAAGAGGCTCGGCGTGCCGCCGCCGACGAAGATCGCGTGCACGCGCCGGCCCCAGACGCCCGGGATCGCCGCCTCGAGGTCCGCGATCACCGCTTCGACGTAGGCCTTCTCGGGAACCTCGCCGCGCGCCTCGTGCGAGTTGAAGTCGCAGTAGGGGCACTTCTTCAGGCACCACGGTATGTGGATGTAGAGCGTGAGGGGCGGAAGCGTCGCGAGCTTCACCTCGCCCTTGCCGGGCCCCGGGTGGAAGGCGACGGGCTGCGCCAACCTAGTCCTCGCCGCGAAGCCGCGCCGCGAGCCGCGCCACGGCGATCGCGCGGTGGGAGAGGCGGTTCTTCACCTGAGCCGGCAGCTCCGCTGCGGTGAGCCCGTGGGAGGGCAGGAGGAAGTACGGGTCGTAGCCGAAACCGCCGTCGCCCTTCGGCGAAAGGACGATCTCGCCCTGCCAACGGCCTTCGCAGATGACGGGCTCCGGGTCGTCGGCCGACCGGACCATCACCACCACGCAGGTGTAGTGGGCCGAGCGGTCCGCCACGCCCGCGAGCTTCTCGACAAGGAGCGCGTTGTTGGCCGCATCGCGCGTGGCGCGGTCGCCCTCGTGGCCGGCGAAGTAGGCGGAGTGAACGCCCGGTGCGCCACCGAGAGCGTCCACGCAAAGGCCCGAATCGTCCGCGAGGGCGGGAAGGCCGGTGTGGCGCGCGCCGTTTCGCGCCTTGGCGAGCGCGTTCTCCACGAAGGTGGGGTGCGGCTCCTCGGCCTCGGGCACGCCCAGCTCGCCCTGCGCGACCGTCTCCAGCCCCAGCGGGGCGAGGATCGCGGAAAGCTCGCGCAGCTTGCCCGCGTTGTTCGAGGCGATGACGAGGCGCTTCATCCCGCCAGCGCGCGGCGCTGCGCCGCGACCAGCTCGCCGATGCCCTTGGCCGCGAGGGCGACGAGCGAGTCCATCTGCGCGCGGGTGAACGGTTCGCCCTCGGCCGTGCCCTGGATCTCCACGAAGCCGCCCGAGCCGGTCATCACGATGTTCATGTCGGTGTCGCCGCCCGAGTCCTCCTCGTAGTCCAGGTCGAGGCGCGCTTCGCCTTCGACCAGCCCCACGGAGACGGCGGCCACGAAGTCCTTGAGCGGCTCGCCGGCGACGAGGCCCTTCTCCTTGAGGAAGCGCACGGCGTCGGCGAGCGCGACCATGGCGCCGGTGATCGACGCGCAGCGCGTGCCGCCGTCGGCCTGGAGTACGTCGCAGTCGAGCGTGACCTGGCGCTCGCCCAGGGCGGCGAGATCCGTCACCGCGCGAAGGGAGCGGCCGATGAGGCGCTGGATCTCCTGCGTGCGGCCGGACTGCTTGCCTTCGGCCGCCTCTCGGCGCCCGCGGGTGTGCGTCGCACGCGGCAGCATGCCGTACTCGGCGGTCACCCACCCGCTGCCCTTGCCCTTGAGGAAGGGTGGCACCTTCTCCTCCACACTCGCGGTGCACAGCACGCGCGTCTGGCCGAACTCCACCAGCACGGAGCCCTCCGCGTGGCGCGTGAAGCCGCGGGTGATGCGAAGGGGGCGGAGCGCGTCCGCGGGACGGTTCTCGAAACGGGGCATGGCGGTCTTTCCGGAAGGGTGCGGGTGTGCGGGGTGGCGCCGCGCTAGCGCGGCACGCGCTTGATGGCGTCCTGGATCTCGGCGATGGCCCGTTCGATCTCCTCGTCCGTCACGTCCTCGTGCGGCATCGCCCGTCCCAGCTCCATCGTGTTGGAATTGGAGGAGGTGGTGAATTCGCCGTCCATCGACTGCGTGTCGGCGTAGCGCGGGTCGTCCTGCGCTTCCCACGTCATCGCGACGACGGAGAGGTTGTCGGATTCGCCGCCGGCTCGCCGGTGCGCCTCGGTGAGCAGGCCCGGCAGCAGGCCCACCACGTCCTGCTTCTTCAGCAGGCTCGCGATGAGGGTGGGCGGAATCTGCGCCCAGAAGCCGTCGGTGGAGAGGACGACGGTGTCGCCCACCTCCAGCGCGTGCTCGCCGCCCACGGCGATGATCGGCGGCACGACCCCGCCCAGGCAGCTGTAGATCTTGTTGCGGTCCGGGTGCGTGGCGGCCATCTCCGGCGTGATGGCGCCCGAGTCGATCATCTGCTGCACGCGCGAGTGGTCCGAGGTCTGGGCGAGGAGGCGGCCGCCGCGCAGCAGGTAGAGGCGCGAATCGCCCGCGTGCGCCCAGTACGCGACGCCGCCTTGCACGATGCAGGCGACGCAGGTGGTGCGCGGGCACTCGAGCAGGTTGTTCGCGACGGCGTGCGAGACGATGGCGCGGTGCGCCGCGTTGATCGTGGTGACGAGGAAATCCTGCGGGCGGCGCAGGCGGTTCCTCGCCTCCTGCTGGAACTGGCGCTGGATCTCGTTCACCGCGATCTCGGCCGCGACCTCGCCGCCGTGGTGCCCGCCCATGCCGTCGGCGACCACCATGAGCAGCACCTCGCGCGAGAACGAGTAGCCGACACGGTCCTCGTTCCCGTCGCGGTCGCCCTGGCGGCTGTCCTGGAAGATCGTGAAGCGCATGGAATCCAGCGGGGCGGGCCTATCTCGTGAAGAGCTTCGACAGCGGCTTGTTCAGCGTGTCGAGGAAGCCCTTCGGGGCCGGTTCGGCGGGCTCGGTCATGAGCATCTTCTGCAGCTCGAAGGCCGTCTGCGGCCGCGCGAGGTGGTCGAGCTTGAGGCAGGCGTCGATGATGGCGTAGAGGTCGTCGGAATAGGTCTCGCGGGTGAGGGTGCGCAGGGGGATCAGTCGGTCCTTCTCGAGGCGCGTGTCGGCCGCCTGCGGCGGCGTGCCGGAGATGCAGGTGTACATCGTGGCGCCCACCGAGTAGATGTCGCTCCACGGGCCCAGCTCGGCGGGGATGAACTTGTACTGTTCCGGCGCCGCGAAGCCCGCGGTGTACATGGGCTTGAGTTTCATCGGCTCGTCCGAGAGCGTGATGCGCGCCGCGCCGAAGTCGAGCAGCACGGGGCGGCCGTCCATCGCGAGGTAGATGTTGGCCGGCTTGATGTCCAGGTGCAGCAGCTTGTTGGCGTGCACCTCGCGCAGGCCGTTCATCAGGTGCATGAAGATGCGGCGGATGAAGGTCTCGGTGAACTCGGCGCGGTTGCGCTGGATGTGGAACTGGAGCGTGCGTCCGCGCACGTACTGCATGACCATGTAGCAGGTCTCGTTCGCGCGGAAGAAGTTCTCCACGCGAACCACGTTCGGGTGCGAGATGAGGGCGAGCGCGCGGCCTTCCTCGAAGAAGCACTTCAGGCCGTGGCGGAAGGTCGAGAGGTGCTCGGGGTCGTCGATGCGCACCTCGACGCCCTCGCTGCGCAGCGCGAGCGAGGACGGCAGGTATTCCTTGATGGCGTAGGGGGTTCCCGTCTCGTCGCGCGCGAGATAGACGATGCTGAACCCGCCCGATGAAAGCGGCTTGTCGACGCGATAGCCGTTCAGCACGTAGCCACCGGGCAACGGCTGGTTCACCTGCGAGGCCATGGGAGGGGGTGCGGGGTTCCGCTATAATTCACGGCATTGTCGGCAATCGATTCCACCTTGTAAAGCCGCGAACGCAAAGGATTTTTTTGCTTTTGCGCGCCGAAGGTGCCTGCCTTCCCCCCTTTCGACTCCTCGAGACGCCCGCCCGATGATCGCCAGCATGACCGGCTTTGCCGCTGCCACCCTTCCCGTGACGGGCGGCCAGCTCGCGCTCGAAGTGAAGAGCGTGAACCACCGCTATCTCGAGGTCGCCTGCCGGCTGCCCGAGGAGCTTCGCGCCCTCGAAGGGGTCCTGCGCGAGGCCGTGGCCGCGAGCCTCACGCGCGGCAAGGTCGATTGCCGCCTCACTTTCACTCCCTCGAGCGCCGGCCCGAAATCGCTCGTGCCCGATGGCGAGGCGCTCGCCGCGCTGGGCGAGGCCGCGAAGCGCGTGCAGGCCGCCTTCCCGGAAGCGCGCACGCTCTCGGTGTCGGAGATCCTGCACTGGCCCGGCGTGCTCTCGAGCGCCGAGCTCTCTCCCGACACGCTGCGCGAGGACGGCGCGAAGCTCGCGCAGTCGGCCGTCGCGGAGCTCTCGCAGTCCCGCCGGCGCGAAGGCGAGAAGCTCGCCCAGGTGCTCGTGGAGCGGCTCGACGCGATGGCCGAGCGCGTGGCCGAGGCCCGCCCTCTCGTGCCGGAGGTGATGAAGGCCTTCCGCGAGAAGCTCGCCGCGAAGCTCGCCGAGGCCGCCGCGAACCCGTCCGACGAACGCATCCAGCAGGAAGTCGTCCTCTTCGCCGCGCGCGTGGACGTGGACGAGGAGCTCGCGCGCCTCGCCACCCACGTCACGGAGTTCCGGCGCGTGCTCGTGAAGGGCGGCGCCTGCGGCAAGCGCCTCGACTTCCTCTGCCAGGAGCTCAACCGCGAGGCCAACACCCTCGGGTCGAAATCCGTCTCGCAGGACATGACGCGCATCTCGGTCGAGCTCAAGGTGCTCATCGAGCAGATGCGCGAGCAAGTCCAGAACATCGAGTAGGGGTTGCGTAGCACCGTCAAGGGGAAGAATAAATTGTCCGGCGATCTCTTCGTCGTCGTGGCGCCCTCCGGGGCGGGCAAGACGAGCCTCGTGACCCGCCTCCTGGAGTCCGAGACGGGCATCCGCCTGTCCGTCTCGCACACCACCCGCGCTCCCCGCGCCGGCGAGCAGGCGGGCCGCGACTACCATTTCGTCGACCGCGCCACCTTCGAGCGGATGATCGCCGAGGGCGATTTTCTCGAGCACGCCAACGTCTACGGCAACTACTACGGCACCTCGCGCCGGTGGATCGAGGAGGAGCTGGGTGGCGACCACGACGTGCTCCTCGAGATCGACTGGCAGGGCGCCGAACAGGTCCGCAAGCTCTTTCCCCGCATGGTCGGGATCTTCGTCCTGCCCCCCTCGCTGGCCGAGCTCCGGCGTCGCCTCACGGCCCGCGGGAAGGACTCGCCCGAGGTCATCGAGAGGCGCATGGCGAGCGCCCGCGAAGAGATCTCGCATGTTCTTGAATTTGAATATATAATTGTCAATGAAGACTTCGAGGCGGCTTTGGCGGACCTGCAGGCCGTGGTCCGGGCGGCACGCCTCTCTCGCGATCGGCGCCGCACGCGGCTCGATCGTCTACTCGACGAATTCAAGTAACGGAGCGACGCCATGGCCCGCATCACGGTCGACGACTGCATCAAGTTCTTCCCGAATCGCTTCGAACTCACGCTGGCCGCGACCAACCGCGCTCGACAGCTCGCCCTGGGCGCTTCCCCGCTGGTGGAAGCCAACAAGGACAAGCCCTGCGTGATCGCGCTTCGCGAGATCGCCCTGGGCAAGGTGGGCGTGGAGCTCCTCAACCCGCCGGCGCCCACGCCCCCGGTTCTCTGAACTAGCCCATGTCCCTCCCCGGCGTCCACTCGGTCGCGGGGGGCCTCAAGGGCCCGGGCACGACGCCGCCCGGACCGGACGCCGCGGATCTCTCCGCCGCGCTGGGCTATCTCAAGCCCGGCGACATCGCGCAGATCGAGGCGGCCTACGAGGTCGCGCGGGCCGCGCACGCCGGGCAGTACCGCAAGAGCGGCGAGCCGTACATCACCCACCCGCTCGCGGTGGCGAAGATCCTCGCCGATTGGCACCTCGACCCGCAGGCCCTCATGGCCGCGATCCTGCACGACGTCGTCGAGGACACGCCCACCACCAAGAGCGAGATCTCCAAGCGCTTCGGCAAGGCCGTCGCGGACCTCGTGGACGGCGTCTCGAAGATCGACCGCATCGAGTTCGCGACGCTCCAGCACGCGCAGGCCGAGAACTTCAGGAAGATGCTGCTCGCGATGGCGCGCGACGTGCGCGTCATCCTCATCAAGCTCGCCGACCGCCTGCACAACATGCGCACGCTGGACGCCGTGCATGCGGAGAAGCAGGAACGCATCGCGAAGGAGACGCTCGAGATCTACGCGCCCATCGCGAACCGCCTGGGCCTCAATGCCATCTACTACGAGCTGGAGGACCTGGGCTTCCGCTTCCTGCACCCCACGCGCTTCAAGGTGCTCGACAAGGCCCTCAGGAAGGCGCGCGGCAACCGGCGCGACGCCGTGGGCAAGCTCCAGGACGCCATCCAGCACCGCCTGAAGGAATTCCGCGTCGAGGCGCAGGTGCACGGCCGCGAGAAGCACATCTCCTCCATCCACAAGAAGATGCAGGAGAAGAGCATTTCCTTCTCCGACGTGTTCGACATCTACGGCTTCCGCATCCTCGTGCCCGACGTCGCGGCGTGCTACCTCGCCCTGGGCGCGCTGCACACGATGTACAAGCCCATCCCCGGCAAGTTCAAGGACTACATCGCCATCCCGAAGGCGAACGGGTACCAGTCCCTGCACACCACGCTCTTCGGTCCCTTCGGCATGCCCGTCGAGGTGCAGATCCGCACGCCGGACATGCACAAGGTGGCCGAGGCCGGCGTCGCCTCCCACTGGCTCTACAAGAGCGCGGAGGGCGGCGGCAAGGACGTGCAGCTGAAGACGCACCAGTGGCTGCAGTCGCTGCTGGAGATCCAGAGCGAATCGGGCGACGCGCTCGAGTTCCTCGAGCACATCAAGGTGGACCTCTTCCCGGAGGAGGTCTACGTCTTCTCGCCCAAGGGCAAGATCTTCTCGCTGCCGCGCGGGGCGACGCCCATCGACTTCGCCTACGGCGTGCACACGGACGTGGGCAACCACTGCGTCTCGGCGCGCGTGAACGGCGAGACGGTGCCCCTGGGCACGGTGCTTCGCAACGGCGACCGCGTCGAGATCGTGACGGACCCGAGCTCGCGGCCGAACCCGGTGTGGCTTTCGTACGTGGCCACCGGCAAGGCGCGCTCGCACATCCGCCACTATCTCAAGACGATGCAGTCGGCGGAATCGGCGGAAGTCGGCGAGCTCCTGCTGGTGCAGGCCCTTCGCTCGCTGCACGCGAACCCCGACGAGATCGGCGAGGAACACTGGAAGCGCTTCCACAAGGGCGACAGCTCGCGCTCGCGCGAGGAGGTGCTCGCGGACATCGGCCTGGGCAAGCGCCTGGCCGTTGTCGTGGCGAAGAAGCTTCTCGCCTCGCCCGAGGGGCCGCCCGAATCGGGCCGGCGCCTCGACTCGATCACCATCCGCGGCACGGAGGGCCTCGCGGTCCAGTTCGCGCCGTGCTGCCGCCCCATCCCGGGCGACCCGATCATCGCGCAGATCAAGAAGGGGCAGGGCCTCGTCGTGCACACCCACGACTGCCCGGCCATCCATCCCTTCCACTTCGACCCGGAGAAGTGGGTCGACGTGCAGTGGGACGCGGCGCCCGGCCGGCTCTTCGACGTGAACGTCCGGCTCACCGCGGCCAACCAGCGCGGCGTGCTCGCGCGCCTGGCGGCGGAGATCTCCGAGGCGGACTCGAACATCGACCACATCGAGACCGAGGAGCGCGCGACGAGCGCCTACACCACGATCGTGTTCATGATCCAGGTGCGAAGCCGGATGCACCTCGCGCAGGTGTTCCGGCGCCTGCGCCGCATTCCCGAGGTGGTCCGCCTCTCGCGGCTCAAGCGGCAGCCATGAAGACCCCGATCACCGCCGCCGGCGCTCCCGCCGCCATCGGCCCGTACTCGCAGGCCATCCGCGCCGGCGACACCGTCTGGCTCTCCGGCCAGATCCCGCTCGACCCGAAGACGATGCAGCTCGTCGACGGGTTCGAGGCCCAGGTCGATCGCGTCTTCGACAACCTCGAGGCCGTGTGCCGCGAGGCAGGCGGCGGTTTCGACGACGTGGTGCGGGTCACGATCTACCTCACGGACCTCGCGAACTTCGCGAAGGTGAACGAGGCGATGGCCGCGCGCTTCCGCGAGCCCCACCCCGCCCGCGTCACCGTTGGCGTCGCCGCGCTCCCGCGCGGCGCGCAGGTGGAGATCGACGCGGTGATGCACAGCCCCGTCCCGCGCGAAAGCCCGGGCGGCTGACCTGCCCCGTGGCCGCCCGTCCGGGCCGCGCCGCGGCCGAGCCGCCCGCCTCCCCCGCCACCCGGGACGATCTCGTCGCCGGCCCCGCCATCCGCGAGAAGCTCGCGAAGCTGGGCATCGTCTCGAAGCTCGACCTCGCGCTGCACCTGCCCCTTCGCTACGAGGACGAGACGAAGCTCACGCCGCTCGCCGAGGCCGTGCCGGGCGAACCGGTGCTCGTGGAGGCCGTCGTGGTCGAGTGCGAGGTCAAGTACCGTCCGCGGCGAACCCTCGTCGTGAAGCTCACCGACGGCGCCTCGGATCTCTGGGTGCGCTTCCTCAACTTCTACCCGAGCCAGGTGAAGCAGATGGAGCCGGGCCGGCGCCTGCGCCTCTACGGCGAGGTCCGCCCCGGTTTCTTCGGCGCGGAGATGGTCCACCCCAAGGTGCGCGTGGTGAGCGAGGGCGCGCCGCTGCCGCACAGCCTCACGCCGGTGTACCCCACGACCGCCGGGCTCACGCAGGCGAACCTGCGCGGCTTCATCGAGCATGCGCTCGACACGCTGCTGCTCGACGACACGCTGGAGCCCGCGCTGCTCAAGCGCCTCGCGCTCGGCCCCTTCCGCGAAAGCGTGCTGCTGCTTCACCGCCCGCCGCCCGACGCCGATCCGGTCCGCCTCGAGGAGCGAACGCACCCGGCGTGGCGGCGCCTCAAGTTCGACGAACTCCTCGCGCAGCAGTTCGCGATGCGCCTCGCCTACCGCGAGCGGCGCGGCAAGGCGGCCCCGCGCATGGCCGAGAAGCACACCCTCACGAGCGCCCTCGTGAAGTCGCTGCCCTTCCCGCTCACGCGCGCCCAGAAGAAGGCCTGGGCCACGATCGCCCACGACCTGGGCCAGCCGCACCCCATGCGCCGCCTGCTGCAGGGAGACGTGGGCAGCGGCAAGACCCTGGTGGCGGCGCTCGCCGCGCTGCAGGCCGTCGAGAACGATTTCCAGGTGGCGCTCATGGCGCCCACGGAGATCCTCGCCGAGCAGCACTACCTCAAGCTCGCGCACTGGCTGGAGCCGCTGGGCGTGAAGGTCACCTGGCTCTCGGGCAGCCTCAAGGCGCGCGCGAAGAAGAACGCGATCGAGGCGATCGGTCGCGGCGAGACGCGCCTCGCCATCGGCACGCACGCGCTCTTCCAGGGCGATGTCGCGTTCCACCGGCTCGGGCTCGCGATCGTCGACGAGCAGCACCGCTTCGGCGTCGCGCAGCGGCTCGCGCTGGCGTCGAAGGGCGCGGAACCCCACCAGCTCATGATGAGCGCGACGCCGATCCCGAGGACGCTCTCCATGAGCTACTACGCGGACCTCGACGTGAGCGTGATCGACGAGCTGCCGCCGGGCCGCACGCCCGTGGTGACCAAGCTCGTGGACGAGTCGCGGCGCGACGAGGTGGTGGCCCGCGTGCGCGAGAGCTGCCGCGAGGGCGCGCAGGCCTACTGGGTCTGCCCGCTCATCGAGGAATCGGAGACGCTCCAGCTCAAGACGGCCCTCGAGACTTTCGAGACCCTCAAGACCACCTTTCCCGACCTGGCCGTGGGCCTGGTGCACGGCCGCCTGAAGCCCGACGAGAAGGCCGAGGTGATGGCCGCCTTCAAGGCGAAGCGCGTGCAGCTGCTCGTGGCGACCACGGTGATCGAGGTGGGCGTGGACGTGCCCAACGCCTCGCTCATGGTGATCGAGCACGCCGAGCGCATGGGCCTCGCGCAGCTGCACCAGCTGCGCGGCCGCGTGGGCCGCGGCACCGCGAAGAGCCTCGCGATCCTGCTGTATCATCGGCCGCTCTCGGACACGGCGCGGGCGAGGCTCAAGATCATCTACGAGAACACCGACGGCTTCGAGATCGCGCGGCAGGACCTGCTGCTGCGCGGGCCGGGGGAATACCTCGGTGCCCGGCAGAGCGGCGCGCCCCTGCTGCGCTTCGCCGACCTCGAGCGAGACGCCGATCTCATCGAGCTCGCGCGCGCCACCGCCGACGAGATGATCGCGGCCCGCTCCCACGCCGTCGAGCGCCACCTCGACCGCTGGCTGGGCCAGCGGCAGTTCTACCTCAAGGCATGAACCGATGGAAACGGCTCGCGCCGCCGCACTCCGATCCCTGGCGTCCGTGGCTCGCCTGGCGCGGGTCGCTCACCTGGCGCATCCGCGCGGTGGAGCCGGATTTCCGCGTGCGCATCGTGCGGCAGGGCCCGCGCATCCCGAACGGCGACGAGTCCCGGCAGCTCGGACAACCGGCGCATCGCCTGGCGCTCGTGCGCGAAGTGCTGCTCCTCGCCAGGGGCGAGCCGGTGGTGCTCGCGCACTCGATCGCGTCCCGGCGCGACCTCTCGGGCATCTGGCGGGGCCTTCGCGGACTGGGCACGCGCCCGCTCGCCGAGGCGCTTTTCACCGACCCGCTGGTGAAACGCGGGCCGCTGGAGTTCGTCCGGCTCGACCGGCGGCATCCCTTGTGGAAGCAGGCGAGCGCGCTCACGGGCCGCGACCTGCCCTTCCTCCGGGCGCGGCGTTCGCGCTTCGTGAAGCACGGCCGGCCGCTCCTCGTGACCGAGGTCTTCCTGCCGGCGCTCGTCCGCCTGGGCTAGGGCCGGGCCCGTGAGCGCCGTCCTCGCGCGCCTGGATGCGTACGAGAAGCTCGTCCGGCTCGACAAGCCCGTCGGCATCCTGCTGCTCCTTTGGCCCACGCTGTGGGGTCTGTGGATCGCCTCAGGCGGCATTCCGGATTGGCGCGTCCTCTGGATCTTCGCGATGGGCACGGTGCTGATGCGCTCGGCCGGCTGCGCCATCAACGACTACGCGGACCGAGGCTTCGACGCCCACGTGAAGCGCACGAAGGAGCGGCCGCTCGCCGCCGGGACGATCCGGCCGCAGGAGGCCGTGCTCGTCGCTGCGACGCTCGCGCTCTGCGCCTTCCTCCTGGTCGTGTGGACCCAGAACCTGCTCACCATCGGCCTTTCCGTGGGCGCTGGCGCGCTCGCGGCCATCTACCCGTTCACCAAGCGCTTCCTCGCGGTGCCGCAGGCCTGGCTCGGGCACTGCTTCAGCTTCGGCATCCCCATGGCGTTCGCCGCGGTGACGAACGACGTGCCGCCCCTCGCGTGGGCCCTCTTCGGGGCCAACCTGTTCTGGGTGCTCGCCTACGATACCGAGTACGCGATGGTGGACCGCGACGACGACCTGCGCATCGGCATCAAGACCTCCGCCATCTTCTTCGGCCGGCACGACGTGGCGGCCGTGATGGCCTGCTACGGGCTGTTCGTGGGCGCGATGGCGGCCGTCGGCATCTGGCAGGGCTGGCGGACTTTCTACTTCCTCGGGCTCGCTGCCGCGCTCGCGGTCGCGATCGTGCACTACTTCTGGATCCGCGATCGCACGCGCGAAGGCTGCTTCCGTGCCTTCCGCCACAACCACTGGATCGGGCTCGCGGTCTTCGCGGGCGTGGTCCTCGACCATCTCGGCGCCCGGCCCGATTTCGGCTGAGCGCCCGCATCGCAACCCCGGAGCCTTCCATGCAAGCCACCACGATCGCCCTCGACCGCGAAGGCCCCGTTGCCGTCCTCACCCTCAACCGCCCCGACAAGGCCAACGCGATGGAGGAGGCGATGTGGCACGAGCTGCGCGAGGCCATGCGCCACGCCGACGAGACGCCGGAGATCCGCGTCGTGGTGCTCAAGGGCGCCGGCCGGCACTTCACCGCCGGCATCGACCTCGCGATGCTCGAGGGCCTCGCCGCGCGACTTCGCGACGAGGACGGCGCGAGGAGCCGCGAGAAGCTTCGCCGCCTCATCCTCGACCTGCAGGACACGCTCACCGCCTTCGAACGGTGCCGCAAGCCCGTCATCGCGGCTGTCCACGGCGTTTGCTACGGCGGCGGCATGGACCTCATCACCGCGTGCGACATCCGCTACTGCTCGGCCGACGCGAAGTTCTCGGTGAAGGAGATCGACGTGGGCATGACGGCGGACGTGGGCACGCTGCAGCGCCTGCCGCGTCTCGTCGGCGAGGGCATGGCGCGCGAGCTCGCCTACACCGGGCGCGTCGTCGACGGCGCGGAGGCGCAGGCGATCGGCCTCGTGAACCGCTGCTTCGCGACGCCCGAGGCGCTCGGCGAGGGCGTGATGGCGATCGCCGCCTCCATTGCGGCCAAGTCGCCGCTCGCGATCCGCGGCTGCAAGGAGATGATCACCTACGCGCGCGACCATTCCGTGGCCGACGGCCTCAACTACGTGGCGACGTGGAATGCGGCCATGCTGCTGTCCGGCGACCTGCAGGAGGCCGGCCTCGCCGCGCGCGAGAAGCGTCCCCCGGGCTTCCGTGACTGACCCGGATCGCGACGGCGCGGTGCCGCCGATCCTCGTGCTCCTCGCGCATCCCTATCCCGGCCGCTCGCGGGCGTGCGACGCGCTCGTGCGTGCCCTCGCGCCGCTCGAGCGCACCGAGGTGCGCTCGCTCTACGACCGCTATCCGGATTTCGACGTGGACCCGCGCGCCGAGCAGGCGGCCCTCGAGGCCGCGCAGCTCGTCGTGTGGCTCGCGCCGATGCACTGGTATGGCGTCCCGGGCCTGCTCAAGCACTGGTTCGACGTCGTCCTCGTGAAGGGCTGGGCCTACGGCGAGGGCGGCACGGCGCTCGCGGGCAAGGATTGCCTGTGGGCCGTGACGACGGGCGGCGACGAGGCCGCGTTCTCCGGGAAGGGCCGTCACGGCCTGCCGTTCGAGGCCTTCGTGCCGCCCCTGGAGCGCACGGCGCGCTTCTGCGGCATGGGCTGGCTCGAGCCGCACGTGCTGCACGGCGCGCACCGCGTGGACGACGAGGCGCTCGTGCGCTCGGGCGAGGCGCTGCGGGCGCGGCTTCTCGCCTGGCGGCAGGGGCGCGGCGCGTGAACGAGGCCATCATCTTCCTCGCCGCGGCGGTGGTCATCGTGCCGCTTGCCGCCCGTGCGAAGCTCGGCTCCGTGCTGGGCTACCTCCTCGCGGGCGCGGCCATCGGGCCCTGGGGCCTCGCGCTCGCGGGCGACGTCGAGTCCACGCTGCACCTCGCGGAGCTGGGCGTCGTGCTGATGCTCTTCGTCATCGGGCTCGAGCTCGACCCGAAGCGCCTGCTCTCGATGCGCAAGGAGGTCTTCGGCGGCGGCTCGCTGCAGCTCGCGGCGTGCGGGTTCGCGCTCGCCGGCGGGCTCCTCGCGCTGGGGCTGCCGTGGCAGGCGGCGCTCGTCGCGGGACTCGCGCTGGGCTTGTCCTCGACCGCGATCGCCGTGCAGACGATGACCGAGCGCAACGAGCTCGCCACGCCCACGGGCCGCTCGGCCTTCGCGATCCTCCTCTTCCAGGACATCGCCGCCATCCCGCTCATCGCCATGGTGCCGCTGCTCGCCGGCGCGCCCGCGGCGTCCACCGAGCCGGCCTGGCAGCGCTTCGCCCTCGCCTTCGCCGCGGTCGCGGGGGTCGTCGTGATCGGGCGTTATTTCACGCGACCCGCGATGCGGCTCGTCGCGCGGACCGGCATCCGCGAGCTTTTCACGGCGTTCGCGCTCCTGCTCGTCCTGGGCATCGCGCAGCTCATGACGGCCGCGGGGCTGTCGATGGCACTCGGGGCGTTCCTCGCGGGCGTCCTGCTCGCCGGTTCGGAGTACCGCCACGCGCTCGAGACGGACATCGAACCGTTCAAGGGCCTCCTGCTGGGCCTCTTCTTCATCGCGGTGGGCATGACGGTCGACTTCGGCCTGCTCGCGTCGCGGCCGGCGATGGTGCTCCTGCTGGTGGGCGGCTTCCTTGCCATCAAGATCGCGACCCTCTGGGCGGTGGCGCGCGCGCTCGGCGTGACGGCCCGCCAGCGCCTGCTCTTCGCGTTCCTCCTGTCGCAGGGCGGCGAATTCGCGTTCGTGGTGTTCGCCTCGGCGCGCGTCGCGGGCGTGCTCTCCCGCGAATGGGAGGCGCTCCTCACCATCTCGGTCGCGCTCTCGATGGCGGCGACGCCCCTCCTGCTGCTCGCCCACGACCGGTGGCTCTGCGTGAAGGCGGAGGGCGCCCGCGAGCCCGACGCGATTCCCGAGGAGGCGCCCGTCATCATCGCGGGCTTCGGCCGCTTCGGCCAGATCGTGGGCCGCCTGCTGCTCGCGAACGGCGTGCGCGCCGTGGTGCTCGACCACGACCCGGAGCAGATCGAGCTGCTGCGCAAGTTCGGCTACCAGGTCTTCTACGGCGATGCGACGCGCACGGACCTGCTCGCCGCCGCCGGGGCGGGACGAGCGCGCCTGCTCGTGAACGCCATCGACGACGTGGACGGCAGCCTCGCGCTCACCGACCGCGTGCGCGCGAACTGGCCGCAATTGCCGATCGTCGCGCGCGCCCGCAATGTCTCCCACTACTACGAACTGCGCCTGCGCGGCGTCGAAGTGGTGGAACGCGAGACCTTCGAATCCGCGCTTCGCATGGGCCGGGCGGCGCTCGAGGCCCTCGGCGTCGACCCCTACCGCGCCCGCGAGATGGCGGACACCTTCCGCCGCCACAACGGCGCCTCGCTCGAGGCGAACCTGCCCCACTACCAGGACGAGACCCGCCTGCTCAACGCCGCCCGCGCGGGCCGCGAGGAGCTCGAGGCGATGTTCGCCCGCGACCGCGAGCGCTTCGACCGCGAGCATGGCGGAGGCGACTCGTGGCGATGACCGAACGAAGGAGAAACCGATGAAACCGAACCTCGATCCCGCGAAGCCCGTCTGGCTCGTCCCGGGCGTGCGCACGCCCTTCGCCCGCGTCGACGGCGGCCTCGCCGCCCTGGATGCCGTGGCGCTCTCGATTCCCGTCGCAAAGGCAATGGGCACGAAGCTCGCCGCGGGCGACCGGCCCGACCTCGTCGCCTGGGGCACGGTGGCTTCCAACCTGGGCTGGAGCAACATCGCCCGCGAGGTAGTGCTGGAAGCGGGCCTGCCGGGGGAGACGCCCGCCTTCACGACGGTGCTCGCCTGCTCGACGAGCATGGTGGCGGCGTTCGAGTCGGCATCGATGCTGGGCGGCGACTTCCACCTGGCCCTGGCCGGCGGCGTGGAGAGCATGAGCCGCGTGCAGATCGGATTGTCGCAGGGGCTCTCGGACTGGTTGCGGCGCCTCACGCAGGCGCGCTCGTTCGGCGAGCGGATCGACCGGTTCTTCGCCATCAAGGCCGCCGACGTGAAGCTGCATGTGCCGTCGGTGCGCAACCGGGCGACCGGCAAGAGCATGGGCGAGCACTGCGAGGAGATGGCGAAGGCGCGGAAGATCCCGCGGGAGGCGCAGGACCGGCTGGCCTACGAGTCACATGCGCGCGCCGTGAAGGCCCTGGCCGGCGGCTTCTTCGACGACCTGGTCATCCCGGCGGGCGAGGCGGCGCGCGATGGCATCCCGCGGGCGGACACCACGCCCGAGAAGCTCGCGAAATTGAGACCCGCGTTCGACCGCGGGGCGGGCACGATCACCGCGGGCAACGCCTCGCCGCTCACCGACGGCGCGGCGGCGCTCTGGGTGGCGACGCAAGCCGGCCTTTCGCGACTGCCCGCAGGCGGCCCGAAAGCGCGACTCATCGATTGGGAGATCGCGGCCGTGGACCTCGCGACGGAGGGCCTGCTCATGGCGCCCGCCTACGCGATTCCGCGGCTCCTCGCGCGGCACGGGCTCGGCCTCGCGGACATCCACCTGTGGGAGATCCACGAGGCTTTCGCGGCGCAGGTGCTCTGCAACATCGCGGCGATCGAGAGCGAGGCCTTCGTGCGCGAGAAGGCGGGCGTCGCGGCTCCGCTCGGCGCTTTCCCGTGGGATCGCCTCAACCCGCACGGTGGCAGCGTCGCCATCGGCCACCCGTTCGGCGCCACGGGCGCGCGCATCCTTTCGCAGGCGGTCAAGGAGCTGGCCGCGATGGGTCCGGGCAAGCGCGCGGTGGTGTCGATCTGCGCCGACGGCGGTCTCGGCACGGTGGCGCTGCTCGAATCGGCCTGAAGGGCCGCACGGTAGAATCGGGGGTGAATGCGCGGCCCCTGACGGCCGCGCCGGAGACCTCCCCTTGCAAATCGTCTGCCTCGACCTCGAAGGCGTCCTCGTTCCCGAGATCTGGATCGAATTCTCGAAGCGAACCGGCATCCCCGAACTCTCGCGCACCACGCGCGACGAGCCGGACTACGACAAGCTCATGCGCTTTCGCCTCGACCTGCTCGAGAAGAAAAAACTCGGCCTCGCGGATATCCAGGCCGTCATCGCGGGCATGGGCCCGATGCCCGGCGCGCGCGCTTTCCTGGACGAGCTGCGCACGAAGTTCCAGGTCGTGATCCTCTCGGATACCTTCTACGAATTCGCCCGCCCGCTCATGGCGCAGCTGGGCGAGCCCACGCTCTTCTGCCACCGGCTCGAGGTGGATGACGCCGGATTCGTGCGCGGCTACCGGCTTCGCATGCCCGACCAGAAGCGCGCGGCGGTGAACGCCTTCCGGGCCCTCAACTTCCAGGTGATCGCCGCGGGGGATTCGTACAACGACACCGCCATGCTGGGCGCGGCGCACGCGGGCATCTTCTTCCGGCCGCCGGAGGGCATCCTGGCGCAGTTTCCGCAGTATCCCGTGGTCCGGGAATACGCGGCGCTGCGTGCGGCCATCGGCGAGGCGAGCGCGCGGATCTAGCGCCGCCCGGCCCCGCGGGCCGACTCAGAGGTACCCGAGGTTTCCCGAGCTCTCGTCCTCGCGCGGGGCGTCGAGGAAATGGTCGATGACCTCCTCCATCGACTCGAAGACGTTCTCGTGGCCCAGCAGCTCGATGAATCCGCTGCGCCGGAAGAGGCCCAGGGGCTGCTCGTTGGGATCGACCAGGACGAGGCGCGAGCCGCGCTTCTTCAGCATCGCGTGCAGGCTCTCGAGCGCGTCGAGGCCCGTCGTGTCCATGTTGATCACCT
This sequence comes from Betaproteobacteria bacterium, assembly GCA_016711875.1. Lineage (GTDB taxonomy): Bacteria > Pseudomonadota > Gammaproteobacteria > Burkholderiales > Usitatibacteraceae > FEB-7. The sequence continues at coordinate 809,328 of JADJSD010000001.1, read as the reverse complement.
GGTGCATCTCGAGCACGAGCACGTCGGGGACGGGGCCCTTGGGGTTCACGAGGTTCTCGAGCTTGGTCACCGAGCCGAAGAAGAACGAGCCGAAGAGCGAGTAGGCCTCCACGCGCCTCCCGTCCGCCAGGCGGGCCACCGGGTGCGGCAGGTCGAAGGGCTCGATCTTGGTGAGCGAGCTCATGCGGTAGATGAAGAAGAGCGAGGAGAGGACGAGGCCCACCTCCACCGCCACCACCAGGTCGAAGACGACCGTGAGGAAGAACGTGGAGAGCAGGGTCGACTTGTAGATCATCGAGAACTGGCGGATGCGCAGGAATTCGCGCCATTCGCCCATGTTCCAGGCCACCCACATCAGGATGGCCGCCAGCGCCGCGAGCGGAATCTTCGAGGCGAGGGGCGCGGCCACGAGGATCACCAGGAAGAGCGCCAGGGCGTGCACGATGCCGGCGACGGGCGTGCGCCCGCCCGTGCGCACGTTGGTAACGGTGCGGGCGATGGTGCCGGTCACCGCGATGCCGCCGAAGAAGGGCGTGACGAAATTGGCCACGCCCTGCGCCATCAGTTCCTGGTTGGGGTCGTGGCGGTCCTCGATCAGCCCGTCGGCCACGCGCGCGCAAAGGAGCGACTCGATGGCGCCCAGCAAGGCGATGGCGATGGTCGGGCCCACGAGGTTCTGCGCCGTCTCCCAGTTGAACACCGGCATCGCGGGCATCGGCAGTCCCGAGGGCAGCTGGCCGAAGCGGCTGCCGATCGTCTCGACGGGCAGGTGGAACACGCTCACGACGGCCGCCGAGACGGCGAGCACGATCACCGTCGAGGGGAGCTTCGAGGCGATGCGCGCGAAACGCCCCGAGTTCGGCTTGTAGGACACCGGCCAGACCAGGATCACGAGGACCGAGGCCACGCCGATGACGGCCGCGATCCAGTTGGCCGTCCCGGCCGCCTGGCCGATGGCCGAAAGCTGCGAGAAGAAGTTCGACGGCATCTTCTCGATGGCGAGGCCGAAGAAATCCTTCACTTGCTGCAGCGCGATGATGACGGCGATGCCGTTGGTGAAGCCGATCACGATCGAAATCGGGATGAAGCGCACCAGCGTGCCGAGCTTGAAGGCCCCCATCGCGAAGAGCAGCACGCCGGCCATGATGGTGGCGATGAGCAGGTTGGCGACGCCGTACTTCTCCGTGATGCCGTAGAGGATGGCGACGAACGCGCCCGCCGGCCCCGCGATCTGCACGCGCGAGCCACCCAGCAGGGAAACGATGAGGCCGCCCACGATGGCGGTGACGATGCCCGCTTCGGGTCGCACGCCCGAGGCGATGCCGAAGGCCATCGCGAGGGGCAGGGCCACGAGGGCCACGGTGAGTCCCGCGCCGAAGTCGGCCGAGAAATCGGCCTTCGAGTATCCCGGCAGGCAATCCAGCAGGCGGGGCCGGAAGGCGATCGGGAGGCGGAACTGGCGGGACAAGAAGCTCAGTCGACGGTTTCGACCGCCGTGTCCAGGTAGTAGCCGGCGCCGCGCTCGGTGCGGATCAGCGAGGGTTCGTTGGGTTTTTCCTCGATCTTGCGCCGCAGGCGCAGGATCTGGACGTCGATCGATCGGTCGTAGATGTCGTCGTGCAGCCGGCTCGATTCGAGGAGCTGGTCGCGCGTGAGCACCTTCTGCGGCGAGCGCAGGAACGCGACGAGCAGGGCGTATTCGCTGTTGGTGAGGTCGACCGAGCGGCCGTCGGGGGACTTCAGGCGCCGCAGGCCCGTATTGAGCTCCCAGCCGGCGAACCTGAAGGCGCGCACGGCCTCGCCGCGACGCACGGCCCGCTTCACTTCCGTGCGGCGCAGGACCGCCTTGATGCGGGCGAGCAGCTCGCGCTGGCTGAAGGGCTTGGTGACGTAGTCGTCGGCGCCGAGCTCCAGGCCCATCACGCGGTCGACTTCCTCCTTGCGGCTGCCCGTGAGGATGATGATCGGCATGTCGAGCTTCTCGCGCAGGCGCCGCGCGATGGCGAGGCCGTCCTCGTCCGGAAGCTTGAGGTCGAGGATGACGAGATCGATGGTCTCGGCGGCCAGCACCTGGTCCATCTGGCTGCCCGACCCGGCGATGGAAACCTTCAGGTCGTGCTCGGTGAGGTAGTCGCGGACGAGGTCGCGGATGGCGGGATCATCATCGACGACGAGGATGTGGGCTTCCAAGATATTTCCGGCCGGGTAGAGGGAATCGGGCCTATTTTACGCCGTCAGGCCGTAGAATCGCCAGAAAACCCGCGAGGCACCGACCCCGTGAACAACAACGAAGCCAGGCCCGAGGGCGCCGGGGCAGCCGACAGCGCGCCGGGTTCGCCGGGGCTCGTCGTCGCATTCGCGCTCGCATACGCCGCGCTCGCGTACTTCGCGCTCTCGCTTCCCCTCTCCCCGCGCTTCCCGCCTTTCGTCTGGCCCGCCGATGGCCTCGCCCTCGGGGCGCTGCTGGTCGCCAGCCGTCGCCGCTGGCCGACACTGCTCGTGATCGTGGCTGCGATCAACCTCGCGGCCGGCTACGCCGTGAAGGCCGGCGTCACCGAAAGCATCGCCGCGGCCGTCATGGGGGTGGGTGAGCCCGCGCTCCTCGCGGCCGTGCTCCTGCGCCTGGGCGGCGGCCGGGTGGGCATCTCGAGTCTCTTCGGGCTGGGGGGGTTCCTCGTGAACCTCGTGCCGATGGTGGCGATCGTCGCCCTCACGGACGCGGTGGCGGCGTACGCGATCTTCGACGCGCCGCTGCGCGAGCAGTGGTCGATCACCTTCGTCTCGGACTTCCTCGGGGTGATCATGGTGGCCCCGATGCTGCTCGCCTGGGGGCAAGGCGGCCGCCGGGCCTCGCGGCGCACGCTGCGCGATCGCGCCCTCAAGGACCGCACCGCGGAACTGGTCGCCTTGTTCGCGGGCCTCGTCCTCACCACGCACTTCGTCTTCCGGTACACCCCGGCCATCTCGGGCTACGTGCCGGCGCTCGCCTACCTGTGCGCGCCGTTCCTCATCTGGGCGGCGCTGCGGTTCGGGTTGCGGGCCGCCACGGCAGGCCTCGCCGTCTTCGGGCTGCTTTGCTTCTGGCACACCGCCAACGGGACGGGCCCCTTCGCCATCGAGGGCCTGCCGGTCTGGCGCTCGCTCCTGCACGTGCAGGGCTACATCGCGACAGTGATCGTCTCCACGCTCTTCGCGGCGGCCTTGCTGGCCGAACGCGAGGCGGAGGCGCGCTCCACGGAAGCCTGGCGGCTGCGCCACCAGGCGGCCATCCGGGCGAGCGGCAGCCTGTTGTACGAACTCGATCCCACGAACGGTTTCCTGCTGTGGGACGGCGATACGCGGGCGGTGCTCGGCATCGCGGCCGAGGAGCTGGCCCACGTGCGCCAGTGGATGTCGATCGTGCATCCCGACGACCGGGCCCGGCTGCGTGGCATCCGCGAGAAGTTCGCCCGCGGCGAACTCACCGAGATGGTCGCGGAGTACCGGGTGCGCCGCGGCAGCGACGACTGGATCACCGTGGCCGTGAACGGCTATGCGATGGACGACGGCTCCGCGGGGCGCGGCGGCCGCCGGCGCGTGATCGGGTTCGTTCGCGACGTGAGCGCCCGCGTGAAGGCCGAGGCCGAGCGCGAGGCCCTGGCGGCCCAGCTCCGCCAGGCCGAGAAGATGGAAGCCGTCGGGCGCCTGGCCGGCGGCATCGCCCACGACTTCAACAACATCCTGGGCGCGATCCTGGGCTACGGCGAGCTCGCGCAGGCCCGCGCCGCGCAGGACCCGCAGCTCAAGCGCTACCTCGACACCATCGTGAACGCGGGCAACCGCGCCAAGAGCCTCGTCTCGCAGATCCTCGCCTACAGCCGCGCCGAGCCGGGCGTGAAGACGCCGGTGGCGGTGACGCCCATCGCCGCCGAGGTGTGCGAGCTCATCCGGGGTTCCACCTCGGCGATCGATGTCCATTTCCGGGGCCCCGAGGGCGAGGCGACGGTGATGGGAGACCCCACGCGCCTGCACCAGCTGCTCATGAACCTCGCCTCGAACGCCGTACAGGCCATGGGCGAGGGCGGCGCGCTCGACATCGCGATCGAGGCGCGCACGCTCGCCGCGCCGGTCAAGACGCGGCTGTCCGAGGTCGCCCCGGGCGAATGGGTCGTGATCCGCGTGGCCGACACCGGCGAGGGCATCCCGCCCGAGGTGATCGACCGCATCTTCGAGCCCTTCTTCACCACCAAGGCGGCCGGGCGCGGGACGGGCCTGGGCCTCGCCCTCGTGCACTCCATCGTGCGCGAATCCGGTGGCGCCATCGAGGTTGAGAGCGAGCGCGGATGCGGCACGACGTTCACCGTCTGGCTGCCCCGCATCGAGGGCGGCGAGCCGAAGGCCGTCGCCGTGGCGGACCTCGCCGGCGGGCAGGGCCAGGTTATCCTCGCCGTGGACGACGAGCCGGAGGTTCTCGCGGCGCTCGAGGAGATGCTCGCGACGCTGGGCTACGAGCCCGCGGGCTACACCGACAGCCGCGCGGCCCTCGAGGCCTTCCGCGCGGACCCGGCGCGTTACGAGGCGGTGGTGAGCGACGAGGTCATGCCCGGGCTCACCGGCACGCAGCTCGTGGTGGAGCTGAGGAAGGCCAAGCCCGGCATCCCGATCGTCATCGCGAGCGGCTACGGCGGGGCGGGCTTCGAGACGCGGGCGCTCGCCGCCGGCGTGAACCTCGTGCTCAAGAAGCCGTACCGCATGCAGGAGATCGGCGACGTGATGCGGGGGTTCTTCGGCAAGTCCTGAGAGGTGGCTTGCGGTCAGCGGGTGGCCGGGCGTTGGGTTCCGGGATGGGGCAATTGGCCAACCACCGCCGGCCGGGGCGTCGCAAGTGGGGGCAGCGTCGCTTCGTGTTCCGCCCAACCCCAGGCCGTCGCTTCGGTTCGCTTGATCGCATTGCCGGCCGCGACGAATCCGCAGCGCCCGATATTCATGACGCCGGATCCATGGGCACGACCCCATCGAGGGCGGGAAACGCGTTGCCGATTCATGGCGGCGCGGACGTCGCAGGTTGGCGGCCGCAGCGCCGCCAACATTGGATGGGTCGATTTTTGGGGCCTGACGTGTGTTGTCTGGCCCCAAAAATCGGGGCACCCATCCCGCAAGAGTCCGTGCTTGCGCCGCCCTGAATCGGCAACGCGTTTCCCGCCCTCGATGGTCCTTCCGCCGTCGATGGCTGCTCCGTATCCGTAGCCATGATGACGCAGGCCTTGATGGTCGCTCACCAATGAAAAGGGCCCGCCGAAGCGAGCCCCCCGAACGACCGGATCGCAGCCGCTACTTCACGATCTCAAGGTGATCCAGCCCGGAGCCCAGGTCGCGGTTCTTGGCGTTGCGGCTCTCGAGCTTGATCTGCAGGCGCAGGTCGTTCACCGAGTCGGCGTTGCGCAGCGCATCCTCGTAGCTGATGAGGTCGGCCTCGAAGAGGTCGAAGAGCGCCTGGTCGAAGGTCTGCATGCCCAGCTCGCGCGAGCGGGCGATGAGCGCCTTCATCTCGTGCACCTCGCCCTTGAAAATGAGGTCGGACATGAGCGGCGAATTGAGCATGATCTCGATGGCCGCCACGCGCCCCTTGCTGCCCTTCTTGGGGATGAGCCGCTGGGAGATGATCGCCTTCAGGTTGAGCGAGAGGTCCATGAGGAGCTGCGCGCGGCGCTCCTCGGGGAAGAAGTTGATGATCCGGTCCAGGGCCTGGTTGGTCGAGTTCGCGTGCAGCGTCGACATGCACAGGTGGCCCGTCTCGGCGAAGGCGATGCCGAACTCCATCGTCTCCTTCTCGCGGATCTCGCCGATGAGGATCACGTCCGGCGCCTGGCGCAGCGTGTTCTTGAGCGCCGCGAACCAGTTGTCGGTGTCCACGCCCACTTCGCGCTGGGTGATGATGCAGTTCTTGTGCTCGTGGACGTACTCGACCGGGTCCTCGATCGTGATGATGTGGCCGTAGCTGTTCTCGTTGCGGTGGCCGATCATCGCGGCGAGCGAGGTCGACTTGCCCGAGCCCGTGCCGCCCACGAAGATCACGAGGCCGCGCTTGGTCATCGCGACGTCCTTGAGCACCTGCGGCAGGCCCAGCTCGTCGAACTTCGGGATCGTCGTGGTGATCGTGCGCAGCACCAGGCCCACGCGGCCCTGCTGCACGAACGCGTTCACGCGGAACCGGCCGATGCCCGTGGGGCTGATGGCGAAGTTGCACTCGTTGGTCGCCTCGAACTCCGCCGCCTGCTTGTCCGTCATGATCGAGCGGGCGAGCTCCTGCGAGTGGATGGGCGAGAGGCTCTGCTGCGACACCGGGGCCACCTTGCCGTCGACCTTGATGGCCGGCGGGAAGCCCGCGGTGATGAAGAGGTCCGAGCCCTTGCGCGCGATGAGGGCGCGCAGCAGGTCGTGCATGAATTTCAGTGATTGTTCGCGTTCCATGGGGCCTCCGGTGGCGGGGCGGCGCTAGCCGACGAAAGCGTCCTTGTTGGCGGCCTTGGTGCGCGCCTCGGGGATGCTGATGAGGTTCCTCTTCACGAGGTCCTGGAGGTTCTGGTCGAGCGTCTGCATGCCGATCGCCTGGCCGGTCTGGATGGCGGAGTACATCTGGGCGACCTTCGCCTCGCGGATGAGGTTGCGGATGGCCGGCGTGCCGATCATGATCTCGTGCGCGGCCACGCGGCTGGAGCCGTCCTTCGTCTTGCACAGGGTCTGCGAGATCACCGCGCGCAGCGACTCGGAGAGCATCGCGCGGATCATCTCCTTCTCGGCCGCGGGGAACACGTCGATGATGCGGTCGACCGTCTTGGCGGCCGACGAGGTGTGCAGCGTGCCGAACACCAGGTGGCCCGTCTCCGCGGCGGTCATCGCGAGGCGGATGGTCTCGAGGTCGCGCATCTCGCCCACCAGGATGATGTCCGGATCCTCGCGCAGGGCGCTCCTCAGGGCGTTCGAGAACGACAGGGTGTGCGGGCCGACCTCGCGCTGGTTCACCAGGCACTTCTTCGATTCGTGCACGAACTCGATCGGGTCCTCCACCGTGAGGATGTGGCCGTATTCGGCCTCGTTCACGTGGTTGACCATCGCGGCGAGGGTCGTCGACTTGCCCGAACCCGTCGGCCCGGTGACGAGCACGAGGCCCCGCGGCTGGTTCGCGATCTCGGCGAAGATCTTGGGCGCGTTCAGGTCCTCGAGCGTGAGCACCTTCGAGGGAATCGTCCGGAACACGGCGCCGGCGCCGCGCTGCTGGTTGAACGCGTTCACGCGGAAGCGCGCGAGGTTCGGGATCTCGAAGGAGAAGTCGCATTCGAGCGTCTCCTCGTAGATCTTGCGCTGCGAGTCGCTCATGATGTCGTAGACCATCCCGTGCACGTCCTTGTGCTCGAGCGGCGGCACGTTGATGCGGCGCACGTCGCCGTGCACGCGGATCATGGGCGGCAGTCCCGCGGACAGGTGCAGGTCCGAGGCCTTGTTCTTCACGGAGAAGGCGAGCAGTTCGGCGATGTCCATCTTGTTCTCTTTCGGTGGGGACGGGTTCTCTCGAACAGCGCGGGGCGGGCGCGGGAAACGGCCCTCGCCAGAGTAGAATCGGACCTCGAGGTCGAGCCGATTATGTCTCCAATAGCCGAAAACCTGCAAGCCGTAAGAAGTCGCATTCTTGAAGCGTTACAAGGGGATAGCCGCGCCGTGACGCTGGTGGCGGTCTCGAAGACGCGCCCGGCGGCGCTCGTGGCCGAGGCCCTCGCTGCCGGCCAGCGCGACTTCGGCGAGAACTACGTGCAGGAGGCGCTCGAGAAGATCGAGGCGCTCGCCGGGCGCGGCGCGACCTGGCATTTCATCGGCCACCTGCAGGGCAACAAGGCGAAGGACGTCGCGCGCCACTTCGACTGGGTGCACGGCGTGGACCGCGAGCGCATCGCGGAACTCCTCTCCCGCGGCCGCCCGGCCGGGCTTCCCCCGCTTCAGGTTTGCGTGCAGGTGAACATCAGCCAGGAGGCCACGAAGAGCGGTGTCGCCCCCGGCGAGACGCTCGCCCTCGCGCGGTGCGTGGCGGCGCTTCCGGGGCTCGCGCTTCGCGGCGTCATGGGCATGGCGAGCCCCTCGGGCGACGACGCGGCGCAGCGCGCGGAATTCGGCGTCCTGCGAGGCGAGTTCGAGGCGCTCAAGGCCGCGGGGCTCGATGTCGATACGCTTTCAATGGGCATGACGCACGACTTTCCCGCCGCGCTCTCGCAGGGCGCCACGATGCTGCGCATCGGAACGGCCATTTTCGGCGAACGAAGGATCGAGGAGAAGACGCCATGAAGTTGCTGTTCCTGGGAGGCGGCAACATGGGCGCCGCCATCGTGGGCGGCCTCGTCGCGCGCGGCTTCGCCCGCGCGGACATCACCGTGGTCGAGCCGGACCCGGCCGGACGCGAATCGCTCGCCGCGCGCTTCGGCGTCGCCGTGCGCGAGTCGGCCGCGGGCGCCCCGGCGGCGGACGTCATCGTCCTGGCGGTCAAACCCCAGCAGATGCGCGAGGCGGTGAAGCCCCTCCTGCCCGTCGCGCCCGGCACGCTCGTCGTGAGCATCGCCGCGGGCATCCGCCTGGCCGACCTCTCCCGCTGGCTGGGCGGGCACGACGCGCTCGTGCGGGCGATGCCCAACACGCCGGCCCTCGTGCACGCGGGCGTCACCGGCCTCTATGCCCCACCGGCCGTGGACGAGGCGGGAAGGCGGAGCGCGACCGAGCTGCTCGCCGCCGTGGGCGAGGTCGTGTGGTTGCCGCGCGAGGAGGACCTCGATGCCGTCACCGCCGTTTCGGGCAGCGGCCCGGCCTACGTCTTCTATTTTCTGGAGGCCGTGGAGCAGGCGGGCCGGGAGATGGGCATCGCGCCTGGCGCGGCCCGGACCCTCGCGCTCGCCACGTTCGCCGGTGCCGCGAAGCTCGCCCGCGAGCGCGCCGAGGATCCGGCGGTGCTTCGAGCGCAGGTCACCTCGAAGGGGGGCACCACCGAGCGGGCCCTCGCGACGATGGAGGCCGCGGGCCTCAAGGCCCGCATCGGCGAGGCCGTGAAGGCCGCCGCCGCCCGCTCCCGCGAGCTGGGCGACGAGTTCGGAAGGGGCTAGCGATGCTCGAACTGGCCCTGGCATTCGTCATCGAGACGGTCTTCAACATCTTCATCCTGTCCGCGCTCGTGCGCTTCTGGATGCAGGTGCTGCGCGCGCCGGCGCGCAACCCGCTCGCGCAATTCACGATGGCGATCACGGACTTCGCGGTGAAGCCCCTGCGCCGGATCGTCCCGGGCTTCTTCAAGCTGGACCTCGCCTCGTTCGCGGTGGCCTGGGGGGCGGAGTTCCTCTTGCTCGCCATCCTCGCGCTCCTGAAGGGCGTGGCGCTCGCGAACGGGCCCGTGCTCTCGATCCTCCTGTTCTTCGCGCTGGTGAAGCTCGCCCGGCTCACCGTCTACATCGTGATGGGCGCGGTCTTCTTCCAGGCGCTGCTCACGTGGGTGAACCCGTTCCACCCCGTGGCCCCGTTCTTCGAGGCCCTCACCCGGCCCTTCCTCAAGCCCTTCCAGAAGGCGATCCCGCCCATCGGCGGCGTGGACATCACGCCGGTGCTGGTGCTCATCGCCTGCCAGCTCGTGCTGATGCTCCCGGTGGCGTGGCTCGAGCAGCAGTGCGTCGCCGCCGTCGCGCGGGCCGTCCTGCCCTAGTTGCCCCCGGGGCGGCCTTGCCCGGGATGTGGAATGCGCCACATCCGGCCGTCCATTATTTCAACGGTAGCGGCCGCAATCCTCCACGGACGGGGTGCGGGTGCCTTTCGTAAAGTGGGTTCCAACGCGTCGAACACGCGCCGCCACCCCGGCAGGGTCCTGCCGGGGGGCGCCCAAGGAAGCCCGAAAGGAAACACCTTCATGGAACTGATCGCCCTCGCCGTCCTCTTCGCCCTCGGTTTCGTCCCCCTCTTCCTCGCCTCGGAACTCGCCGCCGGCCATCCCGGCCTCGTCCGGTCCGCCTTCCGCCCGCCGATGGATGCCGCCTCGGCCGCCGAGCGATACCTTTCCAGCCATCCGCTGGGTCCGCGCCGCCCGGTCGTGGCCGCCAACGACGAGAACGAGCGCGAGGCCGCCTAGAACACGTCCGGACGCCGAAAAGCCCGGTCCGCGGGCGTTTCGTCCCCGACTTTCGCCGATTCGTCGCATGCCTCTCGCGCCCCCCGGGGCCGGTCCCTAGAGTTCGATCCATCGCGGGGAAGAACCCGCCCGACCGCAACCCGAATCCGCAAGAAGGAGCCCGCCATGAACGCCATCGAAACCGTCGCCCCGCTCGTCGCCCTCGCCTCGCCCGTCATCGCGCTGGTCGCCCTGAACGTGTTCCTCGCCCTGCGCGGCGAAAGCGGCACGCTGCTGCTGCCGGGCCTCGCTTCCCGCCTGCCCACCTTCGGGCCGCGCGCCGAAAGCCTCCTGCCCGCGAGCTCCGCCCGGCGCCCGACGCGCTCCCCGGCCAACGACCCGGATTTCCGCCGCGCCGCGTAGGCTTTCCCCCCTCCCGGGCCATCGGGGGGCGTGACCGGCCGCGTGGGGCTCCGCGCGGCTTCTCGGTTACACTGATTCCCCCATGGTCGGATCCATCCCCTCTCCCGCCGCCTTCGAAGGCGAGATCGCCCGCTACAACCGCTGGCGCGAGGACCTCACGCGGTCCGTCACCGCGTACCACGACTGGCTCGAATCGAACGGCCAGCTCGACGTGCAGCAGTCGATCCGCTTCTACGACCTGCTCGAGAACCTCAACAAGGGCCGGCTCATGCTCGCCTTCCTCGCGGAGTTCTCGCGCGGGAAGAGCGAACTCATCAACGCGCTCTTCTTCTCCTCGTTCAAGGAGCGGCTCCTGCCCTCCGACGTGGGCCGCACCACGATGTGCCCCACGGAGATCTTCCACGACCCGAACGAGGAGCCGTACCTGAAGCTCCTGTCGGTCGAGACGCGCTATCGCGACGAGTCGATCTCGCAACTGAAGAACAACCCGGTCGAGTGGAGCAAGGTCCGCCTCAACACCTCGAGCGCGGCGGACATGAAGAAGGCCCTCTCGGCCCTCGCGGACACGAAGAAGGTGTACGCGCTAGAGGCGCGCATGCTCGGCCTCGCGCCCATGCTCAACGAGAAGGGCGAGATGCCCGGCGAGGAGGAACTGATCGAGGTGCCGGCGTGGCGTTACGCCATGATCAACTACCCGCACCCGCTGCTCTCGAACGGGCTCTCCATCCTCGACACCCCGGGCCTCAACGCCCTGGGCATGGAGCCGGAGCTCACCGTCTCGACGGTGCCCTCGGCCCACGCGATCCTCTTCCTGCTGTCGATCGACACGGGCGTCACCAAGAGCGACCTGGAAATCTGGGACCGCTACGTGAAGCCCGGCCTGCCGCAGAAGATCGCGGTGCTCAACAAGATCGACCTCATGTGGGACGAGCTGAAGAGCCCCGAGGAGATCGACCGCGCCGTGAAGCGCATGGTGGAGACGACCGGCAAGGCGCTCTCGCTCGATCCCTCGCGCATCTTTCCGCTGTCGGCGCAGAAGGCGCTCCTGGGCAAGGTCCGAGAGGACGCCGGGCTCATCCGCAAGAGCGGCATCGAGGCCCTCGAGGGCTACCTCGCCCGCGAGATCGTTCCCATGCGCCGGCAGATCCTGTGCAAGGCGGTGATGAACGAGATCGGGGCGATGATGCTCGCCTCGCGCGCGAGCGTCGCGCACAAGCAGCAGGCCAACGTCGCCGCGATGGCCGAGCTGCAGGGGCTGGTGGGCAAGAGCCGCGACGTCGTGACCAAGCTCTGGGCGAAGATCACGGCCGAGAAGAACGCCTACAACTCCGCGCTGGCCGAATACAAGGTGAACCAGTCCACCTTCAACGCCAAGCGAAGCGGCCTCATGGACATGCTGAACGCGGCGAAGCTCGACCAGATGCTCGCCTCGAGCGCCCAGGCCATGGAGGATTCCTGGACGACCGTGGGCCTGCAGCGCGCCATGCGCGAGCTCTCGAAGCTCATGAGCGCGGACTTCGTCCACGTATTCGCCGCGAGCGAGGACATCAAGAAGCTCATGCAGGGGGTGTACAACACCTTCACCGAGAAGTTCGGCTTCCAGAAGATGAAGCTCCCCGCGCTCGATTTCGAGACCCACAACGTGCGCCTGCAGCTGCTGGTGCACGAGACCGAGGCCTTCTCCCGCGACCCCGTCAACGTGGCCCACTACAAGGGCCCGATGGTGCGCAAGTTCCACGGCTCGCTCGTCGCGCAGGCGCGCGGGCTCTTCGTGGATGCCCGCCAGCAGGCCGAGCGCTGGTCCCAGGCGGTGGTGATGCCGCTCGAGACGCAGATGAAGGACCACAAGGCGCAGCTCCAGGCGCGCCTCGACAACCTCTCCAAGATCAACGAGAAGTCCTCCGGCATCCACGAGCAGCTCGCGGCGCTCAAGAAGGAAGGCGAGGAGCTCGCCCGCCAGCGCCAGATGATCGACAACCTGCTGCAGCGCGTCTCGCGCGAGGAGGCGGTCGCCGCCGGCGCGCTCCCGCCCGCCGACAAGCCCGGCACGGCGACCGAGACGCGCACGCCCCCGGAGATGATGCAGACCCTGAAGCTCTCCGCCTTCGACGCGCCGATGACCATCAGCCGCCGCGCGGCCCAGGCGCAGGAGGTCTTCAAGCAGGTGGCGCCCGTCAGGATCGAGCCCGAGCCCCGGCGTCCGGAACCCGTTGCCGTGCCCGGCCGCGCGAAGCCCGCGGCCTCGCCGCTCATCTCGTCGGACGATCTCATGGCCGGCCTCGCCTCGGTGCTCTCCCCCGAGGGCGTGCCGACGTTGCCGGGCGCCGAGCCGCCGGCCGCGCCGCGCGTCGTCGCCGCGGACGCCCTGTCCGGCCGAGACCAGGACCCGGTCACCACGGTCAACCAACGCACGCTGGCACGTGCCGAGGCGGCGGAGCCGGCCGCCGATGCGCCGACCATCGACTATCGGGCGCGCGAGGGCGAGCGGACGGTGCAGATCCCTGCGTTCAACCCCGCCCGTTTCAACGCCGACGGCTCGCCGAAGGAAGACCCCGCGGCCCACGAGCGCACCCAGAAGATCGACCTGAACGCGCTCGCGAAGGCCGCGCCCGAGCGGACGCAGCGCCTGGGACCCCACCACCACGCAGCCGTTCAACCCGGATCGCACCCAGCGAATGCAGGCCGAGCCGTCCCCGGCCGCCAAGCCTGCCGAGGGCGACGGGCCGGCGGCGGCCGAGCCCACGGCGGCCGAGCCCACGCGCACCCAGCGCCTCGATGCGTCCATCCAGAAGCTGCAGGAAGCCAAGCGGCTGCTGCAGGGCGTGACGCAGAAGCCCTAAACCAGGATCACGTCGTACTGCTCCTGGTTGTACGCGGTCTCCACCTGCATCGAGATGGGCTTCGAGATGAAGTCCCCCAGCATCGTGAGCGCGCCCGCCTCCTCGTCGAGGAAGAGGTCGATCACCTTCTGCGAGGCGAGGATGCGGTACTCCTTGGCGCCGAACTGCCGCTCTGTGCGCAGGATCTCGCGCAGGATCTCGTAGCAGATCGTCTGGGCGGTCTTGAGCTCCCCGCGGCCCGCGCACACCGGGCAGGGCTCGCACAGCACGTGCGCGAGCGATTCGCGGGTGCGCTTTCGCGTCATCTCCACCAGGCCCAGCTGCGAGAAGCCGTTCACGGTGACGCGCGTGCGGTCGCGCGAGAGCGCCTTGCGGAACTCCGCCAGCACGGCATCGCGGTGCTCGGCGGTGTCCATGTCGATGAAGTCGACGATGATGATGCCACCCAGGTTCCTCAGGCGCAGCTGGCGCGCGATGGCCTGCGTGGCCTCGAGGTTCGTCTTGTAGATGGTGTCGTCGAAGGACCGCCCGGAGACGAAGCCGCCGGTGTTCACGTCCACCGTGGTGAGCGCCTCCGTCTGGTCGATGATGAGGTAGCCGCCGCTCTTCAGGTCCACGCGGCGCGCCAGGGCGCGCTCGATCTCCTCCTCGACCGCGAACAGGTCGAAGAGGGGGCGTTCCCCCGTGTAGTGCTCCAGGATCGGCAGGGCCGCCTGGGTGTACTTCTCCGCGAAGGCCTTGAGGCGCGCGAAGGTCTCGCGCGAATCGACGACGACGCGCTCGGTGGTGGCGTTCACGAGGTCGCGCAGCACGCGCGTGGCGAGCGAAAGATCCTGGTAGAGCAGGGCCTGGGGCGCGGCGGTGGAGGCGGCGAGCTGGATCTGCTTCCACAGCGTGACCAGGTAGTCGATGTCGGACTTCAGCTCCAGGTCGGTGGCCGTCTCGGCCACGGTGCGCACGATGAAGCCGCCGGATTCGCCCTCGGGAATGAGCGAATGGACCTTCTCGCGCAGGTTCTCGCGCTCGGCGACGTCCTCGATGCGCTGGGAGATGCCGATGTGCGGGTCCTGCGGGAGGTAGACGAGGAGTCGCCCCGCGATGGACACCTGCGTGGACAGCCGCGCGCCCTTGGATCCGATCGGGTCCTTCACGACCTGCACGAGGAGCGTCTGGCCTTCGGAGAGGATGCGCTCGATGGGCTTCATCGGCCCGTCGCCGTTCTTCGCCATCCAGATGTCGGCAACGTGAAGGAAGGCGGCGCGCGTGAGGCCGATCTCGATGAAGGCCGACTGCATGCCCGGGAGCACCCGGCACACGCGGCCGAGGTAGATGTTGCCCACGATGCCGCGCGAGGAGTCGCGCTCGACGTGCAGTTCCTGCACCGAGCCCTGCTCAGTGATCGCGACCCGCGTCTCCTGCGGGGTGACGTTGATGAGGATCTGCTCGTTCATCCGGTTCTCACGATCTTTGGGTAAGGCCGTGGAACCACAGATGAACACAGATGAACACAGATGGTCCGTGGCGGCGCGGCCGGCTTGGCCGGAAGCGACGCCGTGGTTCGAACCATGTCGAATTGGGAACTAACCGCTCATCTCACTCCCAGGTCATCCGTGTTCATCTGTGTTCATCTGTGGTTCCAAAGCCGTTCGCCCCTATCTTACGGGACGCTGATTCCGAATTCACGCAGGAGCTCCACGGTTTCGAAGAGCGGCAGCCCCATGACCCCCGTGTAGCTGCCCTCCAGCGGGAGACGAACGCCCCCGCCCGCCCCTGTATTCCGTAGGCCCCCGCCTTGTCGAAAGGCTCCCCGGTGGCGATGTAGGCCTGGATCCGGGCCTCGTCCAGGGGGGCGAAGGTGACGAAGGACTCGCTCACCTTCATCGCGAAGCGGTCCTCGAAGCGCAGGGCCACGGCGGTGAGGACGCGGTGCCGGGTGCCGGCGAGCAGTCGCAGGATGCGGGCCGCGTCCGCCGCGTCGGCGGGCTTGCCCAGGATCTCGGTGGCCAGGGCGACCGTGGTGTCGGCGGCTAGGACCGGCTTTCGCATGAGTCCCCGGCGCAGCATCACCCGATCCCAGGCGGCGTCGGCCTTGAGCTGGGTGACCCGCCGGACGTAGTCGTCCGGGTGCTCGCCGGGGTGCGGGTCCTCGTGGACCTCCGCGTCCGCCCGGCCCCCCTCGCGGAAGAGAAGCGGCTCGTGGCGCACCCCGATCTGCGCCAGGAGCTCGCGCCGGCGAGGGCTGCGGGAGGCGAGGAAGATCGGCGCGCTCATTCGCGGTGGTACGGGTGGTTCGCGAGGATCGTCCAGGCCCGGTAGAGCTGCTCGGCGAGGACAACCCGCACCAACCCATGGGGCAGCGTGAGCCCGGAAAGGGAGATGAGCTTCGAGGCCTTGTCCCGGACGGCGTCCGCGTGCCCGTCCGCCCCGCCGATGGCGAAGACCGGGTGGGTGCCGTCGCGCATCCAGTTGGCGAGCATCACGGCGAGGCCCTGCGTGGTGACGGCGCGGCCGCGTTCGTCCAGGGCGAGGAGGATGCCGCCGGAAGGCACCGCCGCGAGGACGCGCTCGCCTTCGAGGGCCTTCGCCTTCTCGACCGTCTTGCCGCTGTTTCGCTCCTCCGGCTTCAGCTCCACCAGCTCGAGCCTGATCTCCGGCGGCAGGCGCTTCCCGTATTCGGCCCAGCCCTGCGCGATCCACGCGGGCATCTTGTGGCCGACCGAGAGCACCGTGACGCGCATCAGCCCGGCCGGCGTCGTCGCGGCTTGGGCGCGGCGGCGGAGGCGGTTCCTGCGACCGCCTTGCGCTTGCGCGGCGGGGCTTTCTTGGCCGGCGCCCGCTTGGCGCGCCCGGGCGGGGCGAGCGGCAGCTCGGTCTCGTCGCCCACCGGGCGGGCGGCGCGCTCGAGCGGGGCGCCCGGGCTCACCGTCCGGTCGAACTTGCCCTCTCCCCAGAGTTCCTCGAGGTTGTAGTAGGTGCGCACCGCCGGCTGCATGATGTGCGCGACGATGTCGCCGGTGTCGACGAGCACCCATTCGGCGCTCGCCTCGCCTTCCGTGCCGACGATGGTGATGCCGGCCTCCCGGAGCTTGTCGTGCACGTGGCGGGCGAGGGCCTTCGTCTGGCGGGCCGATTCCGCGCTCGCGATCACGATCCAGTCGAACATCGAGGTGATCTTCCGGACATCGATCGCGACGATGTCGCGGGCCTTGATGTCCTCGAGGGCGGAGACGACCATTTTCTTGCGGGCAAGCGTAGTGAGTTGTCGGGTCACGCGGAGGTTCCGTAGAGCGAATGTTGTTGGATGTATCCGACCACGGGGTCGGGTGTGAGGTAACGGATCGTCGAGCCGCCCGCGACCCGGTCGCGGATGGCGGTCGAGGAGATGGCGAGCGGCGTCATCGAGAACGTCATGATGCGCCCTGCCGGTACCGAAAGCAGGTCGCGGCGGTTCACGCTGACCCGCGGCCACAGGGATTTCGGGATGGCGCCCGGGCCGCGCGATTGCCAGTCGGCGTCGTCCGCGCGCACGGCGACGGCGAAGTGGGCGAAGTCGAAGAGCGATTCCCAGCGGTGCCAGGTCTCGATCTTCGTGAAGGCGTCGCTGCCCAGCAGGAACACGAGCGGGGCGTCCGGGCCCACCTCGCCGCGCACTTCCTCCAGCGTGTCGATCGTGTAGCTGTCGCCCTTGCGGGCGAGTTCCCGTTCGTCCACGACGAAACCCGGATCGCCCGCCGTGGCCAGGCGCAGCATGGCGGCGCGCTGCTCGCCGCTCGCCTGCGTGCCGCGCTCGCGCTGCCAGGGCTGGCCGGCGGGCAGGAAGGCGACGCGCTCGAGCGCGAAGGCCTCGCGCAGCTCCGCGGCGAGCCGCAGGTGGCCGAAATGGACCGGGTCGAAGGAGCCGCCGAAAAGGCCGAGCGCGGAAGCCAAGTGGCCGTCAGCCGCGCACGTGCCCGTCGCCCAGCACGATCCACTTGCGCGACGTGAGCCCCTCGAGGCCGACGGGACCCCGCGCATGGAGCTTGTTGGTGGAGATGCCGATCTCGGCGCCCAGGCCGTACTCGAAGCCGTCGGCGAAGCGCGTCGAGGCGTTCACCATCACCGAGGCCGAGTCGACCTCGCGCAGGAAGCGCTGCGCGCGGCCGAAGTCGGGCGTCACGATGGCGTCGGTGTGCTGCGAGCCGTACTTCGCGATGTGGGCCATGGCCTCGTCGAGGCCCGCCACCACGCGGATGGCGACGATGGGCGCGAGGTACTCGGCAAACCAGTCGTCCTCGGTGGCCGGCTGGACGGCGCGAAAGCCCGCCGCCTCGAGCACGCGGCGCGAGGCTTCGCAGGCGCGCACTTCGACGCCCTTTTCCGCGAACATGCGTCCGATCGAGGGCAGGGTCGCCGTCGCCGCGCCCTGGGCGACCAGCAGCGTCTCCATCGTGTTGCAGGTGCCGTAGCGCTGGGTCTTGGCGTTCTCGACGATGGCGAGGGCCATCGCGGGGTCGGCGCCGTCGTCCACGTACACGTGGCAGACGCCGTCCAGGTGCTTGATGACCGGCACGCGCGCTTCCTTCGCGATCCGCGCCACGAGGCTCTTGCCGCCACGCGGGATGATTACGTCGAGGTACTTCTCGGCGGCGAGCAGTTCGCCCACCACGGCCCGGTCCGTCGTCGGGACGAGCTGGATGGCCGCATCGGGCAGGCCCGCCGCCTTGAGTCCCGCCGCGAGGCATTGTGCGATGGCCTGGTTCGAGTGCATCGCCTCGCTGCCGCCGCGCAGGATGGCCGCGTTGCCGCTCTTCAGGCACAGCCCGCCCGCGTCGGCCGTCACGTCCGGGCGCGATTCGTAGATGATGCCGACCACGCCCAGGGGCACGCGCATGTGACCCACCTGGATGCCGGAGGGCCGGAAGCGCAGGTCCGTCACCTCGCCCACCGGGTCCGGCAGTCGGGCGATCTGGCGAAGGCCCTCGGCCATTTCCTCCACGCCCTTCGCGGTGAGCTTCAGGCGGTCGATGAAAGCGTCGTCGGAGCCGTTGGCGCGCGCGCCCTTCACGTCCCTCGCGTTGGCGGCGAGGATGGTCTTCTCGCGGTCGACGAGCGTCTGCGCGGCCACGTCGAGGGCGCGGTTCTTGGCGGCGGTGCTGGCGCGGCGCAGTTCGGCGGCGGCGAGGCGCGCGGCGGCCCCCATCGTCTCGACGACGGTACGGGCTTCGGCGGTGGCGTTCAGGTCGTTCATGCGGGCAATCGTAGCGGAAGCGGGCCCGCTCAGGCGGCGGCGCGCAGGGCGGGCTTGCCGGCGAGGGCGAGGGAGAACTCGAGGATCTCCTCCCAGGCATCGCCCGTCTCGACGCCCTTCACGAGGCGGTCGATGCGATGGGCGCGCAGGAAGAGGCGGCCGAAGGAGCCGTCGTCGTGGCGGCGCGCGGTGCGGCGGGCCTCCTCGATCTTCGCTGGATCGAGAAAGCGGCGCGGCCGCTCGCCGGCCGTCAGTTGCACCAGGAGGCGCAGCTCCTCGGCCAGGGCCCACATCAGCAGGGGCGCCGGCTCGCCTTCGGCCTCGAGCGAATCGACGGCGCGGGCGATGCGGCCGACGTCGCCGGCGTGGATGGCCTCGATGAGCGCCTCGCGCTCGAAGCGGGAGACGTCCGTGACGGTTTCGCGCAGGTCCGCGAGGGCGATCTCGCCCGGCGGCAGCAGCAGCGCGAGCTTCGCGACTTCCTGGCGCGCCGCGAGGAGGTTGCCTTCCACCCGGTCGGCCATCCACTCGAGCGTCTCGAGGCGCGCGTGCTGGCCCTGCTGCGCGAAGCGCTCGGCCAGCCACTGCGGCAGTTCCTCGCGCGAGATGGCGCGGGCTTCCACCACCACGCCCGCGTTCTCGAGGGCGCCGAACCAGACGGTCTTGAGTTGCTGCCACTCGAGCTCGGGCAGCGTCACCAGCACGACGGTATCCTCGGGCAGGCGCGCGCAGAGGGCTTCGAGGGCCTTGCCGCCTTCCGTGCCGGGCTTGCCCGTGGGGATGCGGATCTCCAGCAGGCGCCGGGACGAAAAGAGGGACAGGTTGGCCGCATTCGCCGCGAGCTTCGACCAGTCCGCGCCCGGTTCGGCCGTGAACACCTCGCGCTCGTCGCAGCCGGAGGCGCGCGCCGTGGCGCGGATGGCGTCCGCCGCCTCCAGGGCGAGGAGCGCCTCGGCCCCGTGAACGCAGTAAAGCGATGCGAGTCCCTTCTTCAGGTGCTGCGCGAGCTGGCGCGTGGCGATCTTCACCGGGTGGGTCCTCCGCCGGTGGCCACGGCAATGCGCCTCAGGATGATCGCGGCCGCCTCCTGGCGCATGTCGGCGTAGAGCTGCGCCTCTTCCGCTTCCTTCGCGAGCGGCGCGGTCTCGGAATAGGTGAGGTTGCGGCGAAGCTCGAGCTGCGTGGCCTCCACGATCATCTTGCCGGCCGTGTCCGACACCTGGTACTCCACGCGCAGGCGAAGCTGGTACTCGTACACCCGACCCGCGCCGGTGAGGGTGAGGATCGATTTCTCGGGCGTCTCCGAATTGATGCGCAGGTGCGCCTCGGCGTCCTTGAACGTGGGCGAGAGCTTCGTGGGGCCGCCCGCGAGCCGGCGCCGCACCTCCGTGGCCACGGGCGATGCGCCGACCGTGGAGACGTGGATCGACTTGATTCCCATGGGCGCATCGCCGCGCAGCTGGAAGCCGCAGCCCGCGAGGGCCGCGGCGAGGGCGAGGGCGGCGGCGAGCCGGGGGCTACGCAACGATGTTCACCAGCCGGCCGGGCACGACGACGACCTTCTTCGCGGGGCGGCCTTCCATGTGCTTCACCGCGGCCTCGCTCGCGAGGGCGAGCTTCTCGATCTCCTCCTTCGTCGCGGTGGACGCCACCTCGAGCTGGCCGCGCAGCTTGCCGTTCACCTGCAGCACGAGCGAGACCGTGTCCTGCACGAGGGCCGACTTGTCCGTCTCGGGCCAGGGCTGCGCGATGAGCGTGGTGCCCGGGCGCAGCTCGGCCCAGAGCGCCGTGCACACGTGCGGGACGATGGGGGTGAGCAGGAGGACGGCGCCTTCGAGCACTTCCTGGGCGACGGCGCGGCCGGGCTGCGACTCGTCGTGAAGGTCCGACAGCGCATTGAGCAGCTCCATCACCGCCGCGATGGCCGTGTTGAACTGCAGGCGACGGCCGTAGTCGTCGCCCACCTTGTCGATCGTCTTGTGCAGCTTGAAGCGCAGGTCCTTGAGGGGCTTGGAAAGTTCGCCCGCGGCACGCGTGGCCACCGGGCCCCCGGCCGCGAGGTGGTCGTGCACCAGCTTCCACAGGCGCTTCAGGAACCGGAAGGACCCCTCCACCGACGAATCGGACCAGAGGATCGTGTCCGTGGGCGGGCTCGCGAACATCACGTAGAGCCGCGCGGTGTCGGCGCCATACCGGTCGATGAGATCCTGGGGGTCGACGCCGTTGCGCTTGGACTTGGACATCGTGCCGATGCCGTTGTACTCCACTTCGGAGCCGTCGGACTTGAGCAGCGCGCCGATCACCTTGCCTTCGGCGTCGACCGCGGGCTCGAGCTCCTCGGGGGCGAAGTACTCGATGCCGCCCTTGGCCGTGCGCCGGCTGAAGATGTGGTTGAGCACCATGCCCTGGGTGAGGAGGTTCCTGAACGGCTCATCGACCTTCACGAGGCCCATGTCGCGCATCACCTTCGTCCAGAAGCGCGCGTAGAGCAGGTGCAGGATCGCGTGCTCGATGCCGCCGATGTACTGGTCCATCGGCATCCAGTAGTCGGCGCGGGAGTCGACCATCGCCGTCGCGCCCGGGCAGGTGTAGCGGAAGAAGTACCAGGACGAATCGACGAAGGTATCCATCGTGTCCGTCTCGCGCCGGGCGTCGCCGCCGCACGCCGGGCACTTGCACTCGTAGAACGCCGGGCTCCTCGCGAGCGGGCTGCCGCTGCCGTCCGGCACGAGATCCTCGGGCAGCACGACGGGAAGCTGGTCGTCGGGCACGGGAACATCCCCACAGGAGGGGCACAGGATCATCGGGATGGGCGTGCCCCAGTAGCGCTGGCGGGAGACGCCCCAGTCGCGCAGGCGGAACTGCTTGCGCTTGTCGCCCAGGCCGAGGGCGCCGAGATCCGCCGCCACCGCGTCGATGGCCGCCTGCTGCGCGAGTCCGTCGTACTTGCCGGAGTTCACGCAAACGCCGGCTTCCTCGTACCAGGGCTGCCACGCATCGGTGGAGCAGGCCTGGCCGTTCACGTCGATCACCGGCTTGATGGCGAGGCCGTACTTCTTCGCGAAGGCGAAGTCGCGCTCGTCGTGGCCCGGCACGGCCATCACCGCGCCCTCGCCGTAGCCCATGAGCACGTAGTTGCCCACCCAGACCTCGACCTTTTCCTTCGTGAAGGGGTGCAGGACGAAGAGCCCCGTGGGCATGCCCTTCTTCTCCATCGTGGCGAGGTCGGCTTCCATCACGCCGCCCTTCTTGCATTCGTCGATGAAGGCGACGAGCGCCGGGTTCGTCCTCGCGGCTTCCGTGGCGAGGGGATGCTCCGCGGCCACCGCGGCGAAGGTGATGCCCATGATCGTGTCGGCGCGGGTGGTGTAGACCTTGAGGCCGGCTTTTCCATCCGCCATGCGCTTCGCGGTCTCGTCCGCGTACGGCAGGGTGAACTCGACGCCGTACGAGCGGCCGATCCAGTTGCGCTGCATCTGCTTCACCTGCTCGGGCCAGCCCAGGCCGTCCAGGGCGTCGACGAGCTCGTCCGCGTACTGCGAGATGCGCAGGTACCACATGGGGATCTCGCGCTTCTCGACCGTCGCGCCCGTGCGCCAGCCCTTGCCGTCGATCACCTGCTCGTTGGCGAGGACGGTCTGGTCGACCGGGTCCCAGTTGACGGTGCCGGTCTTGCGGTAGGCGATGCCCTTCTCGCGCATGCGCAGGAAGAGCCACTGGTTCCAGCGGTAGTACTCGGGCGAGCAGGTGGCCACCTCGCGCGTCCAGTCGATCGAGAACCCGAGCCCCTGGAGCTGCTTTTTCATGTACGCGATGTTGTCCCACGTCCACTTCGCGGGGGGCACGCCGTTCGCCATCGCGGCGTTCTCGGCGGGCAGGCCGAAGGCGTCCCAGCCCATGGGCTGCAGGACGTTGTACCCCTTCATGCGCAGGAAGTGCGCGAGCGCGTCGTTGATCGAATAGTTGCGCACGTGCCCCATGTGCAGCTTGCCCGACGGGTAAGGCAGCATGCCCACGTTGTAGTACTTGGGCTTGGGCGAGTCGTCGGGCGCGAGGAAGGCCTTCGTGTCGGCCCACTGCTTCTGGACGGCGGGCTCGAGGGTCTTCGGCTGGTATTGGGGATCCATTGCGGTACTCAATCGGGATGGGCGTGGTGCGATGCGCAAATTATAGCAGCGGGGTCACCCAACCCCTTGATTCTTCGCGCGCTTGCGGCTGCGGGAACTTGTGCGCCGCACCGTCTGTCATGAAGGTGGGCATCAATCCTTTGGCGGTGCCCGGATTGTGGGGCAGAACGTTCGGGGGCGCTTTCGGGCGCCCCCCATTTTTTGCCCCGCCTACTCGGGCAGGCTGAAGGCCACCGGCCGGCGCCGTTCCAGGTGGAATCGCACGAGCGCCGCGACGCGATAGATCGCGTGCGCGAACTTGCCGTAGGGCATGGTGAGGAAGAGCGCGAGTACCGCCCCCAGGTGCAGGCACAGCAGCGTACCCATCGCCGCCGTCTCGCGCAGGAAGAGCAGCGCGAGGCCCGTGACGCTGGTGGCCACGAGGAGCGCGAGGAAGCCTTCGTCCATGCCCTTCTGCTCGGGCGCGGCCAGCTCCGGATCACGCCGGCGGCGCAGCGCCATCAGCCCCAGCGGGCCCACGATGAGGCCGATGCCGCCCACGACCCCCAGCACCACGGGCAGGCTGAGGAAGGGGTAGGGAGCCTTCCAGCCAAGGACGTAGTGGTAGACCGTCGCCGTGCTCGTGGCGGCGAAGCAAAGCAGGAAACCGTAGAAGGTGAGGTGGTGGTAGATGCGCCGCGCGTTCGAGGGCTTCTCGTCCGGGTGGCGGCATCCCTGGCCATCCTCCCCGCCGTCCAGCCAGTGCAGCGTGAAGGCGTCGTGCAGCGCTTCCGCCGCCGTGGAAGGCCTCACGAAATCCGCCAGGCGCTCGCCCATGTCCGGCCAGAATCGGGCGATGCCCACCGTGAAGGCCACCGCGACGAACGCCGACACCGCACCGAACACCGCCACCATCGTCCCGTGGGGGATGAGTGCGTAGAAGGAGCCCTTCGCATCCGGATGCGCCTGGAAGAGCCGCGCGGGGTCGGAGAGGAACGCCGCCAGCAGGAACATGAACGCGATGCCGGCGAAGGAGGCGAGGGCGACGGCGAGGGCGTTGCGGTCATAGAGGCTCGCGAACGCGCCCGGCCAGGCGTACTTGCGGTACGTCTGCTCGCGCACGCGGGCGAGGGTGCGCGGGAAGTTGAGGTCGAACGGGTGCGGCGGCGCGTACTGGCAGGCGTAGTGGCACGCGCCGCAGTTGTGGCACAGGTTCGCCAGGTAGTGGACGTCGTGCTCGGGGAAGGCGAGGCGGCGCTGCAAGGCGGGAAACACCGCGCAGTAGCCTTCGCAGTAGCGGCATGCGTTGCAGATGGCGAGAAGGCGCTGGGCCTCCTCGATGAGCGCCGGCAGGCTCTTGCGTTCCTCAGCCGCGGACATGGCGTGCGGCCTCCCGGCCCGCGATGCGTCCGAACGTGGTGCCGATCGCCATGCCGACGCCGGCCACGTAGCCCTTGCCGAGCACGTTGCCCGACATGATCTCGCCCGCGGCGAAGACGTTCTCCGAATGGGTGCCGCCGAATCTCACGCGCGCGCTCTCGTCCACGACCACGCTCAGGTAGGTGAAGGTGATGCCCGGCCGCAGGGGGTAGGCGTAGAAGGGGGGCGTGTCGATGGCGCGCGCCCAGTGGGTCTTGGCCGGCGCGAGGCCCTCCGTCCGGCAATCGTCGAAGATCGTGTGGTCGAAGGTGCCGGGGCGCACGGCGGCGTTGAAATCCGCGACCGTCCTTTCGAGCCGGGCGGGGTCCAGCGTGAGGGCCTTCGCCAGGTCCGCGAGCGTGCGGGCCTGCACGGGCGGGAAGACGGGCGGCATGAACC
The DNA here is from genome assembly GCA_016711875.1 of Betaproteobacteria bacterium. Lineage (GTDB taxonomy): Bacteria > Pseudomonadota > Gammaproteobacteria > Burkholderiales > Usitatibacteraceae > FEB-7. The sequence goes on along the minus strand of JADJSD010000001.1, from coordinate 784,806 downwards.
GGCCCATCGATTTCGAGTCGATGATCGAGTAGGCGATCTGCCCCGGCTGGCCCGCCACGAGCCGGCCCCAGATGGCGTAGCGCTTGGGCCAGAAATCCTCGCCTTCGTCGTAGAAGCGATCCGCGTCGGCATTGACCACGATGCCCAGCGACACCGCGTCCACGCGGGTGACGATGCCGCCGTCGAACTTCGGCGAGCGCGCGTCGATGGCCACGCAGTGCCCCTGGGTCGGGTCGCCCAGCGTCTCGGCGCCGCGTTCCATGAAGAGCTTGAGCACGCGGCCCCGGTTGTAGGGCGTGCCGCGGATGAGGAAATTGTCGGCCGTCGGCCCCCACGCCTCGCGCAGCCATTCGAGGTTCGACTCGAACCCGCCGGCCGCGGCGACGACGGCTGACGCGCGGATCATCGCGCGCTCGCCCGCCTGCTCGACGGTGGCCGAATGGAAGACGCCGTCGCGGATGTCGAGGTCCACGACCTCGGTTTCGTAGCGGATTTCAATGCCCGCGCTCTCGGCCGCCGCGTAATAGGCGTTCATGAGCGCCTTGCCGCCGCCCAGGAAGAAGGCGTTGGTGCGGGACAGGTGCAGCGTGCCGCCCAGCGGGGGCTGGAAGCGCACGCCCTTCGATTTCATCCAGGGCAGGTTGCCTTCGGTCTCGCGGATGGCGATGCGGGCGAGGTTCTCCTTCGTCTGGCCGCCGGTCACCTTGAGGAGGTCCTGCCAGTATTCCTCCTCCGGATAGGCCCCGGTGAGCACGTCGAGCGGCGCATCGTGCATCGTGCGCATGTTGCGGGTGTGCCGGCTGTTGCCGCCGCGCACGGCGCGCGGCGCGACTTCCAGCACGATGACCGACGCGCCGGCCTCCCTCGCCGTGAGCGCGGCGCACAGGGCCGCGTTCCCGCCGCCCAGCACCAGCACGTCGCAGGACTTCCCGGCCGCCATCAGCACTCCAGCATCAGGGTGAGGCGCGTGCGGTACGCCGCGCGGATATGGGTGCGGGCCGCTTCGTCCGCCGCGCCCGGGTCGCGCTTCGCGAGGGCTTCCACGATGCCCTCGTGCTCGCCGCGTGCCTTGTCGGGCCGGCCGGGCGTGGCGAGCGTCGTGGGGCCCAGCAGCACCATCGACTGGCGAAGCGCGTTCACGGCGCGCAGCAGGAATCGGTTGTGCGCCGAGCGGAAGAGCGCCTCGTGGAAGAGGCGGTTCACGCGGGCGATGCGGACGGGGTCCTCGAGTCCGCGATCGCGCTGCGCGATCTCGCGAAGCGCGTCGATCTCCGCTTCCGACGCGTGGCGGGCGGCGAGGGCCGCGGCGGTGCCCTCGAGCACCTCGCGCATCGCGTAGAGCTCCGCGACCATGCCGTGATCCAGTTCGGCGACGATCATGCCGCGCGAAGGGTCACGCCCGATGAGGCCCTCGCCCTCCAACCTGCCCAAGGCCTCCCGGATGGGCGTGCGGCTCGCCCCCAGCCAGGCGGAGAGCTCCAGCTCGCGCAGACGCGAGCCCGGCTTCAGCGTGCCGCGCTCGATGGCCTCGAAGAGCCGCTGGTAGGCGAGGTCGCCGCGCGAGGCCTTCGCCTCGCCGGGCTTGGGCGGCCGGCGGGGGGCGGTTCTGCGGGCAGGGGCGGCGGCTCGGGGCACGGGGCGACTCGTTGACAGGGTCCGATGATTGTATACAATGGTATACGAGCATTGCCGCCCGACGCAAATCCCGGAGGATAAATAACATGAAACGCTTCGCCGCTCTCGCGGCCGCGCTCGCATTCGCGGGCACGGCCCTCGCGCAGGCCGATTTCCCGTCCCGCCAGGTGACGATCCTCGTGGGCTTCGCGCCCGGGGGCGCCACCGACACCGCCGCGCGCATCATCGCGAAGAAGCTCTCGGAGAACCTCGGCCAGCCCGTGGTCGTCGAGAACAAGCCCGGTGCGGGCGGCAACATCGTCCACCACCAGATGGCCACGGCGAACCCGGATGGCTACACGATCCTCCTGGGTTCCGTCGGCCCGCTGTCGGTGGCGCCGCACCTGGTCGCCAAGCTGCCGTACGACCCGCTCAAGGACCTCGCGCCCCTCACCATGGCGGTCAACTTCCCCAACGTGCTCGTCGTGCACGCGGGCGTGCCGGCGAAGAGCCTCGCGGAATACATCGCCCTCGCCAAGGCGAAGCCCGGCAGCCTCGACTACGCCTCCACGGGCGTGGGCAGCGCCTCGCACCTGGCCGGCGAACTCTTCAACCAGCGCGCGGGCGTCGACATCGTCCACATCCCGTACAAGGGCGGCGGCCCGGCCATGACGGACCTGCTGGGCGGGCGCGTCGGCGCCTACTACTCCACCCATTCGACGGCCGGGCCGCACATCGAGACCGGGAAGCTGCGCGCCATCGCCGTCACGGGCGCGAAGCGCTCGACCTTCCTGCCCAACGTGCCGACCATCGCCGAATCGGGCTTCCCCGGTTTCGAGGCGAGCAACTGGTACGCGTTCGTCACGTCGTCCAAGGTGCCGCAGCCGATCCTCGAGCGCTGGAACCGGGAACTGGTGAAGGCGCTCAATTCGCCGGACGTGAAGGCGCAACTCGCCCAGCACTTCCTCGAGCCCGCCGCGGGCACGCGCGAGGAGCTGGCGGCCTACATCAAGCAGGAATACGACAACTGGGGCCGCGTGGTGAAGAAGGCCAACATCCAGGGCAACTAGGCGCCCCCATGACGCCCCGCCTCGGCGAGGCCGAGCTCACGTCGCTCGCCACTTCGGCTCTCGAAGGGCTGGGCCTCGCGCCCCGCGACGCGGCGGACAGCGCCCGCATCCTCGTCCTCGCGGATCTCTTCGGCCTGCACACGCACGGCGTCTCACGGGTCGCCTCGTATGGCGAGCGGGTCGACCTGGGCGGCATCTGCGCCGGTGCGCAGGTTCGCGTCGAGAAGGTCGCGCCCGCCGTGGCCCGCGTCGATGGCGCCAACGGCCTGGGGCCCCTCGTCGGCATGCGCGCGCTGGAGGCGGCCATGGACCTTGCGCGCGAGTGCGGCGTGGGCATGGCCTTCGCGCGGGCCAGCAATCATTTCGGCCCGATCTCTCCGTACGGCTACATCGCCGCCGAGGCCGGCTTCGCGACGATGATCGGCAGCAACGCCACCACGACCATCGCGCCCTGGGGCGGCGGGGACGCGCGCCTGGGCAACAACCCGCTCGGCTTCGGCGTGCCGCAGCCCGGCGGCCCGCCGTTCCTGCTCGACATGGCGATGAGCGTGGCCGCGCGCGCCAAGATCCGCAGCGCCGCCGCGAAGGGCGAGCCGATTCCCGCCACGTGGGCCACGGATGCCGCCGGCCGGCCCACCACCGACGCGAAGGCCGCGCTCGACGGGTTCCTGCAGCCCGTGGGCGGCCACAAGGGCTACGGCCTCGCGCTCACGGTCGACCTGTTCGCGGGCCTGCTCTCGGGCGCGGGATTCCTCACGCACGTGAGCTCGTGGTCCGCCGACCCGCAGAAGCCCCAGGACCTCGGCCATTTCTTCATCGCGCTCGATACGACGAAGCTCGGCGCGGCCGAATGGCTCGCCGGGCGGATGGCGGATTTCCGCGCCATCCTGCACGCCTCGCCGCCGTCCGATCCGTCGTCCCCGGTCGTCGTGCCGGGCGAGATCGAGCTCGCCCGCATGGCGCGCTTTCGCGACGAGGGCATTCCCCTGCCGCAGGACGTGATCGACTCGCTCCACGCCTTCGCGAAAAGAAAGCGCGCGCCGGCCTGAAACCGCGGCCCGCGGCGTGAGAAAATCGCGGCTCCCCCGCGACACGCCCGCCATGCCCGAACTTCTCTCCGGTCTCAACCCCGAACAGCTGCGCGCCGTCACCCTCGCCCGCGAATCCGCCCTCATCCTGGCGGGCGCCGGCAGCGGCAAGACGCGCGTGCTCACCACGCGCATCGCGCACCTCATCCAGTCGCGCGAGACGAGCCCCGCGGGACTCCTGGCCGTCACCTTCACGAACAAGGCCGCGCGCGAGATGCTCACGCGATTGTCGGCCATGCTGCCCATCAACACGCGCGGCATGTGGGTGGGCACCTTCCACGGCCTGTGCAACCGGCTCCTGCGCGCGCACTTCCGCGACGCGGGCCTGCCGCAGCTCTTCCAGATCCTCGATTCGGGCGACCAGCTCTCCCTCATCAAGCGGCTCGCCAAGGCGCAGAACCTGGACGACGAGAAGTTCGCGCCCCGCCAGCTGCAGCACTTCATCAACAACTGCAAGGAATCGGGCCTGCGCGCCAACGCCGTGGAGGCGGGCGACGACTTCACGCGCCGCATGGTGGCCTTCTACGCGGACTACGACGCGCAGTGCAACCGCGAGGGCGTGGTCGATTTCGCGGAGCTGCTGCTGCGCACCTTCGAGCTGCTCGCGCGCAACCTCGACCTGCTCACCCACTACCAGCAGCGCTTCCGGCACATCCTCGTCGACGAGTTCCAGGACACCAACAAGCTGCAGTACAAGTGGATCCGCATGCTGGCCGGCACCAACGGTTGCGTGTTCGCCGTGGGGGACGACGATCAGAGCATTTATCGCTTCAGAGGTGCGGACGTCGGCAACATGAACGAGTTCCTGCGCGACTTCGGCGTGCGGGAAGTGGTGAAGCTCGAGCAGAACTACCGCTCCCAGGGCACGATCCTCGAGGCCGCCAACGCGGTCATCAGCAGGAACCGCGCGCGCCTGGGCAAGAACCTCTGGACGGCCGAGGGCAAGGGCGAACTCCTTCGCATCTTCGCCGCCGCCAACGACGAGGAAGAGGCCCGCTTCGTCGTGGACGAGGTGAAGCAGCTGCACCGAGAGGGCACCGCGCTCTCCCACATGGCGCTGCTCTACCGCTCCAACGCGCAGTCGCGCATCCTGGAGCACCACCTCTTCCGCTCGGGCATCGCCTACAAGGTGTACGGCGGCCTGCGCTTCTTCGAGCGCCAGGAGGTGAAGCACGCCCTCGCGTACCTGCGCCTGGCGGCCAACAGCGACGACGACACCGCGTTCTCGCGCGTGGTGAACTTCCCGCCGCGCGGCATCGGCGCCCGGTCGATCGAGCAGCTGCAGGAAGCGGCGCAGGCGGGCCTCGGAAGCCTCGCGCACGCCGCGAAGGCGAACGCGGTGCCCGGCCGCGGGGGCGCGGCCATCGGCCAGTTCATGGTGATGGTGGAGCGCCTGCGCGCGGCCTCGGAGCACCTCACGCTGCCCGAGCTCATCGAGGAAGCGCTGGAGGTCTCGAAACTCAAGGACCACTACGCCGCCGAGCGCGACGGCCAGGACCGCGTCGAGAACCTGAACGAACTGGTCAACGCCGCGACGCTCTTCCACGACGAATTCGAGTCGGGCGTGGAGCCCGCGGGCGAATCGCAGCCGGACGTGGCGGCGGTCGCGGGCACGCACCAGCAGCAGGTGCTCGCGGCCTTCCTGTCGCACGCGAGCCTCGAAGCCGGCGAGCATGAAGCCGCGGCCGGGCAGGACGCGCTGCAGCTCATGACGGTGCACGCGTCCAAGGGCCTCGAATTCGACGCCGTGTTCCTCTCGGGCCTGGAAGAAGGCCTCTTCCCCCACGACAACAGCCTCAACGAGGAAGGCGGCATCGAGGAGGAGCGCCGCCTCATGTACGTCGCGATCACGCGGGCGAGGAAGCGCCTTTACCTCTCGTACGCCGGCAGCCGCATGCTGCACGGCCAGCCGCGCTACGGCATCGTCTCGCGGTTCGTGGAGGAAATCCCCGCCGAGCTGTGCAAGTGGATCGTGTTGCCGGAGCGGCAGGTGCTCGCCACGCCGAGCCGGGGAGGCTGGGACAAGCCGGCGTGGGCGAATTCAGGCGGCGGAGCGGGGAGCCCGTGGGGCTCCGGCGGCGGACGTGCCCCCGGGCCGGACCCGAACCGCTATCCGAACGCGCCGCGCGCGAACTTCGAGACGAAGCGCCCGGACGAGCATCCCTTTTCCGTCGGGCAGAACGTGGTCCACGCGAAGTTCGGCGAGGGCACCGTGATCAACTTCGAGGGGCGCGGGCTGGATGCGCGGGTGCAGGTGAAGTTCCGCACCGAAGGCACCAAGTGGCTGGCCCTCCAGTACGCCAAGCTCACGCCGGCGTGACTTCGGAATCCCCGTCGATCTGCTCGAAGACATCCTTGTAGCCCACGTAGGTGCTCGCCACCATCACCGGGATCACGACCATGAGCCCGAGCCCCCAGGGCAGGATGGCGGCGGCCATCGCGACGGTGAGCACGAGCCCGTAGAGCACCATCGCGCCCAGGTTGGAGAGCGCGGCGTAGAGGCTCCAGCGGATCGCGTGGGCCGTGTTCATGTCGTGGAAGGCGAGCACCGCCGGCGCGAACCACAGCGCCCCCTTCACGATCGCGGTGAGGACGAGACCCACGAGCAGGATCCACTCCTTGCCCTGCATCTCGCGCACGAAGTCCGCCATCGAGACCGTGCCCTCGGCATCGGCCGTGAGGCCGGGCAGGCCCAGGAGCGCGAGCAGCGCGAAGATGGCGAGCTCCGCGAGCAGCAGGATGGCGCCCAGGTTCGCGAGCGGCATGAGCGGCCGGCGGAAACCCGCGAAGAGCTCGCCCATCTCGATCGTCTCGCCGTTTTCCTGCTTGCGGGCGGCGATCGCGAAGCTCGCGAAGAAGACGGGTTGCAGCACGTTGGCCGCGATGCCGCCGATGATCGGCACCATGAGCAGGCCCAGGGTGATGACGATCCACCCCGCGCCCATGCCCATCCACACGAGCGGGCGGCCGCGGAAGAAGGTCCACCCGTCAACGAGCCAGCCGGGCCCGCGGCGGGCGGGGACATCCCGCGTCCGGATCGGTGCGCCCAAGGGGCTAGCCGAGCCCGGCTTCGAGGGGCCGGGCGGTCGCGATGTGGTGCTCGAGGAGCTTGCGGGAGCCTTCGTGATCCTTCGGGATGGTGATCTCCGAGGCCTGCGGGAAGTGCGCGTAGCCCAGCCGGCCGAGCCAGGTGCGAAGCGCCGCGCGGCGAAGCATCACGGGCCAGAGCTCGCGCTCGAGGTCCGTGAGGGGGCGCAGGCGATCGTAGCCGGCGAGGAAGGCGGCGGTGCGTTCCGGGTCCAGGGTGTGCAGCGGGTCCGTGCACCAGTCGTTCACGGCGATCGCCACGTCGTAGAGCAGCGCGTCGTCGCAGGCGAAGTAGAAGTCGATGACGCCGCCCTCGCCTTCGTCGTCCCACAGGACGTTGTCGCGGAAGAAGTCGCCGTGGATCACGCCGCGGGGCATCACGGTGTCGTCGTGCAGCCCCTGGTAGCGGTTCTCGCTCTCGATGAGCGCGTTCTCGGCCGCCGACAGCAGGGGGGAGAGGCGGCGCGCGAAGCTCTCGCGCCAGTCCTTCCCGCGCCAGTTGGCGAGGCCGTCATCGTAGTCGAGCGCCTCCTCGTGGATCGTGGCGAGGATCTCGCCCGCGCGATGGCAATCGGCCGGCGTGGGGTGCATGCGCGGAGCCCCGGGCAGGCGCGCCACGATGCACGCGGGCTTGCCGTTCAGCTCGGCGAGATACCCGCCTTCGTCCAGCGCCATCGGGGCCGGGCAGCGCACGTCGCGCTCGGCCAGGTGGTGCATGAGGTTCACGTAGAAGGGCAGGTCGCCGCGCGGGATCTTCTCGAAGAGCGTGAGGACGTAGTGCCCGGTCGTCGTGTCGAGGAAGTAGTTGGTGTTCTCGACGCCCTGGGCGATGCCCTCGAGCGATTCGAGCTCCCCGAGCGTGTAGTGCGCGAGGAAGGCGGCCGCCTCTTCGGGGCTGACCGGCGTGAAGACGGACATGGCGTCGGCTTTCGGCTAGAACTCGAGCAGGACCCACTGCGGCACGCGCAGGCCCGACTCGAGGTTGTCCTGCTTGCGGAATTGCCCGTCGCCCTTCTGGTCGATCATGACGTACGCGATGCCGTGGGCGGGCGTGACGCGCACCATGTAGAGCTTGCCGCGCACGCGGTACTCCTGGATGGTGTTGTCGCCTTCCTTGCGGATCGTCACCTGCGGCTCGAGGGCCGGGTCGCCCTGGATGAGCGGCGGGGGCGGCGGTTCCTCGAGCGGCTTCGAGCCGGGCGGCAGCGGGCGGGGCTGGGACTGCGCGGCTGCCGCAGCCGCGAAAACGAGGGCGATGACGGCGAGCGGAATGCGCATGGCGTTCACCAGTAGGTTCGAATCCAGTTTAGCACTTCACCTTTGCCGTTAGAGCGCGAATTCGGCCTCGCGTTCCGAGGGAGAGGGCTCGAATCCGCGGGCGTGGTAGTGGGTGAAGATGGCCTCGACCACGGCGGCCGGGTCGTCGATCACCCGCAGCATCTCCACGTCACCCGCGCTCACCATGCCATCGGCCTCGAGGCGAACCTTCATCCAGTCGACGAGGCCCTTCCAGTAGTCCGAGCCCACCAGGATGAGCGGCACGCGCCGCACCTTGCCCGTCTGCACGAGCGTGAGCACCTCGAAGAGCTCGTCGAGCGTGCCGAAGCCCCCCGGCAGCATGACGAACGCACACGACAGTTTCACGAACATCACCTTGCGCGCGAAGAAGTGCTGGAAGGTGTGGGAGATGTCCTGGTAGGGGTTGGCGCTCTGCTCGTGGGGCAGCTGGATGTTGAGGCCCACGCTCGGGCTCGGGCCCGCGAAGGCGCCCTTGTTGGCCGCTTCCATCACGCCCGGGCCGCCGCCGGAGATCACGGAGAAGCCCGCGTCGGAGAGCTGCCGCGAGATGTCCTCGGCCAGGGCGTACCAGCGCTCGCCGGGCTTCACGCGCGCGCTGCCGAAGATCGTGACGGCCGGGTGCACCCCGTGCAGCCTTTCGGTCGCCGTGACGAACTCTGCGATAATTTCGAACATGCGCCACGCCTCGCGCGCGGAGGACTGCGTGCGCTGCACGAGCTGGGGGTCGGAGGGCTTGGGGACCTTGGCATCCATGGCGTCACCTGACGGGAAGAGATGAACGAACCGAAGAAACGGCTGCTGCTCGTCGACGCCTCGAGCTACCTGTTCCGCGCGTTCCACGCGATCCAGGAGCTGAGGAGCCCCGCGGGCGAACCCACCAACGCCATCTTCGGCGTGGTGAACATGCTGCGAAAGCTCAAGCAGGACTTTCCCTCGGATTATATCGCCGCGGTCTTCGACCCCAAGGGCAAGACCTTCCGCGACGCGATCTACCCCGAGTACAAGGCCACGCGGCAGGCCATGCCCGAGGACCTCGCGGTGCAGATCGAGCCGCTCTTCGAGACGATCCGCGCCCTGGGCTGGCCCCTCGTGGTGGTCGACGGCGTCGAGGCCGACGACGTGATCGGCACCCTCGCGCGCCACGCCGAGCGGGTGCACGGCTGGGATACGCTCATCTCCACCGGCGACAAGGACCTCACGCAGCTGGTGAGCGAGCGCATCCGGTGGATGAACACCATGTCGAACGAGACGCTCGATCCCTCGGGCGTCGAGGCCAAGTTCGGCGTGCCGCCCGAACGCATCATCGACTACCTCGCGCTCATGGGCGACGCGGTGGACAACGTGCCGGGCGTGGACAAGGTGGGGCCGAAGACGGCCGCGAAGCTCATCCAGCAGTACGGTTCGCTCGAAGGCGTGATGGCGCACGCGGACGAGGTGAAGGGCGTGGTGGGCGAGAACCTCCGGAAGGCGCTCGACTGGCTTCCCACGGGACGCACGCTCGTCACGGTGAAATGCGACGTCGAGCTGCCCTTCGAGATCGAATCGCTCGTGCAGGGCGAACCGGACAAGGAAAAGCTCGTCGCCCTCTACGAGCGTTTCGGCTTCCGCGGCATGCGCGAGGCGGTGCTCAAGGGCGATGCCGCCGCGGCGCCTTCTACGCTCGCTCCGCGTTCGTCGGGGTCCACCCCGGCGCCGTCCGCCGAGGCGCCCCCGGGTTCGTTCGTGGCCGCGCGCCAGTACGAGATGGTGTCCGACGAAGCCGCGCTCGGGCGCTGGATCGCGAAGCTCGAATCCGCGGCGCTCACCTGCTTCGACACGGAGACCACCGGGCTCGATCCCATGACGGCGAAGGTGGTGGGCCTGTCCTTCTGCGTGGAGGCGGGCGAGGCCTGCTACATCCCGCTCGCCCACCGCTACCCCGGCGCGCCGGACCAGCTCGGCCTCGATGCCACGCTCGAACGCCTTCGGCCCTGGTTCGAAAGCGCCGCGCACCGCAAGGTGGGCCAGAACGCCAAGTACGACCGCCACGTGCTCCTCAATCACGGCATCCGCGTCGAGGGCGTCGTGCACGACACGCTCCTCGAGTCGTACGTGCTGGAAAGCCACCAGCGCCACGACATGGATTCGCTCGCGATGCGCCACCTGGGCGCGAAGACCATCCTCTACGAGGAAGTGGCGGGCAAGGGCGCCTCGATGATCCCCTTCGACCAGGTGGGCGTCGAGCGCGCGACGGAGTATTCGGCCGAGGACGCGGACGTCACCTTCCAGCTGCATGGCGCGCTGGGGCCGCGCGTCGAGGCCGACGCGAAGCTCAAGTACATCTACGAGGTGATCGAGATCCCCGTCTCGGGGGTGTTGCTGGAAATGGAGCGCAACGGCGTGCTCATCGACGGCGCGCTCCTCGGCACGCAGGGCGGTGAGCTGGGCGCCAAGATGATGCAGCTCGAGGCGAAGGCCCACGAGCTCGCGGGCCAGCCCTTCAACCTGGGCAGCCCCAAGCAGCTGGGCGAGATCCTCTTCGGCAAGCTGCAGCTGCCCGTCGTGAAGAAGACGCCCTCGGGCGCGCCCTCCACGGACGAGGAAGTGCTCGAGAAGCTCGCGCTCGATCATCCGCTCCCCAAGGCGCTCCTCGAGCATCGCGGGCTCTCGAAGCTCAAGAGCACCTACACCGACAAGCTGCCGCGCATGGTGAACCCGCAGACGGGCCGCGTGCACACCAACTACGCGCAGGCCGTCGCGGTGACGGGGCGCCTGTCCTCCACCGACCCGAACCTGCAGAACATTCCCGTGCGCACGGCCGAGGGCCGGCGCATCCGCGAGGCCTTCATCGCCCCGCCGGGATCGAAGATCGTGTCGGCCGACTACTCGCAGATCGAGCTGCGCATCATGGCGCACCTCTCGGAGGACAGGAGCCTCATCGACGCCTTCGCGGCCGGCGAGGACATCCACCGGCACACGGCGAGCGAGGTCTTCGGCGTGCCGCTCGCGGACGTGAATGCCGAGCAGCGCCGCTACGCGAAGGTGATCAACTTCGGCCTCATCTACGGGATGAGCGCCTTCGGGCTCGCGGGGAACCTCGGCATCGAGCGCGCGGCGGCGCAAAGCTACATGGAGAGGTACTTCCAGCGCTATCCGGGTGTCGCGGCCTACATGGAGCGCACGCGCCTGCAGGCGAAGCAGGACGGTTACGTGGAGACCGTTTTCGGCCGCCGCCTGTGGCTCCCGGACATCGGCTCGGCCAACCAGGCGCGGCGCCAGGGCGCGGAGCGGCAGGCCATCAACGCGCCGATGCAGGGCACGGCCGCGGACCTCATCAAGCTCGCGATGATCGCGGTGCGCGACTGGCTGCACGCGCAGAAGCTCGCGACGAAGCTCGTGATGCAGGTGCACGACGAACTGGTGCTGGAAGTGCCCGAGGGCGAGCTGGCCGTGGTGAAGCCCGGTGTCGAGAAGCTCATGACGGGCGTCGCGACGCTCGCGGTGCCCCTCGTCGTGGAGGCGGGCGTGGGGGAGAACTGGGAGCGGGCTCATTAGCGGAAAAGTCGGCATTTCCGCGTGAATTGTTGGTATGTCCGATCCGCATTTCCCGCGCGATTCGCGGCGCGCCGGTGCGTAGGCTTCGTTCCAAGCGCGAATCGACGCGCGGAAGCCCCGAGAGGGGCCCCACGGAACCCGGAGCCCACCATGAACTTCCCCGACGACACCCTCATCGCCCTCGCGTTTCTCATACCCGTTGCCGCCTTCGCCATCGCGGAGTTGTTCGCGGCAAGGTCGCGCGGCCTCGACAGGCCCTCGCGCATGAGCGTCGCGGCCGATCCGAAGCCGACGATCGCCGTGGACGTCCGCACGAGGGCCGCCAACGACGACGACTTGCGCGACGCCGCCTGATTCGCCGCCGCCGGCGGGGGATAATGCGGGCATGAACCCCGCACCCTTTCCCCCCGGCGAACTCGGCGAGGCCGTATCCGTCCTCGTGGCGGGCGGCCTCGTGGCGATGCCCACCGAAACGGTCTACGGCCTCGCCGCCGACGCGCTCAACCCGGAAGCCTGCCGCAGGGTCTTCGCCTTGAAGGGCCGCCCTGCCGACCACCCGCTCATCGTCCACGTCACGCCCGAGGCGGCGCTCGAGGAATGGGCCGTCGATATCCCCGAGTCCGCGCGCAAGCTGAAGACCGCCTTCTGGCCCGGCCCGCTCACGATCATCCTGAAGAAGTCGCCGCGCGTGCCCGCGCTCGTCACCGGCGGCCAGGATTCCGTCGGGCTTCGCTGTCCTTCCCATCCCGTCGCCCAGCGGCTGCTGCGCGAGTTCGCCCACGCCGGCAGCGGCGCCATCGCCGCGCCCAGCGCCAACAAGTTCGGCCACGTGAGCCCCACGACCGCGCGCCACGTGCGCGACGAGTTCGGCCCGGACCTGCTCGTGATCGACGGGGGCGCCTGCGAAGTCGGGCTGGAATCGACCATCGTCGATCTCTCGCGCGGCGCGCCAGTGCTGCTGCGGCCCGGCGCCGTCACGCGCGAGGATATCGCCCGCGTGCTCGGGAAGGCGCCTCGCGACCGCGACCCCGGGGCCCCGCGCGCCTCGGGCACGCTCGCCTCGCACTACGCGCCGCGCACGCCCACGGAACTGGTGGAGACCATCGCGCTGGCCCGGCGCCTGCGGGAGGCCGCTGCTGCGGGAACTCGCGTGGCCGTGCTGGCGCGCCGGGGCCAGGCCGACCTGCCGGCCTTCGCCTGGCGCGAGTCGCCCAACGATCCCACGGGCTACGGCCACGAGCTCTATGCGCGCCTTCGCGACCTCGACGGGAACCATGCCGACCTGATCCTCGTCGAATCACCGCCCGCCGCCTCCGACTGGGAGGCCGTCCGCGATCGCCTTGCACGCGCTGCGGCCGGCGCGGATGATGCCGACGAAACCTGACCGAAAGGAATCCCCCATGAAACGCCTCCTCGCGCCCGCCGTTGCGGCGGCCACCCTTCTCGTGGCCGGCTGCGCGCCGATGGTCACGCAAAGCCCCGGTGAGGGCCTCTCGCCGGTAAACGCGGTGTCCGACGGCGAGGACAAGCACCTGATGCTCTTCGGGCACGACGTCGTGAGCTACTTCACCGACGGCCGCCACCAGGCGGGCAGCCCCGCCATCAAGAGCGTCTACAAGGGCGTCACGTTCCGTTTCGCGAGCGCCGAGCACAAGAAGCTCTTCGACGCCGCGCCCGACAAGTACATCCCGCAGTACGGCGGCTACTGCGCCAACGGCATCGTCTACGGCATTCCCTGGGGCGGCGACGCCAACACGTGGACGATGATCGACGGCAAGCTCTACATCTTCGGCGGCTCGGGGTCACGCGATGCCTTCCTGCTCGACCCGAAGGCGAACGTCGCGCTCGCCAACAAGTACTGGTCGGAAGAGGTGAACGGCTCCAACGCCTTCTGGCAGCGCTCGAAGCGGATGGTCCTGCGCGTGCCGCACTACAAGAGCGGGCAGGAGCTGGCCGACGCGGTCGCCAAGGCGAAGGCGGCGGGGAAGTAGCCGTCGCATGAACGACACGCCCGACGCGAAGCCCGACCCGCTGCAGCTCACGCCCGACGAGCTCAAGGCGATATCGGCCCACGGCAAGGCCCGCGTCTTCGGCGCCAAGACCGTCGTGGTGACCGAAGGCGATCGCGGCGGCGCCCTCTACGTGATCCTCGAAGGGCGCTGCAAGGCCTACGTGAGCGACGAGGAAGGGCGGGAGGCCGTGCTCTCGATCATGGGGCCGGGCGAGTATTTCGGCGAGATCACGCTCGATGACGGGCCGCGCTCGGCCTCCGTGATCACGCTCGAGCCGGCGAAGCTGCTCATCGTGCCGCAGGCGGAATTCCGCGCCCTCCTCGCCGCCAACCCGGACTTCGCGCTGCACTTCATCGACAAGCTCATCCGCCGGGTGCGCTCGCTCACCAAGGCCGTCGGCAACCTGGCGCTGCTCGATGTCTACGGGCGCGTGGCGCGGCTGCTCCTTGATTCCGCCCGGGACGAAGGCGGGGTCCAGGTGGTCGAGCGCCTGCGGCAGACGGACATCGCCGGCCGCGTGGGGTGCTCGCGCGAAATGGTGAGCCGCATCTTCAAGGACCTCGTGAAGGGCGGCTACATCGCGCTCGAAGAAGAGCGCATCCTGATCCTGCGAAAGCCGCCCGCTCGGTGGTGACGGGGGCGGGGGCCGCGCGCTAGCTGCGCGAATCCGCGAGCCGCTCCACTTTCTCCACCGCCCGCGCGAGCTGCGCGCGCTGCGGCAGGTCCTCGGGCATCTGCGCGAGAAGCGCCTTCCAGTGCTTCGCGGCGCCGGCCATGTCGCCGCGCTCGACGGCGATGCTGCCCGCCATCTCGAGTGCCTGCGGGTGGTTGGGATCGATCGCGAGCGCCTTCGCCACGAGCGTCGCCGGGGCGCCCTCGAGCTTGCCGCCCTGCACGAGGCCGGCGGCATCCGCGTAGTCGCACCACACGGCGGCATCCAGCGCCACCTTGCGGTCCTTCACCGCCTGCTCGAAGGCCTTCTCGGCCTCGGGGAAGCGGTCCATCGCGAGCGAGACGCGCGCGAGCAGCACCCAGGCGCGGCCGTCCTTCGGGTGGTCCGCCACGTGTTTCGCGAGTTGCTCGCGAAGCGCCGGCAGGCGCTCGGCGGTGAGGTTGCCCTCGACAGCCCGGAAGGCCGTGGCGCTGTCGATGGCATCGGGGCTTCCTACCTGCGCGTAGAACGCGAAGGCGGCGGCGGGAACGATGACGGCGAAGGCCGCGGCGGCGGCCCAGGCGGGACGGGTCGCGACGGGCGCGGCACCCTCGTCGAGTTCCTCGGCCGCGCGCAGCGCGAGCTCATCGCGGGCGGCCTCGTGCTCGGTGGGCGAGAGGAGCCCGGCCTCCAGGTCGCGGTCGAGCTCCGCGCGCGAGGACCGAAGCGCCGCGAGGTTGGCCTCGCGGGGCTCCACGTGGGGCGAACCGCGGCGCGGAAAGACGAGCCGCGCCAGCACGAAGGCCAGCGCGGCGAGGGTCATCCCTCCGGCAACGAGCCAGAAGGCCAAGCGGGGTTGCCTACTTCGGCGCCGCGGCCGGAGCCGGGGCGGGCGGTGCGGGCGCGGCCACCGCGACCGTGCGCTTCTTCGCCATCGCGTCCTCGAGGATCTTGATCGCTTCCTGCGAGATCACCATCCCCTTGTTGATCGACTCGTCGGCGAGCTTCGGGTTGTGGAAGTACGAGCCGTTGGAGGCCGTCCAGAACTCCCAGTGCACGTGCGCCTCGTAGTGCTTCTCGCGCACCACGTTCAGCGTCGCCTCGTCCACGCCGAGGTTCTTCGCCTCCTCGAACTTGTCGATCATGCGGGTGAGCCAGTACTCGGACTTGCGGAGCTTCCCCATGTACCGGTTCCTGAGGGAGTCGACCGTGTACTTCGCCTGCTCCCCGCTCCACGTCTTGTGGCAGCCCAGGCACGCTTCCTTGATGTACTCCTTCGGGCTCGTCTGCCAGTGCGAGGTGTAGGTCTTGCCCGTCTTCTTGTCCTTCTCCTTGGGCATGTGGCAGGTGTGGCACATCACGCCTTCCTTGTCGTGCACCGAGCCGTAGTACACCTCGACGTCCGGGTGCTGCGCCTTCCAGAGCATGGCGCCCGTGATGGCGTGCTTGAAGTCGCGGAACTTGAGGTCGCGGTAGTGCTGCGCCAGGTCGTTCACGTTCTTGAGCGGAAAGTGGTTGGTGCGCTGGTCGGTCATCGTGACCGGCTGGCCCGTCACCGGGTCGGTACCCGGGTTGCAGTTGTACTCGACGTGGCACTGGCCGCACTGCAGCTTCGAGTCGTACTTGTCCAGGATCGCGATCTTGCGCGTGAAGCCGCGCTGGCCGAGGTCCTTCACGTCCACCTTCCCGGCCTTCGGGTCCTTGTGCCAGAGCGTGTCCTTCTCGGGGCGGGTGAGCGCCTGGATGAGGCCGTCGCGGATGATGCGCGGCTGCGCGCCGTGCGGGTCGTGGCAGAAGATGCAGTTGAGCGAGTGCTTCGTGTCCTTCACGAAGTCCACCACCTTGGAGGTGCGGCTCCACTTGGCCTTCGGCTCCGGGTCGCCCAGGTAGGCCCAGTCGAGGATGTGGTCGGCGGTCTTGCAGCTCATGCACACCGGGTTGGCGGCGGCGGCGGTGCCCGGCTTGAAGGCCTTGTGCGGCTCGCGGGGCTGCTTGTCGACGTGCACGCCCCAGATCTTGAAGTTGCCGCCGGCGCGGGCGAGGTCGCCCCAGCCGTACTTGTTCTCGAACCGGCCGCCGAAGGCGCGGTCGACCACCAGCTGGTCGTAGAGCGCGAAGGCGTGGGAGCGCGGCATGTTGTGCTCCTTCGTGAAGCCGTGCGGGCCCATGAGCTTTTCCCAGGCCGGGTTCGGCGATACGCCCGTGAGCTGGCTCTTCTCGTTGCGGGCCGTCTTCGCGAAGTTCATCTTGTACATCGACTCGTACTGGTTCTTGTGGCACGAGCCGCACTTGGCCGGGTCGGTGGTCGTGACCGGGCGCGTCTTCTTGTTCTTCAGGTGGGCGTCGAGGTTCGAGTGGCACTCGGCGCACGCGACCGTCCTGTGCTTGCCCGGATCGTGGAACTCCTTGAGTTCCTCGTGGCACTCGATGCACTCCTTGTTGGCCGCCGGCACCTTGCCGGGCGCCGAAGTCTTCACCGGGGCGGCGGCCTTCGTGGCGGCCGGCTTGGCGACGGCCTTGTCGGGCGCGGGAGCCTGCGCCGAGGCGGTGGTCATGGCGAAGGCGGCCAGGAAGCTGGCCGCCCCTCCGAGGAGCGTTCGGAAGGTGCTTTTGTTCATGATTTTTCCCTGTCGGTTCCCGAAAACGGGAAGTCGTGAGGGAAAGTTAACAGGCAGAGAATCTGCACCTTTGACGGCGATCAACTGCGAACGGTGAGCGCGTTACCCGGGGTGCTTCAGCCGGCGATCTCGAACGCGAAAACGCGCGAATCCGTTACGGTCCCGGTGGCATTTCGCGTGCGCTCCTCGAACCGGACCTGCCCCGCGGCGGACCGCCGCAGCACGGTCGATGCCCGCGTGCCGTACTCCTTGCCGAGGATGAGGGCGGGGGAGAGCCGCCGCTCCCACGCGAGTCCCACGCCGGTGGCGGGCAGTTCCTCGTCCCGGCCCGGCGTCGTGTCGGCGAGCATCGCGAAAAGCGGCTCGTCGCCATCCCCGACGGCTCTCGCCATCGCTTCGCGCGCGCAGCGCACCTTGGGCCAAGGTTCATCGAGGAGGTGGTTCGAGAGCGCGTGGATGCCCGGCTCGACCTCGCGTGCCTCGCCTTCGCGGCTGCCGAAGTAGACGAGTGAGCCGCCGGCGCCCGCCAGCAGGTTGAAGCCGTTGTAGTCGTCGGCGCGAAGGGCGAGCTTCCCGCAATAGTCCGCCGGCATGTCGGCGCCCGACAGGAAATCCGCCACGAGCTCGCCCCGGGATCGGGCATCGCCGCGCTTGTCCGACGGGTCGCGGAAGTTGGTCACGGCGCAGAAGCGCCCGCCGCGCGTGACGCCCATCCAGGTGCCGCCCGCCTCGAGGTCGCGCCCGGCGAGCAGGCCGGGACGGTCACCCCACCAATGCGCGGGCGCTGCGGGGCGAGCACGCCACTCGTCGCGGTTGGCGGCGACGACGAGCGGGAAGTCCGGGTGGGCCTTCCAGGCGAAGGCGATGAGGCACATGGCCCCCCTTTTACATGAGCTGCAGCGTATTGGGCAGCCAGGTCGGGCGCGGCCCCGGGCCGGGCACGGGGCCTAGCGGACGAGCTTGCCGCCCCGGCCGATCATGGTGATCTCGACGAAATCGCTGCCGTTGTGGTCGCTCGGCGCGAACGAAATCCGGTAGCCGCCGAAATCGCGCTTCTGCAGGCGCTCCAGCGACTCGACGAGTCGCGCGCGCGTGGGATCGCGGCCCGCGGCCCGCAGGCCCTCGACGAGGGTCTTCGCGAGGATGTAGCCCTCGAGGCCTGAGTGCGAGAATTCCGTGACGCCTTTCTTCTGCAGGAGATCCTGGTACTCCTTCACGACCGGCACGCCGCGGTCCCAGGGGAAGGGCATCACCTGCGTCACGATCACGCCCAGGGCGCGGTCCCCCAGCGCCTTCACGAGCACGTCGGTCGCGACGATCGACAGCGCGAAGAATTGCGTGGCGCCGCCGGCCTTGAGGTACTCGTCCACCACCTTGGGCGAGGGGCCTGCGAGCGTGAGCAGCAGGACGGCCGGGGGCGCCGCCTTCACCATGGCCGCCACGGCCTGCGGGATGTCCGAACCGTCTTCCCGGAACTTCGCCACGGCCACGAGATCGAGCTGGCGGTCCTTGATGGCGGCCTCGGCCGACTTGAAGGCCTCGCGCCCGAAGCCGTTGTCCAGGTAGATCACGCCGAGGCGGTTGACGAAGGTGTCCTTCAGGTGCGCGGTCATGCGGCGGATCTCGTCGCCGTAGCCGGCCTTCGTGTTGAAGAGCATCGGGTGCGTCTTCGCGTAGAAGGTGTCCGCGCCGGAAGTCGAGCCCACGAGCGGGACGCCTCGCTCCGTGAGGTACGGCAGGGCCGCCCCCACGTTGCCGGTGCCGGAGATGCCCCACATCGTGAAGACGCCGTCCTTCTCCACGAGGCGCGCGACGTTCTCCTTGGTGCGATCGGGCTTGTTGGCGCTGTCGGTGCGGATCACGCGGATGCGCCGGCCGTGCACGCCGCCGGCCGAATTCACCTGCTCGAGGTAGGCGTCGGCCGCGGCGATCAGCGGCTTCATGCGGGCGGCGATGGTGCCCGACAGGTCGATGTCCTGGCCGACGAGGATCTCGCCGGGCGGAAGGCCCGTCGCGGCGGTGGCGGGAAGGGCGAAACCGATGGTGGCCGCGAGCGCGGCGAGCCCCCGGTGCAGTCGGTTCATGGCGAAACCCTCCATTCGGCCGGGGCGGGCCGTCCGGCCCGCCCGCGGGTCACATGAGCCCCAGCGTCTTCGGCAGCCAGATCGACAATGGCGGCCAGTACGTGACGGCCACCAGGAAGATCAGCATCGTGAAGAGCCACGGCCAGCAGGCGATGGTGAGCTCCGTGATGCCCATCTTGGTGATGCCGCTCGCGACATAGAGGTTGAGGCCCACCGGTGGCGTGATCATCCCGATCTCCATGTTCACGGTGATCATCACCCCGAAGTGCACCGGGTTGATGCCCAGCTTCATCGCGATGGGGAAGAGGATGGGCGCGGTGATGAGGATGATCGACGAGGGCTCCATGATGTTGCCCATGAGCAGCAGCAGGACGTTCACGAAGAGCAGGAAGCTGATGACGCCCAGGCCCTGGCCCACCATCCATTCCGCGATGGCCTGCGGGATGTTCTCGTTGGTCAGCAGGAAGGAGAAGAGCACCGCGTTGGTGATGATGTAGAGCAGCATCGCCGACATGTTGGCCGAGTCGATGAGCACCTTGCGGACGTTCTTCAGGCCCATGTCCTTGTAGACGAACACGGCGACGAAGAAGGCATAGACGGCGCTCATGGCCGCGGCTTCCGTCGGGGTGAAGATGCCCGTGTAGATGCCGCCCATCACGACCACGATCAGCAGGAGCCCCCAGACCGATTCGCGGAAGGCCTTGAGGCGCTGGCCCCAGGACATCTTCGGCTCGCGCGGGTAGTCGTGGCGCCAGGCCTGGTACCACGTGGTGCCCATGAGCATGGCGGCGAGCACGAGGCCCGGGATGACGCCCGCCATGAAGAGGGCACCGATGGAGCTGTTGGTCGAGACGGCGTACATCACCATCACGATGGACGGCGGGATGAGGATGCCCAGGCCACCCGCGGAGGCGACCACACCCGCGCCGAAGCGCTTGGGATACCCGGCCTTCACCATGGCGGGCAGCAGGATCGAGCCGATCGCGACCACGGTGGCGGGCGAGGAGCCCGAGATGGCGGCGAAGAGGGCGCAGGCCACGACGGCGCCCAGGCCCAGGCCGCCTCGCCAGTGGCCGACCATGGAGGTGGCGAAGTTGATCATCCGCCGCGCGACGCCCCCGTGGGTGAGGAAGTTGCCCGCGAGGATGAAGAACGGGATCGCCATGATCTCGAACTTCTCGATGCCGGTGAAGAGCTTGAGCGCGACGGCCTCGATGGGCACGTCGGTCATGAAGAAGAGGAACGAGAGCACCGTGAGGCCGAGCGAGATGGACACGGGCATGCCCGTGAGCATCAGGCCGAAGAGCAGGATGAAGATGATGGTGGCGTTCATCTAGTCTTTCCTCCGGGGGTGTCCCTTGGGCAGCACTTCCTTCGGGTGCAGGTCCGGCACGATGGCGACGGGAACGATGTCCGCGATATCGACCTTCTCGACGCCTTCCACGTGGCCGTGGTCGTGGTGCGGCAGCTCGCCGGTGCGGAAGAACGACCACGCCACCTGCAGGAAGCGGAAGCACATGAGCGAGGAGCCGAGCGGGATCGCGAGGTACGGGATCCAGGCCGGCACCTCGAGGTCGGGCGAGACCTGGTCGGTGTGCGCGATCTCCCAAACGAAGTGCGCGCCCATCGAGGCGACGATGCCGGTGAAGAGGGCGCCCGCGAGCAGGCCGAAGAGCACGAAGGCCGCGCGCTTGCGGGGCCCGAGCATGTTGATGAAGACGTCCACGCCGACGTGGATGCCGGTGCGCACGCCGTAGGCGGCGCCGAACTTGGCCATCCACACGAACATGTAGATGCACAGTTCCTGCGCCCAGCTCAGGTTGATGGCGAGCAGCTTGTCCTGCAGGCCCGGAATCGGGACGCCTGAGGCGTAGCGGTGGGCCACGGCCACGAAGATGATCGTCGTGGCGGAGCCCATGAGGAGCGCGATGATCCACTCCTCGAGATGGTCGAGCACCTTCAGCATGGTCTTCCCCTCCTCCCCGGGGTTCCGGAGCGGCCTGGCGGCCGCCCCGGTCTCCTCTTCCTCCTCCTTGCTACAGCTTGGACGGGTCGAAGCCCGTTTCCTTGTAGATCGCCTGGATCAGGTCCTTGCCGATGCGGCCCTCGGCATCCGTGTGGACCTTGAGGGTCGCCTTCTTCCAGGCCTTCTTCTCGTCGGCCGAGAGCGTGATGAACTGGCTCTTGCCGCTCTTCTTCACGGCCTCCAGCGCGTCCGTGTTCTCCTTCAGGGCGATCTCGTTCGCGTACTTGGTCGAGTCCTTCATGGCGCCCTCGAGCGTCGTGCGCACGTCGGCGGGCAGGCCATCCCAGAACTTCTTGTTCACGATGACCGCGTAGCCCAGGTAGCCGTGGTCCGAGAGCGTCACGAACTTCTGCACCTCGTGCATCTTCTGGGTGTACAGGTTGGAGGGCGGGTTCTCGGTGCCGTCCACGACGCCCGTCTGCAGCGCCTGGTACACCTCGGAGAACGCCATCACCTGCGGGTTGGCGCCCAGCGAACGCATCTGCCCGTCCAGCACCTTGGAGGACTGGATGCGCATCTTGAGGCCCTTGAAGTCGGCCGGGTTCTTGAGGGCCTTGTTGGCGCTCATCACCTTGAAGCCGTTGTCCCAGTAGGCGAGGCCCTTGATGCCCTTCGACTCCAGGCGCGAGAGCAGCTGGGCGCCCACGGGGCCCTGCGTCACCTTGTGCAGTTCCTCGTAGTTGTCGAAGATGAACGGCAGGTCGAAGACCTCGAAGGCGGGCACGCCCAGCGGGCCGAACTTGGCGAGCGAGGGGGCGAGCATCTGCACGGCGCCCAGGCTCAGGGCCTCCAACTCCTCCTTGTCCTTGTAGAGCTGGCTGTTCGGGTACACCTCGACCTTCACGCGGCCCTTGGTGCGCTCCTCCGCCAGTTTCTTGAAGTAGTCCGCGCCCTTGCCCTTGGGCGTGTCGTTCGCCACGACGTGGCTGAACTTGATGACGATGGGCTGCTGCGCGATGGCCGGGGCGGCGACGGCGACGAGGGCGGCCGACACGGCCGCGGCGATCAGGGTCCTGCGCTTCATGGTTTTCTCCTCCTTGCGGGTGATGACGATCCCCGGGCGGGCCGGGGGTTGTCGCATCCTCCCGCCGACCGCGCGGGGCCGCCATTGTGGTTTTCCACATGCCGGTTGCGGACGGGGCCCCGGGGCGCGACGATAGGCGCGTGTCGACCGCCGCCCTGCCCCCGCCCGCCGCCTCGCCCCCCTCCGGCTCCCGCCTGTGGCGGCTGATGCGCTGGTGGATGCCGGTCGTCATCGGGGGGCTGCTCCTGGGGGCCACCTCGTTCCTCGTGAACCTTTCGAGCGTGCAGGAGCGCGGCGAGGCCAACGACCAGCTGGTGACCGACACGCAATGGGTTCGCCAGTCGCTGCAGTTCCAGCTCGAGCACGATGCGGAGGCGCTCGAGCTCATCGGCTCGGACCTGCGAACCGGCGCGATGGCGCCCGCGGCCCTCGAAGCGAGGCTGCGCGTCTTCCTGCGGCGCGGGCGCGAATCGCTCTCGGCCTCCCTCGTCGAGGCCGGCCAGGCCGCGCCGCTCCTCGACGTGCGCGACGCATCGGTGGGGGGGCAGGACATCCTCGCAACCGTGCCCGCGGTCTTCATCGAGGCGGCGATGGAACGGGCGGCGCGCCAGAGCGAGGGCACCTTCGGGCAGCCCTTCACGGCCACCTGGGGCGCGGGCCTGGTGCTCGTCGTGCCGGCCGGGCTCGGGCCCACGGGCGCCCGGCGCACGCTGGTGGCCGTGTTCTCCCTCGAACGCCTGCTGGAGGAGATGGTGCCCTGGACGTTCGCGCAATCGCATGAGGTCATCGTCTCGGACGTGACCAACACCGTGAAGGCGCGGCGCGCCTCGGCCGGGGCAGGCCGCGGCATCTACACGCACCAGGTGGCGCTCGACGTGCCCGGCACGACCCTCATCCTGCGCACCAACAGCGTGAAGGGGCCGCCCGACTGGATCGCCAACGTGCTGAGGGGCGGCGTGATCGCACTGGCCTTCTTCCTCTTCTGGAGCCTCTATGCGCTCTGGGCCGACGTGCGCCGGCGCGTGAAGGCCGAGAACCGCCTGCGCGACGAGGTGGCCTTCCGCCGGGCGATGGGCGACTCCGCCGTCATCGGCCTGCGGGCCCGCGACATGGAGGGCCGGGTCACCTTCGTGAACCCCGCCTTCGCTCGCATGGTGGGCCTTTCCGAGGAGGCGCTGGTCGGCCGCACGCCGCCCATGCCCTACTGGACGCCGGAGCGGCTGGACGAATACCAGGAGCGCGTGGAGCGCGTGCTCTCCGGCCAGGCGAGCGCGGCGCCCTTCGAGACGGTCTTCCAGCGCGCCGACGGCACGCGATTCCCGGTGGTGATCTACGACGCGCCGCTCATGGACGCGGACGGCAAGCAGGTGGGCTGGATGAGCTCGATCATCGACGTCACCGAGGAGAAGAAGGCCGAGGAGCGCGAGCGCCAGCAGCAGGAGCGCCTGCAGACGGC
Organism: Betaproteobacteria bacterium; assembly: GCA_016711875.1. GTDB lineage: Bacteria > Pseudomonadota > Gammaproteobacteria > Burkholderiales > Usitatibacteraceae > FEB-7. The sequence goes on along the minus strand of JADJSD010000001.1, from coordinate 761,242 downwards.
CGCGCGCCTCACGACGATGGGCGAGATGGCCTCCTCCCTCGCGCACGAGTTGAACCAGCCGCTCGGGGCCATCACCAGCTATCTCACGGGCTCGATCAACCTGCTCGAGAAGGGTGACGTATCGAAGGAGGAACTCGCCGCGGCCCTCGCCAAGGCGAGCGCGCAGGCGCAGCGCGCCGGGCAAGTGATCCGCCGCGTGCACGAATTCGTGAGGAAGCAGGAGCCCAAGCGCGTGCCGGTGGAAGTGACGGCGCTCCTCGACGACTGCCGTGCGCTCATCGACCTGCAGGCGCGGCGCGATGGCGTGCGCGTCGCCGTGACGGTTGAGCCGGACCTGCCTCCGGTCTACGGGGACCCGGTGCTGCTCGAGCAGGTGATCCTCAACCTCACCCGCAACGGCATCGACGCCATGGCGGGCTGCCCGCCGGAGCGGCGGCGCCTCGAAATCTCGGCCGCCCGCCTGGGCGCGTGGGTGCGCATCGCGGTGCGCGACTACGGCAGCGGCATCGACGAGTCGCTGGCCGAGCAGGTGTTCTCCCCCTTCTTCACCACCAAGAGCGAGGGGATGGGCATGGGACTCTCCATTTGCCGGTCGATCATCGAACTGCACGACGGGCGCCTGGGCTTCCGGCGCCTGGCGGACGGCACCGAGTTCCACCTCCAGCTTCCCCCCGGCCAATGATCCACATCATCGACGACGAAGAGGCGCTTCGCGATTCCCTCGGCTGGTTGCTGCGCTCGCGCGACCTGCCCTCGCGCGCCTTCGCTTCCGCCGAGGCGTTCCTCGCCCACGCCCGCTCCCCCCTCGCGGCGCCGGATTCGCCCGGCGTCATCCTGCTCGACGTGCGCATGGACGGCATGAGCGGCACGGAGCTCTTCGAAAAGCTGGCGGCCGAGGGGCTCTGCCCGGCCTGGCCCGTCCTCTTCCTCACGGGCCACGGCGACGTGCCCATGGCGGTGGAGACGCTCAAGCAGGGCGCCTACGACTTCGTGGAGAAGCCCTTCAACGACAACTCGCTCGTCGACCGGCTCATGGAGGCGCTCGCGGAATCGAAGCGGCGGCTTGCGGCGAGGGAGGAATCCGGCTCGCGCGAGGCCCGCCTCGCCTCGCTCACGGACCGCGAGCGCGACGTGCTCGCCCTCGTGATCGAGGGGCACTATAACAAGGTGATCGCGGACCGCCTGGGCATCGCGATGCGCACGGTGGAGGTCTACCGCGCGCGCATCTTCGAGAAGATGGGCGTGAAGAGCGCGGTGGAACTGGCGGCGCTGCTCGGATCCCGCCGGGGGGAGTAACCTGAGATCGGTCAATGCGGCGGATTCCCCATCCGGCATCCTGCCTTCGCACCGTCTTCCGGGTCCCGCACCGTGTCCCTTCCCCGAAACCTCAGCGCCAAGCTCGTCGGCATCCAGGTCTTCTTCCTGCTGGTCGCCCTGGTGTCGATCGGCCTCACGCTGGTCGTCTCGTGGCGGCTGGAAGGCAGCGCCGCGGCCATCAACGACGCGGGCAGCCTGCGGATGCGCACCTATCGCCTCGCCTATCTCGCCGACCAGGCGGACCGCAGCGCGCCCGACGTCTCCGCCCTCATCGGCAAGGGGGTCGGCGAGTTCGAGTCGGTGGTGGCCAACCTGCGGGCGGGCGACCCGAGGCGCCCGCTCTTCGTTCCCCGCACCCCGGAGATCGAGCGGCAGGTCGAGCGGCTGGACGGGGAATGGGTGAGCTTGCGGCCGGCGCTCGAGCGCGCGGCCCGCGGCGAGGCGTCCGCGGTCGAGCGCCCGCGCGTCGAGCGGTTCGTGGCCGTCGTCAACGCGCTGGTCGAGATGATCGAGGCCGACACCGCCCGCGCGACGACGCTCCTGCGCACGATCCAGTTCGCGCTGGTGGCGCTCGCGATCGGCGGCACTTCGGCGCTCATCTACCTGTCCTTCCGCATCATCATCCAGCCCGTGCACCGGCTGGAGGGGGGGCTCAAGCGCATGGCGCAAGGCGAGTTCGGCGCGCGATTGCCGGTGGAGTCGACCGACGAGTTCGGGGCCCTGGCGGCCGGCTTCAATGACATGGCGCAGCACCTGGAGGAGTCCTACCGGCATCTCGAGACGCGGGTGGTGGAGAAGACCCGCAACCTCGCGCAGCAGAACGCGCGCCTGGCGACGCTCTACGACATGACGACCTTCCTGAACGCGCCCACGTCGCAGGAAGACCTGTGCCGGGGGTTCCTGCGCCGCCTCCTCGTCACGACGGGCGCGGCGGCCGGCGCGGTGCGGCTCGTCTCGCGCGAGGGCGACACGCTGCACCTGTTCGTCGAGGAGGGGCTGCCCGCCGGCTTCGCCGAGAAGGAGCACTGCCTGCAGAAGGGGGAGTGCGCGTGCGGCGAGGCGGCGGCCAAGAGCGCGAGCGTCGTGCACTTCATGAAGGGCCCGAAGCCGCCGATCAGCGTGCCGCTGCCGCACTGCCGCGAGGCCGGCTTCGCCGTCGTCGCCGCCTTCCCGATCGCCGCGCACCACCAGGTGCTCGGCATCTACAACCTGTTCCATCGCGAGGCGCGCGAGATTCCGGGCGAGGAACGGCACATGCTCGAGAGCCTGGGCCAGCACCTGGGCGTGGCGATCGATAGCCTTCGCCTCGCCTCGAGCGCGCGCGAGCTCGCCATCGCGGAAGAGCGCAACCTCCTCGCCCAGGAGCTGCACGACTCGATCGCGCAGGCGCTCGCGTTCCTGAACCTGCAGGTGCAGATGCTGCGGCAGTCGATGGCGGCCGGGAAGGACGGCGACGCGGCGAAGGCGCTCGAGGAGATCGAGGCCGGCGTGCAGGAATCCTACGCGGACGTGCGCGAGCTGCTGGTGCACTTCCGCACGCGCCTCGCCGAGGGCGACGTCGAGCACGGCATCCGCACGCTGCTCGCCAAGTTCGAGCACCAGACGTCCATCCCGGCGGAACTGCATTCCTCCGGCGCCACGGTGCCGCTCGCGCCCGACGACCAGCTGCAGGTGATGCACATCCTGCAGGAGGCCCTCTCGAACGTCCGCAAGCACTCGGGCGCGCGACGGGTCGACGTCGACCTCACGCGCGGGCCCGGCTACACCTTCACCGTGCGCGACGACGGCTGCGGCTTCGACCCGGGCGCGGCGAGCGGCGGCACGAGCGACCACGTGGGCCTGCGGATCATGCAGGAGCGCGCCGCCCGCATCGGGGCCACGCTCTCGGTCCGCTCCTCGAAGGGCATGGGCACCGAGGTCGTGCTCCGGCTCCCGGTGGCCCAGCGGGAGGCCGCATGAGCCCGGTGCGCATCGTCGTCATCGACGACCACACCCTTTTCCGCCGCGGCATCACCGCGCTGCTTGCCCGGGTGGCGGATTTCGACGTGGTGGGCGAGGCGGCGGACGGCTTCGAGGGCATCAAGGCGGTCGCCGCGGGCAAGCCCGACGTGGTGCTGCTGGACCTGCACATGCCCGGCCTCACCGGCATCGAGGCCATGCAGGCGATCCTGCGCGAGAACCCCGGCACCCATGTCGTGATGCTGACGGTCTCGGAGGAGGCGGAGGACCTGATGGCCGCCCTGCGCGCCGGCGCGCTGGGGTACCTCCTGAAGAACATCGACAGCGACTTCCTGGTGGAGTCGATCCGCCGGGCCGCGAACGGCGATTCGGTCATGTCCCCGGAGATGTCCGGCAAGCTCCTTCGCGAGCTGCGCGCCGGCACCGACCTGGCGCCCGTGCCCGCGCTCAGCCCGCGCGAGCGGGAGATCGTCGGGTGCCTCACGCGCGGGGCGAGCAACAAGGAGATCGCGCGCGAGCTCGCCATCGCCGAGAGCACCGTCAAGATCCACGTGCAGCACATCCTCAGGAAGCTCGAGCTCGCCTCGCGCGTGCAGGTCGCCGTCTGGGCGATCGAGCACGGCATCGTGCCGCGGCCCTGAGCCTGGCCCCCTAGTTCTTTCGGACTACCCCGGCATCCGCCGTCCGGCGCGCCGGGCCCCGCCGATCGCCCGCCCCACCTCCTCCTCGCGGTGAATGTCGCCGCCCGGACCCGCCGCCTAGAGTGACTTCGGGCCGGAAAGTCCCGGCAATCCAGGAGCGCGGCGATGGCGAAGTCCCACAAGGCCAAGGCGGTATCGGTGCTCATCGTGAGCACGCTCGCCTTCACCGTGTGCTTCATGGTCTGGATGATGTTCGCGGTCATCGGCATCCCGATCAAGAAGGCGCTCGACCTCAACGCCACCCAGTTCGGCATCCTCACGGCGACGCCCGTGCTCACCGGCTCGCTCATCCGCGTGCCGCTGGGCATGTGGACGGACAAGTTCGGCGGGCGGATCGTCATGTTCGTCCTGATGCTCTCGACGGTCGTGCCGATCTGGCTCATGACCTACGCGACGGCCTACTGGCACTTCCTCGTGCTCGGGCTCTTCGTGGGCGTCGCCGGGGGCTCGTTCTCCGTGGGCACGCCCTACGTCGCCCGCTGGTTCGACCGCAAGCACCAGGGCTTCGCGATGGGCGTGTACGGCGCGGGCAACTCCGGCGCGGCCGTGAACAAGTTCGTGGCGCCCGCGCTCCTGCTGGGCTTCGGCTGGACCGTGGTCCCGCAGGTGTACGCCGCGGTCATGCTCGGCACGGCGGTCCTCTTCTGGATGTTCAGCCACTCCGAGCCGAAGCACCGGGTGCCTTCGCACATCACCTGGCGCGAGCAGCTGGGGGCGCTCCGGGACCCGCGCGTCTGGAAGTACTCGCAGTATTACTCGATCGTATTCGGCGGCTACGTCGCGCTGTCCCTGTGGATGGTGCAGTACTACGTGGGCGAGTACGGGCTTTCCATCCAGATGGCCGCGCTCCTCGCGGCGTGCTTCTCGCTGCCGGGCGGCGTGCTGCGCGCCGTCGGCGGCTGGATGTCGGACAAGTGGGGCGCCCACACGGTGACGTGGTGGGTGCTCTGGGTGAGCTGGTTCTGCCTGTTCCTGCTGTCCTACCCGCAGACGGACATGACGATCACGACGGTGGACGGCCCGAAGACCTTCCACGTCGGCCTCAACGCCTGGGTGTTCACCCTGCTCATGTTCGTGATGGGCATGGCGTGGGCCTTCGGCAAGGCGTCGGTCTTCAAGTACATCTCGGACGAGTTCCCCGACAACATCGGCGTGATCTCGGGCGTGGTGGGCCTCGCCGGGGGCCTGGGCGGGTTCTTCCTGCCGATCATGTTCGGCGCCCTCATGGACCTGACCGGCATCCGCTCGAGCGCCTTCATGCTCATGTACGGCGTCGTGTGGGTCTCCCTCATCTGGATGTACTGGACCGAAGTGCGCGGCGCCGAACTCATGGGGCCGCGATCGAAGAAGTTCCGGCTGAACGGCTGAACCGGAACCGGGAGAACGCCTTGAGCACCGCACATCACGCCGCCGCACCCGCCGCGAAGGCCGACATCGCCGACTGGCGCCCCGAGGACGAGGCGTTCTGGAACGCGACCGGCAAGCGCGTCGCCTACCGCAACCTGTGGATCTCCATCCCGGCGCTGCTGTGCGGCTTCGCGGTCTGGGGGATGTGGGGAATCATCACCGTGCAGATGATCAACCTGGGGTTCCCCTTCACCCAGGCGGAGCTCTTCACGCTCACCGCGATCGCGGGCATCTCCGGCGCCACGATGCGCATCCCCGCCTCGTTCCTCATCCGTCTCGCCGGCGGGCGCAACACCATCTTCCTCACCACCGCGATGCTGCTCGCGCCCGCGATCGGCACCGGCATCGTGCTCCAGCACAAGGACTGGCCGCTGTGGGCCTTCCAGCTGATGGCGCTGTGGTCGGGCGTGGGCGGCGGCAACTTCGCCAGCTCCATGTCGAACATCAGCACGTTCTTTCCCAAGCGCCTGCAGGGCACGGCCCTCGGCCTCAACGCGGGCCTGGGCAACTTCGGCGTCACCACCATGCAGATCGTGATCCCGCTGGTGATGACGGTGGGCCTCTTCGGCTCGCTGGGCGGCGAGCCGATGACGCTCCTGAAGGACAGCGGCTGGATCCTCGGCAAGATCGTGGCCGGCACGCCCACGTGGATCCAGAACGCCGGCTTCGCTTGGCTGCTGTCGCTGGTTCCCCTGTCGGTGCTGTGCTGGTGGGGCATGAACAACCTGAAGACGGTTTCCCCGGACACCGGCAACCCGCTCGTCGCGTTCGCGAAGATCACGTACCTGTACACGCTGGCCTTCGTGCCCTCCATCCTCGGCCTGTACCTGTACCTGCCGAAGCCCACGGGCCTGGGCCTCATCAGCATGTGGGTGGCGATCCCCCTGGACATCGCGAGCGCGCTGCTGGTGATGAAGCTCGCGGCCTTCGGCCCGATGAAGGAGGGCGTGGCGAAGCAGTTCCTCATCTTCCGCGACAAGCACACGTGGTCGATGACGGCCCTCTACATCGTCACCTTCGGTTCGTTCATCGGATTCTCGATGGCGCTGCCGCTGTCGATCACGGTGATCTTCGGCATCAGCCACGTGCCCGACGCCAACGGCGTGCTGCAGCACACGCTGAAGAACCCGAACGCGCCCTCGGCCTTCACCTACGCCTGGATCGGCCCCTTCGTCGGCGCCGCGGTGCGCCCGATCGGCGGCTGGATCTCCGACAAGCTCGGCGGCTCGATCGTGACGCAGGTGATCTCCGCGGTGATGGTCTTCGCGTCTTGCGCGGTGGGCTACGTGATGATGCAGGCCTACGCCTCGGCCACGCCGGAGCGGTACTTCCCGGCCTTCATCGGCCTGTTCGTCCTGCTCTTCTTCGCCACCGGCATCGGCAACGGCTCGACCTTCCGCACCATCGGCGTGATATTCGACCGGACGCAGGCCGGCCCGGTCCTGGGCTGGACCTCCGCGATCGCCGCGTACGGCGCCTTCGTCGCGCCGATCGTGATCGGCGACCAGATCAAGGCGGGCACGCCCCAATACGCGATGTACGGCTTCGCCGCCTTCTACGCCATCTGCCTCGTCGTGAACTGGTGGTTCTACCTGCGCGCCAACGCGTACGTGAAGAACCCCTGAGCCCGGCCCCGACTTCAGCGCACCGACCCGGTTTCCCAAGGAGCCCCGCATGAGCCACTTCCTCGACCGACTCACCTTCTTCTCACGCCCGGGCGAGCCGTTCTCGGACGGGCACGGCACCACCACGACCGAGAGCCGCACGTGGGAGGACGCCTACCGCAAGCGCTGGTCGAGCGACAAGATCGTGCGCTCGACGCACGGCGTCAATTGCACGGGCTCGTGCAGCTGGAAGATCTACGTGAAGGGGGGCGTCGTCACCTGGGAGACCCAGCAGACCGACTACCCGCGCACCCGGCCCGACATGCCCAACCACGAGCCGCGCGGCTGCTCCCGCGGGGCCTCGTATTCCTGGTACCTCTACAGCGCCAACCGGGTGAAGTACCCGATGGTGCGCGGCCGGCTCGTGAAGCTCTGGCGCGAGGCGAGAAAGACGCTGGGCCCCGTGGAGGCCTGGGCCTCGATCGCGGGGGACGCGGCCAAGGCGAAGAGCTACCGCTCGGTGCGCGGCCTGGGCGGCTTCGTGCGTTCGAGCTGGGATGAGGTCAACGAGATCATCGCCGCGGCGAACGTCTACACCGCCAAGCAGTACGGGCCGGACCGCGTGATCGGCTTCTCGCCGATCCCGGCGATGTCGATGGTGTCCTACGCGGCCGGCTCGCGCTACCTCTCGCTGATCGGCGGCGTGTGCATGAGCTTCTACGACTGGTACTGCGACCTGCCGCCCGCCTCGCCGCAGGTCTGGGGCGAGCAGACAGACGTGCCGGAATCGGCCGACTGGTACAACTCGACCTTCATCATGGCGTGGGGCTCGAACGTCCCGCAGACGCGCACGCCCGATGCCCACTTCTTCACCGAGGTGCGCTACAAGGGCGCGAAGACCGTCGCGGTGACGCCGGACTACTCCGAGGTCGCGAAGCTCGCCGACCTGTGGCTGCACCCCAAGCAGGGCACCGACGCGGCCGTCGCGATGGCGATGGGCCACGTGATCCTCAGGGAATTCCACCTCGAGAAGCCGAGCGCCTACTTCACCGACTACTGCCGGCGCTACACGGACATGCCGATGCTGGTGAAGCTGGTGAAGCGCGGCGGCGCCTGGGTTCCCGACCGGTTCCTGCGCGCCTCCGACTTCGACGGCGCCCTGGGCCAGGGCAACAACCCCGACTGGAAGACGGTGGGCCTCGACGAGGCCACGGGCCGAGTCGTGCCGCCGGTAGGCACGATCGGCTACCGCTGGGGGCAGAAGGAAGGAGAGGACCTCGGCAAGTGGAACCTCGGGACGAAGGACGGGCAGGGCGGCGGCGAGGTGAAGCTCGCGCTCTCGCTCATCGAGCGGCGCGACGAGGCGCTGCCGGTCTCCTTCCCGTACTTCGGCGGCATCGCCCACGTGCGCTTCCCCGAAAACGACCAGGGCACGGACATCCTCGTCCGGAACGTGCCGGTGATGAAGGTCCAGACCACCCAAGGCGAGACGCGCGTGGCGACCGTGTTCGACCTGCTGGTCGCCAACTACGGCATCGACCGGGGCCTGGGCGGCGGTGCGGTCGCCTCGAGCTACGAGGACGACGTCCCCTACACCCCGAAGTGGCAGGAGGTGATCACCGGCGTGAAGGCGGCGGACATCATCACCGTGGCGCGCCAGTTCGCCGACAACGCGGACAAGACGCACGGCAAGTCGATGATCATCATCGGCGCGGCCATGAACCACTGGTACCACTCGGACATGAATTACCGCGGCGTCATCAACATGCTGGTCATGTGCGGATGCCCGGGGCAGTCCGGCGGCGGCTGGGCGCACTACGTGGGGCAGGAAAAGCTGCGGCCGCAGACGGGCTGGACGCCGCTCGCGTTCGCGCTCGACTGGCACCGCCCGCCGCGCCAGCAGAACTCCACCTCGTTCTTCTACGCGCACACGGACCAGTGGCGCTACGAGAAGCTGGACGTGTCGGAGATCGTCTCGCCGCTCGCGGATCCGAACGACTACAAAGGGTCGTTCATCGACTTCAACGTGCGCGCCGAGCGCATGGGCTGGCTGCCCTCGGCGCCGGCGCTGCAGACGAACCCGCTCGACGTCTGCCGGGACGCGGCGGCGGCGGGCGCCGACCCGAAGGACTACGCGGTCAAGGCGCTGAAGGAAGGGGCCCTGCGCATGTCCTGCGAGGACCCGGACAACCCGAAGAACTTCCCGCGCAACCTGTTCGTCTGGCGCTCGAACCTGCTGGGCAGCTCCGGCAAGGGCCACGAGTACTTCCTCAAGCACCTGCTGGGCACGCAAAACGGCGTGCAGGGCAAGGATCTGGGCGACGAGGGTGGGCACAAGAGCGAAGAGGTGAAGTGGCACGACGAGGCGCCCGAGGGGAAGCTGGACCTCCTCGTGACGCTCGACTTCCGCATGTCGACGACGTGCTTGTACTCGGACATCGTCCTGCCGACCGCCACCTGGTACGAGAAGCACGACCTCAACACCTCCGACATGCACCCGTTCATCCACCCGCTTTCGGCGGCGGTGGACCCGGTGTGGGAGTCGCGCTCGGACTGGGAGATCTACAAGGGCATCGCGAAGAAGTTCTCGGAGGTCTGCGTCGGGCACCTGGGCGTGGAGAAGGACCTGGTCCTCACCCCGCTCATGCACGACGCCCCCGCCGAACTCGGCCAGGCCTTCGACGTGAAGGACTGGAAGAAGGGGCAGTGCGAACTGGTGCCGGGCAAGACGGCGCCCGCGATGACGGTGGTCGAGCGCGATTACCCGAACACCTACAAGAAGTTCACCTCGCTCGGGCCCCTGATGGCGAAGCTGGGCAACGGCGGCAAGGGCATCGGCTGGAACACGGAGCACGAGGTGAAGACGCTCGGCGACCTCAACTACCGCGTGACGGAAGAAGGCATCTCCAAGGGCCTGCCGCGGATCGAGTCGGACATCGACGCCTGCGAGACCATCCTCATGCTCGCCCCCGAGACCAACGGCGAAGTGGCGGTGAAGGCCTGGGGGGCGCTGCAGAAATCCGTGGGCCTCGAGCTCCAGCACCTGGCGAAGCCGCGCGAGGACGACAAGATCCGCTTCCGCGACATCCAGGCCCAGCCGCGCAAGATCGTGAGCTCGCCCACGTGGTCGGGCGTTGAAAGCGAGCACGTGAGCTACACGGCCAACTACACCAACGTCCACGAGCTGATCCCCTGGCGCACCCTCACGGGCCGGCAGCAGTTCTATCAGGACCACAAGTGGATGCTGGGCTTCGGCGAGGGGCTGTGCGTCTACCGCCCGCCGGTGGAGATGCACGCCACCGCGCCCATGGAGGGCAGGAAGCCCAACGGCAACCGCGAGATCGTCCTGAATTTCATCACGCCGCACCAGAAGTGGGGCATCCATTCCACCTACACCGACAACCTGCTGATGCTCACGCTGTCGCGCGGCGGGCCGATCGTGTGGCTCTCGGAGACGGACGCGAAATCCGCCGGCATCGTCGACAACGACTGGATCGAGCTCTTCAACGTGAACGGCGCCATCGCGGCGCGGGCGGTGGTCTCGCAGCGCGTGAACCCGGGCATGGTCCTCATGTACCACGCGCAGGAGAAGATCGTGAACACGCCCGGCTCGGAGATCACCGGCACGCGCGGCGGCATCCACAACTCGGTGACCCGCATCGTCCTGAAGCCGACGCACATGATCGGCGGCTACGCCCAGCAGTCCTACGGCTTCAACTACTACGGGACGATCGGCACCAACGGCGACGAGTTCGTCGTCGTGCGCAAGATGGCGAAGGTGGACTGGCTCGACGAGCCCGCCGCCCCAGCCGGCCACCGCCTGATCCGGGAGACGACTACATGAAGATTCGCGCGCAGATCGGGATGGTCCTCAACCTGGACAAGTGCATCGGGTGCCACACCTGCTCGGTGACCTGCAAGAACGTGTGGACGAACCGCGAGGGCATGGAGTACGCGTGGTTCAACAACGTCGAGACCAAGCCGGGCATCGGCTATCCGAAGGAATGGGAGAACCAGCAGAAGTGGAACGGCGGCTGGGTCCGGAAGTCGAACGGGAAGATCGAGCCGCGCCAGGGCGGGCGGTGGTCGATCCTCATGAAGCTCTTCGCCAACCCGAACCTGCCGGAGATCGACGACTACTACGAGCCCTTCACCTTCGACTACGAGCACCTGCACACGGCGCCGGAGATGAAGGCGACACCCGTGGCGCGGCCGCGCTCGCTGGTGAGCGGCGAGCGGATGGAGAAGATCGAGTGGGGCCCGAACTGGGAGGAGATCCTGGGCGGCGAGTTCGCCAAGCGCTCGAAGGACGCCAACTTCGAGGGCATCCAGAAGGACATCTACGGGCAGTTCGAGAACACCTTCATGATGTACCTGCCGCGCCTGTGCGAGCACTGCCTGAACCCCACCTGCGTGGCGAGCTGCCCCTCGGGCTCCATCTACAAGCGCGAGGAGGACGGCATCGTCCTCATCGACCAGGACAAGTGCCGCGGCTGGCGCATGTGCGTCTCCGGCTGCCCCTACAAGAAGATCTACTACAACTGGTCGAGCGGCAAGGCCGAGAAGTGCATCTTCTGCTACCCGCGCATCGAGGCCGGGCAGCCCACGGTGTGCTCGGAAACCTGCGTCGGCCGCATCCGCTATCTCGGCGTGCTGCTCTACGACGCCGACCGCATCGAGGCCGCGGCCAGCGTCGAGGACCCGAAGAAGCTCTACGAGGCGCAGCTGGGTCTCTTCCTCGATCCGAACGACCCCGCCGTGATCGCGCAGGCGCGCAAGGACGGCATCCCCGAGGCCTGGCTCGAGTCGGCGAAGCGCTCGCCGGTCTACAAGATGGCGGTCGAGTGGAAGGTGGCCCTGCCGCTGCACCCGGAGTACCGCACGATGCCGATGGTGTGGTACGTGCCGCCGCTCTCGCCCATCCAGGGCGCGGCCAACGCCGGCCACATCGGCGCCTTCGGCCAGCTTCCCGACGTGCGCAGCCTTCGCATCCCCGTCGAGTACCTCGCGAACCTGCTGACCGCGGGCGACCCGGCGCCGGTGGTGCGCGCGCTCGAGCGGATGCTCGCCATGCGCGCCTACATGCGCGATCGCCACGTGGAGAAGCGCGAGAACACCGAGGTGCTGCAGCAGGTCGGGATGTCGGCGCTCGAAGTCGAGGACATGTACCGCTACATGGCCATCGCCAACTACGAGGACCGCTTCGTGATCCCGACCACGCACCGCGAATACGCCGAGGACGCCCACGACCTGCGCGGCGGCTGCGGCTTCAGCTTCGACTCGGGCTGCTCGACGACGGGGACGGTGAAGAACCTCTTCGGCGGCAACGCGGGAAGGAAGACCATTCCCATCAAGGCGCTGGTCTAGGAGAAGACCATGACGATCACCTTCAAGGCACTGGGCGCGCTGCTGGCCTACCCGACGCCGGAACTCGTGCAGGCGCTGCCGGAGATCCGCGCGGCGATCCAGGCGGAGAAGCGCCTGGGCGTGCGGGAGCGTACGGCGCTCTTCCTGCTGCTGGCCGAGCTGGGCAACCGCGACCTGCTGGATACCCAGGAGCATTACGTGGGCCTCTTCGACCGGGGCCGGTCCACGTCGCTCAACCTCTTCGAGCACGTCCACGGCGATTCCCGCGACCGGGGCCCCGCGATGCTGGACCTGCGCGGGGTCTACGAGGCCGCCGGCTACGCCTTCACCGCCAACGAGCTGCCGGACTACCTTCCGGCGGTCCTCGAGTTCCTCTCGACGCAGCCGTTCGCCAAGGCCGAGGAGATGCTCGGCGACTGCGCGCACATCCTGCGAGCCATCGGCGAAACGCTGGCCCGCCGGGAGAGCCCGCATGCCGCCGTGTTCGCCGCGCTCCTCGCCATGGTGAAGGCCGAGGGCCTCGCGCCGGTGAAGCGGGCCGCGCCGGTGGTCGAAGAGGCGCCCGTCGACGACGAGTGGGTCGACGAGCCCGTGATCTTCGGTCCCGCCGGCGCGCCGGGCGGCTGCGGCGCCCCGAAGCCGGGACCATCCGTCATCCAGTTCATGCCGCAGAACGCCGCATCGCGCCCAGGGAGCCAACCGTGAACGACTACGCCAACACCTTCCTCTTCGGCATCTACCCGTACATCGCGATCGCCGTCTTTCTCGTCGGCAGCCTCGCACGCTTCGAGACCGAGCAGTACACGTGGAAGTCCGATTCGTCGCAGTTCCTGTCGAAGGCGCAGCTGCGGCTCGCCTCGAACCTGTTCCACCTCGGCATCCTGGGCATCCTGGCCGGCCACTTCGTCGGGCTCCTCACGCCCATGCCTGTCTGGCATGCCCTGGGCGTCACGCCGGCGGCCAAGCAGATGCTCGCCATCGTCGCCGGCGGGATCTTCGGCCTGATGTGCCTCGCGGGGCTCGCGATGCTCATCGTCCGGCGCTTCGCGGTGCCGCGCGTCCGCGCGACCACGCGCACGATGGACTGGGTGGTGCTCTGGCTCCTGCTCGCCCAGCTGCTGCTCGGCCTCGCCTCGATCCCGGTCTCCGCCGGGCACCTCGACGGCGGCGAGATGGTGAAGCTCATGACCTGGGCCCAGCACATCGTGACCTTCCAGGGCGACGCAGCGGGCTACGTGGCGGGCGTCGCGCCGGTGTTCAAGCTGCACCTCGTGCTCGGGCTCACGATCTTCCTCGTGTTCCCGTTCTCGCGGCTGGTGCACATCTGGAGCGGCTTCGGCGCCGCGGCCTTTCTCGTGCGCGCGTACCAGATCGCGCGCTCGCGCTGAACGAACCGGAGACGACGATGGACCTGAGCGTGAACGGCATGATGATCGACGAGGAGGCGCTCCAGCAGGAAATGGCGCGCCTGGGGCCGGGGCCCGTGGTGCAGGAGGCCGTGCGGCGGACGCTGGCCGTGCGGGAGCTGCTCCTGCAGGAGGCGGGCGAGCAGGGCCTCCTCGAGGACGGCGCACCGCGAAGCGCCGTGACTTTCGCCGACCGCGAAAGCGAGGAGGCGGTGATCGAGCGGCTTCTCGCGCAGGAGGTGCGCACGCCTGAGCCGACCGAAGACGAATGCCGCCGGCACTACGAGGCCCATGCCGCGCGCTTCGTCGCGGGCGAGCTCGTGGCCGCGAGCCACATCCTCTTCGCTCTCACGCCCGGCACGCCGGTGCAGGCGCTCCGGGAACGCGCGGGCATGGCGCTCGCGGAACTGGTCGTCAACCCCGCGCTCTTCGCCGCGCGGGCGGGCGAGCTGTCCAATTGCCCATCCGGGGCGCAGGGCGGCAGCCTGGGCCAGTTCGGCCGCGGCGAGATGGCGCCGGAGTTCGAGAAGGCGATCTTCGACACGCAAGCGACGGGCGTGCTGCCCTCGCTCGTCGCCACGCGGCACGGCTTTCACATCGTGCAGGTCGAGCAACGACTTCCCGGGCGGCAACTGCCCTTCGAAGCCGTGCGCGAGAAGATCGCGGTGCATTTGGCCGCGCGCGTGCAGGAGCGGGCGCTGCGGCAGTATGTGACGGTGCTCGCGGGCCGGGCGGACATCCGGGGAGTGGCGCTGGAGTCGGTCGCGACGCCGCTGGTCCAGTGATCCCGATCGCGGTCCGCGCCACGCCGCCGCCGCGAGATTTCGCCCTCTGGCGGCTGGGCTTCCGGCCCTTCTACTTGCTGGCGAGCGCCTTCGCCTCGCTGTCGATCCTGTTCTGGGTCGCGCAGTACGCCGGACTCCTGCCGGCCGCGTACCTGAACGGCCCCCTCTGGCACGGCCACGAGATGCTCTTCGGGTTCGCGCTGGCGGTGGTCGGTGGGTTCCTCTTCACGGCGGTGCGCAACTGGACGGGCCTGCCGACGCCGACCGGCGCGGCGCTCGCCGCCTGCGCGCTGCTCTGGCTCGCCGGGCGCGTGCTGGTCCTCACGCCGTTCGGGATGGCCGCGGCCGTCGTGAACGCGACGTTCCCCGTGGCCATCGCCGTGGGCATCGGCATTCCCCTGTGGAAGAGCGGCAACCGGCGAAACTTCTTCTTCGTCGGCCTGTTGCTGCTGCTCGCCGTGGCCACGCTGGCTTTCCACCTGTCCCTCCAGGGGCGGCTGGACTGGCCGCAGCGAGCCGGCATCGAGGCGGGGCTCGACATCGTCCTGTTCATCATGGCGGTCGTCGGCGGGCGCGTGATCCCGATGTTCACCAACAATGGCGTGCCGGGCACGAACGCGCGGCGCGATCCGTGGGTCGAGCGGCTTGCGCTGGGCGGCGCGCTGGCGTTGCTGGCGACGGACCTGCTGCAGGCTCCGCCCGTCGTCGTGGCGTGCATCGCGCTTGTCGCCGCGCTGGCCCATGGCGCCCGGCTCGTGTTGTGGAAGCCCTGGCGCACATTCGCCACGCCGCTGGTGTGGATCCTGCACGCGGCCTACGCGTGGATCGTGGCCTACCTGGTGCTGCGCTCGCTCGCCGGCTTCGGCCTGGTGGCGGGGTCCTTCGCGATCCATGCGCTCACGGTCGGCGCGATCGGCGGCATGACGATCGGCATGATGACGCGCACGGCCCGCGGCCACACCGGGCGGCCGCTGGCGGCGGACGGCTTCGAGGTGGCGTGCTACGGGCTCGTGATGGCGGCCGCGCTGCTGCGGGTCGCGGGCGCGATGGCGATTCCCGCGCTCCACGTCGAGGCGGTGATCGCCTCCGGGGTGTGCTGGTCGGCCGCGTACGGAATCTACGCGGTGCGGTACTGGCCGGTGCTCACGCGGGCCCGGGTGGACGGGCAGCCGGGCTAGGTGGGCCGCTCACATCCGCGAGGGCAGCCAGGTGACGATGCCGGGAAAGAAGTAGAGCAGGGCCACGGCCAGTACCATCAGCAGGAACAGCGGCAGCGACACCTTCGCGAGCCACGGGATCTGCTTCTTCGTCATGCCCTGCAGCACGAAGAGGTTGAAGCCCACCGGCGGGGTGATCTGCGCCATCTCCACCACGACCACGATGAAGATGCCGAACCAGATGAGGTCGATGCCGGCCTTCTGGATGGTGGGCAGGATCACGCCCATGGTGAGCACCACCATCGAGATGCCGTCGAGGAAGCAGCCGAGCACGACGTAGAAGACCATCAGCCAGAAGAGCAGCCAGAAGGGCGTGAGGCCCAGGCCCGAGATGAATTCCGCGAGGTGCCGCGGCAGGCCGATGTAGCCCATGGCGAGGGTGAGGAAGGCGGCGCCCGCGAGGATGAGCGCGATCATGCAGTAAAGGCGGGTCGCGCCCATGAGGCTTTCGCCGAACACCTTCCGGCTCATCGAACCCTGCAGCCACGAGATCCCGAGCGCGCCCACCACGCCGAGCGCCGCGGCCTCCGTCGCGGTCGCGATCCCCACGTAGATGGAGCCCAGCACGAGGGCGATGAGCGAGACGGCGGGAATCAGGTGGCGCGAGGCGTACACCTTCTGCCCGAACGACAGGTGCTCCTTCTCGTCGGGAATGCGCCCCGGGTTCGCGAGGGACCACACGATCGTGTAGCCCATGAAGAGCGCCGCGAGCATGAGCCCCGGCAGCACGCCGGCGATGAACAAGCGCGTGATCGACACCTCGGCCGTGACGCCGTAGACGATCATGATGATCGAGGGCGGGATGAGCAGGCCCAGCGTGCCCGCGCCCGCCAGCGTGCCGATCGTCATCTCCTCGGGATAGCCGCGCTTCTTCAGTTCCGGCAGCGTCATCTTGCCGATGGTGGCGCAGGTGGCGGCGGAAGACCCGGAGACGGCGGCGAAGATCGTGCAGCCGATGATGTTGGTGTGCAGCAGCCGCCCCGGGATCTTCGTGAGCCAGGGCGCGAGGCCGCGGAACATGTCCTCCGACAGGCGCGTGCGGAACAGGATCTCGCCCATCCACAGGAAGAGCGGCAGGGCGGTGAGCGTCCACGACGACATCGAGCCCCACACCGTCACCGCCATCGCGTCGCCCACGGGGCGGCTGGTGAAGAGCTCCATGCCGATCCACGCGACGCCCAGGAGCGCGAGGCCGATCCACAGGCCGCTCGCGAGCAGGGCGAAAAGGAACGCGATGAGGACCGCGGTGATGAACAGGTCCACGCGCTATTCCATGAGCTTGAGTTCGGCTTCGGCCTCCCGCGAGGCCTTGGGGTGCCTGCCACGCACGTGCAGCACGAAGTCGTCCACCATCGCGACGGCGAGCACGATGGCGCCAGCGGCCATGGCGAGCTGCGGAATCCACAGGGGCGTCGCGTCGTTGCCCTGCGAGATGTCGTTGAACGCGTGGGACTGCCACACCAGCCGCACGCAGAAGACGGCGAGCACCACGCAGAAGAAGCTGCCCGCGGCGTGGGACCAGAGCTCGAGCGCGCGCGACACCTTCGGCCCGAAGCGCTCGAGGAACAGGCTCACGCGGATGTGCTCGCCGCGCTTGAGCGTGTGGGCGAGGGCGAGGAACGCCGCCGCGGCCATGCAGTAGCCGGCGTACGCATCCGAGCCGCGCAGGTTGAAGCCGGCCAGGCGCCCGATCACGCTCGCGAGCACCATGAGGAGCACGCCCACCATGAAAAACGCCGCGGCCCGGGCCGCGGCGTCGTAGAGCGTGTCGAGGACCTTTCGCCGTCCCTGCCCTGGTCACCCCGCGCGCGCGTGGTCATTTCCTGAAAGCGTCGACGATGGCCTTGCCGTCCGCACCGGCCGTCTTGAGCCATTCCTCGGTCATCTGCGCGCCGATCTTCTGGAAGTCCGCCTTGAGCTGCGCCGAGGGCGGCTGCACGTTCATGCCGTTCTTCTTCAGCTCGCCCAGGTAGAAGGCCGTCTTCTCCTCCGACGTCTTCCAGCCGCGCGTCTCGGCGGCGGCGGCGGCCTTCACGACCGCCTCCTGCGTGGCCTTGTCGAGGGCGTCGAAAGCCTTCTTGTTGGCGAAGACGAGGTTCTTCGGGAGCCACGCCTGCGTGTCGTAGTAGTTCTTCACCACTTCCCAGGCCTTGGTGTCGTAGCCCGTGGCGCCGGAGGTGATGTTGGCGTTGACCGCGCCCGTGGCCATGGCCTGCGCGAGTTCGGCGGCCTGGATGGTCACCGGCTGGGCGCCGGCGAGTTCCGCGATGCGCGAGGTGGCCGGGTTGTAGGCGCGCATCTTGAGGCCCTTCATGTCGGCGATGGCCGCGAGCGGCTTGGTCGAGTAGATGCCCTGCGGCGGCCACGGCACGGAGAACAGCACGACCATGCCCTGCTTCGCGAAGCGCTCCTCGATGGCCTTGCGCTGGGCCTTCCAGAGCTTCGCCGAGTCGGCGTAGCTGGTCGCGAGGAAGGGGACCGAGTCGGTGCCGAAGATCGGGTCCTCGTTCGAGTAGCCCGAGAGCAGGATCTCGCCGATCTGGGCCTGGCCGCCTTGCACCGCGCGCTTGATCTCCGGCGCCTTGAAGAGCGAGGCGTTGGCGTGGACCTGGATCTTGAGCTTGCCGCCGGAGGCCTTCTCCACCTCCGCGGCGAACTGGGCGATGTTCTCCGTGTGGAAGTTGGTCGCGGCGTAGGGCGTGGGCATGTCCCACTTGGTCTGGGCGAGCGTCGCGGACGAAACGAGGGCGGCGCCCAGGAGGGCGAGGAAGGAACGCATGGGGAATTCTCCGGAATCGACGGGGGGTACCGACCCAAGGTAAAGAGAGGCACGCGAGGTGTCAACCGGACGACCCGAACCCCGGCCCGGCGGTCGGCCTCAGGTCGGGCAGGAATTGGAATTCTTCGGGCCGGTCGATGCGGAAGGGAAGGTTATCGCGCAGGGCACAGGTGGCGCGTGGCGCCATCCGCGGAGTTGATGGAGCCCGTGATGCTGGCGGCGAACAGGTCGCCAGGACGTTGGCGAGGAAATGCATGTGCAAGCGAAATGCCGGCCCGTTCAATAACGCGGGCGGCCAGCAGGACGCGACGCCCCGCCCGGACCGGAAACGCCGCCCGACCCACCCGAGCGGATTCGGATGCGCTTTGCCGGAACCGCTGCAGCGAGGCTTCCACCATTCCCTCGACGCTTCCGCTCTGCGCGAACTGGGCCCTGAGGTAGCTCGCGTCGCTTCCGCTCACGACGGCCTGCTGGATGTGCTCCATCGCAGGGATGCTGTCGAGGCCTCGGCATGCGCCTCGATGCGCGCAAGGTGGCCAGGATGCCTCGCAAGGAGACCGCCCGTAGGTCTTGGGAGCACCCGACGCCACCAGGCCGAAGCGACAGGCCTGGAAGCGGTTGTAGTTGTAGACGAGGTAGTCGTCCTCGACGGGCTCCGGCTCGCTGCGTTCGAGCAGGTGACTGCACAGCGCCTGAAGGTAGCAGGCGAGCGCGGCGGCGCGTTCCACCGAAAGCGGCGTGTCGCACACCCGAAGCTCGATGGTTCCGTACTCGGGCTTCGGCCGGATATCCCAGTAGAAGTCCTTCATGCTCTTCACGACGCCCGTGTGCTCCATCTTGGCGAAGTACTGGTCGCAGAAATCGTCCCATCGCAGCAGGAAAGGTGCCCGCCCGCTCAGCGGGAAGGCGAATACCGAGTTCAACCGGGCAGAATTGGAACAGGGCCCTGGCCCTGACGAACGGCGAGAGCGCCGACGCGCGATGAACGGAGATAGCGATTCAGCGGCGGCAGCAGGACACGGCCCCGTCCCCGCTCGAGCCCCACCGCGCCCGCCTCGACCGGCGCCCCCCGCGACGCGCCACACCCCCGCCGCCCGCCCGCGCCAGCCGCGGGCCCGCCGCGCGAACCGGTTCGGAGGCCGGGGCGCGCCCGCGGGGCGGGCGCGGCCGGCCCCGGCCGGCCCCCGCGGCGGCCGGCGGCGCCCGCGACCCGCCACGCCCCGCCGCCCCCAGCCCCCCCCCCGGTGCCCAGCCCAGCGGCGCCAGCGCCGGAGGAAAGCCCCGCCGCACAGGCGAACCCCGGCCAGCCCCCGCCCCACCCCGACCCCCGCGGCCCACCGCGCGGACCCGCGCGCCCGCCCACCCGCGGCCCAAGACACCGCGACCGACCGCGCGCTGCCCCCCCCCCGCCCCCCCCCGGCCCCCCCCAGACCCCGCCCACACGACCGCCGCGCCCCCCCCCAACAGACACGCCGACAGACCCACCCCGCACACGACCACCCCCCCCCCACGACCCCAACAGCCCACCCCCCCCCCGCCACCGAGCCCAACCCCCACCCACTAGCCCCCCCCCCAACACACCCCGCGCAACCCCACCCCCAAACGCCCCCCGACCCACCCCCAAAGCAACAAGCCCTCCCCCCAGACCACAGCACCGCCGCAGCCACCCCACCCCACACACCCCGACCGAGCCCCGCGGCCAGAGAAAGGACAACAAGCCCACCAAAGACCAACGCCCGCAACCAATTTATGCCATACGCAACCCCGCCCCCATTATCTCGGCCATCTGCCGGCGCTGTCGGCCTGCCAAACCGATGCCGAGATGGCGTTTGCGTCTCTTGCGGTCCTCCCGGTACTGTTGATCTCCTGGCTTGGTGGCGCGAGAAGCGGTCTTTTCGTCGCGGTGTTCGCCGCGGCGACGTGGAATCTGGGCGATCTCAACGCGGGGCGGCAGTTCAGCGCAGCGTGGATTCCTGGGCAAATGCCGCCCGCGCTTGATGACCACGGAATCGCGCCTTCTTACAGCCCAGGTTCCGAGCACCAGATGGTACAGGATTCGCACCACGGATGAGCTGACGGGGATCAGGAATCGGCGCGCATTCCTGGAAGCGGGTGCGCTCGAGGTCGCGAGGGCAATGCGGCATTCGCGCCCGCTGGCGGTCATGTTCCTGGACCTGGACGACTTCAAGAAACTGAACGACACGATGGGCCACGGCGCGGGCGACGAAGCGCTTGAAGTAACGGCTGCGACCCTCGGAGACGTCATGCGTTCGAGCGATCTTGTTGCCCGGATTGGCGGCGACGAGTTCGCGATTCTTCTGTCCGAGACCGGAAACGATGTTGCCACCGGAGCGGCCAGACGGCTGTCCATCGCCTTGCGGGACGCCTTGCGGCGATTCCCGCCGGTGACGGTGAGCATCGGTCTCGCGTGTTTTGAGGAGGCGGACCGTCCCTTTCCGGAGATGCTCAAGGTTGCCGATGAGCTGATGTATGAATCGAAGCAACGTGGCAGGGGAGGGCTTGAGGTGCGCAATGGACTTCGAGGAAGTTTCGGGAGAAGCCGAGGAAGGCCGCGTCGCCAACCTGATGAAGCCGGGCAAGCCTAGCCCCTGCCATGCCAGGACGTCACCAGCAGCGCCGTGGTCGCCCGCATGATGAGCCAGAGAAGAAGTAGCGGGACGATCAGCGTTTGCATCAGGAACACCACGATGAGTCGTATGAAGTGCTCCGGCAGGGGTGCGAGGACCAGCTGGACTTTCTCGAGACGTCTTTCGAGGGCATTCACGGCCGATGCCGACTTCAGCGCCTCCTGAGCCGTTCATAAAGCCCGATGTCGGGGACTTTCTCGCCGGGTCCGGGGAGGATTTTCAGGTCGTTGCCGCCTCCGCTGATCGCAGCCTGGCTGGTCCGTACTCAGCGCTAAGAAAACCCTGAAACACGGCCTCGGTGCCAATCGTCGCCAGCGGGATGGCAAAGCGCACCAGCAGCATGGCAAGCACAAGCCGCGAAAGCCAGCCCGGACCGGACGACCCGCGCCACCGATACCATGCCCAGGTCAGCCCCACGCCGGTCAGGCAGGCCGAGAACACCCAGTGACTTGCGATGGCGATGGAGACTCTCATCACGCCGAACGCCACGCTCGCCGCCAGCATCAGGTCGGCAAACTGGCTGACGACCTCGTTGACCGGACGCAAGGCTTGCCCCGGTGCGAACTTCACTCCCACGCCAGCCGGCTCGATCGCAATGTCCGTGCCTTGCGCCACCGACAGCAAGGCGCCCAGCGTGCGCGCGGTCGCGAAGCTAGCCAGTGCCCGCTTCATTCCCGCATCCACGTGCCCGATGGCAGCATTCTCGAGAGGATTGAGCCATGCGCATCCCAGGGCCACCGAGAGTCCCAGCAGCAAAAGCCCGTTTCGAGAGTCGATCTTCATGTCTGGCTTTCCTTCCGCACGTGAATTTGAAGGACTTTGGCTCGAACCGTCTCGCCCTGCGTGTTGCAGAACGCAAACCTGCATCCGCCGCCAGCACGAGGATCCGTGCCTGGAGATGGTTCAGAACCCTTGATCCCAAGGCATGCTGAGGCGCGTCGCGCTGTTGATGAGTCCGACCATGCTGTAGGTCTGCGGGAAGTTCCCCCACAACTCGCCTGTCGTCGGATTCACGTCCTCGGACAGGAGCCCCAGGCGGTTGCGTCGGCTGAGAGTCGCCTCGAACAGTTCGCGTGCCTCCTCGCGGCGTCCCAGGCCGCCAGCGCGTCGACGTACCAGAACGTGCAGACCAGGAAGGCGTTCTCGGGCGTGCCGAAGTCGTCGGGCTGGGTATACCGGAAGATGAAGTCCCCGCGTCGCAGCTCCCGCTCGATGGCGCCGACCGTCGCGGCGAAGCGCGGGTCGTCCGCCCGCAGGAAGCCGAGTTCCGCGAGCAGCAGCAGGCTGGCGTCGAGCTGGTCGCCGTCGAACGTCGCGACGAAGCTGCCGCGCCGGGGCGACCACGCCCGCTCGACGATCGTCGCGTGGATGCGGTCGGCCGCGCCGCGCCAGCGCTGCGCCGCGTCCGCGATGCCGAGCCGGCGCGCGATCTTGGCGAGGCGGTCGCACGCCACCCAGCACATCACGCTGGAAAAGGTGTGGACGTGGGACGATCCGCGCAGCTCCCAGAGCCCGGCATCCGGGGTCGCATGCAGCGCGGCGGCCCGCTCGCCGAGAATCTCCAGCCGCCGGAAGAGCCCCTCGTTGCCGATCGTCGAGAGGCGGCTGTCGAAGAATGCGTGCGTCGCCGCGAGGATGGCCGAGCCGTAGACGTCGTTCTGCACCTGCCGGAACGCCTGGTTGCCGATGCGCACCGGCCCCATGCCGCGATAGCCGGGCAGCGAATCGACGATCGACTCCTCGAGATCGGCCCGGCCGCTGATGCGGTAGACGGGCTGGAGGTGGCCGTCGGAGCCGGCAGCCACGTTGATGATGTAACCGAGGTAGCGCTCCATCGTGCGCGTCGCGTTGAGGCGGTTGAGCGCGTTCACGACGAAATAGGCGTCGCGCAGCCAGCAGAACCGGTAGTCCCAGTTGCGGCCGCTGCCGGGAGCCTCCGGGATGGAGGTCGTCAGCGCGGCGACGATGGCGCCGGTGTCGTCGTACGCCGCGAGCTTGAGGGTGATGGCGGCGCGGATGATCTCGTCCTGCCACTCGAAGGGGATGGACAGGTCGCGCACCCAGTCGTGCCAGTAGTCCGTCGTGAGCTCGAGGAAGCGCCGCGCCACCTCCGCGACCGATCCCTGCATCGTCTCGTCCGGCCCCATCACGAACGCGATCGCGTCGCGCAGCACGAAGGGCGTTTCCTCGAGCACGGCGGTGACCGAGCAGTCGGTGGTGAGGCGCAGCACGTGGGACGAACCCACGTAGCGGATGTGGTTGGAGCCGGACGTCACTTCCGGCCGCCGCCGGCCGTAGTCGTCCGCCGGCCGCATCCGGATGCGCACCCGCGGGCTGCCGCCGATGGGGCGAATGATCCGGACCAGCTGCGCCGGGCAGAAGAGGCGGCCGAACTGGCGGAAGCGCGGCGCGAAATCGACGATCTCCACGCCGCCGCCGCGATCGTCGAACAGCCTCGTCACGAGCACGGGGGTATTCGGCACGTACGCCTGCTCGGTGCGCGAGAGCCAGCTCAGCTCGACGTCCGTGAACCCGAACCCCTCGTCGCCCCCGTGCGCGCGCAGCAGCGAGCAGAAGGCCGCGTCGCCGTCCGGACGGGGAAGGCAGCTCCAGACGATCTCGCCGCGTCCGTCGACCAGCGCGCCGACGCTGGAATTGCCGATGACGCCCAGGTGCAGGTCTGCCATGCCGTTCTCCGTCAGGGAGCGCCGGCGTCGCCGCGCGACGCGAGCAGGACCAGCCAACGCCGGACGGCGTCGGCATCCGCCAGTCGCCAGCGGGCGCGCGTGGGGCCCGGCCCCACCTTCACGCTGTCGCCGCCGATGCGGTTCACGCGCTCGAAGCCCAGCTCGTCGGTCAGGTCGTCCCCCAGGAAGACCGGGCGCCGCCCGCAGAAGGGCGCCTCCGCCATGAACTCGTCGATGGCCGTGCCCTTGTCCTTGCCGCTGGGCTTCACCTCGAACACGAGCTTGCCCGCCAGGAGCTCGAAGTCGTCGCCGAGCGCCACGACGGCCTGGCGCGCCTCGCGTTCGACCAGGCTCGCGAGCGACGGGGCGCCCCGGTAGTGCAGCGCGAGGCTGGCGCCTTTCTCCTCCAGGAGCACGCCGGGGTGCTCGAGGGCGAGCCGTCGCAGGATCGCCGCCTGCTCGCGCAGCCTCGCAGCGAGCGGGGCGTGGAAGTGCAGCGTGCCGTCGGCCGAGCGCCGTTCCGCGCCGTGCTGGCCGGCGATGGCGAAGCGCACCGGCGCGAACAGATCGTCGATGCCGGCGATCGACCGGCCGCTGATGAGCGCGACAGCCCCTTGCGTCGACTCGCGCAGCCGCCCGAGCAGCGCGTGGAGCTCCCCGTCGATTCGCACCGCGTCGGGTCGCTCCGCGAGATGGACGAGGGTGCCGTCGATGTCGAGGAAGACGGCGGCATTGTCCGGCAGCGGCGGCGTGGTCGCGGCGGCGGCCTTGCTGCGCCGGGTTCCGGTTCGGGATTGCATCGTTCGCATTCTGGCGCGAAGCGGCGGCGCCGTCATGCCCGCCAGGAAGGCTGCGCGAAGGGACGCGTGTTGCCCGCGAGGCGCCGGCGGTTGCGCATCCGTGCCGCGTCGAGGAGCATCCGGCCCGCCCAGCGGTAGACGTTGAACTCCTGCAGGAGGGCCCGCATGCTGCGCATCCGCGCGCGCTGCTCGTCCGCGGTCATGACGAGCGCGTCCCGGATCGCGGCCGCGCACTGCTCGGTGTCGTACGGGTTGACGATGAGGGCCTCGGGCAATTCCCGGGCGGCGCCCGCGAATTGCGACAGGATCAGCACGCCGCGCTCGTCCTCCCGCGTGGCGACGAACTCCTTGGCGACGAGGTTCATGCCGTCGTGCAGGCTGGAGACGAAGCAGAAATCCGCCGCGCGGTACAGGGTGTACACGCGGTCGGAATCGTGGTGCTCGATGCGAAGGATGATCGGCTGGCATCCGGGCGAGGCGAAGCGCGCGTTGATGCGGGTCGCGGCGGCGCGCACGCGCGCGTCCAGCGACTGGTATTCGTCGATGCTGGAGCGGCTCGGCGCGGCGACCTGCAGGAAGGAGAGTTTCCCGATCCAGTCCGGCTCCTTCTCGAGCAGGCGCTCGATGGCGGCGAATCGCTCGAGGATCCCCTTGGTGTAGTCGAGCCGGTCCACGCCCACGCCGAGCTTCACGTCGGGGGCGAGCTTCAGTTCCTCGCGGACCGATCGCCGGCAATCCGGCACCGGGGGCTGGGCGGCCAGCCCGCGCAGCGGCCATTCGATCGAGATGGGGTAGCGGTGCACCTCGGTGGGCTCGCCGCCGCACGAGATGGTGAACGTCTCCCGGTCCACGCGGGCCTCCAGGTAGCGGTCCACGGTGTCGAAGAAGTTGTTGCAATGGAACTGCGTGTGGAAGCCCAGGATCGAGGAACCGAGCATTCCCTGGAGGAGTTCCTCGCGCCACGGGCAGATGCCGAACGCCTCGGGGTTCGGCCACGGGATGTGCCAGAACGTGATGATCGTCGCCCCCGGCAGGCGTTCGCGGATCATCCTCGGCAGGAGCGCGAAGTGGTAGTCCTGGACGAGGACGATGGGGTCGGGGGTCCGCGATTCGGACACGACCGTCTCGGCGAAGCGCCGGTTCACGGCGCGGTAGTGCTCCCAGTCGCTGGCGCGAAAGACCGGTCGCGTGTGGGCGATGTGGCAAAGGGGCCACAGGCCCTCGTTGGCGAAACCATAGTAGTAGCCGGCCTCCTCCTCCTTGGAAAGCCAGACCCGGCGGATGGTGTAGGCCGGACTCTCGGGCGGCACTCGAACGTGGTCGTCCGCATCGACGACCTCGCGGTCGGCATTGCCCGCGCCATGGGCAATCCAGGTGCCGGAGCAGGCCCGCATGACCGGTTCCAGGGCCGTCACGAGCCCGCTCGCGGGCCGCAGCACCTCGATGCGCTCGCCCTGGCGGACGTGGATGTACGGTTCGCGATTGGAGACGATGAGGATCTCGTCGCCCTTGAGGTCCTCGCGCAGGATGGTGCGCAGCGTCTCGGGAACCCAGCTCATCTGGGATTCGTCGCGCATCCGGCGCTCGGCCTCGAGGTCGCGCACCAGGGCCTCGAGGTCCCGGGCGATGGGCTTCAGTTCCCTCGAGCGGGGCTGTGGCGAGTCTGCGAGCAACTGCCCCCGGATGAGGGCCTTGATGCCCGACACCCAGCCGCGCCACGACAGCTCCGCGATGACCACGGTGATGAGCGCGATCACGGCGCCGATCCCGGTGAACAGGTAGACGATGTACTTCTTGGTGTCCGCGCTGCGCCGCTCGATGAAGCTCATGTCGTGGACGATGACCAGCTCGCCCAGCCGAAGTCCGTTCACCGCCAGCGAGTTGTGCGCCACGTGCAGCGAGCCGCCGGCGAACGCGTGGACGCGCCCGCCCTCGGCGAGCGGCGCACCGGGCGCCGGGCAGGCGATGTCCTTGGGCAGGGTCACCGTGCGGTAGGCGAACTTGCCCGACGCGTCGCAATACCCGATGGCGAAAAGCCGCTCGTCCTGCACCAGGCGCCCGAAGATGCCTTCGAGGCGCTGCTGGCGCGCCTTCGGCCCCAGGTCCGCCGTGATCGCCTCGGCCAGGGGTTCCTGCACGGCCGACGTGATGAGCTTCGTGCGGATGTCGAGGTCGCGCACGAACCACTTGAGGGTCAGGTCGTCGACCAGCGGCGCGATGCCGTAGGCGATGGCGCCCAGGGCCAGGACGAGCGGGATGATGAAGCGAAGGGACAGTCGCATGGTCTGGCTTCGTCATCGGGGGCGACGCGAACCGGTGCGAGGGGCGCGATCGCCCGGCGCGGGCCGGGAAAAAAGCGGGCGGCTCCGGGCCGCCCGAACCTCGCTGCATGGCGGGCCCGGACGGATGCGCCGGGATCGCCAACTCTGTCGCCGGAACGGGGCAGGAAGCCGCCAGCCGGATCGATGCAATTAGTATTGCACAAAATGTTATGGTGCGAACATGATCCCGGGGACCCCGATCCTTCGCCATCCGGCGCGGACTTTGCTATCGTCCCGGGTCGCCTCGCATCCGCGGCCTTCCCGCGCCCTGACCGCTTCCCCCTTTCCCGCCCTCGTCCCGAGAGATGCCGACCCCAGACCCGCGCAGTCCGGAGCGCATTCACGCCGTTCTCCAGCAGTTCCGCGTCCTGCTCCGCTCCATCAAGCGGCACTACAAGAGCGTCGAGCAGCGGACGACGATGGGCGGATCCCAGGTCTGGGCCCTGGCGGAGATCGGCGCGAACCCGGACATCAGCGTCGGGGACCTGGCCCGGCGTCT
Source organism: Betaproteobacteria bacterium (assembly GCA_016711875.1). Classification (GTDB taxonomy): domain Bacteria; phylum Pseudomonadota; class Gammaproteobacteria; order Burkholderiales; family Usitatibacteraceae; genus FEB-7. The sequence goes on along the minus strand of JADJSD010000001.1, from coordinate 733,745 downwards.
GGCCATACACCTGTCCACGGCGAGCAATCTCGTCGGCCGGATGGAGACGCTCGGCGTGATCACGCGCGAACGGGTCCGGCAGGACCAGCGCGTCGTTCGCCTTCGCATCACGGAGGCCGGGCGCGCGGCCTTGCGCCGTGCCCCGGGGCCGCCGGTCGGCCTCCTGCAGCAGGCGTTGCTGGACCTTCCGCCTGCGCGACTGACGGCGCTGCGACGGGAACTCGACGCGCTTCTCGGCCAGATGAAACGCCGCGACGCGCGGGCCCACGCGGCGCTGCTCGCCGACCTGTGGCCCTCGGCGGACGACGCCGCTCCAGTCCCTCGTCCGGCGGCGAAAGGGCGCAAGGCGGCGAAGCGTTGAGCGCGGGCGGATCGGCTGGCGAGGGGTGCCGTCCCGGCCTTTCGAATTCAGGCCATGCCGAAATCCCAGCCTGACTTCTGGGGGCATCTCCGCCAGGAGATGTCGGCCGGACCGCATTGGGTCGACCGGATGGTGGTGCTGGCCTATGCGGTCGGCACTGGGCTGGTCGTCGTGGGCTTCACGCTCGTCGCCGAGAGGGCGAGTGAGGCCTTCGGGCACCTGCTCGCCCTCGGGAGCCATGGCCCCTGGCTCACGCTCGCCTGGACGCCCCTGGTGGCGGTCGCCGTCCTGTGGGTGACGCGCCGCTTCGCGCCGGGCGCCCAGGGCTCGGGGATTCCGCAGGTCGTCGCCGCGCTCGAGTTCGAGATGCCGAGCCAGCGCCGCAAGGCCCTGGTGTCGCTCAGGCTGTCACTCTGGAAGATCGTCCTGGTCTCGGGCGGATTGCTGGGCGGGCTCTCCATCGGCCGGGAGGGCCCGACGGTCCAGGTCGGTGCGGGCATCATGCAGCATGCGCGCCGATGGCTGTCGGGCAAGGCGACCATCGATTCGCACGACCTGATGGTCGCCGGCGCGGCGGCGGGCATCGCCGCGGCCTTCAACACCCCGCTCGGCGGCGTGATGTTCGCCCTCGAGCAGCTGTCGCGACGCCGCAGTTCCTCCCACAGCGGCCTGGTGATCACCGCGATCGTCTTCAGCGGACTCGTGGCGATCTCGTTCTTCGGCAACCAGAGCTACTTCGGGGAGGTGAACGTGTCCTCCCTCGAACTGTCGCATGTCGCCCCGGGCCTTGCCGTCGCCGTCGCTGCGGGTCTTTCCGGCGGCCTGTTCTCGAGGCTCCTGGTGCTTTCGCTGCGCGGAACGCCGGATCGCTTCTCCCGGTGGAGGGCGGCCCATCCCCTGCGATTCGCCGCCGCGTGCGCACTGGCCGTGGCGATAATCGGCATCGTGACCCAGGGCGCGACGGCCGGCGCGGGCTACCTGCCCACGCGCGCGCTTCTCGAAGGGCGCGACGACCTGCCGGCCGCCTACACCTTGCTCAAGTTCATGGCCACCTGGATCTCCGCCTGGTCGGGCGTACCGGCCGGTGTCTTCGCCCCCTCGCTCGCCATCGGCGCGGGCATCGGGCATGACGTCGCAGCCCTGGCCGGCTTCGCCGGGGATATGGCCGTGCCCCTGGTGGCCTGCGGCATGGTCGGCTTCCTCGCGGCGACGACGCAGGGCCCCCTGACCGCGTTCATCATCGTGATGGAGATGGTCTCCGGCCAGCGGATGGTCCTGAGCCTGATGGCGACGGCCCTCATCTCGAGTGCCCTGGCGCGCTGGCTCACGCGGTCCATGTACATCGAGCTCGCGGAGACATTCGTCGGAGGCGCTTCGCGAATCGCCGAGGCGCCCGCCGTCGCGCAGGCCCCGAAGGACGAGGCCGGGCGCTAGGATTTGGCCGGCGCTCGCCCGAGCGCCGGGCGATCGCGAACCTGCACCTTCCGCCACCGGATGGGTCCGCCCGGAGCCCCGTTCACGCCAGGCCCGTACTGCAGCGCGATCGGGCCTTCGGCGAGCCTGCCGTCCTCGACGTCGGCCGTGAGGACGCCGTTCAGCCGCACCGTGAGGCGCTTTCCGCGCGCGGATATCTCGAGAACGTTCCAGCGCCCGCCGGCCCGGTGCGGGTTCGGCACCGGCACCGCCGCCACATCGACGATGGCGCCCGTGCCGTACTTCGGGTCGGGGCGAAGATCCCAGATGTTGACCTCGTAGGTGTTGTCCGGGGTGATCCGCGCCGGATCGGCAACGCGCAGGAAGACGCCGCTGTTGGTGTCCGCCTCGGCCCGGAATTCGGCGCGCACCTCGAAGTCGCGCCAGGATCCGCGGGAGACGAGAAACCCGATCGTGCCGCGGTCGGCGACGATGGCGCCGACCTCGGTGCGCCAGTTGGCGTCTCCCACGCGCGTCCAGTTCTCCAGGCCCGCGGCGCCCTCGATGAGGGTGACCCATCCGTCACGCACCGCCGGGCCGGCGCATCCGGCAAGGGCAAGGCACGCGGCGAGGCCGGCCGTGGTGCGGGCGATCGCGGAAATCACGGGCTTCTCCTGGGTGAGGGGAACGCCGCCGGAGCTTCGCGCGTTCGCGCGCGGCCGGCAAGTGGCGCCGCAGCACGCAGGGCGGGCTGCCGCACGGAAGGGCCCGCCCGGCGCCGGGTAGACTATGCGGCTCCGCGGCATGCCCCGGCTTCCACCCAAGAGACATCCCATGACCATTTCCATGTACCAGGCAAGCGTCCCGCGCTTCGTGAACATCCTCGGCAACCTCTCGGGCATTCTCGACAAGGCGCAGGCGTTCGCCGAGGCGAGGAAGGTGGACGACACCGTGCTCACCGCGTATCGCCTCTACCCCGACATGCTGCCCATGACGAAGCAGGTGCAGATCGCCTGCGACGCGGCCAAGGGTGTCGTGGCGCGCCTCGCCGGCATCGAAGTCCCCGTGCACGAGGACAACGAGAAGACCCTGGCGGACCTGAAGGCGCGCGTCGCCAAGACCATCGCCTTCATCCAGACCGTGACGCCGGCGCAGATCGACGGCACGGAGGAGAAGGAAATCGTCATCAAGCGCGGCGAGAAGGAAAACCGCTACACGGGCATGCAGTACCTGCTCGGCCACGCGGTGCCGAACTTCTATTTCCACATCACGACCACCTACGCGATCCTGCGCCACAACGGCGTGGAGATCGGCAAGCGGGACTTCCTGGGCAATCCGTAGGCGGGAGCGGCCGTGGCGGAAGCGAACCGCTGGCAGTTCTGGATCGACCGGGGCGGCACGTTCACCGACGTGGTGGCGCGCCGGCCCGACGGCACGCTCGCGACGCACAAGCTCCTGTCCGAAAACCCGGAACGCTACCCGGACGCGGCCCTCGCGGCCATCCGGCACTTCCTCGAGGTGCCCGCCGGCTCGCCCATCCCCGTCGAACGCATCGAGGCGGTGAAGATGGGCACCACCGTCGCCACCAACGCGCTGCTCGAGCGCAAGGGCGAGCGCACGGTGCTCGTCGTCACGCGCGGCTTCCGCGACCAGCTGCGCATCGCCTACCAGAATCGCCCCCGCATATTCGACCGCCATATCCGCCTGCCGGAGCTGCTGCATTCGAAAGTGATCGAGGTGGACGAGCGGGTGGGCGCGCGCGGCGAGCCCGTGACGCCGTTCGACGAGGCGGGCGCGAAGGCGGCGCTCGAAGCCGCGTTCGCCGAGGGCTTCCGCTCGGCCGCCATCGTCTTCCTGCACGGCTACCGGTTCCCGGCGCACGAGGCGCGCGTGGCGCAGCTCGCCCGCGAGGCCGGCTTCACGCAGGTGAGCGCTTCCCATGCCGTGAGCCCGCTCATGAAGTTCGTCTCCCGCGGCGACACCACGGTGGTCGACGCGTACCTCTCGCCCATCCTGCGCCGCTACGTGGACCGCGTGGCCGAGGAGCTGCCGGGGGCGCGCCTGCTCTTCATGCAGTCCTCGGGCGGCCTCACGGACGCGCACCGCTTTCAGGGCAAGGACTCGATCCTCTCCGGGCCCGCGGGCGGCATCGTGGGCATGACGCGCACGGCGGAGCTGGCGGGCTTCCCCAAGGTGATCGGCTTCGACATGGGCGGCACGTCGACGGACGTTTCCCACTACGCGGGCGAGCTCGAGCGCGAGTTCGACACGCTCGTGGCGGGCGTTCGCCTGCGCGCACCGATGATGTCCATCCACACCATCGCGGCAGGCGGCGGCTCGATCCTGCACTTCGACGGCCAGCGCCAGCGCGTGGGGCCCGACTCTGCGGGGGCCAACCCCGGTCCCGCCTGCTATCGTCATCGTCGCCACTATTCAGACGCTGCGCATCGATGAAACCATCAATAGAAATGCTGTACAAGTACAAGGCGGCGTTCGGACCGCAGTTCACCGCCGTCTCCGACGACCAAGGGCCGTTCCTGAAGGCGTGGCCCGGCCCGCCCGTCCGCGTGCGCGCGGCGCGCCCGGGTCCGCTGCGGTGCCGGCCGGCGGCGCGGGCGGGCGCCGCGTGCCCCTGCGCGCCGGGCGGGCGCGCGGTGCCCCCCCCGTGGCGGGCGGCCCCCCGGCGGGGCCGCGCGGCGCCCCCCCCGGGCCGGGGGCCGCCGGGGCGGGGCCGGCGGCGGCGCGGCCGCGAATTGGCGAGGCGGACGCGCGAGCGCATCCGGGAGCTCAGCGCTGCCTGCACCTCGAGTAGATCTCGGGCAAGGTGAAGCGGCGCTTCGCCAACTTGCTGGCGTGGTACCGGGCCCATCGTGATGGTCGACGAGGGGCATACCACAACGCGCAGGGCGCCCCCCCCCCCCCCCCCCCCCTTTCCCTGGCAGTGATCGAAGCGCATTCGCGGGCCGGCCTGCGTAATTGGATCGACCGCGACGGCCCGGCACCCACGCAAAACGTGCTTTTCAAGGTGTCCGCCCAGGCTCTGAAGGCGAAGAACATGATCAAGTTGCCGAACCCCCCCGGTCGTTCTCCCCTCATCCTAACTGGCAGGAGGCGGTGCGGACGCGGTGTTGACACGCGAATCGTTGGCCGGGCTGCCCAACCGAGTCGGACTATGTACGGCCCATCGTGCTGTTCCAAGCCGGGACAAGGGTGTGAACGGCGAGGTCCGGTAGAGAAGCTGAAGCAGCGCCTGATGGAAGCGCATCGAATCGAGGAGCGGCGTATCGCCGTGGCAATCGGGTAGCCAGCGCGAACTGGACGGTGTAAACCTGTTCGATAGAACCTCGCCGATCGAGTTCGTACCGATCACCGTGCAGGCGCTGAAGGAGGGTGGGACTGTTCCTTCGCCTATGTGTTCTGCACCGTGCAACGCGGCATTCGATCGGGGCGGGGGGGGGGGGGGGGGGGGGGGGGGGCGACGGCGCTGGAGCAGTTGTTGGGCCGGGTGCTGCGCTGCCCTATGCCAGACCGCGAAAACGACGAGCGGTTGGGGGCGAGCCTACGCCCCTGGGTGAGCGCGGAAGTGACCGCACAAGTCGCGAACGGTTGGCGGACAAACGGGGTCCGCGATGGGCTTTCGAGGAGTTGGAGGGCGGTAGCCTCGGTCGTGCAACCTCGATCCGGCAACTTGTTCGGTGAATCGGCACCCCGGGCCCCCGCGCCCCGCCGGGGCGGGGCGGGCGCCCCCCCGGGCGGGGGGCGGGGGGCCGGCCCCGCGCCGGCGGGCCCCCCCCGGGGGCGAGCCGCGCGCCCGGGGGTGAACCCGCGACCACCGTGACGACCCCGTTCGAGGTCACGGACAAGACGGCCCGTCTCTAGCCCAGCAGCAGCCGCGCGAGGTGATCGAAGTGCAGACATTGAACTCTGGCGGAACATTGGTGACGATCCGCGGCGAGATACCTGCTGCGGCACTGCAAGATTCCGTTGCGAGTATCGGAAGCGCGAAGGAACGCGCTGCTGTCGAACACCAAATCGAACGCCATCAAGCCAGAGTACTCACAGCGTCGGCGCCCTCCCAGCGCGGCGCATTTTTCGTCGGCATTCCGCAGCTTTGCGCCGAGATGCAGGGCAACACCCCGCTGATTTTGGTGGATGGCGATTTGCTCGCAGCCGGATTGTCGCGACTACTCGTTCTCCGACCAGCCAAGGGAGGGGCGGGTTGCCCAAATTTCACGGCGAGCGGACGGCAAGAGCGCGCCTACCTCATCGACATCGAGCGCGGCAAACTACGTATCGAGCAGGAACGCCAGGACTACCCCTGATGGACCTCGACAGCGCGGCTGGTGGCATCAGGCGGCCGAAGATGTCATCAAGGCCCACGGCCCGGACAAACTCGCCGACAACTCGATCGCTCGTGCCGACATAGTGGTGTGGATCGGCCAGAGCTGCGCCCCCGGGCCCCCGCGCGCGGCCGCGGGGGGGGGGGCCCCGCCGGGGCCGGCGATGGGTCTTCGGCCCACGCGGGCGCTCACCATCGACCTCGCCCGCGACCAGAACCGCCTCGACATGAAGCGCGTGGGCGGGGGCCTTCTCGTGCAGACGCCGGACGATTTCGACGTCGCGCAGCTCAAGGTGGTGACGAAGCGCAAGCCCACGGATGCCGAGATGAACGACCTCATCTTCGCCTTCCGCGTGGCCAAGTTCGTGAAGTCGAACGCCATCGTCTTCTGCGGGCAGGGCATGACGCTCGGCGTCGGCGCCGGCCAGATGAGCCGCGTGGATTCCACCCGCATCGCCGCCATCAAGGCGAAGAACGCGGGCCTTTCGCTGCAGGGGTCGGTGGCGGCATCCGATGCCTTCTTCCCCTTCCGCGACGGCCTGGACGTCATCGCGAACGCGGGCGCGAAGGCGGTCATCCAGCCCGGCGGCAGCATGCGCGACGACGAGGTGTTCGCCGCCGCGGACGAGCATGGCCTCGCCATGGTCGTCACCGGCATGCGCCACTTCCGCCACTAGCCGTGAAGGTCCTCGTCATCGGATCGGGCGGCCGGGAGCACGCCCTCGCCTGGAAGATCGCGCAGTCCCCCCGCGTCTCGCGCGTGCTCGTCGCGCCCGGCAACGCGGGCACGGGCCGGGAGGAGGGCCTGCAGAACGTGGCCGGCTCGTCGCACGACGAACTGGTCGCGCTCGCGAAGCAGGAAGGCATCGCGCTCACGGTGGTGGGCCCCGAGGCGCCGCTCGCCGCGGGCATCGTCGACCGCTTCCGCGCCGAGGGCCTCAGGATCTTCGGCCCCACGAAGGCCGCGGCGCAGCTCGAGGCCTCGAAGGATTTCGCCAAGCGCTTCATGGTGCGCCACGGCATCCCGACGGCGTACTACGGGACGTTCACGGATGCGAAGGCGGCCCACGCCTACGTCGATGAGAAAGGCGCCCCCATCGTCATCAAGGCCGACGGGCTCGCCGCGGGCAAGGGCGTCGTCGTCGCGATGACGGCGAAGGAGGCCCACGACGCCATCGACATGATGCTCGAGGGCGGCGGCATGGGCGAAGCCGGCCACCGCGTGGTCATCGAGGAATTCATGGCGGGTGAGGAGGCCAGCTTCATCGTGATGGCCGATGGCCGGACCGCGCTCGCCTTCGCCTCCTCCCAGGACCACAAGCGGATCTTCGACGGCGACCAGGGGCCCAACACCGGCGGCATGGGCGCCTATTCGCCCGCGCCCGTGGTGACGCCGGACGTCCACGCCCGCGTGATGCGCGAGGTCATCAACCCCACGCTCAAGGGCATGGAGGCCGACGGCATGCCGTACACCGGCTTCCTCTATGCGGGCCTCATGATCGACTCCGCGGGCGCCCCGCGCGTGGTGGAGTTCAACTGCCGCCTGGGCGACCCCGAGACGCAGCCCATCCTGATGCGGCTCAAGAGCGACTTCGTGGACCTCGTCGAGCACGCCATCGCCGGAACGCTCGACGCGGCGGAGGCTGACTGGGACCGCCGCGCCGCGCTCGGCATCGTGCTCGCCGCCGCGGGCTATCCGGATTCGCCTCGCAAGGGCGACGCCATCACGGGCCTGCCGAAGGACGAGGACGACTTCCACGTCTTCCACGCGGGCACGGCGATGCAGGACGGGCAGGTGGTCACGAGCGGCGGGCGCGTGCTGTGCGTCACGGCCCTGGGCGACAAGGTGAAGATCGCCGCCGACCGCGCCTACGAGGTGGCCGCGAAGATCCGCTTCGACGGCATGCAGTACCGCAAGGACATCGGCCACCGCGCCATCCACCGGCGCACGTAGAATCGCGGGTTCGAAGACACCCGGAACCCCGCATGGACATCGCCGCCGTCAAGCAGTACCTCACCGGACTCCAGGACCGCATCGTCGATCACTTCGGCGAGCTGGGCGGCAAGGCGTTCATCCGCGATTCCTGGGAACGCCCCGAAGGCGGCGGCGGCACTTCGCGCCTGGTGGAAGGCGGCAAGCTCCTCGAGCGCGGTGGCGTCGGCTTCTCCCACGTGATGGGCACCAAGCTCCCGCCCTCGGCGAGCGCGCACCGGCCCGAGATCGCCGGCCGGCCCTGGGAGGCGATGGGCGTCTCGCTCGTCTTCCATCCCGAGAACCCGTACGTGCCCACCGTGCACATGAACGTTCGCTTCTTCGCCGCGAAGAGCCCCGATGGCGACCCGGCCAAGGGCGTGTGGTGGTTCGGCGGCGGCATGGACCTCACGCCCTACTACGGCTTCGAGGAGGACTGCGCGCATTTCCACCGCGCCAACAAGCAGGCGCTCGACGCGGTCGATCCCCTGCTGCACCCGCGCTTCAAGAAGTGGTGCGACGAGTACTTCTACAACAAGCACCGGCAGGAGCCGCGCGGCATCGGCGGCACGTTCTTCGACGATTTCAACGAGGCCGGCTTCGAGAAGAGCTTCGCGGTGATGCAGGCTGTGGGCAACGCCTTCATTCCCGCGTATTCGCCGATCGCCGAGCGCCGCCGCGACATCGCGTGGGGCGAACGCGAGCGCGACTTCCAGTGCTACCGGCGCGGACGGTACGTGGAGTTCAACCTGGTCTGGGACCGCGGCACCCATTTCGGCCTGCAGTCGGGCGGGCGGACGGAGTCGATCCTCATGTCGCTGCCGCCGCTGGTGAAGTGGCGCTACGACTGGAAACCGGAAGCGGGCACGCCGGAAGCGAAGCTCTACACCGACTTCCTCGTGCCGAAGGAATGGGCGGGCGCCTGAGAAAGTCCTTGCAGAATCAGGACCTTCTCGCGTATAGTCCCGGTTGTGCGGTGCAGCAACACGCGTTTTTCACCGCAATCGTTCATCGTCCCTGACCTCCCGAAGCGGTGTTCTTCGCTTCCGCAGCAGTTCCCCGCAGGTTCTTCCTTCTGGGCTCGCGAATCGGTTGGTGCCGGTGTCTTGGCCTGCCGACTTGTCGCGTCCCGGTAATCCCCTGGCGTTGCAAGCACTCCCGTTTCCGCAGTCGGGCGGCGTGTCCTCTTTTTGCCATCGCTGGAATGCGCGGCCACCGGAAGGGCCGTGCCGGAAGAATCGCCAAATGAGTTTCTCCCCCCTGGGCCTCAACGCCCCGATCTGCCAGGCCGTCGCGGCCGCCGGTTACACCGCCCCCACGGCCGTACAGCTCCGCGTGATCCCCGAGGCCCTCACCGGCCGTGACCTGATGGTTTCCTCGCAGACGGGCAGCGGCAAGACCGCGGCCTTCATGCTGCCGGCCCTTCAGCTCCTGTCGATCCCGCACGTTCGCCCGGGCCGCGGCCCGCGCGTGCTCGTGCTCGTGCCGACGCGTGAACTCTCGCAGCAGGTGACCAAGGCCGCCGAGACGTACGGCCGCGGCGCCGGTCGCGTTCGCGTCGTCTCCATCGTGGGCGGCATGCCGTACCCGGTGCAGAACAAGCTCCTCGCCGCCGGCGTGGACGTGCTCGTCGCGACGCCTGGCCGCCTCCTGGACCAGATGCAATCGGGCCGCGTCGACCTCTCGCGCCTGCAGATGCTGGTGCTCGACGAAGCCGACCGCATGCTCGACATGGGCTTCAAGGACGACCTCGAGGCCATCGTCGCCAAGATGCCGGAAGAGCGCCAGACGCTGCTCTTCTCCGCCACGCTGGAATCGAACATCGCCAACCTGGCGCGCGCCATCATGCGCGACCCGGCCCGCATCGCGATCGACGCGGCGCAGGCCCGCCACGCCTCCATCGAGCAACGCCTGCACCTCGCGGACGACATGGGCCACAAGAACCGGCTTCTCGACCACCTGCTGCGTGATGCGGCCATGAACCAGGCCATCGTCTTCACCGCCACCAAGCGCGCGGCGGACGAACTGGCGCAGGACCTCTCCTCCAAGGGCTTCGCCGTCGCGGCGCTCCATGGCGACATGAACCAGGGCGCGCGCAACCGCACGATCCAGGCCATGCACCGCGGGCGCGTTCGCGTGCTCGTCGCCACCGACGTCGCCGCGCGCGGCATCGACGTGCAGGGCATCTCGCACGTCATCAACTACGACCTGCCCCGCCAGGCGGAAGACTACGTGCACCGCATCGGCCGCACGGGCCGCGCCGGCCGCACCGGCACCGCCATCAGCCTCGTGAACGCGGCGGATCGCGGCCAGGTGCGCGCGATCGAGCGCTACACGGCGCAGAGCATCCCGGTCGAGCAGATCGTGGGCCTCGAGCCGACGCTGCGCATGAATTCGGGCAGCCCCTCGGGTCGCCCGGCCGGCAAGCGTCCGGGGGGCGGCAAGCCCGGCCCGCGTCGCTTCAACAACGGCCCGTCGCGAGGCAGCCGTCGTTAGAGCGACTTGACGGGCTAACTAGCCGTCAAACCCCTCCAGCAGGATCAAGCGGCCTTTCGAGGCCGCTTTTCTTTGGGCCTTCGGCCCTTCGTACTCGGGTGAATCCCACCACGCGCGCGCGGCGTCGACGCTCGGGAACTCGAGGATCACGCGCCGCTGCGCGGGCCATTCGCCCTCCAGCACCTCAGCTGCGCCGCCGCGCACGATGAAGCGCCCGCCGTAGGCCGCGATCGTCGCGGGCACGGCCTGCGTGTAGGCCTTGTAGGCCTCGGGGTCGGTGATCTCGATCTCGGCGATGACGTAGGCGGCCATGTCAGATCTTCTCGTAGGCGGCGCGCACGGGATCGGCGCCGTGGATCATCTCGAGGCGCCGCACGATGAAGTGGCCGCGCGCCATGTCCTGGTAGTGCCCGATGAAGATGGTGTTGATCACCGCGCCGCCGGCCGCGCCGATGATGGGGATGGCCTGCGCCGCCGCCTTCTCGCCCACCACCACGCCGAAGCGCCCGCCGATCGCCGCCACCAGGCGGATGAGCGCCGGGGCGCCCGTCTTCGCGAGCCCCTTCTGCGCCAGGTACTTCGAGGCTTCCGATACCGCCGACGCGAGCGCCGCGCGCGTGGCGAAGTAGCCGGACTCGGCGGCGTTGTCGCGCTTGTCCTTGTTCGAGCCGAGCGCGAACACCATGAGGCACGCGAGCTTGGTGTCGATGTGGCGGGGGTTCTCGCCCTCGCTCGAGGCGATGTCCGCGATGGAGCGCAGCATCACCGTCGTCGACAGCGGCAATTCCCACGCGAGGGCCGCGAGGCCGAAGGCCCCGCCCACGGCCCCGGATGCCGCCGCCGCCATGCGGTGCCAGTTGTCCTGGCTTTTCAGGCGCGGGCGCTCTCCCAGCGAAGTCACCGCCACGTCGAGCGCCTTCATGAGCGCGCCTTCGGTGGCCTTGTGCACGTTCTTCTGCCACGACTGCGGCAGCATCTTCACGCTCTTCTCGACCGGCGAGCCGAGCACCGAGGACAGCTTCGCGACGAGGCCGGGGTTCTCGAGCAACTGCTTGGCTCGCTTGAGGTCGGCGAGGTCGTCTTTGGAGAGGGTGGTCATGAATCGATTCTACGACAGGGGCGGGCGGGAGCACGGTTCGGGCATCGGCTGCTCGCGCCCGCGGAACGCCATCGCGCTAGCGCCCCGGTACGCGGCAGCAGGTGAGCTTCGGGGTCACGTTCTGGGCGTTGGCGCTCAGGCTTCTCACGAAGATCTGTCCGGCATTGCCCGCCGTGTAGGTGTCGGCGACCAACACGTTCTCGCCCGCCGAGATGGCCTGGCTGATCGGCGTATAGGTGGCCGGACAGAATTGGGTCGGCAGCGAGACGTACGCACCCGCGGCCACATTGGTCGGAGTCCCGGCAACGGTCGTGCAATCCAGGGCGGTGGCCAACGGCGGCGCGAAGTAGCCCACGACAGAGATGGTCACTACCGCCTCGGAGGCGGTGAAGAGATTGAACTCCTTGCCGCCGGCGCAGGAGCCGGTGCACAGCGGCACGATCGCGCCGTTGGTGATGATGTTGGGCAGGTCGCCGGCCTGGTTGCGGTAGTAGCCCAGGGTCACGTTGTTCGGAAGCGCCTGCCCCACGGGCCAGAGGTTCAGCCAGCCTTCGTTCGACGGGCTCACCACCGCGATCTGCGCGGCGATGGCCGCCACGTTCGCCGGCAAGAGCGTGGCGCAGCTGTTCTGGCCGCCCTGGGGGGTGAAGTCCGTGGCGACGGCTTCAAGGGCCGTGGTGCTTCCTGCGGGAAGCCGTCCGATGGGGCTGGTGAACGTGTTGACGATCGGGCAGGGCACGATCGGGGTGTAGACGAGGTCGCGGATGACTTCGCCCAGGGCCTTTTCCTGCGTCGGCACGAAAGTGGCGGGCCGCAGGGAATCGGACTCGGCGAGGATGGCATCCAGGGAGACGCGGCTGGAGGCAAGGCTCGCCGCGAGCAGCCGGTCGGCGCGCAGCTTCTCGAGCCGTTCCCCGAGCCGGGCCGCTCCCTCGCTGCCGGGCTGCCCCTCGAAGCTCCTGACGATGTCGGCGATGATCGCGCCGCGGTTGAGGTCGATGGCGAGCAGGGGATCGGCGCTCGCCGCGGGCGGTGCGGACCAGGCTGAACCGGCCGCCGCGCAGAGAATCGCGGCGATTGCGAGAGTTCGAAGATTTCTTGGCATGTGGATCTCCTGGTTGCTGTTGATGTGTGCCTGCAGGGGATCCCGCAATCCGATCAGCGGACCCCTGGTGGCCGGGTTGCAAAGCTTGCGGATGGGGCGTGACGGCGTCAGCGTGAGCCCGGTGATTCCGGCGCTACGCGCGGGAAAACAGCCGATCGGGAAGCGAGCGGATGCGCTCGAACAGCTTGGCACCCCAGAGGGACGTCTTGGCCTGCACGCTCTCGGCGACCTTGTGCCCGCGCACGAGGTCCGGCCGCTGCTTGAAGGCGCGGTACTTGGCGAGCGCCGCCTCGACGTGGCCGCGCATCTGGCGCACGTTGATGGGCTTGTTGAGGAACCGGAAGATCTGCGCCTGGTTGATGAGCTCGATGACGAGCTCCGAGTCCGACGCTTCCGTCACGAGGATCGAGAGGATCTCCGGGTGCCCGGCCTTCAGCAGCTTGAAGAGCGTCGTGAGGCCGTCCTGGCCGACGGAGAGGTCCGCCACGATGAGCGCGACCTCCTCGCTCTCGAGCGTCTTCATCACCTCGTCGGTCGTCGAGACGAGCCGCATCGGCGCGATGTCGCCCAGCACCTGCTTCATGCCCTCGAAGAGCACCGGCGTGGTGTCGACGACGAGGATGGAGGCCTCGAGCTTCTCGAGCGGCGTGTCCGGCGCGGGCGGCGTGGCGGCCAGCTCCATCGCGATGGCCACGGCGTCGGCGATGGTCTTCTGGATCTCGAGGTTGTCCCAGGGCTTCTTCACGAAACGGAACACCTCGCCGTCGTTGATGGAGCCCACGATGGAGGCGAGGTCCGAATAGCCGGTGAGGAGCATCCGCACGCTGTTGGGCGAGAGGTCCTTCACCTGGCGAAGCAGTTCCACGCCCGTCATCGTGGGCATGCGCTGGTCGCTCACCACGACGTGGATGCCGAAGCGCTTCACGAATTCCAGGGCGAGCGGGCCGCTCTCGGCCGTGAACACGTGGTACTGGTTGCGGAAGAGCGTGCGCAGGGCGTTGAGGATGCGCTCCTCGTCGTCCACGAAGAGGACGCGCGCCTTTTTCATGTCCGTGCCCGCGGCGAACGTCGCGGCGACGTCGTCGGCGGAGGCGACGCTCTCGGCCTGGTTCATCACGCCCGCGTCCTTCGCGCCTGCGATGAGGCGGGCCTTGTCCATGAGGCTCGCCGCGCCGGCAGGCAGCGAAGGCGGGCCGGCGGCGGCCACGGCCGCGGCGGCCAGGGGCCCCCCCATGCTTTCCTCGAGGGCGCCGCGCAGCGACTCGGCGAATTCCCGCGCGGAGGTGAATCGCTCCGAAGGGTCCTTCGCGAGGGATTTCTGGATCACCCAGTCGAGCTGCCAGGCCACCTTCGCGTTGATCGACGAGGGATTGGCGGGCCGCTCGTTCACGACGCGCCGCAGGATCTCGACGTTGTTGCCGTTGAAGGGCCGCTGGCCGGTGACGAGCTCGTAGACGATGACGCCGACCTGGTAGAGGTCCGTGCGGTTCGTGGCCTCCAGGCCGCTGAACTGCTCGGGCGCCATGTAGTGCGGCGTGCCGACGATGTCGCCCACCTGCGTGAGCGTGGACGAGTCGATGCGCGCCACGCCGAAATCCGTGATCTTGATGCGCCCGTCGTCGTTGATGAGGATGTTGGCGGGCTTGAGGTCCCGGTGCACCACGCCCTGGCCGTGGGAGTACGCGAGGCCGTCGAGCACCTGCCGGATGATCTCCCAGGTGTCCTTGAAGCCGTACTGCGTGACTTCCTTGAGGTGGTGGGCGAGGCTCTTGCCGTTCACCAGCTCCATCACGATGCAGGCGAGGTCCTCGGTCTCGATGTACTCGTAGATCGCGGCGATGCGCGGGTGCGTGAGGCGCCCGACGGCCTCGGCCTCGTGGCGGAAGCGGGAGAGGACGTACTCGAGGTCGCCCGGGTCCAGCGAATCCTTGGCGATGACCTTCAAGGCGACCGGGCGCTTGATGCCCGGGTCGAAGCCGCGATACACCATCCCCGAGGCGCCCTTGCCCAGGACGCCCTGCACGTCGTACTTGCCGATTTTGTCGGGGATCAGCATGGTCTCGCGTTCGTGGTCAGGTGGTGGCGAGCTCGGCGGGCGGGTTCACCGGGAGCACCACGGTGAAGATCGTCCCCTTGCCGACCGTCGATTTTACGTCGATCTTGCCGCCGTGCTGTTCGACGATCTTGTAGACGATGGAAAGCCCCAGGCCCGTGCCCTTGCCGACCTCCTTCGTCGTGAAGAAGGGATCGAAGATCTTGGGCAGCACCTCGGGCGGGATGCCCTTGCCGTTGTCCGCCACCTCGACCGCGACGGCGTCCGTGCCCTCGCGCCGCGTGGTGATGACGATGACGCCGTCGGTGCGCTCCATGGCCTGCGCGGCGTTGGTGACGAGGTTGAGGAACACCTGGTTCACCTGCGAGGGCGAGCAGGTGATGGAGCGGATCTCGCCGAAGCGCCGCTCCACCTCCACCGAGCGCAGCTGCGGCCGCGCGATGAGCAGGGTCGACAGCAGGCCCTCGTTCACGTTGAAGCTGGCGATCTTGCTGCGGTCCAGGCGCGAGAAGTTCTTGAGGTTCGCCACCAGCTCGGAGATCTGCTCGATGCCGTGCAGGCCGTCCTTGGTGAGCGCGTGCAGGTCGCCGAGCACCTGGTGATCCTTCAGCTGCGCGAGGCGGGCCGTGGTGGTGGCGAAGGACTCCTGCAGGGCCTGCGGGTCCGGCGCGTCCGATTGCAGCAGGCCCAGCAGGCGCTCGGACTGGTGCACGGAATCCTCGAGCTCCGGCAGGCGGTCGCGCACCGTGGCGACGCTGTTCTTCACGTAGGCGAGGGGCGTGTTGATCTCGTGCGCGACGCCCGCGACCATCTGGCCCAGCGAGGACATCTTCTCGCTCTGCACGAGCTGCGATTCGGATTCCTTGAGCCGGATGAGGGTCTCGGAGAGCTCCTTCGTGCGCTCCTTCACGCGGATCTCGAGGCTTTCGTTGGCGGCCTTGAGGGCGGCCTGGGCGGCGACCACGCGGGCGGCGAGGTAGCCCACGCCGATGAGCAGGGCCGCGGCGTAGAAGAAGAGATAGACACGCCAGCGTTCCTTGTCCTCGAGCGCGGTCTCGATGCCGCGCGAGAGGTTCTGCGCGAGCTGCTCCACGCGGGCGCCGACGGTGAGGAAGGAGAACTTCTGCTCGGCCTTGCGCGCTTCGGCGCGGGCGGCGAGGAAGTCGCGCAGGGCGGCCTCGGCCTTGGCGCCCGTGGCACCCAGGCCCGGGTCGGCCGCCTGGGCGGCCTCCTTGAGGGTGGCGAGGCGAGCTTCGAAGAGCGGGGGCGGGGAGGCATCGGGGTCCAGGAGGCGGGCGGCGGAAACCAGCTGGCCGGCCTCTCCCGCCACCACCGTGTAGCGCTCGGCGTTGCGGGCATCGCGCAGCCGCAGGCTGCCGGCCTCGGTGGACAGGGCGGTCGCGGCGGCCGTCGCGGCGGCGAGGGCCTCGGCGGACCGGGCGTGCCTTTCCTTGAGGGACGTCCAGGCCGCGGCCTTCTCGGTCATGCCCTGCTTGATCGGGGGCAGGGCGGAGGCGATTTCCGGGCGGAGTGCGGACTCGAGCTCGCGCAGGATGCGGGCCAGGGGCCCGCTTCGATCGGCCGGGGCGGGCGCACCCGCCGGCGCCGAGGCGAGCCGGGCGGCGTCGGCATCCCAGCGGGTATCCAGGTCGCGCAGTTCCCGCAGGAGCGAGAGCGCCTGGGCGTCGCGCTTGAAGTCGATGGCCTCCGTGCGCGAATAGAGGAAGGCGAGCGTTCCCAGCAGGACGGCCGCGATGGCGACGAGGAGGGCCGTTCGGGCGGCCTTGGGCGAGGACATGGGGAACGGTTCGGGTCGGGGGATGGCGGGGCGCCCAAGGGGCGCGAACGGTTGTTGTTGTCTTCGGGCCGGCTGGGGGGCGCTGTGCTGCCCGTCACCCGGAGGTTGCAAGTGTAGCCGCTCCCGGAATCACTCGCCCAAGTAGGCGCTCCGGACCTGCGGGTCGCCCAGGAGCTTCGAGGCTTCCCCCGAGATCGTGACCAGGCCGCTCTCCAGCACGTAGGCGCGGTGGCTCGCCTCCAAGGCGAGCTTGGCGTTCTGCTCCACGAGCAGCATCGTGACGCCCTCGGCGGCGATGAGGCGGATCACCTCGAAGATCTTCTCGACCATGATCGGCGCGAGGCCCATGCTCGGCTCGTCGAGCAGCAGCAGCCGCGGGCGGCTCATGAGCGCGCGGCCGATGGCGAGCATCTGCTGCTCGCCGCCGGACATCGTGCCGGCCGTCTGGCCGCGGCGTTCCTTGAGGCGGGGGAAGAGGGAGAAGACGCGCTCGACGTCATGCGCGACGGCCGGTGCGTCGCGGCGCATGTAGGCGCCCATCGCGAGGTTCTCGTCGATGGTGAGCTGCGGGAAGACGCCGCGGCCCTCCGGGACGAGGGCGAGGCCCAGGCGGGCGATCTCGTGGGACTTCTTCCCGGCGATCTGCTCGCCTTCGTACTCGATGCGGCCGGTGGCGTGGGCGAGGCCGGTGATGGCGCGCAGGGTGGTCGTCTTGCCCGCGCCGTTGGCGCCGATGAGGCAGACGAGCTCGCCTTTTTCCACGGTGAGGTCGATGCCTTTCACGGCGCGGATGCCGCCGTAGTGGACTTCGACTTTCTCCAGTTTCAGGAGGCTCATCGGGGGCTGGCGGGGGCAAAAGGCTTTGGAACCGCAGATGAACGCAGATGAACGCAGATTAGGGTTGGTGCTTGGCGGAGGGCGATGCCTTCGTTGGTTGCCGTCGAGGTGCCGAGATTCGTCTGCACGGCGCATCCAGCTCCATGACCCAATCCGCGTTCATCTGCGTTCATCTGCGGTTCCAAAGCCTTTTGCCCGCATCACTCTCAAGCGGCAGCATGCGGAGTCCCCAGGTAAGCCTCGATCACCTTCGGATCCTTCTGCACATCCGCCGGCAAGCCCTCCGCGATGCGGCGACCATAGTCGAGGACAAGCACCCGGTCGCAAAGCCCCATCACCAGCCGCATGTCGTGCTCGATGATGAGGATCGTCGTCCCGTCCCGCCGGATGGCCTCCAGCAGCTTTTTCAATTCCTGCTTCTCCGTCGCGTTCATCCCCGCCGCGGGTTCGTCCAGCGCGAGCAGGCGCGGCTCCGTGGCGAGGGCCCGCGCGATCTCGAGCCGCCGTTGGTCGCCATAGGGCAGGTGCTTCGCCAATTCGTTGGCCCGCTTGCCCACCGCCACGTAATCGAGCAACTCGCGGGCACGCTTCACGATGGAAGCCTCCTCCGCGCGCGTGGCGGCATTGCGCAGGATGGCGCCCGCCACGCCCGCCTTCGTGCGCACGTGCCGGCCGATCATCACGTTCTCGAGCGCCGAGAGGTTCGCGAAGAGGCGGATGTTCTGGAAGGTGCGCGCGATGCCCAGGGCCGCGATGCGGTCCGGTGTCATGCGCTCCAAAGCGTCGCCCTCGAAGCGGAAGTTGCCCTCGTCGTGGGTGTAGAGGCCCGTCAGCACATTGAATAGCGTGGTCTTGCCCGCGCCGTTGGGCCCGATGAGGCCGTAGATCTCGCCCGGGCGGATGGAAAAGCTCACCTGCGAGAGCGCGGTGAGGCCCCCGAAACGCTTGGTGATGCCCTCGACCTCGAGCAGGGGCGCGGGGGCGTTCATTCCGGCTCCCGCGCGAGCTCGCGCTTGCGAACCGCCGAAGGCAGCAGGCCCGCGGGCCGCACGAGCATCATCACCACCATCGCCAGGCCGAAGAGCAGCATGCGGATCACCTCGGGGTCGACGATCGAGCGCCCGAACATCCACTGCTGCAGGGGGGTGACGGTGTAGCGCAGGATCTCGGGCACGAACGAAAGCAGGACGGCCCCCAGGATCACGCCCCAGATGTTGCCCATGCCGCCCAGCACCACCATGGCGAGCACCATGACGCTTTCGGTGAGGATGAAGCTCTCCGGGCTGATGAAGCCCTGGATCGCCGAGAACATGCCGCCCGCGACGCCGCCGAACGACGCGCCCATCGCGAAGGCGAGGAGCTTCATGCGCGTGGTGTTGATGCCCATGGCGCGGGCGGCCATCTCGTCCTCGCGGATGGCTTCCCACGCGCGGCCGATGCGCGAATCCTGCAGCCGCAGGTTCACCACGATGACGACGACCAGCACCGCGAGCAGGAAGTAGTAGTACTTGATCGTCCCGGAGATCGCCAGGTCGCCCAGCTTCGTGGTGTTGGCGAAATCGAGGCCCATCACCTTGATGGAATCGATCGTCGCGATGCCCTTGGGGCCGTTGGTGAGGTTGAACGGCTCGGAGAGGTTGTTGAGGAAGATGCGGATGATCTCCCCGAATCCGAGCGTGACGATGGCGAGGTAGTCGCCGCGCAGCTTGAGCGTGGGCGCCCCGAGCATGACGCCGAAGAGGCACGCGACCGCCGCGCCGATGGGCAGGATCATCCACCAGGGCAGGTGAAGGCCGAAGTGGGGCGAGGCGAGGAGGGCGTACACGTAGGCGCCCACGCCGTAAAAGGCGATGTAGCCCAGGTCCAGCAATCCCGCGAAGCCGACGACGATGTTGAGGCCGAGGGAGAGCAGGACGAAGAGGATGGCGAGGTTGGTGATGCGCACCCAGGCCGTGCCCGCCATCGCCAGCACGAAGGGCAGGGCGATGAGCGACACCGCGATCAGCGCGAGGCCGATCCACCTGGCGTGGGGGTGGGTCCGTAGGGTGGCGGCGAGGTTCATTGGGGCGTAAGGCTTTGGAACCGCAGATGAACGCGGATGAACACAGATGAGTTCGTCGTTGAGGTCATCGGAGTCCCAGGACGATGCGGCGCACTTCGAGTCGGGGTCGGCCGAAGTTGAGAAGCAGGCAGATGCGGTGCCCGGTGGCTCGCAGATAGTTCAGGCATTGCGCTTCGTGAATCGATTCGAGACCGGGTGAGGCCTTTATCTCGACCACGACGAGGCTTTCCACGACCAGGTCCGGAATGTAGTGACCGACGATCTCGTCGCGGTACCTGACCTCCACGGGGCGCTGCTGGGCGACATCCAGCGAACGACGGCCCAGTTCCAGTTTCAAGGCGTTCTCGTAGACCTTCTCCAGAAAACCGCATCCAAGCGTCGTGCTGACCCGTTGCGCCGCCCCGATGATATTGGCGGTCACCCCGTTCACTTTCCCGACCAATCCCTCTGCGTTCATCTGCGTTCATCTGCGGTTCCCAAGCCTTTCAGCCTGCATCACTCCCTAACGCAAACTCAGGCCCGATCGCCGACACGCTCGCCCAGCAACCCCGAAGGCCGGAAGACGAGCACGAGAATCAGCACGATGAACGCATACACATCCTTGTAGTTCGACCCGAAAAGGCTCGATTCCGGGCTCGCCGCGCACACCTCGCCGAACCCCGGCAGGAACTTGTCCAGGAAGCACACGTTCGTGAAGTCCCCGACATAACCCGCCCCGAGCGATTCGATGAGCCCCATCAGGATCCCGCCCAGCACCGCCCCCCCGAGGTTGCCGATGCCGCCGAGCACGGCCGCGGAGAATGCCTTGAGGCCCAGCAGGAACCCCATCTGGTAGTGCGCGATGCCGTAGTACGTGCCGACCATCGCGCCCGCCACCGCGCCCAGCCCGGCGCCGATGACGAAGGTGGACGATATGACGCGGTTCACGTCGATGCCCATGAGCCCCGCGACCTGCGGGTTCTGGCTCGTCGCGCGCATGGCGATCCCCAGGCGCGTGCGGTACACGAGCCACAGGAGGCCCGCCATCATCGCCACCGAGGTGAGGATGATCGCGACCTGGATGTTGGAGATGGACGCGCTCGTGTCCGAGGAGCCGAAGTGGAAGAGCTTCAGCTCGATGATCTGCGGGAACGCGATGAAGTTGCGGCTCCAGACGAGGAGCGCCAGGTGCTGCAGCACGATCGAGATGCCGATCGCGGTGATGAGGGGCGCCAGGCGCGGGGCGTTTCGCAGCGGCCGGTAGGCGACGCGCTCCACCGCGTAGCCCACGACCATGCAGGCGGGCACGGCGACCGCGATGCCGGCGCCCACGATGATGAAGGGGGGCAGGCCCGTGGGCGCCAGGGCGAGGATGACCGAGAAGGCCACCATGCAGCCGATCATCACCACCTCGCCGTGCGCGAAGTTGATGAGCTGCACGATGCCGTAGACCATCGTGTAGCCAAGCGCGACGACGGCGTAGACGCTGCCGACCGTGAGGCCGTTCACGATTTGCTGCAGGAAGGTATCCAAGGACTGCTCTTTTCCTTCGGGGGCGAGGGCGGCGGTTTTCGGCCCATTCTACGGGCGCCGGCCCAAAAAGAAACGGCACCGTCGCCGGTGCCGTTCCCTGGTGCAGCCCGAGGCGCCTACTTCTTCGGCGCGTCGGCCTTCTTCTCGTCCTTTTTCGCATCGGCAGCCGGAGCGGCCGGTGCGGCGGCCGGAGCAGCGGCGGGGGCCGCGGCAGCCGGAGCCGGCATCGCGAACGGCGTCGAGACGCCGTTCTTCACGATGGCCACGGGGGCGATCTTGCCGTCCTTGCCCATGCGGAAGATGGTCATCTCGGCGTCCTTGCGGTCGCCCTTGGCGTCGAACTCGACCTTGCCCGTGGCGCCGGTGAAGCTCACCTCGAAGATCTTCGGGCCGAACACGGCGGGATCGACGGAGTCGGCCTTCTTCATGGCCTCGACCATCGCCATGGCGCCGTCGTAGAAGTAGGGCGCGTACTGCTTGATCTCGCCGAACTTCGCCTTGAAGGCGTCCTGGAAATCCTTGCTCGCCGCGACGGCGGGAAGGCCGGCCTGGGAGCACGCGAAGCCTTCCGCGGCGGCGCCGGCCAGCTTGGCCATCTCGTCCGTGCACGCGCCGTCGCCGAAGGCGAAGACGGCCTTGATGCCCAGCTCCCGGGCCTGCTTGAGCAGCGGGCCGCCGGTGGCGTCCATGCCGCCGTGGAAGACCACGTCCGGGTTCTTCGCCTTGATCTTCGTGAGCACGGCCTTGAAGTCGGTTTCCTTGTCCGTGGTGCGCTCGCGCGTGACGATCGTCACCTTGGCGGCCTTGAGGGCCTTCTCGACTTCGTTCGCGAGGCCTTCGCCGTACGCGGTCTTGTCGTCGACGAGGGCGACCTTCTTGCCCTTCAACTCGCCGGCGATGTAGGCGGCGATGGCCGGGCCCTGCTGGTCGTCACGGCCGACGGTGCGGAAGACGGTCTTCAGGCCGCGCTCCGTGAGGGTCGGATTGGTGGCCGAGCCGGAGATGACCGGGATGCCCGCCTTGTTGTAGATCTCGGAGGCCGGGATCGTCACGCCGGAGTTCAGGTGGCCCACGACGGCGGCGACCTTGGCGTCCACGAGCTTCTGGGCGACGGTGGTGCCGACCTTCGGATCGGCCTGGTCGTCCTCGCTCACCATCTTGAAGGTGACGGGCTTGCCGCCGATGGTGATCTTCTTGTCGTTGGCGTGCTGCACGGCCAGGGCGACGCCGTTCTCGTCATCCTTGCCCAGGTGGGCGATGGAGCCCGTGAGCGGGCCGGCGTGGGCGATGGTGACGGTGACGCCGGCGGGGGCGGCAGGCGCCTCGGCCTTCTTCGGCTCTTCTTTCTGGCCGCAGGCGGCGACGCCGAGGGCGATCGCGACGGCGAGGGCGAGTTGGGTGGGACGGTTCATCTGGGAAATCTCCTGAAGGGGTATCTGGGGGAATGCGGGGTGGCTGGTCGCGGGGGGGCGCGGGGCCGGGCGGGTGAAGGGCGAAATTATGGGAACCGGGCGGGGGGGTGTCAATTTGTCCGAAGGGACGGAAGCCCGGGAATCGAAAAGAAAAAAGCCGGCCCGGGGGGCCGGCTTCCTTCCGTTAGCGGGCGCTTACGTTCTTACTTGGCGCCGGCCAGGATCCACTTCACCAGCGTGGCGATATCGGCATCCTTCACGGCGGCGTTCGGGGGCATCGGAACCTGGCCCCACGTGCCCACGCCACCCTTCTTGACCTTCTCGACCAGCATGGCTTCGGCCTTGGCGTTGCCCTTGTACTTGGCCGCGACTTCCTGGTAGGACGGGCCGACCAGCTTCTTGTCGATCGCGTGGCAAGCGGTGCACGCGCTCTTGGTGGCGAGTTCCAGGTTGGCGAAGGCGGGGGTGGCGAAAGCGGCGCCGAGGGCGGCGATGAGGACGAGCTTCTTCATGGGGTCAATCTCCTGAGGGGCGGGTTTTTGAGAAACGCGCAATTCTGGAGGCAATCAGCGTTTCATGCAATTGAAAGGGTTCAAGAATTGGCCTCATGCAAGTAACGCCTTCACATACCCAGGCGTTGACCTGCGGCCCGGCCGGCTTGGCCAGCGGCGGAGGCAATTCCCGCGTTTCCCCCGGTACCAGGAGAACGAGCGAATCGGGCAGATATTCCCGGCGCAGGCTCTCCCGCCAGGCCGGCAGGCCCGCCGCCGGCCCGTTCACGATCACCGTCCGGGGCGGGACGAGCGTCTCCGCCAGCGCGGCGAGAAGGCTGCCGTAGCCCGCCGGGCTCTTTTTCATCGCGGGCCAGAAGAGGGCGAGCGTGCCTTCCGCGGCCTGCTGGAAACGCGCCTCGCCCGTCAGGAAAGACAGGCGGTTCAGCGCCCAGGCCGCCACGCCGTTGCCCGAGGGGGTCGCGTTGTCGTGGCCGGGCTTGGGGCGAAGGATGAGGCGCTCGTGGTCGTGCGACGTGAAGAAGAAGCCGCCGCCGGCCGGGTCGTGAAAGCGTTCGAGGAGGGCCTCGCCGATCTCGTCCGCCCACGCGAGATCCTCCGCGCGGAAGTCCGCTTCGAGCATCTCGAGCAGGGCGGCCAGCAGGAAGGCGTGGTCGTCGAGGTAGGCGTTGAGATGCGCGTGTCCGTTCTTGTAGGTGGCCAGGAGCCTTTCGTCTTTCCAGAGCGTGCCGTGCACGAAGTCGAGCGCGCGCCGGGCGGAAGCGAGCCAGTCGGGGCGACCCAGGATGCGCGCCGCATGCGCCATGCCGCCGATCATGAGGGCGTTCCACGAGGCGAGGATCTTATCGTCGCGGCCGGGGCGGATGCGCCTTTCGCGGGCCGCGAAGAGCTTCGCGCGGGCGCTGTCGAGGAGCCGGGCCGCCTCGTCGATTGTGAAATTCAATTCGAGGGCGACGGTCTCGAGCGGTTTCGCGATCACCGGGTTCCAGGCCTTGCCCTCGAAATTGGGCGGGCGGTCGAAGCCGTAGTGGGGTGAGACGATCGCGAACTCGTCGGGCGTGAGGAGCGCGCGCACCTCGTCCGGGACCCACGCGCAGAACTTCCCCTCCTCGCCCTCGCTGTCGGCATCGAGCGACGACCAGTAGCCGCCTTCGGGCGATTGCATCTCGCGCATCACCCACGCGGCGGTCTCCTCGATGACGCGCCTGAAGAGCGGATCACCGGTAATGGCGAACGCGTCGGCATACAGGCGCAGGAGCGGCCCGTTGTCGTAGAGCATCTTCTCGAAGTGGGGGATCGCCCATTCGTCGTCGGTGCTGTAGCGGGCGAAGCCGCCGCCCACCTGGTCGTAGATGCCGCCGCGCGCCATCGCGGCCAGCGTCCCGAGGGCCATCGCGAGCACCGATTCGTCGCCCGTGCGCGCCCAGTGGCGAAGGCAGAGCTCGATCGAATCGGGGTGGGGGAACTTGGGCGCGCGGCCGAAGCCGGCGTGGGTCTCGTCGTAGCTTGCGCGCAGGAACTCGACGACGGCATCGAGCGGGCCGTCGTCGAACTCCGACGCGTGCGCGGAGCTGGATGGGACGGTGCGGCCGAGCGCGGCGAGGAGCTGGCCGTTCTGCTGGTCGATCTCGTCGCGCTTCTCGGCGTAGTACGCCTGTACGCGGCGCATCAGGTCCACGAAGCCCGGAAGCCCGTAGCGCGCGCTCTTCGGGAAATACGTACCCCCGAAGAAGGGAACCTGGTCCGGGGTGAGGAACATGGTCAGAGGCCAGCCGCCGTTTCGCTGGGTGAGCATCTGCTGGGCGGACTGGTAGATCTGGTCGATGTCGGGGCGTTCCTCGCGGTCGACCTTCACGTTGACGAAGAGCTCGTTCATCACCGCGGCCACGTCCGGATCCTCGAAGGATTCGTGGGCCATCACGTGGCACCAGTGGCAGGCGGAATAGCCGATGGACAGGAGGATGGGCTTGTTCGATTCCCTTGCGACCCTTAAGGCTTCTTCACCCCAGGGGTACCAGTCGACGGGGTTGTCGGCGTGCTGCTGGAGGTAGGGGCTGGTCTCTTGGGCGAGTCTGTTCGGCATCCCTGGATGCTAGCGCAGGGGCGGGAGGGAGTGACGCGAGCGCAAATCTTTGGAACGCCGATGAACGCCGATAGAAGCGCGCCGATGAACGCCGATTGTTCGAACGAGTCGATACTTGCGATCGTCACGACGGCATCTGCGGCAAGCGGAAATTGCGCTCACAGGGTTCGTACGGCAAGCCCTTCGGCATAAGAAGCAACGGTCCCGCCTGTCACGAACGATCACATTGCCTTATCCGCGTTCATCGGCGCGATTCTATCGGCGTTCATCGGCGTTCCAAAGATCTTCAGCCTGCATCACTCCCCACGCGGAGCGGCAATCGCACGAGCCCGAGCGCCAGCGCGCACCCCGCGAGGACCGTCGCGCAGCCGGCCAAACGCCCCGCAGTCAGCGGCTCCCCGAGAAACACGACGCCCCAGAAGATCCCGAACACCGGAATCAGCAGCGTCACCATCACCCCCCTCACCGGCCCCAGGTCCGAGATGAGCCGGTAGTAGAGAATGAGCGCGATCGCCGTGCAGAAGATCCCCAGCACCGCGAGCGAGGCCCACGCCAACCAAGGAACCGGCCCCGCCGCCACGGACCACGGCGTAAAGGGCGCCATCGCCGCCGCGGCCACAAGGCAGCTCCCGGCCGAAAGCGCCGACGGCGGCGCATCCTTCAGCTTCACCTTCGTGTACACCGCGGTGTAGCCGTAGCAGGCGCAGGCCACGAGCGAGAACGCGCACGCGATAAGCTCCGCGGCGCCCATCGGCTTCGGCGTCCAGCCGACCAGGATCGCGATGCCCGCGATGGATAGCCCGATGCCCAGCACCTTTTCCAGCGTGAGCTTCTCGCCGATCCAGAACGCCGCCACGACCGCGCCGAAGATCGGCGAGGTGGCGTTGAGGATCGCAGCCGTCGACGCGTCGATCGTCTCCAGCGCCGTGCCGATGAGCCAGAAGGGAATCGCGATGCCGACGATGCCCATCATGAGGAAGCCGCGCCAGAACTTCGCGAGCTGCACGGGCGCGCGCGAGGCCAGCACGAAACCCGCCATCGCGAAGCCGCCGGCCAGCGTGCGGCCCTCCACCATCCACGCGGCGCCCACGTGCGGCACGGCGATGCGCATGAACAGGTACGACGATCCCCACAGGGCCGCGAGCGTGAGGAGCCTCGCGATGTCCGAAGCCCTCAAGCCGGCACCCCCTCGAGCGCGCCCTCCAGCTTGAGGAGCTTCTCCTTGCGGTCCAGCCCGCCCGCGTAGCCCGTGAGGCTGCCGTCGGTGGCGACGATGCGGTGGCAGGGCACGATGAGCGAGATGGGGTTGCGGCCCGTGGCTGCGCCGGCGGCACGGGCCGATCCTGGCGCGCCGGCCCGCGCGGCGAGTTGCGAATACGTGATCGTCTCGCCGAAGGGCACCTTCGCGATCTCGCGCCACACGCGTTGCTGGAATGCCGTCCCTTTCGGCGCGAGGGGCAGGTCGAACTTTCCGCGCTCGCCTGCGAGGTATTCCTCCATCTGCGCGGCGCAACGCTTGAAGAGCGGAAAGTCCGGTTCCTCGAGCCACGACGGATCGATGTCGGGCACGTGCTTGCCGCCCACGAAGTGAAGGCCGGTGAGGGCGTCGTCGGCGGCGATGAGAAGCAGCGTGCCGAGCGAGGTGCGGAGGCGGGCGAATCGGGTCATGGCTTGTTCCTCGTCGTTTCGAGCGACTTCCACAGGTGCAGCACGGCGTAGGCGCGGAAGGGGCGCCAGGCCTCGGCCTGCGCGAGTGCGCGGCGGCCGTTCGATTCCTTCATCGCCTTCAGCACCGCGACATCCGGATGCGGGAAGGCGTCGGGCCACGCGAGGGCACGCATGGCGATGTAGTGCGCGGTCCAGGGGCCGATGCCGGCAATGGCCTGCAGGGCTTCGATCGTCGCGTCGACGTTCGCATCGGGCTCCAGCACGAGCCGGCCCTCGACCATTGCGTGGGCGAGCGCATGGATGGCGCGCGCGCGGCTGGCGATGATGCCCTGCGCGGCGATGTCGTTCGTCGATGTCGCCGCGATGTCTCGCGGTGTCGGGAAGAGCCGCTCCAATCCGTCGTGCGGCGTCTCGATCGCCTCGCCGAACGCGGCCGCGAACCGCCCCGCGATCGTGGTGGCGGCCTTCACCGTCACCTGCTGGCCGAGGATCGCACGCACCGCGATCTCGAAGCCGTCCATGGCGCCGGGCAGGCGCAACCCCGGATGCAACTTCGCGAGCGGCCCCAGCGCGGCGGCGATCTCGTCGGGGCGGCAGGCCAGGTCGAAGAGCGACTTCACGCGGGCGAGGAGGAGCGGCAGGGCGCCCGCGAGAGAGCTGGAGGCGGTGACCCGGAGCGCGGACTTCCTCGGCGAGGGCGCGACCTCGATCCAGCCGTGGACGGACTTCGTGCCTTCCAGGCGGACCGTTCGCCGGTAACGCTTCGCATCGACCGTCTCCACGCCCTTCACCGCGCGGCCCTCGAGGAACGCGAGCATCGAGGCCCAGTCGTAGGGCGGCCGGTAGGCGAGGTCGAACACGAGCCGGTCGGCGTCGCGCGAGGACGGCGCCTTGGCCCGCAGTTCCATGGGCGTCATGCGGTAGCGCGACTTGAAGAGATCATTGAAGCGTCGCAGGCTCGCGAACCCGCTCGCCATCGCCACCTCGAGCACGGGCAGGTGCGTGTCGGTGAGCAGGCGCTTGGCGAGGAGCAGGCGCTGCGTCTGCGCGTACTCCACGGGCGAGACGCCGAACTCCTCCTTGAACACGCGGCGCAGGTGCCGGTCCGTGACGCCGAGTTTCGCGGCGAGATCCTCGAGGCTTGCGTCCTCCAGCCGGCCATCCTCGATGCGGTTGGCTGCGGCGCGCGCGAGGCGGCGGTTGGCATCGACGGTGGCGTAACCGGGTGCGAGCTCGGGTCGGCAGCGAAGGCAGGGGCGGAAGCCTTCGTTCTCCGCCGCGGCCGCGCTCGGGAAGAAGGAGCAGTTCTTGCGAAGCGGGGTCCTCGCGGTGCACACCGGCCGGCAGTAGACGCGCGTCGTCCCCACGCCCACGAAGAAGCGGCCGTCGAAACGGGCGTCATGGGACTTGAGGGCGCGGAAGCACTGGTCGGGGTCGAGATGCATGGGCGGATTATCCGCCCGCCTCCGGCCATCCGCTCGCCGTTTTCGGACATGGAATTGCCGGTATTCTATCGAGGGTGGGTCCGGTCCATCGGGATCCTGGTCGCTCTCGGGGGCCGTGCGGAGTTGGTGTTCTTCCTCTTCTCCACCGAGTTCCAGACCTTCACCCAAGCTCTCTTCGGCAACGCGCCGGTTCGCAAGGAGGTGGACACGGTGATGGACCTGTACCGCGGACTGCTCGCCCGTCTTCCCGACAACGGCGGGCTCTCCGGCCTCGTCTGGCAGTTTCGAACCGCGCAGTGCCAAGGGGCGGCGGCCGTCTATTCGCTGGTCGAGGCGCTCTCCAGCGGCTTCGCCGGCAGCGCCGAGTATGCGGCGCGCAACCGAACGAACGCGCAGTACGTGGGAGACCTGTACAACACGTTCCTTCGTCGCGGCGGCGATCTGGCCGGCGTACAGTTCTGGATCAACGAGATTGCCTCGGGAGCGCGTAGCCGCGACCGGGTGCGCCAGGATTTCATCGCCACCGCGGAATTCACCAGCCGCATCAACGCGGTCATCGCGGAAGGATGCCTGCCCCCATGACAAACTGGATGATGACGATGATCCGCGCTATCCGACGTTTGCTTTCCATCGGCGCCCTGGCGCTGGGATCGCTCGCTCTTGTCTCGCAGGCGGGGACGACCGACATCTACTACCACAACGACCTGGCGGGCACGCCGATGGCGGCCACCGACGGGGCGGGCAATCTCCTGTGGCGCCAGAGCTACAAGCCTTATGGGGAGAGGCTGGACCCGAAGGCCCCGGCGGACCAGTTGCCCTGGTACACGGGCAAGGCGCACGTGGAGGCGGCGGGGCTCTCCTATTTTGGGGCGAGGTGGTACGACCCGGCGCTGGGTCGCTTCATGGGAGTGGACCCGGTGGGCTTCAGCGAGGCGAACGTGCACTCGTTCAACCGGTATGCGTACGCCAACAACAACCCCTACAAGTTCGTCGATCCGGATGGGCGGGCGGCGGAGACGGTCTTCGACCTGATCAGTTTCGGGATCAGCGTGGAGATGTTCCGCCGGGAGCCGACGCTGGGGAACTTCCTCGGGGCGGCAGTGGACGGCCTCGCCGTGGCCGTGCCGTTCGTGCCGGGTGGAGTCGGTGCGATTCGGTCGGTCGGGAAGGCTGCTGAGGCAGCATCGGATGTCGAAACTGCCGCAAAGGGATTGGAGAAGGCTGCGCACGGGAACAAGATTGATAGTCGACCCGCCACCTTGTACGAGAAGTACGACAAGGATGGCAACTTCCTGAAGCACGGGATTACGAAGCACGAAGATCCTGCCAAGCGCTACACCGCGAAAGAAATCGATGGAGGCACGGTTGTTCGGACCGACTGCGGACCGAGGTGCGAGATGATCAAGAAGGAACGGGACTTGGTGGAGCGCCGCCCCGGGCCCGACAACCGCGAACCTTGGGCTGGCAAGAGGTTGGGCGAATGAGTGACATGAATCGTGCATTTATTACCTTAGGTGCCGATGTGGGTGGGAGGGATGCTCACGACGCGACAAATGCACAAGTCCTGACGTTTAGGAGGATGTTGGCCGATGGATGCCGAGGTCCGTACGGCGGGACGATCAAGGAGATCGCGCTCGTGCTTCGGATCGATGGTTCGATACAAGCCTGGGGCAAGCGCGGGGTCGAAGGCGTGGCTCTGCAAAAGAAGGGCGCTTTTGCCACTGCTGACATCTACGTATCTCGGGACATTTGGGCAGCTAATGATCTTCCCGCCCTTAAAAGCTTCTTGGCGTCAGGGGTGAAGGCGGCAATTGCTGAGATTGCCGAATTTGCGGTACATCAGGGCGTGGAACTGATGCGCGAGGATCTACAGCGCGATGTTCACCAGGTCGCCCTGAAGTTCGCTGCGACCTAGTCAATTGTCGCAAACGGTGTAGATGCATTTGCGGCTCTGGCCGTGGCATGGACAACGTGATGATCGCCGGGCTCGTGATGGGGGGAAGCACGCCGCAGACGGTGGTGATCCGGGCGCGGGGTCCTTCCCTGGCCGCCGCCGGGATCCCGAACTACCTGCCCAACCCGCTGCTGCAGCTCTTCTCGGGGGCGACGCAGATCGCCGCCAACGACGACTGGGGCACGGCGGCCAACGCGGCGACGCTGCAGGCGCTGGGCTACCAGCCCTCGCACCCGAACGAGTCGGCGCTGCTGGTGACGCTGAACCCGGGGGGCTACACCGCGATCGTGAGCGGGGTGGGAGGCACCACGGGGATGGGGCTCGTCGAAGTGTTCGCGGTGCTGCCGTAGACTGGGCGAGGAGAAGACCATGAGACTGTTCAAGCACGCATTCGCCTGCATCCGCACCGTCCTTGCCGCCCTGGCGCTGGGATCGCTCGCTCTTGCCTCGCAGGCGCAAGTCCCGAAGTTCATCTACTACCACAACGACCTGGCGGGCACGCCCATGGCGGCCACCGACGGGGCGGGCAATCTCCGGTGGCGCCAGAGCTACAAGCCTTATGGGGAGAGGCTCGATCCGAAGGCCCCGGCGGAGCAGTTGCCGTGGTACACGGGCAAGGCGCACGTGGAGGCGGCGGGGCTCTCCTATTTCGGGGCGAGGTGGTACGACCCGGCGCTGGGTCGGTTCATGGGGGTGGACCCGGTGGGCTTCAGCGAGGCGAACGTGCACTCGTTCAACCGGTACGCGTACGCCAACAACAACCCCTACAAGTTCGTCGATCCGGATGGCAAGCAGGCGGTGCCTGCGCTGGTGCCGCCTGGTCGGGCGATTGCGGCAACACCACCTGCATTGGCGGGGCGGCCGTCTGAGCAGCAGCAGGCGAGGCAGCTCGAGGGCTTTGGAAGTGGCAACTCATTGCCCGGTCTTTCAGTACCTACGCTGGGGATCACCGATCTGGTCAATTTCGCGGTTGGTGGCTTGCCAGCAGTGTTGCAAGACAAGTTGGGCGGACTCATCTTCTCGGAGTCGAACAAAGCGGGAAGCTTGGGCGCGAACCCGTTTGGTGGAAAATCTGCCGCTGAGATTGCGGAAATGCTTGTCGGGCGCGGCTTCGAGGCACGGGGACCGAATCCTTCAGAGGGACGAGGAACCTTTGTCAACCCGGATACAGGGCGTGGCTATCACATCGACGCCAATCATGGGGAACCGAAGGGGCCACATGTGGGGGTGCATCGCCCACGTGAGGCGCGCGACAAACTGGCGCCTAGAGACTATCCAATGGGAGGTCAGCGTGATTAGCGTCGAACTGTCTTGCGAGGGCAAGGCCCCCGAGAAGCTGCACGTATTCCTTGATCGCGAAGGGCTTGCGTCTCTAATGGCCCAGTTGGAATTCCTGGCTCGCGGTAAGACCGATCATGTTCACTTGATGTCCTCAGAGTGGGGTGGATCCCATTTGGAAAGCCGGGCACGTAAGTCGGGTAATTCCACGATTCATCATGTACAGGTCGACTTGATCTAGCGGGTTCCAATATTGCGAGCGAGAAAGTTGTGATCGCGGTGCTGCCGTAGCCTGGGCAGGAGAAGACCATGAGACTGTTCAAGCACGCATTCGCCCGCATCCGCACCGTCCTCGCCGCCCTGGCGCTGGGATCCCTGGCTCTCGCCTCGCAGGCGCAAGTCCCGAAGTTCATCTACTACCACAACGACCTGGCGGGCACGCCCATGGCGGCCACCGACGATGCCGGGAACGTGCTCTGGCGGCAGGGGTACAAGCCCTACGGGGAGAGGCTGGACCCGAAGGCCCCGGCGGAGCAGTTGCCGTGGTACACGGGCAAGGCGCACGTGGAGGCGGCGGGGCTCTCGTACTACGGGGCGAGGTGGTACGACCCGGCGCTGGGTCGGTTCATGGGGGTGGACCCGGTGGGCTTCAGCGAGGCGAACGTGCACTCGTTCAACCGGTACGCGTACGCCAACAACAACCCCTACAAGTTCGTCGATCCGGATGGGAGGAGTCCACTCCTGCTACTGGGCCGCTTCTTCGGTGGGGGCGCGTTCGGGGCGGGGCTCGGGACGATAGCCGATGCGATCAGCCAGAAGGCGGCGTTCGGCTCGGTCGATTGGGCGATGGCGGCGCAGTCGAGCGCGGCGCGGGATGGGGCCATTGCGGGGGCGATGAGCTTCTTGCCTGGCGATACGCCAATGGGTCTGGGTACCAAGACCCTTGACCAAGGAGCAGCGCGTGCGGCTGCAAGTGGCGCCGAAAGCGCGACCAGTGGGCTCAATCTGAGCAAGGCGCTGGCAAGTCAGGCACAAATGGGGAGACGGGGATTGCGCTGGCCGGAGATGCGGCGCGAGTGGGATTCCGTGACGGCCAACGAGTTGCGGCAGAACATGGCGGACAGGCCAGCGACTGGGTCAAGAAGAGCAGTTCAACCTTTAAGGCGAAGGACGGAACGAAGTTCGAAACGCACTGGACCGAGAATGTCTCGACTGATCAAAGGGTAGAGTTCAAGACCAAGTTTCCCGGGGAGTGACCTGTGAGTGAGAACAAGACAACTTCCGCGGAAAGCAAGCAGGCGATCGTTGCCGTATCTCAAGCGATGCTCGATGGTCGGATCGACTTGATCGAAGGCGTACGCAAGATATGCAGATTGCGATTTGAGTATGGAGATCCTGATAGCGCGTTGTTTCTGCCATTCCGCGGGATCGATTCAGAGACCGAGCATTTTCCACGTGGAAACTTGCGCGATAGATACGCTTCGGGGTCATTGAAAAAGATTGATTCGGAGTCGGACGCATATCTTGCAACGGCTCGCGACGATATCTTGCAGTGTTGCCGGGAGTTGGTTCAGGCTCTTACCTGACCAGCGATCGGGGAAGCTCGCCCCAGACGGTGGTGACCCGGGCGCGGGGACGCTCGATCGGGGCGGCCAGGATCCCGAATAGCCGGCCCAACCCGCTGCTGCAGCTCGTCTGGGTGGACGACGCAGATCGCCGCCAACGACGACCGGGGCACGGCGGCCAATGCGGCGGCGCTGCAGGCGCCGGGCTACTATCCTTCGCATTGTCGTGCCGTGAACCAGGCTGAACTCAAGCAAGTCAAAGCACGAATGCCCTTGAAGCGGGCGCGAACTCGTTACGATGATGCGAATTCTCTCTTACCTTGGATGCCTGCTTGTTGCTGCCTGCGGCGGAGGTGGTGGTGGCGGTGGCGGCACGACTCCCCCACCCGTCGATCCCCCCTTCGTCTCCGCCCCCGACTGCGTCGGCGCGGCCAACTTCGTCTCCCAGTCCGCCGCCGCCCCGGTCAACGCCACCTTCATGCGCGTGCAGCACATCGGCGACGCGGGTACGCCCGAGCAGGCGGGGCAGGTGGCGAACCCGGTGACCTGGGCCGTGGGCGACGTGACGGGCCTCTACCCGCCCGATCCCGCGAGCGCGGCACAACGCGGCCTGCGCAACGACCCGCCCCCCAACGCCTCGAGCGCCTTCCAGCTCTCGTCCAATGCCGCCGGCTTCTGGATCAACACGGCGCGCTTCTCGCATGCGGCTCCGCTCGTGGGCGAGGGCCCCAGCGCCAGCATCGCGCGGGAGCTGCAGCCTTTCGCCCGCGTCTACCGCACCGCCGCGGACACGATGACGATCGAAGCGCTCGTGCAGGTGAAGACGATCGCCGCGCGCCAGCCCCATGTCGCCGAGGGCACGGCGCAGGTGAGCTTCTTCTACTACGCCCGCGATCTCACCACGAACACCGAGTTCATCCACGTGATCGGCCTCTTCGAGAGCCGGCCCTTCGGCTTGGGCGGCTCGGGTGTGGAGAACCAGGCCTCCGACGGGCTCAACGCGTTCATCTCGAGCCCGCTGCGCGCGGTCGACGCGTCCGGCGTGCCCGTGCGATACGTCACGGTAGGCGCGGATACGGAAGCGATGCGCACCGTGACGCCCTGGGACCAGCCGCTGCCCTTCCGCGCGCGCGTGACATACGCCAACTTCCAGGCGATTCTCGCGCGGCTCAAGGCCGGGCCGCTGCCCGCCATTTCCGCGCGGCCGGAGGACTACCGCATCACGCTCTTCGGCGTGCTGGGCGAGGTGCTTCCGGGGACGGGTACGGATTTCGAGGTGGGCCTCGGGACGAGCGTGCGCGACCTGAAGCTCTCGGGCGGCTGAGGCGCCATGCCCCGCCGCAGCGAAACGGTCGAGTACCTCGTGGAGCTCATGCGCCCGTGGGGCGCCGTGACGGCGAAGTCCATGTTCGGCGGCTGGGGCCTCTACCGCGAGGGTCTCTTCTTCGCGATCGTCGCGGACGACGTGCTCTACCTCAAGACGGACGACGAGACGCGCGCCGCGTTCGAGGCGGAACATCTCGAACCGTTCGTGTTCCGATCGAAGGACGGCACCTCCACGGCGATGTCGTACCGCCGGGCGCCCGACGAGGCGCTGGAAAACCCGGACGAGATGGCGCGCTGGGCCGGGCTCGCCTACGGGGCCGCGGTGCGGGCGGCGGCCCGCAAGCCGCCGGCGCGCCCGAAGTCCGCGAAGGCGAAGCGCGCTTGATCGCCGCCAACCGGCCGCCCGTACCTTGAGGCAGAATCCGCCTCATTTCCCGACCTCGATCCCGAGCCCGACATGAGCGCCGTCATTCGCCTCGCCCTCGCCGCCGCCTGCCTGCTGCCCCTCGCCGCGCCCGCCCAGAAGCTCTTCAAGTGCGTCGACGCCAAGGGCAAGATCACCTACCAGGAAGCGGCCTGCCCCGTCGACAAGGACGAGAAGAAGGTCGACACCTCCCACGCCGGCAAGACGGACTGGGACCGCGCCGCGAACGAGCGGGTGAAGCGCTCGCAGGAGGCCGCGGAGGCCGAGGCCGCTTACAACGACAAGCGTGCGCGCATCGAGGCGGCCAAACGCGAGGAGCAGCGCAAGCTGGAGGAAGACGCCTACCGCAAGAAGCTGCTCGAGGAAGCCGGCGCCGACGCCCCTCCCCCCAAGGGCAGGAAGTAGCGCCCCTAGCCTTCCCGCGCCTCGGGCGAATTCTCCACCGGGAAGTTCACCGAGTTGGCCATGAAGCAGTAGGCGTGGGCCTTCTCGTGCATGGCGTTCACCATCGCGAGGTCGGTGCCCTTCGCCACCGTCACCTTCGGCCGGAGCATCACGTGCTCCATCTGCATCTTGCCCGAGGGCCCCTGCCCGAGCCGCCCCGTCGCGCGGTCCTCGTACGCGAGCACCGCCACCTGCTTCTTCGCGGCGAGCGAGAGGAACGTGAGCATGTGGCATTCCGAAAGCGAGAGCGTCATCAGCTCCTCGGGGTTGTAGCGGTCGGGCACTCCTCCGAAGACGGGCGGCGATCCGCCCACGAAAGGCGGGTGGCCCGGCGAGCCGAGGATGCCGTTGCGCGAGAACGTCGCGGTGGGGGGCTTCTCCTGCGCCGGGTCGGCCGGCCACTGCAGCGTGGTGTGGAAGGTGTGGTCTTCGCTCATGGGGGCTCCTTTCAGGCCGCGGCGGGCGCGGCGCGTCGCTTGAGGGCGAGCCAGAGCGCCGCCATCCCCGCGATCG
This sequence comes from Betaproteobacteria bacterium, assembly GCA_016711875.1. GTDB lineage: Bacteria > Pseudomonadota > Gammaproteobacteria > Burkholderiales > Usitatibacteraceae > FEB-7. Next base: position 698,074 of record JADJSD010000001.1, on the reverse strand, counting down.
CGAGGAAGGGCAGCGCCACGTAATTGAGGGTGTTCCAGCCGGAGGCGTTCACCAGCACCCCGGAGGCGAAGGACGAGCTCGCCACGGTGCAGAAGACGAGGATCTCGTTGGCCCCCTGCGCCTTCGCCTTCTCCGCGGGCCGGTACGCCTCCGTGAGGAGCGTCGTGCCGCCCACGTACATGAAGTTCCAGCCCACGCCCAGCAGCGCGAGCGCGAGCCAGAACTGCGTGAACTGCTGGCCCGAAAGCGCGATGCCCACGCAGGCGAACATGAGCACCACGCCCGCCATCATCACGTTCAGCACCCCGAAGCGCTGGATGAGGGAGCCGGTGAAGAACGAGGGCCCGAACATCGCCACCACGTGCGCGCTGATGACGCTGGCCGCCGCCGCGTAGGGCAGGCCGCAGAAGCCCATCGCCAGGGGCGTCGAAGTCATGAGGAGATTCATGACGCCGTAACCCAGCGCGGAAACGAGCACCGCGACGATGAACACCGGCTGCGCCATGATCTCCGCCAGGGGGCGCGTCTCGCCGTGGACTTCCTCCTGCTTCGGCGCGGGTATCCGCAGCATCGACAGGATCGCCATCGTGACGAGGCAGAACCCGATGAGGGAAGCGTAGGAGGCCACGAACGTGGGTTGCGCGAGGTCCCGCGTGTGCTTGCTCATCTCCGGCCCGATGATGCCGCCCACGAGCCCGCCGGCCATCACGAGTGAGATGGCCTTCGCCTTCCACGGGCCCGGCGAGGCGTCGGCCGCGGCGAACCGGTAGTACTGCCCGAAGGCGTTGTAGGTGCCCAGTACCAGCGTCCCGAGGACGAGTGTCCAGAAGCTGCCGATCCAGATCGCATACGTGGCGATGGCGCCGCCCGCGATGCCGAAGAGCGTGCCCGTGAGGAAGCCGTTCCGCCGGCCCACGCGCTTCATCCAGAGCGAGGCGAAGAAAGTCGACGCGGCCGCCCCCACCACGTAGCCGGTCACGGGCAGCGTCGCCAGGGCCTTGTCGGACGCGAGCTGGTAGCCCGCGAGGCCGTTGAGCGAGATGAGCGTGACGTTGTTGGTGAAGAGCAGCGCCTGGCAGCAGGCGAGCAGGAAGACGTTGCGTCGGGTGGATTCCACGGGAGGGATTCTAACCCCCGGGGGTAGCCCGGCCGCGCCGTGGAACTACAGGGCCTTGCGACGATAGTCGAAGGTATGGGTCTTCTGCGTGCCGTCCTTCTGGCGGACGGTCACGTCGACCGCGAGGACGTCGGCGCCCGGGCGACGGAACACCACGCCGCCGAACGCGAGCTCGTCCTTCGAGGCGCGCGTGAGCTTGAGGCGCAGGGCCTTGTCCTTTTCCTCCCAGCCCACCCAGTCCGGGTTGAAGTGCTTCACGACGAAGACGAGAGTGTCGTCGATCTCCTCGATGGCGAAGAGCTCGTAGAACGCGGGCTTGCCTTCGGCCTTCATGAGGCGGAAGGCTCCCAGCATCACGCCGGCCTTCGGGGGCAGCCACACGTCCTCGGCCTCGCCGCCCATGCCGGTGCCCGCCCAGTAGCCCTGCAGCCAGGCGGCGTCGGCGATGCGCGCGGGCGGTGTAGGTGCCTTGGGCGCTGTCGTGACCGAAGGCGCGGGCGGGGCGGGCTGGGCGAAAGCGATGCCGGCCGCGAAACAGGCGAGGGCGAACAGGGCGCGCATCGTTCTCTCCGGCGAAGGGGTCCGGCGATTCTGGCCGCGGGGTGCGCGCCCGGCGTTACGGTGTGTTGCCGCCCGGATGCGCTAGAGCCAGAGATCCCAGCGGCCGAAGCCGAGCACGGCGACGGCGATGAGCGCGTTCGCGGTGACGTGGGCGACGACCGCGTCCCACAACCTTCCGCGGTAGTACACGGCGGCCGCGAAGCCCGCACCCGCGATCGCACCCGCGATCCAGCCCTGGTGCATCAGGCCGAAGAGCACCGACGAAACCGCGAACGAGAGCACGGTGAATTGCCGCGGCGGCACGCGCTCGAAGTCGCTCGAGACGAGCTTTCGCAGCAGGTAGCCGCGGAAGGCGAGTTCCTCCGCGATGGGGACGGTGATGACCGAACCCACGACCCGGAAGGCGATCCACAGGGCGGCCATGGCCGTGGGCATCTCCGGCAGCGCCTTGGCCGGGCCCGACGCTTGCGGCCCGGTGAGCAGCATCCACAGCCCGAAGACCGCGAAGCCGATGCCGATGGCCACGGGGGACACCGCGAATTCGAATTCGCGGTAGTGACGGCGATACGCCCATAGCGCGAGCGCGGTGGCCACCACGCCCAGCGGATAGAGCGCGTCGAAGCCGCTGGAGAACGCGGCGGCGACCATCGATCCGGCCAGCATCGCGATGAGGGGGACGAGCAGCGCGGGCGCCGGAGAATCGGCGCGGCGGACGGAAGGCGCCGGGTCCGTGGTCACGAGCCCCAGCCGGTGCGAAAGCGCGATGAGGGCGAGGGCGATGGCCGTGAAGGCGATCCAGCCGGCCTGCGAGTGGAAGCCCTTGGTGGCGATGTCCGGCGAGATCGAGGTGCCCACCATCACTAGGGCCGCGATGCGCGCCACGTTCGCGAGCCACATCGCGATCCAGCCGGCGGGCAGCAGCCACAGCGCGCGCGGAAAACGCATGCGCTCGCGGAAGAGCCACAGATACAGGGAGACGAACACGGTGACGAGGGCGATGCCCTCGTAGCCCGAGCACTGCGGCGCGATCTCGAGCAGCAGGTGCGAGGTGCCGATCGTGCCCTTCACGGGGTCGTAGTCGACGTTGGGGTACACGGCACCCACGAGCGCCTGCGCGACGAAGAGGGTGGCTTCGGCGAGGGGGCGCCAGAAGTGTTGCGCCACCAACCCGAAAAGCCACACGGCCACCGCCGCGACGAGACTCGCGCCGATGGCCGTGCGCTCCGTGGCGATGAGCGAACGCCACGCGCCCGCGGGGGCGATGGCGAGCAGCCACGTGAGCGCGACCGCGAGGCCCAGGAGGATCCAGCCCACCGTGTACGGCGCCAGATGCCGGCCCGCCCCGCCGGCGAAGAGCCAGCCGGTGAATTGGACGAAACCCGCGAAACAGACGAAGTGAAGCACGAGCCACTCCGCCGGGTGGCGCCGGCGGTCATCGGCGAGCACGGACCGCACCCGAGAGAATCGCGGGCTCACGATGAGAGCGAAGGTGGCGGCCGCCGCGATGACGACGCGAAGCAGGACGGAGGATTGCTCGACGAGCGTGGCGGCCCACGAGGATCGGGACGACATCCTGCCGGGCTCGAAGCCGAGCGTGACGAGCAGGATCTCGGCGGGAAGCAGCAGGAGGAGCGCGACTCTCCACCCGAGGCGGGAGTGCGGGGGCGTGGCGGCGGGCAAGTGGGGAAGCGCCCTTCTCAGGGCGCGAGGAAAATCAGGGGAACCAGCCGCCCACCCCGCGAGGCGTAGGCGGCTTTCGGGGCCGGCGCCCGCCTAGCGGCGGCGCAGGCGTTCGGCGGCGATGAGCAATCCGGCCACCAGGACGGCGAGACCCTTGGCGCCGGCGGAGGCGTCGATCTCGGGCGCGGCGACCGTCGGCCGGGTGCCACCATTGTTCGAGCCGCCATTGTTGGAACCGCCGTTGTTCGAGCCGCCACCCGATGGGTTTCCGCTGGTGCCGCCGGGCGGGGGATTCTTGGGAATCCACCCCAGCGAGTAGGCGGGAAGGCTCGTGGCGATCAGGACCGCGGCCGCACCGGCGAGAGCAAGAATTTTTTTCATGTGCGCTACCTCGAGTGGTACTCAGAGTGGAACGGCTCGTGTCCAATCCCGGCCGATCTCAGAGCCCCATTCTTGACGCGGGTCCCGCATGAGTCAATGAAAGTCGGGCTTGCGGGACTTTCACCTGTAACCGAGCGCGAGGCCGATCTCGCTCGCGGGACCGGGTGGGCGATAATCGAAGTCCTGCCGTTCTCCACGAAAGCATTGCGCCATGCAATACCGCAGACTGGGCCGCGCCGGCCTCAAGGTGAGCGAGCTGTCCTTCGGCTCGTGGGTGACGTACGGCAACCAGGTGGACACCAAGGCCGCCATCGAATGCATGGCTGCCGCCTGGGATGCCGGCGTCAACTTCTTCGACAACGCCGAGGTCTACGCGGCGGGCGAGAGCGAGCGGATCATGGGCGAGGCCCTGAAGAAGCTCGGCTGGCCGCGGCAGCGCTACATCGTGTCGACCAAGTTCTACTGGGGCATCGCGGACGGGCCCAACGAGAAGAACACGCTCAACCGCAAGTACCTCACGCAGGCGATCGACGGGTCCCTGAAGCGCCTGCAGCTCGATTTCGTCGACCTCGTCTACTGCCACCGGCCGGACCCGGAGACGCCCATCGAGGAGACGGTCTGGGCGATGCACGACATGATCCGGCAGGGCAAGGCGCTCTACTGGGGCACCTCGGAGTGGAGCGCCTCGGAGATCATGGCGGCCTGGCAGATCGCCGAGCGCCACCACCTGGCCAAGCCCGTGGTCGAGCAGCCGCAGTACCACCTCTTCCACCGCCGGCGGGTCGAGAGCGAGTACCGCCACCTCTACCACGACATCGGGATGGGGCTCACCACCTGGAGCCCGCTCGCCTCGGGCCTGCTCACGGGCAAGTACCGCAATGGCGTGCCCAAGGACAGCCGCGGGGCCCTTCCGCGAATGGCCTTCCTGCTCGACGGGCTCACGGACAAGGCGCGCAACGGCGTCGTGCAGACGCTCGAGGGCGTCGCGAAGGAGCTCGGCTGCACCCTGCCTCAGCTCGCCATCGCCTGGTGCGCCAAGAACCCGCATGTTTCGTCCGTCATCACCGGGGCCTCGCGTCCGGAGCAGGTGAAGGAGAACCTGAAGGCGATCGACGTGCTGCCTCGCCTCACGCCCATGCTCATGGACCGCATCCTGGAGATCGTGGCGCCACACGACGACCGCTGAAGCGGCTGTCGGTGGCTGCGATCGTGGGGAGGCCATCGAGGGCGGTGATCGCGTTTTCGATTCAGGGCGGCGCACCCACGGACTCTTGCGGGATGGGTGCCCCGGAATTTCGGGCCAGACAACACACGTCAGGCCCGAAATTCCGACCCATCCAATGATTGCTCCCCTTTCAAACCCGGGGAGCAATCCGGCGACGTCCGCGCCGCCATGAATCGACAACGCGATCACCGCCCTCGATGGGATGGTGCCCATGGATATCGCGTCGTGAACGTTCGGCGTTGCGGACTCCGGCGCGCTCGATGCTGCGGCGTCGATCAAGGCGGCGTTGCGTTGTCGGCCTGGGCACGAAGCGACGCTGCTTCCCCGTGCGACGCCCCGGGCCGACGGTGGGTGAACATGCGTGACGTTCATGGCGGCGCGGCCGTCGCAGGATCGACCCCGGGGCCTTCCTCGGGGTCGATCGTTGGATGGGTCGGTTTTCGAGGCCTGACGTGTGTTGTCTGGCCTCGAAAACCGGGGCACCCATCCCGCAAGAGGCCGAGCTTGCGCCGCCCTGAACGTCACGCATGTTCACCCACCGTCGGCCTTTGCCCTGTCCCGACTGCCAGGACCAACGCCCCGCTGACCGCCCCGCCCTTGATCGGCGTCAGGCTCCCCCCACGGACCGCATGGCCAGATGGAAGCTGGCGGATTCCGGCTCCCATGTTCACCTTCCTGCACATCTTCCGAGAAAGCCCGTACTGGCCCAAGTTCAAGGGTGGCCTCCTCGCGCTCGTCTTCATGCACCTGGCGGGCGGCCTGGGCTTCTGGGTGATCTCGGGCGGGAAGGCGAGCGCCGAAGACGCCATCTACATGGCGTTCAACGTCATCGCGACGGTCGGGTTCGCGGAGATCGTCAACGTGTCCGCGCATCCCTTCGGGCGGCCGTACACGATGCTGGTCGGCTTCGTCGGCATCGCGACCACGTGGTACCTGTTCTCGGTCATCACGGCGTTCGTCCTCGAGACGAACCTCAACCAGGCGTACCGGAGGCGGCGAATGGAACAACGCATCGCCCGCATGAGCGGGCACTACATCGTGTGCGGCATCGGGCGCGTGGGCAGCTACGTGGCCGACGAGCTGCTGAAGACCGAACGGACCTTCGTGGTGATCGACGCCGATCCGCAGCGGCTGCCCGCCCACCAGGAGCGCACGGGCCACGCGACGATGCTGCTGGGCGACGCGTCCGACGACGAGGTGCTCCAGAAGGCGGGCGTGCTGCGGGCGGCCGGGATCTTCGCGGTGACGGGCGACGACTCGAAGAACCTGGTGGTGAGCCTCTCGGCCAAGCAGCTCAACCCGGCCGTGCGTGTGGTCGCGCGCGTGCACGACCGCCACAACGTGGAGAAGACCCGCCGCGCGGGCGCCGACGAGATCGTCTCGCCGGACTTCACCGGGGGCATGCGGATCGCCTCCGCGATGCTCCGGCCCAACGCCGTGAACCTGATGGACATGATGCTGCACACCGACGAGAACCTGCGCGTCGAGGAGGTCACCGTGCCGCCCGCCACCACCGTCGAGCGCGCCGGCCAGCTCATGGGGCGGCGCGAATGGCTGCTCGTCGCGCTGCGCGACCCGCGCGGGCACTGGGTGTTCAATCCCGGTCACGACCAGCCGGTGAGCCGCGGCGACACGGTCGTCGCCATCGTGAGCCCCGGCGGGCGCGTGGCGCTCGAGCAGGTGCTCGGCATCGAGTCGAGGTCGTGAGGTCCGGGCCATCGGGCACAATGTTCCCTTTCCCAACCGACCGACGAAACCCATGACCCGCTGGATCCGATTCGAACACGAGGGGCGCGCGCAGTTCGGCAGCCTCGAGGGCGACACCATCCGCGTGCACGAGGGCGACCTCTTCGCCGCCCCGCGCGCCACGGGCGCCACCGTGCCGCTCGCCGGCGTGAAGCTCCTCACGCCGTGCGTGCCCACCAAGATGGTCGCGCTCTGGAACAACTACCGCGCGCTCGCCGCGAAGCTCGGGCAGGTCGAGCCGCCCGAGCCGCTGTGGTTCCTCAAGGCGAACAGCTCGTTCCACCCGGGCGGCGAGCCCATCCGCACGCCGGAAGGCTTCGGCGGCAAGGTGATCTTCGAAGGCGAGCTCGGCATCGTAATCGGCAGGCGCACCGCGCGCGTGTCCGAGGCCGACGCCCCCGCCCACATCTTCGGCTACACCTGCATCAACGACGTGACGGCCGTGGACATCCTCAAGAAGGACCCGACCTTCGACCAGTGGTCGCGCTCGAAGAGCTTCGACACCTTCGGCGTCTTCGGCCCGGTGATCGCGACGGGGCTCGATCCGGCCACGCTCGTGATCCGCGCCGTGCTGAACGACCAGGAGCGGCAGAACTACCCGGCGGCCGACATGTTCTTCTCCCCCGCGAAGCTGGTCTCGCGCATCTCGCACGACGTCACCTTCGAGCCGGGCGACGTGATCTGCTGCGGCACCTCCGTCGGCGTGGGCTCGATGAAGCCAGGCAGCCGCATCACGGTGTCGATCGAGGGCATCGGGGAACTGACGAACGATTTCCTCTAGCGACGGGCCGTCAGCCTTCGGACGGCTTCCCGGCGCGCCGCGCGCGCAGGTAGCACTCGATGGTCTCGAGCGACGTGATGGGCAGGGCCGAAAGCACCACGCCGTGGGTCCATCCCGCCGAATAGCCGTTCACGCGCGCCGGCGTCGCGTGGAGCACGCGTCCGCCCAGGGCGACCGGCACGGCGGCCTCGTCCACGTCCAAGGTGAAGCGAAGGTCCACGCGGCAGCCGGTCTCGCCCAGGCGTCTCGCGGCGACCACGCGCACGCCCTTCGGGCTCAGGTCGCGGATGGAGCAGTCGATGCGCTCGTCCATGCCGTCCACGACCGCGGTGGCCGGGATGCCGGTGCGCACGCGCATCGCGTCGCGCACGCGGCTCAGGTGCAGCGCCGTCGGGTAGGCGAGCTGCAGGCAGGGATGGGGAAGCACGCGCACGTTGAGCAGCCGCGAGGCGAAGGTGCACACGAGCGAACCCTGCCGCAGCCGCGCGCGCACGCCGGCGCCTTCCCGTGCGTGGGCCGGCAGCGCGATGCGCGAGGCGCCGCCCGCGAGCACCGATTCGGGCTCCATCCAGCCGATGAGGCCGAGCATGAGACTGCGCTCGTCCGGGTCCTCGTCGAAGCGCAGCGCGACCCGCGTGCCGATCGGGAAGGCCAGGGCGGCGAAGGTGACGCGGGGATCGTCCAGGTTGGCGGGGGAGAGGCGGGGCATGGTCGGTCGGGGCGCGCGAAATGCGCGCCATCGACCGGTTAACGGCAGGTGGCGGCCCGACTTGAGCCTTTTCTACCCGCGGATCCTCGCGCCCGTCTCCTTGAGCTTGCGCTCGACGAACTGCCGGGCGATGCGCGGGAACTGGTTCACCGGCAGGGTGCTGTAGACGTCGCGGCCCCAGATGAGGAGCCACACGTCGTCGAACTTCCACAGCTCCACCAGGCCCTCCCAGCGGATGGCGCTCTCGCCCAGGCTGCTCTTCTGCCCGATGGTCTCCTCGGTGAGGCGCCAGGTGCTCTCGGGCGGGTCGAGTGCGGCGAGGCCCGCCAGCGCGCGCCGCCAGTGGATGACGAGGATGGCCGCGCCCAGGAAGATGAAGATCGACACCACCACCCACAGCGCGATCTCGAGCCAGCGGTAGGGGCCCTGGGTCGCGAGCGCGATGAGGCCCACGCCGATCACCACCTCGATGGCGTAGCGCACGCCCATGCGGCGCTGCCAGTAGCGCAGGGCCGAGATCCAGCAGGCCTCGCGCGTGTAGCGCACCGTGAATACGATGGGTTCACTCTCCATCGCGGCCTTCCCGGTTTGCGGCGGCTGCCAGCTTAGGCACCGCGCCGGGCTCCCAGCAGCGTCGCCAGCTTGCGCAGGGGCGCCGTCACGCGCCACGAAAGGCTGCCCATCACGGCCTCGAGGCGGGCGCGTGACTCGATGTCTTCCGCCGGGCCCGAGGTCGCCAGCTGTCTCACCAGGATCCCGATGTGCTGGTGACCCAGGGTCCACGGCTGCTCCGAGGGGATCGCGAAGTAGTCCCAGAAATACTGGTCGTGCGCGCATTGGACGAACTCGTCGCGGCCCAGCGCCTGCCCGAAGATCGAGTAGACCGCGTAGCCGAGGCCGGCGAAGTAGTCGAAGCAGTCGGCGGCCGTGTACGGGTAGTTGACCAGCGCGGCGTTGCCGAACTCGAAGGAGACGACGGGCCGCGACTCGGCAAGGAGCGCGCGCGCGCCCCGCAGGATGAGCAGCTCCGCGCCCTCGGCGTCGATCTTCATGTAACGGACCTTGCCGAACCCGCCGCGCAGCGCATCGAGCCTTCGGACCTGGACGCGGATCGACTCCGTCCGGAGGGCGGAATCGCCGTACGAGCGCTCCCGGAACCCGCTGTACTCGGGGAAGTCCGGCACGACCGTGAAGTTCGCCTCGCCCTCTTCGTCGCCCAGGGCGAGATTGTGGGGAACGATCTCGCCGCTCGCGGACCGGGCGGACGCGTCACGCGACGCGATGCGATTCTCGAGCGTCGCGTATTGCTGCGGAAGCGGCTCGAAGCAGAACACCCGTCCGGCTGCACCGACCGCGTCGGCGATGGGAAAGGCGTGCCGGCCCACGTGGGCGCCGACGTCGATCGCCACGTCGCCGGGGCGCAGCAGCGTGCGGTAGAGCTGCTCGAGCATGTCTTCGTAGGGAGGGGTCATGACACACGGTTTCCTGGGCGGTTCGTGGGGGCGTTCATGGCGCGTCGTCCTTCGGCGGCCGCGGGGCCGCACTCTCGGCCTCGAGCATGGCGATGCGCTGGTTCAGGCGGCGCAGGTCCCGGCTTTGCTGCGTATGGGCGATGTCCGAGAGCAGGGCCTTCACGACAAGCACGACGATCGCCGCGAGCAGCACGAGCGTGGGCGGGTACGCGATGCCGAAGAACCCGCCGACGGCGTCGATGAGGGGGAAGACCGCGAGCACGAACGACACGCCGGCGACCGCCAGCCAGAAGAGCGCCTGGCGGATGTAGATGTGGTCGCGGCGGACGAGATAGACGATGCCGAGCGCGAGCCCGATGCCGACGAGGACGATGGCGATATAGGTGGGTTTCATGGATTCGGGGCCGGATCGGCCGGCGCATGGGGGCGGCGGCGCCCGGGCCGCGTGAAGCCCCCCCGCGCGAGGCACAGGAGCGTGGTCTCGGCCATGTAACGGCCGACGGTGAACCACGAGGAGAATACGCGAGAGGCGCCGTGGCGTCGTGCGTTCATCGCCACCGGAATCTCGACGATGCGCATGCGAGCGTGGCTGAGCAGCAGGAGCACGCCGACGTCCTGGTAGTCGAGGAGCGTCGCCTCCGGGCCGGCCAGCAGCCGGCAGGCGCGCGCGTTAGCAGAACCGGAAGCCCGGGTGAGGTCCTCGAGGCGAAAGCCCGTGAGGATGCGGAAATAGGACCATGCGATGTGGCGCATCACGCTGCCCCGGCTCGGGCACGCGGCGATGACGACGTCCGCGCGCCCGGCGGCCGCGAGCAGCCCGGGCACGTAGGCGGGCTCGTGCTGGCCGTCGGCGTCGAGGGTCACCACGCCGGCGTAGCCGCGGCGCACCGCGTAGCGAAGCCCGGTCTGGATGGCGCCCCAGGCGCCCTGCCAGAGCGGCGCGCGCATCACCGTGGCGCCGTGCGCGCGCGCCACGTCGGGCGTGCCGTCCGTGCTGCCGTCGTCCACCACGAGCACGTCGGCCAGGCCCAGGCCGTGCACCTGGTCGATCACGTCGCCGATGTCCTCGGCCTCGTTGAGTGCGGGGATGACCACCAGGAGACGCCCCGGCGCGACCGGATCGTCGCGGGTATCGCCGGACACCACGGCATTCGCGTGGCGGTAGATGGCGTCGACGCCTTGCGCGATCGAGGCGATGTGGTACTCGTCCCGGTAGCGCGCCTCGCCGGCGCGGCCCAGGCGCTCGCGAAGCGACGGGTCGGCCGCCAGCCGTTCGATCGCGGCTCGCCAGGCGGGTACGTCCTCGGGCGGCGCGAGCAGGGCGTTCACGCCCTCCTTCGCCACGGCGAGCATGCCGCTGCCGGCGAGGCGGCTCGCGAGGAGCGGCTTCGCGTAGCGCATCGCCTCCATCAGGACGATGCCGAAGGCTTCGGTGCGCTCGCGCGAGGGCAGGGCGAAGACGTCGCACGAGGCCATGAGGCGCGCGAGCGTCGTGTCGTCCACGGCCCCCGCGAGACGGATGTTCGCGGGATCTCCCGCCTCGGCGAGCGCGCGCTCGAGTACGGGGCGCTCCTCGCCTTCCCCGGCGATGACGAGCGTCGCGCCCGCCGCCGCGGCGGCGGCCACGAGCGTCTCGAAGCCCTTGTAGTAGGTGAGGCGTCCGACGGCGAGCACGCGCAGGCCCGCGCCGGGCCAGAGGCTCTCGCCTTCGCGCGCGTCGACGTCCGGCAGCCGGTCCGGGTCCATGCCGAGGGCCACGACGTGGCACTTCTCGCGCCACGGGGCGAGGGGCCCGCTCGCCTCGAGGTACTCGCGCGAGGTGGAGACGATGCACGCGGCGCGGTCGAGGAGTGCCGTCTCGAGCACGCGGTAGAACGGATACAGGAGCCGAAGCGAGACCTTGAAGCGCGAGGATTCCACGTCCGAATGCCAGTGCACCACCCACGGCAGGCGCCAGGCCGACGGGAGCAGCAGCGCCCAGAACGCGCTCACGTTGGGCACGTGCAGGTGGAGCACTTCCGGGTCGTGTTCGCGGATGGCACGACGAAGCCAGAGGCCGAAGGTCGGGCTCAGGGGCGTGAAGACGAGCTGCAGCCATACGGGGCAGCGCCGCAGCCAGGCCGGATCGCCGCCCTCGAGCCGGCCGCCGCCGTCGTGCACGAGCACCATCACCGAATCGCCCCGCGCCTGCTGGGCGGCCACGAGGTCGCCCAGGAAGCGTTCCATTCCGCCCGACACCGGCGCGAAGAACTTGCCGACGTGCAGCACCCGCCAGGGCGCCTTCACTTCATGCTCCGGATGCGAGCCTGCCACTCGCGGATGTTGGCGTCGCCCGGGGCGAGACGCGCGGCGTTGTCGATGTCCGCGAGCGCCTCGGCCTTGCGCTTGAGGCCGTGGTTCGCCACGGCGCGCGCGTAATAGGCGAGCGCCGCGGGCTCCTCGGCGATCAGCCGGTCCAGGATCGCCTTGCCCTTCTCATGCTCGCTCGACATCACGTAGGCCATGCCGAGGAGGTACTTGCCCTCGCGGTGCGCGGGCTGGAGCTCGAGGAGCTGGCCGAGGGTCGCGATGGCCTCGGGGCGCCGGCCCGCCTGCAGGTCGATGCGCCCGAGCTGCACGAGCGCCTGGGCGCGGACGGGCGGCGCCGGGTCCATCGCGAGGCAGCGGGCGAGATCGGCCCGCGCCTCCTCCGGCTTGCCCAGGCCGAGCTTGAGGCTCCCTCGCTGGCAGGGCAGGTTCGCCATCGCGTAGCCCTGCTTCTCGGCGGCGTCGAAGGCGGCGATCGCATCCTTGCCCTTGCCGCCCGCCATGAGCACGCTGCCCATGTTGAACGCGCCCATGCCCATGTCGCCCAGCTTCGAGGAGGCCTCGAAGTCCTTGAGGGCGAGCGCGGGGCTCGCGTTCTCGAGGTAGAAGTTGCCGCGGTTCAGGTGCGGGAACCAGCGGCCCACGGCGCGCGGGTCGTCGGGCATCTTCTGGATGGCGTCCGTCCACACCTTCTCGGCGTTCGCCATCGTGAGCACGCGATCGCCGGCCTGCCAGATCATCCAGCCGCCGAAGACGAGGCCGACCGCGAGAAGGATGCGCGGGTTCGGGCCGTGCGCGAGGAAGAAGACGAGCCCCGGCACGCCGATGGCCCACAGGTAGCTGCGGTAGAGCACGAACGGGTCCTGGACCCAAACCGTCGCGAATTCCGAGGCGAAAAGGAGCGCGGGCAGCAGGATCGAGACGCCCACGAGCGCGCGCCAGTCGCGGTGGCGCAGCAGGAGCGCGAAGCCCGCCGCGATCGTCGCGAGGTAGAGCACGGGACCCAGCACCTGCGGGAACGTCGCGAGGGTCGTGGGGAAGGGCGTGCGCAGGTCGATCGACATCCAGCCCTCGTAGGGCAGGAACCAGGTGAGGCCGTAGCGGAAGTAGAGCCACGACTGGTTCATCACCGAGAGCAGGTACGCGTTCTTGCCGGCCTCCGGGCTCTGCTCCGAGAGCTGGCGCATGTAGATCTGCGACCAGAGGTCGAAGGGCTTGCCCAGGATCTCGCCGTACTTGAGGGCGAGGAGCGCGGCCGCCGCGCCCGCGAGCAGCACGCCGGCCGCGGCCACCGGCAGGAGCTGTTTCATCGTGGGCCGGCGGGCCAGGAGGAAGAGCGGGATCGCCGCGAGCGGCGCGAGGATCGCGTGCTCCTTGGAGGCGATGGCGAGCGCGTAGCAGAGCACGGCCGCGACGAGGAACCACGCCCTGCGCGTCGCGAGCCAGCGCATGACGAGGAAGAGCCCCGCGACGACGAAGAGCGTCGCCAGGAGGATCGAGCGCTGGATGAGGTACGAGACGGCGTAGGTCGCGACGGGGTTCAACGCGAAGAAGCCGATGGCGAGGCCCAGGGCCGGCGCGTTGGCGTAGTCCGGCCGCGGGCCGGCATCGCCCTCGGGAGCCGCGATGTGCGCGAGGATCTCGCGGTAAAGGCCCCACAGCGCGACGACGACGCCGGCGTGTATCGCGAGGTTCACCAGGCGCTGCTTCCACCAGCCGTCGCCGAAAACCGCCGCCAGCCAGGGGAAGCTGCCGTAGGAGAGCTGGCGCACGCGCAGCTCCGTGAGCGCGCGGTACCGGTTGAAGAGGTCCTCGGCGAGGGGGCCGTCGTCGAAGACGAGCGTGTTGCCCAGGCCCGGCAGGTAGATGGCGAGGATGCCGGCCGCGACCAAGGGCAGCCAGATCCACTCGCTACGGAATTGCCTTGCACCCATTGGCGTGACTGTCTGTCCCTGGCGTCCGGAAAACGATCGCCGGGCCTTCCGGCAAGGCGAGGACGGCCCGGCGTTCCCTGTTGGAGCGGGTTGGGCCGCCCGGGCTTTCCGCAAGCGCGGGCCCCTGGGGAGCCGACGCTAACCCTATGACGAATTGTATCATTTTGGCACCGAGCCCGGCCTCATCTGCGCGTTTCGTCGACTTTTCCGGGGCTTGCGCCATAGCCGGGGGGTAGAATGGGGGGCATGGGCGAACCCTGCCGAGGAACCTTTCGGATCAGGGGCTTGTCCACCAATGAGGCCCGGCCGCGAGGTTCGGCGGGCAAGACTACTGGAGGGATTCACCGGATGAACGCAATCGGCCGTTACGCGCGCTGCCTCTTGGGCGCGTGGCTCCTGATCGGCCTCCCGTCGGCGATGGCGCAAGTCACGCAGGTCACGGACGGGACGCTTTCTTCGACCGCCTGCACCAATTTCACGCTGTCGGCCCCCGGCACGGTCACCCTGTCGCCCGGCAACTGCATCAAGTCGGTCTCCGTGGTCACCTATCCCGTGACGGTCTCGAAATCCGGGGCAGGCGCGGGCACGGTCACCTCCACGCCGGCGGGCATCGCCTGCGGCGCCACCTGCTCGGCGAGCGTCAACGCCGGGTCGGCGCTCAGCCTTGCGGCGGTCGCCGACGCCGGCTCCGTCTTCGTCGGCTGGACAGGCGCCTGCTCGGGCATCGGGGCGTGCGCGCTCACCGTCAACGCGGCCACCGCCGTCGACGCGATGTTCGTCACGGCGGCCGCGACGCCCACGCTCACCGCCGCCCCGGCTTCGCTCGATTTCGGCGGCCAGTCGATGGCGACCACCTCGCCGGGCCGGACGGTCAAGCTCACCAACATCAGCAACACGGCCGTCACGGTCTCGGGCATCACGACGGACAGCGCCCCGTTCGCGCAGGCGAGCGCGTGCGGCACGCTCGTGCCGGGAGACAGCTGCACGGTCACCGTGACGTTCTCGCCGCCGGTCGCGGCGGGCGCGCTGCTCTCCAGCGTGCCGGCGAGTGCCAATCTCTCGGTGAGCAGCACCGCCCCCGTCCTGCAGGTTCCCCTCGCCGGGAGCGGCGAGAAATCCCTGGTCGCGCATTACTACCGCTCCGTCCTGCGCCGCGCGCCGGATGTCGGCGGCAAGGCTTACTGGGAAGGCGAGGCCACGCGCGTGGTGGGCCTGGGAGCCGACGTGAACGAAGTCTGGTACACGATGGCGACGGCGTTCTACTTCAGCGCCGAATACGCGTCCCTCGGACGGGACGACGCCGGGTTCGTCACGGACCTCTACAACACCTTCTTCAATCGCGCGCCGGATGCGGGCGGCCTTTCCTACTGGACAGGCCAGATCGCCGCCGGCCTGCCGCGGCAGATCGTGCTGGTGGGCTTCATGTTCTCGCCGGAATTCACGGGCTTCTCGCAGGGCATCTTCGGCACCCCGGCGACGCGCAAGGAGATCAACACGGTCGTCGACTTCTATCGCGGCCTTCTGGCCCGCATGCCGGACGACACCGGGTTCATGAACTGGGTGACCCAGTTCCGCACCGCGCAGTGCCAGGGCGCGGCGGCAGTGGGTGCGACGGCCAACAGCATCTCGAGCTCGTTCATCAACAGCGCGGAATACGCCAGCCGGGCGCGCAACAACCCGCAATTCGTCGGCGATCTCTACAACGCCATCCTGCGCCGCGGCGGGGACCTCGGCGGCGTGCAGTTCTGGATCACCCAGCTCGACACCGGCGTTTCCCGCGATTCCGTCCGCGCACAGTTCCTGGCGACGGCGGAATTCACCGCGCGAGTCGACGCCATCGTGGCGCAGGGCTGCCTGCCCTGATCGCGGCTCCGGGCGCGCTCCCCGCGCGCCCGGCCCTCACTCGACCCGGCGCTCCCGGTATCATGGCGGGCATTCGGCGGACCTTCCGTCCCCGTGCCCGTCCCCGGCCCCTTCCCGACACCCCACGATGAAACTCATCCCGACCATCCTCTGCGGAGGCGCCGGTTCGCGCCTCTGGCCCGTTTCGCGCGAGCTTCATCCCAAGCCCTTCATCCGCCTCGAGGACGGGCAGAGCCTGCTGCACAAGGCCTTCCTGCGCGGGGCCGCCCTCCCCGGGGCCGCCGAGGTCCTCACGATCACGAATCGCGAGCTCTTTCACAAGACGGCTGACGAGTTCCGCGAGGTCAACGCGGCGAAGCTCCCGACCTCGTTCGTCCTCGAGCCGTTCGGTCGCGGCACCGCGGCGGCGGTGGCCTCCGCGGCCCTCGAGGTCGCGCAGGCGCACGGCCGGGACGCGATCCTGCTGATCCTGCCGGCCGACCACCTCATCCACGATTCGGCCGCCTTCGCGGCGGCCGTCGCCTCGGCTTGCGCGCTGGCGCAGGCGGGCAACCTGGTCACCTTCGGCATCCGGCCCGAATCGCCGGAGACGGGCTATGGCTACATCGAGGCCCGCGGCAACGAGGTGCTGCGATTCGTGGAGAAGCCTTCCCTCGAGAAAGCGCGCGAATACGTCGCCTCCGGGCGCTTCCTGTGGAACTCCGGCATGTTCTGCTTCGCCGCCGGCACGCTGATCGACGAGATGGCGCTGCACTGCCCCGAGATCCTCGAGGGCGTGCGGGCCTGCATGGCGAAATCCCGCACCTCGCGCGGCGGCGGCTTCGCGCAGGTCGAACTCGACCCGACCTCGTTCTCGACGGTTCCCGACAACTCGATCGACTACGCGCTGATGGAGAAGTCGACGCGCGTCGCGGTCGTTCCCTGCTCCATCGGCTGGAGCGACATCGGCTCGTGGAGTTCCATCGGCGACCTTGCCCCGTCCGACGGCAACAGCAACCGGCTCGAGGGCAAGGCGATCCTGCACGACGTCACCGGCTGCTACATCCGCAGCGCCGACCGCGTGGTGGGTGCCGTCGGCGTGAGCGACCTCGTGATCATCGACACGCCCGATGCCCTGCTCGTGGCGAGCAAGTCGCGCGCGCAGGACGTGCGCCACATCTATTCGCAGCTGAAGGCCCAGGACCACGACGCCCACAAGCTGCACCGCACGGTGCACCGCCCCTGGGGAACGTACACCGTGCTCGAGGAAGGCCCGGGGTTCAAGATCAAGCGCATCGAGGTGAAGCCCGGGGCGAGCCTCAGCCTGCAGATGCACCATCACCGGAGCGAGCACTGGATCGTGGTGAACGGCGTCGCGTCGGTCGTGAACGGCGATCTGCGCCTCACCGTGAAGACGAACGAGTCCACCTACATTCCCGCGGGCAACAAGCACCGCCTGGCCAACGAGACCGCCGAACGCCTCGTGATGATCGAGGTGCAGAGCGGCAACTACCTCGGCGAGGACGACATCGTGCGGTTCGAGGACAACTACGGCCGGGCCTGAGTCCGGCTAGGCCCGCGCCAGCATCGCCTTCAGGTGATCGCCCAGGCGCAGCGCCAGGGCGACGATGGTGTACGTGGGGTTGCCGTAGGTGCTGGTCGGGAACAGCGAGCTTCCCGCCAGGTACGCGTTGCGAACCGTGTGCAGGCGCCCGTTGCGGTCCGCGACGCTCGTCTTCGCGTTCGCGCCCATCGGCGTGGTGCCCATGAGGTGCGCGCCGCCCACCGGCACCCAGGAGCGCTCCGATTCCGGGTCGATGTTGAGCCGGATGCGCCCGACGCCCGCGCGCGCCGCGGCTTCTCCCAGCAAGGCGAGGATCTGCTTGAGCGCCGTCCGCTCCTGCCCCTCGATGCGCCAGTCGAGCACCGCCACGGGCTCGCCGAGCGGGTCGCGTTCGCTGCCGAGCCGCACGCGGCTCGAGGCGTTCGGGCGCTGCTCGATCGCGAAGGTGAGCCCGATGCGGGAGAACGGCCGCTCCTTTCCCATCGCGAGGGCCGAGAGGACTTCCTTCGCTTCCCGTTCGCGCGCCGGGTCCGGAAAGGGGCCCTCGTTGGGCACGACCCAGAACTGCGGCAGCCGATGGCGGCGCTGTGTCGCCTCCGACAGGGACAGGCCGAGCACGACGGAGACCGGATCGGTGCGCGGCGGGCCCTGCAGGGACACGGGCAGTCGCGCGCCGGGCGCGGGCACCGGCGGGTATCCCTTGGGCTGCAGTCCCTTGCCGGCCTTCGCGAAGAAATCGTGCCCCGGGCCGTCCTTCCACACGTACAGCTCCGCGCCCTCGATCACCGCCGGGTGCTCCAGGAAGTTGCGGCCGACGAGGTCGTTCTCGTTGCCCAGGCCGGCCGGGCGCTGGTCGCGCGAGAGCAGGAGCAGCCTCGCGTTCTCGATGCCGCCCATCGCCAGCACGAAGAGGCTGGCCTTCACCGTGAGCGACTTGCCGCCGAGCGAGCGACAGGTGACGGACTGGATGCGCTCGCCGCCTTTCTCCAGCGTGAGCCGCGTCGCCGTGAACCCGAGCACGCAGCGAATGCGAGCTGACGACTCGAACGCCGAGCGGTATTTCTCGCCCAGGCGCGCGGGCGTGCTCAGCTGCCACACGCCGCACTCGAAGCCGTCGAGGGCCACGGGCGGGGTCGGCAGGCCCAGGTGGGGCATCCACGCGCGGGGATCGAACTCGTGGCCGGCGATGTCCAGCACGCGCGCGGCCGCCGGGTAATAGCGATCGAGATCGGCGCGCCCGATCGGCCAGCCGCTGCCGGCCATCCAGTCGCGCGATACGTAGTCCTCGGGTGACATCGGCACGCACCAGCCCGACCAGCAATTTGTCGAACCGCCGAAGCCGCGGCGACGCTGCGCGTCGAGGTCGTAGGGAATGCCGACGGCCTGGCCCTTGTCGAGCGCCTCGATGGATTCGTCGAGTTCCAGCGTGCCGCTTTCGACCATCACGACCGGAATGCCGGCGTCCTGCAGCGAAAGGGCCAGGGTGATGCCCGCCGCGCCGGCGCCCACGATGCAGACCGCGGCGGAGAGTTGCGCGCCTTCGGCGAGGTCGGTGTGGCGGACGAACATGGCTAGCCCAGGCGCGCGTGGATCCTGCGGCAGGCGTCGGCCTCGCCGCCGGAAAGCAGCCAGCCGGAGGGCGTGCAGACGAACGCGTCGGTCGATCCGGATTCCCGCAGGCCGGCCGCGAGGGCGACGAAATCCGACTCGTCCTGCGGATGTCGCGATCGGTCGATGGCGCGCGAGCCGGACGGGACCGGCTCGCCGGAAGCCAGCTCCTGCCCCAGCGAAGCCAGTACGGCGGCCCAGGAGGGCGTGACTGCCTCGGGAAGGGACGCGGACGCCTCCCGCGGCAGGCCCAGGATCGCGGCGGCCCCCAACGAGGCGAGTGCGATCCCGAAATTCCGGCGATCGGCCGGGCGACGGGAACCCGTTCGCCCTCGATCGTGGCCGCCCGCCGTGCCGCGAGCGACGGGGCCGTGCGATCCACCGTTCCTTTTCATGCATTCGATTATAGGCCGGGCCGCCCGTGCCGAAGGCGCCTATCGCGCCGAGGGAGCCATTCGATATCATGGTTCACCCCACCGACGAGTCGCACCCGATGAGCCCGGAAGAAGCACAGCGCCAATGCCTCGGCGAGATCGCCCGCCGCGCGATCCTCGCGCAGGACCGCCATGCGGAAGCGGCGCGCCTCGTCCGCCATGGGGCGAAGTGCTTCTCGCAAGGTGACGAGGACGGGATCATCGCCGAGATCTTCCGGCGGATCGGCCCGCGTCACCGCACGTTCGTCGAATTCGGCGCGGGGAACGGGCTCGAGAACAACACGGCCCACCTGCTGCTGCAGGGATGGCGCGGCGCCTGGATCGACGGCGACCCCGCGAACGTCGAGATCATTCGCGGCAAGTACCGCCACTATCTCGAGGCCGGCCGGCTGGTCGCGGCCGAGACGCTTCTCCTTCCCGACAACGTCGACCGTGCGGTGGCGTCCCTCGGCGTGACCGGGGCCATCGACCTGCTTTCCGTCGACGTCGACGGCAACGACCTGGCGCTCATCGAGGCTCTCGAGTGCGTCCGGCCGCGCGTCGTGGTCGCCGAGTACAACGCTCGCTACGGCGCGTCCGTCCGTTGGCGCATGCCGTTCGATGCCGGGCACCGCTGGGACGGCACGGAACACTTCGGCGCTTCGCTCGCGGACCTCGCGGACGTGATGGACCGGCGCGGCTTTGCGCTGGTCGGATGCAATCTCGTCGGGACCAATGCGTTCTTCGTCGCGCGCGACGAGGATCTCGCGGCCTTCCGCGCGCCCTTCACCGCCGAGGAGCACTTCGAGCCGGCGCGCTATTACCTCCTGCCCTGGCACGGCGGGCATCCCGTGGACGCGCGCGCAGACCGGCCCTTCCCGCTCGTCGCCGTCGCCGGCGCGTAGCGCCGGGACGGTGGCCCGCATCGGCCGATTGCAGCGGGCCGACGCGGGCAGCGAGCTTGCGGATTCAGCGGATCAACGCCCCGGCACGCGGCAGCACGTGCGGCTGGCCCGCAAGGTCTGCGAGGTCGTGTCGCCGTTTCTCGCCGAGCAGGTTCCGCTCTGGAAGTACACGATCGGCATGAGCCACGACGTGGTCTCGCAATTGGTCGAGGTTTGCGTATATCCGACCGGGCAGGATGGTGCGCCCGCATTGCCGGTTCCGCCATTGGGCGAGATGCTCAGATCCGTGTTCGCCGTCTCCACGCACTGCAGGGCCGTGGCGACTGGCGGAGCGTAATAGCCGAACACATCCACCAGAACTTCAGCGCCGGTGCCACCCACCACGATGTCGAAGTTGGCGGCGCTATTGGTGGCCACCAGGGTGTTGGCGGAACTGAACACCTGGCCGACGTTGAATGTCATCGCCACCGCCGACGATGCCGAGCCCGGCGCCAGCAGTTGAACGTAGCCGCCGGCCGCCGGGGTGACGTTGGCGGCAACCAAGGTCATGACTACCCCGACGACGCCCGCCGAGGAAGGAATGCCGCAGTTACCGGCCGGCACGATCGTACGACGCGTGTTCGGGGAGAAGGTCGTGCCGGTGGGCAGCGCCCCGCCAGGCCCGAAGGTGGAGTACAGGCGGCAGGGTGCGACCGGCGTGTAGACCAGGTCTGCCGTCGCGCTGCCGAGGGCCTTTCCGCCGGTGGGCAGGTCGGTCGGAGAGGCGCCGTCTCCCGGGAGCGTCTCGTTGCTTCCGGGAAAGAGAGCCAGGAAGTCGCCCCGCTCGAGCACCGTGGCGAGCAGCTTCGGATCCTGCACCGCGGACACGGCCAGCAGCTTGTCGGCCCGCAGGCCCATCAGGGTGTTGCGCAACTCGGCTTCCTTGCCCGCGGCGAATTGATCCCGCCATTGGGCGACCAGCCCGCCGACGATCTCCGCGCGGTTCTGCTCGACGGAAATCAGGGGATCGATCCGGGTGCCGGCGGCCGACACGGACAAGGGCGACACGGCGCCAACGATCGCGAATAGGGACGTGGCAATCACGGTGCTGCGAAAGCTTCTCATTTTTCCTCCTGTGCTTGCTGCAGTGGACTGGAGAGATGATCGTACCCGGACTGCGTGTCGCGTAAATGCTGAAAATTCCGCGCGCGGAATTTGTCGCCAAACGGCGTCAATCCCGGGCCCGGGAGCGACGGGAGGGCCGATCCCATACCGTATAATCGCGGGTCATGCCGGCGGGCGGAGCAGCGTTCGCCGCTCGTCCAACCGAGAATGCGATTGACAGATCTTTCCCCAAATTGCGTGGTCCGCGTTCCCGGCATGCCCGCATTCCCGCTCGTCGCGCATCGACGCCCCGACCACTTCATTTCGAAGGAGCTGGTCGACCGCGGCATCTGGGAGCCGTACGAGACGCAGGTGCTGCTGTCGCACCTGCGTGAGGGTTCCGTATTCCTGGACCTCGGCGCGAACATCGGCTACTACACCGTCCTCGCGTCGAAGCGGTGCGGCCCCGGCGGCCGTGTCCACGCGTTCGAGCCGGAGCCCGTGAACTTCTCGCTGCTCGAGCGCAACGTGGCCCTCAACGGCTGCGAGAACGTGAACCTCGTGCACGCGGCCGCTTCCGACGCCGACGGTCACACCGAGCTCTACCTCTCGGATTTCAACCAGGGCGACCATCGGCTCTACGCGAACGAGGCCGGCCGCGAGCACGTGCGCGTGCGGACCGTCTCGATGGATTCCCACTTCGCGGGATCGTCCACGATCGTCGACCTCGTCAAGATGGACACGCAGGGATGCGAGGCGCGAATCGTCGCGGGCATGGTCGGGCTGATGGAAGCCAACCGGGGCCGCCTGGCGATGATCGTCGAGTACTGGCCCTTCGGTCTCGAGGGTGCGGGAGACGATGCCGAGGGTCTCGTCCGGCGCCTCGCGCCGTTCGGGTTCCGCGTCCGCGAGATCGACGAGGCCGACCGTAGCCTTCGGGAGACATCCTGGCCGGAACTCCTGGCCCGCGCCGCGACCGACCTGCACCCGGCGACGCAGGGGTTCGTGAACCTGCTTCTCACGCCGGACGCGGCGGGCCGATGAACGAGAAGCTGAAGTCGCTCGCCGCCGTTCCCGTCCTCGGGTACGCGATCCGCTGGCTGGCCGCGCTCGCGCGGCTTCCGAACACCCTGCGAACGCAGGGCGAGTCGATCCGCCAGGTCCACGACTGGGTCCACCAGGCGGGCCCGGGGCTCGTCCGTCTCACCGAAGCGCAGGCAAGGCAGGATGCCCTTCTGGAGAAGTTCGCCGCCGACCTTGCGGATGTCGCGCGGATCGCCCGCGAGTCGCACGCGCAGGCCACGTGGCTCACCGAGCGTTACCTCGCCCTGGCCGAGGCCCTCGAGAAGACCGATTCGCGGGCCGCCCTCGTTCGCGCCGGCCTCGACCGTCACCTGCCCACGATCCTCGTGCAACTGGCCGCGCAGGAGACGCACACGCGAAACCTGAAGGACTGGTTCGACACGCTGTCCCGGGGCGCCGACGCGCAGGGGGCGCGAGTCGAAAGCCTGGCGAGGGCGACCGAGGCGGACCGGGCGGGCGTCGAGTCCCTGGCCACCCGGGCTTCGAATGCGGAGGCGGCCATCGAGGCCCTGTCGAGCTCGCGGGTCGCCGGCGAAGAACTCGCTCGCGTCGTCGCGGAGCGCACGGCGGACATCGAACAGCGCCTGTCATCCGCCGCCCCCGTGATCGAGGAGACGCGCGCCGGCCTGCTCGGCCTGCAGGAGACGGCTCATTACCTCCTCAACCGCGTCGAGTTCGTGCGCCGCGAGACGCTGTTCGAGCTGCGCTACGGCGCGTTGCAGGATCCGGCCGGGTCCGTCGAGACGGTGACGCGCGTGGTGAACGCGGACAAGGTCGAGCGCGCGAAGCGAGAGGGCCTGCGGCTCAACATCGGCTGCGGGCACATCGCGCTGGAAGGCTACGTGAACGTGGACCGCCGCGAGGTGCCGGGCGTGGACGTCGTGGCGGAAGTGGACCGGCTGCCCTTCGACCCGGGCACGGTGGCCGAGCTGTTCTCGGCGCACCTCCTCGAGCACTTCCCGCGGGAGCAGCTGCGGCGCGAGATGCTGCCCTACTGGAAGTCCCTGCTCGCCAGGGATGGCGTGTTCCGGGCGGTCGTCCCGGACGCCGGCACGATGATCGAGAAATTCCAGGGCGGGCAGATGCCCTGGGACGACCTGCGCGAGGTCACGTTCGGCGGGCAGGACTACGCGGGCGACTTCCACTTCGACATGTTCACGGCCGGGAGCCTCGGCGACTTGCTGCGGGAAGCCGGGTTTCGCGACGTGCGGGTCCCGGTCGTGGGCCGTGCGAACGGCAAGTGCTTCGAGCTCGAGATTTCCGCGCGGGCCTAGGGGAACGACACTGCGCGCCGCCCGCCCATGCTGACCCACGACGCGCTCGATCTCGTGCGCGAGCCCGAGACCGGCTCGCCTCTCGTGCCCGACGAGGCGCCGGGGCGCCTGCGATCGACGGCCACCGGGCTCGCCTTCCGCGTCGAGGGCGAGGCCGTCGACCTGTCGACGCCGCTCGCGGGCCGCGCGGCACCGGGCGGGATGCCGGCGAACGCCACCGGCGAGGTCGAATCGACGGCCGCCCCCGAGCTGCGCGAGTACCACGACCGCGTGTTCGAGGCGCCGAACGCGGAGCAGCTCTACGACAATCTCTTCAGCCTGCCCAAGCTCACGCAATCCGCGCACTTCCGCCGCATGGAGATCCTCGAAGGGCTCGAACTGCCCGACCTGGCCGGCGCGACGGCCGTCGACTTCGGCAGCGGGCCCTGGGGTTTCGCCTCGGTGTTTCCCCGGCTCCACGGCGCGGCGCGCCACGTCACGTGCGACGTGTCGTACGAAGCGCTGCTCCAGTCGCAGGCCAAGCCCGCTCGCGAAGGGGCGAAGCGCCTGTTCATCACGTCGGACGGCGATGCGATCGGCCTTCGCGACGATTGCGCGGACGTCGTGTGGGCCGGCGAGGTCATCGAGCACGTCCGCAGCCCGCGGCTGTTCCTGCAGGAGGTCGCGCGCGTGCTGCGCCCCGGGGGGCTGCTCGTGCTCTCCACGCCCAACCGCGATGCGCCGCTCTACGCGGCACGGGGGCTCCAGAACACCGTCGGCCCGGAGCACATCGCGCTGCTCTCCTGCGGCGAGCTCTGCGAGGAGGTGTCCGCGTTCTTCACGATCACCCATCGCGCGGGCTTCGAGTTCTCGCTGTGGCACGACTGGGATGCCGCGATCGTCGACGAGGACCTGCTGCGGGCGCTCCAGCGGCGCGCCGAGGCGTTTCCGGAGCTGAGCTCGGGCATTGTCCTGGCGGCGCGAGTCGACAAGGCGCTGCTGCGGCGCAACGCCCGGCGGTGGTCGCGCCGGGAGGCGGGGTGGGAGCAGTGGCGGCTCGCCGCCGGCGATCGCCGCGCCGTCCCGCTGTTCGGCCCGGTGCAGGGCGGCTTCCTGGAGGAGGGCACCGTGCTGGAGGCGACGATCGTCGCCACGACGCTCGTGCTGCTCTTCTGGTCGCATCCGTGGAGCGGCAAGGTGCGCGTGCGCATCGACGGCGATGCCCGCGAATTCGACCTCTTCAGCCACGCCGGCGGTTTTCGGCGGCTCGAGTTCCGGCTCGAGCCCGGCCGCGAGCACGCCGTCGCGATCGAGCGCGCGGGAGATCGCCGCGCCGAGGCGCAGTCGACCGAGGCGATCTTCTACAAGTCGATCGCCTACGTGGAAGGGCCTCTCCCATGACGGGTACGGTGTTTCGCGATGCGGGAGCCTTTGCGTCGGCGCTGGCCGAGGCGGCGCGCTCGTCGACAGGCATCGACCTCATCCGCGAAGTCGGTGGCTGGCGCCTCGATCCGGCCTGGGATTATCCGGGCGATCCGCATTCCGAGGCCTATCACCAGGCGGTCCTGCGCCATTACCGCGACGTGTCCGGGCGGGACTACCTCGCGCCGGCCGCCAACGAGACGTTTTCGGTCCCGGCGGCGCAGTACCTGTCCGCCCCCTTTCCCCACTGCACGGCCGATGCCGGCGAGGTTTCCCGCTACCTGCTCGGGGTGGGCCACATCATCGGGCTGGTGACGGCGAAGCCGCCCGCCCGCATCGCGGAGTTCGGCGCCGGCTGGGGCCACGTGTCGATGCACCTGGCTCGGATGGGCCACGCGGTCACGGCGATCGACATCAACGCCGATTCGGCGGCGCTGCTCGCCGAGCGCGCGAAGCGCAACGAAGTGCGGCTCGACATGCGCCAGGCCGGCTTCCTGGACGTGCAGTTCGAGGACGGCTCGCTCGACGTCGCGCTCTTCTTCGAATCTTTCCACCACTGCCACCGGCCGTTCGAGCTGCTGGACCGGCTGGAGCGCTGGATCTCGCCGGGCGGCATGTTGCTCTTCGCCGGCGAGCCGTTCTATCCGGATTTCCACGCACCCTGGGACGTTCGCCTCGACGGCCAGTCGCTGTGGGCGGCGCGCGAGCACGGCTGGCTCGAGCTGGGGTTCGAGGAGAGCTTCTTCGTGCGCGAGCTCCTGCGCCGCGGCTGGGTGCCGCGCAAGCGCGTGCTGCCCCAGGCCGGAGCCTACGGCGTGGTCCATGCGGCCGCGCGGCACGGTGGCCGGTTCCTCGTGGGCGAGACCTTCCTGCCACCCGATTGCGCCGGGACCTGGGCCCCGCACGACCCGCTGTCGGCGGATGCCTTGCGCTGGACCGGCGGCGCGAGCGTCATGCCGCTCGACGAAAGCCCCCGCTGGCACCGGGCGACGGTGCAACTCACCAACTACAACCCGCGCTCGGCGATGCCCGTGACGATTCGCTGCGGCGACTGCCGGGCCGAGGCCCGGGTCGAACCGGCCGCGACACTCGACGTGACGGTGGCCCTGCCGGCGCACGGTCCCCGCGAGCTTCGCATCGAATCGCCGACATGGGTGCCCCGGGAAGCGGGCATCAACGACGACGGTCGTGCCCTCGGGGTCGCTGTGGGCAGCCTCACCTACGGCGAGGAGCCCGCATGATCCCGCTCGACGAAGCCGTTGCCCGCATCGCGAACGAGTCGCCCGCCTGGCATGCGGAGTACCAGGCCTACCGCGGGCAGCTGCGCCACTGGATCCACAAGGGCGCCCTCACCAACCCGGCCGGTCACGTGGTCTGGGACATGGGATGCGGCTGGGGCGCCTTCTCGCTCGCGTTCCTCGCCGAGGGCGCGAAGGCCGTCATGGGAACGGACACGGTCATCGACCGCACGCGCATGCCGGCGGCCCTCTTCGAGACCGACGGCCTGCGCATCGTCGAGGGCGACACCGCCGCGCTCGCCGCCTCGGCCTGGTCTGGCGCCGACGGCCCGACGCTCCTGTTCATGCACCTGGTCTCCGAGCACGTCGCGGACCTGCCGGCCCTGCTGCGCTCGGTGCGCTCGAACTGCCCGGCGGGCACGCGTCTCTTCGTGCACCACGACAACTACTACCAGCCCGTCGGGCACCACGACCACGGCTTCCTCTCGTACCGGCCCGCCACGCATTCCGTCGAGTCGAACGCCTCGCGATGCTGGGAATCGCCTGAGCGGTGCGAAGCCTCCGCCGTGCATCGCGAGACGCTGCGCCGCGAACGCGACTGGCAGTGGAGCGCGGCATCCGAGGCGACGCGCGACCCGGCAAGTTGCGACACGTGCAATTACCGCATCCGCGCCGAGCCGTGGGCGCACCTGGCCGCCGCCGAGCGCTTCACGCGGGTGTTTCCCGAGGCGTTCTTCACCGTCGCCCTCAACAAGATCACGCCCTTCCAGCTCCGGCAGCACCTGGTCGAGGCCGGGTTCGACATCGAGAGCGACGTGAGGGACCTGCTCACCAATTCCGTGCCCGAGGCGCTCGCCGGGAAATTCACGGAAGCCGACCTGCGCACCTTCACCGTGACCGTGGTGGCGGTGTCCCGCTAGATGCGGCGCGCCCACCCCCCCGGCTATAATGAGCGACTGTCGACGATGAACGGACGGCGCCGCCCCGGCCGCCGGCGCGTCGTGTCGAATCCCGCCCCCCGTCGATGACCACGCCCGCCCCGCCGCCGCTCTTCTCGGTCGTCATCAATACGTACAACCGCGAGCAGAGCCTCGAGCAGACGCTCGAGGGGCTGCGGTATCTCGACTACCCCCGCACCGAGGTGGTGGTCGTGAACGGACCGTCGACGGACGGCACCGAGTCGCTGCTGGAGGCCTGGAAGGACCGGGTCAAGATCGCCCGCTGCGCCGAGCGCAACCTCTCCGTGTCGAGGAACGTCGGCATCTGCGCCGCCGCCGGCGAGTTCGTCGCGTTCATCGACGACGACGCGGTGCCCGAGCCGGAGTGGCTCGACCAGCTCCTGGCGGGCTACGACTCCCCGATGATCGGCGCGACCGGCGGCATCGTCTACGACCACACCGGCTACACCTTCCAGTACCAGTACAGCACCGCGACGCGCCTGGGCAACGCCAACTGGAACCTTACGGAGCCGGCCGAGCGCCTGTGCTATCCGGGCACCTTCGAATTCCCGTACCTGCAGGGCACCAACACGTCCTTCCGGCGTTCCGCCCTGCTCGACATCGGGGGATTCGACGAGGAATACGAGTACTACCTGGACGAGACGGACGTCTGCCTGCGCCTCATCGACGCGGGCTACGTCGTGCGCCAGCTGCCCGATGCCTTCGTGCACCACAAGTTCGCGCCGAGCGACGTGCGCGACACGAACCGCGTCACGCGCTACCGCTACCCCGTCATCAAGAACAAGATCTACTTCTCGCTGCGCAACGCCCAGGCGCACCGCACGCTGCCGGAGATCCTCGAGGACAACGCGCGCTTCGTCGCCTCGCAGCACGCCGACGTGGATTTCCACGTCCAGGGCGGCCGCCTCACCGCGCTGGACAAGGAGCAGCTCGGGCGCGACGCGGACGCGGCCTGGCGGCGCGCGCTCGAGCGCGGCATGGGCGGCGAGCGCGAGCTCATCACGCCGGAGAAGCTCGGGCGCCACGCGCAGCCCGCCCATGTCCTGCCGATCCTGCGCCCGGCCGGCGAGCGGATGACGATCTGCTTCCTCAGCCAGGACTATCCCCCGACCCATGCTGGCGGCATCGGCCGGTTCACCTTCGACCTCGCCAACGCGCTCGCCCGCCTGGGCCACAACGTGCACGTGCTCACGCGGGGCGCGGGCCACCACCGCGTCGATTTCGAGCGCGGCGTCTGGGTTCACCGCCTGGTGGTGGGCGAGCGGCCGATGCCCGCCGAGGCGAAGGCGCTGGGCGTGCCGGCGCACATCTGGAACCACGCGGCCACGATGCGCGACGAGGTGGCGCGCATCGCCACGCACCGGCGCGTCGACGTGGTCGAGGCGCCCGTCTGGGACGCCGAGGGAATCGCCCTGCTGCTCGACGGCCGGTTCCCGCTCGTCACGAGCCTCCAGACCACGCTGCGCATCGCGCTCGAGAGCCACCCCGAATGGGCGCGCGACGAGGCGTTCATGCGCGACTTCGGCGCCCCGATGCTCGCGATCGAGAAGCTGCTTTTCGAGCGCAGCGCCGGCATCCATTCCATCAGCCGTGCCATCGCCGAGCGCATCGCGGCGGACTACGGCGTCTCCTTCGACGGCCCGCGGCTCGGGCTCGTGCCGCTGGGGCTCGACGATCGTTCCCTGGAACCCGCGGGCCCGGCCGGCGACGGCGTGCGGCTGCTCTTCGTCGGCCGGCTCGAGAAGCGCAAGGGCATCGGCGAGCTGCTGGAGGTCGCGCCGCGGCTGCTCGAGCGCCACCCCGGCCTCGCGCTCACCCTCGTCGGCGACGACACGATTCCCAACGAGCGGGGCCGCACGTACCGCGAAGAGTTCCTCGAGCGGCACGCCGGCCGGGATTTCCTCGCCCGCGTGCGCTTCGCCGGCAAGGTGCCCGAGGCCTCGCTCTACGACCACTACCGCGATTGCGACATCTTCACCTCGCCCTCGCACTACGAGTCCTTCGGCCTCATCTTCGTCGAGGCGATGATGTTCGCGAAGCCCGTCGTCGGCTGCGACGCCGGCGGCATGCCGGAGGTGATCGAGGAGGGCCGCTGCGGGTTGCTGGCGCGCCCCGGCGACGCGCAATCCCTGTTCGATTGCCTCGACCGGCTCGCGGGCGACGCGGCGTTGCGCGGGCGTTTCGGCGAACGGGCGCGCGCCTGCTACGAGGAGCGCTTCACCGCCGCGCGCATGGGTCGGCTCGCCGAGGAGTTCTACCGGGGGATGGTGCGATGAACGCCCCGGGCATCCCGGCCGGCCGCAAGTACTCGCTCGTGACGGGGCTGTGCGTGCGGCACGACGCCATCTCCGCCGCCGCGGTCGCGACCTACCGTTGCCTGGATTCGGTTTCGCCGGGCAACGTGCGGCTCTTCGCCCACGCGGTCGAATACCCGGAGCTGCGCCACACCGTCGCGTCCACGGTCACGGACCTGCTGTTCGATCCGCACTTCCTCGATTCCGACGCCGTGCTCTACCACTTCGGGGTCTACTACGGCCTCCTCGACGCGATGGTGCTGGGCAACGGCAAGGCGCGGCAGTACGTGCGCTTCCACAACGTCACGCCGAAGGACCTCGTCGGGCCCGCGGACTGGCCCACCATCGACCGCTCGCTCGTCCAGCTCGAGCACCTGCGGCGCGCGCATCACGTGTGGTGCGACAGCGACTTCAACCGCCGCGATCTCGAAGCGCGCGGCTTCGACCCGCAGCGCCTTTCGACCCTCGCGCTGCCGGTCGACGCCGGCCGCGCCCCGCGCGATGCGCGCGCCGAGCGGGAAGGACCCGTCCGCATCGCCTTCGTGGGGCGACTCGTGCGCTCGAAAGGCGTGCTCGAGCTGGTGAAGGCGCTGGCGATCGCGTCGGCGCGGGTGCGCCATCCGTTCCGCGTCTTTCTCGCCGGCAACCCGAGCTTCGCCGACGCCGCGTACGGCGAGGAAGTCCGCCGGGCGCTCGCCGAGGCGGGCCTCGCCGACCAGGTGCACTTCTGCGGGGGAATCGACGACGGCGAGAAGCACGCGCTGCTTCGCCGCTCGGATCTCTTCGTGATGCCGAGCCACCACGAGGGCTTCTGCGTCCCGGTGATCGAGGCGCTGGCCGCCGGGTGCCACGTGATCGCCTACGACTCGGGCAACCTCCCGGCGATCTCCGGGGGCCTGGGCCGCATCGTCCCGACCGGAGACGTCGAGGCCCTGGGGCAGGCGCTCGCCGAGTCGATCGATGCCGTGGGCGAGGCGCGCAGCGGCGGCGACCCCGTGCTGCAATGCCAGGCGGGCTCGCTGGCCCGCAGCGAGCTGCAGCGGCGGGCCGCGGCCTACGCGGCGGGTTTCGGCTTCGACCGCTTCCGCGAGTCCTTCTGCGCATCCCTCGCGTCCCTCGAGGCCGCGACGTGAACGGACCCGTGGACGACCCGCCGGCATCCGTACCCGCGATCGAGGTCCGCGGGCTCGGCAAGGCCTACCGCGTGTACCGGCGCCCGCTCGATCGCCTGCGCGAGCTGTTCCAGCCGGCGGAGCGCGCCCCGCTGCACGCCACCGTCCATGCCCTGCAGGACGTCACCTTCGCGGCGGCCCCGGGCGAGCGGCTCGGCATCCTCGGGGTGAACGGCAGCGGCAAGAGCACGCTGCTTCGCATCCTGGCCGGCGTGCTCGAGCCGACCTCCGGGCGCGTCGAGGTCCGCGGGCGCGTCGCGGCCCTCCTCGAGCTCGGCTCGGCCTTCAACCCCGAGCTCACCGGTCGCGAGAACGTGATGCAGTTCGGGTCGATCATGGGCTATTCGGGCCCGGCGCTCGAGGAGCGCTTCCGGCAGATCCACGAGTTCTCCGAGATCGGCGATTTCGTCGAGTCGCCGATGAAGACGTACTCGAGCGGCATGACCATGCGGCTCGCCTTCGCGGCCTCGGCCTTCGTCGAGCCGGACGTCCTCATCATCGACGAGGCGCTGTCGGTGGGAGACGCGTATTTCCAGGCGAAGTCCGCCTTCAAGATCCGCCAGCTCCTCGACCGGGGCTGCACGTTCCTCTTCGTCTCCCACAGCGCCGAGGCGGTCAAGTCCCTGTGCGACCGCGCGATCCTGCTCGACCAGGGGCGGGTGGTGGCCGACGGGTCCACCGACGAGGTGACGGCGGCCTACGCGAGCCGCATCTACCAGCGCCAGCGCTCACAGGTCTGGTACCGCAGTTCGCAGCCGGTTCCGGAGGCCGGCGGTGCCGGCGGTCCGAATCCCAGCTTCACCGAATCGGCGGAGTTCGCCCGCCGGGTGGCGCACCTGCGCCAGGGAACGGGCGAGTGCCGCATCACCGATGTGCGGCTCCTCGACGGGGAGGGCCGCGATATCGAGCGAGCCGATTTCGGCCAGGCCCTCACGGTGCGCGTGAGCGTGCGCAGCCGCGAGGTGATGCCTCCCGACGTCGCCATCGGCGTGGGCATCAACGACCGCAACGGCCTGCAGGTGCTCCAGTTCATGAGCGACGACGAGGGCCTCGTGCTGCACGGCCGGCGCGCGTCCGAGGAGTACGTCGTCGACTTCACTTTCGAGAACTGCCTCGCGCAGGGCGAGTACAGCATCAACGTGGGCGTCGGGCAGCAGGGCACCATTCCCACCTTTCCGGGCTACAAGCAGTCCGAGTCGATCCTGGACGCCACCTTCGGCGGGCTCGTGTTCCTCGCGCTTCACCGCGAGCAGGCCCCGGTGTGGGGCAAGGTCCGCGTCCCGGTGAAGGTCGGCCGGGCGGGGGAGGGGACATGAGCGCGATCGATCGCCGCTGGACGCCCGCCCGCGCACGCCTCGTCCTGGACCTCGCGAAGCGCGAGATCCGCACGCGGTTCGCGGGCTCGCACCTGGGCATCCTGTGGGTGTTCTTCGTGCCGCTGCTTTCCTCGCTGGTGTTCGTGCTGATCTTCTCGATCCTCATGCGCGGCACGATGTCGGGGCTCTACAAGGGGATCACCTTCTCGGAGCTGTACTTCCTGGGCTTCGCGCCCTGGCTCTTCATGTCCGACGTGATCGCCCGCGCCACCAGCATCGTCCGCGAGAACCGGTCGCTCATCCGCAACCTGCAGTTCGACCATCGCCTGCTGCCGATCTCCATGTGCTCGTCGACCACGGTCGCGCACCTCGTGGTCGTCGCCCTGGGCGTCCTGCTCGTGCTGGTGAACGGCCACCGCCTCAACGTCCATCTTGTCGCGCTGCCCGTCTACTTCGTCCTGCTGGCGATGTTCTCGATCGGCATCGCCTACTTCGTCGCGGCGCTGTCGGTCTACATGACGGACCTCGCGCAGGCGGTGC
This sequence comes from Betaproteobacteria bacterium, assembly GCA_016711875.1. GTDB lineage: Bacteria > Pseudomonadota > Gammaproteobacteria > Burkholderiales > Usitatibacteraceae > FEB-7. Next base: position 665,469 of record JADJSD010000001.1, on the reverse strand, counting down.
CGATCGTGCTGAACCTCGCCTTCTTCACGGCGCCGATCCTGTACCCGCCGCAGCTGGTGATCGATGGCGGCGGCTCATGGTCGCGTTTCCTCCTGCTCGAGCTCAACCCCATCACCCGCTTCGTCGAGGGCTACCGGCTCGCGATCCTGGATCTCGGCGTGCCCTTCGACTGGGCGAACCTCGGCCTGTGTGCGGTGTGGGCCGTGGCGGCGCTGGTCCTGGGTTCGGCGACCTACCGTCGCCTGGAAAAGGGCTTCGCGGACGTTCTCTAGGCACGCGTCGCGCGACCGGGCACGGAACATGGCGCGCGGTCCCTGTCCCATTCCGGCAACGGTATCCGTTCATACCCCCAGGACAGCCCATTCGATCGTCCCGGCTTGCCCGCCCGATCCATCTTCCAGGGGAGTATCACCATGGCGACACCCGACCGCACGCCCGCGTCCCATCGCGGCAAGTTCTTTCGCCCTGTCCATTCGGCTCCCCGGACAACGCGGCCCGCGGTCCTCGGCGGCGCCCTGGCGCTCGCCGTCGCGCTCGCCTTGCCCGCGCACGCGCTCACGCCAGCGTCCGCCGATGCCCCACGTGTTCCCGTCGCCAACGGCCTGCGCCCGCCGGCCGACCCGCTGCTTGCCATCGACCTGGCACGCGACAGCGTTGTCGAGGCCATCGTCTCGCGCTTTTCGACCGCGTCGGCCAGGGCCGCCCTGAGGGGCGTCCTCAAGCTCTCCCCGGGCCTGGACGAACTCGAGACGCTTCGCCAGGACCTGCGCGGCCTGCGCGCCGACGAGTTGCTGGCCGCCAGCCTCGCGGCCGACGCCCGGGGCGTGCTGGCGGTCATCGATCGCGATGCGCCGACCATGAGCATCGGCACCCGGACGACAGGCCCATTCGGGTCCAAGGCCCTGGGAAGCCCCACCGGGGACCTCGTCTACACGCCGATCGTGCCCTGCCCGATCGTCAACACGTTCACCAGCCCCCTGGGACGGCTCGCGGCGGGAAGCACGACCGCGCTCGATGCACGGGCCGCCGACTTCGCGCCGCAGGGCGGCGACAATGCCTGCGCTTCGCTCCTGCCGGCCAATGCCGCGGCCATCGCCGTGCAGGTGGCCGTCGTCAGCCCGTCCGACGAAGGCTGGCTGAACCTCTGGCCCGTCGGCCAGCCGTTGCCCAACAACGTGACGCTGGGCTACTACCGGAACCAGGCCGGGCAGCTGCCCAATGTCGTGACCAGCGCGGCGATCGTGCCCCTGTGCACGTCCTCCTGCACCGGCGACAGGGAATTCAACCTCTATACGGCCGCCGAAGCGGTGGTCACGATCTCGGCCGTCGGCTACTTCGCCTCGCCTTCCAACTATGGCGCCGGCACGCTGTCGCCGATCATCACGAATGGATACGCCGCGAACGCCATCACCGCGAGCAGCGGCGCCACCATCGGCGGCGGCGGCGCGGCGGGCACGAGCGTTGCGGGCGGCTTCTTCGTGCTGCCGTGCGGAACGACCTGCGCGAATCGCGTCACCGACGATTGGGGAACCGTCGCCGGCGGCGTGGGCAACACGGCCGGCGACGCCGCCGGGTCGGGCGGCGACAAGGCCTTCGCGACCGTCGGCGGCGGCATCGGCAATTTCGCCAAGGCGACCGGCAGCACCATCGCCGGTGGCCGCGCGAACACGACGCAATCGGGTGCCGACTGGGGGTTCATCGGCGGGGGCCTGAGCAACAGCGTGGGGAGCTTCGAAACCACGGTCGGCGGCGGCAACGGCAACAACGCCTCCGGGCCGGGATCCTCCATCCTGGGCGGGCTGTTCAACGTGACGGCCGGCAGTTACGCCGCGGTCGGCGGCGGGCAGAGCAACGCCGGTTCGGGCAATCACGCCGCAGTGCCCGGTGGCCAGAGCAACACGGCATCCGGGATCAATTCCGCCGTGCTCGGCGGGCTGGGCAATACCGCCACGGGCAACTACGCGGCCGTGGGCGGTGGCCAGGGCAATGTCGCCTCGGGCCTGAACGCGTTCGTGGCGGGCGGCCTCAACAACACGGCGCGGGGCGATTACAGCTTCGTCGCCGGGCGCCGCGCCAAGTCGATCGCCGGCGCCCTCGTTCGCAACGGCACGTTCGTCTTCGCGGACGGCAACGACTTCGACTTCGCGCCGGAATTCGGCAACCAGTTCGTCGCGCGCGCGACCGGCGGCGTCAAGTTCGTCACGGCCATCGACGGCGCGGGCGCCGACCTGGCCGGGGTGAGGGTCGTGGCCGGCTCGGGATCCTGGTCCAGCCTTTCCGACCGCGCGGCGAAGAAGGACCTCGCGGCCGTGAACCCGCGCGCCGTGCTCGCCAAGGTCGCGTCCATGCCCCTCTACACGTGGCGCTACACCTCGGAGGTCTCGGGTGCCACGCACATGGGCCCGACCGCCCAGGATTTCCGCAGGGCGTTCGGCCTGGGCGACAGCGACAGGACGATCAGCAGCGTGGACTCGGACGGCGTGGCCCTCGCGGCGATCAAGGGCCTGCACCAGATGATCGAGGAACGCGACCGGAAGATCGGGAACCTCGAGCGCGAGCTTTCCGTCATCAAGGCGAAGCTGGGCATCCGCTAGCCGCCGAGCGCCCGCCGCAGGGAGGCGACGAAGGTCGAGGCCGTGCGCTCGCGCGTGAACCGCGACCGCACGTTCTGCTCGCCGGCGTCGGCGATCCTCGCGCGAAGCAGCCCCGATGTCGCCACCGCGTGCACCACGCCGGCGAGCGTCTCGAAATCCTCCGGCGTGGAGCACGCCGGCAGCACGACCTGGCCGGCGCCGGCCGTCTCGCGCACGGCGCCCGCGTCATAGGACACCGTGGGCAGGCCGAGCGCCTGCGACTCCACCAGCGGCACGCAGAAGCCCTCGTGCCGGGAGAAGTTCAGGTACACGTCCGCGCCGCGCAGGATCGCGTCGAGCGCCTCGTCGGAGGGCGATTCGATCCACCGCACGCTGCCCTGAAGTCCAAGCGAGGCCTCGAGCGCGTCGATTTCCTCGCGATAGGTCGCGAGAAGCGGATCGCGCCCGCCCACGAAGCGCAGCTCGAGCGGCAGTTCGGGCACGAGCGTGCGCCAGGCGCCGGCCATCCGCAGGGCGTCGGCGTAGCCCTTGTTGGGCGCCACGCGCGCCACGTGGACGGCGATCACCGGGCGGATGCCTCCCGCCGGCGAATTGCGCGGTGTCGGGAGCAGGTCCGGCGCGCGCGTGAAGGGCGGCACGATGTCGATGCGCGCGGCGTCCTCGCCCCAGGCGCGCAGCTCGTCGGCGTTGAACGTCGAGTCGGCCTGCCAGCGGGTGACGCGGCCCGAGGCGAAGAGCCGGTGCGTCTGGTGGCGCCCCTCGCGGCAGGCGTAGGCGTAGCTCTCCGAGTAGCCCAGGAAGAACTCCATCGGCGTCACGTTGTGGAACTTCACGATGCGCGGGCCGCGCATGTCGGCGAAGACGCCGTCGCCCATGGGCCAGTAGATGCTGTGGTGGTAGACGAGGGCGTCGAAATCGCCCATGTGCGCCTGCGGCAATGGGCCGACGCGCGCGTCGAGCGCCGGGCCCGGCGGCGGCTCGTAGCGCTCGCACAGGATCGCCGGGCGGAAGCCGTCCGCCTCCAGCGCGCGGTACATGCCCAGCACGTCGTTGCCGATGGCGTCCCCGCCGCGCACCGTCTGGTGCGCGAGGGCCACCCGAAGCCCGGAAGAGGTCATTTCGCTTCGGCGGCTTCCTGGAGTTCCTTGACGCGCGACTGCAGCGACGCCACGAGCATCGCCAGGTGGACGCTCGGCTCGCGCGGCGCCTTCGATTCGTCCAGCGAGCGCACCTGGGCGTGCAGGTCTTCGAGCGTGGCAGCCACGGCCGCGATGGCCGCGGCCTGCCGGCGCTCGCGCTCGGCCGCCTCGTGCTCCCGTCTTTCGGCGAGGCGGCGCATCGCAGGGCCTTCGCGGAGGAAGTCGACGATCGCCCACCAGCGCCCCATCATCCCGGCGTGCCTCGCGCGCCGGCGGCCGAGGACGTCGAGACCGGGCAGGGGCTGCGGCCGCGCGCGGCCCTCGGCGGATTCGGCGAGCGTGAGCAGGAGGTCGGCGCGCGTCATGCGGCCTTCGCGCAGCGCCCCGGCGTGGTAGTCGAGCCCCGCCGCGTCGGCCTCGCGGCCCAGCACGGCGCGGTAGGCCAGCGCGACGAACGCGTGCCCCGAGAGCGGCATGAGCGCCTCGGCGCTCGCGGCGTTCGCGGGCGTTTCGGGTTCGGTGGCGGCCGCGACGGCTGCGGCGCAATCGCGCAGCCGCGGTTCGAGAGGCTTGTCCGATGCGGACATCCGCGCGGCGAACGTGCGGCGTGCGGCGACCTCGTCACGCGCGCGGGCCACGAGGGCATCGACATCCATGGGCGATCCTTCGCTCTGTGGCACGGTAAGATTATCCCCCATGAGAGTCGCCATCGCCACCGTGCAGGTCCCGTTCATCACGGGCGGCGCCATCCTGCTGGCCGAGGGCCTGCACCGCGCGATCGCCGCGCGGGACATACCCGTGCAGACGGTGACCCTGCCCTTCCGGTTCGGCCCGCCCGCGCAAGTCGAGCGCTCGATGCGCGTCTGGGAGGAAGAGGACTACACGCACCTCAACTACTACGAGCCGGATCGCGTGATCTGCCTCATGTTCCCCTCGTACGGCCTGCGCCACCCGTCGAAGGTCGCGTGGATGCTCCACCAGCACCGCGCGTGCTACGACCTCTTCGACGAAGCCCGCGCGAGCCCCGAGGAGCGGGCGCTGCGCGAACGCGTGCACGACTTCGACCGGCGCCACCTCGCCGCGATCGAGGGCCGTTTCACGATCTCCCGCCGCGTCACCGAGCGTCTTTCGGATTCGGTCGGCTTGTCCTCGGAGCCGCTCTACCATCCGCCGCCCGCGGCGGATCGTTGCTACGCCGGGCGATTCGAGCCCTATGTACTCTTTCCCAGCCGCATCGAGAGCGTGAAGCGCCAGGAACTGCTGGTGCGCGCGATGCAGCACGTGCGCGGCCGCGGCTTCGCGGTGCTCGCGGGCGAGGGCGGCCAGTCCCATGCGATGCGCGAGCTCGCGGCGAAGCTGGGCGTCGCCGATCGCGTGCGCTTCACCGGGCGCATCGGCACGGACGAACTCGCGGCGCTCTACGCCAACGCGTCCGCGGTGTGCTTCACGCCGCTCGACGAGGACCTCGGCTACATCACGCTCGAGGCGATGCTCTCGGGCAAGCCCGTGATCACCTGCACCGACTCGGGCGGCCCGCTCGAGTTCGTGATCGACGGCGAGACCGGCCGCGTCGTGCCGCCGGACCCGGCGGCCATCGCCGGGGCGGTTTCGGACCTGCTCGCCCAGCCCGGCCTCGCGGCGCGCCTGGGCCGCGCGGGCAGGGACCGGTACGCCAAGCTCATTCCGGGCTGGGGATCGGTCGTGGACCGGCTGCTCGCCTAGCGGGAAATTGTGGCGGTGCAGCATGGCCCGAAGGTAAGATGACGCCTCACCCACCGCGCGCCGCCGACTTGTCCTCCCTCACTCCCCAAGACATCGACCGGATCCTCGAATCCATCCGCGCCGAAGCCAAGGCGCGGGGCAGCAAGGCGGGTGTCGGCGGGTACGCGACCGGCGCATCGGCGGCCGCGCCCGCCTCGTCCCACGGGCTGGGCGTCGTGGAACTCCAGCATGCCGCCGACTTCCTCGCGCTGCCCCTCGACGTGTTCCTGTGGGAGACGTACCGCCATTTCCTCGGCCGCAATCCGGATCCCGCGGGCGCCGCCCATTACCAGCGCCAGCTCCTCGCCGGTCGCCTCACGCGCATGGAGGTGCTCGGACGCTTCGCGCTGTCACCGGAAGCGCGACGCCGTGGCGTCGCGGTGAAGGGCGTGGTGCTGGCGAGCCTCGTCGCGACCTTCTACCGCGTGCCCGTGCTGGGTCCCGTCGCGGCCGTGGCGGCGCGGATCCTGCGCCTGCCGGCCCATTGGCAGGATCGCTCGGCCCTCGAGGCGGCTGCCTTCGCCACCGGCACCTGGATGAAGCGGTGACCACCGCGTGAAGATCGCGATCGTCGCGCCCTGCGCGATCCCGTACGTGGTGGGCGGTGCCGAGAAGCTCTGGTGGGGGCTCGCCTCGCACCTGAACGAGCACACGCCGCACCAGTGCGAGATCATCAAGCTGCCGACGCCCGAGCACGACCTCGTCTCGCTCCTGCGCGGCTACGAGGCCTTCTCGCAACTCGACCTCAAGTCGTTCGATCTCGTCATCTCCGGCAAGTACCCGGCGTGGATGGTCGACCATCCGCGGCACGTCTGCTACATGCTGCATCGCCTGCGCGGCCTCTACGACTGCTATCCGGGCTCCGTCGAGCTGCCGCCGGCCCTCGCCGCGCATCCCGCGGTGAACGCGCTGCGCGAATTCATGCGGCGCGGCGAAGGCGCCCGCTCGGCGGTGCCGGAATTCTTCGGGCGCTGGAACGAGCTGGTGTCGGGCGGCGTGGACAAGGAAAGCCTGCTCGCGTTTCCCGGCCCCCTCGCCCGCGAGATCGTGCATTGGCTCGACGGCATCGCGCTGTCGCCACGGGCCATCTGCCACTACGCCGCCATCTCGCGCACGGTGGCCGGGCGGCCCGGCTACTTTCCCGCGGGCACGGAGGTCGCCGTGGCGTATCCGCCGCCCCACCGGGCCATGGCGCCGGGGCGCGGCACGGATCACTTCTACACCGTCAGCCGGCTCGACGGGCCGAAGCGCGTGGACGTGATCGTCGAGGCGATGCGCAAGGTGCGCGGCGACGTGCCCCTGGTCATCGGCGGCTCCGGCCCGGCGGAGGCGAGCCTTCGCGAGAAGGCCGCGGGCGACCCGCGCATCGTCTTCGCGGGCTACCAGAGCGACGCGCAGGTGCGGGAGCACTACGGCAACGCGCTCGCCGTGCCCTTCGTGCCGTGGCAGGAGGACTACGGGCTCATCGCCGTCGAGGCGATGCAGTGCGCCAAGCCCGTCATCACGTTTTCGGATTCGGGCGGCCCCTGCGAGCTGGTGCGCGACGGCGAGAGCGGCTTCGTGGTCGAGAGCACCGCGGATGCGCTCGCCGCCGCGATGCAGCGTTTCGTGGACGAGCCGGGGCTCTCGGCGCGGATGGGCGAGCAGGCCGCGAAGGACGCGCAGGCCATCACGTGGGAGCGGGTCGCGCAGGTCCTCCTCGATATCCCGGCGCGTGCCGCCCGCGCGTCCGGCCCCGCGCGCCACAAGCTCCTCGTCACGAGCACCTACCCGATCTATCCGCCTCGCATGGGCGGGGCGAGCCGCTCGTTCCACATCTACCGCGCGCTCGCGCCCGAGTTCGAGACCACCATCGTGAGCGTCTGCCATCCCGACGAGCCGGCGTTCGAGGGCGAGATCGCCCCGGGCGTGCGCGAGATCCGCGTTCCGCGGTCCCGCGAGCACGAGCGGCGCGAGGTCGAGGTCGCGCAGAAGATCGGCTACCCGGTCACCGACATCGTCATGCCGGATCTCTACGCGCTCACGCCGCGGCTGGTGGAGGTGCTCGCGCGGGAGGGCGCGGACACCACGGTGGGCGTCGCCTCGCACCCCTACCTGTATCCGGCCCTGCGGCAGCTCGGCCTGCCCATCTGGTACGAGGCGCAGGACTACGAACACAAGCTCAAGCAGAAGCTCCTGGAAGGCAAGCCGGACGGCGAGGCGCTGCTGGAATCCGTGCATCGCGTGGAGGAGGAATGCGTTCGCGGCTCGGACGTGATCCTGTGCGCCTCGGCCCAGGATGCCGGCGAGATCGCCGGGGCCTTCGGCCTGCCGGCCGATCGCTTCCTCGACGTGCCCAACGGCACCGACGCGTGGCGCATCGCCTTCACGCCGCCGCAGGAGCGCGAGGCGCTCAAGGCGAGGCTCGGCTTCGCCGGCACCCCCGTCACGTTCTTCATGGGCAGCGGCCACTGGCCCAACATCGAGGCCGTGCAGCGCATCTTCGAGTATTCCGCGCAGATGCCCGACGTCGTGTTCGCGGTGATGGGCAACGTCTGCTACGCGTTCGACCCGGCCTTCAAGCCGGCGAACGTGCTCTTCCTGGGCGAGGTGGACGACATCACGCGCGGCCTGTGCCTGCAGGCCTTCGACGTGGCGCTCAACCCCATGCTGAACGGCTCGGGCACGAACCTCAAGATGCTCGACTACTTCGCCTGCGGGATGCCCGTCGTGACGTCCCCGGTGGGCGGGCGGGGCCTCGCGCTCGAGGACGAGCGCAGCGCCCGGGTGTGCGAGATCGCCGATTTCCCGGCGGCGATCCGGGACGTGCTGGGCGAGGGGGCGGCGGCCGCGCGCGAACGCGCGCAGAACGCGCGCCGCCGCGTCGAGGAGGAATTCGACTGGGACGCGATCGTCGGCCGGATCAAGCCGCGCCTGGTCGAACTGGCGAGTGGTTATCGGGCCCGGGGCTCCGGGATGCCCGCGCCGTAGCGCCGGCGTGATCGCAGGGGCCCGCAGCCCCGCGTTCGCCCGGTGCCAATGTGGTAATTTGTCGACCCGCAGCAGGAGACTCCGAGCCTTGTCCCGCCCCGCCCCCCAGACCCCCGAAACCTTCGACCCCGCCGCATTCCCGAAGAAGCTGAACCTCGGCTGCGGGTTCGATCACCGCGCGGGGTTCGTGAACGTCGACATGAACGCGTGGCACCACCCGGACCTCCTGGCGGACGTGCGCAAGATCGGCTTCCTGCCCGCGCTCCACTACGACGAGATCGTCGCGCAGGACGTGCTCGAGCACCTGCCGCGAACGGAGACGCTGCGCACCCTGGCCCACTGGAACCGAGTGCTTCGCCGCGGCGGCACGATCACGATCCGCGTGCCGAGCGTGCTGGGCGTCGCGGACCTGCTCTCCCAGCGCGCCAACCGCAACCCGGCCAAGCAGGAAGAGCTCATCCAGTGCCTCTTCGGCACGCAGGCCTACACGGGCGACTTCCACTTCACGTCGTTCACCGACGTGCTACTCGAGCACTACCTCGAGCGCGCGGGCTTCCGGCAGCGGCGCTGCGAACTGCTGCACGAGTGGCTCTTCGACGTGACGGCGGAGAAAGTCGAGCACATCGAGGTGCCGCCCGTGCCGGACTACACGGGGCTCGTGGACATCGCGGGCGACGAGGAATTCGTGCGCGCCTGCTACCGGGAGCTCCTCAAGCGCGACCCGGACGCCGGCGGCTTCGACTTCTACGTGACGAGCCTGCGCACCGGCGGCATGACGCGCCAGATGGTCATCGACATCATGGGCGGCTCGGTCGAGTACAGCGTCCTGCACCGCACGCCGTAGTTTCCCCGCCGCCGGTTACGGCAGGCACCCCTGCGCGAGGATGGCCTGGACGCGGCCCTGGAATTCCGGGCTCGCGATGAACTGCCGCCGCAGGCTGTCGCGCGTGGCGCCGGCGCCGAGCTGGCCGATCCAGAACTGCACGCCCGAAAGGTCCCCGCCGCGCCGCAGGAACGCGTTGTAGAGGTCGCCCACGAACTGCGCGTTCGTGCGGTTGCGGCCCGCGTACTCCGCGCCGTTCGCGAAGCCGCTGGAAATCGATTCCGTGGTGGCGACCACCGCCGCCGAACCCTGGCATTGCGCGGCACGGAACTGCCCCACCCAGCCGGCGAAGCCGCCGTCGTCCGGCAGGCGCGAGAGCAGGCCGCGGTAGAAATCCACCACTGTGTCCACTTCCCGCCGCGCCTGCGTGTTGCCGAAGAGGGCCTGCGTGAAAGCCTGGAACTCCGCCGAGAACATGAAGGCGACGAGCACCACTTCGCGCGGCATGCCGCTGCCCAGCTGCCCCGTCCAGAACGTGAGGCCGCCGAAATCGGCCGCGCGGTTGAAGAAGGTGATGTACAGGTCGCCGACGAACTCGGCATTGCTGCGACCCAAGGCGGTGTATTCCGCGCTGAAGTAGAAGAAAGCCGCCATCGCGTACCAGGTCTCGTTGGGGTTGGCACCCAGGTTCGCGAGCCGCGTCGTCTCGCTCTCCCAGAAGGCCTTGCCACCCGCATCCGGCGCGCGGCGCAGGATCGAGCGGTAGTAGTGCGTGACGAGCGAGCGCTCGCCCGTGCCCGTGAGTGAAACGGTGGCCGGGCCGAGGCTCGTCTGCAGGGTGAGCGAGCCGGACTGCGGACCCTCGGCCGTCGGCGTGTAGGTGACCGTGACGCGGCACGCGTCGCCGCTCGCCACGGTGGAGCAGACTTGCAGGGTGGCGAAGGGGCCGGTCGCGCTCGCGCCGGTCACCGTGAGGGGCGAGGCGCTCGTGTTCGTGAAGGTCACCAGCTGCGCGGGTGCCGTGGTGTTCATCGAGTGGCTGCCGAAGCCTACGGCGGCCGGTTGCGCGGCGGGCGGCCCCGCGGGCAGGTCGCGGCTCACGCGGATGAGCTTGCCGCTGTCGGTGAGCACGTGGATCCAGCCATCCGGCCCCTGGGCGACGGCGCGGACGCGATCGTTGAGCGAATTCGACGGGCCGCGGATCATCTCGCGCGCCGTCTCCGTGTTGCCGCTGAGCGCCACGCGCCAGAGCGCGGTGCCCGCGAGCGCGCCCATGAACACCTGTCCCTGCCATTCCGGGAAGCCCGCGCCGGTGTAGAAGAGCAGGCCGGCGGGCGCGATCGAAGACGGGATCGGGCCCGTCGGCGATTCCTGGATCCAGTAGCTCACCGGCTCGACGTAGGTGGGAGCGTGGACGCCGCCGCCGAACCGGCAGGCCGGGTAATTCGTCTCGCCGTAGTTGCAGCCATAGCTCACGTTGGGCCAGCCGTAGTTACCGCCGGGCACCACGCGATTCAGTTCGTCGCCGCCTTCCGCGCCATGCTCGTTCAGCCAGAGTTCGTCCGTCCCGGGCCGCACCGCGCCGCCCTGCGGGTTGCGGTGGCCGTAGCTCCAGATCTCCGGGCGCGCGCCGGCGATGGCGGGGTTGTCCACGGGCACCGTGCCGTCGCGGTGGATGCGGACCGTCTTGCCGAGGGTCTTCGTGAGGTCCTGCGCGGGGCTCCCCTGCTGGCGCTCGCCGAGCGTCACGTAGAGGGTGCGGTCGCTGCGGAACGCGAGCCGCGAGCCGAAGTGGCCGTCCCCGGAGACCTTCGGCACCTGCCGGTAGATGACGCCCACGTTCTGCAGGGCGTTGCCTACCAGGCGGCCTCGCGCGACGGCGGTGCCCTTGAGGCCGGCCTCGGCGCCGGTGCCGGCCTCGGTGTAAGTCCAATAGATCCACGGGTCCGACGTGAAGTCCGGATCGAGCGCGACGTCGAGGAGCCCGCCCTGTCCTGCGGAGGACACCGCCGGCAGGCCAGTCACGGTCCCCTGCACCGAGCGGCCATCGGGCGCCAGGATGACCAGGGACCCGCCGCGCTGGGTGACGAGGATCCGGCCGTCGGGCAGGAAGGCCATGCCCCAGGGCGAGGACAGGGTGCCGATCAGCGTCGTGGTCTTGAGCACGGGCTGGGCGAGCGCTGGCGGTGCGGCCGCGAGCGCGAGCAGGGCTGCACCTGCGAGGGCGGGAGCCCGGAACAGGCGGCGGAAGGCAGTCGGGGTCAGGTCGGGTTTCACCGGGTCGCGTTCCTCTGGCCGGGCGGGATGCCGAGCTTGCGCGTTTGCGCGCTTCCCGTCGATACGCGGCGGTCGTGTGCTCGGATTCGTCGCACGAAAACGGGTTTCGTCGCCCGCAGGCGACGGAACCCCGCGCTGGCGCGGGGTACGGCCCGATCGTTGCAAGAAAGGGGCCAGCCCGCGGGTCCGGCGCTACTTTCAGGCCGGGCGAGGTGACTTAGGGAATGCACCCTTCGGCGATGATCGCGTTCACGCGGTTGGTGAACTCCGGGCTCGCGATGAACTGCTGGCGGATTGCGCTTCGCGTGGCGCCGCCGGTGAGCTGGGAGATCCAAAACTGCACCCCACCGAGATCGCCGCCTCGCCTCAGGAACGCGTTGTAGAGATCACCCACGTACTGCGCGTTCGTGCGGTTGCGGCTCGCGTATTCCCCGCCGTTGGCGAAGCTGCTGGAGATCGCCTCGACCGTGGTGTAGACGGATCCGGCGCCCTGGCACTGCGCGGTGCGGAACTGGCCCACCCAGCTCGCGAAGCCGCCGTCGTCGGGAAGCCGCGAGAGCAGGCCGCGGTAGAAGTCCACCACCGTGTCCACTTCCTTTCTCGCCTGCACGTTGCCGAAGATGGCCTGCGTGAAGGTCTGGAACTCGGTCGAGAACATGAACGACACCAGCACCACCTCCCGCGGCATCCCTTGTGAGAGCAATCCCGTCCAGAAGGTGAGGCCCCCACCATCGGCCGGCCGGTTGAAGAAGGTGTTGTAGAGGTCCGACACGAACCCGGTGTCGTCGCGGTTGAAGGACTGGTATTCGCTGCTGAAGAAGAAGAACGTCGCCATGGCGTACCAGGTCTCGTTCACGTTGGCGCCCAGCGAGGGCAGCCTCACCTTCTCGCTTTCCCAGAAGGCCTTGCCGCCGCCATCGGGGGCTCTGCGAAGGATCGAGCGGTAGTAGTGCGTGACGAGGGAGCGCTCGCCCGTGCCCGCGAGCGGCACCGTGACGGGCCCGGCGCTCGACTGCACGGTGAGGGTGCCGTTGAGACTCCCCTCCGCCGTCGGCGTGAACGAAACGTTGGCCGTGCACGAACCGCCCACCGCCACTGTCGAGCAGTCGTGCGTCACCGCGAAGTAGGTCGAGGCCGTGACGGAGGAGACCGTGACCGGAGTCCCGCCCCCGTTGGTGAATGTCACCGCGATCGACGGCGCCGTGGTGTTCATCGACTGCCCACCGAAACCGAGGGACGCGGGGCTCGGCGACAGGACACCGGTTTCCAGGTTGAAGGTGGCCGTAACGCTCTTGTCGCCGTCCATCGTCACCAGGCAGGTGCCCGTGCCCGAACAGGCGCCGCTCCAGCCGGCGAACACCGTGGCCGGATCGCTGAGGAGCACGGTCGCCGCCAGGCTGACCGTCGTGCCGTGATCGTAGGTCTCGGTGCAGTCGCTGCCGCAGAAGATGTCCGCTCCCGACGAATCGACTCGGCCCGTGCCTGCGCCCGCCCGGGCGACCGTGAGCGTGCGCCGCGCGAGGAAGAAACCCGCCTGCACGTTGCGCACCGTATCCATCGTGACGACGCACGTGCCCGTGCCGCTGCACCCCTCGCCCGACCAGCCGGCGAACGTGGAGGACGCCGAGGGCGTGGCCGTGAGCGTGACGACCGTGTTGCCCACGAAGGGCACGGTGCACGTGGCGCCGCAGTCGAGGCCCGCCGGTGCCGAGGAAACCGTCCCCGCGCCCGGTCCGCTGATCGTGACCGTGAGGCCCACGGCGGCCAGCTCGAAGCGGGCCGTCACGTCGGCTGGCGTGTTCATCGTGACCTGGCAGGGCCCGGCCGCCGTACACCCGCCGCCGCTCCAGCCCGTGTGCACGGACCCGGAGGCCGGCGTCGCCGTGAGCGTGACCACGGTGCCGGGGTTGAACGTGGCCAGGCAAGTCGTGCCGCAATCGATGTCGCCGGGGTTCGAAGCGATGCCGCCCGAACCGGTGCCGGCCTTGAACACGCGCAGCAGCGGCAGCGGCGCGACAGTGAGCCCGATGTCGAAGGGCGTGGCGGCCGGTGCGTGGGTGGCATCGCCCGAGTAGGTCGCATCCATGTTGTAGACGCCGGCGGCGAGTCCCGAGAGGGTGCAGCTCGCCGCCCCGGCGACGAGCGCCACCGCGGTGCAACTGGCCACCGCCACGCCGTTGGCCCGAACCGTCACCGTGCCCGTGGGCGAGGTGCCCGTCACGGCGATCTGGGCCGTCGTCGAGCCGTTCACGAAGATCCCCGTCGCGGCGAGAGAGAAGGTGATGCTCGACGGGCTGAACACGGAGAACGAGCTGCTCGTCACCGCCGTGAGGGCATCGCCGGAGGCAACGCTCGCCGTCACCGAGACGCCGGCCTGCGCCACGTTGTACTGCGTGGTGTACGAGCAGGTGTTCTGGCCCGCGAGCACGGTGCAGGGCACGCCGGCGAGCAGCGCGCCGGTGCCGCTCGCCACCGTGAACGCGAGCGTCGTGTCCGCGGCGACGGCGGCGGGGTTGCCGAGGGCGTCCTGGCTCTGCACCACGATGGCGAAATTCGTGTCGCGCAGCACCGGCTGGCCCGCGTTGATCGACAGGATGGCGATGCGCGAAGGCGGCGAGGGCGCGCCGCTCAGCGGAAGCGCACCCAGCCCGAGGCGCGTTGACCCGCCCAGCGAATTGAAGGCACCGCCCACGTAGACGGCGGAAGGGCCGGCCAGGATCGTGACGGCGGCGCCGCCCGCGATGGCGGGGTTCCACGCCAGTACGTTGCCCGTGTCGGCGAGGGTATCGAAAGCCACGAGGCCGTTGCGCGGCGGCGTGGAGGCGAGGTTGTAGCCGCCGACGGTGTAGAGCACCGTCCCGCCGAGCGACATCGCGCTCACGGAACCGCTCGCGCCCGGGTTCCACGCCTGGAGCGCGCCGGTCGTCGCATCCACGGCCGCGAGCGCCGGCCGCGGCAGCGCGAAATCGCCGCCGAGGTACACGCGGGTTCCGTCGACCACAATCGAGCGCACGCGCCCGCTCGGCTCCGGCGCCCAGGGCGTGACGGCACCGGTGATGAGATCGAAAGCCGCCGCTCGCGAGCGCAATTCTCCGTTCGCGTCCGTGAAGTCGCCGCCCGCGTAGACGCGCGCGCCGATCGCCACTGCGCGAACGGTTACCGCGACGCCCGCGTTCCAGGCATCCAGCGCGCCGGTCGACGCGTCGACACGCCCCAGCGCGCTGCCCGGGCTCGCGCCGGCACCCGGCTCACCCGCGAGGTAGATCTTGCCCGGGGCGGTGGCGATGGCGAGGACGCTTCCCGTGACCGGTGGCGTCCAGGGAAGGAACGCGCCGTTGCCATCCACGGCGCCGGCGAACGAGCGGGGCGTCCCGGCGATCCGCGTGAACGAACCTCCGACGTAGAGCGTGGAGCCCACGGCGGCGAGGGCGAGCACCTCGCCGTCGGTGCCGGAATCGAAGGCGAGGTCGAGGGTGCCGTCCGCCAGCACGCGCAGCAGGTTGGCGCGCAGGTACGGGCCCGCCGCCCGGAAACTACCGCCCACGACCAGGCGGCCGTCGGACAGGCGCGCGATCGCGTTCACCTGGGCGCCGTTACGGCCGACCGACGACTGCGAGGCCGCCGTCACGCCGGCCGCGCTCACGAGGCCGAAACTCAGGGCGGGCGCGTTGCCGAGCCGCTCGAATGCGCCGCCGACCAGCACGTCGGTGCCGGCGATCGCGAGCGCGTTGCCTTCGCAGGTGTCGCCCGCGTCCGGGTACCACGCGGTGAGCGCGCCGCTCGCCCCGTCGAAGGCGCCGAAGCAGTTGCGCGGGTGCCGCCGGCCTCGAAGTAGCTGCCGCCGAGATACACCTCGCCGCCGGAAGCCGCGACCGCGTTGGCGGATCCCGCGATCTGGGCATCGAAGGCGAGTGCGGCGCCGGTCGTGAGCGAGATGCCGGCGAGGCCGGCGCGGGGCGCACCGAAGGAACCGGCGATCCAGGCGGTATCCCCGTCACGGGCGATGGAGGACACGTTGCCGTTCAGCCCGGCGTTCCATGTCGTGGCGAGCCCGGCCGCGTCGACGAGCGCCACGCCGCGCCGGGTGGCGCCGCCGATGGTGGAGAACTGCCCGCCCACGATCATCGCGGAGGGGCCCTGCACGAGCGCGTTGACCACGCCGTCGGGCTCCGGCGCCCACGCGGTGACCGCGCCGGCCGACGTGATGCGGGCGAGCCTCGCGCGGTTCTCGCCGCCGAGCTGCGAGAACTGGCCGCCGGCCACCACGTCCGTGCCGTCCACGGCCAGGGCGAACACCGTCGAATTCGCGCCGGGGTTCCACGCCGTGACCGTCCCCGTGTCGGAGACGGCGCCCACGTTGGCGCGGGGGGCGCCGCCCAGCGTCGCGAAGTCGCCGCCCACGTAGATCGTCGATCCGGCCACGGCGATGGCGCGGACGATGCCGTCCGTGCCGGGGTTCCAGGTGGCGTCGAGCGTGCCGTCCGCGAGCAGGCGCGCGAGGCCCTGGCGCGGTTCGCCACTGACCCGCGCGAAGTCGCCGCCGATGAGGATCCGGCCGTCGGTCTGGCGCGCGATCGCGAGCACGTTGCCGCCGCCGGCCATGAGCTTCAGGTCCGGCAGAGGGAAGGCGGCCTGGGCGTGCGCCGTGAGGGGCACCGCAGGAAGGGTGGCGAGGAGAAAGACCGCGAGACGGGCGAACGCCCGTTTCGCCCGAAGCAGGAGGGCCGAACGCATGGGGTTTCCGTGTAGTACCGGCCGGTATGCCGGGTTGCTGGCTAGGAGAACGCAATCCGGCGGCAAACCCTGCCACCGGCCGCGACGGCCCCTTTTCGGCGGCCTTCGCCTGCACGGCCGCCGAGATCGTTCCGCGGGCTTCTAGGGCACGCAGCCCTCGGCGATGATGGCGTTCACGCGGTTGGTGAACTCCGGGCTCGCGATGAACTGCTGGCGGATCGCGCTTCGCGTGGCGCCGCCGGTGAGCTGGGAGATCCAGAACTGCACCCCACCGAGATCGCCGCCTCGCCTCAGGAACGCGTTGTAGAGATCACCCACGTACTGCGCGTTCGTGCGGTTGCGGCTGGCGTACTCCCCGCCGTTCGCGAAGCTGCTGGAGATGGCCTCGACGGTGGAGTAGACCGAACCGGCTCCCGCGCACTGCGCCGCGCGGAACTGGCCCACCCAGCTGGCGAGGCCGCCGTCGTCGGGAAGCCGCGAGAGCAGGCCTCGGTAGAAATCGACGACGGTATCGACTTCTTTGCGAGCTTGGACATTCCCGAAGATCGCCTGCGTGAAGGTCTGGAACTCGGTGGAGAACATGAAGGAGACCAGCACCACCTCCCTCGGCATGCCCTGCGCGAGGAGTCCCGTCCAGAAGGTGAGGCCACCACCGTCCGCAGGACGATTGAAGAACGTGCTGTAGAGGTCGGAGACGAAGCCCGTGTCGTCGCGATTGAAGGACTGGTATTCGCTGCTGAAGAAGAAGAACGTCGCCATGGCGTACCAGGTCTCGTTCACGTTGGCCCCGAGCGAAGGCAGCCGCACCTTCTCGCTTTCCCAGAAGGCCTTGCCGCCGGCATCGGGCGCGCGCCTGAGGATCGAGCGGTAGTAGTGCGTGACGAGCGAACGCTCGCCCGTGCCCGCGAGCGGCACCGTGACATTGCCCGCGCTCGACTGCACGGTGAGGGTGCCGTTGAGGCTCCCTCCGCCGTGGGCGTGAAGGCGACGTTCGCCGTGCAGGAAGCCCCTGCCGCCACCGTCGAACAATTGTGCGTCACGGCGAAGTAGGTCGAAGGCGTCACCGACGAAACCGTCACCGGCGCACCGCCCGAGTTGGTGAGGACCACCGCCAGGGCCGGCGCCGTCGTGTTCATCGACTGCCCGCCGAAATCGAGCGAGGCGGCCGACGGACTGATCCCGTCGGGCGAAACCGTGACGCCCGCGGCCAGTTGCGCGTTGGCGCTCGTGTAGGTGGCGCCCGGCGCGAGCGCGATGCGCGCGGCCTGGCCCGGCGTGGCCGAGGTGACCTGGATGGGGTTGCCGGGCGTCCCGGCCAGCGACAGCGCGCCCGTGACGGAGATCGCGCTGCCGACGGGAATCACGAACGTGCGCCCCGTGAGGCTCGTGAAGGTGAGGTTCCGGAACGCCGTCGCGCCCGAGAGGGTGGCCGGCGCGCTCGTGCATCCATCCGTGAAGACCACCGTTCCCGTGCCCGCGGAGAAGCCGCCCGCGTTGCTCCAGTTGCCGCCCACGGTGAGGAGCGACGACCCGGCGGAGAGCGTGGCGCCCGTGCCCACCGTGACGTTCCCGGCGGTGAGCACCTGCGAGGCGCCCAGGGTCATCGTGCCCTGCAAGCCCAGGTTCGCGCAGGCGAGCGACAGGGAACCGCCGGGCAGCGTGATGGAGGCGCCCGCGGGTACGGTGACCTGCGCGGCCGAAGCGTCGAGGGCGAAGGCGATCGTGAGGACGTTCAGCAGTCGCAGGCGTTTCATGGAATTCTCCGGTTCAGCGGGCGGGGGCGAGCGAGCGCCTCAGGTCGGCCAGTTCGGCGCGGATGGCGTCGAGCTCCGCCCGCTGCGCGTCGATCGTGCGCTGCTGCTTCTGGAACTCGTTCACGAGCATCGGCGCGAGGAAGTGGTAGAGCACCGTCTCCGCCTTCCCGTCGGGCGCACGTGCGACGAGGCCGGGGTAGACCTCGGCCACCTCCTCGGCGATGAGCCCGTACTGCACGCGCTTGCCCGCCGGGTCGGCGTCGGCCTTGTAGGTGAAGGTCACCGGGCGCAGGTCGTGCAGGCCCCCGCTCGCCTCGCCCATGTCCGCGATGTCGTCCTTGAAGCGGCGCGAGGAACTCACGGTGCCGAGTTGTCCCTGGCTGTCGACCATGACGGCGATGGCGTCGTTGGCGCCGGTCGTGACGCCGCGGATGCCGCCCAGGAACGTGCGGGTGGTGCCGATGTGCCCGATGCGCGTCGTCGCGCTCTCGGTGGCGACGCCCACGTTGCCGACGTAGATGTTGCTGCTGCCGCTCGTGAGCAACTGCCCCGCGAAGGGCCCGATCGCGATGTTGTCGTTGCCGCTGCCGAGCTGGAAGAGGGCCCCGGTGCCCACGGCCGTATTGGCCCCGCTCGGGCCGCCAAGCGCCGTCAGCGCCGAATGGCCCACCGCGACGTTGCTGCTGCCGCTGCCGATGCTGGACAGGGCGAAGCCGCCGAGCGCGGTGTTGTACCGGCCGTTCGCGAAGGTGACGGGGGCCACGCTGAAGAGCGCGCGGTAGCCCACCGCCGTGTTCTCGCTGTCGTAGGGCGCCCCGAAGTTGTCGAAATTGAGCCCTCCCATCGCTTCGAAGCCCACGGCCGTGTTCCGCGAAGACTGGCGGTTGACTCCCAGGGCCCCCGCGCCGATTGCCGTGTTCTCCGCGCCCGGGCCGTCCAGTTGCCCGACGGGATTGAGCGCCTGCCGCCCGAGCGCCGTATTCCCGGTTCCGCCGCCGTGCATGAACAGCACGCCTTCCTTGAAGAAGCGCCCGATCTCGGGGGTGCCACCGGGCAGGTTCGGTACGAACCCGTCCAGGAAGACGGCTCCCGAAATCAGCAGCCGGTTCACTGCGGGATTGGCCGTCCAGCCCGCCGCGATGCCGGACCACGCGAGCACCTGCCCGTCCGCGCCGCCGGCGAGGCTCAGGTTCGGCGTGGCGCCGCCGGTCGAGACGAGGGGCGCGGTCGCCGTCACGCCGTTCACGGTTCCCGTGCCCACGTTGTCGGCCTGGCAGGTGACGGTGCCGTCCCCCGCGATGGCGCGGATGCTGGAGCCGGCCGCGCACGACGCGCTCACCCGCCGCTGCAGGAACGTGGTGTCCGCCGCGATCGTGCCGCTCGACGTGATGGTGCCGCCCGTGAGGCCCGTGCCCGCGACGAGGCTGGTGACCGTCCCGGTTCCGCCCGCGAGGGTGCACGTGCCGATGCGTCCCGTCGCCGCGTCGATGCACAGGCCCGTGCCCGCCACCGGCAGCGCGGTGAGGCTCGGCAGCGTCACGAGGCCGTCGTCCGCCACGCGAAGGCGCGTCGTGCCGCCGGCCGCGTTCGTGATGGCGACGCCGCCGCCCGCGGGCGGGGTGAGCACGATGTCGGCCGCATGACTGACGAGGGGCAGGCAGGCGAGGGCGGCGGCCCGGGCGAATCGGTTCATGGGATGTCTTCTCCTGGGATTCATCGGGTGCCGAGCGCGGCCTCGAGCCGCTCGCGGCGCAGGGCCTCTCACAAGTCGAACGAGGTGGGTGCGCGAAACCGGCCAAAGGCCCGAAGGACCCGCCGGCCGAATTCGTGCGCCCGGGATGCCTTGTCGCTTCGCGGCGACGTTCGGTGTGCCCGGGGCGCGCTCGAGGGGAATGAAATCAAGAGCTTGCAATCTGGCATGATTGCTGCATTTGCAACGCAAGCAGACATTCCAGGGAGGAAGTCATGCGTCATGACCACAAGCGCCGGTCCTTGCCGGCTGCGTTAGTCCTTGCGTGGGCGATTTCCGCCTCGATGCCCGCGACGGCCGCAACCGTCGATACCGACGGTGACGGCGTCCCCGACATCATCGAGTCGCAGGAAGGCCTCGATCCCGCGATCAAGGACAACGACGTCTTCGGCAGCCCCTATTACTTCGTCCGCCAGCAGTACCGCGATTTCTTCCAGCGTGAGGGCGACGCGGTCGGCGTGATGTACTGGACGGGCGGCGTCAGCGCCGGGACGGTGCCCCGCGAGCAGCTCATCTACACGTTCCTGGTCTCCAACGAGTTCCGCAACGCCATCGCCCCGGTCTCGCGCCTGTACCTGGCGTACTTCCGCCGGGCGCCGGACTACGACGGCCTGCTCTTCTGGATGTACCAGAACCAGGTGGGCACGAAGCTCGAGGACATCTCCGAGGCGTTCGCGCAGAGCCCCGAGTTCATGGCGACCTACGGGCCGAAGACGAACGCGGAATTCGTGCAGCTCGTCTACCGCAACGTGCTCGGCCGCCAGCCCGATCCGAGCGGCTACGCGTACTGGGTCAGCGAGCTGGACGCCGGCCGGCGCACGCGCGGCAACGTGATGGCCGGCTTCTCCCAGTCCGCGGAGTTCGGCGTGAGTTCCACGCCCTCCGTCATGGTGAGCGCGCTCTACACGACGATGATGCGGCGCACGCCGGATTCATCGGGCTTCTCCTACTGGGTCAATCGCATCGCGAGCGGCGCCGCGGACGAGCGGGCGCTCATCTCCTCGTTCTTCAACTCCATCGAATACCGCGACCGGTTCATGCACACGTATTCGATGCCGGCGACCTCGCAGTTCGTCGACGCGGCCCGGTTCCTCACGCAGTCGACCTTCGGGATCCGCAGCCTCTCCGAAATCGTCGACGTGCGCAAGAAGGGCTACCCGGCCTGGATCGACGAGCAGATGGCCCGCCCCGCGGCCCCGCACGTCGACTACGTGAACACGGCGATGGTGCGCCACAACACGGGCTACGCCTTCGATTCGGACAGCTACGAGGCCATCTGGCAGCAGTGGCTCTTCGGCCAGGACCAGCTGCGCGCGCGCACGGCCTTCGCGCTCTCGCAGATCTTCGTGATCTCGAACATCGCGCCGGACCTCTCGCCGTGGGCCATGTCCTCCTACTACGACATGCTCAACCGCAATGCCTTCGGCAACTACCGCACGCTGCTCGAGCAAGTCACGCTCCACCCGGCGATGGGGTACTACCTGGACATGCTCAAGAGCCAGAAGGAGGACGCCGCCACCGGAAGGCGCCCGAACGAGAACTACGCGCGGGAGGTGCTGCAGCTCTTCTCCGTGGGGCTCGCCCAGCTCAACATCGACGGCACGCCCGTCCTCGACGCGAACGGCAAGGCCGTGCCCAGCTATGACGAGGACGTCGTGCTCGGTTTCGCCAAGGCCTTCACCGGCTGGAGCTTCGCCGGCGCGAACACCGCGGACCCGAAGACCTTCCAGAGCGCCAAGGAGAACTGGACCGCGCCGATGGTCGCCTGGCCGAGCCAGCATTCGACGGCGGACAAGCTGCTGCTCTCCGGCACGGTGCTGCCGCCCTTCCAGACGCCCGAGCGGGACCTGAAGGACGCCCTCGACAACATCTTCTACCACCCGAACGTGGGCCCGTTCATCTGCCGCCAGCTCATCCAGCGGCTCATCACCTCGAACCCGAGCCGGGGCCAGGTGCAGCGCTGCGCGACCACCTTCGGCAACAACGGCGCCGGCGCGCGCGGCGACCTCGCCGCCGTGGTGCGGACGATCCTGCTCGACACCGAGGCGCGCGACCTTTCGGTGAGCGCCGGCGCGGGCTTCGGCAAGCTGAAGGAACCGGTCATCCGCTTCGCCGGCATGCTGCGGGCCTTCGGCGCCGCTTCGACGAGCGGGCGCAACGAGATCCACGAGATGGACAGCCCCGACACCGGCCTCGGCCAGAGCCCGCTCATGGCCCCGAGCGTCTTCAACTTCTTCTCGCCGAACTTCCGTCCCACCGGCCCGGTGGGAGCGATGGGGCTCGTCGCGCCGGAGTTCCAGATCACCACGGAGACGAGCGTCATCGGCGCCCTCAACTTCTTCTCGGGCCTCGTCGACCGCGGCTACTGGGGCTCGGGCGAGACCCGGCTCAACATGACCTACACCACGCTCCAGGCGCTTGCGCTGGATCCGCCGAAGCTCGCGGACCACATCAACATGCTCCTCATGGCGGGCTCGATGTCGCCGCAGCTCAAGGCATCCATCGAGAAGGCGGTCGGCGCGATGCCGACCACGAACACCCGCAACCGGGTCGAGGCCGCGCTGATGATCGCCGCCACCTCGCCCGACTACGTCATCCAGAAGTAGGAGCCGGCCATGACCGATCGCAGGCAATTCCTCAAGCAGCTGGCCGCCGCCGGTTTCGGCGTCGCCGGATTGGGCGCGCTCACCGACCTCCAGCGCATCGCGGCGGCCGCGGGTCCCGTCGCGAAGGCGGGCGCCGACTACAAGGCGCTCGTTTGCATCTTCATGTTCGGCGGCAACGATTCGAACAACATGGTGATCCCCACCTCCGCCGGCGAATGGGCGCAGTACAACGCGGCCCGCGGCGCGGTGAGGCTCCAGCAGGCGGCGCTGCAGCCGCTCACGCTCACCAACACGCCGGGCCGCACCTTCGGGCTGCATCCGGCGATGCCGCAGCTCGCGGCGCTGGTGAACGCCGGCAACGCGGCCGTCGTCGCGAACGTGGGGCCCCTGCTCGCGCCGACCTCGCAGGCGGCGTACCGCAACCGCAGCGTTCCGCTGCCCAACAACCTCTTCTCGCACAGCGACCAGCAGGCGCAGTGGCAGAGCTCGATCTCCGACGACGCGACGCGCACCGGCTGGGGCGGGCGCATCGCGGACATCGTGAAGGACACCAACGGCGCCAACCAGACCTCCACCTGCATCTCGGTGAACGGCAACAACCTGTTCCAGACGGGCCAGTCGATCTCGTCCTACAAGGTCTCGTCGACGGCGGGGTTCGGGATCGGCATGTACAAGGGCGACACGGCGACCGACCCGGTCTCGGTGGCCTTCCGCGAGGTGATGGGCCGGCCCTACGCCAACGCCTTCGAGCAGACGTGGGCCAACACGGTCGGCCGCGCCGTCAACAACTCCGTCGCGTTGCAGGCGGCGCTCTCGGGGGCCACGATCAACACGGTGTTCCCGGCCAACAACGACCTGGCGAACCAGCTGAAAATGGTCGCCCGCCTCATCGCGGCGCGCAACGTGCTCGGCATGACGCGCCAGGTGTTCTTCTGTTCCATCGGCGGCTTCGACACGCACGGCGCCGACCAGCTCACGCGGCAGAACGAGCTCCTGGGCGAGATCAGCGCCGCCTCGCGAGCCTTCTGGGACGCGACGGTGGAGATGGGCATCCCCCACCAGGTGACGCTCTTCACGGCGTCGGACTTCAACCGCACCTTCGTGTCGAACGGCAAGGGCACCGACCACGCCTGGGGCAGCCACCAGTTCGTGATGGGCGGGGCCGTGCAGGGTGCGAAGATGTACGGCACCTACCCGACCATCGTCGCGGGCGGCCCGGACGACACGAGCGACGGGCGCTGGATCCCGACCACCTCCGTCGACCAGTACGCGGCCACGATGGCGAACTGGTTCGGGGTCACTCCGACGGACGTGGCCACGATCTTTCCGAAACTCTCCCGCTTCGCGACGCCGAACCTGGGATTCATGGGCTAGTCACGGCGGCCTCGCTATACTGGCTCGGAGCCGTCCGGACCCGCCCGGGACCGGACGGGCCGAACCCTTGCCGAGGAGCATTGCCATGGCTTCCCCGTCCTACACCCGCCGCGGACTGGCCGCGCTGGTCGCCGCCGCGGCCTGCGCGTCGGTGACCGCGACCGCCGCACCCCTCTTCAAGCCCGTCATCGCCGCCAAGTCCGGCAAGGCGCCGGCGATGATGATCTCGGCGCTGCCGGTCCAGGTCGATCGCGAGGCGGTCGAGGGAACGGGCGTCGGCAACATCCTCGAGGCCGCGCTGCCCAATGGCCAGCGGGTGGAAATCCTCCTGGATCGCCTCGAGACCCACGACAACGGCGACCTGAGCTGGTCCGGCCGTGTCGTCGACCGCCGCCGCGAGGACCTGCGCGCGACCGGGACGATCGGCACGACGGGTTCCTGGGCCGACATCGAGACGGCCGACGGCGCCTGGGGCGTGGTGCCCTCGCAAGCCGGGCACGACTGGCTCTTCGACAAGACGCGGGCGCAGGAGCTTCTGCCGCTCCCGCAACGGGAGAACGACGGCCTCGTCCCGCCGCGGACGGAACCGCGCTTCGGCGCGAAGGCCACCTGCGGTCCCATCACCTCGATGCCCGCGCCGCAGGCGACGATCGACGTCATGGCGGTCATCACGCCGGATTTCGTGAGCACCCACGGCGGGCTCGCCGGGGCCGACACGCGGCTCAACAACCTCTTCGCCAACATGAACGCGTACTTCGCGGCGAGCAACGTCGCGATCACCTACCGGCGCGTGGCGACGCTGCAGGCGACCTACCAGGCGGCCAACCTCGCCGGTGACAGCGACTCGACCGCGCTCAGCGCCATCACCAACGGCACCGGCACCTTCGCGAACGTCGCGGCGATCCGCAGCTTCTACGGCGCGGACATGGTGGCGATGTTCCGCGGGCCCAAGAACGCAGGCGGCAACTCGATCTCGGGCGTCGCCTGGATCAACGGCGACGGCATCGGCGGCATGGACGCGGGCGACGCGAACTTCATGTACTCCGTGAACGGCGACTGGACCTTCCCGGGCGCGACGCTGCCCGCGCACGAACTCGGCCACAACCTCGGCCAGGCGCACGACCGGCCCAACGCCGGCGGGGGCGCCAACACCGCGTATTCCTACGGCCACTACATCTGCGGCACCGGCGCGGCGGCGACGTGCGGCCAGTCCGGCTTCAACAACACCGGCACGGGCTTCGGCACGATCATGGCCTACCACCGGCCGACGGTCGCCAAGTTCGCGAGCCCCAGTCTCACCTGCCAGGGCACGCAGTCTGGCGCCGTCGCGGCGCCGTGCGGGGTGGACGGCGCGCAGGACACCGTGCGGGCGATCAACTGCGTGCGCCAGCCCGTGGCCGCTTTCCGCACCTCGGGCATCGCCAACTGCACGAACCTCGCGACGGACACGGACCGCGACGGCATCCCCGACTGCCTCGAGTCCGGCAGCGGCCGCACGAACGGCGCGAAGGACAACGACATCTTCACCAACGCGCTGCTCTTCTCGGCGCAGCAGTACCGCGACTTCCTCTCCCGCGAGGCCGACGCGGACGGACTCAACTTCTGGACGACCTCGCTCACCACCGCCGCCTTCACGCGCCAGCAGATGATCGAGGGCTTCTTCAACTCCGCGGAATTCCAGGGCGTGATCTCGCCGGTGGCGCGGCTCTACTTCGCGTACTTCCTGCGCATCCCGGACTACGGCGGGCTCACCTTCTGGATCAACCAGTACAAGGCCGGCACGCCGCTCGAGAGCGTGTCGCAGGCCTTCGCGACCTCGCCGGAATTCACGAGCCGCTACGGCGCCCTCACGAACGCGGCCTTCGTCACGCTCGTCTACAACAACGTGCTGGGGCGCGGGCCGGACCCGTCGGGCCTCGCGTTCTGGACCGGCCAGCTCGACTCCGGCGCGATGAACCGCGGCCAGGTGATGCTGGGCTTCTCGGAATCGGCGGAATACCGCGGCGTCATCGGCAGCGAGGTCTACGTGACGATGATGTACATCGGCATGCTGCGCCGCGAGCCCGACCTGGGCGGCTTCAACTTCTGGGTGGGCTACCGGGATGCGGGCATTCCGGGATCGCCCTCATCGACGGCTTCATCGCTTCCGCCGAGTACCGGTCGCGCTTCCTGCCCTGATTCGGGCGGGCCTGCCGGAGCTTGGCAGGGTAGGCGGGCTTTTCGCGTTATCCCTCATGGAGACCGGCTTTCCCGCCGGCCCGCATCCCATCGGGGGAACGCCATGGCCGCCACCTTCCGCACCTTCGTCGCGCTGTTCGCGCTGCTGCCCGCACTCGCATTCGCGCAGCTCACCTACACGGTCACGACCATCGCCGACGAGGGGCCGGGGTCGCTGCGCCAGGCGATCCTCGACGCGAACGCCACGGCGGCGGGGCCGACGATCACGATCGCCTTCGGCATCCCCGGTTCCGGGCCGCACACGATCTCGCCGGCCACGCAATTGCCCGCCATCGGCCGTGCCGACGTCACGATCGACGGCTATACGCAGCCCGGCTCGAGCCCCAACACCCTCGCGCTCGGGCAGAACAACGCCGCGATCGCCATCCGGCTGGACGGCTCCTCCGCCATTCCCAACGGCCTCACGGTCGCCAGGGGCGTCGCCGGCGTGACGATCCGCGGCCTGTCGATCACGCGCTTCAACTTCGCGGCGTACGTGCAGGACAACACCGTCTTCGGCGGCGCGGGCAACACCCGCCTGGTGGGCAACTGGATCGGCCTCGCCCCCGATGGCGCGCCACTTCCCTCCCAGCGCGCGGCCTACCTCTACAACGCCCTCGCCACGATCGGGCTCGCCGGCCCGGAGAACCAGAACCTCATCGTGAGCACCAACTGGGCCGTCGAGGCGCTGGGCCTGGGGCGCGGGACCTTCGTGAACAACGCCTTCGGCATGAAACCCGATGGCACCGCGTTCCCGGCGAACGCGGGCATTTTCGGCAACTCGCCGGTCCTGCTCGGCGCCTCCACCGTCTGCTGCCCCGGCCTCCCGTTCACGGCGAGCCACGACGTCGGATCGACGACCGAGGGCGGCAACGTATTCGCGGCGATGAGCGGGCCGGTGATGCAGGCGGGCCCGGGCGCGACTTTCCTGGGCAACCGCGTGGTCTCGCCGGCCGTCGACGTGCTGTTGCTCGCTTCGCCGGAACCGCGGCCCATGCTCACGGGTGTGACCTTCGGCAACGGCTCCACCGGCGTCACGGGCACTTTCGCGGGCGGCGCCACCAGCCAGGACGTGCGGCTGGAGTTCCACGCCACCGTGGCGCCCGATCCCAACCAGCGAGGGGCCGCCGACACCTTCCTCGGCGCATTCGTCGTCACCGCCGATGCGGGCGGCGCTGGGAGCTTCAACACCCTGATCGTCGGTGACTGGCGCAACCTCGGCGTCTGGAAAACGCCGCTCACGAGCTTCGGCACCAGCCTGCCGGCCACCTTCGTGGGCCCGTCGCTCGCCGCCTCGCCCAGCCCGGTCGCGCTCGCGGCGCAAGTGGGCGGAACGGCCTCGCAGACCGTGACGATCACCAATGGGGGCACCTCCTTCGTCACGTTCGGAACGCTCGGCATCGCCGGGGCGGGGCTCACGCTGGCGAACGACACCTGCTCGGGCCAGACGGTCAGCGGCAGCGGCGGCACCTGCAGCATCCAGGTGAATTTCACGCCCGGTGCCACGGGCCCCGTGGACGGCTCGCTCTCCGCGCCGATCGCCGGCGCCGGCAGCCCCGTCACCACGACGATCCCGAGCGTCTTCGTCACCGACATCGACGCCACGGGCACGCCGCCGACGCTGCCGCTCGTGGTGACGCCGATCGGCACGGGCGATGGCACGGTGACGGGCACGCCGCCGCCCGCCATCGCCTGCACCCGGGCCGGCGGCGCCAACTCGGGCACCTGCGCGGCGAGCCATCCGCCCGGCACGGTGGTCACGCTCACGGCCTCGCCCGCGAGCGGCTCGAGCTTCGCCTTCTGGTCGGGGGATTGCAGCGGCAGCTCGCCCACGTGCCAGGTGACGCTCGACGCCGCGAAGGGCGTCTCCGCCGCCTTCGTCACGGGCGGCGTCATCTCGGGAACGCCCGTGCTCATTTCGGTGAGCGCGCCCGATACCGTTCCCGTCGGCACGCCGCTCACGGTCACCGCCACGCTCGTCGCGACGCCGCCGGGCGCCATCGATGGCTCGGTGACGTTCTTCAACGGCGGCACCGCGCTGTGCACCTCGGTCCAGCGCGTCGTCGGCAACAGCGCCGCCTGCACGGTCACGCCGACCTCGACCACGCCGCTCGCCGTGTGGGCCACCTACAGCGGCAGCCCGACGTACCTGCCGGCGCAGTCGATCCCGAGGGCCGTGGATGTGGTGGGCGGCGGCGCGACGATCGCCATCGACTTCGGGACCGTGACGGTCGGCGGCGAGAGCGCCCCGCGCACGGTACTCGTGGGTAACCCGACCGCGGCATCGCTGGCGCTCACGGCGCTCGCCACCACCGGCGACTTCGTCGCGCCGAACTCCTGCCCGGCATTCCTCGCGGCCGGCGAGACCTGCGCGGTGCCGGTCACGTTCCGGCCCGCGGCCGCGGGCCCGCGATCCGGGGCTTTCCAGGCCAATACCTTGCCCGCCTACGCCTCGGCACAGGTGGCGCTCGCGGGACTCGGCTTCGATCCGAACCTCGCGCCGCAACTCACGGTTTCGGTGGCGACCATCGACTTCGGCGACGTCGGCGTGGGCAACGCCAGCAGCCCCCGCGAAGTCACCGTCACCAACACGGGCGCCACGGCGGCTGTCGGACTCGCCGCCTCTGTGCCGACGCCCTTCCGCCTCGGCCTCAACGGCTGCACCGCGACCCTTCCCGCGGGTGGAACCTGTGTCCTGTTCCTGAGCTTCGAGCCTTCGGCTACAGGCTCGGCGACCGCCAGCCTCACCCTGGGTGCGGGCAACACCGGCGGCGACCTCTCGATCGCCTTGAGCGGGCGCGGCGTGGCCGTGCCGAGCTACCCGATCGAAGTCCTGCAATCGCCGGTGATCGCCACCCCCGGATCGACCGTCACGGTGCGGGTGCGGCCGTACGCGTTGGAGCAGGGTTGTCTCTTCGATGGATCGTTCCGCGCCGGGGCGTGCGAGATGCAATGCCAACTGATCCGCAATTTCGCCACGATCAACACCACTTCCGGCGCCTGCGGATTTGCCTGCGCCTCGGCGGCGGCGGGGATATCCGGGGCGAGTTGCCGGACGGTGCAACTCGGCATTCCCTCGGTGCGTCGAGTGCCCGTGCCGAACGTGCGTGTCAGCTGGCAGGTGACCGGCGCCAATGCCGCCGGCTGCGTCCTGTCGACCAGCGCCACGACCAGCGGCGCCGACGGGATCGCGACCGTGGAAGTGACGCCGGCGAGAAACGGCGAATGCGCCGTCGAGGCGCGCACGGGCTCGAGCCCGGATGCGCCCACGGCGTCCACCCTGGTGGAAGTCCGCGTGGACCAGTCCCGGGTCGAGTTCTTCGAATGCCAGGGCGTGACGCCGGTGCCGGGACTCGCCTATGACGTGGCGCAGGCGGCGCTCACGCTCGACACCGTCTTCGTGTTGGCCGACGCCGGTTTCGCGCCGATCCCGGGCGCCCGCCTGCAGGTCCGCGTGGTCGATCCCGCACTCCAGACGGTTTCTGCGCCCACCACAGTCATCTCGGATGCCGGCGGGAGCGCGTCCTTCGCATTGAACGTGGGCAATCGCGCATCGGGCGATGTGCTGGTGCGCGCGACGCTCGAGGGAACGACGCTGGGCGCGGAATGCCGCGTTCGCATCCGACAGTCCCCCTCGTCGCTCGTGCGGCCGGCGGACACGATCCTGCCTTCGATCACCGTGAGCAGCGCGGGCGAACTCGTCGCCTCGCGATCCGGGCGTTTCTGCGCCCAGGTCCTGGACGGGGCCGGCGATCCCTACCGTGTCTCGGGGGAGACGATCGACTTCGCGGTCCCGGCGACGCAACCCACCATCGCGTTCGCACGCCCGTCGTCCTTCGACCTGATCACGGACGCCACCGGCACCGCCTGCACGCCGGCGGCCACCATCGCCCTCGCCAAGCCTACGGATCCGTTCGACTTCACCGTGACGGCCCGCTACAGCGGCACGAGCCCGCCACTCACCCTCGACTACCGTCTCGCTAGCGTCACCGTGAACACGTCGTCGGCCACGGACGGCGAGCGCACGATGCGCTCGAGCAACGCGGTCCAGACGGGCGTGACGGGGCTCCCTTACCCGCAGCCGCTCTGCGTGACCATTACCCAGCCGGAATCCGGCACGGGGTTTTGCCCGGGGCAGGGCTTCTGCGAGACGACCGTGACAAGGGGCGTCGCGAACGCACCCGTCGTGTTCGAGGTGATCCCGCCGCCTTCCGGGGCGAGCGTCGGGCTGCGCGCGGTCGATGAAACGGGGGCGGGTACGTCGAGGTTCGAGACGACGACCCCCCCGAAGACCTTGGCATCCGGGCTCGCGGGGACGCCGGAATACCGATCCTCGGGGAAAGCTTGCGCGACGGCCGTCGCCAACGCCAACACCGGCGTGGTGCACGTGCAAGCCACTTCTTCGGCGGGCACCGTCCTCTTCACGCTGACCAACGTGACGTCTGCCCCATCGGCCGTGACCCTGGGCGCGAGCACCGTGACGGTCGCCCAGGAGGCGTTGTCGGGCCAGCCGGTGTCGATCCAGGTGAAGGACAGCGCCGGCCGCCCGATCGCGGGCGCGACGGTCAACTTCGCGGTGCGCCTCGACCAGGGCGCTCCCGGATTCGGGACGCCGACGCTCTCCCGCACGACGGCCACGACCAACGGCCTGGGCATCGCGGTGACCGAGGTGCACGTGAACGGCTATCCGTTCCCCTTCCGCGTGGTCGCCACGACGCTGCTGCCGGCGGCAACCCTGCAGGCGGCGCCGGGCATGGCCGCTTCCCTGGAGAACGGGGTCTTCGAGGTCGAGTTCCTCGTGATGCCGCTGGCCGTCGCGGATCCGGGGGCGAACCCCCAGGGCGACGCGGACCAGGACGGCATCCCGAACGGCGTGGAGTTCGCGCAGGGCACCTACGCGCTCGACAAGGACAACGATGTCTTCCGCGATGCGCGGCTCTTCACGATGCAGCAGTACCGCGACTTCCTGCGCCGCGAGGGCGATGCGGAGGGCATCGGCTTCTGGGTGGGGCAGCTGGAAAGCGGCGCGCTCTCCCGCGACCGCGTGATCGAATCGTTCTTCGATTCCGCGGAGTTCCAGGGCCGCATCGCGCCGGTGGCGAGGCTCTATTTCGCCTATTTCCTGCGCGTCCCGGACTACGGCGGCCTCGATTTCTGGACGGGCTTCTACGGCAGCGGAAACCCGCTCGACGCGATCGCCAACGCTTTCGCGCAGAGCCCGGAGTTCGTCGCGCGGTACGGCGCGCTCGACGATACGCAGTTCGTGACGCTCGTCTACCGCAACGTGCTCGGCCGCGACCCCGATCCCTCCGGCCTCGCGTTCTGGGTCGGGCAGCTCGCCGCCGGCGCGTTCACGCGGGGGCAGGTGATGCTCGGCTTCTCCGAATCCGCCGAGTACCGCGAAGCGATCCGCAACGAGGTCTACGTGACGATGGCCTACCAGGGCATGCTCAGGCGCGAGGCCGATCCGTCCGGATTCGCGTTCTGGGTGGGCACCATGGACGCGGGCAACACGGGCCGCGCCCTGCTGAACGGCTTCCTCAACGCGCCGGAGTACAGGACGCGCTTCCTGCCCTGATCGCGGGCGATGCCGGATCGCTCAGGGCAGGCAGCCCTGGGCGATGATCGCCGCGACGCGCCCCTGGAATTCGCCGCTCGCGATGAACTGCTGGCGGATGGAATTGCGCGTGGCGCCGCCGTTCAGTTGCCCGATCCAGAAGAGCACGCCCGCCTGGTCGCCGCCGCGGCGCAGGAACGCGTTGTACAGGTCGCCCACGAATTGCGCGTTCGTCCGGTTGCGCGCGGCGTACTCGCTGCCGTTCATGAACGCGCTCGAGATCGCCTCCACCTGCGTGTTGACGGCCGCCGCGCCCGTGCACTGGGCCGTCCTGAACTGCTGCACCCAGAAGTTGTAGCCGCCGGTGTCGGGCAGGCGCGACAGGATGCCCCGGTAGAAATCGACCACCGTGTCCACTTCCTTCCTCGCCGCGGTGTTGCCGAAGATGCCCTGCGCGAAGGCCTGGAATTCCGTCGAGAACATGAACGACACGAGGATGATCTCGCGCGGCACGCCGGCGGCGATCTGGCCCGTCCAGAACGCGAGGCCGCCGGAATCGGCCGGGCGGTTGAAGAAGGTGTTGTAGAGGTCCGACACGAACTGGGTGTCGGTGCGCCCGAAGGCCGCGTACTCGGGGCTGAAGTAGAAGAAGGTCGCCATCGCGAACCACGTTTCGTTCACGTTCGCCTGCAGGCCCGCGAGGCGAGTGGCTTCGCTCTCCCAGAACGCCTTGCCGCCGCTGTCGGCCGCGCGGCGCAGGATCGAGCGGTAGTAGTGGGTGACGAGGGATTTTTCACCCGTCCCCGTGAGGCTCGCGGCGTTGGGGCTGCCCGTGCCGTTGCTCGCGACGAGGAGGTTGCCCGCCACGGGCGTGCTCGAGAGCAACGCGCCGGCCGTGACGAGCGGCGAGAATGAGACGTTCACCGTGCAGCTCGCGCCGGCCGCGAGGCTCGTGCAGGTGTTCGCCTGCGCGAACTGCGCGTTGTCCACCGACACGCTGGTGACGGTGAGGGTGCCCGTCCCAACGTTCGTGACCGCGGCCGCGATGGCGGGCGAGGTGGTGCCCATCGACTGGGCGCCAAAATCGAGGGGCGATGGGACGATGGCCGCCGTGGGCGTGCCCGCCTGCGGGACGAAGGTCGCGCTCACCGAAGTGTCCGCGGCGAGCGTGACGGCGCAGGCGCCGGTGCCGGCGCATCCGCCGCCCGTCCAGCCGGCGAAGACGGAACCGCCCGAGGCCGCCGCCGTGAGGGTGACGGCCGAGCCGCGATTGAAGGGGCTCGCGCATGTCGCGCCGCACGAAATGCCCGCGGGGTTGGACGTCACGGTGCCCGCGCCCGCGCCGGCCTTGGTGACCGTGAGGGTCGATTGCGGCAGCTGCGCCTGCGCCGAGTTCGGGTTCACCTGCAGCACGGAGGTGTCCACCACCTCGAAGTTGCTGCCCGCGATGGAGCCGAGCTCGCTGAAGACGTCGTCGGGCCAGCGCGTGTCCGAGACGCCCTGGAAGAACCAGTTGCTGCCGCCGTCGGCGAGGACGAGACCGTACTTCTTGAACGCGCGCAGGATCACCTGCGTCTCCGGGCTGTAGGGCGTCACGTCGAATGACGCCTTCAGCCGGAAGCGCGCGCCCATCGGCGGGCGCGTGGAAAGCGAGCCGTTGCCGGACCAGTGCCGCGCGGGCCAGAGGTACTGCCGCGCGCCGGTCGTGGCGTCGCGGCCCCAGATGTTCACGGCGGTGAAGCGGATCGCGTGCGCGATCTCGCCGGCCAGCACCTCGTCGTAGCGCACGAGGCCCGGGAAGATCGGCAGGCCCGCCGCGTCGGCGGAAGTCCATCCCGCGGGCCGCAGCGCGTTGGAGCCCAGGGGCCACTTCGCCCACGAGGTCGCCGTCCACGCCGCGCCGCCGTTCACGGGCGTGGCCCGGTACAGCTCGTAGAGCACGCAGTTCGTGGTCTCGATCACGAGGACGTGCCGGTCCCCCGTGCTCGCGGGGCCGCCTTCGATGGGGGCGTTGGGCGGGATCGGATAGGGGCCCGGGTCGCTCTCGTCCTCGTAGGCCTCGTCCGGCGCGGGCAGGATGGGCACGAAGGGCTGGGTGCCGGGCACCGTGACGAAGGGGATGCCGTAGTTGTCGGCGAGGACGTTGCCCCAGTCCGCGTGGAGCCGCGCCGTGTTGCCCACGCTCGCCACCCAGGCCGCGCTGCTCGGGTGCAGCGGCAACGTGTCCACCGGGGTGTTCCAGTAGTTGTTGGCGGGAAGGATCGCGCAGCCGCCCACGGAGGGCGGTGCGGCGAACGAGGGAATCGCCGCGAAGGCCGCGGCGAGGGCGAGCAGGGAGCGAACGGTCCGCATGGGGACTCCTCGGAGCCGGATGGCCCGGCTGTCGGCGTTCGCTACTTCAAACCGGTTGGCGCGGGGCGTCAACCGGAATATTCGGCGCTACGGCAGGCAGCCCTGCGCGATGATCGCCGCCACCCGGCCCTGGAACTCGCCGCTCGCGATGAACTGCTGGCGGATGGAATCGCGCGTGGCGCCGCCGTTGAGCTGCCCGATCCAGAAGAGCACGCCGCCCTGGTCGCCACCGCGGCGCAGGAACGCGTTGTAGATGTCGCCCACGAACTGGGCGTTGGTGCGGCCCCGGCCGAGGTACTCGCCGCTGTTCATGAAGGCGCTCGAGATCGATTCCACCGTCGTGTTGACGGCGCCGGCGCCCGAGCACTGCGCCGTGCGGAACTGGCCCACCCACGAATTGAAGCCGCCGGTGTCGGGCAGCCGCGACAGCACGCCCCGGTAGAAGTCGACCACGGTGTCCACTTCCTTGCGCGCGGCGGTGTTGCCGAAGATGCCCTGCGCGAAGGTCTGGAACTCCGTCGAGAACATGAACGACACGAGGATGATCTCGCGCGGCACGCCTGCGGTGAGCTGTGCGGTCCAGAAGGCGAGGCCCCCGCCATCCGCCGGCCGGTTGAAGAAGGTGTTGTAGAGGTCCGACACGAATTCCGTGTCGTTGCGGCCGAAGGCGGTGTACTCGCCGCTGAAGTAGAAGAACGTCGCCATGGCGAACCAGGTCTCGTTCACGTTCGCCTGCAGGCCCGCCAGGCGCACGGCCTCGCTCTCCCAGAAGGCCTTGCCGCCGCCGTCGGGCGCGCGGCGCAGGATCGAGCGGTAGTAGTGGGTGACGAGGGATTTTTCACCCGTCCCCGTGAGCGGGGCGGCGTTGGGGCTGCCCGTGCCGTTGCTCGTGATCGTGAGGTTGCCCGTCACGCTCGTGGTCGAGAGCAGCGCGCCCGCGGCCGTCGTCGGGGTGAAGGTGACGTTCACCGTGCAGCTCGCGCCGGAGGCGAGGCTCGTGCAGTTGTTCGTCTGCGCGAACTGCGCGTTGCTCACGGCAAGGTTGCTGATGGTGAGCGTGCCCGTGCCGGTGTTGGTGACAGTCACCGCCTGCGCGGGTGCCGTCGTTCCCATCGACTGCCCGCCGAAGGCGAGCGAGGCGGGCATGAGCGTCGCCGTGGGCGTTCCGGCGAGCGTCACGAAGTTGGCTGTCACGGCCGTCGCCGCGTTCATCGTCACCACGCAGGTGCCCGTGCCCGTGCAGGCGCCGCCGGACCAGCCGGCGAAGACCGAGCCGCCCGAGGCCGCGGCCGTGAGCGTCACCGACGAGCCGCCGCCAAAGGCGAAGGCGCACGTGGCGCCGCAGTTGATGCCGGCGGGGTTGGAGGTGACGGTGCCCGCGCCCGTGCCGGCCTTGGTGAGCGTGAGGGTCTGCGTCGAGAGGATCGTCTGCGTCACGCCCGTCGACAGGCTCGCGGCGAAGGTCGTGTTGCCCGAGTAGCCCGCGGCGATGGAGTGCACGCCGACCGCCAGCGCGCTCGTGTTGCACGTGGCGGTGGCGCTTGCGACGGCCACGGCCTCGCATCCCGCGATCACGGCCCCGCTGTCGTAGAAGCCGACGGTGCCCACGGCGCCGCCCGGATTCACGGTGGCCGTGAAGGAGATCGATTGCCCCAGCGCGGCCGTCGGCGTGTTGGCGATGACGGAGACGGAGCTCGGGGTCAACGCGACCGGCAGGCTCACGGAATCGATCCAGGCGCGGTCGGCGCAGGTGCCGCCCTGGGGCGGCGCCGGAACGGCGTTGGAACAGGCGAAGCCGAAGCCCACGCGGTAGCGCCACACGAGCGTGTGGGCGCCGGCGGCGATCGTCGTCGAGAAGGTGCGCCAGCCCGGGCGCGCCGGGTCGTCGGCGACCGTCGCCGGGTTGCCGGAACGCGAGACGAGGACCACGCCGTCGACGAGGAACTCGAAGACGCCGAAGTTGGGATAACTGTCCACGCGGTAGGCGAAGCTCACCTCGCCGGCCGGGAACGTGCGCGAGACCTGCACGGCGGACGGGCAGGGCAGCGTGCCCGCGCCGGAGGGGTTGCCGTTCGCGTCGCAGCCGTTCACGCCGAACTGGATCGCGCCGGACTTGAGGCTCACGGCGTCGCCGTCGTAGGAAAAGTCGGCCGAGGTGGTCCACGCGTTGCCGGAGGTGCCGGTGAAGCCGGCCGGGAAGGTGCCGCCGGGCGGCCAGGATTCGAGGATCGCGGCCGTGGCCACCGTCGGGTGCCCGAGGTAGAAGCCCGCGGTGCCGGCGGGGGTGGAAAGGGTCGCGCTCAGCGACTCCACGCCCTCGACGACCTGCTCGTTGCGCAGGGTGACGGTGATGGTCTTGTCGGCCGCGTCGCCGTTCGCCCAGTTGAGGGTGCCGCTGGTGGCGATGAAATCCACGCCGGCCGTGGCGGAGACGCCGCTCACCACGTAGGCCGCGGACACCGCGCCGGTGCTGCCGTTGGTGCGGCTGGCGGTGAAGGTGACCGTGCCGCCGGCTTCCGTGCCGACGAAGCGCGTCTGCTTGAACTGCACCGAGCCCGGGAGCGCCGGGATGGTCGAATTGCGATAGGCCGCGACGTTGCTGCGCACGGTGTTCATCGACAGCGCGTTGTCGTTCACCCCTGCCTGGCCGCAAGCGTGGGACGGGCCGGCGCCGCCCGCGGGCACGCACTGCACGTTCGGGTTCGAGAACTTCATCGCCGTCGGGTTGACGTACGACATGATCGTGCCGAAGTCCACGCCGGTCACCCGGCTCGCGCACTGGGCGTAGTTGGACGGGCATCCCCCGGGCGTGAAGGCGTCGCAGGTGAAGCCGTTGGTGCAGAAGTTGTGGCCGAAGGAATACGGAAACACCCCCGCCGTCGGCGAGACGGTGCCGGTGCCGCTGTCGCGCGCCACCGTGTTGCGGTCGTGGGCGTTGCCCTGGTTGTGGCCCAGCTCGTGCGCGAAGATGCTCTCGCAACCGCCCGCGCAGAAGTTGTTCACCGAATGCGCCGCCGTGGACGAGAGCACGCCCGGCGTCGGGTTCTTGAGCACGAAGGCGATGCCGCCGGTGTCCGTCGGCCCGTCGCGCACCAGCGCCACGAAGTCCGCGCCCACCTGGTCGCGCAGCGAGCCCGCGCCGTGGGAGAGGCCCTGGAAGAAGGCGATGTTGCTGCCGGCGCTGCCCGCCATCGAGCTGAGGGTGTCGCTCGAGCCGGCCGTGTTGGGCAGGTTGATCTTCGTCGCGTTGACGAGGCGAAGCGACAGCGCCACTTCGCTGTCCGCGAGCGCCAGGTTGTTGGTGGCGACCAGGTTGTAGAGCATGGGCATGAGGCCCGCGCCCAGCTTGGTCGCGATGTCGTCCGTGTAGAGGATCATCACGTCGGCCACGAAGGCGGGTGCCGGCGCGGCCTTGGCCGTGAGGGCCTTCTGGACCATGAAGGGGCTCTCGAAGGTCGGGATGCCCTTGGGAATCGGGATCCGCGGATCGTCGTCCGGGGCCGGAATGGCATCGCCGCCGGAGAAGGTCGGCGCGATGTTCATGAGGGGCTTTTCGGCGATCCAGTCGTGGTCGGATCCCGGATAGATGCGGTACTCGCCCCAGGGGGTCTTCATCCAGCCCCAGGTGCCGGCGTCGCTTTGCGTGATGACCGCGCGCTCGTTGTTGCCGCGAAGGGGACTCTGGCCGATCCAGGTGCGGATGCCGCCCCCGTGCTCGATGACGCGCTCGAAGACGTACGACTGGACGTCCGCGTTCGGGAGCGTGAGCTCCACCGTGGCGCCCGCGGGCAACGCGAAGAGCGTGTCGCCGTTGAAACGCACGGGCGCGGCCTGGGGCCAGAGCGCGGGCGCGTTCTTGGCGACGGCACCGCGTACCGGCGAAATCATCTGGGGCGCGGCAGCGGAGGCCACGGTCGTCGCGAACGCGAGAAGCAGGCCGGCGGCCCGCAGGACGAATCTCTTCACCGACACCTCCGGAGCGACGTGAAAGACGGGAGCCGGCGCGCCGGCTCCCGGGGAAGCTCAGGGCAGGCAGCCCTGGGCGATGATGGCTGCCACCCGGCCCTGGAACTCGGGCGTGGTGATGAACTGCTGGCGGATGGAATTGCGCGGGGCCCCGCCGTTGAGTTGCCCGATCCAGAAGAGCACGCCGCCCTGGTCGCCACCGCGGCGCAGGAAGGAGTTGTAGAGGTCGCCCACGAACTGCGCGTTGGTCCGGTTGCGGCCGATGTACTCGCCGCCGTTCATGAAGCTCCCGGAAATCGACTCCACCTGCGTGTTGACGGCGGCGGCCCCGGAACATTGGGCGGTGCGGAACTGCTGCACCCAGAAGTTGAAGCCGCCCGTGTCCGGCAGCCGGGAGAGCACACCCCGGTAGAAGTCGATCACCGTGTCCACTTCCTTGCGCGCGGCGGTGTTGCCGAAGATGCCCTGCGCGAAGGTCTGGAACTCCGTCGAGAACATGAACGACACGAGGATGATCTCGCGCGGCACGCCCGCGGAAATCTGCCCGATCCAGAAGGCGAGGCCCCCGCCGTCGGCCGGCCGGTTGAAGAAGGTGTTGTAGAGGTCGGACACGAACTCCGTGTCGTTGCGGCCGAAGGCGGTGTACTCGCCGCTGAAGTAGAAGAACGTGGCCATCGCGAACCAGGTCTCGTTCACGTTGGCGCCCAGGCTCGACAGGCGCGTGGCCTCGCTCTCCCAGAAGGCCTTGCCGCCGCCGTCCGGGGCGCGGCGCAGGATCGAGCGGTAGTAGTGGGTGACCAAGGATTTTTCACCCGTCCCCGTGAGGCTCACGACGTTGGGGCTGCCCACGCCGTTGCTCGTGAGGGTGAGGTTGCCCGTCACGTTGGTGGTCGAGAGCAGCGCGCCCCCGGCCACGGCCGGCGTGAAGGTGACGTTCACCGTGCAGCTCGCGCCGGAGGCGAGGCTCGTGCAGTTGTTCGTCTGCGCGAACTGCGCGTTGTTCACCGCGACGTTGCTGATGGTGAGCGTGCCGGTGCCGATGTTGGTGACCGTCACCGCCTGCGCCGGCGCGGTCGTCCCCATCGACTGGCCGCCGAAGGCCACGGCCGAGACGGAAACGCCCGCCTGCGGCGAGGCCGTGATGGAACAGGCGCCCACATTGACGCCGCGGTAGTAGATCTCCGCGCCGGTGGTGGTGGCGGCCGCCGCGTCGCGGAAATCGCTCCACACCATGTGGAAGACGCCGTTGTTCACGATGCCGCGCGGCTGCATGGCGTCCGCCGAGCCCGTGGACTTGGCGGCGATCTTCGCCTGCAGCGCGCCCGCGCTGTTGAGGCACGTGTAGAACAGGTTGCCGGTAAGGTAGCCGTCGCGCGTCGAGGTGCGGTCCGCGAAGACGAAGTGCGTGTTGTTCGCGGCGTCCTCGCCCGCGCCGAACACCGAGAGTTCCGCGGCGGTGCCGTCCCACTGCAGGTGGTTCGTGCCCAGGCGCGAGATGTCGATCGGCGGGCCGAAACCGGCGCCGTTGGGCACGCCCTTGCGGTAGTAGAGGTTGGTGCCGGCCTTGTCCGCCCACCAGGCGGCGTGCAGCGCGCCCGTCGGGCCGGCGTAGACGCTGCCGCCGTAGGTGTTCGCCAGCTCCTCGGGCAACCCGCGCGAGACCTTCTGCGCCGGGTAGAGCCAGGAGGGCGAGCAGCTCGTCACCGGCGCGCTCGTGCGCAGCAGGTACTGGTCGAAGGGCGGCCAGCCGCCCTGCGGGGCGCCGTTGCGGCTGGTGCGGTAGAGCATGTAGAGCGTGCCGTCCGGCGCGAGCGCGATGCGCGGCGCCTCGTTGTCGACGACGCCGTCGTTCGCGAGCACGCTCACCGGGGCGTTGAACGCGCCGCCGACGGTGTTCGAGCACATGTAGAACACCTGGCCGAAGCTCAGGCCCGTGAACGAGTTGTCGTAGTAGGCCACGTGCACGCGACCGCTCGCGTCGACGATGATCCCCGAGGGGCGCGAATAGCCCACCGAGGTCGTGATCTTGGCCGGGGCGGAGAAGGAGACGCCCGCGTTCGTGCTGAACACGTAGTAGATCTCGCCGTTCGCCTGGCTGTCCGTCCAGGCCACGACGACGTTCGCGCCGTTGGCGGCCACGAAAGGCTCGGTGTCCTGCCGGGCGGCGTTGTTCGAGATGTTCGCCGTGGCGTTCCAGGAGGTGCCGTTGGTGGTCGACACCCGGATGAACACCTCGGAGTCGAAGCCGCCGCCGCCCAGGGCGATGTTCTCGGCCCAGACGACGTAGACGTTGTTGCCGGTCGCGGCCACCGTGGGCGAGAGCGACGGGCCCGACTGGTTCGAGAGGCGGAACTCGGCGTTGAAGCTCTGCGCCGCGGCGGGCAGCGCGGCGAGCGCGAGGGCCGCGGTGGCGGCGGCGGTGCGAAGGAAGGTGCGGATCGTCTTCATGGTCGTGTCCTCGCGCGCCATCACGGGCAGTCCGTGGCCGGGGTGGATTTGTAGATCCCTCCACCGTCCGTCAGCCAATGGATCTGGTTGTTCAGGAAGCGCACCTCGCGCACCGGCATGGCCGGAAGCCCGCCGAGCGAGACGGCGGCCCAGGTCGTGCCGTCGTCCTTGGAGCAGAAGTAGCCGCCCGCGAGCGTGCCGCCGAAGAGCCGGCCGTCGCTCGAGTAGGCGATGGAGGATAGATTGAAGTCCGTGAGCCCGGTCGCCGCCACGCGCGAGAAGCTCGCGCCGCCATCGGCCGAGCGGAAGATGCCCTTGTTCGTGGAGCCGACCACGACACCCGTGGCGGGGCGCTCGGCGATATCCCAGAAGGCGATGCGCATGAAGCCTTCGTGCGAGACGGCCACGCGGCTGAAGTTGACGCCGTCCGAGGCGCGGTACGGCTCCGAGTCGTACATCAGGAAGAAGACCCGGTTGAAATCGTTGGGGCTCACCACGACGCGGTAGGAGCCCGGCGCCACGCCCAGGGACGGGTTGGATTCGAAGATGGGCCGGCCGGTGCCGATCAGCGTGGAGGGCGCGGTGCTCTGGTACAGCCCGCCCGCCACGGCGCCCTGGCCGGCGGCGCCCGCCGGGTCGAAGAGGGAATAGTAGAAGCGCGAGCCGGCGGGGTTGGCGACGAACGCCTGCGGCTTGTGGTCCGTGGCCGATCCGAGGATGCCCGGATTGGCGGAAGTCCAGGTCGTCCCGCCGGTGAGGTTGTAGAGGCCCAGCGTGCGCATGCCGACTGCGACGACGTTCGTGTCGCCCGGGTGCGCGACGATGGATTGCGCGCTGCGCAGGGAATCGCCCGTCGCATTTCCGAAGACGACGTTGAGCCCCGTGTTGAGGGGCGTCCAGGCGGTGCCGGCGTTCGTGGACTTCTGCACGCCGCCCTGCTCGAGCGCCATGTAGTAAGTGTTGGGGGCCGCCGTGTTGTGGTTGGCGAGGGAGCGCACGCGGTCCGCCGTGAGGCCCGTCGCGAGCGTCCAGGTCTGGGGGTTACCGGTGTGTTGGGCGCCGTGGAGATGCCCAGGCCCTTGAAGGCGCCCAGGACGGTGGTGCTGCCCACGACGGTCTCCAGCGCGCGCACGCCCGTGAAGTGCTGGGGCGCCGCGTTGAGGGTCTGCTGCGTCCAGTTGAGGCCGCTGTCCGTGGACTTCCACACGCCCACCTGCGCCGAGCCGGCCCAGAAGGTCGTCGTCGAGTTGCGGTCGCGGCGCACCGACAGGGCGCCGAACAGGTCGCCCGACGTTGCAACGAAAGCCGTGGGCATCGACCACGCGCCCGCGCTCACGGAGCGCTGCACGAAGCCCGAATTGGTGAGCATGTCGAAGGTGGTCGCCACGACGGTGGTCGCGTTCGTCGCCACGTCGGAGACGCACTTCGTCGGCGTGATGACGCCGGAGGGCGAATGCGAAAGGGAAACGGCCGCCAGCGTGGTGACGTTGGACCAGCCCGACGACCCGTTGTCGATCGTGCGGAAAAGCCCGCCGTAGTTGCCTTCCTTGAAAGGCGGCGAGACGTCCTGGTAGTTGCAGGCGAGCACCGCGTAGGCCACCGCGCTCGACTGGTATTCGATCTTGGTGACGTCGGAGGAATCCAGGCCCGAGGAGACGCGCGTGTAGGTGGGGGCGGCGAGGTTCGCGCTCGCGGCCCGCACGATGCCCACGCCCGGCACGCCGAGGAGCAGCGTGTCGTTGGTGACGCTGCCCGGGTCCACCGCGACGGCCGTGGCGGGGTCGAAGGTGAGCTGCGTCCAGGTGGTGCCGCTGTCGGCCGAGCGGAAGAGGCCGTTCTCCGTCGCCGCGTAGATGCGCGCGGTGGAAAGCGGGCTCACCGCGAGGCGATGCACGTAGCGGGCCGTGAGGCCCGGCAGGTGCGCCCACGTGGAGCCGCTCGTCGTGCTCTTGAACACGCCGCCGCCGAAGGTCGCGGCATAGACGGTGCCGGCCGCGCCGGACCCGGTCGTGTAGAGGATGTCGCGCACTTCGCCGGCGTTGGCGGAGACCCGCGTGGGGGCGGCCTGCGCGCCGAGCGCGAAACACAGCGCGGCGGCGAGGCCCGTGTGGAGGATGCGAGGACTCATCAGGGAAAGCTCCCGTCGTGGCGGCACGCCGACAGGCGGGCCGTGGGTCGACTCGATGCGCGGTGGGGGCGCGAACGCCTCTGTTCCGCAGGGAAAGGCCGATGGTAGGGAGGGAGCGACCCGCAGGTCAACCCGACATATTCCGCAGGAGCCCGTTTTGCCGCCCGCCGCGTTACGGATGACATATGGCCGCGATGCAAGCGGGTGTGCCGCGGCGATCGGGCGAAACCGTGCCCCCGAGGTCCCACGGATTTCGCGGGCGAACTTGATGCAGGGACAAGAACCCGCTTTCGCGAGGGCTAGCGTGAAAGTATCCCCCGGCCCTCATGGCCCCGGGATCTCGCCATGAAACGACGCTGGTTGCAGTGGGCCCGCGGAGTACTGGCCCTCCTCGCAGTTGCAGGTCTCTCGCAGGCCGCCCCGTTCGTGGTCACCACCACGGCCGATTCGGGGGCCGGTTCCCTCAGGCAGGCCGTCCTCGACGCGAACGCGTCGCCGGGGGCCGACACCATCACCTTCTCGCTCGCGGGGTGCCCTTGCACCATCACGCTCGCCGCCGAGATCTTCATCACCGACGAGCTCACGATCGCCGGGCCCGGCCGGGACACCCTCGCGATCAGCGGCGGCAACGCCATACGTCCCTTCATGTCGTCCGGCACGCCGGTCACGATCACGGATCTCACCGTGCGCAACGGCCTGGGCAGCTTCGGCGGCGGGGGCATGCGCTCCTACGGGCCGCTCACCCTCGCGCGCGTGAAGTTCCTCGCCAACCGCGCGACGAACGTGGGGGGCGGCCTGATGTACGGCGGGGACCTCGTCGTCACGGACAGCGTCTTCGAGCAGAACCAGGCCCCGTACGGCGGCGGCCTCTATACCGAGGGCTCGAGCGCGCACGTCGTGAACACGACCTTCCGCGCCAACGCCGCCACGAGCCAGGGCGGCGCGATCTACACGCCCGGAATCCTCCTGCTCGAAAACTCCGTCCTCGAACAGAACTCGTCGGTGAATGGCGGCGGGCTGGAGGTGTGGGGTGCCTCGACCGTGGTGACGGGAACGACGTTCCTGCGCAACACCGCCTCGAACAACGGCGCCGGCATCAACGGCACCGACGTGACGGTTTCGAATTGCACGTTCACGGAGAACGCGGCCGGAAGCGGTGGAGGCGCGACCACACACGGCTCCTGGTCGATCGTGAACTCGACCTTCACCGCGAACACCGGCGGCAGCGGCGGCGGGGCGGTGCACGCCTGGGGCGCGGTGACGATCACGGACTCGACGTTCACCAATAATTCCACGGCGTACACCGCCGGGGGCGTGGCGATCTACGGCTCGGCGACGATCGTGGGCGGCCTCTTCTCCGGCAACGTCGGGGGGCCGAGCTTCATCGGCGGCGGCGCCCTCTTCATCGACGACGACGCGGGCGCGGTGTCGATCACGGGCACCCGCTTCGAGGGCAACACGGCGCCCAATGGAGCGGCGATCCTCTCCTACGCCCCGGTGGGACCCCTCACGATCTCCGGGGCGGAATTCACCGCCAACGTCGCGCGGGACTACGGAGGCGTCCTTTCGCTGAACGGCGGAACCGTCATGATCGAC
Source organism: Betaproteobacteria bacterium (assembly GCA_016711875.1). Classification (GTDB taxonomy): domain Bacteria; phylum Pseudomonadota; class Gammaproteobacteria; order Burkholderiales; family Usitatibacteraceae; genus FEB-7. The sequence continues at coordinate 621,423 of JADJSD010000001.1, read as the reverse complement.
AGGACGAAATTCGTCGCCAACACCGCCACGTACGGCGGGGCGATCTACGCCGGCTCGTCGACGACGATGCAACTCACGAACTCGCTCTTCGCGGGCAACCTCGCCTCGTCGACGCAGGGGCAGTCGATCCACCTGGCGGCCGCGGGCGCCGCTTCGCTCCTGCACGTCACGATCGCGAACGCGGGCAACCGGCTCGCCGGCAGCGCGATCTACGGATCGTCCTCCCCGGCGCTGCTGCTCGCCAACAGCATCGTCGCGGACCACCTGGTCGCGATGCGCCTCACGGGCGGCGCGCTCACGACGGATCGCGTGCTCGTGTGGAACGCGGCGCCGCAGGCTGCGCCCATCTTCCAGGGGTCCACCGGCGCCACGATCACGCCGCCGCTCGTGACGGCGGGAAACCCGGTGTTCGCGAACGCGGCGGGCGGCGACTATCGGCTCGCCCTCGGCTCGGCGGCGGTGGACCTGTCGCCGACCGCGCGCGCCGCCACCGACTTCAAGGGCACCGCGCGGCCCCAGGGTGCCGCGCACGACGCGGGCTTCGACGAGTGGGTTCCGCTCGCGCAGTCGATCGATTTCGGCGCGCTGACGGACCGTGTCATCGGCACGCCTTCCTTCACGGTGAGCGCCACGGCGGCCTCGGGCCTCGCGGTGACGTTCACCTCCTCGACGACGCCGGTGTGCACGGTTGCGGGCAACACCGTCACGCTCGTCGCGACCGGCACCTGCACGGTCGCAGCCAACCAGGCGGGCAACGCTTTCTGGCAGGCCGCGCCACCGGTCTCGCGCAGCTTCGCGGTCCTGCCGGTGACGCATGTCCTCACGGTCGCGAAGGCGGGTGCGGGCAGCGGCACGGTGACGTCGAACCCCGCGGGCATCAACTGCGGCGCCACCTGCTCGGCCACCTTCAACGCGGGCACGCCGGTCGCTCTTTCCGCATCCCCGGTCGCCGGTTCGGCGTTCGCCGGGTGGTCGGGTTCGGGCTGTACCGGCACGGGCGCGTGCAACCTGACGATGGATGCCGCCAGAAGCGTGACGGCGACGTTCGACCTGGCGCCCGGCGTGCTTTCGCCGGGCCCCGCGTCGCTGGATTTCGGCGGCCAGTCGATGAACACGACCGCCCCCGCGCAATCCATCACCTTCACCAACACCGGCGGCCTGCCGGTGGCCGTGACGGCCGTGACCGCCTCGACCTGGTTCGCGGTGACGCACGATTGCACGACGGTGAACGTGGGGGCCTCGTGCACGGTGCAGGTGGCGTTCACCCCGGCCGCCGAGGGCAGCCTGAGCGGCACGCTCACCGCACAGACGGACAGCGGCAACACGATGGTGCCGCTCGCGGGCACGGGCGAGCGCTCGCTCGTCACGCACTACTACCGATCGATCCTGCGGCGTGCCCCGGATGCCGGCGGCAAGGCCTTCTGGGAGAGCGAGCGGGTCCGCCTGCCTGCGCTCGGCGCCAACGTGAACGAGACCTGGTACGCGATGGCGACGTACTTCTACTTCAGCCCCGAGTACGAATCCTTCGCGCGGGACGACGCGGGATTCGTCACGGACCTCTACAACACCTTCTTCAACCGCGGCCCCGATGCGGGCGGCCTCGCCTTCTGGTTGGGGCAGCTTTCGCAGGGGATGCCGCGCGAGGTGGTGCTCGTCTCGTACATGTTCTCGCCGGAGTTCCAGGCGTTCACGCAGGCGATCTTCGGCAACACGCAGGCGAGGAAGGAAGTGGACACCGTGATGGACTTCTACCGCGGGCTCCTGTCGCGCCTGCCCGACGACGGCGGCTTCGCGAGCTGGGTGGGGCAGTTCCGTGCGGCGCAGTGCCAGGGCGCCGGGTCGGTGTACCCCGCGGTGGAGTCGATTTCGAACAGCTTCGCCGGCGGCGCCGAGTACGCGAGTCGCAACCGCACCGATGCGCAGTACGTGGGCGACCTCTACAACGCGTTCCTGCGGCGAGGCGGTGATCTCGGCGGCGTGCAGTTCTGGATCGACCAGATCGCCACCGGGGCGAGAAGCCGCGCCCAGGTGCGCCAGGACTTCATCGCCAGCGCGGAGTTCACCAACCGGGTGGCCGCCATCATCGCGGACGGGTGCCTGCCCTAGGCCTCGCGGCCGGCCGGAAGTCCGGCCGGCCCGCCCCGAACCCATTACACCTGTCATGACGCTCCGGTGCCGCCTCTCGGCGGGCCGGGCGTCTCGTGCCGCCATGACGAAAATTCGGCATCCCGCGGGAGCCGAAATGAACTAGGCTGCCATGCCGGTATCGCAGGGGATACCGGGAGGAGCATCGAGCGGTACGGGGAGCCGTCGCCTACAGAAACGGCCTCCGGGGTGTTCACCGATTTCAGGTCTGGGGACGCATGGCGCGGGGAGGCCTCATGGGCAAGAGCACGAAGCACGTGGCGCGGGCGACGCGCCTGCCGGTGCATTTCCTTCGGTCGATCGGCGCAGCCGCGCTGCTCGCCATCGCCCTTGTGGCACCGGCCCCGGAAGCCTGGGCACAAAGCTCCACCAACGGGCAGACCTACTGGAACAACAACTGCGACGGCTGCCATGGCGCAGCGGCCGGCGCGCGCGCCAACGCCGCGGACGCCCCGGCTGTCATCACCGCAGCCATCAGCAACAATGCCGTGACGAGCATGGGCGGGCTCAACAGCGGCTACGTCAACCTCTCCGGCAACTTCATCGCCAGCGCCCTGCCGGCCGCCGCCAAGTCGGACATCGCCGCCTATCTCGAGTCGGTATTCAACACCACGCCGCTCGCCGCCAACACGAGCTGCAACAACGCGGTGATCATCCCGCTCGGCGGCGACCTGGAATACAACACGGCCGCGACGGGGCTCAGCACGTTCGTCACCGTCGCCGCGCCCGCCCACGGCACGCTCGCGTACAACACGGCGAACGAGTGGGTCACCTACACGCCCGGCTCCAACAACGCGAACGACGTGTCGTTCTCCTACCGCTTGCGCAACGGTGCGAACACGGTCTCCACCAGCACGCGCCTCGTCAACGTTTCGATCGCCAAGGACAACCAGTCGATCTCCTTCCCGGGCGTCCTCGCGCAGACGTACAACCCCGGCGGCACTTTCAGCCTGAGCGGCTCGGCCACTTCCGGGCTTGCGGTTTCGTACACCTCGTCCACCCCGACCATCTGCAGCGTCTCCGGCAGCACCGTGACCGAGCTGGGCGCCGGCACCTGCACCATCACCGCGAGCCAGTCGGGCAGCATCTGCTACAACGCCGCGTTGTCCATCCTGCGGGACATCACGATCAACAAGGCGAGCCAGACGATCACCTTCCCGGACCCGGCGGCCCAGACCTACGTTCCCGGCGGCACCTTCGCGCTCGCGGCCACGGCCTCTTCGGGCCTCGCCGTCACCTACACCTCGAGCACCACGGGCGTCTGCACGGTCTCGGGCAGCACCGTGACCAAGGTCGCCGCGGGCACCTGCACGATCAACGCCAACCAGGCGGGCAACGCGAACTACAACGCCGCCGCCCAGGTGCCCAAGAACATCGCGATCGGCAAGGCGAACCAGACGATCACCTTCCCGGCGCAGACGGTGACCTCGCAGCCTTACACGCTGAACGGCACCTTCTCCGTCGCCCCCCTCGCCTCGGCGAGCTCCGGACTCGCGATCACCTACGGCTCGTCGACGACGTCCATCTGCACGGTCTCGGGGGCGACGGTGACGAAGGTTGCCGCGGGCACCTGCACGATCACCGCCAACCAGGCCGGGAACACCAGCTACAACGCCGCCACGCAGCAAACGCAGAGCGTCACGATCACGTCGACGGTGCCGGGCGCCCCGACGATCGGCACCGGCACCGCGGGCGACGCCTCCGCGCTCATCGGCTACACCCTCAACGCGAACACCGGCGGCCTCGCGATCACCAAGACGCGCGCCACCTGCAACCCGGGCGGACTCTTCGCCGAGGACACCCTCTCGCCGTTCACGGCCATCAACGTGACCGGGCTCACGAACGGCGCGAACTACACCTGCTCCGTCACCGCCTTCAACGCCCAGGGCCCGAGTCTGGCTTCGGCCACCGTGGGCGTGACGCCGTCGCAGACGCCCACGCCGCCCGTGATCGTGAGCGCGGGCAACACCGCGTTCACCGTGGGAAGCGCAGGCTCCTTCCAGGTGACGGCCTCCGGATTCCCCGCGCCCACCTTCAGCTTCACCGGCACGCTCCCCTCGGGCGTCACGCTCAACTCGGCGGGGCTCCTGGCCGGAACGCCCGCCCTGGGCACGGTGGCCAACTACTCGATCACCATCACCGCAGCCAACGGCAACGCGCCCAACGGCACGCAGGCCTTCCAGCTTGCGGTCCAGAAGGCCGACCAGTCGATCACCTTCACGCCGCCGGCCACGCAGCCCTTCAGCGCGGCGAACGTGCCCCTGGGCGCCACGGCCAGCTCCGGCCTCGCGGTGACCTACACGTCGCAAACACCCGCGGTCTGCACGGTGAGCGGCAGCTTCGCGGTCAAGGTGGCGGTCGGCACCTGCATCATCGAGGCGAGCCAGGGCGGCAACGCCAACTTCAACGCCGCCACGCCCGTCGTCGGCCAGTTCGACATCGAGACCGGCAGCCAGTCGATCACGTTCAACGCGCAATCACCGCTCACGCGCACCTACGTGCCGGCCGGCACGTTCCCGCTCTCGCCCGCTGCCACGGCGGGCTCCGGCCTCGCGGTCTCCTACCAGACCATCACGCCCGACGTGTGCGCGATCAGCGGCACCACGCCCACGGTCACCATCGTGGCGGCGGGCGTTTGCACGGTCGAGGCGATGCAATCGGGCAACGCCAACTACGACGCGGCCGTTCCCGTCCAGCGCAGCATCGGGATCGTGAAGGCGGACCAGGCCATCACCTTCGGCGCCCAGCCCCAGCAGAATTTCGCGACGGGCGGCACCTTCGCGATCAACCCGCTCGCGACCACGACCTCGGGCCTCGCCATCACCTACAACTCCACCACCATCTCCACCTGCACCGTGAGCGGCACGACGGTTTCGATCGTGGCGGTGGGTACCTGCACGATCGCGGCCAACCAGGGCGGCGACGGCAACTGGAACGCGGCGCCGCAGGTGACGCGCAGCCTGCAGATCCAGGCCGTCGTGCCGGGCGCGCCGACCATCGGCACCGCGACGCCGGGCAACGGCCAGGCCACGATCGAGTTCACGCCGCCCGCCTTCACCGGCGGCGCCACCATCACGAGCTACACGGCCACCTGCCAGACGGGCAACTTCACCGGCAACGCCGCGGGCTCGCCGGTCACCGTCACCGGCCTCGCGAATGGCACCACCTACTCGTGCACCGTCACGGCCAACAACTCCGCCGGCTCGAGCCTGCCTTCCCTGCCGGTCAACGTGACGCCCGTGGCCATCGATGGCGCCGCGCTCTGGGGCAACGTGTGCATCTCCTGCCACGGCCCGACGCCCGTGGCCACGCGCCTGAACGGCGGCGGCACGACGAGCACAGTCATCGAGTACGTGCGGGCCAACCAGCCGTCGATGGTGCTCACGCCGCAAGTACAGGCGCTCTCGCCCGCGGACCTCGCCGCCGTCGCCGCCTACATCGCCGCCAACACGCCGCCCGTCGACGTGACGACGGCGCCCAACCAGCCCAAGACCGTGAGCGTCGCGAGCGGCCTCACGCTCGGCACCATCTCGTTCACCGACCTGGAGATCCTCACGCCGCCGGCCAACGGCACGCTCGGCACCGTGAACGGGACGGAAGTGGTCTACACGCCCAACAACGGCTTCACGGGCACCGACACCTTCACCTACCGGGGCAGGCGCACGGACCCGGTGACCGTGCTGGGAGACCCGCGCACCGCCACGATCCACGTGGTGAACGGCGCCCCCGTCCTTACGGTATCGAAGGCGGGCAACGGCCAGGGCACGGTCTTCGGCCTGCTGCCCGTCGACGGCATCACGTGCGGCACCGGCAATGGATGCATCCAGGCCTTCGCGCCGGGCCAGGTGGTCTCGCTCGTCACGGTGCCCGCATCGGGCTCGACCTTCACGGGCTGGAGCGGCGCCTGCACCGGGACCGACGCCTGCGACGTGACGATGGACGCCTCGAAGAGCGTGACGGCCTCCTTCGCGCTGGATGTGGCCACGCTCACGGTGCAGAAGTTCGGCAGCGGCACGGTGACGTCGAACCCCGCGGGCATCGCTTGCGGCGCCACGTGCGCGGCGGATTTCACGAACGGCTCCGACGTCACGCTGACGGCGACCCCGCTGGGCGGCTTCCAGTTCGATGGATGGTCCGGGGCCGGCTGCAGCGGCACCGGGTCGTGCCTGGTGACGATGGCCGGCGCGCAGTCCGTCACCGCGGTGTTCTCGGCGGTGGCTCCCTCGACGTTCACCCTCACGGTGGCGAAGGCGGGGACGGGTGCAGGCACGGTCAGTTCGAACCCGGCCGGCATCGACTGCGGCGTCACGTGCGCGGCCAGCTTCAATTCGGGTGCTTCGGTGGCGCTCACGCCGTCGCCGGCCGGCGGCTCGACCTTCGCGGGCTGGAGCGGCGCCTGCACGGGGACGGGTGCGTGCAACGTGACGATGGATGCGGCCAGGAGCGTGACGGCCACCTTTGACCTGTCCACCGCGGCGCCCACGCCCAACCCGCCGGCGCTCGATTTCGGCGGGCAGTCGATGAACACGACGGCGCCGGCCCTGGCGGTCACCTTCACCAACTCAGGTGGTGCGCCGGTGACGGTGTCTTCGGTCACGGCTTCGACGTACTTCACGGTGGCGCACGATTGCGCGACGCTCAATGCGGGCGCCTCCTGCACGGCGAACGTCGCGTTCACGCCCACGGTGGAGGGGAGCCTCAACGGCACGTTGACGTTGCAATCGAGCGCGGGCAACACGGCGGTGACTCTCGCCGGCATCGGCGAGCGCTCCCTCGTCACGCACTACTACCGCTCGATTCTTCGCCGCGCACCGGACGCCGGCGGCAAGGCCTTCTGGGAAAGCGAGAAGGTGAGGCTCCCCTCGCTGGGCGCCAACGTGAACGAGACCTGGTACGCCATGGCGACGTTCTTCTACTTCTCGAGCGAGTACCAGTCCTTCAACCGCGATGACTCGGGCTTCGTCTCCGATCTCTACAGCACGTTCTTCAACCGGCCGGCCGACGGCGGGGGCCTCACCTTCTGGACCGGCCTCCTTACGCAGGGCATGCCGAGGGAAGTGGTGCTGGTCTCCTTCATGTTCTCCACCGAGTTCCAGACCTTCACGCAGGCGATCTTCGGGAATGTCCAAGCTCGCAAAGAAGTCGATACCGTCGTCGATTTCTACCGAGGCCTGCTCTCGCGGCTTCCCGACGACGGCGGCCTCGCCAGCTGGTGGGCCAGTTCCGCGCGGCGCAGTGCGCGGGAGCCGGTTCGGTCTACTCCACCGTCGAGGCCATCTCCAGCAGCTTCGCGAACGGCGGAGTACGCGAGCCGCAACCGCACGAACGCGCAGTACGTGGGTGATCTCTACAACGCGTTCCCCCGGAGAGGCGGCGACCTGGGCGGCGTGCAGTTCTGGATCTCGCAGCTCACCGGCGGCGCCACCCGCAGCTCGATTCGCCAACAGTTCATCGCGAGCCCGGAGTTCACCAACCGCGTGAACGCCATCATCGCCGAGGGGTGCATTCCCTGACGGTCGGATCTCCCGCTGGCCACGCGGGGGATCGATCGACGCTGGCCGGTTTTGCGGCCGCGCCTCGTTGGGACTTTCAGGGGCCCTCGACCCGGAAGCGTTATCCGGTGCGGTGGCGCTTTCGATGCCGGGAGCAGAATGCCGGAAGGCGCACGTCGGGGTATCGCCCTGAACCCCCGGAGCCGCTTACCCTTCCTTGAGGGACCATCATGGCAAGTCCGTCACGCCGGTTCACGCAGGCCTTCCGAATCCTCGGCCTCTTCGCCGCCACGCTCGGTGCGACCGGCGTCCCGCCACCAGCGGCGCCCTCGACACGCGCTTCGGCACGGCCGGCGGGACCCTCACGCCGGTCACGGCCGGCGGCGGCGCTTTCCGGGCGATGGCCGTGCAACCGGACGGGAAGATCGTCGCCGTCGGCGAGCGCTACAAGAGCGGCAGCGAAGCCGATCTCCTCTTGGCGCGCTTCGAGGCCAACGGGGCGCTCGACGCCTCGTTCGGCACGGGCGGCGTCGCCGTCTTCGACTCCCAGGCCAACGCCCCCACGGTCGTCCTGGAGACCGCCACCGCCGTCGCACTCCAGGCCGACGGCAAGATCGTCGTCGCCGGCGTCTCCCGCGATTTGGGCGATTTCGTGATCGTCGCGCGACTCACCGCCACGGGCACGCTCGGACGGCCTGTTCGGCACCAACGGCATCGTGCGCGCGCCGGCCTTTCCCGAATCCGACGTGCCGACCGTCCTCGTGGCAACCCGACGGCCGCATCCTCGTGGGCGCGACCCTTCGCGACGCCACGCAGTCGCAGGTGACCTTCGGGCTGCTGGCGCTTCACGGGCGCCGGCGCCCCGGACACCGACTTCGGCTGCGGCACGCCCGGCACCTGCACCGGGCAATCCTCGGACCCGTTCGGCCCGCTCGACCACCGCCTGCGCGCGATCGTGCTGCAGCCCTCCGACAACCGGATCGTGGCGGTCGGCCAGGTCACCGTCGACACCGGCACGGGCAGCCGCATCGACTACGCCGTGGCGCGCTACAACACCGACGGCACGCTCGACACGAGCTTCGACACCGACGGCTTCGCGACCGGCGCCTTCGTCGCTTCCGATGACGCGATGAACACGCTGGCCTCGCTCGCCGTGCTCCCAGGCGGCGAGATCGTCGCGGGCGGCGAGGTGGCCGACGCGGTGAACGGCACCAGCCGGATGGCGGCGGTGCGCTTCACCTCCGCGGGCGCCCTCGACGGGACCTACGGCACGGCGGGGCAGGCGGTGGTCACGACCACGGGCCTTTCCACCACCACCGCCATGCGGCGCCAGTCGGACGGCAAGCTCCTCTTCGCGGGCACGGGAGACGACGGCGTGACATTCGGCGCCCCGACCCTGGTTCGCCTTCTCGAGAACGGCACGCCCGATCCCGCGTTCGGCACGGGCGGCGCGATCTTCACGGCCGACTTGCAGGAATGGACGGCGCTCGTCCTTCGCGCGGACGATCGCGCCGTGGTCGGGGCCGGGTCTTCGAGACGGTCGGCTCCACGGCCCACCTGCGCGGCTTCACCATCGCCGGCGGCGCGGACGGCGCTTTCGGGATCGCGGGCATCGCGAAGCTCACCGCCGGCGCCTCGGGCGACTTCGCGACGGCGCTTTCGGTGCTGGGCGACGGGCGCATCGTCGTCGCCGGCAGCGTGCGCACCTTACTCCGCCCTCCAGGGCGTTCTCGCCCGCCACCGGCCACGGGCGCGCTCGACGGCACGTTCGGCACCGCGGGACTCACGACGCAGGCGAACGCCGCCCGCGCCCTCGCGATCGCTCCGGACGGGCGAATCGTCGTGGGCTCCTCGTCGAGCACGCGGTTCATCGTCTTCCGCTACACGGCCGACGGCGCGCCGGACACGAGTTACGCCACGACGGGGCGGACAAGCACCGCCGTCTCGGGCACGGTCGGGCACGAGCTCAACGCCCTGCTCGTGCAGCCCGACGGCAAGATCGTCGCGGGCGGCACGGCGCGCAGTTCCAACGTCGCGCGATTCGTCCTCGTGCGCTACAACGTCGACGGCACGCTCGACCCGGGCTTCGGCAGCGCCGGCAAGGTGATCACCCCCGTGGGCACCGGTGCGGCGCGCATCAAGGCGCTCGCGCTCCTGGCCGGCGGCCAGATCGTCGCAGCGGGGCAATCGGAGGACGGCGCCAACGGCACGCGCATGACGATCGTGCGCTACTCGTCGGCGGGCGTCGTCGAGGCCACCTACCAGGACGCGTTGCTCTCGACCGCCGGCTCCCTGGTCGAGGCCATGAAGGTGGACGGATCGGGGCGCTACCTGCTCACCGGTTCCGATGGCAGCGACGGTGTGCTGCTCCGGGTGAACGCCAACCTCACGCCGGACGCGACGTTCGACACCGACGGCGTGTGGATCGGCGGCGCGAGCGGGTACCGCGACATCGCCGTGCAGGCGGACGGCAAGCTCCTGCTCCTCTCGCTGGGCACCGTTTATCGCCTCCAGTCGACGGGCGCGACGGACACGGGCTTCGGCACCAATGGTGGCGCGGACCTGGGCGGCCTGCTCGGCGCGGCGAGCGAGGACTTGCGCCGCCTCGTGGTCGATGCGCAAGGCCAGATCCTCGTGGCGGGCGGCTCCGACGCGGGGCTCGGCAACGACATCGACCTCGTCGTCGCGCGCCTCGACGCCACGAACGACGTGCATCCCTTCGCCTTCGCGCCGCAGGCGGGCGTGGCGCGTGGCACCGTCATCGTCTCGAACGCGCAGGCGATCACCGGCGTGCCGGGGCCGACGAGCACCACGGTGACGAACGGCGAGTTCTGCGTGTCCTCCACGGCAGGATGCGCGTGCGACGTGCGCGCGTTCTCCGCCGCGGCGGGCACCGTGTCGACCGGGCAATCCGTCTGCGTACGCCACACCTCGAGCGCGAGCTACTCGACCACCGTCACCTCGACCCTCACCGTGGGAACGGTCGGCGCCACCTTCAGCTCGACGACGGTCGGCAGCGCGATCATCGGCATCTCCGCGCCCACGCCCTTCGGCTCGCAGGCCGTGGGCACGACGAGCGCCGGGCAGGCGATCACGATCTCCAACACCGGCACGATCCCCGCGACGAACGTCCAGGTGCTCACCACCGGCGACTTCGGCGTGTCGGGTACGACGTGCGGGACGAGTCTCGCCGCGGCGGCGAGTTGCACGGCCACGGTGACCTTCACGCCGGGCCAGGTGGGCGGGAGAATCGGGGAGCTGGTGATCCTGTCGAACGATTCGCAGGCGGGCGACGTGCGCGCGACCCTCACCGGCACGGGGATCGCGGTGGATACGACGCCGGAAGCGTTCACTTTCACCGCCCTCGTCGACGTGGCCCGGGGCGTCACGCAAACGAGCAACCCGGTGACGATCGGGGATCAATGCGCCCGCCGCGATATCCGTCGCGGGCGGCGAGTACTGCGATCGGCTGCACGGCCACCTTCACATCCGCCGCGGCCACGATCGCGAACGGCCAGGCGGTCTGCGTGCGCCACACGTCGTCGGCGCTCGGTGCGACGACCGTCACGACCACGCTCACCGTGGGCGGCGTTTCGTCGGGCTTCTCGTCGACCACGGCGAACGTCCCCACGTTCACGCCCAACCCGATCGCGCTCGATTTCGGCGGGCAGTCGATGAACACGACGGCCCCTTCGCAGGCGGTGACGTTCACCAACAGCAGCGGTTCGCCCGTGACGGTGTCTTCGGTGACAGCTTCGACGTACTTCGCGGTGACGCACGATTGCGCGACGTTGGGTGCAGGGGCGTCCTGCACGGCGAACGTCTCCTTCACGCCGGCCGTGGAGGGCAGCCTCAACGGCACGCTCACCGTGCTGTCGAGCGCGGGTAACGCCACGGTGGCGCTGGCGGGCACGGGCGAGCGCTCGCTCGTGACGCACTACTACCGCTCGATCCTTCGTCGCGCGCCGGACGCCGGCGGCAAGGCCTTCTGGGAAAGCGAGAAGGTGCGGCTGCCTTCGCTCGGCGCCAACGTGAACGAGACCTGGTACGCCATGGCGACGTTCTTCTACTTCTCGAGCGAGTACCAGTCCTTCAACCGCGACGACACCGGGTTCGTGACGGACCTCTACAACACCTTCTTCAACCGGCCGGCCGATGGTGGGGGCCTCACGTTCTGGACGGGATTGCTCTCACAAGGGATGCCGCGGGAGGTGGTGCTGGTGTCGTTCATGTTCTCGACCGAGTTCCAGACCTTCACGCAGGCGATCTTCGGCAACGTGCAGGCGAGGAAGGAAGTCGATACCGTCGTCGACTTCTACCGGGGCCTGCTCTCGCGGCTTCCCGATGACGGCGGGCTCGCCAGCTGGGTGGGCCAGTTCCGCGCGGCGCAATGCGCGGGAGCCGGGTCGGTGTACACGACGGTGGAAGCCATCTCCAGCAGCTTCGCCAACGGCGGGGAATACGCCAGCCGCAACCGCACGAACGCGCAGTACGTGGGCGATCTCTACAACGCGTTCCTCAGGCGAGGCGGCGACCTGGGCGGCGTGCAGTTCTGGATCTCGCAGCTCGCGGGAGGCGCGACGCGAAGCGCGATCCGCCAGCAGTTCATCGCGAGCCCGGAATTCACCAACCGCGTGAACGCCATCATCGCGGAGGGCTGCGTGCCGTAGCGCGGGAGCCATTCGCCGGGATTCCTGATCCTCGTCAACAACGGGGCAAGGCGGCCGGGCATCAATGCGAGGGCGGACGTCCGGGCTCTGCCCGGATGCATCCGCCCCGATGACTTCCCGGAGCCCGCGATGACCCCACCGATCCGGCCGTTCCTCGCGGCCTTCCTCCGCCAGGCGGCCCTCGGCATTGCCGTGCTTGCCGGGGCTGCGGCCCTGCCTGCCGCGGCGCAGTCCCAGGCCACGTGCATCAGCTATCTCGCCACGAACCCCAACCCGTCGGGCATTCCGGGCGTCTCGGGGCCCGGCGTGAGCCAGCGGACCAACTTCCTCGCCGCCGGCGGAAAGCTGGTCGCGATCGGCTCGCGCTACTACGGGGTCTACATCCCGGCGTCGTTCTACACCTCGCCCCTGCCCACGGTCGTCCTCGACCTGCACGGCACCGGCGGTTATCCCGAGGCGGAATGGAACGACTGGCACGCCACGATGGCAGCCAACGGCGTGGCGTTCATCGCGCTCTCCTGGGTGGGCGCCGTCACGACATCGGACACGCAGGTGTACTCGGACCTGAAGCAGATCCTCCAGGAGGTCGGGGCGAGCTGCCCGATCGCGAGCGCGCGCAAGGCGCTCCTGGGATTCTCGGTGGGCAGCGCCATCTCCTTCGCGGTCATGATCCGCGACACGGCCGACGCCAGGATCTTCCGGCGTCACGTGGGGCTGAGCGGCGCGGCCTGGATGCCGCTCGACACCGGCATGTCCATCATGCATCCCACGGTGGAGGCAGCCCGCTCGAACGCGACCGCGGTGCAGGGCACCCGGTCGTGGCTCTACTGCGGCGTGCTCGACACGGACCACGTCTGGAGCATGTGCAACGAGATGCCCATCGCGCTCGCCTTCATGAACGAGCATGGGGGCTCGGCGACGCTCTGGCAGGATCCCACGGGCACGCACCACAGCGTGCCGACGACGGCGTACGACTACGTGCCGATGTTCGCGTTCCTGCTGTCGAAGGACGACCAGTCCATCGCGTTCGGCACGGCGCCCAACATCGCCGTGGGGGGCACGGGCACGGTGATCGCCACCGCGACCTCCGGCCTGGCCATCACGTACGCCACCACCACGCCAGGCACCTGCAGCGTGAGCGGCGCCACGGTGACGGGCGTGGCGGTGGGGACCTGCACGATCACCGCCAACCAGGGCGGCGACACCTTCTGGAACGCCGCGACGCAGGCCACCCAATCGTTCACGATCACCGCCACGGCGGGCGCCCTCGGTCTCTCGACGTCCGCGATTTCCTTCGGCGGCCAGTCCATGCAGACCACCTCGCCCGCGCAGGCGGTCACGGTTACCAACACGGGCGGCGGCGGGCTCACGATCAGCAATGTCGCGGTGAGCGGCAGCGCCTTCGCCCAGACGAACAACTGCGCCACGCTCGCCGCCGGTGCCACCTGCACGGTCAACGTCACCTTCACGCCGCCCGCCGCCGCCGGGGCGGTCAACTCGACGAGCCCGGCCACGGGCACGCTCACCGTCACCACGCTGGAGGCGGGCGGCGGCACCGTGAGCCTCTCGGGCACGGGCGAGAAATCGCTCGTCACGCACTACTACCGCGCGATCCTGCGGCGCGCGTCCGACGCCGGCGGCAAGGCCTTCTGGGACAGCGAGGCGCTCCGGCTGCAGGGTCTCGCCGCCAACGTGAACGAGACCTGGTATGCGATGGCCGCGTACTTCTACTTCAGTCCGGAGTACACCGCCTTCGGCCGAAGCAACTCGGACTTCGTGGGGGATCTCTACGGCACCTTCTTCAATCGCGCGGCGGACGCCGGGGGCCTCGCGTTCTGGACGGGGCAGCTGGGCAGCGGCATGCCGCGGGAGGTGGTGCTGGTGTCGTTCATGTTCTCGACGGAGTTCCAGGCCTTCACGCAGGCGATCTTCGGCAACGTCGCGGCGCGCAAGGAAGTGGACACGGTGCTGGATTTCTACCGCGGCCTGCTCTCGCGCCTGCCCGATGATGGCGGCTTCGCGAGCTGGGTGGCGCAGTTCCGCGCCGCGCAGTGCTCCGGCGCGGGGGCGGTGTACACCACGGTCGAGTCGATCTCGAGCGGCTTCGCGGGCGGGGCGGAATACGCCAGCCGCAACCGCACGAACGCGCAGTACGTGGGCGATCTCTACAACGCGTTCCTGCGTCGCGGAGGCGACCTCGCAGGCGTGCAGTTCTGGATCTCGCAGCTCGCGGGAGGCGCGACGCGAAGCGCGATCCGCCAGCAGTTCATCGCGAGCCCGGAGTTCACCAACCGCGTGGCCGCCATCATCGCGGAGGGCTGCGTGCCTTAGCGCCGTGCCTTCCGGCGAAGCGCCCCGCCCATGGCGCTCGAGATCGCCCGACCGTCAGTTCAGTCGCGCACCAGCCCGAGCTTCCTCGCCTCGTAGACCGCTTCGGTCTTCGAGCCCACCTGGAGCTTGCCGTAGATGCGCTTCACGTAGGTGCCCACGGTGTGCGGAGACACCGCCAGCAGTCGGGAGATCTCCTCGAAGGTGAAGCCCTTCGTGATGAGGCCGAGCACTTCGAGTTCGCGTGCGGAAAGGTCCGCGCGCGGTGCCGCGCCCGGCGCGGGCACGGCGGGGCGAAAGCGCTGGAGCAGGCGCCGCGCGATCACCGGGCTGATGGGGCTGCCGCCCCCGTGCAGCATGCGGATCTGCTCGGCGATGTCGCCGTCCGCCGAGTCCTTGAGCAGGTAGCCGCTCGCGCCGGCCTCGATCGACTGGATGACGTGGGCCTCGTCGCCGAACACGGTGGCCACCATGGCGTCGCAATCGGGATGGCGTTCGCGCACGAGGCGGATGAGGTCGATGCCGCTGCCGTCGGGCAGCCCCAGGTCCACCAGCAGCACGTCGGGGTTCGTGCGCTCGATGAGGGCACGCCCCTCGGCGAAGGTGGAGGCCGCCCCGATGAGGCGCAGGTCCGCCGCCTGCGCGATGGCGCGCGTGAAGGCGTCGAAGAAGGTGGGATCGTCCTCGACGAGAAGGACGGCGATGCCGGGGGAGAGCATGGATCGCAGTCTAGACCGGCCGTCGCCTTGCCGCACCCACCGGGAGGACCTTCCTGCAGGCCGACTTGTCCCCCGATCGCGGGACAGGGCCGGGCCGCGCCCTTCGCCGGCACAGGTCTGTCCGCCCGCCCCCGCGGGTAACATGCCGTATCGCTCCGCGACCGATCCCCGCGCGCCCCTTGAGCACCCTTTCCCTCCCCGCCGCCGGCTCACCGAACCCGCCCGAGCCGCGCGGACGGCTCGCGAC
This sequence comes from Betaproteobacteria bacterium, assembly GCA_016711875.1. Classification (GTDB taxonomy): domain Bacteria; phylum Pseudomonadota; class Gammaproteobacteria; order Burkholderiales; family Usitatibacteraceae; genus FEB-7. The sequence continues at coordinate 605,822 of JADJSD010000001.1, read as the reverse complement.
GCTGGCGATCGCCCTGTTCGCGCCGGCGGTTCTCGTGTTCGTGCTTCACGCCGCGCTTCAGGCCGCGCGCGTGGAGGTGAGCGAGCGGGTCCGCCGGCTTTCCGAGGCGAGCCGCATCGATTCCGACAGCCTCGAGCCGCCGGCCGAAGCGGGAACGCCCTTCCGCTTGCCGCTCTACGAGCCGCGCGAGGCGGACAAGGTGCCGCGCTCCGCCTGGTTTCGCATTCCCCTCGCGATGCCATCCGATGCCGCCGAGCCCTACCTCCTCGTCGTGAGCTTCCGGCCCAACCTGCTTGCCTACCTGGACGGGCACCTGCTCGCGCAATCCACCGCGAGCAACCTCTTCTCGCGGGGGGACCGCGGCTTCCAGCTCGGCAGCCGCACGCTCGCCATCCAGGTGCCGCCGGCGCTTCTTGCCGAGGGCCGTCACGAACTGATGCTCCGCGTGGGCGCCGCGGGCTACGACGGCGCCACGCTCTCGACGGTGCAGGTCGGGCCCGTGCGCATCATGGAAAGCCTGCAGGAGTCGCGCACGCGCATGTTGTGGGGGCGCGGCATGGTGATCGCGGCCGCGACGGTGCTGGGCATCTTCCTCGTGCTGGTGTGGGCGGCGCTGCGCAAGGAGTGGATCTACGGCCTCGCCGGCGTCGAATGCCTGTTGCTCGCGCTCCTGCTCTCGCCCAACCTGCTCGCCGAGGCGCCGTTGCCCGCGCCCTGGTGGCGCGTGGTCCTGGACAGCGCGGATGTCGCGGCCAAGGCGCTCGTGCTGGTGCTCGTGGTGAAGCTCTTCGAGGCGGGGCCGCCCGTCCTCGCGCGCGTCGCGGTCGCCTACCTGGCGGTGGGCGCGCTCATCGATGCCTTCGCGGCCTGGAACAGCCTGGCGTGGACCGATTTCTCCCATCCCTGGCCCTGGTGGGCGCTCGGCAGCCGGGCGGCGGTACTCACCCTCGCGACGGCGCTCCTGTGCCGCGCGGTGTGGCGCGGCGGCGGTGGCATGCGGCTCGCGGCCGCGATCGTCGTGGGCCTGGGTGCCTGGACGTGGTTCTACGTGAGCGTCTTCGTTCTCGTCGTGCCGGGGCGCGTGACGGTCACCGACATCAACTTCGTCGGCTACGGCGCGTGGGTGATGTTGCTGGGCTGGCTGCTGCGCAACCGCTACGTCGCCTCCCTGCAGCGCGAGCAGGCGACGCGCGGGGAACTGGAGCGCCAGGTGCGCGAGCGCACCGCGCAACTCGAGGCCAATTTCGCGGCGCTGCGCGAGAGCGAGGCGGCTCGGATGGCCGTGCTCGAGCGCGAGCGGCTGCTGCAGGAGATGCATGACGGGCTGGGCTCGCAGTTGCTCCTGGCCAAGATGAACGCCCAGCGCGGGAATCTCTCGCGCGAGGCGATGGTGAAGACCTGCGACGACTGCATCCAGGAGATGCGCCTCGCGGTGGACGGGCTCTCGGTGGCCGATGGCGACCTCTCGCTCCTGCTCGCCAACCTGCGCCACCGGTTCGGCGCGCGCATCGGCGAGGCGGGTCTCACGCTGGCCTGGAACGTGGGCGACACGCCGCTCGTGCCTTCCCTGCGCGGCACGGGCGGACCGGATCTCGTGCGCATCGTGCAGGAGGCCATCAACAACGTGATGCACCACGCGCGGGCGACGACGATCCGCCTGTCCACCGCGCGGGAAGGCGACGCGGTCGTCGTCACCCTTGCCGACGACGGCATCGGCATGCCGGCGCTGGCGAGCGAGGGCAGGGGACTTCGCAACATCCGTGCGCGCACCGCCCGCCTGGGTGGCAGCGTCGAATGGCGTGCCGCCACGCCGCGCGGCACGGAGCTGCGCCTTCGCCTTCCACTCTGAAGGGCGCTGAAAGGGACGCGCGCCTTCACCGGCCCTGGAAGGTGCGCGTCTCCTTCAGCCGGCGCTTCAGCGGCCTTCCGTGGGACTTCCTGTCCCCTTTTCCCCGCCGATTGCGTTTCTACAGTGCGCCGACAGCCTTGCCGGGCCTGCCGGGAAAACCCCGAAACGCGATTTCCTCCCTTCCACCGAAAGCCGTCCCATGACTCGAATCGATCCCGCATCCTCGTTCCGGAACGCCCCCCGGGTCGTCCGCATCTTCGCGCGCGCCGCACTGTGCCTCGCGGCCTGGGTCGCGTCGCCCGCGGTCGCCGCCGCCCCGTCCATGCAGGTCTGGGCGGGGGGCGACAACACGTGCGCCGTCGTGGATGGCGCCGCCTACTGCTGGGGCAAGAACACCGACGGCCAGGTGGGCAACGCCACGTTCGCCCGCGCGACCTCGCCGACCCTCGTACAAGGGCTGTCCTCCGGCGTGAGCTTCATCGCGACGAGCGGCGCGCACAGCTGCGCCATCGTGAACGGCGGTGCGACCTGCTGGGGCAACAACGACTACGGGCAGCTCGGCAACAACGGCAGCCAGGACAGTTCGGTCCCGGTGGCGGTCGTCGGCCTTTCCTCGGGCGTCACCGCGATCGCCGTGGGCGACCTGCATAGCTGCGCCGTGCACAACGGCGCCGTGAAGTGCTGGGGCGCGGGCGGGGTGGGCCAGCTGGGCACGGGTGGTTCGATCTTCTCGAGCGCGGTGCCGGTCCAGGTTGCGGGTCTCACGTCCGGCGCGACCGACGTGACGACCGGCCGCTTCAACAGCTGCGCCATCGTGAACGGCGGCGCGCTCTGCTGGGGGCAGGGCGATTCGGGCGAGATGGGCAACGGCACGAACACCTATGTGAACCTCGCCCCCGTCGCCGTGAGCGGCTACGGCAGCGGCGTGACGGTGCTGAGCGGGGGCGCCTACTTCGCCTGCGGCATCCAGGGCGCGGCAGCCAGGTGCTGGGGCTTCGGCACGAGCGGCCGCCTGGGCGGGGGGAACAACAACGCGAGCAACGTGCCGCAGGCCGTCGTGGGCCTCGCGAGCGGCGTGTCCGCCATCACCGCCGGCAACGGCAACCACGGTTGCGCGGTCGCGAGCGGCGCGGCGTATTGCTGGGGCCTCAACAACGCGGGCCAGCTGGGCAACCCGGCCGCCGCGGGCGGGACCACCGCGCCCATCGGCGTGCAGGGACTTACGACCGGAATGTACGACGTTTCCGCCGGAGGCCTTCACACCTGCGGGCTGAGCGACGCCGGCATCTCGTGCTGGGGCGGCAATGCCGAGGGCCAGCTGGGCACCGGCAACCAGACCGCGAGCCCGACGGCCGTGCTGGTCATCGCCGCTCCCGTCATCGCCACGGCGCTGTCGGCAAGCCCGGCGGCGCTCGATTTCGGCGGGCAGTCGCTCAACACGACCGCGCCCGCGCAACTCGTGACGATCACCAACACCGGCGGCACGCCGATCACGTTCACGGACGCCTCGATCGCCGGCGATTTCTCCGGCGCCACCGACTGCACGACGCTGGCGGCGGGTGCCACGTGCCTCGTCGAGGCCGCCTTCACCCCGACCGTGCCGGGCGCGCGCACCGGGCGGGTGAACTTCGTCACCACGGCCGGCACGTTCTCGATATCCCTGTCGGGCATCGGCGAGCTCTCGCTGGTGACGCACTACTACCGCTCGATCCTTCGCCGGGCGCCGGATGCGGGCGGCAAGGCCTTCTGGGAGGGCGAGGCAGTGCGCATGCAGGGGCTGGGCGCGAACGTGAACGAGACCTGGTACGCGATGGCGACGTTCTTCTACTTCAGCACCGAGTACCAGTCCTTCAACCGCGACAACGCGGGTTTCGTGACGGACCTCTACAACACCTTCTTCAACCGCGGCCCGGACGCCGGGGGCCTCACGTTCTGGACGGGGCTCCTGTCGCAGGGGATGCCCCGGAAGTGGTGTTGGTGTCGTTCATGTTCTCGACGGAATTCCAGACCTTCACCCAGGCGATCTTCGGGAACGTGCAGGCGCGAAAGGAAGTGGACACGGTCGTGGACTTCTACCGAGGGCTCCTGTCGCGGCTTCCCGACAACGGCGGCTTCGCGAACTGGGTGGGCCAGTTCCGCGCGGCGCAGTGCCAGGGGGCCGGGTCGGTCTACACGACGGTGGAGGCGATCTCGAGCAGCTTCGCCGGCGGCGCCGAGTACGCGAGCCGCAACCGCACGAACGCGCAGTACGTGGGCGATCTCTACAACGCGTTCCTGCGTCGCGGCGGTGACCTGGCGGGGGTGCAGTTCTGGATTTCGCAGCTGGCGGGCGGGGCCACCCGAAGCGCGATCCGCCAGCAGTTCATCGCGAGCCCGGAGTTCACCAACCGCGTGAACGCGATCATCGCCGCCGGCTGCGTGCCGTGAGGCCGGGTTTGCTTCGGGCTGCCGCGCGTCATCGCCTGGGGTGAGGCCGGCGGGTCCTCCCGCCCCGCATTTCACCTGTAATCATTCGACCGACCGTTCCCCTCAGGTTTCGGCCCCGCAGGCCGAAATCTGGGTACGTGCCCCCGACAGGGGCTCTTTCGGAGCGGTAGCGTGATGCGCAATGGTGAAACTTCCAGTACCTGCCGGGCTCGCGCCTGCCGGTGAGTGTGTACCCATGCAATCCCGCTCCGCCAGGCCGTTCCGGGCAATCCGCGCCCTCCTGAGCGCACTCGCCCTCGTGGCGGGTCTTCAGGCGCTGCCCGCCCAGGCGCTCACCTCCGCGTTCCTCTCGACCGACCCCGCCGCCGCGCAGGTGATGGCCGGTACCCCGTACGACATGCATGTCGCCGGTTGGCGCCAGCCCAACGGCAACCTCGACCGCAGCACCTTCGCCTACAAGCTCTACTCGGCCTTCCTCATGCTCGGCTACCAGACCGAGATGGGCAGCGGCTACGCGCTGGACGACTCGCACCTGCGCTGCCTGCACCTGTTCCAGGCGCACGCGGGCCTGCCGCAGAGCGACCTGGTCGACGCCGCCACGCTCGCCCAGATCGACGCGCGGCTCATCGCGCGCGAGGCGGCTCTCGCCCCCATCGCCGCGAGCTTCCTGCTTTCCGACCGCATGCAGCCGCTGCACGCCCACGAGGCCTCGCGCGACACGGTGCGGGCCATCTATGCGCTGGCGCTCGATTCGCTCCCCGCGGGCCTTCGCACCGGCCGCGACGAGTTCATCCAGTGCACGTCGTTCCAGTGCTTGGGCGAGATCCAGGACGCGGCGGGAACGGCGATCTACGCCAACTACGGGCAGGGCGGCGCCTGGATCGACCCGGCCTCGGACTACCGATTCGTCGGCGCGTACTTCGACCTGCGCAAGGACACCGCGCGCCGGCCCAGCGCGGCGGTCGACGTCGCCACCGCCATCCACGAGTACGCGCACTATCTGGACGGCAGTTTCGGCCGCGCCTACGCGCCCTCGGCCTTTCCGGCGCAGGTGCCGCTGTGGCGCTCGGTGAATTCGTACTCGTTCTATGCGATCGGCTACGACCTCTCGACCGACACCAACGGCTGCTTCACGCGCCGCAGCGAGGACCCGCGCGACTGGATCTCCAAGTACGCGTTCAACCCGGGCTACGGAAGCTGCGCCGCGGGAAAGTACGTGCCTGCCGAGGACTTCGCCGAATCGTTCGCGTTCTACGTGACGGCCGGCCGCCGGTTCCGCGCCGCCGCGGCCGGAAGCGCGCTCCTCGCGCAGCGCTACGCCTGGCTGCGCAACAACCTCTTCGCGGGCGTCGAGTACGACACCGACCTGCCGGGCGACGTGAGCAGCGGCTGCAACGACGTGCACGGCTTCGAGTCGCAGCTGCCGGGCTACATCCGCTGCGACGACGCCTACGTGTGGGACTTCACGCTGCCCGTGGGCGCGCCGGCGGGCGTGCCGGGTGCGCCGGCCATCACGGGCGTGGTCGCCGGCGACGCGCAGGCCACGGTCTCGTTCTCGGCGCCGGGTTTCGATGGCGGCAGCCCGGTCCTCTCGTACACGGTCACCCGCAGCCCGGGCGGCGCCACCGTCAACGCGGCCTCGAGCCCCATCACGGTGAGCGGCCTTTCCAACGGCACCGGCTACTCGTTCACCGTCACCGCGACCAATGCCATCGGCACCGGCCCGGCATCGACCGCCTCGTCCGTCGTGACGCCTTCGGGCCTGCCGGGCGCGCCGGTCATCGGCACGGCCACGGCGGGAATCGGCTCGGCGAGCGTCGCCTTCACGGCGCCGGCCTCGACGGGCGGGCTCGCGCTCACGGGCTACACCGTCACCTCGAATCCCGGCGGCTTCACCGGAAGCGGCGCCTCGAGTCCCGTCACCGTGTCCGGCCTCGTGAACGGCACGACCTACACCTTCACGGTGCGCGCGAGCAACGCCAACGGCGCGGGCGCGGCTTCGGCCGCCTCCAACAGCGTGACGCCCGCAGGATTCATGCTGCCGGTGGAGACGTTCGAGGGCGTCGCCGCGCCGCAAGTGCCGTCGGGCTGGCAGTCGATCGTCGGCGTCCACGCGGATGGCGCCTGGACGACGACGACGACCACGCATCATCCCGCCGGCGTTCCGGCCCACAGCGGCGCGACCCTCGCCCTCTTCAACAGCCACGACGCCGCCGCCGGCAGCACGGCGCGACTCGTGTCGCCGCCGTTCTCGCTCGCGGGCGTCACCGGCGCGAAGCTCGCCTTCTGGATGTACCGCGACGCGGCGGACACCAAGAACGATCATGTCGACGTCTACGTCAACACCGGCACGAGCCTCGCCGGCGCCACGCTGCTGGGCACCATCAACCGCTTCCGCGGCTGGTCGCCGGGCACGGCCAACGTCGGCTGGCAGCAGTTCGTCTTCGACCTCCCGGCACCCTACGCCGGAGGCACGAACCACGTGATCTTCGACGGCGTGACTGCCGGCGGCGGCCAGGACATGCTGCTGGACGACATCGTGGTCGCCACGCTGCCCGGCGCCCCCGCCATCACCGCCACCGTGGCGGGCGGCGGGCAGGTCACCCTCGGATTCAGCACCCCCGCCTCCGATGGCGGCGCGCCGATCACCGCCTATGTGGCGTCCTGCGTCGGCGGCAACACGTACACCGCCAGCAGCGCTTACTCCCCCGTCGTCGTGACGGGGCTCGCGGGCGCTTCGAGCTACACCTGCACGGTGGCCGCGACCAATGCCGTGGGCATGGGTCCTTCCTCCGCGAGCGTGATCGCCTCGACCGCCAGCCCGCCGGGCGTGACGAGCGGCGCGACGGCCAGCTTCACGGTGAACGCGCACCACATCGTCTACCTCTCGGCATCGGGCTCGCCCGCGCCCGCCATCTCCCTCGAAGGAACCCTGCCGGCCGGCCTCGCGTACTACCCGGCCACCGGCATGCTCGCGGGGACGCCCTCCTGCGGCACGGTCGGCTCCTACGCGCTCACGGTCGTCGCGAGCAACGGCGCGCCGCCCGACGCCCGGTCCTCCCTCACGCTCACGGTGCAGAAGGCGACGCAGCAGGCCGCGCTCGCGATGACGCCTTCCGTCACCGTCGGGCGCACCGTGTACCTCGCCACCACTTCCACGTCGATGCTGCCGGTCACCGTGCAATCGCTCACGCCTTCGGTGTGCACGGTCGCGGACTCCTGGCAGCTCACGGCGGTGTCGGCGGGCACCTGCACGCTGTCGCTGGACCAGGCCGGAAACGCGGACTTCCTGCCGGCACCGCAGTCGCTCGCGAGCTTCGCCATCGGGGCCGGACGCGCGCTCGCGCCCACGCAGGCCTCGGCGATTCCCGGCGATGCCGGCGTATCGCTGCGCTTCTCGCCCCCGGCGAACGACGGCGGCTCCGCCATCACCGGCTATACCGCGACGTGCCAGCCCGGCGCGCTCACCGTCACCGGCGCGTCCTCGCCGATCGCGATCGGCGCGCTCGCGAACGGCACCACGGTTCGGTGCACCGTCGTCGCGAACAATGCCTCCGGCGCGGGCGACGCGACCGGCGTTCTGCTCGCGACGCCCGGCCCTGCCACCGGCCCGTTCGCGCTCGTCACCAACACGGGCGTCGGCAACGTCTCGGCGATCGACCTCACGACGCGCCGCGTCGTGGCGACGGTGGCTGCGGGTTCGAATCCGATGGGTGTCGCGTTCGAGCCCTCGGGCCAGCGCGCGTGGATCACGGACCAGGGCGGCAGCACGATCCGCGCTCTCGACCTCGGGAGCTGGAACGTGTCGGTCCCCGTCACCGTCGGTTCGCACCCCTATGGCATCGCGATCGATCCGGCGGGCGCCTACGCGGTCGTCTCGCTGCCGTCCGAGAACAAGGTCGCCTTCGTCGACCTCGCCACGCACGCCGTCCATGGCGTGACCGTGGGGCCGTCGCCGGCCGGCGTCGCCATCGACGGCGCCGGCTCGCGCGTCGTGGTGGCCAACAGCGGATCGAGCACCGTGTCGGTGATCGACGCGGCCACGCGCGTCGTGACGCGTACCGTGACGGTCGGCTCGGCGCCCTTCGGCATCGCCCTGAACCCGGCAGGCACGAAGGCCTATGCCGCCAACTGGGGCGACGGATCGCTCTCGTCGGTCGATCTCGCGACGGGCGCCGTGACCACCGCGCCGGTCGGCATGGATGTCTTCGCGGTGGCCGTCGAACCCACGGGCCGGCAGGTCCTCGTCACCGGGCAGGGCGACGGCGTCCTCGCCGTGTTCGATGCCGCCACGCTCGCGCCCGAGCGCAACGTGAGCGGCGTCGGCTTCCCCGCGGGCGTCGATGCGACCGCCGGCGTGGCCTACGTGGTGGACCTGGTCGCGCCCGCGCTCGCGCTCGTCGACCTCGCCACGGGCGCCGTCACGGCGAGAATCGACCTGGTCGAGCCGATGGCGTCGTCGGTGGGGTTCGGGCGCTTCGTGCAGCCGTCCGCGCTGGCGCCGCCGATCCCGCCGACGACATACCCGTTGACGGCGTCCATGGAGGGAAGCGGCACCGGACGATTGAGTTCGAGCCCTGCCGGCATCGATTGCGGCGAAACGTGCGCGGCGAACTTCAACTCGGGCGCTTCGGTATCGCTCATGGCGTCGGGAGCCGGCGGCTCGACCTTCGCGGGCTGGAGCGGGGCCTGCACGGGGACCGGCGCGTGCACCGTGTCGATGGATGCGGCCAAGAGCGTGACGGCCACCTTCCACGCGGCTGTCGCGGCCCTCTCGGCAAGCCCGTCGTCGCTCGATCTCGGCGGCCAGTCGATGTACACGACGGCGCCCTCGCAGGCGGTGACGTTCACCAATGACGGCGTCGCGCCGGTGACGGTTTCGTCCGTGACGGCCTCGACGTACTTCGCGGTGACGCACGATTGTTCGACGCTGGCGGCAGGCGCCTCCTGCACGGCGAGCGTGTCCTTCACGCCGACCGCGATGGGGAGCCTCAACGGCACGCTCACTGTCCAGACGAGCGCCGGCACGGTCGCGGTGCCGCTTGCGGGCATCGGCGAACGCTCCCTCGTCACGCACTACTACCGCTCCATCCTTCGCCGCGCGCCCGACGCCGCGGGCAAGAGCTTCTGGGAGAGCGAGGCGGCGCGCATGCAGTCGCTGGGCGCCAACGTGAACGAGACCTGGTACGCCATGGCGACGTTCTTCTTCTTCAGCGGCGAGTACCAGTCGCTCGCCCGCGATGACGCGGGCTTCGTCACCGATCTCTACAGCACCTTCTTCAACCGCCCGGCCGATGCCGGAGGGCTTCCGTTCTGGGCCGGGCTCCTCGGGCAGGGCATGCCGAGGGAAGTGGTGCTGGTCTCCTTCCTGTTCTCGGCGGAATTCCAGGGCCTTGCGCAGGCGATCTTCGGAAACGTGCAGGCGCGGAAGGAAGTGGACACCGTCGTGGACTTCTACCGGGGCCTGCTCTCCCGACTTCCCGATGACGGCGGGCTGACGGGCTGGGTGGGTCAGTTCCGCGCGGCGCAGTGCCAGGGGGCCGGTTCGGTGTACGCGAAGGTGGAGGCCATCTCGAGCAGCTTCGCGGGCGGCGCCGAGTACGCGAGCCGCAACCGCACCGACGCCCAGTACGTGGGCGATCTCTACAACGCGTTCCTGCGCCGCGGGGGCGACCTGGGCGGCGTGCAGTTCTGGATCTCGCAGCTCGCGGGCGGGGCCACGAGAAGCGCCATCCGCCAGCAGTTCATCGCGAGCCCGGAGTTCACCCACCGCGTGAACGCCATCATCGCCGAGGGGTGCGCGCCCTGAACGCCGGGCCGCGGGACGTCGAACGCTAGGCCGGTGGCTTCTCCGGAAGCCTTGCGGGCGAATACTGCACCCCCGCCTTCATGCACGTCGCGCAGAAGGGGTGCGCGTACTTCATCGCCTCCAGCTCCGCGTGGCTCTTCTCGAGGAAGAGCGCGCCGAGCATGTTCGCCTCCTCGTAGACGCTGCAGCACAGGGCCACCGTGCCGTCGAAGTTGATGGCCGTCTGGTTGAAGCGCAGCTCGCAGTCCATGCCCTCCCGCCGCCCGTCGCGAAGGCGGGGCACGTAGTCGCGCGGGTGGTCGAGCAGCTCGTCGAGAATCGCATGCGGCGCGCCGCGTCCCTCGGCCACCTCGATCAGCCGCTCCAGCGGCTGGAAGAACGCCACGATCGGGTGGTGCCCGAAGCCCAGCTCGCGGCACACGGCGGCCACGTCCTCCTGCTGGTGGACGTTGTTGCGATACAGGTGGTGGCCCACCCACACGCGCGTGGTCGCGCCTGCCTTGTCCAGCTCGTGGCGCACGCGGTAGAGATTGCTCTTCACCAGGGCGAGGTTGCCGCCGGCGTGGGTGCGTTCGTAGGTCTGCGGCGTGAAGCCCGAGATCGAGATCTTGAGGTTGGTGGGGTTCGCTTTCGCCATCTCGCGAAGTCCCCTGTCCACGTTGAGGTTGGTGGAGAGGTGGCTCGGGAGTCCCGCCGCGTGGATGATCCCGAGAATCTCCCCCAACTGCGGGTGCAGCAGCGGCTCGCCCCAGTTGAAGAGGAAGATCTCGGGTCGCTCCGCCGCGCGGTCGGCCACGATCTTCCTGACGATGCGCCGGAAGAGATCGACCTCCATGAAGCCCTTGGCGCGCGAACCGATCGGCGAATTGCCGACGGGGCACGTGGGGCACTTCAGGTTGCAGGTGCCCGCCACGTCGATGGCGTAGACGTAGGTGGGCGATTCGCGCGGCGCGTAGCGTAGCAGCGTCCGGCCGAGGCGAGCGTCGAACACCTCCGGGGCGAGATAGTCGCGCGGCGCGATGCGTTCGAGCGCCTCGTAGATCCGCGGCTCCCCGCAACCGGCCACTGCGGCCCGCGCGAGCCAGGGCTGCGCCTCCTCCCAGTGCAGGCGGTCGAAGAGCGTGAGCCCGATCATCGGCAGGCTCTGCAGCCAGCCCGGGTTGCCGCCGTCCTGCGCCCAGGCGATCTCCAGCGCCGTCACCGCGCCTGCGAACTCGCCGAGATGCAGCCGCACCATGCCCAGGTTGTGGCGCGCGTTCACCTGCCGCGGGTCCTCGGCGACGATGCCTTCGTAGAGTTCCGCAGCCTCGGCGAGACGGCCGGCCGCCTGATGCGCCATCGCTTGGGCCATGCGGGCCTCGATCGTGCCGGGCGCGGGAGAACTCATGCGGCGGCCTCCGCGAATCGCACATATTCGGCCTCGAGCGCGCGGGCGAGCGATTCGCCGTCGAAGAGGGGCGAGGCCTCCAGGCGCGCGCGCAGCGAATCGCGAAGCGCCTTGCGACGGGGCAGGTCTTGCGCCAGCCCGACGATGCGATCGACATAGTCGCGTGGCGTCGTCGCCACGAGGTCGTCCAGCGCCACGGCCTCGAGAATGGCCGCGCCCTGCCGCGACATCGGCCGCACCCACGGCAGCGTCACCACCGGAACGCCCATCCACAGCGCCTCGCACGTGGTGAGCCCGCCGCAGAATGGGAAGGGGTCGAGCGCAATGTCCACGTCCGCGTACTGCGCGAGCATTTCCGCGTGCGAAGACAAGGGCCGCGCCTCGACGCGCGAAGGGTCGATGCCCAGCATCTGGAAGCGGCGGTGGAGCCGGGCCACCGCATTGGGGTCGTGGAAGGCGCGCCACTTGAGCACCAGCCGCGAGCCCTCGACGCGCCCCATCGCCCGCGCCCACGCCTGGATCACGTCCACGCCGATCTTGGCGGGGTTGTTGAAGCAGCCGAAGGTGACAAGGCCGTTGCGGTCCTGCGGGCACAGCGCGACCGGCGGCGCGTAAGCGGGCGGCCGGTAGGTGAACTGCAGTCTCGGCAAGCGGATCACGGGCTCGACGAACGCGGCTTCCGCCCCGGGCGGTGCCATGGCCGGCCCGAGAATCGCGCCGTCGATCGTCGAAAGCCCCGTGCTCGCCGCGTAGCCCAGCCACGCAAGCTGCACGGGCGCCGCGCGCTTCGCGAAGACGCCGAGCCGGTTGCCGGCCGTGTGGCCCGCGAGATCCACGAGCACGTCGATGCCCGCTTCGAGAATCCGTTCCCGCAGCGCCTCGTCGTCGAGCCCGCGCGTGTCGTGCCAGTGCGCGAAAGCCGTCTTCAGTTCCGTGGTCATCGCGTCCTCCACGGCCGTGTCGGAATACGCATGCGCCTCCACGAGATCGCCGTCATGGGCGAGGAGGGCGCGCAGCGCGAAGTACCCGACGGGATGTCCGTAGAGATCGCCCGAGACGTAGCCCACGCGAAGGCGTCGCGCCCCGCGCCGCCATCGATCGCGCGCGGGCAAAGGGAGCGACCCGCCGAGCGCCGCGGCGTTGCGGCGAGCGCTCGCGGCGAGATCGGTTGCGGAAAGTGATGCGGCGTACTGTCGCGTCATGAGGCCGTTCGACATCGCGGCGCGGTGGCCGGGCCGAAGCCCGAGCGCGTGGTCGTTCACCGCGATGGGCGCGGCGATTTCGCCCGCCTCCTGCAGCACGAGGCCCAGGTTCACCCAGGCGTCGGCCAGGCGTCCGTCGACGGTCACCGCGCGACGGAAGCACGCGATGGCGTCCTCGCCCATCCCGCGCCCGTAGTAGTCGAGGCCGAGATTCACCTGCGCGTCGGCCAGGTCCGGGTCGAGCCGCACGGCGTGGCGCAGCACCTCGAGCGCCTCGTCGTGCCGCCCCTTCGCCTGCAGCGCGACGCCGTAGTTGGACCAGACGGCCGCCTGGTTGGGCGCGAGCTGCGTGGCCCGTTGGTGCGCCGCGAGGGATTCGTCGAGTTGCCCCGTGCGCCAGAGCAGCCAGCCCTGGCGCGAGTGCGCGTCCGCGTGCTGGGGCTCGAGGGCGAGGAACCGCTTCAGCGCCGCGATGGCGGGCGCGTAGCGGCCGGCTTCCTGGAGCGCGACGGCCTCGGCGAAGACTTCGCCGGCATCGCGGCGTTCGGGAAAGAATGTCATGGGGCTTCCGTGAGGCTAATATAGCCGAGCCTTGAAGCGGGACCGAGCGCCGGGCGGCATCCAATCCAGGGGTGCCGACCGTAGAGTTCCGCAAAGACCTGGGGGAAGCCGTGAAGAACCCGAACAAGAAAAGCCGCGCCCGTCGCCGTTCGCACGTCCGCTTCGCCCCCCATGCCGCCACGCTCGCCGTCGCGCTGTGGTTCTCCGCGAGCGACGCACAGGCGGCGCCTTGCACGCCGGGCAACTGGTCCACCGACGGACAGGATCCGTGCACGCCCGCGAGCGGCGGCTTCTACGTGCCCACGTCGGCGGCCACGGCGCAGGTCGCCTGCAGCGGCGGAACCTACAACCCGAGCACGGGCGCCAGCTCCGCCGCGGCCTGCCTCGTGACGACGGCGGGCTACTACTCGGGCGCGGGCGCGAGCGCCGCGACGGCGTGCGTGGCCGGAACCTACAGCGCCGCGACGGGCGCTTCGTCGGCGACCACCTGCACGGCGGTGCCGGCGGGCAAGTACAGCACGACAACCGCGGCGACGACGTCCTCGGTCGCCATCAATTGCGCCGCGGGCACCTACAACCCGGTGGCGGGCGCCTCGTCGGCTGCGGCCTGCCTTCAGGTGCCGGCGGGAACCTACAGCACGACGGTCGGGGCGGCTTCGGCGACCGTGGCCATCGATTGCCCCGCGGGCACCTTCAACCCGTTGACCGGGCAATCCACGCCGACGGCCTGCCAGGACGTGCCGGCGGGCAAGTACAGCACCGTCGGTGGCGCGTCGAGCGTGGCTGTCGCCATCGACTGCGCCGGGGGAACCTACAACCCGGTTGCCGGCGCTTCCTCCGCCGCGGCCTGCCTCGTGACGACGGCGGGCTTCTACTCGGGCGCGGGCGCGAGTGCCGCGACGGCGTGCCCGGCGGGCACCTACAGCGCCGCGACGGGCGCTTCGTCGGCAACCACGTGCACGGCGGTGGCGGCGGGCAAGTACAGCACGACGGTCGCTGCAACGACTTCCGCAGTGGCCATCAATTGTCCGGCGGGCACCTACAACCCCCTGCCGGGGCAATCGTCTCTGGCGGCCTGCCTTCAGGTTCCGGCCGGAACCTACAGCACGACGGTCGGGGCGTCCTCGGCGACCGTGGCGACGGATTGCGTCGCGGGCACCTACAACCCGCTGGCGGGGCAAACGACGTCGGCCGCTTGCATCCAGACGGCCGCGGGTCGCTTCTCGCTGGCGGGTGCGTCGCAGGAAACCCCGTGTTCCGTCGGCACGTTCAATTCCTTCTCGGGCCAGTCCGTGTGCCAACCGGCGCCGCTCGGCAATTTCGTGAGCGCCACGGGCCGGACGATCGCGACGAATTGCGGCCTGGGAACGTACGCCGACGTGACCGGGCTCAGCGCCTGCAAGCTCGCCCCGGCCGGCAGCTTCGTCAACACGGCGGCGGCCGCGACCCCGACGCAATGCAGCGCGGGCACGTTCCAGAGCCTCACGGGGCAATCGTCGTGCTTGTCGGTTCCGGCCGGCAGTTACTCGGATCCCGGCGCCTCGTCGGCCACGCTTTGCGCCGCGGGCACCTTCTCCTCCGTCGGCGGCCAGGCCGTTTGCGATGCCGCGCCGCTCGGCAAGTTCGTCGCGCTCACGGGACGCACGATCGCGACGGACTGCAGCGCGGGCACGTATGCGGACGTTACCGGGCTCAGCGCGTGCAAGAGCGCGCCGGCCGGCAGCTTCGTCGGCGGCTCGGCCGCCGCGACGCCGACGCAGTGCGGTGCGGGCACTTTCCAGAACCTCACGGGACAGTCGGCCTGCCAGGCCATCCCGGCCGGAAAGTACAGCGCGACCGTGGGCGCGGCGTCCGCGACGGTGGCCATCGATTGCCCCGCCGGCCGGTACAACCCGCTGACGGGGCAATCGTCGTTGGCGGCGTGCATCCCCACGGCCGCGGGGCGCTTCTCGCTGGCGGGCGCTTCGCAGGATACGCCTTGCGCCATCGGCACGTTCAACGACACCCCGGGGCAGTCCGCCTGCCAGCCGGCGCCGCTCGGCAATTTCGTGAGCGCCACGGGCCAGTCGGTCGCGACGAATTGCGGTCTGGGAACGTACGCCGACGTGACCGGGCTCAGCGCCTGCAAGCTCGCCCCGGCCGGCAGCTTCGTCAGCACGGCGGCGGCCGCGACGTCGACGCAATGCAGCGCGGGCACGTTCCAGAGCCTCACGGGGCAAACGTCGTGCTTGTCGGTTCCGGCCGGCAGCTTCTCGGGCCCGGGCGCTTCCTCGGCGACGCTTTGCGCCGTGGGTACCTTCTCCGCCGCTGGCGGGCAGGCCGCCTGCGATCCCGCGCCGCTCGGCCGGTTCGTCGGGCTCGGGGGCCTCACGGCGGCCACGAATTGCAGCCCGGGGTTCTACGCCGACGTCACCGGGCTCAGCGCATGCAAGAGCGCGCCGGCCGGCAGCTTCGTGGACCAGGCGGCCGCCATCGCGGCGACCCCGTGCATCGCGGGCACCTACCAGAACCTCACGGGCCAGTCCGCCTGCCTCACGGTTCCGGCCGGCAGCTTTTCGGGCGCGGGCGCGGCCTCCGCGTCGGCCTGCGCCCCGGGCAGTTACTCGGCCACGCCGGGCCAGAGCGCCTGCACCCTCGCGAGCCCAGGCTCCTTCGTGCCGGGCGCGGGCGCCACGTCGCAGCAGACGTGCGCCTCGGGCTTCACCTCCCTGGCCGGCGCGAGCGCGTGCTCGCCGATCCAGCTGGTTCCGGATGCCGTCACGCTCGATTTCGGCGGGCAGTCGATCAACACGACGACGCCTTCGCAATTCCTCACGATCGCCAACCCGGGCGGGGCACCGATCACGGTGAGTTCGCTCACCGCCTCGACGTACTTCGCGGTGACCCACGACTGCGCGACGGTCGCGCCGGCCGCGAGCTGCACGGCGAACGTCTCGTTCACGCCGACGGCGGAGGGCAGCCTCAACGGGACGCTCACCGTGCAGTCGAGCGCGGGCAACCTCACGGTGCCGCTCACGGGCACGGGTGAGCGCTCGCTCGTGACGCACTATTACCGCGCCATCCTTCGCCGCGCGCCCGATGGGGGAGGCAAGGCATTCTGGGAAAGCGAGAAGGTGAGGCTGCCTTCGCTCGGCGCCAACGTGAACGAGACCTGGTACGCCATGGCGACGTTCTTCTTCTTCAGCGGCGAGTACCAGTCCTTCAACCGCGACGACGCGGGGTTCGTGACGGACCTCTACAACACCTTCTTCAACCGGGGTCCGGATGCGGGTGGCCTCGCGTTCTGGACGGGCCAGCTGGCCTCCGGGATGCCGCGCGAGGTCGTGTTGGTGTCGTTCATGTTTTCGACGGAGTTCCAGGGCTTCACGCAGGCGATCTTCGGCAACGTGCAGGCCCGCAAGGAAGTCGACACCGTCGTGGACTTCTACCGGGGCCTGCTCTCCCGCCTTCCCGATGACGGCGGCTTCGCCAGCTGGGTGAGCCAGTTCCGCGCCGCGCAGTGTGCGGGAGCCGGTTCGGTCTACAACACCGTGGAGGCGATCTCGGGCAGCTTCGCGGGCGGGGCGGAATACGCGAGCCGCAACCGAACGAATTCGCAATACGTGGGCGACCTCTACAACGCGTTCCTGCGCCGGGGCGGCGACCTGCTCGGCGTCCAGTTCTGGATCGCGCAGCTCACCGGGGGCGCCACGCGAAGCGCGATCCGCCAGCAGTTCATCGCGAGCCCGGAGTTCACCAACCGCGTGAACGCCATCATCGCCGAGGGGTGCGCGCCCTAGTCACGCAGCAAGCCGGCAGGCCGCGTTTCTCCTGAAATGTGATCGTCCCCCCGGCCCATCGGCGCCGGCGTACCCTAGTCGGATGAATATCCTTGCCGGTTCCCTTGCCGGCATCACAGCCCTTCTGCTCCTGGCTGGAAATGCCGCTGCGTCGACCTACTTTTCGGGCGACGTCACCAAAGTCGCCGCGAATCTCTACGAAGGCCCGGGCGGCGAGCTGATCAACACGCTGTCCTGCAGCATCCCCGCCGACCAGACCCCCGTGACAGTCCGCATCGACGGAACCGGCGTCGTCGTCGGGCAGATCACGTTCGGTGCCGCGGGCACCTGCGACATCGCCGCCGTCTACGCCCCTTATACGCAGGCGGTCCCGGGGTCGTACCAGAGCGTACTCACCTCCTTCGACACCGGGTACTTCCTCGACACGACCTACGAGCCGAACTGGATCATCCGTACGGCGCCTTCCTGCCCCACGGTGACGGGTGCCGCCGCCCTGGCGACGCTCACGGCCATGGGGCCCTCGTACCTGCCCCCAGGCAACACGCCGGTGGGCACGCTGGCGTTCACGGGCGGCAGCGCGGTCACGTGCCCGCTCATCGGCATCTTCGGCAAGGTGACCCTCACGACGCTGCCGACCTACGAACTCGCCGTGAGCAAGGATGGAAACGGCTTCGGCACCGTGACCTCCGATCCGTTGCCGATCGACTGCGGCGCCACCTGCTCGGCGTCCTTCGGCCCGCAGACGACGGTCACCCTGACGGCCACCCCGTCGGCGGGCTCGGTGTTCGCTGGCTGGGGCGGCGCGTGCTCGGGCGCGGCCGCGTGCGTCCTCACGCTGGAAGCTTCCGCGAGCGTCACGGCGACGTTCCTCGTCGAAGCGCCTTCCAAGGCATCGCTCTCCCTGTCGAAGACCGGTTCGGGCACCGGCACCGTCTCGTCGACGCCGGCCGGCATCGATTGCGGCCCGACCTGCTCGGGCCTTTTCACGATCAACCAGGCGGTCCAGCTGAGTGCGACGCCAGCCGGGGATTCCACGTTCGTGGGCTGGGGAGGCGCCTGCACCGGCGCCGGGGCCTGCGTGGTGCCCATGACCGCGGCCGCCACCGTGACCGCCACATTCGACCTCACGGCCCCGACGACGCATTCGCTCTCGGTGACCCGCATCGGCACCGGCAGCGGCAGCGTCGCATCGCTTCCCGCCGGAATCGATTGCGGCGCGACCTGCACCGCCAGCTTTGCGAATGGCTCGACCGTCACCCTGACGCCGACGCCTGCCGCGGGCTCCGTCTTCGTCGGGTGGAGCGGTTCGTGCAGCGGCTCCGGCGCCTGCAGCATCACGCTGGGCTCCGGCGCGACGGTCGCCGCCCAGTTCGCCAACGCCGCGCCCACCACGTTCCGGCTCGATGTCGCCAAGGCCGGCGCGGGTTCGGGAAGCGTGAGCTCCCAGCCGTCCGGCGTCGATTGCGGCACGACCTGCCAGGGCGATTTTCCGGCGCGATCGGTAGTCGCACTCGCGGCGACCCCGGCGGTCGGCTCGGCGTTCACGGGTTGGTCGGGCGCTTGCGCGGGCGCGGGCGTGTGCGAAGTGGCCATGGATGCCATCAAGTCGGTGACGGCCACCTTCGACCTGGCCACCGGCAGCATTTCGCCGAACCCCGCCTCGCTCGATTTCGGCGGGCAATCGATGAACACGACGGCGCCTTCGCAGGCGGTGGTCCTCACCAACTCGGGAGGTGCGCCGGTGACGGTGTCCTCGGTGACCACGTCGACCTACTTCTCGGTGACGCACAACTGCGCCACGGTGAACGCGGGTGCGTCGTGCACGGCGAACGTGGCCTTCACGCCCACGGCCGAGGGCAGCCTGAACGGCACGCTCACCCTGCAGTCGAGCGCGGGCAATGTCACGGTGCCGCTGGCGGGCACGGGCGAGCGTTCGCTCGTCACGCACTACTACCGCTCGATCCTCAGGCGCGCGCCCGATGCCGGCGGCAAGGCGTTCTGGGAAAGCGAGAAGGTGCGGCTGCCCTCGCTGGGCGCCAACGTGAACGAGACCTGGTACGCCATGGCGACGTTCTTCTACTTCTCGAGCGAGTACCAGTCCTTCAATCGCGACGACAACGGTTTCGTGTCGGACCTCTACAACACCTTCTTCAACCGGCCGGCCGATGGTGGGGGCCTCACGTTCTGGACGGGATTGCTCTCGCAAGGGATGCCGCGGGAGGTGGTGCTGGTGTCGTTCATGTTCTCGACCGAGTTCCAGGGCTTCACGCAGGCGATCTTCGGCAACGTGCAGGCCCGCAAGGAAGTCGACACGGTGGTGGACTTCTACCGCGGGCTCCTGTCGCGCCTGCCGGATGACGGCGGCCTCGCCAGCTGGGTGA
Source organism: Betaproteobacteria bacterium (assembly GCA_016711875.1). Classification (GTDB taxonomy): domain Bacteria; phylum Pseudomonadota; class Gammaproteobacteria; order Burkholderiales; family Usitatibacteraceae; genus FEB-7. The sequence goes on along the minus strand of JADJSD010000001.1, from coordinate 586,427 downwards.
GTCAGTTCCGCTCGGCGCAATGCGCGGGAGCCGGTTCGGTCTACAACACCGTGGAGTCGATCTCGAGCAGCTTCGCCAACGGCGGGGAATACGCGAGCCGCAATCGCACCAATGCGCAGTACGTGGGCGATCTCTACAACGCGTTCCTGCGTCGCGGCGGTGATCTGGGCGGCGTGCAGTTCTGGATCTCGCAGCTCACCGGCGGCGCCACCCGCAGTTCGATCCGCCAGCAGTTCATCGCGAGCCCGGAGTTCACCAACCGCGTGAACGCGATCATCGCCGAGGGGTGCATGCCCTAGGGCAGATTCGTCGGGGTGTCCTACAATGGACGCCAGTCATGGCCGAGCTCATCCCGACCCTGCAGTCCCTCTCCCGCGAGGATTCCTCCGCGCTCGATCGCGCTTTCGAGGACTTCTACCCGGAGCTCAAGCGCATCGCGCACTCCCGCCTTCGGGGCACGGGCATGCAGGGGCACATCGAGACCACGGCCCTGGTGCACGAGAGCTACCTCAAGCTCGCCACCGGGCCGGAGCGGCATTTTCCCGACCGCCTGCATTTCCTCGCCTACGCCTCGCGCGCCCTGCGCACCCTGCTCATCGACATCGTGCGCGAGCAGCGCGCGCAGCAGCGCGGCGGCAACTACGCCATCGTCACGCTCGACACCGCGGCCGGCTCCGGCTTCGAGCCCTCCCTGGACGTCGAGACGGTGAACCGGGCCCTCGACGACCTCGCGCAGCTCGACCCTGGCCTCGCGCGCCTGGTGGAGATGCGCTTCTTCGGCGGCCTGTCGGAGAAGGAGATCGCGGAAGTCACGGGCGTCTCCACGCGCACGGTCCGGCGCGAATGGAACAAGGCGCGGGTGTTGCTCGTCACGCTGATCGAGGATTGAAGCCGGCGCCTGTCCCATCCGGTCCGCCGATTCCGTTCTTCCGGGTAATCCCCCGACATCCCGCCCCATGAAGATCCCGCCCGACACCTGGAAGCGGCTCGAGCCGCTGCTCGCCGACGGCCTCGAGCTCGAGATCCCCGCGCGCACCGCGTGGCTCGACGGCCTGCGCGCGAGCCATCCGGATCTCGCGCCGCTCCTGGAGAGGATGCTCGCCACGCACGACCGGGTCGAGCGTGCCCACGAGCTCGAGACGGTGCCCCGGCTCGCACCGCCGCCCCCGTCGCGCTTCACCGCGGGCGATCGCGTGGGACCCTTCCGCCTCGTGCGCTCCCTGGGCCGCGGCGGCATGGGCGAGGTGTGGCTCGCCGCGCAGGCGGACGGCCGCCTCGAGCGCGAAGTGGCGGTGAAGCTCCCCACGATGCTCGACGCGGGCGACATGCGCGCCGAGCGCTTCGGCCGCGAGCGCGACATCCTCGCGAAACTCGTGCACCCGAACATCGCACGACTGTACGACGCCGGCGCGGGCGAGGACGGCCAGCCGTACCTCGCGATGGAATTCGTGGAGGGCGTGGCCTTCGACGCCTATGTGAAGCGCGAGGGGCTCGGTATCCCCGCTCGGCTCGCCCTCTTCCGCCAGGTGCTCGCGGCCGTGGCCGACGCCCACCGGCACCTCGTTGTGCACCGCGATCTGAAGCCCGCGAACATCCTCATCGATGGCAAGGGGCAGGTGAAGCTCCTCGACTTCGGCATCGCGAAGCTCGTCGAGAACGAGGGCGTGCCCGGCGCCCCCGACCTCACGCGCATCGGCGGGCGGGTGCTCACGCTGCGCTACGCGGCGCCCGAGCAGGTGGCCGAGGGCTCGATCACCACCGCGACGGACATCTACGCGCTGGGGGTGGTGCTGCACGAGCTGCTCACGGGCGCCTCGCCCTACCGGGCCGTGCGCGAGGGCAAGCCCCTCACGGACCTCGTGCTGGTGCAGGAGGACATCGCGCGCCCCTCGTCGCTCGCGAAGGGGCTGGACCCGGACCTGGACGCCATCGTGCTGAAGTCCCTGCGCCGCGACCCCGCCGAGCGCTACCCGACGGTCGAGGCCCTCGACGAGGACATCCGCCGCCACCTGGAGCACCGGCCCGTCCACGCGAGGGCCGGCACCTGGCGCTACCTGGTCGGACGCTTCGTTCGCCGCCACCGCTTGCCGATCGCGATGGCCGCCGCGGTGATGGTGACGCTGGCCGCGGGGCTCGTCGTGGCCGAGCGCGAGCGCCGCATCGCCGTCGAGGAGCGCGCCCGGGCCGAGCGCCACTTCGCCAGCGTGAGAAAGCTCGCCAACACGTTCATCTTCCAGGTGCACGACGAGATCGACACGCTGCCCGGCTCGCTCAAGGCGCGCGAGGTGCTCGTGAAGACCTCGCTCGACTACCTCGACGCGCTCACGGCGGAGGCGGGCAACGACCCCGGCCTTCGCTTCGAGCTCGCCTCGGCCTACAAGCGCATCGCGAGCATCCAGGGCCATCCGGGCGCGGCGAGCCTGGGCGACCCGAAGTCCGCCATCGCGAACCTCGAGAAAGCGAAGGCGCTGCACGAATCGATCGCCGCGGCGCGCGGCCGCGACCTCGCCTCGGTGCGCGAACACACCAACACGCGCTACATGCTGGCGCGCGCCTATGCCGTGCAGGCGGACCCGCGCTGGCAGCCGGAGATCGCGCGCGCGGTGGAACTCTCGGCGCTCGCGGCGACACTACCGGGCGCCACGACGCGCGACCGGGCTCGCGTCTCCGGCGCCATCGCCGAGCAGGCGCACCTCACGAGCATCCTGTCCGGCCAGACGCCCGAGGTGGAGGCGCTCGTGCAGCAGGCCATCGCCTCGCTCGAGGCCCTGGCAACGGAGGTGCCGACGGACACGAGCGTGCGCCTGAACCTCGCCTCGACCTACCAGCGCGCGGCGGAGATCCTCACGGGCGACAAGCGCACGGACGCCAGCGTGAAGCTCGCGAACGCGCTGCGGCGAAAGGGCCTCGCGCTCTTCGACGCACTGGCGCGCGAGCTGCCCAACGACCAGCGCGTGCCGTCCATCCGGGCCGAGAACCTGATCGGGCTGGCGAGCGGGCTTTCGCTGGCGGGCGAGACGAAGGAGGCCCTCGCGTTCGCGGGCGAAGCGCGCCGCCATCTCGCGACGCTGCGCACCTCGGACCCGAAGAACGCGGACATCGCCGCCACGAGCGTGCAGGGCCTCGCCATCACGTCCCTCGTGGCGCGCCAGGCGGGCGAGCTCGCGATGGCCGAACGCGACGCGCGCGAGGCGATCGCGCTCGATGCCGCCCTGCCTCCCGAGATGCGAACGACGAAGGAAGCGCGCAGCTACCTCGCCGACGCGCGGTTCGCCCTGGGGGCCGCGCTCTTCGAAGCCGCGAAATCCGCCGGGCCGGCCCGGCGCGCCGCCCTGCTGCGCGAGGCGCGCCCGCACCTGGCCGCCTCCGTCGACTTCATCGCCGCGGCGCGCCGCGAGAACCTGGGAGCTATGCCGGCGACGGAGGTGAAGGAGCGCGAGGACGCGCTCGAGGCCTGCGACGAGGCGATCCGCCGGCTATCGCCGGCCTAGATCGAAGGGGACAGTCCCCTTCACCGGAGGTGGTTGGACACGAGGAACGCCATCGGCTACCGTCGGAGCGATGGATCCGGCGGATTCCCCATGAGCGAGATCTCCGAGGCGTTCCTGCGCATCGACCGGCAGGACAGCGCCGCGCTCGACCGCGCCTTCACCAGCTTCTATCCGGAGCTGAAGAAGATCGCGCGCGCGCGCCTGCGCGGCAGCGGCCTGCAGGGCCACCTGCAGACGACGGCGCTCGTCCACGACAGCTACCTCAAGCTCGCCACCGGCCCGGACGCCGTCTTCACCGACCGCCTGCACTTCTTCGCCTACGCTTCGCGAGTGCTGCGCAGCATCGTGATCGACCTGGTGCGCGAGCAGCGCGCGCTTCGCCACGGCGGCGACGCGCAGATCGTGACGCTCGACACCGCGGCCGGCGACGGCATCGCGCCCGCCGTGGACATCGAGGCGCTGAACGACGCGCTCGAGGACCTCGCCAAGCTCGACGCGCCGCTCGCCCGCATGGTGGAGATGCGTTTCTTCGGCGGCATGACCGAGGACGAGATCGCCGACGCCACGGGCGTTTCCTCCCGCACGGTCACGCGCGAATGGCAGAAGGCGAGGGCGTTCCTGCTCACTCTCCTGAGCGACTAGCCGCTGCCCCCGTGGCGGGATTCGCGCCCCGATCCCGTTTGGCCCGGTAACGCTCCCGAGACGCTTCCGCCACCGCCCTCCCACCTGCGGCCACCGATCCTTGAAAGTCTCCCCCGAAAACTGGCTGCAAGTCGAACCGCTGCTCACCGCGGCTCTCGGCATGGATCCTTCGGCACGTGCCGCCTGGCTCACCGAGGTCGATGCCACCCACCCGCAGGCCGCACCGATCCTCCGGCGGATGGTGGCGATGCACGAGCGCGCGGAAAGCTCGCGGGAGCTCGAAACCGTGCCGAAGCTCGCTTCCCGCCCCGATTGGGGCGACGTTCATGCGCCCGGCGAACGGGTGGGGCCTTTCGAGCTCATCTCACGTCTCGGCAGAGGCGGCATGGGTGAAGTGTGGCTCGCCCGGCAGGCCGACGGTCGCGTGGAGCGGGAGGTGGCTCTCAAGCTTCCGGCGTTGCACGAGCAAGGCGAAGTGCTGCGCGAGCGCTTCCGGCGCGAACGCGACATCCTCGCGAAGCTCAGCCATCCCCATATCGCGCGGCTGTACGACGCCGGTGTCAGCGAAGAGGAGGGCAGCCGTGGCCAGCCCTACATGGCGATGGAATGCGTCGAGGGCCGCTCGCTCACCGAACATGCAGCCGCCGGGAAACTGAACATCGAAGCAAGGCTGGCCCTGTTCCGGCAGGTTCTGACTGCGGTCGCGCATGCACACCGCCATCTGGTTGTGCATCGCGACCTGAAGCCGGCGAACATCCTGGTCGATGCGGGCGGGCAGGTGAAACTGCTCGACTTCGGCATCGCCAAGCTGGTGGATGTCGACAGTACCGCCCCTGCGGCCCCCGCGCTGACGCAGGTGGGTGGCCGATTGATGACACTTCGCTACGCGGCGCCGGAGCAGGTCAGCGACGGCACCATCAGCACGGTCACCGACGTGTATGCGTTGGGGGTGGTCCTGCACGAGTTGCTGACCGGGGTCTCGCCGTATCGCACCGTGCGCGACGGCAAGCCGTTCACCGAATCGGCCCTGCTCCGCGATGAGCCGGCCCTGCCGTCTTCGATCATTGCGGGTGGCGAGGCCACCACCGAGCGGCAGCAGGCCTCCCCGGGTGCGCTCGCGCGCAAGCTGTCCGGCGACCTCGACGCCATCGTGCTCAAGGCCCTGCGGCGCGACCCGGCCGACCGCTACGCCACGGTCGACCAGTTCGACGAGGACATCGCCCGTTACCTCGCCCGCCGGCCGGTGAAGGCGCGTGCCGGCACATGGCGTTACCTCGCCGGCCGCTTCGTGGCGCGGCACACGTTGCCCATCGTCACTGCGGCTGCCGTCGTGCTGACCCTGGCGGCAGGGCTGGTGATGGTCGAACAGCAGCGTCGTATCGCGGTTGCCGAGAAGGCGCGTGCGGAGAAGCACTTTGCCAGCGTGCGCAAGCTGGCCAATACGTTCATGTTCGACGTGCACGACAAGGTCGCCAAGCTGACCGGCACGCTGGAAGTGCGCGAACTGCTGATGAATACGTCGCTGCAGTATCTCGACAGTCTTTCGGCCGAAGCGGCCAACGATCCCGCGCTGGCCGCCGAACTGGCCACGGCCTATCGCAAGGTGGCCAACATCCAGGGCGAACCCGGCGACAACAATCTCGGCAGGCTGGGTGACTCCATCCGCAACTACGAGAAGTCCGCGCAATTGTTCGATTCGCTGGGCGACTATGGAAAGGGCGACCTGCGCCTCCAGCGCAGCAAGTTGCGGGTGCGCTATTCCATTGCCCGGCACTACGCACAGGCAAAGGACCCGCGATGGCATGCCAACATGGAGACCGCCCTTGCCATCGGCGAGCACTGTGCCGGACTGCCCAACAGCACCTCTCTGGACAAGTTCTTCCTGTTCGGCCTTTACGCCGAAAAGGCATTGCAACTCAGCCTGGAAAGCGGGCAAACGCCGGAAGTGGGTGCGCTGCTGGAGCGCGCGGTCAGCGGCATCGAGGCCCTGTATCAGCGGTTGCCCGATGACCGGGTTGTTGCCGAAGGGGTTGTGCAGATTTACCAGCGCGCGTCGTTCGTTTACGGCGGCACATCGAGCACGCCTGAATCGTTGGTCAAGGCCATCGCGATCGAGCGCAAAGCCATTGCCCTCGCAACCCAGCTGGAGGAAACCCGAAAGCCCGACAGCCCGAACTACCTGGACTATGTTCGAAACGGCCTGATCGGCCTCGGCGGGTTCCTGGTCGGAACGGGGAAGTTCGACGAAGGGGAGGCCCTGTTGAAGAAGGCGCTCGACATGACGCTGACCGCGCTGCGAGCCGAGCCGAACAACCAGGACCTCGCGGCGCGGGCACTGAACGGAATCCACAATCTCACGATGGCCGCGTTCGATGCGAAGAAGTACGAAAGCGCGGTGGCGTACGCGCGGCAGGCCTTCACCCTGTACGCGGACATGTCCGCCGAAAGCCGCAATATCGTCTATCACCGCGACTACATGGCCACCATCTACGGATGGTTCGGATTGTCGCTTCTGGAACTGGATCGGCCGACGGCCGGCCTGTCCGTGCGTCGAGGCCGATTGGAAGAAGCGTGCAAAGCGCTGGCGACGAGCGTGAACTACATCGAAGAAAAGCGGGTTGAGAAGCTCGGTGCGCTCAGCGACCCGAGGCGCATCCAGCCTGGCGCGGGGCTGACGCGATGCCGCGCGGCGCTGGCGGCATTGCCGGCCAACTGAACGCATCGACCGATGCGCGATGGCGCCACCGATTCGAAGTGCACGGCAGGATCGAGAACCTGGCCGCGGCCTACCGGAAGATCGGCGACATCCAGGGCTAGGTGGGATACGCCAACAAGGGGAAAGAAGGACTCGGGACCGTCCCGGAGGACATCGAGAAGCGGCTCCTCGAGGCGCTGAAGCAATGCGACGAGGCGATCGCCCGGCTTCGCGTCGCCTGACCGCGTCGCCCGACATCGAAGTTTCGTGGTTCTCTCAACCCGTGGCGTCGTTTTCCCCGGGATTCCGTTCAACCGGACGAGCCTTCACGCACTTGCAGGCGCGTCCGACACCCCGAACAGGAGTCCCACATGGTGCCCAGCCGAAACCTCCTCGTCATGGCCGTCATGGCCGCCACGGCCACCTCGGCTGCCCTTGCCGCCGATATCGTCATGACGCCCCCCGCGGGGGGCGGCGTGGTCGTGACCAACGCCGCGGGCAACGCGACCCGCTTTCGCGTCGCGGACGACGGCGTCATCTCGATCCCGGGACTGGCCGCAGCGCCGCTGCCGGCCTCGGGGCTGTGCGTCGAGGGGGCCACCGGCAAGGTGGGCACCTGCAGCGTGGGGATGCTCACCAGCATCGTCGCCGGCGCGGGGTTGAGCGGAGGCACCATCACCACCACGGGCACGATCGGGATCGCGGACGGCGGCGTCGGAACGGCTCAGATCGCCAATGGCGCCATCACGCCGGCGAAGTTCGCCGCCAAAGGCTGCGAGAAGGAGATGGTGTATCAGTTCAATGGCGAATTCTGGGTTTGCGCGACGTTGGCCGCACCCTCGGGCGGCACCGTCACCAGCGTGGCGACGGGCAGCGGCCTCACCGGCGGAACGATCACCACCGCCGGGACGATCGGACTCGCGGCCACGCAACTGCTGCCGACCGCGGCGTGCGCGACGAACCAGGTGCCCAAGTGGAGCGGAAGCGCGTGGACCTGCGCGGCGGATGACGGCGGTCCGGCCGCGGCATTCGTGGCGGGCGGCAACGCCTTCGGCGCGACCGCCCTCCTGGGAACGACCGACGACCAGGCCTTGAGCCTCGTCGCGAACAACAAGGCGGCCTTTCGCATCGTGCCGAATGCCAATGGACCCGCCTTGGTCGGCGGTTTCGAGGGGAACTCCGTGACGGCGGGGTTGGCTGGCGCGACGGTGGCCGGTGGCGGAACGCGGGGCAACATTTTCCTGACCGACCCCATTTCCGGGCGACCGTGCCGGTCATTCGTGGGTTGCTTCAATCTCGTGACGGGCCATGGAGGAACCGTCAGTGGCGGCGCATCCAACCAGGCCGGAAACGACACCGCTACCCTGAGCGACAGCAATTACGCCACGGTTTCGGGCGGGTTCCTCAATACGGCAAGCGGCGAAAACAGCAGCGTCGGCGGCGGTTCTTACAATACCGCATCGGGTCTCAACGCGACGGTGCCCGGGGGAAACGGCAACACGGCCTTGGGACCCTACAGCTTTGCCGCGGGCCGGAACGCGAGGGCCAGTAACGCGGGCTGCTTCACCTGGGCCGACAGCACGGATATCAGCTTGTCGTGCACCACCGACAATGCCTTTGTCGCCCGCGCATCCGGCGGCGTCTTCCTGTTCACCAGCGGGAACCTGTCGACGGGCGCGCAACTCCCGGCGGGCGGCGGGTCGTGGGCCAACCTCTCGGACGTCAACGCCAAGGCCGACTTCGCCTCGGTGGACGCGCGCACCGTCCTCGCCAAGGTGGCGGCGCTGCCCATCCGTTCATGGCGCTACAAGACGCAGGACGCGTCGGTCCGTCACATCGGGCCCACGGCGCAGGACTTCCACGCGGCGTTCGCGGTGGGGGAGAGCAACCGGATGATCACGTCGGTCGATGCCGACGGCGTGGCGCTCGCGGCGATCCAGGGGCTCCACCAGCTGCTCGCCGACCGGGACCGGCGCATCGACGCGCTCGAAGGCGAACTGGCCGCGATCAAGCGCAAGCTGGGGCTGTGATGGCGATGGCAATCGCTCTGGAGACTGCCATGACACCCCGCCCCCTCGTTCGAATCGCCATCTTCACCGCACTTTGCCTTCCCGCGTCGGCCCTTGCGGCCGACATCGTCATCGCGCCGCCGGCGTCGGGGGGCGTCACGATCACGAACGCCGCGGGAAACACCCCGCGCCTGCGCGTGGCTGACGACGGCACCGTCACCCTGCCGGGCCTCACGGCGCTGCCGGTGGCGGGCTCGGGGCTTTGCATCGACATCGCGACGGGGAGGATCGGCACCTGCCCGCCGGGCGGCGGGTCGGGCGGCACGGTGACCGGCATCATCGCGGGCACCGGCCTCAGCGGGGGGGCGATCACCACGACGGGCACGATCGGCATCGCCGACGGCGGCGTCGGCACCGCGCAGCTCGCCAACGGCGCCGTGACGACCGCGAAGATGGCGGCCAACGGCTGCACGACCGGCCAAGTGCTGCAGTTCAACGGTTCCGCGTGGGCGTGCGCCTCGGTCGCCTCTGCGGGGACGGTGACCAGCATCGCGACGGGAACGGGGCTCACGGGCGGGCCGATCACGGCTACGGGGACGATCGGGCTGGCGGCTACCCAACTTTTGCCGACGGCCGCCTGCAGCGCGAACCAGGTGCCGAAGTGGAGCGGCAGCGCGTGGACTTGCGCGGCGGATGCCACGGGCACGGTGAATGGTCTCGTGCAGGGCGGCAACGCCTTCGGCGCGGTCGCGAGCCTGGGCACCAACGACAACCAGGCGGTAGAGATCATCGTCAACAACACGCGAGCCGTCCGCCTCGAGCCCGATGCTCTTTCGCCAATCGTCATTCTGGGCTCGTCGGTGAACCAGGTCATGGCGGGCGCCGGCGGGGGCGCGATCGGAGGCGGCGGCGCTCCCAACCCATCCGCGCTACCGGGCGAAGGCAATATTTCGCACAGTTGTGGGGTGAGCTGCAGCAATCGCGTCATGAACCGCGGGGGCACCGTGGGGGGCGGGTTTGCGAATCGCGCGGGAGATTCCACCGGCTCGGCCATCGACCGTCTGGCACCGACGGTCGGGGGCGGACTCGGGAACATAGCCGGCGGCGAATTCAGCGTGGTGTCCGGAGGGGATACCAACCGGGCTTTGGGCAGCGTGAGTGTCGTGGCGGGAGGGCGATACAACGAGGTGCTCGGCCTCGAAGCGACCATAGGGGGCGGCATCTACAACGCGATTGCCGACAGCTGGGCCACCGTAGGCGGTGGCAACAACAACGTCGTGGTGGGCATCGGTAGCACCATTCCCGGCGGAATAGCCAATCGCATCGATGGCAATTACAGCTTCGCCGCAGGGACCAGCGCCGGCGCGATGCACCACGGTGCATTCGTCTGGGCCGATTCAAACGGCTTTTTGATCTTCGAATCGACGGCGCCCAATCAATTTTCCGCCAGGGCGACGGGGGGGGTGCGGTTCGTCACGGCGATCGACGGTTTTGGCGCTCCCGTCCGCACCTTCACATTGGGCAACGATGGGCGCCTGACCATGCCGACCGACGGCTCGGTGTACCTGGGGTCCAGCCGCTTCACCCATGCGACGGGCGCGCGCAATGCTTTCACGGGTGTCACCGCAGGCAACGCCGTCTCCTCGGGCTTCGAGAACGCGGCCCTGGGCCACGAGGCGCTTCTGGCCAACACGATCGGCGCGGGCAACACCGCCGTCGGCTACCGGGCCATGGCCTCGATGACCGAGAGCTTCAACAGCACTGCCGTCGGTGCCCAGGCGCTCGCGAATGCCACCAGCGCGGGCAATATCGCGCTGGGCTCCTTCGCGGGTTTCAACATCACGACCGGCGCCAACAACATCGCGATCGGCAGCCCGGGCGTTGCCGGTGACGCGGACACGACAAGGTTGGGCGGGGGGCAGTCGCGGGCCTTCATCGCCGGGGTGCGCGGCGTCACGACCGGCGCCAACGACGCCGTGGCCGTCATGGTCGACAGCCAGGGACAGCTCGGCACCGTGAGTTCCTCGCGCCGCTTCAAGGACGACATCGCGGACATGGGCGAGGCGAGCGGGGGCCTGCACGACCTGCGCCCGGTGACCTTCACGTACAAGGCCGACGGCGACGCGACCGGCAAGCGCGTGCAGTACGGCCTGATCGCGGAAGAAGTGGCCGAGATCTACCCCGGCCTCGTCGCGCGCTCGCCGGACGGGCAGGCGGAGACGGTGCTCTACCACTTCCTCGCGCCGATGCTCGTGAACGAGGTACAGAAGCAGCAGCGCACGATCGACGCGCAGCGGGCGGAACTCGAGGCCCTTCGCGCCGACGTGGCCGCGATGAAACGCGCGCTGGGCTTCGCCCGCTGAACCGGAGAACGCGATGAAACCCCTGCGCCTGCTGAACGTCCTCACGATCGCCTTCGCCCTCGACGCTTCGGCCGCGCAGGTCACCGTACCCGCGGGCGCCTCCATCACGCTGCCCGGCGGTTCCCTGTCGCTCGCCTGCGCGGACCTGGGCTTGCAGGGCACGATGACCCTGGGCGCCTCGCAGGTGCTCACCGCCGGGAACGTCACGGTGGGCGCGGGCGCCACGCTCTCCGCCGGGTCGTCGCTCCTCACCGTGGGCGGCAACTGGAGCAACGCGGGCGGCTTCTCCGCGGGCACGGGAACGGTCGTGTTCACGGATGGATGCACGAGCGCGCCGGCCACCCTCTCGGGCGCGACGGCGTTCCGGAACCTCACCTTCACGAGCCTGACGGGGCGGACGTTCGTGATTCCCGTCGGCAGCGCGATCTCCGTCACGGGCGCGCTGTCGCTGGCCGGGACGCCCGGCAACCCCATCCAGGTCACCTCGGCCACGCCGGGCCAGGCCGCGCGCATCGCGCTCGCGCCGGGCGCCACCTACACGAGCGCCAACGCGCAACTGGCCGCGGGCGTCACGGTTTCGCCCGACGGGATCAGTCCGTCGGCCGTTGCGCTCGATTTCGGCGGGCAATCGATGAACACGACGGCGCCTTCGCAGGGCGTGACCCTCACCAATACCGGAGGTTCGCCGGTGACAGTGTCGTCGGTGACTGCGTCGACGTACTTCTCGGTTTCGCACAACTGTTCGACGGTGGCGGCAGGCGCCTCCTGCACGGCGAACGTCGCCTTCACGCCCACGGCGGAGGGGAGCCTCAACGGCACGCTCACCGTGCAGTCGAGCGCCGGGCCCGTCACGGTGCCGCTCGCGGGCGTCGGTGAACGCTCCCTCGTCACGCACTACTACCGCTCGATCCTCAGGCGCGCGCCCGATGCCGGCGGCAAGGCGTTCTGGGAAAGCGAGAAGGTGCGGCTGCCTTCGCTCGGGGCCAACGTGAACGAGACCTGGTACGCCATGGCGACGTTCTTCTACTTCTCGAGCGAGTACCAGTCCTTCAATCGCGACGACACGGGCTTCGTCTCCGACCTCTACAGCACGTTCTTCAATCGTCCTGCGGACGGTGGTGGCCTCACCTTCTGGACGGGACTCCTCGCGCAGGGCATGCCGAGGGAGGTGGTGCTGGTCTCCTTCATGTTCTCCACCGAGTTCCAGACCTTCACGCAGGCGATCTTCGGGAATGTCCAAGCTCGCAAAGAAGTCGATACCGTCGTCGATTTCTACCGGGGCCTGCTTTCGCGCCTGCCCGATGACGGCGGCCTCGCCAGCTGGGTGGGCCAGTTCCGCGCGGCGCAGTGCCAGGGCGCCGGATCCGTCTACACCACGGTCGAGGCGATCTCCAGCAGCTTCGCCAACGGAGGGGAGTACGCCAGCCGCAACCGCACGAACGCGCAGTACGTGGGCGACCTCTACAACGCGTTCCTGCGCCGGGGCGGTGATCTCGGCGGCGTGCAGTTCTGGATCTCGCAGCTCACCGGGGGCGCCACGCGAAGCGCCATCCGCCAGCAGTTCATCGCGAGCCCGGAGTTCACCAACCGCGTGAACGCCATCATCGCCGAGGGCTGCGTGCCGTAAGGAGGAGCGGGGGGACAGCCCATCGCGAAGCTGTTTGCGCGGGCAGGGTAACCGGCCCCAGAATGGCCGCACCATGGGCCACTTCACCGCCGTTCTTTCACGCATCCACTCGGACGGCGCGAGTCCCGAGGCCGTCAACGAGCTCTTCGACGCGGCCTACGGCGACCTGAAGGACCTCGCGCGCCATCGCCTTCGCTCGAGCGGGCATCACACGCTCCTCGACACCACCGCCCTCGTGCACGAGTCGTACCTTCGCTTCCTCAAGGCGGGCCGCGTCGAGGTGGAGGACCGTGCGCGCTTCATGAGCTACGCCGCGCGGGTGATGCGCTCGGTGATCGTGGATTTCGTGCGCCGGCGCTCGGCGGAGCGGCGCGGCGGCGGCGAGCTGCACGTCACGCTCGACACCGAGCACGAGAACATCGCCGCGCGCGAGGCGGATTTCCTGAAGCTCGACGATGCGCTCACGGAACTTGCCGCCGTGGACGCGCAGCTGGTCCGGATCACCGAGATGCGCTTCTTCGCGGGCCTCACCGTGGACGAGGTGGCCGCGACGCTCGGCCTCTCGCCGAGAACCGTCGCGCGCGAGTGGGAGAAGGCCCGCATGATCCTTCGCGACGCCATCGCGGGGGACTGAGCATGGCGGGAGACCTCGCCGCGCGCTGGAAGGAAGTCTCGCGCCTGCTCGACGAGGCGCTGGACCTGCCGGCCGCCGAGCGCGCCGCCTGGCTCGCGAACCTGCCGCCGGAACACGCGGAATCGCGGCCGCACCTCGAGCGGCTGCTGCGGCAGCACGACACCGGCACGGATCTTTCGCTCGCCGACGCGCTGCCCGGCTACAGGTCCGACGAAGCCGACGAACCCGACCGACAGGCGGGCGACGAGCTGGGGCCGTGGCGCCTCGTCAGGGAGATCGGCCGCGGCGGCATGGGCGCGGTGTGGCTGGCCGAGCGCGCCGCAGGCGGCGCGAAAATGCCGGTGGCGCTCAAGATGCTGCATCCCTTCGCGTCCAAGGGCCCCCAGGCCGAGCGCTTCCGGCGCGAACGCGAGATCCTCGCCTCGCTCAACCACCCGAACATCGCGCGGCTCATCGACGCCGGCGTCACGGAGGAGGGCGTGCCGTGGCTCGCGCTCGAGTACGTGGAGGGCGGCACGCTCATCGACTGGTGCAATTCCCGCGGCACGGGGCTCGAGGCGAGGCTCGCGCTCTATGCCCAGGCGCTCAAGGCCGTGCAGTACGCCCACGCCAACCTCGTCATCCACCGCGACCTGAAGCCGGGCAATATCCTCGTCACGCCCACGGGGGAGGTGAAGCTCCTCGACTTCGGCATCGCGAAGCTGCTGGACCGCGAGGAGCGGCGCACGAACGAGACGGAACTCACGCGGCTCGCCGGGCGGGCCATGACGCCGCACTACGCCTCGCCCGAGCAGATCGCGGGATTGCCGCTCACGACGGCGAGCGACGTGTATTCGCTGGGCGTCGTCCTCTTCGAGCTGCTCACCGGATCGCGGCCCTATCGCCTGAAGCGCGGCAGCGCGGCGGAGCTGGAGGAGGCCATACTCGCCGCCGACACCGCGATGCCCAGCGCGAGCGTGACGGACGTGTTCGCACGCCGGCTCGCGACGCCCTCGGGGCGGCTTCGCCGGACGCTGCGCGGCGATCTCGACACCATCGTGATGAAGGCGCTCGCGAAGAGGCCCGAGGACCGCTACGGCAGCGTGGAGGCCTTTGCGCAGGACCTCGAGCGCTACCGCGAAGGGCTGCCGGTGCTCGCGCGCCGCGAGAGCGCGGCCTACCGCCTCGCAAAGTTCGTCCGCCGCCACCGGCTCGCGGTGGCCGCGGCGGGCGCGGTCACGCTCGCGCTAGTCGGCGGTCTCGTCGCCGCGCTGTGGCAGGCGGACCTCGCGAGGCAGAGCGCGCGCGTGGCGGAGGCGGAGGCGAGGAAGGCGAAGGCGGTGCAGGGCTTCCTCGTGGACCTTTTCGCCCGCAACTCGCGCGAGCAGGCGCAGGCGGCGAAGGCGCGCGACACCACGGTGCGCGAGCTCCTCGTCCAATCCGCCGACCGCCTCCCGGCCGCCTTCGACGATTCGCCACCGCTCAAGCTCGAACTGCTGGTCACCGTGGGGCGCCTTCTCGTCGACGTGGAGGAGGTGAAGCGCGCGGCGGACCTGTTCGCGAAGGCCGACGAGACCGCGACGAAGGCGGGGCTCAAGGGGTCGGACCTGCACGTGGATGCGCTCGCGGGGCTGGCGGAGTCGCTGCGGATGACCGGCCGGGGGCAGGAGGGCCTCCAGGCGCGCGAGCGCGGGATCGGCTACCTCGACGCCCGGGGCGACCGGGATTCGCTCCTTCGCGCGCGCCTCGTCGCGAACCCGTCCTCGGCCGCCACGCGGGACGTGGACAAGGAGCGCAAGCGCGTGGGCGAGGTCATCGGGATCTTCGCGGCAAAGTACCCGGAGCACCCCTCGCGCTATCTCGCGCTCGCGACGGCCGGCCACCTGGAACGCGCGAGCGGCAACCTGAAGGGCGCGTACGAGCGATTCCTCGAGGCCGAGAAGGTCTTCGCCGCGACCGGATCGCGCGATTTCACGAGCCTGGGCAACACGCACGCGTGGGCGGCCTTCTGCGCGTTCCGCATCGGCAAGATCGCGGAATCGCTGGCGCAGTCGGAGACAGGGCTCGCGCTGCTCGACGAGCATGCCGGCAAGGACTCCCAGGTCACGCGCTTCCACCGCGGCCTTCGCGCGGAGGTGCTGCACCGGGCGGGGCGGGAGGCCGAGGCCTACGCGATCTGGGAATCCCTCCGGAAGGTGGGCGCCGGGAAGGACCAGAACGCCACCGACTTCAACAACGCGATCTACGAGGCCGACGCGCGCCTGCGGGACGGAGAACCGAAGCGGGCCGTCGCGTTGCTGGAACCGTACGCCGCCAACCACGCCCGCTTCGGCGCGCAGTTCTTCCCCAACGGCGTGCACTGGGCGACGCTCCTCGCCCACGCGCGCTTCCTCACGGGCGATGCGGCGGGGGCCGAGGCCGCGCTCGCCCGGGTGAAGGACGTGCCGCAGAACTTCACCAACCCGGCCGAGCAGATGGTGCAGTACGTCCTCGACGTTTCCGCCATCCGCCTGGCGCAGGGGCGGCTCGACGACGCGTGGAAGGTCCTCACCGTCGAGGGCGGCAAGCTCTACGACGATTACGGCGAGTTCTCGATGTACTACGTGCTGCAGCGCGTGCGCGCGGCCGAGATCGCCCTGGCGCGGAAGGACCGGGCCGCGGCGGGCCGGTATGTGGCGGAGGCGAAGGCCCACTTGCGGCGGGACGTGGCGCCGGGGGTGATGCCTTTCCTGGACGAGGCGGTGGAGCGGGTGGAGAGGGCGGCGGGCTAGCCGGAAGCGCGAGATGGCGCGAGATGGGGACAGGTGAATTTTTCGCCTGTCCCCAAATTCACCTGTCCCCGTTTCTGGCAGGTTCTCGGCAGGCAATGCGTTATCGAAGGCAGGAGCGCCCTGCGCGAAGGGGCGCGCACTCTTTCTGCCCGACGAGACCCGCCATGCCCCGATTGCCCGCCTTCGCCCGCATCGCCCTTGCCCTGTTCGCCATGGCCGGTCCGGCCCTCGCCACGGCCGCCGTCGGCCCCCTGGCCCTGGTCAGGAACATCGCCTCCGGGGCGGCCAGCGGCGCCCCCCAGTCTTTCGCGGTCGTCGGCAACACCGTCTACTTCTCGGCCGACAATGGCGTGAACGGCCGCGAGTTGTGGAAGAGCGACGGCACGTTCGCCGGCACGGTGCTGGTGAAGGACATCGCCTTCGGCCCGCTCGCGTCGGACCCGTCCAATCTGGTCGCCGTGGGATCCACGGTCTACTTCCGCGCGGACGACGGCGTGAGCGGCGTGGAGCTCTGGAAGACCGACGGCACGGCGGCCGGCACGGTGCTGGTTGGGGACATCAATGCCGGCCTCGCCTCGTCGAACCCCACGGCGATCACGGCCATCGGGAATACGATCTACTTCAACGCGGAGACGGCGGCCTCGGCCCGTGAGCTCTGGAAGAGCGACGGCACGACAGCCGGCACGGTGCAGGTTGCCGAGATCCTGGCGGGCACGGGCGACGCCAACCCGCGCAGCCTCACCGTCGTGAACGGCACGCTCTACTTCGTCGCCGCCGACGCGGCCAATGGCATCGAGCTGTGGAAGAGCGACGGCACGACGGGCGGCACCCAGATCGTGAAGGACATCCGTCCCGGCGCGACGAGCTCCAGCCCCGCGGGACTCGTCGCGGTGGGCGGCACGCTTTACTTCAATGCGAACGACGGCACGAACGGCGTGGAGCTGTGGAAGAGCGACGGCACGCTGGCCGGCACCGTCATGGTGAGCGACCTCACGGCGGGCGCCGGCAGCACCGGGATCGGAGAAGCGGTCGCCTACGGCGGGCAGCTCCTGTTCGTGGCCACCACGGCCGCGAGCGGCTCGGAGCTGTGGAAGAGCGACGGCACGGCGGCGGGAACCGTGCTCGTGAAGGACATCGCGCCGGGCGCAGGCGGCAGCACGCCTGCCTCGCTCACGGTCTCCGGCGACAAGCTGTTCCTCGTCGCGACCGACGGCACCACGGGGCGCGAGCCCTGGGTGAGCGACGGCAGCGCGGCCGGCACCGTCCTCCTCAAGGACATCCATCCGTCCGCCGGCTCGTTCCCGACGGGCTTCGTCCCCGCCAACGGCGTCGCCTACTTCACCGCGGACGACGGCACGAACGGCCGCGAGATCTGGCGAACCGACGGCACCGGGGGTGGCACGACGCTCCTCGCGCAGACGGTCGTCGGCGCGGGCTCGGACACGCCTGGTCTCGCCGTCCTCGCCGGGGGACTTCTCTACCTGCAGGCCACGAGCACGTCGCTCGGGACGGAGCTCCACAAGATTCCGGTCGGCGTGCCCGACGAGGTCACGATCGCGTCGATCGGCGGGGTGACCACGAATCCCGTCGACTTCGCGCCCATCACGATCACGGGCATCGACCATCCCGTCCCGATCTCCGTCGAGGAGGATCCCTCCGAGCCCGGCTCGAACCCGATGTACTCCGTCGGCTGCACGGGGACCTTCACGGACCTGCCCGGCCTCGTCTCGAACGGGCAGTCGGTCTGCGTTCGGCACACTCAGCGCACGACCTTCAATGCGGTGTCCCTCTCCACGATCACGAAGCTCGTCGTCGGGCCCCTTCGCATCAATGCCGCCTCGGCCACGCCGTTCCCGGACCAGATCTCCTGCACCGGGCGCAGCCAGCTGACGTTTTACGGACAGGTTCACAGCAGCCCGCTCGTTTGCCAGACCGACGGGAACGTCAATTCGGCGCTGGTGTATCCGGGGCCGAGATTCGCGCACCTCGTCTACGACGCGAGCCGCGTTCGCCCATACGAATGGCTGGGCGTCTGCGCCGGGTTGGCCGGTTCGACCACCAGCTGCCCGTTCAATACGCCGGCATCCATCGGCCACGCGTACAGCTACCCGACGATCGTCAACGTGTCGGCGACCGGGCCCGGCTCGGTCAATGCCCCGCCGGCGGACCTGGGCGTGGGCCCGATCTACCGGTATTTCCCCACTCCTCGGTACCAGGTCGGCCTCGTGCTGAACCCGGTGCGCACGCTTGCGTTCACCGCGACTCCCGACGCGGGCGCCGTGATCGCTTCGCTCACGCTGGGCACCTGCTCGGCTCCGATGAATTGCGCGTGCGACGCCGGCACCGGCATCTGCTCCACGCGCGTGGTCGGCGAATCCTTCGGCGAGCGCTTCGTCACTCTCGACGCGCGCTTCGGGTACGAGCTGGGCATCGGTCGCTCGGGCGCGGGCGCGGGGAGCGTGAACGCCGCGAGCAATTTCGCGACGGGCGATTGCACGGGCGCCTGCACGCGGCCGTACCCGAGCGGCACCGTCGTGACGCTCACCGCGACGGCCGCGGCCGGGTCCGTCTTCACCGGCTGGAGCGGGGAGGGGTGCTCAGGAACGGGCACCTGCGCCGTGACGATCGATGCGGCGAGGAACGTGACGGCGGCCTTCGCATTGCAGGCTTTCGCCCTCGCGGCGGCGAAAGCGGGCGACGGCAGCGGCGTCGTCACGTCCACGCCCGCGGGCATCGCTTGCGGCGCCACCTGTTCGGCCAACTTCGATTTCGGGACGGTCGTCACCCTGTCGGCGACGCCCGCCCCGGGCTCGATCTTCGTCGGGTGGAGCGGGGCGTGCAGCGCGCTGTTGCCCTGCGTCGTGACGATGGATGCCGCGAAGGCCGTGACGGCGAGCTTCGCGGCGGTGGCCTTCCCGCTCGCGGTGTCGAATGCGGGGACAGGTGCAGGTACGGTCACATCGAGCCCGGCGGGTATCAATTGCGGATCGACGTGCGCGGCCAACTTCAATTCGGGTGCCTCGGTGGCCCTCACGCCGTCGGCCGCGGGCGGTTCGATCTTCGCGGGCTGGAGCGGTGCCTGCACGGGGACGGGTACCTGCAACGTGACGATGGATGCGGCGAAGAACGTGACGGCCACGTTCAACGTGTCCACTGCTTCGCTTTCGCCGAGCCCCGCGTCCCTGGACTTCGGCGGCCAATCGTTCAACACGACGGCGCCCTCGCTGGCGGTGGTCCTCACCAACTCGGGCGGTGCGCCGGTGACGGTTTCGTCGGTGACGCCTTCGACCTACTTCGCCGTGACGCACAATTGTTCGACGGTGGCGGCAGGGGCTTCCTGCACGGCGAACGTCGCCTTCACGCCCACGGCGGAGGGGAGCCTCAACGGCACGCTCACCGTGCAGTCGAGCGCGGGCAATGTCACGGTGCCGCTGGCGGGCACGGGCGAGCGTTCGCTCGTCACGCACTACTACCGCTCGATCCTCAGGCGCGCGCCCGATGCCGGCGGCAAGGCCTTCTGGGAAAGCGAGAAGGTGCGGCTGCCTTCGCTCGGGGCCAACGTGAACGAGACCTGGTACGCCATGGCGACGTTCTTCTACTTCTCGAGCGAGTACCAGTCCTTCAATCGCGACGACACGGGCTTCGTCTCCGACCTCTACAGCACGTTCTTCAATCGTCCTGCGGACGGTGGTGGCCTCACCTTCTGGACGGGACTCCTCGCGCAGGGCATGCCGAGGGAGGTGGTGCTGGTCTCCTTCATGTTCTCCACCGAGTTCCAGACCTTCACGCAGGCGATCTTCGGCAACGTGCAGGCGAGAAAGGAAGTCGATACGGTTGTCGACTTCTACCGCGGGCTCCTGTCGCGCCTCCCCGATGACAGCGGCCTCGCCAGCTGGGTGGGCCAGTTCCGCGCGGCGCAGTGCGCGGGAGCCGGTTCGGTCTACTCCACCGTCGAGGCCATCTCCAGCAGCTTCGCGAACGGCGGGGAGTACGCGAGCCGCAACCGCACGAACGCGCAGTACGTGGGCGATCTCTACAACGCGTTCCTCCGGAGAGGCGGCGACCTGGACGGCGTGCAGTTCTGGATCTCCCAGCTCACCGGGGGCGCGACGAGAAGCGCAATCCGCCAGCAGTTCATCGCGAGCCCGGAGTTCACCAACCGCGTGAACGCCATCATCGCCGAGGGGTGCGTGCCCTAAACACGCCGCAGCCCGCCCGGGACGATCCCCCCGGTCGGGCCCCGAGGCAGGCACGTCGCTTGCATGCGCCTTCCACGCCCCCGAAAGAAGGGGTTTTCCGGCCGATCGGTGCCGCATTCGTGACGGAGTGCGGCCGGGCTGTCGCCTCGGGGCGACAGACGGATACCATCGTGTCCGGAAACCGGTGGCCATGCGGTGTCGATCAGGGAGATTCTCGGATGAATGCAGTCGTGGCGGCCTCGATCCGCCTTTTGCGCATTTCCGGCGCAGGCCTCCGGGGGCTTCCCGCTGCCCTCGCGTTCGCCGCGGCGCTGGTGGGAGCCGCTCCCGTGCAGGCCGGTCCCGCGGAGCAGGCGCTCATCACGCACTACTACCAATCGCTCCTGCGCCGGGCGCCGGATGCCGGCGGGCTGGCCTTCTGGGATTCCGAGGCGACCCGGCTGCGCAACGCCGGGCAGGACCCGAAGGAAGCCTTCCTCGCGATGGCGGCGCAGTTCATCGACAGCGCCGAGTACCGTGCCTTCAACCGGAGCGTTCCCGACTTCCTCACGGACCTCTACCAGGCGTTCTTCCGCCGGGCCCCGGATGGCGGCGGGCTCGCCTTCTGGCAGGGGCAGATCACGCAGGGCATGCCGCGCGGCGTCGTGCTCGCCGAGTTCCTCTTCTCCCGGGAGTTCGACACCTACATCGCCTCGCAGCTCGGCACGACGGCCGCGCGGCCGGAAGGCACCACGGTCATCGATTTCTACCGCGGCTACCTCTTCCGCCTGCCCGACGACGGCGGGCTTTCGTACTGGATGTGGGAATTTCGCGCGGCGCAGTGCGCGGGCGGCGGCGCTCTCGCGAGCCGGGCGGAATCGATTTCCTCGCTCTTCCAGTCGAGCGGCGAGTACACCGGCCGCAGCCGCAGCAACGCCGATTTCGTGGCCGATCTCTACTCGTCCTTCCTCCGTCGCGGCGGGGACCTCGCGGGCGTGCAGTACTGGATCGGCCAGTTGAACGCCGGCGCGACCCGCGATTCCCTGCGGCGCAGCTTCCTTGCGAGCGCCGAGTTCCAGGCGAGGCTCTCGTCGATCGCGGCGGCCAACTGCTACGCGCCGCCGCTCGCCAAGCGCCTCGAGGCTGCCCGCCTGCTGCAGCAGGGCACGTGGGGCGCGAGCCTCGTCGAGATCGCGCGGGTCGCCGACCTCGGGGCCGACGGCTGGCTCACGGAGCAGTTCGCGACGCCGGCCACGTCCTTCACCGACCTCGCGCTGCAGAACATCGAGCAGAACAAGCTCGGGGTCAACGGCTGCACGGGAAGCAACCAGGCCGGCGGCTGTCCGTGGCAGGTGGGCCGCCCGGCCTTCTACAAGCAGGCTTTCGAGGGCCCGGACCAGCTGCGCCAGCGCGTCGTGAACGCGCTCCTGCAGGTGATGGTGATCTCGATCGCGAACAACCGCATCCTGGACGCCGGAACCGCCATGCCCAGCTACCTGGACATGCTCGGCCGTCACGCCTTCGGCAACTTCCGCGACCTGTTGCGCGACGTGACGCTGCACCCGGGGATGGGCGTCTACCTGGACATGCTGGGCAGCAGCCTCGAGGTGCCCAACGAGAACTACGCTCGCGAACTGCTGCAGCTCTTCTCCGTCGGCACCGTGATGCTCAACCCCGACGGCACGCCCAAGCGCGACCCGCAGGGACGCACGATCCCCACCTACGACGAGGACGTCGTGAAGGGCTTCGCCAAGGCGTTCACCGGCTGGCACTTCGCCGACCAGGACATGACCAAGTCCTGGCGCTTCTACTGGCCGGAGGAGCGCTGGAGCGTTCCGATGAAACCCTGGACGGCGCGCCGCTGCCCGCAGGACGGGCGCTGGCCGTCGGGCAGCACCACCACGTACTGCAGCCTCGCCGACCCGGCCCGTTCGTTCCCGCCGCCGCACGACACCGGCCCGAAGTCGCTGCTGCAGTACGCCGGCGCGCCCTTCGCGACGCTGCCGGCCGGGCAGGGTCCCGCGGCGGATCTCGAGAACGCCGTCGACAACATCTTCAACCATCCCAACGTCGGGCCCTTCATCACGAAGCAGCTCATCCAGCGCCTCGTCACCAGCAACCCGAGCCCGGCCTACGTGCAACGCATCGCCGCCGTGTTTGCGAACAACGGAGCCGGCGTCCGGGGCGACATGCGCGCGGTCGTACGCGCGATCCTGCTCGACACCGAGGCGCGCAGTGCGGCCGCCGCCGCCGGCAATGCCTTCGGCAAGCTGCGCGAGCCGGTCTGGAAGTTCATCCACCTGCATCGGGCCTTCGGCGGGCGGGCGAGCGGCGGCTACTACGACATCTACGACCTGTCGGACCCCTCCAACCTCGGCCAGTCGCCGCTGTCGGCCCCGTCGGTCTTCAATTACTACGACAAGGACTTCGCGCCCGCCGGCCCGCTGGGGCAGGCGGGATTCGTCGGCCCCGAGTTCGAACTGGCCTCGGCCTCGTCGGTCACCGGCTTCAGCGACTTCACCAACTGGGCTGTCGTGGGCGGGTTCGGGCAGGGCGGCTCCGATGCCTCGAAGTGGATCAAGCCCAACTACGATCGCTACCTCGTCGGCGCGACCGCCCTTGCCGACACGCCGCAGGCGCTCGTCGACGAGCTCGACGTGCTGCTCACGGCCGGCAACCTGAAGCCGGCCTTCAAGGCCGACCTCGTCGCCGCGCTGAACGGCGTCACGCGCTCCGTGCTCGCGGACCAGCGCCGCGACCGGTTGCGCGTCGCGCTCTGGCAGATCATCCATTCGGCCGAATACGCCGTGCAGCGATGAAGGGGAATTCCATGAACCGCCGCCGCTTCATCCAGTCCGTTTCCGCGCTCGGGGCGATGCCCTTCGCGCCCGGGTTCCTCGCGCCGGCCGCCGCGGCCGACGTCTCCGGCTACAAGGCGCTCGTCTGCGTGTTCCTCTTCGGGGGCAACGACAGCCACAACACGATCGTCCCGCTCACGACGGGCGAGTACAACGCCTACTCGGCCGCGCGGGGCGGGCCGGCCGAGGCCAACGGGCTCGCGCTGCCCCAGGGCGCGCTCCTGCCGATCGCCGCGGGCCAGTACGGGCTCCACCCGGCGCTCACCGGCCTCGCCTCGCTCTACAACACGGACCGGCGCCTCGCCGTCGTGCCCAACACGGGCATCCTGCTCGCGCCCACCACGCTCGCCGAGTACCGGGCCCGCAGCGTGCCCCTGCCGCCGCAGCTGTTCTCGCACTCGGACATGCAGTCGCACTGGCAGACGCTGCGAGCCGACCAGCCGGCGGCGACGGGGTGGGGTGGAAGAATGGCGGACGTCTTCCGGACCGCCGCGACCGGCATGTTGCCGGTGTCGGTCGGCCTGGGCGGCGGCGGCATCTTCATGAAGGGCGAGCAGGTCTTTTCCTACCAGGTCGCGCCGATGCGCTACCGCAATGGCGCGATCGACACCGGCTTCCGGCTCGCGCGTCCGCCCCGCGCGGACATTTCCTGGAACTGGACCGGATCGAACCCGCAGGCGCTTTTCGAGGCGAACGCGCGTCTCGCGCGCGCCAATCTCCTCGAGGAACAGTTCGGCGGCGTGATGGAAAGCGCGATCGACGCGGGACAGTTCGTTTCCAACGCGGTGTACCAGGAAACGACGGTCAACGGCTCGACCACTTATGCGCTCAAGAACCCCGTTCCCGGCACCTGGCCCACGACGAACCGCCTGGCGGCCCAGCTGCACACGGTCGCCGCGATGATCGCCGCGCGGCAGGCGCTCGGCGTATCGCGCCAGATCTTCTTCGTCTCCCTGGGCGGCTTCGACAATCACGGCGACCAGTTCGGGCGCGACGCGACGAGCGGCAACAAGACGCTGCTCGCCGGCAAGCATTTCGACCTGATGCGCACCCTCGACGAGGCGCTGCGCGTCTTCTACGACGCCACGGTGTCGATGGGCGTCGCCTCGAACGTCACGACGATGACGATGAGCGACTTCGGCCGCACGCTCAAGTCGAACGGGCAGGGCTCCGACCACGGCTGGGGCGGCCACATGCTGGTGATGGGCGGGGGCGTGAACGGTGGGCGTATCGTCGGCGCGATGCCCCCGGTGGCGCTCGGCACCGCGCAGGACGTCGGCGAGGGCCGCCTGCTGCCGACCACGTCCACCGATACGTACGCGGCGAGCTTCGCGCGCTGGCTGGGGGCGACGGACCCGGAGCTGGACACCATCTTCCCCAACCTCGGCCGGTTCCCCGCGCGCACGCTCGACCTGTTCGCCTGAGGCCGCGCACGCCCCGCGGGAGTGGGATTTCGCACACGGCGGCGTCCACGATTGCGCACGCGCACTGCGGCTTCGGTTACGGAAGCAACGCGGCGGGTGACCTAGAGTGGTTCCCGTGCCCGGACGTTTCCGGGCATGCCCGGGCCGGGGGGAATCCCCGGCGGGCAACGAAGTCCCGAGGAACCGCCATGAGAACCCGCACCTGTGCCGAACGTTTCGAAGCCGTCGCCTTCCGGACCCTGGGCAGCATCGCCCTGGCGCTCGCCGCCGTCTCGATCCTGGTGAAGGTGGCGAAGTGGATGGCGTAGCCCGCGCGCGGCGTCCCGCGGGCCGAACGGCCCGCGCTTTCGCCGTATCATTCGTGGATGCGGGATTCCGGCCTCGAGACGATCGCCATTGACCTGACGCCGGTGCTCCCGGGCGGGGAGAACGGCGGCGCGAAACGCTTCGCGCTCGAGATCGTGCGCCGGCTCTCGGCGCAGCAGCCCGCGACCCGCTTCGTGCTGCTCACGCAGGCCGCCTCGCACGAGGAGCTCGCCTCGCTCGACGGCCCCAACGTGACGCGATTCCAGGCGGTCGGCGCCGCGGCGAGCGGCGCGCGAAACCGCGTCTTCGGGGCGGCGGCGCGGCTGGTTCGGCATGCGCCCGCGGCCGTGAAGCGGGTCGCCGCCCGCGTGGGCTACCGGCTCCACCGGCAATTGAAGCGCGGCGCGGCCTCGCCCGTGCGCGACCTGGGCGCGAGCCTGCTCTTCTGCCCTTTCACGGCGCCGACGTACGCCGTGCCCGGCGTGCCGGTGGTCTGCACGATCTACGACCAGCAGTACCGGGCCTATCCGCAGTTCTTCGCCGTCGAGGACGTGATCCAGCGCGAGCGGGCCTTCCGGGACGCGTGCGAGCGGGCGAGCGTGCTGGCCGCCATTTCCGATTTCTCGCGCGACGAGGCCATCGCCGCCGGCGGCCTCGATCCGGCGCGCATTTCGACGATTCCGCTGCGCATGGGCCTTCCCGACGCGGCGCCCGGGGGCGAGGGTGCGCTCGGGCGCTGGGGCCTCGAGCCGGGCCGCTATCTCCTGTACCCGGCCAATTTCTGGAAGCACAAGAATCACGAGATGCTTCTCACGGCGTTCGGCATCGCGTGCCGTCGCGAAGCCGGATTCGGCCTGAAGCTCGTCCTCACCGGCGCGCCCTCGGCGCGGGGCGACTGGATCGCGCGGGCCGCCGCCGCGATGGGCCTCGCCGATCGCGTCGTGCTGCCCGGGTTCGTCCCGGAGGGCGATCTCGCGCAGCTCCTCGCGCGAAGCGCCGGCCTCGTCTTTCCGTCCCTCTACGAAGGATTCGGATTGCCGCTCATCGAGGCGATGGCGGCCGGCATCCCCGTCGCCTGCAGCGACTCGACGGCGCTCGGGGAGACCGCGGGCGAGGCCGCGCTGCGGTTCGATCCCCGGATCCCGGAATCGATCGCCGCCGCGATGCTGCGCCTCGCCTCCGATACGGCGCTGCGCGAATCGCTGGTGCGAGGCGGGCGGGAGCGGGCTTCGCACTACACGGATGCCGACCGCATGGCCCGCGACTACTGGTCGCTCTTCCGGACGGCGGCGGGGGCGGTGGCTTGAAGTTCAGCATCGTCACGCCGTCGTTCAACCAGGCCCGCTACATCGGCCGCACGCTCGAGAGCGTGACCTCGCAGGCGGGCGTGGCGCTCGAGCACGTGGTCCGCGACGGCGGCAGCACGGACGGCACCGTCGCGCTGCTCGAGGCGTTCCGCCCCGCCGTGCGGTGGGTCTCGGGCCCCGACGGCGGGCAGGCCGACGCGGTGAACGCCGGCATCGCCGCGACCGACGGCGAGATCATCGGCTGGCTCAATTCCGACGACGTCTACTTTCCCGGTGCCCTCGAGCGCGTCGCCCGGCGCTTCGCCGAAGACGAGGGCATCGACGTGATCTACGGCCGGGCGGATCACATCGACGCGAACGACCGCGTGATCTCGCCCTACCCGACGCGCCCCTGGGACCCGGCGAAGCTGCGCACGGACTGCTACCTGTGCCAGCCCGCGGTGTTCTTCCGCCGGCGGGTGGTCGAACGGTTCGGGCCGCTCGATGCCTCGCTTCGCTATTGCATGGATTACGAGTTCTGGCTGCGGCTGGCCGAGGGCGGCGCGCGTTTCGATCACCTCGCGGAGCGGCTGGCCGGCTCGCGACTTCACGAGGAGACGAAGACGCTCGGCTCGCGGCTGCCGGTGCACGCCGAGATCAACGACATGCTCCGGCGCAGGCTCGGGCGGGTTCCCGCGCGCTGGCTCGTCCACTACGCGCATGCGAGCGTGCAGGAAGGCGAGGGGCACGTCGGCAAGCTCGCCGTCCTGGCCGAGGCGATCCGGGCGTCGCGGCGTTGGAACGGCGGCCTTCCCGGCCCGGAATTCTGGCGCGAGGTCCTGCCCTTCAAGTCCATTCCCCCACCCCCGGGCGAGGGCCGTGCTTTTCCTTCGACCCCGGCTGGGCGACAATAGCGGGCTATTCCCCCCGATTCGCCCATGCACATCGGATTCGACGTCTCGCAGACCGGCTCCGGCAAGGCGGGCTGCGGCTTCTTCGCGCATGCGCTCGCCGAGGCGATGATCGAATCGGGCTCCGGTCACCGCTTTTCGCTATACCCGAGCTTCGGCGATTTCTACTTCGACCCCTCGATGCCCCTCACCAACCCCTATCCCGGCCGCGACGTGCGCTACGGGCCGCGCCACCTGACGCGCGAGTCCGCCGCCGGGTTCTGGAACGCGGCTGGCGCCGAGGCCGCCCTCGGGGAGCCGGACATCGTCCACGCGAACAACTTCTGGTGCCCGACCGGCTTTGCCCGCGCGCGGGTCGTCTACACCTGCTACGACCTGGGCTTCACGGTGGACCCCTCGTGGACCACGGAGGCCAATCGCGTCGGCTGCTTCGAGGGCGTCTTCCGCGCCGCCGTGGCGGCCGACTGGATCGTGGCGATCTCGCAGGCGACACGCGAGCATTTCCTGCGCACCTTTCCGCACTTTCCCGGCGAGCGCGTGCGCGTCGTGAGCCCGTGCTCGCGCTTTCGCGACGCGAGCGTCCCGGGGCGCATGCCGAAGGCCGTGGCGGCGTGCGAGCCGGGACGCTTCTGGCTCACCGTCGGCACCGTCGAGCCACGCAAGAACCAGGAGCGCCTCGTCGAGGCCTACGCGCGCTACCTCGCGCTCGGCGGCGAGGCGATGCCGCTCGTGGTCGCCGGGGGCAAGGGCTGGCTCATGGACGGCTTCGCGGAGCGCCTGTTGCGCATGGGGCTCGCGGGGCGCGTGATCCTCACGGGCTACGTCTCCGACGACGAGCTCGTCTGGCTCTACCGCCACTGCTTCGCCAATCTCTATCCGTCGCTCTTCGAGGGCTTCGGCCTGCCGGTGCTCGAGGGGATGCAGTTCGGCGCGGCGACGGTCGCCTCGTCCTCGAGCGCCATTCCCGAGGTGGCCGGCGAGGCGGGCGTGGCGGTCGACCCGCTCGACACCGAAGGCTGGGCGCAGGCGATGCTCGCGCTGGCCCGGGACGGCGAGCGGCTCGCGCGCCTTCGCGCGGCGGCGCCCGCGCAGGCGGCGCGGTTCGACCGGTCGAACTGCGCGCGGGACCTCCTCGCGCTCTACGAGGAAGCGGGCCGCGCGGGCAAGCGCGGGGCCCCGGAAGGCGCGAATCCATGAAGAACGCACTCATCACCGGCATCACGGGGCAGGACGGCTCCTTCCTCGCCGAGCTCCTGCTCGAGAAGGGCTACCGCGTCTTCGGCTTTGCGCGGCGCGACAGCTGGTACCGGCCCAATTGCGCGAGCCACCTCGCCGAGCGCGTCGAGATGCTCTTCGGCGACATGGCCGAGGGCGTCGACATCGCCTCGGCCGTCCAGGACGCCCAGCCCGACGAGATCTACAACCTCGCCTCGCAGTCGCGGCCGGGCGAATCCTGGGCGCGCGCGCCCGAAACGCTGCTGGTCAACGGGCTGGGCGCGGTGCGCCTCTTCGAGGCCGTGCGCCACCACCGACCCGCATGCCGCGTCTACCACGCCTCGTCCTCCGAGATGTTCGGGCAGTCGGTCGAGTCGCCGCAGAACGAGCGCACGCCTTTCAACCCGGTGAACCCCTACGCGGCCGCCAAGGTGTACGCCCACCAGATGGTGCGCATCTACCGCGAGAGCTACGGGCTGTTCATCGCGAGCGGGCTGCTCTTCAACCACGAAAGCGAGCGCCGGCCGCTGCACTTCGTCACGCAGAAGGTGGCCTACGGCGCCGCCTGCGCCGCGCTGGGCATCGCGGACTCGCCGGACCTCAACGAGCGCGGCAAGCCCATCGTGCAGGGCGGGCGGCTTTCGCTCGGCAACCTCGAGATCGCCCGCGACTGGGGCTACGCCGGCGATTTCGTCCGCGCCATGTGGCTCATGCTGCAGGCGGAACGGGCCGACGACTACGTGATCGGCACCGGCCGGCTCCACACCCTGCGCGATCTCTGCGAGAACGCCTACCGCAGCGTCGGCATGGACTGGCGCGACTGCGTGGTGAGCGATCCGGCCCTCG
Organism: Betaproteobacteria bacterium; assembly: GCA_016711875.1. GTDB lineage: Bacteria > Pseudomonadota > Gammaproteobacteria > Burkholderiales > Usitatibacteraceae > FEB-7. The sequence goes on along the minus strand of JADJSD010000001.1, from coordinate 557,192 downwards.
TGCGGCCGCTCGACGCCGGGCGGATGCTCGCCGACCCGTCGCGCGCGCGCGAGGCGCTCGGCTGGGAGCCCACGGTGAGCTTCGATGAAATGATCGGCCGCATGGTCGCGGCGCAGGTCGCCTACCTCCAGAGCAGGGACATCCAGAAAGCGAAGACATGAAGAAAGCACTGATCACCGGCGTCACCGGGCAGGACGGCTCCTACCTGGCCGAGTTCCTCCTCGCCAAGGGCTACGAGGTGCACGGCGTCAAGCGCCGCACGTCGCTCTTCAACACGGACCGCATCGACCACCTCTACCAGGACCCGCACGAGAAGGATCGCCGCTTCATCCTCCACCACGGGGACATGACGGACAGCTCGAGCCTCATTCGCATCATCCAGGAGGTGCTGCCGGACGAGATCTACAACCTCGCCGCGCAATCGCACGTCGCGGTGAGCTTCGAGGAGCCCGAGTACACCGCCAACTCCGACGCGCTGGGCGCCCTGCGGATCCTGGAGGCGATGCGCATCCTGCGGCTCGAGAAGAAGTGCCGCTTCTACCAGGCCTCCACCTCCGAGCTCTACGGCCTCGTGCAGGAGACCCCCCAGAAGGAGACGACGCCCTTCTACCCGCGCAGCCCCTATGCGGTCGCGAAGCTCTACGCCTACTGGATCACCGTGAACTACCGCGAGGCGTACGGGATGTACGCCTGCAACGGCATCCTCTTCAACCACGAGAGCCCGGTGCGGGGCGAGACCTTCGTCACGCGCAAGATCACGCGGGCCCTCGCGCGCATCAAGCTGGGGCTGCAGGACTGCCTCTTCCTCGGGAACCTCGACGCCAAGCGCGACTGGGGCCACGCCAAGGACTACGTCGAGATGCAGTGGCTCATGCTGCAGCAGGAGAAGCCCGAGGACTTCGTCATCGCCACCGGCGAGCAGTTCAGCGTGCGCCAGTTCGTGGACGCGGCGGCGAAGGAGATCGCGTTCCCGATCACGTGGAAGGGCACGGGCGTGGACGAGAAGGGCTACGACGAGAAGGGCCGTTGCGTCGTCGCGGTGGATCCGCGCTATTTCCGCCCGACCGAGGTGGAGACGCTGCTGGGCGACGCCACCAAGGCGCGCGTGAAGCTCGGTTGGGTGCCGAAGATCCGCTTCCAGGAACTCGTTTCGGAGATGATGCGCGAGGACATGAAGTCGGCCGAGCGCGACGAGCTCGTGAAGAAGTCGGGCTTCGTGACGTACGCCCGCCACGAGTGAGCCGGATCTACATCGCCGGGCATCGCGGGATGGTCGGGTCGGCCATCCTGCGCGCGCTTCGCGCCCAGGGCGAGTCGGACATCGTCGCGCGCGAGCACGCGCAGCTCGAGCTCGCCGACCAGGCTGCCGTGCGGGCCTTCTTCGCGGCCGAGAAGCCCGAGCTCGTCGTGCTCGCCGCGGCGCGGGTGGGCGGCATCCACGCGAACTCCGCCTACCCCGCGGAGTTCATCTACGACAACCTGATGGTGCAGTCGAACGTCGTGCACGAGGCGTGGCGATCGGGCGTGAAGCGGCTGCTGTTCCTGGGCTCGAGCTGCATCTACCCCCGCCTCGCCCCGCAGCCCATGCGCGAGGACGCGCTGCTCACGGGCCCCCTCGAGCCGACCAACGAGCCCTACGCGATCGCGAAGATCGCGGGCATCAAGATGTGCGAGGCCTACAACCGGCAGTACGGCACCGATTTCCGCAGCGTGATGCCGACTAACCTCTATGGTCCCGGCGACAACTACCACGCCGAGAACAGCCACGTGATCCCGGCGCTGATCCGCCGCTTCGACGAGGCGAGTGTCGCGGGGGCCGCCGAGGTGGTCATCTGGGGCACGGGCGAGGCGAGGCGCGAGTTCCTCTTCGTCGACGACATGGCGGCGGCCTGCGCGCACGTGCTGCGCATGGACCGTGAGGCCTACGAGGCCGCCACGCGCCCGGCGCTTTCGCACATCAACATCGGCACCGGCGAGGATCTCACCATCCGCGAGCTGGCCGAGCGCGTGGGCCGCGTGGTGGGCTACCGCGGGCGCATCGTCTTCGACACGACCAAGCCGGACGGCGCGCCCCGCAAGCTCCTCGACGTGAGCCGCCTGCGGGCCCTCGACTGGGCACCGCGCGTCGGGCTCGACGAGGGCCTCGCGCTCGCCTATCGCGACTACCTCTCCAGCACCCGGCGCTGACGGATGGCCGAGCGCGCGAAGGTGACGATCGCCGTCCCGTCGCTGAACCAGGGGCGTTTCCTCGAGCAGGCGCTGGCCTCGATCTTCTCGCAGGGGGTGCCCGTCGAGGTCTACGTCGCCGACGCGGGCTCGAAGGACGAATCGTCGCAGGTCATCGCGCGCTGGTCGGAGCGGCTGCTGGGCTGGCGCAGCCACCGCGACGCGGGGCAGTCCGCCGCGATCAACGAAGGCGTCGCGAAGGGCAGCGCGCCCTACGTGTGCTGGCTCAACAGCGACGACTGGCTGCTCGAGGGCGGGCTCGCGAAGCTGGTGGCGGCGCTGGAGGCCGACCCGGCCGCGCCGATGGCCTACGGACGCGCCTGGAACGTCGAGGAGGCCACGGGCCGGCGCAAGCCGGTGCTCGTGCGGCCCTTCTCCGAGCGGTGGATGTCCCAGCTGTGCATCGTGGCGCAGCCGGCCACGCTCGTCCGCCGAAGCGCCTGGGAGGCGCTGGGCGGCGTCGACGAAAGCCTCCACCTGGCGATGGACTACGACCTCTGGTGGCGGCTCTACCGGACGTACGGCGCGCCGGCCTTCGTCGACGATTTCGTCGCGGTGAACCGCGAGCACGGGGGAACGAAGACGGCGACCCAGCGCGCGGCGCACTACCGCGAAGCGATAGGCGTCGTGCGCAGGCACTACGGCCGCGTGCCCCTCAAGTGGTACCTCGCGCAGCCCTACGCGGTCTGGTACCGCTCGCTCGTGGGACGCTAGTCCGTCACCGCGCCCTTGCTCGCCGTGCCCACGAGCTTCGCGTACTTGGCGAGCACGCCGCGCGTGTAGCGGGGCGCGGGTTGCTTCCATGCGGCGCGGCGCCTTGCGATCTCCGTTTCCGGCACGTTCAGCTGGATGAGGAGCGTCGTCGCGTCGATGGTGACCGAATCGCCTTCCTGGATGAGCGCGATCAGGCCGCCCTCGTACGCCTCCGGCGCGACGTGGCCGACCACCATGCCCCAAGTGCCGCCGGAGAAGCGGCCATCCGTGATGAGGCCGACGGATTCGCCCAGTCCCTTGCCGATGAGCGCGCCGGTGGGCGAGAGCATCTCGCGCATGCCGGGGCCGCCCTTGGGGCCTTCGTAGCGGATGATGACCACGTCGCCCGCCACGATGCGGTCGCCCAGGATCGCTTCCATGGCCGCGGGCTCGGAATCGAACACCTTGGCCGGGCCGGTGATCACCGGGTTCTTGAGGCCCGTGATCTTGGCCACGCACCCCTCGGGGGCGAGGTTGCCCTTGAGGATCGCGAGGTGGCCCTGCGCGTACATCGGGTTCGACCAGGGGCGGATGACGTCCTGGTCCTTGCGCGGCTCGGCGGGGATGTCCTTGAGCGTCTCGGCGATGGTCTTGCCGGTGATGGTCATGCAGTCGCCGTGGAGCACGCCGTGCTCGAGCAGCATCTTCATCACCTGCGGCACGCCGCCCGCGCGGTGGAAATCCGTGGCGACGTAGCGGCCGGAGGGCTTCAGGTCGCACAGCACCGGCACCTTCTTGCGGATGCGCTCGAAGTCGTCGATGGTCCAGTCCACCTGCGCCGCGTGGGTGATGGCGAGGAAGTGCAGCACCGCGTTCGTCGAGCCGCCCACGGCCATGATGACGGCCACCGCGTTCTCGACGGACTTCTTCGTGACGATGTCGCGCGTCTTGAGGCCCTTCTTCACGGCCTCGACCAGCACGCGGGCGCTCTCCTCGGTGCTCGCGACCTTCTCGGCGTCCTCGTTGGCCATCGTGGAGGAATAGGGCAGGGACATGCCCAGCGCCTCGAAGGCCGAGCTCATCGTGTTGGCGGTGTACATGCCGCCGCACGCGCCGGTGCCGGGCAGGGCGCAGCGCTCGATGCACTCGAAATCCTCGCGGCTCATCTTGCCGGCGTTGAGGGAGCCCACGGCCTCGAACACCGAGACGATCTGCAGGTCCTCGCCCTTGTGGTGGCCGGGCTTGATGGTGCCCCCGTAGACGAAGATGGCCGGCAGGTTCATGCGGCAAAGGCCGATCATCGCGCCGGGCATGTTCTTGTCGCAGCCGCCGATGGCGAGCACGCCGTCCATGAACTGGCTCTGCACGGCGGTCTCGATGGAATCGGCGATCACTTCGCGCGAAACGAGGGAGTACTTCATGCCTTCCGTGCCCATCGAGATGCCGTCGGTCACGGTGATGGTGCCGAACATCTGCGGCATGCCGCCCGCGGCGCGGATGGCGGCGTCGGCCGCGTCGGCGAGGGGCTGCAGGCCCGCGTTGCAGGGGTTGAGGGTCGAGTGCCCGTTGGCGAGGCCGATGAAGGGCTTCTTGAAGTCGTCGTCGCCGTAGCCGATGGCGCGCAGCATCGAGCGGTTCGGGGAGCGCGAGTCGCCCTCGGTGATGGTGGTGGAGCGGAATTTTTCGGTCATGGTCGCTTCTCTCGTTCGGTGTCCTAGTCGACCTTGACGTTGCCGGCCTTCACGACCTTCGCCCACATCTCGGTCTGCTCGCGGATGAACTTCTCCGCTTCCTTCGGGCCCTGGGGCGCGATCTCGCCGCCCAGCGTGGCCACGCGTTCCCTGATCTCCGGCGAGGCCATCGCCTTCTGCACGGCCTCGGCCAGCTTCGCGATCACCGGCGCGGGCGTTCCCGCGGGGGCGAAGATGCCGTTCCACTCGTAGACCTCGTAGCCGGGCACGCCGGCCTCGGCCATCGTCGGGAGGTCCGGCAGGGCGGCGATGCGCTTGGAGCCGGTGAGGGCCATCGCGCGCAGCTTCCCGCCCTTCACGTGCCCCATTCCCGAGGCCACGTTGGCGAAGAAGACGGGCACCTGCCCGCCCATCACGTCGTTCATGGCCGGCCCGCCGCCCTTGTAGGGGATGTGCTGCAGGTCGACGCCGGCCTTCTGCTTGAAGAGCTCGCCCGCGAGGTGCTGCGCGGAGCCGTTGCCGGAGGAGGCGAAGGCCACGGTGCCGGGCTTCGACTTCGCGAGGTCCACCAGTTCCTTCACGTTCTTCGGCGCGAAGGAGGGCGTCACCACGAGCATGTTCGGGTAGAGCGCGAGCACGCCGATGGGCGCGAAGGCCTTGGCCGGGTCGTAGGGCAGCTTCGGGTAAAGGCTCGGGTTCACGGCGTAGTTGGCCGCGTCGAGCATGAGCGTGTAGCCGTCCGGGGCTGCGCGCGCCACCTCGCCCGCGCCGATCTGGCCGCTCGCGCCCGCCTTGTTCTCGACGACGACCGGCTGGCCGAGCGCTTCGGACATCTTCGGCGCGATGAGGCGGGCCATGAGGTCCGCGCCGCCGCCGGGCGGGTAGGTGACGATGATCCTGATGGGCTTCGTGGGGAACCCCTGGGCGAGGGCCGCGGGGGAGACCGCGAGGACGAACGCGCAGCCGAGCGTGGAAAGAAGTCTCTTCATGGGGGCGGGAAACCGGGAGTGGGAAAACGGCCGCATGCTTCGGACGGCCGGATCGCTAGAATAGCCCTTCGCAGACACCCGGTGAAACCCTTGCAAGGCGTCGATACCCACGCTCACGTGTTCTCCGCCACCGCGCCTCCCGTGGCGGGCGCGCGCTACCGGCCCTCCTACGCCGCCACGCTCGAGGACTGGCGTTCGCGCTGGGGGCCCGCCGGCATCACGCACGGGGTGGTCGTGCAGGTGAGCTTCTACGGCACGGACAACACGGAGGTGCTGGCCGCTGTCGCGAGCGATCCTTCGCGGCTGCGGGGCGTCGCCATCGTCGAGCCGTCCATCGACGATCGCGAGCTCGCGCGGCTGGACGGCGGCGGCATCCGCGCGATCCGGCTCAATCTCAAGTCGGTGGCCGACTACGCGCCGTACGGCTCGGACGCGTGGAAGGCGCTCTACCGCTGCATCCACGCGCGCGGCTGGCACGTGGAGGTGTACGTGGACGTGGGGCGGCTTCCGGAGATCGCGCCGGCCTTCGCGGGCACGCCGGTGGGCGTGGTGTTCGACCACTTCGGCAACCCGGGCGCGACCCCGGAGGCGGTGGATCGCACCTTCGCCGCGGTGGCGGCGCTCGCGAAGGAGCGCGAGGTGTTCGCGAAGCTCTCGGCGCCCTATCGGCTGGGTGGGGCCAACCCCGCGGGGCTCGCCGCGCGGTGGCTCGAGGCCGTCGGGCCTCGCAACCTGCTGTGGGGCAGCGACTGGCCGTGGACGAATTTCGAGACGGTGCAGGATTACGGGCGCCTGCGGGCGATGCTGGACGACTGGGCGCCCGCGACGCTTCGCCCCGCGATCCTCTGGGATAATGCGGCCCGCCTCTACGGTTTCGACTGAAAGCTCCCCTTGCTCACCCATCCGCAGTTCGATCCCGTCCTCTTCAGCCTGGGGCCCCTCGCCATCCGCTGGTACGGGCTCATGTACGTGCTCGCGTTCGTCGCCTTCGTCGTGCTCGGGAAGTACCGCGCGCGCAAGGGCCCCGCGTACGGCGTGACGCAGGAGGGCGTGGACGACATGCTGCTCTACGGCGTGCTGGGCGTGATCCTGGGCGGCCGGCTCGGGTACGTCCTTTTCTACAAGCCCGAGTACTACCTCGCGCACCCGCTGGAGGTGATCCAGATCTGGACGGGCGGGATGAGCTTCCACGGGGGGTTCCTGGGCGTGCTCTTCGCGATCTGGGTCTTCTGCCGGCGCCGGAAGCTCCCTTGGCTTTCGACGATGGATTTCATCGCGCCGCTCGTGCCGATCGGCCTGGGCGCGGGGCGCATGGGCAACTTCATCAACGGCGAGCTGCCCGGGCGCGTGACCGACGTGCCCTGGGGCATGTGGTATCCGCAGATCGACCGCGTGGCGACGCTGCGCCATCCCTCGCAGCTCTACCAGTTCGCGATGGAGGGCGTCGTGCTCTTCTCGCTGCTGTGGTTCTTCTCCGCGAAGCCGCGTCCCATGGGAGCGGTGTCGGGCCTGTTCCTCATCGGCTACGGCGCGGGGCGCTTCATCACCGAATTCGGCCGGCAGCCCGACGATTTCCTGGGATTCCTGGCGCTGGGGCTTTCGATGGGCCAGTGGCTCTCCCTGCCCATGATCGCCGCCGGCGTCGCGATGATGGCCTGGTCCTACCGCCGGCGGTGATGGGGACGGGTGTAAATGGGGACAGGTGAAAGTGTCCGTCCCCTTCAGGACGGCTGAAGGTGACAGACACCTTCTTCGCCCTCATTGTCGTAGCGCTGGTCGCGGGCTGCACGGCGTTGCCGCCGCTTTCGGACGGCGAGGCGCGCGTGGTGCCGGCGAGCGCCTGGGGCAGCATCCCCGCCGAGCCCGGGCGTCTCAAGCCGCACGCCGTCGAGCGCATCACCCTTCACCATGGCGGCGTGCCCTACCGCAAGGACCGCGTCACGGCCGAATACCTCCAGAGCCTGCAGGCCTGGTCGCGCCGGGAGAAGGGCTGGGCGGACGTGCCCTACCACTACGTCATCGACCCGGCGGGCGTCATCCACGAGGGCCGCCCCATCGGCTTCGCGGGCGACACCAACACCGACTACGACCCCACGGGCCACGCGCTCGTCGTGGTGCTGGGCAACTTCGAGGAGGAAGTGCCGAGCGAGCGCCAACTTTCGGCGGCCGTGGATGCGATGGCCATGATCGCCGCGCGGCACGGTGTGCCAACCGACCGGATCGCGGGCCACAAGGACCATTCGGGGCAGACCGTCTGCCCGGGCCGGAACCTCGCCCGCTACCTCGACGACGGCTGGTTCCGGGCGCAGGTGGCCGAACGACTGCGGACCGCGCCCATGTCCGAAAAGGGTCCCTGATTGCGTTGAGCCGGGTAGGAGACCCATGCCCGACCTCCATGCCCGACCTGCCCGACCGCCATCGTCGCGATTTTCCTGCTGCCGACGCACCCGCCCTGTTCGGACCCGACGCGATCGTCGCCGTGCCGTACGGCGACGAAACGGCGCAGAAGGCCGACCTGCACCTGCCCGCGGCATCCCGCGCCGCAGTCGTCTGCCTGTTGCACGGCGGCTTCTGGCGCAAGCCATGGGGACGCGAACAGATGGGAGCGATCGCGCGCGATCTCGTCGCCCGCGGTTTCGCCGTGTGGAACATCGGCTACCGCCGCCAGGGCGAGGCGGGCGGCGGATGGCCCGGCACACTAGACGACGCGGTGCGCGCAATGGACCATCTCGCCGAGCTGGCGGCACGGGGCGCCGTGATCGACCTGGGTCGCGTGATCGTCGCGGGCCATTCCGCGGGCGGGCAGCTTGCGCTCGCCTGCGGTTCGCGGAACGCCTCCCGCACTCCCTCTCGCGTGCGCCCGCTTGCGGTCGCCGCGCTGGGCGCGCTGACCGACCTGCATGACGCCTTCGCGCGCGATGCCGGCGGCGGCGCCGTGCGCGAGTTTCTCGGCGGCTCGCCCTCCGCGAAGCCGGAGGACTATGAGGACGCATCCCCGGCCCGCCTGCTTCCCCTCGGAATTCCCCAGCTCGTCGTTCACGGCGACACCGACCAGGCCGTCCCGGTCGAATCGGCGCGCGCCTATGTCGTGGCGGCCCGCCGGGCCGGCGATCGCGTCGGGTACGACGAAGTGCGCGGAGGCGGTCACGAGGACCACCTCGACCCCTCGTCCCTGGCGCACGGGGCGTTCGTCCGCTGGCTGGATCGCGTGGTCCTTCCCGGATGACGCCCCGGGACTGCGTTCGACGTCGGCTGGCCGGCTTGCTGTTCGGACTGGCGAGCGGCGCGCTCGCCTGCGCGCAGCAGATCGCCCCGGCCCCGACCGTTCGCCTCGGGCTCTACGATTCGCGTGCCGTCGCCATCGCCTACGCCGGCTCGCCGCACCTCGCGAAGACGATGCAGGAACTCAAGGCCCGCCACCGGAAGGCGAAAGAGGCGGGTGACGCGATGGAAGTATCCCGTCTCGAATCGGAGGGTGCCGCCCTCCAGCGCCGGCTGCACGACCAGGGCTTCGGCACCGCGCCCGTGGACGACCTGCTCGGCCTCATTGCCGACCGCTTGCCGGCGATTCGCGAGGAGGCGGGCGTGACGGCGTTCGTGTCGAAGTGGGACCGCGAGGCCTTGGCGAAGCACCGGGGCACGCCGACCCGGGACGTCACGATGAGGCTGGTCGACGCCTTCGGCCCCAGCGCGAAGGCGCGCCGGAACGCCGTCGAGATCCAGTCCCGGCGGCCCGGGACTCGCGCCGGTCCCGCAGAGGATTCGTAACGGAATGGCCGGACCCGGCTGGTATTCTCGCTCTCCCATGAACGAGCCCGGCAACCCGGCGGGAACGCCCCGGCCCCGCGTCGAGGAACTCTTCCCCGCGCTCTACGACGAGCTGCGGCGGCTGGCCCGTTCGCGCCTCGCGGGCGGGGGCCGCCCGACGCTGCTCGACACGCGCTCGCTCGTGCACGAGGCGTACATGCGCATGCAGAAGGACGGTGGCGTCACGGTCAACGACCGCGAGCACTTCCTCGCCTACGCCGCCTCCACCATGCGCTCGGTCGTCATCGATTTCGTGCGGCGGCGCGACGCCGAGCGGCGCGGCGGTGGCGCGGAGCACATCACCCTCCATACGGACGCCGCCGCGGATCTCGGTGCGCAGGACGACGAGATCCTCGCCGTGCACGACGCGCTCGAGTTGCTGGCCAAGGTCGACTTGCGCCTGGTGCGCGTCGTCGAGATGCGCTACTTCGCGGGCCTCAACGACCTGGAGATCGGCGAGGCCCTCGGCGTCACCGACCGTACCGTGAGACGCGACTGGGATCGCGCCCGGCTCCTGCTCGCGGAGATGCTCGGCCGCTAGGCCGCCTGTCCGTCCGCCCGGCCCGTTTGCGTGAAAGCGGGTGAAACTCCCTTGCCGTCCATCGCCATGCCGCCCTCCGAAACCCCGATCGCCGTCGAACGCCTGCGCCGGTTGAATGAACTGGTGAAGGAGGCGCTCGCCCTGCCGGCCGGGGAACGCGAGGGCTGGCTCGCCTCACGGCCGGCCGAGGATGCCGGCTTCCTCGAGGCGCTTCGCGACATGCTCCAGCGGGCATCGACCGGGACCGACGATTTCATGCACCGCCCGGTGGACCGGAGCGTGATCGAGTCGGCGCTGCCGGCGGCGGATGAGGCGCAGGGCCTGGTGGGGCCGTACCGGCTGGTGCGCGAGCTGGGCGAGGGCGGGATGGCGACGGTGTGGCTTGCCGAGCGCGCGGACGGCGCGATGCAAAGGCAGGTGGCGCTCAAGCTGCCGCGCCTGGGCTGGGCGCGGGGCCTGGCCGAGCGCATGGCGCGCGAGCGCGACATCCTCGCGGGCCTGGAGCATCCGCACATCGCGCGGCTCTACGATGCGGGCGTCACGGAGGAAGGCCGGCCTTGGCTCGCGATGGAGTTCGTCGACGGCCAGCCCATCGACCGGTACTGCGCCGCCCGAAGCGCCGGCGTGGACGAGCGCCTGGCGCTCTTCCTGCAGGTGTGCGAAGCGGTGAGCCACGCGCATGCGCGCCTCGTCGTGCACCGGGACCTCAAGCCCTCGAACATCCTCGTGACGAACGCGGGCTCGGTGCGCCTGCTCGACTTCGGCGTGGCGAAGCTGCTGGAGGGCGAGGGCCGCGCCGACACCGGCCTCACGCAGTTCCATGGGAGAGCCTTCACGCCGGACTACGCCTCGCCCGAGCAGGTGCGCGGCGAGGCGCTGGGCACGGCGAGCGACGTGTATTCGCTGGGCGTGGTGCTCTACGAGCTGCTCGCCGGGCAGCGGCCCTATCGCCTGAAGCGCGAGACGGCGAGCGCGCTGGAAGAGGCGGTGCTCGACGCGGAAGCGCCGCCGGCGAGCAGCCGGGCGCTCGATCGCCGGCAGGCGAAGGCGCTGCGAGGCGATCTCGACACGATCCTCGACAAGGCGCTTCGCAAGCGGCCCGCCTCGCGCTACGCGAGCGTGGAGGCCTTCGCCGAGGACATCCGCCGGCATCTCGCGGGCGAGCCGGTGCTCGCGCAGCCGCCGAGCTTCCGCTATCGCGCCGGCAAGTTCCTCACGCGCCACCGCTGGCCCGTCGCCGCGATCGGCGCCATCGTGCTCGCCCTTACCGCGGGCGTCGCGGTGGCCTTGGGCGAGGCCCGCGAAGCGGAGCGCCAGCGACAGGTGGCCCTGGAGCTGAACCGGCACACGCAGTCCGCGCTCGAGTTCGTGAACAGCGTCATCACCGAGGGGATCCAGACCGGCGAGCAGCTCACGCGTGAGGACCTGCTGCATCGCGCGAGCGCGTTCGCGGAAGGCAGGCGCGGCGCGAACGCCATCGACCGCCTCATCGCCGCGGACACCGTCAGCAGCTGGAACATGTCCGCCGGGCGCAACCGCGACGCCGAGCAGATCCTCGCGAGCGCTCTCGCCAGCACCACGCCGCAGGCCGCGCCCATCCTCTACGGCAATATGACCTGCCGGCGGGGCTCGGCGCTCGCGAGCCTGGGCCGGGTCGACGAGGGCATCGCGCTGCTCATGGGCGTCATCGAGGACCCGGCGACGACCGACGCCATCGCCGGCTACTGCCTGCAGCGCCGCGCGCTCGTCGCGCGCTACTCGGGCGACGCAGCCAACGCGTTGCGCTACGTGCTGCTCGCGAAGGAAAGGTACGCGCGCGTCGACAACCTCTCGCCCACGGTCCGGGGCCTCCTCGAGGGCGAGCTCGGCTACGCGTATTCGCTCGTGGGCCGGCCGGCGGAGGCCGATCGGCACTATTCCGAAGGCATCCGCGCCTTCCGCGAGGGCGGGCGCGAGAACAGCCTGCAGGCGCTCACCGTCGAGAACAACTGGGGCATCGCGCTCGTCAGCATGGGCAATCCGCTCGAGGCGCTCGCGCGCTACGACCGGGCGCTCGACATCGCCGAGCGCTATGCCGTGAAGGCCCAGGTGCCTCCGTACCTCATCTCCAACCGGGGCCACGCCTTCCTGCTGCTCGCGCGGCTCGACGAGGCCCAGGAGAGCTACGAGCGACTGCTGCCCATCGCCGAGCGCACCGGCGACGCAAACTTCGTGGTCTCGGCCTACGTGGGACTTGCCGAGGTCGAACTCGTCCGCGGCAAGCTCGAGGCGGCGCAGTCCCGTATCGCCGAGGCCGAGGCCGTGGTCGCCGCGAAAAGGCTGCTTCCCGGGACCGCGCCGGTGCGGCGCCTGCTCACCATGAAGATCGCGCTGCTCATCGAGCGGGGCCGGCTCGACGAGGCCCGCCGCCTCGTGGACGAGGTGCTGGCCGAGTTCGAACGCGCCCAGCTCAAGGTCGGCGCTCTCAGCATCTCGCTGCGCCAACGCAGCCTGATTCACGCGCGGCAGGGCCGTGATGCCGAGGCTTTCGCGGACGCCGAGCGATCGCTCGTGGTGGCGCGCGAGACGCAGGGCGCGAAGCCGCATTCGCTCTATGCCGGCGCGGCCTGGGTCGCCCTCGCGCGCCTGCACGAGAAGGCCGGGCGCCGCGCCGAGTCGCGGGCGGCTGCGCGCGACGCGCGCGAGCAACTTCTCGGGTCCGTGGGCGAATCGCACCCGCTGTCGAAGGAGGCGCAGCGCCGCGTCGACGCGGCGGGCTGAACCCCGGCTGCGCCGTCGTTTTCCGGCGACGGCGGAAGTGCCGAAAAAGTCGTGTCCGCATTCGACGGATCCCTGCGTGGAACCGGATGAGAGCCATTCATCCGTCCCACGAAAGGACCCGCCATGAAACCCGTACTTCCCGCCCCGCCGCTCGCCGCGCGGGCGTTTCCCGAGCCCGCTTCCCGGCCGCATATCACCCTCGCCGCCGCCGGCCTCGCGCTGGCCGTGCTGGTCGCCGCGACGGCCGCGGCCGTCAATTCCGATTCGCTGCACGACACGGTGCCGAAGCTGCCGGTTGCCTCGATGTCGATCGCGGGCTTGAGCCCCGAGGCCGTGCCGCGTGGCGCGGGCAGCTTCCTGCTCACGGTGACCGGCGAGGGATTCGGCGCGGCGTCCGTCGTCTACTGGAACGGCGAGCGCCGCGTGACGCAGGTGCTTTCGCCCACGCGGCTCGCTGCCTGGGTGGCCGCGAGCGACGTGGAAAACGAAGGGCCGCACGCCGTCACCGTCGTCACGCCCGGCGCGGGCCGCACCTCGGCGCGGTACGTCGCCACCTATCCGCGCGCCGGCCGCGACGCGCACGCCGACCGCGTGCTCGGGCAGCCGAACTTCGCCACGCGCATGGCCTATCACCCCCACGTCGGCGGTGAGCGCGAGGGCGTGCTGAATGCCGCGGTGTTCGATCGGCTGGGGCCGCAAGGCACCGCCATCGACCCCGCGAGCGGTCGGCTCTTCGTCGTGGATTCGCGCGCGGCCCGTGTCCTGTCGTGGCCGAGCGCGCGCGCCTTCCAGAACGCCGAGGCCGCGGACCTGGTGATCGGGCAGGCCGACGAGTTCGCCTCCGGCGCGAAGCCCGCGGGCGATGCCTCGTTCTGCTCGCCGCAGGCCGTGGCCAGCGATCCGGCCGGCTCCCTCTACGTGTCGGACGAGTGCTTCAACCGCGTGCTGCGCTTCGACCCGCCGTTCGCCACCGGCATGGCCGCCGCGGCCGTCTACGGCCAGCACGGGTCGTTCGAGACGACGGTATCGAACCGGTACGGGCGCAGCGCTTCGAGCCTGTCGGCGCCGCTCGGCATCGCGGTGAGCGCGGATGCGCTCTTCGTGTGCGACGGCGGCAACCGCCGCGTGCTCGTCTACCGCAACCCGCGCGCCTCCGACAAGGCCGACGCGGTGATCGGGCAGGCCGGCATGGCCTCGCTCGCGCAGTCGACTCCCGACGCGCGGAACCTGGCGGGCGAAGGCGGTGCGCTCGCGCTCGACGCGGCCGGTCGCCTCTTCGTGGCGGATGCCGCGGGCAACCGCGTGCTGCGCTTCTCGCCGCCCTTCGCGGATGGCATGGCCGCGGACCTCGTCATCGGGCAGAAGGACTTCGCCGGAACGGGCCGCTCGAACTTCGCCGACGGGCTGTGGCGCCCGGCCGCGCTCGCCTTCGACCCCAAGGGCCACCTGCTCGTGGCCGATTCGGGCAATCACCGCGTGCTGCGATTCGCGGCCCCGTTCGCGAACGGCATGACGGCCAGCGGCCTCATCGGGCAGACCAGCTACGGGGCTGCGCTGCCCGGCGCCGGCAGCTCGCGGCTCTCGACGCCCTCGGGCCTCGCGGTGGATGCCGGCGGCGACGTGATCGTGGCCGATGCGGGCAATGCCCGCGTGCTCGCGTTCGACCGTCCGTTCGACGGCGAGGCGCCCGCTTCGCTCGCGCGCGGCGGCCAGGCGCCCGCCGCCTTGAAGGGACGCTGAGATTCGCGAGAATCCGGACGCGAACCCCGGGTTCCGCAAGCGGCGTCGCGACGACGAATCCGAGAAGGTCCGCTTCAAGACCGTCGCCAGTTTCCTGGTGGCGATCTGCGCGATTCTCCTGGCGGCCATGGCCTCGACGATGGCGCGAGCCTCGCCGCTCGAAGGCCTGCCCCAGGGCAAAACCCGTCAGGCCTCCCCTCGTGTCGGCACGGTGAGTGGCAGCCCAGCACCGCTCTGGAATGTCGAGCCCTGAATCGGCTCGCCTTCGAGCGGGAAGGCCGCGCCCGCCTGTCTCTTCATCGGGGGCCAGTGGCGCGACCACATCCTCACGGCCCGCGTGAACCCGGCGTTCGATCCGGCCTGGCTCGCACCTTCCACCGGCTCCGGACGCGCCGCCGTGTCCTGAGCGCCGCGTCCCGTTTTTTTGCCGCGTCCGCAACCGATGTCCGGAATTCGCGCGGCGCCGCGTGAAACCGGGAGAGCAAGGAACATCGCCCATGACATCGATCCATCCGAAGCCCTCGCGTCCGACCCGCCCCCGCCTTGCGCTCGCCATCGGCACGGGGGGCGCGCGGGCGGCCGCGGCGCTCGGCGTCGCGGAGGTGCTCGCCGAATCGGGCCTCGTCATCGACGCCGTCGCCGGATGCGGTTCGGGCGCGCTCGTGGCGGCGATGATCGCCCGGGGCGTCGAGAAGGAAGCCGCCTTCGCGTGGCTGCGCCGCCTGTGGGACCCGGCGATCGCCCGGCGCACGCGCTGGCTCGCGAGCCTGAGGCTCCTCGCGCCGCTCGTGAGCGGCTTCGACGAGGACTTCGCGTTGCGCGACGACCGGCGCCTCGTGGCGGAACTCGCGCGCGCCTTCGGGCGGATGCGGATCGAGGAGCTCCCCGTGCCCCTTCGCATCGTGGTCACGGACACGCTCACCGGAAGGCCGGCCGTGCTGCGCCGCGGCCCGCTCGCGACGGCGCTTCGGGCCAGCGCGGCGACGCCCTTCCTGTATCCCGGGGCCCTGGCGGACGAGCGGCGCGTGTCCGACGGCGCCCAGTCCGACCCGCTCGCGCTCGTCGCGGTGGACGACGCGCAGGTCACCGTGTCCGTGGGCTTCGCCGGCAGCCTGCCGCGCCGGGTCGACCGGCCGTCGCTGCTCATCGCTCAGGTGGGCACGACGCTCGTGAACAACCTGTCGCAGGCCCGCGTGGAGGCGCTGCGCGCCTCGGGCCGCCCCTTCATGCACCTGGAGCCGCGCTTCGACCGCCACATCGGCCGGTGGGAGACGGACGCGCTCGAGGAGCTGCACCAGATCGGCCGCGAAACGGCGCGCCGGCGCGTCGGCGAGATCCGCCGGCTCGACGAGCACGCCCGGGCCCTCGCCACGCTGCCGTACACCCCGCCCTTCACCCCCCGGAGCCCGACTTGAACCTCGCCATCGAACCGACCGACGCCTACCCGCCCGCCAACCGCTACGCGCGCTGCATCGAGCTCTCGCAGCGCATCCGCTGGGACATCGACCGAGACGTGATCCGCGGGCGGCGATTCGACTTCGGCCACGACTTCCTGCCCGAGGGCCTCGCCCGCGTCGCCGGGCTCGACTTCCTTGCGAGCGACGAGCGGCGGCTGCTCACCCAGGTGCAGGGCCGCACCTACGCGAACATGTTCGGCCTGGTGGAGCGCTTCATCGGCGCGAAGATGCTCGAGCAGGCGCAGGGCCACGCGCTCGGCGACCAGGTGGCCGCCGAGGCCCTGGTGCGATTCATCGACGAGGAGCTCAAGCACCAGGAGCTCTTCCGCCGCGTGGAGTCGCTCATCGCCGAGGGGATGCCCGACGGATACCGGTTCCGCGCGCAGCCGAACGCGGTCGCGAAGGCGGTGCTCGCGGCGTCCACCTGGGCCGTGCTCGCGCTCACCTGCCACATCGAGCTCTTCACCCAGGCCCACTATCGCGAATCGCTCGAGTCGGAACGCGCGCTCTCGCCGCTCTTCAAGGACGTCTTCCTCTACCACTGGCGCGAGGAATCCCAGCACGCCATCCTCGACGAGCTGGAATGGCGCCGCGAGGACGCCGCCCTCGGGCAATCCGAGCGAGACCGGGGCGTGGACGACTTCATCATGCTGGTGAAGTCGGTCGACGGCATCCTGCGCGCGCAGGCCGCGGCCGACGCGGAATATTTCCAGATCGCCTGCTCGCGCGTTTTCCCCGCGACCCAGCGCACGCGGCTCGCCGAGTCGCTGCTCGCCGCCTACCGCTGGCAGTACATCCTCTCCGGCGCGAGCGAGGCGCGGTTTCGCAAGATCCTGGGCTCGCTCGCGACCGCCCACCAGCTGCGGCGCATCGAGAACGCCCTCGCGCCCCTCGCGGACTAGGCCCGCCACTCCGCCGACGCGCGCTTCCGGGATATCCTCCAGAGCGTCGTGACGCCTGACCAGGCGGCCCGCAACGAGGCGGCGATCGCGCCGCTGCGCAGCTGGCCGGCCGCCTCGGCCCGTTCCCGATCGCCGTCCTGCCCCAGGAGCCTGCCGTGACCCGTCGCCTGACCGCCCACCTGCTCGCCGTCCTTCTCCTGGCCGCCGCCGGCGCTTCGCCGGCGCAGTCCCCGACGCCGTTCGTGCCCGCGTCGTTCAAGGTGCCGGAGAAGCTGGAGACGCGCGAATTCCGCCTGCGCATGCTCACCGTGAACGACGTCGTGAAGGACTACGAGGCCGTCATGACGAGCGTGGAGCACCTGAAGACCATCTGGCCCGGCAGCGGGTGGCCCGAGGGCCTCACGTTCGAGCAGGATCTCATCGACCTGGGCTGGCACCAGAAGGAGTTCCAGACGCGCCGCTCGTTCGCCTACACCGTGGTCACGCCCTCGGAATCGCGCGTGGTGGGCTGCGTGTACGTGGACCCGACGCGCAAGGCCGGCTACGACGCGGAGGTCTACCTCTGGGCGCGGCAGGACGAGCTGGCGGGGGGGCTGGAGAAGCGACTTCACGCCGAGGTGAAGGCCTGGCTTGCCCGCGAGTGGCCGTTCAAGAAGGTGGCTTTCCCGGGGCGGGACATCCCTTGGGCGGAGTGGCGCGCATTGCCTTCGGAGAAGCGATAGGGCCGCGCTCAGCCCCCTTCCCACCGCGCGGCGAACTCCGCCTCCGTGAATCGCGGCGTGATGTGCTGCGGGCAGTTCCAGTCGAAAGCCTCGACCGCGATCACCACGGCCCGCTCGACGTGCGCACGGTACGACGGGACCTCCAGCTTCGCGACGAGGGCCGGGTCGTCGGCCGCGTCCACGAGGCGGGCACGCCCGAGTATCTTGAGGCGCCGGCGGTTCGCATAGTCCATGAGGATGAGCGAGATGCGCCCGTCGCCCGCGAGGTTGCCCGCGCTGATGTACTGCATGTTCCCGCGGAAGTCTGCGTAGGCGATCGTGCGTTCGTCCAGCACGCGAAGGAATCCCGTCGGTCCGCCGCGGAACTGCACGTAAGGCCAGCCACTTTCGCTCACCGTGGCCTGGTAGAACCCGTCGCGTTCGGCGATGAAAGCGGACTCGGCCTCGGTGAGGACCGTGCCGCGTTCGTCGACGGGATCGTCCGGGTGCGGGGCGCGCGTGCGGACGCCGCGGCCTTCCTGGAAGGCGCGCACGGCGGGTGTGAAGGCGATACGGCCGAAGGGGCGGGGCATGAAGGTCTCCTGAAGGGCGCGGGACCGGCGCCGGGCCGGTCCCGCGGGGTGGGTCAGGCCGCGGCCTTCGCCGGGGCGTCGAGCAACGCGACCTTCGGGAAATCGATCTGGACCCGGGTCGCCTTGCCGAGGATGTTGGTGAACACGTTGAGCGCCACGACGGCGATCACCTCGACGATCTCGCCGTCGGTGAGTCCCGCATGGCGCGCGGCGTCGAATTCGGCCGTGGTGATCTCGCCCAGGTTGTCGTTGAGTGCCTTGGCGAAGGCGACCGTCGCGGCGGCACGCGCCTCGCCCGACGAGCCGCGGCGGTTGAGGGCCATCTCGTCGTTCGTGAGGCCCGCGTGGCGGCCGATGGCGGTGTGCGCGGAGACGCAGTATTCGCAGCTATTGCCTTCGGCGACAGCCAGCGCGATGCGCTCCTGCGTGGCCTTGTCGAGCGCGAAGCCCGCGGCGGCGCCGTAAAGGCCCAGGAAACCCTCGAGCGCCTTGGGCGAGTTCGCGAGGACGCGGATGAAGTTGGGAGTGACGCCCAGCTGCGCCTGCACGGCGTCGAGCAGGGCCTTGGCGGGCGCGGGGGCGGTCTTCGGATCGAGGGCGGGGATGCGGGACATGGTGGTTTTCCTTTCGGGTCGGGGTTGTCGGTAGTGACGGTGCCCATCGTGATTGATTCCGGTGAAGTGATAAAAGCGCTGAAATAGACTGGATAGCTCCGAAAAATGGAGTAATCTCGCCGCCATGGACAAGCTGCGGGCCATGGACACGTTCGTGCGCATCGTCGAGGGCGGCAGCCTCACGGCGGCGGCGGACGCCCTCCACACGTCGCTGCCGTCGGTCGTTCGGCAACTGGCGGCGCTCGAGGCCGCGCTCGACGTGCGCCTCCTCAACCGCACCACGCGGCGCCTCGCGCTCACCGACGAGGGGCGCGAATACTACGAGCACGCGAAGCGGCTGCTCGCCGACGTCGAGGATGCCGAGGCGGCGCTCTCCGCCCGGCGGGCGGAGCCGCGCGGCCGGCTGCGCGTCACGGCGTCGGTGCTTTTCGGCCGCCTGCACGTGGCCCCCGCCCTCAACGACTTCTGCGCGCGGCATCCTGCGGTGCACGCGGAGCTCATCCTCCTCGACCGCCCGGTGGACCTGCTCGAGGAAGGGCTCGACGTCGGCGTGCGCATCGCCGCGTTGCCGGATTCCTCGCTCGTCGCGGTCCCGGTGGGCTCGACGCGGCGCGTGGTGTGCGCGAGCCCGGCGTACCTCGAGCGCCACGGCCTGCCGGACTCGCCCGAGGCGCTGGCCGGACATCGCTGCGTGGGCTTTCGCGGGCTCGCCCCGGACCACGAGTGGCAGTTCGCGGACGGCCCGCGCATCCGCCGCGTGAAGGTGGAGCCGGCGATCGCCTCCAACCAGGTCGACGTGGCGCTCGCGGCGTGCGCGGACGGGCTGGGCCTGGGGCAGTTCCTGTGCTACCAGGTGAGCGCGGCGATCGCCGCGGGGACGCTCGTGCGCGTGCTCGCCTCGCACGAACCCGCAGCCGTGCCCGTGCAGGTCATCTACCCGGGCACCCGCCGCCTCTCGGCTAACGTGCGGGCGCTGGTGGACTCGCTCGCGCCGCGGCTTCGCAAGTCCCTCGCCGCCGGTTCGGTACAGTGACGGGGACGCCCCCCGACCCGGAGCCCGACCATGACCGCCGAAGCCCCCCGCCCGCCGCTGCCGCCGTTCACCCGTGAAACCGCAATCCGGAAGGTGCGGATGGCCGAGGACGCGTGGAACACGAAGGACCCCGTGCGCGTGTCCCTCGCCTACACGCCGGACACCCGCTGGCGCAATCGCGCCGAATTTCCCGTGGGCCGCGAGCAGGTCGTCGAGTTCCTCACGCGCAAGTGGGCGAGGGAGCTCGACTACCGCCTCATCAAGGAGTTGTGGGCCTTCGAGGGCAACCGCATCGCCGTGCGCTTCGCCTACGAGTGGCACGACGATTCCGGCCAGTGGTACCGGTCCTACGGCAACGAGAACTGGGAGTTCGACGAGGGCGGCTACATGGCGAAGCGCCACGCCAGCATCAACGACAAGCCCATCGCCGGGAGCGAGCGGAAGTACTTCTGGCCGGCCGGCCGGCGTCCCGACGACCATCCCGGTCTCTCCGACCTCGGCTTGTGACTGGCGCTATCAGGCATCGAAAGTCCGGCTTGACAGTTTGTGCGCTGCACCATAACTTGATGCTTTAGCGTACGCAGTCCTTCCGCGGCACCCGGGCCAAACGCCCCCGCCGACGGCCCCGCCCCACCCAGGCGGCGAGAGACACCGGCGGCAGCTACTCCGCCCGACGCCCATGACCACTGTCTCGGATCCAGGTCCCCGCCCCTCCGCCCTCGCGCGGACCTGGGACCGTCTTTTGGGGGAAACATGCGTTTCTGCATAGTCGGTGCCGGCGCCATCGGCGGCTTCGTCGGCGCGAAGCTCGCCCTGGCCGGCGAGGAAGTCACGTTCATCGCGAGGGGCAAGAACCTCGCGGCGATCAACGAAAAGGGCATGAGCGTGTTCTACCGCGACGGCCGCGAGGAACACGCCACGATGTGCAAGGCGGAGGAGGACTACGCGAAGGCGGGTACCTTCGACGTCGTCATCCTCACGCTGAAGGCGCACCAGGTGGGCGCGGTCGCCGGGAAGCTCGCGCCGCTCTTCCACGAGGACACCGTGGTGATCCCGATGCAGAACGGGATCCCCTTCTGGTACTTCCACGACCACGGGGGCGAACTCGCCGGGCGCACCGTCGAGACGGTGGACCCGGGCGGGGTCGTGAAGGACGCCATCCCGAAGGAACGCATCATCGGCTGCGTGGTGTATCCGGCCACGGAGCTGGTCGAGCCCGGGCGCGTCGTGCACATCGAGGGCGACCGCTTCCCGCTGGGCGAGCTGGACGGCTCGACCAGCGAGCGCATCACGAAGATCACGGAGGCCTTCACGAAGGCCGGTCTCAAGAGTCCGATCCTCGAAAACGTGCGCGCGGAGATGTGGCTCAAGCTCTGGGGCAACCTCACGTTCAACCCGATCTCGGCCCTCACGCACGCGACGCTCCAGGACATCTGCGAGGACCCGCACGGCAAGGCCCTTGCCGCGCAGATGATGATGGAGGCGCAGGCGGTTGCCGAGCACCTGGGCATCACCTTCCGCGTGCCGCTCGAGAAGCGCATCGGTGGGGCCGAGAAGGTGGGCAAGCACAAGACCTCGATGCTGCAGGACGTGGAGGCCGGCCGGCCGGTGGAGATCGACGCGCTGGTGGGCTCGGTGGTGGAGCTGGGCGAGCTCACGAAGATCCCGGTGCCCACGATCCGCGCGGTGTTCCAGGCGGTGAAGCTGCTGGACAAGACGTATACCGACCAGGTCGTCAGTATTCGCGCGGTACAAACCGACGGAAGCTGATCCCCGTCACGGCCGGCGCCGCCGAATCGTGCGACGCTGAAAGATGGCCGTGACCGAACCGCGCGTCGTCTTCCTCGCCTTCCTCACGAGCGTGGCCATCGGGCTGCTGGTGGGGCTCGAGCGCGAGCGCCACCCGGAATCCAAGGCGGGCGTCCGCACCTTCGCCCTCATCTCGCTCGCCGGCGCGCTGTGCGCCATGCTGGGCGAGAAGGCCGGCTCGGCGTGGGTGCTGGTGGCGGGCATGCTCGCCTGCGCCGGCGGCGTGCTGTCGGCCTACCGATCCGACGGCAACGCGAGCTGGGACTCGGGCACCACCACCGTCGTCGCGGCCGTCGTCACGTACGGGCTGGGAGCGGCGACGTGGTTCGGCTCCGCGGACCTCGCCGTCGCCCTCGCCATCGTCGTCACGGTGCTGCTTCACTTCAAGGCGCAGATCGAGGGCTTCTCGGTGCGCCTCACCGCGAAGGACCTGGCGAGCCTGCTGCAGTTCGCGGTGCTCTCGCTCGTCATCCTGCCGGTGGTGCCCAACGAGGGCTTCGGGCCCTACGGCGCCCTCAACCCGTATCACTTGTGGCTGATGGTGGTGCTCATCTCGGCGGTGAGCCTCGCGGGCTACCTCGCGTTCCGGCTCGCGGGGGGGCGGGCGCCGGCCGTGCTGCTGGGCGCGATGGGCGGCCTCGTCTCGAGCACGGCGACCACGCTCGTGTACGCGCGCGGCGCGAAGGGGCGGCCCGAGCTGCTGAACACGGCGGCGACGGTGATCCTGCTCGCGAACCTCGTGGTGCTCGTGCGCATCGCGGTGCTCACGGCGGTGGTGGCGCCGTCGCTGCTCTCCCGGCTCGCGCCCGTGCTCGCCGCCGGACTCGTGGCGACGCTGCCGGTGGCATGGGTCACTTGGAAGCGCCACCAGGGCGAGGCCGGCTTCGCGAGCCCGGACCTCACCAACCCGACGGACCTCAAGGTGGCCCTGGGCTTCGGCATCGCCTACGCGGCGATCCTCGTCGCCGGCGCGTGGCTCCACGACGTGGCGGGCGCACGCGGGCTCTACGGCCTCGCCTTCGCCTCGGGGCTCACGGACGTGGACGCGATCTCGCTTTCGGCCATGCGGCTCTTCGGCGATGCGTCGATACCGGCGGCCACCGCGGCCACGGCGATCGTCGTGGCGATCGTCTCCAACGTGCTCGTGAAAGCGGGCATCGCCTTCGTGGCGGGCGGGGCGGCCCTCGGGCGGCGGTGCCTCGCGGGCTTCGCGGCCATGGCGGGGGCCCTGGTGGCCGCGGCCCTCCTGGTGCGCTAGGCACTCTCCGAGGTCGCTTCCCCGGGAGCAGGCCCGTATAATTGACGGTTGCTTGCCGACTCCCCCCAATCCCAAAAGGAAAACCCCATGAAGAAGCTTCTCGCCGCCGCGGCGATCGCCGCGATCGCCCTCTCCGCCCAGGCCCAGGACAAGAAGGCCGCCGACAAGACCGTCGGCGCCGTCGGCAAGGCCTCGGCCGTCTACGTCGTCGACGCGATCGACCAGGCCACGCGCAAGGTCGTCCTGAAGGACGCCACCGGCCAGACCCTCACCTTCATCGCCGGCGACGAAGTGAAGAACCTCCCGCAGGTCGTGAAGGGCGACAAGGTCACCTTCACGGTCGTCGAGGCGGTGGTGCTCTCCCTGAACAAGTCGACGTCCACCGTGCGCGAGCGCGTCGAGACCGAGACCGCCTCCGCCGCGCCCGCCGGCTCGAAGCCCGCCGGCACGGTGACCCGCTCGGTGAAGATCGTCGCCACCGTCGAGGCGATCGACGCCAAGGCCGGCAAGGTGACCGTCCGCGGCCCGCAGCGCACCGTCGTCCTCAGCGTGAAGGACGCCGCCGCGCTGAAGACCCTCAAGAAGGACGACATGATCGAGGCGACCTTCGCCGAATCCGTCACCATCAAGGTCGAGAAGGGCATGACTTCGCCCGCGGCGCCGGCCAAGAAGTAGTTTCCGGACCTTCGCCGCGAGGCGAGGGTCGCGGTTGCTCCACAGGGCGTGTATAATTTCGCCCTTCACGTGGGGGGGTAGCTCAGCTGGGAGAGCGCCGCGTTCGCAATGCGGAGGTCGAGGGTTCGATCCCCTTCCTCTCCACCACTCGTTCAAGGCCAGACTCACCCTCTGGCCTTTTTTTCGTCCGGAATTTCCCAATGTATCCGGACCTTTGGCGAAGCGTGCGAAGAGTGGTCCCTCGGGGTGGCCACGATTCCGGCCGTTTTGCCCTCTACCCCCTCTCTGTTCTCTGTTTCTGCGAAGAGCGATCTTCGCACCACGCCCTGCCATTTCAACGGGTAAGCAATTTCGATTTGACCAAGTTCTTGGTCATCAAGGGCGACCCCCTTCAAGGGATCGTTTGGTGAGCCTGATTGCTGCCAAATATTGAAAGGCAATACCTCGCGGATTGAAACTTTTGCACTATCCTGATCAGAATTCCCGCATTCGGGAGGATGTGATGGCGCCACGCAGTGTGCAGGCCGAGATCCTGACCATCAGGGAGGTCGCCGGATACCTGAAGGTCACGCAGCGGACGATCTACAGGCTAGCCGCAGCCAAGAAGATCCCTGCATTCAAGGTTGGCGGGACGTGGCGCTTCCGGCAGGTAGACATCGACGGCTGGATCGCAGCCCAATCGAAGAACGCGGAGGGGCAAGCAGGTTGATCTCCGCCTACCACGCCAAAGTACTACGCCCATGAGCTGACTCGACGTCATGGGGCCGATGGCGTCGACCGCCTCTCTCAGTCGCTGTTTGACGCCAGCGTCGATCTGAACCCGCACCAGATCGAAGCGGCGTTGTTCGCCCTGCGCAATCCGCTGCAGGAAGGCGTACTGCTTGCCGACGAAGTCGGTCTGGGCAAGACCATCGAAGCATCGCTTGTGGTCTGCCAGTACTGGGCTGAACGCCGCCGCCGTCTGCTGGTGATTTGTCCTGCGAGCCTGCGCAAGCAGTGGGCGCAGGAGATGCACGACAAGTTCGCGGTGCCGACCACCGTAGTCGATGCTGTGTCCCTGCGCAAGCAAGCCGCAGGCGACATCCTCGCCACCTTGCAGCGCATGGTTGGCAAGGCGGTCGTGATCATGTCCTACCAGTTTGCCGCCAAGCTGGAAGCCGAACTGCGTGCCGTGCCTTGGGATGTGGTGGTCATCGACGAAGCGCACAAGCTGCGCAATGCGCACCGCGCCAGCAACCGCACCGGGCAGGCGCTTAAGCGCGCCTTGGCGGGCCGCAAAAAACTATTGCTAACCGCCACGCCGCTTCAGAACTCGCTTATGGAGCTGTACGGACTGTCCACGCTGCTAGACGAGCACCTTTTCGGTGATGAAACCGCGTTCCGCAGGCAGTTCATGAGCAGTGCCACGGGCACAGCCGAGTTGCGGGAGCGTCTCGCATCCTTTGCCAAGCGCACGCTTCGACGCGAAGTGCTCGAGTACATCAAGTACACCGAACGCAAGACGCTGACCCAGCCCTTCGATCCCACTGACGATGAGCAGTCACTTTATGAACGCATCTCGACTTTTTTGCAGCGTGAGGATTCGTACGCCCTGCCAAAGCGGCAGCGCCACCTCACCGCGCTGATCCTGCGCAAGCTGCTGGCCTCCAGCTCTCACGCTGTGTCAGCAACGCTCATCACAATCCGCCAACGGCTGGTACGGCTGCTGGATGGAACAAGCGACGACAACGGCAGCCAACTAGTCGAGCAGCTCATCGCCGAAGACGACTTGGAGCAGGACTATCTGGAAGAGGAAGCGGCCGAGGATGAAGACGCGCCAACGGACGACGCGCGACCCGCAGAGGACGACGACAAGCCCAATCCCAACGCCCTCCGTGCCGAAATCGCCGAGCTGACCGCCTTTATTGACGCCGCCCAGGCCCTGCAAACGGACACCAAGGCGCAGGCGCTACTCACGGCGCTCGCCCTCGGCTTCGGCAAGATGGCCGAGCTGCGCGCCCCTCGCAAGGCCATCATCTTCACGGAGTCCAGGCGTACACAGGAGTACCTGCATCGCTTTCTCTCTGCCAACGGCTACATGGGCAGATTAGTGCTTTTTAGCGGCACCAACACTCATGAAGAGTCCACAGCAATCTATCAACGCTGGCTTGAGGAGTTCAAGGGCACAGACCAGGTCATCGGCTCACCGCAGGTGGATCGCCGCACGGCGCTGATCGATCACTTCCGCCAGGACGACGGCACAGGCGCGGAAATCATGATCGCCACCGAAGCCGCAGCTGAGGGCGTCAACCTGCAGTTCTGTGCGCTCATCATCAACTACGACCTGCCGTGGAACCCGCAACGCATTGAACAGCGAATTGGTCGTTGTCACCGTTACGGTCAACGCTACGACGTAGTGGTCATCAACTTCCTCAACACCCGAAACCAGGCCGATCAGCGCGTGTTGGAACTGCTCACTGAGAAGTTCAACCTGTTCTCCGGCGTATTCGGCGCGTCTGACGAAGTGCTAGGCCGCATCGAAGGCGGGCTGGACTTCGAGAAACGCATCCTGCAGATATACGACACCTGCCGTCAGCCGGAGCAGATCGAAGCCGCCTTCAACGCACTGCAAGCGGAACTGGAAGAAGTCATTGCCGACCGCATCAAGGACACCCAGACCCAGTTGCTGGAAAACTTCGACGAGGATGTCCACGACCGCCTCAAGCTACGTCTGGACGAAGCCGAAGCCAGGCTCGACAAGCTTGGCCGATGGTTCTGGGGCGTCACCCGCTATGCCCTGAGTGACCGGGCGCGCTTTGACGAGCAGTCCTATGCCTTCTCCCTGATCAGGCCGCCGGAGGCGCTTACTCCACAAGTGCTGCCGGGCCGCTACCAACTCATTCGTGGCGCGGCACAGCCCGACATGCTGGCTCACGCCTACCGCCTCAGCCATCCGCTGGGCGAGTGGAGCATTGACGCCAGCCTCAACGCCTCTACACCGCTCGCCGCACTGAAGCTGGACTACGGCAAGCACGGCACGCGCATCTCCGTCGTTGAGAAGTTGCGAGGCAATTCCGGCTGGCTCACGCTGGTACGTCTGGAAGTAACCGCCTTCGAGACAACCGAGGCGCTGCTGTTCTCGGGCTGCACCGACGATGGTGAGCTACTCGATCAGGAAGCCTGCGAAAAGCTGCTGACCATTCCGGCGGCAGGCAAGCCTGTCGCTGCCCACAATGAGCGCCAAGCAGCCTTGAAGCCAACAGCCAGCGCCGCGTGGCGCCACCGTTGCTCAGGTGCTGGAAGTCAACCAGCGCCTGTTCAATGAAGAACGCGACAAGCTGGAACGCTGGGCCGACGACAAGCTGCTGGCCGCAGAGGAAGCCCTGAAGAACACCAAGGCGCGCATCGCCCAGCTGAAGCGCGATGCCCGGAAGGCTGCCAGCCTGCAGGAGCAAGACGGCATCCAGCGCGAGCTGTCGGAACTGGAGCGCAAGCAGCGCCGCCTGCGCCAGGACATCTTTGCCGTCGAGGACGAGATCATCGAAAAGCGCGACGCGCTCATCGCCTCACTCCAGCAGCGACTGCACGAGAAGACTGACACCCAGACCCTGTTCACCCTGCGCTGGCAGGTGGTGTCCGACGCACAACCGACAACAGAAATCAAGGCCCGAATCATGACCACGAAACAAAACCCAAATTCCAGGAGCTCGTCGCCAAGCTGCGCGAGATCTTCCAGATCGACCGCCCGGAACTCGACTTCGGCATCTACCGCATCCTCAACGCCCGCGCGGGCGAGATCAACGACTACCTGCAAAACCGGCTGGCTGAGAAGGTGCAGGCCGCCCTGGCCTTGGGCAGCGCCGCCAGCGCCCAGCAACTGCAGGCCGATGCTGGAGGCCGAGCAAAAGGCGCAGGCCCTGGGCGTCAGCCCCGATGGCGTGCCCAAGGTCCAGGAGCTGCGTGCCCGATTGAAGGATGCCAGCGCAGGCAGCTTCGAGCACGAAAACGCTGTGTTTTCGCACTTGCTGGCCTTCTTCTCCCGCTACTACGAGCAAGGCGACTTCATCAGCCAGCGCCGTTACAAGGGCGACACCTACGCCATCCCCTACGCGGGCGAAGAGGTGATGCTGCACTGGGCCAACAAGGATCAGTACTACACCAAGAGCGGCGAGAACTTCGCCAACTACAGCTTCAAGCTGGAAGACGGTCGCACGGTTCACTTCCGCCTTGCCGCCGCCGACACCGCCAAGGATAACCGCAAGGACAACGCCAAGGAACGTCGCTTTGCGCTGATTGCGCCAAGACCGTTACCCGCCTGGACGACGAGCGGCGACGAGGTCGAAGAGGAACTGTTGCCGATCGGAGGAAGTGGATGGCGCCAACGGCAAAGGAACTGATCGTCCGCTTCGAGTACAGGCCTGCCGCCCAAGGGCACAAAGCAGGAGGCGCTGGTCGCCCAAGGCCGTCGAGGCCGTGTTGGCCGATCCAGCCGTCAGGCCCGCTGGCTGGACTGGGCAACCGCGCGCCTACCGAGAAGAACCCGCAGCGCACCCTGCTGGAAAAGCACCTGAGCGACTACACCACCAAGAACACGGCGGACTACTTCATCCACAAGGACTTGGGTGGCTTCCTGCGGCGCGAGCTGGACTTCTACATCAAGAACGAAGTCATGCATCTGGACGATGTCCAGAACGCGGGCGCGTTCGCGGACATCGAGAAGAACCTGCGGATGATCCAGTGCCTGCGCAGCATCGCGCAGGAATTGATCGGCTTCCTGGCGCAGTTGGAGGACTTCCAGAAGAAGCTGTGGCTGAAGAAGAAGTTCGTGGTGTCCAGCCACTTCTGCATCACGCTGGATCGAGTGCCGGAGACGCTTTATCCAGAGATTGTGGCAAATGAAAAGCAGTGGCAGCAGTGGAAGCTACTCGGCATTTGGGATGCTGATGTGCCAGGTTCGGTGGAAACCTTGAAGGCAGGCCAATTCCGGATGGTCGACACGAGTCTTTATAGCTACGAATTCAGGCGAAGACTACTTAGCGCGTCAGAGAACTTGGACAGCACCATTGATGGTGTGCTGATTCATGGAGACAACTTCCAAGGCCTAGGTCTTCTAGAAAAGCGATACGCACGGGATGTTGACTGCGTCTATATCGACCCACCCTACAACTCTGACGCCAGTGCCATTTTGTACAAGAACGGCTACAAGTCCTCAAGCTGGGTTTCTTTGATGCAGAGTCGCCTGCAACGAACGCGAGCGCTTCTAAAAGATGCAGGCGTTCTGGTTGCAGCGATCGACGATGCTCAACAAAGGGAACTAAGCTTTCTTCTTTCGGAGGTCTTCGACAACAACTCGCTCGGGGTAATAACAGTACGCTCAAACCCTTCAGGGCGTCCTAATCCGACAGGTACGCCGTGCTCATGAGTACCTCCTTACAGGCAATCCAAGCGAATCGAAGATTCGCGGTTACCGCGACTCCAGCGCAGATTGGCTCGGTTTAATGAAGACCGATGAGTTAGGGGCGTTCGAGTGGCGGAACCTACGTCGTGAAGGCTCAGACTCCGACGGAAGTGCGCCGGTCCATTTATTACCCGATCTATGTAACTGGCGAAGCCCCTCCACGTGCGCGCCGCAGTGGAAAGAAGATACAGAAGAATGGATTCAACTAGGCCCCCGCGCAGCGAACCACGGTGTGCTTCCCGACAATGAGGATGGAGTACAGAAGCGTTGGCGTTGGGAATGGAGGACCGTCGAGGCCAAGAAATCTCAGCTCGCGGTGAGAAGGGATCGGTCCGGGAAGAGGTACGTGTACTGCAAGAGACGGCCCAACGAAGACGGCGTGGTGTCTGTGTCGACATGGGCGGACGCGAAGCATTCCGCCACTCGGCACGGCACTGCACTGCTGAAGAACCTGTTTGGAAGTAATCCCTTCTCCTATCCAAAGTCGATTCACGCCGTAGTGGACGCGATCTATGTCGCAGGCGCTGTAGATCCCAAATCACTGACATTCGACTACTTCGCGGGTTCCGAACGACAGCGACACGTGCAGTCATATAACCTGAACAGGAGGACAAGGGCCGCGGCGATATGTTTGGTCGAGCAAGGCGAATACTTTGACCGTTCCTCAAGCCCCGATTCAGAAGGCCGTCTACTCGGCGCTGAGTGGAAGCACGGCAAAACCAACAGCTCCTGAGCAGGAGCCTCTCCACTGCTTCAAAGTCCTCAAGCTCGAAAGCTACGAAGACACCCTAAACAACCTGCAACTGCGCCGCACGGCCGGACAAGACAATCTGTTCGCCAAGCTGCCACAGCAGGCCAAAGACGACTACCTGCTGCATTACATGTTGGATGTGGAAAGCCGGGGCTCGCTCTTGTCGGTGGAGGACTTCAAGAAGCCCTTCGACTACGCGCTGAACGTCGCTGTCGATTCAGCGGGGGCCTTTGAACCGCGCAAGGTCGATCTGGTGGAAACCTTCAACTACCTGATCGGCTTGCGCGTCAAGCACATCGATGCCCAGCCGGAGCGCGGCTTCGTCACCGTCACGGGCGCTGCCCAGCGGCGAGAGCTGCCTCGTGCTTTGGCGCGACTGCGAGGTGCTGGACTACGAAGGTGTCGCCGGGCTTTGCGACAAGCTAGCCATTAACCCGGCGGACAACGAATTCGACGTGGTCTACATCAACGGCGACCACAACATTCCGACCGTGCTGACGCAGACTGCCGAGGAAGGCGGTGCCACCCGCGTGCTCAAGTTGCGGCAGATCGAACCGGAGTTTCTGTCACACATGTTCTCGGTAGAGGACATCTGATGCCTTGGCCCCGCAAGACCACAGCCGCCTGGCGCTGCTGCGCTAAACCCGTCGCAAAGCGCAGCTTTCACCAGGAACTGGTGCTCAACCGCTGGATGCTGGGCTTCTTCCAGGGCGGCACGCTGAACGCGCTGAAACTGCGGCTGGGTGATGACCGCATCGAGGGCATCGACGAGGACGGCCAGACCAAAGTTTTTCCATGAACTGACCCGCAACCTGTTTAAGCTGGACCGGGTCTCCGGAGGCCGAGCTGCGCCGCTACGACCTGAACATCGTGGCCCACTGGCAGGCCATCACCGCCCAGCGCAACAAGCTGGAAGGCCATGAACTGCAGATGAAGTACTTCCAGTACCTCTCGCTGCTGTTCACCGAGATCTATCTGGACTGGTACTTCAACAACCGTCAGGAACTGCTCGATGGCCTGAACGCGAGATGGAGCGCTACCGCGCCGAGCCAGGCGCGGAGCCGTTCAGGGACTACGAGGCCGACGACCTTAACAAGATCGCCTTCTGGAACGCCACGGGCAGCGGCAAGACGCTTCTGCTGCACGTCAACATTTGGCAGTACTTGCATTATTTCCAGGCTGGCCGAGGCGACCACTACCCGAGCAAGATCATCCTGCTCACGCCGAACGAGGGCTTGTCGCGCCAGCATCTGGAGGAGCTGCACTTGTCGGGCTTCGGCTTCGCCCAGTTCTTCAACAAGGCGCAGACCCCTGCGCGCGGCACCATCGAAATCATCGACATCAACAAGCTGGGCGATGAGATGGGCGACAAGACTGTCGCCGTCGAAGCCTTCGAGGGCAACAACCTGGTGCTGGTGGACGAAGGCCACCGTGGCACTGGCACGGCGGCCGGCGCGTGGATGAGCCGCCGGGATGCGCTGGTGCGCGGCGGCTTTGCCTTCGAGTACTCGGCGACCTTTGGGCAGGCCGTGGCCAAAGGATTGACCGTGTCGGCGGCGGAAGAAGACATCCAGAAGAAGCGCGCCAAGATGCTGTTCGACACGACCAGCCTGAAAAAGCTGGACGACGACCAGGCACAGCTGCGCGCTGACCACCGAGGACAGGCGCCGCGCGCGGGTCACCGCTACTCGCGAGATCTACGCCAAGTGCATCCTGTTCGACTACTCGTACAAGTTTTTCTACGAGGATGGCTACGGCAAGGAATCGCTGATCCTCAACATGAACGGCGAGGCCTACGAACAGGCCGACAACCGGGAGAAGTACTTCACTGCCTGCCTGCTGGCCTTCTACCAGCAGCTGTGGCTGTGGGGCACGCACCGTGACAAGCTGACCGACTTCAACATAGAGAAGCCGCTGTGGGTGTTCGTGGGTAACACAGTGTCAGGTGAGGAGTCGGACATTCTGGAGGTGGTGAACTTTCTCGCCGACTTCCTGAACAACGATGCGCAGATTAAGACCTGGCTGGCCGATCTGATCGCCGACCGGACGCAGATTGTGGACGCCAAGGGCAACAATATCTTCCAGGGTCGATTCACACCCCTCATGGGATTCGTGGATCAGGTGGACGCGCTGTACGCCGACATCCTGGTGCGCGTGTTCAATGCCCAGGCGAAGCAACGGCTTAAACTGGTCAACATCAAGAGTAGCAAGGGAGAGCTGGCGCTGCGGGTGGGCGACGCGGAACCCTTCGGCCTCATCAACATTGGCGACGACGCAGGCTTCTTCGGGATGGCCGAGGACTCCGACGCCTTCGACAGCGAGCGCGATGACTTCGGCGGCGCGTTGTTCGGAACGCTGAACAACAAGGACAGCCAGCTCAACGTGCTGATCGGGTCGCGCAAGTTCACCGAGGGGTGGAGCAGTTGGCGCGTGTCCACTATGGGCCTGATGAACGTCGGTAAAGGGGAGGGCTCGCAGATCATTCAGCTGTTCGGGCGCGGCGTGCGCCTAAAGGGCAAGGGCTTTTCGCTTAAGCGCACAACGCCGCAGGAACGACCCAAGGGTGTGCATCTGGACAAGCTGGAGGCGCTGAACATTTTCGGCGTGCGCGCCAGCTACATGGCTGCATTCAAGGACTATTTGCGCGAAGAAGGCATCACGCCCAGCGACGAAATTCTGGAGCTCGATTTCCCCACACGAGCGAATCTGCCCGCCGGTAAGCTGAAAACGCTGGCGCTGAAGGACGGCTACAAGGACAACCAAAAGCTCGGCTTCAAGCGCACGCATTTCCCTACGCTGTACGAGATCCCGGATCAGTTCAAGGACAAGATCAAGCTCCCGCATGTGATGCTCGACCTGTACCCCGCGTGGAGGCCTGGCCACGCAAGACAAGCCTGCAGCGCCGACCGAGGCGCGGAACAAGGGCAAGTTGAACCCGGCCTGTTTGCCGTGTTCGACTGGGATCGCATCTTTCTGGCGCTGCAGGACTACAAACTGCAACGGAGCTGGAGCAACCTGCGGCTAGACCGACAGAAACTGATCGACTTCTGCGCAGGTGCACCTGACTGGTACACGCTGTTCATCCCTGCGGTGGAACTGGCCGTGAACACGTTCAGCGACATTCGCAAGCAGGAGGACATCCTGATCCGCCTGCTGACCGACTACACCGACCGCTTCTACAAGGCGCTGAAGACCGGCTACGAGGGGCAGTTTTACGACGTCACGCGCATCGACGAAGACCACGGCTCGATGCTCAAGCTGTACCAGTTCGAGATCGAAAACAGCGACGACGGACTGGAGTATCAGAAGAAGCTGGAAGTGCTGAAGAAGCTGGTGGCCGACGGCAAGATCGGTGAGGCCAGCAAATGGAACGCTCCTCACATGGTAGCCATCAGTTTCGACCGTCACCTGTACTACCCGCTGCTGGCGCTGGAAGACAAGGACGCGGTGCCCTTGAAGATGCGCCCACTGGCCTTCGATGCGCCAAGCGAATGGGAATTCGTTCGGGATCTGGAATCGTTCTACAACTCGCCCGCTGGCAAAGTCGCCATCGGGTCGCGCAGCCTGTACCTGCTGCGCAATGCGGATCGTGAGGAGAAGGGTCTGGGATTTGCGCTGGCTGGCAACTTTTACCCGGACTTCTTGCTGTGGCTGGTGGACGATGCCACCGGCAAGCAATGGTTGACATTCGTCGATCCCAAGGGCCTGCGCAACCTTGATCTCTCACACCCCAAGCTTGGGCTCTACAAGGAGGTGAAGTCACTGGAGACGACGCTGGCGGCTCAGGCCAAGCCCGGTGAGCCACCCCTGGTCTTGAACGCCTTCGTACTGTCCCCCACGAAGTTCTCCGACCTGCTCAATGTGGGCGATCCAACAAAGAAGGCCGAGTTGGAGGAGCGACATGTGCTGTTCATGGAAGACGGCGGAGACGCCTACCTGAAGAAGCTGTTTGCAAAGGTGGCAGCCGCATGACCGGTCAGGACGCCAAAGTCCCCATGGCAATTGCTCGCTGCAGTACCCTTCCGGCCCAATAGACTTACCGGAGAGGCCCCACTGCGGTGCCGTTCCGCTCGCGCTGATTAATGCTTCTATGAAGCGTGGCGTGTCTCAGCTGACTGCGGCGACAGGGGCGTGCCGAGTCAGTCGCTCCAGCGCAAAACTTAGGGCGCGATCGTCGAACAACCGATCCTTGCGCTCTGCCGCGCCCGGTCCACCGCACCAATGGCGCAGGCCTTCTCTGACCGCCGTCACGTTGGGCGCAACGCCCTCGTTCGCGAGGAGCCAATCAACCGTCGCCAACAATTCCATGCCGAAAGGCGACTCGAATCCATCAATCAGCGCTGCCGTGTACTCCAGCGCCTCAAGATAAGGCTTAGCTTCCGTCTTGAGATAGGTTTGCAAGAAGCCCTTCCGCTCGTCGTCAAACCAAATCACGTCGAGTGGGTCTGCGTCGCTGATCCGCTTCTCGCAGTGAAGGTAGCTTCCGTCAAGGTTATTAAGCAGATGAGTTAGGCGGTTGGCGTATGGACCGTACTTGTTTGGTATGAACCGTAGGTCCAAGGGGTTGTCCGCCGGGGAAAAGCGCTCGATTGCGCGCTCCAAGAACCACGCGAGCTTCTGAATCTCCAGCAAGCTGCACTCCATGCCAAGTACCCAATAGCGTCGAACCAGTTCGGCGATCAGGGCGCGGGCCGGTGTCAACTTCTCGACGCCGCTTCGCTTGGCCACGTTTTGGTACTGCTTTGTCGGCTCGAAGACCAGAATGTCGATGTCGAGGTCGCCCAGTGCGGCCTCGATCTGCGCTCGGACGTCGGCCCATTCGAGGCCTCCATTCCCCGATCCTAGGGGCGGGATGGCGACCGACTTCACTTCATTGGCAAGCAGGACACGACGCAGATCCTGGAGCCCTTCGACGATCCACTCCATCCGGGATGGAGCACGCCAATGTTGGTTGGTGGGGAAGTTGATAATCCAGCGCGGACCGTTCAGCTCGTGGACTTCGGTCACAAAGACCTTCCCGGTCTGTATCTGGCTGGCCTTACAGGCAGCCGAATAGAGGCGGAAATTTTCCGCGAACCGTTCCTTGAACATAAGGGCAATGCCCTTGCCCATCACACCGACGGTATTGACGGTGTTGACCAGCGCCTCAGCCCTAGCTTCTAGCAAGTTGCCTTGTCTGAGCGTGATCATCAGAAATACCACTTTGGCAGAACTAGAACTTCCAGCTTCATGTCTTCTCTCTGGATCTGGGCTTCAAGCGCCGATTTTACCGCTTCGGTATAGCAGACTACCGCGATCAGTCCGGTGATGGGTAGCTGTCGGTACACGAGGGCCTCGGCCTGATAGCGTTCGATTTGCTCGGGGTCATCTGGATTGCGCTGAAAATTACGAGTCTGGAGCAACGGCCAGTCAATCTTGCCCAGGTCATCAAGCTCGTTGGAAAAGTTGGCCAACGATGTATAGGCATGTCGATCCGTGAATACGAAATCGAGCTCCATCGCTTTAACCTTCGGCAGGCTGGAGACGAGAATGCATCTCTTCATTGCGACGTCTTGGGACTTCGCCGCGTCCGGTATAGATGTTGCACATCATGGGCGAAAACGGAGTGAAGTAGAACGGAACGTAGTCGGCCAGTGTGCCTCCCGGTGCCACCAGGACATTACGATGCGTCCGTCGACTGATCAAGTCAGCGTTACCAATTGCGACGTAGTTCGGGTCTCGCACTGGAGAGTTCGCACAGTGCAAGCCATTGCGCATTATCCATGGAAGATTATCGCGATGGACGATGCGCTGGGGATCAGCGCCTTCTCCGGGTTCAGGTTGGGGTAGTTGTTAGCCATTCACCGGCTCCAGGAACGTGCAACAGCCCGCCACCGTGACCCGTTGAGCCGTTGGCTTGGGCGCGACCATCACGTCCTGCTTGGGCATTCGGTCGTCCTCTGTACCTAGTCCAGAACCACCAGAAATTCGGTGGCCAGCGCGGTCGGCCGAACATCGCGGACATTCCGGGTAAGCCTGATCAGTCCGTATCCTCCATCTTCAGCGTCCGCGACAGGTCCGACACCTGCCGGCCTGTCAGCGCGGCCAACTCGGTCAGGGTCTTCGGCTGTGCATCCCGAATGACCCGCAACAACGCCCGGTTCTCCTCGGATAGCACAGCTGCCATCGTCGCTGTCGATGGAAACCAGACTGTCGGGAGCCGCTTCGCCCCGCCATTGGTCTGGCCATTACTCGTTCCGCGTATGCCGGACGACAACGCTTCATTTCCTGCGTTCGGGGTCATGAGTGGAAGCGTAAGCTTATCACTGTGGCATGAGCATAGCGAGACCCGTGTCTGCCAAGACAATTCGACCGTCACAGGAGAATGCGAGCCTCAGCATTGCGGCGAGCAACGAGGCCGGGGAGCACTCTGCCACCACCGTAGACCCAGCGCCGCAATTCCGATGCTGCATCCCCCCAGGCTTGCTGGATGAGCCTGCGTCGGAGTGTTGATGTCTGTAGACGTCCTGCGCCGAGATTGAATGTAAAGTCGACGATGGCTGCGAGCCGGCCCTCGGGCTCTGTGGCGAGCGCCGGGCAGTACCGCAGGGTCGCGTTAAGGGCGGAGAGCAGGTCGTGCGCTAGGTAGTCCTCCGCTTCCGCCTCGGTGATCGGTGGGTGCTGCGGGTCGCAGAGATGACCGTAGCCGATCGTCCAGTAGCCCGCGGGGCAGATGTAGGGGTGCGCCCGCCCCGGATCATCCTTTGGTACCCGGTGGAAGCCCTCGAACCGCTTGGCAAGCTCGATGGCCGCCGGTGGAACAGCTATCACGGCCGCACCCGGTCAAAGACGCGCCCCAGGAACCAGAAATTGAGCACCCCGGCCCACAGTGCCTGATCGGCCTCGGTCCATGCCTGCAACACGGCGGTGCCCCAGCCAGCGCCGGCAGTCACGGCACCTACGAAGGCCGCCGTCTTGGCCGCGCAGTAAAGGGCCATGAAACAGTAGGTGATCACAGGCCGCACGCTGATCGAGAGCGCATCGGCCCAGCGAACGCCGGATTTCTCACCCTGCGTGCGAACGGCATCTCGTAGCGCCTCGACGGCGCCAACATTCCACGCCGCATCGGCCGCCGCGCCAATTTCGGCCATCTTCTGGGCGCCGCGTAGCCGGTCGAACTCCAACGCTTTGTCCTGCATCGCGAGTTCGTGGCCTCGCTCGCTCTTTCGGTCGAACCACTTGAGAACTTCAGGTGCCAGGCGAAACACTCCACCCAGCAGACCACCCAACAGGGTCTCGATCATTGCGAGCCTCCCATGATCTTGAACTTGATCGCTGCACCCAAGAGCGCGACCACCAGGAGGCTGGTCGTCGCGACGCGGATCACGGTGCGCCAGGCGGTGCGGCGGGCATCGCGCCAGGCTTCGAGGAGATCGCGCAGCTCCCGGATGTCTTCGGCCGCATGGGGGCCCTCGAGGCCGAGGTGAACGAGCGCGCGCTCGGCGCCACGTTCGGCGGCGCGATCGAGCAGGTCCTCGAAATCCTCCTTGCGGACGGTGAGAACGTTGTCTTCGGGAGGCGGTGTGATGTGTTCGGCGTTCATTGGGTCTCCAAAAAGGCGAACCCGCCACGAGGGGCTGACCTCGGGCGGGTTCTGGGTTGAATCACAGCAGTGCTTTACGGGTGGATCAAATCTCGATTACCTCCAGCGTGAGACTGGGTGCGACACCCTCGATGACGTCGTCGCGCACGAAAACGCTTTGTCCGACCTGGGCGTCTCCGCGAGCAGTAAGGACGCCGCCACCGGGCAGTTGCACCGTGACGACACCGGCGCCCACTGCCGTGACGGTCCCCGCCTGCAAGGGTGGATCAGGCAGGAGTTGGCGAAATTGCTGGTAGACGTTATGCATGGGTCTCGACTCCGAGCGTCTGCCAGACCTCCGGAAGTCCTGCCTGGACGCTGGTGCTACGGACGAGGCCCAACCGAGTGACGCTTCCGTCCTGGTATTCGATGAAGGCGCCAGGCTCGATGATTCCGGTCTCGGGAAGGACGGGAAGTCGGAGGTTCACTGCGATCTGACGTCCGGTGTCCGCGAGCACTGCGATGCCGCGCTGCCGGGCGGCTGTCGCCGCCGTGATGAGGGGATCGACCACCATGGGCGCCAAGACATCCCCCGCTGTACCGGTGCGCTTGATCCACCCCAGGATCCCGGCCGAGACGCCTGACACGTAGACGCCGTTGTAAGGAGCGGCATCCTTCCACTCGAGGCTTTCGCGGGCGGTTGCCGCGGCCGGCAGGACGAAGTCGGGGGTCACCGTCCCCCACTCCCAGGGGGCGGAGGGATAACGCGGTAGCACCCGAATAGTCTGGGCGGTACGGTGTGGCTGCAGGTAAGCGCCCGCGGCGCCGGCAATTGCATTGAGCGCCGAGATATAGGTGCCTTGGTGCGACCAGACTCCGGTCGGCACCAGCCAATCGGTGATTCCCCAATCGATCGTCCAGCCAATGGGTACGCCATTGACCTGCAGGGCGTCCGCCATAAGTTGCTGGGCTGTGCGATCGCCGCTGTTCGTGAAGGTCATCGTCGGCGCATAGGGGGCATCGAGGACGGCGCTTTTTCCCCGACCGGAGACCTTCACGGTGGATTGGCCGAAGGTGCGCTCTCTCGATAGGCGTTCGGCGAGCAACCGATACGCGGTCCCGTTGATGGTGGCCTCCAACTCCACGGGGCTTCCGCCTGCGTCCGGCTCCAAGTCCACGAGGGCCTCGGCCGGCACCGTGGCATCGAACCCCCACGTCCACGAGCCCGCGTCGATCGTGAGCCCCAAGGAGAGCGTCGGAATCTCGATGTTCCCGGTGACGCGTTTCAGGTGTACTTCATTCAGAACCATGTAGACCCTTCGAACAGGGACAACGACCGTCTCGTGGGTCGGCGGAACGACCCGCTCGCAGACAAAGAGAAGAGCGGTACTTGAACCCCAGCCCTCGGCGAACAGCAGGTGCGGATTCGGGGTGTAGCAAGCCGGTTGCTCAGGGGGAGCCACTGGCCGCGTATAGCGTCCTGCGGGCGGGCGGATCGCCTCCTGCCAGCGAAGCCGTAACGGCACGCGCTTAGGCGCTGCTGACCCTGTCCGCCACGTGAAACCCGAGGCAGTCTTCCGGGCGCCGGAGTAGGCGGAGACCCGGGACGTTCGCCGGTCCCGAAGGCAGTCCTGGAAGAGTGACGTCCGCGCATGGCGAATTGCCAAGGCGTCCTGATGCCAAGCTGAACGGGCGAGACGCGGATCCCGAATGGCGTCCTGCGAATGGAGGCGACGATCGGCCGCCTCCACCCGTGCCGCCTCGGCATGACGGGCGCGGTACGTAAGCCTGGTACGCAGGAACGCCTGCGGAATGCGAGAGGTGATAAGGGCACTGGCGGGATCCGCCCCCGTCCAGCGTTCCTCGCCTCCCACGCGGTCGGCTCGCGTTTTCTCGCTACGCTCCTGGGCGCCCATGGATCCGTGCCGAGCCACCTGATGGGTGAGCGCGGAGGCGGACACGGTGGGTCGCTGGGTCCCCGAACGGTAGACGGCTGTGGTGACCGCCGTGAGCGCCGGAAGGTTCGCCTCGATCCGAAGGATCGGACGGTTGCTGACTTCCGCCGCCAGCGTGAGCCCGGGCAGTTCGGCCGAGAGGACCGCCAGAGCGGGCGGCTCGATCCGGACCAGTGCCGTGAGTCCGGGCAAGACGGCCGAGATGACCGCCCGCTCGTTGCGACCGAGTGTGGCCGCGAGTTCCAGCGACGGCAGCGCGACCGCCGTGACGATCGATTCGATTCGCTCGACCGTCGCCGCCAGCGCCAGGGGAGGCAGGACGATCTGCGGGACGACCGGCTCAACGCGCCGAACCGTTACCGATTGGGCAAGTTCCGGAAGGTTTGCCTCAACGACGGCTACCAGATGTTCGGTAGCGGTCGGCTCCTCCCCGAAAACGAGATCACCTGTCCCCGGCGACTGCCAGAAGAGCAGTTCCACCGCCATGGGCGCTTACCCCAGGGTGCCGCTGATGATGCGGGTGTAGCCGCCTGCGAAGAGAGTGGTCGAAGAGATCCGGATTTCGCCCGTGCCGGCGAGGTTCGAGACATCGCAGTCCCACGCGATGGACCCTTCGCCGTTGAGCACGCGCGCCCACGTGGCCTCTCCGTCAGCGAGGATGAGGGCCTCATCGGTCGGTGTGATCGCAAGGCTCCCGCTGGCCACCTGGCCGATCGGTTCTGCACGGGAATCTCTACCAGCAGGGTGCCGGTGGGCGCCGCGCCAAAGGCAGG
Organism: Betaproteobacteria bacterium; assembly: GCA_016711875.1. GTDB lineage: Bacteria > Pseudomonadota > Gammaproteobacteria > Burkholderiales > Usitatibacteraceae > FEB-7. Next base: position 517,226 of record JADJSD010000001.1, on the reverse strand, counting down.
CCGTGTTCCGGAATAGAGCCGTGCCACGGCAGCGGGCGTGCCCAGCGCCAGAAAGGTCACGACACCGGCCAGCCGCTGATCATTGAGGGCGGTAGAGATCTGGATCATGGCATTGCTTCCGGGGTGAGGTTGTCCGCGATGACGGCGCGGTAGTTGTTCGTGTGGTCGACCGCCACAGCCGTGAACTTCTTCGTTCGATCTAGGCGCCTGAACGCGTAGTTGCCAGCGTTATCGCTCCACGTCGACTGCACCACGCGGAAGTCCGCGTCGTAGAGGAGGAGGACTTTTCGGGAGAGCGGCAAGTTGTCCGGTGTGGCTTTCTCCTTCACCGTGCCCACGATCTGACCGTCACCGGCGCCACTGAAGTAGATGTCGCGCCTACCCTTGATGTCCTCAAATCGCCTGGCGATCCCTGTCTGATAGGGCGTCCAACTGCCAGGCTTCAGGTAAGCGGGCAGGAGAGCGGCATTGACAGAAACCGGTGTGTATTCCAGCGCGTCAGGAACCGTGAATTCGGCCCCGTTACCGTAACGATCCACACCGTTGGTGAGCCGGAAGTCATCGAGATACGCGTACAACCAGAAGGAGTAGTCGTCGCTCCAACAGCCGAGCCGAGGTGCCGCGCCGTAGTCCGCCCAGGAGACCGTGCTCGACTTCGTGGCGAGCTTGACGCCATCCAGGTAGAAGAAGAAGTTGCTGCCATTGCGCGTGACCGCCACGTGGTACCAACGCCCAAGGGTGAGCGTGATCACGTAGGTAAAGTCGATGGCGACCCCTGCCGTGATGATGTTGAACCAGAACCCTGGCGCGTTCGTGATGCCGTTCCAATTGCAGTACGCGAAGAAAGCCCGATTGCTGTCGTTGGCTCGATCGCAATAAATCATCTGCATGTTTGCCGATCCCGTCCCGGCTGCCGGGATGGAAAGCGGCATGAACCACGTCTCCAGCGTGAAGTTCGACGTGCCACAGGCGTGAGCCGGACTATACGAGCCCAGGAGCGAGTCTCCCGAGCCGTCGAAGTAGCACGAGTTGCCGCCGTACTTGGCCTGCGCCGAGGTGAGGGCCGCGTTCCCGCGAAGGGCGTAGAAATGCCCAGTGAGACCACGGCTCACGACACCAATGCCGAGTTTCGTGTCGGCATTGAACGGCAGCAGCAGGACCGTTTTGTCGGCGTAGGCATCAGCCACGTCAGTTTTCCCAGGGGCCGGTCACATCAATGAAGTACCCCCCTCCGATGCAGAGCCGGTAGATGAAGGTCTTTCCCTCCAGTCCAATCACGTTCGTCCAGATGTCGCCGTCCGCCACATTGGTCAACACGTTCTGCATGGACGAGTAGAGGCCCGGCAACCACCCACGGACGGTGGAACTTTCGTTTAACCACACACGCGTCAGGTAGACGCCGGAATCTTCAGGATTTGGAAACGTGTATCCCCCCTGACCGGGATACGAGCCCTGCTGAAAGAAGATATTCAACTGCACAGGAACACCGACGCCCGTGTAATTGCGGGGGAAGTAGCGGAGCATCCCGTACGTCGAATTCCCCAAGTTCAGCGGGCCCCGCGACGCGTCATAGCCGCTACCCGTGCAGTCGCTGCTGTGTGCGCCAACCATGAATCGATAGGGGTCGTTTGGCTTTGTGCTCTGGATGTCGCCAAACCCATGGGTGTACCCGCTTGCATACGCACTGCCCTGGTACGTCGGCGGGATACTGATGTAGAAGCGACGGTCGTCACCGAAGAGCCACCAATGCCGCTGCGTGGCGTCGGACGATTTAGAGATGTAGAGCCCACCGGCGAACTGAGCATCCGACGGGAACTTGTCTGTGCCGGTATTGGCGTCCGTCATCGCGAGGTAGCCCGCGACGCGTGCAGACGTAGTGACGCTATCGTCCACGCGAAGGTACGACCGGGTCGATTGCACGTTGGGTGAGCGATAGACCGCGACGTTGGTGCCGGTAAAGACCTTCTCCCACCCCAGGGGTGCAAGCTTCAGGGTGATCGTGCCGGTGGCCGTACCGTCCTCCACGCCGAACGCGTCGAAGCGGACGGTGTTTGTCGTAACGGAAAGCACCTTGTGCTGCCCGTTGAGGCCTGCGGGCGTGGCGCCGGCGATGAGTGCCACCGTATGCGCCCGGAAAGAGTGACCTGTGCTGATGGTCGCCGTTGCCACCCCCGCGCTCACCACGACCGAGTCGGCGGTTTTCTGGGCAAACCCGTTCACCAGGCAAGCGTCGAGGACGGAGATGAGGTTGCCGGCAGTCGCCGCGAGGGACGGGGCGAAGCCATGTCCTTGTCAAAGAACTTAACGGTGGTATCGAGAGCGGGCATTCGTGGGCTTCCTAGATCGGGTTATCCACGTCACCGCGGATCAGCAACGTGAAGGAGTCATTGGGGACAGTCTCCGGACCCTGCTGGATGGTGCGGACGACCCAGACGGGAAAGAGCGCGCCTGTGGTGTTGAAGCGAAGGACGTTCCCTGCAGCCCACCCCAGACCCCATCCCGCGGCGGGGATGGTGAAATAGGGTTCGCCCGTGGCCGGATTGAGCGGCGCGCAGGCCGTGCCGGTATTCCCCACAGCGATGACGCCCACGTGCTCTCCGATCACGTTGAAGGAGGTCGTGTTGGTGAACTGGATCGCCCATCGCTCGGTGGAGGCACCCTCGTTCGTAACCTGGATGGGCGCGAGGACGGCGTTGTAGGTACCGGTTGCGGCCGCGCCGCTGATGGCGTCCGACCACGCGCCGTTCCATGTCGCCTGGTCGAAGAGGTTGGAGACATAGGCCCGGAGGTCGCCGGCCACCAGGGCGGAGGACAGAAGCGAGCCCGCCGGATAGGCGTGGTGATTTGGCGGGTGAAGGCAATCTGCCCGCTGATCTGCACATCGCTGATCTGGGCCATATCCTCGATGCGGTGCTCGACGGTTACAGGCTGCGCGTAGCCGGAGACGTTGCTGAAGGTCACCGTCCCCGCCTCAAGGTTTGCGGCGTAGCCGGTCGAGATGACGGCGCCGGCAGCGTCCAGCACGCGCACCCGTGAAAGTCGGGTCCTGCCGCAATTCACGGTGAGGCCATTGGTCCCCGTGAGGGGCCCTTCAACCTCGGTGTGGCCCAGGACCGCGAAATCGCCGGCATTGAAGATCGGCACCCGGCCATCGGTCGGAAGCCTCACCGGATCGATGCCGAGAATCGAGGCATCCAGCGGGAGGTAGCTGTAGGTGACAGCGTTGTACCGCAGGGTCGTGATGCGGCAGAGGTCCGCGGGCATCGTGGTGAGTCCCGCGATTCCGAGATGGGAGAGATCGATGGCGTGCGCGGGGTTGCCGAGCTCGTTCACGAAGAAGAGTTGGACGGTCCCGTACTCGTAGTCGACCTTCCCCTTTACGCGGCTGCTGATGAACTTGCCGTTTACGTCGGACGTGACGTTGAACTGAGTCCCGTCCTGGAGAGGCCCCTGGACGCTCATGGAGGAAGGCCGTATGGGAGAAGCGGCCGTGCGAAACATCAAGGCGGAATTCATGAACGGGGCGGTGAGCGGATCGGACGGGGGTGACTGAAGCCCCCGCCATCCCGTAATGGTTGGCGCAACACCGGTCGCCCAGGACGTGACGGTGATGATGCCCATGGCGCTTGCGACCGATCCGGCCGGGGTTCCAACGCCGGTGGCGTAGTCGGGGTTCTTGACCAGTGTCCCGTCGACCAACTGCGCGTAGGTGTTTCCGGCCCCGACCTTGAACGAGGCACCGCGCAGGATGTAGTTGGGCGCCAGAATCGTCTTGGTCTGGTAATGATTCACCTGAATGCTGACGCTCCCAGCCCCGCCCGCCGCCACGATGTACTGGACCGCGACCGACTGGGGGACAAAGGTGACCGTGCGGATCCGAAGGTCGCCGGACCCCGGCCATCCCCCAATGGGGGAGCCGTTCCACAGGAACGTGCTGGAGAACTGACCTGCCCCGACGATGATGCTCGGTCCTTGAACGTCCGCACGGGCGAGTGAGACAGAGGCATTGACGTTGATCTCGCCAGTCGCATAGTTGACGGTGCCGACTTGCACCATGCCGTGCACATCGTCCAGGAACTGCAGGTGCCCGTTGCCGTCGTCGGTGACGCCGATGTTTCGGGTCTTGGCTGCTGGCTCAATCCGGAGGTCCGCGTACGGATAGCTCGTGGAGTAGTTGAACTGGGCAGCCACCGTCATCGACACCGTGCCCGGGCGGATCAGTGGATCCCCGATGAAGCCGCCGAAGATATTTACGGCCGGGGCCGTGACGGGGGCGGCACCCGTTGTATTGAGCATGAAGGTCGTGCCGGTCGCCGGCAGCGCGTTGGGGCTTACGTAGGCCACGCCATCGGTGTAGTTGACGGTCCCGGTCGCGTCTCCCGTCAGGTTCCCGAGGCCATCATCCGTGGCGGTCTTGGCGACCCCGCCGACTGACCACGACACAAGGAGACTTCCAGCGATGATCCGCGTTGCCCCTGGCTCTTCACTCAGGTTGCCGCTGGTGTTGAGCGGCGCGTAGAGCTTCGCGCCATTGAAGAGGTCGGTATTGGTCGTGATGCCGGCGGTGTTGGAGGTGAAGAACTGAAAGATGAGGGCGCTTCCCACATCGGGCAGCGCACCCAGGGTGAGGGAGACTGAGCCCGTGGTGTAGCTGAGCGTTCCCACCCCATAGGCGGCGTCCGATCCAGCCAGCACCCCGACCCCGTTCTCGCGCAGGATGTACCAGCGACCATTGGCGAGGTAGCTCACGCTCAAGGTGTTACGCAGCGGCACCGAGGGAAGCGTGAGGGCGTAGCTTAGGCGCCGGGACTCGGCCGTGACATTGATACCGAAGCTGTTGGAGACCATGTCCGGGATATCGGCCGGGATGTAGGTGGCGGTGTGGGTGCCGCCCGACGTTCCGAAGACATTCTCTGTGAGCGCGAGGATGCCGTTTTCGTAATCGACGGTACCGACACTTGCGGCGCCGTTCTTGAGGATCCCGCCCGCATCGGTCAGCGTGACGCCAGCGCGCGTGATCGAGAGGCTCCCCGGGTAGATGCCGCCGCCCACATAGATGCTGGCGGAGGTGGTGAAGACGAGCGTGATGGTCTGCGTGAGCGCGGCGCCTGTCGGCGTCGGCACCCCGGCAAGCCCGTTCGTGCGCACGTCCACGAGCGGCGTCTCGGTCTGGGCGCTTGGGACGATCTGCGTGAAAACGCTCTGGACGTTGCAGGCGATATCGCCGATGGCAACCGGTGCCACGGTGGGTACGGCGCCGTAATACTTGGCGGCGTTCGCAACCAGCGTGTCTCGCACCTTGGTCTTGGCGGACTCGGGCGTGAACATGCGGCTGGGTGGAGCCCGGGAAGTCGTAGCGAAGCGCGTCCGACAGTTCGCACCTCACGACCGCCGCCTGATAGTCCTGGTAGGCGCTCCCCTGGACGTAGGTGAAGGTCCGGGTCTCGGACGACACGCGCGTCACGCGGACATACTGGGAGAACTCATTGCCCAGTGCCTCGTTCATCACGAGGTAGAGGGTCTTGCCGATGACGGGGAGCGGCGCGCTGGTGCGCTGAAAGATCTGGATCGAGCGCTGACCGGTGATGTGGTTCTCGAAGAGGTAGCCTTCCCAGAGGGAGCCCTTATTGAGGTAGGCCTCGATGCGATTGGCCGCATCAACGCGCTGGTCGAAGACCTCCCCCGTCTTGAAAATTGTGACCGACACGCGTGGATCTTCCGGGGGATCAGCCACGATCACATTCGCCCCGAAGTACCCGTCCGTGGTGGGTGTCTGAATGCTCGCGAAGACCTTGCGCAGGTTCACCCGGCCGCCGGCGCGGTCGAGCTCCGAGATGTCATTAAAGACCGAGTTGCTCGAGCCATCCTGGATGACGGTCGAGGTGGGCGCACCGCCCCCTTCTACGACGTCGTCCATGACTTGGGAGGCGACGAGTTTTACGTCGCCCGCGAGAATGCCCATCTGCTAGATCTCCATCAGGCGAAGGGTGAGGCGGTAGTAATCAGTGTCCGACCGGGCGGGGAATCCCATGACGGTCTCCGCTTCAATCGCCGTATCGCCAAAGCGGAATGCCACGATGAAGACCCGAGCGTCGGTGAACGTGAGCTCGAAGCGCCCCGAGTCAACCGCAAGGGGATCGGCGGCCCAGCCGTAGAGGGTCTCCACGACGGCGCGGGTGACCCACGCCATGTCGGCTGCACCGACCAAGGTGATTGGGCGGCCTGCCTGTCGGGTACCGGATTGCACGAGAAGAGCTCCGGTGAGCAGATAGGAGACGTTCGCGACGACCGGACTCCAGGCGTGTTCGTCAGTCCACAGGAGGTCGTCAGGCAACGCCAGCACCACCCCATCGGTGAGGTTCTTAAGCTGCATGTAGTAGGGACTCAGGCTGCCCGGGCGCGGGCGACTTCGAGGATTTGCAGGAGACGGGACTCATCTCCGGCATCGATGGTGGCGTTCACCCTGCGATCGCCGGAGGCCAACTCGACCCGGACGGTTCGCGTGGGGCCGGCGTTGGTCTCCAGCACGGGGCGCGTGAGGGCGAGTGCGGGAGCTTCCACACCAACTATGCCGCCGGTGGCGAAACCACGAACCCGGGCAGCAACGGTGCTGGCCGGTAGCGCCAGACTATTGAGGGCCTCGAAGAAACCGGCGCCAAAGCGCGTGACCGCTGCCTTGTTCACCACGTACTCGCCCGGCGTGAGCATGGCCGGCACGGAGTCAGAAGCAGCAGGGCCGCCCTCGTCAAAGCCTCGCGCCTCGTTCTGCTGCATGTAGGCGATGAGTTCTTGCTCCAGATCCTTCCCGAACGCGAGCGGTTGCGCCATGGCCGTTCGCCACGTCTGCTGGATGGTGGCGAGATTTCCGCGCTCGTTGCCGGTGAGCTGGTTCCTGCCCATGAGGGCTTGGACGATGTCGCGATCCTTCCCGGCCTGTGCCCGGTAGCGCTCCATGGTCTTGTAGCGCATGTCGAGGCTCACGCCACCGCTATAGGTTCGCTCGAGCCACGAGGTGTACTCGTCCATCCCGCGAAGGCCCAACTCGATGAGCTTCAGGGCTTCGATGGCCTCACGATTCTGCTTCGGGGGCGCGGGGCGCCTTTCATCCCGGTTCTCCGGGGTACGCTTCTCTTGAGCCTTGCTCGGAGTCGCCGACCTTGCCACCGGTCCCCCGAACGCAAAGCGTGCCACGCCATTGGCAAGTCGGGAGAGCGCCCCACCGCCATACTTTCGTACGGCCGACTTGCGGAGCACGAAGGCTCCGGCCTCCAGCGTGCGCGGCACCGTGTCGTGGTGGCCAGATCCCGGCACCGATCCACCCGCCATGCGCGGAAATGCGGAGGTCACGCTCCCACCCTCGGCGAGCTGCCGTACGCCAGTTCCTACCGGGCCGCCGGTCGCGTTGCCTTCGACTCGGCGAACCGTGATCGTGTGGGTGCTGCTGGTGTTCGCGCCGTTCAAGGACTGGATCTGGGTCCGTACGGCATCCACGTTGGCACTCACCTGATGGCGAGACTCGGTCTGGATCCGATCCAGCGCCCGGATCATCCCGTCGACGTTGGTGATGGCGGCCTGCGCTTTCTCAGTTGCCACGCGCAGATCCAGCTGGGCGTTCTGCTCGGCGTAGGTCTTGAGTTTGTCGAGCGCGTCCTTGGCCTTGCCCACATCGGCGTTGATGGGGAGGGTCTTTCCTTCCTTCAGGAGTAGCTCGTATTCCCGCAGTTGCTTCTCGGCCTGCTGAAGGTCTGCCTGGATCGCGATGAGGTGCTGCTTCTCCGCGAGAGCCTTGTCGAGATCGGCGAGTGCCTGATTGAAGCGGGAGGCGTCCGCATCGATTGTGACCTTGAGCCCTGCGCGAGCTTTGCGGTCAGCTGGTCGACTTGGGTCTGGGTCTCGGCAAGCGTCTGCTTGATCTGGTCACGGGCAGTGGTTGCTGACTGGGCGGCAGAGCGATGGGCAGCAGCCTCGGCATTCAGGGACTGGTTAAGGATGTCCTCGGAGCTCCGAATATCCTGGATGGCAGAGTTGACCCCTTGCTTCCCGCGCGTGATCGCCGCATCCGACTCCTGGGTCCGCTGGGAGATCTCGGCACGAAGCTGATCCGCCTGCCGCATCAAGGCTTCGGACTTGCCGTACTCCTGATTGCGGGAGGCTTCTCGGGCGCGAGCCTCGAGGAGAGCAACCTGGGACGCACCCTGCTCTGCCTGACGGCGGGCTTCCTCACCGCGCTTGGCTTCACTCGTCTGGCTCGACGCCACCTGGGAGGCCAAGTCCATGGCCTTCTGGGCATAGCCTCGCGACTCCTCGAAGGAGCCATTCGCCAGCGCCCGGCGCGCCTGCTCCTGGTATTCGGCGATCTGGCTCTTACGATCCTCGGTGGCCTCGTACTCGCTCATCCCCTGGCGCTGGATGTCGCGAATGCGCTCCTCAGTGGACATCGAGAGGCGCCGCTTCTCCTGCTCGATCCGATTCACCTCGGCCAGGTGCCGGTTCGCCTCGGCATTCAGGGCATCGACGTGACTCCGATACTCCGCGAGTGCCTGCGTCATCGTCTGACGCTTGGCGGCGAGGATCTCGTTCTCGACCCGCTGGACGTTGGCAGACCGCTCAGCCTCCGTCTGCCCTGGCGACGTGCAGCGTCGATCCGGGCTGCCGTTTCCTGGTCGATGAGCGCCATCGCCTCCGTCGAGGCCTGCCGGCGTAGCCCCGTCTGCTGCGTGAGGGAGTCAGTGAGAAGCTGGGTCGATTGGGTGATACGTACGGACTCGGCCTGCCCGGTGGCCTCCAATGCCGACATTTCCTGCTGGTATCGCGCCTTGACCGCATCGACCTGCCGCTGCAGGTTTGCATCCAGAATGGCCGTGAGCCCCTTGTAGGCTTCGGCCATCTTGGCGGTCGAATCGTCCACGGTTTGGCTCGCCTTACCGACCGCCTGCTCCACTTCCCCCAGCCGTGACTTGAGCTTCTCCAGAGCGGCGTGGACGGCTTCCACCCCGCGGGCAACGGCTTCCTGCGTGCCTTGCCGTACCGCCTCTAGGCGCCGTGCGATTTCTCGGCAACGGATGCGGCCGTGTTCATGGCGCCCGTGGCCGCAGCCGTTCCCTTGCCAGCATCCGCATACATCTGCGCGAAGACCTGGTTCATCTCGGCGAGCCGCGCCTGATGGCGTTGGGTCGCTTGGGCGACGGTGTCGGAGGTAAAGAGCGCGGCAAACATTTCCCAGCGGTAGCGCAGCTCCTCGATCCCGCGCATCAGGACTTCCACCATAGCGATGCCGGTTTTACGCACGAACTCGAACTTCTCCGAGAGCCACGTGCCGATCTCCCATCCCGCGAGAAAGGCACCCAGCACCGCAAACGTAGCCCGAAGCACGCCAATGCTTGCCACCGCGTTCGATACGGAGAGATTCACGCTCGCCCACGCGGCCGTTGCCCCATTGGCTGCAGCCACCGCTGCGGCGCCCGCCGCTTGCCAGGCGGTGATGAGGGCGGGGATCAATCGGTAGGCCAGGACCGCGAGCCCGGCCTCGGCAATGCGCTTTAGCCACTGCATCACCGTGTCCAGATTCTGCGAGAGCCACGTCAGGGCCTCTGCCAGCTTCTTCGTGATGCCCGTCGACTGGTCGACCTGGCTCACCCATTGGCCGAAGGCGTTCTGGAGCCGCTGGAAGGATTGGCTCACTGTCGCGGGAAGCTCCGCGTACTCGGAGGCGAGCTTGTCCTTCTGGCTCATGAGGGCGTTGACCACCACGTCCGCCGTGAGGCGACCCTCTTCGGCCATCTTCCGCAGACGCCCAATAGGCACATCCAACCCGTCCGCGAGCGCCTTCGCGAGCCGCGGGCTGTTCTCGACGACGGAGTTAAACTCCTCCCCGCGGAGCACTCCGGAGGCGAGCGCCTGGCCGAACTGCAAGAGTGCGGACTGCGCTTCCGTGGCCGACGCCCCGGACAGTCGAAGCGCCTGCGAAATGCTTCTCGGTGATGGCGAGCGCGTCCTTCTGCTCGCCGCCCAGCATCCGCACGGCCGCTTGGAGCCTCCCGTAGAGAGTTGCCGTCTCCTGGATCGGGACCCCGATCCGCTGGGCGATGGCGAAGAGCTCGCGCTGCGCTGTGGTGAATTCCTGCTGGCCAGCGGTGGCAAGTTTCAGGCGCGCGGACATCATGGCCCACGCGTCCGCAATCTGGATCACCTCCTGGGCCTTACCGGCTGCCCAGTTGATGGAGAGGAATGCGAGGAGCTGCGTCTTGGCGCTGGCCACCTGTTCGCTGAAGGCCGACATCCCCGCCTTCACTTCGGCCATGCCAGCGGCGGCCTTGTCACCAGCGGTCTTGGCCGTGGACGCGAGCTCCCCGAGGCTTTTCTCAGCCGACGTGAGGGCGCGTTTGAGCCCTTCGTCGGCGCCCTCGAGGGCAACAAGGATGCTGATACGATTGGTAGCCACTATCTTTCGGCCGCTAAATTGGATGTCAAGTCAGAGCGCGGTGAATCTGGAGGAAGTAGGAAAGCTCATTGCCAAGGCGAAAACGCTCGCCCGTCGCTATCGGGAGCTCACCGGACGACCGATTGGCATTACGGGAGAAGTTGCGGAATACGAGGCGGCGCGACTGCTAGGACTTGATCTGGCGGACGCCCGGCAGGCGGGATACGACGCCATTCGCCGCATGGGGAAGGTCGAGGAACATCTACAGATCAAGGGGCGCTGCATCCTGACCAAAAATCCCGGGCAGCGTCTTGGGAAGATCGATCTCAAACACCGATGGGATGCCGTGCTGCTGGTCCTGCTCGACGGCGACTTCGAGCCGACGGCGATCTACGAGGCGAAGCGCGAGGCCATCGAGGAAGCGCTTAAGGCGCCCGGCTCGAAGGCGAGAAACGAACGCGGCGCGCTTAGCGTCAGCAAGTTCAAGAGCCTCGGTAAGCGGGTGTGGCCCACGCCGGCGTAACCTCAGTCCACCTGGCGGATCTGTCTTTCGATTGCCGCGGAAAGGCGGGGGATGCGGCTGGCGACAAGACGTTCGACGTCCAGGCGCTTCTTGAGGACTAACTTGGGCACGAGGACCGCGATGGGAATGCTGGCGCCGCGCTTTAAGCGCTTCACCCCCTCGGCCTTGCGGTAGCGGCGCTTGAAACCCGAGAGCGGCCGGTCGTGCTCTTTGATGTTCTCGGCCATCAAGACGATGTTCCCCTTGGCGTTCTTCACGAAGTAGGCGTTACCGCCGCGCATCAACTGCGCCACCTGCGCCTTGAAGCGCTTGCGGCCGACGCGCCCATGGATTGGAATTAGCATCCGACCGCCAATGGCGCCACCCTTCTCGTGGATCCCCGACCAGGGAATGCGCGAGCCCACGTAGAGCGCTGGCAGGCGCGTCGGGTCCTTGTCCAGGACGCGGGCGGTGAACCCCTTGAGGAAGGATTTCCGGACGACGGCGAGACGAGAGCCGACGTGACTACGCACATCCTCACGTAGCTCGGCGGCCTCGCCACGAATGGCTTGGGAAACCGCCTTCTTCACCTTCTCGCGGTACTCGCCACCCCAGCGACGCAGTTGCGCGCCGGCCGCCTTGCTATCGATCCGGATGGCAATGCGCACGGTCGGTTAGCCGGTCGAGGGTCTTGTCCAATTGCCTGGAGTCACCCCGGGGCCGATGGCGATCACCGAGAGAAGTCGAGCCTCCTCGGCCGCCTCGGTGCGCGACTGCATCCAGGAAACCGCGCACCTGACCCAGGGTGTAGTCGAGGACGTCGGGGAGCCGGTGGCCGTGACTGATCAGCCGCTGGATGGCGTCGAACCAGAAGCCACCGTTGGGGCGTGCTTCATCTGCGCGAATAGGCCGTCCAGCTTCGGAATCACCGTCTGGGTAAAAAAATCAGCGTTTACCTCGATCACCTTGGCGGCGAGCAGGATGGCTTCGTCGGCCGCAAGATCGTCGACCCACTCCCGGGGTTTTCCGACGGCAATCGCAATGGCCGAGAGGAGGTCATCACCCCGTTCCCCGAAGAGAGCCAGCCAGTCGATGGACGGCGCGGTAAGGCTTTGCATGACGGGCGAGATGGCGCGCAGGAACGCCGGCAGGCTCCCCACCTTGAGCGGTTTGAGGGTCAGCGTCTCGCCCGCCACGGTGATCTGCACATCGAGCGGGATGAGCGTTTCCAGATCACTCATGGGTCAGCGCCTTACAGTTGGACGATCCGGCCGAACTGACCGAGGAGTGCGTCGTAGGGTTTCGTCGTATCCGCAAGGAGCGAGCCTTCCATCTCGAACTTGTTGTACTCGTCCGAAATGAGGGAGAGCTCCTTCAGGGGGTCGAAGGCTACCCGGTAGAGCTCCACCAGCACCTTGGCGTTGGCCTGCGCCGTGTTGAGACCCTCGAGCCGCAAGTAACGCTCCGGGAGGGCTGCGTGAAGATCCCGATTTCGGTTGCGACCCCGTAGGTGTAGCTCGCCTTGTAGGGTGCCGTGAGGCCCGTGAAGTCCAGAAACTGGATGGATCCGAAGTCGGTGTCGGCGGTGTAGTGCGTGCCGAGGGTGAGGGTCGCGGGCGTGCCGGCGGAGTCGACCACCACGAGGGCCGAGACCTTGGGATGCGCCAGGAAGTAGCGGTCGCCCACGACCGGCGTGGCTCCACCGACCGGCTCGTCGGTCACGCTGCCGGTGCTACCGGTGACGTGGTTCCCGTAGAGGGCGAGTGCCAGGTTCTCCTTGGTGAACTCCTCGATGGTGAGGTTCACCGTGGCGGACTTCTGCTTGACCATGCGGTGATCCAGCGATCGCTGGTCGGTCTGGCTCTCGTAGTGCTCCAGCACGTCGGTCTTGAGCGAGAGCTTCAAGTCCGCGACATTGCCGGGCGAGCGCACTTCGATGGGAAGGCCTGCGACATCACGTTTGCCCAGAAAGACGCGGCCCTGGAAGGAGGCATAGGTGCTCATGGCTTGGGTTCCTTGCGGTAGTGGGGTTTGGATTCCAACGGGGTCGAGGCGGGTGTCGGGTCGAGGGCGGCGATGCCTTGGCTTACGAGCCAGTCGGCAGTCGCGCTATCCACCTCGATCCGATCGCGCACCCCGTGAAGCTTTCCCGCATGGGTATGCGGGCGCAGCAGTACGACTCGCGTCATAGGTTTCATCCTTGAATGGAAAGATCGGCGGCAAAGGTCCGGTAGGTGATCCGGTAGCGCGCGGGGATTGCGGCGGCCACGGCATCGGCGTCTTCCACCTCCCACTCGGTCTCTTGCTCGCGAATACCGAGTGCCAAGCCGCCGAGGGTGCCGTCAGCCATTAAGGCCGCGTGGGCGGCCGTGAGGATCTCGTCGGCCTGGGTTTCGGGAGTTAGCGGTGGGACGGCACGGGCGAGCGCCACGAACCGCACCGTGAGTTCGCGCGTCACCCGGTCGTTCGCCCGCTCGGTCACCGTCTCGCTCTCCGGGAAGACGACCAGCGCCGGGCATTGCTCACGCGTTACGGCCACCGTTGGGGAACGATGCAGGGATGCACCGAGGCCTTCGACCGCTGGTCGCACGACCGCCACCACCGCGAGCAGGATCTGCTCCCGGATCGAGTTGCCAGCCATGGGGTTAGAGGCGGGTGAGCTTCGCGCGCATTTCCGAGCCATCCCCCACTGCCCGGATCTCACGCACCTGGAAGGCCACGGCGTCGATCTCAACCGTCTCGCGGGGAGCGAGGCCGACAAAGACCGAGGCGGGGTAGGACATCACGTACTCGGTAGCCCCGGTGAGGCCCTCGAGGATCGTCTCATCCGGGGCCGCGAAGCCGACGTCGAAGGTCTGCGGTGCCCCACCGCTGGCGGGTGTCCAGCGGCAGGACTTCAGAAACCCCACGTTGGCCGCCGCCTCGTAGATCCGCTCGATGAGCCCCATGGCATCAGGCCATCGTGAGTTTCACGAGCACGCCAGGGCGGTGGCACATCGGCAGCGGATTGGACTGCGTGTGCAGGTCCGTGCCGCGCTCGAACTTGCGCGGTTCCTGCTTCGCGTAGAGCGGCTGGCCGATCGTGTTTACGGTCTCGTTGAAGTCCGCCGGCGCGAAGTAGGTTCCGAAGGTGTCCACAGTGCCCAGCGGGAAGGCGTGTGCCTCGCCCGCCGCGATGAAGCGGCGCGTGTTGCCATCCGGGTCGGTTGCCTGGCCGCGATACTCTTCGAACGTGATGCCAGCGTAGGTGAACCCCCGGCGCACGTCGTTGATGAGGATGGCCCCTTGCTGCCAGTTCTCGAAGGCCTTCTCGACTTTGGCGTGAGTGGTGAGTGCCATGAAGAACTCGGGCGAGCACAGGCAATGCACGCCGGTCATGAACTCGCCCTTGAGGCTGTCTTCGATCGCCGCGAGCGTGTTGATGCACTTCGCCTTCACGTTCGTGGTGGCGACGTTCAACTCGTAGTTGAACGATTGCGGGGTGATGTCGAACTCGTCGAAGAGGTCGTAGAGGACAGACCCGTCGGCATCCAGGATCACGCCCTTGAGCGCGCCCATGCGCAGGTGCTCGAGGGTGATGGAGTGCTTGTTGCGCATGCTCTCCAGGTGGCGAGCGATCACACCGGCGATCGTTTCGGTCTCCGTTTCGGAGCCGAAGGAGCGGATACCCTGGACTTCCTCGGGGAGCACCACGTCGTCGTGGGGGATGTGCGGAATCACGAAGGAGCGAAGCGTGCGTTTTCCGCGGGTGCCTACGGTGCCCGGGGACCCCGGGGGAAGGGTGGGGAGCAGATTCAGGACACCATTCATCTCCTCCACGATGATCTGGCGTTGGCGTACCGGTTTGGCGGGCATGAGGCCCAGATCTTCGAGTCGCCCGTAGCGATTGGGGATGATGTTGATCGCCGCCGTAAGCGCGGCCATCGAGAACGCGGGATTGCTGAAAGGGTTCTGCATGGTCGGGTTCCTTCTTAGGCGGAGATGCGAACGAGGACGCCGAGCAAGCGCAGCTTCGCGATGGCGTCGGCTTTCTGGGTGGGAGTGATGCCGTCCGGCCACACGAGGGCGCCGCTTGCGACGACTGCGTGACGGGCGATGAGGATTCCGTCCTCGCGGTCGGCGAGCGCAGCATCGACCTCGTTGGCAATGACGCCGAAGGGGACTTCGGTGCCGTCGGTTGCGGCCGGATCGAGGGCCTTCACCTTGCCGGTCGCGGACACGACGCCCACCACCGACCCGAGGGCCAGGGTTTGGCCGGAGGTGACGGTTACGCGGTCGCGAGAGTAGAGATTCGGCGCCTCGTACTTGAGGACGTCGCCCAGGTTATTGGCTTCACGAATGGCAGTCATGGCTTACTCCTTCGAGTTGAGTTTCTTGGCGGCGGCGACAACGGGACTGGCCTCGGGTCGCAGGGTGGTTCCGGCATCGGCCGTGATGTGGGAGCGGATGTCCGGCTGAGCCGCGCGGGCGTCGATGAGTGCCCGGCGTACCTGCGCTTCCGTGGCGCTGGAAGCGAGAAACTCCGCCGTGCGCTCGGGGCAGCCCGCGATGAGGCAGATCTCGGCAATTGCCTGGGCATCTGCCCGAGGAGGCGCCGCGCTGGGTGTGGCGGGTGCAGCCGCAGCCGGGCTCGGTGCCGGTTCCGACTCCGAGGGGTCGTATCGGGAAGTTGATGCGTGGTGCTTTCTTGCATGTCTTTCTCCTTCGTGGAGGAATGGGTGGAGGCAACTGCAGGGGAGACAGCGGCACCAGGAGAGGCGCGTGCTCCGTTGGCCGTGAGGCGGCGGCGCGATTGGAGGGCGGCCGCGAATTCGCCAAGGACGTCTTCGAAGCTCGCGACTGCATCGGCAAGACCTGCCGAGACGGCGGCCTCTCCAAACACGAGACCGGCCTCCATGGCGCGAATCGCCTCGGCATCCAAGCCTCGCGCCAGGGCCACGTGAACTACGAAGATGTCGTAGAGCCGATCGACTTCGGCCTGGAGAGGTTGCCGCCTCGGGCGAGAGCGGCGCGTGCGGGGAAAAGTCGTTCTTGTGACTTCCAGCGTAGATCGCCGTATAGGCGATGCCGTCCTTTGCATCCTTCACCGACTGATCCACGTGGAGCGCGATGACGCCGATGGAGCCCACGCCCGCGGTCTGCGAGAGTGTGAGACGCGACGCACTGGATGCGATCGCGTACGCCGCCGAATAGGCGGAGTCGGCTGCGTGCGCCCACACGGGCTTTAGCTTGTTCGCAGAGGCGATCCGCCGAGCGAGCTCGAACACGCCACCCGCCTCACCCCCCGGCGAATCGATATCGAGGAGGATCCCGTCGACGTGTGGGTCCGCCAATGCCGTATCGAGGCGGGCGCCCAGTTCGCCGTAGGACATGAGGCCGGAGGCCGCATCAACGCCGCCCGAGCGACGAACGAGGGTGCCGTGCACCGGAATCACCGCGATTCCCACAGGGCGAAGGCAGCGCAGCGCGGGGCGGGAGCGCCATCTGGGCTTCCGATTCCGGGAGTCCGATGCGCGGGCCCAGAACAGCGAGGATCACATCCAGTTTTGCGCGCGCAATGAGGAGCGGCGTCCCGTAGAGGCGGGACGCAAGGTGTACGAGCTGCATGTCAGGGCTCCTGTGGGTCTGGAGGCGGTGAGCCGACCGAAGGCTGGCCTGATGCGGCCTTGTCGTGCCTTGGGTCCGACTCGAAAACCAATCCCAACGCGTCTGCGCGGGCGTTGTCGGCTGCGATCTCACGATCGATGTCCTCGGCGTCGTAGCCGAAGGCGGAGATCGCTTCCGACCGGGATAGGAGTCCGGCCCGGATGGCAGTCACCATCGCGTCGAACTCCTTCTTGGGATCCACCCACTGCCAGCCTTGGGGAATCCACTTCACGGCGCTGTACTCCCGGCGCCGCCTTGAAAACGCGGGCAACGCGAGTACGCCTTCGAGTGCGGCCTGTTCCATCCAGGCCTGCCAGACCGGTCGGCAGAGTTGGTGGACGATGACGCTGTGCTGCAGGGCCTCACAGCGGCGCCGGAACTCCAGGAGCCCTGCGCGAATGGAGGAGTAGTTCACCTGCGTGAGATCACCGGTGAGCATCTCGTAGGTGATACCCATGGCGGCCGCAACGGCGCGGAACTGCATGCGCAGGAACTCGGAATAGCTCGCCCCCACGTCCGCGGGCTGACTGAACTTCACGTCCTCGCCGGGCTCCAGCAGCTGCATGGTTCCGGGCTCGAGCCCTGCAAAGGACACGCCCGTTGCGTCCGACTGCCCTTCGCCCAGGAGGTTGTCCTCGGGTGCGAGGCGGGTCACGAATCCCGCGAACATGGCAGCGGTTTTCTTCCGAACGAGCTCGGCGTCGTCGTACTGGTCCAGCTCGTTCAATTTCACGAGCGCTCGGGCAAGCCAGGGCTCACCGCGAAGCTGGCCTGGCCGCAACGGCCGGAAGAGGTGGATGACCTCGGAGGCTGGAATCCGGACGGTCTGCATGCCGCCCGTCCCGGACATCGGCGCCAGCGCCCCGTCCTCCGGGTGCGAGCGGTACAAGTGGTACGCGACACGACGCCCAAGGCGGTCGAATTCGATTCCCGCCCGCACGACGTTGCCAGAGGGCAGTTCCGTATTCATGGTGGCCGGCAGGTGCTCGGGCTCCAGGACCTGGAGTTGGAGTGCCACCGGCCGATCTTCCACGCGTCGATAACGAAGGCGCACCAGCGCCTCGCCTCCCTCGACCATGGCGCGGCAGGCCAGCGCCTGGAGACCGTAGAAGTCGGTGAGGGCTGCGGCGTCCGCCGCCTCGCACCAATCCCACCACAGTGCGTGGATGGCCTCACGCAAGGTGAGGTCCGCCACCATCGACTGCGGCTTGATGCCGGTGCCGATGGCATTCGCCACGAAGGCCTCAACACCGGCTGCCGCCCAGGCATTGCGTCGGACGAGATCCCGGCTCTTGGCGCGTAGCTCGTTCTGGCTGAAGGCGAGTGCCGCGATGGCGCCGGGATTTGCCACCTGCCACGCGATCGCCCGCCTTCCTGACCCCACGCCGTCGTAGGTTGGTGTGCCGCCACCGAAGAGGCCGCGCCGGATTTTGGACACCCAACTCATCAAGTGCCCTTTCGGGTCGTGATGCGGACCTGGCGTGGAGCCCGCGGCCAGAGGCCCGTATTCACCGCATCATCGAAGAGGCCGCGCTTTACCTCCTTGATGGCTGCCGCCAGTTCCTCGACGGTTCGGTACTCGACGGTCTTGTCCCCAAAGGTGACGCGGCGCTCACCTTTGGCAAGCGCCGCTTCCAGGGCATCGAGTTGGGCTTGCGAATAGGCCATCAGCGGTAGACCACTACGTTGACTTCCGTCGAGTCGGCAGGCGAGCCCGCCAATGAGCTGACGCAGCGAACATCGATGTACCCCGCCGCCCGCCCGTCTGCCGCCGTTGGCGTGATCGCCAATCGCTGCGAGCCAGAAGCGCTCACACTTCGCACGAGACCCATCCAGCAGTAGTTGGCGTCGGCCAAGGGCGTAGCGAAGTGGATTCGGTACTGTCCCGCCGCCAGGCGCTCGACACTTGCCACGCCATAAGCGTGGTGAATGACCGTCTGGCCCGCCACATAGCCAAAGCTCACCCATGCCCGCGCAAGCGCGGGGTGGGTGGCATTGACCTTGGTTCCGACCTCGAACCCGATACGGGCGGCGAGGCCCGCGATGCGATCGGAGAGCGACATTAGACGAGCGCCGTTTCGAATATCGCCACGAAGTCGGTATCGGTATCGCCAACCGCTGAGGTTGCGACCGCGCCGATGTTGGTTCGAGCCTGCTGCTGCTCGGGGGCGGTTAGCGTTTGCGCGGCATCGAAGCGCACGCGCGTATTGACGGCCGCGAGCAGGGCATCCAGACCTGAGGTGTTGTTCTGCAGGTACTGCTGGATCTCGACCAGGGTGTCGTAGGCCGCATCCGCTCCGCCCAGGATCTCGGTCTTGAGGGCATCCAGGAGGGAGACGATCTTGCTCGACGAATAGGTGCTCGTGAGCGTGATGCTGGCATCGTCGATGCCATTGGCCACCATGGTCTTGAGCTCGTTGATCGCAGCAACGAGGTTGGACTTGTCAGCCGTAGTGAGGTTGGCGAGAGCCCCCGTCTTGGTATTGACGGCGTTGAACTCCTGGGCGATGCGAAGAACGAGACTTTCGATGCGGGTCTGCAGACTCATAGGGTGTCCTCTGCTGTGGTTAAGAAAGCCAGCGGCTCTTGATCACGCGCCGACCGTACTTGCGGACCCCAGAAGCACCGAGGCCACCGCTAGGGGTGGCCTCATGGGGATCCAGTGCTTGAAGCGGGGGTGGTGCCTCGTCCGGAGGCGCAATTCCGAGCTGTCGTTCCAGTTCGCGCCAGTGGCGCTCTTCGAATCGATCGAGACCTGCGGCGGCCGCCGCTGCTCGCGCGTAGACGTAGCAGTCGAGTGCCTCGTTACGCTCCCGCATCTTTTGCCACTCGCGCACTGCAAAGCCGTGGCGGTTGCGGCGCGTGGTGAGTTGCTCCGCGCATAGCTGCTGAAGGAATTCGGCATCGACCTGCGGCAGATGCACGAAGCCAACGGGGAAACGGATCGTGACGCCGTCCTCCTCGACGTCCGTCACCTTGCGCAGATTGTTGTAGAACTCGAGCTTCGCGATTCCCACCGCGACCGAGAAGACCTTGATCCCCCGGCGAAGGCGCTTGCCGCCCGAAGATACGTCGACGGCCAGCGGCGTTCCGATGAGTGCCGGCCCGCGTGGCACGCCTTTTACCGCCATGAGCCGGGAGTCCCGGCTTGCCCGCACAAAGGCATAGGCCTCCTGGGTGGCAAAGCCCGTATCAAGTGCGAAGCGCGCGAGCGGCATCGTGGCGCCTGATGCGTGCGTCCACTGCTCAGTGATGAGGGTGCCGAGGTCTTTCCAGACCGCTTCGCGGGCGGTATCCCCCATGAGCACCCGGTGCTCGACGAGCCATGAAGACTTACCGCGTCCGAAGGCCCAGATCGAGGCTTCGATTCGATCCTTCTGCACGTCCGCCCCACCAACCAGAAGAAGCCCGCCCATGGGGACGGTGCCGATTGCGTAACTCTCCCGGCGCTCCAGGAGCCGCTGCCAGTCCGGGGCTTCTCCTTCCTCGACCCAGGTTTCCCCGAGTTCGGTGTTCTTGAACGTCTTGATGGCGGCTGCCGACCCGGTCTCCTTGTTCACCGCAGCCTCCCAGGCGGCGGCAATCTCGCGCCAACTGCGCCATCCCACCGGGCTATAGAGCGAGGACAGGTGAAAGCCGGTGGTCTTGATCCCGTTCTCCGGCGCCATCGCCCGCCATTCACCGTGCTCAAGCATCCACGCCTTGTGGTGCTCCGCGATTGCTTTCTCACAGGACTCGCAAACGTAGGCCGCGGTCGCGGGCTCCCCTTTTCCCAACGCAGCTGCTCGAACTGAAGCCACTGCCGGTGCGAGCAGTGCGGGCAAGGCACGAAGTAGCGGCACTGGTTCGAGGCCTCGTACTCCCGCTCAATCGAACTCGCCCCCGAGATCGTCGGGGTTGAGACGATGAAGATCTTGCGGCGCGCAAAGGTCCGCGTCCGGGCTTCGGCCAGGGAGATCGCATCACCCTCGCCCTCGACATCCACCGGGTAGCCGTCCACCTCGTCCAGAAAGAGGTAACGGACCGGCATGGAACGAAGCCCCACGGCGCTGTTGGCGCCGGTCATCACCAGCACTCCACCGCGAAACTCCTTGGCGAGAATCGTGTTCCCCGAGTCGCGGCTTCGGGCCGGGGCGATGAGTTCCGCGAGGACGCCCGATTCCTCAACCAGCGGGTCGATGCGCTGCTTGGAGTTGCGCTTTGCCATATCCACCGTGGGCCACACAGCCATCATCGGACCCGGCGCGTGGTGGATCACGTACCCGATCCAATTGGAGCCCATCTCGGTCGCCCCAAGCTGCGCGCCCTTCATGAACACCACGCGCTCCACCGGGGAGGTGGGCGAGAGGCAGTCCATGATGGCTTTGAGATAAGGCGTCCGGCTGGTGCGCCACCGACCCGGCTCGGCCGAGGCCTTGCTGGAGAGCATCCGGTGTCGATCGGACCACTCCGAAACGGAAAGAAGCGGATCGGGGGTGAGACCCTCCCGCCAAGCGCGTTCGATCTCGAAGGCGCCCTCGTACTCCGTCTCGGCCATCAATCCACCCGCGGGCGCATGTCGCCCAGCTCCTGCAGGTGCTCACGCACGGCGGCCTCCAGAGCTACGTGCATGGCGTGCGCGTCGACCGCCAGTCGCGCAGCCATCTGCGCCGAAATCCGCGCTGGCCAGTTGAGCCAGGCGTCGCGCTCCGACCGCGCCAGCTTGAAGACGTGGGCGATTGCTTGCGATCGGTCGACCAGTTCTCCCTTCAATCGTGCAAGGCGCACCTTGTTGGTCTGCGCCTTCACGACCTCATTCACCGTCCGGGCCTGAAGGAGGGACGTGCCCCCGGGTGGTACTACGGAACCCGGCTCGCTTGGGGTGTCGGGGGCAGGGACTTTAATGGCCGGTGTGCGGGTGCCCACCTTCGGAGCCCCGGAATTCCTCGTCCATTCGCGATCCGCCCGCTCGGCGTCGACGGTGCCGTCCGGCTCTGGGGTGATACGACCAGCGCGAATGGCCTTGTGGACGGCCGTGTCGGTGACCCCGCGGTGCCTGGCGTAAGCGCGAATCGAGAGTCCCATCGGAGCCTTCAATCTTTCTTGAGAATCCGCTTGGCTTCCATCGGGAGAAGCGCGTTCATACGTTCGACTTCAATCACCTCCTCCCGGAAACAAGCATGAACGCCATCGACAAACTGCTGACCCAGATCGCCAAGCAACACCTCGGAATCGAGACGCTGGAGGCCCGCAACTCGGACAGCCTGGACTTCCACGACGTCGCGGTGTGGAGCCTGCACGACGCATTGCGCGCGGCCTACGAAGCAGGGGCCCAACAGAAGGCGAAGTAATAGATCGGAAAGCCCTTGGCTTCCATCGGAAGCAGCGCGTTCATCACGTCACACCACCAACCACCACGAAGGAGACGCACATGAGCAAGAACGAACTCACCCCCGCCCAACACGCCATCCTCGCCTACGCGATCCAGAACACTGGCGGCAAGATCACGTGGTTCCCGGACAACGTGAACGGCGGCGCCCGAAAGAAAGTCCTGGAAGGACTCTTCAACGCGCGCTCATTACCACCGACGGCACCGACTGGTTCGTGGCTGCCGAGGGCTACGACGCCCTGGGCTGCGACCGTTCCGCGCCGGCCCCTGTTGCCCCAAGCGCCGAGGAAGCCGCCAACGAAGCGCCTCCTGTCGCAGCGCAGGCGCAAGAAACCGCGACTCCCCGTCCACGTACGCGCGAGAGCAGCAAGCAAGCCACCATCATCGGGATGCTCCAGCGCCCCGAGGGGGCCACGGTGCCGCAGATCTGCGAGGCCACCGGCTGGCAGGCGCACACGGTGCGCGGCGCCTTTGCCGGGGCGCTCAAGAAGAAGCTCGGACTCAACATCGTCTCGACCAAGGCAGCGGACGCTGACCGCGTCTACCGGATCGGGGCTTGAAGGGCGGGGCGATGTCTACGCCAATCGAGCCCCGCCTGCGCTACCCCGACAGCACGCCCACCGTGTTCACCGGCGCCAAGCAGTTCGTCGAAACCCAGGGCATCGCGGTGTGGATTGAGCTGTGCGACACCGTGATGCCCGACGAGTGGTTCAACGTCACCGACGTTGCAGGTCAACTTGAGACCCTGCGCGGCTACCGGCAACCCGAGCGCTATCTGCGGGCGGTCCTAAAGGCCGTGCTCGCCGACTACCAGGAGCGCACCGAGGAATACGACGACCGAGTCCCAGTGCGCCTTCGGGGCCGGAACCTGGACGTCGTATGCATCTAAGTTCCCGCCCGATCGCCGCGAAAGCGCTTGGCTTCCTGATTGAACAGCGCGTTCATAGAGCCACTGCAACGACGACACCAACGGAGCCCACGATGACGACCACCACACAGAACCCCGCCACCCAAAACGAAGCGTGGGGCTTTTGGGGAACGATGACCGAAAACGCCGCTGCGGCTTGGCCGATGGCAATTGCCGCGATTGGCGAAGCCACTGGCGAGTCCCCGGATGCGGTTCGGGCCTTCCTCGACAGCCGCCACGGACGCCACTTTGCGGATGACGTCCTGAACCAGATGCACGCCGGTCTCGCCCTGGTGGATGCGGTCCGCGCCGCCACCCAAGTGTGGATGGGCTGGAAGATCGGGCGCCAGACCTGCAAGCATTACGGCATCCCGCGCGGGTTGCCCTACCTCACGGGCTTCGTGATCCACTGCGAGATCATCGAGGCAGAACTGGCCGCTTGACCAGCGCATTCGCGCGAATTCCCCGCGCAGTCGAAGCGATCCATTCAAATGCGCTCCGCCACATGGTGCTAACGGCCAGGAACGGACATTCGGCAGGCCCCTTTCTTGCGGCACCAACCGGAGTCCGAATTTCGCCGTAGGGTCGAAAAATCGCGGAGGAGCCCGTTTACGCGGGCACCGGCACCAATGCTCTCACCGCTGGCAACTCATCATAGGTCTTGCCGTGCAACTCACGCCCCGTGGCACTTTTGCGCACCCCGCCCCATTGCTTAAAGAAGAAGGCGACGTTCGCGGCACGGCATTGTCGGTAGATCGACTCTACCCACGCTCTGCGCATGGGGCGTGCGCCCGCACCGGACTCCCCGCCCACGATCACCCAATCGATGCCGCCGAGCTCGAGGCGATCGAGCGGCCCGATTAGCGGCTCGAGCGACAGAAACCGAACTGCGGCCGGGACGTTGCGCAGCAGGCCGATGCGACGCACTACGCGGGCGTCTTCGACGCTCACGCCCATCCAGACGTTCTCGGGCCACGCGAGCGCAGGTGCAAGCTCGGCGAGGCGCTCGGCTCGCTTCGTGAGCACCTGAAAGGTGTGTTGCGGGCACTCCTGCATCACCTTGAAGACGCGCGTGATGAATTCAACTGGCACGTTCTCGTGAAACAGGTCACTCATGCTGTTCACGAAGACGGTGCGCGGCTTACGCCAGCGGCGCGGTTGATCGAGCCGGTCCTCGTGCACCTGTACATCGGTGAAGGGGCGATCACCCCAAAACCGCTTGGAGAGGGTCTCGGCGTAACAATGCTTGCAGCCCTGTGAAAGCTTCGTGCACCCCGTCACCGGGTTCCACGTCATTTCGGTCCACTCGATTGCGGTGAGCTTCGGCATCGCGCCCCCTAGGCCGTGAAGTGAATATACATCCCAGGGTGACTCTCGTCCGGGAATGTGAAGCGCTTTCGCTGCGGATAGTTCGGGGCAGTCACGTCGATGCGGCCGACCTTTTCGAGGAAGGCGAGAACTTTACGGGCGTTGGTGAAAATGGTTTCGTTCAACGCGTAGTCGTTGGTCTCCTTCCACGACACCCGCTGACCCGCGAAGTGCCTTGCAGTTTGATCGGCATAGGTCGGCAGGTCGTCCTCGCGGAACAGGATGTGCTGATTGACGTTCGCGTCGGAGAAGCAATACGCGCCGGTCTGGTCGATCTGCTTCATCACTTCCTTCATCTTTTCGAGGCCAAGGTGATGCTGGCTTGCGAAAGCCAAGTGATAGTCGAAGGCACCGCCTCGGCCGCGCATCTCAAACGTGTAGGCGTAGGGCACGAGCGTACGCAGTTTGCGCTTGTAGAGATTCACGATCTTCATGATGGCGACGGGTAGCTGCGCTACACCCTCCAGCTCGCGCTCCCACGAAGAGTCGCCAAACGCTTCATTGAGGAGTACACGATGATTAGCCCATCCGCCAGCCCTGTAAATGCGTCCGATGCCGTCGGAGTCGACGTTCACCAGCACTTCGCATCCGGGTAGCGCGAGCAGTTCGCGGACGAGCGCGAACGGCAGGCCTTCCGGCCCGAACGGATCGAGGAACGCGAATGTAGGGGCATTCGAGTCGAACGGATTTCCAGCTAGCTTTCTCACGTCCGTCATTCCATGAACGAACGTGCCGAGTATCGGGTATCGCCTAATTTTCGCATTGGTAGACTCGCGGTCCAATCGCCCTTGCAGATTGGCGAAGCGCCTGCGGTCCTCCTCGATGAAGACGCAATGAATCGCGCCCACCATCGAGCCGAGTACCTTTAGGGCGTCGTCACCCGCCTTGATGGCGGCGATCGGCGAGCCATCTGGGTAGTCCGTGTATTCACCGGGCCCTGCGAATCCGTCTATGTACCAAACATCGCGCCCGTTTGCGCGCCGGCCAAGGATCTCGAACCAAACGCGCAGGTATTTCCTGAGCATGGTGATCTTGGCAACCGTGTGCGGCGGCGCGGCCCAGAGCGTGTCCTTCTTGTGTGACATTTATCGCCATCCCGATTATCGAGTCGCAGGGATTCTCCGCGCAAGATAGCCTTGCGTAAAGCAGGAGCACTCGACTAGAGGATAGACCCGATCAGGCTCAGGGCGTGAGCCTGAAGGGCGACTTGCCCGCGGGGGGCAGGGGCAGCGACCTTGCTGTCCGCTTCGGGTCGATCGCGACAGGCCACGATCTGCCTTTGAGAGACGGCTTCCAAGCGCAACTGCGCACCGGCACATTCGCGGTGTGCCGGCCTTTCTGTCGGGCCTTCAGCGCTGGCCGATCCCGTCGATAATGTTAGGTCTCCGCAGCTTGCCGGGCAGCTTGGCGCATCCGCAGGGCCTCGAAGCCCCGGCGAAGCCCGTAGCTTCGCGTGAGGGACACGACCGTAAAGATGAGCCCGATCCACAGGTTCTGCGAAAACGTCGGGTGCATCCCGAAGAGCGGGAACACCAGCATCTGAGTGCCAACCGCCACCACGTAGCCGACTACCACGTTGGCCATCGATTCCACCAGCGACATCCAGCGCGTCTGCGTCACGGTACCTGCTCCAAAGTGTGGGGCTCGCCATCGCCCACGAGTTGATTGAAGACCACGCCATCGCATTCCCGCGTTGCCTGCTTCCCCGTCCAGCCCTGCCACCGGCGCACGATCACATCGACGTACTGCGGGTCGAGCTCGATCAGCGCCGCACGCCGTTGCGCCTTCTCCACCGCAATGAGTGTCGTGCCGGATCCGCCGAAGGGATCTAGGACCAACTGTCCGGGGCGACTTGAGTTGCGGATCGCCCGCTCAACCAATTCCACCGGCTTCATGGTTGGGTGCAAATCGTTCCTCTGCGGCTTCTTGATCTGCCAGACGTCACCCTGGTCCCGGTCGCCGCACCAATGCCGCTGCGAGCCGTCCGGCCAGCCGTAGAGGATCGGTTCGTACTGGCGCTGGTAGTCCGCCCGGCCCATGGTGAAGGTGTTCTTGGCCCAGATGATGAAGGTGGACCAATGGCCGCCCGCAGCGCGGAAGGCCGCCTGCAAGACGTCCAGTTCACTGGAGGACATCGCAACGTATACGGCGCCCTGGCAGCGGGAGAGCATCGGCGTCAGTGCCGCCAGGATGAAGTCGTAGAAGCCGTCCCCCAGGTTGTCGTTCAGGATCGCGCGATCTTTGCCGCGCATCTTGTCCTTCGCCGAGTTGGCGTAGTTCACGTTGTACGGCGGGTCCGTGAAGACCATGTCCACCGACCCGTCTCCGAGGAGCTTCTGGTACGACTCGGCCAATGTGGCGTCGCCGCACAGCAGCCGGTGGTGGCCCATGACCCAGATGTCGCCGGGGCGGGAGATCGGAGTCTCCGTGACCTCGGGGACGGCGTCGTCATCGGTCTCGCCACTTCCGGCGCCGTTCTCATCTGTGAGGATTTCGGCCAACGCATCGGCATCGAAGCCGGTCAGCGCGAGATCGAAAGCCTCATCCTGCAGGGCAGCGAGTTCCATCCGGAGCACGTCGTCATCCCAGCCCGCGTTCTCCGCGATCCGGTTGTCGGCAATGACCAACGCCCGGCGCTGCGTGGGCGTCAGGTGATCCAGCACGACCACCGGCACCGACTCGAGTCCGAGCTTCTGGGCAGCCGCGAGTCTTCCGTGGCCGGCGACAATCACTCCATCGGCCCCGGCGAGGATCGGGTTCGTGAAGCCGAACTCCGCAATCGAGGCGGCGATCTGCGCGACTTGCTCGTCCGAATGGGTCCGCGCATTCCTTGCATAGGGAAGCAGCTTCGCAGTCGGCCACCGCTCAATCTTGTCGGCCAACCAGGAGGAGGTCATGCCGCGGCCTCCGTGAGGTAGAGCCGCTCCCTGCGGACCTCCTCAAACAACTGTCCGGTGGCCACCAGCGTCACCGGTTGGCCAGGGTAGTTCTGCTGAAAGCGCTTGATGGCGACGTCCACGTACTCGGGCGCGATCTCGACCGAACGACAGGCGCGCCCAGCCCGCTCGGCGGCAAGCATCGTCGTCCCGCTGCCCCCGAAGGGTTCGAACACGATATCGCCCTTGTCCGAGTAGGCCTCGATCACGAACTCGGGCAGCGCCACCGGGAAAACAGCCGGGTGATCGATGTCCTTGCCGATCTTGCCTTTGTGGCGCATGACGCGGATCACCGAGTCCGGGATCCGCGTCTCCTGCGTGGGCTGGCCTGCGTGCGTCCAGCCGCCCACTTCGCCGGCCTTGCTCCGCATGGCGGTGGAGGAACCGTCTGCCCGCAGGTGCGAGTCCTGGCCGGCGTGCTTGCAGGGCACGATCTTGTTGGGTTTGCGGGCCTGGCGATTGAAGTGGAAGACGAACTCGAAGCTTGGCGCGAACCGCCCCGCCCAGTCCCCCGGCATTCCCGGCCCCTGGTCCCAGACGTACCACGCGAAGCGCCGCCAACCTTGGGTTCGCATCCAATCGAGCCACACATCCCAATAGGGGATGAACTCGTTGTCCCGATGGATGAGCCCAAGGTTCACAAGCACCTGGCCGTCCTCGGCCATCGGGAGTCGGCGAACACGCCACGCATCAGGCCATCCCAATCGGCGATGCCGCCGCTGGTGTAGTCGCGCTGGTTGCCGTAGGGCGGTGAGGTAAAGCAGAGGCGCGCCTGAGTCCCATCCATCAGCGCTGCGACCACGGCGGCGTCACTTGCATCCCCGCAGATCAGGCGATGGCCCCAGGGACCAGACGTCACCCGGCCGCGTGACCGGAACGGCTGGCGCCTCGGGTACGTCATCGGCCGCGTCCGGTCTGTCGGTGTCGCTCTCTGGGTCGCCGCCTCGGTCGGCATCGTCCGCCAGCAGGGCCTCGATCTCGGTGAAATCCTGTGAGCGCGAGGTCGTAACCCGCCTCCGTGAGTTCCGCCAGCTCTAAGGCCAGCAGCTCGTCGTTCCAGCCGGCGTCGAGCGCCAGGCGATTGTCAGCGATGACGTAGGCGCGCTTCTGCGCTGGCGAAAGGTGCGCGAGTTCAATCACCGGTACCTCGGCCAAGCCCAGCCTCTGCGCAGCCGCCAAGCGTCCGTGACCGGCGATGATGCCGCTCGCGCCATCGACGAGGACAGGCGAGGTCCAGCCGAACTCGATGATGCTGGCGGCAATCTTCGCCACCTGCTCATCGCTGTGGGTGCGCGGATTGCGGGCGTAGGGGATCAACGTCTCGACCTTCCGGTATTCAACGTTGAGCAGGTTCGAATCGGGCATTTGAAAAGAAGCGGCCCGACCCGGGGAGGAGTAGGACCCCGGACCGGACCGCAAGCGGCGCACACCGTGGAAATGAAGAACCCGCCGACGATTGGGTCGTGGGCGGGCTTGAGGATGCGGGGTGCAAACTGCAAACCAGCGCAAACCTAGGTTTGCACTCTGACGCTAGGCGAATGCCGCGCTCGCGCCTCCCGCATGGCTCTTCGGCCAGGAAGGACCCGTCTCATTCGCGGGTTCGCACTTCTGTCCAGAAGATAGCTCGAATCCTACAGCGAATCGGCAATGTTGTTGCACGTGCAAAGTGCGCACATGGTCGCTCGCAATTGCTGATGTACGCGGATCGTTGCCCAATTGCGCCAAAATGCTACCGCGTGACTAAGCGCTGGTTGAGGTGATCGGCAAGCTGCTGCAGCGCCCGCTGCCAGTGCCGCCACGCGGTCGAGCGATTGCAGGCAAAGCGGATGGAGATGTCTCTCCAGCCATAGCGCTTCGCCCGCATCCACACGAGGTGACGCTGCTCCACCTCCAGCCACTGCATCCAGCGCGTGGTCTCGAGCATCCGATCAATGGCCTCTGGCGATGGCGGCATGGGCCGACGAACTGGTTCGTCTACCCCATAGGTCTCCCATTCCTCCCGGAAGATCTCGGGCCATGCGTTGAAGTGGCCACGCACGCGTGCGGGCGGCAGTCGTCGTGCAGTGCGTACCGCCTCCACAAGCCTTGCGTCGACGGTTGCTTTGTCCCAGTCAGCCATGGCGGCCCTCCTTCGTTCCGTATAGCCGTTCCCCAATTCGACGAATGAACTCACGCTCGACAAAGTCCAGGCGATCGTCCGCGTCGCTTACCACGAGGATGCGTTGGTCTCGCCAGCCCTCGCGCTTGATGGCTTCAGGGTCCATGCGGGCTTCACCCTGGAGTTGCCCCAGGGGGCAGCGGTAGCGTTGCTCCGGAATGCGCATCTCAGGTCTCCTGGGTCTCGACTGCCCAGTGAAGGAGGGCGAGAGCGTCGGCTTCGTTGTCGTCGATGGGCGCGTAGCCTCGGCGGGAGGCGGCTGCGAGCATCTCCTCCTTGGCGGCGTTGCCTTTGCCGGTGGCGTGCTTCTTGATCGTCCCGACCGGCACGCCCTGGTAGGGAATGTTGTGGTGCTCACACCACGCGGTGAGGTGGGCCATGAGTCCGCCGTAGACGTGGGCTGCGTCGACACCAGCGTGTCGCCGGACCTCCTCGAAGTACACGGCGTTGAGGGCGCCGCTCGCCGCGAGTAGTTCGGTGAGCCAGCGCTTGAAGCGCAGGAAACGCATTCCGCCGCCCTCAAAGCGACCCGGCTTGAAGTGCTCGGTGCCGCTCGCGACGGAGCCGTCCCGGTGGTACAGCGCCCAACCGGTGTGGGTGCCCAGGTCGAGGGCGAGGATCGTTGTGTTCATGGTTGCGTGGTCCTTCCGTTCGGGTTGGGTGACCGAAGGTGGCCGGCGTGACGTATGAGTCTCTTTACGTGCGTGCGCGCGCAGGCGTAAGAAGTAATCCGCAGACAGGTCACCTTCGGTCACCAAGGTCAGTCGTCGCGGTACGGCAAGCGATTGCCGTAGTCCTTCGGCTTCAATGAGAGCCCTGCGAGCGCCTTCACGCCGGCATGCAGCCGAGTCCTCGTGAACCCTCGGTTCGCGAGCTGTTGGGCGAGCCAGCGGCTGGTGCCAACGTATTCGCCGCGTTTACCGGCCCACTCTTGCCAGCGTTGGAAGACCTCGCCCACGGCCACGCGCGCCTGCTCATGGCGCTGGCCTTCCTCTTCCAGGAAGTCTCCGATGGCGTCCTCCTCGTCGAAGTACTCCTCGGTCGCGGACACCACGGATTCCGGGGGCTCGAGGCCCACCTGCTGCCACTGAAGGCAGCCTTCGACGGCCCAGGCGAGAATCCCGTCGCGTTCGGCGAGAAGCTTTTCGGTGAGGGCGCCGTCGCGCTTGTCCGGCGGGATCGTGACCGTGAACGGGATCAGGTGAAGGCGACGCTTCATGGCCTCGTCCACATTGCGGATCGAGGGCTTGTGATTGCCGGCGATCAGCAACTTGAACTGAGGTGGGTACTCGAAGAAGTCCTGGCGCATGAAGCGCGCCGAGATCTTGTCGCCTCCGGTGATCGCTTTGAGCTTGGACTCGTTCCAGCGTCGGCCCTGTTCGGTCTCGATAGATGAGACGAAGCGCGCCCCCCGAAGGCCTGCAAGGTCGGTCGGGTGCCGATCTCCTCGTGCTTCCATGAACGTGTCCATGGGGGCGCTGGTGGCGTAGTCCCCGAGGATGGTGGACAGGGTGTTCACGAACACGGACTTCCCGTTGGCCCCGGTGCCGTACAGGAAGAAGAGGGCGTGGGCAGTCGTGGCCCCGGTGAGGGTGTAGCCGACCACGCGCTGCAGATAGGCCTGCAGTTCAGTGTCTCCGCCGGTCACGTCGTTCAGGAATGCGTGCCACCGGGGGCAGGAGCCCCGCGGTGTCGCCGTTGCGAGTTTCGTCATGCGATCAGTCCGTTCGTGAGGGCGGAGTCGACCGGTCTTGAGGTTGACCACGCCGCCCGGGGTGTTGAGTGCAAAGAGATCGGCATCCCACTCCTCTGACGTGGAGGCGTGCCGCCGGTCGGTGCGAGCAAGGCGGTCGACGCCGCCCACCGTGCTGCTTGCGAGGAGCTTGGCGGCCAGTCGGTGCGAGTCGACCTTCACGGCTGCCTCCCGGCACACGGACCGGATTAGGTGATGGACCAGGAGCGTTTCATCGGCCTTCCAGTGCGTCCCGGTCCAGACGAGCCACTTGCCCCACGCGGCGCAGTAGCGCCAGTCCTCGGCGTAGCGCGCGGTAAAGGCGAGCGCCAAGGCATCGTCGGTCGCCCAAACAGTCGCGTCCTGAGCGGGGAGTCCGGTGCTCGGCTTGATGCACATCCGGGGGCCGGCGGTGAGGAAGCCCGTGACATCGAACTCCTCGGTCAAGGCGTCGGCCGAATCCCAACCCTCGGGTTTGTCCTCTGGGGGCAGGAGGACGTCACACGAAGCAGCACCTGCCGCGAGAGCCGCCTGTCCAGCAGCCATGGCGTACTCCCAGCCGGGTTTGTCGCGGTCTGGCCAGATGAGAACGGACTTTCCGGAGAGCGGCGACCAGTCGGTCTTCTCGACCGGAGCCTTCGCGCCGTGCATCGCGGTGGTGGCGGCCACACCGTGAGCGATCAAGGCTTCGGCGCACTTCTCGCCTTCAACCAGCACGACGTTCCCCCGCAGCCGCGATGCCGGGCTGGTTGTAGAGAGGCCGAGGCTCGGGTGGGGACATCCTCCGGCGCCGAGCGTCCCAGGGACGGAATTCCTTCTTCCCGCCAGGTGGGTCGTAGCGAGAGACGACGGCAATGAGTCGCCCACTCGCATCGAGGTAATCCCACTTGGCGGTCGCCGGTCCCAGCTCATCAGTCGCCACTTTCGCCTTCTTGGGGGACGTAGAAGGCGCGCGCCCGAGAATCGAGGCGGCTTCGTCGAGCACCCGCTCGAAGTCGATTGCCGCATTTACCGCTATCCGTAACGCGATGAGGTCGAAAATGTCGCCCCCCTGGCCGGTCGCGCGATCGGTCCAGAGCCCGGCCTTCTCGCCTTCGAGGACGACCTCGAGGCTATCGCCGGGGCTCCCGAGGACGTCCCCGATCCGGAAAATGCCCTTGCGCTTCTTACCCGCGGGGTAGAGGGTGAAGAGCACCGAGTCGAGCCGCGCAAGCAATTCCGCGCGAATCTCGTCTCGCTTCGCCTCCTTCGAGGGTTCGGGCGCATCGCGCACGTCGTTGAAGTCGATCATTTCGCCCCCGCTCTCTTCGGTCGTTGGCGAAAGCGCGTCGACCACACCTGAAGTTCGGAGAGCCGAAACCGAATCGTTCGGCCAATCCGGTAGTGCGGAATCTTGTGAAGCCTCCGACTTGCTGGCTTTAGGAAGTAGTGAAAGGGGAGGTTCAGCGCCCGGGCGGCATGGCGGGCGTCCACCATGGGCTCGACAGGGCCTGGTACGGAAAGGGGATGTTTCATGGTTGGGTTCTCCAGCAGCGGTCCTGCCAGGCACACATCCGGCACTCGAAGTGGGTCTGGTCGGTGAAGCTGCGCGGCAGCAATTCCCCTGCCTCGGTCGCCGTGATCACCTTGGCTGCCCGGTCGGACATGCGTTGGGCGAGAGCGCCGTCGAAGGGCACGAGCTCGGTGTAGATCTCCATCGTGTCGGCGTTTACGGCCGTGAAGATCGCCGGGTTCTCGTGCAGTTCGAGGTAGGCCTGATAGAGCGCCACCTGTGCGGCATAGACGGGTTTTGCGACCGCGAGGCGATTCTTTTCGAGGTCGCGCCAGGACTTGGACCCCAGGCACTTGTTCTCCCAGAGGGCGGGATAGGCGAAGCCCTCGGGGCCGCCGACGATCACGCCGTCAACGTGCCCCTGCAGGCGACCATTGGCGGCGGTGAAGCCGAATTGCTCTCCGTTCGTCTTTCGGGTGCGAAGATCGAACCCTGCGGCCCGGAGCCACGTGACCATGCAGTCCTCCATCACGTGACCGCGCTCGAAGATGCGAAGCATTCGACCGGAAGTCTCGCGGCCGTAATCGACCGGCGCTTTTGCGTACTCGTACTGCAGCGCGCGTTCGCAAGAAGCACCGAGACGCGATGCACCGAGGTATTGCCGTTCGGTTTCCCGATCGCGAGCTTCTTGGAGACCCGCATCCACGAGGGCCATCACCTGCCCGGAGATGCTCGAGGAGGAGTTGAAGTCCATCATGGCGCCGTCTCCCAGGGCAGATCGTCTTTGAGATCCGCAAAAGGTCCGGTGAGGGGATCCTGTGTGGCCGGCAGTCCTCGCACCGGCGGGAACTTGGTGGCTTCGTGGTGCTCGACCATCGCCTCCGTGTAGTGGGAGACGATGGCGTCGATCACTTGCAGAGCCTCGGCCTCGGTGTAGGCCCCCAGGGGCTTCTCGAAGCCGATTTCGCTCGCTGCCTCGCCAAAGGACTTGAGGCAGGAGCGCATCGCGGCGAGTTCGACATCAGAGGGATCAATCACCTCGACCCCCTTGATGTCGATGGTCACGCTGTCCTTCGCACGCACCCAGTTGCCGTACATCGCGTGAAACGCGTTTTGGCACCGGGGTGAGCAAAACACCCAGTCGATCGGGTAGCGCCGAGGATCGGCCACACCGTGACGGGTGTCGGTGTGGCCAAGCCCCCGGGCTTCGCGTTGGCAGACCCAGCATTTCACGCAGCCTCCTTCAGCCGCACGCGGTCCTCCACGCGCCGGCGACCTTCGAGGAAGCCATCCTTGTCGATAGAGAACGATGTGCAGGGATGCGCGCACCGGTGTTGAGCGATCATTTGCCGCTGATACGCGACGGTGCAGTCAGTGCAGTAGCGGCTGTCGCCAGGATTGCTGTCCTCTGCTCCTTCCTCCCAAACGGCGTACTGGCGTTTCGAGTTGAAGCAAACGGGGTAGGACTTCTTTTCGGTCGCCATGGCTTACTGCGCCCACGCGGGTTTGTTGGTGGCGGGGGCCGGGCGAGGGGGCGCCTGGTGGCTGGGGCCTGCCGGTGAGGGGTACGACGGCGGGGAGGCCGGTGCCTGCGCGGACACGCGGGGGGCGGACCCCATGAGGGCGGCGTAGTCCTTGTGGTCAGGCTCAATGGCGAGCTTCACCACGTTCCTGTCCAGGCCCTTGGCATCCTTTTCCACATCGACACGTGCCAGGAACTCGACCCCCTCGAGCTCGTGAAAACCCTGGATGCGACGAGCAGCGGCGGCCGGCGCGGCGTTGTCCTGCGGGTGGATGTTCCGCGCGGAGTTGAGGATCGCGCGGATCATGCTGCGGCCCATCTGCCCCCAGGTCGGGCCCTTGCGGGAGTGCAGGCCGATGTTCGACCACATCTTGCGTTTGGCGAACGGGCCTTCGAGGACCACGAACTCGCAGGCGAGGTACACCGCGCCCGTGTCGAAGCTCTCGGTCGCGTAGCCGCCTGTCCAGCCCTGAGCGGGGTCATCGTGTCCGCCCGGCTTGATGGTCATGCGAACGCGCACGAGACTCCCCTTCGGGATCAAGTCAAAGCCCAGTTGCTGTTCGGCGTCGTTGAAGTCTTGCCATGCGTTGGTGTTCATCGTTTGCTCCTTGCTGTCTTGGATGTCGGGGTGGGGGTAGGGGCGCCGAGCAACTTCTTGAGCGACCGCGCTCGCCTCTCTAGGGCGGTCAACTGCTCTGCCATTGCAGCGACGCGGGTCTTGAGTTGCAGGAGGCTGTGCCGTAGCCACGTGTTCTCGGCCGAAATCCGGCGCACCGTGGCGCGGGCGGATTTCTCGAAGGTGACGAACTCGTTCTCGGTCACGACGGCACCTCGCCCAGGCACTTGCGGATGAGCTTTCCGAGATGGGGCTCCTCGATTGCATCGAGCCGACCACTGCGGTCCTTGCTGGGGTAGCCGAAGGCGTTGACAGCGCTCGTGACGAAGGCCCGGTAGGGCGTGCCGTCGTCGGCTTTCAAGACCGCGAGCGTGATGACTTCGTCCAGTACGCCGGGAAGCTCGAGAGCCGTCTTGCTGCCTTCCAACTGCAGCTGGTGGTAGCGGCGGTTGTAGTCGTCGGTCTTCTCTTCCAGGATCGCCACATAGATCACGTGCTTGTCGCGGACGTGCTGCAGGTGGGTCAGCGCGGTGATCATTTCCTGGGCGAGAAGTCCGTACGCCCCGCGGGTGTCGGGTTTGCCGTTCTTTTCCGAATAGGCCTGCGGCTGGGTCTTGCACCAGGCGAGGCACAGGCGCGAGAGTACGGTGAGCGAATCCACGAAATAGAACTCGTACTTCGCGAGCTGCGAGGGATCGCCGTAGGCATTGCAGACGTGCTGGTAATGCGCCTCCGAAAAGGCTTGGTCGGCTGTGGCAGTCGGCAGTGGCCCGGCCAGGAAAACCGCCAGATCACGGAACTCCCCCCAGGTGCGGGGCCGCACCGTGTCGCCGGGCCAGTCCTTGACTGCAAGATCCCCCGCTTCGAGGTCGACGAAGAGAGTCTTCTCAGGCGGCAGGGTCTTGAGTTGCGAGGTCTTGCCGACCCCGGGAGGGCCCACGAGACCGATCTTGGCGCTGTGCTTCTCACGCAGGCGCTCTTCGGCCGAGATGATGGGAAGCGCCATTACGCGTCCTCCTTATCAAGTTCGAGGACGAACTTCGCCTTCCCGGCCTTGACGGTGCGGGCTTCCGCAAACTGTTCCTTGAGGACCGGGGGCCAGCCGTTGAAGCGGGATTCGGAGACCGACAGCTCGACGTCGATGTAGTCCTCAACGCGCTCGCCGGAGGCCGAGATGCGGCTGGCGATGGCCGACAGGCACTTCTGGTCCCAGGTCACGCGCTTGGGCAGCTCGTAGGAGATGCGAAGCGGGCCATCAGCGAAGTGCGTGACGCCGAAGTCGCGTCCCGACTCTACAAGGGCAGAGCGCGCCGTCTCGCCGTAGCGCTGTTCGAGCGCAGTGGTCATGCGATCGCGGAACAGCTTGGTCCAGGCCGCGAGCGCGGTGAGGGAGTGGTCGAGTTCCTGGAGCCGTTCGTGCGGAAGCCGGGCGATTTGGGCGACCGACAATTCGGGCAGATCGGTCGGGATAATCAAGAGGTCGTTCATGGGCGCTCCTTCAGGCGTAGACCCGCTCGGAAGTCGAGCGGTAAAGGGTGCGTTGTTCCCAATCGAGGACGCCGCCTTCGCCGTCGAGCGGGTAGGTAACCTTCTTCGAATGCTTCGCGAAGTGCGGTCCCTTCCCGATGCAGCGCCAGCGGGCGAGCGTCTTGGGGGAGAGGCCCCACCGATCAGCGAGTTCGTGCTGGGTGAGGTAGCGTTGGCGGTCGGGGTCCGACGGCGCGGAGGGTGTATTGCGGGTCACCGGGATGTCCTTTCGGGTGGTTGATCGGTGACCCGAATACTGGAACCCACCTTTGGGAAATCCGGTGGGAAAGGCGGCGGGAAATCTGCAGATTGCGGCTGTGAACCCCTTAAACGACGATGCCCCGCACAGAGCGGGGCACCGGGGACATCGGAGGCGGGGGGCGACTAGAAGCGCTTCAAGGCGTAGAAGCCGTAGTCATCCCATTCGACCACCTTGTTGAAGGCCTCGAACTGGCGGGTGTTGTGCCGAAAGAGCTCAACTGGATTCTTCTGTGCGGAATCGACCTCGCCAATGATCGAGTCCTTGTGACACTTCCTGCCTTTGGCCGCGTAGAGGTAGCCGAAGATGGCTGCCTGCGTGGCGCTGAACTCGCACGCGTCGCCCTCGATCACGGCGACGCGAAAGTTCTCGTGGAATACGGGGCTCGCCTCGTGCGTGCGTAGGTGGGCGGGTTTGAGGCACCACTCCCAGCGGGCTTCATCGAGCTCGAGCCTGTTGCTTCGGAAATGGACGATCTCGGTGAGGTGAACGTAGGGCGACGAGATCCCGTCGATACGGGCGGCCGACCGTGGCGTGGTCCCGATGATGACGGCGTTGTCCCGCTCGATGCTGTCCTTGAGAGCGGCAAGGGAGGATCTGTGGACCCCGGGTTCGGCAAGCTGGCGGGCAAGCACAATCCGTCGTGCCCGTCGATTCTCCTTGTGGTCGCCGACCTTCCACAGGGTGCCCGGCACGAGTTCCGACGAGTCCTGTCTCGCGGCAATTCCGAACGCTTGGCGCAGTCGCGCGAGTAGCCAATCGGGGTCCGCGGCCCAGGCATGAAGTGCGGTATTGGTGATCGGCACGTAGCCACAGTCCGGGCACAGGCCAAGAAGCGTCTTGCCGGCCTGTTGGGGGGCGATGTCTTGCTCCCCGCACCAGGGACACAGGACAACCGGGACGTCCTTGGCGGCGGTGAGCGCCCCACAGTCCCGTAAAACCCTGAGGGCGTCGTGGTGGGCGGGGTCCAGGAGATCCTCGATGACACTCCCACCCCCCTCGAAGGTATCGACGAGGAGGGTGAGTGCGCGGGGTGCCATCGGCGTCATTGCTGCACGGGCTCCGCGGGCGCGGGGCTTGCGACCTTAGGCGCGGGCACCAACCCCCACTCGACAAGGAGGGGCTCGATCAATTTGCGCTCACCTTCGGTGAACTTGTGCAGATTCGCCTGGCCCTTGCGGTTAAAACGCAGCCGCAAGGACTTCTTCTTGTCGCCTCCCTTGCTCGCCTCGGGGTAGAACGGCAATTCGATCGTGGCGCCTACGATCGGCCAGTTCCGATCGAGAGGCCTATCCGCGGGATAGGACGATTTGACGAGCGTCTCCACGGAGGCGCGGCTTTCGCGTCCCAGGACTTTGAATTCGCTACACAGGCCATCGTCCGGACGGTAGACGGAGATGGCCTTAAGACGCGGTTGCTCGATGCCGAGGGATTCGCGATCGAAGATATCCACGCCGTTTCGCAGCGAGTCGAGTTGGTAGCGCGCCGGGAAAATCTGCTTGGCCTGCTCCTTGATCTTGAGGCCGTGCTTGGCGAACGCGTCGACAAGGGTTTGCTGCGCGGCAGCGCCTCCAGGTGCCACCGTCTCTGTGCGGCCGGTAGCCAGCTGGTAATTGAGGACCAAGGTGCGAGACAGAATCAGTGGCCCGCGCCGCAGGTCTCCCTTTTCCCACCGCGCTCGGTTGCAGGCGTGATCCGACAGGTCGATGACCACGAGGATGCTCCCCTCGATGTGGCGAGTCACGACGTAGGGCTTGTGGTGGTGGCCGTAGCCAAACTTCTTGAGGTAATACGCAGCGACCGTACTCGAGACGGCCTTTTGGGCAGTCTCGTCTAACTGCAGGGCGGGGAAGGGCGGGAGGGTCCAGCGTTGGGAGGAGCCGCGCGTGAGCCCGTCATCG
Source organism: Betaproteobacteria bacterium (assembly GCA_016711875.1). GTDB lineage: Bacteria > Pseudomonadota > Gammaproteobacteria > Burkholderiales > Usitatibacteraceae > FEB-7. The sequence continues at coordinate 478,872 of JADJSD010000001.1, read as the reverse complement.
AAGAGGCGCGCCAGCACCGCCTCATTAAACTTGGCGGGGCAATTCACGTAGAGCCAGAGGGCCCGCTCCTCGGGTGACTCGAGTGTTTCGAAGGCAGCCGTGATTTTGGGGTCGGTGCTGCAGACAGTGAGCATCTGGCGGGTGCCGGCGCCGTCGGCCAATTGGGCCACCTGTTCGATGGCGGCAATCAGGTCGTCCCGGACACTGGTGTCGGGGTGGCTTTCGATGGCGTCAGCGAGGGCTTCCGCCAAAGTAGGCTCCTCAGCCGACCAATCCACGGCCTGGGTATCAAACACGTGCTCGGAGAGGAATTCGCGCATCAAGTCCGTCGCCAGAGGAAGGTTGCGCAGAAACGCCCGGTGGTTGTAAATCATCAGTGTGTGCCCCTGTTTCTGTGCCAGGTCGCACGCCCAAGTCCTACCATGGGATCTTCCGGCGCGTGCCAAGCGGGTTGACCAGTTCATCGCTCACCCACACTCGGCAAATGCCGGTACAACGATAGTGAACTTGGCGCCTATTCTACCCGCGCAAGTTCGCAGGTCAACTACCGTGATCCCAAAAGTTCTCAGTTGTGCTATTTTCCACAGGATATCAACAGGTCCTTGTGGATAACCCATGGCACAGCCAGCCAGCGCAGCATTCGGCAAACGACTTCGACGGTTCCGGCAGGAACGGAAAATGACGATGGAGCAGTTGGCCGACGAGGTGGGTGTCTCGAAGAGCTATATCTGGGCCCTGGAAAACAACCCTGAGCAACGCGAGCAGCGCACGTCGGCTGTTGTCATGAGCAATCTTGCGAAAGCGCTCGGTGTCACCCTGCAAGACCTGATGGGCGAGGAGGTGTCCGAGGCCGCGGGTGCCAAGACCAAGCCCGAGGACGTCGCGTTCTTCCGGAATTACCTCGGAATGACGCCTGCTGACCGCGAGACCTTCCGGAAGATGATGGAGGTGTTCCACGGAAAGAAGGGCGAGTGACCCCTGGCGCCCCGAAATCGCCGGACACTACCGGCGCAAGGGCTGCCAACAAGATCTCCCGCTGGCTCGAGCCTTTGGGCGAGGGACGCTTTCCCATTGATGTCGACCACCTGGCGCTCACCGCCCACACCATGTATCGGCGCGATGATCGGATTACCCGCGTTCACGGCGCCGACTGGAAAGACATCGACGGCTGCCTGGTCCGTAATCCCGCGAACTCCAAGGAGTGGTGGCTGAGTTACAAGGCAACAGCCTCCCCCGAACGGCAGCGCTTTACCAAGGCCCACGAGTTGGGGCACTACGTGCTGCATAGCCAGTTGCAGACGGAGTTTCGCTGCGGGTCTGCCGTGATCGTCGAGAAGGACACCGGGGAAGAGAAACATCGAGGCGCAGGCGAACCAATTCGCGAGCTACCTCCTCATGCCTGCGAACCACGTCCGCCAAGAGATCGAAAGCGGAGAGATCACCTTTGACCTCGTGAGCGAGATGGCCAAGTTCTATGGGGTGTCCTTCGAGGCCATGTGCATCCGAGTGGTGGAGATCACCGACCAGCCCGCAGTCCTCGTCTACTGGGATAACGGCATGATGCGGCGGTGGTCCCGCAGCCGCCCGGCCAGGCTTCAGCGACTGAGGCTTGAAACGCCCCCGAACGGCCCCCTTGAACCCTTTCCCGACACCCTGGCGGCCAACAGTTCGGTGCGCCAGTGCGCCGAGGGCGCGTTGGTGCCGGCCAACCGCTGGTTCAAGAACGCCCCACCGGGCGAGATGCTTCGAGAAATGAAGCACACGTCCGTCGCCCTGGAGCGGGTGCTCTCCCTCCTCATCATTCCCAAGTTTGAGCCGCGCTGGGCGCGTGACGGCGAAGAGTCCGTCTCCGACACGTTCGATCGCTTCATCGAAAGCGGCCAGTACCCGACTCGCTGATTGTCGGCTATCGCCGGGCAGCGCGATTCATTGCGCACGATCGCTAATCGACGCTAACGCGCGCTTTTCTGCCCTTGGGGCGGTCCTATTCTTCCTGAAGGTTTGATAAACCTCACGGATACCAATATGACCGTCAAACGTATTCCCTCAGAAGCGATGACACCGCAGGCCCGGGCCCGCGAGGTTGCCTCGATCCTGGTGGATGTCATCGCGCGCCTTCACGCGACACTTCCCCGCGAGAGCGACATTTCGCTTGGCTTCTCGCCCCCCGAGCGCCTTCATACAACCCCGTCTCAAGAGAGGGTTCGATGATGAAGGTGATAGATCAGGAGAAGTCGGTGGCCGCCCAGGTTGCGGCGCTGCCGAACCTCGATATGAAAGAACTGTGGGCGCTGTGGGATCAGTACTTCCCGCGCCGCCCGGGCCATCACAACCGCGACTACGTCGAAGCGCGGGTGGCCTACAAGATCCAGGAGGAGGCCTTCGGGGGCTTGAAGCCCGAGGTGCGGAAGCAATTCCTGCAAATCGGCGAGGCGAACTCGAAGATCAAGTTCCGAAGGCCCGCTGATATCCACATCGTCCCGGGCACCGTACTCCTGCGCGACTTTGGCGATCGCGAGCATCGCGTTCTCGCACTTGCCGACGGCCTCTACGAGTACGAGGGACGCCGATACAAGAGTCTCTCCGCCGTCGCCCGCCACATCACCGGAACGCCCTGGTCGGGCCCCCTGTTCTTTGGCCTTGGGAAGTATCAGAAGGGGGCCAAATGAACGCCGTCGTGGTGAGGAAGCGCTGCGCCGTCTACACGCGGGTCTCGACCGACGAACGACTAGACCAGACCTTTAATTCGCTCGACGCCCAGCGTGAAGCGGGGCAAGCCTACATCGTGAGCCAGCGCGCCGAAGGGTGGCTGCCGGTGAGTGACGACTACGACGATGGCGGCTACTCGGGCGGCAACATGGAGCGCCCAGCGCTCAAGCGCCTGATGGACGACATCATGGCCGACCAGATCGACATCGTGGTCGTCTACAAGATCGATCGTCTGACGCGAAGCCTCGCCGACTTTGCCAGGCTGATCGAGATCTTCGAGCGGCACAAAGTGTCCTTTGTCTCCGTCACCCAGCAGTTCAACACGACGACGTCGATGGGGCGGCTCACGCTCAACATGCTCCTCTCCTTCGCCCAGTTCGAGCGCGAGGTCACGGGCGAGCGCATTCGCGACAAGATCGCGGCATCCAAGCGCAAGGGGATGTGGATGGGCGGCTTCCCCCCGCTCGGCTATGACGTGAAGGAGCGGCGCCTTGTCGTCAACAAAGCTGAGGCACCAGTAGTGCGGCGGATGTTCGAGCGGTTTGTGGTAACCCGCTCCGCGACCGACCTATGTCGGGAACTCGCCTACGATGGCGTCACCACAAAATCCTGGGTGTCGACGGAGGGTAGAGCCCACGTCGGGACTCCCATGGACAAGAAGTATCTTGGCAAGGCGCTAAGAAACCCGATCTACGTGGGAGAGATTCGGCATAAGGGCACCGTATACCCGGGCCAACACGAGCCCATCATCACGCGCGAACTGTGGGATCGCGTCCAGGCGATCCATGCGGAGGACTCCAAGGAAAGAGGTGGCAAAACAAGAATACGCGGACGAACGGGCGCGCTCCTCCGAGGGCTGCTCTACGGACCCGGCGGCGACAAGTACCACGTCACGTTCACGTCCAATGCCGCCGGCAAGAAATACCGCTATTACGTTCCGAAGGCGGACAGGCGCTTTGGGAGCGGGGCAAGCGCGACCGGGCTGATCCCCGCCGAACAGATCGAGGAGGTCGTCGTATCCCAGGTGATCGCATCCCTGCAAGCCCCCGAATCAGTCCAATGCGTCTGGGAGCAGGTGAAGCACCTCTACCCGAAGATAGGGGAGCCGACAGTGGTCCTCGCTATGCGACGCCTCGGGCTAGTGTGGAAGCAGATCTTCGAGGAGGAACAGGAACGCCTTGTGAATCTCCTGATTGAGCGCATCAACCTGCTCTCTGATGGCATCGATATTGTCTGGCGGGAAACTGGCTGGAAGGAATTGGTAGGCGAGCTTTCACCCGATGCGATCGGTAGCGAAATGCTCGAGGTGGAGGCGCGATGATTGTCTACCGGAAGAAAGTGCTTCAGATCGGGGCGCCCCATGAACGCCGCCATCCCTTGGAAGGCGGAGGGATCAAGATCACCACGTTTGTGCCCCTCCAATTCAAGCGACGCGGTGTCAGCAAGGTCGTAGTCGCGCCCGCAAACGTTGAAAAACCCGTTACGGATCGCAGCCAGAGCCCGTCATTACCACCCAGTCACGACTCCACGCTATTAAGGGCGCTCGGCCGCGGAATCTACTGGCAACACCTCCTGGACACCGGGGTGGTAGCCGATACCGCGGAGATTGCGCAGCGCGAGGGGCTTCACAAGACGTTCGTCAGCGACCACTTGAGGCTCGCGATACTGGCGCCAGCCCTCGTCGAGAGCGCCCTGCGGGGCGAGTTGCCGCGAAACGTCACGCGATTAGATCTGATGCGCGACGGAATACCCGCGTGCTGGTTGATTCAGCGAAGGCGACTATTCATTTGACGGACGTGCCAAAGGTAGTCAAGTTTCGACCGACTAACAAGCATTGCTCAGCCTGACTTGGTCATGCCTGAGCGACGCTGGTTGGCTTCGGGTCACATATTCCCCTTTCAAGGGCTTCCATGTGCCCCAGCAGTTCGGTCAACCCGGCAGGATCGCGGAGCACCAGCGTACGACCCTCCTGCACAAGCCATCCGGCGCGCGTGTATTCGCGAAGGGACTTGTTCACGGTCTGCCGCGATGCACCGATCATATTTGCGAGTTCCTGGTGGCTGATCTTGACCCTGAGCCGGACGCCGGATGCAGAAATGTCACCCCAGTTCTGAGCCAGCCTGAGGAGCACGCGCGCAAGGCGCGTTTCGACCTTCTGTGTCGCCCTGTCGGCCATTGAGTCGCAAGCGAGGCGAAGGCGGGCACTAAGCAGCTTGATTACGTTCAGAGCAATCCGCGGCTGCGCATGCAAGATCTCCTCGAAGACCGCTCGACTCATTGAGAACACCACGCTTCGTTCGACCGCCTGGCCGTAGACGCATTGCTCCCGCGTTCCTGCGAGGCCGCCGGCCCCGAACATGTCGCCGGGTTCGCAGAACCAGAAGATTGTCAAGGCGCCACCTGGCGACAGGTGATAGATGCGAACAAGGCCTGTCGCGAGGAAGAACACTCGATTCGCCGCGTCGGTCGCATGAAACACATGTTCGCCGCGCCGGTATTCGTGACGCTCTGCCCGGCTCAGGAACATTTCACGACCGTCCGAGGACACTTGGTCGAACAGATTGACCCTGCTCCAGTACCACGGGTTTGAACTACCCACTATCACCTCCATACTGTCGCCCAGGCGACACTTTATACCCCGTTACTGTCGCGTAAGCGACAGATATTTGCGCGTGAGAGGGGAAAGATTCTCCTCGCGTTCCCAAGCCGCCTGCAAATGAGGAGATAGCCGTGAGCGAAGCGCCGCGAAAGAAGGTCACTCTCAATTACCTGCGCCAGAAGAAGGCGTCAGGGGATCGAATCACTTCGATCGGCGTCTATGACGCGCCGATGGCTGCAATCGCCGATCGTGTTGGATTCGACCTGCTGATCGTCGGCAACGCCGGCCCGATGTCTCTCTTTGCGCACCGGGATCCGACGACAGTCAAGTACGAAGAGCAGCTCTTCATGACACAAGCGGTGAGCCGGGTGACCAAGTACGGTTTCGTCGTCGGCCACATGCCCTATATGAGTTACCACCTTTCGAAGGAGGACACCATCCGGAATGCCGGCCGCATGGTGTCGGAGGGAGGGGCTGACGCCGTGAAATGCGAGGAAACAGGTATACGACGGAGTACGTTGCCGAAATCGTTCGCGCTGGCATCCCCGTCATGGGCCACATCGGAATGCAGGCCTCCCGAAGGGCGGAGCAGAGCGGATTTGGCATCAAGGGACGAAGCGCGGAAGATGCAGTGAAGATCGTCGACGATGCCAGGGCGTTCGTTGATGCGGGCGTCTTCGGATTCATCCTGGAGCAGGTCCCGACGGAGCTGTCGGTCTACCTCACGAAGACTTTGCCGGTCCCGTGATTACGCTCGGTGGAGGGCAGGTGAGCGATGGGATCTACCACATCAGCGGCGACGTGGTCGGCTACAGCGCTTTCGCGATTCCGAAAAACCGGGGCGCGTTCGTCAATGTCGGCCCAATTATCGAGGAAGGTCTCCGCAAGTACCGAGACGAATGCCTGTCTGGTACGTATCCCCTCGCCGAGAACACGATCCACATGCAAGCCGACGAGGCCGAAAGGCTCAAGACGCTGCTCGCCGGACGATATGGTAACGGAGCGACCTGAGAAGATGGGCAACGTAGTACTCGGCAAGCCGCGGTTCCGCGCCATCGGTTTGCCGTCTTCAAACCTAGACGGAGGAGATCTGGCATGAAATCTCACATTCGCTTCATTGCTGCCTGCTCGATCATTGTTGGTGTCGGATCGATTCACGCAGCGGACAATGCGGCCGCGACGTGGAAGTCCATCTCGGCCAAGGCCGCCAACGCAACCGGCCCGGCAGTGACGATCCGGACGAACTACTGGCTCGCTTGGACGGGTGCCTGGGACACCGTCGTCCTAAAGGAGACGAAGCTCTGGGAAAAGTGGCTCCCAAAGGGCAGCACCGTGGATTGGAAAAGGAACCTCCAAGGGCCTCCCGTCATCACGGACCTCGTCGCCAACAAGCAGAACGTGGGCTATATCGGTGACAACCCATCGATCGTCGCGACCACCAAGCGCGACCTCGCTCCCGTGAGCATCGTGGCAGTCAACGAGATGTCACCGGGCCGCATGTGCGGATTGATGATGGTCCGCAGTGATGCCCCGCAGTTCAAGGATCATCGGGAGGCGATCAAGTGGCTGGACGGGAAAACGGTCCGGTGCCCAAGGGGGAGCTGCGCGGACCGCCTCGGACAGCACATGCTGAAGAAGGAGGGCGTCAAGGTCACTTGGCAGCAGATGCAGGGCGAAGTGATCGTGACAAGCCTCCAAGCCAAGCGAATCGACGCAGCCTTCCTTTACGAGCCGCACGTTGCAAAGGCAGTGGCGGACGGGCACGGTCGCTACGCGGCGTCCGTGGCGCCGTATGGTGAAGAGGATGCAAACACCGTTCTCATGCGTAAGGACTTCATCGAGGCGAACAGGGCAGCCGCGGTGGCCTGGCTCAAGGCGAACATCGAAGCCCTCTACTTTATTCGGGACAACCCTGTCGAAACGATCAATCTCGTCAAGAGGGAACTGCCGGACTATTCGCGCGAGACTCTCTGGCACGCGATTTGTGGAAAACCGCCTGCCGCGATCAGTGCTGCTCCCATCGGACTCTATGCAGAGATGTCCATTACCGGGCGCGCGAGGGCGATGCTCGAGCGCGGCCACGCGTTCCTGCGAGAACTCAAGATCGTTCAAGAAGCAACCTTCCATCCGGAGGGGATTCGCGACGACCTGGTGAAGCAGGCCTTCCGCGAACTGGGCCTCGATCCCTCGAAGGGCCTGTTCGAGATCGCCACGAGCGATGCGAATCCGTTCAAGGGTGACCACCTCATCGTTGGCGGCAAGAAGTAGGCGGTCGTGGCCGTCACCAACTCTTCGCTCGGCGCGGCCCAGGTCGACGGCGGCTACGACGCCCGTCTTAGAGCGTCGCCTGACTGGCCTGTCCAGGCGGGCGACTGGCGCGCCCGGTTAAGGAAAGCCTCCAGAGCCCAGGCCCTGCGCTACGCGCTGCTGGGCTTCGGAATCTTCTTCGGGCTTTGGTACTTGCTGACGGCGGTCATTGTCCCGCCACGGTTCAACTACATCCCCAACCCCGCACTGCTGTTCGGGCAGTGGATCAGCGAGGTGCCCCAGTACGGCATCTCGGTGTTTATACCGGAGTATTACGGCCACATTTGGGTCAGCGTACTTCGCGTGTACACGGCGTTCGCGATTTCCGTCGGCGTGGGCGCGCCACTTGGAATTCTCCTTGGCTGGAGCCGGTTCGGGCGCAACACGCTTTTCCCGGTCGTGGAGATGCTGCGACCCATTCCGCCTCTCGCGTGGGTTCCGCTCGCCGTGCTGGCACTGCCCGAGACCGAGATGGCCGTGATCTTCGTGACTCTCCTGGCGTCGTTCTTCGCTACGGTCCTCAATACCTATCTCGGGGTCCGATCGATTCCGGAGACGTACTTCCGAGCTGCCGCGTGCCTCGGGTACCGGCGCGTGGACGTGCTGCGTCGCGTGGTCATTCCGGGGGCATTGCCTTTCATCTTCACCGGTCTCCAGATCGCGATGGGCGTTGCCTGGTTTTCCTTGGTCGGCGGGGAGCTCATCGCAGGTCGATCAGGGCTCGGATATCTGATCCTCGACGGCTACACGCAGCTGGCACTGCCGAACATCTTTATCGGCATGATCACGCTCGGGGTATTGGGCTGGGCCTCGAGCGCGCTTATCCGCAAGGTCGGTGAACTGATGATGGCATGGCACGTCAAGGGGCAGGGGGGCGGCGCATGACGGAAGTTCATACGGGAGGTGGACGTGCCGCCGAGAGGGTGGTGCGCGCGTTGCGCGACCCCGTCCTTTGGCAGGGGGCGATCGGCATAGCGTCCTTCTTCGTCGTCTGGCAGGTGCTCAAGTGGATCGGACTCTTTGCGTTGCTCCCAGGGCCGGTCGACGTTGTGCGCGCTGTTCCCCAGCAGATGGAACAGGAGGGCTACTGGCTTTCCTGGCTTGCGAGCTCGCGGCGGGTCTTTCTCGGTTTCCTTGTTGCGGCCATCCTGGCGATTTCGATAGGCGTCTCCATGGGCATGTCCAGGAAATTGCGCATGGCAGGCTTCCCGATTCTCGAAGTGCTCCGGCCGATTCCCCCACTCGCGTGGCTCCCGCTGTCCATCCTGTTCTGGCCGAGCCCGGAAGCGACGATGGTGTTTCTCACATTCCTGGGCGCCTTCTTCCCCATCTTCATAAACATCCTGGCAGGCATCGATCGCATCGACATCCGCTATATCCAGGCTGCGAGGTCTCTCGGAGCCGGCCAGGCGACGCTCTTCTGGCGTGTCATGGTGCCGGGAGCGCTTCCCGCGCTCTTCACCGGGCTGTCGATAGCCATCGGCATTACCTGGGAAGTCGTAATCGCGGCCGAAATGGCGTCCGCACAACTGGGGCTCGGCTACCTGACATGGAACGCGTACATGAGCCAGTCGCTGGTGGGCATCGTGGTTGGCATGCTCTCGATCGGAGTTGCCGGAATGGTCTCCAGCGGGATCATGGGCTGGATTGGTAGGAACGCGATGCCATGGCGGCGCGGACGATAGGGAGGGCAGGGCATGCTTGACCTGGACGAGCGTCTCGCGCTTTTTCGCTCAAATCCTTTTCTGAAGGACGCGCCGGCGGGCCTGCTGTCGGAGGCGACTGCGACAGCCACAGAATTGACGTTCGACCGCGGGGAATTCATCTATGCGAAGAACGACACTGCCGAGGATTTCTACCTGCTGATAGATGGCCGGATCGGACACCCGGAGGTCCAGGCTGCGGAGTCGCAGTATTCGATTGCACGGGAGGTGGCCACTCCCGGCCAGCTTTTTGGCTTCGCGGCACTGGTGCAGGGTATGCCGAGGCGGGTGATATCGGCCCGCTGCGAAATCCGGACCCGGGTGCTCGCGGTCAATGGCCATGCGTTCCAGGCGCTCGCGCGGAGCGCGGGGCGGGCGGGCCACGAGCTGCTGCAGGCACTCACCCGCACCTTTGCCGCCCATGAGCGTGGAGTTGCCGCACGCTCTGGATGGGTGTCGTTGCGAAACGTCGGTAAGGTCTACGATCCGCTCGGGAAGAGCGTGGTGGCCGTCGACGATTGCTCCATCGAGATCCGACCCGGAGAGTTCTGCGCGATAGTCGGCCCGTCGGGGTGTGGCAAGTCGACTCTGCTCAATGCGATTGCTGGTTTCGACTCGCTTACTTCGGGTGGGATCGAGCTAGACGGGGAATGGATCAACCGCCCCGGCATGAGTCCCAGGCCGGGCCCGGATCGAATCGTCGTCTTTCAGAATGGCGCGCTCTTTCCATGGGCCACAATTCGGGAAAACCTGGTGCGTGGGCCCATCGTCCAGCGACGCATGAACGAGAAGACCGCGCTCGAAAAGGCTCGCGAAATGCTCACGCGTGTCGGGCTCGCTGACATCGAGGACCTCTACCCGGGCGCCATTTCGTCGGGGATGTGCCGAAGAGTGGAAATCATCCGGGCGCTGGTCAACGATCCGAAGGTGATCCTGCTCGACGAGCCCTTCCGGGGATTGGACGCGCTGACGAAGACGGTGACGCACAACGCGCTGCTCGAGCTCTATGACCTCTCCGCAAAGACGGTCCTGTTTATCACGCACGACCTCGAAGAGGCCATATTCCTGGCGGACCGAGTTCTCGTGATGACGACACGTCCCGGGCGCATCAAGCAGACGATTGCCGTGGACTTGCCGCGGCCGCGGACGATGGATTTGCTCACGGCGCCGGAATTCCTCAGGCTCAAGGAGGAAGCGATCGAGGCGGTCCATGAGGAGGCGGTCAAGGCGTTCGCCGCCGGCGAGCGTGAATTGGCGTAGGCGACGGAGTCCCACATGAGAGAAGACCGAAGGAAGGGATCCGTTGGCCACGTGCGGGTGAGCGAAGTCGGCAAGGTCTTCGCCCGGGCAGGCAGGCCCGAGATAATCCTGAAGGACTGCACGTTCGATGTGCTTCCCGGAAGGCTCAATGTCTCATCGGGCCCTCAGGGTCCGGCAAGAGCACGCTGGTAAATCTCATCGCCGGCTACGCGACGCCCAGTGTTGGCGAGGTGGAGATTGACGGTACCCGCGTAACTGGGCCCGGAGCGGACCGTATGGTCGTGTTCCAGGAGACGGCGCTATTTCCGTGGATGACGCTGATCGACAACATCGCATTCGGCCCGATCCAGGCGGGGGTGCCCAAGTTGTCCGCCCACGAGCAAGCCCGTGCATTGCTCTCGAAGGTTGGGCTCACCGGATTCGAGCACCGGTTCCCTGACCAGGTCTCCGGCGGAATGCAGCGTCGCGCGGAGGTGGCCAGGGCCCTTATCAATCGGCCGAAGGTTCTGCTTCTCGACGAACCCTTCCGCGGGCTCGATCACATGTCGCGAGGTCTGATGCAGGAGTATTTCCTCAGGTTGTTCGAGGACGAGGGCATCACGACACTGTTCGTGACTTCGGAAGTGGACGAGGCGATCCTGCTCGCAGACCGAGTCATCGTGCTCAGCTACAAACCCACTGCAGTTAAGTCGATCCTGGATGTTTTCCTGCCGAGGCCCCGCACCTTCCAGATGCAGACGCTGCCGCAGTTCGCGGAGCTCAAGGGCGCTACGCTGCAGTTGCTGTATGAGGAGGCTCTCAAGGGGTTCGTCAAGGGAACGGCGGCCTCCGCCGAACTGGATCGACTCATGGCGGCGCAGAGGTCGATGCGGTGACGGTCAACGCCCTTGCGGAGGCCTTGGCGCAGCGCCGCTTTCTGGTCCCTGGAATTCATTCCTTCGGTCGACAGGATCCTTAGGGACGATCTCAGCAAGTTGGGCGGGATCGCGGCCGTGATGCGGACGACCCCATTCTCGTCACGTTCGCAGTGACCGACCGGGTTGTTTCGGAAAGGGATCCAGAGCCAGTCGCAGCGGCCTCCAGTCTTCTGGACACGACCGGGAAGCAACCGCTCGTCCATTTCTCCGGGAAAGGCCGGGAGACGGCTGACCCTAGAGCGTCATTGACCGCATGAGGGCGAATGACCTATCAAACATACTCGTCCTCACGGGAGACCGGGTCAAGCAGGAGCCAGTGACCGGCCGGGTCCGGTATCTGGAGTCAGTGCCGGCGATCCACCGGGTGCGTGCGCTCTGTCCCGAGTGGATTATCGCCGGCGCGCTGAATCCCTTTAAGTACTGCGAGGAAGAGGGCATGGCGCAGTACATGAAGCTAGAGAAGAAGGTCGGGGCGGGCGCGAACCTCGTCATTACGCAGATCGGCTTCGATCCGGTCAAGCTCCGGGAGGCGGTTCAGGTTGTGAGCGAGAACCGGGCGGTGCCGCTGGTAGCGAACGTGCTCTTGCTCTCGGCGGCGCGTGCTCGCCACATGCGCAGGAACCAGTTGGCGGGAATCACTATCACCGATTCCCTCATGAACCTCCTGGACGCGGAGGCCGAGCGGCTGCCCGATCGCGGTTCGGCTCGTATCCTGCGCCGACTAGCGCTCCAGATCGTGGGGTCGAGCTTGCCGGATACGCGGAGTCAGATCACCGGCCTGCACGCGCCGGAAAGGTCTTGGCGCTCGAGGAAGCCGTCGAGAGCGCAAAGGCAGACTGCCCGGACCAAGTGACTTGGGATGAAGCCTGGAAGGAGGCCATGACCGGGAGCGACGGGGAAATCGCCGATCCGGCACCCCAGGGACACGGCTGGCGTTTCGGAGACCCCCCCATCGGCACCGCGCCACTTTGGCGGAGCGGGCACGGTTCCTCGTCCTCGACGCGGTGCACACCGCCATATTCGACAGGGGGCCGATCGCGGCATGCCTCGGTGCGCTGTTCAGGCCGCTGGATGGTCGGGAGGACACTGTTGCTGGGCGCGCCCTCCATACGGCCGAACGAGCGATCAAGCGCCCTTTGGTCGGGTGCGATACCTGCGGAATGTGCCGGCTGCACGCGACGCAGTACGTGTGTCCGGAAACCTGCCCCAAGGGACTCGCAAATGGTCCGTGCGGAGGTACGACGCTAAACCGGTGCGAGTTCGGCGACCGGGAGTGCATCCACAGCCGGAAGTATCGAATTGCCGCTTCAGCTGGGATCGAGTACCAGCTTAGGGAATGGCTCATACAGGCCGTGCCGAATGAAATTCGCCACCGGACGTCTTGGCCCGCGCACTTCGCGGGGAAAGGGCCGTCAATTGTCCAATTGCATCGGGGAGAACCGGGATTACCGGGGCCGGATGCTGGTCAGGCCAGGCGGGACGAACGTTCTCCGGTGCCGTCCAACCATATTCCTCGTGATGCCTGACCGGACCGCAGGTGGACGGTTGCGACCAGTCCGTCCGATCCCGAAGGGTCGCGCGGTCGACGCCGCGGCGCGCGACGAGATCGCCGCGCTGCTCGGGGATGCGCCGCGCGCGCCCGAGTACCTGATCGAGAACCTGCACAAGGTGCAGGACCGCTTCGGCAGCCTCTCGGCCGCGCACCTGGCCGCGCTCGCGCAGGCCATGAAGCTTTCCCAGGCGGAGGTCTTCGAGGTCGCGACCTTCTACCACCACTTTGACGTGGTGAAGGAAGGCGAGGAGGCGCCGCCGAAGCTCACGGTGCGCGTCTGCGACACGCTCTCCTGCCGGATGGCCGGCGCCGAGGGCCTGCTCGAGCGGCTCAAGGTCACACTGGGCCCGAACACGCGCGTGGTGGCCGCGCCCTGCATCGGGCGCTGCGCCGAGGCCCCCGCCGTGTGCGTGGGCCAGAACGCCTTCGGCGACGCCACCGCCGAGAAGGTCGCGACGGTGGTCAAGGAAGGGGTCGTTCGGCCACCGCGCATCTCGCACATCGGGTATGCGGAATACCCGCGAGGCCGGCGGCTACGCGCTGTGGGCCGGGTGCCTCGCGGGCAAGCGCGACCTGGAAGGGGTGCTCAAGACCATGGAGGACGCCGGGCTCCGCGGGCTCGGCGGCGCGGGCTTCCCCACGGGGCGCAAGTGGCGCATCGTGCGCGCCGAGGCCGGCCCGCGCTACATGGCCGTGAACATCGACGAAGGCGAGCCCGGCACGTTCAAGGACCGCCACTACCTCGAGCGCGACCCGCACCGCTTCCTCGAGGGCACGCTCGTCGCCGCCTGGGCGACGGGAGTCGAGAAGATCTGGATCTACTTGCGGGACGAATACCACGCCTGCCGCGAGGCGCTCGAGAAGGAAATCGCCGCCCTCCAGGCCGACCCGCCGGGCCCGCTCCCGGAAATTCACTTGCGGCGGGGCGCCGGCGCTTACATCTGCGGCGAGGAGTCCGCGATGATCGAGTCCATCGAGGGCAAGCGCGGCATGCCGCGGCTGCGGCCGCCCTACGTGGCGCAGGTGGGCGTCTTCGGCCGGCCGACGCTCGAGCACAACTTCGAGACGCTCTACTGGGTGCGCGAGATCCTCGAGAAGGGCGCGGAGTGGTTCGCTTCCCAGGGCCGCAACGACCGCAAGGGGCTGCGCTCCTTCTCGGTCTCGGGCCGCGTGAACCGGCCCGGCGTGCACCTCGCGCCGGCGGGCATCACCGTGAAGGAGCTCATCGCCGAGCACTGCGGCGGGATGCTGGAGGGCCACGAGTTCTACGCCTACCTGCCCGGCGGCGCCTCGGGCGGCATCCTGCCGGCGGCGATGGGCGACATCCCGCTCGACTTCGACACGCTGCAGCCCTACGGCTGCTTCATCGGCTCGGCGGCGGTGATCGTGCTGTCGAACCACGACAAGGCCAAGGACGCGGCGCGCAACATGATGCGCTTCTTCGAGGACGAGTCCTGCGGCCAGTGCACGCCCTGCCGCGTGGGCACCGCGAAGGCGGCGAAACTGATGGAGGCGCCGAAGTGGGATGCGGCGCTCCTCGACGAGCTCTCGCAGGCGATGGCGGACGCCTCCATCTGCGGCTTGGGACAGGCGGCACAGAATCCGATCCGCTGTGTGATCAGGTACTTCCAGCGCGAGGTGTGACTCGATGAGGATGAATGAACCATTGGATATTTCGAACGCGGGTATCCGTCGGACGGGTCGCCGGGACGTTGTGATCATCCGGGGCATGGGAGTCGAGACCACGGTCGGTGTCCACGAGAATGAGCGTGTCCGGCCCCGGCGTTTGCGAATGGACATCGACATCGAGACCGACGGTTGCGATGCCGGAAGAAGCGACAGCTTGAACGACACGGTGGATTACGCAGCGGTCGTCGCCGATGTGAGGGAGCATCTGACGGGCCAGTGCAATTTGCTGCTCGAGCGGATCGCAGAAACCGTTTCGGAAAGGATACTCCATCGATTCGGTGCGTCGGCCGTTCGCGTCAGGATCACGAAGGCAGGCATGCTGGACGACGTGGAGGAGGTGGGTGTGATCATGGAGCGCACGCGACTTCCGGACGAGAGCGCGGAAGACGCGTGAGCACGAACATGCAGGACTTCGCCTGGATTACGAGCATGATCGACTTCAAGCTCAACGGCGAGACGGTCTCCGCGTTGGCGGGCGAGACGATCCTCCAGGCCGCCAAGCGCCACGGCGTGCGCATCCCCCACCTTTGCTACAAGGAGGGCTACCGCCCCGACGGCAACTGCCGTGCCTGCATGGTCGAGATCAAGGGCGAGCGCGTGCTGGCGCCCTCGTGCTGCCGCCAGCCCGCGAAAGGCATGGAGGTGGAAAGCAACTCGGTCCGCGCCGCCCACTCCCAGAAGATGGTGCTGGAACTCCTCAAGGCCGACGCGCCGGCGGCGGACCTCAAGCCGGAGGGCAACGAACTTGCCTTCTGGAGCGCGAAGCTGGGTGTCGGCAAGCCCCGCTTCGCGGCCCGCCACCAGCCGGCGGCCGATGCCTCGCATCCGGCGATGTCGGTGAACCTCGATGCCTGCATCCAGTGCACGCGCTGCGTGCGCGCCTGCCGCGAGGAGCAGGTGAACGATGTCATCGGCTACTCGTGGCGCGGCTCGCACGCCAGGATCACCTTCGACTTCGACGACCCGATGGGGGAATCGACCTGTGTCGCCTGCGGCGAGTGCGTGCAGGCCTGCCCCACGGGGGCCCTGGCTCCTGCCAAGCTGGCTTACCAGATGAAGGCCGACAAGACGGTCGATTCCATCTGCCCGTTCTGCGGCGTGGGCTGCCAGCTCACCTACCACGTGAAGGACAACACGATCGTGCGCGTCGATGGCCGCGACGGGCCCGCCAACCACGACCGCCTGTGCGTGAAGGGCCGCTTCGGCTTCGATTACGCGCACCACCCGCACCGGCTGACGAAGCCGCTGATCCGCAAGCCCGGCGCGCCCAAGCACGCGCAGTTCACGGTCGACCCCACGAACTGGAGCGACGTCTTCCGCGAGGCGACCTGGGAAGAGGCGCTTGACCTAGCCGCCGGCGGGTTGAGGAAGGTGCGCGACGCGCACGGCGGCAACGCGCTGGCGGGTTTCGGCAGCGCCAAGGGCTCCAATGAAGAGGCCTACCTCTTCCAGAAGCTGGTGCGCACGGGATTCGGCTCCAACAACGTGGATCACTGCACGCGCCTGTGCCACGCCTCCTCGGTGGCGGCGCTGCTGGAGGGCATCGGCTCCGGCGCGGTATCGAACCCGGTGGGGGATGTTGAACGGGCGGAGTTCATCTTCCTCATCGGCTCCAATCCCACCTCGAATCACCCGGTGGCGGCGACCTGGATCAAGAACGCGGTGAAGCGCGGCGCGAAGCTGGTGGTCGCCGACCCGCGGCGCACCGACATCGCGCGGCACGCCTGGCGCGTGCTGCAGTTCAGGCCGGACATGGATGTCGCGCTCCTCAACGCGATGATCTACACGATCCTCGAGGAGAACCTCGTCGACCCGGAGTTCATCCGCCAGCGCACCACCGGATTCGAAGCGCTCAAGGCGAACGCGCAGGGCTTCAGCCCGGAGGCGATGGCGCCCCACTGCGGCATCCCGGCGGAAACGAT
Source organism: Betaproteobacteria bacterium (assembly GCA_016711875.1). Lineage (GTDB taxonomy): Bacteria > Pseudomonadota > Gammaproteobacteria > Burkholderiales > Usitatibacteraceae > FEB-7. The sequence continues at coordinate 462,214 of JADJSD010000001.1, read as the reverse complement.
CCGCGAGGTGGCGCGTGCCTATGCCACGTCGAAAGGTTCGATGATTCTGTGGGGCATGGGCATCTCCCAGCACGTGCACGGCACCGACAACGCGCGCTGCCTGATCGCGCTGTGCCTGATGACCGGCCAGATCGGCAAGCCCGGATCGGGGCTGCATCCGCTGCGCGGCCAGAACAACGTGCAGGGCGCCTCCGACGCGGGGCTCATTCCGATGATGTTCCCGGACTACCAGCGCGTGGATAACCCGGAAGCCAACGCGCGCTTCGAGAAGTACTGGGGGCAGAAGCTCGACACGAAGCCGGGCCTCACCGTGGTGGAGATCATGGATGCGGCGTGCGAGGGAAGCATCCGAGGTATGTACGTGCTGGGCGAGAACCCGGCGATGTCGGACCCGAACGCCCACCATGCGCGCGAGGGGCTCGCGAAGCTCGAGCACCTCGTCGTGCAGGACATCTTCCTCACCGAGACGGCCTATCTTGCCGATGTGGTGCTGCCGGCCTCGGCCTGGCCCGAGAAGACGGGAACGGTCACCAACACCGACCGCATCGTGCAGATGGGGCGCCGGGCGCTGGACGCGCCGGGCGAGGCGCGGCAGGACCTCTGGATCACGCAGGAGATCGCGAGGCGCCTGGGCCTCGCCTGGAACTACGAGGGGCCGGAGAGCGGCGTGGCGCAGGTGTACGAGGAGATGCGCGGCGCGATGAACTCCATCGGCGGCATCTCCTGGGAGCGCCTCGAGGCGCAGTCGGCGGTCACCTACCCGTGCCGCACCGAGGACGATCCCGGCCAGTCGGTCGTCTTCACCGATGACTTTCCGACGAAGGACGGCAAGGCGAAGTTCGTGCCCGCGGACTTGATCCCGGCCAACGAGCGGCCGGACGCCGAGTACCCCTTCGTGCTCATCACCGGGCGCCAGCTCGAGCACTGGCACACCGGCTCCATGACACGCCGGGCGTCCGTGCTGGATGCGATCGAGCCGCGGGCGGTGGTCTCGATTCACCCCCTGGACCTCGACCAGCTCGGGGCGCTGCCCGGGGACGTGATCACCGTCGCATCGCGGCGCGGTGAGATCGCTCTCGCGGCGCGCGCCGACGACGGCACGCCGCGCGGCAGCGTCTTCATCCCGTTCGCCTACTACGAGGCGGCCGCCAACCTCCTCACCAACCCCGCGCTGGATCCGTTCGGCAAGATCGCGGAACTCAAGTACTGCGCGGTGAAGGTCACGAAGGGCGGCACGCTCCGCGAGCTGATGAGCTACGGCGGCGGGCAGTCTGCAGCTCGCATAAGCATCAAATCTTCCATCTCCTGAGGTACTTTTCATGCAATCCGACATCGAAATCGCCCAGAAGGCGAAGATGAAACCTATCGGCGACATCGCCGGACGGCTCGGTATTCCCGAATCGGCGATCGAGCCGTTCGGCCGCACCAAAGCGAAGATCTCGCTCGACTACATCGATTCGCTCAAGGGCAAGCCGGACGGCAAGCTGATCCTCGTGACGGCCATCAGCCCCACTCCTGCGGGCGAGGGCAAGACGACGACCACGGTCGGTCTGGGCGACGCGCTGAACCACATCGGCAAGAAGGCGGTGATCTGCCTGCGCGAGCCCTCGCTGGGGCCGGTGTTCGGCATGAAGGGCGGGGCGGCGGGCGGCGGCTACGCCCAGGTGGTCCCGATGGAGGACATCAACCTGCACTTCACCGGCGACTTCAATGCGATCGCGCTCGCCAACAACCTGCTCGCGGCGATGATCGACAATCACATCAACCACGGCAACGAGTTGGGCTTCGACGTGCGCCGCATCGCCTGGAAGCGGGTGATGGACATGAACGACCGGGCGCTGCGCGAGATCACCGTGTCCCTCGGGGGGCCGGCCAACGGCTTCCCGCGCGAGGATGGCTTCGACATCGTGGTGGCCTCCGAGGTGATGGCCATCTTCTGCCTGGCCACCTCCGTCAAGGACCTGAAGGAGCGGCTGGGCAACATCGTGTGCGGCTACACGAAGGACCAGAAGCCGATCCTCGCGAAGGAACTCAAGACCCACGGCGCGATGGCCGCCCTCCTCAAGGACGCGCTCGCCCCCAACCTCGTGCAGACGCTCGAGCACTCGCCCGCCTTCATCCACGGCGGCCCGTTTGCCAACATCGCCCACGGCTGCAACTCGGTGCTCGCCACGCGGACGGCGCTCAAGCTCGGCGACTACGTCGTGACGGAGGCCGGCTTCGGCGCGGACCTCGGCGCTGAGAAGTTCATCGACATCAAGTGCCGCAAGGCGGGCCTGCGCCCCTCGGCCGTGGTGCTGGTGGCCACGATCCGCGCGCTCAAGTACCACGGCGGCATCGACGTGAAGGAGCTGGGCAAGCCCAACCTCGCCGCGCTCGAGAAGGGCATCACCAACATCGAGCGGCACGTGAACAACATCCGCAACAACTACGGCCTGCCCTGCGTGGTGTCGATCAACCACCGCACCGAGGACACCGACGCGGAGGTGAAGCTTCTCATGGACAAGCTCGCCCACCACGGCGCCAAGGTGGTGCTGGCGCGCCACTGGGCCGACGGCGGCAAGGGCGCGGCCGACGTCGCGCGCGAGGTCGTGGCGATGTGCGAGCAGCCCAACGACTTCAAGTACGTCTACGAGGAGTCGCTCCCCCTCTGGGACAAGATGAAGGCCATCGCCACCAAGATCTACGGCGCCTCCGACATCACCGCCGATTCCAAGGTGCGCGGCCAGATCAAGAAGCTCCAGGAGTCGGGCTACGGCCACTACCCGGTGTGCGTGGCGAAGACGCAGTACTCGTTCTCCACCGACCCGCAGCTGCGCGGCGCGCCCTCCGGCCACGTGGTCAACATCCGGGAGGTGCGGCTGGCGGCGGGCGCCGAGTTCGTCGTCATGGTCTGCGGCGACATCATGACGATGCCGGGCCTGCCGAAGGTGCCCTCCGCCTGCTCCATCGACGTGAACGATGACGGCAAGATCGTCGGGCTGTTCTGAGCGTCACCCTGATGGGCGACCGGAGGCGGAGGCGTAGATGACAGCGAACATCATTGATGGAAACGCAGTGGCGAAAGAGGTGCGCTCGCGGTGGCGCGGGCGCGCCGAGACGTTGGCGGTCAGCGGCATCGTGCCAGGACTAGCCGTTGTTCTCGTGGGCGACGACCCTGCTTCACGAGTGTATGTCGGCCGCAAGACCAAGGCCTGCAAGGAGATCGGCATACACTCGGAGGTTCACGAGTTTTCCGCAGATGCTCCCGAAGAAGTGGTACTGGGCCGTATCGGGCAGCTGAACTCGAATCCCTCGATCCATGGAATCCTTGTTCAGCTGCCGGTCCCGGCGCACATCAACACACGGCGCCTGATCGAGGCGATCGACGTTCGCAAGGATGTCGACGGATTCAATCTCTACAATGTCGGTGCGCTTGTGGCCGACAGCACGGTCTTTCCCCCATGCACCCCCTACGGGGTGCTGTGCCTCCTTGAGCATACGCGGGTTCCTATCGCAGGGCAGAATGTCGTCGTCGTCGGAGCGAGCAACATCGTGGGCAAGCCCATGGCGATGATGCTCATGAAGCGGGAAGCGACGGTAAGCATCACTCACATTCGGACCCGCGACCTCGCCCAGTACACGATTCTCGCGGATATCCTCGTTGTCGCGGCAGGAAAGCCCAACCTCATCACGGCCCCGATGGTGCGTACTGGCGCCGTGGTCATCGACGTGGGGATCAACCGCCTGGAGGACGGTCGGCTGGTAGGGGACGTCGATTTCGAGGGAGTGCGGCAGAAGGCATCCCACATCACGCCTGTGCCTGGCGGGGTGGGGCCTATGACGGTCACGATGCTGCTCGTGAACACTATTCAAGCGGCCGCGCGCACTTGCGGCATCGAATTTGAGGCGTGATGGTCGGTTTATCCCGCAGTTTGATGCTTCTTGCCACATTCACCGCAACGCGGCAGGCGGTGGCGGCACGCCTTCGGACTCGGAGCGATAGTTGATGTCGTTGCGCAGCACGCCGATCGAGGCTGCAGGGCGCGGGCCCGTTGGACGTGTATCGAAGGCGACGATATGCGTTCTGTCGGTGCTCGCGATGGTCGCATTTGCGGGAAATTCCCTTCTGTGCCGTATCGCACTCAAGGACACATCGATTGACGCGGCTACGTTCACTACGTTGAGATTGACCTCGGGAACCGCGGTACTCCTTCTCTTCGCGCGCTGCCGGGCGTCAGGAGCCGTGGTGCAGGGCGATTGGATGGGCGCCCTCGTCTTGGTGACCTACGCGTTCGCTTTTCGTTTGCCTACGAGAAGTTGACCGCAGGCACGGGAGCATTGCTGCTGTTCGGAGGCGCCCAGGCTGCGATGATTGGTTATGGCGTCTGGATTGGCGAGCGATTCCGAGGTCCACAAGTTCTCGGCATAGTGATCGCCATCGCCGGCCTCGTCGCCCTGCTGTTGCCGGGACTAGCGGCGCCACCGTACGGAGCAGCGATTCTCATGATTGGATCGGGGCTGGCGTGGGGGACGTACTCACTGCTCGGAAGGAGTCGTGGTGATCCGATTGCGACGAACGCCGGGTATTTCATTCGTGCCCTGCCTATCGCCGTCGTCGTAAGCCTGGCATGGAGTGACTACTTCTCCATCGACACGATTGGGGCCTTGTGCGCAGCTGCGTCCGGCGCAGTCACTTCGGGAGTCGGCTACATCATCTGGTATACGGTGGTTCGCGAGATCACGGCGACCAGTGCATCGACGATGCAGTTGAGCGTGCCTGCCATCACCGCGATCGCCGGAGGCGTTCTTCTGGCGGAGCCCCTGTCGTTGCGACTCATTGTCTCGTCGATCGCCACATTGGGAGGGATTGGGCTGTTCCTCTTTTCCATGCGGCGGTAGTGTTTCTCAAAGTTCCCGCTACCTTGTCGCCGCCGCCCCCGGCGCTCAAAATCGAGGCCTTCCCCAGTAGACGGTGAGTTCCAGGTACCCGGTCGGTTTAGAGACCGGCCGGGCGAAGGGATCGCCACGCGAAGACGGTACGTCACCGGCTGCGCCGGAACCGCGCCCTCAATCACGCCCGCCCGGCACTCATTTGGCAAAGGCCACGGACTGAGATTGCGAGGGCTTGACGCGGTCCGGCCCTTATCTAGAATGAGCCTGCAACCCGTTGAAGGCCGGAGTGGCGCCACCATCCCCCTTGAGAGTGGAAGCCGCCGGAATTACCCGCGGGTTGCCTACATTTTCGATGGTTGGGTGGTCGACGCAACTCGAGGAAGTCGTCTTCCCGATTTGAACGTACCTGGCCGCCTAGCTATCCTGTTCGTGCGCCCCACCCTCGACCGCCGCCGCTTCTTTGGGAAGCTGAGCATCAGCGGTTGAGATCTCGAGGCGTCGTAATTAGTAGAGTTCCCGCACTGGCGACGTTGTACACACGGAATCGACAAGAGCGCTTTAGCTAGACTTCAATCTTTTTCTTTACTCTCCGCGTAGCGAGTCCTAAGTCGCTGATTATTACACTGATGCTAGTGATCTCTGATGGTCGATTATCGGGGCATTCCCGCGTCAAGGTGCGTCGCCACCCCGCCACCACCGTTTCACAGAAGGGCCAGGCATCCGCCTGGCCCTTTTTGCTGGCGGCGGATCCGGTCCGCCGACCTTCCGCTCAGGGCCGTCCGCACCGCTCCAGGGGTGAGCCGACGATGGCGCCGACTTGCGCCGGCGGAAGGTACTGTGCGACGTATGCCTGTCCCGTCGCGGCCGCGACCCCGGCCGCGAATGCACGCAAGTGGTTGCGCGATCCGCAGGTGAGCGCGGCGTAGGCGATGTCGAGGTCCGCCCGGGACGAAGTCGCGGCCGCGTCCTCGTTGTCGCGAATGTCGATTTCCTCGACGAGTCCGCCGACGAGCAATGCGTCGAGGGCGGAGCGGTTGCCCTTCTCGAGCAACTCGGCATGGAGCGCCTGCAGGTCCGCGTCCCGGAATTCGCCGATGAGGGCGCCGGCGGCGGGGTCGGGCAGGCGGTACTTCACGATCATCCGCAGCAGGGTGTTCATGTGCTGCTGCTCGGCGTTGGCGATGGCGGCGAAGGGCGTGTCGCCCCAGCGCTCGCCCAGGGCGAGGTAGAGGTCGCGCGCGAGCTTCTCTTCCTCGCGCATGAAGGTGAGGTCGGAGGCCTCCTCCGCGGTGAGGACGACGACGGGTGTGGCAGGGCGTGCCGGTCCTGCGGCGGCCGACATCAGGGGTGACCCGAGGGCGAGAGAGGCGAGGAGCACCGCGTTGCGAATGCGTTTCGGGAGCATGGTCGAATTTCCTTTTCGGTTTGGCGTGGCATCACCGGAACCAGCGTGCGCCGGATGCGTTTCCCGGGGGTTTCCGCCGAGGTGAAATGCGTGTCGAATTGTGTCCTCCGTACTCCCAAGTCCCCCTGCCCATGCGCCTGAACGCCGACTTCTCCGAACGCATCGTCCTCGATACCGCGAGCCTGCCCTGGGCCGACTCACCCGTCCCCGGCATCCGGCGGCGGATGCTCGATCGCGACGGCGGGGAGGTCGCGCGTGCCACGTCGGTCGTGCAGTACGCGCCCGGATCGCGGTTCACGCCCCATGTCCACGACGGCGGCGAGGAAATTCTCGTGCTCGAGGGCGTGTTCGCCGATGAACACGGCAGCTACGGCACCGGAACGTACCTTCGCAACCCGCCGGGGTCCTCCCATGCTCCGGGTTCATCCACCGGGTGCACGCTGTTCGTGAAGCTTCGCCACTTCGATCCGCAGGACCGGGAGCGGCGAGTCGTCGACACCGCCGCCGCGGCCTGGCGGCCCGGCCTCGTGCCGGGCCTCACGGTGATGCCGCTCGCGGAATTCGGCACCCGGCACACGGCGCTCGTGCGGTGGGCGCCGGGCACCCGATTCAAGCCCCACCGCCACTACGGCGGCGAGGAGATCCTCGTGCTCGACGGCGTCTTCGAGGACGAGCACGGGCGCTACCCGGCGCTCACGTGGATCCGCAGCCCGCACCTGAGCGCGCATCACCCGTTCAGCGAGGAGGGCTGCACGCTGCTGGTGAAGACGGGGCACCTCGCCGGCGAGTGAGCCCCGGGGCGCTCGCGCCGCATGACGCCGGATGTTTGATCGCGAGCAGTCCCGGGCGGGCTCGTCGCGATAACCTGTGGCGTCCCTCATGACCTCGCTTCGTGCCATGCCGATAACCGCCATCGTCCGCTGCCTGCTCGTCGCCCTGGCGATGGGGTTCGTTGCCTCCGCGCGTGGCGAGCCGCCCGCCGTGGGCGCGCCCCTGCCTTCGCTCGAACTCAAGGACCAGCACGACAAGCCCTGGCGGGTCGCGCCGGAGGCGCGCCTGCTGCTCTTCGCCTCGGGCCGCCAGGGTTCCAATCTCGTTCTCGAGGTGCTCGCGGACCAGCCGGAGGGCTTCCTCGCCTCGCGGCAGGCGGCCTACCTGGCGGACATGAGCCGCATGCCCGGCTTCGTCACGGAGGCGTTCGCGCTGCCCGCGCTTCGCGCCCAGCCCTTCGCGGTCGGCGTGGTGCTCGACGCCAAGGTCCTCGCGGATTGGCCGCGCGACGACGCGGCCGTGCAGCTCATCGGCATCGACGGCGGCAAGGTGACCTCGCTCGGCCGAGCCGCGAACGCCCCGGAGTTGCGCGCGGCGCTCGGGCTCTAGGACGGTCGCTCGCGCCGGGCCCTCACTTCACCTGCAGCCGGTACAGGTATTCCGCCAGCGCGAGCATCCGGCCGCGGGCCGCCGAATCGGCATCGGGCGGCGGGAAGACGTCGAGGTGGAGGGAACTCTGCTGGCGGAAGATGCGGCCCCAGACCGGCATCTGGCGCGTGCCGTGGGACTTCAGCTCGACCGTGCCGTCGATCGTCTTGAGCACCCGGTCGAACGGGTAGACCCCCTTGTTGTCCCGTGCGAGGACGGTGAGATCCGGCGTGCGGGCCGTCAGGTGCGGCGCGACGGGTCCGTCGCCCTTTCCCGAGAGGCCGTGGCAGGTGGCGCACGCACTCTCGTACTCGAGCTTGCCGATGTCGACCGCGCGGTCGGCGGCAAGTGCCGCCGGGGAGGCGCCGGACAGGAGGAGGGCGACGGGCAGCAGGGTCGCGGCGGTGGTGGATCGGAGAATCGCTTTCATGAGGATCTCCTTGCGGGGTTGTGACGCGGGCGCGCGGCGGCTCATTCCTCCATGCAGATTTCGCGGGCCCGCATGGCCATCGCGGTGCGAAGGACCAGCAGGGCCACGATCGCGGCGAGCGCCGCGAGGAGCACCCACGAGGCCGCCGCGTGGAACGCGAGGCCCCGCCGGTGGAACATGAGCATCGAGGCGATGGCAAGCGCCGCGACGGGAAACGAATAGGCCCACCACGAGAGGTAGAAGCGCAGGCCCAGGAAGCGCCGGTGCATCACGAGCACCAGCAGCCCGAAGAAGAACGCCGTGTTGTAGAGGATCCGAGCGAAGCCGTCGATTTCCCCCGTCATCTTCACGTAGGCGATGAAGCCCACCGCCGGCGGCGCGATGAGGATGAAGAGGGTCGGCACCAGCTTCTCGGGCAGCGGCGCGTGGAAGATCACGCGGTTCATGACCAGGGTGAGCAGCACGATCCAGAACACGAGCCCCACGCTGAAGAAGAACCACGAGACCTCGACGAGGCCGTGGTTCATCGCCGCGACCGGCACGAGGATGTTGCCCACGACGGGGATGAACCACGACGGGTTGGAATGCTGGACCTCGATGCCCGTGCGCAGGATCCAGCGCGACAGGACGAAGAGCGTGAGCGCGAGCTGGATGGGCGCGCCGATCGCGAAGAGCGCTTCGCTCGCGCCGGGCGAGGTCTCGTGCACCGCGATCGACAGCAGCAGCAGGCTGATCGAATAGGCCGGGAAGAAGCTCAGCTTGACCGGGTGGGCGAGTTCGCGCGCCACCTCGCCCCGGTGCAGCATCAGTTTCGCGAGGTAGAGCGTCGCGATGAGGGCGAACGCAACCGCCGTCACCGCGAGCATCGCCGCGCCGCCGCCGGCCGGAAGGCCCAGTACCTGCTCGGCGCGCTCCAGCGCGATGGTGAAGCCCGCGAGCCCCATCACGACCGAGAAGAAGGAGATCGGGAAGTGGCGGAGCCGCCCGCTCGCGGGGGCCGGGCCGGACCGCGGGCCATCCAGCGGCGTGGAAGACACGGGGCCGGCCTTCAGTGCGCGCCGTGGCCGCAGCCGCAGCCGCCCGCGTGCCCGTGGGCGTCGTGGTCGTGGGGTAGCGGCGGCGTGACCTCGCCGCGAAGCACTTCCTCCACCGCGATCCGCGGATCGGCCTGGCCCGTCTGCACGACGCGGATGCCGCGGGCGGCCATCTTCGCGACGAAGCCGTCGCCGGCCCCGCCCGTGACGAGGATCTCCACGCCGTCGATGGGGTGGGGGCCTCCGGCGAATCCGTGGAAGGCCATGTCCTTCGGCAAGTCGAGGCGCGTGACTTCCGCCACGCCCGATCCGGCGGCCGCATCGAAGACGATGAACCGGCGCGTCATGCCGGCGTGGCCGGTGACGGTGCGGAAGTTCTGGCTGGTGACGGCGACTTTCATGGGATTGCCTTTCGGGGGGCTCAGAGGGACTTGCGGCAGAAATACCAGTCGGTGCAATCGAGACCCGCACTCATCCGCTTCTCGATTTCGTCAGCCGAACCCGGAACCGGGACGATGACCTTGTCGCCGGGCTGCCAGCCTTCGGGGGTCGCCACCTTGTGCGTGTCGGAGGTCTGCAAGGCGGCCACGAGGCGCAGGAATTCCGGAATGGAGCGGCCGTTGCTCATCGGGTAGTACACCATCGCGCGCAGCACGCCCTTGTCGTCGATGACGAACGTGGCGCGCACGGCGGACGTGTCGGAGGCGCCCGGCATGATCATCCCGTAGTCCTTCGCCACCTTCATCGACAGGTCCTCGATGATGGGAAACGGGATCTCGACGCCGAACTTCTCCTTGATGTTGCGCACCCAGGCCACGTGCGCGTAGTAGCTGTCGATGGACAGCCCGATCAGTTCGCAGTTGAGCTTGCGGAAGTCGGGGTAGTGCTTGGCGAAGGCGATGAATTCGGTCGTGCAGACCGGCGTGAAGTCGGCGGGGTGCGAGAAGAGCACCAGCCACTGGCCCTTGTAGTCGGCGAGCTTCCTGGGGCCGTGCGTGGTCTTGGCCGAGAAATCGGGGGCGGGCTCGTTGAGGCGCGGCATCACGGGGGTGATGGTGAGGGACATGTCGTTCATGGAATTCTCCGGTCAGTGGTAGTCGGCCCGCGCGAGTTCGTGCGGAGGACCGACAGGGCGTGCGCCCTCGGGGTCCCCGCCCCGGGCGTTCACGGTGAGATGGATGTCGCGGGCGACGGGCGCGACGCGCAGCGCCGCGCGCACGCCGGCGATGAACTCGTCACGCGACTTGCCGGCGAGGCACGGGTTGAGCAATCGCTCCTCGCCGATGCAGGACACGCGCCGTCGACCGGTCGCGTGGCCGGGGCAAACGAGCGTCTCGTCCGGCAGCGTCATCAGGTGGCGGGTGAGGCTGTCGAAGAGGCGTCCGGCGTGGCCCTGCGGCGGCTCGGCGCTGCCGCAGCCGCCGATCAGCATCGTGTCGCCGGTGAAGACCCGGTCCCGCCAGAGAAAGCTCATGCAGCCCGCCGTGTGCCCGGGCGTCGAGATCGCCTGCAGCGATTCGCCGCCGAAGGCCAGGGTCTCGCCATCCTCGAGTCGGTGTTGCGCGACCTCGATCCCGGCCCGGCTGCCGGCGGCGATCGGCGCGCCGGTGCCGACGTGGAGCACCCAGGCGCCGCTCACGTGATCGTCGTGCAAGTGGGTCTCGACAACCCGTTCGAGCCGCAGGCGGTTCTCCCGCATGGCCCGGTGATAGAGGGGGACGTCGCCGAGCACGGGATCGACGAGCACCGCGGCCCCGGTCACCGTGTCCGCCAGGAGGTAGGCGAATGCGCCGCTGTCGGCATGCAGGAACTGCCGGAACACGGGATGGATGCCCATCTCAGGGCTCGGGGGGGCGCATAAAAAAGCGCGCCACCGGCCCGATCCCCCATCCCGCGTCAGGGAGGGTGCCGCGGACGGCGGATTCGGGCTTGGTGGTGGCGCGCATTCGGTGGGTCTCCCGGAGGAGAGCCTTGTGGGTTGGGTTGCCGATTCATCACTCAAGGAACGTGCCAAATGGCCGCTTACCAGCGTGGCGCAGTCAGGCTATTGATTTCAAAGGGTAATGCTTCGCCTCGGCTTCGAGGAAAGCTCCCCGCGCCCGCCGCCTTACTGCCAAAAATGGCATTCATGCGTTACCATGACTGACAATTCAGGCATGACACGCCGACCATGAACGCTCCGGGCAAGACCCTCGCCGAACTCGCGTCCTTCCTCGACAGCCAGGCCGATCCCCGGATCGTGATGGACGCCCAGTACCGGATCGTCGCGGCCAACAAGGCGTACTGCCGGGAATTCGGGCACGGGCAGGCCGTGGTCGGGCGGCGTTGCTACGAGGTGTCGCACCGCTTCACCGTGCCCTGCGACCAGGCGGGTGAATCGTGCCCGCTCAAGGCGAGCCAGGAGGCCGGGGACGTGCAGCGGGTGCTGCACCTGCACCACACCCCGCGCGGCGAGGAACATGTCGAGGTCGAAACCGTGCCCGTGCGAGACGACACGGGCGCGCTCGCGTACTTCGTCGAGACCCTGCGAGTCATCCGGCAGGCGCAGTCCCGGCCGGCGGCCCAGGGCCTGGTGGGGCGGGCCCCGGCTTTCACGCGCATGCTCGCCCGCGTGATGCGCGCCGCGCCGTCGGATGCCGCCGTGATGCTGCTGGGGGAGACCGGAACGGGCAAGGAGCTGGTCGCGCGCGCAATCCACGAGGCGAGCCCGCGGGTGGCGGGTCCCTTCGTGACGGTCGACTGCTCGGGACTCACCGAGACGCTCTTCGAAAGCGAGCTTTTCGGATACGAGAAGGGCGCGTTCACGGGCGCGAACCACCGCAAGACGGGCCTGGTGGAGGCGGCGAGCGGCGGCACGCTGTTCCTCGACGAAATCGGCGAGCTTCCGCTGTCGATGCAGGCGAAGCTGCTGCGGCTGCTCGAGACGGGCACCTATCGCCGCGTGGGGGCGGTCGAGGCGCTTCCGTCCGATTTCCGGATCGTCTGCGCCACGCACAGAGACCTCGCGGGGATGGTGGCCGCGGGCGAGTTCCGGCGCGACCTCTACTATCGGCTCGAGACCTTTCCCGTCCACGTGCCGTCGCTGCGCGAGCGCGCCGAGGACCTGCCCCTGCTCGTCGAGTCGCTCCTGGCGAGGGTCGCGCCGAATCGTCGCCTCAGGCTCGACGACGCGGCGATGGCGCATCTGGCCTCCCGCACCTTCGAGGGCAACATCCGCGAGCTGCGCAACTTGCTCGAGCGCGCGAGCCTGCTGGCCGACGGGGCGGAGATCCAGCCCCAGCACCTGGCGACCGACGAAGGCCGCGAGGCGGCGGGCGTTCGCGCGGGCGAGGTCGCGTGGGTCACGCTCGACGAGAACGAGCGCCGCTACCTCGACTGGGCGGTGGCGAACCACCGGGGAACGCGCGGCGAACTCGCGGCGCGGCTGGGCATCGGCGAGCGCACGCTCTTCAGGAAGCTCGGGATCGCGAAGGTCGGGCGCAACCCGCTCCGCTGATCCCGGGCCGGCGGCCCTGCCCAGTATATCAGCATCTGCTAATATACGGCCCAGGACCGCCCGCCATGCTCTTCGAGACCCTGTTCGCCCGCGTGGGCGAGATGTGGACCATCACCCTCGCCGGGGGGGTGATCGGCGTCCTTTTCGGCTTCTTCGCCCACCGCTCCCGCTTCTGCATGCGCTCGGCCGTGATCGAGTTCGCGCGCGGCACCCGCGAAGGCAAGCTCACGGTGTGGCTCTTCACCTTCTCGACGGCCGTCATCCTCACGCAGGCGCTCGTCCTCACGGGCGCCCTCGACGTGAGCGATGCGCGGCAACTCGCGATGCGCGGCAGCGTCTCGGGCGCGGCCATCGGCGGCGCGCTCTTCGGCACCGGCATGATCCTCGCGCGCGGCTGCGCGAGCCGGCTGCTCGTGCTCGCTGCCCAGGGCAACCTGCGCGCGCTCCTGTCGGGGCTCGTGTTCGCGGTCACCGCGCAGTCCGCGCTTTCGGGCCTGCTCTCGCCCGCGCGGGCCGCGATCTCGGGCTGGTGGACGGTGGAAGGCGGCTCCGCGCGCGACCTGCTGGTGATCACCGGCTGGGGCCACGCGGGCGGGCTCGCGTTCGGCGCGGTGTGGCTCGCCGCGGCCCTCTTCTGGGCCTGGCGGCAGCGCGTGCGTTTCTGGGGCTGGTTCGGCGCCATCGGCGTGGGCGTGATGGTGGCCGTGGCCTGGTGGGCGACCTATCTCGTCTCGCGCGCGGCCTTCGACCTCGTGATCCCGGTCCAGAGCCTGTCCTTCACGGGCCCCGCCGCCGACACGCTGATGCTCGTGCTTTCGCCGCCGGGGCACGCGCTCAAGTTCGACATCGGCCTGGTGCCCGGCGTCGCGCTGGGCGCGTTCGTGTCGGCGCTGGCGTGGCGCGAGCTCAAACTGGAAGGCTTCCAGGGCGGCCAGTCGATGCGCCGCTACATCGCCGGTGCGGTGCTCATGGGTTTCGGCGGAATGCTCGCCGGCGGCTGCGCGGTCGGCGCGGGCGTCTCGGGCGCGGCCGTCTTCACGGTGACCTCGTGGGTGACGCTCTGCACGATCTGGGCTTCGGCCACGATCACCCACTGGGTCGTCGATCGCGCCCAGGAACGGGCGGCGGCGCAGTCCGCGGCGAGGGCAGCGGACGCGTCCTCGAGTTACGCGAGCCCCTGATGCGTCGAGCCGGAAAGCGCGCATTCCGCTAAAGTGCGCACGGGTGGCGCAGACCGCCCGATCAAGGGAGAAACTGACGGTGGAAACGCTCAAGGTGTCGGCGGACGTCCTGTTCGTCCTGCTCGGCGCGATCATGGTCCTCGCCATGCACGCCGGATTCGCTTTCCTGGAACTGGGCACGGTCCGGCGCAAGAACCAGGTCAATGCGCTGATGAAGATCCTGGTGGATTTCTCCATCTCCACCGTCGCCTACTTCTTCGTGGGCTATACGCTCGCCTACGGCGTGAACTTCTTCTCCGGCGCGCAGGCCCTCGCGGCCAAGGGCGGCTACGAACTGGTGAAGTTCTTCTTCCTGCTCACCTTCGCCGCGGCCATCCCGGCCATCGTCTCGGGCGGCATCGCCGAGCGCTTCCGTTTCAACCCGCAGCTGGTGGCCACCTTCCTGCTGGTGGGATTCCTGTACCCCTTCTTCGAGGGCATCGCCTGGAACCAGGCCTACGGGATCCAGGGCGCCCTGAAGGGGCTCTTCGGTGCGGAGTTCCACGACTTCGCCGGCTCCGTCGTCGTGCACGCCATGGGAGGCTGGATCGCCCTGGCCGCCGTGCTGCTGCTGGGTCCGCGCATGGGGCGCTACACGAAGGACGGCCGCGTCCTCGCCTTTCCCCCGTCCAGCATTCCCTTCCTCGCCCTGGGTGCGTGGGTGCTGACGGTCGGGTGGTTCGGCTTCAACGTGATGAGCGCGCAGACTCTCGACAAGATCACCGGCCTGGTGGCCGCGAATTCACTCATGGCGATGGCGGGCGGCACGATCGCCGGCCTCGTCGTCGGCCGCAACGACCCGGGCTTCGTGCACAACGGCCCGCTCGCGGGCCTCGTGGCCGTGTGCGCGGGCTCCGACGTCATGCATCCGCTCGGCGCGCTGGCGACGGGGGCGGTGGCCGGGGGCCTGTTCGTCGTCATGTTCAACGCGACGCAGAACCGCTTTCGCATCGACGACGTATTGGGCGTGTGGCCGCTGCACGGGCTGTGTGGCGCCTGGGGCGGCATCGCCTGCGGCATCTTCGGCTCGAAGGCGCTGGGCGGGCTCGGTGGCGTCTCTCTCGCCAGCCAGGTGGCGGGCACGGCCCTGGGTATCGCGGTCGCGCTCGCGGGAGGCTTCGCGATCTACGGCGTGCTGCGCAAGACCATGGGCATCCGCCTGGATCCCGAGGAGGAATTCGAGGGAGCCGACCTTTCCATCCACCGCATCACCGCGACGCCCGAGCGCGAAGAACGGGCCTAGACCATTCCTGGAGCATCGCCATGACACGACGACTTTCCGCCGCGCTCGCCGCGCTCCTGCTCACCGCCTGCGCGAGCCTTCCCAGCCCCGAGGTGGACCGCAAGATCGGCCAGGAGACCGCGAAGAACGTCGAGGAGCAGATCGGCCTCATCGACGACAAGGCCCTGAACGAATACCTCGAGCGCGTCGGCCAGCGCGTGGCGGCGGCGCTGCCCTCGCGCCAGTTCACCTACAAGTTCACCGTGGTCGACCAGATCGAGCCCAATGCCTTCGCGGTGCCCGGCGGCTACGTGTACGTCTCCCGGGGCCTGCTCGCCCTCGCGAAATCGGAGGACGAGATCGCCGGCGTGCTCGCGCACGAGATCCAGCACGTCGAGCGGCGCCATTCCGTGAAGCAGATGCGCAAGGAATTCGGCCTGGGCCTGCTCGCGTTGCCGGGCCAGATCGTGGGCGGCATCGTGAGCGAGGACCTCGCCACGCTCGCCGGCAAGCCCTTCGAGGCCGTGGCCGCGGGCTACAGCCGCGACCAGGAGCGCGAGGCCGACACGCTGGGCCAGCCCCTCGCGGCGGCGGCCGGGTACGACCCGAAGGCCATGGCGAACATCCTCGATCGCATGGAGCGCTTCATCGGCACGCTCACCAACGAGAAGCGCTCGCCGAGCTTCTTCGACAGCCACCCCACCACGCCCGAGCGCGTGGGCACGCTCAACCAGCGAGCCGCATCGATCACGCCGGCGCCGGCGAAGCCCGTCGCGCCGAACGAGGCCGCGTTCTACAAGCGGCTCGACGGGTTGCTCGTGGGCATGAACCCATCCGAAGGCCTCGTGAAGGACGAATCGTTCCTGCACCCGGACCTGGGCTTCCGCATCGTCTTTCCCAAGGGCTGGGCCGTCGACAATTCGCACACCGCGGTGGCCGCGATGTCGCCCGACAAGAAGGGCGTCGCGGTCCTGGGCATCGCGGGCAAAGGCGAAGCGGCGGACCTGCCGAAGATCGCGACGGCCTTTTCCGACAAGCTCGCGAAGCAGTACCGCACCAAGCCCTCGGAGATCGTCGGGACGACGGCGGGGGGGCTCCCGGCGCGGGCGATCTACGTCACCGACACGAGCGGCAAGGAGCCGATGCACCTGTACTTCCTGTGGATCGTGCTCAAGGGCAACGTCTACCAGATGATCGGGATCGGGCCCGAATCGCACCGCCCGCTCGTGAAGGCCGTGGCCGACAGCCTGCGCCCGCTCACGGACGCCGAGCGCGCCTCCATCACCGAGATGCGCCTACGCATCGTGCCGGCGAAGGCGGGCGAGGACCTCGCGGCGGTCTCGAAGCGCGCCGAAGGCTCGCTCGCGTTGCCGGTGCTCGCGGCGATGAACGGCCTGCCCGCGGGCGCGAAGTTCCGGGGCGGGGAACTCGTGAAGGTCGCCGTGAAGCGGCCGCACAAGGCTCCCGCGAAGTGACGCTCAGCCCCCGCTCAGCGCCTGCACGATGAGCAGCTCGTCGCCGGGCGCGAGCGCGGCGGCGAGATCGCGCACCGCTTCCTTGCGGTGGAAGAAGCGCACGTGCGGCCGGGCCTTCCCCCGCTCGTCGATCATGCGGAAGCGGATGCCCGGGTAGCGCCGGTCGAGATCGCCCAGCACCTCGCCGAGCGTCGCGCCCTCGGCCTCGACCCAGCTCGCGCCGGTATAGCTCTGCAGCGCGCTCGGGACCAGCACCCGCATCGTCAGCCGACCTGCGCCGTCTCGACCGCGTAGATCTCGGGCAGGTGGCGCGCGATCTCGCGCCAGTGGCCGCCCTCGTCGTCGCTCATCCAGAGCTCGCCGCTCGTGGTGCCGAAGTACAGGCCCACCGGGTCGTCCCCGTCGGCCGTCATCGCCTGGCGCTTCACCGTCCACCAGGCGTCCGAAGGCGGCAATCCCGCGTCCATCCGCTGCCACGTGGCGCCGGCGTCGCGCGTGCCGTAGACGGCCGGCTTGCCGTCCGGACTCGTGCGCGGCCACACGGAGGAGGCGTCCATCGGGAAGACCCACGCGCGATCGGCGTCGCGCGGATGCACGACCATCGGGAAGCCCACGTCGCCCACTTCCTTCGGGATGCCGCCGCCGATGCGCACCCACTTCGTCGCGGGACGATCGATCCGGTAGAGGCCGCAGTGGTTCTGCTGGTAGAGGCGGTCGGGGTTGCTCGGGCAGTAGCGCACGCAATGCGGATCGTGGAAGGTGACCTCCGCCGGGTCGAATCCCTCGACGACCTCCATGCCGTCCACGAGCGGCTTGAAGGTGCGGCCCGCGTCGTGCGACTCGTGCACGCCGCCGCCGGACATCCCGATGACCAGGTGCCTCGCGTCGCGCGGATCCACCAGGATCGAATGCAGCTTCGGTCCGTCGGGCGTGCCGTCCTGCACGGTGCCCATCCATTTCCGGTACTGCGGGTCGTCGTGGATGGTGGAGGCCGGTTCCCACGTGATGCCGCCGTCCCCCGAGCGGAAGAGTCCCTGCGGCGAGGTTCCCGCGTACCACACGCCGTGCTCGCTCTCGTGGCCGGGCGTGAGCCAGAAGGTGTGGTCGACCGCCCGCGCCTCGAGCCCGTTCGCGGCGGGCCCGAAGGCCGGCGGACGCGCGGCCTCCTTCCACGTGTGGCCCAGATCGGTGGACCGGAAGATCGTGGGACCCAGGTGCCCCGTCTTCGCCGCGGCGAGCAGCGTGCGGCCGTCGCGCGGGTCGAGCACGAGGTGACTCACGATGTGGCCCAGGAAATGGGGCCCTTCGGTGCGCCAGGTGCGGCGGGCGCCATCCCCCTGGTAGATCCAGGCGCCCTTGCGGGTGGCGACGAGGATGAGGCTGCGGGCCGCGGCTTTCGACGTCATCGAGGGGTCCCTCCGGGAATGCCGGCGCCGCGCGATTCGCGCCCGGCCCGGCCGAGCGTGCATCGTAGTCCCCGACGCGGCGTGCCGCCAATCGCCGCGCCGTTACGGTTTCTCGCGCTTCGCCCGGGCCGGCCGGCGCGCGATGATAAAATTCCGCCTCTGCCCGCATGTCGCTCCTCCCCTCGGAACCGCCCCCCCATGATCGACCTCGAAGCCAAGCGCATCACCGGCCCCGTCATCCGCCTGCATCCCGCCGACAACGTGGTGGTCGCGCGCGTGGAGGTGGCGATCGGAACGCCGATCCCCTCGGAGGGCGTGTCGAGCCGCGCGCAGGTGCCCGCGGGCCACAAGATCGCGGCCCGGGCCATCGCCAAGGGCGAGCCCATCCTCAAGTACAACGTCACCATCGGCTTCGCGGCCGGCGACATCGCGCCGGGCTCCTACGTTCACTCGCACAACGTCGAGTTCCGCGCCTTCGACCGCGACTACGCCCACGGCAGCGAGTACGTGCCCACGCCGCTGCTGCCGGAGGCGGAGCGCGCCACCTTCGAAGGGTACGTGCGCTCCGACGGGCAGGTGGGCACGCGCAACTTCATCGGCATCCTCTCGACGGTGAACTGCTCGGCCACGGTCGTGCACAAGGTCGCGGAGCACTTCACCGCCGAGCGGCTCGCGCGGTACCCGAACGTCGACGGCGTGGTGGGCCTCTCGCACGGCCTGGGCTGCGGCATGGAGATGAGCGGCGAGCCGATGCAGCTGCTGCGCCGCACTCTCGGCGGCTTCGCGCGTCACCCCAACTTCGCGGGCGTGCTCGTGATCGGGCTGGGCTGCGAGCGCAACCAGCTCGAGGGCCTCATGAGGCAGGAAGGCCTCGCCCCGCACGATCGCCTGCACACCTTCGTGATGCAGGAGACGGGGGGCACGCGCCGCACGATCGAAGCGGCGGTCGCCGCCGTGGAGAAGATGCTGCCCGGGGCGAACGAGGCGCGACGCACGACCGTGAGCGCGAGCCACCTCAAGTGCGGCCTGCAGTGCGGCGGCTCCGACGGCTTCTCCTCGATCACGGCGAACCCCGCGCTCGGCGCGGCCATGGACACGCTGGTGCGCCACGGCGGCACGGCCATTCTCTCCGAGACGCCCGAGATCTACGGCGTCGAGCACACGCTCACGCGCCGCGCCGTGAGCCGAGAGGTGGGCGAGAAGCTCGTCGAGCGCATCCGCTGGTGGGTCGACGAGTATTCGCCCGGCCGCGACGTGCAGATCAACGGCGCGGTGAGCCCGGGCAACCAGAAGGGCGGGCTCGCCAACATCTTCGAGAAGTCGCTGGGTTCCTCGATGAAGGGCGGCACCACGGGGCTCATGGAGGTGTACCGCTACGCCGAGCCGGTGGCGCAGCCCGGCTTCGTCTTCATGGATACGCCCGGCTTCGACCCGTGTTCGGCCACCGGCCAGATCGCGGGCGGCGCCAACATGATCCTATTCACCACCGGCCGGGGCTCGATGTTCGGCGCGAAGCCGGTGCCCTCGATCAAGCTCGCGACGAACACCCCGATGTTCTCGCGGCTCGAGGAGGACATGGACCTCAACTGCGGCACCATGCTCGACGGTACCGAAAGCCTGCCGGAGGTGGCCGAGCGCATCTTCAGGCTCACCCTGCGGATCGCCTCCGGCGAGCGCAGCAAGAGCGAGCTGCTGGGCCTGGGCGACCACGAGTTCGTGCCCTGGAACATCGGCGTCGTGAGCTGACGCGGGTGCGATGCCGGCCTTCGTCGTCGCCCACCACGATTCCCACGGCCGCGTGGCCGCGCACCTGGCCGCGCTCGTGCGGGCCCTGCCCGGGCGTGTCGTCTTCGTCTCCACGGGCCTCGCCGACGCCGAGGGCATGCGCCTCGCCGATGCCGCGGAGGTGATCCGCCGGCCGAACGAGGGCTACGATTTCTTCTCGTACAAGACGGGCATCGACCGGCTGGCCCCGGTCCTGGAAGAGGCCGGCGGGCTCGTCATCCTGAATTCGTCGTTCGTCTGCCTCGATCCGGCGCGCCTGCTGGCTCCTTTCCTCGCGCGCCTGGGCGAGGACGCCGGGCTCGTGGGCCTCACGGCGAGCGAGGAGTTCGCGCCGCACCTGCAGAGCTACCTGGTGGGGTTCGGCCCGGCCGTCGTGCGCTCGGAGGCCTTTCGCGCCTGGTGGGGCGAAATGCGGCCGCTGGCCGACCGCAACCACGTCGTCGCGTCCTACGAACTGGGGATGTCCCGCTGGTTCGCATCCCGGGGTTTCGGGGTCGAGGCGCTTTTCCAGCCCTCGGCGGAGCAGGTGGCGCAGGCGACGGTGCGTCTCGCCGCCGGCCCCCGGGGCGCCGAGGGGCTGGGAGCCCGCCGGGCCGCGGAGGCGGGCGAGCGGGGCGTCCTCGCGCTCAATCCGACCCATGCCTTCTGGGAGCCGCTCTGGGACCGTTTCGGCGTGGTGAAGCTCGAGCTCCTGCGCCGCAACCCCTATGAGCTGGACATGGTCCCCCTGCGCGGGCGCTGCACGCTGCGCGAGCGCGAGCTGATCGCCGACGCCCTGCGGTGAGGGGGGGCGCCGGGCCCTCAAGGTGCCCCGATTCGGGCCGTAACCAAGGCGAGATGGCCTCGCCCCTTTCCGGCGGGGCCGGAACGCCATGGAACTGCGCCGGATTCGAAAGAGCGACCTCCGCGTCGGCTCGCCCACCGCCTGGCCCCTCTTCGACGAGGCGGCCCAGATGGTCGTGCTGCCGGGCTTCGTGCCGCGCAGCGAGACCCAGCGCGCGATGCTGGCCGATTTCGGCCTGTACCGCTCCGACGCGATGCCCGTGGATCGCGCCCTGGTTCGCGAGGCCGACGCGAAGGCCGATGCGGTTGCCCCGGCCGCAGCCCCTCCCGCACCCGCCGCGAAGTTTTTCTCCTTCGCCGAGGTCGGGTTTCCCATCGGTACGCCCTTCACGCTGGGCGTCGCCGCCGATCCCCAGCGGCTGCGCCACGCGGTGAAGCTGATGGGCTGGGTCGAGGGCGATTCGCTCCTCGTCACGCATCCGCGCGGCGCCGACCACCTGCTCGCGATCCGCGAGGGCGACGCCTTCCAGGTGCGCTCCGCCCACGACAAGTGGACCTGCACGTTCGATTCGACCGTCCTTCGCGTCCAGCTCCAGCCGTTCCCGTACCTCCACCTGAGCTATCCCGCGCGCGCCCGCGTGAACCAGGTGCGCGGCAACTCGCGGGTGAAGATGGGCATCGTCGCCTCCGTGGGCGCGCGAGGCAGCCACGCGCGTCACGCCTGCACCCTGCGCGACCTGAGCCTGGGGGGGATGCTCGTCCAGGGGCGCCAGAGGATCGTGAGCCCGGGCGAGGCGGTGGATGTCTACTTCCGCCTGCAATTCGACGGCGAGCGCCATGTGTTCGAACTCACGGGCCACGCGCGCAGCGTCGCCCCTTCGAGCGATCCCGGGACGCTCGATCTGTGGAACCACGGAATCGAGCTCGACCCGATTCCCGCACACGAGCGGCGCGCCCTCAAGCTCTACCTCTACTCGCGCATCCAGGACGGTCGCTGAACCCGCCGGCTGCCAGGCGCCTCGGACGGCCGGACCCCTTCCGCATTGCACCGCATCATCGACGAATCCGATAAGCGTTGACACGCCCGGAGCCCCCCTCCTACCTTGGCGAACCGCGCAATTGAGAATCGTTCGGGAAGACGATCGGCGCGCGAGGCCATACCCGGCCACGACAACAGCGGCAACAGAATGGGGGGAGCGATGAAGCTTTCGGAGAAAATGAAGGAGTTGGTCGAGTCGTCCCGGCGGGAGTTGCAGGGCCGGGAATCCAAGTCGCACGATCCCGGTCGCCGCCGCATGCTCGGCCGCACGCTCGCGATGGCGGGCGCCGCGGGCGTCGCGACGCAGGCCGGCGCCCAGGCGCTCGAAGTGCCGCCCTCGGCCAAGGAACACGGGCGGCCGATGCCGGCCAACGAGTACGGCATGCCCTCGAAGTTCGAGGCCCACGTGAAGCGCCGCCGCACGGACGTCTTCGTGAACCGGCAGAACTTCTCCGACTGGAGCATGACGCCGCTGCACCAGCAGCACGGCATCGTGACGCCCAACGGGCTCATCTTCGAGCGCCACCACAACGGCGTGCCGGACATCGACCCGGACAAGCACACCTTCGTGATCCACGGCATGGTGCGCCAGCCGCTCAAGTTCTCGATGGCCGACCTGATGAAGTACCCGTCGGTCACGAAATTCTATTTCCACGAGTGCTCCGGCAACGGCCTCACGGACTGGCTCGCGCCGAAGTCCAAGACGGTGCAGCAGACCCACGGGCTGCTCTCCTGCGCGCAGTGGACGGGCGTGCCCGTCGCGACGCTGCTCGAGGAGGCCGGCGTCCTCAAGGAAGCCCAGTGGGCCCTCGCCGAAGGCGCCGACGGCGCCTCGCACGCGCGCTCCATCCCGATGAAGAAGCTGCTGGACGACGCGCTCCTCGTCTACGCCTCCAACGGCGAGATGCTCCGGCCGGAGAACGGCTACCCGCTGCGCCTCTTCACCCCGGGCTGGGAAGGCAATACCAGCGTGAAGTGGCTGCGGCGCCTCAAGCTCGGCGACAAGCCCTGGCACCTGCGAAGCGAAACCGCCCGCTACACGGACCCGATGCCCGACGGCAAGTGGCGCCAGTTCTCGATGGAGATGGAGTGCAAGTCGGTCGTCACCTCGCCCTCGGGCGGGATGAAGATCAAACCCGGCACGATCGAGATCCTGGGCTTCGCCTGGTCCGGCGTTGGCAGCATCCGCACGGTGGACGTGACGCTCGACGGCGGCCGCACCTGGCGCGAGGCGCGCCTCGAGGAGCCGGTGCTCGACAAGACGCTCACGCGCTTCCGCCTCACCGTGAAGTGGGACGGCGCGCCGATGACGATCGCCTCGCGCGCGATGGACTCCACCGGCTACGTCCAGCCGACCGTGGACGACATCAAGAAGGTCCGCGCCATCGTGGGCTTCGTGCAGCACCACAACGCGATATTCCCGTGGGATGTCGCCGCTTCGGGGGAGGTGTCCAATGCGATCGGCTAAGGTTCTCGTCGCCACGGTCGCCGTGGCGCTCACCGGGTGCGCGGTGACGGTCTCGACGTCCGAGTCCGGGCCTGCCGGGCCTTCCCCGCGGCTGGGGCAACCCGTCTCCGAGGCGCAGCTCGCCAAGTGGAACATCGACGTGCGCACGCCCGACGGCCTGGGGCTTCCCCCCGGCAAGGGAAGCGTCGCCGACGGCAAGAAGGTCTACGACGCCAAGTGCCTCGCCTGCCACGGCGAGGGCGCCAAGGGCGGCCCGGTGTTCGGCGCGATGGTGGGCGGCATCGGCTCGTTCAAGACGAACACCCGCGTGCTCACGCCGGGCAGCATGTACCCGTACGCGGGCGTGCTCTTCGACTACGTGCGCCGCGCGATGCCCATGAACGCGCCGCAGTCGCTCACGGACGACGAGTCCTACGCGGTCTCGGCGTACATCCTGCACCTGAACGGGCTCATGCCCGCGAACGGCGTGGGCGACGCGAAGACCTTCACCGCGCTCGTGATGCCCAACCGCGACGGGTTCATCTCCGACACGCGGCCGGACGTGAAGGCCGAGCGGTGCATGTCGAACTGCCCGCCGATCTCGTCGACGCGCGGCAAGAAGTAATCCTGGGGGATGGGGAAGGGGAGCGCCGGCCTTCGGGCCGGCGTCTTTTTTCGGGCCCCGGCTAGTCGCCCAGCGAGAAGCCTTCCTCCCGGAAGAGCGCGAGGCAGTGACCCGCCACCTCGGCGTCGTACAGCGTGCCCGCGCCCGCCTCGAGCTCCTCGAGCGCCCGCTCGATGCCGAGCCCGGCGCGGTAGGGGCGGTGCGAGGCCATGGCCTCCACGACGTCCGCCACCGAGATGATGCGCGCCTCGAGGATGATCTCCTCGCCCTTGAGGCCCCGCGGGTACCCGCTGCCGTCCAGGCGCTCGTGGTGCTGGAGGATCACCTCCGCCACGGGCCAGGGGAAGTTCACGTCCTTCAGCACGTCATGGCCAGCCCGCGCGTGGGCCTTGATGAGCTCGAACTCCGTCTTCGTGAGCCGCAGGGGCTTGGTGAGCAGCTCCGCGGGCACGCTGATCTTGCCGATGTCGTGCACGTAGCCGGTGAGCCGCAGGCCCTTCACCACGCCTTCGGCGAGCCCCATGCGCCGCCCGATGGCCGCCGCGAGGTCCCCGACCCGGCGCTCGTGGCCGGAGGTGTACGGATCGCGCAGCTCGACCAGGTTGGAGACGGCCTCGAGCGTGGAGGTCATGGATTCCTCCAGCTGGGCGATGTAGCGGTCGATCTCCGCCTGCGCGCGCTTTCGCTCGCCGATGTCCTGCGCGGTGCCCAGGATCACCGGCCGGCCGCGCAGCATCACGCGCGAGGCGGTGGCGCCCATGTCGACGAAGGTGCCGTCCTTGCGGATGGCGCGGAACGTGCGCTCCGCGCGGGCCACGCGCCCGGACGTGAGCTCCTCCACGGCGGAGGCGATGCCGGCGTGGTCCTCGGGGGCGACGAAGGCGAGGATGGGCCGGCCGAGCAGCTCGGAATCGTGGTGGCCGAGGATCTGGCCCGTGCGCGCGTTGGCGTAGGTGACGTTGCCGTCCTCGATCATGAACATCGCGGCCACGTTGTACTCCAGCATGCCGCGGAAGCGCTCCTCGCTCGCGCGGAGCTCGTCGGCGATCTCCTTCTGGTCCTCGAGCACGCTCAGGAGCACCTGGCGCACGCGTTCGCCGTCGCGGTTGGATTCCGCCAGCTCGGCCTCGTGGCGCTTCCTGGCCGTGATGTCGTGGGCGAAGAGGAAGATCTCCGGCTTGCCTTCGCCGCGGCAGGTGAGCGTGAGTTCGATGTCCACCTGCGTGCCGTCGGGGCGCGCGATGCACGTCTCCAGGCGCGACTGGCCGGCCGCGCCGATCGCGCACGCGGGCAGGGCGCCCTGGACGGCCTCCCGGTTCTCGAGGATGTCGAGGAAGGGGCGGCCCAGGAGAGACTCGCGCCGCCGGCCCGCGAGGGCGCACAGCGCGTCGTTCACCTCGATGAAGCACCGGTCGTCGCCGACCGTGGCATAGCCGTCGGTGGCCGAGTCGATGGCGGCCGCGTGGCGCTCGAGCGTCTCGGCGAGCCGGGCCCGCGTGAGGCGCGTCTCCACGCGGTCGCGGGCGTCGCCCACCTCGCGCTTCAGGGCCGGGGCGAGGCGCGCCAGCCGGTCCTTCGGGACGAAGTCGCTCGCGCCGCGGCGCATGAGGTCGATGGCCTTCTCCTCGCCCACGAGGCCGGCGACGACGACGAGCGGGATGTCGAGCCCCGATTCGCGCAGCATGTCGAGCGCCCGCTCCGCGCCGAAGCCCGCCGTGTGGCAATCCGAGACGATCGCATCCCACGAGGCCTCGCGCAGCGCGGCGCGGAAACCCTCGGGCGTATCGACGCGGCGCGAGTACACCGCGATGCCCTCGCGCTCGAGGCTGCCCACGACGAGCGAGCAGTCCTCGGGCGACTCCTCCACGAAGAGGAGGGCGAGGGATTCGCCGCGGGCGTTCACGCCGTCTCCCCGCTGCCGGCCGTCTCGGCGCTCGGGTAGCGCGGCGGCTCGCCCAGGCGGCCCATGACGGCGTTCACCTCGCGCTTCAGGTCGAGCAGGCGCCCCTCGCGGCCGAGCATCGCGGCATGCCAGCGCCGCAGCTCCTCGAGCTGCTCGCGGATGCGTTCGTCGGCCCGGTGCCGGGCGGTCACGTCCACGACGAAGCACACCAGGCAGTCGATGGCGCCCGAGGCGTCGCGCACGAAGTAGCCGTTGTCCTCCACGAAGAGCCATTCGCCGTTGCGGTGGCGCACACGGTACTCGAGCCGGAAGGGCGTTCCGGTCCGGCGGCTGCGCCCGGCCTCCTCGTCGAAGCGCGGCTGGTCCTCGGGGTGCAGCAGCGCCCGCCAGCGGTCCAGGCTGCCGGCGAGTTCCTCGGGCGCGTAGCCCAGGATGCGGCGGGTGTCGCCGAAGATCGACAGCGTGTCGGTGGCCGGGTCCCACTCGTGGATGACCTGGCCGCTCGCGAGGATCGCGGTGCGGTAGCGCTCGCGCCAGGCGGCGACCTCCTGTTCGGCGCGCTTGAGGGCCGTGAGGTCGACGTCGATGCAGTACATTTCCGGGTCGCCGTGCGCGTCGGCGCGCATCGAGTGGCTGGAGAAGACCGAGACGGGCGAGCCGTCCTTTCTCTGCAGCACCAGCTCGCTCGCGGGGATGCCCGGGCCGCCGCGCACCCAGCGCGCGTGCTGCTCGATCACGATCTCGCGGATGGGCGGCGGGATGATGAGGTCCTCGAGGCGGCGGCCGAGCGCCTCGTCGGGCGACCAGCCGTACAGGCGCTCGCTCGCGTCGTTCCAGAAGGTGACGCGGCGCTCGCGGTCGTAGCCCTGCACCGCGATGTTGGGGACGTTCTCGACCAGGTCGCGGAAGCGCCGCTCGCTCGCGAGCAGGGCCTCGCGGTGGGTGGCCTGCACCTCGAGCATGCGGTTCAGCTGCCGCGCGACCTCGTCGATCTCGCGCAGGTTCGCGCCGGCGGCGCGCGCACCGCTGTCGCCTTCAGCCAGGCGGGTGGCGGTGTTCGCGAGATCGCGGATCGGGTCGGCGATGGTGCGGCCCAGGCGCCACGTCACGAAGAACACGGCGAGGAGGAACGGGACGAAGAAGGCGATGCTCGCGGCGAGCTGGCGGCGCGAGGCGGCGACGAGCGTGTCCTGCTCGATGCCGGCGGCCACGCGCCAGCCCGGGCCGGCGATGGGTTGGTGGGCGTACTGCCGCGCCACGCCGTCGGGACCCTCGGCCTCGAAATCCCCGGCGCTTGCGCGAAGCGCCCGGGCGATGTGCGGGGCGAGGGGCTGGCCCTGGTAGGTATCGCCCCGACGGGACCGGATGAGGTAGCGGTCGTCGGCATCGATCACGCCGACGAGGAAGTCGTCGGGGATCGAGCCGCGCAGGCGCTGGCCGAGCGAGTCGAGATCGAGGGGCAGGATCGCGATCCCCGAGACTTCTCCCGTGGCGCCGCGGATCGGGTAGGTGAGGACGGTGACCCAGCGGGCGGTGTGCGGATCGACGAAGGCGCCGCTCGCCCGGAACCCGCCCGCCCGCACGGCCGGCTCGAACCAGGAGAAGCGTTCCGGGTCGACCGTGGGCAGGGTGTCCTTCCGGCTGGAGCAGACGAGTCCGCCGTTGGCGCGGCGCACCACGAGCGTCGTGAACTGCGGATGCAGGCTCACGTAGTCCGCGATCGCCGCGTCGCAGGCCGCCGGATCCAGCGACTTCACGCGCGGCCGCTCGGCCAGGCGCTGCAGCGTGGCCTCCAGCCCCGCGAGATGGGCCTCGATGCGCACCGCGACGTTGCGGGCCACGGATCGCGCCCGGTCCACGCTCACTTCGCGGGCGTGGAGGTACTCCATGACGCCGAGCGCGAAGGCGAGCGCCACCAGCGGCAGCGTCGCCGCCAGCACGAGCGCGAAGATGCGCGCCCGGATCGTGAAGTGTCGTCCGGCGAGTTTCATCGGGGCGGGGTTTGCTCAGGCCTTCGGGTTTCGGGAAGGGACACTTTGCGCCGCAGGCGCTAACGGCCGTTGATCGCAGTCAAGGCCGCGGCACCGGCCCGGGGCGGGGACGAACGTCCGGGATGCGGCGGCGCCCGCGCCCGTTTACCATCGCGATCGGGCCATCCCCGCTCGATTCCCCCATCCAGGAGAAACTCATGCTGACTCGCTTCCTGCTGCCCCTGCTTCTGGCGTTCCTGCCGGCCGCCCCCGCGCTGGCCGATGACTATTCCGACGCCCTCAAGACCTTCCGCAACGCCAGCCAGAGTGGCCACTACCTCGACAAGGCCTACGGCTACGCGCTCTTCCCGACCATCGGCAAGGGCGGGGTGGGCCTGGGCGCCGCGCACGGCTCCGGCCGCGTGTACGTGAAGGGCAAGCACGTGGGCGACACCACGATGAACCAGGTCTCGGTGGGCCTGCAGCTCGGCGGGCAGGCCTTCAGCCAGATCATCTTCTTCGAGGACGAGCGCGCCTTCCGCGAGTTCACCGGCGGCAACTTCGAGTTCGGCGCGGAGGCCTCGGCGGTGGCGATCACCGCGGCCGCTGGCGCCCAGGCGGGAACCGGGGGCGCGACAGCCGGCGTGAGCGGCGGGAAGAACGATGCCGCGGGCGTGAGCAAGTACTACAAGGGCATGGCCATCTTCACCATCGCCAAGGGCGGCCTCATGTACCAGGCCGCCGTCGGCGGCCAGAAGTTCAGCTACAAGGCCGTCAAGTAGGCATGGTGCGGCCGGGCCGCGCACGCGACTTCCTCGCCTGCGCGGCTCTCGCCCTTGCCGTCGTCCCGGCGGCCGCGTTCGCGGCCCCGGTCCTCTCGCGCACTTCGCCGAACGGCCACTTCGCCGTGACGCTCTTGCCGCCGGCGCGGATCCCGCTGCACGACATCCATGCCTGGCGCGTGAAGGTGGCCACGCCCGGCGGCGTGCCCGTCGCCGGGGCGCTCGTCTACGTGAACGGCGGCATGCCCGAGCACGGGCACGGCCTGCCCACGCGACCGAAGGTGACGCGCGAGAGCGCGCCGGGCACCTACGAGATCGAGGGCATGAAATTCACGATGCCCGGCCGGTGGGAAGTGCTCATCGCGGTGCAGAAACTGCCGGATTCCGACGTGACGGCCTTCGAGGTCGTCATCGCGCCGCCGGTGGAATTCTCGTCGGAGGAGACCGCGCTCATCGCCTCGCTGCGGCTGTCGCGGTTGCCGGCCCGCCGGGCCGACCCCACCAACGCGCATGAAGGGAAGCCGGCCGCCGCGGCCCTGGGCAAGCGGCTCTTCGCCGACCCGCGTTTCTCGGCGAATGGCCGCGTCGCCTGCGCCACTTGCCACGACGCGGCGCTGCAGTTCCAGGACGGCAAGCCGCGCGGCGAGGCGATCGGGCTCACCGCGAGGCGCACGATGCCGCTCGCCTTCGCCGGACGCGGCCCCTGGCTTTTCTGGGATGGCCGCAAGGACAGCCTGTGGTCGCAGGCCCTCGCGCCGCTGGAGGACGCGCGGGAGCACGGCATCAACCGGCTTCGCGTGGCGCGCCTGGTGAAGGCGCACTACCGGGCCGACTATCGCGCGATCTTCGGCCGCTTCCCCGACCTGCCCGAATCCCCGCAGGACGCCGGCCCGCTCGGCACCGCGGAAGAGATGGCGGCGTGGGAATCGATGCCGCCCGCCACGCGCGCGGCCGTCTCGCGCGTCTTCGCCCACGTCGGCAAGGCCATCGCCGCGTGGGAGGCGACGCTCCGCCACGAGCCTTCGCGGTTCGACCGCTTCGCCGAGGCGTTGGCGCGGGGCGAACGGCGCGCGGCCTCGATCCTCGACGAGGAGGAGGCGAACGGGCTCAAGGTGTTCCTCGGCAAGGGGCAGTGCATCACGTGCCACAACGGGCCGCTCTTCACGGACCACTTCTTCCACTCGACGCGCGTGCCGCCGCTCGAGGCCGCGAACCCCGATCCGGGCCGCGCCGCGGGCGCGAAGGCCGTGCAGGCCGACGAGTTCAACTGCCTCGGCCCCTTCAGCGACGCGAAGCCGGACGCCTGCCGCGAACTGCGTTTCATCAACGCGATCGACCCGGTGCTGCGGCGCGCCTTCAAGACGCCGTCGCTTCGCGGCGTGGCCGAGCGTGCGCCCTACATGCACGCGGGGCAGCTCGCGACGCTTGAGGCGGTGGTCGACCACTACGCGCGCGCGCCGGAGTCGACGCCCGTCACGACCTCGAGGGGGCATGGGCACGGTTCGGGCTCGGAGCTGCAGCCGGTCGCGCTGACGGACGGGGAGCGGCGCGACCTGGTGCGGTTCCTCGGCACGCTCTCCTCGCCCGTGGTGCAGGGACCCGCCCGCCGGCGATAGCGCCCGCATGGTACGAAAGATGCATGAAAAGTAGCCCTTTTGATCCGGGTCAACCGGGTTGACGGGGCTCCCGGACAGACTCGTTTCATGAACCTGTCCGGAATCCTCGTCGTGACGGCGCCCGGCCGCTTCGACGAATGCCTCGCGGCCGTCGCCGCCCTGCCCGCGGTCGAAGTCTTCCACCGCGACCCCGCCACCCACCGCTTCGTCGTCGTGCAGGAAGCCGACGGCATCGACGACGAGATGGCGGGGCTCCTGCGCCTCAAGGCCGTGCCCGGCGTCGCGCTCGCCGAGATGGTCTACCACTACTTCCCCGAGGGAGAACCTCAATGACCAGCCTGACCCGCCGCGCCTTCATCAAGAGCAGCGTCGCCACCGCCACCGCCGCCACGGTCGGCTTCCCCGTCTCGCAGGTCGCGCTCGCCCAGGCGAGGAAGGCCGAGGCCGGCTGGGCGTGGGACAAGGCCGTGTGCCGCTTCTGCGGCACGGGCTGCGGCATACAGGTCGCCACCGCGGGCGGGAAGATCGTCGCCACCAAGGGCGACCCCGACGCGCCCGTGAACCGGGGCCTCAACTGCATCAAGGGTTACTTTTCTGTCGAAGATCATGTATGGCGAGGACCGCCTGACGCGGCCGCTGTTGCGCATGAAGGACGGCAAGTTCGACAAGAAGGGCGACTTCGCGCCGGTCACGTGGAAGGCCGCGATGGACGAGATGGAGAAGCAGTTCCGCCGCGCCTACCAGGAGAAGGGCCCCTCGGGCGTGTCCATCATCGGCTCGGGCCAGTACACCATCCAGGAAGGCTACGTCGCCGCCAAGCTCATGAAGGCGGGCTTCCGCTCGAACAATATCGACCCGAACGCGCGCCACTGCATGGCGAGCGCGGTCGCGGCCTTCATGCAGACCTTCGGCGTGGACGAGCCGGCCAACGTGTACGACGACATCGAGCTCGCGGACACGGTCGTGCTCTGGGGCGCCAACATGGCCGAGGCGCACCCGGTGCTGTGGTCGCGCGTGACGGACCGCCGGCTCGTCGCCAAGGCGACGAAGGTGGTGAATGTCACCACCTACCGCAACATGAGCTCGGACCTCTCGGACCTCGAGATCGTCATCAAGCCCTCAACCGACCTCGCCCTGCAGAACTGGATCGCGCGCGAGATCGTCGCCCGCGGCGCGATGAACAAGGCCTTCGTCGAGAAGCATTGCGTCTTCGCGACGGGCCCGTACGACATCGGCTACGGCATGCGGCCCACGAGCAAGTTCGCCTACGAGGCCGAGAAGGACATCCAGGCCAAGGAGCTTGTGGTCACCCTCGACAAGTACGAGGCCGTCGGCCAGCGCCGGAAGGTGGGCGAACAGGTCGAGCAGAAGAGCCGCACGAGCGCCGGGCGCCACTGGCTCATCTCCTTCGAGGAGTTCAAGCGCGGCGTCGAGCCCTACACGCTCGATTTCGTCGCCGAACTCTGCAAGGGCGACCCGGACGAGCCGCTCGCGAAATTCAAGGAGAAGCTCGAGCAGCTGCTCCAGCTGATGATCGACCCGAAGCGCAACGTCATCTCCTTCTGGACGATGGGGTTCAACCAGCACCAGCGGGGCGTCTGGGTGAACGAGCAGTGCTACATGATCCACCTGCTGCTGGGCAAGCACGCGACGCCCGGCAACGCGGCGTTCTCCCTCACCGGCCAGCCCTCCGCCTGCGGCACGGCGCGCGAGGTGGGCACCTTCTCGCACCGCCTGCCCGCGGACATGGTGGTGGACAACCCCGCCCACCGCGCCCTCACCGAGAAGACGTGGAAGCTCCCCGCGAAGACGCTCAACCCGAAGCCCGGCAGCGACATCATGGGCATCCTGCGCGACATCGAGGACGGCGGCGTCAAGTTCCTGTGGGTGCAGGTGACCAACCCCTTCCAGTCCTCGCCCAACGCCAACCACTGGATCAAGGCCGCGCGCGAGACCGACAGCTTCATCGTGGTCGCGGACTGCTACCCCACGCTCTCGGGCAAGGTGGCGGACCTGGTACTGCCCGCGGCGATGATCTTCGAGAAGTGGGGCGCCTACGGCAACGCCGAGCGGCGCACGCAGATGTGGCGCCAGCAGGTGGACCCGCCCGGCGAGGCGCGCACCGACGTGTGGATGATGCTCGAGTTCGCCAAGCGCTTCCGGCTGAAGGAGGTGTGGGGCGAGAAGGCGCTGCCGGGCCTGAAGGTCGACGGCTACGAGGATGGCAAGCTGCCCGACGTGCTCGCCGAGGCGAAGGCCCAGGGCTACGACCCGGAGGCCACGCTCTACGACGTGCTCTTCGCGCGGCCGGAGAACAAGGCCTTCGCGTGGCCGGACCCGGTGGCCAAGGGCAAGGCCAACTCGACCGTGAAGGCGCTGGGCGAATCCTGGTTCGTCGAGAAGGCGCTCTTCGAGGAGT
Source organism: Betaproteobacteria bacterium (assembly GCA_016711875.1). Taxonomy (GTDB): domain Bacteria; phylum Pseudomonadota; class Gammaproteobacteria; order Burkholderiales; family Usitatibacteraceae; genus FEB-7. The sequence goes on along the minus strand of JADJSD010000001.1, from coordinate 429,863 downwards.
ACGCGCAATTCGGCCGCGGCCACCACCACGACCTCGCGCCCTTCGACCTGTACTACCGCGACGACGTGCGTGGCCTGCGCTGGCCCGTGGTGAACGGCAAGGAGACGAAGTACCGCTTCCTCGAGGGGCACGACCCGTACGTGAAGGCGGGCGCGGGCTTCGATTTCTACGGGCCCGCCTTCAAGGCGCTGCCCACCGGCGACCTGGACAAGGTCACGGACGCGAAGCCGACCTCGCTCGCGGGCAAGGCCAAGATCTTCTTCCGCCCGTACGCGGCGCCGGTCGAGCAGCCGGACGCCAACTACGACCTGTGGCTGTGCACGGGCCGGATACTCGAGCACTGGCACACCGGCTCGATGACGCGCCGCGTGGCCGAGCTCAACCGATCCGCGCCCACGGCGCTGCTCTACATGCACCCGGCCGATGCCGAGAAGCGCGGCATCAAGAGGAACGACGTGGTGTGGATCGAGTCGCGCCGCGGCAAGCTGAAGCTCGTCGTGGACACGAAGGGCCGCAACGCCATGCCCAAGGGCTCGGTCTTCGCCGCGTTCTTCGACGAGGCGCTCCTCGTCAACAAGCTGGCCCTCGATGCCGTCGATCCCATCTCGCGCGAGTCGGACTTCAAGAAGTGCGCGGTGAAGGTGACGAAGGCCTGACGGAAGGCCGGTCCATGGCCGCGAGCCGCCGCCAGTTCCTCGCGAGGAGCGCGCAGGGCGCCGCCGGTGCCGCCTGCGCGGGTCTCGCGTGGTTCTCGTTGCTGCGGCAGGAGGCCCACGCCGCGCACTTCGCGCTGCGGCCGCCCGGCGCGCGCCCCGCCGGCGATTTCGAGGCGCTGTGCGTGAAGTGCGGCCAGTGCGTGCGCGCTTGCCCCTACCCGACGCTCAAGCTCGCCCCGGCCGCCGCCGGCATTCCCCTGGGCACGCCGCATTTCGTGCCGCGCGAGGAGCCCTGCCACCTGTGCGAGGACATCCCCTGCGCGAAGGCCTGCCCGACGGGCGCGCTCGACAAGGCGCTCGACCGCGTGGACCGCGCCCGCATGGGGCTCGCGGTGGTCGATGCGGAGAATTGCCTGTCGTGGCAGGGCCTGCGGTGCGAGGTCTGCTACCGCGTCTGCCCGGTGAAGGGGCGCGCCATCACCGTGGACCCGCATCCGCGCGGGATCTCGAAGCACGCGGTGTTCGTGCCCGTCGTCCACGCGCAGGACTGCACCGGGTGCGGCCTGTGCGAGAAGGCTTGCCCCACGCAGGTGGCCGCCATCCGGGTCGTCGACCCGAGGCTCGTGCAGGGAAGGATCGGCGATCACTACCGCCGCCCGGCGACCACGCGCGACGCGGGCCTTGCGGAACCGGTGGCGCAGCCGTCGCCGCCCGCGACGCCGGCGAAGCCCTCCGCCGCCCCGAAGGCGATGCCCGGCCCGCAGGCGCCCACGGGCAAGGCGCCGACTACCTCAACGCGCCGGTGGAGGGCTGTGAACGCAGTCTCGCCCAGGACCGTACGCCACTTCGAGCCGCCGACGACACTGGCCGGATGGCTCGTCGCCCGGCGGTTCCAGCTCGCGCGCCGGATCACGCAGGCGGGCGTGCTGCTGCTCTTCGCCGGCACCGCGGCGTGGGGCTGGAAGCTCGCGGGTGCCCCGCTCCTCGCCGGCAACCTCTCGGCGGCCACGCTGGCGGGCAGCGTGCCCCTCGTCGATCCCTTCGCGGTGCTGCAGATGCTGGCGGCCGGCCACCGGCCCGAATCGACGGCGCTCGGCGGCGCGCTGCTGGTGCTCGCCGCGTATCTCGTCGCGGGCGGTCGCGCCTTCTGCGCGTGGGCCTGCCCCATGAACCTCGTCACCGACGCGGCGCATGCGGTGCGCCAGCGCGTCGGCGGGCGCGATCTCGTGCACCTGTCGCCTTCGATGCGCTACTGGGGGCTCGGCCTCGCGCTCGTCCTCTCCACGTTCACGGGCCTGGCGGCCTTCGAGTGGGTGAGCCCTATCGCGATGCTGCACCGCGAGCTGCTTTTCGGCGCGGGCCTGGGGCTCACGGCCGCCGCGGCGATCTTCCTGCTCGACGCCTTCGTCGCGAAGCGCGCGTGGTGCGGCCACCTGTGCCCGCTGGGCGCGTTCTGGTCCGTGGCCGGACGCGCGGGCCTCACGAAGGTGGCGTTCAGCGATGCCGCCTGCACGCGCTGCGGCGACTGCGTGCGCGCGTGCCCGGAACCCCGCGTCCTCGACTTCAAGGATTGCGCCGCTCGCGGCTTCGTCGCGGCGGGCGAATGCACGAACTGCGGCGAGTGCATCGCCGTGTGCCCCGAGAAGGCCCTTCGCTTCGACCTGCTGGCGCGCGCCCGCGCCCCGAACCCCGTTCCGACGGAAGGAAAAGCCCCATGAAACGCATCCTGCCCGCTCTCGTCCTCGCCGCGTTCGCCTCGATCGCCTTCGCGCAGAAGCCCGTGACGATTCCCGACACGCAGTTCGGCCTGAAGAAGGGCGCGGCGGGCGAGGCGCTCCAGCCCAGGGCCTTCGAGTTCAAGGACGGCTACGACATCACGAAGCCGCTGCCCGGCTCGGGCATGCCGCCGATGATCCCGCACACGATCGAGGATTCGCTTCCGATCACCTTCGCCAACAACGATTGCATGAGCTGCCACAAGGCGCCGGAGAAGGGGAAGAAGGCGAAGCGCCCGCCCCTGCCCGAAAGCCACTGGGTGAAGGCGGACGACAAGCTCGCGATCGAGGGGAGGCACTACATGTGCCTGGGCTGCCATGCGCCGCAGGCGGACGTGCCGGCGCTGGTGAGGAACGACTCGCGCTAGCGCTTCGCCGGGAGGGTCTAGCCCTCCAGGCGGGACTGAAAAACCAGCCCCGCGTGCTCGCGCAGCGCGTGGAACTTGATCTTCGGCCACAGCTCCTGCGTGACCGTGAGTTCCGCGCGGGCTGACGCCAGGAAGGTGGGGGCATCCACCGCGTCGTAGGCGATGCGGTGGCCGCTCGCCTCGATGAAGCGGTCCATCTCCCTGGGGTCGTCGCAAGTCACCCAGCGCGCGATCGTGAACTTGGAGGGGACCACCCGCACCGGCACGCCGTACTCGTGCTGAAGGCGGTGCGCGACGACCTCGAACTGCAACTGCCCGACGGCTCCCAGCAGCAGCGTGCCGCCGTGGTGCGGGCGGAACACCTGGATCGCGCCTTCCTCGCCCAGCTGCGCGAGGCCGAGCTTCAGCTGCTTGCTCTTCATGGGATCGGCCACCTCGACGCCCTGGAAGATCTCCGGCGCGAAGAAGGGCAGGCCCGTGAACTGCAGGTCCTCGCCTTCGGTGAGCGTGTCGCCCAGCTGCAGCGTGCCATGGTTCGGGATGCCGATGATGTCGCCGGGAAAGGCGACGTCCAGCAGCTCGCGGCGCTGCGAGAGGAACGAGACCACGCTGCCGGGGCGGATGGACTTCTTGTTGCGCACCACGTTGAGCTTCATGCCGCGCTCGAACTTGCCCGAGCACACGCGCACGAACGCGATGCGGTCGCGGTGCGCCGGGTCCATGTTCGCCTGGATCTTGAAGGTGACGCCGGTGAAGCGCGTCTCGTCCGGCTTCACCTCGCGCTGGATGGCCATGCGCGGGCCCGGGGGCGGGGCGAGTTCCGCGAGGGCGTCCAGGATCTCCTGCACGCCGAAGTTGTTGATGGCCGAGCCGAAGAAGATGGGCGTCTGCTTCCCGGCGAGGAAGGCGGCCTTGTCGAAGTCCGGCGAGGCGCCCGAGACCAGCTCGAACTCGTTCTTGGCGTGGGCGAGTTCCTCGCCGAAGCGTTCGACGGCCTGCGGCGTGTCGATGTCCGTGAGGATCTCGTCGTCGCCGTCGACGATCCGGTCCGCGCCCGCGCGGAAGACGCGCATGCGCTTCTCGCGCAGGTCGTACACGCCATGGAAGCGCTTTCCCATGCCCACGGGCCAGGTGAAGGGAACGGCCGCCATGCCCAGGGTGCGCTCGATCTCGTCGACGAGGTCCAGGGGCTCGCGGACCTCGCGGTCCATCTTGTTCACGAAGGTGAGGATGGGGGTGTTCCGCGCGCGGCACACCTGCAGCAGTCGCAGCGTCTGCGCTTCCACGCCGTTGGCGGCGTCGATCACCATGAGCGCGGCGTCCACCGCCGTGAGCACGCGGTAGGTGTCCTCGCTGAAGTCCTGGTGGCCCGGGGTGTCGAGCAGGTTCACCACGCAGTCCTTGTACTCGATCTGCATCACCGAGCTCGCCACCGAGATGCCGCGCTGTTTCTCGATCTCCATCCAGTCGCTCGTGGCGTGACGCGTCGCCTTGCGGCCCTTCACGGTGCCGGCGATCTGGATGGCGCCCGCGAAGAGCAGCAGCTTCTCGGTGAGCGTGGTCTTGCCGGCGTCCGGGTGCGAGATGATCGCGAACGTGCGGCGGCGGGCGACTTCCTGGGCGATCGTCATGGGCGGGGCGACGGAACGTCCCTGCAGCGGGCAGGGAGAGCGGGCGGGGCTTCGGGGACCGGCATTTTCTCATACCCGGCCGCCCGGGCGCTCCGCTCAGGCGGCGGGGAAGGCGATGAGGGCCTCGAGGCCCCGGCCGCCGGGGCCCTCGCCGAGGGCGAGGGGCGAGCCGTGGAGCTCGGCCACGCGGGCGACGATGGAAAGCCCCAGGCCGCTGCCCTCGACGACCTGCGTGTCGAGGCGGGCGAAGCGCGAGAGCGCCTCGGCGCGGCGTGCGGCCGGGATGCCCGGCCCCTGGTCCACCACGCGAAGCTGGACGATATTGCCTTCGGTGGCCAGCCTCACCACCACTTCCGTCCCGGGCGGCGAGTAGCGGATCGCGTTGTCGATGAGGTTGCCGGCCGCGATGGCCGCGAGCCCGGCGTGGCCGCTCGCGCGCAGCCCCGTCGGGCCCTCGAGGGCGAGCTCGATGCGCTTCGCTCCGGCGAGCGCCGCCCGCTCGGCGATGGCGTCGGCCGCCACGCGATGCAGGTCGAAAGGCTGCGCGGCCTCTTTCCAGGCCTGGTGGTCGAGTCGCGCGAGGGTGAGGAGCTGCTCGACCACGTGGGTCGCCCGCTCGCCCGCCGCGAGCGCCTGGGCGATGGCGCGATCGCGTTCGGTCGCTTCCCGCGCGCCTTGCGCGACCTGCAGCTGGGCGCGCAGGGCCGCCAGCGGCGTGCGCAGCTCGTGCGCGGCGTCGCTCGCGAAGCGCCGTTCGCCCTCGAGCGAATCCTTCACGCGGGCGAGCAGGGCGTTGAGCCGCTGCACCAGCGGCGCGATCTCGCGGGGCACGTCGCCTTCCAGCGGCTCGAGGTAGTTCGGGTCGCGCCGCGAGAGCGCCTCGCCCACGCGCGCGAGCGGGTGGAACGCGAGCCCCACCGCGAACCACACGAGCAGGGCGATGACCGGCAGGGCGATGACGAGGGGCGTCGCCAGCGCCTTCATGATGTCGACGATGACGTGCTGGCGGTCCGCGACCGCGCTTCGCACCTGCACGAGGTACTCGCGCTTCGCGTCCCACACGCCGAAGACCCGCCAGTCGCGGCCGCCCTGCGTCACGGTGGAAAAACCCTCCAGCCGTTCGGAGAGCTTCGCGTCCGGCGCGTCGGCGGAGTGCAGCAGGAGCTTCCTCCCGCGCTTCCACACCTGGAAGGACAGGGGCTTCGCGTACTTGTGCAGGACGGGCGCGTGCTCCGTCTCGATCTCGTCGACCTCCTCGCCGATGCGCATCACGAGGAGGGAGGCGTTCTGCGCGAGGCTCGCGTCGAAGAGCTCGGCCACCTCGTGGTCGGTCTTTCTCGCGGTGGCGATGGCGACGGCGATGGCGGCGACGGCGAGGCCCGCCAGCAAGGTGACCAGCAGGCGCGTGCGGGCGCTGCCGGTCCTCATGCGAGATCCCTCGGCAGCACGTAGCCCACGCCGCGGATCGTCTGCACGACCGACGGCGCGATCTTCTTGCGCAGGTGGTGCACGTGCACCTCGACCGCGTTGGAGCCCGTCTCCTCGCCCCAGCCGTAGAGCTTCTCCTCGAGCTGTTCGCGCGTGAGCACGCGGCCGGCGGAAAGCATGAAGGCCTCGAGCAGCGCGAACTCCTTCGGCGCGAGGGCGCAGGGCTCGCCGCGCCAGCGCACTTCCCGCGCGGCCGGGTCGAGGACGAGGGCCCCGACGGTGAGCGCGGCCGACGCGTTGCCCGCGGAGCGCCGGGCGAGGGCCCGCAGGCGCGCGGCCAGCTCGCCCAGGTCGAAGGGCTTCACGAGGTAGTCGTCGGCGCCGGCGTCGAGGCCGGCGATGCGGTCGTCCACGGTGTCGCGGGCGGTGAGGATCAGCACCGGCACGGCCTTGCCGCGGGCGCGCAGCCGCGCGAGCACCTCGAGGCCGGAGCGGCGCGGCAGCCCGATGTCGAGCACCACGGCGGCGAAATCCCCCCCTTCGAGCGCGAGGTCCGCCGCCACGCCGTCGCGCACCCAGTCCGCGACGAAGCCCTGCTGGCGAAGGCCGGCCTGGATGCCGTCGCCCAGCAGCGCATCGTCCTCGACCAGCAGCACGCGCATGTCGTCACCCCGGAGTGGATCGTCCCTGATGGCGAGTCTAGTGCCCGGCCCCCGGGGCCTTCTTGCGCCCGGTCAGCATCGCGGCCACGAGGTTCTCGCCGTGCAGCCAGCTCGAGAGGACCACGCCCGCGACATGGACGCCGACCACGGCCAGCATGGCGCTCGCGAGGATCTCGTGGGATTCCTCGATCCATTTGCCGCCGAGATCGTTGTAGACCGCCCAGCCCGATGCGATGGTGGCGAGGCCCGCCGCGAGGAGCGCCACGATGGCGATCGCGCCCGCCGGGTTGTGGCCCAGGTGGTGTTCGGGACGCGGCCCCACGAGCGAGCGCAGGTAGCTCGCCACGGCGGCGGGGCCCTTGATGAAGTTCGAGAAGCGCGCGTGCTTCGGGCCGACAAAGCCCCACAGGATGCGAAAGCCGATCAGCCCGAGCATCCCGTAGCCCAGGATCACGTGCACGTCGCGGAAGCGCTCGCTCTCGGCGGTGAGCCACGCGCCGGCGAAGCTCGCGGCGAAGGACCAGTGGAAGACACGGGTGAGGATGTCCCACACCTTCACGGTGGACGCTTGCGGGCTGCCGGTTCCGCCGGTGCGGGCGAGGGCGCTCATTTCGTCCTCCCGCCGGGCACGCGGATGTCGCGCTCCGCGTAGCTGCCGCGCTCGGCGCCGGTGTGGCACGCGCCGCAGTTGGCGATGCTCTTCACCTCCGGCAGCTTGAGCGTCGCGGGGGAGACTTCCTTGCCGTGTTCCTTGCGGAACCACGCCGTCTCGGAGAGGCGCAGCAGGGGCTTGCCGCCCGCGCTCGTGTCGCGCGTGCCGGAATTCTTCTCCAGGAAGGCGAGGATCGCGGCGCGGGGCGCGGCGTCGAGGGAGGCGTCGGTGCCGAAGTGCTTGTCGAGGCCGCCCATCACGGCGCGCCACGAGGGGGCCGCCAGGAGGGCCGGCGGATAGGGCACGTGGCACGAGCCGCACTCCTGCTTGTAGGCCGGGTCGTTCACGACGTATTCCTTGCTGCCCGCGTCGGCGTGCAGCGCGTGGGTGGTGGTCGCGGCGGCGATGAAGTAGAGGCCGGCGAGGCGGAAGGCTTTCCAGGTGGGTTGCATGACGATCTCCTACTTGACGGTGGCGAGCCAGGCGAGCACGTCGCCCTTCTCGAGGGGGGTGCAGGGGCGGCCGGCGACGTCGCCGCAATTGCGCTTGAACCACTTCTCGGCCTTGTCGAGGTTCGCGAACCGATCGGGGTTGGCGGCCGGGGCGAGGGGAGCGATCGCCTTGCCGGTGACGGTGTGCTTGCCGGGCTGGGCCGGGTTCGCGCCGTGGCAGGTGTCGCAGCGCCAGTCCTTGCCGTGGGCGGCCGTGAAGAAGGCGCGGCCGCGCTCGGCGGAGAAGCCGGCGAAGGCGGGGCTCTCCTTCTTCGCCTGGGCGGCGAATTCGGCCAGCAGGTCGGACGGGGCGGCGGCGAAGGCCGGGGCGGCCGCGAGGGCGAAGGCGAGGAGGAGGGGGCGCATGGCGGTTCCTTTCGGGGTTGTCATGGCCGCCATCGTGGCGATCCCGCCTTAGGCCTTCCTTAAGGCGCCGGAACCTTGTCTGCCGTCAAAGCCGGCCGGGGATCGTCGTATGATGATCGAGCCTGTTCTTCATACCGCACGGGACGACCGACGATGCACATGGCCGATGCGCTGCTCTCCCCCGCCGTGGGAGGGGTGATGTGGGTGGCTTCCGCGGCCACCCTCGCCGTGTGCGCGAGGAAGGTGAGCGCCCGCTCCGAAGATCGCCTCGTCCCATTGATGGGGGTGTTGGGCGCCTTCGTCTTCGCGGCCCAGATGATCAATTTCGCCATTCCGGGCACCGGTTCCAGCGGCCACCTGGGCGGCGGGTTGCTCCTCGCCATCCTGCTGGGGCCCTCGGCGGCGTTCCTGGTGATCGCCTCGGTGCTCACCGTCCAGGCGCTTTTCTTCGCGGACGGGGGCCTGCTCGCGCTGGGCGCCAACCTGTTCAACATGGGCGTGCTGCCCTGCTTCGTGGCCTATCCCCTCCTGTACCGCCCGCTGGCACCGGCCGGATCTTCCCGCGCCCGGGTAGGTTTCGCGGCGGTGGTCGCGGCCGTCGGCGCCCTCCTGCTGGGGGCCACGGGCGTCGTGCTGCAGACGGTGGCCTCGGGAATCTCGAGCCTGCCTTCGGGCCCCTTCCTCGCGCTGATGCTGCCGATCCACCTGGCGATCGGGCTGGCGGAGGGGCTTGCCACCGCGGCGCTCGTGCTCTTCCTGGCCAAGGCGCGGCCGGATCTCGTGGCCTCGCCGGTCCCGGTTCGCCGTCGCTCCCTGGCCGGCCTCGCGGTCGCCGCGGCGCTCGTGGCCGGGGTGCTCTCGTGGTTCGCCTCGCCCCGGCCCGACGGGCTCGAGTGGTCGATCGCCCACGCGGCGGGGACGGCGGAACTGAAGGCGCCGGAAAGCGGCGTGCACGGGTCGCTGGCGCTCGTGCAGGCGACCACGGCCTTGCTGCCCGACTACGACATGCCCGCGGCCAAGGTGGCGCTCGAGGAGGAATCGCCGTGGCCGGAGGTGAATGCCGGCAAGTCCTTCGCGGGCCTGGTGGGCGCGCTCGCGACGCTCGCGCTCGTCGTCGCGGCGGGCTTCGCGCTCGGGCGACGCCGCTAGCCATTCCGGCGGCGGCCCGGATGGCGCATCATCGGCCGCCATGAGCCGTCTCGAATCCGCGCTCGCGGACCTTCGCCTCGCCGACACGCTCGCTTCGCGGGACACGGCGCTTTCGCGGCTCGACCCGCGCGCGAAGATCGTGACGACGATCGCGTTCCTCTTCGCCGTGGTCTCCTACGAGCGGCACACGGTGGTCGCGCTCCTGCCCTTCCTGCTCTATCCCGTCGCGCTCGCTTCGATGGGCGAAGTACCGTGGCGATGGCTCGCGCGCAAGCTCGCGCTCGCGGCGCCCTTCGCGGTCCTGATGGGCATCGCCAACCCGGTCCTCGACCGCACGCCGATGGAAGTGTCGCAGGGCGTGACGATGGCCGGCGGGTGGATCAGTTTCGGGTCGATACTGCTCCGTTTCGCGCTCACGGTGACGGCGGCGCTGGCGGTGGTCGCGGGCACGGGCATGCACGCGCTGTGCGCGGGGCTCGCGGCGCTCGGGACGCCGCGCGTGTTCACCGCGCAGCTGCTGTTCCTCTGGCGCTACACGTTCGTGCTGGGCGGCGAGGGCGCGCGCATGGCGACGGCGCGGGAGGCGCGGGGCGGGCGGGGCTCGCCGACGCTGGCGGTGTACGGGTCGCTCGCGGGCCACCTGCTGCTGCGCGCGTTCGAGCGGGCGGAGCGCATTTACCGGGCGATGCTCGCGCGCGGGTTCGACGGGGAGATCCGTTCGGTCCGGACGCTGCGGTGGTCGCCGCGCGACACCGTCTTCGTCGCGGGGTGGGTGGCGTTCTTCATTGCCGCGCGCGCCGTGTACCTGCCGCTCGTGCTGGGGCGGCTTCTCACGGGGTTCGGCGGATGAGCGATCACCTGGTCGAGGCCATCGGCCTTTCCTACGCCTACCCGGACGGCACGACGGCCCTGGATGGCGCGAGCTTTCGCGTGGCGCCCGGCGAGTCGGTGGCGATCGTGGGCGGCAACGGGGCGGGCAAGTCGACGCTGCTGCTGATGATGGCCGGGTTGCTGGAGGCCAACGCGGGCGAGGTGCGGATCGGCGACGTGTCGGTGACGCCCGGGTCGCGCGATCTCGTGCGCCGCACGATCGGCTTCGTCTTCCAGGATGCCGACGACCAGCTCTTCATGCCCACGGTGCAGGAGGACGTGGCCTTCGGGCCGCTCAACCTGGGTGTCTCGGCGGAAGAGGCGGCTTCGCTCGCGGCGACGGCGCTCGACGTCGTGGGCGCTTCGCACCTGGCCGACCGGCCGCCCTATCACCTCTCGGGCGGCGAGAAGCGGGCCGTGGCGCTCGCCGGCGTGATCGCGATGGGGCCGAACGTGCTGCTGCTCGACGAGCCGACCGCCGGTCTCGATCCGGCCGCGCGCCGGCGGCTCATCAAGCTGCTGCAGGCGTTCGAGCACACGCGCATCGTCGCGACCCACGACCTGGATCTCGTGCTGGACGTGTGCACGCGCGTGCTGGTGATGGAGGGCGGTCGCATCGTGGCCGATGGCGCGCCCGATGCCGTCTTCCGGGATGAGCCGCTCCTGGCGCGCTGCCATCTCGAAGCGCCCTTGCGCTGGCAGGGCTGACTTCCCGAAGGGGACGCACACCTTCACTGATCCTGAAGGGGACGCACACCTTCACCCGGCCTGAAGGTGTGCGTCCCCTTCAGGCGTTCAGACGTTGTATGATCGCGGCCGACATGCGCCTTTCGTCCCCCCTTCGTCGCCTGGCCTCGTTCGTCGCGCTCGTCGCGGTGGCGGCGGCCGCGCTCGTTCCGGCGGTATCCCATGCGCTCGGACAGTCGCACGGCACCAAGTGGATCGAGGTGTGCTCGTCGACCGGCCCGATCCAGGTCGAGGTCCCGGCGGACGGCCCCGGCCTCCCGAAGGCCCCCAAGGCCTCGGATTTCGACCATTGCCCGTTCTGCTCGCCGCACGCCGGCGCGATGGCGCCACCCCCGGCACCCGTCGCCCTGCCGCTTCCCGCCGTACCCGCCGAGATCGTACCGGCGCTCTTCCTCGCCGCCCCGCGCCCGCTTCACGCGTGGACCACGGCGCAGCCCCGCGCACCCCCCCTCGCTTCCTGACGCAACGCTGAGCACGCGCCACCCGCTCCCGTAGCGGCGCGCGCCCCTTTGCCGTTTCCGTTGCCAGGAGGCTTCCATGCCGACCGGACTCAAGGTCGTGGCCGCGATCAATGTCGTGGCCATCGCGCTGCTCGCCGCATTCGCCGTCAAGGCGGGTGGCGGCTTTCATGCCGGCGATTTCCCGCCGGAACACCAGATCGTGCTCGAGCCCGTCGAGCCGGCCCTCGAGGCCGCGCCCGCGCCATCCCTCGTTCCCGTCCGTACCGACATTCCCGCCGAGTTCCGCCGCGTCGAGGCCCAGGCCCCGCGGTGGGAAGAAGGCACGGATGGCCGGATCCGCCTCATCGATTGAAACCCGGCCCGCCGCCGGCGGGCCTCCCCACACAAGGACAATTCCATGAAACGCCTGCTCTCGTTCCTGGCCGCGCTGGCCATCGCCATCGTTGCCCTCGCCCCCGCCGCCCACGCCGGCGACAAGGACCCGCTCTTCGTGAACCTCACCACCGACGAGCCTCACCGCGCGTCGATGGCCCTCGCCTTCGGCGGCAACCAGCACGGCCGCGGCCATCCGCTCACGGTCTTCCTCAACGATCGTGGCGTGCATCTCGCGGCGAAGTCGCAGGCCGGGAAGTTCGGTGCGCAGCAGAAATCTCTCGCCGAACTGATGGCGAAGGGCGCCACGGTGCTCGCGTGCGCGATGTGCATGAAGCACTACGGCGTCGCGCAAGCCGACCTCATGGCCGGCGTGAAGATCGGCAACCCGGAAATGACGGGCAGCGCGCTCTTCGCGGATGGCGCGAAGTCGCTTACCTGGTAGTCCCGACATGAACCGACTCTCCATCCTTGCCGCGGCCGTGATGGCCGCCCTCTCCGCCTGCGCCTACGCCCAGCAGGCGACAGACGAAAAGCGGGAAACCGACCCGACCAAGCCCTCCGCGGCCCCGATCGGAAAGCTCCTGGTCACCGACCAGGCGCCCGCGCCCAACTCGAAGCTCCCCCTCGACGTGCCCGCCGCCACCGGCAGCCGCCTGGGTCTCACGCCGCGCCAGACCGCCGCCACCATCAACATCGTCGACCGCGAGACGATGGACGCACGCGGCACCCGCGACACGCTCGAAGCCCTGCAGGGCGTGCCCGGCGTCATCGCCGACTCGCCCCCGGGTGGCGGCGGCAGCGTCGCGATGCGCGGCTTCTCCAGCGGACAGATCACGCAGCTCTTCAACGGCATCGACGTGGGCTACGTCATCGCCGCGCACCCGGTCGACGCGTGGATCCTCGACCGCGTGGAAGTGCTGGGCGGCGCCTCGAGCTTCCTCTACGGGCAGGGCGCGGTCGGCGGCGCGGTGAACTACGTCTCCAAGCTCGCCACGCGAACGCCCCTGCCGAACGACGTGCTCGTGCGCGGCGGCAGCGACGGCGCGTGGCAGGGCGCCTACGGCGGCCAGATGGCCCTCGGCGGCAAGGACGCGCGCCACTTCATCCGACTCGACGCGAGCCTGCAGGGCTGGGAGGGCTACGTGAACCGCACCGACGGGCGCACGCAGGTGCTCACGGCCTCGTGGCTCGCGGACCTCACCCCCCGCCTGTCGCACACCCTCGCCTACGAGTGGCAGAACAAGGACCACCAGCCGTACTGGGGCACGCCGCTGCTCAACCCGACGACCAACGCGCAGTTCGACCCGGGCCTTCGCTTCACCAACTTCAACACGGCCGATGGCGCCTACGAGCAGGTCACGGACTGGGTGCGCTCGATCCTGGAGTACAAGGCGTCCGACCGCACGCGCGTCACGAACACCGCCTACTACTACGACGCCGAGCGCGATTACCGCAACGTCGAGACGTACCGTTACACCGCGGACAATTCGCGCGTGCAGCGCACCGGCATCCTCGCCCAGAAGCACGGCCAGACGCTCATGGGCAACAAGGTCGAGCTCGCGCACCAGGGCACGCTCGCCGGGCTGTCGTCCGACTGGTCCTTCGGCCTCGACATGAGCCGCAACAAGCAGACGCGCTACCCGACCTCGCTCTCGACGATCGTGAGCACGGTGGACCCCAACAATTTCACCGTCGAGAACTTCTTCGACATTCCCGGCGTCACGCCCGCGACCAACCCGGACCGCGACAACCGCGTGTTCATCCAGGCCCTCTACGCGGAGAACATCACGAGGCTCGGCGCGGGGTGGAGCCTGCTCACGGGGCTGCGCGGGGAGAAGATCCGCATCGACGCGGTGAACTACCGCGCGGTGAACGCGGCCAACCCGCGTACTTCAAGCGCGACTACGAGCCGGTCACCGGGCGCATCGGCGCGATGTGGGAGTTCGCGCGCAACGCCAACGTGTACGCCACCTACAGCACGGCGGCCGACCCGCCCTCGGGCATCCTCACCACGATCAACTTCGGGGCGATCCAGGACTTCGACCTCACCAAGGGCAACCAGGTCGAGGTGGGCAGCAAGTTCGACTTCCTCGACGGCCGCGGCAACGGCACGGTGGCGGCCTACCGCATCGAGCGCAAAAACCTCTCGATGCCGGACCCGGACAACCCCAACGTGTCCATTCCCGTGGGCGCGCAGTCCTCGAAGGGCTTCGAGGCGCAGGCGGGTGTTCGCCTCAACGCGGCGTGGCGCCTGCAGGCCAACGTGGCGTACGTGAAGGCGCAGTTCGACAAGTTCGTGCAGGTGGTGAGCGGGGTCGCGGTGGACCGCGCCGGCAACCGCCCGACGGGCATTCCCGAGCGCGTGGCCAACCTCTACGCGAACTGGGACTTCCTGCCGGGCTGGTCGGCCTACGGCGGCGTGCGCTACGTCTCCGACCGCATGGGCAACGTGGACAACACGCAGCGCTTCGCGAGCTACACGCTGCTCGACGCGGGCCTCGCCTGGCGGCTCTCGCCGCGCGCGACGCTCACGGTGCGCGGGCGCAACCTCACCGACGAGGTCTACGTCGCCTCGGGCAGCTCGCAGGTGAGGCTGGGCGAGCCGCGCGCGTGGGAAGTCGCGCTGCGCACCACGTTCTAGGGGCGCGGTCATGCTCTCGCCCCGTCGCTGGCTCTACCTCACGCACCGATGGCTCGGCATCGCCGTGTGCCTGCTCATGGCGATGTGGTTCGTCTCGGGCGTGGTGATGATGTACGTGGGCTATCCCAAGCTCACGCAGGCCGAGAGGCTTGCGCACCTGCCGGAACTGAAGCTGCCCGACGGGTGCTGCATCGCGCCGGCGCTGGCGGCGAAGGCCGGTTCGCCACCAGGCGAGAAGGGCGCGGAAGGACGGGGAGGGCGGGGAGGGCGCGAGGGCACGGAGATTCGCCTCGCGATGCTCGCGGACCGTCCTGTCTGGTTCGTCTCCTCGGGACGGCGCGGCACGGCGAGCGTGGATGCCGTCTCGGGCGAAGTGGCCAAGGCGTTCGACGGCGATCATGCGCAGCGCGCGGCCCGGGCCTTCGCGCCCGGCACCACGCCGCGCCTCGTCGAGACGACGCAGCAGGACATCTTCACGGTTTCGCGCGCGCTCGATCCCCATCGCCCGCTGCACCTGGTGGCGCTCGACGACGCGGAGGGAACCGAGCTCTACGTGTCCTCGCGCACCGGGGAGGTGGTGCGCGATTCGACGCGCCTCGAACGCGGCTGGAACTGGCTCGGGTCGATCCTGCACTGGTTCTACCCGCTCAAGGGCGAGTGGTTCGATTCGTGGCGCGCCGACGCCATCATCTACACCTCGCTCGCCGGGTCCGTCCTCGCGCTGCTGGGGATCTGGGTGGGCATCCTGCGCTGGCGCGTGAGGGGCCGCTTCAAGTCCGGCTCGAAGAGCCCCTACCGCGACGGCTGGATGAAGTGGCATCACGTCGCGGGGCTGCTGTTCGGGCTCGTCACGCTCACCTGGGTGTTCAGCGGGCTCATGTCGATGAACCCCTGGAAGATATTCGATGGTCCCGGCGTGCGGCCGGACGCTTCCGTGCTGGCGGGCGTGAAACTGGAACGGGCGCGTTTCGCGCTCACGCCGCAGGAGGCCATCGCGCGCGCGGGCCTGCCGGTCCGGGAACTCGCGATCCGTTTCTTCGACGGCAAGGCCTGGTACGTGGCCCATGGGCCGGATGGCTCGACACGGCTCCTGGATGCGGGCGATGCGAAGGCAACGCCCTTGGCGGCGTTCGACGAGTCGAGGTTGCGCGCGCTGGCCGAGAGCCTGCTGCCCGGCCACAAGCCGGTGCGGTTCGAGAGGCTCGATGCGTACGACAACTACTACTACGCCCGCCGGCCGCACACGATGACCGGGCATGTGGAACGCAAGCTGCCCATCTACCGGGTGACCTACGACGACCCGGCCAACACGTGGGTGCATCTCGATCCGCGCACCGGCACGATCCAGGGCCGGCTCGACGACCGGGGCCGGGTGAAGCGCTGGCTGTTCGCCTTCCTGCACAGCTTCGACGGCTGGGGGTGGCCGGACCACCGTCCGCTCTGGGATGTCGCCCTCATCGTTCTCAGCTTGGGCGGGCTCGTGGTGAGCGCGGGTGGGGTGGTGATCGGGTGGCGTCGATTGAAGCGCAAGGCCGGGGCGTCAACGGCCGCCGTGTTGCCTTCCGGTCGGACCCCGGATGGCGTCGTGGCCGGCGACTGAAGTCTTCCCGGCAGTGCTTTGGGCGGCCATCCTTCTCCCTGGGGGGATGTGCCGCTTTTTTTTCCTTACGTCCGCGCGGTAACAATTGAAAGACTCGGCAAGGAAGCGTCGCCGGGATTCCGGCCCCCCGGGGCTAGAGTATCCTTCCGTCACATCCGCCGAGGGACCGATGTACGCCCCCATGCAGACCCGTACGACCGCCCCGCCGCCGCCCGTCCAGTCCGCCACGCCTCGCCCGAAGGTGTTGCTGGTCGAGGACAACGCGCGCCTCGCCGCCTCCATCCGCGAGTACCTCGAGAAGCACCAGGTGGAGGTGCACATCGAAGGTGACGGCCTCGCCGCCGCGGGCCGCATCGAGCGCCTGCGCCCGGACCTCGTCATCCTCGACCTGATGCTTCCCGGCAAGGATGGCCTCGCCATCTGCCGCGAACTTCGCCGGACGGACCGCACGCCTGTCCTCATGCTCACCGCCAAGGGTGAGGACATCGACCAGGTGCTGGGCCTGGAGATGGGCGCCGACGACTACGTGGTAAAGCCGGTCGAGCCCCGCGTCCTCCTCGCGCGCATCGAGGCGATCCTGCGCCGCGCCCGTCCTGCCTCCGCCCCCAACCGGGAGGCGAAACTCGCCGCCGGCCGCCTGGAAATCGATTGCGCCCGGCGCAGCGCCACCATCGGCGGCAATGACGTCGAACTCACCACCGGCGATTTCGACATCCTCTGGCTGCTCGCCTCGAAGCAGGGCACGGTCGTCACCCGGGACGAGATCCTGCGCGTCGTTCGCGGAATCGATTACGACGGCCTGGACCGCTCCATCGACGCGAGAATCTGCCGCCTGCGCCGAAAGCTCCATGAGGCTGGCGGGGTCGAGTCCATGATCAAGACGGTCCGGCTGCGCGGGTATCTCTTCGCCGGGGACGCCTGAGCGGGGCCGGTCGGTGCGACCAGGCGGCTCGGCGAATCCCCGAGGCGTTTCCGAAGTCGCCGATCCGGAGCATGGTGTGGGTCGCGTTTTTTCGATTTCGGACCGAATGGACTTGCTCAGTCCGTCGCCTTCGGGGCCTCTGTCGACATAGGTCCGAGCAGGCAGGTTGGTGGCGCCTTGACTCGGTCCGAAATCAAAAAAACGCGACCCACACCATGCTCCTCGCACCGGGATACTCTCATCGAGGCCGCGCCGCCCCAAACTGACCGACCGCCATGCTCCGCCTCTTCCTTCGCCTCTACCTGTTCCTGATGCTGCCGGCCACGGCGGCGTTCGTGGGGTTCATGTACCTCACGGACCAGGTGATGGCGCAGATGCACAAGGAGGACATGCGCAAGCGCGCGGGCGTCGCGTTCGACCGGGCCGAGCGCATCCTCACCGCGAAGGAAGTGCCCAATTGGGAGGGCCGGCTCAAGGAGATCGAGGCCACCTTCCGCATCGAGCATCGCGTCGTCCCCAAGACCGAGGCGGACCACGACTGGTTCATGTCCAGCTCGGAGAAGGAGCGCCTCGCCGCCGGCGACATCGCCTTCCGCGACCGCCCGGGCGGCGGGCAGGTGTACCTGAGGAACCTCAAGGACGGCACCGGCGTCCTGCGCATCGAGTGGGTGGGCCTCTACGAGTACCTCACCATCTACTACGCGATCATCGTCGCGCTGGTGACGCTGGGCCTCTCGCTCATCCTGCTGCGCTGGGTGCGCCCGCTCTATCGCGACCTCGAGAACCTCACGGCCGCGGCCGGCCGCCTGGGCGAAGGCGACCTCGCCGCCCGCGCGGCGGTGGGCAAGTCCTCGCTCGTCGAGCCCATCGCCGGCGCCTTCAACGCGATGACCGAGCGCATCCAGCGCCTGCTCACGAGCCACCGCGATCTCGAGCAGGGTGTCGCGCACGAGCTGCGCACGCCCCTCGCGCAACTGAAGTTCGACCTGGAGCTCGCCCGGTCCAGCGCGACGGCCGAGGAGCGCGAGGAGCGTTTCGCCTCGATGTCGCGCGACGTGGCGGACCTGGAGGAGCTCGTCAACGAGCTCCTGCTCATCGCCAACCTGCGCCAGGCGCCTCCCTACAGCCCGAAGGCCATCCCCGCGCGCGTGTTGATCGACGACGTGGTCCGCCGCGCGAAGGACGAGATGCGCGCCTTTGGCCGCGACATCGCCATCGAGCCGCCGAAGAACCTGCCCGAGACGTTCGACTGCGACGGCAAGTTCCTCGCGCGGGCCCTGGTGAACGTGGTGAGGAATGCCGTGCTGCACGCGAAGAGCCGCGTCGTGCTCACCGTGGAGCAGGCCGCCGGCCGCACGACCGTGCACGTGGACGACGACGGCCCGGGCATCCCGCCCGCGGACCGCGAGCGCCTCTTCGCGCCCTTCACGCGCGCCGAATCGAGCCGCGACCGGGAGACCGGCGGCGTGGGGCTGGGGCTCGCCATCGTGAAGAGCGTCGCCGAATGGCACGGCGGCAGCGCGCGCATCCAGGATTCGCCCCTGGGCGGGGCGCGCGTCTCTATCGCCTGGTAGGTTTCTTCGCGGCCGCCGGCACCGCCTTCTTGCGCGGCGCCCGGGACGCGGGCTTCGCGAGGGCGGGAGGCGCGCCTTTCGCGAGCCATGCCTCGAGTTCCGCGGACGGCAAGGGGCGGCAGGCGAGGTAGCCCTGATAGGCCGTGCAGCCATGGGCCTTCAGGAATTCGAGCTGCTCGGGGCGCTCCACGCCTTCGGCCACCACTTCCAGCGACAACCCGCGCGCGAGGCCCGTGACCGCCGCGACGATGGCCGCGCCCCCGCCGAGCCCGCCTCGCCTTCCGCCGTCGATGTCCGCGACGAAGCTCTTGTCGATCTTGAGCGTGTCCACCGGCAGGTGGCGCAGGTGCGACAGGCTCGAGAAGCCCGTGCCGAAGTCGTCGATGGCGATGCGAAAGCCCATGCGCCGGAGCTTGCCGAGCGTGAGGCTCACGCCCTCCAGGTCGCGCACCATGCTCGTCTCGGTGATCTCGAGCTCGAGCCACGTGGGCGAGCAGCCCGTGCGCGTGACGATGCCCTCGAGCTCGGAGACGATGGTGGAGTCGCGCAGCTGGCTCGCCGAGAGGTTCACGCTCACGATGAAGTTGCCGATGCCGGCATTGCGCCAGGCCGCCGCCTGCGTGCTCGCGGCCACCAGCACCCAGTGGCCGAGGTCGCGCATGAGGCCCGTCTCCTCGGCGAGCGGGATGAACGCGTGGGGCTGCACGAGGCCGCGCTTCTCGTCGCGCCAGCGAAGCAGCGATTCGACGTGCGTGACGCGCCCCGTGGCCACCTCGAGGATCGGCTGGTAGTGCAGCTCGAAGGAATCCTTCTTGAGCGCGCGGCGCAGCGCCTGCTCGACGCCCAGCCGCTCGTCGCGCCGTTGGGCGAGGGCGTGCGAGAAGGCGCGGTAGCTGTTCCGGCCCAGCTCCTTCGCGTGGTACATGGCCGCGTCGGCGTTCTTGAGGAGCGTGTCGGCGTCCTGGCCGTCCTCGGGGTAGACCGCGAAGCCCAGGCTCGCGCTCACCTGCACGTCGTGACCCTCGATGGGGAAGGGGCGCATCACGTCCTCGAGGATCTTCTGCGCCACGCGGTCGGGGCCGCCGTCGCCCTCCAGGTCCTCCAGCAGCACGACGAACTCGTCGCCCGACAGGCGCACGAGCAGGTCGCTCTGGCGAAGCGCGGCGCGCACTCGCCGCGCGAGGCTGCGCAGCAGCTCGTCGCCCACGCGGTGGCCCAGCGTGTCGTTCACGTCCTTGAAGTGGTCGAGGTCCAGGAACATCACCGCCACGCGGTGCCCGAAGCGGTGAGCGCGCGTCATGGCGGTGGCGAGGCGCTCGGTGAGCATGAGCCGGTTGGGCAGCCCCGTGAGCCCGTCGTGCGTGGCCATGAACTGCAGGCGCTCCTCGGCCTGGATGCGCGAGGAGACGTCCTGCGCCAGGGACAGCAGCGAGACGAGGCGCCCGTCCGCGTCGCGCAGCACGGAGTTGTGCCACTCCACCCAGATCACCGAGCCGTCCTTGCGGTAGTTGCGGTTGAGGATGGTCGCATGGGCGTCCGGGCCGTTCATGAGGCGGCGCACCATCGAGCCCACCGCCGCGCGGTCGTCCTCGAACACGAGGTTCCAGGTGTCGAGCGAGCGGCCCAGGACCTCGTCGGCCTTCCAGCCGAAGAGGGACTCCGAGCGGCCCGACCAGCGGATGGCGCGCACCTGCGGATCCCACTCGATCACCGCGAGCGGCGTGTTGTCGAAATGCGCCGACAGGATGTTGTTGGCGCGGCGCAGTTCTTCCTCAACCGACTTCTGCTCGTGGATGTCGCTCGTGGTCGAGTCGTAGCCCGCGAAGCGCCCCTGGGAGTCCAGCCGGGGGGTGAGGCGCACGACCATCCACCGGGCCTTGCCGTCGGCGTGCTCGACCAGGCGCTCGAAGGAGACCGTCTCGCCGGCCATGACGCGCTGAACGTGCGGCAGCAGGCGCTTCCAGCGCACCTCGCCCAGCACCTCCTCGACGGTGCGGCCGATCACCTCGCCCGCCGGCCTGCCGATATAGCGCAGGAACCCCGCGTTGGCGTAGCGGTAGCGAAGCTGCGCGTCCACGTAGACCATGGGCGTGGGCACGGAGTCGATCACGTGCCGCATCTCGCGTTCCTTCGCCTCGAGCGAGGACTGGGCCACCTTGAGGTCGTGTACGTCGTTCGAGACGACGTAGTAGCCCAGCACGCGTCCCTGGGCGTCCTTGCGGGGAGTGAGCTTCACGCGCACCCAGCGCTCCTCGCCCGTGCCGGCGATGGGAATGCGGCGCTCGTAGGAGGCGCTCTCGCCGCGCTTCACGCGGTCGATCTGCGGCGCGAGGCTCTCCATCACCTCGGGCGGGTAGACGTCCTCGGGGAACTTGCCCAGGGCCCACTCGCGGGTGAAGCCGCGGGTGGCGAGAAAGACGTTGTTCACGAAGGTGCAGCCGCGCTCGAGATCCACGAACACCATGGCCTCGGGGATGTTCTCGGCGAAGAAGCGCAGTTCCTCCTCGCGGGCGCGCAGCTGTTCCTGCGCCATCTTGATCTCGTGGATGTCCGTGCCCACGACGTAGTAGCCGCCGAACTCGCCCGAGGCATCCATGAGCGGCACGAGGCGCACGCGGATCCAGCGGCCTCGCCCGCCCGCCCGCCCCGCGAGGCGCTCGTAGGCGCAGGTCTCGCCCAGCCGCAGCCGCTCGACGAAGGGCTCGACGAAATCCCGGGCCGCCTCGCCCAGCACCTCGTGCACGGTGCGGCCGATGATCGAATCTGCGCGCTCGCCGCGGATGTTCTCGAAGCCCTTGTTCACCCATTGGTAGCGCAAGTCCGGGCCGACGAAGGCGACGGCCTCGGGGATGTTCTCGGCGTAGAAGCGCAGCTCGCGCTCCTGGCGCTCCAGCGCTTCGCGCAGCCGGCGGTCGTCGTCGATGTCGATGACGATCGAGTAGAGGCCGGCCACCGTGCCGTCGGCCGCCTTGTCCGGGATGAGGTTCACGCGGATCCAGCGCATCTTGCCGCCCGGCACGCGGCCGCGGCGCTCGTAGACGACCTTCTCCCCCGCGAGGGCGCGCTCGAGGAAGGGCATCACGTCCCGCAGGACGTCCGGTTCGTAGACTTCGTCGAGCCGGCGGCCGACCGCGTGGGCGGGGTCGATGTCCGGCTCCCAGTCGAGGCCCGGCGTGTTGGCGAACCGGAAGCGAAGGTCGGCGTCGATGTAGGCCATCGGCACGCCCACGTTGTCGGAGACGAGCTGCAGCCACCGGCGGCTCTCGATGAGGGACTGCTTGAGGCGGTAGTCGTCCTCGATGTCGATCACGACGACGAGCACGCCGCGCACGGCGCCGGCCTCGTCGCGGTCCGGGATCATGTGCCCGCGGATGCGCCGGCTCGCGCGGCCCGTCCACAGGGCCTCGCGCTCGTAGGTCACGGATTCGCCCGCGAACGCGCGATCGAGCAGCGGCTGCGAGGCGGCGAGCACCTCCGCCGGGGCGAGCGTGGTGTAGTGGCGCCCCTCCATCTCCGAGCGCGCCTTGCCGGCCCACGCGAGCGAGGGCCCGTTCGCGAAGCGCACGATCATGTCGCGGCCGATGTAGGTGATGGGGAAGCCGACGCTGTCCGTGATGAGGCGCAGCTGCCGTTCCTGGTCGCGGACGCGCTCCTCGGCATCCTTCAGGTGCTGGATGTCCGAGAGCACGACGGCCACGCCCACCACGGCGCCGCGAAGGCGGATGGGCGCGTAGTGCGCGCGCACCCAGCGTCCGGCGTTCGGGCCTTCGAAGGTGCGGCGGTCGAAGGTGAGCGTCTCGCCGGCCAGGGCACGGGCGAGCGCCTTGCGCCGGTCGTCCGCGGGCTGGCGGTCGAATGCATGCGCGGGGGATTTTCCATAGAGCGTCTCGACCGGGCGCCCGACGAATGCCGCGTAGAGGGCGTTCGCGTAGCGGTAGGCGAGCTTCGCGTCGAGCACGCAGGCCGGCAGCCCCATCAGGTCGAGACCCGGGCGGATTTCCGGCAGGAGGGAGCCGAGGGCGTCGGGCCGCTCGGTGTGGGTCGGTTCCATGGGTTCGAGGGACGTGGGAGCACAGTTTATAGCGGCCCGTTCATTCCCCCAAGCCAAGCCGGTAAACTCGATGGGGTGAAAAAGACAACCCGACTGGTGCACGGCGGGCGCAGGAGCGCGAATCCCCCCGGCACCGTGAACCTGCCCGTCGCGCGCGCCTCCACCGTCCTCTTCGACAACCTCGAGCACCTGGCGGCCGTCCAGAAGCGCTTCGAGGCCGGCGAGGCCATCGCCACCTACGGCATCACGAACATGCCGCCGCGAAACGCCTTCGAGGAGCTCGTGTGCGAGCTCGAAGGCGGCCACCGCGCGGTCACCGTGCCCTCGGGCCTCGCCGCCGTGGCCGTCGCCATCCTCGCCGTGGTGAAGGCGGGCGACCACGTGCTCATGGTCGACTCGGTGTACGGCCCCTCGCGCACCTTCTGCGACCGCACGCTCGCGAAGATGGGCGTGGCGACGGACTACTACAGCCCCGCGGCCGGCGGCGACGAGATCGCGGCCCTCATGAAGCCCAACACCACGCTCGTCTACGTGGAAAGCCCCGGCTCGCTCACCTTCGAGGTGCAGGACCTCCCGGCCATCTGCAAGGCGGTGCACGCGAAGGGCGCCTTCGTGGCGTGCGACAACGCGTGGGCCACGGGCCTTCACTACCCCACGATGCAGCTCGGCGTGGACCTCGTCGTGCAACCGGCCACCAAGTACCTCGCGGGCCATTCCGACGTGATCATCGGCGCCGTGGTCGCCAACGAGCGCGCGTGGCCGGGCCTGAAGGAAGCCGCGCGCGACCTCGGCCAGACGACGAGCCCCGACGACATCTTCCTCACCGTGCGCGGCATGCGCACGCTCGCCATCCGGCTGGAGAAGCAGGGCGCCGCGGCGCTCGCCATCGCGCGGGTGCTCGAGAAGCGGCCGGAAGTCGCCCGCGTTCTGCACCCGGCGCTCGAGAGCTTTCCGACCCACGCGCTGTGGAAGCGGGACTTCACCGGCTCCTCGGGCCTCTTCGGCGTGGAGTTCGCGCCGTGCACGCCGAAGCAGGTGTCGGCGTTCTTCGACGGCTTCTCGCTCTTCGGCATCGGCTACAGCTGGGGCGGGTTCGAGAGCCTCGCGGTGCCGGCCAACCTGCGCCACGGCCGCACCGTGAGCGCGTGGAAGGGCAACCCGCTCTTCCGCCTGCACATCGGCCTGGAGGACCCGGAAGACCTCCTCGCGGACCTGGATGCCGCCTTCGCCCGCTGGCGCGCCGCCGCCTGACCGCCATGACGCCGGCCCTTCGCGAGGCGCTCGAGGTCGCGGTGATGGAAGCGACGCACGCGGACTGGTCCCTGCTGTCGACCGCGCCCGTCTCCGGCGGCTGCATCCACGAGTGCCTCAAGCTCGAGGGCGAGGATTCCGAAGGCAAGACGACGCACTTCGCGAAGATCGCCGAGACGGAGCGCGTGCCGCTCCTCGTGGCGGAGGCCGAAGGGCTCGCGGCGATCGCGAAGGTGGGCGCGGTGCGCACGCCGGATAGGGTCGCGCAGGGCAGCGACGAGGAGCACGGCTGGCTCATCCTCGAATGGCTGGATCTCGAGCCGCTCTCGGCCCTCTCCGGCGCGGCGCTCGGCAAGGCGCTCGCGGCGCAGCACCGCGCGGCCTTTCCCCGTTTCGGCTGGGAGAAGGACAACTACATCGGCGCCACGGTGCAAGGGAACGGCTGGCACGACGACTGGCTCGCTTTCTGGCGCGAACATCGCCTGCACGCGCAGTTGCGCCTGGCCGCGAAGAATCGCTACCCCTCGAAGATGATCGACCGCGGCGAGCGGCTGCTGGCCGACTGCGAGGCTTTCTTCACGAGCCACGCGCCCGGGCCCTCGCTGCTGCACGGCGACCTGTGGGGCGGCAACGCCGCGGCCCTGACCGACGGCACGCCCGTCGTGTTCGACCCGGCCGTGTATTGCGGCGACCGCGAGGCGGATGTCGCCATGACGCAGCTCTTCGGCGGCTTCCCGAAGGATTTCCTCGCGGCGTATCGCGAGGCCTGGCCGCTGGACGACGGGTACCCCGTGCGGCGCGATTTCTACAACCTGTATCACGTGCTCAACCACGCGAACCTCTTCTCCGGCGCCTACGTGGACCAGTCGGCCCGCGCGATCGAGAAGGTGCTCGCGGAGATCCGCTAGCCATGAAGCTCCCGATCGTGAAGGGGCTGCTCGGCCCGATCCTCCTCGCGCAGGGGCATTGGGTGCGACGCCGCACGCCCGTCCTGCCCGAGCCCGAGGGCGCACGCGAAGGCATCGCCGGCGAGGGGCCGAAGATCCGGGTGCTGGTGGTGGGCGATTCCGCGGGCGCCGGGGTGGGCGCGCCCTCCCAGGAGAAAGCGCTCCTGGGCCGGATCGTCGCGGGCCTCGCCGGCCGTTTCCACGTGAAGTACCGCCTCGTCGCGAAGACCGGCGCCACGACGGCCTCGGCGCTCGCGCACCTGGCGAAGATCCCCGCGTTCCATGTCGACGCGGTCGTCGTCTCGCTCGGCGTGAACGACGTGACGGGCGACGTGAGCCCCGCGGATTTCATCGAGCGGCAGCGGCAGCTCCACCGGCTGCTGCGCGAGAAGTTCGGCGCGCGCTACATCGTCGTCTCGGGGCTTCCCCCCATGGGCTCCTTCACCGCCTTGCCGCAGCCGCTGCGCTGGTACCTGGGCGCGCGGGCGCGGGAGCTGGACCTCGCGCTCGCCGCTTCGCTTCCCGACGGCCACGGCGCGCACTACATGCCGCTCTTCCGCGGGCTGGACGCCTCGCTCCTCGCGGTCGACGGCTTCCACCCCGGCCCGCTCGCCCACGCGAAATGGGGCGCGGCCGCGGCCGATCGCATCGCGAAGACCTTCGGGAAAAGCGAAGCCGACGATTGCGCGTAGGATGAGGGACGGGCGTGCAGGCAGTCATCGCGCGCCGCCTCCCCCCGAAAGACCCGCCATGCCGGGTTACGCCGTCGAGACGCTCACGCACCACATCGGCGGGCTCGACTACCAGGTGCGCGGCCTCACGGACCGCCTCCAGCACCACGACCCCAAGGGCACTGCGGAACTCGCGGGCGTGCCGCCTTCGAGCTGGTCTCACTTCGGCGTGCTCTGGCCCGCGGGGCTCGCGCTCGCGCAGGCGATGAGCGTGCTGCCGGTGAAGGGGCTACGCATCCTGGAGATGGGCTGCGGGCTGGGCCTGGCGAGCCTGGTGCTGAAGCGCCGCGGGGCGGACATCACCGCGAGCGACCACCACCCGATGGCCGAGGGCTTCCTGCGCCAGAACGAGTCCCTGAACCGGCTGAAGCCGATCGCCTTCCACTGCGCGCCGTGGGATGCACTGCACGATTCGCTCGGCCGGTTCGACCTGCTGATCGGCGCGGACCTGCTCTACGAGCGCGGGCAGGGCCCGGCCCTGGGCGCCTTCGTCGGGCGGCACACGCAGCCCGTGGCGCGCGTGATGCTGGCCGACGCGGGGCGTGGCTACAGCGCCGCGTTCACGGAGATCCTGAAGCGCCTGGGGTTCGGCAAGTGCGAGCAGCGCGTGTGGTCCACGGGCCATTGGCCGCCGGGGCGCGGCGGCAAGATCCTCACCTTCGGGCGGGCCGCCGACGAAGCCACCCCCGCCTGACGAACGCGGATGGCAGCAATCGCCCCGGCATTGCGTTAGAGCTGACAGGAGCATCCTGCTCGCCACGCCTCGGGGTCCCGCGATGAAAGCATCGATCGTCCTTGCCGGAGCCCTTGCGGCCGCGCTGCCGGCCCTGGCCCCGGCACAGATGTACAAGTGGGTGGACGAGAAGGGCGTCACGCACTATTCCGAATCGCCGCCGCCTTCGGGCAAGTCGCAGCCCGTGCCGATCAAGCCGCGGGCCGACCCGGCGCCGGTGCCGATCAAGCCGAGCGCCGCTACCGCGCCTTCGAACGCGGTGAAAGCCGCCCCGCCCAAGGCGGGCGCCTCGCGGCCGCCCCAGCCCACCAAGGAGCCGCCTGCCGAGACTCCCGGTCAAGCCGAGCTCCGGCGCCTCAGCGGTGAATGGAAGACGGCGCCAGGGCAGGCCGTGACGTTCTCGCTGACGATCACGACATGGGGCGATTCGGTCTTTCTCGATTTCGTCCGCAAGGATTGGAAAGTGGCGAACATCAACGGCCGGGTTTCCTACGATTTCACGGGCGCGAACGGCCAGGGGCGGTTCAGCGTAGGTTCCCAGCCCAGCGACGATTGGGATGTGCGCATGACGCCCACGCGCATCGACTACCGCCTGCGCGGCGACGCGCTGGAGGCGAGCGTCACGTCCAGCATATTCGCGGGTTCGTATACGCTGCGGAAGTGACCCTCCGCGAAAGGCGACACATGATCCGCATCACCGTGCTGTACCCCAACACCCACGGCAGCCGCTTCGACATGGACTACTACCTGAAGAAACATTGCCCCATGGTGCTCGAGCGCGTGGGGGCTTCGTGCAAGGGCTTCGGTGTGGACCAGGGCCTGGCGGGCGTGATGCCGACGGGCGCGCCGGCCTTCCGGGTGACGGCGTGGTTCCTGTTCGAATCGATCGAGACCTTCGAGGCGAACTTCGGCCCGCACGCGGCGGCGATCACGGCGGACATCCCGAACTACACGGACCTGCAGCCGATCATCCAGATGGGGGAAGTGCGGGCTTAGGGAGCGGCTTGCCGTCGAGGTCGTAAAGGGCAACGATCTCCTCGACCGCCCGGCAAAGCTCGTCGAAAACCTGGCGTTCGTCGTGCCCGTGAACGCCGCCCAGCATCAGTCCCGGCGACGTCCCGACGTAGCAGGCGTCCTCCGCCGACCACCGAATCACCTTGGGGTATCGGCGCACTCCGCTCATTTCCGCCCCGGTTTTGCGGCCGCTTCCTTGTAGGCACGCAGGACGGCGTTCATGCGGGTCTGGTAGCCGGGGCCTGCGGATTTGAACCAGTCCAGCACGTCGGCGTCCACGCGAAGCGAGATGGAGGCCTTCGGCGGCACGGGCTCCAGGCCCCTTCGCACGATGGCGCGGACGATGTGGCGCACGTCGGCCTCCGGGTGCTCCGGCGTGATCGCGATGTCCGAATCCCGCTGGGCACGGATTCGATTCCAGTCAGTTCGCGAGGCTTTCGAAGAGGATTGCTTCTTCATGGCGCGTGGCTTGGCGGAAGGAGATGACATGGAGTCGGGAGTGCGATCTGGCGGTGAAGATGCGTAGTGTATATACAGCGAAGCCGGCGCGGAACTACCGATCCAGCGGACTCACCACGCCCCGCCCGCCCCGGTTGAGCACGTGGGTGTAGATCATCGTGGTGGAGACGTCCTTGTGCCCCAGCAGCTCCTGCACGGTGCGGATGTCGTAGCCGGACTCCATGAGGTGGGTGGCGAAGGAGTGGCGCATCGTGTGGGCCGTGACGGGCTTCACGAGGCCGGCTTCCCGCGCGGCACGGGACAGGGCGCGCGAGAACGACTGCTCGTTGGCGTGATGCCGCCGACGGATGCCGGTGCGCGGGTCGGGGGCGATCGTGCGCTGCGGGAACACCCAGTGCCAGCCCCACAGCCTTCCCGCGGCGGGGTTCTTGCGGCCGTAGGCACCGGGCAGCTCGACGGGCGGCAGGTTCCGGGCGCGATCTTCGAGAAACAGCGTGTTCACGCGGGTCAGGTGCTCGCGCAGGGGCTCGACGAGCGATGAAGGCAGCACCGTCATGCGGTCCTTGCCGCCCTTGGCTTCGCGGATGACGATCTCTCGGCGGGCGAGCTCCATGTCCTTCACGCGCAGCGTGATCATCTCCCGCAGCCGCATGCCGGTGCCGTAGAGCAGCCGGGCCATGAGGCCGTGGGTGCCCTCCATCCGCGCGAGGAGGGCTCGGGCCTCCTCGCGCGTGAGGACCACGGGAAGGCGGCGGGGGCGCTTCGCCTTCTTGATGCCGTCGAGCCAGGGCAGCTCCATCCCCAGCACGTCCTTGTAGAGGAAGAGCAGGGCCGAGAGCGCCTGGTTCTGGGTGCTGGCCGCGACCCGGTGCTTCTCGGCCAGGTCCGAGAGGAAACCCTTCAGATCCTCCGGGCCCAGATCCCGCGGGTGCCGGCCGCCGTGGTGGCGGACGTAGCGGCGAACCCAGTAGGCGTAGGCCTGTTCAGTGCGGAAACTGTAAAGGCGGACGCGGACCTGGCTGCGGAGCTGGCCGAGGAGGGTGCGGGGGTTGGGGGAGGGGTGGGCGGGGGGTGGGAAGGTGCCTGACGGGTTTGTCATTTCCATTGATTCCGAACCGATGGAAATCACAACGCGAATCAGCAACTTCCGGTTGACCCCCCGTTGCTAGGCGGACTGCCGTGATGCACTATTCTTAACATCCGAAACAGACATAAAAGTTAGGGATCATGCCTTCCATGTCGAAAGAAGTGACTCCCCGACCATCGCACGAGAACGCAAGTGACGCGGCTGACGAAAGAGCAGCTAAGGCACGTCGCTTATCGACCTGCTACCTGCTGGTGGCCGCGGCTATCACCGTGGCAGGCCTGTCACCCTACATTGCCGTTCAGTATGGCAAGGCTATCGGCAGCACCGTCTTCTTCGTAGTCTTCGTTAGCGGTTTTATCGTCACGCGCCAAATTCACCGAATCCAGAGCGGAAAATGATCCCTAACCATGCGTTCGAGCGGCCGGAGGTTGTTAGCGGGCCGCGTCTGACCGCGGCCGAGGCATCGTGGCCTGCCGCTCAACTGCATCGTTAGGTTGCTGGAGAAATATATGCGGCGGTTGAATGGTTGGCAAAGAATTTGGGTAGTTCTATCGGTGCTCTCAGGGCTTGCCGCTGTTGGTGCGGTAGTCATCTCAACATCGGACTCAAATCGTCCAGAAGATGAAGCCTATTATCTCGAGAAACTGAAAGGCGATGTGACCATTGTTGAGGTTGAATCAGTTGGCGAAGTTGGCTTCCCCAGCCAGTTATCAAGTGCGGAGATCCAACGCATCGTCAAGGATTCAATGTCGAAAAAGCCGCCCAACGTAAAAGAAGCGGCAGCAAAAGAATTTAGAAAGCGAGCAGTTCTTCATGCCGCACAAGCCAGGCTGGACAACAATGAAGCACGTTCAAGGAACCTAGACCTTTATCGCTTTCTCGTCGCCCTTTGGCTGTCGTTTGTGGTTGGCGCTTACGCTGTTGGATGGTCAATCGGGTGGGTGCGCCGTGGCTTCAGAGCAACCTAACCCTGCGTTCGAGAGGGACTCCGAAAAAGCGTTGCTTTTGCTTCGCCCCTCAACTTCACATTAGGTTGCAGCGTGAGATACGTTGTCGATACCAACGTCTTCAATCGAATCGCTGATGGCCGATTCTCGCGGGCAGAGTTGCCGCAGGATGCGGAGCTGGTGGCGACGCACATTCAGATTGACGAGATCAAACGGACAACAGACCCAGAGCGCCGTGGCGTTCTGTTTCTCACTTTTGCGATGCAACAGCCCGATATCGTGCCAACTGAGAGCGCGGTATGGAATGTCTCTCGCTGGGGCCAGGCCAAGTGGGGGCAGGGTCAGCACCACGCCGCTCTCCGCACCAAGCTCGACTCAAAGAATGATGGCAAGGCGAACAATCTGCAGGACGTGCTCATCGCGGAGGTCGCACTCTCAAATGGGTATGGTCTCGTTACGGCAGACGAGGACTTAGCCGCGGCTACCCGAGAATTCACGGACAAAGTGATACGTATTGCAACCTAACAATGTGTTCGAGCGACCGTGTAGCGTAGGTGGGCCGCGTCTGGCCGCGGCACAGTCATTGTGGCCGGCCGCTCAACTTGATCGTTTGATCGCATGGTGAGCGTTAGCGCCAGCGCCAAGAGGTTTATCGAATCCCGCTGCGCAGAGGAGGGTTCTCGCTGTTGGTATCTCGTCATTGAGTGGCGCGCCGGAGAAATGGAGAATTCTCGAGCCGCCGATGGATCTTCAATTTGGCACCGCGAACCTGACAAGGGGTGGAGCGTCGATCTCTTGGGCTACGGCCCAGAAGTAGACCGCGAACTCGGGGCGCCTCTTCTCCCCGGCGTGCGAGTCATAGTCTCTCCTTCAAGTGAGCACACCCTTCCAGGCGGAGTCATTACGTTCGAAGATGGATGGCTAAGGGTCACGCCAAATGCGATCTAACAAAGCGTCCGGGCGTCCGTGTGGAGTCGGTGGGCCGCGTCTGGCCGCGGCCGAGGCATCGTGGCCGGCCGCTCAACTTCATCGTTAGAAGTCAATGACTCGCTCGCAATCACCATCGGGCTGGGACCGTCTTGGGAGGCCAATTCGAGTTGGTGACTATGTTCGCGTTTCAAAGCACTTGAATGCTCCATCCGCGCCAAGGGACTACCGGGCGAGCTTCCGGCGGTGCTCAGGGCGTGTGTTCCCAGTTGTAGGCTGGGACAACACCGGCTTGGCCTGGATACCAATTGGCAAATGTGAAGTGCTGTCAGTCGCGCCCGAACTTCTTCGCGTGGTGCGTCGCGGACGGAGCGCAGCCGCACGTGGAGGCAGAATTGACTTCTAACAATGCGTTCGAGCGAACGTGTGGCGTCAGTGGGCCGCGTCTGGCCGCGACGTGGGCATCGTGCCCGACCGCTCAACTCAATCGTTAGCCGACAATCGGGCTGCGGCGTACAATTCCCCACAGCACGCGCTTAGGAGCTGCACATGAGCGACATCGGGAAACTCGAAGACCAGGTGAAGAAGCTTTCGGCAAAGGAACTTGCCGAATTTCGTGCATGGTTTGCGGAGTTCGATGCTCAAGCTTGGGATCGGCAAATCGAGGCCGATTCAACCGGCGGAAAGCTGGATCACCTAATTCAAGAGTCGGCAGCCGAGTACAAGTCAGGCAAGTCTCGCCCGCTGTGATCCACACAGCATCGTCGCGCTTTTGGGTGCTCTACGAGGCACTTCCGAAAGATGTGCGTGAGAATGCCGACAAGAATTCCAGCTCCTCAAGTCAGACTCAAGGCACCCTTCGCTTCACTTCAAACGCATCGGCGCCGTCTGGTCCGTTCGCGTTGGTGATAGGTACCGTGCACTTGGCCACGAAGTGGCAGGTGGAATTCAGTGGTTCTGGATCGGATCCCACGCGGATTACGACAAGATTGTCGGCTAACAATGCGGTCGAGCGGCCGCGCGGGGTCTGTTGGCCGCGTCTGAACGCGGCCAAGGCATCGTGCCTGGCCGCTCAACTCAATCGTTAGAACGCAGTGCGCATACGCATACGTACCGTCGCCGCCATTGTTGCGATCCCGATTCTTGCGGTGCTTGTGTTTGCGGTGTACGGCTTTACGCAGCACTATGCGGCGGTGTGGTTCTTTCCTCGCGTGGTTCCGCGGCCTCATTTCGAAATGGTTACGTGTGCTGTGCTCGCCGCCATTGCTGCGGCAGCAGTGGCAACGTATCCCCTCGAGCGCCTCTACAGGCGTGCAGCTTTCGCAATTGCGGTTCTCGTAGCGGCGCCACTGCTCTACTTTCGAGTATCAGAGATTGCGCACTACTGGGGTACGGATGCGACGATTGTCACCATGTCGAGTATTGAGGCTGCAACTCTGCTCGCGACGCTTCTCGCGGGGGTCTGGTTGGTCCGGCGGCGCGTAGGGGCCAGAGGTCAGGTCATCAAAGCGAAATGACGGAACTGCGTTCTAACAAGTCGTTCGAGCGGACCGTGGAGTTTCGTGGGCCGCGCCTGGCCGCGGTACGGTCAGCGCGGATAGCCGCTCAACTCGGTCGTTAGCAGTCATGCGAGAAGCGGAGTTCTACGAAAACTTCGAACGCGCATTCGTCGTGGCCGCGCGATCGACCGGGCTACGTCGCCTCAAGAGCGCGCAGCCGAAGTGGAAGATCGCCGCCACAAATGGCGTCGTCACATTCAAGTTCTCTACCAATGCGAAATCTGCGGGGCTGCTTCCTCTGCTCTGGATTGGGGAATTTCGACCGACCTTTGCTTGGCGGCATGACGCTGCGAAGGGGAAGATCAACGACACGGTGTCGTTCTTTCAATATACCGATCGCGCCAAGGTCGAGGAGGCCGTGCAGTTGCAGCGCGTCGCCCTCGACAAGTACTTGCGAAATCGCCTCGCGGGGCCCGCGGAAAGAACAGGATGGGTCGATGGTTACGGCGCGCTTGAAGAACCCAAACCGGACATCGATCGGTGGTTACACTACTTCGACGGTGCGGACGCCGAAGCATGGGGCACGTACTTTGGCGGCTTCATGAGTGTTTGGCTGCGGCAATTCAACGAGCACCCTGAATCAGTGTACGACTGGTGTAGTCGCGTTTTGTGGAAGGACCTCGAGAAGAACAAGGCATGACTGCTGGCGACGCGTTCGAGCTGGCCTTGGTGCATCATGGGCCGCGTCTTGCCGCGGCACGGTCATCGTGCCTGGCCGTTCAACTCGAACGTTAAGCGACACAGCAAGCGTCTTTGGCTCCCGACGAGCCGGCCCTCAGGCGCCTGGTCGATCCCCGGTTCATCCGGGTTCTCAGCAACGGGTCCACCTATGGGATGGAGGAACTCATTCAGGGCGTTCTCAGGCTACGGATGTCCAGGCAATCGCTGCGCGAGCGCTCCGCACTCGTCGAGGGCAACTTTGCGGTCGTCATCGGCACCGCGGACATCTGGTTCGCTCAGGCAGAGGGGCCGGGCAAGCTGTCCACCCTGCGCTCCTCGTCTACGTACATCAAGCGCGACGGACAGTGGCGCATGCTGTCCCTGCACTTGGCTCAACGAACGTAGCGTGATTGCATGCTAACAGTCGTCGTGTCGCCTGACCCCTCCATCGAGCGGACGTCCTCCGGCAGGCCTCGCCTGTCTACGAACGCCGCTCATGTCGAACGTTAGACAGCGCGGGAGCCTTCGTGCAAGAGTCCCAGTCCGTCGCCGAGTTCATGCGTTACACCGCACCCGATGCCGAGGCTCATGCCCGGGGCATCAGCGAGGTGCGTCGCAAGCTCGACCAGGCGATCTCGGAGAACGACAGGCGTGCCACCGTAGACCATGCCGCTGATCTCGCCAGCATGCTGACGACGGATCGAAGAGAACTGGAAGCGCTGCGTGTGCTGGGCGAGCACGCAGTACACGCCGAGGCGTTGCCTGGAGAAGAGCCTTCCGGCTGGTTCTGGAACGCATACGCCACTGCCCTCCAGTACACCGGAAACAGGATCGAGGCAGATGCCTGCTTCGCCAAGGCGCACGGTCTGTGCACCACGGGCGGGTGGACGCGTCTCGAGGCACTCGTGCTGCATCATTGGGGACGCAATCTCGCCGAGCAGGGACGCTTCCCGGAAGCCGAGGCCCGCATCTCCGAGGCGCTTGCCATCCGCATCAAGCTCGGCGACCCCAAGCAGGAGTCATCGCGGCTTGCGCTTGAAGCCGTTCGACTTCATCGTTAGGCATCAAGTCATGACTGCGGACATCCGGGAATTCTTCGAGCAGTACAGCGCGGCATTCAACCGCCTCGACGGTGAGGCCGTTGCCCGGCTATATGCGGTTCCCTCCGGAATCGCCTCGGACAAGGGGTACACGCATTGGCCGTCATATGAGCCCGTGCGCGACAACATGGTCGCGCTGTGCGAGCTCTACAGGGCCAATGGCTTTCTGTCCGCGAAGTTCGAGGAGGCGTCTTTCCTGGCGCAAGGAGAGAACTGCGCGGTGGCGGATCTGGCTTGGCAAATTGATCGAACCGGTGGGCAAGCACCGTGGCATTTCAACACCACCTACAACTTGATCCGCACGGGTGAAGGATGGAGAGTGTTGCTCTGCACCGCCTACGAAGAGAAGCGACTGGATGCCTGACCGCGCCTTCGTTCATGCCGAAGACACGGTCATGTCATTCCAGGGTAGCCGAAAGACCGTCAGTCGCTACATGTGGACTCGCGGGTGATCCACGACGTCAGGCACAGGGAGGAAACCGTGAGCACCGTTCTTTGGGCCAACCACCTTCTCGGTGGAAATGTGGAGTCCGACGAAAGCGACATGTGGGCACTGTACAAGCACGTCGAAAAGCTGGACAAACTGGCTGGCGCTGCGAAAGTCGGGTCATTCTCCAGCCTGCTTGATCACACCGACCTGCAGTTCAACATGGGTGACGACGAACTGCCGGAAGGAATGGAATCGACCGAGGAACTCATGGCTCGCGATGGCGTGTGGAAGCCCGCGGGCGAGGCCCTCGCGATTCTGGAAGGCCTTCTCAACACGATTACGACCGAGAAGCCGCGATTTGGCCTGATGAAGAACGACTATGATGCGGTCGTTGCCGAGCTGACGGAGAGCATCGAGTACGCGAGGAAGGCGGACGCCGCGGGCGCCAGGTTCAACTTCTCGGTCGTGATGTGAGCATGGCGCCTGGCGGATCGTTCGAGCGTCCCTGCGCCACAGGTGGGTGGCGTCCGGCCGCTCGACTTCATCGTTAGAGCGCAGTCATGGCATACGTTCTCGCTGCAATCGGAATTCTCGTCATCTACGGAGCTTGGCGTCTCGCTCGCTTCTGGCGACGTGTTTACGCGGAAGCGTCGGCCGAAGTGGATCGCAGGTGGAAGATTGATGCGAGCCTGGTGGAGGCTGCCCCCTGGTTCGGCACGACCGGGCTTCATGAGGAGGAAGAAAGGGAACTGCCTCGCTACTTGCGAAGGGAACTCGGAGAGGTAGGTCATGAAGGTGCGCTGAGGGCCGACGAGTTGGTCTACTTGGGAATGCTGGCCGACAGCCACGGTCGTGCCCACTTCTGGAGGCTCCCGCGCAGGGGAGGGGAAGAAGATGATTCCTATGCCTATATCGAAGTCGACGAACAAGGCCACGCGCAGCTCTACGGGTGGGGAGACCGGAGTCCGTCACTTGGCCACGCCGCGCCCTGACAGATCATTCGAGCGTCCGTGTGGTGTCGACCCGGCGCGCAGCGTCAACTTGAAGCATCACAGGACAACACCGTGCACGTAGTCAACGTCCACGAACGCCACCTTCGCTCCAGCCCGGAACAAGCCGCACGGCTGCTGGATGGGCTGTCCTCCCCAGACGACGCGCTGTGGCCATCCCGGCACTGGCCGCGGATGCGCCTGGACAAGCCACTCGGCATAGGTGCCAGCGGCGGCCATGGGCCCATCCGCTATTCGGTCATCGCCTACGAACCGGGCCGGAAGGTCATATTTCGGTTCAACTCGCCACGGGGCTATGTGGGCACCCATTGGTTCGAGGTCCTGGGGCACGGCACTTCCGGAACCATTCTCCGTCACACGATCGACATGTCGCTCGTCGGGGCCGCGAGGCTCTCCTGGCCCATGGCCTTCCGTCCGCTGCATGACGCACTCGTCGAAGACGCCTTGACCCATGCGCAGGTGGCTCTAGGCGAGCCGCCTACGCTTGTGGCATGGTCACCCTGGGTTCGGATTCTTCGCAGGCTCGTCGGCCGACGCGGCAAGCGGCGCAGGGATGCCTGACCCCTCGCTCGAGCCGGCCCGGTACGGCATGCACCTGGCCGCGCCCTTCGGGAGAATTCATGTTTGACCATGTCAAGTTCGGCGTCAGCGACTATGCCGCGAGCAAGGCTTTCTTCCTCAAGGCGCTCGAACCGCTCGGCGTGACCGTCGTCACCGAGTGGCCGCCGGCCGGTGTCGAGCTCAGCCAGCCGAATGGAAAGGTCTCACTGTGCCTGTATCAAACCGAGGAGAAGCCTGCGTACCTGCACTTGGCATTCGTCGCCGAGAATCGCCGGCAGGTCGACGCCTTCCATCGCGCGGCGCTGGAAGCCGGTGGAAAGGACAACGGGCCGCCGGGGCCTCGCCCTCAGTACAGCCGGAACTACTATGCCGCCTTCGTTATCGGCCCCGATGGGCACAACATCGAGGCGGTATGTCATGAACCCGGGGCTTCACCTCCAACGGCATAGCGCTGGCCCGGGATGCGAATCGGCTGGCCAGTTCCGACCGCATTGAACGTTCGCCAGGCAGCGCACATCCACGTTCGCCGCATCGGGCACAAGGGGATTTCCCGTGATCTTCGCCGTCAAGACCGAAGTCATCGATCCAAACGCCGGGACCTTCCTGCTCGAACGGCAGAAGACCATGTACGGGGGGAAGCATGTCTCGGCAGGTGACGTCATCTATGTCTTCGCCAGCGAGAACGAAGGCGGGTCGGGCCTGATCGCCCGTGGCACAGTCACGGCTTCGACCCCGACGCCGAGGGTCCCGGGCGTTGAAAGGCAAACGCCCCGGGTCAGCATCACGATCGAGCGAACCGCCCGCGCGAAGCGAAAGCTCGGCAGGGCTGAACTGAGGGCCTGCACGGACTGGGAATCCGAGAGCCCGGAGTCGGAGCTGAACTTCAAGTTCTATCGCCAGGCCACCAACAAGATCGTGGGCGTCTCGGAACGAGCCGCAGCATTCCTGGAGGAGCACTTCTAGTGGTTCACCCTTCTTGCGCGAGGGCACCGTCTTCTTCGCCCTGAACATGGACACGCCGCGGCGCCTGGAAGACTTGCCCAAGCGGGAGCTGATCGTGCGCGCCGTGCTCCAGTCGATGGGATTGCTTTGATCTCGACCCTTTGGCAGCCGGCGAGCGTCTCGACATGGCAAACGCGTTGAAACTCGTCCCCGCCTCGAAGGAGCGCCTGCCGGCCTACGTCGAGGCGCTGAGGAAAAGCTGGTCGCCCAACAGCGCGCGTGAGGCGGAGACCGCGCGCGAAGACCTCGCGGAAATCGAGCGCGATCCGGTCCTCTTCATCGAGCGCCAATGCGACCGCGAGGCGAAGGGTCCGCCCATCGCGCTTCCGGACGGCTCGAAGGTACCGCGGCTTCCCGGGTACCTGCTCTGGATGTGGGACGGGGAATTCTGCGGCGCCATCAGCCTGCGGTGGCAGCCGGGAACCCTGGC
This sequence comes from Betaproteobacteria bacterium, assembly GCA_016711875.1. Lineage (GTDB taxonomy): Bacteria > Pseudomonadota > Gammaproteobacteria > Burkholderiales > Usitatibacteraceae > FEB-7. The sequence goes on along the minus strand of JADJSD010000001.1, from coordinate 392,596 downwards.
TTTGCCTGCGTACGTGCTCGGGCACATCGGCTACTCGGTCGTCCCCTGGAAGCGCGGGCGGGGCTACGCGAAGGCGGCGCTCCGGCAGATGCTCGTGCATGCCCGCGACGAAGGGTTGTCCCACGTGGAGATCACCACCGACCTGGACAATCACGCCTCGCGAAGGGTCATCGAGGCCAATGGCGGGGTGCTGGTCGAACGATTCACGAAGCCCGCACAATATGGCAACCGGGAGGGGCTGCGGTTTCGCGTGGCCACCCCCATTGGATGACGTGCCCCGGAAGCGGCGATAGCGGCATCCGGGCCAATGTAAGAGGGCCGATCGATGGAATTCAACCTGCGTCTTGCCGCATGATCGAAGCCGCCCTTTGGATCGGAGGCTCCATGATGCTGTCGTGGCCGCTGGCGGGGCTTCACTGGCTGGGCTATCGATCCTGGCGCAAGGCCACGGGAACCGTCGTGCGCCTCGAGCCGGATCCGCATCCCATTGCGGACGACGGGGTATTGGTTGCGCCCGTCATCGCCTTCAGGCTTCCCGACGGCGCGACGATCGAGGCCACGGAAGCCCTGCGGACGAACACGAAGCTTCGCGTCGGACAGAAGGTCGAAGTTCGCTATCCGCCGGAAAGCCCGACATCGGCTCGGCTTGCCGGCAATCTCTACACGATGCAACTGGCCGTGGGCGCCCTGGGCTTCGTGATTCTTCTCATCGGCCTCATGGGGCGGGGGTGACTTCCCGCCCGACGTTTGGCCGGATCGCCATCATCAGGTACGCCAGCCCGATAACAAGGACATCCGGATGCGGAAGCTGAAGATCATCGAACACATCTCGCTGGACGGCGTGATCCAGGTCTCCGGCGATGGTGACGATTTCCCCTACGGCGACTGGACCGCCCCCTACCGCACGCCCGAAGGCCGCGACGCCGTGCTGGCCGCGCACGGCGAGCGCTTCGACCTGCTGCTCGGCCGGCGCACCTACGACAGCTGGTCGGGCTACTGGCCGAAGGCGCCCGGCAGCCCGATGGCGGACCGGCTCAATGCCGCGGTGAAATACGTCGTCACCCACCGTCCGGAGAGCCTCGAGTGGGGTCCTTGCGAAGGGCTGGGGCCGGACTTCGTCGAGGGCCTTCGCCGCGTCAAGTCGGAGGGGGACCGGGACCTCGTGCTGTCGGGCAGCTCCACGCTGACGTCGACCCTGCTCGCCGAGGGGCTGGCGGATGAAGTCCTGCTGATCGTCTACCCGGCCCTGCTCGGCGCGGGAAAGCGCTTCTTCGCACAGGGAACCCCGGGGCGCGCGTTCGAACTGGTCAGCTCGAGGGCGATGCCGTCCGGCATTGTCCTCAGCGCCTACAAGGTCGCCGCGCCCTTGAAGTCCGAGGGGCGGCCATGAGCCCTTCGCAAGCGGGTGCGATCTTCGCCCGAGGCGCTTTCAGGGCGCCGAACGCGATCCGATGGGGCAAGTGAAGGCGGCGAAGGACGGCGGCATAGAATTCCGCGAGGTGACCGTCGCCGACATCCCGTCGCTCTTCCGCGTCCGCCCCATGACGCGCGAGAACGCGATGACGGTCGACGACCTGCGGCGGATCGGCATCACGCCGGAGAGCGTCGAGGAAAGCCTTCGCGCGTCGACGCGCGGCTGGGTGTGCACCGACGCGGGCGAGGTCGTGGCCTTCTGCATGGCCGATCGCGCGAGCGCGGAGTTCCTGGTCATCGCCGTGCTGCCGGGCTACGAGGGAAGGGGCATCGGCGGCCGGCTGATGGCGCTGGCCGAGGACTGGCTCGCCGCGTCGGGCTGCGGGCGGGCGTGGCTCACGACGGATCTCGACACGACGCTTCGCGCCTACGGCTTCTATCGAAAGCGGGGCTGGACGGACTGGAAGATCGAGCGGGGCTTGCGCTGGATGGCGATCGGGCTGCCTCATGCCGGCTAGCGCCGCGAAGGATCCGTCCGTCGCGGGCGGTTGAACCGGATCAAGGGAGAGAGCGATGGGACAAGGGCAATGCAGCTGCGGCGCCGTCCGCTTCGAGTTCGACGAGCCGGTATCCGGCATCTACATGTGCCACTGCTCCCTCTGCCGCCGGTCCACGGGCACGAACGGCATCGCCGTGATGATCGTGGCGAACGAGCGGTTCCGGTGGGTCCGGGGCGAGGACGCGATCGCCGCGTGGACCAAGCCCGGCACCCAATGGGAGACGTTTTTCTGCCGCACCTGCGGATCGCGCGTGCCGGGCCACAACGATCCGGCTCGCATGTTCGTTCCGGCGGGCCTGCTGGAGGAGTCCGGCGACACCCTGAAAGTCATCCATCACATCTTCGTGGGCTCGAAGGCGCCCTGGGACGTGATCGGCGACGACGGCGCGCAGCACGCTGAGCGCATCGGCGGCTAGGCGGTCCGGCCCCGCGCGGGGGCCGAGGTCCTGCCCCCTACTTGTAGAACGCCGACACGTCCTTGAAGAACTCCGCGCGGCTCGCGGGGTTCACGTAGAACATGTGGCCGCCGGGATACGTGCCGAAGAAGAGGCGCTGCCGCGATGCCCGGCCGAGCACGCTCTGCTCGAGCAAGTAGCGGCTGCGGAAGTAGGGCGTCGCGAGGTCGTGGTAGCCATGCACGACGAGCGCCTTCAGGTCCGAGTTCATGGTGAGCGCGTAGGCCAGGTCTTCGGGCGAGCCCATCGGGCTGCCGCGATCCCACTTCGCGTTGGACGCGAAGTTCAGCATGATGTAGCGACGGTCGCTCTTGAAGCCCAGCGTGCGCTCGAGGTAATCGAAATAGGGCCCCGCCAGCACGCCGTTCAGCACGCTGAGCATCTTGTCGAGCGAGGCGAACTCCGCGTGCTCGGGCAGCGGGTCGTCGTTGGCCATGCGGCCGTCGTAACGGTCGAGGACCTGGTTCTTTTCCCGCAGCAGGCTCTTCACGTACACCTCCGGGCTCACCCGGCCGCGTTGCTGCTCGATCACCTTGGCATCGAGGCCGGTGAGTCCCGCGACGCGGGCGTGGAACGCGTCCGCCTCCGCCTTGGACGAGCGGCCCAGCTTCGCGAGGCTCGTCACGTAGTCGCCGAGCGCGTACTGCTCCACTTCCGCCAGCGCCTGGGGCAGCTTCGCCGGATCGGCCGGCAGCGAGTTGCGCCCGTGCGCCGCCGCGATGGCCGCGTAGCTCGGCAGCGTCGTCATCATCCCGACGAGGTCGTAGCGCGAATCCGCGGGCGGGATCGACGCCTTGAGGAGCGGCGAGATGAGCACCACGCGGTTCAGGTTGACGTCGTACTCCTCCATGAGCAGCTTGGAGAGCGCCGCCACGCGCAGGCCGCCGTAGCTCTCGCCCGCGAGGGCCTTGGGCGAGAGCCACCGGTTGTTCTGCGAGAGGTAGCGCCGGATGAACTGCGCGAAGCTGCGGATGTCCGCCTCGGCCTCGAACCAGGGCTTCGGATCGCCGAGCGCCCCGTTGGCGCCCGGCATCGCGCGGCTGTAGCCCGTCTGCACGGGGTCGATGAAGACGAGGTCCGTGAAGGCGAGCCAGCTCTGCGGGTTGGGCGCGAGTTTCGCGGGCACGGAGGGCAGCGTGCCGTTCGGGCCCATCTCCACCGTCATCGGGCCGATGGCGGCCATGTGCAGGTAGACGCTCGAGGCGCCCGGGCCGCCGTTGAAGCAGAAGGTGATCGGGCGCTTGGCCGGATCCGCCCCGTCGAGCGTGTAGGCCGTGTAGAAGAGCTCGGCCGTGGGCTTCTCCGGGTTCTCGCCTATGGTCAGCATCGCGGCCTTGGTCGAGTACTTGCCCGGGGCTCCGGCTTGCGCGGAGGCGACGGTGGCGAAGGAAATCGCGGCGATCAGGGCGGCGGCGGTGGCGGCGACGCGGTGCAGTAAGGTCATGGAGGGTTCCTCGGATGCGGCCAGGGACTATTTCAGGGTGGGCAGGACGCGCAGGTTCGTCGCCTGCTCGAACGCATAGGCGAAGGCGAGCAGGCGTGCGTCGTCGCCCGGTTTGCCGATGAACGTGATTCCCACGGGCATGCCGACGTTCGTGATGCCCAGGGGATCGATGATGCTGCCCACGGCGCGAAGGCCCAGCGGCACGGTGATCGCCGGGAAGCCGGCGGTGGCGTAGTACGGGGAGTGGGTGTTCTCGAAGCTCACGAGCACCTCGGCGCCGGTGCGGCGGAACGCGCCCTCGAGGATCTCGCGCGCGGCCTGGCGAAGTTTCATGGCGAGCGCCGTGTAGTCGGCGCGGGACATGGTGGCGGACAACGGCGTCAGGCCCTTCAGGACAGGCTGGTCGAACGGAATGCGGCGCTTCGCGTCCGCGGCGTTGTAGGCGATGAGGTCCTCGGGGGTCTTTACCGTGCGCGAGCGCGCCGCAACGTAGGGCAGCATGTCGTGCCGGATGCCCGCGGAAAGGTAGGTGAGGAACGTCTCCTGCGTGCCCCAGGCGGGGGTGTCCACGAGCGCGGCCGGGCGCAGGCGCGCGCCGAGGGCGACCAGCGTTCCGCTCGCGGCCTGCAGGAGCGGCGTGTTCTCCGGGTTCGCGGCGATGTCCTTGTTGAGCATGCCGACCGTCACGCCGTCGAGCGCGTCGGTGCGCAGCCCCGCCACATAGTCCACCGACACGGTGTCGATCGCGTCGAGAAGGGCCGCGGCATCCGTCACCGTGCGCGCGATGGGGCCGGGCGAATCGTTGTACGAGATGAGCGGCACGACGCCCGTCCCGTCGACGCGCGCGAGGCTTGGCTTCATGCCCACCACGCCGTTGTACGCGGAAGGGCTGATGAGCGAGCCGGAGGTCTCCGAACCCACGCTCACCATCGCGAGCCGGGCGGCGACGCCGGCCGCCGAGCCCGAACTGGAGCCGGCCGTGGGATAGCGGCCGTGGGGATTGATCGTCTGGCCGCCGATGGCCGTGGATCCGCCGAAGAGCGGGATCGAGGTGATCGACCCCGCGAACTCCGACAGGTTGGCCTTGCCCAGGATCACCGCGCCGCGCGCGCGCAGCTGGGCGACGAGGGGTGCGTCCTTCGGGGCGACGTGGTCGAGCAGGATCTCGGCCCCGGCCGTTGTGCGCATCGGTGCCGCGGTCTCGATGTTGTCCTTCAGGCTAACCGGGATGCCGTCGAGGGGGCCGAGCGTCGAGCCTGTCTTGCGCCGCGCATCGGACGCCCGCGCCTCGTCGATGGCCGAGGGATTGAGCTCCAGAATGGTGCGGAGCCTTTCGTCGTGCTGCCGGATGCGCGAGAGGAAGTAGAGCGCGAGTTCCTCGGCGGTGAGCGCTCCGCCCTTCATCGCGCCCTGCACGTCGACGATCGTGGCCTTCGCCACCAGGGTATCGATGGCGGCGTATCGTTCGGCCGGGAAGCGGCCGATGGCTGCCGTGAACGGAGCCCAGTCGAGGGAGCGGAGGCGTTCGCTCTGTGAAGGTGCGGGGGCTGCCGGGGGAGCGGCGCTTGCCACGCCGGACGCGCCAAGGGCGCACACGCCGGCCGCCACGAGCGTGCGGAGGAATTCGTTCATCGCGAGGATCTTCCAGGACTGCTGCGGGACATGACGGGGTGTCGCCTCTCTCTGTCGTGGAGGCTTGCCGGGATACTAGCTTTCCCGGGAATCGGCTGGCTATCCACTTTGCGAATGCCACGGCCCCGCGCCGGATTGCCACAATGCGCTTCCCGATGCACTCTTCACGCCGAACCGGTGAACCGACAGGGGTCCCGTCGCATTCGCCGGGGGACGACAAACCGAGAGACGACCATGCCCGACCGCCCGACCTGCATCCGCTCGACCCACGATGTGCCGGAGCACACGCACGTCTACCCCCAAAGCACCGAGCCGATGGGACCCGTGCGACGCCTCGGCAAGGAAGCGGGGCTCGAGCGCATCGGCATCAACATCCAGCGACTTCCCCCGGGCACGCGGTCCTCGTGGCCCCACGCCGAGGAGAACGAGGAAGAATTCGTCTACGTCCTCGCCGGGCCGGTCGACGCGTGGATCGACGGACACGTTCACCGCATGGAAACCGGGGACCTCGCCGCGTTCCCGGCTGGCACCGGAATCGCGCACTGCTTCATCAACAACACCGACCGGGAGGTGCTGCTCCTCGTGGGCGGTGAGGCACCCAAGCCCGGCAGCCGGATCTGCTATCCCGTGAACCCGTCGCGGCGCGAGGACATTCCCGCGCAGTACTGGTGGAGCGACGTGCCGACCCGTGACCTCGGCGACCATGACGGGTTGCCCGATGCGCTGCGCAACGGGAAGTCATGACCGCATCGTTTCGACAGGTGTCGGCTTGGGCCCTGGCCGCTTTCACCGCCGTGATGGCATCGGCCACGGAGCCGAAGGCGGGAACGCAGGCCGCGGATCCCATCAGCACGTCGCAGACGAGCGGCGTGCGGGCGGAAATCTGCCGGGACCATCTGTTCGACCCCGCGCTCGCGGCGGCCCGGCTTCCGACCGGCTACCGGCTGCTCCCGGCCGAGGAGGTCGCGCGATCCGATGCATCGCTCGCCGGAATCCTCCGGCAGCAACCGGAGTTCCGGCTCCATGCCGTGGGCAGTCTCTGCTTCATGTCGATCGAGGCGTTCGACATCGACGGCGCCCCGGTCATCGGACCCGAGCCCATGCCGGTGGCTTTCTGGTGGGCCGCGACCGAAGGCCCGCGCCACCCGGACATGCGCGGCAAGGCGAGCTATGTGCAGCTCGGAAGCTGGTATCCGCGAGGCGCCACGCATGCGGGCCGAATCCTTCGGACGGACCCCATGGCCCGCTTCGTCGCCATCGAGGTGAGGCAAGTCGCGCCGGGGAACTGGAAGCTGAGCCTTGCCCTGCCCGATGAAACGGTGACGGCGTCCGTGCGGGCTGGCTTGCAGAGCGCGCCGTCCAAGGGCGGGCAGCCCGGGGCCATGTCGGTACCCATGAGCGGGGAGAGTGCGGCGTACTTCACCGTCTATTCGTACGCCGGCCATCGCCAACGGGCGGCCGAGGGCCGATGGAGCGCCACCGGGGCCGGGATTTTCGCCAAGGCATTCGCCGTCCCGGGTGAGGCGTCGGCGTTCGCCACGATTTTCCAGGACAGCTGGACAGCGCAGTCGGGCTTGTATCGATTCGCGCCGCGCTGAAGCATGACGGAGAGACACGATGCCTTCTAGCAACGCACTGGCCGGCAAGCGGGTACTCATCACCCAGTCCGGCGATTTCATGGGGCCTGTTCTCTGCGAGGTCTTCGCCGAGCAGGGAGCCACCGTCATCGCCAGCCCGGAAGGACTCTCCGACCCCGATGCAGCGGCACGCGTGGTTCTCGCCGCAGGCACCATCGATGTGCTGGTGGCCAACCTCGCGGTGCAGGCGCCGACGACGCACGCGACGGAAGTTTCCGAGGCCGAGTGGCGCGGGGTCTTCGCAGCCCTGGTGGATCCGCTTCCGCGGCTCGTGCGCGCCGCCGCACCCGCCATGGTCGCCCGGAGATCGGGGAAGATCCTCGTCATGGGAAGCGCCGCGGCGCTTCGCGGCATGAAGCGCGCCTCCTCGTACAGCGCGGCCCGCGGCGCGCAACTCGCCTATGTCCAGGCTGTCGGCGTCGAGTTCGCGCCCCACGGGGTGCAGGTCAACGCCATCGCGCAGAACTTCGTCGACAACCCCACCTACTTTCCTCCGGACGTGCAGGCGAACCCGCGCTTCCAGGAACGCCTGGCGCGTGAGGTTCCGCTCGGCCGGCTCGTTTCCGCCCGCGAGGACGCCCAGTTCGCCGCGTACCTGTGCAGCGCCGCCGCGGATTGCTTCGTGGGGCAGGTGTTTCCCGTGTGCGGCGGTTGGGCCTCCCGCTAGGAGTGATGCCCCGCCCGTGCGCCGGTGCGGAGCACGTCACGCGCCCGGGGAAATGAGTGAGAATCTGCCGTCATGCCGAGCCCGGGGAGCCCCGATGCCCACGAAGAAAGCGATAGCCGCCACCACCGCGAAGCGCCCCAGGAAGGTGCCCGCCAGCGATGCGGGCAAGTCGCCTGCGGAACTCATCGATGCGCGCATCGCGGAACTGCCGGACTGGCAAGGCGCGCTGCTCGTTCGCCTCCGGAAGCTGATGCGGGATGCGCATGCGGAGATCGTCGAGGAATGGAAGTGGAACACGCCGGTGTGGGCCTGCCACGGAATCCTGTGCACGGGCGAAACCTACAAGAAGGTGGTGAAGCTCACGTTCGCGAAGGGCGCCTCGCTCGAGGACCCGAAACGCCTCTTCAATTCGAGCCTCGAGGGCAACGTGCGTCGAGCCATCGACTTGGCCGAGGGCGCGGCGCTCGACGAGGCGGCGTTGAAGGCGCTCGTGCGCAATGCCGTCGCGCTGAACAAGGCATCCTCCCCGCCCGCGAACTGACGCACCTTTCTTCGACGAACTTCCGGACGTCCGACCATGCCCCGTATTCCTCCCTCCCTCGCCGCCGGCCTCGTCGCGTGGCTCCTCTATACGGTCATCGCCAATGCGGTGCAGGCGAGCGCCGGCGTTCCGTACACGGAGTGGTTCAAGACGGCCGGCAATGCCTGGCGCATCGGGGTCCTCTCGCTCGTCGCGGGCAGCGCGTTCCTCGTCGTCTTCGTGCTCGTCACGCGCTGGGATCACCTGTGGCGCGACCCGGTCCGGCTTCCCGTGACGAAGGTGATGAAGGCGGCGATCGTGCTGTGGTGGGTCGCCATCGCGGTGCGCCTCGCCGGCGTGCGGTGGGGCGACGTGCCGATGGACCTGCTCGCGGCCATCGTGGCCTCCGGCGTGCTGGTCGGCTTCGCGGAGGAGATTCTCTTTCGCGGCCTCTTCCTGCGGGGCCTTCGCGAAGGGGGCCGCGCCGAATCTTCCGCAGCCATCTGGACGGCCATCGCGTTCGGGCTCTTCCACCTGCCCAACGTGTTCATGGGCATGGGGGCCATCGGCCTCGTGCAGGTCTTCATCGCCACCCTGAGCGGAAGCCTCCTCTACGTCTTCCGGCGGTACTACGGCGCGATCGGGCCGGCGATGGTGGCGCACGGTGCGTGGGACATCTCGACCTTCCTCGCGGGCGGGTTCCCGGCCGATTGGCTCACCATGACGTCGCTCGCGATGCAGGTCGTGTTCATCATCCTCGGGATCTGGGTGCTGGTGGGCCTGTACCGGAACGATCGCGGGACGGTGGCCATTCGCGCGGGATGATCCGGATTCGGTTGTATCGACACGAGGGTCGATGGCCCGCTCGAAGCGCAGCGGGGAGTTCGCCGAGTCCCTGAAGGGGTTCGGCAATGACAAGGAGACGAGGGACATGTCCGGATTCAGGATTCTCATGTTGGGGGTCGCGGGTTTCATCCCGGGCCTGGTCGGCGCCGTATCGCCCCTGGATGGATCGTGGGACGTCACCTTTTCCACCCGCGACGGCGAGACGCGACAAGCGGTCGTCGAGATCGCCGGTGTCCAAGGCACGTGGACTTCCATCGCGCAGTCCGGGAAGGAAAGGCGCGATCCCTGCGTCGGCCGGCCCTTTCCGCTCGCGGTGGCTTCGACCGATCCTGCGCGCATCGTGCTGGAAGTCGCCTTCGCCAAGTCGGTAGCGGGCTGCAGGGACAGGACCGTCACGGGGCGGCTCGACGGCGCCGGCACGGTGGAAGGGAAGCTCGAGAACGGCAAGCCGCTCCGGATGACCCGGCGGTCTGCCGGGACGTGATGCCCGCCACGACGGACCTGGGCTTCACCTACCGCGCTTCCAGGGAAGGAGTCGTCCGCATCTTCCGCTACGGGAAAGAAGTCACCGTCCTGCGCGGCAAGGCGGCCTTGCAGTTCCTCGCCAAGGCAGAGGGTGCCCCGCCGCCGGAAGTCCAGTTGCTCTGCGCGAAGGTCACCGGCAACTACAAGCGCGGAAACGAGCGGTCGGGCAAGCCGTAGAGGGTTCGCGGCGCGAGCTTGAATCGCGTCGGCTTCGCCCCCACCGTTTCTTTCCATGAACCTGAACTGGCGGCGTCCCCTTTTCTATCTCGCGCTGCCGGTGATCTTCATCCTCGTGCTCGTGGGCGTCATGCCGCCCTTCCCGCCGCCCCGTCCCACCAAGCCGGGGCAGGAGCAATCGGAGCCTTCGGACAAGGAAGATGCGTAGCTTCCTTCCCGCCCCCGGCGCGTGCGGAACGGGTAAAGTTCCGATCCGATCACACCCGGAAACGCTCGCGTGAACCCAGGCAGCCCCTCGCAGGTCATTCCCTTTCCCCTTCAGGCCCAGGTGTTCGCGTTCGACAAGGACGACGGCACGCTGCTCGCCTTCCCGTCGTCGGCCGAGACGGCTTCGCGCTGCAAGGCGGTCGACGTGCAGGACGGCTACTGGCTCTTTTTCTCCGATGACGGCTCGCCGCTTCTCGCCCGTTTCGAGCCGCAGGATCCGGAAGACGACACCGCTCTCGGACCCGGGCCCTATTCGCTCGAGCGCGCCATGTCGGGGCTGTGGCTGCAGGAGCGGCTCTCGCGCGTCACGAAGGTGAGCGGCTGCGGCCTCGCGTCCGTCGCGGACCTCGAGGAGACGCTGAAGGTGAACCGCAGCAAGCGGATCCCGCCGGGCAAGCCCCGCCCCTGACGGCGAGGGTGACGAGATCGCCATGGATTCCCCCGGAAAGCGCAGCAGCCCTCGCACCCGGGCGGCTTGGTCGATCGCATTCGTCGCGCTCGCGTTGGCGAGCTGGGGCGCCTTCGCGGCGATCTCGTCCGGCGCCCCGTTCCACACGCTGGTGCGCAAGGCCCTGCAGGAGTTCGTCGGGCCCGGGGCCACGATCTGGTGGTTCAGCTTCGGCAGCCTGTTCAACGCCATTCCGTCGCGGCCCGGCGAGGTCGTCTTCGCGAGCCTCGCCAACGCCGCCGTCTGGCTGCTTGTATGCTGGCTGGCGGCCAAGATCCGCAAACGCTTCCTGACCCGATCCCGACCCTCATGAACGCACCCATCGATTACCTGAATCCCGACCTTCCCGCGAACCTGCGCCGCGTCGTCATGCCCGTCGTGGACGCGACCGCCGCCACGCTGGAAGGCTACGGCTGTCTCGTCGACGACCCCGAGGCCTTCAAGGTGGAGATCGTGCGCTGGCCCGCGAAGGGCACGCGCCCCGTCGATGCCGATACGGGCGACCAGGGCGGCACGACGCAGGGCGTCTTCGTGAGCGAGTGGATGGGGGACATCCTCTATGGCAAGAACGAAGCGGTGGGCGGGCACTACATCCTCGCGTACGGCAAGGACCCGGCCGTCGCGAAGGAAGACCCTGCCGGCAAGCCCGACCGCATGATGCTCTGGCACGCCAACTACCACCCGGACGGCGGGCAGCTCTTCTTCCCGCTCGACAAGCGGCCCTTCTACGTACCCCTCGCGCTGCCGGGCGACGACATCACCCCGGAGAAGTTCACGTGCTTCCGCTTCACGGGCGAGAAGGGGCTCTACATCCACCCGGACATCTGGCACGAGGGCGTGTTCGCGCTCTCGGGCAAGCAGCGCTTCTACGACCGGCAGGGCGCGGTGCATGCCCGCGTGTCGGTGGATTTCGCGCGCGAGTTCGGGTGCCTGCTCGAGGCGCCGATTCCGGGCTGAGACGTCCGGCGGCACCCCCCTTCGGGCCCAGTGATTCCCGGCCCTGAAATTGTAAGGCTCGAGGCTCCGATGCGACCCATGGGTGCATCCTTCACCCACCAGGAGAGCCTTCCCATGAATCGCCCGTCGCTCGTTCGACCGTCCCTCTTCGTCCTTGCCACCGCCGGCCTGATGGCGGTCCTCGCGCCGGACGCCCACGCGCAGGCTCCCGCGCCAGGCGCCCTCGTCGATGCCCTGGAAGGCGTCTTCGGCAAGCAGGCGGGCTTTCGCCGATCCGGCGCCAAGGGCGTGTGCGCCACCGGGTTCTTCGTGGGCACGCCGGAAGGACGCGCCCTCACCGGTTCCACGCTGTTCAGCGGCCAGGAAATTCCGGCCGTCGTGCGCTTCTCGGTGGGCGGCGGCAGCCCCAAGGCGACGGACAAGGGCAAGAGCGTGCGCGGCCTCGCGATGCGCGTGTCCAACGGCAAGGAAACCTGGGAGACCTCCAACATCACCGCGCCGGTTTTCTTCGTGGGGAAGCCCGAGAACTTCGTGAAGTTCCTCGAAGCCCGTCGTCCGGACCCCGCCACGGGCCGCCCGGACCCGGCGAAGGTGAAGGCCTTCAACGACAGCCACCCCGACGCCAAGCCGCAGATCGACTACCTCGCCAAGGCCCCGGTGCCGGCCAGCTACGCGACGGTGAACTACTGGGGCACCAACGCCTTCGAGTTCAGCCCGCCGCGCGGGAAGAAGGTGTTCGGCAAGTGGATGTTCGAGGCGAGCCGCGGCACGATCGGCCTCACCGACGACCAGCTGAAGAGCCTGCCGGACAACTTCCTCGACGCGGAGCTGCGCGAGCGCGTCGCGTCGCACGGCGTCGGCTTCGACTTCAAGGTGCAGCTCGCCGAGCCGGGCGACAAGGTCGACGATCCGACGGTGCCGCTGCCGGAATCGCGCAAGGTCGTGACGGCCGGGCGCCTCGTCATCGCCAAGGTCGAGCCGGGCGCGGGCGGCGCCTGCGACAAGATCACGTTCAACCCGCTCGTGCTGCCCAAGGGCGTGGGCGCGTCGTCGGATCCGGTGCTGCTCGCGCGTCCGGCGTCATACGCCGTCTCGCTGGGACGCCGCCTGCCCGACCAGAAGTAGTGCAGGGCCGCCGCGGGCGACTTCATTCGGCGCTATCCTTCGGGGCCTCGATCGAAGGAATGACCATGTCCGAACGGAAGGTGTCCGCGGCTGCCGGTTTTCGTGCCGTCGCGATGGCCGGCGCCTTGCTGGCCGGTGCGCCGGTGCTCGCCGCCCCATCGGCTTCGATCTGCGCCTCCGCAGGCCAGGCTGTCCGCGAGGAGGGCTTCGTTCCCCTGGGCGGCGTGGAGCAATGGGTCACCGTGAAGGGCGCGGACTGCGCCAATCCGGTGATCCTCTTCCTGCACGGCGGCCCCGGCAATCCGCTCAGCCCCTACGCCGACGCGCTCTACGGCGCGTGGGAGAAGGATTACACGCTCGTGCAGTGGGACCAGCGCGGCGCGGGACGCACGTTCGGCCGCAGTCCGCCGGGCGAATCGGCGCTCACCGTCGAGCGGATGGCCGCCGATGGCGTGGAGCTGGCCCGGTACGTGACGCGTCGCCTGGGGGCGAAGAAGGTCGTCCTGCTGGGCGGCTCTTGGGGATCGATCCTGGGCGTGCACATGGCGAAGGCCCGGCCCGATCTCTTCCATGCCTATGTGGGCGTGTCGCAGGTCGTGAGCTACCGGGAGAACCCCGCCACGAGCTACGCGAAAGTATCGGCGCTCGCGAAGGCGGCGGGCGACGAGAAGACCGTCTCCACCCTCGCGGGGATAGGTCCGCCGCCGTGGGAGAACCCGCGCCATTTCGGCATCCTGCGCCGCGCCACGCGGGCCTACGAAGCGAAGTCGTCCGCCCCCGCGCCCAAGGCCTGGTGGGCGCCGGCGCCGGGCTACGACACGCGCGAACGTCTGGCGGAGGCGGAGGAGGGCGAGGATTACTCGTACCTCCAGTTCGTCGGCCGCAAGGGCGACGGACTCTATTCGAAGGTGGATCTTGCGAAGCAGGTACCGGCCTTCGCGATTCCGGTCTTCCTCGTCCACGGCGCGGAGGATCTCGTCGCGACGCCGGAGGTGGCGAAGCGCTACTTCGACGGCATCACGGCGCCGCGCAAGGAATTCGTCCTCGTCCCCCAGGCGGGACACGATCCGAATCCGGCGCTCATCGAGGCGCAGCGCCGCGTCGTGAAGCAACTGGCGCTGCCGCCCGCCCGATGACCCGAACCCATCGAGGAACCGAATGACGCAGCGACTCGATTCCGGCTCCGGGCGGGATCCCGCGATCGCCGACCACCTCCGCGCCCGGGAGAAGCAGCGCACGCAGGCCCTCGTCGCGAAGGATCTCGAGCTCGCCGGCCGGATGCACGCGCCGGAATACCAGCTCGTCACGCCGGCGGGCAGGACGTTCGACAAGGCCGGCTACCTCGAGGCCATCCGGACGGGTGAACTGAACTATCTCGCCTGGGAGCCGGATGCGATGGACGTGCGGGTCGGCACGGATATGGCCATCGTCCGGTACCAGGCGACGCTGCGGTTCCCTTCGGGCAAGGGGGTGCGTTGCTGGCACACGGATTCGTACGAGCTTCGCGAAGGCGAGTGGCTCGCCGTGTGGTCACAGGCCACGGCCATTCCCCCGGGCGCTGTGCCGGGATAGCGACATGGCCCGGGGCATCCTCATCGATCTCGACGACACGCTCATCGACGACACCTTCGCGATGCGGCAGGCGGCGCAGTCGTTTCGCGAATTCCACCCGGACCTCGCGGCTTTCGCGGATGCGGAAATCGCCGACCGGTGGGCGGAACTCACCGAATTTCACTGGCGCCGCTTCCGCGACGGCGAGACCACGCTCCAGGGGCAACGGCGCGCGCGCATCCGCGGCTTGCTGTCGAGGGATGTGGCCGATCCCGAAGCCGATGCGCTGTTCGCGCGATACCTCGAGCGCTACGAGACGCATTGGCGGCGGGTCGAGGGCGCGGACGAATTCCTCGCGCGCACGGCCGGCGTGCCCAAGGTGATCGTGAGCAACGGCGAGCGGGGCCAGGCGCTGCGCAAGGTCGAACGGCTCGGGATGGGGCGGCACTTCGTCGCCGTGCTGACGCCCGAGGACACCGGCAAGCCCAAGCCCGACCCCTCCATTTTCCTCGCGGCCCTGGCGTTGCTCGGGTTGGAACCGGCCGATTGCCTCATGATCGGCGACAACCACGAGGTCGACATCGTCCCGGCGCGATCGCTCGGCATGGCCGCGTTCCACGTTTCCCCGCACGAGCCCGGCCGGCGCCTCGTCGATGCCCTCGCGGGCGCCTGAAGGAACCCGATGACGCAGCCCGGCGACGACCTCGCTTTCATCTCCGCGACCACGATCGCGCACTATGCCGAGCGCGCGGAGGATTTCCGGCAAGGCACGCGAGACCACGACGTGCGCCAGAACATCGAGGCCCTCCTGCGGCACATTCGAGGCACGCCCCCCTTTCGCATCCTCGACTTCGGCTGTGGCCCGGGCCGCGACCTCGCCACGTTCCGCGCGCTGGGCCACGAGCCGGTGGGGCTCGAGGGCGCGCCGGAGTTCGCCGCCATGGCCCGCGAACACGGCGGCTGCGAAGTGCTCGAGCAGGATTTCCTCGCGCTCAACCTGCCGGCGGTTCGCTTCGACGGCATCTTCGCGAACGCCTCGCTCTTCCACGTGCCTTCCCGCGAACTGCCGCGCGTGCTGCGCGAGTTGCATGCGGCGCTCAGTCCGGAGGGCGTGCTCTTCGCCTCGAACCCGCGCGGCAACAACGAGGAAGGCTGGAACCGCGGGCGCTACGGGGCCTACCACGACATCGGGACCTGGCGCGCCTTCATGGAGGGCGCCGGGTTCGAGGAACTCGAGCATTACTACCGTCCGCCGGGCCTGCCGCGCGAGCAGCAGCCCTGGCTCGCGAGCGTGTGGCGCAAGCGCGGCGAATCTGGTCAACTTCGCGGGTAGGTCGTGCCCGCGCGACGAAAGGACGAAGCCATGTCGAAATCCCCGATGCCCCCCACGCTGGAACTCGTGCGCGGGGAATCACTGCTCGGCACCATCGCCGTGCGGCCCGGCGAGAAGGATTACCCGTGGTACAGCGGCACCTTCACGCCGACGGAGGCCTTCGAGCCCCTGCGCGGGCTTTTTGCCGAGGAACTGGAATTGCTGCAGGCCAACACCGACGACGACGATGCCAAGTGGGACGTGTGGGAGGACATCCATTCGGAGCTGCATGGCCCCGGGATGGCGCTTCGCAGCCTGGATGGCAAGTTCGAGGCGAAGGAAATCCTCGTCCACCTCGATGGCGCCGAAGCCTGGTGGCGCATCAACTGAGCGGCCATGGCCGAAGCGAAACCCCCATCGCCATCGATGCCCTCGATGCGCCGGCGCGCACGAGGAAATCCGTCTACCCCGAACCCTTCGCCTCGCGCATGGAAGGGCGCGTGAAGCACCCGCTGGGCGAGCTCTTCGGCCTCTCGAACTTCGGCGTCAACATCGCGCAGCTCACGCCCGGGAGCGCCTCGGCGCTTCGCCATGCGCACACGAGGCAGGACGAGTTCATCTACGTGGTGTCCGGGCATCCCACGCTGCAGACGGACGAGGGCGGCACGCGCCTCGGGCCCGGGATGTGCGCGGGATTCAAGGCCGGCACGGGCAATGGCCACCGACTGGTGAACGAGACGGATGAGGACGCGGTCTACCTCGAGGTGGGAGACCGCACGCCCGGCGACGAGGTCACCTACCCGGACGAGGACCTGAAGGGCGCGTTCGTCGACGGGCAGTGGCACTTCACCCACAAGGACGGCTCGCCCTATTGAGGAAATGGCCATGCTGGAACTGCGACCCAACTGCGAATGCTGCAACCGCGACCTGCCGCCGGAATCGTCCGAAGCCTTCATCTGCTCGTTCGAGTGCACGTTCTGCCGCGCCTGCGTGACGGACGTGCTGAAGGGCGTTTGCCCCAACTGCGGCGGCAACTTCGCGCCGCGCCCCATCCGGCCGGCCGGCAAGCTCGCGAAGAATCCGCCTTCCGCGAAGCGCGTCTTCAAGCCCGAGGGGTGCGGAAAGGCCGTTTGAACACCCGATGTCCGCGGAGGAAGCCGCCGGCCTCCTTCCGCCTCCACTGAAGTGAACCCATGACGACGATCCGCCCCTTCGAGCCCGCCGACTACGAGGCCGCCCACGCGCTGTGGGAGGCGACACCCGGCGTGGGCCTTTCCGCCGCCGATGAGCGCGGCCCCATCGAGCGGTACCTGCGCCGCAACCCGGGCCTGAGCTTCGTCGCGATGGAAGGCGACGAGATGGCGGGCACGATCCTGTGCGGGCACGACGGCCGCCGCGGGCTCATCCACCACCTCATGACGGTCCCCGGCAGGCGGCGAACGGGCGTCGGCAGCGCGCTGCTGCGGGCGGGGCTCGCGGCCCTGCGCTCGCAAGGCATCGACAAGTGCCACCTGCTCGTGGTCGGCGACAACCGCGCCGGCCTCGACTTCTGGCGGGCGGTGGGGGCGGTGGAGCGCACCGAACTCGCGCTGCTTTCCATCATGACGGAGGTGAATCCGTGATCCGCCCGCTGACGGAAGCCGAGTACGCGGCGTGGCTGGCCGATGTCGTGCCCGGATATGCCGGCGACAAGGTCGCCGCGGGGCAGTGGCGTGAAGACGAGGCGCTGGAGAAGTCGCGCCAGGAATACGAAGCCCTCCTTCCGCAAGGCCGGGATACGCCGGACAACCACCTGTACTCGATCGACGCCGCCGATGGCCGGCACGTCGGCGTGCTGTGGCTGCTGGTCAAGCAACGCGGTGCGGAGCGCATCGTGCATGTCTACGACCTCATGGTCTGGCCCGCTCACCAGCGGCAGGGGCACGCGGAGCGCGCCATGCGGGCAGCGGAAGACGAGGTGCGCCGACTGGGACTCGCAGGCATCGCGCTGCACGTGTTCGGGCACAACAAGGCGGCCCGTGCGTTGTACGACAAGCTCGGCTACGAGCCCACGAACCTCAACCTCTACAAGCCGGTTCCCCCGAAGCCGTGAGCGAGTTGCCCCCGCTCCCGGAGGCGCCGCCCGGCCGCTACCGCCACTACAAGGGGGGCGAATACGAGGTGGTCGGCGTCGTGCGCCACAGCGAGACGCTCGAGCCCCTGGTTCTTTACCGGCCGCTCTGCAACGCGTCGGGCTTGTGGGTTCGGCCGTACGCGATGTTCTTCGGGACCGTGGAGATCGAAGGCCGGGTGCTGCCGCGATTCGCGAGGCAGGGGCCGGACGCCGGAACTCGGTAATCTCACCATGCAGCAAGAATCGTCAAGACGGCGATTCCGCGCGAGGTCATCCTGCCGCCATGAATACGTCCTCCATCCGTTGGGTCCGGGCAATCACCGGGACTGTCATGGCCGAAGTTGCGGTGATCGCCGCGGCGTTCGGCTGCGTCGCCTTCTACAGCCACGTCGTCAATCCGGGGCAGCCGGTCGCGGCTTACCAGGCCTGGGCCGCACAGGCCGCGCCGTGGGCATCCGTCGTCGCTGGCATGCCCGTCTTTTTCGCGCTCGGGCGGTGGTGGGCGAAGGGGCTCGCCACGGCGCTCGCGATCTTCGGGCTCTACCTGTTGGTCGACGGTGCGATCCTGTTCGCGACCGGTCTGGGGGGGCTCTCGCCCTGGATCGTCGTGCTGAGCTATTTCACCAAGTTCGCGGCGAGTTACGCCGGTGGCCGAAGTGGGCGCAAGCGCGCGGACTAGACTGCCGGCGAAGGAAGGCTGGGAGCGGCTGCTGCCGCTGCTCCTGCATGTGCAGGCCAGCCTCGAGGACGACCTGTCGCTCGCGGTGCTCGCGCGGCAGGCTGGCTTGTCGCCTTCCCGGCTGCATCGCGTCTTCAAGGCCGCCGTCGGGGAAACGCCGAAGGACTACGTCGCGCGCCTGCGACTCGAGCGTGGCATTTTCCGGATGCTCGTGCAGGATTCGACGCTGCTCGACATCGCGCTCGCGTGCGGATTTCGCAACCCGGAAACCTTCTCGCGGGCGTTCCGCCGCCGCTTCGGCCGTTCGCCCGGCGAGTATCGCGATTGGATCCGCGAGCGCGTGCCGCGCCACCCGTTGCCGGCGCGGGCGGCAGGCGAGGGCGGGGAAGCGTTCGCGCTATCCGCGACGAAGGTGGTGCGCCTGAGGGCGTCGATGCTCGCCTTCGTGCGCCACGTCGGCCCCTACGAGGCCGTGCCGGATTCGCTCTTCACGCGGCTGGAGCGATGGGCGGCGAAGCGTCGCATCCCTGGGCCGCGGATCTGGATGGGCATCGGGCACGACGCGCCGGGCGTGACACCGCCGGACAAGCTCCGCTTCGACGCGGCGCTCGTCGTTCCCGCGCAACTCGCGCCGGAAGACGGCGTCGCGTGCCGGCATTTCCCCGGCGGCGACTTCGCGCTCACCACGCACGCGGGGTCGTTCGAGACGCTGCCGGCGGCCTACGCGGCGATCTTCCCTCGCGCCCTCGCGCTTCCCCGATACAATCTGGTCGGCCTGCCGGCGGTGGAGATCTACCACGCGGCGCGGGTCGATGCGCGCCGCCGTCTCAACCATACCGATATCTGCCTTCCCGTCGCCCGGAGCCCGTAGCCCGTAGCCCGTAGCGGCCCGCGGGCCTTTCCGCCGAGAAACCACCGTCCTGTCGCATGCACGAAGACCCCTGGCTCGAACGCTGGATCGTTCGCACGGTCGCATCCTGCGGCGCCGCGCCGGTGCTCGAACTGGGCTGCGGATCGGGGGCCGACACGGCGGTGCTCGCCGGAGCGGGCCTCGAGGTGATCGCCCTCGAGCTCGATGCCAAGGCGGCGGATCGCGCGCGGCAAGCGGCTCCTTCCGCGACGGTCCTGAGCCGCGACATCCGCGACCCGTGGCCGGTCGCCCGCGATGGCTACGGGGCCGTGGTGGCGAGCCTGTCGCTGCATTACTTCCCTTGGGCCGACACCATGGCGCTGGTCGCGCGCATCCGCGAGGCGCTTCGTCCGGGCGGCCTCCTCCTGTGCCGCCTCAATTCCACGGAGGATTACCATTACGGCGCGAGCGGTCACCCGAAGATCGAGGACGACTACTACCTCGTCGAGGGCGAGCCGAAGCGGTTCTTCGACGCCGTCGCGGTGGACCGGCTCTTCGCGACCGGCTGGCGCGCGATCTCGAAGGAGCACTACGTGACGGCGAAGTACGCGAACCCGAAGGCCCTGTGGGAAATCGTCCTTGAGCGCGACGCCTGATCCCGCCCCGGTCACCGTGAGGCCCCTGCACCGCGAGGATCGCGAGGCTTGGCGTCCGCTGTGGGACGGCTACAACGCGTTCTATGGCCGAAGCGGCGAGACCGCGCTGCCGGAGGCCATCACCGAGTCGACCTGGGAGCGCTTCCTCGATGCCGCGGAGCCCGTCCATGCGCTCGTGGCGGAGGAGGGCGGCCGGATCGTGGGTCTCGCGCACTATCTCTTCCACCGCAGCACCACGCGCCTCACGGACGTGTGCTACCTGCAGGATCTCTTCACGCTGCCGGCGCTTCGAGGCCGCGGCATCGGGCGGCGGCTGATCGAATCGGTCGCCGAGGCGGCGATCGCGAAGGGATGCAGCCGCGTGTACTGGCAGACCCGCTCGGACAACGCGGCGGGCCGGGCGCTCTACGACAGGGTCGCGGGGCACCACGGCTTCATCGTCTATTCGCGGGAGCTCTGAGGGCGGGCGGTTCGGACTCCCGGGACTCGGGATCGCCATTTCGGGGTAGATTGGCCGCGGATTCCTTCCGGGAGATCAGCGTGGCCACGGTCCGTTACCTCGTCGACGATGTCGACAACTCGCTGCCGTTCTACCAGGCGCTCGGGTTCAAGCTGGCCGACCGTTGGGGGCCGCCCTTCGCGATCGTGAAATGCAAGGGTCTCTCCCTGTGGCTGAGCGGGCCGGGCACGTCCGCCCGCAAGAAGCTGCCCGACGGCTCCATGCCCAAGCCCGGCGGGTGGAACCGGCTCGTCATCGAGGTGAAGGACCTCGATGCCACCCTCGCCAAGCTGAACCTTGCCGGCGCCCTGGTGCGCAGCAAGCCCATCAAGGGCCCCGGGGGGCGCCAAGTGCTCGTGGAAGACCCTTCGGGCAACCCGATCGAGCTTTTCGAGGCGAAGGCGGCCGATTCCTGAAGTCGCGACCGGGTCATCGCGAGCCCCGATGCCGGCCTAGGCTCGCCCGAGCAGGGCGTAGGCCATGGCCGCCTGGCATCCGAAGCCGACGAGAAAGAGCGCCACGCGAAGTACGGGCACGCCGAACGTGAAGACGACGAAATGCCCGAGCCGCGCGAAGAAGTAGACCATCGCGGCCGTCGCCGTCGTCGCCGTCCCCGCGCCGGTCCAGGCGACCATGAGGGCCAGGGGCGCGAAGATGCAGAGGTTCTCGATCGCGTTGCGGTGCGCCCGCATCATCCGGTCGGCCCAGGGTCGCGCGGTGTGGGTGATTCCGTGGGGATCCCATAGCCCGTTCAGCCAGCCGTGCTCGGCCAGGCGATTCACGATGTAGGGCACCCAGAAGACCGCGGTCATCGCCACCGTGGCGGCCAGCCAGTATGTCTCGCTCGTCATCTTCGCCATTTGCGTCCCTCGATTTCGTCGACCTTGGCCGACGGGGTTGAACTTCGAAGAACGGGAGGCTAAGGTCACGCAGCACGCCGCACAAGTACGCACATTTGGCGCCGGTAGTGTCCTATTTGATACCGAGGTCCCATGCGAAAGCAGCGCCACGTCGCCTACACGAACTGCCCGGTGGAAGCCGCGCTGGACATCATCGGCGGCAAGTGGAAATCGATCATTCTCTTCCGGCTGGTCGAGCAGACGCGGCGGTTCAACGAACTTCGGCGCCTCATGCCGGCCATCACGCAACGCATGCTCACCAACCAGCTTCGGGAGCTGGAGCGGGACGGGCTCGTGTCGCGTCGCGTCTATCCGGAGGTTCCGCCGCGTGTCGAGTACTCGCCCACGCCGCTGGGACATTCGTTGCTGCCCGTGCTGGAGGCGCTCAAGGCCTGGTCGGAGACGCACATGCCCGCGCGAATGGTCTCGATGCCGGCCGCGGGATCGGATGATCCGGACCGGTCGGCGAAGGAACGGCTGACGTGAAGCTCGGCGACTTGGTGCCCATCGAGCACCCGATCATCCAGGCACCCATGGCGGGCGTGCAGGGGAGCGCGCTCGCCATCGCCGTGTCGAACGCGGGTGGCTTGGGGTCGCTGCCGTGCGCGATGCTCTCTCCCGAGGCGATTGCCCGGGAACTGGAAGCCCTGCGCGCGGGCACCACGAAGCCCTTCAACGTGAACTTCTTCTGCCACGAAACGCCCGTGCCCGATGACGCCCGCGAAAAGGCGTGGCGGGCCGCGCTCGCGCCGTACTTCACGCTTTTCGGCATCGACCCGGCGACGATTCCGGCCGGGCCGGGGCGGCTGCCGTTCAGCGCCGAGGCGGTCGACGTGCTCGAGCGCTTCCGGCCCGCGGTCGTGAGTTTCCACTTCGGGCTGCCTTCGCCGGGGCTGCTCGCGCGCGTGAAATCCTGGGGCTCGAAGGTGCTGTCCTCGGCGACCACCGTGGACGAAGCGCTCTGGCTCGAGCGCCATGGCGTGGACGCCGTGATCGCGCAGGGCGTGGAGGCGGGCGGGCACCGCGGGATGTTCCTCACGGACGACCTCACGACGCAGGTGGGCACCTTCGCGCTGGTGCCGCAGGTGGTGCGCGCGGTGAGGGTGCCCGTGATCGCCGCCGGCGGCATCGCGGACCGCGCGGGCGTGCAGGCGGCTCTCGCGCTCGGCGCGGCGGGCGTGCAGGTGGGCACGGCGTACCTGCTGTGCCCGGAGGCCACGACGAGCGCGATGCACCGCGCGGCGCTCAAGGGCGAAGTGGCGCGCCACACGGCCCTCACCAACCTCTTCACCGGCCGGCCTGCGCGGGGAATCGTGAACCGCATCATGCGCGAGCGGGGGCCGATGAGCCCAATGGCGCCCGCGTTCCCGCTCGCCACGGCGGCCATCGCCCCGATCCGCGCCCGGGCCGAGGCCACGGGAAGTGGTGACTTCTCGCCCCTGTGGTCGGGGCAGAATGCGGGAGGCTGCCTCGATATTCCCGCGGCCGAGCTGACCCGCCGCCTCGCCGGCGCCTGAACACGACAACCCTTTACCCGACACAGGATCCCGATCATGAAGCGACTGGCCCCCCTGGCCCTCCTCGCCGCCGCGTTCCCCGCGAGCGCCAACGACGTCTTCAAGTGCGTGACGAACGGCCGCACCGTCTACCAGAACACCCCCTGCGAAGGCCCGGCGGTGCAGAAGCAGCTCAAGGCCGATCGCACCGGGGCGCTGCTGGGTTGCTACACGGTGGACATGCCCGGCTTCGAGGGCATCTTCGAGGTGAAGCGCAGCGACAAGGGCGACCTGCGGCTCGAGTTCGGCGATCCGGCGCGGCGCTCGCAATTGCCGCTCAAGGTGGCGACGACCGCGGAAGTGAAGCTGGTCGCCGAGACCTTCCGCCAGCCGCTCACCGAGGGCGTGAGCGTGCGCTGGGACGAGAATTCGCGCGACAAGCGGCCCATCGGCGTCTACAAGGGCACGGACAAGCTGGGCCAGGAGCAGCTCTTCGCCCACTTCATCGCCGCCAACGGGCCGGCCGTCCGGAAGGCGTGCCCGTGAGCGATCGCGCCGGCTTCACCCGCATGGAGGACAGCACGCAGGCCGACTGGGCCCTGATCGTGCCGGAAGTGATGAAGATGGCGAAGTCGCTGCCGGATCGCGTGCTCGCGCACCTGGCGCTGCTGGACGGCGACTACGGCGGCTTTCCCGTGGACCGCTGCCAGCACAGCCTGCAGGCCGCGACGCTCGCCCTCGCCGACGGCCGCGACGACGAATACGTGGCGTGCGCGCTGCTGCACGACATCGGCGACACGCTGGGCACCTTCAACCACCCGGACATCGCCGCGGCCATCCTCAAGCCCTTCGTGAGCGAGGCGAACCTCTGGATGGTGCAGCACCACGGCATCTTCCAGGGCTACAACTTCTTCCACCACATCGGGCTGGACCGCAACATGCGCGACGCGTTCAAGGGCCACGCGCACTACGAGCGCACGGCCGAATTCGTCGAGCGCTACGACAACCCGGCCTTCGACCCGAAGGCCGAGGTGATGCCGATCGCGGCGTTCGAGCCGATCCTGCGGCGCCTGATGGCCGCGCCGAAGAACAGCGTCTACAAGGCGGCGCTCGCGAAGGACTGAGCGTCGGCTTCCGGAGAGATCCCATGCGCATTCCCGCCGGCTTCCACGCCGTCACGCCGTACTTCTTCGTCGACAACGCCGAAGGCTTCGTCACGTTTCTCGTGAAGGGCCTCGCCGGCACCGAGACGTGCCGCTCGATGCGGCCCGACGGCCGTATCGCCAACGTGCAGGTTCGCCTTGGCGACACCACGGTGATGGTGAGCGAGTCGTCGGCGGCCTACCCGGCCAT
Source organism: Betaproteobacteria bacterium (assembly GCA_016711875.1). Lineage (GTDB taxonomy): Bacteria > Pseudomonadota > Gammaproteobacteria > Burkholderiales > Usitatibacteraceae > FEB-7. The sequence continues at coordinate 368,516 of JADJSD010000001.1, read as the reverse complement.
GTGCGCCTCCTGCTACCTCTACGTGGAAGATGCCGACGCTTCGATGGCTCTCGCCCTCGCGAACGGCGCGAGCCTCGAGATGAAGGTGGACGACATGCCCTACGGCGACCGGCAGGGGGGCGTGCGCGATCCGCACGGGAACATCTGGTGGATCTCGCAGCGCCTGGTTGACGCACCCTACGAGCCCTGAAGCGACGGGACGGGACGCGGACATGTTCACGAAGAAGCTCTACGCCGGCTGGGCCGACATGGACTTCAACGCCCACATGAAGAACACGGCGTACCTCGACAAGTGCTCCGACGTGCGGCTCATGTTCTTCGCCGAGAACGGCTTTCCGGCCGAGGAATTCGCGCGGCTTCGCTTCGGGCCGGTGGTGATGAAGGACGAGGTGGAGTACTACCGCGAGGTGACGCTCCTGCAATCGATCGAGGTGTCGCTCGCGGTCGCGGGCCTCTCGGCCGACGGCAGCCGGTTCATCCTGCGCAACGATTTCCGGCGCGGGGACGGCAAGGCCTGCGTGAAGGTGACGAGCACGGGCGGCTGGCTGGACCTCGACGCGCGCAAGCTCATCGCGCCACCGGAGAGCCTGCTCGCGGGGCTGCGCACGCTGCCGCGGACGGACGATTTCCGCGAGCTGCCCTCCAGCATCCGCGAAGACGGCCCGTGATGGCGACCGCGGGCTACTCCGGCACGCCGCTCGCGAAGAAGCTGGGCATCGGGGCGGGATGCCACGTCCTCTTCGTCGACGCGCCCGATGAACTGGCCGGGTGGCTCGCGCCCCTGCCCGACGGCGTGACCTTCGCGAAGGGGGCCGGGCCGGACGTCGATGTGGCGCACGTGTTCGTCACGCAGAGGACGCAGCTCGCGCAGCGGCTGGGGGTCCTTCGAACGAACCTCCGTACCGACGCCGCGCTCTGGATCTCGTGGCCCAAGAAGGCATCGAAGGTGCCCACCACGGTGACGGAGGACGTGATCCGCGAGCTGGCGCTGCCGCTCGGCTTCGTCGACGTCAAGGTGTGCGCCGTGAGCGAGGTGTGGTCGGGCCTGAAGCTCGTGGTGCGCAAGGAGCTGCGTTGACCTGGCGCGTGGCCGTGGAGCCGGTCGACCAGCCCGAGGCGGTGGCGCTCGTGGGCGAGCTCGACGCGCACCTGGAGCCGCTCTATCCGCCCGAAAGTCGCTACGGGCTGACCCTCGACGGCCTTCGCGCGCCGCACGTGCGCTTCGTCCTCGCGCGGGATGCCTCCGGCGTGGCCCAGGCCTGCGGCGCCGTCGCGTTGCTGCCGCAGTTCGCGGAGCTCAAGCGCATGTACGTGCGGCCGTCAGTGCGCGGGCAGGGGGCCGCCGACGCCATGGTGCGGTTTCTCGAGGGCATCGCGGTGGCCCGGGGGTACGGGACGCTCTACCTCGAAACGGGCGTCCTTCAGCATGCGGCCATGGCCTTCTACGAGCGGGTCGGGTTTCGCCGCCGGGGGGCATTCGGGAGCTACGGGGAAGACCCGACGAGCGTGTTCATGGAAAAGCCGCTCGCGGGCGGCTCGTCGGAATCGCGGGGTGCGCCTTGAGCGATGCGGGCCCCGCCCTTCGGACGTACCACGGCAGCTGCCACTGCGGCGCCATCCGCTTCGAGGTCGACACGGTCATCGACCGCGTGACGCGCTGCAACTGCTCGGTCTGCGCGAAGAAGGGCGTGCTGCACCACCGCGTGCCGCCGGATCGATTCCGCCTGCTGTCGGGGGAGGCGGACCTGAGCACCTACCGGTTCGGCACCCGGGTGGCGATGCACCACTTCTGCGCCCGCTGCGGCATCCACCCCTTCACGCGGCCCCGCTCGGCGCCGGAGCTCTACACGGTGAACGTGCGCTGCCTCGACGACTACGACGTGGAAGGCGAGAAGCCCGAGGTGTTCGAGTTCGACGGCCGGAACTTCGAACGCGAGGTGGGAAAGCTCCGGTAGCCGCGCTCAGCCTTCCTCGCACTGGAACACCTTTTCCAGTGGTACGCCGAACACGCCGGCGATGCGGAAGGCGACCTCGAGCGAGGGCGAATACTTGTTGCCCTCGATGGCGTTCACCGTCTGGCGCGTGACGCCCACGCGCTCGGCCAGCTCCTGCTGCGTCATCGCGCGGTGCTGCTCGCGCAGCTCCCGGATGCAATTGGTGACGCGATAGGTGCCCTTGCCCACGCTCAGGCGCCCCGCCGGTACATGACGAGCTGCGAGCCGATCGCCACCAGTTGCGCCAGCACCCAGAAGGCGAGGAGGACGTGCGTGAAGATGAAGTTTCCCCGGGTGAAGACCGCCGCCGTCAAGGCGAGGAAGACGCCTGTGGCGAGGACGTAGGACGCGTAGCTCGTGCCCTTCAGGGCGATGAGGTGGTCGCGTTCGTCCGTTTGCGGATTCCGGTCGGCCAGCGCGATGACGACGTGGCCCGCGACGGAGATCGCCACGAGCAGGACCACGGCGGCGATGAACAGGCCGACGTAGGGCGCCATCAGGTCGGCCGCCTGCCCGGGGGCTCGGGCCGCGAGCGCCGCGTGGGCGCCGAACGCGTTGGCGAAGTAGAAGCCGAAGCCGACGACGAGGCTCGCGAGCATCACCCAGAGGCTCTTTTCCTGGAACGAGAGGTTCATGCGGGTCTCCTGCGATGGGTGCCGGGTCGGGCCGGCAGTGATGTAAAAAAAACCGGACATGGCGCAGGTTAGGGCGGGGCCTCCGTGATGTCAAGTATTTTTGACTTCCGCGGTCCCCGGGCCTGCGCAGGGTTACAGGCGGTTACCCCGACCGGCCCGGAAATCGGCAAGCTGGGAAGCGTCCTTCGCGTCCCCCGGCCGACATGCCCCTTCCGCCACCCGACAGCCTGATGCGCCCGCCCAACGAGGCGGTGTTCGCCTGGCTGCGCGGCAAGTCGGCCCACTCCGATCCGGCCGGAGCCCTTCGCCGGGCGACCGAGGCCCTCCCGGACTTTGGCGACTTCACCCCCGACGGCCTCCGGTTCGCGTACTACGTCGTCTTCCGCGCCCACGTGGTCTTCGGCTTCGTCGAGGGCATGCGGGGCGTGACGCTGCGCCTGCCGCCGGAGAAGGTGGACTCCCTGGCCGCCCGCGGCGCGACCCGCGTGCGCGAGCTCGGGGACGATTGGGTCTTCCTCGCGCTCTACGAAGACGGCGGGTTCGACGACGAACTCGCGACGCTTGCCCGCGAGGCCCACGCCTTCGCCGCCGGCTTCGATGCATCCGCAGGGGCCGCCGGGGCGAGATGAAGAAGGACGGCGCGAGCGACCCCGTCTTCTTCGAAGGCCCGGCCGACTTCCGCCGCTGGCTCGCGAAGCACGCGTCACGCGCGACCGAGCTCCTCGTGGGCTTCCACAAGGTGGGCAGCGGCAAGCCGTGCATGACCTGGCCCCAGTCCGTGGACGAGGCGCTTTGCGTCGGCTGGATCGACGGCGTGCGAAAGCGCGTGGACGACGACACCTACACCATCCGCTTCACGCCGCGCCGCAAGGGCTCCGTGTGGAGCAAGGTGAACATCGCGCGGGCCGGTGCGCTCATCGCCGAAGGACGGATGAAGGCGGCGGGCCTCGCGCAGTACGGGAAGCGGCTCGACCACGCGAAGAGCGGCTATTCGTACGAGAAGAAGCCCGACGTGGAGCTGGCGGCCGCCGAGATCCGCGCGCTGAAGGCCGACCCGTCGGCCTGGGCCTTTCACGAGAAGGTGGCGCCCAGCTACCGCAAGGCGTGCGCGCACTGGATCGCGAGCGCGAAGCAGCCGGCCACGCGCGAGCGGCGCTTCGCGAAATATCTCGCGGCCTGCGCCGCCGGCAAGCGCCTGAACGGCTAGTGGTTCACAATGCGCGCTCCGAACCCGGAGAGACCGACGCCATGAGCACCGCCGCCCTCCTGCACTCGCTCTACCGCCACAAGGCCTGGGCCAACGAGGAGCTGTTCGCACAGGTCCGCACCATAGACCCCGCCACCCAGGCCGAGGCGCGCCACGCCGCCATCCGCCTGCTCAATCACATTTACGTGGTCGATCGCATCTTCGCCGCGCACCTCTCGGGCGCCGCGCACGGCCACGACGCGACCAACACGAAGGAGACGCCGACGCTCGACGAACTCGAGGCCGGCGTGAAGGCGTGCGACCGCTGGTACGTGGACTACACCGCCGCCGTGGACGACGCGAAGCTGGGCGAGCGCATCGCCTTCACCTTCACCGACGGGCAGGCGGGCACGATGACCCGCGCGGAGATGCTCGCGCACATCGTCACGCACGGCAGCTACCACCGGGGTGGCGTCGGCCGCATCCTCGCGGGCGCTTCCGTGCAGCCGCCGAGGGACCTGTACACCATTCACCTGCATCGCACGGAACCCGCGCGGCGGGAGCGGGCATGACGATCGAGATCCGGCCGCTCACGCCGGACCGGCAGGCGGATTTCCTCGCCTACTTCGAGGGCGACGCGTTCGCCGACAATCCGAAGTGGTCTTCCTGCTACTGCCAGTTCCTGTACGTGGACCACAACCAGGTCGAATGGGCCGCACGCACAGCCGCGGAGAACCGGGCGCAGGCCTGCGAGCGCATCGGCGCCTGCCGCATGCAGGGCTACCTCGCCTATCGCGACGGCAAGGTGGTCGGCTGGTGCAACGCCGCGCCGCGGGACCTGATGGATTCCTTCGCGGACGAACCCGATCCCGATTCCGCGCGCATCGGCGCGATCACGTGCTTCGTGGTGGCGAAGGCTCATCGCCGGACGGGCATCGCGAGGACCCTGCTGGAAGCCGCTTGCGAGGGGCTGCGGGCGCAGGGCCTGGCGATCGCCGAGGCCATGCCCAAGGCGCAGGCCGGCACGGACGCGGAGAACCATTTCGGTCCGCGAAGCCTCTTCGAGGCGGCCGGATTCGTGACACATCGTCACGCGGACGACGGCCTCGTGATCATGCGCCGGCGTTTGGCGTAGCATCCGCAGCCTCGCCCACCGAAACGACGCCATGACGACCGCCCCGACGCCCCCGAACGCCTTGCCGGCCTATCGCCTCCTGACCGGCCCCGGCGACGCCACCTTCAACGGCCAGCACGTGATCGTCGCGCAGGCGATCGTGTGGCCCGGCACGGAGATCGCCCCATGAGCCTCACCCTCTACTGGTCCCGCGGATCCTGCGCGCTCGCCTCGCACCTGCTGCTCGAGCAGGTGGGCGCGCCCTACGAGGCCGTGCGTGTCGACCTCGCGGCGGGCCAGCAGCGCTCGCCGGAATACCTGAAGCTCAATCCGAAGGGCCGCGTGCCCGCGCTCGTCACGGAGCACGGCATCCTCACGGAGACGCCGGCCATCCTGCAGTACGTGTGCCAGCGCTTTCCGGAAGCGGACATGGCGCCGCTGGGCGACCCGTGGGCGCTCGCGCGGTTCAATTCCTTCAACAGCTACCTGTGTTCCACCGTGCACGTGGCGCACGCGCACCGGCTGCGCGGAACGCGCTGGGCGGACGATCCGGTGGCCATCGAGTCGATGAAGCGCAAGGTGCCGCAGTCGGTGGGCGACGCCTTCGCCCTCATCGAGCGCGAACTGCTCGCCGGCCCGTGGGTGCTCGGGGCACGCAAGAGCGCGTGCGACTTCTACCTCTTCACGATGTCGGGCTGGCTGGAATCGGACGGGGTCGATCCGAAGCAGTTTCCGCGCGTGCTCGAGCATCGCGATCGCCTGGCCGCCGACCTGGTCGTCGCGAAGGTGGTCGCGATCGAGAACGCCAAGGCGTAAGCCATGATCGCCCACCTGCGGATCGCGCGGCCGGTCAGCGACCTTCGCCGTGCCCGGACGATGTACGGCGACGGCCTGGGGATGGAAGTCGTCGGATCCTTCGAAGGGCACGACGGCTTCGACGGCGTGATGCTGGGCCGTGCGGGCGCCGGCTACCACTTCGAGTTCACGGCCTGCCGCCACCACCCGGTGCGGCCGAGCCCGACGCCCGAGGACCTCGTGGTCTTCTATCTTCCCGACGCCGAGGCCTGGAAAGCGGCCTGCGGGCGCATGCTCGTCGCCGGGTTCCGCGAGGTGGAATCCTTCAACCCCTACTGGGGCGTCCGGGGCCGCACGTTCGAGGACGCGGACGGCTACCGCACGGTGCTCCAGAACGCGGCCTGGGAGAAAGCGAATGGCTGAGACTTTCGAGGGGGGTTGCGACTGCGGCGCGGTGCGCTACCGCCTGCTCGCGAAACCGCTCTTCGTCCACTGCTGCCACTGCCGCTGGTGCCAGCGCGAGTCGGGCTCGGCCTTCGCGCTGAACGCCCTCATCGAGTCGGAAAGGCTGGAGAGGCTCGCGGGCGAGCCGGAGATGGTACGTACACCCAGCGAGAGCGGCTACGGCCAGCTGTTCGCGCGTTGCCCGGCCTGCCGGGTCGCCCTGTGGAGCCACTATGCCGGCGCCGGTCCCGCGGCCGCGTTCGTGCGCGTGGGCACGCTCGACGATCCCGATCGCTGGCCACCGGACATCCACATCTTCACGCGCTCGAAGCAGCCGTGGGTGGTGATCCCGGAGGGCGCGAACGCGGTGCCCGAGTACTACGACCGCGAGAAATGCTGGCCGGCGGAAAGCCTGGAGCGGAGCCGGGCGATCGCCCCCCGCATCGGCGCGTACCATGCCGCCCTCGCGGACCTGAAGCGCCTGGTGGCGAACGGTCCGGTCGAAGGCTGGCCCGGGCGCGAAGGCGACCAGCGGCTGCTCAAGGGCCTCGCGGCATGCCGGTTTGCCCCCGGCGAGACGTATACGGAGAAGCAGGCAAGTGACGTGCTGCGCGGGTGGCTCGCGGGCTTTTGCACCCCGCGCGGACTCGACCACGTGACGATGCGCCGCGAGCTCGTGGATGCAGGCCTTCTCGAGCGGGACAAGGCCGGGGCCGCCTATGCCGTGAATGCCGGCCGCATCGCGGATTTCATCGCCGAGGACGCGCGGTCGCTCGATCCGGCCTCCGTGCTCGAGGCCGTCCGGCGGGAGCGCGAAAGCCGCAAGCGCGAGCGCACCGCCGGTGGCTGAGCCGACCGCCGTCACGCTCACCGCGCACGAGGCGATTCCGAGCGAGGACGCGCTCGTCGTGGACGGGGGCCTGGGGGACTACAACGATCGCGCGGCGCCGCTTCACCAGGTGAGGCCGCTCGCGTGCTTCGCGCGCGCGGATGACGGGCGCGTGATCGGCGGGGCGATCGGGCGCACGTGGGGATACCACGCGGAGTTGCAGCAGCTCTGGGTGGAAGAGGCCCATCGCGGCGGGGGCGTCGCCACGCGGATCATGGAGCGCTTCCACCGGGAGGCCGACGCGCGGGGCTGCACCTTCTTCTACCTCGAGACCTGGTCCTTCCAGGCCGAGGGCTTCTACCGCACCCTCGGGTACGAGACGGTATTCACCCTCGGGGACGTCGGCCCCGGCCACGACAAGCACACGATGGTGCGACGGGTGGCGCGCCCATGACCCTGCGCATCCGCCCCCTCGTCGCCGCCGACCAGGATTTCCTCTGGGACGCGCTGCATGTCGCGCTGTGGGATCCGCCCCCCGCGCCGCTGCGCCCGCGCGAGGTGCTCGAGCATCCCGGCGTGCAGATCTATGCCGAAGGCTGGGGCCGCGACACCGACATCGGCGTGTGCGGCGAGCTCGAGGGCGAGGCGAAGCCCGTCGGCGCCTGCTGGATGCGCCTGGTGCCGGACCGGAAGGGCCTCGCGTACGTCGACGACGCCACGCCGCAGCTGGGCATCGCGGTGATGCCCGGCCACCAGGGCAAGGGCCACGGCGGCCGGCTCATGCGGGCGGCGCTCGCGCAAGCGAAGTCGAGGGGCATCGCGCAGGTGGCGCTGACGGTGCACACCCAGAATCCGGCACGCCATCTCTACGAGAAATGCGGTTTCCGCCACGCGGGCGACCCGGGGCCGGACTACCGGCTGATGGTCGCGAAACTGGACTAGGCGGGCGCGCCGACTGACGGGTCGATGAGGAAGGTGCTCACCGGCTCTTCCCGGTTCTTCACGCGGATTTCCGCCGGCATGCCGCCGGGGAACTCGCCGTGAACCCGTTCCCAGGTGGTGGCGCTCACCATCACGCAGTCGGGCTTGCACGCGCCCTCGATGCGCGAGGCGACGTTCACGTTGTCGCCGATGACGGTGTAGTCCATGCGCGTCTGGCTGCCGATGTTGCCGGCCACGACGTCGCCGGTGTTCACGCCCACCCGCATCTGCAGGTTGGCGCAAACCGGCACTTCGCCGCGCATCTTCGCGAGGCGGCGCTGCATCTTCACGCCGGCGCGCACGGCGGCCGCGGCGTGGTTCTCCCCTGCGCTCGCCTCGGTGAAGACGGCCATGATGCCGTCGCCGATGAACTTGTCGACCAGGCCCCCCTCGGCGTCGATGATCTGCGTCATCGCCGTCATGTAGACGTTGAGGAAGGTGACGGTTTCCTGCGGGTCCAGGCGCTCGGAGAGCGACGTGAACCCCTTGATGTCGGAGAAGAGGATGGTCGCGCGAACTGTCTTGCCGCCCAGGGCGAGGGCCTGTTCGCGGTTTCGGGAGATCTCGTCGACCACCGCCTTGGACATGTAGGCGCCCATCTTCTCCTTCTCGATGGTGAGGTTCCTCTCGCGCTCGAGGGCGATGCGCAGGTCCTCGGCCATCTTGCGGGTCGCCTCCAGCAGTCGGGCGTTCTCGAGCGATACCGCGGCCTGCGCGGCGAAGGCCTCGAGCAGGTAGAGGTCGTCCTTGTCGAAGCTCTCGGCGCCCGCCTTGTTCACGACCTGCACCACGCCGATCACCTGGCCCTTGGAGATCATGGGGGCGGTGAGCAGCGTGCGCGTGCGAAAGCCCGTCTTCTCGTCCATCGAGCGGTCGAAGTGCGGGTCGGCGTAGGCGTCGGCGATGAGGAGCGGCTCGCCCGTGGCGGCCACGTGGCCGACGATGCCCTTGCCGGGCTTCACCACGGCGCTCGCGAGGCCCTCGGCCGCGGCGCCCTTGGCGACGTGGAAGCGCAGGTTGCCCGTGGTCTCGTCGAGGAGCAGGAGCGAGCTCGCCTCGGCGCGCGTGACGACCTTGGCGTTCTCGACGATGAGATCGAGGATTCGGTCGACGGCCATCACGGAGCTCATGGCGAGCGAGACCCGGGTCATCGCGTCCTTCTCGACGAGCTGCGATTCCAGGCGCCGCGTCTTCGACTCGAGCTCGCGGTACATGCCGTTGATCCCGGAGGCCACGGCGCCGAACTCGTCCAGGCGCGAGGTGTCGAGCTGCACGTTGCGCTCGCCGCGCGCCATGCGCCGCGTGCCCTCCAGCACCGACTCCGCGTCGTGCTGCAGGCTCTTGCCGAACTTGATCGACACCGCGAGGGCGAGCAGGACGCAGAAGCCACCCAGGAACGAGATCTCGATCACCATGCCGCGGTCGACGAGGCCCTCGTACCTGTAGCGGGCCATGGTGAGGGCCATGGCGGCGCTCGGCACGAGCGTGAAGAGGACGAACCCCTCCATGACGCGGCGCGTGATCCGTTCCAGGTACTGCTCGGCGTTCACGTAGCGCACCGCGCGCTTGCGCGCGAGGTTCTCGAGCATCACGAATTCCCACTGCGCGAGGATGCCGCCGCCGATGAGCCAGTAGCCCGAGAGCAGCTTCACGTGGCTGTGGATCGGGAAGTCCTCGTAGCGGATGGCATGGACGACGAGCGCGAGAATGCCCGTGAGGCCCCAGGTGGCGAGCGCGAGCAGGTAGCCGTGGCGCGCGAGGGAACGCGTGGGGGGCGGGGTGCCGAAGCTGTAGTTGAGGCTCTCGCGGATGGCGACCTGGGCCACCCAGGCCATCAGGAGGTTCCTCAGCAGGTCCGGCACCTGGATGCCGGCGATGAACGGGCAGACGAGGCGGCCGTAGATCGCGAGGAAGGCGACCGCCGCGAGGCCGATCGCATGCTGGTGCAGGCGCGCCGGCAGGTCGATGAGCTCGCGCAGGCTGCGGATGGGCGCTGGGGCGGTCGCGGCGTTCATGGCGGGACTCTCGCGAACGAGGGGAAGTCGCATTGTAATGGCGCCGAGGGAGGGGTGCCGGACCATTTGCCGGGCGGCGGGCGCGCTAGAATCGGTCCTTCCACCCGGCCTTGGCCAGGGCAGCCGCACACCGCGAGGACCCGTGAAGATCGACCGCATCGACCATTTCGTCATCACCGTGAAGGACCAGGATGCCTCGTGCGATTTCTATTCGCGCGTGCTGGGCATGGAGCCCGTCACCTTCGCGGGCGGCCGCCGCGGCCTCGCGTTCGGGAACCAGAAGATCAACCTGCATCCGGCGGGCAAGGAGTACGAGCCCAAGGCGCGCACGGCGCTGCCGGGCACCGCCGATTTCTGCCTCATCACGGCCGTGCCGCTCGACCGGGTGATTTCGCACCTGGGCGCTTGCGGCGTGCCCATCGAACTCGGCCCGGTGCCCAAGACCGGCGCGACGGGGCCCATCCGTTCGGTGTACTTTCGCGATCCCGACGGCAATCTCGTCGAAGTCTCCAACTACGAAGCCTGATTCCCGGAGCCCCCTCTTGATCCGATCCGCCCTCGCCGCCACCGCCGTCCTCCTTCTCACTTCCTGCGCAACCCCGCCCATGGCCCCTTCCGCCGTCGTCTCCGATCTCGCGCCCACCGGCAAGCTTCGCGCCGTCATCAACCTCGGCAACCCGATCCTCGCCAACAAGGATTCCGCCGGGCAACCCATCGGCGTGTCGGTCGATCTCGCACGAGAGCTCGGCAAGCGCCTGGGCGTCCCGGTCGAGTTGGTCACCGTCACTTCCGCCGGCGCCTCCGTCGAGACGCTCGCCAAGGGGCAGGTGGACGTCGGCTTCTTCGCGCTCGATCCCGCGCGCGCCGCCACCACGGCCTTCACCGCGGCCTACGTGCAGATCGAGGGCGCGTACCTCGTTCGCAACGAGTCGGCCCTGAAGAGCAACGACGAGGTGGACCGCGAGGGCACTCGCGTCGCCGTGGGCAACAAGAGCGCCTACGACCTCTACCTCACCCGCGAGATCAGGAAGGCGAAGCTCGAACGCGCGCCGACCTCGCCGGCCGTGGTGGATTACTTCATCGCCAACAAGCTCGACGTGGCCGCCGGCGTGAAGCAGCAGCTCGAGATGGACGCGAAGCGCATCGGCGGGCTTCGCCTTCTTCCGGGCCGCTTCATGGTGATCAACCAGGCCATGGGCATGGCGCGTGGCAAGGAAGCGGGGGCGAAATACCTGGCGGCCTACGTGGAAGAGATGAAGGCTTCCGGCTTCGTGGCCGAAGCTCTCAAGCGCCACCGGATCGAAGGCGCGATCGTCGCGCCGCCCGCAGGCCCGTGAGCCCCGAGCACGCCGCGAAGTTGCGTGCCCTCGTCCACGGCCGCACGGCCGCGGCGCTGGGCACGCTGCACGAGGGCGCGCCCTTCGTGTCGATGGTGCCCTTCGCGCTGCTCTCCGACGGCTCGGCCTTCGTGGTCCACGTGAGCGGCCTTGCCGGGCACACGAAGGACATGCGCATGGATTCGCGCGTCTCGCTCCTCGTGATGCAGGCCGAGGGCGCGGGGACGGACACGCAGGCGCTCGCGCGCGTTTCCGTGCAGGGCGAGGCGAAGGAGTGCCCGCGGGGCTCGCCGGAGGAGGCTGCCGCCCGCGCCGCCTACCTGGCGCGCTTCCCAGAGGCCGAGCCGCTCACGAGCTTCGGCGATTTCGCGTTCTTCGCCATCCGGCCCGTGCAGGCGCGTTTCGTCGCTGGCTTCGCCCAGGCGATGAGCGCGACGGGCGAGACGCTTGCGAAGGTGCTCGGCACCCGAAACTGACCTCCGCCTTCCGCGACGGGACGGCAGGGAACGGTCGGGGAGCCTTGGCATCCAACCGGGCACCCCCGCGAAGTGAAGGTCCCGCGCCATGCCGGTCGCCCTGCTCCTCTGTATCGTCCTCGTCGTGCTGTCCACGCTCATCCATTACGAGCTGCTCCGCGGCATGTCGGCCTGGATTTCCCGGGTGTCCTGGCCGGCGCGTTCCCGGGTGATCGGCGTGATCCTCGGAGCCTTCCTGGCCCACGCGATCGAGATCCTGCTCTATGCGCTCGCCATCCACTTCGTCGGCCGCTCGCTCGGATTGGGCAGCCTCGGCTCTTCCGGCTCGTATTCCTTCACCACGGCGCTCTACTTTTCCGCGGAGACCTACACGTCCCTGGGCTACGGTGACGTGCCCCGAGCGGCAGCCTCCGGCTCATCTCCGGCGTGGAGGCGCTCAACGGCCTGTTGCTGATCGGCTGGACCGCATCGTTCACCTACCTGGCGATGGAGCGCTTCTGGCGCGACGCGAGCGACGGCCCGGTCGAAGGCGGGTGAAAGCCCGGCAACCGGGGGTGGGGGACGCCGGCCGATCTCAGATCTTCATCAGCCACTGGATCACGTTCTTCGCGACGAAGCCCAGGATCCCGAAGGCCAGCACGAAGAACAGGATGAAGGTGCCGAACTTGCCGGCCTTCGATTCCTTCGCCAGGTTGCCGATGATGAAGAGCATGAACAGGATGAAACCGCCCACGCCGAAGGTGGTGCCGAACTCGGCGATCTGCGCCTCGGTGTAGCCGAAGAGGGTGTTCATTCCCGTTCCGGGAGCGACGAGGCGTCCACCGTGTCGCGGTACGCATGCCATGTCGCGTGGCCGATGACCGGAATTGTGAAGAGGAACCCGATCATGGCGGTCGCCATCGAGGCGGCCGTGAGCACCATGATGATCGTCGCCCACACGCCCATGGCGACCGGGTTCGCGCCCACCGCGCGGATGCTCGCCCACAGCGCCGTCCCGAGGTCGGTGTCGCGGTCGAGGAGCAACGGCGCCGAGACGACCGTCATCGCGAAGACGAGCGAGGCGCCGAAGCCGCCCGCCATCACCCACACGAGGTAGAGGTTCGAACCCTCCGAGAGCACGATGTAGCGCACGAAGGAATCGGCGCCGGTGATGGGCGCCTTCACGAACACGGCCACGAGCAGCGCGGAGATGAGCACCCACGCGGTGCCCGCGAAGGCGAGGCCCAGGCCCATCCACACGAGCGGCTTCGTGCCGCGGCGCCACGCGGCGAACACGTGGGCGAAGCCCGCCTTCTCGCCGGATTCGCGCCGCCGCGAAATCTCGTAGAGGCCGGTGCACAGGATCGGCCCCACGAGCACGAAGCCCGAGAAGGCGCCCGGCAGCAGCGGCCACCACTTGAGCGCGAGCAGGGAGACGATCCATCCGCCCAGCACGACCATGAGGCCGTGCATGAGGCTCGGGCCCCGGTCGAGGCCGAAATCCCGCATGCCGGCGTGCACCCAGGCGATGGGGCGCATCACCGGCACGACACGGACGGGAATCTCGACGGCGGGGGAGGGCGTTTCGGGAGGCATGGGGGGCGATTCGATCGTGGGGGGATTGTCCGGGGCCGGGTGCGGGCTGTCCAGCCGGCGCGCTCGGATAGACTGTCGGCGAATCCTACGCGGAGCGCGACATGGGCAAGGCCATTCTCATCACGGGCGCGAGTCGGGGCATCGGCGCGGCGACGGCGAGGCTCGCGGCGGCTCGTGGCTATGCGGTGTGCGTGAACTTCCGCGAGAACCGGGCGGCGGCGGACGGGATCGTCGCGGGCATCGTCACGGCAGGCGGGCGGGCCATCGCCGTGCAGGCCGACGTGTCGCGCGAGGCCGATATCCTCGCGATGTTCGCGCGCGTCGACGCCGAGCTCGGGCGGCTCGCGGCGCTCGTCAACAACACCGGCGTGAACGACCTGCAGTCGCGCCTGGAATCGATCACGGCCGCGCGGCTCGACCGCATCCTGGCGACCAACGTGAAGGGACCGTTCCTGTGCGCGCGCGAGGCGGTGAAGCGCATGTCGCTGCGCCACGGCGGCGAGGGTGGAGGCATCGTGAACGTGTCCTCCGCTGCCGCGCGCCTGGGATCGCCGGGCGAGTACGTCGACTACGCGGCTTCCAAGGGCGCGCTCGAGACGATGACGATCGGCCTCGCGAAGGAAGTGGCCGAGGAGGGCATTCGCGTGAACGCCGTGCGGCCCGGGCACATCTACACCGACATCCACGCCACCGGGGGCGAGCCGGGGCGCGTGGACCGCGTGAAGGCGCTGGTGCCGATGAAACGGGGCGGGCAGCCGGAGGAAGTGGCCGCGGCGATCCTGTGGCTGTTGTCGCCGGAGGCGTCCTACGTGACCGGGACGATCCTCGACGTGACGGGCGGGCGCTAGGGGAGTCGGCCGCCGTCAGCGGGCGACGGGCACGCAGACCTTCTGCCGGCTGCCATCGGCGAGAACGACCGTGGCCACCTCGAGCGGGCGGCCATAGAGGGCGGAAAGCGCGTCTCCGGTGAGGGTGGCCTCGGTCGGGCCGGCCGCGACCACTTGCCCGGCGCGCAGCAGGAGGGCGCGGTCGGCGATGCGGAAGGCGTGCTCGGGATGGTGCGTGGAGACGATGAGGCCGATGCCGGCTTCGCGCAGGCGCACGATCTCGTCGAGCACGCGGGCCTGGTTGCCGAAATCGAGGTTCGCGGTCGGCTCGTCCATCACGACGAAGGCCGCCTGCGTGGCGAGGGCTCGCGCGATGAGGGCGAGCTGGCGCTCCCCGCCGCTCACGGCGTTCACCGGGCGGTCGGCGAGGTGGGCGATGCCCAGGCGCTCGAGCGAGTGCTGGGCGATCTCGCGATCCTGCGGCGAGGGGCTCGCGAACACGCCCCGATGCGCGGTTCGCCCCATCTCGACGAGTTCGCGCAGGCTGAAGTCGAAGTAGCTGTCGGCGGCCTGCGGCACGTAGGCGAGTCGGCGGGCACGGCTCGCGTCCTCCCAGCCGGCGATGTCGCGGCCGTCGAGCGTCACTTCGCCGGCGAGGCGCGCCTGCAGGCCGAGCAGCGTGCGCATGAGGGTCGACTTGCCGCTGCCGTTGGGGCCCAGGAGCGCGACCACCTCGCCGGCCGCGAGGCTCGCCTCGAGGCCCCTGCCCACGGGGTGGCCCGGATATCCGAAGTCGAGCGATCGCGCTTCGAGGCTCATCGGCGGAAGGTGGCGGCGAGCAGCACGATGAACACCGGCGTGCCGATGAAGGCCGTGGCGACACCCGGCGGGATCTCGGTCGCGGACACGGTGCGGCATACGGTGTCGACCGCGAGCATGAAGGCGGCGCCCAGCACGAGGGACAGGGGCAGCACGCGGGCGAACCCCGCGCCCACCAGGAGGCGCGCGGCGTGCGGGATGACGAGGCCCACCCAGCCGATGACGCCCGCGATGGCCACGGCGCTCGCGGTGACGAGCGTGGCGCACGCGATGACGGCGATCCGCAGCTTCGAGACGTCGAGGCCGAGGGAGCGCGCTTCGTCTTCCGAAAGGGCGAGCAGGTCGATGCGCCAGCGCAGCAGGACGAGCGGCACGATGCCGGCGAGCATCACGGGCAGCGCCACGGCGAGGTCCTTGGGCAGCGCGCCCGCGAAGCTGCCCAGCAGCCAGAACGTGATGGCGGGCAGCTGGTTGTACGGGTCCGCGAGGTATTTCACGAGCGCGATGCCCGCGCCGAAGAGCGAGCCCACGACGACGCCGGTGAGGATGAGCGTGAGGATCGGGTCGCGTCCCCGGACCCAGCTGCCGACCGCCATCACCAGCGCGACGGCCGCAATGCCGCCCGCGAAGGCGAGGCCCTGAATCATGACGATGGACAGGCCGAAGAGGATGGCGAGGCCCGCGCCGAGCGCGCAGCCGGCCGAGACGCCCAGGATGTCCGGCGAGACGAGCGGGTTCTTGAAGAGGTTCTGGTAGGCGGCGCCGGCGCTCGCGAGGGCGGCTCCCACGGCGATCGCGGCGAGCACGCGCGGGCCGCGCACCTGCAGCACCACGGCTTCCACGTTCTTCGCGAGCCCGCTTTCGCCGCCGGAAAGCGCGGCCCACAGGGCTCTCAGCACGTCGGCGGGCGCGACCGCGAAGCGACCCACGGAGAAGCTCCAGGCGACGAGAACGACGAGGGCGACGAAGGCGAGCGCGAGGATCGCGCCTGAGGAACGGCGGGGCATGGCCCCGATGATAGCCGAGGGGCGCTAGCGCGAGGCGCGGGGGGCGACGCCAGGCTCGGCGAGCAGGGCGGCGATCTGTGCCGCCGTGGGCTCGCGGTGATAGAACAGCCGGTAGAACCGCGCGATCTCCTTCGGGTAATCGTGGCGGAAGCTCTCCGGGTAGAGAATCTCGGAGAGCCACAGCAGGCCGATGAGCCGGTTGGCGCCCGGCGGGTAGTCGAACCAGCCGAAGGGCAGGTTGGGCGAGAGGTAGACGTGCTTGTTCCGCACCGCGGTGACGCCCTGCCACACGGGCATGCGCGCCGACTCGCGGAAGAAATTCGGGTCGTTCGTCACGATGACGGGCGGATCCCAGAGCACCACCTGCTCGAAGCCCACTTGCGCGAGGCCGCCCTTCTGCCCGCCGGCGACGTTTTTCGCGCCGAGGAATTCGATCATCTCGACGTTGATGGAGCCGGCGAGGCCCGTGACGAGGCCCTGCGGGCCGCGGGCGTAGTACACCTCGGGGCGCTTGTCCGCCGGCACCAGGGCGATCTTCGCTTTCAGGCCATCGATGAGCGTGCGCGAGTAGTCGGCGAGTTCCTTGCCGCGCGCCTCGACACCCAGCACCTTCGCGAGCTTCTCGATCTGCTGCGGCGTCGTCTCGAGGCGGCCATCGAGCAGCACGTACGGAATGCCCGTTTGCTGCTGCACGCGGTCGGCGAGGGAAGAGAACGTGGCGGCCGTCGATCCGATGTCAACGATGAGGTCCGGCTTCTCCTTGAGCACCACCTCGACGTTGGCGCTGCCGCCGCGCCCGGTGAGGCGGCCGAGCTCGGGCAGGTTCGCGTACTTGTCCGGCACCCAGGGCTTCTCGTTGTCGCGAAAGCCCCGCGTCCAGCCGATGAGCGTGTCGGGCGCGAGGGCGAAGACGAGGACGGAGGCGGGAGGCCCCGCGGCGTAGACGCGCGTGACCTTGTCGGGGAGGGAGACCTTGCGGCCGGCGTCGTCGACGAAGTCGCGGGCCGGAAAGGCGGCGAGCGGCAGGAAGGCCGCGAAAGCGGCGAGCGCCCGCCGCGCGATCACTTGCCGACCATCACGTCGGAAGCCTTGATGATCGCGGTGACCTTGTCGCCCGCGGCGAGCGCGAGGTCGTCGGCCGCCTCGTTGGTGATGGAGGCCGTGACGACGATGCCGGGGGCCACTTCGATGTGCACGTGGGCCGTGGTGGCCCCGCGCTTCACGTCGCGGACGGTGCCGGGGAACTGGTTGCGGGCGCTGAGTTTCATGGAAGTGCTCCTAGTTTGATCTGGATGATTGTACGGCCAGTCGGAAAGTGGAAGCATTCGACGGCACATCAATCGACATGGAGACCGAGGATATGAAGTTCAAGTCCTATTTCGCCGTGGCGGCCCTCGCGGCCGTTGCCTTTGGCGCCCAGGCGCAGGACTACCGGTACATCGCGCCCGACTCGCTCAAGCAGCGCCTGCAGGCGGGCGACAAGCCGCTGCTCATCGACATCCAGGTGGAGAAGGAATTCTCGCAGCATCACCTGCCCGGGGCTTTGCCGACCTACGCCTACCCGGCGAAGAGCGAGGCGGAGCGCGAGAAGCTCAAGCCCGCCGTGAGCCGGATACTCGCCTCGAAGGAGGATGTCGTGATCGTCTGTCCGGGTGGCGGGTCCGGCGCGAAGAACACGGTCGACTATCTCAAGTCGCAGGGCGTGCCGGAGAAGCGCCTGCTCATCCTCGAGAAGGGCCAGAAGGGCTGGCCGTATGCCGACCTCGTGCAGAAGGGGCCCTGAGCACGTTCGCGGCCGCGTGACCCGATGAGACTTCCGGCGTCCCCCGTCCCCTGGTACCTGCGTCCGCTGCACGCGCGTCAGAGGCGGCTCCACGGTGCAGTGCCCGACCCGACGGCTCTCTGGACGTGGCGGCCCGGCGCGATGCTCGCCTTCCTGGCACTCTTCCGGCAGGTGCGCCGCCGGGGTGCGCCGGTGCCGCTCGGCCTGCGCACGCTCGCGGCCGTGCGGGTGTCGCAGCTCACGGGCTGCGAGTTCTGCGTGGACCTCAACGCCTCGATGCTCGAGGAGGCGGGGATCGCTCCCGACAAGGCGCTCGCCCTGCCGGATTGGCGGACGGATGCGTCATTCGATGAGACCGAGCGTCTCGTGATCGAATACGCTGAGGCAATGACGGCCACGCCGCCACGGGTGGACGACGCGTTGTTCGCGCGCCTGCGGGATCGCTTCGCGCCGGAGGCGATCGTGGAACTCACCGCGGGCATCGGGCTGCAGAACCTCTCGGCGCGATTCAACACGGCGCTCGGCGCACGGGTGCACGGCTTCTGCCGCCTGCCCGGGCCACGCGTCACCGACAAACCGGAACCGACGACATGAATCTCCTCTTCTGGAAGAAAAGGCGCCTGACCGAAATGGTCATTTGCGCCGGCTGAGCGAGCAAGCTCGCCGCCGGCGAGCTCGCCCAGGTCCTGGGCGACATCCCGCTCACGAACGATCCTCGTGTCCTAGTCGACTATCGCCAGTCCGACGATGCGGGCGTTTTCGCCTGGGAAGGCGGGCCGGCGCTCGTGCAGACCGTCGATTTCTTCACGCCCATCGTCGATGACCCCTTCGTCTACGGCCAGATCGCCGCGGCCAATTCGTTGAGCGACGTCTACGCGATGGGTGGGCGCCCCCTGACGGCGCTCGCCATCGCGGGCTTCCCGAAAAAGGGACTGGACGCCGCCACCATCGGCGCCGTGTTCCGCGGCGGACATTCGAAACTCGAGGAGGCCGGGGTCGCGCTGCTCGGCGGGCACACCGTGCAGGATCCCGAGATGAAGTTCGGCTACGCGGTGACGGGCGCCGTGGACCCGTCGCGCATCTGGTCTAACGCAGGTGCGCGGCCGGGCGACCGGATCCTCCTCACCAAGCCGATCGGCACGGGCGTCATCGCGACGGCGGCCAAGGCCGGCCGCGCGCCCGCACGGATGCTCGAGGCCTCGGTCGAATCGATGCGCACGCTCAACAAGGCGGCGGCCGAGGCGCTCGTCTCGGCCGGAGTGCCGGTGCACGCCTGCACCGACGTCACCGGCTTCGGCTTCCTGGGCCATGCGAGCGAGGTGGCGGCCGCGAGCGGCGTCTCGATCGCCTTCGAGGCTGCGAAGATCCCGCGCTTCGAGGGCGTGCTCGACCTGCTGCCGCGATTCCGCAACGGCGGCATGGCGAGCAACCGCGCGCACTTCGGCGCCGGCGTGCGATCGCAAGGCGTGGATCCGACCCTCGTCGACCTGTTCTACGACCCGCAGACTTCCGGCGGCCTGCTGGTCTTCGTCGGCGCTCCCGCATTGCCGCAGGCCCTTCTCGCGCTCGGGAAGGCCGGCGTCTCCGCGGTCGAGATCGGCGCCGTGACCGTTCCCGGCCCG
The DNA here is from genome assembly GCA_016711875.1 of Betaproteobacteria bacterium. GTDB lineage: Bacteria > Pseudomonadota > Gammaproteobacteria > Burkholderiales > Usitatibacteraceae > FEB-7. Next base: position 349,077 of record JADJSD010000001.1, on the reverse strand, counting down.
CAGCGCATCGTCTTGCGCTAGCGACTCGCGCGAGACGCCGTCACCAGGACAGCGTCTTCGTGTCGGGCCGGAAGAGCACGTCGTTCACGCTTTTCACGGTCGCGACCTCGGCTCCTTCCACCAGGTCGCCTGCCGGGATGCCGAGCGCCTTGATGCAGACAGGGCAGACCTGGATCTTGCCGCCGGCCGCGCGGAACTCCGCGAGCATCTCGTGCACCGTCTTGCCGAATTGCTCGGCCCGCACGCCGGCCCGGTCCTTCCGGAACATCGGCGTGGCCTGCACGTTCACGAAGAGCACGACGGGGCCGTGGCCCTGCTTGAGCGCGAACTGCGTGCCGAAGAAGGCGGCCATCGAGACCTTCCACGGGTCCTCGTTGGTGATGTTGATGAACAGGGCGCCCTTCTCCTGCGCTTGGGCGGGCGACGGCGAGAGGCATGGGGGCGATGACGAAGGCGAGGCAGGCGGCAAGCAGGGCGAAGCCGGATCGGCGGCTGGGATTCATGGAACCTCCGGGAAACGGGCGCGCGCGCACGGCGCAGCAGGACGAGGCGACGAGCGCGCCGGCGAAAGCCGGATCCGCGCATCGAGCCGTCTCGACGAAAATGCTAGGACGCCTTGCCGCGAGCCGCTTGCGCCCGATCAAGAACCGGGCTTGCCCGCTCCGTCGGATTGCCGCGCGACCACGAGCTCGGCATATCCGGTCCGCGGATCAGGCGCACGCGAAAGGCGCCATCCTTCCAGCGGCGCGAGCAACACCTCCGCGGTCGTTCGAACCACGCAGCCCTCCGCGACATGGCCGCCGATGACATGTCCGTCGCGACCGGCAAGACTCGCATGCAGGTGGGCGCCCGAAGGGGAAAGGGTACCCGAGAGGGTGAGGATCTCGAGGTCGCCCTCGATCCGTGCCGCCTTCTCCGCCCCGGCGAACCGAAGGCTCGCCCCCGCCAGGCTCCCGATGCCGGCCACGACGAACGCGCCCGAAGCGAAAGGCCCGCCGGAAAGGCGGGCCTGGAGAGATCGCTTCAGATCCTCGCCCGGTTCGAGCCGGACGGGGACGAAGGCCGGTGCGTCGCTCAGGCGATTTCCTTCGCCGTGAGCTTGTACTTGAAGTCGTCCGGCGCGTACGGGTTCACGCGGTTGCCCCCCGTCTCGGCCTGCGGGTACATGAGGAAGCCGAGCATCTCTCCCTTGGCGCCCGGCAGCTTCACGTCGTGGGCGTCGTTGTAGGCGAGCCAGTTCATCTCCCAGGCGCCGAAGAGCTTGGAACGCACGGGCGGGACGACCGGGTCCGCGAGCGTCACGGCCTGGGGCTTCTCCTCGAGAACCACCTTGCGCACGTCCGCCGGGTCCACCGGGATCCAGCCGCTGCCGTTCACGAAGACTTCCGCGCGGCAGTGCTGGGCGCGCGTCACGTTCTCGGTGCCGGCGCCGAGGCTCCGGTAGCCGAACTGGCTCTTGGCGACGCGGATGCCGTAGACGTCCCGCGCCGGCAGGCCGACGGAGCGTGCCATCGCCACGTAGAGGGCGTTGAGGTCTGCGCATTTGCCGGACAGGTTGCGCGTCTCGAGCATGACCTTCACGTCGCCGCGGCCGCAGCCGATGGTCTTGGCCTCGCGGAAGGTGTTCTCCACGACCCACTCGTAGAGGGCGCGGGCCTTGTCCATTTCCGTCTTCGCGCCCTTGGTGGCCTCGAGGGCGGTCTTCCTCACGATGCCGTCCACCGGCATGAGGCTCGTGGCTTCCGTGTAGAAGGCGCGTTCCTCGGGGGAGAGCTTCTCGGCGCTTCGCTTCGCGAAGTCGAGGCTGCGGTCGCGCGTCTGGAAGCGACTCGTCACCTCGACCCAGGGCGCCTTCTCGTTCGGGCCGAACTCGGCCATGAGCATCATGGCGCCGTACTTGCCGTCGCTCACGATGCGGGCGGACGAGGTGTTGCCCGTCCAGCTGTCGGTCACGGTCTTCTGGTAGTCGCTGTCGACGGAGGGCAGCGGGACCCAGATCTTCGTCTCGCCGGCCGGCTTGGCGATCTCGACTCGGGTGACCAGTTCGAAGGTGCGCCAGTTGCCGGGCTTCGGGTTGAAGGGCAGCTGCTGGGCGAATGCCCATTGCGGAACCTGGGCGAGGGCGGGGGCCGCGGCGGCGGCCATCAGGAAATGGCGACGTTTCATGGAAGTCCTCTTCAGGGGGAACCGGCCGGGCGGTCGGGTCGGGCCGAGAAGGATACCGCCTGCCGGGACACCCGTGAACAGGAACCGCAATTCCGGACTTTGCCCTTCCGGTTCGGGTACTTAGGAACGTCTGTGCATATTGTTGCCCGGGGGGGCATGGGGTGTAATTCGAGGGGTAAGAAATCCGCCTCCAACTAGGGGAAGGCGGGCCGGCCGGGGCGCACCGGCGAACTCTCGAAACGAGGAGCATCTCCATGGAGATGAAGGTCAATCGAAGGCAGTTCTTCAAGGTCTGCGGGTCGGGCCTCGCGGGGTCGAGCCTCGCGATGCTCGGCATGAGCCCGCAGGAGGTCATGGCCGAAGTGCGGGCGTTCAAGCTTTCGCGCACCACCGAGGCACGCAACACCTGCCCGTACTGCTCGGTGAGCTGCGGCGTCATCCTGTACACGATGGGCGACAAGGCCAAGAACGTGAAGAGCCGGATCGTCCACGTCGAGGGCGACCCCGACCACCCGGTGAACCGCGGCACGCTCTGCCCGAAAGGCGCGGGCCTGCTCGACATCGTGCACTCGCCCAACCGCGCGACGGTGCCGGAAGTGCGCGAGCCCGGCTCCAAGGAATGGAAGCCCATCTCCTGGGACGACGCGTTCGCCCGCATCGCCAAGCACCTGAAGGCCGACCGCGACGCGAACTTCGTCGAGAAGAACGACAAGGGCCTCACCGTCAACCGCTGGAACACGACCGGCCTTCTCGTGTCGAGCGCTTCCTCCAACGAGTCGGGCTACCTCACCGTGAAGACGGCCCGCTCCATGGGGATGGTCGCGCTCGACACCCAGGCGAGGATCTGACACGCCCCGACGGTGGCCAGTCTGGCCCCTTCGTTCGGCCGTGGTGCAATGACCAATGGCTGGGTAGACATCAAGAACACCGATCTCGTCCTCATCATGGGCGGCAACGCCGCCGAGGCCCACCCCTGCGGGTTCAAGTGGGTGACCGAGGCGATGGAGCACCGCAAGGCGAAGCTCGTGGTCGTGGACCCGCGCTTCACGCGCTCCGCGGCGCTGGCCGACTACTACGCCCCCATCCGCGTGGGCACCGACATCGCCTTCCTGGGCGGCGTCATCAACTGGATGCTCGCCAACAAGAAGATCCACCTGGACTACGTGAAGGCGTTCACCAACGCGCCGTTCATCATCCGGGAAGACTTCGACTTCGCCGACGGCCTCTTCTCCGGATACAACGCCGACAAGCGCAGCTACGACCGCACGACGTGGGCCTACGAGCTGGGCAAGGACGGATTCGCGAAGGTCGACGAGACGCTCGAGGACCCGCGCTGCGTCTACCAGCTGATGAAGAAGCACTTCAGCCGGTACACGCCGGAAATGGTCCAGAAGATTTGCGGCACCCCCAAGGAGAAGTTCCTGAAGGTGTGCGAGTACATCGGCTCGACCTCGACGCCCGACAAGGTCATGACCATCCTGCTATGCGCTCGGGTGGACCCACCACTCGCACGGCTCGCAGAACATCCGCACGATGGCGATGATCCAGCTGCTGCTGGGCAACATCGGCCGGCCGGGCGGCGGCGTGAACGCGCTGCGCGGGCACTCCAACGTGCAGGGCATCACCGACCAGTGCGCCTACAGCGAGGTGCTGCCGGGCTACCTGTCCGCCCCGACCGAGGCGGACGACTCGCGCGCGACGTACGTCGACAAGCGCACGCCCAAGCCCCTGCGCCCGGGTCAGATGAACTTCGCGCAGAACTTCGTGAAGTGGCACACGAGCCAGCAGAAGGCCTGGTTCGGCGCGGCGGCGACGAAGGAGAACGACTTCCGCTTCGACTGGCTGCCCAAGCGCGACGGCGCCTACGACGTGCTCGCCATCTTCGAGCGCATGCACCAGGGCAAGATGAACGGCTTCATCTCGCAGGGGTTCAATCCGCTCGCGGCGCTGCCGAACAAGACGAAGGTCGCGCGGGCGATGTCGAAGCTCAAGTTCCTCGTCGTGATCGACCCGCTCAAGACGGAGACCGGGAGTTCTGGCAGGACTACGGCGACAAGAACCCGGCCAAGCCGGATGAGATCAAGACCGAGGTCTTCCGCCTGCCGGCATCCTCCTTCGCGGAGGATTCGGGCACGTTCACCAGCTCCGGCCGCGTCATCCAGTGGCACTGGGCGGGGCAGGATCCCCCGGGCCTCGCGAAGACCGACCGCGAGATCGTCGCGCAGATCTTCACGCGCGTGCGCGACCTCTACAAGAAGGAGGGCGGCAAGTTCCCCGACGCCATCACCAACCTCACGTGGCCCTATGCCATCGCGACGCATCCCTCGCCCGAGGAACTGCTGCGCGAGATCTCCGGGCGCGCCCTCGAGGACGTGGTGGACCCGAAGGACAAGACCAAGGTCCTCGTCCAGGCCGGCCAGCAGCTCGCCGGCTTCGGCCAGCTGCAGCCCGACGGCACCACCGCCTGCGGCAACTGGATCTACTCCGGCGTGTGGTCGCAGGCCGGCAACCTCTCCGCCCGTCGCGACACGGCGGACCCGGGTGGCCTGGGCAACAACCTCACCTGGGGCTACTCGTGGCCGGCCAACCGCCGGGTCCTCTACAACCGCGCCAACGCGGATCCCAAGACGGGCAAGCCGTGGGATCCGAAGCGCGGCGGCATCGCGTGGAACGGCAAGGCCTGGGCGGGTGTCGACGTGCCGGACATCGCCCCGGCGCTCGGCCCGGACACCGGTGCGGGCCCGTTCATCATGACGGCCGAGGGCGTGGGCCGGCTCTTCGCGCTGGGCGGCATGGCCGAAGGGCCGTTCCCCGAGCACTACGAGCCGTTCGAATCGCCGATCGGCAACAACCCGCTGCACCCGAAGGTGGTGAGCAACCCGGCCGCCCGCGTCTTCAAGGGCGACATGGAAGCCTTCGGCAAGGCGGACAAGTTCCCGTACGCGGCGACCACCTATCGCCTGACCGAGCACTTCCACTTCTGGACGAAGCACTCGACCACGGCGGCCGTCGTGCAGCCCGCGGCGTTCGTCGAGATCGACGAGGAGCTCGCCAAGACGAAGGGCATCGCGAACGGCGACCAGGTGAAGGTCACGAGCAGCCGCGGCGCCGTGACGGCGGCCGCCGTCGTCACCAAGCGCATGAAGGTGCTCGAGTGCGACGGCAAGAAGGTGCACACCGTGGGGATCCCGATCCACTGGGGCTTCAAGGGCGTGACCAAGGACGGCTACCTGGCCAACAACCTCACCCCGTATGTCGGGGACGCCAACTCGCAGACGCCGGAATTCAAGGCGTTCCTGGTCAACATCGAGAAAGCGTGAGGAGACGGACATGGCCCTGCAATCCCTGAACGTCACCAAGCGCTCCGCCACCACCACCCAGCCGCCCTCGGTGCGCACCGCCGAGGAGCCGGTCGCGAAACTCATCGACGTGTCCAAGTGCATCGGCTGCAAGGCCTGCCAGGTCGCGTGCATGCAGTGGAACGACCTGCGGGACGAAGTCGGCACCAACGTCGGCGTGTACGACAACCCGTCCAACCTCACGGACCAGTCCTGGACCGTGATGCGCTTCGCGGAGTATTCGAAGCCGGACGGCGACATGGAGTGGCTGATCCGCAAGGACGGCTGCATGCACTGCGAGGACCCGGGCTGCCTCAAGGCCTGCCCCTCGCCGGGCGCCATCGTGAAGTACGCCAACGGCATCGTCGACTTCATCAGCGACAACTGCATCGGCTGCGGTTACTGCGTGGCCGGCTGCCCGTTCGACGTGCCGCGGATCAGCAAGAAGGATTCGAAGGCGTACAAGTGCACGCTCTGCTCCGACCGCGTCGCCGTGGGCCTCGAGCCCGCGTGCGTGAAGACCTGCCCCACCGGCGCCATCCAGTACGGCGCCAAGACGGACATGGTCCTCCGGGCCGAGAAGCGCGTGGGCGACCTGAAGGAGCGCGGCTTCCAGAAGGCCGCGCTCTACAACCCGGCCGGCGTCGGCGGCACGCACGTGATGTACGTGCTGCAGCACGGCGACGACCCGGAACGCTACAGCGGGTTGCCGTCGAACCCGTCGATCAGCCCCTGGGTGAGCGTGTGGAAGGGCGCCGCCAAGCCGCTCGCTTCCCTGGCGATCGGCCTCGCGATGCTGGGGGCCTTCTTCCACTACGTGACGCGCGGGCCGAAGGACGAGCACGCCGAAGGAGAGTCGAAATGAGCGGACCCGTCGTGATGAAGAGCGGCGACGTGCCGCGCTACGCGCCCGGCGAGCGCGTCACCCACTGGATCGTCGCGATCACGTTCGTGCTGCTCGCGCTCTCCGGGCTCGCCTTCTTCCATCCGGCCTTCTGGTCGCTCACCGCCGTCCTGGGCGGGGGCGTCTGGTCGCGGATCCTGCATCCCTACGTGGGGGTGGTGATGTTCGTCTTCTTCGGGCTCATGGCCCTCAAGTACTGGAAGGACAACCTCATCCAGCCCTACGACCGGGCGTGGCAGAAGCGCCTGCCGGACATCCTCAACAACAACGACCACGGCTTGCCGGAAATCGACAAGTACAACATCGGCCAGAAGCAGCTCTTCTTGGCGTGGGTCGTCTCGATGGTCCTGCTGCTCGTCTCGGGCGTCGTGATGTGGCGCGACGTGGCGAGCTTCCCGGTGCCCGTCATCCGCATCGCCTCGGTGGTTCACGCCATCGCGGCCGTGGTGATGATCCTGGGCTTCATCGTGCACGTCTATTCCGCCATCTTCTGGGTGCGCGGATCTATGCGCGCGATGACGCGTGGCACGGTCACGCACGGCTGGGCGAAGCACCACCATCCGCTCTGGTATCGCCGCGTCACCGGCGGCGGGAAGTAAGGCATGGCCACGCCCATCGTCACCGACGGGACGACCGACCGGGTCGTGCATTCGCCCCGGGTGCTCCTCCCTTCGGGCGGTGGGCTTTTCCTTTCCCGCGCCGACCGCTTCGAGCAACTGGCCGAGGGGCACCCGATGGGTCCCTACTTGCGCCTGATGGCCGAAGTGTCGCGCGCGTGCAGGCGCGAATCCACGACCGGCGCATGGCGCGCGCGCCGGAGGCGTCTGCGCTCCAATCGAGCCGCGACTTCGGCATGCCGCCGCTCGCGGCGACCTCTTACCGCCGCGACGCGCAGTTCCTCGAGGACTTGCGCGAGCTGCTGGCCGAGATCGGCCAATCGTCGAAGGCAAGCCCCCTGGCACCGGTGTGCTCCGCCCTGGCCGCGCAGGATGACGATGCGCTGGGCGAGGCCGCCGACCGCGTGCTGGCCGGCACCTCGAACGATTCGGAAGCCGCTGCCGTCCCGCTCCTGGGCGCGGCGCTGCAGGTCTACTTCACGCGGCTCGCTTCGACGCTCGAGACGAAGGATCTCGAGGGCGTCGACGTGCCCACGATCTGCCCGGCCTGCGCGAGCCGGCCCGTCGCGAGCCTCGTGCGCCTCGATCCCGAGCGCCCCAGCCTTCGCTATCTCTGCTGCTCGCTGTGCCACACGCAGTGGAATCTCGCGCGCATCACCTGCTCCTCGTGCGAATCGGACAAGGGCCTGCAGTACTTCGGCCTCGAGGGCGCGGACGGCAAGCCGGACCGCCCGGCCTGGCGGGCCGAGGCCTGCGACGACTGCAAGGGCTACCTCAAGATCTTCTACCAGGAGAAGGATCCCCACGCGGATCCGGCGGCCGACGACCTCGCCTCGCTCGCGCTCGACCTGCTGGTCGACGAACGCGGCTTTGCCCGCTCCGGCCCCAACCTGCTCTTCCATCCGGGCGGAGGCTAGGGCCGTGAACGACAACGCTCCGCCGTCGGCGGGCACGTCGGACCCGCGAGGCCCGCCCCGAACTGTCCCGCCTGCCCGCCGTCGACCGCCTGCTTCGCGAGCCCGCGCTCGCGACGATCGCCGCCGCCGAGGGGCACGATGTCGCCAAGCGCGCCGTGCAGGGGGCACTCGCCTCGGCCCGGCGGGCACTGGCCGACGGGGGATCAGAGCCTTCGCCGGATGCGCTTGTCCTCGAGGCCGTCCGCCTTGCCCGCGAGGCGCTCGCGCCCCGCCTGCGGGCGGTCACGAACCTCACGGGCACGGTCATCCACACGAATCTCGGGCGAGCCCTCCTCGCCGAGGAGGCGGTGGAAAGCGTGGCAGCCGCGATGCGCGGTTACGGCGCGCTGGAGTTCGACCTGGGCGGCGGCGACCGCGGCGACCGCGACGACATCGTCGAGGGCCTGCTTCGCGAGCTCACCGGCGCCGAGGCCGTGACGGTGGTCAACAACAACGCGGCGGCCGTGGTGCTCGCGCTCGCCGCTCTCGCCGCGCGCAAGGAGGCGGTGATCTCCCACGGCGAGCTGATCGAGATCGGCGGCGCTTTCCGCATGCCGGACATCATGAAGGCGGCCGGCTGCCGGCTCGTGGCCGTGGGCACCACCAATCGCACGCACCCGAAGGACTACGAGGGCGCCATCGGGCCGAAGACCGGCATCCTCGTGAAGGCGCATTGGTCGAACTACGCGATCACGGGCTTCACCAAGGTGGTCGACGAGGCGACGGTGGGCGAGATCGCGAAGCGCCGGGGTGTTCCGTTCCTGGTGGACCTTGGCGCCGGCGCCCTCGTGGACCTGTCGCAATTCGGGCTCCCGAAGGAGCCGATGCCCGGCGAGTCTCTGGCGGCGGGCGCGGACGTCGTCACGTTTTCGGGCGACAAGCTGCTGGGCGGGCCGCAGGCGGGCATCCTCGTGGGAACGCGCGAGGCGATCGGGAAGATCAAGAAGCACCCGCTCAAGCGCGCGTTGCGCTGCTCGAAGATCACCCTCGCGGCGCTCGAGGCGACGCTCCGGGTCTACGCCTCGGGCCATCGGCTGGCCGAGCGCCTGCCGGTGTTCGCTCTGCTCACGCGCAGCGAGGCGGACATCCGCGCGGCTTGCGAGCGCGTGCTTCCGCACCTGGCCCGCTTCGCCGGCGAGGCCTTCGCGGTGGGCATCGAGCCCTGCGCGAGCCAGATCGGCTCGGGAAGCCTGCCCGTCGAGCGCCTGCCTTCGGCGGCGCTGGTGGCGCGGCCCGTGAACGCGAAGGGGGCTGGACGCGCGGCAGGCCGGCTGTCCGAGCGGCTGCGCGAGCTGCCGCAGCCGGCGGTCGGTCGCATCCACGACGGCGCGCTCTGGCTGGACCTGCGCTGCCTGCGATCGAGCGAGGAGGGCGTCCTCATCGTCCAGCTCTCCGGGGCCGCGCCATGATCGTCGGCACGGCGGGGCACATCGACCACGGCAAGACCTCGCTCATCCGCGCGATCACCGGCCGGGACACCGATCGCCTCCCGGAAGAGAAGCGTCGGGGCATCTCCATCGAGCTGGGCTACGCCTTCCGCCCGGTGGGCTCGGGGCTGGTCGCATTCGTCGACGTGCCCGGCCACGAGCGGTTCGTGCACACCATGCTCGCCGGCGCGACCGGCATCGATCTCGCGCTGCTGGTCGTCGCGGCCGACGACGGCGTGATGCCGCAGACGCGCGAGCACCTCGACATCCTGCGGCTGCTCGGCGTGGCGCGTGGCGCGATCGCCCTCACGAAAGTGGACGCCGTGGAAGCCTCGCGCGTGAGCGAGGCGCGGGGCGAGATCGCGGCGTGGCTCGCGGGAACGGGCGAGGCCGCCTGGCCTGTCTTCGAGGTATCGACGCGCACGGGGAAGGGCGTCCCGGAGCTGTCCGCGTGGATCGACGTCATCGCCGGCGAGCAGGGCGCCGCCGATCCCGCGAGCCGGTTCCGACTGGCGGTCGACCGCGCCTTCACGCTCGCCGGCATCGGCACGGTCGTCACCGGTACCGTGCATGCCGGGGTCGTGCGCGAGGGCGACGAGGTGGTCGTCGCGCCCTCGGGCCAGCGGGCCCGCGTGCGCTCCATCCACGCGCAGGACCGCCCCGCGAAGGAAGGCCGTGCCGGCGAGCGGTGCGCGCTCAACCTGGCCGGCCTCGCCCGCGAGGACGTGCCACGGGGCGAGTGGATCCAGGATGCCGATCTCGCCAACGCGACGACGCGGTTCGACGCGGCGCTGCGCCTGTCGGAACGCGAGACCCGCGTCCTCGCCTCGTCGAGCGTCGTGCACCTGCACCACGGCTCGCGTGACATCCTGGCCCGCGTGGCGATCCTCGATGCGCCCAGCGCGTCTCCCGGCTCCCGGGTGCTCGCGGGTTTCACGCTCACCGAACCCCTCCCGGCCTGCCGCGGCGACCGCTTCGTGATCCGCGACGCGAGCGCGCAGCGCACGCTCGGCGGGGGCCGCGTGCTCGACATCGACCCGCCGCTTCGCTACAAGCGGCGTCCCGATCGTCTTGCGCGGCTCGCGGTGCTGCGCGATGGCACGCCGGCACAGGCGCTCGATGCCCTCCTCGAGGCGGGCCCGGTCAGCCCGGGTCGGCTCGCCTGCGCCTGGAACCTCGCCCGGGGGCGCATCGATGCGATGCTGGGTGAAGCGGGCGCGCACGTCGCGGGCCCCTCGGCGTTTCCCGGCGCGGCCTGGCGCCGCCTGCGCGATGCCGCGGTCGCGGCCATCGGCGACACGCACGCGCGCGAACCCGAGATGCCGGGCCTCGAGCGCGAGCGGCTGCGGCGCATCGTCGCGCCGGCGATCGCGCCCGAGTCTTTCGCGACGCTTGCCGAGGAGATGCTGGCGCAGGGGCTCGTCGTGCGGCGCGGCGCCTTTCTCGCGCTGCCCGGGCACAAGGCCGAGCTCGCGGGCGAGGAGCGCGTGCGCTGGGAGAAGGTGAAGCCCCTGCTCATGGACGTGCCCTTCGGCCCGCCGCGCGTTCGCGACCTCGCGAAGGCCACGGGCATCGCCGAGTCCGAGGTGCGCACGCTCCTTCGCAAGGTGGCGCGCGTGGGCGAGGTGACGCTCGTCGCGCCGGACCACTTCTTCCTGAGCGATGCGGTGGCCGATCTCGCGGACATCGCCTCGCAGGTCGCGGCGGTCGATGGCGTCGCGCGTGCGGCGCCTTTCCGGGACCGCATCGGGGGTGGCCGCAAGGTCGCCATCCAGATTCTCGAGTTCTTCGATCGCGTCGGCTACACGCGGCGCGTGCGCGACGACCATGTCCTGCGTCGCGACAATCCCTGGCGCCCGGAGGCCCCCGTCCCCGCGCGCTGAAACCGACAACGGAAGAGTGACGTGACCCGGTGGTCCGGCCGGACTTCAAATCCGGATGGGGTTGCCAGCAATCCCAGGTGGGTTCGACTCCCATACTCTTCCGCCACCCCTGCCATGACCGACGACGCGACCGAAAAGCCCGAACGCCCCACCCGCGAGCAGCTGCTCGCGACGCTCCCCGCCGACCGCCTCTACGCGCCCGAGATGGACATGTGGGTGCGGCTCGAGGAGGGCGGGCTCGCGCGCCTGGGAGCCACGCACGTCGTGGCTGCTCACGGGCAGTTCATGTACTTCACGCCGCGCCCGCCCGGCACCGACTTCGACCGGGACCGCTCCATCGGCGTGATGGAGACGGCGAAGACGGCTGTGGCGATCCACGCGCCGATCTCCGGCCGGGTGGCGGCGGTGAACGAGGCGGTCGCGGGCGACGTGGACCCGGTCACGCACGATCCCTACGGCGCGGGCTGGATGTTCCTCGTGGAGCCTTCCCGCCTCGAGGAGGAGCGGCCGCTGCTGCTCGAGGCCGCGGCCTACGCGGACTGGCTCGCCCCGCGCCTCGAGGAGAAGTCGGCGGAGGTTCCCTTCGATCCGGCGGAGTTCGAACAGGACCTCACGCCCGATCCGAACCAGGGCTACTGATGGCCGCGGCCGAGCGCGTGGTGATCGTTCTCTGGTCGGCCGGGCCCGACCGGCTGCACCTCGTGGCCGCGCCCTTCGTGTATGCCCTCGCGGCCCGCGCGCTCGAGCACGAAGTCGAGATCCACTACACGGCCGACTGCGTGCATTGGCTCTTCGAGGGCGTCGCGGGAAGCGCGTTCACGGATTCCGCCCGAACGAAGACCGTGGCCGATTTCATGCGCGAGGCGAAGGCGGCGGGCATCCGCCAGTACGCGTGCAGCATGGCCTTGGCCGAGCATCGCCGCCGCGGGGAGCCGCTCGTGGAACTGCTTGACGGCCAGGCCGGCGCGGCCAGCGTCGTCGGCGCGCTCGGCGACGGCGCGCGGGTGCTGGTGTTCTAGCGAGGCGCGGCGCCGGCCGGCGCGGGCGTGTGGCCGAACAGGGCGTCGGCGGTCTGCAGTTCACCCGTCATGCAGGGGCGGTAGCCCGGCAGCCCGCTCACGGCTTCGAGGAACGCCGGCTCCCGCGCCGCGTCGAGGAAGGCCCGCACTTCCTCGCGTTCGATGCTCGAGGAGGCGACGGCGAGGTAGTAGCGCTCGGTGGCCACCGGCACGAAGCCCAGGTGGAAGCGAGCGGCCGCCGCCTCGAGGCCGAAGCCCGCGTCGGCCTGGCGACCCGCCACCAGCGCGGCGACGGCCGAGTGGGTGATCTCCTCCTGGTCGTAGCCCTGGATGGCATCGCGGTCGATGCCTGCCGCCGTGAGCATGAACTCCAGCAACGCCCGGGTGCCGGAGCCGCGCTGCCGGTTGATGAAGCGCACGCCGGGCTTGGCGAGGTCCGCCATGGACTTCACCTTCTTCGGATTGCCCTTGGCGACGATGAGGCCCTGGGTGCGGTCCGCGAGCGCGAGCAGTAGGACGTCCCGCCCCGCGAGACCCTCGGCGTACCGCTTTGCCATCAGTTCGCCCAAGGGGCCGTCGGCCACGTGGAAGCCCGCGATGGCGCAGTCGCCCCTGAGCAGCGCGGCCAGGGCGTCGAAGCTGCCGCGGCTTTGCAGCTCGATCGCGCGCGTGCTGCCCAGTCGCTCGCGCAGCAGCGCCACGGCGAAGTCGTGGCTGGCGTGGATGGCGAGCATCCCGGGACGCGAACCGAGCGCATCGTTGAGCCCGCGCGTGAAGTCGCCCGCGAGGCCCTCGAGTTCGGGCGCGAGTCGCGACTGCACGCGCCGCCCCGCCCACAGGAGCCGCTCGCCGAGCGGCGTGAGCCTGGTTCCGCTGCCCTGGCGCATCACCACGAGCGGCGCGCCCAGGAATTCGCCCCAGCGCTTCACGAGGTTGTAGGCGTGGCGGTAGGACACCTTCGCGTCGGAGGTGGCGCCGCCCAGCTTGCCGGTGCGCTCGAGGCCGCCCAGCACGGCGATGAGCATCTCGTCGAGCTCGCGCTCGACGCCCCGCACGTTCACGCGCCAGACGGCGCGCAGGTCGACCTTGATCATTTCGGCGGCTCGAAACCGTGTCGTTGGAGGATGGCCTTGCCCTCGCCGGCGATGAGGAAGTCGGCGAAGCGTCCGGCGGGCGCCTTCGCCTCCTTCATGACGACGAGGCCGTAGTCGGCCCCGACGTTCAGGTCGGCGGCGATCGCCACGACCTGCAGCGAAGGCACCTCCTTCCGGGCGAGGACGCCGTTGGTGCAATACGTGAGGTACACGTCCGCGGCGCCCTGCTCGACCAGCGCGCCATAGGCGTTGCGGTCCTTGGGCGGGGGGGCGGAGTTCGGGCCTCCCGTGAGCTGCAGGGCCTTGGCCTCGAGGGTCTTCTGCGCGCCCGGCCGGAGCTTCTCCGCGTTGGCGAAGAGCTGCCATGCATAGTCGCCGGCGGGGTCGGCCTTGGGCGTGGAGATGCCGACCTTCACCTTCGGGTCGAGGATCGTGTCGAGCACGGTTGCCGTCGTCACCTTCACGCCGGGCGCCGCGAGCACGCAGAGGGAATTGCGCGCGAAAGCCCGGACGGGGCCGGACTTGCCGGCATCCGCGAGGGACTTCGGGTGCGCCATGTTCGCCGAGGCGAAGAGGTCGCTCGCCTCGCCCCTCTCGAGGCGTTCCTTGAGAAGGCCCGAGGGACCGAAGGCGAAGTCGACAAGCGCGCCGTCCTTGCGCTCCGCGAAGGCCGCGGCGGCGTCGGTGAGCGCCGCCTTGAGGCTGCCGGCCGCGTGGACCTTGATGACGTCGTGGGCGGCCGCGGGCAGCGCCAAGGCGAGCGCCACGGCAAGCAGGGACGCGCGCATGCTCAAGGCTTGGCGTTCGGGAAGAAGAGCTGCTCGCCGTCGATCTTGTACGCGGCGATGGCGGCCTGGCCCGCGGGCGAGACGACCCAGTCGACGAACTTCTGGCCGGCTTCCTTCTTCACGTGCGCGTGCTTCGCCGGGTTCACGAGCATCACGCCGTACTGGTTGAAGAGGCGCTGGTCGCCTTCGACCACGATGACGAGTTCGCCGCGGTTCTTGAAGGAAAGCCAGGTGCCGCGGTCCGTGAGCGCGTAGGCGTTCATCGCGGACGCGGTGTTGAGCGTGGGGCCCATGCCCGAGCCCGTTTCGCGGTACCAGGCGCCCTGGGGCTTCTCGATGCCGGCCGCCTTCCAGTAGCGAAGCTCGGCGGCGTGCGTGCCGCTCTTGTCGGCGCGCGAGGCGAACGGCGCCTTGGACGCCTCGATCTTCTTCAGCGCCGCGAGGATGTCCTTGCCCTTCGCGGCGGCAGGATCCGCCTTCGGGCCCACGACGATGAAGTCGTTGTACATCACCTCGAGGCGCTTCACGCCGAAGCCGTCGGCGACGAATTTCTCCTCGGCCACCTTGTCGTGCACGAACACCACGTCGGCGTCGCCGCGGCGGCCCATGTCGAGGGCCTGTCCGGTGCCGAGCGCGACCACGCGGGCCTCGATGCCTGTCGCCTTCTTGAATTCCGGCAGGAGCTGCTTGAAGAGGCCCGACTGTTCCGTGGAGGTGGTCGAGGCGACGGTGATGAAGGTCTCCTGCGCGTTGGCGTCCTTGACGGCGAGGATCGTCGAGGCGGCGACGGCGGCGGCCATCCAGGTGACGGCGAGGCGCCGGAAGTTCATGGCGATGTTCAGGTCCAAGGCAATTCTCCTTTGAGGAAGGCACGGGCGTGCTGCGACTGCGGTTCGGCGAAGAAGCGGTCGGCCGGCGTTTGCTCGGCGACGCGCCCCTGGTGGATGAAGACGATCTCGTCGGCGAGGCGACGGGCCTGGCCGAGGTTGTGCGTGGTCATGACGATGCGTTTGCCCTCGGCCGCGATGGCCGCGACGATGCGCTCGACCTCGCCGGCGGCGCCCGGGTCCAGGCTGGCCGTGGGTTCGTCGAGGAACAGGATGGCCGGCTCGAGCGCCCAGGCGCGGGCGAGTGCGAGGCGCTGCTGCTCGCCGCCGGAGAGGACGCGGGCGGGCCGGTGCGCGATCGCCTCGAGCCCGACCTTGGCGATCGCCTCGCGGGCGCGGCGATCGCGGGCCTCGCCATCGACGCCGTTCACGGCAAGGCCGTACGCGACGTTGGCGAGCGCGGAGCGCCGGAGCATCACGGGTCTCTGGAACACCATGGCCTGGCGCGGCGCGCGGCCGCCCTGCCATTCGACGGTGCCGGAAGCGGGCGGGACGAGCCCGTGCAGGGCGCGGAGCGTGACGCTCTTGCCCGCGCCGTTGGCGCCCAGGACGACGGTGCGAAGCCCGGGCAGGATCTCGAGCGATAGCCGGTCGAGCACGGTGACGCCGCCGAGGACGACCGTCAGGTCCCGCGCGCGAAGCAAGGCGGCGGGTCGCTCAGCCATGGCGTATCGCGCTCCACTCGCGGATGGCGTAGGCCCCGGCGTTCACCGCGAGCACCACGAGGATCAGCACGATGCCGAGCGCGAGGGCGAGGGGCAGGTCGCCTTTGCTCGTCTCGAGCGCGATGGCGGTGGTCATCACGCGCGTCACGCCGTCGATGTTGCCGCCGACGATCATCACCGCGCCCACCTCGCTCGCGGCGCGGCCGAAGCCGGCGAGAGCCACGGTGAGGAGCGAGAAGCGCGTGTCCCACAGCAGCGTGCGGACGGCCCGGCCCGTTCCGACGCCGAGGGAGCGCAGTTGCTCGGCGTACTCGTTCCAGGCGTCCTCGACCACCTGCCGGGCGAGCGCCGCCACGATGGGGATCACGAGTACGGTCTGGGCGATGACGATCGCGCCGGGCGTGAAGAGGAGGCCCCACGAGCCGAGGGGCCCGGCCCGCGAGAGCATCAGGTACACGACCAGGCCGACGACGACGGAGGGCAGGCCCAGCAGGGCATTGAGGGCCACGATGAGCGAGCGGCGGCCGGGAAAGCGGCCGATGGCCACGATCGCGCCCAGCGGCAGGCCGATCGCCGAGCCGAGCACGGCGGCGGCGAGCGAGAGCTCCAGCGACAGGGCGACGACGCGCACGAATTCGGCGTTGCCGTTCGCCATGAGGTCCAGGGCGAGCTTCAGGCTTGCAAAAATTTCAAACATGTCGCAATTTTACCAAATTGATGGGAAAGGCCGCCTTGACCACCGACCGGAAAGCCCCCGCCGCGACTCCCGTCCACCTCACGGTGGCGGAGGTCGCGGGCCACCTGCGCCTGGGCACGCGCACCGTCTACGACCTCGTGGCGAGGAAAGGACTGCCGCACCGGCGCGCCGGGGGAAAGCTCCTATTCGACCTGCCGGAGGTGGAGGCGTGGCTCGCCCGGCGTTCCGGGGGCTCGGCCCCCTCCCGGGGACTTCCGCCGCCGCTCGTCTCCGGCAGTCACGACCCGCTGCTCGAGTGGGCCGTGCGCGAATCTCGCTGCGGCCTTGCCCTCCTCACGCAGGGCAGCACGGACGGCCTCGAACGCCTGGCGCGCGGCGAGGTGAGCGCGGCGTTGGCGCACCTGCCGTCGGCGGACCTCTCGGACTTCAATCGCGACGAAGCCGATGGGCTCCTGGCCGGAAAGAACTGTGCGCTCGTGGAATGGGCGAAGCGCGAACAGGGCCTTCTCGTGGCGCGCGGCAACCCGAAGAAGATCCGCTCGGTGGCCGATCTTGGGCGCCGGGGCGTCACCGTGGCGGCCCGGCAGCCGGGCGCCGGGAGCGCCGTGCTGCTCGAACGACTCCTTGCGAGAGAGGGGATCGATCGCCGCAGGCTGCGCTTCGGCCCCGCGGCCATGGGGGAAGGCGACCTCGCCGCCAGCGTGAAGTCTGGCGAGGCGGATGCGGGCCTGGGTGCGAGGGCGGCGGCCGTGCTGCTGGGGCTCGATTTCGTGCCGCTCATTGTCGAACGACTCGACCTGGCCCTCTCCCGGGCTGCCTGGTTCGAGCCGCCGCTGCTCGGGCTGTTCGCGTTCGCACGGGGCAAGCGTTTCGCCGAGAAGGCGCGGGCGCTGGGCGGCTACGACGTGGCCGGTTGCGGCAGGGTGACCTGGAACGACCCGAACCCCGGTTGATCGGCGGCCTGCCGCCGTTCAGGGCGAGAGCTGGAGCCAGACGACGCGGGGCTCCGTGTACGCGTCGAGCGCCGAGCGCCCGAGGTCGCGTCCCACGCCGGAATCGCCGCCCAGTCCGCCCCAGGGTAGCTGCGAGCTCGTCGGTCCGAACGTGTTGACCCACACCGTGCCGGCTCGCAGTCGATGGGCGAGGGCATGGGCCACGCAGACGTCCCTTGTCCACAGCCCGGCGGCGAGACTGTAGGCGCTGTCGTTGGCCATCGCCACGGCTTCCTCCGCATCGTCGAAGGGGATGACCGTCGCCACCGGCCCGAAGATCTCCTCGCGGGCGATGCGCATGTCGTTGCGGGCGCCCGCGAAGATCGTCGGCGGGACGAAGAAGCCCTGCGTGGGGACCTCACCAGGCGGCTGGATGCACTGCGCCCCTTCCGCCGTGCCCGCTTCAACGTAGGCGAGCACCCGTTGCTGCTGGGCACGCGAGATCAGGGGGCCGAGCGTCGTCGCCGCATGGCGGGTGTCGCCCATCCGGAGGCGGCCTGCCCGGCGGGAGAGCGCATCGATGAACGAATCGTGGATGCGGCGATGCACGAACAGGCGCGAGCCGGCCGAGCACACCTGGCCCGCATTGAAGAAGATGCCCGAGGCGCTTGCCCGCACCGCAGCCTCGAAGTCGGCGTCTGCGAGCACGATGCTGGCCGACTTGCCGCCCAGTTCGAGACTCACCTTGGCGCAGCGTGCCGCCGCCGTCGCCATGATCCGCTTGCCGACCGCCGGCGAGCCGGTGAAGGCGATCTTGTCCACGCCGGGATGTTCGACCAGTGCCTGCCCCGCCTCCGTGCCCAGCCCGGGAATGACGTTGAGGACGCCCGCCGGAAGGCCGGCCTCGAGGGCGAGTTCGCCCAGGCGCAATGCCGATAGCGGCGTGAGTTCGGCGGGCTTGAGCACCACGGTGCAGCCGCAGGCGAGCGCCGGCGCGATTTTCCAGACCGCGTTCATCAGGGGAAAATTCCACGGCACGATGGCGGCGACCACGCCCACGGGCTCGCGTCGCACGTAGGTGAGCGCGCCGGGACGCGCCGGCACGACCTCGCCCGCGAGCTTGTCGGCCCAGCCCGCGTAATAACGCAGGCACTCGATCGCCGCGGGAAGGTCCTGGCGGCGCGTCGCGGCGAGGGGCTTGCCCGCGTCGAGGCTCTCCAGGAGCACGAGATCCTCCCGCTCGCGTTCGAGCAGGTCCGCGAGGCGGTTCAGTACTCGCGCGCGTTCCGCACCGGTGGCGCGGCTCCACGGGCCCGCCTCGAGCGCGCGGCGCGCGGCGCGCACGGCGAGGTCCACGTCGGAAGCGTCCGCCAGGGCGAACTGGGCGAGGAGTTCCTCGGTCGCGGGATTGAACGTCTCGTGCGTGCGGCCCTCGGCGGCCGGCAAGCGCTCCCCGTCGATCAGCAGGCGGTGGTGGATGAGGGGAAGTCGGTCCATGAATCGCTCCGGCGTGGGGGTCGGAGCGCATTCTTGCCGGCGCTGCACGCCCGGCGCCAATCGATTCGGTCGCCGGTTTGATCGGCGCTTCCGATCAAGTCTCGCCCAGCCGTACTTGCCGTGCCACTTCGAGAAGGGCTCGGGCGAGGGCGCCGGCCGGCTCGCGCGCCGCGACCAGCAGGCCGACGGGGTGCGCGATCTCGGGCTCGCGAAGCGGCAGGCTGCGAAGGCCGGGCACGAACGGAAGCACCGCGCGGGGGAGGATGGCGCACCAGCGTCCGGACCGGACGTGGCTCAGAACGCCCAGCAGGGAGTCGCTCTCGGCGAGCACCTCGGGGCGGGCGCCCGCGGCGGCGAAATGACCGTCGATGAGGCGCCGGTTCTGCATGTCCCGCGTGAGGAGACACAGCGGATAGGCCGCCGCCCGGGCCCAGGTGATCGACCGGCGGGCCGGCAGGAGCGCGGGAGCTCCAACCAGAGTGTAAGTCTCGGCGTAGAGCGGGTAGGTGCGCAGGCCGCCCGGCGCATCGGTCACGTAGGAGAATCCCGCGTCGAGCGTGTGTTCGGCGAGCCCCCGCACGATCTCGTCGGCCGTGAGGGACTGCACGCTGACGGTCACCGCCGGGTGCCGGTCGGCGAAGGCGCCCGTGAGCGTCGCGATGAGAGGTTCGACCGTCGGAATCGCGCCGAGCCGCAATTCTCCCTCGAGCGTCGCGCGCAGTTCGCCGAGCGACTGCCTGAGGGACGCTACGTCGGCCAGGATGCGGCGCGCCCAGTCGACGACACGCAGCCCCCTCCGGCGTCAGCGACTCGAATCGCTGCGCGCGACGCACGACGAGCGGGGCGCCCAGCGAATCCTCCAGGCCGCGGATGGCCTCGGACAGCGTCGGTTGGGTGACGTGGCACGTGCGTGCGGCCCGGCCGAAGTGCTGTTCGCGGGCGAGGGCGACGAGAAAGGCGAGATGGCGCAGGTTCATGCCTGCCGATACTCGCACCGCAGGTGCCGCGCGGAAATATGAACGGTGATGCCGGACTACGCGAAGCCGACAGCGTGCCGGTCGAGCGCGACGGCCTTCACGAGCGCGTACGCCTTCATGCCCGGCGCGAGGCCGAGCCGCTCGCTGGATCGGCGCGAGAGGCGGGAGACGATCGTCGCCGTGCCCACGGACAGGGTGACGTCCACCAAAGGCCCGGGCCGGTCGGAGATCGCCGTCACGCGCCCCTCGAGGATGTTGAGAAAGCTCGTGTCCGCCGGCGGCACGAGGGCGAGGGCGACGTCGCGGGCGCGGACGCGGATCTTCACCGGCTCGCCCGGCAGCGCATCGACCACGGGCACCAGGAACTCGCCGCCGTCGAAGGCGAGCGTCGTGAGGCCGTCGCTCTCGTCGTGCCGCGCCACGCGCGCCTCGATGACGGCACCGGACTGGAACCGTCCGAGGTACGGCTCGAGATCCACGCGCCCCATGATTTCCGTGAGCGGGCCCGAGGCGACCGTGAGTCCGTCCGCCACGAGCACGAGGTGGTCCGCCACGCGCGTCACCTCCTCGATCGAGTGGCTCACGTAGACGATGGGGATCTTCAACTCGTCGCGCAGGATCTCCACGTACGCGAGGATCTCGCTCTTCCTCGTGCTGTCGAGCGCGGCGAGCGGTTCGTCCATGAGAAGAAGGCGCGGGCTCGCGAGCAGGGCCCGGCCGATGGCGACGCGCTGGCGCTCGCCCCCGGAAAGATTCTCGATACGGCGCTCTTCGAGAGCGGCAAGTCCCAGCAGTTCGATCACCTGCCGGCGGTCCACGTAGCGCTCGGCGGGAGGAGTGAGTCGTTCGCCGTACTCGAGGTTCCCGCGCACGGTGAGGTGCGGGAAAAGCAGCGCGTCCTGGAACACGTAGCCGATGCGCCTTCGCTCCGGCGGCAGGTTCACGCCCGATGCCGAGTCGAAGATCGTCGTGCCGTTCACGCGAATGAGCCCGCTGGCGGGTTCGACGAGCCCGGCGAGCGCCTTCACGATGGAGGTCTTTCCCGACCCCGAGCGGCCGAAGAGCGAGACCACGGCCGCGTCCGTCGCGAACTCCGCGCGCACCGTGAACGTCCCGCGGCGCAGCTCCAGCCGGGCCTCGATCATGGCGCGCCCCGCTTCGCGCGCCGGGCGAGCCATTCGGAGCCGGCCAGGGCCGCGAGGGCGAGGACGACCGAGATGCCCGACAGGGCGAGGGCCGCCTTCTCGCCGCCCGGGACCTGCGTGGCCGAGTAGATGGCGAGCGGCAGCGTCTGCGTCTCTCCAGGGATGTTGGAGACGAAGGTGATCGTCGCGCCGAATTCGCCCAGGCTCCGCGCGAAGGAAAGCAGCACCCCCGTCACGACCCCGGGCAGGATGAGCGGAAGCGTGACGGTGAAGAAGACCCGCCATGGCCCCGCGCCCAGCGTGCGGGCCGCCCACTCGAGCCTTGCGTCCATCGCCTCGAGCGACAGCCGCAGCGCGCGCACCAGGAGCGGGAATCCCATGACGGCCGCGGCGAGCGCCGCGCCGGTCCACTTGAAGGCGAACGTGATGCCGATCGGCTCGAGAAGGGAGCCCAGGGGACCTTGCCGGCCGAGGAGCAGGAGCAGCCCGAAGCCCACCACGACCGGCGGCAGGACGAGCGGCAGGTGCACCACCGCGTCGACGAGCACCTTGCCGGGGAATTCCCGCCGCGCGAGGACCCACGCCACCGCCATGGCCGGCGGCAGGCTCACGACGACGCTCCAGAACGCGACTTTCAGGCTGAGGCCGATGACCTGCGCGACGTCGACGCCGAGCCCTTCCACGGGGAGATAAGGTCAGCGGGCCGGCCTGAAGCCGGCCGTGCCCCAGGTGAGGCGTGAAGCCGGGCCGCGAAGCCAGGCCTGGAAGCGCCGGGCGGGTTCTTCCTGGGGCCCCTTGATCGCGGCGAAGGGATAGATGACGGGCGGGTGGGAATCGGCAGGGAAGACGTCGACGATCCTCACGGCCGGTTCGGCGTTGGCATCCGTTCGGTAGACGACGCCCAGCGGCGCCTCGCCGCGCGCGACGAACGCGAGCGCGGCCCGCACGCTCTCGGCGCCGGCGTAGCGCTTCTCGACGTCCGCCCACACGCCCAGCTTCGTGAACGCGGCTTTCGCGTACTTGCCGGCGGGGACGCTGTCGGGCTGCGCGAGCGCGAGGCGGCCGCTGCCGAGCGCCGTGCCGATCGGGAAGCCCGGGGCGATCTTCAGTTCCACCTTGCTGTCCTTCGGCGCGATGAGCACGAGTTCGTTCGTGAGCAGGTTGCCGCGGGTGCCGGGGGCGAGACGGCCGGTCTTCTCGGCGAAATCCATCCAGTCGAGGTCCGCGGAGATGAACAGGCCCGCCGGCACGCCCGATTCGATCTGGCGGGCGAGCGCCGAGCTCGCGGCGAAGGAGAGGCGCACCTTGATGCCGGAGGACTTCTCGAAGTCGGCGGCGATGCCGTCGAGTGGGCCCTTCAGGCTCGCGGCGGCGAGCACCGTGAGCTCCTGGGGCGCGGGCACGGCCTGGGCGGCCGCGAGCGCGGGCGCGAGGCCGAGCAGGAGGGCGGCGGCGAGGCGGCGGATCGGGCGCATGGCGTAAGGCTCCGGAGGCGGGGGACTGCGTAATATACGGCCGGATATAACGAAACGGCAATGGGCCCTACGGACGCTTCGACGGGGCCTGGGCGAGCAGCTCGGCGAAGGAAGCCACCGGCGCCTCGAGCGCCGCGCGCGCGGCCGATTCGAGTTCGCGGTAGCGGGACACCACGTCGAGGCCGAAGGCGGTCACGACGGCGCCGCCGCCGCCGGAGCCGCCCGTGCCCGCCGCGACGACCGGCTCGCGGAAGCAGCGGTTCATGGTGTCCACGAGGAGCCAGGCACGGCGGTAGGACATGCCGAAGCGCTTGGCGGCCGCGGCGATCGAGCCCGTCTCGGCGATGGCCTCGAGCAGTGCGGCCTTGCCGGGTCCCATGGCGATCTCGGACCCGAACTCGATGCGAAGTTTCGCCGGCGCGACGCGGTGCCGGGGCGCGCCCACGGGAAGGCTCAGGCAGGCTTCGCCACGCCCTCGAGAAGCTTCTGCAGCTCTCCCGATTCGAACATCTCGCGCATGATGTCCGCGCCGCCGACGAACTCGCCGTTCACGTACAGCTGCGGAATCGTGGGCCAGTTGGCGAATTCCTTGATGCCCTGGCGGATCTCGGCGTCCTGCAGGACGTCGACGGCCGTGAAGCTCGTGATGCCGCAGGCGCTGAGCATCTGCGTGGCGGAAGCGGAGAAGCCGCACATCGGCATGCGCGGCGATCCCTTCATGTACAGCACGACGGGGTTGGAGGTGACGGTCTGGCGGATGGTGTCCTGGGCGCTCATGGGGATCTCGGTCGGGCGGTTGGGGCGGAAAGTGCGACGGGTTCCATCATACGACGCCAATCGCGCTTGTCGAAGTCAAGACCCCGGCACCGAAGGGGTCATTCGCGGCGACCGCCGGCGACCCGCGGGATGCCCGCGAGGTCCGCGAGCGACACGAGGCCCGCGAATCCGGCGGCCGCGAGTAGCGAGCGGCAGGCGTCGGCCTGGTCGTATCCGTGCTCGACGAGAATCCAGCCCCCGGGCAACAGGTGGCCGGTTGCGCCGGCGACGATCTCGCGAAGCGACGCGAGGCCGTCCTCGCTTTCGTCCGTGAGGGCGCCGCGCGGTTCGAAGCGCAGGTCGCCCCGGGCGAGGTGCGCGTCGCCCGCCGCCACGTAGGGCGGGTTCGAGACGATGAGATCGAAAGCCTCGCCCGCCACGGGGGCGTACCAGGAGCCCTCGCGGAATTCGACCGTCGCGCCATGGGCGAGGGCGTTCGCGCGGGCAATGGCGATGGCCGCGGGGCTCGCGTCGGTGGCGACGACGCGGGCGCGCCGCCGTTCGCACGCGAGCGTGACCGCGATGGCGCCGCTGCCGGTGCCCAGGTCGCAGATCGATGCCTCGCCGCCGATGCGCTCGAGCGCCGCTTCCACGAGCGTCTCGGTGTCCGGGCGCGGGATGAGGACGCCCGGGCCGACGGCGAAGTCGCGGCTCCAGAATTCGCGCGATCCTGTGAGGTAGGCCACGGGCTGGCCGAGCGTGCGCTGCGCGACGAGGCTCGCGAGCCGGGCCTCCTGCGTTTCGGAGAGAACCTGCATCGGGTTCGCCGCGAGCCAGGCGCGCGTCACATCCCAGGCGTGGGTCGCGAGTGCGCGCGCATCGACAGCGCCGATCGCCGAGGCCGCCTCGTCCAGCGCGGCGCGGACCGTTCGCTTCATGGTCCCGGCCCTCAGGCGCCCTCGGCGAGGCTCGCGAGGAGTTCGGCCTGGTGCTCGGCCATGAGGGCGCCCGTCAGCTCGTCGAGATCGCCGTCCGTGATGGCGTCGATCTTGTAGAGCGTGAGGTTGATGCGGTGGTCGGTGATGCGTCCCTGGGGGAAGTTGTAGGTGCGGATCCGGTCGGAGCGGTCGCCCGAGCCGATGAGGCTCTTGCGCTCGCTCGCCTCCTTGGCCTGCGCCTCGCGCACCTGCTTGTCCTTGATGCGCGCCGCCAGAACGCGCCAGGCCTGCTCGCGGTTCTTGTGCTGGCTGCGGCCGTCCTGGCACTCGACGACGATCCCCGTGGGGATGTGCGTGAGGCGCACGGCGGAATCCGTCTTGTTCACGTGCTGGCCGCCGGCGCCGCTCGCCCGGTAGGTGTCCACGCGCACGTCGGCCGGGTTGATCTCGATGCCGCTCGCGTCGTCGGCCTCGGCCATCACGGCCACGGTGGCGGCGGAGGTGTGGATGCGGCCCTGCGTCTCGGTGGCGGGCACGCGCTGGACGCGGTGGCCGCCGGACTCGAACTTCAGTCGCGAGTAGGCGCCCTGGCCGGCGATGCGCGCGATGACTTCCTTGTAACCGCCGGCGTCGCCCGCGCTCTCGGAGACGATCTCCACCTGCCAGCGGTTGCGCTCGGCGTAGCGCGCGTACATGCGGAAGAGGTCGCCCGCGAAGAGCGCGCTCTCGTCCCCGCCGGTGCCGGCGCGGATCTCGAGGAAGAGGTTCTTCTCGTCGTTCGGGTCCTTGGGCAGCAGCATCAGCTGGATGCCCGCGGCGATCTCCTCGAGGCGGGCCTTCGCGTTGCGGATCTCGGCCTCCGCGAACTCGCGCATCGACGGGTCCTTCGCCATCTCCTCGGCCGTCGCGAGGTCGCCCTGTGCCGCGACGTATTCGCCGTAGCGTTCGACCACCGGGGTGATGTCGGCGTGCTCCTTGGTGAGCTTGCGGTAGTTGTCGAGGTTGCCCGTCACGTCCGGGTCCGAGAGCAGGGCGTCGAGCTCCTTCGCGCGGGAGACGAGGCTCGCGAGCTTGGCGGCGACACTGGACTTCATGATCCGCGCCCGCCGTTGGCGTCGCCGTTGTCCGGGAAGAGGATCTCGACGGCGCGCACGAGCGAATCGCGTTCGCCCTCGACCGCGCGGTTCAGGGCCTGCGTGGGGTGGTGCAGGATCTTGTTCACCAGGCCGTTCGCCAGGGCCTCGAGCACCTTCTCGGGATCCTCGCCCTTCGACAGGCGCAGCTTCGCCTTGGCGAGTTCCGCGGTGCGGTATTCGTCCGCCTTGGCGCGCAGTTGCACGATGGCCGGCACGGCCCCGCGCGAGGATTGCCAGGCGCGGAAGGCGTCGACCTGCTTCGCCACGATGAGTTCGGCCTCGGTGACCGCGGCCTGCCGCTGGCCCGCGCCCTCCTGCACGATCGTGCCCAGGTCGTCGATGGTGTAGAGGAAGAGGTCCTCGAGCTCCGAGGCCTCCGGCTCCACGTCGCGCGGAACGGCGAAATCGACCACGAACATGGGGCGGAAGCGGCGGGCCTTGAGGGCCTTCTCGAAGGCCGAGCGCGAGAGGATGGGCAGCGTGGAGGCGGTGCCGGTGATGACGATGTCGAACTCGTGCAGGCGCTCGGGGAGCTGCTCGATCGAGATGGCCGTGCCGCCGAAGCGCTCGGCGAAGGCCTCGCCGCGCGAGAGCGTGCGGTTGGCGACGACCACCTGCTGCGGGCCCTGCGCGACGAAGTAGGTGGCCGCGAGCTCCACCATCTCGCCCACGCCGATCATGAGCAGCTTCGTGCGCGAGATGTCGCCGAAGAGGTTCTGCGCCAGCTTGAGCGCGGCCGAGGACATGGAGATCGACTGCGCGCCGATGGCCGTGTGGGTGCGAACCTCCTTCGCCACCGAGAAGGTCTGCTGGAAGAGGCGGTTCAGCTGCGAGCCCAGGGTCCCGCTGTGCTCGGCCGTGCGCACCGACTGCTTCACCTGGCCCAGGATCTGCGGTTCGCCCAGCACCATGGAATCGAGGCCCGAGGCGACGCGGAAGGCGTGGCGGACGGCTTCGTTCTCCGTGTGCCAGTACAGGTGCTCGTCGATCGACAGGTTGCTGCGCGCGGCCTCGGCGTTCAGCCATTCGCGCACGACCCCCACGTCGTCGGCGCGGCAGTAGATCTCGGTCCGGTTGCACGTCGACACGAGCACCGCCTCCGCCACGCCGGGGCGCGAGGCGAGCGCCGTGAGGGCGTTCGTCTGCGTCTCGGGCGGGAAGGCGAGCTTCTCCCGCACCTCGATGGGGGCGCTGTGATGGTTGATGCCGAGGACGTGCAGGGGCATGGAGCCAATGGGACCGCGCTCGCCGGATTGGCGGGACGAACGCTTCAGGCGCGAGATTATACCGGTCGCGGCCCGCGTCCCCCGCCGCCTACAGGGCGTCCAGGGATCCCAGGATGCGTCCCGCCCAGAGGGAAACGGCCTCCCGCGCCTCGGGATCCATCCGCCGCAGGTTGCGAATCATCAAGGCGGTGCGGGGGTGGGCCGCGAACTCGTCCTCGTGGCGGGCGAGAAAGTGCCAGTAGAGGGTCGTGACCGGGCACGCCTTCGGGCCCGCCGCGACCTTCGGCCGGTAGGTGCAGTGGCGGCAATAGTCGCTCATCCGGTCGATGTAGGCGCCGCTCGCGACGTAAGGCTTCGAGGTGAAGCGCCCGCCGTCGGCGTAGAGGGCCATCCCGGCGACGTTCGGCAGTTCCGCCCACTCGACCGCGTCGGCGTAGACGGCGAGGTACCAGTCGGACACGGCCTTGGGATCGACCTCGGCCAGCAGCGCGAACTGCCCGGTCACCATGAGGCGCTGGATGTGGTGCGCGTAGCCTGTCCGGAGCGTCTGGCCCACGGTCTCGCGCATGCAGGCCATGCGCGTTTCCCCCGTCCAGTACCAGGCCGGCAGGGGACGGATGTGGCCGAAGTGGTTGGTCTCGCGCAGGCCGGGCATGTCGAGCCAGTACATTCCCCGGATGAATTCCCGCCAGCCGAGCACCTGGCGCACGAAGCCCTCGACGCTTTCGATCCCGGCGCGCCCTTCCCGCCAGGCGAGCTCCGCGGCCGCGATCACTTCGCGCGGGTCGAGGAGCTTCAGGTTCATCGCGGCGGCGAGCAGGCTGTGGTTGAGCGTCGCCTCGCCCGCCCACATCGCGTCCTGGTGGCGGCCGAAGGCGGGCAGGCGATCGCGGACGAAGGACTCGAGCGCGGCCAGGGTGTCCTCGCGCGTGACCGGCCAGGAGAAGGAAGCGAGGTCGCCCGGGTGGCCCGGGAAATGGCGCTCCACCGCCTGAAGCACCTCCCGGGTGATCCCGTCCGGCACGAAGGCCGGGACGGCCGGAACGGCGCCCGGCCCCTTGCGCCCGAAGGGTTCGCGGTTCTTCGCGTCGAAATTCCACTCGCCGCCCGCCGGCTCGCCGTCCTGCATGAGGATGCCGGTGAGCTTTCGCTGGCGGCGGTAGAACGACTCCATCCGCAACTGCCGGTACCCGCGGGCCCACGCGGCGAATTCGCGCCGGCTCACGAGGAAGTGGCGGTCCTCGCGCCAGGCGAGCGGCACGCCCGCGTCGGCGGCCGCTTGCGCGATCGAATGCTCGAGCCGCCATTCGCCGGGCTCGACGGCCACGAGGCGTTCGGGCGGGTTTCGCGCCAGGGCGTCCGCGAGCGCGGCCTCGATCGTGGCGTGGGAATGGGTACCCAGCGCCAGGTAGTCGACGGGCCAGCCGCGCGCTTCGAGGTCCCGCGCGAAGTGACGCATGGCGGCCAGGAATACCGCGATGCGCGGCTTGGAACTCCAGACGTGCGCCGCCTCGCCCGGCGCCTCGACCATGAGGATGCGGTCGCGGGCGGGATCGAAATCCTCGAGGGCGCTGGAGCGGGCGTCCAGTTGGTCGCCCAGGACGAGGACCCGATGGCGGATCGCCTTCAGGCAGGGCTCCCGGGCCGCTTGCCGCGGCGGCAGGCGGCCGAGCAGTACTTCACGTCCGCCCAGTTCTTCGCCCAACGCCTTCGCCAGGCCATGGGGCGGCCGCAGGCGGCGCAGGCCTTGGACGGCAGCCCGGACTTGTTGCCGGCGAAGGGGCGGGGCATGGCGGGGGCGGGGCACATCGGGATGTCGATCGGCTGCGTATGATAGGCAATCCCATTCCCGCACCCGAGAGGACCAAAGGTGAATGCTCCCGCCGTATGCGCGCTGCTCGCCGCGATCGCCCTTCCCGCCGCGGCCGCGTGCCCGCCCCTGCTCGACCAGCGTCTCGCCACGCTGCAGGGACAGCCCGCCAACCTGTGCCAGTACGAGGACAAGGTGCTGGTCGTGGTGAACACCGCGAGCTACTGCGGCTACACCGGCCAGTACAAGGGCCTGGAGGCTCTCTACCAGAAGTACCGGGGGCAGGGGCTCGTGGTGCTCGGCGTGCCCTCCAACGACTTCGGCAGCCAGGAGCCCGGCACGGCCGAGCAGGTCGCGGATTTCTGCGAGCGCACCTACAAGGTCCGCTTTCCGATGCTCGAGAAGAGCGTGGTCTCGGGCCGGGACGCGATTCCCCTGTACCGGGCGCTCGCGGAGAAGACCGGGCAGCCGCCGAAGTGGAATTTCCACAAGTACGTCGTGGGCCGCGGGGGCGTGCCGCTCGAGGGGTTTCCGAGCGCCGTCGCCCCCGAGGACCCGAAGTTCGTGGCGGCCGTCGAGAAGGCCTTGAAGGCCCGCTAGGCGCCGCACCGGGAACAATCTTTACAAGGAGAGCGAAAAAGGCGCAGTATTGCGTTGATTTAACGGAATCTTTTCTCCCATGTCCGCAGCCTCCGGCACCTTCAGCGCCCTAGGCCGAGCCCTCGTCCAGCAGGGCCGGCTCGTGCAGGCTGACGCCACCGCCGTCCAGATCGAGGCGGCGAAGGCGGGCGTGAGCTTCGTCCAGCAACTCATCGCCTCGCGCAAGCTGAGCGCGAAGGACGTCTCGCAGTTCGCGGCCGGCACCTTCGGGTATCCGCTGCTCGACCTGGGCGCGGTCGACACCGACCAGCTGCCGCTCAACCTCATCGACTCGAAGATCGTCGCCAATCACCGCGTGATCGCGCTGGGCAAGCGCGGCAACAAGCTGTTCGTGGGGATGTCGGACCCCACCAACGAGCAGGTGATGCAGGAGGTGAAGTTCGCCACCGGCATGACGATGGAGCCGGTGGTGGTCGAGGACGACAAGCTCGGCGTCATCGTGAAGAAGCTCTCGGACTCGAGCGGCCGCTCGCTCGAGGCGGCCACCGAGGACGTGGACCTCTCCGGCATGGAGGTGACCGACGGCGAAACGCAGCCCGAGGTGGTCACCGAGGAGATCGACGACGCGCCGGTCGTGAAGTACGTGACCAAGATCCTGCTCGACGCGATCAACGGCGGGGCCTCCGACATCCACTTCGAGCCCTACGAGAAGTTCTACCGCATCCGCTACCGCCAGGACGGCATCCTCTACGACGTGGCGCAGCCGCCGCTCGCCATCAAGGAGAAGATCGCCTCGCGCATCAAGGTGGTCTCGCGGCTCGACATCTCGGAAAAGCGCGTGCCGCAGGACGGCCGGATGAAGATCGTGCTGTCGAAGACGCGTGCCATCGACTTCCGCGTCTCGACGCTGCCGACCCTGCACGGCGAGAAGATCTGCATGCGGATCCTCGATCCCGCGAGCGCGACGCTCGGGATCGACGCGCTGGGCTACGAGCCGGACCAGAAGGAATTCCTCATGAACGCGATCCAGCGCCCCTACGGGATGGTGCTGGTCACGGGCCCCACCGGCTCGGGCAAGACGGTCTCGCTCTACACGTGCCTCAACATCCTCAACAAGCCCGGGATCAACATCTCGACGGCCGAGGACCCGGCGGAAATCAACCTGCCGGGCATCAACCAGGTGAACATGAACGACAAGGCGGGCCTCACGTTCTCGGTGGCGCTCAAGGCCTTCCTGCGTCAGGACCCGGACATCATCATGGTCGGCGAGATCCGCGACCTCGAGACGGGCGAGATCGCCATCAAGGCCGCGCAGACGGGCCACATGGTCCTGTCGACGCTGCACACGAACGACGCGCCGGCGACGCTCTCGCGCCTGATGAACATGGGCGTGGCCCCGTTCAACATCGCCTCCTCGGTGATCCTCATCACGGCCCAGCGCCTCGCGAGGAAGCTGTGTGCCTGCAAGCGGGCGGTGGACATCCCTCCCGAGGCGCTCCTGCGCGCCGGCTTCAAGGAAAGCGACCTCGACGGGACCTGGCAGTCGTACGGGCCGGTCGGATGCGAGGTGTGCAAGAATACCGGCTACAAGGGCCGCGTCGGCATCTACCAGGTGATGCCGATCTCCGACGAGATCGAGCGGATCATCATGAAGAACGGGACGGCCATCGACGTGGCCGACCAGGCCCAGCGCGACGGCGTTCGCGACCTGCGCCAATCGGGGCTTCTCAAGGTGAAGAAGGGGCTCACTTCCCTCGAGGAAGTCGAAGCCGTCACGAACGAGTAGGGGGATCGGACATGGCAGCGCTCGCCAAGAAGGACTCGAAGGACGTCAAGCTCTACAACTACACCTGGTCGGGGAAGGACAAGTCCGGGAAGGTGGTGAAGGGCGAGCTTCGCGCCGGCGGCGAGCACATCGTGCTCGCGACGCTGCGCCGCCAGGGGATCCAGGTCTCCAGCGTGAAGAAGCAGTCGATGCGCGGCGGCTCCAAGGTCACCGACAAGGACATCACGATCTTCACGCGCCAGCTCGCCGTGATGATGAAGGCGGGCGTGCCGCTGCTGCAGGCCTTCGACATCGTCGGCAAGGGCCACGGCAACCCGGCGGTGGGCAAGCTGCTGCTCGACATCAAGACGGAAGTCGAGACCGGATCTTCGCTCGCGCAGGCCTTCCGCAAGTATCCGGCCTACTTCGACGGCCTCTTCTGCAACCTGGTGGCCGCCGGCGAGCAGGCGGGCATCCTCGACAGCCTCCTCGACCGCCTCGCGACGTACAAGGAAAAGATCCTCGCCATCAAGTCGAAGATCAAGAGCGCGCTCTTCTACCCGGTCTCCATCATCGTGGTCGCCTTCGTGATCACCGCGGTGATCATGATCTTCGTGATTCCGGCGTTCAAGGAGCTGTTCACGAGCTTCGGCGCCGACTTGCCGGTGCCCACGCAGATCGTCATGAACATGTCGGACTTCTTCGTCGCCTACTGGTACCTCATCTTCGGGGCCATCGGCGGCGTGGTCTACGCGGTGGCATACACGTACAAGCGCTCGGCCAAGATGCAGCAGGGGGTGGACCGCCTGATGCTCCGGATCCCGGTGTTCGGCGACGTGGTGAAGAAGGCCTCGATCGCGCGCTGGTGCCGCACCCTCTCGACGATGTTCTCCGCGGGCGTGCCGCTCGTGGAGTCGCTCGACTCGGTGGCCGGCGCCGCGGGCAACTACGTCTACTACGAGGCCACCAAGCGCATCCAGTCGGAGGTCTCGACGGGCACGGGGCTCACGGTCGCGATGCAGAACACGAACGTCTTCCCGAGCATGGTGCTGCAGATGACCGCCATCGGCGAGGAATCCGGCGCGCTCGACGCGATGCTCTCGAAGGTGGCGGATTTCTTCGAGGCCGAGGTGGACGACGCGGTGGACGCGCTCGCCTCCCTCATGGAACCTCTGATCATGGTGGTGCTCGGTGGCCTCATCGGGGGCCTCGTGGTCGCCATGTACCTGCCGATCTTCAAGATGGGTTCGGCCGTCTAGGCGCCGGACCGGTAAACCACGCCGGGCGCGGGAGAGCCTTCCCGCGCCCGGTTTTTTTCGCACCCCGCCATGGACTTCCTCGCCACCCTGCAGACCTCCCCGGCGGCCCTCGCTTTCGCGGCGGGCATGCTCGGGCTGTGCATGGGCTCGTTCCTCAACGTCGTGATCCACCGCCTGCCGATCATGATGCGGGCCGAGTGGGCCGCCGATTGCGCGGAGCTCGAAGGGCGGGAGGTTCCCGACTCGCCGGTCTTCAACCTGATGAATCCGCGCTCGCGCTGCCCGGGCTGCGGCGCGCCGATCACGGCGTTCCAGAACGTGCCGGTCGCGAGCTGGCTGGCCCTGGGCGGCAAGTGCGCCGCCTGCAAGGCACCGATCTCCGCGCGTTATCCGGGGGTGGAGCTGCTCACGGCCGTCGTCTCGGCTTTCATCGCCTGGCGCCTGGGCTTCGGCTTCGCGCTCGTGGCCGCGCTCGCCTTCGCCTGGACGGTCATCGCCTGCGCCTTCATCGACTTCGACACGCAGTTGCTGCCCGATCGCCTCACGCTTCCCCTCCTGTGGCTGGGGCTCCTCGTGAATGTCGGCGGAACGTTCGTCGACCTTCGCTCGGCGGTGCTGGGCGCGGTGGGCGGATACCTCCTGCTCTGGTCGGTGTACTGGGGCTTCAAGCTGCTGGCCGGCAAGGAAGGGATGGGCTACGGCGACTTCAAGTTCCTCGCGGCCATCGGCGCCTGGGCGGGCTGGCAGACGCTGCCGCTCGCTCTCCTGGTCTCCGCCGGCGCCGGGGCCGTGGTCGGAATCGCGATGATGGTCATCACCAAGCGCGGGCGCGAGGTGCGCATGCCCTTCGGGCCCTGGCTCGCGGTGGGCGGCATCGTCTGCCTGCTCTGGGGCCGTGACGCGGTGATCGCCTACCTGGGCCGATTCCCGGCGTGATTCCGACAGTCGGCCTGACGGGCGGCATCGGGTCCGGCAAGAGCGCCGTGGCGGACAGCTTGGCGGCATTGGGCGCGATCATCGTCGATACGGACCTGATCTCCCGCGAAATGACCGCTTCAGGAGGCGGCGCCATCGACGCGCTTGTCAACACATTCGGCCCCGCCGTGCTGGCGGCCGATGGCGGGCTCGACCGGGCGGCCATGCGGCAGCGCGTGTTCTCGAGTCCGGACGAGCGCCTGCGTTTGGAGGCAGTCCTGCACCCGCGCATCCGCGAGGAAAGCACCCGGCGCCTCGAGAACGCCCGTGGCCCCTATGCCGTTCTCGTCGTCCCCCTCCTTTTCGAGTCGGGCACCTGGGCCCGGCGGGTCGGGCGCGTCGTGGTGGTGGATTGCCCGGAATCCCTGCAGGTCGCCCGGACGGTGGCCCGCTCGGGGCTTTCCGAGGCCGAGGTCCGGGCGATCATGGCGGCGCAATGGCCCCGGTGGCGCCGGCTGCAGGCGGCCGACGACGTGCTCTGGAATGGCGGCAGCCGGGAGGCGCTCCAGGCCCAGGTGGCGGCCCTCGACCGGCGGATTCGCCGTGATTGAGCCCCGCCGGATTTGTCAAGGAGGGCGGCGATGCCCCACAATGCGGCGAACCCCTGAAGTCGTCCCCGCTCCCCGGGAAAACGCGCCGTGATCACCTACGAATACCCCCTGAACGAGCGCGTACGCACGCTGCTTCGGCTGGAGGATCTGTACGACCGGGTGACGTTCTTCCTGAAGCACGACACGCCCCACGACCACCATGCGTGCCTCTCCGGCATGTTCGAGATCCTCGAGGTGGCGGGCCGGGCGGACCTGAAGAGCGACCTGCTCCAGGAACTGGACCGGCAACGGACCTTCCTCGACGCCCTGCGGGCCAACCCGGCCATTTCGGAGGAAAAGCTCGACCTCATCCTGCGGGACATCGACCGGGCGTTCACCAACCTGCACGGCCTGTCCGGAAAGACGGGCCAGCTGCTTCGCGAGAACGAGTGGCTCATGGCCATCAAGCAGCGCGCGAGCATTCCCGGCGGGACGAGCGAATTCGACCTGCCCTCCTATCATTATTGGATGCACCGGCCGGTCGAGGCCCGCCGCGCGGACCTGCTCACCTGGATGCAACCGCTCGACCCCATCCACGACGCGCTCTCGATCGTGCTGCGGGTGCTGCGGGAAAGCGGCCGCACGGTCGCGCTGGTGGCGACGCAGGGCGTCTTCCAGCAGGGCCCGAGCGAGAAGCCGGCGCAGATGCTCCGGCTCACGCTGCCCGAGGCGCTCGCCTGCGTGCCGGAGATCAGCGCGAACAAGTACGCGCTCAACATCCGGTTCCTCGTGCCCGAAGGTGTCCAGAAGTCGCGCGTGTTCGAGCACGACGTCGCCTTCGAGCTCGCCTTCTGCAACCTGTGAACGGCGCCGGCCGCCCGGCCCGGCAGGTCGCCTGCCCCGGCTGCGGCGAATCGGCCGAATACTCCCCCGCCAACCCCTGGCGCCCGTTCTGCAGCGAACGGTGCCGGTTGGTGGACCTGGGCGCCTGGGCCTCCGAGGCCTACCGCATCCCGGTGAAGAGCGATCCGGGGGCGCAGGGCCTTCCCGGCGAGGGGGACGAGGAGTCCCCGGGCGGGCCGCAGTAACCCTAGGGGGTAAGGTTTCTTTGCGCTGGATCAAGCGCATCGGCTAGAATTCGCCGCTAGCCGTTCCACCCGCCCGATGTCGACCCTGCCAGATCAGCCACCCCAGATTTGGATGGCGGTACCCAACCGATCGTTGGGGCCGCACGGCCGCGCGGCCTGCCTCGCCGCGCTGGCGGTCCTGCCGCTCGCCCTCGGGGCCGTGGCGACCGTCTTCCTGGGGGCCTGGCCGGTCCTGCCCTTTGCGGGGCTCGAGGTCGCCGTCCTGGCCTACGCGTTCCACCGGATCGCGTGCCACGACGGGGACTACGAACGGCTCGAGATCGCGGGCCCCCGGGTCCGGATCGAGGCGCGCTCCGGCGCGCGGGTGGTGAGTTTCGAGGGGCACGCGCCGTGGGCGCGGCTCGTGGTTCGAGACCGGCCCGGCCGGTGCGAGCTGCAACTGAGATACGCGGGCAAGTCGGTCGACATCGGCCGGATGCTCACCGACGAGCGGCGGCGCCTCTGGGCCGCCGAGCTCGGTCGCCGGATGCCGGTGACCGAACAAGGGAGATGACTGACAACATGGGCGCCAACATGCTTCGCAACACCCTCCGGACCGCCGCGACCGCGGCCGCCGCCAGCGCGTCGTTCGCCGCGACAGCGGCCTACGACGTGGACATCCTGCCGCCGGCCTCCCCGATCGCGCAGCAGATCTACGACCTGCATTTCGCGATCCTGTGGGTGTGCGTGGGCATCTTCGTCATCGTCTTCGGCGCGATGTTCTATTCGGTGTTCACCCACCGCAAGGCCGCCGGCGCCAAGGCCGCCCACTTCCACGAGAACACCACGGTCGAGATCATCTGGACCGTCATCCCCTTCATCATCCTGATCGGCATGGCCTACCCGGCCACGAAGACGGTGCTCGAGATGAAGGACGCCTCCAATCCCGACCTCACCATCAAGGTGACGGCCTACCAGTGGGCGTGGGAGTACGACTACCTGCAGGACGGCGTGAAGTTCAATTCGCTGCTCTCCACCCCGCGCGCGCAGATCGAGGAGTGGGACAAGAAGGGCGAGAAGAAGAACGCCGATTACCTCCTCGAGGTCGACAAGCCCATGGTCGTGCCGGCCGGCAAGAAGGTGCGCCTGCTCGTCACCGCCAACGACGTGATCCACGGCTGGTACGTGCCGCAGCTCGGCGTGAACCAGTACGGCATCCCCGGATTCGTGAAGGACACGTGGTTCAAGGCCGACAAGCCCGGCACCTACCGCGGCCAGTGCAGCCAGATCTGCGGCAAGGAGCACGGCTACATGCCCATCGTCGTGGTCGCGAAGTCGCCGGAGGATTACGCCACCTGGGTGAAGGAGCAGAAG
Source organism: Betaproteobacteria bacterium (assembly GCA_016711875.1). GTDB lineage: Bacteria > Pseudomonadota > Gammaproteobacteria > Burkholderiales > Usitatibacteraceae > FEB-7. The sequence continues at coordinate 313,174 of JADJSD010000001.1, read as the reverse complement.
GCCGCCTCGCCCGCCGTGATGGTGGCCTCCGCGGCTCCGGCAGGCGCCGCCTCGCCCGCGGAAGACCCGAACAAGAAATGGTCGGCCGACGAGCTGAAGGCCCTGGGCGAGAAGCTCTATGCCGCCAACTGCCTCGCCTGCCACCAGGCGACGGGCAAGGGCGTGCCGCCCGCGTTCCCGGCGCTCGACGGCTCGAAGATCGCGACCGGACCCAAGGGCGCCCAGATCGCGCTCGTGCTCGCCGGCAAGCAGGGCACGGCCATGGCCTCCTTCGCGCGCCTGAGCGACACGGAGCTCGCCGCCGTCATCACCTACACGCGTACGGCCTGGGGCAACAAGGCCGGCGAGGTGCAGCCTTCCGAAGTGAAGGCCGCTCGCAAGGGCTGATTCGCAACCGCCCGCCCCCAGCCAATCCACGAATACAGCACAGCGGAGTCCCCCATGACCGCAGCAGCCCACGCCCAAGACCACGCCCACCACGACGACCACGCCCATCACCCGACGGGCATCAAGCGATGGCTCTTCACGACCAACCACAAGGACATCGGCACGCTGTACCTGTGGTTCTCGTTCACGATGTTCCTCATGGGCGGGGTGATGGCGCTCCTCATCCGCGCCGAGCTCTTCCAGCCGGGCCTGCAGTTCGTGAACCCCGAGTTCTTCAACTCGCTCACGACCGTGCACGGCCTCGTGATGGTGTTCGGCGCGATCATGCCGGCCTGGGTCGGCTTCGCGAACTGGCTGATCCCGATGCAGATCGGCGCGGCCGACATGGCCTTCCCGCGCATGAACAACTGGAGCTTCTACCTCGTGGTGCCGGCCGCCATCCTGCTGGTCGCCTCGTTCTTCGTGCCGGGCGGCGCCGCCGCCTCGGGCTGGACGCTCTATCCGCCGCTCATCATCCAGCAGGGCATCTCGATCGACATGACGATCCTCGCCGTCCACATCCTGGGCGCCTCGTCGATCATGGGCTCGATCAACATCATCACGACGATCCTGAACCTGCGCGCGCCGGGCATGACCCTCATGAAGATGCCCCTCTTCGTGTGGACCTGGCTCATCACCGCGTACCTGCTCATCGCGGTGATGCCGGTGCTCGCGGGCGCGGTCACCATGCTGCTCACCGACCGCCACTTCGGCACCTCGTTCTTCAACGCGGCCGGCGGCGGCGATCCGACGATGTTCATGCACATCTTCTGGTTCTTCGGGCACCCGGAGGTGTACATCATGATCCTGCCGGCCTTCGGGGTCGTCTCGGCGATCATCCCGGCCTTCGCGAGGAAGCCGCTCTTCGGCTACGCCTCGATGGTGTACGCCACGGCCTCCATCGCGATCCTGTCCTTCATCGTGTGGGGCCACCACATGTTCACGGTGGGCATGCCGGCGGCGGGCAACCTGTTCTTCATGTACGCGACCATGCTGATCGCCGTGCCTACGGGCGTGAAGATCTTCAACTGGATCGCGACCATGTGGAAGGGCTCCATGACCTTCGAGACGCCCATGCTCTTCTCGATCGGATTCCTGTGCCTGTTCACGATCGGCGGGTTCTCGGGCCTGGTGCTCGCCATCACCCCGGTGGACATCACGCTTCACAACACCTACTACGTGGTGGCGCATTTCCACTACGTGCTCGTCTCGGGCGCGCTCTTCGCCATCTTCGCCGGCGTTTACTTCTGGCTGCCGAAGTGGACGGGAAACATGTACAGCGAGACGCTCGGCAAGGCGCACTTCTGGCTGTCGGTGATCGGCTTCAACATCGCCTTCTTCCCCCAGCACTTCCTGGGCCTGGCGGGCATGCCGCGCCGGATCCCGGACTACGCGCTGCAGTTCGCCGAGTGGAACATGTGGTCCTCGGTCGGGGCGTTCATCTTCGGCTTCTCGCAGCTCCTCTTCCTCTACGTCGTGATCGAGTGCATCCGCTCCGGCCGCAAGAGCGAGCAGCTGCCCTGGGAAGGCGCCGACACGCTCGAATGGACGCACCTGCCGACGCCCGCGCCGTACCACACCTTCGAGACCGCGCCGGTCGTGAAATAAGGGGCGCAGAACGCCATGAGCCGCGAACAACCCTCCGTGCCGAACCCGCGCCGCAAGGCCGCGCTCGTCTCGGCGCTCGTGCTCGGGGCGACCGCCGTCCTCATCTACCTCACCGTCATGGCCAAGATGTTCCTGCGCTGATGAACGCCGCCCTCGAGACCCAGAACCGCCAGCTCATGGGCAAGTTGCTCGTGATCGTGGTGCTCATGACGGGCTTCGGGTTCGCGATGGTTCCCATGTACCGGCAGATCTGCGAGGCGCTCGGCATCACGCAGACGCGCGCGGTGGCGGGCGCCAACACGCAGGTGGACGCGAGCCGGTCGGTGACGGTCGAGTTGGTGGCCTCCTCGAGCGGGCTGCCCTGGCGCTTCGAGGCGATCGATCGCCAGGTGTCCATCCATCCGGGCGAGCTCGCCACCGTGAACTACCGCGTGGTGAACACCCTGGGTCGCGCGGTGACGGCGCACGCGGTGATGAACGCCGCGCCCGCGAACGCCGGCAAGTACATCGAGAAGCAGGCGTGCTTCTGCTTCTCCAACCAGACCCTGGCCGCCGGCGAGGAGCGGGTGATGCCCGTCGTGTTCCGGGTGCGCCCCGACGCACCGAAGGACATGGCCACCATCTCGCTCTCCTACACCTTCTTCGAAGCGCCGGGGACGACGTGATCGGCGCGTTCAAGGCGGTCTTCTGGAGCTTCTTCGGCGTGCGCCGCAAGGCGGAGTACGACGACGACGCGAAGAAGCTCACGCCGCAGGCGGTGATCGCCGCGGCCCTGGTGAGCACCGCGATTTTCGTGCTGGCGCTCTACGGGCTCGTGAAGCTCGTGACGCGCTAGCGGCAACGACAAGGCAGTCGAACTGGACACCAAAGGGAGTCAACCCGTGGGCAACGCACCAACCGGCGGTTACTACTTCGCACCCCCCTCGCACTGGCCCCTCGTGGGATCGGCGGCGCTTCTCGTCATGGCCTTCGGCGGCGTGATGTGGATGAACTCGATCGGCGGCGGCGGCTGGATCTTCCTCGCCGGCCTCGCGATCCTCTTCTACATGCTCTTCGGGTGGTTCGGCACCGTGATCCGCGAGAGCGAGGGCGGGCTGTACAACAAGCAGGTGGACCTCTCGTTCCGCTGGAGCATGAGCTGGTTCATCTTCTCGGAGGTGATGTTCTTCGCCGCGTTCTTCGGGGCGCTCTTCTACGCGCGGGTGTACTCGGTGCCCTGGCTCGCCGACATCGACAACAAGCTGCTCTGGCCGGAGTACAAGGGCGCCTGGCCCTCGGCCGGCCCGTACCTGCCGCCGCAGTTCACCGCCATGGGCGCGTGGGGCATCCCGGCGCTCAACACCTTCCTGCTGCTCTCCTCGGGCGTCACGGTCACCTGGGCCCACTGGGCGCTCAAGGTCGGCAACCGCTCGCAGCTCATCCTGGGCCTCGCCGCCACGGTGGCGCTCGGCTTCACGTTCCTGGGTTTCCAGATCTACGAGTACGTACACGCCTACTCGGACCTGAACCTCAAGCTCACCTCGGGCGTCTTCGGCTCCACCTTCTACATGCTCACGGGCTTCCACGGCTTCCACGTGACCCTGGGCGCGGTGATGCTCACCGTGATCCTCTTTCGCTGCATGAAGGGCCACTTCACGGCCGACCACCACTTCGGCTTCGAAGCGGTGGCCTGGTACTGGCACTTCGTGGACGTGGTCTGGCTGCTGCTGTTCGTGTTCGTGTACTGGGTCTAGCGAGGCTCGTCCGGACGAAAAAAAGCCGCACCTCGGTGCGGCTTTTTGTTTCCGGCCCGCGCTCTAGAGCTTGCCGCCGGGAACGAGTCCGAACCAGTACGATCCGATGAGGATGAGGAACACGAGCACCGACAACCCGATGCGGATCGTGAGCGCGGTGACCGCGCGCTTGCTGTTGCCCTTGTCCTTGTACACGAAGAAAAGGCCCGAGAAGAGACTGGCGATGACCGCGAAGAGCAGCAGGATGACGACGATTTTCATGGCGGGATGCGACGGCCGGTGCGCGATCGAATCGCCATTCTACGCCGCGGCCGTCGGGGCCATCCGGTGAGGATAGGCCCCGCGGTCTTCGCGCCGCGCGTCGTCCCGACGCTCGCTGCATTCGCCCTCATGGCCCTCACGCTGTGGCTCGGCAACTGGCAGGACCGGCGCGCCCAGGAGAAGACCGAGCGGCAGGCGCTTCTCGAGGCCCGCGTGGCGGCGGCGCCCGTCACGATCACGGGGGCGGGCGGCACCTCGCAGGATCTCCTCTTCCGCCGCGTGCGGGCGCAGGGGCGCTACCTCGCCGAGGGCCAGATCTTCGTCGACAACCGCATCCACGGCGGCCGCGCGGGCTACCACGTGATGACGCCCTTTCGCCTCGCGCCGTCCGGCGCCCTCGTCCTGGTGAACCGTGGCTGGGTGGCACGTGGGCCCGCCTATCCCGCCCCGCCCGCGGTCGCCGTGCCGGAAGGCGAACGCGCCATCACCGGGCTCGCCGTCCTGCCGCCGGCGCGTTTCCTCGAACTCTCGGCGGACTACGTCGAGGGCAGCGTCTGGCAGAACCTGTCGATCGAGCGCTTCGCGCAGCGCACGAAGGAGCCCGTGGCGCCCGTCGTGCTGCTCGCCTCGCCGCCCGGCGAGGGGCTCGTCGCCGTCGAGGAAAGGCCCGACGCCGGCATCGCGAAGCACCGCGAATATTCCCTCACTTGGTTCTCCCTGGCCGCCACGGTGGCGGTGCTGTGGGTGGCCCTCAACCTGCGGAAGGCCGGCCATGGCTAGTTCCCGCGCGAAACTCCTCGCGATCATGGCGCTTTTCGCGCTGCCGATCATCGCCTCGACCCTGGCGTTCCACTTCTTCCCGCCGGAGAAGACGACGAACTACGGGGAATTCGTGACCCCCCCGGCGGCCTTTCCTTCGGCGCCGCTCGGACGCCAGAGCGGGGGGAGGTTCCGGTTCGAGGAACTGCGCGGCAAGTGGATCCTCGTCGTCTCCGATTCCGGCGAATGCCCGGCCGCCTGTGCGGAAAAGCTCACGCTCATGCGGCAGGTGCGCCTGGCGCTCGGGCGCGATGCGGGACGGGTGGAGCGCGTCTTCGTCGCCGACGATTCGAAGCCGCTGCCTGCCGAGGCCGTGGCCGCGCACGAGGGGCTGGTGGTCCTTTCCCCGCCGGTCGGTCTCGTCCTGCCGCCCGTGCCGCTGAACGACCGGGCGCATTTCTACGTGGCCGATCCCGAGGGGCGGGTGATGATGCGCTTCCCGGCGAACGCGGATGCCAAGAAGATGCTGGGAGACCTCAAACGCCTGCTGAAGGCATCCCAGATCGGCTGATCCGGCCGATCCGGACGGTATAATTGCCTCTTTCGCCGGCGCCCGCATTGCGTTCCGCCGCGCCCCCACCCGATACCCGATGACCGACCACGCGATTTCCCGCAGCGCCGACGTGCTGGGCCAGTTCTGGCGCCTCATGAAGCCGCGCGTCGTCTCGCTCATCGTCTTCACGGCGGTGATCGGGATGCTGCTCGCGGCGCCCGCGATGCCGCCGCTCGCCCTCACGCTTTACGCGACCGTCGGCATCGCCCTCGTGGCGGGCGCGGCGGCGGCGTTCAACTGCCTGGTGGAGGAAAAATTCGACGCGGTGATGGCCCGTACGCGCGGACGCCCCACCGTCATGGGCACCATCACGACCGCGCAGATCCTCATGCTGTCGGGCGCCGTCGGGGGGCTGGGCCTCGCGATCCTCTGGCACGCCGTGAACCCCCTCACGATGTGGCTCACGCTCGCGACGTTCGTGGGTTACGCCATCATCTACACGATCATCCTCAAGCCCTCGACGCCGCAGAACATCGTGATCGGCGGCGCCTCCGGCGCGATGCCGCCGGTGCTCGGCTGGGCGGCCATCACCGGCGATGTGCCCTACCAGCCGCTGCTGCTCTTCCTCATCATCTTCGCGTGGACGCCGCCGCACTTCTGGGCGCTCGCGCTCTACCGCCGCAAGGAATACGCGCGTGCCGGCATACCCATGCTTCCCGTCACCCACGGCGAGTCCTTCACGCGATTGCACCTGCTGCTCTACACGCTGGTGATGATCGCGACGACGCTCATGCCTTTCGCGACGGGCATGGCGGGCTATTTCTACCTGGGCTCGGCGCTCATCCTGGACGCGGTGTTCCTCTTCTACGCGATCGTGCTGTACGTGGCGTACACGGACACCGTCGCCAAGCGCACCTTCTCGTACTCGATCTTCTATCTCGCGGCCCTTTTCGCCGCGCTGATGATCGACCACTACCTGCCCCTGCTCTCGACGCCATGATCTCGCGACGCGCCTTCCTCGCCGGCATGCCGGCGATCGCCCTCGCCACCGGCTGCGACAAGTTTCTGCCCTTCTCGAAGCCCGTCTTCAACGGCGTCGACGTGACGGGCGCGGACATCGGCCCGGACTTCCGCCTGACGGACCACAACGGCAAGGAACGCACGCTCGCCGATTTCCGCGGCAAGGCGGTGACGCTCTTCTTCGGCTACACGCAGTGCCCCGACGTGTGCCCGACGACGCTTTCGGACCTGTCCGGCGCGATGAAGATCCTCGGCGCGGATGCCGGTCGCGTGCAGGTGCTCTTCGTGACCGTGGATCCGAAGCGCGACACGCCCGAACTGCTGAAGAACTATGTTCCGGCGTTCAACCCGGCCTTCCTCGGTCTCTACGGGGACGCGGCGCAGACGGCCAAGGTGACGAAGGACTTCAAGATCTACGCGGCCGAGCGGCCGGGCTCCACGCCGCAGACCTACACGGTCGACCACTCCGCGCAGACGCTGGTGTTCGACCCGCAGGGGAAGCTGCGCCTCGTCTTCGCCTACGGCATGGCCGCCGACAAGATGGCCGCGGACCTGAAGGTCCTGCTCAACAACGCCTGAAGCGGCTCCGCCAAAGGCAAAGGGCCGCGGCTTTCGCTCGCGGCCCTTTCCGTGGGTGCGGCAAGGGGCTAGCGGGAGCCCGCGAGCGCGCCTTTCATCTTCGTCAAGGCCTTCGCCTCGATCTGGCGGATGCGCTCGGCCGACACGCCGAACTCGGCGGCGAGCTGGTGCAGCGTGCTCGGCTCGCCCTGGGCCAGCCAGCGGGCCTCGATGATCCGGCGGCTGCGCGGATCGAGGCCCGCGAGGGCGCTCGCGAGGCCTTCGCTCTCGAGCCGCTCCGTCTGGACTCGCTCGACCTGTTCGGCGGGGCCTTCGGCCGCGTCGGCGAGGAAGGCGATCGGGCCGACGCGTTCCTCTCCGTCTTCCGGCGAAGGGTCGAGCGTGAGGTCGTGGCCCTGGAGGCGCTGCTCCATTTCCACCACGTCGCTTTCCTTCACGTTGAGCGTCGTGGCCATGTCCCGCACCTGGTCCGGCGTGAGCGTGGCGCTCGTGGCCTTCATGCTGCGCAGGTTGAAGAAGAGCTTCCTTTGCGCCTTGGTGGTGGCGACCTTCACCAGGCGCCAGTTGCGCAGGATGTATTCGTGGATCTCGGCCTTGATCCAGTGGATCGCGAACGAGGCGAGGCGCACGCCGCGCTCCGGGTCGAAGCGGCGCACCGCCTTCATGAGGCCGACGTTGCCTTCCTGGATGAGGTCGGCCTGGGGCAACCCGTAGCCCATGTAATTGCGGGCGACGGACACGACGAGCCTCAGGTGCGAGACGACCAGGTCGCGGGCGGCGGAAACGTCGCTCTCGGAGCGAAGCCGGCGACCCAGTTCCACCTCGCGTTCCACGCTGAGCATGGGGATCGCGTTCACGGCATGGATGTACGACTCCAGGCTCGAAATGGGGGACGGGATGGGCAGCGACGCAGCGTTCATCGAAGGGGCCTCCTTGGGCTTGAAGTTTAGCACTCCTGCGATTGGAGTGCTAAAGGGGTCGCGGGTTCCCTCAGGGCTGGCCGGCAAAGCGGCGCAGCTCCCGGGAAACGGAGATCCATGCCCCGAGCCAGCCCAACAGGGCCGTCCCGAGGGCAACGGCGAGGACGGTCGATGAATCCAGGAAAACAACCTTGAATTCATAGGCGTATGAGCTAGTAAGGACTGACAATTCTGCGTTCATCCAAGCGATGAGGCCGGTGGCCAGGGCCAGGGCGCTGGCTCCGGCAGCCAACCCCTGGAGGGCGCCGTGATAAAGGAAGGGACGCCGGACGTCCCCGGCCGTGGCGCCGATGAGCTGGCTCACCTCGATTTCCTCCCGACGGGTGACGACCTGCAGGCGGATGAGGTGCCCGACGATGAAAAGAACGGCGAGGGCGAGCAGGATCGCCCCGCCCGCGAGGACGCGGCCGGCGAAACGCGTCCAGCGGCCGAGCTTTTCCGCCCACTCGAACTCCGCCGAGACCTGCTCGACCTTGGGCAATTGGAGCCAGGCCGTGCGGACGGCGGCGAGCTGCGCCGGGTCCGCCGTGCGCGTGCGGACGGTGAAGGCGTGGGGCAGGGGGTTGCGCTCGAGATTGGCGAGGAGTTCGGCCAGGTGCGTCGTGGCCTTGAGCTCCTCCAGCGCCTTCGCGCGGGGGACGAACCTGACGGCAGCCGCCTGCGGGTGGGCGCGAAGGGCGGCTTCCACGCGCTTCGCGTCATCGTCCGAGGCGTCCAGCGTGAGGAACACGTTCACGTGGGGATCGGTGTCGAGCCCGCCCACGGCCGCGTCGACGCTGCGCACGAGCGCGAGCCCCAGGACCGGGATCGTGACGGCGATGGCGATCACGAGCACCGCGACGAGGCTCGCGCCCGGCTGCGCGGCGAGGCGCCGCAGCGCGTCCCCGAGCGCGTGGCGATGGGTGCGAATCCAGGCGTTCATCCCGGCACGGCCTCGCCGAGGGGGGCGGCCGACTCGACGAGCCCGGCTCGCAGCGCGAGATGCCGCCCGCCGAGCTGCGAGAGGCTCGACACGTCGTGCGTGGACAGGAGCACCGTGACGCCCACGCGATGGAACGAAAGGAAGAGCTCGAGGATGGCGCGGGAGGACTCCGCATCGAGATTGCCGGTGGGCTCGTCCGCCACGAGGATGGCCGGCCGGTTCACGATGGCCCTCGCGATGCACAGGCGCTGCTGCTCGCCGCCGGAGAGCGTGATCGGCAGCGCCTTCTCGCGGGCGAGGAGCCCCACCTTGTCCAGCGCGGCGCGCACGCGGCGACCGGTTTCGTCCGATGCCGTGCCCGCGATGCGAAGCGGCAGGGCGACGTTCTCGCCGGCGCTTCGGTCGAAGAGCAGCTTGTGGTCCTGGAAGACGAAGCCGATGTGGCGTCGCAACACCGCGAGGGCCGTCTCGCCGAGCGAGGACAGGTTCTGGCCATTCACGACCACGCTGCCGCGCGTGGCGCGCTCGATGCCGGCGGCGAGCTTGAGGAGGGTGGATTTCCCCGCGCCCGAATGGCCCGTCACCACGACGAGCTCGCCCGCGGCCACCTCGAACGACACGTCCCGGAGCGCTTCGTAGCCGGTGGGGTAACGCTTCGTGACGCCCGAGAACTGGATCACTCGAAAAGTGCCCCGACGAACTCGGCGGCGACGAAGGGGCGCAGGTCGTCGGGCTTCTCGCCGATGCCGATGAACCGGATGGGAACCGGGTGCTCGCGCGCGATGGCCGCCACCGAGCCGCCCTTGGCCGTACCGTCGAGCTTGGTGACGATGAGCCCGGTGAGCGCCAGGGCCGCGTCGAAAGCCTTCACCTGTTGCACCGCGTTCTGCCCGGTGTTGGCATCCAGGACGAGCCAGCATTCGTGCGGGGCCGTGGGATCGGCCTTCGCGATGACGCGCTTCACCTTCCTGATCTCCTCCATCAGGTGCAGCTGCGTGGGAAGCCGCCCCGCGGTATCGGCGAGGACGACATCGATGCCCTTGGCGCGCGCGGACTGGATCGCGTCGAAGATGACGGCCGCCGAATCGCCGCCGTCCTGGGACACCACGGTCACGTCATGGCGGGCGCCCCAGGCCATCAGCTGCTCGCGGGCCGCGGCGCGGAAAGTATCGCCGGCGGCGAGCAGCACCGAGAGGCCTTGCGACTGGAAAAGGCGCGTGAGCTTGCCGATGGTGGTGGTCTTGCCCGCGCCGTTCACCCCGGCCAGGAGGATCACGAACGGGCGCGGTCGCAGATCGCCCAGGGGCTTCTCGAGCGGGGCGACGAGCGCCGTGAGGAAATCCTTGAGTTCCTGCTCGAGCTGGCCGCCATCCTCGAGACGCTTGTCCCTGGCGGCCTTGCGCAGGCTCTCCACGAGGTGGGTCGTCGCCTTCACGCCCACGTCGGCCTCGAGCAGTTGCGACTCGAGCGCCTCGTAGAGCGCCTCGTCGATCTTCGGGTGGGACCGGAAGACGCCCGCCACCTGCTTGAGCCTCGCCCCGGTGAGGGCGAGCCCGCGCTTCAGGCGCGACTTCCAGTCGGAGGCGGGCGCGTCTTCCGCGGGCTTGGGTTTCGAGGAGAACATGGGGAGCGGCGCAGGGACGGCCGCGGGGAGAGGGAACGAGAATATTTTACGGTAAGATCGCCGCGATGACCGCCACGCGACGGAATGCTTCACCGCCCTCCGCCGGCCGACCGGGCGCGGCGCGAAACCGCCTTCGCATCATCGGCGGCGACTGGCGCAGCCGCGTCGTGCGGTTTCCGGACGCCGAAGGCCTCAGGCCCACCCCCGATCGCGTTCGCGAGACGCTTTTCAACTGGCTGGGCCAGCGTCTCGATGGCCTCGCCTGCCTCGACCTTTTCGCCGGCAGCGGCGCCCTCGGGTTCGAGGCCCGCTCCCGCGGCGCTTCCCGCGTGACGATGATCGAGCGCGACCGCCGCGTGTGCGACCACCTGCGCGCGAGCCTCGCCGACCTGGGCGCCGAAGGTGTCGAGGTGGTGCAGGGCGACGCGATCGCATGGCTCGCCCGCGCGGGCGGCCGCTACGACGTGGCTTTCGTCGATCCCCCCTACGCCTCGGGCCTCGCCGGGCCCGCCCTCGCCGCTCTCGAACCCCGCCTCGCGCCGGGGGCGCGCATCTACGTGGAAGCCGCGGAACCGGTGATTCCCCCCTCGCCGGCATGGACCTGTAAGCGCGAAGCAAGCGCGGGCGCGGTAAAGTTCGCGTTGTTCGAGTACACCCCCGGGGTTTCCCCCGCCCCCGAGACACCATGACCATGACCGTGAAGCGTGCCGTCTACCCCGGAACGTTCGACCCCATCACGAACGGCCACGAGGACCTCGTGGGCCGCGCCTCGCGACTCTTCGACGAGGTGGTGGTCGCCGTGGCCCACAGCCAGGCGAAGCGTCCTTTCTTCTCGCTTGCCGAGCGCGTGGGCATCGCCGAACAGGTGCTGGCGGGCTACGCCAACGTGAAGGTCGTGGGCTTCGCGGGACTGCTCTCGGACTTCGTTCGCGACCAGAAGGCGGGGATCATCCTCCGGGGCCTTCGCGCCGTTTCCGACTTCGAATACGAATTCCAGCTCGCGGGCATGAACCGGACCCTCGCTCCCGGTGTCGAAACCCTGTTCCTCACGCCCTCGGACCGCTACCTCTTCCTCTCGGCCACGATCGTGCGCGAGATCGCCGTGCTCGGCGGCGACATCTCCGCCTTCGTGCACCCGATCACCGCCGAGCGCATGGCGGCGAAGATCGGACGGGGCGCCCACAGCTCGGACTAGCCCCAGGCGCCGGATGGCCCTCAAGATCACGGATCAATGCATCAACTGTGACGTCTGCGAGCCGGAATGTCCCAACGGGGCCATCTCGGCGGGCGAGGAGATCTACGTCATCGACCCGGGCAAGTGCACGGAATGCGTCGGCCACTTCGACGCGCCCCAGTGCCGCGAGGTCTGCCCGGTCGACTGCATCCCGCTCGACCCCGATCACGTCGAGACACGCGAAATCCTGCAGGTGAAGTACGTGAGCCTCGTCGCCGCGGGGATCGCGCGAGCGAAAACCTAGTCCGAGTCGCCGGGCGCGAGCGATGCCTCCCGAACGGCGAGCAGGGCCTGGATGCGCTCCCGGTGCCCGTCCCATTCCCGCGAGAGGCGTACCTGTTCGTCGAGGTAGTGCTGGAGTTCCCCGACGCGGTCGATGAGATCCCCTTCGGCGTTCCGGATGCGCGCCATGCCCCCGATGCGGTAGTTGGCCTGCTCCTGGAACGCGCTCACCTGCGCCTCGAGGGGGCGGATGAAGGCGTTCATCCACACGCGCACCTCGCGGTCGGCGATCTCGAAGACGTGGATCGCCTTGAGCGCGACCGAATCGAAGAAGAGGGCGGCGAGCTTGCCGCTGCCTCGCGTGAGCAGGCTCGAGGCGCTCTTCAGCTCGCGCCGGCACACGGCTTCCAGGCGGGCAAGCTCCGTCGGAAAGCGGTCCGTCGCGAAATCGGCCACCTCGACCGGCGAGATGCCGTACTCGGCCGCGAACTTGCGGTTCACGGTGACCATCATCACCTTCACCTCGTGGATCACGGCGATCGCCCGCTCGATTCGCCCGCCGACTTCGCGGAAGTAGGCGTCGACCGCACTGCCGATGCCCGCGCTGAAAGGGCTCGCGACCACCGCGGCGCGGGCCTTGATTCCCTCGTCGCGAGCCCGGTTGGGATCGAGCAGGCCGGCCAGGTCGTCGGCCAGCCGGTTGTGCACGGCGCGAAGCCCCACCAACGCGGTCCGCGCCTCCTCGATGCGCTTTCGCTCGTCGGCCGCCTTTCGGCCCAGCGTGTCGACCAGCTTCTGGTTGCGGCCCTGCAACTGCGAGAGCTCGGCCACCTGGTCCTCGACGAAGCCGCGCCGGCTGTCGATGAGCGCGCGCGACTCGGCGAGCAGCGCCCGCGCCTCGGCGCGCACGGCCGCCGCGTGGTCCACCTGCCGGGCATGCACGAGACCGCCGGCGAGCGCCTGTTCGAGGCGATACAGCCGGCTCTTCGCGAACGCGTCGCCATCGCCCTGGATGCGCGCGACGAGTCCCTGCTTCGCCGACAGGGCGAAAACCTGCGTCGGCGCGACCCGCAGCGCCTCGGCCGTGGCGCGCACCTGCCGGTCGATCTCGCCGAACACCTGCGACTCGGGCTTGAGGCCGTCTCGAAGGCCGTCGATCTTGTTGAGCACGATGTAGCGCGCGCCCGCCGTCTCCTCGAGCGGCTCCACGTGCCGGCGCCACAGGTCGAGGTCCGAGCGCGTGGCGCCCGTGTCCACGGACAGCACGAACACGATGGCGTCGGCCTCGGGCAGCCGGTGCAGCGTGAGCTCGGGTTCGTTGCCGAGCGCGTTGAGGCCGGGCGTGTCGAGGATGACGAGCCCCATTTCGAGGAGCGGGTGGGGAAAGTTCACGAGCGCGTAGCGCCACCTCGGGATCTCGACGCTCGCGGCCTCGCCGACGGGCAATCCCAGTGCGTGGGCCTCGCTCGCCGCGACGACCTGCGTCTCCGACAGGACGTCGAAGGCTTCTGCCAGCGTCTCGGGGCGGCCGGGGTCCAGGGGGATTTCCCGCCAGGTGGCCGAATCGGCGATGTGCTCGCGCAGCGCGCGGGACTCCTCGCGCGACTCGATCGCCAGCACCCGGATGGAAGGCGGACGCGTCGCATCGTGGAAGATCTCCGCCGGGCACATGGTCGTGAGGCCGGCGCCGGCGGGCAGGAGACGCGCGCCGAGGTCGGCGAAGAAGAGCGCGTTGATCAGTTCGCTCTTGCCGCGCGAGACCTCGGCGACGAAGGCGATCGCGAGTCGTTCCGAGGACAGGCGGCGTTCCAGGTGCGCGAGCCGCATCGCGGTGTGCTCGTCGGTGAGCTGGTTCACGAGGGCCCAGCGTCGCAGTTGCGCGAGCGCCTCGGCCGTGCTCTGGCGCCAGTCGCGAAGCTGCGCGAGGCTCGGCTCGAACGCGCCAAGGCTCCGGCCGGCCCGGGCGGTGCTCATCGTTGGCAGGCGCCGCAATAGAAGGTGGCGCGGCCGGCGTGCCGTGCGCCGCGGATAGCCGTGCCGCAGGTCGGGCAGGGTTCGCCTGCACGGCCATAGACGGCGTATTCGTTCTGGAAGTAGCCCGGCCGGCCGTCGCCGCCGACGAAGTCGCGCAGCGTGCTGCCGCCGGCCGCGATCGCCCGTTCGAGCGTTTGCCGGATCGCCGCCGCCAGGCGGTCCCAGCGCTCGCGCGAAAGCCTGCCCGACGGGCGGGACGGGTGCACGCCCGCGGCGAAGAGGGCCTCGTTCGCGTAGATGTTGCCGATGCCGCTCACCATGCGGGCGTTCATGAGGAACAGCTTCACCGGCACGCGCCGTCCGTTCGCCAGGCGCTGCAGCAGTTCCCCGCCAAAGGCCGCGTCGAACGGCTCGACGCCGAGCGACTTCAGCAAGACGTGGGTCTCGGGGCGCTTCACCCAGAGCACGGCGCCGAATCGCCGGGGGTCGTTGAGCCGAAGCGTGGATTCGCCCTCGAGCGCGAGGTCCACGTGGTCGTGGCGTCGCGGCGGCGTGTCCCGCGGGACGAGCGTGAGGCTGCCGGACATGCCCAGGTGCACCAGCAGGTGGCCGTCTCCCACCTCGAAGAGCAGGTACTTGCCCCGCCGGTGGATGTCGCGGACCGATTCGCCGCCCAGCCGCCGGGCGAGGTCGCGGGGCACGGGCCAGCGAAGGCGCGGCTCCCGGACCACGACGTCCCGGATGCGGCGTCCGACGACGTGGGGCAGGAGCCCGCGTCGGGTCGTCTCGACTTCCGGCAGTTCCGGCATCGGGGAGGACGGGTGCGGTTGGGCGGGATTGGGAAAGGATTATACGACCGGGGGGAAACGCGGGCGCCCGGGCGCGGTCGAACCGGTCCCGAAGCCGGTGGAAGCCGGCGTGAAAAGCACTATGATGATCGCCCGGGCGGTGTTCCCTGCCGCCCCCAGGAGCACATTGATGACGGCAAGGCGCGGGAAGAGCAAGGTGGTCCTGGCGGCGGTGATCGCGGCGTTCGCGACGGGCGCGGCCGCCCAGCCGGCCCGTTCGGGACCGACCAGCCGCGAAGGGGGGATTTTCGAGTTCCTCGCCGCCGAGGTGGCGGCGCAGCGCGGCGAGACAGGGGTGGCACTCGGTACCTTGTCGCGGCTCGCCAAGGAGACGCGCGACCCGCTCGTCGCCCGGCGAGCCGTGGAGATCGCCATTCGCGCACGGGCGCTCGAGCCCGCCCTGGAGCTGGCCGCGCTCCTCGTCGAGCTGGAGCCCGAGAATCCCCTGGGCCGCGACCTGGTGGCGTCCCTCCTGGGCAGCCGCGGTGAACTCGACAAGGCCACGGAATCCGTGGCCGGGCTTGTGGCCGCGAGCGGCGACCGGGCGCTCCTCATCACGCAGCTGTCGTACTTTTTCGCGAAATTCCCCGACAAGAAGGCCGTGCTCGCCTCGGTGCGCACCGTCTGCGGGCCCTACGAGGCGCTGCCGGAGACGCACTACGCCCTGGGCGTGGCCGCGCTCCTCGCGGGCGAGGACGAGACCGCCCGCACGGAATCGCTCGCGGTGCTCGAGGCGCGTCCCGACTGGGCGCAGGCCGCGATCCTGCACGCGCAGGTCCTGCGCAAGCTCGCGCCGGCCCAGGTGATTCCCTTCTACGAAGCGTTCGTCGCCCGGCACCCGCAATCGAAGGACGTGTGGCTGCAGCTCGCCCGCGAGTACACGACGGCCAAGCGCACGGCGGAGGCGCGCACGGCGTTTCGCACCGCGGAGAAGCTCGCGCCGGCCGACCCGCAGCTGCCGTACGCGGTGGGCCTGCTCGCGTTGCAGGCGGGTGACTTCATCGAGGCCGACGAGGCCCTTCGTCGCTCGCTCGCGCTGGGCCACCCGGACCCGGGCGCGGTCTTCCAGCTGCTGGGCCAGGTTGCCGAAGGCCAGAAGAAGCCCGAGGACGCGATCGATTGGTACCGCAAGGTCGAGGGCCAGGACTGGATGCGCTCCCAGCTTCGCATCGCCACGCTCGTCGCGAAGCGCGACGGCCTCGCGAAGGGGCGCGAATACCTGCAGTCGATCGAGCCGCGCACCCAGGACGATCGCATCCAGATGATCCAGATCGAGGCGCAGCTCCTGCGCGATGCGCGCGCCTGGGGCGACACCTACGAGATGCTCTCGCAGGCGGTGGCGCAGTTCCCGGAATCCTTCGAGCTGCTTTACGACCGCGCGATGGCGGCCGAGCGCGTGAACAAGCTCGACGTGCTCGAGGCCGACCTGCGCCGCGTCATCGAGCTGAAGCCCGACTATGCGCATGCCTACAACGCGCTCGGCTACACGCTTGCCGACCGGACGGAACGCCTGGAGGAGGCCCAGGGCCTCATCGAGAAGGCCGTCAAGCTCGCGCCCGGCGACCCGTTCATCCTCGACAGCCTCGGCTGGGTACAGTACCGCCGCGGCAACCTCGAGGACGCCGCGAAGAACCTGCGCCTCGCGCATGCGGCGCGGCCGGACCCCGAGATCGCCGCCCACCTGGGCGAGGTCCTGTGGAAGCTCGGCGAACGCGACGAGGCGAAGCGCATCTGGCAGGCCGCGCTCACGGAGAACCCGGACCACGAGACGCTCCTCGGGGTCATGCAGAAGTTCAAGCCCTGATCCGCCTTTCCATGCTCGCCCGCCTGGCTGCGGGCACCGCGGCCGCTTTCCTCACGGCCTGCGCCGCGCTCGCGCCGCCTCCGCCCGTTTCCCTGGAGGGCCTGCCCACGTCCTTCGACATGGCCGGCCGCTTGTCGGTCGCGCAGGAAGGGGCCGGTGAAATCGTCCGCATCCGCTGGACCCACCGGGGCGAACGCGACGAGATCGCGCTCTCGACACCCGTGGGCGGCGACCTCGCGCTCATCGAAGGCGGCGGTGCGGGCGGCTACCTGCTGAACCGGCCCGGTCACACGCCCATCGAGTACGGCACCTTTTCCGACCTCACTTCCCACCTGCTTTCGGCTTCGATCGACCGCGCGCAGTTCATCGCCTGGCTTCACGGCCGGATCCCGACGGGGGCCTCGGCGCAGGGCTGGGTCGTGGATGTGCCGGAGACGCAGGAGGCCTCCGGCCGTACCGTCGCCCGGCGCGTGGTGGCGACGCGCGAGCAGTCGGTGGTGAAGCTGGTGGTGGACCGGTACCGCACGCCGGCGGAGTGATCGATGAAGCTGCCCGGCCCGGATTACCCCGCCCCCGCCAAGCTGAATCTCTTCCTGCACGTGGTGGGGCGACGTCCCGATGGTTACCATCTCCTGCAGAGCGCCTTCACCCTCATCGATGCGGCCGATACCTTGCGATTCCGGCTGCGCGAGGATGGCGTCATCCACCGCGTGAGCGAACTCGAAGGCGTGCCACCGGAAGCGGATCTCGTGGTGCGCGCGGCCCGGTTGCTGCGGCAGGAAACGGGCACGCGGCTGGGGGCGGACATCGAAATCGACAAGCGCCTGCCGATGGGCGGAGGGCTGGGCGGCGGCAGCTCCGATGCGGCCACGACCCTCGTCGCCCTGGACCGCCTGTGGGGAACCGGGCTCGGCCGGCCGGCCCTGCAGGCGCTGGGCGCAAGGCTCGGGGCGGACGTCCCTTTCTTCGTCTTCGGTCGCAACGCCTGGGTGGAGGGCATCGGGGAGCGGTTGTCCCCGCTGGAACTCCCGCCCTCCTGGTACCTGGTGCTCGTTCCCCCGGTTTCGGTCCCGACGGCCGCCGTCTTCGGGGCGCCCGAATTGACCCGCGATACGGAACCCCTTAAAATGGCAGACTTTTCTGCGCACGGCGGGTCGGGGGTATTCAAGAATGACCTCGAGCCGGTCGTAGCCCTCCGGTACCCCCCGGTTCGCGAGCACCTGGATTGGCTTTCGACGCAGGGTGGAGGGAGGCTCACCGGGTCCGGTGCGTGCGTGTTTGCCCGGTATTCGGACCGGGAGTCGGCCGAGGCGGTCCACGGGAGGCTTCCCGCCGGCATGAAGGGATTCGTCGCGCGGGGCCTCGAGAAGCACCCCCTCGCGCGGTAGCAGGGCAGTAACCGGTGGGCCCGAAAAGGCCGGCCGGTCGGTAGGGGAGTCGCCAAGTTGGTTAAGGCACTGGATTTTGATTCCAGCATTCGAAGGTTCGAATCCTTCCTCCCCTGCCCCTTCCTTCCGGCCCCAAGAGCGCGACGCGAGAAAGACGGCGATGCCTTTCGACAACCTGATGGTGTTCACGGGCAACGCCAACCCGAAGCTGGCGCAGAAGGTGGCCCGCCACCTGAACGTGCAGCTGGGCAAGGCGAGCGTCTCGAAGTTCAGCGACGGCGAAGTCATGGTCGAGCTGCTCGAGAACGTGCGCGGCAAGGACGTGTTCGTGCTCCAGTCGACCTGCGCGCCGACCAACGACACGCTGATGGAGCTGATGATCATGGTGGACGCCCTGCGCCGCTCGAGCGCGGCGCGGATCACCGCGGCGATGCCGTACTTCGGCTACGCCCGCCAGGACCGGCGTCCCCGCAGTGCCCGGGTGGCGATCTCGGCCAAGGTGGTGGCGAACATGCTGACCGCGGCCGGCGTGAACCGCGTGCTCACGATGGACCTGCACGCGGACCAGATCCAGGGCTTCTTCGACATCCCGGTGGACAACGTCTACGCGACGCCCATCCTGCTGGGGGATCTCTGGAAGCACGGCTACAAGAATCTCGTCGTCGTCTCGCCGGACGTCGGCGGCGTGGTGCGGGCCCGGGCCATCGCGAAGCGCCTCGAAAGCGACCTCGCGATCATCGACAAGCGCCGCCCGCGCCCGAACGTGGCGACGGTGATGAACATCA
Source organism: Betaproteobacteria bacterium (assembly GCA_016711875.1). GTDB lineage: Bacteria > Pseudomonadota > Gammaproteobacteria > Burkholderiales > Usitatibacteraceae > FEB-7. Next base: position 294,454 of record JADJSD010000001.1, on the reverse strand, counting down.
TCGGGGACGTGAACGGCCGCACGTGCGTGATCATGGACGACATGGTCGATACGGCGAACACGCTTTGCGAGGCCGCGCGGGCGCTCAAGGAACACGGCGCAGAGCGCGTCGTGGCGTATTGCACGCACCCGGTGCTCTCGGGGCCGGCGGTGAGCCGGATCGAGAAGTCGGTCATCGACGAGCTGGTGGTGACGGACACGATTCCGCTGCAGCCCGAGGCGCTCGCTTGCGCGAAGATCCGCCAGATCAGCGTCTCGGAACTGCTCGCCGAGACGATGCGAAGGATCTGCGAGGAGAGCTCGGTGAGCTCGCTGTTCGTCGAGTAGGACACTTGAATTCGGCCGGCTTCCCTACCGGGGGGCGGGCAACGGGGTGAGGGGGCCGTTTCCCCCTCGAAGGGCGGGAAGCCTGGTCGCGGGCACCCGCCGAAACTGGAGTGAACATGAAAATCGAAATCAAAGCCGAACCGCGAAGCCTGCAGGGAACGGGTGCGAGCCGCCGTCTGCGTCGCGAGTCCAAGGTGCCCGGCATCCTGTACGGCGCCGGCAAGGACGCGCAGCCCATCCAGCTCGACCACAAGGAGCTGTACTTCAAGCTCAAGCTCGAGGCCTTCCACGCCTCCGTGCTCGACCTGGCGATCGGCGCCGAGACGGCGCAGGTCCTGCTGCGCGACTACCAGATGCATCCGTGGAAGGACATCATCCTGCACGCGGACTTCCAGCGCGTGGACGCGAACAAGAAGATCCACATGCGCGTCCCGCTGCACTTCGTGAACGCCGAGACCTCCCCCGGCGTGAAGATCGCCGGCGGCGCCGTCCAGCACATCGTGAACGACCTCGACATCGCCTGCCTGCCGAAGGACCTGCCGGAATTCATCGAGGTCGACCTCAAGGACCTCCAGGCCGGCCACTCGCTGCACGTCTCGGGCATCAAACTGCCCACGGGCGTGGAGTCCACCGCGCTCGTGAAGGGCGACGACATCACGGTCGCGACCGTCGTGATCCCGCGCCAGGCCACGGCGGAAGAGGACCTCACGGCCACCGCGGCGCCCTCGGCGGCCGACATCCCGACCACGGCCCAGAAGGCCAAGGAAGACGAGCCGGCCAAGGACGCGGGCAAGAAGGACGACAAGAAGAAGTAAGCCCGGCCCGGAGCCCACGCGCCCCGTTCCGCGGACGACGCCCGCCCCTCGTGGCGGGCGTTTTCTTTCAGCCGCCCCAGGACCATGCACATTCCCCGCCTCATCGTCGGCCTCGGCAACCCCGGGCGCGAATACGAGCGCACCCGGCACAACGCCGGCTTCTGGTGGGTGGACGCCATCGCGTCCGCCCGCGGCGGCCGCTGGGCGAAGGAATCGAAGTTCTCGGGATGGGTGGCCCGGGTGGGCGAGGGCGGGCGCGACTTCTGGCTGCTCAAGCCCGCCACCTACATGAACGAGAGCGGCCGCAGCGTCGGCGCGTTCCTGCGTTTCCACCGCATCGAGCCGGCCGACATGCTGGTCGTGCACGACGAACTGGACCTGCCCCCGGGCACCGTGAAGCTCAAGTCGGGCGGCGGCACCGGCGGCCACAACGGCCTGCGCGATATCGACGAGGTACTGGCCACGCGCGAGTTCCTGCGCCTTCGCATCGGCATCGGCCACCCGGGCCACAAGGATGCCGTCGCCGATTTCGTCCTGCACGAGGCCCGGCGCGACGAGCAGCTCGCCATCGACGAGGCGCTCGAGCGCAGCCTGGACCTGCTGCCGCGCATGGCGGGCGGACGCATGCAGGACGCCGTCACCTGGCTGCACACGCCGCCCAAGAAAGAAGTCGAGATTCCCGTGGAGGGCGCGAAAGCCGCGCCGCCCAAGCCCCCGAAAGACCCGAAATGACCCTGCAATGCGGCATCGTCGGCCTGCCCAACGTCGGCAAGTCCACCCTTTTCAACGCGCTCACGAAGGCCGGCATCGCGGCCGAGAACTACCCCTTCTGCACGATCGAGCCGAACGTCGGCGTCGTTGAGGTGCCCGATCCGCGCCTCGCCGCCATCGCGGCGATCGCGAAGCCGCTCAAGATCCTGCCGGCCATCGTCGAGTTCGTCGACATCGCGGGCCTGGTGGCCGGCGCCTCGAAGGGCGAGGGCCTGGGCAACCAGTTCCTCGCCAACATCCGCGAGACCGAGGCCATCGCCAACGTCGTGCGCTGCTTCGAGGACGACAACGTCGTGCACGTCGCGGGCAAGGTCGATCCCATCTCCGACATCGAGGTGATCCACACCGAGCTCGCGCTCGCCGACATGGCCACCGTCGACCGCATCCGCGAGAGGAAGCTCGGCAGCGCGCGCTCCGGCAACAAGGAGGACGCGAAGCTCGTCGCGGTCCTCGAGAAGGTCCACAAGTCGCTCGACGGCCTGCATCCGGTTCGCGCTCTCGGCCTCTCGGACGACGAGATGGCGCTGCTGCAGCCGCTGCAGCTGCTCACCGCGAAGCCCGCCCTCTACGTGGCCAACGTCGAGGAGCACGGGTTCGAGAACAACCCGCTCCTCGAACGCGTGAAGGAATACGCGGCGAAGGAAGGCGCGCCCGTCGTCGCCATCTGCGCGAAGCTCGAAAGCGAGATCGCGGACCTCGAGGGCGACGAGAAGGAGATGTTCCTCGCCGACATGGGCATGAAGGAGCCGGGACTCGACCGGCTCGTGCGCGCCACCTTCGGCCTGCTGGGCCTGCAGACCTACTTCACGGCCGGCGAGAAGGAAGTGCGCGCGTGGACGATCCACAAGGGCGACACGGCCCCGCGCGCCGCCGCCGCCATCCACACGGACTTCGAGAAGGGATTCATCCGGGCGGAGGTCATCGCCTACGACGACTTCATCGCCTGCAAGGGCGAGCAGGGGGCGAAGGAAGCCGGCAAGATGCGGCTGGAAGGCAAGGAGTACATCGTGAAGGATGGCGACGTGATGCACTTCCGCTTCAACGTCTGACCTCTCGCCGCTCCACAATCCGTAACGAAGCCCGGAGCGCCGGCGACTAGACTCGCCGCATGCTCGCCGCCTGCCTGCGGACCGTCCTCCTCGCGCTCGCCTTCACGGCCGGAGGCGCGCTCGCGCAGGAAAGGCCCGCCGACAAGCCCGTCCGCGTCCTCTTCATCGGCAACAGCCTGACGTACACGACGGACCTGCCCCAGCGAATCGCGGGCGTCGCGAAGGCCACCGGCCGCGCCGTGCAGGTGGAGTCGGTGGCGTACCCGTCCTTCAGCCTGGAGGACCACTGGCAGGATGGACGGGCGCTCGATGCCATCCGGAAAGGCGGCTGGGATTTCGTGGTGCTCCAGCAGGGCACTTCGGCTCACGACGAAGGCAGGGCCCAGCTCATCGAATTCGCGAAGAAATTCGCGCAGCCGATCCGTGCGGCGGGAGCCAGGCCGGCCCTCTACATGGTCTGGCCGCTCGCGGACCGGCCCAGGGACTTCCCGGCCACGATCCAGTCCTACCGGCTTGCGGCAAAGGCCATCGACGCCATCCTGCTGCCGGCGGGCGAAGCCTGGTTCCGGGTGCTCTCGCAATCGCCGCGTACCCGCCTTTACGCGGATGGAATCCACCCTTCGTCCCTCGGGAGCGATCTCGCCGCGGTCACGATCTACCTGTCCCTCTTCCCGGCCGGGCCGCAGGAGTTCGACGACGCCTTCATCGGGAAGATCGCGCGCGCGCTCGAGATGGACGAGCGCCTGCGCGACCGCTTCATCGACGCCGCCACCCGGGCCATCGACGAGCCGATCGCCATCCGCTGAAGGCCGGGGCTTTCCTTGACCGGGGTGCGCGAAACGCGGAAAATGCCTGATTCTTCGGCGAGTTAGCTCAGTGGTTAGAGCAGCGGAATCATAATCCGTTGGTCCGGGGTTCAAATCCCTGACTCGCCACCAATGCGATGCGCGAACGCCGGTCGGCACCCCCGACCGGCGTTTTCGTTTCCGGCGTCGCCGTTACTTCGGGTCGCTCCAGAGCACGCCGCCCGTCGCCCAGTCGCTCTTCTTCACGTCGCTGAAGATGACATCGACGGCACCGGGGTCGATCCCCAGCACCTGGACGGACGCATCGGTGAGCGCCTTCGCATAGGCGCGCTTCTGGTCGATGCTGCGGCCTTCGAACAGCTGGACGTGGATGATGGGCATGGCTCTCTCCTTCGCGTTCAGGGTTTCGGGGAAATCGGGTCGTCCAGCGAGCGCAGCAACGCGGGCCATTCGTCGGCGCCCTCCGGGGTGCGACCGTCGCCGACCCACTGGCGGTAAGTCCTTTCAGCCACCTCGTCGCTCGCCACGAGCGGCTTGCCGCCCGTCGCGGCCATGGCCCGCGCCTGCACCTGCGCCGCGCGCTCGATGAGCATCATGAGCACGAATGCCTCGGCCACGGTGCGGCCCACGGTGAGGATGCCGTGGTTCTCGAGGATGAGGCCGTCGAGATTGCCCAGCGCCAGGACAAGACGCCGCTGTTCGTCGGCCGTGAAAGCGAGGCCCTCGTACGGGTGGCGGCCCAGGCGGCGGAAGAGCCGCATGGCCGGCTGCGAGCAGGGCATGAGGCCCTGCGGCATCGCGGCCAGGGCCTGGCCCCAGGGTGTGTGCAGGTGGAGCACGCAATGGGCGTCGGGGCGTGCCGCATGGATGCAACCGTGGATCGCGAAGCCGCTCGGGTTCACGGGGGCGCCGCTGCCGTCGGCGACGCGGCCCGCCACGTCCACCTTCACGAGATTTTCCGGCGCGATCTCGGCGAAGCGCAGGCCGAAGCGGTTGAGCAGGTAACGGCCGGGCTCGCCGGGCACCGAGGCCGAGATGTGCGTCCACACCGTGTCGTCCCAGCCGCGCCGGGCGGCGAGGCGGTAGGCGGCCGCGAGGTCGCGGCGGACGATGGACTCCGACTCCGATCCCACGACCCGGACGCTCAGCCCTTGCGGGCCTGCACGGCCGCCACGGCCTTCGCCGGGTGGATGAGGATGCGGCGCCCGTCCGCCGTCTTCCCGGCCGTTTGCTGCAGGATCGCGATCAGCTCGGCCGGGGTGAGCTTCGGGTTCACGGCCAGCATCTTCGCCGCCACGCCAGCCACTTGCGGCGATGACATCGAGGTGCCCGAAAGCGCCACGCGCTCGCCGCCGGGCAGGTAGCTCTCCACCTGGTACCCGTTGGCGTGAAGCTTCACCGTCGGGCCGTAGCTCGTGAAGGGCGCCTCGTCGCCGGCCTTGTCCACGGCACCCACCGTGAGGAGGTTCGGCAGCACGATGTCCGCCGGAACGACCTCGGCGAAGGTCGAGTCCTCGTTCGCGTTGCCGGCGGCGGTGACGAAGAGGATCTCCGGCGCGCTCGCGTAGGCGGAGACGAGCGCCTTCTTGCCCATGTCGAAGTACTCGCGGGCGATCGCCTTGCGTTCGTCCGCCGTCTTGCCGATGTTGCACAGCTCGAGCTCGCGCTCGACGTCCTTGGCGCTCCCGCCCCAGCTCATGTTCACCACGCGCACGCCGTTCTTGCGGAAGAAGTCGACATAGGCCTGCACATTGCGGGCATTCTTCTGCGCGAGTTCCCGCGAGGGGCAGGGGTCCGGCAGAAGTTTGTGGCCGAACTCGATCCGTGCGATGGCGAGGCGCGCGTAGGGATTGCCCTCCATGGCGATGCCGGCCACGTGCGTGCCGTGGGAGTAGATGTTCGCGAGCCCCAGCTCCTCGACGACGGCCTTGTATTCCTCTCGCTTGAGTTGCGACAGGAGCGCCTTGACCTCGCTCGCCTCCTTGCTGTCGATGTTGGACTGCAGGTCCGACAGGCCCTTGGTGCGCGACTTCATCGCCGGGATCCGCGCGCGCAGGTCGGCGGAGATCGGGATGAGATCGGTGGTGGCGGGGTTCTCGTACTTGTCGAAGGCGATGAGGGCCGGCTTGCCGGCCGCGTCGAGCACGAGGCGGTCCTTGAAGAGCGCGGAGTCCACGCCGCTGTCCCAGACGGCGATCTTCACCGGCGCGTAGTCGCGTCCCGTGGGCAGCGCGACGTCCCGCGCCGCCCAGATGTCCGGCTTCTCGACCTTGTGGGCGGCGAGGTAGGCCGTGTACGTCCGGGTGAGCGTCTGCTTGAGCGGCAGCCGCGTCACCAGCGCGTAGCGCGCTCCGATGATTCCGGGGGCGAAGTCGGAGCTGAGGATCCCGCCCGCCTTGTTGACGACCGGCTGGAGGCGATCCCGGACGTTGCCCAGGACGAGCGACTCGCCGATGATCTCGGCGGTGGACTTGGCGCCCCTGATGTCGTTCTCGACCACGGGGTAAGGCATCTTCGCCAGTTCGGAGGTGACGATGCGCCCCACCTCGGCGCGATAGGCCTCGGAGGAGATGCTGCCCGTCTTCGCCTGCGCCGCCACCATCGCCTGCAGGAGCATCCCGGAGAGGAGCTTGTCCGCGGGCTTTTCCTCGAGCGCGCGGATCTCGGCGGCGCGCTTCGCAGCATCGGCGTAGCGCCCATCGAGGAAGTCGATCTGCACGAGCACGCCCATCAATCCGCGCTGCGCGGCCTTGTCGGCGATCTCGTAGCCGTCGAGCACCGACTGGTTGTCGCGCCGGACCTGGGCCGCGAAGGCGCGGAACCGGGCCTCGTCGCGCACGAGGTCCTCGAGCTTGCCCTGGACCTGGTACGTGAACCGCGGCATGTCGGCCGCCTTGTCGATGCGCTTCTTTCCCTGCGCGGCCACCGGGCCGGACAGGAGGAGGGTCGCCAGGAGGCAAGCGATGAACCGGAACATGACGAATGCCTTTCAGGTGAGCCGGCGGCGGGAGGCGCCGAAGGCGTCGGATTATAGTCCTTGCCGGAGGCCGGCTCCCCGGGCGGCGGGTCCGGCGCATGCCCGGCCTGCGGTAGAATTCGCCTCCCGACTCACCCGACCCGCCCGGTTTCAACCACCGCGACCCGGGTTCATGCCATGGCCGACGCGACGAAAAAGGTATTCATCCGCACCTTCGGGTGCCAGATGAACGAATACGACTCCGACAAGATGGCCGACGTCCTCGCCGCCGCCGAAGGCTACGAGAAGACGGACCGGGCCGAGGATGCCGACCTCATCCTCTTCAACACCTGCTCGGTTCGCGAAAAGGCGCAGGAGAAGGTGTTCGCGGACCTGGGTCGCCTGCGTCCCCTGAAGCGCGACAAGCCGGGCCTCCTGATCGGCGTGGGCGGCTGCGTCGCGAGCCAGGAGGGCGAGGCCATCGTGCGTCGCGCTCCGTTCGTCGACGTGGTGTTCGGCCCCCAGACCCTGCATCGCCTGCCCGCACTCCTGAAGGGTCGGCGCGACACCGGCAAGGCGCAGGTGGACATCTCCTTCCCGGAGATCGAGAAGTTCGACCACCTGCCGCCCGCTCGCGTCGAGGGCGCGGGCGCGTTCGTCTCGATCATGGAGGGCTGCAGCAAGTACTGCAGCTTCTGCGTCGTGCCGTACACGCGGGGCGAGGAAGTGTCGCGCCCCTTCGAGGACGTGCTCGCCGAGGTGCGCGACCTCGCTCTCAAGGGGGTGAAGGAGGTGACGCTCCTGGGCCAGAACGTGAACGCCTACGCCGGCCCGTTGGCCGACGGGGAGATCGCCGACTTCGCCCTGCTCCTCGCGCACGTCTCGCGGGTCGACGGCATCGAGCGCATGCGCTACACCACCTCGCACCCGCTCGAATTCACCCAGCGCCTCATCGACGCGTACGCCAAGCTGCCCAAGCTCGTCTCGCAAGTGCACCTGCCGGTCCAGTCCGGATCGGATCGCATCCTCGCCGCCATGAAGCGCAACTACACGGCGATGGAGTACAAGTCGATCATCCGGCGCCTTCGCCTCGCGCGGCCGGACATCTCGATCTCCACCGACTTCATCGTGGGATTCCCCGGCGAGACCGAGGCGGACTTCGAGCAGACGATGAAGCTCATCGAGGACGTGCGCTTCGACGGCTCGTTCAGCTTCGTCTACAGCAGCCGTCCCGGCACCCCGGCCGCCAACCTCGAGGACGGTACACCGCAGGCGGTGAAGCTCGCCCGGCTCTCGCGCCTGCAGGCGCGTATCCAGGCGCTCGCCGAGGAATACTCACGCGCGATGGTCGGCACCCGCCAGCGCGTACTCGTCGAGGGCCCGTCGCGCAAGGACGCGGCCGAGCTCGCCGCCCGCACCGACAACAACCGCATCGTGAACTTTCCCGGCCCGGCGCGTCTCGTCGGGCATTTCGTCGACGTCGACATCGTCCATGCGCACCCGCACAGCCTGCGCGGGGCCGCCGTCCTCCAGGAGTCCTGATCCGCATGATGTCCCTCTCCGTTCGCCTTTTCGCCACCGCGGCCTGGTTCCTTCCGAGCCTCGCGGCCGCCGGCTCGTTCGCCGGTGTCGAAGTCCCCGCGCCGCTCGCGCCGCGCCCGGTGGTCGATACGCACTGGGGCGTGCGCATCGAGGATCCGTACCGTTTCCTCGAGACGACGTCCGACCCCGTGGTGCAGAAGTACATGCGCGCCCAGGCCGACGCCGCGAACGCGATCCTGGCGAAGATCCCGGGGCGCGACCGGCTGCTCGCGCGCATCAAGGAGATCGACGAGGCGTCCCCCGCCACGGTGAGCAACGTGCGGCGGGACGAGCGCGGCGGGCTCTTCTACCTGAAGCGCGGGGCGAAGGAAAGCCAGTTCAAGCTCTATCGCCGCGATTCCCCGCAGGCGCCCGAGAAATTGTTGATCGACCCGGAAGTCGTGTCGAAGGCGACCGGGACCCCGCACGCGATCAGCACGTTCTCGCCCTCGCCCGACGGCCGGCTCGTCGCCTACGTGCTCTCGCCGGGAGGCGCGGAAATCGGTGCGATGCGCGTTCTCGATACGCAGACGGGTGCGGAGGTCACGCCGGCGATCGACCGCATCCGCTCCGCCGCGGCCCGGTGGTTGCCCGATGCGAGCGGTTTCTTCTATTCACGCCTCGCCGAGAGCTACGAGAAGCGGCCGCGGGCGGAGCGCTTCATGGACGAGCGCAACTACTTCCGTCGCCTGGCCGAGCCCGCGAAGGACGTCGCCGTCTTCGGCGCGGGCCTGCACTTCGAGGTCGGCATCGAGCGCTCCGCATCGGCCGAAGTGATCGCCGTGCCGGGGCAGGACCTCGTGGCGGCCTTCGTCTCCCATGGCGTCGACCGCAATCGCTCGCTCTACGTGGCCGAGAAGGCGGCGGTCCTCGAGGGCCGTCCGCGGTGGCGCAAGGTCTTCGGCAAGGCGGACCAGGTGAAGGAAGTCGCGGCCTTCGGTGACACGCTCTACGTCCTGACCGCCCGCGACGCGCCGCGCTATCGGGTCATCGCCCTCACCTGGCCTTCGCCCGACATCTCGTTCCCGCGCACGGTGATCGAGACCGGCGACGAAGTGATCGTTGACATCGCCGCGGCGCCCGAAGGGCTCTACGTCACGCGTCGGCAGGGTGCCGCCAAGCAGTTGCTTCGCGTGCCCCACGCGCCCGGTGCGAAGCCGCAGGCGATCGACCTCCCCTTCGCCGGGAACGTGAACCTCGCCAACGTGAGCCCGCGCATTCCCGGGGCCTTGCTCACCCTGGGCGGCTGGACTCGCGCCGCGCGGCATTTCGTCCTCGGGCCGAACGACAAGGACCCCGTGGCGCTCGACCTCGTGCCGGCCGGGCGTTTCGACGCGCCCGCGAACATCGCCTCGCGCGAAGTGAAGGTGAAGAGCCACGATGGCGTGGAGATACCGGTGTCGATCATCTCCCGTGCCGACGTGAAGCTCGACGGGAGCAACCCGACGCTTCTCTACGGCTACGGGGCCTACGGCATCGTGGAGGAACCGGCCTTCAATCCGCGCCTGCTCGCGTGGCTGGAGGCGGGCGGGGTCAGGTGATCGCCCATGTCCGCGGGGGCGGCATCTACGGCGATGCGTGGCACCGCGCCGGCTGGAAGACGACCAAGCACAACACGTGGAAGGACGGGATTGCCGTCGCCGAATGGCTCGTGGCGAACGGGTACACGACGCCGGGGCGACTTTCCGTCTACGGCGGCAGCGCCGGCGGCATCTTCGTCGGGCGGGCGATCACGGAGCGCCCGGACCTCTTCGCGTCCGCGGTCATCGGCGTGGGCAACACCGACTCCCTGCGCTCCGAGACGCGCGCCAACGGCGCGGGCAACATCCCGGAATACGGCACCTTCACCCGCGAGGACGAGTTCCGGGGCCTCCTCGCGATGAGCCCCTATGCCAACGTGAAACCCGGAACGAAGTACCCGGCCGTGATGTTCGAACATGGCGTCAACGACTCGCGCGTGGACGTCTGGATGACTCTCAAGACCGGGACGCGCCTCGCGGCCGCAACGACCAGCGGCAAGCCCGTGCTGATGCGCCTGGAATACGACGCGGGACACGGACCCGGCGCCACGCGCGAGCAGGCCCAGTCCCGCACCGCCGACCGCTATGCGTTCTTTCTCTGGCAGGCGGGAATTCCCGCCTACCAAATGGCGGCCGGCCGCTGACCCTTTCGTGACATTCCGTGACAATCCCCCGCGGGGCGCGTGTTACCGTCGCGCGCTTTAGCCGCGGACCAACCCAGAGGAATCCCATGAGGAAGCCAGTCCAGAAGCTGTCCCTGTCCGGTGCCATTGCCCTTGCCGTCGCGACGGCCGTCTGTGCGCAGGAGCCCACCCCGGGCCCGGTGCCGCCGGCGCCGCCGCCGGCCCCCAACGGTCCGGCGAAGCCGACCGCGCCCGCGCCTGCCGCACCGGCCGCCGTGCCCGCTCCGGCACCGACGCCGCCCGGCCAGCCCAAGCCCTACAAGGAAGTGCTCAAGGACGCCAAGGCGATCCCCGGCTACTTCACGCTGCACCAGAAGGACGAGAAGGTCTGGATCGAGATCAAGGCGGACCAGTTCGACAAGCCTTTCTTCTTCTCGGGCAACATCCCGCGCTCGATCGGCGAGCGGATGCTCTACGGCGGCCAGATGGGCCACTCCCACTTCGGCGCGCCGTTCGCCGGCTCGCACATGGCCAAGTGGAAGAAGATCGGAAATCAGGTGCAGCTCATCGCGATGAACACGGCGTACTTCGCGAAGGAAGGCACGCCCCAGGCGCAGTTCGTCTCCGAGTCGTTCTCGGACAGCCTCATTGCCTCGGCGCCCGTCGCGGCCGCCGCGCACCCGGACACCAAGGCCGTCGTGGTCGAGGCGAACGCGCTGCTCTTCGGCGACATCCTGGGCTACGGCACGACGATCGAGCGGGCCTTCCGCATGCCGTTCGCCCTCGATGCGCGCAACACCAGCGTGAGCCGCGTGACCAACACCGACACCGTGACGAGCGTCCAGGTCAACGCGCACTTCGCGGTGCCCAAGATCTCGCCGCCGCCGCTCACGCCCTCGCCCGTGCCGATGCCCCCGCCGCCCAAGGCGACGCCGGACCCGCGCAGCTTCTTCGTGGGTTTCCAGTACAACTTCATGCCCCTGCCGGCCGAGCCGATGCGCGCCCGCCCGGCGGACGAGCGGCTGGGACACTTCACGGTGGACCGCGTCGACTACACCGAGGACACCTCGCCCAAGCTCAAGAGCTACATCGTGACGCGCTGGCGCCTCGAGAAGAAGGACCCGGCCGCTGCCCTTTCGGAGCCGAAGCAGCCAGTCACCTACTGGATCGACAAGAACATCCCCGAGAAGTACCGCGCCAGCGTGAAGGCCGGGATCCTCGAGTGGAACAAGGCCTTCGAGAAGATCGGCTACAAGGATGCGATCGTCGTGAAGCAGCAGACGGACAAGGACGCCTTCGACACGATGGACTCGGGCCATGCGTCGGTGCGGTGGTTCACCGGCGCCGACGTGGGCTTCGCCATCGGGCCCTCGCATGTCGACCCGCGCTCCGGGGAGATCCTCGACGCCGACATCGGCATGTCCGACGTCTTCGGCCGCGGCGCCCGGCGCCTTCGCGCGGAGGACACCGCGCACCCGCTCGAGGTGGCCACGACGCCGCGCGCGGAGACGATCGCGGAGTCCATGGGCTATCGCCGCGGATTCCTCGCCTGCAACTACCTGGGCGAATCCGCGCAGCAGCTCGAGTTCGCCATGGACCTGCTGGAGGCCCGCGGCCTCGACATGTCGAGCCCCGAGGCCGAGGAGATCGCCCAGGCGTACGTGAAGGACGTCGTCATGCACGAGGTCGGCCACACGCTCGGCTTCCAGCACAACTTCCGCGCCTCGTCGGTCTACACGCTCAAGCAGATCCAGGACCCGGCCTTCACCAAGGCGAACGGCATCACGACCTCGGTGATGGACTACACCCCGTTCAACCTCGCCGTGAAGGGCGAGAAGCAGGGCGAGTACAGCCAGAGCACCCTCGGCCCGTACGACTACTGGGCCGTCGAGTACGCCTACAAGGAAGTCCCGGCGGAAAGGGAGAAGGAAGAGCTCGCCCGCATCGCCGCGCGCTCGACCGAACCGCTGCTCGCCTTCGCCAACGACTACGACGCCGGTTCCGGCCCGTATCTCGGCATCGACCCGGAAGTGAACCTCTTCGACCTCGGGTCGGACCCGCTGGCGTTCTACAAGCGGCGCCTCACGCTCTCGCGCGAGCTGTGGGACCGGCTGCAGTCGATGACGCTGGCGACGGGCGAGAGCTACGAGCGCTACACCCGCAGCTTCGCGAACGGCTTCGCGCAGCTCGCGCGCGTCGCGCCGCTCGCCGCCAAGTACGTGGGCGGCGTCAAGATGGTTCGCGATCGCGCCGGCACCGGCCGTCCGCTCTACGAGCCGACACCCGTGGCGAAGCAGCGCGAGGCGCTCGCGATGATCACGAACGACCTGCTGCGCCCGGACAGCTTCCGCTTCAAGCCGGAGTTCGTGAGCCGCATCGGCATCGACCACTTCGAGCGCCCGCGCAACCCGGACGTCTCGATCGCCGGCGCCGTCCTGAACGTGCAGAAGGCGGTGCTCGACCAGCTGATGGCCGACGCCGTGGCGACGCGCCTCCTGGACTCGCAGGACAAGGTCGCGGACAAGGCCAAGGCGATGCGCCTGTCCGAGGTGTACGACACCGTGCAGGGCGCTGTCTGGACGGAGCTCAAGGCGGGCGGCGACATCTCCGGCATGCGCCGCAACCTGCAGCGCGAGCACCTGCGCCGCGTTTCCACCGCGCTCATCCGCCCGTCGGCCACCACGCCGGCGGACGCTCGCGCCCTCCAGCGCGAGAACGCCGTCGAGTTGCAGCAGCAGATCCGCTCCGCGCTCGCGAAGGGCGGCCAGTCGAAGGAAGCGAGGGCGCACCTGAACGAGAGCCTCAATACGCTCTCCGAGGCCCTCAAGGCGCCCATGCAACGGGCTGGCGCATGAGCCAGGCCCTTCCGGGGGCGACAGTCGCGTTGGCGCTCGCGGCAGCCGGGTTGGCCGGCTGCGCGGCGATCGCGCCTGCGAGCGATTCGCCGGCGCCCAAGCCCGTGGCCGCCACGGCGCCGGCGAAGGCGGCGGCGCCCGCGCCGGTGCCGGGGCAGCCGCGCCCGTTCAAGGAAGTCGCCAAGGACGCGATCGAGACGGCCGGCTTCTTCGCCGTTCATCGCAAGGACGAGAAGGCCTGGATCGCCATCCGCCCCGAGCAGTTCGACAAGCCCTTCTTCTTCACCTGGAACATCCCGCAGAGCCTGGGGGAGAAGGGCCTTTACGGCAGCCAGATGGGCGGCTCGCGGCTCGTCGTGCTGAAGAAGATCGGCAACCAGGCCCAGCTGATCGCGAAGAACGTGGAGTTTCACGCGAAGGAGGGCACGCCCCAGGCGCAGTTCGTGTCGGAGTCCTTCTCGGACAGCCTCGTCGCCTCGGCGCCGGTCGTCTCGCTGCCGCACCCGGAATCGAAGGCCGTCCTGGTCGAGCTGAACGCACTGCTTTTCGGCGACATTCCGGGTTACGGCTCGCGCATCGAGGGGGCTTTTCGCCTGCCCTATGCGCTCGACGGGCGCAACACCTCGATCGCCCGCGTCACGCAGACGGAGCTTCTCACGAGCGTGCAGGTGAAGGCGCATTTCGCCACGCCGAAGATCCCGGCGCCGCCGCTCGCGCCCTCGCCCATGCCGGCACCCGCACCGCCCAAGGCGTCGCCCGATCCGCGCAGCTTCTTCGTGACCTTCCAGTACAGCTTCACGAAGTTGCCGGACGAGCCGATGCGCACGCGTGTCGCCGACGAGCGCATCGGGCACTTCGCCGTTTCGCGGGTCGACTACACCGAGGACACCTCGCCCAAGATGCGCCAGCACGTGGTGGCCCGGTGGCGCCTCGAGAAGAAGGACCCGAAGGCCGCGATGTCGGAGCCGAAGGCGCCCATCGTCTACTGGGTCGACCGGAACGTCCCCGAAAAGTACCGGCAGGCCGTGACCGAAGGCATCCTCGAGTGGAACAAGGCCTTCGAGCGCATCGGCTTCAAGGACGCCATCGTCGTGAAGCAGCAATCGGACAAGGACGACTTCGACACCATGGACGCGCGCCATGCCACGGTGCGCTGGTTCACGGGCGCCGACGTGGGCTTCGCCATCGGGCCGTCCCACAAGGACCCGCGCACGGGCGAGATCCTCGATGCCGACATCGCGACGGGCTCGGGCTTCGCCCGCCAGCTGCGCCGCCTGGTGGCCGAGGATCTCGGCAAGACCGAGACCGCCGACCCGCTCGCCCCGTGGATCGCCAATCCCCTCGAAGCCCACAAGCCGAACGCGGCCGGCGACATCCTCACCTGCGGCTACGCCTGGCAATCGGCGCGCGAGTTCGAATTCGCCCTGGACGTCCTCGAGGCCCGCGGCATCGGCTGGGGCAGTCCCGAGGCCGACGCGCTCGCCAAGGCCAACCTGCGGCGCAACGTGATGCACGAGGTCGGCCACACCCTGGGTCTTCGCCACAACTTCCGGGCGTCCGGCATCTACACCCTGGAGCAACTCGCCGACCCGGCGTTCACGAAGGTGAACGGCAGCTCCGGCTCGATCATGGAATATCTCGCGATCAACGTCGCGGCGAAGGGCGAGAAGCAGGGCGAATTCGTCGGCAGCACCCTCGGCCCCTACGATTACTGGGCCATCGAGTACGCCTACCGCGACATCGCGACGGAGAACGAGGCCGCGGAGCTCGCGAAGATCGCCTCGCGTTCCACCGAACCCCAGCTCGCCTATGCGACGGACGAAGACGCGGGCTACAGCCCGCTCTACGCGGGGATCGACCCGGAAGTGAACCGGTTCGACCTAGGCAGCGATCCGCTCGCCTACTACCGCAAGCGCATCAAGCTTTCGCGCGAACTGTGGGACCGCGTGCAGGACCTGCAGCTCGCGCCGGGCGAGAGCTACGAGCGCCTCACGCGCAGCCTCGCGAGCGGCATGCAGCAGGTGGCGGCCGTGACGCCCCTCGTCGCGAAGTACGTGGGCGGCGTCCGGCACCTGCGCGACCGCGCCGGCACCGGCCGGCCGCTGTACGAGCCCACGCCGTCCGCGAAGCAGCGCGAGGCCCTGAAGCTCGTCACGGAGAGCCTCTTCCAACCCGCGAGCTTCCGCTTCAAGCCGGAATTCGTGAGTCGCATCGGCATCGACCACTTCGAGCGCCCGCGCAATCCGGACGTCTCCATCGCCACCGGGGTGCTCAACGTCCAGAAGGCCGCGCTCGACGCGCTTTACGACGACGGGGTCGCCGCACGCCTCGTCGGCGCGGGCGAGAAGGTGGCGGTGGGCGCGAAGCCGCTGCCGCTCTCCGAGGTCTACGACACGCTTCGCGAGGCCATCTGGTCCGAATTGCGCACGGGCGGCGAGATTCCGCGCCTTCGCCGCAACCTCCAGCGCGAGCACCTGCTGCGCGTCGCGAACGCGCTCGTGAAGCCCTCCGCCACGCTGCCGGCGGACGCCCGCGCGCTGCAACGCGAGAGCGCGAATTCGCTGCAGTCGAGCCTCCGGGCGGCGGCCGCGAAGGGCGGGCTCGCCAAGGAGACGCGCGCGCACCTGAAGGAATCGCTCGACACGCTCGACCGGGCGCTCGCCGCCCCGCTCCTGCGCGCCGGCGCCTGACGGCCCCGCCCGCTACAATAGGCCTGCCGGTGTCGAAACCGGCAGGCCTTTTTTCCGCGCCCCGATGGCACAACCCCGCCCCGCCACCCACGATCTCGCGTTCACGCCCGTCGACAACGCCCGCCTCGCCATGCTGTGCGGCCCGTTCGATGCGAACCTGCGCCAGGTCGAGACCGCCTTCGACGTGACGATCGCCCACCGGGCCGAGCGATTCAGCATCGCGGGGCCCGCGGCGCAGGCGGACCTCGCCGCGCAGGCGCTCGAGCGCTTCTACGAGCTGGCCGCGCGCGAACTCACGCTCGAGGACATCCAGCTCGGGCTCGTGGAGCTCAAGGCGGCGGGCGGCAGCCCCGTGCCGGAGTCCGCGGGCCTTCGCCTGCCCCGCCGGAACGAACTCGCCGCCCGCACGCCGCGCCAGGCGCAGTACCTGCAGCAGATGCGCTCGCACGACATCACCTTCGGCGTGGGGCCGGCCGGCACGGGCAAGACCTTCCTCGCGGTGGCCGCGGCCGTCGACGCCTTCGAGCGCGACGCGGTGAAGCGCATCGTCCTCACGCGCCCGGCGGTGGAGGCGGGCGAGAAGCTCGGGTTCCTGCCCGGCGACCTCGCGCAGAAGGTGGATCCGTACCTGCGCCCCCTCTACGACGCGCTCTACGACCTGATGGGCTACGACAAGGTGGGGCGCCTCTTCGAGCGCGGCGCGATCGAGGTGGCGCCGCTCGCGTTCATGCGCGGCCGCACGCTCAACCACTCGTTCATCATCCTCGACGAGGCGCAGAACACCACGCCCGAGCAGATGAAGATGTTCCTCACGCGCATCGGCTTCGGCTCGAAGGCGGTGGTGACGGGGGACGTCACGCAGATCGACCTGGCGCGCGGGCAGGCGTCCGGGCTCGTCGACGCCCGCAACGTGCTTTCGGACGTGCGCGGCATCGCCTTCACCGTCTTCCAGTCGGAGGACGTTGTGCGCCACCCCCTCGTGCAGGCCATCGTGGACGCCTACGAGCGCCGCTCGGCGAAGAAGAAGCCGTGAGCGCCGCGCCGCGGATCGCGCTCGTCGTGCAGCGGGCGTCGAGGGCGTCCCATGTGCCCCCGGATGCGGTGCTGCGGCGCTGGGCGCGCGCCGCGCTCGCCCGGGAGGCGCAGGTCACGCTGCGCTACGTCGCCGAAGCCGAGGGGCGCCGCCTCAACCGCGAATTCCGCGGGGGCGACTACGCCACCAACGTGCTCACCTTCGTCTACGGGACGCGACCGCTCGCGGGAGACATCGTGGTCTGCGCGCCGGTCGTGGCACGGGAGGCGAAGGCCCAGGGCAAGCCCGTCGCCGCCCACCACGCGCACCTGCTCGTGCACGGCCTGCTGCACCTGGCGGGGCTCGACCACGAGCGGGACGACGAGGCGCGCCGCATGGAGGCCCGGGAGCGCCGCATCCTCGCCTCGCTCGGCTTCCCCGACCCTTACGCCCCTGTCACGATGTCCCCCGACCGGCTCTGATAGAGTAATCGCGCGCACCGTACAGCCCCCATGGACGATCCCCCCAAACAGAGCCTCCTCGAGCGGCTTTCCTCCCTGCTGTTGAGGGAGCCCGAGGACCGCGACCAGCTCGTCGAGCTGCTGCACTCGGCGTTCGAACGGAACCTGCTGGACGCCGACGCCCTCGCGATGATCGAGGGCGTGCTGCAGGTCTCGGAGACGCGCGTGGCGGACGTGATGATCCCCCGATCGCAGATGGACATGATCGACGCGGCCGAGAGCCCCGAGGCGTTCATCCCGTACGTGATCGAGACGGCGCACTCGCGTTTTCCCGTCTTCCAGGACAACCGCGACAACGTGATCGGCATCCTCCTCGCGAAGGACATGCTGCGCTTCTACGCGGAGGAGGAGTTCGACTTCCGCGACATGCTGCGCCCGGCGGTGTTCGTCCCCGAGGCCAAGCGGCTGAACGTGCTGCTCAAGGAGTTCCGCGCCAACCGCAACCACATCGCCATCGTGGTCGACGAGTACGGCGGCGTGTGCGGGCTCATCACCATCGAGGACGTGATCGAGCAGATCATCGGCGACATCGAGGACGAATTCGACTTCGACGAGACCGAGGACAACATCCTCGCCGACAAGAACGGCCGCTTCCGGGTGAAGGCCGTCACCGAGATCGGCGATTTCAACGAGCGATTCGGCACGCGTTTCGCGGACGACGACCACGACACCGTCGGCGGGCTCGTCCTGTCGCGATTCGGCCGCCTGCCCAAGCGCGGCGAGACGGTCGTGGTCGAGGGCTTTGCGTTCCAGGTGCTGCGCGCCGACAGTCGCAAGGTGCATTCGCTGCTCGTGGAGCGCCGGGCCCCGCCCGAGGCGCCGGCGCCGGGCGCGTGAGCGCGGGGCGGGGCGACTCCTCGGCGGCGATCCTCGCGCGCGGCCTGGGCGTCCCGGCCCTCGCCGGCGCGGCGGCGATCCTGGGTTTCGCGCCGTTCTACGCGTGGCCCGTCGCCATCGCCTCGCTGGCGGCGCTTTTCCTCGTGTGGTTGCGCAGCGGCTCCCCCCTGCAGGCGGCGCTCTCCGGCTACGCGTTCGGCCTGGGTCTCAATCTCGCCGGCGTCTCGTGGGTTTTCGTGAGCCTGCACGAGTTCGGGTCGATGCCCGCGCCGCTCGCGGCGATCGCGACTTTCCTCTTCTGCGCCTTCCTCGCGATCTTTCCGGCGGCGGCGGGCTGGGCCGCGCGCCGGACGGTCCCGGACGGCGGCCTCGCGGGCGCCGTGGCGATGGCCGGCTGGTTCGCCATTGTCGAGTGGGTGCGCGGCTGGATCCTCACCGGCTTCCCTTGGCTCACGATAGGCTACTCGCAGGTGCCCGCGAGCCCGTTGGCGGGCTTCGCGCCCGTCGTCGGCGCCTACGGCGTGTCGCTGGCGGCGGCGTTCGCGGCGGCTTGCCTGGCGGCTGCACTCGCGAGCTTCGCTTGGTCGCGCGAACGGTGGACGGCCCTCGCGGGCCTCGCGATCCTGGTCTTGGCCGGCGCGCTCCTTCGGATCGCCTCGTGGACCGATCCGGCCGGCCCGGCTGTCACCGTCTCGTTGCTGCAGGGCAACGTCTCCCAGCACCTCAAGTGGCGCGAGGACGTGCGCGCGGCCACGCTCGAGGACTACGCGCGCATGGCGCTCGAGAGCAAGGGGCGCGTGATCGTGCTGCCGGAGACGGCGTTGCCCGCGTTCCTCGACCGCCTGCCGCCGGGCTACCTCGAGACCCTGGCGGACCACGCCCGCCGGGAAGGCCGGGACATTCTCCTGGGCACGGTGGAACGCCGATTCGCCGGCGAGCGCTTCGAGTACTTCAACAGCGTCGTGACGCGCGGCGCCTCGCCGCCGCAGTCCTACCGCAAGCGCCACCTCGTGCCCTTCGGCGAGTTCATCCCGCCGGGCTTCGGTTTCGTGCTCGCGGTGCTGAAGATCCCGCTCACCGACTTCGGCCGCGGCGACCCGGGCCAGCCGCCCCTCGAGGCGGGCGGGATCGCCTGGGCCGTCGCGATCTGCTACGAGGACATCTTCGGCGAGGAGCTGATCGACCAGCTCCCCCGCGCGGGCGTCCTCGTGAACGTGAGCAACGATGCGTGGTTCGGCGAATCGCTCGCGGCGGACCAGCACCTGCAGTTCTCCCAGATGCGCGCGCTCGAGACGGGCCGGTGGATGGTGCGATCGACCAACACGGGCGTGACGGCCGCCATCGACGAGCGCGGGCGGGTCGTCGCGCGATTGCCGGCGTTCGTTCGCGGCATCCTCGAAGCGAGCCCGGTGCCTCGATCGGGGGCGACGCCCTATGTCCGCTGGGGGAATGCGGCCGCGCTCGCCCTGGCGGCCCTCGCGATCGGCGTTCCGGCGATCAGGCGGCGTCGTTGGCCGCGGAGGCCCGCGGCCGGCCCAGGACGATGAACTGCTTGGTGCAGTACTCCTGGAGTTCGGCGGGCGTGAGGTTCTCGAGCTTGAGCTTGCCCACCTGCAGGTTGACGGACGCCTTCTCGCGGTTGGCGCGGAAGAAGTCGTGGTACTGGCCGTCGATGTTGGAGCGCACGTCCAGCACGTCGTAGCCGGTCTCGTTCATCATCTGCACGATGTCGCGAAGCGTGAAGAAGCGGATGTGCGTGATGTCCAGCAGGCCATGCCCCTCGTAGCGCCAGGACCCCTCGTTGTGCAGCATCGCGTGCACCGAGAGATTGCGGATGTTCGGGATGCTCACGGAGAGCTGCGCGTCGGGCGTGAGGAGCGGGCGAACGCGCGTCAGGGCGCGCCAGGGGTCGTAGAGGTGCTCGAGCACGTCCCCGGCGACGAAGGTGTCGATGCTGCCCGGCGCGATCCCCTCGGCGGCGAAGTCGATGTCCTCCAGCTTCGCCTCGATCAACTTGTCCATCCGCGTGCGGGCGACCGCGGCCGCCTGCGGGTCCATCTCGATGCCCGTGATGTGCACGCCGGGAAACTTCTCGCGGAAGACCTGGCCCAGCCGGCCGGCGGAGCAGCCCAGCTCAGAACGCGCGCCGGCGGGCGCTTCAGGATGGCGATGAGCGACTCGTTGTAGGCCTCGTGGTAAGCGACGTTGACCGCGCCCGGGCCGAGGAAGCGTTCCCAGACGGTCTGGCCCACCTCGAGCGGCGGCGTGTTCTCGGCGATCCCGGTCATGCGGCGGATTATAGCAATGGGCCTCACGGCTCCTCGGCGAAGCCCGTAAAATGTCCGGCTTCCCGGGGCGCTTCCCCGACCAGAACCGACATGATCACCTTCCAGGACATCCTCCTTCGCCTCCAGGGCTACTGGGCCAGCCGCGGCTGCGCCATCCTGCAGCCCTACGACATGGAGGTGGGCGCCGGCACTTCGCACACGGCCACGTTCCTGCGCTCCCTGGGGCCCGAGCCCTGGCGTGCCGCCTACGTGCAGCCCTCGCGCCGCCCGAAGGACGGCCGCTACGGCGAGAACCCGAACCGCCTGCAGCACTACTACCAGTACCAGGTCGTGCTGAAGCCCTCGCCGCCGGACATCCTCGAGCTCTACCTCGGCTCCCTCGAGGCCCTGGGCTTCGACCTCAAGGCGAACGACGTGCGCTTCGTGGAGGACGACTGGGAGAACCCGACCCTCGGCGCCTGGGGCCTGGGCTGGGAGGTCTGGATGAACGGCATGGAGATCACGCAGTTCACCTACTTCCAGCAGGTGGGCGGCCTCGACTGCAAGCCCATCACCGGCGAGATCACCTACGGGCTGGAGCGACTCGCCATGTACCTGCAGGGCGTGGACAACGTGTACGACCTCGTGTGGACCGAATGGCCCGAAGGCGGGCGCACCCGCCGGCTCACGTACCGCGACGTGTACCACCAGAACGAAGTGGAGCAGTCCACCTACAACTTCGAGCAATCCGACACCGAGTCGCTCTTCCGCCACTTCGGCGACCACGAGAAGGGCGCGAAGCACCTCATGGCGCAGCAGCTCGCGCTGCCGGCCTACGAGCAGGTGCTCAAGGCGGCGCACGCCTTCAACCTGCTCGATGCGCGCGGGGCCATCTCGGTGACCGAGCGCGCGGCCTACATCGGACGCATCCGGGCCCTCGCGAAGGCGGTGGCGCTGGCGTACTACGAATCGCGCGAGCGGCTGGGCTTCCCGATGCTGGCGAAGGAGGGCGCGGCATGAGCGCGAAGACCCTGCTGGTCGAGCTCTTCACCGAGGAGCTCCCCCCGAAGGCCCTCGGTCGGCTGGGCGAGGCATTCGCCGCCGGCCTCGAGGCCGGCCTTCGCAAGCGCGGCTTCGTCGCCGAAGGCGCTCCGGTCGCGGTCTATGCGACGCCTCGCCGCCTGGCCGCCGCCGTTGCCGGCGTCGCCCCGGCCACGCAGCCGCGCGCCATCGAGGTGAAGTTGATGCCCGTGGCGGTGGGCCTTTCGCCGGACGGCCAACCCACCCCCGCGCTCGTGAAGAAGCTGGCCGCCGCCGGCCTCGCCGGCATCGATCCGGCGAAGCTCAAGCGGCGCGTGGATGGCAAGGCCGAGACGCTCTTCGCCGATTCCACCGTTCCGTCCACGCCGCTCGCCGAGGGCCTGCAAGCGGCACTGGACGAGGCGATCGCGGGGCTGCCGATTCCGAAGGTGATGAGCTACCAGCTCGCCGACGGCAGCACCACCGTCCAGTTCGTGCGCCCGGCCCATGGCCTGGTGGCCCTGCATGGCGACACGGTCGTTCCCGTGAAGGCGCTCGGCCTCGCGGCCGGCCGAACCACCCACGGCCACCGTTTCGAGGGTGCGCGCGACATCGAGCTCGCCCACGCGGACGAGTACGCCGGCCGGCTCGCGGCGGAAGGCGCGGTCATCGCCTCGTTCGCCGAGCGCCGCGCGGAAATCCTCTCGCAGCTCGAGGCGGCCGCGGCACGGGAGGGGGCGGGACTCGGGCCGGTGGCCGACGTCGACGCGCTGCTCGACGAGGTGACGGCGCTCGTCGAGCGGCCGAAGGTGTTCACCGGCCGCTTCGAGCGCGAGTTCCTCGACGTGCCCGCCGAATGCCTCGTCCTCACGATGCGCCAGAACCAGAAGTATTTCCCGCTCTTCGATGGCGAGGGAAGGCTCACCGAGAAGTTCCTCATCGTCTCCAACCTGCGGCCGGCCGACCCCTCCCGCATCGTGCAGGGCAACGAGCGCGTGGTGCGCCCGCGCCTGGCGGACGCTCGCTTCTTCTTCGAGACCGATCGCAGGACGAAGCTCGCCGATCGCGTGCCGCAGCTCGCGGCCATCGTCTACCACGGCAAGCTCGGCACGCTGGGCGAGCGCGTGGAGCGACTGCGCAAGCTCGCGACGCGCATCCAGTCGAACCTGCCTCGCGGGGCGAAGGGCATGCCTTACGCGGATCGCGCGGCCCTCCTCGCGAAGGCCGACCTGGTAACCCTCATGGTGGGCGAGTTCCCCGAGTTGCAGGGGATCATGGGCAAGTACTACGCGCTGGCCGACGACGAGGAGCCGAGCGTCGTGCGCGCCATCGAGCAGCACTACTGGCCGCGCTTCGCGGGCGACAAGCTGCCCGAAGGCGACGTGAGCATCGCGGTGGCCCTCGCCGACCGCCTCGACGCGCTCGCCGGGCTCTTCTCGATCGGGCAGGTGCCCACGGGCGACAAGGACCCGTTCGGCCTTCGCCGTGCCGCGCTGGGCGTCATCCGCATCCTGGCCGAGCGCGGCCTCGACCTCGACTTCCACGAGCTGGTGAAGCACGCCCTGGAGCCGTTCGGCGCGGCGGCGGCTGTCCCGCTCGAGGACTTCGTCTACGAGCGCCTGCGCGGCTATCTGCGCGAGTCGGGCTTCACCACCCACCAGGTGGAAGCCGTCGTGGCGCAGCGCCCGGCGCGATTCGACGAGCTGCGAGCGCGCCTCGAGGCGGTGGCCGCCTTTGCGAAGCTGCCGGAATCGGAAGCGCTCGCGGCGGCCAACAAGCGCGTGAAGAACATCCTCGAGAAGTCGGGGCGGTCGGACGGCGTGGATCCGGACCTCTTCATGCAGGAGGAGGAACGCCGGCTGCACGCCGCGCTCGCCGCCCTGTCGCCGCAGGTCGAGGCGAGCGTCGCGGGCGGCGACTTCGGGGCGGCCCTGCTCGCCGTGGCGAGCATCCGGGGCGACGTCGACGCGTTCTTCGACAGGGTGCTCGTGAACGCGGAGGAGCCCGCGGTGCGGGCCAACCGGCTCGCGCTGCTCACCGGGCTCGAGCGGGTGCTCAACCGCGTCGCCGACATCTCGCGGCTGGCGGCCTGAGCGCGAAGGGGAACGGGACGATGAAGCTGATCATTCTCGACCGCGACGGCGTCATCAACCAGGACAGCGACAAGTACATCAAGTCGCCGGCCGAGTGGCAGCCGATCCCCGGCTCCATCGAGGCCATCGCGCGATTGCACCAGGGCGGATACCGGATCGTGGTGGCGACCAACCAGTCGGGCATCGGCCGGGGCCTCTTCGACATGGCGACCTTCAACGCGATGAACGACAAGATGATGGAGCTGGTTTTCCGCCAGGGCGGGCGCATCGACGCGCTGTTCTTCTGCCCCCACACCGACGTCGAGAACTGCAACTGCCGAAAGCCGCGGACCGGGATGTACGAGGAGATCGCGGCGCGCTACCACATGGACCTGAAGGGCGTGCCCTGCGTGGGCGACGCGATGCGCGACCTGAAGGCCGCCGAGGCCGTCGGGGGCCAGCCGATCCTGGTCCTCACCGGCAAGGGTGAGAAGACGCGGGCCGAAGGTGGCCTGCCCCGGCGCACGCAGGTCTACGCCGATCTCGCCGAGGTCTCGCGCCACATCGTGGCGGCTCGCGAATGACGGAGATCCGCTCCGCGATCTTCCTGGCGGGCGGCGTGGTCGTCACCTCGTTCTTCGGCATCGCGGTGCCCCTTGCCGGGATCTTCAGCACCCGCGCCGCGCTCCGGCTCGCGCGCGAATGGGCGCGCGGGATCCTCCGGTGGACCGAGATCGCGTGCGGTATCCGCTACGAGATCGAGGGCCGCGAGAACATTCCCCCGGGTCCCGCCGTGATCATGGCCAAGCACCAATCGGCCTGGGAGACCGTCTTCCTCGAGGCGACCTTTCCCTACCAGTGCTGGATCATCAAGCGTGAGCTCGTGTGGCTGCCGTTCGTCGGCTGGGGGCTCGTCGCGGTGCGTTCGATCGCCATCGACCGCAGCAGCGGCCAGGCGGCGCGCGAGCAGATCGTGCAGCATGGCGCCCGGCGGATCGCCGAGGGCCTGTGGGTGACGATTTTTCCGGAAGGCACACGCGTGCCGGTCGGCCGGCGGGGACGCTACGGCATCGGTGGCGCGACCCTCGCCGCGCGCACCGGCACGCCCATCCTGCCCATCGCGCACAACGCCGGAGAATTCTGGGGACGCTACGCCTTCCGCAAGCACGCCGGCACCGTGCGCGTCGTGATCGGCCCGGTCATCGAGGCGCATGGGCGCGACCCGCTGGAAGTGACCCGCGAAGTCGAGGCGTGGATCGAAGGGCAGATGACGCGGCTCAATCCGGAGCGCTATGCGATCGCGTGATGCCGCCTCCCGGGAGGCCCGCGCGCTCGACCTGCGAGGCGAGCGCGTGGACTACACGCTGGTGCGCCGCCGCGGCCGTCGCGGGGTGGGGCTCAAGGTCGATGCGGAAGGGCTCACCGTGAGCGCGCCGCTCTCTATCCCCGTCCACCGCGTCGAGCACCTCGTGCGCGAGAGCGAGTCGTGGGTGCTGAAGAAGATGGCCATCTGGCGCGAGCGCCAGGTGCCCGAGGCTTCGTGGGCCGAAGGGGCGCTCGTGCCGTGGCTCGGTGCGGAGCTCACGCTGCGGCTCATGCCCGGCCGGCGCGTCGCGGTCGCCCAGGAAGGCGACACGCTCGTGGTGATCGCGCCCTCGCTCGAAGCGTCGGCGGTCGCGAAGGCCGTCGTCGCCTGGTACAAGCGCATGGCCCTGCCGCACCTGGCCCATCGCGCCTTCGTCTTCTCGCGCATCGCGGGGCTCGCGCCCCCGCGCGTGATGCTCTCGTCCGCCGGCTCGCGCTGGGGCAGCTGCAACAGCCGGCGGGAGGTCCGTCTCGCCTGGCGCCTGATGAAGGCGCGGCCGGAACTCATCGACTACGTCGTGTGCCACGAGCTCGCGCACCTGCGGCACATGAATCACTCGCGGGATTTCTGGGCCGAGGTGGAACGCCTCTGCCCGGACTACCGGCGCCTGCGCGACGAGCTCGAGGCGAAAGACCACTTCTACCGTTCCTTCTAGGGGAATCCCGATGCGCATCCTCCACACCATGCTCCGGGTCGTCGACCTGGACCGCTCCATCCGCTTCTACACCGAGGTGCTCGGCATGAAGGTCCTGCGCCGCAAGGACTACCCGGACGGCAAGTTCACGCTGGCGTTCGTGGGCTACGGCGAGGAATCCGAAGGGGCCGTGATCGAGCTGACGCACAACTGGGAGACGAAGTCCTACGAGCTCGGCAACGCCTTCGGCCACATCGCGGTCGCGGTACCGGACGCCGGCAAGGCCTGCGAGGACGTCGCGGCCCGTGGCGGCAAGGTCACGCGGCCCGCCGGCCCGATGAAGCACGGGAGCACGGTCATCGCCTTCGTCGAGGATCCGGACGGCTACAAGATCGAGTTCATCCAGCGCGCCTAGACGGCGACGGCGCGGACCCGGAAGAACGACGCCGTGCGTCAGGACGTGACGGCGAGGGCGATGAACTCCGCCACGGACAGCGTCTCGCCCCTTCGGGACGGATCGATGCCGGCCGAGGCGAAGGCTTCGGGTTCCACGAGCCCCCGCAGGGCGTTGCGCAGCGTCTTGCGCCGCTGGGCGAAGGCCGCCTTCACGACATTCGCGAAGCGCGATTCGTCGCTCGCGCGCGGGCGGTCCGCCCCGAGCGGCACCAGGCGAACGACCGCCGAGTCGACCTTGGGTGGCGGCGAGAAGGCGCCCGGCGGAACGCGAAAGCACGGGTCGATCGCGAACCGGACCTGCAGCATCACCGACAGGCGACCGTACTCCGGCGTGTCCGGCTCGGCGGCCATGCGGTCGACCACTTCCTTCTGGAGCATGAACACGCAGTCGCGGATCCGGTCGGCGAACGACGCGACATGGAAGAGCAGTGGCGAGGAGACGTTGTAGGGCAGGTTGCCCACGACCCGCAGTCCCTCCGGCAGCCGGCCGAGATCGAACTCGAGCGCATCGCCCTCGTGCACCGTCACGACGTCGGGGGGGAAGCGCTCGCGAAGGGCATGCGCCAGCTCGCGATCGATTTCCACCACGTGCAGGGGTCGCACCACCGCGGCGAGTCTTTCCGTGAGCGCCCCCGGCCCAGGGCCGATCTCCAGCATGGCCTCGCCCGGGGCGGGCGCGATGGCGCCCACGATCCGATCGAGGTAGTGGCGGTCCGTGAGGAAGTGCTGGCCGAGCCGCTTCTTGGGACGCGGCAACATGGTCAGGCCCGGGCGTCGAGTTCGATGGCGAGCGCGACGGCCGCCTCGAGGCTTCCCGCGTCGATTTCCCCCGATCCGGCGAGGTCGAGCGCGGTGCCGTGGTCCACGGACGTGCGCACGACGGGCAGGCCCAGCGTCACGTTGACCGCGTGCCCGAAGGCCGCGTGCTTGAGCACGGGCAGGCCCTGGTCGTGGAACATCGCGAGCACGGCGTCGGCGCCGGCCAGCGCGCGCGGGGTGAAGAGGGTGTCCGCCGGCAGGGGGCCCTCGAGTCGCATGCCCTCGCCGACGAGGGCGGCGATCACCGGCGCGATGACGTCGATTTCCTCGCGGCCCAGGTGGCCCGATTCGCCCGCGTGCGGATTGAGGCCGGCGACGAGGATGCGCGGCCGGGCGATCCCGAAGCGAAGCCGCAGGTCCTTGTCGAGGATGCGAAGCGTCGCGTCGAGCGACTCCCGCGTGATGGCCGCGGGCACGGCCGCGAGGGGCAGGTGGGTGGTGGCGAGCGCGACGCGCAGGCCGCCGCCGACGAGCAGCATCACCACGCGCGGCGTGCCGGTTTTCTCGGCCAGGTACCTCCGTGTGGCCGGTGAAGGGCACGCCGGCCTCGTTGATCGTCGACTTCTGCACGGGGGCCGTGACCATCGCGCCGAACTCGCCTTCGACGCATCCGGCGAGGGCGCGATCCAGGAGGGCGAGCACGTGGTGCGCGTTGGCCGGATCGAGACGCCCCGGCGTCACCGCCGCGGCGACGGGCATGTCGATGAAAGACACGCGGGCGGCCTTGCCGCGTTCGTAGGCCGGCGGGTCGAAGGCGTGGCCGCGCAGGCGCGCGCGCTCGGCCACGACGGCGCGGCTGCCGACGATGACGATCGGGCGGGGGAAGGTCCGACCTGCAAGCATCGCGCAGAGGTCGGGGCCGATGCCGGCCGGTTCGCCGGCGGTGATCGCGACGGGCGCGGCGTTGCTCATGGAGGCGTCGACGGCGCGTCCGGCCGCAGCCGCACTAGCGCTCCTCGAGCCGGTTCTCGACGAAGGCCCGGTCGCGCGTCGAGCGCAACCACTCCTGGAAGGCCTCGTCGGCCTTGCGGGCGCGCACGGTCTGGCGGGCGGCGAGCTTCTTGCGATCCTCGCTCAATTCCTCGTTGCGACGTTCGAGCACCTGCACCAGGTGCCAGCCGAAGGGCGACTGGATGGGCGGGCTGATCTCGCCGTTCTTGAGCGCGTTCATCGCGCGCTCGAACTCGGGAACCGTCTCTCCCGGCGCGACCCAGCCCAGGTCGCCGCCCTTGGTGGCGGTGGCGTCTTCGGAATTCGTGCGGGCGAGCTCGGCGAAATCGGCGCCGCCGACGATGCGCTCGCGAAGGCGTTCGAGTCGCGTGCGGACCTCGGCGTCGCTCGTGCCTTCCTTGGCGCGCACGAGAATGTGCCGCGCGCGCGTCTGCACGACCGACGGCGCCGCGCTCTTGCCGCGCTTCTCGAGCAGCTTGAGGATGTGGAACCCGTTGGGGCTCCTCAGGGTGTCGCTCACCTCGCCCGGCTGCAGCTTCTCGATGGCCTCGAGGAAGAGGGTGGGCAAGCGTCCGGAATCGCGCCAGCCGAGGTTGCCGCCCTGGAGCGCGTCGGGCGCGTCGGAATAGGTGGCCGATACCTGGGGGAAGGGCGTGCCCTTGCGCAGTTCCGAAAGCGCCTGGAGAGCTCGCCGGCGCCGGTTCTCGATCTGCTCGGGCGTCGCCTGCTGGGGAACGAGCACGAGCACGTGCTGGAGCCGGAACTCGGACGTGCCGCCGCGTTCGCGGGCTTCGCGCGCGAGCTCGGTCTCGACTTCGGCGTCGGTCACCACGACGGCGTTCTCGACCTCGCGCTCGCGCACCCGCTGCAGGAGGATCTCGTTGCGCATGTCCTCGCGGAAGCGCGTGAAGCGGATGCCGTCGCGCTCGATGGCGGCGCGGAAGTCCGTCATCGAGAGATTGTTGTCGTCGGCGATGCGCTGCACGGCCTTCTCGACCGTGGCGTCGTCCACGCGGATGCCGTTCTCCTTCGCGAGCTGCACCTGCACGCGGTCGTTGATCATGCGTTCGAGGAGCTGGCGCTGGAGCACGTCGGCCGCCGGCAGCTGGCCGCCACCGCGCTGCATCTGCTTCACGACGAGCTGCACGCGCTCGCCGAGTTCGTTCGACGTGATCACCTCGTCGTTCACCACCGCGACGATGCGGTCGACGGGGACGATGCGCGAGGGGGTCGTGCCGAGCTTGGTCTCCAGCCGGGATGCGGGCGGGGGCGCCGGCGTCGTCGGGGCCATCTGGGCAAAGGCGAGGAGCGGCGCCGCGAGAGCCGACGCGAACAGGGTCTGGAGCAGGATGGCGGATCTCATCGCGAAATTTCGTCCGAGCGGCGGTAGCCGGAAATGTTCTGTCTCAGGGTCTCGAGGGGGCTGATCCCGATCCTCGAAAGGCCCGGAGAGCTCGAGCTGGACCTGGAAGGAGGTGGAGACCTGCTCGGTCGCGGTGATGAACCGGTGCGCGACGGCGCGGATCTCCCAGCAACCGGCATTATATTCGAACCCCACCAGTCCCTCGATGAGCTTCTTGTCCTTGAGGCTCCAGTTCCAGCGGGCCACGCCGGTGAGGCCGGCGAAAATCGGCCACTGGGCGGAGAAATCCACCTGCTTGATGCCGGGGCGCTCGGGGTCGTCCCGGGCGAATCGATACGCCACGTTCAGCACGCGGCCGGGCTGCGGGGCGTACCGCGCGGCGAGGTCGAAGCGACGCGAGCGGTTGGCGCTCGCGTTGTACTCGACCCCGGCATCCATCGAGAACGCGGGCGTCACCTGGCCCGTGACGATCGCCACGAGGTCCGACTTGTTGTCCTCGCGCACCGCGCGCCCCGGCAGCGTCACGCGCTGCGGCTCGAAGTAGTAGATCTGCCCCAGGGTCGCCTGCAGGCGCTCCAGTCCCGAGCCCGACTCGATGAGGCGGCTCGAGACGGCCGCCGTCAGCTGGTTCGCGTCGCCGATGCGGTCGCCGCCGATGAAGCGATTCTCGCGGAAGAGCGAACTCGCGCCGAAGTCGACCTCGTCCGTCGAGAAGACCGGCAGCTTCGACTGGTCGCGGTAGGGCACGTTCAGGTAGAAGAGGCGAGGCTCGAGCGTCTGGACGAAGTCGCGTCCGCCGAGTGCGAAGGCCCGGTCGAAGAAGAGTCCCGCGTCGACGCTGGCCATCGGAACGGTGCGCGAGGTGTCCGCGAAGCCCTGTTCGTTGTCCGTCATGTTGTAGCGCGTGAAGTGCACGCCGGCCTTGGGCGTCACGTAGCCCCACGGGCGGCGGATCGGGTAGCTCGCCTGCGGGTAGGCGATGAAGCGCTGGCCGTTCACGAGGTCCGGGTGGCGGTAGTTCGTGAATTCGCCCACGCCCTGCAGGTCGAAGCCGCGAACGTCCTGCTTGAAGCCCGACCAGAGCAGCTGGGGCACCTGCCGGTAGGGCACGACGACGGGCGCCTCGGGATCCTGGAGGGTCTGGTAAGCGATCGCGCGGGCGGAGAAGGCCCAGTTCTCGTCGCCGGTGCCGACGATCACGTCGCGCGGGAGGTTGGTCTGCGAGGTGGCCGACACGCGCGTGGACAGGTCGCGGAAGTAGTTGTCGTCGGAGACCCGCTGGGCGTTGAGCGCGAGGTACCAGCCCAGCGGCAACTTGTGGTTGTGCTTGAGCCCCAGGAGCCAGCGGTTCTGGTCGGCGATGGAGTCGTTCGGCAGGAACTCGACATCGGCCTGTCCCGTCCAGTCGGGCCTCAGGTAGCGGTATTCAGCGCCGACCTGCACGCCGCGCTTGGAGAAGAGCTTCGGCGTGATCGTGGCGTCCTGGTCGGTCGCGATGTTCCAGTACCACGGCAACGAGAACTGAAGCCGCCTCGTCCGGACGAACCGAGGGTGGGCGCGAGGAAGCCCGTCCTTCGCCGGTTGTCCAGGGGAAACGAGAGCCAGGGCGAGTAGAGGATCGGGACGCCGAAGAACGTGACGGTGGCGTTGTGCGCGGTGCCCTCCTGGTTGCGCGAGTCGAGGAGGAGTTCGCTCACGGACAGCTTCCAGTCCTCCCGCGGAACGGGGCACGAGGTGTACTGCGCGTCGAAGAGGCGGCTCTTCTCGTCGCCTTCCAGCAGGACCTTCGAGGCGCTGCCGCGGGCGGCCGTGCGGCGCTCGGGCGTCTTCGCGATCTGGAAGACCGGGGACTCCATCTCGCCGGTCTCCTCGCCGAGGCGATACAGCAGGCGCGGCCCGGTCACCGTGTCCGCCTCGCGCTCGAGCGTGACGTTGCCCACGGCGAGGGCGGTATCCGTCTCGGCGGTGTAGTCGAGACGGTCCGCCCGGATCGCGACGCCGCGCTGGCGCATCATCACGCCCCCGGTGGCCGAGATGTTGCGGTTCTCGTCCCCGGTGACGCGGTCGGCCGACAGGAACTTGGCGAGGTCGCGCTGCAGCTTCGGCGGCGTCGGACGCAGGAGCCGGTCGAGCTTGAGCGTCACGCCGTCGTCCGCCCCGGCGGGGCAGGCGAGCGCACACGCCAGGGCGATCGGGAGGCAGCGACGGTCCATCGGGGGGGCGAGCGGGGAGCGATGCTAGAATTCGTCCAAGAATACACGCGAAAAACCCCCTCCGCTCGTCGCCCAGCCCTCCCGATGGACCGTCTCGAGGCCCTCGATGCCTGGCTCGCCGCCGCGCTGGCCGGCCGCCCCTTCACCCGCGTGCCCGCATCGGCAGACGCCAGCTTCCGGCGCTATTTCCGCATCGCCTGCGACGGCCGCACGTGGATCGCGATGGATGCCCCGCCGGATCGCGAGGATTCACGTCCCTTCGTGCACGTCGCGGCCCTCATGCGCGAGGCCGGCCTGCACGTTCCCGACATCGTCGCGCAGGACCTCTCGCGGGGATTCCTTCTCCTTTCGGACCTCGGTCCGCGCACCTTCCTGCAGGCGATCCAGGCCGGGCACCCGGATCCGCAGGCGCTTTTCGCCGACGCTCGCGAGTCCCTCGTGCGCTGGCAGCTCGCCAGCCGCGAAGGGTCGCTCCCGGAATACGACGAGCCGACGCTGCGCCGCGAAGTCGAGCTCTTCCCGGACTGGTACCTCGCGCGGCATCGCGGCCTCGTGCTCGAGCCGAAGGATCGCGCGGAGCTCACGGCGGTCTTCGATCGCATCCTCGCCGCGAACCTCGCGCAGCCGCGCGTGTACGTGCACCGGGACTTCATGCCGAGGAACCTCATGGTGTCCGAGCCGAACCCCGGCGTGCTCGATTTCCAGGATGCGCTGCACGGGCCGGTGAGCTACGACATCGCCTGCCTCTACCGCGACGCCTATCTCAGCTGGGAGGAAGACGTGGTCCTCGACGGGACGATCCGCTACTGGGATCTCGCGCGCTCGAAGGGGTTGCCGGTGAGGGCGGACTTCGCGGATTTCTGGCGCGACGTCGAATGGATGGGCCTGCAGCGTCACCTCAAGGTGGCCGGCATCTTCGCGCGGCTCCACCACCGCGACGGCAAGGCCGGCTACGTCGAGGACACGCCGCGTTTCATCGACTACATGCGCCGCACCTGCGCGCGCTACCGCGAACTCGCGCCGCTCGCCCGCCTGCTCGATCGCGTCGAGGGCGTCGAGACGCGGTCGGGCACCACCTTCTGACCGGATCCCGATGCGCGCGATCCTCTTCGCCGCCGGCCGCGGCGAGCGCATGAAACCGCTCACCGAAAGCGTGCCCAAGGCGCTCCTCGAAGCCGGCGGCAAGGCGCTCATCGTCCGGCAGCTCGAATGCCTCGCCGCCGCGGGCATCCGCGACGTGGTGATCAACGTTGCCCATTTCGGCGAGCGGATCGAGGCGGCGCTGGGCGACGGCTCGCGATTCGGCGCGCGGATCCTCTGGTCGCGCGAGCCCCGGCCGCTCGAGACTGCCGGCGCGGTCGCGTGGGCGCGGTCGCTGGTCGGACCCGATCCCTTCCTCGCCGTGAGTGCCGACATCCACACGGCCTACGACTACTCCCGACTCGCGCCCGTGGCCGAGGCGATCGCGCGCGACCCGGCCCGCCATGCGGCTCATTTCGTGCTCGTCGACAATCCGGCCTGGCACGCGAAGGGCGACATGGGACTCGAGGGCGGGCGAGTCCGGCGGGACGGGCCGACGCTCACGTACGCGAACATCTCCGTCTTTCACCCCGTGCTGTTCGACGGCATCGAGGCCGGGACCCGCCTCGCGCTCTTTCCGTGGTCCTACCGCTTCGTGGACGAAGGCCGGGTGACCGGAGAGCGCTACAGCGGGGAATGGGACAACGTGGGCACGCCGGCGCAGCTCGCGGCGCTCGACCGGCGACTCTCCGGCTGAAGGGCGCGAAGCCGTGCCGCCCGGGGAATCCCGGTAGAATTCGCTCCTCGGCGCCCCACGCGCGCCCCACTGCGATTCCGATCCCATGAAGCTCGAGAACCCGAACCGCTACAAGCCCTTCGCGCAGCGCAGGAAGCGGCTGGCCCGCAGCCTGGGCGACGGCGTCGTGATCCTCCCGACGGCGCCCGAGCGCACGCGCAACGCCGACAGCCACTACGACTATCGCTGGGACAGCGGCTTCTACTACCTCACGGGCTTCCGCGAACCGGAGGCCGTACTCGTCATCGTGCCGGGAAAGAAGCCGCGCGAGATCCTCTTCTGCCGGGAAAAGAACCTGGAGCGCGAGATCTGGGACGGCTTCCGCTACGGGCCGCAGCTCGCGCGCGAGGTGTTCGGGTTCGACGAGGCCCGGCCGATCGCCGAGCTCGACGCGGCGATTCCCGAGCTCATCGCGAACCACGAGGTGCTCCACACGCCGGTCGGCGCGGACGCCGAGTGGGACGCGCGAGTGTCCGGATGGCTCAATGCCGTGCGCGCCAAGGTGCGCTCCGGCGTCGTCGCGCCCGGGCAGATCCGCGACGTTCGGGCCGAAGTGAACGACATGCGCCTGGTGAAGGACGCCACCGAGCTCGCGATCATGCGCCGCGCCGGCGAGATCTCGAGCGGTGCCCACGTGCGCGCGATGGGCGCCGCCCGTCCCGGCCGCCGCGAGTACGAGGTGGAGGCCGAGCTGATCCACGAATTCTGCCGCCACGGCGCGCGGGCGCCCGCCTACGGCTCGATCGTCGCCGCGGGCGCCAATGCCTGCGTGCTGCACTACCGCGAGAACGACGCGCAGATCCAGCCGGGCGATCTCATGCTGATCGACGCGGGCTGCGAGCTCGACAGCTACGCCTCCGACATCACGCGCACCTTCCCGGTGGACGGCCGGTTCACCGCGCCCCAGCGGGACGTCTACGAGCTCGTGCTCGCCTCGCAGGAAGCGGCCATCAAGGCGGTGAAGCCGGGCGCGGAGTTCATCGCCTATCACGACGCGGCCACGCGCGTGCTGGTGCGCGGCCTCATCGACCTGAAGCTCTGCAAGGGCAGCGTCGACCAGGTGCTGGAGAACGGTTCGTACAAGCAGTTCTACATGCATCGCACTGGCCACTGGCTCGGTCTCGACGTGCACGACGCCGGCGACTACATGCGCAAGGGGAAGTGGAGGAAACTCGAGCCCGGCATGGTGCTCACGGTCGAGCCCGGCCTCTACATCCGCCCTGCGCCGGGCGTGCCCAAGGCTTTCTGGAACATCGGTGTGCGCATCGAGGACGACGTCGCGGTCACGGCCAAGGGGCACGAGATACTCACCCCCGATTGCCCGAAGACCGTGAAGGACGTCGAGGCCGCGGTCCGCGGCTAGGCGCCAGGGCATGCCGCGGGTCGATATCGCGATCGTGGGGGCCGGCCCGGTGGGGGCCGCCCTGGCCGCGCTTGTCGCGCCTGCCGGTTACCGCGTCACGGTGATCGAGGCGCGCACGGGGCGCTCCGGCGACGCGCGCACCCTCGCCCTCTCGCAGTCGAGCCGCGATCTGCTCGAAACATGCGGCGCGTGGCCCGCAG
The DNA here is from genome assembly GCA_016711875.1 of Betaproteobacteria bacterium. GTDB lineage: Bacteria > Pseudomonadota > Gammaproteobacteria > Burkholderiales > Usitatibacteraceae > FEB-7. The sequence continues at coordinate 259,552 of JADJSD010000001.1, read as the reverse complement.
CGGGCGCGACGCCCATCACGGAAATCCATGTCTCGCAGAAAGGCGGTCCCGGCCGAACGCTGCTTCGGGCATCCGATGCCGGCCTGCCCGCACTGGGCTACACCGTTTCGTACGCCGACGTGGAACGCGTTCTCGAAGAGCGGCTCGGCGCGATGGGCGTGGAAGTCGCCTACGGCACGCCGTGCGAGACGATCGACCTGGCGCAGGAAGCGGCCCGCCTGAGGCTCGCCGGCGGCGATGTCATCGACGCTTCGCTCCTCGTGCTCGCCGACGGTGGCGCCAATGCGCGGCGCATTCCGGGCATCGCCTATTCGGAGAAGGACTACGGGCAGGTCGCGGTGACCGGGCCGGTGCGCACGGATCGCCCGCACGGCGGCCGCGCCTACGAGCGCTTCACGAACCAGGGGCCGCTCGCGCTCCTGCCGGTGGGCGATCGATTCGCGCTCGTGTGGGCCGCGACGCCCGCGGAAGGCGATCGCCTCAAGGCCCTGCCGGAGGCGCAATTCCTGGCCGAATTGCAGGCGCGGTTCGGCGACCGGGCGGGGCGCTTCGTCTCCGCCGGGCCACGCGCGAGTTTCCCGCTGCGGTTGCGGACGATCAATTCCACCATCGCGCTTCGAACGGCCATCGTGGGCAACGCGGCGCAGGCGATGCATCCCATCGCGGGGCAGGGGCTCAACGTCGGCCTGCGCGATGCGCGTGCGCTGGCGCGCCTGCTCGCCGGACCCGGGAACGACCCCGGCGCGTTCGCGACGCTCGAGGCGTTCCGGGCGGCCCGGGCGCGCGATGCGGGCCGCGGCGTGGCCTTCACGGATTTCCTCGTGGGCGCCTTCGCGGACGATCGTCTCGTTCCGACCTGGGGGCGCGGCGTCGCGCTCACCGCGCTCGACCTGTTCGCGCCCGCGCGGCGACTTCTCGCCACCCGCATGATCCACGGGGCGCCTTCGCCTTGAGCGGGACTCGCGCCATCGTGCTCGGAGGCGGGGCGGTCGGGCTCGCGTTCGCGGCGGCGGCTGCCGCGAACTGCACGCAGGTGCGCGTGCTCGAGAGCGGGCCACCACGACCGTCGGCGGATCCGGATCCCTACGACGCGCGCGTTTTCGCTCTCAGCCCGGGAACCCGCGCCTTCCTCGACGCGATCGGTGCATGGCAGCGGCTCCCGTCCGATCGCATCGCCGAGGTGCTGCGCATGGACGTGCGCGGCGACGACGGATCGAGCCGCCTCGATTTCGCGCCGACCGACGGCCGGCCCCTGGCTTGGATCGTCGAAGGCAACCGGCTTTCGCGCGCGCTGGCGGAATCGGCCGCCGCGAACGGCGCGATCACCGTGAACGGCGTCGCGGCACGATCGCTGCAGGCGAGCGCTTCGGGGGTTCGTCTCGAGCGGACGGACGGTGCCGTCGAGACGGCCGACCTGCTCGTGGGCGCGGATGGCGTGGAGTCGTGGACGCGCGCCGCGCTGGGCCTCGCCTCGACGGCCAAGCGCTACCCGGAGACGGCGCTCGTCGCCAATTTCCGCTGCGAGAAGCCGACGCGCGGCGTGGCCCGCCAGTGGTTCCGTCCGGACGGCATCCTCGCGTGGCTGCCTCTGCCCGGTGATCGCCTGTCGATCGTGTGGTCCGCGCGGGGGAGACCTGGCCGGCGGTCTCGCGGCGCTCGACCCGGCGGAACTCGCGCGCCGGGTACGCGATGCGGGCGGTGCGGAGGCCGGCGAGATGCAGGTCGAGGGCACGCCTGCGGTCTTCCCCCTTCGGCTCGTCCGGGTGCCGCGGGTCGCGGTGGCCGGCGCGGTGCTCATCGGCGATGCGGCCCACGGGGTACATCCCCTCGCGGGGCAGGGCGTGAACCTCGGCTTCCAGGACGCGAAGTCGCTGGCCGAGGCGCTCGCCGGGCGCTCCCCTCTCGAGCGTGCCGGCGACCTTGCCGTGCTTCGCCGGCACGAGCGGGCCCGCCGGGCGGACGTGGACACGATGCAATTCGTGACGGACCGGCTCGAGTGGCTTTTCGGCCTCGAGGCCCCGTTCGCCTCCCGGCTCCGCAACGCCGGGTTGAGGCTGACGGACGCCGCTCCCCTCGGCAAGCGCCTGCTCGCCGCCCACGCGATGCAATGATCCCCCGCCGCGGGCCGGGAACCATCCGGCATCCGAGCGGCCCAATCTCGAACCTTTCCGGACCTCCCATGAGAATCGCCGCCCCCTTCCTCGCCCTCGCCCTCGCATTCGTCGCCGCCTTTCCCGCCCTCGCGCAGGATCTCGAGAAGATCAAGGCCGACCTGCAGAAGAAGTTCCCGCAGGCCCAGTTCGACACCGTCCGCAAGGCCGGCTACGGCAACCTTTTCGAGGTGGCGGGCGGCGGCGAGATCTTCTACACCGACGAAAAGACCAGCTTCCTGCTGGTGGGCACCCTGGTGGACACGAAGACGCGCGAGAACGTGACGGAAGCGCGCCAGCGCAAGCTCTCGGCCGTGCCGTTCGAGTCGCTGCCCTTCGACCAGGCGATCAAGATCGTCCGCGGCAACGGCTCGCGCAAGATCGCGATCTTCGAGGACCCGAACTGCGGCTACTGCAAGAAGTTCGAGCGGGAGCTGGCGACCGTGACGGACCTCACGATGTACGTCTTCCTCTACCCGATCCTCTCGCCCGACTCGACGGAGAAATCCGTGAACATCTGGTGCTCGGCGGACAAACAGAAGGCCTGGCTCGAATACATGCTGAAGGACGTGGCCCCCCCCACCGCGAAGTGCCCGACGCCCATCGACGCCGTGCTGCAATTCGGCCAGGGCAAGCGCATCACGGGCACGCCCACCATTTTCTTCGAGGATGGCGAACGCGTTCCCGGTGCGATGCCGATCGCGAGCTTCGAGAAGCGGCTGGCCGACGCCACCGCGGCGGCGGCGACCGCGAAGAAGAAGTAGTCCCGCCCCGCGGGCGGTGCTAGCGGCCGGCGGCGGCCGCGACGAAAAGCCCGGCCACGCAGGCGAGGGCGCCCATCCACAGCAGGGAGCGCGCGGTCGCCCGGTCGACGAGGTAGGCCCACGTATAGGCCACGCGCAGGAATACCCACGCGCCCGCGAGAGCATCCACCCAGCCCTGGGGCGCCTTGCACAGGTGCGCGATGATCACCGCCGCGGCGAAGGCCGGCAGTGCCTCGAAGTGATTGAGGTGCGCGTGGAAGGCGCGCTTGCGACGACCTTCCAGACCGGCCAGGTAGTCGCGGGGCGCGTGATTGTCGTAGCGGCGGCTCCATTTCGCGATCCCGACCGTACCGTAGGGCAGCAGGATCGCAACCAGGACACACCAGTAGGCGAAGGTCATGATGCGGCTCCTGTCGGAACGAGGGTGGGTGGGGCGTAGCCCTTGGGCAGCAATACCCACAGGCGTCCGGACTGCTTCATGCGACCCGCGAGGGCTCCGGCCTCGTCACCGAAGCCCCAGAAGAAGTCGGCGCGCACGCCGCCATTGATGGCGCCGCCGGTGTCCTGGGCCACCATGAGGCGATTGAGCGGCCGGGGCGAGCCCGGAAAGGTCGTCGCGAGATACACCGGAACGCCGAGCGGAATCACGCGCGGGTCGACGGCGATGGAGCGCTCGGCCGTGAGCGGAACGCCGAGCGACCCGATCGGCCCGGGCAGGTTCGACTCCAGCACCTTGAAGAACACGTAGCTCGGATTCGCGTCGAGATACTGCTTCACCTTCTTCGGATGACGCCGGGCCCAGTCCTTCATGCCTTGGAGCGAAGTCCGTTCCGCAGGCAGCTCGCGCTTCTGGATCAGCAGTCGCGCCACGGAGCGGAAGGGATGGCCGTTCTGCTCCGCGTAGCCGACGCGCAGGCTCTCCCCGTTCTCGAAGCGCACCTGGCCCGAGCCCTGGATGTGCAGGAAGAAGAGCTCGATGGGATCGTCGACCCACGCGATCTCGAGCCCCTTGAGCGGCGTGTCCTCCCGGTCGATGTCCCCTCGCGCGTAGTAGGGCACCACCCGGTTGCCATCGAGGCGACCGCGCAGGCGCTTGTGCTTGAGGTCGGGGTAGACGGTGGCGAGGTCGATCACCACGAGGTCCTGCGGCACGGCGTAGATCGGGTAGCGGTAGGTCGCGGTGCGATGGCGGCTGCCGCGCAGCAGCGGCTCGTAGTAGCCCGTCACGATGCCGGCGGTGGTTTCATCCGCGTTGATGACCTGGTGCGGGTCGAAGTTCGCCGTGAAAAAGGCGGCGACCTCGCGCTCATTCGCGGAAGGCGGCACGGAAGCCGCGGCGGCGCAGGCGACCTTCCACGCGTCCAGCTTCGCGAGCTCCGCGCATCCGCGCGAGAAGGCCACGAGGGATTCGCGAAGCGTCTCGCGGCCCCAGTCGGGCAGATCGGCCCAGGCGACCTGCTGCAGGCGTCCGCGGTACTCCACCTCCGGGATCGGCGCAGGCTCCGGGGCAGGCGACGGCGAAGGTGAAGGCGCGACCGCGACGGTCGGCGGCGCGGGGCAAACCGGCTTCTCGGCCGGCGGGCAGGAGGGCAGGTCGGCCTTGCGCGGCTCCGGCGCGGGCGTGGCGCAGGCCGAGAGCAGGGCCGCGAGAAGGATTGCGAGGGCGTATCGAGGGGCGGGCGGCATCGCGGCGAGTATATCCGCGCGGGCATCGCCCGGCGCGCCCCTATAATCACGGACGTCGATGACGAGGGGAGCGGCGATGGGCTGGGTCTTTCTCGAGGTGGTGCTCGCGCTCGCGATCGCGATCGGCATCGTGTGGTGGACGCTGCCGAAGAAGAAGCGCGACGACGGCGATCCGCCCCGCTAGTGCAGGACCCGGGGGACGCTCAGGGAGAACTCGGGAATCGGCGCGTCGAAGCGCGTGCCGTCCTCGGCCACCAGCTGGTAGGTTCCGCGCATCGTTCCCACGGCCGTGGGAATCGACGAGCCGCTCGAATACTCGAACGTGTCGCCGGGCTTGAGCACGGGCTGCTCGCCGACGACGCCCATGCCGCGCACTTCCTGGACCTGGTTCTCCGCGTCCGTGATGATCCAGTGGCGGCTCACGAGCTGGGCAGCGACGCTGCCCGTGTTCGTGATGCGGATGGTGTAGGCGAAGACGTACCGGTCGTCTTCCTCGTCCGACTGGTCCGGCAGGTAGGTCGAGTGCGCCGTGACGGCGACCCCGTATTTCTTGGCGTCATGCATCGGATGATGGTAGCAGGATTCCCCGGCCGGGAAGGGGGGCGGGCGATCGCGTAGAATTTTCACTTTTCCACCCGGAATTCCTCGCCATGGCCCGCATCGCCCCCAGCCTGCTTTCCGCCGATTTCGCCCGCCTGGGCGACGAAGTTCGCGACGTCATCGCCGCCGGTGCCGACCTCATCCATTTCGACGTGATGGACAACCACTACGTGCCGAACCTCACCGTCGGACCGCTGGTGTGCGAGGCGATCAAGCCGCATTCGAGCGTGCCGATCGACGTGCACCTCATGGTGAAGCCCGTCGACCGCATCGTGCCGGACTTCGCGAAGGCCGGGGCGTCGATCATCAGTTTCCATCCCGAGGCGAGCGAGCACATCGACCGCACGCTCTCGCTCATCCGCGACCAGGGTTGCAAGGCCGGCCTCGTGTTCAACCCGGCCACGCCGCTCGCCTGGCTCGACCACGTGATGGACAAGGTGGACCTCATCCTCATCATGAGCGTGAACCCGGGCTTCGGCGGCCAGTCGTTCATCGCCTCGGCGCTGCCCAAGATTGCGGAAGCCCGGCGGCGCATCGACGCGAGCGGACGCGACATCTGGCTCGAGGTCGATGGCGGCGTGAAGGCCGACAACATCGCGGCCGTGGCGAAGGCCGGTGCCGACACCTTCGTCGCCGGCTCGGCGGTCTTCGGCGAGAAGGATCGCAAGGCCGCGATGGCGAAACTGCGCGGGGCGCTGGCAGGCGCCCGATGAACGGCGCGACGATTCGCGCCGTCCTGTTCGACCTCGACGGTACGATTCTCGACACCGCCCCGGACCTCGCGGCATGCGCCAACGCGATGCTCGCGGAGATCGGCCGCGCGCCGCTGCCGGAAGCGCAGATCCGCGACTACATCGGCAAGGGCGTCCAGAACCTCGTCGCGCGCAGTCTCGAGGCGGCGGGCGGAGCAGGACCCGAGGCTGCGGCGCACGCGCTCGAGGTGTTCGAGCGGCTCTATCTCGCGGGCCTGGCGGTTCGCACGCGGCCCTATCCGGGTGTCGTCGAGGGCATGGAGGCGCTGGCCCGCGCCGGCATCGTCATGGGCTGCGTGACGAACAAGGCCGCGCGGTTCACCTTGCCGCTGCTCGAGCGCACCGGGCTCATGCGCTTCATGGGCGTGGTGGTCTCGGGCGACACGGTGGCGAACAAGAAGCCCCACCCGGAACCGATGCTGCACGCGGTGGCGAAGCTCGGCGTGGCGCCGGGCGAGGCCCTCATGGTGGGCGATTCGCGCAACGACGTGGATTCGGCCCGCGCCGCGGGCTGCGCCGTCGTGGTGGTGCCCTATGGCTACCGCGAGGGCCTCGCGGTCGAGGTGCTCGGGGCCGACGCCGTGGTCGCGACGGTGGAGGAAGTGGCCAAATCGATTACAATGGCGGCCTGATTTCCCTTCGGTTTCCCCTGGCGAAAATGGCACTGCGCGGTCTTCCGCTCGACTGGCGATGGCATAGCTGGCGCTGAACGCGTCCCGCCGCCTTCCCTTTCGAACCGAGAACCCCGTGGTGACCCATGACTGAGACCGAATTCCTCGCGCTGGCTCGCGCCGGCTTCAACCGAGTCCCCCTCACGCTCGAGACCCTCTGCGATCTCGACACGCCCCTCGCGCTCTACCTGAAGCTCGCCGATGCGCCGGGCACGTACCTGCTCGAATCGGTGATCGGCGGCGAGCGTTTCGGCCGCTATTCGATCATCGGCCTGGCGGCGCGCGAGCGCATCGAGGTGGGCGGCGGGCGGGCGAAGGTGATCCGCGACGGCCAGGTCGTCGAGGAACGCGATGCGGGCGACCCGCTCGCCTTCGTCGACGAGTACATGAAGCGCCTGGCGGCCGCGCCGCTCGCTTCCGGGCTGCGCTTCACCGGCGGGCTCGCCGGCTATTTCTCCTACGACACCGTCCGCTACATCGAATCGCGCCTCGCGAACGATTCGCGGCCGGACCCGATCGGTCTGCCGGACATCCGGCTTCTCTTGTCGGACGAGCTTGCGGTCGTCGACAACCTGTCGGGCAAGGTGCACCTCATCGTCTACGCGGATCCGCGCGAGGCGGGCGCGTTCGCGAGCGCGCGGACGAAGCTCGAGGCCCTGCGCGGCCGGCTCCGCGGCGAGGCCCGTCTCCCCCCCCACGAGCGCATCGCCTCCCCGGAGCCCCCGCGATCCAATATCGGCGAGCAGGCGTTCTACGCCGCGGTCGCGAAGGCGAAGCGCTACATCACCGACGGCGACATCATGCAGGTGCAGGTTTCGCAGCGGCTCACGCAGGCCTACCCCGGGTCCGCCGTTCACCTGTATCGCGCGCTGCGCTCGATCAATCCCTCGCCCTACATGTTCTATTTCGACTTCGGCGACAGCCAGCTCGTGGGGGCGTCGCCGGAAATCCTCGTGCGCCGGGAAGGCGACAAGGTCACCGTGCGCCCCATCGCGGGCACCCGAAAGCGGGGAGGGACACCCGAGAAGGACCTCGCGATGGAGCGCGAACTGGTGAGCGACCCGAAGGAGCGCGCCGAGCACCTGATGCTCATCGACCTGGGCCGAAACGACATCGGGCGCATCGCTCGGGTGGGCACCGTGAAGGTCACCGAGCAGATGGTGGTCGAGCGCTACTCCCACGTGATGCACATGGTCTCCAACGTCGAGGGCGAGGTCGATCCCTCGCTCACGCCGATGGAACTGCTGCGCGCCACATTCCCGGCGGGCACGGTGACGGGGGCGCCGAAGGTGCGCTCGATGGAGATCATCGATGAGCTGGAGACGGAACGCCGGGGGGTGTATGCGGGCGCGGCGGGCTACCTGGGCTTCAACGGCAACCTCGACCTCGCGATCGCGATCCGCACCGGGGTCGTGAAGGACGGCAAGCTTCACGTGCAGGCGGCTGCCGGCATCGTGGCCGATTCCATTCCGGAGAGCGAGTGGCTCGAGACGCGCAACAAGGCGCGCGCCCTCCTCGCGGCCGCCGAGCGCGTGAACGAGGGGCTCGACGCCCCCGCCGCCTGAGGAGCCCGCGATGCTGCTCATGATCGACAACTACGACTCGTTCACCTACAACCTGGTGCAGTACCTGGGTGAGCTGGGCGAGGATGTGCGCGTCGCGCGCAACGACGAGATCACGCTCGATGAGATCGACCGGCTGGCCCCCGAGCGCATCGTGATCTCGCCGGGGCCGTGCACGCCCAACGAGGCCGGCGTCTCGGTGCCGCTGCTCGGGCGCTTCGCAGGGCGCATCCCGATACTCGGTGTGTGCCTGGGCCACCAGGCGATCGGCCAGGCCTTCGGCGGCCGCATCGTCCATGCCGGGACCCTCATGCACGGCAAGATCTCGCCCATCCACCACGAGGGCAAGGGCGTCTTCCGCGGCCTTCCTTCGCCGTTCAACGCCACGCGCTATCACTCGCTCGCGATCGAGCGCGCGAGCTGCCCGGACTGCCTCGAGATCACCTCGTGGACCGAGGACGGCGAGATCATGGGCGTGCGCCATCGCAGCCTCGACGTCGAGGGCGTGCAGTTCCACCCCGAGTCGATCCTCACGGAGCACGGCCACGCGCTGCTCCGCAATTTCCTCACGCGGGAGTAGCCATGTTCACCGCCCAGGAAGCGATCAACCGCCTCTGCGACAAGCGCGAGATCTTCTACGACGAGATGGTCGACCTCATGCGCCAGGTGATGGAGGGCAAGGTGACGCCGGTGCAGCTCGCCGCCATCCTCATGGGCCTTCACGTGAAGACGGAGTCCGTCTCGGAGATCGCCGCGGCCGCGTTCGTGATGCGGGAATTCTCGACGAAAGTGGAGACCGCGGGCCTCGATCACCTGGTCGACACCTGCGGCACCGGCGGGGACAAGGCCCACACCTTCAACATCTCGACCACGGCTGCGTTCGTCGCGGCTGCAGCCGGGGCGCGCGTGGCGAAGCACGGGGGTCGTTCGGTTTCGTCCCGCTCCGGCAGCGCCGACGTGCTGGAGAGCCTGGGCGTGAACCTCTCGCTCGCGCCGGAGCAGGTCGGCCTGTGCCTGCGCGAGGTGGGACTCGGTTTCATGTTCGCGCCGAACCACCACCCGGCCATGAAGCACGCCGCGCCCGTGCGCAAGGAACTGGGCATGCGCACCATCCTCAACATCCTGGGCCCGCTCACGAATCCGGCGGGCGCCCCGAACCAGGTGATGGGCGTTTTCCACCCGGATCTCGTGGGCATCCAGGCACGGGTGCTGCAGATGCTCGGCAGCCGCCATGTCCTCACCGTCCACGGCGCCGACGGACTCGACGAGATCACCATCACGGGTCCCACTCACGTGGCCGAGCTTCGTGACGGGAACATCATCGAATACGACCTGGAACCCGGGCAGTTCGGTATCGCGACCGCCCCCATCGAGGCCGTGCAGGTCCCGGGGCCGGAGCAATCACGGGCCCGCGTGCTCGCGGTGCTGGCCAACGAGCCCGGCCCCTCGCGCGACATCGTCGTCCTCAATGCCGCGGCGGCGCTGCACGTCTCGGGCGTCGTGACGGGCCTTTCGGACGGCGTGAAGCTCGCCGGGGAGACCCTCGCCTCCGGGGCCGCCCGCGCCCAGCTGGACCGCCTGGTCGCCTTCACGCGCGGTCTCGCGAAGGCCGGATGAGATGGCCGACATCCTTCAACGCATCCTCGAGGTCAAGCGGCGGGAAATCGCCGAGGCGCGGGAACGCCGGCCGATAGAGGCCGTGGAGCGCGACGCTCTCGAGGCTGACGCGCCGAGGGGGTTTGAGCGGGCCCTTCGCGCGAAGATCGCGTCGGGCAAGCCGGCCGTCATCGCGGAGATCAAGCGGGCGAGCCCCAGCCTGGGGCTCATCCGGGCGGATCTGGATCCGGCGCGTATCGCCGCTTCATACCAAGACAACGGGGCGGCGTGCTTGTCCGTGCTCACGGATCGCGAGTTCTTCGGCGGGAGCGAGGACGACTTGCGCGCTGCGCGCGGTGCCTGCCTGCTCCCCGTGATCCGCAAGGATTTCATCGTCGATCCGTACCAGGTGTTCGAAGCCCGGTCCTGGGGCGCGGACTGCATCCTGCTCATCATGGATGCGGCGCCGGATGCCGAACTCGGGAAGTTGGAGAGCCTCGCGCACGGGCTCGGCATGGACGTGCTGGTCGAGTCGCACGATGGCGCGCAGCTCGAAAGGGCGCTTCGCTTGGCGACCCCCCTCGTCGGGATCAACAATCGCGACCTGCGGACCTTCGGGACCTCGCTCGACACGACGATCGGGCTGCTCGACCGCGTACCGGCCGGCCGGGTGCTGGTCACGGAGAGCGGAATTTCGACACCGGACGACGTCGCTCGGCTCAAGTGTGCTAATGTGAGCGCCTACTTAGTTGGGGGTGCCTTCATGGCTGCCGACGAGCCCGGTGCGGAGTTGTCCCGGCTCTTCGGCCAGTGGTAACCGGACCCGTTGCACGGGCGCAACAGGAGAGGGTGCTTGTTGCGGGGTTTACACCCCCCCCTTGAGAGAAGCCCTAGGGTTTGGCATGATGCGATTGGCTTCTCAAAGGATTGATGGGAGAAGTGCCAAGAATCGGGGCATAGATCCCCTAGCGGTTTACAGCGCTTCAAGTGAATTCGGCCTCACTTCAAACAAAGGAGATTCTGATGAACAAGAAACTGATCGCTCTGGCAGTGGCGGCGGCGAGCGTTGCCCCGGCCGCCATGGCCCAGACCGCGAATCCGGTGACCCTCTACGGTCGCGTCTACGTGATGTTCGAGTCCGTCGAGGCGAAGGGTGGTGCTTCCCCCGTGGTGCGCCGCAATCGCGTCAGCGACCAGTCGTCGCTGCTCGGCGTTCGTGGTACCGAGGACCTGGGTGGCGGCCTCAAGGCCTTCTTCCAGCTCGAGACCGCGTTCAAGCCGGACCAGAACGACACGACCTTCGCCGCGCGCAACAGCGGCATCGGCCTGCAAGGCGGCTTCGGCAGCATTCTCATGGGCCGCTGGGATACCCCGTACAAGTCCGCCACGACGGCCGTCGATCCGTTCGGCGACCTGACGATCGGTGGCATCACGGGCATCAACAACGACCGTGGCAACCACGATCGCCGCGCCCAGAACGTCGTCCAGTACTGGTCGCCCAACCTCGCCGGCTTCGCGGCCCGCGTGTCCTACGGTGCCAACGAAGGCAAGACGGCTTCGCTGGACCCGCAGGAAATGGCGGCCAGCGTCACCTGGGGCAAGGGCCCGATCTACGTGTTCTACGCGTACGAGAAGATCGAGGACGCTTCGGCCACCCTCAAGGAACAGGAAGCCAACTCGCTTGGTGGCTCCTTCACGATCGGCCCGGTCAAGCTCGGCGGTCTTTACGCCGAGTACAAGAAGACCGGCCTGACGAAGAAGAAGTCGTACATGGCCAACGCCGTGTTCACCGCCAACAAGCACCAGTTCATCTATCAGTACCAGGATTCGCAGGATGGCGGCGCGTCGGGTACCGAGCAGCCGGAAGCCAATTCGCACGCGGTCGGCTACCAGTACAACTTCTCGAAGCGCACGTTCTTCCTCGCGCAATACGTGAAGGTCGACAACAACAACTCGGCGGGCACGAGCTACGGCAACTTCGGCTCGAACGCCCTGACGATCGCCAACGGCCAGGATCCGCAAGGCTTCGCCGTCGGCCTGCGTCACGTGTTCTAAGTCTTCGCCCGGCTCCGGCCGGTCGCTGTGAGAAGGGCGCGGCTCGTAACCGCGCCCTTTTTCTTTTCACGCCATCCCCGGGAGTTCGCATGATCACCGCCCTCGATCGCCTTCTCATCGCCGCCGACAACGCCCTCAGGACCGTTTCGGGTGCGGCCATCGCCTCGCGGCCCGCTCCGGGACCGAGCGGAACGCGCCTGGAAGACCCGGCGGATCGAGCACACGTCGCGGGGTTGATGCGAGTCGATCACGCGGGGGAAGTCTGCGCACAGGCCCTGTATGCCGGGCAGGCGATGGTCGCGCGGGACCCGGAGGTGCGCCGGGCCCTCGAGGTGGCCGGGTCGGAGGAAAAGGACCATCTCGCGTGGTGCGCCGAGCGGCTCGGCGAGTTGGGCGAGCGCCCCAGCCTTTTGACGCCGTTCTGGTATGCCGGCTCGTTTGGCCTGGGAATCGCGTCGGGCCTCGCGGGCGACCGGTGGAGCATGGGGTTCCTGGTGGAAACCGAGCGGCAAGTCGAACACCACATCGACGGGCATCTCGAGTCGCTGCCGGCATCGGATGAGCGCAGCCGCGCGATCCTGGTCCGGATGCGGGAGGACGAGATTCGACATGCGGGCACAGGCGAGCGTCTTGGCGGTGCTCCGCTACCAGCCCCCGTGCGCGGCGCGATGAAGATCGTCGCGAAGGTGATGACCACGACGGCTTACCGGATCTAGCCGGCGTTCACGACTCGCGGATCTCGATCTCGGTCGTGATCTCGGCCGTCCTGGCCAGCATGATCGAGGCGGAGCAGTACTTCTCCTTCGACAACTTCACGGCTCGCTCGACATGGGCCGGACTGAGGGACCTTCCCGTGACGACGAAGCGCATGTGAATGCGCGTGAAGACTTTCGGGTCCTCCGGCGCGCGCTCACTGTCCAGTTCGACGGTGCATCCGGTGATGTCCTGGCGGGCCTTGCGCAGGATGTGGACCACGTCGATCGCGCTGCATCCGCCGGTGCCCATCAGCACGAGCTCCATCGGGCGCGGGCCGAGATCGCGGCCGCCGACATCCGGGGCTGCGTCGAAAACGACTGCATGACCGCTTCCGCTCTCGGCGACGAAAGTCATCCCCTCCAGCAACTGCACCCTGGCCTTCATGCCTGGCCCCCGCTAGCGCGCCCGGATAGCCAGGCATTCCAGAGGCTCCAGGCCACGGACAGCAGAGCCGGGCCGACGAAAAGTCCGATGAACCCGAACGCCACCGCGCCGCCGAAGACGCCCAGTACGACCAGCAGCATCGACAGGCCGCCGGCGCGGCTCATGAGAATCGGCTTCACGAAGTTGTCGACGGAGCTGATGACCGCGACTCCGTAGACGACCATGAAGATCGCCCAGCCCGAATCGCCCTGCGCGTAAAGCCAGGCGGCCGCACCGCCCCAGATGAGCACCGGCCCCATGGGGACCAGAGAGAGAACGAAGGTCAGGGCCGAAAGCAGGAAGGCGCCCGGGACGCCTGCGATGAGGAAGCCCGCGAGGGCGACGATGGCCTGCGCGATTGCCGTGCCGATGAGGCCGTAGACGACCCCTTTCACGGCGCCTTGCGCGGTGGCCACGACCCCGAGCCCTTTCTCGGACCCGGCAAGCCGTGTCACGGCGTCGCGGATCATCGAGGCGATCTTCTCGCCGTCCCGGTAGAGAAAGAAAGCCACGAAGATCGCGATGAGTATCTGGAGGAGCCCTTCGCCGGCCGCTGCCCCGGCGGCGAAAAGCATGTTCTTGGCGGGATCGGCCAGGCGTTTGGCCAGGGCGACGATCTCCTCGCGGCTTCCAGTGAGACGGTGCCAGTATTCGTCGATGCCGGCACCCACGAAGGGCAACTGGATCAGCCACGCCGGCAGTTCCATCGGCCCGCGATCGATGAACCCCTTGACCATGTCGATCGCTTGCGCGGAATGAGTAATGAGGCTGTGGGCCGCCATCGCGACGGGAAGGGCGATGGCGAGGAGCATGCCGAAGGCGAAAAGCAGGGCTGTCGCGGAATCCCGCCCGCCCATCCTGTCCCGGACCCATTCGAAAGCCGGCCAGGTCGACAGACACAGGACCGCCGCGAAAAGGAGCGCCGCCAGGAAGGGGCGGACCACGAGGATACAGCCGAGCGCCAGGAGGGCGATGGCCGCGGCGCGGGCGTATTGCTCGAATTTCTGGGTGTCCATGGCGGGGTCCGGTGGGCGATTCGCATTCTATCCGAGGTGGGCTACCCCGTCGGCCGCTGCGTCGTCCCGAAGGGCTTGATTGACACAAGGGCATGATTTGTCTAAAATTTCGGGTTCGCTTTACCCCAAACAAGGCGCCCAAAGTATTTCCGGCCGTTTGCCGGGAGCACCCAGGGACACCATTCACGTGAGGATTTTCATGAAGACTTTTTCCGCCAAGCCCGCGGAAGTAAAGCGCGACTGGTTCGTCGTCGACGCCACTGACAAGGTTCTCGGCCGCCTCGCGGTCGAGGTGTCCAAGCGACTGCGCGGCAAGCACAAGCCCGAATTCACCCCTCACGTCGACACCGGCGACTACATCGTCGTGGTGAACGTGGAGAAGCTCCGCGTGACCGGGGCGAAAAGCTCGGACAAGAAGTATTACCGCCACTCCACCTACCCGGGCGGCATTTACGAAACCACGTTCGACAAGCTTCAGGCGCGCCATCCGGATCGCGTCCTCAAGCTCGCGGTGAAGGGCATGCTCCCCAAGGGCCGCCTCGGTTACGCCATGATCAAGAAACTCAAGATCTACGCCGGCCCCGCGCATCCGCATACCAGCCAGCAGCCCAAGGCCCTCGAGATCTAAGGAGCGTACGACCATGATCGGCAAGTACAACTACGGAACGGGTCGTCGCAAGAATGCGGTTGCCCGCGTGTTCATCAAGGCCGGCAAGGGCCAGATCGTCGTGAACGACAAGCCGCTCGACGAGTACTTTTCTCGCGAGACCGGCCGCATGATCGTGCGCCAGCCGCTCGAACTCACGAATCACGCCCAGACCTTCGACATCAAGGTGAATGTCCTGGGTGGCGGCGAATCCGGCCAGGCCGGCGCCGTGCGTCACGGCATCACGCGCGCGCTCATCGAATACGATCCCACGCTCAAGCCCGCTCTTTCCAAGGCCGGCCTCGTGACGCGGGACGCCCGCGAGGTGGAACGCAAGAAGGTCGGCTTCCACAAGGCGCGCCGCCGCAAGCAGTACTCGAAGCGCTAAAGCGGAAAGCGCGGCCCGGCATTTCCGGAAGACGAGAAAGCCGCCCGCGAGGCGGCTTTTTCGTTCGGCGCCCCACGAGGGCTGCTACTTCAACCGAATTCGGGAGGCATCGGTTCATGATCAGCGTCGGAATCGTTGGCGGCACCGGCTATACGGGCGTGGAGCTGTTGAGGCTTCTCTCGGCGCACCCGGACGTCCGGCTTGCGGCAATCACATCGCGCGGCGAGGCCGGCACGCCGGTGGCGCGGCTCTTTCCGTCACTTCGCGGGCGCGTCGACCTCGACTTCACGGATCCGGCGAAAACCGATCTCACCGCTTGTGATTGCGTGTTCTTCGCCACGCCCAATGGCGTCGCGATGGGCCAGGCCGCCGCGCTTGTCGAGGCCGGCGTGAAGGTGGTCGACCTGTCCGCGGATTTCCGCCTGAAGGACCTCGCGGAATGGGAGGCCTGGTACAAGATGAAGCACGCGGCGCCGGCCCTCGTGGCCGAGGCCGTGTACGGCCTGCCGGAGCTCAACCGTGACCGCGTCCGCGCCGCACGCCTTGTCGCGAATCCTGGTTGCTACGCCACGGCCGTCCAGCTCGCCCTCCTGCCGCTCGTCGAGACGGATTTCGTCGATTGCGACCACCTCGTCGCCGATGCGAAATCCGGTGTGAGCGGCGCGGGCCGCAAGGCGGAAGTGGATATCCTCTTCTCCGAGGCGTCGGACAACTTCAAGGCTTACGCGCTCGGCGGCCACAGGCATCACCCCGAAATCGTCCAGAGCCTCACGCAGGCCAGCGGCAAGCGGCCCGGTCTCACATTCGTGCCGCATCTGGTGCCGATGATCCGCGGCATCCTCGCAACGGTTTACGCGCCCATTCGCCGCGAGACGGACTTCCAGCAGCTCTTCGAGAAGCGCTATGCCAGCGAGCCGTTCGTGGACGTCCTGCCGGCCGGCACGCAGCCGGAAACTCGGTGGGTGCGCGGCACGAACAACTGCCGCCTCGCCGTGCACCGGCCACGCGGAAGCGACATGCTCGTGGTGGTTGCCGTCGAGGACAACCTGGTGAAGGGCGCCGCGGGTCAGGCCGTGCAGAACATGAACCTCCTCTTCGGGCTTCCGGAAGCCCGTGGGCTCGAGCAGGCCGCGCTGCTGCCGTGAGAGGCCTGGCGCGCCGGCTGCGAAGCAACTTCGGCATCCGCTCGTCGCGGATGACGATCCGTTCGCAATTGGCGTGGTACTGGCGGTGGCTCCTCAACGTGCTGATGATGGTGGTCGTCGCGGGGGCCGTCTGGTGGGTCGTGGAAAACAGCTACCGAATCACCGGGTTCAACCGCGAGGAGGCGAAGCAGCAGATCGCCTCGCTGGGCGAAGAGAATGCCAAGCTCAAGCGGGACATTGAAGTCGCCAGGCTTTCGCTGGCTGAGCACGAACGGCAAGCGGCCATCGACAAGGCCTCGCAGTCGGAGCTGGCGCGGAACGTGACGCAATTGCAGGACGAGAATTCCACGCTCAAGGAGGATCTGGGATTCCTGCGAAACATCATGTCCTCCGGGGCGACACCCGAAGGCCTCGGCATCGCCAATCTCAAGGTCGAGCCGGACGGCAAGCCGCATGAGTTTCGCTATCGCATGCTGCTCACGCAGGGCGGTCAGCGAAAGCAGGATTTCAAGGGCCGTGTACAGGTCGTGGCCCGAGTGGCCCACCAGGGCGGCATCACGTCGCTCACGTTTCCTGACGCCACGGCGGGGGAAAACGCAGGCGCGGTCGAATTTCGCTTCTATCACAAGGTGGATGGCCGGTTCCGCGTTCCGGAGGGAGCCATCCTCAAGTCGTTCGAAGTCCGGGTCCTTGCCATTCCGGGGGGACAGGTTAAACTTTCCCGGACCCTGAACCTACCCTAGGGGGACGCATGTTCGGCAAATCCAACAAACCGAGTCCGATCGACAGCCTGATCGGCGCGGGCACCACGATCGAGGGAAACATCACCTTCGTAGGGGGCCTGCGCATCGACGGGCACGTGAAGGGCAACGTGAAGGCCACCGGCGGCAAGCCGGGTACCCTCGTGCTTTCCGAGCTGGCCAAGGTCGAAGGCGAGATCGACGTGGCCCACATCGTGGTGAACGGCACGGTGGCCGGGCCCATCCGGGCGACGGAATACGTCGAACTTCTGCCCAAGGCGCGGGTCACAGGCGATGTGTGCTACAAGTCGATCGAGATCCACGTGGGGGCGATCGTCATGGGTCAATTGGTCTACGAAAACCCCCAGAAAAGTGACAAGATCGTCGAATTCAAGCCCGCGGCCGGGAAGTCGGACTGAAACGGCGCACAACCAGGAGATTGCGATGAACGACATGTCCACCACGATGCCCGATCCGCTCGTCTTCACCGACAACGCCGCCAACAAGGTGAAGTCGCTGATCGAGGAAGAAGGCAACAACGAACTCAAGCTGCGCGTCTTCGTGACGGGAGGCGGCTGCTCGGGCCTGCAGTACGGCTTCACGTTCGACGAAATCGCCAACGAGGACGATACGGTCATGCAAAAACACGGCGTGAGCCTCCTGATCGACCCGATGAGCTACCAGTACCTCATCGGCGCCGAGATCGACTACACCGAAGGCCTCGAGGGAGCCCAGTTCGTGATCAAGAACCCGAACGCATCGTCTACCTGCGGTTGCGGGTCCTCGTTCTCGGCCTGATCGGCCCTCCGGCGGTACCCGTGAAGGGGGCGAATGCCCCCTTTCGTCTTTCAGGCCGGGTAGAGAGCGCCCAGAACGCACGGATGCCGGGCACCCGTGATCGGCCCCAGGTCGACCGGTTCGCGATCGACGAACTTCCTGGCCAGCCAAGCGAAGGCCACGGGCTCCACTTGGCCGGCAGGTACACCCAGCACATCGGTCGGCGCCAGTGATTTCGGTGCGGCGAGCTCGCTGATGCGCTGCACGAGCCGGCCGTTTTTCGCGCCTCCCCCGCATAGGTAGATTTCGCTCGTGCCTGCCGCATGGCGGTCGATGGCATCGACGATCGATCTTGCCGTGAGTTCGAGCAACGTGGCTTGCACGTCCTGCGGTGCCGGTTCGCCCGGGAGCCGTTCCCGCACCCAGTCGAGGTTGAATCGCTCGCGCCCGGTGCTTTTTGGGGGCGGCCGCGTGAAATAGGGATCGGCCAGCATCCGGTCGAGCAAGGCGGCGTTCACGCGGCCCGTGGAGGCCCATCGTCCCCCTTCGTCGTAAGTCGCTGCGCCATGCAGTGCGATCCATCCATCCATGAGCCTGTTACCCGGCCCGCAGTCGAAGCCGATGACCGGATGGTCGGCAAGAAGGGTCACATTCGAGATGCCGCCTATGTTGACGATGGCTCGCGAGACCCCCGCCCTTCGAAAGACCATGTCGTGGAATGCGGGGACCAATGGCGCGCCCTGTCCACCCGCAGCCATGTCGCGGCGCCGGAAATCGGCGATGACGTCAATGCCGGTCCTTTCGGCAAGCCGCGCCGGGTCACCCAGTTGGAGCGTGAAACCGAGTTCGGGTCGATGGCGGACCGTTTGCCCGTGGCAACCGATCGCAGTGACTTTGGAGTGGGCGACCCCGGCGGATCGTAGGGCACCTTCAACCGCTTCGGTGTAGAGATCCGCCAGCTCCAGGCTGCAGGCGCCGGCTTCGTCGAGCCCATCGGTACCGGGCTGGCAAAGGCGCTCGAGGCGGGATCGGATTGCCGGGCTGAACGGTCTCTCGCAGGAAGCGAGAACCCGAGGCGCTTCGCCCGCGAAATCGACGAGGGCTGCATCGGCACCGTCGAGGCTGGTGCCCGACATCAGTCCGACGTAGAGGCATCCCACGTTATTCGAATCGGAGCGACGAGGAAGAGCGCACCAACTGGATCCGTGTGGAGGCTGCGGCCGCAGCCTCATCGAACTTCGCCCGAAGGTGCGACGGCACCGGGGTGGCCTTGGGCAGGGCCACCTTCATGGGATTCTGGTGCATGCCGGCGACCTTGAACTCGTAATGCAGGTGAGGACCGGTCGCCCAGCCGGTAGCGCCGACGAAGCCGATGGCCTCACCCTGACGCACGCGGGTTCCCGCTCGCATGCCCGAAGCGAATCCGGACAGGTGGGCGTAAAGCGTCGAAACGGCGCCGCCGTGGCGGATCTCGATCGTGTTTCCGTAGCCGTTTCGCCATCCGGAAAAAGTCACTGTTCCGTCGGCGGCGGAGAGCACACGAGTGCCCTTGGGGGCGGCGAAATCGGTTCCTGTGTGGGCCCGCCAGGTGTTGTGGATCGGATGCAAGCGCGCGCCGAATCCCGAACTCACCCGTGAAAATTCGACCGGCGAGCGCAAGAACGCCTTGGCGCGATTGCTTCCGTCCAACGCGTAGTACGCGTCCTGGCCCTCCTCATCCTGGAATAGGACCGCGTGATAGGCATGGCCCTGATTCACGAACTCGGCGGAAAGTATGCGACCCGGAGCGACCAGTTCACCGTTCTCATAGAGCATCTCGTAGATCACCGAGAAGGTGTCGCCCTTGCGGAGGTCGAGGTGGAAGTCGATGTCGGTGGCGAACGCGCGGGTGATCTGCATCGCGATCGCGTCGGGGATGCCGGCGGCGTCCGTCGCGGCGAACAGGGACGAGCGAATCGTGGCCGACTTGTAGAACATGCGCGTATCAGGGGCAAGGGTACGCTCTCGCGCTTCGAGACCCTTCGGGCCGCGCGAGACTTCGATGACTGCCGTGGTGTTCGGCATGTAACGCAACGAGAGCAATTCGGCGGCTTCGTTCGTTTCCGCCTGCATCGAGCGGCCGGGGATCAACTGGCGGAAGATCTGGCGTCCCACGGGATCGGCCCGCAGGAAGGCCAGGCCGGCTTCGTCGCGCACGCCGAGGCGCGAGAGGAGCCCGGCCACCGTGTCGCCGCGAAGGACGCGCTCCTGGTTCACGAATCGCTGCGCGGGCGGTTCGGCCGGCGCGCCGATTTCCGGCACGGGAACCTCGAGGACCACGCTCGAACGCGGCAGCGCCTCGGTCACGGTTCCCGGCGCAATGCCGAAAGCCGTCACGACGCCCAGCGCGGGTACGGCGAGCAGCAGCGCGGCAAAGGCGGTGCGACGCACGGGCATGAGAGCCGCGAGGCGCTGCGCTAGAATGGCTGCCTTTTCAAGTGACATGCGGTCGTCGCGGGACAAAAGGAAAAAGCATAGCAGAAACCGCCCGCTCCGCCAGCAAAAACCGGAATCAAATCAATGACTCATTCGAAGGGCATCGAGATCATCCGCCGCGGGGCCGACGAGATCCTCGTGGAGGAAGACCTTTCCCGCAAGCTGGCCAAAGGCAAGCCATTGCGCGTGAAGGCGGGATTCGATCCCACCGCCCCCGACCTGCACCTCGGGCACACGGTCGTCCTCAACAAGATGCGGCAGTTCCAGGATCTCGGCCATCACGTGATGTTTCTCATCGGGGACTTCACCGGCATGATCGGCGACCCCAGCGGGCGCAATGCCACCCGTCCGCCGCTCACGCCCGAGCAGATCGCGGAGAACGCGGAAACCTACAAGGCCCAGGTCTTCAAGGTCTTGGACGCGGACAAGACCGAGATTTGCTTCAACTCCACATGGTGCAACCAGTTGGGTGCCTCCGGGATGATCCGTCTGGCAGCCAAGCACACCGTGGCTCGCATGCTCGAGCGCGACGACTTCTCCAAGCGCTTCGCGGAGCAAAGGCCCATATCCATTCACGAGTTTCTCTACCCGCTCATTCAGGGCTACGACTCGGTCGCCATGAAAGCGGACGTCGAACTCGGCGGAACGGACCAGAAATTCAACCTTCTCGTCGGTCGTGAATTGCAGAAGCACTACGGACAGGAGCCGCAGGTCATTCTCACGATGCCCCTGCTCGTGGGATTGGACGGCGTGAACAAGATGTCCAAGTCCCTCGGAAATTACGTCGGCATCCACGATGCGCCGGCGGACATGTTCGGCAAGCTCATGAGCGTGTCTGACGAACTCATGTGGCGCTACGTGGAACTGCTTTCCTTCGAATCGCTCGCCACGATCGCCGGCTGGAAGCGCGAGGTCGAGGGTGGTGGCAATCCGCGCGACGTGAAAGTCCGCTTCGCGCAGGAGATCGTGGCGCGGTTTCACGACCGTTCGGCGGCGGCCCGGGCCCTTGAGGATTTCGAAGCCCTGTTCCGGCACGGAGGGGTCCCGGATGACCTTGTAGAACAGCTCATCGACGTACCGGCCGACGGTGGGTCCATCGCGCAGGTGCTCAAGTCGTCGGGGGTCTGTTCCAGTACGTCCGAGGCGTTTCAGATGATCGAGCAGGGGGGCGTCAAGGTGGATGGCCAGAAGGTGTCCGACAAGGCGCTCAAGCTCGCCGTAGGCGGGCCGTATGTCCTTCAGCTGGGCAAGCGGAAATTCGCGAAGGTCACCCTCCGGGTTTCGGGTTGAAACAGGGGGGTTGACCAAACCTGCCAGCGCGCTATAATCGCAGTCTTTTCGCCGTCTTCCCGGGTTCGCAACGGGGGTCAAGCGAAAATCGCTCTTTAACAAGTTACAGCCGATAGAGGTGAGTGCTGTGGGTGCGCAGCCGGTTGTCTCACGCTGACCTGTCAAGGGGAGGCGTGGGGTGGCTGGTGTTCTAAAAGCATCTTGCAGTGACTCGCTTTGAAATCCATGTGATTTCTTTGTGAGTTTTATGGATTGAACTGAAGAGTTTGATCCTGGCTCAGATTGAACGCTGGCGGAATGCTTTACACATGCAAGTCGAGCGGCAGCGCGGGGCAACCTGGCGGCGAGCGGCGAACGGGTGAGTAATGCATCGGAACATGTCCATGTCGTGGGGGATAGCCCGGCGAAAGCCGGATTAATACCGCATACGCTCGAGAGAGGAAAGCCGGGGACCGCAAGGCCTGGCGCGATTGGGTTGGCCGATGTCCGATTAGCTAGTTGGTGAGGTAAAGGCTTACCAAGGCGATGATCGGTAGCTGGTCTGAGAGGATGATCAGCCACACTGGGACTGAGACACGGCCCAGACTCCTACGGGAGGCAGCAGTGGGGAATTTTGGACAATGGGGGCAACCCTGATCCAGCCATTCCGCGTGAGTGAAGAAGGCCTTCGGGTTGTAAAGCTCTTTTGTCCGGAGCGAAACGGAAGTGGTGAATATCCACTTCTACTGACGGTACCGGAAGAATAAGCACCGGCTAACTACGTGCCAGCAGCCGCGGTAATACGTAGGGTGCGAGCGTTAATCGGAATTACTGGGCGTAAAGCGTGCGCAGGCGGTTTTGTAAGCCAGTCGTGAAATCCCCGGGCTTAACCTGGGAATGGCGATTGGGACTGCAAGGCTGGAGTATGGCAGAGGAGACTGGAATTCCTGGTGTAGCAGTGAAATGCGTAGATATCAGGAGGAATACCGATGGCGAAGGCAGGTCTCTGGGCTGATACTGACGCTCATGCACGAAAGCGTGGGGAGCAAACAGGATTAGATACCCTGGTAGTCCACGCCCTAAACGATGTCGACTGGTTGTTGGGGGTTTGACACCTTCAGTAACGAAGCTAACGCGTGAAGTCGACCGCCTGGGGAGTACGGCCGCAAGGTTAAAACTCAAAGGAATTGACGGGGACCCGCACAAGCGGTGGATTATGTGGATTAATTCGATGCAACGCGAAAAACCTTACCTACCCTTGACATGTCCTGAAGCCTGGAGAGATCCGGGTGTGCCCGAAAGGGAACGGGAACACAGGTGCTGCATGGCTGTCGTCAGCTCGTGTCGTGAGATGTTGGGTTAAGTCCCGCAACGAGCGCAACCCTTGCCATTAGTTGCTACATTCAGTTGGGCACTCTAATGGGACTGCCGGTGACAAACCGGAGGAAGGTGGGGATGACGTCAAGTCCTCATGGCCCTTATGGGTAGGGCTTCACACGTAATACAATGGTCGGTACAGAGGGTTGCCAAAGCGCGAGCTGGAGCCAATCCCAGAAAGCCGATCGTAGTCCGGATTGCAGTCTGCAACTCGACTGCATGAAGTCGGAATCGCTAGTAATCGCGGATCAGCATGTCGCGGTGAATACGTTCCCGGGTCTTGTACACACCGCCCGTCACACCATGGGAGCGGGTTTCACCAGAAGCCGGTAGCCTAACCGCAAGGAAGGCGCCGACCACGGTGAGATTCGTGACTGGGGTGAAGTCGTAACAAGGTAGCCGTATCGGAAGGTGCGGCTGGATCACCTCCTTTCTAGAGAAGTGCCCTCGCAGTACTCACCATCTATCGGTTGTTCTTCAAGAGTCCCCCGGCCGGGTCTGTAGCTCAGTTGGTTAGAGCACCGTCTTGATAAGGCGGGGGTCGATGGTTCGAATCCATCCAGACCCACCAACGTCGCGGCCTGGGTGAGGGGCGAAGCCGGAAGGCGGAAGGGATCGGGGCTGTAGCTCAGCTGGGAGAGCACCTGCTTTGCAAGCAGGGGGTCACCGGTTCGATCCCGGTCAGCTCCACCAGCACCCATGAAGAAGAAGGCACAAGAGAGCGAAGCGGCGCTTCGCTCCCTTCTGGCTTCTTCGGAAGTTGGAGAAAGTCCTGCTCCCCGCAAGGGGGTGGGCATATCGGCTCTTTAAAAATTCGGGAAGTAGAAGGTGGTGTGATGGATGCGCCCGGGACGGCTTTTTGTCCTGGTGCGAGCCAACACACCCTGGGTTATGTATTGCATCGTGCACTCCATATTTAAAAGGGTGGAGTGCGCAACGAGCGCTTACGAGAATTCCTTGTAGCTTTGAGGTCTTCGCCGGCAAGGGGGGATTGCAGAGTTATAGGGTCAAGCGAATAAGTGCATGTGGTGGATGCCTTGGCGATAACAGGCGATGAAGGACGCGACAGCCTGCGATAAGCCTCGGGGAGCCGGCAAATAGGCGTTGATCCGAGGATTTCCGAATGGGGAAACCCAACCCGCAAGGGTTACCTGTCCCTGAATACATAGGGGATAAGGAGCGAACCTGGAGAACTGAAACATCTCAGTAACCAGAGGAACAGAAATCAACCGAGATTCCCAAAGTAGTGGCGAGCGAAATGGGACCAGCCTTCGAGTTTTAGCACGCGAGTTAGCGGAACGCCCTGGAAAGAGCGGCCATAGCGGGTGATAGCCCCGTACGCGAAAACTGGTGTGTGGAACTGAGCTCGAGACAAGTAGGGCGGGACACGTGAAATCCTGTCTGAAGATGGGGGGACCATCCTCCAAGGCTAAATACTCGTTATCGACCGATAGTGAACCAGTACCGTGAGGGAAAGGCGAAAAGAACCCCGGGAGGGGAGTGAAATAGAACCTGAAACCGCATGCATACAAACAGTCGGAGCTCTGGCAACGGAGTGACGGCGTACCTTTTGTATAATGGGTCAGCGACTTACGTTCAGTTGCGAGCTTAAGGCTAGGTGCCGGAGGCGCAGCGAAAGCGAGTCTGAACAGGGCGTTCAGTAGCTGGGCGTAGACCCGAAACCGGTTGATCTATCCATGGCCAGGTTGAAGGTGGGGTAACACCCACTGGAGGACCGAACCCACGCCCGTTGAAAAGGTCGGGGATGAGCTGTGGATAGGGGTGAAAGGCTAAACAAAACCGGAGATAGCTGGTTCTCCTCGAAAACTATTGAGGTAGTGCGTCACGTATTACCTTCGGGGGTAGAGCACTGTTATGGCTAGGGGGCCGCTATAGGCTTACCAAACCATGGCAAACTCCGAATACCGAAGAGTAGAGCGTGGCAGACAGTCCCCGGGTGCTAACGTCCGGGGACAAGAGGGAAACAACCCAGACCGCCAGCTAAGGTCCCCAATATCGGCTAAGTGGAAAACGAGGTGGGAAGGCTCAGACAGTCAGGAGGTTGGCTTAGAAGCAGCCATCCTTTAAAGAAAGCGTAATAGCTCACTGATCGAGTCGTCCTGCGCGGAAGATGTAACGGGGCTCAAGCCGATAACCGAAGCTGCGGATCTATGGAGCAATCCATAGGTGGTAGAGGAGCGTTCCCTACGCCTGCGAAGGTGTGCCGAGAGGCATGCTGGAGGTATGGGAAGTGCGAATGCTGACATGAGTAGCGATAAAGGGAGTGAAAAGCTCCCTCGCCGAAAGCCCAAGGTTTCCTGCGCAACGTTCATCGGCGCAGGGTGAGTCGGCCCCTAAGGTGAGGCAGAGATGCGTAGCTGATGGGAATCCGGTCAATATTCCGGAACCGCCGACGGGTGCGATGTGGGGACGAAGAAGGTTATGCAGACCGGGTGTTGGACGTCCCGGTGAAGCGTGTAGGTGGATCCTCTAGGGAAATCCGGAGGGTCAACACCGAGGCGCGGGACCAGGAAGGCTTGCCTTCCGAAGCTGCAGATACCCTGCTTCCAGGAAAAGCCACTAAGCTTCAGCCCGTCGGGACCGTACCGCAAACCGACACAGGTGGGCAGGATGAAAATTCTCAGGCGCTTGAGAGAACTCAGGAGAAGGAACTCGGCAAATTGACACCGTAACTTCGGGAGAAGGTGTGCCTTTGGTAGGTGTAGCGGCTTGCCCGCGAAGCCGAAGAAGGCCGCAGAGAATCGGTGGCTGCGACTGTTTATCAAAAACACAGCACTCTGCTAAGACGTTGGAAGTCGACGTATAGGGTGTGACGCCTGCCCGGTGCCGGAAGGTTAAGTGATGGGGTGCAAGCTCTTGATCGAAGCCCCGGTAAACGGCGGCCGTAACTATAACGGTCCTAAGGTAGCGAAATTCCTTGTCGGGTAAGTTCCGACCCGCACGAATGGCGTAACGATGGCCACACTGTCTCCTCCTGAGACTCAGCGAAGTTGAAATGTTTGTGAAGATGCAATCTACCCGCGGCTAGACGGAAAGACCCCATGAACCTTTACTGTAGCTTTGCATTGGACTGTGACGTTGTCTGTGTAGGATAGCTGGGAGGCTTTGAAGCCGGGATGCTAGTTCCGGTGGAGCCGACGTTGAAATACCAGCCTGACGACGTTGCGGTTCTAACCTGGGCCCCTTGACGGGGTCGGGGACCGTGCATGGTAGGCAGTTTGACTGGGGCGGTCTCCTCCCAAAGAGTAACGGAGGAGTGCGAAGGTCACCTAGGTACGGTCGGAAATCGTACTCATAGTGCAATGGCATAAGGTGGCTTGACTGCGAGACTGACAAGTCGAGCAGGTGCGAAAGCAGGTCATAGTGATCCGGTGGTTCTGTATGGAAGGGCCATCGCTCAACGGATAAAAGGTACTCTGGGGATAACAGGCTGATTCCTCCCAAGAGTTCATATCGACGGGGGAGTTTGGCACCTCGATGTCGGCTCATCACATCCTGGGGCTGTAGCCGGTCCCAAGGGTATGGCTGTTCGCCATTTAAAGTGGTACGTGAGCTGGGTTCAAAACGTCGTGAGACAGTTTGGTCCCTATCTGCCGTGGGCGTTGGAGATTTGACGGGGGCTGCTCCTAGTACGAGAGGACCGGAGTGGACGCATCCCTGGTGTACCGGTTGTGACGCCAGTCGCATTGCCGGGTAGCTATATGCGGAAGAGATAACCGCTGAAAGCATCTAAGCGGGAAACTTGCCTGAAGATGAGATCTCCCGGAGGCTTGACCTCCCTGAAGGGTCGTCCGAGACCAGGACGTTGATAGGCTGGGTGTGCACGGGGGGTAACCCTCTTAGCTAACCAGTACTAATTGCCCGTGTGGCTTGACTCTATAACTCTGTAAGAACAACGCTCGTCGCAAAGACGACGCAATCACGCATCAACCCAAACCTTCTACACCCCCCGAACAAGCGCGTGAGCGCATGGGCCTCAAACACCCAAGCGAGCACGACACAGAATTCCTGGCGACCATAGCGCGTTGGCCCCACCCCTTCCCATCCCGAACAGGACCGTGAAACGACGTCGCGCCGATGATATTGCGGATTGCCCGTGAGAAAGTAGGTCATCGCCAGGGCCTTACCCCGAATCGCCCCCAAAGCGATTCAACCCAGAAGGGCCACCCCACCAGGTGGCCCTTTTGCTTTTCAGGGACGCCTTGCGCCACGAGGGGGCCGGCGATACGCTCAGGCGCTGGAACCGCCCAGGAGAAATACTTGAAAGCTCGCGCTGCCGTCCTTCACGCGGTGGGGGCGCCGCCACCCTACGAGCAAAGCCGGCCCCTTCGCATCGAGGAAGTCGACATCGATCCGCCGGGTATCGGCGAGGTACTCGTTCGGGTTCGGGCGGCCGGCCTTTGCCATTCGGATCTATCCGTGATCAATGGAGATCGGCCCAGGCCGGTCCCCATGGCGCTTGGCCACGAAGCCGCCGGCGAAGTCGTCGAGTGCGGTCCGCTCGTCGCTGATCTTGCGCCCGGCGATCACGTCGTCATGGTTTTCGTCCCGAGCTGCGGGCACTGCGTGCCATGCTCGGAAGGGCGCCCGGCGCTATGCGAGCCCGGTGCCGCCTCCAATGCTGCTGGAACGCTACTCGGCGGGACTCGCAGGCTCTCGATGCGGGGCTGCCCGGTCAATCACCACATGGGGGTGTCGGCCTTTGCCGAATTCGCCGTCGTTTCCCGCCGGTCGCTCGTGAAGATCGATCCCGCCCTGCCCTTCGACGAGGCCGCCCTCTTCGGCTGCGCCGTTCTCACCGGGGTCGGGGCCGTCGTGAATACCGCCCGAATGACACCCGGCACGACCGCGGCCGTCGTCGGGCTCGGGGGCGTCGGAATGAACAGCGTGCTCGCCGCCGTTCTTTCGGGCGCCCGCGTCGTGGTGGCCGTCGATCTGTTCGAAGAGAAGCTCGAACTTGCCCGCACGCTGGGGGCGACGCACACCGTGAACGCAGGCGCAACTGATGCCATCGAGCGGGTGCGCGCGGCAAGCGGCGGCGGCGTCGACTTCGCGTTCGAGATGGCCGGCTCCGTGCTCGCGATGGAACTTGCCTATCGCGTCACGCGCCGAGGCGGAACCACCGTCACTGCCGGGCTGCCGCACCCCGATCACCGTTGGCCGTTGCAGCACGTCAACCTCACCGCCGAGGAACGCACCGTGAAGGGCAGCTATGTGGGCTCGTGCGTACCGCTCAGAGACATCCCTCGCTACATAGCGCTCTACCAGGACGGGAAATTGCCGGTGGACAAGTTGATGAGCGATCACCTGCAACTCGAAGACATCAACGTGGGATTCGACCGATTGGCGAGCGGCCGTGTCGTCCGCCAGGTCGTGATGTTCTAGGGCAAGCGGAAAGTCACTCCGGCAATGGTCTCGACTGCGCGACCCGGACCGACCCGCGCATTCGCGGGCCGCGTCGCCTTTGTCGCCGAGCGTCTTTGGACGGCACCCCTTGCGCGCAGCGTGATGCTCTACGTGCTGCTCATCCTTCTGCTGCTCGTCGCCAGTCGCATTCCCGATTCGGATGAGTCCCCGCTCGCGGCCCTCGAAAGGACTGCCTTCGACCTTCAGGTTCGATTCCTGCGAAGCCAGTTCGCCCAGCCGCTCGCCAATGACGTCGTCCTGATCGGAATCGACGAAGGCAGCGAGGAGGCATTCACCGAACCGGTCGCCCTTTGGCACGGACACTTCGCCCGGCTGCTGCTCGCCCTCAAGGATGCGCGCCCGCTCGCGATAGGCGTGGACGTCGTTCCCCCCGAGAGGTCCTACGACGGAATCGTCCCGGGACTCGATCTCACGCTGTTCCGGGCCATCCGCGAAGCGCGACAGTCCGCGCCGGTCGTCTTTGCGTTGACGGTCGACCGGGAGGGCCGCGCGGCGAGGATGCACCCGACGTTCGCGCGCGTGCTGGGCGAAGGCGGCCTCGGGCTCGACCAACAGCTCAAGGACCCGGACGCCGTCTCCCGCCGGTTCAGCGAATCGGAACTCGGCCAGTCGCGGGCGGCGCGCACGCTCGTGGGCCAGATGCTGCGGGCCGTGGGAAAGCCCGTCGATTCGGGCTACATCGACTACAGCATCGGCGCGCGCGTGGAGTACGTCCCCATGCAGGACGTGATCGCGTGGAAGGCCGCAGGCGAGGACGCACTGCTCGAGCGAGCATTCGCGGGCCGCATGGTGCTCGTAGGCTACGTGAACAAGCGCTCGGACCGCTGGCAACTCCCGGTTCAGCTCATCGACATCGATGGCGTCCAGGGACCCGAGCGTTTCAACCAGCCGGGAGTGATCACGCATCTGCAGGCCTTGCGCAGCCATGTTGCCCGCGGGCTCATCCATCCCGTGTCGGACGATGTGCGATGGGGCATCTGCCTGCTCGTCGGCGCGCTCGTCTTCCTGCATTTCGGCCTAGCCTCCGCACTGGCAGGCGCACTGGGGCTGACCGCGGTGGCGTTCGCCGGCGGGGCCTATGCGATCCGCGAGCATCAGACCCTCCTGCCGATCGCCTGGATCACCTTCACCCTGTGGACCGGCTTCATCACCCGTGCGATCGTCGATGGCATCGAGAGCTCGCTGGAGCGCGGGCGGCTCAAGCGCACCTTCGCGGGGCAGGTCAGCCCCGCCGTCATGAACGAGATGCTCGCCGGCGGGCTGTCTCCCGGCGTGAGCGGCCAGCTCGCCGATGTGTGCGTCCTTTTCAGCGACATCCGGGGATTCACCACGCTTTCCGAACGACTGCCGCCGGCCGTCGTGACGGCCGTGTTGCAACGGTATTTCGACCGCATGGTGAAAGCCGTCCATCACCACGATGGCACCGTTGACAAGTTCATCGGCGATGGCATGATGGTCCTGTTCGGGGCGCCGCGGAAATCGGCGGATCCATGCGCGGATGCGGTGCAATGCGCGTTGGCGATGATGGATGAGCTCGACGACCTGAACGGCGACTTCGAAAGCGAAGGCCTGCCCACGCTCACCATCGGCATCGGCGTCAACTTCGGGTCGGTCACGGTGGGCAATATCGGTTCCTCGGAAAGGCACAACTACTCGGCCATCGGCGACGCGGTGAACGTCGCCGCGCGGATCGAAGGTCTCACGAAGGACCTCGGCCGCAAGATCCTGGTCACCGGCGCCGTCGTCGAACGGCTCGGCGACCGGTTCCGTTTCGAGCCCTTGGGCACGCACGAAGTCAAGGGGCATAGTCCTGTCCAGGTCTGGGGCATCCGCACGGGGCAACCGTAGGGCCCGGACCGGAACGCGAGGCCATAATGAAAACGATGCTGCGCACACTGTTCCTGATCGCCACCCTTGCCGCCGGTGCACCCGCGCTGGCGGCGGACCCGGTCGCTTTCGTCACCAACATGAAGGGCGAAGTCGCCGTCGATGGCGGTTCGCGCCCCCTGCTCATGTCGGAGCTCGGCAAGGGGCAGAAGGTCGCCCTGGGCAAGGAGGCGACCCTGTCCGTGATGTTCATCCAGTCCGGGAAGGAATTCGTGCTGAAGGGGCCGGGCGATTTCGCGGTGGGAGAGCGCGAGATGACCGTCGGCAGCGGCATGCCGCCTTCGTCGCGCGAGACGTCGTGGCGCGCCAGCGGCGACGTCCTCGTGAAGGTTGCGCAGACCCAGTCGGCGAGCATTCGCATGCGTTCGGCGGCGCCTTCGAAGCCCCTGGCGCCCGTCCGCCTCGAGTTTCCCGTGCGCGGCGCCGTGTCGACACTTCAGCCTGTGCTGCGCTGGGCCGCCGGCGAGGGCAAGGCGCCCGCCGAAGTCATCGTTGCGCCGGCCGGTGCCGAGGACAAGCCCGTCGTGAAGGCGAAGTCCACGGGCACGACGATGAAGGTGCCGGCGAAGCTCAAGCCGGATACCGAGTACGTCTGGAGCGTGACGGTCTCCGGTACGGAGATCGGCAAGGCCTCGTTCCGTACGCTGCCGGCCGCATCGATCGACAAGGCCGAGAAGCGCCGTCCTGCGGAGAAGGCCGAGTTCTCCGATCGCGCGCTCTATGCCCTCCTGTTGCAGGAATTGGGCGCCGCGCAGGAGGCTGCCGAATGGTGGGGGCGCCTCGCGCAGGAGCGCGGCGACCTGCCCGAAATCGCCGCACTCGCGAAGTGAACGAATCCGTGCGAAGCCTGCTTCGCGTGATCATGGCGGCGTTGGCGCTGGCGTCGTCTCCCCCGGCCGCCTCCGCGGATCCGACGGCCTTCGTGTGTGACGTGAAGGGGGAGGTCGCCCTCAACGACGGCGGCAGGCCTCCATTTCTGGGCGAGCTCATTCCCGGTTCCCGCCTCAAGCTCGGCCCGGGTGCCCAGGCGGCCGTGATGTTCGTCGTGAGCGGCGAGGAGTTCATCCTCAAGGGGCCCGGCGAGTTCGTGGTCGGGAAGGATTCGGTCACGGCGGCCACGGGCGCCACCCCCGCGAAGCGCCGCCTCGCGTCGCACGCCGATGCCATGGTCATCGTGCAGGCTTCCAAGGCCGGCACCGCGAGCCTGCGCATGCGAAGCGCCCAGGTTCCGAAGCCCGGTGCCGTCGGCCCCCAGTTCCCCACGGGCTCGATCGCGCAGCTGCAGCCCGCGCTGCGCTGGGGCGGTGATCCGTCGGCCACCTATGAAATCGTGGTCACGGCCGCGAGCGGCAAGCAGGTCCACGCCGGCACGGTCAGGGGCACGACCCTGAAGCTTCCCGTGAAGCTCGTCGCGGGACAGTCGTATTCGTGGTCGGTCACTCCCAAGGAAGGCCCGCCGGCCGACGCCCGCTTCGAAGTGCTTTCCGCCGATGCCGTCCAGAAAGCCGACAAGGCAAGGGCTTCTGCCAGGTCGTTCAGCGACCGGGTGCAGCTCGCCCTCGTGCTCCAGGGAATCGGGGCGGCGCCGGATGCCCGCGAAGTCTGGGGCCAGCTGGCAGCGGAGCGGCCCGACATTCCAGAACTGCCGGGGCTCGCCCGTCCCTAGGTCCGGAGGCGCCCGCGGCCCCACCGGGCCGCCGGTTGAGCGATAATTCCCGCTCGGGCCGGCGCACACCGACCCTCTTGCCTGATACCGATGACGACCAGGGCATCCTCGACCCTCATGCGCTTGCTGTCCGCCCTTGCGGCCGCCTGGCTGCTTGCCACCGCGACCTTCGCCCAGGCGAACGGCCGTGTGGCCCTGCTCATCGGCAACATCCAGTATCCGAGCTCGCCGCTTCGCAACTCGATCAACGACGTGCGCGACCTCAGCGCCACGCTTCGGGAGCTCGGGTTCAAGACGATCGTCAAGGAGAACGTGACGCGAGTCGAGATGTTCGCGGCCATCCAGGAGTTCGGCAAGGCCGTCGAAGGCGCCGACGCGGCGCTTTTCTTCTACGCCGGCCACGCGATGCAGTTCAAGGACCGCAACTACCTCATCCCGATCGACGCCGTCATGGGTTCGGAGGACGACGTCACGTTCTTCTCCATCGACATATCGCAGGTGTTCGACCGGATGGAGCGCGCGAAGACGCGTTTCAACTTCGTGATTCTCGACGCTTGCCGGGACAACCCGTTCCGCGACACTTTCCGTGTGTCGGCCACGGGCCTGGCGCAGATGAGCGGACCTTCGGGCTCGCTCATCGCGTACGCGACGGCGCCCGGCGCGACGGCGCAGGACGGCTACAACCGCAACGGCACTTACACGAGCCACATCCTGCAGAACATCAAGATCCCCGACATGCCGGTCGAGGTGCTCTTCCGGAAAGTGCGTGAAGGCGTGGAGCGAGAGACCCGGCGCACCCAGACGCCGTGGGAGCTGTCGTCCATCAAGGGCGAATTCACCTTCAATCCATCGGGCCGCGGCGCCGCGGGTCCGGGCGCGACGGCGAGCGGCCCTTCGGCCGAAACCTCCGCGCAGATGGAACTGCTCTTCTGGAAGAGCGTGCAGGAATCCACCCGCCCCGATGATCTCCAGGCCTATCTCGACAAATATCCGGCCGGCACATTCGCGCCGCTCGCCCGCAACCGGCTCGATGCGGTGACGGGGCGTGCCCGAGTTCCGGCAGCCAACGTGGCCGCGTCGACGCAGGCGCCTGCCGCAGCTCCTGCCACGACGCCCGGGCCGGCCGTATCCGGTTCGCCCCCGGCCACGTCCCCGCCGGCGGCGGTCACGAAACCGGTGGTGCCCCCTTCGGTGGCCGTTGCCGCCGCGCCATCGGCAGCGCAGCCGCCCGCACCGGTTCCGAAGCCCGCTGCGGAGGAGCCCGCCCCCCGCCCGGCGGAACAGCCGGCCAAGGTGGCTGCGGCGGCGTCCAGCGCCCCTCCCGCCGCCCGACCGCGCCCGACGCCTTCCGAAGCGGCCCCTGCCGCCGGTCCTTCCGACTCGCCGGTGCTCGCGCCGGCTCGGGCGAAGGACGAGCAGCCGGGCCGGGAGATCGCGCCAGGCATCCGGGAAGTCGATTTCGGCGACGGTTCCGTTTACACCGGGGCCATGCGCGGTATCCAGCTGCACGGCAAGGGCACGTACAAGACCAAGACCTTCAAGTACGAAGGCGAATACCGGGACGGCGCGATGCACGGCCAGGGCACCTACCAGTGGGAGAACGGCGACCGCTACGAAGGCGAGTTCGCCGCGGACAAGCCGAACGGCAAGGGGCGCTACCAGTTCGGCAACGGCGACTCCTACGACGGCGAGGTGAAGGCCGGCGTCATCAGCGGACGCGGCATCTATGTCACGAAGGCCGGCGATCGCATCGAGTGCACTTTCGTCGACGGCAAGGCCACCGGCATCGGCATCTACCGCTTCACGAGCGGGGACCGCTATGAAGGCGAGATGGCCGCGGGCAGGCTGCAGGGCAAGGGCCGGTACTTCATCAAGTCCGGCGATCGCATCGAGGGCACCTTCGAGAACGGGCGTCCGCAGGGCAAGGGCGTCTACCACTTCGCCACGGGCGATCGCTACGAGGGCGATCTCAAGGACGGCAGTCTCTCGGGCATCGGCTCGTACTTCTACACCAATGGCGCCAAGTACGAAGGTGAATTCTCCGACGGAGTCCTCAAGGGCAAGGGCACCTTCTGGTTTCCGGACGGATCGCGTTTCGAAGGCATCTTCGAGAACGGCATGTCCCGGGCCCGCGGCGAGTCCGTCTCGCCGGACGGCAAGCGCATTCCGGCGGAACTGATCGACGGACTGGTTCGCAACCTCTAGCCCGCCATCCGGCACCGGTGCGGGCGAGTCCCGGCTCCGGTATAATCGATCGTTTCGCCTCCAGGAGCCGCAAATGGCCGAACGCAAACGCACCCGCCGCAACACCCTCGAGCGCCGCTGCTTGCCGAAGGCGTTCAAGCGCCTTTTCAACGGCGCCTCCAAGAGCACCTTCAAGGTGCTGGAGCAGATCAAGAAGAACTGAGGCCCCCAAGGCCTGCAGCACCCGACAGGAGGCCGCGCAAGCGGCCTTCGTCGTTTCAAGGCGACGATTTTCGCCGACGCGATTACCGTTGGTTACATCATTTCCGGCGTCGGCAATGGAATTGCGGAATCGGGCGCGTAGTTTGCAAGTCATATCGACATGCCGACTCTCACCGCGCCCGTTCCCGCATCCGTCGTCACTTTCGTCCTCGGCCATCTCGAGCGGGACTGGCCCGATATCGAGCGGCTCGCCGAGTCGGATATCGAACGCGAGCCCTCGCGCTTCCAGGGCGGGCGCAACTCCTGGATCGCGCAAGGGTACCTGCGGTTGCGCGAGGGTCTCGAGCGACGCGGTTGCCGCGTGAGCGTCGCTTCCCGCGTGCCCTCCTCCGGCATCGCGCTCGTGCATCGCGACGATGCCAACGATTGCCGTGTCGAGCGCTCGGGCGCCTTCCTGGTGGTGGTCCGCGCCGACCGGGCGCCGGTGCTCGCCTGCGACCTCGCCATTGCCCAGAACGGCACGCACCTGCGGGGGGGCGAGCGATTCCTGCCGCTCTGGCCGCAACCCGGCCTCCGCCCGCGCGATCCGCAGCGCGGCCATCGCATTGCTCGACTCACCTATCACGGCCGACCGGATCGCCTGCCGGCCTGGCTCGCGGAGCCGCGGTTCCTCGCCGCCCTGACGGCGCGCGGGATCCGGTTCGATTCGATCGGGACAGGCTGGGGCGACTACCGAGGCACGGACCTCGTTCTCGCGGTTCGCGACGATTCGCCCGCGATGCTGGCCACCAAGCCCGCGACCAAGATCTACAACGCGTGGCTCGCGGGTGTCCCGGTCCTGGCGACGGCCGAACCGGCCTATCTCGAGGTACGGCGCTCGCCGCTCGATTTCGTCGAGATCACCTCACCGGGGGATGTTCTCGCCGCCATCGACCGGCTGAAGGCCTCCGCCGCTCTCTACCAGTCGATGATCGCGAATGGGCGGGCGCATGCGCGCGAATTCGATATCGAGGCGATCCGCGGGAGGTGGCTGGAGCTCTTCGACCGCGAGATCCTGCCCGCGCAGGCGCGCCGGCACGCGCGGGCCGGGCCTGCCCGCCGCGCGTGGTACGTGGGGGCGATGGCGGCGCAGAAGGTCCTGGGCCGCGCGTTCAAGGCGCGCGTCGGGTTCGAGCGGTGGCGCCTGTTCTCGCCTTGGACGCCCTCGCGCCTCTTCGAGGAGACCGGACGGTCGCTCGCGCAGGGTTGGCGGCCGCCGCTGCCCGAGGCCGGCAACGGCCCCGAAAGCACGATGCGCTGAGCCTTCAGGCCAGCGCCCGGTTCACGATCTCGGCGACGTCGGACGAGAGGCCGCCGGTTCGCGCTATCGACTCGAGCGCCGCGCGCGCGAGCCCCTGGCGACCCGCGTCGAACTTGCGCCAGCGATCGAAGCACCGGGCGAGCCGCGAGGCCACCTGCGGGTTGATCCGGTCGAGCGCGATCACGTGATCCGCCACGAACCGGTAGCCCGAGCCGTCCGCCGCCTGGAAGTGCGAGGGATTGTCGGTTGCGAACGCGTGCAGCAGAGAGCGCGCCCGGTTGGGGTTCTTCAGGTCGAAGGCCGGGTGGGCCGTGAGCTTCTCGATGCGCCCGATGGCGCCGGGCAGGTCGGACGTGGCCTGCACGCGGAACCACTTGTCGACCACGAGCGCCTCGTCCTTCCACTTGTCGTAGAACATCGACAGGGCGCGCTCGCGCTCGGCGCCGGCCGAATTCGCGAGGCATTCGAGGGCGGCCATCGCGTCGGTCATGTTCTCGGCGCGGCGGAACTCGAGGAAGGTGAGGGCGCGTGCCGTCGAATCGTCCACGGCCATGATGTAGCCCAGGGCCGCATTTCGCAGCGCGCGCCGGCCCGCGGCGTGGGCATCGGGCGAATAGGCGCCGGGTACGGTGAAATGCCGGAAAGCGCCTTCGAATCGCGTGCGGTATCGCTTCGCGATCTCGAGCACGAGGGTCTTCCGGGCGGTGTGGATCGCGTCCGGATCGGCGACGGCCATCTGTTCGGAGAGTTCTCGCTCCCCGGGCAGCTTCAGGCACTCCGCGGCGAAGGCCGGGTCGCGCGAGCCGTTGGTGAGCACGCGGCCCATCGCCTCGACGAACGCAACCGGGATCTCCAGGGGCCGACCGGCGCGGATCGCCTCGACACCGGAGAGCAGGATGCGCGTGGCGAGCACCTGGCCCGCCTCCCAGCGGTTGAACGGATCGGCGTCGTACGCCATGAGATGGGTGAGGTCGGTGTCGCTGAAGTCGTGCTTCAGGATCACGGGCGCGGAATAGCCGCGCAGGATCGAGGGCACGGGCCTTTCCTCCACATCCTCGAACACGAACGTGTGCACGGCCTCGCGCAGCGCCAGGATGCGCGTGATCTCGCCCGTCTTCGGGTCGGCGCGATCGAAGGCGGTGTCCTCGCCGGCCAGTCGCAGCGGCAGGTCATGACCCTGCGTGTCGACCAGGCCCACGGCCACGGGAATGTGGAATGGCAGCTTCACCGGCTGGCCCGGCGTGGGCGGGCACGATTGGCGGATCTCGAGGGTATAGGTCTTCGCGCTCGCGTCGTGCGTCCCGCGCGTCTCGAGCACCGGCGTGCCCGCCTGCGAGTACCAGTGCTCGAACTGGGCGAGGTCCGCGCCGTTCGCGTCGGCCATGGCCGCGCGGAAATCGTCGCAGGTGACCGCCTGCCCGTCATGGCGCTGGAAGTAGAGGTCCATGCCCTTGCGGAAGCCCTCGCGCCCGAGGAAGGCCTGGTACATCCGCACGACCTCCGCGCCCTTGTCGTACACGGTCGCGGTGTAGAAGTTGTTGATCTCCGAATACGCGTCGGGGCGCACCGGGTGCGACATGGGGCCCGCGTCCTCCGGGAACTGGCGCTCGCGCAGGTCGCGCACGTCCTGGATGCGCGAGACGGCGCGCGAGTACTCGTCCATGCCGTACTCCTGGTCGCGGAAGACCGTGAGGCCCTCCTTGAGCGAGAGCTGGAACCAGTCGCGGCAGGTGACGCGGTTGCCCGTCCAGTTGTGGAAGTACTCATGGGCGACCACGCGGTCGATCATCATGAAGTCGACGTCGGTCGCCGTATCGGCGCGGGCCAGCACGTACTTCGTGTTGAAGAGGTTGAGGCCCTTGTTCTCCATCGCGCCCATGTTGTAGTCGCTCACGGCGACGATCATGAAGCGGTCCAGGTCGAGCTCCAGGCCGAAGCGCTCCTCGTCCCATTGCATGGAGCTCTTGAGGCTCTGCATCGTGAAGCCGGCCTGGTCGAGCTTGCCGCACTCCACGTAGACCTGCAGCAGCGCTTTCTTGCCGGACTTCGTGACGAAGTGGTCCTCGAGCCGGTCGAGCTTGGCCGCCACCATCGCGAAAAGATAGCACGGCTTCGGGAAGGGGTCTTCCCACTCGGCCCAGTGGCGCCCGCCTTCCTCCTCGCCGGCGGCGACCAGGTTGCCGTTGGCGAGCAAGTGGGGGAACTCCTCGCGCACCGCATGCAGTTTCACCCGGTACTTCGCCATCACGTCCGGGCGGTCGGGGAACCAGGTGATCGTGCGGAACCCCTCGGCCTCGCACTGCGAGAACAGGCCGTCCTTCGAGGCGTAGAAGCCCTCGAGGCGCGTGTTCTTCCACGGATCGAGGCGCCCGGTCGTCTCGAGGGTGAAGGCATCGGGGACGGCGGCGATGACGAGCGACTTCTCGTCGAGGCACATCGCCTCGGCCGCCAGGGCCCGGCCGTCGATCGAGGCGCCCAGGAACTCGAGATGCTCGCCCTGGAGCACGAGCGCACCGCCCGGGCCCGCGGGGTTTCGCCGCATTCGCAAAGTCGCCCGGATGGTCGCCCAGGGCCGCGCGATATCGACGTCGAGCAGGACCTCATCGACGAGGTAGGCGGGCGGGGTGTAGTCCTGGCGGCGGACGAGCTGCGGCGCGGCGTCTCTCGGGTCCATGGATCCTCAGGAAGACTTGCGGCGGAACAGCACCGGCACTGCGCCGTGCGTGCGCTTGCGCGTCGCCGGCTCGTCGGGCTGCTCGATCGGCTTCGCGTCGGCCGAAGGTTCGTAGGGCTTGGAGAAATCCATCGCCGGCGCGGAGGACTGCGTCGGGCGGCGTTCCTCGCGCGGCGGGCGGGCGCGGGCCGGTTCCGGGCGCGGCTCGCGGGCCGGGGCCGTTTCGCCACGCGGTTCCCGGACCGGTGCGGATTCGCCACGGGGCTCCCGGGCAGGAGAGGCCTCGCCGCGCGGTTCGCGAGGCGGGCGGGGCTCGGAGCGCGGGCCGGATCGGCCGCCGCGTTCGCCGCGACCCCCGCGGCCGCGCTCGCGCGATTCCTCGCGCGGCTCGTCGGGACGCGGCGCGCCGGTGCCGGTGAAGCCGACCACGGGCCGGATCTCGATCTTCTTCTTGAGGAGCTGCTCGATGGCGGCGAGCAGGCCCTTGTCCTCGTGGCACACGATCGAGATGGCCTCGCCCTCCATGCCCGCGCGGCCGGTGCGGCCGATGCGGTGCACGTAGTCCTCCGGTACGGTGGGCAGGTCGAAGTTCACCACGTGCGGCAGCGCCTCGATGTCGAGGCCGCGGGCCGCGATGTCCGTCGCCACGAGGACGCGCACCTTGCCGGCCTTGAAGGTCTCGAGGGCCTCGATGCGCGCGTTCTGGCTCTTGTTGCCGTGGATGGCGGCCGCGTTGATGCCGTCCTTCTCGAGCTGGTAGGCGAGCCGGTTGGCGCCGTGCTTGGTCTTGCAGAAGACGAGCACCTGCTCCCAGTTGTTGCTCTTCACCAGGTGCGAGAGGAGGTCGCGCTTCTTCTTCGATTCGATGAGGTGCGCCCACTGCGTGACCAGCTCGGCCGGCGTGTTGCGGCGGGCGACTTCGACCGTGGCCGGGTCCTTCAGGAACTGCGCGGAGAGCTTGCGGATCTCGTCGGAGAACGTGGCCGAGAAGAGCAGCGTCTGCCGCGAGCCCGGGATCATGTTGATGATCCGCTTGATGTCCGGGATGAAGCCCATGTCGAGCATGCGGTCGGCTTCGTCCAGCACCAGGATCGACACCTGCCGCAGGTCGACGGCCTTCTGGCCCGTGAGGTCCAGCAGGCGTCCCGGCGTGGCGACGAGGATCTCCACGCCCTTTCGCATCTCCTGGATCTGCGGGTTGATGTTGACGCCCCCGTAGACGCAGAAGGGCTTGAGCGGGACGTGCTTGCCGTACGTCTTCACGCTCTCGAAGACCTGGATGGCGAGTTCGCGGGTGGGCGTGAGGATGAGGCAGCGCACGGGGTGCAGCGCGGGCGAGAAGCTCTTGCTCGCCATCGGCGCGAGGCGTTGCAGGAGCGGCAGCACGAACCCGGCCGTCTTGCCGGTGCCCGTCTGGGCGGCCCCGAGCAGGTCGCGGCCCGCGAGCACGACGGGGATGGCCTGCTGCTGGATGGGGGTGGGTTCGGTGTAACCGTGCTCGGCGACGGCGCGAAGCAGCTCGGGCAGAAGCCCGAGACTTTCGAAAGTCTGGCTGATGGTTCTCTCCTGAAGGATCGGCCTGGAAAGGCATCGCGCCTTCCGACCGGTTCAGGCAGAAAACATGCATCGTTGGGATTCCGAACGCCTTGCGGCTTTCGGTGGGGCGGGAGGCGCTAACCGGTTGAAGCGCCTCGGAAACCTTGGATGCGGATTGTACGCGATCCGGCCCCCGGGAAGTGCCGAAAATGCCGCGGGACCGGATCGTCAGTGAGCCCTAACAACAGCCCGGTCAGCGCGGCGTGGCCGGGCTCGTGGCGGTGTCGATGTCGATGAACCGCCAGAAATTCTGGTTCTGGATCTGCGGGCGGCGGTACCCGATGACCCACGGGTACCACATGTCCGTGAGGATCCGGTGCGTGTTGACCTTCCAGGGCGCGTAGGCGGCGACGATGCGCGCCATCTCCTTGTTGAGCCGCGTGCGCTCGTCGCTGTCCAGGGTCTCCCGCGCCTTTTCGTAGAGTCGGTCGTAGGCGGGAAGGCGGAAGCGCGCCTGGTTGCCCTTGAGGCCCGTGTTGGGCCCGTAGAGCGATGTGAGCCACGTATCCGCCTCGGGCTGCGAGGCCGAACCACCCAGCTGCCAGAACATGAGCTTGCCGGCGTAGGACTCCTTCAGCAGGTCCGGCCACTTGGCCTTGCGCACCGTGAACTGGACGCCGATCTCGTCCAGGCTGCGCTTCCACAGTTCGTCGAGCTGGTTGTCCCGGGCATTCGGCGTCGAGTTGCCCCTGAGGACGAGCGGCGAACCGTCGGGCATCTCGCGGTAGCCGTCCCCGTCGCGATCGAGGTACCCGTACATGTCCAGCAGCGCCTTGGCCCTGGCCGGGTGGTACTCGGACATGGTCGTGCGGAAGCCCGGGTCGTATCCGACGACGCCCGGGCCGTAGGGCGTATTCGCGGGCACCGCCTGGTTCTTGCGGATGATCGCGATCTCGTCCTTCGTGTTGTAGGCGAGGGAGATCGCGCGGCGCAGGGCGACCTTGTCCGGCGTGTACCCGCCGACCGTCGGGTCGTCCATGTTGAAGTAGTTGTAGGTGATGTCCATGCCCGGGACCTGGGCCATCCGGATGCCCCGCTTCGCGAGGTTGGGCGCGATCACGTTGTTGGGCATGGCGACGTTCGAGAATTCCTCGCCCACGCGGAAGATGAGGTCGTGCTCGGCATTGAGGAAGGCGAGCCAGCGCGGCTGCTGCTCGTCGATGACGTAGACCTCGACGCGGCCGATCATCGGCAGGCGCCGGCCCTTGAGCTTCGCGAGGATCTCGCGGGCCTCGGCGTCGCCCGGCGCGGGATCGCCGTCGAAGGTCTCCTCGCGGAAATCGGGGTTGGCCTCCAGGATGATCTTGGAGGAGCGCTTCCAGAGCGCGAGCCGGAAGGGCCCCGTGCCTACCGGGTGCCCACCCACGTCCTCCTTGTAGCGCTCGACCACCTCGCGCGCCACGGCGCAGGAGACGCGGCAGTCCGCAAGCTGGTAGATGAAATTGAAGAGCGGCTTCGTGAGGCGGATGCGATAGGTGTAGCGGTCCAGGACCTCGAGTCCCGAGACGGGCTCGTCGTAGTCCAGGCGGTTCGACTTGCGCGCCTTGGCGAGGATCTCGTCGGTGCCCGCGACGATTCCCTCGATCTCCGAGAGCAGCGGGGCGGCGTTGCGCGGATCGAGCACCCGTTTCATCGCGTAGACATGGTCGGCCGCGACGAGCTCGCGCTTGCGGCCCTCGAAAGCCGGATCGTCCGCGAAGAAGATGCCGGGTCGCACGCGCATCGTGTAGGTGAGCCCGTCGGCGCTGATCTCGGGCATCGCCGCGAGCGTGTTGGGCACCAGCTTCGGGGGCCGCGCCAGGTAGTCGTAACGCAGGGGCGCGTCGAACATGCCCTGGATGACGATGTTCGAATAGAGATCCGAAATGCGGTGCGGGTCGAGGTTGGTCTCCGAGACCTCGATGGCGTAGCGGAAGACCTTCGCCGGATCGGCGTGGCGGGGCACCGCGGCCGGGGAGGCCGCGAGGGCGGGCGCGGCGGTCGCGAGGGCCGCCGAGAGCGCGAGAGCTGCCGGGAAGACGATCCGGGGGAGGCGCGTCACGGCATCAATCGACCGAGGCGCCGGAGGCTTTCACGACCGCGCGCCACTTCTCGTGCTCCGCGCGCACGAACGCCGCGAACTTCTCCGGGCTGCCGCCGACGGGATCCGCGCCTTCCTCCACCATCTTCGTCTCGATGGCCCGGTCCGCGATGACCTCGTTCACCGACTTGTTGAGCTCGGCGATGATGGCCGGCGACGTTCCCTTCGGGGCGAAGAGGCCGAACCATGAGCCCGCCTCGAATCCGGGGAACCCGCTTTCGGCGATGGTGGGCACCTCGGGCATCGAGCGCGAGCGCTTCACGCTGCTCACGCCGATCGCGACCAGGCTGCCGGCCTTGATGTGGCCGATCACCGACGGGATGGTCGCGAACATGAACTGCACGCGGCCCGTGAGCAGGTCCTTGAGCGCCTCGGCGCCCTTGTAGGGGACGTGCGTCGCCTCGAACCCGCCCCGCGAAGCCAACATGAAGCTCGACAGGTGCGAGGAGGTGCCCACGCCGGTGGAGGCGTAGTTGAGCTTGCCGGGGTTGGCCTTGCCGTACGCGACCAGCCCCTCGACCGACTTCACGCCGAGCGAAGGGTGCACGAGCAGCACGTTGGGCACGTCGCTCACCTGCACGACCGGCACCAGGTCGTTGATCGGGTCGTGCGGCAGCTTCTTGAAGAGGCTCGGGTTGACGGCGATGGGGCCCACGGAATTCATGATGAAAGTGTAGCCATCCGGGGCCGACTTCGCGACGAGCTCGGTGCCGATGTTGCCGCCGGCGCCGGGCTTGTTCTCGATCACGAACGACTGCTTGTAGCGCTCCGACAGGCGCTGGGCCACGGTGCGGGCCATGATGTCGGTGGTGCCGCCGGCCGTGAAGGCGACGACGATCTTCACCGTCTTGGCGGGCCAGGCCGGGGCCTGGGCATGGACGGCGGGCGCGGCTGCCGCGGCGAGCACGGCGAGCGTGGGCAGCAGGATGGCGAAACGCATGGTCTTCCCCTCCGGTTTTCGTTTTGTGGGCGCACTCTAGCCCGTCGACGGGGTTCGCGGAAGCGATCTTTCGCGATACCGGCCCTTGCCGCGGCGCGATTTCACGGCCGGGCCCGGCGCGGACTAGAATCCGGGAATGCCCCGATGGCGGCCGCGAGCCGCCCTTGCCCGCCCCGATCCGAGCGCTTCGCCATGAACGATTCCCTCCGCCTTCCCCGCCAATCGATGAAGGGCCGAGTCAGCGCCGCCGAATGGCAGGCGCGCGTGGATCTCGCCGCCGCCTACCGGCTCGTCGCCCACTACGGCATGGCCGACATGATGGCGAACCACATCTCGGCGCGCGTGCCGGACGAGGAGAACGCCTTTCTCATCAACGCCTACGGAATGATGTACGAGGAGATCACCGCTTCCAGCCTCATCAAGCTGGATGTGGACGGCAACATCCTCCTCAAGCCCGATTTCGGCGCGCTGGACTATGGCATCAACAAGGCCGGCTACGTGATTCACAGCGCGGTGCACCGCGCCAACCACGAGATCGCCTGTGTCATCCACACGCACACGGCGGCGGGCCTGGCCGTCTCCGCGCTGGAATGCGGCCTGCTGCCGATCACGCAGACGGCGATGCGCTTCCTCAAGATCGGCTACC
Organism: Betaproteobacteria bacterium; assembly: GCA_016711875.1. Lineage (GTDB taxonomy): Bacteria > Pseudomonadota > Gammaproteobacteria > Burkholderiales > Usitatibacteraceae > FEB-7. The sequence continues at coordinate 216,061 of JADJSD010000001.1, read as the reverse complement.
ACGACTACCAGGGCGTGGTGCTGGACGAGAAGGAACAGGCTTCGCTCCTCGCGGACATGGGGGACAGCGAGGCGCTCATCCTGCGCAACCACGGCCTGCTCACCGTCGGGCGCACCGTCGGCGAGGCCTTCAACTGGATGCACCGGCTGGAGCTCTCCTGCCGATCCCAGCTCGCCGCGATGGCGTGCGGCGTTGCGTTCAACCCGGTTCCGCCCGAGGTGCTCGAGGCCACCTGGAACAACTACCAGCCCGGCACGCGCCGCCCCTACGGCCTGATGGAGTGGCCCGCGCTGCTGCGCATGCTGGACCGCCTGGACGACAGCTACCGCTTCTAGGGCGAGGCGCGCGGGCGCTTCGCGTTGTCGATGTCGATGTACTTCCAGAACATGTCGCTTTGCACCGGCGGCCTGCGGAAGCCGATCACCCACGGATGCCACATGTCGGTGAGCACGCGGTGCGTGTTCACCTTCCACGGGGCGTAGGCCACCACGAGGCGGGCCATCTCCTGGTACAGCTTCGTGCGCTCGGGGCTGTCGGGCAGGGCCCGGGCGCGCTCGTAGAGCCGGTCGTAGGCGTCCAGCCGGAACTGGGCGACGTTGCCCTTGAGCCCCGCGTTCGGCCCGTAGAGCGACGCGAGCCAGGTGTCGGCATCGGGCGCGGCCGCCGACCCGCCCAGCTTCCACATCATCAGCTTGCCGGCATACGCTTCCTTGAGCAGGTCCGGCCACTTCGCCTTGCGGAACGTCATGCGCACGCCGATGTCGTCCATGCTGCGCTTCCACAGCTCGTCGATCTGCTGGTCGCGCGCGCTGGGCGTGGAGGCGATCTCGATGACCAGCGGGCGACCGTCGGGCTGTTCGCGGTAGCCGTCCCCGTCGCGGTCGACGTAGCCGAAGACGTCGAGCAACGCCCGCGCCTTGGGGATGCTGTACTCGCTGGCGCTCGTGCGGAAATTCGGGTCATGGCCGGCGACGCCGGGGCTGTACGGCGCGTGCGCCAGGATCGCCTGGCCCTTGCGCACGATGGCGATCTCGTCGCGCGTGTTGTAGCCGAGCGACATGGCGCGGCGCAGCGCCACCTTCTCCGGCGTGTAGCCGCCGACGAGCGGGTCCTGCATGTTGAAGTAGGCGAACGTGAGGTCGAGCCCGGGCTCCTGCGCCATCTGCATGCCCCGCCGCTGCAGGTTCGGGGCCGGGCGGTTGCCGGGAAACGCCACGTGGGCGAATTCGGCGGAGACCTCGTAGGCCAGGTCGAATTCCTCGTTGAGGAAGGCGAGCCAGCGCGGCTGCTCCTCCTCGACGATGTAGACCTCCACCCGGCCCACGAGCGGAAGGCGCTTGCCGCGCATCGTCGCGAGGATCGCCTGCCCCTGCGCGTCGTCGGCCGCCGGCTCGCCGTCGAACCAGTCCTCGCGATAGCGGGGGTTGGGTTCGAGCACCAGCTTGGAGGAGCGCTTCCAGAACGCGAGCCGGTAAGGTCCGGTGCCGACGGGGTTCGCCCCGATGTCCTCGCCATGGTGCTCGACCACCTCGCGCGCCACGGCGCAGGAGACGCGGCAGTCGGCCAGGTTGTAGATGAAGTTGTAGAACGGCCGGACGAGCCGGATCCGGAACGTGTACCGGTCGAGCGTCCTCAGCCCCTCGATGGGCGCGTCGTAGTCGAGCCGGTTGGCCTTGCGCGCCTTCGCCAGCGCCTCGTCGACGCCGACGACGTGCCCCTCGAACTGCGACAGCATCTGGGCGGCGAGCTTCGGGTCCAGCAGGCGCTTCATCGAGTAGACGTAGTCCTCGGCGACCAGCTCGCGCTTGCGGCCGCCGAAGGCGGGGTGGTCGTCGAAATGGATGCCGGGCTTCACGCGCAGCGTGTAGGTGAGCCCGTCCGCGCTGATCTCCGGCATCGCCGCCAGCGTGTTCGGCTTGAGCCTGAGCGGACGCGCGAGGTAGTCGTACTTGAGCGGCACGTCGAAGATCGACGCGGTGATGGCGCCCGAGTAGAGGTCGATGCCCTTGGCCGGGTCGAGGGAAGTCTCCGCGATGGGGAAAGCGTAGCGGAAGACCTTGGCGGGGTCGGGCTCGGCGGCGGTGGGGGCCGCGGCGGCGAGCGACAGGGCCGCCACGCCGGCGGCGAGATGACGGCTACGCACGCGAGCCATGCCCGTGCGTCCGGAGGAAATCGCGCAGCGCCGTCGCGGTGTGCGATTTCGCCCCGCGGGCGACGAAGTCCTCGGGCGGTGCGGCCATCACGATGCGCCCGCCGCCATCCCCGCCCTCGGGCCCGAGGTCCACGATCCAGTCCGCCTCCGCGATCACGTCGAGGTTGTGCTCGATGAGCACCACCGTGTTGCCGGCGTCGACGAGGCGGTGCAGCACGCGGATGAGCTTCTCCACATCCGCCATGTGCAGCCCGACGGTCGGCTCGTCGAGCACGTAGAGGGTGTGGGCGGCACCGCCGCGCGGGCCGCGGGGGCCGGGCGCTTCCACGTTGCGCACCTTGGCCAGTTCGGTCACCAGCTTGATGCGCTGCGCCTCGCCGCCCGAGAGCGTGGGGCTCTGCTGGCCGAGCGTGAGGTAGCCGAGGCCCACATCCTGCAGCAGGCGCAGCGCGTGGTGGATGGACGGGTGCGCGGTGAAGAAATCCACGGCCTCGTCCACGCTGAGCGCGAGCACGTCGCCGATGGACTTGCCGCGCATCTGCACCGCGAGCGTCTCCGGATTGAAGCGCGCGCCGGCGCAGGCCTCGCAGAGCACCTTCACGTCGGGCAGGAAGCTCATCTCGATCGTCTTGATGCCCTGGCCTTCGCAGGCGTCGCAGCGGCCGGCCGCCGAGGGCAGGGAGGCGTTCGCCTTCGACTTGCCCTTGCCTTTCGCGCCGCCGCCGCCCGCCGCGTTGAACGAGAAGCGGCTGGCGGAGTAACCCCGGATGCGGGCTTCCTGCGTGTCCGCGAACAGCTTGCGGATGGTGTCGAAGAAGCCGACGTAGGTGGCGGGGCACGAGCGCGGCGTCTTGCCGATGGGGGTCTGGTCCACCTCGAGCACGCGCGTCACGGCCTCCCAGCCCTTGATGCCCTTGCAGCCGGTGAGGGACGGCACCGGTTTCCGGTCGCGGGCGCTCGCCACCAGCCGCTCGAGGTTCTCGCGCAGCACGTCGCGCGCCAGGGTGGACTTGCCCGAGCCCGAGACGCCGGTGATCACGGTCAGGCGGCCCAGGGGGATGCGCGTCTCGACGTCCTTGAGGTTGTGAAGGCCCGCGCCGGTCACGGTGATCGCGGACATGCGCGGCCCCACCTCGCGGCGAGGCTGCACGGGGTGCATCAGGGGATTCGCGAGGAAGCGGCCGGTGATGGAGTCGGGATTGGCGCGCAGCTCGTCGGCGGTCCCCTGCGCGACGATGCGCCCGCCCAGCCGCCCGGCGCCGGGCCCCAGGTCGATCACGTGCTGCGCGTGGCGGATGGTGTCCTCGTCGTGCTCCACCACCACCAGCGTGTTGCCCTTGGACCCCAGCTTCGCGAGCACCTCGAGCAGGATGCGGTTGTCGCGCGGGTGCAGCCCGATCGTGGGCTCGTCCAGGATGTAGCAGACGCCGCGCAGGTTGGAGCCGAGTTGCGCGGCCAGGCGGATGCGCTGCGCCTCGCCGCCGGAGAGCGTGGGTGCGCCCCGGTCGAGGGACAGGTAGCCCAGGCCCACCTGCTCCAGGAACTGCAGGCGGCTCGCGAGTTCCGCGAGGATGTCGCGCGCGATTTCCTCCTCGCGCCCCGAGAGCTTCAGGCCGTCGAAGAAGCGATGCGCCTGCTCGATGGGCCGCGCGCTCATGTCGGCGATGGTGGCGCCGCGGAAGCGCACCGCCAGCGCCTCGGGATTCAGGCGCCTGCCCTCGCAGGACGGGCAGGTCTCGTCGAGTTCCAGCCAGGAGACCCACGAATCGAGCACGTGGTCCTCGGCGCCGGTCTTCGCGCGCTCGTCGTTCCAGTCGACGCCCTCGAGCTTCACGCCGGTGCCGTAGCAATCGGGACACCAGCCGTGCTTCGAGTTGTAGGAGAAGAGGCGCGGGTCCAGCTCCGGGAAGCTTCGGCCGCACGAGCGGCAGGCGCGTTTCGTGGAAAAGACGATCGTCTCCCGGCCGCCCCAGCCGCCGGGGAGGGCATGCACGACGCCCTTGCCCTGTTCCACGGCCGCGGCGATGGCCGCGCGGATCGCCTTCTCGTTCGCGGGCGCGATCTCGATCTCGGCGACCGGCAGCTCGAGCGTGTGCTCGCGGAAGCGGTCGAGGCGCGGCCAGCGTTCGGTCGGCAGCCAATCGCCGTCCACGCGCAAGTGGGAGACGCCCTTGCCGAGCGCCCACTTGGCGAGGTCCGTGTAGAAGCCCTTGCGGTTCAGGACGAGCGGGGCGAGGAACGCGACCTTCTCGCCGCGGCGCTCGCGCATGAGGCGGGCGGCGATGGCCTCCTCGCCCTGCGGCTCGATCGGCACCTGGCAGTCGGGGCAATGCTGCGTGCCCAGTTTCACGAAGAGCAAACGCAGGAAGTGGTGGATCTCGGTTTGCGTCGCCACGGTGCTCTTGGATCCGCCGCGGCTCGTGCGCTGCTCGATGGCGACGGTGGGCGGGATGCCGTAGATCGCGTCGACGTCGGGCTTGGAGGCGGGCTGGACGAACTGGCGCGCGTAGGCGTTGAGGGACTCGAGGTAGCGGCGCTGGCCTTCGTTGAAGAGGATGTCGAAGGCGAGGGTGGACTTGCCGGAGCCGGAGACGCCGGTGATCACCGTGAACTGGCCGCGGGGGATGTCGACGTCGATGCCCTTGAGGTTGTGCTCGCGGGCGTGGCGGACTTCGATGTTGTTGGAGCGGAATTTCGCGCGAGGCTCCTTGGCGCTTCGCGCCGGCAAGGCTTGGGAACCGCCGATGAACCGTGGTTGCGAAGCACCGTCCGGAATAACAGATGAACACAGATGGTTCGGATCTCCGAGAGACCGTTCGTAGTCCGCCAGCGCCTTGCCGGTATGGGATGTCGCGTGACTCATCGCGTCCTTGGGCGTGCCGGCGAAGACGAGCTCGCCGCCGGCGTCGCCGCCTTCGGGGCCGAGGTCGACGAGCCAGTCGGCGGCGCGGATGACGTCGAGGTTGTGCTCGATGACGACGAGGGAATGGCCGGCCGCGATGAGGCGACGGAAGGCGACGAGGAGTTTTGCCACGTCGTCGAAGTGCAGGCCGGTCGTGGGTTCGTCGAAGAGGAACAGGCGGGTGCGCGCCGGCATGATCGCCGGCGTGAGGGCGGCGGCGATGGAGTCGGCCGGGCGGCGCGGCAGCTTGGCCACGGGGCGTCCCGCGGCCTCGATGAGGTGGCCGGCGAGCTTCAGGCGCTGCGCCTCGCCGCCGGAGAGCGTCGGCACCGGCTGGCCCAGGCGCAGGTAGTCGAGGCCGACGTCCGCGAGGGGCTTCAGGCGCGCGACGATCTCCGCCTCGCCCGCGAAGAACGCGAGCGACTCGTTCACGGTGAGTTCGAGCGCCTCGGCGATGCTTCTCCCGCCCCACTTCACCTCGAGCACCTCGTCGCGGTAACGGCGGCCGTTGCAGTCCGGGCAGCGCAGGTACACGTCCGAGAGGAACTGCATCTCCACGTGCTCGAAGCCGTTGCCGCTGCAGGTCGGGCAGCGGCCGTTGCCGGAGTTGAAGCTGAAGGTGCCCGGCGTGTAGCCGCGGCGCTTCGATTCCTCGGCCTTCGCGAAGAGGGCGCGGATCGCGTCGAAGGCGCCCACGTAGCTCGCCGGGTTGGAGCGCGTCGTGCGGCCGATCGGCGACTGGTCGACGAACACGACGTCGGAGATGCGCGCGAGGCCGTGGATCTCCCGGTGCTCGCCCGGGGATTCCGTCGGCTTGCCCAGGTGCTTGAGCAGGGCGGGGTGCAGGATGTCCTGCACCAGCGTCGACTTGCCCGAGCCCGAGACGCCGGTGATGCAGACGAGCCGGTGCAGGGGCAGCTCGACGTCGATGTCCTTGAGGTTGTGGTGCGTGAGGCCCCGCAGCGCGAGCCGCGGCGTGTCGGCCGCGGGCGGATTCGAGGCGACGCCCCGGTCCGCGCGTCGCCGGCCCGAGAGGTATTCCGCCGTCAGCGTCTTCGCCTGCTTCAGGTCGTCCGGCGGGCCGAAGAAGACGATCTCGCCCCCGCGTTCGCCCGGCCCGGGCCCCATGTCGAGCAGGCGGTCCGCCTCCAGCATGATCTGCGGATCGTGTTCCACGACGACGAGCGAATTGCCCGCGTCGCGAAGGCGCTTCATCACTTCGATCACCCGGCCCATGTCGCGCGGGTGCAATCCGATGGAGGGTTCGTCGAGCACGAAGAGCGTGTTCACCAGCGACGTGCCGAGGGCCGTGGTGAGGTTGATGCGCTGCACCTCGCCGCCGGAGAGCGTGCGCGACTGGCGGTCCAGCGTGAGGTAGGCGAGGCCCACCTCGCACACGAAGGCGAGGCGCGCGTTCACCGACTCGAGCAGCAGTTCGCTCGCCTCGTCGAGCGGGGCGGGCAGGGCGAGGCGGGCGAAGAAGTCGCGCGCCTTCACGAGGGGCAGCAGCATCACGTCGTGCAGGGAGAGGCCCGGCAGGGCCGCGAGCGCCTCGAGGCTCCACCGCGTGCCGCGGGGCGAATGGCGCTTCGCGGGGTCGAGCGCGGCGTCCGCCTCGGCCTTCGTGCCCACGCGCCACAGGAGCGATTCGGGCTTGAGGCGCGCGCCGTCGCAGGCGAGGCACGGCGTGTAGGCCCGGTACTTCGAGAGCAGCACGCGGATGTGCATCTTGTAGGCCTTGGTCTCCAGCCATTCGAAGAAGCGCTCCACGCCGTACCAGTGCGTCTTGCCCGTCTTGTTCCAGCCGAGCCAGTCGTCGTCCCCCTCGATCACCCAGCGGCGATGTTCCGCCGGCAGGTCGCGCCAGGCGATGTCGAGCGCGACGCCGCGCTTCCTCGCGTATTTCACGAGGTCGTCCTGGCATTCGTCGAAGCTCGCGGTCTGGAAGGGCTTCACCGCGCCCCCGCCGAGGGACTTCGATTCGTCCGGGATCACGAGGCCGTAGTCCACGCCGATCACGCGACCGAAGCCGCGGCACTTCTCGCAGGCGCCGATGGGCGAGTTGAACGAGAACCGGGCCGGCATCGGGTCCGCGTAGTGGATGTCGCAATCGGGGCAATGCAGGTCGGTGGAGAAGCGCCAGGGCTTGTCCGCCTCCTCCACGAACACGTTCACGCGGCCGGCACCCACCCGCAGCGCCGCCTCGATGGCCTCCACCGTGCGCGCCTTTTCGGCCGAGCCCATGCGGATGCGGTCCTGCGTCACGTCGAGGCGCGGGCCCTTGCGGCGATGGATGCGCGCGTAACCCTGCGCCTGCAGGTGCTTCGCGACCTCGTCCTCGGTGAAGTTGGCGGGCACGTCGACCGGAAAGGTGATCGACAGGCGCGGGTCGCCCGCGGCCTTCGCGCGCTCGCCCATCTCGACGAAGATCGATTCCGGCGAATCGCGACGCACCGGCCGCGCGCACTGGCGGCAATGCAGGTGCCCGGCGCGTGCGAAGAGGAGCTTCAGGTGGTCGTTCAGCTCCGTCATCGTGCCGACGGTGGAGCGCGAGGTGCGCACCGGGTTCGTCTGGTCGATGGCGATGGCGGGCGGGATGCCGTCGATCGAGTCGACCTGCGGCTTGTCCATGCGGTCGAGGAACTGCCGCGCGTACGGCGAGAAGGTCTCGACGTAGCGGCGCTGGCCCTCCGCGTAGAGCGTGTCGAAGACGAGGGAGCTCTTGCCGGAGCCCGAAGGCCCCGTCACCACGATCAGTTCGCCCGTGGGCAGGTCGATGTCGAGGTTCTTGAGGTTGTTCTGCCGCGCGCCGCGGATGGCGATGACGCCTTCGGCGAGGGCATCCGCGGGGAGGGGGGGAGGCGTGAGGTCGTTCATGGGATCCCGACGGGGCGCCCGGGAAGGGCGCGCAATCGGCCATTGTAGGCACGCCTTCGCGTCCCCGCGGCGTCAATGGGACCTCGGTCAGGCGATTGTGGATAACCCGGCCGGTCCCTGACAGCCGACAACAATCCGTCCCCAATTCCGGTGCAGGATCGGAGCATGTCCGGAAGCCCTTTCGTGCGAGCGGTGCTGGCGGGCGCGACCTACTTCGCCCTCGCATTCGGGGCCGGGTTCCTGCTCGCGCTCGTCCGGATCCCCTTCCTGGTGCCCCGGATCGGGACGCGCGCGGCCGAACTGGTGGAGATGCCGGTCATGGGCGTCGTCATGTTCCTGGCGGCCCGGTGGACGATCCGGCGCTTCGGCCTCGCCCCGGCGACGGGGTCCCGGCTCGCCATGGGCGCGGTCGCGCTGGCCCTGCTGCTGGCCGCGGAGTTCGGCGGCGTGCTCGCCCTGCGCGGGATGACGATCGCCGAGTACCTCGCCACGCGCGACCCGGTCTCCGGTACCGTGTACGACCTGATGCTCGTCGTCTTCGCGCTCCTGCCCTGGGGGCTCGCGAAGCGCGGGTCCTGACCGAAAGGAGCGCGTGGTGGCCGAGCCGGTCCTGCGCATGAAGGGCGTCTCGAAGGTCTACCGCGTCGGCGACGTCGAGGTGGTGGCCCTTCACGAAGTCTCGCTCGACCTGCACGCGGGCGAGTTCATCGTGCTGCTCGGCCCCTCGGGCAGCGGCAAGTCGACGCTCCTCAACCTGCTGGGCGGCCTCGACGTGCCGACTTCCGGCGAAGTCGACTACCTCGACCATTCCCTCTCGGCGGGCGGCGACCCGGAGCTCACGCGCTTCCGCCGCGAGCACGTGGGCTTCGTGTTCCAGTTCTACAACCTCATCCCCAGCCTCACGGCCGAGGAGAATGTCGCCCTCGTGACCGACATCGCGAGGAGCCCCCTTTCGCCGCGCGAGGCCCTCGCCCTCGTGGGCCTCACGGAGCGTGCCGGCCATTTCCCCGCCCAGCTCTCCGGCGGCGAGCAGCAGCGCGTGGCCATCGCGCGCGCCGTGGCGAAGCGCCCGGAGGTGCTGCTGTGCGACGAGCCCACCGGCGCGCTCGACGTCGTCACCGGGCGGCTCGTGCTGGAGGTGCTCGAGCGCGTGAACCGCGAGCTGGGCACGCTCACGGCCGTCATCACGCACAACGCGTCCATCGCCGGGATGGGGGATCGCGTCATCCGGATGTCGAGCGGGCGCATCGTCGACATCGCGACGAACGCGAAGCGCGTGGCGGCCTCGGAGCTCGCGTGGTGAGGCTCGCCGCCCTCGACCTCAAGATGTTCCGCGACGCATGGCACCTGCGCGGCCAGGTGATCGCCTGCGCGCTCGTGGTGGCCGGGGGGCATCAATTCGTTCGTCTCGCTCTCCTCGGTCAACCGCACGCTCGCGGCCTCGCAGGCGGCCTTCTACGAGGACAACCGCTTCGCCGACGCCTTCGCCTCTCTCGTGCGCGCCCCCGAGCCCGTCGCGCGCAGCCTCGAGGCGATCCCGGGCATCGCGGCGCTCGAGACGCGCGTCGCGGTACGCGTGAACCTCGACGTGCCCGGGCTCGCCGAGCCGGCGCGGGGCCTCATCGTGTCGATGCCGCGCGAGGCGGCGGGCGGGCTCAACGCGCTGCACCTCGTTCGCGGACGCCTGCCGGTCGCGGGCGTCGGCGACGAAGCCCTCGCGAGCGAGGCCTTCGCCAAGGCCAACGCGCTCGAGCCGGGCGACGCGATCCGCGCGGTGATGAACGGCCGCTACCAGCGCCTGCGCATCGTCGGCATCGGCATCTCGCCGGAGTACATCTACGCACTGGGACCGGGGCAGCTCGTTCCGGACAACCGACGCTTCGGCATCCTGTGGATGGACCGCAAGGCGCTCGCGGCCGCCTACGATCTCGACGGCGCCTTCAACGACGTCGCCGTGCGGCTCGCCCCGGGCGCCTCGATGGCGACGGTGCTGGGCGAGATGGACCGCGTGCTCGCGCCTTACGGCGGCGCCGGCGCGTACGACCGCGAGGACCAGCTCTCGCACCGGTTCCTTTCCGACGAGATCGCGCAGAACCGCACCATGGCGCGCATCACGCCGAGCATCTTCCTCGCCGTGGGGGCGTTCCTGCTCTACACGGTGCTCACGCGGCTGGTGCAGATGCAGCGCTCGCAGGTGGGCCTGCTCAAGGCCTTCGGCTATTCCGGCGCCCGGATCGCCCTCCATTACCTGCAGCTCGCCCTGGTCATCGCGCTCGTGGGGGCGGTGCTCGGGGTCGGCACGGGGTTGCCCTTCGCCGGGCACATGCTCGAACTCTACGCGGAGTACTACTTCTTCCCGATGCGCGACCACGGCGCGATCCTCGCCGTCGGCGCCATCGGCGTGGGACTCGCGGTGGTGTCCGCCGGGCTGGGCGCCGTGCCGGCGGCGTTGAGGGCCGCGCGATTGCCGCCCGCGGAATCGATGCGTCCCGAGCCGCCGCCGCGCTTCCATTCGGGCATCGTCGAACGATGGGGCCTGCGCCGCGCGCTTTCCCCGGCGATGCGCATGCTGGTGCGCAACCTGGCCCGCCGGCCCCTGCGCTTCGCGGCGAGCGTCACGGGCATCGCCGTCGCCGTCGCCCTCCTCGTGATGATGACCGCGATGATGGACGGCATCCGGCACCTGATGCAGTGGCAGTTCACGGTCGTCCAGCGCGAGGACATCCAGGCGCTGCTGGTCGAGCCGCGCGGCAACCCGGCCTTCCATGCGTTCCAGGCGCTCGGGGGCGTGGTGCAGGCCGAACCGTTCCGGCTCGTCGCCGTGAAGCTGCGCGCGGGCCATCGCACCAAGCGCGGGGTCCTCTACGGGCTCGAGCCCGACGGGCAGATGCGGCGCGTCGTCGATGGCGACGGCAAGCCCTGGACCCTGCCGCCCGAGGGGCTCGTGCTCACCGCGATCTTCGCGGACGCGCTGGGCGTGCGGGCCGGCGACCTGCTGGAGGTGGAGGCGATGGAAGGCGCGCGGCCGAGGAAGTCCGTGCCCATCGCCGGCATCGTCGACGAGCCCATCGGCTATGCGGCCTACGTCTCTCGCGCGTACGCCAACCGGCTCCTGGGCGAAGGCGACGTGCTCACCGGCGCCTACCTGCGCATCGACGACAACGCGCGCGAGCCGCTCATGGCGCGCCTGAAGACGCTGCCGCAGGTGGCCGGAGCCAATCTCCGGGAGGCGGCACGCCTGCAGTTCGACGCCATGATCGAGCGCAGCGTGGGCATCATGATCGCCGTGAACCTGCTCTTCGCCTGGATCATCGCCTTCGGCCTCGTCTACAACGGCGCGCGCATCGCCCTGTCGGAGCGCGGCTACGAGCTCGCGACGCTGCGGGTGCTCGGCTTCACCCAGCGCGAGGCGGCCTCGCTGCTGCTGGGCGAGCAGGGCGTGATCACGGCCGTGGGACTGCCCTTCGGCATGGCGCTCGGCATCGGGTTCACGCTCTATTTCGTCTGGATGCTGTCGACGCAGATGTGGCGGATGCCCTACGTGATGACGGGCGCGAACCTGGTGGGCGCCATGGGGGCCGTGGCCGCGGCGGCGGCGGCCTCGGGCGCCGCGGTGGCGTGGCGCCTGCGGCACATGGACCTCGTCGAGGCCCTGAAAGCGCGGGAATGACGGAGCGATGGCGATGACATTCACGAGACGATCCCTCGGCTACGCGGCGGGCGGGCTGGCCCTCGCCGCGCTCCTCGCCTGGTGGGCCTGGCCCTCGCCGCGCGTCGTCGAGACCGCCGTCGTCGGCAAGGGGCCGGTGCAGGTCACCATCGAGGAGGACGGCGAGACGCGCGCCATCGACCGCTACGGCATCGCGTCGCCCGTGAACGGGCGCCTGATGCGCGTGTCGCTCCGCGAGGGCGATCTCGTGAAGCCCGGGCAAATCGTGGCCGAGATCGCGCCGACGCCGTTGTCGGCGGCGGACCGCGACCTGCTGGTCGCCCGCCTCGAGTCGGCGAAGGCGCTCGAGGCCGAGGCATTCGATCGCGTGCGGCGCGCGGATGCCGACGCGGCGCAGGCCGTTCGCGAGAAGAAGCGCGTCGCCGACCTCGTCGCCGGCAAGTTCATGTCGCCCCAGGCGCTCGAGCAGGCCGAATCCGCGGTGAGCATGAAGTCGGCCGACCTCGCGGCGGCGCGCTCGCGCGCCGTCTCGTCGGCAGCCGACGTGCGCGCGGCGCAGGCGGCCCTGACTTCCGTGCGCGCCAACGCGCCCACCGTGCGCGTCGATTCCCCGGTTTCCGGCCGCGTGCTGCGCATCGCCGAGAAGAGCGAGCGCGTTGTGACGCCGGGCACCATCCTCGTCACCGTGGGCGATCCGTCGGCCCTCGAAGTGGCGGTCGACGTGCTCTCGAACGACGCCGTCCGCGTGAAGCCGGGCATGCGCATGCTGCTCACGGGCTGGGGCGGCGAGGAGATCGAGGCGGTGGTTCGCACGGTGGAGCCGGCCGCGTTCCGCAAGGTGTCCGCGCTCGGCGTGGAGGAGCAGCGGGTCTGGGTGGTGGCCGACTTCAAGGCCGTGCCGCCGGGGCTCGGCGACGCGTACCGCGTGGACGCGCGAATCGTCGTGGCCGAGAAGGCGGATGCGCTGCGCGTGCCCGCCGGCGCGCTTTTCCGTCGCGACGGCAAGTGGCACGCCTTCGCGGTCGAGGGCGGTCGCCTCGTGCTTCGCGTCGTGGAGCCCGGCCTTCGCGGCGCCCGCGATGTCGAGATCGTCTCCGGCCTCGCGCAGGGCGCGCAGGTGGTTCTCTACCCCGGCAACGACCTGGCGGAAGGCGCGCGGGTCGTGGCGCGCCGCTGATCGCGGGAATCGCGCCGCCCGCGTAGGGCGAAAGGGAAATGGCCGGTGCACGCCGGGTTGACGCGGGTCAATCCCGTCGGTGAGCGCGCGAGGAGCATATACTCTACCCGGCATACCACAAGTGGCCAATTCGGGCACCCCGCCCCTCCGGCCCCCGGCGTCACACAGGAACGCCCATGAAGATCCGCCTCGTCACCTCCGCCGTCCTCGCGGCCCTCGCCTGCCTTCCCTTCGCCGCGCAAGCGACCGACGGCTATTTCTCGCACGCCTACGGGCTCAAGTCCCTGGGCATGGGCGGCGCAGGCATTGCGCTCGCCCAGGAACCGTTCGGTGGCGCCAGCAATCCCGCCGCCATGACGGCGCTGGGCGACGAGTGGCAACTCGGGCTCACGTGGTTCTCGCCCCGGCGCGATGCGAGCCGCACCGGCTCGGGTCCCGCGGGCATCGACGGATCCGTCTCGAGCGACAGCAAGTCCTTCTTCATCCCCGAGTTCGGCTACAACCACAAGCTCGGCGCCGACACCGCCATCGGCGTCTCGGTCTTCGGCAATGGCGGCATGAACACCGACTATGCGGGCGACCAGGTTCCCGCGGCGAGCGCCTGCGCCGCGTTCAACCCCTCCCCCGGCCCGTACAACCTGCTGTGCGGCAACGGCCGGCTCGGCGTGAACCTCACGCAGCTGATGATCGCCCCCTACGCCGCGTTCCGGATCGCGCCCGCGCATTCGCTCGGCATCGCGCCGGTCATCGCGTACCAGCGCTTCAGCGCCGACGGCCTGCAGGCCTTCGACAACCCGATGCTCTCCACGTCGATGGGCAACGTGACCAACCGCGGGTTCGACGACGCCTTCGGCTTCGGCGCGCGCGTGGGCTACTACGGCGACTTCGGTCCCGTGTCCGTGGGCCTCGCCTACGCCACGAAGGTGCGCATGGGCGAGTTCGAGAAGTACAAGGGCCTCTTCGCCGAGCAGGGCGCCTTCGACATTCCCTCGAACTGGTCCGCCGGCCTCGCGTGGCGACCCGACCCGAAGTGGTTGATCGCCGTCGACTACGAGCGCATCGACTACAGCGACTCGGCGTCCGTGAGCAACCCCAGCACGAACATCCTCAACTGCTTCGGCGGCCAGGCGAGCGCCTGCCTGGGCGGCTCCATGGGCGCGGGGTTCGGTTGGCAGGACGTGGACGTGTGGAAGTTCGGCGTCCAGTACGCGCCGAGCCCGGCCTGGGTCCTGCGTGCGGGCTACAACCGCAGCGACAACCCGATCGCCTCGCGCGACGTCACCTTCAACATCCTCGCGCCGGGCGTCATCAAGGACCACTACACCGCGGGCTTCACCTATCGCCTCGACGCGAAGACCGAGATCACCGGTTACGGGCTCTACGCCGCGAAGAACGAGGTGACGGGCACGAGCCTGCTCGCCTCGCTCGGCGCGCCGCCCACCACCACCGAGACGATCCGCATGAAGGAATACGCGATCGGCCTGGGCTACACCGCCCGCTTCTGAAGATCGCCGAGAGTCAACGGAGACACGACGCCATGAATGCCACGATTCCCGCCACGCCCCGCCCGCCGGGCGCGAGAGAGCAGCCCTACTGGAACCCGTACGCCGTCGGCGCGCTGCTCGGCCTGGTGCTGCTCGCCTCGTACCTCGTGGCGGGGCGGGGCCTCGGGGCCACGGGCGCCTTCTCGTCGATCGCCGCCTGGATCGCGAACGCGATCTCGCCCGGGCACGCGCTGGCCAATCCCGTGCACGCGCGCTACCTCGCGAGCGGCTCGCCGCTCACGGCGTGGCTCGTGTTCCTGCTCATCGGGGCGTTCGCGGGCGCCGCGCTCTCGGGCTGGCTCGCCGGGCGCACGCGCTTCATGATCGAGAAGGGGCCGCGGCTCTCGGGCGCGCAGCGCCTCGCGACCGCCGCGGGCGGCGGCATGGTCGCGGGCATCGGGGCGAAGATCGCCATGGGCTGCACGAGCGGGCAGGCCCTCACCGGCGGCTCGATCCTCAACGTGGGGAGCCTGGTGTTCATGGGCTCGGTGTTCGCGGCGGCCTACGCGGCCGCCTGGATCCTCAGGAAGGAGTGGCTCTGATGCTTCCGCTCTCGTCCACGCTGGAACTCTCGCAGGCCGCGAATCTCGGCCTGGCCGTGCTGCTCGGTTTCGGCTTCGGCTTCGTGCTCGAGCGCGCGGGCTTCGGCAGCGCCCGCAAGCTCACGGCCGTGTTCTATTTCTACGACATGGCGGTGGTGAAGGTGATGTTCACCGCCATCGTCACCACGATGGCGGGGCTCTTCGCGCTGTCGACGGCCGGGGTGCTCGACCTGGCCGAGCTCTACGTCGAACCCACGAGCTACGCGGGAGCGATCGTGGGCGGGCTCGTCTTCGGCGTCGGATTCCTCGTCGGGGGCTATTGCCCGGGCACGTCGGTGGCCGCCTGCGCCACCGGGCGTCTCGACGGCTTCGCGTTCCTCGCCGGGATGCTGGGCGGGGTCTATCTGTTCGCCGAGCTGCTCTCCGGCGTCGACGCCTGGGTGCGCGAAAGCGCCGTGGGCGAGCTCACGCTGCCCACGCTCACGGGCCTTTCCATGGGCTGGTACGTGCTGCTCTTCATCGGCATCCTGGTCGTCGCCGGCCTCGCCATGCGCGCCGCGGAGAAGCGCTTCGCCGGGCTTCGCCCGCCCGGCTGAGCCCGTCGCTCAGCGCTTGCCGGCCTGCAGGCGGGCCACTTCCGCCTCGAGGTCGCGCACGCGCGTCGCGAGCGACGACACCATCCCGTTCAACGCGCCGACGTTCACGAAGACCTCGTTCTCCGCCGGGGCCGAAAGCACGCCCGCGTAGCCGAGCCACGAAGGCTCGTGGACCTTCACGTCCTTGAATCCCAGGTCGCGCAGCACCGCCGCGGTCTCCGAGGCGCGCACGCCGCTCTGGCAGTAGACGACCGTCTCCTTCTCGGGGTCGAGCTTCGCGTAGAGCTTCTTCAGGTCCTCCCGCGACTTGAGCGCCATGCCGTCGCGGTTCGACACCTGCCTCGACGAGAGCTTCGAGGCCGTCGCGGGATCCTGCCAGTTCTGCTCGTAGGGGATCGGCACGGCACCGGGCACGTGGCCGCCGCGCACCGCGCGGATGTCCTCGCCGCTGAATTCCTTCGGCGTGCGCGCGTCGATGATCTGCGCCCGCCCGCTCTTCACCCGCTCGATGAGCTCGGCGTTGCCCATCGCCCCGCGCATCTCGGCGGTGAGGGCGAGCTTGACCGGGGGCAGCTTCACCGGCGACTGGTCGACCGGCTTGCCGCTCGCCTTCCAGTCGTCGAGGCCGCCGTGGTAGACCTTCGCGTGCGTGCCGCCGTAGTACTCCACCATGCGGGCGGCGTAGTACGCGTAGGAATCGCCCTTGCGCGTGTACACGATCACCTCCCGGCCCAGGATGTCCATGCCCGCCTCGCCGAAGATGCGCGAGGCGACCGCGGCCGACGGCGGGTCCTCGCGGTTCATGTCGCGGAAGACGCTGCCGGCATTGCCGATGTTCACGGCGCCGGGAATGTGCCCCTCCGCGTATTCGTTGGCGGCCCGCGCATCCCAGAGGAGGGCTCCGGCGGCGAGCGCCTTCTCGACGGTCGCGGTGTCGACGATCAGCGAAGCGGCCCGCGCGGGGAGCGTGAGGACGAGCAGCAAGGCGACGAGCAGGCGAACGGTGGCGTAGCGCATGGAATTCTCCGAGGGATCGGTTCTTATACTCCGGGGGGCACTCATCGTAGCGGAACCGGGGCTAACGGGAAAGCGGGGCGGCGTCGGCGCGCGGGCTACGACAGGAAGCGTCGTGGCGAGAGCGCGCCGGCCAGGTCGCGCGGCAGCGGCGAGGGATCGCCCGAGAGCCGGCTCGCCAGCAGTTCGGCCCCGAGAGGCCCCCACAGCAGGCCCCGCGATCCGAGACCCGCGGCGACCCACACGCCGGGGACCGCCGTCTGGCCGAAAACGGGCAACCGGTCGGGCACCGTCGTGCGGTGACCGGCCCAGCCCTCGAGCGCCGTTTCGTGCAACCCGGCCGTGAATCCGGGCAGCATCGATTCGGCCTTCGCGAGATTCTCGCGATGGTCGCCCGCGCGCACGTCCTCGCCCGGATCGTCGTGCCCATAGGTCGCACCGATCACGTGGCCCCCGTCCGGGAGCGGGGCGACGTAGCCACTGCCGCTCACGACGACGTCCAGGCGGCGATCGGGGGAGCCCGGCAGGTAGGTCACCTGGCCGCGCACGGCGTGGAAGGGCAGGCGGGCCTCGGGCAGGAGGCGCGCGCAGTCGGCGGCGTTCGCGAGCACCAGCACGGGAGCCTCGCCCAGGAGCGAACCGTCGCCGGAGAAGGCGCGCCAGTGGGCGCCCTCTCGCTCGATGCGCAGCACGCGGCCGTTCACGCGGCGCACGCGCGAGCCGGCCCGCGCGAGCCCCGCGATGTCGAGGCTCTCCGGCGACACGCAGGCCGCGCGCGGCATCCACCAGCCGGGCCCGCGCACTTCCCGGCCGGCCAGGCGCGAAGCCTCGGCCGCATCCACGAACCCGAGGATCTCCGCGGGCCAGCCCTGCGAGCCGACGATGGCCTCGAAGCGTCGCGACTCGTTGTCGCCCTCGGCGAGTTGCAGGGCGCCCGTGCGGTCCCACACGAGGTGGTAGCCGTCGCGCTGCAGCGTGGCGAAGTGGTGCAGCGCGTAGAGGAAGGCGGGACGCGAGGCCTGGGCGTTCGTCGCGTCGCGCACGTTGGCCACCGGGCGGACGAGCCCCATGCGGGCGTTGGCGCGGCGCTCGCGGGACTCGACCAGGTCGATGTCCCATCCGCGCGCCGCCAGGCGATCGGCCGTGAGGATGCCCGCGAGGCCGCCGCCGACGACGAGCGCGCGCCGCGGCGGGGCGGCGACGGCGGCCGGTTCCCCGTCGCGCGTGCCCACGAGCACCTCGCGCCCGGCGCCGACGGCCTCGCGCCGCTCGACGCGAAAGCCCGCCCCGGCGAGAGCCGCCCGTACACCCCCGGCCACGGTCCACGTCGCGAGCGAGGCGCCGGGCACCGCGAGCCGCGCGATCTCGCGCACGACTTCGGGCGACCACATCTCGGGATGGCGGGCCGGCGCGAAGCCGTCCAGGAAGATCGCGTCGGCCCGCGCTTCGAGCTGCGGCAGTTGCGTTCGCGCGTCGCCCAGGATCAGCGTGAGAATGACGCGGCCCGCGTCGAAATGCATCCGGTGGAAACCGGCGACGGGCGGCGGAAAGTGGTCCGTGAGGGCGCGGGCGAGTGGCGCGATCTCGGCGAAGGGCGCGAGCGCCTCGGCCAGCTCGGCGCCGCTGAAGGGGTGCGGTTCGACGGAGACGAAGTGCAGGCGCCGGGGGCCGCCGGGCTCGGCCCGCAGGCGGTCCCAGGCCGCGAGGAAATTCAGCCCGAGCCCGAAGCCCGTCTCGAGGATCGTGAAGGACTCGCGGCCGAGCCATCGCCGGGAAAGCGCGTTGCCGTCGAGGAACACGCGCCTCGCCTGCGCGAGGCCCCCGTCGGCCGAGTGGTAGATGTCGCGCGACTGCGCCGGCCACGGCACGCCTTCGGGCGTGCGGTCGAGGCGGGCGGGCAGGACGCTGACGGGATGACTCGCCATCGACCCATCATACCGTCACGCCCGCGAGCGCCGCCCCGGTCGATCGGGAATAATGGGCGGGCTGCGAACTTCCCCCCGAGGACACGCGATGGCCCTGCAACTCGACCTGCCCGCCGGCCTCACCGGCACCGCCGAGCTCGTCGTCGGCGAGCAGCACACCGCGCCGAAAGTCGGCAGCGGCCGCATCCGCGTGCTGGCGACGCCCGTGATGATCAACCTCATCGAGGCCGCGGCCCTCGCGGCGGTGGAGCAGTCGCTCCCGGAGCATCACCAGAGCCTGGGCACGCGGCTCGACGTCACCCATGTCGCCGCGACGCCCGTCGGCATGCGCGTGCGCGCGACGGCGGAGGTGGTCCGCGTGGAGGGCCGGACCGTCCACTTCAAGGTGCGCGCCGAGGACGAGCGCGAACTCATCGGCGCGGGCACCCACCAGCGCGTGGTCGTGAACGTCGAGCGCTTCGAGGCGCGCGTCGCGGAGAAGGCGCGGCGCTGAGAAAGGCTATGGCTTGTTCGCGGCCGCCTCGTCCTCGGCCATCTTCGCCGTGACGTACTTGTAGAGATACCCGCCGATCACGATGACGCCGACGATCGTGGCCAGGCTCAGCAGCCCGATCGGGCCCGAGAACAGTTCCTTCAGCATGGGGGTCCCTCCCTTTCGCGTGGATGGGACCACTCTAGCCCGGGAGGGCGCGGGCGAATCCTGACGGGCGTCAAACGCCGGTCAGATGGCGTTGGCGGAAACGGCGAGGGGCCAGGGGTACGACCCGGGCGTGACGCCGGGCGACAGCTCGAACCGGTAGCTGAGCTCGTAGGACGCGGGCTGGCGGCTCGCCAGGAGCGCGGGGCGCGAGCCGCCGTCGGGCCCGACGTGGACCTCGCCGGCGAGGCCGGTCACCGTCGCCGCGCGGAACATGCCCGTGCGGGGCCGGAAGTTCACCTCCCAGGTGGTGTTGCTCTGCACCTGCACGACCGAGGCGGAGTCGACTTCGACGTAGCCTCGCGCGATGTCCTGCGCCGTGACCTCGATGGCCGCCTGCTGGCGCAGCACTTCGAGGCGGACCATCGGGGGCACCTTGATGACGAAGCGCACCGTCTGGCTGGCGACCTGCGCCGCGTGAACGGGCTCGATGATGCCCGGCGTCGTCATGGCGAGGGCGGCCGCGAGCGCGGCGCCGACGAGCTTCGCCTGCAGGGTGAGCGCATGCTCGATCGTCGCGGGCGACAGGTGCCCGGCGGCGACGAGGTCCTGGCCCAGCATCCGGCCGGACGTGCGATGCGTCTCGAGGACGGTCGCGAGGTCCTCCTTCGACAGGAAGCCCTCCTCGACGAGCAGGTTGCCCAGGCGCAGGCGCGGGTCGGTCGGCTCGTCTCCCCGAAGGTGGCGCTGGAACCGCAGCAAGGTCTCGCGTTCGGCGGCGGTGACGACGCCCAGCCGGACGAGGGCTTCGCCGATCTTCTCGCCGGTCCGGGACGCCTCGGCGACCGCGGATTCGACGGAATGGGCGTGCCATTCGTGCAGGCCCGAGACGAGCTCGCCCAGGCGACGGGGCTGTCCGGCCGCCAGGCGAAGGAGAGGCTCGATACGGTCGCCGCGCGCTTCGGGCACCCAGCGGTCGAGCCACGGGTTCGTCGAATCGGCCCCGCGGAGCCCGCGACGCTTCACGGCGGCAAGGGGAAGCAGAATGGACATGATCAGCCCTCCTACGAAATCCCTGCGCTCACCGCGAGTATGCGCGGAACGGCGGCTAAGTCTTTGACGAAGATTGTGAAACCGGCAATTTTGTTTGGTCGGCATGGCGCAAAGGTCTCCCTGAGACACTTACGGCATGCCGGTTGCGTTCTTTAGCCCAAATCGCCGGAAGGGGTCCCCGGAAAACACGGGAAAAAACAGGGCTTTACTTGCGATTGGGCCGGGCGGGCGCGTGGGCCTCCAGCCATTTGAGCCCCTGGTAGAGGATCGGGTCGCCGGGGCCGCCGGAGGGCGCGGCGAGGTCGACCGCCAAAGAGGGCTTCACCGCTTCCCGCGGCGTGCCGTCCACCCGGGCCACGCGGGTGCCCGGGAAGTGCGCGCGAAGACCGGCTCCCGGCAGCCGGACTTCCCGCAGGTCGCCATGCAGGCCCGCCATCGGCGTGCCCACGAGCGTGGCCCGGGTGACCGCGGCGAGGCCGACGGCGAGAGATTCGCCTTCCCCCGCGGTCCAGCGATCCACCAGGACGGCCACCGGTCCTTCGAAGGTGAAGGGACCTCGCGGCGCGATGCGCTGGGCCGGGAGCGCCCCCACGCCGTGGGGCGCGCGCACGATCCACGGCATCTCGGACCGGGCGAAGCGCGCCAGGATCCGGGCGGCGACGGCGGGCGAACCGCCCGACTGCGTCTCGCGCAGGTCGACGAGCAGTCCTCGCGTGTCCTTGAGGTAGCCGAGCGCGGAATCGAAATGGGCAACGAGGCTTTCCTCCCCGAGGTTGTTCTTGATCCTCAGGTAGCCGAGGTCGCGGTCCTCGCCGATGCGCCGCGCGATGATCGGGGGCGTGGCACCGGGCGTCGTGTCGCTTCGCTCGACGTCGAACCGCTTCACGAGGCCGCCGCGACGCGCCTCGATCGACAGCGCGCCCTGCCAGGGCCCGGCGAGGAGGCGGCGCAGCGCGAAGTCGCGCGCCCGCGGGTCGGCCTGCCGCGATCGGGGCAGGCTCGCGCGCACCGCCGCGTCGATCGCGATGCCCCCGACCGAGACGATGCCCTGGCCCGGATGCAGCCCGGCGGAATCGGCGACGCTGCCGGCCCGCACGGCCGACAGGCGGGCTTCGCCGTCCACCCATTCGCCCCACAGGTCGGTCGCGGCAGGCACGGGCCGCGGTGAGCCGGGGTTGTGAGCCTCCAGCCCGACATGGGGGTCCTCGAGTTCGGCGATGAGCCCCTCGAGCGCCGCGATGAGGCCGGTGAGGTCGCGGGCGGCGGCCGCCCGGGGGCGCCAGCGCGAGCGGGAAGCTCTCCAGTCGGCCGGGCGGTCGAGAAAGGCGTAGCCCTCGTCGATCGCCCGGCAGAACGCATCGAAGTCCGCGGCGGGGCCGGACGCGGCGGCGCGCGCGACGAACGGCGCCGTGACGAGCGTGGCGGCCATCCCGTGCAGGAAGCGGCGCCTGGGAAGATCGGGCGGCTTCAAGGCGCGAGCTGCGGCCGGGCGCCTTCGGGAAGCGGCGTGCGCGCGACGTTGAGCACCATCGCGAGCGTCGCGTAGTAGCCGGCGAGGCCCGTGAGGTCGACGATGCCGCGCTCGCCGAAGCGCTCGAGGGCGCGGGCATACGTGGTGTCGCTCACGGCGCGGTGGTCGAAGAGCTCGGCGAGGAAGTCGTGGATCGTGGCGTGGTCCGCGTCCATCGCGTCGGGTCGCCGGCCTTCGGCGAGCGCGGCGATGTGCCCGGGCGGTACGCCGGATTTCTCCGCGATGGGCGCGTGCACGTACCACTCGTACTCCTGCGACCAGCGGCGCGCCACGAACAGGATGGCGAATTCCGAGAGCCGGGGCGCCAGCGCGCTCCGGTAGCGCAGGTATTCGCCCGTGCGTTGAAGGGGCGAGAGCAGGTCCGGGCTTCGCAGCAGCGGGACGAAGGGGCCGAAGACGGCGCCGCGCGGCGTCGCGGCGAGCTCCGCCGCCACGCCCGCCTGGGCGGGCGTGTAGCTGCCCTCGGGCAGCGGCGGCATCCGGTCCGGCCCCCCCGCCATCAGACGACCTTCACGCTGAGGTCGTAGATGCCGTCCACGTGGCCGGTCATCACGTCGCCGCGCACCACCGGGCCCACGTTCTCGGGCGTGCCCGAGTAGATGATGTCGCCGGGGAAGAGCTCGTAGAACGTCGAGAGGTTCGCGATCTGCTCGGCGACGTTCCAGGTCATCTGGTTGAGGTTGGCGTTCTGCTTCACGTTGCCGTTCACCTTGAGCCAGATGGCGCCCTTGGCCAGGTGGCCGGTCATCGTCGCGGGGTGGATGTGCGTGATGACCGCGGACTTGTCGAAGCTCTTGCCGACCTCCCAGGGCTTCTTCTGGTCGCCCATGGCGCGCTGCAGGTCGCGGCGCGTCATGTCGAGACCGGCGGCATAGCCGTAGACCATCTCGAGGGCCTTGTCGGCGGCGACGTTGCGCCCGCCCTTGGCGAGGCACGCCACGAGTTCGATCTCGTAGTGGTAGTTCTTCGTGATCGGCGGGTAGGGATGGTCGACGGTGACGCCCGGCGGCACGACCTGGATCGCGTCCGTGGGCTTCTGGAAGAAGAACGGCGGCTCGCGCGTCGGGTCCGAACCCATCTCGCGCGCATGGGCCGCGTAGTTGCGACCGACGCAGTAGATGCGACGCACCTGGAACTGTTCGTCGCGACCGACGATGGGCACGGTGACGGGCGACTGGCCGAACATCAACTTCGGACCGGATGCCACGGACGAACCGGGGCTCGCGCAGGCGGCCACGGTGGCTGCGCCGACGGCGGCACCGGCATTCAGGAACTGCCTTCTGGAAGCGCTCATGGGGTTTCCTCCCTCGAATTGTCGAAGCCCGGTCGAATGCCGGGTGACGCCATCGTAGCCGAAGGCCGTACGGCGCGCGGATGACTCGCGTCAATCGTCGCCGGCGGGAGACGGCTCGCGGGGCGGCAACGAAGGTCCGTCGGCGAACGGGGTCCCTAGGCCACCCGGGTCCCGAGCGCGACCGAGGCCACCCGGTTGCGGCCGCGGCGCTTGGCGATGTAGAGCGCCTCGTCCGCGCGGTTCACGAGGCGGTCGACGTCCTCGGGGCCTTCCTCGATCCGCGCGGCGACCCCGGCGCTGGTGGTGACCGGGATCTCCCTGCCGTCGATGAGGAGGGGCTGGCGCTCGACGGAGGTGCGGATGCGGTCGGCGAGCGTCACGGCGCCCGGGCCGGCGACGTCCGGGACGAGCACGCAGAATTCCTCGCCGCCGTAGCGGAAGAGCACGTCCTCCTTGCGCAGCTCCGCGCGGACCAGGTCGGCGAAGCGCTGCAACACGCGATCGCCCACGAGGTGGCCGTGCGTGTCGTTGACGCGCTTGAAGTGGTCGAGGTCGAGCATCACCAGGGAGAGCGGCGTGTCGAAGCGGCGCGCGCGGGAGAGCTCCTTCTCCATGAGCTCGAGGAAGGTGCGGCGGTTGTAGGCGCCGGTGAGCGGGTCGGTGGAGGCGAGCAGCTTCGCGGTGAAGTCCGCGCGCTCGGTCTGCATGAGCAGGAAGGCGACGGACGCGCCCAGCACGGTCGCATATCCGGCCAGCAGCGGCATCGTGAGGAAGATCGAGGCGTGCGCGGCCGTCGCCTGCGGGTCCGCGAGCGCGCCGGCGGCCCGGGCCAGCAAGGCGAGCGCCCCGACCAGGTAGCTGCCGATGAGCAGGCCGCGCGTGGAACCGGTCACGTCCGCCAGGGGCTTCATCGCGAGGGCCGCGACGCCGCCCATGCCGCAGGCGAGGACGAGACTGCCGAAGAACATGCGGGCGGTGGGCGTGTCGACCGTCCCCGCCGTCACCACGACCATCAGGCCGATGTAGGCGAGAGGCGCGGCCGGCGGGATGGCCATGTGCCGGAAGCTCGAAAGCGCCCAGGCGGCGCAGGCCACGGCCGAGGCGAGAAGCGCGTTGGCCACCACCACGTTGAAGGCGCTGGGCGTATCCCCACGCAGCGCGAACACCGCGAAACTGCCGGCCTGCAGCACGAGGCCGGCGATCCAGGGCCTGATGCCGTCGCGCCGCGTCCGTCCCGTGCCGATCCACAGGGACGCGGCGAGCACGAGGTTCGTGACGACCAGGACGACGAAGAGGGTGGGTGCATCGATCATGGGTTCACTGTGAACCGCGTGAAGGACGGCGTCCGTGGTGGACCTCACACTTTGCCCCCGTGGCGGGTGACGGCTGTAACCATCAGGTTACGAACGCGAGCCGCGCCTCCCGGGTCACTTGCCGCCGCGAAGCAGGTTGCGCGTGAGCATCTCCGCGAACTTCGCCGGCGGGATGAAGCCCTTGCCCCACTTCTCGTCGAAGTCGGCCGTCGGCTTCGCCTCGACGATCTCCTCGAGCTTGCGACCGTCCTTGATCAGCTGCCGGATGCGGCCGGACACCGACTCGAGCATGTCGCGGTAGGCCTTCAGCTCGGCCTTGTTCGAGAGCGGCCCGTGCCCGGGGATGATCTTCGTCCTGTCGTCGGCGATCGCGAGCACGCGGTCGGCCGCCGCGATGACGCCGTCGACGGTGCCGCCGCTCGAGGTGTCGATGAACGGGTACATGCCGTTGAAGTAGATGTCGCCCATGTGCACGACGTTCGAGCCGCGGAAGAGCACCACGGAATCGCCGTCCGTGTGCGCGCGGGGGGCGTGGTAGGCGTGGATCTCCTCGCCGTTCAGGTGGAACGTGGTGTCGGCGGAAAACGTGATGACGGGCAGGGCCGCCTTCGGCGAGGGCTTGGTCTTCATGCCGAGGAACTCGATGAGTTGCTCCGAATCCATGCGCCGGCGCACGTTGTCGTGGGCGACGATGATCGATCCGGACTTGCCGAAGCTCTCGTTTCCCCCGGTGTGGTCGAAGTGCCAGTGCGTGTTGAGGACGAAGGTGACGGGCTTCGCCGTCACGGCCGCGACGGCGGCCCGGATCTTGTCGGCGAGCGGGGCGAACTGGTCGTCGACGAGAAAGGTCTGGTCGGGGCCGACGGAGAGCGCGAGGTTCCCGCCCGAGCCGACCAGCATGTACACGGTGTCGGAGAGCTTCGTGGTCTTGATTTCGACCTTCGACATGTCCTGCGCGCGGCGGGCAGCGCAAGGGCGAGGGCGGCGAGGCTGGCGGCGAGGACGGTCTTCACGAGGCCTTCTCCTGGGGGGGGCGGGCGCTCGCGCGCGATCCATTGGTCGATGCGCGCCTCGAGCACGGTGAGCGGCAGGGGGCCGTCGTCGAGGAGCGCGTTGTGGAAGCGGCGGATGTCGAAGCGGCTGCCGAGCGATTTCTCCGCGCGCGCGCGCAGGGCGCGGATGCGCAGCTCGCCGATCTTGTAGCCCAGGGCCTGGCCGGGCCAGACGATGTAGCGGTCGGTCTCGGCGATGGCGAAGGCCTCGTGCAGGCCCGCGTTGTCGACGAGGTAGCGGATCACCTGCTCGCGCGTCCATCCCTTCGCATGCAGGCCGGTGTCGACCACCAGCCGGCAGGCCCGGAGCATTTCGGCCGAGAGCGCGCCGAAGCGGTTCTCCGGCTCCTTGTAGAAGCCCATCTCGTAGCCCAGGCGCTCCGCGTAGAGCGCCCAGCCCTCGCCGTAGGCCACGTACCACGCGGTGCGGCGGAAGCGGGGGAGGTTCCCCAGCTCCTGCGCCCGGGCGTTCTGCAGGTGATGGCCGGGCACGGCCTCGTGCAGGAGCGTCGCCTCGAAGTCGTACTTCGGGCGCGTGGCGAGACTCACGACGTTCGCCTCGAAGAAGCCCGCGCGCGAGCCGTCGAGTGCGCCCGGCGAATAGGAATCGGCGTTGTCGCCCTGGCTCGCGTCCATGGGGCGGACGCCATAGGGCAGGCGCGGCAGCTCGGCGAAGAGGCGTGGCAGCTCGGCGTCCGCGCGCTTGGCGATGTCGCGGTAGTAGGCGAGGGCGTCCTCGCCGCGCGTGAAGTAGTAGCGCGGGTCCGTCTTGAGATGCTGCTTGTAGCGATCGAGGTCGCCTGCGTAGCCGGCCGCGGTGGCGGTGGCTTCCATCTCCTTGCGGATGCGGGCGACCTCCGAGAGGCCGATGGCGTGGATCTCGTCGGCCGTGAGGTTCGTCGTGGTGTGCTTGCGCACGAGCAGCTCGTAATAGGCCTTGCCTGCCGGCAGCGACGCGGCGGCGAGCGAGGTGGCGCCGCCGGGGATGTACTCCGTCTCCAGGAAGCGCTTGAGCTTCGCGAAGGCCGGGTGCACGAGCCCGGCGAGCACGCGACGGCCTTGCGCCGCGAGACGCTCGCGGTCCTCGGCGGCGACAGCGTCGGGGAACTTCGCGAACGGTCCCCAGAGCGGGGTGGCGAGGATGTCGTCGCCCGAAAGCGTATCGAACTGCCTCGGTACCGACTGCATGGCCTCCCTCGGCGGCACCCAACCGGAGGCGAGCCCTGCCCGCATGCGCGCTTCCATCTGGGCGAGCACGCGCGGCACCTGCTCGAGCCGGCGCAGGTAGTTCTCGTAGTCGGCCTTGTGGCGGAAGGGCGTGCCGCGCGCGATGTAGGGGAGCGACTGCTGCGGGCCCGACATCGGCGTCACGGGGAAAGGCCCGTCGACCCAGCCCGATGCGAAGGGCAGCTTGCCGAAGAGCCGGTCCATCTCGAGACCCTGCGCGAGCTCGTCCAGCATCATCTCGCGCGAAAGGCGATCCTGCGGCGAGAGCTTCGCCGGATCGAAGGCCTTCAGCTCGGCGTACGTCTTCGCGTTCTGCGCGCGCCGGCGCGCCACGGCGGCCGGCGAGAAGTCGGTCACCTTGTCGTCGAAGCCCGACACGCCGAGCAGCGTGGCGCTCTCCGGGGATTCCGCGAGGCCGAGCCGGAACTCGCGCTCGAAGAAGGCGGCGAGCGCCTTGCCGGAGGAGGCCGGCGCCGGATTCGCAGCCTGCGACAGGCCGACGGCTGCGGCGAGAGCGAGCCCGAGTGCGACGGAGGCGAGCTTCATTCGACCTTCCCGATGCGCTGGACGACGCCCTCGAGCTTCTTCGCGTCGGCGTCCCAGAAAGCGCGGAACTGCGGCTGGTCGAGGTACTGCAGCGGCGTCTGCACCTTCGCGAGCGCCGCGAGAAAGACCGGATCGTTCGCGGCGGCCTTCGCGGCCTCGCGAAGCCGCGCGATGACGGGCTCTGGCGTGCCCGAGGGCACGAAGAGGCCGGTCCACTGCGAGAAGGTCGCGTCGTAGCCGAGTTCCCTGAGCGTAGGCACCTCCGGCAGCGCGGGGTGGCGCGCCTCGCCCCAGCTCGCGAGCACGCGCACCTTGCCGCCCTGCACGTGACCCATCACGGTGGAAGGGCCGGTGGAGATCGCCTCGACGCTGCCGCCCAGCAGCGCCACGACCGCGGGGCCGGCGCCGGTGAAGGGCACGTGCAGCATCTTCGCCCCGCCCGCGGCGGCGAGCATTTCCATGGGCACGTGCATCGTCCCGTAGTTGCCCGAGGAGCCGTACGGAGGGTCCCCGGCGCCTTCTTCGCCGCCTCGAGCATGTCCTTCGCACTCTTCCACGGGCTGTCGGCGCGCACGGCGAGCACCGTGGGATCGGCCGTGAAGCGCGCGATCGGCACGAGCTGGCCGAGCTGGAACATCGGGTCGCGGCCCAGGATGCGGTCCGCGGCCGGGATGATGGAGATGGACGAGAGGGCGAGGAGCACCGTGTAGCCGTCGGGCTTCGCGCGGGCCACGTATTGCATCCCCACGCCGCCGCCCGCGCCGGCCTTGTTCTCGACCACCACGGGCTGCTTCAGGAAGCGGCCCATGGCCTCGGCCACCGGGCGCGCCGTGATGTCCGCCACGCCGCCCGGCGGGAAGGGGACGATCATCGTGACCGAACGTGCGGGATAGTCGCCCTGGGCGTCGGCCGGCAGGGCGGTGCCGAAGGCGAGGGCGAGGGCTAGGGTGGCGGCGAGGCGGATGGGGACCATGGCGGCTTCCTCCGGCGGGAAGCGCGCATCCTACCGTCATTCCCCCGGCCGATTGCAACTCGCCATCGCCGGGCCATTGAACTGGCGAATCCGGACACCATCTGGGTTGCGTCCCATCGGGAGAGGAAGCCATGACCCACGCCGAGCAGGAAGCCGTCCTTCGCATCGCCCTCATGGCGGCCGTCGCCGACGGCGCCACCGACGAGCGCGAGCGCGCCCAGGTGCGCCGCATCGCCGAGTCGCTCACCGGCGAGATCAACGCCGCCGCCCTCTACCAGGACGCGCTCCTCAAGCGCTTCACGCCGGAACAGGCCGCCGAACCCCTCGCCACGCCGGAACTGCGGCGGTACGCCTGGGAGATGGCCGTGTGCGTCTGCGACGCGGACGGCGCCCATTCCCCCGCCGAGAAGCGCTTCCTCGACGACCTGCGCCAGGCCCTCGGCCTGGAGGCCGCCGCGAGCGAGGCGTTCGCCGCGGAGGCGGCAGGGCTCGCGGACGCGCCTCTGGCGAAGCCGGGCTCGGCGGAGCCGCCCCAGGCCTCGACGATGTCGCCCGCCGAGACCGATTCGATGATCCTCAACTACGCGATCCTCAACGGCGCGCTGGAGCTGCTGCCGCAGGGCCTCGCCTCGATGGCCATCATCCCGCTGCAGATGAAGATGGTCTATCGCATCGGGAAGTCCCACGGCTACGAGCTCGACCGCGGCCACGTGAAGGACTTCCTCGCCACCGCCGGCGTGGGCCTCACCTCGCAGTACGTGGAGCAGTTCGGCCGCAAGCTCGTGGGCGGGCTCCTGGGCAAGCTCGCCGGCGGGCTGGGCCGGGCCCTCGGGTCGGCGGCCACGGGCGCGGGCTTCTCGTTCGCGAGCACCTACGCCCTGGGGCAGGTGGCGCGCCGCTACTACGCGGGTGGCCGGCAGCTCACCGGGGACATGCTGCGCGAATCGTTCGCCTCGATGCTGGGCGAGGCGAAGTCGATGCAGTCGCGCTACGTCCCGCAGATCGAGCAGAAGGCGCGCACGCTCGACCTGGGCGAGGTGATGAAGTCCATCAAGGCCTAGCGCGCGAAGAAGCGGCCCTGCACCCAGGCGCCCGCGAACAGGCCCGCGAGGGCGAGCAGCAGCGGCCAGTTTCCCGTGCCCAGGCCGGCGACGGCGGGGCCGGGACACACGCCCGACAGGCCCCAGCCCACGCCGAAGATCGCGGCGCCCAGGATCGTGCGCGCGCCGGGCGTCACCGCGTGTTTCTGGAACGCCCCGCCGAGCAACGGGCGCTTCAGCAGGCGCGGCGCGAGCTGGTAGGCGACGAGCGTCGTCATCACCGCGCTGCCGAGCACCGCGAGCAGCCCCAGGTCCTTCAGGCGCAGAAAGGAGATCACGACCTCCGGCTGCACCATCGTCGAGACCGCGAGGCCCAGGCCGAACAGGGCGCCGCCGGCCAGCACGCACAGCAGGCGCGCCAGGCTCATTTCAGCCACCCGACGAGGTGGGCCGTGCCGATGGCCGTCGCGAGGAAAGTCAGCACGGCGAGGAGCGAGGGCACCTGCATCGACGCGATGCCGCAGATGCCGTGGCCGGCCGTGCAGCCGTTCGCGAGGCGCGCCCCGAAGCCGGCGAGGAAGCCCCCCAGCACGAGCTGCCACGCGGGCACCTGCGTGATTGCGACCGCGCCGGGAGCCAGGACTGCGAACGCGAACGCGCCCAGCACGAAGCCGGCGGCGTAGACGAGGCGCCACGAGCGGCTCGCGACGTAGCGTTCCTCGCGCAGCCCCGGAGCCCGCGAGAACCAGGACAGGGTCGAGGAGAAGAAGCTGCTCGTGCCGCCCACGAGTCCCGTGGCGACGTAGAGCAGGCTCACGCCCAGGCCGATGAGCACGCCGCCGAACGCGTAGTGCAGCAGGCCGAGCGGGAAAAGCGACTCCATCAGCGGATGGGAGGCCGCGTGGCGGGCGCGAGATCGAGTTCCTCGGCGAGGGGCCGCGCGGGGAAGTGGAAGGGCACGGGCCCGTCGGGCTGCGCGTGCAGGAACTGCCGCGTGAAGGGGTCGTCCGAGCGGATCATCTCGTCCGTCGGCCCGTGGGCGAGGATCTTCCCCTCGCCCATGAGATAGAGGTAGTCCGCGAGCTTGAGCGCCTCCGGGACGTCGTACGTGACGACGACCGAGGTGCCGCCCAGCGCGTCGCTCAGCGTGCGGATGAGATGGCATATCACGTTGAGCGTGATCGGGTCGAGGCCCGCGAAGGGCTCGTCGTAGATGAGCAGGTCCGGGTCGAGCGCGATGGCCCGCGCGAGGGCGACCCGGCGTGCCATGCCGCCGGAGAGCTCCGTCGGGAAGAGATGATGCGCCCCGCGAAGCCCCACGGCGTTCAGCTTCATCTTCACCAGGTCGGAAATGACCGCTTCGGGCAGGCCCGTGTGCTCTCGCATCGGGAAGGCGACGTTGTCGAAGACCGTGAGGTCGGAGAAGAGGCCGCCCTTCTGGAACATCATCCCGATCTGGCGGCGAAGCCGGTACAGGCCGTCGTGATCGAGAGCGTGCACGTCCTGGCCGCAGACCTTCACCGTGCCCTTCGCCGGCCTGAGCGCCCCGCCGATCAGCTGCAGAAGCGTCGACTTGCCGCAGCCGCTGGTGCCCAGGATGGCCACGACCTTGCCGCGGGGGATGTCCAGCTCGAGCCCCGAGATCACCCGGCGCTTGCCGTAGGCGAAATGCAGGTCGCGGATCTCGATGAGATTGTCGCAGGTGAAACCCATGGCGGCATTGTAAGCTAGAGGTCCAACCCAAGGAGATGCCCATGGCGGAGATCCGCAACCTCGCGGTCTTCTGCGATTTCGAGAACGTGGCACTCGGCGTCCGGGAAGCCAACTACAACAAGTTCGACATCAGCAAGGTCCTCGAGCGGCTGCTCGTGAAGGGCAGCATCGTCGTGAAGAAGGCCTATTGCGACTGGGAGCGCTACAAGGAGTTCAAGGCGCCCATGCACCAGGCCTCCTTCGAGCTGATCGAGATTCCCCACGTGCGCATGTCGGGCAAGAATTCGGCCGACATCCGCATGGTCGTCGACGCGCTCGACCTGTGCTACACCAAGAGCCACGTCGACACCTTCGTCATCGTGTCCGGCGACTCGGACTTCTCGCCGCTGGTCTCCAAGCTGCGCGAGAACGCGAAGACGGTGATCGGCATCGGCGTGAAGAAGAGCACGTCGGACCTGCTCATCGCCAACTGCGACGAGTTCATCTACTACGACGACCTGGTGCGCGAGAGTCCGAAGCGCCAGGCCCACCCGCGCAGAGGCGAGGGCAAGGCCGCCGAGGGCAAGGCCGCGGCGCCCGCGAAGAAGGAAAAGGACGAGGCCGCCGGCGCGCCCGGTGGCGGCAAGAAGCAGGAGGCCTTCGACCTGGTGCTCGAGACGATCGACGACATGATCGACGAGCGCGGTCCCGAGGAGACGCTCTGGGGCTCGATGGTGAAGCAGGCCATCAAGCGCCGAAAACCGGGCTTCAGCGAGAGCTACTACGGCTATCGCTCGTTCAACCACCTGCTCGAGGAGCTCGAGGACAAGGGGCTCATCGACCTCGAGCGCGACGAGAAGAGCGGCGGATACACCATCCGCAGCTTCGCGCCCGACGATATCGACTAGCTAGCGGGGGGGCGCCGCGCGGCGGGCGATCACCGCCCGGGTCGCCTCCTCGAGGCGCGCCCGCCAGCCGGCGTCCACCACCCAGGGCGCCGCCGCCTGCGCGGCCCACGACCCCGTTGCCGTTTTCGCCGTCACCGCGCCGCTGCTGCGGGCCAGGAAGATGTCGGTGGGATTGGCGGGATCGCCCGTGGTTCTTCCGTAAAGGGCGAGGAACTGCCCGCCCGCGGCCGCGAGCCCCATGTAGTCGCCCAGGAACAGGCCGTTCGCCTGGGGCGCGGTCGCGAGGTCGAAGGGGCCGTCCAGGCGCGTCTCCGACCACGTGAGACCGTCGGCCGAGTGCGCGAGGAAGTAGCCGGTCTCCAGGGGCACGCCCCCCACGGTGTCGTCGCGCAGGTCATAGTAGGTGACGCCGATCGTCCCGTCGGCGCGCACGGCCACGGCCGGCGTGAAGGCCTGCGTGCCCAGGGGCGCGTTCACGCGCACCGGCGTGCTCCAGGTGAGGCCGGCGTCTGTCGAGCGGGAATGGGCGATCTCGTCGCGCGCGCCGCCGGAGAAACGCGCGTCCTGCCATACCACGTGCATCGTTCCGTCCGGTCCCACCGCCGCCTGGGGAATGATCGCGCCGTCGCGGATGCCCGCGCCGCTGCGAGGATCGCGCGCGCCGATCGAGAGCAGGTCGGCGATCTTCGTGGCATCGGACCAGGTGGCGCCGCGGTCCGAGGAGCGGATCACCTTGAGGGAATTGCCGCTCGCCCCGCTCTCGAGATGCGCGAAGAGGTTCACGAGCGTGCCGTCGGGCAGGACGACGACGAGATTGCCGATCGTCTGGCTGCCCGCCCCGGGCTCGAAGACGACGCGCGCCGGCTCCCAGGTGGCGCCGCGGTCCGTGGTCCGCGTGAAGATCGAGGGGCTGGGTCCGCCCTGCCGGACGCGGTCCCACACCGCGTAGGCGAAACGCGCGTCGTGCGGGTCCGCCGTGATCGTGTTCTTGTCGTGGAAGAAGGGCGCGGTGTCCGTGACGAGGGCGGCCGGGTTGCCCCACGTTCGTCCGCCGTCCGGGGATCGCGAGACGAGCATCGCGTTGACGGAACCGGCCGCGAACGAACCGCCCGTCGTCGCGAGGCCCATCGCGTAGGCCGTGCCGTCCGCCCCGAAACTCACCCACGGGTCCGTCGCGCGCTCGAAGTTGCCGCCGTTGGCGGCCGAGCCGCCGCCGCAGCGCGAGAAGGGCAGCGGGCTGCGTGTCCACGTGCGTCCGCCGTCGAACGAGGCGGCCGCCACGACGCCGCGCGCGGAGCCGTTCGACCAGCGGTCCTGCTGCCACGCCGCGAGGAGGTGGTTGGCGTCGCGCGGATTCACGGCGAGGTGCGGCTCGACCTCCGCGTTCACGTAGTTCGTGCCGCCCGCGCCGCCGCAACCCGCGGGAAAGGGCGAGGCAGCGGAGGCGAGGGCGGGGGCGCTCGCCACTACGCCGACGCATGGCACGCCGTCGAGTGCGCCCACCGCCCGCGTGAGTTCAACCGTGAACGACTGCGACAGGGCGTAGGTGACGCGCATCGCGGAGCAGCTCACGAACGTGAGCGTGGCCGTGCCCGCGGGCGCGATCGTCACGTCACCGGGCCGGTAGTCCGGGCCGAAGCGCCCGCCGCTGCCCGCGACCATCGGCATGGTGATCGAGGTCGCGCCGGCCGCATAGTCGGCGTTGCCGACGTACCAGGTCGCGGAGCCGCCGGCCCCGTAGGTGAAATAGGCGAGGAACGCGACGCGGCGACCGTTCACCGACTCGAAGGCGACGAACTGCCCTTCGCGCTCGCGCGCCGGGTTCCACCAGTGGCCGGACATCGCGCCCTCGAAGGTCTGCGCCGCGGCGGAAAGGGCCGCGAGCGCGGCGGCGAGTGCCACGAACGCGTGGGCAAGGGCATTCGAAACGGTTCGACGTCGATCCATGGTCCCTCCTTCGGACGGTGCAGGGAGCGGCTGCGGAGAGTCTATCGCCCCGCCGATGCCGAATTTGTCGCAGTCCGTGACGGCTTTCGCGGCGAGGCGGGGCGTAAAATGGTCCCCAAAACCACCTGACGCCGCGCACGTCGTCACGAACCTAGGGAGAACCACAATGGGCCTCATCGATCGCGTCAAGAACATCCTGCTGAAACCGAAGGACGAATGGGCGGTCATCGAGGGCGAGACCCCGTCGACCGCGGACCTGCTGGGCAACTATGTCGCCCCGCTCGCCGGCATCGCCGCCCTGTGCGGCTTCATCGGCAGTTCCATCGTCGGCACCAGCCTGCCGTTCGTGGGCACCTACCGCACGCCCATCTTCTGGGGCATGGGCATCGCCGTCCTCACCTTCGCGATGGCCTTCGTGAGCGTCTTCATCGTGTCGTTCATCATCGACGCGCTCGCGCCCACTTTCGGAGCGCAGAAGAATTCCGCGCAGGCGATGAAGGTCGCCGTGTACGCGTACACGCCGGGCTGGCTCGCGGGCGTCTTCAACATCATTCCCCTGCTGGGCATCCTGGGCATCATCGCGGGCCTGTACGGCATCTACCTGCTGTACCTGGGCCTGCCCCGCCTCATGAAGAACCCGGAGGCGAAATCGATCGGCTACACGGCCGTCGTGGTCATCTGCACCATCGTGGTGAGCGTCATCCTGTCGATGATCGTCGGCGCCGTGTCGATGCTGGGCGGCGGCGGGATGATGGGCGCGATGGGGCGGGGGCAGTCCTCCGCGGTCACCTTCGACAAGGATTCGCCCGCGGCCCAGCTCGAGGGCTTCGGCAAGAAGATGGAGGAAGTGAACCGCAAGATGGAGGCCGCGCAGAAGAGCGGCGATCCCGGCAAGCAGGCGGCCGCCGCGATGGAAGGCTTGGGCGCCGTGCTGGGCGGGGGCAAGCGCTACGAGCCCGTGGCCCTCGACGTGCTGAAGCCCCTGCTGCCCGAGAGCGTGGCGGGCCTGCCGCGCAAGGGCCAGAGCGCCGAGCGCGGCGGCGTGCCGGGACTCGAGATGTCCAAGGCGCAGTCGGAATACGGCGACGCGGGCGGCAAGCGCGTTCGCCTCGAGGTGACGGACACGGGCGGCGCTGCCGGCCTCATGGGCCTCGCGGGCTGGGCCATGGTGCAAAGCGAGAAGGAAGACGACCGCGGCATCGAGCGCACGCGCAAGGAAGGCGACCGCCTCGTCCACGAGAAGATCTCGAAGACGGGCGGGGAGAACGAGTTCTCCGTGATCGTCGGCAACCGCTTCATGGTGGAGGCCCAGGGCCGGGGCGTGAGCATCGACGAGTTGAAGGGCGCCGTCGCCGCGCTCGACCTGCGCAAACTCGAGTCGATGAAGGAAACCGGGGCCAAATAGGGGCGATTCACCCGTCTTTTCGGCCCGCTCCGTGTGGGCCGAACGGACCATATTCCGGGTATCGACCTCGCAACAGAATGGACTTGCGATGAAAGCCCGGACCTTCCTCGCCGCCGCCATCCTGCTCGGGCCCGGCTTCGCCCACGCGGGCGAGCCGACCCGCTGGAACTGCGTCTACGCCCCGACGGACGGCGAATTCATCGCGTGCCAGCTTCTTTCGACGCCGGTCGTGGGCCCGGACGCCCGGCCCGCCCAGGCCGGCCACGAACGCCTGCCCCGTCTCGTGAAGGACATCCGGGACGACCCGCAGTCCCTCGACCGGAAGACCGTCGTCATCCCGCTGCACAACACGCCGATCGACATGGCGCGCACCGGCCAGCTCGCGCGCGCCGTGATGTGCGGCACGCGGACGGACTGCGAAGTCGCGTTCCATGCCGAGCGCCAGGGCCTCGTCGAGGCCACGCGCACCGGCCACCGTCCCGGCACGTCGCGTCCCGCGATGGGGTTCCTGCGCCGATAAGCCGTTTCGACTTGACCGAGGGTCGCCATCGCGGCACAGTCGCCGGGAAGGCGCACGAGCGCACGATCGTCGCGCGCAATGCGACGGCGCCCTGCGTTTCCCGGCCACCCTACCCCGCAGGAGCATCCCGATGACCCCCCGGAACTTGTCCCGAGCACTCGCCGTTGCCGCGATCGCCGTTGGCGTCGCCGTGCCCGCGGCCGCGCAGAAGAAGGGCGGCACCCTCACCTACACGTTCCATCCCGAGCCCACGGCCATGTCGACGATCTCGACGACCGCGGTACCGGTCTCGCTCGTGGCCTCCAAGATCTACGAGAGCCTGCTCGAGTACGAGGGGCCCGGCCTGAAGCCCCTGCCGGGCCTCGCCGAGTCCTGGACGGTCTCGAAGGACAACCTCGTCTACACGTTCAAGCTCCGGAAGGGCGTCACCTGGCACGACGGCAAGCCCTTCACGAGCGCGGACGTGAAGTTCAGCATCGAGAAGGTCGTGACGCCATTCCACTCGCGCGGCAAGACGTACTTCGGGGAGGTGTCGGCCATCGACACGCCCGATCCGCTCACGGTCGTCTTCCGCCTGAAGAGCCCCGTGCCCTACTTCCTGCGCGCCTTCCAGTCGAGCGAGTCGCCGATCATGCCGATGCACGGCTTCACGGCCGACGAGATCAAGGAAGGCAAGTTCCGCTCGGCGAAGATCATGCAGGCCCCCGTCGGCACCGGCCCCTTCAAGCTGAAGGAGTGGAAGAAGGGCAGCCACGTGATCCTCGAGCGCCACCCGGGTTACTGGAAGCCGGGCAAGCCCTACCTGGACCAGGTGGTGCTTCGCGTCATCCCCGACGGCGCGGCGCGCGCCATCGCCATCGAGAAAGGCGAAGTCGACCTGGGGCCCATGAGCGCCCTGCCGCCGGCCGAGGCGCAGCGCCTGGGCAAGCTGCCTTCGATCACCGCTTCCCAGGAGGGCAGCGAAGGCCTGGGCCCGATCATGTGGCTCGAGGTGAACAATCGCTCGAAGCCGCTGGCGGACGTCGCCGTGCGCCAGGCCATCAGCCTCGCCATCGACAGGAAGCGCCTCGTGGACGTCATCTGGTACGGCCAGGGCAAGCCGGCGAGCGGTCCGATCGTGAGCGGCAACCCGAACCACTTCGACAAGAAGTTGAAACCCCTTGAATACAACGTCGACAAGGCCAACAAGCTCCTCGACGCCGCCGGCTACAAGCGCGGCAAGGACGGCGTGCGCTTCAAGCTCACCCAGAACTTCCTGCCCTACGGGGAGGAATGGGTGCGCCAGGCCGAATTCATCAAGCAGGAGCTGCGCAAGGTCGGCATCCAGGTGGAGACCCAGAGCCTCGACATGGGCGGCTGGCTCAAGCGCATCTACACCGACTGGAACTACGACTTCACCAGCAACTTCACGCACAACTACCCGGATCCGACGATCGGCGTGCAGCGTGCGTTCATCTCCACCAACATCAAGCGCGGTGCCACCTTCAGCAACTCGATGGACTACGCGAACGAGAAGCTGGACGCGCTCTTCGTGAAGGCCGCGCAGACCGCGGACGGACCGGCGCGCAACAAGACCTGGGAGGAGATCCAGGCCATCCTCCGGAACGACCTGCCGGTGATCTTCCTCATGGAGATCAGCTACACGCACGTGTGGAACAAGCGCGTGCACGGCCTCATCACCAATGGCGTCTCGATGTACTCGAACTGGGATTCGGTGTGGGTCGACTGACCCGTGGGGCCTAGCGCCGATCGCGCGCCCCCCGGGGCGTGCCCGATGCCCGCATGAGGGGCGGCACGGTCCGGTTCGTGCTGCGCCGGCTCGCGCAGCTCGTGCCCGTCGTGCTCGCCATCGCGGCGCTCAACTTCGTGCTCGCGAAGCTCGCCCCGGGCGATGCCGCCGACATCCTCGCCGGCCAGATGGGCCACGCGACGCTCGAGTTCACGGAGCAGTTGCGGCGCGAGTTCGGTCTCGACCTGCCGATCCTCGAGCAGTTCCTCGCCTACATGGGTCGCACCGCCCGGCTCGACCTGGGCATCTCCCTCATCCAGCAGCAGCCCGTGGTCGAGCTCATCGCCGACCGCCTGCCGGCGACGCTGCTGCTCATGGTCACGGCGCTCGTCCTGGCGATCGCGACGGGCGTCGCCCTGGGCGTGGCGGCCGCGCGCCGGCAGGGCACCTGGGTCGACAACCTCATCTCGGTGTCGGCGCTCCTCGTCTACGCGACGCCGGCCTTCTGGCTGGGGCTCATGCTCATCGTGTTCTTCTCGATCCGGCTGGACCTGCTGCCCTCCGGCGGCATGATGCAGATCGGCGTGGCGCAGACGGCGATCGGCAAGGTGCTCGACGTGGCCCGCCACCTCATCCTGCCCGCGGCCACGCTGGGCCTCTTCTACGCCGCGGTCTACGCCCGGCTCATGCGCGCCTCGATGCTGGAGGTGTACGGCCTCGACTTCATCACCACCGCCCGGGCCAAGGGTCTCTCCGAGGGCACCATCGCCTGGACGCACGCGCTGCGCAACGCGCTGCTGCCGGTGGTGACGCTCGCGGGCATGCAGGTAGGGCACCTGCTGGGCGGCTCCGTGCTGATCGAGACGGTGTTCGGCTGGCCCGGGCTCGGGCGGCTCGTCTTCGATGCCCTCGTGCAGCGCGACCTGAACCTGCTGCTGGGGATCCTATTCGTCTCGTCGGTCGTCGTCGTCCTCGTGAACCTGGCCGTCGACCTCGTCTACGGCCTGCTCGACCCGAGGATCACCCACAAGTGAACCCCCTGCGCGCCTTCTGGCGGCGCTTCCGCAACAACCGCGCGGCGGTCGGCGGCCTCGTGGCCCTCGCCGCGGTGGTGGCCCTGGCGATCGCCGGGCCGATGCTCTACCCGGTGGACCCGTTCGACATGGTGGGACAACCCTCGGTGCCGCCGGGCGGAGAGCAGGTTCTCGGGACGGACGTCGCGGGGCGCGACGTGCTCGCGGGGCTCATCCACGGCGGGCGCGTCTCGCTGCTCATCGGCTTCATGGCGAGCCTCGCCGCGACGCTGGTGGGGCTCGTCCTCGGGGCGGTGGCGGGCTACTACGGCGGGCGCATCGACGACCTCATCATGCGCACCACGGAATTCTTCCTCACCATCCCGTCCTTCGTGCTCGCCGTGGTGCTGGTGGCGATCTTCTCCCCGACCATCCTCAACATCACGGTGGCGATCGCGGTCGTGTCGTGGCCGTCCGTCGCGCGCCTGGCTCGCGCCGAGTTCCTCGCCCACCGCGACCGCGAGTACGTGCAGGGCTGCCGCGCCATCGGCATGCCGGACCGCGAGATCATCCTGCTGCAGATCCTGCCCAACGCCCTGCCGCCGGTGATCGTGGTTTCCTCGCTGATGGTGGCCACCGCGATCCTCACGGAGTCGGGCCTTTCCTTCCTCGGTCTCGGAGACCCCAACCAGGTGTCGTGGGGCTACATGATCGGCGTCGCGCGCTCGGTGCTGCGCACGGCGTGGTGGATGGCCGCCATCCCCGGGGCGATGATCGTGGTCACCGTGCTCGCCATCAACCTCGTGGGGGAGGGGCTGAACGACGCCCTCAACCCCCGCCTCAAGCAGCGATGAGCGCCGTCCTCGAGGTCGCGGATCTCGCCGTGCGCTTCCGCACGACGCGCGGCACGGTGAACGCCGTGGACGGACTCTCGTTCGCGATCGGCGAGGGCGAGACGGTCGCGCTCGTGGGCGAATCGGGCTCGGGCAAGAGCACGGCGGCGCTCGCGATGCTGCGGCTCATCGCCGACCCGCCGGGTCGCATCGCGTCCGGGCGCATCCTCTTCGAGGGCCGGGACATCCTCGGCCTGCGCGAGGAGGAGCTGCGCGAGGTGCGCGGCGGGCGCATCGCGATGATCTTCCAGGACCCGATGATGGCCCTGAACCCCGTCTACACGATCGAGCGCCAGATCGGCGAAGTGCTCGCGCTGCACGCGGGCATGGGCCGCGAGGCCCGCGCGAAGGAGGTCGTGGAGCTGCTGCGCCTCGTGGGCGTGCCCGCGCCGGCGGAGCGCGCGAGGCAATACCCGCACAACCTCTCCGGCGGCATGCGCCAGCGCGTGATGGTCGCGATGGCCCTCGCCTGCAAGCCGAAGCTGCTCATCGCCGACGAGCCCACGACGGCCCTGGACGTCACCGTGCAGGCTCAGGTGCTCGACCTGATCCAGTCCCTCAAGGACCGCTTCGGCATGGCGGTCCTGCTCATCACCCACGACCTGGGGGTGGTGGCGGAGACGGCGCATCGCGTCATCGTGATGTACGCCGGCCGCAAGGTGGAGGAGGGCACGACGGCGCAGATCTTCAAGGACCCGCGCCACCCGTACACGAAGGGCCTGCTGGAAGCGGCGAAATGGGAGGAGGTCGAGGGCGCGATGCTGCGCGAGATCCCCGGCGCCGTGCCGTCGCCCTTCGACATGCCCAAGGGCTGCGCCTTCTCGCCGCGCTGCGGGGCCGTCCAGCCGCGCTGCCGCGAATCGGCCCCGCCGCTCGCGGAAGTGGCGCCCGGCCGCCCGGTCGCGTGCTTCGTCGCGCAGGAGGGCCGCCCGTGAGCGAAGGCCGCGGCGACGTGGTGCTCGAGGCCGTGGACCTCGTGAAGCACTTCCCCGTGAAGCACGGGCTCTTCCAGCCGGCCCGCCACGTGCACGCGCTCGACGGGGTGTCGTTCGCGTTGAAGCGCGGCGAGACGCTCGCCATCGTGGGCGAATCGGGGTGCGGCAAGTCGACGCTCGCCAAGTGCCTCATGCGGCTCGACGAGCCCACGGGCGGGCGCGTCGTCCTGCTGGGCGACGACATCACGCACCTGGCCAAGGGCGCGCTTCGGGGCCTCAGGCGCCACATGCAGATCGTCTTCCAGGATCCGTACGCGAGCCTCAACCCGCGCTGGTCCATCGGCTCGATCGTCGCGGACCCTATCCGCCTTCACGAGAAGGTCTCCCGCGACGAGCGCCGCCGGCGGGTGGCCGAGCTCCTCGAGACCGTGGGCCTCGATCCGGGCTTCGCGGACCGCCACCCGCACGAGCTCTCGGGCGGCCAGCGCCAGCGCGTGGCCATCGCGCGGGCGCTCGCGGTGAACCCGTCGGTCATCATCTGCGACGAGCCCGTCTCGGCGCTCGACGTCTCCATCCAGGCGCAGGTGATCAACCTGCTGAAGCGCCTGCAGGCGAGGCTGGGCATCGCCTATCTCTTCATCTCGCACAACCTCGCCCTGGTCGAGCACATCTCCGATCGCATCGCGGTGATGTACCTGGGCCAGGTGGTGGAGCTCGCCGACACGCGATCGATGCGCCGCGAGCTGCTGCACCCCTACTCGAAGGCGCTTTTCTCCGCGGCCCCCGTGGCCGATCCCGACGCCTCCGCGCGCCGGACGCGCATCATCCTGACGGGCGACGTGCCGAGCCCGGTGGATCCGCCCGGCGGCTGCCGCTTCCGCACGCGGTGCCCGTGGAAGCAGGACCGGTGCGCGGCCGAATCGCCGGCGCTTCGCGCCGTCGGCGATCGCCTCGTGCGCTGCCATTTCGCGGGGGACGCCGGTTTTCCCGCGCCCGTTTCCTGAACATCCCAAGATGCCCGACACCGCCATGATCGACGCCGACCGCCTGAACCACAGCCTCGACGAACTCGCCGCCTTCGGGCGATCGGAGGGCGGCGGCGTGCGGCGCCTGTGCGCCGGGCCCGAGGACGGCAAGGCCCGCGACTGGCTGCGCGCGCGGCTCGCAGCCGAGGGCCTCGCCGTGAAAGTCGACCCGGTGGGCAACATGTTCGCCGTGGCGGAACTGGCCGGGCCCGACGCGCCCGTCGTCCTCACGGGCTCGCACCTGGACAGCCAGCCCTCCGGCGGGCGCTACGACGGCGCGTACGGCGTCGCGGCGGGACTGGAGGCCTTGCTCGCGCTGAGAAAGCGCGTGAAGGCGGGCGGCCTCGCGGCGAAGCGCAACCTCGGCCTCGTGAACTGGACGAACGAGGAGGGCGCGCGCTTCTCGCCCAGCACGCTCGGCAGCGCGGTCTTCGCGGGACTCGTCGCGACGGATTTCGCGCTTTCCCGAACGGATGGCGACGGCGTCACGCTCGGCGAGGCGCTTTCGGCCATCGGGTATCACGGCGCCGACCGTGGCCCGCCGAAGGTCTCGTCGTACGTGGAGCTGCACATCGAGCAGGGGCCGGAGCTCGAGCGCACCGGTCACCGCATCGGCGTCGTCGAGGGCAACTGGGGCACGGCCAAGTTCGTGGCCGACATCCGCGGCCGGGCCGCACACACGGGTCCCACGCCGATGGCCGAGCGGCGCGATGCGCTCCTGCCCGCGGCGGAGCTGGTGCTCTTCGTTCGCGCGCTGTCGGATGCCACGGGCGGCGCGTTGCTCTCGTCCGTGGGCCGGCTCGACGTGATCCCCAACTCGACCAACGTGGTGCCGGCGCAGGCGCGGCTTTTCGCCGAGTTCCGCGCCGTCGATCCGGCGATGCTGGCCGAGGCGTGCGCGAAGCTCGTGGCGAAGGCCGCGTCCCTCTCGACGCCGGGCGTCACGGTGGCGCTCGAGCAGACGCTCGACCGGCCGGCGGGCACGTTCGATCCGGGCCTTCGCGACCTGATCGCGCAGGCGGCATCGGCCTGCGGGTATCCGCCGCTCCGGGTCCATACCGTGGCGGGCCACGACGCCATTCCCATGAAGACCGTCTGCCCGAGCGCGATGATCTTCGTGCCCTCGGCCGGCGGCGTGAGCCACCATGAATCGGAATTCACCGCGCCGGAGGACCTGGCGGCGGGCGCGATCGTGCTCGCCGAGACGCTCGCGCGGCTGGTGTCCGCCTGATTGCAAGGAAGAGATGACCATGAACCTCCAGGACTACGCGCGGCTTTCGGCCGTGGACATGGCGCGCCTCGTGCGCGCCGGGGAAGCCTCGCCGGTGGAACTCGTGCACGGCGCCCTGGCCGCCATCGAGGCGACCGATCCGGCGATCAACGCCTGGTGCGACGTGTTCGCGGAGACGGCGCTCGCCCGGGCCGCCGAACTCGAGGCCGAGGCGCGGCGCGGCGTCTTCCGCGGCCCGCTGCACGGCGTGCCCGTCGGCATCAAGGATCTCTTCCAGGTGAAGGGAACGCGCACGCGGCGCGGCTCGCACCTCTACGCCAATTCGATGGCCACCGAGACGGGGCCCGCGGTGGAGCGCCTTTTCGCGGCCGGCGCGGTGATGATCGGAAAGAACACGACGCCCGAGCTCGGCTGGAAAGCTACCTCGGCTTCGCCCCTCACCGGGGTCACGCGCAATCCGTGGGATTCGGCGCGCACGCCCGGGGGCTCCAGTTCCGGTTCCGCGGCTGCCGTGGCCGCCGGCACCGTGCCGATGTCGCTCGGCTCCGACGGCGGTGGCTCGATGCGCGTGCCGGCATCGTTCTGCGGGGCGTTCTCCCTCAAGGCGAGCCTGGGCCGCGTGCCGACCTGGCCGCTCAGCTCCTCGGAGCACCTGTCGCACGCCGGCCCGATCACGAACACCGTGGCGGACTACGCGCTGGCCCTGGACGTGCTGCAGGGGCCGGACCCGCGCGACCCGCAGTCGTTGCCGCGAGAGGCGGTCGATTACCTCGCCGCCACGGCCGCGGCCCCGAAGCGCCTGCGCGTCGTGCTCGCGCCCACGCTATTCGGCGTGACCGTCCAGCGGGACATCGCCGCGTGCGTGGCGACCGCCTTCGATCGGATGCGCCGCGACATGGACATCGAGGTGGTGGCGACGAGCCTCGACTGGCCGGATCCGGTCGACATCTTCGATCGCCTGTGGACGGCGCGCGGCGGCGCGTACCACGGGCTCGGCGCCGCCGATCTCGCGATGCTCGATCCCGGCTTCGCGCGCCTCATCGAGCGCTCGCGCGCCATCACGATCGCCGACCACCTGGCCACGCTGCAGGATCGCGCGGTTTACAACCGCCGCGCCGAGGAGTCCTTCCGCGACTTCGACATCCTCGTGACGCCGATGGTCCCCATCGACCCGTTCGCGGCGGAGGCCGACGGACCGCCGGACATGGACCTTTCGACGCCCGTGCCCTGGGCGCGGTGGACCCCGTTCTCCACCCCCTTCAACATCACCGGCCAGCCGGCCGCGTCGATGCCCGGGGGATGGTCGGACGCCGGGCTGCCGGTGGGCCTGCAGGTGATCGGGGCGAGATTCCAGGACGCGCGCGTGCTGCAGTTCTGCGCGGCTTGGGAGCGGATCTTCGACTGGCGCGGGCGCCGTCCCGGGGTGTTCGCGGGCCGTTGACGCAGCCTCCGAAACGCGGAAATCGGGGGCCTTCTCCCCGCTTTTCGGCCGGCCGCGTTCGAAGCATTCCGCTCAGACTGGATCCCATCGCATCGTCGATCGGGAGGGCGCCATGAATTCCAGGACTTTTCTCGGGTACAACGTACTTCCCCCCATCGTCGCGAAGCCCGGCGGCTCCCCGACGGGCGCGAC
Source organism: Betaproteobacteria bacterium (assembly GCA_016711875.1). Lineage (GTDB taxonomy): Bacteria > Pseudomonadota > Gammaproteobacteria > Burkholderiales > Usitatibacteraceae > FEB-7. The sequence continues at coordinate 172,065 of JADJSD010000001.1, read as the reverse complement.
TAGCCCCGGCGCGCGCGCAGGATCGCGAACGCCATGCCCACGGGCACGATCGCGGCCGCCGATGCCGCGATGCCCCACGACGTCCCCGCCCGCTCCACCAGCTGCGCGGTGAGCGCGACGCCGATCGACTGCCCGATGAAGAAGAGCGAGGCGAAGAGCGCGACGGCGGCGCCGCGTCGCTCCGGCGCCATCTGCGTCGCGTTGGTCTGCAGCGTGTTGTGCAGCATGTAGAAGCCGAGCCCCGCGCCGAAGCAGCCGAAACCCGCGGCGGCGAGGGACGGCACGAACGCCACGATCGCGATCGACAGCGAGATCGCCGCGGTGCCGATGGTCGCGAGCCGCACCTCGCCGAGCCTTCGCGCGGCGCGCCCGGCCAGAAGCGCGAAGGCGACGCCCCCGAGACCGTAGCCCGTGAAGACCACGCCCGCGAGGGCGAGGCTCGCGCCGCGCTCGAGGTGCAGGTGGCTCGCCACGAACGCGAGTCCGCCCGACATCGCCGCGCCCTCGGCGAAGACGGTGAGGATCACCACGCGCGCCCAGGGCACGGCGAGCACCTTGCCGATGTCCGCGAACAGGTGGCCGCCGTCGCGGCGCGAACCCCGGTCGTCCCGCGCGGCGCGGCCGAGCAGCCAGGCGACGACGAGGAACGCCCCGGCCACCGCGACGAAGGGCCATTGCCACCACCCCGATTCCGCCGCGAATCCGCCGGCCACGCTGCCCGAGGTCATGCCGAAGATCTGCCCGAGGAGGTAGCGTGCGAGCACGCCCTGGCGCGACTCGTACGGCGTCGTGTCGCCGATCCACGCCATGCTGAGCGGGATGATGCAGGCGCACGCGGCGCCGGCCAGGACGCGCGCGACGAGGAGCGAGGGAAAGCCGGGTGCGAGCGCGCAGGCGAGGTTGGCCACGCTCGCGGCGAGGCATGCGCCGGTGATCACGCGCAGCTTGCCGTAGCGGTCCCCGAGCGGGCCGAACACGACCTGGCACGCCCCGTAGGCGACGGCGAACACCGTGATGACGTCGGCGGCCGAGGCGAGCCCCACGCCGTACGTGCCTGCCAGGCGTGGCAGCAGGGCGTCGCAGACGCGCATCGCGGCGGCGCTCGCGAACGCCGCGAGCGAGAGGAGGACGATCGTGGCGTTCAGCGTCAGCCCTTCACGCAGAGCACCTGTTTCAGGGTGTGCACGATGTCCACGAGGTCGTCCTGCCTCGCCATGACCTCGTCGATGTCCTTGTAGGCGCCCGGGATCTCGTCGATCACGCCGCCGTCCTTGCGGCATTCCACCCCGACCGTTTGCCGCTCGAGGTCCTCCCGAGAGAAGCGGCGCTTCGCTTCCGTGCGGCTCATCCGCCGCCCCGCGCCGTGGGCGCAGGAGCAGAAGGACTGCGGGTCACCCTTGCCGCACACGATGAAGGAGCGCGCGCCCATGCTGCCGGGGATGATGCCGAGCTCGCCGTCGCCGGCGCGGATGGCGCCCTTGCGCGTGATGAAAAGGCTTTCGCCGAGATGCGTCTCGCGCGCGACGTAATTGTGATGGCAGTTGATCGCCTCGTCGGCCAGCGAGAAGGACGGCAGGTGCTTTCGCAGGGACTCCACGACGAGCCGCATCATCTCGCGGCGATTGGCCATCGCGTAGTCCTGCGCCCAGCCCACGGCCTCGACGTAGTCGTCGAAGAGCGCCGTGCCTTCGTCGAACCAGGCGAGGTCGCGGTCAGGAAGTCGCCGGTCCAGCCGCTCGGCCTCGCGGCGCGCGCGTTCGATGAAGTAGCGGCCCATCACGTTGCCGATGCCGCGCGAGCCCGAGTGCAGCATGACCCACACGCGTCCGGCTTCGTCGAGGCACAGCTCGATGAAGTGGTTGCCGCCGCCTAGGGACCCGATCTGCAACGTCCACGTCTCGTCGATCTTCTTCTGCATCTTCGCCAGGCCCGGGTGCTTTCCGGCCACCGCGCCGAGCCGCTCCGCGAGAACGCGCAGGGCGTTCGCGTCGTGCACGGGGCATTCGCCATGCTGGTCGAAGCCCACCGGCACCGCCGCCTCGATGGCCGAGCGGATGCGGCCGAGGTTCGCGGGCAGGTCCTCCGCCGTGATCGTGAGCCGCACCGCGTTCATGCCGCAGCCGATGTCCACGCCCACGGCCGCGGGAATGATGGCGCCCCGGGTCGGGATCACGCTGCCCACCGTCGCGCCGATGCCGGCGTGCACGTCCGGCAGGGCCGCCACGTGGCCGTGGACGATCGGCAGGTTCGCGACATTCTCGAGCTGCTTGCGGGCCTGCGGCTCGAGGTCGTCCGTCCACGCGAGGACGGGAACGCGGCCCTTCGTGAGCCTCGCCGCGATGGGCATGGCTACAGGTCGAGCTGGTAGGCCTGGTCGCAGCGGCTCGTCTCGACGCAGCCTTCGCGCCGGACGAACCCGAAGCTCTCGTAGAGCGCGATGGCCTCGCGAAGCTGCGTGGCCGTCTCGAGCTCCAGGCGCTTGAAGCCGAGCGCCTTCGCCTTGGCAATGGCCGTCTTCAGCAGCTTCTTGCCCAAGCCCTGCCCGCGCGCGTGGGGCATGAGGTACATCTTGCGCAACTCGACGGAGCCGTTGGCCATGGGCTTCAGGCCGCAGGTGCCGACGATCTCGCCGCGATCGTCCTCGACGACCCAGAAGGCGCCCCCCGCCTTCAGGTACGCGCCGTCGAGATCGTAGAGGTCGGCGTCGGCGCCCTCGGGTTCGGGTTCGAGTGCGTAGCTTTCGAGGATGGGAAAGACGACGAATCGCGCGCCCTCGGCGTCGGCGGCCTTGGCGGGACGGATGCGGAAGAAGTCCTCCATGTCAGCCCGGCCCTTCGTAGGTGCAGGCCTGGCCGCACGAATCGCGGCGGACGGTCACGTGGGCGAGCGCGGGGAAGGCCGGCGCGAGCCGCTTCCACAGCCACAGGCACAGGTTCTCGAGGCTGGGCTTGGCGAGCCCGTCGATCTCGTTGAGCATCTTGTGATCCAGTTGGGTACGGGCCTCCAGGCAGGCGCGCTCGACCTGGCCCAGGTCCTCGATGAAGCCGGTGGCCGGGTCGGGCGTGCCGCGGATCGCCACCTCCGCCTGGAAGGAGTGGCCGTGAACGCCATGGTACGCGTGGCCCGCGGGGTACTCGGGGAAGTGGTGCGCGGCGTCGAAGCCGAAGCGATACGAGATCTGCATGGGGTCAGGGGATACCGATCAACTTGTGGGTCTGGATCGAAAGGCGCCACTGCGGGTGCGCCTTGCAGTAGGCGACGGCGGATGCGGTCGCGGCTTCGCGATGCGGCCCGTCCATCGGTTGCAGGAAGAAGTGCCGGAAACCGAGCGCGGCGAAGCGTTCGGGAGGCGCGTCGGCCTGAGGGTACACGAGCTTGAGTTCGTCGCCGGTTTCCTGGGCGAGGGGCGCGGTCGATTTCGGGCTCACGCAGATCCAGTCGAGCCCCGCGGGAGCCGCGATCGTCCCGTTGGTCTCGACCGCGACGCGAAAGCCCATGACGTGCAGCGCGTCGATGAGGATGTCGTCCAGTTGCAGGAGCGGCTCGCCGCCGGTGCACACGACGAGGCGGTCGCGCGAGCCCGTCGCGGGCCAGGCTGCGGCGACGGCGCGCGCGAGGGAGGCGGGTGTCTCGAACCGGCCACCGCCCGGACCGTCCGTGCCGATGAAGTCCGTGTCGCAGAACTTGCACAGGGCATTCGCCCGGTCCGCCTCGCGCCCGGACCACAGGTTGCAGCCGGCGAAGCGCAGGAACACCGCGGCGCTCCCGGACTGGGCGCCCTCGCCTTGCAGCGTGTGGAAGAGTTCCTTCACCGTGTACATGGATCGCCCATTATCGGCGAAATGGGCGGCGTACCGGATTTGCAACACGAACAGGCTTCGTCACGAAATTCCGGGCACGCCCCCTTGACGCCGGAATTTGCTGCATGGCAGCATCCGAACCGTAGCAACCCACAGAGAGATTTACCGAGAGACATGAAAGCCCAAACCTTCATTCATCGATCCGTCGGCCGACTGCCGTGCGCGACCGCCTTTTGGCTGGTCGTCGGCATGCCGTCCGATACGGACGTGACCGTCTCCGGGAGAACGATCGGGTAGCAACGCCGCATCGTCAGCGAAGAATCCCTCGCGAAGCCCGGAGACCTGAAAACCTCCGGGCTTCGTGCATTTGCGCACCAGAAAAAGAACGACAGGGAGACGACGATGTTGGCGAATTACGTGGTGACGGCAGCGTGGCGGGGCCGGTGGGCTCCCCGCATGGCCGGGCGATTGAGGGGCTTCGCGACCTGGCTCGCGCACCGGTTGGCGGTGCCCGGGGCAGCCGAGGGGCGCAGCGCGGCCGCGAGGCGCGCGCGTTTCGAGCACGAGGCGAGGGCGGGTGCCCGCGCCTGGTTGATGGTGTAACGGCAGGAACGGCAACTTCGCGGGCTGTACGCGGCCCGCCTCACGAAAAATTCGGGTTGCCGCCCGCTTCCGCGATGCCGGGGACGCCCTCGCGCGGCGGTGGGTTCGACGACGGAGCGGCCGGTTCCCCCGGGGAGCCGGCCGCGGTCGGAAAGGACATCTCAATAGGTTAAAATAGCGGGCTTCCCTCCGCATTCCTCACGCCGAAAGCACCGCCATGGCGCAATACGTCTATACGATGAACCGCGTGGGCAAGATCGTCCCGCCCAAGCGTCAGATCCTGAAGGACATTTCGCTCTCCTTCTTCCCGGGGGCCAAGATCGGCCTGCTCGGCCTCAACGGCGCGGGCAAGTCCACCGTCCTCAAGATCATGGCCGGCCTCGACAAGGACATCGAGGGCGAAGCGACGCCCATGCCGGGCCTCAAGATCGGCTACCTGCCGCAGGAGCCGCAGCTCGATGCCACCATGACCGTCCGCCAGGCCGTCGAGGAAGGCGTGGGCGAGGTGCTGAGCGCCAAGAGCCGCCTGGACGAGGTGTACGCCGCCTATGCCGAGGAAGGCGCGGACTTCGACGCGCTCGCCGCGGAGCAGGAAAAGCTCGAGAAGATCCTCCAGAACGCCGACATCGCCTCGCTGGAGGCGCAGCTCGAGATCGCGGCCGACGCGCTGCGCCTGCCGCCCTGGGATGCCATCATCGGCACCCTTTCGGGCGGCGAGAAGCGCCGTGTGGCCCTGTGCCGCCTGCTGCTTTCCAAGCCCGACATGCTGCTGCTCGACGAGCCCACGAACCACCTGGACGCCGAAAGCGTCGAGTGGCTCGAGCATTTCCTCTCGCAGTTCCCGGGCACCGTGGTGGCCGTCACCCACGACCGTTACTTCCTCGACAACGCCGCCGAGTGGATCCTCGAGCTCGACCGCGGCCGGGGCATTCCCTGGGAGGGCAACTACAGCTCCTGGCTCGAGCAGAAGGGCGACCGCCTGAAGAAGGAGGAATCCTCCGAGAGCGCGCGCCAGAAGGCCCTCAAGAAGGAACTGGAGTGGGTGCGCCAGAACGCCAAGGGCCAGACCAAGAAGAACAAGGCGCGATTGCTGCGCTTCGAGGAGCTCAATTCCTACGAGTACCAGAAGCGCAACGAGACGGCGGAGATCTTCATCCCCATCGGCGAGCGCCTGGGCAACGAGGTGATCGAGTTCGAGAACGTCACCAAGAGCTACGGCGACCGCTGCCTGATCGACAACCTGTCCTTCAAGGTGCCCCCGGGCGCGATCGTGGGCATCATCGGCCCGAACGGCGCGGGCAAGTCGACGATCTTCCGCATGATCACCGGCAAGGAGCAGCCCGATTCCGGCAAGGTGACGGTCGGCCACACCGTGAAGCTCGCGTACGTGGACCAGTCGCGCGACTCGCTCCCCAACGACAAGAACGCGTGGGAAGCCATCTCGAACGGCCAGGACATCCTCACCATCGGCAAGTTCGAGATCCAGTCGCGCGCCTACATCGGCCGCTTCAACTTCAAGGGCCAGGACCAGCAGAAGCTCGTGGGCAACCTCTCGGGCGGCGAGCGCGGCCGGCTGCACCTCGCCAAGACCCTCCTGGAGGGCGGCAACGTGCTGCTCCTTGACGAGCCCTCGAACGACCTGGACGTCGAGACGCTTCGGGCCCTCGAGGATGCGATCGCGGAGTTCGCCGGCAGCGTGATGGTGATCTCCCACGACCGCTGGTTCCTCGACCGCGTCTGCACGCACATCCTGGCGGCCGAGGGCGACTCGCAGTGGTTCTTCTACCAGGGCAACTTCCACGAGTACGAGGCCAACAAGGTCGAGCGGCTCGGCGAGGAAGCGGCCCAGCCCCACCGCCTGCGGTTCAAGAACATCAAGTAGGCGAGGTGAAAGCGCCCGCGCCGGTCGCCGCCAGCGTCGCGTTCCTGCGCATCGCGCGGTTCGACGGACGCAGCGTGGCGGAGCAGGCGGCGCTCAAGTCGCACGTCGAGGAGCGGGTGCGCATCGCCATCGCCCGGATCCCGCCGGGCGAGCGCCTCGTGCTCGATGCCGAGGACGGCGTCGCGCTCGTCCACTTCGGCGATCCGCTTCGCGCCTACGAGCTGGCGAAGGAGCTGTGCGACCAGCCCGGCGAGGAGGCCGTGCAGGTGGGCCTCAATCACGGCCCGCTCGCCGTGACGGGCCGCGACGCCGACGCCAAGGTGTTCGGTGACGGCCTCGCCGCCGCCGCGGCCGCTGCGCGCTTCGCACCGCCGGGCAAGCTTTTCGTCACGTCGGGTTTCGCGGCTGCCCTCGAGGCGATCCGCCCCGACCGCGCGATGGAACTCGCCCCCGCGGGCGAATTCACCGACACGCGCGTGCGCATGCACGCCTTCTACACCCCCGACCCCGCCCGCCGCGCCGTCCGGCGCAACCGGTTCGCCGCCTACGCGCTCGCGGGCGTGCTCGGCATCCTGGTGCTCGGCGTGGCGGGGCGGGAGGCCATCAAGCGGTACTTCCCGCCCCGACCGGCGATGGTCTTCCTCGACGTGAAGCCGCGTGGCTTCGTCACGGTGGACGGCATCTCGCACGGGCCCACGCCGCCCTTGCAGCAGGTCGAGCTGCCGCCGGGCCGCCACCGCATCCGCATCACGAACGAACGCCAGCCGCCGCTCGAATTCTCGGTGGAGCTCGCGCCGGGCGAGCAGATGACGGTGAGCCACACCTTCGGCAAGGACGCGCCGAAGGAATCGGCCGCTGGCCTCTGGCGCGACCTGAAACGCCGCTTCGGGATCTCGCCGTGACCGGCCGGTTGCCGGAATCCTTCGGGCGGTTCGTCGTGATCGAGGAGATCGGCCACGGCGCCATGGGCGTGGTGTACCGGGCTCGCGATCCCATGATCGACCGGGTGGTCGCGATCAAGACCATCACGCTCGCGGGCACGGAGGAGGAGCGCGCGCATTTCGAGGCCCGCTTCCAGCAGGAGGCGCGCGCCGCCGGCGGGCTCGCTCACCCCGCCATCGTCACGATCTTCGACTACGGCCGCGAGGGCGACACGGCCTTCATGGCGATGGAGGTGCTCGAAGGGCGCGAGCTGCGGGACCTCATCCGGGGCGGCGGCATCCCTCCCGCGGAGGCCGTCGAGATCGCCGCGCGCGTGGCCGAGGCGCTCGCCTTCGCGCACGAGCGCGGCGTCGTCCACCGCGACGTGAAGCCGGGCAACATCATGGTGCTCGCCGACGGGCGCGTGAAGATCATGGACTTCGGCATCGCGCGGCTCGACGAGCCGGGAGTGAAGACGGCCACCGGGCTGCTCCTGGGCTCGCCGCGCTACATGGCGCCCGAGCAGGCGGCGGGCGAGCCCTTCGACGGGCGCGCGGACATCTTCTCGCTCGGCGTGGTGCTCTACGAGATGCTCACGGGCGCGGCGCCCTTCGCGGGCGACGACATCCCGCAGCTCATGTTCCAGCTGATGAACGCCGCGGTGCCGCCGCCGTCGCGCGCCCGCCCGGAGCTGCCCGCGGTGCTCGACTACATCGTCGCGCGGGCGCTCAAGAAGAATCCGCAGGAACGCTACGGGAGCGCGGAGGAGTTCGCGAGGGACCTGCGCGCGAGCCTGCCGGAGGTGCAGAAGGCGCAGGCCGAGGCGGCCACGCGGTCCGGGGCGGCCACGCTCAGGATCGCACCGTTGCCGGAAGCGAAACCCGAGACGCCGCGCCGGCCGGTCTTCACGGCCGACAACGACCTCCTCGCGCTCAGGCCTTCGCCGCGCTTCGACGACTGGGAAGGCCTCGCGCGCCTGGCGGTGCTCCCCCTCGATGCCACGCGCTCGATACCCGTGGCCGCGCCGACCCGGCGGCGGCGGGTCGACCTGCAGTTCGTGGCGGTGGTCGCGGGCTACGTGCTCGCGACGGGCGTGGCGGCCTACATCCTGCTCTCGTAGGCCGCGCCGCGCGCCTTCCTAGAGGCGCTTGTCCATGCTGCGCAGCCGCGCGGCCATGAGGCGCATGATCTCGAGCGCGAAGTCCGGGCTTTCCTTCACCAGCGAGCGGAAGCGCGGCGCGGTGACGGGCACCAGCGTGCAGTCCGTGACGGCGGTGGCGGTGGCGCTGCGCGGCGAATCGTCGATGAGCGCCATCTCGCCGAAGACCCCGCCCTTCACCACCTTCTCCACCGTGCGTCCGGTGACCGACAGGCGCACCCTGGCCCTCGAGGACCACGAACATCATGCGGCCCTCATCGCCTTCGACGAAGAGGGTCTCGCCGGCCTTCGCCTGCCGGGTGTCGGCCTCGTTGCGGAAAAGCGCGAGCGTGTTCAACGCGACTCCTAGGCGACGCGGCCGAGCACGGCCTTGAGCGTTTCCATCATCCGGGCGATGTGCGATTCCTCGACGATGAGCGCCGGGGCGAAGCAGATGATCTCGCCGGCCTGGCGCACGAGGAGGCCGTCGTCCCAACAGCCCAGGTAGGTGTCGAAGGTCCTCGCGCCCGGCGCGCCCGCGCGCGGCTCGAGCTCCACCGCGGCCGCGAGACCGAAGTTGCGGATGTCGATCACGTGGCGCGTGCCCTTGAGCGAATGCACGGCCTGCTCGAGCACCGGGGCCATCTTCGCGGCGCGCTCGAAGAGCCCTTCGTCGTCGTAGAGCTGCAGGGTCGCGACGCCCGCCGCGCACGCGAGCACGTGGGCCGAGTAGGTGTAGCCGTGGAAGAGTTCGATGGCGCCCGGCGGGCCGACCATGAAGGCGTCGTGGATCTCGCGCGAGGCGATGACCCCGCCCATGGGCACGGTGCCGGAGGTGACGCCCTTGGCGAAGGTGATCATGTCGGGCTGCACGTCGTAGACCTGCGCCGCCGTGGCCCCGCCCAGCCGGCCGAACGCCGTGATCACCTCGTCGAAGATGAGGAGGATGCCGTGCTTCTTCGTGATCTCGCGCAGCCGCTTCAGGTACCCGACCGGCGGCATGAGCACGCCCGTGGAGCCGGCCATCGGCTCGACGATCACCGCGGCGATGGTGGAGGCGTCGTGCAGCGCGACCAGGCGCTCGAGCTCGTCGGCGAGGTGCGCGCCCCACGCGGGCAGGCCCTTCGAGTAGGCGTTGTGCTCGAGGTTGTGGGTGTGCGGCAGGTGGTCCACCCCACCCAGCATGGTGCCGAACATCTTGCGGTTGGCGACCATGCCGCCCACCGAGATGCCGCCGAAGCCCACGCCGTGATAGCCGCGCTCGCGGCCGATGAGGCGCGTGCGCGAGGCCTCGCCCTTCACCCGCTGGTAGGCGAGCGCGATCTTGAGCGCGGTATCGACGGCCTCCGAGCCGGAGTTGCAGAAGAACACCTTGTCCATGCCCGGGGGCGCGAGCTTCGCGACGCGGTCGGCCAGCTCGAAGGCGAGCGGGTGGCCCATCTGGAAGGCGGGCGCGTAGTCCATCGTGGCGGCCTGCTTCTGGATCGCCTCGACGATGGGCTTGCGGTTGTGGCCCGCGTTGCAGCACCACAGGCCGGAGAAACCGTCGAGGATCTCGCGGCCCTCCGGCGTCCAGTAGTACATGCCCTCGGCCTTCGCCATCATCCTCGGCGCCGCCTTGAACTGGCGGTTGGCCGTGAAGGGCATCCAGTAGGCGTCGAGCTTGTCGGGGTGGAGCTGGGTCTGGTCCGAAAGGAGGGTCATGGCCGCGGGCCTTCTGGTCGAAAACGCTATTCTGCTACTTCCCGGCGAAACCTTCCCGCCGGCCTTCCCGGGCCGGGCGTCAGCCCCGTCCCACGAACGGCATCTTCGTCGCCATCACCGTCATGAAGAGCACGTTCGATTCGAGCGGCAGCCCCGCCATGTACGAGACGGCCTGCGCGACGTGGTTCACGTCCATGCGCGGCTCGACCATCATGCCGCCGTGCGGCTGCAGGATGCCGTTGGCCATGCGCTCGGTCATTTCCGTCGCCGCGTTGCCGATGTCGATCTGGCCGCAGGCGATGTCGAAGGCGCGGCCGTCGAGGGCGATGGACTTGGTGAGGCCCGTGACCGCGTGCTTGGTCGAGGTGTAGGCCGGCGTGTTGGGGCGCGGGGCGTGCGCGGAGATCGAGCCGTTGTTGATGATGCGGCCTCCATGGGGCTTCTGGCGCTTCATGATCGCCATGGCGGCCTGCGCGCACAGGAAGGTGCCGTGCAGGTTCGCGTCCACGCAGGCCTTCCACTTCTCCCAGGGCAGCTCGTCCATCGGCACGGGCGGCGCGCCGGTGCCGGCGTTGTTGAAGAGGACGTCGACGCGGCCCCACTTCGCCTCGATGGCGGCGAAGGCGGCCTTCACGGAATCGGGGTTCCCGACGTCGGTCACCTGCGGCAGCGCTTCGCCGGCCGCGAGCTTGGCGGTCTCCTCGAGCTTGTCGAGTCGGCGGCCGAGGAGGGCGACCTTGAATCCGTCGCGCGAAAGGGAAAGGGCGGCGGCGCGGCCGATGCCGGTGCCGGCGCCGGTGACGACGGCGACTTTGAGCGAAGGGGTCATGGGTGACTCGAGGAAAGGCGGGAAGGGATGCCGATGTTACGGTGCTCGCCCCTTGCCGTCACCTAGTCCGGCCGATCGTCCTCGTCATCCGTCGCGATGGCGATCACGCGCGTGCGCTTGGGGCCGGCGGAGAAGCGCTCCAGGCCCACGAGCACCGGGAAGAGTTCCTCCAGCTTCGCCCGCGCCTCGCCTTCCTGCTCGAAGATCCAGAGGTTCCCGTCGGGCTTTCGCACGTCGTGCCAGAGGCGGGGGTCGTTCTCGTCTTCCTGCACCTGCAGCTTGTAGCGCGGGGGCTTGGTTTCGGATAGGGCATGTCATGCACTCGCAGTCTCGAGGGTGTGGAGGGATTCGGCGTCAAGCCGGAGCTTCGTGGCCGCGAGGAGGTCGCGGACCTGTTCCACCGTGCGGCCGCTCGCGATGGGCGCGGCGATGGCCGGCCGCGTCATCACCCAGGCGACGGCCACCTGGCCCGGGGTAGCGTGCAGGCGCTCCGCCACGCTCTCCAGCGCGGCGACGATGCGAAAGCCGCGATCCGTCATGTAGGTCTTCGCGCGGAAGCCGCGGGCGCTCCCCGCGACATCGGCGTCCGTGCGGTACTTGCCCGTGAGGAACCCGGCGGCCAGGGCGTAGAAGGGAATGACGCCGATGCCTTCGTCGAGGCACAGGCCCTGCAGTTCGGCCTCGAAGCCCGCTCGGTCGTGCAGGTTGTAGAGCGGCTGCAGCGTCTCGTAGCGCGGCAGGCCGTTCGCGGCCGAGCACGCGAGCGCCGCGCGAAGCGTGGCGGGCTCGAAGTTGGAGCAGCCGATGGCCCGCACCTTGCCCGCCTTGATGAGGTCCGCATAGGCGCCGAGCGTCTCCTCGTGCGGCGTGGCGGCGTCCTCGCGGTGCGACTGGTAGAGGTCGATCACGTCGGTGCGAAGGCGCCGGAGCGACTCGTCGCAGCTCGCGAGGATGTGCTCGCGCGTGAGATTGCCGCCGACCTTGCCGTCGTCCATCACGAACCCGACCTTCGTCGCGACGAGCACGCGCTCGCGCTTGCCGCCCTTCGCGAGCCAGTTGCCGATGATCGTCTCGGATTCGCCGCCTTGGTTGCCCTCCACCCACATCGAGTAGACGTCCGCCGTGTCGATGAGATTGAAGGCGGCGTCGACGAACTCGTCGAGCAGGCGGAACGACGTCGCCTCGTCGGCCGTCCAGCCGAAGACGTTGCCGCCGAAGGCGAGGGGGGCGCAGGCGAGGCCGGACCGGCCGAGGGGGCGGTGCTGCATGGGGATTTGCGGCTTTGGAGGCTTGATAGACGATTGTAGCCCCGTGGGCCCGCGATCACCGGCTCGCGCCCGGCGAGTCGCGTACAATGCGGCGCTTTGCCGCGCACAACCCGACGCCACCCCCGATGAGCACACCGAAGAAGAAACCGAAAAAGGCTTTCCCCGTCCCCGTCCGCGTGCAGTACGACTGCCTGAAGTGCCCGGGCTACTGCTGCACCTACCCGGAGATCCCGGTGAAGAAGCGCGACATCGAGCGCCTCGCGAAGCACTTCGGGGTGGAAACCGTGGTGGCCGAGGAGCTCTACACGAAGCCCACGGACGACAAGAAGGGGCGCCAGCTGCGCCACCGCAAGGACACGGTCTTCAAGACGGCCTGCACCTTCCTCGACCGCGAGAAGCGCCGCTGCACCATCTACGAGGCGCGCCCCGGCATCTGCCGGGAATTTCCGGGCGAGTCGCGCTGCGGCTACTACGACTTCCTGCGCTTCGAACGCAAGCACCAGGAAGACCCGGAGTTCATCGCCCTCACCTGATCGGGCGGGGCCCCGCGGGCTTGCCGCCCGCGAGTCGCCCTGCCGGTCAGCTCGAGAAGAGCGTGAGGCCGTTCGCGCCCGTCACCGTGTAGCCCGTGAGGGTGCGCGTGATGGCAAGCAGGTCGCCGGTCGTGCCGGACACTTGCGACGTCCAGGTCGTCCCGTCCGGACTGGTGTAGATCACGCCGCCCGCGCCCACCGCCACGAACTGGCCGCCGTATCGCAGCGCGTTCAGGTTGGCGGTGCCGAGCGCCGGCTTCGCCGTCCACGCGATCCCGTCCGCGCTCGTCACGAGCGCGCCGCCCGCGCCGGCGGCGGCATAGACGTTCACGACGGTCGTCCCGTCGCTCCCCACGGTGGAGCCGATGGTGATGCCGCGCAGTGCCGCCGTCGTGCCGGAGGCGCGTGTCGTCCACGTGGTGCCGTCGGTGCTCGTGACGAGGGTGCCGTTCGCGCCCACGGCGGCGTTGTAGTCGAGCCCGCCCACGGCCGCGTAGAGGTCGGCCGTCGTGCCCGAGGCCTGGACCGTCCAGGTCTGGGCGTCGGCGCTGGTGAGGATGGTGCCGCCGCCGCCGACCGCGATGTAGCCGCCGGAAATGGGCGCGACCGCGTAAAGGGGCTGCGACGTCCCGCTGAAGCGCGTGGTCCAGACGACCGAATCGCCGCTCTGGACGATCGTGCCGTTCGAGCCCACCGCGACGAAGCCGGCCACGCCGAAGGCCACCGAGTAGAGGTCGTTCGGTGCCGAGGGATTGGTCGCCGTCGCGGTCGTCGAGCCACCGACCGTCTGGTAGATCACCCCGCCTTCGCCGACGCTCACCGTCGCATAGCCGGTGAGGAGCGGCCCGCTCGCCACGCCGTAGAGCTTGCCCGTGCCCAGGGTCGTCCCGACCGTCCAGTTGTTGCCCGCCAGGCGCGGCACCGCCACCTGCGTGGGCGCGCCCTCGCCGCCGGGGCCGCCGTTCTTGCGGCCGTTGATCGTGAACGAATAGGTCGTCCCGTTGAGGAGGCCGGTGATGACGGTGGGCGAGGTGGTCTTCGTGAGCACGCGGCCGCCGTTCGTCACCCAGTTGGTCGTCGTGATGTTCGACCCGGGGCCGTAGAAGATCCAGTAGTCGACGTCCGGCTCGGCCGTCCAGGTGGCCGTGACGGACGAGTCGCCGACCTGGATGCGGAAATCCGCGGGTGCGCCGGCGGAGGAGCCTTGGCCGCCGCCGCAGGCGGACAGGAGGAGCGAAGCGGCCAGGGCGGCCGCGGCTGCGAGGAGTTTTTTCACGGGAGTCTTTCGAGGCGCGAAACCGGGTAGGGCGAAATTATCCCACATCCCCCGGCCCGGGCCGCGCCTCAGGCCGCGCGCATCACCGCCACCACGTCGCCGCGCTCCGCGAACAGGCCGATGGCCTCGTCCACGTCCGCGGCCTTGAGCAGGCGCTCCTGCACCTGCGCGGGCGACCAGCGGCCGGGCGCGACGGCCTCGGCGAATCGCGCCGCCTGGGCGTCGTCGTCCACGAACTTGCGCGCCATGCGCACGAGCTGGTCGCGGTCGCAGGGTCCAAGCTCCAGGCGGAAGTCCACGCGGCCGGAGCGGATGGCCGCGTCATCGAGGCGGTCCGGGTGGTTCGTCGTGAGGAACACCACCGAGCCTTCGTGGGCCGCCACGCCGTCCAGCGCGTTGATGAAGCCCGAGTACGAGACGCGCACCTGCGAGTCGGCCTTCGCGCGCTGCGTGAAGAACGCGTCCACGTCCTCGATGAGGATGACCGAGCGGCGCGGCACGCTCGCCAGGAGGTTGCCGATCTTCTCGTCCGTCACGTTGGGCGAGGCGAGCGAGAGCACGCACACGTTGAGCGACAGCTCGGAGGCGAGCGCGGTCACGAGGGACGTCTTGCCCGTGCCCGGGGGGCCGTAGAGGAGGTATCCGCGGCGCCACGGGATGCCGAGCGTCTCGTAGCGCTCGCGGCTTTCGAAGAAGCGGCCGAGGTCGCCCACGATGGCTTCCTTCTGGCCGGCCTTGAGCACGACGGAATCGAGCTTGCGGTTGTTGCCCAGGCGCGCGCGCGTCCAGTCGTTGCCGTAGCTGCTCGGCACGTAGATGGCGATGCGGTCGAGCTCGCGGGCGATGCGCTGGTCCATGGCCGCCTGCACGAGGGCCTCGAGGGGCGCCTTGTCCCGGCCGAGCGTCCAGAGCGTGATCTTCTCGACCACCGACATGCCCACCTGCACCTCGCGTTTCAGGCCCATGAGGCGGCCGTCGAGCGCGAAGACGTGGAAGCCCTCGCCCGGCGAGAAGATCGCGCGCGGCTTGCCGCCTTGCTGCAGCTCGTCGTGCAGGCTCTGGTAGGTGGAGTCGTTCTGGCGCACCGAGCGCACCGTGAAGTTGTTCAGGCGGCGAAGGGCCTCGCGCGTATCCATGTATTCCACCAGCGCGGGAAAGATGAGCTCCTCGCGGCTGTCCACCGTGAGCGTCGTGACGAAGTAGTGGCGCGCCCAGCCGGCGATCTTGCCGGGCAGGTCGCGAAGCCACATCGCGGCGACGCCCAGCAGCGCGAGGGTCGCGCCGCCGGAGACGAACGGGTTGCTGGCGAAGGCGGTCTGCAGCGAGTCGATCACGGCGGTCTCTCCCGGAAGGGGCGCGGCCGAAGGAGGCCGCCGGGATGTAACGCGCCGGATGCCGGCCCGGATGACACCGGCCTAAAATGAGGTCATGGAACGACCGCTCGACGTCATCGTCATCGGCCTGGGGGCCATGGGCTCGGCGACGCTCTGGCAGCTCGCCAAGCGCGGGCGCGCGGTCCTGGGCATCGACCGCCACCACCCGCCGCACGCGTACGGATCCTCCCACGGGGAGACCCGCATCACCCGCCTCGCCATCGGCGAGGGGAGCAGTACACGCCACTCGCGATCCGCTCGCACGAGATCTGGCGCGACCTCGAACGCGAGACGGGCGAGCGATTGCTGGTCGAGTGCGGCGGGCTGATCGTCTCGGGCGAGGGCGCACGCGCCACCTGCCACGTGCCGGGCTTCTTCGCCAACACGCTCGCCGCCGCGAAGCGCTTCGGCATTTCCCACGACGTGCTCGACGCGCCCGCCATCCGCCGGCGCTTCCCGCAGTTCGCGGTGGGCGAGGGCGACGTGGGCTACTACGAGCCGAGCGCCGGCTACGTGCGGCCCGAAGCCTGCATCGCGGCGCAACTCGCCCTCGCCCGCCAGCATGGCGCGCGACTCGCGTTGGGCGAGACGGTGCTTGAGATCGGCGAATCGCCCGAGGGCGCCTTCGTGCGCACGGACCGCGCCCTGCACCGCGCCGGACGCGTCGTGGTGTGCGCGGGCCCGTGGCTGCCGGAGTTGCTCGGTCCGGTGTGGGCGAGGCGCTTTCGCGTCTGCCGGCAGGCGCTGCACTGGTACGAGCCCTCGAACGCCGCGGATTTCGCGCCCGGCCGGTTCCCGGTCTTCATCTGGGAGCTCGCGGGCCACGCGCAGCCCATCTACGGGTTTCCGGTGGTGCCCGGGGGCGCGGGCGTCAAGATCGCGACCGAGCAGCTCGAGGAAGCGACCACGCCGCAGGCGATGCAACGCGACGTGTCGGCGTACGAGGCCCCCGAGCTTTTCGCCACGAAGATCGCCGCCGCCTTTCCGGGGCTGACGGGCCGAAGCCTCGCCTCGGTCTCCTGCCTCTACACGATGACGGCCGACAGCCATTTCGTCATCGAGCCCCATCCGGCCTTCGGGCGCTTCCTGGTCGTCTCCGCCTGCTCGGGCCACGGTTTCAAGCACTCCGCCGCGATCGGCGAATCCCTGGTCGCTCGCCTGGAAGCCTGAAGCCCCGGGGGAATTCCCCCACCCGCGGGGCATCTCCCCCGCCCCGGTCGCCGGTTGGAGACAAGAGGGGGGATCCCCCCGGCAGGGGTGGTGTGACACTCAATCAATGCAAATCAATGGGTTGCGCTCGTTTTCGGTGATGGCACGGTGTGTGCAGTAGGTAGGTTGCCAACCCCGGAAATCGAATTGAAGGAGCACCCCATGAAACGCACGATTCTCGCCGCCGCACTCGCCGCCCTGCCCCTCGCCGCCTTCGCCGTCGAAACCGACACGGAAGTGGTCGAGTACTACAACCTCACGAACAACCACTACTTCGTGACCGCCACGGCCTCCGATGCCCAGTTCATCGACAACGGCGGCGCCGGCCAGGGATGGGTCCGCACCGGCCGCTCGTTCCGCGCCTGGCTCGATTCCGCCAAGGCGGGTGCCGGCACGAACCCGGTCTATCGCTTCTATTCCTCCGCCGCCAACTCGCACTTCTACACGGCGAGCGCCGACGAGGTCGCGCTGCTGCGCGGACTCGAGTCGCAGGAACGCGCCCGCACCGGCACCGTGACGGGCTGGCAGTACGAAGGCGAGGCCTTCCGCATCGAGTCCCCGGTGAACGGTTCCTGCGCCGCGGGCACCATCGCGCTGCAGCGCGTCTACAACAACGGCTTCGTGAGCGGCGAAGGCGCCAATCACCGGTTCGTGGACGATTCCGAGCTCCGCACCCTGATGCAGGACCGCGCGTGGATCTCCGAAGGCATCGCCTTCTGCGCGCAGTCGAAGTCCACCGGCACCAACGCCAACCTGCCCATGACCACGACCAATTTCGAGGCGCTCTCGGGCGGCTTCTCCGGCGCGGCGCGCTGGAAGACGGAGATCGCGGGCGTCGAGCGCAAGGTCACCGCGAACCTCGCCCTTTCGTTCGCCGCCAATGGCGCCGTCACGGGCTCGGGCCGCGGCTGCGCCTTCACCGGCCAGGTCTCGCAGGGCGACGGCTTCCGTTCCCTCTTCAACGGCACGCTCGCCGCCACGGGTTGCGAGGACGCCGCCTTCAACGGTACCTACGGGCGCTTCCAGCTCGAGCGCTTCGGCAACGGCACGCTCGCCGTTCGCCTGAAGCGCGGCGACAACGCCAACGAGGCGGCCGTCGAGGCCGTGCTCTCCGGTGGCCAGCCTGTCACGACGACCCCGACCACGCCGACGACGCCCTCCACGCCGGCCTCTGCCGGCATCGCGGGCGATTGGTCCGGCACGATCGCCTGGAGCGCGCTGCGCCGTTCCGGCGGCGTCTCGACCCCGCTCGTGTCCGCCAACCAGGCCCTCGCCCTCAAGATCACCGATGCGGGCGCCCTCACGGGTTCGGGCTTCGGCTGCTCGTTCGCGGGTTCGCTCTCGCCCACCACGGTCGCCGGCATCTTCGGCGGCACGATCACGGCATCGGGCTGCACCGAGAGCGCCTTCAACGGCAGTTACGCCGAGGCCAAGGTGAAGCGCGACGACGGCAAGCTCGAGGTCGAGCTGGAGCGCGAAAGCGAGTCGGCCGGCGTCACGACGAAGGCGCGGATCGAGGGCAAGCTGGTGAGCGGCGCGACGACGCCGACCACGCCCACGACGCCGACCACGCCGTCCACGCCTGCGACGCCGGGGATCACGGGCAGCTTCACCGGCGCCTTCAGCGCGTCGATCGAGACCCGCACGCGCACCAACGGCAACGAGACGCGCGCGACCACTTCGGTGAGCGGCAACGTGAGCCTCGCGGTCGCCTCCGGCGGCGCGCTCACGGGCACGGGCTTCGGCTGCAGCTTCGCCGGCACGCTCACGCTCGCGGATGCCGCCACGCAACGCTACACGGGCACGGTCACGGCATCGGGTTGCGCCAACGCGACGCACAACGGTTCGTACGCCGCTTCGGCCCATCCGGAAAATGGCGGCCGGCTCCAGGTCGAGATGGAACGCGAGAGCGAGACGTCGACCGTCCGCACGAAGGTCCGCATCGAAGGCACGGCTTCCCGCGCCTGACGCAACCGCGATCGCCGCCGGCCCTCGCCGGCGGCGGTCAGCGGATGATGGCGTGGTTGAAGAGGGAGACGGGCGGCAGGAAGCCCAGCGACTTCGCGACTTCCATGCGCACGATGAACGAATAGCGCGTGAGCGTCTCGATGGGAATGTCGCGCGCGCGCACCCCCCGGCCGAGGATCTGCTCGGCCTTGAAGCCGGCGAACTGCCCGATGGTGTAGTAGCTCGAGACGAGGCCGGTGAGGATGGGCGCGGGGGAATTGAGCACGCCCTCCGTCGCCGAGAACGTGGGCAGCTTCGCCGCCATCGCCGCGGCGGCGACCCGTTCCACCTGCGAGAAGAGATACGTGTCCGGCCCGAGGTAGAGCCACTCGGCCCCGCCGCGGGCGAGCGCCACGATCTTCTCCTCGATTCCGGTGGGAACCGGCTTGCCGTCCGCGCCGCGGTCGAAGGCCTGCTCGATCACCTCGAATCGCTGTGCCTTCGCGAGATCCTTCAGGGCAGACGCGGTGGCCACCGAGTTGAGTTCCGCCGCGTTGTAGATCACCCCGACCTTCGAGAACCCGCGGTACGCGCGCATCGCCTCCACCTGCGAGGCGATGGCCGCCACGTGGTAGACGCCCGTCACGTCGCGACCCTGGCCCTTGAGCGAAGGCACGAGCTTCGCGCCCACCGGCGAGGCGACGAGCGCGAAGACGATCGGGATGCCCGTCACGTGCTTCGCCGGGTCCGCCTGGTCGAACGGGCCGGCGATCCCGAGCGTGGGCGGTGTGCCCCAGGTGTAGACGAGGTCGGGCTTCGTCTCGCGGATCTCGCGTGCGAACTCGGCGATGCGGGCCGTGCTTTGCGCCGCGTCGCGCCAGGTGAATTCCACCGGCAGGCCGCTCTTGCCGAGATAGTCGGTGAAGCCCTGCTCCACCTGCGTGCGACCGCGCCAGGTGACGGCGTAGATGCGCCTGGCCGTGAGGGGCCGGGCGAGCGTCGCGACGGAGCCGACGGCGGCCAGGGCGGCCGCGCCCGCGAGCGAACCGAGTACGCGACGCCTCATGGCGCCGCCTGCGTCGCGACCCGGGCCGGCACGCCCCGGGGCAGGAAGACCGCGGCGAAGAGCAGCGCGCACACCAGCACGCCCGCCCCGAGGGCGACGAAGGAATGCCGGAAGCCGATCGTCTCGAGAAGGATCGCGGCGAGGAGCGGCCCCGCCGCGTTGCCCAGGCGCTCCACGAGCCGGTAGACGCCGTACACGGCGCCTTGCCCCAGCGTGGCGATCTCGCGCTGGCACACTTCCGCCACCATCGCGGCCTGCGGCGAGATGCTGAGCGATTGCCCGATGCCCAGCAGCAGCACGAGCGCGAGCGCCGAGAACACGCCGAAGGGCAGCAGCATCGCGAGGCCCGCGAGTCCGGAGAGCGCGAGGCCGGCGGCGACGAACGCGGGCTCGGGCCGCGCGTCCGCGAGCGCGCGCCGCGCCATGACCCACCCCGCCATCCACGGCACGAGGATCACCATCATCACCGAGTACAGCATGATGAGGCGGCCGGCCATCGCGGCGGTGCTGCCCAGCTCGACGATGTAGAGCGGGATGAGGTAGTAGCAGGTCCCGATGAGGATGACCTTGGCGGGCACGGCGGCCAGGAGCAGCAGCGCCACGAAGCGGCGGTTCGCGAGCACGGCGGCGAGGCTGCCCTTCGCCGCGCCGGCCGGCGCCGGCCCCGCGGGGGCCTCGTCGGCCGGAAGACGGCGCCAGGCGAGGAAGAAGCCCAGCGCCGCGAGCGCCGCGCCCAGGGCAAGCGTGCCGCGATGGCCGAAGCCGTCGGCGAGGAGCCCGCCGATGGAAGGCCCGCAGATGAGCGAGACCATGATGATGCCCACGAAGGCCGCGAGCCCCGCGGTGCGCGTGCGCGAATCCGTATGGTCGAGGATGTAGCCCTGCGCCGCGACGAAGGCGATGGCCCAGGCCGCGCCGCCGGCCGAGCGCCACGCGAGCAGCTCCACGAGGCTCGATGACTGCGCGGACAGGGCATGGGCGACGAGCGCGATCCCGGCGCCGGCGAGGAAGGAGCGCCGCCGGCCGATCCGCTCGCTCCAGCCCCCGAGCACGGGCTGCGAGAGCGCCACGACGACCATGAACACGACGACGGGCAGGCTCGCCACGAGGTTGGGCGAGAGCGCGAGGCCGCCGGCCGGCAGGCTCGCGGCGAAGACGGGCAGGAAGGCGCGCGAGAGGTCGTCCGCGAGCAGCAGGAGGAAGAAAGGCGTGCGCATCGCGCCCATCACGAAAGCGGCGTCGTTGGTGCCGCGCGCGCCGCGCGTGTCGGTGAAGGTGAAGTCCGCGCCGGGCGAGGGCCGGGCGTCGGGTGGCAACGCCTCGTGGCGCTGCGCGATCGCCGCGCGCCGCCTCTCCAGGGCCTCGCCCAGGCCGACGCCGAGCCAGGCCGGGCGCGGCAGCGGGACGAACGCCCCGCGGCCGAAGGCGGCGAGCTGCGCACGCAGGCGCCCCAGGTCCGCGAGGATGCCGGCGGCCAGGAAGTAGAGCAGCTCCAGCGAGACGAAGAGCGCCACCACGGCGACCACGAGCAGGTCGAGGGTCATCTCCTGGAAGATGCGCCGCACGAAGGCCGGGTCCACCGCGATGGCCACTTCCGCGCGTTCCTTCTCGTAGCCGGCGATGGGCGCACGCGCGACGAGCGTGCCGTCGCCCTCGACGCCCTTCGCGTAGAGCGGCTTGCCTGCCTGCAGCAATTCGATGCGCGCGAACTCCGGGTAGCGCTTCTGCGCCTCGCCGAACAGGTCCTCCACGCCGACCAGCCGGTCCACGGGCAGCTCGTGCTTCGCCGCCAGGGCCAGGGTGTCGGCGAGCGAACGCCCGGCGGTGCTCGCCTTGGCGAGGACCTGCGGGCCGACGCTTTCCTCGAAGCTGCGGTAGGCGAGGGCGACCGTGGCGGCGATGGCCGCCATGACGACCACGAGGATCGCCGCCATCGCCCTGGCCATCTGCCGGTGGAAGAAACCCATGCGCTTCAACGCGGGCTCCCGTCCGCCGCGGCGGCAAGGAAGCGCTCGGCCTGCGCGAATTGTCCCTCGGCCCGCCCGATTTCCTGCGCGAGTGACTCCGGCACGGCGGCCTTGCCGTCCACGGCATCGGCCGCCTGCCGGAAGACGGCTTCGATCTGCCGGCGCATCGCCATCAGCAGCGCGAAGAGGAGCGCGGTGAACCCGGCCCAGGACACGCCGCAGGCGAAGACGATCTCCCGCGTGAATCTCGCCATGGCCTCGTGCTCGAGCGCCCGGCCGTAGCGCACGACGGTGTAGCCCGCCACCTGGCCGAAGCTGTTGCGGATGGGCGAGGAGACGACGGCCTCGTCCCGCGACGGCGAGAAGGCGGCGAGGGGGGCCGCCGTCGTGACGAGCGGCATCCATTCCGGCGGCAGCGAGGAGCCCATGCGCGACATGTCCGAGGCATAGGCGATGCGGCCGTCGGGCCCGGCCACGTCGATCGCCTGCAGGAAGGACTCGGCCGTGCGGCGGCGCTCGATCACCTCCGGCAGCGTGTCGATGCTCCAGAAATCCTGGCCCAGCGACAGGTCGCGCTCGGCGATCTCGTCGATCTCGCGCGCGACCAGGAGGATGCGATCGCGCTGCAGGCCCGTGAAGACCGACTGGTACTTGAAGTAGAGGAGAAGCCCCGTCATGCCGACGGCGAAGCCGACGACCCAGAACGCCAGCCAGAAGAGGCGCCGCGGCAGAGACGGCATGGCGGGGCCGGGTGGCCTAGCCGCCCGAGCGCGCCATGAGCGCCTCGAGGTGCAGCTCGATGGCCGGCCACTCCGAGTCGAGGATGCTGTAGTAGACCGAGGATCGCGGCGAGCCGTCCGCCAGGAGGATGTGGTTGCGCAGCACCCCCTCCCGGTAGGCGCGCAGCCGCTCGATCGCGTCGAGCGAGGCGAAGTTGCGGTGGTCGATCTTGAACTGCACGCGCATCACCTTCAGCGTGTCGAAGGCGTGCCGGAGCATGAGCTGCTTGCTCTCGAGGTTGAGGCCCTCGCGCTGGAAGTTCAGGCCGATGAAGGTGCCGATCTCGACGCAGCGGTTCTCGAGCTCGATCTCCATGAAGCGCGTGGTGCCCACCGCGTTGCCCGTCTTCAGGTCGATGATCGCGAAGGGCAGGTCCGTGCCCGCGGCCTGGCGCTCGAGCAGCGAGTCGACGAGCCCCGCCATCCCGACGCTGCGGTAGATGCGGGCATCGAGCAGGTAGCGCCAGATGGTGCGCTTGCCGTCCGGGGAATCCTTGCAGGCGTAGTCGAGATCCTGCACGTGGCCCGGCGTGAGGGGCTCGAGGCGCAGGTGGCGGCCGACCAGGGTGACGGGTTCGATGCGCATCGTGTGCCCTTTCTCCTTGTTATCGGGCCCGCCCGGTTGCGGCCTTAACGATGCGTTAACGGCGGCCCGGCCGGAACCTTCAGGTAACATGGCCCCGCTTCCCGACGAGGCCCGGCGCCGAGCATAACGCATGAATCCCCCCGACGATAAGGATCGCGACTCGCGGCCCGACATCACCCGCCTCGCACGCGATGGCCCGCTGAAGCGCACCGCGCCGGCCGTCGACGCCGACGCCACGATTCCCGTGGGGACCGATGCCGACGCGACCGTTCCCTCGACCCCCACGACCCTCCTGCCGCCGGTGAGCCTCGCGCCGCCGCCCAGGGCACCCAAGGTGGTGGAGGTCGTCGCGCTTCCCGTCGGGTACCGGCTGCACGAATACCGCGTGGACAGCGTGCTGGGCCAGGGCGGCTTCGGCATCACCTACCTCGCGAGCGACGTGAACCTGAACGCCAAGGTGGCGATCAAGGAGTACCTGCCCGAGCAGTTCGCCCGCCGCGCCACCGACGTGACGGTGACCCCGCGCAGCGAGGGCGACGAGGAGACGTACGAGAAGGGCCTCGAGAGCTACCTCGTCGAGGCGCGCACCCTCGCCACCTTCCGCCACCCGCACATCGTGCGCGTGGCCCGCTTCTTCGAGGCCAACAACACGGCCTACATGGTGCTCGAGTACGAGCGCGGCGAATCGCTCAAGAACTGGTGGCGCAAGCACGCCGACACGCCCGAGGTGGAACTGCTCGGCCTCTTCGGCCCGCTGCTCGACGGCCTGTCGGTCGTCCACGAGGCGGGGTTCCTGCACCGCGACATCAAGCCCGACAACATCTACGTGCGCGACGGCGACGGCTCGCTCGTGCTGCTCGACTTCGGCGCGGCGCGCCGCGCGGCGGACGAACAGACGGACGCGAGCAATGTCGTGACACCCGGCTACGGCCCCATCGAGCAGTACGTGATGGGCGAGCAGGGCCCGTACACCGATCTCTACGCCTTCGGCGCCACCCTCTACTGGATGGTCACCGGGAAGAAGCCCCCGGCGGCGCCGGACCGCATGGTGTTCCCGGACCCGATGACCCCGGCCGTCGAGGCAGGCAAGGGCCGCTACAGCGAAGCCTTCCTCAAGGCGATCGACTGGGCGCTCGCGCCGGAGTCGAAGGACCGGCCCCGGGAAGTGTCGCAATGGCGCACGGCGCTCTTCGCCGGCCACCCGGAAGGCATCGACCTGCAGACCGCCCTCACCGCGGGCTCGGTCGAGTCCGAGGGCCAGGAAGGCTGGGGCGTGGTGCTGCGCTCGCCCAAGCTCCTCAAGGCGAAGATCGGGCGCGGGTTCTCGCAGGTCGCGAAGCCCGGCTCGTGGCCGCTCGCCTTCAAGATGACGCTCGCGATGGTGCTCGCCGCCCTCGCGCCGATGGTCATCACGGCGCTGTACAACTACCGCGGCAGCGTCGAGCGCGTGAGCGCAGGGGAGTTGCGCAACCTGGAGCAGCTGGCCGCGAGCGTCGCCGGGCGCATCTCGCAGCTGCTCACGGACAGCCGCAACCTCGGCATGTACATGGGCAACGACGAGGCCTTCGTCGCCTTCCTGAAGAAGCCCACGGAGGCGGGCAGGGCCCGGATCCTCGCGAAGCTCGAGGGCCTGGTGAAGGCCAACACCGACATCGACGTCGTCACGCTGCTCGACGCGGGCGGGACGGCGCTCACCTCCACGAACAAGACGGTGCCGGGCGGCAACTTCAAGTTCCGCCGCTACTTCCAGGAGGCGAGCCAGGGACGGCCTTACATCACCGGCATCATCGTCGGTGCGACGGCCGGTGCCTCGGGCGCCTTCTTCGCCAACCCGGTGAGGGACGAGAAGGGCCAGGTGATCGGCGTCGTCACGCTGCGCATCCGCGCGAGCTCCGTGGCGGCCATCCTCGAGGAATCGCGCGGCACCACGGCGCGCACGGCGATGCTCGTCGACGCCGACGGCATCCTGCTGCACCACTCGGATCCGTGGCTCATCTACAAGAGCCTCGCCCCGCTGCCGCCGGAGACGCTCAAGGCCATCGTGGCCGACCAGCGCTACCGGCGCGACAGCATCGAGACGGTGAACGCGACCCAGCTCGCCGCGGCCATCGTGGGCGCGAAGAAGCAGGGCAACGCGAGCTACACCTCGCTCACGGGCGAGGGGCCGGCCATCGCCGGCTTCGCGCCGGTGGCGGGCCACGACTGGGTGGTGGCGATGGGAGAGACGCGCGAGTACTTCGAGGCGCCGCTGCGCGAGCTGCTGCGCACGGTGCTCTACAGCGTCGGGATCGTGGGGCTCGTGTTCCTCGTCCTCGCGGTGTGGTTCTCGCGCACCATCGTTCGTCCGATCGGGGAGCTGAAGGATGCGGCGCACGCCCTGAAGAGCGGCGACTACGACCGGGCGACGGTCCGTGTCATGTCCGCGGACGAGATCGGGCAGCTGGCGCGCGTCTTCAACGTCATGATCGACGTCCTGCGCCAGCGCGAGCGCGAGCTGGGCAAGCAGAAGCGCGCGAAGACGGGCCGTCGCAACGACGCCTGAGAGCCCGGGCCGGCGTTGACCGTTGTGCCCATTCGGCTCGGGGCGCCGGGCTGGTAGGCTTCCCGGCCTTCCATCGGCGAGGCATCCCGTGCAAGAACGCAGGCGCATCCTCCTCACCGGGGCCACCGGCCTCATCGGCCGCGAAGTCGGCAAGATCCTCGCCGCGAGGGGCGACGCGCTCGTGTGCCTCGTGCGCGACGTCGACGCGGCCCGCCGCCTGCCCTTCCCCGCCACGTGCCACGCCTGGGACCACACCCGGCCCGTGCCCCGAAGCCCTGCGCGACGTCGACGCGGTCGTGCACCTGGCCGGCGAGCCCGTGGCCGAAGGGCGCTGGTCCGCCGCGAGGAAAGCCCTCATCCTCGACTCGCGCGTGCAGGGCACCCGGCAGCTCGTCGCGGCCGTGCTCGCGCACGGCGATCGCGTCACCGCGTTCGTTCACGGCTCGGCGACGGGCTTCTACGGCGATCGTGGGGACGAGCGCCTGGATGCCACGAGTTCGAAGGGAAGCGGCTTTCTCGCGGACGTGGTCGAGGCCTGGGAGGCCGAGCTCGCGCCTTTCGCCGTCCGTCGCCCGGCCCTGCGCGTTCCCGTCGTTCGCACGGGGGTCGT
This sequence comes from Betaproteobacteria bacterium, assembly GCA_016711875.1. GTDB lineage: Bacteria > Pseudomonadota > Gammaproteobacteria > Burkholderiales > Usitatibacteraceae > FEB-7. The sequence goes on along the minus strand of JADJSD010000001.1, from coordinate 146,032 downwards.
GCTCGCGAGGCAAGGGGGCGCGCTGGCGGAGATGCTTCCGCTCTTCCGGCTTTCCGCGGCGGGGCGGCTGGGCGGGGGCCGGCAATGGATGGGCTGGATCCACCTGGAGGACATCGCGCGCCTCTTCGTGCATGCCCTCGATGCCGCCCCTTCCGGCAATCTCGAAGGCGTCGCGCCGGCGCCCGCGACCAACCGCGATTTCACGACGGCCCTGTGCCGGTCGCTCGGCGTGAGGGAGAACCTGCCCGCGCCGGTGCCGGTGATCCGGGCGATGTTCGGCGAGAAGGCCGCGATCGTGCTCGGCAGCGCGCGCGTGGAGCCGGCGGCGACGCTCGCGTCGGGCTTCCGGTTCCGGCACGAATCGGTCGAGCGCGCGCTGGACGACCTGCTCGTGCCCCTGCGCGGCGGCGTGCGCGAACGCCTCTGGGAGCAGTGGCTGCCCCACCCGGCCGAGGCGATCTGGCCGTTCTTCGGCGACGCCCGCAACCTCGAGGAGATCACGCCGCCCTTCCTCAATTTCCACGTGCGGCGGATCTCCACCCCGGCGATCGGCCGGGGCACGCGCCTCGACTACACGCTCCGCCTCAACGGCGTGCCGTTCGGCTGGCAGACGCTCATCGAGACCTGGGAGCCGCCGCGACGCTTCACGGACCTGCAGGCGAAGGGGCCGTATGCCCTCTGGCACCATACCCACGACTTCATCGCGATGGGCGCGGGCACGCTGATGCGCGACACCGTCCGGTACCGGATGCCCGCGGGCTGGCTCGGTTCCGCGATCGGGGGCTGCAAGGTGGACTCGGACGTGGAGAAGATCTTCGCGTACCGCGCGCGCGCGATCGACAAGCGGTTCGGGCGGTGACGGCGACTGGCGGTGACCCCGGCGCGGCGGTGGCCGTCGTCATCGGGGCCTCGGGCGGCATCGGGTCGGCCCTCCTCGCGCTGCTCGAACGCGATGCCCGCTACGGTCGCGTGCTGGCGCTCTCGCGCACGCCCCTCGCCCCGCAGGTCCCGCACGGCGCGGCCGGCCCGATCGAACTCACCGACGAGCGCTCGATCGCCGAGGCCGCCGCCCGGGCGCGGGAGCTGGGCGAGGTACGGCTCGTCCTCGTCGCCACCGGCCTGCTGCACGACGAACACCTCCGGCCGGAGAAGCAATGGGGCGCCCTCGAGGGCGAGGCCCTGGCGAGGTCCTTCGCCATCAACGCCATCGGCCCCGCGCTGGTGGCCAAGCACTTCCTGCCGCTCCTGCCGCGCGAAGGCCGGTCCGTGTTCGCCGCGGTCTCGGCGCGCGTCGGCAGCATCGGCGACAACCGGCTGGGCGGGTGGCATGCCTACCGCGCCTCGAAGGCCGCGCTCAACATGCTGCTCAGGACGCTCGCCATCGAGTTGTCGCGGCGCGCGCCGGAAGCCTTCTGCGTCGGATTGCACCCGGGCACGGTCGCCACGCGCCTGTCGGAGCCGTTCCGCGGGCAGGTGGCGCCCGGAAAGCTGTTCACCCCGTCGCAATCCGCCGGCTGCCTGCTGCAAGTCATCGACGCCCTGCGCCCCGGGGACAGCGGCGGCGTGTTCGCGTGGGACGGCTCGCGCGTGCCCGAATGAAGCCGGGCGGGCGGCGATCGGGGCGCGGCTAGATCACCTCGTAGGCGAGGGTCGCGGTCGCTTTCTCGCGCGATTGCCCGAAGGCGATCCATCCGCGGCCGAGCAGCGCGAAGTCCTCCCGGCGCAGCACGAACTCCGCATTGCCCTCGACGGTGATGTACGTGCCGTTCACGCTGTGGTCCGCCACGAAGAACTTCCCGGCGCGCAGCTCGATCTTCCCGTGCGCGCGGGAGGCGTTCGAGTCGTCCACCACGAGTTCCTGCGCCTTGTCGCGACCGAAGGCGAGGGTCGGCTTGCCGGCATCGAGCACGATCTCCCGGTCGCCGTACTTCAGGACGAGCTTCGTCGCGCGGCCGGCGTCGGGTCTCGCGGTGGGCGCGAGCACCGTCACCGTCTGCTCCGATTCCTGCCAGAGCACCTCGCAGATGTCGACCTCGCCCTTGCCCTTCAGGTCGATGGCGTGCAGCGGCCGGCACGAGCCGCGCAGCACCGGGTTGAGCCCCTCCACCGTGGCGCGCGAGGTGATGACCTGGCCGCGGATCGCCACGTCCGACAGGCGCGCGGCGAGGTTCACCATGTCGCCGAAGACATCGCCGTCGCGTTCGATCGCGGGGCCGAAATGGAAGCCGATGCGCGCGCCCAGGCGCTGGCCGCCGGTGGGCTCGAGGCGCTCGACCGCGTGCTGCATCTCGATGGCGGCAGCCGCGGCGACGTTGCCGCTGGGAAAGATCGCCATGACCTCGTCGCCGATCGTCTTGATGACGCGCCCGCCGTTCGATTCGGTGACCTGGATGAAGGCGTTCACGCACGACTGCACGGCCGCGAACGCGAGCTTGTCGCCGACCGTGTCGTAGAGCTTGGTGCTGCCGCTCACGTCGGCAAAGAGCACGGCGCCCTGGACGGGTTTCTCCATGGTTCAGCCTCCGGCCTTGGGCGTCGCCCGCGCCTTCAGGCGTTCCTTCACGATGTCCGGGCGGTCCGAGATGATGCCGTCCACGCCCATGCCCAGCAGCTTGTCCATCATGGCCGTGTCGTTGACCGTCCACGGGATCACGATGATTCCGAGCGAACGCGCCTCGGCGAGCAGCTCCGGCGTGAGGTAGGTCTGGTTGGGCGCCCAGATCTTCCCGCCCGCAGCCTTCACGGCCTTGGGCACCGAGCCGTGCCAGTCGGGCCAGAAGCCGGCAAGCCAGGGCGAGGGCGTGGTCGCATCCACGCGGGCGATCGTCCGGGGAGACGACAGGTACATCGTGCGGATCTCCGGTGCCTCCTTCTGGATGACCTGCAGCGTGCGCCAGTCGAAGGACTGCACCATCGTGCGCGTGGCCATGCCGTGCTTGCGGATCTCCGCGATCACGCGCTTCGCGAAGGCCTCGGGTGCGAGCGTCGCGTCGGGCTCCAGGGGCGAGATCTTGGTCTCGCAGTCGAAGCCCACCTTCGTGTTCCCGGAGGCCTTCACCAGGTCGAAGAGATCCGAGAGCCGGGGAATGCGGGTGCCGTCCACCGGCTGCTGGTTAGGAAAGTCGGCCGCGTACTTGGTGCCCGGCTTGATGCGGCCGACGTCGTAGCGCTGCAGTTCGGCGAAGGTGAGGTCCCTGATGGCCGGTCCGCGCGCCTCGAGCCACTTGCCGTCGGGGCCGCGCGTGGTGTCCGGGTTGAGCCAGAGGTCGTGGTGGATCACCACCACGTCGTCCTTCGTGACCGCCATGTCGCACTCGATCGTGTCGACGCCGATCTCGAGCGCCTTCCTGAAGGACGGCAGGGTGTTCTCCGGCAGCAGGCCGCGGGCGCCGCGGTGTCCCTGCAGGTCGAAGGCGTGGACGGGAAGGGCGGCGAGCAGGGCGGCGAAAACGAGGGGGCGGATCATGGCGCGTTCCGTCGGCGGGAAGGCGCCCACTCTAGCATTCCGGTCAGGCCGGCCGCGACGCGCCCGTGCGCTGCGCCGAGAGCCACGACGGGGCCACCACCATGCCCACGGCCATGGCGGCGGCGGGCAGGAAGGCGCTCGCCGCGATGCCCGTGAGGTCCCAGAGCGCGCCGCCCAGCACCGGCACGACGAGCGCGCACAGGTAGCCGATCGCGAACATCGCCGCCGAGACGCGGTGCACGTCCGAGGGCGCGGCGAGCATCGCGGGCAGGGCGAGCGTGAGGATGAGCACGAAGGCGGTGACGAAGCCGATCACGCCCGACCAGAGGACGACCCAGGCGCCCGGCATCGCCACGAGCGCGGCCAGGGCGGCGAGCGCGATGCTGCCCATCACGACGATCGGCCGCGGGCGCCCCACGAGCCGCGAGGAGAACGCGAGCAGCAGGAGCGAGGCGGGAATCTGCGCCCAGTTGAGCGCCGACAGGGCGGCGCCGATGAGATCACCGCGCCCCGTATGCCGCAGGAAGTCCGGCAGGAAGGCGTTCAGGCAGTAGTAGAGCGCGGAGGTGGCGCCCGAGACGATGCCGAGCGCCCACACCTGCGGCGAGCGCCAGTCCGGCCACCAGCGCACGGGCTCGCGCGCATGGGCCGGGGCGCGGCGCGCGAGCGCGGCCGGCAATGCGGCAAGGAAGACGAGCGCGACCGGCACCGACCACGCCACGAGGCTCGCGCGCCAGCTGCCGTCGAGCGCGGGAAGGACGAACGGCAGCGTGAGCGAGGCGGGAAGGGCTTCCCCGACGAGGAGCCCGTTGGAATACACCGTCGTACCGAGGGCGATGCGCGTGGGAAGGCGCGTGCGCACGATCGTCGGCAGCGCGGGCTGCATGAACGCGATGCCCATGCCCATGAGGAAGGTGGCGGCGAAGAGCGTGGCCGTCCGGGGGCCAGGCCGCGCGCGGCCGAGGCGAAGGCCGCGAGGGCGAGGCCCAGGGCCAGCACGCGCGCCGCGCCGAAGCGGGCGATGAGCACCGCGCCGGGCAGCGCCATGAGCGAGAAGGTGAGGACCGGGAGGGTGGTGAGCGCCCCCACCGCGGCCTGCGTGAGGGAGAGGCTCTCGTGGATTCCCGGGATGAGCGGGGGCACCGCGAGGACGGTGAGCCGCAGGCTCGCACCGAAGAGCCACAGCAGCGCGAGCGTGGTCGCGAGGCTTCGAAGCGATTCTTCGGGCGGTTCGGGGCTCAATCGTCTCCGGGGGCGGGGCTCGGGGCCGGGGGCGGCGCACCGCGACCGCGTCGCACCCGGTTCACGACCGCCATCACGGCACGATACAGCATGCGGACGCCCATCACGGCGAGGATCGCCTCGCCCACGGTGAGGACGAAGGCGCCGAACGCGGGCATGCGCGATTCGCGGCGGTGGAACTTGGCGATGGCGCGGTCGCGCGCGATCTCGATGGAGTCGTAGAAGGTCGGCACCACGAGCAGCGTGAGGATCGTCGAGGTGATGGTGCCCCCGATGATGGCCACCGCCATCGGGCGGTAGAAGTCGCCGCCCTCGCCCAGGCCGATCGCCACCGGCAGCATGCCGGCGATGAGCGCGAAGGTGGTCATGAGGATGGGGCGCAGGCGCACGCGGCCGGCGTGCATCAGCGCGTCCTCGCGCGAGACGCCCTGGGCTTCTTCCTTGCGCGCGCAGTCGAGCAGCAGGATGGCGTTCTTGGCGACCAGGCCCATCAGCATGATGACGCCGATGAAGCTCATGAGGTTGAGCGTGCCGCGGGTGGCGAGGAGCGCGAGCACGACGCCGATGAGCGAAAGGGGCAGCGAGAGCATCACCGGCATCGGCGCGGTGAACGAGCCGAACTGCATCACGAGCACCAGGTACATGAGCGCGATGCCCATGAGGAGCGCGATGCCCATCTCGCGGAAGACTTCCTGCTGCTCGCGCGAGGCGCCCCCCAGCTCCAGGCCGTAGCCCGGGGGGAAGTCCATGGCCTTCGCGAGCTTCATGCCCTCGGCCGTCACCTCGCCGGGCGAGCGGCCCTGCACGTTGGCCGTGACGGCGATCATGCGCTTGCCGTCGGAGTGCTGGATCTTCGCCGGGCCCTTGCCCATGCTGATCGTCGCGATCTGGTCGAGCGGGACGATCATGTTGGTGCCCGTGACCGCAATGGGCAGGTGCTCGATGTTGCTCGCGTCGACGCGGTCGTCCGGGTGCAGGCGCACGGAGACGTCGCGCGTCTCGCCCACCGGGTCCACCCAGTCGCCCACCTCCACGCCCGCGAAGGCCACGCGAAGGGCCTGCGCGGCGTCGTTCACGGAGATGCCGAGGGAATTGGCGAGGCCGCGGTCGAGCTCGATCTTGAGCTCGTCCTTCGGGTCCTGCTCCGACAGGCCCACGTCCACCGCGCCGGGCACTCTCGACAGCTTCTCCATGAACTCGCTGGTGAGCTGCATGAGCTTGCGCGAATCGGGCCCGGAGAACTGGATCTGCACGGGCTTCCTCACGCCGTTGTTGATGTCGTCGAGCACCGTGTATTCGGCGCCGACCAGCTGCTTGAGGAGCTCGCGCAGGTCCTTCGCGATGGCGAAGGCGTCGCGCTTCCTCTCGGTGCTCTTGCCGATGTCCACGTAGATGCGCCCGCCGCCCGGATTCACGTAGGCGTTGGTGTGCTTCACTTCCGGGATCGTCCGCGCGAGCTCCGCGGCCTTCTCCACCTTCGAGCGGCCGTACTCGAGGCTGGCGGACGAGGGCGTGCGGATGTCGATGGCGACCGTGCCCACGTCGGAGCGCGGCAGGAACGAGGAGCCGCCCACGGTGGCCTGCAGCGCGATGGCGCCCACGAAGCTCGCCACCGCGATCGCCGTCATCCACTTGCGGTGGTGCAGCGCCCAGGCGATCACGTTGCCGTAGCGGTCGGACTGGTGGTCGAACCAGGCGTTGAAGCGCTGCAGCACCCGCGACAGGCCCGTCTTCGGCGCGTGGTGGTAGCCCGGGGGGTCGCCCCAGTAGGCCGAGAGCATCGGGTCCAGCGTGAAGGAGATGAAGAGCGAGACCATCACGGAGGTGGCCACGGTGAGGGCGAAGGGGCGGAACCACTCGCCCGCGCCGCCGCCCATGAAGGCCACGGGGATGAAGACCGCGATGATCGAGAAGGTGGTGGCCGTCACCGCGAGGCCGATCTCCGCCGTGCCGATGCGCGCGGCGTTCATCCGGTCGACGCCCTTTTCCATGTGCCGGACGATGTTCTCCCGCACCACGATGGCGTCGTCGATCAGCACGCCGATGGCGAGCGACAGGCCCAGCAGCGTCATGAAGTTGAGCGTGAAGCCGCAGGCCCACACCGCGATGAACGCGGCGATGACGGAGGTGGGCAGCGACGTGGCGGTGATGAGCGTGGAGCGCCAGGAGTTCAGGAACGCGTAGACCACGAAGATCGTGAGGCCGGCGCCGAAGATGAGCGCCTCGATCACGTTCTTGAGGCTCGCCTCGGCGTCCTTGCCGCCGTCCTGCGTCACCTCCAGGACCGTTCCCTTGGGCAGGGTCGTGTTGGTCTCCTCGACGACCTTGCGGATCGCGGCGGCGACGCTCACCGTGCTCGCGTCGCGCGAGCGCGTGACGGCGATGCCCACGTTCGGGTTGCCGTCGCGAAGGCTGAAGCCCGAGAGCTCCGCGAAGCCGTCCTGCACCGTGGCGATCTGGCCCAGCCGCACCACCTCGCCGCCGCGGCGCTTCACGACGATCTGCTCGAACTCGCGCGGCGACTCGATGCGGCCCACCAGGCGGATGCTCTGCTCGTCCAGGGGGCCCTTCACGCGGCCCACGGGGGCGGTCGTGTTCTGCGCGCGCAGCGCCCCGACGACCTCCGTCACCGACAGGTTGAACTCGCGCAGCTTCTCCGCCCGAAGCAGCACCGAGAGCTCCCGGCGAAGCGCCCCGTTCACGTTCACCACCGCCACGCCGTCGATGGCGCGGAACTTGTCGGCGATCGTGTCCTCGGCCAGTCGCGAGATCTCGGCGTGGCCCTGCGTCTTGGACGAGAGCGCGAGCTGCATGATCGGCTGGGCCGACGGGTCGAGGCGCTGGATGATGGGCTCGCGCATTTCCACCGGCAGCTTGTGGCGCACCGAGGCGATGGCGTTTCGCACCTCGTCCGCGGCCTCCACCATGTTCTTCTTGAAGTTGAAGATGATGAAGATGCTGGCGTTCGATTCCGAGGCCGTCGAGCGCACCTGGTAGACCTGCGGGATGCCCTGCATCGCCTTCTCGACCCGGTTCACGATCTCGCGCTCGACGGTGTCCGGCGAGGCGCCCGGGTAGGGGATGTTCACGAGGAGGAACGGCTGCTCCACGTCGGGAATCTGGTTCACGCGCAGCTTGGAGAGCGCGAGAAGCCCGAAGCACATCAGCCCGATGATGATCACCACCATCGAGACCGGGCGCTCGATGCTGAAGTCGGAAAGGAACATGGCCGGCCCCTAGTTCTTCGGCGCTTCGGCGGTCTTGGCGTTCGCGGTCTTCGTCTCGCTCGACTTCGACGGCGAGGCCTGCACCACCATGCCGTCCTTGAGCGTGGCGTTGGGGTGGCGGATCACCTGCGTGCCTTCCGCGACGCCTTCCTTCACGGCCCAGTCGCCGGTGCGCGGGTCGCGCTCGCCGAGCGCGAGCGTCACCTTGGTGAGCTTGCCGTCCTTCACGACCCACGCCGATGCCTTGTCGCCCTCGCGCACGAGCGCCGTGGCGGGGATGGTGAGGCTCGCGGCCGACTCGGTCTCCACGCGGCCCTCGGCATACAGGCCGGCGAGGCGGGGCGCCTTCTGGGTGGCGAAGTCCACGAGCACCTCGACCTGGCGCGTCGTCGGGTTGGCCGAGGGGTTCACGCGGCGCACCTTGCCGGCGAATTCCTGGTCGCCGTAGCCGTTGACGCGGAAAGCGACGGGCTGGCCGGCCTTGACGGCGCCGATCTGGTCGGCCGAGACCATGCCTTCGAAGCGCATGGTGGCGGGGTCGATCACCTTGAGCAGTTCCTTGCCGATCTGGGCCGTGTCGCCGGCGGAGACCTTGCGGTCGCTCACGATGCCGTCGAAGGGGGCGCGCACCTCGGTGCGGGCGAGCTGCTGCCGGGCGGCGACGACGCGCGTCTTGGCGGCCTCGACGTCGGAGGTGGCGGTGTTGCGCCGGCCTTCGGCATCGTCCAGGGCCTGCGCCGAGGCCATGCCGGAGGCCCGCAGCGTCTTCATGCGCTCGTACTGCCGCCGGGCCTGCTCCGAGGACTGCTCGGCCGAGCGCGCGGCGGCTTCGGCCGAGGCGAGGGCGTCGCGGATCGAGGTGTCGTCCAGTCGCACCAGCAGGTCGCCGCGGCGAACGACGTCGCCGTTTTCCCGGACCACCTGCATCACGATGGCCGAGACCTCGGCGCGAAGGTCCGCCCGGCGCTCGGGCTGCACCGTGCCGATCACGGCCGGCCCCGACGCGATGGAGGCGTTCTTCACCGTGTGCACGTCCTCGGCGGCGACCAGCAGCGGCTTGGGCGCGGCGGCGGTGGCGGCCTTGTCGGGGCCCTTGGCACAGGCGGCCGCGAAAACGAGGACGGAAAGGGCGATCAGGGGTCGGAACGTCATGGTTTGGCTTCCGGAGGTGGGGAGGGGGCTTGTGGCCCGAAAGGGCGCCTATTTTAGGGGCTGCGGGGGCTGCGTGCGGTAACGCCCCGTTACATTGTTCCCGGGGGGGCGGTTCTGCCCGGTTCGGATTGAGGTATCGCGAGGGTAGGGGGGGCGGGCCGGTGGTTCCAGCCCGGCGGGACGAATTGCAGAAAACGGGGGGTGAAAGGTGCCCGGGGGGCGTGAATGCCGGCCGGTTTGCGCTTCCCGGCCATTCCCGCCAAGATCGCGACGGGGCTCCCGGCGGGCTCCCGACCGGGCTCCAGGGGCCCGGCGACACTCGGTGACAAGACCAAGAAGAAGGCGATTCCGGCGCATGGCCACTCCCCGCAAGGCGAAGAAAGCCGCCCTCCCGAAGGCCCGGAAGAAGGCGCCGGCCCCTGCGAAGGTGAAGAAAGGGCCGGCCGCGAAGACGCCGGCGAAGAAAAAGGCGATCGCAAAGGCTCCGGCGAAGAAAGCACCCGCCGCCAAGTCTCAGGCGAAGAAGATCGCGGCCCCCCGCAAGCCCGCGGCGCTCCCGATCCGTGGCGCCCGCCACGCGCTCGCCGAGGCCGAGGCGCGGAACGCGCTGCAGGCGAGCCAGCTCGCCCTCATCGACGCTATCCAGGAGGGCATGGCCCGCTCGGTCGGCTTCCAGGGGATCGTGGACCTGGTGGGCGACCGGCTGCGCGAGATCTTCCGCACCGGCAACATGGGGATCCGGTGGTGGGACCGCGAGGCGAACGTCCTGCGCGGCCTCTACTCTTACGAGCACGGCAAGCCCTTGCCCCTGCGCGAAAGGCCGTTCACCGGCGAAGGCGACATCGCCGCGCCGATCCTGCTGCGCCGCGAAACCCGGGTGCTCAACTCGCGCGCCGAGCAGGTCGCGGCGGGCCTGTCGGGACCCATTCCCGGCACCGACTGGTGCCTTTCCATCATGGCCTCGCCCATCGTCTCAGGCGACCGCGTCCTCGGGATGATCATCCTGGAAGACCACGAGCGCGAGTACGCCTTCGGGGAGCCGCAGCAGCGCTTTGTGCAGACGGTGGCCGGGAGCCTGGGCGTCGCGCTCGAGAGCGCCCGCCTCTTCGACGAGACGCAGCGCCTGCTCAAGGAGACGGAGCAGAGGAATGCCGAGCTGGCCGTCATCAACAGCATCCAGCAGGGCATGGCGGGCTCGCTCGACTTCCGCGGAATCATCGAGCTGGTCGGCGACACGCTTCGCCAGGTGCTCGGGACGGACAGCATCGGGGTGCGCTGGTACGAGGAGTCGACCGGGCTCGTGCACTACCCCTACGAATACGAACTCGGCCGGCGCGTCGAGGTGACGCCGCGCCCACCGGCCCCGGGCGGGATCTTCGAGAAGGTGCGGCGCACCCACGCGCCCAACGTGTACCGGACCGCGGCGGAATTCGAGGCGGCCGGCGGCCGGATCATTCCCGGAACGGCGATGGCGCTTTCCAGCGCCTCCGTGCCCATCCTCGCGAACGACCGCGTGATCGGCGTCGTGCATGTCGAGAGCCACCAGCGGGAGAGCGCGTTCGGGGACGAGCAGGTTCGGCTCATGCAGACCGTCACCGCCTCCATGGGGGTGGCGCTCGAGAACGCGCGGCTATTCGACGAGACCCAGCGGCTGCTGCGGGAGACGGAAGCGCGCAACGCCGAGCTCGCCGTCATCAACGGCATCCAGCAGGGGATCGCCGGCCAGCTCGACTTCCAGCAGATCGTGGACCTGGTGGGCGACAAGCTGCGGGAGGTCTTCCGCACCGGCGACATGGGCATCCGGTGGTGGGACCCGGAAAGGCGGAAGCTGCACCGCATCTACGGCTACGAGCACGGCAAGCGCCTTCCCGCGTACGTGCACGACATTCCCCCGGGCCATCCGGCGCAGCGCATCCTCGAGCATCGCGAGACGCTCGTCCTCAATTCGCAGGCCGAGCAGGTGGCGGCGGGCGTGCACGGGCCCTCCCCGGGCACGGACTGGTCGAAGTCGGTCTGCGCCGTTCCCATCGTGGGGCGAGACCGCGTCCTGGGCTTCGTCGTCCTCGAGAATTTCGAGCGCGACGGCGCCTTCGGGCCGGCGGAAGTGCGACTCCTGCAGACCGTCGCCTCGAGCCTGGGCGTCGCCCTCGAGAGCGCGCGCCTGTTCGACGAGACGCAGCGGCTCTTCAAGCAGAGCGAGCAGCGGGCGGCGGAGCTCGCCATCATCAACAGCGTGCAGACGGCGCTCGCCTCGAAGCTCGACATGGGCGCCATCTACGAGCTGGTCGGCGAGAAGATCCGCGAGATCTTCGACGCGCAGGTCGTGGGCGTCGGGACGTACGACCCGTCCGCGGACCTCGCGACCAGCCACTACCTCATCGAGAAGGGCGAGCGACTGCATCCGGAGCCCTTCGTCATCGGCGGCAAGGGTTTCGCCGCGGAAATGTTCGCCACGAAGCGCACCGTCCTCGTGAACGAAAGCTTCCGCGAACGCGCCTCCGAGGTGGGCTCCGTCACGGTGGCCGGGTCGGCAGTGAAGTGCGCCGTCTTCGTGCCGCTGCTGTCGGGCGGGGAGCCGCGGGGGTTCTTCACGCTGCAGAACATCGACCGCGAGAACGCCTTCTCCGAGGGCGACGTGCGGCTGCTCGAGACGCTGGCCGGCTCCGTGAGTGTGGCGCTGGAGAACGCCCGCCTCTTCGACGAGACGCAGCGCCTCTTCAAGCAGAGCGAGCAGCGGGCGGCGGAGCTCGCGATCATCACCAGTGTCCAGTCGGCCCTCGCCTCCAAGCTCGAGATGCAGGGCATCTACGACGTGGTCGGCGACAGGATCCGCGAGATCTTCAACCAGGGCGACGTGGGCATCCGGGTCTTCGACCACGAGACGCGCACGGCGCATACGCCCTACATCGTCGAGGCCGGCGAACGCAAGACCGTGGCGCCGGCGCCCTTCCGCGAAACCGGCTTCGCGGCCCATGTCCGAAGGACCGGCGAGACGGTGGTGGTGCTGGAGGACATGCAAGCGGCCATGGAGCGGTACGGCAGCAAGATCATGCCCGGCACCGACCTGATGGAGAAGTCCGCGGTCCACGTTCCGCTGTCCTCGGGCGGGCTCGTGCAGGGCATGATCACCATCACGAACCCCGAGCGCGAGCACGCGTTCACGGACGCCGACGTGCGCCTGCTGCAGACGCTCGCGGCCAGCATGAGCGTGGCCCTGGAGAACGCGCGACTCTTCGCCGAGACGCAGCGCCTGCTGAAGGAAACGGAGCAGCGCGCCGCGGAACTCGCCGTCATCAACAGCATCCAGCAGGGCGTCGCGGCGGCACTGGAGTTCCAGGCCATCGTGGACCTGGTGGGCGACAAGATGCGCGAGGTGCTGGGGACCGGCGACATCGGCATCCGCTGGTTCGACGAGCGGACGCGGACCGTCCACTACCTGCACGAGTACGAGCACGGGAAGCGCCTCGACGTGCCCCCCTCCACGCCCACCCCGGAGCGATGGACGGCGATCACGTCGACTCGCGAGCCCCGCGTCCGGAGCACGGCCGCCGAGGTGGCGGCCATGGGAACGCTCCCGGGTACCGACCAGGCGCTCTCCAGCGTCACGGTGCCCATCGTCGGCAGCGATCGCGTCATCGGCAGCATCATCATCGAGAGCTTCGAGCGCGAGCACGCCTTCAGCGACTCCGACGTGCGCCTGCTCGCCACGGTGGCCTCGAGCATGGGCGTCGCGCTCGAGAACGCGCGCCTCCTCGACGAGACGCAGCGCCTCTTCAAGGAAAGCGAGCAGCGCGCCGCGGAGCTCGCCATCATCACGAGCGTGCAGTCGGCCCTCGCCTCCAAGCTCGAAATGCAGGGCATCTACGACGTGGTGGGGGACAAGATCCGCGAGATCTTCGGCCAGGCGGACCTCGGCATCCGCATCTACGACCCCAAGACGGACCTCATCCACTATCCCTACCTGTTCGAAGGCGGGCAGCGCATCCAGATCGCCTCGCACCCGAAGACGCAAACCGGGTTCGCCGCCCACGTCCTGCGCACGCGCGAGACGCTCGTCATCAACGAGAACATGGACGCCGAGCGCGAGAAGTACGGCAGCTTCACCCTGCCGGGTTCCAGCAAGACGAAAGCCGCCGTGTTCGTGCCGTTGGTGGTCGGCGGCGATGCCCGGGGCCTCATCGACCTGGTCAACCTCGAGCGCGAGAACGCCTTCAGCCCCTCGGACGTTCGCCTCCTGGAGACGCTCGCCACCAGCATGAGCGTCGCCCTCGAGAACGCCCGGCTTTTCGACGAGACCCAGCGGCGCACGCGCGAGGCGGCAGCCCTGGCCGAGGTGGGTCGCGACGTTTCCTCAACCCTCGACCTCGCCAAGGTGATGGACCGCATCGCGGGCCACGCCAAGGAACTGCTTCACGGCGACAACAGCGCCATCTTCCTGCCCGACGAGGAGGGCAGCACCTACCGCGCCCTCGTCGCACTGGGCGAGGTGGCCGAGCAGATCAAGGGCACCACCGTCACCCCGGGCAAGGGGGTGATCGGCAGCATCATCCAGAGCGGCCGGCCCGAGTTCATCAACGACACCGGCGCCGACTCGCGCGTGGTGCAGATCGCCGGCACCCCGCAGCTCACGAACGAACGGCTCATGGTCGCGCCGCTCCTGGCCGGGACGAAGGTGAAGGGCGCCATGGCGGTGTGGCGCAACGGGGGAACGCCCTTCGACCCGTCGGACATGGATTTCCTGGTGGGCCTGTCGCTGCAGGCCGCCGTGGCGATGGAGAACGCGCGGCTCTTCGCGGAATCGCAGCAGCGCGCCGCGGAGCTGGATACGGTCAACACCGTCTCGCAGCAGCTGGTCGGCAAGCTCGACCTCGATGCCCTCATCCACCTCGTCGGCGAGCAGGTGCGCACGGTGTTCAAGGCGGACATCGCCTACGTGGCGCTGCTGGACCGCGCGGCCGGGATGATCGAGTTCCCGTACCAGTACGGCGAGGAGTCGAAACCCCTGCCCTTCGGCCAGGGGCTCACGAGCCGCATCATCGAGAGCGGCAAGCCCCTCGTCATCAACCAGGACACCTACCGCAAGACCGAGGAGCTGGGGGCCCGGGTGCGCGGCAAGCGGGCGAAGAGCTACCTCGGCGTGCCCATCCTGGTGGACGGCGTCGCGCAGGGCGTGATCAGCGTCCAGAGCACGCAACGCGAGGGCGTGTACAAGGACGCCGACGAACGGCTCCTCTCCACCATCGCCGCCAACGTGAGCGTGGCGCTCGGCAATGCGCGGCTCTTCAACGAGACGCAGGCCTCGCTCCAGCAGCAGACGGCGAGCGCCGACATCCTGCGGGTCATCAGCGAATCGCCGACGGACGTGCAGCCCGTGTTCGACGCGATCGTGCGCACGGGCGTGAAGCTCCTCGCGTGCCACCACGCCATCGTCTTCCGGGTGGAGGACGGCAGCCACTTCCGCATGGTCGCGGACCTCACGAGCAAGGGGATCTCGCTCGTCGCCAGCGGGGCGACCGCGACTCCGCCGTGGCCGATCGACCCGAAGGCGACCTTTCCTTCCCGGCCCATCGTCGAACGCAAGACGGTGCACATTCCCGACTGGAACGTCATCGACCTGCCGCCCGTGGAGCGGCGCGTCTTCGACACGATGGGGATCCGCTCGGCGATCTACCTGCCGCTCCTGCGAGGCAGCGAGTGCCTCGGCGTGCTCGCCTTCGCGCGGGACCGGGCCGAGGCCTTCGCCGACAAGCAGATCGCGCTGGCCGAGTCCTTCCGCGACCAGGCCGTCATCGCCATCGAGAACGTGCGCCTCTTCAAGGAGACGCAGGAGTCCCTCGCCCACCAGACGGCCACCGCGGACATCCTGCGCGTCATCAGCGAGTCGCCGACCGACGTGCAGCCGGTGTTCGAGGCCATCGTGCGTACGGCCGTGAGCCTTCTCGGCCTGGACCGCGCCGCCTTCATCCGCGTCGAAGGCGACCGCTACCGGTCGACCGCCGTCGCCTCGCCCGCGGGCTTCGAGAGCGACCGGTGGAAGGACCCGGTGCCGATCGACCCCGAGGCGAATTTCCCCTCGCAGGCCCTCGTGTGGAAGCGCACGGTCCACATTCCGGATTGGAACGCCGTCGAGCTGCCCCCGCGCCAGAAGATGGTGCAGGAGACCACGGGCGCCCGCGCATCGCTCAACGTGCCGCTGCTTCGCGACGGGGAGGCCACCGGCGCGCTGATGCTGTTCCGGAACGCGCCGGGGGGCTTCACGGAGAAGGAAATCGCCCTGGCCGAGTCCTTCCGCGACCAGGCCGTGATCGCCATCGAGAACGTGCGCCTCTTCAAGGAGACGCAGGAGGCGTTGGAGCGCCAGACGGCCACGGCCGACATCCTCAAGGTGATCGCCGCCTCGCCCTCGGACGTGCAGCCGGTGCTCGATGCCATCGTCAACAAGGCGCAGCAATTGCTCGGCGGTTATTCGGCCACGTTGTGGCGGCGCCGCGGTGAGCAGATCTTCCTGTCGGCCTTCACGACCACGAGCGACGAGGGAATGGCGGCCCTGCTCGCCAACTCGCCCCTGCCGGTGAATGACCAGGACTTCTTCACGCGCGATTTCAAGGCGGGTCGTGTGGTCCACGTGGCGGACACGGAAAGCCACCCCGGCTTCCCGGTGGAATGGGTCGAAGTGGCGCGCAAGCGCGGCTACCGGGCGAATATCGGCGTGCCCATGATGCGCGATGGGGAGTTCGGGGGCGTCATCTCGGTGACGCGCGCGCAACCCGGACCGTTTCCGGATTCGCAGGTGGAGCTGCTGCAGACCTTCGCCGACCAGGCCGTCATCGCCATCGAGAACGTGCGCCTCTTCAACGAGACGAAGGAAGCGCTTGAGCAGCAGACCGCCAGCGCCGAGGTGCTGCAGGTGATCAGCAGCTCGGTTTCGGATACCGCGCCGGTGTTCGAGAAGATCATGGACAGCTGCCAGCGACTCTTCGCCGCCGACTCCATGGGCATCGACCTGCTGGGCGAGGACGGCCTGGTGCGCCTCGCCATCGATCGCGGTCCCCACAGCGAGGAAATGCGACGCCTTCCCCCGGCGCCGGCCGAGAAGACCATCACCGGGCTCGCCTTGCGCGAACGGCGCGTGGTCTACCTGCCCGACATGGGAACGGCGCTGGACAACCCGGCCGTCCGCGCGGCCTACGAGAAGGGTGCCCGTTCCTACCTGACGACGCCGCTGCTGTGGAACGAACGCGGCATCGGGGCGATCTACATCGGCAGCGAGCGGCTCGACGCCTTCACCGACAAGGACATCGCCCTGCTGCGCACGTTCGCCGACCAGGCCGTGATCGCGATCCAGAACGCGCGCCTCTTCAACGAGACGAAGGAAGCGCTGGAGCAGCAGACCGCCAGCGCCGAGGTGCTGCAGGTGATCAGCAGCTCGGTCGCCGACACGGCGCCGGTATTCGAGAAGATCCTCGACAGCTGCGGCCGCCTGTTCGCGAGCGAGCAGATGGCGATCATGCTGGTGGGCGGGGACGATCGCGTGCGCCTGAGCGCTTGGCGGGGCTCCTCGTTCGATGCCCTCTCGGCCCTGCCGTCCATCCGCGAGGGATCTCCCGTCGACCAGACCTACACGGGCCGGGCCATCCGCGAGCGGCGGACGTACCAGGTGGAGAACGCCGTCGCCTCGCCCAACGACGTGCCGGAAAGCAACGCCTGGTTCGCCGAGCACGGCAGCTTCTCTGCCATCTACAGCCCGCTCGTCTGGGAAGGGCGCGGCATCGGGGCGATCAGCGTGCTTCGCCAGCCGCCGCGCCCCTTCAACGACAAGGAGGTCGCCCTGCTGGCCGCCTTCGCCAACCAGGCCGTCATCGCCATCCAGAACGCGCGCCTCTTCAACGAGGCGCAGGAAGCGAGGGCCGCCGCCGAGGCCGCCAACGAGGCGAAGAGCGCCTTCCTCGCCACGATGAGCCACGAGATCCGCACGCCCATGAACGCGGTGATCGGCATGAGCGGGCTCCTGCTCGACACGCCCCTCGAGCCGGAGCAGCGCGACTACGCGGCCACCATCCGCGATTCGGGCGACGCGCTCCTCACGATCATCAACGACATTCTCGACTTCTCGAAGATCGAGGCGGGCCGCATGGACATCGAGGCCCAGCCCTTCGACCTGCGCGATTGCGTGGAGTCGGCGCTCGATCTCATCAACGCGCGGGCCGTCGAGAAGCACCTGGAGATCGCGTACCTGTTCGAAGGCGACGTGCCGCCGGTCGTGAACGGCGACGTGACGCGCCTGCGGCAGGTGCTCCTCAACCTGCTCTCCAACGCGGTGAAGTTCACGGAGGAGGGCGAGGTCGTGCTGACGGTCACCGCGCAGCCGTCGGCGGGGGGGCAATCCGAGCTTTCCTTTGCCGTCCGCGACACCGGCATCGGGCTTTCGGAAGAGGGCATGTCGCGCCTCTTCCAGTCCTTTTCGCAGGCGGACTCCTCGACCACCCGGCGCTACGGCGGCACGGGCCTGGGCCTTGCCATCAGCCGGCGCCTTGCGGAACTGATGGGCGGGAAGATGTGGGCGGAAAGCGAAGGCCTGGGCCAGGGCGCCACGTTCCACTTCACCCTCGTCGCATCGGCGGCCACGCTGCCGGCCCCCAGGGCCCGCGATTTCGTGGGCGTGCAGCCCGAGCTCAAGGGCAAGCGCGTGCTGGTGGTGGACGACAACGCCACCAATCGCCGGGTTCTCGCGCTGCAGACCGCCAAGTGGGGCATGCAGTCCAAGGCGGCCGCGAAGCCGAGCGAATCCCTCGCGTGGATCGAGGCGGGGGAAGCCTTCGATGTCGCCATCCTCGACATGCACATGCCCGAGATGGATGGCCTCGAACTGGCGCGCCGCATCCGGGCCGCCCGCAAGGAACTGCCGCTCGTCCTCTTCAGCTCGCTCGGCCGCAAGGAAGCCGGCGACACCGAGAACCTCTTCGACGCCGCGCTCGCGAAGCCCATCCACCAGTCGCAGCTTTTCGACACATTGGTGAACATCCTCGCCGGCGACGCGGGCCGCGTCGCGGCGCAGGCCTCGCCCGCCGCCGCGCGTTTCGACCCCGGCATGGCGGAACGGCATCCGCTGCGAATCCTTCTCGCGGAGGACAACGTCGTGAACCAGAAGCTCGCCCTGCGCATCCTGCAGCAGATGGGGTACCGTGCGGACGTGGCCTCGAACGGCGTCGAGGCGGTGGAATCCGTCGGCCGGCAGGTGTACGACGTGGTGCTCATGGACGTGCAGATGCCCGAGATGGACGGCCTCGAAGCCACGCGGCGCATCTGCGCGACGTGGAAGCCCGGGGTCCGACCGCGCATCGTCGCGATGACCGCCAACGCGATGCAGGGCGACCGCGAACTGTGCATGGAAGCCGGCATGGACGATTACCTCACCAAGCCCATCCGCGTGGAACAATTGGTGGAAGCCCTCAACCTCGTGAAACCGCGGGAGACCCGCTGACATGGCAGACCTCATCGACGCAGCCACCTTCAAGGCCCTGCAGGAGACCGCGGGAGCGGACTTCGTGGGCGAGCTGGTCAGCGCTTTCCTTGAAGAAGCACCCGGCATGCTGAAGGACCTCTCCTCGGCGTACGCGGCCGGCGAGGCGGACAAGTTCAAGCGCGCCGCCCATTCGCTCAAGTCCAACGGACTCACCTTCGGCGCGATGTCGCTTGCGGCGATGGCCAAGGACCTGGAACTCACCGGGCTCGACGGCGTGAAGGCCCGTGGGGGAGACCCGGTCGCCGCGATCACCGCCGAAGTCGAACGCGCATCCGACGCGCTGAAAGGCCTCGTCCGTGCGTGAAGTCCGTGCGCAGCCCGCGCGCTTGCTGGTGGCCGACGACAACCGGGTAAACCGTCTCCTCCTCTCGCGCAGCCTCGAGCTGCAGGGGCACACCGTGGCGATGGCCGAGAACGGCCGCGTGGCGCTCGAGATGCTCCAGAAGGGCGGCTTCGACCTGGTGCTCCTCGACATGGAGATGCCGGAGATGACCGGCTTCGAGGTGCTCGAGCAACTGGCCGCGGACCCGAAGCTTCGCGACCTGCCGGTCATTGTCACCTCGTCCTTGGAGGGCATCGACCACATCGTGCGCTGCATCGAGCTGGGTGCGGAGGACTACCTGCCCAAGCCCGTGAACCCCGTCCTGCTCAAGGCGCGCCTGAACGCGAGCCTCGAGAAGAAGCGCCTGCGTGACCAGCAGAAGGACATGGTGCGCCGCTTCGCGACGACCGCCGTCGCCGCGGATCTCGACGCCTCCGGCTTCGCGCTGGGGGGCAAGCGCGTGCACGCCACGGTGATGTTTTCGGACATCCGCGGCTTCACCTCGCTCGCGGAATCGCAGCCGCCGGAGGAGACGATCGAGCTCCTCAACACCTACTACACGCTCATGTTCGACGCCATCAGCGGGCAGGGCGGCGTCGTGAACCAGATGGTGGGCGACGGCCTCATGGCGATCTTCGGCGCGCCGCTGCCGCTGGCCGACTCCGCCACGGCCGCCGTGAACGCCGCGCGCGAGATGATCGAGATGGTGCAGCTCCTGGGCGTCGAGCGGCTTTCGCAGGGCAAGCCCGAGATCCGCATCGGCATCGGCATCGCCACGGGCGACATGATCGCCGGCTACACGGGCACGCAGGATCGCGCGACGTACACCTGCGTGGGCGACACCGTGAACCTCGCCGCGCGGCTCGAGGCCCACACGAAGGTGGCCGGCGAGACGATCCTCATGGATGGCGCCACGCGCGCGGCGCTGGGCGAGAAGGCGGCGGTGACGGCGCTTGGGCCCGTGGAGATCCGCGGCAAGGCGGGGCCGGTCGAGGTGTTCGCGGCCAAGGCGAACTGACGGCTGAAGGCATGTCGTTCACCGACGGCGGCTATCTCATCACGCTCGGCGTGCCGTGGATGCACCTGCCCTGGATCTTCGCCGTGCTCGCGCTCGTGGCCTGGGTCGCCTGCCGTGATTTCGGGTTGCGGCTGCGGTGGGTGATGGTTCCCCTCGTCATCGCGTGCGTGGTCACCGTCGCGTGGCACCAGGGCGCCCGCATCCAGTTCCTGCCCGACGGCATCCGCGAGACGAACTGGTACCGCGAGATCGACTTCGTCTCCTGGCGGCACGTGGAAACCGCGAAGGTCGAGTCCAGGAAGGTCGTGGTGGACGACGGCACGGTGGAAGAGCGCCAGCACCTGGTGATGCGGCTCAGGACAGGGGATGACTGGCTCCTGGACCTGGAGGAACTCCGGCCGGCGGAAATCCAGCGCATCGGGGCGTTCGTGCGGGAGCACGTGCCGGCGCCGAAATAGCCTGCTGCCGAATTTTCCGTCGGGCCTTGCCGGCTTGTTCCGTACCGCGGGGTTCCCGGCCGGCTGCTTTCGGGAGTAGCTTTGGCGCTCGACACCTTTCGTCCAGGACTCACGGGAGCCCCCATGGCCAGCCGCAAGCCCTCGAAATCCGCGCCGCGCGCGACGAAGACCCGCCCCGCCACCGTCACGCGCATCACGCCGGCGATGCGCACGATGAAGGCGCTGCGCGAGACGCAGGCCGCGTTCCTGAAGCGCCTTTCCGCCGACGGCGCCGCGCCGGAGGTGGGCACCATCGTCTACGTGCACGGCATCGGCAACAAGCCCGAGGCCTCCATCCTCAAGTGCCAGTGGGACACGGCGCTCTTCGGCGGCCCCCTGGGCGATCGCACGCGCATGAGCTACTGGGTGAATCGCGAGCGCTATCCGGTGCCGGAGGCGGGCTCGTGCGCCGGGGGCGACACGCTCGGCGAGGGCGACGGCCCTGGGCTTCGCGCGCTGGGGCTCGATGCCGAGGAACTCCCGCCGATCACGCGCGACCAGCAGAAGGCCCTCGACGCCCTCGAGAAGCGGTTGGCGACGAACCTCGCGAAAGGCGGGGCGGGACCGGGCGCGAAGGCGCTGCCGCTACCCGAGGGCCTGCGCCGCTGGACGACGAAGCTCCTCACGAAAATCTTTCTCAAGGACGTGCGCGACTTCCTCTACGTGCCGGCGGAGCGAGCGCGCATGGAGGCGAGCGTGACCGAGCGGCTGGCGGGCGTGGGCGGTCCGACCATTGTCATCGGCCACAGCCAGGGATCGATGGTGGCCTTCGAGGTCCTGCGCAAGCTGAAGAAGACCGATTGCGAAGTGAAGCTCTTCGTGACGATCGGATCGCCCCTGGGCCTGCAGGAGGTGCAGGACGAACTGAAGAAAGGCGGCAAGCTCGCCGTGCCCGAGTGCGTGGACCGCTGGCTCAACGTGGCGGAGCGGCTGGACCCGGTGGCGCTCGATGCGGAACTCGCGAACGATTTCGCGAAGAACGCGGCGGGCGTCGGGGTCGAGGACGTGACCGGCCTCCAGATCAACCCGGACTGGAAATCGAATCCCCATTCGGGCACCGGCTACCTGCGCATTTCGGAGGTGCGGCAAGCCGTGCGCGATGCGGCGGGCGCGGCGTTCGGCAATGTCGTGGGCCGCAGCATCGTCATGAAGGATCTCGTGGGCGATCTCGAGGACGGCACGAGCGCCGACCGCCACGCGACGCTCATCCAGCTCACGGCGGGCGACGGTTCGAAGGACGGTGAACTCTCGGTCGAAGACCGCCGCCAGGCCGTCAAGGGACGCATCGAGGCGCTGCTGAAGGAGGCCGGCGCGAAGCCGGAGGTGGCGCGCTTCCAGGACATGCGGCGCTTTCTTTCCGCGGACCTCACGCGGCGCGAGATCGAGCAGCTTCGCGCTTTCTCGGGCGACCTGAAGATCGAACGCGTGTGGCGCAACGCGGTGAAGCGGGCCCTGCTGCACCAATCGGCGCAGGCGGTGCAGGTTCGCCCGGCGCACCTGGGCTACGACGCGCTCGGCAAGGGCATCGGCTGGGCGGTGCTCGATACGGGCATCTCGGCGGCGCACCCGCACTTCGCCGCGAGGAAGAACGTGGTCGCGCAGTGGGACTGCACGAAGGGTGGGCCGCCGGTGCGGCTGGATCCCGGCAAGAAGGGGTTCGGCGACCTCGACGGCAACGGGCACGGCACGCACGTGGCCGCCACGGTCGCCGGCGGGATGAGCGTGAAGCGCTCGGCGGATTCCGACGAGGTGCTCGCGCTGCACGGCATGGCGCCCGAGGCGAAGCTCTACGGGTTCAAGGTGCTCAAGGACAACGGCAACGGCGAGGACGCGTTCATCATCAAGGCGCTCGATACGGTGGCCGAGATGAACGAGAAGGCGGGGCAGCTCGTGATCCACGGCGTGAACCTGAGCCTGGGCGGCGCCTTCGACCCGAGCGTCTTCGGCTGCGGGCACACGCCGCTTTGCCAGGAGCTGCGGCGGCTGTGGCAACAGGGCGTGATCGTCGTGCTCGCCGCGGGCAACGAAGGGTACGCGGTGATCGAGACCGAGGACGGCGCGGTGCCGGCCAACATGGACCTGTCCATCGGCGACCCGGCGAACCTCGAGGAGGCCATCGCCGTGGGCTCGATCCACAAGACGAACCCGCACACCTACGGCGTCTCGTACTTTTCCTCGCGCGGACCGACGGCGGACGGGCGCATGAAGCCGGACCTCGTGGCGCCCGGCGAGAAGATCCTGTCGGCGAAGCACGCGTGGAGCGCGAAGGGCTCGACGGCCCGCGACCTCTACGTCGAGATGAGCGGCACGAGCATGGCGGCGCCGCACGTGTCGGGGCTGCTCGCGGCCTTTCTCTCGGCGCGGCGCGAGTTCGCGGGCTACCCGGACCGCGTGAAGGCCATCCTCCTCGCCCACTGCACCGACCTCGCTCGCGACCCGTACATCCAGGGGCGCGGCATGCCGAACCTGGTGAAGATGCTGATGAACACCTAGGCCTGAAGGGCCTGAAGGGGACAGTCACCTTCACGGCTTCTGAAGGTGACAGACACCATCAAGGCTTCAGTTCGGCGACCGGATGAAGGCGGCGATCGACTCCACCGCCTCGCGCTCCATGCCCTCGTAGCCGTGCCGGTGGTAGGGGCCGCACTCGTCCCCCGTGGGTTCGGCGCCGCCCTTGGCGATGACGAGCTTTTTCGCCGGCGCGTTCCGCAGCCCGTCCATGACGAAGGACACCTCGTGGGCGAGCGTGTGGCGGCACGCGTCCCTCTCATGATGGATGACGAGCACCGGCACGCGGATAGCCGCCAGGCCTAGCAGCGGCACGGAACCGGAATCACGCTGGGAGGTGATGCTGGAGCTGAGGACCAGGCCGGCGACCGACCCGTCCTGGATCGCGATGGCCCCGGAGGCTGCCGACGTCGTGCCGCGGCTCGTGCCCACCAGCCAGACCTTCTGCCCGGATTCTTGCCGGATGCGCGCCACGACCGCGCGGATGTCCTGCGCGTGCTCCGGCGAGAGGCGATGGTAGGGGTCGAGATCGGGCCTGTCCGAGGGACGCCCGAGCGCCGCCACGTTCATGCCTTGCGCGACGAAATGGGGAATGGAGCGGATGAGGAAATTGGCGCTCCCCGGCCGGCCGCCTTCCATGCCGCCGAAGCCGCCGCGCCCGCCGGCCATGAGGAGCACGGTGGCGGTGGCGCCGGGTACCGGTTCCCAGTACACGGTGGTCGAGACATCGGGGCGAGTCGGAACGCGCAGCACGCGGCCTTCGGCCTGCGCGCCGGTGGCGATGGCGAGGAGAAGGAACGCGGCGAGCTTCATCGCCGTCCATTGTGCTCGCGTAACATGGCACCCGCCCATGCAGATCGAATCCCTCCGCCAGCGCCTGGCCCTCCACGGCGCCAAGGCTTGCCACGAACGCCTCGTGCTGCGGGCGTGGACGCGCGCCCTTCCCCTCGATAGCGGCCCGCGGGCGGCCGAGGATTTCCTGCCGCTCGCCGTTCGCGGCGATTTGCCGGCATTGGCCGCTGATCTCGCCGGGCTCGCCCGCCTGCGTTCCGCGCATCCCGGCGCCGATGGCTCCTCGCGGTTGCTGCTCGATCTTGCCGATGGGCAGTCGGTTGAAGCCGTGCTGTTGCCCAGGGGCGGCCTGTGCGTGTCGACGCAGGTGGGCTGCGCGGTCGGCTGCGTCTTCTGCATGACGGGGCGCGAGGGCCTGAAGCGGCACCTGGGCAGCGCGGAAATCGTCGCGCAGGTGGCCCACGCGCGCTCGATCCGCCCCGTGAAGAAGGTCGTCTTCATGGGCATGGGCGAGCCCGCGCACAACCTCGAAGCCGTGATGGATGCCATCGAGCTCCTGGGTACCGAGGGTGACATCGGCCACAAGAATCTCGTCTTCTCGACCGTGGGTGACCGGCGCGCATTCGAGCGGCTGCCGCGGGGACGGGTGAAGCCCGCCCTGGCGCTATCGCTTCACACGACTTTTGCCGCGAAGCGGGCGCAGTTGCTTCCCAAGGCGCCGCGCATCGATCCCGAGGAGATCGTGGAGGAGGGCGAACGCTATGCCCGCGCGACCGGCTACCCGATCCAGTACCAGTGGACGCTGCTCGACGGCGTGAACGACGGCGACGACGAGGTGGACGGGATCGTCCGCCTGCTGGCTGGCAAGTACGCGGTGATGAACCTCATCCCGTGGAACACGGTGGAGGGGCTTGCCGTGAAGCGGCCCTCGCCGGCGCGTGCCGCAGCCATGGCAGGCAAGCTGAACCAGCGCGGCATCCTCACCAAGCTGAGGAATTCCGCCGGCCAGGACGTCGATGCGGGCTGCGGGCAGCTACGTGCCCGCCTGAAGGTGTCAGTCACCTTGACCGCCCCTGAAGGTGACTGACACCTTCAGGGGTGACACCTTCAGGGTTCAGCGTCAGGCGGTTTCCGACTGCGTCTTGATGGCCTTGTCGAGGGCGACGAGGCGTGCCTCGAGGGCATTGCGGATCTTGTCGAGAGCGGTCGAGCGGCGCCAGGTGCGTGCGCGATCGACTTCGATGATGAGGGTGGCACGTTCGGCGCGAAGTTCGGTCAGCATGGGGAGATTCCTTGCGGGGAGGGTGGCCGGCGGCCTCGTTCCGGCGTCGTGGAGGTGACGCGGGGGCCGGCGGGAAAGGGAAGCTCGCCATTGGACACCAGAAACGGGCCGCCATTCGCCCGTCCATCGACTATATTTGCGTCCATGTGCGCCAATTACGTGCCCACGCAGGGCCAGATCTGGAAGGGCCGCGTTCCGTTTCCCAACGCGCCGTGGAAGGCCGAGACCTATCCGGGCTACGACGCGCCCTTCGTGAAGCTCGCCGCCGCGGACGGCCTCGAGGGCGCCCTCGGTCGCTTCGGCCTGGTCCCCTGGTGGACCAAGCCGGACGCGGTGAAATCCTCCAGCCGCTACACCTACAACGCCCGCAGCGAGACGGTGGCCTCGAAGCCCTCCTTCCGCGATCCGTGGAAGCGCCGCCAGTTCTGCGTGATTCCCGCCGAGGCCATCTACGAGCCGCGCTACGATTCCGGCAAGCCCGTGCGCTGGCGCATCGAACGCGCGGACCGCGAGCCGCTGCTCCTTGCGGGCATCTGGGAATGCTGGACTCCCCGCGAAGCCTCCGGAACGAATGACCAGCCCGATCCCCAGCCCGTGAACTCCTTCGCGATGCTCACGATCAACGCCGACAGCCACGAACTCATGCGCCACTTCCACGCGCCCGCCGACGAGAAGCGCATGGTGGTGGTGCTGGAGGAGAGCGAGGTGGAGCCGTGGCTCCTCGCCACGCCGAAGGACGCGCCCGCGTTCTTCCGGCCCTGCCCCGCGGAGATGCTCACGGCGCGTCCGGAGCCCCGCCCGGGCCGGGGGAGTGCGGCCTGACGGATTCGCCCGCCTCGCCCGCGCCCGCCCACCCGCTTTCGCACCCCTCTTCCCGCCTTTCGTCGCGAGATCCTCGCCCGGGCCGCTGCGCCGGCCGAGCATGGCTTCCCACCGGGTTCACCCCAAGGGAGAAAAGATGACCACGCGCGTGGCGAAATGGATGGGCGCCTTCTCGGCCGGCCTGTGGCTGGCGGCGGGTGCGGCAATGGCTTCGGGCATCGGGCCGCTGGCCAGCACGGAATGGCTCGCGAAGAACCTCGGCCGCCCGGACCTCGTGATCATCGACGCCTCGCCCGGGCGCCTGTACGCGGCCGGCCACATTCCCGGGGCGGTGAACGCGGACGTGTTCGCCTTCGGGGGGCGCGAGGTGGCTCCCGCGGAGATGCAAAGGCGCATCCGGTCCTGGGGCGTGAGCGCGGACCGGCGCGTGGTGATCTACGACGCGGGCGGCACTTTCCTCGCCACGAGCATTCACTTCGATCTCGCGTACCACGGCTTTCCGCCGGAACGGATGGCCGTGCTCGACGGCGGGCTCGCGAAGTGGAAGGCGATGGGCGGCAGTGTCACCACCGAGCCGACGCCCGCCCCCGCACCGGGCACCTTCGGCGTTTCCGGACCTCGCGAGGACATTCGCGTGCGCCTCGCCGAGTTCGTCACCGCCACGGGCGACCCGGCACTTCACGCCGTGGTGGACGCGCTCGAGCCCGCCCAGCATTTCGGGGGCATGAAGTTCTTCGATCGCGCGGGGCACGTGCCCAACGCCATCCTCGCGCCGGCCGCCGACTTCTTCCGCGAGGACAGGACCTTCAAGTCGCCCGGGGAGATTCGCCGGATGCTCGCGCACCTGGGCATACCGCCGGAGAAGACGATGCACGCGCATTGCGGCGGAGGCATCGCGGCCAGCGCGCCCTTCTTCGCGGCGAAGTGGCTCGCGGGATACCCGGCGGTGAAGCTCTATCGCGAATCGCAGCTCGAGTGGCTTCGCGACGAGCGCGGGCTGCCGTTCTGGACCTACGGCGCCCCCGGCCTGGTGCGCGAGCGAGATTGGCTCGCGGGTTGGGGCAATGCCATGGTGAGGAGCTTCGGCGTCTCCCACGTGAGCGTGATCGACGTGCGACCGCCCGAGGCCTACCGGAATGCCCACCTGCCTTTTTCGGTGAACGTCCCTGCGGCGACCTTCCGGGCCTTGCGCGGGCAGCCGACCGAGTTGGCGAAAGCGCTCGGTGCGGCGGGCGTGAATCCGGAGCACGAGGCGGTGATCGTTTCGGAAGGCGGCGTGAACGCGGATTCGGCCCTGGCCTTCGTGCTGCTCGAGCGGCTCGGCCAGAAGCGGGTCTCGGTGCTCGCGGGCTCCGTGGACGACTGGGGTTTCGCGGGCCATCCGCTCGTGAAGGCGGAGGCGCCGGATCCGTCCAAGGTGGCGCCGGCTGCAAGGCCGTTGGCTTACGCCGCTTCACCGCGGCACGGGATCACCGCGGCCGCGGACGCGCCCGAAGGGGTTGCGCCCCGTCTCTACGTCGCCATGGGCAAGGCGGTGCCGGCGAGCGCCCCGCCGGGCAAGGTCGTTCACGTGCCGCAGGCCGGGCTCGTGAAGCCGGACGGAACGCCGAAGCCCGCGATGGAGATCTGGACCGCCCTCGCGAAGGCGGGCGTCTCGCGCGATGCCGAGGTGATCAGCTTCGCGGACGACCCCGGCGACGCGGCGGCTGGCTACCTGCTGCTGCGCCTGATGGGCTTTCCGGTGGCGCGGGTTCTCTCGCCCTGAGGCCCGTCGCCAGCCGTCATCGCCCGAAGGGCGCGACGCCGATCCACGCGGCGTGGAAATACATCGCGAACGCCGCCCAGGCGACGAGGCCGATGACGACGGCCGCGATGTCGCGAACCACGCCCTTGGCCGGGTAGGTGAGGCCGAGCGCCTTGTCGCGACCGCGCGCCGCCTTGAAATCGAGGATGGCCCACAGGAGGAACGTGCCGAAGAGGACCACGTCCGCGAGTCGCCCATTGGCGATGAGGTGGGCGAAGGCCCAGGCCTTCGTGCCGAGCACCATCGGGTGCTTCACGGCCTGCTTGATGTAGGTGCCCGGAATCTGACCGGCGACGAGCAGCACGAACGCCGGCAGCGTGATGAGCGCGGCGAGGTGGCGCGTCCACACGGGCGGGTTGAAGAGATCGATGGGCGCCTGCCGCGAAAGCCCGTAGCCGTAGCAGATGAGCACGAAGCCCACGAGCGAGACGACGCCGTAGGCGGCCTTCCAGCCTTTGGGACCCATCTGTGCGATGCGGGCGGTGCGCCAGTCCTCCGCGAAGATGCGGACGGAGTGGGCGCCGAGGAAGAGGACGAGTCCGATGATGAGGAGGGTCATTGCAGTCTTTCGAAGGGCTGCGCCGGGGAAAGGGCAGGCGATTGTACCAACCGCGGATTGCAGCCGTAGCGCGCAACCGCAATCCGGCGCATTCGTCGGCGGGCGCGATGCGAAGTGGGTCACAGCGGGGCGGCCGCGCGCAGCGGAGACTGGCCTTCATCACGGGATCCCGAACCCGGCCGGAGGCGACGCATGAAGAAGCTCCTGAACCCCCAGATTCTCGAAGCGTCCGCCGCGGCCCACGTCCGCACCGGCGGTCGCGCGGGCGAGAACGAGCACCTGGGATTCCGCCCGGCCTTCTTCGACACCGCGACCTGCGCGCTTTACCTATCGACTTTCGCCGACGGGCGCCCGGCGCAGGTCCACCTGCTCGACGGACTGCCCGAAGACGTCGTGGTGGTGAGGAGCGATTGCGGCCGCGTGATCGCCGCCAAGGCCTCGCTGGTGGCGGGGTTCGAGCGCGACGGCTTTTTCTACACGCGCCGCAGCGCGGCCCGCGCCTGCCGGGAGTGGCGCTAGCCCCGGCAAATCAGCTGGCGGTGCCGAGAACCTGCTTCACGGCCTTCATCAGGCCGCTGATCTGGAACGGCTTGCTCACGTAGCCATCCGCGCCGGCCGAGAGTCCCGCGAGCACGTCCTCGGTGGAAGACTTGCCCGTCATCAGGATCACCGGCAGCGCCTTGAGCGTCGGGTGCTGGCGGATCCGGTCGAGCACCTGCAGGCCGTTGGCGTCGGGCAGCATGATGTCCATGAGCACCAGGTCGATCTCGGCCGCACGTTTCATCTCGCGGTTGATCTCCGAGCGATTGGACGCCCAGCGCAACTCGTAGCCCGCCGTCATGAAGATGTCGAAGATGAGCTGCGCGAGATCGCCGTCGTCTTCCACCACGAGGATCACGTACTGCGTGCCGTTGCGCGGGGGGACCTTGCGCTCCGCATGGCGCGCGATGCTCACGTAGAAGCCGGCCGCGGCAAGCTGCGGCGCGACCTTCGGCGCCTCTTCGCGCGCCTGCGCGATCTTTCCGGGTGCGGTGCGGCCGCGGGCACCTGGGCTTCGTTCGTGAAGTCGAGGTCCGCCTCCTGCGGGTTCGGCGGCTTGGAACTCATCGGGATCCCGGGGGGTGCCCGGAGCAGGCGGGCGTGGGGGAAATCCCCCGCGCAGCCTGGCGACTGGGGGAATTGACCCGTTTTCGTGGCGATTTCACGAGGAGGTGGTTTTCGGGGTTCGAGGGGGAGCGGCAGGAATTTGAATAGTGGCATCAACCCCTTACGGGATCAATGGGATAGGTCAAACGTCCCGTCGGCGCGCTGGCCTGGTTGTTGCAATAAGGCTCTGCAGAAGAGCTGAAAGCGGTTCGATAACGGCCCTGCCATCCCGACCTCCATCCCAAAACAAAAGGACCCGACTGATGAACTCCCTGAGGAAACTCGCTGCCCTGACGATCGCCGCCGCCGGCATCGTCGTTCCCCTGCACGCCAGCGCCAAGACGCCGGACACCATCGCCTGCAACGTCGTCATCGACTACAGCATCAACCGCGTCCTGCGCGTGCCGTTCAGCCAGTCCTTCACCGTGGCCCCGGGCGTCGACTTCGACTACGACTTCTCCACCGCGACCCGCTTCCGCTACTTCCAGGCCCGGGCCGACGTGGATGCGACCACGGGCGACACGTTCGTGCAGATCAACTACTACAACGACGTGGGCGTCTTCACCTTCGTCGAGGCCGGCACCGTCGTCCGCGTCCGCAACAACAACGACGTCTTCACCTCCGCGGGCAAGAGCACGTTCTTCACCTCGCAGGGCACCGCCGGCGAGCACACGACGGAATACGAACTTTCGTGCGCCGTCCTCAAGAAATAGCGGGCAGCGAAGGCCGCCGCCGTCCGACCGTTCCCTGGCGGCTGGGCGGCGGCGGTGCAGGTACGGGCTAGCCCTTGGCGGGGCTGCCCGCGCCGGCCGCGCGCGCGAGGCACTTGCGGTGCCGCTCGTCCACGCGCGTGGCGAACCACTCGGTGGTGAGCTTGCGGGTGATCTTCGGGCTCTTCAGCACGATCTTCGGCACCACCGCCCGGGGCACGGCCTTGCCGGCCTTGCGGTCCGCGAGCGCGAACACCTTCCGGTAGAGCGCCGTCTCGGCGAACGCCGGGCCCTCGTCCAGCTCCAGCGCCTTGCGGATCTCGGCATCGCTCATGTCGAGTTCCTTCCACAGCGTGCGGACCGCGATCTCCGTCGAGCCGAGCTTGCCCGACGTGTCGCCGTGGCGAACCAGGTCGCCGTCGAGATCGAGCGGGATGCCCGAAAGTCCGCTCACGGCGGCCTGGAAGGCGGCGTTGCGGCTCGCGTAGCGGCCCGCGTTGAAATCGGCGAAGCGGTAGAGGGCTTTCGGATAGTCCGCCTCGTAGTCGAGCAGGTGCGCGATGCCGAAGTAAAGCCCGCCGCGGCGGGTGAACACCTCGTCGCGCACGGTGCCCTTCAGCTTGACCGCGTAGCCGTGCTCCTTCACGAAATCTTCCGCGAAGGCGATGCTCACCTGCATCGCGCCGCCGGTGCGCACCGGATTGAAACCCGACAGGAAGCGCTGGCCCAGGGGCACGCGGCCCACCATCTCCTCGAAGAGCTCGCTCAGCTCCTTCTCCGTACGCAGGGCGTCGATGCGCTCGCCGTAGGAGCGACCGTCCAGCGATTCGAACTTGAGCGACAGGTCGACGGCGGATTTCGGCACGTTGTAGCGGTCGGCGCGCACGTAGAGCTCTTCCCGCGCGATCTTGCCGAGGTTCACCACCGGCGGGTCGGCGCGGTAGGTCGATTCCTGCTCGATGATGGCGAGCGTCGCGCAGATGTTGCCGTCGCTCGGGGGGATCTTCATCGAGGAGAACGCGAAGTAGATGTCGGCCGCCCAGCCCTTGCGATCGGTGACGCTCGCGGGAATGAGGTTCTCGATGAGCGCGCGCACGGCCGCGGGCTCCCGGACGGGTTCGCGCGGGGATTCCAGCGCGCAGCCCGCCAGCAAGGCGAGCATCGCAAGGGGCAAGCGGCGCGAAAATCTGTCGCTGAGCATCCGTCTGTCAGGGGCCGATGAATTCCAGCAGCACGCCGCACGCATCGGCCGGGCCGACCCGCAGGGCGTCTTCGTGGCGAGAATACTTGACGCGGGCCTTCTTGAGCCACGCCGCCGTCTCCTTCACGTTCTTCACGAAGATCCGGCACACCGGAAAGACATGCAGCCAGCGCTCGTCCTCGGGCCAGGCCTCGCCGTAGCGCGCGCGGAAGCTCGCGGGGGAAAGCAGGGCGATATCCTGCCCGCTCGGCAGCCGGAGGAAGACATCGTCCCCGACGCGCTCGACCGCGCCGCTGCCCAGCAGGCGCACCTGTGCGGTGGCGACGGTATCCGCATCCGTGATGACGCCCACGAGCCCGGCCACGCCCGTCGCGCCGTTGGGATGGTCGAGGCATTCCGGGCGGCGAAGGAGGAAGGCGCTCAGGTGCTGGCAGATCACGGCCTGGTGCAATCCCACGGCATCGACCGGATCCGGAAAGCACAGGCGGAAGCGCGGCTTCAACCAGCGGCCGGGCACCTCGAAGTTGCGCGTGCGTTCCCGCACGGGCCTGGGTTTCATGCCCGAGGCCGTCATCTGCGCGAAGGCGTCTACGGCGTTCGCCGTGCCGAACGCGAAGCCCAGCAGCCCTTCGCCGTGCTCCGCGAGGTGCTTGTCGAGATCCATCGTGAAGAGTTCCGCGTCGATGACGCCGCGAAGCTCCAGGTAGTCGCGCTCGAACATGATGCAGCCGTTGCCGGTGCCCCATTCGACGTGGCTGCCGCGCGGCTGGACGACGAAGCCCAGGCGCTCGTACGCGGCGCGCGAGGCGTCGAGGCTCGCGACGGCGATGATGGGGTGGTCCAGCGAAGCGATGGCGTTGTGCATGAGGATGGCCTTGGTAACCATCCAGTATGCGCGTTGCGGGGGCCGGACGCGGCCGGCCCCCTCAGAGGATCCCGCGCTCCGCGTAGGGCGCGTTCGCGACGACGCGACCGTAACCCAGCCGAGAGAGGTCGATCGTGCGGTACTCGCTGTAGAGGATCCGCTCGGCCACGGCGCGCCCCGCCGCGGGCGCGTGCATCATGCCGTGCCCCGAGAAACCCGTGCACACGTGGAAATTGTCGAGCCGGCCCGGCCAGTTGCCGATGATGGGGTTTCCGTCCAGCTCGCACTGCTCGTAGAGGCCGGACCAGGTGCGGTGGCACTTGGCGGATTCAAGCGCCGGGAAGCGGTGCGCGGCCGCGGGCCACACCACGCGCTCGAAGTAGCCGTGGTCCACCTCGAAGTTGAACCCGCGCGGCTCGTCGCCATCGACCACGCCGCCGGAGAAGCCCGCGCCCTCCGAGCGGAAGGCCATGCGCGCGAGGTCTTTCACGTAGGGCAGCCGGTCCATCGGGTTGCCGCAGGTGAAGTAGTGCTCGAAACGGCGAAGGGGCGAGACGGGGATCTTCATGCCGGCCATCTCGCCCACGAGGGCGGACCAGGCGCCGGCCGCGTTCACGAAGTGGTCCGCGGAGATGCTCGCGCCGGATTTCAGCGGGGCGCTTCGGACGGCGGTTCCCTGCACCTCGAGGGCGGCCACCTCGTCATGAACGTAACGCACGCCCAGTTCGATGCACTTGCGCTTGAAGCCCTGCAGCATGCCGCTCGGGTCGCACCAGCCGTCGTGGGGCGTGTGGACGGCGGCGCCCAGGTCATCCACGTTCATCGAGGGCCAGCGCGCCTTGATGCCGGCCGGATCGAGCAGGTGGGCGACGCCGCCTGCCTTCACCTGTTCCGCGTGGTTCGCCTCCAGCAGCCCGATGTGCTCCGGCGGCACGATGAAGAGGTAGCCACCCTCCACCCAGTCGATGGGCGATTCCTGCGTGGCGGTGCGCATCGTCTTGGGAAAATCCCGGATGAAGTCGATCGAGAAGAGCGACATCCGGATGTTCTCGGGGCACGAGAACTGGATGCGGCAGCCGCCCGAGGCGCGGGGCGTGGAGCAGAACTCGTAGGTGGGGTCGCGCTCGACGATGGCGACGTCGATGCCCGGCGAGAGCGTCTTGAGGAAGTAGGCCGCGGACAGGCCCATGATGCCGCCGCCCGCGATGGCCACGTCGCACTTCGCCGGCACCGTCATGTCGTCACTCCGCTGGGTGGGAGGACGATCTTACGTCGGCGGGCGGCCTGCGAGGAGGATGAACGCTTCCGACTTTCAGTTGTGGCCCGGGTCGCCCGTGCTTCGCCGCGCGTGGACCATCTCCTGCACGATGCCGCGCCCGTCGACCATCACGGAGAGGTCCACGAGGTAATCCCAGGTATCGCGATAGACGTAGTCCCACGCGACCTGGCCCTTGTTCGCGAAGGCGATCTTCTGCCACGGCGGGCCGATGAGGCGCTCGACTTCATCGCCTGTCGTGGTGCCCGGCGTCACCTGCCGGAACTTCGCATCGACGAGCACCTGCTCCATCCGGGTGACAGAGCCGTTCGCGGAAACCTGCGCCATGTACGTCTGCGTGCCGCCCGGGCCGGTGGGGAAGGCGAGCTGGCGCGAGCCGTCGGGGAGCGGATAGGTCCTGGCCGGTTCGCCCAGGGCGCGTCGCAAGTCCGATTCCGTGGACTTGCCGGGCTCGATGCCCAGGATCGAGAACGTGGAGCAACCGGCCAGCGCGAGGGCGGCCAGGGCCGGAAGGGCGAACCGGATGCGCTTGTTCATGATTTCGTCTCCTGCGATCACTTCCCGAAAACGGTCTTCAGGAGGTCCGTGGTGCGCGCGGCGGGATTGGTGCGGATCTTCTTCTCTTCCACGGCCACGGTGGCGAACAGGCCATCGAGCGCCTTGTTCGTGACGTAGTCGTCGAGGTCGACCGACTTGCCCTTGCCGAGCATGGATGACAGACCGCCGGCCTTGCCCATGAGTTCCGTGTAGGCCTTGGTGGCGCCGACCTCGCCCACCTTCTTCG
This sequence comes from Betaproteobacteria bacterium, assembly GCA_016711875.1. Classification (GTDB taxonomy): domain Bacteria; phylum Pseudomonadota; class Gammaproteobacteria; order Burkholderiales; family Usitatibacteraceae; genus FEB-7. The sequence goes on along the minus strand of JADJSD010000001.1, from coordinate 111,836 downwards.
AGACCACCGGCTTGAAGGCGGCGTAGAGCTTCTCGCCCGTGTTCTTGCGGAAGAAATCGGTGGCCGCGCTGTCGCCGCCGGAGAGGATGCCGCGCACGTCGTCCACGGACATGGCGCGGATGGCATCGCCGAAGTACTTCGCGGCCTGGGGCGCGGCGGCTTCGGCGGCGCGGTTCATGCTGAGCACGAACTCGTCCACCTGCTTCTGGTAGCCGGCCATCTTCGCGGCATCGGCGACGCGCTGGATGTCCTTGGGCATGAGGATCTTCACGGCGTCGTTGCCGAAGTAGCCGTCGGGCTTGGCGAGGCTCTTCACCGCGTTCTCGGTGCCGACGGCGAGGGCTTCCTTGATGCCGGCGGCGCCGGTCTTGTCGTCGACGCCCGACGCGGCTCCAGGCACCTTGCCGAGGGCACCGGCGCCCTTGAGCAGGTCGTCCATCTTGGGCATCTGGGCGAGGGTGGCGGTGGATAGCAGCAGCGTGGCGACGCAGGCGAGGAGGCGATTCATGGTGGTTTTCCTTTTTGTCGTGACGGGTGCTCCATCCTAACGCCGGAGTTCCTCCAGTTGCTCGGGGTGCTTGTCCAGGAGCCTGAGCAGTTGGACCAATGCGAGCGGCGGCTTGGTCCTGCCGGTTTCGTAGCGGGAGAAGGCGTTGACGCCGCCGCCGAATATCCGGCTCGCCTCGCGCTGGTCGAGGGCGAGTTTGCGTCGTACCTTCACGATGAACGCGGGATCGACCGAGTCCGCATTCACTTTCTTGTTGAAGGCGAGCATGGCGGCGCTTACCCGGCCGGCTGCGTTCATGTCCAGCACGCTTTCGCCGCAGGCGGGGCAATGATCACCCTCTACGGATCGGATGGCGGTCGACCTTCCCTTGTAGGTGTATCGCATGTCTTGCTTGCCGTGGACCAGTTCGGCGGCGCCACAGGTGGGGCACTTCATGATCACGATTCCTTGAAGGAAACAATCAGGACGTCGTCGCTGACGGTGAGCTTGACGTACGCGAGTCCACACCGTGTCATCGGACGATACACATCCTGCCAAGTGCGGTGGTCGGCATGTGAAGTCATGCTCTTCACGAAATCCGTCGTGTGGAGTTGGCGCACCACCGAAAGCATTTCGTTCCGGGACAGTCCCATGTCAGCGGCGCCCGCCAAGGCCGTGCCCGTCACCCTGACGAGCCCTTCATCCAGAAGTCGATGAACGACGGCAAGGCGGCAATGGGGTGTGCGCTTTTCCAAGACAAGAATAACCTAGTAGGTTATCGGCCACAAGGACCGTATGCCCGGATAGCGGATTGGTATGCCGCCGCGCCGACCGTCGCGCTCACCGCCGAATGGGGCTCTGCCCCCAGCCCCGCCGACTACTCGTGGAGCAGCACTTCGACTACTGGGCTAACAGCACTGCCGGTGCCTTCGCTGCATTCGCAGCCGCCTGCGACTCCGATTGAGACACCGGCGGCAGGGGCTTGCCCAACAACGACTGCAATGCCGCCTTGTCGATCGCCTCGAAGAGCACCTGGCGCGGCCTGCCCGCGGGACCATCGACCACCACCACGGCGTTCGTCACCTTGAGGCCCGCGTTGCCCTTGGGGCTGGCGGCGCCTAACGCGGCCACGTTCTCGGCGGCGGCGGGGAGTTGTTTCGCGTTGATCGCGAGGACCACGCGGAACTGTTGCGGGAAGGATTGCAGCGAGGTTTCCTTCGCCGTGAGCGCGTCGAGCTGCGGCTTCACGCTGTCCGCGTGGGCCTTCTCAAGCGCGCGCGCCTGGTCGTCGAATGCCTTACCCTCGGCGATCTTCTGCTCGGCGAGCTTCCTGTCCTCGTCCGAGAGAGGCGGGCCGCCGCGCTTGGCCTTGGGTTGGCTATTGTAGGCGGCGCGGGACTTGTCGACGAGGTCCTTGTACTGCGCGGCCTTGTCGGGCGGGAGAGTCTTGAGGGCGGCCATCTCGTCGCGGACCTTCTTGCGTTCCGTGTCGAGGCGCGCGGCCTCTTCCTTCGGCCACTTGAAGAGGTAGCCCGTGGTGACGCTCGTCTCGAAGCTGCCTTCCGGGGAACCCTTGCAAGGCGGGGCGAGCTTGGCCGGTTGCTTGAAATCGAAGGGCTGGCCCTGGCGCTCCATGTGCTGGGGCGTGGCGGGGAGGGTGGCGGCCAGCGCGGCAAGGGCCTTCGAGAGATATTCCGTCTCGGCGGCGGTGGCGGGACGGACGCCGGAGGGGCAGTCCGCAAGGGCGGAGGTGGCGAAGGCTGCGAAGAGCAGGGCGGCGGCGCGATGCAGGTGCGGGGATGCGGTCACGGGCGACTCCATCGAGGGGGTGGGGCGAGTCCGATTGCGATCCGGAGGCTCATCGAATCAAACGGGATGCACGGGAGGAAGCGGCCAAGTGACTTGGCGGGGCCAACTCGCCTTGCCGCTACTTCAAATCGCCCGCCTTGCGAGAAGACCGGCCGGAGCCGCGGATCTTCGTGCCGAGTGCAGCCCCAATCTCGAGGTCGCTGGCGTCCGACGCGATCAAGGCACGGATGATGAGGTCGAGCGAAACGGAGGGGTCGCCCGCCTCGATCTTGGCGACGCGGGACTGGCTCGAGCTCATCCTTTCGGCCAGCGCGACCTGCGAAAGCCCAGACCTTGCGCGTGCCTTGCGGATGGCATCGACGAGAGCGAGTCGGATCGAGACCAGCCTGGCTTCATCTTCCGAAAGGCCGAGGAACTCCCTTGCCGTGCCGACGCGCCAGCCGGCTGCGGCGAGCTTGCGGGCTTTGGCGGGCTTCACGGGAGCGGGGCGCATGGGTCCGACAAGAATATGTCAAAACGGACATAGCCGCAAGTGACTGTCAGGCCGCCGTTCGCCTTGTCTCGTATCGCCGCACCAGCAATGAAGCCGGCAAGCCCAAACCCTCGGAAAGGCGCCGGATCATCTCGAGCGTGAGCGGGCGGGTCCTGTTCAGGATCTCTGTCACGCGAGCCCGGGTGCCGATGAAAGGCTCCAGGTCCTTTCGCGAAAGGCCCCGCGCCTCCATGACATGGGCCAGGAGGTCGATCGGATCCGGATCGGGCATGGGCGTGTGTTTCGCCTCGTAGGCCTGGACCAACAAGAGGAGAACCTCGAGCGCTTCGCCTTCGCGCGAATCTTCGGGCGAATCCCACAGGCGCTCGATTTCCCTGAGCGCGGCGGCATGGTCCCGCTTGGTGCGGATGGGGCGAAGTTCCATGGGCGGATTCAAATGGTGGTGACGTCGATGCGGTCGTATTCCGCGTGAGTGCCGACGAAACGGACGAAAAGAGCCTTGCGGTTGTAGTGAACGGCGACGACCAGCCGGAACCGATTGCCGCCGATATCGAAGACGATTCGGTTGCCGGCGACGACGCTCGCTGTCCGGTAGCAACCTCTCACATCGGCCGGGCTGGACCACTGTGCCCGCGACGCCAATGCGTACCAAGACCGCAGGGGCACCTCCGCGTCAGGGTGCTCAAGCCAGAAGTCCCGAAGCGTTCCGAGAGCGACGATACGCATGAGAGTCTAGCGTGATCCCAAAATGGGAGCAAGCGGGCCTTTCCGGTCGAGTGAAGGGGTTGCCCGTACCGGGCTTTTCACTCAACGGACAGACGTGCGAATACGCTGACAGGCCTTTGGCCGCAGTCGCTCAAACGTCCGTCGGCGTCTCCACCGTCAGCATCCCGGACTCCAGCGCTGCCTCCGCGATCGTCTTCAGCCGCGCATCCTGGTTGTTCGTGATCGCCCGCAGCGCCCGGCGCGTGCGCCGCTTCGCCATCGAGACGAAGATGCGCGCGTTGTCGATGTCCGCGTGCGCCTTCTCCTCGCCCACCTTGCCGATCGCCGCCGTGGCCCGCGAGAGCGCCGCCGTCGAGAGGTAGATGTCGATGGCCGAGTTGGCGAGCCGCTCCTGGTGGAACTGGCGCTCGATCACGTCCTTGCCGTGCTCGATGAGGAGCTTCTCGACGGCGCCGGAAAGGTCGTGGACGGCGTTGGCCACCATCTCGGCCTCGTCGGCCAGCGCGGGATGCACCTTCGTGAGCGTGGCCTTCGTCACCTGCCGCTTCACCCGTCCCCCGATGTAGGCGCTGATGGCCCCGAGGGAGCGCAGCGGGTCCTTGAACGCCTTGCCGACCGCCTTCAGGTTCTCGCCCGGCTGCTGCAGGCCGGAGAGCGCGATGAGGGCGCGCAGGACTTCGTTGGTGCCCTCGAAGATGAGCATGATCCGCGCGTCGCGCACGGCCTGCTCGTACGGGTATTCCTTGGAGTAGCCCAGGCCCCCCGCGATCTGCTGCGCCTCGCACGCGGAGCGGAAGGAGAGGTCGGAGGCGAAGATCTTGCAGGCCGCCGTTTCCAGCGAGAAGTCGATGCCGCCGCGGTCCACCATCGAGGCCGCGACGATCCAGCCGGCGTCCGCGGCATAGCACTCGGCGGCGGCGACGGCGAATTTCTTCTGGATCATCTCGAAGGAGCCGATGGGGCGGCCGAACTGCTTGCGCTCCTTCGCGAACGCGAGGGCGGTGTCGAGGATCTTGCGGGCGCCGCGCGAGGAGCCGGCGGAAAGGCCCAGGCGGCCGGAGTTGAGGATCTCGAGCGCGATCTTGAAGCCGCCACCCACCTCGCCCAGCCGGTCCTCGAGGGGCACGCGCACGTCCTTGAACGAGACGGTGCGCGTGTCGCTCGCCTTGATGCCCATCTTCTCCTCGATCTTGCCGAGCGAGACGCCGGGCGCGTGCGCATCGACGATGAACGCCGTGACGCGCTGCTTTGGCTTGCCGTCGATTTCCAAGGGCACCTTGGCGAACACCGTGAAGACGCCCGCGTAGCCCGCGTTGGAGATCCAGATCTTCTCGCCGTTCAGGACATAGTGCGTGCCGTCCTCCGAGGGGACGGCCATCGTGCGCATGGCCTGCGCGTCCGAGCCGGAGCCCGATTCGGTGAGGCAGAAGGCGGCGATGCGCTCGCCGTTGGCGCACTGGGGCAGCCAGCGCTTCTTCTGGTCGTCGGTGCCGAAGAGCGTGATGCCCTTGCAGCCGATGGACTGGTGCGCGCCGAAGTAGACCGCGAGCGCCGCGTCCGTCTCGCCCACTTGGCCGAAGACGCGGCTGAAGAGCAGGGCGGAGGCGCCGAAGCCGCCGTATTCCTCGGGGATGTTGAGGCCCATCATGCCGAGCTCGGCCATGCCGGTTCGAACTTCGTCGCTGAACTTGGCGTCGTGGTCGAGCTTGGCCGTGTCGACCGTGGCTTCGGCCCAGGCGCGGAAGGAGTCGAGGATGGCGGTGAGGTTTTCCTTCTCTTCCGCGGGCAGTTCGGGGAAAGGGAAGATGAAGTCTTCGCGGAGCTCGCCGAGGAAGACGCCTCTGGTGAAGGAGGGATTGTGCTCGGGGTCGGCGAGGTGGGAGGCCATGGGGGAGGCTCCGGGGTGGGGAGACTTCTACTTTAGGCTGATGGGTGGGGGGTGCAAGTTCGAAGCGAAGGTTGTGGCGCTTCCTTCTCACACGTGGTTGTCGTGAGGATCTAGAATCTGACGAATTCCCAAGGCGAGCCCCATGACACCACAGAAAATTGCTCGACTGGCAGCAATGCTTCTAGGGTGGGGTGGGACGGGCGCAATTGTTGCCTATGGTCTTGGCGTACGTCGAGCCGACTTCCTTTGGGTCAGTGCAATCATGGCAATCGCCGCTTACATCGCCATTAGTGCCGTCTTCTTTCTGGTCGCAAGTAGCCGTTCGAAGCGGAATTGAGGCGCTGGCCCACCTTCTTAACTTGGCGCTCAGGGGCTTTCTAAGTTCAATCTTGAAGACGGCGTACGTATACGCACCCACCATCCTGAACGAGCCACTCGACCATTTGGGAGCCAATGATCTTCCCAAGCAAGTAAGGCGCGGGAATCGGATTGCCAACTGCATCCGCTCCCAATGGCCAGATTTCCCAACCAGCGTCTTCCATTGCAGGACCTCCCAAAGAGAGCGCTTCGCTTGACCTAGAGTCTGAAAGGCATTGCGTGCAAGATAGGCGCGCATTCAAGGCTATCCAGGGAATTCCATTTCGTCCACGCGATTCTGAATATGGCAGCCCATCAATCACAGCCAACCCGTGCCTGGTATCAGGCCTCGATTTCCGAATTCGTTTCGGCTGATCCTGACGCGGTTGTAGGTCGATTGACTACGAATGGGCAGTTCGATTCCGATATCGCCCAAGTGGCGGCATGGCAACGTCAGATAGTTTTACTCAAGGAGTGGCTTGACGGGATCGATGGGGCGATCTTCCTGGAATTCAACATTCCTCGCATGGGGCGGCGCATCGACGCCGTAGTGCTGACGGGATCGATAGTCCTTGTCATTGAGTTCAAGGTGGGTGCTTCGGAATTCGGTGTCAGCGCCATTGAGCAGGTTTGGGACTACGCACTCGACCTCAAGAACTTTCATGAGGGTAGCCACGGAGTTCGAATTGTCCCGATGCTTGTCGCAACGGAAGCGAGCACGTCGCCCGTTCCAAGCCTGCAATTTGCTGAGGATGGCGTCGCAAAACCGCTGTTGCTTCATTGCGGTCGGGTCGCTCAATTGATCGGTGAGCTGTCTGCAGCGTTCTCCGACGTCCCTCTCGAAATGCATGCGTGGTCGACATCATCCTATCGCCCAACTCCAACGATTGTTGAGGCAGCGCGCGCCCTCTATGCCCAGCATTCTGTTGAGGCGATTGCTCGTCACGACGCTGGTGCCAAAACCTGAAAATCACGTCGAGCCGTGTTCAAGAGCTCATTGATGAGGCGAAACCCATCGTCGGAAGGTTATCTGCTTTGTCACTGGGGTGCCGGGAGCGGGCAAGACGCTTGTGGGGCTCAATGTGGCAACGCAACGTCGCGACGAAAGCGCTTCCACTCACGCAGTCTTTCTTTCGGGGAATGGCCCGCTCGTTGCGGTTTTGCAGGAGGCGCTGACTAGAGACGAGAAGGCTCGTCGAAAGACCAGGTTGACGGGAGCGTCGGAGGAGCGGAAGGCGAAGTCGGTCAAAGCGTTCATTCAGAATATCCACCACTTTCGCGATGAAGGCCTTCTGAGTGATGAGCCACCTGACGACCGCGTCGTAATATTCGATGAGGCGCAGCGCGCTTGGAACTTCAAAAAGACAGTCAACTTCATGAAGCTTCGAAAGAAGCGACCAAATTTCTCCATGTCGGAATCCGAGTTTTTGATTTCGTACATGGATCGACACAAAGACTGGGCCGTGATTGTGTGTTTGGTTGGTGGGGGGCAGGAGATCCATACAGGAGAGGCGGGAATCGCGGAATGGCTGGATTCCTGCGTCAAGCAATTCCCCCATTGGCACCTCTACATCTCGGAGAACTTGCGTGAAACGGAGTACGCGGCCGGTCATGCTCTGGAGACTGTCAGCGCTCGCAAGAACTCGTTCCTCGATCCGGCGCTTCATCTTTCGGTTTCGATGCGGTCATTTCGCGCGGAAAACCTGTCGGGCTTCGTGAAGTCAATGCTTGACTGCGAAATTGACGGAGCGCGTGATGCCTTCCGACAACTCAAGGGCAGGTATCCAATCGTAGTTACACGAGACCTTCTGGCGGCCAAGCGCTGGATTCGTAGCAAAGCGAGAGGTTCGGAGAGATGCGGACTTGTCGCGTCATCTAAGGCGATGCGGCTTAAGCCACACGCCATCGATATCCGCGTTGCCATTGATCCAGTTCAATGGTTTCTCAATGGGCGCGACGATACGCGATCCAGCGACTTTCTTGAGGACTGTGCGACGGAATTTCAAGTGCAAGGCCTAGAGCTGGACTGGGCCTGCGTGAATTGGGACGGTGATCTCCGCTATTCAGATCAAAGCTGGAGCTTTCACGATTTCCGAGGTAGTCGTTGGGAGAATGTGAGACAAGCGGAGAGGCAGAACTACCTACGAAATGCCTACCGCGTTCTACTCACAAGAGCACGCCAGGGAATGGTGCTGTTCATTCCGCCTGGTGACGCTGATGACCCGACACGACCGCCGGAGTACTACGACCCGACCTATCGATACTTGGTCGAGCTAGGAATTCCTGCCCTGAACTAGCCCTTGGCGGAATGGCCGCCCCAGGAATCCCTCAAAGTCACCGTCCTCGTCACCCACCGATTCCCCGCTTCCCCATCGATCACGAAGTACCCATGCCGCTCGAACTGGAACCGCTCCCCCTGGGTGGCATCGCGTAGCGAAGGCTCGAGGTAGGCGCGAATCGCCTTCAGCGACTCCGGATTCAGGTCGTCGATCAGGTTCCCCGTCTCCTTCCCCGGGTTCGGCATCTTGAAGAGCCGGTCGTACAGGCGCACCTCCACCTCGTACGCGCCCGGCGCGGAAACCCAGTGGATCACGCCCTTGGTCTTGTACGTGTCGGCCCCCGGCGTGCCTGACTTCGAATCCGCGTGGTACTCGCACTGCACTTCCACCACGCGGCCGGAAGCATCCTTCGTGCACCCCGTGCACTTCACCACGAACCCGTACTTGAGCCGCACGGTGTTCCCCGGATAGAGCCGGAAGAAGCCCTTCACCGGCGCCTCCTGGAAATCCTCCCGCTCGATCCACAGCTCGCGCGTGAAGGGCATGGAGCGCTTGCCCCAGTCGGCCTTCTGCGGGTGGTTGGGCGCGAAGCACTCCTCGCTCTGGCCCTCGGGGTAGTTCGTGATCACGAGCTTGAGCGGATCGAGCACCGCGATGCGCCGCGGCGCCAGCTCGTTCAGGTGCTCGCGCATGCAGTCCTCGAGCACGGAAGGGTCGATCCACCCGTCGGACTTCGAAACGCCCACGCGGTCGGCGAAGGCGCGGAATCCCTCGGGCGTGAAGCCGCGGCGACGGGCGCCGGCCAGGGTCGGCATGCGCGGGTCGTCCCAGCCCGCCACGTAGCCTTCCTGCACGAGCTTCAGCAGGAACCGCTTGCTCATCACCGTGTGCGTCAGGTTCAGGCGCGAGAACTCGATCTGCTGCGGCAGCGGCCGCTGCAGCTTGCCGTGCGTCGCCAGCTTCTCGAGTAGCCAGTCGTAGAAGGGCCGCTGGTCTTCGAACTCCAGCGTGCAGATGGAGTGCGTGATGTTCTCCAGCGCGTCCTCGATGGGGTGCGCGTAGGTGTACATCGGGTAGATGCACCACTTGTCGCCCGTGCGGTGGTGGTGCGCCCGCTTGATGCGGTAGATGGCCGGGTCGCGCAGGTTGATGTTGGGCGAGGCCATGTCGATCTTCGCGCGCAGCACGTGGGCGCCGTCGGCATGCTTGCCGTCGCGCATCTCGCGGAAGAGCGCCAGGTTTTCGGCGGGCGTGCGCTCACGGAAGGGCGAATTCTTCCCCGGCTCCGTGAAGCTGCCGCGGTTGTGCTGCATCTCCTCGGCCGACTGCGAATCCACGTACGCGTCGCCGTGCTCGATGAGGCACTCGGCGAACTCGTACATCAGGTCGAAGTAGTCGCTCGCGAAGAAGAGCACGTTGTCGCCGGGCCCGAAGTCGAAGCCGAGCCACTTCACCATCTCCTTGATGCTCTCGACGTATTCCACCTCCTCCTTCTCGGGGTTGGTGTCGTCGAAGCGCATGTGGCATACGCCGTCGTAATCGCGGGCCAGGCCGAAGTTCAGGCACACGCTCTTCGCGTGGCCGATGTGCAGGTAGCCGTTGGGCTCGGGCGGGAAGCGGGTGCGGATCTTCGCGGGGTCGAGGGGCGCGTTGGCGTGGGCCTCGAGCTTGCCGGGATGGCCGGCCCACCGGCGCTGGGCGTACTTGCCCGAGGCGAGGTCGGCTTCGATCCGCTGCTTGATGAAGTTGGTGATGTGGGCGCTCTCGGGGGCGCCTTTCGCGTCGTTGGGCATTCGGGCTTTCGGGGGAATGGTGCGGTGCAAAAGGCTATTTTGGCCGATTTCGGGGTGGGCCGTGGCATGACCGGGGCTGCGGTTACGTTTACCCGGGTAGGCCGCCGATTCCCGGAATTTCCACCGGGCCCGGGCCGAACGAACGGGGAGATGCCATGGACGACGATTCGGAATCCAACTGGGTAGTGCTGGGCCGGCATTTGCGGGTGGTCGGGTTGGCGATCCTGGGGGTGGTCTTGGTCGTGGCGGGGTTCGGGGCTTTGGCTTAAGGGGGGCGCTTTCGCTTGTGCACGGACTTTCCGGGCAAGCCGTTCAAGGGGAATCGTCATCACCGCTCGTAGGTAGTAGGATATGACTACCCTTCCGGCAACCCCCATGGCCCAGCACCCCACCAGTCTCAAGATCCCGATGGATCTGAAGGAACGCATCGATCGCCTTGCGAAGCAGGGCGACGAGACGCCGCACGCGCTGATGGTGAGGGCGCTTGAGACGGCGGTCACGGCCATGGAGAAGCGCGCGGCGTTCATTCGTGACGCTCACGAGGCCGACCGGCAGATGACGGAGACGGGCATCGGCTATGCCCATGAGGATGTCGTCGCCTGGTTGAGGGCGAAGGCTGCAGGTCGTGATCCCAAGCCGCCGAAGCCGATCAAGTGGCGAGAATAGTCCACTCGCCCGAAGCGATCGCCGACCTCGCACACCTCTGGCAGTTTCTCACCGATGCCGCGCCGGAAAGCGCAGCCGATGCCGTCGATGACGTGGCCGCGGCGCTGAACGTGCTGTCAGCGCATCCCCTGATCGGCCGTCGCGTGGACGATGACTTGAGGGAGCTCGTCATTTCGAGGGGCGTCACGGGCTACGTGGCCCTTTACCGGTTCGAGGAGGCCTCGGAGACGGTCCGAATCCTGCGAATCCGCCACCAACGCGAATCCGGCTTCAGCGACTAATGTACGCATTCGCGTGAGGTAGCATCGGGGCGTGAAGCCCCTCTCCGGCCTCGACAGCGCCTTCCTCTATCTCGAATCGCCCGAGGTGCCGATGCACGTGGGCTCGCTCAACCTCGTCGAGGTGCCGGCGAGGCAGCGGGCGAAGTGGGTGGAAAAGGCCCGGGAGCACATCGGCAAGCGGCTGCACCTGGCGCCCGTCCTCACGCGGCGGCTCGCCACGCTGCCATTCGATCTGGCGAGCCCCGTGTGGGTGGAGGATCGCGAGGTGGACCTCGGCTGGCACGTGCAGCGAGTTCGCCTGCCAAAACCGGGCACCCAGGCGCAGCTCGAGAAGCTGGTCGCGAAACTGCATGCGGAGCCCCTGGATCGCACCCGGCCCCTTTGGCGCTTCTACCTCATTGAAGGCCTCGCTTCGGGCGATATCGGCTGGTATTCGAAGGTGCACCATGCCGCCCTCGATGGCGCCGCCGGGGTGCAGCTCGCGCAGGCGCTGCTGGATGCGTCCGCGATCCCCCGCAAGTTGCCCAAGGCGCCTGCCCGTAAGCTCGACGAGACCCCCGGGGTCCCGGCGCTGCTGGGCGTGGCCGTCCGCAAGAGCGCGGGCGAAGTCGCCAAGCTGGTCGGCACCCTCCCGGAGGTCTTCCGCCTCCTGAAGGTGTCTTCCCTGAAGGTGTCTGACACCTTCAGCCCGGGTCAAGGTGACAGTCACCGTCGATTGCCGATGGGGCCGGCGACGCCGATCAACGTGGCCATCACGGCCAAGCGGGCGTACGCGACCGTTTCCATCCCGCTCGCCGAAGTGAAGGCCATCGCGAAGCGGCACGGCGCCAAGCTGAACGACGTGGTGCTCGCTCTCGTGAGCGGTGCGCTGCGGCGGTATCTCGCGCATCACGGCGCGGTGCCGAGGAAGCCGCTGGTGGCCGCGGTGCCGGTCTCGCTTCGTGCCGAGGGCGACACGGCGTACTCCACCCGGGCCACGATGGTCCTCGCGAACCTCGCCACCCACCTCGCCGATCCGCTCGAGCGCCTGGCGTCCATCCGCGCCTCGGCCGGCAAGGCGAAGGCCATCACCGGCGCTGCGAAGTCGGTCATCCCCACGGACTTCGTCTCGATCGGCGCGCCCTGGCTGCTTGCCGCCGCCGCGAAGGCCTACGGCTACACGCAGGGCCTCAAGGCGTGGACGCCCCTTGCCAACGTGATCGTCTCCAACATCCCCGGGCCGCAGGAGCCGCTCTTCCTCGCGGGCGGACGCCTTCGCACCTACTGGCCCGTCTCCATCGTCACGCACGGCATCGGGCTCAACGTCACGGTGGAGAGCTATTGCGGCTCGCTCGACTTCGGGCTGCTGGCAGCCGCCAATGCCGTGCCGGACCTGGATCGATTCGCCCAGGCGCTGGTGGAATCGCATGCGGAGCTGCGTTCCCTTCCTCGCGCGGCGGTTCGTCGATCCTGAAGGCCGCCCCCCGCTGAAGGTGACTGTCACCTTCACCCCACGTGAAGGTGTCAGTCACCTTCGCCGGCAGTGCAGGTGTGCGTCCCCTTCAGGGGGGCGGTTAGAATCGGGCCCATGCCGACACGCAAGATCAAGAACCTCGAGCACTGGTACGAATACGGCGCGATGCAGGCCCCGGGCATCGTCCGCCTGGCGCTCGAATGGCGCGCCCCGTGGGAACTGGCCGCCTGCTACCTCGCCCGCCCGCTCTTCAGCTCGGTCCCCAAAGGCGATGGCCACCCGGTGCTCTTCTTCCCGGGCCTGCTCGCCTCGGACCGCACCACGGCCCCCCTGCGCGGCTTTCTCGAAGACCACGGCTACGTGCCTTACGGCTGGGGCCTCGGCACCAACAAGGGCCTGCGCGATGGCGTGCTGGAAGGCTGCCACGCGCTGCTCGCCCAGGTGGCGAAGAAGCACAAGCGCAAGGTCTCGCTCATCGGCTGGAGCCTGGGCGGCCTGTACGCGCGCGAGATCTCCAAGGCGCACCCGGAAAAGGTCCGCCTCGTCATCACGATGGGCACGCCCTTCACCGGGCACCCCAAGGCCACCAATGCGTGGCGCCTGTACGAGAAGGTCACGGGTCACAAGATCGGCGCGGCGGACCTGCACGAGCCCCTGCGTGCGCCCCCGCCCGTGCCCACCACCTCCATCTTCAGCCGCACCGACGGCGTCGTCGCCTGGCAGTGCAGCGTCGAAAGGGAATCCACCATCCACGAGAACATCGAAGTGCAGGCGAGCCACCTGGGCCTGGGCTTCCACCCCGCCGTGTGGAACGCCATTGCCGACCGCCTCGCCCAGCCCGAGGGCGAGTGGAAGCCCTTCGACCGCGGCGGCACCCGCGCCCTGTTCTACCGCGATCCCCGTCGCCCCGGCTGGTTCTAGATGCCGCTAGCCCGCGCGAACGGCATCGACCTCGCCTACGAGGTCAAGGGGGATCCGTCGGCGCCGCCCGTGCTCCTGATCATGGGCCTGGGCATGCCGCTCGCGCTCTGGCCGGACGCGTTTGTCGACGGCCTCGTCGCGAGCGGCTTTCGCGTCGTCCTTTTCGACAACCGCGACGTGGGCCTGTCGCGGAGAATCGAAAGCGCGGACCTGGGCAACGCGCTCTGGGCCATCGGCAAGGCCTTCATGGGCTTTCCCGTGCATGGCGTCTACACGATCGACGACATGGCCGACGACGCGGCCGGCCTCCTCGAGGCGCTCGCGATCCCGAAGGCGCACGTGGTGGGCATGTCGATGGGCGGCATGATCGCGCAGGCCATGGCCGCCCGGCATGCACCGCGCGTGGCGAGCCTCACCTCCATCATGTCGACGAGCGGCTCGCCGCGCGTCTCGATGGGCAACCCGAGGGCGCTCAGGGCCGTCCTCCAGCTGCCCCCCAACCCGAAGGATCTCGAGGCCGTCGCGCGCCACCTCGAGCACGTGCTGCGCACCATCGGAAGCGAACGCTACCCGCCGGACGAAGCCGAGCTGAAGGCCGTCTGCAAGCGCGTGGCCGAGCGCGGGCTCGACCCGCAGGGCTCCTCCCACCAGCTCTTCGCCATCCTCGCCTCGGGCGATCGCCGCGCCTCGCTCAAGCGAATCAACGCGCCCACGCTGGTGATCCACGGGGTGGACGATCCGCTCCTGCCCGTGGAGGGCAGCCGCGACATCGCCGAGAACATTGCCGGCGCCGAGCTGTGGGAAGTCGAGGGGATGGCCCACGATCTTCCGGGGCCGCTCATCCCGGCGTTGGTCGTACGCATCGCCGCCCACTGCCGCCGCGTGCCCTGGGACCAAAGTCCCGCCCCGAAACCGGCTGCCGGCCCGTAAGCTGGTGCGCATGAACCGCTTCCTTCCCGCGCTCGTCACCGTGGCCCTTTTCGCGCCGGTCGCCGCCGCGGCCGCCGGCGACGCCGCCCGCGGCAAGAAGCTCTGGGACCAGCGGTGCGGCACCTGCCACGAGCGCTCGGCCATGGGCCCGCCGTACAAGAAGATCTTCGGGCAGGGCGCCGGCCGCGTGCCGGGCTTCGTCTACACGGAAGCGCTGGAAGGCTCCAACGTCACCTGGACGGAGGAGACCCTCGACAAGTGGATCGAGAACCCGGACAAGTTCATCCCGGGCAATCGCATGGGTTTCAAGACCCGCAACGCCGCCGACCGGGCGGACATCATCGCGTACCTCAAGATCCGGGAATGACCGGCAGGCGGCGCCTTTTTGCGTTGCCGCAAGCCCCCGGGGGCATTTGCGGGACACACTCTTCCCAGGAGGTGCCCATGAACTCCCGCAAACGCATCGGCCTGCCGCTCGCCGCGGTCGCCCTGTCCCTCGCCACGATCGTTCTCGCCCAGTCACCCCTCGTCGGCGACCCGGTGCGCGGCAAGTCGCAATTCGACCGCCGCTGCACCAAGTGCCACGAGGATTCGACGATGGGCCCGCCCTACAGCGGGCTTTTCGGCCGGCGCGCCGGCACGGTGAAGGGCTTCGACTATTCGGAGGCCCTCCAGAACGCCAAGGTGGACTGGGGCCCGGCGACGCTCGACAAGTGGCTCGCCAACCCCGACGCCTTCGTGCCCGGCAACCTGATGGGCTATCGCGTGCGCGATCCGCAGGACCGCGCGGACATCATCGCCTACCTCGCCACGCGCAACTGAGAGGGCGCCCCCGGCGGCAAGGGGGGGGTGGAAAAATTTCCCGCGAACGGGAACAATGGCGCCTCGCCCACCCCGAGGAGCCCGCCATGCCCCGCCTTCGCCTGCTGTCCCTCGCGTTCGCCGCGCTTCTCGCCCCGGTCGCGCTCGCCCAGTCGCCCGTCGCGGGCGATCCGGCGCGCGGCAAGGATTACTTCGAGCGCCGCTGCATCAAGTGCCACGTGAAGGAAGGCATGGGCCCGCCCTACGTGGGCATCGTCGGCCGCAAGGCGGGCACGGTCCCGGGCTTCGACTATTCGGATGCGCTCAAGGCCTCCGGCCTGTCGTGGACGGAGGAGAACCTGGACAAGTGGCTCGAGAACCCGGACGTGCTCGTGCCGGGCAACCTCATGGGCCTCAAGATCCGCAACCCGCAGCTGCGGGCCGACCTGGTCGCCTACCTGAAGACGCGCGTCTAGGGCTTCGCGAGGGCCGCGCGCAGGTCCTTCATCGTCGCGTAGGGGCCCGCGAGCTTCTGCGTGCCGAAGGAGAGCGTCGTGTGCCCGGTCTTCGAGGCCGGCGGGGCGAGCCGATAAGCCGTCCAGCCCGCGAGCGGCATCGCGTCCTCGAGCGCCTTGCCGCGCGCCGCGCCGCCCGCCGTGCCCTTCAATTGCCACTTGAGCCGCTCGCCGGCCTTGGCGCCGGGCGCCTCGATGGTGAGGTCGTAGCTGACGGATTTCGCGTCGACGCGCTTCACCTGGCCCGTCACGGACCACGGCGCGTTGAACTGCATGTTGATGCTGCGCGTGTAGGCGACGAGCGCCTGCTTGTCGTCGCCCAGCTTCACGGGCGTGACGGCCTTCACGGCGTCCGGCCCCTCGGGCGCGATCCGCGTGAGCAGGTTCGTGAGCAGCTTGAGGTTCACGATGGCCGTGTCGAGCGGGTCGATCTCGAAGCCGGCCTCGGGCGCGAAGCCCCGGAAGGCGATGCCCTGGCCGCCCACGAGCAGCAACGTGCCCTGCGTGCGGCCCTTGGCCGCGGGCGTATCCAGTTCGATCGAGACGTCCGACGGGTCGTCGAAGGTGCGGATCTTCCACTGCCCGGTGGCGCCCTTGGGTGGCACCTTGAGGGAAATCGAATATTCGGAAAGGTCCGTCCACGGCGAGGGCGGCGTGGCGTGCGGGTTGCCCTTGGCGGGATCCGGCGCGGCCGGGGGCATCGCCAGCGCGAGGGCGGGCGCGAGGAGGAAAGCGGGCAGTGCGAATAGGATCTTCATGGGCGCCCATTCTGCCCTTCGCCGGCCCGGGGCGAGGCCGGTTTCGTCAAACGTCAGGAGGAAAGCTCCCGGATGCAGGCCACGAACCCGATCTCGCCCAGCTTGGTCGTCTCGCAAAGGCGCCGCCAGGTGGGGTCGTGCTTCTCGAGATCCTCCTCCTTGCCCCGCGTCACCTCCACGATCTGGCGCCACCGGGGCGTCGCTTCGTGGGCCTGCCGCTCCCCGATGGCGATGAGGGCCTCCAGCGCCTTCGTGCTGCCGCGGTGGGCGGCGATGCGCAGGGCCGGGTCGGGCGCGAGCTTTTCCTCCAGCCAGGCGCCGGTCTCGTTCACCCACGCTTTCGCCTCGGCGCTGCTCGCGGCGCCGTACCAGGCGAGGGCGAGATTGCGCACCAGGGTGAGGAAGACGGGGTAGTTGATCGTTCCCGATTCCGCGTCGGCCACGGTCTCGCGCAGCTGCGCGACGGCCTCGTCCGTCTTGCCGCTCTCGAAAAGCAGCACCGCGTGGTTGTTGCGCACGCGAAAGCGCGCGGTGTGCGTTTCCAGGGCCTTGCCGTGGTCGGCGAGGAACTTGCCGTAGAAGGGCAGCGCCTTGCGGGCATCGCCTTGCTTCACCGCCACCTCCCCCAGGCAGTCGAGGGCCGTGAGCGACGGGGCGAGCGACTTCGCCTTCGAGGCGATCGCGAAGGCGTTCTCGCAGAGCGACCAGGTGCGGGGCATGTCCTTCGCGATCCAGGCCTCGCCGGCCCGCGCGAGGGAGACTTCCCACGTGTCCGGCAGGACGGCGGCGTTCTTCTTCCCGCAGCCGGCCAGGAGCGTCGCAGCCAGCAGGAGGGCGCACGAAACGTTTCTCATGCGCCCATTCTGCCTTGCCCCGTTCATTCCTCCCAGCGGAAGCGCGCGAGCGCGAGGAGCCCGAACGCGACGCTGAACGCGAGCATCACGCCGATGGGCGCGAGCGCCTCCTCGATCCCGAGCCCGCGCCATGTCATCGCGGCGAGCCCGTCGATGGCCCAGCGCGTGGGCATCGCGAGCGTGGCCGTCTGCAGCCAGTCGGGGAAGACGAAGGTCGGCACCCAGGCGCCGCCCAGCATCACCATGAGCAGCGTGGCGACGATGGCAATGCCGCGCGTGGCCTCGGGCGAGCCGCCCAGCGCCGCGATGAGCAGCCCGAAGGTCGCGGTGAGCATGCCGAAAGCCACGAGCACGCCGATGAAGCCCGTGACGCTGCCCTCGATGCGCACGTCGAAGGCGGCGATCCCGGCGGCGTAGATGCCGATCATCAGCGCGACCGCGATGACGGTGCCCGAGACGATGCGGCTCGACAGCAGCATCGAGCGGGTGATCGGCGCGGCGCGAAGGCGCTTCCAGATGCCTTGCCGGCGCATGAGGAGCAGCCCCATGCCGAGCTCGACCCCCATGAAGAGCACGAACTGCACGCCCATGCCCGCGAACGAATGGGCGTAGGCGTTGTACTTGCGCCGCTCGCCGGAGGTGACTTCGATTTCCTTCGTCGCGAAGGGCATCTGGAAGCCGCCGAATCCGCCGCCGGCCTGCCCGGACGCGGGCTCGGCCTTCGCGCGTGCCTGGATGCGGTCGAGGGAATCGAAGAGCGCGAGGAGATCCTGCTTCGACTCCGGCTTCATCGTGGCGGCGCTCTCGACGTCGCGACGCGAGTCCGCGATGAACTTGCGTCCCTCCGTGGGGCTGAACGCCGATTGCGCGACGGCCTGCATCGCATGCTGCGCGAGCAGGCCCTTCACGAGCGCGAGCGTGGTCGATTGCGAGGGGTCGTAGTGCACCGTGACCTCGGGCTTGCGCGCATCGCGGCGGAAGAGGGCCTTGGCCGCCTCGTCGCCGAAGCCCTTGGGCAGCACCACGGCCGCGCGGATCTTGCCCCGGCGCACGAGGTCCCGGGCCGCTTCATCGCCGGGCGATTGCACCTCGAAGGTCGCATCCGCCGCGATGGCGGCCACGATCTTCTTCGACACGGCGCTCCCGTCCAGGTCGGTGACGGCGATGGGAATCCGGATCGCCTTCTTCGGCGCGCCGCCCAGCACGGAGCCGAAGAACGCGGCGATGAGGATGGGCGCGACGAGCGAGACGAGGAGCGCCTTGCGGTTGCCCAGGTACAGGACGATGTCGGTGCGGGCGAGGGCGAGGATCGGCTTCATGGTCAGTCCCTCAGTTCACGGCCGGTGAGGTGCAGGAACACGCTCTCGAGCGAGGCGCCCGTCTCCCCGCGCACGGCAAGCCCCATCGAGGCGAGCCTCGCGAGCAGGGCGTCGTCGATCTCCCCCTCGATTTCCACGCGCCGCTTCGCGGTGGCGGGCAGCAGGCGGTGCAGGTTGGCCTTCGTGTCGGAAGCGATCACCTTGCCGTGGTCGACGATCACGATGCGGTCGCAGAGCCGCTCGACTTCCTCCATGTAGTGCGTCGTGTAGACGAGGGCCTTGCCGCGCGCGCGCAGCGTCTCCAAGTTCCCGAAGATGGCATTGCGGCTCTGCGGGTCCACGCCCACCGTGGGTTCGTCGAGGACGAGCACGTCGGGGTCGTGCACCAGGGCGCAGGCGATGTTGAGGCGCCGCTTCATGCCGCCGCTGAACGTGGAGGGCTTCGCCTTCGCCTCGCCGGCGAGGCCCACCAGCGTGAGCGCCGCCGTGCAGCGCTCGGCCAGCAGGGTGCCGTCGAGGCCGTAGAGCCGTCCGAAGAGGCGCAGGTTCTCGAGCGCGGGCAGTTCCTCGAACAGCGAGATGTCCTGCGGGACGAGTCCCAGGCGCTGCTTCAAGGGGCTTTCGTCGCCCTCGAGCCGTTCGCCGGCGAGGCTCACGGTGCCGCGGTCGGGCCGCGCGATGCCGCAGATCATGGCGACGGTCGTGGACTTGCCGGCGCCGTTGGGACCCAGCAGGCCCAGGATCTCGCCCGGCCGCGCCTCGAGGGAAATGCCGGCGACGGCAACCTTGTCGCCGTAGGATTTGTGCAGGTCGATCGCTTGGAGCATGACGCCCTCGTTCAGGGGGAACGGGGCGGATGGTAGCAGCGGACCGCGAGCGAACGGGCGCTCCTGCGACGGACGGCGCGGGGAACGCGCCGTCGGCGGTGGGCGGGCGCGAAGCGCGGCCCCCGGCCGGGTTACTTGAAGACGTCGCCTTCCAGGTGGAAGCCCACGGACCAGAGGCGGTCTTCCTTCGCACCGCCTGAGCGCCCCACGTAGGTGAGGTCGACGTCGAGCATGTCCGGAATGACCGTGAAGCGGCCGCCCGCGCGGTAGAACGGGTTGCGGGTGTTCTCGCCGTAGACCTCGCCCACCAGCGTGAGGCGCTCGGTGACCGGCTTTTCCGCCGCGACGCCCCAGAGCGTGAGATTGCGGCCTTCCTCGCGATTGCGGGTCGTGCCCAGGTTCAGGTGCACCACGGCCCGCGTGTCCTTGTCCTCGCCGACGCCGAAGCTGAAGGGCACGATGAAGTACGGGTCGCCCCAGTTGCCGTAGGTCTCGCGGGTGCGGTTGCGGGCGATGCCGGCCACGAGCGCGATGCCCCAGGCGCCGTCGTCGACCTTCCTGAAGGCGTGCTTCACCTGGAAGAACTGCGTGGCAAGCTTCGTCTCGCCGTTCTCGTGCACCCAGCCGGTGCCCAGTTGCGCCTCGACGGAGAGGAACGCGCAGGCCGGGACGGCGAACGTCTCGGTCGCGTTCGCGCGCGTGCGGTTGGCCCAGGCCTCGAGCTGGCACTGGCCGTCGTCGAGGGAATTGGCGTCTTCGGTGCTGAGGGGGCGCCCGGCGAGGGCGGGCAGTGAAAGGGCGAGGAGGGCGGTGAGGAGGATCTTGTTTTTCATGGCTTTTCCGGGCATGGGAAAGAGAAAGCCCGCGATCGCCATGATAGCGGGTAACCCTTTTACGGCCGGCGCGTCGGCCGGCTTGAGCCGGAAAAGCCCCCGGGCTATCGCTTCACCGGGCAGGTGCTCAGGCCCAGCATGGGGTACAGGGGGCAGAAGCCCATGAGGCCCGTGCCCAGGGGCACCAGTCCGATGAGACCCCACCAGCGCGCGGGCGAATCGGAAAGGAGGGCGAAGGCGAGCAGGCCGAGGCCTGCCGTGATGCGAAGGATCTTGTCGATGCCGCCGACGTTGGTCTTCATGGGGTTCTCCTTGAGGGTTCGTGGAAGGGACACCCCGAAGGCTACGGAAGGCGCGGACCCCCGTATGTGACCGCGGTTACACAAGACCTACCGGCCGGCGGCGAGCGCTTCCAGGGCGGCCCGGTCCTTCAGTTCCACCCGGCCCCGGCCGAGCGTGACCAGCCCGCGGTCCTCGAAATCCCCCAGCAGGCGGCTCACGATCTCGCGCACGCTGCCCAGTTCCTCGGCGAGGTCCTGGTGGCGCGCGGCGATGACGGGCCCGCGGGCGAGGAGCAACGCGGCGAGGCGTTGGTCGAGCCGGCGGAAGGCCACTTCTTCCACCAGGGCCATCAGCTCGCCGATGCGGTCGGCGAAGAGCGAGTGAACGTAGTCGCGGAAGGCGGGCGAGCCGGCCATGAGCGCGTCGAAGAGCTCCCGCGGCATCGCCACGAGCGCGACGTCCGTCTCGGCGATACCCGTGGCCGAATAGTCGCGGCGTGCGAGCAGGCAGCTCGAGGTGATGAGGCAGCTTTGCCCCGGCTCGACGCGGTAGAGGACGATCTCCCGGCCCGAGGGCGCGAGCTTCGCCACCTTCACCCGTCCCCGGATCACGAAGGGAAAGGCGCCGCAGGGGGTGCGCTCGTCGAAGAGGCGCGCGCCCGCGGGCACCTCCATGACGCGCGCGTCGCGCTCGAGGCGGGCGGCGAGGTCGGGAGGCAGGCCGGCGAGGACGGGAAAGCGCGTCCTCGCGCTGGCGAGGGCTTCGGCGGCGGTGAGCGGCACGGCTAGTTCTGCGAGAGGGCCTTCCCCATCGCCTCGGTGAGCGGGTTCGTGGCCGCGCGCGAGCGCACCTGGCCGATCCAGTCCGCCGGCACCGCGAAGTTGAGGTTCTGCCCCGAGCGGTGCTGGAAGGTCATGATGCCCACGAGGCGCCCGTAAGCGTCGAAGAGCGGCCCGCCGGAGGAGCCGGGCGAGATGGGCGCCGTGGTCTGGATGATGCGGCCCTGGGGCATCTCGCGGAACGCCGAGACGATGCCGTCGCTGATCGTGAGCTCGAGGCCCTGCGGCGCGCCGATGGCGTAGACCTTCTGGCCGGTCTTGAGCGATTCGATGCTGCCGATCGGCACGGCGGGCGCGGTGAGGCCCGACACGCTCAGGCGGCACAGGTCGTATTCCTCGTCGGCCACTTCCACGCTGGCGGAGAACTGCTCGCCGCCCACTTTCACCGACAGGGTGCCGCCGGCCGTGGCCACGTGGCAGTTGGTGACGACCTGCCCGGTGCCCACCACGACGCCGCTGCCCAGGCCCACGGTGCGGCCGGAGACGTCGTGCACGGTGATGCGTGCGGTGGAGCGGGAGAGCTCCGCGAAGAGCTGTTCGCCGTTCTTCTCCACGGTGGGGGTGGCAACGGCGTTGGCGATCTGGCGGTTGGCGGCCTCGGACGGGGGGGCGAGCTCGCGCTGGGCGACCACCCGCGGGGCGGGCGCCGCGGGCTTCGGGGCGGGCTTGAAGACGAACCAGGCGAGCAGGACCACGACGATGCCCAGGCCGATGAGCACCGGCTTCCTTTTCCAGGCGGGAACCTCGTCTTCCTCGGGCTCGATCGCGAGGTCCGCGTGGGTCATGGCCTTGGCGGCTTCGCGCTCGGCCATGGTGAGGAGCTTGGCGTCGTAGGCGGCGCGCTCGTTCGGCAGGCACAGGACGTGATACGCCTCGTGCACGAGATTGATCTCGTTGGGGTCGGCGTTGGGCGAGTTCTGCAGCGCCGCGCGACGGGACTTGTAGGCGAGGCCGATGTCGATCGCGCCGGCGTCCTTCGGGACGCCGAGGATGTCGTAGAGCGTGCGCTTCTTGGGCGCGGCGGGAGTCGAGGCCATGGGGAATGATCCCCAAACGGCCCGGCCAGCGCAATCTCGCCGGGCGCCCGGGGTAACGAACGGTCGTGCCGGCACGACGAGCGGCAGGGCGGGCGAACGGGTGCGGCGCGTCGATGGGATAATCGTCGCCCCGACACGACATCCGGTGAATCCATGATCACGCTCAAGCGCCATCTCACGGCATGGGCCTTCCAGAACGCGTGGGCCAATCACCGCCTGCTCACGGCGTGCGCCGGCCTCACGGCGGAGGAATTCGCCGCGAAGCGAACGAGCTTCTTTCCCTCACTCAAGGCGACGCTCAATCACATCGTCACGGTGGACTGGATGTACGTCGACGCGATGGAGCGCATGCTCGACGGGCGTTCGCCGCATCCTTCCATCGCCGACTTCTACGAGCCGGCGGAACCCTTCGACGAGGTGATCGACCTGGCCGACGAGCAGGCGGAAACCGACCGGCGCCTCATCGCGGTGTGCGAGCGGGCGAGCGAGGCGGACTACGAGCGCAAGGTGACGATCCTGCGGCGCAAGGGCCCGGTCGAGGAGGAGCTGCACCGGCTGCTCGCGCACGTCTTCGAGCACCAGGTGCACCACCGCGGGCAGGCCCACGCGATGCTCGCGGGGACTTCCATCGCGCCGCCGCAGCTCGACGAGTTCTTCTGCGCGAACGAGGCGGACCTGCGCGCCGCGGAATTCGGGGAGCTGGGGTTCAGCGAGGCGAGGATCTGGGGCTAGGGCCGGGGCCGGTCAGGCCGCGCCGAACGCGTAGGCATCCATCCCGAGCGAGCCCAGGTCGAAGCCGAAGTCGATGCGCTGGCCCGGGAAGCCGCCGGCGCCCAGCGCCACGAAGAACGGCAGGAAGTGATCGGGCGTGGGGTGGGCGCGCCGCGGTTCCGGGGCGCGCGCGAGCCAGTCGACGAGTGCCTCTTCGTCGCCGGAAGCGACGTTCGCCGCGACCCAGTCGTTGAAGGCCTTCGCCCACGGCATCACGCGGCCGCCGGTGCCCTGCCAATCGAGTTCGCGCAGGTTGTGCACGATGCCACCCGAGGCGAGCACCAGCACGCCCTCGCCGCGAAGCGGGGCGAGGGCCTTTCCCAGCGCAAGGTGGTGCGCGGCATCGCGTCCCGACTGGATCGAGAGCTGGACGACAGGCACTTTCGCATCCGGAAACATGAACCTGAGGGGCACCCAGCCGCCATGATCGATGCCCCGCCGGGCGTCGCCTTCCGTCGCGAAGCCGCCGCGGGCGAGGAGCGTCGTGACGCGTTCGGCGAGCGCCGCGTGGCCCGGGGGTTCGTAGCGGATGTCGTAGAGCGGTCGCGGGAAGCCGTGGAAATCGTGGATCGTCGCGAGCCGCGGCGCCGTGGTGACGGTGGGGCCGGGCGTATCCCAGTGCGCCGAGGCCAGGACCACCGCGCGCGGCGCGAGGCTCGCGCCGAGGCCCGCCCACGCGCGCGTGACGGCCGTGTCCTCGAGAGCGAGGGTCGGTGCGCCATGCGACAGGAAAAGCGAAGGCAGCGCCATGGTCGCTCCGTGGGGATCCTGCGAAATACGTGGGGCCGGGTGCCGCGGATTCAAGCCGCGACAGCCGCTTCGCGCCCCCGCCCTTCGTCCACCTGCGTGAGGAAACCCAGCGCGGCGATGAAGAAAACGCCCGTGCAGGCGATGGCGAGGCGGTGGTTGCCGCCCGTGACCCAGGTGACGAGGCCGTAGGTGACGGGCCCCAGGATCGAGGCGAGGCGCGTGGCGGTACCCCACAGGCCGAAGAACTCGCCGGTGCGCGCGGGCGGCGCGAAGTAGGCCACGAGCGCGCGGCCGGCCGATTGCGACGAGCCCATCGCGAGCCCCGCCAGGTTGGCCGCCACCCAGAACTGGGTGGTGGTCGTGGCGCCCCAGGCGACGGCCACCATCGCGATCCACGCCCACAGCGTGAAACGAAGGGCGGGCACCTTGCCCAGCCGGTCCTGCGCGTAGCCGAAGCCGAAGGCGCCGATGCCCGCCGTCACGTTCACCGCGAGGATGAGGAGGATCGTCTCCTTCATGCCGAAGCCCATGACCTGCTCGGCGTAGATGGCCGACAGGGCGATCACCGTCGCGACGCCCGCCTGGTAGCACGTGCCGCAGGCGAACACCGCGATCAGGTCGCGGTAGGCCAGGGCCTGCCTCGCGGTGCGCGCCAGGCGCGCGAGCGCGTGCGAGGCGGCTTCGCTCGCCGGCACCGGCACGGCGCGTTCGCGGAGCAGCACGAACGTGAAGGCCGACGCCGCGGCGAACACGGCCGCGGTGATGAGCATCGTGCCCGGCACGGCCTGCGCGGAGGTGGAGCCGCGGGCATCCGCGCCCATCACCCACGCGAGGCCCAGCCCCAGGGCGAGAAGCCCGCCCACGTAGCCCAGGCTCCAGCCCCAGCCCGACACCTTGCCCACGGCGGCGGGCCGTGCGAGTTCCGGCAGGAAGGAGGCGGTGAGGTTCTCGCCCATCGAGTAGGCGACGTTCGAGACGATGAGCAGCGCGACGGCGAGGGCCACGTCGCCGGGGCCCACGAGAGCGAGCGCCGCGGTGCCCGCGACGCAGCCCACCGTGCTCAGCAGGAGCGCGCGCTTCTTGGCGGCGTGCGCATCGGCCCAGGCGCCGACGATCGGGCCCGCGACCATGACGATCGCATAGGAGGCGGCCAGGGCGAGGGTCCAGGCGAGCGTCGCCCAGTCCTTGCCGCCCGCCACCGTCGAGACGAAGTACGCGTTGAAGACGGCGGTGAGCACGACGGTGGTGTAGCCCGAATTGGCGAAGTCGTACATCGCCCAGCCGAAGACCTCGCGGCGGCGCACGCCGGGGTTGAGCGCGGCGTGCGCGCTCATCGCGGCCCCGTCACTTCGGCGGGGCCTTGTCGGATGCGGATTTCGCGGGTTCGGGTTTCGGGGCGCGGGCGATCTGCGCGACGGCGGTCTCGAGGACGCGGTCGCGACCCAGGCGCAGGTCCTCCGGCGCGATGGGCACAGCCACGTCCGGCACGACGCCCGTGCCTTCGATGCGCCGGCCGTCGGGGAGGATGAAACCCACTTCGCTGTAGGCGAGCTTCCCGCCGCCGGGCACGGGCGCATAGCCCATGTAGGCGAGCAGGCACCCGCACGAGGTCTGGCCGACGACGGTGGCGCGCTTCTGCGCCTGCATCATGGCGGCGAACAGTTCGCTCGCGCTGCCGCTGTCGTTGTCCACGAGGATCGTCACCGGGCCCGCGTAGAGGCCCGTGCCCTCGAGCAACTGGTCGATCTTGATGACCTCGATCAGGTCGAAGGCGAGCGTGATGGGCTTGCCGGTGCGCGTGAGCGCGCGGCCGGCCTTGATCTCGCCCTTGAAGAACTGCTTCGCGACGTTGCGCACCATGAGGCCGGAGCCGCCCGGATTCCCGCGCAGGTCGATCACGATCGCGGGGGCGTCCTTGTGGGCGCGGATCGCCTCGATCATGCCGCCTTCCAGGTTCTGCGACCACGCGGTGAGCCGGATGTAGGCCGACCCGTCGGGCAGGAGCCGGTGCATGACGCGAGGGGGGTTCGTGTAACGGATGCGCCGGAGCGTCGCGGCGAGGAGCGAGCCATCGCTTCGGGTGAAGGCGACCGCGACCTTCGAATCCACCTCGCCCGCGAGGAGGCGCCGCGTGGCCATCACGTGCTTCGCGTGGTCGGACGAGCTGTCGCGCGCTTCGGCGAGGAGCTTCGCGTAGGCATCCTTCGCGGGGACGCCCTCGACGGTGGCGAGGGTCATGCCGGGGCGAACGCCGGCCCACCAGGCATCCGATTCGCCGTTCACGTTCGTCACGACGAGCGCATCGCCCAGGGGGCGGAAGGAAAAGCCCAGGCTCACCGACTGGGCGCGCTCGATGAGCTGCGCGCGCTTCGGGCTTTCGACGCGCGTATGGGCGTCGCGCAGCTCGCCCGCCATGCGGTCCAGGCGATCCCAGAAGGCATCGTCGTCGGGCGCGTCCATCACCTGCGGCCGCCACTTCTCGCCCGCCGCCTTCCAGTCGACGCCGTTCATCTTCGGGTCGTAGTAGCGCTCGTCGATCGTGCGCCACACGTAGTCGAAGGCGGCGGCGCGGGTCGCGGCGTCGAGCTTTCCCGACGCACCGCCCGGGACCGGCGAGATCGTCTCGGCGCCCTCGGCCAGGCGGCGGGTGATGATCCCGTTCGGGTCGATGGCGGCGCATCCGGCGGCCAGGACGACGACGAGGGCGAGCAACGGGCGGGAAAGGGCATTCATGGAAGTGTTCGGTTCCGTCGCGACGGCAAGGGAAAAGACGGGTAGAGTTCCCGGCCATTGGCTGGAATTCCGGCCAGAGAATAACCGATAACCCCATGCGCACGGTCACCGCCCTCCTGCTCGCCGTCCTGGTCGCCGCCTGCGCGAGCACGCCGCCCGCGCCGCAGCCGGCCGCCCCGAGCCAGGTCCACGACCCGGCGCCATTCTCGACGGCCCTCGCGCTCGACATCCTGCCGCCCGGCTGGAAGCCCTACCGCCTGGCGCGCTTCAAGAAGCCGACGAAGTACCAGCTCGTGCCCCTGGACGGCACCGTCGCCATGCGGGCGCAGGCCGACGCGAGCGCCTCGGGCCTGCAATTCGACCTCACGGTGGACGTGAAGGAATTCCCGTGGCTCACCTGGCACTGGAAGGTGCCCGAGCTCATCAGCGGCGCCAACAACACGATCCACCAGGTGGAGGATTCGCCGGCGCGCGTGATCGTCACCTTCGAGGGCGGGCGCGACAAGCTGCCCGACGCCGAGCAGATCAACTACGACCTCGCCAAGGCCATGACGGGCAACGAGCTGCCCTACGCCACGCTCATGTACATCTGGGAGAACCAGTTGCCGGAGGGGTCGGTGATCGAGCACCACTTCAGCACGCGCGTGAAGATGATCGTCGCGGGCAGCGGCCGCAAGGACCTGGGCCGGTGGCACGAGGAGCGGGTGAACGTGCTCGAGGATTTCCGCCGCGCCTTCGGGGAGGAGCCGCCGCGCGTTCGCGCGGTGGGGATCATGAGCGATTCCGACAACACCGGCGGGCACGCCGTCGCCTACTTCGGCGACATCCGGTTCAAGCGGAATTGAAAATCGGGGTCAGGTACGAAATTCAACCCGTCCCCATTGCGGGGGGACGGGTTGATTTCGTTCCCCCCCCCCCTATTTCCCTTCATTTTTCCGGGCAGGGCATCGCCTTGAGCGCCGACCCGGGATAGTCGCGCTGCATGAGGGTGAGGCGTGCGACGAGCTCCGTATCCGGCTCGCGGATCGTGAAGACGAGGTCCTTCAGCTCGCGCGCGAAGGGGCCGACCTGCACGCCCCTGGCGCCTTTCGACTCCACCTGCCCCAGGTAGCGGAAAGCCGCGTCCTCGGTCGAGAAGACGCCCAGGGAGATCGCGTAGTCCGGGCGGATGGACAACTCGGTCACGCCCTGGCGCTTGAGCTGGGCGGCGGCGGCCTCCGCGGTCTTGCGGTCCTTCGCGGGCGGGATGTAGACCCAGTGGCGCGTGACCTCCTCCAGGCGACGCTCGGTGAGGCGTTCGCCCAGCCGGAGGGTGGCGAGCGCCTCCCGGACCTTGCCGACCTCCGTCCCCGCGATGCCGGTGAATTCCACGCAGGCGGCACCGGCGAGCGCCACCGCCTGCCGCCGCGCCTCGTCGGCCTTCTGCTGGCCGCTCACGGGCGGGGTGACGGAGACGATCTTCACCTCGCCGGCGTTCTTCTCGCGGCGCGACAGGTCGGGCGCGTCGCGCTCGCGCGAGAGCCACAGGTGCGCGCCGAAGGCGAGGTTCGCGACGAGGAGGAGGAAAAAGAGGAATCGGCCCATGGTCGTTACCGGCCGGCGCGGGCGATGAGCGCCACGCCGTCGAGGACGAGATTGTCGTTCAAGGTGACCGGGCTGGATAGGTGCGGCTCGAGCGTCGAGGCGGCCCCGCCCGACAGGACGATGCGCTCCGGCGCCGCGTTCGCCTGCGCCATCGCGGCGGCCATGCGTTCGATGGCGCCCAGGGCCGCGAGGACGGCCCCGGTGGTGATGGCGTCGGGCGTCGAGCGCGGGAACGGGTCGAACTGGCCCTCGGTGAGCCTCAAGCCCGCGGTGCCGCCCGTGAGGCTCGCGCGCATGAGGGCCGGGCCGGGCACGATGAGGCCCCCGCGGAAGAAGCCGTCGCCGCGCAGCGCGTCGACCGTGAGGCCGGTGCCGCCGTTCACGACGAGCTTGTGGCCCTCAGGCCCGGTGCGCCGCGACGAGCGCGGCCCAGCGGTCCGTGCCGAGCTGGCCGGGATCGCGATAGCCGCTCTTCACGCCGAGTTGCTCGGCCTGCGAGGTGACGAGGGACAGGTCGAGATCGTGGTTGGCGCAGGCCTCGTAGAGCGCAAGCTCCACGGGGATGCCGGCGACGTTCGAGCCCTTCGCGATCGTTCCGTCGGGCAGGGGCGGCCAGTCGCGCCCGAGCTTGTGCGCCTCCGTCACGGGCGTGGCACCGCGCGCCACCCACTGGCCGCCGACGTTGAGGCCCCACTTGATGCGCGTGTTGCCGGCGTCGAGGGCGAGGACGGGCGAGGCGGCGGCCATGCTCAGGCGGGCCTCAGGGAGATCTCGGCGGCGGTGAGGCGCGTGGCCGTGCCGTCGAGGTCCACGACGAGCGCGCCGTCCTCCGCGAGGCCGGTCACGGCGCCTTCGCGCGGCGCGCACCCGGGGGCGAGCACCGTGACGCGGCGCCCGGCGTAGGCGTGCCTCGCCATCCAGTCCTCGCGAAAGGCGCCGAAGCCCTCGCGCTCGAAGCGTTCGAGGTCGGCGACCAGCGCCGCGATGAGCGCGGCGAGGATCCCGTTGCGCGAGGGCGGCTCGGCCGCGAGCGACATGCAGTCGATGGCCGGCTGGTCGATCCGGGCGAGGAGCGCTTCGCCCAGCCGGAAGTTCACGCCCACGCCGATCACGGCCGCCGTGGGGCCGAGCAGGTCGCCGGAGGTCTCGACGAGAATGCCGGCGAGCTTCTTCCAATCCGCCACGAGGTCATTGGGCCACTTGACGCCCACGCCCTTCACGCCGCACCGCTCGAGGGCGCGCGAGACGGCGACGGCCACGGCGAGCGAAAGGCCCGCCAGGTGTCCGGGGCCGCGCTCGAACCGCCACAGGATCGAGAAGGTGAGGGAGGCGCCCAGCGCCGATTGCCAGGCGCGTCCGCGGCGGCCCCGGCCGGCGCTTTGCCACTCGGCGGCGATGCAGGTGCCCGAGGGCGCGCCCTGCTGCGCAGCAGCCGCAAGGCGGGTGCTCGTCGAGTCGGCCTCGTCGGCGAGGGTGAGGCGCACGCGCGAGGCGGCGCTGCCCAGCCCCTGCACGATGCGCGCGGCGTCGAGGAATTCCACGGGCGAGGCGAGCTTGTACCCCTTGCCGGGCACCGAGAAGACATCGACGCCGAGTTCGTCCGCGTGCTTGAGCGCCTCCGAGACGGTCGCGCGGCTGCGTCCCAGGTGCTTCGCGAGGTCCTCCCCGGAATGGAAGCGGCCGTCGGCCAGCAGGCGCAGCAGGGGAAAGGTGGCCGGGCCCATCTACCGTGCGGCGCGGTGCTCGGCGCGGCACTCCCAAGCCTCGCGCCGGTAGGCGATGTCCGCGACGATGGCGTCGAGGAGCAGCTCCATGCGGCGCGCGAGCTTGCTGCCCTTGCGGTAGTCGGCCTCGGCGATGTAGTCGACGCGGCCGGCCTCCAGCAGCTTCACGCAGATGCCCTTCTCGCGCGCCTTCTTCTCGTCGTAGACGGCGACGGAGTGCCCGCCGTTCTTCTTGGTGAGCGCCATCGAGGGCACGTCGGTCATGCCGTCGCCCACGTAGATGATGTTCTGGAAGGGGATGGGCCGCTCGGCCTCGGGCATGTGCTCGTTGATCGACTCGGTGACCGCCTCCTTGCCCTTGTTGATGCGGAAGAGGAACTGGGTCTTGAGCGTGTCTGTGACCAGCAGCTTCGGGAAGGTGGCGACGCCGTGGTGGTTGAAGTGGTACTCCGAGGCGTAGATTCGCTTGAAGTGCAGGCGGATCGAGACGCCGTCGAGGATCTCCTTCTGACCCGCCGAGATGACGTAGTGGTGCAGCTTCACCTTGCCGCCGCTGCGCTTTCGCACGTAGGCGTTCACGCGCGCGAACCAGCCCTCGACGCCGGGAAAGTAGCGGATGGCGCCGGCCATCTTGGCGAAGTCCTCGCGCTTCACGGCGATCTTCTGCCGGTCGAGCGACTCGAGGATGTGGCGCATGTACACCAGCATCATGTCCGACTCGGTGGCTTTGGCCTCCTCGTTCACGCGCGCCCAGAAATCGCGCGGCTCGATGCCCATGCGCGGCAGCACCGTGTATTCCTGCATCGGCTGCGGCGAGAGCGTGCCGTCGAAGTCGTAGACGAGCGCGATCGCGTTCTGGAAGAAGCCCTGGGCCATGGGCGCATTGTAGCGGCTGGACGACAAGGGCCGGAATGCCGCCGGGTGGGGGGAACTTCCGGCCGCACGCCGGGATCAAAAGCGCAGGCGCAATTCGCGCAGGAAACCGTCGGAGGATCCATGGACGCCCGCCTGCTGCCCACCCTGCCCCTCGCCTTCAATCCCGCCGTCCTCTTCGGCGTGCTGCTCGTCGCCGGCATGCTGGGCGGGGAAGTCGCGCGCCAGTTGCGCCTGCCGCGCGTGATCGGCTACGTGCTCGTGGGGTTCGGCCTCGCGCCCCTGGCGAGCGCCCTGAACATCGGGCCTCTTCTCGACGAGGCCCGCTTCTTCGTCGACATCGCGCTCGGCCTCGTGCTCTTCGACCTGGGCCGGCGCATGGACCTCTCGTGGCTCAAGCGCGACTGGACGCTCGCGGCGACTTCCATGGGCGAGAGCCTCGCCGCCTCCGGCCTCGTCTTCGTCGCGCTGCACCTGCTCGGGTTCGCGCCGTTGCAGGCCGGGATCGCTGCGGCCATCTCCATGGCGACTTCGCCCGCGGTGGTGCTGCTCGTGGCCCAGGAGGCGCGCGCGGAGGGGCAGGTGACGGAGCGCGCGTACACGCTCGTGGCGCTCAACAGCCTGGTGGCCTCGGTGATCGTGACGATGCTCACGGCCTCCGTGCACTACGAGGTGAAGCTCGACATCGACACGGCGGTGCTGCACCCGCTCTACCTCTTCGTCGGTTCGCTCGCCCTGGGCGGGGCGCTCGCGGCGCTGGCCCGGGGAATCGCCGGCATGGTCGAGCGCAGCCCCGAGCTGCACTTCACGCTGCTGGCGGGTTTCGTGGTGGCCGCCGTGGGGCTCGCGCAGGCCGGCAAACTCTCGGTCATCCTCTCGCTGCTCGCCTTCGGCCTCTTTGCCCGCAACGAGGGCCGCGGTCACGACCTGCTCGCCGTGGACCTGGGCCGCGCCTCTCGGCTCTTCTACGTGGTCCTCTTCGTGATCACCGGGGCGAGCCTGCCGCTCGAATCCCTGCAGACCGCGGGGCTCGGGGCGCTGGCCCTGGTACTCGCGCGCGCGGCCGGCAAGTTCGCCGGCGTGCTCCTCTTCGCTCCGATGGGCGGCCTGCGGCTGCGCCAGGCGACGGGACTCGCGGCGACCCTCCTGCCCATGTCCTCGCTGGCCCTGTTGCTGCAGCATGACGTGGCGCGCCTCTACCCCTCGTTCGGCCAGGAGCTCACCGCTGTCGTGCTGGGCGCCGTGGTCATGATGGAACTGCTCGGCCCGCTCGCGGTGCAGTGGGGCCTTCGATTCGCCGGCGAGACCGAGCCCGAGGCGCCCCGCGCCCCGGCCGGCGCCATCCTCGAACGCTGAAGGAGGACGCCATGCCCCTCGACTTCAAGACATCGGACCCGCTCACCGTCGGCGTGGAACTGGAACTGATGGTGCTCAACACCCGCGACCACGACCTCACGCGGGGCGCGCCGGACCTGCTCGCGCGCCTCGCCAAGGCGGGCCTGCCCAGCGAGGTGAAGCCCGAGATCACCGAGAGCATGATCGAGGTGAACAGCACGGTGCACACGCGATTCGAGCCGCTGGCGGCAGAGCTGGCGGCCACCCGCGACGG
Source organism: Betaproteobacteria bacterium (assembly GCA_016711875.1). Taxonomy (GTDB): domain Bacteria; phylum Pseudomonadota; class Gammaproteobacteria; order Burkholderiales; family Usitatibacteraceae; genus FEB-7. The sequence continues at coordinate 79,644 of JADJSD010000001.1, read as the reverse complement.
CATCGTGGAGGCCGCGGGCCGCCTCAACCTCGCGGTCTGCGGCGGCGGCTCGCATCCCTTCCACAAGTGGAGCGACCGGCGCATCTACCCGACGGAGCGCTTCCTCAAGGTGTCCGCGCTCTACGGCTACCTCGCCAAGCAGTTCACGGTATTCGGGCAGCACATCCACGTGGGCGTGGCCTCGGGCGACGACGCCATCTACCTCACCCACCGCATGGCGCGCTACATCCCGCACTTCATCGCGCTGTCGGCCTCCTCGCCCTTCACCCAGGGCGAGGACACGTCGTTCGAGACCTCGCGCCTGCACGCGGTGTCGGCCTTCCCGCTGGCCGGCCACCTGCCCGAGGTGGGTTCGTGGGAGGAATTCAACGGCTATTTCGACGAGATGGCCGGCTACGGCATCGTCTCGAGCATGAAGGACTTCTACTGGGACATCCGTCCCAAGCCCGAGTACGGCACGATCGAGATCCGCATCGGCGACACGCCGCTCACCGTGCTGCAGGCGGCGGAGCTCGCGGCCTACGCGCAGGTGCTCGCCGCCGACCTGCTGAGGAACCGCGACAGCGAGCCCATCGCCCCGCAATACCTGGTCTACGGCTACAACCGCTTCCAGGCCTGCCGCTTCGGCTTCGAGGCGATGCTGGCCGATCCGCGCGCGCACACGCACATCCGCCTGCGCGAGGACGTGCTGGCCACGCTCTATCGCGTGCAGCGCATCGGCGACGAGCTGGGAGCGGCCAGCGCGCTGCGGGCCATCGGCGATCGCACGGACCGCGGCCTGAACGACGCGCGCTGGCTTCGGGAGCGCTTCTCGCAGTCCGGGCACCTGGCGGACGTGGTGCGCTTGCAGGCGGCACGCTGGCGCGAGGAGCCGGCTGCCGTCGGCGCGGACCTCGCGCCGGGGAAGCTCCGCGCGGCGAAGTGAAATCGGGGGGCGGCGATTGAAACCGCCGATACCGGCGCGGGGCGGGGAGCGGCGCGCGGACGGCTAGAATGGGGGTCTTCGCACCACCCCGATCCTTCCCCATGACTTCGATGAACGGCGCCGACGCCCTCGTGCGCATGCTGCAGCTGAACGGCGTGAACCACATCTTCGGCCTGTGCGGCGACACGAGCTTGCCTTTCTACGATGCTCTCGCGCGCCTGGACCACGGCATCGATCACATCCTCACGCGCGACGAGCGCAGCGCCGCCTACATGGCCGACGCGTACGCGCGCGTCACGGGCAAGGTGGGCGTGTGCGAGGGCCCCAGCGGCGGCGGCGCCACCTACCTGCTGCCGGGCCTCGTGGAAGCGAACGAATCGTCCATCGCGGTGCTCGGCATCACCTCGGACGTGTCGGTCGGCTCGCGCGGCAAGTTTCCCCTCACGGAACTGGACCAGCAGGCCCTCTACCGACCGCTCACCAAGTGGAACACGACGGTCGATCGTGTGGACCAGATTCCCGGGGCCGTCCGCGGGGCCTTCCGCGCCATGACGACGGGCCGGCCGGGCGCCGCGCACATCTGCATGCCCTACGACGTGATGAAGCTCGCGATCGACCCGCAGGAGGTGTGGGCGCAGCCGGGGCATGACGCGTTTCCCGCGATGCGTTCGCGGCCGGACGCGGCGGAGGTGGAAAAGGCCGCGGAGAAGCTCGTGGCCGCGAAGTCCCCGGTGATCGTCTGCGGCGGCGGCGCCATCCTCGCCGGCGCGTGCGGGGAGCTCGAGACGCTCGCCGCGATGCTGAACGCGGCCGTTTGCACGACGGTGAGCGGCAAGGGGACGCTCCCCGATTCGCACCCGCTCAACGCGGGCGTCGTCGGCACCAACGGCGGCGTGCCCTCGACGCGCGAGGTGGTGATGCAGGCGGACCTCGTCTTCTTCATCGGCTGCCGCGCCGGATCGACGACGACGGAGCATTGGAAGTTCCCGTCGCGGGACGTGCCCATCCTGCACCTCGACGTCGACGCGATGACCATCTCGACCAACTACCGGACGGACGTCGCGCTCGTGGGCGACGCGAAGCTCGGTCTCGCGGACCTGAACGAGGCGGTTCGGGCACGGCTTTCGCACCGACCGAAGGACGCGGCGGACGGCCGCGCCCTCGCCGGGAAGGCCCGCGCCGCCAAGCTCGCCGATTTCGCGGCGCTGGCCGCCTCGGGCGACCGGCCCATCAAGCCCGAGCGCGTCGTCGATTCGCTCAACCGCCACCTGCCGGAAGGCGCCATCGTCGTCGCCGATCCCGGCACGCCCTGCCCGTACTTCTCCGCCTTCTTCGACGCGCCGCAGGCCGGCCGCCATTTCATCACCAACCGCGCGCACGGGGCGCTGGGCTTCGCCATGTCCGCCGGCGTTGGCGCGTGGTTCGGCCGGCCGGATGCGACGGTGGTCGCCGCCATGGGCGACGGCAGCTTCAACTTCACCTGCGGCGAGCTCGAGACGATCGTGCGCCGGAAGGTGCCGCTCAAGATGATCGTGTTCTCGAACACGGTGTACGGCTGGATCAAGGCGAGCCAGAAAACCGGCTACGGCAAGCGGTACTTCTCCGTCGACTTCGACCGCACCGACCACGCGCGCGTCGCCGAGGCCTTCGGCGTGAAAGCCTTCCGCGTGGAGGACCCGGCCGGCGTCGATGCCGCCATCGCCGCGGCGCTGGCCCACGACGGCCCCGCGCTCGTCGACGTGATCTCGCAGGAACTGCAGGACACGGCCGTCCCCGTGAGCCAGTGGATGGGCTGAGCGCCCGCCGAACCCTTTCCCCTTCGCCAACCGGAGCTTCCGACCATGACCGACTTTTTCTCCCGCCGTGACGTCCTCAAGGCCGGCGCCGCCGCCGTCGCCGCGTCGTTCTCGCCCCTCGCGCTCGCGCAGGATTCGACCCTTCGCCTCGTCGTCACCTTCCCGCCGGGCGGCAGCACCGACATCACCGCGCGCATCCTGCAGCCGCGCCTGGCCGAGAAGGCGGGCCGCCCCGTCGTCGTCGAGAACAAGCCTGGTGCGGCGAGCCAGGTGGGCACCGCGTTCGTCGCCAAGGCCGCGCCGGACGGCAACACGGTGCTCGTGTGCTTCGACACGCACGCGATCAACCCGATCGCGAAGAAGAACCTGCCCTACGACACCTTCAAGGATTTCGTCGGCGTCTCGCTGGCCGTGCGCTTCCCGCTCGTGATCGGCGCGCACCCGTCCGTGCCCGGCAAGAACCTCAAGGAATTCCTCGAGGCCGCGAAGAAGGAGCCGGGCAAGTACAGCTACGCTTCCACGGGCCTGGGCTCGATGAACCACCTCGTGGCCGAGGACCTGAAGCGCCAGTCCGGCACCGACATCCTGCACGTGCCCTACGGCGGCGGCGGGCCGGCCGTGCAGGCCGTGCTCGGCAACACGGTGGGCTTCACGCTCCTCAGCTACGCCGCGCTCAAGGGCAACATCCAGGGCGGCAAGGTGAAGCCCCTCGCGGTCACGGGCACCAAGCGCCTGGCGGACCTGCCGGACGTGCCGACGGTGGCCGAATCGGGCTTCCCCGGCTTCGAGGCCTACTCGTGGATCGGCATCTTCGCGCCGGCCGCGACGCCCGCGCCGGTCGTGAAGAAGCTCACCGAGGATTTCATGGCCGCCCTCAAGCACCCCGAGGTGAGCGGCAAGCTCACCGACGCCGGCTTCGAGGTGATGGCGACCGACGGCCCGGCCCTGGACCGCTTCGCGCGCGAGCAGTTCGATCGCTGGAGCGCCTTCGTGCAGAAGACGGGCCTCAAGGTCCAGGAATAGTGGCGGCGCTCGCGCTCGATCACGTCGTCATCGCCGTCTCGGACCTCGAGGCGGCGATGGCGGACTACCGGGCGCTCGGCTTCACGGTCGTGGCGGGCGGCTCGCATCCGGGCCGCACGTCGCACAACGCGCTCGTGGTGTTCGCGGACGGCAGTTACCTCGAGCTGATCGCGTGGAAATCGCACAACGCCGCCGAGCGCTGGTGCGTGGAGCACGCGAAGCACGGTGACGGGCTCATGGATTTCGCGTTGTTGCCGGAAGACACGGCCGCCGCGATCGCCGCGGCTCACGAGCGGGGCCTCGCACTCGATGGCCCCATCGACGGCGGGCGCAAGCGCCCGGATGGCGCGGAGCTGAAGTGGCAGACGGGACGGCAGGTCACTTTCGACCTGCCCTTTCTGTGCGGCGACGTGACGCCGCGCGCCCTGCGGGTGCCCGAGGGCGAGGTGCGCGTGCATGCGAACGGCGTGATGGGCATCGCGTCGGTTTCGGTGGCCGTGCGTGATCTCGACGAATCTCTCGGGCGCTACCGGGCCCTGGTCGGCGGGGACGGCGCGTCCGAAGCAGCGTGCACGGTCGCGGCGGCGGGGCTTCGGACGGCCGTCGTGCGGGTCGGGGGAACGGACATCGTGCTCGCTTCGCCCGAGGGCGAGGCGGCGGAATCCGAAATCGGCCGATGCATTCGCGAGCGCCTCGGCACGCGCGGCGAGGGGCCGGCCGCGATGACGCTCCGGCTTTCGCCCGGGGCTTCGTCCATCGCCTTCGAGCCGGGGCGCACGCACCGCGTCCCGATGGACACCACCCCGTGAGCCGCGGGCCGCGCTAGAGCGACGCCTGCCAGGCTTCCGGAAGCTTCGCGAGCACCGCCTGGAACGGCGAGGCGTCGGCGGCCTTCTCGAGGTCGGTCCGGAAATCCACCCCCGTGGCCGAGGCATCGTCCAGCATCGCCTCGAAATGATCGACGAGGACGGGGTCGAAGTGACCGCCGCGCTCGGCACGCAGGTAGCCCATCGCCTCCTCGTGGGACCACGCGCGCTTGTAGGGTCGTTCGTGGGTGAGGGCGTCGTAGACGTCCGCAAGGGCCGCGATCCGGGCCTCGATCGGGATCGCCTCGCCGGCCAGGCGATCGGGGTAGCCGGTGCCGTCCCACCGCTCGTGGTGGTGGCGCACGATGCGCGCAACCGGCGCCGCGACCTCCACGCGCCCGGCGGCCACGATCCGCTCGCCCAGGTGGACGTGGCTGCGCATGAGGTGACGCTCCATGTCGTCCAGGCGGCCGGGCTTGAGGAGGATCGAATCGGGCACGACGAGCTTGCCGACGTCGTGCAGCCGCGCGGCGATCTCGAAGGCCGCGAGGTCCCCCTCGGGCAGTCCGGCGCGTGCGCCGAGGTGGCGGGCGAGTCGTGCCATGCGGTAGCAGTGCCGGCCCGTGGCGTCGTCGCGCAACTCGGCGGTGATGGCCAGGTGCTCGAGGAACGCAAGCGCCGTCTCCTCGCGCCCGGGGTCCGCGCCGTCGGCGGGGTGCTCGCGGTTGAAGGCCGCGAGCAGGTCGGCCAGGGTGGCGGCGCGCTCGTCGGAAAGACGCGCGAGGTAGGCCCCGGCGAGCGTCGCATCGCCCATGGCCGCGAACATGGCCGCCAGGATGCCGTACGTCTCGACGAGGTAGATGCGCGCCGGGGCGCGGTCGGGATGCAGGAGCCGCTCCAGGCGGGCGCGCCGGTCCGCGTCGTTGTGCTCGCGCACCTCCGCCATGGCATAGAAGGCCGAGACCATCCACCGCAGGCGGTCGCTCACGTTGCGGCAGTCGGCGGCCTGCGCGAGGTGGGATCGTGCCTCGTCGAGGCGACCCTGCTGGACGAGGGCGGCCGCCCGGTTGCAGTGGGCGTTCGCGGCCATCGAGTCGCGAAAGCGCGGCCCGGCCGCCTCGGCGCTCGCGAGCGCCTGCCGGAAGGCCTCGAGCGCGACCGCGTCGCCGCGCTCGTCGAGGAGGAATCCGGTCGGGAAGCGCAGCGCCCAGAGGTTGCCGCGCGCGCGGGGTTCCAAGCGGTCGCCCAGGCGCTCGAGCGCCTGGGCCCAGCAGTGGTCGGCCTGCCGGTGCAACCCGGCCGATTGCAGCACGCCGCCCAACTGCGTGAGCACCCGCGCCTCGTGGGCGGGATCGCCGGTGCGGCTCGCGATCTCCATCGCCTCGAGCGTGCAGCCGAGCGCCTTGCCCACGTCGCACGCGAGCAGCTCGTACTCCGCAAGTTGCAGCAGCACCTCCAGGCGCGTGAGGTCGTCGAGCCCGCGCGCGTGGACCGCCGCGTTGCGCAGGTGGCTTGCGCATTCGATGAGGTGGCCCATGCGGTAGCATTGCCGCCCGGCGGCCAGGGCGCCGCGCGTGGCGAGGGCCCGCCTCGGAGCGCTGGCGTTCGCATCGATGGCCGCCAGGCGCCCGGCGAGCAGGGCGACGTCGCGTTCGTGGGCCGGCCGCGGGGGCTCCTGGAGCGCGCCTTCGACGCGGGCCACGAGCGCATCGAGTTCGAGGTCGTCTTCGGTCGTGGTTGTCATGGAGATCGGGGTCGCCAGTCCGACGCGCCCAGCCCTACGGCGGGGTGCCGAACTCGTCGCGCATGAGCTTCAGGTTCTCGGCGAGCATCTTGCGGTACTGCGCCACGAAGATCTCGACCGCCTCTTCCGGCGTCTGCTTCTCCGGCGCGCCGCTCATCACCCAAGTGAAGGCGTTGAAGCGCGAGGCTGCCCAGAGAATGGCCGCGGAGACGCGCGGCTTGCCGTGATCCTCGCCCAGCTCGTTGGCGAGGGTCACGAACTGGTTGGAGATCTCGAAGAACTGCTGGGCGTCTTCCTTCGAAGGCGTGGTCATGTCAGATCACCTTGCCGGGATTCATGATCCCGCGCGGGTCGAGGGTTTTCTTCACGGCGCGCATGAGCTCGAGCTCGAGCGCGGACTTGTAGCGGGGCAGCGCGTCGCGCTTGAGCACGCCGATGCCGTGCTCGGCGCTGATCGAGCCGTTCATGCGATGGACGATGTCGTAGGCGAGGGCGTTCACCCGCTTCGACCAGGGGCCGACCGAAGCCTGTTCGCCCGGAGGCGGAAAGAGATTCCAGTGGATGTTGCCGTCCCCCGCGTGGCCGAAGGCGACCACGCGCGCGCCCGGGAAGGCGCACTCGAGCTCGTCGCTGCCGGCGCTGATGAGCTCCGCCACGCGGCTCACGGGCACCGAGACGTCGTGCTTCACGGAATTTCCTTCCTTCTTCTGCGCCTCCGCGACGTTCTCGCGCAGGGCCCACAGGGCGCGGCGCTGCTGCTCGGAGGAGGCCATGACGGCATCGGCCGCGAGCCCGGATTCGAACGCCGAGGCGAGGGCGGTTTCCATCCGCTCGGCGAGGGCTGCCGATTCGCCGCTGTCATAGCACTCGATCAGGGCGTACCAGGGGTGGGGACCGGCGAAGGGGTCGGTGGAGCCGGGCACGTTCTTCACGACGAGTTCGAGGCAGCGCCGGCTCACGATCTCGAAGCCGGTGAGCCGCTCGCCCACGGATTCGCGCATCACGCCCAGCAGCGCGACGCACTCGGCGGGGCCGGGCACGGCGACGAAGGCGGTCGCGATGGCACGCGGCTTCGGGTAGAGCTTGAGCACGGCGGCGGTGACGATGCCGAGCGTGCCCTCGGCGCCGATGAACAGGTGCTTGAGGTCGTAGCCGGTGTTGTCCTTGCGCAGGCCGCGCAGCCCGTCCCAGAGCTGGCCGTCCGCAAGCACCACCTCGAGCCCGAGCACCTGCTCGCGCATGTTGCCGTAGCGAAGCACCTGCGTGCCGCCGGCGTTGGTGGAGATGTTGCCGCCGATCTCGCACGTGCCCTCGGCCGCCAGCGAAAGGGGGAAGAAGCGGTCGGCCTCGTCCGCCACGCGCTGCAGCTCGGCCAGGATGCAACCCGCCTCGACGGTGATGGTGTCGTTCTCGAGGTCGATGGCGCGGACCTTGTTGAGGCGCGAGACGTTCAACACCACCTGCGTGCCGCTCGCGTCCGGTACCGAGGCGCCGCACAGGCTCGTGTTGCCGGCCTGCGGGACGATGCCGACGCCGGCTTCGGCGAGGATCGCGACGACCTGGGCGACTTCCCGCGCCGTGCCGGGCTTCACCACGAGCGAGGCGCGACCGTGGTACTGCCCCCGCCAGTCGGTGCTGTGCGCCTCGATGTCGGCCGGTTCGGTGAGGACGGCGGCCGGACCCACGACCTGCGCGAGGCGAAGGGACAGCTCCGCGGGGGCGTTCATTGGCGGATGCGTTCCAGCAGGCGGGTGGTGGAGCGCTCGTGGCGGAAGGCGATCGAGTGCACCGTGCCGCCCCAGCCTTGCACTTCGGGGGCGCCCACGATCTTGTCCACCGCCCAGTCGCCACCCTTCACGAGCCGCTCGGGCCGGCATTCGAGGATCCGCGCGAGGGGCGTGTCTTCCTCGAACCAGGTGACGAGGGAGACGCTCTCCAGCGCGGCGATCACGGCCATGCGGTCGGCGAGCGCGTTGATGGGGCGGTCATCGCCCTTGCCCAGGCGCCGCACCGAGGCGTCCGAATTGAGCGCCACGGCGAGCGACAGGCCCAGGGCGCGAGCCTCGGCGAGATACGTCACGTGCCCGCGGTGCAGGATGTCGAAGACGCCGTTGGTGAAGACGAGCGGGCGGGCGATCGCGGCCGCGCGCGTGGCGAAATCGCGGGGATCACACAGCTTGGATTCGAATGCGGGAGCGTCCATCCCCGCATTTTACGGCGCAACGGAACCGGGGACAGGTGTAATTGGGGACAGGTGAAAAACGCACCTGTCCCCAATTACACCTGTCCCCGAGGGTTCAAGCGACCTTGGGCGCGAGCGGCTTCGCCTCGAGGTTGGCCGTGAGTTCCTTGCGGTACCGGTTGAGGTCCGTGGCGCTCTCGATGGTGCGGTCGTAGAGGGTGGAGAGCTTCGCCAGCACGGTCTGCACCACCTTGCCCTCCCAGCCCTTGTCGAAGCGGATCTGGGTGTCGAGCCAGTGCTCGAGCCATTCGGGATCGGGCAGCCGCGACTGCACGGTATCCAGCGGGAACAACCCCTTGTTCACGTGCAGGTTGGTCGGGTGCAGCGGCTTCGCGGTGCGCGCGGCCGAGGCCATCAGCACGCCGATCTTGGCGAAGGCGATGCGCGCGCGGTCCCCCGCCTGCTCGATGGCGCGGCGCATGTACTTGAAATAGGCGCCCGCATGGCGCGCCTCGTCGCCCGATAGCGTCTCGTAGATGCGCTTGATGACGGGCTCGGTATGCCAGTCCGCGGCGCGGCGGTACCACTGCGTGAGGCGGATCTCCCCGCAGAAGTGCAGCATCAGCGTCTCGAGGGCCGGCGCCGGGTCGAAGGGAAAACGCACGGCGTGCAGTTCCTTCTCCGTCGGCACGAGTTCCGGGCGGAAGCGGCGCAGGTACTCCATGAGCACCAGGGCGTGCTTCTGCTCCTCGTAGAACCAGATCGACATGAAGGCCGAGAAGTCGCTGTCGTCCTGGTTGTCGCGCAGGAACATCTCGGTGGCCGGCAGGGCGGACCATTCCGTGATGGCGTTCATCTTGATCGTCTGCGCCTGTTCGTCCGTGAGGAGCGAAGCGTCGAATTCCTGCCAGGGAATGTCGCGAGACATGTCCCAGCGGACTTTTTCGAGGGTGGCGAACAACTCGGGATAGAGCATGGCGGTGTGCGAGGATGGAGGCGCGGCTAGAATAGCAAAAACGCGTTGCGGCACGGGGATAGCTCATCCGATGGGTCCCGGCAGCCGTAAGGAACCCACAGCTACTTATACTCCCGGCGGCGAAAGCCGGTTTCGGGGAGGCCTTAGGTCCCATGGGCGGCCCCCCGGAATTGCCCCACCTTCCACTCTCACATGTCCAGGATAGCCGTCGTCGGAGCAGGGGTATCGGGTCTTTCGGCCGCGTGGCTGCTCTCGAAGCACCACGCGGTCACCCTATACGAGTCGGGCAGGTACCTCGGGGGGCATTCGAACACGGTCGAGGCGACCGTGGACGGCCTCACGGCCCCCGTCGATACCGGCTTCCTCGTCTACAACGACCGCACCTATCCCCACCTGATCGCCCTGTTCAAGCTGCTGGGCGTCGAAAGCGCCCCCTCGGAAATGTCCTTCTCGGTCCGCATCGGGGATGGCCAGCTGGAATGGGCCGGCACCAATCTTGGCGCCGTGTTCGCCCAGCGCACCAACCTGGTGAGCCCGCGGTTCCTGCGGATGCTGGCGGACCTCCTGCGTTTCAATCGCGAGGCCGTGCGTCTCGCCGAGAGCGGGGCGCCCCTCACCGGCACCCTCGGCGAGTTCCTGGACGCCGGCGGCTACGGGCGGGAAGTGCGGGAGCTCTACCTGATCCCCATGGCCGCCTGCATCTGGTCGACGCCCGCCACCCAGATCAACCGCTTCCCGCTCGCGACGTTCCTGCACTTCTGCCGCAACCACGGCCTGCTGGCGGTCACGAATCGCCCGCAGTGGCGCACGGTGAAGGGCGGCTCGCGCGAATACGTGAGGAAGCTGGCCGCCTCGCTCACGGACATCCGCCTCGCCACGGCCGTGCGCTCCGTGCGACGGTTCGAGGACGGCGTCGACATCGTCACCGACGGGGCCACGGAGCGCTTCGACCAGGTGGTGCTCGCCACGCACACCGACACGACGCTCTCCCTGCTGGAGAGCCCGACGGTCGAGGAGCGGGCCGTCCTGAAGGCGATTCCCTACCAGGCCAACACCGCCGTGCTGCACACGGACGAACGGCTCCTGCCGCGCCGCCGGGCCGCCTGGGCCTCGTGGAACTTCCACGCCCCCAAGCCCGATCTCTCCGACGAGCCGGTTTCCCTCACCTATCTCATCAACAAGCTGCAGCCCGTGCCGTTCGCAAGGCCGGTGATGGTCACGATGAACCCGCTGGAGGCCCCCCGGGACGAGACCATCCTGCAATCGATCGAATACCATCACCCGGTGTTCCTGGAGGGCTCGGACGAAGCCAAGCGCCGCGTGGGCTCGCTCCAGGGCCGCGCCCGCACCTGGTTCTGCGGCGCCTGGACGCGCTACGGCTTCCACGAGGACGGCCTGCTCTCCGCCGTGAACGTCGCCCGGCAGATGGGCGTCGCCATTCCCTGGGCGTCATGACGGCCGCTGCGCAGGTTCTCTTCGGCCGTGTCTATCACTGCCGCTTCCGGCCGGTGCGCCATGCGTTCGCCTACCCGGTGTTCCTGCTGCGCATGCCGCTCTCGGCCATGGCGGGCGCCTCGCGCGGCATCTTTTCCGTCGACCGCTGGAACCTGCTCGCGCTGCGCTCGGCCGACCACGGGCCACGCGACGGCTCCGCGCTCGAGCCCTGGGTGCGCGGCCTTTTCTCGCGCGAGGGCATCCGCGGCGTGGACGGCGAGATCGTCCTCGAGACCTTCCCGCGCGTGCTGGGATTCGTCTTCAACCCGATCTCCATCTTCTACGGCCACGACCGGGACGGACGCCTGAAAGCCGTCCTTTGCGAGGTGTCCAATACCTTCGGCGAGCGCCACAACTACCTGCTGCAGGCCCCGGGGGGGCGCGCCATCGCGAGCCGCGAATGGCTGACCGCCGACAAGGTCTTCCATGTCTCGCCCTTCTGCGAGGTCGGCGGGCACTACCGCTTCCGCTTCGCCGGCGATGCGCAGGGCCGCTTCGCCCAGATCGACTACCACGACGCCGAAGGCCGGCTCCTCATCACGACCATCGACGGCCATGCCGAACCGCTCACGGCCGCCACCGCCGCGAAGGCCTTTCTCACCTTTCCGTTCCTCACCGCGGGCGTCGTTGCCCGCATCCACTGGCAGGCGCTCAAGCTCTGGCTGAAGCGCGTGCCCTGGTTCTCCAAACCCGAGCCGCCGATCCAGGAGACGACCCGGTGAACACCTCGTCCGAAACCGTAGCCGACCTGCCCGCGCCCACCTGGGCCGCGCGGACGCTTTTCCGATTGCTGTCCAACATCGCCGTGGGTCGCCTCACGGTGACCACGCCCGAAGGGACGCGCCGCGTCTTCTCGGGCGCCGAACCCGGCCCCGTGGGCGACCTCGAGATCCGCGACTGGAAGGCCGTCGGGCGCATGCTGCGCGCCGCGGAGATCGGCGTCGCCGAGTCCTGGCGCGACGGCCTCATCGCCACTTCGGACATGACGGCCTTCCTCGCCGTCTGCGAGGCCAACGAGGCGGCGCTGGCGAAGGTCTACTACGGCAACCCGGTGGTGGCGCTCGCCTTCCGCATCGCCCACGCCTTTCGCGCCAACACGAAGGAAGGCTCGAAGAAGAACATCCACGCCCACTACGACCTGGGCAACGGGTTCTATTCGCTCTGGCTCGACCGGACGATGACCTATTCGTCGGGCCTGTTCACGCAGGGCCTCGACGGCTCGCTCGAGGCGGCGCAGGAAGCGAAGTACGAACGCATGCTCGAGGCGCTCGCCATCGGCCCGGAGCACCACGTGCTCGAGATCGGCTGCGGCTGGGGCGGCTTCGCGGAGTACGCGGTGAGGACGCGCGGCTGCCGGTGGACGGGCATCACCATCTCCAAGGCCCAGCTCGAATACGGGCGCAGGCGCATCAGGGAAGCGGGCCTGGAGGAAAGGGTATCCCTGCGCTTCCAGGATTACCGCGACCTCGAGGGCGAGTTCGATCGCATCGTTTCCGTGGAAATGGTGGAGGCCGTGGGCGAGCGCTGGTGGCCCACGTACTTCCGCACGGTGCACGACCGCCTGAAGCCCGGCGGGCGCGCCATGATCCAGGCCATCACCATCGACGAGGAAGCGTTCGCGAAGTACCGCGCGACGAGCGACTTCATCCGCGAGTTCATCTTCCCCGGCGGCATGCTGGCCTCGGTGGAGCGCTTCACGAAGGAAGCCCGCGCTGCGGGTCTCTCGGTGCACGAACCCTTCCGTTTCGGCGGGCATTACGCGGAGACGCTGCGCCGCTGGCTCGAACGGGTGAACGAGCGCGAAGGCGAAATCAAGGCGCTGGGGTTCGACGACAAGTTCCTCGCGATCTGGCGCTTCTACCTGCACTACTGCGAAGTGGGCTTCAACGCGAAGCGCACGGACGTGGTGCACCTCGAATTCGGGAGGCCCGAATGAGGCGCCGGGTCGCGGCACTCGCCGTCGCGCTGGCCTGCGTGGCCGGGCTGCCTGCGGCGCAGGCGCAAGTCGGCCAGCCGCTGCCCACGCTGGTGACGGCCGAGTTGCCGGCCTTGAAGCGCCTGGGCGAGGGGCGCCTCCGGTTCCTGGGCATCCACGTCTACGATTCGGCGCTCTGGGCGCCCGGCGCCTTCGGCTTCGACAAGCCCTTCGCGCTCGACATCCGCTACGCCATGACCATCAAGGGCCGCGACCTTTCCAGCCGCAGCATCAAGGAGATGAAGGGCATCGGGTTCACGGACCCGGAAAAGCTCTCGCGATGGGAAGCGTCGATGGACAAGGTCTTCCCCGACATCAAGCCCGGCGACCGCCTCGTGGGCATCCACGTGCCCGGCAAGGAAGCGCGATTCTTCTCGAACGACCGCCTGCTGGGTGCGGTCGCGGACCCGGAGTTCGCCCGCGCGTTCTTCGGCATCTGGCTCGACGAGAAGACGAGCGAGCCGAAACTGCGCGCGAAGCTGCTGGGCCAGGCGGACTAACCGCGCTTGGCCGCCTCGCCGTCCGCCTTCCGGCTCGCCGCCTATGGCGCGCTCGGCCTGCCGCTCGCGATGGCGGCGCTGCCGATCTACGTCCACGTTCCCAAGTTCTACGCCGACACGCTTGGCCTGTCGCTCGCCGGCGTGGGCGGCATCCTGCTCATCGCGCGCGTCTTCGACGCGGTGCAGGACCCGCTGCTGGGCTGGTGGAGCGACCGCCGGAGAGCCAACGGCGGCACGCGCTGGCCCTTCGTCGCCTGGGGCACGCTCTTCATGGCGATGGGCATGTGGGGTCTCTTCAATCCGCCGCAGGCGTCTCCCGCGACGCTCTCCTGGTGGCTCGTCGCCAACCTCCTCGTGGTCTACACGGCCTTCTCGATGGTGACCGTGAGCTACCAGGCGCACGGGGCGGAGGTGACCGACGATGTCGCCGGGCGCACCCGCGTCACGGCCTGGCGCGAGGGCTTCTCGCTCCTGGGCGTCTTTCTCGCCGCGGCCCTGCCGGAGGTGCTGAAGCAATCGTCGGGGGAGCGCGAGGCGTTCGCGCAGTTCTCGCTCGTCTTCGCGCCGCTCGCCCTCGTGGCCGCGGTCATCACCATCCGCGGCTCGCCGCCGGCGCACGGCAAGGCGCCACCCGCGCACACGGCGATCTTCGGGGCGTTCACGCTCCCGTTGAAGAACGTGCTGTTCCGCAAGTTGCTCGTGGTGTTCGTGCTCAACGGCATCGCGGCCTCGGTGCCCGCCACGCTGGTGCTCTTCTTCATCGAGGACGTGGTGCGCCGGCCGGACCTCACGGCCGTGTTCCTCATCGCCTACTTCGCCGCCGGCGCGCTGGGGCTGCCGTTGTGGGTGTGGCTTTCGAAGCGTATCGGCAAGGGAAAGTCGTGGTTCGCGGCGATGATCGTCTCGATCGTCGCGTTCGTCTGGGCGTTCCTGCTGGGGCCGGACAGCGTGGCCGCCTATTTCACCATCTGCGTGCTTTCCGGCGTCGGACTGGGAGCGGATCTCGCGCTGCCGCCTTCGATACTGGCCGACGTGATCGACGAGGACGAGAAGGCCGGGTCTGGGCGCAACGAGGGCGCGTACTTCGGGCTCTGGGCGCTCACGACGAAGATGAACCTGGCGGTGTCGGCGGGGATCGCCCTGCCGCTGCTGGGGGCTTTCGGGTACGTGCCGAAGGCGGCGAATTCGGCGGAATCGCTTTTCGTGCTTTCGGCCGTGTACGCTTTGCTGCCTTGCGGGCTCAAGCTGCTCGCAGCGCTGGCGCTTTGGCTTTCGCCCTTCTTTGCCGCTTCGCGGCGGTAAGGCGGGGGACGCCGATGAACGCCGATGAATACGCCGATGGCCGCCGATAGCATTCCCGGTCGAATGGCGAACGTTCGATCGTTGTCGTTCAACTGCAATTGCCCGGTGGTGAAGTCACTTCGAAATCTCAAGCCTTATCGGCGGCCATCGGCGTATTCATCGGCGTTCATCGGCGTCCCCCGCCTTACTCGGCCGAAGGCCGCCAATAACCAGGAGGCAAGAGAATGTTGAAGAAGCTGCTGCTGGCAATCACGGTGCTGCTCCTCACCTCCTGCGCGAGCGTGACGCCGCAGGACTACTCGGCCGAGAAGCCCAAGCTCGACCTCAAGGAATACTTCAACGGCAAGGTCGACGCCTGGGGCATGATCCAGGACCGCTCCGGCAAGGTGACGAAGCGGATGTACGTCGAGATGACCTGCACCTGGGTCGGCGACGTCGGCACCCTCGACGAGCGCTTCACCTACGCCGACGGGTCGAAGGAGACGCGCATCTGGACGATCCGCAAGACGGGCGACACGTACGTCGGCACGGCCGCGGACGTGGTGGGCGAGGCGAAGGGCGTCGCGGCGGGCAACACGCTGCGCTGGAACTACGTCCTCGACGCCAAGCGCGACGACGGCGGCACGATCCACCTCGACATGGACGACTGGATGTGGCTCGTCGACGAGAAGACGCTGATCAACAAGACCGGTTTCTCGAAGTTCGGCATCAAGTTCGGCGAAGTGACGATCTTCTTCCGGAAGCGCTGAGGCGAGCCATGCCCCTCAATCCCCCTTTTACCGCCTGGAACGGCAAGCGCTGCTGGATCGTGGGCGCTTCCACGGGCATCGGCGCCGCGCTGGCGGACCTGCTCGCGAACAAGGGGGCCCGGGTGGCGCTTTCGGCCCGGCGCGTGGATCCCCTGAAGCAAATGGCCGCGCGCTACGGCGAGGGCAACGCGCTCGTCCTGCCGCTCGACATCACCGATGCCGCGGCGCTCGAGTCGGCCGCGCAGGCCATCGACACGGCCTGGGGCGGCCTCGACCTCGTCGTGCCCATGGCGGGAGAGTACAAGCCCATGCGCGCCACCGAGATCGACCTGGCGGTCGCGCGCACGATGATCGAGGTGAACCTCATGGGCTACCTCAACGTGTGCGCCGCCGTGGTGCCGCGGATGCTCAGGCAGAAGTCCGGGACGATCTCGCTCGTCTCGAGCGTGGCGGGCTACCGCGGCCTGCCGAAGAGCCTCATCTACGGGCCCACGAAGGCCGCGCTCATCAACCTCGCGGAAACGATGTACCTGGACCTGCAGCCCAAGGGCGTGGCCGTGTCGGTCATCAATCCCGGGTTCGTGAAGACGCCGCTCACCGCGCAGAACGAGTTCGAGATGCCGAACATCATCTCGCCGGAGGAGGCCGCGCGGTCCATCGTTGAAGGCCTCGAGGCGGGCGAGTTCGAGATCCACTTCCCGAAGGCCTTCAGCCGCAAGCTCAAGCTCCTGCGCCTGCTCCCGTACGGGATGTACTTCAGCGCCATCCGCAAGTCGACGGGGCTCTAGGTGAGCGAGCGCGCCGCGCGGGTGAAGGGCTACTTCGAGTCGCTCACGCCGGCATCGGTGGAGCGCATGGGCGAGGTGTACGCGCTGGATGCGTATTTCCGCGACCCGTTCAACGAGGTGACGGGCCTTCCGGCCATCCAGGGGATCTTCCGGCACATGTACGAGCCGTTGGTCGACCCCCGGTTCGTGATCCTGGAGACGATCGAGGAGGGGGACCGCCTCGTGCTCACCTGGGACATGCTCTACCGCATCCGCAAGTTCAAGCCCGAGGTCGAGCGGAAGATCCACGGGCTTTCGCTGCTGCGCTTCGACGCGCAGGGCCGGGTCGCGTACCACCGCGACTACTGGGACGCCGCGGGCGAGCTCTACGCGCAGCTGCCCCTCGTGGGGCCGCTGATGCGCTTCCTCGCGAAGAAGATGGCGTAGCAGTATCCTTGTGGGTTCCGGCGCCTTGCCGGGTTCGGGAGAGACAACAACATGCAACTGCACCTGCCCCGCGGCCTCGCGTCGCTCCTGGCCGCCCTCGCACTCGCCGGCTGCGCGTCCACCCCCGTTTCGAAGGCCCCGGACGGCCCGCCCGGCGCGCTCCTGTGGGTGGGCAACAGCTTCTTCTACTACAACAACAGCATGCACGGTCACGTGGCGCAGCTCGTGAGCGGCGGCGACAAGTCGGTGAAGCACCGTGGCGTTTCCGTCACGATCAGCGGCTCGGGTGTCGACTGGCACGACATGGAGAGCTACCTGAACGGCGGCATCGGCAAGTACAGCTTCCTGCCGGGCAACCAGATCAAGTTCAACCCGCCGGGCCGCCAGTTCGACGCCGTCATGTTCATGGACTGCAGCCAGTGCCCGATTCACCCGCAGTTGGGCCCCGTGTTCCACGAGTACGCGAAGAAGAACTCGGACGCGATCCGCGCCTACGGCGCGAAGCCGGTGCTCTTCATGTCGTGGGCCTACAAGGACAAGCCGGAGATGACGCAGCAGCTCGCCGAGCAGTACACCAAGGCGGGCAAGGCCAACGGCGCGCAGGTCGTGCCGGCCGGACTCGCGTTCGGCAAGTCGATGGCGAAGCGGCCGCAACTGGATCTCTACACGGCCGACCTCCGCCATCCGAGCCTCGCGGGCACCTACCTCTCGGCCTGCACGGTGTATGCCTCCCTGCTGGGCAAGTCGCCGGTGGGCAATACCTACACCGCCGGATTGCCGGCCGATGTCGCCGCACACCTGCAGCAGGTCGCGTGGGAGACGGTGCAGGAATTCAACGCGAAGAAGTAGCGCGGGGCCGTGACATCCGGGGGGGCGCATCCCGTGCGGGGTGCGCCCCCCGTCGCTTCTCAGGCCGCCACGCGGTGCACCTTCGGGGGCGTCTCGACGAGCGGCTCGGCACCGCGCTCCGTGATCATCGCGGGAAACTCCAGCCGCATGCCGCCGGCATCGGGCACGTACAGGTGCGTGCCGAGCGCGACCACCATGCCGGGCTGCACCACGTCATCGCTTCGCAGGTTGAGGAAGGGGCGCGTGCGTGCGCAGGTGCCCAGGCCGTGGCCGAAGAGCGGAAGGCTGAAGTCGGAGAAGCCGTGCTTGGCGAAGGTGGCGATGCCCTCCTTCACGCATTCGGCGATCGGCCGGCCCGGCGTGAGGCCGGCGAGCATCGTCGCCGCGACGTCCTCCCAGCAGTCGATCATGGCCGCCTGGCGTGCGCTCGGCTTGCCCAGGAAGACCGGGATCGAGGTGTCCGCCAGGTACAGGTCGATCATGGGATGCAGGTCGAGAATGACGAACTCGTCGCGGCCGATCGGGCGGTCGGTGGCCTGCTGGGTGACCCCGCGGAGAAATCCGGTCCGTGGTCCGCTCCCGACTTCCGTGCCCCCGGTGATCGCCCAGGCCCAGGTGCTGCCGTGGTCGCGGATGGCCTGCTCGATCACGCCGGCCACGTGGTTCTCCGTGACGCCGGGACGCACCGCGGCGAGGCCCGCGCGGAAGCCGATGTCCGAGACGAGGGCGGCCTGCTTCAGGCGCGCGATCTCGGCGGGCGACTTGATGAGCATCACGTCGTCGATCCAGCGGGTGCCGTTCTCGAGCTTCGCCCCCGGCAGCTTCGACTGCAGGTCCAGGTACTCGGACGCCGTCAGCATGCCCGGCGCGATCTGTGCCGCGCCCGGATGGCTCAGGTCGAGGCCGACCCGGCCGTCGGCGGCGCCCAGGCGCGCGAGCGTCTCGCGGATGGCCTCGGTCATCCCGTCGAACCAGAATTCCGTCAGGGTGCCGACGGTGCCTTCCTCGCGCACGCGGGAGGCATCCATCGCCCAGTAGACGGTTTCGCAGGCGCCATCGGCCGTGACGATGACGGCGCCGCGCCAGGGCATGAAGGCGCCGTGCAGGTAGTGGAGGGCGGCCTGTCGCGTGCCGACGTAGGCGTCGGCGCCTTCGCGGCGCAGGCGGGCGGCAACGGCGGCGATGCGTGCGGGAAAATCGATCGGCGGGAAGTTCAAGGCGGTCATTCCACGGTGGCGCCGGAGGCGCGCACGGCGATGGCCCACTTGGCGGTCTCGGCCTTCATGAAAGCGCCGAACTCCTCGGGCGTGCTGCCGACGATCTCCGCGGCCTGAGAGGTGAGGCGCTCGGCAACCTGCGGCGTCTTGAGAGCCGTCACGACGGCGTTGCGCAGCTTCGCGACGATCTCCGGGGGCGTCTTCGCCGGCGCGACCACCCCGATCCAGCCGGCGGCGCTGTACTGCGGCATGCCCTGCTCGGCGATGGTGGGCACGTCGGGGGCGGCACTCGAGCGCGTGGTGCCGGTGGTGCCGAGCGCGCGCAGCTTGCCGGCCTTCACCAAGGGCAGGGCGGTCATCATCGAGTCGAACATGAGCTGCACCTGCCCGCCCATGAGGTCGTTCAGGGCCGGGGCGCTGCCCTTGTAGGGAATGTGCGGCAGGTCGAGGCCGGCCATGCTGCGGAAAAGCTCGCCCGACAGGTGCATCGAGGTGCCGCTGCCGCCCGAGGCGCGGTTGAGCTTGCCGGGGTTGGCCTTGGCGTAGTCGATGAACTCCTTCACGTTCTTCGCCGGCACCGACGGGTTCACCACGAAGATCAAGGGGTACTGGACAACCTGCGTGACGGGCGTGAAGTCCTTCACGGGGTCGAAGGGCAGCGACTTGTAGAGCGTCTGGTTGATCGCGTGGGTGCCGATCGTGGCCATGAGAATCGTGTAGCCGTCCGGCGCGCTCTTCGCGACGGCGTCGGCGCCGACGTTGCCGCCCGCGCCCGGCTTGGGTTCCACCACGACGGGCTGGCCGAGCGCCTTCTGCATCTCCTGCGCGATGAGGCGCGCGGTGAGGTCGGTCGGGCCGCCGGCGGCGGCGGGCACGACGAAGCGGATCGGCTTGGTCGGGAAGTCGCCCTGCGCGGACGCGGGCAGGGCGAGGCAGCTGAGCGCCGCAAGGGCGAGGGCAAGGCGGGACATGGGGCTCCTCCGGGAGTCGATTGTTCGCTATACGAACATCTGGTCTAATAGAGAACATACCGTAGCGAGCCTCGACCGCCTTGTCAAAGCACCCCCCGGATTCGGGCGCCCGTCCCGCGAGCAGCGACACCTTCGTCGAGGCGTTCGCGCGCGGCCTCGACCTGCTGCGGGCTTTCGGCCGCGATGCGCCCGCGCTCACGATCAGCGAGGCGGCCGCGCGCGCCGGGATGACGCGCGCCGGCGCGCGGCGTTTGCTGCACACGCTTCTCGCCCTCGGCTATGCGCGCCAGGACGGCGGCTCCTTCCGGCTCACGCCGAAGGTGCTCGAACTCGGGCAGGCCTACCTTTCCTCCCTGTCGCTTCGCGAAGCCGCGCAGCCCGTGCTCGACCGCCTGGCGGATTCGCTGGACGAAGTGGCGGCCCTGTCCATCCTCGAAGGGGGCGAGATCGTCTTCGTGGCCCGGGCGGAGCGGCGCAGCCCGCTCGCGCGCGGCATCGGCCTGGGCGGGCGGTTGCCGGCGTTCGCCACGTCGATGGGACGCGTGCTGCTCGCCGGTCTGGATCCGGCGCAGGCGCGCGAGCGCCTCGAGGCGAAGCCGCTCGCGGCCTGGACGCGGTTCACCCGGCGCTCGGTGCCGGTCCTGATGAGGGAACTCGGGGAAATCCGCGCGCGCGGCTACGCCGTGGTGAGCGAGGAACTGGAACTGGGCGTATGCGGCATCGCCGCCCCCGTTCACGACGCGCAGGGGCGGGTCGTCGCCGCGGTGAACGTGAGCACGAACCTCGCCCGGCACTCCCGGACGGGGATCGCGAAGGCGTTCCTGCCGGCGTTGCGAAGCGCGGCGGGAGAAATCTCCGATGGGCTTCGCGCCGCACGCTAGCCATCGCCACGACCCCTGATGCCGGACAAGGCGCGTGCGCGTGCCGGGAATAGCATCGGATCGTCCGCTTCTCGAATCGACGCCCTTGCTTTCGCCCGCCCTTGCCTCGGCACCCCTCCGCCGGCCCGTCCCCACGCCCACCACGCCCACCGTGAGGCCGCAGGAGGCCTGCTATCACCCGACCGCGGCCCGGGCCGCCCTCGAGGTCGCGGCCGAAGCCCTGTTCGACCCGCGCATCGCCGGCGACTTCATGTCCTACCGCCGGCAGTCCGAGGCCGAGTCGAGCACGTTTCCGTCGGCTCGCACCTGGGCCGGCTCGCTGGCGAGGCTCCTCCAGCGGGGCCCCATCGTGTCGCTGGTCGACGATGCCATCACGGTAGGGCAGGCGGCGCTCAGGCGCTTCCAGCCCCATGCGCGGCGGGCCGGCATCCCGCTGGGCCGCGAGGAACGTCGGGCGGGCGTGGAGGGGCTCGCGGCGTTGCACGCGAGGCTTCTCGAGGACGCGCACGATCCCGCGTGGATCACGGTGATCGCCTTCGCGCTGGGGCGCCTCATCGCCGCCGAGGCTTCACAGGCCGCCGCGCGAGCAACGGAGTCCGCCGCCGACGAGGCGTGGGCGCAACTCGACCGGGCCTATGCGAACGCCGCGGCGCCGGCGCTCGAGCGCCTGCTGGCTCGAGGGCCGATGGCGCCCGATGCGCTGGCCGTGCGGCTGGGCGAGGGCGCGCCGGATGCGCTCGGCACCCTGGCCGCGCTGGTGCCCGAAGGCGCGCTTTTCGCGCCCGCCAACGAATCGGATGCGCTAACGCGGCAGGAGTTCGGCCTCTAGGCGGGGCCGCGCGAGGTAGAACCACTCGTTGCCCGGCAGCGCCTTGTGGTCCGGGAAGACGATGAAGCCATCCTCCGGCGCGAGGAGCTTCGTGCCGTCCGCGCGCGTGGCGATGAGATCGCCCTGCGCCAGCCGGTTGAAGCTCGACCATTCGCGCGCGAAGGCGTCGTTCGCATCCAGGCGGTCGATGACGTCCACGAGGCTCAGGTACTCCGCACCGGACACCGGCGCGGGCACGGGCCCGTCGGCGAGCCCCAGGTGCGCCAGGGCGCGGTGGATGGCGGCATAAGCGACGTCGGGCGAGGCCGGATCCTCGTGCTGTCCGCACTCGAGCGTGATGGAGCAGCCGCCGATGGAACGCATGTACTCGGTCGTCCCGACACCGTACTTCGGATCGGTGTTGAGCGCCTGCGCCCGCGTCGAGGCCGTGCCCACGCGCGCGTTGCGCCGCTCGACGCCCTTGGCATAGGTCTCGAGCCAGCCGTCCACGAAGCGGGATACGCCGAGCGCGAGGGCGAGGGCGCGCTCCCGCTTCGCCTGGCTGAAAGGCTGGAGCGTTCCCGCGTTGTCGAAGGGGCCCAGCATCGCGAAGGCCGGGTTTTTCGCGCGGGTCGAATGCAGGTCGAGCAGGATCTCGTGCTGCGCGAGCAACGGGCAGAGCCAGTTGGCCACGCGGTCCTCGAAATCGACCGGGTTCGCGGTGGGCGCGAGGTTGCGGTTGAGGTTGCGGTCCCCGGAGCGGTCCTTCTTCGCGTACGCGAGCGGGTTGGTGACGGGGACGAAGGTTACGGTGCCGGCCAGGATGGCGAGGCGACCCGCGTCGATGTCCGCCAGGACGCGGCGGATGCCCTGCGTGCCGCAGGTCTCGTTGCCGTGCACGGCGCCGGTGACGATGAGCTTCGGGCCGGGCTTCGCGCCGGTGAAGGTGAGGGACTGGAACGCGAGTCGGGCGGGGTCGGGGGTGGTCATGGCGGCATTATCCCGCAATAGGAAGCGGGGCTGGCGGGGGCGAAAGGCTTTGGAACCGCAGATGAACACGGATGAACACAGATGATTCGTGATGGAGTCGAAGCCGCGATTCTCGCCAGCACCGTAAAACCGCACGCACGGATTGAGGCCTCATGAACAGGCACAAGCCATCCGTGTTCATCCGTGTTCATCTGTGGTTCCAAAGCCTTTGACGTACCTCGCGCGAGCGGCCGGTCGCGAGCAAAGCCAAAGCCCCGCGAACGTGATCGCCCCGTTCAGCACCAGGATCTCCAGCCCCACCTCCCAAGTCCCGAAAAGCGCCGCCTGGTTCCGGTCCACGTAGAGGCAGATGAGGGGCGCCAGGATCGCCACCACGGGCACGAGGCGATCCACGGGCCGGCGCCTGGCGAAGATGGCGAAGGCGAAAAGGCCCAGCAGCGGCCCGTAGGTGAACGCCGCCACCTTGAGGATCACGTTGATCATGCTGGGGTTGCCCAGCGCGTGGAACCCCAGCACCAGCGCGAGAAACACCGCGGCGAAAGCGATGTGCACGCGCTGGCGGATCCGCTTCTTCGCCGCCTCGCCGATCTCCTTGCGCTCCTGGAGGCCCAGCAGGTCGATGCAGAAGCTCGACGTGAGCGCGGTGAGCGCACCGTCCGCGCTGGGAAAGAGGGCGGAGACGAGCGCGATGAAGAAGACGAGCTGCACCGCGGCCGGCAGCTCCTGCATCACGACGGCGGGGAAGAGGCGGTCGCCCTGCGCCGTCACGCCCGCGGCCGGCGCGAAGAGGTGCAGCAGCCCCCCGAGGTAGAGGAAGAGCAGCACCACGCCCATCATCAGCGCCGCGAGGAGCACCACGTTCTTCTGCGAATCCGCGAGGCGCCTCACGGAGATGTTCTTCTGCATCATCTCCTGGTCCATGCCGGCCATCGCGATGGCGATGAAGGCGCCGGCCACGAGATGCTTGCCGACCCAGTTGCGCGCTTCCGGATCCGTGGCGAAAACGCGCGAAAGGCCCGCTTCGGAGAGCCGCTCGAGGCTCTGCGCGAACGTGAGGTCGAGCCGGTCGAGCATCACGAGCGTCACCACGACGAGCCCGCCGAGCATGCAGGCCGTCTGCAGCAGGTCCGTCCACACGAGCGTCTTCACGCCACCCTCGAAGGTATAGGCGACGATCAGCCCCAGGATCACGGCCGCCGTGAGCGCGAAGGGCACGCCCATCGCGTCGAGGAGCGTCGCCTGCAGGATCGCGACGACGAGGTACAGCCGCGCCGTGGCGCCCAGCGTGCGCGACAGGATGAAGAACGCGGCGCCCGTGCGGTGCGCGCCCTTGCCGAGCCGCGTCGCGAGCAGGTGATAGATGGAGGTCACGCCGTCGCGGTAGTAGAGCGGCAGCAGCACGAAGGCGATGACGAGATAGCCGAAGAAGTGCCCGAGGATGATCTGGAAGTAGGTGAAGGCGTCGCGGCCCACGGCGCCCGGGACGCTCACGAAAGTGACCCCCGAGAGCGTGGTGCCGACCATGCCGAAGGCCACCAGCAGCCAAGGGCTTCGCCGGTTGCCGACGAAGAAGCCCTCGTTGGTGGCGTGGTGCCCCGTGCGGCGCGCCACCCAGAAGAGCAACGCGAAGTACGCGAGGACGATCGCGACGAGGATGGCGGGCGACACTTACCGGGCCGCGCGCGCCACGCGGCCCGCGAGGTACGTCCAGGCGAACGCGGCGGCCGCGCTGCTCGTGAGCTCCGCGTGGTCGTAGGGCGGCGAGACTTCCACCACGTCCATGCCGCACCAGGGCAGGTCGGCGAGCTCCTCGAGCAGCGTCATCACCTGCGACGTGGCGAGGCCGGCGGGTTCGGGCGTGCCGGTGCCGGGCGCGAAGGCCGGGTCGAGGCAATCGATGTCGAGCGAGAGGTATACCGGCGGCGAGCCGGCCAGGGCGACGCGGCGGCGGATCTCGTCGATCGCCGGCGCCAGGGCGACCGCGCCATCGCGCCCGCGAAGCTCCCGCGCGGCGAACACCCGTCCCCCGGCCTTCGCCACGAAGTCCCGCGGGCCGGCCTCGGCCGCGGAGCGGATGCCGAGCTGGATCGTGGCCGAGGGAACGACGAGGCCTTCCTCGAGCGCTTCGCGCGTCCACGTGCCGTGCCCCGAGGGCTCGCCCATGTGATCGGGCCAGGTGTCGCAGTGCGCGTCGAAGTGCACGAGCGCCACGGGCCGGCCGGCTTGCGCGCGGATCGCCCGGAGCACCGGCAGCGTCACCGAATGGTCGCCGCCCAGCCACACGACATGGTGTTTCGCCAGGAGCGCGGGGATCGCGGCCGCGGCGGCCTCCCGCATGGCGGCGAGCGAGGTGTTGGGGAAGGCGACATCGCCCAGGTCGGTGAGCGAAGCGAGCGGGGACACGCCGAAATGCGGATGCGTGCCGTCGCACAGCATGTGACTGGCCCTTCGGATCGCATCCGGGCCATACCGGGCGCCGGGCCGGTTGGTGACCGAACCGTCCCACGGCAGGCCCGCCACGGCGAAGGGCCGCGAGGCGTCGTGCGCCGGCGCCTTGAGGAACGTGTTCTGCGACCGGAACGGGAAGCCCTCGCTGCCCGCCATGCTAGAACGCCTGCAGCGGGAGGCTCAGCCCTTTCGTGCGCACCGCGAGCTCGCCGTAGCCGCGCTCGATGCGCTGCACGGAGGTGATCGTGGTCTCGCCCTTGGCGAGGGCCGCGGCCATCACGTAGGCGAGGCCGGCCCGAAGGTCCGGCACGTCGAGCGTGATGCCGTCCGAGCGAAGTTCCGTGGGCCCGCGCACGATGGCGCTGTGCGGGAAGTCGCGACCCCGGAAACGACAGGGCACCGAGCCCAGGCAGTGCGTCTCGATCTGCGTCTTGGCGCCCAGCGCCGAGAGCGCCTCGAGGTAGCCGAAGCGGCGCTCGTACACCGTCTCGTGGATGATCGAGATGCCCGAGGCCTGCGTGAGCATGACGGCGAAGGGCTGCTGCCAGTCCGTGGCGAAGCCGGGGAAGACGTCCGTCTCCAGCACGATGGAGCGCAGAGGGTGCCGCCGGAAGAACTTGATGGACCGCGGTCCCTCGATCGAGACGCCGCCGCCCACGCTGTTGAACGGGCCGAAGAAGTTGATGAGGGTCGCCGGGTCGATGCCGTCCACGGTGATCTCGCCGTCGGTCGCGGCCGCGAGCGCGGCCCACGAGGCGGCCTCGATGCGATCGCCCAGGACGTCGTAGGTGGTGGGATAGAGCCGGTCCACACCCTCGATGATGAGCTCGCGGTTGGGCTTCAACTGCACGCGCGCGCCCATCGTGTTGAGCATCGTGATGAGCGCCATGATCTCCGGCTCGATCGCGACGCCCTCGATGATGCTCGTGCCCTTGGCGAGCACGCCCAGGTAGAGGCAGCTCTCGGTGGCGCCGACGGACGGGTAGGGCAGGCGGTAGTGGCAGGCCTTCAGCGGGCCGCTGCGACGGGCACGGTAGCCGTCCGGGGCCACCTCGATCTCCGCGCCGAACATCTTCGCGGCGGTAAGGTGGAAATCCACGGGGCGCGCGCCGATGTTGCAGCCGGCGACCACGGGCACGTGCGCCTCGCCGATGCGGTGCAGCAGCACGCCGAGCAGCAGGATCGGGATGCGGTTCGAGCCGCTGTCGGGCACCGGCACGTCGCACGAGCGGATGGTGCTCGCGTCGATGGCGAGGTCCGAGTCGCCGCTCCAGTCGAGCTTCGCGCCGGAGGCGGCCAGGAGCTTGCGGGTGATCTCGACGTCGCCGATCCGCGGCGCGTTGAGCAGGCGCGTCGTGCCCTCGGCGAGGAGGGCGGCGACCATGGCCTTGGTGGCGAAATTCTTGGCGCCCAGGCAGCGGATGCGGCCGGAAACCGGCTTGCCGCCCTGGACGAGGTACCGCTGGGTGGAGGTCATGGCCAAATGTTACATTGGCCGCCCCCTCAAGTGCGCCTCACGCCATGTCCGCCACGATTCCGGCCGAATCCGTCGCCGGAAACGCCGATTACCGGCCGCTCGCCACGATCGAAGGTGTCCGCTTGGACCTGCGGTACGCCTCGCCGGACAATTTCGCCGGCCGCGATCTCTATTCGCCGCTCGACTGCGGCTTCCTGCACCGGGACGCGGCCGGGGCGCTCGCGGCCTCGGCGGATTGGCTCGCCCGCGAACGGCCCGGCTGGGCGCTCCTCGTGCTGGACGCGATGCGCCCCCAGCGCGTTCAGGAGCAGCTCTGGGCCGTGCTCGCCGGCACCGAACTGGAGCGCTACCTGGCCCCGCCCGAACGCGGCTCGATCCATTCCTTCGGCATGGCCGTCGACGTGACGCTCTGCGACGCGTCGGGCCGGGAACTCGACATGGGAACGCCCTTCGATTGCCTCGACGAGCGCTCGCACCCGGCCTACGAGGAGCGGCTCCTCGCCGCCGGCGCCATCGGGCGAGGGCACGTGGAAAACCGGGACCTGCTGCGCGCGGCCATGCGCCAGGGCGGCTGGCACGGCATCTCGACCGAGTGGTGGCACTTCGACTGCGGCGACCGGATGGCCGTGCGCGCGACCTACGCCCGCATCCTCTAGCGCGCCGTCCTGAGCCTCGCGACGTGATCGACCAGCGCGTCCAGGATCGGGCGCGCCACGCTGCCGGTGGCCTTCGGGTGGTTGATCATCGCCACGAAGACGAGCGTCGTGCCGCCCGTGTCCACGACGTAGCCCGCGAGCGCCGAGGTGTCGCGCAGCGTGCCGGTCTTCAGGCGCGACTTCTTCGCGGCCGGGCTCCGGTCGAGGCGGCGCCGCACGCCCCCGTCGATGCCGGCGATCGGCAGCGCCGACAGGTACTCCGGGAACCATGGGCTCGATCGCGCCTCGCGCAGCACGGCGGCCAGCGTCGCGGGGCGGATGCGTTCCTTGCGCGACAGGCCCGAGCCGTTGTCGAGCACGAGCCCGGCGTCATCGATGCCCTTTTCCCCGAGCCAGTCGCGCACGATGCGCTCCGCGCGTTCGGCCGTGGTGCCGCCCGGGGGCAGGAGGTCCGTGGTCCCGAGCGTGAGGTAGAGCATTCGCGTCACCGGGTTGTCGGAGCGCTTGTTCACGTCGCGCACCATCTCGCCCAGCAGGCGCGAGCGGTGCTGCGCGATCGTGCGCCCGCCCGGGGCGAAACTCACGCGGGTCGTGCCCCGGAAGGTGCCGCCGAGTTCCTTCCAGAGGGCACGGAAGAGGCGGTCGGCGTACTCCACGCGGTCGAGCAGGTTCAGGCGGGTCGAGGCCGTGCAGTCCTTCGGGAAGTCGCCCGAGAGCTTCACGACGATCTCGCCGTTGCGGCGCTCGAGCGCCGGCAGTTTCCAGCCGTCTTCCCAGTCGGCGCACTTGCGCTCGGAGAGGACGAGGCCGTTGTCGAGTCGCACCCCCTCGAGCGGCGTCTCGATCGTGGCCGAGACCGCCTTGCCGTCCGCGGCGAGCTCGAGGCCTAAGAGGTACGAGCCCAGCATGAGGGCGTCGGGGATGAGGTTGTAGCGGAACTCCGGGGTCTCGTCGAAGGCGGGCACGCCCTCGTCGAGGCGCGCGGGCGAGAAAAGGCCCAGGTCCAGGATGAAGTCGCCCGCCACTTCGCGGATGCCCTGCGTGCGGGCGGCGACCAGCATGCGGCGGAATTCGGTCCAGCCCACGTCCGGATCGGCGCCCCCCCGCAGCACCAGGTCGCCCTTGAGGACGCCTTCCTCGAGCGGCGCGGCCGTGACCAGTTCGGTGCGCCCCGTCCAGGCCGGGCCGAGCCGTTCGAGGGCGACGGCCGCCGTGAGGACCTTCAGGGTGGAGGCCGGCTGCATCGAGGCGCCGGGCCGGTGCGCCAGCACCTCCTTGCCCGTCGCGGCGTCCAGGACCACGAATCCGAGGGAGTCCTCGGGCAGGCCGGCGGCGGCGAGTCGCGAGGCGACGGGGGCGGGGATTTCGGCATGAACGGCAAAGGCGACGAGAAGCGCCGTCACGCAGGCGAAAACCCGGGTAAATCCCGACATCAGGTATTGCATTTGGGTGACATTCCCCTCTAAAGTCCCGTCGAGTGGTAGTGCATTGGTATTATGCCCGCTCGGGTACGGCCCGCCAGGGGAAAACAAAGGCGCGCCGACCGGCCAGAATTCCGAACCAACCCACAGGGGAGTCCCACCTTGAAGAAGACCCAGATCGCGCATCTCGTCGCGCTCGTGTTCGCCGCGGGTACCGCGGCTGCCCAGCAGCAGGAAGCCCAGAAGGTCGAGCGGGTCGAGGTGACGGGCTCGAGCATCAAGCGCATCGCCAGCGAAGGCGCGCTGCCGCTCCAGGTGATCACCAAGCAGGAAATCGTCGCGCGCGGCATCACCAGCGCCGAGGAACTGGTGATGAAGCTCTCGGCCAACGGCACGGGCGCGGACAACCTGTCCTCGAACGTCGGCATCCAGCTCGGGACGACGGACCGCAACAACAACGGCAACTCGAGCGCCAACCTGCGCGGCCTGGGCGCTTCGAACACGCTCGTGCTGCTGAACGGCCGGCGCGTGTCGACGCACGGCGCCAAGGGCAACGCGGTCGACCTGAACTCGATCCCGCTCGCCGCCGTGGAGCGCGTCGAGATCCTCAAGGACGGTGCCTCGGCGATCTACGGCACTGACGCCATCGCGGGCGTGATCAACTTCATCCTGCGCAAGGACTTCCAGGGCGTCGAGCTTTCGGCGTCCACGGACATCACCGAGGAGGGCGGCGGCAACATCCACCGCGCCAACATCCTCGTGGGCTGGGGCGACCTCGCCAAGAACCGCTTCAACGTCATGGCGAACGTGGCCTTCGAGCGCCAGGAGATCCTGAAGGGCGGCGAGCGCGACTGGTCGAACGGCTACCAGCCGGGTCGCGGCCTCTCGCCCGACACGACCGGCACGCCGTACGCGACCCAGACCGGCCTCGCCGGCACGGCCATGGGCGCCACGTTCCGCACGCCTTCGGGCGGCACGCAGAACTACAACCGGGCCAACCTGCTCGCCTTCACCACGGGCTGCGAGACCTATCCCGGCATGACGCAGTACAACACCGCCCTGTGGGCCTCGCCGGGCACGCGCTACGGCTGCGCCTACGACTACGGCGGGTCCGCCGTGATCATGCAGCCGAACGACCGCGTGAACCTCGTCTCGCGCGGCACGTTCCAGATCTCGAACGACCTCACGGCCTTCGCCGAGATCGTCGCCTCGCGCAGCGAGGCGAAGAAGCAGTTCGAGCCGCTGCAGATCACCACCACCGGCACGTTCGCCGGCATGCAGTACCCGGCGGGCGGCCCGTACTACCAGGCCCTCTCGGCCTACATCCCGACTTTCAACCGCAACCTGCCGATCGCCTACCGCCTGCGCTGCACGGATTGCGGCGGCCGTGAGATCGAGACGGTGTCGGATTCCTACCGATTCCTCGCGGGTCTCGAAGGCACGCTTTTCGGCAAGTACGACTGGAAGCTCGGTGCTTCCACGGCCGGCAGCGAGGCGGACTCGACCCTGGGCAACGGCTACATGTTCACCGCGCCGCTCACCGCGGCGCTCGCGAGCGGCTTCTACAACCCGTGGGTGCTGCCGGGCCAGTCGCAGGATTCGCGCGGCATGGCCCTGCTCGATGCGGCGCGCGCGAACGGCACCAAGCTCTTCGGCGGCGAGGCGAACCTCAAGCAGTTCGACGGCGCCATCACCGGCGAGATCATGCAGATGGCCGCCGGCCCTCTCGCCTTCGCCGCGGGCTTCGACTACCGCAAGGAAAGCTACAAGTTCGCCGACGGCTCGACGGCCACGCAGCCGGTCTACCAGGCGCCGTTCGATGCCGATTTCCCGGAAGTCGAGCGCACCGTGAAGGCCATCTACGCGGAGCTTTCCGTGCCGCTGCACAAGACGCTCGAGGCGACGCTCGCCGTGCGCCGCGACGACTACAGCGACTTCGGCACCACCACCAACCCGAAGTTCTCGCTGAAGTTCAACCCGGCGAAGGAAATCCTCTTCCGCGGCTCCTACGGCGAGGGCTTCCGCGCGCCGAGCTTCTTCCAGCTCTACACCGCGTCGGGCGATTCCCCGGTGCCCGGCAACATCGCGGATCCGGAACTGTGCCCGGCCGGACCGACCGCGCCCGGCGCGGATCTCTCGGTCTGCGCCATCCGCCCGCTCGCCCGCAGCGGCGGCAACCCGACCCTGAAGCCCGAGACCTCCGAGCAGTGGGCGGTGGGCTTCGTGTTCGAGCCGACCACGAACCTGACCATGAGCATGGACTGGTGGACGGTGATGCGGCAGGACCGCATCTACGAACTCACGCCCCAGCAGGTCATCGCGAACTACACGACGTTCCCGGAGAACCTCGTGCGCGGCACCAACGGGCGCCTCGACGGCCCCGGCGGCTTCATCCGCGCCGGCTTCGTGAACGCCGACGGCGACATCACGCGCGGCGTCGACCTGAGCCTGCAGGGCACGGGCAAGCTGATGAACGGCAAGTTCACGGCCGGCATCGACGGCACGTACATCCACACGTTCAAGTCGCGGGTCTTCAGCAACCAGCCGTACCAGGAGTTCGCCGGCCAGTGGTCCAACCGCGACCTCTACCCGCGCTGGAAGCACACGGCCAGCTTCGTGTATTCGTCGGGCCCGTGGTCCACCTCGCTCTACCAGCAGTACACGGACAGCTACAAGGACGCGGTACCGGTGGGTGTGGTGCCGCAGGACTTCAGCGCCAAGGTGAAGAGCTACACGATCTATCACCTGTCGGTGAACTACACGGGCTTCAAGAACCTCACGCTCACCGGCGGCATCAAGAACCTCTTCAACGAGGACCCGCCCTTCACCGCGCACAACCTGGACTTCGCCGCCGGCGCCGGCTGGGATCCGCGCGTGGCCGACCCACGCGGCCGTTCCTACACCGCGCGCGTGGCGTACCGGTTCTAGTCCGATTCGGCACGTGAATGTCTCGCGACGGCGCTTCGGCGCCGCGGCGGCCGCCCTCGGGGCGGCCGTTTCTTTCCGGCGCTCGCCAAGGTCCCGTCCACCCGGGGGCTCGTCAGGCCGCCTCGTCTCAAGCGCGGAGACGTGGCCGCGCTCGTCGCCCCCGGCGGACACCTCACCGACGCGGAGATCGAAAGGAGCGTCCGCAACCTGGAGTCGCTCGGCCTCACGGTGAAGCTGGGCGCCAACGTTCGCCTGCAACGGGGCAACTACGCCGGCACGCCCTTGCAGCAGGCGCAGGACCTGCACGCGATGTTCGCCGACCGCGAGGTGAAGGCCATCTGGGCAGGGCGCGGCGGTTCGGGCGGGGCCCAGGTCCTGCCGTTCATCGACTGGAAGCTCGTCCGCGCGAACCCGAAGATCCTCTGCGGCTATTCGGACGTCACCGCGCTCCATCTCGGCATGCTGCGGCAGGCCGGCCTCGTCACGTTCCACGCACCCCAGGCCATCTCGACCTGGTCGGACTACTCGCGCGAGCACCTGGTCGCCGCGATCATGGAGCCGCAACCCGGGCGCGTCATCCGCGCGGCGGCGGAGAACCTCGCGAAGGCCGCGAAGCAGCCGGAATTCGCCGAGCGCGTGGTGCGGCCCGGCATCGCCGAGGGCCCGCTCGTCGGCGGCAACCTCTCCGTGCTCTCGGCGCTGGCGGGGTCGCCCTACGGCGCGCGCATGAAGGGCTGCATCGCGTTCCTGGAGGACATCGGCGAGGCGCCCTACCGCATCAACCGGATGCTCATGCACGTCACGCTCACCGGGGACCTGCCGGCGGCGGCCGGGCTGATGCTGGGAGTCTTCGTGAAGTGCCATGCGCCCGAGGGCGAGGCTTCCCTCACGCTGGAGGAGACTCTGGTCGACCGGGCTTATCCGCTGGGGATTCCCGCGGCGATCGGGATGTCTTTCGGGCACATCGCGCAGCAGTTCACGATGCCGATGGGGATCCGGGCTCGGTTCGATGCGGGGGAGCGGACGCTTGCGCTGCTGGAGGCTGCTGTCGTTTAGGCGAGCGGTGGGGAGTGATGCGGGCGCAATTCTTTGGAACGCCGATGAACGCCGATAGACGCCCGCCGATGAACGCCGATAACGCTATGCAATGCCCTGATGCCAGGGATTGGATGGCGATGGCCGAACTTGCCGAAACCCATTCCGTATCGGACTTTATCGGCGTTCATCGGCGTGACATCGGCGTTCATCGGCGTTCATCGGCGTTCCAAAGAATTGCGCCCGCATCACTCCCTCACTCGCGACCTCTCGCATTCGCTCACTCCAATTCGAGAATCGCTCTCCGATAGACCGCGGTAAGCAGTCGCTCCTCGTGCCGATACATCGCCGAATATTTCCCGGGAAACTTCTCCGGATCCCGCGCCACGCCCCCCACCAGCACGATCATCCCGTCGCGCGACTTCCGGTCGAACACGAACACGCCATTGAGCCCCCACGCCTCGCCGAGATGGCCGTGGCCCGTGAAGCCCCCGCCCTCGACAAGCCGGTCGCCGCAGCCCGGACCGGAAATGTCCATGAACTGCTGGTTGCCCAGTCCCCAGGCGTTGAATAGACGCGGCCGGCCCGATTCCGAGGCGCAATCGCCGTTGCGCTTCGCCATCTCGTGCACCCAGGCCGTGCGGAAGAATTCGTCCATCGACGCGGGCTTCAGGAACGCCTTCCCGTCCGCGCGGCCGCCGTCCACCAGCATCCGCATCACGCGCGCCAGTCCCCGCGCGCTCGTGCGCAGGCCGCCCTGCGGTGCCATGAGGGTTCCGTTGGTGCCGGGGACGTAGTCGGGGCCCGCACGCGAAACCGGTGCGTCGCGGGCGAGGTCGTCCACCTGGGCGTACCACCGGCCCTCGGGATCGCGCCAGATCTCCTCGCCCGTGGGCAGGTTCTCGCGCTTCCGGTAGAGCGTGGCAAGGTTCACGATCGCGGTGCGCGAGAATTCGGCGGGGTTGTACCCGCCGGGCACGCCCAATGGCTCCAGCACGAGCCGATTCATCAGCCGATCGAACCGTTCGCCGGTGGCGGCCTCCATCACCTCGGCGATCACGCCCCAGGGCAGGTTGGCGTAGGAGAAGTACCGGCCGGGCGCGGCCTCGGCGGACCACGCCTTGCCTTCGCCGTAGAGCGCGCCGCCCGGCACTAGCACGTCGCGCAGGCGATGGGTGCGGTCCCAGAAGTAGCCGCCCGCGTCCCGCAGCGACGAATTGTGCGAGAGCAGCAGCCGCAGCGTGATCGCGGTGTCCGGGAAGTGCGGGTTGCGCAGCCGCCAGCCGAGATACTCCGAGACATCGCGGTCCAGGTCGAGCGTGCCGGCGTCGACGAGCCGCAGCACGCCGAGCGTCGTGACGAGCTTCGAGATCGAGGCCACGCGGAACATCGTGTCCGGACCGATGGGGCGGTCGTTCGCCGGGTTCGCGTCGTCGATGCGCCGCCGGCCGTGCTGGAACTCGTAGGCGATCTCGCCGCCCTTGAGGGCGAGCACGGAGATCCCGGAGAGCCGGTAGCCCGGGTCGTCGGCGATCGCGGCGAGTTCGCGATCGAGCCTCTGGCCCCAGGCGGGCTTCGGATCGGCGGCGTTCACGAGGGCCGGGACGAGCGCGAGGACGAGGACGGCGAGGTCAAGGCGCATTGGCGGGAGCGGACGTCATCACGTCGAGCAGCGCGGCCGTCTCCGCATCGGGCTGGCCGTCGAACTTCGCCGGCCGGTACTTCATCTGGAAGGCGGCGATGACGCGGATCGTCGCCTCGTCGAACTCGCCGTGCCGCGCGACCGCGAACCCGTGTTCCGCGAGCTTCGACTGGAACCACGCGATGTCGGGGAGCGACTGCTCGTGGAGGGCCTTGCGTTCGGCGACGCGCTTCGCGTCGGGCCACGGAATGAGGCCCTCGTCGGCCAGGCGCTTCCAGGGGAACTTCGGGCCCGGGTCCACCTTGCGCTGCGGCGCGATGTCGCTGTGCCCGAGGATCCGGTCGCCGCGGATCTCGTGTCGCTGGACGATGTCCTTCACGAGCGCGACGACGGCGTCGACCTGCGCGGGCGGGTAGTCCGCGAACGACACCTCGCCGTTCGTGCGCGTGTCGCCGGCGTTCACGATCTCGATGCCGATGGAAGCCGCGTTGAGCGCCGTCTGGCCCTTCCACGAGCTCACGCCCGCGTGATAGGCCCGCCGGTTCTCGTCGACCAGCCGGTAGATCGTGGGCGGGTCGTCGTCGCGCACGAGGTAATGGCTGCTCACCGCGCCCTCGGTGAGGATGTTGAACGCGCCCGTGAAGGTGCCCGTCGTGTAGTGGATGATGAGGTACTGCGCGCGGCTGTCCTGGCTCTTGGCGCGGTAGGTGTCGTCGATGCGCGGTCCCGTGGCGCAGCCGGCGGCGAGGGCGATCAGGAAGGTCAGGGCGATTCGGGTCATGGGCCGGTTCCTCGTCGGTCAGGCGGTGGCCGCGGCGAGCGCGAGGCGCGCGGCGGCGTGGTGTCCGTGGCAGGGGCGAAGGGCGAAGGGGCATTCCCCGGGCAGGGAGGCGCGCATCGTTTCGGCGATGAGCGGATGGAGCGTGGATGCGCGCCCGGAGAGTGTCACGGGTTTCGCGCCGTAGCGCTGGATCATCGCACGGCCGAGGCGCGCGAGCTCGCGGCCCGCGTCCTCGAGAATGCGGCGGGCGACGGGGTCGCGGTCCGCGGACTCGGCCACGGCGAGGGCGAGCCGTCCGATGTCCCCGCGGTCGCCGCCGTACACGTACTGCCGCGTGAACGACCAGTCGGTGCCGCCGATGCGCTCGAAGAGGGCCTTCGCCATCGGGGAATCCTGCCAGCTTCCGGGCCGCTCGTCCTCGCCGCGCCAGACGTGGCGCAGCGCCTCGCGCGCGATCCAGAATCCGCCGCCGCCGTCGTCGAGCGTGACGCCACGGCCGCCGGCGCGGTGAAGCGTACCCGCGGCGTCGATGTACGCCGCGACCGAACCGGTGCCCGCGTAGACGACATAGCCCTCCCCCGGGGCGAAGAGGTCGCGGTAGGCGGTCTCGATGTCGCTGCCCACCGTGACCGCCGAGGGGTCGAGGCCCAGGGGCGCGGCGATGAGATCCGCGAGGCGCTCGCTCCCCTCGCCGAAACCCGTGAGGCCCGCGTGCACGCGATCGGGTTTCGCGATCGCGAGGACATCCCGGGCAAGTTCGTCGAGCGTCCGCGCCACCTGCTCGCGGCGCGCGTCGGCCACCTGCAGCGCGCTCATGCCGCGCACGTGGCCCTCGGCGACGATCTCCCCGCGGCCGGCCGCGATCGCCCAGCGCGTGCGCGTGCCGCCGGCATCGAGGCCCAATCCGAGGCGAGGCTTCGCGGTCATGGCGACGATCGTCGCAGGTCGAGCGCCCGGGCGCGGGGGCTCTCGACGCCCGTGCGGCCGACGGCCGAGATCACGACGAGGCCCAGTCGCTGGCCGCCCCACGACGCGGGAAGGCGCCGGTCGGCGGGTGCCAGCGCGAAGAAGCGCCACGACGTGCCGTATCGGCCCCACGCCGCGACGACGCCCCGCGGCTCGTCGTTGTCGAAGGCGAGGCGCGCGAAGCCCGGATCCGCGTCGACGAGCCGGGCTTCCGGCGCCGGCGGTGGCGCTTCGCGCAGCCACGGCGTCGCAGGCACGAGGGCGGGCGTCGCGTAGAGGTTCGCCAGCCGGTCCGCGATGCCCTTGCGGTTCTGCGCGATCGCGATGAGGCTGAAGTGCAGGTGGCCGGGGGCTCCGCGGGCGCGCGCGAGTTCCACCTGCCCCGTGATCTCGTCCGGCAGCCAGGACTTGTCGGTGGCGTCGATGCGGCTCGTGAAGAGGCCGGGCCACACGTGGCGGCCGATCGCGTTCTGCGCGTTCCAGTAGTCGAGGAGCGTGCCGAAGGGCTGCCCCGCCGACTCCCGCGGCCAGTAGAGCTGCGGCGCGAGGTAGTCGAGCCACCCGGCAGCAAGCCACTTTTCCACGTCCGCGTACATCTTGTCGTACTGGCTGAATCCCGTGATGCCCGGCGGGCGTCGGTCCGGGCGGCCCAGGCCGAAGGGGCTCACGCCGACCCGCACGGTGGGTTTCGCCTGGTGCGCTTCGAGATAGAAGCGCTCCATCAGGAGGTCCACGTTGCGGCGGCGCCAGTCCGCGCGCGCGAGCGTCCCGCCCGCGTCGAGATACGCGCGCCAGGAAGGCTCGTCGGGAAAGTCGAGCTCCGGGCCGCCGTCGGCCGGGCCGCCGTTCATCGCGACGGGGTACGGATAGAAGTAGTCGTCGATGTGCACGCCATCCACGTCGTAGCGCGCGAGGACGTCCTGCACGGCGGCGATGAATCGGTCGCCGGCTGCGCGCTCGCCCGGGTCCATCCAGAGCTGGTTGCCGTAGGACTTCACGATGGCCGGGTTCGCGCGCGAGACATGCCCGGGCGCGGTTGGCGACTTCGCCGCGGAATGGCGCGCGCGCAAGGGGTTGAACCAGGCGTGCAGTTCGAGGCCGCTCGCGTGGGCCTCGGCGATCCAGTAGGCGAGCGGATCCCAGGCCGGCTCGGGCGCCCGGCCCTGCGTGCCGGTGAGGTATTCCGACCAGGGTTCGAGGTTCGAGGGGTAGATGGCGTCGGCGGCCGGGCGCACCTGCAGCACGAGGGCGTTGAGGCCCGCGGCGCGCGCGGCGCGCACGAGCCGGCGCACTTCGTCCTGCTGGGCGGCGACGGAAAGGCCGGGCTTCGAAGGCCAGTCGATGTTGGCGACGGTCGCGATCCACGCGGCGCGGAACTCGCGCGGCGCGGGCGGCGGCGTGGTGGCCGTGACAGGCGCGGGCGCGTCGGGCGAGGGCGCGGCCCCGCTTTCGGGCAGCGACGGCCCCGGCGCCGGCGTGCAGCCCGCGAGGGCCGCGACGAGCGCGGCGGCCAGGAATCTCACGCCTTGATGAACCAACGTCTTCTCCAGAGGAACACCGCCACGGCGAACATCGCGAGATTGAACGCGATCGCCCAGGCGAGGGAAGCATTTTCGGGGGAAACGGGGAGCGCGCGAAAGGGCGCGAAGAGCGCAGCCTTCAGGGCGACCGGATTGCCGTCGGCGCCGGCGACCTTGATCGCGTTGAGAGCCCGGGCGACGAGGCCGGAGAACGCGAAAAGGAAAAGCGCGTTCATGCCGTAGATCGTGAGCGGCTTCGCGAGCCGTCGCGCGGCCCTTCGCGTGCCCGTCCCGGCTTCGTCCATCGCGGCGTGGAACGCCGCCAGCGCGACGAGGGACCACCCCGTCATGAACACGGCGTAGGAGGCCGTCCACAGGTTCTTGTTGATGGGCAGGAGCGCCGCGTCGAGCATCCACCCGAGCACGAGAAAGAAGGCGCCACTCGCGAACAGCCACGGCGCCTTGCGGGCAGGTCGGGCGGCGGTGACGAAGTGGCCGGTGATCACGCCGGCCAGCAGGCTCGCTGTCGCCGGTAGCGTGCCCCACAACCCTTCCGGATCCCACGTCTTCGCCTTGGCCCAGAGGTGCGGGCCGAAGACGGCGCGGTCGATCCGGCTGCCGAAGTCGCGGCCGGGCTCGAGGGCGCCGGCGGCGACCAGGCCGTTCGTATCGGCAACGGGGATCGCCAGCAGGCCGACGCTGTGAACGGCCAGAAATGCCAACGCCCCTGCCAGCGCCGAGCGCCAGCCCCCCCAGATCACGAAGGGCGTGGCGACGAGCACGCAAAGCGCGATGCGCTGCAGCACCCCGGGAATGCGGATCGTCGCGAGGTCGAAATCCGGGATGAAATTGAGCGCGAGGCCCACGAGGAAGATGATCGCGGCGCGCTTTGCGGTGGACGCGAGCAGCCCTGCCTTGTCGTCGCCGGCCGCGGCGCGCCGCCCGAGCGAGATCGGCATCGCGAGCCCGGCGGCGAAGAGAAACCAGGGGAAGACGAGATCCGTGAAGGTCCACCCGTGCCAGGCCGCGTGCGCGAGCGGCGGGTGCAGGTGCGCCCAGTCGCCGGGATTGTTCACGAGCACCATGCTCGCGATGGCGAGGCCGCGGAACGCGTCGAGCGAGGCGAGGCGTTCAGCCGGCATGACCATCGCGGCGGCCGAAGGCGGGATCGATGCGAAGGAACGCCGTCACCGCGATCGAGGGCAGGGTGCACGCGCACACCCACAGGAAGAAATCCGGGTAGCCGAGCCCTTCCTGGATCCAGCCGCTCGCCATGCCCGGCAGCATCATGCCCAGGGCCATGAAGCCCGTGCAGATGGCGTAGTGCGCCGTCTTGTGGGGGCCGTCGGCCACGCTGATCATGTACATGAGGTAGGCCGCGAACCCGAAGCCGTAGCCGAACTGCTCGAGGGCGATGACGGCCGCCACGAGCGCGGGTTCGCCGGGCTGCGCGTGCGCGAGCCACACGAACGCGAGGTTCGGCACGTGTACCGCGAGCACCATGGGCCAGAGCCAGCGCCGCAGCCCGTGGCGCGAGATGGCGAGCCCGCCCAGGATGCCGCCCACCGTGAGCGCGAGGACGCCGAACGTGCCGTAGACGAGGCCCACCTGCGAGGTCGTGAGTGCGAGGCCGCCGGCGGGCCGGGGATCGAGGAGGAACGGGGTGATGAGCTTGAGGCCCTGCGCCTCGCCCAGCCGGAAGGTGAGCAGGAAGGCGAGCACGAGCAGGATGTCCTTCTTCGCGAAGAAGCTGGCGAAGGTCTCCACGAAGCCCGCCGCGAATCCCGTGGCCGGCACGGGACCG
Organism: Betaproteobacteria bacterium; assembly: GCA_016711875.1. Taxonomy (GTDB): domain Bacteria; phylum Pseudomonadota; class Gammaproteobacteria; order Burkholderiales; family Usitatibacteraceae; genus FEB-7. The sequence continues at coordinate 40,564 of JADJSD010000001.1, read as the reverse complement.
TCCGCCGCCGGTCGCGGGAGCACCGTGCGATGCCACGCGAAGAGCAGCACGAAGAACGCGGCCATCACGCCGAAGACGACCTGCCACGCGAAGCGGACGTCGCCGGTGAGTTCCGTGAGCTGTCCGGCCACGAAGACGAGACCGCCCTGGCCCGCGATCATCGCCGCGCGGTAGAAGGCGCTCCTCACGCCGACGAAGGCCGCCTGGTCCTTCTCCGCGAGGGCGAGCAGGTAGAAGCCGTCGGCCGCGATGTCGTGCGTGGCCGAGGCGAAGGCCATCAGCCAGAAGACGGCGAGCGAGAGCTGGAAGAACCGGTCCACCGGCAGCGTGAGCGCGACGAGCGCGAGCGCCGCGCCCACGAAGAACTGCAGCACCACGACCCACGCGCGCTTGGTGCCCAGCAGGTCCACGATCGGGGACCACAGGGGCTTCACCACCCAGGGCAGGTAGAGCCAGCTCGTGTAGAGAGCGATCTCGGCGTTGGAGACGCCCAGGTTCTTGTAGAGGATGACCGAGAGGGTCATCACCACCACGTAGGGCAGCCCCTGCCCGAAGTAGAGCGTGGGGATCCACACCCAGGGACGCGCGCCGGAGGCGGCCGGCGCGTTCAATCGGCGAGTGCCGCGCGCACGCTGCCGTGCACGGCGGCCAGGCGGGCCCGGGCGTCGGCGGGGCAGAGCCCCTTCGCGATCGCGACGATGGCCACCTTCACCTGGAAGCCGGACGCCTCGAGGGCCGCCTGCGCGGATTCCTCGCCGACGCCGGTCGCGAGCGCGGTGAGGCGGATGGCGCGGCGCACGAGCTTCGCGTTGGTGGGCTTGAGATCCACCATGAGGTTGCCGTACACCTTGTGCAGGCGGACCATCACCGCCGACGAGAAGGTGTTGAGGGCAATCTTCTGGGCCGTGCCGGCCTTCAGGCGCGTCGAGCCCGAAACGAGCTCGTGCCCGGTGTCGAGCTCGATGCCGATTTCCGCGGCCTCCACGAGGGCGGAGCCCGGGTTGTTGGCGAGGCCGATGGTGAGCGCGCCGGCGGCTCGCGCGGCGGCGAGGGCGCCCAGCACGTAGGGCGTGCCGCCGGAGGCGGCGATGAGGATCACCACGTCGTTCGCCACGGGCCCGATGCCGGCCAGGTCCCGCGCCCCCTGCTCGCGATCGTCCTCGGCGCCTTCGACGGCGACATGGATGGCCGAGGGGCCGCCCGCCAGGAGCGCCACGGCGCGCTCGCGCGGCCACGAGAACGTCGGGTGCAGTTCGACGCTGTCGAGGAGCCCCAGCCGCCCGGAAGTGCCCGCGCCGACGTAGACGAGCCGCCCGCCCGCTTCCAGCCGGGGCACCGCGGCTTCCACGGCGCGCGCGATGTCCGAGGCTGCCGCGCGCACCGCGACCGCCGCGAGGCCCTGGTCGTGCACGAAGGCCTCGACCAGGTCGTGCGTCGCGTACTGGTCGAGCCGGTCGTGCTCGGGGTGCGGGGTCTCGGTGCGCAGCGTCGTCATGGCGGGCTCAGTGGGTGAGCGTGACCTTCGCCAAATGCGGCGGGCGGTCGGGATCGTGGCCGCGCGCGCGCGACAGGGCTTCGGCCATCGGATAGAACGACTGGATGGCGGCGATGGGGTCGAGTTCCTCGTGGTTCGTGGCGACGAGGGGCAGCTCGGCCCCTTCGGTGCCGGCGGGTGCGGCAAGCAGGACCCGGGCCCCGTGGGCGCGCAAGTCGCGGGCGGCCTGCAGAAGCCCGGCCTGCGCGGGGCCGCGCGGCGCGAAGACGAGCACGGGATAGCCCGGCGTGACGAGGGCGAGGGGACCGTGGCGCACTTCGGCGCCCGAGAACGCCTCGGCCTGGATGCCGCAGGTTTCCTTGAACTTGAGCGCGGCCTCCATGGCGATCGCGAGCCCGGTGCCGCGACCCAGCACGAGGAGGCGGTCGGCGGTCGCGAGCGCGTCGACGCCCTCCGTCCAGTCCGTGTGGGCGGCGATCTCGAGGGCCGGCGGCAGCGCCTCGAGCGCGGTGGCCAGTTCCGGGTCCGCCTGCCACGCCTGCGCGAGGCGCGCGCCGGCGACGAGCTGCGCGATGAAGCTCTTGGTCGCGGCGACGCTGCGCTCCTCGCCGGCCTCGAGGCCGAAGACGAGCCGCGAGGCTTCGGCGAGGGGGAGGCCGTGTCGTTCACGAACGCGACGGTGGTCGCTCGCCCGGCGGTGAAGGCCCGCGCGGTCTCGACGAGGTCCGTGCTGCGGCCCGATTGCGAGAAGGCGAGCGCGAGGAGTCCGCGCGTGTCGAGGTGCGCGTGATAGAGCGTCACGAGCGACATCGGCAGCGAAGTCACGAGGCGGCCCAGGCGCGCCATGAGGAGGTAGGCCGCGAAATGCGCCGCGTGATCGGAGCTGCCGCGCGCCAGCGTGAGGATGGAGGCGGGCGGCACGGTCCGAAGCCGCTCGCCCAGCGCGGCCAGCCCGTCGCGGCCTCCCGCGAGCTGGCGGGCCACGGCGGCGGGCGCTTCGCGCGCCTCCTCAAGCATTCGCGAGGTCAATGGCCTCTCCTTCGACGAAAACCTGCATGACCGTGAGGTCGCGATCGAGCACCACCGCGTCGGCCCATGCACCCGGCGCGAGGCGGCCGCGATCGGCGAGGCCCAGGAAGTCGGCGGCGTGCGTCGCCGTGCGGGCCGAGGCCTCGGCGAGCGTGAGCCCGAGGGGTCCCGCGAGATTGCGAAACGCCTGGTCCATGGTGAGCGCGGATCCGGCGAGCGTCCCGTCGACCAGGCGCACGCCGCCCAGGCATTTGGTCACCGTGTGGCGGCCGAGGCGGTACTCGCCGTCCGGCATCCCGGAAGCGGCCGTCGAGTCGGTGACGCAGAAGAGCCGCGGCACGGCGCGAAGCGCGACGCGGATGGCGCCCGGGTGCACGTGCAGCAGGTCGGGAATGATCTCGGCGAATTCCGCGTGGGCGAGCGCCGCGCCCGCCATCCCCGGTTCGCGGTGCCGGAAGCCGCTCATCGCGTTGAAGAGGTGCGTGAAGCCGGAGGCGCCCTGCGCGAGCGCGGCGACCCCGTCCTCGTAGGTGCCCTCGGTATGGCCGAGCTGGACGCGGATGCCTTCGGCGACGAGCCCCGCGATCGCCCCGAGATGGCCGGGCAACTCGGGGGCCAGCGTGACGAGCCGGACGGGCGCGTGCGCGCGCAGCCGCCGCAGTTCGTCCAGCGAAAGGGCGCGTGCGAAGTCCGGTTGCGCGCCGAGCTTGCCCGCGTTGATGTACGGGCCCTCGAGGTGCACCCCGTGGATGCGCGCGCCGCCGGACGGTCGCGTTTGCACGGTGACGGCGAGGGCCGCGAAGGCCGACTCCAGGTCCGCGGCCGGCGCAGTCATGGTGGTCGCGAGGATCGAGGTGGTGCCGTGGCGCGCGTGCAGGCGGGCGATGGCCGCCGCGGCATCGCCGCCTTCCATCACGTCGTGCCCGCCGCCGCCGTGGACGTGCAGGTCGACGAAGCCCGGCAGCACGAAGGCGGTGGCGCCCTCGCGTTCGTTTCCGCCGGCGGCCGGGTCGCCCGAGACCGAAGCGATGCGCCCGTCCTCGCCGAACGCGAGCGTGCCGTCGATGAAACCGCCCGGCGTGAGGATTCGGCCCGCGAGGCGCCTCATGCCTCGCGCCTCATCTCGGCGACGAAGTCGTAGTAGTCGCTGCGGCACCAGGAGACCGTGAGCTCGATGGCGCGCTCGTCGCCGAGGAACGCGATGCGCGTGATGTGCAGCACGGCCCGGCCCGTCGCGAGGCCCATGGGCTTCGCGATGCGCTCGGGCGCGTTCTCCGCCGCGATGTGCTGCTCGGCTCGCACGGGGGCGAGCCCCACGCGGGTGAGGTGCTCGTAGAGGGAGGTGCCCACCATCGCCGGGTCGGGCAGCACGTCCAGGGGCAGCACGCTTTCCTCGAATGCCATGACGACGCCGTCGGCGAGACGCAGGCGCTCGAGGCGGGCGACCCGCGTGCCCGGCGCGAGACCCAGGCGGCGGGCCTCCTCACGGGTGGCCGGGCCCACGGAGCGGTCGAGCCAGCGCGAGCCGGGCGTATAGCCCCGCCGTGCCAGCATCTCGGAAAAGCTCGTGAGGCGCGACAGGGCCTGCTCGACCCGCGGGGCGATGTAGTTGCCCGAACCCTGGCGGCGCACGACGAGGCCCTGGGTCACGAGCTGGTCGATGGCCTTGCGGGTGGTGACGCGGGAGAGCTCGAGGCTTTCCGAGAGGAGCCGCTCGGAAGGCAGTGCCTCGTGGGGCCGGTACAGGCCGTCGCGGATCGCGTCTTCGAGGTGCCGGGCGAGCTGCAGGTAGAGCGGCGTGGGGTCGCCGGCATCCGGCTTGAAGGGGGGGCGCGCTTTGGTCATCGCTGGGGGCTACTGGATGGGGCCTCGGTGCGCTACACTGATAAGACCAGTTTAATACCACAGGCGGGGAGCGTCAATTCGCCGCGGGAGGCAAGGCTGGCGCCATCCGGGCCCCCTCCCTACACTGTGGGCACACCGTCCAACGAGCATTCCCAGGGAGGAATCGATGCGTATCCGGGCCGCCATCGCCTGTGCTTTGCTGTTCGTCTCCACCGCGGCCGGCGCCGCGACGTTCCGTTGGGCCTCCCAGGGCGACATCGCCACCCAGGACCCGCACGCGCAGGACGAGGGCTTCACGAAGGCCAACAACAATCTCGTCTACGACCGCCTCATGGGGCGCAACAAGGACATGTCCCTCGCACCCTGGCTCGCGACCGAGTGGAAGGGCAAGGGCCCCACCACGTGGGTGTTCACGCTGAGGAAGGGCGTCCGGTTCCACGACGGCACGCCCTTCACGGCCGACGACGTCGTCTTCTCCTTCGAGCGCGCGGGCAAGAGCTGGCAGTTCCGGGCCTACGCCGGCCCCTCGGGGGCGGTGAGGAAGATCGACAGCCACACGGTGGAGTTCGTCTCGCCCCTGCCCAACGCGCTGCAGGTGCTCTACATCGCCGAGGTGCCGATCATGAGCAAGGCGTGGGCCGAGAAGAACGGCTCGGCCAACCCCCAGGACTTCGCCGCCAAGGAAGTGACCCACGCCTCGAAGAACGCGATGGGCACGGGGCCGTACAAGCTCGTCGCCTCCGAGCCGGGCGTGAAGACGGTGCACGAGAAGAACCCGGACTGGTGGGGCATCAAGGAAGGCCGGTTCGAGGGCAACGCCGATCGCATCGAGTACCGCCCCATCGCGAATGCGGCCACGCGCATGGCCGCGCTCAAGTCCGGCGAGATCGACTTCGTGCTCGATCCCTCGGTGCAGGACATCCCGAAGCTCAAGGAGGACAAGGACATCAAGGTGTGGGAGGGCGACGAGAACCGCATCATCTCCATCGCGCTCGACCAGGCCCGCGACGAGCTGCTCTTCTCCGACGTGAAGGGGAAGAACCCCTTCAAGGACCGCCGCGTGCGCCAGGCGCTCTACCAGTCGATCGACATCAACGCGATCCGCACGCAGGTGATGCGCGGCCTCGCGACGCCCACGGCCATCCTCACGCCCAACCCGAAGGGCGAGGGCATCCCGGCCGAGCTCGACAGGCGCCCGCCGTTCGACGTGGCCGCCGCCAAGGCGCTCCTCGCGGAGGCGGGCTACCCCAACGGCTTCGGCTTCACGCTGCACTGCCCGAACGATCGCTACGTGAACGACGAGAAGATCTGCGTCGCCCTGGGTGCGATGTGGGCGCGCATCGGGCTCACCGTGAAGGTCGAGACGATGCCCAAGGCGCAGTACTTCCAGAGGACGCCCAAGAAGGAATTCAGCGCGTGCATGCAGGGCTGGGGCGACAACAACCGCGACGCCATGTTCACGCTGCGCCCGCTCTACCACAGCCTCGAGGCCTCCTCGGGCCGCGGCGACACCAACTACGGCAATTTCCGCAACGCGGAAGTCGATGCCCTCATCCAGAAGGCCGAATCCGAGATGGACATGGCGAAGCGCCAGGGCCTCATCAACGACACCATCCGCGCGCTGCAGAAGGAAGTGAACGCCATCCCGCTGCACCGGCAGGTGACGCCCTGGGTTTCCCGCGCGAACGTCTCGGTGACGCATCGCCCGGACAACTGGCTCTGGCCGCTCTGGGTGTCGGTGAAGTGACGAAATCGGGGGCGGAGCCCGATTTCGGTCGATGACCCTCACCCACTTCTGGACGGCCTTCTTCCTCGTCGGCTTCGTGGCCGCGCTGGGTCAGTTCGTCTTCGGAGGGGACACGGAGGTCTTCAAGCGCGTGGTCGACGGCATGTTCGACTCGGCGCGCATCGCGGTCATGGAGATCGCGCTGCCCCTCGCGGGCGTCATGACCTTCTGGCTGGGCATCCTCGCCATCGCGGAGAAGGCCGGGGCGATCGGCGCCATCGCCCGGTTCATCTCGCCCTTCTTCTCGCGCATCTTTCCCGGCGTGCCGAAGGACCACCCCGCCACGGGGCACATGGTCATGAACTTCTCGGCCAACCTGCTGGGGCTCGACAACGCCGCGACGCCCTTCGGCCTGAAGGCCATGGAAAGCCTGCAGTCGATCAACCCGCGCAAGGAGGAGGCGAGCGACGCGCAGATCATGTTCCTGGTGCTGCACACCTCCGGGCTCACGCTGATCCCGCTGTCGATCATGGCGCAGCGGGCGATCCTGGGAGCGGCGAACCCCGCGGACATCTTCATCCCCTGCCTCATCGCGACCTACGCCGCGACGCTCGTGAGCCTGACGGTGGTCGCGCTCAAGCAGAAGATCGACCTGCTCCACCCGGTGGTGCTCGCCTGGCTCGGGACCATCACGGCCTTCGTCGCGGCCCTCATCTGGCTCATCACGACCGGGCTCACGAAGCCGCAGGTGGAGGTGTTCTCGAAGGTCTTCTCGAACCTCGTCCTCTTCGGCATCGTGATCGGCGCGTTGCTGCTGGGCCTGAAGAAGAAGATCAACGTCTACGACGCGTTCATCGAGGGCGCCAAGGGCGGCATCACGACGGCCCTCATGATCATCCCGTACCTCGTGGGCATGCTCGTGGCCATCGGGGTGCTGCGCAACTCGGGCGTGCTGGGGTACGTCGTCGCGGCCTTCGCCTGGTTCTTCGGGGCGCTGGGCGTCGACACGGATTTCGTCGCCTCGCTGCCCACGGCGCTCATGAAGCCCATCAGCGGCAGCGGCTCGCGCGCCATGATGATCGACGCGATGAAGACCTACGGGGTGGATTCCTTCGTGGGGCGCCTGGCCTGCATCTTCCAGGGCTCGGCGGACACCACGTTCTACATCGTGGCGCTCTACTTCGGCAGCGTGGGGATCACGAAGACGCGCTACGCGATCCCCTTCGGCCTCGTCGCCGACTTCGCCGGGGTGGTGGCCGCGATTCTCATCGCGTACGCCATGTTCCGGTAGACCGCCAGGTCACGCGACGAGGGGCCCCGCTTCGCGGGGATCGGCGCCAAGACGCAGGCGGTCGCTGCCGACACGACGCCAATGGAACATGCACGGCAATTGCGGAGGCAGCCTCCCGCCCCCGGAATTCCTATTTCGGCGGGATGTACTCGAAGACCTTCACGACGCGGGAGACGCCCGAGGTGGAACGCGCGATCTCGACGGCGGCGTCGCCCTCCGTCTGCGTGACCAGGCCCATCAGGTAGACGGTGCCCGACTCGGTGACCACCTTCACGTGGTTGGTCGAGAACTTGCCGTTGCCGACCATGCGCGCCTTCACGTTGGTGGTGATGATGGAATCGTTGCCGCGGGAGGCGAGCGAGGAGTTGCCGGCGACCTGGAGCTCGTTGGCGACCTCGCGCACGCTCGGGATGCCCTTCACCGTGTCCTCGACGGCCTTCTTCACGTCCTCGGACGGCACCTCGCCCGTGAGGAGCACCTTCTGGTTGAAGGCCGTCGCGTTGGCGTGCGAGCCCTTGTAGCGGTCCGTGATGAGGGCGAGCGCCTTCCATTCGATGTTCTCGTCCTCCACGTACACCCCGGTGGTACGGCGGTCGTCGATCATCATGACGCCGGCGGCGGCCCCGGTGACGGCGACCCCGATGCAGCCCTGGAGGGCGGGCAGGGCGAGGACGAGGGCGAGGGCGGGCAGGTAGCGCTTCATTTTTGTTCTCCGTGAAGGACTTGGTCGACGACGTCGCACAGGCAGTGCAGGGCGAGGATGTGCACTTCCTGGATGCGCATGGTGCGCGGGTGCGCGACGTTCAGGTGGTGGTCTTCGGGGCCGAGCATCTTCGCCATGGCGCCGCCGTCGCGGCCGGTGAGGGCGATGACGGCGAGGCCCTTCGCCTTCGCGGCCTTCATGGCCTCGATGACGTTCTTCGAGTTTCCCGAGGTGGAGATCGCGACGAGGATGTCGCCCGGGTTCCCGAGGCCGAGCACCTGGCGCGAGAAGACGTGGTCGAAGCCGTAATCGTTGCCGATGGCCGTGAGGGCGGAGGAGTCGACGGTGAGGGCGATGGCGGGCAGGCTGGGCCGCTCCCGCTCGAAGCGCCCGACCATCTCGGCCGCGAAATGCTGGCAATCGGCCGCCGAGCCGCCGTTGCCGCACGCGAGCGCCTTGTGGCCTTCGCGCAGCGAGCGCGCGAGGGCTTCGCCGGCACGGGCGAGGGCGGGAGCCATCGTGTCGCTCATCTGCCGCTTGAGCGCGATGGCGTCCTCGAAATGGGAGCGGACGAGTGCGGTGAGGTCCATGTTCTTGTTCGTCAGGTGTCGGGCCGTGGCCGCCATTCTAGCGCCCGGTGAGGTCGAAGGCGCCGCGGATCCAGCCTGGTGGCCCCGGATCGCCGTCCCACGTAACGACATCGAACCGGCACGCAGGTTCCGCACCGAGCCGCGCGAGATAGTGTCGGGCGGCGGCGACCAGGCGGGACTGCTTGCGGGCATCGACGCTCGCCGCCGCGCCGCCCCAGGCGCGCCAGGAGCGCTTGCGCACCTCCACGAAGACGAGGGTCGCGCCTTCGCGCGCGACGAGATCGACCTCGCCGAAGCGCGTGCGGTAGTTGCGCGCGACGATCGCGAGACCGCGGGATTCCAGGAAGCGGGCGGCCGCCTCCTCCGCCGCGAGACCGCTGTCCCGGGCGGAAGGGCGGGGCGTCGCGGTCACGGCGCGGGGCCGGTGGCCACCGCGCGCCCGGCGTCGAAACCGGCGGGCACGAGGGTGCGGGAAAATGGCGGTCCGCGCCGAGCGAGATGCGGCCCGTGACGCCGTCGAGGCGAATGCCCTTCGGATCGGGCTTGAGCAGCAGCAGGGCGAGACGGTACGCGTCGATGCCCAGGGCGTAGAGCCGCTCCTGCTCCACCGCCATGGGCGTGGAGGGCTGGGGGTAGACCATCACGGCGGGATGGTCGGGTTGGACGAACCAGGGCATGTCCACATAACGCACGCCCTCCAGGTCCACGTTGACAGTCGGCTCGGCTCGCGGGTCCACGGAAAGCGAGGTCGCATAGATCGGGAACGATCCGGAAATGTACGGCCGCACCGCGCGCGTGGCGGTCGCGTCGAGGGCGAGGAAGACCATGTCGCCCTTGAGCGAGGCGATCCGTTCCTTGATGGCGGGTGCGTCGTCCGGCCCCCCGGCGAAGGGGACGCGGCGGACCTCCCCGGCCGCCCGGCCCCACTCCTTCTCGAAGGCCTCCTGGACGCGCTTGGCGAGCGGCGAGGGCGAGGCGATCACGATGGCCTGCGTCCACCCGTCGTTCACCGCCATGAGCGCGGCCTGGCGGGCCTCCTGCTCGGCGGCGAGGGAGATCGCGTACATGCGCGCCGGCAGGTCCGGATCCTGCGGCTGGTTGAGCACGAGCGTCGGCTGGCGCGGGCAGTCGCTGCGTGACAGGCCCGTCGCGCCGTCACGCGTGAGGCCCGCGACCACGAGCACCGCACCGTCGCGCTGCGCCTTCTGGCAGGCGGCGATCGCGCTCGCGCCGTCGTCCGCGGTCGAATAGACGCGAACGGGCACGGCATTCCTGCCCGCCACCTCGGCCGCCGCGAAGAACCCGAGCCGCACCGAATCGGCCACGCGACCCAGCAGGGGCGAGGCGGTCGGCAGGATGAGCGCGACGTGCGGCGCGGGACCCTCGGCAATGGGCGCCTTTGCCGCCGGGGCGGGCTTGTCACCGGCCGCGGACGGATTGTCGGCGGGCGAAGGCGGTGCCGGGGGCGCGTCGCGCATCGGCGTCACGACCGTCGAGGGCGCGAACCCGGGCTGCGAAGTTGTCTCGCGGGGCGGGTCGGCCGAGAATGCCGGGGCAGCCGCGAGAAGCGCGGCGAGGAGAACGGCGGTGAGGCGCGCGAAGGAGGAAGGCAAGAGCAACTCCGGTTCGCCGGCAGCGGAAGGCCGCGCGGCGTCGTTGCCCTCGGGATTATATGTGGTGGCCACCCCCATCGGGAACCTCGGGGACATCACCGCCCGCGCGCTCGAGGTCCTGCGGGACGCCGACGTCATCGCCGCCGAGGACACCCGGGTCACGCAGGGGCTACTCTCGCACTTCGCGATCGGGGCGAAACTCGTCTCCGTGCGCGAGCACAACGAGCGGGCCGCGAGCGAGTCGATCCTGCGGTTGCTGGGCGAAGGCAAGGCGGTGGCCCTGGTGAGCGACGCGGGAACGCCCGCGGTGAGCGACCCCGGCTCGCATCTCGTCGATCGCGTCCGTGCGGAGGGTTTCCCGGTCATCCCCATTCCCGGCGCCAGCGCGCTCACCACGGCGCTCTCGGCGAGCGGCATCGCGGCCGAGGGCGTCGTCTTCGCCGGTTTCCTTCCCGCGAAGGGGGCCGATCGCAAGCGCCGCCTCGCCGATCTCGCCGCCGGGCCCTGGGCCATCGCGCTCTTCGAATCGCCGCATCGCATCGAGGACACGCTCGCCGACCTGCACGCGGCGCTTGGCGATCGCAATGTCGTCGTTTGCCGCGAACTCACCAAGCGTTTCGAGACGATCACCCGCGTTCCCCTTGCCGCTGCCGTCGACTGGGTGCGCGCCGACGAGAACCGCTCGCGCGGCGAGTTCGTCCTCGTCGTCGAGGCGCGAGCGGTCGAGACCGGCCCGGCCGTGGATGCCGGCAAGGTGCTCGGCGTGCTGCTCGAGGAGCTGTCGGTCAAGCAGGCGGCGGCGCTCGCGTCGAAGATCACCGGCGTCAACCGGAGCGAGCTCTACCAGGCGGCGCTGGCGCTCAAGGCGGGCGATGGCGGTGATTCGAGTTCGAGTTCGAAAGCGAAGGCGATAGCGAAAGGGAAGGGCGACCGGGGGTAAAGGCGATCGGATCCTGGGCGCTGCACCCTTGGCTGCATCTTGCGGGTGCCCGGTTTTTTCGGGCCAGACAACACACGTCAGGCCCGAAAAAACCACCCGCAACAGGGGTGGGTACGGCTACGCCTTTTCCCCACCCCAAAAATCGCAGCCGCAGCGCCAAGGATCCGATCGCCTTTACCCCCGGTCGCCTTCGGCCAGCGGTGGTGCTTCCACCATCTACCCCCCTCTCTCGGGCTGCGATGGCGCTTCCAACATTCCACCCCATCCCCATCGCGGCGCCGACGGCTGCGCCTTGTTACCCAACTTCCAGCCCGTGCGGTCGTATGGCGGCCGATCGGTCCCCACGAGCGCCGATGAGTGCCGACCACCTGCTCGCACCGGCACGGCGCTTCGGGGAGGCTGGCGGTTGCGGCATGCGAAACCTTGGCGCTGCGGCTGCGATCATTGGGGTGGGAGTAAGGCGAAGCCGTGCCCAGCCCTGTTGCGGGTGGCTTTTTCGGGCCTGTCGTGTGTTGACTGGCCCGAAAAAGCCGGGCACCCGCCAGAAGCAGCCACGGGTGCAGCGCCCAGGTTTCGCATGCCGCAACCGCCAGCCTCCCCTCACTGCAACGGCCAGCACCGCTTGGCTGCAACCGCGAGCCTCCCCGCACGGCATCCGCGAATCGCCAACGTCCCGACCGCTATAATTCGACCACCATGGCCGACACGATCACCCTCATCCGTCCCGACGACTGGCACGTCCACTTCCGCGATGGCGAGGCGATGCGCTCCGTCGTCGGCGCCACCGCCGCCCAATTCGGTCGTGCGATCGTCATGCCGAATCTCAAGCCGCCCGTGGTGACGGTGGAACAGGCGGGTGCGTATCGCGACCGCATCCTCGCGGCATTGCCTCCGGGTTCCATGTTCGAACCGCTGATGACGCTCTATCTCACGGATCGGACGTCGCCGGACGAGATCGCGAAGGCGAAGTCTTCCGGGTTCGTGAAGGCGGTGAAGTACTACCCGGCCGGTGCGACGACGAACTCGGATTCCGGCGTGACCGACATCGCGAAGTGCGACGCCGTGTTCGCCGCGATGTCCGACGCGGGCCTCCCGCTGCTGGTCCATGGGGAGGTGACGGATCCGGGGGTGGACATCTTCGATCGCGAGGCGGTGTTCATCGAGACCGTGCTCGCGCCGCTGGTGAAGCGGCACGCTCGGCTTCGCATCGTGCTCGAGCACATCACGACGAGGCAGGCGGCGCAGTTCGTGGCGGCGGCGCCCGCGAACGTGGCGGCGACCCTCACCGCGCACCACCTGCTGCTCAACCGCAACGCGATCTTCGCGGGCGGCATCCGGCCGCACCACTATTGCCTGCCCGTCCTCAAGCGCGAGGAGCATCGCGTCGCGTTGGTGCAGGCGGCCGTGTCGGGAAATCCCAAATTCTTTCTTGGCACGGACACGGCTCCGCACACGCAGGGGGCCAAGGAATCGTGCTGCGGCTCGGCGGGCCTGTACACGGCGCACGCGGCGATGGAACTCTATTGCGAGGTGTTCGAGCAGGTGGGCGCGTTGGCGAAGCTCGAGGGATTCTCGAGCCGCTTCGGCCCGGCGTTCTACGGCCTGCCGGAGAACCGCGGCACGGTGACGATCGAGAAGTCGGCCTGGGAAGTGCCGGCGTCGTATCCCTTCGGCGCCGAATCGGTGGTGCCCCTTCGCGCGGGCGAACGGCTCGCCTGGCGCTTCGCGGGCTGAGTCCCGCGGCTTCGCGATGGATTGGGCGGTCGCGCGGGATCGCCTTCGCTCCCCGATGCTCGCGCCCCTGCATGGCCTCATCGCACAGCTGGACCCCTTGCGGTGGCCGACCCCCGATGACCTGACGGCGCTCGCCCGGGGCATCGCGACGTCGCAGGGCCTGCCCATCCGCTTCGTGACGCCGCGCGAATCGGGCGACGCCGGGCGGCCGACCTACGAGGAGCACATCGCCCGCACGGGCGAGATCGAGACGCGGCTGGAGAATTGGCACGACCTCTTCAACGCGCTCGCGTGGATGGCCTTCCCGAAGGCCAAGGCGGCCATCAACGCGCAGCACGCGGCGATCCTGGCCGAAGGTGGCGAGGGCGAGTCGCGGCGGCGCGGTCCGGAGCGCGACGCGCTCTCGCTCTTCGACGAGGGCGGCGTGATCGTGGCCTCGAGTTCGCCCGCGCTCCTGCGGCTGCTGGTCGATCACGAGTGGAAGGAACTCTTCTGGCACCGGCGCGATGAGCTGGTGGCGAAAGTGAGCTTCATCCCGTTCGGCCACGCGCTCTCGGAGAAGGCGCTCGATCCCTTCATCGGCATCGTCGCGAAGACCGTGTTCGTGCCGGTGAACGACTTCTTCGCGATGCTGCCCTTCGAGGCGCGCGTCGCGCAGGCGGACGCGCTCGTGGCGCTGCATTTCACCAGCCGGGCGCGCTTCCCCTCGCCCAGGGCGATGGCGCCCCTGCCGGTGCTGGGCGTGCCGGGTTGGCACACGGACACCGCGCGCGAGTCCTTCTACGACGACGCGCGGCATTTCCAGCCGAAGCGATAAAGCGGGTGCGCCCGCCGCATCCCCGTAGAATGGCCGGGTGAAGCGGGCCAGACGGTCGCTGCGCCACTTCGGTTGCGCAGAGGAAAGTCGGGACTCCACAGGGCAGCGTAGCGGGTAACTCCCGTCCGCCGTGAGGCGAGGATCAGAGCAACAGAGACGAGTCCTGCCGTTCGAAAGGATGGTGGGGGTGAAACGGGCAATCTCTACGCGGAGCAACACCAAATAGGCAGGCGATGACGCGGCCCGTCGAGCCTGCGGGTAGGTGGCTTGAGCATGGCGGCAACGACATGCCCAGAGGGATGACCGTCATAGCCGCGAGGCCGTAACAGAATCCCGCTTATCGGCCCGCTTCACATTTCCATTTCGCTGTTTCGTGCCGGTCCGTGGACCGATCCCCCCGTAGCTCATGGGGGCATTGTTTCGCTCTGTGGAATGCCGAAAATTCCGTTTGTCTTTTGCCAAACGGCGGGAGCAAACTCGCGCCTCCCGATGACCTTGGAAAGGCCCGACGGCGATGAAGATCGGACCCGGTTGTACGCTGGAGGAGTTCATTGCCCATGCCCTCGCCGTGGAGTTCGAGGCCGCGCGCACCCTGAGGGACCTGCAGGCCGCTTTCCGGGAGCGCGGCGAGGACGAACTCGCGTCGCTGTGCGGCAAGCTCGCGGTGCTGGAGCAGGAGCACTACGAACGCCTCGAGGCGCGTTCGCGCGGGCTCGCGCTGCCCGAGGTCGACTACCGCCAGTACGCGTGGCTCGAGTCGCACGACGCCGACTGCTGTCCGCGCGACATGGTGCTTCACATCGCCTCGCCCCGCGCGCTGCTCGAGATCGCGCTCAAGGCCGAACAGCGGGCGGTCGAGATGTTCGAGCGCGCCGCGGGCCAGGTGAAGGATTCCGGCGTTCGCGATCTCGCCGGGCAGCTCGCGCAGGACGAGGTCGAGCATGTCCGCTGGGTGATGGCCGCCCTGGCGAGCACGCCGCGCGATTTCACCGACTGGGAGGCGCTCCTCGCGGAAGGGGCCGGCCCGGGGCTCGCGCTCGGCGCCGAACGCCGCCTGCGTCGCGAACCGAAGCCCGGGCATCACTGAAAGTCGCGCGGTTCCCCGACGACGGGTGTCGCCGAACGGCGTCACCCGTTTTTCATGGTGATTCCGAGTGATGGCGGATCGGTGCGGCGCTTCGCGCGTCGCCTGTCGGCGACGAACCGGGTGCCCCCGCTGACCGTTTCCGACGGCTCGCGCTTCCCCCGGTGGCGCCTTCAAAGGCGAACCCCTTGCCGATCAGTCGCTTGCCCTGCGTGGCACGGATGTTGATAGGGAAGTCCCATCGGGATTTCGCGGATGGAATCCCGAGTCCATTCCAACTTCCGGAGCATCGCGCATGAACACTCGATCCCTCGCCCTTCGGCTCGCCACAGCCGCCGCTCTCGCGACCCTGGCCACCGGCGCATTCGCGCAGGAACCGCAACGCATCGCCGTGAAGACCGCGAATCTCTCCCCCTTCGTCGCCCGGGCGATCGAAGACAAGGCCGCGCAAGGCGCGGGCGAACTGCGCCGCTACGTCGAGCGCACCCGCATGATCCACGGGCTGTACATTCCGGACCTCGTGCGCGAGGAGGACGGCGGCATCGAACAGGCGAAGGCCGTTCCCGCCGAGGACGCCCCGGTCGTCGCGAAGCAACAGGCGGCGCCGGCGACCCGGGTCGCGGCGGCCAAGTCGCCGAAGCCGCAGCTCGCGAAGAACACGAAGTCCGCATCGCCCGTGCGGGTGGCGAGCGCCAGGCAGGCGGGGCCGGCGAAAGTGGCCACCGCGAAGAACGCCGCTTCCCCGAAGCTCGCGCTCGCGGGCCAGAAGACCAAGCGTGCCTGAGCCCGTGACCCTGCTGCCCTCGACGGGCGGAACGGGCTCGCCAAAGCGTCCCTGAGTTGTCCAGCGCCTCCCCGGCGGGGCCCGGCTTCGGCCGGGCCTTTTTCATTGGCGCGCCGGGATCACCTCGGATCGGTTGCCGCGAGCCTCTCCCAGTCGCCCGCCTTGATGCGCGCGACCACCGCGAACGAATTCCCCAGGGGTTTGAGCACGGCCGCCTCGCCCTCGTCGAGATGCGGCGGCCCGGCGATGGCGCGGAAGGGATTTCCGTGCGTGGTGATCATGCGCAGCGTGCCGTCCTTCGCCGGTGGCGAGGAAAGCAGTGAGGCGAGCTTCGTGTAGTCGGCGTTGGCGGACGAGGTTCCCTCGTAGCCGCGCACTACGGTCGAGGGTTCGGCGCGCCCGAACATCAGGCGGCCCGTTTCCATCGTCCGGCAGAAGGGGCTCGCGATCACCTCGCCGACGGGAAGCGACAGCCGGCGCACCCAGTCGCCGATGGCTCGGGCCTGGCGCCGGCCCTCCTCCGACAGGTTCCGCTGCAACGCGCACTCGTCGTAGCCCTTCATCGCGGCGTCGTTCTGCGAGAAATCCGTCGCGGTATGGCGGAAGTAGAGCGTGAGTCCGCCGGCGCGCAGCGCCCCCACGAGCGCGGCGCCTTCGAGGACGTGCGCGGGGTCCGGGCTCGAGGAACGCACTTCGGCCGGGACTGCTCCGGACCCGGCGAGAAGGGCGATCGCGGCCAGGAGACCGATGCTCATGTTGCAGCGCGTCATGTGGATATCTCCATGCAGCCCATTTTCGCCCCCGGCGAGGCGAGGAGTCACTAACTCTGTGAAACGACATTCACTAAGTTTTGTAAATTATTGATTTTATTGACTATCGTAAAATCCGAAAAGCGTACCTGAACCGCACCTAAGTCCCTGTCGCACAACAAAAAATCTCCGAATTACCCCTTGACGCCCCTCGGCGCGATCTCTAGAGTGTGCAGAAGTGGGAAAAATTGGGAAAACCGATTGGGCTGGCGGGTCCGGCCGATCGGTTTGTCCCCAAAAGGGGGAGCCGGGTGTTCCAGGGGGCATCACAGATCAATCTCGACGCGAAGGGCCGCCTGGCGGTGCCGACGCGCGTTCGCGATCCCCTGACGCAGGGCGGGACGGTTCCGGTCGTCCTCACGGCCCACCCCGACAAGTGCCTGCTCGTGTATCCCGCACCCGCGTGGGAGCCGGTGCGTGCGCAGATCATGGCGTTCCCCAGCCTCAACCCCGCCTCCAGCCCCTGGAAGCGACTGCTCGTCGGCTTCGCGGAAGAGCTCTCGCTCGACGGCGCCGGGCGGCTCCTCGTTTCACCCGAGCTGCGCGCGTTCGCCGGCATCGACAAGCGCGTGATGTTCATCGGGCAGGGCAGCTACTACGAAATCTGGGACCTCGAGCACTGGCAGCAGCAGCTCGATCGTCTCACCGCCGGCGGCAACCCCGTGTTGCCCCCGGGGATGGAGAACTTCTCGCTGTGAGGCGCCCGGTGATCCGGGGTTCCGAGCCTGAAGCAGCACGAGCAGCGGCCCCTCGGTTCCCGGGGCGCCACCGTCTTTCCCACCGTGAGTGAGGTCGTCCATGTCCCGGTTCTCCTCGAAGAAGCCGTCCACGCCCTCCGAGTCCGTCCCGACGGAATGTACGTCGATGGCACCTTTGGCCGCGGCGGGCACAGCGCGGCCATCCTCGCCCGGCTCGGTGTTCGCGGAAGACTTTTCGCTTTTGATCAGGACCCCGCGGCGATTGCGCATCACGCGGGAGCGGATCGACGTCTTGAGCTGATCCATGCGCGCTTTTCCACGATGACGCGAGAGCTCGCCTCCCGCGGCGTCACCCGTCTCGCCGGGGTCCTGCTGGACCTCGGCGTTTCTTCGCCCCAGCTCGACGAGCCGGGGCGCGGCTTCAGCTTCGCGAACGATGGACCGCTCGACATGCGCATGGACCCGACCCGGGGGGAAAGCGCGGCGGACTGGGTGAACCGGGCCACAGAAGAAGAACTCAGGGAGGTGATCTCGACCTATGGGGAAGAACGGTTTGCTAAACAGGTTGCAGGAGCGATTGTTGCGGCAAGGGGCCGCGAGCCTTTCCGGACCACCCGGCAACTTGCCGAGGTCGTGGGTCTCGCGGTTCGCACGCGCGAGCCGGGCAAGCACCCGGCGACCCGGACCTTTCAGGCTCTTCGGATTCACGTCAATCAAGAGCTTGCGGAGCTCGAGATGACGCTCCCGCAGGCGGTCGACCTCCTCGAGCCCGGTGGAATCCTCGCCGTGATCAGCTTCCATTCGCTCGAGGACCGGATCGTGAAGCACTTCCTTCGCGACCAGTCGACCTCCGACCGCCTGCCGAAGGGCCTGCCGGTGCGCGCCTCGGAGCTGCCCGAGCCGCGCCTTCACCTCGTCGGCCGCGCCATCCGCCCCTCGGATGCCGAGGTCGCCGCGAATCCCCGCGCCCGCAGCGCCACGCTGCGCGTCGCGGAACGCTCGCCCGCCTGAGCCCCGGACCATGGCCCGCCTCAACGCCGTCCTGCTCGTCTTGCTCATCGCGTGCGCCCTCGCGGTGATCACCTCGCAGCACCGCGCTCGCAAGCTCTTCATCGACCTGGAACAGGCGCAGGGCGCGGCCAAGAAGCTCGACGAGGAGTGGACGCAGCTGCAGCTCGAGCAGGGCACGTGGGCCACGCACAAGCGCGTCGAGGCGATCGCCTCGAAATCCCTGGGCATGCGCCTGCCCGACCCGGCCTCCACGCGCGTGATCGCCGGCCCCGCCGCGATCCCGGAGTCGAGGAAATGAGGTTCGAGAAGCGCACGCCCGAACTGCGCCTGCGCCTGGAGGGCTGGCGCTCGCGCTTCGTGCTGGGGCTCGCGGGCCTGGGCTTCCTCGTGCTCGCGGGCCGGGCGTTCTGGCTGCAGGGTTTCGACCACAGTTTCCTGCAGGCCAAGGGCGAGGCGCGCTACGGCCGCATCGTCGACATGCCCGCCTCGCGCGGGCCGGTGAAGGATCGCCACGGCCAGCCGCTCGCCATCTCCACGCCGGTCGAGTCCATCTGGGCGACGCCGGACGAATTCGAGCCGAGCGAGGCGCAGATGCGCGCCCTGGCGAAGGCCCTCGGCATGACGCCCGCGGAGATCCGCCAGAAAGTTGCCCACAAGGATCGCCAGTTCGCCTGGGTGAAGCGCCAGATCTCGCCCGAGCAGGCGGCGAAAGTGGTGGCGTTGGGGGTTCCCGGGGTCTTCCAGCAGCGCGAATACCGTCGCTTCTACCCCGCGGGCGAGGTGATGGCGCACGTGGTGGGGTTCACGGGCATCGACGACAGCGGCCAGGAGGGCATCGAGCTCGCCCAGCAGCAGTGGCTCGCGGGCGTGCCGGGCAGCCGCAAGGTGATCAAGGACCGCAAGGGCCGCATCGTCGAGGACGTGGAGAGCCTCAAGGTGCCCCGCGACGGCAAGGCGCTCGTGCTGTCCATCGACCAGCGCCTGCAGTTCCTCGCGCACCGCGAGCTCAAGGCCGCGGTCGAGCAGAACAAGGCGAAGGGCGGCTCGCTCGTCATGCTCGACGCGCGCACGGGCGAGGTGCTCGCGCTCGTGAACCAGCCGGACTACAACCCGAACAACCGCGCCAACGTGACGGGCCGGCAGACGCGCAACCGCTCGGTCACGGACATCTTCGAGCCCGGCTCCACGATGAAGCCCTTCACCATCGCCGCCGCCCTCGAGGACGGGATCGTGAAGCCGGACACCATCGTGCAATCCGCCGGGCCCCTCATGATCGGCGGCTGGTCGATCAACGATGCGCATCCGCACGGCGCACTCTCGGTCGCGCAGGTCATCCAGAAATCCTCCAACGTGGGCACGGCGCGCATCCAGCTGCAGATGCCGGCCGTGCGCGTCGAACGCTTCTACCGCGAGCTCGGTTTCGGCGCGGTGCCGCAGACCGGGTTTCCGGGCGAGGCCAAGGGCCTGCTGCGCCCCGGCACCACGTGGAAGCCCATCGAGCAGGCGACGATGGCCTACGGCCACGGCATGTCGGTCTCGCTCCTGCAGCTCGCGCGCGCCTACACGATCTTCACCGGCGAGGGCCACCTGCTGCCGCTCTCGCTCGTGCGGCGCGACGCGATGCCCATCGGCAAGCCGCTCGTGTCGAAGGAGACGGCCCGCGAGGTCGCACGCATGATGGAGATGGCCGTCGGCCCCGGTGGCACGGCACCGCGTGCGGCCGTCCCGGGCTACCGCATCGCCGGCAAGACGGGCACGGCCCACAAGCCCGAGGACGGCGGCTACGCGGAAAAGAAGTACGTCTCGTCCTTCTCGGGCTTCGGCCCCGTGTCGGACCCGCGCTACATCGTCGCGGTGATGATCGACGAGCCCGGCGCCGGCAAGCACTACGGCGGCGACGTGGCCGCGCCCGTGTTCTCCTCCGTGATGGGCGCGGCCCTTCGCATGATGTCGGTGCCTCCGGATGCGCAGCCCGCCCACGAGGCCAAGGTCCCCGCCAGGCCCGCGACCGAAGCGCGCGTCGCCTCGCCGGGGAGCGAAGGGTGATCGCCGTGAGCCCCTCCTCGCGCCCCCCCGTCGCCGGCCTCGAGGAACGGCTCGCGCAGCTGGGCGTCCCGCTCGCCGATCTCACGACCGACTCCCGCCAGGTGAAGCGAGGCTCGGTGTTCCTCGCGTACCCGGGCAGCGCGCGCGACGGTCGCGACTTCATCGCCGACGCCGTGACTCGCGGCGCCGCCGCCGTCATCTGGGAGCGTGCCGGCTTCCGGTGGGACGAGCGCTGGGACGTGCCGCAACTGGCGATCGAGGGCCTTCGCGACCGCGCCAGCGAGATCGCCGGTTGCGTGCACGGCGACCCGAGCGCGAAGCTCTGGATGGTCGGCGTCACCGGCACGAACGGCAAGACGTCGGTGAGCCAGTGGGTCGCGCAGGCGCTCGACGGACTCGGACGCCGGGCCGCCGTGGTCGGCACGCTCGGCAACGGCCTGGTGGGCGAGCGCGCCGAGGCGCGCAACACCACGCCCGACGCGGTCGTGCTGCAGAAGGAGATGGCCGACTACCTGCGCCGCGGCGCCCGGGCGGTGGCGATGGAGGTCTCGAGCCACGGCCTCGACCAGGGCCGTACCGCCGGCGTGAAATTCGACGTGGGTGTCTTCACCAACCTCACGCGCGACCACCTCGACTACCACGGCACGATGGAAGCGTATGCCGAGGCCAAGTACCGTCTCTTCGCCTCGCGCGGCCTCGCGCACGCCGTGGTGAACGAGGACGATGCGACCGGCCGGGCCTTCGCGGCGCGCCTTCGCGGCACGCCGGTCGCGGTGACGGGCTACGGCCTCGCCCACGGCGAGCTTCGCGCGGGCCCCATCGTGCAGAGCGACGCGGGCCTCCGGTTTCCGGTGACGAGCCCCTGGGGCGAGGGCGAGGTCGCCGCCCCCGTGCTCGGCACCTTCAATGCCGCCAACCTGCTCGCGGTGATCGGCGTGCTGGTGGCGAGCGGCGTCGGCATCGGCGAAGCGCTCGCCGCCGTCGCGAAGCTCTCGCCCGTGCCCGGACGGCTCGAGCGTGTCGGCGCGGGCCCGGGCCCGCTGGTGGTCGTCGACTACGCGCACACGCCGGACGCTCTCGAAAAGGCGCTGGAGGCCCTGCGCCCCGCCGTCGCGGCCGGCCATCGCCTCTTCTGCGTCTTCGGCTGCGGGGGCGATCGCGATCCGGGCAAGCGGCCGATCATGGGCGAGGCAGCCACGCGTCTCGCGGACCAGGTCATCGTGACGAGCGACAACCCCCGGGGCGAGGATCCGCGTTCGATCGTGGACCAGGTGCTCGCGGGCGCGGGCCCCGGGGCCGAGGCGATCCTCGACCGGCAGGTTGCGATCTTCACGGCGGTCCACCAGGCGCGCGAAGGCGACATCGTCCTCGTGGCGGGCAAGGGCCACGAGACGTACCAGGAAATCGCCGGCGTGCGCCATCCCTTCAGCGACCGCGAAGTCGCCGCCGCCGCACTGGAGGCGTTCCCGCGATGAACGCACTCGACCCCGTCGCGATGGCCGCCATGATGGACCTGCGCGAGGCCGCCCGCGCGGCAGGCGGCGACGCCGAGGGCGCGTGCGTCGCCTTCTCGGGCGTCACCACCGACAGCCGCGCGGTCAATCCGGGTGAACTCTTCGTCGCGCTGGTCGGCGAGAATCACGATGGCCACGCGTATGTCGCGCAGGCCCTCGAGCGCGGCGCCGTCGCGGCCCTGGTCTCGCGGCGCGTCGGCGCGGCGGGCGAGGTGCCGCAGGTGATCGTGACGGACACGCGCAAGGGCCTGGGGCGCCTCGCGGCCGCCTGGCGCCAGCGGTTCGCGCTGCCGGTGCTCGCCCTCACGGGCAGCAACGGCAAGACGACCGTGAAGGAGATGCTGGCGTCGATCCTCGCGGCCCATTGCGGCGGACGCGACGCGGTTCTCGCGACCGAGGGCAACCTCAACAACGACATCGGGCTGCCGCTCATGCTGCTGCGCCTTCGCGAGCGGCATCGCTACGGCGTCTTCGAGATGGGGATGAACCACCTCGGGGAGATCGACCTTCTCGCGAAGCTGGCCTCGCCCGGTGTCGCGCTCGTGAACAACGCCCAGCGGGCGCACGTGGGCCTCCTGGGCACCGTGGAGGCCATCGCGCGGGCGAAGGGCGAGATCTACGCCGGGTTGCGCCCCGGCGGCATCGCCCTCGTGAACGAGGACGACGCCTTCGCGGGCTACTGGAAGGGACTCAATGCCGGTCGCCGCATCGTGACCTTCGGCCTGGCGGACCAGGCCGACGTGCGCGGCCGCCTCGAGGACGGGCAGGTGCGCCTCGTCACCCCCGGCGACGCCTTCGCGGTGACGCTGCAGGTGCCGGGCGAGCACAACGCGCTGAACGCCATCGCCGCCTGCGCCGCCGCGTTCGCGCTCGAGGTGCCGCCGCGCGCCATCCAGGCGGGACTCGCCGCCTACGCCGGCACACCCGGGCGCCTGGAGCGCCGCCGCGCCGAGGGCGGGGCGATGGTCATCGACGACACCTACAACGCCAATCCCGATTCGATGAAGGCCGCCATCCGCGTGCTCGCCGCGCAGGCCGGCCGCCGCGTCCTGGTGATGGGCGACATGGGCGAGCTGGGCGATGCGGCCCCGTCGTTGCACGCGGAAGTCGGGGCCTTCGCCCGGGAATCGGGCATCGACGCCTTCATCGCCCTGGGCCCGCTCAGCGGCCACGCGGCCGGCGCGTTCGGCGCGGGCGCGCGTCACTTCGCGGACATCGGCGAGGCGATCGCCGCGGCGCGGGAGGAATCGCTCGCGGGCGCGACGGTTCTGGTGAAGGGATCGCGCGCGATGCGCATGGAGCGGGTCGCGGATGCCCTCGCGCCCGGCGGGAGCGGACATGCTGCTTGAACTGGCCCAGTGGCTCTCGGTGGACATCCGGGCCTTCAACGTCTTCGGCTACATCACGCTGCGCACGGTGCTCGCGGCGATGACGGCGCTGCTCATCTCGTTCCTGGTGGGGCCGGCCATGATCCGCAAGCTCACGGCCTACAAGATCGGCCAGTCCGTGCGCGACGACGGTCCCCAGACGCACCTGGTGAAGTCGGGCACGCCGACGATGGGCGGCGCGCTCATCCTCGTCTCGGTCGCGGTCACGACGCTCCTGTGGGCCGACCTCGAGAACCGCTACGTGTGGATCTGCCTCGCGACGACGCTCGGCTTCGGCGCGGTGGGCTGGATCGACGACTGGCGCAAGGTCGTGCACCGCAATCCCAAGGGGCTCTCGGCGCGCGCCAAGTTCTTCTGGCAGTCCGTCATCGCCGCCATCGCCGTCTCGGCGCTCGCCTGGAGCGCGAAGCTGCCGGCGCAGACGGAGCTGCTGGTGCCGTTCTTCAAGACCGTGGCCATCCCGCTCGGAACCGTGGGCTTCGTGATCCTGGGCTACTTCGTGGTCGTGGGCACCTCGAACGCGGTGAACCTCACCGACGGACTGGACGGGCTCGCGATCATGCCCACCGTGATGATCGCCGCGGCCCTCGCGGTCTTCGCCTACGTGACCGGCAACGCGGTGTTCTCGAAGTACCTGGGCTTTCCCTTCATCTCGGGCGCGGGGGAGCTCGCCGTCTTCTGCGCCGCCATCGCCGGTGCCGGCCTCGCGTTCCTGTGGTTCAACGCCTACCCGGCCGAAGTGTTCATGGGCGACGTGGGCGCGCTCGCGCTGGGCGCCGCGCTCGGCGTGGTGGCGATCGTGGTCCGCCAGGAGATCGTGCTCTTCATCATGGGCGGCGTGTTCGTGGTCGAGACGCTCTCCGTGATGATCCAGGTGGCGAGCTTCAAGCTCACCGGCAAGCGCGTCTTCCGCATGGCGCCGCTTCACCACCACTACGAATTGAAGGGCTGGAAGGAGAACCAGGTCGTCGTGCGGTTCTGGATCATCACGATGATGCTGGTGCTGTTCGGCCTTTCCACGCTGAAGCTGCGCTAGATGGGGCAACCAACCGACATGACGGGAGGGCGAGATGGCGACTGGCACGGCAGGCACGTTCTCATCCTGGGGCTCGGCGACACGGGCGTCTCGTGCGTGCGCTACCTCGCCTCGAAGGGCGCGAAAGTGCGCGTCGCCGATTCGCGCGCCGCGCCGCCCGGCCTGGCGGCGGCGCGCGACGCCGTTCCCGGCATCGCGGCCGACCTCGGTCCCTTCCGAACGCAGAGCCTGGAAGGCGTGGACGCGATCGCTGCGAGTCCGGGCGTTGCGCTCGGCGAGCCGATCCTGCGCGAAGCCGCGTCCCGTGGCCTCGAGATCGTCGGCGACATCGAGATCTTCGGCCGCGAAGTGGCCCGCCAGGCGCCCGGCGCCACGGTGATCGGCGTAACCGGCACGAACGGCAAGAGCACCGTGACGGCCCTCGCGGGCGCGATGGCGCGCGCGGCGGGCCGGCGCACCGTCGTGGCCGGCAACATCGGCCGGCCCGTGCTCGAAGCCCTGATCGAGGCCGAGTCGCAGGGCCACCCGGAGTGCTACGTGATCGAACTCTCGAGCTACCAGCTCGAGACGACCTCGAGCCTCTCGCTGGCCTCGGGAACGATGCTGAACCTCACGCAGGACCACCTGGACCGCTACGGCGCGATGCCGGCCTACGCCGCGGCCAAGGCGCGCATCTTCCGCCGCTGCCGCACGCGGGTGCTGAACCGCGACGACGCGTGGAGCCGGGGCATGGCGGGGGATGACACCGTCACCTTCGGGCTCGACGAACCGCGGGGCGATCGCGAGTGGGGACTCGCGCAGGGGCAACTCGTGGAAGGGCGCGAGCCGATCGCGTCCCTCGACGAGTTGCCCCTGCCGGGGCTGCACAACGCGGCCAATGCGCTCGCGGCGCACGCGCTGTGCCGCACCGCGGGGTTGCCGCGCGAGCCCCTCGCCCGCGCGATCCGCGAGTTCCGCGGCCTCCCGCACCGCGTCGAGCGCGTGGCCGAGTCGAAGGGCGTCGTCTTCCTCGACGATTCCAAGGGCACGAACGTCGGCGCCACCGTGGCCGCGCTCGAGGGGCTCGCGACGCCCGTCGTGCTCATCGCCGGCGGTGACGGCAAGGGGCAGGATTTCTCGCCGCTCGCACCGGCCGTGAAGGCGAAGGCGCGCGCCGTCGTGCTCATCGGCCGAGACGCGCCGATTCTGGAACGCGCGCTCGCCGGGGCCGGCGTGCCGGTACTGCGCGCCGCGACGATGGAAGCGGCGGTGGAGGCCGCCTTCGCCCTGGCCGTGACGGGCGATTCGGTGCTGCTCTCGCCCGCGTGCGCGAGCCTCGACATGTTCGCCAACTACGCCGAGCGCGGCCGCGTCTTCGCCGCCGCCGCCCGCGCCCTGGCCCGGCGGGGGGAGGGCTGATGCTCTACAACCCAGCGCGCCGCGATACCGCCCTCGACATGGGCCTCGTCTGGAGCGTGCTGCTGCTGCTCGCCATCGGACTGGTGATGGTGTACTCGGCCTCCATCGCCATGGCCGACGCGGAGCGCTTCACGGGCTTCCGGTCGCACTATTTCCTCGCGCGCCACGGCATTTATCTCGTCGTGGGCGTCGTGGCCGCCTTCCTCGCCTTCAAGGTGCCGGTGCAGCTGTGGCAGCGCGCCTCGCCCTTCCTGTTCATGGCCGGCGTGGGGCTGCTCGTGCTGGTGATCATCCCCGGCATCGGCCGCGAGGTGAACGGCGCGCGGCGCTGGATCGCGCTCGGCCCGCTGACCTTCCAGCCCTCGGAAGTCATGAAGCTGCTCGTCGTGCTCTACGCCGCCGACTACACGGTGCGCAAGGCGGCGTTCATGGACGACTTGAAGAAGGGCTTCCTGCCGATGTTCGCGGTGATGTTCATGGTGGCGGGCCTGCTGCTGCGCGAGCCCGACTTCGGCGCGCTCGTGGTGGTGACGACCATCGCGATGGGCATCCTCTTCCTGGGCGGGCTCAACTGGCGCCTCTTCGTGGGCCTCGCGGTCCTGCTCGCCGGGGCGTTCGTGGTGCTCATCATCTCCTCGCCCTACCGCCTGCAGCGCATCCTCGGCTTCATGGACCCGTGGGCTGACGCCTACGGCAAGGGCTACCAGCTTTCGCACTCGCTCATCGCCTTCGGCCGCGGCGAGTGGTTCGGCGTGGGGCTGGGCGCTTCCGTCGAGAAGCTCTTCTACCTGCCCGAGGCACATACCGATTTCCTCATGGCCGTGATCGCCGAGGAACTGGGCTTCGTCGGCGTCGCCGGGGTGATCACCCTGTTCCTCTTCCTCGTGGTGCGCGCCTTCGCCGTGGGCCGCCAGGCCACGAGCCTCGAACGCTACTACGCGGCGCTCGTCGCGCAGGGCATCGGCATCTGGATCTCCGCCCAGGCCTTCATCAACATGGGCGTGAACATGGGGCTCCTGCCGACCAAGGGCCTCACGCTGCCGTTCCTGTCCTTCGGGGGCACCGGCATCGTGATGAACTGCGTGGCCGTCGCGATCCTGCTGCGCATCGACTTCGAGAACCGCTACCTGATGAAGGGAGGCTCGCTGTGAGCCGCACCCTGCTCGTCATGGCGGCCGGCACGGGCGGTCACATCTTCCCCGGCATCGCGATCGCGAAGGAGATGGCCGCGCGCGGCTGGAAGGTCGCGTGGATGGGCACGCCGGCGGGGATCGAGAACAGGCTCGTGCCGGAGGCCGGCTTCCCGCTGCACGCGGTCCCGATGTCCGGCGTGCGCGGCAAGGGTCCCCGTGCCTGGTTGATGCTGCCGGTTCGCCTGCTCTACGCCTTCTGGCAGGCGATCCGCGTCCTCGTTCGCGTCCGCCCCGACGTCGTGCTCTCGATGGGCGGCTACGTCGCCTTTCCCGGCGGGATGATGGCCGTGCTCTGGGGCAAGCCGCTCGTGGTCCACGAGCCCGGCGCCACCGCGGGGCTCACCAACCGCGCCCTGGCCCTGGTGGCCGACCGCGTCGTGGTCGGGATGGAAGGAGCTTTCGAGGCCCGGACGGGGCACGCGATCGGCGATCGCATCCCGAGCCCCAGGCGAGTCGAGTGGCTGGGCACGCCTGTGCGCGAGGCGATCTCGCAGGTGGCGGAGCCCCCGGCGCGCTACGCGGGCCGGACCGGGCCGCTGCGCCTGCTCGTCGTCGGCGGCAGCCTCGGCGCGCAGACCCTGAACGAGCTCATCGTGGCCGGCGCTCGCCGCGATGCCCGAGGCGGGCCGTCCCGAGGTCGTGCACCAGGCGGGCGATCGCAACATCGACGCGCTGGACGCCGCGTATGCGAAGGCCGGCGTGAATGCCCAGACCGTCGCCTTCATCGACGACATGGCCGCGCGCTACGCGTGGTGCGATGTCCTCGTGTGCCGCGCCGGGGCCATCACCGTGGCCGAGATCGCGGCCGCCGGCGTCGCCGCCATCCTTTTCCCGCTGCCCTGGTTCGTGGCGGACGAGCAGGCGGGCAACGCGAGGTTCCTCGAACGCAACGGGGCCGGCATCCGCCTCGCGCAGCTCGACACCACGCCGGAGAGCTTCGCCGCGCTCCTCGCCTCGCTCACGCGCGAGAAGCTCTGCGCGATGGCCTCGAAGGCCCGGATGCTCGGCCGACCGGATGCGACCGTGCGTTGCGCGGACCTGTGCGAATCGCTCGCGGGCGGTGCGGCATGAGGCACCCGGCGAGGACCCCGCTCGCGGGATCGACGGCAAGCCGAGTGGCGCCGGTCGCCGACACGATGACGACTCCGATGGCCGTCCGGTTCGGAGGCGACACCGCATGAAGCACAAGATCAACCACATCCACTTCGTCGGCATCGGCGGCTCGGGCATGTCCGGCATCGCCGAGGTGCTGGCGAGCCTGGGCTACCGGGTGAGCGGCACCGACATCGCCGAAAGCCCCATCGTGCGGCGCCTGCGCGAACGCGGCATCCGCGTGGAGATCGGGCACGATGCGAGCCGCATCGCCGGGGCGGATGCCGTCGTCGTCTCCTCCGCCGTGAAGCCGGACAACCCCGAAGTCGTCGCGGCGCGCGAAGCCCGCGTTCCGGTGGTGCCGCGCGCGATGATGCTGGCCGAGCTGATGCGGTTCAAGCAGGGCATCGCGGTGGCCGGCACCCACGGCAAGACGACCACGACCTCGCTCGTGGCGGCCATCCTCGTCGAGGCGGGCCTCGACCCGACGGTCGTGATCGGCGGACGCCTCAACTCCATCGGCACCAACGCGCGCCTGGGCCAGGGCGAACTGCTGGTGGCGGAAGCGGACGAGTCCGACGCCTCGTTCCTCTACCTGCAGCCCGTGATCTCGGTCGTCACCAACATCGACGCCGACCACATGGAGACCTACGGGCAGGATTTCGAGCGCCTGAAGGGGGCCTTCGCGGAATTCCTCGGGCACCTGCCGTTCTACGGCCTGGCCGTCGTGTGCCGCGACGACGAGAACGTCCGCGCGATCCTGAAGGACATCTCCCGACCCCTCGTCACCTACGGCATCCGTTCGGCGGACGCGGACCTGCGCGCCGAGAAGGTGCGCTGGGACGGCGGTGGCATGCGATTCACCGCGGTGAACGGCGTGACGCCCCTCGAGGTGACGCTCAACCTGCCCGGCGAGCACAACGTCCTCAATGCGCTCGCCGCCATCGCGGTCGGCCGCGAGGTCGGCGCCCCGGACGAGGCCATCGCACGGGCGCTCGCGCAGTTCTCCGGCGTGGGCCGTCGCTTCCAGCGCTACGGGGAGGTGAAGCTCGATGCCGGCACGTCCTTCGCCCTGGTGGACGACTACGGCCACCATCCCGCGGAGATGGCGGCGACGCTGGCGGCGGCGCGTGGCGCGTTTCCCGGCCGCCGTCTCGTGCTCGCCTTCCAGCCCCACCGCTTCACGCGCACGCGCGACCTCTTCGAGGATTTCGTGCGCGTGCTCTCGACGGCCGACGCGCTCGTGCTGGCCGACGTCTACCCCGCTGGCGAGGCGCCCATCGTGGCGGCCGACGGCCGCACGCTCGCGCGCGCGCTGCGGGTCGCGGGCAAGATCGACCCCGTGTTCGTCGACAGCGCGGCGCAGATGGCCGCGGCGGTGCGTGCCGTCGTGCGCGACGGCGATGTCGTCGTGACCATGGGCGCCGGCTCGATAGCCGGACTCGCCCCCGATCTCGCCCAGGTGAAGAGGGCCGCCGCATGATCGCCGCCCCGATCCAATCCCTCGGCCAGGCGGCGCTCGGGCAGGGCGCGCTGGCGGGCGGCCCCCAGCCCCTGCGAGGCGTGCTGCGCGAGGCGGAACCGATGGACCGTCACGTGAGCTGGCGCGCGGGCGGCGTGGCCAAGGTCTTCTACCAGCCGGCGGACGTGGCGGACCTGCAGTCCTTCCTCGCGTCGCGACCGGCGGGCGAGCCGGTGCTCTTCGTCGGGCTCGGGAGCAACCTGCTCGTGCGCGACGGCGGCTTCGACGGTGCCGTGGTCTTCACGCACCATGCCCTTTCCGGCATCCGCGCCGCGGGCGAGATCGGCGCGAGGCGCACTTTCGTGGCGGGCGCCGGGGTTCCGGCTCCGCACCTGGCGCGCTTCGTCGCGCGGCACGACTGCGAGGGCGCGGAGTGGCTGGCGGGCATTCCGGGCACGCTCGGCGGCGCGCTCGCCATGAATGCGGGCTGCTACGGCGGTGAGACGTGGAACCACGTCGTGGACGTCACCACCGTCGATCGCGCCGGCACGCTGCGGCTTCGCACGAGCCTCGATTACGAGATCGGCTACCGGCATGTGTCCCGGCGCGGCGCGGGCGACGAATGGTTCGTGGCCGGCACCTTCGCCTTCGCCCCCGGCTCGAAGGATGTGGCGATGGCGCGCATGAAGTCGCTCCTGGAGAAGCGCGTCGCCTCCCAGCCGCTCTCCCGCCCCAACGCGGGAAGCGTCTTCCGCAATCCCGACGGCGACCACGCCGCGCGCCTCATCGAATCCTGCGGCCTCAAGGGGCGGCGCATCGGCGCCGCGGAGGTCTCCACGAAGCACGCCAACTTCATCGTGAACGCGGGCGGCGCGCGCGCGGCCGACATCGAGTCGCTCATCGACGAGGTCCGAGCGGTGGTGCTGGCGAAGACGGGCGTCGCGCTGATCCCCGAGGTGCGCATCGTCGGCACGAAGGGAGCCGCGAATGGCTGAGGCGCGCCGCATGGGCCGGGTGGCGGTGCTGATGGGCGGAGCTTCCGCCGAACGGGAGATCTCCCTCATCTCCGGCAAGGCCGTGCTCGCGGCGCTGCGCGAGAAGGGTGTCGACGCGCACGCCTTCGACCCGAAGGAGCGCGAGCTCTTCGACCTGAAGCGCGAGGGATTCGACCGTGCCTTCATCGCGCTGCACGGCCGGTTCGGCGAGGACGGCACCGTGCAGGGGGCGCTGGAGGTCCTGGGGATCCCCTACACCGGCAGCGGCGTGATGGCCTCGGCGCTCGCCATGGACAAGTGGCGCACGAAGCTCGTGTGGATCGCCGCCGGCATCCCCACGCCGCGCTTCGCCATCGCCGACGCGGACTCCGATTTCCTGCGCATCGTCGAGACGCTGGGGCTGCCGCTTTTCGTGAAGCCGGCTCACGAGGGCTCCACGCTGGGCATCACGAAGGTGCGCACGGCGGCGGATCTCGCCCCGGCCGTCGCCTTTGCGGCCCGCTTCGATCCGCTCGTGATCGTCGAGGAATTCGTCGAGGGCCAGGAACTCACGGCCGCGATCCTGGGCGAGGTGGCGCTGCCGCTCGTGCGCATCGAGGCGCCCGGCGGCAACTACGACTACCAGAACAAGTACTTCACCGACGACACGAAGTACCACTGCCCGGCCGGGGTGCGGCCCGACGTCGAGGCGGCCATCCGTCGCGACGCGCTCGCGTCCTTCCGCGTGCTCGGCTGCCGCGGCTGGGGACGCGCCGACGTGATGCTGCGAGCGGACGGCACGTACTCGTTCCTCGAGATGAACACCTCGCCCGGCATGACGGGCCACAGCCTCGTGCCCATCGCCGCCCGCGCGGTCGGGCTGTCGTATCCGGACCTGTGCCTTCGCGTTCTCGAAGGCGCCGCGCGGGAGGGGACGCCATGAGCCCCCGGGCCGCCCAGGTCGTGCGCGCAGCCGCGGGCGTGCTCGCCATCGTCGTCCTGGCCGGCGGCGGATGGCTCGGCTGGGACACGCTCGCTCGCCGCCCCATCGCCGAGGTGCGCTACACCGGCGAGACCGCCCGTGTCGCCGCGGCCGATCTCGAGCGCCTGGCCGCGAGCCTGAAGGGGCGCGAAGCCCGCGAGGCGCCGCTCGAGTCCGTGCGCGAGGCCGTCCGCCGCCTGCCGTGGGTGCGCGACTGCAGCGTGCGCCTGCGCTTCCCCGACACGCTCGAGGTGCGCCTCGAGGCGCACCAGCCGCTCGCCCGCTGGGACGAGGCGCGGCTCGTGAGCGTGCGCGGCGAGATCTTCACGGCGTCCTACGAGGCGCCGCTGCCGCGATTCGAGGGGCCGGATGAGGCCGCCGCCGAGATGGCGCGCGCGTATGGCGCCATCGCGCAGGTCATCGGCCCGATCGAGAGCCCGCTCGCGAAGCTGGGCCTCTCGAGGCGCCGCGCCTGGCAGGTGACGCTCGCCTCCGGGCTCACGCTGGAGCTGGGCCGCGGCGACTTCGACGCCCGGCTCACCCGCTTCGTGGCGATGTGGCCTTCGGTGCAGGCCTCGGCGCCGACCGTCACGCACGCCGACCTGCGATACGCCAACGGATTCGCGATCCGGGAAAGCGCGCCGCCCAAGCCGGCGACCGCGCCGCGCCGGAAAGCCTGAGGACAACGGGAAGCCATGATCGTCAACCGCAACCGAGAGACCCGCAACGTGCTGGTGGCCCTGGACATCGGCACCTCCAAGATCATCACGCTCGTGGCGGAGGTGACGCCCGAGAACACGCTGAACCTCATCGGCATGGGCAGCCACCCCTCGCGTGGGCTCAAGAAAGGCGCGGTCGTGAACATCGAGTCCACGGTGACCGCCATCCAGCGCTCGCTCGAGGAAGCCGAGCTCATGGCCGACGTGAAGATCCGCGAGGTGATCACCGGCATCGCGGGCAGCCACATCAAGAGTTTCAACTCCCACGGCATGGTGGCGATCAAGGACAAGGAAGTGTCGCAGTACGACATCGACCGCGTGATCGAGACCGCCCGCGCCGTGAACATCCCCATGGAGCAGCAGGTGCTCCACATCCTCGAGCAGGAATTCATCATCGACGGGCAGGGCGGCGTGCGCCAGCCCCTGGGGATGAGCGGCATGCGCCTGGAGGTGAAGGTGCACATCGTGACCGGCGCGGTCTCCGCGGCGCAGAACATCATGAAGTGCGTTCGCCGCTGCGGCCTCGAGGTGCGGGACCTGATGCTCCAGCCCCTCGCCTCGGCCGATGCCGTGCTCCTCGACGACGAGCGCGACCTGGGCGTGTGCCTGGTGGACATCGGCGGCGGCACGACGGACCTGGCCGTCTTCACCGAGGGTGCGATCAAGCACACGAGCGTGATCCCGATCGCGGGTGACCAGATCACGAACGACATCGCGATGGCCCTTCGCACGCCGACGAAGGAAGCCGAGGAACTCAAGATCCAGCACGGCGTGGCCCTGCGCCAGCTCGCGAGCGTGAACGACATGATCGACGTGCCGGGCGTGGGCGACCGGCCGCCGCGCGAGCTCTCGCGCCAGACGCTGGCCGAGGTGATCGAGCCGCGCGTCGAGGAACTCTATTCGCTGGTGCAGCGCGAGCTGCGCTCGTGCGGCCTCGAGGAGCTGCTCTCCTCCGGGATCGTGATCACGGGCGGCACCTCGCTCATGAAGGGGATGGTCGAGCTGGGCGAGGAGGTCTTCCACATGCCGGTGCGCGTGGGAGCCCCGCAGTACTCGGGCCCGCTCGCCGAGGTGGTGAGGAACCCGCGCTATTCCACGGGCATGGGCCTGCTGCTGGCGGGCCTCGACCAGATGCAGCGCGACCAGCACGCCAAGCTCCAGGGCGCCGGGTTCAAGGACGTGCTGGACCGGATGAAGAACTGGTTCAAGGGGAATTTCTGAGGGAAGGCAGTCGGCAGGCAGCAGGCGGCGGGCGGCAGGGTGCCCGGCGCCGGAGTCATCAACAACCAACCACGCAACAGTAGCGAAGGAGACGAGACATGATCGAATTGCTGGAAGCCCAATCGCCCGAGGCGGTGATCAAGGTCGTGGGGGTCGGCGGGTGCGGCGGCAACGCCGTGGACCACATGATCAACAACGGCGTTCAGGGGGTCGAGTTCATCACGATGAACACCGACGCCCAGGCGCTCAAGAGGAACCTCGCCCGCACGACGCTGCAGCTGGGCACGGGGGTCACGAAGGGGCTCGGCGCGGGCGCCAACCCCGAGGTCGGCCGCATGGCCGCCGAGGAGGACCGCGAGCGCATCATCGAGCTGGTGACCGGTGCCGACATGCTCTTCATCACCGCCGGCATGGGCGGCGGCACGGGCACCGGCGCCGCGCCCGTGGTCGCCTCGATCGCCCGCGAGATGGGCATCCTCACGGTCGCCGTCGTGACCAAGCCCTTCGCGTTCGAGGGCAAGCGCACGAAGATCGCCGCGATGGGCATCGACGCGCTCAAGCAGCACGTCGACTCGCTCATCATCATCCCGAACGACCGCCTCATGGAAGTTCTCGGCGAGGAGGTGACCTACGAAGACGCCTTCCGCGCCTCGAACGACGTGCTGAACGGCGCGGTGGCCGGCATCGCGGAAGTGATCAACTGCCCGGGCCTGGTGAACGTCGACTTCGCCGACGTGCGCACGGTCATGAGCGAGAACGGCGTGGCGATGATGGGCTCGGCCATGGCGGCCGGCGCCGAGCGCGCGCAGCTCGCGGCCGAGCAGGCGGTGCATTCGCCGCTGCTCGAGGACATCCACCTCTCCGGCGCGCGCGGCGTGCTCGTGAACATCACCGCCTCCAAGAGCCTCAGGCTCAAGGAAGTGCACGAGGTGATGAACACGATCCGCTCGTTCACCGCCGAGGACGCGACGATCATCTACGGCAGCGTCATCGACGAGGCGATCGGCGACGACCTGCGCGTCACGATCGTCGCGACGGGCCTGGGCGGCGCCGCGGCCCAGCGCCAGCCGACGCTCACCATGATCCAGAAGACCGGCACCGACAACGAGCCTCTCGCCGTGAACTACGAGGAACTCGAGCAGCCCGCCGCCTTCCGTCGCCGTCGCGACCAGACGGTCGATGCCCTCCGCCACAGCGGCATGGAAACGCTCGACATCCCGGCGTTCCTGCGCAAGCAGGCGGACTAGTTGCGCCTTCCTTCCCCCTTTTCGTGAAGGGGGGAAGGGCCGGAGGAGGGGGGTGCGACGACCTCCGGCGCGGGACCGATGGCTGCCGACGTCTCCCGGCGGCCGTCTTCGCGCCCCTGCAGGGCCCGCGCGTGCGCGGGCCCTTTTTTATTCGATGTCCGCGGCGCCCGGCGGACGTGGAGCACCTAAGACAATGATAGAATTGCGTTTTTGCGAAGCCTTCCGGCCCCACGAGGGCTTCCCGAGGCCACCGAGATGATCCGACAGCGCACCCTCAAGTCATCCGTCCGGGCGACCGGCGTGGGCCTGCACACCGGCACGAAGGTCACGCTCGTCCTTCGCCCCGCGCAGCCCGACACGGGCATCGTCTTCTGCCGCTCGGACCTGCCGGGCGCCCCGGCCATCCCCGCGCACGCGCTCAACGTCACCGATACGCGCATGGCGACGGTCCTCGAGAAGGACGGCGCGCGCGTCTCGACGGTCGAGCACCTCATGAGCGCCTTCTTCGGGCTCGGCATCGACAACGCGTACGTCGACGTCTCGGCCGAGGAGGTGCCCATCATGGACGGCAGCGCCGGCACCTTCGTGTTCCTGCTGCAGCAGGCGGGCATCGAGGAGCAGGCCGCGCCCAAGAAGTACATTCGCGTGCTGAAGCCGGTGGCCCTCGAACAGGGCGACAAGCGGGTGCGTCTCGAGCCCTTCGAGGGCTTCAAGGTCGGATTCACCATCGAGTTCAACCACCCGGTGTTCGAGTCGACCGGCACCGACGTGGACATCGATTTCGGCGAGGTCAGCTTCGTGAAGGAGATCGCGCGCGCGCGCACCTTCGGCTTCACCCAGGAGGTGGAGGCCATGCGCGCGGCGGGCCTGGGCCGGGGCGGTTCGCTCGACAATGCGATCGTGGTGGACGATTTCCGCGTCCTGAACGCCGACGGGTTGCGCTTCGAGGACGAGTTCGTGAAGCACAAGGCCCTCGACGCGGTGGGCGATCTCTACCTGCTGGGCCACCCGCTCATCGGGGCCTTCCGCGGTCACAAGTCGGGCCATGCGATGAACAACCAGCTCGTCCGCGCGCTGCTCGCCGACCGGACGGCCTGGGAAGAAGTCACTTTCGCGGCCGCCGCCGACCTGCCGGGCGCCTTCGCCGACGCGCGGTTCCAGCCGGCCTGACCCCTTGTTCGTCCTCCGGGCGGTCGCGCTCTTCGCGCTCCTTTTCCTGCTGGCCCTGGGCGGCGCCTACCTCGCGACCCGGGACCGCAAGTATCTGCGGATCGCGGGCAAGACCATCCAGGTCGTGACCGTTCTCGGCGTCGCCTTCGCCCTCTTCTACCTTTTCGAGCGGGTACTGCTCTTCCTCTGACCCGCGGCGATCCGGTCCAGCGCGTCCTTCAAGGGGGAATCCGACATGCGCTCCGCGAGGGCGCCCAGGGCTTCCCGGGGAAGCTCGCCCCGGGGCACGGGCGCGGGCTTCCGGGGCGGGACGGTAACTTGAAGTTCGACCCGCAATGCGGTAAGCTCTTCATCCCTATTGTTTTTAAAAGACTTTTTCCCGGCCGCCGGATCGATCAGCGCGGCCAGCAGTCTCGGCGCCATCGCCCGCAGGGCGGCGGCCCACCGGCGCGTTGTCCGCGCGAACCACGACCGTCGATCCATCGACGGCGCACACCCGGCAGGCCTGGGAAAGGGTCGCCGGAGCCACTTGCCTGAAGCGCTCCTGAAGGAGCGTCACTTCCGCCAGCCGGTCCCTGACCTGCTCGAGATCGGCGTTTTCACGGAGCAGGCGGGCAAGGGGTCGGGTGGCCATGCGGGCGAAGGTATAGGAAAGGGAGTCGGATGAACATCATTCTGGTTTCGGACAGCCTCGCGAAGAGCCGCAACGTGACGCTATCCCAGGCGCAGGTGCTGCTGGTCGCGTTCGGCATTCTCATGGCCGGGTTCTTCCTGGCGATGGCCACCTATTTCGTCACGATGAAGTTCGCGACCGACCTGCGCAACCCGTACCTGCGCGCCATCGTGACGGCGCTCCACCAGGAGGAAGTGAAGCGCACGGAAACCGAGATGCGCGACAACCTCAACGCCCTGGCGGTGAAGGTGGGCGAGCTCCAGGCGCGGATCCTGCGGCTCGACGCCTTCGGCGAGCGCCTTGCCAAGGCCGCCGGCATCAAGCCCTCGGAGTTTCGCTTCGATGAAAAGCCCGGCCAGGGCGGCGCCGCGCCCTCGCCGGCCCTGTCGCGCGACCTCACCCTGCCGGAATTCCGGCAGCAGCTCGAGGAAATCGCCCGCGTCCTCGATGACCGCAGCGACAAGATGGGCGTGCTCGATTCGGTCTTCATGGACGACCGGCTGGCCCGCAAGACGATTCCCACGACGATTCCCGTCGCCTCGGGCTTCTATTCGTCCAACTACGGCTACCGGATCGATCCCATCACCGGCCGTTCCACGTTCCACACCGGCGTCGATATCATCGCCCCGCCCGGCACCCCCATCATGGCGGCCGCCGGAGGCGTCGTCGCCGCCGTGGAGTTCCACGCGGACTACGGCAACATCGTCGACATCGACCACGACAACGGCCTCACCTCCCGCTACGCCCACCTGCTCAAGAGCAGCGTGAAGGTGGGCGACGTCGTCATGAAGGGCCAGCTCATCGCCCAGGTGGGCACCACGGGCCGCACGACCGGTCCGCACCTGCATTTCGAGGTGCGCGAAAAGGGCGTGCCCCTCAACCCGAACAAGTTTTTCGCCCTGGACAAGCAGGACGCCCGGCCGGTGACGGCCTCGGCCAAGGCCATCGCCCCGGCGAAGCCCTGATCCCCGGCCCCGCCGGGGGGTTGTGGGCGGGCGTCCCGTCCCCATATCCCTTATAATTGCCGCTTCTCGAAACCGGCCCCGTTGGGGCCGGTGTCGCATCCGCCCCCCTCTTCGACGCCCCCCTCGCCCGTGTTCGCCAACGTCCTCAAGGCCCTCTTCGGAAGCCGCAACGACCGTCTCCTCAAGCAGTACCGCAAGACGGTCGAACTGATCAACGCGCTCGAGCCCGAGATCCAGAAACTCTCGGACGAGGAGCTGGCCGCGAAGACGCCCGTCCTCCGGGAGAAGGTCGCCGCCGGCACCCCGCTCGACGACATCCTGCCCGAGGCCTTCGCGGTCGTGCGCGAGGCCGGCCGCCGGGTGCTCGGCATGCGCCACTTCGACGTGCAGCTGGTGGGCGGCATCGCCCTGCACCAGGGCAAGATCGCGGAGATGCGCACCGGCGAGGGCAAGACGCTGGTGGCGACCCTGCCGTCGTACCTGAACGCGCTCGAAGGCAAGGGCGTCCACATCGTGACGGTCAACGACTATCTCGCCAAGCGGGACTCGGAATGGATGGGACGCATCCACCGGTTCCTGGGCCTTTCGGTCGGCGTGGTCGTTCCGCAGATGGATCACGCGGACAAGCAGGAGGCCTACAAGGCCGACATCACCTACGGCACCAACAACGAATTCGGCTTCGACTACCTGCGCGACAACATGGCCACGCAGGTGGCCGAGCGCTTCCAGCGCCCGCTGCACTACGCGATCGTGGACGAGGTCGACTCGATCCTGATCGACGAGGCGAGGACGCCCCTCATCATCTCCGGCCAGGCCGAGGATTCGACGGACCTCTACCGCCGCATCAACGAGCTCGTGCCCTACCTGTCGAAGCAGGATGACGAGAAGGCGACGGGCGACTACTGGGTCGACCTCAAGCAGCATTCGGTGACGCTCTCCGAGCAGGGCCACGAGCACGCCGAGGAGCTCATGACCAAGGCGGGCTTGCTGCCCGAAGGCGCGAGCCTCTACGACCCGGCCAACATCATGCTGATGCACCACCTCTACGCCGGGGTGCGCGCGCACGCGCTCTACCACCGCGACCAGCACTACGTGGTGCAGGGCGACGAGGTGGTGATCGTCGACGAGTTCACCGGCCGCATGATGGCGGGCCGGCGCTGGTCCGACGGCCTGCACCAGGCGGTCGAGGCCAAGGAAGGCGTCGCGATCAAGAACGAGTCCCAGACGCTCGCCTCGATCACCTTCCAGAACTACTTCCGCCTCTACAAGAAGCTCTCCGGCATGACCGGCACGGCCGACACCGAGGCCTTCGAGTTCTCGCACATCTACAGCCTCGAGACGGTGCTGATCCCCACGCACCGCCCGATGGTGCGCAAGGACTCGAACGACCAGGTCTTCATCACGGAGAAGGAAAAGTACGGCGCCATCATCAAGGAGGTGAAGGCCTGCCACGAGAAGGGGCAGCCGGTGCTCCTGGGCACCACGTCGATCGAGAATTCCGAGCTCATCGCGGAGATGCTGAAGAAGGAAGGCCTGCCGCACCAGGTGCTCAACGCCAAGCAGCACGCGCGCGAGGCGGAGATCGTCACGCAGGCCGGCCGCCCGGGCGTGATCACCATCGCCACCAACATGGCCGGCCGCGGCACGGACATCGTGCTGGGCGGCAACCCCGACCCGGAGATCCAGCAGCTCAAGGCGGACGAGGCGCTCCCCGAG
Organism: Betaproteobacteria bacterium; assembly: GCA_016711875.1. Lineage (GTDB taxonomy): Bacteria > Pseudomonadota > Gammaproteobacteria > Burkholderiales > Usitatibacteraceae > FEB-7. The sequence continues at coordinate 1,599 of JADJSD010000001.1, read as the reverse complement.
GCCGAGAAGGAATCGCGCATCGCGGCGATCCGCGAGGAATGGCAGAAGCGCCACAACGCCGTGGTCGCCGCCGGGGGCCTGCACATCGTCGGCTCCGAGCGCCACGAGTCCCGCCGCATCGACAACCAGTTGCGCGGCCGCGCCGCCCGCCAGGGCGACCCGGGCTCCTCCCGGTTCTTCCTGTCGTTCGAGGACCCGCTGCTCAAGATCTTCGCCGGCGAGAAGCTGCAGGCGGTCATGCGCTCGCTCAAGATTCCCGAGGGCGAGGCGATCGAGGCCAAGATGGTCACGCGCTCCATCGAGAACGCGCAGCGCAAGGTGGAAGCCCGCAACTTCGACATCCGCAAGCAGCTGCTCGAGTACGACGACGTCGCGAGCGACCAGCGCAAGGTCATCTACGCGCAGAGGAACGACCTGCTCGAATCCGAGGACATCTCCGGGACCATCGCCAACGTCCGCATGGACGTGCTCGGCGCGATCGTGCGCGAGTACGTGCCGGCGGACTCCGTCGAGGAGCAGTGGGACCTCGAGGGCCTGGAAAGGCGCCTGGAGGCCGACTTCTTCCTCAAGGTGCCCCTCAAGTCGATGGTCGAGCGCGACGAGACCCTCGACCCCGGGAAGATCGAGGCCCGCGTCGTCGCGCAGGCCGGCGAGGAATACCTCGCGAAGTTCGAGCCCATCGCCAAGGACGTGCTGCACCAGTACGAGCGCGCGGTCATGCTGCAGTCGATCGACACGCACTGGCGCGAGCACCTGGCGGCCCTCGACTACCTGCGCCAGGGCATCCACCTGCGCGGCTACGCGCAGAAGCAGCCCAAGCAGGAATACAAGCGCGAGGCCTTCGAGCTCTTCGGCGCCATGCTCGACTCGATCAAGCGCGAGATCACGCAGCACCTGATGGCGGTGCAGATCCGCTCGCAGGAGCAGGTGGAGGAAGCCGAGCGCAAGGCCGAGGAGGCCGCGGCGGCCGTGAAGAACGTCCAGTACCACCATGCCGACTACGACGAGGCGCTCGGCAAGCCGTCCGCCGTGGCCGAGGGCGAGGCGGAGGGCGAGCCCGCGGAAGGGGCGTCGTCGGATCCTGCCGCGCAGCCTTTCGTCCGGGCCGGGCAGAAGGTCGGACGCAACGATCCCTGCCCGTGCGGCTCAGGCAAGAAGTACAAGAAATGCCACGGCAAGCTGAGCTGAGGGCGGGTTGACGGGGGGCGCGATCGCGCCCCATCCTTCGCCGCATGGACATCACCGTGCGGCGCGCGGAACCCGACGATTACGAGGGGTTCTGCCGCATCTTCTCCGACGAGAGCGCCCAGTCCGGCACGTTGCAGCTGCCGATGCCGACGCGCGAGCACTGGCGCAAGCGCCTGTCGGAGACGCCGGAAGGCCACTACATCTTCGTCGCCTGCGCGGGCGAGGAGATCGTGGGCAACGCCGGTCTCCACCCCGCCGCTCCGACCCCCCGCCGCGCCCATGCGCTCATCCTGGGCATCGCCGTGCCGGGTCCGTGGCAGGGCCAGGGCGTCGGCAAGGCGCTCATGGGAACGCTGGTCGACTTCGCGGACCGGTGGCTTCCGGTGACGCGGCTCGAACTGACCGTCTTCA